>JAEPNV010000009.1 GCA_017643215.1 Roseibium sp. | reverse complement strand
GTCCGATGCCTTTTGAAGTTCAGGCTCGATCACCAGCGCTTGTGCCAAGCGGGCGTTTCGTGCCGTTCGGGCGCAAAAACAGATAGGCCATGGTGGTGATGTGGAAACTCGCCCACATGAAGATCCCGAAGAACTTGGCACTGTCCTCCAGGTAAATATAGGTCCGCTCGACATTCGGAAACACGGCGTCGATTCCGACGCTGAAGGCAAGCGCGGCACAGGCCGCGGCGAACAGCCATTTGTCAGCGGCAAGGATCGAGCCGGCACTGATGCCGGTATAAAGGAGTGCAAGCCCGATATAAACGGCCATGACGACACCTTCCGGAATGCCCATGTTGGGCAGCACGGCTTCATGAATGAGAAATGCATCGTCGAAGCCAAGCCAGCCGGAAAACAATCCGGCGGACGCCGCGAACAGGATCGTGGCCCGCGACCGGCGCCACAATGCGAAGATCGCCGCGGAAAACAGGCAAACCGCCGCGGTTGCGCACCAGATCATGATGCCGATCGTCGAGGCAAAACCGTAGTAGGGCTTGCAGCAATCACCGGAATGCTCGGCCGCCGCGAGTGCATCCATGAAAAGAAGCTTCGGATCTTCAACCGGTTGCAGCAAGACAATCGCGATAAACAGGCCCGGGACGACGAGGCTTGCCAGCCGAATGGCGTTGACCGGCCAAGCCGGGCTGACCGCAAAGGCGGTCGCAATACGCGATCGGGCAGGCCCGGCGAGCGTTACAGGTCTGGAATCGAATTCAATTGACATGTCCAGCCTCTGATTTCGGCGTCGCGCGGTGAAACAGAACCTGAAAGATGTATTCGCGGGATGCGAAGGTCATCCAAGGCGCGGTTAACCCCACCGCTTGTCCGAACGAGTTAAGCAAAAACGTCAGTGGTTTGGGTTAAATCCGAGCGAAATCGGGACAAAAAAGGTCGTTATAGTTAAGGTTCGCCTTAAATCCGGGGCATGAGCCGCAATTGGATGCCGTTCCATCAGATTTGCTTGGATGTGACCATGTGAGAGTGGATTTCGGCATGGTTGTCGTCGGCCGGACCGGACCGGAAAACGGACGCGAAAATCAAACGCTGATGTGAAAAGCGCACATATTGCGCTTGAAAGGCGCACACATTGCGCTTATGTTGGTGCGTACGGTCAAAATAAAAATCCAAAAGGAGATGGCCATGAATTTGCACGTGGCAAAATGTGTACTCGTAAATCACCGTCTCAATTCTCGCCGCGACCGTTTGCCGTGGTTCCCGGCAAGCCTGTACCGGTCCAAGCTGGAAATCATGCCGGTCGCTGAGAATTGGTTCCTGCGCCCTTTTCGCGCAAGGGCGTAAAGCCCCCCTCCAAATTGCGAGACATCTGACACCGACAGACCCGGCTCCGGCCGGGTCTGTTGCATTGTGCGCGACAAAAGCCCCTTGTCGGCGCGCAGGGTCGGTTTTCTGTTGCAGGGCGGGAACCTGATCCGCTAGCTCAGCAGGACCCCGCCACCATGGAGGAAGCGCACCCGTGATTGCCGTCATATTTGAAGTCGAGCCGCACGCGGATCAAAAACAGGCCTATCTGGACATGGCCGCCGAAATGCGGCCACTCGTGGATCAGATCGACGGATTCATCTCTGTTGAGCGGTTTCAAAGCCTGACCAATCCGGAAAAGCTCTTGTCGTTGTCCTACTTCCGCGATGAAGCCGCGCTGGATGCGTGGCGCCGGCTGGCCCAGCACCGTAAGGCCCAGGCCGCCGGCCGTGCGGGTATTTTTTCCAACTACCGATTGAAGGTCGTGAGTGTGATCCGCGACTATGGCATGTTCGACCGTGAACAGGCGCCGGTGGACAGCCGCGCGGCGCATGGCGGTTGATCCATCAATGCGGCGCGGGTGAGGAGAGCACATGCAGATATTCAAAGCGGGCGAGCGGCCGACGGTACGGGCAAACTCCGCCTATTTCACCGGCACGGTCTGGCAGGATCCGGTTGTCAGCGCGCCGGAACCGGCCCGGGTCGCGGCGGTGACGGTGGCGTTCGAACCGGGCGCGCGCACAAATTGGCATACCCATCCGCTCGGCCAGACACTCCATGTTCTGTCCGGAGCGGGCCTGATCCAGGTCTGGGGCGAGGCGCAGCGGGAGATCCGTGCGGGCGACACGGTCTGGATCCCGCCGGGCGTCAAGCATTGGCACGGCGCCGGCCCGGAAACCGCAATGACCCATCTGGCAATCCACGAGCAACAGGACGGATCGGCCGCCGATTGGCTGGAGCCGGTCACGGACGAACAATACAAGGCCGGTTAGTCAGCGGGTCCTCTGGCGCTTTGGCCAACGCCACCCACATCTTTTTAGGAACGTCGACAATGCCCGTGGATTGTGGGCGGTTGATGGGTCCTGGAAAAATCGGAGAGCAATGAACATGGCCAAACAAAAAGTGTGCGTGATCATCGGGGTCGGACCGGGAAACGGCGCGGCTTATGCGCGGAAGTTTGCCCGCGAAGGCTATGTCATTGCGCTCTTGTCCCGCACGACCGAGTTTGGCGAGGCGCTGTTGCCGGAGCTGACCGAGGGATCCCGGGCGTTGTCATGTGATGCCTCCGATCCGGCTGCGATCGAGCGGTGCTTGGCCACCATCGAAGCCGACATGGGGCCGGTGGACGTTCTTCTTTACAACGCCGGGTCAGGCGGTGGATGGGGATCGCCGGAAGAAACCACCATGGAGCAATTTGAGCTCGGTTGGCGGGTGAACGCGCAAGGTTTGCTGAAGGCCGCCCAGTCCGTCGCGCCGGCCATGAAAACAAAAGGCGCCGGAGCGATCATCATCACCGGGGCAACCGCTTCGCGCCGGGGCGGCGCCAGAACGACGGGATTTGCAGCATCCAAGGCCGCGCAGCGCAGTCTGGCGGAGTCGCTCGCCAAGCATTTCTGGCCGATGGGCATTCACGTCGCGTTGATCATTCTCGACGGCGTTGTCGACTTGCCGCGCACGCGCGAACGGATGGCCGACAAACCGGATGATTTTTTCGTCAAGGCCGACGATGTCGCGGACCTGGCCTGGTCTTTGACCCAGCAGCCGCGGTCCGCCTGGTCATTTGAGGCCGAGGCCCGGCCGTTCGGCGAAAAATGGTGACACGCCGGTTGCGTGGCTAAACGCAATCCTTAGTCGGCACCCCGCCTACTAATCGCCCTACCGGCCCATTGGCAAGAGCACGGTCGCGCGCAGCCCGCCGCCGGCTTTGTTTTCAAGGACAATCCGGCCGCCATGGGCGTGGATCAGCGACCGTGCGATCGCCAGACCCATGCCAATGCCGCCGGTTTCCTCGCTGCGCGATTCATCCAGGCGTACGAAAGGCTCGAAAACGTCGTCCAGCTGGTCTTCGGGAATGCCGGGGCCACGGTCCGAGATGGCGATCTGCACTTCCCCACCGGTTTCCGACAGAACGATCTCGACGGACTGGCCGTAGCGGACGCCGTTTTCAATCAGGTTCCGGAGCGCCCGTTTCAAGGCAACCGGGCGGCACGGCACAATCAATGCCGGCGACGGCGCGAAAGTCACGTCATGTCCGAGCGCCTGCTGATCCGCGGTGAGTTCGCTCAACAGCGCTGCGAGATCGGTTGGGTGACCGTCTTCCCGTTTGGCCTCATCGCGGGCAAAGGCAAGCGTTGCCTCCGTCATGGCGGCCATTTCCTCCAGGGTCTGGATGATTTTCTCCCGGTTTTCATCGTCCTCGATGAATTCCGCCCGCAATCTTAGCGAGGTGATCGGGGTTCTCAGGTCATGACTGATGGCCGCGAGCATGCGGGTGCGGTCGCGCACGAAACGCGTCAACCGGTCCTGCATGTCATTAAAGGCCTGTGTGACAGCCCGCACTTCTTTTGGACCGGTGACGGCGAGCGGAGGCAGGGGCGCGCCGCGGCCGAGGTCTTCGGCGGCTTTCGCCAGATCTTTCAGTGGCCGCGACAATCTTCGGACGGCAAGGAAAACAATCAGGAATATGGCAAGCCCCATAAATCCCATTTGGATGATGAGCGGAAGTACCGCGCGCGGCGGCGGCCGGTAGCTGGTGGCGACATTCAGGTATCCGCCGTCTGCCATGGGGATGGAAACGGCGAGATCGACCCGCCGGCCCAAGATCCGGCCCGGCCGGTTTTTCCAGTTGCCTTGCGGCCGATCATTGTCGGTACGGCGCTCGGCGGCCCGCGGTCTGCGGTCATCGCCAAGGCGGATGTAGACATCCCGGGCCGGCGTGAAGCTGGTGGACATAAACCGCTGCAGACGGATTTCCGGCCGCGACCTGCCCGGCGCACTCACAACCGGCGTCTCGCTCAGCCAGAACTCGGAAAACCGGCTGGAAGAGGCCTCCAGCACGCGCTCGTGAAGCCCTGGCGGGGTGTCCTCAAGGAGTTTGGCGACCGAGATCGAGCGCATCAGCAAATTGTCCCGCGCCACCTGGATCAGGGCGATCCGGCGCTCGTCGTGAAAAATCCAGACGACGAAAATCTGGGAAATCAGTACTGCCAGAAGCAGCGTGCAAATGAGTTGCGCGCCGAGACTTTGCGGCCAGATCCGGGAAAGCAAAGCCTTGATCATTCAGGGCCGTCCGAAACCACGGCGGTGAACATATACCCGCCGCCCCAGACCGTTTTGATCAGCTTAGGGTCCTTGGGATCCGCCTCGATCTTCCGGCGCAGGCGGGAAACCTGATTGTCGATCGAGCGGTCGAACACGACCGGAGTCCGGCCCGATGTCAGATCCATCAACTGGTCGCGGGTCAGCACCATCTTGGGCCGCTTCAAGAAGGCCCTCAGGAGCTGAAACTCACCGCTTGAAAGCGGAACGTCGCCACCCGCTGGGTCGAAAAGCTCCCGCCGGGCGACATTCAACCGCCAGCCATCGAACCAGAGCTGATCGTGCTCGACCGGATCGCGATCACGGGGGCTGGGCACGGTTCGTCTCAGAACAGCGCGGATGCGCGCCAGCAACTCGCGCGGATTGAACGGTTTGGTTACGTAATCGTCGGCGCCGATTTCAAGGCCAATGACACGGTCGGTGTCTTCGGCCATCGCGGTGAGCAGTATCACCGGCAACGCATCTGTTTCGACCAGATGCCGGCACAGCGACAGCCCGTCCTCGCCCGGCATCATGATATCGAGCACAACGAGATCGACGGCCGCGGCCTTCAACGCCTTCCGCGCGTGAGCCGCACTTTCTGCGGTCGTCGTCCGAAATCCGTTTTTGGCAAGATACCGGGCGAGCGTTTCCCGGATGTCCCGATGGTCGTCAACGACAAGGATGTGTGGGCTCGGCGCGGTCACAGTTGGCTCCTGATGCGAACACCTTTTTTCGGATTACAAATTGGTAATATTTCCAGCGTCTTGCCATGACTTAGGGTCAATCTCGGCGAGGCAATGTGTAACAAATTGTATCAGATCCCAAATCCGCGACAGGCCGCGACACTTCATGGGCTAAGGCCCGATAGTTTTGCGACATTCCGTCCTTACTTTCAGTTCATCGCAGGTTCGACCTGCAGCGACAATCCCATCGCAGGCCCGGCCTGCGGTGACAGCCCAAGGAGTTGATTGGGATGAAACCGTTCAAGACAATTGCCATTGCCGTTCTGACCGCGGGCGTCGCCAGCACCGCGCTGACCGCGGCGTCGACAGCTTCCGCAAGGGACATGGGTGGCTGGTGGGGCGGCGGCAAACATCAGGGCTGGATGATGGGCGGGCGTGGAGGTGGGCGCGGCGACCGCCTGTTCGACCGGTTTGATGCCGATGACGACGGCGCGATCACGCAGGCGGAAGTAGACGCGCAAGCCGCTGCCATGTTCACCGCAGCGGACACGAATACGGACGGCGCGGTCGACCTCGAGGAGTTTCGGGCGGAACTCCTGAACCACAGTGAGGATCGCCGGGTCCGGGCTTTCCAGCGGCTCGACCGGGATGGTGACGGAACAGTGACGCTCGAAGAGTATAACGGCGTGAGCGACCGCATGTTCAACCGGATGGATCGCAATGATGACGGCGTGCTGGAGCGTGTTCGTGGACATCGCGGCGGCGGTCAGCAGGGTGCGGAACGTGAACCCGGAGGTGAAACCGAAGAGGCCGGACGCCGCGGGCGCGGCGGTGGTTGGGGCGGGCCCGGCCGCATGGGTCCGATTCGCATGGTTTTTGCGACCTTCGACACCGACAATGACGGCAAGATGACCCGCGCCGAATTCGAAGAGGTTCGCGGCAATCTGTTCGCCTCGGCCGACAGGAATGGCTCCGGCGGTTTCGGGCTCGAAGACTTCACCGCCATTTGGACGACCCTGACCAACGGGCCAACGGTGCGCATGTTCCAGCATCTGGACGCCAACGGTGATCTTGCCGTCACACCGGAAGAGCAAGCCGCCCGCACCGCTGATCTGGTCAGCCGTTTGGACCGCAATGACGACGGCGTCTTGACCCGCGCGGATCTGCGCCGCGGCGGCAAACACGGCTGGCGGGACAGAGGCGGCAAGGATCGTCACCAAGCCCGCACACAGGAGGGCCGTAACTAAACCCTGACGGGTGTCAGCCCTGGGCCAACGATCCAAGGCGCTGCCGGTGTATCGCCCCCCAAAAACCGGCCAACGCCTTGTAGAGGCCGTCCCCCGCGGGCGGCCTCTTTTTTCGTGGATTGAGCAAGGGTCAGGACATGCCAGGACCCGACCGCATGGACAATGGTCGACCACGCACAATTTTTTCTTGATATGCGACGCAAAAACCCGCATATCCGCCGTGCCCAAATTCGCACGTGCCCGAGGTCGTTCATGGGGGATCCAAAAGGGAACCCTCTTAAGGGGCCGCTGCCATTTAAAATATCCGCCAAGGGGCGGGGCAGCAGATCCGGACGGCTTAAAGCAACGACGTAAGAGGGCTTTTTTGGTCTCTGCCGGGGTGTCCAAGCTCCGGGGTCACTAAAGAGGCACTTGTTACATCCTTGCCCGACGTGCGGCGCCGTTCTTCCGTCCCAATCAACGGCATTTCCGACGCGGAACGGTGGTGTGGCCGAAACCGGCTGCCAGTCCGAACCGTCGCTGACGTTTTGGCGCTGCCCTTCGGTTCCATTCCGGGCGACGACGCGCCATCGACGTCAGTTCCTTGCGATACGCTGCCGATGACCCGCCTAATGATGGCAGATGGGCATGCGGTCAGAAGAAGACAGGAAACCGCACGATGAGCGAGCGCATCGTTGAGTTTTTACGCCAGCGTGACGAAGGCGGTCCATGCATGGTCCTGGACCTTGAGATCGTGCGCCAGAATTTCGAGGCGTTTTCAAAAGCCCTGCCGGACACACGCGTTTATTACGCCGTGAAGGCCAATCCGGCCCCTGAAATCCTGGCGCTCCTGGAACGGCTCGGTGGATCCTTCGATTGCGCGTCTGTCGCGGAAATCGACATGGTCCTTGCGGCGGGCGCCTCAGCCGACCGGATCTCCTATGGCAACACCATCAAGAAGGAACGGGACATCGAAAAGGCCTTCGCCCGTGGCGTCCGGCTGTTTGCCGTCGACTGTGCCGCCGAGGTCGACAAGATCACCCGCGCCGCGCCCGGCGCGCAGATCTTCTGCCGGGTCCTGTGCGACGGTGCCGGGGCCGACTGGCCGTTGTCGCGCAAGTTCGGCTGTGATCCGGAGATGGCGGCCAATGTGCTCGAACACGCCCATCGCCGGGGTCTGGTTGCCCACGGCGTCTCGTTTCATGTCGGTTCACAACAGGCCAATCTGGACGCCTGGGACGGCGCCCTTTCCATGGCTGCGGCGATTTTTCAGGAAATGGCCGGTCGCGGCATTGTCCTGAAAATGGTCAACATGGGCGGCGGATTCCCGGCCCGGTACGTCAAGGATGTGCCCGGTGTTCCATGTTATGGAACCGCGATTTTCGGCGCGCTTAAAAAGCACTTCGGCAACCGGCTTCCAGAAACGATCATTGAGCCGGGCCGCGGCATGGTGGGTGATGCCGGCATGATTGAGGCGGAAGTCGTTCTGATCTCGAAAAAGTCCGATCGGGACGATGTGCGCTGGGTCTATCTCGACATCGGTAAGTTCCACGGCCTGGCCGAGACCATGGACGAGGCGATCCGGTATCCGATCAAGACCCCCCGGGATGGCGATGCCACCACGCCGTGCATCCTTGCTGGCCCGACCTGTGACAGCGTCGACGTCCTTTACGAAAAGGTGCCGTATCATCTGCCGGTCAGTCTTTCGATCGGTGACAAGGTGCTGATCGAGGCGACCGGCGCCTATACGACGACCTATTCGTCCGTCGGCTTCAATGGCTTCGGGCCACTGGCATCCTATGTGATTTAGGAACTGCCGGCGGCTCGCCTCAGCGCGCTGAAATTTGCGGTTCGAATTTCTGGCCGTAGTCGACGGCGACCCCGTAATCCGGATCTTCCAGGACCGACACCTCGACGAGATTGCCGGCCTTTTGCAAGAGCTTCTGACAGTCGGGGGACAGATGCCGCAGGTGCAACCGCTTGCCGGCCGCCTCGTACTTGGAAGCCACCGCGTCGATCGCCTCAAGACCGGAGTGGTCGACGACCCGGCTGTCGATAAAGTCGATGACGACGTCGTCCGGATCGTTCGCCGGATCGAACAGGTCCGCAAATCCCGTCGTCGACCCGAAGAAGAGCGGCCCGGACAGGCGGTAGACCTTCCAGCCTTCCTTGCTTGTGCCGATGCGGGCATCGATGCGCTTGGCCGCGTTCCATGCATAGGCCAGCGCGGAAATGATCACGCCGACAACGACGGCAACCGCAAGGTCGGCATAAACGGTCACGCCGGTCACGATCACCATCACGATGGCGTCCGTTGCCGGGATCTTGTGCATGATCTTGAGGCTGGTCCAGGCAAAGGTGCCGATGACAACCATGAACATGACACCAACGAGCGCGGCGACAGGAATCTGTTCGATCAGCGGCGAGGCCACGACAATGAACGACAGGAGGAACAGCGCCGCTGCGATGCCGGAAATCCGGGTCCGCGCACCCGATTTCACGTTGATCATCGACTGACCGATCATGGCGCATCCGCCCATGCCGCCAAAAAAGCCTGTCACGACATTGGCGGTGCCCTGCGCCAGGCATTCCTTCGAGGCGCCGCCCTTCGTGTTCGTCATATCGGCCACGAGGTTGAGGGTCAGGAGCGATTCGATCAGCCCGATCGCGGCCAGAATCACCGCATAGGGCAGAATGATCGTCAGCGTTTCGAAGGTGAGCGGAACCATCGGGACATGAAACTGGGGCAGGCCGCCGGAGATTGACGCAAGGTCACCAACGGAGCGGGCGTCCAAATTGAACCCCAGCACCAGGGCCGAAACGATCAGGATTCCGGCCAGCGGGGCGGGAAAGGCCGTCGTGACCTTCGGGAGGATCCAGATCACCGCCATGGTCAGCGCGATGAGGCCGAGCATCAGATAGAGCTGGCTGCCGGTCATCCAGGTGAGCCCGCCGGTCTCGTCCGGGACCTTGAACTGGCCAAGCTGGGCCAGAAAGATCACGATGGCGAGCCCGTTGACAAAGCCGAGCATCACCGGGTGCGGCACCATGCGGATGAATTTGCCCCAGCGCAGCACGCCAACCCCAAGCTGAAGAATACCCATCAGCACCACGGTCGCGAACAGGTACTCAACCCCGTGCTGCGCGACGAGCGAGACCATGACGACCGCAAGGGCGCCGGTCGCGCCGGAGATCATGCCCGGCCGCCCGCCGATACAAGCGGTGATCAACCCAACGAAGAACGCGGCGTAAAGACCGACCAGCGGATTAACGCCTGCCACAAAGGCAAACGCGACGGCTTCCGGCACCAGGGCGAGCGCGACGGTCAAACCCGCCAGCACCTCGGTCTTGACGCGGGAGGGCGTAAGGGGGGATGACACGGGCCCAAGGGCCTCGGCGCGTGCGGTCAAGGCAGGCTCCAGGGTTCGGCGGTTTCGATGGCTGTCAGGCAGGCGACACGTGATGAAGGCAATACGCCGTGCGAATGGATCGGATCAGCAGCGCGTGTACTTAGCCCGGATTGCTGCGTCGCAGCAAGGGGCGGCCCGGATCGCTGCCATGTGCTGAACGCATATCTCAGCCTGAACATTGCAAAAGATTAGACAATAAAGCCACGGCATACATGGTATAGTAAAAATAGATCGGCCGTAGGGCTGATGAACAGAAAAGTATTCATTTTGGGATTTAAATAGGACCATGAAAAAAGCGTATAATGGAGGAGGGAGGATCATGTGGTGTCAAAGACAGGTTGCGGCCGTTCTTTTTCCTGTCCTGGTGGTTTTTGCCGGAGGTGGCTTTGCGCAAGAACAGAATGTTCAAGTTGACGCGCCGCAGCCCGGCGGCGTCGAACCGGTTATGCCGGAGGCCAACGACGAGGCCGGCGAACCACTGCTGATCGGCGTCGATGCGCCGGACGTTTTTGAAACCAGCAACCTTGGTCCGTATCAGCTTTTGGTCGGCATTGAAGCGCAGGATCTGTCGCCGCTGATTGACGCTGATATCCAGGTTCAGGTTCTGGATATGGACGGGCGGCCGATCGAGGTGCCCATTTCCAACACACTGACGCCGGTCGACATTCTGTTCGGCGACAGTCTAATTGGCATCGATATCCGCCATGCGATCCCATTCGGCGGTTCGCGCTTTCCGGTCAAAGTCTGTGCGTTTTCGGAAAAAATCGCCGGAAATCCCTGCGCCGTGGTTGACCTTTTTGATGCCGGATCGCCGTTGGATGAGGTGGTGAAGGACTATAAGGACCTCGTTGAAAAGATCAAAAAGATGTTCCCTGGCATTGGCTGCCGGTGCAAGGCGGGCGTGATCCGCATGTCCGCGAAACAGAAAAACCACGGCGGTCTGGGGACGTTTACCAACGTGGTTGGCGGCGCCAGTTACGGCCCCTATCACAGGACCGACAAGGCAAAGAAACTGATCACCAGCACCTACAAGTTCGAGCCGCATTTTGAGATCGAGATTGTCAACCGGCCCAAAAAACCGGGCGGGCTGGACGCCAAGACCTGGGCGGCTTTGGAGACGGTCTTCCCGTACTTGTGTCCCGAAGGACAAAGACTAAACGGCACCCACACCTTTCACGCCGGCACGCCAAGGGAGGTGAAATTACACAAAAAGCAAAAAGTCGGTCAAAACACAGTTGAATTTCCCTACAAGGAAACCGAGGACATCAAGAAATTCATTTGGGATGCCCATGGCTATCGGCAGACGGGCAAAGGCAAGACCACGGTCAAGGGCAATGTGAAGGCGCATGACAAGAACATTGTCCACTGGCTGGATGCGCCGGGCCTGAACATGAAGGGCCAAAAAGTGTTCTTGAAGATTTCACCGGTTCACGCCCAATACTATTTCCACTCCTTCGTTCACGGATCGACAGGCAAGAAAGGCGACAATTGCGACTGTTTCTTCGGATTGAAGACCGGTGTCCTGGACAAAAACGCCGAAGCTGTGGCTCCGACGATCCTAAAAAAACCGGTCTGCAAATAGGCAGCCGCACGGATTTCCGGATGGCCGAAGGCCGGTAAATCGGCCCGCGCGGACCGGTAGAGGGTTGGTAGAGGGTTAGGCGCGGCGGTTCACGGTGGCGCCTGCCCGGGACCGGCCGGATAGTCTGCGGTCCACAGTTCGGCCGTGCCGGGCACGCCTTTCAGTGTGTGGGACCCCGCCGGTCGGAGCGGCTCGCCGTTCAGCGCGCCGGCCATCGCCGCGTCCAGGACGATCGCGGCTTGGAGTGTTTTGCCCATGGTTTCCAGCCGGGCGGCGCGATTGACCGTATCGCCATAGACGGTGAAGGTCTGGCGGTCCGAAGACCCGACACTGCCGGCGGCGATCGGCCCGAAGGCCAGTCCGACACGGAGCCCGAAGCCCGCCGCCTGCGCGATGTCGACCATCGATCTGGCGGCAGAAAACGCCGCCTGTTGTGGGTCCTCCAGCGGGATCGGCGTGTTGAAGGACGCAAGCAGGCCGTCGCCTGTGAACAGGATCACGGCGCCGTCGTGGTCGGACACGCAACTTGCCGCCTGTCCAAGAAAATCATTCAGTCGGGCGATCACTTCGGTCGGCGGGCGCCCGGCGGCGTAGTTCGAAAATCCGGCAATATCGGCCACCAGGATGACGCCCGGGACTTCCTGCGGCGCAAGCGCCGCCGTGTCGTCGACCAGCCGCAGTGCGACCGCCTCCGGAACATATTTGCCAAGGACGCTTGTAGCCCGTTCACGCGCGGCGCGTTCGTTTTCACGGTCGTGTTCCGCTCGGACTTGCGCAAAAAACACCCGCCGCGCACGGTAAACAGCAAGTGCCAGAATGGCGGCGGCGGCAAACAGCATGCCGGCTTCGACAATTCGGTTGCCCGTTCCGGCAAAATCAATCGAGAGGAACAGCGCTTCGTAGTCGGCCGCTCCAGCGTTGGCTGGGAAATCGCGCCATTCGATGCGACGCGGCATAGCGCGTATGACGCTCCAGTAGGCGGCCGCCCATCCGGCCACCGCGACGAAGCCGCACCACAGAACAAGCCGCCAAGAGAGCGACAAACACGCCATCGCGATCAGCGGAAACAGGAAATAGATGCCGTAAGCCCGAAAGGCGATGATCTGAGGCACGTCGCTTGAAGTCCGGAGAGGGACAAAGGCAAAGACCGCGCACACGGCCAGGATATCGAGTGTGTAGATCGCGAATTTCAGCCACCAGTGATCGAACCGCGTGCCGATCGACAGATAGGCCGCCACGCCAAACACCGTCAGACCGGACAGGATTCCGATCGCCGCCGGCGAAATCTCCGCGCCGACCAGCAATCCTGAGCCGATCCACCAGAGCGCAGAGAGACCGATAGCGACGGTCCGGCACAACACCGCGAGCTTCAACCCCGTGCGTTCGGCCCGGACCAGCCGTTCGGCTTCACCAGGTGCCGGCGGCCCGGCAGGCGCTGGCGCATTCGTCATGGTCGCATACCGTTCCCGTCAGCCCCGGTCCGCCCCGAAACATTTCGGCCGCGTGACAGGGTGTTCTCATGGGACTTACTTACTGCATCGGCTACGGGGCGGCAAAAGGGCATAACCAGCGCTCGACGCGGCGCGGCATGGGGCGTAAAAGGCGCGATTAAAGGTGCTGGGCACGCGCCCAATAAAAAGCCCCGTGCCCGGGAGGACAGCCATGAAATCCACCAATCCGGTGTTCACCGGTCTTCAGACCACGGTGTTCGAAACCATGTCGCGGCTCGCCATGGCGCATGATGCGGTCAATCTGGGCCAGGGATTTCCAGATGTCGATGGCCCTGAAGATATCCGAAAGGTCGCCGCGGACGCATTGATGGCCGGGCCGAACCAGTATCCGCCGATGTTGGGAATTCCAGACCTGCGCAAGGCCGTTGCCGCTGCCAACGGGCGGTTTTACGGGCTTGACGTCGACTGGCAGACACAGGTCTTGGTCACGTCCGGGGCAACCGAAGCGCTGGCCGACACGATCCTGGCGCTTGTGGAGCCGGGCGACGAGGTCATTTTGATCGAGCCGCTCTATGATTGTTACTTGCCGATGGTGAAACGGGCCGGCGGTATTCCTGTGCGGCTGCGTGTGACGCCGCCGAGCTGGGCGCTCGATCTGGACGTACTTGAAACCGCGTTCAGCGATAAGACCAAGGCGATCCTGATCAACAATCCGATGAACCCGGCCGCCAAGGTGTTTTCAGCGGCCGAACTGCAGGCAATCGCGGATCTGTGCGTGCACCATGACGTCTACGCGATTTGTGACGAGGTTTATGAACATCTCGTGTTCGGCGGCGAACACCACCGGCCGCTCATGACGTTTGACGGCATGGGCGAGCGCGCCGTGCGCATCGGCTCGGCCGGCAAGACCTTCTCGCTGACCGGTTGGAAGGTCGGCTACATCACCGGACCGGCGCATTTGATCGATCCGATTGCCAAGGCGCACCAGTATGTGACCTTCACCACCCCGCCGAACCTTCAAAAGGCGGTGGCCTATGGGCTCGCCAAGGACGATGCCTACTACACCGATCTGGCCCGTGAATTGGAGGACAAGCGCGACCGCATGGCGAAGGGCCTGGAGGCGTTGGGTTTTGGCGTTCTGCCTTGTGCGGCGACGTATTTTCTGACCTGTGACATCACTGGCCTTGGTTTTGGCGCCAATGACATTGACGCCTGCACGCGCCTGGTCGAAGAAGCTGGGGTCGCCGCGGTTCCGGTTTCGGCATTTTACGGCGGTGACGCGCCGGACCGGTTTATCCGCTTCTGCTTTTGCAAAAGGGACGCCGTGATCGACGAGGCCATCGACCGGCTGTCCGCCCATCTGTCACCGCGAACGGCGCAGGCCGCGCGGTAGCGGTAGATTCTGTTTTACAAGCCGTCACAAAGGTCAATTGTCATGAGCAATCCCGTTCTTGTGGAGGTAACGCGCGGGGCTTTGGTCGAAAGCTGGCATCGCGGCGCCATTTCCATCGTCGATGCCGCTGGAAAGGCGGTTTGCCAGGTCGGCGACACATCGGCCCGCGTCTTTCCCCGCTCCGCGATCAAGGCCCTTCAGGCTTTGCCACTGGTGGAATCGGGTGCCGCCGATGCGCTCGATTTCGATGATGCGGAGCTTGCGCTGGCCTGCGCGTCCCACAATGGCGAGGACATTCATGTCAACGCCGCGCGCGTGATGCTGATGAAGGCCGGATTGTCCGAAGGCGCCCTGGAGTGCGGGCCCCAATGGCCAAGGCGCATGGAAGACACAGCAAAGATCGTTCGGGCGGACGAACAGCCCTGTGCCCTCCACAACAACTGTTCGGGAAAACATGCCGGTTTTCTGGGGCTTGCCCGGGTGATGGGCGTGCCGACGGCCGGTTACATTCAGCCCGAGCATCCGGTCCAGCGGGAGGTCCGCCACGTCATGGAACAGTTGACCGGTGACACGTTGACACCGGATCTGTGCGGGTCGGACGGATGTTCGATCCCCACCTATGCCAGCCCGCTGGAAAGCTTTGCCCGGGCCTTTGCCATGTTTGGGACGGGCGAGGGTCTTGATCGCGAACGGGCTAAGGCCGCCGAACGCCTTTACCGGGCCTGTGTGACAGCGCCCTCTATGGTCGCGGGGACCGACCGGTTTTGCACCGATGTCATGCAGGTCTTTGACGGCCGCGTGTTTGTGAAGACCGGCGCGGAAGGCGTGTTTTGCGCGGCGGTTCCCGAGCGCGGGCTTGGCATTGCGCTGAAGTGCGATGACGGGGCGACACGGGCCGCAGAAACGATGATGGCCGCGGTCCTGGAATGTCTCCTGGATGTGAATGACGACGAGCACAAGGTGCTTGAGCGTTATGCAAAGCCGGAGGTTTTGACGCGGCGTGGAACCGGCGCCGGAGAAATCCGTCCGGTCGCCGATTTCAGGAACCTGATGGCGCAAGATACATCATAAGTCTCTGATATCTTTGCTCATTTTAACGGTGTTGCCGGCCGTTTCATCGACGGACCATCCAAGACGTCGATACAGTGAAACGTTCTTTGGCATTGCGACATGCGTTGAGAGCCGGATCTTTGCAAATCCGCGGGCGTGCGCTTCCTGTTCGATCCGCGCGATCAGCATTCGCCCAATTCCGCGGCCGCTATAGCGCGGGTCAACGGCGATATTGGTGAGGTGTGAAACCTCGCCATCCAGCACAAGGATCGCTCCCCCAACAACGCGATCGCCGGATAGGGCGACAAGGACGGTGTTGTATTTAATGTCATCCAGGACCCCCGCCGATACATCCGGCAGGTCGGAAATTCTGGCTTTGAACGGCGCGTAGGCCCGATCTATACAGGATGCCAATGGCTCCGCGTCGGTCATCCGCGCGGGTCTTATGACAAAATCACTCGCTCCAATGCCATCAGGTGCTGTCATGCCGCCTCGCTCCGGCCTTTCCTTTCGGTTTACCCATGCCATCGTCCGGACCCCGGCCCAGAGCGTCGCCAATGGTTTGCGGGCCGAAGATGCGGGCGATCCGGACGCAACAGCCTTCCGCCGCGAACATGAGCGCTATGTACATTGCTTGCAAGAGGCCGGTTTGGCGGTGGAGGTTCTGCCGGCGCTTGAGGCGTATCCCGACAGCTGTTTTGTCGAGGATCCCGCCTATTGCCTGCCCGAGGGCGCGATTGTGCTGCGCCCTGGGGCGGTGAGCCGCGTTGGAGAGGCCCGGGAAATCCGGCCAGAATTGGAGCGGTGTTTTGACACCGTCATCGACCTGCCCGGCGCTGGGTTCGTCGATGGCGGCGATGTTCTCACGCTCGATGATAACATCCTGATCGGCCTGTCGGCCCGCACCGACCGGCAAGGCGCCGAGGCGTTTCAGGGCCTTTTGGAAACATGGGGCTATTCGGCGCGGATCTGTGAAACACCTGACGGCGTGCTTCATTTCAAAACGGCCTGCTCGACCCTCGGTGATGGTATGATCCTGGCAACGGAGCCGATGGCTGAAACTGGTTTTTTTGCCGGCCGGAGGGTTCTCATCGTGCCTGGCGGCGAAACTTATGCGGCCAATGTGATCCGGGTGAACGATCTGGTCCTGGTTCCGGAGGGATATCCAAGGACGAAAGCGCTGATCGAAGCGGCCGGCCTTGCCACCGTCATCGTGCCGACCCATGAAGCACGCAAGGTCGACGGTGGCCTGTCCTGCCTGTCACTGCGGTTTTCCTGGGCATGATCGGAGGCCGGCCGGTGGTTTCTGGCCGCCTTGTCGTGCTTTTCCAGCTTCGAAAGCTGCAGATGAATGGGTCCCGGTGACATTCATCGATCGGGGACCGATTTCAGACTGCCGACAAGCCACCCAAGCTTTCGGCAGTCATGCTCGGGCCTGTTCCACTGCTGTCCGGTTCAAAATCCAGGGGCAGGCAACTGTCATTGAACCAATTTGACTTTGCGCGGCCAAAACGCGCATGGACATGCGATCTGGCATGAGCGCGACCGGCTATTTGGTGCCTTCCCGGAGGCCGCGTGAGCGGCCGTCCGGGAACCAGCAATCGCTGCATTTTGTTCTGGAAAACAACACCTTCCGCAAAGTGCTGGGCCCCGGCTCGGGGGCCGGGGCGGCATGGTGAGGATTGCGGGCTGACAATGATCTTCCCGCAACCGGATTAAACCGGACAGCAGTGGGCCTGTCCCGAGCATCCATGACCCCCTGGATGATATGGATCCTCGGAGCGCTGTCCGAGGATGACGACGGAAAGGTCGCGGCGTTCTGTCACCCTTGAATAGGCCCCGGTGACATTCATCGATCGGGGACCGATTTCAGACTGCCGGCAAACCACCCAAGCTTACGGCAGTCATGCTCGGGCCTGTCCCGAGCATCCATAACCCCCTGGATGATATGGATCCTCGGAGCGCTGTCCGAGGATGACGACGGAAAGGTCGGTGCGTGTTGTCACCCTTGAATGGGTCCCCGAACGCGGGGACCCATCCTTCCGAAGGACGCGAGGCCGGACAAGGAGCGACGTTGCCAGTTCTTGGTCGCGTGAAATGCGGCGGAAATCGACGATCAAACGCCGGATCCATCGCCGCGAGCTACGCGGAAATCCGGTTGTTCAGGATCGACAGGTTCGGAAAGTCCTGCGAGCCGTCGAGTTCGCCGGTCGACTGTTCAAGCCAGCGATAGCCGCGGATGGCGCCGGACTGGCTGCCCTGGACCACGTTGTTGCTGATCACCGCCGGGCCGGAGCCCTCCACGACGGTGACGGCGATCCCGGTGCCGCATTCGCGCACGACATTCTGGCTGGCGACGATGTTGCGCATGTAAGGGCCCCAGCCGAGCAAGAGACCGAATTTGGGTGCGCCCTCAACCACGTTGCCGGTCACCGCCGTATCGGCTTCGGCGGCGATCCCGATCCCGAAACCGGCAACTTCGGGCGGATAGGGCCCGACATCGGTTATGTTTCGGATGATGTTTCCCGAGCACACGGCAAGGCGCCCGCCGTCCAGAAAGTTGGCGATGGACACGCCCATCGTCCCGCCGTCGATCAGATTGTTGGAGATCACCGCGCCCTGAAAGCCGAATTCGGAATAGATGGCGCATTCGCCGGAGCGCAGACAGGAATTTCCGAGGATCTGCACATTTGAGCCGGCATTGGACCGGATCGCGGAAAACGCGCAGTCGGCGACCCGGTTGTTGGAGATCACCACGCCATCGGCGCGGAACACGTTGATGCCGTTTCCGAACTGGCCGGTGCCACCATACTTGGCACCGATCCGCTCGACCCGGTTGCCGGAAACGAGCGTGCCGTCCTCACCGTCTGTCCAGCGGTGCACCCAAATGCCGCCATTGGCACAATCGGTCACCGTATTGCCGGTGATCGCAAGACCGGCGGCCTCGTTGGAACGTAGGCCCGCCTCGGCGGCGCCGGATATTCGGCAGTTTTCCACGTGCCCGGAACAGCGGTCCATCAAAAGCCCTGACCGGGTCGAGCCGGCGATTTCGCAATTGGTGATCGACAGGTTCCGCACGCCGATGAAATGCAGGAGTCCTTCCGTGAGATCGCCGATCGACCGGTTGGCGCCGTCGAAGATAAGGCCGGTCAATCCGATATTGTTGACGCCCTCGGCGCGGGCAAGCAGACCGCCGCCGCCCTGATAGACCAGGCGGGTCCGGCCCGGCACGCCGACGATCAGGGTTCCGGAGGGAAACCGCAAATTGGCGACCGGATACGTGCCGGCCGGCAGGAACAGGGCGCGGCCGTTTTCAACAGCGCGGTTGACGGCCGCTTGAAACGTCTGGGTCTGGTCCGTGGACGCATTCGGAAACAGGCCAAGGTCCGCCGCGTCGATTGAGCCGCGCATTTCGGCAACCTTGATCAAGGCGTTGGCCGTTGTCCCGGAAAGGCACAGCGCCGCACCGGCCAAAAGCGCGCGCCGGCTGAGTGTCCCCGCTTTTGTCTGTTTCACGTCGAACCTTGCTTGACTTTGTGCCGTTTCGGGACTTGCGTCCGAATTCATGTCAGCACGCAGCAAGGCCTATGCCGGTTTCGGGTGCGTCGGCTCGTGAATTCCATTTCAGCAGTTGATTCCGATCAAAAGAGCACTGCGTGCACTTTGTTAGACTGCGTAAAAATCAACTTGGGAGGAGGCAGCATGATCACGATCGATGATTGCATCGGCCTCAGCGGATTGGACGAGGCGGAAATTCTGGCGCTTGCCGAGCACGAGCACATTCCGGAAATCGCGGCCGTCGCGCTGGGCGCTTATTTGATGCATCAGCCCAAGGGTCCGGAACGGATCAAGGCGATGATCGAGGACGATATCCGGGATGCGCTGAACCGCGGCGACCGCGCGCATGCCCGGGAACTCTTCATGGCCCTGCGCCATTTCCTGGCCGAACACCGGGATGTTCTACCGCACAAAGGCCGTCATTGAGTTTTCGGCAACAAAAAACCGGAGGCGGGTGCCCCCGGCCAGACCGCTGACAAACCAGATTGTCTTTCGGCAGTCATGCTTGGGCCTGTCCCGAGCATCCATAACGCTCTGATTTTTATGGGTCCTCGGAACATTGTCCGAGGATGACGACGGAAAGACTGGGCATTGTCAGCAGTCGAACCGGGGGCGGATGCCCCCGGCGTTTTTGTCATTTCCAGTTGTTTATTGAAGGTCGGAAGGGGCGGTGTCCTTGATGTCGGTCCACTTGGTATCGGCGGTCGCGATGAAACCCGGGACATCCTCATTCCAGCGCTTTTGAACGCCTTCAGAAAGGTTCAGGTAGAGTTTGTTGTCGACGATTTTCCACACATGCGGATCGCCGTCGAACTTGAAGCCCATCGCGGTGCCAAAGGCGCAAAAACCGCCATATTGCGGCGCGTATTTGGCCGGATCGGACTTGAAGGTGTCGCGATTGGCTTCCGTCGTGAACCGGTAGGTCGCGCCGTTGTACTCAGCGGTGATGTTGACGTCGCCCGATTGCGGCGCGCCGGCGGTGAAATAGGACACCGGATCAAAGCCGCGCAGCGCCAGGCCCGTCACGGTGGTGTTGACATCGGCGCCGGCAGCCAGCGCGCTGACCGTTGCCCCCACCATCATCAACAGCGCGGCAAAAGCGCCTTTAAAAAGTTTCATCATTGAACAATCTCCCTGTCATCTGGATCTTGTGAGATCCGCCGGATTTGAGTTTCGTTCCATTTAGTGTTCCAATCGGTTCCAAATCGCGCGAGCGCTGATCCGGATATACCCGATGCCTGAAACCTATCATTCGGAACCGATTGGTACAAAACACATCGCGGTGAGCGTCGCGTGAGCACAGAGTGAGGCGGAAAAAGGAAACCCATGGGCCGGCCGAGGGAATTCGACACACAAAAGGCGCTTGAAACCGCCATGTCGGTGTTTTGGGATCAAGGCTATGAGGACGCCTCGATCAGCGAGCTTCTGACGAGTATGCGGATCACCAAGGGTTCGTTTTACAAGGCCTTTTCCGACAAACACTCGCTTTATCTGGCCGCGCTTGATCTTTATGCAAAAAACGTCATCGCGCCGACGGCGCAGACGCTGAGTGATCCAGCCGGCGGCCCAGGGCAGGAACGGATCCTGAATCTGTTCCGGCACGTGGCCGATGCGGCGGCGAATACAGGCGACCGGCAGGGCTGCTTCCTGTGCAATGCGGCCGTCGACCGCGCGGCGCAGGACAAGGACGTGGAAGGCCGGTTGTCCGCCATGTTTGCCCGGCTGGAAAACGGGATCGCAGCCGCGCTCCGCGATATGGGCACGGCAGAGGAAGAGCAAATGCTCCGCGCGACCGCTCGGAGCCTGGTCGCCCTTTATCTCGGATTTCGTGTTTTGGGCCGGGCCGGCCGCTCAACCGACTATGCGGATGACATCATCACACAGGTGGAGCGCATTCTGTTCATGCCGCCGGTCGCAGAACCTATTTGAGATCCGGCCAATTGCTGTCAGCGCGCGCGATGTGGCCGGGAACATCACGGTTCCACTGGCGTTGAATCTGGCGCGAGTAGTTGAGGTACAGCTTGCCGTCAACGACCTTAAACGCCAGCGGATCGACGCCGACTTTGTAACCGCGGGACACGCCAAAAGCACAATACCCGCCATACTGCGGCGCGAATTTGCCTGGATTGGCCAGGAAACGATCCCTGTTTTCTGCCGATGCGAACCGGTAGGTCAAACCGTCGTGGCGCGCCGTAATACCCGCCTGGCCTTTCACTGGCTGCCGGCCACTGAAATAGGACACGGGATCATAACCGCTTGCCGCAAGCGTGCCCTTGGCCTCCACCGTTTGGGTCCCGAGGGTGAGGAGGGCTGCAAAGGCCACTGCAAAGACGCTGAGGAGACTGCCGCGCAACAAGATGCTCATCATCATTTCCCGTCCATAATTCTGCCTGACCACGACCGGGCAGATAAGACATCAGCCCGTGTTCCACGCTAACAGTTGGGGCGATACGCGGATCCGGCCAAGCAACTTTGCCGTGAGGAACATGTGAGTGCCGGATTACCGCGGGGCACGCGGTCACAAGCGCATGGCAAGGTCTCTTAAAATGTTGACGGCCGCGTTTTCCACGGCGTGATAAGAGGGCCGCTGTTCGGCGCGCCCGCGTGGCAGCGCCGGAACATGCACGAACACGGCGGGAATCCCGGCACCGAGCGTATCCCAAAAGACCGCGTTGCAAAGATAATCTCCGGCGTTGGCGGATAGCGCGGCCGGTGCCCCGGACCGTGCCACGGCGGCGCGGATCGCGCGGACCGGCAAGGTCGCGGTCCGGACGGCCGATCCTCCGGGGTCGAGCACCGCGCGGGCATGCCGTCTGCCAGCCGCGTCCGCCCGGATCTGTGAGGCCTGGTTGACCGCACGTGTTTCGATGTTGATCTGCCGGCGCTTGCCGTCGACCCCGAGATGGACAACCGCATCCGGACTGATCTTCGCGATCTGCGCTTGAATCACGGGCATCCGGTCCGCCCAGACCGGGGGCAGCACCAGATAGTCCAGCCGGACCCCGTGAACCTGGTCGGGAAGCCGCTTTGGGAGCCGCTCCATCAGCCGCGCGGTCGGATTGACCGGCATGCCCGGAAAGCCGTTGAAGCCCGTGACAAGCAGGGTTTTGGTCGGCCCGGCCATTCTCACACTCCAATCAGGCTGGCGAGTTCTTCCACGGCGACCGACACGGCCGTTTCGCCGCGCCGGACCGAGGTTTCAAGGTCCTTCAACCGCTGTCCGGTCCGATGGCCATGCTTGAGTGCGTCCATCATCCGCTGCTGCAGCATGTCCCACATCCACGCGACCTGCTGGTCGGCGCGCCGGGTCTGCCATTCACCGGTGGCGGTCATTTTGGTTCGATGCGTTTCGATCTGCTGCCAAAGGGTGTCGAGGCCTTCATTGGTGAGGCCGGAGATGGTGATGACCGGGGTCAGCCATGTGGGGGATTTCGGCGCCAGGATGTGCAGGGCCGCACGGTAGTCCGAGGCTGCGGAGCGTGCCCGCAGCGCTCCGTCGCCATCCGCCTTGTTGACCGCGATCATGTCGGCGATTTCCAGAACGCCCTTCTTGATGCCTTGCAGTTCATCGCCGGCCCCCGGCAGCATCAGGACGAGAAAGAAATCGACCATGTCGGCGACGGTGGTTTCCGACTGGCCGATACCAACGGTCTCCACCAGGATGATGTCGAAACCGGCGGCCTCGCACAAAAGCATGGTTTCGCGCGTTTTGGCCGCCACGCCGCCGAGCGTCCCGGCGGACGGGGAGGGCCTGATGAACGCGTTCCGGTCGACGGCCAGCCGGGCCATCCGCGTTTTGTCACCCAGGATCGAGCCGCCGGTCCGGGTGGACGAAGGATCCACCGCGAGCACCGCCACCTTGTGTCCGGCGGCGGTCAGGTTGGAGCCGAGCGTATCTATTGTCGTCGATTTGCCGACCCCGGGCACACCGGTAATGCCGATCCGGTGGGCCCGGCCCGTCAGCGGCAACAGGTCCTGGATGAGCGATCGGGCGATTGCGCGGTGTTCGGGTTTACGCGACTCTACCAGCGTGATGGCCCGCGCGAGCGCGGCTCGGTTGCCGCCGCGCAGATCGGCGGCAAGCTGGTTTGGATCAGGGGGGGCGGAGGATCGGGCGGCCATGGCCAACGCTTAACCGAGGAATCGCGACAGGTCACGGCCCTTGTTCGCCACTTTGGTTCGATAAAACACGCTTTGGATGTCCCGTGGCGTCATGTAGTGTGGTGCTGTTTTGACAACTCCATAGGTGTCGCGATGACGCCGCTGTCTTATTTGAAGGCCCCGCTCTGGATTCTCGGGATTGCCGGGACAGACAAATCGCCACGAAAGAACCCGCTGCTCGGCAGCAAACGGCTGAACCGGTGGGGATTGCACCGCATGCGCGTCACCATCGCGGCCCGGTTTGCTGCGGCACGCCGCCGTCGGCTCGGGGCCGTACTGGACCCGGCGGAACGGGCGTTTTTCGACGAGAACGGATATGTCCTGATCCAAGACTTTCTGCCCGAAGATCTTTATCGGGCCTTGAAAGGGGAAGTGTTTGGCGGCGCCTTCCAATCACGGGAGATGCGCCAGGGGCAGGCCGTCACCCGCATGACGCCGCTTCCCCCGCACCTCCTGGCCGCCAATCCCGCACTCGAGAAAGCCGTGCACAGCGTCCGTGCGCTGGATTTGATCCGTTACGCGGCCTCGCAAGGGGGCGTCCCGATCTGCTTCATTCAGACCGTTCTTGTCGATCCTGGCGAGGAACCGGCCAAAGACCCGCAGTCGGACGTTCACGCCGACACGTTTCATGCCACGTCGAAAGCCTGGCTGTTCCTGCAGGATGTCGGGGAGGATGATGGGCCGTTTTGTTTCGTGCCGGGATCGCACCGCCTGACGCCTGAGCGGCTCAAATGGGAGTATCAATGTTCCCTGACCGCCGCCGAGGATCCGCGTTCCCATCACGCCAGCGGCTCGTTCCGGATCCGGCCTGATGAGCTGGAGAAGCTGAACCTGCCTCAGCCGGTGAAGATGACGGTTCCAGAAAACACGCTGGTTGTCGCTGATACATTCGCATTCCACGGGCGCACGCCGTCGCCGAAGCGGACTGTACGGACCGAGTTGCACTGGCACATGCGCCGCAATCCATTTTTGCCATGGACCGGCCTCGACGTGAAAGCGTTGCCCGGGATCCGCGACCGGGCGCTGATGCTGAATTTCGCGGTTGAGGATTTTTTGGAAAAGCGCGGCGGCGCGCGGTCCGTCTGGCGTCCGGTCGGCAAAGTCGCGGTTAATTCCCCGGTGTCCAGATGATCCGTTGAAGCATGGCGCCTTTCAGTTCGCCAGCCGGCGCAAGCCGGTCGAACGGGCCATCGTATTGCGGGATCGCGTAGACCAGCGACACGGTGTCATGGCCCTTTGATTTGCAAATGGCCATGCCGCGCCAGAGCGACCGGCCCGCACGGCAGTCGCCGCGCCGGGTGCCGACTTCGGCAAAGGTCATGCCGATGCGCTCGGCATTGGGGCCTTCCAGATGGTGCGTGACGCCATGCACCGTCCGGACCTTGCCGTTCGTGCCCTTGAACACCTGAAGCACCTGGAAGCCGTCGGAATTGAAGGCCGCAAGGGCCCACTCGGTCCGCTCTTCCACCGCCGTTTGAATGCCCTCGGTGGTAAAGCCGGGCAGGGCCGCTTCGATAGCCTTGCGGCCATAGGTCGTCTCGGCAGTGATCCCGCCGACACGATCCTCTGAAATCTGTACCAGAGTGAGGTTCGACGTCCGCGCGCCTTGTAAAGCCCCCGGTCCGCCCGCGGTCGGCGAACAGGCCGCCAAAAGCGCTAGGCCCAATCCGGCCAATCCCAGATGAGTAAAATGCTTAAACACCAAAACGTCAGCCCGATTTTTCTTTTTCATTGTGCCGGGACATAGACCAAAAACCGCGCGGATTGAACCGGCCCCAATCGGATTTGGCAGATTAATTGCTCCGCATCATGAAACGGCAAAGCGCCGACGTCTCCTGATCCGATGTCAGGTGTCTTCCGGCCGGATCCATTTTGGGGTCGATGGCGGCGTATAGGCGCGGAATTTGGCGATCAAATCCGCCGGCGTTTCGGCGACCTGGACCATGGTCCGCATCTCCGGCTTCATGAAACCTTCCGCCGTCTGGTGATCCAGAAAGCGGATAAGGCTGTCGTAAAAACCACCTGTGTTCAAAAGCCCGCACGGTTTTTGATGAAGGCCCAGTTGGCCCCAGGTCCAGACCTCGAATATTTCCTCCAAAGTTCCAGTTCCCCCCGGAAGCGCCATGAACGCATCGGAGCGGTCGGCCATCATCGCCTTGCGTTCATGCATTGAACCGACCACATGCAGTTCGGTGAGGCCGTTATGGCCGATTTCCTTGTCCTTCAAGGCGGCCGGCAGGATGCCCACAACGTCACCTCCGGCCGCCAGAGCCGCGTCGGCGACAAGCCCCATCAGACCGACATCGGCACCGCCATAAACCAGCGTCAGTCCGGCGTCGGCGATGGTCCGGCCGGTGTCGCGCGCCGCGTCCGCATAAGCGGTCCGCGACCCGCCGCTGGAGCCGCAAAACACACAGATGGAGTTCACTCCGCTCTCCTCTCGCCCTCGTTGGCGGGCCGGGCTAAGACGACTGCCAAGGGATCAACGCCTGGACAGTTCATCGAGCACGCGCGCCCAGGAGCGGATGCCCTTGTGGAAGGAAGCCAGGTTGTATTTTTCATTCGGCGAGTGGATCTGATCGTCTTCCAGGGAAAAGCCGATCAGCAAGGTATCCATGTCAAGCATGCGCTTGAAATCGCCGACGATCGGGATCGAACCACCCATGCCGATCAGCGCCGCGTCCTTGCCCCATTCGTCCTGGAGGGCTTTTTTGCCCTTTTCGAGGGCCGGCATGTTGAAGTCGAGACGCAGGGCCGGGCTGCCGCCATGGTCCTTGAACTCGACGCTGCAGTCCCCGGGGATCTTGGAGTGCACATATGAGCGGAACGCCGCACGGATCTTGTCCGGGTCCTGGTCGCCGACCAAACGGAAGGTGAACTTGGCGTGCGCCTCGGCCGGAATGACGGTCTTTGAGCCGGCGCCGGTATAGCCGCCCCACATGCCGTTGACCTCCGCGGTCGGGCGCGTCCAGATGTGTTCCAGTGGCAGCCGGCCGGTTTCGCCGCGCGGGGTTTTCAGTCCGATGTCGCCCAAAAACACATCGGTGGAAAACCCGAGCGCGTTCCAGGTCGCCATCACGTCGTCGGGCATTTCGATCACGCCGTCGTAAAAGCCGTCCAGTGTGATGCGACCGGCGTCGTCGTGAAGCCCGCCGATGATCGCACCGACAATGTGGTTCGGGTTTTGCGCTGATCCGCCATAGTGGCCCGAATGCAGATCCCGGCTCGCGGCTCTGACGGTGATCTCGTCGCCAACAAGGCCGCGCAGCATCACCGAGATGGCCGGCGTATCGGCGTCCCACATGCTCGTGTCGCAGACGAGAGCAAGATCGCAGGTCAGTTCGTCCCGGTTGGCTTCCAAAAACGGGTGCAGGGACGGAGAGCCGGTTTCTTCCTCGCCCTCTAGGAGGATGCTGACATCGACCGGCAGATCGCCAGTGACCGCCATGTAGGCACGGGCCGCTTCGACGAAGGTCATGAGCTGGCCTTTATCATCGGATGCGCCGCGGGCAACGATGATCTTGGACCCGTCCTCGCGGGTGAGCACGGACGGTTCGAACGGATCCCGATGCCACAGGTCGATCGGGTCGACCGGTTGCACATCGTAGTGGCCGTAAAACAGGACATGCGGCCCCGGCTTGCCATTTTTCCAGTGTCCGACGACCATCGGATGGCCGTCCGTGTCGCGCACGCTCGCCGCGATCCCTATGTCGCTGAGTTCCTTGGCGAGCCAGCCGGCCGCGCTTCGGCACTCGGCGGCATAAGCGGGATCGGTCGAAATGCTCTTGATCTTCAAGAGCTCAAACAGGCGGGAAAGGCTGGTGTCCAGATCGGCGTCAATCCGCGCGAGGACAGTGTCGATGGTGCTCATCGCGCATCCTTGGAATGGGTGTATTCATGGAATCGGGTGGTCCCGAAGAGAACGCCTAAAAGGCCACAAGCACCCAAAAAGCGCAAATTGAAACTGCCGTGCACGAAACCGGCCCGCAACGCCCTTCGACGCGTGTTCCGGGTGATCTCCTGCCGGCATCCGAAAGGTCGTCAAAACCCTCTTTTCAACGACCCCAGCATGCCGCGGACGAGAGCCCGGCCGAGCGAACTTCCAAAACTGCGGGCGGCCGATTTCAGACCGGCCTCCAAAGCGGTGTCGCGCGACCGGCGCCGGCGGCCGGCCGCCTTGCGGCTGCTGGATCGTGGCCGGTCATCACGGCCGAAATCGGGAAGCTGGAAACCGGTGCGGGTCCGCCGGGGCTCGCCATGCTTGTCCCAGTCGCGTTTTTCCTCCGCCTGTCGCCGCTCTTCCTGCCGCAATTCGTCCTCGGCCCGCTGCGCCAGCATCTCGTAAGCCGAAACGCGGTCTTTCGAGCGCTCGTAGAGGCCGAAGACCGCGCTTGACTGGATGAGCTCGCGCCGTTCGCCTTTCTTGACCGGGCCAAGGCGCGAGCCCGGCGGCCGGATCAAGGTGCGCTGCACGATCGAGGGGATGCCCTTGCCTTCAAGCGTGGACACCAGAGCCTCCCCGACGCCCAGTTCCATGATAACGCGTTCGGTGTCGAGGTCCGGATTGGGACGGAAGGTCTCGGCCGCGGCCCGAACCGCCTTTTGGTCGCGGGGCGTGAAGGCGCGGAGCGCGTGCTGGATCCGGTTGCCAAGCTGCGCCAACACGGTTTCGGGAACATCCAGCGGGTTCTGCGTGACGAAGTAAACGCCGACGCCTTTGGAGCGGATCAGCCGGACCACCTGCTCGACCTTTTCGACCAGCGCCTTGGGCGCGTCGTTGAACAACAAATGCGCCTCGTCGAAGAAGAACACGAGCTTCGGCTTGTCCGGATCCCCGACCTCCGGAAGTTCCTCGAAGAGTTCGGAAAGCAGCCAGAGAAGGAACACCGCGTAGAGCCGGGGCGCGGTCATCAGTTTGTCCGCTGCCAGAATGTTGACCATGCCCCGTCCGTCGGGCGCGGTGCGCAGAAAATCCCGGATATCAAGCGCCGGCTCGCCGAAGAACTGCTCCGCGCCCTGGCGTTCCAACACAAGGAGGCGGCGCTGAATGGCCCCGATCGAGGCCTTGGAAACATTTCCATAGTGTTTGGAAAGGTTTGCCGCCTCTTCGGCGACATAGGCCAGCATGGCGCGCAAGTCCTTCAAGTCGAGAAGCAAAAGGCCCTCGTCGTCGGCCAATTCAAACGCGATGTTGAGAACGCCTTCCTGGGTGTCATTGAGCTCAAGAAGCCGGGCGAGCAGAAGCGGACCGATCTCCGAAATCGTGGTCCGGACCGGGTGGCCCTGTGCGCCCAACAGGTCCCAGAACACAGCCGGATACGCTGTGTAGACATAGCTGTCGCCGAGGCCGATATCCGCGGCCCGCTTTTCCAGAAAATCCTTCTCCGTCCCGGCCATGGCCAAGCCGGCCAGATCCCCCTTGATGTCGGAGCAAAACACCGGAACACCGGCGTTGGAAAATCCTTCCGCCAGGATCTGAAGGGAAACCGTCTTGCCGGTTCCGGTCGCGCCTGCAATCAACCCGTGGCGATTGGCGCGTTTCAAATCGAGCCAGGCGTCTTGCTGGCCGCCGCCGATAAAGATCTTGTTGTCCTTAGGCACGTTTAATCCGTTTCACTGTTTCAGGTGCGGTCACGGGGAGTAAAAAGCCGACCAGATGTTCGCGCATGGGGACAATCTCCGGCGAGACGCGGCTCAGGCCAGGCCCGCCTTCAAGAATCTTCCCGCATGCCCAAGGGTAAGAAAGCACTCCTTTTGCCGAATGTCACCGTCGACGCGGCGGATCGCGTGCCGTATAGCGACATGGGCTGCCTATCAATGTGCGGCCAGCCAATAACAGCCTATTCCAGGAGCCCAGGATGGATGAACTGATCAAGCGGATTGCCGAAGCTGCGGGGATCGATATCGACCAGGCCCGAGAAGCGATTGCCATCATATTGGGATTTCTCAACAAGGAAGGCCCAAGTGACAAAATGCAGGAGATTTTCGATGCGTTGCCTGGCGCGTCGGAACTGGTGGCCGAACGCGAAGGTCAAGCCGGCGGTGGTTTGCTCTCCGGCCTCTCCGGCATGATGGGCGGCGGTATGGGCACGATGGCCGTGTTGAATGAACTCACCTCCGCCGGCCTGTCCATGGACAATGTACAATCCGTTACAAAGGAACTGGTTTCCTATGCTAAGGAAAAAGCCGGGGATGACGTTGTAAACGAAGTGATTTCGCAAATTCCGGGCCTGAACCAGATTGTCTGAGCACCCCCGGTTCGCAAGGTTCGGCTGCAAGGAGACTAATTAAGATGTCGTATTCAATTGTCGAAATTGAAGGGATAGGGCCAGCTTACGCAGAGAAATTGGCCGCCCTGGGCATCAAGACGACCGAGGATTACCTGGGAATGGCCAAGGATCCGAAGGGCCGGAAAGACATTGCGGACAAAACCGGGATCGATTCCAAGCGCGTCCTCAAATGGGCCAACATGGCTGACCTGATGCGCATCAGCGGCGTCGGGGAGGAGTATTCGGAGCTTCTTGAAGCGGCCGGTGTCGACACGGTAAAGGAACTCAAGCACCGGAACGCGGCGAACTTGGCCGCGAAGATGGCCGAAGTCAATGAGGACAAGAAACTGGTTCGCCAGGTGCCCGGCGAGGCTCAGGTCACGAAATGGGTCGATCAGGCCAAGAACCTTGATCCGGTGATGACCTACTGATGGCTCTGGCGCCGGGACAATCTTTTTGAGCAGTGAGTATTGACGCGTCCGGAGGCACCTGGACGCGTCAGCGCATAAGGTTCCTTGAAAATTCCGCCAAAAATTATCCGCAAGACACCTACCTACGGCCGGCCGCCGTTTATGCGGAAGAGACCGTGATCACGCGGGCCGTGCGCCGTTCAACCGGGATGGCCGTCCTCGCCTTGCCAGGCCAACGGTCCGTTTTGTGGCGGGTTCTTTGACCCCGCGCGGTGGCACGGCTTTGGACAGCCCCGCCACCCGCAAAGGTGATCCGTGTCAGACGCGGATTTGCCCGTAGCGCAACGCCTCGACCACCGTATGGGTCTTGTTCGATGCGTTCAGCTTCACGCTGGCATTTTGCAGATGCGCATGAACCGTGCGCTGGGAAATCTCAAGAAGGTCCGCGATTTCGCTGGCGGTTTTGCCATAGGCCGTCAGTTCCAGAACCTTGCGTTCCCGGGTCGACAACGCACCGGGACGCTGGCCTGAGATGACGCCGAGATCACGGAGCCTTGACAACGCGGCAGCCGCCATGACTTCCAAACCAGCGAGCTCAAACTTGCTTGCTTGGAGAGAGGGGCCGCTCGCGAAAACAAACGCCTGGAAGGGGTGAAGCTCAGTGACCGGAATTATAATGATCTGGTTGCCTTCGCCGGCCGCGGCCAGGAGGTCCGAATGATCCATATCCCCCGCGGAGATGGTCCACACCATCGCCCTATTGGACGCCAGGCCCAGCATCAAGGCGCTGTCATGGGCCGACAGTGACGTGCTCTCAATGCCGTCATTTCGCTGGTCCGGCCAGCGGAAACGGTGGACGAGACTGTCAATTGGCCGGTTGGGCATGGGAAGGCCCGTGATAAGAATATGGGTCGCTCCCATGCGCCGCAGATTGGATTCCAGAATATCCAAGACATGATGGGCGGCGCTCGCCTCGGAAATGGCGCGCAGTTTGTTCTTAATTTCGATTTGATCAAGCATTGTGCACATCCGTTATTGGCGCAATCGTTGATTGCTTTTGTTTTGCCCGCCCCGTGCGCTGTTGCGCTTTGTTGAAGCGGCTCACCGATGGGTTTACAGTATTCAGGATTTCCTTTCTTCGGTGACCATGTCCTCAGTGGCAACCTGCAATAATGGGTATAAAATTTCCCATGCGGTAGCTGCTACAGGCTACAATATAATTGACGATCATACCAATGGGGAAATCAGCGTGATTTTGCTTTTCACGCCAGAAAGTTTGCCTTCGGACGAATTATTCACCGAAAAATGGTTCGTCTATACATCTAATCCGGTGCGCGAAGGTATTCGTTGAGTCCTAGGCCCTGTGGACGAGTTGGAGATGCATGTCGCCGGGAAACGCATCGGACAAGATCAAGGACATCCGGCGCAGGTGATGCGCACCCATCATCAAGACGGATGTGCGCCGGGATTGGGCGATGCGGGCCAGGCCCTTGGGGTGAGACAGGAGACGTCGATCTGGCATGAAACGCCCCTTGACCGTAGCGCCGATACGCTCTGCGGGTCGTTTCCCGCCATCTCTTGCCTCTTGTCTCACGACATGCGCCTCCAATTCGTCCACAGGGCCTGCCTCCGAACGCGACCGGTCCGGTGGCGCCGATCCTTCAGCCAATGCTTGCATCTGTGTTTGCTGTGCCGGGGTATCTTAACCAATCGGCTGAGTTGCCTTTGTTCCGGCATCGGGACTAAAACGTGGCAACGGGAGACGACGATGACCGAAACACCCACCCTCAGTGTACCGGAAGCGTTTTTGTCCGCCGACGAGGCGACCTGGCTTGCCGCTGTCGATGCGGCCCTGAAGGGCGGCGACCGCGCGCGGCTTACAACGCAAACTGAAGACGGCCTTAAAGTGGAGCCGCTTTATGGCCGGCGGGAGGATGTCGTGGCCCAGGCCGGTCGCGGGGCGAGCCAGCCGTGGACGGTCATTCAGCGGATCGACCATCCCGACGTCTCCGCCGCGAACGCGCAGATATTGGATGACCTTGCCGGTGGGGCCGGCGGCCTGGAACTTTTGTACACGAGTTCGTCCATCTCTGGCGAACAGGGCGTTCGGATCGATGACCTTGCCGGCATGGAAAGGCTTCTGGATGGCGTTATCCTCGATCTGGTGACGCTGCGGCTGGAAGCGGGTCATGAAAGCGGCTCACAGCTTGCCCTGATGATGGCCTATCTGGACAAAAAGGGCATCGACCCGGACAGCGTCGATCTCCACGCGGGTATCGACTACCTGAGCTGGCTTTGCGTGACCGGCCGTTTCCGGCTGTCCTTGGCGGAGGTTGAAGCCCGCGTCCAGGATGTCGCCTGCGGCGTAGTCGCAAGCAGCGCAGCGGTCCGCGTCTTTGAACCAAATGGGAGCATCTGGCATGATTTTGGCGCCGGCCAGGTCGAAGAGCTCGCCTGCGTCATGGCATCCGCGCTCGCGTTTCTAAGGTGCATGGAAAAGACGCCGGTCCCCTTGGACCAATGGCCGGAGAGGTTCGGTTTCACGCTGGCAGCCGAGGCCGATCAGATCGGAACGATCGCAAAAGCACGGGCGGCGCGGCGCTTGTGGGCCGAGATCCAGGACGCGTGCGGCTTGACGCCCACACCGATGAAACTGCACATGCAAACCTCGTTTCGCATGCTGACCATGAACGATCCCTGGGTGAACCTGTTGCGCAACACCGTTGCGGTGTTTGGCGCCGGTGTCGGCGGTGCCGACAGCGTCACCGTGCTCCCGCATACACAGGCAATCGGTGTGCCGGATTCTTTCGCGCGGCGCCTGGCCCGCAACACCCAGTCGATCTTGATGGAGGAAAGCAATCTGCACAAGGTTGCCGATCCGTCCGCCGGATCGGGCGCGGTCGAGGCACGGACGGAGGACATGGCCGCCGCGGCCTGGGACATGTTCCAGGACATCGAACGGGCGGGCGGTATGTTCGCCGCCCTGGAAAGCGGTGCCGTTCAAGACCGCATTGCGGCGACCGCACAAGCGCGGTCCCGTGACGTTGCCCGCCGCAAGCGGGCGGTCACAGGCGTCAGCGAGTTTCCGGATCTGAATGAGAAGCCGGTCGCGGTACTGGCCTCCGCCGGATCCGATCTTGATGAAATCGTCGATCAACGTTCGGTCCCGGAGCCTTCGGATGGCGCGAGGTTCTCGGCCATGCGGCACGAACTCCTGAATGGCGCGCGGATCGCCGGCTTCATTCGCTATGGAAACAGTTCGCAGGTGCCGGCTGTGCAAATTCGCCCTTTGACGCGTGGACGGGTCGCCGAACCGTTCGAACACCTTCGGCAAACGGCGGACCGCGCGACGAAGGCGCTCGGTGCGCGCCCCACCGTGTTTTTGGCGTGTCTGGGTCCTGTATCGGAATTCACGGCGCGGGCGACGTGGACGAAGAACGCGTTCGCGGCCGGTGGTCTGGCCAGCACGGGCGGGGAACCGGTAGCTTCCGAGGCGGAACTGGGAGAAGCGTTTCGCGCAAGTGGCGCGACCGTGGCGTGTCTGGTATCGTCCGACCGGATTTACGCCGAACAGGCGGAACCGGCCGCCCGGCTCTTGAAACGGGCCGGTGTATCGCACCTTTACCTGGCCGGAAAGCCCGGCGATGATGAAGCGAAATGGCGGGCCGCGGGCGTCGACACCTTTGTCCATGCCGGGGCCGACCTACTTGAGCTTCTAGCGCGCACCCATGAATATACGGGCATTGATGCGGCAGGGCGGCAGGAGCCGGCAACTTCGGAGGCAAGCTCATGAGCAAGATTCCGGATTTTTCCAAAATCGGCTATCGCGGAACGGTTGATCCGGCAACGGCCGGGGAGGGCGCCACGGCCTGGACGACGCCTGAGAGCATCGATGTCCGGCCGGTCGTCGGGGCCGCCGATATCGCGGCCCTGAGGCATCTCGACACCTGGCCGGGTTTGGCGCCGTTTCTGCGCGGGCCCTATCCGACCATGTATGTCCAGCAGCCGTGGACGGTCCGCCAATATGCCGGCTTTTCAACGGCCGAGGAATCCAACGCGTTTTACCGGCGCAATCTGTCCGCCGGACAAAAGGGGCTGTCCGTGGCCTTCGACCTGGCCACACACCGGGGCTATGACAGCGACCATCCGCGTGTCGCCGGGGACGTGGGCATGGCGGGCGTTGCGATCGATTCCATCTATGACATGCGGACGCTGTTTTCGGGTATTCCACTCGACAAGATGAGCGTGTCCATGACCATGAACGGGGCGGTGCTTCCGGTTCTCGCGCTCTACATCGTGGCAGCGGAAGAGCAGGGCGTTGCGCAAAAGGACCTCTCCGGGACCATTCAGAACGACATTTTGAAGGAGTTCATGGTCCGCAACACCTACATCTATCCGCCGAAACACTCCATGCGGATCATTTCCGATATTTTCGGCTTCACGTCGAAGAACATGCCGCGGTTCAACTCCATCTCCATCTCCGGCTACCACATGCAGGAAGCCGGGGCGACGGCCGATCTGGAACTGGCCTACACCATCGCCGATGGCATCGAATATGCCCGTGCGGGCGTCGCGGCGGGCATGGACATCGACGCCTTCGCGCCGCGCCTGTCGTTCTTCTGGGCGATTGGCATGAACTTCTTCATGGAAGTGGCGAAACTGCGGGCCGCCCGGCTGATCTGGTCGACCTTGATGCGGGAGAACTTCGCGCCGAAAAACGCCAAGTCCCTTTCCCTGCGGACCCATTCGCAGACCTCCGGCTGGTCGTTGACCGCCCAGGACGTCTTCAACAACGTGATCCGGACCTGTGTGGAGGCCATGGCGGCCACACAAGGCCATACCCAATCGCTGCACACCAACGCGCTCGACGAGGCGCTTGCGCTGCCGACCGACTTTTCCGCGCGCATCGCCCGCAACACGCAGCTGTTCCTTCAGCAGGAAAGCGGCACCACCAAGGTGATCGATCCCTGGGGCGGGTCGTTCTATGTCGAGAAGCTGACCGCCGATCTGGCCGAAAAGGCGATGGCGCATATCCGCGAGGTCGAGGATCTCGGCGGGATGGCCAAGGCGATCGAAAAGGGCATTCCGAAGCTGCGGATCGAAGAGGCCGCGGCCAAGACCCAGGCCCGGATCGACAGCGGCACCCAGACGGTGGTCGGCGTCAACAAGTACAAGCCGGATACCGAGCCGCCGATCGACGTTCTGAAAGTCGATAACGCGGAAGTGCGGGCGCGGCAGATCGAGAAACTGGAACGGCTCCGGGCGGAGCGGAACGAGGCCGGCACGCAGGCCGCGCTTGCCGCCTTGACCGCATGCGCTGAAACCGGTGAGGGCAACCTCCTCGACCTCAGCGTGAAGGCGGCCCGCGCCATGGCGACCGTCGGCGAGATTTCGCTGGCGATGGAGAAGGTGTTCGACCGGCACAAGGCCGAGATCAAATCCATCGCCGGTGTTTATAAACGGGAGGCGGGCGCGATGTCCGGCACCATGGACAAGGTCCAGGATCTGGTTGAGACCTTCGAAGACAATGACGGCCGGCGGCCGCGCATTCTGGTCGCGAAAATGGGTCAGGACGGCCACGACCGCGGCCAGAAGGTGATCGCCTCCGCCTTTGCCGATCTCGGCTTCGACGTCGATATTGGGCCGCTTTTCCAGACGCCGGACGAGGCAGCCCGGCAGGCGGTGGAAAACGACGTTCATGTGGTCGGCGTGTCATCGCTTGCCGCCGGTCATCTGACGCTGGTTCCGGCGCTGAAAAAGGCACTGGCCGATGAGGGCCGCGAGGACATCATGATCGTGGTCGGCGGCGTGGTCCCGCCCCAGGACTACGATGCGCTCTACAAGGCCGGCGCGTCCGCGATCTTCCCGCCGGGCACGGTGATCGCGGAGGCGGCGATCGACCTCATTCACAAGCTCAATGCCCAGCTTGGCTATGGGCCGGCGCAGGCGGCTGAATAGGGAAGGGCCAATGCGGGATCGGCTCGCACGAGCAATTGGAACCGGCAAAGGGGCGGTTCGCACCACGACCGGCGCTGCGATCTGCGCCGCTTGGCTGATCATCGCCCCAGCGGCATTGGCTCAGGACGGTGTCTCCCGGACCGAGCTCAACCGCGCGGACCTCACCGGTTCGGATACGATGGAGGTCATCGTCTCGAGATTGGAAGTCGCGCCTGGCGCGCGGATACCGCTCCACACCCACCATGGCGACGAGCATCTGATTGTGCTGCAGGGCGGGACGATGCGGGCGCCGAATGGACAGGAGATCCCGTTCAAACCCGGCATGACCGCGCATTTTCCAAAAGACCAGGTCCATGGCGGCATGACCAACATCGGCGATGCGCCGCTGGTCGCCTACACCACGCACATAGTTGAAAAGGGCAAGCCGCTCGCTGTTCCGGCGGAATAGCCGGATTGTCAGCGACTGGCGGTCTACACAGTGGTACCTGTTCGGCCTCGCATTGCAGTCGAATTCATTCCAATTCCATTCAGGGTCCAGCCACGCTTTAGGGTTTGTCCGAAGCTTGAATCTGCCTGCACGCAGGCTATGTTAATGAAATTAACATTAGATCAGAATGGCTGTGCTGTTGAAAGGGCGACTATGATGGGATGTAGACGATGGAAATCGCGCTGGGCGCGCCGAAAAGAGCGTCGTAGTCGCACGAACCCCGAGGCGGAGGGACGAATTTCCGCTCTTGATCTGCAAGATGTGCTTGCGCCGACCGGAAATTCAGCCTTTGACGCCTACCGCGAGGGAGAACTGGCAAAACTGCAGGACGAACTGCGCCGTTTGGACGCGGAACGCCTGGCCTTTGCCGCCTTTCTGGAGGATCTGAAACGGGCCCGGGACCGATCGGAATTCGACGCTTTCATGTCCGGCCGGGAAACGGGCGCGGACGCAAAAACTGTATGATCGCTTTCCGCACATGCCTGATATTTTAGGCGGGAGCGACGCCAATGTGGCGGCATTACTCGCCGCCGTCGCTTGACTCCGGCGCTTGATAGACAAGCAGATCGCCCGGCTGACAATCCAGCACCTCACAAATGCGTTCCAGCGTATCGAAGCGAACGCCCTTCACTTTTCCCGATTTGAGCAGGGAAACATTTTGTTCGGTGATGCCGATCCGCTCCGCCAGTTCTTTTGAGCGCATCTTGCGGCGGGCAAGCATAACGTCCAGTTCGATGATGATGGGCATGCAGCAACTCGTAAACAGTCAGCTGGTCAGATGAACTGACGGTTTTCTTCCTCGATGCTGGCGGCCTCGCGCATGATCCATCCGAAGAGGATCATCATGCATCCGAATATGATGAAATAGATCTCGCCTCCGTCAATACTGACTTCAACCTCTTTTTGACCGGCGGGCAGGTCAATGGTCAAAAGCAGCGAGCCGATCGGATCGCTCAAGAAGTCATAAAGGCCAAGGATCACCAGCCAGCGGCCAAGCGAGATAACCCGCGACAGCGTCTGGGCGGCAAAAAACTCGCGGCGTTGAAAGTGGGAGAACACTTCCCGGATCTGCCAGGTCGCGATGATCAAGATGATAAAGGCGAGGAAGATCAACAACGCCAGCGCGATGCGCTGTACCACGGGAATGTCGGCGATCTCACGGCTGACATCGCCGATGTCCAAAGCTTCGGTGAACACGAACTCCATGGCCAGTGGCACGAACATGGCCGCGGCGACAATGCCTGCAATCACCGCGAACAGAATGATCACGACCGTCGCAAACCATTTCATGACCTGCGACAGGGCGTGGATGCGGCGAAGCCGCTGTGCCCGTTCCAGCTGAACCTGTTCCTGCATCGCGGCGCCGACCTCCGTGTCCCGGAATTGCGTTTGCCACGCTATATCCACCAATCACGTGGATGGCAATAAGAAAATGCGATTCAAAATGAAAAATTAGAATGAAAATATAAAAAAATTATTGTTTTGCAATAATTATTGAACTAGGGACGTTGAGCATGGCAACACGGAGACGGAGTGCCCAATGGTTTATCGAATCCCAAACAGCGCTGTTCCCAGCCGTACTTGGCCCTTCTGTGCATTACGCCGGCGCGCATATCCGCGCTTGTCGCGAACCGAACGTGGCCTGTATTTCGCCAAGCCGGTCTTGATGTGTGTTGTTTTGATTTTGCTGGTTTTGGATGCCCGCGCTGACGAAGTCAGCCGATGGTCGTTGCCCAAGGGAAGCGCGGAGCCGGTGTGGCAGGGCGCCTATGCAGGTATCGAAGCCGGGCTTTCCGGAACCGGGACGGCGGTCCGGTCGGGTGGTGTCAAAAAGGAGGTAGCCCGATCGGATGCAGCGTTGGGCGCGTTTGCCGGGTACAACTGGCATGTCTCGCACATCATCCTTGGTCTGGAGACGGGTGCGGCGGTAACCGGCGGTGAGGCCAAGGCGGTGCATTCCACATTGGGGCAAATCCGGGCGGCAAGCCGGTGGTCGGCAACGCTACGGGGGCGGCTCGGGCTGCCCATGAACAGGTTCTTGCCCTATGTCAGCGCCGGTGTGGCCGCCACCGACTACAGCTTCAAGGCCAATGGCGAGCGGCGTTCATCCGTGGAGATCGGTCCAACCATCGGCGCCGGGCTGGAATTGTCGGTTTCCGAAGAGTGGCGTCTGCGCGCGGATTACGCCGCAACAGGCATTATCAACGATACCAAACGTTTCGGCGGCACATCGGTCAAACGCGAGGCCGGCAACCAGCGGCTGATGCTCGGACTTTCACGGAAATTCTAGTGTCAGGACTCATGGCTGTCCGGTTTAGATCGCGAGTGCAGACGTATCAATCGGATATCGTTTGACTTTTCGTTCCGGCATGCAGAGTGGACATGCACACCGAAAGGGCGCGACATGGGCTCTCCCCCCTTGAGGGGGAGATGTCCGCGCATGCGGACAGAGGGGGGTTAACCTTGCCTTTAAAAACCGGACTCATCGCGAACTCTGAGGGCCTTGGACCCCCCTCTGTCTCCCGTCGGAGACATCTCCCCCTCAAGGGTGGAGAGGGGTGCTTGCCGCTGGTTTCAGCAAAACGGCGGTCGCTTGAAGTTAAACCGGACAGCGGTGGGACCTAACCCTAAAGCGCGTCATCCCAGGGCGGGCAGACCGGTGAGATCGTTCAAGACGGCGGCGGGCGAAAAATCGGCATATTCGTCCGGCATGCCGGTCCGGTTCATCCAGACGGTGCGGAATCCGAAGGCGGTTGCGCCCGCTATGTCCCACCGGTTGGAGGACTGGAATGACACGGCGTCCGGATAAACCCGATAGGCGAGGGTGGCCATCTCGTAGACCTTCGGATCGGTCTTGAAGGTTTGAAGCGGATCGACAGAAAAGACGTCGTCCAATAGATCCGCCAGTCCTGCAGCGTTGACAGCCGCCTCCAGCATCGCCGGCGAGCCGTTCGACAGGATCGCGAGCTTGGCGCCGCTGGCCTTCAGACTGGTCAGCACCTCCGGCACTTCTGCATAACAATCCAGCGTCCAATAGGCATTCAACAGATCGTCCCGCATCGACCGGTCAGCGCTCGGCACCAATGCGAAGGCGGTGTCCAGAGCCTCCTGGGTCAAGACCCAGAAGTCCTTGTACTGGCCCATCAGCGCCCGCACCCAGGAATACTCAAGCTGCTTCTCGCGCCAGAACGACGACAAGCGCTGGGCATCCGGCCCGAGCTTTTCCGCATGGCGCCGCACGGCCGCATGGACGTCGAACAAGGTTCCATAGGCATCAAAGACATAGGCGGCGTGCGGCATCGGTGGCTCCGGCGACGTGGTGCATTTGCAATGGGCGTGCAGAAGACAGCCGCATGGCAATGACGTCAAGTCCGCAAAAGGTCGGCCACCAGCCCCGCCGGCAAACGGTGTGCGCCCCGTTCACTTGGGCAAAGTCACCGTGCCGTCTTCGGCCAGCGGCCAGAACGGATTATAAGCGATTTCAAGCAAATGGCCGCCGGGAATGATCACATATCCCGAATAGCCGCCCCAAAACACCTCTTCAGGGATTTTGACCGCCTCCGCGCCGGCCGCGATGGCTTTGGCATACGCGGCATCGACCTCGTCCCTGCTGCGCCCGTTCCAGGCCAGTGTTACGGCCCCGGTGGCATCGGGCGGCACGGGCCTGTCGAGGTCGCGTTCCAGGGCGCGCCGGTCATAAACGGCGAGCACGCTGCCGCCAGCTTGATAAAAGGCGATATCGCCGGTCGGCGTTTCAGTGCCGCGCCATCCCAGGCCGTTTTCAAAAAACCGCCGTGTCGCCGCAACATCGTCGACCGCCAGCGTGACCATTGTGAATCGTTGTTCCATGTCCCAGTTGAAATCCTTGGTTTAAGGGAAAAATCATCCCGTTTTTGGCCTTTCGATCGCTATATTATCCGCGCGGCGCCGGAACATAGGAAGATGGAAATGCCTTTTCCCGGTTGAAACGGGATACCATTGACCTGCCGGGCGTGGTGTCGTTCTGTTCACTGGCCGGGGCAATCGGCGTCTTTCAGTGCGTTTGCGAAAAACCAACGGAATTCAAGGGAAAAAAATGACCATGAGCGGCTGGAGCGAAACCTGGACCTGGTTCGATGGCGCGTGGCACGAAGGTAATCCGCCGATCATGGGGCCCAGAACCCACGCGGCCTGGCTCGGATCAAGCGTTTTCGACGGCGCGCGGTACTTTGAAGGCACCATGCCGGACATCGAACCGCATTGCCAGCGGGTGAACGATTCGGCCTTGGCGCTTGGCCTGATCCCGACCTTGGATGTGGGGACAATAGTGGACTTGACCCGCGAGGGCGTTCAGAAGTTTTCCAGCGAAAAGCAGATCTACATCAAGCCGATGTACTGGTCGGAAACCGACGGGCCCGGGATCATCACGCCCGATCCGCAAAGCACGCGGTTCTGCCTGTGCCTGTTCGATGCGCCGATGGCGCCGAAGGATGCGGCCGCGGCAATCACGCTGTCGCCGTTCCGCCGCCCGACCATGGAATGCATGCCGGTCAATGCCAAGGCCGGCTGCCTTTATCCGAACAACGCGCGGGCGATGACCGAGGCCAAGGCCCGCGGTTTCGACAACGCGGTCGTTTTGGATCTGCTTGGAAATGTCGCAGAGCTCACGACGGCCAACATCTTCATGGCCAAGGACGGTAATGTACATACGCCAGCGGCCAACGGAACGTTCTTGAACGGCATCACCCGCCAGCGGGTGATCAAACTGCTGCGCGATACCGGCACCAGGGTCTACGAGCGGACGCTTGGCTATCAGGAGTTCCTGGACGCGGACGAGATCTTCTCGACCGGCAATTACAATAAGGTCTCCGCGGTCAAGCGGATCGAAACCAGAGACCTGCAACCGGGGCCCGTTTGGGCAAGAGCCCGCGAGCTTTACTGGGACTTTGCCCACGCCTAAAGAGGGTCTAACGCCAGGCCAATCCGGCAGCGACCACGAGGGCCGCGGCGGCGGCCAGTGTTGGCACGGTAAAGGAGCCGGTGAGGCTGGAGACTTCGCCGGCAAACCAGGGGCCGATCACCTGGCCAAGGCCGAAACTGGCGGTCATGATCGCCAGGATCTGGCGAGGATCGCCGGTCTTGCGCGCGCTCATATGGGATCTGGCCTCGGTCAGCCCAAGCGCTGTGATGCCCATGAACGTTCCGCCCAAAAGCGCCGCGCCGACGAGGAATGGACCGGGCGCAGTGGTCGCCGCCGTCATGGCGACACCGATCGCCTCCATGAGGCAGGCAAAGGCAAAGGCCCGCCGGGCTCCGAACCGCCGGGCGGCCGCGCTCCAGACAAAGATCGAGGGCGCTGCGCTGAGGCCGACGATAAGCCACACAACCGCCTCGGCCTCTTCCAGGCCGGGGGTTGTCCGCGCCATCACGGAAACGAATGTCGCGGTGATCACATAGCCGAAGCCGAACAGGCCATAGGCCGTCACCAGACGGATCAATGGTCCATCGAGCCCCATCCGTCTGGAGGGGCCCGCGTTGGAGGGCGCCCCGCCGCTTTGGGCTTGTGGCGCGGACGGCACCAGCCGGGCGCTCATCGCAAGAAGCGCGAGCGTCGCCGCGCCTGAGGCGAACCACATCACCTGCCAATCAAGTCCTGCGCGCGCCAAGGCCGCGATCAACAATGCGGAAAAGGCGATCCCACAGCCGACACCGGCAAAATGCACCGCGGACAAGCCCGGCCGTCCGGCGTCGGCCAGCCGCTCGAGGATGAGCGCGGAGGAAAACACCAGCACAAACGCGCTCGCGGCTCCGCCCAAAAAACGCAAGACTAGGAAAAGCGGCAGGGAGCCGGTGCTGCCCATCGCGGCGGTGGTGACAGCGCTGGCAAGAAGGGCGCCAAGAAACCAGCCCCGCGGGCTGCCGGGCAAGGCCCGGAACGCGCCGGCCAGCGCGCCGGCCAGGTAGCCTAGAAAATTGGCGGCGGCGATCAGGCCGGCCTCATCCGGCGGCAGGTCCAGTGCCGCGCCCATGAACGGCAGGATCGGAGTATAGACAAACCGGCCGATCCCCATGGCCGCCGCCAGGGCCAAAAGGCCGCCGAAAGCGAGCAGAAGCGGTTCTGGTCTGGGGACAGGACGTAGATCGGACACGGCCGGGTCGCGCTCGGGTGGGAACAACGGGTCCAACTTATCGTTGGGCAGCGCCCCGGTACAGGGGATTTCAGCGCGTCCGGTAGGCCCACGGCTCTTCCGCCTGTCCGGACCAGAGCCCGGCCTGGTCCCGCCGGGCCTTGGCTTCTTCGCCGATATAACGGTCCGAATAGCGCCGGAACGCGAATGCATGGCCGTCGCGGACCATTTGGGCGTTGAGGTCGATGCCACCCGCGGTGCAGGTTGCCAGCTGGCGCCCATAAACGTCGCGTTTTCCGCTGGAACAATGCACCGGACCCCGCCCGGCCAGCCGTTCCAGATGGCGTTTGGCCCGGACGCCGCAGCGGACCGCGCGCTGATGCTGGTCAAAGCAGATCTGGGCGAGTTCCGGCGCGTCGATGCCGCTCATACGAATGGTTTCACCGTCCAAGACCAAGGTGTCGCCGTCGATGATCCGAAGGGGGATTGTCTCGCCGGCGACGGCAGGCGATGGAAGGAACGAGAGAGCCAGCAGAAGCGCCCACCACGACGCAGCGTCCTTCACCGTGCAAAACATGAAACCTCGAACGAATCGATCGGACCAGGACGCGAAACGGTTCGCGCCGAGGCGCTGGCCGTCAAGCGACTACAACGGCCGGCCGGGTCAGTGCCGTTGTATGTGTGTGGGTGGACGTTGCCTGGCGGCCGGTGTGAACGGGAAACACGGTCTTGCGCGCGCGCTCGCGGGGGCCGTTGCGGCGCGGGGCCGTCGGATGGGCGAAAATGACAAAGAAAATCTCTCTTTACCGCGCCGGGTCATTGCCCATCCGGGCCGTGGTCCCTATCTTGCGCGTCGAAGCGGGGGGTAAGGACAATAACGGATGCGCCCGCCGCCGGTCACACGACCCAAAGGAGTTTTGCCATGTCGTTCGAACTGCCGGATCTGCCTTACGCCTATGATGCGCTCGGCCCGTATATGTCCCAAGAAACACTGGAATACCATCACGACAAGCACCATCAGGCCTATGTCACAAATGGCAACAACCTCCTGAAGGACAGCGGTCTGGAAGGCAAATCGCTGGAAGACATCGTCAAGGAAAGCTTCGGCAAGAACGCCGGCCTCTTCAACAATGCCGGCCAGCATTACAACCACATTCACTTCTGGAAGTGGATGAAGCCGAATGGCGGCGGCACGGCGTTGCCGGGCGCGCTGGCCTCCAAGATCGACAGCGATCTGGGCGGTTATGACAAGTTCCGCGCCGACTTCATCGCCGCTGGCACCACGCAGTTCGGGTCCGGCTGGGCCTGGCTGGCTTTGAAGGACGGCAAGCTGGAAATCATGAAGACGCCGAATGGCGAAAACCCGCTGGTCCATGGCGCGGCGCCGCTCTTGGGCGTCGATGTGTGGGAGCACTCCTACTACATCGACTACCGCAACGCGCGGCCGAAGTACCTGGAAGCCTTCGTCGACAGCCTGATCAACTGGGACTACGTCCTGGAGCTTTACGAAGCCGCCTCCTGACCGCGGATTTCGATTTGGACCAAGAGCCCCGGCCGGAAAACGGCCGGGGCTTTTTCGTTTCTGGGGCACCGGTGGCTTCGACACCCTCCGAGCGTCGGGGAGAGGGCTGAGGTGAGCGGGCATTCGACCGAAATAAAACGGTTCCGGCCATCGAACACATAATGTCCGCGCCGGCCTTCAAATTCCCGTGTCTTGCGCCCGTCATGGCGCCATGCCTACACTTCCCGCGGGAGAAAGGCCGACAGCGCCAAAACGCATCGCATGCGTTTTTGGAGAGGAGAGACACATGCGGAATCTTATTCGTGGACTTGTTCTTTTCACTGCGGCCGGTATTGCGGCCATCCCGGCAATCTCGATCGCGGCGGACGATCCCGTCGCCGCGCGCAAGGCGGTCATGCAATCGGTCGGCGCGGCGGCCGGTCTTGGCGGTGGCATGATGAAGGGCGAGATCGGCTATACGCCCGCGGCCGGCAAAGCCGCCATCGCCACCTTGAATGCGGCCGCCCACACCTATGGCGACCTGTTTCCCGAAGGATCTGATCTCGCCGCCGACACCACCGCCGCCCCCGCCATTTGGGACAACCGCGCCGGGTTCAACGACGAACTGGCCAAATTCGCATCTGCAGCGGCAGCGGCCATGACCGCCGCGGGAAAGGAAGGGCCCGCCGATCTGGATGCGTTTAAGGCGGCGATCGGGCCGGTCTTTGCTTCCTGCAAATCCTGTCATGAAGGCTTCCGGGTGAAAAACTGACCCGGCCGCCAAGCGCGCCGGGCCCCATGGGGAGGCCGATGTGAAAAAAACGCTTAGCGTGGCCCTTGGCATTGTGGCGCTCGCGGCGGCCGCCGGATGGTTGTTGTCGGCGCCCGGCACCGTCGCGGGTGACAGATTGGCGGGGCTGACACCGGGAAACGCTGAAAAAGGCGCGCGCCTTTTCTGGGCCGGTGGCTGCGCATCCTGTCACGCGGCCAAGGGCGCGAAAGGGGACGACAAGTTGCGGCTTGTCGGCGGCGTCCGGCTGGAAAGCCCGTTCGGCACCTTTGTCGCCCCGAATATTTCGATGAGCACGACGGACGGCATCGGCACCTGGTCATTGGCCGATTTCACGAACGCCATGGTGCGTGGCACCTCGCCGGCGGGCGCGAACTACTTCCCGGCCTTTCCGTATACGTCCTATGTGCGCATGCCGCTCCAGGATGTCGCGGATCTGTTTGCCTTCATGAAAACGCTGCCGGCCGTCGACGGCGTTGCGCCCGGCCATGAAGTCGGGTTTCCGTTCAACATCCGCCGGGCCGTCGGCCTTTGGAAGTGGCTTTACCTGGATCCCGCGCCGGTGATCGCCGCGCCGGTCGCCTCGGCTGGTGAGGTCGACGCCGGGCTTTGGGACCGGGGACGCTACCTCGTCGAAGGGCCGGGCCATTGCGGGGAATGCCACACGCCGCGCAACGCCATTGGCGGGCCTGACCTGACCCTTTGGCTCGCCGGCGCACCGGCCCCGACCGGAGACGGCAAGGTTCCGGACATCACGCCGTCTTCCTCCGGCCTCGGGTCCTGGAGCGAAGCGGACATTGCTTATTATCTGGAGAGCGGCTTCACGCCGGAATTCGATTCGGTCGGCGGCGACATGGTTGCGGTTCAGGAAAACATGGCAAGGCTGCCGCCGGAAGACCGCGCGGCGATCGCGGCCTATCTCAAGGCCATCCCGTCTGACTGACGGAAGCGGCCTGGCCGTCACGGCCTGCGGGGGGTTGATTGCCGAGGGTCAGATCGCCTCGCATCGGCTGTAGATGATCTGGTCGATTTGACCGTTCATGAAATACAAGAAGGCTTGGCACTCATCACGCGTCTTGAAGCACCCGACCCGCGAAGTGCTCAACGTGCGTTCGAAATCGAACGTCTTGCCGGCCGCCGTGCCGCGCCAGCCCGATCCCACAAAATTGCGGCAGTCAAACGGTGTGTCGTAGGTCCGTGGGATGTTCCGCGGGTCCCGTGTCGGCTTGAACAGGAGATCCTCCGCGCTTTGATACTGGCAGGCCGCCGTCAGTCCCGCAAACGCAAGGACCGCGGTCATATTGGCCAGTTTTTTCAAGGATGTTCGGGCGCGCCGCATGGATCACTCCGTTGTGGAGAGCCGGCGGCTGGTCTTTGCCGTCAGCCTGTTGTCTTTACGCCTACAAGCGTTTTTCGGCATTGCCAAGGCCATGGCGGCAAAAAGGCCGAGCCGAGTATGCCGCCATTGCAACGGGATTTAACCGGCACGCCAGGGGGCCAAAACAAATGTGTCTTTGCCCCGGCCGGCCAGATCGTGACGTATCGTCACTCGTTGACCGTGATCCAGCGCAGCATGACGAAATTGTCGGCCCGCTGGGTGAGGTCGATATTTCCTTTCGATCCCCAGAGCAGCGGCTGGATGTGCAGCGGCACATAGACCACGTCGTCCTTCACGATGGTCGCGACCTCATCGAGCATCGCTTGCCGGGCGTCCGCGTCGATCTCCTTTTGGATTTGCGGCAGCAAGTCATCGACCCGCGCGTTCGAGTAGCCGCCGAAATTCCAGCTTCCGAGCTTTTTCTCCGTGTTCGGCGTGGTCACCAGGAACCGGATCGGGTGCTCGGCGTCGAAGGTGCCGGGCGACCAGCCGAGCAGATACATGTCGTAGTTGCCGGCCCTGAGTTCCTTCCAGTAATTGCGGACCGGCATCGCGGTCAGGTTCGTCTTGATGCCGACCTTGGCCAGCATGGACGCGATCGCCTTGCAGGCCGCCTCGTCGTTGATATAGCGGTCGTTCGGGCACATCAGGCCGAAGGAAAAGCCGTCCGGATAGCCTGCCTCGGCCAGCAGCGACTTGGCAGCGTCCGGATCAAAGCCCGCCCGGCGGGCGGCGGCCGTGCTGTATCCCTTCATCTGCGGACTGACGAGCTGCGAGGCGACTTCGGCATTGCCGCGCATGATCTTGTCGACAATGGCATCGGCATCGATCGCCTGGTGCACCGCCTTGCGCACCCGCACATCCTGGAAGGGGTTTTTGCCGCCCGGTTCATCGGCGTATTTCAACGTGTCGTGGCTGTGGCCGAAGCCCAGCATGATCACGCGCGCCTCGATGCCCCGATGGAGCGTCAGCGCCTCGTTCGAGGCGATCCGGTCAACGTCCTGCACTGGCACCGGATTGATCAGGTCCACCTCGCCGGTGAGCAGCGCCGCCACCGAGGTGGCGGGATTGGAAATCGGCAGGAAGGTCGCCTTGGTGAGGTTGTGTTCGGCTGTGTCCCACCATCCCGCATGGGGCTCCAGAACCGTGCTGACGCCCGGTTCCCGGCTCGCGAGCGTGAAAGGCCCGGTGCCATTGGCGTTCAAGGTTGCGAACGTCTCCTGATCTCGGGCGGGGCGCTCCGCGCCATTCGCCTCGGCCCAGCCCTTGTCGAGGATCATGAAGTTGGCGATGGAATCGGGAAAGATCGGGTTTGGCGCATGGGTGAGAAAGTCGATCGTATGGTCATCGACGATCTTGACCTCCTTGACCGGCGCGAACCAGGCGCGGGTGTCCGCTTCCTCAGAAGACGCCCGCTCGTAGGAGAACAAGACGTCCTCGGCGGTAAAGGCGGCGCCGTCATGGAACGTGACGCCTTGGCGCAAATGGAAGCGCCAGCCGTCGGTCCCGATCGGCTCCCAGCGCTCGGCGAGCGAGCCCTCGATCGCCATGTTCTTGTCGCGGCGGACCAGGCCTTCATAGACGTTGTTCAAAAAACCCAGCACCGGCGCGGAGTTGACCGCGTGGGGGTCCATGCTCTGCGGATCGGTGGGCGAGGCCCAGCGGAGCTCGGCGCCAAGGGCGGGCGCGGCGGCAAGAAGCAGGCACGCGGCGATCGGCGCGGTCAAGGCCCGGCGTCCGGTAAGGCGGTTGGATTGAGGCATGGTGGCTCCCCCTTGTATGGCTGTCCGCCCGATCAAAGCGTAAGGCTGTTGAAAAATAAAGCAAAGCCGGATTTGACGGGTCCCCGGCTCAGATGGCTGACAAGGCCGTAAAAACTCTCTGCCGTCATGCTCGGGCGTGTCCCGAGCATCCATAAGCTATTGAATTTTATGGACCCTGGAAACGTTGCCCGAGGATGGCGACGGATGGTTTGCGTTCGCAGTCAAACAAAGCCGGACCCGATCGGGTCCGGCGCGCGTGTCACGTTCCCGTGAAACCAGTTACGCCTTACCGACGACCATAAGCGCGAAGGCCTGATTGAGCGCGACTTCCTTCAACCGGTCGAACCGGCCCGAGGACCCGCCATGCCCGGCGTCCATGTTGGTCTTGAGCAATAAGAGATCGTCCCCGGTCTTGCGCGCTCTGAGCCGCGCCACCCATTTGGCTGGCTCCCAATAGGTCACGCGCGGATCGGTCAGGCCGGCGACGGCCAGGATGGCCGGATAGGCTATCGCTTCAACGTTGTCGTAAGGCGAATAGGACGCGATGTAGTCATAGGCCGTACGATCGGTGATCGGATTGCCCCATTCAGGCCATTCCGGCGGCGTGAGCGGCAGGGTGTCGTCGAGCATGGTGTTCAGGACGTCGACAAACGGGACTTCGGCGATGATGCCGGCGAACTTGTGCGGCGCCATATTGGCGACCGCGCCCATCAGCATGCCGCCGGCCGATCCGCCTTGCGCCACGAGCCGGTCGAAAGACGTGAAATTCTCGCGCACCAGATGATCGGCGGCCGCGATGAAATCGGTGAATGTGTTCTTTTTCATCTCCCGGCGCCCGGTCTTGTACCACCGGAAACCCTTGTCCTTGCCGCCGCGGATATGCGCGATCGCGTAGACGAAGCCGCGGTCGGCGAGCGACAGGGCGTTGGTGTTGAAGCCGGCCGGAATCGACATGCCATAGGAGCCGTAGCCGTAGAGGAGGCATGGCGCGGTTCCGTCGAGCGGCGTGTCCTTGTGGTGAAACAGTGAGATGGGCACCGTTTCACCGTCTGCGGCCGGCGCCTGGAGACGGCGGCTGACATAGTCGCTCGGTTCGTGGCCGGACGGAACTTCCTGCTCCTTCAAGAGCGTCCGTTCCCGCGTTTCGACATTGTAGTCATAGGTCCGCGATGGAGTGGTCATGGACGAATAGGAGAACCGGATCGTCAGCGTGTCGAATTCGTAGCCGCCTCCCATGCCGAGCGAGTAGGCCTCCTCGTCGAACGCCACGTCGTGCTCGATATTGTCGGCAAGACGGCGGACGACGATCCGCGGCAGGCCGTTTTCGCGTTCAAGACGCACCATGAACGTCTTGTAGACGACGTGGGAGAGGATCAGGCAACCGGCTTTGTGATCCACGAAGTCGCGCCAGAACTCCCGGCCGGGCGTCGCCTTTGGCGCGGTGACGATCTTGAAGTCCTCCGCATCGCCCGAATTGGTCAGGATGTAGAGCGTGTCGCCGTGATCCTCGACGGAATACTCGACGCCCTTGTCGCGCGGCGCGATCAGGACCGGGGACGCTGCCGGGTCGGCCGCCGGGATCATCCAGATCTCGGAGGTCTCATGATCATGGATGTCGATCAGGATCGTGTCGCCGGACTGGGTCTTGCCGACGCCCATGAAGAACCCGGCGTCCTTTTCCTCAAAGACCAGAACGTCGTCCGCCGGATCGCTGCCGATCTCGTGCCGAAACAGCTTTGACGGCCGGTGATTGGCGTCGAGGCGGATGTAGAACATGTGCCGGCTGTCGGCAGAAAACACGCCGCCGCCGCCGGTGTCCTCGATCCGGTAATCAAGGTCCGTGCCCGTGTCAAGATCCCGGATTTGCAGGCTGTAATATTCCGAACCGTTGTCGTCATAGGCCCAGGCCAGGCGTTTGTGATCGGGCGAGTGGCTGGCGCCGCCGAACTTGAAATAGGTCTTCCCTTCCGCCTCCTTGTCGCCGTCAAGAAGCACGGTTTCGGCGCCGCCGTCCCGGGGCGTGCGCACGAATTTCGGATGCTGTCCGCCGGTCACGAATTTCAGGCCGTAGGCATAGGGGCCATCGGGAGAGGGAACCGAACTGTCGTCTTCCTTGATGCGGCCGCGCATCTCCGCGTAAAGCGCCTCGCGCAATTCAGCCGTCGGCGCCATGACCGCGTCCTGATAGGCGTTCTCCGCCTCCAGATAGGCGCGGATGTCATCGGCAAGGACACTTGGGTCCCGCATGACCTCTTGCCAGTTGTCCGCCCGAAGCCAGGCATACTCGTCCTGACGCTCGATGCCGTGGATTTCAAGGGTGAGGGGGCGCGGCTCGGCGCGCGGGGGCGTGGGTCGTGTTTTCATGCAGCGGGACGTAGGCTTTTGCATGTACGAAGGCAAGTGCCCCTTTCGGAATCGGCGCAACCGTGGGGCTCCAATGCCAAACGCAAAGGGCGCGAAGCGCGCGTCAACTCCGCTTCACGCCCTCGTGCCCTTCGGCCCAAATGGCGGGTTGGATGAAGGCCTTATGCGGACCCGTTCAACGGCCAGGGAATTTCACCGTCCGCGACCGCGACGGCCTCCCGGTCAGCGCCCCAGTGATCCTCCATGGAGTTGGTGGCCGCGTGAACACGCACGCCCTTCAGGCCGGCCGGCACAGGCAAGAAGGCGCACGCCTCGATTTTGGATATCACCTGCGCGACAAAACCGGACGGGGCCTTGGCAATCAAATCGAAATCGTAAATGCCGTCCGGCGGCGGCTGGACATAGATCCAGGGTATGAGTTGTGGATCCGTAAATCCAAGCGTGGGAACCTCTCCGACCGCCTTGATTTCCATATACGGAGGGTGTGACCGGTAGACCGTAAGGTCGACGGACAACACCCTTGTGACTTTCACCAGCATCTGAAATCTCCTCCCCATCAATCACTTTTGCGCGAAAACACTGCACAAATACAACTATAGAGAGAGTGTGAACGCAAGTCCACACGCTGGCCGTGAGCTCATGGCTCGGATCTGGCGGCAATTCACGCCCGCGCGGGGGCGGTCCGGTTCCGGCTGTTGAGGAGGATGAACACCATCACGGCGATGTTGACGAGGTTCCAGGCAATGCCGTTCAAGAACGCCGCCTGGTAAGAGCCGGTGAGGTCGTAGATCCACCCGGACAACCAGCCGCCGAGCGCCATGCCGATGATCGTCGACATCATCACCAGACCGACGCGCTGGCCGGCTTCTTTGGCCGGCAGGTATTCGCGCACGATGATGGCGTAGGACGGCACGATGCCGCCCTGGCTGAGGCCGAAGATCAGCGACACCACGTAAAGCGTGACCAGCCCGTCGAAGGGCAGGTAGAGGAACAGTGCAGCGCATTGCAGGACGGAGCCGATCAGCAGGGTGCGCACACCGCCGATCTTGTCGGCCAGAAATCCGGTCACAAGCCGGCTGATCACACCCGCGCCAAGCATCAGGGCCAGCATATCCGCGCCCCGGGCCACGCCGTAGCCAAGGTCGACGCAGTAGGCGACGATATGGACCTGCGGCATCGACATGGCGACACAGCAGCCAAGCCCGGCCACCACCAGAAGCATCTGCAGCTTGCGCGGCGACAGGCCGGCCGATAACGCACCGAACCGCGCGGCGCTGGAATTGGTGGAGGCCGCCGAAAAGTCCGGCACGCGCCGCAAGAACAGTGTCAAGGGCAGCATCACCACAACGCAGATCACGGCGATCATCAAGTATGTGTCGCGCCAGTCCGTGAAGCCGAGCGACCATTGGATGAACGAGGGCCATAAGACGCCGGCCAGATAATTGCCGCAGGCCGCCGAGGCGAGCGCGATGCCCCGGCGCCTATCGAACCAGTGCGAAAGGTCGGCCAGCAGCGGACCGAAGGTTGCCGCCGTCCCCAATCCGATCAAAAAGCCTTGCGCGAGTGAAAAGACAACGAGATTGTTGGAAACCGCGGCGAGGGCAAATCCGGCGCCAAGGGCAATGGCCGATCCGGCCACGGGCCAGACAATCCCGAACCGGTCGACCCACCGGCCGATCAGATAGTTGCCGAAGGCGAAGCCGGCCATCGTGAGCGTATAGGGCAGGGACGCATCGCCGCGGTCGACGCCGAATTCGGTTTGCACGGCCGGCAGCACCACCACGACCGCCCACATGCCCGCCCCGCCAAGGGTCGACAGGATGATGCAGATCGCAAGGCGGAACCAGGCATACGGCCCGTCTGGCGCATATGGGTCGTCAGCGGCACTCAGGGTCATTCGGGCTCTCCGTCCCAAATGGAGTACCAAGGCTGCACGCGCCGAACCAACAAATAAAACTTATGCGACCTATTAGACCGGCTTACAGATCAGGCCGACCGGCAGGCATTTGGCGGCTATTCACCGGACCCGTCCAGTGTGCCGCCGGACACGAACCGCATGGCGTGACCGTTCATGCAATAGCGCAGGCCCGTTGGCGGCGGACCGTCCGGAAACACGTGGCCAAGATGCGCATCGCACTGGCTGCAGCGGATCTCCGTGCGCACCATCCCGTGTGAGCGGTCTTCGATTTCAGTAATGCCGTCCGGCGTTGCCGCCTTGAAGAAACTCGGCCAGCCGCATCCGGCATCGAATTTGGTGTCGGACAAAAACAGCGGCGCATTGCAGCACACGCAATCGTAGCGTCCGACGTCGAAACTGTTCCAGTAGGGCCCGGTGAACGGCCGCTCCGTGCCGGACTGGCGCGTCACATAAAACTGTTCCTGGGTGAGCTGGTCCATCCATTCGGCGGCCGTTTTTGTGATTTTGGGCAAGGTGCTCATTGGTTGCTCCGTCGAAAGGGGTCTTGTCTGCCCGGCACATAAGAAACCGGGCTTGCGCGGGCAAGTCTGACCCGGGCCGTGCCGCTCCCACCCTTACGCCGGTTCGGGGATCTTGGATCCGGCCGCCGGCCGCGCGTCCAGGTGAATGGAGCGCAAGCGGCTTTCGGTGTCGCGGTCAAGCGGCACCATCAGTTCCACGGTCATGCCCTCGATGATCGCATCTTGCACGGAAGCCAGTTGCCCCAGCAGCGACGTCAGCCGGAGCCGCTCACCGGCCGGGCCTTCAAGTTCAACCGGCACGAAGATCGGGATGTCGGTCAGCAGCGCCTGGTCAATGCCGTCAAACAGTCCCGCGTCTGTCGCTCTGGCCAACAGGCGGGCCAGACCCGCGTCCTCGCGTGCTTCTCGATAAAGGCGGGTTACAAGGATAGGGGCCGCTTCCGGCCAATTCAGGATCCGGTTTCGAAAGGCGGCGCTGGTCAGGATCTCAAACAGGTTGGGGACGTCGTTGCCCGGATCCTGGGCGGAGCCGGCAAGCAACATGCGCCCGGCCATGTTCATGCGCAAGATGTCCCAGCGCTTGTTGAGGACGTAGGCCGGAAACGGCCAGTGTGCCAGGACCCGGTGTTCGATGACATCCAGCGCCTCGGCGATCTCGTGGGAATCAAAGTCGCGGCGCTTGTAGGGGCTGGGAAGACCGGCCGCCTCGTAGAGGCCAAGCCGGGCCGCGACGGGAAGCGCCAATGCGCGCGCAATCCGGTCGATCATGAATGTGCTCGGTTGGGCCCGGCCGGTTTCAAGAAAGGACACATGCCTTTGGGTCGAGCCGATCTGGCCAGCGAAAGCTGCCTGGCTGAGTCCGGTCCCTTTTCGCAGTCCGCGCAGAACCGGGCCAAATCCGCCATTTGCCGAACGAGAAGGATGCACTGCCATTGCCAATTCCCCACGAAGGAATTGCAAGCAAACCCGCATCTGGTGAGTTTGGCAACGGACAAGACATCAAACAAGGGACAACTCGCCATGGTGACCTGGATCGTATTGGTGCTGATTCTGTATTTCGTTCAGATCTATTTCGCTGGGTATTTCGTGCTGGCGAAGGAAGGTCTCGTTGCCCATGCCGGGCCGCGCGACACGATTCCAAGCGGCGGCCTGTATGGCGGCCGGGCGGAACGGGCGCTGGTCAACATGAAGGAAAACCTGCCGTTCTTTTTCGTGCCGGCGGTTCTCGCGCTTGTATTGACCGGTGCGGACATGCAATTGGCCGTGATCGGGGCCCAGATGTTCTTCTTTGCCCGGATTGCTTATGTCGCCTTTTATGTCGCCGGCGTGCCCTGGCTCCGTTCGGCCGCGTATTCGGTCGCCCTTTTGGGCAACATCCTGACCGTTTGGGCCCTTTGGGGCTGATCGCGGGCCGGCACGGGGCCCAGTTCACAGGCGGCCGGTTAGGGTCCTGACCCTAGGCCGCCTGCTGGATCATCAGCTTAGTGAACCGGGTCCGGTTGCGCCCGCCGAGCTTGGCTTTTTTCAGGGCCTTTTCCGCCGCCCCCACCAGCCGGTCCATGGGCGTTGCGGAGGTGTTGTCGAGGCAAAGGGCCGTCGCCACGCCAAGCGAAGCCGTCAAAAGGCTGTCGTGATCGGCGTTGGCGCTGTTCTTGATCTGCAGATCGTGGATTGCCGTGCGGATGGTTTCCGAAATGGTCCGCGCGCCTTCCTCATGGGTTCGGGGCAGCAGCAACGCGAACCGCTGTCCGCCGATCCGGGCGGCGATATCGGCCGGACGGCGTGCGGTGGTCTTCAAGATCCCGGCGATCGAGATCAGGCATTGATCGCCGAATTCGTCGCCATAGTCGTTGTTGAGGCCGTCAAAGTGGTCCAGATCGATGATCACCATCGTCAGGTAGGTCTTTTCGCGCTTTGCCCGGGCCCACTCCCGCCGGACCGCTTCGTTGAACGTCTGGTGGTTTGCAAGCCCGGTCAAAGCATCGGATTGGGCGAGCTCCTCGAACCGCTGCTGCATCTGCCGGCGTTCCGAACAATCGCGCAAATAGATCGCATAACTGCCGCGCCCGTCATCTCCCGGCGGCAGAGGATAAACGACGCTCGTCACCCAAATTGGGTGACCGTCCTGTTTCAGGATCTGGAATGTGAGGGCTTCGCCGGGTGGATCACCGTCTTTCAGCCCCTGGATCAATGCCGTGATGAGATCACGGTCGTCGTCCTCGATCATCAACCGCATTTCGGCAAACATGTCCGCGCGCGACCACCCGAAAAGGGCGTTAATAGATGGGGATACATACAAGAGGTCGCCCGTATCCGTGACCTGAATCACGACATCCGAACTGTGTTCGACCAGCGCCTGAAAATTGGCCGAACCATTTGATGGGAGGTCCGGCGGCTCTGTGTGCGTATTTGATTCGACGGAAGTCATTGATCGACCGTGCTGTTTATTTATTCCACTCATTGCAGCCAAACATAGTGGTTGTAACAAAACACATAGTTCTGCCGAGCCACCGAATTGGCAAATGCATGCTAAGACGTTTTTGTTCGTAAGACATAGGTTTTTTCGACCTTAGACGATTGACCAAGCTTAGAGGCATACCCATGTCTTGCCCCGAAGCGGCAACGGGGTGGAGAGACGTCAGTGAATGGAAACAAATCTGTTGATCCGAACAACGCGGCGCGTTGTTCATGCAGTTTTTCAGGAAACCGTTTTCTAACGCTTGCGTGTCACATGTGACCGCCGTAAGTAAAAACCGAAATCCACCGCCTTCCACACTGGTTGCCGACGTGCCGATTCTAAAAAGGTCGTTCACCGTCGTCCGGACCGAAACCTGAACTCGGATCAGCATGACGCAAGCTGTGATCGACACAACAATTCTAGCCGTTCTGGCGCCGTTCCTGGCCGCCGTGCTCGCGCCCTTTGCAACCCGCCTTCTCAAGCACAACGCGGCCTGGCCGCTGGCGCTGATCCCGGCGTGGATTTTCCTGCATTTCACCGGTTTCATCGGGCCGGTCTCGGACGGCGAAACATTTGTCGCGTCCAGGTCCTGGGCGCCGAGCTACGGGATCAATTTCTCGTTTTATGTCGATGGCCTGTCTATGGTATTCGCGCTGCTGATTTCGGGCATCGGCACCTTTATCATTTTGTACGCCGGCGGCTACCTGAAGGGGCATCCGCAGCAGGGACGGTTCTTTTCGTTCCTGTTCCTGTTCATGGGCGCGATGCTCGGGCTGGTCCTCGGCAACAACCTGATCACGCTGTTCGTATTCTGGGAATTGACGTCGATCACGTCCTTCCTCCTGATCGGGTTTGGTCATTTGCGCGCCGCGTCGCGCCGGGCCGCGATCCAGGCCCTGGTCGTCACCGGCGGCGGCGGGCTGGCGCTGTTGGCCGGGTTCATCCTGATCATCTCGACCACCGGTCAGATCGAGATGTCGGTGCTGCTACAATCGCCGGACATCTTGCGCGACAATCCGCTGTTTGTGCCGATTTTCCTGCTGATCCTCGGTGGCGCGTTCACGAAATCGGCGCAGTTCCCGTTCCATTTCTGGTTGCCCAATGCCATGGAGGCGCCAACGCCGGTGTCGGCGTTCCTGCACTCGGCGACCATGGTCAAGGCCGGGGTCTATCTGCTCATGCGCGTGCATCCGCTGTTCGGTGGTACGGAGCTATGGACCACGGTTCTGCCCATCTTCGGCGGGGCAACCCTGCTGGTCGGGACCATTCTCGCCGTGCGGCAGACCGATCTGAAACTGATGCTCGCCTATACGACGGTCGCCTCGCTCGGCCTTCTGGTGATGCTGATCGGCACAAGTTACGAGCGGGCGCTGGAAGGCGCGGTGGCCTATCTGATCGCCCACTCCTTGTTCAAGGGCGCGCTCTTCATGGTCGCCGGGACGATCGATCACGAAGCCGGCACGCGGGACGTGACCAAGCTCGGCGGCTTGCGCGGCGCCATGCCCATCACCTTCGCCGCCGCCTGTTTGGCGGCGCTGTCCATGTCCGGCCTGCCGCCGTTCTTCGGCTTCATCGCCAAGGAGGTGCTCTACTACGGCACCTGGGGCGCGCCGAATGCCGCAATGGCGCTCACCGTCACCGCGGTCGTGGGCAATTCCCTGATGCTGGTCATTGCCGCGGCGGTCGCGCTCAAGCCGTTCCTGGGGCCGAAGGTGGAAACGCCGAAACACGCCCATGAGGGCCCGATCCTGCTTTATGCCGGACCGGTCGTGCTCTCAGTCGGCGGTCTCGTCATGGCGCTGACGACCACGGCGTCGGGAGACCTGTTCGTCGGTCCGATGCTGTCGTCGCTGGCCGGCGAGCGCACCACGGTCGATTTGCCACTGATCCCGGCCTATATCAACGCACCGCTCATCCTGTCGATCATCACGGTTGCGCTCGGCATTGCGCTTTATACGCAGATCGATCGCCTTCGCGCCGCGATCGCCGGCGTCCTCACCGCCATCGGCTGGGGCCCGGACAAGGGGTTCGACCAGTTTGTGGCGGCGATCGTGTCCGGCTCCACGGCATTCACCCGGGTCGTCCAGAACGGCAAGATGCAGACCTACATGATCCTGACCTTCCTGGCGACAGCCGTCGCCGTGCTGGCGCCCGGCTACCTAGCCGATGCCTGGCCGGCCATGCCGCGCTGGCCGGACTACGCGTTCTACGAGTGGGGCATATTCCTGATCGCGGTCCTGGGTCTGATCGCCGTCCTGATCGCCAAGACCCGCCTGACGGCGATCGTCTCGCTCGGCATTCAGGGCTTTGCCGTGGCGGTGATCTTCATGCTGTTCGGCGCGCCGGATCTTGCCTTCACCCAGCTTATGGTGGAAACGCTATCCGTGGTGATCCTGGCCCTGGTCATGACGCGCCTCAATCTGATGCCGCGCGATCACCGTTCAACGGGAGCGGCAATTACGACCGGTGCGATCTCCTTCGCGGTCGGTCTGGGCCTGACGTTGACGCTGATCGCGATCACGCAGCAGCCGTTTGACCGCACCTTGTCCGACTTCTTCACCGAATACAGCCGGTCCATCGCCCATGGCCGGAATATTGTGAACGTCATTCTGGTCGACTTCCGCGGGATCGACACGCTCGGCGAAATCGCCGTTGTGACCCTCGCCGGCCTTTGTGTGCTGGCATTGATCCGGGTGCGCGCGCCAAGTCTGAAGCGGAAGGAACCTGAACCGGTCTCAAAACCTGAGGTCAAGCAGATGGAGGCGGCGTGATGCGCACGGTCATCTTCAGAACCATCGCGCCCTATCTGTCCGCCTTGATGGTGCTCTATTCGATCTTTGTGCTTCTGCGCGGCCACAACGAGCCCGGCGGTGGCTTCATTGGCGGGCTGATTGCCGCATCGGCGCTGGCGATCTTCGGGATTGCCTGCGGCGTGGCCTCCGTCCGCCGCGCCATGAAGATCCATCCAATGAGCCTGGCCGGTTTCGGGCTGTTCATCGGCACGTTGTCCGCCATTCCGGCCTTGTTCCAGAAACAGGCCTTCATGACCAGCCAGTGGCTTGAGTTCCGCTTTTTTGATGTGGATGTCGCCCTGTCGACACCGCTGGTGTTCGACATCGGCGTCTATTTCGTCGTCGTGGGCGCGATCGGGTCGATCGCCCTGGCCTTGGAAGAAAGGGAGAGCGACTGATGGAAACCGGTCTGGCAATCGTGATCGGCCTGTTTTTCGCCGTCTCTGTCTATCTGATGCTGTCCAAGCAATTGGTGCGGATGCTTCTGGGCATCGCCATACTTGGCAACGCCGTCAACATGTCGATTTTTCTCAATGGCCGCCTGACGCGTGAAGTGCCGCCGGTCATTCCGGCCGATCTTTACGTTCCGGCGGAAGTCACGGCGAACCCGCTGCCGCAGGCGCTGGTCCTCACCGCCATTGTGATTTCCTTCTCCTTTTTTGCTTTCCTCCTGGTCCTGGCGTTCCGCGCCTATCAGGAGGTCGGCACCGACGATGTGAACGAAATGCGTGTCGCTGAACCTGAAAACGATCCCCTTCCGCCGCAAGGATACTGATCTGACATGGCCGGTTCCTATCCTTCCGTAGATTTCTCGCTAGCCATGAACATGACGCCGGTGTCGGCGGCAGACTGGCTTGTGGCTGCGCCGGTGGCGATCTCCCTCGTCGGCGGATCGTTTTGCCTGATGCTGCGCAAGAACACAGCGTCCCAGGCCAAGCTCGGCATGATCTTCCTGACGCTGCTGGTCCTGGCCAATATCGGCCTCTTGATCCGCGTGCTCGACAAGGGCGTGATCACCATGGTCATGGGCGGATGGTTGCCGCCCTTCGGGATTGCCTTTACCGCGGACGCCCTGGGCGCGACATTGTCCCTGATCGCGTCGATCGTCGCCTTTTGCGCCGGCCTTTATGGCGCGGTGACTTTCGACAGCACCGGCCGCCGCTACGGCTTTTATCCGTTCCTGGTCCTGTTGATGGCCGGGGTGTGCGGGGCGTTTCTGACAGGCGACGTATTCAACCTTTATGTCTGGTTCGAGGTTCTGCTGATTTCGTCCTACGGGTTGTTGATCCTGGGCAATGAACGCCCGCAGCTCGACGGCGCGGTCAAATACGGCGTCCTGAACCTGGTGGGAACCAACCTGTTCCTGATCGGCACCGGCTTGCTCTACGGCGTGTTCGGGACGCTGAACATGGCCGATATCGCGGTGAAGGTCGCCGAGCTGGACAATCCGGCCTCCGGCACGATTGCCACGATCGCCGCATTGTATTTCCTCGCGTTTGCCATGAAGGCGGCGGCCTTCCCGGTCAACTTCTGGCTGCCGGCATCCTATCACACGCCCAACATCGTCGTGTCGGCCGTGTTCGCCGGGCTGCTGACCAAGGTGGGCGTCTACGCGTTGATCCGGATCTTTGTGCTGATCCTTCCCGCTTCGCGCGAATATCTGGCCGATGTCATTGCCCTTGTCGCGATGGCCACCATGATCACCGGCGTGCTTGGCGCGCTTGCGCAAACGGAAGTCCGGCGGATGCTTGGGTTTCTCGTGATCGCCGGGATCGGCTCCATGCTCTCCGGATTGGCCGTCGGCTCAACGCTCGCGATATCGGGCGCGATTTTTTACGCGGTTCATTCGATCGTTGTGATGACGGCGCTCTACATGGCGGCCGGTGTGATGCAGCGCATGGGCGGATCCTTCAACATGCGCGAGCTTGGCGGGCTTTACGCTGCAAGTCCGGCCTTTGCCGGCGTCTTCCTGGTGCTTGCCTTTGGCGTATCCGGTTTGCCCCCGTTTTCCGGCTTCTGGCCCAAGGTCATGCTGGTCGACGCGGCCCTGATCGATGGCCGCGGATGGCTGGCGACCGCGATCCTGGTCAGCGGCTTCCTGACGACGCTTGCGGTCGGCCGCGTCTGGATTTTCGCATTCTGGCGGGGCGGTCCGGAAGGAACACCGGACGGGACGGCGGCGCCGGCCGTGCCGGCATCGGCTGATCTCGGCTCCAGCGCCATGTGGGTGCCGATCGGGATTCTGACCGCGCTGGTCGTCTTTTTCGGCCTGCAACCTGAATGGATGCTGGAGTTGTCGGCCCGCGGGGCCAGCGGCGTGATTGAGCCGGTTGGCTATGTCCGCTCAGTCTTTGGAGTTGGCCAATGACCGGTCTTTTCCTGATCAATGTTCTGCTGGCGCTGGCCTGGGGTGCGGTCAGCGGCAACTTTTCCGTGGTCAATCTGGTGTTCGGCTTCCTGCTGGGAACGGGCGCGCTTTATCTCATCCGCGAGCAGGTCGGCACGGCATCCTATTTCCGCAAGGTCGGAAAAATCGTCAATCTTGCGGCGACATTCATCTATGAGCTGGTTTTGTCGGCCTGGCGCGTTGCGAAAATCGTCATGCGCCCGAAAATCGAGCTCGAGCCCGGCATCATCGCCTATCCCCTGACCGTGGATCGGGATTTCGAGATCACAATGCTGGCGAACCTGATCACGCTCACGCCCGGCACCTTGTCTGTTGACGTCTCTGATGATCGCAAAATCCTGTTTGTGCATTGTATCGACGTTCCCGACCCAGCGGCCACCATCGACGACATCAAGAACGGTTTTGAACGCAAGATCCTGGAGGCCTTCCGATGACCCCTTTGGAGACCTTTGCCGGCGATTTTCTGAGTATTTGCGTTCATATCGCCCTTGGCGTACTGACGATTTCGTTCATCCTGATCGTCATTCGCACGGTCCGCGGGCCAACCTTGCCGGACCGCGTGGTTGCGCTGGACATGCTGGTCGCCGTGGGCATCGGCTTTCTCGCGGCCTTTGGGGTGTTGTCCAAGTATTATCTCTACATTGACGTCGCCATCACCCTGGGCCTGGTCGGGTTCCTGGCAACGGTCGCGTTTGCGCGTTTCATCCTGAATCGGGGCCGGGCCGGCGATGAGACCATCATCAGCGAAGTCAATGACAGCATCGCCCGCAGGAAGGCTGAACAATGATCGGTGCGTGGATTGACATCATCGTGGGCGTCACGCTCGTTGTCGGTGCGCTTTTTGCGCTGGTTGCGTCCATCGGGATCTTGCGTTTGAAAGACGTCTACATGCGCATGCATGCCGGATCGAAAGCTGGAACGCTCGGTTCGGGGTTGATGCTTCTTGGATTGGCGCTTTACTCCGGCGAGCCAGGAATCGTGACCCGAGCTGTTGCCGGCGTGATTTTCTTCCTTCTGACAGCGCCGGTGGCCGCCCATCTTCTGGCAACAGCCGCCTACCGCGTCGGGTACCGGCCATGTGCCGATACGAAAATCGACGCATTTAAACCGGTGGCGCGGCCAAATGATCCGGCCGAGTAATCCGGCCGGCATGGAGTGTCTTTGGCAGCCAGTGGTCCAGCACGGTCCGCATTTGTCGTGGTTCTCGAGGCGGCAGCAGGCGGGCGCGGGCGATTGAGCGGCGTGACCTTGGGTAAATCATCAGGTCGCTTTTAGGCGAAAGCTCTTCCGCATGCGCTGACAAATACTGAAAAGACACGCGCAATCAAAGGCCATCATGTCGCCATTATTTCGTCTCCCATATATACAATTACATTATTCGCAGTATTTATGTGAATTCGGGGGTTGTCGTTATCAATAGGCCGTCATATAAGGTAGGCAATCGTTTCCAGTAAAGTAGAATCAAAAGCGATTTTTTGCACGCTGAAGTATCCATTTGTTTGCGATACAGAATGCGTGAGGGGGCTTTCTGGGGTGAACGAAACAGATTTAAAGCTTGTATGAAGAACGGGTGAAAAAATGACAGAAAATCCGGTGGATTCGAACCTGATTGATCTCACGGCGGACATCGTATCTGCTTATGTGAGCAACAACACCGTCGCATCGACAGATCTGCCGACTCTGATCAACGAAGTCTATGGCGCGTTGCAGCGGACGTCATCGGCGGCTCATGAGCCGGAGCCGGAGCCGCTGAAGCCTGCCGTGCCGATCAAGAAGTCGGTCATGCCTGACTACATCATCTGTCTTGAAGACGGGAAGAAATTCAAGTCGTTGAAGCGGCATCTGCGCACGCATTACGACATGACGCCCGATGAATACCGCGAAAAGTGGGAACTGGGCCCGGATTATCCGATGGTGGCCCCGAACTACGCGGCCGCGCGGTCCGAACTGGCGAAAAAGATGGGCCTTGGACAGCAACGCAAGCGCGCCAAGTAATCAAGGCATCCGTTGTAGATCGAAAAAGCCGCCCGATTTGGGCGGCTTTTTTTATTGCCGGCCGGCCATCAACGCGTGACCCGATTCACCCATGCACTCTTAAGGTTGTTTGATAACTTATCCACTATCCCTAATTGTCCTGATAGAATGTAGGAAAATAAGCCTAGGAAAGGAATTTTTCGACACCATCAGGATGGAGAAGGGGCATGAGCAAATACGGGGATGGGGGAAATCGTTGGAAGCTGGCCACCGGTCCGGACGCGGCATTCCGGCTTTTGAAGGACAATCGGATCGCGGCCCATCTGCACTTGGCAGAAGGCTATGTATCACGCGCGTTTTGCATCAAGCCGTGTGAGTTTTATGCCGCAACGCGCGGCAAGCAGCATGTCGCGGAAGCCCGCCAACTGGTCATGTATCTGGCGCATGTGGAACTCGGCATGCCACTCAGCGAAATCGGCCGCCGATACTGCCGCGACCGCAGCACTGCATCTTATGCCTGCCGGGCGACCGAGGAGCGGCGCGATGATCCCAAATTTGATGAAATCGTCTGCGAGATCGAAACACTCGTTTCTTTGCGCAATGATTCCATACTGGAGTGTTTGAAGGGAAGATGGCGATGATCCCGAAGGACGATCCGGCAACCGGCCAGCATAAAGGGGCTCTGCGGAAACTGTTGAGCACGTTGTCCAAGCCGGGGGCGGTGTTGCATTTTCCCAGGGATGCCTTGAGCGACTGCCGGACGATCGGACCTAAAGGCGAACACGTCGTTCCGCGTGCCGCCGCAAAGGCTGCGTTGTCCCGGGATTTCTTGGAAAAACAAGGGCCTGACCGGTATGTGCTATCGCCAACTGGCCGCATGGCGCTCAAGCGGATGCTGGCGGGCGGTGACGGATTTGCCGGCCAGCATCGGACACTGGACCAAATGGTCTATAAGCCGGAAAAGGCCGGCGGGACCGCGGCTGCGACCGCCACGGCCACGATCAACCTGTCGGAGAGCCCGTTGGCATGGCTTGCCAAGCGGCGCGACCGCAACGGCCGCCCCTTGCTTGACGCGGCGCAATTGCGTGCGGGCGAACGGCTGCGCGCCGATTTCACCTTTGCCAGTCTCATGCCTGACATCGGCCGGGGCTGGAAATCGGAAGCCTCAGGACCGTCCCGCGGGGCGCGTCCGAAATCCGGCGATCTGCGGGATGACGTTCTGGCCGCCCGTCGGCGTGTGTATTGTATTCTCGACATGCTGGAACCGCGGCTGGCGAAGGTGCTGGTCGACGTTTGCTGTCACCTGAAGGGGCTGGAAACGGTCGAGGCGGAACAGGGCTGGCCGGCACGGTCCGCCAAGGTCGTGCTTCAAATCGCCTTGACGAGCCTTGCCGAAAAGTATGGTGACGTGACCACGGCAGGACCGGGCCGCGGACAGGTCAGGGCCTGGGCGACCGCTGCGTCTGCTCAGGCAGAGACGCGAAGATCATGATGGCAGAAGCCTTTAGGCCGCTGCGAGCGCGGTGTCCGCGTCGTTGCGGATCCGGGCGATCATTGATCTCAGCCCGTTTGCCCGTTGCGGCGTCAGGTGGTCCTCAAGGCCGAGCTTCTTGAAAACGGAATCGACGTCCGCGTCCAGAATCTCCCGTGCCGTTCGGCCGGAAAAAAGCGCAAGAACGATGGCGACCAGCCCCTGCACGATCAGCGCATCGCTATCGCCCCGATAGCGGATCACCGGCTCAGGCCCTGAACGGTCGATATCGGTGACCAGCCAGACCTGGGAGACACAGCCGCGGACCTTGTATTGGTCCGTGCGCTCTGATTCCGGCAAAGCCGGTAAATCCCGTCCCAGGTCAATCAGATATTTGTAGCGGTCTTCCCAATCATCGAGGAATTCGAAAGTTTCGATGATGTCTTCAATGGACGTCGTCATGTTTGTCCGCCGGGCACGTTGATTTTCCTTTGATATAGCCCCAAGCCATGGCGAAGCAAACTGCAAGGGCGCAATACAGCCGGTCTTTACCGGCAATGACGCAAAAAAAAGCCGCAAGTGGAACGGGCAGCTGCCCACTTGCGGCGTAGCGGAGAGTCCCGCTTAAGTTTAGCCGTCAACCGGTTAGAGCGATCAAGGATCCTGCAAACCTGGCTTGCCGCCGCAACGCGCCGATTTGACGGGCGGCAGTCTTGATCTTCCAGCGACACGGATTTTTGAGATCAAATCCCGTTGCCGGATCGCGGGTTAGGCCGTGGCACCGGCCCGGTGTCCGTACCTTGGCTTGCAAGTGACCCGGCCTCGCCCTGCCAGGGCAACACCACGTCCTCGGCGGTAAGCGTTCCGGCCGCTGCGTCCAATCCGGTCGAGCCCGTGATCAAGTTGGACGTTTGACGGTCGGCGGCCGCGACGAGCGTGGCCTCTGCCTCGGCCGGTTCGGAGAATTGGGTATCAAGGAACTCATAGACGATCCGGGCACCATCGCGCGCCTGTGCGCCAATGGCCGCCAATGCCTCACCGCCGGTTTCGCAGGCTCCAGGATTGCGACCGCAAAATCCGCCGAAATCGGCGACAGTTGCCTGCGCCGCGAAATAGGCGGCCACGGGATCAATGGCCTCGGATGGTTCGGTGTCCCGGTTCGAGCCGAGCGGGATCAACAAAAGCACCAGCGTTAGCCAGAACGCGGTTCGGAGAAGAAAAAACATCGTGCTACCCTGTCAGTTTGCTGCTGTGCGGGCGGGCCCGCACCAGGTCTTTCGCCTGTCTTATGATCTGACCGTAGCAGGGACTTTGAAACATCCGGTTGCAGGTAACAGCGGCATTTTCATCAAATAAATCATGCAATTGAATCGTATTCTCGATAAATTCGATTCAAATTTTAGGCAATTTTCTTCAACCCTGAGCGCCGCCGCTGCCGTTGGTCCCAGACACCCCGGCGATCGCTTTATCCTTTATCGTTCCTTAAGTGGTCGCGAGCGACAATACACCAAGTATCGGTTTGATGGCTCGCCAGCCGGGTGTGGTGATTGTTTGTGCGTAACTTAGTGACAAGGCATCTGGCAATTGGCGGCCGCGCGCTCCGCGCGTTGGATGCATTCGTGCATCCGGCCAGCCTTGAAGATCCGCTGGAAGCGTCGCGCCACCGCGGATTCCTCTCTGTCGCCGTGGTGACCGGTGCGCTCGCGCTGGTGCTCATGCCTCTGCATCTTGCTTTTTTAGGCCCGACCAGCCTTCCGGTCGCGCTGGTTTTCGCCTGGATGCTCAGTCAATGGCCGCTGGCATTGTATGTCTCCCAGAGCGGTCGGCTGGACGTTGGAATCGGACTGTCGGCATTCCTTTTCGCCGTGTTTTTGTCCGGTATTTGTGCGCTGACCGGCGGCGTCCACTCCTTTGCCGTGCTCTGGTTCGCGGTCGTGCCGGTTGAAGCGGCGCTTTCCGGTTCGCGGCGCATCGTCGCCGCCGCTGTTGCGCTATGTGCGGCCGCCATTGCAGTCGCCACCCTTTTCCCGCTGGAGCCGCCCCTCTACGCGTTTTCAGACAGCAGGTTTTTGGTGCTGTCCGCTGTTTTGGCATGCCTTTATGCCGGAGGTCTGGCGTATCGCGTGACTTTTGAACGGCGCCTGGCCCGGGCATTGGCATGTGCGCGGCTGGACGACGTGAAGACGCTGAGTGAGGGGACCCCGTGCCTAGTGTTCCGGTGCACCGGCGATGGCCAGCTCTGTTATGCAGGCGGAAATGCCAATCATGTGCTCGGCTTTTCCAGCCGGCAGATCTCCGGTGATCGCATGGTGGAGCGCATTCATGTGGCGGACCGGCCCATTTATCTGACCGCTGTCGCTGAGGCCCGGTCTGCCGGTGAAGAACGCAGCCTGGAGCTGAGAGTAAGGCACGGTGGATCCGAACAGGGGGAAGCTGGAACCGCCACATATGTCTGGATGGAAGCGTTGATCCGACCGGCCTCCGGCGCAAGTGATGCAACCGTGGCATTCACCGATATCTCCCGGCAGAAATCCGCGGTCGAACGGCTTGAGACGGCCCAGGCGCTGGGCCGGGCCACCGAAAAAAGAGTATTGGATACGTTTACGGGTGCCGGTGCCGGCATCCGCCAGCACACCGAAGCAGTCGTACAGTTGGCCGAATTGCTGGTGGCGTTGCCCGAAAACGCGGATCCCGCCCGCGCCAGAAGCCGTAGGGTAGGTGAGGACATTTGCCGTGGCGGCCGGGAATTGTTGGAGTTGGCGGAGGGGCTTGAGCGGATCGGGCAGGCGGAGCCTGACCAGACACCGCCGCGTCGTGACTGCGTCGATCTGCACGGCTGCATCGCGGCTGTATCGGCGCGGGTGGAAAGGGCCGGATGGAGGCTTGTTCTCCGCGCCGAGGGTGGTGTTCACACGGTGAACGCCGATGAACGGGCCCTGTGCCAAATGCTTGTTCATGCCGCCGCACTCTTCGGCGTTCCGCCGGTCGCAGGCGGCACCCTGGAGCTGGCCATTTCACGAAGTCACGGCGACATCCTGTTTGAGATCGGCACACGGCCGGTCCGACAATCGGGTGCACCGTTTCGCGGCGGAAGATCTGCCATCGGAGAGAGGTTGGATGGCGTGGGCGCCAGGCCGGCGCAGGTCTTTGCATTTTCATTGGTTGAACGCCTTGCCGCCATGCATGGCGGTTCGGCGGACCTGATATGCCAGGCGGGCGAAGTCACGGCGGTCACCGCGCGGATCTCCGAGGGGGCGCAGACCGGTTTGAATGGCCGGGAGCTACAACGCAACGGCCTGCCCGCGGCCTCTTTGAAGATCGCATGACGTAGGAATGGGTGAATGGCGCGCAGACGCGGTTCCGAACCAAAAGAGGAGATGGACGGGCTCTTGACCCGCACCGGTGGGGCTGCGCGCGACAATCCGGTCACCGCGGGCGGCGCGCTCGTCATGCTGCTCACCGGGTGTCTGATCATTGCCAATGCCCTCGGTCTCCAGGCAACACCCCATCCGGCCCCCCTGTTTGCGACACGGGACCGCCCGATGCCGGTTGACGCACCCGACGCTCTGGATGTGCGCGACACGCAGGTTCAGGAAATTTCGGCATTGGTTCTGGACCTGCAAACCGAATTGCGCCGACAGGGGTTTTATGAAGGTCCGCTTGACGGCGTCAACGGACCGGCGACGGAGCGGGCGATCCGCCACTATGAGCGGAAACTCGGCCGGAAAGAGACCGGCGAGGCGACGGAAGCCCTCCTGGCCCTGGTTACCTTGCAAAAGACCGCCCCGGGGCCTGTTCTTTCCCGCTCGCCCATCCCGCGCCCAAAACCAGCGCGCGGCGGGGCCATTCAGGCCGGCAGTGCCCTGCCAACGCCGGATCCCCGCCAAACGGTGTCACAGGCGGCCGAACCGGTCCCGCCCCGGGACATCCGGCTTGCCCGCATACAGGAAATTTTGTCCGATCTCGGTTATGGTCCTTTGAGCGCGGATGGGGTGATGGGCGACAACACCTCCGCGGCCATCAAGCGGTTTGAGCTGGACCGCGGCTTGCCGCTCACAGGTCAGCCAAGCGCGGCGGTCGTCGACCGGCTCGAAATGGTCAGCGGCCTGTCCATCGACGGTTAACTGACATGCGTGTGACGACGGACTTTTTTGTCAGCGCCCTGGTCCGCCGGATTTTTTCAAATGGCGGGTTTGCGGCTATTGCGAAAAAGGGCGCGGCCGAAGCCGGGGCGGTGTTCGTGATCGTGGACCGGCTTGACGGATCCTACGATTTTTACGGTCCAGCGCCGCAGACTTATTTCACCGAGATGCGCGAAGGGCGGGTGTTTGAGAAGGTCTTGACCGAGGTCGAACGCGATAAAATCACCGATAAACTCGTCCGCGAAATGCGGATGGATCCCGATCACTGGGTCGTGGAGATCGAAGCGCGGGGTGGTGAAGTGGACCTGCCCCTGATCAAGGACACTGGCGAACCGGACCGGCCGTTTTAGCCGCTTGCCGAACTCAAGACCGTCCGCGCAAGGCTACCGGGCGGTCTGTGTCCATCCAGTCGGCAGCATGCGTTGGTCCGGTCGCGGCGCGCGTTGCCGGCCGTTTGGTTTGATGCTCCGCGTAGACCGGGTCATGGTCTGGAAAAGCCATTTCGCTGGCAGCCGGTTCTGCTGTTGCCCAGGAACCGGCAATGGCCGCTGCGGCGCCGAAACTCACGGATTGATAGACATTCAACGCCCTGCGGATCGCTGTCAAATTCAGGCGCTCGCCGGCAAGGCGCATCATCACGGTTGTCGCGGCCGGCACATCAGCGCCAAGCGCTTTCAACGCAACGGCAAGCGCCGCGCCATGGTCCTGGGATACGATATGGCGGATCGTGTCTTGAGACCATCCGAACGCATCTTTAAGTGTGTCCGCGACTGCCGTGCGATCAGCGGACATGGAAAACTGAGCGAGGTTCTCCAGGCCGGTGGAAGGTGCCGTGCATTTTGTCGCGGCCGGGGGCAAGCCCGCCGTCTGATTGACAATGTTCTCCAGCTCTGCCGCTGCGATGGCTTCCTGCTGCAGGTCGGCGGACAAATACGGAAAATTCCGCATCAAAATGTCAGGCGTGAGCGTCAACGCCCCGAGCATATCGGCCCGAAGGCCTTTGGCGAGGCTCCGGCGCGCCAAGAGCAGCGCTGACGAACGGGCGTCGACCTTCACATCGCCGCGCGCCAGCAGTGACCGGACCACCTCGTCACCGGCAAGTCGGCACAGCGCATCCATGTGGATTTTACCGAGGTCCGGACGTTCGGCGATCGCTTTTCGAACGCTGTCCGGTCCGCGCTCGATCTGCCGCAGGATAATTTCCTGTGGAAGGTTGGGCACATGCTGAAGGATCGGATAGGCCGTCAGGCTATCCTCGTCATCGGCCAGCGCGGCCAGAAGATCTGGCGGGCAATCGGGGTGGCGGGCGAGAAGGCTTGCGATCCGCCGCCGGTCATTGGTCGGTGTATTCGGCAAAAGGTTGCGCGCAAGTTCTGCGAAAACGTGCCGTTCTTCAGCATCGTGCCGGGGCCGCCCGGCGAAAAGCGTGCATGCGGCCAGAAGAATGCTGCTGTCTTTTCGCGGTGGGCGGAGATTGCTGGGCTGCGGACGGGGAAACGGCGGAGTGTCGTCAGGCATGCGGGATGGGCTCACAGTGCGCGCTGAACGCAAGGGATTTGTATCAAAGAACCGCCACGGCTCTTTTTCAACAGTCGCTGCAAATCGTTAGCATCCTGTTAACCCTGACACGCTCCTAATGGAAACAGTCGAAGTAATGCGTCGCCCGTTGACCCATTCCCGCGTCAGATACGTAGACGTGGGTATCGGAAGCAAAGGAGGAGACCATGGGCACCTTGTTGGATTTCGCATCCGCGCCGAGGCCCAGCTCTCGGCTGAAGACCCAAAAGCACTCTGCCGAAGCGCCGAAATGCGCTGATTTTGGCGTCGTGATCGTGTTTCCAGGTGTGCGTTACGAGCGCACGGAGCTTGATCTGGCCGCGCGAATCGGGACCATCGACAGAAAGATCGGTCCGGCCGCGTCGGACGTGGACTGACACCCGCTCGGGCCGACCGCCGATCGATGGAACGCGCGGAGACCGGCCCCGATGGGCAGACCACGACCCTCACGATGCGTCCGCGTGGCCAATACGCGGAATGCCCGGCGCCGAAACGGCCTGATGCGGGCAAGCATGCTCGTTTTCGCCGGGGTCCTGGCAGCCTGCACCCGACCAACTGGAGACTTTGACCGGGCCCGGCCGTCCGTTATCCACGATCAAGTCATGCCCGCCGCCGGAGAACAGGCGGCCCGCCTGCGCGGCGATCCGGTTTCCAAATTCAACCTCACCGACGATGAACGTTTGCTCCGCGACCGCGGCTGGACATTGATTCGTCCGCCCTGGACCAAGGACTGGATCGGCGGAACGATGGTCGAACTGTCGCGAACCCGCGTGCTGCCGGAGGTCGAGGGACGCGTCCCGCCCGATCTCTATTACCTTTTCCTGAGATCCGACCGGTTCCAATCCAGCAACGCGCTCTATGATCGGATTGCCAATGACGCGCGCGCCGATGCCGATCTCGTGCCGCCGTTTTGCGACGTGGCCTTGCGGGTGCGCAAGGCCGACGATCAGCGCCTCCGGGTGCTTGAGAACAAGAAACTGACCACCGCTGAGCTTTATGAGGGCGCCAAGGCGCGCGTGTGGGAAAACCGGGTCATGATCAAATGGGTCGGCCAGGCGCTTCGCTACCGGATCATGGCCTATCGGACCGCGCTCGACAGCCTGGAAATCGAGACCCCGACAGGCGACCGGATGTGGCAGGTCAACACGGCGATCCGCGTTCTGGAAGCCCAGGTGCGCCTTGCGGAAAACGGCTGTGAGATCGGCAGCCGCTATGAGTCCGACGAGCCGGTCAAGCCATCGCGCATCTTCAAGAGTTGGGGCCTTGAGCGCCCGCCGCCGAAAAAGTGAAGCGCTGATATCCGGTTGGATGGTTCCGGTTAGGACGCAAGGGTCCGGCAGCTTGCGGCAAGAAGCGCCGTTTCCGTTTCCGGCGCATAGATCTCGTGCGGGACAAACGCCCGCAAGAGGGCAAAGCCCTCGGTGCGGTCGGTCTCGATAACGATCAGGTCTTCCAGGTTTTCCGGCGGGTTCTGGCGCAAGATGGAGAGTTGCTCCGGCGACAGCAGCAGCATCGACAAGGTTTCCGATCCCGCTGTGCGGTTGTTCAGGCTGTAGATCGCTTGCCCGGCGCTGTCGAAAAGACCCATCGACCAGAACGGCACCGGGATACTGGCGGTAAATTGAACCGGCCCGTCGGCAAGCTGAAAGCGGCACACGGCGTGTTGCATCGCCGGATCGAGCGCCGGCAGGGCCTCGCTGCCCGGTTCCACATCTGGCAGCAGGTTGAATACCCGGTCCGGGCCGAACGCTGCGACATCGGAATAGGCGGTGTGGGTCACATTTTGCGGGATGGTCAAAATCACGAGGATATGAACGATGCCGGCCAGCATCAACGTGGCCAGAATGCCGATCGTCCAGCTTGCGCGCGCTGAAAGCGTCATGGGCACGTCACCCGTTCGATATCGGGCATCGTCGCCCCGTCAAACGCCGCGCCGGTCGTCACGGGCGCATCATAAAGCCGCAAGGTGAAGATCAGACCGCTGCCTTCGCGCGGGCTCACGGCAAGCGGCAGCCAGTTTCCCGGCTGCGCATCTGCCGCGGCAATGATGTCAAACCGGCCGTCCGGTGCCCGAAGGAGCTGGCGGCTGGTGAGATGCGTGCGTCCGGCCATCGTTTCCATCAGATCGCCGTGCTCGTCCGTGGCGGTCAGCGTCCACAGCCGCGCGGTCGGGGTCTGGCCGCGGATCCGGTAGCTGCACGCCGGATCAAGCCGGCGTCCGTCCGTCTCGGTGCGGGCAAACAGCGCCAATCCCTCGCCGGAGGCGAGCGGGATAACGGCGCCCCTTGTATAGATCGCGATCGAATAGGGATCCGCATCGGCCGTTCCGGCCGTCGGATAGGCCTCCCAGGGACCCATACGGACGGCGGCCAGCGGGCGTTCCCGTTCCATGACCAGATAGGCGGAGGCAACGCCGAGCAGGGACCCGCAGATCAGGACCAGGACGATGGCAAACAACGAGCGCAACGGCGCCGGCCGCTGCGGCTGCAAGATCCGCGGCAGGTCGGTCGTGTGATAGTCGGTCTCGCTGACCGGTTGCCAGGGGGCCGTCATCGGGCCGCCGCCAAATCCGTCCCGCCGCTTTCCGTTTGCGCATCCGCAAGGGATCTCAGCTCGGAAAACCGCCGGCCGATGTCCTTCAAAAGCTGCTGTGTCTGGCGGTTCAAGATGCGGGGCTGCAGCCGGTTTTCCTCCGCGTCGAGCGCGCGCGCGAGCGGGACCTGGTTGAGGCTTTTGGCGTCGATGCCGGGCATCGGGGCAAGGTCGATGCCATTGTGGGCATAAGCCATGAACTTCTGCCAGGCCATGGCCGGCAGGCTGCCGCCGGTCACCCGCCGCGTCGGGCTGAAATTGTCGTTGCCGAACCACACGGCAGTCGTGAAATTGCCCGTGTATCCGACAAACCAGGCGTCCTTATAGGCATTGGTGGTGCCGGTCTTGCCAGCGGCCACGACCCCGTCGATCCGCGCCCGCCGGCCCGTGCCGGCCTGGACCACGTTGACGAGGATCTCGTTCATTTCCGCGACCTTGTCAGCCGGCAGAACGCGTTCGGCCAAAGGTTCGTCACGGTCGCGCAGGTAGAGGGTTTCGCCGGCGCTGTTTTGCACCTCCAAAATGGCGTAGGGCCGGGCCCGGATCCCGCCATTGGCGAAGGTGGAGTAGGACGCGGCCATGTCGAGGGCCGTGACTTCCGAGGACCCGATCGGCAAGGACAACGAGTTCTGCAACTCGTGGGTGATGCCCATCCGGTAGGCCGTCTCGATGATCGTGTCGCGGCCGATCGCCTGGGACAGGCGGATCGGGATCGTGTTGATGGACTTTGTCAGCGCCAGTTTCAAGGTGACCGGACCGCGGAAATTCCGGCCGTAATTCTGCGGTGCCCAATTGCCGATCCGGATCGGCCGGTCCGGCACGATGCTGTCCTTGGAATAGCCGTTCATGAACGCGCTCATGTAGACGAACGGCTTGAACGACGAGCCGGGCTGGCGCAGGGCGTTGGCGGCCCGGTTGAACTGGCTTTCGCCGTAGGAGCGTCCGCCGACCATCGCGACCACGGCACCGTCTGGCACCATGCCCACCAGCGCTGCCTCCCTGACGTCACGCGCCTTGCCGTTGTCGCGCAACGTGGTTTCGACCGCCAGGTCCGCCTGGCGCTGAAGCGCCGGGTCAAGCGTCGTCCGCACCGTCACGATCCGGTCCTTTGCAAGCGCCGGATTGCGCCGGGCGAGCGCCTTGACCTCGTCAAGCGCCCAATCCATGAAATATTCCGGCAGTTGATCCTGCGACCGGTCGACGGCGATGGCAGGATTCCGCCGGGCGCCGATGACCTGGCCCTCGGTCAGGAGCTCGGCCTGAACCAGATTGGTCAGGACTTCGTTGGCCCGCGCCCGGGCCGCCGGCAGGTTGATATGCGGCGCGAACTTGCCCGGCGCCTTATAAAGGCCGGCCAGCATGGCGCTTTCCGCCAGGGTCAGCTCTCGGACATTCTTGGCGAAATAAAACTCGGCTGCCGCGGCAACACCAAAGACGCCGCCGCCCATATAGGCGCGGTCGAGGTAAAGCTTGAGGATTTCCTGCTTGGTCAGGTTCGCCTCAAGCCACAGCGCCAGATAGGCTTCCTTGACCTTGCGGCCGAGGGTCCGTTCGTTCGACAGGAACAGGTTCTTGGCGAGCTGCTGGGTGATCGACGACCCGCCCTGGACGACCGTGCCCGCGCGGGCGTTTTCGACCGCCGCGCGGAACGTTCCGACGGCATCGATGCCGAAGTGATAGAAGAACCGGCGGTCTTCGGTTGCAAGTGTTGCCTTGATCAGGTGGTCGGGGAACTCATCGAGCGGCACGCTGTCGTTGAGGACAATGCCGCGCTTGCCGATCTCGTTGCCAAACCGGTCGAGGAACGTGACCGCGAAATCGTCCGTGGTTTTCCAGTCGGCATAGCGTGTTGCCTCGAAAGCCGGCTGCGCGAAGGCCAGCACGACAACCAGTCCGATCGTGCCGTAGGTCAGGCTTTCGGACGAGACTTCGGCCAGCCCCCGCCAAAGGCCGCGGGCGCGGAAGCGCCGCAAATAGGCGTCGTAATGCTCCAAAAACCGGCGAAGGGCCGACCCGGTCCGCCAAAGCGCGGTGTCGAGCCACGCGTCGACCGCAAGAAAGGCATGCCCGATCCGCCGGCGGGGTGGCTCAGCAGTCGGTCGTTTTATCTGCGGATCGTCTTCTTGCAATGGGATCATCCATGGCGTTTGACGGAATGCTCGCCGCCAAACTAACCGGTTCTTTCCGTGTTGAGAACCGGTTTGACGGTGGTTCCCTGCCGCGTTCCAAGACCAGATGGCGGCGGTCTCGCTGGGAGAGGGCGAAGTGTGGCTTCCTCGTTCCTTGCAGGTGGCCAAATGTGGAGGCTTCCCCGCATTTCAGGTCGGGCGGCGTTCTTGCTGGCGCCGCCGGTCCGTGCTACCGGCGCTGATGCCCCTCACAAACCGAAGGCCCCACCGGTGATCGATCGCCCAAAGCCCGCCTCCATGCCGGGCCCATTTTGGAAGGAAAAGTCCCTCGATCAGATGAGCGACACGGAGTGGGAATCGCTCTGCGACGGTTGCGCCCGCTGCTGCCTCAACAAGCTGGAGGACTGGGACACCGGCGAGATCGTCTGGACGAACGTCGCCTGTACGCTTCTGGACGGCGAAACCTGCCGGTGCACGGACTATGAAAACCGGGCCGCGAAAGTGCCGGACTGCATCCAGTTGACCGCCAAAACGGTGAATGATCTCTCCTGGCTGCCACCCACCTGCGCCTACCGTCTTGTCCGCGACGGCGAGGACCTTTATTGGTGGCATCCGCTCGTCTCCGGCGACCCGGGCACCGTGCACATGGCCGGGGTTTCGGTGCGCGGCCGCACGGTGCCGGAGGACGGACTGCCGCTTGAAGACTATGAGCACCATGTCGTTGCCTGGCCGGGCGAGGACGTGGAAGGATAGGCGCCGCGAAAGCGCCGATCCGCCCACAGTGCAGCCAACGGCCGGTCTTCCATCCAGCAACGCGACGCGTCGTTTTCCGTACGCGAACGAACGTCCCCAGAGCCAGTGCACCGGGGTTGGGCGCTGCTCCGCGGGTTTTCCGTGGAATTGAGGTCGATCATTGCGCGCATCGGGTGTGCATCCTAGCAAAGACCACCATAGTCAAAAGCGAGCCGGGTCATGGTCACGATCTCACGCCGCACTGCGATTGCATCGGGTCTCACGGTTGCCGCGGGCGGGGCCCTGGGGTACGGCCTCTGGCCCGGGCTTGACGCGTACGAGCAAGAAGTCGAGCGCCAGCGGAAGCTCATTGCTTCCGAGCCGACACTTGTCGAACTGGTACGCATGGCGAGCCTTGCCGCCAACGGGCACAACTCCCAGCCGTGGATGTTCCATCTGGACGCCCAAACCGTCAGTATCCGCCCTGACGTCTCAAGACGCACGCAGGTCGTCGATCCCGACGACCACCATCTTTATGTCAGTCTGGGATGCGCGGCCGAAAACCTTGTCATTGCGGCCGCCGCGCTGGGCCGCCGGCCGGACCTTGCAATAAGACCGGGCGCCGAAACCAGCATCGATATCGCGCTCGCCCCGGGGCCGTCGACCGGTGACACGCTCTACAGGGCGATCCCGCATCGTCAGTCGACGCGCTCCGTTTTTGACGGACGGCCCGTTTCTTCCGAAGACATCAAGCTCCTCGAGGCGGCGGCCAAAGAAGAGGGGGTGACGCTTCTCGTCTTCACCGAGCCGTCCGATCTCAATGACATTCTTGAATTCGTCGTGGACGGCAACAGCGCTCAGATGGACGATCCAGCCTTTGTGGCCGAACTCCGCCACTGGATCAGGTTCAGTTCGAGCACGGCCATCGAGACCGGTGACGGACTGTTTTCGGCCTGTGCTGGAAATCCGGTTTTGCCGGAATGGGCGGGAGGGATGCTGTTCGAAGCGCTGTTCACAAAGGAGACCGAGAACGAAAAATACCGGGACCATATTCGCAGCTCTGCAGGGGTCGCGGTGTTCTTCGGCGCCAAGGAGGATCCTGAGCACTGGATCAAGGTCGGGCGAAGCTTTGAACGGTTTGCCCTTCAAGCAACTGCGCTCGGCATTCGAACCGCGCATCTCAACCAGCCTATTGAGGTCCTGTCCGTTCGACCGGGATTTGCCCGTTGGCTCGGCATGCCGGACGCCCGGCCGGATCTGGTCGTGCGGTTCGGCCGCGCCCCGGCTTTGCCGATGTCATTGCGGCGATCGGTCGACGCCATCATCATGTGAGCAAAAAGGTGTTTCCAATGCGACACTTGGTTCTGTTTTATTCGCGAACCGGCACCACAGCCCGGATTGCAGAGGCCCTTGGCGCCGAGCTCGACGCGCGCGTCGAGGAAATCAAGTGTCCACGTTACCAGTCAGGGTGGTTCAGCTATCTGCGGGCAGGTTACGACAGCGTCAAAGGCCGGTTGCCGGAGATCGACAGTCCGCAAGTATCGCTCAAGGACTATGGCATGGTCATCCTCGGCGCCCCGGTCTGGACGAGTTATCCGGCGGTGCCGTTGCGATCCTTTTTGGCGCACAATCCCGATTTGCCGCCCCGCATTGCCGTATTCATGACCCACGGCGCACACTCCCCACCGGACAAGGCGCTCGAATTTGCCGAAAAGCTGCTGCCATCACCATTGGTGGCCTCGCTCATGATCAGGCAGGATGATGTTCTCAAGGACCGCTATTCGGAGGCTTTGGCCGCGTTCGCCGCGCAATTGAATGCCCCTGGATGATGTGGCGGGCGAGCACGGACCGCTCATGCGCGCGCCCGCCTCGCGGAGCCGGGATACAAACGACCGCGGCCGGATGCCGGCATGATGCCCAAACGGTCACGATTTGCGGACTGCCCAAGGCGTTGGCCGCCAGTGCCCGCACTGTCGCTGCCCGGGCCGGCTCTACACCATGCCGCCCCGGAGAAACGCCGCCCCGTCACTTGATCGAAGTCATCGTGCGGGACCGGGAATTGGTGTCTTTTTTGCCGACAAAGAACAGCTGCCGATCACGGCGGGCCGCGGCGTCCAGGTTCAAAAAGACCCAAGATCGCGCCTGGGCCAAGACCGCGCAGACGCGCCGGCGGGCAAAAAGGGAAGGAAACCGAGCATGACCAAGCACATCCTCGTCGCAACCGACGGATCCGATATGTCCCGCAAGGCCGTGGACATGGCGGCAACGGCCGCAAAGGGCTTCGGCGCCCGCGTCACGGTGCTGCACGTGCTCTTGCATGGCAGCCGGGCCGAGGAGGCCAGCCATCTGGCGGAGGTGGAGCACCTTGTGCGCCATGCTTCGGCCGCGGCGATGCCCGATCTTGAAAACGTCCCGGGCTCGATGACGGATCTGTTCCGGGCGGCGCGCACCAATGCGGAGACCGCTCTTATCGTCTCCGCGCTCGGCGACCGGATTGCCGATGCAGCGGCCGAGCATGCCCGAAGCAAGGGCGTGGATGACGTTCAAGTGAGTGTGCGCCAGGGCGACTATGCCGAAACCATCCTTGAGACAGCGGAGGAAACCGGCGCGGATCTGATCGTGCTGGGCAGCCGGGGGCTTGGCGGTTTGAAGGGCCTGTTGCTTGGCAGCGTCTCCAACAAAGTCGCCCAGCACGCCCCGTGCAGCGTCCTAACCGTCCGGTAAGACGCCAGGGCGCGGGGAATGCATGATCGGGGAGGGGGATTTTACCCGGACGGACCTCTTCAGGCCGGTCCCGTCTTGCCGACCCTGAAGGTCAGGACCCATTCGTGAGGTTGAAATGGTATGCAAGCAAAATGCTTCGATACGAGAAGCAAGCTTGCCGGAAACTTTCCGGTTTTCAAGGGCTTGCGGCGCGGTAGGGGGCAAATCGCTCATATCCCGACGGGACGCGCGACCGGCTTCGATCTGCTGTGTCGAACCGCTTAACCGGGCCGCCGGCCCGCTTGCCGCGTTTCTCCTTGCATTTCCTTGCCGTTCGCAGCGCCATTTCAATCACATGAATGAGTCCTGACCCTCGTCACCGGCCAGCAAAAACGCGTCCATGTGCCGCCTGAGCCGCTGTTCGATCAGCGCAAGATCCATGAGTTGACCTGACCGGTAGAGGATTGCGCCATGCAGGATGAAGGCGATCAGGGCGTCCAGCATTTCCTCCGGGCTCCGGTCCCGGCGCAAGCGCGGCTGCATCTCCGGGCTCTCCTGCCAAAACCTTAAAAATCCGGCGAGCTTGGCGTCGAGCGCGTCGAGTTGCGCCACGAATTCGGGTGCGCAATGGCCCTTGGTCACACCGATATTGTCCATGAAGACCCGCAGAATGGTCTGGCTATCGGTGATCACCCCAATGAGCGCCATCATGCGGGCAAGCAGCGCGCCGACCGGGTCGGCAAGGTCCGCCTTGGCGCGCATGGTGTCCTGATCGGCCGCCGCCCGAAGCGCCGTGAGCCGGTCCAGAAGCAGGTAGGACATTAGGCCGTCCATGTCACCGTAATGGGCAAAGACAGTGCCCTTGGCGACACCGGCGGCCTTGGCGACCGCCTCTGCGGTCAGGATTTCCAGATCCCGCCCGCGTGCAAGCTCGCGCGCCGCCTCCAGGATTTTGTTTCGGGTGGCGATCGTGCGGGCCTGGGGTTTGCGGGGTTTCAGATCGGCGTCCATGGGGGCTCTTTTAAAAAATTGACCGCGGTCAAAATAAATCTTGACCAGGGTCAATTTTAATGAATAAAACTGACCATGGTCAATATTTAAATCCCGGCTGAGACTAAAACGGAGCAAAATCAATGGCAAAGAAGGTGTTGGTGCTGGATGGACATCCGGCAAGGGAGAGCTTTTGCGGCTCGCTGGCGGAAGCGTATGCGGCTGCGGCGCGGCGCAAAGGGCATGACGTGACGGTGCTAAAGCTTGCCGATCTGAGGTTCGATCCCGATTTCGGCGTGTCGAGTTTCAAAAACGCCAAGCCGCTGGAACCGGACCTTGCGACGTTTTGGTCCGACCTTGAGTGGTGCGATCATTTCGTCATCGCCCATCCGCTGTGGTGGGGCGGCATGCCGGCCAAGCTGAAAGGCCTGATCGACCGGGTGTTCCTGCCCGGCAAGACGTTCCAGTATGTGAAGGGCAAGTCCCTGCCGGAGAAGCTGATGAGCGGCCGCACCTCGGAAGTCCTGGTGACCTCCGACACACCGGGCTGGTTCTTCCGCTTCATCTACGGCGCGGGCGTGAAGAAACAGACGCAAAAACAGATCCTGGATTTTTGCGGGTTGAAGATGAAGGCCTATTCCTGGTTCGCCTCCATCCACGGATCCGACGAAAAGGACCGCGACCGGCTCCTGAAAAAGGCCGAACGCCTCGGCGCGCGGCTCGTGTGACGGCCCTTGGCAAGGATGTCGTGCCAGGGGGTTCAACCGGCGACTTGCCGGTCCAAGCGCCGCTCGGCCTTGGCGTCGCGGACCGGCAGGATTTCCCGGCTGCCCTCCTGCACGAAGATGTGCGCGGGCCGGAATTATCGCGATGCGCCAGTCGGGCGCAACCGGATTGGGTCAATCCGACCCGTCGGTGTTTTTTTAATAAGACAGGCCTTTCGGTCGCACAGCGATCTCAAGATCCATCAGCCGGGCGGCCGTTCCATCTGCGCCCGGTTCCCCCGCAATGATTTGGGCGGCGGCCTGTGCGCCGGAAAGGCACCGCGGGTCTTCCAGCGCCTGAAGGGCCTTCGCCAACCGGCCGGCAGCCAATTCCGATTGCGGTAGCGGTTCGGGCCCGGCGCCGATCGCATGGACCCGCGCGGCCCAAAACGGCTGATCGCCGAAGACCGGACAGACCAGGCTCGGCTTGCCCCAACGAAGCGCTTCGTGGGTGGTGCCCGCCCCGCCGTGATGGACAATCGCCGAACAGCGGGGAAACAGGAAGCTGTGCGGGGCCTTGTCGATCACATGCACCTTGGCGCGGAGCGCGGGTGGCACATCGTCCGAGAGGCCGCCCCAGCCGGTGGACAACACCGCGCGCTGGCCGGTCGCCGACAGGGCCTCGACGGCAAGCCGTGTCAGTTCTTGCGGATCCTTGCTCGGCATCGAGCCGAAACCGATATAGACGGGCGGCGGCCCGTCCGCCAAGAACGCCGCCAGATCCTCCGGCGGCCGGTAATCCGGGTCCGGCTCGGTAAACCAGTAACCGCAGGAAACCGCATGGTCCGGCCAATCGTCTGGTGCCGGCACAAGGGCCCTGGAAAAAACCTGAAACGACAGCGCCTTAGCGCCGGTTGGAGCGTGCCCGTCGATCAGGTCACCCGGGACGGCAAGTTCGGTTTTTGCCGGCGTTTTCAGGCGGTTGAGCAAAGGCCTCAGACCCACGCGCATCAGCCAGTGGGCCAGGTGGTGGCTGCCACGGTTCCAAACGCGGCCCCAATCGGGCAGGGCAAAGAGCGGCACGGGAAAGGCGCCGGTCGGCAACAGGATCGGCTGCAGGCAGGTGGGTAAAGCCGGAACGCCGAGCCGCCGGGCCGCCAGGGTCACGACCGTCGCCTTGACGTTGAACAGGATCAGGTCCGGGCGTTCGTCCAGCGCAATCTCAAAGAGGCGCAAGGCAATGTGGCGCTGCAGATCGAGCGTTTGTCCGGCGGCCCTGATCTTGCCGCGCAACGTGAACAGGGCGGCCCGCACGTCTTCGGAGCGCAAAAGGATCTGGTAGTTGATCGGAACAGGGCGGGCCCTTGCACCGGCGGTTTCAATCATGGCGTCAAAGCCTTCGCCGGTGCTGACCACCACCTCCGCGCCGTGCCGGGCAAGCGCGGCGGCGAGCGCCACATAGGGCTGCACATCCCCGCGCGAGCCGAGTGTCGCGATCAGGATCCTGGGGTTTTTTGGGGGCTCGGGCAAAGGGCGGCCTCCGGGCTTCGGCTGGGGGTGCGATCTTGAAGGCGCGGCGCGGCCCGCGCAAGCTTGGACGGCGCGGCGGAGACCGTGGCCCGCCGATCCCGGCTCGGGGGCCGGGATGACGAAAAGCGTGTGATCTTAGAGGGTTACGCCGCTTCAATGGGGGGGCTGACGGCGTCGTTCTTCGTCGGCAGCTTTGCTCATGACGTCATCCCGGGCAAAAGCGCGGCCGGAGACCCGGGACCGGGGCGCCCGGATCTTTGCAAGGTCACGCCCGTCTCGCTGCGTCCAGCTTTGAGGCGCGATCGCAAATAGACGGTCTGCCGCTTTCGATTGCCAGCCCGGCGCGGCGCGCCGTAAAACAGGCCAATGCACACCGATTTCATCCTCCAAACGCGCGGTCCGGGCCTCACCGACTTCACCGGGTCTGTCGCTGAGTGGCTGACGGAGGTTGGTGCGGCGGACGGTTTGCTCACCCTGTTCGTCCGCCACACGTCCTGTTCGCTTCTCATTCAGGAAAACGCCGATCCGGATGTGCGGACCGACCTTGCCGCCTTTTTTAACCGCCTGGTGCCGTCGGCCGACGAGCCGTTGATGGGATATCTGACGCACACGATCGAGGGCCCGGACGACATGCCCGCCCACATCAAGGCCGCGTTATTGCCGGTCTCCCTGTCGATCCCGGTGATGAACGGCCAGATGCGCCTCGGCACCTGGCAGGGCATTTATCTCTTTGAACACCGCGAAGGGACGCACAAAAGGCAGGTGGCGGCGCAGTTTTTGAAGGGGTGGGGGAATTGCCCCGAGAGCCCGAAGCAAATGCGTTGAAACCAACAAAAACGAGACCGTGTTTTCGACCTTCCAGCGCGGCATGATCGACATCTATCAGCATTGCGGCGAAGCCCATCTTCACCGCTATCTTGCGGAGTTTAACACCGCCTACAATCGCCGTATTGTTATAGCCGTTTATGATGTGGTTCGAGCCGGTCAGATCCTTGAAGGCATTCTCGGCAAACGGTTCACCTATGAAACAGCTCGAGAATGATGGGAAGCCCTATGGCACCTGGCGGCCCTCAAATACAAACTTTCAACTTTCCAAACTGTCCGTGTCCTGGTCACCCCAATAGAAGAAGGTTAGGTGGAAGAAGCCCAAAGGAAGGTTCTTCTAAGAAGATTACTTCGAATAACATACTAGTCAATGTTGCGCCGACCTAATTCATCAAACTCCCTAATTAGACCAGAAGCTAATTCTTTTGCCGAATTCCGGTCAAATCCCTTAAACATGAACTTTTGGTTTGGATCCATCACAAGCCAGGGCTTCCTCATTGGCCCATCAATTTGGCGAAGTTGTTTGTTCGCTTCATAAGCAATAACGTCAGCGCATTGCAGTGGAGGATAATCCTTTTTTCCACCAAAGCGAAAAATCGCAGATAGGTCACCCATAAGCCCACGACGCCTCAAAAAAGACAGCACCCACAACGCTTCTTTCTGAAAACTATTCTCCTCATGAATAAACGCAATTCTTCGCTCACCAAGGGCTGCGGCTTTTTCACACACGCTCGGAATAAGCCAATGCAGACAGGCCAAATAAGGCGCGCCGAATTTCTCCAAAACATCTGGACGGTCAGAAAGATGTTCACGTAGGGCGTTAAGGTCGATTCCGGATATGACGGCGTCAATTCCATGTTTGGGAATGATTGGCAAAATACGCTTCACTAATTCATCCCTGTCTTCCCTGGCCCATCCCTCAAATTCGCCGTCTCTATTATGCGCATCGACAGCGTGAAAGATGCGAATAGGCGACTTTTGCTTATTCCAATCTTCGGCCCAGGCTCGCCAAACCTTGGGACGAGCAAACGATGCAGAAACAACGACAATCGGGGAATTGTCATGAGTGCCAGATTCGTCCAGATAAACCGTAATCATTGCGAGCACGCCGTCCGCGCCGTCCATAAAGCTTCTGAAAACTCAGCTACTGCCAACTTGTCTTCGAGGGCGGCTTTTCGCCATTCGTCAATGACTAGCATCCTACAACGCCATCGAATGGCTACGCAAAGTACAAAAAATAGGAAAATATTCTTGACAGCGTGACGCTGGTCTGCTAGGGTTTTGCCATGATCGGAAAAGTGCGGCTGGTGAGCGGCGCTGATTCAGTATGGCCCGGTCCCACGGCGCGGGGATAAGTTTTTCAAAACACCTCAATCAGGAGCGGACCGCGTGGCCGATGAGACGCGTACGGCGGGGCCGCGTGCCTCTTTTGGGCGTTCAGGTGTGGTGCCGTAAAGCGTCCCTTGGCATCTGATCGACTGGCGTTGGTTCGGGATTTCGCCCGGCCGGTGGATCACGTCGTTGGAGTGCGCCGGCTGCGTTTTGAGAGCAGGTCCTGGCGCGGGCCGCGGCATGAACCATGTGCCGCCGCACACGCACGGGCTCCGGCCCCGGATCTCCGCTGGCGCTGCGTCCGGGGTGACCGGGCGGGACGAACGTGCCAACAAAAGGCTCCGCAGCGTTCGAAGAGATGGCGGACGCTCCCCGGGTCCGCCGCCGCCCTCCTCGGGCAACGTCCAGAGGATCCAGGTCATTCAAGGGCCTATGGATCATCGGGATATGCCCAGTGTTGTCCGGTTTAACTTTCGGTGGCCGTGGTTTTCGCTGAGACCGGTAGCTAGCACCCCCTCTCCCCCCTTGAGGGGGAGATGTCTCCGTCAGGAGACAGAGGGGGGTCTAAGGCTCTCAGACGTGACGATGAGTCCGGTTTGCAATGGCGCGGGTCACCCCCTCTGTCCGCATGCGCGGACATCTCCCCCTCAAGGGGGGAGAGGCCATGTCGCGGCCTTTCGGTGTGGTTGTCCAGTCTGCGTGGCGGAACGAAAAGCCAAACAATATCCAATTTATACGTCTGCACTCACGATCTAAACCGGCCCGCAGAGGGACAGGCCCGAGCATGATGACCGAACGACCAAATGGTTTGTCAGCCGTTTGAGGCCGGCCCGCGCCGGCCTTTTTCATGTCCGGGCGAACGCGGAAGGTGGCTTGACCGTCAATGACGAAAGAAGATGGCGAAGAACCCGGACCGGCGCGCGCGCGGCAGCGGCTGAGCGGCCGGGGACTGGCAGAGACTTTGAGGGCGGAAAAGGCGGAAACGAAAAAAGCCAAACGCCGGGCACGGCAGGACGCCGTACAGCCCGGCGGCGGACCGGCCGCCCTGGATCTGTCCGATCCGGACGCGGTCAAGGCGCTCGTTGCGGCGGCCAAATCGGACCCGGGCACATCGGCGGCGGTGATGATCCCAAGGCTCTACAGGGCCTGCGCGGCGCAGATGGACCGGCTGGAAGACCGGCTGAAGACCCTGTTGCCGGAGGCCGGCGATGTCGGCGAGATCGACAAGACGGTGAAGACCCTGGCCGGTCTTGCCCGGGCGTTGGACCTGGTGATCGACCTGGAAAAGACCTGTCAGGCGGAGGCGGCGGCGCGGCGCGATGACGAACACACCATCGACGCGGGCGCCCTGCGCGCAGCGCTTGCGGAGCGCCTTCATGGCCTGTGCAAGGGCGGGGCGGATGGAGGCGGCGCTCCAGAGCCTCACGCCTGACGAACTTAGGTTCCTGCTGACCGACTGGCCGCTCTTTGCCCATGCCCACCAGATGCCGCCGCCCGGCGACTGGGACCTGTGGCTTTTGATCGGCGGACGCGGGGCCGGCAAGACGCGGGCCGGCGCGGAATGGATCCGGGCCCACGCCTCGGGGCACTCCTGGGCCCGGCCGCGGCCGGCGGGCCGGATCGCGCTGGTCGGCGAGACTTATGCCGATGTGCGCGAGGTGATGATCGAGGGCACCTCCGGGCTTCTGGCGGTGCATCCAGGGCGCGACCGGCCGGCCTGGATCCCCTCCCGGCGGCGGCTGGAATGGCAAAGCGGCGCGGTGGCGCAGGTGTTTTCCTCCGAAGACCCGGCGGCCCTGCGCGGACCTCAATTTGATCTCGCCTGGTGCGATGAACTGGCCAAGTGGCGGTATGCCGAGGAGACGTTCGATATGTTGCAGTTTGGGTTGCGTTTGGGCGACAAGCCCCGGCAGTTGGTGACCACCACGCCGCGCCCGATCCCTTTGTTGAAAAAGCTGATGGGCCTGAAGACGACGGTCCTCAGCCATGCGCCGACCCGGGCCAACGCCTTCAACCTGGCGCCGACCTTTCTGGAAGCGGTGGTCGCCCGGTATGCCGGCACCCGCCTTGGCCGCCAGGAGCTCAACGGCGAACTGATCGAGGACCGGCCGGACGCTCTGTGGTCCAGGGACGCGCTGGAACAAAGCCGGGTGGAGGCAGCGCCGGAGGCGCTGCAGCGGATCGTGATCGCCATCGATCCGCCGGCGACGTCCTCGCGGGCCTCCGATGCGTGCGGCATTGTCGCCGCCGGGCTTGGCGAGGACGGCAAGACCTATGTGCTCGCCGACCGAAGCCGCAAGCACGCCAAACCCGCCGACTGGGCCGCCGCCGCCGCCGGGCTTTATCACGGCCTCAAGGCCGACTGCCTGATCGCGGAGGTCAACCAGGGCGGCGAGATGGTCGCGGAAGTGATCGCCGGCGCCGATGCCGCCATCCCGGTCAAGCAGGTGCGCGCCACCAGGGGCAAGTATTCCAGGGCCGAGCCAGTCGCCATGCTCTACGACCAGGGCAAGGTGATCCATGCCGGGCGGTTCCCGGAGCTGGAGGACGAGATGACCGATTTCGGTCCCTCCGGTCTTAGCGCCGGACGCTCGCCGGACCGGCTCGACGCGCTCGTCTGGGCGGTGAGCGACCTGATGCTGGGCCCGCGCGCGGAGCCCCGGGTGCGGGGGCTGTGAGCGGCCCAACGTCAAGCTGCATCGGCCCCGTTGACTCAACTTACCAGCGTCTTGAATCAAATTTTTAGAAGCCCCGAAAAGGCGAATGATCTCATGGTTTTGAGAAAAGCTCTTGACTCCCTTTTTTCGCGTCATGACGGCGCGGCGGCGGAGCAGAAAGCCTCGCGCATCGGCCCGCTTTTGGCGCTTCATGGCCAGGCCCGCCCGGTCTGGAGCCCGCGTGATTACTCCGCGCTCGCCCGGGAGGGCTATGCGAAAAATCCGGTCGTGCACCGGGCCGTCCGGCTGATTTCCGAGGCCGCCGCCAGCGTGCCGCTGACCCTTTTTGAGGGCAGCGCCGAAATGGCGGCCCATCCGATTCTGGAGCTTCTCGCCCGGCCGAACGCGCAGGAGACCGGCGCCGATTTTCTGGAAAGCGTCTATGGCTATCTGCTGGTCGCCGGCAACGCCTATCTGGAGCAGGTGCCGGTCGACGGCGTGCCGCGCGAGCTTTACGCGCTGCGGCCGGACCGAGTGAAGGTCGTGCCAGGGGCGAGCGGCTGGCCGGAAGCCTTCGACTACACGGTGTCCGGCCGGACGGTCCGGCTGCGTGCGGACGCGGAAAGCGGTCTGGCAGCGGTTCGGCACATCAAGCTGTTCCATCCCTTGAGCGACCATTACGGGTTCGCGCCGGTGGAGGCCGCGCAGATGAGCCTCGACATTCACAACGCGGCGGCCGCCTGGAACAAGGCGCTATTGGACAATGCCGCCCGGCCGTCCGGCGCGCTGATTTACGGCGCGGGCGATGCCATGAACCTCACGTCCGATCAGTTCGACCGGCTGAAGGACGAACTGGAAGCTGGCTATCAGGGCGCGCGCAACGCCGGCCGGCCGCTGCTTCTGGAGGGCGGGCTCGACTGGAAACCCATGGGCCTGACGCCGAAGGACATGGATTTCATCGAGGCCAAGAACCAGGCGGCGCGGGAAATCGCGCTTGCCTTCGGCGTTCCGCCCATGCTGCTCGCCATTCCCGGCGACAACACCTATTCCAACTATCAGGAGGCCAACCGGGCGTTCTGGCGCGGCGCCGTGCTGCCGCTGGTCAAGCGCATGGCCGCCAATCTGGCGGTCTGGCTTGGGCCCGCCTGGGGCGATGGTTTGCGGCTGGAGCCGGACGTGGACGCCATAGAGGCGCTGTCCACCGAACGCGAGGCCCTCTGGCGGCGGGTCGGTGGCGCGGTGTTCCTGTCCGGCGATGAAAAGCGCGCGGCAGTCGGGTATGGCCCGGCCGAACCGGACGACCCGCATGCCCGATGACATTGCCCGGGCCGTCCTGGAGCGGGGGGATCTGGCGCATCTGGCGCTGTTCTTGTGGGCCGTGTCCGCGTCCGCGCTGGCGCTCCTGCTGCTGCGGGAACTGAGTACGTCCAATCGCCGGTTTTCCGACTTCGTCGCCGAGATCGCCCAGCTCAACCATCGCTTGACCCGGTTGCGGTCCGGTCTCAGCCGGCCGCCGCAAACGACTCACGAACCTGGTAAAAATCGACAATGAGAAATCGGATGCCCGAACAGATGACAGGGCCCGTTGGCGCGCGCCAGAACGCCGGCCGTACCGGCTTTCTGGCCAGGGCCAGCACCGGCCGCGCGGATCACAAACCGGTGTTTCGCGACTTTGCCGCGCTGCTGTTCGCCCTTCTGGCGTCAGGTCAGGACGGGGGCGCCATGCGCGGGTCTTCCCCTGGCCGGCGGACGCCGACGTGAGCGCCGCGCCGGTCATTGCCGGTTATGCCAGCCTGTTTGGCGTGCGCGACCGGTCTGGTGACCGGGTCCTTCCCGGCGCCTTTCGCGCCAGTCTGAAAAGCCGCGGCACGGCCCGGATCGCCATGTTGTGGCAGCATGATCCGGCCCAGCCGATCGGCCGTTGGGAAAGGCTCGGCGAGGACCGGCGCGGTCTTTGGGTCATCGGCCGCCTGCTGCCGGGTGTCACGCTCGGCCGGGAGGCGGCGGCATTGATTGATGCTGGCGCCGTCTCGGGCCTTTCGATCGGTTTTCAAGCCCGGCGCGCGCAAAAGTCCCGGCAAGGCGCCGAGCGCCTATTGAGCGATATCGACCTTTGGGAGGTGTCGGTGGTGACCTTCCCGCAAGTGGACGGGGCGCGGGTGCGCATCGTCCGGCCGAATGGCGCCGTAAGTATTTGAAACACAATCTGAACCTGATCACGCGATCCATCCAGAAAGGACAAGAGCCATGCCTTTGACCGATCCGGCACATAGGGGCGAACCGGCCCCGTTCGAGATCAAGGCCGATCTTCCGCCCGGGGCCGTTCACAGCCCCGAGCCGGCCGCTGGCGCGGAAGGCGAGGACGTTGCGCGCAGCTTCGAGACGTTTTTCCGCACCTTCGAAACCTACCGGGATGTCAACGACGCGCGGCTGGCGGAGATCGAGCGGCGCGGCAGCGCCGATGTGGTCACGCTGGACAAGCTCGACCGGCTCGACGCGGCGCTCGACGCCACCAAGAAACGGCTCGACACGCTGACGCTGAAGGCGCGGCGCCCGGAGATCGGGGCGCCTGCTGGACGCCAGGGAAGCACGCAGGCCCTGGAACACAAGGCCGCGTTCGACGCTTATGTGCGCTCTGGCCGGGAACACAATCTCCGGCCCCTGGAAATCAAGGCGCTGTCGGCCGGTTCCGATCCGGACGGCGGCTACTTGGTGCCGGAGGAAACGGAGACGGAGATCCTGCGCCGGCTGGCGGAGGTCTCGCCGATCCGTGCCATCGCCGGCTCCCGGCAGGTGTCCGCGGCGACCTACAAAAAACCGTTTGCGATTTCCGGTCCCCAATCGGGATGGGTTGGCGAGACGGCGGCGCGCCCGGAAACAACCGCGCCCACGCTGGCTGAGCTGACCTTTCCCGCGATGGAGCTTTATGCCATGCCCGCCGCGACCGCGACGCTTCTCGATGATGCGGCCGTCGATATGGACGCCTGGATCGCCGAGGAGGTCGAGACCGCCTTTGCCGAACAGGAAGGCACCGCCTTTGTCTCCGGCGACGGGGTGAACAAACCGACCGGGTTCCTGTCGGCGCCGCGGGTTGCCGAAGCAAGCTGGACCTGGGGATCGCTCGGCACGGTATCGACCGGAGAGGCCGGCGGATTTCCCGCGCTTGCCCCGTCCGACACCCTGATTGATCTCATCTACACGCTCAAAAGCGGCTACCGCCAAAACGCCCGTTTCGTCATGAACCGGAAGACGCAGGGCGCGATCCGCAAGCTCAAGGACGCCGACGGCAATTACCTGTGGCAGCCACCGGCCAGCGCGGGCGGAGCGGCGACCTTGATGAACTTCCCGGTCACCGAGGCGGAGGACATGCCGGATATCGGCATCGACGCGCCGGCCATTGCCTTTGGAGATTTCCGGCGGGGCTACCTGGTCGTCGACCGGCTGGGGGTCCGCCTGTTGCGCGATCCCTATTCGGCAAAACCCTACGTCCTGTTTTACACGACGAAACGGGTCGGCGGCGGCGTTCAGGATTTCGACGCGATTAAGCTGCTCGTCTTCTCGGCCTAAAGGACAGTGGTGCGGGATCGATTTTCGCGCAAGGCTAAACCGTCACGTTTTGGCGTGTCGGCGGTCTTTTAGGTGGGGCGGGTGTTTTGCAGAAAACACCGGTCCAAGGCCGCAGGATGAGAGAGCAGCTTTACCCATCCTCCCCCGACTTGCGCCGGCACTCCGATCAGGGATGCCGGCGCTTCTTTTTTAAGAGCAATGGGCGGACGATCCGTCCGATCTGATTGACGCCATGCTGTCCGGGCCAAATTCTGTCGCGGCGGCGCTGGCGATGCTCCTGAGGATTTCATGACTTCCATAGTGGTGACACCGCCGGCCGGCGAGCCGGTGACGGTGGCGGATATGCGCGCCCATTTGCGCCTGACCGGACCTGACGAGGACGCGATCCTGACCGAGTTTTTGGTCGCCGCACGCCATCATGTCGAGCGGTCAACGCGGCGCGCGCTGATCACGCAGGCCTGGCGGCTTTATCTGGACGCCTGGTCTGATGGCCGCATCGTGAAGCTGCCCGTCGCGCCGGTCCAGTCCGTCGATCAGATCACCGTGTTTGCAAGCGACGGCATCGGTCAGACGCTCGACGCCGGCGACTGGACACTTGAACGCGGCGGTGAGCCCGTTCGTTTGAGGATCAAGCCGGGCGCGGGCGGGCCCTCTACCGGGCTGAACGGCGTGGAGATCGACTTCACCGCCGGGTATGGCGCGGCCGAAAGCGATGTGCCCGCCTCCTACCGGCAGGCGATCCGGCTGTTGGCCGCGCATTGGTTCGAGCACCGGGAAGCGGGCATGGACACCGCGATGGCGAGCCTGCCGCATGGCCTCGACCGGCTGTTGTCGACCGTCCGGGTGCCTCTGCTATGAACGCCGGCGCTTACGCAACGCCGGTGGTTCTTGAACAGCCCGTGCGCACCCAGAACGCTGACGGCAGCGCGGCCCTCGTCTACCTCGACGCAGGGCCGGATTTCGCCGCGATCCGGCTTTTGACCCAGACCGAGCGGCTTCGGCGCGGGCGCCTGGACGGCGTTGCGAGCCACGACATCCGATTGCGGCACCGGGACGATGTTATCGGCGGCTGGCACATCCGCGCCGGTCAGCGGCGCTTTCGGGTTCTCGCCTCGGCCGATCCGGACGGACGCCGGCACACCCTCGTTTGTCTGTGCGAGGAGGAAGAACGATGAGTCTTGAAACCGCGCAGACCGCGTTAAGGGCTGGATTTTTCGCCTGCCTGTCAGCGGATGGAACATTGACCGGCCTGCTCGGCGGAGCCCGGTTCCACGATGCGCCGGAACGGGGGGCGGCGGATCCCTATCTTGTCCTTGGGCCGGTGGACAGCCGGCCGCTCCTGAGCGGGCCGGACGAGGGTCTGGTGCATGACCTGGAACTGACGGTGTTTTCAAAAGCCGAAAGCCGCGACACCGCGGCCGCCTCTGCCGGGCGGGCGGCGGAGGCTTTGCTGCACGGGCCCGTCGCCTTGTCGGGGCATCGCCTGGTCAACCTGACGATCGGATCGGTCCGCTCCCGCCGCTTGAAGGACGGGCGGACCTTTGAGGCCGTGTGCGGCATGCGGGCCGTGACCGAACCGGTGTCCTGACCGGCGCCGACTTGAAAAACATCGGAGACGGAAATGGGCGCACAGCGCGGACGTGATTTACTCCTAAAGCTTGATACGGCCGGGACCGGTGTCTTCACCACTGTTGCCGGATTGCGGGCCCGGCGGATTTCCCTCAACGCCGCCTCGGTTGACGTCACCACGCCCGAAAGCGCCGGCCGCTGGCGGGAGCTCCTCGAAGGTGCGGGAACCCGGGCGGCCAGCCTGTCCGGATCGGGGCTCTTCAAGGACGCGGCAAGTGATGCGGAAGTCCGCAGCACGTTTTTCGACGGCGCGATCCGGCCCTGGCAGGTGGTGATTCCCGATTTCGGAACCGTGGAAGGCCCGTTTCAAGTGACGGCGCTGGAATATGCCGGACGGCATGACGGCGAGGTGAGTTTTGAACTGGCGCTGGAATCGGCCGGAGAATTGACGTTTACGGCGGCATGACGGGGAGTAAAGCCATGGCCAATCGTTTGCGCGGGGAAATCACCGCGGTCTTGGATGGGCGAACCTGGACGCTGGTCCTGACGCTCGGCGCTCTGGCGGACCTGGAGGACGCGTTCGCGTGCGAGGATCTGCCCGCGCTCTTGACCCGGTTTTCGAGCGGGCGCTTGTCGGCGCGGGATATCATCAAGATCCTGGGCGCGGGACTGCGCGGGGCTGGGCACGAAGTCAGCGACGAACAGGTCGCCATCATGACCGCGCCGGCGGGAGCGGCGGGATTTGCCGCCGTTGCCTCCGATCTCTTGAGCGCGACATTTGGCGACCCTGCGTCAACCGAAACCGGCCGCGCGGACCGGGACACGGAGGCCGGAACGTCCGCCGCAAACCCTTAATGGGACCGGACGCCGCCCTCCGCTTTTTGCCCTGGCCGGAGATCATGCGCTTTGCCTTGAGCCAGTTGAAATGGACCCCGGCCGCGTTCTGGTCCGCGACCCTTTGCGAAGTGCGCGCCGCCGCCGGCATCGGCCATCCGGCCGTTCTGTTCTCTCGCCAGGCGATGGCGCAGATGATGGCGGCGCATCCCGATTTGGAACCGTTTAAGGAGCATCGCACATGACCGATCCGGCCGACAATGCGTTTGAGCTGCCGGACCTGGCGGCGTTTCAACGGCAGATGGAGGACATCACCCGCACGGCGCAGGGCTTTTCCGACATATTGAGCCGCGGCCTGAAATCGGCGCTGGTCGATGGCAAGGCGCTCAACGCCGTATTCCGGCAGATGGCACTCAGCGTCTCGTCGCGGCTGGTGAACCAGGCCCTCAGGCCGCTGGAGGCGGCGGCCGGGTCAGCGCTTGACGGGTTGTTTTCGGGGATCGCGGGGGCGGGCGGCAGCGCGCTTCAATCCGCGCTGACAAGCACGCCGCTGGCCTTTGCAAAAGGCGGCGTTGTCGGGTCGCCGACGCTCTTTTCCCACTCGGCCGGTCTCGGGTTGATGGGGGAGGCTGGCGCTGAAGCCGTGTTGCCACTGGCACGCGATGCGAACGGGCGGCTTGGCGTTCAAGCCGGATCGGGGGCGCCCGCCACGCCCCCGGTTCAGATCACGGTGCATGCGCGTGACGTGGAGAGTTTCCGGCGGTCGGAAGCACAGGTTTCGGCGATCGTGGCCCGCGCCGTCGGACGGGGACGGCGCGGGCTCTAACACCGGCCTGAAAAGGAGGGGCTCAGGAGCCGGTGTTTTCGGTGGCGGCCAGCATGGCCGCGATCTGGTCTTTCAGGTGCAGCCGCTTCTTCTTGAAATCCTCCAGAACCGCGTCGGATGTCGGCTCGATTTCCGCCTCGACGCGGTGAATCTCCCGATTGATGGTGTGATATTCGTCAAAAAGCCGGGCGAAATGCGCGTCGGACAATTTCAGGGCGTGAATGGCGTCCGTCTTGTCCGGAAATTCCTCGTGCAGTTCGTGGGGAACGTGACTCATTGTTGGTGCCTCCTTTTCTAGGCACACCATGGCGATGCGACCCGCGCGCCACCTTGAGACAGATCAATCGAAGAAAACTTCCCCGCGAGGCGGCCCATGATTTCCTTTTTGGATGAGGCGTTTCCGCTGTCGGTGGCCTTTGGCGCGACCGGTGGCCCGGAACGGTTGACCGACATCGTTGCGCTGGCGAGCGGCGATGAGGCGCGCAACGCCCGCTGGGCGGACAGCCGCCGGCGTTACGATGCGGCAACCGGGATCCGCACCGTTGATGATCTGCGGTCCGTTCTGGCCTTGTTTGAAACCGCGCGCGGGCGCCTGTCCGGCTTCCGGTTCCGCGATCCGGTCGACCACAGCACGGCCGCCGATGGCGGGTCGCCGGCGCCGGACAACCAGGTGCTTGGCACCGGAGACGGATTAGCGGATCGGTTCGCGCTGTCAAAGACCTATGGGGCGGACGCATCGGCCTATGCGCGCCCGATCCGGTTGCCGGTCGCGGCAAGCGTTCGGGTTGCCATCGACGGCATGGAGCAAACAAGCGGCCCCGATTTTACCGTCGATGCGGCGACCGGCGAGGTGGTTTTCATGTCAGCGCCGGCAAACGGCGCGGCGGTCACCGCGGGCTGTGTCTTCGATGTGCCGGTGCGGTTCGACACCGACCGGCTGGATGTGAGCCTGACCCATTTTCAGGCCGGTGACATTCCGTCCATTCCGCTTGTCGAGATCCGGCTCGACTGACCGGCCAAAATCACCTTCGCGTTTCGGATCCCCGCATGAAAACCCTGCCGCCAACTTTGGCCGCTCACCTGGCCGGCGCGGTTACCACGCTGGCCACCTGCTGGCTGGTGACCCGCACCGACGGCGAGACACGTGGTTTCACCGATCACGACCGCCCGCTTGCGGTCGACAGCGTGACGTGCCGGCCGGAAAACGGCCTGACGCTCAGCGCCATGAGCGATGGACCGGGATTTGCGGCTGGTGGCGGCGATGTGGAAGGCCGGCTCGACGGCCCGGCCCTGTCCCCGGACGACCTGGCGGCCGGCCTGTGGGACAATGCCGCCGTCAAGGTCTACCGGGTCAACTGGGCAGAGCCCGGTCAGGCCGTTCTCCTGCGCCGCGCGATCATCGGCGAGGTCACCCGCACCGGCCAGGCCTTTCGGGCCGAACTGAGGGGCCTGAGCCACCTTTTGGAGGCGCGGCGGGGACGGGTCTTTCAAAAGACCTGTGATGCGGATCTCGGCGATGCCCGCTGCGGCGTGGATCTGTCCGGTTCGAATTTCACCGGAACGGCGAGCGTGATCGCCGCCGATCGGCCGGACAGCCTCGAGGTGAGCGGTCTGGAAGGATTTGCCGCCGGCTGGTTCACCCGGGGCCGGTGCCACGTTCTGGACGGTCCGCATGCCGGATTTGCAAGCGAGGTCGCCGAACATCGGGTGACCGCGAGCCGGATCTTCCTGCACTTGTGGCAGGCGGCACCCGCGCTCCTCGCCGCCGGCACCGCCCTGACGGTGACCGCCGGATGCGACAAGCACCTCGCCACATGCCGCGACAAATTCAGCAACACCGCCAACTTCCGCGGCTTTCCTCACATGCCTGGAACGGATTTCGTTCTGTCTTACCCCACCCGCAACACCGGTGAAAACGATGGCGGCCCGCTTGTTGGCTGATCCCGGCGCCGACCGGCGGGCCGCGATTGTCGCCGAGGCCCGCACGTGGCTTGGAACGCCCTACCGGCACCAGGCCAGCCTGAAGGGCACCGGCTGCGATTGCCTGGGTCTGGTGCGCGGGATCTGGCGGGCATTTCACGGCGCCGAGCCGCAGGCGCTCCCGCCCTACAGCGCGGATTGGGCCGAGGCCGACGGCGAGGAAACGCTGCTGAAAGCCGGCCGGCGCTGGCTGATCGAAGGCGATGTGGAAGCGGCAAAGCCGGGTGATGTCGTGGTGTTTCGCTGGAAGGACGGCACGCCCGCCAAACACGCCGGGATCCTGAGTTCCCCGGCGCGCCTGATCCACGCCTATGAGCGGGTCGGTGTTGTCGAAACCGCGCTCGTGCCGGCCTGGCGGCGGCGGATCGCGGCCGCGTTTTCCTTTCCAAAGGGGCCGTAATGGCGACATTGATCTTAGGTGCGGCCGGCCAGGCGCTGGGCTCCGCTGTGGGACTGGGCGGTTTCGGCAGCCTGCTCGGCAAGGCGGCTGGCGCGCTCGCCGGTGGAGCCCTGGACCAATCCCTGTTCGGCACGGCGCGGACGATCGAGACCGCGCGATTGACGGATCTCGATGTCCAGGCGTCCAGCGAGGGCGCCAGCCTGCCCAAGGTCTATGGCCGGGTCCGGCTTTCCGGACAGGTGATCTGGGCGACCCGCTTTGAGGAGGTCGTGTCCGAGGAGAACCAGGGCGGCAAGGGCGGCGGCGGTGTCACCGTGCGCTCCTATTCCTATTTCGGCAATTTCGCCGTTGCCCTGTGCGAGGGACCGGTGGCGCATGTCGGCCGGATCTGGGCGGACGGCAAGCTGCTCGATACGTCCGGCTTGCAAATGCGGCTCTATCACGGCGACGAGGCCCAGGTGCCGGATCCTCTGGTCGCGGCGCTGCAAGAGGATGCACCGGCCTATCGCGGCACGGTTTATGCCGTGTTTGAACGCCTGCCGCTGGAGTATTTCGGCAACCGGTTGCCGCAGCTCTCCTTCGAGGTGATCCGGCCGGTCGATGTTCTGGAAAGCCAGGTCCGCGCCGTGACGATCATCCCGGGGGCCGGTGAATTTGCCTATGCGCCGCAGCAGGTCACATCGACGCCCCGGCCGGGCGTGACGGAAAGCGTCAATGCCCACGTGATCGGCGCACCGTCCGATTGGGCGGCCTCGCTGGACGAGTTGCAAGCGCTCTGCCCCAATCTGGAGCGCGTGGCCTTGGTTGTCGCCTGGTTCGGCGATGATCTGCGCGCCGGCTCGTGCACCATCCGCCCGAAGGTGGAAGAGCCGAGCAAGGTGACTTCCGGCGCCACCTGGTCCGCCGGCGGTCTTCAGCGCGCCGAGGCCGAGCTTGTCTCGCGAATCGACGACCGGCCGGCCTATGGCGGCACACCGTCCGACGATGCGGTTCTGGCTGCAATCGATGACCTGAAAAGCCGCGGGCTGGAGATTCTGCTCTATCCCTTTGTCCTGATGGATATCCCGCCGGGCAACGGCCTGCCCGATCCCTATGGCGCGGGCGAACAGGCGGCGTTTCCCTGGCGCGGGCGCATGGTCCCAACAGGCGATATCGTGGCCGATGCGGTGGCGTTTTTCGGCACCGCGTCGGCAAGCGACTTTTCGGTTTCCGGCGGGGCCGTGACCTATACCGGACCGGCCGAATGGTCCTACCGGCGGCATATCCTGTCCCTGGCCGCGCTCGCCAAGGCGGCCGGCGGCGTTGAATCGTTCCTGATCGGCACGGAACTGCGCGGTTTGACCCGCGCCCATACCGGGGGCGGCAGCTATCCGTTCGTCGACCAGCTCGTCGCGCTGGTCACCGAGGTGCGCGCGCTGTTGGGGCCGGACGTCAAAGTGTCCTATGCCGCCGACTGGTCGGAATATGCCGGTCACCAGGCGGGCCCGGTTGAACTGCGCTTTCCGCTCGATCCGCTGTGGGCCGCGCCGGAGATCGATTTTGTCGGCATCGACAATTATTTGCCGCTTGCCGATCAGCGCGACGGCGGCGATCCGGATGGGGCGGTTGATCCCTATGATCTGGACACCCTGCGCGGCCACATCGCCGGCGGCGAATATTTCGACTGGTACTACGCCAGCGATGCCGATCGTGCGGAAGCAGCCCGCAGTCCGATCACCGACGGGGCCTATCAAAAGCCCTGGGTTTACCGGGCCAAGGATCTGTGGGGCTGGTGGGCGAACCCGCATGTTGAGCGTGTCGCCGGCGCCGAGGTGGCGAGTCCAACTGCATGGAGTCCACGGTCCAAACCGGTGCGCTTCACCGAGCTCGGTGTTCCGGCGGTCGATCGCGGCGCCAACCAGCCGAACGTCTTTGTCGATCCGAAATCCTCCGAAAGCCGGTTGCCGCATTTTTCCAACGGTAGCCGCGACGACCTCATCCAACGGCGGGCGCTCGAAGCGAGTTTGAGCTTCTGGGACACGTCGCATCCGGTCATGCCGCAGGGCGACAATCCGGTCTCGCCGGTCTATGGCGGGCCGATGGTCGACCCGGCCGGGATCTATCTGTGGACCTGGGACGCGCGGCCCTATCCGGTCTTTCCCGTCCACAAGGACGTGTGGGCCGACGGCGACAACTGGACCGTCGGGCACTGGCTCACCGGACGCATCGGCGGCATGAGCCTGGCGGCCCTGGCGCGGGCGCTTCTCGTCGACTACGGCATTTCAGAAGCGGACATTCGCGCCGATGGTTTGCCGGGAAGCCTCGATGGGCTTGCGGTGCCCGGCCCGGTGTCGGCGCGCCAGGTGCTCGAACCGTTGCTTCTGGCGTTCGGTGGACTGGCGGCGGACCGGGGAACGCATGTCGACCTGATCGGCCGGACCGGTGGCCCGGTCAAGGCGTTGACGGCGGACGATCTGGCCGAAACCGCGCGTCATGATCCGCTTTTATCACAACGGCGGGCGCAATCGAGTGAGCTGGCGGAAGAAGTCCGGTACACGGCCGCCGATCCGCTGGTCGACTTCCGATCAAGGGTGGCCGCGTCACGGCGGCTGGAAGGCGGCAGCCGCCATCTGGAAAGCGCCGACCTTCAGGCCGTTCTGGCGCCGCTCTTGACCCAGCAATTGGCCGACCGCCGCCTACACCGGATCTGGAGCGAGCGCGAGCAGGTGGACTTCGCGCTGGGTCCCGCGCATATGGACCTGGAGGCCGGCGATGTCATCAGTCTCTCCGGGACGCCGGCCGACAGCTTCGATCCACCGCTGCAGCTTCGGATCGAGGCGATCGAAGAAACCGACCGGCGGCGGATCGAGGCCGTGCGCGTTGGCCGGGACATCCATGCCACTGGAGCGGGTGCGGCCGAAGCGGCAACACCGTTCCGTTCAGCGGTTATCGGAACACCCCATGCGGTGATGATGGATCTACCGGTCTTGTCCGAGGATGATCCGCCGCATGCGCCGCGCCTGGCGGCCTTTGCCGAACCGTGGCCCGGTTCTTTCAGCCTGATGCGGTCCGCGGGCGACACGGGATTCGATGCGATCCTGATCATTGACCGCCCGGCGGTGATCGGGCGCCTCCTGGCGGACCTGTCCCCCGGTCCGCTCTGGGTGGTCGACTCTGCTGCAACGGTCGAGGTCGAGATTTTCGGCGGACATCTTCAAAGCCGGTCGCGGACGAATGTGCTGGCGGGCGCGAACGCCTGCGCTATTCAATGCGCCGATGGCCGCTTCGAGATCCTGCAATTCGAAACCGCCGAACTCACCGGGACGCGAACCTACCTTCTGTCATCGCTTTTGCGCGGCCAGCGCGGCACGGAAACGCCGATGCTCGCAGGGGCACTGACCGGCGCGCCGGTGGTCTTTTTGGAGGACGGGACCGTGCCGTCCGTCCCGCTTTCCGCGGACCAGACCGGGCGGGCCTACAACTACCGGCTGGTGCCTCAGGGCCTGCCGCTCGACGCGCCGCAAAGCCTGGCATTTGCCCATTCAGCCTCGGGTGTCGGCGCCCTGCCGTTTGCCCCGGTTCATGTCCGGGCCCGGCGGGAAAGCGGCAATGTTCACCTGTCCTGGATCCGGCAAACCCGGATTGGCGGCGACAGCTGGGAGGCGGCCGAGGTGCCGCTTGGCGAGGATCTGGAGGCCTATGAAATCGATATTCTTGGTCCCGGCGAGGCCGTTCTTCGAACACTGAGCTCGGGCGCTCCATCCGTCACCTATCCGCAATCTGAGGAACTGGCGGATTTCGGCGGTCCCCAATCCAGCCTAACGGTTTCCATCAGTCAGCTCTCGGCCACCGCCGGGCGCGGATTTGCCAGAAAGGCGACCCTTCATGTCTGACACTCATCGTTTGGCCTTGCCGCTCCTGGCGGCCGCACAGGCGCAAAAACACGTCACGCATAACGAGGCGCTGACGGCGCTCGATGCGCTCGTTCACCTGACCTTCGTGACACGGAGCCTGTCGGCGCCGCCCGTCGCCGGGGAGGGGGCCGCCTATTTGATTGCCTCCGGCGCGACCAGCGCCTGGTCGGGCCGGGACGGCGAGATTGCAGCCTGGCAAAACGGTGCCTGGTCGTTCTTCACGCCAGTCGACGGCATGATGGCCTTCGTGGCGGACGAACAGATCCAGATTGTCTATTCCTCCAGCGCCTGGCAACGGACCGGGGCCGCGCTCGCGTCCGACATGGTGGTTGCACAAGGCACGGGCGGGGCGGAAAGCCGGCATCAGGTGATCGAAACCGAGCTCACCGGGCTGATGGGATCGAGCGCGACCGCCGCCGCGCTCATTCCGGACCGGGCCGTGGTGTTTTGTGTATCAAGCCGCACCAGCACGGCCATTTCAGGCGCCGCGTCCTACGACTGCGGGATTTCCGGGGAAATCAACAAGTTCGGCGGGTCCTTGGGTGTTGCCCAGGGGGCGAGCAATCTGGGCGTCATCGGACCGACCGCGTTTTATGCGCCGACGGATGTGGTGCTGACCGCCAATGGCGGCGCGTTTTCCACCGGCGCGGTAAAGCTGGCCGTGCACTGTTTCCTGCCTGTCGCGCCGGCTTGAGCCGTCGATCGGCTCACAGCCCACATCCTCCCGCGTCCCGCATTTCAATTCCGTCCGCATTTGGGGAGACTTGCCCATGAAAGTCAGCGACCGGGGCCTGGCGTTCATCGCCGCCCATGAGGGTTTTGTCGGCCGGGGTTATCTCGATCCGGTCGGCATCGTGACGATCGGCTATGGTTTTACCATGCGCAGCCGCGTGTTTTCCGACTGGTGGCGGACCCGGAACGCGCGCGGTCTTCGCGTCGGTGATCCGCTGTCCCGCGAGGACGCCAACCGGCTTTTGCTCAAACTCCTGGATGAGGAATACGCGCCGCCGGTGCGCAAGACGCTGCCCGGTCTGCCGCAAAACCAGTTCGATGCCTGCGTGTCGGTCGTCTACAATCTGGGTCCGCGCGCCTTGACCTGGCGCTGGGCGCAGGCGCTGAAAAATCGCCAAACCGCACGCGCCGCCGCCCTGTTGCGGAAAACCGGAACGACGGCCAGCGGCCGGTGGCTGCCAGGTCTGGCCAGACGCCGCAAGGAGGAAGCGCGGCTTCTGGAAACCGGTGACTATAGCCTTGCCAAGGCGCCGGCCCGTTCGGCCGATCCCGATGTCCGAACCGTTCAGGACATGCTGAGGCGGCTTGGACACGATCCTGGCCCCGTCGACGGCCTTTTGGGGCCGAGAACCCGCGCCGCCGTGCGGGATTTCCAGCGGGCGCATCCGCCGCTGAAGGTCGACGGTGTGCCCGGCCGCGCCACGCGCGCCGTCCTCAAACGCCAGATCGAGCAGCGCATCACAACGCGCGCGGCAATTCCGGCCGGAATTGCCGCGGCCTCCTGGGGGCTTGTCGTGGCGGTTCCATGGCCAGTTGTCATCGTCGCCGGTCTGGCAGCGGTTTTGGCCATTCTGATCGCCGGCGTCTTCTGGCGGTATCGCGGCCGGTTCCGGTCCGTGTTCAGCGTTTCCAACGCGTGAGCGGACCAAACGCGGCCCCGGATCGATCCAGCCATTCGTGAATGGGAAAGCCGCCGCCGCGACGCCTGCCCATTCCAAACCAATTGAAAGGAACACCCCGTGACCGGATGGAAAACCCTTGTCTTCAACTGTTCGGTCAGCCTGGCTGTGCTCCTGGCCGAGATCCTGACCTATTTGAGTGGCCTCGACTGGCACCTGCTCCTGTCACCGCAACACGTGCCCTGGGTGATTCTCGCCCTCGGGCTTGCCAATATTCTTCTGCGCCATGTCACGTCCGGTCCGGCGGGATGGCGCCGGGCGGCATCGTGATCTCCACGCTGCTTGGCTGGCTGTCGAGCGGTATTCTGGACAGGCTGCTTGTGCATGCCGAGCGCCGGCTTGAAAGCACAGCCGCGAAACGGCGGGTCGAGGCCGATCTGGCGGCGGAAGAAATCCGCGCGGAGATCAAGGCCCGCGCCGATGCGCGCGCCGTTCTTCTCGCGGAAACCGGCGAATTCTGGACGGCGGCGCGGCTTGGACGGCTGGCCTTTGTTCTGCCACTTGGCTTTTGGTGGGCGGCGGTGTGCCTTGACAGTGTCTTCCGCATTGGCTGGGCGGTCGCGGAGGTCCCGGTGCTGCGGGAGTGGGGCGGGATCATCATCACCAGTCTCTTCCTGGTCGATGGCGCGCGATCAATCAGCCGCGCGGTTGTCGCCCGCCGCCGGTAACCCGGGTTCGGAGGACCGGTAAATTTGAGTGCGTTTTGCCACCCCTCCTGACAGAAGGTTGTCAGGAGGGGTGGCGTAGGGTGTTCCTGTCGTCTCAACGCACCAAGGAGCCTGCCATGAGCTTTAAGCCCGACAACTTCACCGTCTGGTTCGAACTGCCGGTCACCGACATCGACAAGGCCATTGCTTTTTACAGCAACGTCTTTCAGACAGAAATGAACCGCGTCGATGACATGGGTCCCAATCCGATTGCCTTTTTCCCGACCGCCGATGACAAGGGCGTGGGCGGTCATCTCTATCCGGGAAAACCGGCCGCCGATGGTAACGGTCCGACCATCCATCTGGCCTGCCCGGACACGCTAGAAGCGACCGCCGAGCGGTTCAAGGAGGCCGGTGGCGCGGTTCTATCGGATCCCGTCACCATCCCGGCGGGCCGGTTCATCTACGCCGTGGACCCGGATGGCAATTCCATCGGGCTGTTCGCGGCCTGAAAAGGGACATGAGCGATGCGCCGTGCCGACCGCCTGTTTCAGATCGTTCAGTATCTTCGCGGCGGTCGGCTCGTCCGTGCCCGGCAACTCGCCGACCGGTTGGAGGTGTCCGAACGCACGATCTACCGCGACATCGCCGATTTGCAGTCCACCGGCGTGCCGATCGATGGCGCGGCCGGGGTCGGTTACATCATGCGCGATGGCTACGACCTGCCGCCTCTCATGTTCTCCCGTGACGAGATCGTGGCGCTTGTCGCCGGTGCGCGCCTCATCCGCGCCTGGGGCGGCGCCGGCATGGCGCGGGCGGCCGAGGAAGCACTGATCAAGATCGATGCGGTGCTGCCCAAAAGCCTGCGCGCGCGCTCCGATGAAATCGAAGTCCACGCCTTTGCACCGGAAATGACCGACGAGGTCCGCGCCAGGATCGATTTTCTGGAAAGCGCGGCCAATGGCCGGAACCGCGTCTCCATCACCTATACCGATGCGGCCGGGGCGGCGTCGGACCGGATCATCCGGCCGCTCGGCCTGTGGTTCTGGGGCAAGGTCTGGACGCTGGTGGCCTGGTGCGAGCTGCGCACGGATTTCCGGATGTTCCGGCTGGACCGGATCACCGGGATCGCCGACACGGGCGACACGTTCAAGGCCGAACCTGGAAAAACCTTGAAGGACTTCTACCGTCAGATGGAAGAGCACGGCCATGGCCGGCCGTGACGGCTTAAGCGCGTGGCCAGACCTTATCGCGTGAACGAGGCGAATTGATTGCCGCCGATTTCGCGCAAAAGCTTGCGGGTCATGGCCTCCCGATAGTCCTCGAAATCAAGCGCCTGCTCGACAAAGGCGCCCGGCCCCCGGATCACCTCCCGTTCGAAATAGCGGGTCGTCTCGTCATGCCCGCCGACAACCAGCGCATTGACGGAAACGGCGTTGAAATCGAAGGCCCGGTACGCGCTTTTTGGCCCGAATCCGTCATTGTTGATGCCATCGCCGGCAACGTCGATCACCCGCCGGTCACACCGCTCCGGCGCCCTGTTCAACACCACGGCCGCGTGTCCGAGCGCATAGCCGAGCGCGGTTGGAAACTCCGTTTGTGAGCGCGGTGTCGCAGCGATCCGCCGGGCCGCGGCCTCGGCCGATGCCGCGTCGGTCAGGTAGCTCCAGGGGGCTTGGGTCACCTGTTTGTAGCGGTCGCTCCATTCGAAACTGTGAAACCAAATTCCTCCAACTGTTTCAATCGCTTCGACAACTGACGGATCCATCAGGGCGCCCGAAAGGCCCTGGAGCTGCAATTGGTGTTCACGGGCATCGACGCTGGCCGATACGTCCATCGCAACCACCAGCGCAAGGCTGCAGGCCTTGGCCGGCGAAAATACCAGCCAGCCGCCAACGGCCACAACCAGCGCCGTCAATGGCCGATTGAGGGGGCACATGAGAGTCCGGATCGCGCTGTTTTCGAGGAGTTTTTTCATTGCGGTGGCTGCGATATGTGACATGGCCGAAAGCAAATGCTCTGCTCATGACACCATAAAGCGGGCAGAAGTTCCTTCAAACGCCTTTTGAGATTAGCCAGTCTGGCGGGCGGGTATGCGGTCTCATCCGCTGTGTCAGTTGCCGGCGCGTGCGACCTGCTCGGTGCCGATCTCCTTAAGCAGCTTTCGAACCATGGCGTCCCGGTAGTCCTCATAGTCGCGCGCGACTTCGACAAACGCGCCGGGGCCGCGAATGACGTGGTCGGCATAGTAGGAGACCGCCTTGTCTTCATTGCCGATCACCAGCGCGTTGACGGTCATGTTCTGGAAATCCGGATCGGCATAGGCAATCTCCGGCCCGAAACCCTGGTTGTTGATCCCGTCCGCGGAGACGTCGATGACTTCCCGCTCGCATTGTTCGGGCGCTGCCTTCATGAGGTCCGATCCATGCGCGAGCGCATAGCCAAGCGCGGTCAGGAACTCCCGCGGATCCCTTTTGCGGCCGGCGATCCGCCGGGCGGCCGCGGAAATCTCGCCAGCCTCTTGCAGGAACCGCCAGTCCAGCAGGGAGTTTTGCTGATAGGGGCCGCTCCATTCAAAGCTGGTCACCCAGATCCCGCCGATCGCTTCAATGGCCGCCACGACTTCCGAATCTTCAAGCGCGTAAGCAAGCCCCTCCACCTGCTGCCGGTATTCGCGTGCACTGACACTGGCCGAAACATCCACCGCAATGACAAGCGCCAACGCGCACGGCGCCTTGGCCTTGACCGGGACCGCGGCGCCCGGAATTGCCAAAAACACAAGTGCAGCCAACAACATGATCCAAAAACCGGAATCGCGTTGGGGCGACAAATGCCCTGCTTTGCAAGAATTGGTCATGGACCTGTCTCAAGGGCGCACATAGCGCCTGGAACTCAAAAACTCTAGCCAACCCTTTGCCCGTAACGCAAACCCGGCTAGGAAAAGCCGTGCCGGGCGCTTAACCGGCGGTGACATGACCGGATCGTTCAGGCCGTGTTCAGCCGGCCGGCCTTAAAACAAGCGCATGACCTGTTCACCCCGTGCACCAATAGGACGGAACCGAACCGTGAAACGACTGGCCGCCTCTTTGATTTTGACCGGGCTCCTTTGCGGGCCAGCGGCCGCGGCCTGTCTTTCCCAGAGCGAGGCGCGCGCGGCGGTGAACAGCGGCCAGGCCCGGCCGTTGGGCGCGGTTCAGGGCCAGGCCGGCGGCCAGATCGTCAAGGCCCAGTTGTGTGTTGAGGGCGGCCGGTACGTTTACCGATTGTCGGTGCTCGTCAACGGCAAGGTGACAACCAAGGTGATCAGCGCGAACTGACGACAGTGAGAATTGATATCCCATGCGCCTGCTTGTTGTGGAAGACGATGCCGATCTGAACCGTCAATTGGTGACCGCTCTTCAGGAGGCCGGCTACGTTGTCGATGCGGCGAGCGACGGCGAAGAGGGGCATTTCCTGGGTGACACCGAACCCTATGATGCCGTGGTCCTCGACTTGGGCCTGCCCAAACTGGATGGATTGTCGGTTCTGGAAAACTGGCGCCGGGACGGCCGCGCCATGCCGGTCCTCATTCTGACCGCCCGGGACCGCTGGTCCGACAAGGTCGCCGGCATCGATGCCGGTGCGGACGATTACGTGGCAAAGCCGTTTCACATGGAGGAAGTGCTGGCGCGGGTGCGGGCGCTGGTCCGCCGCGCGGCGGGTCACGCGTCCAACGAGTTGACCTGCGGGCCGGTGCGGCTTGATTTGCGCGCCGGCCGTGTGACCTTGGACGGCAGTCCGGTCAAGCTGACCTCCCATGAATACCGGCTGCTGTCCTACCTTTTGCATCACCAGGGCAAGGTGATTTCCCGCACCGAACTGACCGAGCATCTCTACGATCAGGATTTCGACCGCGATTCCAACACGGTCGAAGTCTTTGTCGGCCGTCTGCGCAAGAAGATCGGATCCGACATGATCGAGACCATTCGAGGTTTGGGTTACCGCCTGGGAGCTGCCGTTGACGAGTGACGCCCCAGCCTCGGAAACGGCCACGGCGGCGGCGCCAGTCAAAAGGCTCGGCCGGCGGTCGCTCGCCGGCAGGCTGGTCCTTGTCGCAGCCGTCTGGTCGACGTTGGCCTTGGCGGTTGCCGGATTTATTCTGGTGGGTCTTTACCGGGCCGCCGGGGAACGGGCGTTCGACGCCCAGTTGGATGTCTATGTGAAGACGATCCTCGGCGAAATGGTCGTGGAAAGTGAGACGGCGGAAGCCCCGGCCGCCTTCGATGCCCCCCGCAATCTGGGCGAGCCCCGGTTTTCCCTGCCGCTTTCCGGCTGGTACTGGACGATCCGCCGGTCACATGATGGTCACGTGGTCTTTGCCTCGCCGTCGCTGGTCGGCGATCCGTTGGCGGTGCCGGATCTGGGCGAGGCGATGACACAGAGCGGCTTTGCGGTGGGGCCAACAGGCGCGGAAGTCCGCTTCCTTCAGTCGGCGATCGAAATCGGTCGGGAACGGCTGATCATCGCGGTGGCGATCGCAACGGCCGATTTCCGGGCGCAAGTCGCTGAATTCGCCCGCCAAGTGGCGCTGACGCTGATAGTCATCGGCCTGGGTCTGGTCGGCGCCGTATTTCTTCAGGTGCGCGTTGGCCTCAGACCCTTGACCCGCCTGAAATCCTCCTTGAGTGACGTGCGAAAGGGGGAGGCGGACCGGATCGATGAAGACCTTCCGACCGAGATTGCGCCGCTCGCCGTGGAGCTCAACGCCCTGATCGTGTCGAACCGCGAAATCGTCGAACGCGCGCGGACCCATGTCGGCAATCTGGCGCATGGACTGAAGACGCCGCTGAGCGTGATCGCCAACGAAGCCCGAACGAATGAAGGCGCCTTTGCCGACAAGGTCGGCGAACAGGCGGCCGTCATGTCGACGCAGATCCAGCATCATCTTGAGCGGGCGCGCATGGCCGCGCAGCGCCGGGTCATCGGTGTCTCCTGCGAAGTCGATCCCGTGCTGTCCCGGCTGACCCGTGCGATGGAAAAGATCTATCGCGACCGCGCGCTCGATCTTTCCCTGGCCGTGCCGGAGGACCTCCGGTTCCGGGGTGAAAGCCAGGATCTGGAGGAAATGGCCGGAAATCTGATCGACAATGCCTGCAAGTGGGCCTCAAGCGCAGTGACGGTTCGTGCCGCAGCCCGGACCGAAGGCGGTGGCCGGGATATGGTAGAAATCGTCGTGGAGGACGATGGCGACGGCCTGTCCGAAGACGAGCGACGCGAAGCCATCAAACGCGGCCGGCGGCTGGACGAAACCGTCCCCGGCACCGGGCTGGGACTGTCGATCGTCGCCGATTTGGCGGCGCTTTATGGCGGGCGCCTGACCCTTGATGGATCGGCCAAGGGCGGATTGAAGGCCCGTTTGATCTTGCCGGCGCTATAACCTAAGTGAATTGAGCGTGTAAAAGTGTAGATGCGGCGCAGTTCAGCCACAAAGTCATTTTAGAGAGTTGCCAAGCGGCCGGCGGATTCGACCCGCCGCCGCTTTTATGGAGACAATTGATGCCAGCGCGTATCGGCCCGGTTCTGGTTCTTCTGGCCGCCTTGGGCGGCTGCACGGCCTTGTCCGGCCCGGGCGGTCAGACGGGCGGTTATGGATCCTCGTTCGGCGCTGGCGCAAGCCTGGCCGATGTCGAGGCAAGCACCGCCATAAAGGTTCTGGTCAACAACGAGTTCGGCAAGTCGCTGGAACCGTCCGACCGGCGCGCGGCAGCCGAGGCGCAACGGAGGGCGCTGCGCGCACGGGGCGTTGGGGCCGCCGTGGCCTGGCAAAACGACCGGACCGGCAAAAGCGGTCAGGTTCGGCCGGGACCGCTCTATCAGGTCAACGACACAACATGCCGTGAATTCACGCATGAATTGACGATCGACGGCCAGGTTTTGCGCGCCAGGGGCACAGCTTGCCGGCAGGAAAACGGCAGCTGGCAGACGCTGACCTGAGGCATCGGCACAACCACCGGAATTGTCTGTGGCTGTGCGGATTCGCCTTATCCATGCAAAAACGGCTTTAAACCTTTGCCATCTAACGCTGAATTCATCGCGTTTAGTGACAGAGGCCGGATTTTTTTCAACACTTGTTTAAGCAATCCCGCGATAAGTTCAATCCGGTATATGCGGAAACCTGTGCGCGGAACATGACAGAAATTAGCGCCCTGACCGACAAGATCCAGTCGTACCTGCTGGGCCTCAGCCCGCGGGCTGTCGAGACGCTTGTCCGTAAGCTGGAAAAGGCGCGTGCGTCCGGCTCGGCGGATCCGCATCTGGAAATCATCCTGCAAGCCTCTATCGGATTGATGCGGCGCCCGGATTTTGACGACGGCAAACCCAATGGCCTGCTGCGCAAGGCCCAAATCCAGCGCATGTTTTTCGCGCCGTTGGAGGAATTCCTGATCAACGAGGCGCTGCCGAACAAACAGGAAGGCCGGGTCTATCGCCCGGCGCTGGAGAAGGTATGGGAGTGGCTTGGGCGCGACGTCCTGCCCGGTGACATCAAACAGGTTCTGTTGGCGGCGGAAAACGACAAGGTCAGCGACGAACGCGTCGACGCCCTTGTTCAGGCTCTGCGCACCCGGTCGGTCGATGCGATCGGGTCGGCGCTGGACCGCAGCAAGATGTCGGAAAAAGAACACCGGCGTCTGGCCGTTGAAATGGGCGGTGACCGCGGAATTTCCGAACTCAAGGACGTCTACAAGATCTTCGAGGCCGAGAAGTGGTTGTTGCCGCTGCTCCGGACCGTTCCCGAGACGCTCAATCCGAACCGCTTCAAGTCGGATAACGACATTTTGAAGGTCGTCGATCAGTGCACGACCCGCTATCCCGATCATGTGCCCGTTGTGGCCGCGGCCTTGCTTGAACGCGCCGACAAGCCGGCGGCTCTGTGCACCTTCGCAAGCCGCCTGGCCCGCACAGATGATCCAAAGGCGATCTCCGAATCCCGGTTCGCGCCGTTTGTTGATGTTGTGCTGTCGGAGGCCGAGCGTTTGAATGTTCTTGCGCTTGATCACCGCAACCACAATCCGGACCCGGTCGCTTTCTCGCAGGCCTTGTCTGAATATCACGACCTTGTCCGCGGCGTTGAACTGGACATGGATCTGTCTCAGGCCGGCAAGTGGCACAAGCGTATGGCCGAAACGAAGCGGGTGATCTCCGAAGCGGTCGCACGTGAACTCGGCAACGCCCACAGCGCCGTACGGCGCGCCCTGCAAGTGCCCAAGTTCGGCGCCGATGGTACATTCAAGGTCGATCAGACCGCCGTTGACGAGGCCGTGCGGGCCTTGCGTGTGGTTGTCATGGTCAAGAACGCGCCGGATACGTTCGCCGTCAATGACCTTGGCAAGCGTACACGCCAAGCGGTTGAACAAACGCTTGAAATCGTGACCCGTGCACTCATCAACGACGTTCCCTCGACCGGCGGACAACAACGGGACGCGCATCTTGCGGCGGTCGATGTCGCGATCATGTTGTCGGAGATCTATTACGGCGCGGACTATGCGGCACAATTGCGCCGCAGCCGGCAGACCGCCGTGAACAAGGCCAAGGAAGCGGACGCAAAAGCCGCCCGGAAGGCACGGCCGCCCGAGGCGCGCCTCGTGGCCTCAGCGTTGCGCGGGTAACCGCTACCGGCGGGCTCTTGCCGGTTGCGACGGCTCGTCACAGAATGCGGCGCTTGCCATTCCGGTAAAGTCAAGGTCTATAGTGCCTTCATGTTATTGTGGATACTAATCGCGGCGATGACCGCGGCTGCGTCCTTGGCGATCCTCGTGCCTTTGTCCCGGCGCCGGACCGCCGATCAGCAGACGCCCACGCCCGCCGCCGATGAAGCGGTTTATCGGCAGCAGCTTGATGAGATCGATCGGGATCTTGAGCGTGGCCTGATCGACCGGACGGCGGCCGATGCCGCGCGGACCGAGATCGCGCGCCGGCTCCTGGCGGCCAACGAGCGCCGTGAGGCCGAGGCACCGCGGCATCAGTCGACCGTGAGCCTTCGCACCGGCCAGGCTTTGGCGATCCTCGCGCTGCCGGCCTTCGCGTTGGGCCTCTACATTTTCCTCGGATCACCGAATCTGCCCGATCAGCCGCTTTCGGCCCGGCTTGAAGCGCCAACGGAAAACCAGACGGTCGAAGAACTCGTTGCCCGTGTCGAACGGCATCTGGCGGACAATCCCGAGGACGGACAGGGTTGGGCGGTGATCGCGCCTGTGTATATGAGCCTCGGCAATCCCCAGGCCTCCGCGCGCGCCTATGCCAATGTCATCCGCCTCCTCGGCCCAACCGTCGAGCGCGTCACGGATATGGGCGAAGCCATGACAATGGCCAATGACGGCATTGTCAGCGCGTCCGCCAGGTCGGCCTTTGAGCGCGCTGTCGGAATGGATCCAACGGCGGTCAAACCCCGGTTTTTCCTGGCACTGGCGCTTGGCCAGGAAGGCAAGACGGATGAGGCGATCGCGGCCTGGGAGACCCTTCTGGAGGGCGCCGATCCGCGTGAACCCTGGGTGCCGGTGGCGCGCGCGGAATTGGAGCGGCTCGGCGGAACGCCTCCGACGCTCGCCGAAACGCTGCGGGGCCCAAGCCGTGAGGACATGGATGCCGCAGCTCAGATGAGCGCCGAAGATCGCCAGGCGATGATCGCCGGAATGGTCGAGGGGCTTGCCGCGCGGCTCCAAAGCGAAGGCGGCAGTCCGGCCGAATGGCAGCGCCTGGTGCGCGCCTATGCCGTGATGGGCGAACCGGACAAAGCCCACGCCGCGCTCCGCCAGGCCCGGGACGCTTTTGGCACCGATCAGGCGGCCTTGGGCCAAATCAATGCGACAGCGCGCGAACTCGGGCTTACAGTACCTTGAGAGGGTCGGCCATTCATGCTTGAAACGGGCAAAGGGGGCTCGTGCAAAGGGACGGAACGAAAAGACAATGACACGCAAACAACGGCGATTGACACTGATCGGCTCCGCGGGCGCCGTTCTGGCTGTTGCCATCGGCCTGATCATGTTCGCGCTCAGTGATCAGATCGTGTTTTTCCAAAGCCCGTCGGACATCGCCGAAAAACAGATCCCGGACGGACAGCGGATCCGGCTCGGCGGTCTGGTCGAGGAAGGCACCATCATTCGCGCGGACGACGCCAAGGTCAGCTTCCGTGTGACCGACACGGTGAACACCGTTCAGGTGACCTACACGGGCATCTTGCCGGATCTCTTCCGGGAGGGGCAGGGCGTCGTGACCGAGGGGGTGATCGGTCCGGACGGTGTGTTTGCCGCCGACACGGTGCTCGCCAAACACGATGAGAACTATATGCCGACGGAAGTTGCCGAAGCCTTGAAGGACAAGGGGGTCTGGCAGGGCGAACAATAATCCCAAGGGGCGAGGGGACCACGGGAGAGGACGCGGAACGTCATCATGATCGTTGAACTTGGACACTACGCCCTGGTGCTGGCGTTTGCACTCACGCTCATTCAGTCGGTCGTGCCGGTGTGGGGTGCGGTGCGTGAGAATGAGCGGCTGATGGCGGTGGCGCCGCCGGTCTCCATCGCGATGTTCTTTCTGGTGCTTTTGTCGTTCACCGCGCTGACGATCGCTTATCTCAATTCCGATTTTTCGGTCCAGAACGTCTGGGAAAACTCCCATTCGGCCAAGCCCTTGGTCTACAAGATCACCGGCGTTTGGGGGAACCACGAAGGCTCGCTCCTGTTGTGGGCGTTGATCCTGGTGTTCTTCGGCGCGCTGGTTGGTTATTTCGGCACCAACCTGCCGGCGCCGCTCAGGGCCGCCACGCTGGGCGTCCAGGGCTGGGTGACCGCCGGCTTTCTCCTGTTCATGCTGTCGACCTCGAATCCGTTCAACCGGATCCCCAATCCGCCGGCAGAAGGCAATGATCTCAATCCGCTCCTCCAGGACATTGGCCTCGCGATCCATCCGCCGCTTCTTTATGTCGGCTATGTCGGGTTCTCGATCACCTTTTCCTTTGCGGTCGCGGCGCTGATCCTCGGCCGGATCGATGCCGCCTGGGCGCGGTGGGTGCGGCCCTGGACGCTGCTCGCCTGGTGTTTCCTGACCCTCGGCATTTCCATGGGCTCCTACTGGGCCTATTACGAACTGGGCTGGGGCGGCTGGTGGTTCTGGGACCCGGTCGAAAACGCGTCCTTCATGCCCTGGCTCGCCGGAACGGCGCTGCTGCACTCCGCGATCGTCATGGAAAAACGCGACGCGTTGAAGGTCTGGACCATCCTTTTGGCGATCTTCACGTTTTCCCTCTCGCTGCTCGGAACGTTCCTGGTGCGCTCGGGTGTGCTGACCAGCGTGCACGCCTTTGCCACCGATCCGGCGCGGGGCGTCTTCATCCTCGTGTTGCTGTGCCTGTTCATCGGCGGATCATTGTCGCTCTTCGCCTGGCGCGCGCCGCTGTTGAAACAGGGCGGGCTGTTCGCCCCGATCAGCCGCGAGGGCGCCTTGGTCTTCAACAACCTGTTCCTGACGGCGGCCTGCGCCGCCGTTCTGGTCGGCACGCTTTATCCGCTGGCCCTTGACGCGGTCACCGGCGAGAAAATCTCGGTCGGCCCGCCGTTCTTCAACCTGACCTTCGGCCCGTTGATGATCCCCCTTCTCATGGCCGTGCCCTATGGGCCGATCCTGGCCTGGAAGCGCGGCGACCTTCTGGCGGCGAGCCAACGGCTTTACGCCGCCTTCGGACTGTCCATCCTTTTGACCCTGTTCACGTTCTGGCTGTGGGGCATGGAAAAAGTCCTGGCGCCGCTGGGTGTCGGGCTCGCCGTTTGGGTCATGGCCGGCGCGGTCGCCGAGATCGTCACCCGCGTGAAGCTGACCGAGGTCGGTCTGGCCCGCGGATTTGCCCGGCTGAAGGGGCTGCCAGGGTCCGCCTGGGGCACCGCGACCGCTCATTTTGGCATCGGGGTGACCGCGCTTGGCATTGTCGCCTCCTCGGCCTTCCAGGAGGAAAAGGTGCTGACGATGGCACCCGGCGACACCGTGAATGTCTCCGGTTACGCCGTGACATTTGACGGCGCCGCGCCGCGCCAGGGGCCGAACTACATTGAGGATGTCGGACATTTCACCGTCCGTCAGGCCGGTGTCGTCATTGCCGAACTGGACCCGTCGAAACGGCTCTATCCGGCCCGTCAGATGCCGACGACCGAAGCCGGGATCCATACGCTCATTCTGTCGCAGATCTACGTCTCGCTCGGCGAGCCACGCGACACGGGCGCGATCGACGTTCGGATCTATTACAAGCCGCTGATCACATTGATCTGGATCGGCACGCTGTTCATGGCGCTTGGCGCGGTGTTCTCCATGGCCGACCGGCGTCTCAGGGTCGGGGCGCCCAAGCCGGCCGCCAGGCGCAAGGCCGTGCCCCAGGCGGCACCGGCGGAGTAGCGGCCATGCGATTTATGCTTATGCTGTGGCTGGCCCTTGTTGTCGGTGCTGCGTCCGCGTTCGCCGTCACGCCCGACGAGGTGCTGGACGACCCGGCGCTGGAAACCCGGGCCCGGGCGCTTTCGGCGAACCTGCGCTGCATGGTCTGCCAGAACGAATCCATTGACGAAAGCAATGCCCCGCTCGCCAAGGACCTGCGGTTGCTGGTTCGCGAGCGGCTTGTGGCCGGCGACACCGATGCGCAAGTGCTTGATTATCTGGTTGGGCGCTACGGGGAGTTTGTGCTTCTCAAGCCCCGGTTCGCCGCGCACACCCTGTTTTTGTGGGCCGCTCCACCCCTGGCGCTTCTGGCGGGCATTGTCGGCATCGCCATTGTCCTGCGCCGGCGCAAGTCGGAACTCAACACGGTGTCCGCCCCGCCGCTCAGCGCCGACGAACAGGCCCGCCTGGACGCGCTCCTAAAGCGCGACAAGACCGACTGAAAACATGGCCGCCGCCGGGATGATGGCAACCGCTCCGGACGGTTTTGGGTCGTTGTTGAAGGTCAGGACAAGCGGACCTGAGAGTAGGCCCCGGATCTCCGCTGGCGCTTCGTCCGGGGCCTACTCTGCGGGCCGCGCGGATTGGGCGTGTCGCTCAGGCTGGGTGTTTGCCTCGCGATTCGCGTCAAACGCCCCTAGGATGAAGGCTGTGGCCATCGTGACCCAGGAGCAGCCCATGACAGCGCGACCATTGAAAATCGAGTTCGACGGCGCCCGCGGCGCGAAACTGGCCGCGCGGCTGGACCTGCCGGCCGGGCGGGTCCGCGCATTCGCCCTGTTTGCCCATTGTTTCACCTGTTCCAAGGACATCGCCGCGGCCCGTCACATCGCCGGGGCCTTGAGCGCTGACGGCATCGGCGTGCTTCGTTTCGACTTCACCGGCCTTGGCGGCAGCGGCGGTGATTTTGCCTCCACCGATTTTTCCTCCAACATGGACGACCTGACCCGGGCAGCGGATTATCTGCGCCAGAATTTTATGGCGCCGACGCTTCTGATCGGTCATTCGCTCGGCGGCGCGGCGGTGTTGGCCGCAGCCGGCGATATTCCCGAAGTGCGCGCGGTGGCGACGATCGGTGCCCCGTCCGACGCCGACCATGTGATCCATAATTTCCACGGCAAGGTGGGGGAGATCCGGGAAAAGGGCGAGGCACAGGTGCAACTTGGCGGCCGCCCGTTCACGATCCGGCGCGAGTTTCTGGACGATCTGGAGGCGCAGCGTGTGCGCGACAAGGTCGCCAACTTGAAAAAGGCGCTGCTCGTGCTTCATGCCCCGCTCGACGAGACCGTGGGCATCGACAACGCGACAAACATTTTCATGGCCGCCAAACACCCCAAGAGTTTTGTGTCCCTTGACAAGGCCGACCATTTGCTCAGCCGCGCGGAAGATGCCGCCTATGCGGCCCGGGTGATCGCCTCCTGGGCAAGCGGTTATATGGACGCGGAGGTCGCCGCCACGGAAGATCCCGTATTGGACGGTGTGGAAGTCGTCGAAACGGGTCTTGGGAAATTCCAGGCGATGGTCGCCACCGGCAGCCATCGCCTGATCGCGGATGAGCCGGAAAGCGTCGGCGGCTTCGACAGCGGGCCGTCGCCTTATGACTTCTTGTCGACCGCGCTCGGGGCGTGCACTGTCATGACGCTGCGCATGTATGCCGATCGGAAGAATCTGGCGGTCAACCGGATCGGCGTCACAGTCGGGCACGGCAAGGTCCATGCCGCCGATTGCGAGGATTGCACCAGCGAACAGCAGACGCGCGACGGCCGCATCGACCGGTTCGAACGGATCATCTCCATCGACGGCGACCTCGACGTGGAAACCCATGCCCGTATGCTTGAAATCGCGGACAAGTGTCCCGTTCACCGGACGCTGGAGGCCGGCGCGGCGGTTGTGACCCGGGCAAAGCCCGTCGATCCGGAGCGGGCATCGGGCTGACAGTCAAATGGTCGCGCATTTGCAGGCGGCGTTTTACCGGCCGGTGCTGGCCGGCCGTTTGCTCTCAGCCCGTGACCTGTCGCCGGATTGGGTTGCCTCATTGGCTTTGTTGCATGCTTTGGGATGGGTCAATGCGTGTGGCGTTTGGAGCCCGTTGACCGGCGTGTCAGCGGTGCAGCACCTGGCGTCCGTTGGCAAAGACTGCGCATGTTTTACCGGTGGGCCGGCCTACGCATCTAATCCTTGGCGGATACCGGCCGGTAGGCGACCACTTCGATCTCCACGTTCGCGTCGACCATCAAAGGGGCGCCGACGCACGACCGCGCCGGTGGCGGATGCGGGAAGTACTGGGCATAGACCGCATTGAAGCGCGCAAAGTCTTGCCGGTCGGTCAGCCAAATGGTCGTCTTCACGACATCGCCGAGCGACGCCCCGGCCTCTTCAAGTGCGGCCGCAATGTTGTCTAGCACCTGCCGGGTCTGCGTTTCAATGTCGCCGCCCACCAGAGACCCGCCAGGACCGAACGGCACCTGGCCGGACAGGAAGATGAAATCGCCGGCTCTGACTGCCGAGGAGAGTGGAACCACGGGATGGACGCCGAAGACCTGCTTGTTCATGTGGGTTTCCCTTTTCCCTGAGCCGCTTTTACCGGCGCCCGCTGTTTGCCTGGCGCGCTGAGAACCAGAATGTTGCCGATCAGAACCGCAATCCCGCCGGCCAGCACGTAGAGGTCGATCGTCAGGTTCTCAAAAAGGGCTGACAGAAGCAGGGCAACCACCGGTACCAGCGCCAGCGTGTAGGACGCGCTGGCCGGGCCTATGCGCTGCACCAAACTGAAATACATGAAAAACGTGACGCAGGAGGCCATGATCGCCAGATAGGCCAGCCCGGCGAGGTAGGTTGGAGAAACATCGACCCTGAAGCTCATGTCCCCGAACAGCGCCAGTGCGAACGAAAACGCCGCGCCGCAAAGGGCGGCCCAGCTGATGAGCACGGAAATCGGTATGCCCGCGTGCTGGTTTCGCATGGCGACAACGGTGCCGCATCCGGTGCAGGCCGCCGCCGCCAGGGCAAGGGCAACGCCGGCCAGGGTTTGGGTGTTGGACGACAGGACCAGAAGCTGCGGCAGCGCAATCACGGCAAGACCGGCAATGCCGGACATGATCCCGAACACCATACGCAAGGTGACGGGCGCCGACAGGAACAGCCAGCCCACAACGGCCGCGAACAGGGAGGAAGTCGAGAGGATCAGCGCCGAAATGCCCGAGGTGATCAGCGTCGTGGAGTGATAAAAGGTGATGAAGGCCAGGCCGAAAAACAGGACGCCCTGGAGCGCGACCCAGGGCCGGTCGATTTGCCGGAGGCCGATTTTCTCGCCGCGTGCCATGCTCCAGGCGAACATGACGAGGCTGACCAGCGCCATCCGGTATCCGACCGATACCTCAGGAGCGCCCGAGATCGCCTGGTGACCGGTCACGATGGCGCTGCTGCCCCACAGGACGGCCGTCGCCGCAAAAAGAAACGCGCTCATGCTTTCCTTTCGTTCCGGCGGTCCGGTCCATGGAAAGGACCTGTCCGGGATGGCCCGCTCAAGTCTCGGGTTTTGGATCTTGTGGCCCGGGCGCGTCCCTCACGCTCCGCCACCCGCGCGCCAAAATGCCGGCGCTGGCATCGTCAAGCTTTGCCAGGATCCCGTTCAGGACTTCCAGTTCGTCGGGCGAGACCGAACTGACCAGTTCGGTCTCAAGACGTTTTGCAAGGTCCGAGATCTCGGTGAAAGCCGTCCAGCCGGTCTCCGAAAGCTCGATGGCCGCATAGCGCCGGTCAGAGCGGCCCGCCTGGCGTTGCGCAAATCCCAGTTCCACGAGTTGCTTGACCGCACGCGACACCGCGAATTGGTCAAGGCCGCCCGCCTGGCAAATCTCTTTGGCGCTGACACCGGGCCGGTTTGCGATGATGGCCATGGTGCGCCAGGCGGACCTGGAAAGGCCGAACTTGGGTCCGTAGAACGCGTTGAGAACATCCGCAACACGGGTGGAGATCCGGAACAGCCGGTAGGGGAGCCAGCCCTCCAGTTGAAGCGTCGCGCCCGGCCCCGCTTTCTCTTGGCCGGTCTCGTGTTCGGGTCGATCTGGATTTTGATTGCTAAATAGTTGCATAATGCAAATGTATCCTTTTTAATTGTCCTCGGCAACGGCTTAATCCGCTGACGCCCAATTACCAAGGAGGGAAACGCTTTTTTGGACGGCCGTGACGCCAGATTGAATAGGGGTGGCCATGCCATTTGTCGTGCATTGTATCGACCGGTCAGATGCCGGCGACCTTCGCCAGCGCACGCGCGCCGAGCACCTTGAATACATGATCGCCCACAGCGACCAGGTGACCTTCGGCGGACCGTTGCAAAACGACGACGGGTCGAAAGTGATCGGAAGTCTCATGGTGCTGTCCTACGATACCCGCGAGGCGGTTGACGCGTTTTTGGATGCCGAACCCTATTCGCGGGCGGGATTGTTTTCGGAGTTGAGAATAAGCCGTTTGCGGCAGATGGTTCCTGAAAATCCGCCGGGGTTGTTGATCAAGGAATTGGCACGCGAGCGCGCGGCGCTGTAGGGTCGGGTCCGCCAAAAACTGCGGAATGGATCGCACCGTCAGGCGAGAATGAGTTGGTCGTCTTCCACTTCTGTGCCGGTGGTTTTCTTGAAAAGGTCAAGAAGATCAGGCACGTCATAGCCCTTTCTCTTGTCGCCATGAACGTCCAGCAGAATGCGGCCGCTGTTCATCATGATGGTGCGGTCACCGTAGTCGAGTGAGTTGCGCATGCTGTGCGTCACCATGAGCGTCGTCAGCTTCTGCTCCCCGGTGATTTCCGCAGACAGCGCGAGGACCGTTGCTGCGGCGCCGGGATCAAGAGCCGCGGTGTGTTCGTCCAGGATGAGGATTTTCATCGGCAGCAAGGTCGCCATCAGCAAGCTGAGCGCTTGTCGTTGCCCTCCTGAAAGCGTCCCGGCCATGGCGCCGAGCCGGTCTTCCAGTCCCATGTCGAGCCGCGAGAGCTGGTCGGCCAACTGGCGCCGTTGGCGGCCCCCGCCCAGCGCATTGCGCAGGCTTCGGTTGCTGCCGCGGCTGGCCGCAAGCGCCAGGTTTTCCTCCACGGTCAGGCCGCTGCAGGTGCCGGCGCGCGGTTCCTGAAACACCCGGCCGATCATGCTGGCACGCTGCTCGGTGCGCCAGTTCGTGACATCATGTCCGTCGATATAGATGCCGCCCTTGTCGAGGCGGACATCCCCGGCAACGGCCGACAGAAGCGTCGACTTGCCGGCGCCATTGGTGCCGATGACCGTGACGAACTGCCCTTCCTTGATGTCGAGGTCGACACCGCGAAGGGCCGGGACCGCCAGCGGGGTTCCGGGATTGAACGTGACAAAGGCGTCGCAAATACTCAGCACGGCTTTAGCCTTTCTGCGGCTGCGTATCCATCAGGAGGCTCCGCATCTTTGGCCAGAGCTTGAAGCGGCTGTTCCGCCTGGCCTGGGACAGAATGACGGCGATTGCAACAACAACGGCCGTGACGAGATTGAGGTCTTGCGCCTGAATGCCCAAAAACCCGGCGCTGAGGGCGGCGGCGATAAACAGGCGGTAAAGAAGCGCGCCGATGAGACAGCCAAGGGTGGCCCAGAAAACCTTGACGGAGCCCAGGAGGGTTTCGCCAATGATCAAGGCCGCAAGGCCGGTTACGATCGTACCGATCCCCAGCGAGACATCGGCAACGCCCTGGCTTTGGGCGAATAGGGAACCGGCCAGACCGACGAGAGCGTTGCTCACGGTCATGCCGACGAGCGTCATCCGCCCGTTGCTGACCGATTGCGCCCGGGCCATGGCCGGATTCTCTCCACTGGCCCTGAGCGCCAGACCGACCTGTGTTCCCAAAAACCAATCAACCAGGAGCTTCATGACAACGGCGATAACCAGGAGGATCGCGCTGGTCGTCCAAATCCCGAGGTCAATCAGTCCCTCGAATGCGGTGAAGATGGTGTCTTCACCGTAAAGCGAAATGTTCGGGCGGCCCATCACCCGCAGATTGATCGAGTAGAGGGCCACCATGGTCAGGATGCCCGCCAACAGGTTCAGGATCCGGAACCGGACGTTCAAATAGGCCGATACGAAGCCTGCGCAACAGCCGGCGAAGGTGCCGATGGCCGTTGCAAGGAACGGATCGACACCATGAATGATCGCGACCGCGGTCGCGGCAGCCCCGAGCGGGAAGCTGCCATCGACCGTCAAGTCGGGGAAATTGAGGACGCGAAACGAGAGATAAACACCAAGCGCCACAAGGGAGAAAAGAAGGCCGGCTTCAATGGCGCCGGCGACAGCTAGCGCACTCACCTTACTGGATCACCTTCGTGGCCTTGTTCAGCATGTCATCGGGAAGTGTCACGCCCATTGCGGCGGCGGCGGTTTTGTTCAAGTAAAGGTCTTGGGTGTCCAGAGATCCCACCGGGATCGCCGCCGGGCTTTCCCCGTTCAACACGCGCACGGCCATTTCACCGGTCAAGCGTCCGAGCTTGTAGTAGTCGAAGCCAAGGGCGGCCAGCGCGCCGCGTTCAACGGAATCCGTGTCACTGGCAAAGACCGGGATTTTGGCTCTTTCGCCAACATTCACCACGCTCTCCACAGCCGCCACCACGGTGCTGTCCGTTGGAATAAGGATGGCGTCCGCACGCCCGGCAAGGCTGAGGGCCGCATCGGCGACCATAGCCGTCTGGGAGGCGGTGCTTTCCTCAATCTCCAGCCCGTGCTCCTCCAGTTCCACCTTCAAGGCGGCGACCTGTGCAACGGAATTCGCCTCGCCGGCATTATAGATGACGCCGATCTTTTTCGCGTCCGGCACGAGCGTCTTGATCAGCGTCAAGGTTGGCCCGAAGGGCTGTTTGTCTGTTGTGCCTGTGATGTTCCCGCCCGGTGCCTCGATACTGTCGACCAGTTTGGCGTCGACCGGATCGGTGACGGCCGAAAAAAGAAGCGGAATATCGCCGGCCGTGCTTTGAAGCGCCTGCGCCGACGGTGTGCTGATGGCGACGAGCAGATCGGGTTCCAAGCCCGCGAATTCCTTTGCGATCTGAAGCTGTGTGGGCATGCTGCCTTGGGCGCTTTGAACGCGAAGGGCGAGCGTTTCCCCCTCTTTGAAACCGCCCGCGGCCAATTCATCAACGATCCCCATACGCGCCGCGTCGATGGCAGGATGATCGATGATGTAGGTGATCGCGACCTCGGTCATCTCCGTTGCCGAGCCACCTGAAACTGTTGCCGACAACAACGCGGCCGCGGCGAAGGCTGTTATTTTCTGTCGAAGCATATTGGATGGTCCTTTCAGTGTTTGGTTTTCCCGGAAGGTCGGAATTCGCAGTTCGGTTCAGCCTGGATCGCGTCAGGGCAGCTTGCCTTGCCTGTTTTCGGTAACCAGGGAGAGAGGGCCGGACCGCTGGGAGGCGGCAACCGCAGCCGTCATCGGTTCGGATTTGCCGGGTGCGGGGTGACACCGCACCATGGATGCGCCGAAGTCTTGGATCTCACGTGCGCCCATAAGCATCTGCGCGACGTTAAGCTCGCTCTTGAGAATGGAGAGCGCCTGATCGACGCTTGCCTCGCCGCCACACGCCAGCGCGTAAAGGGTTGCGCGGCCAACCTGGACCGCATCGGCGCCAAGCGCCAGCGCGCGGGCAATGTCCGAGCCTGTCCGGAAGCCGCTGTCGACAAGAAGGGTGAGCTTGGACCCGGCTTCGGCCCGAAACTCCGGCAATATGTCGATTGTTGCGATCGCGCCATCCAGCTGGCGTCCGCCGTGATTGGAGATGACCAGCCCGTCAACACCGATGTCCAACGCCTTCGAAACCTGCCCTGGATCGAGCATGCCTTTGACGATCAGTGGGCCGTCCCATGCCTCCCGCACCCATTTGATGTCTTCCCAGTCGACGGACGGATCGAGTTGGGATTGCATGAGTTCGGCGATCGTGTCCGCTTTTTCCAGGCCGAGTTCGGCCGCCATGACCTCCAGCTTCGGCGCGCCGGCGCGCGCCGTCCGCAGGCTCCAGCCCGGGTGAGCGGCAAGGCTGGCCAGCTTTGCCGGGGTCCACCGGAACGGCAGGGAGAAGCCGTTTCTTGCATCGCGCAACCGGCGTCCTGGAATGGCATTGTCAACGGTGATCTCAAGCGCCCCGAAGCCGAGGCTTTGCGCCTTCGATACCAACCGCTTGCTGACCGCGCGATCCTTGAAGATGTAAAGCTGGAACCACTTGGCTCCGCTGCCCGCACCTGCGACGTCTTCCATGGTGGCGGTCGCTGCGGTGCTCATGACAAAGGGGATGTTGTGGGTAGACGCGGCGCGCGCCAGATCCACGTCGCCGCGCGGCCATGCGGCGCCCGCCAGACCGGTGGGACCGATGAGGACCGGCATGTCATAATGCTGGCCGAACAGGCTGACCGTTTGGGAACAGGTGCTGATGTCGGTGGGCGCGGAACCGACCAGCCGAATGCGATCGAGGGCACTCCGGTTCTCCGCCAGGGTGTTCTCCGTTCCGCTGCCGCCGTCGATGAAATCGAAGACAAAGCGCGGCAGTCTCCGCCGTGCTGTTTCACGGAAATCGGCAATGGAGTGTTGACGATGTGTCATCGAACCGATGCTTCCCCCTCATTCAAATGGCGGCAGTTCGCCGACCTCTATGATTTTTCCAGGATTCAGGATGTTGCGCGGGTCGAGCGCCCGCTTGATCGCCGCCATCACGCGCACGCCGGCGGCGCCATGTTCTTCGGCGAGATAAGCCCGTTTGCCGTATCCGATCCCGTGCTCTCCGGTGATCGTTCCGCCAAGGGCAATGGCGCGCCGGGACAAGCGCCGGATGAGCTCGTCGACCTTCTCGCGTTCCGACGGGGCGTCGGGATCAAAGATGACACAAAGGTGAAAGTTGCCGTCGCCGACATGGCCGCAGATCGGTGCGGTGAGGTCCAGCTCCGCGCAGTCCTGTTTGGCAAGGGCGATGGCTTCCGCAAGCCGGGAGACCGGAACGCAGCTGTCGGTTGGAATTCCCTTTGCGCCCGGCCGCAGCGCAATTGCGGCCCACCAGGCATCGTGCCGTGCCTGCCAGATTCGTGCGCGATCTTCCGTACGGCAGGCCGTCTCGACGTGAAGCGGCGCATGTCCGGCGGCAATTTCGGCAATCCACGCGGTCTGCCGCGATACGGTTCCAGGATCGCCGGAACACTCCACGATCAGCGTATCACCAAGCGTCAGCCCAAGGTCCGAATGGGCTTCGATCGCGCGGACCTGGACATCGTCAAGATATTCGATCCGGGCGACAGGGATGCCGGCGCTCATGATTTCGATCGCGCAATCGATCGCGTCGGTGTGAGACGAGAACGTCATCAACTGCGTCTCAACGGCCTCTGGAATGGGATGAAGCCGCAATGTCGCGGAGACGATGATGCCGAGCGTACCTTCCGCGCCGACGAGAAGCTGGGTCAGATTGTATCCGGCCGAAGACTTGCGGGCCGAACTTGACGTGCGCAGGTGCGTCCCGTCCGCCAGAATGACATCCAAAGAGACAACGTGGTCCTTCATCGTGCCGTATCTGACGGCGGTGGTGCCGGACGCGCGGGTCGAAATCATGCCGCCAATGGAGGCATCTGCGCCCGGGTCCACCGGAAAGAACAGTCCGCAATCTCGGAGATGGGCATTCAGTTTTTTTCGGGTGACGCCCGGCTGGACGACACACGTCATGTCCGTGGTGCTCACCGGCCCGATGGTATCCATGCAGGACATGTCCAGGCAGATGCCGCCGCAAAGAGCGGCCACATGCCCCTCGCAGGATGTGCCCGTACCGAAGGCAATGACGGGAACGCCGTGGTCGTGACATAAAGCGACAATGTTGGCGACCTCGCTCGCACTTTCAGGGAAGGCGACCGCATCCGGCGGGTAGGGCGGAAGGAAACTGGCATCTTGACCATGCTGCTCGCGCAGGGCCGGGGATGTGGAGAGGCGATCGCCCAACATCGGTTTCAGAGCCGACAACACGGTTGCCAGCGCGTTGTCTTCCAGCGCGGGACGGGGGCTTAAGGCCGGCATCGGGACAACCTTGCGACAAAGCCGCGGTCGTTCGGCGGTAGACTGCTGTCGGCGCGGGCTCGCGACCCGGCGCTATGCATTGGAAACACCCCCATGATGGTACGGCTTGTCGTATGACGCTGGAGCGTGTCGAGCGCTCGGCGAACCTGTGGAAGGTCGGGATGACCCTCAAATTCACACAGGAAACGTGTCGCCACGAATTGGCCGCCGACCAGATAGCTCTCCAGCTTGGTCAGATTGATCCCGTTTTCTGCAAACCCGCCCACGGCACGAAACAATGCGCCCGGCGTATTGCGGACTTCGAACATCAAACAGGTCAGGATATCCGGCTGCTCCGCCGCCGGGACGACCGGCGAGGAGGCCAGAATATAGAACCGGGTCATGTTGAAGGGATTGTCTTCAATGTTCGGTTCAAGGATTTTGAGGCCATAGGTCTCTGCGGCAAGGTCCGAGGCGACCGCGGCATCCGCGCGATTGCCTTTTTGCTTGATCAGCGATGCTGCGGTGGCGGTATTGCTCTCCTCGACGGCCGCAAGCCCGTGTGATTTGAGAAAGCGCTGCACCTGCCTGAGCGCCACCGGATGGGAATGGACCCGCTTAATCTGCGAAAGGGTCCAGCCGTCCGGAGCAACCAGATGAAGTTCGATGGGCAGGAAGATCTCACCGACTATCGACAGACCGGCGTCCGGCAACAGCATGTGAATGTCCGGCACCCGGCCCGCAAGCACATTTTCACACGGCAGAACAGCGACATCTGCCGTACCGTTTCGCACCGCATCGACGACCTCCAACAAGGTGGCTCCTGCAACGCTCCTGGCATCGGGGAACGCCCTGCTGCACGCAATATGAGCGAACGCGCCCACGCTGCCATGATAGATCGCTACTTCGGGCCGCACCCGGCTTCCCGATATCGCCAACGAACCAATGGGGCCGCTGCGGACCGCGTTCCCGTGTCGACGGGGAGCCGGTATTTGCCGGCCACATGCTGGAAATCTTCGCTCCGTCCCATTGTCGTTTGGGCGTATGACTTGGAGATCAGGTTTGGAGCGGCCCTTTGACGTTGTGCGCTTGCGGCGCTCGACGGTGCTCGCACCATATCCTTTGCGTTTTCGGCTTCGGCGCATGGTGAGGATCCTTGCCATTATCCATCACCCATGTGCGGGCCGGACCGATGTCATCACGGTCATGGGCCACATGAGCGCCCAGCCCGACGCCGTTTCACTGACGCTCAGATGCTTGTCCGCGGCGTCGAAACAGTCTTGGGCACTGTAGTCAGGTTTTGCCGAAAACAAGAGCTGCAGAAACCGGCCGATATCCTCGCGTTTCTTGAACTCCCACGGTGTGATGACCTCATGGAAGACGGGTTCGCCCCACCCCGTCAGCGCGCACAGGCTTTCGGCGAACTCGTGCGACAAAAACGCCACTTCATGGCCGGTGCTGCAGCTTCGGGCGATGAAGCTGTCGAAATACCTCGCAAGGGCCGTTCCGGCGAAAATATCCGCGATCGCCAGCCGCCCGCCAGGTCGGGTCAATTCCGCAAACCGGGTGAACGCCGAGGTTTTGTCGGTGACGTGATGAATTGCGCCGCGGCTCCAAATCGCGTCAAAGCCGCTGAAATTGATATCAAGCGTGTCGGCCGATGCCGGTACAACCCGGATATTGCCGTGCTTGCTGGCGGCTTCCAGGCCGGACAGCTGATCGGTTGAAGGGTCGCTTGCAACCAAAAGCCCCTCGGGACCGAGACAGTCGGCAATGGCGGCGCTGAAATATCCGTTCCCCGCACCGACTTCAAGAACACGCTCACCCGGCGCCGGGTGAAGAAACCGCTTCATGCAAGCGATGTCCGGCAGCCATGCGTCGGCGTAGTGGGACAAGGCATCCCGGTAATCCGACGATCTTTTTCCAATAAATTCAATGGATTTAGACTCGGTCTTGGCATCGGCATACATCATATTGGTCCTTCCGATTGCTGACGTGTGTCGACCGCTCCTTGCCACGGTGCCGTGTTGTTTCCTCCGCCTTTCTCGACCAACCGCCTGGTTCCGCATGACCGTCATGCGCAGGGCCTCCCCTGTTAAGACCCCACTCGTGTCCAGGATCATCCCGGGCGGCCAACGGGCGTCGTTTGGCTTTGGCCCTTGGCCAGCGAGGGGGAACCATCCCGCATCGAAATTGCACGCAAAGCTTGTTTGTTGATTGTGTTCAACTGCTAACGACGAGAATAGGTAGCAAAAAGCTAGCTTGTCAATTGCAATATGCAATTAATTATTGCAGTGCAAAACATTTGGGCAAACGCTGCCAAATAGGTCATGAAGATGGATGGTTTGTCACACCAACCGCTGTGCGGCGATGATTGATCGGCGAAGGCGCCATGCCGCCATCGTTTGACAAACGCACGGATCGGGCATCGGATTTGAATAGCGCGATGAGCAGAGCGCTTGGCGTCACAGCCGGGGTGCGTCCAACAGTGCGTTCAAGAACGTTTCGCAGCGGGCGACCTGTTGCAGACTGACAAATTCGTCGGCGGCATGAGCCTGTGAGATATCGCCCGGGCCGCAGACGAGCGTGGGTATGCCGGCCTGTGCGAAATGGCCCGCCTCGGTTCCGTAAGCCACTTTGCGCTCCGATCGGTCGTCGCAGAGCGCGCGGACCAAACTTGTAAAGCTGGCGGTCTCATTGGCTGCAAAGGCCGGAACCGCGGCAAGCCAGTCGATGTCCACCTTGCACGTGGCTTTTCGCCGCCGCACGGCCGGAGCGGCAACCTCCTCGATGTGGCGCTCGATCACCTTCTTTATGCGTTCATCCGACACGCTTGGAAGATTTCGAAACTCAAAGGTGAATTCGCATTCCGCAGGAACAGTGTTCACCGCAATTCCGCCTTTTATGACACCGGTCTGGAGCGTGCTGAAGGGAATGTCGAAACACGCATCGAACGGACCGTCTTGTGCGAAGCGGTCTGCAAGCGCCCGGAGGTGAACGATAACACTGGCCGCATGTTCGATCGCATTCACGCCCTCGGGCGCCAGGGATGAATGGCAGGCCAATCCCTCAATCCGGATGCGTCCGACATGTGCGCCCTTGTGAGCACAGACGATCCCCATCATGGTCGGTTCACCAACGATGCACCCGTCCGGCCTGATATCGCGCGCCACCATGTCTTCCACCAGTGCCGGGACGCCGAGGCATCCAAGCTCCTCGTCGTAGGACAGGGCCAGATGCACCGGCGATGCACGGCGGGAGCCAGCCCGGGCCGCGGCGACGGATATGGCTGTTCCGACGAACCCCTTCATGTCGCAGGCGCCGCGGCCATAAAGGTTGCCGTTTCGGATGGTCGCGGAAAAAGGGTCGCTCGACCAGTCCTGACCATCAACCGGCACCGTGTCCACGTGTCCGGAAAAACAGATACCGCCCGTCTGTTGCCCATTATCCGCGGGGAGCGTTGCCAGCAGATTGGCTTTCATCCGCGTGGTGTCGTAGGTGAGGGACGAGACGAATCCGAGAGGCTTGAGCATGTCCCGGATCGCCTCAATCAGCCCGAGATTTGAGTTCCGGCTCGTTGTATCAGCGGAAATCAGGTCCGTTATGGTTTTAACGACATGTGCTGAAGGCTCCTGACCGGCAACGGATTTTGCTGCCGACGGTGGCTTCAGCGAAATATCGGCAAATCCATTCGGGCGGTTTGTGGGCTGGTTGGTGCTGACTGTCATGCAATCGTCCCGTCTCTGCCGGAAGCCTGCCTAATGTTGCACGGTGTGCGGTGCTGCTGTCTCGTCCGGTGCCGAATTCAGGCCTTTCGGGCCGTGATGCGTCGACCGCGGCGCATACAGCAACGGTGCGGCATCGTGATAATTGCAATTTAATTGCAAAAATCAAAAGAAATAGCGCGGCCATGTCCCCGGCGCATGCTCGGCGCAGGCTTAAACCCTTCGAGCCGAATGGTGATGTTCGACGGGAAGTCCGGACTTTCGTGACCGAAACCGCCCTCGGATGTTCAGAACCGGTCGATCCGCCGGCCTTGACGAAAACTGGCAGGGGCCTCGACGTGGTTGATCTTCCACCGCTTGTTTCGATGGCCGATGGCGCGGTCGCACCAGGATCGCCACCGTCACCTAGACCTGGACCATCGGTGAGCGGCGTTTTTTCCGGTAGATCTGGTCGAGCCGGAGCGTGATGAGGGCCAGCAAGATCCACCCGCCGTGGAAAAACACGCCGGCCAGCATCACCCATTCGCCTGGGATCGGACCGATGGCGGCGCGTGGAACAAGCTCGGCAAGGTCTGTGATCGGCGCCGGATGTATGGCGACCTTCCCGTAGTAGGCGACCGCCTGGATGGCCAGGATCCAGGAATAGTTGTTGCGGAGCCTGCGTCCAACGGCGCGCAGGAAGCTGATGTGGTAATGCGGCAGTGTGTAGTCGTCAGCCAGAAGGTCGTTCCATTCGGTGTCTTTGACCGTCTCGCCGCGCAGCATCGGCGCGTAAAAGTCGCTTTCCATCAACCGCGCCCGCGCCCGGAACAGATTGTAGTACCGGTACCGCCGTGCTTCGAACATGAGAAAGACGGAAACAAGAAAGCCGACCAGAACCATCGGAAGAGGCGAGGCTTCAACGGAGGAAAACGTGGCTGAAAGCGCAATGCCCGTGGTCACGACCGCCCAATTCGTCGTGTTGTCGAGCCGGGTGCGCCAGTGGGTGGAGCGGAACACTTCGGCGCGGTAAAGGTGGGCCAGAGCGCCAAGCACTGCCGGATCGATGTCTTGTTTGTTCCAGCGGCTTTGCCGGCCGTCGTGCTCGTCCTTTTCCCCCATGGACGAATCCTAACCGCATAATTTGCCGGGTCCAGAAAATTCCCGGTGAACGGTAAACCAGGCCCGGTGCACTAGAAGCTCTGGGCGGACCGCCCGGAATCAGGCGGCCTCGGTCGTGCGCTGTGCCCGCAATTGCATCTTCATCAAGGTCATGAGCCGGCGCGCGTCGGTTTCATCCAGCATATGGTAGTTGGTCAGCCACTTGTTGCCCGTGGATTCGGGAAACCTCAGATGCTGGCATCTGGCTTTGCAAATCGCCGCATACTCGGCCGCGTCAATGCCTGTGGCCCGGCAGACCGAGGCGATACCGGTCGCGTCAAACCGGATCATAAGGTTGTGGATGTATTTCTGGTCCAGGCCGGCCAGAACCGACAAGAGGCGTACGACTTCAAAAAGGTTCTTGGCCATGGCCAGTTGGGAAATTGCTTGTCCGGCGGTCGCCTTGCCGAGCTTGATGCCGTGCAGCCAGGTTTTCGCGTCGATCTTGGCCGGTTTTTTGTCGAGCTCCGAACCCGCCGGGATCTCGCCGTTGCTCTTGAAAAGGTCTTCGACAAGCTCCTGGTTGGATTTGCGCAGGTGGCGGATTTTGTCCCCGAATGCTTTGGGCATCTCCTTCACGATTCGTTCGAAATCGGTGTCGGTGATCTCGGCACCGAGATTGGACGCCACGGCCTGTTGAACGTCCTTGTCGCCGCGGCTTAGCAGGACCTTGGTCAAATCGGCGCTCAGATGATCGCGTTTCGACAACGCCATCAAGTGTTCCTGGCCCATTGTCCGCGCGATCTCCAGCAGATCGGATTGGTCCAGCGCATCGGAGCGTTCCAGGACCGCGCGTGCGACCGGCAGGTCGTCCCGGGCCATGGATCCGGCCAGACCGGATGATGTGGATCTGCTGCTCGCCAAACGGTCTGAGATCAACTGGCGGGTGTCGCGATCGAGTGTTGCGTAAACCCGTTCAAGCATTGTGTTGAACAGCTTGATCTCTTCTGTCCGGTTCTTTCCTTCCAGCGATTGGAACAGATCCGTCACGTGGTCGACAAGCTGACGGCGCTTTTCCGGGGCGCTGTCTTTGACAAGATCGATGAGAGCGTCGAACATGTTGAAAACCACTATCTGAACGTCAGATGGTAGGCTGTAAGTCTTACCAGTGGGATAATGTGCATGCCCGGATCAGGCTGCGTTTTCCCTGCGCGCGACCTGGAGCTGCATTTTCATCAGCGTCGTCAGCCGGCGCCCATCGGTCTCGTCCAGCATATGGTAGTTGGTCAGCCACTTCTTGCCGGTGGATTCGGGCAGTTTGAGATGTTGACTGCGGACCTTGCAGATAAATCCGTATTCGGCAGCACCCACCCCGGCCGTTCGGCAAACACAGGCAAGTCCGGTCGCGTCATAGCGGATCATGAGGCTGTGGACGTATTTCGCTTCCAGACCGGTCAGTCCGGCCAGGATATGAACGATCTCATAGAGGTTGTTGGCCACGGTCAGCTTGGCCACGGCCTGGTTGACGGTCACCTTGCCGTGCTTGATGCCGAACAGCCATGCGAAGGCATCGAATTTGACCTCGCGTTTTTCAAGCGCAGCGCCGGCGGCAATCTCGCCTTCGGTCCTGAACAGGTCGTCGATCAGTTCCTGATTGGACTTGCGCAGATGACGGGTCCGTTGGCCGAGTTTTTCCGGCATTTCCGCCAAAGCCCGGTTGAAATCATCTTCAGTGATTTCCGCGCCCAAATTTGCTGCAACGGCATGCCGCACATTCTTTTCACCGCGGCTAAGCAGCACCTTGGTGAGTTCCGGGCCGAGATGGTCACGCCTGGCAAGGGCCATCAGGTAGTCAGGGCCCTTAGTCTGCGCGATCTCGATCATATCGGACTGCGAAAGGGCGTTTGAGCGCTCCAGAGTGGGCCGGGCCACCCTGAAATCGTCATTGGCAAGCTTGCGCGCAAGGCGGGGGGACGTCGTGTCGATCCCCGCCAGCCGGTCGGAGATCACAAACCGGGCATCGGCATCAAGGAAGGCATAGATGCCTTCGAGCATATTGTTGAAGAGTTTGAGTTCTTCCGACCGGTCCTTGAGTGACAGGGCAACAAACAAATTGGTGATGTGGTCGACAAGTTGCCGACGCTTCTCCGGTGTGCAGTCCTTTGCAAGATCGAGGATCGTGTCAATCATATAATTGGCCGAATAGTACTCACGCACTATAATAATAATCCTCGAGTTGCTATTGGTGATATAAGGTGAGGATTGCGTATTTATGATAATTTAAATGAAGTTTTGTCCTCGACTATGTCAAATCCTTTGGAATTGACGCCCACGCCGAAAAACGCCATGTGACGGCCATGACTCCGCTGCCCATTCTCTATTCGTTCCGCCGCTGCCCCTACGCGATGCGGGCCCGTCTGGCGATCCAGGCGGCCGGACTTCCGGTCGAATTGCGGGAGATCGTGCTTCGGGACAAGGCGCCCGAATTTGTCGCGGTCTCGCCGTCTGCGACGGTTCCCTGCCTCGTTCTCGCGGACGGAACCGTCATCGATGAAAGCCTCGACATCATGCTCTGGGCCCTGCGCCGCAACGATCCTCACGGCTGGCTTCATCCAGAAGCCGGGGGTGCGGACGCGATGGCGGCGTTGATCGAAATGATTGACGGGCCGTTCAAACGGCATCTGGACCGGTACAAATATGAGACCCGCTTCGAGGGCGTGGACCGGTTGGCGGAACGCACTGCCGCCGCGGCGATTTTGAACGGCTTTGAGCCGCGCCTTGAGGCGGAGGGCTGGCTGTGCGGGGCGCGGGCCAGCCTGGCCGATATGGCGATCCTGCCGTTCGTGCGCCAATTCGCCAATTCGGACCGGGCCTGGTTCGACGGCGAGGACTGGCCCGCCCTCCGGCGCTGGCTGACCGCGTTCGAGACCTCGGACGCCTTTGCCGGGATCATGAGCAAGTATGCAAGATGGCAGGCCGGCGACACGCCGGTCGTATTTGCGGCCTGACGTCAACTGGCCGGCCACCTTACCAATCCTTAATCCCGCTGACAGGGGGCGGTAAGGAAGCTGTCCCTATCTTTTCCTGTGACACGGGTGCGATTCCATCCCCGCAATCGCCCCGGCCTGACCGACAACCCTGTCACAAGAGGATAGACATTCATGCAAGACCGTCAGACCAAACCCGGTACCCGGTCCCGACTGACATCCCGGCGCGCGCGCCTTTTGCTCGGGGCCGCCGCCCTTGGGCTGGCCGGTGCGATGACCGCGCAGACCGTGATCCCGGCACAAACCGCATTGGCAACACCCGTCCGGATCGACCGGACCGCGCCGGCCGACTTTTCCGAAGTTGTCCAGGCCGTTCAGCCTGCGGTGGTCAGTGTCCGGGTTAAGCAGGCTGTCGAGCCCCGCATGATGAATTTCGGCGGGCGCGAGGGGTTCCGGGAGTTTTTTGAAGATCTTCCGGAAGATCATCCCTTCCAACGGTTCTTCCGCGAGTTTGGTGGCCGCGACTTTGACGGCCGCCGCGACCGGTCCCCGCGCCGGTTTGGCCTGTCGCAGGGCTCCGGGTTCTTCATTTCCGCCGACGGTTATGTCGTGACCAATCACCATGTGATCGACAAGGGCACGGAATTCACGGTCATCGACCAAGACGGCGAAGAATATGACGCGACGCTGATTGGCGCGGACGCCCGCACCGACCTTGCCCTGTTGAAAGTGGAGGGCAAGGACGACTTCACCTATGTCGCCTTTGCCGATGACGCGCCGATGGTCGGCGAATGGGTCGTTGCCATTGGCAATCCCTTCGGCCTTGGTGGTTCGGTGACGGCCGGGATCGTCTCGGCCCGCGGGCGCGATATTGGCGCTGGGCCCTATGACGACTTCATCCAGATCGACGCGCCGGTCAATCGCGGCAATTCCGGTGGTCCCGCCTTCAACATGAACGGCGAGGTCATCGGCGTGAACGCGGCGATCTTCTCGCCCTCGGGCGGCAATGTCGGCATTGCCTTCGCCATCCCGGCCTCCACGGCGACAGATGTCATCATGGAACTGCGGGACGGCGGCAAGGTCACGCGCGGCTGGCTGGGCGTTCAGATCCAGACCGTGACTGAGGACATCGCGGCGAGCCTCGGCCTGGATGACGCCCGCGGGGCAATCGTTGCCGAGGCGCAGGCCGACAGCCCGGCCGCTGCCGCAGGCCTTCGGTCCGGTGACACGATCCTGGCCGTCGATGGAACGGAGATTGAAGGTCCGCGTGACCTTTCCAAGGTCATCGCCGCCTACGAACCCGATACAACGGTGGACATCACCGTCTGGCGGGACGGCAAGGAGCAATCCGTCGACGTAACGCTCGGCCGTTTGCAGGACACGGAAGCGACCGTGGCCGCGGTCGAAACACCGGCCGGTGAAACGTCGCTGGAGGATCTCGGCCTGGTGCTGACGACCGCGGAAAAAGCCGGGCTGGACGGCGAGGGGGTCGTGGTGTCGGAGGTCGATCCGGATGGTCCGGCCGCCGAGAAGCGCTTGCGCCGCGGTGACCTGATCAAGGAAGTCGCCGGGGTTGCGGTGAAAACGCCGGCGGACGTGGTCGACGCCATCGCCAAGGCCGAAAAGGAAGGCCGCAAGGCGGTGCTGTTCCGGGTGGAAAGCAACGACAACACCCGCTTCGTCGCGCTGCCGATGAACGCGGCCTGATCACAAGGCCTCACGAAACAAATCCGGCATGGACGGGCGTTCCTCTGCCCCCCAACGACGTCTGTTTGTGCTGCGACTGCTGGCGGCGGCCGATCCATCGGCTGCCGCCAGCTGTATGTCCCAAGGCGTTTCCGCCGCCACATCCCCCTAAGCTGCTCGATGCCGGCTTATGACACCACGAACGAATATGTTAAGGGGTCTCCATGCTCAGGATCTTGATCATCGAGGATGATGCGGAAGCCGCCGCTTACCTTGCCAAGGGCCTCACCGAACTCGGCCATGTCGCCGATCGGGCGGGCGATGGCGAAGCGGGCCTGGAGCAAGCGCTTGCAGGCACCTACGATGTCTTGATCATTGACCGGATGCTGCCCAAGCGCGACGGGCTGTCCGTGATTGAGGTTCTGCGCAAGGGTGGCAACTATACGCCGGTTCTCATCCTGTCTGCGCTGGGGCAGGTCGATGATCGGGTGAAGGGCCTGAAGGCGGGCGGTGACGATTACCTTCCCAAACCCTATGCGTTCACCGAATTGCTTGCGCGGGTCGAAGCGTTGGCGCGGCGGCCGAAAAGCGGCGGCGAGGTGGAGACGACCTATCGGGTCGGCGATCTCGTTCTTGACCGGCTGGCTCATTCCTGCCGGCGCGGGCAGACCGATATCCCATTACAGCCGCGCGAGTTCCGGCTTCTGGAATATCTGATGCAAAATGCCGGGCAGGTGGTCACCCGGACCATGCTCTTGGAAAATGTCTGGGAGTATCACTTCGATCCGCAAACCAATGTGATCGACGTTCACATGTCGCGCCTGCGCGGCAAGATCGACAAGGGATTTGACGTGCCATTGCTGCACACGATCCGCGGCGCGGGATACACGATCCGTGAACCGGCTGGCTAGGATCGCGCGCACAACGGCCTTCAAGCTTTCGGTCCTCTACCTGGCCGTCTTCACGGCCCTGTCGGCCTTTTTGCTGATCTATATCTCCCGCAACACCAACCAGTTGATGCTGGCCCAGGTCACGCAAACGTTGAACGCCGAGATCACCGGTCTGCCGGAAGAATATGTGCGCGGCGGCGTGCGCGCCCTTGTGGCCAGCATCGACCGCAGAGCCCGGCGGCCGGACGCCAGTCTTTACCTGTTGACCGATTTCGCCGGCAATCCGATCGCCGGCAACATTCCCGAAAGGCCCAAGACCATTTTGGGTGAAACGGCGAGCGGCGTCCAGCGGGTCCACTATCTCAGGCGGGATGCGGCCGGCGTGGAGGAGGAGCGGGAGGCGCTGATCCGCCAATTCGATCTGCGCGGCGGCTACCGGCTCCTGGTCGGCCGTGATCTCGGCGAAACCCGCCACTTCGTCGATATCCTCGCCGAGGCGCGCCAGCTCTGGATCGGCGTGGTCGTGATCATGGCGGTCGTCACCTGGTTTTTCGTCAACCGGCGGGTCATGAAACGGATTGACGACATTGCCGACACCAGCCAGACGATCATGGAAGGGGATCTGTCCGGACGCCTGCCGGTCGCCGGCAACGACGATGAGTTCGACCGCCTGGCGACCAATTTGAACGCCATGCTCGACCGCATCGAGCTCCTGATGCACGGCATGAAGGACGTCACGGACAACATCGCCCATGACCTGAAAACCCCGTTGACGCGGCTGCGCAACCGGGTCGAGACGGCCCTTCGCGAAGCGCGCACGGACACCGACTATCGCTCCGCGCTGGAGGCCACACTGGACGAATCCGACAATCTGATCCGGATTTTCGACAGCCTGTTACGGATCGCCCGGATCGAAGCGATGACTCCGGAAGCCGGGATGGACACGGTCGACCTCCGCCAACTGGTCGGACAGTTGGCCGACCTCTACGGACCGGCCGCCGAGGATGCGGGCGGCCGCCTCAATGTTGACGTTCCGGACGGATTGTTAGCCGAATGCAATGCCGGGCTCATCAATCAGGTGCTGGTCAATCTCGTCGAAAACGCCTTGAAATACGCCGTGCCGGAAACCGGCAGGCAGGTGATCACGATCAGTGCCGCAGAGGCGGGAGAGCGGATTTATCTGACCGTCACCGACAATGGACCGGGCATTCCCGAAGAGGCCCTCGACCGTGTGGCCGACCGGTTCGTGCGCCTCGACGAAAGCCGCAGTGAACCCGGCCACGGCCTGGGGCTCAGCCTTGTCCGGGCCGTTGCCCGCTTGCATGGCGGAGATGTGCGGCTGCAAGATGCAGAGCCTGGCCTCAAGGCGACGATTGATCTACCGCGGGCGGCGGCACATGGGGATACGACCGACGATGACAGACGCAGCACCGGGTGACACAGCACGGCCGATCCCGCCATCCCCGGCGCCGGATGCGCTTGCCGCGCGGCTGAAGGTTTGTCCGGTCGATCCCGATCCGGACCGCGGCAGGTTGTTTTTGGCCGATGTCGTGGACAAATGCGGTTCGGCGGAAAACGGTCCGGCGCTTTCAGTCTGGCTTGCGGCCGGGTCCAAGGTGGATGCCTTTCTGGGCGCGATCCTCTGCAACTCCCCCTATCTGCGCGATCTCATCGTCGCCGACGCAGATCGGCTCTACGGCATCCTGTCAGAGGCTCCTGAAACGCGTTTGGCGCGGATTATAAGCGCGGCCCGCGCGGTCACCGCCGGATCGGAAGCCGAGCTCATGCGCGCCCTGCGCCTCCTCAAGCAGGATCTGGCACTCACCCTTGGCCTTGCGGACATCGCCGGCGCCGTTGACCTTGACCAGGTCACGGGCGCGCTTGCCGGCTTTGCGGACGCCGCGCTGACGGCCTCCATCCGCTTCTGCCTGAAGGACTTGGCGGCAAAGGGCCGGTTTGCCCCCGCCGATCCCGAGCGTCCCGAACGGGCGTCCGGCCTGATCGTCCTGGCCATGGGCAAACACGGCGCGAATGAGCTGAACTATTCCTCCGACATTGATCTGATCGTGCTTTACGATCCCGATAAGGCGCCCATGGCCGGGTCGGCCGAGGCGCCGGTCGAGTTCGTCCGCCTGACCCGCCGGCTCGTCAAGATCATGCAGGACCGGACCGCGGACGGGTATGTGTTTCGAACGGATCTCCGCCTCAGGCCGGACCCGGGCGCGACACCGCTTGCCATGTCCGTTCCCGCAGCACTTACCTATTATGAATCGCTCGGTCAGAACTGGGAACGCGCGGCGCTCATCAAGGCGCGGCCCTGTGCGGGCGACATTCCGGCCGGTGAAGCGTTCCTGCGCGAAATCGGGCCGTTTATCTGGCGCAAATACCTCGATTTTGCCGCCATTGCCGATGTCCAGGCGATCAAGCGGCAGATCCACATGCACAAGGGTCACGGCCGGATCGCTGTGGCCGGTCACAATGTCAAACTCGGCCGTGGCGGCATCCGCGAGGTCGAGTTCTTCGTTCAGACCCAGCAACTGATCGCCGGCGGCCGGAACCCGGCCCTGCGCGGCCGGCGGACGCTGGATATGCTGGACGGCCTGCTTGAGGCCGGGTGGATCAAGGAGGATGCCCGGGAGGATCTGCGGGCGTCCTATGTGTTCCTGCGGTCGGTCGAGCACAGGATCCAGATGCTCAACGACGAGCAGACGCAGCTCCTTCCCAAGGACGAGAAGGGCTTGGCGCGCATTGCCTATCTGATGGGATTTCAGAACCGGCCCGCCTTTGAATCGGCCTTTGTCGATCATTTGCAGCAGGTCCAGCGCCACTACGCGGACCTGTTTGAGGACGAGCCGGCGCTGTCCTCCGATCTCGGCAATCTCGTCTTCACCGGCGACGACCACGATCCCGAAACGTTGGAGACCCTGTCGCGGCTCGGTTTCAAGCACCCGCCCGAGGCGGCAAACATCATCAAGGCCTGGCATTTCGGCCGCTATCCGGCCATGCGCTCGACCAAGGCCCGCGAGCGCCTGACCGAACTTCATCCCGCCCTGATCAGCGCGCTCGCGGCAACGGACAACGCGGACGCGGCACTGCGGGCGTTCGACAGCTTTATCGCCAAGTTGCCGGCGGGCGTGCAGTTGTTCGCGTTGCTGCGCTCCAATCCGCACCTCCTGCACCTTCTGGCGACCGTGATGGGCGCTGCGCCACGGCTGGCCGAGACCGTCTCGCGGCGGGTCCATGTCCTCGACAGCGTGCTCGATCCGGCGTTTTTTGGCGCCATGCCCAGCGTGTCGGAATTCCGCACCGGACTGGACCGCACCCTGGCGCAGGCGCGGTTTTACGAGGAGGCGCTCGACCGGGCGCGGATCTTCGCGCAGGAACAGCAATTCCTGATCGGCCTCAGGCTCTTGTCCGATACGTTGACGGCCGACAAGGTCGGCTTCGCGTTGGCCCGGCTTGCCGAAGTCGTTGTCGACCGGATTCTGACCCGTGTGGTCGATCATGTGGCGGAAACCAACGGCGTGGTGCCCGGCGGCGAGATAGCCGTTTTGGCCTTGGGCAAGCTCGGCGGCCGGGAAATGACCGCGTCCTCCGATCTCGATCTGATCCTGCTCTATGAGGCCCCGAAGCACGTCAAACAGTCCGACGGCCGCCGGCCGCTCGCGGTGAGCCAGTATTATACCCGGCTCACCCAGCGGCTGGTGACGGCGCTCTCCGCGCCGACCGCCGAGGGCAGCCTTTACGAGGTCGATTTCCGGCTCAGACCGTCCGGCAATGCCGGACCGCTGGCAACCAATCTCGACGGTTTTGTCGCCTATCAGAAAACCGAGGCCTGGACCTGGGAGCATATGGCGCTGACCCGGGCGCGGGTCATCGCGGCAACATCCGAGGCGTTTCGCGAGCGGATTGTCGGGCTTTTGCGGCAAACCCTGGCGCAGCCCCGGGATCGCGCGAAACTCGCCGATGACGTGCGGTCCATGCGCGCGCGGATTGAAAAAGAAAAAGGCACCAAGGACATCTGGGATTTGAAACAGGTGGCCGGCGGGCTGGTCGACATTGAATTCATCACCCAGTACCTGGAGCTTGGCCATGCGTCCGACCATCCGAATGTCACGGCCCAGGGGACGGAAACGGCACTGACGCAATTGCGCGACGCCGGTGTCCTTGCGCCGGACGAGGCCGACCTGCTGCTCAATGCCCTGCGCCTTTACCACCGGCTGACCCAGGTGCTGCGCATGTCGCTTTCGGGCAAATTCGTTCCTGGTGAGGCGCCGGGCGGTGTTCTGGACCTTTTGGTTCACGCCGGCGGCGCCCCCAATTTCTACCGCCTGGAGTTGGATCTCGACGAAACGCAAAAGGCGGTCCGCGCGGCCTTCATCCGGTTGGTCGGACCGGTCGAGGCCGCCGAGCCGGACGCCCGCCCGGCGTGACCTTTTTGTGGCGCGGGCAACCGGGCACTCATTCACCTCTTCGCACTGGCTCCCCGATCCCGGGCCGAAGGCACCGGTGAGGGGGTAGTTAAAGCAGGTCCGGCTGTGCGGCGGGGTTTGCCGCTGGCAGGTTGAAACTCACCGTCGTGCCGGCGCCGATCTCCGACGTGATGTCGAGCTTGCCGCCGTGCAGTTCCACCAGCGACCGGGCGATGGCAAGACCCAGCCCCGATCCCTGGTGGGTCTTGGTGAACTGGTTCTCCACCTGAACAAAGGGCTGGGCAAGGCGCTGGATGTCCTTGTCCGAGATGCCGATGCCGGTGTCATGGATGTCAAAACGGACCCGGCCCGCCTTCGTGACGGCCCGCAAGGTGACGGCGCCTTGTTCGGGCGTGAATTTGACCGCGTTGGCGAGAAGGTTCAGCAGGATCTGCTTCAACGCCCGGCGGTCGGCGCGGACCGTGAGGTCATCGCACACCTCACATGCGATCGTGATGTTCTTTTCCCGGGCGGCAGCGCTCATGATGCGGCTGGCATCGCGGGCCGCTTCGCTGGCGGACAGGTCCTCGGTTTCGATCGAAAGCCGTCCGGCCTCGATCTTGGACATGTCGAGAATGTCGTTGATGACGTTGAGCAGATACGTGCCGCTGTTGTGGATGTCCTTGCAGTAATCGGAATAGCGGTCGCTGCCGATCGGCCCGAACATCTCCTTGGTCATGATGTCGGAAAAGCCGATAATGGCGTTGAGCGGCGTGCGCAGCTCGTGTGAGATGTTGGCCAGAAACTCTGATTTGGCCTTGTTGGCGTTTTCCGCCCGGGTTTTTTCCTCGCCGTATTTGTCGGCAAGGTCTTCCAGCTGTTTGGCCTGCAGTTCCAGCGTCTTGCGGGACTTCGTCACGTCGGTGATCGTGGCTTTCAGCTTGCGTTCGCTGTCGAGAAGTTTTTCCTCGTGGCGCTTGAGCGCCGTGATGTCCGTGCCAACCGACACAAAGCCGCCGTCCTTGGTCCGGCGTTCCGAAATCTGCAGCCAGCGGCCATCATCGAGCTGCGCCTCATAGCTGCCTTCCGGAGTTTTGCCGCGATCGCTGCCGCTGTCCGGCTGCGGTGCGATCTGGGTGTTCTTCGCCGCCGCTATCACCTTTTGATAAGGCGTGCCCTGCTTGACCGCATGCGCCGGTAATCCGTGGAGCTTCTGGTAATTGGAGTTGCAGATCACCAGCTCGTTGCGCGCGTTCCACAGCACGAACGCCTCGGATATCGTCTCAATGGCGTCGCGCAGACGCAGATCCGCGGTCCGGCTCTGTTCGGCAAGTTCATGCTGCTCGGTGACGTCGATGCAGATCCCGATCAGATGCGGCTCGCTGCGGCCCGGCTCGCTCTGGATTTCGCCGCGCGCCCGCAGCCAGACCCAGCGCCCGTCCGCGTGGCGCATGCGGAACATCTTGTCGACAATGCCGCTGCCGCTTTCCAGAAGGTCTTCGGCAAGCGCCAGCAGATCCACATCTTCGGGATGGGTGAGATCCGCCACCTCGGAAAAACTCAAGATGTCGTCCTTCGGCGTGCGGCCGAGCAGTTCGTACAAAGACGACGACCAGAAGATCCGCCCGCGCGACAGGTCCCAATCGAACAGGCCGCACCGGCCGTGATTGAGCGCCGTGTCGATCCGGCTGCGGGTCGCGGCGTACATCTCGTCGGCCTGCTCGGCGCGGGTCGCTTGCGAATAGAACGCGTAGATCAGCACGAGTAAAATGGTCGACGTGCCGACGAAGAGCGTCACGTTGGCCGACAGATCGCCGCGCCAGTCGGCGAACACATCCGTCTGCGGCTGTAGGACGGCGACCATCCCGAGGCGGCCGTTCAGATGATGCACCGTGGCAAAGGCCGCGTCCGGCTCACCGGTTCCAAAAAGATCAACGTCGACGGCCATCACGCCCGCCCGGGCGCCAAAGACCGTTAGCGGCTGGGACACGCCGAACAGATCGATGATCGGCAGGCCCTCGATCGCGGGGCGCAGCGGCGCGCTGGCGACAATTCTGCCGTTGCTGTCGGAGACGAGGATGGTCCGGCCGTTGCGCGTCGCCCCGGCCGGCAGGCTTTCCGCCAGCACCCGCTGGAGTGCCGACCGGTAGCCGCGTTCGGGAAGCTCTGTTTCCTGCGCCGAAAGCTGGCCGGCCACCACGGTGGCGACAAGCGAAATTTCATCCCGGGCGTGGCGCTCGACGGCCTGGTGGGCCTGAAACAGCTCCACGGCGCGGTAGGTCGCCAGCGCGCCGATGAACACCAGGCATAAAACCGGAACCAGGCGCCGCAGGATGGATTCCGACCGAAGCAGGCGCTGATAAGCGGGAGCGGCCCATAGGCGCAGATGGCCGGTCAGCGTCTGCTGTGTGCCTCTCTTCTGTGAGGTCCGGCCACGGCGCCGCGAGGACGCGCTGCCGGCAAACGCCCGCGCCATCGGAAAGTCCCGAAAGTGTTAGATGGTCATCGGAGTGCTTTCTGCCCCGAATCACCATCATTTGAATCCAGCTTTCCGGACTTGTCTAGAGGCATTTGCGAAAAAAATGGTTAATACTCAAAGCACTTTCAGCTCAACGTGTTAACCCTTGCAAGTAGTACGCACTATTGCAGGCAGCGGTCGACGATATCGCGGCTGTCGCGCGAAAGCTTTCCGATTTTCGAAATGCGTATTAACGCTGCTTCCGCTTGGGCCGCTCGTGTTTTTTCCAAGGCGCGCCACGACCGGTAGCTGGTCAGAAGGCGCGAGGCGACTTGCGGATTGCGCGGATCGATGGCGATGACGGCCTCGGCGACAAGGTCGAAGCCCGATCCGTCCGCACGCGCGAACTGGGTCGGATTTCCGGTCGCGAAGGACTGAACCAGCGCGCGGATGCGGTTCGGATTGGTCGCATCATAAAGCGGATCACGCATCAGCTCGTTGAGGCGCGCGATGCTGTCCGGCCGTGGCGCCGTGGCCTGAACCTGGAACCATTTGTCGAGGGCAAGCGACGCGCCCCGGTGCCGCTGCTTGAAGGTGGTGAGCGCTTCGTCCGCGCCGTCGAGATTGAGGTGCACAAGCACGGTCAGGGCCGCCATCCGGTCGGTCATGTTGTTCGCGGTCTCAAACCGCGCCCTGACAAGGTTTGGTGCCTCCGGATCGCTGGAGGCGGCGAGATAGGCCAATGCCTTGTTTGCAAGCGCGCGCCGGCCCGCCGAGGCGGCATCGGGCGAAAACGGCCCATTCGCCGGCGCGGCCGCCGCCGATCTCAACTGCGCTTCATTGGTGTCGGCAATGGCGCGGCTCAGGTACCGGTGCGCGGTATGGATTGCGTCGGGGTCGACATCGCGGCCAAGATCGCGGGCAATGTCTAACTCGCTCGGCAGTGTCAGGGCCTGGGCGCGGAAGGCGGGATCCAGATCCCCGTTCTCGGCAATGTCGCCGAAGGCCGACACCAGCCGTTTATCGGTTTCCAGCGTCCGTCCCGTACGCGCGGCTTGGGTCAGGCGCATCAGTTCCTGCGTGGCGACATTCTGGATCGCCTGCCAGCGGTTGAACGGGTCGGTGTCGTGCCGGGCAAGAAACAGGTGTTCTTCGACGCTTTGGTCGAACTCCAGCCGCACCGGGGCGGAAAAGCCACGCAGGAGCGAGACAGCCGGTGCGTGGGCAAGGCCGGAAAAATGGACGGTCTGGCGCTCGTCCTCCAGCAGCAAGACGTCGTGCTGGATCGTCGCCCCGGTAATGTGTTTGGGGACCATTTCGCCGCCGTCCGGATCCATCAGCGCAAAGCGTAGCGGAATGACGGACGGCTCGCTTGTATCCTGCTCCGGAAGCGGGGGGATCGACTGGCCGAAGGTCAGCGTCAAGGTCTGGGCGGCGCTGTCATAGTGGCTCTTGACCGACACCTTCGGTGTGCCGGCCTGATCGTACCAGCGGGCGAATTGGCCGAGATCGGTGGCCGCGGCCTCTGAAAAACAGGTGAGGAAGGCCTCAATGGTTGTCGCTTCGCCGTCATGGCGGTCGAAATAAAGGTCCATGCCGCGCCGGAACCCGTCATCGCCGAGCAGCGTCTTGAGCATGCGCACGACCTCAGCGCCCTTTTCGTATACGGTAGCCGTATAGAAATTATTGATTTCCTTATAGCTTTTAGGACGGACGGGATGCGCGAGCGGGCCGGCATCCTCGGGAAACTGGTGCGCCTTCAACAACCGGACATCGGCAATGCGCTTGACCGGACGCGAGCGCATATCGGATGAAAACTCCTGATCCCGGAAAACCGTCAGGCCCTCCTTCAGGCACAACTGAAACCAGTCCCGGCAGGTGATCCGGTTACCGGTCCAGTTGTGGAAATACTCATGGGCAATGACGGCCTCGATATTGGCATAGTCCTGGTCCGTCGCGGTTTCCGGATCGGCCAGAATGTATTTGTCGTTGAAGATGTTGAGGCCCTTGTTTTCCATCGCGCCCATGTTGAAATCGGAAACGGCGACGATGTTGAAGACCTCAAGATCGTATTCGCGCCCGTAAGCCTCTTCATCCCAGGTCATCGACCGCTTGAGCGAATCCATCGCCCATGCGCACAGGTTTTCCCGGCCGTGTTCAACGTAGATGTTGAGGTCCACGGTTTTGCCCGACCGGGTGACGAAAGTGTCGGACACACAGGCCAGGTTCCCGGCCACCAAGGCGAACAGGTAGGAGGGTTTGGGGAACGGATCATGCCAGACCGCGTAGTGGCGGTCCGTGCCCGGCACCAGGCCCGCTTCCACCGGATTGCCATTGGCCAGAAGGATGGGGGCATCCGATTGGCGGGCTTCCAGGCGGGTCGTGTAGACGGCAAGCACGTCCGGCCGGTCGAGAAAATAAGTGATACGGCGGAAGCCCTCGGCCTCGCACTGGGTGCAATAGGTGCCGGACGTGCGATAGAGGCCCATCAGCGCCGTGTTGGCTTCCGGATCGAGCCGGGTCTGGATCTCCAGCGTGAAGGGACCGGCCGGCGGATCACGCAGTTCCAGCTTGTCCGGGCTGGCGTCCACCAGTTCCGGGGCCACCGGGAGCCCATTCAACAGCAAACCGGTGAGGTCCAGACCATCGCCATCCAAAACCAGCATTTGTCCCGCCGGTGTGCCCTCGACTGGGACCACCACGAGCCGCGCATCGACGGTTGTGGCCTTGGGATTGAGTTTCACATCGAGATGAACCGTATCGATGCGATACGCAGCAGGAGCATAGTCCTCAAGGCGGATGGCCGGGGCCGTTTCGGGACGCATGTGAAACTCCTTGTGTTCCGCCGGTTCGGATCGATGGGATGGCACTACGGCCGGGCCGGTCGCTGTCGTCAGGTGATCGGGCACAGGTCCGTGAGGCGTTTGGCCATCGCGCTGTCGGGATCGGCCAGCGGATCGATCACGGTAAAATGGTTGGCGCCTTCCACGATGTCCAGGGTCGAACGCCCGGCCGATTGCGACCAGGCCGTGTGAAAGCGCCGGCTTTGATCCTGGAAAGCGTCGGACTCCGCACCGCCCGCAACAACGGCAAGGCCGGTCAGCTCTGGTGGTTGCCAGAAGAGCGGAGACGCGGCCGTGGCCGCGTCTTCCGTGAGCTGCAGGTCGGCATTGACGCTGACCTTGAGAAGCGGGATGAGATCGTAAACGCCCGAGACAACGAGACCGGCTTGAGTCAGATCCGCCGGCAGTCCACGGCGTTGCCAGTCCGTGGCAAGAAGGCAGGAGACAAGGTGCCCGCCCGCCGAATGACCATAAGGCAACAACGGGCGTCCGGACGTGCGGAAGATCGACGCCCCCGCCATCTCAACATCCTCCATGATGTCGGCGATGCGAACCTCCGGGCACAGACGGTAATTGATCACCGCGACGTCGAAACCGCGCACCGTCAGGCAGCCGGCCATGTGCGAGAAGTAGCTCTTGTCGAAGGTCCGCCAGTAGCCGCCATGGACGAACACCGCGGTACGCGGGGCGGGTGCCGCACTTGGGTCCGCACGGAAATAATCGTAGACGTGGCGGGCATGGGGTCCATATGGAACGTTCAGCTCCGCCCGTGCGGCGTCCATGGCGCTTTTGCGGAACGCGGCGGCTTCGCGGCTCCAGCGGTCGAAGATGTCCGGATGATCGGGAACGAGGGCGCGGTTGTCATATTGTGCCTCGAGCCTGTCATCGACCGTTGTCATGCCGGTTCCTCGCTAAAGTGAACGCGCGGTCGGCCTGCCGTCGGCGCCGCCCGCCCGCCGCGGGTCACCCGGTCGGCGGAGGATTTTGACTGCCAGAGTTGGGGCGTCTATGCAAGGGGCCGCCACCGCCCACCGAAAGGTTGATTCATGAGCCGCTTGGACAGCTTCATCCGGCGCCTGACCGCGCAAAAACGGCTTCTGGAGGATGTCGCGGGCCGGATCCCGGGCATTGATGGCTGCGTTCTGGAAGTGGGACTTGGAAACGGGCGGACTTACGACCATCTGCGGGAAATCCTGCCGGAGCGTGAAATCTTCGTGTTCGACCGGGACCTGTCTTGCCATCCGAGCTGCATGCCGGACGGCGAGCACATGATATTGGGCGAAATCCGCGACACGCTTGCCTATTGCGGTCCGAGGGTCAAAACGCAGGCCGCGTTGATTCACGCCGATATCGGCTCCGGCGATCCAACAACGGATTTGGCGACCTCATCCTGGCTGTCGCCGCTTGTGGACGCGCGGGCCGCGCCGGGCGGTTACGTGCTTTCCGGCCTACCACTGGACCTGCCAAGCTTCGAAGCGTTCCCCATGCCAGAAGGCATCCGGCCGGGGCGCTACAACCTTTACCGGAAGCCGCTCTGAATCAAACACATAATTTGAAGGAAGACGTCTGATGACGGCACCGCTTGAAGGTGTAAAAGTCGTTGAATTTGCGCGCATTTTGGCCGGTCCATGGATCGGCCAGACGCTCGCCGACCTTGGTGCTGATGTGATCAAGGTCGAAAGCCCAACCGGCGACGACACGCGCGGCTGGGGGCCGCCCTTCGTCAAGGATCCAGACGGGGCGGACCTCGACGCGGCCTACTTTCACGCCTGCAATCGCGGCAAACGCTCGATCACCGTGGATTTCCGGACCGAAGACGGCCAGGACACCGCCCGCCGGCTTGTCGCCGGATCCGATATTCTGGTTGAGAATTTCAAGGTCGGCGGATTGGCGAAATATGGCCTGGACTATGAGAGCCTGCGTCAGGTCAATCCGCGTCTCATCTATTGCTCGGTGACCGGCTTCGGCCAGGACGGACCCTACGCGCACCGGGCCGGGTACGATTTCATGATCCAGGGCATGGGCGGGATCATGGACCTGACCGGCGATCCGGAGGGCGAGCCGCAAAAGGTCGGCGTGGCCTTCGCTGACATCTTCACCGGGCTTTATGGAGTAATCGGCATCCTGGCAGCGCTCCGGCGCCGCGACCAGACCGGGTTGGGCGAACAGGTCGACATGGCGCTTCTCGATGCCCAGGTGGGCGTTCTGGCCAACCAGGCCCTGAACTACTTTGTCTCGGGCACCGCCCCACGCCGGCTCGGCAATGCTCATCCCAACATCGTCCCCTACCAAGTGTTTGCGGTCGCCGACGGGCATTTGATCATCGCGGTCGGCAATGACAGCCAATTCGTCAGATTGTGCAACGTCCTGGAACGCCCTGATCTGGCGCAAGATCCGGCCTATGCCACCAACAAGGCCCGGGTCGCGGCGCGATCGGATCTGGTGCCGGTGCTGGCCGGGGAAATCGGCAAACACAAGCGGGACGGTTTGCTGGCCGCACTCGAGGCGGCGGGCGTTCCGGCCGGTCCGATCAACTCGGTTGCCGACGTGTTCGAAGATCCTCAGGTGCAGCACCGCGATTTGAAAGTCGATCTTCCCGCCACCGGTGTGGAAGGCGGCAGGGTCCCATCCATCCGCACGCCGATCCGGTTTTCTGAAAGCACGTTGGACCTTAAGACCGCCGCGCCCCGACTTGGCGAACACACCGAGGAAATCCTCGGGGAACTCGGCACTAGGGCCGCCGCTGATTGAACGCGCACCTGGCGCGGCGCCGAAGGATATCGTTGCGGGAATCTGCCGATCCGGCCATAGTAAGCACAGGGTTGGGTGGCGAACTGCTTTTTCCCGAACGGGAACGAACAGCTGGGCCGAGTGCCGGCGCATAGACTTGAATGAAAGCCACGTACCATGGCCCTGCTGCCGCAACGGGAAGACCGCCGCATCAAAATGCCGCTGACACGGGTGATCGGCCTTGGATTTGGCGCGTTTGTGGCCATCTCGCTTGCGCTGGTTCTTGGCCTTTCGGTCATGGCCAATTTCAAGAACACGTTCTCGCTCTTGAACGATAAGACGATCCTGGTCACCCAATCGATGGAGCGGCAGGTCCGCGATTATTTCAATTCGGCCGAGCAGGCGGTTGTCGCGCTGAAGCCGTTTTTTGATAGCGGTGCGGTGGAATTTGCCACCGAACAATCGGCGCTTGAGGACATGTCGATGGCTGTGGCCTCCAATCCGGCGCTGACCGTCCTGGTTTTGACCGACCTGAGCGGCGAGCGGCTTGGGGTTTACAAGGCGCCGGATGGCAAGCTTTGGTCGTTCACCAATGACAAGCCGCCGCCGGGCGAGCGGGCCTACGAGCTTCCGGACCTCACTCAAGAAAGCGGACCGAAATGGGGCCCGCTGGTCACAAACAACGTGGGCGTATTCGCCAACGTCTCGGTCCCGATCGTTCGGGACGGGGTTATGGTCGGCGCGCTGACGGCGGCAAGTTCATTGGACCGCCTTGAAGAAACGCTCGCCGTGTTCGACGACGGGCCGACCGCCACGACCTTCATCATTGCCGGCAATGACGAAGTCGTCGTCCACTCCGATTTGACCATGTTCCAAAGCGGCGATCTGCCGGTCGGCGCTTTGCCAAGCGCCCGGTTGACCCTTGGGGATCCCGTATTGGCCGCCATGAACAACGAGGAGGTTTTGTCTGAATTCCAGCGGGCGGCGGATCTGGGGATCGAGGTATCGTTGATCGAGGCGGCCGATGACGAATTCATCATGATGCGTGCGGTGATCCCCGGATTCAGCGACCGGCCCTGGATCATTGGCCAGTATTATCAAAGCGCGTCCATTTCGCGCGAGGTGCAACGGCTGACCGGATCGGCCTTTGTCGGATTTGTGGCGCTCATCATTACCGTTTTGATCGCGGTGTGGATCGGCCGCCGCGTGGCCCGCCCTCTCAGGGAGTTGGCCCGCCAGTCCGAGCGGGTCGGCTCCTTGTCGCTGGACCAGGTTGAACCGCTGCCGCGCAGCCGTGTGGCCGAGTTGGACCAGGTGGCGTTGGCCTTCAACGCGATGGTTGAAGGTCTCAAAGCCATGAACACCTATGTGCCGCGGTCCTTGTTCATCAAGCTGATGCGGCTTGGCGGCCAGCAGGCCGCCGAGGCGCGTGAGGCCGAATTGACCATCCTGTTCACGGATATCGTGGGATTCACCGCCTATTCCGAAACCATGTCGGCCTCCGAGACAGCACGGCAGTTGAACGACCACTTTGCGATCCTGGTCGAGGCGGTGGAGGAAGAAGGGGGAACGGTCGACAAATTTATCGGCGACGGCATGCTGGCCTTTTGGGGCGCGCCGGATGCGCGCGCCGATCATGCCGAGGCCGCGGTGCGCGCTGCCCGAAAGATTGCCGCCGAACAGAAATGCCGCAATGAAGCCGCCCGCCGTACCGGGCGGCCTGAAATGCGAATGCGGATGGGCATCCACACCGGCACGGCTGTTGTCGGCAATGTTGGTGCGCTCGACCGCTGGAATTACACGGTGGTCGGCGACACGGTGAACACGGCCGAACGCCTGCAATCGCTCGGCAAGGACTACGGGATCGATGAGGAGACCGTGATCCTGGCCAGCGGCGAAACGACCGACAGGCTGCCGCTGGAGACCGCCCTTACCGAAGTTGGCGCCGTTTATCTGCGCGGCCGCAGCGGTGAAATGAATGTCTGGAAGCTTGCGCCCGAAGGCGGCGCCGCGCGGCAGACGGACGTCGCCGCCCGCGATCTGACAGCATCGCCCCCGGCCGCCGAATAGCCGGCAGGCGCGGCATCCGCCCGGGAACGTGATGCGCCAGAACCTGTCTTTGTTTTTGAAATCGTGACGTCATGGCGACGATGTGATCTCAATCACACTTCGATCATTTCCAATCCATGCATTGCGGACAGGCGCGCAAATGTGGTTGTGTTTTCCTGTCCGCAAGGGCTTAGTGGCGAAGGCGAACGCAGGAGGGGCGAAGCTGTGGATGTTCTCTCTGTCGAGGGATTAACCGTCGATTTTCTGACAGCGGAAGGTCAGGTCCGCGCGGTCAACGACGTGTCTTTCACGGTGCCTGAAAACAGGACCGTGGCCCTTGTGGGAGAGTCAGGATCGGGCAAGACGGTCATTTCACAGACCATCATGGGATTGCTCCCCAGCGCGGCGCAAATCACGTCCGGCAAGGTGATGCTGTCCGACCCGACCGGCGCCGAACCGCCGGTGGATATCGCGACGCTCGATCGCAAGGGGCCGAAGATGCGCCATCTGCGCGGCAACCGGGTCGCGATCATATTCCAGGAGCCGATGACCTCGCTGTCGCCGCTGCATACGATCGGGGATCAGATCGGCGAAGCCGCGCTCCTCCACCGCGATGTCGGCGGCGCGGAGGCGCGCGAACTGACCCAGGAGATGCTGCGCCTGGTGCATTTTCCCGACCCCAAGCGCGGCCTGGACGCGTTTCCGTTTGAACTCTCCGGCGGGCTGCGTCAACGCGCCATGATCGCCATGGCCATGATCTGCCATCCGGCGCTGTTGATCGCCGATGAACCGACCACCGCGCTGGACGTGACGATCCAGGCGGAGATCCTGAAGCTCATCCGGGACGTGCAGGACGAACTGAAAATGTCGGTCCTGATGATCACCCATGACTTTGGCGTGGTCGCCAATATGGCCGACGAAGTCGTGGTCATCTATCACGGCCGTATCATGGAAAAGGGCACGGCCGGGCAACTGTTTTCCAATCCGCAGCACGATTATCTCAAAGCGCTCTTGAACGCCGTGCCCAGTTTCAACATGGACCGCGACGAGCGTCTGGTGCCGATCCGGCCGATCGAGGTCAAATCCGGCGACCTGAAACGGGGGCGGGCGGAATGTGCGGTGCCGCCCGGCGCGCCGCTGGTTGAATTGCGGAACGTCACCAAACGGTTCACTTCGCGCAAGGGCGGACTTTTCAGCAGCAACGCGGCGACCATGACCGCTCTGGATCAGGTCAATCTGACGATCCGGCGCGGCGAATGCCTCGGCGTCGTCGGCGAATCCGGGTCCGGCAAGACAACCGCGGCAAAGGCGATCCTTCGCGCGATCGACATCGACGACGGGACTGTCGCCTACAACCACGGCGACGGATTGAGCGATATCGCCAAGCTCCGGGGCCCGGCGTTGATGGATTACCGGCGCCGGGTCCAGTTGATTTTCCAGGACCCGTTTTCCTCGCTCAATCCGCGGATGACGGTCAATGACATCCTGACCGAACCGTTGCAGATCCATGGGATTGGCACGCCCGCCGAACAGGCTGAGCGCGCGCGCAGTCTGATGATGCTGGTTGGCCTCGATCCAAGGTTCCTGCGCCGCTATCCGCATTCGTTCTCCGGTGGGCAGCGCCAGCGCATCGGGATCGCCCGCGCGTTGGCCCTCAATCCGGAGTTCATCTTGTGCGACGAGCCGACATCGGCGCTCGACGTCTCGGTGCAGGCCCAGATCCTGAACCTGCTCCAGGACCTGAAGCGCGACCTGAACCTGACCTATCTGTTTGTCAGCCATAACCTTGCCGTCGTCGATTACATTGCGGACCGGATCGCGGTGATGTGCCGCGGACGCGTGGTTGAGGTGGGCGAGACGCGCGAAGTGGTGTCCAATCCGCTTCATCCCTACACCAAAGCCCTCTTGTCGGCGGTCCCTGAACCAGATCTCGACAATCGGCTTGATTTTTCCGTGCTGGATGCGAACCGGGCATCAGAACCCAGTGTCTGGCCGGAGCCCTTTGGACTCGCGGACGGGGTCGCGCCCGTTCTTGTCGAGATGGAACCTGACCACTTTGTCTGCGCACCGGGCCTGCAAGACGTCCGGGCGTTTGAGGGGACTGCAGCATGACTATGTTGAAAGGCATCGGTGCGGCCGTTGCGTTGGCAGCCACGTTGACCCTTGCGCCGGCGTCGGCGTTGGATCTGAAAGAAACACCGGGCATCGATGGCTCGCTGCCGCCGGTCGCGGACCGCGTGCCGGCCGAGATGCTCGTGGTGGATCTGCCGGCCAAGGGGCGGGTGACAGGCAAGCACGGGGGCACTGTCAACACGCTGGTCGGCCGCTCCAAGGATGTGCGCCTCATAAATGTCTGGGGCTACGCGCGCCTGGTCGGGTATGACGAAGAGCTCAATCTGGTGCCGGACATTTTGCATGATGTTGAGGTCGAAGACGGCCGTGTGTTCACGCTGCACACGCGCGAGGGACACAAGTGGTCGGACGGCCATCCCTTCGGCGCCGAGGACTTGCGGTATTACTTCGAGGACATCGTCAGCAACGAACAGCTCACCCCGTCCGGTCTGCCGCCGTTCCTCCTGGCAAACGGCAAGCCGCCGAAATTCGAAGTGCTCGACGAGACGACCGTTCGCTACACCTGGGAAGATCCGAACCCGCTGTTTCTGCCGGAATTGGCGAAGTCGCGGCCGCCCTTCATCTACCGGCCGGCCCATTATCTGAAACAGTTTCACGATAAGTACGGCGACCCGGCATTCATCGAGACGGCGGCGGCCGAAGTGAAAGCCCGGAGCTGGGCGCCGCTGCACGGCAAAAAGGATGACATGTACAATGCCCGCAATTCGGAGCTGCCGAGCCTGCAGCCCTGGATCCGCCTGTCCACCGACAGCGACCGCCGGTTTGTCCTGGAGCGCAACCCCTTCTATCACCGCGTCGACAGCGCCGGCCAGCAACTGCCCTATGTCGACAAGGTGATCATGACGGTCGCCGACAGCAAGCTGATCCCGGCGAAAACCCAGGCGGGGGAAACCAACCTCCAGGCGCGGAACCTGAGTTTTGCCGACATCACCGTGTTGAAGCAGGGCGAAGCGCAGCACGACTACACCACCGCGCTTTGGATGAATTCCAAGGGGTCGGAGATTTCGATCCTGCCGAACCTGACGGTCAAGGATCCGGTGTGGCGGGACCTGATGCGCGACAAGCGGTTCCGGCATGCGCTGTCGCTCGGGATTGACCGCCAACTGATCAACAAGGTGCTGTTCTTCGGTCTTGGAACGCCCGGCAACGACACCGTTTTGCCGGCAAGCCCGCTCTTTAAGGCCGATTACGTTACGCGCTATGCAACGTTCGATGTCGACAAGGCCAACGCTTTGTTGGACGAGATCGGTCTGACCGACCGGCGCGACGATGGCATTCGGCTTTTGTCGGACGGCCGTCCGCTGGAAATTATCGTGGAAACGGCGGGTGAAAGCCAGACCCAGGCCGATGCTCTGGAGCTTGTCGCCGAGACCTGGAAAGAGATCGGTATCAAGCTGTTCGTCAAACCCAGCCAGCGGGACATCCTGCGCGAACGGTCGGTGACCGGTGATCTCGTGATGTCCGTCTGGTCGGGATTTGAAAACGGCATCCCGACCTCCGAAATGCCGCCGGAGGATCTGGCACCGGTCCGCGGCGATGCGCTCGTCTGGCATGCCTGGGGCGATCACTACGAGACCCAGGGCGAGGGTGGGGAAGAGCCGGATTGGCAACCCGCCGTCCGCCTGCTTGAGCTTTATCAGGAATGGCTGACGTCCACCTCGAAGGCGCAGCGCGAACGGATCTGGACGGAGATGCTGGACATCCATGCCGAGGAAATGATCCATATCGGCCTTGTGTCGGGCGTCCGCCAACCGGTTGTCATCAAGGGCGTCCAAAACGTTCCGGTGGAAGCGTTTTACGGCTGGGACCCGGGCGCCCATTTCGGCATTCACCGGATGGATGAGTTTTTCCTCGCCGGCAAGTGACCAGGTTTTCCAAACGCGGTCGGCAGCAGATGAGGTCTGGATGGGCAACCGGTTGCAGATGACATCCGAACTGTTTGAGTATGTTTGCGACCGCGGCACGCGCGAAACCGATGTTTTGAAGGATCTGCGGCTCTCAACGCAGAAACTCCCGGATTCGGATATGCGCGTGCCTCAGGAACAGGGTCAGTTCCTTGATTTTCTGATCCGCGTTCTTCAGGCCCGCAAGGTCATGGAGCTCGGTGTGTTCACCGGCTACAGCTCCCTGTGGATGGCCGGTGCGCTGCCGGAAGATGGACGACTGATTGCCATCGACAAGCAAGATACGTGGAAGGATCTGGCGGAGCGGCACTGGAATGCCGCGGGCGTGCGCGACAAGATCGACTTCAGAATTGGCCGGGCCGAGGCGTTGATGGAAAAGATGGTCGCGGCCGGCGAAGGCGGTACGTTCGACCTCGTCTTCATTGATGCCGATAAAAAGAGCTATACACATTATTATGAACTGGCGCTTCAGCTCGTGCGGCCTGGCGGTGTCATCGTGTTCGACAACACGTTGCGGCTCGGTGACGTTGTCAATCCGTCGGTCCACGATCCAGCGGTCGACGACATCCGGATCTTGAATGAAATGCTCCGGACCGATGATCGGGTTTCCATCTCAATGGTCCCGATTTCCGATGGTCTGACCTTGGTGCTGAAACCGGTGTGAAACGGCAGGGAAGGGCGGTGACGTGCAAGTTGGAAAGTCCGGTCTCGTGACTGAGATCGATTAAGGGGGCACGAGGTGCTGATTTACATCATCCGGCGAATCTTCCTTATGGTCCCGACCCTGCTCGTGATCAGCTTCTTGACCTTTTTCATTATCGAGCTGCCGACCGGCGATTACATTTCCAACCAGATCGCGGCCCTTAAGGCGTCCGGCGAACAATCCTCGATCGCCAAACTGGAGTTTTTGCGCAAGGAGTTCGCGCTCGACCGGCCGTTTTTTGAGCGCTACCTGATCTGGGTCGGATTGTGGCCCGGTCCGCACGGATTCGATGGCCTGCTACAAGGCAATTGGGGCTGGTCGTTTGAGTTCGACAAGCCGGTTTCCGAAGTGGTCGGCCCTACCCTGCCGCTCACCGTCCTGTTGAACTTCGCGACGATCCTGTTCGTCTATGTCGTCTCGTTCCCGATCGGCATCTATTCGGCCACGCGGCAATACTCGTGGGGCGATTACGGCTTCACGTTTCTGGGCTATATCGGCCTTGCGACACCGAACTTCCTGCTTGGATTGATCCTGCTTTACCTGTTCAACAGGTGGTTTGGCCTGTCGGTCGGCGGCCTGATGGCGCCCGAATACATCGATCAGCCCTGGAGCGTGGACAAGGCATTGTCGGTTCTTGCCCACCTTATCGTTCCGACCATCGTGATCGGAACATCCGGCACGGCGGCGATGATCCGCCGGCTGCGGGCCAACCTTCTCGATGAGCTCCACAAGCAGTATGTGACGACCGGTAGAGCCAAGGGCTTGAAGGAAAACCATCTTCTGATCAAGTACCCGCTGCGCATGGCGCTGAACCCGTTCATTGCCGACATCGGCAACCTGATCCCGTCGATGGTGTCTGGATCGGTCATCGTGTCGGTGGTTCTCAACCTGCCGACCGTCGGACCGGTACTGCTGTCATCGCTGCAGAGCCAGGATCAGTTCCTGGCCGGCTTTATCTTGTTGTTCGTTGCCGTGCTGACGCTGATCGGCATGTTGATATCCGACCTCTTGCTGGCGGTCTTGGACCCGCGGATCCGGCTTGGCGGGAGGGCGGCCCAATGACCGACCAAACCGTCGAGAGTCCGGACAACCGGCCCCAAAAAGTCGAACACTATGTCGACCCGGCACCGTTCAATCCGGCGACGACCGAAAAGCTAACCGAAGAGCAGGAACTCTTCTACCAGGCGTCCCAGTGGCAGATCATGTGGTGGAAGTTCAAGCGCCACAAGGTCGCCGTCTGGTCCGGCGTGGTCCTGATCCTGTTTTATCTGTGCGTGCCGTTCGCGGAGGTCATCGCGCCCTACACCGCCAACACGCGCGACAGCCAGCATCTTTATGCACCGCCGCAACCTGTGCATTTCTTTCACGAGGGCGCGTTCGTTGGCCCGTTCGTCTACGGCATGAAGTCCGAAATCGACATGACGAACCTCAAGTGGGTGTTTTCGGAAGACACCATCAAGGTTCAGCGGATCCGCTTCTTTTGTTCCGGCGACCCTTACAAGTTCTGGGGACTGTTTGACGCCGATTTCCATCTGTTCTGCCCCGCTGAGGACGGCACGCTCTTTTTGCTCGGCACCGACCGGCTCGGCCGGGACATGTTTTCCGGGCTTGTTTACGGCGCGCGCCTTTCGCTGACGGTGGGCCTGATCGGTGTCATCATTTCCATCGTTCTGGGTCTCTTCTTCGGCGGCATTGCCGGGTATTTCGGGGGGATTGCCGACAACGTGATCCAGCGCGTCATCGAGATCATGCGCTCGTTGCCGGAGTTGCCGCTGTGGATGGCCTTGTCGGCGGCGCTGCCTGTCACCTGGAGCCCGGTCTGGATCTATTTCGGCCTGACGATCATTCTGGGACTGCTGGATTGGCCCGGGCTCGCCCGAGCGGTGCGCTCAAAACTTCTCTCTCTACGGGAGGAAGAATACGCCAAGGCCGCGGTGTTAATGGGCGCCAAACCCGGCCGCGTGATTGGCCGGCACCTTCTGCCAGGATTCACCAGCCATGTGATCGCCTCGGCGACGTTGTCGATCCCGTCGATGATCCTCGGTGAAACCGCGCTCTCGTTCCTGAACCTGGGGCTTCGGCGGCCGTCCGTATCGTGGGGCGTGTTGCTCAACGAGGCGCAGAACATATCCGTCGTCACGATTTATCCCTGGCTGATGGCGCCGGTCATTCCGATTGTCATCGTCGTGCTGGCCTTTAACTTCCTGGGTGACGGTTTGCGGGACGCAGCCGATCCCTATAAGTGAGGCCAGCCCTCTCACGCACGTGCAGACAGCGGCGTTGACCCGGCTGACAGGGCCGCCGCGCAGGACCTTTTGGAGAAGACATGTCGAAAAACGCCACGACCGCCGAGGGTTGGGACGCTGAATACGCAGCCGGCCGATGGGCGTTCTTGCGCTCGCTCCCCGAAAGCGGCCGCTACGGAATTATCGGGATGTGGTTGAACCTGACCGGTACGAACGGCGACGTGCTCGACATTGGCTGCGGAGAGGGCTTGCTCTATGAGCGCCTGGCGCCCATGGGCCTTCGCCGGTATGTCGGGGTCGATCTGTCACCGGCCTCGCTTCAAATCGCCGATGTCGACCCCAAGATCGCGTCCTTGCGCGCTGGCGATATGCACGACTTTGAGCCCGAGCCCGGCGAGAGGTTTTCGGCCATCGTGTTCAATGAGGTTTTGCATTTTGCCGAGGATCCGGCCGCCGTGGTGGCCCGGTACGTTCCGTTCCTGAAGCCGGATGGGGTGATGGCGCTCTCCATGTATGCGCCACAAAGGCCCGGCAGCGGCGCCAACCGGTTGATCGCCAAACTGTGGGACGCGACGGACAACGCCACCGCCTGGGACGTATTGGACGATTACCGGCTGACGTCCGACAAGAAAGACGTCACCTGGCGGATGCGGCTCATCAAGCCGGTGTAGGTCAGCGCTGTCCGCGGCCCAGTTCGATCGGCTGTCCATGCGGGGTTGCCCGCGCGGCGGCATCCCATGCCGAGCGCAAATCCTCTAAGGCGCCAGGATCGGCGACGGCCTTGTCGGCAAGGATCTTCTCAAAGGCGGAGAGCCAGTGGAGGTAGTAGCCCTGGTCGCCGCGCGGATCGCGGCCAAGTTCTCCGCCCAGCGTCTCGGCCCATTCACCCCAGGTGAACAGGCCGGCGGCGTGCGCTTCAACGGTCATTGCGAACACGCGCGCCTCCCAGGGCGCGGCAAAGACCGGCCCGTCCTTATCCCTCGGGGTCGCGGGCAGGGCATCGACCAGATCAGGCGCGGTCAAGATAGGGCTCCCACAGGTCGACATGCACGGAAAGGCCGGGATCGCAGTCCGCTCCCCAGACGTCTGCGCCGCGAAAGACAACGCCGTAGAGCCAGGCCGGATTTTCCCCTTCGCCGGACGCATTCGTGTCCGGAAACACATGCACGCCGTGGACGGTTTCGACGACGCCTTGACAGCCGCGCACATAACGCGGGATCCGGGTGTGGCCGGCCGGGCTCATGCGTTTCGCCAGCACCGCGTCGCCCACTGCAAAACGTGCCGGAGCGGCAACCGGCCGGTCGACCGGAGCGCCCTTGGCGAGGACACCGGCAACGTCCCCCGCCGCCAGGACCCGTTTCACCGGTTTTGCCGGTTCGAGCGCCTGGCCGCCCGCCAATTCCCCTTCGCTTACAAGGCCCGCTTGCAGCAGCAGCGTTTCCAGGCCCTTGGTCCAGATCTCGTAGTAGCTGGAGGACAAATAATCGACCGGATGGAGGGATTCGCGCGCAAATCTTGACGCGTCGATCGACCATGTGCCGGTCGCGCCCATGGCGAGCGTCAGCGCGAAGGCGCGTTCTTCCCATGGGCTGTGAAAATTTGGTTCGTTTTCCTCGATCTCGATCGGGCCGAAACCCATCTGACCACCAAGATCCTGCGCGCCATTCATACCGCGCCCTCCAGGTCGGCCGGATTGAGTGCCAGCGCCGTTCCAATCATGCTGTCGCGGGTGACGAGTTTCGCCAGTTGCGCTTCGCTCCAGGTGTCCGTGCCCTCGGGCCGTTCCGGGATCACCAGATAGCGGACCTCGGCTGTGGAATCCCACACCTTGATTCTGGTGCCGTCCGGCAGTCTCACGCCGAATTCGGCCAGAACGCCTTTCGGGTCATGCACGGCGCGGGACCGGTAGGGCGGTGATTTGTACCAGACCGGCGGCAGACCGAGCACCGTCCACGGATAGCAGGAGCACAAGGTACACACGACCATGTTGTGGGTTCCGGGCGTGTTCTCCACCGCCACCATGTGTTCGCCCTGCCGGCCGGTAAAGCCAAACTCGGCGATCGCCGCTGTCGCGTCGGTGAGCAGCCTTTGCCGGTAGTCCGGGTCTGTCCAGGCGCGCGCGACCACCTTGGCGCCGTTCTTAGGGCCGATCCTGGTCTCGTAGGTCTCGATCAGCTCATCGAGTGCGGCCGGTTCGACATAACCCTTTTCGGTCAGGAGCGTTTCCAGCGCGCGAACCCTGAGCTCAATGTCTGAGAGTTCGGAATGGTCATGGGTGTGGGCGTGGCCATGACCGCTGTTGTTGCCGCCGTTTCTTCCATCCTCCGCCATGCCCGCCTCCAGTGATCCGTATGGTCGAGTGTACGGGCAATGCGGCCCGGGCGCCAAGGGGAACGGCCAGGATTGAGACCGGGCCCCAGGCTAAAAACGGAGCTATCCCGGATTGAATAGGTCCCGGATTCCGGGCCACTCCGCGCCGGGATGATGGGCGGCGATCACCATGAATTCTTCAAGAAACGCGAAGCTGCCGGCGTCGTGGTCAAGGTGATGGGAGAGGATCCCCAGCGGTTCGGCCGGATTGGTGCGGCGCCGGCAGAGCTGAAGATCAAGCCGGGCCATGGCGCTGTCCCAGCCGATGAACCGCCGGTCCTTCTTCCACTTGATCATGTCCACATGCGCCTGAACCTGATGGGTGCGCGGGAAGTGATGCCAGGTGAAGGTGGACAGGCCCTTGAGGCCGATCCCGGGAAGCCGGCGGGAGATTTCCGGCGCAATCCGGTTCCACGGCGGGACCATGACCGGCACGAACTGATCGCCGAACAGCGCTTCCAGCCGCTCCTTCCCGGCTTTTAGGTCCGCCATCAGGGTTTCGGGGTCCCGGCGGGTGCCGAGTTCGGCGGCCTTTTCGCCAAGGTCCTTGCGCTGGAAGTTCTTGTGCTGCCAGCCGTGCTGCAGGACGACGGCGTGCGGGTCACACGCCAGGCGTTCGGCGAGAGCGGGAGTCGCCTCGCGCGGAATGACGGCGAGCGCGACCTCGACGTTGTGGTTCTTGGCGATCGATAAAAGCCGGTCAAGATTGGCGCTCGGCTTGGTCGCGTCATCGTCCCGCCACCAGAACCGGACCTTCCGGTTCCGGTCTGCAAACCAGTCAAGATGGGCGGTCAGCCCGGTGCGAAACGTTTCAAGCGGCGCGGCCATTCAACGCCGTTCCTCAAGATCGGCCAGCAGAATGTCGGCGCTTTTCTCCGCGCCGCCCAGAAGAACCGCGTGGTGGGACCGCGGCAGGGCGAGGGCATCATCGATCGCCGCGGCCAGACGTTCCGGCGTCAGGTCCTTTTCCGGCGTGACGACCGCGCGGCCATGGGCGGCAAGGGCGTGCGCGCGCTGGGTCTGTTCGGTTTCCCGCACCTTCGCGAAGGGCACAAAGACGGCGGGCACGCCCGCAATCAGGATGTCGAGCACGGTGTTGTATCCGGCCTGACTGACCGACAGCCGCGCCCGTTGCAAAAGACCGGGAAAATCCGGTCGCGCCCGCTCCACAAGGATGCCGGCGCCGGCGCTTTTTGTGTAGATCTGGAACGCAGCCTCGGAAATGTCGTGGCCCACCAGAACGCGCCAAGTCGTATCTGCCGCCCGGCGGGACAGTGGTTTTGCGTCCAACGCTGCTGTCAAAAGCCCTTCGGCCACCGCGCCGCCACCGCACGAGATGATCACCTCGTCCTCGCCGTCCCCTTCCGGGGGAAAGGGCCGTGCCCCGCCGCCGACATAACCGGTATACCGCACCAGATGCTCGACGCGATCGGCAAACGGAAAGCTGTCGGCAAGCGCCACGAAATCGGGATCGGAATGGATCAGGACCCGGTCGTAATGGGCGAGCGCCTGATCGGCCATCCATTCTTCTTTCCAAAGCTGCTGCTTGCGCACCAAGATGTCGCGGATCGACGTCGCGATCATCGGGGGACGGTCCATCGCCTTGGCAGCGGACAGCAAAGGGGCGAGCTCGAATTCGAACTGCCGTCGGCCAAACGGATAGGTTTCGGTCAAAAGGAGATCAAAATCACCGGCTGAGAACGCGTCAAGCGTCGCTTTAACGCGGGCTTTTTTCCAATTCTCGTCAATCTCCTCGCCGTCCGGGGTCACGAGACGGTTGAAGACCGCGTCCGGGCTTTTGACCGGCGGCAGAGCAATAACTTCAAGCCCCGCCGTGTCGAGCGTTGGCGGAAGCGTGTTCCCTGTGGCCAGGGAGACGGACACACCGTGTTTTACCAGCGCCTGTCCAATTGCCGCCGCCCGGACGGCGTGGCCGGTCCCCAAAAGATGCTGCACGTGAATGAAGGCGTTGAACGGCATGTCGAAAATCAGGAAGCCTGAGATTTGTGCTGGGCGGCGGCGGTCACGAACCGGTCAAGCCGTTCGGCCCCGGCCGCCAGCGTATGGGTCTTGGCGATATGCCGGCTTGCGGCCTTGCCGAAATGCTCTGCCAAATTCGGCTGTTCGAGCACCTTCCGAAGATGTAGTGCCAGCTCATGGGCGTCGCCTTCGGCGGACAAAAGCCCGGTCTCCCCGTGCTTGACGATGTCGGGAACCCCGAACGTGTCGCCGGCAATCACCCCAAGACCGGCCGCCTGCGCCTCCAGAAAGACGAGGCCAAAGGCTTCGCGGATGGCTGGCCAGACGAAGAGATCATGGCGGGCATAGTGGTCCGGCAGTTCTTCCGGATCGAGCGCGCCGAGCCAGTCGATCCGCTCGGTGGGCAGAAGATCCAGAATGTCGACGCGCGCCTCACCGTCGCCGATCACCGTCAATCGCCAGGGCAGGTCGTCCACAAGGCGGAGCGCGGCGGCCAGAACCTCATAGGAGCGGCTCTTGTCGCCAGCCCGCATCATGCCGACGGTCAAGAGCTTCAGGGGCCCGCTGGCCGATGGCTTTGGGGCTCTCGCGGCCGCCTGAAAGGGCGTTGCCTCGATAAACGGCAACAGGATGGTCAACCGCTCCGGCGGCAGCACCGCGATCAGACAGCCGGCATCGGCGTTGTGGAGCGCGGCGACACGATCAGCGCGCATCAGCGCCCGGTCGGCTTCCGCGAAACCGAACGACCACGGACCGGTCCGCCGCTTGGGCGCCCGGCTTGCCTCGATGATGGCATAGGGAAGATCAAACCGTTCGGCGAGCGCCGGGCCGATCCAGTCGGGGGCCTTGTGATAAAGGTGATAGGTCAGGAACAGATCCGGCCGGTAGTTCTCGGCCGTCCAATTTGCGGCGATCCGATCGGCTTCCTCCAGCGCCTCCTTACGCCGCTGGCGTTGGGCTGCGTCATCGGCCGTCTTTTGCCAGGACCGGAAGCCGCTGGCGATCCGGACCTCGTGACCGGCATGTTGAAGCCCCTTGACGATCAGCCGCCCCATGGTGCGCTCGCCCGAGGGAACGGGATGATCGAGCGGTTTCATTGGCGCGGTGAAGGCAATGTTCATCCGGTCGCGGCTTTGGCTGAGAGGGCATTGGCCGAGAGAATGGCCTTGAATTTGGCGGCCAGCCGGTCAAGTCCCGGATCGCTGGCAAAGTCCGAGCGTACGCGTGCTGAGGCCGCCTGGCCCATCCGGTGCCGGTCCGCGGGGCTGCAAATGAGCTCTTCCAGAGCCTCGGCCAGCATGCCGGGATCGGCCGGCGGCACCAGGACGCCGGTCTCACCGCCGCGGATCAGTTCAGGGATCGCGGAAACGCGTGTCGACAAGCAGCACAGCCCCATGGATTGGGCTTCCATCAAGACGTTCGGCAAACCGTCCCGGTCTCCGGATTTGGCAAGTTTGGACGGCAGGACAAAAAGGTCCGCCTCGCGGCACGCGGCTATCACCTCCTCGCGCGGCTGGGCGCCCCGCCACGTGATCTTGTCGGTCAAACCGAGCGCGTCGGCCTGGTGCTTGAGCTGGTCCGACAATTCGCCGCCGCCGATATGGGTGAAATGCCAGTTGAGATCACCCGGCAAACGGGCCAGAGCGGCCAGCAGGTCGTCATAGCCCTTCTTTTCGACGGCCCGGCCAACGGAGACCAGCCGGACCGGATCGCCGCGGCCATCGCGCGGAGACGGCTCCTGCGAGGGCTGGGGAAAGCTGGAAAAATCAAGACCGTGATAGACAAGCTCGATCTTGTCCGGATCCGCGGCAAGGGCTTTCAAATGGTCCGCGTTGACCCTGGTGCAGGTCACGCCCCAGGCGGCATCGTTGAGCTTGGTCTCCAGATCCCAGCGCGGGCTTGTCCAGATGTCCTTGGCGTGGGCGGAAAACGACCATCCGCGGCCTGAAAGATGCGCCGCGTAGCGGGCCGCCGAACACGGCGTATGCAGATAGTGGGTGTGGATCCAGGCAATGTCCTCGGGCAATTCATGGGCGAAAACGGAGCCTTGCGCCCAGCGGCGGCGGCGGTCGGCATTGGGCTGGCGGGCGAAATCGGCGTCGAACAGGGCTTTCGCCTCTGAGTAGCCAGGCTGACGCTCGGCCCAGCGTTTGGCCCGGGCAACACGTGCCGGATCGTCCTTCACGTATTCGGGCAGGTAAAGAACCTCCGCCGAGATCTGCCGGTGCAGGTCGTGAATGAACGGGTCATAGGGCTGTCGAAGGGCAACGATGAGGATCGGAATACCGCGGCGCTCAAGGCCGAGGATTTCCTGAGCGATGAACGTTTCGGAAAGGCGCGGATAACCTTTGACCACGATGGCGATGCGGGACATGAGTGTCTCTGTGGATTTTGAGCGAGGCAACGGCGCCGGACGTTCGGCTGATCAGAAGTTCACAAGATGGCGGTGGTCCGGGGATATTCGGGTTTCCGCCAGGATCTCGCCCACACGCCGGCCAATCAGGTCGAGCCCGGTCAATAGGTTTTCAATGCCTGCCGCCGACGGGTGCGGCGACTCTGGCAGATCCGCAAGGGCTTCCGTCATCAGATGCGGGTCGGGATACTGGTCGATCGGCAACACCCGCAACAGCCCGCTCTTTTCGGCCATATCGGCGCGAATGGCCTGTTCCCGGCGCGGCACGATGCGCGGCACCATCAAGGTCGGCTTGTCGAAGGACAGGATTTCGCAAAACGTATTGTAGCCGCCCATGCCGACGATGGCCGTCGCATGGGCCAGGAATGGTTCGATCTGAGGCGTGAACCGGATGATCTCCACGTCGCGCAAATGCTCGGCGCGCTCGGTGAAATGCGCAACAGAGGCCGCCGGCATGAAGGGCCCAAGAATGATCAGCGCGGGAAACAGCGGCCGGGTCCGCGCTTCGTAGGCGCGCATGACCCAGTCGACCATCTCTACCCCGTCGCCGCCGCCGCCTGGAGTGACCAGAATATAGGGTTCATCACCAAACGGGGCAGGCTTTGCCTGTGCGTCCGCGCCTTGTGGAAGGCGCCGGCGCAAGTATCCGGTATATTTGAGCTTTTCCATAACGCTCGCAGGCAAATCCAGCCCTTCGAGCGGATCGCATATCCCGGCCGGTCCATACACCCAGATCTCGTCGTAGAGCCGGTCCAAGGCGGGCAGGACGTTCTTGCGTTCCCACTCCTGGCGCAACATGTCCGGATCGTCCATCACATCGCGAAGGCCAAGGACCAGCCGCGTATCGGTATCCTTGAGCGCTTCCAGCGTGCCCAGGACCTCGCCACGCAGACCGAGCGGCTCCTTGTCGACGATGAAGACGTCGGGCTCGAACACCTTTGCCGTATGTTCGATGATGGACGAGCGGATTTCCAGCGTGTGTTCGATATTCAAATGCAGGGATAGCGGCGTGTACTCGCCATCACGCAACTTGATGACGCCCGGTATGCGGACGAAATCGACGCGCGAACGGAACTCGAAGCTTCCGATGATCGGTGAGCCGGACAGAATGAGGACCGACAGGGTGTCGAACGTTCCCACCAGTGAATGGGCGATCGCGCGGCAACGGCGCAAATGGCCCAATCCGAAGGAATCGTGGCTGTAGATCAGGATCTTCGGCGAGTTGGAACGCATACTTCCCCGTCGTGCCGGTTGAGGTCCGCAGGACTTATGTCCCGGTCCGGACCGGATGTCACGCCCCTTGTTAGATGAGCATTCCGGCGCGCCTTTGCATCGTACCCTTTCAAAAGCGTGAAAGTCCGTCAATGCTCGGTCTCTGAGCCGTGATCCAATCCTTGCTGGCACATCCGACATCAGCCGCTAATATGACGGGGTCGAATACCTTCCCGGCGGTGATCCCGTTCCAATCCGGATCTTGTTATGGAAAAAAGCCTTTTTAAATTCATCTGGAAGTTTAGCTCGCGGCATCAAGTATTTATTCTGCTTGTCACCGTCATCTCGTATCCGATCACATACATACTTCTCGAGCTTCCAAAACTTATTGTAAATGATGCCGTACAGGGAGATGGATTTCCACGCGAAGTATTCACGTTCGAATTCGATCAGATCTCATACCTCGTCCTTTTGTGCATGACGTTTCTTGGGCTGGTGATCGTGTCGAACGGTCTCAAGCTCTACATCAATGTTTTCAAGGGACGGCTTGGCGAGCGCATGCTGCGCCGCCTGCGGTTTGAACTTTTTCAGCGGGTGTTGCGTTTCCGCCTCCCTCATTTCCGAAAAATCAGCTCCGGTGAGATCATTCCAATGATCACATCGGAAGTGGAGGATGTCGGCGGGTTCATTGGCGAAGCGTTTGCCTTGCCGGCCTACCAGGGCGGCATGCTCGTGGTGCAACTCGGCTTCATCTTCATGCAGGACCCGCTCTTGGGGCTGGCCGCGATCAGCTCCTACCCGGTTCAGGGCTACATCATCCCGAAATTGCAGCGCAAGGTGGTGCTGTTGTCGCGCAAGCGCGTGAAGAATGTGCGCCTGATCGCCGACAAGGTCGGCGAGAGCATTTCAGGCGTTCCTGAAATCCACGCCAATGATGCCTCCGCGTGGCATTTCGCCGACGTCTCCGACCGGCTCTACGAGAATTTCAAGATTCGTTACGAGATCTTCAACCGGAAGTATTTCATCAAGTTTATCAATAATTTCATGAACCAGTTGACGCCGTTCTTCTTCTACCTCATCGGCGGGTACCTGGTGATTGAAGGCAACTTGACCATTGGCGCGCTTCTGGCTGTCATTGCCGCCTATAAGGACCTCGCCGGCCCGTGGAAGGAGCTTCTGGCTTACTACCAGATGACCGCCGACGTTTCGGTGAAGTACCAGACCGTTGTCGAGAATTTCGATCCGGCCGACATTTATCCGGTGGAGCGGCTGACGGCGGACGATGTGACAAGCCTGAAAGGCGACATCGTTTTGAACAACGTCACCTTCTCGGGCGGAGCAGCAGGCCAGGAAGTTTTCGATCTGTCGCTGACCGTCCCGGAGGGACAGAATTATGCTGTGGTCGGTCCGGATGGATCCGGCCGTTCCGAAGTGCTGCAATTGGCGGCCGGTTTGGTCAGTCCGGGCTCCGGTCAGGTCAGTATCGGCGGGCAGGACCTCGACAAATTGTCAGAATCGACGCTCGGCCGGGAAATCGCCTATGTCGGTGGCGCGGTGCACATCTGGACTGGAACGATCCGCGACAACATGTATTACGGTCTCCGGCACCGCCCGTTGATCGAGCAGGAGCGGGAGGGTGACGAGCTTCGCGACTACAAACGCCGGCTGAGTGAAGCCAAGGAAACGAAAAATCCGACATTCGATCTGGCCGCGGATTGGGACGACTACACCGCCGCTGGTGTTGAAAGCGCCGATACCCTGGATCGCCGGGCTCTGGAGATGCTTGCGGCGGTCAATTTGGACGCAGACATCTACCGGCTTGGTCTTCAATCGCGGTTCGATCCGACGCTTGACGATGCCTTCGCCGAGCGGATTTTGGGCGTTCGCGTCACCTTGGCGGACCGCATTGCCGCCGATCCGCAATTGGCGGGGCTCGTGGAGCTTTGGGACGTGAAGACGTTCAACGCCAGCGCGTCGCTGTCTGAAAACCTGTTTTTTGCCGTGCCGACGGATCCTGAAATCACCATGGAACAGGTGCCCGACCTGCCGGAGGTGCGCACGTTCCTCAAGGACACGGGCCTGAATTCCAAGCTCCAGGACATCGGTTTGAAAATCGCCGAAACCATGGTCGAACTGTTCGCCAACGTGTCCGGCGACAGCGGATTGCTGGGCACCTATTCCTTTATCACCCAGGACGATTTGCCGGAATTCGACCGGATCGTGCGCGTGGCCAAATCGGCAAGCCAGCGGCCGGGTCTGTCGGACGCCGATAAGTCCCGGCTGGTCGCGCTCGCCTTCAAGCTCGTGCCGGCCCGTCATCGCCTGGGCGTCATGGACGACGCGCTGCGCGCGGAAATCTGCGAGGCGCGAAAAGAGTTTCACAGCAAGGTCGTGAACAAGAGTTCAGCCTTTGTGGCGATCGACCCGACCGTTTATCTGCCGCCGCTCACGATTGAGGACAATCTCCTGTTCGGCCGCGCCCGCGTCGACCGGCGCGATGCGCGCCAGCGGATCGATCATGTCATCCGGTCGATGGTCGCCGAAACCGGTTTGCGCGAGCCGATCATGTTTGCCGGGTTCGATTATCATGTCGGCGTGTCCGGATCGCGCCTCTCGGCCAGCCAGCGCCGGCGCCTGGCGCTGGTCCGGGGTTTGTTGAAGAACGCGCGCATCACCATTCTCGACGACATTGCCACGGGCCTGAACGAGGAGGATCGGGCATTGCGGGCGACGTTACGTGAGATACTGAGCGGCCGGACGTTCCTTTTTGGAACGCCGAACGCGGCGTTGGCCGAGGAATTCGTCGACCACATTGTTCTGGACCAGGGGCGGATCGCGAAGGAAAGCGCCGAGTAGTCTTGAGGCTTTGGGTTGAAGGTGCTTTTCTGATCAAAAACAGGCCTTTGATGATATCGGGAAAACCGGACGCAAAGGTCAATGGAGGTGCAAATGTCGTTAGAAACCGAAGTCGAGGCCCTCAGGCGGGTGCCGCTCTTTCGCGGGATCGACGAAACAAAACTGCGCCTGCTCGCCTTCATCAGCGACCGAATGGAGTACAAGGCTGGCGAACGTCTGTGTACGCAAGGGGAGGAGGGCGACAGCGCCTTTATCATCCTGACCGGGCAGGCGGACGTGAAGGTCAACACGCCGGAGGGCGACAAGACGGTGGCCCAAGTCGGTGAACACTCCATCGTCGGTGAAATCGCGATCCTGTGTGACGTTCCAAGAACGGCGACTTTGATTGCGGTCGGGGATATGGACGTCCTGACTGTCTCCAAGGATGATTTCTTGAAACTCTTGAAAGAGTTTCCGGATATGTCATTGGAAGTGATGCGCACGCTTGCGATGCGGCTGGAGCGCACGACGCGGGACCTTGCCGCGGCACGGACCGGCGCTGCGGCTTGATTGCAGGCCGGCAATGTGGGGGATCGGTTGCCTGCTATGCTGAGCGGCCGGTGGTGAAGCGAGCGAGGAGCTGTTCGTGTCGGATGAGTTTTGGCTTCGCTGCTGGGGCGCCCGTGGGTCAACACCGACGCCCGGCGCCGGCACGTTGCGCTACGGGGGCGAGACCACCTGTTTCGAGCTCTGTGCCGGCGGGGCGCTGGTGCTTATCGACTGCGGCTCCGGTGCCCGCAATCTCGGCATGGACCTTTACAACCGCGAGGGGCCGCGTGAGGTCGATTTGCTGTTCACGCACACCCATCTCGACCACATTTGCGGCCTGCCGTTTTTCAAACCGGCGTTTGACCCGAACTTCACGGTCCGCGCATGGGCAGGCCATTTTCAGGACGACAGCACCTGCCTGTCGGATATCGTCAGCCGGATCATGTCACCGCCGATCTTTCCGTTGGCGGCCAAATCCCTGAAGGCTTTGTCCTTCCTTACATTCGAGGCGGGCAAGGCCTTGCCGCGCCCGGATGATCTGTCGGTCAAGACCATCAGGCTCAATCATCCAGGCGGGGCGTGCGGCTACCGGTTCGACTACCACGGCAAGTCGATCAGCATCATCACAGATCACGAGCACGGCAATCCCGACGTCGACGATCGCCTGCCCGGCTTCGTCGACGGGTCCGACGTGATGATCTACGACGCCATGTTCACCGACGAGGAGTATGACACCTACAAAGGGTGGGGGCACTCCACGTGGCAAAAGGCGGTCGCTCTGGCCCGCCAGGGCAATGTCAAGACGCCGGTGCTCTTCCACCACGATCCGAGGCGGACGGACGATGAACTGGATGAAATCGGGATGGCGGCGCAAGAAGCTTTTCCGGGCACGCTCGTGGCCAGCGAGGGCATGGTCCTAAAGCCATAACCTTGGATCACAGACTTTCACAATGGAGAAAAGCCGCCTTGTCGTGCGGGCCAAGGCGGACCAGTTTCGCTAAAGACAATGCATGTTCTTGAACGGCCGCGGCCACTCTTCGTTTTCCGGTAAAACTGCCCGGCAACCGCGCCAAGTGGGGTTTGGAGTATCATGTCCAAATGGGGTGACAGGGTCCGCTACATCATCCGCGGTGGTCCGCCGGAAACGGGAATTCCGGAACGGGTGCGCGCCGAGATCCGCGCCCGGGAAGCCGCGTCAGAGCGGCTGATTTCATGGGTTCAACTGGGAATCGTGCTCTTTTTTGCCGTGCTTTACGCCATTGCGCCGCGCGCGGAAGGCGCCGACGGTTTCAACTTCGTGCCCTTCGCGCTTGGCGGGTACTTCCTGTTTACCGTGGTCCGGCTTGCACTGTCCTACCGTTATGAACTGCCGGAATGGTATTTGCTGATCTCCATCGGCGTTGACATGGCCCTGCTCACCGGCCTGATTTTTTCCTTCCACATCCAGTACAACCAGCATCCGACCTTTTATCTCAAGGCGCCCACCTTGATGTACGTGTTCATTTTCATCGGTTTGCGGGCGCTGCGGTTTGATCCAAGGTTCGTTCTGACGACCGGGCTGGTCGCGGTCTGCGGCTGGTTGGCGCTGGTCGCCTACGCGGTTCTGGCCGACATGGGCGGCATGCACGTGACGCGCAACTATGTCGAATACCTCACCGGAAACACAATTCTGGTGGGTGCAGAGCTCGACAAGACCATGGTGATCCTGACGGTCACGATCATCCTGTCTGTGGCGCTTTACCGGGGCAGGGAGATGCTGTTCGAGTCGGTCCGAGATCACACGGCCGCCAGCGACCTCAAACGGTTTTTCGCGCCGGAGGTCGCCCAATCGATCACGGATGCGGAAAGTGCGCTCAAAGCGGGCGAGGGGACGGTGCGAGAGGCCGCAATCCTTTATGTCGACATCCGGGGGTTCACCACGACCGCCGACCGGCTTGCGCCAGAACAGGTCATGGCGATCCTGGCGGCCTATCAGGATGTGTCGTTGTCCGTCATTCAGGACGCGGGCGGACGCGTTGACAAATTCCTGGGCGACGGGATTCTGGCGACCTTCGGCGCGGTCCGCCCCTCCGAGACCTATGCGGCCGATGCGCTTCGTGCCGCCCGGCGCCTGGTCGAGGCCCTAGACGTCGAGGCCCGGCGCTTCGCCGATTTGGGGTGGCCGGGCACGTTTCGGGTCGGCACAGCCGTCGCCGCCGGCCCGGTGACGGTCGGCGTCGTCGGATCAAGCGACCGGCTTGAATTCACGGTGATCGGTGATGCGGTGAACCGGGCGGCGAAATTGGAAGACGCCAACAAGACCGAGGGGTCCACGGCCTTGACGGACTCGCCCACGTTCCGGTTGGCCCTTGATCAAGGTTATGACGGCGGCACCGGCGAGTTGCGGCAGGCCCGTCCGGTGGCGGGGCTTCGCGAACCGCTCGATCTTCAGGTGCTCGCCTAGGGTAACAGGCCGGCCGGAAAACCAAACCGGTTGGCAGCAGACGCGCCCCACACTCCACGACGTCATAGCGCGCGGCGCGCCGGTTCATTTGCCCGGTTGGACATTCGCCTAACCGGCAATTCCCGGTTCGTCACGTGCGCGCACATGTGGCCTATGCCGCGCCGCCTTCTTCCCACTTGACCGCAGCATCATTTTTCGTCAAATTCGGCCAATTGATTGACGTTTAAGTCAATATGATGAAAAAAAATAAGTAAAAACAACAATTAACTGCGGATAAATCCGGAGGCGTCGATGCAACTTAACCGAGATGTCGCGGCTGTCGTGACCGGCGGCGCGTCCGGCCTTGGCGCGGCGACGGCGCGCATGCTCGCAGCGGAAAGTGCCAAGGTCACGATCTTCGACCGGGATCAAAATGCAGGCGCCGCGGTGGCCAGGGAGACCGGTGGCCTGTTCGTCGATGTGGATGTCACGGACCAGGCGAGCGTGGAGGCCGGATTTGACGCAGCACGCGCGGCGCACGGGGTTGAGCGCATTTTGGTCAACTGCGCCGGCATCGCGCCGGTCGCCAAGACAACCTCACGGGGAACGCCGCACCCCATGGACCTGTTTGAAAAGGTGATTGCGGTCAACCTCAGCGGATCTTTCCGGTGCATGTCGATCGCCGCGACAGCGATGGCGAAGCTGCAACCGGTGACCGACGACGGCGGCCGGGGCGTGATCATCTCAACCGCATCGGTCGCCGCGTTCGATGGCCAGATCGGCCAGGTGGCCTATGCCGCATCCAAGGCGGGCATTGCCGGCCTGACCCTTCCCGTCGCGCGGGATCTGTCCAAATCCGGGATCCGTGTGATGACAATCGCGCCCGGGATCTTCGAAACGCCGATGCTGCTCGGCCTTTCTCAAGACGTACAGGCCTCGCTCGGGGAGCAGGTACCGTTTCCCTCCAGGCTCGGGCGGACGCATGAATATGCCGCATTGGTGCGGTCCATCATCGAGAACGACATGCTGAACGGTGAAACGATCCGCCTGGATGGCGCCATCCGCATGGCACCACGATAGACAAACTGGAAGTGAGCCAGGGCAAACGGGGTTGCGTATGACATTGGGCGTTTATGCCGCAGCTCATCTGAAATACCGCAGGATCAATGCCCGAAGGCCACACCATTCATCGCGCCGCGAACGATCATCGCCGTCTTTTGAAGGGGCGGGTGCTTCGCATCACCTCGCCGCAAGGGCGGTTCTCTGACGGTGCGGCCCGTCTCAGCGGCAGCCGCTGCGACGATGTCGAGGCGTTTGGCAAACACCTGGTCTACCGGTTCGATACCGGCGATGTTCTCCACATCCATCTTGGCCTGTTTGGCCGGATCCGCAAACGCAAGCTGCCCGAGCCGGACCCGGTCGGGGCCGTGCGGGTGCGTCTTGTCGGCGATACGCATCTGGTCGACATCAACGGTCCGGCCATCTGCGAGGTTTTGGATCCGGCCCAATTCGCGCGCTTGAAAGACCGGATTGGGCCGGACGTCCTTCGTGCCGATGCCGACCGCGAGCGCGCGTTCACGCGGATCTTGAAGAGCCGGACAGGCATCGGCCGGCTGCTGATGAACCAATCCGTCTTGTCCGGCATTGGCAACATCTACCGGACCGAGATCCTGTGGCGTCAAAACATCCATCCGGACCGCGCCGGAAAGGACCTCAGCCGGGCGGATCTGGAGCGGATTTGGACCGATGCGGCCGCCCTGCTGGTACTCGGCGTCAAACACAATGCAATCATTACGGTGGATGACGCCCCGGCCGGAAAAGGCCGGTACCGGGAGCGCGTCAACATCTTTAACAAGGACCGATGCCCGGCCTGCGCCGGACCGGTGACGCGTCTGGAGATCGACAACCGCCGGGCCTTTGTATGCGCCGTGTGCCAGCCGGCGCCGCGCCCATAGCGGGCACGGCTTGCCGGTTGAGCTTAGGTTCGTCGTACTGTCCTAATTGCCGTAGGAGACGACCTCGATTTCGATGCCGTTGTCCTCGTGGAAATAGAACCGCCGGCCGGGTTCATAGTCGCCGTGGCTGTGGGTCCGATAGCCATCGTTCAGGATCCGCTGCTCGGCGGCATCCAGATCATCCACCACGACCGCCACATGGTTCAATCCGCCGGCCGTGTGATAGCTGTCGGCGGCTTGTGCATGACCGGTGCCGTTAAGGCTTGAATAAAGCGCGATGTAGCTGGTGTCATTGCCCACGTGATAGCTGACACCGCCGTTCTTGGCCGCACCGTTCCACCGGATCCTCCAGTCGAACCAGTCGACAAGCTTCTTCGCGGTTGCTTCCGGATCTTTCACCGTCACGTTCACGTGTTCCAGAAAAGCGCTGCTCATGTGATGTCCCTTCTTCTTGGTCTGGGGTCTGATGACCGGATTGACAGGCGCGCCGCGCCTTGGGACACTAGATATAATTCCTCAACCTTACTTGAGGTCAAGGTTTATGTCGGAAAAAGACGAGCGGACATGAAAACGACCGACCTGTTGTCAATTGGCGACCTTGCGGCCCGGACCGGCCTGTCGGTCTCCGCCATCCGCTTTTACGAAACAAAAGGGCTGGTGGCACCGGTCCGCAATGCGGGGGGACAAAGGCGGTTTTTACGCGCCGATATCCGCCGCTTGTCGTTTGCCATGATTGCGCAGGAGTTCGGCTTCACGATTGCCGAGATCGCCGCGCAACTGGACAGCCTGCCCGATGGACGGGCGCCGACCAAGGCCGACTGGACCAAGATCAGCCGGCGCTTTCAGGCCCATCTGGATGAAAAGATCGAGCGGCTGACCGCGCTCCGGGACAAGCTCGACGGCTGCATCGGTTGCGGCTGCCTGTCGCTGAAATCCTGCCGGCTCTACAATTCCGGTGACAGTGCCGCCCGTCACGGCCGTGGCCCGCGCTATCTGCTTGGCGACCGGCCGGACAGCACAGGTGGGTAGCGAAGGCGGTTCGCTGTGATCGCCGGCGGTCACATCAGCCAGATACCGTCATTGATCTCGGCCGCGACATTCGCTTTGTTTTCGGCGCTTTCGGAAAAGCCGAACAGAACCTCGTTCCGGCCCCAGGTGCCGCTGGCAAGCCGGTCCTCCCAGCCTGCCAACCCAGCGGCATCCGGATTCCGATCCAGAACGTTGGTGTAAAGCAGCGTGACGAAAGCGGTGTCATCAATTGCCGGCCCGTAGGTCCCGATGAACTCGGCCGAGCGGATGAAGGCATTCGACATGTCATGGATGGACATGCCGCCATCCATCAGCGCGACATTGTGAGACAGGCCCGCGTCATCCGGCGCGCGGTCGAAGGCCGCCTTGTAAAGGCGGTACGTCTGGCCGGCGTTGCCATCAAGATCAAACGCCAGTTCACCGGTTTTGTTGTAGCTCGTGTCATAGAATCCGATCCGTTCAATATTGCTGGCAACGGCATTGTGCCCATCGGGATCGGAGATTTTGGCAATTGTAAAAACGCCGTCGGAACTGGAAATGGAAAATTCCGTGCGATCGCCGACAACACCATAGGTGTTGAAACCACTTCGGCCATCAAATGCATTGGTGCCCGCGCCGAGAATGACTGTTTCATCACCCCAAGATCCAAATACCCGGTCATTCCCGGCTCCGGCGATCACGCCGTCGAAACCGGTCAGACGGTTCTGAAGAGCCGCCCCGGAAAACGTGCCTTCATAGAGCCCGGTTTGCATGTCGAACTCAGTAATTTCATGCAAATAAGCGTTGAGAACGGTGTGCCGGCCGCCGGTGGAGTTAATCTCTGTGCCTTGCAGGTCGACGACAACCGTGCTTTCCGTGTCCCTCAAATTCACAACGACATCGTCGGCAGTAACAATAAAAGACGTGATAGTGTTGGAGCTTCCATAGAATGAGAAATGATCTAATCCTGTAGATGTCCAGTTACTTAGAAGGTTAATTGGAGCTCGAAAAGTGTCGTAGCCGCTTCCAGAGTGTATTTCTAGGGTGCCTACATTTTCCGAGAGTGTGAAGAAATCAGGTCCGGATGTGCCGTTGTTAATACCGGAGGTGACAGAAAAGTGTTGAACTTGACTTCGGAGCAGTCTCAAATCAATGCATCCACTGGTTACTTTTCGTGAACGTTACGATCAAGTGTTGAATGCGCGCAAGTATGTAAAATTTCTTATGAATCTGGCTCATGGGAAGGCGCCAGGCGCCCGTGTGTTGACGATGGACGGGCGGCGATTGGGCTGCCCCCGGCGCTCATCGAAATCGCTCCAAAGCGCACCGCCCGGAACCGCGCGGCCTTGCGGATCGGCCCGGGTTCAAGGCATTTTGCGGACATGAGCGCATCTCAAGTCCCGCCAAAGTTCCGCATTCGCGTTGTTTTCGGTTCTCACGGCATGATTGGTCCCGGAAAGGCGGATCTTCTGGAGCAGATCATACGCACCGGGTCAATCGCCGCCGGTGGCCGTGCGCTCGGCATGAGCTACAAACGGGCCTGGCAGCTTGTTGAAACCATGAACGCCATGTTCGAGGAGCCGGTGGTGGTCGGGACACGCGGCGGGGCGAAAGGCGGCGGGGCGGTGCTGACGCAAACCGGAAACAGGGTCCTGGAGGCTTATCGTGCGCTTGAACGGGACGCCGAAAAGGCGGCCGAGCCACATGTCGGCCGGCTTCAGACGATGTTGAGGGATATTCCCGACGGAAAATAACGCTTGCGCTGCAGCATGGGTCTTTGCAATTCTCCGGCAATGTCTCGAGTTCAAGGGAAACGGGCGAAATCCATGGCGTGGAGGCAAGCTGGCGCGCGGTTCCTAAGCCGCTTTGCCGCGGCGATCATAGGCTTATCGGTGCTCCTGTGCGCACCGGCGCGCGCCGCCGACCTCACCGTCTTTGCCGCGGCCAGCTTGAAAAACGCGATGGACGAGATTGCCGCGGCGTTTCAGTCCGAAACGGGACAAGCGGTGACGGTGTCTTATGCCGGATCGTCCGCGCTTGCCCGCCAGATCGAACAAGGGGCGCCGGCCGATGTGTTTGTGTCCGCGAGCATAGACTGGATGGACCACCTGGACCGGCAGGGCCTGATTGAGTCCAAGTCGCGCTTTGACATTGCCGGGAACCGCTTGGTGCTGATCGCGCACGGGATCGGGAATCCCGCACGCCCGATCGGCCCGGAGCTGGATCTGGCCGGGCTCCTCGAAGGTGGCAGGCTCGCTATGGCGCTGGTCGACGCGGTGCCGGCGGGGCTTTACGGAAAGGCGGCGCTCACCTCGCTTGGTCTTTGGGACGGTGTTCAGGCTTCGGTCGCCCAGACCGACAACGTCCGGGCGGCCCTGGCGCTCGTCGCGACCGGCGAAGCGCCGCTCGGGATCGTCTATCGGACCGATGCCGGCGCGGACGACGGCGTGACGGTTATCGGCACGTTTCCGGACGGCTCTCATCCGCCAATTGTCTATCCAGCGGCGAAAGCGTCGGCCAGCGACAATCACGTGGCTGAAACATTCTTGACGTTTTTGCAGCAGCCGGCCGCGCGCGCAGTGCTGACGCGCAACGGCTTTCTCGTGCCGCAGGAGTGACCGGCGCCATGGAATGGCTGAGCCCTGAGGAATGGCAGGCGGTCGCGCTGTCTTTGCGGGTGTCCTTCTGGGCAACCGTCGTTAGTCTACCGCTCGGTGTGTTTACCGCCTTCGCGCTCGCCAGATGGCGGTTTCCCGGCCGCGAACTGGTGAACGGCTTGGTGCACCTGCCGCTGATCCTGCCGCCCGTCGTCACCGGGTATCTTCTGCTTTTGACCTTCGGGACCCGCGGCCCCATTGGCGGGCTGCTTGAAGAGGTCGGGATCGTCTTCGCCTTCCGGTGGACCGGCGCCGCCCTGGCGGCGGGGATCATGGCGTTTCCTCTCCTGGTCCGGGCCATTCGCCTGTCGATCGAGGCGGTCGACATCAAGCTGGAGCAGGCTAGTGCGACGCTTGGCGCGGGGCCGATCTGGGTGTTCCTGACGGTCACGTTGCCGCTGATCTTGCCGGGCGTTCTGGCGGGTGCGATCCTCGCCTTTGCCAAGGCGATGGGCGAATTCGGCGCCACCATCACCTTTGTCTCCAACATCCCCGGCCAGACCCAGACCCTGCCGACCGCGATCTACGCCTTCCTTCAGGTCCCGGGCGGCGAGGCATCGGCGCTGCGGTTGGTGATCATTTCCATCGTGATTTCCATGGCCGCGCTGTTGATGTCAGAAATCCTGGCCAGACGTGTGGCCAAACGGGTGGCCGGCGCATGACCACTTTGTCGGTGACCCTGTCGCACCGCTTTGGCGATTTTGCGTTGAATACCGCTTTCGAGGCGCCCGCCGGGATCACCGTCCTGTTCGGCCGGTCCGGGTCGGGCAAGACCACCGTCGTCAATGCTGTGGCCGGTTTATTACGGCCGGATTTCGGCCGGATTTCCATCGCCGACTGGGTGCTGCTGGACACTGAGGCCGGGCGCGTGCTGCCTCCGCATAAGCGCCGGCTCGGCTATATCTTTCAGGAAGGGCGACTGTTTCCGCATCTGACCGTGCGGCAGAATCTGGCCTACGGCCAATGGTTTGCGCCAAAGCACGACACCCGCGCGGACACGGGCCGGATTGTGGACATGCTGGGGATCGGCCCGCTGCTGGAGCGGCGGCCGGGGGGCTTGTCCGGTGGTGAAAAACAGCGGGTTGCCATTGGACGGGCGCTGCTCGCTGCCCCGCGTTTGATCCTCGCCGATGAACCGCTCGCCTCCCTCGATGAGGCGCGCAAGGCGGAAATCCTGCCCTATTTCGAGCGCCTGCGGGACGAGGTTTCCGTGCCGATCCTTTATGTCAGCCATTCCCCGGCCGAAGTCGCGCGGCTGGCAACGACGGTCGTTGCGCTCGAAAACGGCCGCGTCGCGCGTCAGGGGCCGGCGGTCGAGGTCCTGGCCGATCCAATGGTCACGCCGGCGGGCGCGCGGGCGGCGGGCGCGGTCCTGGAAGCGGTGGTCGTCGCGCACCATGACGACGGATTATCGGAGCTGTCCGCTGGCGGAACGCCGTTGCTGTTGCCCGAGGTGCCCGTGCCTGTCGGACGCACGATCCGTGTACGGGTGCCGGCCCAGGACGTGGTTCTGTCGCGCGGGCGTCCGGAAGGCCTGTCGGCGCTCAACATCCTCAAAGGTACGGTCGAGATGATCCGGGCCGGCGAAGGACCAGGCGCGCTGGTTTCGCTCGACACGCCGGCCGGCCGCGTGCTTGCCCGCGTGACCCGGCGCTCCGCTGACGCCCTTGAGCTCGAGGAAGGCGGGATCTGCTACGCGGTGATCAAGACACTTGCCATCGCTCCGCAGGACATCGGCGGCGGCGAGAACAAGAGCGGCTGATCGCCCGTTTCGAGCGACCCTGGTTTGCCTTGCTAGTGACCGACGGATTTTGAAAACACATTCACGATGATGACCCCGGCGATGATCAGGCTCAGCCCGAGGATCGCGGCCATGTCGAGTTTTTGTCCAAAGGCCAGCCAGGCGACCGCTGTGATCAAGACTATGCCGGTCCCGGACCAGATGGCGTAGACGATCCCCGTCGGCATCACCTTGATCGGGAAGGAGAGGAAGTAAAACGACACGGCATAACCGACGACGGTGATGGCGCTCGGGACCAGACGGGTGAAGCTCTCGGTCTTGGCCAGCGCCGTGGTGGCAATGACCTCCGCGACAATGGCTGCGAAAAGAAAGACATAGGTGGTGACTGTGATGGTTGGCATGGCGCTTGGCTCGTTGTTTGAAGACGCCGAGCCAAACGCTGGCGGGACCTGGGTGAACTTGGCGTCAAAGCCGCCGCAGGAGCTCCGGCGTCGGCCAGGCATCGGCGGGCATGCCGAGTTTTTGCTGCACGTCCTGAACGGACGCCCGGGTCCGCGCCCCCAAAATGCCGTCGATCTTGCCGACGTCATAGCCCATGCCGGCGAGTTTCGTCTGGAGCTGCTTCATTTGGGCATCTGATAGGCCCTCATCCGGCGAGCCTTGTGCGTAGCGGGGCGCACCGGCCAGCCGCGTGGCGAAATAGGCGGCCGATGTCGTGTAAACGAAGGACTGGTTCCACTCCAGATACACATTGAAATTCGGATAGGCGAGAAAGGCCGGACCTTTGCGGCCCTGCGGCAACACCAGCGAGGCCGGCAGATTGCCGGCGATCTGCCCGGAACGGGGCGCAACGCCGAGCGCTGCCCATGCGCGGCCGGTCTTGGTCTTGCCAAGTCCGGTCTCGGTCCAGTCAAGGTTTTGCGGGGCAGCAACCTCCTGCAGCCACGGCTCGCCCCGGCGCCATCCAAGGCTCTGGATGAAGGCGCCGGCCGTCAGGATCGCGTCGGGCGCGCTTTTTTTCAGCCGCACATGGCCGTCGCCGTCCGCATCCTGGCCGTATTTGATGATGTCCTCGGGCAGCATTTGCACCATGCCGATTTCCCCCGCCCACGCGCCGGTCGTCCGGCGCGGGTCGAGATCACCGTGTTGCACCATTTCGATCGCGGCGATCAGTTGCGGGCGGAACAGCTCCGGCCGGCGGCAATCATGGGAAAGCGTCGCCAGGGCATTGACGGTGTTGAAATCCCCCTGGACGGCGCCGAAATCGGTCTCCAGCGCCCAAAAGGCGGTGATCACCGCGGCGGGCACGCCGAATTGCTGCTCGGTGCGGGCAAACACGGCGGCATGTTTTTTCATGTTCGCCGTGCCGTTTTTCATCCGGTAGCTGGAGATGATGCGCTTGGAAAAATCCAGAAACGGCATCTTGAAAATGCCCTGGGCGCGGTCGCGAGACAAGACCTTGCGGTCGATCTGAGCACCGGCGAGCGTCGCGTCGGCGGCTTGGGGCGACAGGCCTTTAGCGACCGCTTCCTGTTTGACGCCGGCCAGAAACTGCCGGAAGTCGCCGCCGCATTGTTGCGCGGTGGCCGAAACAGTGGAAATGGCGAAGAAGGAGAGCGCGGTCAGCGCGAAAAGGCGGGGCGAACGGCGCATCGGCAATCCTCATCTGTCGGCGGAGCGGCAAATGCCGACAGTTGACGGTGAACCCAGCGTCAGGTCAACCGCGCCGGCCCGATCTCAACGGGTTTTACGCTATTGGCATCCGGTTCGGCCGGATCCGGCGGACAACGTGCCTCCCGGTCCGGAGCGGATCGATGGGCCGTTGACCGTTGCGGTCGAACGGCAAGGGTAATGGGAGGTTCCAGGCACGGGAGCGGGATAAAGCAGATTGGGGTTGAGTCCCGCGTCCTGCTGAACGCACATCTGGTAGGCCATGTCATAAAGCGCATCCCAGCCGCCGGGCAGCGATCCGAGATTGTCCAAAATGCCGAGCGCGCCACCGGCCTTGGCTCCGGCATCGGCACCACCTGGACCGCCGATGATGTCGCCGACGACCGCGCCGGCCATGCCGCCGCTCACCGCGTCGCCGATGGGATCGCCACTGCCGATATACTGGTTCGCATAGTCGGTTGCGTAGACGACGCAATCGGTTCCATCGGCATATGCGGCTCCGGCGCCGAAGGCGGTCGAGAGGAAGGCGGCAGCCAAAGTGTGTTTGCGCAAGGACATAACGGTTTCCCTTATGAGATCCGTATTCTGCGCCAAGACTAGCCGATGACGATTAACAAGATGGGGGCCGCGAGAGGCAGGATCAGCGGGATCAGCCCTTTTTCTTTACAAACCGGCTGGCGACGAACCCCTTTTGACCCTCGTAGCGCACAGCGCACCACCATCTGGTGCAATTTTCCAAAACGACCGTCGCGCCGCCTGGCACGACCGACAAGACGCGGGATCCATTTCGGGGCCGGGAGCGCAGGTTGACCGCAGAGATGATGGACCCGGTCCGCTCAGCGCTCGCCGGCGGGGTCGAATCCGGATCATCGCCTGCACTCGGGGATGCGACAGCCGCTTGTTCTTCAGATGCCGCGTACGGGATCGACGCTTGCGGCGCGGCGTCGGATGCCTGACGGGGGTCGATGGGGTTCAGGCCCGCCGTTCGTCCGGTCGGGGACTGGTTCAGCGCGCCGTAAGCAAGGACATCCGGATGGTGCGTCAAGGTTGTGCCGGCGGCCGGCGCGCCCGGAAACGGCGGTGCCGCCGCGACCTCAGTCAATGCTGGCCTTTGCGGACCAATCAGATCGGCCGTGTCCGATTGCGATGGGACCGAACGCCCGGGACGGGCCGCGGCATCTGCCAATCGGGCCTGGGCGCGGCGCAAGGCAATTTCGGCGTTTGCGTTCGCGGCTTCTTCGGCCGCCTCGAATGAAGCGCCGAACCGGTCGGCCTGGACCGTCACAGCCCCTTCGGACCCGGGCGCCACCTGACCGTCGCCGTTGCTTGGCGCGGGGACGGCCGCGGTCCTTTCAAAGGAGGGCAAAAGACCTTGGGAGGACAGCAGCGCGGTCACGGACCCCATGGCGGCGGCGATCACGCCTGCAATCAACAGTGAACGCCGCCAATCGATCCCGGACGCGGCCGCGGCCAGGCTGTGGGTGCCATGCCTCAGCAGCGTGGCTGAACGAGGGGTCTCAGGCCCGGTCGGACCGTCCAACGCGTCTTGAACGTCGATGGGATCGTCTTCTGCCCAGCGGATCCTCGACGTGCGGGGCGTCTCTGGCAGACCGTGTCGAAGAGCCTGCGAATGCGGCGTTTTCGATTTCAGAAGCATTTTTTTGGACAGTGACCGGTCCAGCGTCGCTGTCGGGAAACCGGGCTTTGCGCTGGTCGTGGACGGCGTCTGGGACTTCAACATGACTGGCCTTCCAAAGAAAACTGCTACGCGGATGGCGTTGTCGGGCCCGGCTGGACGAGCACCATATTACTGTAACGCGTCCTCTTCACTACGCACCGATACAGACGATAATGGGGCAAAAGCGGGGTAACCGCCGATTTTTTTACCGGACTGCTTGGACCAGACGGCGCCCCACGGCGCCGGTGCCGTGCGTCTGGCGTTGTCTTTCGGGTGGCCAATTAGGGGTTAACACGGAAGATATTTTATGCTTAAAATATTTTCCAACGGGACATGACCGTCACGCTGAAATAAAAACATCCTTCCAACGGTCGGACCCAACTGACATCCACGAGGGGAGAATATTGATGAAGCGTTTCCTTTCTGCTCTTGCCGCGACCGCGATGGTGGGCGCGGCGGCGGCCGTTCCGGCGAAGGCCGAGTCCTTGAAGATCGGATTTATGGCTACGTTGTCGGGACCGCCTGCGGTTCTCGGCCAGCATATGCGCGATGGCTTTCTTCTTGGTGTCGAAGAGGCCGGCGGCAAGCTCGGCGGGCTGGAGACCGAGGTAATCGTTGTTGATGACGAATTGAAGCCCGACGCGGCTCTCACCAAGGTGCAGGGGCTCCTGGAACGCGATCAGGTCGACATGATGGCCGGGGTCGTCTTTTCCAACGTCATGATGGCGGTCTACAAGCCGGTGATTGAATCGGAAACGATCTTCATCGGCGCGAATGCCGGACCGTCGCCGATTGCCGGCCGCGGCTGCAGCCCGTATTTCTTCTCAACGTCTTGGCAAAACGATCAGAACCATGAAGTGATGGGCCGCTATGCCGGTCAGCAGGGTTATGAGCGCGTGATCGTGATGGCGCCGAACTACCAGGCCGGCAAGGATGCAATCGCCGGCTTCAAGCGCCATTACACCGGCGAGATCGTCGACGAGATCTACACCAAACTCGGCCAGTTGGATTTTTCCGCCGAACTGGCCCGGATCGCGGACGCCCAGCCGGACGCGATCTTCACCTTCATGCCGGGCGGCATGGGAGTGAACCTCGTCAAGCAATACGATCAGGCCGGGCTCAAGGGGGCGATTCCGTTCCTGTCGTCGTTCACGGTCGATGAAACAACATTGCCGGCGACCAAAACGACCGCGGAAGGCCTGTTTGGCGGCGCGCAGTGGGCACCGAACCTGGAAAATCCGGCAAATGCCAAGTTTGTCCGCGATTTCGTGGGCAAATATGGTTATGCCCCGTCGCTCTACGCCGCACAGGGCTATGACGCGGCCCGCTTGATCGACGGCGCATTGACCATGACCGACGGCAACAAGAGCGCAGATGCGCTCCTTCCGGCGTTGAAATCGGCGCCGTTTGAGAGTGTGCGTGGCGATTTCAGCTTCAACACCAACCAGTTCCCGATCCAGGATTTCTATCTGGTGCAAGCCGTCAAGCAGTCGGGAGACACTTATGTCACGCAAGCCGTTGAAAAGGTGTTTGACGACAAGGGCGATGCGTATGCCGGCTCCTGCCGCATGAACTGACCGCCAATGGAGAGGCGGGCCGGGCGAGATTCCCGGCCCGTAATCCATCGGGCTTCTTTCCTCGTTCCGGATAATTCGCCGTGAGTGCAACCCTTCTTGCCGTCCAGACGCTGAACGGCCTCCAACTCGGCGTGCTTTTGTTCCTGATCGCGGCCGGTCTGACGCTGGTCTTCGGAGTGATGGATTTCATCAACCTGGCGCACGGCGTTCAATATATGCTTGGTGCGTATCTGGCCGTCGCCGCCTACCAGACGACAGGGTCCTTCTGGAGTGCGCTCTTGCTGGCGTTGGTCCTGTCGCTGTTCTTCGGCCTTGTGCTGGAGTTTTTTGTCTTCCGGCATTTGTATGACCGGGACCATCTGGACCAGGTGCTGGCGACTTTCGGCGTCATTCTGTTCTTGAACGAAGCGGTGAAAGTGGTCTGGGGCGCGGCGCCCCTGTCGCTGCCGATCCCGGAGCTTTTGGGCGGTTCCATCCAGTTGATGGAAAACCTGCGCTATCCGGTTTACCGGATTGCGTTGATTGCGTCCGGTCTCGGCGTCGCCGTGCTGCTGTATGTTCTGGTCACCCGCACCCGGATCGGCATGCTTGTCCGCGCCGGAGCGACCAATCCGGACATCGTGGCCGCCCTTGGCGTCAACATCCGGCGCCTGTTCATGATCGTGTTCGGGTTCGGGACCATGCTGGCCGGTTTCGCCGGAATCATGGCCGCGCCGATCCTGTCCGTGGAACCGGGCATGGGCGACAATCTGCTCATTCTGGCGTTTGTGGTGATCGTGATCGGGGGCATCGGATCAATCCGCGGCGCGTTTTTGGCCGCGCTTTTGATCGGCCTCGTCGACACGCTGGGCAGGTCACTGACGACCGATGTCGCGCGCATGTTGCTGCCGCCGGCCGCAGCCAATGACGTCGGCCCGGCGATCGCCTCCATGTTGATTTACATTCTCATGGCAGGCGTGTTGTTTTTCCGGCCAAGCGGCCTGTTTCCGGCGGGCCGCTCGTGATGCCAACCACCGACTTTTTGAAAAACCGGGCCGTTCCGGTCGTCCTGTTTGTCGCGCTCGCGCTGATCCCGGTCTACGCACAGGTCTTTGATGACCGGTTCGTGATGCTGTTCGCGACCCGGATCCTGATCCTCGCGATTGCCGCGCTCAGTCTGGGTTTCATTCTCGGCCTCGGCGCCATGGTCAGCTTCGGCCACGCGGCCTATCTTGGGCTCGGCGCTTACGCGGTCGGCATATTGGCTTATCATGACATCTGGGAGGCCTGGATTTCGTTTCCGGCCGCCATTCTTGTGTGCGCCGTGTTTGCCGCCGTTACCGGCGCGATCAGCCTCAAGACCCGCGGTGTTTATTTCATCATGATCACGCTGGCCTTCGGGCAGATGGCCTACTACACGGCGACGTCCCTGTCGGCCTATGGCGGTGATGACGGCCTGACCATGTGGGGCCGGTCGGAGTTCTTCGGCACCAGTGTGTTCAGCAATGACACCTCCTTCTACTGGCTGGTGTTTGGCACGCTTCTGGCCGCGTTCTTGTTCCTCAAAATGGTGGCCGCGTCCCGGTTCGGCCGTGTCCTGAAGGGGGCGAAACAGAACGAGGCGCGCCTTCAGGCGATCGGCATCGACCCCTTCGCCTACCGGTTGACCGCGTTTGTTATCGCCGGCGTGATCGCCGGTCTTGCGGGTGCGCTTATGGCCAATCAGGCCGAATTTGTCGCGCCCGCCTATATGTCCTGGCATCGATCGGGCGAACTGATCGTCATGGTCGTTCTGGGCGGCATGGGATACCTCCACGGCGCAATCATCGGGGCGGTTGCCTACCTGGTGCTGGAAGAGGTTCTGTCCGGATACACCCAGCATTGGCGGTTGATTTTCGGGCCGCTTTTGATCCTTGTCGTCCTTTATGCCCGCGGAGGCATATTGGGCGCGATCAAGGGGAGGGCGCCGTGAATCAACCCGTCCTCGACCTGAAAAAGCTCAACAAGGCATACGGCGCGCTTAAGGTCACCAAGAACGTGTCTCTGACGGTGGCAAGCGGCGAAATCCACGCGGTCATCGGGCCAAATGGCGCCGGCAAGACCACGCTGATTGGCCAGATTTCCGGGGCGCTGCGCTCCGACAGCGGCCGGGTCTTTTTTGCCGGCCGGGACGTGACAGGACTGTCGGTCGCCAAAAGGGCGCAACGAGGTCTCGGCCGGTCGTTCCAAATCACGGCGATCCTGCCGGATTTTTCCGTTCTGGAAAACGTGGCGCTCGGAGTTCAGGCGAAGGCCGGCCATTCCTTCCGTTTCCTGCGGCCCGCGGCCAAGGATCCGCGGTTGAACGCCAAGGCGCTCGAGTGCCTGGACGCCGTTGGATTGCGCGCGCGATCCAAGGTGCGGGCAGGCGACCTCAGCCACGGTGAAAAGCGCGTCCTGGAACTCGCCATTGCGCTCGCGGGGAACCCGAAACTGCTGCTGCTGGATGAGCCGATGGCGGGCGCGGGACCGGAGGAAACGGCCCGGCTCGTGTCCGTGCTGGCCGCCTTGAAGGACCGGATCCCGATTCTGCTCGTCGAGCATGACATGGACGCGGTGTTCAAGCTTGCCGATCGCATCTCCGTGCTGGTGTATGGCGAGGTGATCGCCAGTGGAGGGGCAGAGGAAATCCGGCAAAATCCCGCCGTTCGCGAAGCCTATCTCGGCACGGAGGACAACGCATGAGCGCGCCGCTTTTGGAGGTCGCCCGTCTCCAGGCCGGTTATGGCGACACGCAGGTTCTGTTCAATGTGGCGATTATCATCAAGCCCGGTGAGGTGGTCACGCTGATGGGCCGCAACGGTATGGGCAAGACGACCACGATCCGCACCATCATGGGCCTGTTGAAGGCAACCGACGGCGACGTATGGGTCGAGGGCGCGCCGGTGTCCGGACTTCCCGCCTATGCGGTTGCGCAAAAAGGGCTCGGTCTGGTGCCCGAAGGCCGCCAGGTGTTCCCAACCCTGACGGTGGAGGAAAACCTGATCGCCACAGCCGCCAACCGCGTCGGCGGCAAGGCCGCGTGGACATTGCCGAGCGTCTATCAGTTTTTCCCCCGTTTGCGGGAACGGCGGGGCAATCTGGGGTCCCAGCTTTCCGGCGGTGAGCAGCAGATGCTGGCGATCGGCCGGGCGCTGATGACCAACCCGAAGCTGCTGATCCTCGACGAGGCAACGGAAGGTCTTGCACCGATCATTCGTTCGGAAATCTGGGAGTGCCTGCGCAGTCTGAAACAGGCCGGACAGTCCATCTTGATCGTCGACAAGAACGTCTCGGTCCTGGAAAAGCTGGCCGACCATCATGTGATTCTGGAAAAAGGCCGCACCGTGTGGATGGGCAGCAGCCAGGACCTTTCTGAAAACCCGGATTTGAAGGAACGGTATCTGGGTGCGTGAGATCTCAGGTGGTCGCCAGGTGTCATCCCCGGTCTTTACACCGGTGCGGGGATACCTGCGCCGCCGCTAACATCAGCTTTTCGTCATTCTACTTTTGCGGATGGGCGGTGCTGCATGCCATCTATTGTAAAAGCTTTTCTCCGCCCGAGGTCTCCAGAAACGCATAAAAGCGAGGCCGTTTTCCTTCACTGACGTTCGGCCCGTCTACAATGCCAAGCTCCTCATACAGCGCCTTAATTTGGGCCGGAGACGGATGCTCAAGCACGAATTCCTTGAGCCTTACACCCTGATCTTCCAATCCGGTCGCTGTTGCTGGCTGGTCACCCATGTCGATCACGGATGGCAACGCCCCCTCCATAGGCAGACCGCCCCCCGGCGGTACGGCAAAGTAAAAATCGTTCTCCAGCCATTTTTTTTCTCCGAGATGCCTTGCGTGTGATTTCAACACCAAGTCAATGCCTTTGGTTCTCGCAACCCAACCCTTTAACCTCAAACCATCTGACCAATCAGCGCGAACCGCATCTGTCCGGTCCAGCCCGAACCATCTCGGAATGGAAGGCAATGGTGCATTTGGGTCGACCGCAATGACTTCGAGATAGCAAGTCTCACCTAGTCTGACACGCCGGTTATGTGTCCCCATGTCGCGGTGAATTGAACCATTGATCAGCTCAATTTCCAGCAATGCGCCAAGGTACTCAGTTCCTTCCTCCAAGCTCGGAGCAAGGACGGTCATATGATCAAATCTTAGCATATCGTTCCGTTTCTGCCCGCTTGGACCGGCGAATGTTGGAAGAGAGCGTTTCCTTATACAACCCGTCGCTATTCCAGCAGCACTTTGCAGTCTTTGCAAAAAACATCGGTGAATAGCTCGTCTTCCGGCAGGTGTGCCGGCTCGTTGGGACAGACCTCCCAAGTCGGTGCAGCCATGTCGAGGTTTTCCGCGTTCACAAAGCCTGTCAGAGCCTCATGGCCGGCGCGTAGTCGCGAACATGGACCCTTGTGCTGGAAATGGACGGCTTTACCAGCCGGAATCACTGCGAATGAAACGGGGTTGTCGTCTGCAAGCCCGGGCGCCGGGACCACGGGACATCCAGCCCCGACGGTCCGGTTGCCGGGTGAGTCCGTGTCGTAAGGCGGCGAGCACTTTGCCCAATGCCTCTTGCATTTCGGACTGGGCAGTCCACATATCGGACATGATGGATCAATCCGCTCCACGAAAGACGGCTGTCAGCCCCGGACGGCCGCGCGCCTTTGACGAAAAGGCCGTGCTTGACGCGGCGCTGCAGGTGTTCTGGCGTCAGGGCTACGAGGCAACATCGATCGATGATCTGACGGCGGCCATGGGTCTCAGCCGGTCAAGTTTTTATGGCGCCTTCGGCTCCAAGCAGGCCGTGCTTGAAGCAGCGCTGAGCGGTTACTCCAAAACGGCGCTGGCCCGCCTGAAGGACATCGTCCAGGGCAATTCGGAAGATCCCTTGGCCGCGGCTCTGGACGCCCTGGCCGATCCCAACGGCGGCACCAAGGGATGTCTCCTGGTCAATTGCATCACGGAACTTGCGCCGCACCACCCCGAAATCGCTGCGCTGGGCCGCCGGCATCTTGCTGGAATCGAGCAAATCCTGGCCGAGGCGATCAACCCTGAGGACCCTGGCGCGGCCCGCACCCGGGCGCGGGCCTTCTCCGCCCTCGCTCTCGGGACGGTGACATTGAGAAAATCGGGTGTGGCGGCCGAGCAAATCACCGAAACCTTGAAGGAGGCGCAAACGGTCCTACGTTAGCGCAACCGTCCACAAGCCTTTGAACGCGCTATTGCACTTTGAAAAGGTCGATGGCCGTTCATTTATGGACTGAACAGTCCGAAATACTGTGCGCAGACCGCACACCACGCGAAAAGGAAACCAAAATGGCACAGGCCAAACTGTTTTCACCGTTTAAACTGGGTGACATTGAGATTGGCAACCGGGTGATCATGGCCCCTTTGACCCGAAACCGGGCGCGGCGAGGCGACGATGCGCCCTATGAGATCCACGCCACCTATTATGGTCAGCGGGCGACCGCCGGAGCCATCATTACCGAAGCCACGCAAATCTCGCCCCAGGGCAAAGGCTACGATGACACGCCGGGTATCTACAGCCAGACGCAGATCGACGGCTGGAAGAAGGTCACCGATGCGGTTCACGGCAAAGGCGGCAAGATCATCCTCCAACTCTGGCATGTCGGCCGGATCTCGCATCCCGACCTTCAACCGGATGGCGCCGATCCCGTGGCTCCATCGGCGATTGCCGCGAACGCCCAAACCTTTGTCAATGGCGGTTTCGTCGATACGCCCACGCCGCGTGCGCTGAGTGCCGAGGACATCGCCAACGTGGTCGAAGACTATCGAACGGCGGCTGAAAACGCCCAGGCGGCCGGATTTGATGGGGTCGAGGTGCACGCGGCCAACGGGTATTTGATCGATCAGTTCCTGCGCGACGGCGCCAACATGCGCGGCGATGCCTATGGCGGATCGGTGGAAAACCGGGTGCGGTTCCTGAAGGAGGTTTTGGATGCGGTGACCGGCGTTTGGGGCGCGGGCCGCGTTGGCGTCCGCCTGAGCCCGTTCAACGGCTTCAACGACATCTCGGACAGCGACCCGGAGGCCACGTTTGCTCATGTCGTGGACGTCTTGAACGGCTATGGCCTCGCGTACCTGCACATGGTCGAGGGCCAGTTGGCGACACCGCAGTCGGATGATGAACGCACAAGTGTGGCGAAGCTCCGTGCGCGCTTTGAAGGGGCTTACCTTGCCAACAACAGTTATGACCGCGAAACGGCGATCAACACGGTTGATGCGGGGGACGCGGATGCCGTGGCGTTTGGCCGGCCCTACATTGCAAATCCCGACCTCAAGGAGCGCCTTGAGCTGAGCGCGCCGCTCAACGAGCCCGATCCCGCAACATTTTATGGCGGTACGGAGAAGGGGTACACCGACTATCCGTTCCTCGACCGGTCCCAGGCCGCCTGACGGTTCTCCCATCCACAAATGGCGGCCTGATCAGACGGCCGGTGCGGCATCCTCCCCCGCGCCGGCCGTTTGATTTCCACAATACTCTGATTTTCACGTGGTTCGCGAACCGCGTCCATCGCACGCCTAGGCGGCCATCCGGTTTGCGGGCGGGCGGCGTTGTGCCCTGCTGTCGCTGCTGCCGACAAACACCATGCGGCTATGACCTTGCGATTTGGCCTGCCACAGACAACGGCCAGCAATGTCCAGGCCTTCTGCGACATCCACACCCGGTTGGCCGGTGAACACACCGCAGCTCACCGTCACGCTCAGGCGCCCGCCGGTGGTCTGATTGATCTCGCTGGTGAACTGGCGCCGGATGCGGGCCGCGAGAGATCCGGCCGCGGCCTGTGACAGGTCCGGCACGCAAAGCCCGAATGCAGGTCCGCCGGTGCGCCCGGCGATCGCCGAATCCGGAACTGACTGGTGGCACAACCGGCCAAGCAGTTTCAAAAGCGCATCGCCCATATTCTGGCCGTATCGTGATTCCAGATCCGAGAAGCCGTCAATTTCCAGAACGATCAGCGAGTATCCGGCGCGCGTGTTGTTTTGCAGGCCGATCAAGGTGCTGGCCGCCTCCAGAAATGACGGACGGCTGGGCAGGCCGGTGAGCGGATCGGTATGGGCCTGGACCCGGAACGCTTCCTTGATGCCCTCCAGGATCATCGCCGACAGAAGCACGGCGCCGGTGACGGCACTGACCAGGCGCAGGATGAGGTAGTGGACGGCGAGCGCCGCGTCTCGGGCGTCCGGGAAACCGATGAAAAGCAGATGGACGTGTTGAAACACAAGGACACCATAGGCCGCCGTTTCCAGCAGCATGGTGGCCGCAAGGAGATGAACTGTGGCTAGTTTTTCCCGATTGGCGTTCACGCACAGCCAACCGATCATCAGCGCCGAAAGCATCATGGCGCCAAAAACGCACAGGATGCCCGCGTTTGCGCTTACTGGAATACCCGGCACCATGGAGACGGCAATCCACACGCTGCCGAGCACAAGAGGGAGCCACAGGTTCGGGCGCCGGCCAAAAAGCACGGCCACCGCACCGGGCCTGAGACCCGCGCCGATCAAGAGAAGCGCAAAAGCCGATACCGGAGCCGGCGCTTTGCCGATCAATCCATGAAGGCCAATGAGGGCCGAGCCCAATCCCACGAGGAGGAAAGACACACTCCATAGGAGCACGGCTTTGCTCGTGCCGGCCGGTTTATCCCGCGCAAAGCCAACGACCAGCCCGACCGCCACAAGACCGGCAAGCTCGGCGAGCAAGACGGCAATGAAGAGCGTTGGAATGTCGAAAAGCATGCGCGGGGCCCGGGCGGAAAAGACAGTGCTTCCTGTGATAATTGGGCGCGCCCTAACACCCGTTTAGCCGGACCGGCGCAATTGTCAGTGCCCGGGCAACGATCAGGTAACACTGGCCCGTTCATCGATGGCACCAAGACAAAATCGTACCGGAGCGTACGGTTTTGCGGCAAAGCGACCTTTTCAATGCCCCTCAGACCTGTCAGCACCAGCACAAGGCGCCTCATGCCCGTTTGTACGCAGGGGCCACCGAAGACCAGCTTGTCAATCAAGGACACACGACATGCCCCCTTATCGTTCAAGGACCTCCACCCATGGACGCAACATGGCCGGCGCGCGCGGGCTGTGGCGCGCGACCGGGATGACCGATGACGATTTCGGCAAGCCGATCATCGCAATTGCGAACTCCTTCACCCAGTTCGTGCCCGGACATGTGCATTTGAAGGATCTTGGCCAGCTTGTTGCCCGCGAAGTTGAAAAGGCCGGAGGCGTTGCCAAGGAATTCAACACCATTGCAGTCGATGACGGCATCGCCATGGGCCATGACGGCATGCTCTATTCGCTGCCCTCGCGCGAAGTGATCTCCGACGCGGTCGAATACATGGTCAACGGTCATTGTGCCGATGCCCTCGTCTGCATTTCGAATTGCGACAAGATTACGCCGGGCATGCTGAACGCGGCCTTGCGGCTCAACATTCCGGTGGTGTTTGTGTCCGGCGGCCCGATGGAAGCTGGCAAGGTCGTTCTAGAAAACGGCGACATGAAATCCATCGATCTGGTCGATGCCATGGTCGCGGCCGCGGATGACACGATGTCGGACGCCGACGTTCTGGAAATGGAACAAAATGCCTGTCCGACCTGTGGCTCGTGTTCAGGCATGTTCACCGCCAACTCCATGAATTGCCTAACCGAAGCGCTTGGCCTGGCACTGCCGGGGAACGGCTCGACGCTCGCCACGCATGCCGATCGCCGCCGCCTGTTCGTCGAAGCCGGCCATCTGATCGTGGATCTGGCCCGGCGCTACTACGAGCAGGAGGACGAGACCGTCCTGCCGCGCAACATCGCCAGTTTTCCGGCGTTCGAAAACGCGATGACGCTGGATATTTCCATGGGCGGATCGACCAACACGATCCTGCACCTGCTCGCGGCCTCCTATGAGGGCGAGATCGGCTTCGCCATGGACGACATCGACCGGTTGTCCCGCAAGGTGCCGGTTCTTTGCAAGGTCGCACCGGCCATTGAAAACATCCACATGGAGGACGTTCACCGGGCCGGGGGCATCATGGCGATCCTCGGCGAACTCGATCGGGCCGGTCTGCTGCACGGCGACGTCCCCACAGTCCATGCCCCGACCTTGCGGGACGCCTTGGCGCGCTGGGACGTCAAACAGACCGGATCGGACAGCGTCCATCAGTTCTACCGCGCCGCGCCAGGCGGCGTGCGCACCAAGACCGCCTTCAGCCAGGAGCGCCGGTGGGACGACCTCGATCTGGACCGGCAGAACGGCGTGATCCGGCAGAAAGACCACGCCTACAGCCAGGACGGTGGCCTGGCCGTGCTTTACGGCAACATCGCCGAAGAGGGCTGTGTCGTGAAGACGGCGGGTGTCGATGAGAGCATCCTGACATTCACCGGTCCCGCGCGCATTTTCGAAAGTCAGGATACGGCCGTGTCGGCGATCCTGACCGGCAAGGTGAAAGCCGGGGATGTTGTGCTGATCCGCTACGAGGGCCCCCGGGGCGGGCCGGGCATGCAGGAAATGCTTTATCCGACCAGCTATCTGAAATCGAAAGGTCTCGGCAAGACGTGCGCCTTGATCACCGATGGTCGGTTTTCCGGCGGAACCTCTGGGCTGTCCATCGGCCACATCTCCCCGGAAGCGGCCGAGGGCGGCGCGATCGGCCTGGTCGAGAACGGCGATCCGATCGTCATCGATATTCCGAACCGGGTGTTGAAGGTGGATCTATCGGACGACATCCTGGCCGACCGGCGCGCGGCGATGGAAGCCAAAGGGGGAGAGGCCTGGAAACCACGTGAAGTCCGCAAGCGAAAGGTCTCCAAGGCACTGCGCGCCTATGCGGCCATGACGACAAGCGCCGCCAAGGGAGCGATCCGGGAAGTGGAGTGATCCGCCTATCCGCTATGGCGCGCCGGCGGCCGGTCATGACCGGCCGAATTGCCGACTGTCTGACTTCAGCTGATTGGACGTTGATCTTCAATCCAAAGCAATCACGAGCGCAATCTAAGAAAATTCGAAACAAACATACAAAATAGACACATTTATGGAAATTAAACTGTCGGGTTTCGGTTTTAATCCCCGATTGTGGAGTCTTATTTCAAAATAGACCTGGCAAATTTACACCCTTAATGTGGTCATTTTTAAAGCAATTGACCAAAAAATTATCAGGTCTCAATTATATACGCATTGTTAAAAGCTACCGTGCAAGACAGGGGTAACTCAACTTTTTGGGGGCGCGCGCGTATGCTTCGCCGCTTCAATCCAATGGCGCTGTTTCGCGTCGTTGCCGCATCGCATGTTTTTGTATTGCTGAGTTCATCAGTCCACGCCGCGTCGCCGGACACGGCCATTTCTAACCTTCAGTCCTATCTCGACATGACGTGGGTTCTGGTCGCAGCCGGGCTCGTTTTGCTGATGCAGGTCGGGTTCATGCTTCTGGAAGCCGGTGTCGTGCGGTCCAAGAACTCCATCAACGTGGCGCAGAAGAACCTGCTGGACCTTGCCGTTTCCGTGCTCGTCTTTTCGCTCTTCGGCTTCATGATCGCCTTTGGCGGCGGGGGAAACTGGTTTGCCGGATTTGATCTGCGTTTGTTGATGCTGAGCGACCTTGATCCTTGGGCGTACACCATTTTTGCATTTCAGGTGATGTTCTGCGGGACAGCCGCGACGATTATCTCGGGCGCGGTCGCCGAACGCATGCGCCTGTCGGCTTATGTCTGGTGCACCTTGCTGACCGCCGGTCTGATTTATCCGGTTTACGCGCATTGGGCCTGGGGCGGCGCGCTTTACGAAACCGGCCAGGCGTTTCTCGCTGACCGCGGCTTTGTCGACTTTGCCGGATCGACGGTGGTTCATAGCACAGGTGCGTGGATTGCACTGGCTGCGTGTATCGTCATCGGGCCGCGCATTGGGCGTTTCGACAATACCGGACGGCCAACCCGGATTCACGGTCACAGCGCCGTTCTGGCCACGACAGGCGCGTTCATCCTGTTTGTCGGCTGGCTCGGCTTCAACGGCGGTTCGACACTCGCCGTGTCCTGGGATGTTGCCAAGATCATGACCAACACGGTTCTTGCAGCCGCCGCCGGCACGGCCGCCGGGTATGTGGTTGGGTTATGGAAAGATGGTCTGATCCTGCCGGTGAATTCCATCTCCGGATTGTTGGGTGGTCTGGTGGCCGTGACCGCCGGCTGTCATATCCTGACGCCCGGAGCGGCGATATTGATCGGTGTTGCGGGCGGCGCGGTGGCGGTTGGCGGCGGTATGCTGTTGGAGCGGCGCTTGCGGATTGACGATCCGGTCGGCGCCATCAGCGTGCATGGCCTTGCCGGTGTGTGCGGCACGCTTGGTCTGGCTCTATTGGCTCCGGCCGAATCCCTACCGCTTGGCGATCACAGTCGGCAATTTTGGGTCCAGCTTCAAGGCGTGGCATTGAATTTTATCTGGTGTTTCGGTGTCGGCTTCGCGGTCTTGAAGGCACTGAACGCGGTCTGGCCTTTGCGCATCAATGCCGCGAGCGAAGAACGTGGCATGAACGAAGCCGAGCACGGCACCAGACTGGGCATTGGGCATGTTGAGGATGCCCTTGACCGCCTGATTGCCGGGAAAGCCGACCTGTCGATGCGGCTCGACGTGGCGATGGGCGAAGATTCAGAGCGTTTGACGCGGCTTTTCAATGCGTTGATGGACACGGTCCAAAACGAGGAGCGGGCCCACAGCCGCGCGGCGGACGCCAAACGCACGCGCGAGGAAGCTGAAAGGCTGTCGGCCCTCGCCAATGCGACATTTGATGCGATCGTCATTTCTGTTGACGGGCGCATCCTGGATGGCAACGCGGCCTTTGCCGACCTCCTTGGGTACTCAATCGCGGATCTGGAAAAACGCGGCCTTTACGAATTCGTCCGCCATGATGGGATCGGCGAATTGGAAAGCCATCTCGCAAAGGCGGAAACGCAGGCCCGCGAGTTCATGGTGATTAATCGGAAGGGGGAAGAGGTCCCCGTGGAAATCCGCACGCGTGTGATTTCCTACCGCGGGACGCCGACACGCGTATCAGCGCTCGTGGACCTGCGCGAGCGCAAGAAGGCTGAAGCCCAGATCCTTCACCTTGCCCAGCACGATCCGCTGACAGACCTGCCCAACCGAGCGGTCTTCAATGCCGAGCTTGATCATATCCTGCGATCGGGAGATGTCGATCCGGCCTCCGCGGCGCTGATGCTGGTTGATCTCGACAGGTTCAAGGACATCAATGACTTGCATGGTCATCCCGTTGGCGACATCGTGATCCAGACCACTGCTGTGCGCCTCAAGTCCGCAACCCGTCGCAAAGACACGGTTGCCCGGCTCGGCGGCGATGAATTTGCCATCGTCCAGAAAGATCTGGAGTTTGCCGCGCAGGCCCAGGACATGGCCATGCGCCTTGTCCAAGTCCTGTCCGAGCCGATTGATTGCGGAAACGGACTTGTGATCCGCCCAAGCGCAAGTGTCGGCGTGGCCCTGATCGGAGGGGACGCGAAAACAAGCGATCATATCATTTCGGACGCCGATGTGGCCCTTTATCGGGCAAAGAGCATGGGCCGGCACACCTATTGTCTTTTTCAAGAAGGCATGGGCGACGAAATGCGCCAGCGTCGCAGTCTTGAAAAGGATCTGAGCGATGCGATCGAGGAAAACCAGTTCGAACTTTACTACCAGCCCCGGCTGGATCTCAAAACCCGTGAGATCGACAGCTACGAGGCGCTGATCCGGTGGCATCACCCGGGCCGCGGGCTCGTCAGTCCCGGCGAATTCATTCCGGTCGCGGAAGGCTCCGGCCAAATCGTACAAATCGGTAAATGGGTGCTCACCGAAGCGCTCAAAACCGCGGGCAGCGATATTCCGGATCGCGGTATCAGCTTGAATGTCTCGCCGGTTCAGTTCCGCGACAAGGAATTCGTCAGTGACGTGCGCGCGGCCATTGAGGCCTCGAGAATCCCGGCTGACCGGCTGGAAATCGAGATCACCGAAAACACGCTGATCGAGGACGACAGTCGCGCACTCTCCATCTTGTCGATGCTCAAGGACATCGGCGTCCGGATCGCGCTGGACGACTTTGGCGTCGGCTATTCCTCGCTGGGATATCTCAGTCGTTTTCCGTTTGATTCCATTAAGATCGACCGGTCCTTCGTGCGCGAAGCAGGGCAGAATTACAATTCCATGGCCATCATTGAGACCGTCGTGCGACTGGGCAAGGCCCTTGATATGCGCATCGTCGCCGAAGGGGTTGAGGATGTCGATAAACTGCTTTTGCTCGCCAAAAGCGGTTGTGACGAGGTGCAAGGCTATTTGATCGGCCGGCCGCAACCGATCAAAAACCTCCGTCACACGATCGCTTCCGATGTCGAAGCGGCGCTTTCGGAACGCACCGCGTCCAGCGCGGAAACGCCACCACAAACCCGGAAAACCGCTTGAGCAAGACGAGGATTGCGGCCGACGGTGCGCGCTGGCAAGCGCTCGTAAACGCCGGTTGTCATCTCCGCCTCTTGCCCTGGCGCGGGTAGGGACCACATAACCGCGCAGAACTTTAGCTGAACAGGGCAAATCCGCCGACCGCAGCGATCGCTGCGGGTCCATCGCCTCGGATGAGGTCCCGGTTGGCTGGATTATAATCGGTCGCTTTTATGGATTCATTGACGCAATTCGTTCTCGGTGCGGCCGTCTCCACGGTTTGCCTTGGCAAAAAGATCGGTCGCCGGAAAGCAGCGCTCGTCGGCGGCGTGCTGGGCACGATGCCCGATCTGGACGTGTTTTTACCGTTTGACGATCCGATCGACAGTTTTGTCTATCACCGGGGCTGGACCCACTCGATCTTTGTTCACGCGCTCGCCGCGCCGGTGATCGGCGAAGGGTTGGTCCGGCTGTTCAAGGGCTTGCGTGACCACCGCTGGCTCACCTACGCGGCGGTCTATCTGTGCCTGGTGACCCATGCGATGATCGATGCGATCACGGTCTATGGCACGCGGATATTCTGGCCGGTTTACCCGGATCCGGTGGGCATTGGATCGATGTTCATCATTGACCCGTTTTACTCGCTTCCCATTCTTGCGATGGTCATTTGGGCGCTGTTTAGGTCCGGCTGGTCGCAGCGGTTTGGCCGGGTGCTCACAACCGTCCTCGCCCTTACCACGGCCTATATGGGTGTGAGCATGGTCCTGCAGGCGCATATGGAGACGCGGGCGCAATCCGTGTTCGCGGATGCCGGACTGGTGCCGGAGCGTGTGTTCGCGATCGCGGCTCCGTTTAACATCGTGCTATGGAAGGTCATCGGCCTGGAGGAGGGGCGATATCACAACCTCTATCTGTCTCTGCTGGACGGGGAGCAGACAGCGAAGATCTACACACACGCACGCAATCCCGGGCTTGTCGCCTGCCTCGCGGACGCGCCCGCGTTTCAAAAGCTTGACTGGTTCAGCCGCGGTTACTACCGGGCCGAACTCGACGGCGGCAAGGTTGTTGTTTCAGATTTGCGGATGGGACTGACGCCAGGTTATGCCTTCCGCTTCGCCATCGGCGAATGGAACGGCGAAACCATTCGGCCCATCCCTCCGCTGCGCGACACGGCAAGCCGGGGCGCGGAACCGGGCGATTTTGAATGGCTGGGTGACCGGCTCATCGGTATTCCGTCTGTCCGGGCGGCCGAAGCCGTTTCAGCCCGACCGGAAACAAACCCGACGCAATGGGCGCAGGCGCCGGTGTCTTGCGGGATCTCCTGACCGGAAGGCGGCCTGAAATGCTGTCAGCTCTTCCGGCCTGATTGACCGCTCGTCAAAAGATCGAGCGCGAAAAACACCGTCTCGCTGACCGGCGTGTCATAGTAGGCCGGAATGCGTTTGAAACCGTGGCGCTCATAGAGCGATATGGCGCCGGTCATGGACGGCAGCGTGTCGAGCCGCATTTCCCGGTACCCAAGCTCCCGCGCCTCTTCGACAATGACGTCGACCAGCCGATGGCCAAGTCCGAGGCCGCGCGCATCGTCACGCACATAGAGCCGTTTCATTTCGCAAATGCCAGGCTCGTCAAGCGGGCGCACGGCAACACAACCAAGCCCGGGCCGATCCTGCGTTTCCGCCAGGAACAGCGCCCCGGTCGGTGGCGCATATTTGCCGGGAAGCCCGGCCAGTTCCTCCTCAAAACCCTGATAGGAAAGATCGATGGCAAGCCAGTCCACATAAGCGCGAAACAACGCCTTGACATGGTCAAGGTCGTCCGGCGTGTGTGCGCGGCGGATGATCGGTGGGCCGGGCATGGGCAAGCTGGATTGGTTGTCGTGCGAGGGTTTTTCCATCGCCGGTCACGCGGTTTCGGCCAGATGCCGCACCTTCACCAGCCGGGTCACGACGTTTTCGATGATCCGGTGACCGGCGTCCTGATCCAGCGACATGATGGATTCCGGGTGGAACTGGACGGCGGCGATCGGCTCCCGCGAGTGCTCAATCGCCATCACCACCTTGTCCTCCGTTTCCGCGGTCACGCGGAATGCATGCGGCAACGTCTCCCGCCGCGCGTGAAGAGAATGATAGCGGCCGACGGTCACGGGTCCGCTTAGCCCCTCAAACAGAACCGACGGACCGTCGAGCGTGATCGGCGAGGGTTTGCCGTGGACCGGTATATCGAGCTGGCCGAGTTCGGCGCCGAAGCTTTCCGCGAGCGCTTGCAGGCCGAGACAGACCCCGAAGAGCGGCAGGTTCCGGGCCCTGGCGCGCGAAATGGTGGCGGCGCAGTCGAAGTCTTTTGGGTTGCCGGGCCCCGGCGACAAGACGACCAGATCGGGCTGGACCGCGTCGAAGACGTCATCGGCGACGGGCGTTCGGTAGGTGATGACCTCCGCGCCCGTTTGGCGGAAATAGTTGGCAAGGGTGTGAACAAAGCTGTCTTCGTGGTCGACGAGCAGGATCTTGAGCCCTTCACCCGGCCGCTCCGGCCCCGCCGGTGCCGTTGCGCCGGCCGCCAGACCGGCCTCACGCACCGCCGCGCGCATGGCCTCGGCCTTGAGTTCGGTTTCCGCTTCCTCGTCTTCCGGCACGCTGTCAAAAAGCAGTGTCGCGCCGGCGCGGATCTGGGCGACGCCGTCCTTGATGCGGACCGTGCGCAGCGTCAGGCCGGTGTTCATGTCGCCGTTGAACAAGATGGTGCCGATCGCCCCGCCATACCAGGCGCGCGGGCTTTTCTCGTTCTCTTCGATGAATTCCATGGCCCAGCGTTTCGGTGCACCGGTCACCGTCACGGCCCAGGTGTGCGACAGGAAGGCGTCCAGCGCATCCATGTCCTCGCGCAGGATCCCCTCGATATGGTCGACGGTGTGGATCAGCCGGGAGTACATCTCGATCTGCCGCCGTCCAATGACCTTGACCGAGCCTGGCACGCACACCCGGCTCTTGTCGTTCCGGTCGACGTCGGAACACATGGTGAGTTCCGCCTCGTCCTTGGCCGAATTCAGCAGCTTTCGGATCTGCGCCTCGTCCTCGATGGCGTTCTTGCCGCGCCGGATCGTGCCGGAAATCGGGCAGGTTTCCACCCGCCGGCCGCCGGTCACCCGGACATACATCTCCGGCGAGGCGCCGACGAGGTACTCCGCGTTGCCAAGATTGAAAAAGAAGGAATAGGGGGCGGGATTGATCTGCTGCAGGCGGCGCGAAACGGCCGACGGTGGATTGGCGCACGGTTCGTAAAACACCTGGCCGGGCACGGTTTCAAACAGGTCTCCGCGCCGGAAATAGTCCTTGGCCTTGCGCACCAGTTCTGCGTATTCGCCGGGCTGATGATCGCCGCGGCCGGGGTCCTCATTGGCCGGCGCGTACGGTGTTGCTTCGCCCTCGCGCGGAAGACCGTCCGTCGTCTTGCCATCTACGGCGAATTCATACTCCAGCACATAGGCGCGTTTTCCGTGATGGTCGACGATCAGGATCTCGTCGGGAAGAAACAGCACGATATCCCGCTGGTCGCCGGGACGCGCGCGTTTCAACTCAATCGGTTCGAACTGAAAGGCGATGTCATAGCCGAAGGCGCCGTAAAGCCCGAGCTGGTCGTCATCACAGGCAAACAGGTCTTTCACGGCCCGGATAATCGAGAAGGTGGAGGGTTGGCGGGACCGTTCTTCTTCGCGGAACAGCCGGTCCGGACGTTTGACCTTTAGATCGAACCGCTCATCTGTTGCCTTTAAACTCTCGACATCCGGGTGCGATTTGAGCGCTTTTGCGATCGCAGGCAGAAGGATCAGGCCTCTTTGGTTGAGCGCCTTGACCGTCACATCGCGGTCTGCGGTCTCCAGCGCAATTGGCGGATTGGCGAGCGCCATGTCCCAGCGGGTATAGCGGCCCGGATACTCATAGGACGACGACAACACCGCGCCGCGCTCCGAATCCAGCCGGTCGATCCAGCGCGACGTGCCGGTCTCATACTCGGCAGGGCGGGTCCGGCGGATGATGGTGATCCCGCCCTCGGTCTGAAACGTCTGTTCGGCCAGTGCTGGCATGGTCGTGGTCCTGTGTCGGTGGCCCGTTGGATCCCCGAAGGCGTGAAGCGCAAATGACAAGGCCGCCGGGGAGTCCCGCGGCGGCCTTTGCTTGTCTTGATCCCAAAACGGGCAGGGGAGTGCGTTGGCCGCCTATGTCGCGCGCCGCCACCACCAGGTCGTTTTCAAGATCATGCTCATGTCCCACCGATAGCCGATGCCGGCGGGGGTGGCAATGGGTTTGTGCCGGCTCTGCCGATGAGCAGGAGTGCTTATGCGGACCCGGCCGCAAAAGTCGCGCCGGTTTTCTTTCAACGCCCTTTCTTCCGTGTTTTTGGGAGTGGCTTTTTGACCGGTTGTCGTTGCCGGTACCAGTACTGAATGTGGATTTCTGCCCGGCACGGCGCCGGCTTCTTGGCCGGTTTTTTGTCTGTGTCCCCTTCGGACTGCGTTTCTTTGGGCTGGCAAGGGCACGGCACAATTACATCAAATATCAGCGTTTTGACGCCGTACTTGCCGCCCTCAAACTTAAAGACCGTGGTGTCGACGGCAGTGACAACACCGTCGTTGGGCTTTTTGCGCGGTGCGAGCTTCTTCGCGGCTTTGACCGACAGCGCCTTGTCGCATTTAACCGGTCCGCTTTCATGGACCGTAACCTTTGGAAAGCGGGGCGATGTCTTGTGCGATACATGGATCTTGATGAGCTTGGCCTTGCATGCTTTGTCTTTTTTACAACTGCAATAAAAGGGACCGCTGAAGTCGAGATTCAGGGCAATCGGCCGTCCGGAGATCAGTTTTTTGCTGAGTTGATTGAAAAGACTTTTCCGTGTGCTGGCCGGTATGCTCCGATTAAAGGCGCCTGAAATATTGTGTTTATAGCGGACCAGCGAAGGCACGCTCGCGCCAAACACATAGCCGGCAGGTTGACCGGTTGTCTTGCCGCTTTCGTCGATCACGAATTCAGATACGGCCCAGTATGGCGATACCAATTTGTTGAAGTCTTCCTCGGGTTTGGAGGGTGTTTCGGGTGCCGGAGGAAGAGCGCCGCCTTTCGGCGGTTTGGCCTTAATGGTTTCGCTTGTCCCTGGAATTGAAACAGCAACCGTTGACGTTGCGTATCGAAAGTCGTTGCTGCACTCGGAGCCTTTTTTCCGGATCGCAATTGCCGCGACCCGAAACGCCATCAAGTCGATCATTCCGGGAAACCTCCAAATGAAAAACCAACGTCTCAATCAGTTTTAGAATTAGAAGCGTTCTGGCAATAAATCAAAAGCAATGGTTGCATCAACCGGGACGCCGGGACTCCAAAATCCTCAGCACAACCAGCACCCGCCGGGCGGGTTTGCGCCTTCGACCGTCTCGCCAGCGCCGAGCCAGCCGTTCATGCCCTGGGTGACATTTGCGACATTGGTGAAGCCGGCTTGTCCGGACAGGTATTCCGACAGCACCTTTGATCGGTTGCCTGCCTGACAGATGAACACGACCTTGTCGGCCGGTCCGGAAATGACCTTTTGCAGTTCGGCGCCGAAATTGGGGTTCACGTTGCCGCTGGCGTCGAAAAACGTCAGCAGACGGACGCCCGGAATAACACCGGTCGCCTTCCATTCATCCGGCCGGCGGATATCGATCACCGGCGTGCCGGCAGCAAGCGCCGCTTTAATCTCGTCATTGTCGATGTCGGAGTACTTCTTGCCCTTGACTTCCAAGAGTTCGATTTCGAACCGCAAGGTGGCGTTGGGCGGGATCACGCCGCCCGCCCCTTGCGCGCCGTAGCCGAGTTCCGGGGGAATAATCAGTTCCCGCTTGCCACCGACCTGCATGCCCTCAACACCCTGCTCCCATCCCGGGATCACGCGGCGTTCGCCGAGCGTGAAGGAGAACGGTGTCCCGCGGTCGAGCGAACTGTCGAACTTCGTGCCGTCCATCAGCCAGCCGGTGTAGTGGACCACGACGGTCTCCCCGACATCGGCGGTGTCGCCCGAGCCCTTGGCGATGTCCTTGATTTGAAGCTCCGCAGCGAGCGCCGGTATCGCGAAGATCAGGACAAGCAGTCCCGAAAAAGCCCGAAGGATGCGCATTCTGTCCGCCTTTCTTGGCAAGTGATCTCGTAATTAGACGTCGCCCCAGCGCACATGGCCTGTCAACCGGGAAGGGACGTCTATCGCCAATTGTCGCCGACTTGTGATGGCAGGTTCATCAATGCGCGGATGGTCCGCCGCGTTCAACCGGTGTTTTTGTCATCCGCCGTTCGGATCAACTTGGCCAGGAGTTCCGACAAGAGGCGGCGTTCGTCATCGCTCAGTCCGGCGACGGCGGTGTGCTGACGCTCGACATAGGCCGGCATCATGGCCTTGATCTTGGACAGCGCATCGTCGGTCAGGCAAACCATGAGCGCGCGCCGGTCGTCCGGATGCGGGCAGCGCTCGATCAGGCCGGCTTTTTCCAGCTTGTCCAGCCGGGCCGTCATGCCGCCGGAGCTCATCATCGTCGAGCGGTACAATTCGGTCGGCGTCAGTTTGTAGGGCGACCCTGAGCGGACCAGTGTCGCCAGCACATCAAACTCACCGGTTTTCAGGCCGATCTCCGCATAGGCCGGGATCAGATAGCCGTTTGCCATCACCTGCGCGGCTTCGGTCAATCGGCCAAGCAGCACCATCGGGTCCAGTTTGTCGCCAAGAGCCGGAATTTCCCGGCGCCATTGGGCGCGCGCCCGGTCCGCCCGGTCAGGCGGCACTTGCGTTTGAGCGTTTTTCTCGTCCGGTTCGTTGGTCATAGCAGCGCGATTATCCGCCGAACAGCTGTCCAGCCTAGCTCTGTGTCGCCTTTGGCGACCCGGTGGTCAAGAAATATATGCGTCAAGCAAGAATCTTTATAAAAAGTATCTTGATATAAAGATAAAATCGCCTATGTTGGATGCATGAAAGTGAGTTTGCATCCCGCTGTGTGACCAACGGGATCAGGCAAAGGATCGAAGCCATGAAAGTCGCGCTCTCATTATCCCCGGGATCCCTTGGTGCCGGTGCCAACGCGGTCGATGCGCCGAAGGCGCGCTTCAGTCTTGGCAAATCCGGGGAACCGATCCTCCTGCTTTTAATCGTCGGAGGATTGCTGGCGACCTCCACGATCTTCGCCAAGGCCGCGCCGGACTTTGGCTGGGCGCCGCTTGGCCTGCTTCAATGGTCGCTTTTGGGCGCAGTCATTCTTCAAGGCCTGTTTTTGGTCCGAAGCTCGAAGCCGGTCACAGGTAGGGTCAGCGATCGCGGCGCGCGAAGGGCAGGGCGCTGGGAGATCCTCGTTTACATGGCGATCACCGGCCTCTTGTTCGCGGTCCCCCATGCGCTGGCCTTCGCGGCGGCGATCCATGTCGGCGCCGGCTTCGTTGCGCTGTGTTTCGCGTTTCCGCTGGTGCTCACCTACGGGCTGTCGGTGGCCTTTGGTCTCGACCGCCTGCATCCACTCCGCCTTTTGGGTGTCGCGTTCGGTCTTCTGGGCACGGTGCTTCTGGCCGCCGGCGCCCGGGACATCAGTCCCACGGCCTTCCTGTGGACGCTGGCGGCGCTCGTGATCCCGGTCGTGATCAGCTTCGCCAATATATACCGCACGGTGAAATGGCCCGCCGGTGCAAAGCCCGCCGTTCTGTCGGCCGGGATGATGGCCACGGCATTTGCCGCGCTGGTTTCATTCAATGCGAGCACCGGGATTCCGATGCTGCCAGCCACCGATATGAGCGCGGCGTGGACCATGGTTGCCGCGCAAAGTGCCATCTTTTCGGTTCAATATGCGCTTTACTTCCGCCTGCAGAAGATCGCCGGCCCCGTCTATCTCAGCCAGATTGGCTCGGTCGCTGCGATGGTCGGTCTGGTCCTGGCTTACCTGGCTTTTGCCGAAATCCCGACCACGGCTCAGATCCTCGCCGCCGCCGCAGCGGGTCTCGGCATTGTCTTTGTCAGTACCGTCCGCCGAGCCGACTAGAAGTCAGTCGTTCCAAAGCCAAGCGGCGCCACGCACCCCGGAGCTGTCGCCGTGTTTGGCTTTGCGGATTGGCACCTCGTAAGCATCCGAGAAAATGAACGGGGCCATGGCCGGCAGCAGATCTATGTAGAGTTCGTCGACATTCGACATGCCGCCGCCGAGCACAAAAACATCCGGATCCATCAAGTTGGCGGACATCGCCAGGGCCCGGGCCAGCCGGCTGACATAGGCCTCATAGTGGCGGGTCGCGACCGGATCGCCGGACCGTTTGAGCGACATGATTTCCGGTCCGGTGAGGCCGGTTCCCGTTTCGCGCTGATAGTCGGTCTGAAATCCGGTTCCCGAACACCAGTAATCGATACAGCCCCGGTGGCCGATCCAGTTTTCCGGTCCTGGAAACTCATCCTCACGCATCCAGGGTACAGGGATGGCGCCCCATTCACCGCCGATGCCGTTTGCCCCGCGATGGGCCTTGCCATCAATGGCAATCCCCGATCCAGAACCGGTGCCGATGATGATCGCATGGACGAAATGGGCTCCCGCCGCCGCGCCGTCGGTTGCCTCAGACACGGCCAGACAATTGGCATCGTTTTGGATACGAACCGGCCGGTTGAGCGCGGCCTCCAGATCCCGGTCGAGCGGTTTGCCATTCATCCAGGTCGAGTTCGCGTTCTTGACGAGGCCCGTCGCTGGCGAAATAGACCCGGGAATGCCGAAGCCGACCGTCCCGGTCTGACCGGTTTCGGATTCGGCCGCCGCCACCAGTCCGGCGACAGCTTCGATGCAACCATCATAGTCGTCGCGCGGTGTCGACACCCGTTTGCGAAAAATTTCCGATCCAGCATCATCAAGGGCGACGATCTCGATTTTCGTGCCGCCCCAATCGACCCCTAAGCGCATGGTATATCTCGTTTTTGTTTATATTAGGTGGCATGGTTTGCCCTACCGACGGATGCCGCCTGTCTTCAGTTTTCGTTGTCTTTTCGGATCCACCGGCCATGTTCGCCCGCTCGCGGTCACTGGCAATCGCAACAAAGCCTGGCCACATCTCCAATTTTTGTTGGCTTGGTGTTATCCCGGAGGACCGGCGCGATGCAAGCCTGTTGGAACCGGTGAACCCATTGCATCGACCTCATTTGCGGCGGCCGGGGCGACAACACTGGGAGACGCATGAAAAAGCCTTTTGGCAATCCGCGGCGAACGCCGTCCGGGGGAAGGGCGCGCCAACGCCGGAACATCTGGCAGGACAACGAACCGCAAGCGCGGCTCACCGGCGCCTGGCGGGGCGGCGTCCTGGTCAGTTTGCCGCTCGTCTTGATCGCCTTGGCGGCGCTCGGATTTGGCGTTGCCCGCGTGCTCGCGCCCGATCCGGCCGCGCCGGTCACGCCTGATGCCGTGCTGCCAGATCCTTTGGCGGCGCTACCGGCAGACACCCGCGGTGCGCTGACGGATCCCGACCCGGTCTTGCCTGCGCGGCTGAAGCTGACCTTCTCCGGCCGTCCCGCGGACCTGTGCGCGCAGCTCGATGAACTCGGTCTTTCGAATGCCGGATGGCGGCGGGCATTGTTTCGCGAAAGCCGGTACCAGTGCGCCTCCGAGCTCATTGAGTTGACCAATGCGAGCGTCGATTACGGCCCGGCGACCTTGTTCTTTCTGCTTCGTGGTCCGGATGCGGCGCGGATCGACTATCTGCGCCTGAAGCTGGTGGTCGACGATCCGCGGCAAAAGGCGATCGGCGTCGACGCCGTGATATTGGTGATAAGCTCTTTATCGGAGCGTTACGCCTGGGCGGTGCCGCCACGGTTTTTCGATGCTATTGCGGAGTTCAAGGCGCTGGAAATGGCGGACAGAGGGGTGCGGTTGTCAGTCGCTCCAGAGGACCCCGGTCTGACCGGCGATCCGCGCGCCAGCCAGCGGCTCAACATCATTTTGGATTTCGGCGAGCCGGAGCTGATCCTTCCCGCAGCTCAGTTTACGGCCCCGGGCGATCCGGCAGGGGAATGAACTCTTCCTCGTCACCCGGAACGATGTCGAACCGGCCCCGCCGCCAATCTTCCTTGGCCTGTTCGATGCGTTCCTTGGACGAGGACACGAAGTTCCACCAGATGTACCGTTTGCCATCCATTGGTTCGCCGCCAAGAACGACAAAGCGCGCCGGCGACGGGCCGGTGTTTTCGACGACGAGCCTGTCACCCGGTTTGAAAATCAGGAGTTCGGCCGGGTCGAAGCTTTGTCCTGCGATGCTGATTTGGCCGGATACCGTATAAAGCCCGCGCTCCTCCCATCCAGCATCCAGGGGCAACTTCGCCCCGGGGTCCAGGTGAACGTCGGCGTAGAACATCTGCGAGGCCGTCGTCACCGGCGCCTTGTGGCCGTAGAGCTCTCCGGCGATCAGCTTGACCGAAGCACCGCCATCGGAAAATTCGGGCTGCTCGTCCACGCCGAAGTGTTGGAACGTCGCGTCGCTTTCCTCCAATTGTTTGGGCAGGGCCACCCAGCTCTGAATGCCGAACAGCGGGCGCTTTTGTGTCCGCCGCTCCGGGCGTTCGCGCTCGGAATGGACAATGCCCTTACCGGCGCTCATCCAGTTGAGGGCCCCTGGCGAAATGGCAATCTCCGTTCCAAGGCTGTCGCGGTGATACATTTCGCCTTCAAACAGGTAAGTCACCGTCGCAAGACCGATATGCGGATGCGGGCGAACGTCGATGCCCCCTCCGACCAGGAGTTCCGCCGGTCCCATCTGATCGAAGAAGATGAACGGTCCGACCATGCGCCGCTTTACGGAGGGTAGCGCGCGGCGCACCGAAAAACCGCCAAGATCGGAGGTGCGCGGTACGATGATTGTCTCGATCGGATCGCAGCTTGCCGCGTCGCCGGGGATGGGGTCGGGGCAATTCAGCCAGCTCATCTGTTGGGCTCCTGACCTTCGGTGAAAACGATGTCTGGCAATAACGTAGGGCGGGCCAGGCGGACGTGTCCATTGAACAGTGTGTTTCGCGCGAGCGATTTCCGGCCTGTCCGCGGTGGCATCAACGTCCGAATGGCCCAATCCCAGCGATCCGACACTAATCCAGCCGCCCTCACCCTGACCGTGTTGTGATTGGCCAACGGTTGATTTTTGATGGTCCAATAGCGTGTCACCACGGGGCGCTGGCGTTTTCAAGACCCTTGAACCTGGATCGGAGATTATGAAAACAGCACTGACGAGCATCCTTGCCACGGCCGTTCTGGCGGCTCCCGCCATCGCCGAGCCGCACCGCTACGAACTGGATCCCGAACACACGACAATTGCATTCCTGGTCGATCACTTGGGATTTGCGGATACACTCGGGCTTTTCACCCGGATTGAGGGCGGCTTCACCTACGACATGGAGACAAAAACCTTGTCCGACGTCGAGGTCCGCGTGGAAACAGAAAGCGTTGAGACCTTCAACGACGCGCGTGATGGCCATTTGCGCGGCACGGATTTCCTCGATGTGGCATCACATCCGCTTATGGTGTTCACGGCCGAAGGCGGAACGCCGGCGAGCGACACGGCAGGAACGGTCGCCGGCGAATTGACCCTTTTGGGACAAACGCGGCCCCTGACCCTTGAGGTGACCTTGAACCAGGCGGCCAGATACCCGTTCGGCCACCAGCGGTTTGTCCTCGGCCTCTCGGCGCGCGCGACGGTCGTGCGCAGCGACTACGGCATGACTTATGCGGTCGACAACGGCTTCGTCGGCGACGACATAGAGGTCATCATCGAGACGGAAGCCATGCGGGTGGAGTAGCCGCGCGGATATGGCGTGCGGAGCAATTAATTCGCAATGCCGTGCCGGGGCGGAATGTGAGCGGCAAGCTTACCAAATATCCACCTCTTCGCCCTTTTCCCGTAGGTCCGCCGCCCGCTGGTCCAGATAGCGCTGGAAGTCGCCGCCGGCGTAGGCATCGCTGGCTACGAAATGAAGCATGGTTTCAAAGTGAAACGGCTTGAAGTAGCCGGGCATGGTCATGGCGGCATGATCGCGCACCGTTCCGCCGGCCTCTGCCGCCTCGGCCGGGACGAAGAGCAGTGTCGGTGTGAAGGTGACACCCCAACGGCGCACCAGATCCCGCTCCTCCATGGCCGTCCCGTCCAGATCGGCCGCTTCACGGGACCCGCGCATGTCGAGCTGAACGACAAGGTAGTTGTCCCGCATGTAATCGGCGATTTTTGGAATGCGCAGGTTTACGTGATGCAATTCCCGGCAATAGGGACAGCCGGGTTGCTCAACGAGGATCAACAGGTCCTTGCCGCTCTCCGCAGCTTCCGAAAGGTCATCGGCGAGTTCCAGGAAACCGTCGTGAAACCATGGCTGGACATGCAGCCCACTGTCGCTCAGTTCCGGTTCCGGCAGACGGTCTTCGGCAACGGCGCCGGAGATTACCATCAGAACGGCGAACAAGCCCGCAAAACATCGAATGATCATGGTGCTTCCTCCCAGCCGCGATTGCACCGCTCACCATAACGCAAACCGTCCGCTAAGGAGACGGTCGCCGGATCACGTCTTCGCGCATTGACGAGCGCGTTATCGGAAGACGTGCCGTTCTTTGACGATCAGTGCGGCGAGAAAATCGAGCGCGGTCGCAACCGGCCGGAGCTGCCGGGCGCTTTCATGAACCACCGTCCAATAGGAACGGTCGACCTGAATGTCGGGTAAAACGCGGACAAGGGCCGGGTCGGCGCGCGCGATGAAGGCATGCAATATCCCAATCCCGGCGCCGGCCCGTACGGCTTCGGTTTGCCCGAGCGCCGACGCGATCTCGAACCGTGCCGGCCATTCGCGGACAAAGTCCGCTGCATAGTTCAAGGATGGCGTGAAGATGAGGTCCTCAACGGCGCCGATCAGCGTATGCGCCTGCAAATCCTTCACTGACGCAGGAGGCGTGTGGCGATCAAGATAGGTCTTGGAGGCATAAAGACCGAGCGAGTAGTCAACCAGCTTGCGGGAGAGCAGGCGGCCGTGCTCAGGGCGGTCGACGGCAACCGCGATGTCAGCCTCGCGCCGGGAAAGGGAAAACGAGCGCGGAACGGGAACGAGCTGGACGGTGAGATCGGGATGCCGGTCGGCCAATTGGCCGAGCCGGGGCGCCAGGAAGGCAACGCCAAAGCCATCCGGCGCGCCGATGCGCACCGTCCCCGACACGCCGACGGTCTGGTCGGCGACATCCGCCTGGGCGGCCAGGGTTTCTTCTTCGATCCGTTCGGCCCGGGCCAGAAACCTTTGACCCTGTTCCGTCAAATGGCACCCTGAGGTCGACCGGTCGAACAGTTTGGCCGAAAGGGTGGATTCCAGAGCGGTGAGCCGCCGCGCGACCGTGGCATGGTTCAAGCCGAGCCGTTTTGCTGCCGCCAGGATTTGCCCCGAGCGTGCAACGGCAAGAAAGATGCGAATGTCATCCCAGTTCATTCTATGCTTCCCAGCGGCGGAATGCCCGGGTTGGAGAAATTGACTACATATTTTGCACAACGGATGCGATTTTCAGACGCTTGTATAATACAAAAATTGAAGGCAAGAAGACAGTCATATGGCGGCGAAGCGTGCGCTTGACCAGCCGCGACCAGGGAGAACGATCATGCAGACAATCGGGCATTTTATTGGCGGCAAGCATGTGGACGGCACGTCCGGCCGGTTCGCCGACGTCTACAATCCGGCGACCGGAGAGGTCCAAGCCAAACTGGCGCTTGCCAGCCAGGCGGAAATGGATGCGGCCGTCGCCAACGCCGCGGCCGCGCAGGTCGCCTGGGCAGCCACCAATCCGCAACGCCGCGCCCGGGTCATGATGAAATTCGTCGACCTACTCAACCGCGACATGGACAAGCTGGCCGAGGCGTTGTCCCGCGAGCATGGCAAGACGTTGCCGGACGCCAAGGGCGATGTGATCCGCGGCCTGGAAGTCGCCGAGTTCTGCATCGGCGCGCCGCACCTTCTGAAAGGCGAATTCACCGAAGGCGCAGGTCCGGGAATTGACATGTACTCCATGCGCCAGCCGCTCGGCGTCGTGGCCGGCATCACGCCGTTCAACTTCCCGGCCATGATCCCGATGTGGAAGTTCTGCCCGGCGATCGCCTGCGGCAACGCCTTTATCCTGAAGCCGTCCGAGCGTGATCCGTCCGTGCCGATCATGCTTGCCGAACTGATGATCGAGGCCGGATTGCCGGCCGGCGTTCTGAATGTGGTCAACGGCGACAAGGAAGCGGTCGATGCCATTCTTGACCATGAGACCATCCAGGCTGTCGGCTTCGTCGGCTCGACCGCGATCGCCGAATACGTCTATTCGCGCGGTTGCGCGGCCGGCAAACGGGTTCAGTGTTTTGGCGGCGCCAAGAACCACATGATCATCATGCCCGACGCCGATATGGACCAGGCCGCCGATGCCTTGGTTGGCGCCGGTTATGGCGCGGCCGGCGAGCGGTGCATGGCTGTCTCCGTCGCCGTGCCGGTCGGCGAGACCACGGCAGATGCGCTGATCGAGAAACTGGCGCCCAAGGTCGAAGCGCTGAAGATCGGGCCGTACACCGCTGGAAACGACGTCGATTTCGGTCCGCTTGTCACCGAGCAGGCGCTGCACCGGGTCAAGGGCCTGGTCGATCAGGGCGTCAAGGAAGGCGCGGAGCTGGTCGTCGACGGCCGGAATTTCTCCATGCAGGGCTACGAGAATGGCTACTTCATGGGCGGCTGTCTGTTCGACCGCGTCACCAAGGACATGGACATCTACAAGACCGAGATCTTCGGTCCGGTCCTGACCGTCGCGCGGGCCGAAACCTATGAAGACGCGCTTGACTTGCCGATGAGCCATGAATACGGCAACGGCGTTGCGATCTTCACCCGCGACGGCGACACCGCCCGCGATTTCACTTCCCGCATCAACATCGGCATGGTCGGCGTCAATGTGCCGATCCCGGTGCCGCTCGCCTACCACACTTTTGGCGGCTGGAAGAAGTCTGGCTTCGGCGATTTGAACCAGCACGGTCCGGACAGTTTCAAATTCTACACCCGCACCAAGACGGTGACTTCCCGCTGGCCGTCCGGCCTGAAAGACGGCGCGGAATTTGTCATCCCGACGATGAAGTAGGCTGCGTCAGCCGATGAACCTCGTCTGCGTTTAGAAGACCGAAACCGGCGGCACAGGTGCCGCCGGTGAGGGTGGTGGCAAACCCCGATTTTTCCGTCGTCATCCTCGGACAAGGTTCCGAGGATCCATATAATTTTGGGCGTTATGGATGCTCGGGACATGCCCACTGCTGTCCGGTTTAATTTTCTGGACAGGGTGCATGATGTTGATTCTAGTCGGTTTCATACGTTTGGCCGCGTT
>JAEPNV010000008.1:5256-248254 GCA_017643215.1 Roseibium sp. | reverse complement strand
CCCTAGACAGGGCAGACGTCGATGCTGAATTTCAAGTTGCTTGGCAAGATCGCCAGGCCGCTGGCCGCATCCGTATTTTTTATTGTGGCAAGCGCCGCACAACCCGGCCAAGCGAACGAACTCATGAAGCTTGGCGGTTTGAAGCCGCACCTATCGTTGAAGCAAGCTGTCGTAGGGCCGGAGCAAGGCGCGAAGAGCACGCCGTTCTATGGGCGGATGGTGTCCGCAGCACCGCGCCTCGACACCGCGCTCGCGCGGCGATGGGCCATGGCGCGCGATCGCATTGACGCCGAAACGGCATGGCTGGCCTCCTGCCGCCAGGGCGCCTGCCGGGATCCACGGGCCACCAGATGGCACTCGGCCGTCGAAGCGATTAAAAGTACGGCGCCGCAGAGCCGGCTGGCCTTTGTCCAGAACGTGTTTTCCCGCCAGTTTCAATATGTCGAGGATCCGGCGGTTCACGACCATTGGGCAACACCCCTGTCGACGTTTCTCGCGCGGGCCGGGGATTGTGAGGATCACGCCATTCTAAAGCGCGCTCTTCTTCAAGCAGCCGGGGTACCGGAAACCGACATGCGCCTCGTCATTCTGCAAACCCGGGACGGATCCGGGCATGTCGTGTTGCATGTGAGCGGGTTTGCCAAGCCGGTGCTCGACAACAGATACCGCCGTCCGGTGAGCCGGGCGCATTTGACCGGAGACCGGATCGCGGCCATTGCGACCGATGACGGCTATTTTCTGGTGCACTGACTATCGACGGCTTTCTTCAGGATTGATTGCTCCACAAGACGCGTTGTCGGTCAAAGAGCCGCTTCCAACGCCTTCGCGCAGGCGAGCAATCGAGCGTCGGTAGCCTTTGGGCCGACCACCATCACGCTTAACACTGTTCCTGCATGTTTATAGGGCAACGCGATCCCGCATCCGTCGGCGACATTCGCCAAGGACGGATTGCGCAAGGCCAGCAGATTGTGGCGGTTGAACGCCTCAACATCCGCGATGGTTTCCAGTTTGGGCGGCAATATCGGTGTGGTCGGCAAAAAGAGCAGATCCTCGCCGAGCTCGTCGATGAAGGCGGCGATAAACTGGGCCCGACGATTGAGGGTCTGCCGATACTCGACCGCGCTGATCTTGTCGGCGAGCGCCATGCGCGCATGAACCCGCGAATCCATACGGGTCGCCTCCCCTTGAAAATACCGTTCATAGTGCGCGCGGGATTCCACGGCCGTCATGTGCCAGGGCGGAAGGTTATCGTATAGAGCCTTGCACGCCAGTTCCTTCTCAATGATGTCAAAGCCGCTGTGGCGGAGCCGCTCAAGTAGGGCGTTAAAACCGGCGGCAATCACCGGATCCATTTCCGTAAAGCCGAAATTCCGCGGAACGATCAGGCGGGCCGGTCGTGCGGAGACTGGCGCTGTGTCGATGCCCGACATGACCTGCCAGGCGAGTTCGCAGGCCGCAACCGAACGGGCCATCGGACCGAAACTGTCAAGCGAGTCAGACAGCGGTTTTCCGCCCTCCATGGGAACGCTGGCTTGGGTCGGTTTGAAGCCGACAATGCCGTTGAAGGCGGCGGGGATCCGCAAGGATCCGCCCGTATCGCTACCGATCGCGATGTCGCACAGGCCCAGCGCGACGGAAACGGCGCCGCCACTGGTCGAGCCTCCGGGCGCACAGCCTGGATAGACGGGATTGGCCGGCGTTCCAAAATGCGGATTGAGCCCAAGTCCAGAATAGGCGAACTCCGACATGTTTGTCAGCCCGACCGGGATTGCGCCAGCAGCAAGCAAGCGCGCAATGGCCGGCGCGTGGGACGTGGCAGGCGCATCGTTCGCGAGCACCAGTGTGCCTGCCGTCGTCACTTCCCCCGCGACATCGAACAACGCCTTTATGCTGATCAGGGCTCCCGCCAACGGCTCCGGATTGTCAGCGGTACGGCTGGCGCGCGCGCGCGCCATTTTCTTCAACGCCTTTGTGAATACCGACCGGCACGCCGGATCTGTTTCGATACATTCAAAAACCGATTCAACGCGCGCCGAAGGATCATCATGCGCCCACGGCAACGAAACGGCATCCACCATTACACCCTCATGCAAATACGATTGAAATCACCGATCAAGAATTTGATCAGTGGCCACTTTGGCCACTGATCAAATGCACCGGCCGCCATCGATTTCCATCGCAACACCGGTGATCATCGACGCCTCGTCGGAGCATAGATAGCAGGCCGCGTTGGCGATGTCTTCCGGCGTGGAGAAGCGGCCGATCGGGATCGTCGACAGGAATTTTGCCCGCATTTCCGGTGTGTCTTCGCCCAAAAACCTCTTGAGCAAAGGCGTCTCACCTGCGACCGGGTTCACAGCGTTGACGCGGATCCCGGCCGGGGCTAATTCTACCGCCATCGCCTTGGTCGCGGTGATCATCCAGCCTTTGGAGGCGTTATACCAAGACAGACGTGGCCGCGGGCTGACACCGGCCGTAGACGCAACGTTTAGGATCACACCGCAACCCCGCGCCTTCATCGCCGGGACAAACACACGCGCGGTGAGATAGACCGATTTCGCGTTCACGGCGAGGACACGATCGAAATCTTCTTCGCCGATTTCATCAAGCGGCGCGGGCAAATGGGTCACGCCGGCATTGTTGACGAGAATGTCAGGCGGCCCGCCAAAGAGATCGTGGGCGGCCGCCGCCATGGCCTCAACCGATGCCCGGTCGGAGACGTCGACCTCTTGCGCGGTTCCAGCGACCTCATGGGCGATGGTTTCCGCGCCAGACCGGTTCAAATCCGCGACCATCACCTTTGCGCCTTCGGCGGCGAACTTGCGCACGATACCGGCGCCGAACCCGGATGCCCCGCCCGTGACCACAGCCGACTTGTCTTGCAGTCTCATAGCTCCTCCTAACCGTGATAGGCCGCAACGGTCTTCAGCGCGGAAAAGCCGTAGAGCGCCTCAAATCCTTTTTCGCGGCCGTGACCTGACTTGCCGCGCCCGCCAAAGGGGAGCTCAACGCCGCCACCGGCCCCGTAGTTGTTGAGAAACACCTGTCCGGACCGCAGTGCCTTGGCCAGCCGCATCTGACGGCCGCCATCGCGGCTCCAGACGGACGCAACAAGGCCAAAGTCGGTGCCGTTGGCGATCGAAATGGCCTCGTCCTCGCTGTCGAAGGGGATCAGCACCTGCACCGGGCCGAAGATCTCTTCCTGCGCGAGCGGATGATCGGGTGCGAGCCCGGCCAAAAGGCGCGGTGCAACATAGTGCCCGCCCGGCGGGAGACCGTCGGGCACGGGGGCTTCAGACAAAATCTCTCCGCCGCGCGCAAGATAACCGGTCACGATTTGCTTTTGCCTTTCCGATATCAGGGGGCCGACATCCGGATCTGACAGCGCCGGGCCAAGCCGCAGCGCGCCGTAAGCAACTGCCATACGGCCAGCCACCTCGTCGAAAACGCTGCGTTCGACCAAGATCCGCGAGGAGGCCGAACACGTCTGGCCGGCGTTCTGGATGCCCGCATTGACGAGGAACGGAAGCGCCCGGTCGAGATTGGCATCAGCGAACACGATCTGCGGCGACTTTCCGCCGAGTTCCAGGGTCACCGGTACAACGTTTCGTGCGGCCGCTGCCTGGACGATCGCGCCGGTCGCCACCGAACCGGTGAACGAGATGTGATCGACGCCGGGATGCCCGGCAAGCGCAGCGCCGGCTTCGCCGCCAAGCCCGGGCACGACATTGACCGCCCCGTCCGGAAATCCAGCTTCCATCGCCAGGGCGCCAAAGGCCAGAGCCGTCAGGCACGCATCTTCGGCTGGTTTCAAGACACAGGCATTGCCCATGGCGAGCGCCGCGCCAACCGACCGGCCGATGATCTGCATCGGATAGTTCCAGGGCACGATGTGCCCGGTTACGCCATGCGGTTCGCGCAAGGTATAGACCGTGTAGCCCTCCTGAAATGGGATGGTCTCGCCATGGACCTTGTCCGCCGCCCCGCCATAAAATTCCAGATACCGGGCCAGCGCGGCAACATCCGCGCGCGCCTGGCGCAGTGGTTTGCCGACATCCAGGGCTTCCAGCCGGGCCAGTTCGTCCGCGCGGGCTTCAACCAAATGGCCCAATCGCGACAACAAACGGCCCCGTTCCACCGCCGGCATCCGTCCCCAGTCCCCATTGAGCGCGGAATGTGCTGCTTCAACGGCAAGGTCGATCTCCGCTTCGCCGCCCCGGGCGATCGCGAATAGATTTGACCCGTCGGATGGATTTAAAAGCGGAAGTTCTCCGTCCTGAGCGGTAATCTTGTCGCCGCCGATTTGGCACATGTGGGTCTCGAACCAGAGGTCAGAGGCGTTCAAGGACATCGGCGCTTCCTTCTTGTTCTTTTCGCTCCGGCAACTTCGGCGCCGCCGCTATCAACGCCCGCGTATAGGAATGCTTTGGTGTGCCGAGCACATCGGAGGTGGGACCTTCCTCGACGATCTGGCCAGCGCGCATCACCATCACCCGGTCCGTGATGCTGCGGACGACGGAAAGGTCATGGGAAATGAACAGGTAAGCGAGCTGGAACCGGGCGGAGAGGCCGGCCAAAAGGTCGAGGATTTTGGCGCGCACGGAAACATCCAGCGCCGAAACCGCCTCGTCAAGCACGATCAAATCGGGGCGTAATATCAGCGCGCGGGCAATGGCGATCCGTTGTCTCTGACCGCCGGAGAATTGGTGAATGTAGCGATCGGCCGCATCACGCGTCAGGCCGACAGCCTCCAGGGTTTCCCCAACCAGACGGTCGCGCTCCGCGCCTGTTGGCGGCGTGTCCAAAAGATGGAACGGTTCGCTGACAAGGCGGGAAACCTTGTGCCGCGGATTGAAGGAACCATAGGGATCTTGAAAGACCACCTGCACCCGTCCGTGGGCCCGGTCCGGCGGAATGCCGTCAACGCGAATGCTTCCTGCCTGGACCGGCTCAAGACCCAGTATGGCGCGGGTCAGGGTGGATTTACCGCAGCCGGATTCTCCGACAAGCCCCACCCGCTCGCCCGCGTGGATCGAAAAGGATACACCGTCGACCGCGACCAGCCGGGACGGCCGCTTGAACAGCGACTCCCGGGGCTTTGGATAGCTGCGCACCACATCCCTGACATCCAGCAGCGGCCGCTGCGAGCGCCGGATTGGGATTGGCGGCAGATGCGCCTGGTGGCCGGAAGCCTCAAAGAGCGCTTTTGTGTAGGGATGGCGTTGATGGGCAATCACGTCCGCCGTCGGCCCGCTCTCGACCACCTGACCATCATTCATGACAACAAGCCTGTCCGCGAACTCGGCCACCACCGCCAGGTCGTGGGTGATGATGAGCAGCCCCATGCCGTACTCCGACACGAGGCTTTTCAACAGATCCAGGATCTGGGCCTGTGTTGTCACATCCAGTGCCGTGGTCGGTTCATCTGCGATCAGAAGTGCCGGCCGCTCGGCGATGGCAAGCGCGATCATGACGCGCTGGCGCTGGCCGCCGGAGAGTTCGTGCGGGTACCGCGACAAAGGAAAGCGGTCTTCATCAAGTCCGACCCGGTTCAGAACCTCCCGCGCGCGGGCAAAGGCCGCACGCCGGCTTGCGCCGGAGTGAAGCCGGACCGTTTCGGCAACCTGATCCCCGATCGTCTGCACAGGATTGAGCGCGGTCATTGGCTCTTGAAAGATCATCCCGATCCGCCCGCCGCGGATTTGGCACATCTCCTTCTCAGAGAACGCCGTGAGGCTCTGCCCTTCAAGCGCAATGTCGCCGGCCGTCCTGGTGATCCCGGAGGGAAGAAGGCGCATGACGGCAAGCGCCGTCATTGATTTTCCAGATCCCGATTCGCCGGTGATCGCGACGATTTCACCGGGATCCACCGTCAATCCGACCTTCCTGAGGATGGGAGCGCCCGAAACCTCAAGATCAAGGCCTTCCACGCGCAGCACGCTCATGTGCGGCCCACCCGGAGTTTGGGATCGAGCGCATCGCGCAATCCGTCACCGAGCAGATTGAGACCAAGGACGGTGAGAATGATGGCAAGGCCCGGGACAAGCGCCAGGTGCGGCGCCAGTCCGACAAGCGTTTGGGAATCGGCCAGCATGCGGCCCCAGCTCGGAACCGGCGGCTGCGCGCCAAGCCCGACATAGGAAAGGCCCGCTTCGGCGAGGATGCCGAGCGAGAACTGAATGGTGCCCTGGACCACCAGCAAATTGGCAATGTTCGGCAGGATATGTTCGACCGAAATGCGCGTGCGCCCCTTGCCGGACACGCGGGCCGCAAGGATGAATTCCCGTGTCCACAGACTGAGGGCCGCGCCCCGGGTGAGGCGCGCGAAGACGGGAATGTTGAAGATGCCGATGGCGATGATAGCATTGACCGCGCTCGGCCCGAAGACTGCGGTGATCAAAATCGCGATGACCAGCGCCGGAAAGGCAAAGGCAAGATCGTTCGCCCGCATGATCATCTCATCGAGCCCACCCCGGTTCGCCGCCGCCGCAAGACCGAGTGGAACGCCGAGCACCATGCCGATACCGACCGCAAGGATCGCCACGGAGATTGAGGTTTGTGCCCCGGCCATGAGCATGGAGAGCATGTCCCGCCCGAAATGATCGGTTCCCAAGAGGTATCCGTCACCGGGGATTTTCAGGCGCGCCGAGATGTTCATCCCGGTAACGTCGTGCGGCGTCCAAACCAGCGAGATAACCGCCGCTGATGCGAAGATCGCAACCAGCGCCGCACCGATGGCGAGCGGCCAATTCAGGCGCCGGAGCCCGGTCATGCCCGCCTCCTCAGCCGCGGATCGACCGCCACATAAGCCAGATCAACCAGAAAGTTCGTCATGATCACCGCGAAAACCAGCAGCATCACGACGCTTTCCACCACGATCAGATCGCGCTGGGAGATCGCCTGAAACACCAGGCGCCCGAGACCGGGAAGCGCGAAGACCTGTTCGATGATGATGCCACCCGCAAGCAGGAAGGCGAATTGCAGGCCGATGATCGTCAGAACCGGGATCAGCGCGTTGCGCAGGCCGTGCCGCCAGATCGCGGCACCCGACGACAGGCCCTTGGCCCGGGCCGTCCGCATGAAATCCTCCCCCAGAACCTCGATCAGCGAGGATCGCATGACCCGGGTCAGAATCGCGGCCTGGGGAAGAGCCAACGCGACCGCGGGCAGAACCAGCGCCTTCAGCCCGGTCCAGAAACCGTCCTGCCACCCAGGAAAACCGCCGGCCGAAAACCAGCGCAGCTGGATCGCGAAAATCAGGATCAGGATCATCGCAAACCAGAAGTTCGGCACGGCGATGCCGATCTGGGTGGCGCCGACAATGCTGTAGTCCCCGGCGCGGCCACGGCGGCTGGCCGCGAACAGACCGGCGGGGATCGCGATTACGACCGTCAAGGTGAGGGCAAAGAGAGCGAGCGGCAGCGACACCCAAAGCCGGTCCGCGATCATGTCGGCCACCGGCGTACGGTAAGTGTAGGAGATCCCGAAATCCCCGCGCATCATCCCGCCGACCCAAGCCAGGTAACGTTCGACCACTGATCCGTCCAGGCCCAACTCGGCGCGCAGGGCAGCGATCGTGTCCGGACGCGCGTTCATACCGAGCATGAACGCGGCCGGATCACCCGGCACCACCTCGACCACCGAGAAGATCACGACGGACGCGACAAACAGGCTTGCCAGCAGCGAAACAAGGCGTTTGGTCAGGTAGCCAAGCATCCGCCGCGTCCACGCTTGCCCATCACTTCGCCCAGCGAACGCCCGTCAGATCGACCGCCTGGGTCGGGGCATTGGCCCAAAGGCCCTCAACCTCGCGTTTGGCCACGGTCAGGCGCGGCAACTGAAACAAGAAGCCGTTCACATAGTCCTCGGAAATGATCCGTTGGGCCTGCTGCAAGAGCTGGCTGCGGATTTCCTCGTCTGTCGTGCGCCGCAATTCGCCCATCAGCGCCTGAAAAACCGCATTGTCATATTGGAAATAATAATCAGGATTGGCGTAGATCCCGATATCCATCGGTTCGGTGTGGGCCACGATCGTCAGGTTGTAGTCCTTGTTGCGGAAGACTTCTTCCAGCCACTGCGCCCATTCCAGATTGCTGATCTCGGTATTGATGCCGACGGCGCGCAACTGAGCCGCGATGATTTCTCCGCCCCGCCGGGCGTAGGAGGGCGGCGGCAGCTTCAGGGAGACGGTGACGCCATCAGCCAGTCCGGCCTCGGCGAGAAGCGCGCGGGCCGCATCGGGATCATGCGGGGAATTGCCGGTTAGCTCCACAAAGGCCGGATGATGGGGCGCGAAATGAGTGCCGATCGGCGTGCCATAACCGAATTGCGCGCCATCGATGATTTCCTGCCGGTTGATCGCAAGCGCCAGCGCTTTTCGGACATTGACATTGTCGAACGGCGCGGCCTTGTTGTTGGTCGACAGGATCGTCTCGCCTTCCGTCGATCCGATCAGCACTTTGTACCGGTCGTCGGCTTCAAACTGGACAAGGTTTTCCGGCGCGGGAAACTGGGAGAACGCATCCAGGTCTCCGGCCATCATTGCTGAAAAAGCGGCAATCGGATCCGAGATGAACTTGAAGGTTGCGCTCTCCAGTGCCGCAGCTTGCCCCCAATAGGCGTCGTTTCGTACCAGCTCCACCCGGTCGCCCTGCACCCAGTTTGAGAATTTGAACGCTCCGGTCCCGATCGGATTGGTCTTGATCGTACCGATGCTCTCCGGTGCGACAATGGCCGCATCCCCCCAGGCCATGTTGAACAGGAAATTGCCGTCCGTTTCCGAAAGCCGCACTTCCACGGTCAATGGATCGACGACGACAACGTCGGCGATCCCCGCAAAGAGGCCTTTTTGCGCGTTGGTGGAGTCGTCGCCCCTGGCACGATCCAGGGAAAACTTGACGTCCTCGGCGTTCATGTCCGTGCCGTCGTGAAACTGAACGCCATCACGCAGCTTGAACGTATAGGTCAAGCCGTCATTGGAAATCTGCCAGCTCTCAGCAAGGCTGGGCACAATCGATCCATCCTCGGTAAAGCGGGTAAGGCCCTCGAAAATGTTGCCATAGGTGACATCATCGATGGCGCCGGCCGCGGCGCCGGTCGGATCAAGGTGAGGCGGTTCAAGCTGAATACCGATCGTCAAATGATCGGCGGCCCAAACAGGACCGCTAATGGCGAACGCCGCCACGCTGGCAGCAAGCAAGAACCGTTTCATCTCATACCTCCCTTTGCGGACCGAGCAGTCTTAAAAGACTGGCCGCGATCACCTTCGCGCTGTCGATCATATCCGTCACATCGATATATTCATCAGGTTTATGGGCAAGTTCCAAAAGCCCGGGCCCATAGGCAATGCAATTCTTCAATTTGCCGATCCGGTCGATGTGCTTTTGATCATAGCTGCCGGGCGAAGCGACGAACTCCGGTGTCTGCTTCAAGACATCGGAAATCGCCGCGGCAACCGTAGACACGACCGGCGCATCCCGATCGGTCATGGACGGCGCGACATGATTGAGCTCGCGCAGTGCGTAATCGAAATTGTCCCGGGTGCGCTTCAGCCCCTCCAGAACGTTGATGACTTCGGCTTTCACGTCCGCCTGATCCTCCTCGATCAGATACCGGCGGTCGATCACGATCCGGCAGCTGTCAGGCACACAGTGCGATGGCAGGGCAGTGGATTCGGCAGGGATTTCCGCTTGCCCGCCATGGATGGAATTGATGTTCATGGTCGACACCCGCGCGCCCTCCGGCACCACCGGCATATCCGTGTGCCGGCCCGCCAGAGCCGGGTAGAGCGTGGTTTCAAACTGGTCCAGCACGGCGCCCATGTGCCGGACGGCGCAATCGCCGAGGAACGGCATCGATCCGTGCGCGATCTCGCCCTTTGTCTCGATTTCCGCCCACCATCCCCCGCGATGACCCAGACAAATCCGATCCTTGTGCAAGGGTTCTGGAATGATGACATGCTGGACCCGCGCCGGCGAAAAGTAGCCGTGATGCGCCAGATAGGCCACGCCGCCATAGCCGCCGGACTCCTCGTCCGCCGTCCCGGAGATCTCGATCGCACCGGAGAATTCGGGCACCAGTTCGATAAAGACTTCGGCCGCGATGATGGAGGCCGCCAATCCGCCTTTCATGTCACAGGCGCCGCGGCCGTAAATGCGGCCGTTGTCAACTTCGGCGCCGAACGGATCGCGTGTCCAGCCCTCGCCCGGTTCGACGACATCGATATGGGAGTTCAAATGAACGCACTGACCTGGCGAACGTCCGTCCCGCCGGGCCAGGATATTCCACCTGGGGAATTCGTCGCAATCGCCCGGAGCGCCCTCGGCACGGATCAATTCCGTGCGAAATCCCGATCGCGTCAGCCGGCGGTCAAGATAATCGCAAATGGCCCGATAGTCCCGTCCGGGCGGATTGACCGTCGGAATGCGGATAAGATCTTGCGTCAAAGATACGAGGTCGTCACGCCGGTCGGCGATCGCGTCGCAGAGCAGCACCTGCAGATTTGACGGCACATCCATTCAGGTTTCCGCTCCGCGCCAGATAAACTGTGTGAAAGGACAGTGTCGAGGAACCCATAATACGGTATCAATACCGTAGGAATACGGGAGACGCCGATGGAACCGGACCGACTTGCCCTGGAAGCATTCAATGAGGCGCCGATCGGCATTGTCTTGAGCGAGGACCGGATGATCAGGATGTGCAACGACCGGTTCGCGGAAATGACCGGGTACGAAAAACCGGACCTCTTAAACCAGTCGTTCCGCATGCTCTACACCTCCCGCGCCGAATTCGAACGCGTGCGGGACATCGGCTTCGAACCGATCCGGGCCACCGGCCATTACACAGACCAGCGGCTGTTGCGCCGGCAGGACGGCAGTCATATCTGGTGCCGGTTCCGGGCCCGGGCGCTGGATCCCGTAAACCCGCTTGCAAAGGTGGTGATGAGCTTCGCCCAGGTTTTCGATCAACCGGGCAGCGTCGCTTTGACCGCCCGCGAGAAGGACGTTCTGGCGGGATTACGCCGGGGGTTGACCAGCAAGTTGATTGCCCGCGAGTTGGGGCTGTCGCCGCGCACGATCGAGGACGTCCGCGCAAGGCTTCTCAAACGGCTGTCGGTTTCAAACACCGCCGAACTGCTCGCCAAGGTGAGCCTTTTCAACTAGTTTGCGCTCCCGCGTGACCTCGTCGCGCCGGAGGAACCAAACAACCGGCTGCCGCGTTCGGTGAAAAATAACCGGACAGCGGCGGCCCACAATGACATGAGAAAACACATGCCTGCATACTGGATGGCGCGTGCGCGCGTGAACGACCCCGTCGAATACAAGAAATACGCGGATCTCGTCCCGGGGATCATTGCCGACCACGGCGGCAAGGTGCTCGCGCGCGGCGGAACCTACGAAATCATGGAGGGGCCGGAGCATTTCCACCGCTTCGTGATCATCGAGTTCCCCAATTTCGAGGCAGGCGTCAATTGCTTCAAGTCCGAGGCCTATCAGAACGCGGCGTCTTTTCGCAGGGCCGGCGGCGCCGGCGAAGTCGAAACGGTGATGCTTGATGGACTTGCCTCGTAGTGTCAGAAGATCCGCCGACCTCGTCGAGGCGGCGGACAGCGTGTTTCGGATGTTTCGAGCTGGTTGCCGCGTTCCTGTTTGTCATGGCCGGTTTCATGCTGACCCATAAGGTTCCGGACCGGCACGTGTGAGTTGGGTCGACGAGTTGGGCGCCGCCGGATCAATACTTTTTTTAACTTTTGTGACCCGCCTCAGCGCGACGACACGTCGCGGCGGGACTGACCGGTCGGACGGCGTTTGGGGCCCGATCAGCCCGGCACATCCAGGCGGGTGATCAGCGTCCGCAAAACCCTTTTGAGAACGGCAACTTCCTCGTCCGTGTAACCGGTCAGCACGCGCTGCTCGTGGCGTTTTGCGTCACGCAGCAGCGCATCGACCAGCGTCCGCCCCTTCGCGGTGATGAACACAAGCGTCTTCCGCCGGTCATCTGCGGATCGCCGGCGTTCGGCCAAACCCTCTTCCTGCAACCGGTCCATGATCTTGGTTGCCGTCGGCTGATTGTAAAGGCCGATCCGGGCCAACTCGCCGACGGTGCGGCCATCACCGTCGGACAAGGTTGCCAGCATGCGCCACGTGGGGACCGGAATGCCGTACCGGCGCAGATGGGCATGAAACTCGGTGCTCACCAGATGGCTGGCATGCGCAAGCAAATAAGACAGGTAGTCTGAGACGAAGGGCACATCTTTTTGCGGGTCGTTCAGCTCTTCGGCTCCATCAGCGCCCATGTCTTCACGCCACCTCCGGATGCGGAAGCGCCACGCCGTATTGGCCATCGACATAAAGCAGTGGCTTGCCGGGTGCGGTCCGGTGCCCTTCGACCGCGCCGACCAGGATCAGATGATCTCCGCCTTCATATCGAAACGCGGTCCGGCATTCGAAAACGGCGATCGCCCCGGCAATGACCGGGGAGCCGAACCGGCCCTCTCCCCAATCCACATCAGCGAACTTGTCGCCCGGGCGGGCGAACCGGTCCGAGATGGTTTTTTGAGTGCTTGCCAATACGCTGATCGCGAAGCGGTCGGACCGTTCGAAATCGGCATGGCTTGCCGTCCCGCGCCCGATCGACCACAGCACCAGGGGCGGATTCAGCGATACAGAGTTGAAGGAATTGATGGTCAGGCCGACCGGCGCCCCGGAAATGTTGCGTGTGGCGGCAACACAGATCCCGGTCGTGAACCGGCCAAGCGCCCGGCGCAGCGAAAGGGCGTTAGGGTTTGTTGTCGTCGTCATGGATCGTCTCTCCACAGAGCAGGCTCTCGATTTCATTTAAGCATAAAAATATTCCGATTGATATAATTTCATTTCCATGTTTTGATTTCTAGTAGAAGGTTGTTGCGCAGGAGCGCGCTTAGCGGCTTTTAAAAACCGATCGGAGCGACAACGGCCAAGCTTGGGAGACGGCATGCTATCGGATCGCATTGAGGCCAAGTGGATCGACGCCTTCACCAAGGCCCTCACCCTGTGCAAGGTCGAGGAGGGCGAGGAAGTCGCCATCCTGTCGGAGACCCAATCCCGGGCACTCAATGTGCATTTGACCGAGCTGGCATTGCTGCGTCTTGGCGCCCGTCCGTTCCACGTCACCGTGCCAACACCTCCTCAACGCGTGCCGGTGCCGGTGCGCTCCACCGGCGCCAGCGACGCCCTGCGCGGTCTGAAACCTGCCATCGCGGCCCTAAAGTCCAGCTCGCTTGTCGTCGATCTGACAGTTGAAGGCATGCTGCACGCGCCCGAGTTGCCGGAAATCATTTCCGACGGCGCAAGGCTGTTCATGATCAGCAATGAGCATCCCGATGCGCTTGAACGGCTGTTGCCCGACCCGGCGCTGACCCCGAAGGTGAAGGCAGCGGTAAAAATGCTGCGCGCCGCATCGGCCATGACGGTTGTGTCCAATGCAGGCACGGATTTGAAAGTCAACCTGACCGATGCGCCGACGGCCGGCGTATGGGGGTATTGCGACCGCCCGGGCACCGTGGCGCACTGGCCAGGCGGCGTCGTCGTCAGCTTTCCAGGCGCCAAAACGGTGAACGGACGCCTGGTACTTGACGTTGGCGACATCAACCTGACGTTCAAGCGCTACCTGCAGGATCAGGTCATCCTCACCATCGAGGACGACTATGTTGTCGATATTTCCGGCAAGGGCACCGATGTGGAACTGATCCGGCGGTACTTCGCCGCCTGGGACGATCCGGCGGCCTACGCAACCTCCCATGTGGGTTGGGGCATGAATCCGGCCGCGCGGTATGAAGCGCTGACCATGTACGATCAGAGGGAAACCAACGGCACGGAACTGCGCGCCTATCCCGGCAATTTCTTGTATTCGACCGGCGCCAATGAGTTCGCCAAGCGCTACACGCTCGGCCATTTCGACCTTCCCGTGGGCCATTGTACGATCGCGCTGGACGGCAAAACGGTAATCGAAGACGGCAACCTTCTGGGGGAATTGGCATGACCAATGCCGCTTTTCCGATTTCCTGGAAAGAAGCCGGCAGCGGCCCCGCGGTTGTGCTGTTGCATGGTATTGGCGGCGGCGCGTCCTCCTGGACCTATCAACTTGCCGGCTTGAGCAGCCAATACCGGATGATCGCCTGGGACATGCCCGGATACGGTACCTCAGAGGCATTGACCCATGCATCCTTTTCCGGCCTGGCCGAGGCGCTTCTCCGCCTGCTCGACCATCTTCAGTTGGATGCGCCGCATATTGTCGGCCATTCCATCGGCGGCATGGTCGCCCAGGAACTGGCCGCGATCCACCCGGACCGGCTTCGAAGCCTTGTGCTGTCGGCCACCAGTCCGGCCTTTGGCCGGCCGGACGGTGATTTTCAAAGAACATTCATCGCCGCGCGCCTTGGCCCGCTCGACGCCGGCAAGACCATGGCTGATGTCGCCCGATCGGTGATTCCGGAGCTGATCGGTGACGCACCGGACCCGGAGGGTACCGCGCTGGCTGAGGACTGCATGAGCCGCGTGCCGGCAGGAACCTACGGCTCGATGATGCAGTGTTTGGTCACGTTTGACCGCAGGGAGACGCTGGGATCGATCGCCGTCCCGACGCTTGTTTTGGCGGGCGAAAAGGACACGCAGGCACCCGCGCCGATGATGGAAAAAATGGCCGGCCGCATCCCGGGCGCCCAATATGTTTGCCTGAAAGGCGCCGGACACCTCGCCAACATGGAACAGCCGGACGCCTACAACGCGGCCCTGCTCGATTTTCTAAACCGAACCTGAAGGGAGCCGACCATGTCTCTCGCTGAAAACCAGATCCTTGACGCCGCCGATCCGCTCGCTCCGATCTTTGACCCGGATGCCTTTCGGCTCACGGACAAGCAAATCGAACTGACGGCTCTGGCGCGTCAGTTCGGACAGGACGCGTTGGCACCGCGCGCGGACAAATGGGACCGCGACGCGGTGTTCCCGATGGAAAACTATCAGGACATGCATAAGAACGGTCTTCTGGCCATCTGTGTTCCAGAGGCAAACGGCGGTTGGGGCGCCGACTACAAGACCTACATGATGACGGCGGCCGAGATTGGCCGCCATTGCGGCACCACATCTTTGACCTGGAACATGCATGTATGTTCCTGCCTCTGGACGGGGGCCCTGGCCGACGACCTCGACATGAATGATCAGGATCGGGCCGAGCATGAACGCCGGCGTGCGATCCACTACGCCCGCATCGTTAACGACGGGGCGATTTACGCGCAGCCGTTTTCGGAAGGCGGTGCCGCGGCAGCTGGAACGCGGCCATTCGGCACGCTCGCGACCCGGGTCGATGGCGGCTGGCTAATCAACGGCAAGAAAATCTTCGCCTCCCTGTCCGGTTCCGCCGACTACTACGGGGTCCTTTGCACCGAGCAAAAAGAGAATCTGAGCCGGCGGGACACAATGTATGTCGCGGTTCCGGCGAATGCGGAGGGGGTCGAGGTCTTCGGTGACTGGGACCCGCTCGGAATGCGCGGGACCGTGTCCCGAAATCTCGTTTTCAAGGACGTGTTCGTGCCGGACGATGCGGCGCTGATGCCGAAGGGCGTCTATTTCCAGGCGGCGACCAGCTGGCCGCACATGTTCCTGACCCTGTCCCCGACATACATGGGTATTGCCCAGGCGGCCTATGACTTCACGGTCAAATACCTGCGCGGAGAGGTCCCTGGCACGCCCCCGGTCAAGCGGCGCATGTACCCGACCAAACAGCACGCGGTCGCCGACATGCGGATCATGCTGGAACAAACCAAGGCGCTGTGGTTCCAGGTGATCAGCGAGGCCGGGCCCAATCCCACAAAGGAGCAGGTCTTGCGGGCCTACGCGGCGCAATACACGGTCATGGAAAATGCCAACGAGCTTTGCCAGCTCGCGATCCGCACCTGCGGCGGACAATCCATGCTGAAAAGCCTGCCCCTCGAGCGCCTTTACCGTGACAGTCGCTGCGGCTCGCTGATGCTGCCCTGGACGGCCGAACTGTGTGTCGACCGCCTGGGACGTGAGGCGCTCTATGAACGCGGTGAGGACGACGACTGATGGATCTTTCGGCCTGGATCGAAAAACATGCCGATTTTACGCCCGAAAAACCCGCCCTCATCTATCAGGGCGAGGAGATCAGCTATGCCGACTTCGCCCGGCGCATTCACCACCGGGCCGCGGAGCTCAAGACCCGGTTCGGTATTGGGCGCGGCGACCGGGTCACCTATCTGGGTCTGAACAGTCCGGAATTCCTCGTTTTATTTTTCGCATGCGCCCGGCTGGGCGCCCTGTTTTTACCCTTGAACTGGCGATTGGCGGCGGCCGAGCACGCATTCATCTTGCGGGATGCCCAGGTCCGGATGCTTGTCTGTGAGGCCGAGTTCCAAACACACGCCCAGACGGTGCGCGCATCCTTGCCGGAATGTGATTTCGTGGCCGCAGATTTCGACGCGGACGGATGGGATCGCCTCCGTGACCCGGACAGCGCTGAAACCGGTGCCAGCCGAAATCCGCATGTCGATCTCATGACACCGCTTTTGCTCGTCTATACCTCTGGAACCACGGGCTATCCAAAGGGCGCCGTTCTGACCCAGGAGGCCATCCAGTGGAATGCGTTCAACAGCTTGCACATGCACGACATGACGAGCCGCGACCGCATACTGACCGTCTTGCCGATGTTTCATGTCGGTGGCCTGAACATTCAAACGACACCGGCCCTTTACGCCGGCGCAACGGTGATCCTGCATCGCAAGTTCGATCCAGCCGCCGCGCTCCAAGCCTTGGAACAGGATGGGCCGAGCCTGACGGTTCTGGTTCCTGCAACAATCAGCGCTTTGGTAGGCCAGCCGGGTTGGCCGGATGTCAGCCTTCCGGACCTACGCGCCATGACCACGGGATCTTCCAGCGTTCCCCACACCATGATTGAGGCCTTTCACAAAAAGAACGTGCCCGTGCTTCAAGTCTACGGCGCAACGGAGACCTGTCCGATTGCCATTTACCTGCGCGCAGATGATGCCGAGGCGCACATCGGCTCCACCGGCAAACCCGCGCTCCATTGCGATATCCGGATCACGGCGGAAGACGGCAAAGATGCCGGATCGGGCGTTCCGGGCGAAATCCTCGTCCGCGGCCCTAATGTCATGTTCGAGTATTGGGGAAATGCAACGGCGACAACCGCCGCGCTCCAAGACGGCTGGTTTCACACCGGTGACATCGGCTATCGGGACGGGGAAGGCTATTATTACATCAATGATCGAAAGAAGGACGTCATCATATCCGGGGGCGAAAATATCTACCCTGCGGAACTTGAGCTCGTTCTGTCGGAAATCGAAGAGATCGCTGAGGCGGTCGTTGTCGGGCGTCGCGATGCGCAATGGGGACATGTGCCTGTTGCCGTCGCGGTAAAAGGCAAAGGCCAAAAAATCGACGCGGCAGACGTGCTGGACAGGTTCAATGGCCGCATCGCGCGCTTCAAACACCCGAAGGATGTTGTGTTCGTGGACAGCCTGCCCGTCAATGCGATGGGTAAAGTGCAGAAATTCGCCGTTCGCGAATTGATCGACAAGACGTCCTCCGGGCCATCAAACGCCATCTGAACCGGCGGATCATATATTGACTGACCATTCGGTCTATGGAAAGATTTTACGTGCGTATAACGAAAAACAAGGGCTAGATTGGGGTTGGAGGATACCCGGTTTGGCCGATCCGGAAGCCCCGGGCGTGATATCAATGCATCTTGAGATACCGATGGTTTGTCGGGAGGAGGAATCGTGTTTCAGAGGTTAATCGCATCAACGGCTGGCGCGCTTGCGCTCACGGCAGCATCGTTCGTGGCGCCGGCCACGGCCGAAACCACGTTGAACTTGTCGTCCTGGCTGCCCCCCTCGCACCCGATCGTTGCCAACATGATCGTCCCGTGGATCGAGGAGGTCGAAAAGGCCACCAACGGCAATGTGAAGGTGAAGATCCTGCCCAAGCCGCTTGGCAAACCGCCGGCGCATTTCGACATCGCCAAGGACGGCCTGGCCGACATAACCTACGGCGTACATGGCTACCAGCCGGGGCGGTTTTCGCTCACCAAGGCCGTTGAGATGCCGTTTTTGGGCGACAGCGCCACCGCAACGTCTGTCGCCTATTGGCGGATCTACAAGAAACACTTCGAAAAGCTCGATGAACACAGGGGCGTCAAGGTGCTCGGCCTGTTCACGCACGGCCCTGGACATATCTTCAACTCCCAGCGTCCCGTGGAGCAGCTTTCTGATCTCGATGGCTTGAAGATCCGTGTCGGCGGCGGCGTCGTCAACGACGTCGCCAAAGCGATCGGTGCCACCGCGCTTTTGAAGCCTGCCCCGCAATCCTATGAGCTGATGTCGGCCGGTGTCGCGGACGGGGTCTTCTTTCCGCAAGAATCCATCAAGTCGTTCAAACTGACCGGCCTTGTCAAACACGGCACGCTGGTGCCTGGCGGCCTTTACAACACGTCCTTCTTCCTCGTCATGAACCCGCGGGCGTTCGACAAACTGTCGAAGGAAGACCAGGACGCCTTGATGGGCGTATCGGGTGAAAACTTCTCCCGGATCTCCGGCGCCGGCTGGGACAACGCTGATGCGGCCGGAAACGCGGCCATGACCGCCGACGGCGTCGCGCTAGTCACCGCGTCGGGCGCCTTGATTGACGAAATCAAGGCAAAAACCGCCTCGATCGAAGCGGGATGGGTCGCGGAAGTCAGCGAAAAGGGTCTCGACGGCGCGGCCGTGATGGCGGACCTGCGTGCGGAGATCGCACAAGCGTCTGAATCGAACTGACCCTGTGACGGTTGCGAATGACAAAAGCGAGCTCCGGGGCGTCCGATGGGCGTTCCGGGTGCTCCAATCCGCGGCCGCCGCGCTGTTGTTTGCCATGATGGTCTTGACCTTCGTGGATGTGTGGGGCCGGTACGTGTTCAATGCGCCCCTGCCGGGTGCGTTCGAAATCACGGAACTGATGATGGCGGCCCTGATTTTTGCCGGATTGCCGCTGGTCACTGCGGCCGGCGAACATGTTTCCGTCGACCTTCTCGACTACTCGATATCCAAGAACCTGCAGCGGTTTCGCGACGCGCTGATCAATCTGCTTTGCGCGTTCATGCTCGGGCTCTTGAGCTACCGCCTGTGGCTCAAGGCGATCGAACAGGTCAGCTATGGCGACGAGACCGCGGTCTTGAACCTGCCGGTCGCGCCCGTGACCTTCTTCATGAGTTTTTCAACCGCACTGAGCGGTGCGGCATTGGTCTATCTCACCTGGGCGGCTGTCGCCCGGCCGTCTCGCGCCCTGTGACACTGAACGAATAGGACCGACCGTGCTTGTATCGCTTGTCGGCTTTGCCGCCCTGCTTGCCCTTATTCTCCTGAGGGTTCCGATTGCCTTTGCAATGGGGCTGGTTGGGACGGTCGGTTTTGCCCTTTTGGTGAATTGGCCTGCGGCCATGGCGATGATCGCCTCGGTCACCTACGAAACGGGGCTTGCCTACACGCTGTCCGTGGTGCCCCTGTTCATTTTGATGGGCAATTTTGTTACGCGGGCCGGCCTTTCAAACGAACTTTACATGGCCGCCAACGCCTTTTTGGGACACCGCAAGGGCGGGCTTGCCATGGCCACCGTCGTTGCCTGCGGCGGGTTCAGTGCCGTGTGCGGGTCGAGCCTTGCGACGGCGGCAACCATGGCGCGGGTGTCCATGCCATCCATGCGCAAATTCGGGTATGCCGACAGTCTGGCCGCCGGGTCGATCGCCGCCGGCGGCACGTTGGGGATTCTCATTCCGCCGAGCGTGATCCTGGTCCTTTACGGCATCATGACCGAACAAAACATCGGCATGCTGTTCATGGCCGGTGTCCTGCCGGGCGTGCTCGGCATCCTGCTTTATCTGGCGGCGGTCAAGGCGACGACCTGGATCAATCCGGAGGCCGGGCCACCCGGAGACCGCATGCCCTGGGGCGAGCGCCTGCTGGCCCTGCGCGGTGTCTGGGGTGTGCTTGTGCTGTTCATTCTGGTGATGGGCGGCATCTACGGCGGGATCTTCACGCCGACGGAGGCCGCGGGCATTGGCGCCGGCGGCGCGTTTCTGTTCACCTTGTTCCGCGGCAAGCTGACCTGGACCAGCCTTGCTGAGATTCTGGTGCAAAGCGTGCGTACGACTGCGATGATCTTTTCCGTCCTGATCGGCGCGCTGATGTTTTCCAATTTCATCAACATCGCCGATCTGCCGACCATCTTGACGGACTGGGTGAGACAGGCGGAGCTGTCGCCCTTCATGGTGCTTTTGTTCGTGATCGCGGTCTATCTGGTCCTCGGCTGTATCCTGGAAAGCCTGTCGATGATCCTTCTGACCGTGCCGGTCTTCTACCCAATGATCTCCGAGCTCGTGTTTCCGGGCGTGCCGCCCGAACTGGTGCTGATCTGGTTCGGAATCATCGTGGTGGTCGTGACCGAAATCAGTCTGATCACGCCACCGGTCGGGCTCAACGTGTTCGTGTTGCGCGGCGTCCTGCCGGATGTGTCGACGGGCACAATCTTCAAAGGCGTCACGCCCTTCTGGCTCGCCGACATCATCCGGCTGGCCCTGTTGGTGACGATCCCGTGGATCACCACGCTGCTGCCATCACTTATGGGGCGGTGACGGTTGGTGTACTCCGATCCGATTGAATTTGGCAGGCAGAAGACCGATGTTGATCTCAAGCGAACAAATCAAGGCCCAACCGACCGTGGACCCGACACTGGCATCCCCGGCATTTGACACCGCCATCCGGAACCCAGCCAACGCCAACCACGTCATGGTGATCAAGGCGGTTCCGCGGCGTATCCGTGTCTACCGGAATGAGACCCTGCTCGCCGACACGACAGACGCCAAACGGGTTTTTGAGATCGGCCGCAGCGTCTACGATCCGGTCGTCTACGTTCCCGAGGCGGATCTGTGCGTCGCATTTGATCCGATCGACCGATCCACCCATTGTCCGGTGAAGGGCGATGCAGGGTATGCCGGCCTTAACGGTGAGGAGATTGCCTGGACGTATTCTGTGCCCCTTGAAATCGCGAAGGACCTTCACGGGCTTTATGCGTTCTGGCCGGACAAGGTGCGGATTGTCGAGGGCGAGTGAGCGGCGCGCCTAATCGTGTCCGCTCTCGTCCGGGCCGAACCGGCGCCAGGCCCAGCCGATCAATCGGTCCGCGATCGACAAAAAGATAAAGATGGCGAGAAATCCGATAAAAAATCGCAAATCGGTCAACACCGTGCCCCGGGCGAACATCCGGGCCAGCGCGTTGGCTTCGGTCCAGACAAAGTAGCTTGCCACAACAAGCAGCGCCGAGATCACCGCCGAAACCGCGATCCACGTCCAGGACCGCCCCCCTACCGCGCTCATCGTATGACCCTCGCCGTTTCAAAATCAGCTTTGAAAATCAACAGATCGTCGAGGCGTTCGACGTCCCCTTCTATTTCGATGAACAAGGCCAGAAGCGGGTCGATTTCGTCGCCGAGAACCTCGCCGTTTTGATCGGTCATCATGAAGAAGGTCCGCCCTTCGACGGCGCCTGTGCTGACGAACACGGGCGGGATGCCACCGGCAAGGCACAGATCGGCACAGGCCTTGTGCGCCAAGCCCCGGCCGGGACGCATGGCACCGGCATAACACTTGCCGTCACAGATTTCGCCGGTCAGCCGCCACCGCCCGAGTGACTCCGGGTCGGCCGTTTCAAACGCGCCGCCCCCCTCCTCTGTCGCCGACACACCGCCGACCTGGATCATGGTGAGGTCGCCGCGCTTGACCGGCACGCCCTTCAGAACAACCGGCATGCCCTCATGTTCATACGCCGGCCCGAACGCGCCACGCTTGCCCTGACCGGACAACATGTAGGTGCGCGGCGGCGCTCCGTCCGCTCCATCGACCCTGAAAACAGGATACGGCTTGAGTTCGAGAACTCCTGTCTCCTCGAACGGCATACCCCACCGAAACGCACCGTCTCCCGGATCCTCGTTGGTCGACGACAGCATGAACGCCGCCAGGCCCATGCCGGCCACAAAACAAACGGAAAACACGCCGAGAAACGCCACGAGCGAGGCGGGCACCTTGTTGAGATAGCCCACGAAGAAAGGTGTTTCACGGGACTGCGGAGCAAACGTCATGATTCTTCTCCGATCAAGACGGGCGCCACTGGTGTACCTGGGGGCAGGGGCGTGGGGTCCAGCAAAATGGTGGATCCGACACGCATCAGATTGTAGGTCGAGATCTTCTCGGTAAAGGGCGCTGGCGAACAGCCGTCTTCGGGCCGGTACTGATAGCCATGCCAAGGACAGGTGATCAGGCCGTCGATCATGCGGCCTTCTCCGAGCGGACCGTTCTGGTGCTGGCAGGCGTTGCTCAAGGCGGAGAGCTTGCCCTTGTAGCGCCAGACGGCGACCCGGTCGTGACCTGGCACCGACACGATCTTGGCCCGGTTATTCGCGATCTCATCGACGTCACCGACGACGATCCAGCCCGCATCCTGGAAGCTCCGTGTCTCCCCGGTTGGCGGGACGATACGGTCGGCATGACTTTCCCGCCGTCCGGAAACGAAATGCAAGCCACAAACCAGCACGACGCTCGCAGAGACGATCGCCGTGAACACCGGATCGGCCGGACCCTGTAGCGCGCCAAGCGCGACATGCAGGACGACGAAGCCGTAGGCCGCATAGATCATCATATGCAGCGCTTTCCAAAGCGGCGCACCGAGAAAGCTCAACCAAAAATCATGGCTTGTGGCCGCCAGCACGAACAGGATCAAGAGTGCCGCGATCCCGAACGCCTCGAACGGGAACCCAAGAACCTGGCCGTAGCTGGAGTTCGATTGCAGCAGTGCGACGTATTTGTCGGTCGGACTGAAGTTGAAATACCAGCCGAGCACATAGTTGGCATGAACCGCCGCGATGACAGCCGTCATGACGCCAAAATGCCGGCGGTTGTAAAGGAGCGGGAGGAAGCGGCGGTCCAACCGGGCCAGGGGCCCGATACACAAGATCACCGTCAGCATCAAAAACGCACAACTGCCGAATGCCCGCATCCGCAAGGTTGCGCCGTCGATCGGCCGGGTGATGTCCTGTTGGAAAGGGCCGATCCGGATATAGAGATAAAGATAAAGAACGATCGCCACGAGGAGGATCGCGTCGTAGACATATTTGTTCCGGTTCCAGATGACCGTATTGTACTGAACGCTCATCGGGCCACCTCCCCGCCTGGGGCTTCAATCAAGACGGCCGGGCGGTCGAGGGGCGTGGTCTGGCGCATCGAAAGAATGGTCAGAAACGCCAGCGGCAGGACCACCGCGAGGAAGAACCACACGCGGGCGTGAATGGTACGGTGACGGCGCTTCATGACTTATCCGCCTCCGCGTCGCCGGCGGACCGCTCCAGCGCCACCCAGCGCACCAGCACCAAGGGCCAAAGCAGGCAGATGCCGGGTACGAGCAGCGGCCGGAACGCAAAACTGCCCCGGGCGGACGGATCGACTCGGTCGATGCCAAAGCCCAGGAAGGCAACCGCAACGAGCGCGCCCACCATCAGATAGTATCGTCCGGCCTCAATCAGAAAAACACTTGCCTGCATGACAACGTCCTTCGCCTATTGAATTCCAGAAACAGACCTGTCCAATGCCACCGGCCGCCGGACCCAGGTCAAACAAGCTCAGCGTCCGTCATCACCTCAACAAGTGACGGACCGTCATTCGCGATCGCCTCCGACAGGGCATCATGAAGTTGGCTTTTCTCGGTGACCCGGACGCCGTGTCCGCCGCACAACCGGGCAAACGCGGCTAAGGAGGGATTGGAAAGCCCTGTCTCCCAAACGGGCCATTCGCCAGCGCGCTGCTCCTTCGAGATCTTGCCGAGTTCGCCGTTGTTCAACAGGATATGCGTGATGTTCATCCCGTATTTGACCGCAGTGGTGAATTCCATGGCGTATTGGCCAAAGCCGCCATCCCCGGAGATCGAAATCACCTTCCGCCCGGCATATTCGTCAAAATCCTGTGTCGCGCACCAGGCCCCAAGAGCCGCCGGCAGCCCGAAACCGATCGATCCCAGATATCCCGACATGAGAATTCTCTGGCCGCGCGGCTCGAAGTATCGACCGAACGAGTAGGTGTTGTTGCCGACATCAACGGGCAAAATGGCGTCTTCGGGACAAAGTTCCGTCAGCGCCTTGAAGACGGCCGCGGAGTGCACGCCATGCCCACGATCCTCGCCGAGCCGCGCCCGTTTTTCCTCCCGCCAGATGCCCCAGCGCTCCTCAAGCTCGGCCAGTTGACCGGCCGCATCGGAGGCTTTTGACACCATTGGGCCAACTGCATCGCAAAACGCCCCGATTTCCCCCCAGATGGGCAGTGCCACCGGATGGAACTTGCCAAGTTGCATGCGTTCGAAATCCACCTGGATGATCGGCTTTGACGGTTCGATTCCGGTGTGATTGGCAAAGGACGAGCCGAGGGACAGGATCAAGTCCGCCTCGTTCATGAACCAGCTGGCGATCGGGGTGCCCGACCGGCCGAGAACCCCGGCCGCGTTCGGATGGCTGTCGGCAATGAGCCCTTTGCCCTTGAAGGTGGTCAGCACCGGCGCACCCAGTTTTTCCGCAAGACTGACCACTTTCTCGCGTGAACCGACCGCGCCATAGCCCAGCACGATGATCGGCCGCTTGGCGGTGTTGATCAGTTCCGCGGCTTTTTCAAGATCCGCGGCATTCGGAACAACGACGGTACCGCCTATTCGTCCTTCCGGACCGTGCGCCGGTGTGTTGCTCGCGATGGTCTGGACGTCGTCGGGAAAAATCAGATGCGCGACATCGCGTTCGATGAGCGCTGTTTTAAGCGCCAGCGACATCAGCTCGGAGTGGTTTGAGGTCGTTAACACCGGCTGTGAAAACCGCGAGACGGCATCAAAGGCGGATTTCAGATCGATGTCCTGGAAGGCACCGGGCCCAAACACCTGGGTCTGGACCTGCCCAGTGAGCGCAAGAACCGGCGCGCGGTCGACTTTCGCGTCCCACAATCCGGTAAGAAGATTGGTCGCGCCGGGACCGGCAATCGTCAGGCAGGCGGCGGGCTTTCCGGTCAGTTTGCCATAGGCGGAGGCCGCGAAAGCGGCCGCGCCTTCATGGCGAATGCCGACATAGCCGAGTTTACCGGCGTTCACCTGTTGCCGGAGCGCTTCGGCAAGCCCGAGATTGGAGTGACCGACCATGCCGAAGACGCGCTTCACGCCCCAATTGACCATGGTCTCGGCCATGACATCGGTAACCGTGCGGGTCCGCTCGGGCTCTGATTCAAGACCGATCAGGATGTCACCGTTCTCGATCTTCAACGGATAGAGCTTCTGTCCGGTGTCTTCATGTCCACCGGGAGGCGCGCCGGTCAAAGGATCGAAGTCCCATCCGTGCCACGGGCAACGGATCCAGCATTTGCCATCGACCCCGGTCTCGATCGAACCTTCACCAAGTGGCCCGCCCTGGTGCGGACACCGATTGTCCATCGCCGACCATTGACCGTCGAAATGCGACAGGCAGATTGATGTGGTTTTCGCGGTCACGGTTTTGACGCGCCCCTCCGGCAACTCGTCGACGTGGGCCACGCGAATCCAGTCAAGGGTCTCGGTCCCCATCACTCGCCCCTCCTTGTTTGTTTGTCAGTCCGCAAAACCGCCGCTGGATCCTCGGCATAAGGCCGAGGATGACGAACGATAGATCGCGGCTTGATCCGGATCTTTGAAGCCAACCGCATGTTCACACCCGGCATGTTCATCCACACCCCTCCACCGTCATCCTCGGCCCTGTCCCGAGGGTCCAGTCAATGCCTCACCGCACGCCGCCGAAGGGTACGCCGGATAGATCCGCCATGTCCTTTTTCCACGTCGTCAGGTCCTCACGCGAGAACTCCGACACATGCCGGTACCCGCAGGCACGCGCCATCACCTGCATCAAGCCGACGGACGCCTCGAAGAAATTGGTCAGTTGGCGCGCGGATTTCTCGACAACCAGCCGGCTGACCAGATGCGGCTTTTGGGTCGCGATCCCGACCGGGCAGTTGTTGGTGTGGCAGGCCCGCATGGCGATGCAGCCGATCGCCTGCATGGCCGAATTGGATAGGGCGATTGCATCTGCCCCGAGCGCCATCGCCTTGACAAAATCGGCCGGCTTGCGCAGCCCGCCGGTGATGATCAGCGACACATCGGACCGGCCGGACGTATCCAGATGCCGCCGCGCCCGGGCCAAGGCCGGAATGGTCGGAACCGAAATGTTGTCGCGGAAGATGATGGGTGCAGCGCCCGTCCCGCCGCCGCGTCCGTCCAAAATGATGTAATCGACACCGATCTCCAGCGCGGCATCGATGTCCTTTTCGATATGCTGCGCCGACAGTTTGTACCCGATCGGAATGCCGCCGGTCCGGCTTCGCACCTCATCGGCGAAGTCCTTCACCTGCCCGCAATCCGTCCAATCGGGAAACCGCGGCGGCGAAATGGCGTCCTCACCTTCATCAAGACCGCGCACTTCGGCGATCTTGCCCTTCACCTTGGCACCTGGCAGATGGCCGCCGGTTCCCGTCTTGGCGCCCTGCCCGCCCTTGAAGTGAAAGGCTTGCACCCTGGCGAGTTTCTCCCAGCTAAACCCGAACCGCGCGGATGCCAGCTCATAAAAGTACCGGGAATTCGCCTCCTGCTCCTCCGGCAGCATGCCGCCCTCCCCGGAGCAGATTCCGGTGCCGGCAAGGTCCGCGCCGCGCGCGAGCGCAATCTTGGCGGGCTCCGACAGAGCGCCAAAGCTCATGTCCGACACCATCAGGGGAATTTTAAGCCGCAGAGGTTTTTGCGCATTGGGCCCAATGACGACATCCGTCCCGACCGGCTCGTCATCCAGAAGCGGCATGCGGTGAAGCTGCGCGGTCAGGATCTGCAGGTCGTCCCAATCCGGCAACTGGACCCGGGGAACACCCATGGCGTCGACCTTGCCGTGATGCCCGGTCTTGGAAAGGCCGTCGCGCGCGTATTGCTGGATCAAGCCGGTATAGGGCTCTTCTTCCGTGCCGTGGCTGGTGTCGGCGTAGAGCCCGAGATAGGCCTCGCGGTTGAAGGGTTGCGGATGGTTGTCAGCCCATGCCGCGATTTCATCCGCATCGACCAGAACGTCGTGCCCCTCCACCCAGGATTTGAACTTGGGCAAGGCTTCATCGTTTGCATACTCGGAGACGCCCGTGTCGAGCCGATAGTCCCAATAATGCAGACCGCAAATCAGGTTCTTGCCGTCGACAAACCCATCCGACATGAGCGCGCCGCGATGCAGGCAGCGGCCGTAAAAGACCGATATCTCCTCATTAAACCGCACGACCACGAGATCGACTTCGCCGACCAGGGCATATTGCGGTTTTCGGTCCGGTAGACCGTTGAGTTTGGCAACGGACGTTGGTGTCATCTTTTCTCCCCCGTGTTCAAAGCAACCGGCGGCATGGCCCGGAGCTGTTTGCCCAAATCGCTCTGCCGGCTCATTCTCCTGACCCCGGGCGCATTGGCGGAACCGGCTGGGCTTCCGCGCTGTCGCCCGATCTCGCGATATGTGCGCCATACCATTTGGCCGCCGGAACGGCCGAAATCCCGTGTAGAACGGCACTGATCCAGACCGCGTTGATGGCCAGGAACAAAACCGTCTCGCCCAACGCGTGATCAATGCGGTCGACGATCAACAGCGCGAACAGCGCCGTTGCGAGGCCGCGTGGACCGAACCAGCCAAAAAACAACCGGGTCGTCGGCCGCGCGTCGGTGCCAATCAGCGACAGCCAAATCGCCAATGGGCGCACCACGAAAAGACTGATCAAAATGATGGCAAGCGACGCTGCATCGAGATGATCAAGGGCTTGAGGCAGCAGCGCCAGGCCGATCAGGAAAAAGGCGCCCCAGGTCAGCATTTGCCCCTCGCTCTCGGTGAACTCGTAGATGAACGCGCATTGGCCTTTCACCACGTTGCCGAAGAAAAGGCCGGCGACGAACGCGGCGATAAAGCCGTTGCCGCCAACTTCACCGGCCGCAAGATAGGCGCCGCCCGCCATCGCGATCGCCCCGATCCCTTCGATCGTGACCGATGTCATCTGCCGCCGCTTGGCCGCCAGGAACATGTGGCCGCCAACAAATCCCATGACGCCGCCGACGATGGGCCCGAACACCACCTGCTGGACGCCGAACAGGACCCAGTTCGTGGCGTCCTGCTGCATCATTTCGGCCGTGAGGCTGGCGAAAAGCAGGATCACGGGAAGGGCCAACCCATCATTCAGGCCACTCTCGACCGTGAGGGCACGGCGCACGCGTTCGGGGACCGCCGGATTGGTGACCACCGCCTGGCCCAGCGCCGCATCGGTTGGCGCCAGGATCGCGGCGACCAGCGCCGCCACGATGACCGGATAAACACCCAGAAACGGCCATGCGGCCAGTGTTCCGATCCCGATGGCGAGCGGCAACCCGATCATGAGCATGCGCAAAGGCCAGACGAACCGTTTCCGCAACAATTGCAGATCGATTTGTGCAGCGTCGAGAAAGAGCAGGATGATCAATGCGAGTTCGGCCACGATGTGCAAAAGCGCTTCCGCCTGGGCCACCGGCATGAAACCGAATTGCGCCAGAACAAACCCAAATCCCAAAAACACCATGGGGGCAGTGAAGATCGTTGCCGACAGCTGTTTGGCGACAAGCGTGTAGCAGACCGTAAACATCGCCAGATAAAGCAACCCGTCGCTCATGGGAAAGCGCCCTCCATGTGGTGCCCGCGATTAGGTCAGCCTGGCGGATCGACTTCAAATCATATTGCCATGACGTTGTTGTGCCGTTTCGGTGAGGCGGCCCGTGCCGGCCGGTGCGCAAAATGTGACGTGCATTACAGACATGGAAAGACACGTGGCGCGGCCAATCCGGCTCTCGTCATCGCGTGTTGCCTGACCGTCGCAGGCAATTGGCCAAATCCGGCATTCGCAGTTCCCCGAATTGATCTAAGTCAACTTTAATTGACATACTACGTGTCAATCTAAATTGACAGTCAAAGAAAGGTGACCGCGATGCGCATCTTGTTCGTTCACCCCAATTACCATTCTGGCGGGGCGGAAATCGCGGGCAGCTGGCCACCGGCCTGGGTGGCCTATCTTTCCGGCAGTCTCAAGAACGCCGGGTTCGACGACATCCACTTCATCGATGCGATGACCAATGATCTGGACGACGACGCGTTGCGGGCGCAGATCCGGCACATCGCGCCGGACGTGGTTGGCGTGACATCGATCACGCCGTCCATTTATGCCGCCGAACGCATTCTTGAAATCGCGCGCGAACAAGCTCCAAACGCCGTCCGGGTCTTGGGCGGGGTGCATGCCACCTTCATGTACAAGCAGGTCCTGAGTGAAGCGCCCTGGGTGGACGTCATCGTCCGCGGCGAAGGTGAGGAAATCGTCATCGAGCTAATGCGCGCCATCGACAACGGCCGTTGGCCGGAAGACCGCCGAACAATCAAGGGGATTGCCTTTAAGGAAGGCAACCGGATTGTTGCGACACAGGCCGCATCAACGGTCAAGGATCTGGACGCGATCGATCCGGACTGGAGCATTCTGGAGTGGGAAAAATACACCTATGTGCCGCTTGGGACACGCGTCGCCATTCCAAACCTTGCGCGCGGTTGTCCATTTACCTGCTCGTTCTGCTCGCAATGGAAATTCTGGCGCGACTACCGCGTGCGCGATCCGCTGAAAGTCGTCGACGAGATCGAGACGCTGGTGCGTGACCACGATGTCGGTTTCTTCATCCTGGCCGACGAGGAACCGACGATCAACCGGAAGAAATTCGTCCAGTTCTGCGAGGAACTGATCGCCCGCGGCCTGCCCGAAAAGATCAAGTGGGGCATCAACACCCGGGTCACCGACATCATGCGCGACAAGGAGTTGTTGCCGCTCTACCGCAAGGCCGGTCTGGTCCATGTCAGTCTCGGCACGGAAGCCGCCGCCCAGCTCAAGCTGGACCAGTTCAACAAGGAAACCAAAGTCGCCGACAACAAGGAAGCCATCCGGCTGTTGCGGGAGGCCGACATCTTCGTGGAAGCCCAATTCATCGTCGGCCTTGATAACGAAACCGAGCAGACGCTGGAAGAAACCTATCAGATGGCATGGGACTGGCAGCCGGATCTCGCCAACTGGGCGATGTATACGCCCTGGCCTTTCACGCCGCTGTTCCAGGAAATCCGGGACCAGGTCGAGGTGTTCGACTTTTCCAAATACAATTTCGTCACACCGATCATGAAACCGGCCGCCATGAGCCGGGGCGAGCTGTTGAACGGCGTGATGAAGAATTATCGCCGCTTCTACATGCAAAAAGCCCTGTTCCACTATCCCTGGCGCGGCACCGGCTTCCGCAGGCGCTATCTTCTGGGCTGTCTCAAGGCGTTCTTGAAGGCCGGTTTTGCCCGGACCTTCTACGATCTCGGCAAGGCCGGATATTGGGGCCCGCAATCCAAAGACAGGGTGCACTTCGACTTCGATGAGACCCGCACGCTGGCCGAGGCCCAGTTGGCGGATTGGGAATCGGCAGCCGACCGGGCTGCACGGGCGGCCGAGCGCCGGGAAGCACTGAAGCTTCAGGGCAAGGAGCGGGCGGCGGCGCGGAAGACTGCGGCGGCGGCCATGGCCTGCGGCGGCGGCACTGAGCAAATGAAGGAAGAGGCATGATATGTGCCCGACGGCAACGGCCGGCGAACGCCGGCTGAGCGGCAAGATCGGACCGAACGCCCTCACTCAGTTTGTTGTGCCGTTGGAGCAAATCGGCGGCCGAGGCCTGTGCGCTCGCCTTTTGGATGAGGCCGGAATTGCCGTTCTTCCGGATATGAGTGGATTGATCGACGAAGCGCCCGTTGCCCGGTTTCACAATCTGATCCGGCACGAGTTGCCCGGCAAAGCGCAGACCTTGTGTCAAGCCGCCGGAACGGGCACGGCGAATTACATTCTTGCGCACCGGATCCCGAAAACGGCGCAGCAAATACTCAAAATCCTGCCGGGCGCAGTTTCCGGTCCGCTGCTGGCACGGGCCATCGCCAAGAACGCCTGGACCTTTGCCGGTTCCGGCAGCTTCAGGATCGCCTCCTATCGGCCGGTTGTGTTTTGCCTCAAGGACAATCCGTTGATCGCCGGAGAAGCGGCGGGCCACCCGCTCTGTGCCTGGCACAGCGCCGTCTTTGCGCGCTTGTTCCAGGTTCTGGTGGACCCGAATGTGAGGGTCACCGAGACCGCCTGTTCGGCCGCCGGGGCCCCGTTCTGCCGGTTCGAGCTTCATCGCTGCAACAGCCGCGCAATACAGCCAGAGCGACTTTTCCCGGAAAATCGGGACCAAACTACCTGTTGACGGCATATCGGGTTTCAGGTGAACCGGGCGGCGTGCGGCCTGCAATCTCTAAAATGAGCTTCTTTCGCACCGCATCAGCGAATGTTTCGGAACTGTCGGCGGTGACCACGAACGACCCGGGTCCGCCGATGATCTCGTCGGCGAACCGCGCCTCCAGATCGTAGCTGACCGGACGACCCGAACAATGCCGGCAAAGGACAGCCAGGCCGTTGATGACAATGCCGGCCCGGACCACCTCTTCCCGCGCAACTGAAATGGGCGGACCGTTCCAGTTGTTGGCGCTGTCGGCGGAAAGATCGATCACACGCCGCAGCCCAGTATATGCATTGGTGTCAATCAGTTCCTTGCCCTTCAATAACGCCGCACCGATGGCGTTTCGGCCAAACGCAAGCCGGGGCTTTTCCATCAGTTCCGCGGCAAACCGCTCCGCCGCCTCCGGCCCGTCGATCACAGTCCAATCGACGACGACCTGTTGGGACGTGTAATCCCCCCACTCAACATAGGTGACGGCGATTTTGCCGTAGGCATTGTCGAGGATGGCGGCAAGAACCGCCGGATCGGTGATCGCATCCGCATACCCCTTGCGCTGAAACCGGATCTCCGCTTCGTCGATCGAGCCCGTTGCATCGGCCAAGAGGACGAGTTCAAGATCCAGCTCTTCGGCATAGGCAGGGCCGCCACAAAGAACGAGAAAAATCAGACACAACAAACGCCTGGCTGTTTGTCCACTCATGTCATCGACCTCGCAATGCTGGTGTGCGTTCCTGCCTTGGTTTGGCCGTCCTGTGTCCGGCCGACGGTCTCGCGATCGCTAGGGGCTGCCAGGCGGCATCATTTGCCGGCCTAACGGAGCTCTTTCAATCTGCAGGTTTTGGGGCGCACCCGCCGCCACTTCAAGCGTTCAGGCGCATGGCGCGGTGTCGAACGCGCTGTTTTGACGAGCTCTCAGTGCATCATCCCGTCTGCGGTCGATATCGCCCGCCGCAAGTCTGTCGCTTCAAAATCGGCGCCCATCTCCACAAACATGCCGCCGCGCCCAATCAGGCCCGGGCCACCGACGCCGATGCACAACCTTGAGCCGGGAACCGATGTTCTGGCGTCGCTCAGCACGTTTTTCACATCATGGAGACTGCACAAGGACCCCACAGACAAGCCGAAAAACGCATAGTTGGTTTTTTTTAGTAAATCTTTGGTCTGCGGTCCGATTTCCAGGTCCGAGCCGCCATCGACAATCCATCCGTCCTCGGCAAAACAGGCCGAGATCACTGAAATACCGAGCGTGTGTTTGTTTCCAGGCATTCTGGCAAACAATGCGCGTTTATCGGGCTGGACAGCGATAAGGCCCCGCCGGGCTGCCATCAATTCGGTGACAAACCGCTGCAGACGCGACATCGCCACAGCGATCGTGACAAAGCTTTCCGTATCGTCGGACCATCGCCTGCCCAATTCGTGAGCGATCGGAAGCACAAGATCGTCGCAAATATCCAGGATCGGCATTTTGCTGGCGGCAAGCCGTTCCAGCAGCCTTTGAAACCGGTTGGGATTGGTTTCCAACAGCGCGGCAAGAACACCCTTGTATAACAACGCGTTTGCTCTGACGGCCGCGCGCTCCCTCACCGCATCCAGGAGTTCCTTGTCGTGATGGCTCACCACCTCGTCAATGACATGGTGTTCAATTGCCTGTTCCAGCAAATCACGGAAACCGGAGGAGGAACCAGTATTTAAGCCGCGATCGAGGGGATGCCGGTCCGGCGCCTGGCCGGCCATTTTCCCCGCTTCCTCCCCGGGCGTATCTGCCTCCCCGCCGTCATCGGTCATAGACACCTCCCCAAAGCGCGCCTGACCTGCGAACAAAGAACCCCGTGTGCGCGATTTTGGCAAAGACCGCGACACTGCTGTGGTTCAGCAACACTCCCGCCGCACCCGTCTCGTACAGCTTTCGTCCATCAGAGTGCGGACCGGCTAAGGAACTTGCACCAGATTGATGGAGACTTCGCGCAGGTCTTGCGCGCCCTCAAGACATGCTAACGCAGTCTTGGCAATATGAACAGCATTTAGGCACGCAGCCTCATACATGGCCTTTGGCGCGGCGTGTTGGATGTAGATATCGGGGAGCGTCATGGCGCGAAAGCGCACATCGCCATCCAGCAGACCCGTATTGGTCAAGTGCTGCTGCACATGAGATCCAAATCCGCCAATCGCGCCCTCTTCGATGGTCACCAAGACGTCGTGGCCGCGCGCCAACTCGTCGATGAGCGTGTGATCGAGGGGTTTAGCAAATCGGGCATCGGCAACGGTTGCGGACAGACCGCGCGCCTCCAGGAGCCTTGCCGCTTCAAGCGCCTCGGCCAGCCGCGTTCCCAAGGACAACAGCGCAATGCTCCGCCCCTCGCGCACAATGCGGCCCTTGCCGATTTGAAGGGGCAGGCCGTGCTCGGGCAATTCAACGCCAACGCCCTCGCCGCGCGGGTAGCGGAACGCGATCGGTCCATCGTCAAAGGCCGCGGCTGTGGCGACCATATGAACGAGTTCCGCCTCATCAGCGGCGGCCATTACCGTAAAGCCCGGCAAATTGGCCAAATACGCGATGTCAAAGGATCCTGCATGCGTCGGCCCGTCGGCGCCGACCAGTCCGGCACGGTCGATCGCGAACCGAACCGGCAGCCCCTGAAGCGCAACATCATGGACAATCTGATCATAGGCCCGCTGCAAGAAGGTGGAATAGATGGCGCAGAAAGGGCGCATTCCGCCGGCCGCAAGACCGGCTGCAAATGTCACGGCATGCTGTTCCGCGATGCCGACGTCATAGCTGCGTTCGGGAAAGGCCTTGGCGAAACTTGCGATCCCGGTACCGGATGCCATCGCAGCAGTAATACCGACAATTGCCGTGTCGCGGCGCGCTTCCTCGATAAGAGCATCACCAAAGACCTTGGTGTAGGTGGGCGCGGGGACCGACGCCTTTTTTGCGGTCGGCGCGCCGGTGACCAGATTGAAGGTTCCCACGCCATGGTATTTGTCAGTGGACGCTTCGGCCGGCGCGTATCCGGCACCCTTGCGGGTAATCGCGTGGATCAGAACCGGGCCCCGGGCATGCGATTTTACGGTTCGCAGCAACGGCAGCAGGTGGTCGAGATTGTGGCCGTCGATCGGACCGAGATAGCTGAAACCCAACTGTTCGAACAGGTTGTTTGCAAGAGCGCCGTCACCGGCCGCACGTCGTGCTCTGTCCATATCAGGTTCGAGCGGTTCCAGATTTGCGCCGCGCCGGGTCAACGTGTCGAGGTCGATCGACGGATTGTTCTGGCAAAGAGTGGCCAGATGCGCCGAAATTGCACCAACCGATGGCGAAATGGACATCTCATTATCATTCAAGATGACAAACAACCGATGCCCCAGCGACCCGGCGTTGTTGAGCGCCTCGTACGCCATACCGGCCGACATCGCCCCATCACCAATGACGCAAATGACATCGCCAGTGTCCGCGCCGTGCTCGCGGGCGGCCGCAAATCCGAGGCCGGCCGAGATCGAGGTTGAGGAATGCGCGGCACCAAACGGATCGTAAGCGCTCTCGGAACGCTTTGTGAAACCGGACAGCCCGCCCTCCTTGCGAAGGGTCGGCATTCGCGATCGCCGGCCGGTCAGGATCTTGTGTGCGTAGGCCTGGTGGCCAACATCCCAAATCAGCTTGTCCCGGGGCGCGTCGAACACGGCATGGACGGCTACGGTCAATTCTATCACGCCAAGTGTCGAGCCGAGATGCCCCCCCGTGCTCGCCACCGTCGCAATCGTATCCTGACGCAATTCGTCCGCCAATTGGCGGAGTTGAAGGTCCGATAGATCCCGCAGGTCTCGCGGCGTGGACACGGTGTCCAGCAACGGCGTTTGCGCGGCGACGTTATTGGCGAATTGCATGACCGGCCTCCCAGCGCGTCCGGAACCGGTCTTTTTGAACATCTGAACCCATTCAGACGATCAGTCGTGCCGATCCTCATGCGCGTATTGTCGGTCTGCAGACCATATTTGTAAACTTTTTTTTACACAATCGGACTTGAAACCTGCGCCGCGCCTTCATCAGAACCGGGATGGTCTGAGGCTTGGATTTCGCTGTTTTTGCTCATTTTGTCGACGAAAATGCCATCACAGTCTTAGCGTGGATCGCGGATTTTTAGATCCGGCGCAATACGCAATGCAGTTGAATTCCACAAGCATATGTATAATCTAGTTGACACTTTCTGACCTGATACGGGCCAGCACCTCGTCAGTATCGCGGAGGCACCATGTCCAATCCGTTTCCCTTCTCGGCAATTGTCGGGCAAGACGAAATGAAACACGCACTCCTGCTGGCTGCCGTGGAACCCGGTCTTGGCGGTGTGCTTGTTTTTGGCGACCGGGGAACAGGAAAGTCGACCGCAGTCCGCGCTCTGGCCGCCCTTTTGCCAAAAATCTCGACCGTCAAAGGCTGCCAGTACAATTGCGAAGCCGGCCGGCCGGCAGCAGACTGCCCTGTGTGCAACGCGCCCCGCAGACCAGCCCGGCACCAACGCGCTACGCCGATTGTCGACCTGCCGCTCGGGGTCACCGAAGACCGCGTCTGCGGCGCCTTGGATCTGGAAAAGGCGTTGTTGTCCGGCGAACGCGCTTTTGAGCCAGGACTGCTTGCAAGAGCCCACAGGGGCTTTTTGTACATCGACGAAGTCAACCTCTTGGAAGATCATTTGGTCGACCTTCTGCTCGACGTTGCCGCGTCCGGCGTCAATGTCGTTGAGCGGGAGGGCTTGAGCGTCCGCCATCCGGCACGGTTTATCATGATCGGCAGCGGCAATCCGGAAGAGGGCGAATTGCGGCCGCAACTTCTCGACCGGTTCGGGCTTTCGGTGGACGTATCATCTCCGCGCGAGGTGAGCACGCGTGTTGAGGTCGTTCGCCGGCGTGACCAATTCGAACGCGATCCGGACGATTTCTGCCACCGCTGGGCGAAAGCCGACAATGCCATCAAGCGGCGTATCATGGCAGCCCGGAAGGGTGTTGCGGCGGTGGCTGTAACGGACCAGACGCTGGCCCTCGCCGCGGAACTCTGTATCCGGCTTGGCGTTGATGGATTGCGCGGCGAACTCACCTTGATGCGCGCCGCGCGTGCCAATGCGGCGCTTGAAAAGCGCAATGAAGTCAAGATGTCTGATATCGTGACCGTGGCACCCATGGCGCTATGCCACCGTCTGCGCCGCGATCCGCTTGACGAAGCCGGGTCCGTCGCCCGCGTGACCCGTGCGATCGACGAAATGACCGACAGGCCGGTTGGACATGCCTGAAATCAGACGCCCTGCCTCCGAAACCAAAACGCCCTGGCAGGACGCCCTGCAGGCAATTGACGTTTTGGCGGTTAGGGCGGCGGACTGTCAAAGCGCTGCAAGAGCGACCCCAAAGGGCATCGGCATCCGGATCCGGTGTTCGGCCGGACCCGTTCGCGACGCATGGATTGCACAGCTTAGGAAGCGTCTCGGCTCCGGTTCAGAATCCGTCCGGATTCCAGCGTCCGTTTCCGCCGAAGCCCTGCTCGGCGGGCTGAACATTGCAGCAACGCTGCAAGCTGGCCGGCCGCTGTATGAAAAAGGCGTTCTGGCGCGGGCGGATGGCGGTGTCGTCATCTTGCCGATGGCCGAAAGATTGGAACCCCCCATCGCAGCGCTCATCGCGGCCGCCCTAGAGGCCGCCACAATCTGCGACCGCGATGGACACAGCCACAGAACCCGGTTTGTCCTGATTGCCCTGGACGAAGCGGCCGACGACACCGAGTGCCTGCCGGCTGTTTTGGCGGATCGCCTTGCGCTGGATGTCAATCTGGAAGGCATTAGTATCCGGGACGTGGACGCTGAAAACCCAAAGCCAGCCAGGACATCAAATGAGAACGGCGGCGCACCGGTTGGTCAGTGCATGTCACAGGATGCGCTGTTGGGACTGGCGGAATTAACCGCCCTCTTGCCGGGCGCACCGCTCCGCAAACTGTTACACACAACCGAGGTCGCAGGCATTCTGGCGCAATGCGATGGCGCGCCTGACGTAACGCCAGTTCATGTGCGCGATGCGATGAGACTTTGTCTCAATCTGACGGCACCGGACGATAGCTCCCAAACCATCGAGGATCAGGCATCCGATCCCTCGCCGCCGCCGGACCAGACCGGCCGGCCATCTACCGACGCGCGGCCCGAAGACACGTCAGAAGACACACGGGAGATCGACCTGGACCAGTTGCTGGCCGACATGGCTGTGAGTGCGCAGGCGGCATCCGACCGGATCGTGGATGAGATCCGCCGGCCGGAAACCGCAAAGGCGCAAGCCCAGGCCAAGACCGGCAAATCGGGCGCCCAAAAGAACAGCAGTACCCGCGGCCGGCCGGTGGGACATTCCAGTCGCCCGCCATATGATGGCGCCCGTCCTGACATCAGTGCGACCTTGCGCACAGCCATTCCATGGCAACGCATTCGCAATCGGGATTTAAAAACAAAAGGCTGGACAAAAGACACCCGGATCCGGATCTTGCCAAGCGATTTCAAGTATATCCGCTATCGGCACAGGTCGGAATCCACGGCGATTTTCGCGGTTGACGCCTCCGGATCCACCGCCCTTGCGCGGCTGGCCGAAGCGAAAGGCGCCATCGAACTTCTCCTGGCCGATTGCTATGTGCGCCGGGACAATGTCGCCCTTGTGGCCTTCCGCGGCGCGCACGCCGAAACTCTTTTGGAACCGACACGGTCGCTCGTCCGCGCCAAACGCAGCCTGACAGGGCTTCCAGGCGGTGGACCGACACCATTGGCAAACGGTATTCAACGCTCGCTGGAATTGGCCGGTCAGGCGCGTCAGCGCGGGCAAACGCCGCTGATCGTGTATCTGACCGATGGCAACGGGAACATTGCGCTGGACGGCAGGCCGGACCGGAAGCAGGCGGCCGCAGATGCCAGAAAGCTCGCCGAAGCCGGGGCCGTTCAAGGGTTCCGGTCCGTTCTGATCGACATTGCGGCGCGCCCGCGTCCGGCGGCCAAAGACCTTGCCCAAGCCATGCGCGCCGATTATTGCGCGCTTCCGCATGTGTCGGCCACGGCCGTATCGACAATCGTGGGCCGGTACCTTTCGGACCAGCACGGATGACACCTGTCGGCGGCGCGCTCGACTGGGACCGCGAGGGACAACAGTGGCCCTTGCGGGAAACGAGCCGGTTTGTGCGATCAGGCCATCTTGTTTGGCATGTGCAAGTCCTCGGGCCGGAAAACGCCCCCGCCTGCTTGCTGGTCCATGGCACCGGAGCCGCCTCCCATTCCTTCCGCGGCCTTGCCCCGCTTCTGGCAAAAGATTGGCGCGTGTTTGTTCCCGATCTTCCAGGCCACGGCTTCACGCGCGGCACCCGGCGGCGCGATCTGACACTGCCTGGAATGGCCAACGCATTGTCCGGTCTTCTTGCCACAATCGACCGTGCACCGGCGATCTGCATAGGGCATTCAGCGGGAACCGCGATCCTGTTGCACATGTGCCTTGAAGGCCAAATCACGCCCAAGAAAGTCTTCGGCATCAACAGCGCACTGGAAGCCATCCCCGGCAATTCGATCTTGTCACCGCTGGCCAAGATTTTGTTTTTCAACCCCTTCACCTCTGGCGCGGTGGCATTGCATGCGCGCCTTGGCGGGCTGGTCACCCGGCTATTGAAAGGCACCGGGTCCACGATCGACAGGGACGGGATCGACTGTTACCGGCTTCTGATCAGCCATCCGTCCCACGTCAAAGGCGCGCTCGGAATGATGGCGAATTGGGATCTCGATCCGCTCATCGCGAAGCTTTCTCACATCCAAACACCCGTCAATCTGATTTCGGCGGCCGATGATCCGATGGTTCCTGCCCGTGTGTCCCGGTCCGCGGCCCGGTATTTGCCGAGCGGTCAGGCCGCATCCGTGAAACACGGCGGGCATCTTGTGCATGAAGTCGATCCCGGTGTCGTCTTTCAGATCATCCGGGACGATCTCAACGCACCTGCGGCGGAGCCGCAAAACAAGCGCCTTGCCAAAAAAGGCTGACATAAAGTACCGTCAATTAATCATGACACATCACTCTCCCGCGCTGTTTTCGACGCCCGCCGATGATCAACGGCCGCATGCCATTGTAATCGGGGCGGGATTTGGCGGTCTGGCGGCCGCAGCCCGTCTCGGCGCAAGGGGCTACCGGGTCACCGTGTTGGAACGGTTGGAGCAACCGGGCGGGCGCGCCCGCAGGTTCCGGCAGGACGGGTTCACCTTCGATGCGGGACCAACAATCGTCACCGCGCCCTTTGTCTTTGAAGAACTATGGCAGGCCTGCGGCAAAGACCTTCACGATGACGTCAAACTGGTCAGTCTGGACCCGTTTTATACGATCCGCTACGCCTGCGGCGAAACCTTCCGGCCGTCCGCCGACACAAACTGGATGCGCTCGGAAATCGCGCGGCTGAATCCGTCCGATGTCGACGGATACTCCCGGTATCTGGAAGAGAGCGAGCGGTGTTTCGAAGCCGGGTTTGTCAAGCTGATTGACACACCGGTCGGGACGATCCCGAAACTTCTTTCCATCATGCCCGTTTTGGCCCGCCGCCGCGCGGACCGGTCTGTTTTCAAACTGGTCAGCAAATATGTCCAGGATCACCGATTGCGGGTTGCGCTCAGTTTCCATCCGCTGTTCATCGGTGGTAATCCGCTGCGAACCACGGCAATTATGAGCCTGATTTCCTATCTGGAAAAGGAATACGGCGTTCACTATGCGATGGGCGGTACGCACGCGCTGGTCGAAGGCATCGTCAACCTGATCGAGGACCAGGGCGGGCAGGTGGTCACACATGCAAGTGTCGATGAAATCCTGACGGAAAACGGCACCGCGACCGGCGTCCGGCTGGACAGCAGCATCGAGATCAAAAGCGACATTGTCGTGTCCAACGCAGACGCCGGATGGACCTATGCGCATTTGCTCAGGAAAAACGGCGTCCGGCGCTGGACTGCAAAACGCCTGGGACGGGCCAAGCACTCCATGAGCCTGTTCGTTTGGTACTTCGGCACCGATCGGAAGTACGACAGCGTCGATCACCACACGATCTTGATGGGACCGCGCTACGAAAGCCTTTTGACGGACATCTTTGACCGCAAGATCCTGGCCGAGGATTTCAGCCTGTATCTCTACCGCCCGACAAAGACTGATCCGTGCATGGCGCCGGACGGGTGTGACAGCTTTTATGTGCTTTCGCCCGTGCCCAATATGGAAAGCGGCATCGATTGGCTCACAGCTGCCGAGCCTTACCGGCAACGCCTGCAGTCCTATCTGGAGGCGACCGTCCTGCCGGAATTGGGCCAACATGTGGTCACGTCGCGGCTGATGACACCTCCGGATTTTCAGAATGATCTGCTGTCCTTGAAGGGGGCGGCCTTCGGAATGGAGCCGGTGTTGTTTCAACTGGCCTGGTTCCGTCCGCACAACCGCAGCGAGGAACTGAAAAACCTTTACATGACAGGAGCCGGTACGCATCCGGGTGCAGGTCTCCCCGGAGTGGTTTCGTCGGCCAAAATTCTCGACACGGTGGTTCCCCATGCCAGCCAGCTCAGCTAGGGACTTTCGGCTGGACCGGTCTTTGCAGCTGGGCTGTGACCAGGCGATCCGGCATGGCTCCAAGTCCTTCATGGTGGCTTCACGCCTGCTGCCCCGGCACACGCGGGTGGCCGCCCGCGCTTTGTATGCCTATTGCCGTGCAGCCGACGATTTGATCGACGAAAGCCCGTGTGTGAACGACGGGCTCCGGCGTCTAAGGGTCCGAACAGAGCGGATCTACGCCGCACACCCGGAGGACTATGTCGAAGACCGCGCCTTTGCCGAGGTTGTCGCGCATTTCGGCATCCCCAAAGCATTGCCGGACGCACTGGCCGAGGGTTTTGCCTGGGACGCCCAGGCCCGCCGCTATGACACACTGGACGACTTGGCCGCCTACGCCGCGCGTGTCGCCTCCAGCGTCGGCGTGATGATGTCGATGATCATGGGCGTATCGGATCGACATGCGCTGGCCCGTGCGGCCGATCTCGGGCTTGCCATGCAATTGACCAACATCGCGCGGGACGTGGGCGAGGATGCACGCCGCGGACGCCTTTACCTGCCGCAGGACTGGATGCGGGGCGCCGGGATCGATCCGGACGCATTCATCGCCGCGCCGAAATCCTCGACGGATCTCAAATCGGTGGTCGAACGACTGCTTGTCAACGCGGACCGGCTTTACAAACGGGCCGAATCCGGCATCGCCGCACTCCCGCCCAGCTGCCGCCTCGCCATCTACAGCGCCGCCCTGATTTACCAAGAGATCGGCCAGGAAATCGCCAAAAACGGTTACGACAGCGTCGCGCGGCGCGGCGTTACGTCCAAAAAACGAAAGCTGGCCCTTGTCGCCCAGGCGGCTGCGACGCCTTGGCTGTTCCAATCCGTGGCCACCACGCCCGCGCACCCGACAACGCAGTTCATGGTCGATGCGGCGGCCGTGCACGATGACGCCGATATCCGCGGACTGACGGCAAAAGCGACACGGATGGTGGAGTTGATGCTGTCGTCCGAACTCCGGCGCCGCGGCGCGGATCCGGCCCAAGTCAGCAATGGCTGATTACGCGCTGATCGAACTCCTGCTCGTCTTTGGCGGCGCTTTGGCGTTTCTCACCTGGCAATACTGGTCCGTGAACCGTGACATTCGCGAACGAGAAAGACGAGAGGCGGAGGAAAACGAACGGTCAGCATCCGATCACGCGGCCCCGCCAAAAACCTGAGCGCCGACTTTATCGGCTCCACGTCCCAGACCGCCGCGGCATGCGAAACGGCAGCATCGCCTTGACAACAGGATGCGCGAACCGGGTGCCCGATAATGCCTCGTGCATCAGGTCAACGGGGTGTCCTTCAATCTGTGTGCGGACGACCGATCGTTTGTAGAACGGGCTGTCCTCCAGGGTCTTGAGAAGTTGGGGCATATGACCCGGATCGTGGTGAACGTGAGGTGTGATGCCCCAAAAGCCCCGTTTCATCCTGCGCGCTTCGGGTGCCCGCCATTCCTCAAAATCACCGCGATCTGACACCGCGTAGGCAAGACACGCCCTTGAACCGTCAAGGCGGCGCGTATCGTAAAGCAGTAGCGCGCGGCCGTCCGGCAGCACGCCACGCGCCCAGTCCCAATCACGGAACGCAGTCTCGAGCGGCTCGGTGCCCCAATTGCTGTCGAGATAACCATGGCCCTGCCAGTCGACACCACCTGCATCAAAGCTGACCTCCATGTCGGCCAGCGGCGCGATCGGCCACCAGCGATGAGCGCCCGCAGCGTCGATGTCGAACACCTTGCCGGTCACCGCCTTTGGACGAACCCGAACCGTGCCCTTCAGCCGCACAGGCGCCCATTCCGATGGCGGCCGGGGAACCGCGATCTCGTCAAACCGCAAAAGCAGCTCATCGCCAGACCACTCCAGGGAGCTTGGTCCGATGTGAAAGGACAACGCGTCCCGGAACATCGCCGACCGGCCCCGTTCGGTCATCGACCACCGGTGGGTCCGCGGCGCGTAGAGCGCCACGTTCATGCAGATGTGATTGTCGGGGTCCTTCCGGCCGCTCCAGGCGTAGTAGGGCGAGAACACGGAGCCGACGAAGGAAATGATGCTAAGGCCGTACCGGCCGCAACCGCTCAAGCCGTCAACATACCACCAAAGGTACCCGCCGGGCGGGACGAGGGCATCGAACCTTGGTCCGACACCAGCAACTCCGCCGCCAGCTTCCCGGAAAGGGCGGCCATCGGAACGCCCGGTCCCGGATGGACTGTCCCCCCCGCGAGATAGAGCCCCTTTAGGCGCGTCCGCGCCGATTGCCTGTTGAATGCGCCCATCATCCCGTGGGTGGATGGCCCGTAGATCGCGCCCCCGCTGCCCGGAAAGAGCGTGTGGAACTGGACCGGTCCTGTGGCCACCGACACCATCTGCGCCGGATCCAGTTTCAGACCGCACCGGGTCATGAGCGCCAAGGTTGCGTCGAGGCATTGGTCGATCTCGCTGCTGTCGGGATAGGATTGGTCGCCGGTGGCCGGCGCATTGATCAGACATAGAAGCCGTTCTGCGCCGCCCCCGGCCGGCGTATCGTCATGCGGCCGGTCCTGCGCGCACATATAGGCGGTGGGCGTTTTGCTGATCCGGCGCCGTTCAAAAAGGTCCTCAAACTCGGCTTTGTAGTCCTCGTTGAAGAAAACGGTGTGATAGGCAAGCGGCACACCGGCCGGTTCAGCGTGCATGCAGAACGCCACGGCCGAGAGCGAACGATTGTGTCGGGGAACGGACGGAACATCAGACCGGCGCCCTGCGGGAAGCATTGGCGCAAGCCCGGACACATCGCCATTGTAGATCACCGATGTGGCCCTCAACAGTTCGCCGTCGCGTAGCCTCACCCCGGTCACCGCCCCCCCGTCGGTCGCGATTTCCGCCACATCGGCATCGAACCGGAACTCGGCGCCGGCGCCTTTGGCAGCGTCGGCAAGCGCCCGTGCAAGCCCGTGCATGCCGCCGTCAATCCGCCAGCCGCCGGCCTGTTCCACATGCGCCACCAGCATCAAGGTCGCGGGCGCAAGAAACGGTGACGACCCGCAATAGGTCGCATATCGTCCAAAGAGTTGCCGAAGCCGCGGATCTTGAAAATATCCGGTCAGCGCGGACCAAAGGCTTGAGAACGGCCGTAGCGCGATATGGTCGCCGGGCCTGGAATACCCGATCCGCCGGATCAGTTCGATCGTGTTCGGCCGCTGCGCATCGATGAACGTGTCTTTCAAAAGGCCGAACACCCGGGCGCCGTCAGCGCAGAACCGCCGGTACCCATCCGCATCTTTTGCCCCAAACACGGTTTCGATTTCAGCCGCGCTCCGATCGATGTCCTCATAAAGGTCGAACCGCGTGCCATCCGTCCAGAAATGGCGGGCCAAAAGCGCGGCGGGAACCAGCCGCACATGGTCTTCAAGACGGCCGCCGACGCCTGCCAGAAGATCGTCAAAAACCCACTTCATCGTCAAGACGGTGGGACCGCCGTTCACCTTGACGTCGCCGACCGGAACCAGCCGGGCCTTTCCGCCAGGCGCGTCCTGACGCTCCAGCACAAGCACGTCCCGTCCAGCGGCGGTCAAGCGGAGCGCGGCCGCCAATCCGCCCATGCCTGAACCGACGACGATCGTGCGGTCCGACCGCCTGCAATCCGCATTGCCCGTCAACATCCGTTGACATTCCAATCCGTTGTGTCAATCTAAATTGACATAATGCACCGTATCGACGTCTTGACACAAGGGGCATGGCAATGGACTTGCAAAAACGGATCGACCGGGGCTTGGAACGGGCCATCACATTCGCGACCGCAGGCGGCCAGCCCGCAAAGATCGGCGCCGCCATGCGCCATGCCGTCTTTCCCGGCGGTGCCAGGGTTCGCCCGCGCTTGTGCCTGGCCGTTGCCCTCGCCTCGGGAGACCGCCATCCGGAGGCGGCCGATGCCGCTGCCGCCGCGATCGAACTGCTGCACTGCGCATCCCTGGTTCACGATGATCTGCCGTGTTTCGACGATGCCGATATCCGCCGCGGAAAGCCATCTGTTCATGCTGCATACGGCGAACCGATCGCGGTTTTGACCGGCGATGCGCTGATTGTTCTGGCTTTTGAAACGCTGGCGCGCGAATGCAGCGCGGCGCCGGACCGGACCGCCCCGCTGATCGCAACAATCGCGCGGGCCGTGGGCATGCCCAACGGGATCACCGCCGGACAGGCCTGGGAAAGCGAACCGGAAATCGACCTTCGCCACTATCACCGGAGCAAGACCGGGGCCTTGTTTACGGGCGCCACGGCCGCCGGCGCGATCGCCGCAGGCGCCGATCCGCAGAACTGGTACGCTCTCGGAGAAGCCCTCGGCGCAGCCTATCAGGTGGCCGACGACTTGCGCGACAGCGCCGCGGACATCGACGAGATCGGCAAGCCATGCGGTCAGGACGCCGCGCATCAACGCCCGAACGCCGTCGCCGAACTCGGATTAACCGGCGCCATTTCCCTGCTCCAGGAGACGGTGCAAAACGCGGCGGACGCAATTCCCGAGTGCAAAGGATCGAGCATGCTGCGCGACCTGATCCTGGCAGAGGCAAAACGGCTGGTGCCCAAAAAGCTGGCCCAGTCGGCGGCCTGACCGCCCATGTCGATTTCGGCCGACAACGGACCCTTGGCGCTTGACGCACCACCGCGGCGGGGAACGCGGGACAGGCTCCGGCTGTGGCGCCAATCCGCACTCGCCAATCCGTCGTTCCGCGCGGCGCTGGACCGCTTTCCATTCACAAGGTGGTACGCAAACCGGCGGGCGGCCGACCTGCTGTCGATCATGAGCGGATTTGTTCAAAGCCAGGTCCTGTTTGCAGCCCTTGAGACCAGCTTGTTGACCCGGCTCCAAAAATCGCCGGCAACACCCGATGCCTTGTCTGCCGCGCTGCGCATTCCGATAGATCGGATGCGCGCCTTTTTGCAATCGACCGAATGCCTTCAGCTCACGACCCGTTTGGACACCGGCGAATGTGCGCTCGATGATTTCGGTTCCGTGGTCGTGTCCGATCCGGGTATTCAAACGATGATCCGGCACCATGCCTTGTTTTACAGGGACCTCTCGGATCCGCTTAAACTGCTTAGAAACGGTCCGGGCGGCGGCGAGCTCAACACCTTTTGGACCTATGTCAACGGGTCTGGCACGGCAGTGACGGCCGAATCGGCCCGGACCTATTCCGCCGTCATGAGTTCCAGCCAGGTCATGCTGTCCCAAGACATCCTGACGGCGTTCGATTTCAAAGCGTGCACCGCCGTGCTCGACATTGGCGGCGGCGAGGGAATCTTTCTCGAGAGCCTTGCCCGCGAACATCCTGATCTTCGTATCGGTCTGCTCGACCTCCCAGCCGTCGCCGAACGGGCCGGAGAGCGCCTGGCCGCCCGCGGCCTGATGGACCGCGGTCGTTGCCATGGCGGCAACTTTTTTACCGATCCGATCCCATCCGGCTATGACGGCGTCACGCTGATCCGGGTCCTTTTCGATCACGATGACGATACGGTCATGCGGCTTCTGATCAACATCAAAAACAGCGTCAAATCCGGCACCACGATCGTGGTCGCCGAGCCGATGGCCGGGCGCGGGTCGGCGGAACGGATCGCGGCCGCCTACTTTTCGATCTATCTGATGGCCATGGGTGGCGGCTTCTGCCGTTCATTCAACGAAATCAGAATTTTACTGGAAAAAGCCGGTTTCCGGAGCGTGAAAAAACGGCGCTGCCGCCGGCCAATGCTGGGAACGGTTGCCGTTGCCCAGGCCTGATGTTTCGGGCGCCTCTAATGTGTAAATTATAATTGACACTCTTATATGTCCATTTATTATGACAATGAGGAGGAGCGCAGCTTGGCCCCAGCCAACCTGCCAATCGGAATGAAGACGCAGGCAGTCCTATTTGAAGAGCCCAAACACGTGGACGTACGGCAGCTCACGCTCGTTGAACCGGAAGACGGCGATATTGTCGTGAAATCCCTTTGGAGCGGCATCAGCACGGGCACGGAGAAGCGGCTGTTTGAAGGTTCCATGCCGTTCTTCCCCGGATTGGCGTATCCGCTTGTTCCCGGATACGAAACCGTGGGCCGGGTGGTGGATACCCGTCCCGGCAGTGATCTGTCTGAGAACCAACTCGTTCTGATACCGGGCAGCCGTTGTTTTAAAGAAGCAGCCGGATTGTTCGGTGCGTCCGCATCCACCTTGGTCACAAAAGCCGAAAAGGCGGTGCCACTGGACGAAAGAATCGCGCAGGAAGGTACGCTGCTCTCGCTCGCCGCGACCGCCTATCATGCCCTGACCCTTCCCCAAACACCGGTCCCGAATGTCATTGTCGGACATGGTGTCTTGGGCCGTCTCGCGGCCCGCCTTCTGATCGCGCTCGGCCACCCTGAACCCGTTGTCTGGGAAACCAATCCGGTCCGGCGGACTGGCGCCGGCGCTTACGAGGTGACAACGCCCGAGGCGAGCGCTGGCAAGGTGTTTGACGCGATCCTCGACGCCAGCGGCGATCCGGCGGTCATCGATCTCGCCGTGCGCCATCTGAAGCCTGGCGGAACAATCATCCTCGCTGGTTTTTATGATGACCGCATGTCGTTTGAGTTCGCGCCGGCATTCATGCGCGAAGCCCGGATTGTCATCGCGGCCGAGTTCCGGCCGGCGGATCTGATCGCGGTCAGCGAACTGGTCACGGACGGGTCCTTGTCCTTGACCGGGCTGATCACCCATTCGGCCCCGGCCCGAGATGCACGCGCGGCCTATCAGACAGCATTTAACGATCCATCCTGCGTGAAAATGATCCTCGAATGGGAGGCGGCACAATGAGTGAAGGCTTGGGCGGCGGTCCGGTCCGCCAGTTGCACGACTACTTGCGTGAAGAGGCTCACGAAGACGTTGCCGCGCCGGCAACGGGACCGGTCACCAAGGAAACCCAGATCATCGCCATCTACGGCAAGGGCGGGATCGGCAAGAGCTTCACCCTCGCCAACCTGTCCTACATGCTGGCGCAACTTGGCAAGAAAGTGCTGTTGATCGGCTGCGATCCCAAGAGCGACACGACATCGCTTCTGTTCGGCGGACGGGCGTGCCCGACGATCATCCAGACCTCGTCGAAAATGAAGGATGCCGGCGCCGAACTGACCATCGGCGATGTGTGCTTCAAACGCGACGGCGTTTTCGCCATGGAGCTCGGCGGACCCGAGGTCGGCCGCGGCTGCGGCGGCCGGGGCATTATTCACGGCTTTGAAACCCTCGAAAAGCTCGGCTTCCACGACTGGGATTTCGACTTCGTGCTGCTCGATTTTCTCGGCGACGTCGTATGCGGCGGATTTGGTCTGCCGATCGCGCGCGACATGTGCCAGAAAGTGGTCGTCGTTGGCTCCAACGACCTGCAATCGCTTTATGTCGCCAACAACGTATGCTCGGCGGTCCAGTATTTCCGAAAGCTTGGCGGCAATGTCGGCGTGGCCGGTCTTGTCGTGAACAAGGATGACGGCACCGGCGAGGCGCAAGCCTTCGCCCGATCCGTTGGCATCCCGGTGCTCGCGTCGATTCCCCAGGACGAGGACATCCGGCGAAAGAGCGCCAACTACCAGATCATCGGCCATCCGGAAAACCGCTGGGGGCCCTTGTTTGAGCAACTGGCCACAGCGCTCGGAGAAGCGCCGCCGGTTCTGCCCGATCCCCTGTCGCAGGATGACCTGATCGGCTTGTTCGACGCATCGGACAAGACGTCCGGCTACTCATTGCAGCCAGCGACGCAAGAAGACATGTGCACGGCCTCCAAGATCCAGAAACCCTCTCTGGAAATCATCTACGACACGGTGTGACACGGCTATGGAAACGCTCGATCCAGGGCCGGGTCATCCGGCCGCCCCGCCAGAAACCGCCGCCCCGGCCGAAACGGATGGCCTCGGCTGTCATTCGGGTGCGGAAAAGCTGAAGGCATCGGCGGCCGCTTCCGGCAAAGCGGGCCTGATGGAACGCTTTGAACGGGATTATCCCAAGGGCCCGCATGACCAGCCGCAATCCATGTGTCCGGCTTTCGGCTCCTTGCGAGTGGGCCTCAGAATGCGCCGCGTCGCGACCGTTTTGTCCGGCTCGGCCTGCTGCGTTTATGGCTTGACCTTCACCTCGCATTTTTATGGCGCGAAGCGGTCGGTGGGCTATGTGCCGTTCAACTCCGAAACGCTTGTGACGGGCAAGCTTTATGAGGACATCCGCGACGCGGTGCACCTCATGGCCGATCCGGAAAAATACGACGCGATCGTCGTCACCAACCTGTGTGTTCCAACGGCGTCCGGCATCCCCTTGCAGATGCTTCCCAAGGACATCAATGGCGTCCGCATCGTCGGCATCGACGTGCCAGGCTTCGGGGTCCCGACCCACGCGGAGGCCAAGGATGTCCTGTCGGCCGCAATGCTCTCTTATGCCCGCGCCGAAGCCGAAGCCGGACCGGTCCTTGCCCCGGCAGGTGGCGTTGAAGCGAAACCGACAGTCACGCTGCTCGGCGAGATGTTCCCCGCTGATCCGATGATCATTGGCCAGCTCTTGGAACCGATGGGCCTGGCTGCCGGTCCCGTGGTTCCGGTCCGCGAGTGGCGGGAGCTTTATTCAGCGCTCGATTGCGCAGCCGTCGCGGCGATCCATCCGTTCTACACCGCATCGGTGCGCGAGTTCCGTGACGCCGGACGCCAGGTTGTCGGTTCGGCGCCGGTCGGAGCAGATGGAACAGATGCCTGGATTTCCGCTATCGCCGATGCCTGCAACGTGGCGGCGGCAAATCGTGACGGGGTCCGCAATGCCATGCGCGGTGCCATTACCGGCGCGCTTGCCGACAATAAAATCACCGGGCGCATCACGCTGTCCGGCTATGAAGGGTCGGAGCTTCTGGTCGCCCGCCTGCTCGTCGAAAGCGGCGCGGATCTGCGCTACGTCGGTTCCGCCTGCCCGCAAACGCCCTATTCGGCGGCCGATGCCGACTGGCTGCGCGAACGCGGCGTTCATGTGCAGTTCCGCGCGTCGCTGGAACAGGACATTGCCGCTTTCGAGGAGTTCGAGCCGGATCTGGCGATCGGCACGACACCGGTGGTCCAGCATGCCAAGGAAAAGGCGACACCGGCGCTATACTTCACCAACCTCATTTCAGCTCGGCCGCTGATGGGCCCGGCCGGCGCAGGCTCGCTGGCAACCGTGATCAACGCCGCGATTGGCAATGGTCATCGTTTCGATCGCATGCGGACCTTTTTTGAAGGCGTCGGAGACGGCGATACGGCCGGCGTTTGGCAAGCAACACCGCGTGACCTGGATGGCGTGCGCAAGAAACACGGCAAACGGGCGCGTCACTCCGCCAATGCCGTCGACAACGGGGAGGCCGTGGGATGTTGATCGTCGACCACGACCGCGCCGGCGGGTATTGGGGCTCAGTCTACGCCTTCACCGCCATCAAGGGTCTTCAGGTGATCATTGACGGTCCCGTGGGTTGCGAGAACCTTCCCGTGACCTCCGTTCTTCACTACACAGACGCCCTGCCCCCGCATGAGCTGCCAATCGTCGTCACCGGTCTCAGCGAAGATGAGCTTGGCCAGCACGGCACCGAACAGGCGATGAAACGCGCCCGTGCGGTTCTCGATCCGGACCTGCCGGCCGTGGTCGTCACCGGGTCGATCGCGGAGATGATTGGCGGCGGCGTGACGCCGGAAGGCAGCAATATCCAAAGGTTCCTGCCCCGCACCATTGACGAGGACCAGTGGCAGTCGGCGGACCGGGCCCTGACGTGGCTGTGGACCGAATACGGTCCACGGAAGGGAAAGGTGAAGCCGGTCAAACCGCGCAAGGACGGTCAAAAGCCGAAGGTGAACATCATCGGCGCGATCTACGGCACGTTCAACATGCCGTCGGACCTGGCCGAGATCCGTCGGCTTGTCGAGGGCATTGGCGCGGAGGTCAACATGACCTTCCCGCTCGGCAGCCATTTGAATGAAGTATCACGCCTCACGGATGCGGAGGCCAACATTTGCCTCTACCGGGAGTTCGGGCGGCAGCTGTGCGAGGCGCTGGACCGGCCGTACCTGCAGGCGCCGATCGGGATTCACTCGACCACCGCCTTCCTGCGGAGCCTCGGCGAGATCCTCGGCCTCGATCCTGAGCCGTTCATTGCACAGGAGCGGCACACGACATTGAAACCGCTCTGGGATCTGTGGCGCTCGGTCACGCAGGACTTCTTCGGAACCGCCAGCTTCGCGGTAGTCGCCAGCGAAACCTATGAGCGTGGCATCCGCCATTTCCTCGAGGACGATCTGGGAATGCCGTGTGCGTTCTCCGTTCAGCGGCGCGCGGGCGTGAAACCGGACAATGAGAGCGTCCGCGAAAAGATCGCCGACACAAAACCGATGATCGTCTTCGGTTCCTACAACGAGCGCATGTACATCCAGGAAACGGGAACCCGGGCCATGTATATTCCGGTTTCCTTTCCCGGTGCCATCATCCGCCGGCACACCGGCACCCCAGTCATGGGCTATTCGGGCGCGACCTGGCTGACCCAGGAATATTGCAACGCGTTGTTCGACGCGCTGTTCAACATCTTGCCCTTGTCAACACAAATGGACGCCGTCGACGCCACACCGGTGCGGGCCCAGGCCCGGGCTGAAATGCGCTGGCAGGACGCGGCGACGCGGCTGTTGGACGATCTGGTTTCAGCCGAGCCGGTCCTTGTGCGGATCTCCGCGGCCAAACGGCTGCGCGATGCGGCCGAGGCCTGCGCACGCGACAGGGGCCGCGGATTTGTCAGTGAAGAGGATGTAGCGGATGCGCGGACGAGGCTGATGCTTGGAAGTGCGGCCTAATCACGCGCGGACCTGCGAACCGCCAGAAGGAGGAGGATGACATGAAGTCTTCAAGGTGCCGACACCGGAGCCGCGTCAACGATTGGCGCGACCGTGTGGAGTATCGGCTGCTGGTCGCCCTGTCCTTTGTGATCTGCCTGGCGATGGTCACGGTTCGGCGCATGGCTTCGGTGCTTCGCGGTCGTCCACGGTCCGAAACCGGTCAAGGCGTGGTTGCGGAAGCGTGGTCGGCCGCGCACGCAACAGCGGGATATGCCTTTTTGGCATGACCGCACACCATTCGCCGGCGTCCAAAACCGGTGGAAATGCCAACGGGTTGGGTCATCACCGATCGGCCCGGGGCAACCCGGCTGCGGGGTACCGCAGCGGCTGTGACTAGGAGGTATTTTTATGTCCAGTCCGAACTCGGTTTCGCTGACCGGCATGTCCGAAGGCGAAGCCCAGGAATTCCATAAGTACTATCTCCAGGGCATGTATTTGTTTGTGGCGATCGCGATCGTCGCTCATTTGCTGGTCTGGTTTTGGCGCCCGTGGATTCCAGGACCTGAAGGCTATGCGTCCCTAGAGGGCGTCGGTCAGACGGTCACAGCGCTCCTTCCAACGCTCGTTTAAGGGAGAAGCAAAATGTGGAGAATCTGGATGATTTTCGACCCGCGCAAGACGCTGGTCGTCCAGGGCGTTTTCCTCTTCGGCCTCGCTGTGATGATTCACCTCGTCCTTCTGAGCACCGAACGCTTCAACTGGTTCGAAGGCGCGCCGATTACGACGGGTGCGGTCGAGCAATCGATCGACAGCCCGCTGGTTCCGCCAACCATGTTCGGCTGATCCAACACATCAAGGCTGCGGGCGGCCGTATCGGTTCCGCCCGCAGCCAATCGAGATAGAAGAGACACTTGGCCGATTCTTTGTAATCGGAGGATGTACGATGGCACTACTAAGCTTCGAACGAAAGTATCGTGTCCGAGGGGGCACGCTGATTGGCGGAGACCTCTTCGATTTCTGGATCGGGCCGTTTTACGTTGGCTTTTTCGGACTGACGACGATCTTTTTCTCGGCGGTCGGCACCGCCCTGATTCTCTATGGCGCCGCCCTCGGCCCGACCTGGAACATCTGGCGCATCTCCATCGCGCCGCCGGATTTGAGCTATGGGCTGGCCTTGGCGCCGCTGACCGAAGGCGGACTTTGGCAGATCATTACGATCTGTGCCATTGGGGCGTTCGCATCCTGGGCTCTACGCGAGGTTGAGATCTGCCGTAAGCTGGGCATCGGGTATCACGTCCCATTTGCATTCGGCGTCGCGATTTTCGCCTATGTCACCCTGGTGGTCATCCGGCCGGTTTTGCTTGGCGCATGGGGACATGGCTTTCCCTATGGCATCTTCAGCCATCTCGATTGGGTTTCCAACGTCGGCTATCAGTACCTGCATTTCCACTACAACCCGGCGCACATGCTCGCCGTGACGTTCTTCTTTACCACGACCCTTGCGCTTTCTCTGCATGGCGGATTGATCCTTTCGGCGGCCAATCCGGGCGAAAAGGACGGGCTTCCCCCGCAACAGGACGAAGTCAAGACACCGGAATACGAAGACACATTCTTCCGCGACACCATCGGCTATTCCGTCGGCACGCTCGGGATTCACAGGCTTGGTCTTGTCCTTGCACTCAATGCCGGTTTCTGGAGCGCGGTCTGCATCGTGATCAGCGGCCCCTTCTGGAACCAGGGTTGGCCACAATGGTGGAACTGGTGGCTTGACCTGCCGATTTGGAGCTGAGGGACGGTGATATGTTGAGCGAATATCAAAACATCTTTACCCAGATCCAGGTTCGCGGGCCGCTCGAAGCAGGTGTCGAACTGCCCAAGGGCAACGATGAACGGACCGGGAAACCGTTCTTCAACTGGCTTGCCGGCTGGTTCGGCAACGCCCAGATCGGTCCGATCTATCTGGGCTTCCTGGGAACGGCATCACTGCTGACCGGCGCCATCTGGTTCAACATCGTCGGGCTCAATATGCTCGCATCCGTGGGATGGGACCCGTTCCAGTTCATCCGCCAGCTCTTCTGGCTGGCCCTCGAACCGCCGCCGGCCAAATACGGCCTTTCGCCCTTCGTGCCGCTGAACGAAGGCGGCTGGTATCTGATCGCCAGCCTGTTTTTGCTGGCGTCGGTTCTGCTTTGGTGGGCCCGTGTCTATGTCCGCGCCCGCCAGTTGGGTCTTGGCACTCACATTGCCTGGGCCTTTGGCGCGGCCATCTGGCTGTTCCTGGTGCTCGGCCTGTTCCGGCCGATCCTGATGGGAAGCTGGGCCGAGGCGGTTCCGTACGGCATTTTCCCACATCTTGATTGGACGGCGGCGCTCTCCATTCGCTACGGGAACCTCTATTACAATCCGTTCCATTGTCTCTCGATCGTGTTTCTATACGGATCTGTGCTTTTGTTCGCCATGCATGGCGGCACAATCCTCGCCGTCACCCGCTATGGCGGGGAACGCGAACTTGAACAGATCACCGACCGGGGCACGGCCTCCGAACGTGCCGCACTGTTCTGGCGCTGGACGATGGGTTTCAACGCCACGATGGAATCCATTCACCGCTGGGCCTGGTGGTTTGCCGTGCTGACGCCGATTACCGGTGGCATTGGAATTCTGCTTACCGGCACAGTCGTCGACAATTGGTACCTTTGGGGCATCAAGCACGGCATCGTTGCGCCGTTGCCGGACCTTTGGCCCGGCGTCGTTGACCCGGCAATGGGAGGGTCCGGACAATGAGCTACTGGACGATTTTTGGCGTTGCCGGCGCGGCGGTATTGGGCGCTGCGCTGGTCTTTGGGCCCGATTGGGATTTGCCGCCCGCCGATACCGAACAGGTCGGCTATCGCGGCACCGGTATGTTCGTCAGCCGGGACCACGAAAAACAGGTCGCTTTGAGAGAAGCAAACCAGGTGCCCGAAGCACCTTGGGAAGCCGATCCTGAAGGCGATCGTGCCGGCGAAATCTACGAAAACGTCCAGGTCCTCGGGCATTTGTCCGACGACCAGTTCAATCAATTCATGGCGGCCATCACCGAATGGATCTCCCCGGAAGAGGGGTGCACCTACTGTCACAGCGAGGATGGAAACTTTGCGTGGGACGGCATGTACACCAAAGTCGTGTCGCGGCGCATGATCCAGATGACCCAGGCGATCAACGAGGATTGGCAGGCCCACGTCGGCAATGTCGGCGTCACTTGTTACACCTGCCACAAGGGCAATCACATTCCGCAAAACGTCTGGTGGTTGGATGACGATCCAGAACCTGCCGGTGGAGCCCTGGGGTATCGTGCCGGCCAGAATGTGGTGGGCGAGTTTGTTGGCCGGACGTCGATGCCGCAAAACGCTCTTGCGGATTATCTCCTCAACGACATGGAGATCCGGGTCCACTCCGACACGGCGTTGCCGACCGGCGTAAACACGGCCACAACCAAGGAAACCGAAAGCACTTGGGCGTTGATGATGCACATGTCTGAGAGCCTTGGGGCAAACTGCTTGACCTGCCACAATAGCCGGGCATTCAACAGCTGGGATGAAAGTCCGCCGCAGCGGGTCACTGCCTGGCACGGCATTCGGATGGCGCGCGACATCAACAACGATTACATGGTCGGCCTGACACCCGTCTTCCCGGAGAACCGGCTCGGGCCGGAGGGCGACGTGCTGAAGGTTGGCTGCGCGACATGCCACAACGGCGTGCAAAAGCCGCTCTATGGTGTGTCCATGCTTCAGGACTATGTGGACGCATTGGCCGAAAAAACGGACACAGGCGTCCCCGATTTTGAGAGCTTTGTCCCGAATGAAACGGAGGTGCTGGCGCCGGCCCGCAGCTCGCGACTAGAGTCCTTTGGACAAAAAGAAACTGAGGTGGCCGCCCAATAGGTAGGTGCCTCGCTACTTGGGATGCCATCATTAAGCCGGACCTGCCACGGGTCCGGCTCTTTTTATACACCATCCAAGCCGTGATTACCACCTGATGATTTGTTACAATCCACATCACACGCGCATAAGTGGAACGGCGGTCGAATGGGTGCACGCGGCGCCTGCACAGTCGCTGTCGGTGATGAGGAACCGGGCTAAAGCGACAAGTCGGGGAACCGCTCCACATAGATGCGGAACCAGGGCGTGAACCTATCTGGCGCACGGCGGATTTCTGTCCGCAACTCCGGCGCCGTCACCCATCGAACCGCATCGACTTCCTGACCGTTGAGATCAAGATCAAGGCTCTCTCGGTGCGCCGTCCCGGTGAACATGGTCACCTGTTCATGTTCATGCAGACCATTGCCCACATCGGCCGAATACTCTTCCACCCGCCGTTCGGTCAATGGCACGGTGAACCCCAGTTCCTCTGCGAGACGCCGCTCAGCACAGGCCCGCGCGGCCTCTCCCCAATGAGGATGTGAACAGCACGTGTTCGCCCAAAGTCCGCCGCAGTGGTATTTGGAGGCGGCGCGGCGCTGGATCAAAAGCGCATCGCCGTCAAAAACAAAAACAGACACCGCCAGGTGATAGAGGCCACGTTTGTGGACTTCCAGTTTTTCGACCGGATAAAGGCTGCCATCCGCGGCGATTGCAGGAATGATGATGGGATGCACGGTCATGATACGGCCCCGCCATGTCCGTCGAAGGCATAGGCGGGGATTCGGCCCTTGCTTTGCTCCTTGGCCGCGTCCCGCCCGGCATGCCAGGCGCTGGCATTGAGGTCGGACAGTTCCGGCCAGTCACCTTGAACCTCGAGCAGATTGAACCGCATAAAACAATACTCGGCGAACCAGTTTTCGGCATAAGCAAGCCGCGCCGCATTGCCGTGGCTGGCGCTTTTGCGCGCGAACCGCTCCATGGCGGCAACATCGGACCAAATCGAAAATGTCACTTGGCGCAACCAGGGAACCTCCCCGGTTCCCATCATGAAACGTTTGGCCGGCTCACCGCTGACATCGTCTGAGATCACCGGCACCCTGCGCCAGAAGGCCAAGAGGCTTTGCGGCCGAAGCGTGGCGCGCGTCAGCGCAACGACGGGCATGGTTTGACCGCCGGCGGCCAGATCGGTCTCAAAACGATGGCCGTCCCAGGATCCGCGGGCGCTGACCGGGGAGAGGAACAGAGTGGCTGTCTGCGCGGATTTGGCCCGGTAATTCTTGAAAATGGGCGCATCGGACAGAGCCGCCCGCGCCGCCTCCATCGATGGCCACTCGCACAGCATGGTGTAGACGCTTAGATTCGGCCGTAGGGAAAAGCCGGCGCCGGCGCCGGTCCCCATCATCTTCGCAAAAACGACCCCGGGAACCCGCCGCAGCGCCGCCTTGGCGATCGGCATTTGACCGAACGCCCAGATTTTGGCCGCCAACCGGTCGAACCGGTGGAGCGAGAATGTGACGACGGCGGGCATGACCCCGCCTCAGGCCACCGCACGTGCAAGGGCGCATTGCGACCACAGATCGCACAGCGCCCCGGCGAGCGCACGAACGTCCTCGTCGCTGTGCAGCGGCGTGGGCGTAAACCGCAGCCGTTCGGTTCCAACCGGAACGGTCGGATAGTTGATCGGCTGAACATAGATCCCGTAGCTATCCAGCAAGATGTCGGAGATCCACTTGCACTTTTTGGCATCGCCGACCATCACCGGAACGATGTGGCTCGGATTGACCATATGCGGGATCGACCGGGCATCAAGCGCGGCACGCACCTTGGCGACATTGGCCTGGTGCGCGGCCCGCTCCTTGGTGCTGTCTTTCAAATGCCGGATCGAGGCCGCGGCACCGGCCGCCAGCGCCGGCGGCAACGCGGTCGTGAAAATAAACCCGCTGGCGAATGAGCGGACGAAATCGACGACCGTTTTCGAACCCGTGATATATCCGCCCATCACACCGAACGCCTTGCCGAGCGTGCCCTCAATGATCGTCACCCGGTCCATCAGCCCCTCGCGCTCGGCGACGCCGCCACCACGTGGACCGTACATGCCAACCGCGTGGACCTCATCGAGATAGGTGATGGCGCCGAACCGGTCCGCCACATCGCAAATCTCGGCGATGGGAGCAATGTCGCCATCCATGGAATAGACGCTTTCAAAAGCAACCATCTTCGGCGCTTGCGGATCGTCCTTTGCCATCATGCGCGCGAGATCTTGCGGATCGTTGTGTTTGAAAATCCGCTTTTCGCAGCGCGCGTGCCGGATCCCCTCGATCATCGACGCGTGATTGAGCGCATCCGAATAAACGATCATGCCGGGCACTTGCGAGGCAAGCGTTCCGAGCGCGGCCCAGTTCGACACATAGCCGGAGGTAAAGATCAGCGCCGCTTCCTTCGCATGTAGGTCGGCCAATTCCGCTTCGAGAAGCACGTGATAATGATTGGTGCCCGATATGTTGCGCGTACCGCCGGCGCCAGCACCGCATTTGGCGATGACGTCCTGCATCGCCCCGACCACTTTCGCATGCTGGCCCATTCCAAGATAATCGTTGGAGCACCATACGGTCACGTCCTGGGTGCTGCCGTCGGTACGGTAGCGGGTGGCGCGCGGAAAATCGCCGGCATGGCGTTCCAGGTCGGCAAAGACGCGATAGTTACCATCATCATGGAGCTTGGACAGCCGCTCCTCAAAATATGCGTTCAGATCCATGAGACGGTTCCTTTCGTCTTTGCGCCAGCCGTGGCCGCGCAATTGTCTTTAATCGGGGCCGTGGACCGGCCCTCTTCTTCCCCCAGGCGTGTTTTGGCCGGACAAATCCGCAAGGCCCAGGTCCACAAGCGACTGTCGCGGACAGGCAATACCAAAAACGCGTGTTCAATCAAGGCCAGACCGGCAAAACTGGCCAACAGGCTCCATTTCACAACGTCGTGTTCCGATGCTGACACAAAAGCCGCGACGGTAAAGCTGGCCAATGTGAGGAGGCACAGGATCAAGGACATTGCAAACACCGGGCTCAGCCGGTCCGTTCTGTAGTAGCTTTCCAAATATGCCAGATGGTGAGGCAAGAGGTCGTTAACGGCATGGGGCGCCCCAAGGAATATGTTGACCTTGGCGCTGAGCCGCATGCCCCACAGCAGAACGAACGTCCACACACCAACCGTGTTTTGAGCGTCATGTAACAGCACGACGAAGACAAGGGCCGTCAGCGCCAACACGACTTCGTGGTCGCGGACCGTCTTGAACGCGGCCCGGAAACGGCTCTTTTCCGATGGTGACTGATGCAGTCCCACCCGCCGCGGGCCGGTGACCAGCCCGAGAAGGAATGCCGTTTCGTGCCACGCCCAAACCGCAAGCGCACCGAAAAAGGCTGCATAGGCCGCGCCTTCGCTCGCCGATCCGGCCGAAAGCGCGAGTGCCGTGATACCGCCGATTGCGATCACTGAAACGATCGCCATCACCATGCCGGCCCGCACGGCGCCAAACCGCGCAAACAGCATCACCAATCCGGTGGCGAACCACCAGGTCATGACAGCAATCGTGACAGCGATCAATCCGCTCATGGGCTTTTAACCTACCACACCGGATGGAGACGGCTGGTTTCGGGGATGACATTGGCCTTCGACGGGATCATGTAAAGGCGTAGAAATGCCACACCCGCCCGCGCCATGTGCCAGCCCTTGGCGATCTTGCCGGTCATTCCGCCGCGGTCGTCCGCTGCGGCGATGGCCTGGTTGATCCCATTCAATTTCTTGAAGCTGCGCAACAGCGCCGGATTGTCGAGATCCAGCTCCAGCGGGAACACCTGCCTCGAGATCTCGCTCGTCAGCCGGAACACCCGCATGTCGTAGTCTTCTATGTCGACCCCCAATGCCTTGTGAAAGGCCGGACGGGCATGATCGCGCACATACATCGTGGCGAACACCGCGAGGAGGAAGAACTTGATCCAATACTTGTTCCGGCCCGACAACAAAGCCGGGTCAGAACGCATGATCAGCGAAAAGGCCTCTCCGTGGCGGAACTCGTCGTTGCACCATTCTTCGAACCATTTAAAGATCGGATGGAACCGGTATTGCGGATTCTTTTCCAGATGCCGGTAGATCGTGATGTAACGCGCATACCCGATCTTCTCGGACAAATAGGTCGCGTAGTAGATGAACTTCGGCCGGAAGTAGGTGTACTTCTTCGCCTTTGCGAGGAACCCCATGTTCACGCCGATGCCGAAATCCTTCAGCGCGTCATTGATGAAGCCGGCATGGCGGGACTCGTCCCGGCTCATGAAACCGAACAGTTCACAGACTTCCTTGTTTGTGCCCCGGCGCTTCATTTCCTTGTAAAGCACACAGCCGGAGAATTCGGCCGTGAGCGAGGAGACCAGAAAGTCGACGAACTCCCGGCGCAGTTCATCCGGCAACGCATCGATGTCGATGTTGTCCCAGTCCGCGTTGCGCTTGAAATGGCCCTTGTTGGGATCCGATCGCATTTCGGCGATCAGCGCATCCCATTCGCCGCGGACGCCGGACACGTCGATCCGGTCCATTTCATCGAAATCCGTGGTGTAGAACCGCGGATTGAGCATCGTGCTTTCCAGCGCGGCTTTCGTGGTATCGTTCACCGGACGCGCGGATTTGCCGAGTTCACGGGTGTCTACTGTCTTGTTCATGCCTGCGCCCTTTCCGAGAAGGAGAATTCACAAAGTTCCATGAATTCAAGATCGCCGGTCGCCCGGGTCCAGGCCCGTTCAAGACCGGATGCGCGGGTGATGATTGCGGTGCGCCGGAACGTGCGTTCCTCGCCATAGGGCACTTCGACAGGCGCCCCTTTCACCAGAACCTCGTCGCCTGGACGCACCGACACGCCGCCGTCAAAGCGGACATGGGCGCCAAGCGCTTCGAACGTGTTGTTGATTTCGACGGTACACGGAACCATTTCCGTCCGCCGAAACAGTGCTGATAAAAAGCTCATTTGGCCGTTCTCCCTTAATCGTCCAAAAGCTCTGCAAATGCTGCCGCATTGTCGGGACCGAATGCATTGAGATAGATCCGTTCACCGCTCACCGTATCGGACAGCGACACGGCGCCATTCTGCCACCGGATCAGTCGATAAGGCGCGTTCGCCACGACGTCTGTCTGCAGCCGGATCCGGGACAGGGCCCGAAGCGAACCGCGGACAAATCCGCCTTCTTCGACCGGAAAAACGGCCAGCACCGTATCAGTCCGCGCATCAATGACCTGAACCTCCTCGCCCACGCCGCCGACCAGCTGGATGTCGCGAATGGCGACAGGCGCGCCAAAGCTGTCGCGGACCGTTCCAATACCGGTCACGGTACCAAACACGGTAGCGCTCACCGCGATCCCGATCAGCGCAAACGCGGCGTAAAGGGGCAGTGTCGGAAACCGGACCGGCCGTTTCGGCCTCCGTTTTTCCAGACTGCCAAAGGATAGTGGTCCGGCCATCATTCTACTCCGCGGCCACGGGCGCAGCGGCGACGCCTTGCGTGGCAGTCACGTCCGATAAGGGCGCCGCCGGGGTCATGGAACGATGGACGGCGGCATGGGACGCCAGGGCATCGGCGAGGATGCGCGCCGCGCTTGCGGCATTCTCAAGACAAATCATTTGAGGCACCATCGCGCCGGCCCGCCAGCCGCGCACATGCGGCCAGAACGTGAAGAAGGACAGCCGGTGCCCCCTGGCCATCACCAGGCAGATGTCACCGTTCCCGGCCGGGTCCACGCGCACATCGGCCGAAACGACCTTCGCGAACGGCAGGTTAAAGGTCGCCGACAACGCCACGCCGATCCGCATCACAACGCGCTTGTTTGTGATTGTGTAAAGCGTGGTCTTGCTGACGCCCCACGCGAAGGCTTCCAGAAGGCCGAGAAGCACCGCGCTGAGGATCATCAACGCCCCGGTGGAAAACAGGACCGATCCCCACACCCGGCCATCCATGAAACCGGCGATCAACGTCCAGATCAGGATCAGCGCGCAATAGCCCGCAAACCAATTGATCTTCAGCACGCGGCGGGCGACGAGGCGCCCGGACGGGCGGCCCTGCCACACGATATACTCCCCGTCCGGCAGCCGGGCAGGCAATCCGGGCACGGGCTCGTAATCGTGTTCAGGTCCGCCGTGGTGGGAGTGCGTCATACCAGCGGCTCCTGACGCGCTGGCGTCGCGTAGAGCTGGCCAGCCCCGAAATAGGCCGTGATCTTCTCTTCCTCCAGTAGCGTGATTTGCGTGTCTGACGCGGTTGCGGGCACATGGGCGAACTGCTCACCGGTGATGGCATGGACGTAAAAAATCCGTTCGCGATCCCGTGTCGTTTTCATGACGACGAAATTCATGGGCACCAACACACGGCGAGGATCTGACCCGACTTCCGTTTCGATTTCCAAATACCGAAGCATTTGCTCGGAGCGGTCGACCCAGGCGTCCTTCACCGTTCCGGCGACAATCAGGTCACAGCCCACAACCCGCATGCCGCGCGGATCCGTGTCGCCGTCCGCGATCGCCCAATCGCTGTCGATCCGCATTGGCACGATCTTGGCGTGGCCCTCATGGTTCAAATCCGGCGTGTCGGCACGTTCTGCCCATGACCCGGGACCAATCGACGACAACATCGGATTTTCCGCGGTTGGACGGTAAGGCGCACCTTCAAAATCGCCGATTTTCTCGCCCGGGACCGGCCGGTCCGTGCTGTCGCGCTTGTCGTTCGGCACGCTGACTTCGCCATGACCGTGCGGCAAAACAAAGGTCTTTGGTGTCGGCACAAACAGCCAAGGGTCCTTGTTGTAGTCACCGGACCCATCCGCTTCGAGAGGATACCCCTCCCGGCGATCTTCCTGGCGGATGTAAAAGATCAACAGAGCGAAGAAGACCCAAAAGACATAGAGCGTAACCTGTGCAACATCGATGTACTCAGTGATCGCGCCAATTTCCATGACGTTTCTCCTCTTCCCCCGCCTAGCCCGGCATGTCCGCAAGGCCGAAGGGCCGTGACTGGGTTAAGCGATCTGTGCGATGCCGGCTGACAAGCGGGCCAATCGCGATCAGACTCCCAAACAAAAGACCGATTTCAATGTGATAGACGACACCGTAGCCGGCGGCCGGCGCATGCAGCGCGCTTGATGCGCCTCCCGTTTCCAGCACGGAATTCACCCCGTCCCGAATGAGACCACCCGCACCCAGGGCCAATCCGATGGCGGTCGTCTGGACCGCGCCCCAGGCCCCGATGGCCAGACCGTTGTCCGATTTTTCGGTGATCGCCATGGCGGCCAGCAACGTGCACACTGCGAACAAACCGCCACCGGCGCCGATCAGGACCGTCCCGACACGGAAAAGGTTGGGGGCCGCGAGCGGCTCCGAAAAGACGATCGCGGAAAAACCGACGACACCGATCAAGAGCCCCAGCGCGGCCAGGCGGTACATGTTCCAGCCTCGGGCCAGCGCGCGCCCCGCATAGGCGAAGCCGAGGAGCGTTCCGCTGGTCCACAATGCGGTCAAAAGCGTGGTCTGGCTGACGCTGAGCCCCAGAACCTCGCCCCCGTAAGGTTCAAGCAGCACGTCCTGCATGGCAAATCCGGCCGAGCCGAGCGCGACCGCGATGAGAAGACGCAAAACACCCGCATCTTCCCGGTAGCGCGCGAAGGCGTCCAGAAACGACAGGGCCGGCCGGTCCGCGCGGGTTCGCGCCGGATCACGCGGTTCCTGTTTCCACAAGCAAACAACATTCAGTACGACCGTGACAACCGCAGCGCCTTGAATGACCTGGATCAGCCGCTTGGCCGAAAACTCGCTGAGCAGCCAGGCGAAACACAAGGAGGCAAGCAACATGCCGACAAGCAGCATGACATACATCAGCGCCACCACCCGAGGCCGGGTTTCCTCGGCCGCAAGATCGGTCGCGAGCGCCAATCCCGCGGTCTGCGCGGTGTGCATGCCAAGTCCGGTGAGCAAAAACGCAAGGCAGGCTCCGGCCGGTCCGGCCCACTCCGGACCGGTGGTCTGCGACTGCAGCAACAAAAGCGCGAAGGGCATAATCGCCAAACCGCCGAACTGCATCAGCGTGCCGAGCCAGATGTAAGGCACCCGCCGCCAGCCCAGGAGAGACGCGTAGGTATCCGACCGGTGCCCGATCAGTGCCCGGAGCGGTGCGACCAGGAGGGGAATGGCAACGACCAGCGCCACGAGGCTCGTCGGCACGCCGAGCTCAACGATCATCACCCGGTTGAGGGTCCCGGTGAGAAGAACCGCGGCAAGACCGATCGACCATTGGAACATCGACAGACGCAGCAGGCGGCCAAGCGGCAGATCCGGCGTGGCCGCGTCGGCGAACGGCAGGGCGCGGGGCCCGAGCGTCCGCCAGAAGGCGACCATGCTTTCATTCATCTGCCGCACAGGGTTCATCGTCTCACGAGCTCCTGTGCCTCGGAGATGTAAAAGCCCCTTTGGACCTTGAATGCCGGACCCTTTCGCCAATCCGCCATGTCCGCGCGTTTCAAAACGCCATCGATCAGGGTGGCCGCTTGCACCGGTTCAATCGCCGGCGAACGGTCAGAGCGCGGGAACAGTTTTCCAACCGCGTGCATGGTCGCCAGGAGCGGCGTTTTCGGTGCCAGGGTGAAGACGATCTTCATCCGCGTCCGGCCGGCAAGGCGGATCAGGGCATCACCGACCTGGCCCCGCGCATAGTGGATCAGCGAATCCATCGCGACGACCGCGTCGAACACGCCATGATCGCCCAGCATGTCGCCGGAAACGAGCTCCAATCGCCCGGGTCCTGTCACTTTTGGAAGACCGCTGCGGGCGTGGTCGATCATCTGCGCGGACAAATCCACGCCAAGCACGTCCGCCCCGCGTCCGGCCAGCGCATGCGCCAGCGCGCCGCCGCCACATCCCGCGTCCAGGATTCGCCAACCCGTCAGGTCGTCTGGAAACCGCGACAACAGCTCTCGGCGCATCTCATCGCGCCCGGCGCGCACCGTTGCGCGGATACCGCTCACTTTTTCAGTGCTGGTGAGCCGCTTCCACGCATCGAGTGCGGTGTGATCGAAATAGGCCTCGATCTCGTTCCGGCGTTTCACATAGGCGCTGGTCTGCATGTCGGTCCGTGCGCCTCCTATTCGAATCCCAGAAACTCGAAGATGTCCCGGTCTTTCATCGGTTCAGCCTTTAACTCCTCGGTCCCCGACCAAAGCTGATCGGCAAGCTGCAGATATTCGTTCTGGATCGCCTGAAGCGCCGGGGTGTCGCCCATCTCGAACAGGGTCGATTTCTTGAGCCGGCTTAGCCGGACCTCGTCCGCGTCCGGGATATGCGCCAGACGCTTGAGCCCGATCGCGTCGTTGAACCGGTCGATTTGATCGGTCTCCCGTGACCGGTTGGCGATCACGCCGCCAAGTCGAACGTCATAATTCCGGGACTTGGCGCGGATCGCGGCAACGATCCGGTTCATGGCGAAGATGGAATCAAAGTCATTGGCGGCCACGACAAGCGCCCGTTCCGCGTGCTGAAGCGGCGACGCGAATCCGCCGCACACGACATCGCCCAGAACATCGAACACCACGACGTCCGTATCATCGAGAAGGTGGTGTTCCTTTAAAAGCTTGACGGTCTGGCCCACCACGTATCCGCCGCACCCGGTTCCAGCCGGTGGACCGCCAGCCTCCACACACTGGACGCCGTTGAAGCCTTCAAAGACGAAGTCTTCCGGCTGGAGTTCTTCCGGGTGGAAATCGACCTCTTCCAGGACATCTATCACGGTTGGGATCAGGCTCTTGGTGAGCGTGAACGTGCTGTCGTGTTTCGGATCACACCCGATTTGAAGAACCCGCTTGCCGAGTTTGGAAAACGCCACGGAAAGGTTTGACGACGTGGTCGACTTGCCGATCCCGCCCTTGCCGTAGATCGCGAAGACCTTGGCTTTGGTGTCGTCCAGAGCCTCTTCCAGATGAACCTGGACGCTGCCTTCGCCATCCTCGCCGGCTGCTCGTTTCAGACGGGCAGCGCGGGCGTTGTGCGCGGCGGTTTTGGGATGCGTATAAAGATTCATGCCGCGGCCTCCACGCCGATGCCTTCCACCCGGTCCTCGATTTCATCGCCGGCGGCGCGCAGCGCCTCCCACATGTCCTCGTCGGGTGTCCAGTAGTTGCGGTCCCCGGCCTCAATCAGCCGGTTGACCAGTTTCGCGCTCGCTTTGGGATTGAGTTCGGCCAGCCGCCGCCGCATGTCCTCGTCGAGCATGTATGTTTCGGTCAGTGTCTTGTAGACCCAGGGATCGACCTGACCGGTGGTCGCCGACCAGCCCAGCGTGTTGGTCACATGGCTTTCGATCTGGCGTACGCCCTCATAACCATGGGTGAGCATGGCCTCGTACCATTTTGGATTGAGCATGCGGGTCCGCGTCTCAAGCGCCACCTGTTCGGAAAGGCTCCGGACCTTGCCCGAGCCCGTCGTCTGATCGCCCACATAGACGGCCGCATCGCCGCCGCCCGCCTTCTTGATGGCGCTGGTGATCCCGCCCAGCATGTCGAAATAATGATCGATCGACGTGATGCCGAGTTCCACCGATTCAAGGTTCTGATAGGCCGATTGGGTGTCTTTCAAGATAGCGCCGAGCAGCGCTTCCTGATGGACCGGACGCCCGTCGACACCATAGGCGAAACTCTTGCGCTTGGTGTAGGTGTCGGCCAACTCGCCGTCTTCGTCCCAGGCACCGCTGTCAACCAGCATGTTGACGTTCGATCCGTAGGCGCCGGCGGCATTGGAAAAAACGCGAAGCGCGGCCGTTTCGACGGCGCAGCCATTTTCCTCCATGAAGGACAGTGCGTGGGCGCGGATCGGGTTCATCGTCAACGGCTCATCGGCCTCGGCCGCCTTCAAACAGGCTTCGGCCAGGAGCCTGGTCTGGAGCGGCAGCAGATCCCGGAAGATGCCCGACAAGGTGATGACCAGGTCAATGCGTGGCCTGCCAAGCTCTTCAAGCGGCACGAGGTCTGCGCCGGCCAGCCGGCCGAAACTGTCGAACCGGGGCTTGGCGCCGATCAGCCAGAGAGCCTGCGCGATCGGACCGCCTTCGGTTTTGAGATTGTCCGTGCCCCATAGCACCATGGCGATCCGGGTCGGGGTTGCCCCATTGTCTTTTTGATACCGTTCGATCAGCAGCTCGGCCTGGCGCCGCCCGTCCGCAATCGCGAACGCGCTTGGCAGGCGGAACGGATCAAATCCGTGGATGTTCCGGCCGGTTGGAACGATGGAAGGCGAACGCAGGATATCCCCGCCGCTCACCGGCGGGATGTAGCGGGCATCGAGCGCACGCAGGAGCGCTGGCACTTCATGGTCGATTTGCAGATCAGCGTCCAACCGGTTGAGCACTTCCGCCGGAGAGGCGGTGTCTGGGTTTGACGTGCCTGGCTGCTGCCCTTCTGAAAGCGTCCGGGTGAGCGCATCGTCGGACAGCCGGTCCTCGCCGAGCGCGGAATTGACGGCCTCAACCATGCCGCGGCGTTCCGCATCCGACGAAACAGCGCCCATCACATGAAGGCCATGGGGAATGAGCGCCGCCTCGAACTCCAGGACTTGGTGGGACAATTTGGCGATCCGGGCCGCGGCATCCAGGTCCCACGTCTCGCCCTCTCCGACGAGGTCGAGTTGCTCCGCCTGCGACTGGATCATCGGCAAAAGACGCACGCGCTCATCTTCTGAGCCCGGCGGCAGGGCGCGCCAGCGGTCCAGCGCATCCTTCAGGTCAAGCAGCCCCTTGTAGAGCCCGGCCTGACCAACAGGCGGCGTCAGGTAGCTGACGAGGGTCGCGGCCGACCGGCGCCGGGCGATCGTGCCTTCAGACGGATTGTTAGCCGCATAAAGATAGATGTTGGGCAACGCACCGATCAGCCGGTCCGGCCAGCAATCTCCGGAAAGGCCAGTCTGTTTGCCCGGCATGAACTCCAGCGCACCGTGCGTGCCAAAATGCAGGACCGCATCGGCGCAAAATCCGGTCTTCAAGTAGCGGTAGAATGCGCAAAACGCGTGGGTCGGGGCAAATCCGCGTTCAAACAGCAAACGCATCGGATCGCCTTCGTAGCCAAAAGCCGGCTGGATACCGACAAAGACGTTGCCGAAGTGCCGCCCGAGAACGAGGAGATTACGCCCGTCCGTTTGAATGCGCCCGGGCGCGGGGCCCCATTGCGCCTCGATTTCGGCAAGCCATGGTTCGCTCAAGACATGGTCGTCCGCCGAAATTTTTGCGGCCACATGGGCCGGCATGCCGTGGCTGTCGGCGTTGCCGTTCAACACCTTGTCGCGCAGATCCTCGACCGACCCTGGCACGTCGACCGTATATCCGTCCGCCTGAAGGGCTTTCAGCGTGTTGAAGAGGGAGGCGAACACATCCAGAAACGCCGCCGTGCCGGTCGCGCCGCCATTGGGCGGGAAGTTGTAAAGAACGGTCGCGATTTTCCGCTCCGCCTTGGGCTTGCGACGCAAGGCCACCAGATTCTGGACACGGTCGGCGAGCATGGCCGTCCGCTCGACGTCCGAAACCAGGTCCTGGCCGTCACCGCGACCCGGTTCGGTCGACCGGCCACCGTAAAGGATCGGATTGGTCGCCCCGTCGATTTCAGGCAGCGCCATCATGATGGTCGTCTCGACCGGCGTCATGCCCAGATCACCGGCCCGCCATTCCTCAAGCGTCTGAAACTCGGTCGCAAATGCAGAAATGTACGGGGTATCGACTTTGCGCAGCATCTCTTCCGCGGCAGCCGAATCGTTGTAGGCCGGGCCACCGACGAGCGAAAAACCGGTCAACGAAACGACGCAGTCAACGCGGGGCCGGCCGGCGTCCATGAAAAAATCTTCAATCGCCGGTCGGGCGTCCAAACCGCTGGCAAATGCCACGATCACGCTAAGCCCGCGGGCCTCCATCGCCCGGATGACGCCATCATAATGCGCCGCATTGTCCGCCAGGATGTAGGAGCGCATCACGAGCACACCCACGGTCCCCTCGCGCGCCGGCTTGTCGACCGCGGACAGGTAGGCCTTAAGGTCATCCGTCACCCGATCCGGCAAATCCGGATGATAAAGGCCGGTTTCCGGATAGTGGACGGGGTCCGAAGCTTTGACCGATGTGCGCAGCACCGCGCGCGGGCCGGCCGCGTAGCGCGAGATCAGGAACCGCACCAGATTGGCAATGTTCTCGTCCGAGCCGGCCAGCAGATACTGCATGACGAGGAAATAGGCGCGCACATGCTGGGCCTTGCCGGGAATAAACCTCAAAATCTTCGGAATAGAGCGCAAAAGCCGCATCTGTCCGCGGCCTGCCGAACCGCCGGATCCGCGCTTGCCACGCAACCGCTTAAGGAGCGCCATCGGCCCGCTCGCCGGCTCCGATATGGAAAAATCGCCGATCTTGGTCAGCCGGGCCACTTCGGCCGCGGCAAGGCAGCCGACGATACAATCGCAATTCTCGCGGCGCGCCTGAAGCCACGGCATCACGAGCTTGATGTGATCCTCCATGAAGAGCATGTTGGCGATGATGAAATCCGCCCGCGCGATATCGGCCTGGCAAGCGTCGGCGGCCTCGCGGTTGACGGCAATTGTTGCCATCGCGTGCAGCTTGATCTCCAGACCGGGAAGCTCGGCGCGAAGGGCTTTTGACACGCGGCCGACCGTGCTCGCCATATGATTGTCGAGCGTCAAAATAACCACAGTGACCGGCACGGCGCCGGCACGGACGGGCGCGGCGGACCTAGCGGCCGAAATGGGCTTTTGCGTCATAAAGCGTCTCGATGGTGATCGGATTTACACCGCGCTCTGCGGCAAAATTCTCCGTGTTCCGCCGAGCCTTGCCCCGAACGAAAAACGGTATTTTTTTCAACTCCTTTTCAGCGCTGTCGGTCCACGAAACCGGGCCGATCTGGGCTTCCTGACCCGCGGTCGTGTCCGCTACGAACGGATCGGCCGTCGCAGCGGTTCTTTGCGGGGCGACGGCCGCCAAATGCGAGGCCTGTGCGTCATCGTGGAATTCAAAGTCGTCGCGGAACATCTGCAGGAGATGTTCTTCGAGCCCCATCATTAGGGGATGGACCCAACTGTCGAAGATAACGTTCGCGCCTTCAGCTCCCATTTGCGGCGAGTATCGGGCCGGGAAGTCCTGAACATGAACCGGGCTTGAGATGACGGCGCAGGGAAGACGGAGCCGCTTGGCGACGTGGCGCTCCATTTGTGTGCCCAGAACCAGTTCGGGCTGGGCGGCCACGATCGCGTCCTCAACGGCCAGATGATCGTCGGTAATGAGGGCGTCCAGTCCATACCTGGCAGCAGCCGAGCGCACATCCCGGGCCAGTTCCCTTGTGTAGGTCCCAAGTCCGCAGACCTTGAAGCCAAGTTCCTCATCCGCAATCCGGGCCGCGGCGATCGCGTGCGTTGCATCACCGAAGATGAACACCCGCTTGCCGGTCAGATAGTTGGAATCGATGCTTCTTGAGTACCAGGAAAGCCGCTCACCGGCGGCAAGCGCTGGCGCCGGATCGACGCCGGCAAGCGCCGCAACCTCATGGATGAAATCCGCCGTGGCACCGACACCGATCGGCACCGTTACCACCATCTCCTGACCGTGGACCTTTTTCAGCCAGCGCGCGGCGGGCGCTGCGATTTCCGGATAAAGGACGACGTTGAAATCGGCATCGGGCAGCCGGGCAAGGTCGCGCGCGCCGGCGCCGAGCGGCGCTGTGACACACACGTCAATCCCAAGAAGCGCCAAGAGGGTCTGGATTTCCTGGACATCGTCCCGGTTCCGGAAGCCCAGCGATGTCGGGCCCAGGATGTTGCAGGACGGCGCGGTGGATTGAGGGCGGTCGCGCGGTGTGCTGCCGGCGCAGGCGCGCACGAGCCTATAAAAGGTTTCCGATGCGCCCCAATTTTCTTTCTTCGAATAGGACGGCAGCTCCAACGGCACCGCCGGCAGGGCAAGATCGAGGGTCTTGGCCAGCCCGCCCGGATCGTCCTGAATGAGCTCGGCGGTGCACGAGGCCCCGACCAGCATCACGTCCGGCGCGAAACGGTCCGCCGCGTCACGGCACGCATCTTTGAAAATCTCCGCCGTGTCGCCCGACAGATCGCGCGCCTGAAACGTTGTGTAGGTCACCGGCGGACGCGTTTTGCGCCGTTCGATCATGGTGAACAGCAGATCGGCATAGGTGTCGCCTTGCGGCGCGTGCAGGACAAGATGCACGCCGTCCATCGATGCCGCGATCCGCATGGCGCCCACATGAGGCGGGCCTTCATAGGTCCAGGTCGCAAGCTCCATCGGTCAAGCCTCCACGTTCAGCCGCGCGCGGCGGATCAGCGGACGGGCAAACAGTTCGGCAAGATCGCCAGCCTGGTCATAGCCCTGGATCGGCGTGAACACGAACTCGATGGACCATTTGGTTGAATAGCCCTCGACCTCGAACGGATTGGCAAGACCCATACCGCAAACGATCAGATCGGGCGACGCTGCGCGGGCGCGGTCGATCTGCTTGTCGACGTCCTGGCCCTCGCTGATGCGGACCGTTGCCGGCAATGCGTCGAGTTCGCTGGCAACATGTGAGCGGTGCAGATAAGGCGTCCCGACTTCAAGGATCTCGCAGCCAAGTTCCCGATACAAAAAGCGCGCGAGGGACGGCTCCAACTGACTGTCGGGAAACAGGAAAATGCGTTTTCCGTGAAGCGTCTCCCGGTACCGCTCCATTGCCTTTTGCGCCCGTGCCCGCCCCGGCGCCGTGATGGCGTCGACCCGGGATTGATCGACGTCGAAATACGCCGCGATCGCGTTCAGCCAGGCCGTTGTCCCCTCTTCGCCAAACGGGAATGGCGCCCGGATCTGGTTTGCCCCGCGCCGCAACAGCGCCTGGGCCGTGACATTGTCGAATGGTTGCGCCAGAATGAACGCAGTCTTTGGTCCGACCGCGGGCAGGTCCCGGCTGCTGCGGGAAGGGAGAAAGGCCACATCGGTCAGACCAAAGCTCTGGAAAATCCGTTTGAACTGATCCTCAACCACGTCCGCAAGAGAGCCGACGACGATCAACGACGGCTTGGCGTCCGGCCGTGCGTCCGGCATGTCGGCCACCAGCGCGGCCAGGAAGTTGTCCTCGCCCTGTGTGAATGTGGTTTCAATTCCGCTGCCGGAATAGGCCATGACCCGGCGGTCAGGGCCGTGCAGATGATTGAGGCGCGCGGCCGCCCGCGGCAGATCCAGCTTGATTACCTCGGACGGGCAGGAGCCGACCAGAACAAGCATGCGAATGTCCGGCCGGCGTTCGAGCAGACGGGCGACGATGCCGTCGAGCTCGTCATTCATGTCCGCCATGCCGGCAAGATCGCGCTCGCCAATGATCGCGGTCGCAAACCGCGGCTCGGCGAAAATCATGACACCGGCGGCCGATTGCATCAAATGGGCACAGGTCCGCGACCCGACGATCAGGAAAAACGCGTCCTGCATCTTGCGGTGAAGCCAGATGATCGACGTCAGACCACAGAAAACTTCGTGCTGTCCGCGTTGCCGGAGTACGGGCTGGCCTGCCGCATCGGCGCGTTCAACCTTTGCAGTCGCAGAATCGACCGGAAGCACAGCGGTCATCGGGCGCCCTCCCCGATGGCGGCTTGCGGGACCGGCGCCTCCTTGCGGGCCTGGCGCAGCTTCCATAAAAACTGCCCGGCATTGATGACGTAGGCGAGATACGCGGCCAAGGCGAGAATGAGAAGCCCCGCGTCCGTCCAGCCACCGCCCCAGTAAGCCCACAGAAAGGCGGTGTGAAGCGCCAGGACGAGGATCGAAAACACATCTTCCCAATAGAACGCCGGCGCGAAGAGGTACTGGCCAAAAACGTCCTTTTCCCAGATCGCACCGGTGATCATGATCGCATAAAGGATGAGGGTCTTTATGACGACCGAGAGCTGGGCGGCGGCCAGCCCCTCGCCGGTGGCAAAAAACCAGCCGATCAATCCAAGGCTTGCGAGAAACACGATGAATTGGACGGGCGCCAGAATGCCTTGCACGATGGTCCATTTCGAAGCATCGCGCCGGCGACGTTCTTCCGCGGTGTAAAGGCTTCTTGTCGTCTTTTTCTCACCCATCGCGCTGGCCTCGGAAACACCGCCTCCCATGGCTACCCAGACCGGAAGGATAGACACAGGCCGCAAAAAGTGTCAACTTTGATTGACGTCAATGATTATTTACATTTTCACCGGGTTCGTGCATGCTTGAGTTCAGGAGTAAGACGTAGGGGCAAATCCATATGTTTTGGATTTGCGAACGCGACTACGTGTCTCTCATCGCCCAGGGGGTGGGCATCGGCTCGAACTGCGCGCAATGGGTTCTTTCGGCAAAGAGCCCGCGTCATCTGTTCTCATGAAACGGGAGGGGACAGGCGTGACAGAAGTACCACAAACGAATGGCGCGGACGGGTGGCATCCAAGATCTGACGCGACTTTGATTGGGTATGGCACAGCTGAACCGCTGCTTGGACCGCTACGCAATCTCGTTTTAAGCACTCTATCGGGCCCCGATTTCAAACAACGCTTTTTAAACTCTAAAGCCCTGCCATCTCCGGCGGACAACGGCATAAGCGCGTTCCAGGACCGCAGCGAAGCTTTACAGAGCGCGCTTTTGCGCCCGCACGGCCTGAACATACATGAGATGGTTGTCGCGTATTCGAACGATCCTCTTTGCCGGCTCGCCCTGCTTCATGCGGCCGGACAAGCCATCGGTGCAAAGTGGACGTCCGGCGATCTCGATTTCTTGCGTGTGACGACCGCGTTTTCGCGCCTTCAAACGTGTTTGCGCCAACTTCCCGACAACGCCCCCGCCCACAATCACTATGGCCGCGCCCCGCGGATCACGCTTGTCCTGCCCCATCGCGAACAACACCATTTCGCCGCCCATCTGTTGGAAGAGCATTTTCGGGTGCGCGGATGGCAAACCAGTGTTCTTCGGCAATCAGATAACAAGAAAGGATTCGGCCGGCATCTGCGCCGGGTTCCCAGTGACGTTTACTGCTTGTCCTGGTCAACATCCGCCCTGGAAAATGAGGTTTTGGATTTGGCCGCTGCTATTCACCAGTCATCAAAGGGCCGCGCCCTGTTGATCGCCGGCGGCCCTGCCGCTTTGGAAAAAAGCTGTGCGCTTTTTCAACGTGGCATTGACAATGTCTTCTCGAACACATACCTCGCAATGGAACATGCCGAGAGGTACGTTCTTAAAACAAATCAATAATTCGGCGGGCGAGAAGTCTAACCTCCTTTTTACCGGAGTCTTGGACTGATGCCTGATGGTAAGATGGATAATGCGCCATCCAAAACGGCCTACCAGGAGTTTCAGCACTCCTCGGGCCTTTTTGGCAATCTGGCCGAATCCGAGATCGGGCAGCTTGTCTCAAGCGGAACCGATCTTTCGCTGGTCATCTCCGAAAACGGCACCGTCATTGATGTAGCCTATCGGCACGGATCCTTGAAAGACTACGATCCGGAAGCGTGGATCGGAAAAAAATGGCGGGACACGGTCACTGCCGAATGTCGGGAGAAGATCGACACGCTGATCAGCGAGTGCGTCAAGGGTAGGTTTTCAAGGCCGCACCAGGTTAACCACCCAAAGCCCCCACTTTCCGACCTTCCGGTCGAATACGTTCTGAACAAAATCGACGGCACGCACGCGTTTGTCGCTTTTGGCACGGATCTGCGCAAGTTCGCGGAAATCCAGCAGCAGTTAATCGAAGCCCAGTTCGAGCTGGAACGCGAATACCGCCGGATCCGGGAAGCCGAAGCACGATACCGGATCATCTTTCAGAAAATGGATCGCGCCATCGCGGTGATTGACGCGGATCAAAAACGAATCCTTGATGCCAACAGCGCCGCGTCGGCTTTGTTGGGCGCTCCACCCGGCAAACTTGCCGGCGAAACCTTCTTGTCCTTTTTTGACCGCGCGGACCGGGCGAACATCACGGCTGCATTTGACGCTGCGCGTGAAAAAGGCGTTGGACGCTCGGTTCAGGTCCGGCGGGCATCCGACGAGGAGGAACTGATTCTGACCGTGGATCCGTTCCGCGAAACCGGGCAGATCAATTTTCTTCTTTCGATTTCCGCGCGCCGCGATGCCCATCCAGACGGTCCAGGCGGATCGTTCACACGCTTTGACTGGCTCGAGATTGTGCCCGAAGCGGCGGTAATGACGGATGCGAAGGGAATGGTCATTGCAATCAATGATCGTTTTCTTGACCTGCTTCATGTCCTCAACCGAAATCAGGTGATCGGTCGCAACATCAACAATTGGCTCGGCGCGTCCAATGTCGATATGCAGGTATTGCTCTCAAGGCTGCATGAGGAAGGTGAGGTCAGCCAGTTCCAGTCCGCTCTTCGGGACGAACTGGGCGCAAGCCGGGCGGTCCGGCTGAATGCGCTCTACGAGGCTGGTTCGAATGAGCCGACGGTTGTGATCCTGGTTGCCGAGCAAACGGCACGCGATGCCGGCGCCCGCTTCCGCGGGGCAGGCCCGCATGCGGCAAACGCGGACTTCTCTGAGCTGATCGGCCGTGTGCCGTTGAAGGAACTGATCCGCGAGTCGGTCGATGTGATCGAAAAACTGTGTATCGAAGCCGCGCTCCGGCAGACCGAAAACAACCGGGCATCGGCAGCTGATCTGCTGGGTCTGAGCCGGCAAAGCCTTTACATCAAACTCCGCCGGCATGGGCTTGAATCCTTCGACGGGTCCGATTGAGTCCACCATTGACTGTAAAATCTGTCTGACAGTGTCAATTTAAATTGACACACTTGCCGGGAGACCCCTAAACTTCCGGTATGGACATGCAGCCGACCATATCCGTCCGGCGCAGTTATCCAGCGCCCAGCGCCGTGCTTGCCCTGCTGAAACCGGTGACATGGTTTCCGCCCATGTGGGCCTATGCCTGTGGCGCCATATCCGTGGGCGGCGCCAATGGCCGGTGGTTCGAGGTCGGCCTTGGGATCGTGCTCGCGGGGCCGCTGCTCTGCGGAACAAGCCAAGCCATCAATGACTGGTTTGACCGGCACGTCGACGCCATCAATGAGCCCGACAGGGTCATCCCCTCCGGCCGCATGCCGGGACGCTGGGGTTTGTGGATCTCCTGTGTCGGTTCGGTTTTGTCCCTTGCTGTCGCCGCTGTCTTGGGACCGTGGGTGCTGGCGGCTGCCACGCTCGGACTGCTTTTGGCCTGGGGCTACAGCATGCCCCCTTTCCGGTTCAAGCTGAACGGCTGGATCGGAAACGGTGCTGTTGGGTTTTCCTACGAAACGCTACCCTGGATCACCGCCGCTTGCGCTAGCCTCGGCACCTTGGCCCCGGGACCGGTGATCGCCGTCGCACTGCTCTACGGTCTGGGCGCACACGGCATCATGACCATCAACGATTTCAAGGCAATCGAAGGTGACCGGCAAATGGGTGTCGCCTCGCTGCCGGTACAGCTTGGCACCCGGCGAGCCGCCCAGGTGACTGGTTTTGTTATGCTGTCCGCGCAGCTTGGCGTCATCGCACTGCTCCTCCTTTGGGGGCAGATCCTCGCCGCGGGCGTGGTCCTGTTGTTGTGCGCCCTGCAGGTTTTGGCAATCCCGCGGTTTTTGCGCAAACCGGTGGAATACGCGGTCTGGTACTCCGGCGTCGGCGTTGGGCTTTACGTGACCGGCATGATGATCACCGCCTTTGCGCTCCAAAGCGTCATCATGTGACCGCCCGTCCAGGAGAGGCTACTCATGCACGAACGAGCACCGCACGGACTGGATCAAAAGGGCCTGAGCTGGGTCTCGATCATCCGCCTCGGTCTTGTCCAGGCGGCGCTCGGATCCATCATTGTGTTGACAACATCGACCCTCAACCGGGTCATGATGGTGGAACTCGCCCTTGCCGCGGTGGTCCCGGGCATCCTGGTCGGCTGGCACTATGCGGTGCAGATTTCCCGGCCGGTTTGGGGCTACAAGTCCGACCAGGGCGGCACACGCACCCGCTGGATCCTGGCTGGAATGGCGATCCTGGCCACCGGCGGCATTGCGGCCTCAGCAAGCCCTTACATCATTGAAACCTGGTTCGTTCCAGGGCTACTTGCGGCCTTTATGGCTTTCACCCTGATCGGATTGGGGGTCGGCGCGTGCGGCACGTCGCTCCTGGCCCTTCTGGCAAGCCGGACCGCGGTCCACCGCCGGCCCGCGGCCGCGACGATTGTCTGGATGATGATGATCGCCGGCATTGTGGTCACAGCGATCATTTCTGGAACGCTGCTTGATCCGTTTTCCTTCAAGCGCCTCCTTGCGGTGACTGCCGCAACGGGCGCGATCGCGTTTGGTGTCACGGTGCTCGCCGTCTGGGGCATTGAACACCAAACGGCGCCGCTGTCTGACCAAACCAGGGCGCCGGCGCGATCGTTCCGCCTCAGCCTTTCTGAGGTCTGGGCCGACCCGGAAGCGCGGCTCTTCACCATTTTCGTGTTCATGTCGATGCTCGCCTACAGCACGCAGGATCTGATCCTGGAGCCGTTCGGCGGGCTGCTGTTCGACATGACGCCAGGCGAGACCACCAAACTGTCCGGCATGCAGCATGGCGGCGTGTTGATCGGCATGGCGCTGGTCGGTGTCATCGGGACAGTGCTCGCCCGGCGCAAACCGATGATCCTCAAACTGTTCACGGTCTGGGGATGCCTCGGCTCGGCGTTGGCGCTCGCAGCGCTCGCCTTTGCCGCGACGGTGGCGCCTCAATGGCCGCTTGCCGTCAACATTTTCCTCTTGGGCCTGGCGAATGGTGCTTTTGCGGTCGCCGCGATCGGCTCCATGATGATGCTGGCGGGCCATCGGGGCGGCAGCCAGGCCGGCATTCGGATGGGCGTCTGGGGTGCGGCGCAAGCGCTGTCCTTTGGCCTTGGCGGATTTGCCGGGACCGTCATGCTCGATATGGCCCGGCTGGCCACAGGAAGCGATGCGGTCTCGTTCATGTCCGTTTTCGCCTTTGAGGCCGGCTTGTTCGTCCTGGCTGCGCTGATTGCCATGCGGTTGAAAACCGCCTCCACTGGATCTGCCGCGCCTTTGCCGGCCATCCCCTCTCCTCGCCTCGAACCCGCGGAGTAACCAAATGAATTCGACGAGCTATGATGTGGTGGTCATTGGCGGCGGACCGGCAGGAGCAACCGCGGCAGAACGCCTTGCTCTGGCTGGCGTAAAGACACTCCTGGTCGACCGGGAAGGCCGGATCAAACCGTGCGGCGGGGCAATCCCCTCCAATGCCATGCGCGAGTTCAACATTGCGCCGGCGCAGATCAAGGCCCGGGTCCGGCGGGCCCGGATGACCGGCCCAAGCGGCCTCAAGGTGGGAATGGAAATCGGCGACATCGGCTATGTCGGCATGGTCGACCGCGAGGATTTCGATCCCTATCTACGCGATCGCGCCGAACAGGCCGGCGCCAGTCGGATCAAAGCCGCTTTTCGCGGTCTGGAAGAGCGCGGCGACGGCCTCGTCGATGTAACCTTGGACCATGACCGGAACAGCAGCGAAACGGTCACGGCCCGGCTGGTAATCGGCGCGGACGGGGCGAATTCTCTGGTGCGCCGGGCCGTATTCGGCCCGAAGAAACGGCCGCCTTATGTGTTCGCCTATCACGAAATCGTTGAATCCCCGGCGCCGACGGCCGATTTTGATCCGGCGCAGTGCGAGGTCATCTATGACGGCACCGTGTCGCCGGACTTTTACGGCTGGGTGTTCCCCCACGGTCACCAGACGAGCGTCGGCGTCGGCTCGGCGGTCAAGGGCCACGATCTTAAACTGGCGACCGGCCTTTTGCGCGACCGGTTCGGCCTTGAAAGCAACATCACCATCCGGCGTGAAGGCGCGCCGCTGCCGCTCAAGCCAATGCGCAAATGGGACAACGGCAAGAATGTTCTGTTGATCGGCGACGCTGCAGGTGTTGTTGCCCCGTCCTCCGGTGAAGGCATCTACTACGCCATGCACACGGGCGACCTGGCATCAAAAGCCGCGCTCGGCTTCCTGCAAACCGGACGGCCAAAAGAGCTGGCCGGGGTCCGGAAGGCGTTCATGAAGGGACACGGACGGGTGTTCTTCGCGCTTGGTGTGCTGCAATACATCTGGTACGGCTCCGACAAGCGCCGCGAGCAGTTTGTCACCATGTGCAAGGATCCGGATATTCAGCGGCTGACCTGGGAATCCTATCTGAACAAGAAACTCGTGCGCAAAGACCCGATGGCCCACATCCGGGTGGCCATCAAGGATGTCGGCCAGTTGCTCGGGCTGGCGGCGCGCTGACATGACCGAGTGGTTTGGTGATTTCGTGCAGTCCGGCGCCATCGTGTTGATGGCCTGCGCGGTCCTGATCGCCGAAGGCCTGTTTTACATGCTAGCCCGGCGCCGGGTGCCGCGGCCTGCCTCGCTTTTGTTGACGATTGCCTCCGGATTTGCCTTGCTCGGCGCGCTCCATGCCGCGTTGAGCGGCGCGGGGACCATCGCCATCGCGCTCTGGCTGATCCTGGCCTTGTGCGCCCATATGCTGGACATGATCACCCGTTTGCGCGGCCCCGGTTAGGGACGGCATACCGCAGGAGGCGCAAAGGCAGGCGCCGGCCGAGGGTCTGTTGAGGATCAGGTTTCGGCCGCTTCGGGTACGGCGCCTGCCGGCTTCCGCCAGGACTTGGCCCAGACTGCGCCGCCGGTGTCACGATGGCTTGAAAAAGGCGCCGCTGCCATGTCGCACTTCTTGAGGCTGAACTGTTTCGCTCCAGACCAGGGCCAGATCCCGGGCCTCACCATTTTACAGCGGTTGGGGACCTGAAACCTGGTCCGGATTCATCCGCCAAACCGTGAAATTCAACGCAGCCGCCGTGGTCACCCATGCCAAGTATGGCACGAAAAGAAGCGAGGCGACCGCCGATACGGGATACGCGGCCAGGATAAAACCGGCGGTGGACAGCCAGAGCGCGCAAACTTCGGCAAAGGCGAGGTCCATGCGTTTCCGCCCGAAAAACAGCCATGACCATGCCCCGTTCAAGACAAGCTGAACGGCCCAGAGGATCATCGCAAGCCCGACGCCCGCAGCTTGCCAGACCAGCCAGCCCGCGTAGCCGATCATGATGTAGAGCACTGTCCAAACCACCGGGAAAGCCCAGTCCGGCGGAGTCCAGGACGGTTTCTTGAGGGTGTCATACCACTCGCCCGGCTTGAACACCGCGCCGGACGATGCGGCCAGGAGAACGAATGCACCAATCACGAACGCGGCAAGCATCGGACCAATCCCATCTGTCGCAAGTTACCGGCCGAATACCGACCGACGACGGTCATATGTATCGATCCGCTGCCGGATCAAGAGCGGGACCGGCGGGCCTACCTCAAGCGCTGTTCCGTCGTCGCGTCAAATAAAAACACCTTCCCGGAATCAAATGACACGTCAACCGTGGTCCCGTACGGAACGATGTCCTCGCCCTTGGTCTCCACGATGATCCGTTCGCCTGTGGGGCAGACCACATAATCGTAGGCGACGCTGCCGAGCTGCTCCGACAGATCGATTTTCGCGCCCGTGTCCGCCGGTGTCAGCGTGATGTGTTGGGGCCGCAAACCAACCAGCACCTCGGTGCCTTCAGCGGGCAAGGCAACCGGTGTGTCCACGCGTTTGCCGCCGAAGGCCGGGATTTCGACCGCGCCATCCGCGACGCTGCCGGTCACAAAATTCATGCTGGGTGAGCCGATGAAGCCGGCCACGAATTTGTTGCCCGGGTCGCTGTAGAGCTCCATGGGCGAGCCGACCTGTTCGATCCGTCCGGCGCGCAGGACCACGATCTTGTCGGCCAGCGTCATGGCCTCCACCTGATCGTGGGTCACATAGATCATCGTCGCGCCGATTTCCTTGTGGAGGCGCGCGATTTCGACCCGCATGTCGACGCGAAGTTCGGCATCAAGGTTCGACAACGGCTCGTCGAACAAAAACACTTCCGGCCCGCGCACGATCGCCCGGCCGATCGCCACCCGTTGGCGTTGACCGCCCGACAACGCCTTGGGCTTGCGCTTCAGATAAGGGTCAAGCTTCAGGATACGGCTGGCCTCGGCCACCTTCGCCTGGATCTCTGTCTTGGGATGGCCATTCATTTTCAGGCCGAACCCCATGTTCTCCTCGACGCTCATATGCGGATAAAGCGCATAGGTCTGGAACACCATCGCAACGCCCCGCTTGGCCGGTTCGGCGCTGGTCACATCCCGTCCGCCAATGGAGATCGTGCCGCCGCTGGTTTCCTCAAGCCCCGCAATCATCCGCAACAGCGTCGATTTTCCGCAGCCCGATGGTCCGACAAACACGCAAAACTCGCCGTCGGAAATCTGCAGGTCCACGCCGTGGATGACCTGCACATCGCCATATTGTTTCAAGGCCTTCGCCAACGTGACTCCGGACATGCTGAGTGCTCCCCAAAAAGCTTATGCGGGAAACTGCCAGTCTTCGGCAGCCTTCGCGATCTTTTGCGCCGTCTCATTCAACAGCGGGCGGTATACCTCCAGATCCGAAAGGGATTTGTGCTGCGTCGACGTTGTGATCGACACCGCTCCCATCGGCCCGGATTTTCTCGAAAGGATGGGCGCGGCGATGCAGATGATGCCCGGTTCGTGCTCTTCTCGGTCAAAGGCAACGCTCCGCTGCCGGATCTCCGCCAATTCCCTCCGCAAAGCCGCCGAGGAAGTCAACGTCGCGGGCGTATATTGATAAAACGCCTGTTTTTCGATCGCCCGTGACAGCGCCGGTTCTTCGAGAAACGCCAACATCGCCTTGCCGACACCGGTGCAATAGGCAGGACCGACCTTGCCGGCCTGGGAGAACATCTCGATCGGTTTGGCGGCGTTGCGCTTGTCGATGTAAAGCACCTGGCCACTGTCGAGCTGCGCCAGATGGACCGTTTCGCCGCTTTCCGCGGCCATCGCGTCCAGGAACGGGCGGGCGATCGGCGCAAGCGAACTCTGCCGCCAGGCAGCATGCGCTAGACCCACCAGCCGGATGCCGAGCGAATAGGTCTGGCGGTCGTCGTCATAGCCAAGCATGCCTTGACTGACGAGGGTCTGCACAAGCCGGTAGAGCGTCGCCTTGGGAAAGGGGCTGTGTTGCAACAGCTCGCCAAAGCGGACCGGCCGCCCATGCGCGGCAACCTCGTCCAAAACCCGGAAGGCTTTGCCGACGGTGCCATCGCCCGTGGCCCGGATGTTCATGTTTTTCCTCCCCTGAACCCCCAGCCGGGCAGGCTGGAAGCTATTGACAACCTAGCCTGCCCAGCGCAATGTATCAATATCCAAAACAAAGTTTCAAATAATGGAACAAAAAGGGAGGACACCATGCGTTCCATATTGAAGGCAAGCGCGGCCGCACTTGTGCTTGCGGCAATGACAGCCGGCACGGCTCAAGCCGAGAGCTTGAGCGGCGATCTGAAAGTCTTTCTCGACACGTCGAATCCTGCGCCGCGGGCGACGATGGAAAAGATGATCGCGGATTTTCAGGAACTGCATCCTGATCTTGAGATCGAGACGACGATCATCGACCGCGAGGCCTACAAGACCCAGATCCGTAACTTTCTGACGGCCAACGCCCCCGATGTCGCGACCTGGTATGCGGCCAACCGCATGCGGCCCTATGTGGAAGCCGGTCTTTTCGAGGACGTCTCCGATCTTTGGGCGGAGCCGGCCATTGCGGACAATCTCGCGTCGACCAAGGGCGCCCTGACCATCGACGGCAAGCAGTGGGGCGTGCCCTACACCTACTACCAGTGGGGCGTTTACTACCGCAAAGACATCTTCAACGAGCTCGGCCTGTCCGAGCCCGCGACATGGGAAGAGGAAAAGGCCAACTGCCAGAAGATCCTCGATTCCGGCCGCAAGTGCTACACGATCGGCACCAAGTTCCTTTGGACCGCAGGTGGCTGGTTCGACTATCTGAACATGCGCACCAACGGGTTCGACTTCCACATGGACCTGCTCACCGGTCAGGCGTCGTGGGAAAGCGACGAGGTGCGTCAGACCTTCGCAAACTGGCGCGAACTCATCGATATGGGCGCCTTTATCGACAACCACACCTCCTACAGCTGGCAGGAAGCCCTGCCGTTCATGGTTCAAGGGGACGCCACAGCCTATCTGATGGGCAATTTCGCCGTCGCGCCGCTCCGCGATGCCGGATTGACCGACGATCAGCTTGATTTCTACCAGTTCGTCGAAATCACCCCGGGCGTCGAAAAGGCCGAAGACGCGCCAACCGACACGTTCCACATTCCGGCCAACGCCCAGAACAAGGAAGCCGCGCGCGAATTCCTGCGCTATGTCGTGTCTCCGGACGTCCAGACCTGGATCAACAACGGCCAGAATCTCGGCCAGCTTCCGGTCAATGCCCAGTCATCTGTGGATGACGATCAGTTCCTCAAAGAAGGCTTTACTATGCTGTCGTCGAACTCGCCGGGCGGCGTTGCCCAGTTCTTCGACCGCGATGCGCCGGCCGAAATGGCCAAGGTCGCGATGGAAGGCCTGCAGGAATTCATGGTCAAACCGGACAATCTCGACCGGATCCTGACCCGTCTGGAGCGCGCCCGCGCCCGGATCTACCAGTAACGCTGGTCTTGAGAGATAGCGGCGGGGCGGCATGCCGCCCCGCCGCGCCCTCCGACACCTGATAAAGCCCTCAACGGCGGAGACGGTCATGGCCCGCACACTCACTGCGGTAAATGCCGGAACGGAATCCTGGTGGCACAAGAACCAGCAAAAGCTTGCGCCCTGGCTGTTCCTGGCCCCCGGCGTTCTGTTTTTCCTGTTTTATGTGATCTTTCCGATCTTCCAATCGTTCAATCTGTCGCTCTACGAATGGGACGGTCTGGGCGAGGCGCGGTATGTGGGCCTTTACAACTACGAAGAACTTTATTGGGATGAGGCGTTTTACACGTCCTTGAAGAACAACCTCATCTGGCTGGTCCTTTATCTCGGGGCCATTCCCGCCGGGCTGTTCATCGCGCTCTTCCTCAATCAGACGGTGACCGGGATCCGGCTCTACAAAAGCCTGTTCTTCTTTCCGTTTGTCATCAGCCAGGTGGTGGTCGGGCTCGTTTTCACCTGGTTTTACGACCCCACATTCGGCCTGCTGAACGTCGTTCTGGGCACATTCGGCCTGCCGCCGATCAATGTCTTGGGTGACGAAAACTATGTCACGGTTGGCATCATCATCGCCGGCCTGTGGCCGCAGACGGCCTATTGCATGATTTTGTATCTCACCGGCTTGAACGCGGTCGATCCGGAGCAGATCGAAGCCGGGCGGCTCGACGGCGCCAAGGGTTGGCGCATGCTGTGGCATATCATCTTGCCGCAGCTTCGGCCGGCCACCTTCATTGCCTTTGTCGTCACGATCATCGGCGCTCTGCGTTCCTTCGACCTCATTTCGATCATGACCAATGGCGGACCGTTCGGCGCAAGCCGTGTGCTCAGCTTTTACATGTTCGAGGTGGCCCTTTCCGAATACGGGTTCCGGATGGGCTACGGCGCGGCGATCGCGGTTGTCCTGTTCCTGATCATGCTGGTCATCATCGCCTACTTCCTGTGGTCGATGTTCCAGGAAGAAAGGGCGCGCTGAGATGTTTCCCACACCGATTGAGCGCACCCCGCGATCTTGGCAGATCACCTATCAATCCCTGTTGCCGGTCGTCCTGATCCTCTGGCTGCTGCCACTGATCGGCGTTGCGATTTTCTCGATCAAACCGGCCGCCGACTTCACCACCGCCAACTATTGGGGCTGGCCGTCATCCTTCGAGGGCTTCGCGAACTACGCCCTGGTGTTCACCGGCTCGGATATGCCGCGCTACCTGCTCAATTCGGTGCTGATCACGGTGCCGACGGTGATTGGCGCCGTCGCGCTCTCCTGCATGACCGGATTTGCGCTCGGGATCTACAAGTTCCGCTCGAACATCTGGATCTTCTTCATGTTCGTGGCCGGCAATTTCGTGCCGTTCCAGATCCTGATGGTCCCCGTGCGCGAGCTCACGCTCAACCTTGGCCTTTACAACACCATTCCCGGCCTGGTGCTGTTCCACATCGCATTCCAGACTGGCTTTTGCACACTGTTCATGCGCAATTTCATTCGCGCCTTGCCGTTCGAGCTGATCGAGGCCGCGCGGGTTGAAGGTGTCGCCGAATGGCGCATCTTCTGGTTCATCGTTCTGCCGCTGATGAAGCCCGCCATCGCCGCCCTGTCGGTGCTGATCTTCACGTTCATCTGGAACGACTACTTCTGGGCCGTGGTCCTGACGCAAGGGGTGGAAAGCCAGCCGGTGACGGCCGGAATCACCTCCTTCAACGCGCAGTACCGGGCGGCCTATCACCTGATGAGTGCGGGATCGATCGTCGCCGCGCTGCCACCCGTTCTCATGTTTTTCCTGATGCAGCGCCACTTCATCGCCGGCCTGACGCTTGGAGCCGTGAAATGACCAAAATCGCCTTTGTCGGGGCCGGATCCACCATTTTCATGAGAAACATCCTGGGTGACGCGCTGCTCACCGAGGCGCTCGCCGACAGCCACTTCGCGCTGATGGACATTGACCGGGCGCGTCTTGAAGAAAGCGAGGCCGTGGCCCTGGCGATGATCCGCAGCATCGGCACCGGGGCGACAGTGAGCATCCACACGGATAGGCGCGCGGCCCTGGAGGGCGCTGATTTTGTCGTCACGGCGTTTCAGATCGGCGGCTACGAGCCCTGCACGGTGACCGACTTCGAGATCCCGAAGGCGTACGGCCTGCGCCAGACAATCGCGGATACGCTCGGCGTGGGCGGCATCATGCGCGGCCTGCGCACGGTTCCCCATCTTTGGGCCGTGGCTGAGGATATGGCACGGGTCTGTCCGGGCGCCTTGATGCTCCAATACGTCAACCCGATGGCGATCAACACCTGGGCGCTGGCCGAACGCTATCCGCATGTCAAACAGGTCGGGCTGTGCCATTCGGTGCAAAACACGGTCGAGGAGCTCGCCCACGATCTCGATCTGCCCAAGGATGAGATCCGCTACCGCGTGGCCGGGGTGAACCACGTCGCGTTCTTCCTGCGCCTGGAACACGGGGACCGCGATCTTTATCCGGATCTGCGGCAGGGATACGCGACCGGCACGTTGCCGAAACCGCCGCTCTTGATGCCGCGCTGCCCGAACAAGGTCCGCTACGAGGTGATGGACCATTTGGGCTATTTCTGCACCGAAAGCTCGGAGCATTTTGCCGAATATGTGCCGTGGTTCATCAAGGACGGGCGTGACGATCTGATCGAAACCTTTGGCATTCCGCTGGATGAATACCCGGCCCGCTGCGTCGAACAGATCGCCGCCTGGCGGGCGCAGGCCGAGACGCTGACATCGACCACGAAAATCACCGTGGAACGCAGTCACGAATTCGCGGCCGACTTGATGAACGCGATTGTCACCGACCAGCCGTTCGCGATCTACGGCAACCTGCCGAACACCGGCCAACTGCCGCAATTGCCATTGGGTGCGGCGGTCGAAACACCCTGCCTGGTCGATTCGAACGGCGTGCAGCCGTCCGTCGTGACCGGCATTCCGCCCCAGCTTGTGGCGCTGATGCGCACGCAGATCAACGTGCAGGAGCTGACCGTGCGGGCCTTGGTCGAAGAAAATGTCGAGCACATCTATCACGCCGCCATGATGGATCCCCACACCGCCGCCGAACTGGATCTGCGTCAGATCCGCAGCCTCGTCACGGATCTCCTCGCCGCCCATGGCGACTGGATTCCGGCCTGGGCCCGGCCCCGCAAGGCGGCATGACGCCACTTTGACATGCGCATCCACGGGCGGTGACGGCCGATCGCCCTGGCGGTACTGAGTAAAAACGAAAGCTTGATTGATGACGATGCAACCGACCTTCCCCGACCTGAATGGCGCCTCGGTCTTTATTACCGGCGGCGGTTCGGGCATCGGCGCGGCGCTGACCGGCGGATTTCTGGCTCAGGGCGCCAACGTCGCCTTTGTCCAGCGCTCTGACGCGACGGCCTTTTGCGACGAAATGGAAGGCCTGCACGGCCGGCGCCCGCTTTTCATCGCCTGCGACATCACCGACATTACGGCCTTGAAAGCCGCGATGGATCAAGCCGCCAGCGCCCACGGGCCGATCACCGCGCTGGTCAACAACGCAGCCAATGACAAACGCCACACAACCGAAGAGGTCACCGAGGACTTCTGGGACTGGTCCCAATCGATCAACCTGAAGCCGTACTTTTTCGCCTGCCAGCATGTGATCCCCGGCATGCGCGCGGCCGGCGGCGGATCGATCGTCAACTTCTCCTCCATTTCCTACATGATGGGCAATGCCGGATATCCCGCCTACACGGCGGCGAATTCGGCCATCAACGGCTTAACCCGGAGCCTTGCCCGCGAGTTCGGCCCGGACAAGATTCGCGTCAACGCGCTCGCGCCCGGCTGGGTCCTGACGCAAAAACAAAAGGACATGTGGGTGACCCCGGACGGATTGGCGGCGCATCTGGACCGGCAATGCCTCAAGGAAGAAATCCAGCCGGAGGATATGGTGGCGCCGGTTCTTTTTCTGGCCTCGAACGCGAGCCGGATGATGACTGGTCAGGCGCTTGTCGTCGACGGCGGTGTCGTGGTGACGGGATGACGGCCAAACCTGATTGGATCGGGGTCGATTGGGGAACGACCCATCTTCGGATTTGGGTCGTTGACGCGGCCGGCGCGATCCTCTGCCACCGCACCTCCGACAAGGGCATGGGCCGCTTGACGGCGGAGGAATTCGAGCCGGTGCTGGTCGACTTGATCGGCGGCGTGCTGCCGGCCGCCGGGGCCCTGCCCGTCATCGTCTGCGGCATGGCCGGCTCCCGTCAGGGCTGGGCCGAGGCCGCTTATCGGGACACGCCCTGTCCACCACCGGTCTTGCAGGACGCGCGCCGGGTCAAAACCAAAGACACGCGGATCGACGTTCACATCCTCCCGGGGATAAAGCAGAACGCCCCGCCGGACGTGATCCGCGGCGAGGAAACGCAGATCGCCGGCTTCCTGGCGGACAATCCTGGATTTGCCGGAACCTTGTGCCTTCCGGGAACCCACACGAAATGGGCCCGGATACGGAGCGGCACCATAGAATGGTTCCGAACCTTCATGACCGGAGAGATGTTTGCGCTCCTGGCCGCCCAGTCCGTCCTGCGTCACACGGTTTCGGCTGATGACATCGACGGCAAGGCCTTTCGCGCGGCCATTGAGGAAACGGCCGGTCATCCGGAACACCTCACGGCGTTTCTGTTTGGCATTCGTGCGGCCGGCTTGATCGCGGACCTTTCACCCGGCGCGGCGCGCGGGCGCCTCTCCGGACTTTTGATCGGCGCGGAGCTTGCCGCCATGCGCGAGCACCTTGGCATGGGACAGGTCGCTGTTATTGGTGCCGGCGGCGTTGCGCGGGCCTACGTGGACGCGCTCGAAACGCTCGGTGTTTCGGCGATGTTGAACGACGCGGAAGCCACGACCTTGAAAGGCCTGGCTCTTGCCCGCCAGCATCTGTCGGAGCCGACGCAATGACACGCCAGATCATTGCCATTTTGCGCGGCATCCGGCCGGACGAAGCCCGCGCCGTCGCGGAGGTCATTGTCGCGGCCGGCATCGACATCATCGAGGTGCCGCTCAACTCGCCGGATCCGCTGCGCAGCATTTCCGACATGGCCAGTGCGCTCGGTGAACGGGCCAGGATCGGCGCCGGCACCGTGCTATCGACCCGCCAGGTGGCGGAGGTGAAAGCGGCGGGCGGGGTTTTGGTTGTCTCGCCGGACTGCAATCCGGACGTCATCCAGGCCACCAAGGCCGCCGGACTGGCATCCTATCCAGGTGTCATGACGCCGACGGAGTGTTTTGCCGCCCTGCGCGCCGGCGCGGACGGGCTCAAGTTCTTCCCAGGCTCGTTGATCGGCCCGGACGGGCTGAAAGCAGTCAAGGCGGTGCTGCCCCAAGACACCAAGACCTATGCCGTCGGCGGCGCGGGACCTGGCAATTTCGCGGACTGGGCGGCGGCCGGCGTGACCGGCTTCGGCATCGGCTCGGCGCTTTACAGACCCGGCGACACACCGGACCAGGTGCATGAACGGGCAACGGCAATCGTCACCGCCTACGACAACACCATGCCGGCGGGCGGATTTGCGACATGACCGCGGTGTCCGTCTACGACGATCGCCTTTGCACGCTTGGCGAGGGGCCGCTGTGGCACCCCGAACGCGGCCAGCTGTTCTGGTTCGATATCCTTCAAAACCGGCTCTTGAGCCGGGACGGCGAGACGGCGCTGGAATGGCGGTTTTCAGAACATGTCTCGGCGGCCGGCTGGATCGACCATGACCGGCTGCTGATCGCCAGCGAAACCCAGCTCTTTGCGTTCAACCTTTTGAGCGGACAGTCCGATCACATCTGCGCGCTGGAAGCCGACCAATCCGGCACCCGGTCCAACGATGGCCGCGCCGATCCGCAGGGCGGATTTTGGATCGGAACCATGGGCAAGCACGCGGAGGCCGGCATGGGCGCGATCTACCGGTATCACCGCGGCGAATTGAGAAAGCTGTTCAGCGGCATCACCATCTCGAACGCGATCTGCTTCGCGCCCGGTGGCGGGCTCGCCTATGTCACCGACACGGTCACGCAGGTCATCAACAAGGTTCGGCTCGATGGCAACGGTTGGCCGGCGGCACAACCAGAACCCCATATCGATCTCAGATCGGAGGATCTTAATCCGGACGGGGCGGTGGTCGACGCGGATGGCTGCCTTTGGAACGCGCAATGGGGCGCTCATCGTATCGCCCGGTACAATACACATGGCGCCTTTGTCGGGGACATCATTTTTCCGGCCGGGCAGATCTCCTGTCCCGCGTTTGGCGGTCCGGATCTGACCACCCTTTTTGCCACCTCGGCCCAAGAGGGAATGGACGGCACCGACGACGGTCTGACCTATTTCGCGCGGACGGCTAGTCGCGGCGTTGCCGAACCCCGCGTTCAATTGTGAGACAACCATGAAACGTGCACTTGGCACTTGTTACTACCCGGAGCAATGGCCGCGTGAACTCTGGGAGGCCGATGCCCGCAGGATGGTTGAGGCGGGTCTGACCTGGGTGCGGATCGGCGAATTCGGCTGGTCGCGCCTGGAGCCAAGGCCGGGTGAATTTGCCTTTGAATGGCTGGATCAGGCCATCAACGTTCTTGGATCCGCCGGTCTCAAGGTCAAGCTCGGCACACCCACCGTCGCGCCGCCCCGTTGGCTGGTCAATAAGCACCCGGACATGATCGCGCTCGACCGTGACGGCCGCCCCCGCAAGTTCGGCTCCCGCCGGCACTACTGCTTTTCCCACGAGGGTTATGCCGAGGAATGCGCGCGTATCGTCGAGATCCTTGCCCGTCGTTACGGCGGCCATCCGCTGATCGCCGCCTGGCAAACTGACAATGAATATGGCTGCCATGACACGATCCTGTCCTATTCCGATGCCGCGCGCCATGCGTTTCAGGACTGGCTGAACGCCCGGTACAGCACGGTCGAAGCGCTGAACCAGGCCTGGGGCAATGTGTTCTGGTCGATGGACTATCGCGCCTTTGACGAAATCGATTTGCCGAACCTCACCGTGACCGAACCCAACCCGGCACATGAGCTCGCCTTCCGGCGGTTTTCATCCGATCAGGTCGTGCGCTTCAACCGCCGGCAGGTGGAGATCATCCGGCGCCATTCCAGTGCCCCGATCAGTCACAACTACATGGGCCGGGTGACCGATTTCGACCATTTCAAGGTCGGCAACGACCTTGACATCGCGACCTGGGATTCCTATCCACTCGGCTTCCTGGAAGACCGCGTCGGCGCACCGCCAGACCGCCAGCGGCACTTTGCGCGCCAGGGCGATCCGGATTTCCAGGCCTTTCATCATGACCTTTACCGCGCGGTTGGAAACGGCCGCTGGTGGGTGATGGAACAGCAGCCCGGCCCGGTAAACTGGGCACCGGCCAATCCCGCGCCCTTGCCGGGCATGGTCCGGCTGTGGACCTGGGAGGCCTTCGCCCATGGCGCGGAAGCCGTGTGTTATTTTCGCTGGCGGCAGGCCCCCTTCGGCCAGGAGCAGCTCCATGCCGGATTGCTGCGCCCGGACAATGCGGACGCGCCGGCTCTGGCCGAAGCACGCCAGGTCGCCGATGAACTGAAATCGGCGCCGGACGTGCCGGTCGGACTAGCGCCGGTCGCCCTCGTGTTCGACTATGACGCCGGCTTTGCCTGGGCCGCGCAGCCCCACGGCCAGGGCCTTTCCTATTTCCAGCTGGTTTTCGACACTTACCGCGCTCTGAGGCGCTTGGGGCTGTCGATCGACATTCTGCCGCCAACCACGGAAGATTTCGGCGCCTACAAACTGGTGGTCGCGCCCGGCCTCATGCATGTGCCTGAAGCGCTGAAGCGGCGGCTGTCGGAGGCGAGCGGCACGGTCGTGCTTGGCCCGCGCACCGGTGCGCGCGGGGTCGATTTCGACATCCCGGTTCCCCTGCCTCCCGATTGGCCGGATCTTGATGTCACCGTCAACCGCGTGGAAAGTCTGCGCGGCGATATGCCGGTGGCCCTTGAGGGCGGCGGCGCGGTGACCCTTTACCGAGAGGAGCTTGAGGGGTCGGCGGACGTGGTCTTGCGGCTGGAAGAAGGCGGCGCGCCGGTGGCCATGCGGTCCTCCAACATGATCTATCTCGGCGCCTGGCTCGATGCACCGGGCTTTGAGCGCCTTTTCACGCCGCTCGCCGCCGCGGCCGGACTGGAGGTTCACCGGTTGCCCGACGGCGTCAGGGTCCGGGACGCCGGCGGCCAGCGGTTCTGGCTCAACTACGGCGCGGAGCCGGTTGGAACGCCGGCAGGCTGGCTGGACGTTGCAGGCGTCTTGCAAGAAACTCTCTGACACAGGGACCTACGCGGCCGCGCCGCCGACCAGCTGACGCAGTATGGAAGTATAATTCTCTACGCCTTGGGCTCCGGTCACCAGATGTTGGCGGTCAAAGATCACCGCAGGCACGGCATGAATGCCCTGAGATGTCCAGAACGCCTCCTCGTCCCGTACTGCGGCCGCGAACCGGTTATCCTTAAGCACAAACAGGGCTTCGGTCCGGTCAAGGCCGACTCCGGCGGCAACATCTGCGAGCGTTTCAGGGTCGTTCAGGTCCGCACGCTGACCGAAGAACACTTCGAACAACGCCAATTTCAAAGCGTGTTCTTTGCCCTGCGGCCCAGCCCAATGAAGCAATTGATGAGCCCGGAACGTATTCACCATCCGCATGTCATCCGCATAGTTGAATGTGAACCCAAGATCTTCACCGAGCTGCGTCAGTCTCCGGCGGGCCTCAACGGACTGCTCCGGCGTCGTGCCGTATTTATTGGCCAGATGTTCTCTCAGATTCTCGCCCGCGTCCGGCATATGCGGATTGAGCTCGAACGGATGCCATTTCACATGTGCGGGCGTACCGGTGATATGCAGAGCTTTTTCCAGTTGTTTGAATCCGATCACACACCAGGGGCACACAACATCAGACACGATATCGATTTGAAGCGTGCCATCGCCGCCCGTGGTCGTAGGTTGATCCATTGTCCGTCTCCTGCTCCCGCTGTCAGTCTTTGCGGAATTTGGTGGCTTACGCCTTCACATCACTGGCAAACCGGGCCGCATTCTCTTTTAAGAATGCGCTTTCGTCCGCATCGCCCCAAAAGGCCGGTTGCGCCTTGGGAATGGTCAGCGCTTTTTGGACCGCCGGCCGGTCATCAATACGATCGAACCAGGCCTTGAGGTGGTCAAGCCCATCGACAGACACTTTGGCCCAGGGATAGGCGCGGGCCCAAGGATACATCGCCATGTCGGCGATCGTGTAGGTGTCGCCGGCAAGCCATTCTCGATCTTTCAGGCGGGTATCGAGGACCTCAAACAATCGCCGGGTCTCTTTCACATACCGATCGATGGAAAACGGCTCTTCATGCCCGTTCGGGGCTGCGATCCGCTGGAAATACATGGCTTGACCCATCATAGGACCAACGCCGCCCATCTGGAACATGAGCCATTGCAACGTTTCGGATTTGGCCTTGCCCGTCGTGGGCAGGAAGACACCGAACTTTTCAGCGAGGTACCAGAGGATCGCACCGCTTTCAAAGACCGCGAAATTACCGTTGCCACGATCAACTATGGTCGGTATCCGGCCATTGGGGTTCAGTTTCACATAGTCCGGTGCCTTTTGCTCTTGTTTCGCAAAATCGATAAATGTGAGCTCATAGGGCACTTCAGCCTCTTCAAGGAAGATAACCGGCTTATATCCATTCATCGTCGCGGCGGTATAAAGATGGATTTCAGGTTGCCGCATTCTCGGCCTCCAATATCGGCGACTGGCGCGAACGCCGTCATGTCCCGTCTTGATTTTTGACGCCGCCCGCGCCTGGCCATCGGCCTTGCAAGTGACGCTTTGTTGGCGTGCGACCACACAGGTGATAGATATAGATACAAAAAACAACCAGTATACTTTTTGTAACCTTCTTGAGAGTTGAAACAAACATGGAAGCCCGCGTCAGAACGGATGAAAGCGGTCGGCGCATTGTCACCGAAGCGTGCAATGAGCCCTGCCCGATCGAACGCGGAATGCGGATCCTGGGCGGCAAGTGGACCGGCTCGATCCTCTGGCATCTCAAGGACGAACCGGTGCGGTTTAACGACTTGTCGCGGATGATCGGCGGCGCAAGCAAGAAGATGATCGCCGACCGCTTGCGGCATCTGGAAGCCCAGGGGCTGATCACCCGGACCGTCTTGGATACCGCTCCCGTATCCGTGGAGTATCAGATCACTGAATTCGGAAGAACCGCGCTGAGTTTCCTTGATGCGCTGCGTGTGTGGTCTGAAAACATGCCTGGGCAGTTGGCCGAAAACTCCTAGATCCGGACGCGTTGACCGGTCTCGCCGGATTCGGCGATGGCGTGGATCACGGCTTCAAAGTGAAGCGCGTCCGAAAAGGACGGATAGGCCGCGTGGCCGTTCGCAATCGCAGTCAGGAACGCGTGCGCCTCAATCACCTTCAGATCGTTGAACCCGAGTTGATGCCCGGCGGCCGGTACGAACCGGTCATAGGGAGGATGCGCCGGGCCGCTCAATATCGTCTTGAAACCCTGCTCGGCCTTTGGACCGCGGTTCTGGTAAAGGCGCAGCTCGTTCAACCGCTCCTGGTCGAAGGTGATCATGCCGTCGGTGCCGTGGATCTCCAGCATGATCGAGTTTTTCCGCCCCCAGGCGCTCCGCGATGTGGAGACAATTCCGTGCACTCCCTTTTCAAAGGTGATCAGGGCCGACGCCACGTCCTCGTTTTCCACCAGCCGCCGTTCACCTCCAGCGTCCGGCAGCGGACGCGTGGCGTGGACCGTGCGCGTTTCGGCGACAAGGCTCTCAATGGGCCCCGCCAGCCAAGCCGCCAGGCTGATGAGATGGCAGCCCAGATCTCCCAGTGTGCCCAACCCGGCGTCCGCCTTGGTCGCCCGCCAGGTCCAGGGAAGATCGGGATCGGCCTGGTAGTCCTCGTCGACCATGCCCCGGAAATGGACGATCCGGCCGATCGCGCCGTCAGCGATCAACTGCCGTGCGTGCTGAATGGCCGGATTGTGCAGGTAATTGTAGCCGACAATGGTCCGGCTTCCGGCCGTTTCGGCGAGCGCGGTCAGCGCCTTGGCATCCCCCAGCGTCAAGGCCATGGGCTTTTCCAGATGGACGTGCTTGCCGGCTGAAAGCGCCGCCGCCGCCATGTCCTTGTGGGATTTGTTCGGCGTCGTGATGCACACAAGATCGACCGACGGATCGTCCACCAATTGGCGCCAGTCATCGGTCGACCGTGCGAAACCGAACTCCCCTGCCATTTTCTCCGCCTTGGCCGCCGGCACGTCGCACAGCACCTCCAGCCGCGGCGCGGGCACATCGCCAAAAACCGCCTTGACCGATCTGTAGGCCAGTGCGTGGCATTTGCCCATGAAGCCGGTGCCGATCAGTCCAATGCCGATGCTGTCCATCGCAAAGCCTCCCAAGATCCGGCGAATTCAGGCGAATTCACTCATCGGCACGGCCCGTTTCTCGTGGACCGATTTAAGGGCCGCCTCAGCCAGGAGCAGGGCATTTAGGCCATCATCGCCGCCAGGGCTTGGCTCCGTCCCCGCAGCCACAGCCTCGACAAAGGCAGCAATTTCAGCCGCGTAGGCCTCGGTGTAGCGGGTCATGAAGAAATCATGCAACGGCGGGCGCTGGAACCCGTCCGCGGTGGCCAATTCGATCGACACCGGCCGCTGGTTTTCCGCCGAAATCGCACCGCGCGAGCCAAGCACTTCGATCCGCTGGTCATACCCGTATGTGGCGCGGCGCGAATTGGAAATGGTGCAGTGTTTGCCCGTCGCCGTCATGAGGACAACCGATACGCTGTCATAGTCGCCGAGCGTTCCGATCTGCGGATCGACAAGGTTGGAGCCGGTTGCAAGAACCGTCTCGATTTCCTCGCCAAGCAGATACCGGGCCATATCGAAATCGTGAATGGTCATATCCCGGAAGATCCCGCCGGAGGATTTGATATAGTCCGCCGGCGGCGGGCCGGGATCCCGCGAGACGATCTGGACCATCTCGACGGTTCCGATGCGTCCCTTCTGGATAGCCGCATGCACGGCCTGGAAATGGGGGTCAAAACGGCGGTTAAAACCGAGCATCAGCACCGCTCCGGTCCGCTCCACGACCGCCAGGCAGGTCTTGACCCGCTCCACGGACAGATCGATCGGTTTTTCGCAGAAAACCGCCTTCCCGGACCGGGCGAATGCCTCGATCAGATCGGCATGCGTGTCGGTTGGCGTGCAGATGATCACCGCATCCACGTCGGCATTGTCTTCGATGGCCGCGGTGCTTTGAACGCGGGCGCCATGTTTGTCCGCGATCGCGGCCGCGGCATCGGCAAACGCATCCGCAACGGCTACAAGTTCGACACCGTCGGTGGACGCCACCGCCTTTGCGTGCACCTTGCCGATCCGGCCGGCGCCCAGGAGAGCTACCTTCAATGTCATGGATCATCCTCGCGTTGGTATTGGGCGCGTATTTGCCCGCGTCACACGGACAGCTTGCCAGATTGGAATAAAAATTCCAAAATCATTTTCAGTGGAATGTGTCAAGCTCGAAAAGACGGACCTGATGACCAACATTGCTGCTCCTGAAACCATCGACGCCTTTTTCGAGCGGCTGACCGGTGAGGTCGATCGGCTGCCCAAACGGCTCAAGCAATGCGCGGATTATGTTGCGGCCAATCCCGACAAGGTCGCCGTTTCGACGATTGCGGAGCTCGCCGAAGCTGCCGATGTCCAGCCGTCCGCGTTCATGCGGTTTTGTCAGGAGATGGGCTTTTCGGGCTTTTCGCAGATGCAAAAGCTGTTCCGGTCGGACTATTCCCAAAAATGGCCGGACTATACGACACGGCTTGCCAAGCTGCGGGAACACGGTACGGATTCGCCGTCCGCGCTCCTGGCGGAGTTTGTCGATGTCGGCCGCGCATCGCTGGAGAACCTGATCACCACCGTCGATCCCGACGCGCTCCAAAGCGCGGTCAAGGCGCTCGCCCATGCCGATACCATTCATCTGGTCGGGTTCCGCAGGGCATTTCCGGTCACGTCGTATCTCAGCTATGCCTTTGAAAAAATGAGTGTTCCGGCAATCCTGCACAGCGGCATTGCCTGCATGAGCATGGCGCAGCTGATCCAAAAACAAGACGCCGTCATCGCCGTGACATTTGCCCCCTACACCCAGGAAACGCTGACCATTGCCGGCCTCGCCAAAGACCGCGGCGCGGATTTGGTCGCCATTACCGATGTGGTCACCAGTCCGCTTGCCAGGATCGGCGGAACACAGCTTTTGGTCAGCGAACTGGACGTCGGCGCGTTTCGGGCCCTGTCCGCAAGCCTGTCCCTGGCGATCACGCTGGCCGTGTCGGTCGGCGCTGCCCGGGAACGAATTTAGAAATCTGGAAAAAATCTGTTGCATAAAAATAAAAATAGAATTTAAATTCCAAAAGTGGCATTTTTGGATTGGCCACATGGTGGCTCGCCGAGGTCCTCAAGACCGGCCAGCCACGCTTGAGAAAGTGTTCTGGGAGGAACGTTATGAGGAAGACATTAATGGCGATGGCCGCTGCGGCGGTCGCGTTTTCAGGATTGGGTGCGCCCTCGGCGTTGGCCGCTGGCGAAAAATATGTCCTGGTCAGCCACGCGCCGGACAGCGACAGCTGGTGGAACACCATCAAGAACGGCATCGCGCTTGCCGGCGAGCAGATGGGTGTCGAAGTCGAGTACCGCAATCCGCCGACCGGCGATATCGCGGACATGGCCCGAATCATCGAACAGGCCGCTGCAAGCGGTCCCAACGGCATCATCACGACGCTGGCGGATTTTGACGTCTTGGAAGGCCCGATCCGCGCCGCCGTCGATTCCGGCGTCGATGTCATCATCATGAACACCGGCACAGCTGACAAAGCGCGCGAGGTCGGCGCTTTGATGTATGTCGGTCAGCCCGAATATGATGCCGGCTATGCCGCCGGCCTTCGTGCCAAAGATGATGGCGTGACGTCGTTCTTGTGCGTCAACCACTCCATCCAGCAGCCGACGCTTGTCGAGCGGTGCCAGGGCTTTGCCGACGGTCTGGGTGTTGATCTGGGCAACTCCATGCTGGACAGCGGCGCCGACCCGGCGGAAATTAAGAACAAGGTCCTGGCCTATCTTTCCGCCAACCCGGACACGGACGCAGTCCTGACCTTGGGCCCGGTTTCCGCCGATCCGACGATCCTGGCGCTTGATGAAAACGGCATGGCCGGGGACATCTATTTCGGCACCTTCGATCTTGGCACCGAAATCGTCAAAGGCATCAAGGCCGGCACGATCCAGTGGGGCATTGACCAGCAGCCGTTCCTGCAGGCCTATCTGCCCGTGGTCATCATGGCCAACTACCATCGCTACGGTGTCCTTCCGGGCAACAACATCAACTCCGGTCCGGGCTTCGTGACGGCTGATGGACTGACGCTCGTAGAGAAATTCGCCGGCGAATATCGCTGAGCTTCCTCCCTGGCGGCGCCGCATCATGTGGCGTCGCCGCTTTGGGAGCCTGGGCGCGAAACAGCGCTGCATTTGTCTATTTAAAAACAGAGCTTACGGAGCCGCGGACCATGTCGGAATCTGTGGAAACGCCTGCTGTTGCGGATGAACGCATCAAGGAAATGTCGGCTTTTCGCAAAGCCTTAATTCGCCCGGAACTGGGCGGCATTTGCGGAACGGTTGTTGTATTCGCGTTTTTTCTCGTCTTTGCCTTCGATTCCGGGATGTTCAACTCCCAGGGGATCATGAACTGGTCCGTCGTGTCGGCCCAATTCATGATCATCGCGGTCGGCGCCTGCTTGTTGATGATCGCCGGCGAGTTCGATCTGTCTGTCGGATCGATGATCGGTTTTGCCGGAATGATGATCGCCATTTTTTCCGTGACATTGGGCTGGCCGGTCTGGCTGGCGATCATCGTCACCTTCGCAATGTGCGTCGCGATCGGCGCGCTGAATGGCTACATCGTCATCCGCACCGGGCTGCCCAGCTTCATCGTGACGCTGGCCTTCCTGTTCATCCTGCGCGGATTCACCATCTATCTGCCGCAAACAATCGAGCGCAAAACCATCATCGGCGGAATCAAGGACGCCGCGGAAGGCGACTGGCTCGGTGTGTTGTTCGGCGGCAAGATCCTGGGCGGCCTGTTCAACTGGCTTGGCCAGGCGGGGATCATCGATACGTTCGAGCGCGGCACGCGCGCCGGCCAGCCGGTCGTCGACGGCATCCCGATGCTGATCGTTTGGGCGATCATTCTGATCATCTTTGGCCATGTTCTCCTGACGCGCACCAAATTCGGCAACTGGATATTCGCCGCCGGCGGCGATGCGCAGGCCGCACGTTATGTCGGTGTACCGGTGAACAGGGTGAAGATCCTGATGTTCATGTTCACCGCGTTTTGTGCCTGCGTGTTCGCGACCTGCCAGGTGATGGAATTCGGCTCTGCCGGCGCCGATCGCGGCCTGCTGAAGGAGTTCGAGGCGATCATTGCCGTGGTGATCGGCGGTGCACTGCTCACCGGCGGCTACGGTTCGGTGATCGGTGCCGCGCTGGGGGCTCTGATCTTCGGCGTCGTCCAACAGGGCCTGTTCTTCGCGGGTGTGGAGAGTTCGCTGTTCCGGGTGTTCCTGGGGTTGATCCTGCTGATGGCCGTGATCTTGAACACCTACATTCGCCGCATGATCACAGGGGAGCGGTAAGATGGCAAATACACAAACCGCTCCGATTATCCGCATGGTCGATATCGAAAAGCATTTCGGCTCGGTGATCGCCCTCGCCGGCGTGACTGTCGAGGTCTTTCCAGGCGAATGTCATTGCCTCTTAGGCGACAACGGGGCTGGCAAGTCGACATTCATCAAAACCATGTCCGGTGTCCACAAGCCGACAAAAGGCGAGATCTATTTCGAAGGCCGGCCGTTGAGCTTTGATGATCCGCGCGACGCCATCAGCGCCGGGATCGCGACCGTCTATCAGGATCTGGCCATGATCCCGCTGATGTCGGTGGCGCGCAACTTCTTCATGGGCAACGAGCCGACCCGGAAGGTCCTGGGGCTGCCGTTCTATGACCATGATCACGCCAACTCGATCACCATGACCGAGATGAAGAACATGGGCATCAACCTGCGGGGGCCCGATCAGGCGGTTGGCACGCTGTCCGGCGGCGAGCGCCAGACGGTCGCCATCGCCCGTGCGGTCCATTTCGGCGCCAAGGTCTTGATCCTTGACGAGCCAACATCTGCGCTCGGCGTCCGCCAGACCTCCAATGTCCTGGCAACGATCGACAAGGTGCGGGCGCAAGGTATCGCCGTGGTGTTCATCACCCACAACGTGCGTCACGCCATGGCGGTCGGGGACCGGTTCACCGTGCTCAACCGGGGCAAGACGCTCGGGACGGCCAGCCGCGGGGAGATCGGCGCGGAGGAACTGCAGGATCTCATGGCCGGCGGCCAGGAACTGGCCCAACTCGAGGGCTCCCTCGGCGGAACAGTGTAAAGGTGGGAATGGCGACGTGAGAACGCTCGATGTCATCACGATAGGCCGGTCGTCCGTCGATCTGTACGGGGCGCAGGTCGGCGGCCGGCTGGAGGACATGGCGTCCTTCAACAAATATGTTGGGGGGTCGCCGACCAATATGGCCACCGGAACGGCCCGGCTCGGCCTGCGGTCCGGGCTGATCACGCGTGTCGGCGACGAACACATGGGGCGCTACATCCGCGAGGAGCTGGAACGCCACGGCGTCGATACAACCGGCGTTGTGACTGACCCGGAGCGCCTCACCGCCCTCGTCCTGCTCGGCATCCGCGATCAGGAGCAGTTTCCGCTGATCTTCTACCGGGAAAACTGCGCCGACATGGCCCTGTGCGAGGCGGACATCGATCCAGCGTTCATCGCCAGCACCAAGGCCGTCGTTGCGACCGGAACGCATTTGAGCCATCCGCGGACGGAAGCCGCGGTGCTCAAAGCCTTGCAGCTGGCCCGCCAGAACGGCGGCCGGACAGCGCTCGACATCGACTACCGCCCCAATCTGTGGGGCCTGTCCGGGCATGGCGACGGCGAAAACCGCTTCATCGCATCGGCGGACGTCACCGCCAAGCTCCAGTCGACCCTGCATGTGTTCGACCTGATCGTCGGCACGGAGGAAGAGTTTCACATTGCCGGCGGCTCGACAGACACCATCGCGGCGCTGCGCAATGTACGCAACGTGTCCGGCGCGACGCTGGTCTGCAAGCGGGGTCCCATGGGCGCGGCGGCGTTCGAAGGGGCCATTCCGGACAGCCTCGACGATGGCATCTCCGGCCCCGGGTTCCCGATCGAGGTGTTCAACGTTCTGGGCGCGGGCGACGGCTTCATGTCCGGCCTGTTGAAGGGCTGGCTCACCGATCAGGACTGGGTCACCAGTCTCACATATGCAAACGCATGCGGCGCTTTCGCGGTCTCCCGGCACGGCTGCACGCCGGCCTATCCGAGTTGGGACGAGCTCCAGTTCTTCCTGAAACGCGGCGTGAAGACCCCCGCCCTGCGCCACGATCAGGCGTTGGAACAGATCCACTGGTCGACGAACCGGCACGGAGATTGGCCGGACATGCAAGTGTTTGCGTTCGATCACCGCGTGCAATTGGAAGACATGGCGGACGCGGCCGGGGTCAGCCATCCGCATATCGGCCATTTCAAGAAACTCTGCCTGGAGGCCGCCATGCAGGTTGCCGGCGGCCAGCCGGGATATGGGATCTTGTGCGACAGCCGCCTGGGCCGGGATGCCCTGTTCAAAGCCGCCGGGACTGGGCTGTGGATCGGTCATCCGGTCGAATGGCCGGGCTCACGGCCGCTGACCCTGGAGCCGGAGATCGGACCCGATTATGGCGGGCTTGCCGAATGGCCGGTCGAACATGTGGTCAAGGTCCTGTGTTTTTATCATCCCGATGATGCGCAGGATTTGAAGGCCAATCAGGAAGCCACGTTAAAACGCCTGTTTGCCGCCTGCCGGCGAAACGGGCTGGAACTGCTGCTGGAGGTCATTCCCTCCAAGGTCGGCCCGGTCACGGACGACACGACGGCGGCCATTATTTCCCGCATCTATGAGATCGGGATCTATCCCGACTGGTGGAAACTGGAACCCATGACCTCCACCGCCGCCTGGGCCAATGTCTGCGAGACAATTGAGGCGAATGATCCCCACACCCGCGGCATTGTCGTCCTTGGCCTGGAGGCCACAGAGGCCGAACTGAAGGACAGCTTCAAAACGGCCGCGCGCTTTGACCTTGTGAAAGGATTTGCCGTCGGCCGGACGATTTTCGCCGATGCGGCAAAATCCTGGCTGGCCGGCGAGATCGATGATGAGGCCGCGATTGCCGACATGGCGGACCGGTTTCAACGCCTGTGCGGCCTTTGGCAGGATGCCCGCAGCGAAACCTATTCCCGAGTTGTTCAAGGAAGTCTTGCATGAGCACCATCCGGTTGACGGCGGCCCAGGCCCTGGTCCGCTACCTGATCGCGCAAAAAAACGAGGACGGCGAGCCGGTTGTCGCCGGTTGCTGGGCAATCTTCGGCCACGGCAATGTGGCGGGCCTTGGCGAGGCCCTAACCGCCGCGGGTGACGATTTTCCGACCTGGCGCGGCCACAACGAACAGAGCATGGCGCTGTCCGCCATTGCCTATGCCAAGGCCAAGAACCGCAAACAGGCCATGGCCGTCACCACCTCCATCGGCCCGGGCGCGACCAATCTGGTGACCGCCGCCGCCCTTGCGCATGTGAACCGCCTGCCGGTCCTGCTGCTGCCAGGAGATGTCTTTGCGAACCGGGCGCCGGATCCGGTCTTGCAGCAGGTCGAGGACTTTGACGACGGCACGGTGTCCGCCAACGACTGCTTCCGGCCGGTAAGCCGCTATTTCGACCGCATCAACCGGCCCGAGCAACTCTTGACCGCCTTGCCGAGAGCCTTGGCAACGCTGACGGATCCCGCGCGCTGCGGTCCGGCCACGCTGTCCATGTGCCAGGATGTCCAGGCCGAAGCTTTTGACTATCCGCTGAGCTTTTTTGCCGAAACGATCTGGCGCCGGCGCCGCCCGCGTCCGGATGTGGAAGAACTGGCCGCAGCGGCAGACGCCCTGCGCGCGGCGAAAAAACCGCTGATCGTCGCCGGCGGCGGCGTTCACTATGCCGACGCGTACGACACCCTGCGGCAGTTCGCCGAAACCCATCAGATCCCGGTGGCCGAAACCCAGGCCGGCAAATCCGCCCTCACCTGGGATCACCCTCTCAATCTCGGCTCCATCGGCGTGACCGGCTCCTCCGCCGCCAACACGATCGCGCAAGAATGCGATTTGGTGCTTGCCGTCGGCACCCGGCTCCAGGACTTCACCACCGGCTCCTGGTCGCTGTTCAAAAATCCCGACCGGAAAATCCTGGCGGTCAACGTCCAGGCCTATGACACGACCAAACACGCCGCGCTGCCGCTGGTGGCCGATGCGAAGCTGGCCCTGGAGGACCTGTCGGCGGAGCTGGGCCATCGGAAATATGTCGACCCGGACCCGGCGCTGAAAGAGGCCTGGCTGCGCGATGTCGACGCGGTCACCGCCCGGCCGGCAAGCAACACCTTGCCCAGCGATTCCCAGGTGATCGGCGCGGTTCAGCGATCGACGGGCGAGGATACGCTCGTGCTCGGCGCGGCAGGCAGCCTACCCGGCGAGTTGCACAAGCTCTGGAAGGCGTCCCGGCCCAACAGCTATCACATGGAATACGGCTTTTCCTGCATGGGCTATGAGATCGCCGGCGGCTTGGGCGCGAAGATGGCGCGCCCCGACCAGGAGGTGGTCGTCATGGTCGGCGATGGGTCTTACATGATGATGAACTCGGAGCTTGCGACATCCGTCATGCTCGGCCACAAGATCATCGTCGTCATGCTCGACAACCGCGGCTTTGGCTGCATCAACCGGTTGCAGATGGGAACCGGCGGCAAGAGCTTCAACAACCTCCTCGACACGGCCCGCCACGCGGTGCCCAGCAGCATCGACTTCACCGCCCACGCGCGGTCCATGGGCGCGGTCGCCGAAAAGGCCGGAAACCTCGACGAGCTGGAAGCGGCCATGGCGCGGGCGCGGGCGTCCGACCGGTCTTATGTGATCGTCATTGACACCGATCCGATGCCCTCGACCGAAGCGGGCGGGTCCTGGTGGGATGTCGCGGTGCCGGAAGTCTCCTCCCGCGCCGAGGTCACCGAGGCCCGCGCGAACTACGAGGCCGCCCTGGCCGAGCATCGGCGCTGACCGACGAAACGGAATATTGCCATGATTCTTTACGGCACCAATCCGATTGCCTGGTCCAACGATGACGACCAATCCCTCGGCGGCCACATTCCGCTGGAAACGTGCCTGGCCGACGCGGGCAAGATCGGCTTCGACGGGATTGAAAAGGGCCACAAGTTCCCGCTGGACCCGGCGGCGTTGAAGGCCGCGCTCGATCCGCACGGGCTGATGTTCGTTTCCGGCTGGCACTCGCTCAATCTGCTTGCCCATCCGGTGAGCGCGGAAAAGCAGGCCATTCAGCCGCACCTTGATCTGCTGAAGGCGATGGGCTGCAAGGTCTGCATCGTGTGCGAGACGTCCAACGCCATTCACGGCAATGATGCGGCCGGCGTGAACGACCGGCCACAGCTCGCCGAAAGCGACTGGGCGGACTTCGGCGCCAACGTGGAGGAAATCGCCCAATTCTGCGCGGAACAGGGCATCACGCTGGTCTATCACCACCATATGGGCACAGTCGTTGAGAGCGGCGGCGACATCGACCGGTTCATGGCCGCGACCGGACCCGCCACAAAGCTGCTATTCGACACGGGGCACGCCTATTTCGGCGGTGCCGATCCGGAAGCCGTCGCACGCCGGCACATGGACCGCGTGGCCCATCTTCATGCCAAGAACGTTCGATCCGACATCATGCGGACCGTCCGGGACGACAATTTGAGCTTTCTGGAGGGCGTCCGGCGCGGTGTCTTCACCGTGCCGGGCGATCCAGATGGCGCGGTTGCGTTCGAACCGGTCCTGAAGATCGCGGCCGAGCACGGATATGATGGCTGGCTGGTGATTGAGGCGGAACAGGACCCGTCGGTCCGCGATCCGTTCCACTATCAATCGATGGGTCTGAAAGCCTTGAAAGACATGGCCCGTGCGGCCGGACTCGATAAAACCCAGGGAGCCGCCTAATGGGTGATCTGCTCGTCAAACCGTCCGGATCCACTGGCAAGGTCCACGACATCACGCCGGAAACCGCCGGCTGGGGGTATGTCGGTTTCGGCCTCTTCAAGCTGAAGACAGGCGAGAAGGTCTGGGAAGAAACCGGGCCGCGGGAAGTGATCCTTGTGCTGGTCGAAGGCAAGGCGAAAATCACCGCGGGCGAGCAGAACTTCGGCGAACTCGGGACCCGGATGAACGTGTTCGAGCGCGCCAAACCGCACTGCGTCTACGTGCCGAACGGCTCGAACTGGACGGCGCGGGCAACAAGTGACTGCGTCCTGGCGGTCTGTTCAGCGCCCGGCAAGGGCAACCATGCGGCCCGGATCATCACCGACATCGGCTTTGAGGAACGGGGAAGGGACGCCAACACCCGCTTCATCCATCCGATCGCCATGGAAGACAGGGACATCGCCGACAGCCTTCTGGTGACCGAAGTCTTCACGCCCCAGGGCAACTGGTCATCCTACCCGCCGCACCGGCATGATGAGGACGCGTTTCCGGAGATGACCTATCTGGAGGAGACCTACTATCACCGCCTCAACCCGGCGCAAGGCTTCGGCTTCCAGCGCGTCTTTACCGAGGACGGCACGCTCGATGAAACCATGGCGGTTGCCGATGGCGATGTGGTTCTGGTGCCAAAGGGCCACCACCCCTGCGGCGCGCCCTATGGCTATGAAATGTACTATCTCAATGTCATGGCCGGGCCACTACGCAAATGGCGCTTCAAGAACCATCCCGATCACGACTGGATCGCCAAGCGCGACGCACCCTGACGCCCGATCTGTGGGGTTCCTTCGGCGCCGCCCACCCTCCGGGCGGGCGCCGGAGCGCCGGGCGGCCAATCAGGCCGCGGCTGTCAGGCCGCCTTCAACGTCGCTCAGGAATGCAACGCCGATGCCGGCGCCCGTATCGCGCACCACCTTGGAAGCGATTTCACGGCCATCGGGAAGGACGAGCGTCACATGCGATCCGACCTCGATCCCGCTGACGTCGATGACTTGAGCCCCGGATTTCGCCAGGTCGGCCAGCTGGGCTGTGTGCCGCCGGCCGGACGCCTCGATCACCACCACATCAACCGTGGTATTGAACCGCTGGTTTTTGCGCCGATCCTTGACCTCACGCACAACGTCCGCAAGAAAACGTTCCACGTCCTGGGCAAGCGACTGGCTTGCCTCGGAGACCAGGCTGGAGGCCGCATTGACCGCGCTGGCTTCCTCCGACGTCTTCAAAATGGCCTGTGAGACCACCGTCATGTTTTTCGATGCCGCGTCCGTCCCTTCTGAGGCGGAACGCGCCGAATGGGCGATTTCCTGCGTTGCGGCGTGTTGTTCTTCGACAGCCCCGGCCACCACGGTTGTCAGCGACCGGATCTCATCGACCTTCTCGGTGATGTGGCCAATTGAGCTGGCGGCATCGCGGACCGAATTCTGAATGCCCGTGACCTGGCCGGAGATTTCGTCGGTGGCCTTCGAGGTTTGCTCCGCCAACTGTTTCACTTCCGAGGCAACGACCGCAAAGCCCCGTCCGGCTTCCCCGGCGCGGGCCGCTTCAATCGTTGCGTTCAATGCCAAGAGGTTGGTTTGTTCCGCAATATCGCGGATCAGGTTCACCACGCTGCCGATATGCTCGGCGGCTTGAGACAGTGCAGCAACATTTTGATTGGTGGCTTCTGCTGCCGCGACGGCTTGGCCGACGATCTGGCTGGTGGATTCGGTTTGGGTCGCGATTTCCTGGACCGTCGCGGTCATCTCTTCGGTCGCCGCGGCCACCGTCGACACGTTTGTGGACGCCGCGCTCGAAGAGTCGCTTGCGCTTTCCGCCTGGCCCGACGCGTTGGTTGCAAGACCACCCAGCGTTTCCGAGCTTTGTTGCATTCGCCCCATTTGTTCAGACACCGTCGCAAGACGCTGATGCATGGTGTCTTGGAAGCGCGCGATGTCCTGTTCCATTTGAGATTGACGCTGCCGCTCCCGGTCGCGTTCCTGCGCAGCCTTGTGTTCCAGGTTTTTCCGCTGAACGGCGTTTTCCCGGAAGACAGCAACAGCCTCAATCATCTCGCCAATTTCGTCCGTGCGGGACCCTGCGCTGAGTTCGATGTCGGTGCTGCCGCCGGCGAGCCGGTTCATCGCCGCGACAACCATCTTGATCGGCGACGTGATGGAACGGGCAGCCCAATAGCCGACAAAACCTGCCACGGCCAGCAGCAACAAGCCAGCGACCGCCATCCTGTCCCGCATCGCATAGACCGGACCGTTCGCTTCTTCGTAAGACTGCATCGCAACGAGAGCAAAATCCGTGCCGTGGTAGGTGAATTTCATGGCTTCCACGACCATTTTTTCACCGCGGTAAAGGGTGTCGTGTCCGAATGCCTCACCGGTCGCGAAAGCCTGATCAATAATCGGGCTGTCCAGTTTGGTCGCGAGAATATCGTTTTCGTCCGTAGTGAACCGGGAATCGTTTCGCATAAGTCCGTCGGCGCCGATGAGGGCGAGTTCACCCGTTTCACCCAGCCCAAGGCTGTGCGTCATAAGTGCGTTGATGCGATCGACCGGCATTTGAAACGCGAGAACGCCGGCGACTTCGCCGTTGGCGTCATGAATGGCATGTGCCATGAAACTCGCCGGGGCGTCGTAACTCGGTCCATACGGCGCAAAGTCCTCGAAAATGACCGCGTCCGGTTCGGCTGTCCGCAAGGCGCCCCGATACACGACACCAAGGTCGCTATCGGCCCACTTTCCACCGCCCTCCATGAAATTCGTGGCGAAATCCAGCTCTTTGAAGACCGAATAGACAAGATTGCCTTTCGTATCGAACAGGAACACATCGTAATAGCCCTCGTCCTGCTGGAGCTTGCGGAACCAGGGATGATACCTGGCATGGACAGCGTCATACCCTGATCCGGTCTGACCAAAGTCCAAAAGATGTTTTTCACCGGTGGGATGCGGATTGTCCGTGATGTAGACGCGCTGGAGTTCAACCTCCGGATTTCCGCCCATCTGGCTCCAGAATGACCACGTGTTGGCGAACTCATTCACCGCGGCTACCGTGCCGGGATGCTCCGCGACGACGGCAAGTTCCCGCTCGATCGCATGCAGATAGTCGGTGATCTCGGTCACACCGGTTTCGGCCGCGGCCTTCAGGCGCTTCTGGGTGAGTTCGGTCATCGTCGTCACGGAGGTTGCGTAGCTGGATAGCCCAACGCCGATTCCAACCAGCGCGGCAACGCCGACGATAAGCATTGGCACCCGGCGCGAAAGCTTGATTTGGCCCAGCATGGAGAACTCCGCGAATTTCGATTTGGGAAAACTGATCGTGACTATTGAATAATTGGAATAGAGTTTTCAAAAAATTCTTAATAATGCGTGTTTCGTTGAAGTCTTATTATAAAGTAAGCGATTTTTATATTGAAATAAATAGCAATATATAAGTATATTTTGATCCCATTATTCGAAGACTGAACGCCAATACAACGTCTTTTTTTCCTACGTTATTGTACGTACGTGCGGCGGCCGCGTCTCTTGGCCGGGCTTCACATCAGTTTGGCGCGACGACCTCAACGAGTGCGCCGTGATGGCCGATCACCTGCCCCGCGACCGCCGCACCCGAGCGCACGGCGGTTTCCAGCGTGCCTTCGACCAGATACCGCGCCAGAAAGCCGGCGTTGAAACTGTCTCCGGCCGCTGTCGTATCGACGATCCGCGACACCGGGTCCACCGGATAGGACCAGGTACCATCGGCATTTCCGCACTGGACGTCGGCACTGCCATTCTTGACGACGACGAGATCCGCGCCGGCCGACCGGTATCGCGCAATGGTCGCTGCAGGATCGGCGTCGCCAAAAACCGTTCGCTCATCGTCGAAGGACGGCAATACAACATCGCATATCCGCGAAAACGCGATCACCGATTGGCGCATCGTGTCGGCGTCAGACCAAAGGCGCGGCCGCAGATTGGGATCAAAGGCGATTTTGGTGCCGGCTTCGCGGGCCTGTGACAGCGCCCCGAACAGCACCTGCCGATCGGACGCCGGCAGGATCGCCAGGGTGATCCCGCTGACATAGGCCACATCCACACCTGAGAGCGCCGCATCGAGATCGGAACGCACTCTCGCCAGGCTGCGCGCCGCGCTATCGGAGCGCCAATAGGTGAAACTGCGTTCACCCTTGTCCAGATGGATCATGTAGAGCCCGACCGTCTTGTCGGAGCGCCGCACGATCAGATCGGTGTCAATGCCCGAGGCTCGAAGAAATGCCAGCATCTTGTCGGACATTCTGTCCTCGCCGACCGCCGTGAAGTAGGCGACGGACCAGTCCGGCGGCAGGCATTTGCGCACGTACCATGCGGTGTTGAGCGTATCGCCCGCGAACCCGGCCCGATAGGTCGCCTCCCCGCCGGGTGACAGTTCAACCATACATTCGCCGATCGCGAGGAACTTCAAGGTCCATCTCCAGGTCTTTTGGTAGGCTTCTGCCCATTGACAGCCGCCGTTGCCCTTTCTGCCGTCCGCCGCCCATTTAACAGGGGATGCTTTACCCCTGTAGCAGATCACAGCGGCTGGCGGGCACATTGACCCGCGCCAATGACTGGCATATTAGTATACCAGTAGCAATTGTCACGACATTCCGGTCGGAGCGGGGAGCGCGGGCGTGCCACAACTTGATCCGGACCGGTTGTTTCCGGCGGACCGGAATAGCCGGGACATCGCCCGGGCATTGTTTGAAACGATCGAGAACCTGCCGATCGTCAGCCCGCACGGGCATACCGATCCGAGGTGGTTTGCGGAGAACGCGCCGTTTCCCGACCCCGCGCGGCTGTTCGTCACGCCGGACCACTATGTGTTCCGCATGTTGTGCTCGCAAGGCATTCGGCTTGAGGACCTTGGCGTTTCGGCCCTGGACGGCCGGCCGGTGGAAACCGACGGCCGGGCGATCTGGCGCCGGTTTGCCGAAAACTATCATCTGTTTCGCGGCACGCCGTCGCGGCTGTGGCTGGACCATGCCTTTGAAACGGTTTTCGGCTGGACCGGCCGCTTGTCGGCCGAGACCGCCGATCACGCCTACGATCACATATCGGCGTGCCTTGCCAAACCGGAATTCCGTCCACGGGCCTTGTTTGAACGCTTCAACATTGAGGTCTTGGCCACCACCGACAGCGCGCTGGATGATCTTGCCTGGCACCAGGTCTTGAAGGACGACGGCTGGTCCGGCCGCGTGATCACGACCTATCGGCCGGATGCGGTGCTTGACCCCGACACGCCGGGATTTGCGGCAAATGTGGAACGATTCGGCGAACTGACGGGCGAAAACACCTTTACCTATGACGGATACCTTGCCGCGCACCGCAAACGGCGCGCCTATTTCAGACAGTTTGGCGCGACGGCCACGGACCACGGCCACCCGAACGCGCGCACGGAAAACCTGGACCGGGCGGACGCCGCCAGGCTCTATCACAAGGCACTGAAAGGCACATGCGCGGCAGAAGAAGCCGATGTGTTTCGCGGCCACATGCTGACCGAAATGGCCCGCATGAGCCTGGACGACGGCATGACCTTGCAGATCCATGCCGGTAGCATGCGCAATCACAATCCGGCCGTGATGCGCGGATTTGGCCCTGACAAGGGATTTGACATTCCGCGGCGGACCGATTTCGTCGCCGCACTCAAACCGCTTCTGACTGTGGTCGGCATGGAACCGGATCTGACGATCATTGTCTTCACACTGGACGAAAGTGTCTATGCTCGCGAACTGGCGCCGCTGGCCGGCGCCTATCCGGCTTTGACGCTCGGGCCGGCCTGGTGGTTTTACGACAGTCCGGACGGCATGCGCCGCTACCGGGACCTGACCACGGAAACGGCCGGGTTTTACAACACCGCCGGTTTCAATGACGACACGCGGGCGTTCTGCTCGATCCCCGCCCGCCACGACGTTGCGCGGCGGGTCGATTGCGCCTATCTCGCCGATCTCGTGACCGCCGGACGTCTCGCCGAGGACGAAGCTTTCGATGTCGCGCAAGATCTCACCTATCGCCTCGCAAAGAAGGCTTACAGTCTTTAGGTCTAAATGAACCAGAGCCCCGCATGTCAAACATCCTGCCCCGCCTGACACGGTCCGGCGCCGCCCGGCCCGCGGCCGGCATCGTTCACCTGGGGCTCGGGGCTTTTTTCCGGGCGTTCGGCGTGCCGGCGATCGAGGAAGCCATGGCCGCCTCCGGGGGCAATTGGGGCATCATCGGCGTCAGCCTGAAGACCCCGGGAACCCGTGACAAGCTGGCGCCCCAGGATTTTGTCTACACCGCCGTGGAACAGGCGCCGGGCGGAGAGCGCCCGCAGATCCACGAAGCTGTCCAATCGGTCCTGGTCGCGCCGGAAGACCCAGAGGCCGTTTTGAACATCATGGCCGAGCCCAAGACGCGCATCGTCTCGCTCACGGTGACGGAAAAGGGATATTGCCGCGAGCCCGCGACCGGCCGCCTCGATACCGATCGCCGCGAAATCCGCCACGACCTGGCAAATCCGTTGCCACAATCCGCGCCCGGATTTCTCGTGCGCGCCCTGGAACGGCGGCGGCGCGCCGGACACCCGCCTTTCACCGTGCTGAGCTGCGACAATCTTCCGGAAAACGGCGCCTTGACCCGAAGCATTGTCCTGACGATGGCACGGGCGATCGATCCGGATCTGGCGGCATGGATCGAGGCCCAGGGCCGGTTCCCGTCAACCATGGTGGACCGGATCGTGCCGGCAACCCGGCCGGAAGATGTGGAACGGATCGCGCATCTGACAGGCCGGCTCGACGCCGCGCCGGTCCTGCACGAACCGTTCCGCCAATGGGTGATCGAGGACGATTTTGTGCCTGTGCCGGGACGAGACGCCCGGCCCGATTTTGCGGCCGCTGGGATTTTGATGGTTGACGATGTGCGGCCCTACGAGCTGATGAAACTCAGAATGCTCAACGGCACGCATTCCGCGCTTGCCTATCTCGGTTATCTCGCAGGCCATGAAACCGTCTATGCGGCGTCAACAGATCCGGTTTACGAGACCTTTTTGGGCATGCTCTGGACGGCGGAATTGGCCCCGTCCTTTGATCCGCCGGACGGCATCGATCTGGAAGGTTATGCGGCGCAGCTCCTGGCCCGCTACAAAAATTCGGCGATCCAGCATCGCACCTGGCAGATCGCCATGGATGGCAGCCAGAAACTGCCACAACGCATCCTGGCCCCGCTTTCCGACAATCTGGCGGCCGGTCGTGCGTCTCCGGGGCTCATTCTCGTGATCGCCGCCTGGATTAGATACGTGTCCGGCACCGACGATGCGGGCGCGGACATTGACGTCAGGGATGCAGCGCTGGACCGGCTGCAAGCGGCCGTCGCGGCAAGCACGGACGGTACAGAGCGGGTCAATGCGCTCCTCAGCCTGTCAGATGTCTTCGATCCGGCTCTTGCCACCGAAATCGAGGCGGACGTCGTCGCGGCCTACGAGACACTTTCGGCCAACGGCGCACGGGCGGCGATCGCAAAGATCCTTCCGAACGCCTGAGACCGGACAGGCTATAATCGCCGTTCACACCCAGCGGAACACAGCGATCATGTAGACGATCGCGATCCCGAGCGGCGCCCAAAGCGGCGTTCCGACGAGCCCCAGCCAGGCCAGGAAGATAAAGGCGCTGCCAAGCAGGGAGATGAACAACCGGTCGCCGCGGGTCGTATCGAGCCCGAGGATTCCATGACGCGGACCGCCGCCCGGCGAAAAGTACTCCCAGACGCCCATCGACCCGATGGCGATAACGACGAACATGAAGAAGGCGGCGGTGGCCCGGGTCCAGGCCATCCATGTGCCGAGCGGCTCGGTCCACCACTGCGCGGAGAACATAACGGCGTCCTGCATCGCTTTCTCTCCTGTCCCTATACCCGCCCGAGGGCGAAGCCCTTGGCGATGTAATTGCGCACGAAATAGATCACGAACGCGCCGGGAATAATGGTCAGCGTTCCGGCGGCGGCCAGAAGTCCAAGTTCATAGCCGGACGTGCTCGCCGTCCGGGTCATGGTCGCGGCGATTGGCTTGGCGTCAACGGCGGTCAAGGTCTTGGCCAGCAAAAGCTCCACCCAGGAGAACATGAAGCAGAAGAACGCGGCGACCCCGATCCCCGCGGCGATCGTCGGGATGAAGATCTTGATGAAGAAACTCCAGAACGGATAACCGTCGACATAGGCGGTTTCATCGAGCTCTTTCGGCACACCGGACATGAAACCTTCCAGGATCCAGACGGCCAACGGAATGTTGAACAGCGTGTGGGCCAGAGCCACCGCGAGATAGGTGTCAAACAATCCGACCGCCGAATAGAGCTGGAAGAACGGCAGCGCGAACACGGCGGCCGGCGCCATCCGGTTGGTGAGCAACCAGAAGAACAGATGCTTGTCGCCAAGGAACCGGTAGCGGGAGAACGCGTAGGCCGCCGGTAGTGCCACCGCCACGGACAGGACCGTGTTGATGCTGACATAGGCGAGCGAGTTCACATAGCCCATGTACCAGGTCGGATCGGTGAAGATCGTGATGTAGTTCTCAAGCGTGAACTGACGCGGCCAGAGGGTGAAGTCGCCCAGGATCTCGTTGGTCGTCTTGAACGACATGTTCACGAGCCAATAGATCGGCAGCATCAAGAAGATGATGTAAAGGGCGGGCACAAAGCGGCTAACTCGGTTCATCACTTTGCCTCGTTGCGCATCATGAGGGTGTAGAAGACCCAGCTCATGAGAAGAATGATCAGGAAGTAGATCAGCGACATCGCGGCCGCCGGACCGAGGTCGAACTGGCCGAGCGCGATCTTGACGAGATCAATCGACAACAGCGTTGTCGAGTTGCCCGGTCCGCCGCCGGTCAGGACCGACGGTTCGGTGTAGATGTTGAAGCTGTCCATGAACCGAAGCAGGATTGCGATGGTCAAGACGCGCTTCATCTTCGGCAGCTGGATGTAGCGGAAGATCGCGAACGGCTTCGCCCCGTCGATCTTGGCGGCCTGGTAGTAGGCGTCGGGGATCGACACGAGACCGGCATAGGACAAAAGCACGACCAGCGACGTCCAGTGCCAGACATCCATCAAGATGAGGGTAAACCAGGCATCACCGGGCTGACGCGTGTAGTTGTAGTCAAATCCGATGGCGTTCAGCGTGCGGCCGAGCAGGCCGATGTCCGGCAGCGCGAAGATGTTCCACATGGCACCGACGACGTTCCACGGGATCAGGAGCGGCAGCGCCATCAGAACCAGGCAGACCGACACCCAGATGCCCTTGCGCGGCATGGTCAGCGCGATCGCAACGCCGAGCGGAATCTCGATCGCCAAAATGGTAAACGTGAAGAACAGCTGGCGGCCGAGCGCGGCGTGGAACCGTTCGGAATTCATCACCTCCTCGAACCACAGCACACCGGCCCAAAAGAAGGTGTTGTCGCCGAAGGTCTCCTGCACCGAGTAATTCACCACGGTCATCAGCGGCACAAGCGCGTTGAACGCGACAAGCAGAAGAACCGGCAGGACGAAGAACCAGGCCTTCTGGTTTTCGGTTTTGTTCATTGGCCCGCCCCCTCATTCACCAGCCAGCCATCGCGGTAGACCTGTGTGTGATCGCTCTTGAACGCCAGATGCGCGTGTTTTTCCGGGATCTCGACGCCTTCGGGAACCAGCAGCTTGATGCTGTTTTCGCCTTTGCGGGTGTCCACGATCTGGAACCGGCCGGCATCGGAGACCTTGGCGATTTCGACCGGAACGCCGCTGTCGGCGAGCGACACGAATTCCGGCCGCACGCCGATTTCCAGCCCGTCGCCATCCGAACACGACGCCGCGTTCCAGCTGTCGACCTCCTGCCCTTCGAAAAACGCCTTGCCGCCCTTCACCTGGCACGGCAGCACGTTCATGCCCGGCGAACCGATGAAATGGCCGACAAACGTGTGCTGGGGCCGCTCGAACAGATCGACCGGCGTGCCGATCTGCACCACCTGTCCATCTTTCATCACGACGACCTTATCGGCGAAGGTCAGCGCCTCGGTCTGGTCATGCGTCACATAAATCATCGTGGTGCGGACCCGCTGATGCAGTTCCTTCAGCTTGGACCGCAACTGCCACTTCAAATGCGGGTCGATCACCGTCAGCGGCTCATCGAACATGATGACGTTGACATCGGTGCGCACCAGCCCTCGGCCCAGCGAGATTTTCTGCTTGCCGTCCGCCGTCAGGCCGGACGCGCGATTGCCGAGCGTTTCGGTGAGGTCGATCATGTCGGCGATTTCACGCACGCGGCGGTCGACATCGGCCTCCGCGACGCCGCGATTGCGCAGCGGAAACGCCAGATTGTCGTAAACCGTCATCGTGTCGTAGACGACCGGGAACTGGAACACCTGGGCAATGTGCCGATGATCCGGCGCCAAGCCCGTAACATCCTCGGCGTCGAAAAGCACGTGCCCGTGGCTCGGCGTCAACAGGCCGGAAATGATGTTCAAGAGCGTCGTCTTGCCGCAACCGGACGGGCCGAGCAGGGCATAAGCGCCGCCATCCTCCCATTCGACATCAAGCTGTTGAAGCGCATAGTCGGAAGGTTGCGCGGGATTGGCCATATAGCTGTGCCGCAGGCCCTTGAGCGTGATTTTTGCCATGTCAGCGTCTCCAGGTTCCCGTGGCGCCTAGCCGGTGATCCGTTGGCCGGTTTGGTCGAAGTAAAACGCCTCCGCCACATCGGCGTAGAGTTCCTCGTGCCCGCCGACTTCCACCGGATGGATGCCGTGCGATTGCGAGACCCAGGCGCGGCCGCCGAGTTTGAAGTGAATGACGCTTTCCGAGCCGCTGAGTTCCGTGACCAGCACTTCGCCGGACACCTTGACCGGTTGCCCGCCGCCCTCCTTCGGGGTGACGTGGTGCGGCCGCAGGCCCATCGTGTATCGGCCATCGCCGAGCGTTGCGGCGGTGCCGGTCGCCGTCCAGCTTGCGCCGCCGGCAAGCGATAGGCTGCCGCCGCTTTTGATCACTTCCGCCTGGTTCATCGGCGGTTCGGAAAACACCTGCGCGGTGATCAGGTCCTGCGGCCATCGGTAGACGTCGCTGGTGGGGCCGAACTGGGTCACACACCCCTCATGCAAGGTCGCCGTATTGCCGGCAAAGAGCAGCGCCTCGACAGGCTCGGTCGTTGCATAAACAACCACGCAGTTGCGGTCGGCGAACAGCCTGGGCAGTTCGTCGCGCAGCTCTTCGCGGAGCTTGAAATCAAGGTTGGCGAGCGGCTCGTCCAGGAGGACCAGCTCCGCGTCCTTGACCAGGGCGCGCGCCATCGCGGTGCGCTGCTGCTGACCGCCGGAAAGTTCGGACGGCCGCCGGTCCAGCATCGCCGAAAGCTTCATCAGCTCGGCCATCTCGCCCACGCGTCGTTTGATGTCCGTTTCCGGCACCCTTGCGACGCGGAGCGGCGAAGCGATGTTCTCAAAAACGGTGAAATTCGGGTAGTTGATGAACTGCTGGTAGACCATCGACACGTTGCGCTTTTGCACCGGCGTCTTGGTCACGTCCTGGCCGTTGAACCGCAGGCTGCCGGTTGTCAGCGGGTCCAGCCCGGCCATCATCTGCATGAGCGTGGTCTTGCCCGACAGTGTCGTCCCCAAAAGGATGTTGAGGCAACCCGGCTCCAGCGTGAGATCGGTCGGATAGATATGCTGATCGGCACCGACGCGCTTGGAAACATTGATTAATTCGAGAGCCATGGGAAATTCGCACTTGTCGGCCCGGGCGCCAAACCTGGGATAGAGTTCGGGTGTCTCCCGGGGCACGGTCTGTGCCCCGGGAGTGCTGAGCGCGTTGGGAGGACGCTTAGTTGCTGCTCCAGCGTGCGACGAGGTCTTCGTACTTGACCGTCACACCTTGCGGCTTCTCGTTGTCGAGCTTGGCTTTCGCCCCGCCCTTGCCGAGCCACTCCGCCGCATCCTTCGGCTCGTTGAGGCGCGGGCCACAACCGCCATAGGTGTTGTTGGCTTCATCGGCACGTTGCATGCGGGCCATCACTTGGTCCATTTCGCTCGCGAGCCGGTCCATGGCCTCTTGCGGGGTGAAGGCACCCGAGTTCACGTCACCGATCTGCTGCCACCACAACTGCGCCAGTTTCGGATAGTCCGGAACGTTGACGCCCGTCGGGGTCCACATCACACGGTCGGGCGAGCGGTAGAACTCGACAAGACCGCCGAGATCGGGTGCCCGTTCGGTGAAGCTATCATGGCGCACGGTGCTGTCCCGGATGAAGGTCAGTCCGACATGGCTCTTTTTCGTGTCGACCGTCTTGGAGGTCACGAACTGAGCGTAAAGCCAGGCGGCCTTGGCACGGTCGGTCGGCGTCGACTTCAAAATTGTCCAGGAACCGGCGTCCTGATAGCCAAGCTTCATGCCTTCTTCCCAATACGGACCTTTCGGCGAGGGCGCCATCCGCCACAGCGGCTTGCCTTCCTCGTCCACGGTGTTGTTGCCGTCGGCCTGCGACTTCACCATGGATGCGGTAAAGGCCGTGTACCAGAAGATCTGCTGGGCCACGTTGCCTTGCGACAGAGCCGGAAGCGACTGGTAGAAATCATAGTCGGCAGCGCCCGGAGGGGCGTACTGGCGCAGCCACTCGTCCCACTTGCGGATGGCGTAAACGGCGGCCGGACCGTTGGCCGCACCGCCGCGCACGACGGACGCACCAGCCGGGTTACAGGAATCCGCGTCCATCCGGATGCCCCACTCGTCGATCGGGCGCCCGTTCGGCAGTCCTTGCGAGCCCGCGCCGGCCATCGACAGCCACGCATCGGTCATGCGCCAGCCGAGATCCGGTGCGCGCTTGCCGTAGTCCATATGGCCATAGACGCGCACACCGTCGATTTCCTGCACGTCGTTGGTGAAGAACTCGGCGATGTCCTCATAGGCCGACCAGTTGACCGGTACGCCAAGATCGTAGCCGAATTTGGCCTTGAACTGCTCCTGCAGGTCCGGGCGGTCGAACCAATCCTTGCGGAACCAGTAAAGGTTGGCAAACTGCTGATCCGGCAACTGATAAAGATCACCATCCGGGCCGGTGGTAAACGACCGTCCGATGAAGTCCTCAAGGTCAAGCCCCGGATTGGTGACGTCCTTGCCTTCGCCTTCCATCCAGTCGGACAGGTTGATGGCCAGCTGTAAGCGGGAGTGCGTCCCGATCAGATCGGAATCGTTGACATAGGCGTCGTAAAGGTTTCGGTTGGTCTGCATTTGGGTCTGAACCGCCTGCACGACTTCCCCCTCACCGAGGAGCTGGTGGTTGACCTTGATCCCGGTGATTTCTTCAAACGCTTGCGTCAGCGTTTTGGCTTCATACTCGTGGGTCGGAATCGTTTCCGACAACACGTTGATTTCCATTCCCTGGAAAGGTTCCGCCGCTTTGACGAACCATTCCATCTCCTGGATTTGCTCGTCTTTTGAAAGCGCAGACGGCTGGAATTCGTTGTCAATCCAATTCCGGGCCTCTTCCATTCCGGCGAATGCGCCGCCGGACGAAGCCAACAACGCCGCGGCTGCCACCGCGGACAAAAAGCGATGCTTCATCTTTTCCTCCCAAAAATTCGCACCTAAGCGCGCAAAACGAATATCAGGCGAAAGAAAATGAAGGTCAATGGAAAATTGCGCGTCAAAGCGATTTTCACACGCATTTGCGCTTATTTCAGCAGTCTAAATGGTCATTTTATTCATATTTTTCAGTTTTTTAAGAGAGAAATGTCGAAATTGACCGTTTAATGGGCAGCGATCGCCTCATCGCCAAATTCTAACCAGTTGCCCCACATGACACGCGAAAAATCGCCCACTCAGAGAAAATGCGCGCCAAATCGAAAGCCGAAACTGGAACCTCGTCCGGACGCACTCACCCAGACGTTGATGAAGAGACGATATCCCGGCGTAGCCCTGCGGACAATCCCCGGTCCCTTAGGCAGCATTTGAACCAAGGCAACCAGACGGGCTTGTTTGTTAGGCGTTTTCGGCGATTTCGACCCGGGTCGTTGCCGGGTCAAGCAGCGCGGCAAGCGCCGATGGCAGCGGATGATCGGTGAAGACTGCGCTCACGTCACGGATGTGCCCGCCGCGCACATGGGCCGCGCGGCCAAACTTCGTATGGTCCAGCACGAGGAAAGACTGCCGGCAATTGGCAAGGATCGACTGGCGCGCCGCCACCTCGTCCTCGTGAAAGTCGAGTAACGTACCGTCATCGTCCACCCCGGCGACCCCGAAGACGCCGATGTCGACCTTGTACCTGGAAAAAAAGTCCTGGGTGGCCGCGCCCAGGATATCCCGGTCGCCGTGCCGCAGGCGGCCGCCGGCAATCGTCACGCGAAAAGTTGGATTCGCGGACGCTGTGAACGCCACGTTGAGATTGTTCGTGAAGATCGACAGGTTTTCGTGCTGGGACAGGGCCTGCATGACGATTTCCGGTGTCGTTCCAATCGAAAACGCCAGAGACTGCCCGTTTGCGACTTCCCGGGCGACAAGATCGGCGATCTTTCGCTTTTCCGGCAAGTTGAGAATCTGGCGCGTGCTGTAGTGAATGTTCACTGCCGATGCCGGGGGCTCGACCCCGCCATGGGTCCGCCGCAGGATTCCCATCTCACAAAGGCCATTGACGTCGCGGCGGATGGTCTGGGTGGTGACATCGAACCGATCGGCAAGTTCCTCAACGGACGCGAAGCCGGTCATCTGCACCAATTCGGCGATTTTCGCCTGACGTTTTGAAATATCGACCTGTCCAAGCATGAAAATCAGTGTCTGCCGCGTTGCCCGAACCGAACGAGTGGGGGATCGACCAGAACCGCCAAACGCACATCCGGGACGGTGGTCCTCCCATATCCCCGGCATGTATTCAACGTCTTGTTCACCAGGGCAAATGGCATGACGATCACATCGGCCTGTTCCCGTCTGGTCGCATAAGACGATCCGGCCATCCAGGGACGCAAAACCGTTTACCCGATCGTTTTGTTCGAGACGTGATTCAAACTGTTCAAGACATACTCTTACTCGTTCATATGAACATATTTGGTCGCTCATATGAACATGTCATGACATTTACGGCCGTGAAATCAGCAGAATGGCTTTCGACACGCCCGCGAACACCGACCGGACGCGTCGCCGACCGGCCCCGGCCCGCCTGAGGGACCGGCGGTCATGATATCGAACGAGCCGGCACACGTTAAAAAGGAAACGGTCAACAACACAAAATAAGCGTTAAAGCGGCCCACAACCTATCGGTATAAAAAGGAAATGCCCTTGTCGGTGAAGAGGTGCAGCTTTTCGGGCACGGCGGTCAGGCGAATGGTTGTGCCCTTCTTGATGGAATGAATGCCGGGCAATTTCGCGATCAGCGGCGCTTCGCCATCCTTCGGCTTGAAGTATAGGACCGTCGTTTCCCCAAGCGCCTCAACGATTTCGACATCCGCTGAAAGCAGATACTCATCGCTCTCGGTCAGCACCAGATCCTCTGGCCGCACACCTAGCTGCACAGAGCTGCCCTGATCAGACACCTGCGAGGCGATCGGCACAATCGCATGTCCGCCGGTTGCCGTGCGCACTTCAGTCTGTTCACCGCCCTGGAGCACTTCGGCCGCCAAAAGGTTCATGGCGGGCGACCCGATAAACTGCGCGACGAACGTGTTGGCAGGACGTTCGTAGAGCTCCAGCGGCGCGCCGACCTGCTCGATGTCGCCGCCATGCAGCACCACGATCCGGCTGGCCAGCGTCATCGCTTCGACCTGATCGTGGGTCACGTAGATCATCGTGCTTTGCGGCATGCTCTCCTTGAGCTGCGCGATCTCGATCCGGGTGGCCACCCGCAAGGCCGCGTCAAGATTGGACAGCGGCTCGTCGAACAGAAACACCTTGGGATCGCGTACGATCGACCGGCCGATGGCAACACGCTGCCGCTGGCCGCCGGACAGCGCTTTCGGCAAGCGATCGAGATACGGCTCCAATTGGAGGATCCGCGCCGCGTTGGCGATCGCGGCATCGATCTCGGCCTGCGGTTTCTTGGCGATCTTCATGCCAAAGGCCATGTTGTCGCGCACGGTCATGTGCGGATAAAGCGCATAGGTCTGGAACACCATAGCGATCCCGCGTTGCGCGGGCGGTACTTCGTTCATGCGTTCGCCGGCAATCTCCAGCGTCCCGCCGGTAATCGTCTCAAGTCCGGCGATCATGCGAAGCAGCGTGGATTTCCCGCAGCCGGACGGACCGACGAACACGATTAGTTCGCCTTCGTCGATTTCCAGGTTGATGTCTCTCAGGACGTTGACGGCGCCGTAGGATTTGCTGACATCTCTCAAGGACAAAGAGGTCATACGGGCTGCTCCCCAATACTGTTCTTGTTCAGGTTATTTGACCGATCCGGCCAACAGGCCGCGAACGAGGTAACGCTGCAGGGCGAAAAAGACGATCAGTGGAACCAGGATCGAGACAAAAGCCGCTGTCGCCAGAATCTCCCAGTTGCCGCCGCGCGTGCCGAGCAACTCGACAATCTGTTTGGTCATCACAGTTGTTTCGCCCGTGGCGTCGATCAGAAACACCATCGCCACCAAAAGGTCGTTCCACGTCCACAGGAACTGGAAGATGGCGAAAGACGCAAGTGCGGGGAACGACAGCGGGATGATGATCTTGACGAAGATCTGGAAATCCGTTGCCCCGTCCACCTTGGCGTTTTCGATGATATCGCGCGGCAGGCCAACCATGTAGTTGCGTAAAAGATATATCGCGAGCGGCATGCCGAACGCCGTATGAGCCAGCCAGACGCCGAGATATCCCTTGCCGATGCCAACGGCCAAATGCAGCTTCAAAAGCGGGATCAGGGCAAGCTGAAGCGGCACCACCAACAAGCCGACAACCGCGGCGATCAAAAGCGCCCGGCCCGGAAATTCCATCCATGCCAACGCATAAGCGGCAAAGGCAGCGATCACGATCGGAATGATGGTTGCCGGAATGACCACCGTCAGCGTGTTGAAGAACGCTCGTGTCATGCCCTCCCGGTTCGAAGGGTCAAACAGCATGTTGTTATAGTTTTCCAGGGTGAATTCAGGCGGCGACGTCGCCGTCACGAAAACCCTTTGGCCCCGCCGGCCGGAGAATTCCTCATCACTTTCCATCCGGTATGCGCCGTCTGCCTGGACCGTCAAACGCCCGCCACCGCGTGTTTCGGCCGTCTGCCCGGGTTGATAGGCGGAAATATCCCGCGAGGAGGTCCCCCAAGAGGAAATCGTTGCTTCGGATCCCGCCTCAAAGAGGTTGCCTTGGATCACCCAGACGCCGTTTTCCTGGACCTGGGTATCGGGCGCGGCTGTTCTAAAGGTGTCGTTCCGCTCCGACGGCGCCATTGCGGCCCACCATCCGCTCGAGGTGATCTGGTCGGCGGTGCGGAAGGAGGATACGAACAGCCCGACCGTTGGGAAGACCCAAAGCGCGACGAGCACGACGACCGAGATTTGAACCGCCCAGGTCAGGCGTGATTTGGTACCTGCAATTGATGACATGATTCAGGTCCCCTCAGCGCATTTCCTTGCGGGCGTTGTAGACATTCCAAACAAGGATCGGCATCACCAGCAGCATGATCACGATGGCACTCGCCGACCCGACGCCCCAGTCGTTGGCGCGGAACAGTTTGTCGTACATGTAATTGGCCAGAACCTGCGTCTCCCACTGGCCGTTGGTCATCGCGAACACGATGTCGAAGACCTTCAGAACGACCAGCGTGATGGTGGTCCAGACGACGACGATCGTACCCATGATTTGCGGGACCTTGATCTTGAAGAAGATCTGGAACGCGTTGGCCCCGTCGAGGATCGCGGCCTCGATTGTCTCCTCCGGAATGCCGCGCAGCGCCGCGGACAAAATGACCATGGCGAAACCGGTCTGGATCCAGATCAGGACGGCCATCAGGAAGAAGTTGTTCCAGAACGGCACCGTCAGCCAGGTCTGTGGTTCGCCGTAGGGCAACGTGCCCGTCATGACCGAAACGATCGACCAGACCGACAGCCACAAGAGCCAGGCCGAGCCCAGCGCCACGACGGCACGCAGCGGAAAGGTCCACCAGGCGTCGCCGCGGCGCTCGTTGCCGCTCCAGATGTAAGGCTTCACGGAGATGTAGATGCCATAGACCATGAACCCGGCGAATGCGAGCAGGATCAGCGCCGGCGTCAATCGCAGGAAAAGGAACGATCCCAAGCCGCCATCAAACGACAGCCAGACCGCGTTCAAAACGCCGATTTGTTCAAGGTCGGCCGCCCGGGTGTCGTAGATCAGCTTGAAAATCACCGACGCGCCGACAAACGAGATCGCCATCGGCATGAAGATGAACGATTTGGCGACGTTGCCCCACGCGATCCGGTCGGTGAGTTGGGCGGTCAACAAGCCGAATGCGGTTGAGACCGCCGGCACAACGATCAGCCACAGCATGTTGTTGCGCATCGCTTCCCAGAATTTCGGCTCGCTGGCCATCTGGGAGTAATTCGCAAGACCCACGAAGGCCCCATCCGCGCTGCGGTCGGTTAATGACAGCCGCAAGGTCTCGATGACCGGATAGCCGAGATAAAGGCCAAGCGCGAAGACCGCCGGAAACAAGAAGAGCCACGGGCGGATCATATTGGCACGGTTGATATTCCGCCCCGCATCCTTGCCGCGGGCCGGAAACAGAACCTTGTCCAGGAATTGGTTGGACAAATAGAAATAGCCGATACAGCCGCCAACACCCAGGATGATGGTGATCAGGCCTTGCAATGCCGGATTCATGGCTTCCTCCCCAAGACCCCGCCTCTGGCGATGTTTTGTCGATCCGGGGCGTCAGGCCGCCCCGGACAGCTCGCTCTGTTGGCAGCGAGTTTTGTCTTACTTCAATGCTTCCCAGGATGTCTGGATACCGTCGGCAACTTCCTGCGCCGACTTGCCGCCGGTATAGTCGACCATGCCCGTCCAGAACGACCCTGCACCCACGCCGCCAGGCATCAAGTCAGATCCGTCGAAACGGAAGGTGGTCGCATTCAAAAGGACATCGCCGAGGGCCCGGCGTGTATCGGTGACATAGGCATCGGTATTCACACCCTTCAAAGGCGTCAGGAATCCGCCGCCTTCCAAAGACATCCAGAGCTCGTGCGCGATCGGCGTCTGCAGGAAATCGATGAACGCATGCGCAGCCGGGCTGTCGTTGGTGATCGCAAACAGCGTCCCCGCGCCCAAGACCGGAGAACCGAGGTCCTTTTCCGCATAGGCCGGGAAATAGAAGAAATCTACATCAAGGCCCACTTCCGATCCTTCGGGAAAGAAGGCGGGAATGAAGGACGCCTGGCGGTGCATGTAACACTGTGGCGGCGCCGCAAAGAGCCCCTTCGGCGCATCCCGGAAATCGGTCGATGCAACAGCACCGGCGCCGCCGGCGACATAGTCGTCATTGCGGGCGAACCAGCCAAATTCCTCAATCGCCTCGATCACTTTCGGATCATTGAACGGCATCTCGTTCGTGACCCACTGGTCATAAACCTCCGGCGTCTGGGTGCGCAGCATCATGTCCTCGACCCAGTCCGTCGCCGGCCAGCCGGTCGCAGCGCCGGACCCAAGGCCGATGCACCATGGTGTTTCACCATCGGCAACGATCTGTTCCGTCAGCGCTTTCAACTCTTCCATCGTGCTCGGGATTTCGTAGCCGGCATCCTCAAAGTTTTCCGGGATGTACCAGACAAGCGACTTCACATCCGCCTTGTAGGGGAATGCATAAAACGATGTGCTGCCGTCCTCGCCGGCGTAGCTGCCAAGATCAACCCAGGACTGACCGGCCGCATAGTTGTCTTTCATCCAATTCGCCGCATCTTCTCCGAGCGGTGTCAGGAAGCCGCGCTTGGCCATGTCAGCGGCAAGACCGGGCTGCGGAAAGACAGCAATGTTCGGCGCGGAGCCGGCTTCCGCATCGACAACGATTTGCTGTTCCATACTGTCTGACCCGGTGTAGCGGGCATCGACATTGGCCGCTTGTCTGAAATACTCCAGAACCTGCTCAAGGGCTTCCTGGTCGGGGCCGAGCCATGGCCCCAGGATGGTGACTTGCTCACCACCCAGATCATGTTCGGCGGCAAACGCCTCATAGCTGTCCCAATTGAAGCGCGGATCCTCGCCGGGTTGATACAGTAAATCGGCCGCCTGCGCGGCCCCAAAAGTCAACGCCACCGCAAGGATCGAGCTTGCCGCGCCGGTCATCAAACGTGTTTTCATGTCAATCCTCCCAGATTGTATCCTGACTGTTGCACACCGTCGGCCCGTTCATCAACACGATCTGGGCCATCCGCGAATTTGCCAAGCTGACGGCTTTCAAACCGCTTTGGATTTCGACCTCACCATGTCGGGCGCTCGAGATCTTGTCAAGCGGACTTATTGGGACTTAATCTAGGGTTTTGTTTCCCGGAGGTCTTTCCACCGGGTTTCAAAGCAATTTGGAAATGGGGCCACACGCGTGAATCTGAAAGAACTAGCCGAACGCCTGAAATTGTCCCAGACGACGGTCAGCCGGGCCCTGAACGGGTATCCGGAGGTGAGCGCCAAAACGCGCCGGCGCGTGGAGGAGATGGCCCGTGCGCTTGGCTATGCACCCAATCAGCAGGCCCGGCGGCTCGCCACCGGACGATCGATGTCGATCGGTCATGTTCTGCCCCGCTCCCTCCATGAGATGCTCAATCCGGTGTTCATGGAGTTCATCGCAGGCGCCGGGGAGACCTATGCGCAGCGCGGCTACGACATGGTGATCGCCATCGTCGACGACGGACAAGAGGAAAGCGCCTACCAGGAGATCGTCGCGCGTAAAAAAGCAGACGGCGTGATGCTCCACGGGCCGCGGGTGGCCGAAACCCGGCACACACTGCTCAAGAGCCTTGACCTGCCGTTTCTCGTGCATGGCCGGATCCCAGGCGCGGAAGACGCGACCGACTGGATCGACATGAACAATCGGCGGGCCTTCGAACGTGCCGCCCACCTGCTGCTTGATCTGGGCCACCGGCGGATTGCGTTCCTGAACGGGCTGGAGGACATGGATTTCGTGGCGCGCCGTAAAGCCGGTTACATGACGGCCTTGAATGACCGCGGCGTGGAACTCGACCCGGCCCTGATGCGCAATTCCGCCATGACTGAACCTTTTGGCGCGCTCAGCGCGCGCGAAATGCTGACAGCCGCCCGTCCGCCGACCGCCTTCCTCGTATCATCGATGATCACCGCGATCGGCGTTTCCCGCGCCATCAGCGAATGCGGATTGAGGATCGGCCAGGACGTTTCGGTGATCACACACGACGATGCCTTGTCCTTCCTGCCAAACAGCGGTGAGGTGCCGATTTTCACCTGCACACGGTCCTCGGTACGGACCGCGGGAATCCGTGCCGCCGAAATGCTGATTAAACGGCTGATCGATCAGCCCGTGGAGCCAATTTCAGAACTTCTGGAAGCTGATCTTATTCTGGGTCAATCCACTGGTCCGGCCGGTTAGACGGCGTGTCAGCGGATTGGCGGATGGTGCTACGCCCGCTGGATCCGGTCCACAGGGCCTAGATCACTGTCAGCCCGCAATCGCGCAAAAGCCCGGTCAAGACATCGAGGCTGTCCAGCCGGTGGCGCCGCGCGATGTCCTCGGCCAATGGTCCATCGCCGTCCAAAACCGCCGCCAGGAGGGTTTCGTGATCCGCTTCCGGGCGCTCGGGCGCTTTGTTCATCCGCAACAGCACCATGCGCCCGCGATGCAGCTGATCGAGAAGCTGGCTCGTGACGCGGGCAAGCCGTGTATTTGCATGGCACGCAACGAGCTGCCGGTGGAACGTATTGTCCAGATGCGCCCATGTACTCATGTCGCCACCGGCGCGCGCCGTACTCATGGCACTGAGGCTTTCACGCAGATCGTTTGCCGCCGGTCCGGAAAGACCACGTCCGGCCGCCTCACGGGCTGCAATCGCTTCGAGAGCGGCAAGCATTTCGTGGATTTCAACCAGATCGTCCTGCCCCAATCCGAGAACCTTGGCGCCGCGCCGCGGGATGAGATCCACCAGGCCTTCCGATTCAAGGCGGATCAGGGCCTCGCGGACCGGAGTACGGCTCATGCCCAGGCGGACGGCAATATCGGGTTCGGGTGCCTGAAAACCCGGCGGCAGCGCCGCGGTCAAAATATCCGACTTCAAACGCTCATAGGCGTGGTCCACGCGGGTCGATTTCACGGACTGGGTCATGGCGACAGTTAATCGGTTTCCAGTTGATACAACACGCCCCGTACGCCGGACGACGGCCCGGAAACGGACACAAGGCCGCTCCGGAGGCGCAGCTTAGTCTGCGCTTGAAACTGTTATCGCGCGTTAAGCAGTTTATTCGATTTTTAAATAGGTCGAATTTTTTCAAAAGCTTACGTTAAATGGACGCTGGAAACCAGCGCAATTGGCATCCAAATAACGCGCCCGATCCAGTCCGCTTCTCCAAACGAACGGCGCCGAAACCAGCGCATAAGTCGTTACATTATCTGGCAAATCTTTATCCGTACAAAGCCAATCCCGCGATCAAGGACATCGGCACGGTGCCGGTCCGCGCCAACCGTCGTCGCGCCGCCGCCGCACCTGGGCAAAAATAGCCGATAGCGGCGATACATCCGCCAGAAACAAGGATCCCGGGACGATCCGCCCCGGGACTGTACGAATTGCGCTGATCCGTTAGTGCGACGCCGGCGTGACCATCGCGGTGATCGTGTCCTGCACGGTCAAGACACCGATCGGGGCGCCCGAACCATTCACGACATTGGCCTCGCTTGCGCCTGTATCGGCGAAGGTCTTGGCAGCTTCCTCCAGCATGACACCATGGGGAATGCTCAGCCCGCCCTCTAGTGTGCGCGATTGATCCATGACCGTGTCGACCAGGATGACCCGGCCCCGGTTCACCTCCTTGACGAATTCGGAGATATAGGCATCGGCCGGACGCAACACGATTTCCTGCCCGGTGCCCTGCTGGATCACCGCGCCATCGCGCAAGATCGCGATCTTGTCGCCGAGCCGCAGGGCTTCGTCGAGATCGTGGGTAATGAACACGATGGTCTTGTGCAGTTCTTCCTGAAGGTCGAGCAACACGGTCTGCATGTCCATCCGGATCAGCGGATCGAGCGCGGAAAACGCCTCGTCCATGAGCAGGATGTCCGCATCGTTCGTCAAGGCGCGCGCAAGCCCCACGCGCTGCTGCATCCCGCCGGACAGTTGGTTTGGATAATGGTCCTCAAACCCCTCCAGGCCGACGCGGTCGATCCACCGGGCCGCCCGTTCCTCGGCTTCGTTCATCGCAACACCCTGGATTTCCAGGCCGTAGACGGCGTTTTTCATCACCGTGCGATGCGGCAGCAGGGCGAACTTCTGGAACACCATCGCGGTCTTGTGCCGGCGGAATTCACGCAGTTCGGTCGGGGACATCTTGCAAACATCCTCCGAGCCATAGAGCACTTCGCCGGCGGTCGGATCGATCAGGCGGTTTATGTGCCGGATCAAGGTTGATTTGCCGGAGCCGGACAGGCCCATCACCACCTGGATCTTGCCGCCGGGCATGGAGATGTTGATGTCGTTCAGGCCGAGCACATGGTTGAACTTCTCATTGAGTTCGGCCTTGGACATGCCGTCCTTGACCTTTTGCACCATCTCTTTGCCGTTCGGCCCGAAGATCTTGTAAAGGCTCTTGATCTCAATGCCTGTTGCCTCAGCCATGGATCACCTCCGAGTGTTTCTGCAGGCGCTTGCCGTAGGCCTGGGTCGCGCGGTCGAAGATGATGGCGATGGCGACAATCGCCAGACCGTTCTGAATGCCCATGAAGAAGTACTGGTTGGCGATCGCATTCAGAACCGGCTGACCGAGGCCTTTCACGCCGATCAGGGCGGCCACAACTACCATGGCAAGGGCCATCATGATTGTCTGGTTGATGCCGGCCATGATCGTCGGCAGGGCCAGGGGAAGCTGCACGTTGAGCAGCTTCTGACGCGGGCTTGAGCCGAAGGCATCGGCGGCCTCCAGGACATCCTGGTCCACCAGACGGATCCCTAGGTTCGTCAGCCGGATGATGGGCGGAATCGCATAAACGACAATGGCGATGAGGCCGGGAACTTTGCCGATCCCGAAAATCATGACCACCGGGATCAAATAGACGAAGCTCGGCATCGTCTGCATGAGATCGAGGATCGGATTAATCCAGCCTTGAACCCGTTCCGATCGCGCCATCAGGATGCCCGTCGGAATGCCGAGAAGAATTGCCAGCATGGTGCAGACCGTGACCATGGCGATCGTGCGCATGGTGTCTTCCCACATTCCGAAGACGCCGATCAGCAACAGCGCGGCAAGCGAGCCGATCGTGATCTTCACGTTCCGGCTCATCAGGAAGACGATGCCGACCAGAACGGCCAGCACGATGGGCCATGGTGAGACGATCAAAAGGTTTTCAAGCCAGATCAGAAACAGCCTGACAGGTTCGAAAAAACTCTCGATCGCTTCTCCATAAGCGCGCGTGAATTCTTTGAAACCCGCGTCGATTGTGGTCCGTATTTCTCGCAAGGTGCCACGGCTGAGCGAGGGAAATTCTACCAGGTCCATCTCTTTCGTCCCGATGGTTTTGTTTGTTTGTTGCCCCGATGGAAAAAGGGGCCGCTCTCACCGAGCGGCCCCTTCATTTGATCAGCGGATCAAAGAGCTGCCTTAACCTTTTCCGCCGCTTCCGGGCTCACCCACTGCGACCAGACGTCTTCGAAGTTTTCCAGGAAGTAGTAGGCACCGTCCTCATTGGTGGCCTGGTTGTCGCTCATCCAGGCGAGAACCTTGCCCGCGGTCCGGTTGTCCCACGTGCGGGCCTTGACGTAGTCCATGGCAACGCCGGCCTTTTCGGCAAACTCGTCGGTCACGACCGTGAACACTTCCGACTTCACCCAGGAATTCGGCTTCGGATCCGGACAATCCTCGATCACCGTGCAGCGGTTCCATTCGGCGTTGTCATGCTCGACTTCAAAGTCAAGGAGTGTCATGTCGTACTTGCCGAGAATGGCGGTCGGAGCCCAGTAGTAGCCGAGCCAGCCTTCCTGGCGCTCATTCGCTTTTGCAAGCGAGCCGTCAAGACCGGCTGCCGAGCCCGGATCGATCAGTTCGAAGCCGGCTTCGTCAAAGCCGTATGCGCGGTACAGGTTGCCGGTCGTGATGCGGCAGTTCCAGCCGGTCGGGCAGGTGAAGAATCCGCCTTTGCTGGCGTCTTCAGCGCCGGGGAACAGGTCCGGCCGGGCTAGGGCGTCCTTGACCGTCGTGATGTTGTGCTCTTCGGCGATGTAGGTCGGGACCCAGAAGCCTTCGACGCCGCCCTCATTGAGGATTTCGCCGCCGATGATCAGCGATCCCTCGGACACGGCCTGGTCGAGCGGCTCGCGCACGGCGTTGATCCACAGCTCCGGTGCCATGTCCGGCTGGCCCTTTTCGTTCATCGACGTAAAGGTCGGCATCGTGTCGCCGGTGACCAGTTCAACGTTACAGCCGTAGCCGTTTTCCAGGATGATCTTGTCGATATGGGCGATCGCGCCGGCGGACGCCCAGTTCATTTCCGCCATGGTGACGGTTCCGCACTCTTCCGCCATCGCGGAAGACGCGGCCAAAGACAGCGCCGTTGCGCCAACGGTAACGAGCAGCTTTTTCATTGATGGTACTCCTGTGCAGTCTGTTATCCGTTTGCAAATACGGACGCGTTAGGGCGATCCCTGCTGAGAGTATTCGCCGCCACACGCCGGTATTTGATTGATTTATTGAGCAAAAGCGCGAGCAGCCGAAGTATTGCAAGTCTGAATTCGACGATGGTAACTAACCACATTTGATTGCATTACGCTTTTTCAGCTCAATTGACTTCTTGCCGACAACGTGTATCGGCCTCGGCGAGGCGAAGGTTTATTTTTTCGTTCCCCTCCAGATCGAACAGAAGCAAGCATTGCATTATGCCGCGGCAGACACAACAGTGCAGGAGCATTTCAATGGCGCTTCTTTCGCATTTGTTCAAACATGCGCGCGTATGCGACATGATTGATCATTATCGCGGCGCCTTTGCGACTTTTTATTGCGTGGACCAAAGTCTTGTCCCGGCGCCCAGGCGGCAAATCATCGCTAAAACTACCCATGCAACGAACACCGCAACGCTTGCGCCCGCGCCGAATTTGACGCATGCATGCGCGGCTTTCGCAGGCCGGGATTGGCCGTGCTTGAACGGACCAATCCGCGGCCCCATTCCATGGAGCATGTATGCATTTGTCTTTTCATTTTGCCCTTCACGTGAGCAATATCCACGCCTCGCGCGCATGCCGTGGCATCGTCCTTGGCTTCCCCAAAGACCGAAGCACGCGGATTGAGCCCGGCATCTGCAAACAATCGACTCCCCACCATCTCAATCAATCGACCGCGGAGAACGCCCGCTCATGAAACCTGTTGTTCCCTTTGTCTCGCAAACGACAGGACATGAACGGGCCGTATGGCTTACGGCTTTGCCGGAGGCTCTGTCGGACATCGCAACCGTCAAACCGATTTCGGACATGACCAAGGCCGAGCGCGCCGCCGCCAGGGTCGCGATCGTCGCAAATCCCGACGTGGCCGAGCTGGCCCATCTGCCGGATCTTCAATGGGTGCACAGCTTGTGGGCCGGGGTCGAGCGGCTCGCCGCGGACCTGCCCCAGGACGGTCCGAAAATTGTCCGCCTTGAGGATCCGCAGATGGCGGAGACGATGTCCGAGGCTGTGTTGGCCTGGACGCTCTATCTGCATCGTGACATGCCGCGTTATGCCGCTCAGCAACACCGGAAGCTCTGGCTTGAACACCCGCTGAAGCGGCCGAACGAGCGCACCGTTGCCGTGCTCGGTCTCGGCAACTTGGGGACCGCCGCGGCAAAACGGCTCGCCGGCAATGGGTTTGACGTGTGCGGCTGGAGCCGGTCGCATAAGGAGATTGCCGGAATCGCGACCTTTTCCGGCGAAAACGGTCTCGCCGAAGTCCTGTCAAAGGCGGATATTGTGGTGATCCTGCTGCCTCTGACCGATGCGACCCGGGGTCTCGTCGGAAAGGAGGCGCTGAGCCGGATGCCAGCCGGTGGCAGCGTGATCAATTTCGCCCGAGGGCCGATCCTGGACACAGGGGCGCTCACATCGGCGCTCGACCAGGGCCATCTCAGCCATGCGGTCCTGGATGTGTTTGACCAGGAACCGCTGCCGGACGAGAGCCCGCTGTGGGACCATCCCAAGATCACGATCCTGCCGCATATCTCCGCGCCGACAATCACCGCAACGGCAACGAAGATCCTGGCCGCCAATATCGGCCGGTATTTTGAGACCGGTGACATCCCGGCCCATGTCGACCGCAAAAGAGGCTACTGACGCACCGTTCGAGACAGTTGGCAATTGGCCAGCTGAAAGATAGGTATTTCTACGGCACTCTTGTAAAACTGTCATGTTTTCTTGTTACGCCCCACACGCCGCCGACCGAGCGCGGCCCGCGACAAGAGGGATAGACGTATGAAAAAGTTACTGATGGCAGCCGGCCTGACGGCTGCTCTATCCGCGCCCGCTTATGCCGAGGTCTCCGGCAAGCTTGTGCTTTACACCTCCCAGCCCAACCAGGACGCCCAGCAAACGGTGGACGCGTTCACCGCCAAACACCCGAATGTCGAGGTGGAGTGGGTACGCGACGGCACGACCAAGGTTATGGCCAAGCTGCGGGCGGAGTTTGAAGCCGGCGCGCCGAAGCCTGACGTGCTGCTGATCGCCGACATGGTGACGATGGAAGGCCTGAAAGCCGAGGGACGTCTCATGGCCCATGACGGCGCCGATGTGTCGGCCTACGACCCGGCCATTATGGATACCGACAAGACCTACTTCTCCACCAAGCTCATCACGACCGGCATTGTCTACAACACCGCCGCGCCGATGCAGCCGACCTCCTACAAGGACCTTTTGAAGCCGGAAGCCAAGGACAAGATCGCCATGCCGTCGCCGCTGACCTCCGGCGCCGCGACGATCCACATGGCCGCGCTGACCGCCAACCCGGATCTCGGCTGGGCGCTTTACGAGGGCCTTGCCGACCAGGGCGCCAATCCGAAAGGCGGCAATGGCGGCACCTACAAGGCCGTTGCCGGGGGCGAGAAGCTCTACGGCTTCGTGGTCGACTTCCTGCCGATCCGCAACATGCTCGATGGTGCGCCGGTTGAGTTCGTCTTCCCTGAAGAAGGGGTGTCGGCGGTAACGGAGCCGGTGGCGATCCTGTCGACCGCGCAAAACCCGGACGCGGCAAAAGCCTTTGTCGACTTCCTGCTGTCTGAAGAGGGGCAGAAGCTGGCTGCCAGCCAGGGGTACCTTGCCGCGCACCCGGCGATTGCGCCGCCGGAAGGCTTCCCGGCCCGCGACGCGATCAAGCTGATGGACTTTGATCCGGCCGACGCCCTTGCCAAGGACCAGTCGAACAAGCTGAAGTTCACCGAGATCTTCGGCGGCTGAGGCATTATGCCGGATCGTCGGCAGCAGAGGCGGCGCGGCTCCTTCGCGCCGCACGCACCATGTTTTCACCCTGGGCGCGTGAAACGAGACCCGGGGCCTATTGGCACCGGTCGGTTTTGGGGGACGGACCCGGAAGTCCGTGCTTGAAATGCCGTCCTCTTGCATTCGCCGTGTATTGGAGTGGATCCCTGCACGGCGCTATGCTCGGCCGGGATTGGTCGTTTTAAGTGACAGTTGGGCAGGGTCGCGACTGGGTCCCAAACAGCCGGGCTCCCGCGCCGGATCTGCCCCAACGCTCCGTTCAGGATGACTTTTTTGGCCTCTATCCCACCCTTGTCCGTCCTCCCGGCCAAACGAAGTGCGAGCCGGGATCGGGGAGCCACTGTGTTCACGGCAGCTCTCCTGTCCCACGCCGGGGCCCGTGCCTTTCCGGTCCCGGGTCGCGCCTTTGGCTTGCCCGGGATGACGAAGGGGAGAAGCGTTCCGTCCGGGACGACGACGGGAAATGCCACTATGTCCGGGAGCCCGCCATGAACCGATTGGTGTCGGCCGCGGTCAAGCCGCCGGAACGGAATTGATGACGTCATTGACGGCAAGACTGGCCCCGAAACCCGAAACGCTGTCGCTTGGTGTTCTGGTCCTCGCCGCGACCGCCATCTGCGGTCTGCCGCTGCTGCTTTTATTCAAGATCGGTCTGACCGACGACACCGGGTTCGCGCCCGCCGCTTTGATGGAAGCGCTGCAAAGCCGGTCGGTTCTGCGCGCCCTAAGGAACTCGCTGGAAAGCAGCCTGTTGTCGGCGATCTGCGCGACCATTTTGGGAACCGCGCTTGCCCTCATCATCGGCCTGACGGACGTGCGCGCCAAGGGCATCCTGGTATTCCTGATCCTCTTGCCGATGATGATCCCGCCACATGTGACGGCGATCGCCTGGATCCAGGCACTTGGACCTGCGAGCCCGGTGCTGCGCTGGTTGGGGATCGCACCGGAACTCGGCTCGACCCACCCGCTTTATTCCCGCGAGGGGCTGGTTCTGCTGTTGACCTTGCAACACAGCCCGCTGGTGTTCCTGCTCGTGCGGGCGGCGCTCCGGTCGTTTCCAAGGGAATTGTCGGAGGCAGCAAGAGTGTCGGGCGCTGGCGCCATGCGGATGATCTGGCGCATTACATTGCCGCTTTTGGCGCCATCGCTACTCGCCGGACTGGCCCTGTCATTTGTCGCTGCACTTGGAAACTTCGGCATCAACGCGCTGCTCGGTATCCCGGCGCGTTACACGACCTTGCCTGTTCTTGTCTGGCGCCGGCTGGCGAGCTTTGGACCGGACGTCCTGCCCAATGTCGCGGTCATATCCGTCATTCTGGCGCTGGTCGCGCTCGCTGCCATCGCGCTTCAAAGCCTCCTCCAACGGCGGATGCGCGCGTCGCTGATCGGTTTGCCGCAGGACCCGCTGGCCATATCGCTTGGGCGATACCGCGTGACGGTCGAAGCCTTGCTCTGGGCGTTCATCGCCGCCGTTTTGCTGTTGCCGGCCACCTCGCTTCTGGCAACGGCGCTGGTCAAGACGTACGGCCTGCCGCTCAACTGGTCGACACTGACGCTGGACAATTTCGCCGAAGTCCTGTGGCGCCAGTCGGTCACCTTGCGGGCCTTCGCCAATTCAAGCCTCGTGGCCGGGTTGGCGGCGGCCGCCATCGCCGGCATCAGTATCTATCTTGGTTACTTCCTCAGCCACCGGAGATATCGGCACAGACAAGCGGCGGGCCTTGCCGCCGGCCAGGCGGAAATCGCCTTCGCGGTGCCGGGCATTGTCATGTCGATCGCCTTCATTCTGGCCTTCATCCGGCCTCTGCCGGTTCTGAACGTCTCGCTCTATGGCACCTTGTGGATCATCTTCATTGCCTATGTGTCGTGTTTTCTGGCCGTTGGCCTGAAGCCTGTCGCGGCGGCCTTCCTGCAGATCGACCGCAGCCTGGAGGAAGCGGCCCAGGTGGCCGGCGCCGGGTTCCGCCGCCGCGTGCATGTGGTCTTTGCCCCGCTGGTCGCGCCGGCGGCCGCATCCGGCGCGATCCTGGTGTTCCTGACCGCCTACAACGAGGTCACCGTCTCCGCGCTGTTGTGGTCGACAGGCAGCGAGACCATCGGCACGACGATCTTCAACTACGAAGACGGCGGATACACGACGCTTGCGGCGGCCATGTCGGCCGTGGTTGTCGTCGCAACGATCGGCATCATGCTGGCCATGAACCGTCTGGCGCGGCGCGTTCCCGCCGGCACGATCCCCTGGCGGGACTGAGCTTCAACCCGGCAGCAGCCAGCCATCCGTGAGCCGCACGCCCATCGCGTCGCCGGGCGCCGCTTTAGCAGGAAGATTGATCAGGAGCTCACCCTCCAGACCCTCGGCCGCCAGGTGGGTTTCCCAGTAGCCGCCGCGATAGGTTGCCCGGGTCACCCAGACCTCCAGACCGTCAGCAGGCGGACATGGCCTGAGATGCTCCGGCCGGATGACGAGCCGCGCTTTTTGCCCCGCGGTGGTCGTCCGGCCAGCAACGTCAAAAACCGCTTCACCGAGCCTGACCCGACAATTGCCATTCGCGCGGCCGGTCACCTCCACGTCGACAATCGTGCTGCGGCCGATGAACCGGGCCACCTCCTCCGTTTCCGGTCGGGCGTAAAGCACATCCGGCGCGTCGACCTGCAGAAACCGCCCGTCCCACATCAGCGCGATCTTGTCGGCGAGCGCCATCGCCTCGCGCTGATCGTGGGTGATGAAGACGGTGGTCGAGCCGCTGGTGCGGTGAAAATCACCGAGCTCATCCTCCATCGCGCTGCGCAGGTGCGGATCGAGATTGGCGAGCGGCTCGTCCATCAAGATCGTGCCGGCGGACTGGGCAAGGCACCGTGCAAGCGCCACCCGCTGGCGCTGGCCGCCGGAAAGATCCGCCGGGCGCCGGTCCTTGAACGGCATCAGTTCGACCGTTTCCAGACACGCCTTTGTCTTGGCCGCAATCGCATCTTTTGAAAGCCGGGCGGTTTCGAGCGGAAAGGAAACGTTTTTCGAAACGGACAGATGCGGCCAGAGCGCATAGGACTGGAACACGACGCCCACATCGCGCGCTTCCGGCGGCACGAACACGTGCCCATTGGCGACGACATCATCGCCCAGCGCGATTTCGCCGTCATCGATCGGCTCAAGTCCGGCGATACAGCGCAGCAGCGTGGATTTCCCGCAGCCCGACGGACCGAGCACAACGAAGAACGTGCCGCTCTCGATCTCGGCGCTGATGCCATCAACGGCCGGGTGCGCGCCGAAGGATTTGCTGACGGAAGAAAGACGGATGGACATGGATCGCGGTCTAAGCGGCTCCTGTGACAGCACAATAACGCCGGAGACCGGCTGTGACATCGGGCTTATAACATCGCGGCCCGAATACCGCATCCGTTGCGGAGGATGGCCTGATGTTCCTATGCTGACGCCTTCACAATGCCACAAAGCCCGAACCGCAAGATGCAGAACCAGAGTTTTCTTGCCATTGCCCGCAGCAAACCGGTGCTTAGGCGGGCGGCCGTCATCGCGTTGATCGTCGGCACGCTCCTGGCGCTCATCAATCACGGCGACACGCTGCTGACTGGAACGCTGAGCACGGCCGACATCACGAAAATCCTACTGACCTATCTCGTGCCCTTTTCCGTGTCGCTCGTCTCCTCGGTGCTGGCGGTCTTGGAACGGCAGAAACCGGCAGGTTCGTGATCACGTCAGGTTGACGCTGTCGGCATGGAATTGGCCTTACCGTCCCCGCAGCCGCAACAAAAGATCGACTTCCTCCTCCAGCGCCCGGCCATAGGCCCGGGCGGCCGGGGGATTGCTGGCGGACAGGGTTTCCTGCCGGTAGAGGCAATAGGCGGCAAGGCGCCAGTGGTAGGCCGCGCGAAGCCTGTGGAAGCGGTCCAGAATGTCCCGATGGGGATAGTAGTCGAAAAACAGGTTTTCAGCGTCCGTGACCAGCGGACGCATGCCGTAGAGAGTGGTCAGACCCGGCGACAGGAACCCGGCAAGATCCTCGATCGGATCGCCGAGCCCGGAGTACTGCCAGTCGATCAGCCGCACGCCTCGGGCCGTCGCTTGCAGCGTTCCAGGGCTGAGGCTGCGATGCACCAGCGACGGCTGCCCGGGGCCGGGAATGCCGGCGGTGTGGTCGGGCCGCAAACGGGCCAGGTTGACGGCCTTGGCGCAGCCGGCGATCAGGGACAAAAACGCATCGCCGTGGCGCAGCACCGCCGCCCCGCCCATGGGCACGGGACGATAGCCGCCTGACGGCAGGCCGACCGCCGACAAGCGCGCGATCAACGCGGTGGCCGCGTCCAGCGGAACATCATCCTCGGCGGCCGGCGCATATCCGTAAATCAACAAGGGGTGCCCTTGCGGGCTTTGGCAATAGGCTTCCAGGCGCGGGGCCAGCGCCTGCCGTTCCAGATCGATCAGCGCCGCGGCCTCGTGATCGGGAAGGGTCGGGTAGAGCGGATTGTCCTCAAGGCCCGGATAAAACTCCTTGATGACATAGATCCGCTGACCCGTCTCAAGACGCCAGAACCGGCTGGTGTAGTTCACCGGCAGGGCTTTCAGGGTCGCGCCCTCAAGTCCGGTCAGGATCTTGGCCTCATGCAGAAAGGCGAGCAGGTCGCCATCGGTCAGTGATGCGATCAAAATGGTCTCCGGACACGGCGCAGGACGGTCATTTAACTGTTCGCCTGTCCGTCCAAGGCCGTCAAGAAGCCGGTCAGCGGCCGCATCTTACGCGGACCGGCCGATGTCGCACCTATGGCATTGACCGTCGCACTGGGACGATGGCCACGCCGTTGCGGTGGCCGGTAAGCTTCATCACGCTTCTTTGGTGAAAGGACCCCTCCTTGGCAAGCTCCCCGACCCTGGACTCCGACACCGCTTCACCGGCACGGCGCGGCCGCCGGCGCCGGACCGCGCAGTCGCCGGGCCCGGAGCTTTTCCCGCAAAAACCGTTCCGCCAGCCGCGGCACATTTACCGGCCCATCGAGGCCATTTCCGCCGATGCGGTCGAGGCGATCCACACCGCGTCATTGCGGGTCCTTCAGGAAATCGGCCTCGATTTCCTGCACGAAGAGGCAAAGGCACTGCTGAAGACGGCCGGAGCGGACGTCGATCCGAGTTCCGACCGTGTCCGGCTGGACCCGAACCTCGTCATGGACCTTGTTGGCAAGGCGCCGTCCCAGGTCACGGTGAAGGCACGAAATCCGGCCCACGACCTCGAAATCGGCGGCCCGCATATCGCGTTTTCCTCGGTTGCCAGCGCGCCGAATGCCGTTGACCGCGACGGCGGCCGGCGGCCGGGAAACCAGAAGGACTTCCGGAATTTTCTGCGTCTATCGCAGTATTTCAACATCATCCACTGCATCATGGGCTACCCGGTCGAACCCGTGGACCTGCATCCCTCAACACGGCACCTGGATTGTATCGCCGACTTTGTGCGCCTGACGGACAAGGTGTTTCACATCTATTCGCTCGGGCGGGAGCGCAATCTCGACGGCCTGGAGATCGCGCGGATCGGCATGGGACTGTCTCATGAAGAGTTCAGCAAGACACCCTCAGTCGTCACGGTGATCAACACCTCTTCGCCGCTGCGGCTCGACACGCCTATGCTGCAGGGCCTCATGGAAATGGCCCGGGCCGGCCAGGTCAGCGTCGTCACGCCATTTACGCTTGCCGGCGCCATGGCACCGGTGACAATCGCCGGTGCCCTTGTCCAGCAAAACGCCGAGGCCCTGGCGGGCATCGCCTTTGCCCAACTCGTGCGGCCAGGCGCGCCGGTGATTTATGGCGGCTTTACCTCAAATGTCGACATGCGTTCCGGATCGCCGGCCTTCGGCACCCCGGAAAACATGAAGGCCGCGCTTGCTGGCGGCCAGCTCGCCCGCCGCTACAATCTGCCCTACCGCACGTCCGGTGTGTGCGCGGCCAACACGGTCGATTATCAGGCCGCCCTTGAAACCACCTTGTCGCAATGGGGCGCGATCAATGGCGGCGGCAATTTGATCAAACACGCGGCTGGCTGGCTAGAGGGCGGATTGTCCGCCGGCTTTGAGAAATTCATCGCCGATGTCGACCTTCTGCAAATGCTCGCCGAATACCTGACGCCGCTGGATGTTTCCGAAGACGCGCTGGCGCTCGAGGCCATCAAGGATGTTGGACCGGGCGGCCATTTCTTCGGCACCGCCCATACGCAGCAACGCTACAAGGACGCGTTTTATCCCCCGATCGTCTCCGACTGGCGCAACTATGAAACCTGGGCGGAAGCCGGCCGGCCGATCGCCTACGAGAAGGCGAACATGCTCTACAAAAAAGCCCTTGAAGCTTACGAGCCACCACCCCTTGATCCGGCGATCGACGAGGAACTGAGCGCCTTTGTCGCCAAACGCAAGGCCGAGGGCGGCGCCCCGACGGATTTCTGATCTTCCGGAGACAAAGATGAAAACCCACACCCAGGTAGTGGTCATTGGCGGCGGTGTTGTCGGCTGCAGCGTACTCTATCACCTGACCAAACGCGGTTGGCGCGACGTCGTGCTGATTGAACGCGACGAGCTCACGTCCGGGTCCTCCTGGCATGCGGCCGGCGGGTTCCACACGCTGAACGGCGATCCGAATGTCTCGCAACTCCAGAGCTACACGGTCGATCTCTACAAGGAACTGGAGGAAATCTCCGGCCAGTCCTGTTCGCTGCATTTGACCGGCGGCGTCATGCTGGCCGATACGCCGGAACGGATGGACTTCCTGCGTCTGGCCCAGGCCAAGGGCCGGTACCTCGGCATGGATCTGGAGCTGATCTCCGTCGCCGAGGCCAAGGCACTGTTCCCGCTTCTGGACGAAAAACACTTCATCGGCGCGTTGTGGGATCCGATCGAAGGCCATCTGGACCCGTCCGGAACAACGCATGCTTATGCCAAGGCCGCCCGGGTGAATGGCGCGGAGATTTACCGGCACACCAAGGTCGAGGACCTTCACCAGACCCCGGACGGCACCTGGCAGGTAGTCACCACCAGGGGCACGATCATGGCGGAGCATGTCGTCAACGCCGGCGGCCTGTGGGCGCGCGAATGCGGCCGCATGGTCGGGCTGGAACTGCCGCTTCTGGCCATGGAGCACATGTATCTTTTGACCGACGAAATACCCGAGGTCACCGCCCACAATCAGGAGACCGGCAAGGAGCTGATCGGCGTTCTGGATTTCGGCGGCGAGATCTACACCCGCCAGGAGGGCAAGGGCATTCTGCTTGGGACCTACGAGCAGAACTGCCGCCCCTGGAGCCCGAAGGAAACGCCGTGGGATTTCGGCCACGAACTGCTGGCGCCGGATCTTGACCGGATCGCGCCGGAACTGGAGGTCGGTTTTGAGCATTTCCCGGCGCTTCAAAACGCCGGCATCAAGCAGATCATCAACGGGCCGTTCACGTTCGCGCCGGACGGCAATCCGCTGGTCGGGCCGGTTCGCGGCCTTCGGAACTACTGGGTCGCCTGCGCGGTCATGGCCGGGTTTAGCCAGGGCGGCGGCGTCGGTCTGACGCTGGCCAATTGGATGGTGGACGGCGATCCGGGCTACGACATCTGGGGCATGGATGTTGCCCGCTACGGCGATTGGGCAACGCTCGCCTATACCAATGCCAAGGTTCAAGAGAACTACCGGCGCCGGTTCCGCATCCGCTTTCCCAATGAGGAACTGCCCGCTGCCCGCCCGCACCAGACCACCCCGCTCTACGACCGCATGCTGGCTGAGGGCGCGGTCATGGGTGACAGTTGGGGTCTTGAGACGCCATTGTGGTTCGCGCCGGGTGGTGAAGAGGCCAAGGACATCGTCTCCTTCCAACGGTCCAATGATTTTGACCCTATCGGCGCTGAATGCCGCGCGGTCCGGGAAAGCGTTGGCATCACGGAGATCGCCAATTTCGCGAAATACGAGATCACCGGTCCCGGCGCCGAGGCGTTCCTGGACCGGATGATGACCAACACAATGCCGAAAACCGGCCGGTTGATCCTGACGCCGATGCTGAACGAGCGCGGCAAACTGATCGGCGATTTCACCATCGCCCGCGCCGGACCGGAGCGCTTCTATATGTGGGGATCCTCACAGGCCGAGGTGTATCATTTGCGCTGGTTCGAACGGCACCTACCGGAAAATGGCAGTGTCACCGTCACGCCGATCAATCTGCGTTGGATGGGGCTATCGATCGCCGGCCCGAATGCCCGTAAGGTCCTGGAAAAGGTCGCCGGCGAGGATGTGTCCGGCGGCGCCTTCCGCTTTATGGATTTCAAGGAAATGACGGTTGCCAACGCGCCGTGCAAGGTCAACCGGATTTCCTATACCGGCGACCTTGGCTACGAGATCTGGATGACACCGGAATACCAGCGGCACGTCTATGAGGCGCTGATGGCGGCCGGGGCCGAATTCGGCATCCGAAACTTCGGCATGCGGGCGCTGCTTTCCCTGCGGCTGGAAAAGAACTTCGGCACCTGGTTCCGCGAGTTCCGGCCGATTTACGGGCCGTACGAGGCCGATCTCGGCCGCTTCGTGAAGCTCAACAAGCCGGATTTCATCGGCAAGGATGCCGCGATGGCGGAACTCACCGAGGGCCCCAAACGCCTGCGCGTGTCGTTCGACGTCGCCGCCAACGGCGCCGACGTTTTGGGCGATGAACCGATCTGGCACAAGGGCGGCGTGGTCGGCTGGGTCACATCGGGCGGCTATGCCCACTACGTCCAAAAGTCCCTGGCGCAAGGCTATGTGCCGGCGCCTCTGGCCCAGGACACCGCCGACGGCGCTTTTGAAATCGAGATCCTGGGTCACCGGCGCCCGGCGACGATCCTCACCGAACCGCCTTTCGATCCGCGGGCCGAACGCATGCGCGCTTAAAGGTCTAACAGGCGTAGCCCGGCGCGCAGCGGCGGATGATCTTGCTTGACCAGGATTTCGGTTGCTGAATCAACGCTTGCGGGACGACAAAGGTGTTTGTTTCGCGCGCCTCGGTCTGGTTTACCGTGACCGGTGTTTTGCCGCCCGGATTGACGATCACACGGGTGGTCGGCGGCAGGGCGCGGAACACAAGCACACCCGATTCCCGGGTCACGATCGCTCCATAGGGCTCGCTGTGGATGATCCGCGTCGTGCTGCTGTCGGCCGCAACCGCCTGAGGCGTATGAACCACGAGGCCAAGCAGGGCGGCGGAAAGTGCGGCCATTATAACTGTTTTCATGGGTGTCTCCCAACGCATCGTCACGTTTTTCAAGGCGCTGCCGGGATGTCCCGCAGCGCGGCCGCCGCAGAAAAATGATTAACAATTTATGAATCAAAACGCGAGGAAGACGGCCGCCGAAACACCGCTTGTCCCGCCCTTTTGCCAATTATGCTTAACGCGGTCCGGTCGCGCTTCAGGAAGGCGTCCCGGTCATCCCGACCGCCAGCTCCCTGAAGCACTCCGCCACATGATCAGCGAAGGCTTGCGTTGCCCGGCCGGCACGCCCGCGCTGTTCCACGATGAGATGATAGTTGCCGATTGTTGGCAGCCCATGCCGGTCATCGAGGATTTGCAGCGGCGCCTCCACAACGCTCGCCGGAAACGGCGCGATGGCAAGGTCCGCCAGAAGGGCCGCTTCCTGACCGGCGCTGTGAAAGCTTGTATAGGAGATCCGGTAGGGTTTTCCCGCCTTGTCGAGCGCGATCCGCGCAGCGCGCCGCCAGGGACAGCCGGCGGTGGAGACGGCAAGCGGCAGCGGATCGCGGTCATAGGCGATGCCGCCTTCGAGCCCCACCCAGACGAGCGGCTCGGTGAAGATGATTTCGCCCCGGCGCGCCAGATCGCTGTCCGGCCGGGCCGTGTAAAGAACCAGGTCCAATTCGCGCTTTTTGAACTTGTCCGCCAAAACCGGGCTGCCATCAAGGCTGACAGCGACATTGACGCCCGGATGGGAGCGGGCAAAACGGGACAGGAAATTCGGCAGCAGCCGTGTGCCGAAATCAGACGGCGCCCCGAAGCGCACTTCACCCTCGACCGACGGTGCCAGGAACAGTCCGACTGCTTCCTCGTTGAGCATCAGGATTCGCCGGGCATACCCGAGCAGCGCCTCGCCTTCCGGCGTCATGCGCACCGTGCGGCCCTCCCTTGCAAAAACGGAAACCCCCAACATGGTTTCCAGTTTCTTGATTTGCATGGACACGGCCGACGGCGTGCGCCCGACAATGTCGGAAGCCTTTGAAAAACTGGAGGTTTCGGCAATTGTCAGGAACGTGCGGTAGAGCTCCATATCAATCAGCTGGGTGCCCGTTCCCGGCAGTTTTTCCATGGTTTCGGCCCTCACATCGTCAGTTCAATATTTTTGAAGACACCCTTGAATACAATTCGATTGATTGAAGCGCAAGACAGGCCCATATGGCTCTCAAGCGGCCCGTTTTTTGAGCAGTGGACCGCCTAACCCTCTCACGAGAAAACCAGGATTGGAAACGCCATGACCTTTCTGAACCAGATTCTCGGCACCGCGTTGATGGGAGTTGTTTCCGGTCATTCCGCTGCCGAGCTTGCCCGTATGAATCACACGCTTCGTGTCTCCGAGGCACGTAAGAATTTGGAAGCCGGACGCCGCGCCTGATCCGGCACCGCATATGGTTTCAAGTCAGTTTAAAGCCCGGTCTTTTGGAAAAAAGGCCGGGCTTTTTCGTGTCCGGATTTCAGCCAAACGCAGCCTCTCACATCACATGCGCGGCTTCGCCGGACGCTTTCATCTCAAGAATGATCGAATACGAATCGGTGGCAAGGACCGAACAGCCGTTCAGGAACAATCGATCGCGTACATCCTGAAGATCCGGCGCCGACAAGACGGACAGGGCCGCGGCACGGATTGCGGCGATCTCGCCGGCAGATCTGGCGGCGGAGGTCACAAACGGCAGGCCAGGGGCCGCCGCCGTCATGCCGACCGGGGCGAGGCGTTCCGCCATCTCGCCATGATGTCTTTGCGCCAACGCCCAGCACACCGGATCGATGCTGCACACATCCGCTTTGCCGCAGGCGACCGCGCGCAGTGAGGCAAGATGGCTGCCGGTTTCAATGACGTCCTGGAAAAACGGGCCGGGCGGCGCGATCGCGGCCACGGCATGGCGAAAAGCGTTGTAGCCGGACTGGCTGTCCCGCCCGTTGATCGCCGCCTGCCGGCCGGCCATGTCCGCCAGCGTGGCGGCGCCATCGTCGCGGCGCGCGAGTAAAATACTGCGGTAGTACGGCCCATCGCAGCCCGGAACGGTGTAATGCGGGGTCAGGACCGGGACCACGGCGCCGTGAAGCTCGGTCATCAGGGGATAGCCGCAGCTCTGGCTGAGCATCAGGCCCGGATCACGCCAACGGCCGAACAGATCGAGATCCTTCGGCCACGGAGTGGCCGCCGCGCCAGACACGCTAAGACGGGTCAGGACTTCGGCCTCCAAAGCCGCTTCCAGCCGGCGCGTGTCGGCCGCCACCTCCGGCCAGTCATACATTGGCAGGAACACCGGACGGCGGATCATGATGGCCTGACTTGCGGCACGGCTGGGCGCCTCACCGTTTGCTGTCGTCGGGTCCGGCCGTGTCCGGATGCACCACCGGTTCTTTCACCTTGAACAGATAGGCCCGGACAAGATCGAAATACGTGCCGTAAACATAACCGCCATTGCGCCGCTGCCAATCCGGTTTGTCTCGCCGGTAGAGGCCGGGAAGCTTGTACCAAGCGACCGCCGGATGGCTGTGATGGACAAGGTGCAAATTGTTGTTGAGGAAAAGCAGGGAAAACACCGGGCAATGCTCGACGATGATCGAGCGCTTTTCCGGGTCCGCATGGGCCCGGTGCTCGGCGAAGGTGCGCAGCATCAAGAGGCTCATCGCCGGATAGGCGACGGCGGCCGCATAAAGCCACAGCGGCACACCGGCAAGGAATGTAACGAAGACAACAACCGGCACAAGGCCGAGCGCGTGATGCAGCCAGGCATTGGCGACCTTTCGATCGCCCTTGAGGAGCGCGCGCAGGTCCGTCCCGTAAAAGCCGATGAGCGCAACGAGCGGCCCGATGACAAGCCGGCCCAACAGCGTGTTGTTGACAGTCAGCACCGCGCGCACAACGCCCGGTAGACGTTGCCAGTCGGCAAGCGCGAGATAAAAGCTCTCCGGATCGTCGTAAGGGTCGGTCAGGCGGTCATTGTTGTGATGGCGCAGATGCAGCGCCTTGAACCGTCTGTAGGGAATGAAGAGCCCGAGCGGCGTATAGACCAGGGCTTCGTTCCAGGCGGCCGACCGGGTCGGGTGGCCATGAAGCGCCTCATGCTGCAGGGAGGAATGCAGCGTCACAAGCACCGCCGCCAGGGGAAGGACGATCCAATGTCCGGTCCATCCGGCGAACGCCACAACCATTGCCCAGCCCAGGAGGGCACCCAAAATCAGCATAAAAGTCGGCCATTCGACAACGGGCAGTCGTGCCACATTGATCTCCCTGTCTTAGAGTAAATATCTGATAATGTGAGGATTTTGGAGAAGCACTCCTGACAGTTCAACGGGAGAATTGTGTTCAAACACCGCAACTGCAAACAAGAATCAAAAAATTGTGTTTTTTCTCATCGATGCTGAAAAACATTCGCATTGATGAGAAAGCGGGTGACAACATCCAACGCCCGCCGGCTTGAGCACGGACGCCCGCGCCGTATCCTGTCTTGGAACCGCCATCCGGCCTTGCGCGGCTGGACGGGGAGCGGATTGCGCGCTCTGCTTGGCGGCCACCCGGAAGGAAACGCCATGGCAAGCACACACGATGCCATCATCATCGGCGCCGGCGTGATCGGTTGTTCCATCGCCTTTCACCTTGCCAAAAAGGGCTATCGGACCCTCAACGTCGACGGCCTCCCGGCGGCCGGCTACGGATCGACCTCCAGTTCCTGCGCGGTCATCCGCGTCTATTATTCGACGCTCGACGCGACCGCGATGGCTTATCAGAGCTTTCACGACTGGCGCGTCTTTCGCGACTATCTCGGCGCCCCGGCGGCGGAAGACCTCGCCACCTTTATCCAGACCGGTACATTGGTCATGAAAACACCGGCCAACGGCATGCTGGCGGCGGTGGCTTCCCATATGGCGGTCTTGGGCATTCCCCATGAGGACTGGGATGGCGAGAAGATCCGCGCCGCGCTTCCCGGTTATTGCCTGGACAGTTTCGCGCCCGCCCGGCCTTTGAGCGACGAGACCTTCGGCGAGCCGAACGGCGGCCGGATCCCGGGCGGGATTTACATCCCGGCAGGCGGATATGTCGATGACCCGCAACTTGCCGCGCGCAATTTCAAGACGGCTGCCGAGCGTCATGGCGCCCGGTTTGTTTTTGGAAAAAAGGCGATCCGGATCACGGCATCGGACAACCGGATCACCGGCGCCGTGCTGGAAGATGGCACGGTGCTGTCGGCCCCGATCGTCGTCAACGCGGCCGGTCCGCATTCGGGCAAGGTCAATGCGCTTGTCGAAGGCGAGATCGGCTTGCGGATCGGCACCCGGCCGCTCCGCCAGGAGGTGGTCCAGGTGCAGCCACCACCTGGCCTCGGTTATGGCCGGACCGGGCTGATCGTCTCCGACAGCGACATCTCCTGTTACATCAAGCCCGGCAGTGGCGGCCACTTGATGATCGGCAGTGAGAACCCGGCCTGCGACCCGGCCGAGGAAGTCGATCCGGACGCGTTTTCCCGCGACATGAGCGACCGGGCGGTCACCTATGCCTGCCGCTACGGCCAGCGGCTGCCGGACCTGAAGATCCCGCCGCACCCGGTCGGTGTTGCCGACGTCTATGACGCCTCCGACGACTGGTTGCCGATCTACGACCGCTCCGCCGTTGACGGTTTTTATCTCGCGATCGGCACGAGCGGCAATCAGTTCAAGAACGCGCCGATCGCCGGACGCCTGATCGCGAAGCTTGTCGAGCATTGCGAGGCCGGTCACGACCACGACCGGCAACCGATGCAACTACCTTTACGGCACATCGGTCATGTTCTGGACACTGGCGGTTTCTCGCGGCTGCGCGAACCCACGAAAGCAAGTTCTTTTTCGGTGCTGGGGTAACAAGTGGGCACTGTGACCGGCACCTGGACCTGCCCCAATACACAATATGCGCCAACTTATTGTCAAATATACTCATTTGGCCGCTTCGTGCGCATGAAGTACTTGACCGGCGCAAAAATAAGTATTTACACTTACCTTATCGATTGTGGCCGCCGCTCGAGCGGCCAGATTTGGGCCAAAGGACTAGCGAAAAACGGGGACGCGGCAACGCTGCGAGGGGCACCGCGCCGGTGCGGGGCAAAATGCCGTGATTGGCATCACCGGGCGGTTTATGGCGGCTGCGGAGCGCCCGGAGGGCGGGCATGACGATTGACAACAGGCTTGCCGAGGTCATTGACAGCATCGGCACCGGCGACTTTTTTCCGTCCGTTTTGGATTGGGTGTCCAAATCGGAAGGGTACGATGTCGCGTTCACAACCAGATGCCGGCATCTGCCAAACGGACCGGAGGTGCTGAGCCGGACCGAGGGCCGGTATGTCGACAATGTCCTGGACAAGTTCCAGGCAAGCACCTTCCGCATCAATCCATTCTATTGGCACGTGATTTCGTGCCGGACATCATCGGTCGCCCATGCGCAAAGCCTGCGCCGCAATCCGATGTCGCATTTGAAAGCCCTCGCCGATGACGGCATGCCGATTGATCCGGACGAAAGGGAGGCGCTCGGATACCGCACCTGGGGCTGGCCGGCGGGCATGGACGAGTTGGGTCTCTTCTTCAAGATTTCAGAGGACGATACCGTCTACCTGACGCTCGCCCGCGACCGGCCGTTCGACATGCAAAACAGCCTCGGGATCGCGCGGATCCAGCGCGCATTGCCTCAGCTCGCCGCGGCCACACGGGCCCATTTGCAGGTCATCGACCCGTGTGGATCGGAGAAGCGGAACGCGGATTTAACCCGTGAGGAACTGGACATCTTCCGCTTTTGGACCGCGGGAAAATCAACGCGGGAGATCGGCGAGAGGACCGGCTTAGCGGAACCTGATGTGCGATATATCATGGCCGCGGTCCGGGATCGGATGGGATACAACACCTTGCGCCAGGCAATGGTCCACATCGCCCGGCTCTACCGTCTCGATCCGTCAACGCCCGCATAGCCGTTACTTCCGTTTCTTGTTCATTGCGGCCGCCAGCGCGGCGGCCATGGCGCCGCCTCCGCTGTCTTGCTTCGCCTTGCCCGGTCCTTTACCGCCCGGTCCCGGACCTCCCGGCCTTTTGGCGCCGGCACCTGGCGCGCCGGAGCGCCGTTGGTCACTATGGCGGCCCCGCTCCCGGTTTTGCGCATAGTCGACCTCGGCCTTCATCGACATGGAAATCCGCTTGCGCGGCACATCCACGTCGAGAATGGTCACCTTTACGATATCGCCAGCCTTCACCACCTTGTGCGGATCGTCGACAAACCGGTCGGCGAGCTGCGAGACATGCACCAGCCCGTCCTGGTGAACCCCGACATCGACGAAGGCCCCGAAATTCGTGACATTGGTGACGGTGCCTTCCAGCTTCATCCCCGTTTTGAGGTCGGAGATGTCCTCCACGCCCTCCTGAAGGGCCGCGGTCTTGAATTCCGGCCGGGGGTCGCGTCCCGGTTTTTCGAGCTCGCCAAGAATATCCCGGACGGTCGGAAGGCCGAACCGGTCATCGGTGAATTCGGCCGCGTCAAGGCCCTTGAGGAAGGTTTCATCGCCCATCAAGTGCCGCAGGTCCCGCCCGCACGCCTTCACGATCCGTTTGGCGACCGGATAGGCCTCCGGATGGACGGAGGACGCATCAAGCGGTTCCGTTCCGCCCGTGATCCGCAGGAAACCGGCGCAAAGCTCGAATGCCTTTGCCCCCAGGCGCGGCACGTCCTTGAGCTGTCTGCGGTTGTCGAACCGTCCAATGGCCTCCCGGTGTTCCACCACGGCCTTGGCCAGGCTGTCGGACAGGCCGGAAATGCGCGACAGCAAGGCCGGCGATGCTGTGTTGAGATCAACCCCGACCGCATTCACGGCGTCCTCAACCACCGCGTCGAGCGCACGCGCAAGCTTGGTCTGGTTTACATCATGCTGGTACTGGCCGACCCCGATCGATTTCGGCTCGATCTTCACCAATTCGGCCAGCGGGTCCTGAAGACGGCGCGCGATCGACGCCGCACCCCTGAGCGAGACGTCGATGTCCGGCATTTCCTTCGCCGCCAGTTCCGAGGCCGAATAGACCGACGCGCCGGCCTCATTTACGATCACCTTGACCGGGCGGCTCGCCGGCGGAATGTCGCTCAAGAGATCGGCCGCAAGGCGGTCCGTCTCCCGGCTGGCCGTGCCGTTGCCGATGGCGATCAATCCGACCTTGTGCTTTGCGATCAGAGCCAGAAGCGTTGCCCGGGACCCGGAAAGGTCGTTGCGCGGCTGGAACGGATAGATGGTGGCCGTGTCGACTAGTTTGCCGGTGTCATCGACGACCGCGACCTTGACGCCGGTGCGGATGCCCGGGTCAAGACCGAGCGTTGCCTTCGAACCGGCCGGGGCGGCCAGGAGAAGGTCCTTCAGATTGCGGGCGAACACCTCGATCGCCGCCTCTTCCGCCCGCTCGCGCAGATCGCCCATCAGGTCGAGTTCCAGATGCAGCGCCAGCTTCACCTTCCAGGCGAACCGGGCGGCCTCCATCAGCCAGGCGTCCGCCGGCCGTCCCCGGTCCGCGAGGCCATAGGCATCGGCGACTTTCCGCACCGCCGGATGCACCGGCGAAGGATCATCCGGATCGGCCACAAGTTCGACGGACAAAACGCCTTCGTTGCGTCCCCTGAACAGGGCCAGCGCCCGGTGGCTCGGGATTTTGCCGAGCGGTTCTTGATAGTCGAAATAGTCGGAGAATTTCGCGCCCTTTTGCGCCTGGCCGTCGATCAGCTTCGACCGCACGATCCCGCGTGCTTTCAGATAGGTCCGCAAGGCGCCGACCAGCGCCGCGTTTTCCGCGAACCGCTCCATCAGGATCTGGCGGGCGCCATCAAGCGCGGCCTTGGTGTCGGCGATCCCCTTGTCCGCATCGATGAAACCGGCCGCTTCCTTTTGCGGATCGCGCATCGGATCGGTGAGCAAAAGGTCGGCCAAGGGCTCCAGACCCGCTTCCTTTGCGATCTGCGCCTTGGTCCGGCGTTTTTTCTTGTAGGGCAGATAAAGGTCTTCCAGCTGCGCCTTTGTCTCGGCCGCGTGGATCGCGGAGGAAAGCGCGTCCGTCAGCTTGCCCTGTTCGTCAATGGCCTTGGCGATCGCCCCGCGGCGGTCATCAAGCTCCCGCAAATAGATCAGCCGTTCCTCCAGTTTGCGGAGCTGGCTGTCGTCGAGGCCGCCCGTGGCTTCCTTCCGGTAGCGGGCGATGAACGGCACCGTCGACCCTTCGTCGAGCAGTTCCACCGCGGCGGTGACCTGTGCCGGCCGGCAGGCGATTTCCTCCGCGATGCGCGACACGATCCGCTGCTTCGCGGCCGGATCGGGTGCAGATCGAGGGTTTGCGGCGGACGCAGGCGCGGACGGATCGGGCAACTCGGACATGGGACTGCACTTTCGATAAATTCACTCACGACCGGACGATAAAGGCCCGCCGCCCGCCAATAAAGGTGCAACGGAAATCGATCCACGACCCTTTTCCGTCATCCGGCAGACGTGACACCCGTGCGCACGAAACCGGCGATTTGATCCCGCAGCCATTTGTGGGCCGGATCATTCTGACGCCTTGGATGCCAGATCAGGCGCAGGTCAAATCCGCGCACATCTAGCGGCAGATCATGCAGCTCAATGTCGCGATCCGCGGCACTGATAAGGCGCCTCGGCAAGACACAGACCAGATCCGATCGCTTGACCACCCCGAGAGCCGGGAGAAATCCGGGAACCGAAACGGCGACGGTTCGGCGCCGGCCCAAGCGCTCCAGCGCCTCGTCCACCGCGCCAAAAAAACCGCCGCCTTCCGGCGACACCAATACATGGTCCAAGGCGCAGAACTCGTCGAGCGTCGGCGTATTTCGACCGCGCGGGTGACCGCGCCGTTGCACCAGGGCAAAATCCTCGCGAAACAGGAACCGGCCCTTGGCCTGATCCAATCGGACAAACGACGTGACGATCGCCGCATCCACATCGCCACTTTCAAGCTGGAACCACAGCCGGTCACCATCGAACGGCATCATCGCCAGGCGGACGTTTGGGGCCTGGCGGGCAAGAGCGCCATAAAGACCGCCGGAGACCACCGCATGCACATAGTCTGTTCCGCCAAGGCGCACAGTGATTGCGGCAGAGGTGGGATCGAAATCGCGTTGCCGGGCGAGCAGATCCTCCAAATCGCGCATCGCCTTGTTCAGTGGGTCGGCCAAGGAAAGCGCGCGGGTGGTCGGGACCAGCCGCCGCCCGGACATCACAAACAGCGGATCGTCAAACAATATCCGCAGGCGGGCAAGTTGCGCGGACAGGGCCGGTTGGCTGATGCCGAGACGGCGGGCCGCCAGGGTGACGCTGCCTTCTTCAAGCAGCGTGTCCAGCGTCACGAGCAGCGGCAGGTCCGAGGGCTTTATATCCATCTAGATTATATCTTGTATAAATTTGATCAATTTGAATTATGCAGCTAATCTCCCCAGCTTCAAGTCATCACGAACCCGGACACCGTTCGAAAGGATGACGACATGAAAATCGGATTTATCGGCAGCGGCGGCATGGCCAAGGCCCTGGCGGGCAAGTGGGCCGCAAATCATGACATCGTGATCAGCGGGCGGGATGCCGCAAAGGCAGCCGTCGCCGCGCAATCGATCGGCGTTGCGTCTGGCACCGCCCCCGAGGCGGCCGCCCATGGCGATGTTGTGGTGCTAGCAACGCGGCACGAGGATGTCTTTGCCGCGATTGACCAGGCCGGCGGTCCGGAGGCCTTTGCCGGAAAGACCGTCATTGACATCAACAATCCGGTGAGCGTCGAGACCTTCCAGACCACCCGGGATGATGGGCGCTCGCTCACCGAAGCGATTGCCGCCCGGCTTCCCGGCGCGTCCGTCGTCAAAGCCTTCAACATGGCCCAGGTCGCGGTCTGGGAAGATCCGGACATGAGCTATGACGGCCGGCCCCTGGTCACGCTTTACACGTCCGATGATCCCGCGGCAGACGCGGTTGTCGAGGCGCTTATTCGCGATGTCGGGGCCGAACCGGTCAAACATGGCGGCAATCTTCATGCCTATCAGCTGGAAGCGGCGGCGGCCATCGTGATCAAATTCCTGTTCGCGGGGCGCGACACGCACACAGTGCTCAACCTGATCCAACCGGAAATCAAACCGGTTCACTGACCCGGACGAGGGACGAAAACCATGCTGAAGGATCACCATGTGGTGGTGGTCGGCGGCGGAAGCGGCATCGGCCGGTCCGTCGCCGAGGCCAGCGTGGCTCAAGGCGCACGCGTGACCGTTGCCAGCCGAAACGCCGACCGGCTCACGACGGTCGTGCGCGATATCGGTCCAGCGGTGACCGCCCGGCCACTCGACATGACCGACGACACCGCTGTTGCCGCTTTCGCGGCCGGGCTTGACCCGGTCGACCATCTGGTGATCACCGCCTCGAGCGCCGCCCACGGCCCCTTTGCCACGCGCGACATCAGCGCCGTTGAGGCGATGTTCGTCGCAAAATTCTTCGGCCCGTACCGGACGGCGAAAGCCGTTCTGCCGAAGATGACAAAAGGCGGGTCAATCACCTTTTTCTCCGGTGTGCTCAGCCGGCGCCCCGGTGAAAACTGTTCCGGTCTTGGTGCCGTCAATTCGGCGGTGGAAGGCCTGACCCGCGGCCTGGCGCTGGAACTCGGACCGGACCTGCGGATCAATTGCATCTCGCCCGGCATGGTGGACAGCGCGGCCTATGCCCATGTGCCGAAGGAACAGCGCGAGAAGATGTACCGGGAGACCGGCGCCTCCCTGCCCGCCGGCCGCGTTGGCCGGCCCGCCGAAATCGCCGAAGCGGTCCTGTTCGTCATGACAAACACCTACACGACTGGCATCGTTCTGGACGTCGATGGTGGCCACATGATCCGCCAATACGCGCGCAGGTGACCGCCTTTTGTACGATCTGCAACACAATATGAATGATCCGTCCGGCATGGCGCGGTAAGGATGGGGCATCCGTTCAATCAGGAGCCCCGCGCCATGTCCGATCCGGCCAGCGAGATCATCTTGCACAATTACCCGCAGTCGCCGGTGGCGGAAAAGGTGCGCGTCGGCTTCGGCATCAAGGGCCTGTCGTGGCGCTCGGTGGAGATCCCGCGATTGCCGCCCAAACCGATGGTGGTCAAGCTCACCGGCGGCTATCGGCGCACGCCGGTCATGCAGATCGGCGCCGATATTTATTGCGACAGCCAGGCGATCCTGCGCGCGCTTGAGCGCCGGCACCCGGCGCCGTCCTTCTTTCCGGCTGGCGACGAAGGCCTGTTATGGGCGCTCAGCCGGTGGACCGATGGCGCCCTGTTTGATCTCGGCGTCAAGCTGGTCCTCGGAGCCGCGGGCGACACGTTGCCGAAGGATTTTGCCGAGGACAGGGGCCGGCTTTATCTCGGGCCGGATTGGGCGGCGGGTCTGAAGGCCGCGAATGCCGCCCTGCCTCATCTGGTCGCGCAAATGCGCGCCCCGCTCCATTGGCTGAACACCCAGCTTGCCGACGGGCGGCCATTCTTGACCGGCGATGCCCCGGCCGCGATCGATGCCCAGTTCTACCATGTCATCTGGTTCGTGCGCGGGCGCTGGGAGGGCGGACCGCCGCTCTTGTCGGAATTTGCCCAAGTGGAGCGCTGGGAAGGCGCCATCCAGGCCATCGGTCACGGCACGCGCTCGGACATGAGCGCGGAGGACGCGATCGCCCGCGCCGCCGCGTGTACGCCGCAGGATCTTGATGCACCAACCGAACATGATCCCCAGGGCCTCACCAAAGGCCTTGCCGTCGTGGTCTCGCCGGACCTCGATGGCGGTGAGCAGCCGGTGGAGGGCACGATTGTCGCCGCCTCCGCCGACACCGTCACCCTCCGGCGGTCCGACCCGGATGTCGGGGATCTCAACGTTCATTTCCCAAGGGCGGGCTACAGGGTGACCGTGACCTGACAGTCTTTATCGCACAACGGTGATGCGTTCCGCCGCCCTTGTGACAGCGGTGTAGAGCCAGCGGGCCTTGTGGTCGCGGAACGCCCAGCTTTCATCGAAGAGCACCACATCGTCCCACTGCGAGCCTTGTGCCTTGTGGACGGTGAGCGCGTAGCCGTAGTCGAACTCGTCGGCGTTACGGCGGATGGCGAACGGGATCTGTTCGGCGCCGTCCTCGAACATCGCCGGCAGGACCTTCACCTTCACGGCCTGCTTGGCGCCGATCTCATCCTCCGGCATCACATCGAAGCGCAGCGTGTTGCCGCGCGGCGGGCGCAGGCGTTTCACCGTCCACAGCCCGCCGTTCAGGAGCCCCTTGGTCTTGTCGTTTCGAAGGCAGACCAGCTTGTCGCCCACGGCGGGCATCGGCGTGGTGAAATCCTTCAGTTCCCGGATCCGGCCGTTGTAAAGCCGCCGGGTCTTGTTGGTGCCGACCAGCACCTGGTCGGCGGAAAGGATCTGGTCCTTGTCGATCTCCCGCCGCCGGATCACCTTGCTTTTTCCGAACGCGCCATAGTCGAGCGATCCGCCGGCGCGGATCTCCATCGACATCCTGACAATCGGATTGTCCTGCGCCTGCCGGTGAACCTCGGTCAGCATCACGTCCGGCTCGGCCTCGGTGAAATAGCCGCCGCCCTTCACCGGCGGCAGCTGCGCCGGATCGCCCAGCACCAGCACCGGCGTTCCGAACGACAGGAGATCCTTGCCCAGTTCCTCATCGACCATGGAGCACTCATCGATGACGATCAGCCGGGCGGTCGCCGCCGCGCTGTCGCGCTTCAGGGCAAATTGCGGGCCGCTGTCTTCCTCGTCGTCATCGTCCGTCTTCTCCTCTTCCTTGGCCGAGCGCGGCCGGTAGATGAGGGAATGGATCGTGCCGGCATCGGTGCAGCCCTTTTGCCTCAGCACATGCGCCGCCTTGCCGGTGAAGGCGCCGAAGACGACATCGCCGTCGATCCCTTCCGCCAGATGCCGGGCGAGCGTGGTCTTGCCGGTGCCGGCATAGCCGAACAGCCGGAACACCTGGGTGTCGCCGCGCTTCAGCCATTGGGCGGTGTCAGCGAGCGCCCTGTCTTGCTCCGGCGACCAGCTCATTGAACGTGATTCCCGTTTCGTTCTCTTTTCGGGAGGTTGCATAGCCGGTTTTGGAGAATGTGGCTATGGGGAGAGTGGCGGTCCGCGGCCGATCGGCATAGGCTCATGCCATGCCCATCCATTCCGGTTCCTGTCATTGCGGCGCGGTCCGTTTCGAAGTGAACGCCGACATTGATCATGTTCGCGCATGCGATTGCTCGATCTGTTCGAAGCGCAGATTGCTGACTTTCCGCGTGCGGCGGGACGCGCTTCGCCTGCTGACACCTTGGGAGACCATGACCGTCTACAAATGGGGGACCCGCACCGCCGAAGACCATTTCTGCCGGACCTGCGGGATGCTGCCGTTTCGCAAACCCAGCCGTCCGACGCCCGAGGAAACCGCAAAGGGCGTGACACCTTTTGACGGCTGGGCCATCAATGTCCGGTGCATCGAGACGATCGATCTTGCTACGCTTCCACGGGTCGTGGTCGAGGGTCGACGGCTCAGTATCTGATGGTCGGTTTGGAGAGCAACTTCGCGCTTCCCCCGTCGTTCCAGACAATCATCAGGAGATCGGGTACGGCCTATCGCAGTCCAGCTGTGTCATTCCAGACAAGCGCAGCAAAGCTGCGTGCTGATCTGAACCCAGCGTGTCAGTGCGAGCTTCAGCGAGCTCCGATCTCACTTGCTGGGTTTGGCATAGACGATGGCCGCGCAATCGCGCGAACTGATGTCTGGATACCCGATCGAGCCGGGCACAAGTTCCGGATCGGCGCTCGGCTTACGCCTCACTTGTCCGCAATGACGGGAACAGCACCGCGATCCTGCGCATCACGCCGCCCCCACCGGACGTCATCCCGGGCAAGCCAAAGGCGCGACCCGGGATCGGAGAGCCACCGGGGTCGCGGCGGTTCCCCGGTCCCGCGCCTTGCACCCTGCCGCCCCGATCCTGGATCTCCGGCTGCGCCTTGCGTCCGGGAGGACGGCGGATCATTGCGACCCTCGTCATGCCATGGCTCGACCATGGCATCCATTCCCTTTGCTTTCCAAACGACCCGCCTTGACCTGGGGCACCATCGCGGTCTGGATCCCATGGTCAAGCCATGGGATGACGATCGAGGACGGGGTGAAATCGCGCCTTTGCCCGGCGCCCTTTCCCACCCGCGGGACGTCATCCCGGGCAAGCCAAAGGCGCGACCCGGGATCGGAGAGCCGCTGGGGCCGCGGCGGTTCCCCGGTTCCACGCCGGGCACCGTGCCGCCCCGATCCTGGATCTCCGGCTGCGCCGGCGTCCGGGAGGACGGCGGATCATTGCGACCCTCGTCATGCCATGGCTCGACCATGGCATCCATTCCCTTCTCTTTCCAAAAGACCCGCCTTAACCTGGGGCACGGTCGCGGTATGGATCACCGGATCAAGTCCGGTGATAACGATCGTTGGTGGGGTGAGATCGGACCTTTGCCCGGCCCGCTCCCACGGGACGTCATCCCGGCCCGCGAGCCGGGATCCAATCACGTTGGCCGCTTGGTATGGGTCTGCGGGTTGTCTCCTGCCTTCGACCTTTGCTGTGCCCACTCCTCGGTCTGCAAGGTTCAGTAGATCCCCGCACGGTGGCCGGGATGACAATCGCGGGTGGGGTGAGATCGCACCTTTGCCGCGCGCCTGCCCCTCCTGCCATTTGAAAAACCTTATCCACGCCTTGAAAACCTGGCGTATCCTTATGTCCGTTCCAGTCGTGCGGGGCCCGGGGCGGACCGGCCGGATCCAGGTGACAGGAACCGGGTTTTGAGGTTTTTCAGAACGGCGTAACGGACCGGCCTGAAGATCCGGTGACCGGCGACTTTTTTTGAGCCTGCGGGGTCTGGCGCGGGTGTTCAAAAAAGCCGCGTCTCGTATCCGGCAAGGGAAAGGCCACACCCCACCTTTCCGGCGCAGAAACGAGAAAGGCGCAACAGCCGGGCATTTAAAGGGAACCGGAACCCGGGCAGGCGTCCGGCCGTGCCACCTCCCCTTTCCCATCGCGCACCCGGCACGACCCGGGCGCCTGCCATCCCGTTTTTTCCATGAACGGGACATGAAAGATCGAAACGCCGGAGGAAAACCTCGCGGCGCTGATGGTGCTGCCCGTGCCCCCTCACCCCGACCCTCTCCACACTCCGTACACCTTGGGGGAGGGGGAACGCAGGCGGCGGGCGTTCGTCGCTTGAAACGCCAAATCGTTGGCGTTCCATGTGCCGGTAAACCGCGCCTCACTCCTCCGGTTCGACGGTGAATTGCAGCGGATAGCCGAGCCGCCCGGCGGCATCGATCGCCCGGCCGGCCTTGGTTTCCGCGACATCGCGCGGATAGACCGAGACGACGCAGGCGCCCTTTTGATGCGCGGTCAGCATCACCTTTTCGGCCTGGGCGCTGTCGAGCCGGAACTCGCCCTTGAGGATCAGGACGACAAATTCGCGCGGCGTGTAGTCATCGTTGAGCAGGACGACCCGGTAGAGTTTCGGCCGTTCCACTTTCGTGCGCGCACGCAGCCGCGGCTTCAGATCCGTGTCGCTCATCGGTTTCGCTCATGTGTTTTCGGAAGCGCCCCTGCCTATGGCGCCCCGCGGGCCCGCCGTCAAGCAAAATGGCGCCCGTCCGGCCCGACATCCTGCAAAAAGCACCTGCCGGCGCGCCTTCGGCCAAACCATGGCCGCGCCCGATCCCATCATCGAAGTATCGCATTTGTGCTGTGCAAAATCCATCCCCAGAAGCCACCACGGCGAGCTTCACGTTTCGGTGACCGGCGATGCCGGTCCTCGAACGATCCGCGCGAAACGACGCTGCGTAAGACGGTCAAATGACAGCCTATGGGGATGACGACACATGGCATTTGCAACATGGGCGGCGGCCCGGCGAACCTTGTCCGGCACGTTCGCCGCGCTTTTGGTTCTGGTGGTTTCGATGACCAGCCTGCCGGCGCATGCGGACCTTGGGGCGGCGGCCCGCTCGGTTCCGGCCGCCGAACTGGTCGGCCAGGGCCGCCTGACCTTCCTCGGGTTTCGCGTGTTCGACGCCGAGCTTTTCGCGCCGAACGGGCGCTACGATCCGAGTGAGCCCTTCGCCCTGAAACTCACCTATCTGCGCAATTTCACCGGCGCGGCGATCGCCAGCGAAACGGTGAAGCAAATGCGCCGCCAGGGGTATTCCAACACCGCCAAGCTGGCGGACTGGGAACAGCGCCTCAGCGCCATGTTCCCCAATGTCCGGCGCGGCGAATCCATCACCGGTGTGCGCACCTCTTCCGGTGTCACCGATCTGTATTATGGCAACCGCAAGATCGGCACGATCCGTGACAGTGAGTTCACCCGCCGGTTCTTCTCGATCTGGCTCGGCTCCAACACCAAGAACCCGAGCCTGCGGGCCCGGCTGGTGGGTGCCCGAACGTGAGGAAAACAGGTGTGCAGGAAACGCCCGGCCTGGCGGACAGCCTGCCGGCTGGCCATGGTGGCGGCCGCCATGCCGCGGCCTTGGACAAGGCGCAAAGCCCGGGCGCCCGGGCCCTGGCCTCCTATGCGCTCATGGCGTTTCCCCTCGCCTTCGCCGGTCTGCCGGTCTATCTGCACGCCCCGGATTTTTACGCCGTCACCGTCGGCGCTTCGCTGACCTCTCTCGGCCTGATCCTCCTGGCCCTGCGCGTGATCGATGCGCTTCAGGACCCGCTGATCGGCAGTCTCAGCGACCGCTATCATGACCGCCGGCCGGCCGTCATCATCGCCGGTGCGGTGTTGCTGGGCGCCGGATTCTGGATGATTTTCCATCCCACCGCGACGTTGACGCTGACCTGGTTCGCGGTCTCCGTGTTCCTGTGCACCACCGGGTTTTCCGTGGTGACGATCAACTTGCAGGCGCTTGGCGGGATCTGGAAAACCGGCGTCCACGACCGGACACGGATCACAAGCTGGCGCGAAGCGTTCGGCCTGATCGGCCTTTTGGCCGCCGCGATCGGGCCGGCCCTTTTGGGGCACGCGAGCGACCCGGCCCGGGCGTTCCACCTTCTGACGCTGATCTATGTGCCGCTTCTGCTGGTCGCGACCGTGGGGCTGCTGGCCTGGATGCGCACCGCGCCGCTGTCCCGCCCGGACGTTTCGGTCGCAGCGATCTCGTGGCGGGCGATCGTTGCCGATCCCTGGCGCCGGCGGTTTTTCCTGTTGAGCCTCTTGAACACCTTCGCCAGCGCGATTCCGGCGGTTCTGGTGCTGTTTTTCATTCGCGACCGGCTCGAGGCGGAGACCTATACCGGCCTGTTTTTGCTCTTGTATTTTTTGTCCGGCGCGGCCTCGATGGCCCTCTGGCTGCGTGTTGCGACTGGATTTGGAAAGGTCAGGGCCTGGGCCCTGTCGATGGGCGTGGCGATCATCACCTTTATCTGGGCGGCGTTCCTGGGCCCGGGCGACATGTATGCTTATGCGGCCGTGTGCATTCTGTCCGGACTGGCGCTCGGCGCGGATCTCGCGCTGCCGCCGTCGATCCTCGCCGATCATATTCACCGCGAAAGGCGCCAGAGGGAAGCCTCGCGCCTGTTCGCCTTCCTGACGCTGTTGTCCAAGACGGCGCTTGCACTGGCAACCGGGTTGGCCCTGCCGATCCTCGGACTGGTGGGCTATCAGCCGGGCGCGCCCATGACGCCGCTCCTGGGCCTGTCCCTCAGCGCCGCCTATGCGGTCGTGCCTTGTGCGCTAAAGGCGTTGACGCTCTTGTGGCTTTTGTCGGCAGAGGACAAAATCACCGTGACCTGATGTTCGGAGCGCCGTCCTTCAGCAGGACCCGCGCGTGAAAACGAGACGGAAAGCACAATGGTGTTGCGCCCGCCCCGGCAAACGTCGAAGCCTCCGGCCGATCCCTTGGCGGCGGCGCTTGAACACGACATCTTGAATGAAAAGGTCGCGACGCTGTCCAGGCTGAACAGGAAACTGGAACAGGCCCTTGCCCAAATCCCGGGCGGTGATCCGGCAGCGGACGACGACGGGCAAGCCCGCCTCCGGAAACAGCGGATCGCCGAGGCCGGCGAAGCGGTGTGGCACGTCATGATCCAGCGGGAATTGTGCGGCCTTCATCAGCACGAGAAGTTTTTCATCCAAATGAATGTGCCGCGCACGGTCCGCCTGTGCGCCGGTCCGCTGCGTATTTCCGGCACAGAGCGCTGAAGCTGGCCAAGTCCTTTAAGCGAACACCCAATTTCGGCTTTACGCGGCCGATATTTTCCCTAACGTAAACTGCCGTGCGCCGGTGGCGGCGCGCCAACGATCATAAGTCCCTGTGCGCCAGTGCCCGCCCATGCTGATGCCGAGAAAATGCAGTCGACTTGCCCGGCCGGCTTCCCGCCGAGGCCCCGCTCGCCGGCTTGGCGGTCCGTTTCCCCGTGTATTGCGGCATAACATTGACGTCAGGCGCTTGCGGACAGGCCGGACGCATGGTGTTTTGGCCCGCGCTTTCCCGGCCAGATTCGCCGCGGAAACGCCATTGCACGACCAATCCTGTTGGTTTTACCTGGCGATGCGCGGCACACCTTGCAGATCGATCGGAAGCCCAGTATGACCGGCGGCCGTGGGCCTGGAGTTCAGGCAATGTTTGGGAAGACATTAAAGGAGCTGAAACGCGCCGCCATCGCGGGCGCTGTTGCGTTTTGCTTGATGCCGGCAGCCGAAAAGGCTCTGCCGAATCATTCCGGCCCATCGGCGCACGCCGCCGGCATTCGAACGGTTCCCGACGGCAACCGCTACACAACGCAGCCAAAAATCCCGTTCGCCTCAGCGCGCCGGACATCGGCATCCGATTCAACGTACGAGGCGAAGTTTCAACGTGTTTTGCGTGTCCTCCGGCGGGACCGGCGTTTGATCGGATCGATCAAACGCGTGGCCGACGAGTACGGCATTGACCCGGTCCACATGATCGGCGCGATCGTCGGCGAACACACTTACAATTACGACAGCCTGGACAGCGCGCAATCCTACTACGTCAAGGCGCTGACCTACGCCGGTATCGACATGAGCTTCGAACATGACGGCGAACATGTCGACGAATTCGTCATGCGCCCGCAGTTCGAAAGGTGCAGATCCGGGCGCAAGGGCGACAACAGCAACACGCGCTGGGGCTGCTTCGAGCGGGTTTGGGACACTTATTTCAAGGGCCGGCAGTTAGACGGCCAGCGTTTTCCGGAAACCAATTTCAACGAGACGTTCTTTCAGCCGCTGTTCGCCGGACAAAGCTTCGGTTTGGGTCAGCTCAGCCCGCTGACGGTTTTGAAAATGACCGACCGTGTCGCACGGCAAAGCAGCCACCGGGCGCTGGATGCTTCGAACGCGGCCGCGGTCTACCGGGCGGCGATGGATCCGAATGTCTCGCTCCACTACATGGCCGCGGTCATCCAGGACGCCATCGAGGCCTATAAAAAGGTCGGCCGGGTCGACATTTCCGGCAATCCCGGACTGACCGCGACACTTTACAATCTCGGTGATCCGTGGACCCGGGCGTCCAAGTTCCGGCGCAGCGGCAGGCCATGGCCGCGTGAGAACTACTACGGCTGGCTTGTGAATGACCGCCTGGAAGACCTGAAATCGATCCTGTGACGGCCGCGCAGCACATGGTGCGCGCAGCCGAGAAGCCTATTCTTCAAACCAGCATCGCTTGACCGAAACGGTCGTCGTTTGACCGGTCGCCTTGTCCCGGGTCGTCAAGGGCAGGTTTTGACAGACCCTGATCCGCTCCATGAAGGGTGAATTGGCGCCGACGATCTTTGGACCGCCGCGCGCCTCGTTTTCCTTGAGTTCCTGGGACCGGGCAAACCCGTCAAAATAATCCGCCGCCGCCATACCCGGCGCCAGAACTGCCGCAGCGGCAAAAACGGCCGCAAACCGTATCGCACTTGTTGTCATCGTCGGTCTCCTATTTTGATCAGAAAATAGAAAGACCATGCGGACGTTTTACGGCACTCGCGGTAAAGTGAGCGGCGAAAGCCGCTTTGGATTTTCTCCACCTTACCGAAGGAACGGATTGGTCTGCCGCTCATGCCCGATGGTCGAGGCCGGACCGTGACCGGGCAGGAACGACACATCGTCGCCAAGCGGCAAAAGCTTGGTCTTGATCGACGAAATCAGCGTCGCATGGTCGCCGCCTGGCAGGTCGGTGCGGCCGATGGACCCCGCAAACAAAACATCGCCGGAGAACATCAGCCGCAATTCCGGCTCGACGAAAACAACATGTCCCGGCGCGTGTCCGGGACAGTGCAGCACATTGAAGGTCCGGCCGGCAAAGCTGATCCGGTCGCCTTCCGAAAGCCATAGGTCCGGCTCAACGGGTTTGACGTTCGCAAGTCCGAACTGGCGGGCCTGGTCGGCCACCCGCTCGATCATCGGCCGGTCGGCGTCGTGAGGGCCCTCAACGGGGACGTTGAGCGCCTCGGCCAGATCCGCGGCGCCGCCAATATGGTCGATATGACCATGAGTGAGCACGATTTTTTCCACCTTGACGCCCTGGTCCGCGATGGCCTGCAGGATGGTCGGCACATCGCCGCCCGGATCGATCACCGCGCCCAGCATGGTCTTTGGATCCCAGACCAGCGAGCAATTTTGCTGAAACGCAGTCACCGGAATGATCAGGATTCGGATCGGCGGCTCGCCCGTGCCCTGTGCCTTCTGAGTGCCGGAATCATGCGATTGAGCCACAAATTGGATCCTTCTTGACGGGGCCGTGCACAATAAACCGGTTTGTGGTCCTTGCGCGCTTCACCTTCGGTTCTGCTTTTCGTACAAGAAGATGCGGCCGTTTGATAGCCGCCAACAGATTTCGGATGTTTTGGACTGATGACCGTGCGCGCCCTGAAAGCGGTATTGACGATGGTGCTGTTGGTTTGGCTGCCCGTCGATTTGCGCGCCGAGTCCAGCCGCAGCCAGCCTGTGTTTAAGACCTGGTCAGCCGATTGCACCAATTCGGGCCTGTGCTTCACATCCAGTTTTATCCGGGCGCAAAATCTTTGGCTTGATCTGCGGTTGGTCAACAACTGGGAAGTCAGCGCAAGCCCGCTGATCCGCCTGACCACGAATTCGGCACTGCGCGAAGACGGCGTCATCCGGTTGTCGATCGATGGGACCATCGTTGAGGAACTTCCGGTCGCCCAATTGCGGGAAATCCAGGCCTCTGTGGCCGCCCCGGTTGGCTTCCGGCCCATTGGCGGGGAGGGATTCTGGTATCCAACCGGCCCGGCAACCCGCACGTTGATCGATATGATGAATTCGGGGCGTGAACTGACGGTCGAACTTCCGGTTGACCCCGATCCCGTTACGGTCCCGGTCGCGCTGGATGGCTTCCGCGAAAGCCTGCGCTGGATCGACCGCCGCCAGGAACGGATGGGATCGACCGCCGCTCTCGTCGAACCGGGCAGTGATACTGCCGTTGACGCACCCCATGCCATGCCAATCCTCGACACGGCCGGGCTTCCGCCGGCCGTCGCCGAGCGGTGGGACAACGGCCGGTTTTGCTCCGATATCGATCCGGCGATTTTCGCCGGCCTCGATGCCGTGTCTGCGCCGCTTCCCGACAACGCCGCGCTGTTCATTCTTCCATGCGGCGCACCCGGGGCGTACAACACGCCCTATGTTGTCATGCTTGTTCATGCCGATGGAAAGGTCCGGCAACTCAGCTTTGCACGCATGACGGAGCTGGGCCCGGTCGCAATCGATCTCGTCTACAATGCACGATGGAACCCCAAGACACGGCAGCTCGACAGCCTGCTGAAGGGATCCGGCGTCGGCGAGTGCGGCATCTGGAACCGGTGGCAGTGGAACGGGACCGCGTTCGCCCTGATTGAGGAAGCGGCCCGCTCAACCTGTGACGGACAAGCGGTTGAACTGGAAAAATGGCCGACGACCTGGCCTGTGTCATCGGCATCCGAGTAGCGGTTTGTCCAAGGATTCTCTTGCGATTTCGCTCGCGTCAGACTTATGATGATTTCACAGCGGACTGGATCGGGATGCGGCATCCTTGTTTCAACCCAATCTCATGATGTTGACGGGCGTGCCTCGGCGCGGCCGATGGGTGTGTTTCGCGTGACTTTAGCGAACAATTTCAATGGGTAGTGTGCCAGAAGCGTGCGGCACGAAATTAAGGTGATTTACTAATGCACGATGGCGATTCGGACCGTCGGTCGCGCGGGCGGCGCGGCGGCAAGCGCGAGTTTGGCGGTCCGCAGGACTTCGGCAGCGACTTCGGCGGCGGCGATTACGGTGGAGGGCGTGACGGCGGCTACGGCGGCGGTGGACGCAGCGGAAACCGCGATGGCGGCGGATACCGCGGCGGACGTGACGGCGGATACGGCGGCGGTGGCGGACGTGACGGCGGATACGGCGGCGGCGGTGGGCGCGAAGGCGGATATGGCGGCGGCGGACGCGGCGGTTACGGCGGCGGCGGACGTTATGGCGGCGGTGGACAGGACGGCGATGGCGATGGATACCGGCAACGGCGTCCGCGTCCCGACCAGGGTGAACCGGTGGAACGGGGTCCCCGGCAATCGGGTACCGTAAAGTTCTTCAAATCGGACAAGGGCTTCGGGTTTATCACACCCGATGAAGGCGAAGCCGATGTTTTCGTTCACATCTCGGCGGTGGAACGGTCCGGTATGGCGACGCTTGACAGCGGCCAGCGCATTTCCTTCGAAACCGAGCCGGACCGGCGCGGCAAGGGCCCCAAGGCCGTGAATCTGCAGGAGCTGGAGAACGACCCGGCGGCCGAAGAGTAAACAGCATCCCTGCCGGGCACACCACGGATACCCGGCGGTTTAAAACAGACTTTCCGGCACGCGCCTTTTGCGCGTGTTTTGTTTTTAGGCTTTGAATCCTCGAACCGAACCCTTTGCCGTCCGGTTTAGGCAGCGAGTGCAAACATATTGCGCTGATATTGTTTGCTTTTTCATTCAGATCCACGATGCGCGACAGGAAGCGCCGGACGGCCGCTCCTCCCTTTCGGGCTTGTGCCCGTCCGGCCAAGCCGGTGCACCTGCTCCAAATTGCAATGAGCACGGAACACGGTTAAGGCGGAGCCGGCCCCTATTCCAGATCTGAGGTTTCCGTGTCTGATCCGATCCGAATTCGCGCCGCCGAACCCAGCGATCTGGACGCTCTGACAGCGCTGAACGCTGCCGCGGTCCCGGCGACCAATCTTCTGGCGGCCGGCGAGTTGCAGGACCTGATCGACAGGTCCTTGTGCTGCCTTGTGGCGGACGGCGGCGATGGCCCCGTCGGTTTCTTGCTCTGCCTTGGCGAGGGCCTGAGCTATGACAGCCCCAACTATCAATGGTTTGGCACCGTCCGGGCACGCTTTGCCTACACCGACCGGATCTGCGTCCATAACGCCGCCCGTGGCCAGCGGATCGGCGAACGCCTTTATCAGGGCCTGTTCCAAAACGAGGCCGGGACCGGGCGCAGTTTCGTGTGCGAAGTCAACGAGCGTCCGCCCAATCCCGGCTCGCTCCGGTTCCATGAAAGGCTCGGATTTTCGGAAATCGGCCGCCAGGACCACGGCGAAAAAGCGGTGATTTTCATGGAACGGCCCGCGACCGCCGGCGCGTCGATATGAACTATCGGCACGCCTACCACGCCGGCAATATCGGCGACGTGCTCAAGCACGCCGTGCTTGCCCGCCTTGTCGTCTACTGTCAGCGCAAGGACAAGGCGTTCCGGATCCTGGACACCCATGCCGGTATCGGCCAGTACGATCTCACCGGACCGGAAATGGAAAAGACCGGCGAATGGCGCCAGGGCATCGGCAAGGTGATCGACAGGCCAATGCCGGATGATGTCGCCGCCCTGCTCGCGCCATGGCTCGATGTGGTGCGCGATCTCAATCCAGATGGCGCGCTCACCGTCTATCCGGGCTCCCCGGCATTGAGCCGCGCGCTCCTGCGCCCGCAGGACCGCTTGACACTGACGGAACTGCATCCGGCCGATTTTCAGCAATTGGCGGACCGGTTTTCCGGAGATGTGCAGACCAAGACCATCCATCTGGACGGCTGGCTTGCCCTTGGCGCCTTTCTGCCGCCCAGGGAAAAGCGCGGTTTCGTTCTGATCGATCCGGCCTATGAGCAGGCAGATGAATTTCAAACCATGACAAAGGCGGTCGTGTCCGCCTGGCGCAAATGGTCGTCCGGCACTTTTGCGCTGTGGTATCCGCTGAAGCACCGAAAGGCCGTCGCGAGGATGCATGAGAGCTTCAAGGAGGCCGGTGTTCGGGATGTTCTGTCGCTTGAGCTGAAAACGGGGCAAAGCGGGCCGGACACCATCATGCTCGGCTCGGGCATGACCCTCATCCGCCCGCCCTACGTCTTGGCCGAAGAGATGCGGACAATCTTGCCCTGGCTCTGCAACACGCTGCGCCAGGGTTCCGGTGCCGGATGGCAAATCGAGGAATTGATTGCGGAGTAACTGAGGCGGCCACCTGGTACTTGACCTTGCGGCGCGGGTCGCCCAAGGTCTGCGGACTCCGACCACATCCTGCCTGGAGGGAATCGTCTTGAACCTGATCCAACTCTCCTGCACCAGCCTGCTGGCTCTCGTGCTGGCCGGATCGAGCGCCTTGGCCACGGAAAACCGCGCATATTTCTCCTGGAACAAAGACCCAAGGCTTCCCGATTGCACCGCCGGTTCCGTTCAGGCGGCGGTCGCCGGAACCGTTGCGCGGGCCCGCGGCAGCTATGCCGGAGGCCGCACCATTACCGGTATCGAGCGGATCCAGGAGGTCCAGTACCGGGACAATGACGTCAGCCCGCTTGCGCGCCGCTACTGCCGCGGAACGGCCAACTTGTCAGACGGCTCGGTGCATTCCGTGCACTACAAGCTGGTGGAACATGCCGGATTTGTTGGAATCGGCTGGGCGGTCGAAGCCTGTCTTGCGCCGCTCGACAAATGGCGCGTCTATGGCGCTTATTGCAGCACCACCCGTCCGCGCTGACCCGGCCGGTCTCGCCGCGCTCGCAATGCACCTCACCGCTGACCCTTGCGCCAACCCGCCGCGCACCATCCCGGCGACGCACGTCCGCGCCATTCCGCATATTTGAGGAGGTTCCCATGCTTGTTCTTCGGTCCGCGCCACCCTCCCCCTTTGGCCGGAAAATCAAGATTGCTGCGTCCGTTCTGGGCTTGAGCGATCAAATCACCATTGAGGACGCCAATACGGCCGATCCGGACGACACTCTGCGCGCCCAAAATCCGCTCGGCAAGATCCCGGCGCTGGTGTTGGAGACTGGCGAGGTTCTCTACGACAGCCGCGTCATTCTTGAATATCTCGATCACGTGGCAGGTGGCGGTAAACTGCTGCCGGCCGGCGAAGCCCGTTTCAAGGTCCTCGCCCTTCAAGCGCTGGCCGACGGCATGATGGATGCCGGCATCCTGCAGGTTTATGAAAAACGTTTCCGCCCGGCCGCCCACCGGTTTGACGACTGGCTGTCTTATCAGGCCTCCAAGGTCGAACGTGGGCTCGCCGCCCTGGAAGCCGCACCGCCCAAGACCGTTACTTCGGCGGATCAGGCCGATGCCGGCACCATCGCCCTCGCCTGCGCCCTTGGCTATCTGGACCTGCGGTTTGGCGGGACGTGGCGCGAGACCCACCCGGCGCTCGTGGCCTGGCTGGACGCGTTCGACGCGGCGGTCCCGGCCTTTAGCGCGACAAGGCAACCGCCCGCGCCGGTGCCCGACGCGCATGTGCCTTTGCGCTGAGTGATGGACTCAACCCGGTCCCAGCGGCCGGCGGCGGCGGATTCCGTGACGGAATAGCCTGCGCCCGGACGAAACGAGGCGGCCGAAATCCTGTTGCGCGGCCAAAAGCGCCGGCGTGACAAGCAGCACGATGAACAGCCCCGCGCCGAGCCCGTAGGCCAGCGTGACCACGGTGGGAAGCAGGAACTGCGCCTGGCGGCTTGTTTCAAACAGAAGCGGCATCAACCCAAACACCGTGGTCGCGCTGGTCAGCACCACGGCCCGCAGCCGGTCGCTGGCACCCTGGATGAGGGCCAGGCGGAACGGATTTCGCTCCGCGTATTGATCGATCGTTGTGACGAGCACAATGGAATCGTTGATGATGATCCCGGCCATGCCGATAAACCCGACAACGGAAAACATGGACAGCGGAATGCCGTGCAGATGATGCCCCCAGATCATGCCGATGGCGCCGAACGGGATGATGATCATGATCACCAGCGGCCGGGTCCAGGAGGCAAAGATCCAGCACAGCGTCAGATAGATACCGGCCAAACACAGGGCAAAGCCCAGCGCTGCATCCGACAGGAACGAACGCTCCTGTTCGGCAAGCCCGGCCAGTTCGCTTTCCACGTCGAATTCGGCGGCAAGGCGCGGCAAAAGATCGGTTCGCAGCGCGTCCATCACCAGATCGGCGGCGACCGGATCGTCTCCGGAAATATCACCGGTCACCCGCAAGGTGCGAAGGCCGTTCTCCCGCACCACCGACGCAAACCCATAGGTGCTTTCAACGGTCACGATTTCGCTCAGCGAGACATAGGTTCCCGCCGGTGACCGCAGCCGCGTTTCGTAGATGAAGGCCGCGTGGGTTTCGTCCTCCGGCAAGCTGACCTTGACGGTGGCCGTGCGCCGGCCAACCGGGAATTCGGCGACCTCGATCCCCTCCAGCCGGTCGCGCAGATCCCGGGCCACGGCGTCGGTGGTAAATCCAAGCGCTTCGCCGAGCGGAGTGAGTGCCAAGGTCAATTCGGGCTTGTCGAACGCCATGGTGTCTTCAAGCGCGCTGACCCCCGGCAGCACCGCAAGTGCCTGCTTCAGGCTTTCGGACGCAGCTTTCAGTTGTTCGGTTGAGGGGCCGAACAACCGGACATCGATGGCATCGCCGCCCGGCCCGGAGCGCTCACCGCGCACGGCAAGGGTTTCCAGAAGCGGCGGACGGGTGATTTCCTTGCGCCAGTCACCGATGAATTCGAACGCCGAATACGGCCGCAAATCAGGATCGATCAGTTCAATCGACAGACCGCCCAGTTGATCGACATCCTTGCTGTCGGCGCTGCGCAATCCCCGTCCTGCCGTTGCGCCGATGGTCGCCAGGGCAAACTCCACCGGCGCCCGGCCGTAGGTCTCCCGATAGCGCTGGTCAATGACATCCAGCGCGCGTTCCATTTCCGCAATCATAGCCTGGGTATCGGACCGTGTGGCGCCGGGCATCATCGCGATGTTGGCCGATATCACGCTGCGTTCCGGGGCGTTGAAGAACCGCCAGCGAACCGTTCCGTCGTAAAACAGGCTGAGGGAGATCAAGAGCAGCATCACCGCAACACCAAGGGCGGCATAACGGCCGGTGATCACCCATCCGATGAACGGCCGGAACACGTGCTCGCGGAACCACCGGAAACCGCGGTTGAACTGCCGGTTCGGCCAATCGAACCACCGCTCCTTCTGGCGCGCGGCGAGTGCGTGGCGCATATGCGCGGGCAGGATCAGGAACGCTTCCACGAGGCTGGCGATCAGCACCACCGCGACGGTGAACGGAATATCGGCAATCAGCGTGCCGAACCGTCCGCCCACGGCAACGAGCGCCGAAAACGCGATCAGCGTGGTGATCGACGCGCTGAACACCGGCGCGGTCATCCGGCGGGCGGCCAGGCTCGCCGCATCCGTCGGGCTGTATCCCCTGCGGGCGAGGAAATCGGCATGCTCGCCGACCACGATGGCGTCGTCGACGACGATGCCAAGGCAAATGATCAGAGCGAACAGCGACACCATATTGAGGGTCAGCCCGAAGGCGTACATCATGCCGATCGTTGCGGCCATCGCCACCGGAATACCGGCGGCCACCCAGAAGGCGGTTCTGGCCGACAGGAACAAGAACAGAAACGCCAGAACCAGGACGAGCCCCCAGATCCCGTTGGTGATCAGGATATCGAGCCGGTCAATGATGTTCTGCGACCGGGTCTGGGTCAGTTGAACCACGACACCTTCCGGCAGCGTGGTTTGCAGGTCGGCGACGACCGCCTCGACCTGCCGCTGGATATCGATCGTGTCGCCTTCCGCGCTCCGGTCGACCCGCACAAGAACTGCCGGCTGGCCCTTGTGATAGTAGGCCCGGCCGCTTTCCACGCCCTCGGTCTCGATGTCGGCAATGTCCCGCAAATGCAGTTTTTCGCCTTGCGCGGGCGCCTTGACGACCACCTCACCGAGATCGGTCTCCGTGCGCCGGGTCAACCCGGTGCGCAAACGCGCGCCACCGCCGGTCAAGTCGCCCGCCGGCACGGACTCCATCTCCGCTTCCACGGCCTGTGCGATGTCGCGAAGGGTCAGATCGTGCCGGATCAAGAGCGCCTCGGTCACGTTGACGCGCATCACAGGATCGGCGACCCCGGTGATCGACACCCGCGTCACGCCTTCGCGGAACAAAAGCGTTTGAAGGTCCTCGGCGAACTGGGAAAGCTGATCAATGGAGACGGGCCCAAACAACACGATGTTGGTGACCCGGTCGCGGTAGACCGACCTGGTGACCGTCGGTTCCTCGATGCCGTCGGGAAGATTGCTGCGCACCTGATCGACCGCGGCCTTGACCTCGTCCGTGGCCTGGCCCATGTCCCAGCCGTCCTCGAACTCCAGATCGATTTCCGCGCGGCCTTCGCGGGCGACCGAGCTTGCTTCGTCGACACCGTTGATCGCAAGGAGCCGGGGACCGAGGATTTCCACAACCGCACGGTCCAGATCCTCCGGACCTGCGCCCGGCCATGTGACCACGACGTCGACGCGCTCGCGGACGAAATCGGGAAAATACTGGGTCCGGATCTGGAGCCCGGCGGCAATTCCGCCGAGCAGCATCAAGGCCAGCAGAAGGTTGGCCGCCGTGCGATGCCGGACCATGTAGTCCAGAAACGACGCGAATTGCGGACCGCCGGGGGATCTCATATCCGCGTGTCCGGCCGGGCCCCGGTTGCCTCGCCCGGACGCCCCGCGCCCGGGCCGCCTGCGGCTGGCGGATCAGCCACAGATACGGCGCCGGTGCCGTCGACCACCTGTTTGGGCTGGACTTTCAGACCGGGCCCGAGATGCGGCAGCCGTTCGCGGACATAGACCGCGCCGAACGGCACATCGGCGACGATCAGATCGTTCTGCAAACGCCTGAGGATCGTCGTGTGGATCTCTTCCAGCCGGTTTTCGGGATTCACGATCAGGATCCGACCGTCTTCGGTCGCCGCCGTCGCCGGAATTTGCGCGACCCCCTCAAGATCCGGCTCCTCGATCCGCACGGTGACAAAATCGCCCGGTCGAAGGACAGTCCCGAGTTCAACGTCCAGGCTGGCGAACACCGAGCGCCCGGCCTCGCCCTCCGCAACCACCGCGGCCACCCGGTCCAGTTCCCCCGGGATTTCAACAATCCGGTTACCAAGGCGCAGGTCAACGCTGGCCTTCGCGGGGATCAGCGCGCCGGCCCGGTCCAGGAACCTGGAAAACTCATCGGTCGACAAAGAAAACCGCACTTCCAAAGCCGCCGGATCGATCAACTGCGCGAGCGTCTCGTTCGGGCTGACCTGACGCCCCAACGAGGCATCAACCTGATCCAAATATCCCCGGAAAGGGGAGACGATTTCCGTTTCCGACAGCACCCGTTCGGCGTCCTTAACCGCGATCCGGGCCCGCTCGACGCTCAGGTCCATCCGCTCGATCCGTTTTCGGGCCGTGATCACCGATTGCAGCCGGTTGTTCAGCGATTGTTCGAGTGCGGCGACCGACAATTCCTCCGCCTCCACCTGCACCATGGTGGAGTAGCCCTTTTCGCGGAGCTGGCGCTGGCGCTCGAGCGCCTGACGCCTGAGTTCCAGTTGGCGCTGCGCCGCCACAAGCTCCTGCTCGGCGCCCACCACGGCTTCCTCGGCCTCGGCCTTTTGCGCTTCTGCATCCGCAAGCGCAGCCTCGGCGTCCAGAAGCCCGAATTCGGCGTCGGCGGGATCGATGCGCACGAGCAGATCACCGGCCGCGACAGCCGCCCCGTCCCGGAATTTTTCGGCAATATCGACGATCCGCCCTTCTGAGCTGGCCCGGATCTGAAGAGTGCGCCAGCTTTCGATCTGTCCGTAGGCGGTCGTGACGGGCGTGACGGTTTGGGCGCTCAGTTCGGAGACATTCACCGCATAGCTGCGCTCCCGCGACGTGGTTTGCCGCGCGGTTTCCTCTTCCGTCAGCGCCGCGCTCAGCCGGTAAACACCGTACCCGGCCGATCCCAGCATGACGGCAATCAGCGCAAGCCCCAAAAGGCCGCGCATAAGGAAGCGCATGAATGACTCCTCCGTTTGGCTCGGTCTGCCTGGCGAACGGACGCGCGCTCATCGCGTGACTATGCTGCTGAGATAGCGCGGAAAACGCAAATTACCATTTTGTTGGGCAAAGACGAAATCGTCATGAATACGCAACCGGGTGCTAGGCCCTGTGGACGAATTGGACAAGATCAAGGAAATCCGGCTCAGGTAATGCCCACCCATCATCAAGAGGGATTTGCGCCGGGTTCAGGCGATGCGGGCCGGGCTGTTCGGGTGAGACGAGAGACGTCTCCAATGCGTCCACGGGGCTTAGGAACGTTAGACGTCCGGTTTCACGCGATCGCGGGATGTTCATTGTCGTCCCGCATGCCTCAAACTGCCGCCCCGCCCCCCGAGCCGGGGCCCAGCACTTTGCGGAAGGTAAGGTATTGTTTTCCAGCACAAAATACGGTGGTTGCTGGTTCCCGGACGGCCGCTCACGCGGCCTCCGGGAAAGCAAAGAACTGCTGGTAGCCCCAATGCCAAATTCCATGTTCTTGCGCATTTTGGCCGCGCATAGCGCAATTGGTTCAATGACATATGCCCGCCGCCGGAATTTAAACCGGACAGCCGTGGACATGTCCTGAGCATCCCTAACGCTTTGATTTTTATGGTTCCTCGGAACGGTGTCCGAGGATGACCTCGGAAAAATCGTGGAGTGTCATCAACCTCAACCCGGCGCCTTTGGCGCCGGGTTTTTCGATAGCAACGACCGGAGCGGCTTAAAAATGATAGCTCAGACCGAACCGGACCGTCGAATTGTCGAGGTCGCTGCGGTACCGGTTGCCGCCGAGGGTGAACGTCTCGCGGCCGAAATCCTGATAAAGGTATTCAAGCCGCGCCGAGACCCTGTCGGTCACCGCGCCCTCAATGCCAGCGCCGGCCGTCCAGCCGACCGCGACAGCGTCGTCGCTCGCGCCATTGGCGTTGATGTCGACATCGGCGATCGCCAGACCACCGGTGCCGTAGGCCATGAAGCGCTCGAACGCATATCCGACCCGGCCCCTGACGGTGGAATTCCAGGTCGAGCTCGATTTGACCGATACGCCGCCGCGTGTGGTGCGCTTTTCAAGGTCGGTGAATTGCAGATCCGCCTCGATGCCGGTGATGATGTTCGGCGTGATCGCAAAATTGTAGCCGCCATGGATCCCGCCTGCCACGCCGTTGGCGTCGGCATCGAACGATCCGGTCGGCGTCGACGAGTTTTCAAACTGGCCCCAGACCCAACCGAGATTGCCGCCGGCATAAGCACCGGTCCAATCGAACCGGGCGGCCGGAACCGGTGAGGATGCAAAGGGCGATGCCGTTTCGGCCGGCTGCGGCAGATCCGCCGCAAGTGCCGGGAGGGGCGCCGCCGACAATGCGGCGACTGCGATACCGGCTCTGGCAAAACGCTTCATGAAACATTCTCCGGGTTACTCTCTACACGTGAAGTGTGGACAGCGGTCACCGCGTCCCCACGCTCCCCCGGACATCGATATGGGCGGCGTTTGTGGCGGATTCGCCGGTTGAATGAGGAATTTTCGTGTCCGAAGCGGGACTTTTTCCGACAAGGTGAACAGTTGATAAACGGCTGCCGCCGCCCCAGATGGAAGCAGTGCTTGGTATGCAGCACACTTTTCCAACACCGGACTATTGCGTATAAGGCGCGCAACTCTCGGCCCCGCCGGCGTCATAGGCGACAAAGCACACATCAACACTGGCCCCTACCGGAACCCATAAATGCTTTTCGACTACGTTAGCCTCGCAGGCGGTCTCGTTGTGCTGATTATTGCCGGGGACGTGCTTGTGAGAGGGTCGGTCGGTGTCGCCCAGCGCCTTGGCATCCCCAATCTGGTGATCGGCCTGACCATCGTGGCCTTCGGAACCTCGGCACCCGAACTTGTCATTTCATTGAAGGCAGCGCTCGAAGGATCGGGCGGCATCGCGATCGGCAATGTCGTCGGCTCGAACATCGCCAATGTGTTGTTGGTGCTGGGAATGCCGGCGCTCATCGCCGCGACACCCTGCGGCGAGGACGGCGCCACCCGCAGCGCGACATTCATGGTCGGCGTGACATTCGTGTTCATCGCTCTGTGCTTTTATTCGCCGCTCGGATGGATCGCATCCATCATCCTTCTGACACTCCTCGCGCTGTTTCTCGGCGCATCTGCGCTCACCGCGCGAAAGCACCGGAAGGAAATGAAGGCCAATGCCGCCGAAGAGGCCGATGACGACGATGACCTCCTGGAGGATGTCGAGGGCGTTCCCGATTCCATCTGGATCGCCGTTGTCTATATCGCGCTCGGTCTCATCGGCTTGCCGCTCGGGGCCCATTTCACCATCGAGGGCGCGACATCGGTCGCCGTGGCCTGGGGTGTGAGCGACGCCGTGATCGCCTTGACGGTCATCGCGCTTGGCACGTCGTTGCCGGAACTTGCGACAACGGTCATGGCCGCGATCCGCCAGCATGGCGCCGTCGCGATCGGCAACGTCATCGGCTCCAACATCTTCAATCTTCTGGCGATCATCGGGATCACAACGGCCGTCATTCCGGTCGACGTGCCGGCCGAGATCCTGAAGCTCGATATCTGGGTGATGCTGGCCTGCGCATTCATTCTGCTCGGCCTGGCGGCGTTCCGCGTCACGCTCGGAAAAGCCATGGGCATCGCGCTGACGGGAGCCTACTGTACGTACATCTACACCGTCTACCTGTTCGGCACGGCGAACGCCTAGAGTGGTGGGCGCCGTCGCTTTGATAGTGGGTCAATCCGTGGCGCCGGACCGTGCGTAACTGTCCTCACCTATAGAGAAAGAACGAGGGGTGACCATGGGCGGGGAGAACCCGACGGCGCTTGTGACGGGCGCCACGAGCCGCATCGGGGCGGTGATCGCGGAGGATCTCGCCAAGGCCGGATGGCGTGTCGTCCTCCACACCCATCGGAGCGTTCAGCAGGCTCAAGCCCTTCAGCACGACCTTGAAACGATCGGCGCGGCGGCCGTCGTCATCCAGGCAGATCTGACCGATCCGGCGGATCTGATGGCGCTTTATGACAAGGCACAAACCGCGCTCGGGGCGCCGCGGCTGATTGTCAACAATGCGTCGATTTATGAGGACGACGGCATTGGGTCGCTGGATCCGGCGCTGTTCGATGCCCACTATCACATCCACACGCGGGCGCCGGTGTTCCTCACTGAAGCGATGGCCGGAAGGCTGCCGGAGACCGAAACCGGGCTTGTCGTCAACATCATCGATCAGCGGGTCTGGAAACTGACCCCGCAGGCGCTGTCCTACACGCTTTCCAAAGCCGCGTTGTGGACCGCCACGCAAACACTGGCCCAGGCGCTCGCCCCGCGCATCCGCGTCAACGGCATCGGCCCCGGCCCGAGCTTCAAGAACCCGCGTCAAACAGATGCGGAGTTTGAAAAGCAGACGACGTCGGTCCCGATGGGACGCGGGCCCGCGCCGGAGGACTTCGGCCGGACGATCCGCTTTTTGTGGCAGACGCCCTCCATTACCGGCCAGATGATCGCCCTTGATGGCGGCCAGCATCTGGCGTGGCAGACACCGGATGTGACCGATGTCGGCGAATAGCAATGCGAAAGGCCGGGGATAGCTGAAGCCGCAAGGCTTTCTCCACCGGACCCTTGCGCTTAAATTACAGCCCATGACAACCATCCAGGACGACAACGACAATCCGGTGCCCGGCGATGCCAGCGCGGCCGAAGATACCGTGCCGGACAGTACCCCGGCGCCCGCGCGCAAGGGCGTTGAGGTGATCGCCGATCTGGTGAAGCAATTGCCGAACAGCCCGGGCGTTTACCGCATGTTCGACGACAAGGGCGACGTGCTTTATGTCGGCAAGGCGCGGAGCCTGAAAAAACGCGTGACCAGCTACACAAGGCTGCAGGGCCAGTCCAACCGGATCCTGCGCATGATCATGGCGACGGCCGCGATGGAGTTCGTCGTCACGCAGACAGAGCCGGAAGCGCTGCTTCTGGAAGCGAATTTGATCAAGCGGCTGCGGCCCCGGTTCAACGTCCTGCTGCGGGACGACAAGTCCTTTCCCTATATTCTGATCACCGGCGATCACCGGGCGCCGGCTATCGTCAAACACAGGGGCGCGCGCAAGCGCAAGGGCGAGTATTTCGGACCGTTCGCATCCGCTGGTGCCGTCGACCGGACGATCAACGCGCTGCAAAAGGCGTTTTTGATCCGCAACTGTTCCGACAGCTATTTCGAGAACCGGTCCCGGCCGTGTCTGCTCCATCAAATCAAGCGCTGCGCGGGTCCGTGCACCGGAGAGATCGAACCGGAGGACTATGCCGGCCTGGTGTCGGAGGCCAAGGCGTTCTTGTCGGGCCGCAGCCAATTGATCAAAAAGGAATTGGCGGCCCAAATGGAGAAGGCCGCCGAGACGCTCGATTTCGAACGGGCGGCGATCTACCGCGACCGGCTGTCGGCCCTGTCCCATGTCCAGGCCCATCAGGGCATCAATCCGCAAAACGTCGAGGAAGCGGACGTGTTCGCCATCCATCAGGAGGGCGGCCAGAGCTGCGTCCAGGTGTTTTTCTTCCGCACTGGCCAGAACTGGGGCAACCGCGCCTATTTTCCCAAGGCCGACAAGTCGCTGGACGAGGCGACCATCCTGGAAAGCTTCCTCGCCCAGTTTTACGACGACAAACCCGCGCCAAGGCAGATCCTGTTGTCCCACGCGATTGCCGAGCGCGACCTTCTGGCCGAAGCCCTGGGCGAACGGGCCGGACGCAAGGTGAGTATCGCGGTCCCCCAACGCGGTGAAAAGAAAGACCTCGTCGAGCATGCGGACCGCAACGCCCGGGAAGCACTCGGCCGCCGGCTCGCCGAATCCTCCAGTCAGGCCCGGCTCCTCAAGGGCGTCGCGGACGCCTTCGATCTTGCGGCCCCGCCCCGGCGGATCGAGGTCTACGACAATTCCCATATCATGGGCAGCAATGCCGTTGGAGGAATGATCGTTGCCGGCCCGGAGGGCTTTGCCAAAGCGCAGTACCGGAAGTTCAACATCAAATCGCAGGACCTGACACCGGGCGATGACTACGCCATGATGCGCGAAGTCCTCAGCCGACGGTTCTCAAGGCTCTTGAAAGACCATGTCCGTGATGAGCCTAAGGCCGGCGCCAATAGCTCCGCCGGCGTCGACGTTGATCCTGACGCGTCCGACGACGACGGCCGGATGAACACTGCGGACATGCCGGCCTGGCCGGATCTGGTCCTGATCGACGGCGGCCAGGGCCAGCTCACCGCGGCGCGCGAAACGCTGCAAGACCTCGGCGTGATGGATGTCCCGCTTGTGGGCATCGCGAAAGGGCCGGACCGGGACGCGGGCCGGGAGAAATTCTTCATCACCGGCCGGCCGTCCTTCATGCTGCCGGAACGCGATCCGGTGCTTTACTTCGTTCAGCGCCTGCGCGACGAAGCGCACCGGTTCGCGATCGGCTCCCATCGCGCGCGGCGAAAAAAGGACATTTCCAAAAACCCGCTGGATGAAATTGCCGGGATCGGTCCGACGCGCAAACGCGCGCTGTTGCGGCATTTCGGCACCGCCAAGGCCGTGTCCAAGGCCGGCCTTGATGATCTGATTGCGGTTCCCGGCATTTCGGAGGCCGTCGCCAAACTCGTCTATAACCATTTCCATGAGTAGTCCGGCCTGCTAAAAGCCGCCAAACCAGCCAGCAGCCGCATGGTCACACCTCCGGCGGCGCGGCCTTTTGACAGCGGACAGATCCCGATGAACGCACAGCAATTCGACAAAGCCGTCGACCTTTTGGAAGCGGAACGCTTCAAGGAGGCCGAGCCCCTGTTTCAGGACCTGCATGATCAAGAGCCCCTTGATGCGCGGATCAACTATTCGCTGGGCCTGATCTATTCGCATTTCAACGAATTGGACCGGGCGCTGTCGCATCTGGTCGCCGCGTCCCAGGTCGCCACCGAAAAATCCATCGTGTTTTCAACGCTTGCCTTCGTCCAAGGCCGCCTGTTTGACTACGACTCGCAGCTCATGAATGCCAAGAAGGCCATGGGTTTCGATCCGAAAAGCTCGCATGCCCGGTCGGTATTGGGCGACGCCTACTACCATCTGCGCCGGCCGGTGCTGGCCCGCCAGACCTTCGAGACCTTGCTGCGCATGGATCCGCAGTCCGTTCCGGCCCGCCTGGGTCTTCACAAACTGGACATGTCGCTCGGTGTGGAAGACGAAGCCGATGCCTATCTCAAAGAGGCGGCCGCGATCGATCCGGACAATCCCGACGTGCTTCTGGCACTCGCCGACCGTCCGAACCTGATGGAAGAGCTGGATTACCTGCCCAGGTTCGAGTCCGCGCTCGGCGACGATACGCTACCGGGCACCACCCGGGCGAAGTTGAGCTTTGCCGTCGCCAAGCACTATGATCGTCAGGACGACCGGCCGAAAGCGTTCCAGTATTTCGCCAAACACCGGGACGACCTTTATGACCGGCCCGATATGAGGCACCGCGAGTTCTTCCAGCGGGCGTCCGTCGAGATCTTCACCAAGGACTTCTTTGAAAAGCGTAAAAACGCCGCCTTTCAATCGGCAAAACCGGTGTTCGTGTTCGGCATGCCCCGGTCTGGCACAACACTGGCCGAGCAGATCATCGCGCGCCACCCCAAAGCCGCGGCCGCTGGGGAACAGACCTATTTCAGCCAGATCGAAACGAGGCTGCGGCAGGGCCGGGACATCACGCCGATGTATTTCACCAACATCCTCGACCTTACGCGCCGCGATGTAAAAAGAATGGGCCGCGGATATCTGTCGGTCTTGGACGGGATCTCGAAAAAAGCCGACCGCGTCGTCGACAAGATGCCGCACAATTTTGAATCACTTTGGTTGCTGGCGCTGCTGTTTCCGAACGCGTCGTTCATTCACATGACCCGCTCGCCCATCGACACGTGCCTGTCGATTTATACGACGCCGCTCAACGGCAACCATCGATACAACATCGATCAAAAGACCCTTGGCGAATATTACCGCTATTACTGGAACATGATGAACCTGTGGCGGGCCATGCTGCCGATTACCATCCGCGACCAGTCCTATGAGGCGCTCGTGGCGGACCAGGAAACGGAAACCCGCGCGCTTTTGGAGCATATCGGGCTGGAATGGGACGACGCCTGCCTGCAGTTTCAAGACGGAACGGAACAGGTCTTCACCTTCAGCCGGGATCAGGTTCGCCGTCCGATCTACACCTCCTCGATCGGCAAGTGGCGAAACTACGAGCCCCAGATCAAGCCCCTGGTGGAGGCGCTCGGCCCGCTGGCGGCGAAGGGCCACAATCCGCAGCCCAGCGATCTCGGTCATTGAAAAAGCTTCGCGGAACAGGCGGGATTTGATGGCGGTGGAACATAAGGTTTCAGCCGCTTGACCCGTTCGACCACAATGCGCCGGCTCCTGTCCCTGCTCGGCTGGACCTCACTAGCGGCGGGCCTCGGGTTCGCGTTGCTTGGCCTGTCGGCATTCGCCCTCCCGGAATACTGGTTGAGCGACAACATGTCGTTCTTCCTCTATCAGCTTCTGACCGGCGCCGGACTGGCCGGCCTGGTCTCGGCAACCATCCTGCCGTGGCTGGCCCATCGAAAGGGGCTCTATAGGGCGGCCATCGCACTGCTCGTCACGGTTTTCGTCATTGTTGCGGGCCTGACGGTCGCCCGGACCTTGGCCGTTTCCAATCCGGTTGCGGGACTGGATGGCGATCAACATGCGATCCGGTTCGCCAGCATCAACCTGGAACGCCTTTACCTCGGCGATGACCGGCTGATGGGCTATCTTCAACGCCTCGACGCCGATGTTCTCGTATTTCAGGAGACCGCCTGGTGGCTCCAGCGTCACCGATCAGCGCGGCACGGCCTGCCGGACGGTCTGGCCGGCGTCGGTCCCTACCCGGACCATTATCTGATCGGCGAACTCGGCAATCTCGCGGTCTTTTCCGCCTATCCGTTCCAAAAGATCGAATACATCCGGGTGCCGGGAACCCCGGCCGGCGATCTCTTCGCCGAGCGCGAAATCCTGGCCCTTGAACTTGCGACCCCACGCGGTCCGCTGCAGGTCGTTGCAGTACACCCGGCTAGCCCGAGAACCAGACAAAGCTGGGGTGACCGGCAGCGCTATCTGGGCACGCTCGAAGAAACGGTCGCGCGGCGTAAAACGCGCGCATCAGGGCCCGTGCTGGTGATTGGCGACTGGAACACCGCCCCGTGGTCCGGCCATTTTGCCGGATTGTTGGACGAGGCCGGACTGAAGAGCGGCTTTCCCGGCAACGTCCCGCAAGCCACCCGTTTCTTCTTTGACTACCGCTTGAGATGGGTTTTGGGTGCGCCGGTTGACCATGTGGCGGTCACGCCGGACCTAGCCATAGTCGATATGCATCTTGGCCCGGATGTTGGCACCGATCACCGGCCGCTTGTAGTCGATTTGGGCTTTGCCGCAGGCCGCGGGGCCGAAGGGCGGACACAATGATCTTGGGACGAGCGCTTGGGACCATTGAGCGCATTGTGGGCCTGGTTAACAATGGGCCGCTTCCTAAGGATTCGATAACGACAACATCGCGCCCAACACCAACATGGCCAAGCTTTATTTCAACTATTCCTCGATGAACGCCGGCAAATCCACGGTGCTGCTTCAGGCGTCCTACAACTACCTGGAGCGGGGTATGAACACCCTGCTTCTGATCGCCGCATTCGATGAACGCGCCGGGCGGGGGCGCATCGCGTCCAGGATTGGTCTTGCCGCCGACGCCGATATCTTCCATGCAAAAGACGACCTGTTCGGCCATATCGAGCGCGCCAACGCAAATGCCCCCCTCCATGCCGTGTTTGTCGATGAAGCGCAGTTCTTGACCGAGGATCAGGTCTGGCAGCTTGCGAAGGTGGCTGACCGCATCAAAATCCCGGTGATGTGTTATGGCTTGCGTACAGATTTCCAGGGCAAACTGTTTCCCGGCAGCGCTGCCCTGCTTGCGCTTGCCGACAATCTGAAGGAAATCAAGACCATCTGCTGGTGCGGCCGAAAAGCGACCATGGTGGCCCGGCTTGACGCGGAGGGCCGTTTTGTCGAGGAAGGCGATCAGGTGGTGATCGGCGGCGAAGAGGCCTATGTTTCCTTGTGCCGCCATCATTGGACGATGCGCGCGTTGCGCGGAGAGCAGGCGGAGCGGCCCGGCCAGGCGCGCAGCAGCAGCGCGGCGTGAACGTGGCGCCGGATACGACAGGGGTGCGAACATGATCGGAAAACTGGTTAAAAGCCTGTTCGGCGGCGGTGATGGCCCGCAGAAAAAATCCAGCGGCCACCCGCCCGTGGTCTATGACGGGTATGAGATCATTGCCGAACCCCGCCAGACGTCCGGCCAATGGCAAGTATCGGGCCGGATCGAAAAGGACATTGACGGCACACGAAAGGTCCATGACTTCATTCGCGCCGACACGCTGCCGAGTGAGGAGGAAGCGGCCAACCACACGGTTCGCAAGGCGAAGATGATGATCGATCAGCAGGGCGACACGATCTTCAATTGAAAGACCTGCCCCAATCTTGCCAATGATGGGTCTCCGGTGGCCTCCTGCACGCGTTGACACCTTCCGGCCGGCATGCTTGGTTCCGCGTTGTGGCGGACCAGCGTCATCTTGAAATGCGCGTATGAAACGAAACGTCGTCCTCAGTTTTCCGAACATCCTGACTTACGGGCGCATCGCGGCCGTACCGGCAGTGGCCGCATGTTTTTACATCGAGGGCCTGACGGCGCGCTGGGTGGCCCTGGGCCTGTTCATCCTGGCGGCTATCACCGATTTTTTCGACGGCTATCTGGCACGGGCCTGGCAGCAGCAGTCGGCCCTTGGCCGGATGCTGGACCCGATTGCCGACAAGCTTCTGGTCTCCGTCTGTCTCTTGATGCTCGCCGCCGATGGGACGATCGGCGGCTGGTCCCTGGTCGCCGCCATCATCATCTTGTGCCGCGAAATCCTCGTCTCCGGCTTGCGGGAATTTCTGGCCGAATTGCAGGTCAGTGTTCCGGTCACCCAGCTTGCCAAGTGGAAAACGACGGTACAGCTCGTCGCGGTCGCGCTTTTGGTGGCCGGTCCTGCCGGTGAAAGCGTCCTGGCCGGAACGACGTTGCTTGGACTGACCGCACTTTGGATTGCGGCGCTTCTCACGCTATATACCGGCTATGACTACTTCCGCGCCGGAATTGGGCACCTGATCGACGAGTGAAGCTTGGCGCCCGGACCGCTCCTCAGACCGGCTTGCGGACAACGAAGAAGGCACATCGTGAACATTCGATATTTTGCTTGGGTGAGGGAAAAGGTCGGGATCGAGGAAGAAACCGTGACACTTCCAGACCACGTTGCCACGGTCGCGGATCTGATCACGCATCTGAAGACGCTCGATGACAATCATGCCGCCGCGTTCGCGGATGAAGAAGTGATCCGCGTCGCCGTCGACCAGGAACATGTGGAGGCCGATACGCCCTTGCAAGGCGCGCGCGAAGTCGCGTTCTTCCCGCCGATGACCGGGGGCTGACCCGATGACCGTCACTCCGACCGTCCGGGTCCAGGCGGATGACTTCGACGTCGACACCGAAACCAAACATCTGACCGGCGGCCGTCATGACGTCGGCGCGGTGGTCAGCTTCACCGGCCTGTGCCGCGACGAAGGCGGGCGCCTTGCCGCGCTTGAACTCGAGCATTATCCGGGAATGGCCGAAGCGGAGATATCCCGCATCGCCGAGGATGCGTGCCGTCGGTGGCCTTTGACGGGCCTGACTGTGGTTCACCGCCATGGAAAACTCGCGCCGGGTGCGAATATTGTCCTGGTTGTAGCCGCCTCCGCACATCGGCAGGCAGCCTTCGACGCGGCCAACTACCTGATGGATTTCCTGAAGACCCGCGCGCCGTTTTGGAAGAAAGAGCATCTGAAAACGGGAGAAACGAGCGGCTGGGTCGAGGCGAAGGCGATCGACGATGCGGCGGCGACGCGATGGAATGGGGCCTGAGACCATCCGATATTTTGACAAAGATCGGCGCGCGGACAACAGTTTTGTAACCCTCAACCCTTAATTGTTGTCCTAAGGTGATGGTTTCGTGGATGAGATCATGTGCCGCGCAGTCACACGAGGACCCGCACCGTTGCGCGCTGAGATTGAGAGCAGCTCCTTGGGGGAGAACCTACAGGCTCCCGACAGACCACCTCCTCCGGCGGCGTCGGAGTCACACGGCGCGTCGGCCCCGGGCGGCAGGATGCATTTTGCCGAATTCGTCATTGTCATTGCATCGCTCATGGCGCTGAATGCGCTCGCGTTGGACATCATGCTTCCGGCTTTGCCGGACATCGGCGCCGCGTTTCAAATCGCGCATGAAAACGATCGGCAACAAGTCCTCATTGCCTATCTGATCGGCTTTGGCAGCGCCCAGCTGTTTTTCGGGCCGATATCGGATTCCCTTGGACGGCGCTCGATCCTGCTGGGTGGCCTTGGCCTTTATGCCCTCGCGAGCATTGGATCCTTGATGTCCACGTCACTGGACCAAATGCTCCTGGCAAGGTTCATCCAGGGCGTCGGGTGCGCGGCGACACGCGTCGTTGCCGTGTCCGTCGTCCGCGACAGCTACACAGGCGCGCGGATGGGCAAAGTGATGTCGCTGGTCATGATGATCTTCATGGCCGTACCGATCGTGGCGCCATCGCTCGGTCAGGCGGTTTTGCTGGTCGCTGACTGGCGGTGGATCTTCGCCCTTTTGTTTGCCGCCGGCGCCATTTTATTTGTGTGGTGTTTGGTCCGCCTGCCCGAAACGCTTCCGACAGAAAACCGCAGGGCACTCAACGCAAGCGCGATCACCAGCGCGTACCTGCGCACCCTCACCACCCGGGCCAGCATCGGATACACGCTGGCTCTGACCTGCGTCTTTGGCGGCCTGTTCGCATTCATCACCATGTCACAGCAGATCTTCGTCGACATTTTTGGCCTTGGCGTCTGGTTCCCGGTCGTGTTCGCGGTCATCGCTCTTGCCATGTCGGCGGCGTCTTATGTGAATGCGCGTCTTGTCGAGGCGATCGGCATGCAGCGCTTGTCCATGGCGGCCACGGTCGTGTTCATGGCACTCGGCCTATTGCTGTTGGCTTTGTCGGTCTACGGGATCAAGGACTTCTGGATCTTCACCGGTCTATGCCTGCTTCTGATGGCCTGCTTTGGTTTTATCGGCCCGAACTTCAATGCCATGGCTATGGACCCGCTCGGTGAAATCGCCGGCACCGCCTCATCGGTGATCGGCTTCATCAGCACCTTGGGCGGGGCACTGCTCGGATATGCCATGGGGCAATTGTTTGACGGGACGCTGGTGCCGATGGGCCTTGCGTTTGCCCTTTATGGCACGGCGGCGCTGTGCTGCGTCCTCTTCGCACGATCCGGCGGCACGTCCATACCGGCCGCGGCGGGCTGAGCCCGCCTGCCTCAAGCCTTTGGCAAGAAGAAACTGCCTCACACGGCGGCATTTGTTCGAAGTGTGTTTCTTGACCCAATCAATACAAAAAAGGCGGGCTTCACGCCCGCCTCTCAATCATTGGACCAATTGGGCCGGTCAGGCGACCGCCGCCTTGGGCGTCGCCACAACCGGCCGAACGGTCGCATCATAGTCGGTCATCAGCGTCTTGGTGATTTCACCGACTTCGAACCGATACGGCCCGATTTCCGACACCGGTGTGATCTCGGCCGCGGTCCCGGTCAGGAAGCACTGTTCGAAACCTTCGAGTTCATCGGGCATGATCACCCGTTCGATCACCTCAAAGCCGCGCGCCTTGGCAAGTCCGATGACGGTCCGCCGGGTGATCCCGTCCAGGAAACAATCGGGGATCGGCGTATGAATCTTACCTTCCTTCACGAAAAAGACATTGGCGCCCGTCGCTTCCGCGACCCGGCCGCGCCAATCCAGCATCAACGCGTCGGCATAACCTTTGCGCTCTGCTTCGTGCTTTGACAGGGTACAGATCATGTAAAGCCCCGCCGCCTTGGACTTGAAAGGTGCGGTCGCCGGATCCGGGCGCCGGTAGGCGGCCATATCCAGACGGATGCCCTGGAGCCTTTCCTCGGGCGCAAAATAGCTTGGCCATTCCCAGGCCGCGATGGCCAGATGAATGGTGTTATGCTGCGCCGACACGCCCATCATTTCGCTGCCCCGCCAAGCCACAGGGCGCACATAAGCGTCGACCAAATTCATCCGGGCCAGCACCTCGTCCTTGGCCGCGTTGATTTGCGCTTCCGACCACGGGATCTCAAATCCCATGACCCGCGCCGACTCGTGCAACCGCGCGGTATGCACTTCGGACTTGAAGATCTTGCCGCCATAGGCGCGCTCGCCCTCAAACACGCTGCTGGCATAATGAAGGCCATGGCTCAATACGTGCAGCTTCGCCTCGGCCCAGGGCACGAACGCACCGTCGTACCAGATTTCGCCGTCACGCTGATCAAAAGGCAAACCCGCCATAGTCTTAACTCCCGACCGTCTCTCAATGGACGTTTCTAAACTGGTTCAATCCGGTTCGCGCCGCGCGGCGGGCATTACCCAATCCGCCGGCGCTCTGTGCTGTGTTTTGCACGGCGCATGAAGTCCCGGTATCTTGGCGAACAGAAATCAACCGGCAGGATTCGTTGAAATTCAGATGCGCAAACACACACCAAATCGACCGATCATTTCGTCCGCAGCTTCTATTCAGTAACAATCGACCAGAAATATGTCAATATGGCTGACGTAAATTTCAATAAACAATCTCATCCCGGTGCGGGCGCGGGTTCCTCCGCCGTCGGCGATCGCGCCCGAGGTGACACCCCGCGATCATCCTCCGATGTGCCCTACGATCTGATAGAGCTGTTGTTTTTCGCCTATCGGGACTTCACGTCCGACCCGGATGACGTGCTCGCTGAATTCGGTTTTGGCCGTGCCCATCACCGGGTTTTGCATTTTGTCGATCGAAATCCGGGCATGATGGTCACTGATCTGCTCGGTATTTTGAAGATCACAAAACAAAGCCTTGGACGGGTCCTGAAACAGCTCGTCGATCAAGGCTATATCGAACAACGGCCCGGCGCATCGGACCGGCGCCAACGCCTTTTGCACACCACCGCAAAAGGGCATGGCCTGGCTTTGCAATTGGCGCGCCTTCAGACCGAACGCCTTGATCGCGCCATATTGGGTTTGCCAGATGATGCGGCCGACACCGTGCGCCGGTTTTTGTTGCAGATGATCGATCCCGAAACGCGTGACGAGGTCGCGCAGCTGATCCGCAAAGACACGGCGGCGGGCGGCCCTGCATCAATCAAAGCCTTGGACCAGACCTGACATGAGCACCCCTGCTCCAGACGACAACGCCAGCCACATCCTTCTCGTCGATGATGACAAGCGGATCAGGGATCTTCTCGGCCGCCTGCTTGCCGAAAACGGCTATCGCGTAACCAGCGCGGGCAACGCTGCCGAAGCCCGCACCTGTTTGACCGGACTGACATTTGATCTGATCATCCTGGACATCATGATGCCGGGGGAAACCGGTTTGGAGATGGCAGCCTGGCTGCGGAGCCAGTCGGCCGTACCCATCTTGATGTTGACCGCACGCTCTGAGGCCCCCGATCGCATCTCCGGCCTTGAGGCCGGCGCCGACGACTACCTTGCCAAGCCCTTCGAACCGCGCGAGCTCTTGCTGCGCATGTCCGCGATCCTGCGCCGCGGCGGACCAAGCCCGTCGCGCGTGGCCGCCGACATCCGGTTCGGACCCTATATCTACAATCCGGCCCGCGGGGAGCTAAAAAACGGCGATGCGATGATCCGCCTGACCGACCGGGAAAAACAGATTTTGACCGTGTTCGCCGAGCAGCCGGGCGCAACCGTTCCCCGCCACAAGATCGTCGGTGACGACAGCGGGCTGGGCGAGCGCACGGTTGATGTCCAGATCAACCGCTTGCGCCGAAAGATCGAGAATGATCCCGGCAATCCGGTCTACCTGCAAACGGTCCGGGGAATTGGATACCGTCTTGCCTGCGATTGAAACCCTTGTCTCAACGACCCGGCCGCCCTCATAGCCCATGGCCAATTTGAACCGCCTCCTGCAAGACAAGCCTCTGCCTCTTCCGCTGCGGCCCATCCTTGTGGCCTATCGCAGGATTTCGCGGTTTTTATACCGCATCATGCCCAAGGGGCTTTACACCCGGGCACTGCTGATCATTGTCGTCCCCATCCTGGTCCTGCAGTCGGTCTTGGCCGTCGTGTTCATGGAGCGGCACTATGAACTTGTTTCACAGCGCATGTCCGATGCCGTTGTCCGGGAAATTGCGTCCGTTGTGTATGTGTTGGAGAATTACCCCCAGGATCCGGAGTTCTTGAAGATCGAGACTCTGGCCCGCAGCGCGCTCGGTATGTCCATGTCCCTGACACCTCTGGAACCGCTGCCGCCGCCCGCGCCCAAACCGTATTTCGACGTGATCGACCAGGGTCTCAGCCGGGCCATCAGCCAGCGTATCGGCAAGCCTTTTTGGATCGACACGGTCGGGCGCTCCCGTTACGTCGAGATCCGGATCCAGCTCGAGGACAGCATTCTCAGGATCTTCGCCCGCCGCAGTCAGACATTTGCCTCCAACTCCCACATCTTCCTGGTCTGGATGGTGTCCACGTCCTTCGTGCTGATCGTCATCGCCATGTTGTTTCTGCGCAATCAGATCCGCCCGATCGTGCGCTTGGCGAGCGCGGCCGAGGGATTTGGAAAGGGCCGTCCGGTCGAGGAATTCCGTCCGAGCGGCGCCCGGGAAGTCCGGCAGGCCTCGCAAGCCTTCATCGAGATGCGACGCCGGATCGAGCGGCAGATGGAACAGCGCACGACCATGCTGGCCGGCGTAAGTCACGATTTGCGAACCGTCCTGACCCGCTTTCGTCTGCAATTGGCACTGTTGGACGACACGCCCGAACGTGACGCCATGCGCAAGGACATCGACGAGATGAGCCACATGCTGGAGGACTATCTCGCCTTCGCGCGCGGCGACGGCGACGAGGATGTTCAAATCACAGACATGGATCTCCTCCTTGAGGAACTGGAGGAGGAGGCCGAAATCTCCGGGCATCTTGTCATCACGCGGTTTGATGGCCCACCGGACGTCCGGCTTCGGCGCCTTGCATTCAAACGCTGTTTGTCGAATCTCGTCACCAACGCCACGAAATTCGGCACTCGCGTGGAGGTCTCTGGGAAGTTCGAGGATGGGTGGTTGACCATCACCGTCGACGATGATGGTCCGGGCATTGCCCCGGACGACCGGGAGGCCGCCGTTCGCGCGTTTCAACGCCTCGATAGAGCCCGCAACCAGGATCAATCCGGCAGTGGCCTCGGCCTCGCGATTGCCCGGGATATCTCGCGCTCTCACGGCGGCGAACTCTATCTGGAAGACAGTCCATTGGGCGGCCTCAGAGCCCGCATCCGCATACCCGCGTAAGGGCGTGCGAACGGGCTCAGTAGAGCCGCCCGCCGATGGGCGCATCCTTGTCCGGCGTCAGCAGGATTACCTCGCCATCTTCGTCCGGAACGCCGAGCGTCAGAACCTCGGACTTGACCGGCCCGATCTGACGCGGGGGAAAATTCACCACGGCCATCACCAGCTTTCCGACAAGGTCATCCGGCGCGTAGTGTTTGGTGATCTGAGCGGAAGTCTTCTTCACACCGATCCCCGGGCCGAAATCGATCTTCATTTTATAGGCAGGCTTTCTGGCTTCGGGAAAATCCTGCGCCTCCACCACGCGGCCGACGCGCACATCCACCTTCAAAAAATCATCAAACGAAATCGTTTCGCTCACGGTGTCCTCACCAAGACCAATTCGTCCACGGGCTGAATGATGTTACCGCGCCGCGCCGGCAGCATCCGCGCCCGGTTCATCGATCGGTTCGCCCCAATCATCGGTTTGCCAATCCGGCTCAGAACGCCGCCGCCGGCGCCGGAACACGCCGCCGGCCGAGCGCAACGTCCGTGTCGCACTTTCCAGCCGGTCAAGTGTCCGCACCCAGTCTTCGCCCCGGTCCAGTTCCTTGTCGAGCCTGGCCATTGTGCGCGGCATGCCCTCATCGGTCTCGTCGAGCCAGGTCTCCAGGACGCGGGCAAACGCGAGCGCCAATCCCTGTGCCACGACCTGGGCTTTGAACCCGGTGAGCTCGATACCCGCCGCCTCCAGCATCCAGCGCTGGGAGCGGACCGCGATCGGATTGAAGTCGAGTGCAAGGGCGGGATCCTCGCGCACAGCGTCCATCAGCGCCCGCACGGCGTTCTTATGCGCGGCCAGATGGTCGATGCGCGTCATCAACACATCAAACAACCGGTCACGGGCCGGTTGGTCGTGCATGTCGTCGGCCTGTTCGTCCAAAACCGCCACGTCGACGCGATTTGCGAACGCTTCGACAAGCGCCTTTTTGGACGGGTAACACTCGCGCACCACAGAAAGCTTGACGCCGGCCGCCCTGGCGAGCCGGGTCGGCGTGACGTCTCCATAGGCGTGGTCGCCAAGCAGGGTCAAAAAAGTGTCGAGAATCTTCTGCCGGGTCTTAGCTGTTGCCATTGCAGGTCTCCTATCCTGCCCGCAAGATAGGGCTTAGCAACGCATTCGAAAAGCGCCGTGCGAACAGCTTGTTGACGATGAATTATCCGGCCAGTTCACCGGCCCGTTTGATCGCGGCCGCCACGGCCCTGCGCATCAGCGGTTCCAAACCGTCTTCGGCCATCAGAACGTCAAGCGCGGCCGCGGTCGTGCCCATCGGCGAGGTCACATTCTTCCGCAGCGTCGACGGGTGGGAATCGGACCGGTGCATCAACTCCCCGGCACCGCAAACAGTGGCGATCGCCAGTGTTTCGGCGAGATCCGCCGGCAGGCCCGCCTCTTCGCCAGCCTTTGCAAGGCATTCCGCCAGCAAGAACACGTAGGCGGGGCCTGAACCGCTGACCCCGGTCACCAGATCGATCTGGCGTTCTTCGGACAACCAGACGACCGTCCCGACAGCCGACAGGAGCTGAGTGATCGCCGAGCGATGGGCGTCGGTGACGGCTTCATTCGGATAGACGGCCGTGATCCCCCGCTTGACCATCGCCGGGGTGTTGGGCATCGCGCGGGCAATCGGGACCGGGCCGAATGCCGTCTCAAACGCGCGAAGCGGCGTACCGGCAGCGACGGAGAGAACGAGCGTGTCGGGCATTACGATCTTAGCGATGTCCGGCAGAACAGCGTCCATCATTTGCGGTTTGACCGCGATCATCACCAACCCGGGCTGAAGGGCATCAGGTGCCCTTTTGACGTGCCGGATCTCATGTTTTGCAAGGAGGTTCATAACCTCGTCCGGCGGCGCCGGGTCACTTACCACGATGGCGGCGGGGTCTTGCCCTTCCGCCATCCAGGCCGACAACATCGCGCCGCCCATCTTCCCGGCCCCAACCAGGACAAAGGGCCGCTGCGGCGAAAAGATCATGCTTCTCCCGCGGTCTCGAACAGTGAAGTCTCAATCGCCTCGGCCGCGCTCTTGCCCGCCCAGACGACGAACTGGAATGCCTGGTAGTACCGTTCGCAGTTTTCCAGCGCGTTGGAGAGCATGCCCTCGATCTGCGCCGAACTCGCCTCGGCCCCGCCGGCAAGCAGAAGGGATTGGCGGAACATCACCACGCCTTCCCGGCTCCACAGGTCGAAATGGCCCATCCAGATCTGTTCGTTCGCCAGCGCAAGAAGCCGCACGACTTCGGTCTTGCGGGGTTCGGCGACCTTCAGATCGAAAGCACATGCAAGGTGCAGCGCTTCCACTTCCTCCATCCAGGAAAAGGAGACGTGGTAGTCGCACCAGCCGCCGGAGATCGAGATCGTGATTTCATCATCGGCGGACCGCTCGAACACCCACTCGTTCAAAGCGGCGACGGTTTCGATGGTATCGACGGGATTGTCTGGTCGCTCGAAGTCGAATTCGATAAGGCTCATGTTGGCCTTCTCCCCTTCCGAGCCGGAGGCGCAAGGCCCGGTACGCTTTACCGGACGTGTCCGCCGGACATGTCTCAACACGGAGGAGCAACCGACCCGCGTTTTCGCGATTCATTCGGCACTCCGACGAATCCCTGTTGAGATTCAGTATAGAAGCAGCATTGCTTGAAGCGGCATATACAATTTTTGTGTTACAGTCCGAAAACTGTGGACGACGGCCGCCTCAAACGGGCGATATTCGCATGTCGGACGGCGGGCCGATGGCTGGCTCGCCGCCACATTCAAGCCGCATCACCCTTGTTGGTCGACGTGGTTTTTTTGGCGCGTGGCGCCGGCTTCTTTTCGAGCGCTTCCAAACGGCTTTCCAGTTCGTCGAGCCTGTCGAGCGCGCGTACGGCCATTTCCTTGACCGCCTCATGTTCTTCGCGGGACACGACATCCATGTCCGACAAAAACCGTTCCGCCTGCGCGCGGAATGCGGTTTCGACCTCGCGCCGCGCGCCCTGCGCGACACCGGCGGCATCGGTCATCAGTTTGGCAAAATCGTCGAGAAACCTGTTCGGGCCCTGTGTCATGACGACACTCCTTTGCACGAAGGCGGAACACTGATCAACACGTATGGGGCTTTGCGGCCAACTTCAAGCGGCAGATAAAGCAATGCCCGGCACGGCCCGAAATCCCCTTGACGGCATCCATTCGAACCGGCAAGCGTCACCCGGCACCGACAGGGCTGTCGCGCAGCGCAGGCAGGCTCCAAAAACGCACGGATATCCTATTGACCCCTTTGCTTGTCCTTCCGTTTCCGGCCATCGATCCGATCGCGCTTGAGATCGGACCGTTCGCGCTGCGCTGGTATGCGCTGGCTTACATTGCTGGCATCCTGCTGGCCTGGCGCTACATGCGCCGTCTTGTCCTCGATGATCGGCTGTGGGCAACACAGCCACGGCCGACAGCGGTCGATATTGATGATTTCGTGCTTTGGGGCACCCTCGGCATTATCCTCGGCGGGCGGCTCGGATACGTGCTGTTTTACAATCCCGCATACTACCTTGCGAACCCGATGGAAGCCCTGGCCATCTGGAGTGGCGGTATGTCCTTCCATGGCGGGTTCGCCGGAACGGTCGTGGCGATGATCTTGTTCGCCCAAAGCCGCGGCCTGTCGATCTGGACGCTGTTCGACCTGGCCGGCTGCGCGGCGCCGATCGGTCTGTTCTTCGGCCGGATCGCGAATTTCGTCAACGCCGAGTTATGGGGCCGCCCCACCGATGTGCCCTGGGCCGTTGTGTTTCCAGGCGCCGGACCGGAGCCGCGCCATCCAAGCCAGCTCTACGAAGCCGCCTTGGAAGGGGCTCTGTTGTTTGTTGTGCTTCGGATCCTCAGCCATCGGTTCAAGCTGCTGCAGCGTCCCGGATTTATGGCCGGCGCGTTCGCGTTTGGTTACGGCCTCGGCCGGTCGATCGCCGAGTTTTACCGGGTACCGGACGCCCATATCGGCTACCTGTCCGGTTTTCTCACCATGGGCATGGTGTTGTCGGTTCCGATGATCCTCGCTGGCGCCGCGGCCATGGCCTGGGCCGCGCGCCGCGCACCGGCCACACCATGACGACGCCGCTGCTGGAGCGATTGAAGGCCCAAATCAGCGTCAGCGGACCGATCACCGTCGCCGAGTACATGGCTGCCTGCTTGGGGGATCGCGCCCACGGTTATTACACAACGGCCGAACCTTTCGGCGTGAAGGGCGATTTCATCACCGCTCCCGAAGTCAGCCAGATGTTTGGCGAACTGATCGGCGCGTTTCTCGTGACCGCCTTCCAGGATCTCGGGGACCCGCAGTCCGTTGGCCTTGTCGAACTCGGCCCCGGCCGAGGCACGCTGATGGCCGATATCTTGCGCATGGCGCGGCTGCGGCCGGCCCTCATCAATGCGGCGGAACTCCACCTTGTCGAAACCAGCCCGCGGCTGCGCGAGGTCCAGAAGAACACACTGAAAAAGGCGCCGCTGATGCCGACGTTTCATGATCGGCTGGCCGGCGTTCCGGACGGTCCGGTTCTGATCGTGGCCAACGAGTTCTTCGACGCGCTTCCGATCCATCAGTTTGTCAAGACCCAGGATGGCTGGCATGAGCGCGTGATCGGACTGGATGATGCGGGCGAACTGGCGTTCGGCGTTGGCACGGCGCGTCTGGACGAGAAAGACGTTCCCAAGACCGCGCGGAACGCCGCGCCGGGAACGATCCTTGAAACTCAGCCGGCCGCAAACGCGATCTGCGAGGAAATCGGCGCGCGGCTGTCGGCCCATGGCGGCGTCGCGCTCTTCATCGACTACGGCTACCTGCGTTCGGCGCCGGGCGACACATTGCAGGCCGTGCACGGCCATGCCTATGACCCGGTGCTTGCCCGTCCCGGTGCCGCTGACCTCACTGCCCACGTGAACTTCGAGGCTCTGGCGCACGCAGCAAAAAGAGCCGGCGCCGTCGCGTTCGCGCCCCTGACACAGGGCGACTTCTTATTGAAACTCGGACTGCTGGAACGCGCCGGCGTGCTGGGGTCGGGCAAAAGCCCGGCCGTTCAGGACGATATCCGCGCAGCCGTTGAACGTCTCGCAGGGCCGGAGCGGATGGGTGAGTTGTTCAAGATGTTTGCGATCTCGTCACATCGGACGCCCATTTCCCCGTTTGACAGGCTTTGGCACCCTGACCAATGATCGCGCAACACCAACCGATCAGCCGGAAGGTCACATGATACAATCAACCGCCCTGGCCGGGCCGTCGGTGATGCACGGATTTTTCACCCGCTGCGGCGGCGCATCTGAAGGGATCTATGCCAGTTTGAACGTCGGCATGGGATCGGGAGACGACCAGGACCGGGTGCGCGAGAACAGGCGCCGGATCGCCGGCCGCTTGGGTGTTTCACTCGACAATCTCGTCTCTCCCTATCAGATCCATTCGCCCGATGTCCTGACGATTCGCGGACCTTGGACCGGAGACGAAGACCGGAAGGCAGATGCACTCGTGACAGACCGGCCCGGTGTGGCAATCGCCGTATCGACGGCCGATTGCGGCCCGGTTTTACTCGCCGACCATGACGCCGGGGTGATCGGCGCCGCCCACGCGGGCTGGAAGGGTGCGATCGGCGGTGTCCTGGAAAACACGGTCGCGGCCATGGAGGCGCTTGGCGCCGACAGGTCCCAGATCGTGGCTGTCCTGGGCCCAACCATCTCGCAAAGCTCCTACGAAGTCGGACCTGAGTTTCATGACCGGTTTAGCGCAGACAGCTCGGCAAACACGGTCTTTTTTCGGCCCTCCTCGCGTTCCGGCCATCATTTGTTCGATCTGCCGGGTTTTATCCTCGACCGGTTGCGGAGATCCGGCGTGAGCCATGTCGAAGATGTCGGCCTGTGCACCTACCGGGACGAAGACCGTTTTTATTCCTACCGCCGGACAACACATCGGGCAGAACCCGACTACGGCCGGCTGTTGTCCGCAATCGTTTTGACAGCGGGGTGATCATGGCGCTGCACTTTTCCCAATCCGAGTTTGATGGCCGTTTCGAGCGCTTGAAAGCGAAAATGGAAGACGAAAAGCTGGATGCGATGCTGCTTTTTGCGCAGGAAAGCATGTATTGGCTCACCGGCTACGACACGTTCGGCTTTTGTTTTTTCCAATGCCTGGTGGTGACGGCGGACGGAAAAATGGTGCTTTTGACCCGCTCGGCCGACCAGCGCCAAGCCAGGCACACCTCGAACATCTCCGACATTCGCATCTGGATCGACCGGGGAGAAGCAAGCCCGGTCGGCCAATTGAAAGACCTGCTGTTTGAAATGGATCTGTTGGGCTCTCGTCTCGGCGTGGAATATGACACCCATGGGATGACCGGCAAGATCGGCATCGAGCTGCAGGCCGAACTGAACAGCTTTGCCGACCTGTCCGATGCATCCCGGATCATTCCGTTCCTGCGCGCGGTCAAGAGCGAGGCCGAGTTGGACTATGTCCGCAAGGCCGCCGGCCTTGCCGATCGCGCGTATGACGCGGCGCTCGCAGAAATCAGGCCGGGCGCCGACGAGGGCCGGATTCTGGCCGCCATGCAAGGCGCGATCTTTGAAGGCGGCGGCGACTATCCAGGCAATGAATTCATCATCGGATCCGGCCGCGATGCGCTGTTGTGCCGGTACAAGGCCGGCCGGCGTGTCCTGGAGGAGCGCGATCAAATCACACTCGAATGGGCGGGCGCCTATCGCCACTATCATGCAGCGTTGATGCGCACAGTTGTGGTGGGCCGGCCGACCGCCCGCCATATCGAACTCTACGAAGCCGCCCGCGAGGCGCTGTCGGCCGTGGAAGGCAAGCTGGTCGGCGGACACACAATGGGAGACGTGTTCGACGCCCATGCTGCAGCGTTAGACGCGCGCGGAATGATGCCGCATCGGCTGAACGCCTGCGGCTACTCGCTCGGCGCACGGTTCACGCCGAGCTGGATGGACCCGCCGATGGCCTACAAGGGCAATCCGGCGGTGATCGAGCCGAACATGGTTATCTTCATGCACATGATCTTGATGGATTCCATCACCGAGACCGCCATGTGTCTGGGACGAACCTATCTGATCACCGAGGGCGCGCCGGAAAGCCTTTCGGCCCTGCCCCTCGACCTTCCCGTTAAGTCGGGATAAACCTTAATCCGATATCCGCCAGATAGACGGGCTCCGGCATCGGGCTCAGGCATGAATTCGATTCAATCTCAGGGGTGCTGATGCGCGCAACAATCGTTTCCGCGATCCGCAAGGCGGTATCCGTTTTGGCGCCGCTGGTCCTGGTTGCGACCCTTGCCGCCTGTCAGGGCAGCCCGCAGCCGCCCGGTTCGATCGGGCAACGCCCAACGCCAGTTGCCGTCACCGGCCCTGAGACGGACCCCAGCCGCGTGACGTTTGCGTTCGAACCATTCACCGGCGCGCCGGGCAATATCGCGGATGACCTTTCGGAGGATATTGGCGCCGAAGCCCGCCGCCAGGGCCTCACCCTGGTCCGCCGCGTGGGCGCCGCGGCGACCTACCGCATCAACGGCTATCTGTCAGCCACGGGCGACCGGTCCTCTGCCACTGTGTTTTATGTCTTTGACATTGTTGACAATAGCGGCCGGCGGGTGAAACGCGTCTCGGGAACAGAGACAACGTCCGGCAGCCAGGGCGACCCCTGGGAGGCGGTCGATTCGGCAACCTTGAGCCGCATTGCCAACCGTTCGGTCGTTGAAATCAGCGCCTGGTTGAACCGAGGTTGAAAGTGCGCCGGCAAAACAGCTGAATCGAACAAGGATTTTTAAAGATTCCCGGGACTCAACGCGAACGCGCAGTTGTTCTTTTGCAAGACGGTTGTTAAAACGCCGCCGCTTGCAGCGGGTAGCCCGTCGGGCAACGCCCTGCCGCGATTGAAGATGATGACCCCTCCGGACCAGTTCGGGCAGCCCATGGGCACCCGCGTCCGGCGTCGCGCCAGAAGGATTTGCGGCTTATGAAAATCGTCGCGGGCAATTCCAATCGAGCCCTCGCTGAAGAAATCTCCAATTATCTGGACGCGCCCCTTGCCAAGTGCCAGGTCCGCCGGTTCGCCGATCAGGAGATTTTTGTCGAAATCCAGGAAAATGTGCGCGGCGAAGATGTGTTCGTCGTTCAGCCGACCAGTTATCCGGCCAATGATCACCTCATGGAGCTGTTGATCATCATCGATGCGCTCCGGCGGTCCTCGGCGCGGCGGATCACCGCGGTGATCCCCTATTTCGGCTACGCCCGTCAGGATCGGCGGGCGTCAGGCCGCACACCCATTTCCGCCAAGCTTGTCGCCAACCTGATCACTCATTCGGGCGCGGACCGGGTGCTGACGATGGATCTGCACGCGGGTCAGATCCAGGGGTTTTTCGACATTCCGACCGACAACCTGTTCGCCGCACCGGTGATGACCCGGGATATCAAGGAACGCTATGCCACCGACAACGTCATGGTGGTTTCGCCGGACGTGGGCGGCGTCGTGCGTGCCCGTGCGCTTGCAAAACGCATCGAGGCGCCGCTTTCCATCGTCGACAAACGCCGGGACAAGCCCGGAGAGTCCGAGGTCATGAACATCATCGGTGAGGTCGGCGGCTACGATTGCATTCTTGTGGACGACATCGTCGACAGCGGCGGAACCTTGTGCAATGCCGCGGATGCACTTCTGTCAGCGGGCGCAAAATCTGTAACCGCCTACATCACGCATGGCGTCCTGTCAGGCGGCGCGGTGGCCCGTGTAACATCATCGAAGCTCAAGGAATTGGTGATCTCCAATTCCATCGAGCCGACCGCTGCGATCACAGCGGCGCCGAACATTCGGACAATTTCGATTGCACCGCTGATCGGCGAAGCCATCAATCGGACGGCGCTCGAAAAATCGGTCTCCAGCCTGTTTCACTGAACGCCGTCGGCGCATATCCGAACGCCCGGATCAGCCGGGCGTTCCAGATTGCTGACAATCCAATTTATCTTTCCGCAGTCATGCTCGGGCCTGTCCCACTGCTGCCCGGTTTAACCCGGTTGCGGGATGTTCATTGTCATCCCGCATGCCTCACCATGCCGCCCCGGCCACCGAGCCGGGGCCCAGCACTTTGCGGAAGGTGCTGTTTTCCAATAAAATTCAGTGGTTGCTAGTTCCCGGACGGCCGCTCACGCGGCCTCCGGGAAAGCAAAGAACTGCTGGTAGCCCCAATGCCAAATTCCATGTTCTTGCGCATTTTGGCCGCGCATAGCGCAATTGATTCAATGACATATGCCCGCCGCCGGAATTTAAACCGGACAGCCGTGGACATGTCCTGAGCATCCCACCTAGCCGATTAGAGCTATTGTGGGCTCGATGGCGAGCCCGCGTTGCATCCTGGGACATGAGATCCCGCTGAGGGTCGGGGCCGTCATCGGAGTGACCACAAGCCTGAACAGTAGCCAGGGCCGCCGGGCGAGCCCGTATGGTGTGGAAAGGATACGTCATGCCCCATCACTATATCGGTGCCGATCTGTCGAAGGACTGGATCGATATCTTTCATCCGAAGCACCAGACACACCACCGCATCGCCAATGAGCCACGGGCGATCACGTTGTTTCTCCGTCAAATGGAGGCACAGGACATTCTCGTCTTCGAGGCCACCAGCGGTTGTGACGACGCCCTCCTGTCGGCGATCAGGGCGCAGGATACCGCTTTCGTACGGACGAATCCGGCGCATGCCTGGTTCTTTGCCCGGGCCTGCAACCTGCCCAAGACCGACCGGGTCGATGCCCGCATGTTGTCCGCGTTCGGAGCCGCCCGCAGGCTTGAACCGCAGCGCGTCAACAGTTTGGCACGAGATCGCCTCAAGGCGCTCGTTGGACGCCGCCGTCAGTACAAGGATATGATAACGCAGGAGAAGAACAGGCTGAAACGGACAGCCGATGCCGATCTGAAGCGCGATATTCAGTCCTTGCTGACGCTGATGGAGCGGCGCGTAACGAAGCTCGAGCGACAAATAGCAGACCATCTCAACGGTCAGGACGAGCTCAGCCACACAAGCCGCATCCTCGCCACCGCGCCGGGTGTCGGGCCGGTGACGGCTTCGGTTCTCGTGGCCGACATGCCGGAGCTCGGCCTGGCCGACAGAAAGCAGATCGTCTCATTGGCCGGTCTGGCGCCGCGGGCCTATGAATCCGGCAAATACAGGGGCGCCCGGCGGCTCGGCTCCGGCCGCAGGCATGTCCGCAAGGCGCTCTATATGGCAGCCCTCTCCGTCATGGCCCAGGGCCGCCTGTTCCGCCACTTCGTCACAAGAATGAGAGCGCAAGGCAAAGCCTCAAAGGTCATTGTCATGGCGGTCGCACGCAAGCTGCTCACCATCCTCAACACCATGGTGAAGCGGCAAGCGCCCTTCGACCTGACAAAATTGGATATGCCACGAAATTCACAGTAGCCCTAACGGTTTGATTTTTATGGATCCTCGGAACGGTGTCCGAGGATGACCACGGAAATATCGGGGATTGTCATCAACCTCGAACGCCCGGCTCAGCCGGGCGTTTGTCTTTCCAGCCGGTGAAATCAAGCGGCGGCGACGGCCTCCAGGAACCGGTCAACGGTCTTTTGCAACGCACGGGTTTGTTCGTTCACATCGCTGGAGGAGTGAAGGACCTTGCCGGCCCAGTCGCTGGTCACGCGTGCTTTTTCCGAGATCGTCACCATGGTCCGCGCGACGTCCCCGGTGCCCCTGGCCGCTTCCTGGACATTCGACGAGATCTCCCCGGTGGCTGCCCCTTGTTGTTCAACGGCTGTTGCGATCGACCCGGTGTAGCTGTCGACCTCGGCCATGGTTGCGGTGATTTCAGCAATCGCAGTCACGGCATCCTTGGTCGCACTTTGAACCGCCCCGATCTGACCACCAATCTCTTCGGTCGCCTTTGCGGTTTGCGTGGCAAGTTCCTTGACTTCCGATGCGACAACGGCAAATCCCTTGCCGGCTTCGCCCGCGCGGGCGGCTTCGATCGTCGCATTGAGCGCCAGGAGGTTGGTCTGCTCGGCAATCGCCGAGATCAAACTCACCACATCTCCGATCCGCTGGGCGGATTCTGCAAGCCCACCGATTTTTTCGTTGGTGTGTTCGGCCGCTGACACGGCGGTTCGAATGATCTCGGTTGTCGCCGAGACCTGCCGGCGGATTTCCTGGATGGACGCTGACAGTTCCTCTGATGCCGAGGCGACGGTCTGTACGTTGGTTGACGCTTCCTCGGAGGCGGCAGACGCGCTGGTGGCATCGCCCGCCGTTTCGTCAGCGACGCCGTTCAGATCTTCGGCCGCATCCCGCATCCGGTTGCTGTTGCTCGATACGGCGTTCAGCATCTCGGCCACTTCCATCCGGAAATTGCCAATCAAATCCGCAACTGTCTGCGACTGGCGCTCTTGGGCCTCGGAGGCGTCACGTTGCTCGGCCTCAAGCCGTTCACGTGCAACCGCGTTTTCCTTGAAGACCTCGACGGTTCGCGCCATGTCGGTGATTTCGTCCTTTGCGGCACCTTGTGGCACGTCCACCGATACGTCACCGTCGGCCAGCCGGCCCATGGCATGCGACAGACCGTTGATGCGCGATGCAAGTGCGCGGGAGAACACAAGTCCGACGACACCAGCGACAAAAGCGCTCGCCAGGACGATCAGGACAATCCAGTTACGCAGCACCGGCAACGATGACAGGATTTCAGCCTCGTCCTGGATCACAACGACGTCGTACCTGTGACCGGAATGAGAAAACGGAACAATCGCGGCCATAACGCTTCGGCCTTCGAAATCGTCGAGTTTGACGAACGCCGGATCACCGCCGAGTGTGGACATGATCTCCGTACGCGCCAGTTTGCCGCTCAAAACCTCTGATTGGTCAGCGGTGCGCAGACTGTCGTTTATAATTGTGCCTCTTTCGGTGACGAGAAACACATTTCCGGTGTCACCAAGACCGGCATAATTTCCAAGCAACGAGCTGATTTTTTCGATCGGCGTTTGATAAGCGACCACACCAATCACTTTTTTACCAACGGCGATCGGAGCTGCGAAAAATCCCGTCGGTTGCCCGCCCGCGCCCGGATAGACAGCCGGATCGAAGGCCAGCATGGAGTCGTCGGTTGCAGATGTCAAAATGCGGTGCGCTTCAGCAAGCGGGGTATCGCTCAACGGCGGATTGGCGATATTGGCGCCAAAATCACTGTTTTTGCGGGCCGTATAAATAACCGAACCGTCCATGTTCAAGAGCAGCAGATCCGGCAAGCCGTTTGCGTCGGCAAAGTCCCTGAGGATTGCGTGGTGTTTCCCATGGGCCCGGTCGTAGGGTTTGCGTCCGGCTTTGGTCAATTGGTCCCGTTCCCCGGCCGGATGCGGATTGTCCGTGACGTAGATTTTTGTCAGGATCGGAGCCGCCTTCTCGCCATACTTCGCCCAAGCAGCGTCGAGGTCGGAATACGCGGCGCGCAACGCTTTGCCCGACATGTGCCCGCGGAGGCTGTTTTGCTTCATGGAATAATACTCCATGAGCGTATCGCGCCGGCTTTCGGCAAGCGCCATCAGCCGATCCTCAGCAAGTTTGTGGACGTTGCTGGCTGCCGACAGATAGCTGGCAAGGCCAACTCCACCCGAGCAGACAACAGCGATCCCGACGATAATGGCAGGCAGTTTTATTGAGACTTTCACCGAACGGCCCCGTACGCTGGGCGGGCGGAGACCAAGAGGCCCCCAACCCGCGGACTACGAATTGCGGAATCAAAGGTTTTCGACGTTGACACCAAACGTCACAGCGCCGATCGCCTCGCCGGATGCCGGATCGATGACGGGAACACTGACTTGGCTTTGCAGGATTTGCGTACTTTCGTCCTGCTCAAGTTCGCTGATGTGAACTGCTCCTTTTCCGACGGGGAACGTTTTTTGCCATTTGGCTTCGTCTCCCTGCCAAAAATCGGAGGTCACGTCACTTTGGCCAACATTCAAGCCCTTGGCATCCATAACGAAAATCTCGGTGAACAGGCCATCGCTTGCCCCTTGCAGATCGGCGAGATAGACCGAGAGCGGATTGTCCAAAACCTTGTCAATCATCGGTTGGTCGATCGCGTCCGCTTCAGCACGCCATGTCGTGTCGAGGGCGTCGATCTTCGCCTGATCGAAGGCAGCGGTGGTGCCATTCTGCTCCTTGACGGCGGAAATCACCTCACTCGAGCTGGCGATTTCGGCAATTTGCGCTTCCGCCAGTGCTTTCAGTTCACCATCGAATTCATTGGCGGATGCGCCGCCGGTAGCCAAAAGACAGATAAACGCTGTACGTGAGAGAAGTTTCATAATGTGCTCCCAATTCAACCTAAAGGAAAGGTTGCCCCTCCCCAAACGCACGATAAAATTGAGCCGTTAAGGAGAAGTATAAAATCCAATTCGTAGATTTAATACATTATATCAGTGCTATTTTTAGCAATATAAATACATATTTAGAGTAGAATATGCTTCATATAAACAATTTATAGTACATATTTACAAATTTAGATTAATAAAATGAGCAACCAGCTTGTATTAACACTTGAACCCTTACGTGAAACTGGGCGCGACCACACGTTGGATCAGGATCGACAGCGCCACCTATGAATGCCGGATGTCTATATCCGCGGACCTTCGGGATGCTTGCTCTTCCAACAGCTTTCCGGTATAGCTCCGCGCGCGTCTGCACCCCTGGAGGAGGCGCACACTGGACCGATCCCGGGATTTGCGCTGTTTGTTCATGTTCCGCCGGTCCACATTCAAGACATCCGAAGGAGTTTTGCCATGGCTGCCAGCTATGAGCTGAAGGCGTCGGCACGGGACCGGGTGGGCAAGGGGGCCGCACGGGCACTGCGTCGCGAAGGCCTTCTACCCGCCGTGATCTACGGCGACAAAAAACCGGCCCTGCCGATTTCGGTGCCGGTGAAAGAAACCACCTTGACCCTCCACAAAGGAGGCTTTTTGACCCATCTCGGCACGATCGATGTCGATGGCGAGAAGCATCAGGTGATCGCCAAGGATTACCAGCTACACCCTGTGCGCGACGATGTGCTGCATGTCGACTTTTTGCGCGTTTCGAAGGGTGCGACCCTGACGCTCGAGGTTCCGGTTCAGTTCCTGAACGACGAAATCTGCCCGGGCATCAAGAAGGGCGGCGTCTTGAACGTCGTTCGCCATGCCGTCGAACTGATCGTTCCGGCCGATTCAATCCCCGAGTCCCTAAAACTCGACCTGTCCAACGCCGATCTCGGCGACGCCTTGAAGATCTCAAACGTCGATCTTCCGGCAAACTGCCAGCCGACAATCACCGACCGTGACTTCACGATCGCGACGATCGCGGCACCGGCCGGCCTGAAAGAGGCCGAAGAAGCCGACGGTGAAGAGGAAGAAAGCGAAGCCGAAGACTGATTTGGCGCGACATGACATCATGCGGGGCATCCCTTCACCCCGCATGTTCCCTCGGCACGGCACAGTTTCGGACCACGATTGGGGCACGCCATGCGGCTCATTGTCGGCCTTGGAAATCCCGGTGGGAAATACGCGGGCAACCGGCACAACATCGGGTTCATGGCGGTGGACGAGATCCATCGCCGCCGTCCAGGCTTTTCCCCCTGGCGGTCCCGTTTCCAGGCGCAGGTGTCGGAGGGTCGGCTCGGCTCTGAAAAGGTGCTCCTTCTCAAGCCGAACACGTTCATGAACGAATCCGGCCGCGCGGTCGGGGAAGCCCTGCGGTTCTACAAATCCGTCCCTGAAGATGTTCTCGTCATCTATGACGAGCTGGACCTGCCGCCGTCGAAATTCCGCATGAAAACAGGCGGTGGCCATGGTGGGCACAACGGCCTTCGCTCCATTTCAGCCCATATCGGGCCCGACTACCGGCGACTGCGGCTTGGCATCGGTCACCCGGGCGACAAACGGCTGGTCTCGAATTATGTCCTCAGTGATTTTGCCAAGGCCGATGCCAAATGGCGGGATCCCTTGCTTGCCGAAATTGCGGCCAACGCGGATCTTCTGGCCGAAGGCAAGGACAGCCAATTTGCCAATAAACTGACCCTGGCGTTGCGCCCGGAACCCCAGCCGGATGGGCCGGGCCGGGAAAAAGAAGGCTCGGCGGCCGAGCCGGCACGCTCATCTCCGGGACGATCCGACAGCAAGGGTCGCAGCCACATCCGGCAGGCGCGCAAAAAACCGGCGCCCGAACTTCCAAAATCCGGCCCCATGGCCGAAATGCTGAAAAAGCTGCTCGGTGGCGGCAGCGACTGAACGGGCAAAGGCGCCCATCGGAAAAAGCGTTGACGCGCCATACGCGCGAAACCAGCACCTGGACAGCCTTGTTGTCAAATTGAAGAATGTCGGCGCTATAATCTTTGCAGGTCCGGAGTTGGATCCAAGGGACTTGTGACGAGAGACCGGACGCTGGACATGCTCTCCAAAACAGGATCGACCACAATTCGACTGGCGGTGTTCGCCGCGCTCATATCGACGGTCCCGCTTTCATCCGATACCGCCCACGCGCTCGAAGCGTTGTCCGGCGTCTTTGTTGCCGATGACCAATGCCCGGCGTATCAGTCGAAGAACCGGCGGACCAATCCAGGAAACGTGACGACGGTTCCCGGCACCCGCTATGACCTTCTCGGGATCAACGAGCAAGGCGGCGACTACTACATGATCCGGTTCAACGCCGCGCCGTCCACCCGCGACCGGTGGGTCCGAACCACTTGCGGCCATCTCGCGTCGAAAGCCAGCACCACACCAACACAAGCCTCCTCCGGCGCACAAGATGGCAATGGCGCTGAGAGCAAGCCGGAATCGACCGAAAACCTTCTCGCGCTGAGCTGGCAGCCGGCCTTTTGTGAAACGCGCCCAAAAACGAGGGAATGCCGGGTTTTGAACGACGGGGGAATGCCGCATGCCAGCGGCCAGTTGTCGATCCACGGATTGTGGCCCCGCCCGAAGGGCCATGACTATTGCGGGGTCGCCAACTCCGTCATCCGGGCGGATAGGCCTGACAACTGGCACAATCTGCCTCTGCCGCACATCGACCGGGAAACGGCGGAAGCCTTGGCGCTGGCCATGCCCGGTGTTGCAAGCAGCCTGCACCGCCACGAGTGGATCAAGCACGGCACCTGCTATTTTGGGGCGGGCGGCGCGGACGAGTATTTCGACGACACGCTCTATCTCACCGAGACGATCGACAGGTCAACGGTCGGCGCGTTGTTCCGCGCCAGTGTCGGCCAAACGCTACAAAGCCGGGACATCCGCAAGGCCTTTGATGCCGCCTTTGGGCGCGGCGCCGGCGACCGTGTCGAAGTCAAGTGCGCGGCCGATGGCCGGCGCACTCTGATCGTCGAGATCCGGGTCAATTTTCGTGGCCGGATCGATGCCAAAACACCGGTCGCCGAGCTCATCCTGGCCGCGGACCGGCTTCCAAAAGGCTGTCGGCAGGGCATCATCGACCGGCCCGGACTGCAATAGGCTTTCCACAGCCCGCCGAGCCTTGACCCGGCCCCGCGCATCCGGCACATAGCCGCACAACTCCGCCGTTGTTTTGAGAACCGAAAGCGACCTTACATGGGATTTCAGTGTGGCATCGTGGGGCTGCCGAATGTCGGCAAGTCCACGCTCTTCAATGCGCTCACCAAGACGGCGGCAGCCCAGGCCGCCAACTATCCGTTTTGCACGATCGAACCGAACACCGGTGAGGTTGCCGTTCCTGATTCAAGACTTGCCGCGCTGAGCAGCATCGCAAAGTCAAAGGAAGTCATTCCGACCCGTATCACATTCGTGGACATTGCCGGCCTCGTGCGCGGCGCGTCGAAAGGCGAGGGACTTGGCAACCAGTTCCTCGCCAATATCCGCGAGGTCGATGCTATCGTTCACGTGCTGCGGTGTTTTGAAGACGACGATATCACCCATGTCGAGGGCGCCATCGATCCGATCGCGGACGCCGATACGGTGGAAACCGAGTTGATGGTCGCCGACATGGAAAGCCTGGAGCGGCGCATCGCCCCGCTGAAGAAAAAGGCGACCGGCGGCGACAAGGAAGCCAAAGCGGTTCTGCCGATCATGGAGGCGGCCCTGGACCTCTTGCAGGAGGGAAAGCCCGCCCGGCTTTTGGACCTACCAGACGCAGAGCAACGGAAGATCCTCGACGGACTTAATCTGCTCACATCCAAGCCGATCCTTTATGTGTGCAATGTCGACGAAGGCTCGGCTGCGACCGGCAATGCGCTGTCGGAAAAAGTCGCGGCCAAGGCGGCCGAAGAAGGCGCGGGCTGCGTCGTCATTTCCGCGGCCATCGAGGCGGAAATCTCGCAGCTCGACCGCGACGAACAGGCTGAGTTCCTGGAAACCATCGGCCTTGACGAACCGGGCCTCGACCGGTTGATCCGCGCCGGCTACGACCTTTTGGGCCTGATCACCTATTTCACCGCCGGACCGAAGGAAACCCGCGCCTGGACCGTCACCGAGGGCACCAAGGCGCCGGCCGCGGCCGGTGTCATCCACACTGACTTTGAGCGGGGCTTCATCCGCGCGCAGACGATTGCCTTTGACGACTACGTCGAACTCGGCGGCGAAACGCCGGCCAAGGAAGCTGGCAAGGCGCGCGATGAAGGCAAGGAGTATGTCGTCAAGGACGGCGATGTGCTGTTGTTCAAGTTCAATACATAAAGAAACGCCCGGACCAACCGATCCGGGCGCCTTCCGCCGCCAGGCAGTCACTCAATCGGATAGCCGGACCCACCCATCGGGCCACCGACTGCCGGCGGCAGAACGCGGCCCGCGGTCACCGTTTCGCGGCGTAATAGGACACCCTCCGTTCCAGATAGGCCAGAAACTCCGAGACGGTGAAAGCAAGCGCGAACAGAACGACAAGCACCGCCCAAAAATGCGCCATCAGGAAATTGTTGGCATAAAGCTCAAACAAGGCTCCGAAGCCAACGATGGAGATGAGCAGCTGGCCGATGATGACCCCTTTCACGGCGCGGATGACGCCAATGCGGACACCACCCAGGATTTCCGGCAGTGCCGCCCAGAAATAGATCTTGTAAAACGCGACCATGGGCGTTGCGCCGAAACTCCGGGCCATTTCCACCAGAGACCGGTTGATTTGCATCACGCCCGCCCGGGCATTGAGGATGATGATCCAGATCGCGAACAAGGTCGTGGTGATGATGATCGACCGCATGCCGAAGCCGAACAGCACCATCAGAACCGGAACCAGCGCCGTGAGCGGGGCGCTCAGGAAGATGTTGACCCAGGGCAGAAGCAACTCGTCCACCAGACGGTTCTTGCCCATCAAGATGCCGACGGGAATGCCGATCACCAACGCAAAAAACACACCTGCGGCAAAGGCGTAGCTCGTTTCCGAAAGGGCTTTCAAGAACGGCGGCGTCCCGATCACCTCAAACAGTGTGAGAAAGACCTCGGACAAGGGCGGTATGAAAAAGGTCATGCCGGAACGCCCGACGATTTCCCAAAGCAGCCCCCACAGGATCAACGAGGACATGCCGGGCAGGCGGTAGCCGAATAACGTCATGCCCCCCTCCTACTCCACGTAGCTGCGCAAGGCGGCCCAGATTTTATCGACGATGTCGAGATACTCCGGGTCCCGGCGGATGTTGTCGACGTTTTTGTTCCGCTCGATCGCCGGGCGGATGATCTCTAGAACCCGGCTCGGGCGCGGCAACAAAATCGCGATTTGATCCGACACATAGACCGCTTCCTCGATGGAGTGCGTGACGAAAATGAAGGTCTTGTTTTCATTCTGAACCAGCCGCAGAAGGTCTTCCTGGAACTTGCGGCGCGTCTGCTCGTCGACAGCCGAGAACGGTTCATCCATCAGCAACACATCCGCATCGACGCTCAAGGCGCGCGCAAGCCCCACCCGTTGGCGCATTCCACCCGACAGTTCATGCGGAAACGCCTTTTCAAACCCCGACAGGCCAACTTCCGCGATGTATTTCTCCGCGATGGCTTCACGTTCCGACTTCGCGGCACCGCGAAGCTCTAGACCGAAAGCAACATTTCTCAGGACATTGGCCCAGGGCAGCAACGCGAAATCCTGGAACACGAACGCGCGGTCCGGGCCCGGGCCCTTCACCGGAGTTCCATTGACCTCGATTTCACCGGCCGTCGGCTCAAGCAAACCGCCGATGATCTTCAAGAGCGTCGTCTTTCCGCATCCAGACGGGCCAAGAAGGGAGGTTAGCTGGCCCTTTGGAAACTCCAATGAAAGGTTCTTCAAGGCTTCGACGTCGCCATAGGTCTTGGAAACGCCGCGGGCAACAACGGCATTGGGAGGCGCCCGCATTTCCAGGTGACCGATCGGGTCTTTAATCTGAGGCATAACCACGGACGTTTCCTTCAAAGAGATAGGCTTCCAGCCGTTCGACGATGTTCAAGAACACGACGGCCAAGAGGATGATTGAGAAGATCGCGGCATACATGCTGGGATAGTCGGCGATCGACCGGCTGTAGGTGATGATGTCACCGACACCGGTCGGCGTGATTTTGAGTTCCGCGAGGATAGCTCCGATGAAACCGGCGGAGATGCCGAGGCGAAGGCCGGAAAAAATCACCGGAGAGGCCGCCGGTATGATGATCTTCAAGATGATATCAACATCGGTGCCCAGAAACGATCGCCCCATCTCCTTAATCGACGAGGGGGTGTTCCGAACAGCACCGGCCGTGTTCAGCACGATGACAGGCATGGCCATGATGCAGACAACAAAAACCTTGGAGGTCAGACCGATGCCGTAAGCCATGACGAGCAACGGGATCAGGGCCGCCAGGGGTGCGGCCTGCATGACGATGAAGATCGGCGAAAACAGCCAGTCGAACTTGCTGCTGAGCCCGATCCAAAGGCCAAGTCCGATCCCCAGGAAGGCGGAAATCGCAACACCCACCACCAGCGGCTTCAAGGTTTCCAGATAGGCTTGGTACAAGGAGCCGTCGACGGCCATACGACCGAGCGCAGACATGGATTCCAGGAAGGTGGGAAACGCGTAACTGACAGGGATCATCCCGGCGATCTGCCAGGCGCCGAAAACAGCCACTGCCGACAGAATCTTAAGCTGAAGCGAACGGCTTGCCATCACTTGACTTCCACAATCTGAAGATGGTGGGGAAGACGGCCGCAAATCCGCTCAGATTCACGGCCGCGCTAACCGTTTACTTGGTCGCCGCATCCAGCGGCGCCAGATACCAGAAGTCCTCGATGTTCAAGGTCGACGGATCGCCGTCGAGCTGGCCGGCCGCGGAGTACCATTCAAGATCGGCCATCGCAGCCTTGCGGCCACCGCCATTGGGGTCGTAAAGGCCGCCCTCAACCGCGTCGAAGTAGAATTCATCCAAATTGCCGAGGATTTCTTTCGGCAACTGCCCGATCGGTCCTTCCGGATCCGTCTCCCGGCTGATGATCGTCGGATCCTTGGCCATGTCCTGCCATACGCTGACCAGAGCTTTCACGAAGATGTCGACATCATTCTCATTTTTCTTGATCCAGTCCAGATTGGCGAACAATGCCTCATCACTGGCATCGACCTCAAACATCGGCAGCACGTTGAACCGGTCGCTGGCCAGTTTCATGAGTTTGTTCTTGTTCGAAAGATCCACGATGGTGGCGTCCGTCTGACCGGCCATCAGGGCCGCGACCCGGTTCGAGGACCCCGGAACGTAGGACCGGTCCCCGAACTTGATGCTCAGCTTGTCCTCAATCACATTGGCGATGGAATCGGTGCCGCCGCCACGCGAATGCAGCATGATCGGCTCGCCGTTGAGATCCTCAAGTTTGCCGTATTTCTTCGAGGTCACGGGAAAAAACTTCAATTTGGACAGTTGGAACACGATCCGGATCGGAGCTTTGGACCGTTGCATGGCGGCATAAGGCGTGCCGAACCCGATGTCCATCTGGCCGCTCAAGACGGCCTGGATGGCCAGTTCCTCGTCGGAAAATGCGGTCCACTCGTAGTCAAGGCCGGCGGCCTTGGCCCGGTCAAGCGCGACAAAGAACGCCGCCAACTCGTCGGACGGTGTTTCGGCAAGGGCGATGTTGATCTTCGCCGCTTGAGCGGAACCCATCATCAAGCCGGCCACCAGCGGCACCGCCACCGCAAGTCCTGCGAGTTTACCCAGTAGTTTTTTCATTATTTCCTCCCTTTTTGACGGACCAAGTGTCCGCACGTCGATCACTGGCCGTGGCGTTATGCTTCTTGTGGCCGTCTCACACTCCTCGTGTCACATGTCCCGAAACAGGCGGGCCGAAACCGACCCGATGTGCTGGCGCATGGCCTCGTAAGCGGCTTTGGAGTCCCGCGCTTCGATGGCGGCGTAAATGCGGTCATGCTCGGCAAAACTGGTATGCGTGCGCGGGGGCCGGTCGTCATAGCGGATGACCGTATTAAGCGCCACGGCCCGGCGGACGGCATTGAGCTGGTCGAAAAGCGTGACAAGAAGAATGTTGTCCGAAGCTTCGGCGATGGCGTGATGAAACAGGTCGTCGTTGGTCTCGTATTCTGGCCAGCTCTCCGCATCTATGGCGCGGTCTTTGGCCTTTTTGATGCGGGCGATCGCCTCGCGGGATGCATTGATGGCCGCCTCGCCGGCGATCGCCGGTTCGATCGCAAGACGCGCACGCATCATGCGAACCGGGGTGATTTGTTGAACCACCGCAGCCAGATCACCGGTTTCGAGACTGTCGTTCTTGCTGGAGACGAAAGTGCCCTTTCCGACATGCCGCCAAATGACGCCCTCCCGCTCCAAGGTATCCAGCGCCTTGCGGAGCGTCGTGCGCGTCACCTTCAAGTGTCCGATCAATTCGCGTTCCGGCGGCAAGCGATCGCCGGGCGCGTATTCACGGCCGGCAATGAACTCGCGAAGAGCGTCGACGGCCGGATTGCGATCTTTTGTCTCCAGTCGGGTGAGCACAATTTCCTCGCAATTGGTTGACCAATATCAGATCAATTACGATTAAGGCGAAATCAATCCGATAATGCAAGAAAATTCGAGACAATAATAAAATTGGTTGTGATTGGTTGGAAATCCAGTAGGGTCGTCGAAGCATTTGTTCAAAGAGCCATACGAGGTGTTTCATGCCGGAGTTTGTCATCGAGGCGCCCCAGGTGCCCACTTTGCCCGTGTCCGGTTCGAGCGCTGTATTCCCGGTCCGCAGGGTCTACTGCATCGGCCGGAACTACGCCGCGCATGCGGTGGAGATGGGACACGACCCGGACAAGGAAGCGCCATTCTTCTTTCAAAAGAATCCGAACAATCTCAGTATCTCCGGCAGTTTTCCCTATCCGCCAAAGACCGAAAATGTGCATCACGAAATCGAACTGGCGGTCGCTTTGAAATCCGGCGGCCGCAATATTCCGGTCGACAGTGCACTTGATCACGTCTTCGGGTATGCGGTCGCCTTGGACATGACCCGCCGGGACTTGCAGGGCGAAGCGAAAAAGGCTGGGAGGCCCTGGGAGGTCGGCAAGGCTTTCGAGGACTCAGCGCCGATTACGCCGCTGGTGCCGGTCGCCTCGGGCGCGCATCCGGACCATGGCGCAATCACCTTGGCCGTGAACGGATCGGTGAAACAGGAAGGCGACCTCAACCAGATGATCTGGAAGGTTCCGGAGATGATTTCCTACCTGTCTGACTTTTTTGAGCTGTCGGCCGGCGATGTCATTTTGACCGGCACGCCGTCCGGGGTCGGCCCGGTCGAACGCGGCGACCGGCTCGAGGGACGGATCGACGGCTTCGACCCGCTGAATGTCAAGGTGGTTTGACGGCGGCAACCGACGAAGACGCCGGTTCGATGCCAATCGTGACCGGTGTTCATATCTGAAACACTCGTTCACCGGTGAACGTCTGTTTTGACTACCAGTGCCGGATGCCCTTGGCGCCGGGTCCGTATCGGTTTGTCCGCAACCAGCGGATATTCCTCTGCTTTTCCCAAACGCGTGCCGCCCAGCGGTGACATCGCGTTGGCGCATTTCAGCATCCAGAGAAACACAGGCAAAAAAGCCTCCCATTCGGGCCGTTCCAGCGGGTCTTGAAACGCATCCTGTTTTCTGTTTCTGGAAACCGAAAGCAGGTGTGAATAGAGGACAGTCCATTGGTGCAGCATTGCGACACCCTCCGATCAACGTGGTTTGTGACCGGTAAGTGGCCCCTTTATGCGGTGGATTGGTAGAGGCACCGCCGAAACGGACTTTTCAATAATGAACGATATCAATTGGAACGAACTGCAGCTTTTCTATCATGTCGCGCGTCTTGGAAGCCTGAGCGCGGTCGCGCGGTTAACGGGCCTCAGCGCGCCCACGATTGGGCGCCGCATGCTCGCCCTGGAACGGTCCACCGGCCGGTCGCTGTTCGTTCGAAGACAAACCGGATACACGCTGGCAAAAGACGGCCAGATCCTGTTCGAGCGCGTGAGCGGTATGCAGTTCGCAGCACAATCGATCGCCGAATGGCAGGACAATGCCCGTCGCTTGCCAATGGTCGTGTTGTCTGCAGGTACATTCACGTCCCGGTTTATCGCCGGCAATCTTTCGAGCATATGGACCCCGGCCGATCCCTTTCGGCTGTGTTTCAAGACGGCCGAGTCGCGGGTCGAATTCGCTCACAGGGAAGCAGATGTCGCGGTTCGCAATGAACGGCCAACATCGGGAAACGTTGCGGTTCGCCGCGCAGGCGAAGTCGCCTTTGCACCCTACTGTGCGGTCGGATTGGATCTGGAGCAAAACTGCAATTGGGTCGCACTGGACAGCGAGGCGTCGCCGACGCCGTCCGCACGTTGGATCTCCGGTCAGCCGGGAATCACCATCACTGCCTGGACAAATACGCCAAGCACACTTTATCACCTTGCTTGCGGCGGAGCGGGCCGCGCGGTTCTGCCCTGCTTTATAGGTGACAGGGATCGCTTTCTGGAACGTGCCGGCCCGGTCATCAACGAACTCACCCACACCGCCTGGATCGTCATGCATGACGACGAGCGCCACAGACCGGAAGTACGCACAGTGATCGACCGCTTGGCCGCGCTCATTGATGCCAACTCCGCTCTGTTCGCTGGCCGGACGCGGCCCGGGCCACGGCGCAACTGATGTTTTTAAAAGAACCGGTTGCCGCGGCACACTGCTGGATTTGTGCGTCATACGCCTTGCAATCTTTCTGCCGGTCCCATTCAGTTCAAGCTTCCGTGACGGTGGGACCTATTCTGTGACATCAGACCAAACCTTCTTGTTCGCCCTGTTCGCTGCCGTGTTCGGACTGCTGATCTGGGGCCGCATCCGTTATGACCTGGTCGCTTTTTCCGCGCTGATCGTCGCGGCGCTCGCCGGTCTGGTGCCCTCCGACGCGATCTTTTCCGGCTTCGGGCATCCGGCCGTTGTCATTATTGCTTTGGTTCTGATCGTCTCGCGCGGTCTGACAAAGTCCGGTGCGATTGAACTTCTCGCCGGAAAGCTTCTGTCCGCGGAACGTGGCCTGTCCGGCCATATCGGATTGATGTCCGTGGCCGGTGCGGGTCTGTCTGCCATCATCAACAATGTCGCGGCCCTCGCCCTGCTCATGCCGCTTGATCTGGAGGCGGCCAAAAAGGCGGGCCGTGCCATCGGCCTCTCGCTGATGCCCCTATCTTTTGCGACGATTCTGGGCGGCATGATCACGTTGATCGGCACACCGCCGAACATCGTCATCGCACAGTACCGCCAGGATGCGCTCGGCGCGCCGTTTCACATGTTCGACTTCGCGCCGGTCGGGCTGGCCGTCGCGGTCGCAGGCATTCTGTTTGTCGCCCTGGTCGGCTGGCGGCTCCTGCCCAAACGGTTCCAGGATGCGCCAGACTCACAAGATCCTGAAGAAAACCTTTATGTTGCCGAGCTCAAAGTCGATGCCTCCAGCCTGGAAGAAGGGACGACGGTCGGCGACCTTTATCCGCTGGCCGATAAGAAGGACGTAAACCTCATCGGCTTGATCCGCCATGGCCGCCGGCTTTGGGGATTTGCCCGCCGCGAACCCATCCGGGCCGGCGATTTCCTGATTGTCGAGGGGGACCCCAAGGCGATCGAAGCGTTCATGGGCGCAGCAAAACTCGACTTCGCCGGCTCTGAACAGCACAAGGACGGGATAACCGGGGGAAGTTTAACTCTGAAGGAAGCCATTGTTCCAGATGGCGCCCGTATAGCCGGGCGTACGGCCTTCAGCGTCCGGCTTCTTTATGGCCACGGCGTCACGCTACTCGGGATCTCGCGCCAGGGCCGCCGGGTCCAGTCCCGTGTTCGTCATATGGTGATCGAACCTGGCGACGTGCTGCTCCTTTTGGGCACCCCAGATCGCATCGAGGCGGCCAGCACATGGCTGGGGATGCTGCCGCTGGAGGGCCGGCATACCGACATCGTCCAGCGCAACAAAGCATGGCTCGCCATCGCCGGGTTTGCCCTTGCCATCGCGGCCACCGTCGCGGGCCTTGCTTATCTGCCGGTCGCGCTCGCCGCCTGTGCCGTGTTTTATGCCGCGGCCGGATTGATCAGCGGCTCAGAGGTCTATGAAGCCGTGGAGTGGAAGGTGATCGTGCTTCTGGGCGCGTTGATCCCGCTCGGACAGGCATTCGAGGCCTCCGGCAGCGCGCAGTTGGTGGCCGGCGGGATCGTAGCCCTCACCGCCGAGGCGCCGGCCTGGGTGACGCTGACCTTGTTGATGGTGGCGACGATGACGCTGTCGGACTTTCTCAACAACGTTGCGACCTGCCTTATCGCGGCTCCGATCGGCGTGCAGATCGCCGAAACGCTCGGGGTCAATCCGGACCCCTTCCTGATGGGCGTCGCGGTTGCGGCCTCGTGCGCCTTCCTCACGCCGATCGGCCACAAGAACAATACGATCATCATGGGCCCCGGTGGGTATCAATTCGGCGACTACTGGCGGATGGGCCTGCCGCTGGAGGGACTGGTCCTTGCCGTCTCAATCCCGACCATTTTGGTGGTGTGGCCGTTGTGAGGGCTTCACCTGACAAATATGCCAATGATTATGGATTTTCAATTGCGGCCCCAACATGGGCGTGGCTTAGTGATGGGCGAAATCTGACGGCCCTTTTCGGCCGCAGGCGGGGGGAACAGACACATGAAACTCTTTAAATCAATGACGGTTTTCGCATTTGTTTTTGCTGGAACGGCAGGCGCGGCGCTTGCTCAGGGAACCGGCTCTGAGGGATATTTCCAAGTCTACAACAACACCCAGGGCAACGTGGTCGTCGGCTTCTACACGAATGACGGCAGTGGCTGGAGCGAGAACTGGCTCAGCCAATTCATCAGTCCAGGCGAGTCCATGCAGGCACAGTTTTACGCCGACACCGGCAATTGCGATCAGTTTTTTCAGGTTGGCTGGCTCGGCGCGGATGACTCAGAGGTCATGGACGAGCCGATTGCCATCGACATTTGCGCCGCCAGCAATGTCTATCTGGACGACAACGAGATTTACTACGACTGATCGCCGGCCGTCCGGGGTGGGTCAGGAGGCGGGCTTGCGGCCAACAACCAGCATGGTCATGCCGGGGATCATCACCGACACCTCGATGCCGGTGAACCCCGCCCCCTCCATCAGTCCGGCCACGTAATCACTTGTGATGGACTTTGCATGCGGATTGAACGCCGTGTGCTGCAATTGCCAAAGCGCGGCAAGCTTGGGCCCTTCGCGATTGTCGTCAACCATGAAATCGTGGACCATGAAGTGCCCGCCTGGCGTCAGCGTGTCGTAGGCGCGGCGGACAAGCACCGGGATCGCCTCACCCGGAACACCGGAAAACAAATAGGACATCAGCACCGCATCGGCGGTCGCCGGCCACGGATCAGTTAATGCGTTGCCAGATTGATAGGCAATCCGATCCGCCATTCCTTCCGCCTCGATGAATTCCCGGCCGACATCCGCGACGGTCGGAAAGTCCACGATTGTGGAGGACAGGCCGGGATAAGCCGAGCACAGCGAAATTGAAAACGCACCGGTCCCGCCGCCAATATCAAGCAACCGCCGCGCCGCGCTTAAGTCGACCATCTTGGCAAGGCTGCGCCCGGGTCCAAGCGAACCGGCATGCTGTGACCTGGAGTAAAGGCGGGCTTCATCGGGATCGGCAAACCACTGGGCATAGGACGCGATCTGCCCCTCTTGCAGATCATCGGTCAACGCCTCGTTCAATTGGGTCATGAACGGATACATCTGCCGGTCAATCTGAAGCCGCAGATAGTCGCCGAAATCGTATTTGCGACCTTTGACCAAAAACGCTTCAGCGGCAGGCGAATTGGAATACCCATCGTTTTCGTGACGCACGAGACCAAGGGCGGTGAGCGCTGTCAAAAGCGTGGTCGCCCGGTCCACATCGAGGTCGGTTCGGGCGGCGACGGCCTCCGCGGACAGAACGGCTTCAGACAGAACCGAAAAGAGGTCGACATGTAATGCCGCGAAAAGCGCCTTGGACCCCATGAAACCAAAGGCAATATCCGAAATAGACTCCGCTGTTTCCAAAGCTTTATTTTGCATTTACTGAATTTCCCACAATGAAAGATAGTTTCCGAGAAAGAAGTTTCGCGGAGACAACCAGATTTTTTTGGTGATGAGTATCATTATAGACATACTGGCGCCCCTTGCAAATTATACGAAGGGAAGCGGCGTATCCGGTAATAGTCCGCACCATTCATTGCCGATCCAGCCGGAGACAGTGACCACCTTGTGCGGAAGGTCGATCCGGTGCCTCGCAAACGGAAAGGCAATGCGATAAACGAAGTCTATGAGCGATTCTCTATATTTCGACGATTTCCACCCCGGCCAAACTTTCGACCTAGGGTCTTACACCGTATCGCGCGACGATATTGTCGACTTCGCGGCAGAGTTCGATCCGCAGCCATTTCATCTGGACGAACACGCCGGAAATCAATCCCTGCTCGGAGGGCTGGCCGCCTCTGGCTGGCATACAGCAGCCTTGACCATGCGGCTTTTGTGCGATGGCCTGTTATCGCGCAGTCACAGCCAAGGGTCGCCGGGGATCACAGAACTCGCCTGGAAGCGGCCAGTTCACCCAGGCGATATAATAGCGGCGACGGCCGAAGTCCTTGCCATACGCCCTTTAAAATCCAAGCCGGATCTCGGCCTCGTGACAATTGCGATCCGCGTGCACAATCAAACCGGTGCGCTGGTGATGAGCGAGGAAAGCCCGATCTTGTTTCTGAAACGGACCGCCGGCGCATGACCGCCTTTTTTGAGGATGTTTCGATCGGCGACCGCCTCGATCTCGGCAGCTACACGTTTTCAGCCGCCGAAATCAAACGGTTCGCCAGAAAATTCGACCCGCAAGCGTTCCACCTTAGCGAAGAAGCCGCTGCAAAGACCCATTTCAAGCGGCTGTGCGCGTCCGGATGGCACACCGGTGCCGTCTACATGAAACTGTTCATCGCCCGCCGGCAGGCCGATGAGCGGGCGGCCACCGAAGCGGGCCAGGATGTTGCCCGGCAAGGCCCCTCCCCCGGATTTGAGGACCTGAAATGGCTCAAGCCGGTCTACGCGGGCGATACAGTGGCATTCAGCAATGTGGTCACCGGAAAACGCGCGCTCAAAAGCCGGCCCGAATGGGGCCTGATCTTTGCCGAGAACCATGGCATCAACCAGCACGGCGACACGGTTTTTTCTTTCAAGAGCAAAGTGTTGGTCGAGCGCCGGCCGGCTTCGCCGGGTCTTAGGGCTTAGAGCGCCCGGGCAAACAGCACCTCGTCATGGATCTCAATGCCGTAGTCTCCCCTGAGCGGAATTTCCGGCTTCAGCTCGCGTTCGGCGTCAATCACCCCTTGCGCGATCCGCTCCAGCCGGAATCCGCGCCGCTGATAAAACCGGAACGCATCGAGGTTGTCGTTGGAGGTGCGCACCGTCAGGCGTGAGATGCCAGAGGATCGCGCCTCTTCCACGACGGCGTCCAGCAACATGGTGCCGGTCCCTGCCCACCGGCTCAAGCTGTCGAGCGTGAGGATTTCCCATTCCGCCGGCCGCTTGATGAGCGTCACCAGCCCCACCAGATCCGGACCCGCGAACGCCACATATCCTGGCAGCCGCGACGCATCGACCACGTCCCCGTCCAGCATGATTTCCGGTCCGGTCCAGCGCTCCGTCAAAAGCTGGTGCACCGCTGCATGATCTTCGTCTTTGATGGCGCGAACGGTGACGGACATAAACTCCTCCTCTGCGCGGCATGGGCTTAAATGCGGGGGGCGGATCGACCGGCGCCGCATTCAACGACATAAGGGCGCCGGGCATTTCATCCAAAGTGACCAAGAAAGATAAGCTACGATTTGAGGGCGAAGGTCAAGACGGCCCGATGTGGCGCCGGCGCGCTGTGTCCGCCCCAGTCTCCAAAGAGGCACATGTCGTAAATACTAGTGCCCGGGAAACTCGACCAGGGTTCGGACCGGTACACCGAGCGCCTCGATTTTCTTACGGCCGCCAAGGTCCGGCAGGTCGACGATGAAACATGCGGCAACGATGTCTGCGCCCATGGAATTCAAAAGCTTGCAGGCTGCTTCCGCCGTGCCGCCCGTCGCAATCAGGTCGTCGACCACAATCACTTTCGCGCCTGGCACGATGGCGTCTTTGTGCATTTCCATTTCATCGAGACCGTATTCGAGGGAATACGCGATGCGAACCGTCTCGTGCGGCAACTTGCCCTTCTTGCGGATCGGCACGAACCCGGCCGAGAGCTGATGCGCAACCGCGCCGCCCAGGATAAATCCGCGGGCCTCGATACCGGCAATCTGCTCGACCTTTGAGCCGGCCCACGGTTGAACCAGCGCATCGACGGCCCGGCGGAACGCGCGGGCATTGCCCAAAAGTGTCGTAATGTCGCGAAACAGGATCCCGTCTGTCGGATAGTCCTTGATGGTGCGAATGGCGGCAACGAGTTCGTCCTGTACCGTCTGTTCGGTCATCGAATGCTCACTCAAGTTTAATCTCTGTCTTATCCGTACACGGCGGCCCGGCGTTTAGGCGCTCGCTTATAACAAGTTCCAGCTGATTTGCGCCGAAATTCGCCGTGCTGGATGTGACCGCTCAAGACGCATTCAACAGGCGGCCAGCGACCGCATCGAGTTTGGCGACCAGCTCCGGATCGCGAACCTCCGCGGCTGTCATGAGCGCATATTCAAGCGCGGTGTCCGAGCCGATCGGACACACGGGATGCTCGCGTGGCACATCCCGGGCAATACGCGCGACCAGGCGCTGCGCATTCGACGCATTGTCGTGAAGGACCTTCAGAATGGATTGAATATCGACTTCACCGTGATCGGGGTGCCAACTGTCGTAGTCTGTGATCATGGCGACGGTCGCATAGCAGATCTCCGCCTCGCGGGCGAGCTTGGCCTCGGGCATGTTGGTCATGCCGATGACATCACATCCCCAGGCGCGGTAAAGGTGGCTTTCGGCGAGCGAGGAAAATTGCGGGCCCTCCATCGCCAGATAGGTGCCGCCCCGCCGGTATTTGAGATCCTCCGCCCGCGCCGCCATTTCAACCGTATCAACCAGCTTGGGACTGACCGGATAGGCCATGGACACATGCGCCACGCACCCGGCGCCGAAAAAGCTCTTCTCGCGCGCAAATGTCCGGTCGATGAACTGATCCACAAGAATAAAGGTGCCGGGCTCCAGCTCCTCTTTCAAAGAGCCACAGGCCGAAACGGAAACCAGATCCGTGACCCCGCAGCGTTTCAAGACATCGATGTTGGCGCGGTAGTTGATGTCCGACGGGGCATAGACATGCCCGCGGCCATGGCGCGGCAGGAACACGACCTTCAGCCCGTCAATCAAACCGATCCGGACCTGGTCGGACGGCTCGCCCCACGGACTATCAACGCTCACCCACTCAGACTGCTCAAGGCCGGGCAGGTCGTAAATGCCTGAACCGCCGACCACACCCAACACCGATTTCGCCATGAACATCCCCCAACCAACATGTGGTCCCTGATATAGGTCAACGGTCCCGGCCGCTGTCAAACGGGAAATTCGGACCCGTTACCCCAGACACAAAAAAGGCCGCCGATCGCGCGGCGGCCCGTTTCGCACTCCAGTGAGTGGCGGCTCAGTGCGCCACGTTGCGCCAGAGCTTTTCCTTGGTGAAGTAGAGCATCCCGGCGAACACGATCAGGAAGATCATGACCCGGAACCCTAGCTTCTTGCGCTCTTCCAAATGGGGTTCAGCCGCCCACATCATAAACGCGGCAACGTCCTTGGCATACTGCTCGACGGTCATCGGTGTGCCGTCCGTATACTCCACAGCTTCCTCGAACAGAGGCGGTGCCATGGAGATGAACTGACCGGCGAGGAACGCATCGTTGTAGTACTGGCCGTCCGGCACTTCCAGGTCGTCCGGCGCATCGACATAACCGGTTAGCAGCGACACGATGTAGTCCGGTCCGTTCTCCGCATATTGCGTGAACGGATCAAACAGGAACCACGGCAGACCGCGCTTTGCGGCCCGCGCCTTCGCCAGCAGCGAAAAGTCCGGCGGGTAGGCGCCGTTGTTTGCCGCGCGCGCCGCCTGCTCATTCGGGAACGGCGACGGGAAGCGGTCCGAGAGGATCGCGGGCCGGTCGAACATATCGCCGAAATCATCGGGGCCATCCACGACCGTGTAATCCGCTGCGATGGCCTTCGCCTCATCCTCAGAAAAGCTCGGGCCGCCCTCTTCGGCAAGGTTCCGGAAAGCAACCAGGTTCAGTCCGTGGCAAGCGGCACAGTTTTCCTGGTAAACCTTGAAGCCGCGCTGCAGCTGACCGCGGTCGAAAGTGCCGAACGGGCCGGCGAACGACCAACTGTACTCTTCGATATTCGGCTTGTGGTCCCCGGCGGCAAGGGCCGGGCCGGCGACCGCGAGAGCCGCGGCAGCCGTCAATGCACGAACCATTTTGATCATGGTGCTCATTCTTCCTTAAACTCCTGACCAGGCTCGTTATTTCGTTTCGGGTGCGGCTGCCGCACCCACCGGTGTCCCGGACCCGCCACCTTTGAGAACGGATTCCGAAATGGAGGCCGGCAAGGGTGTTGGGCGTTCAAGGAAACCAAGCAACGGCAGGATCACCAGGAAGTGGGCGAAGTAGTAGGCGGTGCAGATTTGCGAGAACACCACATACCAGCCCTCTGCCGGCATCGCGCCGAGATAGCCGAGCACGACGCAGTTGGCGGCGAAGATCCAGAAGAACTGCTTGAACAGCGGACGATAGGCGCCGGAGCGGACCTTGGACGTGTCAAGCCACGGCAGAATGAATAAGACCGCAATCGCCCCGAACATCAACACGACGCCGCCCAGCTTGTCGGGCACTGCCCGCAAGATCGCGTAGAACGGCAGGAAATACCATTCGGGAACAATGTGCGACGGCGTCACCAGCGGATTTGCCCGGATGTAGTTGTCCGCATGACCCAGATAGTTGGGTGTGTAAAACACGAACCAGGCAAACAGGATCATGAAGACGACGATCGCGAACAAATCCTTGATCGTGTAGTACGGATGGAACGGAATCGTGTCCTGCTTCGATTTCGGTTGAACACCTGTCGGGTTGTTGTTGCCGGTCGTGTGGAAGGCCCACACATGCAGCAGCACCACGCCGAAGATCATGAACGGCAGCAGGTAGTGCAGCGAGTAGAAGCGGTTCAGCGTCGGATTGTCCACCGCAAATCCGCCCCACAACCAGGTCACCACGGCCTCGCCGACCAGCGGCAGCGCGGAGAACAGGTTCGTGATCACGGTTGCACCCCAAAAGGACATCTGGCCCCACGGTAAGACGTAGCCCATGAACGCGGTCGCCATCATCAGCAGAAAGATGATCACGCCCAGGATCCACGAAATCTCGCGCGGCGCCTTGTAGGAGCCGTAATAAAGACCGCGGAAAATATGGATGTAGACGGCGATGAAGAACATCGACGCGCCATTGGAATGCAAATAGCGCAGCAGCCAGCCGAAATTCACATCGCGCATGATGTGTTCGACGCTGTTAAACGCGGATGCCGCGCTCGCGGTGTAGTGCATGGCAAGCACGACGCCGGTCAGGATCTGCGCGATCAGCACGAAGAACAGGATGCCGCCGAAGGTCCACCAGTAATTCAGGTTCTTCGGCGTCGGGAAGTCGACAAATGAACCGCGAACGAGCGAAATGACCGGCAAGCGGCTTTCAAGCCACTTCGCGGCCGCGCTCTGCGGCACGTAATTGGAATGTCCAGCCATGGGTTTCTCCTCAAACTCTGGCCGTCAGCCGATCTTGATCATCGTTTCTTCAACGAACTCAAACGGCGGGATAAGTAGATTCTCCGGCGCCGGACCCTTCCGGATACGGCCGGCCGTGTCGTAGTGCGATCCATGGCAGGGGCAGAACCAACCATTGTATTCGCCGGCGTCACCGATCGGAACGCAGCCGAAATGCGTGCACACGCCAACCTGAATGAGCCATTGCTCGGCGCCCTCGGCACCCCGGTTCTCGTCGGTCGCGGGCGCGTCCGATGGGAGGTTTGCGTTCCGCGCCAGCGGGTCCGGCAGTTCATCCAAAGAAACGGCGTTCGCCTCTTCGATCTCTGCGGCCGTCCGATACCGGATAAACACCGGCTTGCCACGCCACTGGACCGAAATTGATTGACCTTCTTCAATGGCCGACACGTCGACCTCCACCGAGGCCAGTGCCAATGCCGAGGCGTCGGGGTTCATCTGATCGATGAAGGGCCAAACCACTGCGCCGGCCCCGACAACGCCCATAGCGCCGGTCGCGATGTAGAGGAAGTCGCGGCGGTTCGGGTCCGCCTGATCCGTATTTGCCAAGGTCGCGTCCTCTTGAATACCTGTTCAACCTGAACCGAAAGCCCGCATGTGTGCGTTCTGGCTTTCTGGTCTTTGACAGAAGGCTAGGACGCACAGAGCAGGTCTCAACGGTGACCATGTGCGGCAAGTTCCCGCACCGGTCTGAGCGGGATGTCTTTTTGCACCGTTCTGAACCGTTGTCCAGATCGACAAACGGACCAAACGCAAATGTCGCAGGTGCACCGCCCTATTTTTTCACTGAAAAGGCAAAAGGAGTCCGCGCCGCCCTTTTCGGCGGCGCGGATAGGTTGGATGGGCCTATGCCGCTCGCCCGGCCGACAAAAATCCGCCGGATTGATGCGACCAAAGCTGAGCGTAAAGGCCGTTGCGGTCCAAAAGGTCCTGGTGCGTGCCCTCTTCGATGATTCGGCCCTTGTCCAGGACGATCAGCCGGTCCATCGCGGCAATGGTCGACAGACGGTGCGCGATGGCAATCACCGTCTTGCCCTCCATGAGATCGAACAGGCTGTCCTGGATCACCGTCTCGATCTCAGAATCGAGCGCCGACGTGGCCTCATCGAGGACCAGGATCGGTGCATTCTTTAAAAGAACGCGCGCAATGGCGATCCGCTGGCGCTGGCCGCCGGACAGCTTGACCCCGCGTTCACCGACATGGGCGTTCAGACCGGTGCGGCCGGCCTGGTCGGAAAGATCCTGCACGAACTCCCAGGCATGGGCCTTTTGAAGCGCCGCGATGATATCTTCCGCATCGGCATCCGGACGGCCGTAGGAGACATTCTCGGCAATCGAACGGTGCAAAAGCGACGTGTCTTGTGTCACCACGCCGATCATCGATCTCAGGTCGTCCTGCCGCACCTGGCTGATGTCCTGCCCATCGACGCGGATCCGCCCGCCCTCCAGGTCGTAAAAACGCAGCAACAGGTTGACCAGGGTCGACTTGCCTGCGCCGGACCTGCCGATCAGGCCGATTTTCTCGCCAGGCCGGATCATGAGATCGAGGTCCTCAATCACTCCGGCACTTTTGCCGTAGTGGAACCGAATGCCCTCAAACCGGATTTGACCGGCCGTGACTTCAAGGCTTTTGGCCGACGGCGCGTCCACCACGTCCCGGTCGCGCGAGATGGTGGCAATCCCGTCCTGGACGGTGCCAATGTTTTCAAAAAGCCCCGACACTTCCCACAAAATCCATTGCGACATGCCCTGGATCCGCAACACCAGCGCCACAGCGATCGCAATATCGCCGGTCGTGACCGCACCCGATTGCCAAAGCATAATCGACAATCCGCCGACGCCCGCCAGAAGCCCCATGTTGATCGCGGTCAGGCTGATGTTGAGCAAGGTGACGAAGCGCATCTGCCGGAAGACCGTATCGAGAAAACTCGTCATCGAATTCCGGGCGTAGGTCTCCTCGCGGTCGGCATGGGAAAACAGCTTTACCGTGGCGATGTTGGTGTACGCGTCGACCACATGGCCGGTCATGATGGACCGGGCATCAGCCTGCTCCTTGGACGTGTCCCGCAGTTTCGGCACAAACAGGCGCAGAACCAGCATGTAGGCAACCAGCCACATCATAAAGGGCAGGCTCAGCCACAAGTCCGCGCCGGCCACGACCACCACGGCAGCGCTGAAATAGACCCCCACATAGACGAAGATGTCGGCGATCCGCGTGACCACTTCCCGGACCGCGAGCGCGGTTTGCATCAGCTTGTTCGCGATCCGGCCGGCAAAATCGTCCTGGTAGAACGAGACGCTCTGGCGCAGCAAATAGCGATGCACGCGCCAGCGGATCGACATGGGATAGGTTCCCATGAGGCCCTGGTGAAACAGGAGCTGCCAAGCGGCTTCAAAGATCGGATAGATCACCAGGATGACAATCGCCATGGCCAGGAGCTGCGGCCAGTTGTCGGACAAGAAGGTGTCCGGATCGGCATCGATCAACCAATTCACCAGATCGCCGAGAAACGTGAAGATGAACACTTCAAGGCCCGCGGCGACGCCCGACAGGATGGACACGACGGCAAGGATCGGCCAGACCGGCTTGGTGTAGAACCAGCAAAACGCCCAAAAACCCTTCGGCGGCACATCGAGCGACCGGTCCTCGAACGGATCGAGCAGGTTTTCAAACCGCTTGAACATGTTTCACCTTTCGGGCCGTTGTTGCCGTGGCCTTGGAACGGCCGCGTTTGGAAAGAGGTCGGTGGCCCGGGCGCGTGGCGTCCGGACGATACATGGGGCCTGAAGACAGGGCCGCGGCGGCCAAGAAACTGACGATCGCGACCGACAGGATCAGCGTGCCGAAAAACAGGTCGCGCAATCGACCGGCAAACGAATAGGTAGGAACCGTTTCGCCGGACACAATCAACGCGTCGATGCGGCCGAGTTCGCCGATCAAAACCGGCACGAACAGCACGCAGCCCAACCCGAACGCTGCCGCCGAAAATCCACCGACCGCAGCCAGGCCGGCAACCAACCGGCTCTGGCGCGGTGCCGGACTCGCCCGCTCAAGCAAGGAAATGTCCGGTCGCTCGGGCAGCGCGAACGGATCATAGGGATACCGGACAGACATAGGTCTACTCCGAAAGCAATGACTCAAGAGGACGCCAGCAGGACGGACCGACCTTGCGGACCGCAGCACACGGAATTCAAATCGGTGGCTTGTTGCCTGGCGTCAGGAAGTTTGAGTTAGATCGAGAACGGCGGGCGTTTTAGAAGGTAAACGCTGGCCTTGGGCGCTGCACGCGGCAACCGGCGGTATCTGCGGTGTAATGAATGTGCATACAGACCCTCCCCGGTTGGTGTTCGATCAAAATAGGCATAGTGACGCCCAAAGCGCCCGACATAGGTGTAGCTGACGGTGCGGCTTAAAGAAACCTTGCAGTGCGCGACCACCTGAAAAAACCGACAAGCGTTGCCCGAATGCGACACCCAGACATTGAACCAACGTCCACTACACCAGCAAAGGTCAGAGCTGCTTACGGTGTCCCGCCGGTGATGAAGCGCGTGAGGTAAAACCCGGAGACCGCGGAAACAGCACCGAGAAAGGTCCCCCATGTGATGTCGACGACCATGACGATGACGGGCCATCCGCGCAGCGTCGCATAGTTCGTGACGTCGTACGTGGCGTAGGTGAAGAAACCAAACAACGCGCCAAAAATGAGCGCGGTCAGAACACTGTCGGATTTCAACGCCGGCACGACGGCGAAAACAACAATTCCGATCACATAGATAACATAGAAGGCTCCAGCCGCCGCCAGGTTCGGCTTGTCCATAAGGAGGTGTCCGATCCGATCGAAATAAAACCGCGTCGCAACCTGCGTCAGCCAGACGTAATCGATGCTCAAGAAGACAAGCGCGGTTGTGATGTATGCGACAAGATATTGGACCATGGGTTCCCCACCAGAGTTGCCCAGCCTACGCGCCTGCGAAAGGGTTGGATCAAAACGGGAAAAAGAGTGCGGGGACAACAGCACGCCGTTTTGGCGGTCAAACGCCTGCAACTTCTCGGGTGCCGCGCGCCGATGGATCAAGAAATCCGCCGGATTGACGATCCCACAATTGACCGTAGAGACCGCCGGTGTCGCGCAGCAGAGTCTCGTGCGGACCGTCTTGAACAATGGCGCCCCCATCCATAACGATGAGCCGGTCCATGGCGGCAATGGTCGACAACCGGTGCGCGATCGCGATCACGGTCTTGCCCTTCATCAGATCCTGAAGGTTGTCCTGAATGGCCGCTTCGATCTCCGAATCGAGCGCGGACGTGGCTTCGTCGAGAACCAGGATCGGCGCGTTTTTTAAAAGCACGCGCGCAATGGCAATCCGCTGGCGCTGGCCGCCGGACAATTTGACACCGCGCTCACCAACATGCGCGTCAAAGCCGCGCCGGCCCTTCGCGTCGGCCAGGCCCGCGATGAACGTATCTGCGTGGGCCTGCCGGGCGGCGTCGAGCATTTCGGCGTCCGTGGCCCCTGGGCGGCCGTAGAGGATGTTTTCCCTGACCGACCGGTGCAGGAGGGAAACGTCCTGGGTTACCATCCCGATCTGCTGGCGCAGGGATTGTTGGGTCACGTCTCGGATATCGGTCCCGTCGATCAAGACCGTGCCGCTTTCCGGGTCGTAGAACCGCAACAGCAAGCTGACGAGCGTTGTCTTTCCCGCGCCGGACGGCCCGACAATCCCGACCCGTTCACCAGGGCGGATCGTCAGGTTTAATCGGTCGATTACGCCGCCGTCTCTGCCGTAGTGAAATCTGATGTTGTTGAAGTCGATCGCACCTTCCACATCGGCAAGGACCTTCGCACCCGGGCAATCGCTGACCGTCACCGGCTTGACGATCATGTCGACGCTGTCCTGGAGCGTGCCCATATTGCGGAACAAGCCGTTCAATTGGCCGAGCATGCGGTTCAAGAGCAGATTGAGGCGCAGGATCAATCCGAGCGTGAAGGCCACGTGCCCAGCGCTGATGAGGCCTTGCTGCCAAAACGACAGCGCGAGCCCGGCAATCAGGACGATCATGGTTCCGCTGAGGGCCGACATGACGACCCGGACCGACGTGAGTGTCCGCGTGAAGGTCTTTAACCGCACGAGGAAGTTTGAAAACGCCGCGTGCACGCCGCGGTTTTCCCCGTCCGGGGTGCCAAACAACTTGACGGTCTGGATGTTGGAATAGGTATCGACAAGGCGGCCGGTGACGCCGGAGGCCGCATGCGCGACATTCTTGGCCTCAACCCTGACCCTTGGGACGAAATGCCAGGCGACGACGCAGAAAGCCGCAAGCCAGACGCCGACCAAGCCGCCCAGGCGCCAATCAAGGTCAGCAACCAGCAACAGCGTGGTCAGGGCATAGACAAAGATGTACCAGGCCGTCTGCAGCAAGGTGATCATGAATTCGCCCGCCGCCTGCCCGGCCTGCCAGACCTTCTGCGAGATCCGGCCGGAAAAATCGTCTTGGAAATACGACAGGCTCTGGCCCATGACCTGCTGGTGCGATTGCCAGCGCACCAGGTTGTAAAATCCCGGCACCACAGTCTGTTCTTCGACCAGGGCGGTCAAAGTGGTAACAAGTGTGCGTAAAACCAGGACCACAAACACCATCAGCAACAGGGCCGGCCCATGGGTTTGGAAAAAGGTCGCCCGTTGATCGCTTTGCAGCATATCGACGATGTCGCCGATAAAAGAATAGATCGAGGCTTCGATGATTGCCGTTATCCCGCCGAGGACCAGCATCAACGCGAACGGCCATCTGACCTGGCGGACAAAGTAAACCAGGAACGCCAGCCCTGTTTTTGGCGGCGTGGCCAAGCCGCGCTCGCGAAACGGATCAATCCACTTTTCAAACAGCTCAAAGAGGCGCCGCAATCGCGTGCTCCATCATCAGGCTCCCGGCGTCTAAGCGTAGGGCGCCGATCGGACGAAGGAAAGACGGACATCGGATCCTGCGCCTGACAGAACCAGGCACGCATGGTAACGACATGGGGAACCAGCTTCGATTTGGACACCCGACGTGCCGCATCTTGCGCTTTACCAGCCCGACATTCCCCAAAACACCGGTACCTTGATGCGCCTCGCCGCCTGTCTTTGCGTGGACCTACATCTCATCGAGCCGGCCGGCTTTCCGCTGTCCGATGCGTCGTTAAAGCGCGCCGGAATGGATTACCTGGAGCGGGCGCGGCTCGTCCGCCACATCGATTTCGACAGCTTTGACGCCTGGCGCCGGGAGAAAAACCGCCGGCTGGTCCTTCTGACCACGAAAAGCACCACGACATACACCTGCTTCGAGTTTCAGCCCGGGGACATCCTTCTCCTTGGACGGGAATCGTCCGGCGTCCCTGCGAGCGTTCACGAAATAGCCGATACACGCCTGACGATTCCCATGGCGTCGGGGATGCGTTCGATCAATGTTGCCGTGTCGGCGGGGATTGTCCTCGGCGAAGCGCTCCGGCAAACCGGTTCTTTTCCGCCCAGCACGGCCGGTGCTAGTGTCCACGAGACGTGACAAGGCGGCCGCCCAGAGCCGTTGAACAAACTAACAAGGAACCATTCATGAACGCGCCTTCTCCCGAACACCGTGGTGGTCCGCTTCCAGACGATCTTGACGCCAAAAAAACGGCAGCCGCCGCCTGGTTCAAGCAACTTCGGGATGATATCTGCACGAGTTTTGAGGTGCTGGAAGACGACCTGGGCGAACGCAACGCCCCCCTGAAGGACATGGCGCCGGGACGGTTCGAGCGCACGCCCTGGGAGCGGACGGACAGCTCCGGCGAAAAAGGCGGCGGCGGCGTCATGTCCATGATGCACGGTCGGGTGTTCGAGAAGGTCGGCGTTCATATCTCAACGGTGCACGGGGAGTTTTCCCCCGAATTCCGCGGCCAGATCCCGGGTGCCAATGAAGATCCGCGGTTCTGGGCGTCCGGCATCAGTCTGATCGCCCATCCTCAAAATCCGAATGTTCCGGCTGTCCATATGAACACACGCATGGTCGTCACCACGCGGCAGTGGTTCGGCGGCGGCGCCGATCTGACACCGGTTCTGAACGCCCGCCGGACTCAGGAAGACCCGGACACAGTGGCGTTTCATGCGGCGATGAAAACCGCCTGTGACGCCCATAACGTTGCCGACTATGACGCCTACAAAACCTGGTGTGACGAGTACTTTTTTCTCAAGCACCGGAATGAGCCGCGCGGAATCGGCGGGATCTTCTACGACTATCTTCATAGCGGGGACTGGGCCGCGGACTTCGCCTTCACCCAGGATGTCGGACGGGCGTTTTTGGCCATCTATCCGGACCTCGTCCGGCGCAACTATGAGACCGATTGGTCCGACGCGCAGCGCGAGGAACAACTCGTGCGCCGGGGCCGGTATGTCGAATACAACCTGCTTTACGACAGGGGCACGATCTTCGGGCTCAAGACTGGCGGCAACGTGGCATCCATCCTGTCCTCCATGCCACCCGTTGTGAAATGGCCTTAAGCCACCACCTCCACCATGGCATTGCGGATTAGTGTTTGAACGTGGCCAGAAGAGCGCCCTTGTCCAATTCGAAGCCGCTTTCAATCCAGCGTTTTTCCAGGTCCGTCAAAACAGCGCTGATCACGGGCCCGGGCGCGACACCGCGGGCGATCAAATCCGAGCCGCGGACCGGAAACACCGGGACCGTCACCGAACGCACCAACGCCAGAGTGTTTCGAAACCAGGTGTCCGCGGATGGGTCGCTCTCCTGCGCCCGCCGGCGGGCCCAAACGGCCAAAAGTCCGTCAATGACAGCCGACCGGTCGTGGCGATAGACCAGCTCTGTCATGTCATCGGGTCCCAATTCCGCGTCAACCAGTAATGCGACCCCAAGCGCCTGGTGCATGCGCGTGCGATCAGCGTTCGATAGACGAAACCGGTCCGCGATACGGTCAAGGTCCTCGTCAACGAACCCGGCCAGAACCGCAAAACACAAGGGCGCGGCCCGAGTCTCCTCGGCTTCGGAGTCCAGGCTCCGAAACGCCTTGAAATCAGCCACTTTGGACACGCCGCCGGTCGTGATTTCCAACAGCCCGCTGTCTTCCATGACCGGGATCACCTCGGCGGCCCGCCGGGCGATGACAAGCCGCTTCATTTCCATGCCCGTACGTTCCGCGGACAAATGCCGGAGGCCGTCCCGTTGCCGGATACAGGCGGTTAGACCGGCATGGTCGAGATCGCCGCGGCCATATTCGGCAAAAATGCGGAAAAACCTCAAGATCCGCAGGTAGTCCTCCTGGATGCGCTGCTCCGGGTCACCGATGAATCGGATCTTGCCCGACAAGCAGTCATCCAGACCGGAGAGCGGATCGAAGATCTTGCCCGTCCGGTCCACATAAAGCGCGTTCATGGTGAAGTCGCGGCGGCGGGCATCCGCCCCCCAATCGGTGCCAAACACGACTTTTGCCTGGCGGCCATAGGTCTCGACATCCTGGCGCAGCGTGGTCACTTCATAGGGTGTGCCCTTGGCAACGATGGTTACAGTGCCATGGTCCACGCCAGTGGGTATGACTTTCAGTCCCAGCGTGCTCGCGGCCTCGATCACCTCTTGCGGCGTCGCGGTAGTGGCAATGTCGATATCGCTGACAGGCCGCTGCAAAAGGCTGTTTCGGACCGCGCCGCCAACGACCCTGCCCTCAGCGCCAGCGGCTTCGATCGCATCAAACACCCGCTGGATGCCGGCATCACTTAACCACGACTGCGCGCCCAGATGCGGTTCGGGAGGCAAAATCGGCACCGGTTACTCATAGCCGCCGGGCACAAACACGCCGTCGCGCATCTCTGACGGCCGGTATTCAGTACCTTCAGGCATTTGCTGGAAAGACGCCAAACTGACAAGGCTGATCACCACCATCACGACGCCCGCCAACGACAACCAGGCGATTGGTCCGTTTTTCCAGTTCTCAGAGGTTTGCGCCTTCTTGTTCAGCCAAAGCCACACGGCATAGCCGACAAACGGCAAGGCAAAGAGAACCAAATGCGACAGGATTACGCGAAACATCAGCCATAAACCGTTTCATAAAGGGATCTGATAATGCCTGCGGTAACGCCCCAAATGTAGTGCTCACCAAACGGCATGGCGTAAAAAAAGCGGCGTTGTCCGCGCCATTCCCGGCTATGTTTTTGATGATTTGCCGGATCCATCAGAAACGACAACGGCACTTCGAAGACATCCGCCACTTCGTTCGGATTTGGCCGAAGTTTCGGGTGGAAGCCGATCTGGGCCACAACCGGCACGACTTTATATCCCGAACCCGTTAGGTAAGGCGCGAGATTGCCGATCAGTTCAACGTGCCGCCGCGCAAGGCCGATTTCTTCCTCCGCCTCCCGCAGCGCCGCATCGGTCGCGTCACTGTCCGTTTGGTCTATTTTACCACCCGGAAAGGCGATTTGCCCGGCGTGGGAGGACAGGTGCTCAGTGCGCCGGGTTAAGATCACGGCAGGTTCCCTCGGCCGGTCGACGATCGGGATGAGCACGGCCGCGTCCTTTGGCGCACCATTCCATGTGGCGTACGGACCCATGTCCGGATTTAAGACGTGATCACCGGTGTCATGCCCGTCCTGGTCCGGCCGCGGCGTATACAACCGGTCCCGGATCCTGTGAAGCAATTGGGGATCCGTTGGAAGATCTGACGCAATCGGTTTTGGCATTGAAAGGTTCAGGCTTTGACTCTCGCACCGCGAAGGGGACTGCGGCGACGCCGCATGTGTTCACTCATGAGATAGGAAGTCTTGCGGCAATGCAAAGAAGCATCCGCCACTCCAAATTCCCGATTGGCGCCCGTCTTCGGTTTCGGCCTCCTCAAACAGCTCGGCAAGCTCGTACAGCAGAGGCCGCGCCAGCAACGCCTCGAGCCGTCCGCGAACCAGAACATACGGTTTGAGGCCATGATTGATCGGATCGACTTCAAACCGAAGGGGATGCTCGCTGTCCACGACCACAACGTCACCGACATTGGTCCGCAGAGTGATCAGACGGGTGTCGGTATCCCCTTCAGCATGGAGTTCGACGGCCAAAAACGGGGCATCATCGACGGTAATTCCGATTCTTTCCACAGGTGTTACGAGATAGTGCCGGCCATCTTCATCCTTGCGCAAGACCGACGCAAACAGGCGCACCAGGGCTTCGCGGCCAATTGGACTTCCCATATATGACCAGGCGCCATTTCCCGCGATATGGATATCGAGGTCGCCGCAATAGGGCGGATGCCACTTGTCGACCGGTGGCGGGGATTTTCCTGCGATTTCAGCCCGTCCGATGAGCGCGGCAAGGCCTTTTGGCATCTGGGAAATATCAGCAGTGCTTTTGTGCATTCGGCTTGCCGTTTCTTCCCGCGCCATTACCCATGTCGTTCGATTTGGGCCGATCAAAGGCCGGTGTCAACAACCGCGCGGCGCAAAATCTAGCGGCGAATTTATCGATCCGCCCCTGTATGGCAACAATTTGCGACTTATCTACTCGTTAAGAAACTGCCAAACTCGAAAGTACCGCCCGTGTTCCGCTCATCGCGCGAACGTACGGCGTCGAGGCCCAAGGCTCAGGCGACGACCGGCTGGAACGTCGCCGGGCCGCAAAGACGAGGTGATCTATGAGCGTTATGTCCCCATCGCCTTCCGGTTCTGCCGACGAAGCTGCGATCGCCGAAAAGGCCGAAAAGGCCGTTGCGCGCGTCACGGAGGCAAAGGCCGACATCGCCCAGGTGATCTTCGGGCAGGAAGCGGTGGTGGAACAGTCGCTGGTGACCATTCTGGCAGGGGGCCATGGGCTCTTGGTCGGTGTACCGGGGCTCGCCAAGACCAAACTCGTCGAGACGCTCGGCACGGTTCTGGGGCTTAATGCGCGCCGGATCCAGTTCACGCCCGACCTGATGCCGTCCGATATTCTTGGCGCGGAGGTGATGGAGCAGAGCGCGGATGGCAGCCGCGCCTTCCGTTTCATCCCCGGCCCGATCTTCTCCCAGCTGTTGATGGCCGACGAAATCAACCGCGCGAGCCCGCGGACCCAGTCCGCGCTGCTCCAGGCGATGCAGGAGTACCATGTCACCGTCGCCGGTCAGCCGCATGACCTGCCGCGGCCGTTCCATGTCCTTGCGACCCAAAATCCGCTGGAGCAAGAGGGCACCTACCCGCTTCCAGAAGCGCAGCTCGATCGCTTCTTGATGCAGATCGACGTTCACTACCCCGATCTTGAGGCGGAGCGTCGGATCCTTCTTGAAACCACCGGCGCGGAGCAAGCAACCGCCCAGGTCGCTATGGATGCCGTGGAACTCGCGGGTTATCAGCAACTTGTCCGCCAGATGCCGGTCGGCGGGTCTGTGATCGAAGCCATTTTGAAGCTGGTGCGGGCCGCCAGGCCCCTGGAAAACGGCGAGGGCGACGACATCACCAAACTGATTGCCTGGGGCCCGGGGCCGCGCGCGAGCCAGGCACTGATGCTGACGGTGCGCGCGCGCGCGCTGGTTGACGGACGGCTGGCGCCGTCAATCGATGACGTGTTGGCCTTGGCCGAGCCGATTCTTCAGCACCGGATGGCCCTGACATTCGCCGCACGCGCGGACGGCCACACGGTTAGAAACGTGATTGCCCGGGTCAAAGAGAAAATCGCCTGACCGGACGGCGGATCACACGGGACCCCTGACCATGGCACAGCCCCCCACGGAAATAGGCGATCAGGCGAATTGGCCAAACATCATCGGCGAAGCCCGGTCGGTCGCCGACACCCTGCCCGACCTTCTTGTCGAGGCAAGCCATGTCGCGAATTCCATCATCGCGGGCTGGCACGGCCGGCGGCGGGCCGGACCCGGTGAGAGTTTCTGGCAGTTCCGCCCGTTTCATATGGGTGAGCCGGCGAAGCGGATCGACTGGCGCAGGTCCGCCCGCGACGATCATCTTTATGTGCGCGAACGGGAATGGGAAGCCGCCCACACCGTGTGGCTTTGGGCGGATCTCTCGCAGTCGATGGTGTTTCAGTCGCGGTTATCACCGGTATCCAAGCGCGACCGGGCAATCGTCCTGATGCTGGCACTTGCCGACTTGTTGGCGGACACCGGCGAGCGCATCGGACTTCCCGGCGTGACGCGGCCGTTCTCCGACCGAAAGGCTGCGGAGCGGATTGCCGACAGCCTTGCGCACCTTGGGCGGCCGGCTGCGTTTCCCGATCCATCCGGAATTCAGCGGTTTTCAGATGTCGTGCTCATTGCGGACCTTCTCGATCCCGTGGAGGAGATCGCGAGCTGGGTCGGCCGCGTCGCCAGCACGGGTGCGCGTGGACACGTGGTGCAAATCCTCGACCCGATCGAGGAGACCTTTCCCTTTGACGGACGGATTGAATTTCGTGATCCGGAACTGGGCGTGCGCCTGACCGCCGGGCGCGCGGAGATGTGGCGCGAGGCCTACCAAAACCGGCTCGAAGCCCATCGGGCGGCCATTCGGGATATCGCCCGGCGCGCCGGCTGGACCTACGTCTTGCATCATACAGACCGGTCCGCGGCGGAGCCCCTCCTTGTGATGCACAGCGCCCTGTCCGGTTCAGCCGAGGCGATCACACCAGGAGGAAGCTACTGATGCTGGCCGGTCTTCCGCTCGCCTTTACAGCCCCATGGATCCTGGCCGCTTTGGCGCTCTTGCCGGTCATCTGGTGGCTTTTACGGCTGACCCCGCCACGGCCGCGCGAGATCTCGTTCCCCCCCACCCGGTTGCTGCTCGATATCGATGAGCATGAGGAAACGCCGCAAAAAAGCCCCTGGTGGTTAACGCTTTTGCGCCTGTTGCTCGCAGCGTTCCTCATCATCGCGCTTGCCGGCCCGATATGGCGTCCGGCGGACCAGGTGGAGAGCGGCGACGGTGTCCTGTGGATGCTGCTGGACAACGGCTGGCAATCGGCCCGCGAGTGGGGCGAACAGCTCCGGACAGCCGAACAGTTATTATCGGTCGCCGAAAGCCAGGGCCAGCCGGTGCTGTTCGCCGCGACCGCAGACGGACCCGGTCAGGACCTGGTTCCAGGCACGGCCACGGCCGCGCTTGAAAAACTCCGCGCCGTGGAACCGCGCCCGTTCGCGCCAAACCGCGCCGAACTGATCGTGGGACTGCGTAAAGCGGCCCAGGAAACACCTCCGGGCGCGGTGATTTGGCTTTCCGACAGCACGCAAAACGCCGGACCGTCGCCATTTGCCGCCGATCTTGATGCCATCATCGGCACCGTGCCCCTGTCGATCTTCACCGGATTGACGCCGCCCAAGGGCTTGAAGGACTTATCCAATGATGCTGAGGCCATGGCGCTGACCGTGGTCCGGCATCCGACAGACTCGGTATCTACCGCAAGCCTGAGAGCGCTTGACTTGAAGGGGCTGGTGCTTGGCGAGGCTCAGGCGGAGTTCGCGGCCGGCGAAACCCGAGCCGAAGCCCGTTTCGAGCTTCCCAGTGAACTTCGCAATGACATCGCGCGGGTTGAAATCGTCGGCGAGAACGCGGCTGGGGCGGTGCAACTCATCGACGACAGCTGGCGCAGGCGTGTCGTTGGTCTGATATCAGGCCAATCCGGCGATCTCGATCAGCCGCTTCTGTCACCGCTTTATTATCTGGAACGCGCTTTGTTGCCGTTTTCCGATTTGCGGTTCCCCAAGGATGCCGATCTGGTGGAGGCGGTCCCGTCGCTTCTGGATCAAGGCATATCGGTGATGGTACTGGCCGATGTCGGCCGCTTGCCGGATCTTGCGGTCGCGTCGCTGGAGGACTGGATCAATGAGGGCGGCACGCTGGTCCGGTTTGCCGGACCGCGAACTGCCGGCGGAACCGACGCCCTGATCCCGGTGACGCTTCGGGCCGGCGACCGGTCGCTCGGCGGCAGCTTGTCCTGGAAGCAGCCGCAAAGGATGGCGGAGTTTTCCGACACGTCGCCATTCGCTGGGCTTGCCGTTCCCCCGGAAGTGTCTGTAAATCGCCAGGTCTTGGCCGAGCCGACATCTGAATTGCCGGATCGGACGTGGGCGATGCTGGAGGACGGGACGCCGCTCGTCACCGCCACGCCCTTCGGCCGCGGCACGATCGTTCTGTTCCACGTCACGGCCGACACGTCGTGGTCCAACCTGCCGCTCTCTGGCGTGTTTTTGGACATGCTTCGCCGCATGCTGTCGATCTCAAACGCGGCGACGACGGCGGAGGGGTCGGAAAATGACGTCGCGCAAGGTACCTTGCCGCCCCTTCGCCTGCTCGATGGCTACGGCAATTTCACCTCGCCGCCGGCCGATGTCGCGCCGGTGACGGTCGCCGATTTCAGAGATGCCGCCGCCAGCCGGAAAACGCCGCCTGGCTTATATGGCACCGACGACGGCTTTCGCGCCTTGAACCTTTTGGAGACCGAGGACGAACTGGCGGCGCTCGACACGAGCGTGTTTGGTGACAATGCCAATATCGTCGCGTATCCGACCGTCGATCCGGTCGATCTGCGCGCCGCATTGTTCAGCGTCGCGTTTCTGCTTCTGGTCTTGGACGCGATCGCGGTTCTGATCCTTGGCGGCGTGCTTGCACGCCTTGGTCTGCGCCGGGCCACCGTCGGCGCGCTTGCCGCCGTCATGGTTGTGGCCCTGGCCGGCACGCTCACTCCTGGACCCGTGCACGCCCAATCGACGTCCGAGGACCTCAAAGCCCTGCAATCAACGCTGGAGACCCGTTTGGCGTATGTCTTGACCGGCCTGACGGACATTGACGAGGCCAGCGCCGCGGGTTTGCGCGGATTGACCCAGTTCCTGGCCGAGCGGACCGCTTTGGAGCCCGGCGACCCGATCGGCATCGACGTCGCCCAGGACGAACTGGCGTTTTATTCCCTGCTGTATTGGCCGATCGATCCGCAACTCGAAAAGCCTGACGACCGCACGATGGCCCGCATTGACACGTTCATGCGCAATGGCGGAACCATATTGTTCGATACGCGCGACCACATTACGTCGGCAACGACCGGATTTGCGTCGACGCCTGCAACACTGAAACTCCGGGAAATCCTGGAGGATCTGGACATCCCGCCGCTTGAACCCGTGCCACCGGATCACGTGCTCACCAAGGCCTTTTATCTGCTTGACAGTTTCCCGGGCCGATACGCCACGAGCCCGCTTTGGGTGGAAAGCATGGAAGATCTGACTGGCGGCAGCCGCCCGGTGCGCGCGGGCGATGGCGTTTCTCCCGTCATGATCACAGGCAACGATTTGGCCGCCGCATGGGCGATCGATGACGCCGGAATGTTCATGTATCCGACGGTGCCGAATGATCCCGTCCAGCGTGACTATGCCTTCCGCTCCGGCGTCAACATCGTCATGTACAGTCTGACCGGCAACTACAAGGCGGATCAGGTGCATATCCCGGCCCTTTTGGAACGGCTCGGTCAATGAGGTCAATCGGATGATCTGGTCCATTTCCTTCGATCCGTTTGTGCCCCTTTGGGCGCTGATTGGGGCTGTCGCTATCCTCATTGTGCTCACCATCCTGACCGGCCTGTTGAAATTCAGGGGCTGGTTGTTGAGATCGGCCACGATGGCCCTGGTCACGCTGGCGCTGGCCAATCCGGCGATTGAGCGCGAAGACCGTGAGCCCCTGTCGAGCGTTGTTGCCGTTGTTGTCGACAAGAGCCAGAGCCAAAGGCTTGCCGATCGCGAGGGCGTCACCGATCAAACGGCGACCGCGCTTCAAGAACGCCTTGCGGCCCTGCCCGGCTTCGAAGTCCGGCTTCTGGAATCGCGCAACTCCGGCTCAGGCGACGGAACGCAGCTGTTTCAAACCCTGTCGAACGGCTTGTCGGACGTGCCGCCGGATCGCGTCGGCGGCGCGGTTCTGATCACCGACGGACAGGTGCACGACGTCCCCGAACAGGCGGCGACGATCGGTTTCGACGCGCCTTTGCATGGCCTGATTACAGGCACACCCGACGAACGCGATCGGCGGCTTGTGTTGCACAAGGCGCCCCGTTTCGGATTGGTCGGGTCCGAGCAGGTTGTTTCCGTGAGGGTGCTCGATCGGGGCCGGGGAACCGGCGGTCCGGACCGCGTCCGCTTGTCCGTGCGCCGCGACGGCACGCTGATCAGCGAGCGCCAGGCCACTGTCGGGACCACCATCGACATTCCGGTGGAGATCGTCCATGGCGGCGACAACATCTTTGAATTCGAGGCTGCGCCGCTGGACGGCGAATTGACCGAGCTTAACAATCGCGCCGTCGTCACCATCGACGGGATCCGCGAAAACCTTCGTGTCCTTCTGGTTTCAGGTTCACCCCACGCGGGCGAGCGAACGTGGCGCAATCTTCTCAAATCGGACGCATCGGTCGATCTGGTTCATTTCACGATCCTCCGCCCGCCCGAAAAGCAGGACGGCACCCCGATCAACCAGCTCTCTTTGATCGCGTTTCCAACCCGGGAGCTGTTTTCGGTCAAGATTGATGAATTCGACCTCATCATCTTTGATCGATACGTCCGGCGCGGCGTCCTGCCGATGCTCTATTTCGACAACATCGCCCGCTATGTCCGGGACGGCGGCGCGGTGCTTCTTGCCGGCGGGCCAGATTACGCCGAGGGCGGCAGCCTCTACCGCACGCCCTTGGCGCCGATCCTCCCCGCCCGTCCAACCGGTGCCATCCTGGAAGAACCTTTCCACGCAACGCTTGCCGACCTTGGCGAGCGCCACCCAGTCACGCGGGGATTGCCCGGTTCACGCCAGGAACCGCCGGCATGGAGCCGATGGTTCCGTGCTGTTGAGACCGAAATCGAGGCAGGCCAGATCCTGATGTCGGGCCCGAGTGAGACGCCGCTCTTGGTGCTTAACCGCGAGGGCGAAGGCCGCGTGGCTTTGCTTTTGTCCGATCATGTCTGGTTGTGGGCACGCGGCTATGAAGGAGGCGGTCCGCACGTTCCGCTCTTGCGACGCCTGGGCCACTGGCTCATGAAGGAGCCGGACCTGGAAGAGGAAGCCTTGCATGTGTCGATGCGAGGGCCTGAGCTTTTGGTCGAACGGCAAACGCTCGCTGATGACGTTTCGGATGTGACCGTCACGTCGCCGACCGGCGATGATACCACGATCGCGATGACCGAGAGCGCGCCGGGACTTTGGCGCGGGTCCATGCCAACGGCCGAAACCGGGCTGTTTTCCGTGACCGACGGCACGTTGACTGGATTGGTCCATGCCGGGCCTCAAAACCCGAGGGAGTTTACCGACGTTCTGTCCACGACGGAAATACTATCGGCCCTTGCCGATGCCACCGGCGGAAGCGCCCGCCGGCTGGCCGATGTCGGCGGGACCGTCGACATGCCGCGGGTCGTTGCCATGCGCAGCGCGGCGGACTTCTCCGGCAATGGCTGGATCGGCTTCAAGACGTCGGATGCAAGCGTGCTCAACGGCATTGACCGCTATCCGCTGTTCCTTGGTCTGTTTGGCCTTGCGCTGCTGCTCGGCGCCTTGTCAGCGACCTGGTACCGCGAGGGCCGGTAGGAAAGCCCAACAGGGCGCGTCTCTATTTGCAGAAATACGGCTCAGACGGAGCCGCCTCTATGCGGTCCGGCGCCCACCGCGCACCCGTCCCGCCGGGATGCCGGCGCCGTTGAGTGGCGCGACGAGAATACGCGCCGGATCCACCGGGCCCGGGAGCAGGATGGAGCCGAGGGGCACGCGTTGAAAGCCGAGCGGCGCGTAATAGGCTTCATCGCCCACCAGCAGCACGCCATGTTCGCCGGCTTTCGCAGCGGCGTCCACCGCGGCCCGCAACAGGGTCCGGCCAAGGCCGCGGTTCTTGTGGGCGGGAGCAACGGTCAGAGGCCCGAGCAGCAACCCCGGATGCGCGCCGATCACGATCGGGGTCAGCCGCACCGATCCGGCAAGATCGTGCCCCGAAAGACCGACAAAGCTGAGGTCGGAACGATGCGGCACGCCCTCGCGAATCCGGAACGCGGTTCGCGCAAACCGGCCTGGCCCGAAGGCCGCTGCCTGCATGGCTTCGATAGCATCATTGTCCGAGGGCGTTTCGAGACGCACGAACCAATTGGTCTGTTTCATCGGGAATTCCTGGCAAGCGAAAATCGTTGCACGCTTACCCGCGTCCCCCGCCAGACAGTCAAATTCGGGTTGGACCGGTTACGCGCGCGCGAGCGGACGAGCATCAACTCGTCGGAGCATTCGTCGTCGCAATGTCAGGCCGGTGGGCATGGATCGTCTCGAATGGCATCAAAGCCGTGATGGAGGTGAGCGAGTATCACGCATGTCACAGACAGTCCAGCGGAAATATCGGCGGCCACCCGAACGCATTGGCCGGATTGTCAACATCCGTCAAACGGTCCATTCAGTCCGTTGACCCGGCCGCAACGGGCCCCACCTGTTTGGCATGTGGAGATGAAAAAAGGACCAGACACATGGGCTTGCTGATCGACGGCGAATGGAAAGACCAGTGGTATGACACCAAATCCACCGGCGGCCGGTTTGTACGCAAGGACGCGGCGTTCCGGAACTGGATCACGGCGGACGGCAGCGCCGGCCCTTCCGGAACGGACGGCTTCACGGCTGAAGCCGATCGCTATCATCTTTATGTTTCCCTCGCCTGTCCCTGGGCGCATCGCACGTTAATCCTTCGCAAACTGAAGGGGCTTGAGGAGTTCATCCCCGTCACGGCCGTCGAGCCGCTGATGCTGGAAAACGGCTGGTCATTTGACGGCCCGGACCCGGTTAACGGCGCAAGCTATGCTTGGCAGCTCTACGCAAAGGCAGATACGACGTATACGGGCCGGGCGACGGTGCCAATCCTCTGGGACAAAAAGCGTCAGACGATTGTCAGCAATGAATCCTCCGAAATCATTCGCATGTTCAACAGCGCCTTCAATGGCTTAACCGGATCAACGGCGGACTACTATCCAGCGGACCTGCGTGCCGACATCGACGCCATCAATGACGTCATCTACCACACCGTCAACAACGGGGTTTACAAGTCCGGCTTTGCGACCACACAGGAAGCTTATCAGGATGCGGTCACCGCCTTGTTCGAAACGCTCGACATGCTGGAGGAGCGGCTTGGGGCCCAACGGTATTTGATTGGGTCCAGGCTGACCGAGGCGGACTGGCGTCTGTTCACAACGCTCGTCCGCTTCGACCCGGTCTATGTCGGACATTTCAAATGCAACATCCGGCGGATTGAGGACTACCCGAACCTGTCGAACTATCTGCGGGAACTCTACCAGATGCCCGGGATTGCCGACACGGTCGACATGAAGACGATCAAGACGCATTACTATGGCTCCCATGAATCGATCAATCCAACCCGGATTGTGCCCGTTGGACCGGCGATCGACTTCAACAGGCCGCATAACCGCGCGCGCTTTGCCGTTGCCGCCTGATCAGAAGCCGGCGTGACGACGGAGCCGGCCCAGGTTACCAACGGCCTCCGGCCGAAAGTCCGGTTTGAAAGTACTCGGTCAGCCGGCGTTCGGTCGCGCCGCTGACCGTGTCCGGCAGATGTGCCGGATCGAAAAACATCGCTTCGACGATCTCCGCGCTCGGCATCAGGAACCGGTCGGCCGGTTCCCAACGCGAGATCTCAAAAAGCCCGACATGATCACGGCCCCAGGCCTCCGAGTTCAAGAACATGCCCAGCAGCCGGGGCACCTCCAGCGCCCTGATCCCGGCCTCTTCCAGAAGCTCACGGCGGGCGCTTTCCACCATCGGTTCGCCGCCGTCGACCCCGCCGCCTGGCAGGTACCATCCCGGCAGATAGCTGTGACGCACCAACAGCACATGACCGTGATCGTTCAGGACGATCAAGCGGACGCCAAGCGTGTAGGGGTTGCGCATGAGCGCGGCGCCTTGCACCAGATGTTTGGTGAGTTTTTTCGGCAGGCGCGAAAACAGAGACAGCATGTTGTGGAGCGGCACCGGCTTTTGATATTGGCCGAAATCTACATGCATCGCCGACCCATGCAAGCAATGCAGGGCTGCCCACGCAAAACGCGCACTACTCATTTCAGGGATGTTGCTTAAATAGTGTGCGAAACGATGAGCCAAGAGGCAATTTCACCTCTCAATCTGCGAGCCCGCCATGTTCACCGCCCTGATCTCAAATCGCCGCCGCCGCCGCAGCTTTGCCTGGAAGCCGGCAGTCGACCTTTCAAATCCGCGAATTGCCGCGGCCCTGACGACATTTCCGACGAACTGACGTAGCCGCGCCGCATCATCACGGTGCCTGCGCTGCCTGCGGCGATTTACCGGCCACAGTCGAAGGTTTTGCACTTGACGGGCGGCTGCACGGCCAGATGAT
>JAEPNV010000008.1:0-5246 GCA_017643215.1 Roseibium sp. | reverse complement strand
GATGCGCACACAATGATCAGACTTGCGCACATCTCGGACCCCCATCTTGGTCCCCTGCCCGATCCCAAGCTTTTGCAGCTTTTGTCGAAGCGGCTTTTGGGATACCTGAACTGGCACCGCAACCGGTCCAAAAACATGGGCGGAACCCATCTGGAGCGTCTGGTCGCCGACATGCTGGCGCAGACGCCGGACCATGTGGCCATCACCGGCGATCTTGTGAACATCGCCCTGCCGCTGGAGATGACCGGTGCGCGGATGTGGCTGGAAAGCGTTGGAACACCTGAAAATGTCACGGTCGTTCCGGGAAACCACGACGCTTATGTTCCCGGCGCATTGAAAAAGGCCACCAAGGCATGGGCGCCCTACATGCTGGCCGACGATGTTCGAGTGGGCGCAAACCCGCCCGAGGCCAGTTTTCCCTTCGTTCGCAAACGCGGCCCGATCGCCCTGATCGGCGTATCGACTGCGCGCGCCAGCGGACCGTGGTTTGCCACGGGCCGGGTGGGCAGCCGCCAAAGCATCGCCTTGCGCGAAATCCTTGAACAGCTTGGTGCCGAAGGCTTTTTCCGCGTCGTCCTGCTCCATCACCCTCCGTTCCGGAAGGCGACGAACTGGCATAAGCGGCTCTCCGATGCGTCCCGTGTCCGGGCGGTGGTCAAACGCGCCGGCGCGGAACTCGTCCTTCACGGTCATACGCATATTGACAGTATCGCCGCAATTGAAGGGCCGGCGGGCGATGTGCCGGTCATCGGCGTGCCGTCTGCAACCAGCGCCCCGGGCGGCAAAAAACCGGCGGCGCGTTACAATCTGTTTGAAATCTCGCGCGAAGGTAATGGCTGGCAGTGCCACATGAGCGAGCGCGGTTTCACCGAGACCGGCCACGAGATCGTCGATCTGCTGTCCCAAAGGCTGCAGATTCCGCCCCTTGCACAACCGTCCGGGTCCACGGCGGCAGGCTCATGGCTGGGCGCTTAAGTCACGGACCTAGATCGGATTGGCGAACCAGGCGAAGGCCACAAGACCGGCCGCCCCAACGGCCGCTCCGATTACAAATCCAGCCAGAGCCCCCATCCAGTTGAACGACCGGGATGTCTTTGCTGGCCCGGTATTGGGTGCCGATTGGCGCAGCCGGCTGTTGAACCAGTCCCCTTCCATGGCCTTTTCGCGTTCCAGGATCCGCTCGGCGATATACTCGGTCACGCAATCAGCCATATCGTCCAGCACTGGCGTTTCCAGGATCACGACGCGGCCGAGCCGCGTATCCTTCAAGAACCGATAGGTCTGGCGATCACCGCCGACCACAATGTGGCTGGTGACGTCCACCCAAAAGCGCGGTGTCGAACCCGCGACGATTTGGAGGGTAAACTGGTCGTCGTCGTCCGGGATCTCTTTGAAGACATCCTTCAATTCATCCGCGAGCATCTCTAGACGCGCGCGCTCGGTGTCTTGCAGTTCAACCACGACATCCGACCGTTCCACTTCGCCCAACTGCACCTTTCGGATCGCATCCCTGAGGGACCGCACCCGGGTGTGAGGGACCACATTGTCCTGCGCTTCAGACATGGATCAACCGGCTCCGTGTTACGCCAACAATAACCATACCTTAACCAAAACGGGCCGGGGGAAAAGGAACCGGCCACCGCTTGTTCGCGTCATCCACTGGGAATGCGCCTTTTAAAGTTAACGGACGTTAAGGTATTTTGGCTTGGAAGGCCAGAACCGGCATGCCGTGGCCGATTGAAGGTGATACGGTTTGGTGCTGAGTGCTGAGTGCCGAATGCGATGGCACACCTGGAAGACGGAGACGATGCGATGAAAGTAAACGGCAAGCCCTACCGGACGATCTGGCTGGCGGACGACGGGCGGTCTGTCGAGATCATCGATCAAACACAATTTCCCTTTGCCTTTGAAACCGTGACGCTGAACAGCATGGCGGATGCCGCCCACGCGATTAAAGTCATGCAAGTCCGCGGCGCGCCATTGATTGGCGCGACCGCCGCCTACGGCGTGGCTCTTGCGATGAACGCCGATCCCTCCGATGCATCGCTGCACGCCGCCTGCTCGTCGCTGCTGGAAACCCGGCCGACGGCGGTCAATCTGCGGTGGGCCTTGGACCGGGCACGCAAGACGCTGATCCAGGTCGCACCGGAAGCCCGCACGGACGCGGCCTATGCCTTTGCCGCGGAGATTTGCGACGAAGACATCGGCATCAACATGGCGATCGGCATGAACGGCATGGAGATCATCGCGGAGATCGCACGGCGCAAAAAACCGGGAGAACCGGTCAATATCCTCACCCACTGCAATGCCGGCTGGCTCGCGACCGTCGACTGGGGCACCGCCACCGCACCGATTTACATGTCCCATGACAACGGTCTTCCGGTCCATGTGTGGGTCGATGAAACCCGCCCGCGCAATCAGGGCGCCTTCCTGACGGCCTGGGAGCTTGGACATCACGGGGTTCCTCACACCGTTATTGCCGACAATGCCGGCGGGCACTTGATGCAGCATGGCCAGGTGGACCTTGTTATCACCGGAACCGATCGGACCACCGCGACCGGCGATGTGTGCAACAAGATCGGTACGTATCTAAAGGCGCTCGCGGCAAACGACTGCGGAGTTCCGTTTTATGTCGCCCTGCCGTCTCCGACGATCGATTTCAGCCTGTCTGATGGCGTGCGCGAGATACCGATCGAGGAACGGGGCGGCGAAGAAGTCAGCCATATCACCGGCCAGACCGCGAACGGCACGATCGAGACGATTTCAATCGTTGCCAAGGGCTCGCCGGTCGCAAATCCCGCGTTTGACGTCACCCCGGCTAGTCTTGTCACCGGCTTGATCACTGAGCGCGGTGTGCTTTCGGCCAATCGGCAGGCAATCGCCGGTGCGTTTCCCGAACGCGTTCGGCTCAGCGCTTAAAGGGGCTCAGCGCGGATCAAAATACGGCACATGTGCGCCAACGTCGGCCGGCAAGTGACCGGCAATCCGTGGATCCTCGGCGACCTCGATTGCGCGCCTGTAGGGCCGAAATCCGCATGCCATGTAAAAAGGGAGTGCCTGCGGGCTATCGCCTGTGCAGGTGTGCAGCCAAAGGCGCTCCGTCTCAGGCCGCGCCCATGCCATGTCGATCGCCTGGTTCATGAGCCAGCGCCCAAGCCCGCCGCCGATGGCGTCCGGCACCAGACCGAAATAGGCCACTTCCGGGTTGCTCCGGTGTTCATAGTCGATTTCCAGAAGACCGAGACGCTGGCCGCCGCGCACAGGTGAAAAGATTTCACGGGTCGGCTTTGAGAGAATGGCGGCGAGTTCGTCCTCAGGCAACGTCAACCGGCTGAACCACAGCCAATCAGTACCGATCTCCTTGAACAATCTGATGTATTCGGCGGGCTCGGCCTGCGCCCAGCGCTCAAGTTGAACACCGGCTGGCTCCGGAACCGCGGGCCGGGCCCGTTTCTCATTCATCTCCAAAAACGTGACGATGAACGCGATCTTGTCGTCCGGCAGATCTGTGTAACCGTTCAAATTGAGAGGGAGTGTGCTCATGCAGGTGTCTCGCGCCGTGGTCCTGTCCGCTTAGCAGCGGCCGCCGGCCGGCTCAAGGCCGCAAATGCCGTCGGCGTTTCGCAATTTGCCCGGATTTAACGGCCCGTTAACCACGTATGGCGGAAAGTGCTGGCATGCCGGCTGTTGGAAACTACGTCAACCGCGACGAACGCGTCTCGTTTGCAGACTACAACAAGGCGTGGGCGGCGAAACGGCGCGAGGCCATCGAAAAGAGCCAGCAGTTGCGGGTGTCATTCACGTCCAACGTTTTGAACTCGAACACCCAGATCTATCAGCGGACACCCCTTGCCGGGGCGCAAGGAATTTATGCCAGCACGACGGCCGTCATGGCACGGGTTAACATCCTCGTTTAAATCCCGGACTGCTGCTCAGATCGAGCTTATCGTTTTCAGCTTCATCCGCGGGTGAACCTCGCCCTGGCTCATGACCGTGGTATGGGCCCGGAACCGTTCGACGATGGACCGCACGAACGGCCGGGTCTGCGGAGAGGTCAGCAAGACAGGCACCTCGCCTTGCTGCGCGGCCGCCTCGAAGGCATCACGAACCTTGCCGACGAATTCCTGGAGCTTGGACGGCTGCATGGCGAGCTGGCGCTCGTCGCCATCACCAACGATCGATTCCAGGAATGCCTGCTCCCATTGCGGTGACAGCGATATCAGCGGCAGGTATCCGCCGGGCGCAAGGTTTGCGGCGCAAATCTGGCGGCCAAGCCGGGTCCTGACATGTTCGGCGATGTTGTCGGTGCTCCGGGTAAATCCAACCGCCTCGGACACGCCTTCCAGGATCGTGCCCAGATCACGCACCGATATCCGTTCGTTCAACAAGGCCTGCAGGACCCGCTGGATACCCGAAACCGTGATTTGGGATGGGATCAGGTCATCGACCAGCTTGGCCTGCTCGCCTTGAAGTTCCTTCAACAGTTTCTGCACATCCCCGTAGGTCAGGAGTTCGGCAACGTTCGTCTTGATGGTCTCGGTGAGGTGCGTGGCAAGGACCGTCGCCGGATCAACGACCGTGTAACCGCGAAGAGAGGCATCTTCGCGATACTGGGCCTCCACCCAAGTCGCCGGCAGTCCGAATGTCGGTTCAGTTGTGTGAGTGCCTGGCAGTTTGACCTGGCCGCCGGCCGGATCCATGACCATGAAATGGTTCGGATAAAGGACACCGCGCCCGGACTCGACCTCTTTCACCTTGATCAAATAGTCGTTGGCGCCGAGCTGAATATTGTCGAGAATACGCACCGGCGGCATGATGACGCCCATATCGCTGGCGATTTGCCGCCGTAGGGCCTTGATTTGCTCGGTCAGAACATCGCCGCCTGCCTGTTCCTTGCCGTTGATCAGCGGCAGCAGCGCATAGCCGAGCTCAATGCGCAGCTCGTCCATTTTGAGGGCATCGGTGATCGGCGGCTCGGGCGCCGGTTTCGGGGCAGCCTCGATGGCCTTTTGCTCGGCCACCTGCGCAGCGTCCTTTTTTTTCTTCGTACTCACCGCATAGGCGAGATAACCGGCAACCATGGCAAGCCCAAGAAACGGAACCATGGGCATGCCCGGCAAAAGCGCCAGTATCACCATCACCGCGGCCGACATGCCCAGCGCTTTCGGATAGAGCATCGGGCGCGAAGTTAGAATCGCAGGATTCCCAAATCAGTTGAAATCTGATTCCCTGTTTTGACGAGACAG
>JAEPNV010000007.1 GCA_017643215.1 Roseibium sp. | reverse complement strand
CAACAGATAGTCGAGAACTGTCTTCTTTCCGGTTAATATTGAGGTGGAGACGACCATACCTGGTATTATTGGTAAATAATCACTTTCCGAGCCAAGATGGTTTTTATCGGTTCGGACAATGATGCGGTAGAAGCGGTCGCCGGCTTCATCGGTAATCGTATCGGCGCTGATGCGTTCAACCAGGCCGGCCAGATCGCCATAGACCGTGTAATCATAGGCAGTGACCTTGACCCGCGCGGATTGGCCCGGGGACAGAAAGGCGACATCTTGCGGCCGGATCCGGGTTTCGATCAGGAGCGTGTCATCCAGCGGAACGATTTCGGCAATACCCTCTCCAGGCGCCACAACGGCGCCAATCGTTGCGACCGGAAAGCTGTTGATGATGCCGCGTACCGGCGCCCTTAGTGTGGTCCGGCGGACCTTGTCCTTTGCAGATTTGATGGATTCGTCGAGGACCGTGAGTTCGTTCAAGGTCAACGTGAGGTCCTGATGCGCCTTGGCCTGAAAGCCGAGTTCCGCGCTCGTGCGCCGGGCCACGGCCTCGTCAATGGCCGCCTTCGCCCGGGGAATGGAGGCCTCCAGAACCGCCACGTCCAGGTTCATGTTTTGCGCCTCGCGTTCCAGGCGCAAAAGGTCCATTTGTGGAAACGCTCCGGCTTTCGACAGATCCCGTGCACGGCGCACTTCCTCGTCAAGCAGTGCCATTGATTGAACCGTGCTTACCAGCCGTGTTTCCAGCTCCGTCTTTTCAAGCCGCCGCTGCGAGAGCTGTTGATCGATGACCAGGAGTTCCTGTTCGAGTGCGGACCTTCTCGCGTCGAACAGTGCGGTCTCCCGCGCAACAAGGCCATCGCCGGAGGGTGTCTCAGTCAGCACGAGGGGCTGTCCATACGCTTCGGCGTTGAGCCGTTCCGCCTTTGCCAGCAAAGCGGCGCGTTGTTTGTCCAACTCGCCGAGCGTCGACGCAAATCCTGTATCGTCGATGCGCACGAGCGGCTCGCCGGCGTCAACGATGTCACCTTCCTGGACGAAAATTTCCGCCACGAGGCCGCCTTCCAGGGATTCAACGACCTTGACCTGGCTTGATGGGATGACGCGGCCTTCGCCGGTGGTCATTTCCTCAAGTTCTGCGATTTGGGCCCAGTATCCAAGACCCGCCAAAGCCAGCAACAAGATCAACAGCAACGGCCAGTAGCGAACGGTCCGGCGGGCGTCGAGCGCGCGGCGAACGTCGTTGGCGAAGTCTTCATTGACCCGTGCCATGGTCGCCTCCACCAGCAGAAAATCCACTTTCAGACCTTGCCCGGGGCCCGGCCTTGAGGCGCTCGATGACCTCCTGTTTCGGGCCGTCCATCAACAGGCGGCCCTTGTCGAAAAGAAGCAGCCGGTCGACCACGTCCAGCGGCGCGTCCCGGTGTGTCGCAATGATGATCGTGACGCCCGTTCCGGCGATCGATTGCAGTTGACCACACAAGTGCCGTTCCGCCGCCACGTCGAGATAGGCGGTGGGTTCATCCAGGCATAGGATCTTCGGCGCACGAACCAGGCAGCGGGCCAGCGCGACGGCCTGCTTTTGTCCGCCTGACAGATTTCGGCCGAACTCCTCAATCCGAAGTTCGAGGCCTTCCGGGTGCTGCGAGGAGAATGCGCCAAGACCCGACAGGTGCACGGCGCGTTCCAACTCCTCCGCCGATGCGTGTGGATGGCCGATCAGAATGTTTTCCCGCACCGTCCCGGTGAACAGCTCCGCATCCTGTAGGCACAGCCCGACATGGGCGCGCAGGGACGCGGTCGCGTATTGCCGTGTATCGATGGCGCTCAGCAGATAGGCGCCTTTTTCGGGCTCATAGAGCCCGGCAAGAATTCGAACGAGCGTGCTCTTGCCCGACCCGACACGTCCGATGACACCGATCTTTTCGCCTCTTTTGGCCGAAAAACTCACAGATGCCAGCGCCGGCACCTTGCTTCCAGGATAGCTGAATGTCACCTGGTCAAGGGCAATCGATCCGTCCCCGCCGCTATCAATCGCCCGCGCTGCGACGTTGCGCTCGGCCTCAGCGCGCATGATTTCGTTCAATCCTCGCAAAGCGGTCTTGGCATGCAGGATACGTGTCAACGTCTGCGCGATGTTGTTGAGCGGTGCTAGAACCCGGCCGGCAAGGATATTGGCGGCAATCAGGGCGCCAATCGTGATGTTGCCCGCGAGCACCAGAAACACGCCCCAGACCACGATAACGATGGACACGGATTGAAACACCAGTGCGGTGAAGGCGGCCGCCAGGTTGCCCCATTTACGCGCCCGTGTGGACGATCGGCTTGCGGCCGCGACAGCCCGGTCCCAAGCGCGCCGGAACCAGCTTTCGCCGCCGCTCGCCTTGATCGTCTCCAAGGACGAAAGGGTTTCCACAAGAAGGGCCTGCCGGCGCGCTGCATCGCTTTGGCTTTCCGTCAATGCGCGGTTCAACGGGATCTGGATCAGAGCGGTCACACCAATCACGATGGGAACGGCAAGCGCGGGAACAAGCGCGAGCGGTCCGACCAGGATCCACATGACCCAAACAAAGACCCCGATGAACAAGACATCGGTCAGCGCGATGACGGTGGAAGAGGTCAGCGCATCGCGGATCATGTCCAAGTCGCGAATGCGGTTTGAGCTTGCGCCTGTGGACGCTTGCCGGTCCGCCAGCTTTGTTGCCAGGAGATGATCGAAGATGCGTCCGGTAACAGCCATATCCACGCGTCGCCCGGTTTCGTCGACGATTTGCATGCGCAGGATCTTCAGCAAAAAATCAAACGCGAACGCGATCACGACACCGGCGGTCAATGCCCAAAGCGTGGGAATGGCGAGGTTGGGGATCACGCGGTCATAGACGTTCATGATGAACAGTGGGCTCGCCAATGCCAGGATATTGCCGATCAGCGCGGCGATCACGACCTGGAGGTAGTTTGGCCACAATCGGCCGACGGCCGACCAGAACCAATGCCGGCGTGTGGTCGCTCCCGGCTCTGCGTCCATGGATCGCTCGACCGGTGACACGAAAATCACCAGCGGCGATTTTCCATCGCCGAGCGCATCGAGTTGAACCGTCCTCGCAGTCTCCGAAATCTCCGGAACCACGATCCGGGCCGTTCCGGCCTTTCGGTCACAGCTCAAAACGACCATGGCCGGCTCCGTTTCAGTCACAAGAACCACCGGGTATGTGACCGTGGGCACCGCCTGGATCGGCCTGTGTTCATAGTGAACCCGAAGGCCCAGGCGTTCGGCCGCTTCTTCGGCGAGGGAAACCGGCAAGCCGGCGGGCTCAACCGGCAAGCCGCGCAGCATCTCACCCTTGGTGCCGGCAAGCCCGTGATGGCGCGCGACCCACAGCAAGGCGTCGCTCAAACCGTTGGACGGAACGTGCGCGTCCGTTTTTTCCAAATCGTCGTCGACGGCTCCCGGCATTGTGGCGCCGGTGTTGGTTCGAACGACCCGATCTATCGGTTGGCTTCCCACGGCACGCCTGCCCTCACCATTTCCGCAGCGGTTCGATCAAGGTGGGCGACCCGACAAACCAGGGCTGTTCGCCGGTCGTGCGGACGCTTTCAGCCGGCGGCGTCACGCCGAAACTCGCAAGCAGACCGCCCATCGACGCCAGGAGGCGGTAGCGGGCAAACACGGCGATGGTTTCGGAACTGATCTTTTGGACCTTCGCTGAAAAGGCGGCGTTTTGGGCGATCAGCAAGTCAAGCAGGTCGCGCAGGCCCGCTTCGTATTCGCGGTTGTAGTTCACGATCACCGCTTCTGCAGCCCGGGTTTGATCGGTCAGCGCACGAAGGCGGAGGTCATTTGTCCCGATGTCAGACCAGGACCGGCGGACCGCCTCATCCACCGTTCGCCGCAGCTGATCCAGCCGAAGTTTGGTTTCCGTCACCTTTTCACCAAGCTGAAATCGGCGGTTGGTGTCGATCCCGCCGTTGAAGATGTTCCACGACATGGTCATGCGAACGGAAAAATCATTGTTCCGCCCTGGCGTGCCATCGATGTCTTCGCCAACTGTCGCGCGGCCTTCAACGCCGATATTGGGCAGAAATCGCGCGCCGGCCTTGCCGTACTCTGCGCTTGCCGCATCGACATCGGATGCGGCGGCGGCCAAGGCCGGATGGCTGTTGCGGGCCTGGAGAATGGCGGCTGCCTGCGTGTTCGGCAAACCTTTCGGCGGTCGTGCGCCGCCGATTTCTGATGGTGCCGTTCCAATCACGCTTTCAAATCGCGCCTTTGCCGCGCCGAGTTCGCGCAAGACATCGGCCCGGACGGCCTCGACCGCCGACACCCGCTCCTCCGCCTGCCGGAGTTCTCCTTCCGTGGACGAGCCACCGGCGTAGCGGGTCCGGACGAGGCGCAGCAATTGCCGGTGAACCAGGAGGTTCTTGTTCGCCGCGACCAGGATGCGCTGATGGCGCCAGACATCGAGATAGGTTTCCACCGCGTCCAGGCCGATCAGCTCGGCGCGTTCCATCACCCTGGCCGCGGCCCCGTCAATGCGCGCGCCCTGGCGATAGACCTCATTGGCCCGCGCGAACCCGTCGAAGAAGGTGTGCCTGACAACGACCGACGCATCCCGTGCGTTGCGCCATGTCCGGTTCTCGCCGGTGCTCAGCGAATTCGGTTTGTCGACGAATTGCGGGCCGATCGCGCCTTCCAGATCCACCTTGGGCAGATAACCGCCATAGGCCTGCTTCAGTTCGAAGTCGACCGATCTGCGGTTTGCCGCAGCTTCCAATACCTGAGGATTGGTCGAGACGGCCTGTTCCACGGCCTCCTTGAGCGTTAAGGCACTCGCTGGGGCGGATGCGAGGCATCCGGACAACACCGCCAGTGTCACCAGACTTTTTCCGAAATTCATGCCCGCCCCAATGCGCCTGCCAAGGATCGCTTTAAACAACCGGTCAATCGGTGAACGATACTGTCGCTGAACCTGGCGTATTGCGATGGTTTTGACGGTACCGACGGCCGATAAAATCTAACGCCCTATATATTTCAATATCTTAAACGATATCGTTTGCGTGGCCAAACGTTCCCGCCGATCGGCCATGGTAACTATAGGGCACGATTCTTTGGCCTGACAAAGACTTTTGATGAAAATACCCTTAACATGACGACGGGTTTTGAATGTTTTTTTACAGGCCGTTTCCGGCTTTGATTTGTGTGAGTTCCGGCATGGTTACAGTTCCGGATTTCGGAATCTTGCCGCCACACGGCGGCGGCCAAGCAGTGGCCAGTGATGGCGGGCACCTAACAGTCCAAAACCCAGAGCTTCTGTTTCAAGGCGATTATCAGCGAGCCGGTTCGGACCTTGTAATCTCCCATGAAGTCCATGGCAGTTTGCGCATTGCGGACTATTTCGCCGGGCCGAACCTGCCTGACATTTTGTCCTCAACCGGCGGATTTTTGAGCGGAAACACCGTTTCAAAGCTCGCGGGGCCGCTGGCTCCTGGTCAATACGCGCAAGCAGGGACTGGCGCCGGAACCGCCGCGATCGGATCGGTCCAGACGGCCGACGGGCAGGTTACCGCGATCCGGGCGAACGGAGTATCGGTCTCGCTGCAAAATGGTGACCCGGTGTTCCAAGGCGATGTCGTTCAGACTGGTTCCAACTCCACGCTTTCGATCGTGTTTGTCGATCAAACGGTGTTTTCCCTGTCGGCCGACGCCCGGATGATCCTCGACGAATTGGTGTATTCGCCGGGCGGCAACGACAATTCCATGGTCATGAACCTCGTCCAGGGCACGTTTGTTTTTGTTACGGGCCAGGTCGCGCCGACCGGCGACATGCGGGTGGAAACGCCGACGGCGACCATGGGGATTCGCGGCACAACGCCCATCGTCCAGATTTCCGCGGTCGACGGCGCAACCCGGTTCTCCCTGGCACCGGATCCGGACGGTCAAATCGGATCCTATCAATTGTTCGACAGGGTCAGCGGATTGTTGCTCGGGACAGTGAGCACGACCGATGCCTCTTTCCTGATCAGCTCAATTGGTGCGGCGCCGATCGTCACGCCGAAAACACAGGCGGAGATCGACGCCGAGCAATCGGAGATCGAGCGGGCCTTCACGGCCTATAGCCAGTCGGGGGCCGGACAAACCAACCAGAACGGTACCGACGGTGGCGCCGGCAATCCGCCGCCCGGCCCGGGACCCAACCAGACAGACACGGGCGATCCGAGCGGGCTGAACGGTCCTGGCAGCGTTCCGCTTGGTCCGTCCAACAATGGTATTGGTCCTGGAAACGGTCCTGGACCGGGAAACGCGCCGGGTTTGGACCTCCTCAATCCGGGCGGTCCGCCACCGCCACCCGGCTCGCCCCCGCCTCAAGGCCCTCAGCCCCCGCAGAACCGGACCGATGTCCCGGATCAGCCGATCGAATTGGCCCTTAATCTGCCGGCGGCCACGATCCAAACAAACGAAGACCAGTCCGTCGTGGTGAGCGGGCTCATTGTTCAAGTTCCTGACAACGGGGACGTTTCCGTTACCATTACAGCGTCTTCGACAGTCACCCTGGCGCAGACGACCGGCCTGACGTTCCAGACGGGTGATGGCATCGACGACGCGCAGATGTCGTTCATCGGACCGGAACAGGCGGTCAACGCCGCTTTGGCCGGAATGACCTTTACGCCGACGCCCGACAGCGAAAGCGGCGCCTTGAACATCACATTGTTCGACGGCACCAGCTTTGTGGTCACCAATGTGCCCATCGAAATCGTGCCAGTCGAAGACGATCCGATCGTGTTTGATATCGCGCTCACCGTGGCGGCCGGTGAAACGATCACCGCGCCATTTGTCGGTTTTGATCCCGATGTCGGCGACACACTCAGCCTGTTTTCGCTGTCGGCGCCGAGCCTTGGAACGCTGACCGAAGCGCAGGACGGTACGTTCTCCTACGCCACAGGAGAAGCGTTCGGATTCTTGTCCGCGAACGAAACGGTTGATGTGTCCTTTGAGTATACGGCGATTGACAGCACTGGCCGGGTGTCGGAAACGCCGGGTGTCGTGACCATTACCGTGGTCGGCGAAAACGAACCGCCGGAGATCGAGAACGCGTCCTTGTCGGCGGTGGAAGACGGGCAATCCGTAGCCCTCGACCTGTCGGCGCTGGCTTCGGATCCGGATGATGCCGATACCGGGCCAAACCTGACATTTTCAGTGACCGGCCCCCCGGCGGAAGGCACCGCGTCGATCAACAGCTCTGCGCTGAATTTCGATCCAGGGGGGGATTTCCAGGACCTGTCGCTTGGCGAGGACCGCGTAGTCACCATTCAGGTCACGGTCGAAGACACCCAGGGCGCGACGGCGACAGGCACGATGACCGCCACCGTCACCGGCGTGAACGATCCTCCCGAGCTCGCGAACGGTTCGCTGCTTGCCGAGGAAGATGGCCCGGCGGTGACGCTGGATTTGTCCGCGCTCGGTTCCGATCCCGACCAGGAGGATGCCGGGTCGAGCCTGAGTTATTCCCTGACCGGCTTGCCGTTGGAGGGAAGTGCCTCCCTTGGCGGTACGACCCTGACCTTCAATCCGGGGAGTGGGTTTCAGGACTTGTCCGCCGGGCAAAGCCGGAATGTGCCCATCCAGGTTTCGGCAACGGACACGCGCGGGGCCAGCACATCCGGCGTGATGACCGCGACGGTTATCGGCGTCAACGACGCGCCGGAGCTTTCGAACGGGGCATTGGCGGCGACCGAAGGCGGCCCGGTTGTGTCCTTGGATCTTTCCGCGCTCGGCACGGATCCGGATGCTGAGGACAGCGGTTCGACGCTCACCTACACGATAACCGGGGCACCGTCCGAGGGATCGGCATCGATCAACGGCACAAACCTGGCATTCGATCCAGGAAGCGGCTTTCAGGATCTCAACGAGGGCGAAAGCAGGGCCATCGCGATCGGCGTGACGGCGACCGATGCGCGCGGGGCGACGGCGGCCGGCACCGTAACTGTAACGGTCGAAGGCGCCAGCGACGCACTGGCCCTTGGCGACGGATCCTTGTCGGCACAAGAGGACGGCAATGCCGTGGTCCTTGATCTTGAAGGGCTTGTGACCGATCCCCTGTCCGGTGAAGAGGTCGAAGTCCCCGCGCTGTTTTATTCCGTGACAGGTCAACCGGCGGAGGGTGCGGCATCGCTCAGCGGCTCGGTTCTGACCTTTGATCCAGGAGAGGACTTTCAGGACCTTGCGGACGGCGAGAGCCGTGATGTTGAGATCGACGTTGAGGTGGCGCGCGGAGAAGAGAACAGCGCGGCCGGGACGGTCACCGTGTCGGTATCCGGGGTGAACGATGCACCGACCATGAGCGTCACGGCGCCGTCGGGATTTACCGAGGCCGCAGATGCATCCGCCCAAGGGCTCAACGATACCGGCACGGTTTCGTTCGACGACGTCGATACAACCGATCTTGTCGGCATCTCTTATGTTTCGAACGAAGACGCCGCGTGGTCCGGAGGCGAGATCGATGCGTCGCTGGCGGCGGTCCTGGAAGGCGGATTTTCGACCGGAACCTCGGACGCTGACGCACCGGGCACGACGCCCTGGACCTATTCGGCAACCGCCGATCTCGATTTTTTGGCCGCCGGCGAGACGATCACGTTCTCTTACACCGTGACCGCAACCGACAGCAAAAACGCCACGGCCACTGACACGGTGCAATTCACCATCACAGGGGCGGACGAGGGACCAGCCATCCTGGAGGATTTTGAGGACGGCCTGGCGGATTGGGACACCGCTGGTGGAAAAACGGATACAGGCGGCACAGAAGGTGCGAACGGGCTTCTCCTGAGCACGACCGAAAACGCACAGGACAGCAGTGCCGTTGCGACCGCGATCGGCAGTTCCGTCGCAGCGCTGACCAGTGTGGGCGGTGAAGCGCCGACGGTCGGCACCGGGATCGGACGGGAGTTCACGTTCACTTCGGCGGGAACCATCACCTTCGACTTCCGGTTCACGACGGACGACTACCTTCCCTACAACGACTTTGCCGTCGTCACCTTTGGAACCGAGATCCGGAAGCTCGCCGATGTCGCTCAAGTAGAAAACTCTGAAGAGTCCGAGGGGGGCTCTGAAACCGACCCAACCGTATGGCAGAGTTACACCATCTCAGTTGGAGAGGCAGGAAGCTATACGCTTGGATTTGCCGTGCTCGATGTCGGGGACGAGATCGTCAATTCAACCCTTGAGGTCGACAATGTCCGCTTCGAAGCCGATCCGGTGGAAATCGAACTCCTTGAGGGCGGTGAATTCGAGGGATTGGCACTGACCTACAATCCGGTTTTGGACACCCCGGCCCAAAACCATGTGCCAACCAACGGTCCGGTTAATCTCTCCCCTGGTGCACAGCTCGCGGCCGAGCCCGTCACAGAAACCGGTTCCGTTGCCTATCATTTTGCGTCCGGCGCGGATCTTGCCGCCGACCAGTCGCCCTATACGCCGCTTCAGCAAAACGCGGCCGTTGCCGCGCTGTCCCTTTGGGCCGGGGTCGCGAATTTGACAATCGCCCCGGCCGATATGGATACCGCCGCCGGTATCACCTTCGTGAACGCGACGGGCATCGACTATGCGCAAACAACCGACCTTAGCACGGCCCATCTGATCGAGACGAACCCCGACTATGCGGAGACGCTGGCGCCCACCATTGGCTCCTATGGTTTTTTCACGCTTTTGCACGAAACCGGTCACGCTCTTGGTCTGGGCCATCCGGACAACGGCATCACCCAGGCGCAGACGGTCATGTCGTTGGAGCCCGCCGACGCGATCGGCGTCAACTGGTGGACCGCTGAAGGCACGTGGACCTATTCCCAAACGCCGATGATCGACGATATCGCGGCGATCCAGGCCGCTTACGGGGCCAATTCCGGAACCAGGAGTGGCGACACGATCTACGGCTTCAATGCCACCGAAATCGGGTCGGTCTACGATTTTGAGGCGAATTCCGATCCGGTTTTGACGATTTACGATGCAGATGGCGTCGATGCCTTGGATTTTTCCGGCTTCGGCACGGCGGCCGTGATCGATCTTAATCCGGGGTCCTATTCGTCCGTGAACGGCATGACCCACAACATCGGCATTGCCTACGGGACGGCAATTGAGGCAGCAATCGGCGGGGCGGGCGATGATGTGCTGATCGGTTCTGACTTGTCCGATTACTTGGACGGCGGCGGCGGCGCGGACCATCTGACCGGCGGCGGCGGCGCGGATACGTTTGTTCTGTCCGATCCGCAGGTGGCCGACGTCATTGCGGATTTTGAGACCAGCGTGGATCGGCTCGATGTTCAATCGTTGCTTGATGCGAATTTCTCAAGCGACACCAAAGACGACTACATCAAGACCGTCCAGGATGGGGATGATGCGGTCGTGCAAGTTGACGGGGACGGCAGCGGGTCGGAGCGTGGCTTCGAGAAGGTGGCTGTCCTTCAGGGCGTTGACGCGGGCGGGATAATCGATTTTGTGTTTTCAGATATTGGCAATCCGGCCGCTGAAACGATTGTGGCCTAACGAGAGAACCGAAGCGGGCGTGCCGTTTGGGGGCGGTGCATTTAGCGAATGAAACGGTTCCTGGTAAATGTCGGATCGAGGATCGGAATTGCGCGGCTGGCGGCCCTTGCATGCCTCGCCGCATTTCTCGCCCTGCGGGTCATTGATCCGGTCATCGTCGAGTTCACCCGGCTCAAGACGTTCGACTTCTATCAGTATCTCAGCCCGCGCGAACCGGCGCCCTTGCCGGTGGCAATTGTCGATATCGATGAAAAAAGCCTTCAGGCGCTTGGGCAATGGCCTTGGCCGCGATCGTCGCTCGCACAGATGTTGGGCAACATTGGCCGGGCCGGCGGCATCGCGGTGGCCTTCGATATGGTGTTTGCCGAACGCGACCGCCTATCACCGCAGGAGTTCATCAAGTCCGTTCCGGATCTTGACCCGAAAACCCGCGACGACCTTGCGCGTTTGCCGAACAACGATGCGATCCTGGCCAATGTCATGCGGCAAATGCGCGTCGTCGTCGGCCAGGCCGGGCGCGTCGATACCGGCCCGGACGGGCGGGCTGATCAGGCACAAACACCGGTCGCGCTTCTCGGGCCTGATCCACAGCCGTTTTTGCTCGAGTATCCAAAAATCCTCAGAAACATAGATGTCCTGGAAGACGCATCCGCTGGACGCGGATTGTTTTCGATCTACCCCGACTGGGACAGCATTGTCCGCCGCGCCGCGCTGGTTGCTGTCGCGGACGACAAGATCCAGCCATCCCTGAGCGTCGAGCTGTTGCGCGTTGCGACGGGGCAAAACGCGTTCGCCATTAAAAGCGACGACGCCGGGATCAAAAGCGTGGTGGTGGGCGGCGTAGAGGTCCCGACCGATCGCAACGGACGGATCTGGGTGCACTACACCCCGCACGACCCCACCCGGTTCGTGTCCGCCATTGATGTCCTGGATGGCAGCTTTGATCCGGCGGCCATTCAAAACCATCTCGTTCTGGTTGGCACGTCCGCCACGGGCCTTTTGGACTTGAAGGCGACCCCGCTTGATCCGGCGATGCCCGGTGTGGAAGTGCATGCGCAGATCCTGGAAACAATCCTTGGCCAGTCCTATCTGAAGCGGCCAAACTACGCGATCGGCGCCGAGCTGGTCATTGCCGCCGCCCTCTCGCTTCTCATTATCTACTTTGTTCCCATCCTCGGCGCGCTGCCGGTTTTGCTGCTCGGCCTTGTTTTGTCGGCGAGCTGGGTGGCGGGCAGCTGGTATCTGTTCACCGAACAAAAAATTCTGCTGGATGCGGTCTATCCCCTGTTCGCAAGCATCACCGTGTTCTTGCTGTTGGTGTTTGTGAACTACCGGCGCGAGGAAGTGCGGCGCCAGGAAATCAGGTCGGCGTTCGGACAGTATCTTGCGCCCGACTATGTGGAACTGATCGCGGAAAACCCCGACAGCCTGAAGCTTGGCGGCGAGCGGCGGCGCATGACGGTGCTTTTTTCGGACGTGCGCGGGTTCACGGAAATCTCCGAGAGTTTCAAGGACAATCCGCAGGGTCTGACGGGCCTTATGAACCGGTTTCTCACCCCGCTATCGGAAGCCATTACCGAAAAACGCGGGACGATCGACAAATACATGGGCGATGCGATCATGGCCTTTTGGAACGCACCGCTCGATGACGACCAGCCGGAACTTAGGGCGTGCCACGCCGCGCTGGGCATGATCGCGCGCATGAACGCCCTGAACAGTATCCGGCAAACAGAGGCCGAGGCCGCCGGCGAAACATACTGGCCCTTGAATGTCGGCATCGGGATCAACTCCGGCGACTGCGTTGTCGGCAACATGGGCTCAGAATTCCGGTTCGACTATTCGGTGCTCGGCGATGCCGTCAATTTGGCGTCGCGTTTGGAGGGGCAGTCGAAGACCTACGGGGTCACCGTCATCCTTGGCGAAAACACGGCCCGGGAGGTCGCGGACCAGCTGGCCGTGGTGGAAATCGACCTGATCCGGGTAAAGGGCAAACAGGAGCCGGAACGCATCTATTGCCTGATCGGGGACGAGACGGTCGCCGCCGGTGCCGGTTTTCAGAAAGACAAGGTGTCGTTTGAGACGATGCTGGAGGCGTATCGCACGCAAGCCTGGGCGGATGCCGGAACGCAACTGGCCGAGCTCGAACACTCGGATTTTGACGCGTTCCGCAGGCTCGCAAAGCTTTTCCGGCAGCGCGTTGAGGACTTTCAGATCTCGCCGCCGCCCGGTGACTGGGACGGTGTTTATGTCGCCCAGACCAAATGAACGTCACCGGTTATCGCCGCGTCTTGGCTGCTCCCGGCATCGACGCAAACCGTGCGGCACGGCATACTGGACCGCATGACTGAACCCGACCGAAGATCGTTCACACCAACGTCCGGCGCCGTCTTGGCGCTGTTTCTTGCGCTGGCGCTGGCCGTGACTGCGATCGCGTTCCCGCAACTCGACCGTTTCTTTCAGCTTCAAGCCGGTGAGCGGGGACAGGATACGCTTCGCTTGACAGTGGAGGGCCTTAACGGTGCCCTGCGCCGCTATGAACCCTTGCCCGGATTGATCGCCGAGCGGCCGATCCTCAGGCAGTTGTTGCGCGCTCCGTCTGACCGCGGCTTGCAGGACAAGGTCAATGAAGAGCTTCGGCAAACCGCGTTCCGTCTCAAGGCGTCCGATGTCTATTTGATGGACATAACCGGACTGACGCTCGCAGCGAGCAGCTACAAGAAAGAGCTTTCCTTCGTCGGGCGGAATTTCAATTACCGGCCTTATTTCACGCAGGCACTGGAAGGTGGTCTTGGGAGATATTTCGCGCTGGGCACGACATCCGGCGAACGCGGCTATTTTTATGCCTATCCAGTCGAAGGTGGCGAGCGCATTCTCGGTGTGGTCGCGGTGAAATTCACCGTCGACGGCTTCGAAGAAACGTGGCGGGGAGGCAACAAGGATGTCATTGTCAGCGATCTGAAGGGCGTTGTGTTCATGTCCAGCCGCCCGGAATGGCATTTCAAGACGCTTCGCCCCTTGACTCAGACCGAACGTACCGAGATCGAGGTTTTCCGTCAGTATCCGGTGGATCAGGTGGAATTGCTGCCCAATCAGGTGGAGCGGCTCAGCGAAGCGCACAATCTGATATCGATCGATGAGGCCGGCGGGGCTGCGCGGTATGTGACCAGCACGCACTACATTTCCGACGCGGGATGGGACGTTACCGTCCTGATCCCGACAGCGCGGGCACGGACCCAGACACTTGCGGCCCTGTCGATCCTGGTGCTTGCCATTATGCTGTTAGGCTTGGCAGTCGCGTTTTACCTGCAGCGCCGGGCCCGGCTGCTGGAACGGATCGAGGCACAGAACTCTGCCCGCGAACTGTTGGAAACCCGGGTGATCGAGCGCACGGCCGACCTGAACCGGGTGAACGAGCAGCTTGTGGAGGAAGTTTCGGAGCGCCGCGCGGCCGAGCTCCGATTGCGGCAGACGCAAGCTGAATTGGTGCAAGCGGGCAAACTCGCCGCGCTTGGACAAATGTCCGCCGCGCTCAGCCACGAATTCAACCAGCCGCTCGCCGCCGTGAAATCCTTTGCCGACAACGCCATCACGTTGCTCGACCGGCACCGCGAGGGGGAGGCCAGGGACAACATCGGCCGGATTTCCAGCATGGCGGACCGGATGGCGGTGATCTCCAAACACCTGCGCAACTTCGCTCGCCGGCCACAAGAGAAAGTGCGCCCGGTTTCCCTGGTCTCGGTGACCCAGGACGCGATCGCGCTGTTGCAGGCTCGTCTGCAGGCATCGAACGCCGAATTGCGGTTCAAATCGATCGAGGAAGATCCGTGGGTGATGGGTGGATATGTCCGCTTGCAACAAGTGATCGTTAACCTGCTCAACAATGCGCTGGACGCAGCGCAGGGTACCAAAGACCCGGTTGTCGAGATTGAGTTGGTCATGGACAAGCGGATATGCCGTGTGAAGGTCCGCGATCATGGCCCGGGCATTGAGGACGCCAATCTCGGCAAGGTCTTTGATCCCTTTTTCACTACGAAACTGCCGGGCAAGGGCTTGGGACTAGGGCTTTCGATTTCCTACAATATCGTCAAGGATTTTGATGGCCGGTTGTTGGCGGCGAACCATCCAGATGGCGGTGCCGTCTTCACGATTGAGCTCATGCGGGCGGATGCGGACGCGCCGGCCGTGGAAGAGCATGCAAGTGTGGCCGAATGAGCGCAGAGACCATCCTTTTCGTTGACGATGAAGAGCATTTGCGTTTTGCGGCCGAACAGACGTTGCAACTGGAAGGGCTGGATGTCTTGAGCTGCCCGGAGGCAGAACAGGCTCTGGCGTTCGTCGCCCGCGATTTTGCCGGGATCCTGGTTACTGACATAAGGCTCCCGGGCCTGGACGGCCTTGGCTTGATGCGCCGCACGCTTGAGATTGATCCGCAGTTCCCGGTGATCCTGGTCACCGGACATGGCGACGTGGAACTGGCCGTGAACTCCATGCGTGATGGGGCCTACGACTTTCTCGAAAAGCCTTATCCGCCGAGCCGCCTGGTGGATACGGTCCGCCGTGCCTTGGACAAGCGCCGGCTCACGCTGGAAAACCGGGCCTTGCGGCAACAGATGGGTGCGCGCGAAGAGGTCGAGGCACGGTTGCATGGCCGCAGTTCGGTCATGGAAACAGTACGACAGCAAATCCGGGCCATTGCGGCGACGGACGTCGATGTTCTCTTGATCGGTGACACGGGTGTTGGAAAAGAGGTGGCAGCGCGGGCGCTCCATCAGGCCTCGAGCCGGGGCAAGATGCCCTTCGTCCAGATCAATTGCGGCGCTTTGCCCGCCGATCTCATCGAAAGTGAACTGTTCGGCCACGAAGCCGGGGCGTTCCCGGGCGCGATGCGTACCCGATTTGGACGGTTTGAGGCAGCCCGGGGCGGAACGGTTTTCCTTGATGAGATCGATTCACTGTCGTTGTCCATGCAGGCCAAATTGCTGCACGCCATACAAAACCGCACGGTCACCCGGCTCGGATCCAATGAACCGGTTGAGCTGGAGGTGCGTTTCATAGCCGCGAGTAAAAAAGAACTTGAAAATGAAGCGGCGGCCGGTCGTTTCCGCTCCGACCTATTGTACCGGTTGAATGTCGTCACCGTCCGGCTGCCCTCGTTGGAGGAGCGGCGTGAGGACATTCCCAACCTCTTCGCGCAGCTCGTTGGCGAGGCTTCCGCCAGGTACAAACGTGAGATGCCTGAGATTTCCGGAGCGGTGCTGTCCGCCGTGGCAGCGCGGCCATGGCCGGGAAATGTCCGCGAACTCCGCAACGCCGCCGACCGGTTCGCCCTGGGTCTTGACCTGGCGCTCGGCGCTACGGACGGGCTGGATGCGTTCCCGAACGGAGCCAGCCTCGCCGATCAAATGTCAGCCCACGAAAAAGCCCTGATCGCCGCCAGTCTTTCGGCGCACGGGGGCAAGTTGAAAGAGACCTACGAAGCGTTGCAACTGTCGCGCAAGGCGCTTTACGAGAAAATGCAAAAACATGGATTGTCCCGATCGGCTTTCGCCGAAGAGGATTGAAGCACCGGGATTATTTCGCTGACGTGTCGTCCTCGACCCGTGTTTTGCTGGTGTTTGTCACCGTTTCGACCTATCGGGCTCCATATTCTTAAAAATTGACAGGACCTTAAGCCACAGCCCCTTGCCTTCGGCCGCGGACGCGCTTTTTGTTCGGGGCAACACGCCGTGGGAGGTGTGCGGGCAGGCCCCAGGCCGGCCCAATCAGACGCCGGATATTCGACGATCCGAAACCCGCTAGTGGGGCGTCCGGCGAATAATGGAGGAAACTATGAAACTTACTGTCATCACCGGCACGTTGGTTGCCTTCGCAATGGGCGCTTCGGCCGCCGTTGCACAGGACCGCACCGGCTGGCCCGAGAGCTTCACGGTCGGCACCGCGTCTCAAGGTGGAACCTATTTCGCCTATGGTTCGGGCTGGGCCAACCTGGTTGCCGAAGAGCTGGGTCTGTCCGGCGGCGGTGAAGTGACCGGTGGTCCGATGCAGAATATGGCCCTGGTCCACACCGGCGATGCCCAGTTCGGCATGACAACGATGGGACCGGCCGCGGAATCCCTTGGCGGCACGAATCCCATCGCGCCCGGCCTTCAAATGACCAACGCTTGCGCCATGTTCCCGATGTATCAGACGCCGTTCTCGATCACGGCCCTGTCGTCCTCTGGAATCTCCAGTGTCGCCGACATTCCGGACGGTGCGAAAATCGGCTTCGGCCCGGCGGGATCTACGTCCGACACGTACTTCCCGCGCATGATGGAAACGCTCGGCGTGAACTTCGAGCGGCGCAACGGCGGTTGGACGGATCTTGGCGGCCAGCTTCAGGACGGACTTCTTGATGTGATTGCGTTCGCCGCTGGCGTGCCGGTGCCGGCGGTCAGTCAGCTCGAAGTTCAGACTGACATCAACATCATCGAGTTCACCGAGGACGAACAGGGCAAGATTCTCGAGACATTCCCGGTCTCGCAGTTTGAGATCGCGGCAGATACCTACACGACGCTTGAAGGCAACGCCCGCTCCGTGTCCATGTGGAACTTTGCCATCGCCAACTGCGATCTGCCGGCTTCTTTCGTGAAAGCCGCTGTGAACGTTGTGATGTCCGACAACGACCGGATGGTTGGCATTCACAAGGCTGCCCGTTCGACGCTGCCGGAGCATTGGGACAAGAACGGCGTCCTTAAGTGGCATCCTGGTGCCGCCGAATGGTTCAAGGAAAATGCCGGCGCGTCCATTCCTGACGACATGATCCACGGCAATTGATCACGGTTGGGATCTGACCTTGAGGGCCGCGCCTGAGGCGCGGCCCTTGCAATAACAGATGTTACGCTGCTCCGGCGGATCTTGGGGGAGGAACCATGACAGACAGGACCACGGCGGACGCCGAAGACGATCATCTCATCGCACACGGTGTTGACGACGAGCCCGTCGAGATCAACCGGCGCCTTTATTCGGGCAAGGCCTTGTTGTTAATGAGCGGATTTGCCGCGCTCTATGCCGCGTTCCATATGGCGGCGCTGAACGGCCTGTCGATCGCCGAATGGACCGGGATCCGGATCCCCTTGCTGCCCACCTTCCCGATGGAGACCTGGAACTTCCGGATCGTCCACATCGCCGGTGCACTCGGGCTCGGCTTTCTGCTTTTTGCCGGCCGGATCGATTTTCCGGAAAAAGGCGGGGAGACCCCGCTGCTTGGATATGCAGCGTATCTTCTTTTGATCCCGGCCCTGTTTGCGCTTGGCGCCGCGCTGTCCTTCGCGGTGGAGATTGGCAACGGTGTTGCCTGGAACGGCATCGACCCGAGGATCAAGTTCAATGAGACCTATCTGTTCGGCCTGCCGCTGATCGTCGCGACGGCCGGCGGGATCATCCTGTCCTGGTTGCATAAGCGCGCTCGATCCGGATTTTCCGCCCCGGATGTCGTGCTTGCCGTTTGTGGCGCTGCCGTCGCGACTTATTTGATCACCATCTATGGTACATTGATGCGGAATTCGACCGGAACGCCATTCGCGCCGATCGGAATATCGCTGGCCGCTGTCGCGGGAACCGCCTTGATCATGGAGCTCACCCGGCGGGTGGCCGGAATGGCGCTGATCGTGATTGCCGGTATCTTTCTGGTCTATGTCTTTGTTGGCCAGCACCTGCCGGGCTTTTTGAATTCGCCGGCGATCAGCTGGCAGCGGTTCTTCAGCCAGGTCTACACTGACGCCGGAATTTTGGGGCCGACGACGGCGGTGTCGTCGACCTACATCATCTTGTTCATCATCTTCGCGGCGTTTTTGCAGGCGTCGAAGGTCGGCGACTATTTCGTCAACTTCGCCTTTGCCACGGCGGGGCGCGCACGCGGCGGGCCGGCGAAAGTCGCGATTTTCGCCTCCGGTCTGATGGGGATGATCAACGGAACGTCGGCCGGCAACGTGGTCTCCACCGGATCGCTTACGATCCCGTTGATGAAGAAGGTCGGTTATCACCGCAAGACCGCCGGCGCGGTCGAGGCGGCGGCCTCCACGGGCGGGCAGATCATGCCGCCGATCATGGGTGCCGGTGCGTTCATCATGGCCGAAATCACGGGAATTCCCTATACCGAGATTACTCTGGCAGCGTTGATCCCCGCGGTTTTGTACTTCGTGTCTGTCTACTTCATGGTCGACTTCGAGGCTGCGAAACTGGGTATGCGCGGCATGCGTTCCGACGAACTGCCGCAGGTCTCGCAGATGGTGCGCCAAGTCTATCTGTTCGTGCCGATCATCATCCTGATTTATGCTCTTTTCATGGGCTATTCGGTGATCCGGGCCGGAACGCTGGCGACGATCGCGGCTGCCGTTGTCTCCTGGCTGACACCGTTCCGAATGGGGCCGCGATCGGTATTCAAGGCGTTTGAGCTTGCCGGGCACATGTCCGTCCAGATCATCGCCGTTTGTGCCTGTGCCGGGATCATTGTGGGGGTGATTTCGCTGACCGGTGTCGGTGCCCGGTTTTCGACGCTTCTGTTGGGCCTGGCTGACACAAGCCAGCTTCTGGCCCTGTTCTTCGCGATGTGCATCTCGATCCTTCTGGGGATGGGGATGCCGACGACTGCCGCCTATGCGGTGGCCGCGTCCGTCGTTGCGCCGGGCCTGGTGCAACTCGATATTCCGCAATTGACCGCACATTTCTTTGTGTTCTATTTCGCGGTCCTGTCGGCGATCACCCCGCCGGTTGCGCTGGCCAGCTATGCGGCTGCAGGCATCTCGGGAGCCAATCCGATGGAAACATCGGTGACGTCCTTCAAGATCGGCATTGCCGCGTTCATCGTGCCGTTCATGTTCTTCTACAACTCCGCCATCCTCATGGACGGGACGGTACTGGAAATCATTCGCGCGGCAGCAACGGCGGTCGTTGGAGTGTTCCTTCTGAGTTCAGGCGTTCAAGGATGGTTCCTGGGTGCCAGCGCGGTCTGGTTCCTGCGTGTCGGCCTGGTGATCTCGGCGTTGTTCATGATCGAGGGCGGGCTCCTCAGCGACATGATCGGCCTTGGTTTTGCAGCGGCCGTTTTGGCCGTGCAGCGGCTGGTCCGCCCGAAAGCCGGAGCGACCGTTCCGATCCGCGGTGCCGACTGAACACCGGTCTTCGGCGTCCGGGTCAGGTGTGGGCCTTCAAGGCCCCGCCTGGCCGCCGAGGGCTTTCAGGAGAACTAACCTGGTGCCGGGCCGAGGGTTTCGCGCAAACACATACTGACCTCCAGCTCGACCCCCTTGGTCGGCGTCTTGCCGGCCAGCATGTCGATCAACATCCGGGCGGCTTGGCGGCCCATTCGGCGATGAGGGACATGGATCGTTGTCAGCGGCACCGGCGCAACGCTCGCCAGTTCAATGTCATCAAAGCCGGTGATTGAGACATCGCCCGGCACATTGAGGCCCAGTTCGATCGCGGCCCTCAGCGCGCCAACGGCCAGAACATCGTTTCCGCACATGACCGCGGTCGGTCGGTCGGATCCGGCCATGAGGGCGCGGAAAGCTTCGGCGCCATATTCGATAGAGTATTTGGTTTCAATCAACGCCACGCTGTCGGCGTCCATACCGGCAGCCTTGATCGCATCATAGACACCTTGGACACGGTCCCGCGCGCGGTCGTTGGCCTTTGTGAAGGCGGAAATGAATCCAAGTCTGCGGTGACCATGGGCAAGGACCTCCGTCGCCAACTCCTTCATGGCCTGCCGGTTGTTGAAGCCGATCGCGATCCGGTCGGCGTTCGGATCGAACACCCATGCCAGCAAGACCGGCACGCGCCGTTTTTCCAGGAAGTCGTAGATCTTGCTGTCGCGGTGATAGCCGATCAACAACAGCCCATCGGCGCCGCGGGCCGTCAGCGTCTTTATCTGTTCCTCTTCCTGATCCTCCTGATAGGCGGAGCTGGCGATCAAGAGCGTGAAGCCATGTTCGCGAAGCTCTTCCTGGAACGCCTGGATCCCGCGCGCGAAAATCGCGTTGTCCATCGTGGGAATGATCGCGCCGACGGTTTTGGTTTGACGCGCGGCAAGCGCACGGGCGCTGAAATTCGGCGAGTACCCGAGCGCATCGACAGCGCGCATAACCTTGTCATGGGTCTTTGCCGACACCTGGCCCGGCGAATTCAGGCACCTTGAGACCGTTGCCGTCGACACATTGGCAGTGCGCGCGACGTCAGCCAGCGTCGGCACCGCTTCGCTGCTTTCTGTCATGTCTTCGCCCATGGTCGTTATCCGGTCGCTACAATTGCCCACTAGCACTCGGCCTGCGGTTGATTACAACGCTTCGGTTCACTGACAAACAATATTAGTGCTTGCAATTAAAAATGTAAGCGCTTACATTTCGATTGTCACAAGGTCGCAGACGGGGAGGTTTGCATGCTGCTGATCCTTGCGGGAGCCTTTTTTGCGGTTTTTGCACTCAACGTCTCAATCGGCTCGTTCGGCGGGTCGCCTTTCCTGGGCAATGTCGGCGAGATGCTGATGTTCCTTGCCTCATCGATCTGTTTTGTCGCGGCTGTCCTGAAAAAAGAGGCAGCCGAAAAAGCAGCCGCTAATTCCAAAAAGTCATGAACAAACGGGAGGATATTCATGAAAAACACAAGCGAGTTGAATTCGGCTGAGCGCCGGAATTTCCTGAAACTGGCAGGCGCCGGTGGTTTTACCGCGGCGCTCGTAGCTGGCGCCGGCGGGCTGTTGTGGTCCGACGAAGCGTCCGCGCAAACGGCGGCGGAAGAGCGTGAGCGCGAGGCAGCCGCAGATCACATCATGACGATCGCGACGGCCTATGTCCTGGGCGCATCGCGCAGTTATCCGATCATGCAACTGGATCTGAAGGAAAACATCCAGAACGCCACAAATGGCAAGGTTTATGTCCGTCTTGCTCCGGGCGGCCAACTGGGCGCCGGCGGCGCTCTTGCTCAAGCTGTTCAAAGCGGCACGATCCAAGCTGCCCAGCATTCGCTGTCCAACTTCGCGCCGTTTGCCTCGGCGGTGGATCTGATCAACATGCCGTATTTCTGCGGTTCGAACCAAAGGTTCACGAACCTCGTCACGTCGTCGGCCTGGAAGGATGAAGTCCATCCGAAAATCGAGGCCTCCGGATTCAAGGCGCTGTTTTATGTCGTGATCGATCCCCGGGTCGTTGCAGTCCGCAAGGGCGGCGCAGGCGCCGTTATCACGCCGTCCGATTTGTCCGGGGTGAAGTTCCGCGTTCCCGGTTCTGCCATGCTGCAACAGTACTACCGGATGGTTGGCGCCAATCCCACGCCCGTCGCATGGGGCGAAACGCCATCGGCGATCAAGCAAGGCGTGGCGGATGCGCTCGATCCGTCAGTGGGTGCGCTTTTTGTCTTTGGCTTCAAGGACATTTTGAGCCACGTCACCTTCACGCAAGCGGTGCCGGACAGTCAGGTCTATTCAGTCAATCTGGAATGGTTCAACAGCTTGCCCGGCGACGTGCAAGAAGGCATCGAATTTGCCGGCGAAATCACCGCCCAGCAAAACCTCGCCAAGGTGCCGGCCGCCCGGTCCTACGCGATGGCCGAGTTGGTCAAGGCCGGCGTCGAGTTCCATTCGCTCTCGGAAGACCAGCTTGGCGAGTGGCAAGATGCCGGTGGTTATCAGCGGTCGGAATGGGATCAGTTCAAGGTTGAATTGGCCGGTTCCATGGACGTCTTTGCGCGTCTTGAAGAAGCTGCCGGCACGATGGGCCGGTACTACGTCCACGACGCCTGATCGTCATCCTTAAAGACCGGCGCCATCTGGCGCCGGTTGCAATCCGAACTTCGCAGGGCGAACCGGTGCCCGGTCCTGTTGTGACCGCGCGCCCGGCCCATTGCGCTTGAGGCGGGTCCATGTCCAGTCTTCTGAACAACCTCAACCAGAACGCCGAACGATGGCTGCTTCTCGTCTTCTACGTCATGATCGTTCTGACGATGTTTGTGGAAGTCGTGCGGCGGGAGGTCTTCGCCTACTCGTCGATCTGGGGCGAGGAAATGGTGAGATACTGTTTCATCTATCTCGCCTGGATTGGCGCGGCGGCCGCCGTCAAGGAGCGCGGCCACATCCGCATCGATGTGATCACCCAATATGTCGGCCGGAAGGCCAAGGCGCTTTTGTACATCTTCGGCGACGTGGTGATGTTCGCCGTCGCTCTCGTGGCGGTCTACTGGTCGTTTGAGACGGTGTTGGTCTCGGCGAAGTTTGGATCCGTCACCCACGGGCTCAGAATTTCTCAGGTGTGGTTCCTTATGGCCGTTCCGTTCGGTTTCTCGCTGGTGATCCTGCGCCTTATCCAGTCCTTCCTTCGTGATGTCCGCGATTTCCGCGGCGGGCGCGCCGCCTATGACGGCGACAAACTGTTCGACTGAGGGAGGCGCACATGCTCTGGCAACACCTTCAAAATCAGCCGGTCATTCTCGGTTGGGACTTTTACGGGCCGGTCCTGATTTTCGTCGCCCTTGTCGCGCTCGCCGTCCCGGTCTGGGCCGCGATCGGGGCCGCGGCGATCGCCATGCTGGTCATCTCCGGCGCCTTGCCCCTGTCACTGATCGGGGAGAGCCTTTTTCACGGGATCGACCATTTCGCGTTGACCGCCGTTCCCCTGTTCATTCTGACCGGTGACGTCCTTGTCCGCACCGGGCTCAGCCGCAAGTTCCTGAACGTCGCCGAAGCCCTGACTTGCTGGGCAAAGGGCGGCTTCGGGTCCGCGACAGTCCTGGTGTGCGGGATGTTCTCGGCCATTTCCGGATCGGACGCCGCGGGTGCGGCCGCTGTTGGGCGGATGACCATCGACCGGCTCGTGGAGAGCGGATATCCACGTCCTTACGCCTGCGCTCTGGTGGCGGCCGGCGCGTGTACCGGTATCCTGATCCCGCCGTCGATCGCCTACATCATCATCGGTCTGGTGCTCGGCATATCCGCCTCCACCTTGTTCATGGCCGCCCTGATCCCCGGCCTTGCCATTCTTGTTTCGATCCTGGTGACGAACATCATCATGAACCGCATCTACGCCTATGAAGGCGGCGGGCTGATGACGTTTTCCGAATGGGCCGACAATCTGTGGCGGGCGCTGAAATCAGGCTGGTATGCCTTCATCGTTCCCGGGATCATCTTTTATGGCATCTTCTCCGGACGCCTGACACCAACGGAAGCGGGCGCGGTGGCCGTCGTCGTGACGATTGTCATGGGCTTCATGCTGGGAACGCTGAAACTGTCGCATTTCCCGGCCATGCTGGTCAGTTCCGCCAAGGTCAACGGCGTGATCCTGCCGATCATCGCCTTTTCCCTGCCACTGGCGCAGGCGCTGGCGATCCTTGGCGTGCCGCAGGGCTTTGTCTATTCGGTCACGTCTTTGACGAACGAACCCGCGTTCTTGATCCTGATCATGATCTTGATCCTGATCGCCGCCGGCTGCGTGATGGAGACGACGCCGAACATCGTCATCCTGGCGCCGATCCTCAAACCGCTCGCCGACAACATCGGCATGAATGAGATTCAGTTCTGCGTCATGATGATCACCGCGCTTGGCGTCGGCTTTATCACTCCGCCGCTCGGGCTCAATCTCTTCGTCGTGTCGGGTTTGACAGGCGAGTCGATCCTGAAAATCGCGGCTCGTGCCGTTCCCTTCGTCCTGTTCATGCTCGTCGTTACTCTGATGATCGGCTATGTGCCGGAGATTTCGACGACGCTGCTGCCGGAAATCTACAAGTAGGATGTGAAATGCCCAAAGAGTATCTCAAAAAAGCCATTCTGACGTCCAAGAGCGATGCGTCGGACACGACCAAGATCGTCCAGGACATTCTCGACACGATCGAACAGGGCGGCGATCAAGCGGCCCTGGACTATGCCGCCAAGTTTGATCGCTATGAGGGCAGTGTGCTCCTCACCGCGGAGGAGGTCGCGGCCGCGTCCGCCGCTGTGCCGGACAAGCTCAAACGGGATATCCAGTTCGCGCATGCCAATGTGAAACGGTTTGCCGAGACGCAGCGGCAGACGTGTCAGGACGTTCAGATTGAGGTCGTCCCGGGGCTGATCGCGGGCCAGAAGAGCATCCCGGTCAAGACTGCGGGGTGTTACATCCCCGGTGGCCGCTACAGCCACATTGCAAGTGCCATCATGACGGTGACGACCGCAAAGGTCGCGGGATGCGAGAACATCATCGCGTGCTCGCCGCCCCGTCCGGAAATTGGGATCAACCCCGCAATCATCTATGCGGCCAGCGTATGTGGTGCCGACAAGATCCTCGCCATGGGCGGGGTTCAAGGCGTGGCGGCGATGACCTTCGGGCTGTTCGGTTTGCCCAAGGCCAATATCCTCGTCGGGCCAGGCAACCAGTTTGTCGCCGAGGCAAAGCGGATCCTGTTCGGCCGCGTGGGCATCGACATGATCGCCGGGCCCACGGACAGCTTGATCCTGGCCGATGCGACCGCTGACCCGATGGTGGTCGCCGCCGATCTCGTCGGTCAGGCTGAACACGGCTACAACTCGCCGGTCTGGCTGGTGACCGACACACGGTCGTTGGCGGAAGAAGTGATGCGGCTTGTACCCGAGCTCATCAATGATCTTCCGGAGGTCAACCGCGACAACGCGACCGCGGCCTGGCGTGACTATGCCGAAGTCATCTTGTGCGGCGACCGGGAAGAAATGGCTGCGACCTCTGATGACTATGCGCCTGAACACCTGACGGTCCAGGCGGAAGACCTCGATTGGTGGCTGGGCCGGTTGTCCTGCTACGGATCGCTGTTCCTGGGTGAAGAAACGACTGTGGCGTTCGGCGACAAGGCGTCGGGGACGAACCATGTGCTGCCGACATCCGGCGCAGCGACCTATACCGGCGGCCTGTCGGTGCACAAGTTCATGAAAATCGTGACGTGGCAAAGGGCCACCCGGGAGGGTGCCAAACCCGTCGCCGAGGCCACCGCCCGGATTTCTCGGCTGGAGGGCATGGAAGGTCACGCCAGGACCGCCGATATCCGTTTGAAAAAGTATTTCCCCAACGAAGACTTCGACCTGGCCGCCGATGTCTGAGGCCAACGCCAGTCAGGATTTGTTTGACGTAAGCGGGCTTGTCGCCTGTGTAAGCGGGGCAAGTTCCGGTCTTGGCCGGCGGGCAGCGACGGTTTTGGCGCAGGCCGGTGCGTCGGTCGTCGGCATTGCCCGGCGGAGCGCTGATCTTGAAGACTGGCGCGCGGAAGCCGGCGGGAAAACCGCCGCCGTCACGGCGGATCTGAGCAGTCGTGCCACCTTGCGCGATTTGGCCGACCGAATAGGTGCGCCATTCGGCGCGCCGCAGATCCTGGTGCACGCGGCCGGCATCAATACCCGTCAGCCCGCTGATGACGTCACCGAGGACGGCTGGGACATCACGCTGGCGCTCAATCTGACGGTGCCGTTCTTCCTTAGCCAGGCGCTGGTTCCCGCAATGGCCGAAAAAGGCTGGGGCCGGATCGTGAACTTCGCGTCGCTTCAGACGACGCGTGCCTTCCCGGGCGGTGTCGCCTATGGCGCCTCAAAAGGCGGGGTCGGCCAATTGACCCGCGCCATGGCCGAAGCCTGGTCGCCGCACGGAATCATGGTCAACGCGATCGGTCCGGGCTTTTTCCCGACGGAACTGACGGCAGCCGTCTTCGGAGACGACGAACGCGCTGCCCGCAACGCCGCGCAAACCTGTGTCGGCCGTAACGGCCGATTGGAGGATCTTGACGGACCGTTGCTGTTCCTCTGCTCGCCCGCGTCGAGCTATGTGACCGGTCAAATCCTGATGGTCGATGGGGGGTTTACCGCAAAATGAAGGCGCTCGTCTATACCGGTCCGGAACAGCAGGCCTATCGGGATATGCCCGATCCCATGCCGGGCGAGGGCGAGGTGTTGATCGGCGTGTCGCATGTCGGGATCTGCGGATCGGACATGCACGCCTATCTCGGACACGATGAACGCCGGCCCGCGCCGCTCATTCTCGGGCATGAAGTCTCTGGCGTTATCAGGTCCGGTCCGCGCGCCAAGCAAAGGGTCACGGTCAATCCGCTCGTGACCTGTGGAACCTGCCGCGCCTGCCGTGCGGGCCAGGACAACTTGTGTCCGGACCGGCAGATCATTTCGATGCCGCCGCGCGAAGGCGGGTTCGCCGACTACCTGACCATGCCGGAAAGCAATCTGGTCGCCGTGCCGGACCACGTCAGCGACGCGCAGGCCGCCCTTGCCGAACCGATCGCCTGCGGCTGGCACGCAGTCCGCCTGGCAAAAAACGCCCTTGGCGACCCGTCGGGCGCCCGCGCGCTCGTGATCGGCGGCGGCGCGATCGGCGTCGGTGCCGCGCTCAGCCTGAAGGCGCAAGGGATTGAAGATGTCCAGGTGGTCGAACCAAATGGGTCCCGAGCCGGTTATCTTCGATCCCGGATTGGCTTGACCGTGCTATCGGGCGAAGACGCGGCGGATGTTCGTGATATGGACTTGGTCATTGATGGGGTCGGTTACGCGGCAACGCGCGCCAGCGCATCTGCCTGCGTCCGGCCCGGCGGCGTGATTGTCCATATCGGTTTGGGTTCGGCGGAAGGCGGGCTCGACATCCGGCGGATGACGCTTCAGGAAATCACATTCATTGGAACCTACACCTACACAGCCGAGGACTTTCGCGCCACGGCCGACGCGATGTTCGACGGACGTTTGGGGGCGCTTGATTGGACCGAGATCCGTCCCCTTCGAGACGGTGCGGCCGCGTTCGGCGATCTGCGTGCTGGCTCCGTGGAGGCGCCGAAAATCCTGCTAACGCCGGACCCGGCACAAGCCTGACGGGATAAACCTTCCGGTCTGCGCCAACAACGCGCCAACTGGCGCGGTTCAAGCGCCGTTCGTGCCCCAATAGCGAACCGCCTCGGCAAGGACCTTGGCATGATAGGCGGCGGCGTCGTTTTCAAGGTTGCCGTCAAACCGGCCGAGCGCTCGAGCCGTTTCGAAAAAACCGGGGCCCGGCAGCCCGTTCCTTGCGCGGCCGATGACAAGAGCTGCGATGAACGGCACGCTCTCAGCCGCGTCCTCGTGCATCAGATATTCAAGAGCATCGGTCACCTGGCGGATCGTGTTCGGCGGTGACAACTCCAGGGTCGCGGCAAGATCGCGATAGGTGACCGGCTCTCCCTTGGCGGCAACTGTTTTCAACGCGGCGCGCGCCAGGCTGGAAAGCTTTTGTAACCTTTGTCCTTCAGCGGTCGCCATGTGGTCTCCGATTAGTTCCATTGCATTTACCGGCCGGAATTCCGACGCTTGTTCCTTTTATAAATGGGCCGCATGATCCAATGTTCGATAAAAATATCAGGTCCATGGTTGCGAACGCCTGCCATCGGATTACGATAAGCTATTCTAATTGTTCGCGTTTGGTGCACCGGTGCCAATCGCGCGGAAATCACACGCTGGATCAACGAGGAGTATTGTCCACATGAACGGAATGACGTTCGACAAAAGCAAACTGCCGAGCAGGCACGTGACCGTTGGTCCTCAGCGCGCACCGCACCGCTCCTATTATTATGCGATGGGATTGACCCGCGAGCAGATCAATCAGCCGTTTGTCGGTGTGGCAAGCTGCTGGAATGAAGCCGCGCCGTGCAACATCTCGCTGATGCGCCAGGCACAGGCCGTCAAACACGGGGTCGCGGCGGCAAGCGGAACGCCCCGCGAGTTCTGCACCATCACGGTCACCGACGGGATCGCGATGGGCCATGAGGGCATGAAGTCGTCGCTGGTGTCGCGTGATGTCATCGCCGATTCCGTTGAACTGACCATGCGCGGTCACGGCTATGATGCGCTGGTCGGTCTTGCCGGCTGCGACAAGTCGCTGCCCGGCATGATGATGGCCATGTGCCGGTTGAATGTCCCGGCCGTGTTCATCTACGGCGGGTCAATTCTTCCAGGTCGGTTCAAAGGCCGGCCGGTGACGGTTCAGGATGTCTTTGAGGCGGTCGGCATGCATTCCGTCGGCAAGATGTCGGACGCTGACCTTGAAGAATTGGAGCAGGTGGCCTGTCCGTCCGCCGGATCGTGCGGCGCGCAATTCACCGCCAACACGATGGCGACCGTGGCGGAGGCCATCGGCCTGGCGCTGCCCTATTCGTGCGGCGCGCCCGCGCCTTATGAATTCCGCGATCAGTTTTGTGCCATGTCCGGCGAAAAGGTGATGGAACTCATCGCGAAAAACATCCGGCCGCGGGACATCGTGACCCGCGAGGCGCTGGAAAACGCGGCAACGGTTGTGGCGGCATCGGGCGGCTCGACCAATGCAGGCCTCCATTTGCCCGCGATCGCCAATGAATGCGGCATCAAGTTCGATCTGTTTGATGTCGCCGAAATCTTCAAGCGGACCCCCTATATCGCCGATCTGAAACCGGGCGGCAAATACGTTGCCAAAGATATGTTTGAGGCTGGCGGCATTCCGCTTTTGATGAAGACGCTCCTGGATGAAGGTTTCCTCCACGGCGATTGCATCACGGTGACCGGACGGACGATTGCCGAGAATATGGCGACTGTCGAGTGGAACGAGGATCAGAACGTGGTGCGCCGCGCCAGCGACCCGATTACGCCGACCGGCGGTGTTGTGGGCCTCAAAGGCAATCTCGCGCCGGACGGTGCCATCGTGAAAGTGGCCGGTATGGCGAACCAGCAATTCACCGGCCCTGCGCGCTGTTTCGACTCCGAGGAAGAGTGCTTCGCCGCGGTCAAGAACCGGGAATATAAGGAAGGCGAAGTGCTGGTCATCCGTTACGAGGGCCCGAAAGGTGGTCCGGGCATGCGGGAAATGCTGGCGACGACGGCGGCGCTTTACGGCCAGGGCATGGGAAATGCCGTGGCGCTGATCACCGACGGACGGTTTTCCGGTGCAACGCGCGGGTTCTGCATCGGGCATGTCGGCCCGGAGGCGGCCGTCGGCGGACCGATCGGCCTGTTGAAGGACGGCGATATCATCGAGATCGATGCCGTGGCGGGCATTCTCAATGTCCAGGTTTCCGACGAGGAGTTGGACAAACGGCGCGCCGACTGGACACCACGTGGAACGGACTATGGCTCCGGCGCCATCTGGAAATTTGCCCAAACCGTCGGTCCGGCCAAAGACGGCGCGATCACCCATCCGGGTGCTGCGGGCGAAAAGACCTGCTACGCGGATTTGTGACGCCAAATTCAGGTGTGACTTAAATCGTTTGGCAAAGCGGGCCCGGATCCGGCGCCCGCTTTTTTCTCAGGGCGCGGAGACTGCGAGCCGCGCAACGCCGATCGACGCCTCTTCGGCGCCGCCCTCCGCCAATGGCCAGCCGATAATCCGCCGTCGGATCTGCGTCCAGGCCACGTTTTTCGCGCCGCCGCCAGCGGTGAAGATCTGCCGTGGCTCCGGCGCACCGAGATCAATGAGCGCGTGGTAGGCTTCGGCCTCGATGCGTGCGATGGCCTCCAGCATGCCTTGAAGAAAGTGTGCATCATCATCCGGACGCGGAGATAGTCGTGGCGGATAGTCCGGATCATTGACCGGAAACCGCTCCCCCGGTTTCAATAAGGGATAATAGTCCAGCCCAGTCGGTTGCGCCGGGTCAATCCGCGCGCTGAGTTCAGCCAACTCTGCTGGCGTGAAATGACCCGCAAGAACACCGCCACCGGTGTTCGACGCCCCGCCGACCAGCCAACGGTCGCCGATCTTGTGCGCATAGATGCCGCGCTCAAGATCATCAACACGCACGTCGGAGAGCAACTTGACCGCCAGTGTCGTTCCCAAAGACGTGACGGCGTCGCCAAGCTGATCCGCGCCCGATGCCATGAAGGCGGCAATGCTGTCCGTGGTTCCAGCGTGAAACCGCAGTGCGGGACTGAGGCCCCAACGTCTAGCGGCGGTTTCACAGATTTTGCCGCATGTGGCGCCAACCCGGTGCACCGTCGGCAACAGGGCCGTGCGCACGCCGGCGGCTTCAAACCACGCGGGCCAAAGGCCGGTACCCGGATCGTAGCCCAGCTTCAGGACATTGTTTTCATCCGACCCGGCGGCTGCGCCGAGGAACTTTGCCAGGATGAAATCGGCCTGATGCAGCAGATGTTTTCCGCGGCGCGCGGTGTCGGATGATTGCAGACGCAGGAACCGTGCCAACGCGGAATTCGCGCCCCGGGTGATCGAGCCGGGTTCGGCATGCCGTTCGATCACCTCGGCTTCGGCACCGAACCCGGAGGAATTGTACATGAGCGCCGGCGTGATGGGGTCGAGCACCTCATCGACAATCACCATGGTGCCGGAGGTGCCGTCGATGGCCGCGTCCGTGATGTCGCCGGGCGATAGGCTGATCGATTGGAGCGCGTTCACCTGGGCGTCCATGCAGTCCCCGACAGCGTGCCACCAGAGGCGGGCGTCGACACTTGCGTCTGCCTGTTCGTGATGGTTTGCGCGGGCGCTGCTCAGCAATTTGCCTTGGGCATCGACCACGGCGGTCCGAACGCCCGAGGTTCCGATATCAATCCCCAAACCCAACATCGTCTAGTGGTTCCGGGCGGCCAGGGCCTGGCGGTACTTCTCCGCATCCCAGTCCAACAGTTCGGCCTCAGCGTCATGACCGAGGGGCTCCGCGGTCCAATTCTTCGGCAGGCGGGCCAGAACGTCATGGAGACATTGGACCATCGCCCTTTGGGCCGGTGTTGCATCATCACGAAGGGCCAGACCAATGCCAGGCGAAATGAATGCGGGACGTCCGCTTTCCGGCGTGTTGCGGAGCGCGGGACCCAAAAAGACGACGTGGTCCGGATAATAGGATCCGGCGAAGGCGAGCGCCATCGTTCGCCGATCGATCGCAAGGTTGGAGACCTCTGAGATCCATGAATGTCCGGTGGGCGGCGCGTTTGCCGGCTCGGATGGCGCTGCGCCGGCGGGCGGTAAATCCAGGCGCGCTTCCACATCGGCCATCAACGCGTCGACGGCCGTGACATCAGGACCGGCGATGATCAGACCGTGATTTGCAAGGATGAAGACCTGTGTCTCGGGCGTCATGGCGTCGGCGATGGCCTTGGTGAGCGGCAGCCCGGGTTTCCGATAAGGCACGAACGCGACCGGCAAACCGGCAAGTTTTTCCTTCGCCGCCATGCGCCCTTCCGGCGAAATCGCATGCACGAGCGTTGAGACGGAATGCGTGTGCGCCACGACCGGCCAGTCGATCAGGGCATGGAACGTGGTCTCGATGGATGGCCGCAATCCATGGCTTTTGTCGATCACAGCCGCATGGCACGTGCCGTCGCCAACCCCCCTCAACTCGCGCCGCGCGGCGGCATGATCCACCGCAACAAATATCGGCGCATCTTCCGCATCCGCGAGCTGTGTCCCCGACGCCTTGATCCACAAGACGTCTCCAATCTTCATCGACGTGTTCCCGCCAGGGCCCTGGACACGGAGCGGATCCCGTCCGCAGCGGGCCGAAAACGCACGAAAGTCTCCGCTGGGTCCATCCGGCATCACTACCTCACGATTGGTATGAAAAAATCGGGCAACGGTCCGCCGAGGCGCCCGGCCTCCACGGCGATGGCGTTCGCGTCGCGGATGCGGCCAAAGCCCAGCCCGCCGGTCACGAACACGCTGGACCAGCCCGCCGACGCGGCGCCGGTGATGTCATGTTCCAGGCTGTCGCCGACCATGAGGATCCGGTCCGGCGGAAGATCAAGCGTTCGTGCGAGCGTATCAAAAATCGCGCGATGCGGTTTTCCGTAATACGTGACTGTGCCGCCCGCCGTCGCGTAGTCACGGGCAAGGGTTCCGGGCGAAATCTGCGTTTGACCGTCCGCGCGCGGCGAGACGCGGTCTGGATTGGTGCACACGAGCGGCAGGTTTCGGCCCCGGGCCACGCGCAACGCGGCGGCGGCGTCGGACCCGTCGGTGCCTTCCGGCACACCCATCAGCAGGATCGCCTCGGCATCCTCCAAACCGGCGAATACGAGATCAAGTCCGGAGGCCCATCGTTCAGCATCACCGTTCGACGCTTCGACCGGATAGAGGCGGTCATAGGACACGATTTGATCGGAGATGTCCTGCCAGAACGCCTCGCCGGATGTCATGACCGTTTCAAAATCAACCTGCGCGAAGCCAAGCCCCCGGATCCGTGACGCATTCACATCGGCGCGTTTGCCGGAATTGGACAGAACCGCCAAACGGTGGCCGGTGCGGATCAACTCGCGCAGCACATCCGGCACGCCCGGATAGGCGGCCGTCCCGTTGTGCAAAACGCCCCACTGGTCGAAAACGATCGCCTCGTACCGATCCGCGATGTCTGTCAACGATCTGAGTGCTTCCGGCATCGGCGCGTTCAGCCGCTCCTTTTCAATGCGCTTGCCGCGCCCGCCGGCATGTCGCCGAAGTAAAACGCGTAGCCGGGAATGTGCTTGCGGCGCTGGCGGAGCGGCATGCCCGGATACGGGTAGACTTCGTGGTCGCCGCAGGCTTCGTCGTGGCACGGCAGGATATAGTCGGCGCGCTTGTCAATCTCCTCAACGGACTTCCAGCCCTCAACCGAATTCACGAAACGGGCCGGGACCCAATAGCGCCACTTTTCTTCCTCGTTGGGTTCAAGATTGCGCGCTTGAAAAATGGCATCGCCGCAAATCACGATATCGCCCGCTGTTGTGGCAACCGTTACACCCATATGGCCGACCGAATGGCCGGGCGTGTGGAACATCGTGATGCCTGGCAGCACCTCGCATTCGTCCTCGACGACCTCGAAGACGCAGCCGGCATAGGCTGGTTCAATCCCAAGAATCCCGCACTCATAAGTGCGATAGTAAAGCGGCAGCGGATTGTAGGCCATCTCGATTTCGGCCTTCGGCGCGATGTAGCGTGCGTTCTTGAATTCCTTCATGTTCTGCACATGGTCCCAGTGCAGATGGGTGAAGACGATGGCATCGATGTCGTCGGGATCGACGCCGAGTTTTTCCTTCAGATGGATATGGACCTCGGTGCAGCCGCGCTTTTCGCACTTGTGATGGTATCTGGTCGCCCGCTCCTCATCACACAGGCCGGTATCGACGAGTAGCTTGTGCTCGCCCGTGTCGACGTAATAGCAATAGACCGGATTCCAGATCTTCTTCCCCGCTGGCCCTTTCCAGAAAATATAGGTGCCGAGGTCGGCCTCCAGCCAACCGGTGTTGATCGGGTAGATCTTTGTTTCGGCGATGCCCATCGTATCCTCCGATTATGTTTCGCCGTATTTGCATACAAAAATCAATTTTTGTCTACAAAAAAACACACGATCAACCGTTCGCGGCCAGAACCTGGAGGAAGGATTCGGTCATGTGCGAGCGCATGATCGCGTCGGCGCCGTGGGAATCGGTGGAGAAGATTTTCTCGATCAGCGGCATGTGGCTCTGGGCCGAGGCAATCAGATCCGCCTTGGTGCGGAATTTCTTGGCGCGGAAGGGGCCGGTTCGCCGCCGGAATTCGGTCGCCATCTGCTTGATGAAGGGATTCTCCGTGGCGTCGTAAATCGCCATGTGAAGCGCCTCATTGGCGCGCAGATAGGCCGGTATGTCGCCTTGTTCGGCGGCGGCCAGGCATCCGGCCTGTGCGGTTTCAATGCGCGCCCTGGACAGGAGCGACAGCCGTTTTGCGGCCAATTGTGCGCAAACGGCCTCAATTTCATGCATGGCCTCGAAGATCTGCGCCAATTCCTCGTGGGTGTATTCCGCCACCCGCACGCCGCGTTTTTCCCCGGGCACGAGAATGCCCTGGGCGACCAGCCGGTTGAGGGCTTCGCGGACGGGTGTGCGCGACATGCCAAAGCGTTGCGCCAGAACGCTTTCATCCAGCCGCTCGCCCGGCGCGATCTGTCCGGTCGCGATTTCTTCCACAAGCGCCGCCTCAAGGCGTTCGGTCATTGACGGTCCACCGGTCTTTTCGCTCATGGTTTTTGTCCTTTCATGGGGCGTCATCGGGTATATCACAACGCGCATTTGATATTTTGCATAATTTTTATTGATTTTGCATGCAAAATATGAGTTTGTTTAAAGAAAGCGGCACATGCGTTGGGAGGCGCCCTTTATGCCCGAGATCCGGCTGGACGGTCTGAAGAAGGCCTATGGACATGTGACGGTGATCGAAGACCTGAACCTTCAGATGGAGGATTCAGAGTTCACTGTCCTTGTCGGGCCGTCTGGATGCGGCAAGTCCACAACCTTGCGGATGATCGCGGGTCTGGAAACCGTCAGTGGCGGGGCGATCCTGATCGACGGCAAGGATGTCTCCCAATTGGAGCCGAAAGACCGCGATCTGGCAATGGTCTTCCAAGACTATGCGCTTTATCCGCACATGAATGTCGCGCGCAACATGTCCTTTGCGCTGCGGTTGGCCCGGTATCCGAAAGCGGAAATCGATGACCGGGTCAAAAAGGTCGCCGCCATGCTCGATCTTTCGCCCTATCTCGACCGCAAGCCCGGTGAATTGTCTGGCGGACAGCGTCAGCGCGTGGCGATGGGCCGCGCGCTTGTGCGCGATGCATCCACCTTCTTGTTCGATGAGCCGCTGTCGAACCTCGACGCGAAGTTGCGCGGTCAAATGCGGGCGGAACTGGCGCTGATGCGCCAGCGCATCCGCAAAAACATGATCTACGTCACGCATGATCAGATCGAGGCGATGACGCTTGGCGACCGGATCGTGGTCATGCGCCAAGGCAAGATCATGCAGGCGGGATCGCCGGAGGACCTGTACGGTCAGCCACAGAACATGTTCGTGGCCGGCTTCATCGGCTCCCCGCCCATGAACTTCCTGCCTGTGGAGGTCGGGGATGAAAACGGCCGGATCACGCTGGTCGGGTCCGATCTCCAGCTTGCCTTGAGCAATGCCGTCGCTGCGCGCCTTGCAAATCATAAAAGCCGATCGATCATCCTCGGCGTCCGGCCATCCCACTTCATTCGCGATGACGCGGGATCGATCGACCTGCAAATCGCGCTTTCTGAATATATCGGCGCGCAATCGGTCTTGACCTCGGAGCTATGCGGCCGGCCGGTTCACGTCGAAGTCAGCGCTCTAAAGCCCGTCCGGGCGGGCGAGCAACTGCGCTTTTCGCTCAATCCCGACACCATTCATCTGTTCGACCCCGAAACAGAGGCTGCGCTTTGATCCAAACCAGCCCGCCCGGTCGGCCAATCCGGACTACGAACGAACCAAGGGAGGAGTTCCAAATGAAGTATTTGAAATCAACGCTTGCCGCCGCGGCCTTGGCCAGCGTCGCCGCGATCGGGAGCACGGCCCATGCCGATCCCTACGAACCCTATCGCGGCCAAACGATCGTCATCAACGTCCCGGCCCATCCGCACTATAATGCGATGATGAAAGCGCTGCCGGCGTTCACCGAAGAAACCGGAATTCGCGTCGAGGTCGATCAGCTGCAATACCTCAAAATGCGCGAGCGCCAGACCCTGGAATTGACGAAGCGCGAAGGCGACTACGACATGATCGCGTATGTCGTGTTTTCCAAGGCGGATTACATCTACGCCGACCAGCTTGAGAACCTTGCGCAATACTTCATGAATCCGAAGCTGGCGGATCCCAACTACGACCAGTCGGATCTCATCAGCGGATATGTTGAGAACATCGGCATCGCCGGCGGCAAAAAGGGCTATCTGCCCGGCCAGCTCGGCTCGGCTTATGGCATTCCGTTCGGCTCCGAAACCTCGGTTCTGGCCTATCGCAAGGATGTTTTCGAAAAGCACGGCATCGCGGTTCCGGAAAACTATGATCAGCTTCTGGAAGCGACCTGCAAAATCCCGGAGGTTGAGCCGGGCATGGGCGGAATGGCGTCCCGCGCCGCCTCGGGCCACCAGGCCAGCCACGCGTTCCTGTTGCACCTAGCTCCGCTCGGCGGCCGTGTGTTCGACGACAATTGGAACCCGATCATCAACAACGAGGCCGGCGTTGCGGCCGCCAATGCGCTGAAGACGATCGTCGATTGCGGACCGGAAGGCGGGACGACGTTTGGCCCGGCGGAAGCCGCCGCCGCATTCAAACAGGGCAAGGCGGCTATGTTCATGGACTCCATCGCCTTCGCGGCCGGGTTCGAAGACCCCTCCCAGTCCACAGTCGCGGGCAAGGTCGGCTATGCGCTCCATCCCATGGGCGTGCGCCGGGGTTCGCAGACCGGCGGGTTCGGGATCGCCATCCCGAAAAACGCGCAAAACAAGGAAGCGGCCTTCTTGCTGATGCAGTGGCTGACGTCCAAGAAAGGTGACCTTCTCGTGGCCATGGCTGGCGGCAACCCGTCGCGGTTCTCCACCTATCAGGATGCCGGACTGAACGAGAAGTATCCCTATTCGGCAACCTTCGGCGAGGCGCTCAAATACGCCGATCCGGACTGGCGGCCGATCATTCCGACCTGGGGAAAAATCAACGCCGACATCGGGACCACCATGTCCAAGGTGCTGACCGAAGGACTTGATCCGCAGGAAGCTTTGAACGGTGTGGCGGACCGCGCCCGCGCGATCATGGATGAAGCCGGTTACTACACCTGGCAGTAATCCTCCCGGGGCGGGTCGGGGCTTTGCTCCGGCCCGCTTTTTCTTCGCTCTGGACAAAGCTGCGGTCCGATCATGAGTATTCAACGCGCCAGTCGCCTCACGCCGTATGTTTTCCTGGCCCCGGCCGCCGCGGTCATGGCGATCGCTTTGCTCTATCCCGTTTGTTACATGATTTACGCCAGTTTCCTGGACTGGAATCCCAGTCAGAGGATTGGCGAGGCCGACTGGATCGGCCTGCGCAACTACATCAATCTCCTGTCGGATGAGAGCTTTCACGAGAGCTTTTGGGTCACTTTGAAATTCGCGGCCCTCGTCGTCGGCGCGGAAATGGTGATCGGTGTCGGCCTGGCGTTGATCCTCGACCGGAAACTGCGCGGCATGTCCGTCCTGCGCACCATCTTCATACTTCCGATGATGATCGCGCCGATCGTAGTCGGTCTGGTATGGCGGTACATGTACCATCCGACGGTCGGCCTGTTTAACCGGACCCTGGCCGATATCGGCGTTTCTCCGGTCCCGTGGCTGTCGGATGGGGATTGGGCGTTCGCCAGTGTCGTCATCGCAGATGTGTGGCAGTGGACGCCGTTCATATTCATTCTGTCACTGGCCGCGCTTCAGTCCCTGCCGCAGTCGGCCCTTGAGGCGTCGCGCATCGATGGGGCGTCGGGCTGGCAACAGATCTGGCACATTAAATTGCCGCTAATGATGCCGGTCCTGGTCGTCACCGGTCTGCTGCGCCTGATCGATGCCTTCAAGGTCCTTGAGGTGATCCTGGTGCTGACCAACGGTGGCCCGGGCCTGTCGACGGAAATTCTCGCACTTCGCATTTCCCGCACGGCCTCCGAGTTCCGCGAACTCGGCTATGCGGCGGCAATGGCGAATTATCTGCTGATCCTTTTGATGGTGCTCACGCTGGGCATGTACTTCTACAATAAGGTGATCGAGGCCCGGGCGGTGCGATTGCGCAAGGCGGCGGCCGCCGCGGCTGCCAAGGAGGAGGGAGCATGAGCGTTGGTCTGGACAAGCGCCCCAACCCGGCGTTCTACGCCCTGCTTGTGGCGCTCATTCTCATGTCCGCCGGTCCGATCGCAGTGATGATCATCACGTCGTTGAAGCTCAATGTCGACATCATGTCGGAGACGGCCGGTTTGTTGTTCGTGCCGACCGTTCAGAACTATGAAACGGCGCTCTGCAACATGCTTTGGTATGAGCCGGCCCATGTCGACTACTGCGATCCGACATTTGGGCGGGCGCTGGTCAACTCCCTGATCATTGCCATTGTGTCCACCGCGATCACGCTTGTGATCGGATGTATGGCGGCCTATGCGCTGGTCAGGTTCCGCTTTCTGGGCCGCGATGCCATGTCCATGACCACATTGCTGATGCGCATGGTGCCGCCGGCCGTCCTGCTGGTGCCTGTGTTCGGCATCTGGACGTTTCAGTTTGGCATCGACGGCACACGGTCCGGCATCATTCTTGTTTATGTGGCGATGAACCTGCCGTTCGTTATCTGGATCCTTCAGAGTTTTATCGTGCAAGTGCCGATCCAGCTTGAGGAAGCCGCGCGCATGGATGGCGCCGGACCTTTGCAGACGTTCTTTCTCGTGGTTCTGCCGGTCATCAAGCCAGGGCTCGCAGCGGCGGCCATTTTCACGTTCCGCATCGCCTGGAACGAGTTCTTGCTCGCCAATGCCCTGTCGGACCGCTCGTCGCGCACCGTACCGGTCACGATCGTCAACTCTCTGACCGAATACGATATCGACTGGGGGGTGATCATGGCGACGGGCACGCTGCTGGCGATCCCGCCGATCATCTTCACCTTCATCGCCAGCCGCCAAATCATCACCGGCATGACCGCCGGCGCGGTGAAAGGCTAGGCCCTTTGGACGCATTGGAGACGTATTTCGTGAGACAAGGGGCAAGAGATGGCGGGAAAGGGCACGCGGCGGGTATCGGCCATGCGCTCAAGGGGCGTTTCTTGGAAGATCGACTCCTCGCGTCTCACCCGAAGAGCCGGGCCCGTATCGCCCAAACCCGGCGCAAATCCGCCTTGATGATCGGCGCGCATCACTTGCGCCGAATGTCCGTGATCTTGTCCGATGCGTTTCCCGGCGAATTGCATCTCCAATGCGTCCAAGGGGCCTAGGCGATGTCGAACCGGGTGCTCGTGCTGTCCACGCTCGAAACCAAAGCGGACGAGATCCGGTTTCTCAGAACCTGTTTGGACGACCACGGGATTGAAAACGAACTGGTGGACCTGTCGCTGTGGTCTCACGGCGATGTGTGGGACGGGCGGTCAAAAATCGAGGCGATGAACTCGACCGCCGCGCGGGCGGTCGAGGAGATGAAGGCGCGGCTTTCGTCCGTTGACTGTCTCGTTGGCCTTGGCGGCGGCACGGGCGGCGAGATCATCATGCGGGCGATGGGGGCGATGCCCATCACGTTTCCGAAGCTTTTGATCACCACGCTGCCGTTCGACCCGCGCATGGCCGTTGCGGACAACTCCATTGTTTTGGTTCCCACGCTCGCCGATATCTGCGGACTGAACGCGACCTTGCGCCAAGTGCTTGAAAATGCCGCGGCCATGACGGCCGGCCTGTGCCGGTCAAGGCGCAAGGAAGGCGCGTGCGTCGAGGTGCCGTCGGTTGGCATAACCGCGCTAGGGGCGACGGAGGCGGCGGTTGGCCGGCTGATCGTCAGCTTGAAGGACCGCGGCCAGGAAGCGACGGTTTTTCACGCCAACGGCTACGGCGGTGCGGCCTATGCCCGTTTCATTGCGCGGGGCGCGTTCCGCTCCGTTGTCGATCTCACGACCCATGAACTGACCCGGCTTTTGATCGCCGGCAGCCATGCGGACATGCCGGCCCGGTTTCTTGCGGCGACCGATGCGGGATTGCCGCAGGTCGTCCTGCCCGGCGGGCTAAACTTCATCGGTCTTGGACAGATCGACCTCGTTCCGCCGGCCTTTCTGGAGCGCCCGCACTACCGCCATTCGAGCTACTTCACCCATGTGAAGCTGCGCGAGGACGAAATGGCGGGTGTCGCTGAAGCGCTGGTCACGGCCTTGAACAAAGCGCCCGGCCGCCCGCATCTCATCGTGCCGATGGGCGGCTTTTCCCATCAGGATGCGCCAGGTGGTGCCATCGAGGATCCCGATCTGCGCGGGATATTTCTGTCGACCGCGCGCCGGATCGCGGCGCCCCATGTCACCGTCGAAACCGTGGACGCGCATATCAGCGCGCCGGCGACCACGACTGCAATCCTGGCGGCGCTCGACAGCGCCTCCGCTGCCATCAAGGACCGCGCCCATGCTTGACCCGAGTGATATTGAAGCCAAAAAGGACGCGCTGATCGCAACCGCGCGCCGGTGTTTTGATCTGAAGCTGCAAACGAATGCGGGCGGAAACCTGTCTGTGCGCCTGTCATCGGCGGACGCGATCGTGATCAAGCCGTCCGGTGTCGGATTTGCCGAATGCACGCGCGACAACTTGCAGATTGTGCATTTGGACGGGACGATCGAGCCATCACCATTCAAGCCGTCGAAGGATCTCGATTTTCATCTGGATCTCTACCGGATCCGCGGCGACATCAAGGCGATCGTGCATTGTCACAGCCCTTGGGCGACCGGATACGCGAGTGCCGGACGGGAAATCCCGTGCCTGACGGTTCAAACGATCGAGAAAATCGGCCGGATGCCACTCATTCCGCTGTCGGAAAACGGCGGGCCGCAAACGGAAATTGAAATTAGCCCTGTCTTCAAGGACCGCTCGGTGCGCGCCGCAGTTCTGGCCAATCACGGGACGATCGGGGTTGGTAAGACGCTGATGGAAGCTCAGTATCTTGCTGAAATTATAGAGGAAACGGCGCATATCGCGTTTGTTCGAGACACGCTGCTGGCCGCGTCCGGCGAGCGGTCCGCGGACATGCCGAGTTATGGAACCGCTGCCGAGGCGGCTGCCGCTCGAGGTTAGTCCCTGTGGACGAAATGCATCTCCAACTCGTCCACAGGGCCTAGGAGCGTTGTCATTTGCGCTGGTTGCGCGGCGCGGTCCCTGAGCCGGGACTTAAACGGTCAACATGCCGCGAACCTTGGTTTCGTCGAGGTTTTTTGCATCACCGGCCATGACGATCTCGCCCCGGTCCATGACGGCGAATGAATCCGCAAGGTCGCGGGCGAATTCGAAATACTGCTCGACGAGGACGATCGCCATATTGCCCTGCTGCCGCAACCAGGTGATGGCGCGTCCGATATCCTTGATGATGGAGGGTTGAATGCCCTCCGTCGGTTCGTCGAGGATCAAAAGCCTGGGGCGGGTGACAAGGGCACGGGCAATCGCCAATTGCTGCTGCTGGCCCCCGGACAAGTCGCCACCGCGGCGGCTGAGCATGTCCTTGAGGACCGGAAAGAGGTCAAAGATGCTGTCGGGCAAAGACCGGTCCTTGCGCGCGAGCGGCGCGTAGCCGGTTTCAAGATTTTCCTTGACGCTCAAGAGCGGAAAGATCTCGCGCCCCTGAGGGACGACGGCAATTCCCTTGCGCGCGCGGGCGTGGGCCGGAAGCCCGGAAATATCCGTGCCGTCCCACGTGATTGTGCCGGACGTGATTCCATGTTGGCCCGCCACGGCACGCAAGGTGGAGGTTTTGCCGACGCCGTTGCGGCCCATCAGGCAGGTGACTTTACCGATCTCGGCCTGAAGTGAGACCTTTTTAAGCGCCTGTGCCGCGCCGTAGTGGAGGTCAATCCGGTCAACATTGAGCATTGCTGATGTCCGCTATTGGCAAAGGTTGGTATCTGCGTGGGCGTGATCCCGGCCAAGTACGGCGCGGACCCGGACCGGAGACCCAAGGATCTGGTATCTCCGCGCGCCGCGTCCCCGGTATTCGACGGCGCGCCGTCCGGTTCGACCGGCGAAAGGCCTGTGCCGCAGCCGCATCTTCAGCGCCCCAGATAAACTTCGACGACACGGTCGTCGCCCGAGACATGGTCCAACGATCCTTCGGCCAGGACCGAGCCTTCATGAAGGACCGTGACCTTGACATCGAGCGCGCGCACAAAGGTCATGTCGTGCTCCACGACAACGACGGAATGGTCTTTCGAAATGTCCTTCAAAAGCTCCGCCGTTTCGGCTGTTTCCGCGTCGGTCATGCCGGCCGCCGGTTCGTCGACAAGCAGCAGCTTCGGGTCCTGCGCAAGCAGCATACCGATTTCCAGCCACTGTTTCTGACCGTGGCTGAGGTGGGCGGCCAGCTCGTCCCTCTTGTCCTGAAGCCGAACCAGATTGAGGAGGTTTTCGATGCGGGTCTTTTCCGCACCTGTGATGGCGTGAAACAGGGTCGCGAAGGGACCGCGCGGGGCCTTCAGAGCAAGTTCCAGATTGTCCCAGACAGTATGGCTTTCAAAGACGGTGGGCTTTTGAAATTTCCGGCCGATTCCCAAATCCGCGATGGACGCTTCGTCCTCGCCGGTCAGATCAATGGCACCATTGAAATAGACCTCGCCCGTGTCCGGACGGGTTTTGCCCGTGATGACATCCATCATCGTGGTTTTTCCCGCCCCGTTCGGACCGATGATGGCGCGCATCTCGCCTGGATCGATCGTCATTGACAGGTCATTGAGCGCCTTGAAGCCGTCAAAGGAGACTGACACGCCGTCGAGATACAATAGGCTTGTGCTTCGGGTCATGGGTTACTCCGCCGGCTGGGGATCGGGTGCCGGCATCCGGGACTTGGGCGGGCCGGATTCAGACACCGGCACGGCCGGCGCGGATCCTGGCGGATCATCCGACCCCGCCTTGACCTTCGAGGTGGATTTGCGCCGGGCCGCCAACGCGGACCAGCCCTGGCCGACCGCGCCGACGATGCCTTTCGGAAGGAACAGGGTGACCACTACAAACAGCGCGCCGAGCGCGAACAGCCAGACATCGGGGAGCGCCGCGGTGAACCAGGTCTTGGCAAAGTTCACCAGCACGGCCCCGATCACCGGGCCGACGAGCGTCGCGCGGCCGCCAACGGCAACCCAGATTACGACCTCAATGGAGTTGGCCGGCGCGAATTCGCCGGGATTGATGATCCCGACCTGCGGGACATAAAGCGCGCCGGCGATCCCGGCCATCATCGCCGAAATCGTCCAGACGAACAGTTTATAGTGTTCGACCCGATACCCGAGGAACCGCGTCCGGCTTTCCGCATCGCGCACCGCGACCAGAACCTTGCCAAGCTTGGACTTGGTGATGATCTTGCAAATGAGGAAACACAGGCCCAGAGCGATGCCCGAGGCCGCGAAAAGGCCCGCGCGCGTGGTGTCCGCCTGGACGTCGAAACCGAGAATGTCCTTGAAGTCGGTGAGGCCGTTGTTGCCGCCAAAGCCCATGTCATTGCGAAAGAAGGCAAGCAGCAAGGCATACGTCAGCGCCTGGGTGATGATCGACAGATAAACGCCCGTGACCCGGGAGCGGAAGGCGAACCAGCCGAACACGAACGCCAACACGCCGGGCGCCAACAGCACCATCAGCGCGGCGAACCAGAACATGTCGAAGCCGTACCAGTACCACGGCAGTTCCTGCCAGTTCAGGAACACCATGAAATCGGGAAGGACCGGGTCCCCGTAAACACCCCGGGTGCCGATCTGGCGCATCAAATACATGCCCATCGCGTAGCCGCCGAGCGCGAAAAACGCCGCATGCCCCAACGACAGAATGCCGCAAAACCCCCAGACGAGATCGACGGAAAGGGCGAGCAGCGCATAGGTCAGGTACTTGCCCATCAAGGTGACGGCATAGGTCGGCACATGGAGCGGGTGGCTTTCAGGCAGCAGCAGGTTCGCCGCCGGAACCAGGATGATGACGGTGAGAAGGATCGCCAGGAAAACGCCGGCCTTGGCATCCATGGCGCGGAACAAAAGCGAGGTCATCATGCTTCGACCGCCCGGCCCTTGAGGGCAAAGAGACCCCGTGGACGCTTCTGGATAAAGAGAATGATGAAGACCAGCACGAGGATCTTGCCGAGCACGGCGCCGGCATAGGGCTCCAGGAACTTGTTGACGATGCCGAGCGTCATCGCGCCGACCAGCGTGCCCCAAAGGTTCCCAACGCCGCCAAAGACAACCACCATGAAGCTGTCGATGATGTAGCCTTGACCAAGGTTGGGCGAGACATTGTCGATTTGGGACAACGCCACGCCGGCGATGCCGGCAATGCCGGATCCAAGCCCGAAGGTCAGGGCGTCGATCCAGGGCGTGCGAATGCCCATGGAGGCGGCCATGCGCCGGTTCTGGGTGACAGCGCGGGTATAGAGCCCAAACGGGGTTTTCTTCAGAACCAAGATGAGACCGGCAAAGACCAGGATCGCAAAGAGGACGATCCACATCCGGTTGTACGTGATGGTCATGTGGCCGAGTTCAAATGCGCCCGACATCCACTCCGGATTGCCGACCTCCCGATTGGTTGGGCCAAAGATCGACCGCACCGCCTGCTGTAAAATCAGCGAGATTCCCCAGGTTGCCAGCAGTGTTTCCAGGGGCCGGCCATAGAGAAACCGGATCACGCCGCGTTCAATGCCGATGCCGATCGCGCCGGCGGTGAGAAAGGCGAGCGGCAGCGCGATAAACAGCGAATAGTCGAACAAGCCCGGGGCTGAACTGCGGATCAGCTCCTGCACGACAAAGGTGACATAGGCGCCGATCATGACCATTTCGCCATGCGCCATGTTGATCACCCCCATGACACCGAAGGTGATCGCCAGTCCGATCGCGGCAAGAAGCAGAACCGAGCCCAGGGAAACGCCGTACCAGACGTTTTGGGCCGCGTCCCACATGGCAAGGGATTTGTTGATCCGCTCAATCGCGGTTGTCGCCGCATCGAGGACGGCTCCGCTGGCCGTCGCCTGCGCGCCGATAAGGACCGACAGGGCTTCGCGGCTCGCCTTGTCTTCAAGCGTTTGGATCGCGTTCAGTTTGACGGAGTCGTCGAGATCGGAGTTCAGGACGGCCGCGGCACGGGCCTGTTCCATGACCGTCTGCACCCGCGGGTCGGTCTCCTGCGCCAAGGCCGCGTCCAGCGCTTCAATGCTGTCCGGGTCTTTGGCCTTGAATATCGCCTCCGCGGCCGCACGGCGCACGTCAGGATCCGGCGCCATCAGCGTCAAAGATCCAAGCGCGGCTCTGATCGTACGGCGCAGCCGGTTGTTGACCTTGATCTTGCTGACCTCACGGCGTCCGGCTTCGCCGGCTGGTTCAAGCGTCAGGGGATCGGTTAGCGCGTAACCCTTTCCGGCCTTTTCCGCGATGAAGACGGCCCCATCCGACTTTCGGAAAAAAAGATCACCGGCCCCCAGGGCTTCGAGCGCGGGGGCAACAGCCGGGTCGCCGGTCGCGACCAGCGCGGCCACCTGCTGCTCGGTCTCCTTGAACTTGCCTTTGGCAAGTTCGTTGACCAGCGGCCGGAGCGCCTCAAGACCGTCCTGGGCCAATGCCGGGTGCAGGCCAGGCGCGGTGCAACACAGAAACAGGCCGATCGCTATGGCCAGTCGTCTTAGCAAGTACATCGATCCACCGGATTTCGTTCCCGAACGCCACACTTTGGAACGCCAACGCGCCGTGTTTGCCAAAGCGTCGAGCGGAATGGGAGGTAGCCTAAGAGCTGCCTCCCGCCTCAGATCCTTAGGAGCCGGAGCCGCCGCATTTGCCGGTGGCGACGTTGAAGTTGCCGCAGGACATGGGCGACCGCCAATCGGAAATCAGATCCTTGGAGCCTTCCAGATAGTCGGACCATGCATCGCCAACGACGAGGCCGGAGGTCTCCCAAACGGTCTCAAATTGACCGTCGTCCTGGATCTCGCCGATCAAGACCGGCTTGGTGATGTGGTGGTTCGGCATCATCGCCGAGTACCCGCCCGTCAGATTGGGAACGGACACACCAACGATGGAGTCGATGACCGCGTCCGCATCTGTTGTGCCGGCCTTTTCGACCGCTTTCACCCACATGTTGAAGCCGATGTAATGGGCTTCCATCGGGTCGTTGGTCACGCGCTCCTCGTCACCGATGAAGGCCTGCCATGTCTCGATGAACTCGGCATTTGCATCTGTGTCGGCGGACTGGAAGTAGTTCCAGGCGGCCAGGTGTCCGACGAGCGGGGCGGTATCCAGACCGGCGAGTTCCTCTTCGCCGACCGAGAAGGCGACGACCGGAATGTCTTCGGCCTTGATGCCGGCATTGCCGAGTTCCTTATAGAACGGAACGTTGGCGTCACCATTGATCGTCGAAACCACGGCCGTTTTCTTGCCAGCGGACCCGAAGGACTTGATGTCGGAGACGATCGTCTGCCAGTCGGAATGGCCGAATGGCGTGTAGTTGATCATGATGTCTTCTTCCGCGACGCCTTTCGACTTGAGATAAGCTTCAAGGATCTTGTTGGTCGTGCGCGGATAGACGTAGTCCGTGCCGGCCAGCACCCAGCGTTCAACGCCTTCCTCGTTCATCAGGTAGTCGACCGCCGGAATCGCCTGCTGGTTGGGGGCCGCGCCGGTGTAGAAGACGTTGCGCTGGGATTCCTCACCCTCATACTGGACCGGATAGAAAAGCAGCGAGTTCAGCTCTTCGAAAACCGGAAGAACGGATTTGCGGGACACCGACGTCCAGCAACCGAACACGGCGTCGACCTCGTTCACTTCGATCAGCTCGCGCGCCTTCTCGGCAAAGAGCGGCCAGTCGGATGCCGGATCGACAACGACAGCCTCCAGTTTTTTGCCGAGCACGCCACCTTTCTTGTTCTGCTCTTCGATGAGCATCAACATGACGTCTTTCAGCGTGGTTTCGGAAATGGCCATCGTGCCGGACAATGAATGCAAAATCCCGACCTTGATCGTTTCTTCTTCGGCGGACGCACCGGCGATCATGGTTGAGGCCATGAGGCCGGCCAGTGCCGCGTTCCTGAAAATCTTCTTCATGAGTGTTCCCCTTCTGTTTGCCCTCAAAAACAAAAAGCCTTTGCGCGGCGGGAGGCTGCCGCTGGCGGGGAGAAATCGTGCGCTTGTTTTGCTGCGCCGCGACATACGTCAATTGACGTAGACCGCCTCGCACGGCCGCAATCTCACGCTGAATCATAGTGTATGGCGGCAAACGGCACGGAATGTGCTGTGCCTCCGACATGGACGGACGTGGGGCTGGTCTTGCGCCAGTGAGACTTGGTTTTTGCCCATTTTCTGGGCGATTGATAAATGTGTGGGCGTTGAGATGACGGCCCGCCAGCGTATTCTGCCGATCCGCCGCCAATACAACAAATGGGTCAACAACCAGACACTTGAGGACTACGCGCTCCGTTTCACGGCGAAAAGCGCGCGGCGGTTTTCCTCCCGGGCGATTTCACAAACGGCGATCGGCGCGATTTCCTTTTTGGCCCTGGAGGCCATCGGCGGTGCGATCACCCTGTCGCATGGAACGGCGAACGCGTTCCTGGCCATCCTGGTCGGCAGCGCCGTGTTGCTCTTGGTCGGTATGCCCATCGCCCGGTACGCGATGCGGCACGGCGTCGATATCGATCTTCTGACGCGCGGGGCCGGATTTGGCTATATCGGCTCGACCATCACCTCGCTGATCTATGCCAGTTTCACATTTTTGCTGTTTGCGATCGAAGCCTCGATCATGTCCAGCGCGCTGGAATATGCGTTCGGGATACCTCTTTGGCTCGGGTACATCATCAGCGCGGTGGCGGTCATTCCGCTTGTCACGCATGGAATCGCCTGGATCAGCCGGTTCCAGATCGCGACGCAGCCCTTTTGGATCGTGCTGAACATCCTTCCGTTCGTCTTCATCGCCTTGACCGATTGGCAGGCGATCGGCAAATGGCTCAGCTTCGCCGGCATTGATCCGCTCACCGGTCTTCCGCGAGCCGAAGGCGGTGGATGGTCGAGTGTCAGCTTGGTGCAGTTCGGCGCCGCGAGCGCCGTCATTCTCGCCCTCATGGCTCAAATCGGCGAGCAGGTCGATTTTCTGAGGTTCTTGCCCGGCAAGGACCTGGCCCGGGGTCGCCATCGGTTCGCGTTGTTTCTCGCCGGTCCTGGATGGGTCGTGCTCGGCGCGCCGAAAATGCTGGCCGGATCCTTTCTGGCCGTCCTTGTTCTTTCCCACGGCGTGCCGGTCGAGCACGCGGACGAGCCGTCCCGGATGTACACCGTCGCGTTCGGATATATGATCCCGAACGAAACCATGGTCCTGATCCTGATGGCGGCCTTCGTGGTCGTTGCGCAGCTCAAGATCAATGTCATGAACGCCTATGCGGGATCGCTGGCCTGGTCGAATTTCTTTTCGCGACTGACCCATTCGCATCCCGGCCGCGTGGTCTGGCTGGTGTTCAACGTCGGCATCGCCTTGCTTTTGATGGAGCTTGGGATCTACAAGCTCTTGGAAGAAACGCTCGGCGTGTTTTCCATCATCGCCATGGCGTGGCTGAGCGCCATCTCGGCGGATCTGTTCATCAACAAACCGCTCGGCCTGTCGCCGCCGGGCATCGAGTTTAAGCGCGCGCATCTTTACGACATCAATCCGGTTGGCACCGGGGCCATGGTGTTGGCGACCGGATCGGCGCTGCTCGCGCATTTTGGCTACTTTGGCGAGACGACGGGCGCGCTGGCGACATTTCTCGCCATGGCCGTTGCGTTCGTGTCGGCGCCCGCAATCGCGTTTGCGACAAACGGTCGTTTTTACCTCGCCCGCAAACCGCGCAGGAGTTGGCAAGACAAAGACCATATCGCCTGCTCGATCTGCGAAAATCCCTTCGAACCGGAAGACATGGCCTATTGCCCCGCGTATCAGGCGCCGATTTGCTCGTTGTGCTGTTCGCTCGATGCGCGGTGCCATGACCTTTGCAAACCCAAGGCGCGGATTGCGTTTCAGGTTTCGGAGGCGGCCAGCCGGGTGTTGCCGGGGTGGGTTCTTTCATACATGCGCACCCGGCTTGGGCGCTACGCCTTGACCACTATGCTGTCGATGGCCGGCATCGGGATCGTCCTTTGGGTCATCTACGCGCAGGCCGCAGCGCGGCTCGGCGACCCGACCGGCATCATCGCCCAAACGGTTTCGCTAATTTTCTTCGTTTTTGCGATTGTGGCGGGGATTGCCAGTTGGTTTCTCGTTCTGGCGAATGACACGCGGTATGTGGCGGAAGAGGAATCAGCCCGTCAAAATGCGCTCCTTCAAAAGGAAATCGATGCGCACCAGGTGACGGATGCCGCCCTGCAAAAGGCAAAGGAAGATGCAGAGGCGGCCAATCTGGCCAAGAGCCGCTATGTGATCGGGTTGAGCCATGAACTCCGGACACCGCTGAATGCGGTGATGGGTTATGCCCAGGTCCTGCAACAGGATGATCACATTCCGCCGGCGCGAAAACCGGCTATCGACACGATCCGGCGCAGCGCGGAGCACTTGTCGGGTTTGATCGACGGATTGCTGGACATCTCGCGGATCGAGGCCGGCCGGCTTCAGGTCTATTCCAACGAAATCAACATCCACGACGTGCTCGGCCAGATCGTCGACATGTTCCAGATGCAGGCGTCGGCAAAGGGGCTTGCATTCGAATTCGAAACGTCCACGAACCTGCCCGCCTATGTTCGAACCGATGAAAAGCGGCTCCGGCAGATCCTTGTGAACCTTCTGTCGAACGCCGTGAAATTCACCGACAAGGGATCGATCAAGCTGAAGGTCGATTACCGTTCGCAGGTGGCCTGTTTTACCGTCTCCGATTCCGGGCCTGGCATTCCGCTTGAGGAACAGGCCAAGATTTTCGAACCCTTTGAACGCGGCGGAACTGGTCAGCGTGCGAACGCGCCCGGTCTCGGGCTTGGCCTGACCATTACCAAACTGCTTACCGAAACGCTCGGCGGTGCGATCGCGGTGTCGAGCGAACCGGGGCAGGGAAGCACATTTGAGGTGCGATTGATGCTGGCGGCGGTCGACCGATCACATGCGCCGCCAAGTCCCAGTGCGGTTATTCGGGGGTACGTTGGTCCGCGGCGGACCATCGCCGTTGTTGATGACAATCCCGATCACCGGGCGCTGGTATCTGACATCCTGTCACCCCTCGGTTTTGCCGTGCTGGAAGCGGGCAGCGGCGAGCAATGCCTGACAGAGATAACCGGATCCGATCCGGATCTTTATCTCATTGACATTCTGATGCCGGGAATGAACGGCTGGGAACTGGCAAGCGAACTTCGAGACCGCGGCGCGCGCACGCCAATCATCATGCTGTCCGCCAATATCGGCGATCAAACCCTTCGGCCGGTCGGCCCGTTGCCGCACAACGCTGAAATCGCGAAGCCCTTTGCGGTCCGTCAGCTCCTTGACATCATGAGAGCCCAAATTGGTCTTGTGTGGACCGCAAACAGGAAGGCGGTAGACGAAGACGCCGAACCATCGGACATCTTCGCATCACCCGGCGCCAATCATATTGCGGACATGATTGAGTTTGGCGAAATCGGCTACGTGGAGGGGATCGAAGCAAAGCTTGCCGAAATCTCGATGGATCCGTCCAACGGGCCGTTGGTGAGTGAACTGCAAAGTCATTTGAGCCGGTACGATCTGGCGGCATTCAAGGCGACCCTGACAAGGTGCATGCCGCATGATGGATAGCATCCGCGATACGGTGTTGGTCGTCGACGACAGTCCGGAGTCGCTCGGGTTTATCACCGAAGCGCTCAAGGCCTCGGGGCTTACGGTCCTCGTCGCAACGAGCGGCGAAGCCGCGCTGTCGGTTTGTGAAAAGGTGACTCCGGACACGATCCTAATGGATGCGGTGATGCCGGGGCTCGATGGCTTTGAGACTTGCAAGCGTCTTAAAACGGTGCCCGCACTCCAACACGTCCCGGTCATTTTCATGACCGGGCTTTCGGAAACCGAACATATCGTAAAGGCGCTCGATTCCGGCGGCGTCGACTTCCTGACCAAGCCCATCGTCGTCGACGAACTACGGGCGAGGATCAAGGTCCACCTGACCAACGCCCGGTCGGTTCAGCGGGCGCATGTGGCGATCGATGCGTCGGGACGTCATCTGGTTGCGGTCTCCTCAGTCGGAGATATTCTGTGGTCGACGCCGCAGGTTCAAGCCGTTTTGGACCAGGTCCGAACCGAGTTGGAAGACGCGCTCGCGCGGTATCTGGCCAGCGCCAGCGCCGGCGACGAGCCGGGTGCGGCCACCCGAAAATCCATTTCCGTCAAGCTGGCAGGCGAGAAGTCGCTTTATCTGCACCCGTTGGGCCAGGCCGGACCTGACGAGAACCTGTTTCGGGCGACGATAGACGATGAGGCCGCGCAGATTTCGGATTTGCAGAACCGTTTTCTTCTGACGCACCGCGAGGCCGAGGTTCTGATCTGGATCGCCAGAGGCAAGCCCAACAAGGACATCGGTGACATCTTGGGCCTGTCGCCCCGGACGGTGAACAAGCACCTTGAGCAGATCTTCGTCAAACTCGGCGTTGAAAACCGGGCGTCGGCGGCCGTGCGTGCCGCGGAGGTGATGTATTCGCTGTAGAGAATTGGCCTCAAACCGGAGCGTTTCACCTTTCACGACAACATCGCCGTAGGCACGATAACAACCCTTGTCAGGATGGGCGGATTGCATACACGTGTGCGGGATTCTGCGTGGTAAGTTTCCTTTCACCTTGAAAAGCCGGTTCGGTATCTGCATTGGCAAAAATGCGGTGAAACTGCTCTCAAAAATCAAAATTATATATATAAAACATGTCTTTAATCCAATTGGCGCAGTTCGTGCTTCTTCCGCCATGAACACTGGCCGGCGGCCAGCGGAAACAATATGCGGAGGAGCTGGGGTATGACCGAAACCTTTTACGATGTGATGCGCCGCCAGGGCATTACAAGACGAAGTTTTTTAAAGTTCTGTTCTCTCACGGCTGCGGCCCTTGGTCTTGGGCCGAGTTTTGCGCCGCGGATCGCAGAGGCCATGGAGACCAAACCCCGGATTCCGGTTCTTTGGCTGCACGGCCTGGAGTGCACGTGCTGTTCGGAAAGCTTCATCAGGTCCGCTCATCCGCTCGCCAAGGATGTGATCCTGTCTATGATCTCGCTCGACTACGACGACACGATCATGGCCGCTGCCGGGCACCAGGCCGAGGCGATCATCGAAGAAACCATCGAAAAGTATGACGGTCAGTACATCCTTGCCTGCGAAGGCAATCCGCCGCTGAACCAGGAAGGCATGTCCTGCATTATCGCCGGACGGCCGTATCTGGAGCAGCTTCAGCACGCCGCCAATCACTGCAAGGCGATCATTTCCTGGGGCTCATGCGCGTCATGGGGTTGCGTCCAGGCCGCACGGCCCAATCCGACACAGGCTGTGCCGATCCACAAGGCTCCGGGCATCCCCGGCGACAAGCCGATCATCAAAGTGCCCGGGTGCCCGCCGATCGCGGAAGTGATGACCGCTGTGATCACCTACCTGGTCACCTTCGAACGGTTTCCCGAACTCGATCGGCAAGGCCGGCCGAAAATGTTCTATTCGCAGCGCATTCACGACAAGTGCTACCGGCGGCCACATTTTGATGCCGGACAGTTTGTCGAGCAATTCGATGATGAGGGCGCCAAGAAAGGCTACTGCCTTTACAAGGTCGGCTGCAAAGGCCCGACGACCTACAACGCCTGTTCCACCGTGCGCTGGAACGGCGGCTTGTCCTTTCCGATTCAAGCTGGGCACCCCTGCATCGGCTGTTCCGAAGACGGCTTCTGGGACAAGGGCAGTTTCTACGACAGGCTGACAAATGTGAACGGGTTCGGGGTCGAGGCCGATGCCGACAAGATCGGCGGCACCGCCGCCCTGGTTGTCGGGGCCGCAGCGGCCGCCCACGCGGCGGCCAGCGCGGTCAAACGTGCCCGCCAGAAGGGAGGAGATGAGTGATGGCGACGCTACGCACCCCGAACGGATTTGATCTCGACACGACCGGCAAGCGTGTGGTTGTGGATCCGGTCACCCGGATCGAAGGCCATATGCGCTGCGAAGTGAATGTCGACGAGGACAACGTGATCCGCAATGCCGTTTCGACCGGCACCATGTGGCGCGGACTGGAGGTGATCCTGAAAGGCCGCGATCCGCGAGATGCCTGGGCATTCACCCAGCGCATCTGCGGTGTCTGCACCGGAACGCACGCACTGACGTCAGTGCGGGCGGTTGAGGACGCCCTGGGTATCGACATTCCCGAAAACGCCAACTCGATCCGCAACATCATGCAGTTGTCGCTGCAGGTGCACGATCACCTTGTGCATTTTTATCACTTGCATGCGCTCGATTGGGTCAATCCCGTCAACGCATTGAAAGCGGATCCCAAGGCAACCTCGGCGCTACAGCAGCAGGTCGCGCCCAGACACGCGAAATCCTCACCGGGATATTTCCGGGATATTCAGAACCGGCTGAAAAAGTTTGTTGAATCGGGTCAGCTCGGACCGTTCAAAAACGGATACTGGACCAATCCGGCCTATCTGCTGCCGCCGGAAGCCGACCTGATGGCCGTGACCCACTATCTGGAGGCGCTTGATTTCCAGAAGGAAATCATGACCACCCGGACCGTCTTTGGCGGCAAGGATACGCATCCGAACTGGTTGGTGGGCGGGGTGCCCTGCGCCATCAATATCGACGGCGCACAGGCGGCCGGGGCACCCATTAACATGGACCGGTTGAACTATGTCTCCAGCGTCATCGATCGGACGATCGAGTTCATTGAAAATGTCTACATCCCCGACCTGATCGCGATTGCCGGTTTCTACAAAGGCTGGCTCTATGGCGGCGGGCTGTCCTCTCAAAGCCTGTTGTCCTACGGGGACATTCCGGATCGCGCGAACGATTACTCGGCCGAAAATCTTCTCATGCCGCGCGGCGCCATCGTCGATGGCAAGCTCACCGACGTTCATGAAGTCGATCTCCGGGATCCGGAGCAGGTTCAGGAATTCGTGCCCCACTCCTGGTACAAATATGCCGATGAGGCCAAAGGCCTTCATCCATGGGATGGCGTCACCGAGCCGAACTATGAGCTCGGACCAAATCTCATCGGCACGTCGACCAACATCGTCAATATCGACGAAAACGCCAAGTATTCCTGGATCAAGGCGCCACGCTGGCGGGGCCATGCGATGGAGGTCGGGCCGCTTGCCCGCTACGTCATCGGTTACATGCAAGGACATGAGGAAATCAAGGACCAGGTCGACAGCACCCTGTCCGCCCTTGATGTTCCAATCGACGCGCTTTTCTCCACGCTGGGACGAACCGCCGCGCGCGGTCTGGAGGCGCAATGGGCCGCCCGCAAGCAACGGTACTTCATGGACAAGATGATCGCCAACATCAAGGCGGGCGACACGTCCACGGCAAACCCGGAAAAATTCGATCCATCGACCTGGCCGACGGAAGTGAAAGGTGTCGGCTTTACCGAGGCGCCGCGCGGCGCGCTCGCGCACTGGATCAAGATCAAGGACACCAAGATCGACAACTACCAGTGCGTGGTTCCGACCACCTGGAACGGCAGCCCGCGTGACAACGACGGCAACATCGGCGCGTTCGAGGCTTCGCTGTTGAACACCAAGGTGGAGCGGGCCGAAGAGCCGGTCGAGATTTTACGCACGCTTCACAGCTTTGACCCGTGCCTTGCCTGCTCGACCCATGTGATGGGACCTGGCGGCGAGGAACTGGCCGAAATTAAAGTGCGCTGAGGGAGGAACTTCATGTCTGCAATTCGCAATGCCATTGTGACCGGAACCGGCATTCTGGCCGCAAGTCCGGCACTCGCGCATACCGGCGGCGAGCTGTCGGTGGTGGCCGGAATGCTCCATCCGCTCACCGGTCTGGACCATCTTCTGGCGATGGTCGGTGTCGGGATTTTGGCCGCAAGCCGGCCGGACTCCAAAATCTGGCTGGTGCCGGCCGCTTTTGTGGTGGCTCTCGCCGCCGGTTCCATTGCCGGTCTGGCGTTCGGCCCGTTTGCCTTGGCCGAGCCGGGGACCCTGGCATCGCTCGTTGTGTTCGGCGGGCTGATCGCATTTGGCGAGCGGGTCCCGCTGCCGGCCGTGATCGCGGTGACGGCTCTCTTCGGGTTGGCCCACGGTACCGCCCATGGCGCTGAGGCGGCCGGGGCGACGGCGGTGTATCTGATTGCTTTCCTAGCGACAAGCGCCGCGCTCCATGCTGGTGGCGTCGGCCTTGCCCGCCGTCTTCAGGCGTGGTCAATGGCGCGCCTTGCGACCGGTATTGCCCTTGGCGCAAGTGCCCTTGTTTTGTCGATCGGATAGGAGGTCGCCATGACAATCGATGCGATGGGGCCGGGGACACATACCGCGCACAGCGCGCCGGATCCGGCCACGGCTCCTCATACCGAACGCGCGGTCTATATCTATCAGGCCCCGGTCCGGATTTGGCATTGGGTGAACGCGTTTTCGATCTTGGTGCTCGGCGTTACCGGTTATCTGATCGGCTCGCCGCCGCCGTCCGTTGGTGGGGAAGCCTATTTCAGCTTCATGTTCGGCTGGATCCGGTATTTGCATTTTGCCGCCGGGTACATTCTCGCGATCGGTTTTCTGTTCCGGATCTACTGGGCGTTTGTCGGGAACAAGCATGCGAAACAGATCTTCCTGCCCCCCGTCTGGCGCGGCAGCTTTTGGGCGGAGCTGTTACATGAAATGAAATGGTACGCGATGATCGCCCGCCAACCGCTCAAATACGCCGGACACAATCCGTTGGCGACACTTGTCATGCATGTGCTGTTCATCTGGTGCATGGTGTTCATGATCCTCACGGGCTTTGCCCTTTACGGCGAAGGCACAGGGATGGGCACGTGGCAGTTTGATCTGTTTTCCAGCTGGATCATTCCGTTGTTCGGCCAAAGCCAGGATGTCCACACATGGCATCACATGGGCCTTTGGGTGATCGTCTGCTTTGTGATCGTGCATGTCTATGCGGCGATCCGCGAGGACATCATGTCCCGCCAGTCGATCATGTCGTCCATGTTTTCCGGCTGGCGGACGTTCCGCGACGACAAGCCGGTCGCCGACGAATAGACGGACTGACCCCAACCGGGCTGTCCTTCAAATCAGTCCGTGTTGACGGGCGCACGCGCCCGTCTCCCACTGCTGACAAACCAGCTCATCGTTCAACAGTCATGCCCGGGCCTGTCCCAGCGCTGTCCGGTTCAGTTCAGCAGTGGGATAGAGTTTGTAGACCGGAGCTCTCACCGTGCCGCCCCGGCCACCGAGCCGGGGCCCAGCACTTCGCGGAAGGAGCTGTTTTCCAGTACAAAATGCAGCGATTGCTGGGTCCCGGACGGCCGCTGCGCGTCCTCCGGGAAGGCATCGAATATAGGGCCACGCCCACGCCAGATTCCATGTCCTTGTCCGATTTGGCCGCGCGAAGCGCAATTGGTTCAATGACATATGTCTTCCCCTGGATTGTAAACCGGACAGCAGTGGAACGGTGTTCGAGGATGACGACGGAAATCCGGGGAGTGTCATCAACCTCTGACGGGCGCATGCGCCCGTCTTTTCTTTTATCGCAATAATTGCTGATAAGTTTTTCTTTCCAATCGGCAGAAAACTGATCATCGCATGATCCAGCGCAAAGTCTGCCCTTGCAAGTTTTCCTTACAGTTGAGGAGGCTAATGGAAGGTCCGCTGCCAGCTAGCAAGATGCTCGATGTAAAAAATGCAGAATTAACAGATAGATAGAGTTCTGCGACAGATTGGCACAACGCTTGCGTAGTTGACTGGACAAGAAACCGGAATGTGAACCGCGCATGTCCGCGGCACAATCCGGGCAGAGGGGGAAGTGCCATGGGAGAGACGGCACCAGCCGTGCTGGTTCTTGGAATCGGGAACCTTTTATGGGCGGATGAGGGCTTTGGCGTGCGTGCGGTCGAGGAGCTGCACAGGCGCTATGATTTCGCCGACAATGTCACGGTCATGGATGGCGGTACGCAAGGTGTCTATCTCGTTCAGTATATTCGCGACGCCGATATCCTGATCGTCTTCGATGCGGTTGACTACGGTTTGCCGCCCGGGACCTTGAAGCTTGTCCATGGCGCCGAGGTGCCGAAATTCCTCGGTGCAAAAAAAATCTCACTGCATCAGACCGGATTCCAGGAAGTGCTCGCCATGGCCGAGATGCTTGGCGACTATCCGGATCATCTTCTTCTCATTGGCGTCCAGCCGGTGGAACTGGAGGACTATGGCGGCAGTCTGCGCGACGAAGTCAAAGCCCAAATCGAACCGGCCATCGCCCATGCGCTCGCTTATCTTGCCGATCGCGGCGTAACCGCGACCGCGCGCGATACTCTTCGCACGGACAACGACACCATCGCCAGCCTTGAGATGACGCTCGGTCGCTATGAGGGCGGCCGTCCCGAGGCGGGTGACGCTTTCCGCCATGGCGACAGCCGGATTTTGAATGGGAGCGGTTGGGCTGGCCCTGACGATTTCGAGGCTGAAGTCGCCGAACTGGTGTCCCGCCGAGTGGAGCCGAACTGATGTGCCTCGGGATCCCCATGCAGGTGCTTTCCTCCGAGTTCGGATTTGCCCGCTGCCAGGGCGAGGACGGCGAACATGAAATCGACATCCGTCTTGTCGGCGATGTGGCGCCCGGCACCTGGGTTCTGGTTTTTCTGGGTGCGGCCCGTGAAATCCTGGATGCGGAAACCGCCCGTTTGACGGCCGATGCCCTGAAGGCGTTGAGGCTGGTCATGCAGGGCGAGACGAATGTCGATCACCTTTTTGCCGATCTGGTGAAGCCCGAAAAGCCAAAGTCAACCGATGCCGCGTGATGCAGGCTGTCTTAAGAGGAAACCGCCCATGTTTTCGCCTTTGCTAGATTCGATCGTGGCGCGCGAAAACCTCGCCGTTGTCGACGCAGCGCGGCTGGACCGTGAAGCGCCAAACGCCGCGTTCTCGATGGTGTTTTTCGCCGGAGACGCCGCCCGGCTTGCGGAAAGCAACGATGTCGCAGTGATCTTGCCGGAATTGGTCAAGGCGTTCGAGGGCAACGTCACGGCGTTTGTCGTGGACCGGGATGCGGAACGCGAACTGCAAAGACGATACCGCTTCAACACCTTTCCCAGTCTCGTGTTTTTGCGGTTCGGCGAATACCTCGGGGTAATCCAGGGCGTGCGTGACTGGTCCGACTACCTCACAGAAATTCCCGAAATCCTGATGCGTGAGCCGAGCAATCCGCCGCCGTTCAAGTTCCCGGAAGGGTGCGCCGTGCAAACAAGCGCGCAAGCGCACTAACCCCGTTTTACAAAGGTCAAGTCCATGAGCAATGCAGGCGATCCGATTGGCGGCCATTTGACGGCCCCTCTGGTGGGACCAGGCAGTCAGCCTCTTGATGAGGATGGCGGCGTGCTCGAATACATGCAAATGCCGGCCGGCATGATGACATTCGAAGCGCCGGACTTGCCGGAGCCGGAAGACACGGACGGCCTTGCGCCGGCGCTTACAACGCTGGAGTGTTTGCTCGATACACTGCGCTTGCGCGAAGTGACCGGCGCGGACCGCCGGATCGATCTTACCGGCCTGGACAAAGCCAACGCCGACCTTGTCAACCAGGTGCTGGGCGAGGGAGAGGTTTCGGTGATCGCCGGATCGCGGGTCCAGGCTCAAGAATCCGTCCTGGCGGGCGTATGGAGAGTCCGGCGGTCCGGCGAGGGGCGCGAGCCCGGCGCCGACTATATCGAAATCGGTACCTTTCCGACCGAGGTTCTGGAGACCGCGTTCCAAGAGGCCGTGCCGCAGGTCGGCCTGCCCGCCGAGCTTGGTCCGAACATTTTCAACGCACCGCCGCTCGTGCCGGAAATCAATGAGCATGTGGCAAAGTCGGACCGGGCCGAGGGACCGCATGTCATCAATCTGTCTCTCCTGCCGCACACTGAGGAAGATCTTGTCTTTCTGACCGACCAGCTTGGCCGGGGCACGGTGACGATCCTGTCCCGGGGCTACGGCAATTGCCGCATTACATCGACCACCACCAAGAACACCTGGTGGGTCCAATTCTACAATTCTCAGGACACGTTGATCCTGAATTCGATCGAAATCGTGCGCGTACCGGCCGTGGCCTGTGCAGCGCCCGAGGACATCGCCGATTCCGCCGAAAGGCTGAACGGAATTCTGGACGTTTACCGATGAATGGCGGTTTTTTTGGCGGATCCTATGGCGGGGACAACCACAAGATCGGGCCCGCCACCAAGCTCGAATGCCGGATTTGCTGGCATGTCTACGATCCCAAGAAGGGCGACGACTATTGGCAAATCCCGGCGGGAACGCCGTTCGGCGCCCTGCCGGATCATTGGTCTTGCCCTGAATGCGATGCTGACAAATCCGGTTTCATGGTGATGGAGGAACAGTAACGTGTCCGCGGCCGACGCATTGGCAATGACAGTCGAGACATGCTTCCGGACGATCCAAGCGGACCGCATGGACGGCGTGCCGGTTCTCAATGACGCGCTTGATGTCCGGTTCATAAGGGCGCGGCCGTGGGACGGCTTTTCATGTGCGGTCCTTCTGACACCCTGGTTTATGAGCTTTTTTCTGATTGTCGAGCAAGCCGAGGATGACGAGGCGAGCATCGGTTCAAAACGGACCTTCCGATTTCCCTCCGGACCTTACGAGTTCATTCGCGGCGAAGAAGCAGCGATTGGACCTTATTGGACCTGTTCATTGTTCTCGCCGGTGTTTGAGTTTTCCGATCAGGAAACCGCCGAGGCGTGTGCGCATGCCGCGCTTGAGGCGCTGTTTGATGAAGACGACACCCAAAGCAAAGCCGATGCGCAAATGGCGGCCGTCTGGCGCGGGGAACTGCCGGACCGCGAAGCACCTGAGGACATGGCCGGGCCGGATCTTGAAAACGGCGATCCTGCCGAGGAGATGGACGCTCGACAGGAGGCTGCGGACACCCGGATGGTCGATCCGGGTCCCGCCGACTTCAGCCGCCGCGGCCTTTTAACCGGCAAACTGACCCGGGAGCGCCGCGATGAGCCTTGAAGGTCATGTCGAGATCGTGCTGCCGCAAGACCCGGCCGGATCGGCGCAAGTGCGGCTGGCGGAACCGGCCGATGTCACGGGGCTTCTTTCCGGGCGCGGCGGGGAAGATGTGGTCAAGCTGATCCCCGCGCTCTATGCACTCTGTGGCACGGCCCATGCGGCGGCGGCGTGCGCGGCGCTGGAAAGCGCTTCTGGGTTCCGGCCGGACGATCAGACGCGGCGGACCCGGACCTGTCTGGTCCTGATGGAACGTATCCGTGAGCATATCCTGCGCGTCACGCTTGATTGGCCCGCGTTCATCGGCGAGGCGCCCGATCGTAACACCGCCCGGGCCGCTATGCCGCTTCTGGCCGGTCTGAAGGCGGTCATCGATCCCCATCGTGAGGCATTTTTGCCGGGGGCTGCGACGGTGTTCGATGCGCATGGCGCCTGCGAGGTGATCGACCAGGCGGAGCGGCTTATCGGCGACCAGATCTTCAATGAAACACCGCAAGGCTGGCTTGGCCGCGGCGGCCCGTCTGCCATCGGTCAATGGGCAAAGACGCGCACCACAATCGCAAGCCGCGTCATTGACGAATTGTCTTCCGGCCGCGGCAAGGATCTCGGGGCGGTTGAACCGGTTTATCTGTCTGAATTTGAGAGCTCGCATTCAATCGCGCCGGAGGGCCGCGGCAGCGATCCCTGCCCGGAAACATCGCCCTTGGACCGCCGGCGGTCGCATCCGTTTCTTGCCTCGTCGGGCAAGCCAAGCGTGATGGACCGGCATATTGCGCGGCTGATCGATCTTGCGGCCACACTTTTGGAGTTGCGGCGGATGGTGCTGGACCGGACCGTCGAACCGCACATGCCGGGACCGGTCCGGTCGGAGGGCATCGGCATGGTCGAGACCGCGCGCGGGCGTCTCACTCATCAGGTTTCAATGCATCGCGGCGCGGTCAAGACCTACCGGATCGTGTCACCGACCCGGTGGAACTTCGCGGCTGGCGGGATTGCCGAACGGTGTTTGAACACCTTACGCGGCGCGGCACCGGACGACCGGGTGACCTGTGCGTCGCTCATCGTGGCTGCGATCGATCCCTGCGTTGCCCATAGCGTGAGGGGCCACTGATGCACGAGATGGCGCTTTGCGAGAGCATTCTCGGGATCCTGCGGGAGCAGGCGGGAAGGGACGATTTTTCGAAGGTGGAGCGTGTTTGCCTGGAAGTCGGGCCGCTGTCGGGTGTTGAGACCGACGCGCTGCGGTTCGGTTTCGATGTCGTCATGCGCGGAAGCCTCGCCGAGGGCGCGACGCTGGACATCGTCACGCCGCCGGCGACCGCCTGGTGTTGGCCCTGTTCTGAGACGGTCGCGATTTCGGAACGGTTCGACCCCTGCCCGGAATGCGGCTCGCATCAATTGCAGGTGACCAGCGGCGAGGAAATGCGGATCAAGGAACTGGAGGTGTCCTGATGTGTACGGTGTGTGGCTGCGGACCCGGCGAGACCCGGATCGAAGGCGCGGAAAAACGGAATGGGAAGGCAGGCGGGGCCGTCCATTCGCATGATCACGATGGACACACGCCTGCCCATCATCACCATGACGCCCATGACCATGGTGCAGCCGGTCATGGCCACGATCATCACCACTATGGCACCGGCCCGGCGGGGACGTCCGTACCCGGCATGAGTCAGGCGCGGCTGATCCAGCTTGAGCAGGACATCCTGTCCAAAAACAACGGCTATGCGGACCGAAACCGGCAGGTGTTCGCCGACAAGGGCATTCTGGCGCTCAATCTGGTTTCGAGCCCAGGGTCGGGCAAAACGACGCTTCTGGTGGAAACCTTGAAGCGTTATGCGCAGACCCGCCAGTGTTACGTGATCGAGGGCGATCAGCAGACCGCCAATGATGCCGACCGGATCCGGGCGACCGGCGTTCCGGCGATCCAGATCAACACCGGCAAGGGCTGCCATCTCGACGGCCACATGGTCGGTCACGCGCTGGATCATCTGGCTCCCGACGACGGCAGCTGCATCTTCATCGAAAATGTCGGCAACCTGGTGTGTCCGGCCGCCTTTGATCTTGGCGAAGCGCACAAGGTGGCGATCCTGTCCGTCACGGAAGGCGAAGACAAGCCGCTAAAATATCCGGACATGTTTGCCGCCGCCGATCTGATGCTGCTCAACAAGGTCGATCTGCTGCCGCATCTTGATTTCGACGTTTCGACGGCCATCGACAACGCTCGCAAGATCAACCCGAACATCAAGGCGTTGTCGGTGTCGGCGCGGACCGGGCACGGGATTGACCACTGGATCAGCTGGATCGATGCGGCCCGGATCATGCAACTGGCCGGTCATCCGGTCTTGAACGCAGCGGAATAGGAGGCGGCCATGTGTCTGGCAATCCCAGCCCGGGTGACACAGCTTGACGATGGCGACATGGCCGTTGTGGCGCTGGAGGGCGTCAAGAAACGGATCTCCATTGCCCTGATTGAGGACGTGGAAGTCGGCGACTACGTGCTGGTGCATGTGGGCTATGCGCTGCACAAGGTCAGCCCGGAGGAGGCGGGCCGGACGCTGGCGATGATGGCCGAGGCCGGCGTCCTTGCCGAAGAGCTGGAAGAAATCGCGGGAGGCGCGTTATGAAATACGTCGACGAATACCGTGATCGCACGCTCGCTCGGACGGTTGCTGCGGCCATTCGCCGGGAAGCGCGGCCGGACCGCACCTACCACATCATGGAGTTTTGCGGCGGTCACACCCACGCGATCTTCCGCTACGGGGTCAAGGACCTGATGCCGGACAATGTGCGGTTTGTGCATGGCCCGGGCTGCCCGGTCTGTGTCTTGCCGGTCCGGCGCCTCGATGACGCGGTCGAAATCGCCGAACGGCACAATGTGATCCTGTGCACCTATGGCGACATGATGCGGGTGCCGGGCACCAAGCAGCGCAGCCTGATCCGCGCCAAGGCGGACGGCGCGGACATCAAGATGGTGTATTCGACCCTCGATGCCTTGAAGATCGCCCGGGACAATCCGGACCGTGAGGTGGTTTTCTTTGCGATTGGTTTTGAGACCACGACGCCGCCGACCGCCGCCGCGATCAAGCAGGCGGAGCGCGAAGGGCTCTCCAATTTTTCCGTGTTCTGCAATCACGTCCTGACCCCCTCGGCGATCGGCCACATTCTGGAATCGCCCGAGGTCCGGGATCTCGGCACTGTCAAGATCGACGGGTTCCTGGGGCCGTCGCATGTCAGTTCGGTGATCGGCTCGGAACCTTACGAGTTCTTCGCCGAGGAGTTCGGCAAACCGGTGGTCATCGCGGGTTTTGAGCCGCTCGATGTCATGCAATCCACGTTGATGCTGATCCGCCAGATCAACGAGGGCCGGCATGAGGTGGAAAACGAATACACCCGCGTTGTCACACGCGAGGGCAATTTGAAGGCCCAGAACCTGGTGTCCGACGTGTTCGAACTGCGCCAGAACTTTGAATGGCGCGGGCTTGGAACCGTGCCTTACAGCGCCTTGAAAATCCGGGATGCTTTCGCCGACTTTGATGCGGAAAAACGGTTCGACATCTCGCCGAAGAATTCGCGGGAAGTGAAATCCTGCGAATGCCCGGCCATTTTGCGCGGCGTGAAAAAGCCCACTGATTGCAAATTGTTCGGGACCGTCTGCACGCCGGATACGCCGCGGGGCTCTTGCATGGTTTCCTCGGAGGGCGCCTGCGCGGCCTATTGGACATACGGCCGATACCGGGAGGCCGGTTCGCGCGTGCCAAGGGAGGCCGCTGAATGAACGCGATCGACCCACGGCCGGCGAAACGTGCCGGCTCCATCGACATGGCCCATGGCGGCGGCGGACGCGCCATGGCGGATCTGATCCGCGACGTGTTCCAGTCGCATCTCGCCAATCCGATTCTAGACCAGGGCAATGACGCGGCGCTCTTTGACGTTCCGGCCGGTCGTTTGGTCATGTCGACCGACGGGCATGTGATCTCACCCCTGTTTTTTCCAGGTGGTGATATCGGCTCGCTGTCTGTCCATGGGACGCTGAATGACGTGGCAATGGCGGGCGCCCGGCCGCTTTACCTCACCGCGAGCTTTATTCTGGAAGAGGGTTTTCCGCTGGCCGATCTTGAACGGATCGTCGTCTCCATGGCACTCGCCGCCCGGCAGGCCGGTGTGCCGATCGTCACCGGCGATACAAAGGTGGTCGAAAAGGGCAAGGGCGACGGCGTCTTCATCACCACCACAGGCCTCGGCGTGGTGCCTGAGGGCGTTCATGTCTCTGCCGAGCGGGCGCGCCCGGGGCAGAAAATCCTTCTGTCCGGATCAATCGGCGACCATGGCGTTGCGATCCTGTCCAAACGCGAAAACCTGGAATTTGAGACCGAAATCCGATCCGACAGCGCGGCTCTCCATACGCTGGTCGCGGAGATGGTCTCGGCGGTGCCCGGGATCGCCGTGCTCCGGGACCCGACACGGGGCGGTCTCGCCGCAACGCTCAACGAAATCGCCCAGGCGGCCGGGGTCGGCGTGTTGCTTGACGAGGCCGCGATCCCGGTCAAGCCGGACGTCGCCGCGGCTTGCGAGCTCCTCGGCCTCGATCCGCTCTATGTCGCAAATGAAGGCAAGCTGGTGTGCCTGTGCGAGCCCGACGACGCCGACCGGCTGCTCCACGTCATGACGGCCCATCCGAACGGCGCCGACGCGTCGATTATCGGAACGGTCATTGAGGACGACATCGGTCTCGTGCAGATGCAGACCGGATTTGGCGGTATGCGGGTCGTTGACTGGCTCTCCGGCGAGCAGTTGCCAAGGATCTGCTGACCCATGAGGATCCTGCTTCTTTGCCACAGCTTCAATTCGCTGACGCAGCGCCTTCACTGCGAATTGCGGGCGGCCGGACACAAGGTGTCGGTCGAGTTCGATATCAATGATGTTGTGACCGAAGACGCGGTGCGCCTGTTTGCGCCGGATGTGATCCTGGCCCCGTTCCTCAAACGGGCGATCCCGGCCTCCGTGTTCGAGGCGGTGCCCTGTCTGATCGTTCATCCGGGTCCGCTTGGCGATCGCGGACCTGCCGCTCTCGATTGGGCGATACTGGATGGCGCCGATCAATGGGGCGTCACCGTACTTCAGGCCGTCGCCGATCTCGACGCCGGGCCGGTCTGGGCGCATCGGGATTTTCCGCTTCGCTCCGCCTCGAAATCGAGTCTCTACCGGCATGAGGTCTCAAAAGCCGCGGTCGAGGCCGTGTTTGAGGCGCTGGAAAAATTCGAACGGGGCGAGACCCCGCTTGAGGTTCCGAAGGCTCAGTCGCGGTGGCGCCCGGCCGTGCGCCAGAGCGATAGGGCGATCGACTGGGCGGCCGATTCCAGTGAAACGCTGAGACGCAAGATCCGCTCGGCCGATGGCATGCCGGGCGTTCGCGGTGAACTCTTTGGCGAACCGGTGTTTTTGTTCGATGCCCGGCCTTTCCAGGCACCGGTCGATCCGTCCGTTTCGCCTGGAACACCGATTGCGCGATCCGGCCCGGCCATAGGCGTCAAAACGATCGATGGGGCGGTCTGGATCGGACATGTTCGCAAGGCCGGCCGGCAGACAGTGAAACTGCCGGCAACTCATGTCTTTGAACGCACGTGTACACACCTCCCGGAAATCGAAAATGGCTATCAGGACATCCGTTTCGAGCAAGACGGCCGCGTCGGCTATCTCCATTTCGATTTTTACAATGGTGCGATGGGAACAGACGCCTGCACGCACCTAACGGCGGCCTTCAAGGCCGCGATTGAGCAGCCGTTGGATCTCCTCGTCTTGATGGGTGGCCCCGACCATTGGTCGAACGGATTGAACCTCAATCTGATCGAGGCGGCGCACAGTCCGGCGGAGGAAAGCTGGCAGAACATCCAAGCCATTGATCGTCTGGCGGAAGAGATCATCCGGACGACCGGCACATGGATCGTGTCGGCGCTTTGCGGCAATGCCGGCGCCGGCGGTGTGTTCCTCGCCCGGGCGGCGGACGAGGTCTGGGTTCATCCGGCGACCGTGCTCAATCCGCACTACAAAGACATGGGCAATCTCTACGGGTCGGAGTTCTGGACCTACCTTCTACCCAAGTATTCGGGCGCGGAAAACGCGGCTCGGATCGCCGAGGCGCGCCTGCCGATGGGGGCTGAAGAGGCGCTGACGCTGGGCCTCGCCGATCAGATTCTTGCCGGCCAGGACCACGGATTTGTCGACCTTGTCCGGCAGAACGCCGCCGCACGCCTAAACGAAACCCTTCCACAAAGGCTCGCCCAAAAAGCCGCCACCCGGGCGCAGGACGAAGCGGAAAGGCCGCTGGACGCCTACCGCGCCGCCGAACTTGCCCGGATGCGCAAGAACTTCTTCGGATTCGATCCGAGCTACCATGTGGCCCGCTACAATTTCGTTCATAAAATCCCGAAATCGCGAACGCCTCTCACCCTTGCCCACCATCGCGCCACGCCTGCGACGACCTCATCAGCCAAGAGGGTCACGTCATGACCAACCTGCCGACCATCCTCGTCATCGACGATGAAGTCCGGTCCCTGGAGTCGATCGAACGGATCCTGGATGAGGATTTCGATGTCCGGACCGCGGCGACGATCGGCGACGCGACTCGGGTTCTGGAGGAGGAGTGGATCCAGATCGTGCTGTGCGACCAGCGTATGCCCGAGCAGAGCGGCGTTGAGTTCCTGAAGACCGTCCGGCGGCGCTGGCCTGATGCGATCAGAATGATTATTTCCGGATACACGGACGCCAATGACATCATCGACGGCGTGAACGATGCGGGGATCTTCCAGTACATCACCAAGCCCTGGCACCCGGAAAACCTCATCCTGACGCTGAAGAACGCCTGTCAGCTCTATGCGCTGCAGCGGGAAAACGAACTGCTGGCGGTCGAACTGAAGATGTCCCCGTCCGGGGCTGCGGAAAAAATCACCGACCGGCGGAATAGCCTGCGCCGCGACTATGACTTCGATGACGGGATCGTTCGCGGCAAAAATAGCCCGATGAACGATGTGTGCACGACACTGCGGCAGGTCGCGCCCTATGACATTCCCGTTCTTCTGTCCGGTTCGTCCGGCACGGGCAAGGAACTGGCGGCCCGGGTCCTGCATTATGGGTCCTTGCGCTGGAACAAACCGTTCGTCGTTGAAAACTGCGGCGCTCTGCCCGACGAACTTTTGGAAAGCGAGCTTTTCGGCCACAAACGAGGGGCCTTCACCGGCGCGGTCGAGGACCATGTCGGCCTGTTTGAACGGGCAGATGGTGGCACCGTTTTTCTGGATGAAATCGGCGAGGTGTCACCCGCTTTTCAGGTGAAACTGCTGCGCACCTTGCAGGAAGGTGAGATCCGCCCGGTCGGCAGCACCAAAACCCGCAAGATCGACGTCCGTGTGATCGCAGCGACCAACCGCGATCTGGAGGATGAAGTGCGCGCGGGCCGGTTTCGCGCCGATCTTTATTATCGCATCGCCGGGATCGTGGTGCGGCTTCCGGACGTCAAGGACCGCCCGGGCGATATTCCGGTGCTCGCCAATTCCCTGCTTGCCCGGGCCATGACCCAATTGGGCAAGGACGTGCCCGGTTTCTCCTCCGAAGCGATCGACTGTATGCGAGGCTATCCATGGCCCGGAAATGTCCGTGAAATGCATAACGAGATCCAGCAGATGCTCGTCATGGGAGAGGCCGGGCATGAACTCGGTGCGGATTTGTTGTCACGCCATATTCTGCAGGCCGGCCTTGTAAGTGACGATGGCGAAGCCATTCCCGAGCTCATTTCACTGGAAGGCTCGTTGAAGGACCGGATTGGCGAACTGGAGGCCCGGATCATCAAGGAAACGCTGATCCGGCATCGTTGGAACAAATCAAAGGCCGCCCGCGAACTGGGCCTGTCCCGGGTTGGACTGCGCGGCAAGCTGGAGCGGTATGGGCTTGAAAACGTGAAAGCCCTTCCGGCCAAACGCAGCAGCGCAAGCGCGGTGGGATGACATGAGCCCTCACTTAACAACCAAAGAAGACCAGAAGCTTACGGACCTGCCGCCGGAACATCTGGGCCTTGATCACGCCGGCGAAGAGGTCTGGATCGATGTGATCCAGAAGATGGATGAGGTCTATGCCGACCTTGTCCAGTCCCAGTCCGATCTGGAAGACAAGAACGCAAAGCTTGAAGAGGCTGATGCCTTCATCCGGTCGGTTCTGGGCGCCATGACCGACGTCCTCATCGTGTGCGATGCTGCCGGTCACATCCAACAGGTCAATCCCGAGCTTTTGAAGATCACCGGACGGGACGAGCAACCTCTGATCGGCTCCAGTTTTGTCGAGCTTTTCTGCGAGGACAGCCGTTCAAAGGCCGCCGGTTTTTTGGATTTCCTGGTTCAGGGCAAGGATATCGCGCCCTGCGATGTTGGGATCCTCGTTCCTGACGGGCCGCCCGCGATCGTCTCGCTCAGTTGCACGCCGCGGCGCGATCACCGGGGAAGGCTCGCCGGTTTGGTCGCGGTCGGCCGGCCGATTGGAGAACTCCGCCGGGCCTACCGAGAGCTCGCCTCCGCGCACCGCCAATTGAGCGAAGCGCATGAGCGGCTTCTGGTGTCGGAAAAAATGGCGGCGCTCGGCCGCCTGGTCGCCGGTGTCGCCCACGAACTGAACAATCCCATCAGTTTCGTGTTTGGCAATATGTACGCGCTGAAGCGCTACGGATCCGCGATCAACAAATATCTGACCGCCTGCAACGCGGAAACGTCCCGGCATGAGATGGAGTTGCTGCGCAAGGAGTTGAAGATCGACAAAATCGCGCGGGACATCGAGCCTTTGGTGGACGGGACGCTGGAAGGGGCCGTGCGGGTGCGGGACATTGTCGCTGATCTGCGGCGCTTTTCCAGCAGCCAGCAGGAAGCGCTGGAAACGTTCAACCTGGTGCGCCTGGTCCACACGGCGGTCGATTGGGTGATCAAGGCGCAGCGGACCAAGCCCAAGATCGTGGTGAATGCCCCGGACGTCCTCGATGTCACCGGCCGCAAGGGCCAGATGCATCAGATCCTCGTCAATCTCGTCCAGAACGCGGCCGATGTGGTGGGCGGGCGCGAGGACGGCGAGATCCAGATCTCCTGCGCCTGCGAAAACGGCATGGTGGTTATCCGCGTTGCCGACAATGGAACCGGGATCGCGCCGGAGGAAATGGACAAACTCTTCGAACCGTTCTTCACCACCAAGCCGATCGGTTCCGGCACCGGACTGGGCCTTTATGTCAGCTACAACATGGCGGTGAAACAGGGCGGCGACCTCCGGGCGGCCAACCGGCCCGAGGGCGGCGCGGAATTCACGCTGTGGATCCCCGAACAGGGTCAGCCCAATGACCGATAGCGCCCGACCTGTCCGGCTGTTGTGGCTGCAATCCGGTGGTTGCGGCGGGTGTTCGCTGTCGGCCCTCGGCGCGGAAAGCCCTGATCTTTTGACCGTGCTGGAAGCCGCGAATATCGAGGTTCTTTGGCATCCCGCCTTGAGCGAAGCGAGCGGCCGCGATGTGGTCAAACTGTTTGAGGATCTGGAGGACGGGCGCCAGACGCTGGACATCTTGTGCCTTGAAGGCTCGGTCATGTGCGGCCCGAACGGCACGGGCCGGTACCATCTGTTCTCCGGGACGGGACGCCCGATGATGGAATGGATCAGGGCCCTGGCGGAAAATGCGCACCACGTGGTCGCTGTCGGATCGTGCGCGGCCTTCGGCGGGATCACCGCCGCCGGGGACAATCACACCGAAGCCGTCGGCCTTTCCTATGACGGGCGGACCTCCGGCGGCCTTTTGGGCGCGGATTTCCGCTCGCGATCCGGTCTGCCGGTCATCAACATTTCCGGATGTCCGATCCATCCAGGCTGGCTCTGCGAGACCTTGCACCAGATCGCCATGGGGCGGTTTTCGGACGCCCATCTCGACGAGTGGGCACGGCCGCTTTCCTACACCATGCACCTCGTGCATCACGGCTGCGCGCGCAACGAGTTTTATGAGTACAAGGCGAGCGCCGAGCATTTGTGCGACCGGGGCTGCATGATGGAAAACCTCGGCTGCAAGGGCACCCAGGCCCGGGCCGACTGCAACATGCGGGTCTGGAACGGGGCGGGCTCGTGCCTTGATGGCAACTACCCGTGCATCAACTGCACGGCGCCGGAATTTGAGGAGCCGGGGCATCCCTTCACGCAAACGCCGAAAGTCGCCGGTATCCCGGTCGGGCTTCCGACCGATATGCCGAAGGCCTGGTTCGTCGCGCTGGCGTCCCTTTCCAAGGCGGCAACACCCCATCGCCTGAAGGAAAACGCCGTCTCCGACCGGCTCAACGTCGCGCCGCAGGACAAGGGGAAAGTCAAACCATGAACCGCATGGTTGTCGGGCCGTTCAACCGGGTTGAAGGGGACCTCGAAGTCCGGATCGAGCACGAGGACAATGCGGTCACCCGGGCCGAGGTGGTTACCCCGCTTTATCGCGGTTTTGAGCGCATGCTGCTCGGCAAACCGCCGATGGATGCCCTGGTCTACGCACCGCGGATTTGCGGGATTTGTTCAGTCTCCCAGTCCGTTGCCGCCGCCCAGGCGCTCGCCTCGGCGATGAACATCCGCCTTCCCCAGAACGGTGAACTGGCGGTCAATCTCATTCACGCCACGGAAAACGTCGCCGACCATCTGACCCACTTCTACCTGTTTTTCATGCCCGATTTTGCCCGGGACACCTATCAGTCCGAAGCCTGGCATCCGGACATCAAGACCCGCTTCACCGCCATGAAGGGGACCGCGCCCGAAGACGTCCTGCCGGCCCGGGCCCAGTTTATGCACATCATGGGCATTCTGGCCGGCAAGTGGCCGCACACCCTGTCGATCCAGCCCGGAGGCTCCACCCGCTCGGTCGCGCCGGGCGAAATCGCGCGCCTTGATGCCATCCTGAAGGCCTTTCGCCGCTTTCTCGAGCGTCACCTTTATGGTGATCGTCTGGAGCGGATTGTCTCCTTGCAATGCGCGCAGGACCTTGCGGCATGGTCGGCCGAACGCCCGCCGGAGACGTGCGATTTCCGCCGGTTCCTAAACGTCTCGGCAGCACTGGAGCTCGACCGGCTTGGCCGGTCTTCAGGCCGGTTTCTCAGCTATGGCGGCTATGCGATGCAGGGCGCGACTCTGTTCCGCCGGGGCGTTTTCATGACCGGCAATTACGCGCCGTTTGATGCAAGGTCCGTCACGGAGGACACATCGTCCAGCTGGTACAAACCGGGCACCGGGCCAGAGCATCCGATGACGGGAACGACGGATCCGGATGCGGATAGGTCGGAGGCCTATTCCTGGTGCAAGGCGCCGCGCCTTGATGGCGAGATCATGGAAGTGGGCGCCCTTGCCCGCCAGCTCATCGACGGAAACGCCCTGATCCGCGATCTTGTGGCCCGGAAAGGCGGGTCGGTGCACACGCGCATCGTGGCCCGGTTGCTGGAAATCGCCCTTGTCGTGATGGCCATGGAACGCTGGGTCGCCGCCCTTCAAGCCGATGGAAAATACATCGTTCACGAAAAAATCCCGGCTTCGGGTGAGGGCATCGGACTGACGGAAGCCGCGCGCGGATCGCTCGGGCACTGGCTGTCGATCGAAAACGGGCGGATTGCCAACTACCAGATCATCGCACCGACCACGTGGAACTTCTCACCCCGCGATGGGGCCGGTGTGGCGGGCCCGCTCGAACTGGCCCTTGTCGGTGCGCCCATCCGGCCCGGCGAAACCGATCCGGTCTCCGTTCAGCACATCGTCCGCTCCTTCGATCCATGCATGGTGTGCACGGTGCATTGAGATGACCGTTCCCGCGTCCTCTGCCGGCCTTATCGGGACGCAGGTGCGCGTGCACGGCCTTGTGCAAGGCGTCGGGTTTCGGCCCTTCGTGTGGCGGATCGCCAACGAGGCGGGGCTCACCGGACATGTCCTCAATGATGCGGAAGGGGTGCTGGCAGAGGTCTGGGGCGACGAGCGGGCGACCCATCGGTTCCTGGAGCGTTTGACAACCGAACATCCGCCGCTTTCCCGGATCGATGAGGTGATTGCCGCGCCCCTGCCGCCCCGGTCGGCTGCGCCGCCGCATGACTTTACGATCCTCTCCAGCGTCTCCGGCGACGTCGCGACCGGCATCGTCCCGGACGCGGCCACTTGTCCCGACTGCCTCGCCGAGACGCTGAACCCGCGGGATCGGCGCCATGGCTACGCGTTCACCAACTGCACCCATTGCGGCCCGCGCCTTTCGATCATTGAAGGCATTCCCTATGACCGGGCCAGGACGTCAATGGCCTCCTTCACCATGTGCCCGGCTTGCCAGGCCGAGTACGACCATCCCGCCGACCGGCGGTTTCATGCCCAGCCCAATGCCTGCACGGTGTGCGGCCCGCGGCTTTGGGCGGCGGAGAACGGGGAGGACATCGACACGGCGGACCCGATCCGATGGGCGGCCGTCCGCTTGGCCGAGGGCGCGATCCTTGCGATCAAGGGGATCGGTGGGTTTCACCTTGCCGCCGATGCGACCCGATCGCAGGCCGTCGACCGCCTGCGGACCCGCAAGCACCGGCCTCATAAACCGTTGGCGCTGATGGTGCGTGATGTGGCCCAGGCGCGGAGGATCTGCCGCGTGTCGGCGGAGGAAGAGGATCTGCTGAGGGACCGCGCCGCGCCGATCGTGCTCCTCACCCGGCGGGCCGATGCGGGGTTGGCCGAGGCTCTTGCCCCGGACCAGGATCAGCTCGGTGTGATGCTGCCCTATACGCCGTTGCATCACCTGTTGATGGCGGCGGTACCCGGACCGATTGTTCTGACGTCGGGCAATCTTTCCGAGGAGCCGCAGGTCACTAGCAATTCGGCCGCAGCGGATAAGCTTGGCGAGATCGCGGACGGGTACCTCCTGCACGACCGGGCGATCGTCAACCGGCTGGACGATAGCGTGGTTCGGGTAAGCCGGGCCGGCCCGGTGATCCTGCGCCGGGCCCGCGGTTATGCGCCCGCGCCTCTCGATCTGCATGAGGCCTTCACCAACGTCCCGAAGGTCCTGGCCATGGGCGGGGAACTCAAGGCGACCTTTTGCCTTCTCAGGAACGGCCAGGCCATACCCTCGCAGCATATCGGCGATCTTGAAACCGCGCTGGCGCTCAAGGATTTCAAGAAGAACCTTGATCTTTACCGGCAGATCTACCGGTTTGATCCGGAGATCATCGCCGTCGATGGCCATCCCGATTATCTTTCCACCCAGCTCGGCAAGACCCTTGCCGCTGAGACCGGCGCTGCTTGTGTCGAGGTGCAGCATCATCACGCCCATCTTGCCGCCTGTCTGGCCGAAGCCAAGATCCCGCCGGACGACGACCGGTCCTTGGATCTCATTCTGGACGGCTCCGGGCTCGGGGCCGACGGCACGATCTGGGGCGGTGAGATCCTTCTGGGCGGATACCGGTCGTTCGAACGGGCCGCCCACTTTCAGCCGGTGCCGCTGCCGGGCGGCGCGGCGGCGATCAGGGAGCCCTGGCGCAATCTTGTGGCGCATCTTCACACCGCCTTTGGTCCCGACTATCGGACCCGGCTAAATGGCACCGATTTGCCGGGCCTTCTTGAGCGCAAGCGGGCTGGGATCCTCGATCAAATGCTGGAAAAGCGTCTGAACGCGCCGCTTTCCTCGTCCGCCGGCCGGCTGTTCGATGCCGTGGCGGCGGCGCTTGGGGTCCACGCCGACCGGCAGTCCTTCGAGGGTCAGACCGGCATGGCGCTGGAAACACTGGCCCGGCCCTTCTTTCGCGGCGAGACCGGCTATCTGGTCGAGGTGACGGAGAGCCCGGTGGCTGTGCTGTCCTGGACCCCGTTCTGGTCCGATCTTATCGCCGATCTCCGGGAGGGCGTGAACCCTGGCCGCATCGCGGCCCGTTTCCATCTCATGCTGATCGAGGGGCTTACCGCGCTCTCGCTCCGCCTGGCAGATCATCATGGTGTCCGGCGCGTCGTTCTCTCCGGCGGAGTGATGCAGAACAGCCTTCTCGCCGACGGGCTGCACGCGCGCCTTTTTGAACACGGCCTGACCCCGCTCTTGCCGCGCCATTTGCCAGCCAATGACGGCGGCCTCTCGCTCGGTCAGGCGGCGGTGGCGGGGATAAGGGCGAACGCTGTCTAGGGACGGGTCAGAACACTCGCCGATCTGACCAAATGCCGGTATTGGAGCCGGCGCGGGGTCAATCCAGCAACCGCATCAAATACTCCCCATACCCGTTCTTCTTCAACGGCTCGGCTTGCGCGGCGAGCTGATCCGGGCCGATCCAGCCATTCTCAAAGGCGATTTCCTCGGGCACCGCGATCCGCTGGCCCTGGCGCTTTTCGATGGTCTGCACGAAGCTTGCCGCTTCCACGAGGCTGTCATGGGTGCCCGTGTCGAACCAGGCATAGCCTCGGCCGAGCTGTTCAACCGTCAACCGGCCATCCTGAAGATAGCGGTTGTTGACATCGGTGATTTCAAGCTCGCCCCGGGCGCTCGGCTCTATATCGGCGGCGATGTCCAAAACCTTGTTGTCGTAAAAATAAAGCCCGGTAACGGCGTAGTTGGATTTCGGCTTTTCCGGTTTTTCCTCGATCGAAATCGCCCTTCCGTTTTCGTGGAACTCGACCACGCCATAGCGTTCGGGATCGCGGACATGATAACCGAACACCGTGGCACCGGTCACCTTCATGGCGGCGTTGCGTAATTTGTTGGTCAGTCCGTGGCCGTAAAAAATGTTGTCGCCAAGAACAAGGGCGCAGCGGTCCGCGCCGACAAATCCCCGCCCGATGACAAAGGCCTGGGCCAGACCGTCCGGACTTGGCTGGACGGCATAGGAAAGGTCCAGGCCCCATTGGCCGCCGTCCCCCAAGAGTTTCTGGAAGCCCTCCTGATCGTGCGGAGTGGTGATCACCAGAATGTCCCGGATTCCGGCCAGCATCAGGCAGGACAGCGGGTAATAGATCATCGGCTTGTCGTAGACGGGCAGCAACTGTTTGGAAATCGCCCGCGTGATCGGATGAAGCCGGGTTCCGCTGCCGCCAGCCAGGATAATGCCTTTCATTACGTCCTCTTTAAATCGCGTTCTTTAAAGAATCATCCCGCCAGTGTTTCCGCCAGCATGTCCGCCAGACCGTCTTCCCAGGGCCGGAGCTTGACGCCGTAAACAGACGCCAGCTTGTTGCCGTTCAGGACCGAATTGGCCGGGCGCTGTGCCGGGGTCGGATAGGCCGATGTCGGGATCGCGGCGAGTGCCGGGGTTTTAAGGCCTCGGTCTTGGGCCTTGGCAAAGATCGCGGCGGCAAAACCAAACCAGCTCGTTTGACCGCCGCCGGCGCAGTGAAACGTGCCGAAGCCATTGTCCGGAACATCGCCGGAGACAATTCTGGATGCGATGGTCAGGGCCGCCCCGGCGAGATCACCGGCAAAGGTCGGACAACCGATCTGGTCATCGACGACGCCAAGGGCGTCGCGCTCCGCGCCAAGCCGTAGCATGGTCTTGACAAAATTGTGGCCTTCGACGCCAAACACCCAAGCCGTGCGCAGGATCACATGGTCCGACAGGACGGCGCGGACGGCGGCTTCCCCTGCCTCCTTGCTGCGGCCGTAAACGCCGAGCGGGGCGACGGGATCATCTTCGGTATAGGCCGCTGTCTTGCTGCCATCAAAGACGTAATCCGTCGAGATATGAATAAGGGCCGCGCCGATCTCCGCACAGGCCTTTGCCAGATTGTCCGGCCCGCCGCGGTTGACGGCAAAGGCGATGTCTTCCTCCACCTCCGCCTTGTCGACGGCGGTGTAGGCTGCGGCATTCAAGACGACCTTGGGCCGGAGGCGTTCCATTGTGGAGCCAACGGCGGCCGTTTTGGTGATGTCCAGGTCGGCCCGGCTGAGCGCTACCGCATGCAGTCCCAACTTGGCCGCTCGGCGCATGGCCTCCCAACCGACCTGGCCATTCGCGCCGGTGATCAGCACTTGAACCATCACGTTCCCGTTCCGGCAAGGCCCAGGCGTTCGCCCTGGTAGGATCCATTGCGGATCGCCTGCCACCACGAGCGGTTGTCAAGATACCAGCGCACTGTCTTTTCAAGACCGCTGTCAAAACTCTCTTCCGGCTGCCAGTTCAACTCCGCCCTGATCTTGGTGATATCCATGGCGTAACGGGCATCGTGTCCGGGCCGGTCAGTCACGAAGGTGATCAGCTCGCGGCGCGGGCGATCCCCCGGCACAAGCTGGTCGAGATGGTCGCAGATCGCCTCGACCACCTGCAAATTGGTTCGCTCGGCCTCGCCCGCGATATTGTAGGTCTCGCCGAGCCGCCCGCCGGTCATCACCGTCCAGAGCGCGCGGGCATGGTCCTCGACAAACAGCCAATCGCGGATGTTGTCGCCGGTGCCGTAGACTGGCAGGGATTTGCCCTCAAGGCCATTCAGGATCATCAGCGGAATGAGCTTTTCGGGAAAATGGTGGGGGCCGTAATTGTTCGTGCAGTTGGTGGTCACCACCGGCAGGCCGTAGGTGTGATGCCAGGCACGCACCAGATGGTCGGAGGCGGCCTTGGAGGCCGAATAGGGCGAATTCGGCTGATAGGGCATTTCCTCGGTGAACAGTCCCTCCGGCCCGAGCGACCCGTAGACCTCGTCCGTTGACACATGATGGAAGCGGAACGCGTCCTTGTCCGCCGGCGGCAGGTCTGTCCAGTAGGCGCGGGCGGCCTCAAGCAGCGTGTAGGTGCCGACGATGTTGGTGTCGATGAAAGCGGCCGGCCCGTCGATCGACCGGTCCACATGGCTTTCGGCCGCAAGATGCATGATGCCGTCCGGCTTCTCGGCTTCAAACAGGGCCCGCAGCGCCGCGCCATCGCGAATGTCGGCCTTGACGAAGCGATGATTCCCCGCGTCCATGACCGGAGCGAGGGATGCCAGATTGCCGGCATAGGTCAACGCGTCGAGCGTGACGACCTCAATACCGACCGTCCCGACCAAATACCGGACGACAGCAGACCCGATAAATCCGGCGCCGCCGGTCACAATGACTTTTTTCATGGAATCAGCTCTAAAAACGCAACTCAAGAATGATTTTTACGCGTATAAGGAACAATTTTAAAGAATGCATTTCAAGAGTTTTAACTCAATGACCGGCAGCCATCGCGTGCCCTGGTGAGTCTGGCGCCGTCTGGCCGCTTCGCGGTGGCATCTTCCAGTTCTCTTTATCGTTATCCCGAGCGAGCCGCGCCCGCCCCTCACCCGGGCCGTTGGCCCGACCTCTCCCCAGCGGGGAGAGGTAAACTGCCTCGAGCCTCCCCGTCACACTGGACGCCAAGCGTGTGGGTTGTGTGGCCGCGAATGCATCTGGAGTTGCCGGCTTCACACGCATGACTCACGATGCTCGCTGTCTGCGCTCCCTCTCCGCCGCTATGCATGGACTGGGGAGAGGGGTGGGGTGAGGGGGCACGGTCAGCACCAACAGCGCCGCGAGGTTCCCCTCCGGCGTTTCGGTCTTTTATCACCCGTTTCAGACAAACGGGATGGCAGGCGCCCGGGTCGTGCCGGGTGCAGAAATGAGGGTGGGAGGTGGCACGGCCAAACGCCTGCCCGGGTTCTGTGTCCCGAAGTGACCGGCTGTTGCGCCTTTCTCGTTTCTGCGCCGGAAAGGTGGGTGCGGCCTTTCCTTTGCCGGATACGAGACGCGGCTTTTCCGAACACTTGCGCCAGACCCCGCAGCGCCAGAAAAGTCCGCCGGTTACCGGTCTTGTCAAAACGGTCCGTTACGCCGTTCTGAAAAACCTCAAAACCCGGTTCCTATCACCTGGATCCGGCCGGTCCGCCCCGGGCCCCGCACGACAGGAACAGGCAAAGTATACGGGCAGTGGCAGGGGGCGTGGATAAGGTTTTTTCAGTGTCAGGTGGCGTAGGCGCACGGCGTTTGCCCCGTCCTCGATGGTCATCCCCGCCGCCGTGCGGGGATCTATTGGTCCCGTACGACAGGAACAGGCACGGCGGCGGCGGTGGGCACTGAAACACCTTGCAGATCCCCAATAAGTGGCTTGCGAGAGTGGATCCCGGCTCGGGGGCCGGGATGACATTTCGGGGGAGGGGGCGCCGGGGAAAGGCGCGATCTCACCCCACACTCGAAGGTCTTCCATGGCTTAACCATGGGATCCAGACCGCGATGGGGCCCCAGGTTAAGGCGGGTCGTTTGGAAAGAGCAGGGAATGGATGCCATGGTCGCGCCCACCGCTGTCCGGTTCAAAATCTGGGGGCAAGCATATGTCATTGAACCAATTGCGCTTAGCGCCGCCAAAACGGAAAAGGACATGGAACCCGGCATTGGGTCTACCAGCGATTCCATGCCTTCCCGGAGGCCGCGTGAGCGGCCATCCGGGAACCAGCAACCACCGTATTTTGCGCTGGAAAACAGCACCTTCCGCAACGTGCTGGGCCCCGGCTCGGCGGCCGGGGCGGCATACGGGCTGACAATGAACATCCCACAACCAGGTTAAACCGGACAGCAATCGGTCCAGCCATGGCATGACGAGGGTAGCAATGATCCGCCATCCTCTCAGCCGCAGGCGCAGCCGGAGATTCGGGATCGGGGCGGCACGGGGCCTGACGAGGGGCCGGGGAACCGCCACGCCCACAGTGGCTCTCCGATCCCGGCTCAGGGCCGGGATGACGTCCCGTGGGAGCGGCGCCGGGCAAAGGTGCGATCTCACGCCACCCTCGATCGTCCTCCCATGGCTTGACCATGGGACCCAGACCGTTTCGGTCCCGCACGCACGATCCGTGCGGCAAGATCACGGACTGGATTGCCCCAGGGTCAAGCTCGGGGCAGGCTTTATCACGTCCGGCAATGACGGTGGGGGATGGTCTCCCGTCCTACCGGACGCCGGCGTAGCCGAAGATCCGGATCGGGGCGGCACGGTGCCAGACGTGGGACCTGAGAGCGACCGCGGCCCCAGTGGCTCCCCGATCCCGGGTCGCGCCTTTGGCTTGCCCGGGATGACGTTCTGTGGGAGCTAGCACGGCCGCCGCACCACCCTCGATCGTCGTCCCCGCCTTCGTGCGGGGATCCAATCCAACGCGCAGCGGACGAAAACGCGGGAAGAACCTCGATGCCCGTAATATCCACCTTACCCGAAGTCCGGTGTTTCGGGTGCCAATAGATCCCCGCACGAAGGCGGGGATGACCATGGAGAAGGCGGCGAGGCCGCCGTCCGTACACAAAACGCGTCAGTCGATGGTTTCCAGCGAAAGCGGCCGGTCGCGGCCGGGGTCGTAGGTGAAATAGGCGGGAAGGTCCTTCAGGTGCGGCTGGGCCTTGTCCTTGTCCGACAGGAGGGCGCCGGCTGGGTCGATCCCCCAGTCGATGTCAAGATCGGGATCGTTCCACAGGACCCCCTTGTCATGCTCGGGTGAATAGAGGTTCGAGACCTTATAAAGCACCTCGGTGTCCGGCTCGAGGGTGACAAGCCCGTGGCCGAAGCCGATCGGCACCAGGATCTGCTGCCAGTTGTCGGCCGAGATCACCGCCGAGACGTGATGGCGGAAGGTGGGCGAGCCGACCCTGAGATCGACGGCGACATCCAGGATCGCGCCGCGCACGACCCGCACGAGCTTGTCCTGGGCAAAGGGCGGTGTCTGGAAATGGATCCCGCGTATGGTGTTCTTTTCGACCGAAAAGGCGTGATTGTCCTGAACAAACGTAATCCCGACCCCCGCCGCTTCCAGCCGGGATGTCTTGTAGGTCTCAGAAAAAAAACCGCGCGGGTCAGTGTGTTTCTTGACGCTGATCAGCGTCACGGGCGGGGCGGGCAGTGTGTCAGCGGTCATGGATATCTCTTGGGTTTGAATGGGAATTCGACGCATTGTGATGAGGACTGGATGGGCCGGAAAAGCGGTTAAATCGATCGACATAAAGTGAGCAAAACAGCCGGACCGGGTTTCCCGGTCTGGCAAGTCCATTTCTACCTTGGCGGGCAGCGCCGAGCAAACAGCCAGTCAAGCGATCGCCGCCACGGGCTCGGTCCCGCACAAAAGGAACGCGCGGAGTGTATCGCCAGCGACAGGCGGGACCTGGACAAGGTTTTTGGTTGGCCGGAGGACAGTCGCGCGGCGTTGCCCCACCTCCGTTCGTCTTCCCATGGCTTGACCATGGGTTCCAGACCGCGATGGTGCCTCGGGTTAAGGCGGGTCGTTTGGAAAGAGAAAGGAATGGATGCCATGGTCAAGCCATGGCATGACGAAGGCAGGAATGGTTTGTGGTCATTCTGGACGCCCGCGCAGCCGTAGATCTGGGATCGGAGCGGCACGAGGTTGAACGAGGGACCGAAGAACCGCCGCGACACCAGTGGCGCCCGGATCCCGGCTCGGGGGCCGGGATGACGTCCCACGGGAGAGCGGGCATGGTCGCCGCCCCGCCCTCGATCGTCGTCCCCGCCTCCGTGCGGGGATCCAATCCAAGTTGCCGCTGGGACCGGACACGCGGGAATTTTCACCCCTTCATTGCGGGTTCATCTTGGCAAAGGCTACCCATTCGGGTGCCAATGGATCCCCGCACGGAGGCGGGGATGACCATGGAGAGAGGGGCGGGACTGGCACCCGACCTGACCGGTCGTTGGCAAAGACCTGCATTCAATGGACTGATCCTATCGATCAAACTTATTCAAGGGTGGCGCAGTTGTGAGACGCTTGGTTCGGATCTGACAGAACAAGGAGTGAGCCATGACCGAGCCGCAGGACCCCGGTGCCGAATCCCAAAGCCCCGCCTGTCCGCCGCACTTGGCGACCCTGCCGGCGGATTTTCCGGAAATGGCCTTGGACTCCGTGCCGCCGTTCGAGACCAAGGCGGAGCCGGCGGGCGGGTCCGACCCGGCGCTCCGGCGGCTCTTCGAGGATCACCTGACCGCCTTTGAAGACTTCAAGACGGTCAACGAGGTTCGGCTTCAGGAGCTGTCGACAAAGGGTGCATCCGACGCGCTCACGTACGACAAGCTGGCTCGGATCGAGGCTCGGTTGGATGCACTCAGCGGCCAGATGCGGTCCGTCCGTCGCCCGCAGCTGGGACCCGGCGTTGAGCTGGAACCTGATGAGCGCAAGGCGGCGCTGGAAAGCTATATTCGCAAAGGCAAGACCGACGCGTTTGATGTGATTGAAACCAAGGGCATGTCGGTCGGCTCGGAAGCCGATGGCGGTTATCTCGTCCATGACGAGATGGACAGCCGACTGCATTCAGCGCTGAAAGAAGAGTCGCCGCTGCGCCGGCTTGCCTCCGGGCTGACGATGTCCAGTGCGGTCTATAAACGCCCGTTTGCGATTTCCGGTCCCGGGTCCGGCTGGGTGGCGGAAACGGCCGCGCGCCCCGAGACCGCCACGCCCCAGATCGCCGAACTCACCTTTCCGGCGATGGAACTTTACGCCATGCCGGTGGCCACCAAACAGGTGCTGGATGACGGTATCATCGACATCGAGGCCTGGCTGACCCAGGAGCTGAGCGATGCCTTTGCCGAGCAGGAGACGATCGCGTTCCTTTATGGCGACGGTCTCGCCAGCCCCCGTGGGCTGCTCGACTATCCGCAGCAGCCGGCCGACAGCGCAACCTTTGGGCAGGTCGGGACGGTCTTGACCGGCGCGGCCGGTACCTTCGGGCCGAATGACAGTGCCGACAGCCTGATCGATCTGGTGCACGCCCTGCCGGCCAAATACCGCCGCAACGGGCACTTTCTCATGAACCGGTTGACGCTGAGCGCCGTGCGGCGCCTGAAAAGCGGCAGCGGCGACTATCTGTTGCAAACCCAGCTGACCGAGGGCTTCAAGATGTCCGTGCTCGGCTTTCCGGTGACCGAATGCGACGACATGCCGGGCATGGCGGGCGGCGATACGGCGATTGCCTTTGCCGACTTCAAACGCGCCTATCTGGTCGTCGACCGCCAGGGCGTCCAGATCCTGCGCGATCCCTATTCGGCCAAGCCCTACGTGCTCTTCTACGCCACCAAACGCGTCGGCGGCGGGATTGCTGATTTCAATGCGATCAGGCTGTTGAAGTTTTCGACCGCGTGAGGGGGAGGCGACCCTCTCCCCATTTATTGATCCAGTTCTGAGTTAGTGATTTTCTCGATTTTAAGGAGACCACTGATGAAGAGACGATTTAGCGAAGAACAAATAATCGGGATTTTGAAGGAGCACGAAGCGGGTGTTTCGGCCAAGGAGCTTTGCCGCCGCCACGGCATGTCGGATGCCAGCTTCTACAAGTGGAAAGCCAAGTTTGGCGGCATGGAGGTCAGCGAGGCGCGACGTCTGCGGGATCTGGAAGCTGAGAATGCAAAGCTGAAGAAACTGGTTGCGGACCTGTCACTCGACAAGATGGCTCTGGAGGACGTTCTAAAAAAGATCTGAGCCCTGAAGCCCGCCGCAAGGTGGTCGAGCTCTTGCAGGCGTTTGGCCTGAGTGAGAGGCGTGCCTGCCGTCTTGCAAATGCAGCACGGTCAAGCGTGAGGTATCGCTCCAGGCGCCCACAGGAGACGATATTGAGGCAACGCTTGCGGGACCTTGCCGACCGCCATAGGCGGTTCGGGCATCCGCGTCTGCATATCCTGCTGCGGCGTGAGGGCTTCAGGGCCAATCATAAGAAGACCCATCGCCTCTACTGCGAGGAAAAGCTTCAGGTTCTCAAACGCAAACAAAAGCGCAGAACGGCTGTCATGCGCCAACTGGACACCTCGAATTACCCGCCTTTTGGCGATGATGAGTGTTGTGGCGAAGTTGCAGGCGGGCTGATGGCCCTAGGCGGCGTCGATATTGGCAATATGGCCTGACGGCTGGTGGCCGTTCCGGGCTTTTGGCGGCGGCTTTCGCCGCTTGCGCCGTCATTCGGGCGCAATTCGCCCCTGATGCCAGACAAATCGGCTCAGATTGTAGGCAAGGTTCGCCATGCCTATCTTGGTGCGGGCACGGGCGATGCCGATCGTGCGCACAAACAGGCCCATGCGCGATTTCTGTTGCGCAAAGACATGCTCCACGAAGGCCCGGACCTTCGAGCGCCGGCCATTGGCGCGCGACGTCGCCTCGCTCATCGACCGCCCCTTCGGCTTCTTGTGGTGGATGTCGGAGAAATAACCATTCTCCTCCAGCCACGCCTCGTTCTTCTTTGAGCGATAGGCCGTGTCGGCCCACACTGTCGAGCCGGTGTTGTTCCTGTCCAGCACGTTGGGAAGCTGGGCTCCGTCCCAGGCAGATGCACTGGTGACGTTCCAGCCGCGGATGAAGCCGTGCCGTCGATCGATCGAGGCATGGTTCTTGTAACCGAAGGCGGGCACCGCGATGTCGCGCTGCTTGAGAGGGCCGTCTTCGTCCGCCTTCGCCTTGGAGAACTTAACCGTCCAGCGCGCATCACGATCCTTCTGGCGCAGCTTTGCAGGCTTGTCCTTCCAGTCCTTCGGCACCATGCCCGCCTTGATGTCAGCCTTCTCGCCGTTCGAGTTGCGCTGCTTCGGCGCCGCCACGATCGTCGCATCGACAATCTGGCCGCCCATGGCCAGGTAGCCGGCCTTGCTGAGGTGCTTGTCGAAACGGGCAAACAGGTTCTCGATCGCTTTCGCTTGTGTCAGGTGCTCCCGGAACAGCCAGATCGTCTTGGCGTCCGGAACCCGATCGCCGAGCCCAAGTCCGAGGAAACGCATGAAGGACAATCGGTCCTGGATCTGGAACTCCGCCTGGTCGTCAGACAGGCCGTAGAGCGCCTGCAGAACCATGATCTTGAACAGTGAGGACGTCAGTCCGCCAATGGTTCGAGGACAAGTCCGAACACGCCATCATAGGGCGGACGGCCGCCCTTGGTCCCGTCGGAGCGCTTCAGCGCCTTGGCCAGCGGTTTACGGAAGACTTCCCATGGTACAACCGCGTTCAGCTTCTCAAGCGGATCTCCGGCCTCGCTCAGCCCAACGTACCGCTCGTCAATGTCCCAAAACCCGGCCTGTCCACGCATTCATCGCCTCCGAACAAATCAGCAAGGAAAGTGAATCACGAAACGAGCGCATTGGGGAGGTTTTTCCAGGTGTCCAACTCTAAAAAACTAACTCGTTCCTGGCATCAGTCTGGGGAGAGGGTCGCACCAGGCGGCCTCATCAGGGACGCAACATGAACGGCAGAACACCGGCAAAGGCCTTCAAAGAGGGCCTGCCCGAAAACAAGCAGAAAGAGGAGAAAACCGCACCCAACACCAAAGCCGCATAACCGGCCTCAACGAGCGGCAACTGTCAGGTCAATACTGTTCCAGTACAGCTCTAGTTACTACGCACGCCCATTCCCGAGCGCATGACCCTTACTCGACTGATTTGTTCTGTTGCCACGTCAGTATTTAACCAGTAACTCTTTGCATCTGCGCGTTCATCATCCTCAAATTTTTTAATGTCAAAGCAACCTTTCACGAGACCTAATTGCACTAAGTCGTCCATTATCAAGCTAGGATTAAGCGAATAACTTGGAGATGAAGGGCTATTTGTACCGTTTAGACCCTCCAGTCTAATAATATCCTGTTCATTTCCCAGAATTTTGAACGAAGTTCTTTTTTTTATATGATTAGAAAACATGTCACTGCCGTTTGGGCGTCGGGGTAACATGAAAACATCAGCGCGCACTTTTCCTAGTAGATCAATTGCATGAATGCTACTCCCTTCGGTGAAAACGATTCGACTTGCGTTGTGGATGTAAGATAATTGTTTGTAGAGATCGCTTGCATAATCTTCTGGCGTTACGTAGACAAATCCACTTTCAACAATTTTTTTTGAAAAGTATGTTTCACCCATTAGCGTACCTTTCCGAATAATGTGGGTTCTTCCATAAAAAATATCTTTTGGAGTATTCTCGTAAATAGGATGTGTTTTTGAAGAGAGTAAATCGAGGTACCAATCAGTCGGGCCAAGTCCATTAATCATTCCAGGAACGGCAAAATCGAGTGTTTCTATTATTTTAGGCGACTTAACAACCAGGTTTTCATTCCATTCCGCACCGAAAAGCGATGGTATCTGTTGTATCAAACCTGGTGGCCGCATGTCATTCATAAAACCGGCAAATACAACGCCCTGGTGAATAGATGGATCATAAGCATATAGTCTGGCTGACGCGTCGGCAATTATGTGGCCGAAATGATACTTTAAAGGACCGCCATAGAGGTATCTTCCAGGCATTTCTTCCGCCTGCGTTGAGTCAGGGGTTTCAGGAAACGTATCCTCAAATCGTTTGCTGGTCCGTTTCCGAGCATGTAGGGGTATACGATTGAGGTCCGGTCCACCATGCCATGGTCGCTCATATGGAAGAACTAGAATATTGTCTACAGATTCTAGAGGGGGGATATTTACCATTGTTTAGCCCATTTCAGCTTACCCGAATCCATAGCATTTGCAGCTTTAATGATAAAGAACTAGGTTAATGTCAAAGTGCCAGTCAAGCACTGAGAAGCTTCATATCATACTTTTTCAGCATTATGACGCTATTCATCGAATAACCGCGCCAAAACGGTTCCGGTATATTCGCGTCTTTTAGCTCTTCTTCAGTAAAAAATAAAGTAGCATCAAAATCTTTGGGTAATGACAATATTTTACCAAGATGTTGATCTAAGTCATCAATACTAATATTGCGCATGTGGTCTTCTTGTCCAAATCGCTTGCTGCGAACCGCAGGAGGCAGGTCTTGAAAGCACTCATCATATTTTCCCTTCACAAAAGGAACGACCAAGAAATGAATACCATCTTCTGTCAACATGCGGTGTAGATGCCAAAGAGAGTATGCTATATTGCACGGGATATGCTCCAATATGTGGGAGTTGATAATGTACTTATATTTGTTAGAAGGTTGATCTTCTAGCTCGCACAAATCAATTTTTTTGGTTTTCGGCGCGAAATTAAAGAATTCGGGTTGGATGTCAGCTGTTACATAGTTTTCTAGAACAAGTTTCTTACTAAGTTTTTCGAAAACACCCTTTTCGGGCGCTAGGTGCAATACCTGATCATGATCGTCAAGCTCAAGCCTAGACAAAAATAAATATAACATCCGTGTTCTTTCCAAGGAAAAACATTTCGCACATTTGACCCGCTTCCGACTTTTCATATCTATGAACTCAGTGCTGCCACATACATTGCATTTCATAAGGTGGCCCCTTGTGTGGCGTTTCGGACGTCACTTAAGCGTATAGTGACAGTAGTCATCCATCAATATTCGAAACCTCGCGAACGCGCTACCAGTCCAATTTTCGCTCCTAACCGGACTAGCACGAAATCTTCGATACTTTTGAAAACTTGCGCATTTGTGGTGCACCCGAGCTGCTGTCCAGTAACAAGTTTTGAAGCTGTGCTATGGGGCAAAAAAACACAGTACGCCGGCACCTCTGTTATATCATAAATGTTGTTGACGTAGGATCTTAATTGCTTTGGCTGGTTCCAGCGCGAGTTTACATCTAACGGTAGAGTATTTGAGGCGTAAGGCCATATATCTTTTGCATCATGTAAATTTAATTTCATAACCCTCTGCGGAATAAAGCAACCAAACTCGGGAAATCCTTTCGTATCATTAACTAAATGCCATATTGCGTCAGGATCTAAAAGCGCCTTAGACGTCAATATAAGAAATCCACCAGGCGAAACATTGTCTCGAATCAATATATCTAGACTATAGTTTCTGCCTTGTTCAACATTCAAAATGGATAAATCTTTAAACCCAATCTCGGGAATATCCATGTTATTCGGGTTATAAATAATGATCTTTCTTATATGATCGCTATATCTGAGGCGCTCTACAACAGATAACAGTGTGGTGGAGATATCACCCTCAATAATTACCAATACACTGATTTGCGACGGTTCGACCTGCATAGATCTATGTGATTGATATCTTGCGCGCGTATTTGTCTGTTCGTAGGTCAGTTTTCGAAGGTTCGTTTCGTAACTGATGGTTTTTGTAATTTGATTGTCGGCTTTACCCATGAAGTAATTGCTGAGTGGTATATTCAAATGATAAGGAGCCTTGTTATACGCATAGCGCCAAATTAGTTCCCAATCGACTAAACGAGTCATGCTCTCATTGAATCCACCTAACTCTTTAAAAACAGAACGTTTGTGAATGAAACAATTTAAGTCGATAAAATTTCGGTTTTCGATATCTGACAATAAGAATGGCCCCCCACGGACGCTTAAGCAAACTCCGTCACTGCCTTCGGTAAAATCAACAACATGGTATACGTACTGATTACAGTAACAACTATCAAATTCAGGGTTCACCATCATCGCGGACAACATCATAAAAAGATAATCAGTATGCCATGTATTGTCTGAATCAAGATACGCGATGAAATCGCCGCTAGATTCATTCAACCCTATGTTCCGCGCGTGTGAAACTCCGAAATTCTTGCCACATGATATTAGCCTGATCCAGTCAACGCCAAGCTCGTGAATTGTCTCCTCTACAATACACCGAGTGTTATCGGTACTACCATCGTCGATGATTAACAGTTCAAAATTATCATAACGCTGACTATATATTGACAATATAGAATCTTTTATTGTGGCCTCCCTGTTAAAGGCCGGCATAATAACAGATACTGACGGTGCGTTGCCCTCGAGCGCGCCAGAAGACTTTATATAGTTCGCAGTTTGTTGAAATTCTAGTTCTAGAGGATTTGGATTGTCCGGAACGAATAAGTACTCACGTTCATAAGAAAACCACTCCAAGGCATTTGTATTCGAAATTTGTTCTGGGGGTATTTTCAGCGGACTATCACAACGAAATGATTTTTTATAAAGTGTTCTTGAGTTCGGTAATTTTAATTCGAAAACATGATCTCTTCCATCGAAAAGTAATTGAGGTAGATTTATTTCAAAACCATGACCTCCATCACCGAAACCAACTTCCTTCAAGTCTTTTCGATAGACGTTAGAAACGCCGATTATATTATATTTTTCGTCAATAACTAGTTCGATCTTCACAACCTCATCGTGGCAACAATTGTTGAATGCCCAACCTCGCAATTGAAAGCCGGCAACTCCATCGATACGCCCTTTATAGTCAACCGATGGTTTTATAATATATTCTGTCTGATATAATAGTTTCCCTCTTGAGTAAAAAGACAAAGCATGACGTGCCCCGTCGTCAACGTGAATGGGCAATTCGAGGGAAAATCTGTAATTTGAATCAATGGGCTTCGCTAAATCTTTGTAACAGACTGTGTTTTCATAATAAGTGGAGTCTATCGCCGTCGTTATTATCGGCTTACTATCGGTTTCACTCGACAACGATATCACGGCTGTGATATTACGCTCCGATATGGACAAAAGCTTTAGCTGCATCGAAGAATAATCAGCATTATTGGTGTCCTCGTAATTGGAATAATGCACGCTCAAAAATGCTGTTAGATCAAAATAACCTGTATACAACGCCATGCCGTGGTCGACTGCCAGTTCAGATATAGCGGTGAACATATCAATATGTAATGGTGCCCTCTCGTTGATTTTTTCTGTCCAAGGGGTAACGAAATCTCTTCTAAGATATCCAATTATAACGGAGTCGGTAAGGCTAGATTTTTCTTTACAAAAGACAATATAGTTTCGAATATAATAGTAAAAATATTCTGGAGTTGGTAACCCATTTTTTTCGGACTGCTTATGGTGAATTAGTCTGGATTGTGGTATTACAATGAAATTAACCCCATTTTGCCTGAGCGCTAGACTCCAGTCAGTTTCTTCGAAATATAAGAAATATTTTTCTGGTAAGTATGAATAAGTATCAAATATGTTGGTTCTGCAGAATATACCAGCGCCAGTAACATAATCGACTTCGTAAGGATCTAATCCGACGATATCGATATTTTCACCATTGAATAAATGTCCAGCATTAAGTCCTTTATCGAAATTTACAATTCCTCCGGCCGACCATATTATTTCTTTGTCGGTACCATATGTAATTACAGAGCCAAATACTGTCGGATTTTCGAATAGATTCGCGCTATTAACCAAATGATCAAGTGAGTCAGATGTAAATTCTATGTCTGGGTTTATAATCCAAGTATAACGATAATTACACTCGCTTGCAATTTTAATTCCTATGTTGTTTCCGCCGGCGTACCCGGTGTTTTTAACGGTTTTAATTGGTAATACGTTGAAGTTAACTGTATCGCAGAGTCGAAATAAATCTCTAATACTTATGTTTGGAGAACAATTGTCGATAAGAAAAACATCAAACTCCCTGTAATTTAAGTCGGTTATGTTTTTCAGAATACGATAGGCGTCATCCATATTTTTATATATCAGTATGATTATCGCAACCTTGTTATTATTTTTGTCCTTTTTAAAATCAGAGATATTACCTGAAGTGTAAATTTGGTGATTCACGCCGTTAATATCGATATTAACATTATGATAACTAGACCGGGTTTCCAGTTCCTCAATTATTTTGTTTGTTAGTTTTTCCCAACTGTAATTTAATACACTTGATCCAGCTCCGTCTGCTAAATTTTCGAGATCTTGGGAAGTCATGTCGCATGCGTGAGAAAGTGCATGTTCTAATCCGTAAGGGTCGTCCAACGCATAAAGGAAACCATTTTGACCAGGTTGAACCAATCGCGTCATGCCACCTAAATTGGCGCATATAACGGGCTTATTAAACGACAAGGCACTCATTAGTGATCCAGATGTGAGTACTTTTTTGTACGGAAACACGATGAAATCGCAGGCGTTGTAGGCGAACTGCAGTTGGCTATCAGGGATAAAACCCTCTTCTACAATTAGGTTTGGGTATGTACTCGCGATCTCTTTTATGAAATCGCTGGAATAGGGGTGGACAGCTTTACCGGAAATCAGAAGATAAACACTTGTTTTTCTACTTTGTACGGCACGAAATGCGGTGATTAGTTCCTCGATTCCTTTATAAGGTCGAATCTGCCCTACGAATCCAAACACAACTGCATTATCTGGGATACCGTATTTCCTACGTGCGGTCGTCGAGTCTACATGATTTCGATAATATTGAATATAGCTTGGGTGTTCAACTTCAATTATCTTGTTACTGTTGAATCTGAATGGGACGGGTTCTTGTTCAAATGCTTGCTTGTTGTGAACATGTATTAAGTCACAATTATCCGACACAAACTGACTGAGTTGAGTTTCGAGGTCATGGAAATTTCTATCGTGAGAAACAGTGTTGTGTATTGTCCAGACAATTTTACCGCCACGGCGAATAAAATACAACAACTTATTGCAAAAAATACTTATATGCCGTTCGGCGTCAAAATAATTTTCATGATGGGCGACAATTGGTGTAAGCCAATGAAGATGAAAAACAACATTAGCTTCAGGGTGATTGTTTATTATTTCAATTGCATAATCGATATCGCCAAAATCAGATTTCCATAAGTCGTCCAATGAAGACGCAATTAACGTTTGGTAAGGATTTGTAGATGAATAGTTTGGATATTGTATATAATAATTATCGGATTCTTGCGAGTATTGGTTGGAAAAAGAAATCAAGCTGGACGGATTTTTGCTAGAATTAAATTTCTTTTTAAGTTCAATACTATTTCCGCCGTTTAGTATTTGTTCGTTATCATCGAAGATGACAATGAATTCACAGTTGGATATTTCGGTAGGTATAGTGAATTTGAATCCATGGTTTCCATCGCCGATCCCCTTTGAATGTAAGTCATACCTGTGCAGATCGGCCCGGGTTGTGGAAACCGTGTTTCCATCACATATTAGACTAATTGACAATTTGTGTTGGAAATCTGTCAGGTTCGCCGCCCATCCGGTAATCATGTTCTCCTTGAAAGTATCAACAAAACCGACAAGTTTATTTTTCATAATCTGATGTGCCCTCAATTCATCTGGTAAAAGATGTCGACTTGTAAGCTTTTGCCCAAAGGTTCAGCCCCTCGCGCCAGACGTCGGTTTTGGCAAAGCCGGCCTCGGCGAAGGTTTCGCCCAAGGTCCGCGCGGTGAATCCGGTGCGGTGGGCCATGTAGGGCGAGCCGCCCTCGATGGACCCGCGGTGGCCATAGACCATGTCGAGCGCGGAAATCGGGCCCATCGGGCTGACATAGACGGTTTCCGTCAGCCGGTCATTGGCGATGATCTCCGCGACCTGTTGAAGATCCGGCAGCGTGACATAGGCAAAGCCGTCCGCTTTCAGCACCCGAAGCCATTCCTTTAGCGCCAGCGGCACCTGGTGGGCCTCCAGATGCTCCAGGGAATGGGAGCACCAGATGGCGTCAACGCTCTGGTCTTCGATCGGCTTCATGCTGATCATGGAGGCGATGATGTCGGGCTTCACGGCCGCGTCGATGTCAACGCGGATCTCGCGCCAGCCCTGAAAGACCGGCGGCAGGCGCTCCGAGCCAGCGCTGCCGGCGCCGATATGCAAAAACACCGGGGCGTCTTCTTGGGGTGGCGGTGCTGCTGGCACGTCCGGAGTCGTGGCGCCGGTCATAGGCCGGTCTCCAAAGGGCGCCGGCGCGGCGGCAGGGCCAGGCCCTCGTAGGGCGCCCGGTCCTTGTTGAGGTTCGGGCTGTAAAGGGAATCGTTCAAGAGTGCCTTGCCCCATCGTTGCCTCAAATTGTTGAGCTCCCGCCGGGCGCGGGCGGCCTTTTCCGGCCAGTCGTCCGTGCCGCGGGAGGCGGATTCGTGATGCAAAAGCTTCGCGTGCGGCGTCCAGACGGTGTGTTTGCCGCGTTCTTCCAGTTTCAGGCAGAGATCGACATCGTTGAAGGCGACCGGAAATGCCTCTTCGTCGAGCCCGCCGACGGCGTGATAGTCGTCCTTGCGCAGGACCAGACAGGCCGCGGTGGCGCAGGCGGTGCGGCGGACGACCTGGTTAAGCGCGGCATAGCCGGGGTCCTCGTCGGCCCAGGCATTTCCAATGTGGGCGGCGCCGCCATCGATCCCTAAAACCACGCCGCCGTGCTGGACCATGCCGTTCGGCCATAAAAGCTTGGCGCCAACGGCGCCGGTGCCGGGGCGCAGCAACAGTGTGACCATTTCGGAAAGCCAGTCCGAGGCAATGATCTCGACATCATTGTTCAAGAGGCAGATGATCTCGCCGGCGGCATGAGCGACACCGATATTGTTCAACCTGGAAAAGTTGAACCGCCCCGGGCTCGGCACCACCCGCCCGCCGGACTTCATGAAATAGTTGAGGAACTGCAAGGTCTCCTGTTCGACCGAGCCATTGTCGACCACGATCACCTCAATGTCCGGATACCGCGTGACATTCCAAAGCGTTTCAACCGCGGTTTTCAAAAGATCGACCCGGTCCCGCGTCGGGATCACGATCGAAACCTTGGGCGGGGTTTCCGGCAGCGGCCAGGTGATCCGGGTGAGGAAGGGCCTTTCAGGGTACGCGGATATCCTGGGCCGTCGCCGTGCTACCGGATCATATGTTTCGAGCGCCTGCCGCAGCCAATCAGAGGGCACCGGCGCCGCGCCGAACGCGGCCGCTTGCCTCTGGTGATAGAGGACCTCCGGGCAATGCGCGACCTTGTCGCCCGCATCGTTCAAGGCCCGGATGACCGCTTTTGCAAGGCCCAGGCGGGATGCGGACAACTTGACGGCGTCCGCGCGGACTCCCAATAGGCCGTAGATATAACCCTGTGTCATGAACAGGTCCGGATCCCAGTCCGGTTTCATCCAAGGGAGGGTCTCAGTCCCAATTCTCTGGTCGCTGTCGCTGTAGGCGACAAGGTGGTTGTCCAGATAGGGGGCGAGGGCGGCACAGGCGGCGGGATGGAGCGTGTCACCGGCGCGGACAAAAAACACCAGTCCGGCTTCCGGCCAAAGATCCCGCGTCAGGATCCCGTCCGGCACAAGATGAACCGCGGGCGTTTTGGGCTGGGCCTCGATGGACTGGATCGTTTCGTCCGGATCGTCGTCTCCAAACACAAAGACGGTGATTTCGAGAAGGGCATCGGTGGCCTTAGCGGCCGGCGGATAGGCGGCCACCCAGTCCGGATAATCCTCAAACCGGGCGGCGGCGGGCTGGGTCAGGGCCGCCTTTTCGAAGGCCGTGCGCAGCGCCAACAGCTCGCTGGCGTGGCCATTGGTCCTTGCGGGATCTGCCGGCTTCGGCAGATGGGTGTCCAGAATGTGGCTGACGCCGTCGCTCCAGGCGGCCACGGTCACGGGACTGCCCCTTAGCGGTAACCCGGTCTCATCGACGATCTCGATACGGTGGATGTTGCCATCGGCCAAGCGCAGCGGCAACCGCACCCTGAACGTTCGGGCATGGGCGGACGTTTTGCCGAGGCCGGAGGCGGGAATCGGACCATCGGCATCAAAGTCCATGAGCGGCGCGCCGTTTTCCAGTGCCTGCAAGCGGATCGGGCCTGCGGCGAGATCCTGACGGGCGGCCCAACCGGAGAGCAGCAGGGCGCCATTGGCGGTGACCTCGCCGCGGATCGCGGTGTCCCGTGCGGCTTTTGCCGGTGCCCTGTTCGATGGGCGCAAGATCATATCGGTGTTGGCAATACGGGCCTGAAACCGGCCGCCGTCCTGGAGCGCAAGATCAGGAATGGCGATTTCAAAGCCGACACAAAACTCGTGGGCGCCGGGGTGGTCCAGGCGGTCCTCCAGGTCCGGCCGAAAGATGTTGGCCCGGTCGAAAGCGACGGGAAAATCCTCGCACAGAATTTCAACCAGCGGCGTTTCCTCCGGTGTATCGAGGCGGAGCGCCCAGCCGCGGGCGATCGCGTCCTCCACGCCTTCGAATTCGCCGTCGAACCTATCTGTCGTCATTCTGTCCCACGGTTTTGATGAAACGCTCCAAGTGCCGGAGCAGATCTTCGGCCGGCGCTGCCGCGGCCAGGCTCAGCGTAAGCGGGTGGGCGTTTGCCCTTTCGGCGCGGGCGCCGCCGTCAAAAAACGCCAGGGCCGGGCCGGTTTCGGCGGCGATCTGAACGCCCAGGCCCACGGGGTCCGGCGCGATATCGACGGAGAGGGCAAGGCTGGCGTTCAAGGCTTCGAACATCATGGCCCGGTCGGGCGGTTCAACATCGCCGAGACAGATCACCCGGCCGGTGCGGTGGAGGGCAAGATCGTCGATGGTTTTTTCGAAAACGACAAAGTCAATGTCCTGTTTAGAGCTTGCCGCGGCGCGCGCCAGCGCCAGAAGTTTTTGATAGCCGTCCCGGGTTTTCGCACCGTGGACGACGGCGATGCGCGGGTGCGACGCCGGAACGTTCGGCGGACGGATGGTCAGGGGAGGGGCTTGGCGGCGGTCGATGGCGATCCCGGGCGCGCGGCCGCGCAGCATTTGTTCGGCAAAGTCCGAATAGACCACGGCCGTGTCTGCCGGCGTGACGGCCGTTTTCTTTTCCCATGCGGGATCGAGACAGTGGTGGATCACCGGGACACCGCCGGACGCAAGCAAGGCCTGGAGGTCGTGGCCGGCGTCAAAAACCACGTGAAAGGCGGTTACCTGGAGGCGGGCCAGGTCCTCAAGCAGCGCCTCGGTCTCCTGCGGCAGATCATAATAGAGTGCGCCCGGTCCGCTTCTTGTGTCGCTTTCGATCCAGACCCGGCCGGACCGGTCCCGGTCCGGATAGAGCCACACACACTGTTCGCCAGCCGTGGCGGCCTGAAACCGGAACTCCGTGTAGCGTTCACTTGTGCGCCAATCGGAGGGCCCGACCGCGACAACCGACAGACGCAGCGGCGCTTCGCGCAGCAATTCCCGCGCAAGCGCCCGTTTTGAGGGCCGGAGCGGCCTGGTGCGCACAAACGTCCGGGTGAGGCGCCGGTAATCGGCATGTTTTTCGGCGACTTTCGGCATGTTGAGGCCAACAAGATCGTCCTTTTCATCCCCGAACGATGTCATGGAGGTGTGGGCAACAAAAACGCCCGGCGCGCACACGCTGCGCCATCCGAGCGCGCGGGCGCGCATACAAAAATCGGTCTCTTCGCCGTAGCCGCGGCCGAAGGTTTCCGCGTCGAGGAGACCGACCGCGTCAAGGCAGGCCCGGCGGATATAGAAGCAAAAGCCAATCCCGGTGGGAAGGTCGACCACGGCGCCGCCATTCACCCTTTCGGCGGCCGCGTCGATGCTCGCCAAGCTCATGCGGGCGGGCAGCGGGTTCTTCCTGCCCGCTTTCGGGAAGCTGGCGATCTCACCATTGTTGGAGAGCGGCGTGACCGTTCCGACATCGGGGGCCGAATGGGTGGCCGCCTGAAGCCGGTCTATCCAGCGGTCGCCGACCAAAGTGTCGGAATTAAGCAAGATGACATCGCCGTTTTCGGCGCATGACAGGGCACGGTTGACCGACGCGGTGAAGCCAAGGTTTTCCGCGTTTGTCAGAAGCTCCACGTCCGGATGGCTGGCGTATCTCATGGCGAGATCGGAGATGCGCTGATCCGGCGGGGCATCGAGGACGAGTAGAAGGCGGTATTGAAGGTCCGTTTTGGCGTTCAAGACGCTTTCAAGGCAGGTTTCGACCCCTTTGACATCGTCATAAAGCGGGATGACGACGGTGACGGGCTGTGCCGCCTCTTCCAGATCCTTGCTCAAAGGGGAGGCTGTGCTGGGCGGGATGCGGCCGGCGGTGCGAGACGGGGACATACTGAACAGCGGTGCGCCAGGCAGGCGTTCGCCGGTGGCCATGATCTTGACGGTGCCGGCGTCCGCATCCTTCGGCCATTCGACCTGAAACGGCCGAATGGTGCCGGCCGATCCTTCGATCTCAAGGGTCTGAGCCGGCCAGGTGTCACCGATCAGGAAGGTGACCTGCAGCCGGACGGGTGCGTCCTGGCGGCTGGTGACCCAGCCGTCGATCCGGTCACTTTCGCGCCGGCAAGCACCGGTGGTCTCGAGGCCGGCCGCCCGGATCATCGGCAGGAGGATCGGGGCCCGATCCGCGTCCATGTGCGGCAGGGCCCGCCTGAGCGCCGGTTCCAGGGCATTTGGTGCGGAATTGGCGAGGTCCCGCAACAAAGCAAGTTGATAGGCGGGATTGCCCGGGTCCAGGTCGACCGCCCGCGCCATGGATCTGGTGGCGAGGTCGGAACACCCAACTCTTCCGGCAATATGCGCCAGAAGCGCCCGGTTTTCGGCGCGGTCCGGGAATTTGTTGGCGGCGCGAACGGCTTCGGCCAGAGCCTTTGTGTGATCTCCGTCTTTCAGGGATGCAATGGCGCGCCGGTCACCGATGGCATCATGCCAGCGCCAGGACTTGCCGGCGGTCCGGATCAAGGCCTTTGCCTCTTCAAGCCGCCCGTCCGCGGCCAAAGCGTGATCCAGTTTTACAGTGAGGTTCACGGATTACCCTGCCTGACAAACAAAAAGACCGCGGGCATTGCGCCCGCGGTCCGTTGGTTTCATTCCTGCGATGCCATCCCTTAGCTGAAGTCGACGTTCGAGCCGACAATCTGGATGTAATCGAAGGATTCGATCGCTTCCTGAGAGGCCGCGAACCCGATCGCGATACCTTCTCTGGTGATTGCTCCGGAGTCGAGCAGGTCGAGCCATCCGGCCTTGCCGGCCGTATCGGCTTCCCGGCCAAATGTCTGCTGATACATAAGGTCGATGAAAGCGCTGTTGGTGAGCCCCGATGTGAGGTTCTGGAACTCCTGCGAATTGACAAAGCCAGCGGCGATTGTTGCCAGTTCCAGAGAGCCATCCTGGAGGCCGGAGACCCAGCCCTGGAGACCGGTTTCGTCCGCCTCGCGGTTGAGGATGGCCTCGTAGAGCCGGGCGACGACGCCCTGATCCTGGTTGGCCATGGCGGTGACGATGGAGTTGTCGTCGAAGCGGACGAATTCGACACCTGTGAGGGTGTTCGTCTGCGACCCGTCGGTGGCCACAATGACCAAGCCGCCGTTTTCGACCGTGATGGTGTAGGACGTCCGGCCCGCCTGCAGGAAGGCCTGATCGAAGTTGGCCCCGCCATCGACGGAATCGTTGCCATCGCCGACCGTGATCTGATCCCGGCCGCTGCCGCCGGAAATGGAGTCATTGCCGGTGCCACCTGAAATGGAATCATTGCCCGAACTGCCAACAACGGAATCGTTACCGTCGCCCAGCTCAACGGTACCGCCCGGAACGGTCGTTGAAGTGCCATCACTGAGCGGCACGCCGTCCTGCAAGACGATCAAGTCGTCGCCCTGGCCGGCCAGGATAATAAAGGTCGAGCTGCCAACGGTGTAGGTGATCTGGACGTCTTCGTCGGTGTTCACGATCACCACGGGCGTGCCGTTCGCATCGTACACGCCGGTGCCTGTGATCTCAGCAAGATCTGCTGTCGGGTCCACAGCGCCGCCGCCAGAGAGCGTATCAACCGTTGGGTCCGTTCCGAAATTCGGATCCAGCGGGTCAGTCGGCGCGAGCAGGCTGCTGATAACCGATTTCGCGCTATCCGGTATGTTCGAATTGTTGATCGTATCTAAAAGGACTTGTTCATCAACGTCATACGCCATGGCGTGATCTCCAAAATCTATTTCGCTCTAAACGTTTGAACAGGAGAAGCCCCGCGTGCCGATGCGGCCGCGGGAAGCGGGATGTCGGCCGGTTTGCCGACGTCCTTGAGGCTCAGATTGAGGCCAACCAGATGATCGTTCGGGCCGATGCCGCGCAGGATGTCACCGGACGCCCCGCTCGTCAGCCCGCGCTTGGCGAAGACGGCATTGATGGCAAGATCATATTTATCGGCGTCATCGCCTTTGAGGTCGACCCAAACAGAGGTGATCGGCGCGGCCCGGCGCCGGGTGCCCACGAACCCACCCGTCAACGAGTTTGGTGACTTGCCCAAGCCCATCACGATGCAGCCGTAGGATAGATCAACGTTCAACGGCCGCTTCGGCCAGTGGATGGCAAAGCCCTCGATGCGCGCCTCGCCCGAACGCGCGCCGAGCCATTGACCTGGACGAGTTTCTGTGTCCCCAACCATCTCCACGTGGCCCGACAGATGCACAAGTTCTCCCGCTGGAGCCATTGTCACCGGAGCTGCCATTTTGGTGTCTGATTCAAGCCGTTCCACATCGATGCGAACGGCCTTTTCGGGATATCCGTCGGGAAGAAACACGGCCAATTCGAGATTGGCTTCCTCGCCTTCGACATGGACAAGCGCCATGGTGCAGTGCGCATCAAGAATGACCTGACCGCCGCGGCGGGTGCCCATCACATGTGCCTCGCCGGTGTCGGCGCTGGGCGCGTATCCGATGGTGATCACCGGCCCATCCCCGCCTTCGCAGAATGAACGAAGCGCGTAAAAACCGGCCTTCAACCGCATAAATCTATTTCTCGGCGGTTTGCGAAATGCGGACATAAACACAACTCAGAATTAGCGCCCCATGGCGGACGAGCCCATCTATTAATAAAATATTTACACGGATAGCGCGTGTTAAGTCAATGGCAATCGAACGCATTCGTTGTCGGTTAAATGCGCAAAATTAGGTAAAAATAGCATAATTTTTGTGCAAATATCCGCTTTTAATCTGTTGTTTTTCACAAAACTGTCATGAAATCGGGCGTTGCCCCTTATTTATTATAGGTTGTAAAACCCAGGATTGTCCGAAATTGGGACGCCGCTGTGCTGTTCAGTTTTGAGTTTCGAGAAATCTCTAAAAATCATCGACGATTTGGCTCTGCGGTCAGAGATTCCAATTTGCCTTTTTGGAAACCCGCAGGTCCCTTTCGCCACGGGCATGGATGTTCGATCAAATGGGCCCGCAACGGGCCGCTGCAGTGCGTCAAAACCCGTTCAATCGACCGCGTCTTATTGCGCTGATTTGTGTCGTGGCCCGACGGGACGCGCGACCGGCTTCGATCTGCCGTGTCGAACCGTTCAACCGGGCCACCAGCCCGCGTGTCGCGTTTCGCCTTGCATCTCTTTGACGTTCGCAGCGCCATTTCAATCAGATCAATGGGTCCTGACCCTGGCGTTTCCGATCGTCGGGCTGGAAAAACGCGGCGCATGCCGCCGGTCTGAGTTCCCAAAGCCGGAAAGTCTATGACAGGCCCAACAGATTCAGCTGCCGCGGAATGGCTATAGTTTTCAGATCATAGTCCTGAATGATTTTGCGTCGCGCCTGATTGCCCAGTTTCTGCCTTTTGTTCTTGTTTTTGAGCAAAACGCCAATTGCCTTGGACAATCGGTTCGTGTCGAAAAAATCCACCAGGACGCCCTCCTTGCCGTCTTTGATGACTTCTTCGACCGGAGGCGTCGCGGAGGCGACAATCGCGCATTCCGCCGCCATCGCTTCCAGAAGCGACCAGGACAGAAAGAACGGGTAGGTCAGATAGACGTGCACCGTCGAGATTTGCAGGATCTTTAAATAAACGTCGTAAGGTTGTGCGCCGAGAAAATGGGCGCGTGACCAATCCGCCTGGTCGCCGATTTCGCTCTGGAGCGTGTCTTTCCAAGTCCGTCCTCCAGGCGGCCGATGGCCGTAGCTGACACCATCGCCGCCGAGGACAATGACCCGCGCGGCCGAATTGTCTTTGAGGATCCTGGGCAACGCCCGCATGAATGTATGAAAGCCGCGATAGGGTTCCAAGTTGCGCGACACGTAGGTGACGATGCCGTCGCCGCGGCGGAACGTGGCTCCGGCGATTTTCACATGCGCGTCCGGATCCGCCTTGATCCGGTCCGTGTCGATCCCCTCATGGCAGACTGCCAACTTGTCATGCCACATGTCAGGATAGGTGCTGCGCTGAAATTGCGTGGGGCACAGGCCGGTATCGCAGGCCTGAAGCGCAAAAAGGTTGGCTGCGTTTTTGACGTTGAGCCCCCAGATGTCGTCCTGCACCGGCGGAAATTCCGGATCAAAGCCGACATCAAACCCATGGGCGTTGTAGAAGAATTCGAACAGACAGATGAGCTTTGCCGCCGGGTAGACCTCCCGGATAAACAAAAGCTCGCCCCATCCGGGGTGCCCGACGATGATATCGGGCTCAAAACCATTGAGTTTCAGTGCTTGTGCCGCGCGCGCGCAGGCCGTGCCCCGGGCCACCTTGACCGCGAAATCGTCGGACACAAGACCGGTTCGCGGCGGGGCCGTCAAATAAGAATGGTAGTTGATGATCTGCGGGCTGTCCGGCCCGTTTTCCCGCAAGCTCAGCGCCCGGAGCTCATAGCCCGGACAGGACTGCAATGCCTTGAAAAGATGTTTGAATTGGCCGGGAAAATTCTGATGAACGAAAAGAAGGCGCATACGTTGGGTGTGTATCCGGTGCGGTTTTAATTGCCTCAAAAGACGTCGGCGTCGGTCCCATTAACACCCAGAACCACGACGCTGTCGACCAGAACGCCTCCGGTTTCGCTCGTGCCTCCATTCCGTGCCCGATCTTCGCCGGCCACAGAGGTCTCAAACCACGAATTTTCAAGGGCCAGGGCCGGCTGACCAGTGCCGTTGTCTGATAAACTCGCCAGGGCATCGGGGATCGAGACGGTTTCATCGGTATCGGCTGAAATCCACTGGTTGACGCCGCTGGCCTGGGTGTTAAGCGCGAATTCCGCCCGGTCCAGCAGATAGGTGTCAACGATCGGGTTCGTGCGATCGCGATACTCCTGGCCTTCGGTGAAGCCTACAAGGATTTCAGCCACGGATTTGCCGGAGGCCACCCATGCGTCCCGTCCGGCCGCGTCGGCCGGCCGGCCCAAGAGCTCCTGATAAAGGCGTTCGACGATCTCAGATGTTGTGCCGGTTGTCAGATCAAGCGCGGCATGTGGCGTGGAGACAAGCAGGCTGCTGGCCAAGTCAGCCAGGCTGTCGCCGCCGCGAATGCTGGCGACGGCGGCGTCCACATCATGGCCGGCCGGTGTTTCGCCCGTTATGGCCTGGATCACCCGCACCGCCGGACCAACAATCATGCCGGCTTCGGGCGAGGCGAGGATGGCATCGCGGATTTGTCCAAGTTGCCAGCCGTCATTCACGAGCTGTGCCCAATGCGCTGCCTCGGCATTGCTGGCGCTGCGGAACAAAATGGCCGTATAAAGGCCTTCGATGGACGCGATGTCTTCAGCGCCGAGCGTGGTGATGCCTTCATCATTCACGATGTCGTTCAACAAGGACATGAAGTCTTCTCCGATTGCGGGATCTTGGCGCAGTGCCCTTGCCCGTTCCGGTGCGATGCTGACCGTGCCGGACTGCGGATCAGCTCGCGCACACGACGGCCGTTGCTATGGGCCATAACGCGATTTTTGGGACTTGAAGCGCCGATGGCGCTTGTGCACTCTCAAACGTGTTTCGGCCGCAGACCCGTAATGACCGGATCGCGCTCACCAAGAATTTGCCGCATACTTTCGTCCCTTTTGATGAAGGCCAGCGAACTGCCTCACTGCACAATGGACTTTGTGTATTGACGCCGGTCTCAGACACCGCTGCGCAGTATTGATCGCGGAATGGCGCCGCGCCCGCTAATACCCTTAAAAATCTTTTACCAAATACACTGAGATTAAAACTATTAAAAGTATAAATTTTGAATTATGGTTAACAAATCGTAAATGGGGACTGAGGTTCTGGAGGATGTACCGCTGTACTTCTTGCGGTTTCTTGCGTCATTCAGTCTATCTTGAAGGTGGCGCGGCTCCCTTTCGATCGGGCGATCGGCCGTCCTATGGTCCTCTCGATCGCTGGAAACGCGATACGTCAGTCCGGTATAAAATCCTGGTTCCGAGATATGTCATTGAGCCAATTGCGCTTTGCGTGTCTAACACGCGTGACAGCATGCGATCTGGCATGGCACTGCGTGCCATTCAACGCCGTCCCGGAGGACGCGCAGCGGCCGTCCGGGAACCAGCAAACACTCCATTTGTTTCGGAAAAACAGCACCTTCTGCAAGCGCTGGGCGCCGGCTCGGTGTCCGGGGCGGCACGGTGAGCAACGCCGGCTGACAAAAGCATCCCGCCACCGCCTTCAACCGAAAATCAATGGGCACATGGTTAGTAGATGAAGCCTTCGTTAAACACGCCCGATGTCATGATTTTGTTTTCCTGGGACTCGGAGAAGCCGAGGAGAATGCCGCTGTCGTCGATCGTGCTTGCGCTGTAGGCCGCCGCCCAGCCCTGAAGTCCTTCTTCTTCGGCCTCCCGGTTGAGGCTGTTCAGATAAAAGGCGGCCACTTTGTCCTCAACGGACTCAAAGCCATTGTAGAGCGCAGCATATTCGTCAGACAGCACGAAGGAGGCGGCGATGGCCTGAAGGCTCATGCCGTTGTCGGCGGCCTCCACCCATTCCTCGAATCCCGTTTCGTCGGGCGCCCGGTTGAACGCGGTCTCATAGAGCCGGTAGATCTGCCCCGCCGAGCCTTCATTGTCGAACGCGATCTGCGTGCCATCTGAGAACGCCATCCGCTCAACCGATACCAGTTGGTTCTGTTCGTTCGTGTGGCTGAACAAAATGGCATCGGTCGCACTGATCCGGGAAATTTCGAAGACGGCGCTGTCGTAGACGCTGTCAACAAACACGAAGTCGGTGCCTGTCCCGCCATCGTAGATATCGTTGCCAAGGCCTTCGAAAAACAGGTCATTGCCGGCCCCACCGGCCACCGTGTCATTGCCCCGCCCGGCTGAGATCAGGTTGCCGAGATCATTTCCGGTGATGGTGTCGTTGCCATCGCCTGTCACGACCTGCTCAATCAGGGTCGATTGTGAGATGATCAGCGATGCCCCGTCGAGATTGCTTGAAGCGCCCGGGGTCAGGTCGATCCGGACATCGTCCGCGATCGCCGCAGCGTTCAGTGTGTCGGTTCCGGTGGCGTCGGAGAGTTCGCGTTCGCCGAACTCGGCAAACTCCGACGTGAAGAAGTAGACGTCGTCGTTCGTATCGGCGGTGCCGGTGATTTCGAGCGTGCCGCCAAGACCGGCCGGATTGACGGTGTGATTGCCAAAATCAATCTCGACGGTCCAAGCACCGGCGCTCGCCTCGCCCCGAAATGCCTGTGACAGGAAATCCCAGGAATGGGTCCCGGCGCTCGCGGTTGCGTCGCTGTCGCCGGAAAACAGAAGACTTGTCGTGCCATCGGGCGACACGAGCCGAATGGTCTCGACCGCCGCCAGCTCGATGTTCGTATCAAGCGCCAGGGTGACCGTCTGAAGATCCAGGGCGGACGCGATAAAGAATTGCGCGGTCGCTGTTGAGGTGAGCGTATTAAACGTCCAGTTTGCCGCGGCCGCCGTGCTTTCGACGCTGGCGTTCGAGGCGCGGCCAATACCCCAGGTCTCGGCCAGCCGGACGGCTTGAAATGCATCGACCAATCCGAAGCCGTAGTCGTTGGAAAAATGCAAGCCGGTGCCGTTCCAGTTTGCCGCGGCGTTCATCTGCCATGAATGGAGTTCGTGGCCGCTGGTGCTGGCGCCGACCGCGGACCCCGTATGCCTTGCTGAAAGGGCCAGAATGTCCTGAACATCATGCCAGGCGAGCGCCGGATTGGCTTCCAGCATGAGCGCGACAACACCTGAGACCATGGGCGCGGCCGCCGAGGTGCCGCCAAAGGCGTCCGTTTGATTCGTCGGCGAGTATCCGCCACTGCCGGTCCGGTCGGTCGTGGTGACACCGACGCCGGCGCCTGACGAGGGCGCCGAGACCAGAAGGTTCGCGCCGGGCGTTGAATAAAAGGACACGCTGCCGGTGTGGTCCGCCGCGCCGACAACGATGGACCCCTTGTGATTGGACACATAGTCATCGGTTGCGTAGCGGCCGTCCTCCCGGCTGTTTCCCGCCGATTTCACGAATACGGTGCCAAGACCGTCGCGTCCATTTGTAAGGGCGTTGTCCAGACCGGATTCGATGCCGCTCCAGTAGGTGTTGTGGCCCCACGTGTCCGCGGCATAGAACGCGATGCTATAGCCCCAGCTGTTGTTGGCAATGTCGTGATTGACGACGTGCGAGATGGCATCGGACAGGCTCAAGCTGTTCGCGCCAAAGATCCTGAGAGACGCAAGCTCGGCCCCCGGCGCAATGCCGACCGGATCAGAGGTCGACGCGTCGGCCGCGATGATGCCCGCCACCGCCGTCCCGTGGCCATGTTTTGACGCACTCGGATCGCCGTCGGACCCCGACGCCTGTTCGGTCGAATAGAACGAATTCGAGATGGAACCGGCCAGTTGGCTGTGCGTGGCTTCGATCCCATCGTCGACAATGACGACAGAAACGCCTGTTCCGCCGGTGGTCGACCACACGTTGTGGACATTCAAATGCGCGTTCGATGAGAATCCAGACGCACCTGACCCGTCTAAGTGCCACTGACCAGCGGCACCGTAAAAATCAATAGACATTTGACACCCATATGTTTTCTGAGTGTCTAATTACATGTATTGAGTGTATCTCTACTTAATATGATTGGTTATTTTTGGATTTATTGATGATTAAAATTTTATAAAGTATACTTTTTACAGTGATAATTCTATTACTAGTCAAATTTTTTCTAAATTTTTCTTGCATTTGTCGATTTTATTACTGGTTGAAGATTGTGTTATCGCCCAACCCAAGGCGGTATTGTGTCCTCTGAGAATTGGCCGCGTTGGCAGCCATACTCGGCATTGAGCCCCATGCAGAGATCTTCGCCGAGACGGTCGAGCGGGACTGGCCTGGTGCCCGGCGTTCCGTCAATGAAGGCAGTGAGCGATGCCTCTTTATTCATGTGCCAGGTGGCAATGCGATGGAGCGTAGGCGCGGGAGCGCGACACGGCACACCCGACAACAGGATGCACCGGCCTGTTGGTTGATGAACTCGATTTTAGTGTGTGCGGTGGACGGAGCGCGCACGCGAAAGCCCATTCAGGCGTCCAACTCGGACACCTTCGCGCAGGCGGCCGCAACGGCCGCATCGGTCTGCTCAATATCAAGGTCCGTTAAAGCGAGCGACGCATAGAGCTTGCTGTCGGGCTTGAGAATCCCGCTGGCACGCAATGATTTGTTGAAAATGCTTGCTTTGGCTGGGTCGCCTTTGAGCACATCGCGGTAGTCCCGCACCGGCTTTTCGGTGAAGACCACGTCAAAGAGCACCGGGTCGCCGACGATTTGGTGAGGGATCCCGAAACCGCCGAGGTGGGCCGAAAAACTCTCCATCAAGCGCTGCCCTTTGGCACGCAGTTGTTCATAGCTGCCCGGACGCTTGAGGATCTCCAGCGTCTTCAGGCCGGCGACGCTGGCGACAGGATTGCCGCTCAAGGTGCCGATCTGAAAGGCAAAGCCTTTTTCGCCAACGAGCGTCTTGTCGAAATGCGCCATGATCCCGGCCTTGCCGGCAATCGCCGCCAACGGGAATCCGCCGCCAATGATCTTGCCGAGCGTGCACAGATCCGGAATGACGCCATAGGCCTCCTGGGCACCGCCATAAGCGAGCCGGAAGCCGGTGACGACTTCATCGAAGATCAGCACGATGCCGTGTTTTTGTGTCTCCGCGCGGAGCGTCTCCAGGAAGCCGGGCTCCGGCGGGATCAACCGCTGCAACGGTTCGACAATCACACAGGCAATGTTGCTGGCGTGTTCGGCGATCAGCTGGCGGGCGAAGTCGGCATCGTTGAAGGGCGCAATCAGCATCCCGTCGCGCACGCTTTCTGGAATCCCCGCCGAATCCGGGACGGCCTGCGGAAAGTTGACCAGCGTTTTCGGGGCAAGGCTCATCAGTGCCTCGCCGGCCATGCCGTGATATCCGCCTTCGAATTTCAGGACCTTGTCGCGGCCCGTGAACGCCCGTGCAAGGCGCATCGCGTACATGTCGGCTTCCCCGCCGGTCGACACGTAACGCACCTGGTCCGCGCAGGGCACGGCCTCGACCAGGATTTCCGCCAATTCGATGCCGCGTGCGTTGTTGGCGAAGAAGGTCATGCCCTTGGCGAGCTGTTCCGCTACAGCTTCCAGAACTTCCGGATGGCCGTGCCCCAGGACCATGGGACCAGACCCAATGAGGTAGTCGATAAACTCGTTGCCGTCCTCGTCCCAGACACGGGCGCCCTTGCCGTCCCGAATAACCAGCCCGGGGTCGAAATTGCCGAAGCCGGCAGCCGGCAGGACCTTGGCCGCGCGATCGCGCCAATCCTGTTGGGAGATCGTTGTTTTCATGGGAACCTCCTACGCGGCAAGCTTAAGGATCGGTGGGCCGAAGGCATCCGGGTCAGGTGCCACACCAAGCCCGGGTCCCTTTGGGGGAGCAATTTGGCCGTTCAATCTGGACGGGGCGTCCGGATCGAGCCGCGGGCTGACGTAACCGGAAAGGTCGCAGACGTTCAAGATGGCTTTTTTCGGCGTGGACGCCGCCACTTGCAAGGCCGCCGCGGTTGCAATGTCGGAGCCCCACGTGTCTTCGATGCACATTTTCGCACCGAAATACAGGCACATGTCCCGCGCCCGGCGCAGCTCCGAAATCCCGCCGAATTTGGAGAGTTTCAGCGCAACCGCGTCCATGCATCCGAGTTCGTAGGCCCGGAGCAGTGTCGTGGTGTCGTGGGCGTTTTCATCGAGCTTCATCGGCAGCCCGGTTGCTGCCCGGACGGCCGCGCATTCTTCCAGCGTGGCGCAGGGCTGCTCCAGCATGATGTCGAGATCGGCGACCGCCCGCCCGACCCGGGTGGCGTCTAGCCGGGAGGTGCCGCAATTCCAGTCGCCGTAGACGATCGGACCGTCGCCGGTCGCCTCGCGGACGAGGCGCAGGCGGGCGACGTCGGCGGTCCAGTCGTCGTCGGCGCCGAGCTTGACCTGGATCTGCGTCATGCCCGACAAGATCGCCTCCCTGGCAATTCGCGCCATCTCGTGCGGATCGATGCAGGTGATCGAATGATAGAGCGGCAATTCGGCCGCCTGCAGACCGCCCAGGAGCGTGTAGACCGGCAGGCCGCAGGCTTTGCCGGTCAAATCCCAAAGGGCAATGTCGATGGCCGACTTTACGTAAGGGTGCCCGATCAAATAGGTTCGGCACGCGGCCATCAAGGCTTCCACACCGATCGGATTTTGGCCGATCAGAACCGTAGCGATTTCTTCAATGGCCGGGGCAACGCCATTCGCGTAGGCCGGCAGGTAGTGCGGAATGGGACACACTTCTCCCCACCCGCAAATACCTTGCTCCGTGTCGATGCGCAGCACGATGCTGTCGATGGTCGCGCAGGTCTTGCCCGATGCCATGTAATAGGTTTGATGGCTTGTCAGCGGGATCCGCCACAGGGTGAGGCCGGAGATGCAAAGGTCAGGCACATTGGTCACGGCGCGTCTCCATATGTGGCCACCGGGTCCCCCAGCGCCTCGAAATCCGGTTCGACCCCGAGCCCCGGCAAGTCGGAGGCGTAGAGCTTTCCGCCCGCCGTCCGCGGCGGTGGATGACCGGTCGAGCGTGTGTTGTAGTTGTGAAGGTCCGTGGTGTTTTGCAGGTAGTCTTCCGGTGTCGACGCCGCGAATTGGGCGAGCGTCGCGGTCGCGATCTCACCGCCCCAGGTGTCCTCCGCGACAACAGGCATCCGGTTGTCGACGAAGAAATCGCGCACGCGCCGCGCTTTTGACAGTCCGCCGAGATTGGAGATCTTCAGACAGACCAGATCGGCCCCTTGGTCCGCAACAATCCGCTGGGCCGCCCGCATGCCGGTTACGCATTCATCAAGTTTCATGGGCAGATCGACGCGGCGGCGAACCTGCAGGCACTCCGCGTAGGTGCGGCATGGTTGCTCGAAGATGAAATCGAGATCCCGCGTTGCCCGCGCGACCCTCAGCGCATTATCGACCCGCCAGCCCTGGTTGGCGTCCGCCATCGCCTTTTCTCCGGGCTTTAAAAGCGGAATGATGGATCGTATGCGGTCGATATCCAGTGCCCAATCGGCGCCAACCTTGATCTGGAATTGCCGGTAGCCCGCCGCCCGATGACGCTCGAGCTCGGTGGCTGTCTCGTTGGTATGATTGTGTGGCGCGACCCGGTACATCGGCGCGCCATCGGTGAGCTTACCGCCGAGCAGCAGCCAGACCGGTGCATCGAGCGCCTTTCCCGCGATGTCCCAGCAGGCCGCGTCGAAGGGGGCTTTCGCATAGCCATGTCCTTGGACGACATGATCCATGATCTGTTCGATCCGGGCGACCTGCCTGGGATCTTCGCCGATGATTGACGGGGCGACCAATCGGGCCAGGGCCTCGACGCCTTCGGAATGGCCGACCATGTAATTCTCGCCGCACGGGGTGAACTCGCCGCAGCCGGAGAGACCCGCATCCGTGTCGATGACAATGACCGAAGCCTTCGCGACCGTGATCGCATTGCCCGCCCCCCAGCCGTAGGCGCCGCCGGCATAGGGAAGGTCGGTCTTGAAGACACGGATGCGGGTGATCTTCATGGGATCACCACAATGTTTCCCGTGTGTTTTTTCTCAATGAAAGCGGTTTGCGCGGCGTGCAGGTCTTTCAGCGGGTATGTGGCCGCCAGAACCGGCCTGACGTCGCCCCTTTCAATGTAACCGACCAGGTCGGAAAAAATGTTTGGGGCCACGACGGTCGACCCGGTCATGGTGAGATCGCGGAGATAAAACGTCCTCAGATCGAATTCGACGACCGGGCCGGCAATCGCGCCCGAGCAGGTGTATCTGCCGCCGCGTTGCAGGGCGTCGATCAGCATGCCCCAGTAAGGTCCACCGACAATGTCGGCGACGACCGATACATGTGGTGTGCCAATGGCCGCGTTGAGCGCTGCGTTGAGATTCTCGGGTGCCCGTTCAAGGACCGCATCAGCTCCGAGTGCCCGGACATCGTCGTGTTTCGCCGGAGATGCCAGCGCGACAACCGACGCGCCGCGCCGTTTCGCGAGCTGAACCAGCGCCGAGCCGACGCCGCCCGATGCGCCGGTCACCAGAACCGTGTCGCCCTCCGTCACCCCGGCGCGGCTGAGCATGCCTTCCGCGGTGGTGTAGGAACAGGAAAAGGTCGCCAATTCGGCATCGGACAAGGGGCTTTCAATGGCCCGCACATTATGGGCGTCGACGACGGTGTAGTCGGCAAAACCGCCATCCATCTCCGAGCCAAAGTAACCGGTTTTCTCCCGGTTAATTGGATCCGTCCAGTCACGCAGCCAGCAATCGACCATGACGCGTTTGCCGAGGAGGTCCGCCGGCGCATTTTCGCCAAGCTCGACGACGGTGCCGACAGCATCAGCGCCCTGAATGCGCGGAAAGGTAATCGGCTTGCCGCCCCAGGCCGGGTCTTCTGTGCCGACGTCATTGTAAGCGTCGCCGGTCGTTGCATCGGTGACGGCCTTTGAGTACCAGCCCGACCGTGTGTTGACGTCCGTGTTGTTCAGCCCGCATGCGCCGACCTTGATGAGGACTTCACCGGGTCCGGGCTGTGGCACGGGCCAGTCCTCGTGCCAGACAAGTTTTTCCAGCCCGCCATGACCTTCGAGCACCATGGCATTCATGGTTTTCGGCACACTCATTCCGCGGCGACCCCCAAAGATGCATCGGACCGAGGCAGAAGGCTTTGCGGATCATAGGCAGGTTCGCCGAGGACCCGCGCCCGGCGCGGCGCATTCATGATCACCACGTCCAGGTCTTGTCCCGCCGTTGCGGCTTCCGGTTTGACATAGGCAAAGGCGAGGACCTTGCCGACCGAATGCCCGTAGGCCACAGAACTGGTGGCGCCGATCACCTTTCCGTTCATCAGGACCGCTTCGCCGCCATGACCGTCCTCGATCCCGTCCGGCTCGATTTCCAGATAGACGCAGATCCACCGAAGAGCGTTGTTCAGGCTCGCCCCGGTTTGTGTTCGGCCCATGAAGTCGCCCTTGTCGAGCTTGACGAAACGCATGACATCGGCTTCCGGCAAGGTGACTTCGTTGGTCAATTCGCCGGCGCCCTTGAAACCCTTTTCAAGCCGCATGGCGTTCATGGCGAAAGAGCCATAGTCCGCAATACCGAACGGTTCGCCGCTCGCCCACAGGGCATCGTAGATCGCCAGCATGTTCTCGCGCGGACCGTGAAACTCCCATCCGAGTTCGCCGGCATAGGACATGCGCAGCGCCCATACGGAGTGGCCTGCCACCTCGATTTGCCGCCCGGTCAGCCACCGGAAGGAGGCATTGTCGAGGGAATCTGGTGTGTTCGGCGCCAGGATGTCCCGCGCGCGGGGACCGTTGAGGGCAAGCGCGGCCCAGTCGGTGGAGAGGTTCTTGATCGAAACCTGTTCGCCGTCCAAGTGATGGTTTAAATGATCCAGCAGCCGCTGCTCAAAGAACGCGGCACAGACGAGGTAAAACCGGTCTTCGGCGAACCGGACGACAGTGAGTTCCAACTCGATCCGGCCGCGCCGGTTCAGCATGTGGGTAAGGGCAATGCCGCCGGTCTTCTTTGGCAGCCGGTTGGCGACAAGGCGGTCCAGGTAGGTTTCGGCATCCGCGCCGGAGAGTTCGACCTTGGTGAAGGCGGAAATGTCCATGATCCCGGCCCGCTCCCGCACCGCCTGCGTCTCGAAGGCGACCATGTCATGCCATTTCGGGCGTTTGAACGAATAGTGGTCTTGCTGCTCAACGTCGCCGCGGGCGAACCACCGCGGACGCTCGTGGCCATAGACTTCCTCGAACACGGCGCCTTTTTCCTTCAGCCGGTCATAAAGCGGGCTCGGCTTGATCGGACGGCCGGCAAGCCGGTTGAAATGCGGGAAGGGAATCTCGTGGCGCAGGCAATAGTCTTCCTTGGCCTTCAGGACCTGCCAGTCCTTGTCGGCATAATCGCCAAACCGGCGCGGATCGAATTCGCGCATTGAGATGTCGGCCGAGCCGTGCACCATCCAGCGGGCCAATTCGCGTGTCAGTCCGGGGCCCCAGCCGATGCCGATCTGGGTACCGCAGCAGCACCAGTAGTTCTTGACGCCCGGCGCCGGGCCAATCAGCGGATTGCCATCGGGCGGGTGGGAAATTGCGCCGTGGACCTCACGTTTGATTCCAAGTTGTGCCAGGACCGGCATCCGGTCCATGGCGTTCTCCAGCCACGGCATGATGCGGTCGTAATCGGCCTCGAACAGCTCGTTTTCGGCGTCCCAGGGGCAATGGTCCTCCCAGACGGTGTTGGGATTTTCCTTTTCATAGATGCCGATCAGCCCCGACTTCTGCTCCATGCGAATGTAACCGGAGACCAGCTTATCATCCCGGATCACCGGCAGTTCGTGCTCCAGTTCCCTGAACTCCGGAACGGTGTCCGTGACAATGTAGTGGTGCGTCATGGAGGTCATGGGCAGCTGCAGCCCGCTCCATTCGCCCATCTGGCGCGCATAGGTCCCGCCGGCGTTGACGACATGCTCGCACAGAATGTCGCCCTGTTCGGTCGCCACGCGCCATTCGCCATTGGCCTGTTGCTTGATGTCTGTCGCGCGGCACCGGCGGATGATCTTCACGCCAAGCTTGCGCGCGCCGATGGCGAGGGCCTGGGTGATGCCTGAGGGGTCGGCGTGGCCATCCTCCGGTGTGTGCAATCCGGCAAGAACGCCCTCCAGATTGTAGAAGGGATGTAGCTGCCGGATGCGGTCCGTGCCGACGAGCTCCATCGGAAACCCGAGCGCCCGGCCGACGCTCATCGTGTGGCGCAGCCAATCCAGTTCATCTTCGCTGTAGGCCAGGCGAAACGAGCCGCAGCCGTGCCAGGTGACCGACTGTCCGGTTTCCTCCTCCAGCTTCCCCGAATAGAGGTCGATGTTGTAGCCGACGCATTTGCCAAGCCCGAAACTGGATGTGGAATGGGTGATCTGGCCGGCCGCATGCCACGTGGAGCCTGACGTCAGTTCCGCCTTTTCCAGAAGCACCACATCCGGCCAGCCTTCATGGGCCAGATGATAGGCGAGGCCGCATCCCATGATGCCGCCGCCGACAATCACGACCCGCGCCGAGGAGGGCAGTTTCAACGTTCCAACTTCCGACACTGGGTGTCTCCATGGCCGGTGATTTTTCGATGGACAGGGTAATTGTACAAATGTACTCTCGTCAATCATGAATGATATGAATGTACCAAAAACCGATCTAAAGGCGCCCCGAGAGGTCCTGGACGACCTGGTGGCCGAGTTTGACGAGCTCACCCCTGAGCTCCGCAAAGCGGCCAGCTATGTGCTTGAAAATCCGAATGATGTGGGCGTGAGTTCGATCCGCGAAATCGCCGAGGCCGCGGGCGTCAAGCCGAACACGTTCGTGCGCATGGCGCGCTCGGTGGGATTCGACGGCTATGAGGATTTCCGGCAGCCGTTCCGGGATGCCATCCGCAGCCGGGGCACCGATTTTCCTGATCGCGCCCGCTGGTTGCAGTCGCTCGCCAAAGGCGGGCAACTGGGTGAGTTGTTTGCCCAAATGGCCGCCTGCGCGATCTCGAATATCGAAAACACTTTTGCGGGCACCAACGCGGCGGCGATGAAGGCGGCAGCCGATGCCATCGTGGCCGCGCGGCATACCTACGTCCTCGGCGTTGGCGTGAACAATTCGAACGCGCGCAACTTCACTTATCTTGCCGACATGGCCGTCGACACAATCTGGACGATCCCGCGGATGGGATCGGTGGCGACCGACGACCTGGCGCGGGCCGGCAAGGATGATGTGCTGGTCGCCATGACCTGCAAGCCGTACCGGACCGATGTGATCGCGGCCGTTGAAGTGGCCCGCGAACAGGGTCTGACGATCATCGCAATCTCGGACAGTCCGGCCTCGCCGATCGTGGTCGGAAGCGACCACGCGTTCATCGTTGACGCGGAGACGCCGCAGTTCTTTCCATCATCGGTCTCCACTGTTGTGCTTCTGGAGACCTTGCTGGCCTTTGTCATCGCCGATGCGCCGCCGGAGGTGATCGCGAGCATTGACCGCTTTCACACCCGCCGGCACGCCATGGGGCTTTATCAGGAAGAGTGGAAGGACCGGTCATGAATGTGCACAGCCAGCTCGTCCATGCGCTCGAGGCCCGGTTTTACACCGACCCCACGCATTTTGAGGCGGAACAAGCGGGACTGTTGGCGCGGACATGGCAGTTCGCGGGCCACGCTTCCTTGCTGGAAAAACCGGGCGACTATTTCACCGTCGAGATCGCCGGTGAAAGCCTCATCTGCCTCAAGGACAAGTCCGGTGAGCTTAAAGCCTACTACAATGTCTGCCAGCACCGCGCACATCAGCTGGTGCAGGGCGAAGGCAACACCAAGCTTCTCGTTTGCCCCTATCACTCGTGGACCTATGAACTAACCGGCGCCTTGAGATCCGGTCCCAACGTCAAAGCGGTCCGTGGTTTTGACCGCAAGCAGATCTGCCTGACACCAGTGCGGATCGAGGACTTTCTGGGCTTTTTGTTCGTCAATCTCGATCCGGACGCTCGGCCGATGGATGATTGGTTTCCGAGTGTCCGCGACGAACTCGCCGCGTTCGCGCCCGATATCGACCGGCTCAAACCACTGGAATGGGTCGAGATCCAGGAAAACTGCAATTGGAAGGTTTCGGTCGAAAACTATTCAGAATGTTATCACTGCCCCATCAACCACCCGACCTTCGCAACCGGTGTGGTCCGGCCGGAAACCTACGACATCCAGCCGCAAGGATACTGTCTGCGGCATACGACGGAGTGCCAGAACCTTGACCGGATGACCTATCCGATCGACCGGGACGCGAACGAATACGCGGGGGATTATTCGTCCTGGTATCTCTGGCCGCTGTTCTCATTCCAGGTCTATCCCGGAAACATCCTGAACACCTACCATTGGCGGGCGGTCGATGTGGACCGCGTTGTGGTCTGGCGCGGCTGGTATACGGTCGACGGCGTGGATTCCGAAGTGGTTCGTCGGCTTGCGGTCCAGGACCGTTCGACCACGGTAGAGGAGGACATTTACCTCGTTGAATCCGTTCAACGGGGGCTCCGCAGCCGCGGTTACAAGCCGGGGCCGCTGGTCGTCGATCCAAATTGCGGCGTCAACTCCGAACATTCCGTTCGCACGCTTCAATCGTGGATGCGTGACGGGTAGCGCGGATCGGCAAATTCGCACCGGCGCCATCTGCCCAAAAACACTCTGACCCAACCCGGTTTCGTGAGACGCATGAGTGACATCGCAGACTATTGGCAAAATTTCATCGATGGCGCGTTTGTTGACGGTGGTGCAGGACGGCTCGCTGTCCTGGAGCCGGCGACCGGTGCGCACTTGGCGAACCAGGCCATCGCAGACAAGGCCGATGTGGACCGGGCGGTCGCGGCGGCTCAAAGGCTGAGCTCCTCAGGCGCCTGGTCCGGTCTCAGGCCGGTCGAACGCGGCCGGATTGTCCGGAAAATGGGCGAGTATATTCTGGAACGGATCGATGACATCGCCCCCATCTTGACCCGGGAAGCCGGCAAACCGCTTTGGGAAGCACGGCTCGAGATTGAAGGCGCCGCCCGCTATTTCGAATATTACGGCAACCAGGCCGAGACCATGGAGGGGCGGTCGATCCCGCTCGGAGACGGGTATTTCGACTTCACCGTCCACGAGCCGTTTGGCGTGTCGGCGCAGATCATCCCCTGGAATTACCCGATGGAAATGACGGCGCGCTCGGTCTCGGCCGCGCTGGCCGTTGGATGTGCCTGCGTGGTGAAAACGCCGGAACTCGATCCGTTGACCAACCGCTTCTTTGCCGATGCGGCTCTGGCCTGCGGCCTTCCGGCGGGCGCTTTGAACCTGATTTGCGGTTTTGGCAAGGACGCGGGTGCCGCGCTTGCCGCCCATCCTGACGTCGACCAGATCGTGTTCACCGGATCGGTTCCGACCGGCGTCTCGATTGCCACGGCGGCTGCTCAAAATGTCGTGCCGTGTGTTCTGGAATTGGGCGGCAAGTCCGCCGCGATCGTCCATGATGACGCCGATCTGGACGCGTTCTTGTCGGATGTGCGTTGGGGCATCTACTTCAACGCCGGCCAGGTCTGCTCCGCCATGTCGCGGGTGATTGTGCAGGAAAAGGTGCATGACAAGCTGGTTGACGGCATTGTTGCCGTGGCCGAGGCTTTGCGCGTCGATGACGGACTGGCCTTGCCGGAGTTCGGCGCGAATATGGGTGCCATGATCTCCGAAGCGCAGTGCGCCCGGGCGGCGGGTATGGTGTCGGACGCAGAGCGGGAAGGGGCCCAGGTCGCGGCCGGCGGCCGGCGCCTCAACCGGCCCGGCTACTTTCTCGAGCCGACCGTGCTGACCGATGTCAGTCCGGACATGATGGTCGCGCAAAACGAAGTCTTCGGCCCGGTTTTGTCCGTGCTGTCTTTCTCCGATGATGACGAGGCCGTGCGCATCGCCAACGGGACAACCTACGGGCTCGTGGCCGGTGTCTATTCCAGCCAGTTGGACCGGGCCATGCGGGCGTCCAAGAAACTGCGGGCCGGCCAGGTTTTCGTCAATGAATGGTATGCCGGCGGTGTCGAGACACCGTTCGGCGGTTTCGGCAAATCCGGATATGGCCGCGAAAAGGGCCGCGAGGCTCTGCTCAACTACGTGCAAACCAAGAATGTGGCGATCAAGGTGGGATAAGGCATGGATCAGGATCTCTTTGAAAAAGGATTGGCGCAGCGCAAGGCCACGCTTGGCGCCGAGTATGTGGAGAAGAACCTTGCGGCCGCCGATGATTTGACGCGGCCGTTTCAAGAGGCCATGACCGCCTGGTGCTGGGGCTTCGGCTGGGGCGATGATGTGATCGACGCCAAGACGCGCTCGATGATGAACCTTGCGATGATCGGCGCGCTTGGCAAGATGACGGAGTGGGAGATCCACTGCCGCGGGGCGATCAACAACGGGGTTTCAAAGGAGGAAATCCGCGCGATCATCCATGTGGTCGGGATCTATTGCGGCGTGCCGCAGGCTCTGGAGTGTTTTCGGGTCGCCCGGAAAGTGTTGGAGGAAAAGGGCGAATAGACGGTACCGGACCAATGGCCTCGCGCGGTCCGGAAGGCATTGCTTTCAGTAGCGGACGCCGATGCGCATCGCGTCGTAGATCGCCGCGTGGATGTTGCGGCAGGAGACGGCGTCGCCGATCCGGTAGAGATCGAATTCGCCGCCATCATTCCTGGACGGAAACAGGTCGCCGGTCCCCGACAGGAGCGCGCCATAATCGATTTCGCCACGATTGCGCGCCGACGGCTTCAGTTCGAGATAGAGCTCATCCATCGGCACTATGCCGCGGTTGACGATGATCTGGTCGTAGGTCTTTTCCTCTGTGATGCCGCCATAGTCGGAGCCGATTGTCGCCGTCAGCCGGTTGCCGTCGCAGCGGACCGCGTCCAGCCGGTAGGCGACCGTGAACCGGGCGCGCGCCTTCTGCAGCGACCGGATGTACGGGACAAGGTTCATGCCCATCACCTCCGGAGCGAAGGTCCGGTCGGCCGTCATGATTTCGACCGAAGCGCCGGTTTCGCCAATGAGTTCGGCCGCCTGAAGCCCCACATGGTCGCCGGCTTCGTCGTAGATCAGAACCTCTCGTCCCGGTTTCACATCTCCGGACAGGATATCCCAGGCGGACACGACAAGTTCGTCGCCGTCCCGAAGACCATCCGCCTTGGGATATCCGCCGGTTGCGATCACCACCACATCCGGCGATGCGCTTTGAACGGTCCCGACCTCGGCCCAGCTATTGAATCGGAAGGAGATTCCCAATCGGACGCATTGCTCAACCCGCCAGTCGATGATGCCGATGAGTTCCGACCGCCGCTTGGATTGGGCAAGCAGCCGCACTTGTCCGCCTGGATCGGGTGCCGCTTCAAACACGGTCACCTCATGGCCACGCGCGGCCGCGACCCGTGCGGCTTCCAGCCCGCCGGGCCCGGCGCCGACAACAACAACGCGCCGTTTTTTGCCGGACCTGGAGATCTGATGCGGCAGTTCCAGCTCGCGGCCGGTCGAGGCGTTGTGGACACAATGCGCCATGCCGCCCTGGTAAATGCGATCAAGACAGTAATTCGCGCCGACACACGGCCTGATCTCGTGCTCGCGTCCCTCCATCACCTTCTTGATGATGTATGGATCGGCCATGTGCGCCCGCGTCATGCCGACGAGATCGACCTTTCCTTCCGCAATGGCATGGCGGGCGGTGGCGACGTCGCCGATGCGGGCGGCGTGAAAGACGGGAATGTCGACAGACCGGCGGACATCGCCGGCAAAATCGAGATGGGGCGCTGAGCGCATCCCGTGAATGGGGATGACATCCGTCAGACCGGGATCGGTATCGATATGCCCGCGGATGATGTTGAGAAAATCAACCAGGCCCGAGGTTTTCAGGCGCCGGCAGATTTCAATCCCCTCTTCGCGGCTGATGCCGCCTTCCAGGTTTTCGTCGGCCACGCACCGGATGCCGACGATGAATGCGTCGCCAACTTTCTCCCGGATCGCCTTTAACACCTCGAAGGTGAATGTCAGTCGCGCGTCAAGGTTGCCGCCATACGGGGCGTCAAGATGATTGAGAGTGGGGGACCAGAACTGGTCCATCAGATGGCCGTAGGCCTCCAGTTCAATGCCGTCCAGCCCGGCGGCTTTCATGCGCTCGGCGGCCTCGGCATAGTCGCGGACGATCCGCTTGATGTCCCAGTCCTCGATCTTCTTGGTGAAGCCGCGATGGGCGGTTTCGCGCACATAGGCGGGTGAGACGGAAGGCAGCCAGTCGCCTTTGTCCCAGCGGGTCCGGCGGCCCAAATGGGTGAGCTGGATCATGACCGCAGCGCCGTGGTCGTGACATTCGTCGACGAGCTGTTTCATCCACGGCACGACCTCGTCCTTCCAGGCCAGGATGTTGTTGAAAGCCGGTGGAGAATCCCGGCTCACGGCAGCCGATCCGGCGGTCATTGTCAGCGCGATGCCGCCCTTGGCCCGCTCCACGTGATAGGCGCGGTAGCGGTCTTTGGGCATCCCCTCTTCCGGGTAGGCCGGTTCGTGGCTGGTCGTCATGACCCGGTTGCGGAGTGACAGATGTTTCAGTTTGTAAGGCTGCAACAACGGATCTTTGGACATGGGCTGACGGATCTCAGTTCAGCGGCAAGGCACGGTGATGATCTGGACGGGCCGGATCGAAGAAATGGCTCATCGGTCCATGATCCTGGAACTGCGTGGCCCAATGGTCCATGGCATCGCGGTCCAACTCAACACCCAATCCCGGGCCCTCTGGCACGGCGATTACATCGTTGGTTTGCCGGAACGGGCCGTTTTCGATGATGTCACCAACCTGCCAGCGAAACAGCGATTGTGAGGCTTCCGAAATCAGCGGCGATGCGGCCGAGACATGCAGATAAGCCGCTGTCATGATGCCCAGATCGTTGGAATAACACCAAAACCCCTTGCCCATGGCTTCGCAGGCGGCGATGAATTTCAAGGTCTTTGATATCCCGCCAAGGGCTGCGAAGTTGCAGACGAAATTGTCCGGGGTCCCTAAAGCGACCGCGCGTTTGAGATCCGGAACATGGGTCGAGAACGGAATGAAGCTATGCTGGCGCAGCGCTGCCATTTCCTCGAATGTGGCGACCGGGTCTTCGTAGTTCCGAATGTTGTAGGGCTCCAGTTCACGCAGCAGCCATCGGGCCGTGGTGAGCGAATACTGCATGTTGGAATCCAGCTTGATCTGAACTTTATCGCCCAAGGTTTCGCGCAAGAGACGCACGGTCCGGATTTCAAGGTCCGGGTCTCCCAGGATTAGCTTTCCTTCAAAAATCGTCGATCCATGGAGGTCGCGCATCTTTTCGCAGTACGCGCAGATCGCCTCCGGGCTCATCTCGCCGCCCGATCCGTTGTGCGCCGGGCGGAACGAAAAATACTCTGAGAATTTGATCTGTTTGCGCACGGCGCCGCCCAGCAGCTTGTAAAGCGGGAGATCAAACACCTTGCCGCGAATATCCCAAAGCGCCACTTCAACCGCGCCGAAGGCCACCGAGGCGGCGCCTTCCCCAGTATTGGCGGTGATCTGCCAAGGCGGCACACAGCGCCGTTCGCAATCGGCAAGATCGAGCGGATCCGCGCCCATCAGCGCCGGTGCGATCTCCGCCTTGGCGACTTCGCCGAAGTGATACCAGGGCGCTTCTCCAAGTCCGACAACACCTTCATCGGTCTCCACTTCGATGATCGACTTCGAAGCGCCGGGATACAGCCCGCCGGTCCACCAGAACGGCGCGTCAAAGGGGACATTGACGTGTGTGACGCGAATGTTCGTGATCTTCATGTGCGACTCAATACCAACGGTCCTCAAGACCGGATTTCTTGCGGGCCACATAGTCCTGCAGCGCGTCGGCCACTCCGGCATCAAGCGGCGGGGCTTCATAGTCCGCCAAGGTCTTTTTCCAGGCCTTGTTGGCCCGTGTCGCGGCATCCCTTGAACCGCCTTCCTCCCAGGTCTCGAAAGGATCGTTGTCGGCCATCGCGGAATCGAAATAAGCCGTTTCATAGTTTCGCAGCGTGTGGGCGCAGCCAAAAAAATGGTTTCCCGGCCCGACTTCCCGAAACGCGTCGAACGCAAGCGCGTTGTCGTCGACCGAAACGCCGTCCAGATACGTGTGCAAGGCGCCGCAAAAATCGGCATCCATCATGAATTTCTCGTAGGACATGGACAAAAGCCCATCCAGAAAACCCGCCGAATGTAAAATGAAATTCGCGCCGCAATGGACCGCGGAGAGCATCGACATGGTGCCCTCGTTCATGGCCTGGGCATCGGGCAGTTTCGATGTCGTGAAGTTGCCGGCGCATCTCAAAGGCAGGTTCTGGCGGCGGGCGAGCTGACCCACCACGAGAGATCCGCAGGCCGGTTCCGGCGTGCCGAAGGTCGGCGAACCCGACCGCAAGCTCATCGAAGACAGGAAATTGCCGTAGACCACCGGCGCGCCCGGCCGCTCGAGCTGTGCCAGCGCACAGCCGACCAGTGTTTCCGCATGGGCCTGCGCGATCGCGCCGGCAACGGTCACCGGTCCCATGGCCCCGCCCAGAATGAAGGGCACGAGGATCGATCCCTGATTGGCCCTGGCATAGGCGCGCAGGACCTTCGTCATCGTGCCGTCCCACACGAGCGGCGAGTTCACGTTGACGTTGCCCATGATGACGCAGTTCCGATCGACGAAGGTGTCGCCAAACAGCAGCCTTGCCATGTCGATGGAGTCCTCCGCGCGGTCCTCCGCCGTCACAGATCCCAAAAACGGCCGGTCGGACAGGGTGATATGGGCGCGGACCATGTCAAGGTGGCGTTTGTTGACCGGGACATCGACGGGCTCGCAGATCGTGCCGCCCGAGTGATGCAGCCACGGCGACGACTGCGCGAGTTTGATGAAATTCCGAAAGTCCTCAATCGTGCCATAGCGCCGGCCCTCATCGAGATCCATGACGAACGGGCTGCCATAGGCCGGGGAAAAGACCACGTTGTCCCCGCCGATCTCGACACTGTTCGCCGGGTTCCGGGCATGCTGCGTGAACTGGCGGGGTGCTGTTTTCAGGACCTCCTGGACAAGCCCCTTTGGAAAGCGCACCCGTTCGCCATCGACCTTGGCGCCGGCTTCTTGCCAGAGGGTGAGGGCATCCGGATCGCCGCGAAACTCGATGCCGATTTCGGCCAGGATAGACTCCGCGGTCGCTTCGATACGGACAAGGTTTTCCTCGGCCATGATGTCGTAGGGCGCGATGCCGCGATGGATATAGGGCCGCCCGACGGCGGACGATGTCTGTGATCTTTTGACCCTGCGCCCGGATCGCCCGCCGCCGCGCGCGGCCGGTTTCGGATCGGCCTGATTGCGATTTTGGATCGCATCAATGGTATTGGACATCGGCACCCCCAATCATACGATTATTTGATGCTATAGTGCCTCTGATCCCCTGTGATGCGGGAAAATGGTCATCCAATCGATAAGTTTATTTCATGGCAAACTTGCGTCTTCTCATCCCATCGATGCGCGGCCTGATCGCGTTCGAAGCGGCCGGCCGCCTCGGCTCCTTCACCAAGGCCGGCCTGGAACTCGGCATGACACAGTCCGCGGTTTCCTATGCGATCAAGGCGCTTGAGGACGATGTCGGTCAGCGGCTTTTTGAACGGCGCCACCGGACCGTCACGCTGACATCGGCGGGCCGCCGGCTTCACGGCGACGTGTCGCGCGGCCTTTATCAACTGGCGCAGGGCATCGCCGCAGTGCGGACCAAACCGGCCGATGACGTCGTGACGATTTCGGTATCAACTGCGTTTGCAACGCTCTGGATCGCCCCGCGGCTGCAAAGGATGCGGACGGACCTGCCGGACATCGAATTGCGCCTTCATACCGCCGACCGGGATCTGGACATTGCCTCTGAAGACATTCCCCTCGGGATCCGTGGCGGCCGGCCGAACAACTGGCCTGGTTATGAGTGTGCGCGGTTCGCGGTCGAGGAAATCGTCGCGGTGGCGTCGCCATCCTATCTGGACGCGTATGGTGTTCCGGACTCGCCCAAGGATTTGCTGGACCACCATCTGGCGCATCTGGACGAGCCGTACCGGCATGCGGCAACTTGGAAAGACTGGCTCCGGTCCGCCGGTGTCAACGGCGCCCACCGGGTTCGCGGGATGCGGGCCAACGAATATGTTGCCGTCCTGCAGATGGCGCTCGACGGTGATGCCGTCGCCCTGGGATGGCGGCATTTGGTGGATGTGTTCATACACAATGGCCGCCTCAAAAAGGTCACCCCGCACACGTTCCGGCCCGGCAATGGCTATTATGTCATCTGGCCGAAACACAAGGCGCTGTCCGAGACCTGTAGGAATGTGCGGGACTGGATCCTGGCCCAAGACGGCAGGTCTGAGGACCTTGCATCGATCACGGGTGCTTAGGATTCGACGCATCAAAAGAATGGGCGTCCGGGCCTTCGCGTAACCCCGGACGCCCGCATTCATCGCAATGCGACCATCAATCGCCGTCGGCGGTGCCTTGTGCGCGCAGACGGGCCCGGCGGGCACGGTAGCTCGGCAGGATCACAAGCAGGGCGGCCAAAGCGAGCAGGCCCAGCGTCATCGGCCGTTCGAGAATGAAGCCGACACCGTCGTAAAGCTGCATGGAGCGCGCGAAATTGTCCTCCAGCATGCGGCCCAGAATGAATCCGATCAAGAGCGGCGCCAGCGGATAATCGGCGAAGCGCAGGATCGTCGCACAGACACCGAAGCCGACGAGGATCAGGAGTTCGGTCGCGTTGTTCTGACCGATGTAAGCGCCCATGAGGGTGAAAAAGAGAATGAACGGGATCAGGTAGTTGCGCGGGACGGTCAACACCTTGGCGATGTAGGGGATGAGCGGCAGGTTCAGGATCAAAAGGATTACATTGCCGATATACATGGAAATGATGACGGCCCAGAAGATCTGGGGTTCATCCACCATCAGGCGCGGGCCGGGCGTGACATTGAGAGCAATCAACGCCCCGAGCAGGATCGCGGTGGTGCCTGAACCGGGAATCCCGAGGGTCAGCAGCGGCACAAACGAACCTGTACACGCGGCGTTGTTGGCCGATTCCGGCGCGGCGAGGCCCTTGATCGCGCCCTTGCCGAATTGTTCCTGTTCTTCTTTGGGGGCGATGTTCCGTTCCACGGCGTAGCCCAGGAAACTGGCGATCGTCGCACCCGCGCCAGGCAGGACCCCGATCAGAAAGCCCTGGATCGACTGACGGCCGATCACCGGCGCGATGGATTTTGCTTCCGCGGCCGTGATGCGCAGGTCCTTGATTTCATTGCTGCCCTGGGTGGAGGAGCGTTTGGGATCCAGCACGAGATACAGGGCCTCGGGCAGGGCGAACATCGCCATGGCGAGCGTGATGAAACCGAATCCTGATTGAAGATCCATCACGCCCATTGTGAAGCGGGGCTGGTTGAAAAGCGCGCCTTCGCCGACCGTTGCCATGATCAGGCCGAGCAGGGTCATTAACAGTGCTTTCGCGACCTGTCCCGTGCCGGCGAAGGCGGCGATCGCCGAAAGACCGACGACCATCAGCGCAAAATATTCGGCCGAATGAAACAGCAAGGCGACGGTCGCGAGCGCGGGGGCGAAGATCATCAGCAGAATGGCCCCGATGGTGCCGCCGCAAAAGCTCGCAATGGCCGCGACGGTCAGGGCCTTGCCCGCCTTACCCTGCCGAGTGAGCGGGTAGCCATCAAACGACGTTGCGACGGTTGACGCGACACCGGGCGCGTTGATCAGGATCGATGACGTCGAGCCGCCGAAAATCGCACCGTAGTAGACACCGGCCAGCAGGATCAACGCGGCGGATGGATCGCCCACGGTGATCGCAACGGGGATCATGATCGCGATGATCGACATCGGTCCGAGCCCGGGCAGCATGCCGATGAACGTGCCGACCAGACAGCCGCCGACGACCATCAGAAGGTTCGTGACCGAGAGGGCGCTTCCAAGACCGATCAAAATGCCTTCAAGCATGTCAGCCTCCCGTCGTCAGAAAAAACGGCCATGGCCGAAGGAAGATGCCCAGGACCTCCTGAACGAGGTACCAGATGCCCGCGGCGGCCATGATGGCGATTGGCACGAGATACTGGAACTTGCGTTCGCCGAGGACGGCAGCGCCAATAATCAAGAACCCAGACGTGGCGATCAGAAAACCGGCCGGGCGCAAGAGCAGGGCATAGGCCACCATGATCCCGAGCAGGGCCAACGCCTGTCCGAGCTTATAATCGGTTAACCGGCGGTAATTGATGTCCATCGGCTTCGGTTCAGCGGCGCCTTTTTCGAGGCCAAGCACTATGATGAGCGCCGTGATGATCGCCAATACCGACAGCACTTTGGGGAAAGTGGATGGCCAGATCGGATTGCGCTGCATGAAAGGCGGTAAAGCACCGTCCATCATGAAGAAGGCCGTATATCCGTAGACCATGCAAATCAACAATATGACCAGCGCAACCCAACGGTCGAGCGCCATGCTCCCCTCCCCAACGTGAGTGTGCGATTCTTGATGTTATTGGGCACGCGCGCCCAACCGGTCAGGCGCGCGTGCCGTCACATTGGGGGTGCTCAGAGAAAGCCGAGCTTTTTCATTAGATCGCCGATCTGCTTTTCCTGGTCTTCCAGGAAGGCTTTGAAGTCATCGCCCGGGTTGTGGATGTTCACCCAGCCGTTGCGCGCACGGACTTCTTCCCAAGCGTCGGTCTCGTACATCTTGGCGATCGCTTCCTGGTACGCCGCAACTTTGTCGGCTGAAAGGCCGGGAGCTGCGAAGAAACCGCGCCAGTTGACGAATTCGGTGTCAAGGCCCTGTTCCTTCATCGTCGGGGCGTCGGGATAGGCATCGACGCGCTCCGGCGAGGTCACCCCGATGATCTTGACTTCTCCGGCATTCGCCAAGTCGACGGCCTCGGAGAACCCGGTGGAAAGCGCGGCGATTTCGCCAGACAGGAGACCGGCCATCGCTTTGCCGCCCGCGTCATAGGGGATGTACTTGACCGCGGTCGGATCTTCGCCCGCCGCTTCCATCGCCATTGCCGCCACGAGATGGTCCATACCGCCTGGCACGGAGCCACCGCCAATGGCAACGCCCGACGGATCGGCTTTGTACGCCGCGATGAGTTCGGACATGGAATTGATCGGGCTGTCCTTGCCGACGACGATGGCCGCGTAGTCGCCAATCGTCCCGGCGACCAGCGTGAGGTCGCGGAAGCTTTGCGGGAAGACGCCCGTCAATGACCGGATCACGATCGGCGTCGAGTTGACCATCAAGGTGTTGTCGAGGCTTTCGGCGTTTTCGATGAGATACGCGATCGCCTTTCCGCCACCGCCGCCGGACATGTTTTCATAGGACGCCTGGCCGACAAGGCCGGACTTGGTCAGAGCTTCCCCGGTGCCGCGCGCGGTCCCGTCCCAGCCGCCACCTGCGCCGCCGGGGATCAAGAAGTGAACTTCGTCGACGACTTGCTCGGCTGCAGCAAGCGTTGTGCCTGCGATGGAAAAGGCCGCAGCAGCAGCGATCAGGGCACGGCGGCCCAGTTTGAATGTCATCTGATTTTCCTCCCAATTGACATGGGCCGTGTCATCCGCCCATCAATGGAGAGGCTGAGCGACCAAGCTGACACAGACCTGACAAGGGCAACAAAAATGCGGTTTTTGTTGATTGAGGACAATGCTCAGTTGGGCAAGGCGATCGTGGACCGGCTGAGTCTGGACGGCCATGTGGTCGACCACGCGGACAGTCTTTCGGCGGCCTGGGACCACTGCGCGATCACCGATTATGACCTGATCCTGCTGGACATCATGCTTCCCGACGGCGACGGGCGGACGTTCCTGGCCGAACACCGCAATCTGGAAAATGGCACGCCGATCATCGTTCTGACCGCGCGCTCGGAAGTGTCCGACCGGGTCGGCGTTTTGGATCTCGGTGCCGATGACTACGTCGTCAAACCCTTCGATTTTTCAGAGTTCGAGGCGCGTTGCCGGGCAGTCCTGCGGCGGCGGGGTGGAGCCGCCCGCAATCTCATCAAACGCGGCGATCTCACCTTCGATTCCTTGGCGGGAACGCTCCACATCGGCAGCGTGGAGGTTCAGCTCCGCACCCGGGAACTGAGACTTTTTGAAATCTTCATCGGCGCGCCAGGTCAGATTTTTTCCAAACCGAAATTGGTCGACCGGCTGTTCTCCTTCGATGAGGAAGTCACTGAAAACGCAATCGAAGTCTATGTGGCGCGGCTTCGGAAACACCTTGCGAACTCGAATGCCACCATCACGACGGTTCGCGGCATGGGCTACAAGCTGGAGTTCACATGAATTCCCAACCCAGCGTTCATGGCTCAATCCAGCGCCGCCTTGTCGTCTTGTTGCTGATTGGCGCGGCGGTGCTGGCCGTGCTGCTTTATTTTGTGGTCCAGTCGATCGCGCGGCAGATTGCCCAGGAAAGCCAGGACAACATTCTATCCGCCTCGGCGATCTCGATCCTCGACAGCGCGTCTGTCCAGAACGGCGAAATCACCATCGATTTGCCCTATGCCGCATTCTCGATGCTTGGCACGGTCGCGGATGAGCGGATCTACTATTCGATTTCCATGGGCGAAGACTTCCTCTCCGGATATGAGGATTTGCCTGGCCCACCGGGCTCCCGCGGATCGGACAACGTCTTTTATTCCACGCATTTCAGGGGCGAAGACGTTCGGATCGCCTCCACGCGGCGGATCGTGTCGATCGGTCCGGTTTCGCAAGTGCTTGAAGTTTCCGTCGCCCAGACACTGGACGGACAGCGCGAGACACTGTCCCGCATTTCCCGGATCGCGCTGGCCGTGGGGGCGAGTTTTTTCCTTCTGACGGCCCTGTTTGCGACCATTGTCGCGCGAAGCACGACCAAACCGCTGCATCGGCTGGCCGAGTCCGTGGCGCGCCGCGGGCCGAAGGACTTGCGGCCTGTCGCCGCGCCCGTTCCCTCCGAAATGGCGCCGCTTGTGTCGTCGTTGAACAGCTTCATGGACCGGCTGCAGAACTCGCTCGTTCAGTCGGAAGAGTTCATTGCCGAGGCGGCCCACCGGGTCCGCACGCCGCTTGCCGTCGTGCGAACACGGGCCGAAATCACTCTGCGCCGTGTCGAAAAAGCGGAAAACAGGGCCGCGGTTCGCGAAATGATCCGGGCGATTGATGAAAGCTCAAGATCGGCCGGTCAAATGCTTGACCATGCGATGGTGACGTTTCGGGCCGATCACCTTGTGAAGGAACCGGTCGATCTGGCGGCCATCGTCAAGGATACGGTCGAACGGTTGCAGCCGTTGTCGGAACTGCGGGATGTCGATCTTCGTGTAGCGGGGCTGGAGCCGGCAGAGATACAGGGCGATCCGATCCTCATTCAAAACGCGCTCCGCAACCTTCTGGACAATGCGATCAAATACTCAAAGACAGATGGTTGGGCCGAAGTCAGCCTGGTGCGCGACGCGGGCCGCGCCGTCGTCATCGTGAAAGACAATGGGCCCGGGTTTCCGCCCGATCCGGCCAAGCGGCTGGTCGGCCGCTATTCGCGCGGCGAGAACGTGACCGGCACCGTGGGATCGGGCCTCGGCCTGACGATTGTCGACGAGGTTGCCCGCGCTCACAATGGCGCCTTGCACTATGGCAACAGCGAGGAAGGTGGAGCATGCGTGAAGTTGTCGTTTCCCTTTTCATGATGCTGATGGCCAGCGCGCCGGCCCTTGCTTTTGTCATTGAGGACCGGACGACATTCGGGCCGAACAACGCCGACACCGTTTTGCGGGTTGTTTCGACGGCCGATATTGCCTTTTTTGCGCCAATCGTCAGACCTTTTCTGGACGGCAACCCGAACCTTGCGATTGACTACACGGTCGCCAGTTCTTCCGACGTGATGCGGGCCGTCCACGACCAGGGTCTCGCCTATGATCTGGTCATTTCCAGCGCGATGGATTTGCAGACGAAACTTGCCAATGACGGACTGGCGCTCAGCTACCGGTCGCCATCGACGCTAGCGCTGCCCGACTGGGCGAATTGGCGTGACCAGGTCTTTGCCTTTACGCAAGAGCCTGCCACGATCGTCGTCTCGAACGCGGCCTTCGACGAACTGGACATTCCGCGCAACCGCCAGGAACTCATCTCGGTGATGCGGGAAAACCCCGAGCGGTTTCGCGGCCGCGTTGGGACCTATGACGTTCGCCAGTCCGGACTGGGCTATCTGTTTGCGACGCAAGATGCGCGGGCATCGGAAACCTATTGGCGGCTGGCAGAAGTCATGGGGGGCCTTCGGGCGAAGCTGTATTGCTGTTCCTCTGACATGATCAACGACGTGGTCTCCGGCGACCTCCTCATCGCCTACAACGTGCTCGGGAGCTATGCCCTCAATCATGATGACGAGGACGCCTTTACGATCGTGCTGCCGTCGGATTTCACCACCGTCATGCTGCGAACCGCGATCATACCGCTGACTTCGGAAAACCCTGATTTGGCCGGCCGGCTGGTCGACCATCTGGTCTCACAATCCGGCAGCGGAAAAATGAACTTTCTCACCGGGACCGGTGTCCTGGGCGCGGCGAAGGAGATCAGTCTGCGCCGGATCCAGCTTGGCCCGGGTCTGCTGGTTTATCTGGACAGGTTCAAGAACCGCAGCTTTGTTTCGGAGTGGGAGAGCGCGATCCTGCAATAAAGCTATTTGCCGTCAATCCGATCGCTCGATCGGACCCGGGCTGTCTTCGAGGCTCATCCAGAAGACGAGGCAATTGCTGTCGGTGCGGCGTGCAGATTATCATTGATGTTCTTAATCAAGGCCGTGCGGTCCTTGCTGCCGTCGGAGGAATAGTTGAGGTTCTTGAACAGGGCGGTTTGATCGGTGAAAAAGCGCCGTACAGCGTCCTTGTCCTCAAAATCGAAGTGGGTCTTGGCGATCCTGTAGACCAGATCGAAGGTTTCCTGCTGGCGGGCCAGCGGCGCGGAAACGTCCACGTCGTCAAAGGCATCTTGTTGAAGATAGACCATATCGAGAAACAGCGCTTTTTGATGAAGCACAAAATCAGCGGTCGATACGCCCTCTTCGCCGGTCACTTGCATCATGCGCGCGATCTCGTCGCCCTGGCTTAAAAGCTCCAACATTTCATCGACCCTGGTCACCCAGTCCGGCCCGATATTGGCGTCGTACCAGGCGGTCAATTGGGTGTGATAGCGTGACCAGGACAAAAGCGGATCGACCGCGGGATAAAACCGTTTGTAGGCCCGCTCGGAAGACAGGCCCAAAAAGGTCTTCACCGTGCCAAGCGTCGACTGTGTCACCGGCTCCTCAAAGTTGCCGCCGGCTGGTGACACGGTGCCGATCATGGTCAGGCTGCCGGTTTCCCCGGATCCGGTTCGCAAGACACCGGCGCGTTCGTAGATGCCTCTGATTGCCGAATCCAGATAGGCGGGGAAGGCTTCTTCGCCGGGAATCTCCTCCAACCGGCCGGAGGTTTCGCGCATGGCCTGGGCCCAGCGGGACGTGCTGTCGGCAATCAACAGGACGTTGTATCCCATCTGGCGGTAATACTCGCCGAGCGTGATGCCCGTGTAAATGGAGGCCTCGCGGGCCGCCACGGGCATGGAGGAGGTGTTGCAGATGATGACCGTCCGGTCCATCAACGTGCCACCTCCGGTCGGGTCCGGCTGGTTGGGGAATTCGGTAATTGTTTCAACAACTTCGCCGGCGCGCTCGCCGCAAGCCACGACAATCACGATGTTGACGGCGGAAAACCGGGATATCAGCGACTGCAGGACCGTTTTTCCGGCGCCAAAGGGCCCTGGAATGCAGCCGGTGCCGCCACGCGCGATCGGGAAAAACGTATCGATTAGCCGTAATGTCGTGATCAATGGCTCGCTTGGATAGAGCCGCTCGCTTTGCCCGGCTCTCACGAGCCCTTCGGGAATTGCCCGGCGCACCGGCCAGTGTTGCACCATCGTGAGATCGCGCAATCTCCCGCGTTGATCCTTGAGAGTCACGACGATCTCGTCGATCGTGAACGATCCTTCCCGCACGCGTTCAACCGACCATGGGCCGGTAAACACGAACGGGACCATGATCTTGTGGTCGAACCGGCCTTCCGGGACGGTTCCAAGGACATCACCGGCCTTGACCTGGTCGCCCGACTTCACCTTCGGTTCAAAGGCCCACTTGCGCGTGCCATCAAGGGCATTTGTCAGGACGCCGCGTGGCAGGAAAAAGCCGTGCTCGGCCGCGATATCGGCCAATGGATTTTGCAGGCCGTCAAAGACGGTACCCAGCAGACCGGGGCCAAGGGCCACCGACAGCATCTCGCCGCTTTGAATGACCTTATCGCCGACACGCACGCCGACCGTGCTTTCAAACACTTGTGCCTCGGCCGTTTTACCCCGCACGCGCAGCACTTCGGCCTTCAAATATTCGCGCGGTTTTCCATCGCGTTCGGGTCCATGCGGAATGATATAGACCACTTCGTTCTTGATCAGCGGCGCATCGCCAAGCGGCGAGAGGGTCACTAGGTCATCCTGCACGGCCACGATTGCGGCTGTCGGCTCTGGAAGCTGAACATGACTGGTCATGACGCCGTCTCCTCGAAAATCGCAGGTTGGCCGAGAAAAGGCTCCGGCCGAGCCAGCGGAAATGGGGGTGCGGCGTTGGACGGGTTGAGCGCCGCGTCGACCAGGGTCCCAAGGCGCCGCCGCGCGTCCTTGACATTGTAGCGGGACCAGCGTTCGACAATCACCCAACGCAGGACATAGATGCCAACCGCTTCAAAATCGAACTGATGGGTGTGGCCATAGTGATCGAGCTGGCGAAACACTTCGGTCAGAGCCAAACGCTCCATCGCGATGTGGTCTCCGGCGGCCATCAGTTGATGCGCTTCGGGAACCCAGGGCATGAAATGGGACAGCCCGAAGCCGGGATCGCTCCAGTTGTTGCTGATCTGGGTGCACCAACGGCCAAAGCCCCAACCGCGTATGTCGCCAGGCGTTTCCTGGCCGTCGCGGCGGCGCCTGAGGGCGGCGATGATCGTCCGCGTTTCCATCCGCGTGCCGGCAAGGTGCTGCAAGTCGGGATAGTCGGCAAGGTCCGCAACAACCTTGTTCGCGCGCGCAAGGACCTCGCTGTCCTCGTTGCAGCGGGCGACCCCTGCCCAATCCGTGACCGCGATCATGTCACGCAGCAAGCGCGCATGGTCCGGCGCCAGCACGGCAAGGCGCTGCTTCAGGCGAAACGCGGAGATCGGGACATCCGCGCGCGAAAACAGCAAGCCGAGGTGGGGCAGACTGCAGATCAACGCGATGTATTGATGGGAATTGGACATCGTCAGCGCAACACGCCTTCCATCACGGCCCGCAGCCGTGGTTGCAAATGCTGTTTTAAAAGCGCGGCGATTGCCGTTTCAGTCAAATCAATGGAGACATCGCGATCCGTCAGTTTCACGCGGATGCCATCGAGGTCGGGCGTGGTGGAGAAGGTCACACCGTCGCGCAACACCTTTCCGGCCAGCGCAATCACAAAATGGGTCAGGGTCCCGGGTTCGACGGCCTCGGGCGACTGCTTCAGCTCATCAAACGTGATGATTTTGTCCGGCAACACGATCTCCATCGGTTCCGTTTGTGAAACCGAGGCATTGGTCTTTGCTTTGTCCGCCATCGCAAGGATCAGTTTTTGGAGAAAGGTCTCGTCGGCCAAGGTGATGCCGACAAGACGGCTTGCCTCCTGCTGGATGCGGTCGCCGAGTTCGTTGCGCAGGTTCAGCACAAGATCTCTGGCCGCCACTTTCAATCCGTCTTCGGTCGCGGCTTTTTCCCGGTCCGCTTCGGCGCGGGCGTTGGCCAGCAACTCGTCGGCTTTCCGTTCCGCGTCGCCAATCATTTCTTCCGCTTTTGCCTTGGCGGCGCGCAGGATTTCATCGGCTTCGGACTGCCCGGCCGCAACGCCTTCGGTTCTCAGCCGGTCAATGAGCGCTTGAACTCCGGCGCCGGCCGCGTCCGCAAAATCGTCGGTGTCGTTGTGCGTTGCCATGGAACCTCCTATGCCGGGATCGAGCCGGCCAGAACCAGCGCAAACACAAGGGCGAAGACGGAAAAGCCTTCCAGGACCGCCGCTGGCGCGAGCGATATTCCGAAGATCTCCGGTTTGGCCTTGGACGCGTGAATGGCCGATGCAAGAACCTCGCCTTGGCGGATTCCGGTGAACAGCATAGTCAAACCGGCGAGCGTCCCGATCCCGAAAAGCGCTGCGCCATTGGCGGCGTCAACCGTTGTCTGTTGAAGCGAAAACATGATCACGATGCCGTAAATCACCTGAGACGATGGCATAAGGGACACGCCGATAAACCGTCCATAACCGCCGTCGCTGTCCAGCATCGCGCCGATCGCGGCGCTGCCGGCAAGGGCGCAACCCCAGGCACTCCCGATTGCCCCAAGGGCGACCGGTGCGAAAAGGCCAAACCACCCAAGCGCCACCACGAATTCGTTCATGGGCGTGTCTCCTCTTTCGTGAAGGGTCTGAAGGGCGTGCCTTCTTCCTTCAGGCCCCAGTTGAAAAACTCAATGACGTTCAGGCGTAAGCCGTGGACACAGCCGGCAATCAGTCCGAGCGCGATGTTGATCCCGTGGCCGATCGCAAGGACCGCGAGCGCGATCAACAGTCCGACGCCCGGTAGGGATTGGTTGAGCTGCGCCGAGAGTGTGTTCACCGTCTCCGCGAGCGAGGAGGCTGCCAGACCCAGGGCGAACAAGCGCATGTAGCTCAAAACGTCGGAAAAGATATTGACGATCCGCGCCAGGGACGTGAGCCCGTCGAAAATTCGCAGCCCGCCGGATGAAAGCGATACGACCTTTCGGTCGCTGCCAAAAAAACCGACCAGAAACAGACCGACAACAACTGCGCCCGCCGCGGTCGTCGCCATTTCGGTTTCCTGCCCGAGAAACACGCCGAGGCCACCAAGCGCGACCAGGCACCAGCCGATCGGTTGCATCCGCCCACTGACGCTTTGTTCGTGAACGGCCCGCATGACATTGGCAAGCACGATGTGCGCCACGCCCATGGTCAGCGTGATCTTCATCATCACATCGACGTCTTTAAGGTCCAGGAACCTTAACCTCGCCAAAAGGCTGTCGGCGGGCGGGGCAATGCCGAAATAACTGCCCGTTGCGATCCCGAAGGCCGTTGTCGAGACCATCAGCCAGACGGACATCTTGTAAAGGCGGTTGCCGAGTGCAGAGCCCGTGAACCGGCCCCGGAGCAGGTAAATCAATGCCAGAAGAAACAGGCCGTAGCCTGCATCGGTCATGATCATGCCGAAGAAGGCGATGAAGGAAACATAGACAATGGCCGACGGATCCCAGTCCCGGTAGCCGGGCATTTGGTAAAACTCGACGAGGTTCTCACCGGCCGCGACGCCGGATTTGTTCTCAAGCAACGTCGGCGGATTGTCGGTGCCGCTGACCTCATCGAACATCGCCGCGACACCCATTTGGGTAGCCAGCGTTTTTATTTCGGCCATCTGGTCCTGGCGGGCCCACGCCTGGAGGACAAACACCGGATCGGCGTCGCCCGTTTCAAGCGCGGCGCGGCGCCGGGCGGCCTGATCCCTTGCGGCCGCTAGGTTCTGGGCCAGCAAGAACCGCCATTTGGTGAGGACCTGGCGTTGAAGCTGGAGATCCTCCAATTCGATCGCCACCGCATCGAATTGCCGCTTCAAGGTGGACAGTGACACCGCCCCCATCCGCACACGCGGGACCGGCATCGCATCAGCCGGCGGTTCATCCGGAGAAAGCAGAACGACATGGGCCCGGTACCGGTCGCGGTGGACGATCTTGATGATTTTTTCAGCCGGATCGATCGCCTTCAATTTACCTGTTGGCACCACGTAAAACCACAGCCGGTAGTCCCCGATGTCCGAAAGGTCGGAAAACTGAAACTCACCCCAGGGCTCGACATCCTGAATGCGCTGCTTGAGCTTTGCCAGGCGGTCTTCGCACTCCTTGATGGCATGCCGGTTTTCAATCGCCTGCCTGACGATCGTGTTGAGGTCAAATGACTCGATCTCCGTGACCTGCCGGCGCGGTGCGGGCGTGTCGATCAGCCAGCGCAGAGCTTCCGTCGCATCACGGCCCTGTCCGGAGGGAACCGCTTCCAATTCCTTTTGGGCCGAACTCAACGGGATCAGATGAAGCGCGCCGAAGGCCTGGGCCGCTTCAAGGACCTTTTCCTTGTCCTGCAGCACGCCGACGAGGCTGACCTTGACCAGAGGCACGATGCTCATAACTCGGCCATCCTGTCGGCCGCGCTGCGTGCCGCGGTTTTCCGCTTGGAAATCTTGGCGCGCACAACCGCATCGCGCTCCGCGTCCGCCAGAGCCATCCTGATTTTCTTGATGTTGCGCCGGGCGCGCGGAATCAGAACCTTTTCAAACAGATTGACCCGCCGCGAGATGACGGCTTCCGCGTCAACCAGGATATCGAAACGCTCTTTGGCAATGTCCTGCTGGGCACGAAGGCGCAACAGCTCCCGCATTCCAGATACAAACGGATCGACCCAGTGGGGCCGCGCGAGCAAAGAATAGGGTTTGACGTCCACGTCGATGTCAAGAAAGGTCGGCAGCCGCGTTCCGGAGAGGTTTTGTTCGCCGCGCTGGATGCTTTTGATTGTGACCAGGCCGTCGAGAGGGATCTGCCCGCTCGCCATCATCGGCAGCGAGTGGGCGATTTCGGAAAACCGCTGTTGATACTCCCGGTCCAGCCGTCTGACGGCCTGCTTTGCATTTGCCCGTTCCGCCATGATTTGCAGGCGTTTGAGTTCAAGGGAGGGCAGAAACCGCTTATATTCGGCAAGGTGGGCGCTTTCCCGCGCAAGGGAGGATTTGTTCAGCGCGAGCTTGCTCATTACGCGGCCTTGTCATCCGATTGTGACGTATCGGATCGCGCCGCTGGCTTCGGGAAATAGGTGTCGATCAGATGTTGCTTCATCAGGAGCTGTTCGGGCTCGAAACACTCTGCGAGCGTTTGCCAACATAGGTCGAGTGCCTTTTCCAGCGGTTGCGACACCTCGATATCCATAAACCGTTCCCGGAACAGTCCGCCGAACTTCAAAAGCTGCCGGTCGTAGTCGGAGAGCTCGAAGGCCATCGATTGCTTTTGCTCCGCGTCCCTGGCGCCGGAATAAAAGCGGATCATGGTGTTCATGATCTGGTTGTGATCCTCGCGGGTCACCTTGCCGATCACGTGCTGCTTGAGCCTTGAGAGCGAACCGAACGGGTCCAGAACGCCGCTGTGCAGATAGAACTGGCCTTCGGTGATATAGCCCGTGTTGTCCGGCACCGGATGGGTCACGTCGTTTCCGGGCATTGTAGTCACCGACAGTATCGTGACCGAGCCGGACCCTTTGAAATCGCAGGCTTTTTCGTACCGTCGTGCCAGTTGGGAATAGAGATCTCCCGGATAGCCCCGGTTTGCCGGCACACGCTCCATGGCGATGGAGACTTCTTTCATGGCGTCGGCGAAGGCGGTCATATCAGTAAGCAGAACCAGAACCCGCTTGCCTTCCTCGACTGCAAATCGTTCGGCGACAGCCAGCGCCATATCCGGCACTTGCAGACGTTCAACCACCGGATCGGAGGCCTGATTGATGAACATGACGGTTCGCGGAAACACGCCGGCATCCTCGAACTGCTTCCGGAAGAAAGCATAGTCATCAAAAATCAGTCCAAGACCGCCGAAGACGACGATATCGGCGTCCGCCTGGATGCCAATGCGGGCCAAGAACGGATTGTAAGGCTCGCCGGACACGGAAAAGATCGGGATTTTCTGGCTTTCGACCAGGCAATTGAAGATGTCGATCATCGGCACATCAGTGCGGATCATGCGCGACGCCAGGACGCGTTTCATCGGATTTGCCGATGGTCCGCCGATCGGAATCGTCGGATCGCTGGACAGGTCCGGTCCCTGATCGATTGAGCGACCCGCGCCGTTAAACACCCGGCCGAGGACATTTGAAGAGTAGACAACCGTCGCCGGTTCCCCGAGGAAGCGGACAGACGCATTGTTCGCAAGGCCCTTTGTGCCGGAATTGACCTGCAAGGACACGATTTCCCGATCGATGCTGATGACCTGGGCCAGGGAACTTGCGCCGCCGCCCGTATCGATCACCGCAAGATCGCCCAAACACGGTCGGCCTTCGCCGGCGTTTCTGTCAGCCGAAACCTTGATCCGAATGATATCGCCGACAATGTCGACAATCCGCGTATGGGAAACGAGCATCCGGTTTCACCTGCTCCATGTCACAGCCAAACGATCGCTATCAAATATGTCGTGACCTGCAAGACAGGAGTATTGCGGACGCTGATCTTCGATTGCAAGGTCTCCTGCCTCAACCGGCATTGGCCAATCAATCAGGGAATCGATTAACCGAAGGTGCCGGTTTCTTGGGCGTTCGGCAGCACGGGACGGCTTTAAATCCAGTAAGTTAGGGCGTTTTCACGCCACGACAGAACGCTTGCCGCCTTTCAGGTTCCGCATAAGGGTTAACCAAATAACCTGGCGCCACATACGCGCTGTCAGCTTTGGATGTCGATCCATTGCCCGCCGGACCTGGCCGACCGCGCCGCGGCCTCGATCGCCCTCATGGACCAAAGCCCATCCATCGCGTTCGGGTAATCGAGTGCAAGCGGGTTCGGCTCAAGGCCGTTGCGTTCCGCTGTCAAGATCTCTGCAAGATCCTGATAAACATTGGCGAATGCCACGGGGAGACCTTCCGCGTGCCCGATCGCGATCCGTGATGCACGCACTGCCGATGCGGAAAGGCCGGCATCGCCGCGCTCGATAATCTGGGTTCTGCCGTTGAGCGGCGTCCAATAAAGCTGGTCCGGGTGCTGTTGCTGCCAGGACAGCCCGCCCTTTTCGCCGAACACTTGCAGCGTCAAACCGTGCATGCGACCGATCGCCACGGCGCTGGTCCACAGCCGGCACAGCGCTCCGCCATTCAGGCGGATGTTGATCATGGCATCATCTTCCAACTGCCTGCCGCCCAAGAGCGACGCAAAGTCGGCCGATATCCCGACCGGCGTTTGGCCGGCAACGAAGCAGGCCAGATGAAATGCATGAATGCCCGCATCGGCAAAGACGGCGGATGTGCCGGCCTGTGCCGGATCATAGCGCCATCGCACACGCGGATTGTCGGCGTCGGCCGCGTCTGCGTGAAAGCCATGGGCGAACTCCGCTTTGATCAGCCGGATGTGGCCAAGCTCTCCATCGGCGACCATCGCGCGGGCCTGGCGCATCAGCGCATAACCGCTGTAGCCGTAGTTCACCGCGCAGATTTTTCCGGTTTCGGCCTGGATCTGCACGATATGCTCCGCCTCTTCGGCGGTCATGGTCATCGGCTTTTCGCACAGGACATGAAATCCCGCCTCGAGGAACGCGCGGGCAATCGTGTAATGGGTGTCGTTGGGCGTTGCGATCGTCACAAGGTCGAGCCGGTCAGACCGCGTCCGTTCGCTTTCCAGCATCTCGCGCCAATCGCCGTAGGCACGTTCATTTGGAACACCAAGGTCGATCGCAAAGCGTTTGCCGCGTTCCGGATCGATATCCAGTGCCGCCGCCGTCAGCTGAAAGTGCCCATCCAGACCAGCGGCAATGCGGTGGGCCGGGCCGATTTGGGATCCGCTTCCTCCGCCGATCATGCCCCACGATAACCTGGTCATGCCGCGTGCTCGAAGCCGATGGACGCCAGGTAGTTTCTGTTTTCCTTGGCATCGTTGAGCGGTGAGTCCGCCTTGTTCGGATCGCAGTCCTGTTCCACGGTGCACCATCCGTTGTAACCGGCGCGATCCAGGCGTTGTTTGACCGCCGGAAAATCGACCGCGCCCTTGCCCAGGTTGCAGAAAATCCCGTCTCCGCACGCATCATAAAAATCGGCCCGGCGCGCGATCGTATCGGCCCGGATATCTGGATCGATATCCTTGAAATGCATGTAGGAAATCCGGTCCATATGCCGGTCCATAAATGCCACGGGATCAAATCCCGCATATAGACTGTGGCCGGTGTCCAGACAGATCTTCAGATGCGACGCGTCGACCTCATCCAAGAGCCGCTCCACCTCGTCCTCAAAATCCATGAACCCGCCCGCGTGCGGATGGATGGATGGCACCAGCCCGTGGTCTCCGGCGGCCTTTTTTGCCGTCTCCTCGATCCGCGCCCGAAACCCTGACCACTCGGCAGGCGTCATCTGTTCGCCTTCCGCGGGCCGTCCGGCAGTGGCCGCGCGGCTATCAGAAATGGAGTCGATCATGACAAAATGCCGGGCGCCATGGGCCTGCAGGGCCCGGCAGGTTCGATCCGCCGCGTTCCTCACATCCTCCCATTTCGCCGGGTCGTGAAACGGCTGAAACACGACGCCGCCGATCAATTCCAGTCCGCGCTGCGAAAGGGCATCCCCCAGCGTGCCGGGATCTTCCGGCATGAAGCCCACAGGCCCTAGCTCGATGCCGCGATAGCCGGCTTCCCGGCACTCGTCCAGCACCGTTTGCCAGGTGGGATTGCGCGGATCGTTCGCAAATTCGACACCCCAGGAACAGGGTGCGTTGCCGATCTTGATGGTCATATGAGGGTTCCAAACACTGACGAGCCCGGTTCAGATCTCGTCACAATTGATCCAGCTTTTGGTCTCGTTCGATTGCCATGCGGCTTCGACAATGAGGTTGACATAAAGCCCGTCCTCAAAGGTCGGCCATATATTTTTCCCGGTTTCAATGGCGGTCAGGAAATCGCGCGCTTCAATGATGATTTGATCCTGATAGCCGGTGCCGTGTCCGGGGCCGAGACAAAAATGAACGTAGTCGGGATGCGCGGGACCAGTCAGGATCTTTTTGAAGCCATCCCGGGCGGGGTTCTGGCCGCCTTCATAGAGCCAGAGCGCATTTTGATCCTCCTGATCAAATCGGATGGCGCCTTTCGTTCCATAGATGTCGTAAGCGTAGCCCATCTTGCGGCCAAAGGCCGTGCGGCTGACATACAAAGCTCCCAACGCTCCAGAGGTGAAGCGGCACATGATCTGTGCGTGATCGTCGTTGGTGACCGGAGCCATGCCGGTTTCCGATGGCCGTTCCTCGACCACGGTTTCAATGTCGGCGACCAGTTTTTCGATCGGCCCGGCGAGGGCCTGTGAGCCGTTGATGATGTGCGGGGCAAGATCTCCCATGGTGCCGTTGGACCGGCCCTCAGCACGCCAAGTTCCCGGGATTTGCGGATCGGCGAAAAAGTCCTCTGTGTGTTCGCCGCGAAGATAGGTGACATCGCCGATTTCACCGGATTGGATGATTTCACGGGCCAGTTGGGAGGCCGGTGTCCGGATGTAGTTGAAGCCCACCATATTGACCGCACCAGCGGCCTTGGCGGCCGCAACCATCTCCCGGCTATCGGAAAGGTTCCGGCCCAGGGGCTTTTCGCAGAAGACCGGTTTTTTGAGCTCAAACGCGGCCTTGGCGATGTCCAAGTGGGTGTTTTGTGGGGACGCGACTACGATCGCCTCAACGGCCGGATTGGCGACAAGCTCGCGCCAGTTCGCCGTCGAGCTGGAAAAACCCAGTTCCTGGGCTTTTTTCGCCGCACCGTCCGGCGTCGTTGTGCAGACCATTTCGAGCACCGGCCGCAGCGCCGTGTTGAAGACCGGGCCGACGCTGTGCATCGCCACGGCATGGGCCTTTCCCATGTAGCCGCCGCCGACGATACCTATCCCGATGTTGCGCTTGTCCATACGGTCCTAACTGATTTTTGCAACCGCTTGCAAAGCACCTAAGCACTGATTAGCTTTTCCGGTCAAGAGTTCGGGGGAGACGCCGAAAAAGGGCACTGGCGAGCAAAATCAGACGATCACCTTGCCGCCGGATATTTGCCTGCCACGTGCCTTTGCGGATCGTTGTCACGGTGCCGGAATGGGCGCCGGTTCATGCTGTGGTTGCCGGCATTCCCGCGCGCTGGGCCGGGACCAGGACAGTCGGGCTGGCAGGCCTAATCGGACTCGACACACGTACGCCCAAGCCGAGGTCACCGGATGCTCAACGCACTGAACTCAAATTCGAAATTCCTCGTCCTCGGCCGTGCCGGGATGGATCTTTACGCCGACCCGGCCGGCAGCCAGGTTGAGACGGCGGCCCGGTTTGTTACAGCGCTTGGCGGATCGGCGGGAAACATTGCGGCTGGTCTGGCAACACACGGGATCGCCACGAGCCTTTTGACCTGTGTTTCGGACGATGCCGTCGGCCGGTTCGTGACTTCTCAGCTCAAGCACTACGGGATCGATACCAGGCATGTTGCGGTTTTGAAGGACGAGTCCAGGACGTCCCTGGCAGTCACTGAAACACGGATTGAAAACACCCAAAACACGCTCTACCGCAACAACGCGTCGGACCTGCAGCTCAGCGCGGATCATGTCGAAAATGTGCCGTTTGACGGCTTTGACGCGCTGATCCTGACCGGCACGGCCCTGGCCGTGGCACCGTCCCGAAACGCGTCGATGCTGGCCGTGAAGCGTGCACGCGGCGCCGGGGCGCTTGTGGTCATCGACCTGGATTACCGGCCTTATTCCTGGTCAAGCGGACCGGAAGCCGCGGAAACCTATCGCGCGGCTGTAGAAATCTCGGATGTCATCGTCGGCAATGATGAAGAATTCGGGGTCGTCGCCGGCGCGAGTTTCGAGGACGGGCGGCGTTATGCGGCCACGCTCGGGCAAGGCGACAAGACCGTGATCTACAAGATGGGGGAGCGCGGTTCGGTGACGTTTCAACAGGGTGACGCCATCACGACTGGGGTGTTCCCGGTTGCCGCCCTCAAGCCGATGGGCGCCGGCGATGCCTTCATGGCGTCGATGATGGCATCCCTAGCTGCAGGACACGCGCTGCCGGACGCTGTGCTTCGCGGATCGGCGGCCGCTGCGATGGTCGTCTCCGCTATTGGATGTGCCCCGGCGATGCCGACGACATCGGAATTGGATGCGTTTATTGCTGAAAACGTGGCGCATCATCGGGTTCAAGCTTAGCCGTTCTTGTCTTGAAGCGAGCGAATGCGATTGCCCCAGGTTTCAGAGGTTGATCGAGGGCTATGAAGTGTCGGATACGGTGAGCAGATGAGAGGACCGAAGCAGCGGTGTCGGTTCAATCACATAATGCTCCGGCGTGAACCGGCCGTCGGCGTTGAGCCGCTTCAACATGACCTGGCTGAGAAGGTCGGCCACGTGACGGTCCTGGGTCGAAAAGGTCGAGAGCGGCGGTGCGGCGTGTTCCGATCCGGGAAAATTCTGGCCGCCGAATATTGCGAAGTCCCGGCTGATGCGGAGATCGAGGCGGGTGGCTGCGCGATAAAACCCAAAGGCCAGTGAATCCTGAATACAGGCAACCGCCAGACGCCGCTGACCGGGAAGACGTTGCATGGCAAGGGCCTCGCCCTCGGCCTCCGCCATTTCAATGCGGATCAATTGCGGGTCAGGCAGCGACAGCCGCTCAGCCTCCGAAAGCGCGCCCTTCGCGTAGTTGTCGGCGAATCTCAACCCGTCCGGCGCCGCCACGATCATGATCGCGTCGGGGGCGCTCGTCGCCAGGGCCGCGATCGCGAGTTGCCCGGCTTTTGTGTAGTCGATTTCGACCCATGAATGCGCGTCCGGCCATGACGTACGGCCGAAAGTGATAAACGGAAATCCAGCTTCAAGGAGATAGGCGACCCGGCGATCGTCCTGCAACGTCCGGCCGAGCACAATGGCGTCGGCGAGCCGGTCTTCGACCACTGAGCGTATGATATCGAGTTCTTCTGACCGTTGTCGGGCCGCGAACACCGTCAACGACAGGGACTGCTCGCGCAGATACTGGTCCAGTGTCGCCAGCAATTCCAGAAATATCGGGCTGGCGAAGCGTTGCTGCGGCGGAGAAAGCAAGACCGCGACCCGGCCGCTGCGCCCGCCCTTGAGGGCCCGGGCGGCCGAATTTGGCCGATAGCCAAGCTCGGCGGCCAGTTGGTGAACCGAGCGCGTGGTCTCCGGTTTGACCCGCGGATCGTTCCGCAAGGCGCGCGAAACCGTGGAAACATCAACTCCAAGATGTTCTGCGAGTTGTTTTAGACCGACACGTGCCAAGGTTCCTCCGGACGACTCAAGGCTCATACAGTGCTTTTTTGCCCCGCTCAACACAACGGTTATTGCAAAATACAAACGTTTGTATTGACTGATTTCCGTTTGTGCGCAATGTTTTTTACAGGAGGAGACACGCGATGATCAAACTGATTGCGCTTGTCAAAAAGAAATCAGGCATGAGTGTCGGCGCATTTAAAGACTATTGGGTGAACACCCATGCGCCCCTCGCCAAAACGATCCCCGGCATGCGTGGTTATCGCATTAATGTCGCCGATCCAGGCGGCGATTTGCCGGCCGCGCCCTATGACGGATCGGCCGAGATCTGGTTCGACGATCGCGCTGCAATGCTCAAGGGGCTTGCCTCTCCTGAGAACGATATTGCCGGCGCTGATGTGGCCAATTTCGCGGACGATCTTGTGTTTCTCGTATGTGAGAACGAAGCGGTTATCCTCGATGCATCCGGACGGGAGTGGGCTCGATGAACGCCCGCATGTTCCCGGTTCCGGCCCGGCACCAAGGCAAGGTCTATGTAATCACTGGCGGTGCCAGCGGGATCGGGCGTGCCTGCGCGCACCGGTTTGCGCAAGAGGGTGCGCAGGTCATGGTCGCCGACATTGATGCGGCAGGACAGGGGGTCGCGGACGAGATCGGAGGATCGTTTTTCAGGGCCGACATGTCCGATCCGGTCCAGGTTTGTGCACTTTGCGCTGCCACGTTGGATACCTACGGCCGGATCGACATCTGGCACAACAACGCGTTTTCCGCCGTCTTCAAACCCATCCAGAACCAAACGCTTGCCGAGTTCGATGCGATCACCGGCGTGGGCATTCGTGGTTACTGGATGGGCGCCAAGGTCGCGGTCGAACACATGCTGCAACGGGGCGGGAAGGGCGTGATCGTCAACACCGCGTCCGTGCAAAGCTTTGTCGGCGAGAAGGGATTTTCCGCCTATCAAGCGACCAAGGGGGCCGTGTTGGCGATGACCCGCTCGCTGGCGGTGGATCACGCCCCCGATATCCGTGCCGTTGCGATCGCGCCAGGTCTCATCAAGACACCGGCGGTTGAGGGTATCCCGGACGATGTGATGGAGGAGGTGATTACCGGCATTCCGGCCAAACGCGGCGCGGATCCGGAGGAAGTCGCCGCACTTGCCGCTTTTGTTGGTTCGGAGGAAGCCGATTACATGTCCGGAACGGCCGTGATCCTCGACGGCGCTTATCTGGCGATCGGGTAGGATGATGGACGCCGTTTCGACCCCATTCTTTGAAGAGGACGGCGCGCTTGTCAGCCGGTTTCACGGTGAGACCGTGCGCATTGAAGCCTGGGGGGCGGATGCCTTGCGGGTTCGGGCGCGGCCGGGTTCAAGCGTCGCTGAACCCCATGTCAGTGCACTGGGCGGCAAGCCGGATGGTACGCCTGTCGTAACGATCACGCCGACGCGCGCCAGCATCGTGAACGGCCGATTGCGCGCGGATCTTGAAATCCTCGACCGCTACGGCGCCGAGGTGAAACGCGAAGCCGTGCTTCGATTTTCACGGTCCGATATTGACAAGGAACTGCTTGCCGAAACACGGAGCCATTTTGCCGGACCGAAGACACGGAACTTCAAGGCGATCGCCTCCGGCTCCTGGAAACTGGAGGCCACGTTCAAGGCCTATGACGGCGAACATCTGGCAGGTCTCGGTCAGCCGCAACACGGCAAGGCGGACCTGAAAGGTGTCTCCACGACGCTCTTGCAACAAAATGCCCATGCGGTCGTCCCGTTTGTCGTGTCTTCTCGGGGCTACGGTTTTTTATGGAACAACCCGGCCGTGGGGCGCTGCGAATTTGCCTCCAACATCACCCGCTGGACGGCCGATGCCACCAACGGTCTCGACTATTGGGTCGTGGCCGGCGACAACAGCCGCGACATCCTGCGCGCCTACCACGATGTGACCGGCCATTCGCCCGATATTCCCGACTGGGCGCTCGGTTTCTGGCAATGCAAGCTGCGGTACCGGACGCAAGATGAGCTTCTGTCGGTCGCGCGCGAGCACGTTCGCCGCGGATTGCCGTTGTCCTGCATCGTCATCGACTTTTTTCACTGGACCCGCCAGGGCGAATGGAAGTTCGATCCCGACGAATGGCCGGACCCAAACGCGCTTGTCAACGAATTGCGGTCCATGGGCATTGAGACCATGGTGTCGGTCTGGCCCACGGTGTCCGCATCGTCGGAGCATTACAGAACGATGACGGAAAACGGCTACTTGCTGACGACCGAGCGCGGCGTGCCGGCCGTTATTCCGTTTCCGGACAAGGACCCGTTCGGACCCGGATTTTTCACCTATTACGATCCGTTCAACGCGGAGGCGCGCGATTTCCATTGGTCGGTGGTCAAGCGCAATTATGTCGATAACGGATTTGATCATTTCTGGCTGGATGCGTGCGAGCCGGAAATGCGCCCGGCCCATCCGGAAAACGTGCGAACGGCGCAAGGCAATGGCGCGGAGATGTTGTGCGCCTATCCGCTTCTCCACGAACAGCGGTATCGCGAAGGGCTTCGCCAGGAAGGCCGTGACAGTGTGCTGTTGTGCCGGTCCGCCTGGGCCGGGGCGCAACGACTTGGCGTTATCCTTTGGAGTGGCGACGTCTGGTCGAACTGGGACTGGTATCGCGCCCAGATCCCCGCGGGTCTTCACGCCGGCATGTCGGGTCTTGGCTGGTGGACAACCGATATCGGCGGTTTTTACGACGGGCACGGCGGGTCGCCTGAATTTCGCGAGCTGCTGGTTCGATGGTTCGAGTTCGGTGTGTTTTCGCCGATCTGCCGGCTCCACGGTTTTCGCGTGCCGGAGGGCGTGCCGCCACCGGCATCGGGCGAGCGCGTGTCTTACGGTCAGGACACCTTCAACATCTTCACCGATTCCGGCGGCCCAAACGAAATCTGGTCCTTCGGCGCGGATGTCGAGACGGTGCTCATCGAGCTGCTCCGCGTCCGCGAGGCGCTTCGGCCTTATCTGACAACAGTCTTCGCCTCTTATGCCAGGACCGGCGATCCGGTGATGGCTCCGGTTTACTACCACTTCGAAGAGGAAACGGACGCCCACAGTGATGCCGGCCGGTACATGCTTGGGCCGGACATTCTTGTCGCGCCGGTCCTGGAGCCTGGCGCCATGACAATGCGCGTGAAGTTGCCGGCGGGTGCGGACTGGATTCACGGCTGGACCGGCCGGCGGTTTGAAGGCGGGACTATTGCAAGGGTGGAGTGCCCTTGGGGCCGGTGCCCGGTGTTCATCCGCGAGCACGCCGTATCCCAGTTCCACACTGTCTTCCCGGCCCTGGCCGAGATGTCGTAGTCGCGCACCTAAGCGCACACAAAGGGAGCGAGAAAGATGAAACGACTTGCTGCAGCAGCCTTCGCCTCCGGGCTCATGGCCTCGGCGGCGTTTGCCGAAGATGTGACGCTGACCATGTGGACCGAATCCTCCAACGCGCCGGAGGGCGTGTTCGCGAAGGAATTCTCAGATATGGACAACGGCATCAAGATCGACGTGCGGGAGGTCCGGTTCGATGATCTGGTCGCCGAGACGCTGAGGGCGTTCGCGACAAAGACCAATCCCGACATCATCGCGATCGACAACCCGGATCACGCGGCCTTCGCCTCGCGCGGGGCGTTTCTCGACCTGACACCGATGGTGGAACAATCGGACCAGATCGACATGGACAACTATTTCGATGGCCCTCGTTCATCGCTGACCTGGGGCGATGGTGTGTTCGGCATTCCGCGGGCATCGAACACGATCGCGCTTTACTACAACAAAGACATGTTCCGCGCGGCCGGTCTCGACCCGGACAGCCCGCCGGCGACATGGGATGCGCTCTACGAGGCCGCCAAGAAACTCACTGATCCGTCGAACGATGTCTATGGCATCGCGTTTTCCGCCAAGGCGTCGGAGGAGGGCACGTTCCAATTCCTGCCGTGGGTCCAAATGGCGGGCGGTTCGTTCGACAACATCAATGTCGACGGCGCGGCCGAAGCGCTGGACTTGTGGAAGGCGTTCTTCGATGAGGGCTTGACGTCACCCGATACGCTGACCCGTGGCCAATGGGATTCCACCGGCACCTTTAATGGCGGCAACGCGGCGATGGTCATTTCCGGCCCGTGGGAATTGAAGCGCATGGCCGCCGACACGCAGTTTGACTGGGGCGTGACGCTTCTGCCGGTCCCTTCGGACGGGGCACCACGGGCTTCCGCGCTCGGCGACTTCAATCTCGCCGTCTTCGCGAATTCAGAGCATCCGAGCGAGGCCTTCCGGTTCCTGGAATACTATGACAGCCAAGTCGAGCGGGTTTGGCCGGAATTCACAAGGATGCCGTCGCGCAAAGGCGTCGCGCTGGCCCCGACGGGCAATGCCAAGATCGATGCGGCCGCGCCGGTCTTCGTCGAGCAGCTTCAATATGCCCGCAACCGTGGTCCGCATCCCGAATGGCCGCGGATTTCCAAGGCGATCCAGGATGGTTTCCAGTCCGCTTTGACCGGGCAGAAGTCGTCGAAGGACGCGCTTGACGATGCGGCGGCGGCGATTCAGAAAATCATGAACTGACTGGCAGACAGCCCGCCCTTTGGGTGGGCTTTTCAGACTGCTGGCAAACCAGTTTATCTTTCAGCAGTCATGCTCGGGCATGTCCCGAGCATCCATAACGCTTTGATTTTTATGGGCCCTCGGAACCTTGTCCGAGGATGACGACGGAAAAGTTGGGGATTTTCATCACCCTCTAAGGCCCGCCCGACGGGCGGGCCTTTGATCGGGGAAAGGATCTTATGGGGCGGTTGGCTCGGTCTTTGCGGGACGGTATCGGCTTCGATACGCTGCTGGTGTTTTTCACGCTCGCTTACCTGCTGGCATTTGCCGGCCTGCCGCTTCTCTACAACATCGTCCTGTCCTTTCAGAGCGTGGATATGTTCGCGCTCGGCAGCCTGTTTCACGAAGTCACGGGCCTGGAGAACTACCGGGCCGTCTTTGAAGATCCGCTGGCACGGACCGTGTTGTGGAACACGATCCTGTTCACGCTGGGCTCGGTGTTGTTTCAGTTCACGCTCGGCTTCGCCCTGGCCTTGTTCTTCAATCAGGCGTTTCCCGGCTCGACCTGGTTCCGCGGGCTGTTTCTCGCCGGATGGGTGATGCCAGGCCTGGTCGTGGGCGTTTTGTGGAACTGGCTCTTGTCCGGCGACTTCGGTGTCATCAATTGGCTGCTTTTGAACACCGGGATCATCGATGACCCGATATTCTGGCGATCGGATACGGACTATTCCCTGCTCGCGGTGATGCTTGCCAACATTTGGTATGGCGTGCCGTTCAACATGATCCTGCTGTCGGTCGGGCTGGCCGCTATTCCCGAAGACCTCTATGAAGCCGCCGAGCTCGACGGGGCGACCGCCGTGCAGCGGTTCTTCACCATTACCCTTCCAATGATGCGGTCCACGATCGGCGCTGTGATTGCGCTCGGCATCATCTTCACGCTGCAGCAATTCGATCTTTTTGCGGCGATCACATCCGGCGGTCCGGCCGGCTCGTCCATGGTCGCGCAATACTGGTCCTGGGAGTTGTCGTTCCGCCAGTTCGACTTCGGCCGCGGTGCCGTCATTGCGGTCATGATGATCGTCGTCGTCCTCGGCGTTGCGGCGATCTATGTCCGGTCCACGCGCCAGGAGACGCGGCTGTGAGCGCGCTGAACGAAAATCGGAAAAACGCGGTTTTGTTCACCATCGCGTTGGTGATCGCAGCGATTTATCTGTTCCCGCTTTACTGGATGTATGTCACCAGCCTGAAGACAAATTCCTCGATTTTCGCCGTACCACCGGAGTTCTTGCCCGGCGCGCCGCAGTGGCAGACCTATGCCCTGATCTGGAACGAATCCGATATCCTCCGCTATTTGAAAAACTCGATCTTCATCGCAACCGGTGTGACGCTCGTGACCGTCATCGTCGGCGCGGGTGCGGCCTACGTTCTGGCGCGCTACCGGAGCATCTGGATCGATATCGCCTTGTTCACGATCTTGATGCTGCAGGTGCTGCCGCCAAGCCTCATGGTGACGCCGATTTTCGTGGCCTTCACATCGCTGGGGATCCTGGAATATCCGCGCATTGGAACCATCCTTGCCATTTCCGCTAAGACGATGCCGTTCTTCGTCATTTTATGCCGGGCGGCGTTCATGAGCATCCCGCGCGAACTGGAGGAAGCGGCTCTTGTCGACGGCAATTCGCGGGCCGGAGCCTTCGTCATGATCGTGTTGCCGCTTGCGCGCAATGGCATTCTGGTCGCCGCGCTCTTGATCTTCATGCAAGGGTTTGGGGAGTACGTCTATTCAGCTTCCCTGATCGCCGACAACCGGCTTCAGCCCGCGTCGATTGGCATGACCAACTATCTCCAGCCCAATGTCGTGACGTGGAACGCGATCATGGCGTTCGCCGCGACTTATGTCACACCCATCCTCGCCGCCTTTGTGCTGCTTCAGCGAAAAATCGTCAGCGGCCTCACATCCGGTGCCTTGAAATGACCGCAACCGATCAGAAGCCGCAAATCGAGTTCATCGATGTCGACAAACACTACGGATCATTTCACGCGCTGAAAGCGATTAATCTCGCCATTCCAAAAGGCCAGTTCGTCGCCCTGGTCGGGCCGTCCGGCTGCGGCAAGTCAACCCTATTGCGCACGTTGGCGGGTCTGGAAAAGATTACATCCGGCACGCTCAACATTGCCGGCGAGAGGGTCAACGACATTCCACCGCGCAAACGCGATCTGGCCATGGTGTTTCAGTCCTACGCGCTTTATCCGCACATGAATGTGCGTGACAATCTCACCTATGCGCTGCGCTTGAAAGGTGTTTCCAAAGCCGAGCGGGCCCGCAAGGCGGACGAGGTCGCGGCGGTGATCGGGCTGGACAACCTGCTTGACCGGAAACCGCGCGAACTCTCGGGCGGACAGCGCCAAAGGGTCGCGATGGGCCGGGCCATCATTCGCGAGCCGAAAGCGTTTTTATTCGATGAGCCGCTGTCCAACCTGGATGCTTCACTCAGGGTGCGTATGCGCAAGGAAATCCGGGCACTCCATGACCGAATTGGGTCCACATCGGTTTACGTCACTCACGACCAGATCGAAGCGATGACCATGGCCGACCACGTCGTCGTCATGCAGGCCGGTGTCATTGAGCAGCAGGGCGCACCGCTGACGCTCTATGAAAAACCGGTCAACCGGTTCGTCGCCGGGTTTATCGGCTCACCGGCGATGAATTTCGTTCCGGCGACAGTCGACGATACGGGCCAGACGATCCGGCTGGATCTGAAGGGTCAGCCCACCATCGCGATCGCGCGCCGCTTTCCGCCCGGGACCCATGTTGTCGCGGGATTAAGGCCGGAACATGTGGACATCGGTGACCCGGACGCGGCCGGCTATGCCCCGATCAAGATCAGTGCGGTCGAGGCGACCGGCTCAGCCACCTACCTATTTTCCGATGATGATCCGGAGCTAATTATCGTTGCCGCCGGTGGTCACAGCGCGCGCGCCGGAGACACGGTCGGCTTCAAGATCGCCCCCGATCGGGTGCACCTGTTTGATCCCAAGACCGGGATCACCTTAGGCGATTGACCGCAAGGGTGGGCAATCGTTCGGAACTTACGTTTCGTCAGATGCTGGGCCGCATCTTGCGCCCGCCGGGAATAGCCGACCGGACCCGGTAGAGCGAGGACACCGCGGTGATGTAGACATCACAAAAATCATCGCCGCCGAATTCCAGATTGGTGACCATCTCGGGCACCGGGACATGGGCAATCTGGCCGCCATTCGGCGCGTAAATGTAGATCCCATCGCCGCCGCCAACCCAGAGATTGCCCTCCGCGTCGACACGCATGCCATCGGGAACGCCGACCGGTATCACGGCGAAATCCCGCCGGTTACTCACGGTCCAATCGGTCCCCACACCGAACGCGATCACCTTGTGATGGATTTCCGAGGAGTCGCTGACATAAAGCGTCTTCTCGTCAGGCGACAAACACAGGCCGTTCGGCCGGTAAATGCCCTCAATGATGATCCGTGGCGCGTCAGGCGCCGGCCCGACAGCAAGAACATAACATTCCGGCAATTCCATTGCCTGCTGGTATCCGTGGAGCTGGCTGTCTTCGGCGCGGACCCCAAAGGGCGGATCGGTGAACAGGATCGTGCCGCCCGATGTGCAAATCACGTCGTTGGTCGAGTTCAGCACCTGATCGCCAATCGATGATGCCAGGATATCCCGGCGGCCGCATGTGCCGTCCGGCTCGACCCAAAGCGCCGAAAGGGCCCTTGTCGAGTGCTCGCAGGCAATGACGCGTCCGGTCAGATCCCGCGTCAGGCCGATGGAGAAATGGGCATTTTTAGACCAGGTGCGAAGCCCGCCTGCCGCGCTCCAGGCCTGGATCGTGTTGCCGGGAATATCCGTGAAAAGCAGTGTGTCATGCTCGGCGAGCCAACAGGGGCCTTCGGTGAACGCCAAGCCGGTTGCAATGCGTTCGACACCGCCGGCCACCGGATGTGTATGCACCATGTGATCCCCCAGATTTCAGTTCATCTTGATGTTGCGCGCCCATCGATCGACGAGGACGACCGCGATCACCAGAACGCCCTTGATGATCTGCTGGGTGTTAAAATCGACATTCAGGATCGCAAGGCCATTGTTCATCACGCCAATCAGCATCACACCGACGATGGTTCGAAGGATCGACCCATAACCGCCACCAAGAGCGGTTCCGCCCAGCACAACGGCGGCGATGGCGTCGAATTCCAGGCCGATGGCGCCATCGGCCCGTGCGTTGCCGATCCTGGCGATCAGGATCATGCCGACCAGGCCCATCAGCGCGCCGGCAAGGGTGAAGATCACGATCTTCATCCGGTCCACCGCCAGTCCCAGCATGCGCGCGTTGTCTTGGCTTCCGCCGATTGCATAAAGATGGGCGCCGAACCGGGTCCGGGCGAGCAGCCAGCCCATAAGGCCAAAGACGAGGACCAGCCAAATGAACGCGCTGCTGAAGCCCAAAACCGATCCGGTGGCGAACAGGAGCCGGAACCCGTCTGCGGCAAACAATATCGTCTGGCCGGTGGTCAGCGTGAGCGCAAGGCCTTGCGCGATGAAAAAGCTGACCAGCGTGGCGATGAAAGACGGCACGGCGACATAGACGATCAGCAGGCCGTTCAAGAGGCCGAAGCCGGCTCCGACCGCCAGGCCGACGGGTATGGCGAGCGGTCCAATGCCGGCGCTCAGGGCCAGCGCCGTGATCACCCCTGAAACTGACGCGACCGCGCCGACCGACAGATCGATCTCACCCAGGATGATGACAAATGTCATGGCGGAAGAGGCGATGCCGAGGATCGCCACTTGCCGGCCGATGTTGACCAGATTGTCCGGCGAGCGGAAGGCCGGACTGATCATGGCCAAGGCAACCACCAAAACCGCGAATGCGATGTAAATTCCGGAGGTTGCGATCATCGCGCGGCGTAGCCGTGCGCGTCGTTCGAGTTCAGCGGTCGGCGAGGTCATCGGGCCACCTCGCGCGCCGCGATCCGTTCTAGGACGACCGCAAGCAGAATGATCAGCCCCTTCACGATGTACTGGGAATCGACGTTGATGTTGAGAAGCACCATTCCGTTGTTCAAAACGGCGATCAGCAGGGCGCCGAGCAGCGCGCGCAGGATCGATGCCTTGCCGCCAAAAAGGCTTGCCCCGCCGATGATCACCGCGGCAATCGCATCGAGCGTCAGCGCCGGGCTTGATCCCGGCGCACCGCTGCCAAGCCGCGAGGCGCTCAAGACGGATGCCCAGCCGACAAGGAAGCCCATGATCGCAAAGACCGCGATCTTGTTGCGCTTGACAGCGACGCCGGACAGCCGTGCCGCCTCGATATTGGTACCGATGGCAAACAGTTCGCGGCCAAAGGCGGTGCGTTGCAGTTGGAGCAAAGACCCGGCAAACGCGATAATCACGATCAAGAGCGGGACCGGAATGCCCCAAACGGTGTCGGAATAAAACAGGTCCAAGAAGGTGTCGTCAGCAATCGGAACCGAGATTGAGCCTGTAAAAACAAAAGCGGCCCCGGTCGCGATGGCCATGGTGCCGAGCGTGACAATGAAGGACGGAATTTGTCCGATGACCGTGATCACGCCATTGAACGCGCCAATGAGCACGGACAGGCACAGGATCAATAAGACAGACAAATGCCAGGGAATCCCGGCGGCCATCGCCTGCGCGACCACGACCGACAAAAGTGCCACCACAGCACCGACGGAAAGGTCGATTTCCGCAACAAGGATCACCAGCGTCATGCCAAGCGCGACGAGGATCAGTGTGGCGGAATCCGTTGCCAGTCTCTCGAAATTGCGCAGGTTGAAGAAGAAGTCGCTGGCAAAGGAGAAATACACGATGAGTAAGACCAGCCCCGCATAGGGCAGAAGGTCGCGAACCCATTGCGCCAGACCGTGCGTGCGAGCTGTTTCTTGCGCCATCGTCACGCTGCATCCGCCCCCATTTCGGAAAATGCAAGCTCCAGCAGGCTTTCTTCCGTCGCGTCTTCCGCGTTGACGATGCCGGCGATCCTGCCTTGTGCCATCACCAGGACCCGGTCTGAAATCGCCAGAATCTCCGGCAATTCGGAGGAGATCGCCAGGACCGCCACGCCGCTGTCCGCCAGATTGCGGATGCGCTGGTGGATTTCCGCTTTTGCGCCGACATCGACCCCGCGCGTCGGCTCATCGAGAAGAAGCACACGGGGCTCGGTCGACAACCATTTTGCAAGAACAACCTTTTGCTGGTTGCCACCGGACAGCGTGTTGACCACCGTATCCGGGGTCTTGGCCTTGACGCTCAGCTCTTCCATCCATTTGCGCGCAAACGCACGCAGCTTCGTGAAGGACAAAAGTCCGGCTAATCCCGAAAATCGCCGAAGCGCTGGCAAGGCGATGTTATCGGCGACAGTGAGCGACAAAAGCAGGCCGAGCTGCTTGCGATCTTCGGAAACGTATGCCACGCCCCGGGCCGCGGCGTCCTTTACACCGGATGGCGCAAACTCCTCGCCGAACAAACGCATGTGGCCATGGTCAGGACGGTCGATCCCGGCCAGAAGACGGGCCAGTTCCGTTCGTCCAGCACCCATGAGGCCGGCCACGCCCAGAACCTCGCCGGCATGAAGCGTGAACGTCGCGTTCTTCACATGGCCGCGGCGTCCAAGGTCCGCGGCCTCAAGCGCGATCGGCAGATTGTCCACGGTGACACCATGCCGGCGCTCGGGGACATCCCTTCCGACCATCGCCTTAATGAGACTGTCCTTGGAAAAGTCTCCGGTCGGACCGGTGGCAACCCGACGGCCGTCGCGCAAGACCGTGATCCTGTCGGCCAGTTGGAACACTTCGGACATGCGATGCGTGATGTAGATGATGGAAGTCCCCTGGCCGCGCAACCGGTCGATCAGCGCGAACAAGACCAGTTCTTCCTCCCGTCCAAGGGATGAAGTCGGCTCATCCAGGATCAACACTTTGGGATTGACCGCGCAAGCCCGCGCAATCTCGATCATCTGACGCTCGCCGGCAGAAAGACTTGCAACCGGCGTTTCGGCCGAAAGATCAATGCCCAGCCGGTCGAGCACGGCCTGCGCTTGGCGGTAAAGGCTCTTTCGGTCAACGAGCAGCCCGCCCATGCGGACCGGCTCCCGGCCAACCATGACGTTGTGCGCCACGTCCCTGTTTTCCAGAACCGTCAATTCCTGGAAGACGGTGCTGATGCCCGCAAGAGCCGCATCATGTGGCCCGCGGAAGGTGAGGGACTGTCCATCCAAAACAATGGAGCCGCTGTCGGGTGTGTGGATCCCGGCCGCGATCTTCATAAGCGTGGATTTGCCGGCCCCGTTTTCCCCCATGACGGCGTGAACCTCGCCGGGCAGGACCCGCAACGACACGCCATCCAGCGCCAGAACGCCTGGAAACCGCTTGGAAACCGCGTGGAGTTCAAGGGATTCGGTCATGGGCCCGACTCCGGAGACCGGCCGAATGGCGGCCAGTCTCCGTCCAATTGGTGTTGGCTGTTTTTGCCGGTCTTATTCCCAAGGTGCTGGTGTGCCGGGATATTGGACAGGCCACATGTCCTTGTGGTTGTCGGCGGTGACGAGAAGGTTGGGCGTGATGATCTCCTCGCACAACGTCGCCCCGAAGATCGCCTGCGCCAATCCTTCGATCGCGGCCCGGCCCTGAACAGCCGCCTGCTGGCCGGACAAGGCCACAATCGGGGTCGATCCGCTGGCGAGTTCGGCATAACCCGGTGCCTCTGAATCATAGCCTGCGATTGGAATGTCCCGGCCGGACTGCTTGACCGCCTCGGTCGCCGCATTCACCGCCAGGCTCCACGTCGCAAATATTCCGGCAAGGTCTTCGTTGGCCTGAATGACATTGGTGGCCAATTGCAGGAGCGTGTCCTGACTGAAGTCGGATTGCATGGATATCAACTGACCGCCGCGCGCCCCGATCGCATCAAGAATGCCCTTTTCCCGATCGCGGATGGTTTGCAGGGCAAACGGGATCCCGAGCACGGCGATTTTGGCGTTCGACGTGCCGATTTTGTCCATCAGCGCAATGCCGGCGTCGTAGGAGCCCTGATAGGAGGAGGCATTCATCACCGATATTACGTCGCCGCGTGCCGGCGCGCCGCCCACGATGAATACAGGGATATCGGCTGTATTGGCCCGGCGCACGGCTTGACCAATCGACCCGGCGTCAACGGCTGTGAGAAAGATGCCGTCAACCTGCTGCTGAACCAGGGCGTCGAACTGGGACAACTGGGTGTTGGCATCGAAATCCGCCGAATTCACGATCAGCTCGACTCCCACCTCCGCGGCGTAGTCCTCGCCGCCCTTCACAAGCGTGCGGCTGAAGTCGTCGGAAATGTTGTTGGTGAGAAATCCGAACCTGAGATTTCGGCTTTTCAGATCTGCCTTTTGCGCATCGGTCAAATGGAGTGCCTCGGCGGTCCCCAAACAGGCGTCTTGCGCTGTGACAAGGCTCGTTGACGCGATTATTGCGCTTAATAGGACAGCAACGGCGGTCAGCCCAAGGCGCGTCGTCACGCCCGTTTTGCGTGCGTCGATCATCGCTCTTCCTCCCAATGTGAGCCACCTCGACAAATGGCTTCACCTAGAACACCAGAATGGCTGAAAAACATCAATACAAACGTTTGGATTATTTTGTTTTGACGGAAAAGGGCGGCATTTCAGAGGGGCTTTCGCGAGGGGCCGCCGCACGTCTTAGACCGCTCTCTTGGCGAGGGAGGCGGACCATGGCGTGCCACATGCCACCAACCCGTGGTCCAAACAATCCGCGCCTGCCAACCGGCTTCGTCGACCGGTATCAGCCCGAAATGACTGCACGCGATCGCGGCTCTTGGGGATGAGTCTTGCGCTTTCAGGTGATCACGGCCGTCGAATTTCGCTGCGGCGCGGCGCGAAAGGGCTTTCCAAAACGGGAGCAATGAAATCTGAGGTCTGGCCAGATGTTGGGCGAGGTCTAACCGGTTGGAGCCCCGGATCGCTGCCGCAAGTGCGAACCACTTGCTCCCTTGACACCGCTGCATCGCACCACGTTCCTTCGGCGATTCTCATTGACAAAAAAAGCGATATGAAAAAAAATTCAGTAATGAAATATAATTCAAGATTCAGGAGTGGCGTTTGAACGTGAAGGAAACGGCCGCCGTCGACAGTGTCCTCGACCTGGACATGGCTGCTCGGGCTGCCTGGCTGCATTTCGTGGGCGGCCTGACGCAAAGCGAAGTGGCGAAACGCCTGAACGTCCCGGTGACCCGCGCGCACCGGCAAATTGCCCGCGCCCAGAAGCTTGGCCTCGTGCGGGTGTCGGTGGACTTGCAGCCGTCCGATTGCGTCGCGCTCGAAACGCGTCTGATGGAAGCGTACGGGCTGAAGATGTGCCGCGTCGCCATGAGCGTGCCGGAGGAGGGGCCGCTCCCGCTTCGGACGCTCAGCGTGATCGGTGGCGAATGGCTTTCAAACACGGTCAGCTCAGGCGCGCATTCGGTGATCGGTGTCAGCCACGGACGCACAATTGCCGCCTCGGTCGAAGCCATGGCACGCTGCGCGGCCAAGGCTGTGCGGATTGTCTCGATGCTGGGCGGGCTGACACGCTCCTTCGCGGCCAATCCATACGACGTCATCCACGGGTTGGCGCGCAAGACAGGCGCTGAAGCCTATCTCATGCCAGTGCCGCTGTTTGTCGACAAGCCAGAGGACAAGGCGGTGTTGAACGCGCAATCGGGCATGACCGGAACGATCAGGCTGATGCGCGAGGCGACGATCGCGTTCGTCGGGATTGGTGAGGTGAAGACCGGTCACGCCGCCTCGCTCAGGTCGATTGCCGGTTCGGAGCTGACGACCTGGCTTCAAGAGCACGGCGCCCAGGCCGAAGTCCTCGGCCAGTTCATAGATGAAAGCGGCAGCATCATGGAGACGCCGCTGAATGACCGGGTCATGGCACTTGAGCTTGAAGCCTTGAGGGACAAGGAAGTGGTGGCGATCGCAGGGGGAGACGATAAACGCGATGCTATCCGGGCTGTCCTGCGCAGCAAGCTTCTGTCCGGACTGCTTTTGGATGAGGCGACCGCTCGCAGTCTTGTCCATGAGCTTGATGCCACGGAGGCACCATAACTCCACAATCTGTGGGCGATAGGGAGGAGCAGCATGTACGAAAAGCAAAAGGACCTCATCAGCGCGTGGCAACGCGGCCAACTCAGCCGGCGGGGCCTAATCCGCGGCCTGGCCGCGCTGGGCGTTACCGGCGCAACGGCCGGCACGCTTTTTAACATGATGCAGACGCAGGCTCTGGCCGCCGATTTCGACTGGAAGAAACACTCCGGCAAGGGCATCAAGCTGCTGTTAAACAAGCATCCTTACACCGACGCCATGATCGCTAACCTTGACAACTTCAAGGCGCTGACCGGCATGGACGTCAGCTACGATGTGTTCCCCGAAGACGTTTACTTCGACAAGGTGACGGCAGCACTGTCGTCCCGTTCGAGCGAATACGACGCCTTCATGACCGGCGCCTACATGACCTGGACCTACGGGCCGGCCGGCTGGATCGTCGACCACAACGAATGGATCCAGGATTCGTCCAAGACGAACCCGGGCTACAACTGGACCGACATGCTGGAAGGCGTGCGGAAATCATGCGCTTGGAACGGCCGCCCGGGCGGCGAACTCGGATCGGACGATGCCAAGCAGTGGTGCATCCCGTGGGGCTATGAGCAGAACAATCTGGCCTATAACGCGGGCATGATGGAAAAGGCCGGCGCCGCCGTCCCGACCAACATGGACGAAATGATCGAAGCCGCGGCAAGGGCACAGGCGGGCAACGACGGCATTTACGGCATTGGCGTGCGTGGGTCCCGGTCGTGGGCAACCATCCATCCAGGATTCCTGTCGGCTTATGCCAATATGGGCGAGATTGACCTGAATGTCTCTGACGACGGCAAATTGTCGGCGGCAATGAACACGGCCGGTTCAAAGGCTTTTCACGCCAAATGGGTGAAAATGATCCAGGATTCTGGCGCCGCGGACTGGTCGACGCACACCTGGTATCAGGTCGGGACCGATCTGGGCGCCGGCAAGTCGGCGATGATCTACGACGCCGATATTCTCGGATACTTCATGAATGGCGGCGACAACGCCATGGCCGGAAAACTGGCCTACGCGCCGTTCGCGGCCTCCGGCAACGGGGCACCCACACCCAACATCTGGATCTGGTCGCTCGCCATGTCGAAATTCTCCAAGGATCTCGACGCGACCTGGTACTTCATGCAGTGGGCGTCCGGTCCTGAACATGGATTGTTCGGTGCGGCCGAAATGGACTTCGTCAATCCCGTGCGTCAGTCGGTGTGGGATGATGCCGACTTCCGGGCACGGCTTTCGGGGAGCTATCCGGGCTACGTGGAAATGCATGACGTTTCCGCTCCCGGCGCGTCGATCAAGTTCACGGCCCAACCCTTGTTCTTTGATGTGACAACGGAATGGGCGGCGACGCTGCAGAAGATGGTCGCCAAGGAAGTGCCCGTCGACGAGGGCCTTGATCAATTGGCCGCCAGCATCGACCGTCAGCTGAAAGATGCCGGCTTGGGCTGATCCGAATACACAGTGAGCGCGCATTGCGCGCTCACTATTCCAAGATAACAATCCAAATGCCCCTGCTGCGTCCACAAGGACGCTGGAGAACCATGCGATGACCGATGCGGTCCTAGACCGGGTGCCGAGGCGGCGCGTGCGCATCAGCCGCAAGGCGCTGCCCTATCTGCTCAGCTTGCCCGCGCTTCTGGCGTGCATCGGCATCTTGATCCCCTTCTTCACCGCCGTTGCCTATTCGTTGCAGCGTTACCGCCTGTCGCAGCCTTGGGCGCGAAAATGGAACTGGGGCGAGAACTATCTGAACTTTTTGTCAGATCCGTCGTTTTGGAACACCTTGCAGGTGTCCATGACCTACGCGTTTTTAACGGTCGGCATCGAGTTGCTTCTGGGTCTTGGGATTGCCCTGCTTTTGCAACGGCGTACGCGTTTCAACAATTTCGTGTCGATCATGCTGCTGATGCCGTTGATGACGGCCCCGGCTCTTGCGTCGTTGATGTGGAAGCTGATGACCAACCCGGGCTTTGGCATTTTGAGTTACTTCGCAACGCTGATTGGCATCGAGGATTTCCGCTGGGCGTCCGACCCGTCGACCGCGATGCTAACGGTCGTCCTGGTCGATGTGTGGGTCTATACCCCGTTCATCATGATCCTGCTTCTGGCAGGGCTTCGGTCGTTGCCCCGGCAACCCTTCGAAGCCGCGGCGCTCGACGGCGTGCCGCGCCTGTTCGTGTTCTGGCGGATCACGCTGCCCATGCTGACGCCATTTTTGCTGACAGCGACCCTTTTCCGGATGATCGAGAGCATCCAGCAGTTCGACATCATTTACGCCATGACCCAGGGCGGACCGGGAGACAAACTCACCGTGTTCCAGGTGGAAGCCTATTTGAACTTCTTTCAATCAACCAATGTCGGACGCTCGGCGGCGCTCTTGATGATCCTTTGGGTGATCACCTACCTGCTGTCCAACATCTTCGTCAAAAACTGGTTGCGGCTGCGGGAAAAGCAGCGCGGCGCGATTTAGGAGGCGATCTTGATAACCATCTCGCCGATCGAACGGATCTTGCGCGGTATCGCGATCACGCTGGTCATTCTGTTTTTCATGTTTCCGATCTTCTGGATCTTTTTGATGAGCTTTCAGACCAACGAGACAATCTTGCGGGTGCCGCCCTCGATCGTGTTCGAGCCGACGATGTCGAACTATAGCGCCTTGATCACCGGCAAGCTGGAAACCAATGCCGGTTTGCTGGAGTTCGAGTTCATGCGCAATTTATGGAATTCGTTCTTCCTGTCGGTGTCGTCCGTGGCGGTCGGATTGCTGCTTGGTGTTCCGGCAGCCTATGCCTTTGCCCGATTGAAATTCCGCGGCTCGGAGGACATTGCCTTCACGCTTTTGAGCTTTCGCTTTGCACCGCCGCTGCTGGTGTTGTTGCCGCTCACGATTTATTTTCAGCAAATCGGCCTGGCAAACACCTATGTCGGATTGATCTGGGTCTACCAGCTTATTGTGCTGCCTTTGATCCTTTGGATCGTGCGCGGATATTTCGAGGACATTCCCGCCGATGTGGAGCACGCATACCGGATCGCCGGTCACAGTTGGGCGGCAACGTTCCGAAAAATAGCACTGCCACTTGCCGGGCCCGGCATCGCGGCGGCCGGCCTCCTGGCCTTCATCTTCGCCTGGAACAACTTCATCTTCGCGTTGGTTCTGGCCTCGGCGGACAAGCAGCCGGTGACCGTCGGCGCACTCGCGTTCGTCACCGCGTCCGGGATCCAATACGGGCAGATCGCGGCCGCGATTGTTTTGTCGATCACGCCGACGCTTTTGCTGGCGCTCTATGCGCAACGTTACCTCGTTGAGGGACTGTCACTCGGCGCGGTGAAAGGCTGACGGCATGAACGGGATTGTCCTGGAAAATCTGTCCAAGAGCTACAAGAGCGAAACCGTTCTGGACGGTGTCTCGCTGACCGTGCCGGAAGGCCGGATGCTGGTCCTGTTCGGACCTTCGGGCGCGGGGAAGACCGTTCTGTTGCGATGCATCGCCGGGGCAGTCGACCCGGACGCGGGAAAGGTTGTCCTTGGCGGCGTGGATGTTACCGGGTTTGAGCCGGAAGACCGCGGTGTGGGCATGGCATTCCAGAATTTCGCCCTGTTTCCACACATGACAGCGGAAGAAAACATCGCAAGCCCGCTCAAAGCCCGGCGAAGCACCAAGACGATCGTTCGCCAGGGCGTCGACGCGGTCGCGCGGCTTTTAAAGATCGATCATGTGCTCAGCCACCCGCCCAAGGCGCTGTCCAACGGCCAGAAGCAGCGAACCTCGCTGGCGCGGGCGCTGGTCGCGCAGCCCCATTATCTGTTGCTCGACGATCCGCTCAGGAACGTCGATGCCAAACTGCGCTACGAAATGCGGCTCGAGCTGCCGCGCCTTTTGGCTGATCAAGGTGCGACGGTCATTTACGTGACCCAGGACTACAAGGAGGCGATGGCGTTTGGTGATCAGATCGCGGTTCTGGATGGCGGCCGTATCGTTCAGGCCGGAACCCCGGAGGACATCTACCTCCGTCCTGCGACGATCGGGATTTCCGAACTCTTTGGCGACCCGACAATCAATCTCCTGGACGTCGTGCCAGAACGCGATGAGCGCGGGATTTACATCACGCTGTCCGATCAGAGGATCCCGCTCGGCGACGGCTACGACGCCGCAGTCGGCAAGCCCTGCACGCTCGGTCTGCGGCCGGAGGCGCTGGCGTTCACGGACCTGGAAACCGGCATTCCGGTCGTGATCGAGGCCGAGACCCCGTTCAACGAAAAGACCGTCACTTTGGCGCTGACCAAACGCGGGCGGGAAGTCCTCGTATCAAGGCCGGCCGGCATGCCGGGCCCGGCGGAAGGCGAGTCCGCGTTCGTCAGTGTCAACTGGCGGGCGCTCCTGCTCTTTGATCGCCAGAACGGGCAGCGGATCGTTCCTGAAGGCGAATCCGGACGGACGGAGGCCGCCGCATGAGACCACCGGTCCTTGAACTCATCGATGTCGACAAGGTCTACGGTTTTGGACGGCCCAACGCGGTCCGCGCGGTTGAAGACCTCAGTTTGACGGTCAATGAAGGCGAAATCGTCGCTCTGCTCGGATCGTCCGGCTGCGGAAAAACGTCCACGCTGCGGATGGTCGCCGGATTTGAAGGCGTCACCAAAGGAAAAATCAAGATTGCGGGACGGGAGATCCAGCATTTACCGCCCGCAAAACGTGGCGTCGCGATGGCATTTGAGGGTTACTCCCTCTATCCGCCACTGACCGTGCGCGAAAACATCGCATTCGCCTTGAAGTCACAAAGGATCAGCCCCGACGAGGCTGCGCGTCGCGTCGCCGAAATCGCCGAGTTGATGGAAATATCGGATGTTCTGGAGCGTTATCCGGCTTCGATCTCAGGCGGGCAGCAGCAGCGCGCCAGCCTCGCGCGTGCCCTCGTGCGTGACGCGGATCTTCATCTTCTCGACGAGCCGATGGGCCAGCTTGAGCCACAATTGCGGGCGTTGCTGCGCGGCCGGATCAAGCATTTCATCCACGAACGGCGGCTGACGGCGATCCTGGTGACGCATGATCAAACCGAGGCAAACGCGCTCGCCGATCGCATCGCCGTCATGGAGGAAGGCATCCTCCAGCAATATGATACGCCGGCAAAGCTCAAGGACCGCCCCGCAAATCTGTTCACTGGCACGTTCATTGGAGAACCACCGATGAACGTGTTCCCCGCCCGTGTCAGCAGCTCGGAACGCGAGACGGTCTTCGATTTGGGGTCCGGTGTCAGCTTGAAATACCCAGCCGCGATTTTTCCCCCAGATCTCCGGTCGCGGCTATCGCAGGAAAGCGATGTGTGTCTGGGCATCCGTCCGCACGCGGTCCGCCTGGTTGATGGTGGCCTGCCGGTGACGGTCTCCGTCGTTCAATGGCTCGGGGATCAAACCCACATCGCGGCCCAGTTTGCCAGCCGGACACTTGTATCTGTCATTCATGACCGGGCGCGGTTTGCGCCCGGAAACACCGCGTCGATCGCGATCAGCGCGGAGGATTTGCACATTTTCGATGCGGACACCGGGGTGGCCATCGGTCACGGAAAGGTGGCGGCATGAGGCAGGATATCCTCATCGGCATCGATGCGGGAACCTCGGTCATCAAGGCCGTCGCTTTCGATCTGTCCGGCCGGCAGGTCGCGATCGCGAGCCGGCGCAACGCTTATGTCAATGAACCGGGTGGCGGTGTCGTCCAGGACATGGGCCGAACATGGCGCGACACGGCGAATGTGCTGCGCGAACTCACCGAGCGCGTCGACGGCCTGGCCCAGCGGGTTCTCGCGCTCGCCGTGACCGGGCAGGGCGACGGCACGTGGCTTGTCGATGCAAACGGCGAACCGGTCCACGACGCCTGGCTCTGGCTGGATGCGCGCGCCGTCGCCGAGGCCCGGGAGATCGCGTCATCGGACGGTATCGGCGTCATCTACGAAAAGACAGGCACAGGCGTGAATGTGTGCCAGATGCGGACGCATCTGCGGTGGATGAAGTGCAATGCTCCGGATCTTCTGGCCAAGGCGGCGACCGCGTTTCACTGCAAGGATTGGATTTATTTCAACCTGACCGGCATCCGCGCGGCGGATCCGTCCGAAGGCGTGTTTACGTTCGGAGATTTCAGGACGCGCGGATATTGCGAGAACGTTGTTGGCGCGCTCGATCTTTCCGACCTTCGCCACTTGCTTCCGCCGATCGTCGATGGCGCTGTTGAAGCCCATCCGCTGTCGGCATCGGCTGCGCGGGCAACCGGATTGCCGGAAGGGTTGCCGGTATCGCTGGCCTATGTCGATGTCATGTGCAGTGCGCTGGGTGGCGGTTTGTACGACCCCCAGCAACGGCCAGGTCTGACTGTCTTGGGATCGACGGGCGTGCATATCCGTTTCGTGCCGGACCCGAAGGACGTTCATTTGAACGCGGAGCGATCCGGATACACGATGACATTGCCGGGCACTCAGCTTGCGCAAATGCAGACCAATATGGCGGCAACGCTGAATATTGACTGGATGCTCGGGCTCGCGTCACAGGTGCTTGCCTCGCACGGGCTTGCGCGGTCCCATTCGGATTTGCTCGACAAGCTTGACGACCGCGTCCTAGCCGCGCGGCCCGGGGCGGCCCTCTATCACCCTTACATTTCCGAGGCGGGCGAGCGTGGCCCGTTCGCCGAGCCTTATGCGCGCGCGAGTTTCACCGGGCTCAATCAACAAACGGACTGGTTTGGCATGGTGCGGGCCGTCTACGAAGGTCTCGCCTTCGCGTCGCGTGACTGTTATGCGGTGATGGGCGAGATGCCGGGCGAAATACGTCTGAGCGGCGGGGCCGCGCAATCCTCGGCGCTGCGGAAAATCCTCTCCGCCGCCTTAAACACACCAACACGGACGGTGGACCAACCCGAGGCAGGGGCTGCCGGGGCGGTCATGATCGCTGCTGTGGCGGCAGGCGTTTTCCCGGATATCGAGGCTGTATCAAAGAGCTGGATCCTTCCGTTGTTGAACACGCCGGAGCCGCCCGATGCGGAACTGGCCCGCCACTATCGCGAGCTTTTTGACGTTTATGTCGCCACCCGGCATGCGCTTGCGCCGGTGTGGGAACGGCAGGCTTGCACCGGGAGGACGGTCAATTGAGTGTTGAGATCGCGATCATTGGCGATCGCTTCATGCAATCCGACATGTTTGAAGCCGCGTTGACTCAGGCGTGTGGCGATGCCGGGATCACATGCCGGAAGCTGGACCTTCCCTGGCCGGACGAACCGATGGAACACGGCTATGCGGTGTCCGGGATGGAAGGTCTCAAGGAGTATATGGGAACGCCGGACGAAGTGGTTGATCACATCGGCACCGCATCGGTGCTGGTGACGCATCTGGCGCCGCTTTCATCATCCATGCTGGATGCCCTTCCCAATCTGGGACTCGTCGCGGTCTCGCGGGGCGGACCCGTCAACATTGACATGAACGCGGCGGAATCGGCCGGTGTTCTGGTTGTCAATACGCCGGGACGGAATGCCTCCGCCGTTGCCGAATTCACGATCGGGGCCATTTTGGCGGAAACGCGCAACATCACGCGCGGACACGATGCCCTGCGCAACGGCGACTATCGCGGCGATCTTTATCGCGCCGATGTTGCCGGGGAAGAACTGTCGGAGCTGGTCGTCGGTGTGATTGGATACGGAAACATTGGAACGCGTGTGGTCAAGCTGTTGCGGGCCTTTGAATGCAAGGTGCTGGTTTGCGATCCGTATGTTCAACTCTCGCCTGAAGATCGCAATGCCGGTGTTGAACTGGTGGACCTGACGACGCTCCTGTCGAGAAGCGATGTCGTGTCGCTCCATCCGCGGGTAACCGATGAAACCCGGCAGATGATGAACACGGATACCCTGTCGCAAATGAAGCCGGGCGCCGTCCTGGTCAATACCGCGCGGGGTCCGCTGATGGATTATGACGCCCTTTACGAGGCGCTCACATCGGGACATTTGCGCGGGGCGATGCTAGAGACGTTTTCGATCGAACCGACCCCGCCGGACTGGCCGCTGCTGCGGCTGCCCAATGTCACGCTAACGCCGCATATCGCTGGTGCCTCATTGAAAACCGTGAAGATCGCCGCATCGAAGGCCGCGGAAGAAGTGCGCCGTTGGATCAACGGCGAACCACCGCTTAATCCGTGTTAAGGAGCTGAAGGAATGGCAATAACAAAAGAAGAGATGGCTGTTCGGGCGGCCATTATCGAAAAATGCCGCTTCATGAATTCGTCCGGCCTCAATCAGGGCACATCCGGGAACATATCTGTCCGGTACAAGGACCGGATGCTGATCACGCCGTCGGCGACCCCTTACGAGGAGATGACGCCGGAGATGGTCGCCTCGATGCCGTTCGATGGGACGTATGGCGCGTGGGACGGGCCGCTCAAGCCGTCGACCGAATGGCGGTTCCACTTCGATATCCTCGCGAAAAGGCCCGAGGCGGGCGCTGTCGTCCACGCCCATCCGACCTATTGTACGGCACTTGCAATCGCCCGAAAGAACATCCCGCCCGTGCACTACATGATGGCGGCGTTTGGCGGCACGGATGTCAGGTGTTCAGACTACGCGACCTTTGGAACGGCGGAGCTTTCCGAGACCGCCTTGACCGCGCTGGAAGGACGGAACGCATGCCTTCTTGCCAACCATGGATCGATTGCGATCGGTGCGACGTTGGACAAGGCCATGTGGCTTGCGGTCGAATTGGAGACGATCGCGCGCCAGTATTACAACACTTTGCTGATTGGCGGACCGGTGCTCTTGAGCGACGCGCAGATCGCCGAAACCGCCAAAGCTTTCGGATCCTATGGCGTGCAGGAGGATCATAAAAAGATCACACAGACGTCCAGGCCGCGCCGGCGTAAAGCCAGCGAGAAAGCATAGGTCGATGACGACGCCTTTCGATCTTCTGGTCATCGGCGGCGGCATCAACGGTGTCGGCGTGGCGCGCGACGCCGCTGGCCGGGGACTTTCTGTCTTCCTGGCGGAAAAGGGTGACCTATCGGAAGGCACATCCTCGCGGTCGGGCAAGTACATTCATGGCGGGCTGCGGTATCTGGAGTATTTCGAGTTTCGGCTCGTGCGCGAGGCGCTGATTGAACGGGAGGTCATTCTCAAGATTGCGCCGCAATTGACCAAGCCGCTGAAACTGGTTCTGCCGCACAGCCCGGGGCAAAGGCCTCGCTGGTTTATTCGTCTCGGCTTGTTTTTGTACGATCACCTTGGCGGACGGAAGACGATCCCGCCGACCACTGCGCTGCGGCTGGACCGGGTGCCGGAGGGCGGGTCATTGCGGGACGGCTTCAAGCACGGCTTTGCCTACTACGATGTTTGGGTGGACGATTCCCGCCTTGTCGTACTCAACGCAGTCGATGCGGCCCGGCTCGGTGCGGAGATCAGGACCCGCACTGAAGTGATCTCGGCCCGGCGCGAGCGGGAGCACTGGTGTGTTCAGGTTCGGGATCGCCGGACCGGCGCGTCTCAAGAAGTTCGCGCCAAAGCCATCTTCAACGGGGCGGGACCCTGGGTGGAGACGGTATTGGGGAACGTTGCCGGCGTGAACAGCAGCAAACAGATCCGCCTCGTCAAGGGCAGCCATATCATCTTGAAGAAATGGTGGGAGGGCGATCATGGCTTCGTCCTGCAGGCAAAGGACAAGCGGCTGATCTTCGTCAATCCTTATTTCGACGACCTTGCGCTCGTCGGTACCACCGATATCGCCTTTAACGACCGGCCGGAGAACGTCGCGATTGACGCGGATGAAATCGACTATTTGCTCCGTGTCCTGAACACCTACTTCGACACGGATCTTACGGCCGAGCATGTCATCCGGAGCTATTCCGGCGTCCGGCCGTTGTTCGATGACGATGCCCGAAAAGGCGCGTCCGCGGTGACCCGGGACTATGAGTTCGAATTGTCGGCCGGCGCCGGCGGCCCGCCGATCCTGTCGGCATTCGGCGGAAAACTGACCACATACCGGAAACTTGCAGAGCATGCTCTGGCGCGGCTGCGCCCGTATTTCCAGGAGATGGGTTCTGACTGGACCGCCGATGCTCCGCTCCCGGGCGGAGATGCTCCAGGTGGACTGTTCGATCAATGGCACGAAGCATTCATCAAAGAATTCTCGTGGCTGCCAGATGATCTTGCCGGCCATTATGTCCGCAGCTACGGAACCAATGCGCGCCGGTTGCTCGGGAATGCGAGCAGCCTCAAAGATCTCGGAACGCATTTCGGCGGCTTGTTCTATGAACGGGAAGCCCGCTGGCTGATCGAGGCGGAATGGGCCGAAACCGCGGAAGATATTTTGTTGCGGCGGACGAAACACGGCATCTTTTTGTCAGAGACCGAATGGCAAGCCGTCGACCGCTGGATCCGGACCCGCGTGGCGGCCTGAATTCCATACATTCACACGGTTGTTTTCCGGCGATCCCACGTCCGCTGCTTTGGGTTAAACCGAAGGCCAAAGGCTGATCCCCTTCGGACGATCGTCAACTCCGCCGCCCGAACCGGCTCGTCAGTTCAAGTCCTTCAGCAGGCGTCCGTGTTTGCGGGTTTCTTGAATGACGTCGCCAAATGTCGTCAACCCGCGCGAGGCCAGAATGGGTAGCATTTTGCACAGCGCTTCGGCGGTCGCTTGCGCATCGCCCAACGCGGTATGGCGGATCGCCGGCGGGATCGTGATGGTCAGCCGCTCGCACAGGGCGTCCAAGGTGTGCTTATCATTGGCGCCGAATATCACCGCTGACAACAGCACGGTATCCAGGATCGGATGATCCCAGGTGAGCCCTGACGCCTTTCCGTGGCGGTGCAGGAAAGCCATGTCAAAAGGCGCATTGTGTGCGACCACCACGGCGCCCCGTGCGAACGCATGGAGCTGAGACACCGCGTGCGGGGCATGCGGTGCGTCATGCACCATCGTATCGGTAACGCCGTGAACCTTGGTCGAAGCGGGCGGAATGCGGCGGCCCGGATTCACCAGCTGGTCCATCATCTCGCCAGGCACAATCCGGCCGTTGACCACGCGCACGGCGCCGATTTGCACGATTTCGTCATTGTTTGGCATGAGTCCGGTGGTTTCCGTGTCGAAGACAACGAAGCTCAGATCCTTCAGCGGCCTGTGTTCGATCGCCCGTTCCGCGTCATGTTCGGTCAGGTCAAAATCATAGATCAGCGGACGCGCTTCATCCGGTGCGATCCGGGCATGCGTGCTGTCGATGAGGATCATGTATCCTGATGCCTGGCTGAGCTTTTTCAGCCGCAACTCGAAAGACAGGTTGCCCCGGGTCCCCCGGGCGTCGGCCTTGATTTCCGAGCGTTTGCCGGTGAGCTGTGCGTGGGCGGCGCGTAGGTCCTCCTCGACAAAATAGTCGAATATGGATGCACTGAGCCGGGGGACATGTACCTGGCCCAAAACATCGGCCGCTTGTCCGTCGTAAAGCATGATCTGATGCCGCGGACTGACCAGGACGATCGCGACGGGGATTTCTGTCAGGAGAATGGCAAGATGCGCCCGTTCGGCCATCAGTTGCGCGGTGTGCATGGCGACGATCTCTTCGGCATTCGCCGACGCCTCCGAGAGCTTCCCGGTCACTGCGTGGATCGCAGGGGCAAGATCACCAAGGTAACGCGCTTCATGCATGTCGAGGGAGGCGTCAACATCGGCATGGGCGCGGGTGCGCATGATCGCGGAAATCCGTTGAATGGGCTTGGCGACGTTTTCGTCGAACAGCAGCCAGAAACCGGCGGACGTGGACATGATGCCGAACAGCGAGAGGATCCCGGCAAATACCAGGCCAGACTCGGCACCTGCCTCTGAAATGCGGTGATACCCAAGATACAGCGACAGGCCGACGACGCCCCAACTGGCGACGGCCACACCGAGGAACAAAAGGAAGATACGTAAGCGCAGGCTGAGTGAGGTGAACATCATCCCACCCCGCAAATCGTGGAAACGATTGGATCGTCGGCCGAAACCTTGATCCAGTCCGCGCCGTTCACGGTGCCGTCTTTCTGGAAGGTCACCGCGTCAGCAAGGGCAGCGCGCCTTTGGCCAGGACAATCAGCCAGAACCGGGAGCTTGTTGACCGGCGACCATCGTCCGAAAAAATAGACGTCGGCGAGTTTCACACCGGGCTGTCCGGGGTGGGTTTGGATGGTCGCGGTATCGATGGCCGCGAACCGCTCCACAAACGGCCAGATGTAGGTCCACGGCCTGTAAAATGCCGTGTTTTCGACCGTCTCTGCCACAACGACTTCGTCAGGCAGGGTGTTTTTTGTGCGCGGATACCAGCCGTATTCATTTGCGATCGTGGTCAGGATCATGGCCGCGCCGGCACCAACGGGTGTGAACCAACGCGGCAGTCGCCCGCCCAGTACCTTGTTGACCAGCATGACAAGGCCCGCCGCGGCGAGGCCCGCAACAAAGGTGGCAATCAGTTCCACAAACATGCTCTTCCTCCCTGCCGGACGCGGTTATGATCTTGTTGGCTGATCCGCGCCCGTGACGTCCCGCTAACTCAAAATGCCACGCCCGTGCCCGATGGCCGATTGCATGGTCTTGACCACAACGAAAGCATCCCTCAGGTGGCTGCGCTCGAAATCCGATAGGGTCGACGGTACCAGAAAGTTGTCGGGCGGCATCCCGTCCTTGACAAGGCCGGCTTGATGCAAGAGCCGGCTTTCGGCGATCAGATCATAGGCGTCCAGAAGATCGCTGGCGCCGGATTTGCTAAGCTGGCCTTTCTCACGCGACTCCACCAGCCGGGCGCGGGTATTGACCGCCTCGATCTGTCCTTGCAGTGCATAGATCCGCGCCAGATCGACGACCGGGACGACCCCATTCAGTTTCATATCCAGCGCGTTCTTGTGTTCACCCGACCGGATCGTCGCAAGTCCTCGTACCAGGTTCAAAGGCGGTGTGTGTTTGAGCGAATTGCTCACCATGTGTGCCACGAAGATCGAGTTTTGGCTGGCGGCGGTGAGTGTGGTCTTTTGCAAGTCATCAAACAGCGCGGTGTGGCCGCCGATCGGACGCAAGTCGAACATGACGGAGCTCAGCATTTGTGCTTCCGGGTCCGGCTTGCGGATCCAGCCTTCGAAATAGCCTTTCCACACATTGACCGGCTGGCACCAACGCGGGTTCATCGCCATCATATCGCCGGGGCAATAGACATAGCCGCAGGTGTTGAGACCGTCGCAGACAAATTTCGCGAATGCCGCAAAATACCCCTCCTGGTCTTCCTGCGTGACACTGTCATCGAGAAACAAGCAGTTGTCCTGGTCGCATACGCCGGTCTGTTCCTGGCGGCCCTGGGAGCCGCACGCCAGCCAAAGGTACCGGGCCGGCGGAGGCCCCAGGTTTTCCTCCGCCAGTGTCAGCAGACGGCGGGTAACCGTATCGGCGATGTCGGTAATCAAACGGGTCACCACCTCGTGGCGGCTGCCGCCCGCGACAAGCTGCACGAGTAGTCCGGGGATCTGCGCAGTCACCTTGGCCATCTCTTCTGCCGAAGCGGCGCGGGCGATCTCGCCGACCAGTTCCGCTGAACTGACGGCCTGAAACCGGGTCAGATCGGTTTGTGTCACAATCCCAACCAACCGCCCGCCTTCAACGATCGGCACATGCCCGATGCGCCGTTCCATCATCAAGTGAAGGACATCGGACCCGATTGCGGACGGCGCCAACGTGATCGGATCGGTGGTCATCACGTCTCGAATAGGCGTCTCCAGGGGACGGCCGTCGGCCAGGACCTTGGCCGAAAGATCCCGAACCGTCACAATCCCGGTCAGGGCGCCATTATCTTCGGTCACACACAACGACGACACGTGGCTGTCACGCATTTGCCGCGCAGCGTCCCGTGCGGACGTCTCGGGCGGGCATGTAATGGGTTTTGTCGCCATAAGCGTTCGCGCCAGGCTGGTCGCAAGGTCATTGCGGGCGGATGGTGTTTTGCGCGCACGGTCGAAGAAACGCGCCACGCTCTGGTGTTCGGCGAGCAGCTTTTGAAAGGCAGGCGGCGGCAGGACGAGCAGTTTGGACTTTTCGTCGGCCCGCGCGGAAGTCACGGCTATGCCATCACGCAACAGTCCGCGCTCGCCAAAGGAATTGTGCAGGCCCAGATGGCTGATGACGGCGCCGTTTTTGTCCCTGACTTCAACCGCGCCTTCATAGATGATGAACAGCCCGGGAAGTCGATTGCCGAACTCGTAAATGCTGGATCCGGGGTCAACCTCCCACACATCGAATGCGTCGGCCAGCCCGTCCTGCGCATCCACTGGCAAGCCGTCGTAGGGATGTACGGATTTCAGAAACCGCAGGATCCGTTCGGGGCTCAACGACATGTGTTCGGCCTTCATAAGACGAAGAAAGGCCCCGCCCGGAAAGAACCGGACAGGACAGGTTCAGACTGAGGCGGACAGCCGGAGGCCGGCTGCCCGCGACAGGTACTAGTGACCGTGCGCTGCGCCTGCCCCCCGCGGGATGCGCACGCTTTCCACCAACTCCTTGATCGCCGGCGGCGTTTCCTTGGTCATTCCGGCCACAACATAGGCCACCGCGAAGTTTACCATTGCCCCGATCGCGCCGAAGGAGGTCGACTTGATCGTGCCGAGCAGCGGCTCCGCGTCAGTGAAGCTGTTGGTTCCGGGAATGAAGAACCAGCCCTTGTGCAGGAAGATGTAGAGCAGCGTCACGACCAGTCCGGCCAGCATCCCGGCGACCGCGCCGGTGTTGTTGATGCGGGTCGAGAAGATGCCCATCATCAATGCCGGGAAGATCGACGCCGCCGCCAGGCCAAAGGCGAGCGCCACGGTTTGCGCCGCAAATCCGGGTGGATTGAGCCCAAGATAAGTCGCGACGACAATGGCAACCGCCATGGCGATCCGGGCCGACAAGAGCTCGCCCTTTTCCGAGATATTCGGATTGATGGCGCCCTTGATGAGGTCATGCGAGACGGCCGATGATATGGCCAGCAACAAGCCGGCGGCGGTCGACAGGGCGGCCGCTAGCCCGCCCGCGGCGACCAGGCCGATCACCCAGCCGGGCAGATTGGCGATCTCAGGATTGGCCAGCACAAGGATGTCGCGGTTGAACTTTGTCAGCTCATTGCCGGCCCAGCCGTTTTCGGCTGCCTTGGCCTGCATGGTCTCGGATGCATCGTTGTAGTACTGGATCTTGCCGTCGCCGTTCTTGTCTTCCCAGTCGAGCAGACCCGTCTTCTGCCACGTGGACATCCAATCGTAGCGCGCATCGTTTTCGATCGTTTCAATCGAAACGGCTTGGGCGTTGGTGCCGTTGGGCCACATCATTTCCGTGATGTTCAACCGGGCCATGGCGCCGACCGCCGGTGCGGTGAGGTAAAGCAGCGCGATAAAGACCAGGGTCCAGCCGGCCGACCAGCGCGCATCGGCAACACGCGGAACGGTGAAGAAGCGCATGATCACGTGCGGCAGACCAGCCGTACCGATCATGAGCGACAGGGTGAACAGCACCATATTGAACGTGTCGGCATGGTGGAGCGTGTACTCCTTGAAGCCGATCTCGGTGACAATCGCATCAAGCTTGGTCAGAAGCGGTTCGCCGGAAGCGGCGTGTTCGCCAAACAGACCGAGCGCCGGAATCGGATTGCCGGTCAACTGCAGCGAGATGAAGATCGCCGGAATGGTGTAGGCCGTGATCAACACACAATACTGGGCGACCTGCGTGTAGGTCACGCCCTTCATGCCGCCAAACACGGCGTACGCGAAGACAACGCCCGCGCCGATCAAAAGGCCCAAGGTGTTGGACACCTCAAGGAACCGGCCAAACGCCACGCCCACGCCGGTCATCTGCCCGATCACATAGGTGACCGAGGCAACGATCAGACAGATAACGGCGACAATACGCGCGGTCTGGCTGTAGAACCGGTCGCCGATGAATTCGGACACCGTGAATTTGCCGAACTTGCGAAGATAAGGGGCAAGCAGAAGCGCCAGAAGAACGTAGCCACCGGTCCAGCCCATAAGGAACGAACTGTTGTCATAGCCGGTAAAGGCAATCAGACCGGCCATGGAGATGAACGACGCGGCCGACATCCAGTCCGCTGCAGTGGCCATCCCATTGGTGACCGGGTGGACGCCCCGGCCGGCCGCGTAAAACTCCGAAGTCGAGCCGGCCCGGGCCCAGATCGCGATGCCGATGTAAAGCGCAAATGACGCGCCCACAAACAACAGGTTGATGGTAAATTGATCCATTGGTCCCAAACGTCCTTATTCTTCGTCGACGCCGTGTTCACGGTCGAGTCTGTTCATCCGCCAGGCGTAGAAAAAGATGATCGCCAGGAAGACCAGAATTGAGCCTTGTTGGGCGAACCAGAAGCCCAAGTCGGTGCCGCCAACGGGGATGCCGCTCAGCATCGGACGCAGCAAGATCCCGAATCCGAAAGAGACCAGCGCCCATATTGCGAGGCTGATCAAAATTATCCGCATATTGGCCGCCCAATATGCGTTGTTCGATGAGTTATCGGACATGACGACTCCTCCAAAAGTCCGGCTTTGTTTGAGAGGTAAGGATTGATGAAATGGCTCGGCCATCTGGCCGCAGGACACCCTTAGCGGCGACCGCTTCGGTGCGCGGTCTGCACATTGCCGGCTCCTCCGGCGTCGGCGCAGGTGATGATTGGCTGGCTTTCAGCGAGACTGGCGCAAATAAGGGGTGTCGCGCCGCGTGGCCAGCGCGCTGAACACTCGGCCAGCCGGCTTTGCTGGGGTCTGCATGATGCGGAACAAGCGATCTTATGTGATGACCGACTCGTTTGCAGCCGATAACGATCATGTTGCACTACACCTTCGGTTTCTACGATCACAGGCCAAAAGGTATCGTTCTGAAAGCGGCTATTCGCTGCTTTCAACCTGAGTTGTTTGATCGGTGTTGAATTACGCCGTTGTTTTAATGGAGTTTAGTATCAGCAACGGGCTCTTATTCAAGGCTACTTAGGTATGGACGACTTACGTATGATGCGGTGCATTCGGATAATTACTTATGATTAGATATTTATACGTATGAAGGCGTGCAATTATACGAAATGCTGCAATGATCTTTCGTATCATGTGGTTTAGCCGTCACCGGGTTTGAGCCGACCGCGGTTGGAAGGCGATATAGCCTGTTCGGTTGGCTGCCGAACGCGCATCATTGGCGCAGCAACAATCGCGCGATTCCAATCGATCTGAGAGATGAAGGCGTCTTGTCGAAATGTTCAGTCCGCGCGGTTGACCAAAGTCTCCAGCGGTGTCAGGCGAGGGCCATGGCTGTGGATATCTGATGCTTGAAACGCCGCAAAACCAAGGAGAAGTCCCTTCCGTTTCGCTTTCGAAGAATAATAGATCGACAAAGGTCTCGCTGTCGCCCCCCGCTCCCAAAGCGTCATGGAAACGTCCCGGTCATCCACTTCGTCCTTTAACGGCAAGACAATATGCATACCGCTTTCCAGTTCCAGCGTTGGAGGCTGGTACCCGACGGTCGCCTTTAGGACCGACACCATGCAAGCCTGACGGGATTGGTACAACTCGCGCATATGCCGCAGATGAGCAGCATAGAGGCCGCGATGCATGAATTCCGCCAATACCATCTGCTCAAGAATTGGTGCATGCCGGTCAATCACAGCCCTGGCGCGGGCAAAATCGACCGCGAGATCTTTGGGGGCGACCACAAAACCAAGCCGGAATGACGGTAGAAGCGTTTTTGAAAACGTTCCTATCATGATGACCCGGTCTTCAGAGTCCTGGCTTTTGATCGCTGAACGAATTCCCCCCTTGTATATGAACTCGCAGTCATAATCGTCCTCCAGGATCCAAGCACCTGAGTCTCTGGAATATGCGAGGATTTGTGATCTGCGCGCGGGCGTCATCCGCCCGCCGAGCGGATAGTGGCGCGCCGGCGATGTCACGATCATGCGCGGCGCGGGAAAAGAGCGTTGGCCAGTCTCGATGTTGATGCCGTCGTGATCTGTTTGAACCGGATAGACCGTGCATCCGTTCGCGATCAAAGTCGCGCGTGTGCCAATGTAGCCGGGTTCCTCTATCCAGACCGGATCGCCTCTTTCAAGTAACAGCCGGCTCACAAGGTCAAGGCTTTGCTGAGATCCTGTCGTGATGATGACCTGATCGGTGTGACAATCGACTTTGCGGGTGACTTTAAGGTGGTGAACGATCGCCTCACGCAGAGGTTCATAGCCTGCGTTCGTGACGTTAACGAGAATGTTGCCCTTCAATCGGCCCGTCACCTCATTCATCAGCCGCAGCCAAGACCGCATCGGAAACGACTTCAGATCCGGAACGTCGGGCATAAAGGGAGTGGGCTTTTCCGTAAGTGCGCCCGTGCTTTGGGTGACCAGGTTTCTTCCGCGCGCAGACAATCTTCGAAAGGGATAGCCGGTGCTGGCCGGCGAAGGCGCGACCGGTGTCGCTGCTCCGTCATCTTCATCATCTGCTTGCTGATTGGCGGCAATGTAGGTGCCCGCGCCGACACGTGACGCCAGGAGCCCTTCCCCAGTCAGTGTATCGAAAACATGCATGACCGTGTTTCGGGAGACGCCCCAGTCCCGGGCGAGGGCTCGGGTGGAGGGTAGGCGGGTGCCATTTTGCAGGTGGCCAGCCGCCACCGCCTGGCGCAAGGCGTCTGCGATCTGTTCGTGGATCGGAACCTCCGCCTCCCGATCCAAATCAACAGAAACGAGCGTTCCCAAAGAGCCGGTCCGCGCCATCCGGTATTCCACGTATCAGGGCCAATTTCGTTCAAATTATCTCAAAATGGCTCTGATGCTCAATGCCTGAGCATGCATAAATTCTGGCCACGCGACGTTCAGAAAAGAAATCGTGAGCGCGAGCTACAGTGCATGCGCGCTGATGAAATAGATAAACCCATTTTGTCGATACAGATTTGAAGCAACTCGGTCGCGTTCAAACGTCAAAATATGACCAGTTATTCAAGGGCTGGATCACTTAAACGGGAAACGAACCATGTCAAATAGAGATAAACTCCAGTCTGAGGCCACAAAATTGGATGTAGGAAGTATAAGCCGGCGTACATTCATGTCGCGGATGGCGGCGCTCGGCGTGTCGACCGCAGTTGCCAACTTTATCGTTCAGTCGCCGCTCGGTGCATCGAAGGCGCTTGCCGCCATCGCGGGGCCGGAGGAACGGGCGTGGGAACTTGCAAAGGAAATGGCCGCCAAGGCTGAAAAGAAGACCCTCACGCTTTTGATCCCGACAGGATCAATCGGCAACATGACACCTTATGTCGACAAGTGGCAAAACGAACTGGGCATTGCGCTTGAGTTCATCGAAGAGCCGGATGAGGTTGTTCACACGAAAGGCATGCAGGAAGCGGTCGCAAAGACCGGCCGCTATGATGTGATGATGCCGACCGCCATGTCCTACCCGGACTGGATCGATTCCGGCGTCATCTACGATCTCACGGAATGGACGGAGACCTACAATCCGGAACTGTTCAATCCCGATTTTGGCGTTGTCTTTCCGGCAAGCCACCACGCGCAACTCTACAACGGCCGCGTTGCCGGTCTGTTGAATGACGGCGATCAGATCACGTTGATCGGGCGCGGCGACTATATCGAAGCCAAGGCCAAGGAGTTCGAGGACAAATTCGGTTATCCGCTGACGATGCCGAAAACCTGGAAACAGTATTACGAAATCGCTTCGTTCATGCATGATCCGGAGAACAATTTCTTCGGAAGCCTGGAATATCGTTCCCGGTACTATGTGAAGTGGATGTTTATGCAGCGGTTGATGTCAAAAGGCCGCCTGTATTTCGACGGCGATATGAACCCGACGTTCAACTCGGATGAAGGCCTTGCCGCCCTCGAAGACATGCTCGCAATGAACGCATATCTCCATCCCGATGCGTTTTCTTTCACCTGGTCATCGAACTACAATTCGTTCGGCCGCGGCGAGGGCTTCATGAACATCGTCTGGCCATCGGGCTATAAGTACTCGATGAATCCGAAGACCGGTCCGGCGACACACGGCAAAATCGCAGCGACGGTCATGCCTTCAGACACACTCGCCGATGGAACGGAACTCCACGCCGGGCTGTTCTGCTGGGGCTACGGCTATGCGGTGTCAAAATATTCGGCCAATCCCGAACTTGCTTATGCCTATGCGCAATGGATGACATCGCCGACAATCGGCGCTGATGCCATTCCCTATCTTGGAGGTTACTCTGATCCTTATCGGGTGAACCACATGAAGGATCCGACGCCGCGGCTCGTCGATACCTATGGCACCCCGTATCTGGAGACATTGTACGACAATATGGTCAACACCGTGCCGGACTTCTGTTTGCCGGGTGGCTTCGAATACCAGGATGCTCTCGACAAGGAGATCCATGCCTGCATGACCGGCGCCAAGTCGCCCAAAGAAGCGCTCGATGATGCGGCCCGTTCGGTCGACCGCATCACCCGCCGCGTTGGACGCGACAAGGTCAAGGCATCGTGGATGGCTCTCGCCAAAAACCTTGCCGGCCCAATCAAGAAGGCCAGCGGGGCGGACGGCTGGGTGTAACACCCTGGCGCGCCGATCGTGGCCCGCAGCGGGTCACGATCGGCACCTTAATCCTGTTGCCATGACGCCCAATCCTCACCCGGTGAACCGATGACCGCGCACTCCGATATTGCACCTTCCGACGTATCGTTGCCGGCCGCTCCATCCAAGGACGCGGTGAAAAAGCGCGGTACACGCCGCAAGGCGCTCGGCAGAACGCTGCTCCTGCCCGGCCAGTTGATCTCGCTTTTTGTCCTGGTCGTTCCCCTGCTTGTGGCGTTCTACATGAGCTTCACCGATTGGTCCCCGACCCGCGGTGCGCTTTCATCCGCCCAGTTCATCGGGTTGTTCAACTATGAGGAACTACTTGTTTATGACACGCGATTTGTCGAGGCCGTGCTGCGGACGCTTGTCTTCGGTGTCGTATGCTTGTCGCTTGAGTTTTTGATCGGACTGGGTCTCGCGGTTCTTTTTCTGAGACGGTTTCGCGGCAAGGCTTTGCTGTTTTCGATGCTGCTGACGCCGATGATGGTGCTGCCCGTCGTGGTTGGCTACACGTTTTGGATGCTCTTTCAATCGAATGGGCCGATCAATCAACTGATTGAACTCACGCTCGGGGCAGGGGCTGCGCCCGATTGGTTCAAAAGCGCAATTTCAGCCCAAATCACGGTTGTGGTCACGGAAGTCTGGCACTGGACGCCGTTGTTCTTCCTGATCCTGCTCTCCGGTCTCAACGCCGTCCCGGAAAATCCGGTTCGCGCTGCCGTCATTCTGGGCGCCAACCCGCGACAGGTGTTCTGGCGCGTGGTGCTGCCGATGCTGCTGCCGGTGATCGTGATTGCGTTCGTCATACGCGCGATGGAAATCATCAAGCTCTTCGACGAAGTGTTCATGTTGACCCGTGGGGGACCCGGCTCGTCGACCGAAACCATAAGTCTTTACATCTACAAGCTCGCCTTCAACGATTTTCAGCTCGCCTACGGCGCTGCAGCCGCGTTTCTTGTGCTGATCGGAACGCTCGGTCTTGTCCATCTTTTGCTCACTCCGGTGCGCAATCAGCTCCTGGAGGCACGCGGCTGATGTCCGACCGTCCGCTTACCATGCCGCTCGCTCTGGTTTTGGCGCTGGCTGTGATCGTCACTCTGTTCCCCGTCTTCTGGATCGTGATGACCGCCATCAAACCGCCCACCGACTGGAACGCCGTCCCGGCGATTTGGGTGCCTGGCGAACCGACGCTGGTGAACTTCCGCACGTTGTTCGATCCCGAAGCTCTTGGGGTTTATGGGGTTGGCGGCGTGAGTGAAGCGGCGACGCAGGCTGTCTTCGGTTCCTTGCTGGCGTCAATTGTCGCGACCGCTTTGTCCGTCGGCATCGGCCTTGCCGCGGCCATCGCCATTTCCCGATACAGCGGCGGCGGACGCGCGACACCCCTGGTCATTCTCTCCGGCCGGATGTTTCCTCCGGCGGCTATTGCCGTGCCATTCGTAATTATATTTTCGACGATCGGACTGATCGACACCTACTTCGGGCTGATTGCAATTTACATTGCCGTCACGCTGCCCTTCTCCACTTGGATGCTGAAAAGCTTCGTGGACGAAGTGCCGAAGGAGGTTGAAGAAGCGGCAATGATTGACGGGATGACCCGGGTTAAAGCCCATTTGACCGTCACGATCCCTCTGATCAAGGGCGGGTTGTTCGCGACCACGCTGTTCATCTTCATCCTCAACTGGTCCGAGTTTCTTTTCGCTCTGGTGCTTTCCTACACCACGATTGAAACCATTCCCGTCCGCCTCGCCAAATATGTGACTGCCACGGCAGGCACACTTTATGGCGTCCAGGCTGCACTCGCCGTTCTGGCTATGATTCCGCTCGTGATCGCCGGTTTCCTCATCCAGAACCATCTTGCGCGCGGCATGACATTTGGAGCGGTGAAACGATGACCCAGCCCAAACTCGAGCTTGTCGCACTGCGCAAGGAGTATGACGGCGGGGATGTGGTCGCCGTGGATGGCATCGACCTCACCGTCGAACGCGGCGAAACTGTCGCACTGCTTGGTCCGTCAGGCTGCGGCAAGTCCACCACCCTCAATATGATTGTTGGTCTGGAAGAGCCGACAGCCGGCGACATCCATATCGATGGCCGTTCGGTCATCGGCTTGGCGCCTGGCAAACGGAATATCGGCCTTGTGTTCCAGGACTATGCCGTCTTCACCCATATGACAGTCGCAAAAAACCTCTCCTTTGGGCTTGAAATCGGCGGTCTTCCGCGCAGCGAAATCACGCGCCGGGTCGGAGAGGCGGCTGAACTCCTGGGGCTTTCCAGCCTGCTCAAGGAAAAAGCGGCATATCTTGGCGGGTCGCAGCTTCAGCGGGTCGCGATCGGGCGGACACTCGTAACACAGCCTGCGATCTTGCTTCTTGACGAACCCCTGTCGAACTTGGAAGCGGAGGCACGTCAGGCGATGCGGCGGGAGTTGCGCCGTCTTCAGGGTAAGATCGGGCTCACCATCATCTACGTAACGCACGATCAGACCGAAGCGCTTTCCCTTGCCGATCGGATCGCCGTCATGAGCGCCGGCAAGATCCGGCAATACGATCGCACATCAACGGTTTATGGTGATCCGGCGCATGTCTTTGTCGCCGGTTTCATCGGCTCCCCATCGATGAATCTGGTTCGCGGCGAAATCCGCCGCGACGGGCCGGCTATTTCTTTCATTTCCGATCAATTACAGGTTCCGCTTCCCAGCCGGTTTGCGGGTGTTGCGCCTGGTCACGGCGAGCCTGTCATCTTCGGGATACGCCCAGAGAACATAATGATCACCCGTCCCGGACATCCGGGCGTGACCGGCATTGTGTCATCGGTCGAGCCGCGTGGGCCTGAAGCCATTGTCACGGTGAGATCTGGAAACAAGAGCCTAGATGTCGTTGTGCCAGCAGCGGATCGCCCGGCAAGGGGCGACGAAGTCGTCCTTCGAATTCCTGCCGACCACATCGTTTTGTTTTCCGGCGAGACAGATCGAAACCTGTCGCTTTCCCCGATACTGGGAGCCGCGGCATGAACGCGCATTCGACCACCTCGGCCGCCGCGTTGCACATGAGCGGAGTGTCTCGATCGTTTGGAAACAGGCCGGCATTGAAGAATGTGAGCCTTAACGTTCCCTCAGGCGCATTTGTCGTCCTTCTTGGAGCGGCGGGAGCAGGCAAAACAACCACGTTGCGGATCGCCGCGGGCCTGGAAGATACCGATGAAGGTTCAGTGCTCTTGAACGGCGTGGATGCTGACGGCCTGCAGCCCAAGGACCGTGACGTTGCGATGATCTTCGACAATCTCGCACTCTATCCGAATAAGACCGGCTATGAGAACGTCTCAAATCCCCTGAAGGTCCGGAACGTGCCCCGCGACGCCATCGATCAGCGGGTGCATGCGGTTGCCGGTACTTTGCGAATTGGTCACGTGCTGAAGCGTCTGCCGAAGACCATGAGTGGCGGCGAACGTCAACGGGTGGCCCTTGGCCGGGCTCTGGTTCGTGAGCCGAAGTTGTTTTTGCTCGACGAGCCACTGTCAAGCCTCGATGCCATGCTCCGTGTCGAGCTGCGAACCGAATTGAAACGGCTTCAACAGGAGCATGGCTACTCTTTCCTGCTGGCCACACCCGATTTCCAGGAAGCGCTTGCTGTCGCGGATACCATTGTGATGCTGGTTGATGGTGAAGTCCGTCAGGTCGCAAGTCCGCAGGATATCTACGATGCGCCGGCGGACCGGGACGTGGCCCGGTTTGTCGGTGCACCCGAGATCAACCTGATACCAGCGACAGCGTGTGCCACGATGTCCGACCGTCGTTTGGACCTCCTAGGCGCCAGTTTTATCACAGCTCCCGGATTTGCAGACATCGATGGCGAGTTCGAAGCCGGGATTCGACCGGAGCACATTCGAATCGAACATCCAAATAATAGTGCGATTCGTGCTGAGGTCTTGGATATCGAGCCGCTCGGCATGCGGTCCGCAGTGACGCTAAAGGCCAGCGAAATTCAACTTCGGGCGACCCTTTCCGCGGCAAAGGCGCAAGCGTTTTCGCGTGGTGCAACAGTCGGGGTCGAACTCGCGCTCGACCGTGTTCTTGCCTTCGATCGAAGCACTGGACGCCGGATTGATTAACTGACCTTCAAAACCAGAGGCCTAAGATGTCCAAGCCAACTCGCAAGATGATCAAGACCACGTGTCCTCGGGATTGCTATGACGCCTGCGGAATTGTGGCGGCCGTCGACGATGGACACGTTCGCAAGATCCTCGGCGATCCGGATCATCACATTGCAAAGGGCGTCTTGTGCGGAAAATGCGCTATCGCCTACAACGGGGTTTGGCGCCAACCGAACAATCGTTTGACACGGCCGCTGAAAAGGACCGGCAAAAAGGGCGAGGGAGCCTTCGAGCCGATCTCCTGGGACAAAGCGCTTGGAACTATAGCAAGCCGGCTAAAGGAGATTATCGACGGAGGGCGACATGACACAATTGTTCATGCGCACTACACCGGAACAGTTGGTCTGATTGCCGGCTGGTATCCCCTTCGGTTCTTCTCCCATATTGGTGCTACGGAAGTCGATCCGGACACGGTTTGCAACAAGGCGGGACACCTCGCACTTGACTATACGGTCGGCGATTCACTGGATGGATTTGATCCTGAAACGTTGAAGGATGCCGCAACCATTTTGGTTTGGGGGGCGAACCCGTCACATTCGGCGCCGCACATGCACAAAGCCTGGCTGCGCGATGCAACAGCAAAAGTGATTGTGATCGATCCGATTGTGACCGGGACCGCCCAAGACATCGCCGAAACCCATTTGCAGCTCCGCCCGGGTACAGATGCAGCGCTCGCCTTCGGGCTGCTCCACGTTGCCAAAACGCATCAGCTGCTCGATCGGGAGTTTATCGAAAACACTGTGAAAGGCTTTGAGGAAATCGAAGCTGATGTTGATGCCGCAGATCCGGAAACGACAGCCGGAAAAACCGGCCTGACACCCGAACAAGTCATTGAGACTGGGATCGCCTTCGCCAAAGGGCCGTCCATGATTTGGCTTGGGCAGGGAATGCAGCGCACTGCGCGTGGCGGAAATGCGTTTCGGTCCATCCTGGCGCTTGTTGCTGGGACGGGCCAGATCGGAAAGCCGGGCACCGGGTATTGTTACATGAACGGGCCAGGCACTCGCGGCATCGATATGGATTCGGCAACTGCGGCCCACGTGGCCCAGGGCACATCGTCGGTCAGCCACATGGATCTTGCCGCAACCCTTGAAGACGGCGACCGGTCGGCTGCCTTATTCACGTGGAACTGCAACCCGCTTGCCTCGTCGCCCGATCAAGGGCGCCTTCGGAAAACGCTGGAACGCGAGGACCTTTTCACGGTCACCTGCGACGTCTTCCCGACCGACACCGTTGCGTATGCAGATATCGTTCTTCCGGCGGCAAATTTTCTCGAGTTCGACGATATCGTCGCACCCTATTTCCACCACACTCTGTCTGCGCAGGTGAAAATCCAAGATCCGCCGGGCGACGCGTTGCCCAATCAGGAAATCTTCCGGCGTCTGGCCTCAAAAATGGGCCTTGAAGAACCGCTTCTTCACGAGAGTGATGACGAACTGTTGTCCCGTATTCTTGCGATGACACCGTATCGTGGAGGCTTTGCCGAGCTTGCGAAGGCGGGTACGGTTCAGGTTTTCGACAAACCACGCATGCAGTTTCCGGATGGCTTTCCAACACCATCAGGGAAAATCGAGATCGCTTCCGAGACGGCTGAAGCCGACGGGTTACCTCGTGTACCCGAGCCCCACGCGGACGAACAGACCGCACCGGGGCGGCTGAGGATCCTGTCACCGGCATCCAAGTGGCAGATGAATTCGTCCTACGCAAACGATCGGGGTGTTCAACGCCAGATCGGCAAAATCCTGGTTCTTGTTCATCCTCACGATGCGACTGCTCGCGGTCTAAAGACCGGAGATAAGGTTACCCTGGCAAATGATGTCGGCAGTTTGCCCGTCACCGTTGACGTGAGTGAACTCACCCAGCCGGGGATGGGCGTTGTTTACAAGGGCCGTTGGCCGAATGCCGAGCCCTCTGCCTCCAACATCAACGTCCTTCACAAGGGTGAAAAAAGCGATATCGGCGAAGCAACCTGCGTCCATTCGATGGAGGTCGATCTGGTCGTCCAGGAGGCTGCCGAATGACCGTCAATGTCGATGTAGCGATTGTTGGCGCCGGTCCCGTCGGGCTTTTCGCCGTGTTCGCCTGCGGTCAGCTCGGCATGCGGACCGCGGTCATCGATGGGTTGGCCGACCCGGGCGGTCAATTGACTGCGCTCTATCCGGAAAAGCCGATCTACGACATTCCCGGCCGGTCGAAAATACGGGCGGACGCCCTGGTGGACGACCTGTTGGCGCAAGCCGAGCCGTATGAACCGAACTACATCCTCGGGCACCATGCGCAGGCGTGCTCGGAGACCTCAGACGGCACCTTCGTTGTCACGACATCCGGCAGCCGGAAGGTCTTCGCTCGAGCCGTTCTTCTGGCCGCCGGGGCAGGCGCTTTTGGTCCCAACCGTCCGCCGCTCGAGGGCATTCGCGCCTTTGAGAACAAGAGTGTCTTTTACCATGTTGGCCGGCGCGATAGGTTCGCCGGAAAACGGTTGTTGATCGCCGGTGGCGGTGACAGCGCGGTCGATTGGGCTTTGTCGCTGGCCGAGGTCGCACAATCGGTGACGGTGGTTCACCGACGCGACACGTTTCGCGCACTTCCCGCCGCCGTGGCCGCCATGCAAGCCGATCCTCGCATTCAGGTTGAAACGCCCTATCAGCTGGTCGGGCTGGACGGTGTGGATGGACACCTCCGAGCGGTAAATATCGGCCGGATCGGCGGCAACGCTAAACGCATTGGTGCGGACGCACTGCTGGCGCTCTTCGGCCTGTCCGGCGACCTTGGGCCGCTCGCGGACTGGGGCGTTCACATTGACGGAAAAACCATACCAGTCGATGCCAAGACCTGCGAAACCTCACGGTCGGGCATTTATGCCATTGGTGATGTGGCACGTTACCCGGGCAAGCTGAATTTGATCCTGACCGGCTTTGCGGAAGCCGCCACCGCCGCGAACGCTGCCTTTGCGCGCGTGTTTCCCGGAAAAACCTTGCACTCCGAATACTCAACGACGCGTGGTGTGCCCGTGTCCACGCAAAACCAACATTTCCAAACCGCCTGAGGCCATGATGCGCATACTTGTCTTTCAGCATGTCGATGTCGAACATCCGGGCGTTTTCAGGGAGTTCTGGAGCGATGCGGGCTTCGATTGGGATGCAATTGAAATCGACGCTGGAGACCCGATCCCGGTGCTGGAGCCCTATGACCTGCTGGTCGTGATGGGCGGGCCGATGGATGTTTGGGATGTTGACCTCCACCCCTGGCTTTTGCCGGAAAAGTCGGCGATCCGGCGTTGGGTGCTGGACCTTGAGCGACCGTTTCTCGGGATCTGCCTTGGACATCAACTGCTCGCGGAGGCGATCGGCGGCAAGGTTGCGCCGGGCCGCCGGTCGGAGGTTGGGCCGACGCCCGCACGGCTTACCCCAGCAGGACAGACCGATCCGTTTTTTGCCGGGATCAGCGCGGATCTAGAAACGTTTCAGTGGCACTCCGCCGAAGTGTCAGACTTGCCGGAAGATGCGGCAATCCTGGCCGAAAACGAAGTTTGCGCCATCCAGGCGTTCCGTTTTCGGCGCCATGCCTATGGTCTGCAGTACCACGTGGAGATCACGGATCGCACAATCGCTGAATGGCGTGAGATCCCGGCTTACAAGGCCTCGCTGGAGGAGGCCGTTGGCGAAGAAAACATCCCAAAGCTGGTCGCTGAAACCGACCGCCGGCTGCCCGCTTACCGGGCAACCGCCGAGCGCCTCAACACGAACCTCATGTCCCTCATCAACGCCGACCGCCTTGCTTCAGTCCGCTAGCTGCATCGCGCCGTGCTGGAAAGGAACGATCCATGCTCGACACTTTAAATCTCAGTCAACACAGCAATACCGTCCCGGAAATAAGTCTCGCGACACGGGATGGATCGGAAGCGTTTGTCGAAAAGATCGCCGCTGCCGGCTACGAGTATGTCCGTTTCGAGTTTCCGGATATGGCCGGATTGTCCCGCGGCAAGACTGTCCCGATTGGCCATGTCGGGTCCTACATGCGCTCGGGCCTCAATCTATACGGCGGGACGGTGGCCCTCGACAGCTATTCCATCCCGGTCCGCAAGTCCGGCTACAATGAGGAGATGAATTACACCGATTGCGTCATGGTGATTGACGAGGACACGCTGACGCCGGTGCCGTGGCTCAACAAAACCTGTCGGGTGATCTGCGACACGATCTGGTACGACGGCAAACCGCAAATGGCGACACCGCGTCTGCTCTTGAAGAAGATGCTCATGCTCGCTGATTCCATGGGTTACACAGTCAAGATGGGCCACGAGTACGAGTTTTATCTCGTCGACGCCGCGAGCCGGAAACCCATCTTCAACGGGCAACCCATTTTTGTCACCGCCCGCACGCATGAATTTCCGGCGGTTGACGCCCTGATTCGGACCCTGGAAGAGACCGGCATCGACATCATCACCTACAATGTCGAGCACGGTCCGGGCCAGGTTGAAATCAATTATTCGGCGCTCGACGGCGTGGCAGCCGCCGATCGGGCGTTCATCTTCAAGAACACCGTGAAGGAATACATGAAGACCCAAGGGTTTCTGGCCACGTTCATGACCAAACCCTACAAAGGGCTTTCGGGTAGCTGTTCACACTTCCATGTCTCCTTGATCGACAAGGAAACGGGCCAAAACGCGTTTCTCGATCCGGAGCCGGACAATGGCATGTCCCCGCTGATGCAGTCATTCGTGCAGGGAATCCTTGACCATGCCCGGGCTTCAATGGCGATCTGGAACCCGTCGCCCAATTGCTATCGGCGTATCCGTCCCCGCACCTATGCGCCTTCCAATATCTCCTGGGGCGTCCAGGACCGATCCGCCAGCGTGCGTGTCAAGGCGAGCCGCGACCAGGCGCAGCATTTGGAGGTGCGTGTCCCCTCGGCGCTCTCAAATCCCTATCTTGTCTCGGCGTCGGTGATTGCCGCCGGCCTGCTGGGCGTTACCCAGAGGCGGGCGCTGGTGCCAGCCGGTCAAGGCCCGAAGGAGGACAACGACGCGTTCGAAAAATTGCCGACCACAATTGAGGACGCACTCGAAGCGCTTGAAGCCGATGTGGCACTGTGCGAATTGCTCGGCGAAGAATTCATCAAGGTCTACCTTGCGATGAAATGGCAGGAGACGGCCCGTTTGCGAGATGAAATCCCGCCAGCCGAAACGGCCGAGTATTTCGAGCTGTATTGATGTTGCCCTTGTCGGAAGTGGACACCTCTGACGGTAATCTGGCCGACCTTGGCGTTGAGCAATTGTCGGCGTTGTTCAGGTCGGGTGCCGCCAGCCCCGTAGATGCGGCGGAGGCGGCGCTCGATCGGATCGACGCTTTTGATCCAGAGGTCAATGCGTTCGTGCATGTTGACCGGGCGACGACACTATCGATGGCACGCGCGGCGGAGGATCGCTATCGAACGGGAGCGATGTTGAGCCCCATCGATGGCGTGCCGACATCGATCAAGGATCTTGCCCCGGTCGCCGGTTGGCCATTGCGCCGCGGATCGGAGGCGCTGGATCCGGCTGTTCCTTCACCAGAGGATTCGCCGCCGGTTGCGCGGTTGCGGGAAGCCGGTGCCGTTTTCCTCGGCAAAACGTCCACGCCGGAATCCGGATCGCGGATCGTAACCCGAAGCAAGGTGCATGGTGTTACCCGAAATCCCTATGCCCTCGATCGAACACCGGGCGGATCCAGCGGTGGCGCGGCCGCAGCCCTGGCTCTCGGAATGGGCACATTGGCGCTTGGCACGGACGGCGCCGGTTCTATTCGCATTCCGGCTGCTTTTTGCAATGTCGCGGGTCTGAAACCGGGCTTCGGACGTGTTCCGTCCTACCCGCCGACCATGTTCATGCCGCATTCCGTAACTGGACCGATGGCGCGCCGCGTCGCAGACCTGATCCTTATGACGTCTGTGATGGCCGGCCCTGAACCACGTGATCCTTATGCGTGGCCCATCCCGTTTAATCTCTCCGCAGCCGCGGATCCTTCTATCGAGGGGTCGCGGATCGCGGTGTCCAGAACCTTGGGCACCCGCGCTACTGCGGATGAAAGCACCGTTGACGCGCTCTTCAACGCGGCTGACGCGCTGGCGGCCCGTGGTGCCATCATTGCGGAAGCCGATCCCGTTTGGCCTGTGGATCCTTTTGGGCCCTTTATGGTCTTCTGGGAGGCGACGTATGCCGGATTCCTCGATACCTATCCGGATGACATTGCGGCCAAGATGGATCCGCTTCTTCACGAGATCGCCGGACGCGGACGACGGATCGATATCCTGACCTATCACCGCGCCATTGCCGAGCGTCTTCAAATCGCTGCTGCAAGTCGCAGTTTTTTCACCCAATTTGACGCGGTGTTGGCGCCGGTGATGCCGTCGCCGGCCTTTGATATTGACGCTGAAGCACCGCCCGGCGAGTTGCCCGATGATTGGCGCTGGTGCCCCTTTACCTACATTTTCAACATGACGGGCGAACCGGCATTGGCGGTTCCCGCCGGCTTCGAACCAGGCGGATTACCCATTGGATTGCAGATTGCAGGGCCGGTTGGCAGCGAAGAGCGTTTGTTGCGGATCGGCGCAGTTCTTGAAGCGGCTCTTGGTCTCGTCGAACGGCGTTCGCCACTTCTGGAGGCATAGAACATGCAGATTAACGTGACCCTTGCCGACGGGTCCACCCGTACAATCGCCGCGCAAGAAGGGCTATCGGTCATGGAAGTTCTGCGCAATGCGGGGATTTTGGACGGAGAGTGTAACGGGTCACTCGCCTGTGCCACATGCCACGTGTGGGTAGACGAATCCTGGCTCGATAAGCTTGAAACGCCGCTTGAAGGTGAGGAGGACATGCTGGACGTGGCATTCAATATCGCACCGACGTCGCGTCTCTGCTGCCAGATCATTATGGGACCCGGCAACGACGGCATCCGTATATCTATGCCCCATCCGCTTTAGACCGCGTCAGATAACCGACCTTACTTATTGCCTGAGAAGCGTTTTTCCGCAGTATCCAGGTCATCTGCCTTCAGTTTTTATGGTGGCAGTCGACACACCCGCCCGACACAGATGAAGGTCTTGAGGTTTGGTGATGTCCAGTTTTTGTAATACATTTGCTTGATGACTTTGTAACGGGTGGCCATTTCGTCACGCGCCGGGACACCGAGCTCTTCGAGCCGCATCATGTTTACGGTTAGGCCGACTTTTCTTTCATTGGTTTCGGCCCTGCTCATTGTTTTCGTGAGCAGTTTTTGTGTGCTCGCGAACGAACCAGAGAGCTTGCCGAATGCGGATGCGGCTGAGCTTGAACTGTGGCAGGTGTTGAGCGCAAATAACGACTTGGAGGCCTATCAAACCTATCTGGACTTTTATCCGGATGGTGCCTTTGCGGCAGAGGCTTTGAAACGCATCGAAGAGTTGGAAAGCACCCGGGCGAACGACGGCGATGTTGGCCCGGCCAACCCAACCGATCGTGCCCAAGAAGCGATCGGCGAACGGGATGGGGGTCGTCGACGCGGCGTGATTGAAACCGCTGCGCGGCCGCCCTCTTTAGCGAGCGGCCCGGCTCCGTTTCACGTTTGTGACCAGCTCGCCGCGGATCCGGATGACCAAAATGCAATGGGCGTTGGAACCGAAGACGAGGCGATCGATGTTCAGGCCGCGATATCCGCCTGCGAAGAGGCGGTCGCGCTTCATCCTGACGAACCGCGATTCCAATACCAGTTGGGGCGAGGCCTTTACCAATCTGAACGTTGGATTGAGGCCGAGCAATGGCATCGCAGAGCCGCCGAGGCAGGTTACCTTCCCGCGCTCCACACGATCGCCTATCACTTCTATTATGATTGCCGGAAAATCGATGGAGCCGATCTGGGCCAGGCCATAGACGCTTTCTGGTTCGCCGCCGAAGACGGTCACATGCCGGCGACCTATCACCTTGCAAGTCTCTATCGGGATGGCGAAACACTCGAAAAGGATCCCGTGCAGGCGGCTGAACTTTATCGCAAGACGGCCGAAGCGGGCGATCGTCTGGCGATGTATCAACTGGCTCGGGCCTACGAGAGGAGCGAAGGGCTGGTCGAGGACAAGGACCGGGCTTCAGTGTGGTATGAGAGAGCGGCAGCTCAATTCCGGCTGGCGGCGTTCAGCGGCACGGCGTCGGCGGCGGGATTTCTGTCCTCGATGTATGAGTTTGGATGGGGCGTTCCCAAATCGGATCAGCAAGCGGCCCGCTTTGGTTGGTTGGAAGCCGAATTGCTCAAGCAAGCCGTTGAGCGTGGCAACATCTGGGCGTTGCGCAGTCTAGCGCTTCATTACCGTTGGGGGGATGGAAAAAATGATCCTCAACACTCTGCCGAATGGTCTCGAAGGGCTGCCGAAGCGGGGTTGACCTATTCGATGGACCAGCTTGCCGAGCTTTATGAAAACGGCGAGGGCGTATCCAAAAACATTGGCGAAGCTGAGCGCTGGCGCAGGCGTGCGGTCGAAGCCCTGAAGCGCCTTGCTGCCGATGGTGACATCTATTCCATGACATCGCTGGCCGAGAAATACCGAGACGGTACGGGCACTGAGAAAAACGAGCGGCTTGCAGACGAAATGGCGAGCCGGGCCGCCGAAAAATGCCGGGCCGGTCTGGGCGTTGAATTTGGAGATTGAGACAGACGGCGCCGTTTTGCACGGATCTAAAAAGGGCGGCGCGCACAACCAGGATCAAAACCGATGGACAGGGGCACAAGCAGAATAAAATCACCGCGCGCGTTGGTGGTAATTTGTGTGCTTGCGGTTTGCGCGGCCATCGTGGGACCTGGCCCGGTCTTCTCCCAAACCACCCTCATGGAGGACGTTCGCAAAGCGCTTGACCGGATCGGTAGTGATGCCTTTTCCGCTCAGGATGAAGCGCTCTTGTTCGCAAACAATGACGCCGTTAATGCCGCGCGCATAAATAATGAGATTCCCGAAGGTTCCTATCTGGCGGCGCAGGGATTGTATGACCGCAGAAACCAGGCATTTGCAAAAGCGGCCGCCGATGAAGCCGGTGCCGGGTTCACTGTGCAAGAACGTACGTCCGACACGTTCAGTCCAGGAACCGATTCCGACTACATCACGGAGGTCACCAGCAAGGACCAGATCGGCCGGATGCAGGAGGGCTACAACAAACGTGTCAACGACTATCTGAAAGAATCGTTGAGAGACTCAGCACCTCAAGCCAGCAGCACCTGGCACAACAAGCTCGATGTCGACTTCATGGCCGATCCCGATGTGATCACCGATCCTCAAGAGTTCCGGGAGATCGCGGCCATGAACAACGATGCCTACAAGAGCAGGTTTGCCGCGCAATATGAGCGCATTTCCCGTGCCAAGGACGGCTCCAAGATCGGACCTGAACACGTTACCGGCTACATGGATGAGATGAATGCATTTGCCGGAAAGAAGAGCCGGAAGATCGAAGAACTGCTTGCCAAAGGTCCGGCCCATTTCAGTGATCCCGCCAATCGCGCGGAGCTTTTCAGGGCCATGGCCCAGGAACAGAAATACGTCTCCCGCCTGGAATCCCTTGATGATTTTCTTCGCGCCCAGGAAGGACTTCCGCCGCGCAACCGGGGCGTGACCAGCGCGAAACTCGGCTCGAACCGGGCGCCCGGAAATGCGGCCAACATTCGCTCCGGGCATGCCCTTGCCGACGCTGCGCGCATGGATGCGCTCGAAGATCTTGCCGAAACGATGGGCCAGGTGGCCAAGAAGAATCCAAGCTTTAATGCGAATGCGGCAGATGATATCGCAAAAATCGTGGAGAGTTTGCCGCCCGAGCGACGGGCTGGGGTTCTCACAAGACTCCGGGCGAACGGCAGCCCCGGGCTGGTCGAGGACATTGTCGATGCCAGCCGGCGCGCCGGACGCATGCCGCCGGGCTCCAGCCTGGCCGATGATGTGGCGCGCGCTGGTAGTAAATTCGACGAAGCCGCCGACATCGCCAACAAGCTTGACGATCTGGCCGATGCCGGCATGGGGCGTCGCGGATTAAGGGCCGCAATCACAGCCCTCGAGGCGATCGGCAAGGCGGCGGACGCCGTCGAAGTTGGCGTGGCCGCAGGTCAACTGATGGCCCTGTTTGGCAAAATGGATACAGCGCTCGATCCGGACACGCCGCCCGAACAAGTCAGCCTTCTTCTGGAGGAGATCCGCCGGACGGCAAATGAACTGCGCGACTCGGCTGCATTGGGCGCGATCACGCAGCGCTACCCGTTGGTGGCCGCCGTCTACGGCGCCTGGACCGTGGGGTGCATCACCACAGAACTGGCGACGGCGGACAGCGGGATCGACCCGGCATTGCTGGGCGAATCACAAAACGATTCCTGCCTGGATCGTCATACCCAGGCACTTTGGCGGCTGTCCGATGAATTGTCCGGCCGGGCGGCAGTCGCGGATGCAAATCGCGCGGCAACCTGCGCAAGACTGATATCGGCGATTAAGGACGGCCGCCTACAGATGAAGGAGGATTGGACGGTCCGTGAAGCATGCCAATGGATCCGATACGGCAATCCGATTGACCACATGGTCGAGAGGGTGCCAGACCGGGATGTATCCTCGTCGCCGGAAGATGAGGATGCTGTAAGCAGCCTGACCGGCCAGGTGGAAGCGCTTCTGGGTGAAATAGAATCCAACGTTGGTTTGGCCGAAAATGCCATCGCCGGACAGAACAATGCCTGTGCGCGGCTTGCGGATCTTTCGTCCGTAGGGGAGGGTCTGGATCTAGAAACCATCCAGGCCACCATTATCGCCCCGTCGGTGGAAAAGGCACGCCAGACGCTCTCCACCATTCGCGAAGGGGTCCGGTCGGCCGAGATCTTGATTTCAGCGGTCCAGCGGTCTGAAACACGGGCCGACGAAGAACGGGCGCGCGCGTGCGGCACAGCGAACCGCCAGGGTGAGCGGGACACGGCAATGGACGCGGCGGTCAAAGCCCGCAATCATGCTGTGTTGGCCGCGCAGGTCGGCAAGCGTGCCACGTCCCTTGGCGAAGCCGCGATCGCTGCGGCAAAACAGACGTTGCCCGTGCCCGAGAGCCTGAATGAGCAGATCCTGTCCAAGATGACGGCGGTTCACAAAGCATCGCGATCGGCATGCGAGCAGGTGTCGGCGATTCCCGAAACCGTGTTCCTGACATCCGAAGCCATAGACGCTCTGGCAAAGGCGCGATCCGAGCTCGCGCAGCTTGATGCCATTTTGAATTTGGAGGTTTTGGCCGCCGTTGCGCCGGACTACCGGGGCCGCCAGGCCGCCTTGGCGGGCCGCGTGAACACCGCTGCGCTCCACCCGATGGATGCCGGGTGCGTCGCCAAGTTCCTCGGCCTTAAATCCGCGTGCGTGCGGCTGCCCCTGGTTCCGGCGCTGCCGCCGGCCACGCAGCAGGCCCTCATGGAGTACCAGGAGGCTTACGCGGCCGTGCGGGAACAGCAACAGGCTGCCGCCATCGGACTTCGCCAGAAACTCGACAAACTCCCCCGCGTGATTGATTGGGCCGCAGATCATGCCGAAAAGGCCCGTGTGTGTCTTGAGGCCATCACGGGGCCGGAGGAAGCGGAGCAAGCTGCAAAACAGGAAGAACTCACCAGTCTGACTGGCCTTTTGTGCAGCCGGTCCAGCATTTCAAGGCGCGTTGAAAAACTGGATGCCGGGGTTGCAGATAGCCCCGAAATTGATCGGTTCCGTGAGCGGCTGCTTCGGATGCGAAACACCATCGTCGACGCCGAAACCGTCCTGGCGCGATCCGATGCCATGGTTGACACTCTGAAGGCCAGCCAGCCGGAAGACCTGCCACGGGCCCGGTTCAAGGTGATCAATATCAGGCGCGATGTCAGCGGCGCGATTGGGGCGCTGAAAGCCATACCAAACCCTATCGATTGTGGATTCTTGATGGACCAGCTGACCCAGGCCGATCGCGAGCTTGGCGGTCTTTTGGACGAACTCCAAAAGAAACCGGAGACGCGGCAGGAGGCGGTAAACCGCTGCCGGCGGAAATACGATGATGCCTTTCTAAAGGTGAAGAAAACCAGCTCGGGCGGATTCAGCTGCCAGTATTGCAAGACCGGCTATCGGCCGCATGCCAGCGGCCAGTCCTGCATTCTGACCCAAGAAGCAGCCAATCAACGCTGCGAGAAGGCCAACAAGGGCCGCGGTTATTATGCGGTCAATTTCAAGGCCGATGGGTCGTTTTCGTGCCGTCCGACCCAAGCGACCGCCAATCGTTGGTGTAACGCAAACAATCGCGGCTCGGGATGGCGGGCGGTCAACATCACCGACACCGGCAAATTCCAATGCCGTCAGAAAGTCTCGCAAAAGGACCGCCGGCGGCAGGCCGAAAAAGCGTGCCGGGCAGAAGCGCAGCGGCGCGGTAAGGTGTATGCACTGACGCAATTCAATAAGGACGGATCCTACCGGTGCCGATGGTGCGAACCGGGCTTCTACTACGCAAACGGAAACTGCCACGCCCGGCAACAAGTGCGTCAGAAGACGCCGCAGCGGCAGCAGAATGGATCGGGTCCGCTCTACTTGTGTACGAGCTGTGGAGCAGGATCCATCCTCGGCTGCACAGCGGGCACGCCGCGCCGTCAGCACTACTCAAAGTGGGCAATTCCGGGTGAAGACTGCCGGCGGGTCCGGTAAAGCCTGTCTCGCCGCTGCTAAGAATTAAACCATTCGGCATCCTGTGATCATCTGCCCTGCGCGTTGAAGTTGCTGGATGACGGGGTGCGTTACGACCGATTTGGGCTGCACTTTTTGGGTGTCATGCATCCGGGGACAATGGCAGGCCTTCCAAAAATCCTGACCAAACATGCGCGGTTCATTCGCCCACGGTACCAGCGCCCATCATTGCAACCCTCTGATGGGTGGACAACTCGGGCTTGTGTTTTGATTACGCTGCGTGAATTTCAAGTCGGCGCTGTTAACCATTTGGAAGGAATTGAGTTCTCACCGTGCCGCGAAGCCCATAGTTTTGCGTTAACAATTCATTAATCTCCTGAGGGCCGCAGATGGCGCGCTTATACGAGAGCAGGAAGAGAATCCTTGTTACCGGCGGAGCCGGTTTCCTGGGATCGCACCTTAGCGATCGCCTGATTGCGCAAGGTCATGAAGTCTTGTGTGTCGATAATCTTTTCACCGGAACAAAGCGCAATATCGATCATTTGCATCGGCATCCAAGGTTCGATTTCATGCGCCACGACATCTGCTTCCCGCTTTATGTCGAGGTTGATGAGATCTACAATTTGGCGTGTCCGGCATCGCCCGTTCATTACCAACACGATCCGGTTCAAACGACAAAAACGTCCGTACTCGGCGCCATCAACATGCTGGGACTGGCGAAACGGTTGAAAGTGCCGATCCTCCAGGCGTCAACTAGCGAGGTTTATGGTGACCCGACGGTCCATCCGCAACCAGAAGACTATTGGGGCAACGTGAATCCGATCGGGCCGCGATCTTGTTACGACGAAGGCAAACGCTGCGCCGAAACGCTGTTCTTCGACTATCACCGCGAACACGGACTTCAGGTGAAAGTTGCGCGGATATTCAACACATACGGGCCGCGGATGCACCCCAATGACGGGCGGGTCGTCACAAATTTCATTGGACAGGCCCTTAGGAACGATCCCATCACGCTCTACGGCGACGGAAACCAAACCCGTTCGTTTTGTTTCGTTGACGACCTCGTATCGGGCCTGATTGCGCTCATGGAATCTGACTACAGCGTGAAGGGGCCGATCAACCTTGGAAATCCGGACGAGTTCACCATCCGGGAACTCGCTGACCGGATTATCGAGATTTCAGGTTCGCGGTCCGGCTTTACCCATATGCCGCTGCCGATCGATGACCCGCGCCAACGCCGGCCAGACATTACAAGGGCCGAACAACTGTTGGATTGGATGCCCAAAGTTCCCTTGAAGGAGGGGCTTGTTCCGACGATCTCATACATGCGCGAAACACTTGGCTATGTCGATGCGCAACGTCTCGCGGAAGCCTAAATTGACAGTCAGGGATTAGCCGTTCTTCATCGCCCGTGCAAAAAACCACAAACGTGCTGCCGAGCCGGCGATCACGCCGCCGAAAATGGCGTAAGCTCCGCCAAGGGCGCCGAACTGGACAATCAGCGGATACGCAAGCGTCAGGCTCACGAGCAGGTTTAGCAGGCTGGCCGCGAAGTTGTATTTGGTCCGGCCAAGGGCCCGAAGCCCCAGGCTTGGGGCGAGCATGAGGCCCCGAAGCAAGACGATGAATGCCATGACCATCAACATGTGTGCTTGGTCACGCAATTGTTCGTCGTCATAGAGCCAGGTGATTGCGTTTGTACCGCCCAAAAACACAACCACGCCATAAGCTCCAAGCATATATGCCAACGCGATTGTTGTTCTGCGGACGATCCGCGCCAGCGCCGTATGTCCTCCATTCACATATGCTCCTGCGGTTCGAGGCTCCAGAATGTTACTCATGCCGAGCAAAAGCGGATTTGCGGCTGTGATCACGATGGAGCAGGCGGCGAAGACACCGGCGGCCGCTACGCCAGATAGCGCTGATATGAACCACAGGATCATCGAACCGCCCAGCGTCCTGATTTGTTGCGTGCCGAGGATCCATTTCCCGAATGCCCAGTTTTGCCGCAACTGAATCCAAGCCCTTTTCCATCTGGTAACGAAAGAATGTTGGTTGCTGTAAAACCAAACCAGGCCGGGTACTGCGCTTGCGACACCCATTGCGGCGATGGACGTGGCCGCCGACAGCGAGGCCGTCATAGCGAGCCCGACCAGACCGGTGATTTGGATGACCGTGACGCCGGTATCGAGGAAAAGCGCATCTCTGAGACGAAAATGCGCGTAACACATTTTCCGGGCAAAGTTGTGCAGCAGCGCGAACGGAACGGTGATCGCGATTGCGATGAGAAAGTAGAACTGATCAGCATATCCTAGAGCCGGGGCCAGAAAAGCACCGAATAGGGCGGCGCACATGTGAACAACGCCCAAGCCGCAGGAAAGGGTAAAGATACTATCGGCAAACCGCCGCCGGCCTGCGGCACCTTCGCGCGCGCCGAGCACCGAATACGGTGACATCAATAGCGCTTCCTGGATTGTGCTGATCAAGATGATGATGGAGAACCCGATCGCATAAAGACCGAGTTCTTCCATGCCGGCGATGCGCCCGATCAATATGGTTGCGGCAAAGCGCGTGCCGCTGACAACGGTTTGGTCGGTTATCGCAATCAGTGACTGACGCGCGCCGGTTCCGGTTAATCTGCTGACCAATGCCCGCATGTCACGAATGCTGGCATGCGGCCAGTGTCCATCCTTCAACTGAATAGCCGCCAATCAGCGCGAGGGTCGAGAGGAGGGAATATGGATGCGGTTGCGAAGCAGACGAAGTCCTTCCTTGTCCCGGTCCAAAGTGGGTCGTTTCCGCAGCGGTCGCATCATTTCCGCGAGCGTAGGAATCGGATCCCGCCAGCTCCAAGTCAGGTGCGCTTGGGCGGTGAGAGCTTCCCACATCGTAAGGCTGAGCAAACGGGCAGCGGTCAGATTGTTCACAGCACCTGTTTGAAGTTCGAACCGGCATCCGGCGAGCGCTCCAATCGTCCATGCGTATTGCACACGTCTCTTGTAAGTCCATGGACCAGCCGGAGTAACGACTTTTTTCTCAAGCGCCAGTTTGAGCGCAGTGTGAGCCAAAGGCACTCCTGCCGCTTCAACAACTTTGAAGTTGCCGCCGAGGCGCGGATTGAGTTCGAGAAAAATGCGCTCCTCAGAGTTTGGGTCCATCAGCCACTGTGCACATCCGACCCCGGTATAATTTAGTGAATGAACCAGTTTTTCGCAGTCTTCACGAAGGATTGGCGGCGGTTCAATCGTCTGTCCCGATACAGCAAATCCTGTGCCGTCAACCCTGTCGGTTCGATGAATCAAGACAGCAACGGCGTGCAACAGGCGGCCGTCTTGGGCTGCGAAATAGGCGTTGTAGCGTGGGTGGCCGATATACTGCTGGACCATCATACGCTGGCCATCGAGCCGGCTATCTTGCAGCCAGCCCGACAGTGTTGCCTCGTCAGAAACTATGGCGGCTTTGACGCCAAACACCAGGTCCGCCTGATCAAGAGGTTTGACCACACACGGCTGGCCAATAGTGTTGCAGGCAGACAACAATTCGGTACGGCCATGCGCGATGCGATAAGCGGCGATTGGGACCCCAATCTTCTGGCAGAGTTTGTGCATCGCATCTTTGTCGAAACAAGCTGTCACTGCTGCTTCATTGGGCAATACCAGTGGCATATCGTGCGGCAACATATCGCGAAGCGCGTTCATGCACCGGACTGCCTCGCCATTTACAGGATAGATCGCAGCGCAATCTTTGTTTTCGGCAACAAATGCCAGCAACTCGTTCTTGAATTCGCTGTCCTGAAAATCGCTGTGTTTCCAGGTTCCTGCAACGTCGCGGGCCAGATGGGCCTGGGCGTTGCGGTCCTTGTCGCCTTTGATGCCCACAATGGGTGCCCAGCCTTCGCGCGCCAGCGAGCGAATGACTGTCAGGCTTTGACGCCCATTACCCAGTAGTAAAATCTGCTTACCGGACCTGGACATAGTTGAATGATCCATGGTTTCGGCGTTGGACGGTTTTCCCAGTTTTTCGAATCCGATCGGATCAACCCAGGTTTCGTCGCCATCGCTTGGTTAATCAAAGATCGAAATTGCTGCCAAAACTTTCCGTGCGCAATCTAAAAATCAAGTAATAGTAAACGATGAAATTTTTCGACTTTCACGACTGTGCCATTAACCATAACAACGAATTAACGAGCCTCAACTACAATTAACCATTAATATATTGTCAAAAAAAGCGTAATTTTTACATCAATATGCGGTTCCATTTTGCCGGGATCAATCGATCGTATGAAAGCGAATACCGTTCTCATAACAGGCTCGGCCGGCCTGATCGGCTCCGAAACCGCGCGATACTTCGCTGAACGCGGCTATTTTATTGTTGGAATCGACAATGATTTCCGCGCCCGCTTTTTTGGCAGCGACGCTTCGACGGCCTGGAACCAACAACGCCTCCAAGAGCAGCTCAAAGACTACAGCCACTACGACATCGATATTCGGCATGCCGACGAGCTCAACGCCGTATTTGCAGACTATGGCGGCAAAATCGCGCTGGTGGTTCACACCGCAGCTCAACCATCTCATGACTGGGCAGCCAAGGATCCTCAGACCGACTTCACCGTCAATGCAAACGGAACGTTGAACCTCCTGGAGGCCTGCCGCAAGCACTGCCCGGAGGCGCCGTTTATCTTCACCTCCACGAACAAAGTCTACGGTGATCGTCCAAACCAGCTCCCGCTTGTGGAGCAGACAGCCCGATGGGAACTCGATCCCGGTCATCGATTTGCCGCGTCCGGAATCGATGAGACAATGTCGATCGACGCGTGCCTGCACAGCTTGTTCGGGGCATCAAAGGTGGCCGCGGATGTGCTGGTCCAGGAGTATGGCCGGTACTTTGGCATGCGGACGGCCTGTTTTCGCGGAGGGTGTTTGACGGGGCCATCCCATAGCGGCGCCGCACTTCACGGCTTCCTTGCCTATCTGATCAAGTGTTGCGCCACCAAGCGTCCCTACACGGTTCTGGGTTACGAGGGAAAGCAGGTCCGGGACAACATTCACAGTGCGGATCTGGTATCGGCCTTTTGGCATTACTTCCAAAATCCTACGTCGGCGGCGGTTTACAACATCGGTGGTGGCCGGGACTGCAATTGCTCCATGCTGGAGGCAATCGATCTGTGCGAACGGATCACAGGGCGGCAGCTTGACTGGCGCTACGATCCGCAAAACCGCATTGGCGATCATATTTGGTGGGTTTCCGACACCAGCCGTTTCCGTAACGACTACCCGGCTTGGTCAGCAAACAGATCGATTACCGACATCCTGGAAGAGATCTACTCGGCCAATCGGCACAAATGGCGGGATGCCGGGTGATGGTGGGTCATGGCAAATTCAATGTGCTCGGCGTGTCGGTGGACGCACTCGACTACGCGTTTGCGGTCGATGCGGTTATTGCCGCCGCGCATGAAAAACGGCCCCTCAAAGTCACCGCACTTGCGGTCCATGGCGTGATGACCGGTGTGCTCGATCCGGTGCACCGATGGCGCTTGAACGGCTTCGATTTGGTCACACCAGATGGTCAGCCGGTCCGGTGGGCGCTCAACGCTCTTTATGGAGTCGGATTGCGCGAACGGGTCTATGGACCCGATCTCACGCTGCGTGTGTGTGCGGCCGCCGCTGAGGCGGGTGTGCCGGTGTACTTCTATGGCAGCCGGCAGGACGTGCTTGATGCCTTGCTGGCCCGTATCGGAAAGACCGTCCCGGACTTGATCGTTGCCGGGAGCGCGCCTTCGCAGTTTCGAACAGTACCTCCCGCGGAAAAAGCCAGGATAGTGCAGGAAATTCGAAACAGCGGGGCGGGAATCGTCTTTGTCGGATTGGGGTGCCCGCGCCAGGAGGTGTTCGTTCACGAATTCGCCGGCGCGATTGGACGTCCGCTTCTGGCTGTCGGGGCTGCATTTGATTTTCACGCCGGTTTGAAACGGCAGGCACCGCGGTGGATGCAGGATCGCGGCCTTGAGTGGCTGTTCAGGTTGTCACAGGAACCAGGCCGGCTTTGGCGCCGGTATCTGGTTCTAAACACCTCCTTCCTGTTGCTGTTCCTCCTTCAAATGACGGGCCTTCGGCGGTTTGCGGACGCCGGCACCGAGACAACCGCTGAAGTCGGATATGCCTAGATGAACCTCCATCACAATCGCAAATACGCGGAAAGAGCAGGACCCGTTCCACCCGAACCGCAATTCGATCCGATGGTTGGGTCCGAGTTGCGCCGTTTGTTCAACGTCTTCCGGAGAGGAACGCCAGTCATTCTCATGTGTGGTGCGGCGGCCGTTCTGCTTGCCATGTTATATGTCTGGGTCACCCCACCGCTCTATGCCGCAAAGGCGGAGCTGTTGATTGATCCCCGGCAAAAACGAACGGTCGAGAATGAAGTCTCCCCTACGGGATTGGGCCGATCCGCCGCCGGTGCCGACACACTCCTTCTCGACAGCCAGATTGCGGTGATGCAGTCACAGGCAGTGATTGGCAGGCTCATTCGCGAAGAAAACTTGGCGGAAGATCCCGAATTCGCCGGCTCGGATCGCGTTTCTTTGTTCGGCATCTTCAAAGCCATAGCCAAGGGCGCAGTCTATGGTCCGCGGCTGCAGCACTGGAACTCGATGAGCCGGTTCGACCGGGCCAACAGCACCTTGAGAGATAGCCTCCGGATCGAGCGGCAGCGTAACACCTACGTCATCGCAATCTCGATGCTGTCGGAAAGCGCGCCAAAAGCCGCGCGGCTCGCGAACCGGATTGCCGATATCTACATCGAGGAATCAAACCTCGCGGCCGCCGATTCCACGCTTGAAGCGGCCCAAAGCCTCCGGTCCCGGTTGGACGAGTTGTCGGAAAATGCCCGTCTGGCGGCCCGCCGCGTCGAAGATTATCGCCGCGTCAACGATCTCATTGGCACCCAAAATGTTCTGGTGGTCGAGCAACAACTGCAAGATCTCAACGAACAGCTCAGCCAGTCGCAGGGCCGCGAAAAAGAGGCCCTTGCCACGCTCAATCAGGTCAAAACTGCAGGCGCGCTTGGCGCGGCCCAATTTGGGCCGGTGAACGGCGGACCGCAGTCGCAGGTCATGACGCAGTTGCAGACGAATTATGCATCAGTTGAATCGGCAGAAGCAGCGCTTTCGTCATCCCTCATGCCCGGACACCCACGCCTGATCGAGCTCCGGGAGCGGAAGATCGCCTTGCAGAATTCGATCGATGTCGAGTTCTCCAGAATTCTGGCCCGTCTTCAGGTTGAGTACGACACCGCCGTCGAAAACACGCGTTCCTTGTCCGATGAAGTTGCCCGTTTGCAAGAGCGCATGGCCAACTCGAACGAGAATTCCGTCCAACTACAGGAATTGCAGCGTGAGGCCGAAGCGACCCAGTCGGTCTACCAGTCTTTTCTCACGCGCTCGAAGGAAGCGACAGAACAGATCGGTATCCCCAAGAGCACGGCGCGAAAGATCTCGGAGGCCTATCCCGCGACACGGCCCAGCCAGCCGGTGGTGAAACTGCTGTTGCCCGCTGCGGCGGTTCTGGGTCTCATCCTCGGGGTGACGATTGTCTGGACGCGGCACCTTTTGGGAGCAGGGCAGCCGGCGCCATCCAAACCGCCTTACCGGGCCCATGCAGATGCCCGTTCTTCGGGCAACCGATACAGGACGATCTACCGATGACCTGGACGATTGCACAGGCCCTTTGTGCGGCCACTCACCTTGCGTTGCGGATCTAGAGGTGTGGCATGACGGCGATTGCCAGCGATGCATCGGCTTCAGGTGCCACTTTCGAAACGGTTGTCCGCCAGTATGCCGCACTCGTTCCGGCCGTTGTAATCGCTTATTCGCTTGTGATTGATCCGCTGATCAATCTCCAGCCGGTGACGGATTCCGGTCTTGGCGGCGCCGATCAAATCGAAAAGTCCACCTTGCTGGCGCAGTTGCTCATCCCGGTTCTGTTCGTCTCGCTAGCGTTTCTTTCAACGATCGTGTACCCGCGCCGGTGGCAAGCGTTGTTGCCCGTTCTGGTTCCGTTGGTCGCGTTTCTGTGTTTCGCACTTGTGTCGGCCACCTGGTCGCCCGCGCCAGCCCGGTCCTTCATGCTCGCGACCTACCAGAGCGTCTTATGTGCACTCCTGGCCCTATCGATCGCCATGTCAGGCGATCCGTTGAAGATTTTCCGGAACATTTTATGGGTCTTTGCCGTCGCGATGGCGATCAACCTCCTTTTCGTGGTCATGCGTCCGCCCGGTTCGATCGGACATCAAGGGATCTACCCTTACAAAAACACGCTGGGTGGGGCGGCCGCATGTGCTCTCATTGTAGCGCTGGCCCATATTGGCAACCGCGGAACGTGGATTCGGTTTTCCGCTGTGGCGGTTTCAGCAATCGCAGTGATTGTTCTCGTCGCAAGTGAATCGAAAACCGCCATCGCACTTGCCGTTTTCGCCCCAGCGGCTGCGTTTGGCGTTTTGTACCTATCGCCGCGGCTGAACGCGAACGCGATGCTTGTCATGGCAATTGCGGGGGGCGCCATCGTGTCGGCGTCGGTTGTTGCGGCTCAGATATGGCTGTTTACACCAGACGACCTGCTTCGCTGGATGTTCGGTGATCCGACCTTCACAGGACGTACCAACATCTGGGCGTTCATCTACAGCCACATTACCGAGGCGCCGGCTTTCGGCCATGGGTATCGCGGCTTTTGGGGCATCGGAGAGTTGTCGCCGAAACTGCATTCGGAAATCGAGTTCATTCGGGCCACGGGGAGCAGCCACAACGGCTTTCTTGATATCGCACTGGATACCGGTCTGGTCGGCCTACTGCTTCTGACCGCCTTCATTGTCAGCACGCTCTGGTCGGCGACACGAGCATCCAATGGCCGCGGTGCCGCCTTCCTGTTTCTTTCGATCGCACTTTTCGTGCTTGGCAGAAACATGATGGAGTCGGTCCTGTTATGGTCGAGCTTCTTTGACAATCTGCTGTTTGTTCTGGCGGGTCTGTCAGCCGCGTATTTAGCTAGCGAACGAAAAACAGCTCAGCCTTATCTGGATCACTTGGGCGGGAGAACGCGATGACAGTGTTCCGCGTGCTCATGGCCCATAATCGCTACAAGGCGCCAGGAGGCGAGGACAACTCCACTCATGAAGAAGTCGGGCTTCTGCGGTCCGCTGGCCACAGCGTCGATCTTTGGGAGGTCAGCAACGATCAGATCCCAGAATCGGGCAGTATCGCGACCGCGTTGAACGCGATATGGTCAGCGTCGGCGACGCGCGAGTTGAGACGCCGGCTCAACGCACAAAGGTATGACCTTCTTCACGTTCAGAACGCGTTCCCGCTTCTTTCGCCGGCAATCCTATTCGACGCCGCACGGCAAGGTATCGCCACCGTCCAGCACCTGCGCAATTATCGTCATCTTTGTGTGAATGCCGGGTTTTTCCGGGCCGGCGCAATCTGCAAATCCTGCGCAAAGGCGGTTTGGCCTTGGCGGGGCATTGTTCACAAATGCTACCGCGGCAGCCGCCTCGCCAGCGTTGTTCCGGCCACGACCGTGGCGCTTCACAAAGCTCTCGGCACCTATACCAACCGCGTGGACGCGTTCATTGCTATCTCGGATCATGTCCGGGCCGCCCATATTGATGGCGGTTTCCCTGCCGATCGAATTCATAAGCGCTACTCAGCGTTCGCGCCGGGCCGCCAGGTTCCCTTTACGAAACGGCGGCGCGAGATTTTTTGCGCAGCACGGTTTGTACCCGAAAAAGGTGTCGATCGATTGATCCGCGCCTGGCGCTGCCGCCCGCGCAACGCGCGTTTGACCGTCGCCGGGTCAGGGCCGATGCAAACGCAGCTCCGCCAGTTGGCGGACGGTGATCCGTCAATCGAATTTGCAGGCCAATTGAGTTCTGAGGAAAGTTTGGATCGCATGGCTAACGCGATGGCGGTGGTCAACTGCAGCGTTTGGGAGGAGCCGTTTGGGCGAACACCGGTGGAGGCCTTTTCCTGCGGTGTCCCCGCGATTGTTTCAAATGCCGGTGGGCTGGCCGAAAGTGTGGCCCACGGCCGAAACGGCTTGATTGTTAAACCGGGTGATGAGCAGCAGCTGGACGATGCACTCACGCGCATTTTGACAGAGGACGGACTGGCGGCCGCGCTCGGAGACGAAGCGCTGCGCACACACCGCGAAAAGTTCCATCCAAAAACCATCCTTGCCCAAACCGAACAGATTTACGCCCGCGCGTTGGCGCGGCAGCGGGGGCGTTCGAACAGCCAAATGGAACTCGTCAAATGTCCAGATTCCGTCTCGTGAGATCCTACCCGGCGCTGGGGTATTTGTTTCGCCCCTGGATCGTGTCCAACGGCTATCAGGCGCTGGCCTTTCTCATAAAGCATCGCCGGTGGCCCAATTTTAATCGAACCGGCTATCTCAACGATTTGCTGTTTCGGATCAGAGCGATCGAATCCGACATCGTTTTTCGCTCGTTCACCTCGGACAAGGAGTACGCCAAGATTTTCGTGCGCGGTCTCATCGGAGAAGACCTCTGCGTCCCGACCCTGGCGGTTCTTCGCGATGCGGGTGAGGTTGAACGATTTGTCTTCCCCGACAACTGCGTGATCAAACCAACGCACATGTCCAACGAGGTGATCTTCCATGAAAGCGGCGCGATATCCGATGGCGAGCGCGCCAGGATGCTGGACTGGCTGAAGATGAATTTCGCGGATATGACGGGAGAGCGCAACTATCAGAAACTTCAGCCAAAAATCATTGTAGAGCCCTGGCTGAAGCTGAATGGTGCCTTGTGTCACGATTATCGATTTCACATGTATCGCGGGCAATTGACCTCCGTGGGCATTCGGCTAAGGCACGCCGCTGATCGAGAAGAAACCATTCAGCTTACATCCGATTGGCGCCAGTTTCCCGGCCGATCACTGGTTTCCGGTCAAATCTCTTTGCGTTCTTTTTCCGAGCTTGAAGCGCTCAAACCAGCTCAGCTTTCAAAAATGATGGATGTTGCTCGGCAGATCGCCCGGTTCGCGGACTACGTGAGGGTCGATTTTTTCACCGATGGCGGCGAGCAGCTTTTTGTCGGTGAGATCAGCCATATCACCGCGGGCGCGAACGAACGGTTTGACCCGGTGGAACTGGAGCGGCTGTTCACCAAGCCGTCGCGGCACCAGGACGGCCCTGTCGGTGCGTTGGCCGAGAGCGGCGCGAACTCAAACGTCATGCAGGAAAAGCCCGCGGAAGCACCGTTGCAATCTAAAGTTTATTTTTGATAATTTTACAATTTTAAGGCCGAAGGTGGCGTAGACCAATGACTTACAATCAAGAAGCCGAGCCAGATTTTTCAGCGTTGGCGGAAGGGCCCATATCTCCAGGTCTTAAAGCCTGTGCCTCGATTTGCGCGAGATCCCGGCTGAAGCGGTTCATTGATATTGCGGGCAGTTCGTTCGGACTGGCAGTCCTTACGCCGGGTCTAAGCCTGATCGCGCTTGCGATCTTTTTGCAGGATGGTGGCCCAGTCTTTTACCGGCAAACACGGACCGGACTTGATCAAAAACCATTTCAGGTTTGGAAGTTCAGAACAATGCTGCATCAAAAGGCGAAGGTGCCCTTTGAACAAACAAAGGGCCCGGACGATCCTCGTGTGACGCGCCTGGGCCGCTTGCTTCGAGCCTTGAGCCTGGATGAGTTACCGCAGCTCTTCAACGTCTTGGTCGGCGAAATGTCCTTGGTGGGGCCGCGGCCGCATCCAATTGAGCTCGACGCTTTGCTCGCCCCGCAGTTTCCTGCATACACGCTGCGCTACTGCGTGAAACCCGGTTTGACCGGGCAGGCGCAGATCAACGGCGCACGAGGTCCTATTATCACTTTAGCCGACATGCAAAAGCGGCTGCAGTTCGATTTGCAATACATACGCGATTGGTCAATCCGCGGGGATATTACGATCATTTTGAAGACTCTTCGCGCACTCAATGCCGGCAAAAACGCCTACTAAGCCGTCTGATCGTCCAAGTTGTCTTGCCATTGGGTCCTCACGAAAACACTCACGTTTCGAACGCCAATCCTGCCGCGTTTTTATAGAAGTAGAAGTTGTTTTGCTTCGGCGTGGATATAGGATTTTGCATGCATGATTCCCGGGCAAAGTCGTGGTTCGGCATTTCCGAATAAACAGTCGGCCTATTCGCGTCCAAGCAGAGCATTTGGATCTCGTGAAAGCCCCAATGGGTTCAATCGCGGGGACTTACAAATCCATGAGCAGATCAACTGAAAGAACCGGTGCGACCTTGTCGGCGGCATCAAGCGGGTCGGAATGTGTGAAGGTCGAGGGCGCCGCGACGACTTTCAGGCCCGCCGCCTTTGCGGACAGAACACCGTTTTGGCTGTCCTCCACAGCGATAGTGTCATCGGGCTCAAGCCCCAGCCGCTCCAAGGCTAGGAGATAGACATCCGGTGCTGGTTTTTTCTCCCGAACCTCGTCTCCGGCGGCAACAACCTCGAAAATGTCCTCGACCGGTCTTTTAAAACAGGAACGGCATAGGGCATCGACGTTTGGGTGGCTTGTGGTCGTTGCGATCGCCAGTCGAAGGTTGTTTGACTTTGCGTACGCAATCAGCTCCGGGATCCCCGGGCGGAGTGAGATTTCACCTCCGGCAATCAACGCGCCGTAGCGCGCGGTCTTCACGGTGTGAAGGTCGGCGATTTTCGTGTTGGAAACATCGCTGCCTGTTTGATCCCGCCAGACACGCATTCGCTCCTTGCCTCCGGTGGTTTTTAAAAGCTGAGCGTAGATTTCCGCAGTCCAGTGCCAATCCAGTCCGGCGTCCTTAAAACTGTCATTAAAGGCTCGGCGGTGAAGCTCCTCGGTTTCAGCCAGCGTGCCGTCGACGTCAAAGATCAACGCCCTCATGCCGGTGCTCCCGGCCGCGCAAGGAGATCCTCGACGATTGAGGCAAGCTCGCCAAAAGCGTCAAACTGGAAGGTGGAGTGAACGTCAGCCGGATTGGCGTTGAGATAACCCTCGGTGAACAAACCGAAGGGGATCGCGGCGCGAGTCGCGGTCAGCGCGTCGATGGCGCTGTCGCCGATGTAAAGCGCCGGTCCGTTCCCAAGACGTTCAATCAGGCTTTTAAGGCCTGTTGGATCGGGTTTTTTGGCCGGAAAACTGTCACCGCCGACAACGCCGCAAATCAGGTCCGACAAACCATAGGCTTTGAGAATGTGTTGGGTCGGTTCAAGCGGCTTGTTGGTGCACACACCAAGTCGAAATCCCAGGTCGTTTAACCGTGTCAAGCACTGTAAAACATTGGGATACAAGCGCGTCAGGTGCGCTGAATTGGCGTTGTAGTCCGCCAGAAACGCTGCAATCAGACGGTCCAGGTCCGCCGCATCCAATGGCGTTGCCGCAATGATCTGGTCGATCAATGCGGGCACGCCGCGGCCAATGAAGGCGCGTGTCCGTTCAAGCGGCAAGGGCGCCAAACCTTCCGCCGCCAGCAACCTGGCTGACGCGGCGTGGATATCAGGCAAGCTGTCGATGAGGGTTCCATCAAGATCAAAAACAACGATTGGTGCGGTCATTCAATATCCCGGTTTTTAGGTCGTGGCAGAAAGGGGCGCGACGAAACTCTATGCGGTCATCTTGCGCTCAATTTGCGCGGCCTCCCGAATGGCCCGCATGTTGGCGCCGTAAACGCTCGATGTCTCGGCGCTGCCGCCACGATACACGGCGGAGCCGGCAACAAGCACATCCGCCCCGGCGTCGACAACGAGCGGCGCCGTGACAGGATCGACGCCGCCGTCAACTTCGATATGGACCGGCCGGTCTCCGATCAGGCTCCGCAAGCGCCGGATCTGATCGACCTGACTGTGTATGAATTTCTGCCCGCCATATCCGGGATTGACGGTCATCACACAGACCAAATCGACGAGATCGAGCAACGGGACGGCGGCGTCCACGGACGTGCCGGGATTGAGCGCAAGACCTGCCTTCTTGCCGGTGGCCTTGATGGCCTGAAGCGTGCGATGCGTGTGCGGGCCGGCTTCCAGATGCGCCGTGATGATATCCGCGCCAGCCTCGGCAAACGCCTCGATGTAAGGATCGACCGGCGCGATCATCAAGTGCACGTCCATGACGGTGGTGATGTGCTTGCGGATCGCCTTGCAGAGCGGTGGACCAAACGTGAGATTGGGGACGAAATGGCCGTCCATGACATCCACATGGACCCAGTCGCACCCTTCCGCCTCGATCGCCCGGATCTCACGGCCGAAATCGGCGAAATCCGCGGACAGGATCGACGGGGCGATTTTGATGGTCTTGTCAAAGGTCATGCAGTGTCCTCCCGTGCCGGCGGGCTTCGGTCCACATCAAGGCCGCCTTGAAACACCCGGCTTGCCCGAATGTCCTCTTCGCCGATGGTGCTGAGCGCGGCGGCATCGAGCGGCCCTTTGGCGGTCTCGAACAGCCGGTTCGCCTGGCGCAGCCGCGCGCGGTCCAGAGCGTTGCGGATCGAACGGGCATTGGCGAAATGCGGCTGTTTCCGGCGCAAAGCGATATAGTCCTTCATTGCCGTCTCGGCCGCTGGGCTGAGCCGGTAATTCTGCTCCGCCAGCATCCGTTCTGATATGTTCAGAAGCTCGGTGTCGGTATAGTCCGGAAACTCGATGTGATGTGCAATGCGCGACCTGAAGCCGGGATTGGCGGTGAAAAACTGGTCCATCCGGTCCGCGTAGCCGGCCATAATCACAACGAGATCGTCGCGGTTGTTCTCCATGACCTGGAGCAGGATCTCGATCGCCTCCTGGCCGTAGTCGCGTTCATTGTCCGGGCGGTAAAGGTAATAGGCCTCATCGATAAAGAGTACGCCGCCCATCGCCTTCTTAAGGACCTCTTTGGTCTTGGGCGCCGTGTGGCCGATATATTGGCCGACGAGATCGTCGCGCGTCACGCTCACTAGATGCCCCTTTCGGACATAGCCGAGGCGGTGCAGCAGACCAGCCATCTTGAGCGCGACGGTGGTCTTGCCGGTGCCCGGATTACCGGAAAAGCTCATGTGCAGGGTCGGCGTCTCGTGGCTGAGGCCGAGGGTGCGCCGGGCGCGGTCGACGAGCAGCAGTGCTGCCGTTTCCCGGATGCGCTGCTTGACCGGCGCCAGACCGATCAGCTCCTCGTCCAGCTCGCGCAAGACCTCCGCGACACCAGACGTTTCATACTCGGATGCCAGGTCGACGGTTTGCGGAATGGCGGTAATCTCAGCTTCAGTGCTCATGATGTGCTCTATTGGGATCTCGGATCCCGCGCGAGTGATGGCCCGCGCGGGCGTGTTATCATTGTGGCCGGACATCCCAGGCATATTTCTGCGCCCGGTCGACAAAATCGGTCCGCTGCATGTGGATCTTCGGCTCGGATGCCGGCCGGTTGACGATGAAGGACATCTTCACCGACTCCACACCGCGGGTGTCGTTGAAGGCATTAATGCGGATGTAGCTGTCGCCGTGGACTTTCCGGCATTCGTCAAGCTCCATCATCACGCCCTTGGCGTCGCGGAGATCAAACATCGGATTGCCCCACATGTCCCAGTAGGTGTTCCGGGGGTGCGGGTCGTCGGTGTATTCGATGCCGATGGCCCATTCTTTTTGAAGGCAATACTCAATCTGCGCGGAGATCTGTTGATCATCGAGGTCCGGCAGGAACGAAAAGCATCCTTGGGTGATACGCATGGGTTTTCTCCTTACATTGCCGGGGTTTCGAGCGGCACGAAATCCGATGTGTCGGTCGACGTGTAGTTGAAGGTGATGTTGCCCCAGGTATCGAGCGCAGCTTCCAGCGGCTTGCACCACTTGGCGGCCGCGCGCAAGATTTCCGGACCCTCGGACTTGATGTCCCGGCCTTCGTTGCGCGCCAATACCATGGCCTCAAGGGCGACGCGGTTTGCCGTCGCGCCGGCCTGAATGCCCATCGGATGGCCGATTGTGCCGCCGCCGAATTGCAGCACCACATCATCGCCGAACAGATCGATGAGCTGGTGCATCTGGCCGGCGTGAATGCCGCCGGACGCGACCGGCATGACTTTCCGCAAGTCCGCCCAATCTTGCTCGAAGAACAGCCCGCGCGGCAGGTCGACCTCGTTGTGGGTTTCCCGGCAGACATTGTAGTAGCCCTGGACCGTAAGGGGGTCGCCTTCCAGCTTGCCGACCGCCGTCCCGCAATGGAGATGGTCAACACCGGCAAGCCGCAGCCACTTTGCGATCACCCGGAAACTGATGCCGTGGTTCTTCTGGCGCGTATAGGTGCCATGGCCGGCCCGGTGCATGTGCAGGATCATGTTGTTGTCACGGCACCACTTGCTGATCGACTGGGTCGCGGTCCAGCCGATGATGAGGTCGACCATGACGATCACCGACCCGAGCTCTTTCGCGAACGCGGCGCGGGCGTACATTTCCTCCATGGTGCCGGCGGTGATGTTGAGATAATGCCCTTTTACCTCTCCAGATTCGGCGCTGGCCTTGTTGACCGCTTCCATGCAGTAGAGGAACCGGTCGCGCCAGTGCATGAACGGCTGCGAGTTGATGTTCTCGTCGTCCTTCATGAAATCGAGACCGCCTTTCAGGCCCTCATAGACCACCCGGCCATAGTTCTTGCCTGATAGGCCGAGCTTCGGCTTGGTCGTCGCGCCAAGCAGCGGTTTGCCGAATTTGTCGAGACGTTCCCGCTCGACGATCAGGCCGGTCGGCGGGCCGGCAAAGGTTTTGCAATAGGCGACCGGGAAATGCATGTCCTCCAGCCGGGCGGCTTTCAGCGGCTTGAAGGAGAAGACATTGCCGATGATCGACGCGGTCAGGTTTGCGATCGAACCTTCCTCGAACAGGATCAGGTCATAGGCGACGTAGCAGAAGTATTGACCCGGCGTGTTGGGCACCGGATCGACCCGGTAGGCTTTTGCCCGATAGCTGTCGCAGGCGGTCAGCCGGTCGGTCCAAACAACCGTCCAGGTGGCCGTGGAGCTTTCGCCGGCAACGGCGGCAGCCGCCTCGATCGGATCGACGCCGTCCTGCGGCGTAATACGGAACAGCGCCAGGATATCGGTATCCTTAGGCACATAGTCGCCGTCCCAGTAGCCCATCTGGGCGTATTTCAGGACGCCGGCCTTGTAGCGTTCCTTGCCTTTGATTTCCTTGGGGTTGCTCATCTTGTTCATGGTGTTTCCTCCTTGAGCATCAAGCGGCTTTGGCAGCGGCGGTATTGGGATCAAGCGCGCCGCTCGCGTAGCGCTTGGCCATGTTGTCGAGGGAAATGGGTTTGATCCGGGCTGCGTTTCCGGCTGTTCCGAACCGTTCGAACCGGTCACGGCATAAAGCCTGAAGTTCTTCCATCGCCGGGATCATGAATTTGCGCGGATCGAATTCAGCGCGTTTTTCCTGTGCGGTCTTCCGGATCTGGCCGGTCATCGCCATCCGGCAATCGGTGTCGATATTGACCTTGCGAACACCCATCTTGATGCCGCGCTCGATCTCCTCGACCGGCACGCCGTAGGTTTGCGGCATGTCCCCGCCATTGTCGTTGATAAGGTCCTGCAAGGATTGCGGCACCGAACTGGAGCCGTGCATGACCAGATGCGTCGACGGCAGCTTGGCGTTGATCGCCTCGATGGTTGCCATGGACAGGATGTCGCCATCCGGCCTGCGCGAAAACTTGTAGGCCCCGTGGCTGGTGCCGCAGGCAATCGCCAGCGCATCACATTTGGTTGCCAGAACGAAATCCACAGCCTGGTCGGGATCGGTCAAAAGCTGATCGTGGGAGAGCTTGCCCGCCGCGCCGGAGCCATCTTCCTCGCCGGCTTCACCGGTTTCCAGCGAGCCGAGCACGCCGAGTTCACCTTCGACCGATGCGCCGACCCAATGGGCAGCCTCGGTGACGCGCCGGGTGATATCGACATTGTAGGCGTAGCTCGCCGGCGTCTTCATGTCGGCTTCCAGCGAACCATCCATCATCACCGATGTGAACCCGTGCCGGATCGCGGAAAGGCACGTTGCCTCGTTGTTTCCGTGGTCCTGATGCATGACGATCGGAATGTCGGGATGCATTTCGGCAAGCGCCTGAACCATGCGTCGCAACATGATGTCGCCGGCATAAGAGCGCGCGCCACGGCTCGCCTGGAGGATGACCGGCGCATCGGTCGCGGCCGCGGCTCGGACAATTGCCAGCCCTTGCTCCATGTTGTTGATGTTGAAGGCGGGTACGCCGTAGCCGTATTCTGCGGCGTGATCTAAAAGTTGGCGAAGCGTGATGAGCGCCATTTCATCCTCCCTCAAGCGGCTTGATTGTTGGTCATCAGGGCCGCGATGCCTGGAAGGGTCTTGCCTTCCAGCCATTCCAGAAACGCCCCACCGGCGGTGGAGACATAGGTGAAGTTCTCGGCGACACTGGCCGCGTTAAGGGCAGCGACCGTGTCACCCCCTCCGGCAATGGTGACGAGCTTGCCCTCACCGGTGAGCCAGGCGGCGGACCGCGCCAAATCGACCGTTGCCCTGTCGAATGGGGGAATTTCGAACGTGCCGAGTGGGCCGTTCCAAAGCACGGTCCGCGCGTCCGCAAGCAGACCTGCGAAACTCGCAAGGCTCTTCGGTCCGGCATCCAGGATCATGGCATCCGGCGGACAAGCGTCAGCGGAGACCACCGATGCTTCGGCGCCCTTGGCGAATTCGCGCGCGATCACAACGTCGCTCGGCAGGACGATCCGGCAACCGGATTTTTTGGCGAGCGCCTCAATCTCACGAACGGTGCCGATCTGATCAGCCTCATGCAGCGACTTGCCCATCGGGCAGCCTTTTGCAAGCAGGAACGTGTTGGCCATGCCGCCACCGATGATGATGGCGTCGAGCCGCTCGACCAGGTTCTTCAAAACCGCAATCTTGGTGGAGACCTTCGCGCCGCCGACTATGGCGACGACCGGACGGTCCGGCGCGATCAAGGCCTGCTCAAGCGCGTCAATTTCGCTGAGAAGGGACGGGCCAGCATAGCTTGGCAACAGATTGGCAATCGCATCGGTCGACGCATGTGCCCGGTGGGCGCAGGAAAAGGCGTCATTGACATAGATGTCGCCGTTGACGGAGAGGCGCATGGCAAAGTTGCGGCTGTTCTCCGTCTCCCCTTTATGAAAGCGCAGGTTTTCCAGAACCACGACGCGTCCGGGCTCAAGATTGGCGGTCGCCCGTTCAGCGACCGGTCCAACGCAGTCCTGGGCGAAGGTCACATCCATGCCCAGCGCTTCTTGAAGGGCGTCGGCCAGGGGCCGCGTGGAGTAATGCGGATTGGGCTCGCCCGTCGGACGGCCGAGATGGGTCATGATGACGACGGCCGCGCCGCGCCGCGTAAGCTCCTTCACGGTCGGCGCGAACCGCTCGATCCGCGTCGTGTCCGTGATGACACCGTCTTTCATTGGCACGTTCAGATCCGCGCGGATCAGCACGGTCCGGCCGCGCACGGCTGCGTTTTGGATGTCTCTCAAACCGTACATGGTCAGTGTTTCTCCCCAATCAGTTCCCGCGCCGCCGAGACAACCGCGTCGGCTGTGATGCCAAAGTGGCGATAGAGGTCAGAAGCCGGCGCGGATGCGCCAAAACCGCTCATGCCGATGAACGCGTCCTCCGGGCGCAGGAAAAGGCCCCAGCTTTGCCGGACGGCGGCCTCGACACCGACCCGGGGCGCGGTGCCGAGTACGCTTGCGCGGTAGGCCGGATTCTGCGCCGCGAACAATTCGAAGCACGGAGCAGAGACGACGGCAGCTTGGATGCCGTCTTGAGAGAGGGCATCAGCGGCCTGAAGCGCGATTTCGACTTCCGAACCGGTGGCGATCAGCGTCACGTCGCGCGCGCCAACGGCCTCCCGCAGGACGTAGGCGCCTTTCGCGGTCAAATTTGCCGTGTTGGATTCTGTGCGGACCGTTGGCAGCCCCTGGCGTGACAGGCACAAAACGGTGGGCGACTTCCTCGATGCAGCGGCCAATTCCCAGGCTTCGGCGGTCTCGATCGCATCAGCAGGCCGGATCACGGCGATGTTTGGCATGGCGCGGAGGCTCGCCAGTGTTTCGACCGGCTGGTGGGTCGGGCCGTCCTCGCCAAGACCGATGGAATCGTGCGTCATCACGTAGGTGACCGGCACTTCCATCAGGGCAGAAAGCCGGATGGCCGGGCGGCAATAGTCGGCGAAAACGAGAAACGTCCCACCATAGGGAACGAAGCCGCCATGGAGTGCGATCCCGTTCATGGCCGCGGCCATGGCATGTTCTCGCACGCCGTAGTGAATGTAGTCGCCCCCGTAATCGGTCCGGCTCACTGGAACCATGTCCTTGGTCCGGGTGTTGTTGGAGCCGGTCAGATCCGCCGACCCACCGATCGTGTTCGCAAGCGCGGAGTTGACAATGTCGAGCGCCATTTCGGAGGCTTTGCGGGTCGCGACCCTCGGACTGTCGGCGAAAAGTCTATCTTTGTGGACGGCCATAGCGATTGCCAATTTGGCCGTATCCGGCGCCATGAGGGACGCGGTGAATTCGGCCCGGTTTTCGGCGCGGCCTAAGCGTGCTTCCCAGGCATCCCGTGCATCTCGCCCACGGGCGGTAATTTCCTGCCAGCCGGCATAAATCTCATCCGGGATTTCAAACGCAGCATGCGGCCAATCCAGCGCATCTCGGGTGGCAGCTACTTCCTGTGCGCCGAGCGGCGCCCCGTGCGTCGCGGATGTGCCCTGCTTGGTCGGCGCACCAAACCCGATGATCGTCTTGCAGGCGATCATCGATGGACGTGCATCCTCCCGCGCCGCCGCGATGGCTGCTGCAATCGCCTCATTGTCGTGTCCGTCAACGGTTTGGACATGCCAACCGGCGGCCGCGAACCGGGCTTTCTGATCTGTGGATGTGGACAGGTGGGTCGATCCGTCGATCGTGATTTCATTATCGTCCCAAAGGACGATTAGCCGGCCAAGGCCCATATGCCCAGCCAGATCGATGGCCTCGTGGCTGATACCTTCCATGAGGCAGCCGTCTCCGGCGATGACGTAGGTAAAGTGATCAACAAGCGCATCGCCGAACCGCGCGTTGTGCATCCGTTCCGCGAGCGCCATTCCGACCGCGGTCGCAATTCCCTGTCCGAGCGGACCTGTTGTGGTTTCAATCCCTTTGGCGTGGCCGAACTCGGGATGACCCGCCGTGCGTGAGCCAAGCTGACGGAAGCTTTTGAGCTGCTCGATATCCATGTCGTCATACCCGAGCAGATGATGGATCGCGTAGACGAGCATCGACCCGTGGCCGGCCGACATGACGAACCGGTCGCGGTCCGGCCAGGCCGGATCTGACGGATCGATCTTGATGAACCGGTTGAAGAGAACCGTCGCCACATCGGCCAGGCCCATCGGGGCTCCTGGATGTCCGGACTTGGCGGCCTCCACCGCGTCCATTGCGAGCGCGCGGATGGCGTTGGCCATCAAGTCTTCGGAGACGGAAATCGCTGGTTGCTGGTTCATCGGGCCGCTCCTCAGGCGCGCTTGGATTCGTGGACGAGCCGATTGACCATCGGTGTGAAGATGAGCTGCATGGCGAGATCGAGCTTGCCGCCGGGAATGACGATGGAGTTGGCCCGGCTCATCCAGCTGCCCTGGATCATCGACGTGAGATAGGGAAAGTCGATCCCGCGCGGGTTCCTAAACCGGATGACGACGAGGCTTTCGTCGGCGGTCGGTATCCAGCGGGCGATGAACGGGTCGGAGGTGTCCACGACCGGAACGCGCTGGAAATTCACATCCGTCTGGATGAACTGCGGACAGATGCAATGCACATAGGCGTGCATCCGGCGCAGGATCGTGTCGGTTACCGCTTCAGTGGAGTAGCCCCGGCTCGCCTTGTCCCGGTGGATCTTCTGGATCCATTCCAGATTGATGACCGGCACCACACCGATCTTCAGATCCGCAAGGTCGGCGAGATTGACGTCTTCATTGACCACCGCGCCGTGCAAGCCCTCGTAAAAAAGAAGGTCAGAGCCCGTCTCGAAGTCTTCCCAACCGGTGAATTGGCCGGGCGGCACGCCGCGTCGCTCGGCGTCCTCCTCGTCGTGCACGTAATGGCGCGTCTGACCCGTGCCGGTCTCGCCGTAGGTGCGAAACACGCCCTCGAGCTTGTCGAGGATGTTGGCGTCATAGGAAAAGTGGCTGAAGGTTGCATCCCCGCCTTGCTTGCGGCGGTCAAGTTCGGCCTTCATGTCGGCCCGGCTAAAGCGGTGAAACGCATCGCCCTCGATCGAGACGGCCTTGACGCCCTCGCGGCGGAATATCTGGTCGAAGGTCGTCTTGACTGTTGTCGTTCCCGCGCCGGATGAACCGGTCACCGATATGATTGGATGTTTCTTAGACATTGCGTTTCCCCTGCCGTCGTCTTGTTTTTGAACGTGTGCGTTGTGACGTCAGGCTCTGAACAGGCCCCGCGTGCCGAACAAGGCCGAGACCTCCTGATCGGGCAAATCGTGATAGGCCGCTACACGGTCGACCTTGTCGCTCGATCCGAAGATGAAAGGTGTTCGGGCATGAAGGTCGGTGGCGGTTTGGCTCAGCAGACGATCAGAACCGGTTGTGGCTTTGCCGCCCGCTTGCTCGACCAAAAACGCGATGGGAGCACACTCATAAACCATGCGGAGACGGCCGTTCTCATATCCCGGGCGGGCATCGGACGGATAAAGGAATATGCCACCCCGGTTGAGGATCCGGTGAGTCTCAGCGACGAGCGATGCCACCCAGCGCATGTTGAAGTTCTTTGCGCGCGGCCCGGTGTCGCCTGCGAGGCAATCGTCGATATAGGCGCGGATCGGCTTGGACCAGTGCCGGTAGTTGGACGCGTTGATCGCGAACTCGCTCGCCTGCGCCGGGATCTTGAGATTGGCGTTGACGAGCATGAAGGTCCGCTCAACCGGGTCAAGCACATAGTGCTGGACGCCATCGCCGAAGGTGACCATCAACGCTGTTTGCGGTCCGTAGATCAGATAACCGGCGCAGAGCTGCTCGGTGCCAGGCCGCAAGAAGGAAGCATCCGGCTCGTCGTCGGCCTCGAAAATCGAAAAGATCGTCCCGATCGACACGTTTACGTCGATGTTCGAAGAGCCGTCGAGCGGATCGATCGCAAGCGCCAGGTCGCCATCCGGATCGAGTTCAACAACACTCTCCTGCTCTTCGGAGGCGTACCAGCGGATGCCGGATCCGGTCAGTTCCGCGGCGAAAGCATCGTCCGCCTGCACATCCAGCGCCTTTTGCGTGTCACCATGCGTCGTATCGCCAACATCGGCACCAAGGGCGCCAGCCAAGGGACCACGCGCGATGGTGCGTGACAGGTCGCAGGCGACCTTGCACAACGCTTCCATTGGGGCTTGGAGCCGCGCCGGCACGGTGCTTTCCGGGAAATTCTGACTGGCGATCATCTTCAAGGCCTCCCGCCCTCATCCGATGCCCTTGATTTTCCCGAACCTGAGAGTTAAGAAAATTTAATCTTTTGAAATCAGGATTAGTTTTTTCTGAATGAAACGCTTGAATTCCCTCACTTTCAAACAGTTACGCGCACTCGATGGGATTGTGAAAACAGGCAATATAAGTAGTGCTGCGGAGGCTTTGGGCCTCACTCCACCGGCGGTTCATTCGCAATTGAAGGCGCTGGAATCCAATTTTGGCTGCGCTCTGGTGAACCGCTCGGCAAGGGGCGGTTTTGAATCCACGGCCGAAGGCGAGGCGTTGCTGGAGGCCTTTGAGACATCGTCCGCGGCCCTGACCAAAGCCATTCACCGAATCGAAGCCTTGACCAAAGGTCTTGATGGATCAGTGATCCTTGGTGTTGTCAGCACCGCAAAATACTTTGCGCCGTCCATCGTTGCGCAACTGAAGCATGTTTATCCGCACATTGAGGTCATTCTCCAAGTCGGCAACCGCGACCGGATCATCTCCGATCTTGAGGCTGGCAAACTCGATCTTGCCATCATGGGCCGCCCGCCCCGCAGGCCGGAAGTGACGGCATTCAGCATGGGCGACCATCCGCATGTTTTTATCGCGCCGCCTGATCATCCGCTCGCGCAAGGCGAGCCTGTCGAGGCATCTGATATTCTCTCGGAACACTTCATCATGCGTGAGATTGGGTCCGGCACGCGCATCCTGGCCATGCGGTTCCTGGATCAACTCGGCGAAGGACACCCCTTCACCTTCACCGAGATGGAATCGAACGAGTCGATCAAACAGGCCGTGATCGCCGGCCTAGGTATCGCGCTCATTTCCATTCACACGGTGATCGAGGAACTGAAGTCCCGGCGCCTTGCGATCATCAAAGCCCGCCAGCTGCCGATCGTCCGGCACTGGTTTGTGCTTCACCGATCTGACCAAAAACCCAATCCGGCAATGAACCGGGTGTGTGACTACATCAGGGAAAACGGTCCGCGGCTTCTTGCCGAAGAGGATATCCACGCGCTGCTGTCGAGCTAGACCACCGGCCGCGAAAGTGGATCGCATGGACAGCGGGCGACGCGGTTGCGACCGAAAGCTTGCCACGATGCCGCCGTTTCGAAGCTGCGTCTTTCAGCGTATCCCCCTTGGACCGAGGTTGGGGTGGCTGCCTTCGTTACCGGTGGAGTTGTCCGTGAAGGAGAGACTGTTGCCGGCTAGCTTGTCGATGAGCACGCTTGTCCAAACACTTTGCGCCGAAATTTTTGCGTAGTTTTTTTCGTAATTTTCGTATCATGATCGCAAATGATACATTTCGGGGGAGAGATGAAGAAGCCCGGTAACTCTCGAACGCGCCAATCTGAAATTCTACAGCATCTCAAGCACGTCGGCAGCGCCACTGTTGAAGAGCTGGCGGAGTTATTTCGGGCCACGCGCCAGACTATCCGCAAGGACCTGACCACGCTTTCCGAAGCCAACCAGATCTCGCGGTTTCATGGCGGCGCGGCGCTCCTGGCGGGCACCGTCTATACCGGGTTGGAGGCCCGGCGGGAGATTGCCAGGGCGGAAAAAGAACAAATTGGAAGAAGCCTGGCTGCGCGGATCCCGAACAACAGCTCGGTGATTCTGAATGCGGGGACTACAACGGAAGCCGCAATTCCGCATCTGGAACACCATCTCGGCCTCAAGATCGTCACCGATTCCGTTCATCTTGCTGATAAATTGAGGCATTTTTCCGGTGTGGAAGTGATGATTCCGGCCGGCGTGATCCGCGGATCGGACGGTGTCGTGCTGGGCGAAAGCGCGGTGGAGTTCATTCGCCAGTTTCGCGCCGACTTCGCCATTGTCGGCACGGCCGCGATCGCGTCTGACGGCGCGTTGCTCGACTATGATTTGCGTGAAGCCTCCGTCACGCGCGCCATCATTGCTGCGGCCCGCCATGTGTTTCTGGCCGCGGATTGCCGGAAGTTCGGACACGGCGCCCCGGTTTGTTTCGGACACCTGGATCAGATCGACACGCTGATCACCGATTCCGGTGCCAGCAAGCCCTTTATCGACGCCTGCCAGAAAAACGGCGTTGAAGTCGTCATTGCCGATCGAAATGGTGTTCGGGATGCCGAATTGACTTGACATTTTTTTCGTTTTGATTTGTAAAACGAAAATCCCGAAAAATAATACGCGTCGATAATTCGACTGGGATGCGCGCTCTGGGAGGAGCTCATGCAATCAGTGAGCGGCTGGTTCCTGGCTGTTTTAAGGCCATTGGCTTTCGTTAACTCGCATCTGTTGCGTATCGGGCGGGCGATCGGAATTGTCGCTGTAGCCTTGATGGTCATCGCCATCCTGATCCAGGTTGTTTACCGCTACTTGCTGAACAACGCGCTGCCCTGGCCCGATGAAGCGGCCCGGTTTGGCATGTTGTGGATGGCGGGCCTCATGGCGCCGACGGCCTTCCGCCGGGGCGGATTTGTCGCCATCGATATGTTTGGCCAGGCGCTGCCGGTGTTTGCCGGAAAGCTGCTGACGCTTTTCCTCTTGACCATCTCACTTGTGGTGCTCGTGATTTCGGTCCAGATCGGCTATGCGGAGGTCACCGGTTTCGGCGGCAAATTCGCAACCGCCTCCCTTTATGTTCCGGGCAATCTCACCTTCACGGAATGGATCAGAGTGCCGCGCAGCTGGATGATGCTGTCCATGTTTGTCGGGGTGATCCTGCTGACGCTGGTCAACATCGAGCTGATCCTGCGCAATCTCATTTCAATTATCGGTGGCGCCGATCGGCTGCCGGCGATCCCGGATGCGAACATGGCGGGAGCCGACTGATGCTGATCTGGTTTCTGCCCGTCTTTCTGCTATTCCTGATGATCGGTCTGCCCGTGTTCTTCGGGCTTTTGGCAGCTCCTGGTCTGCTGCTGTGGCTGAGTGGACAAGAACGCGACATCACCTTGCTGTACCGCAACGTCTACAATGGCATGGACAGCTTCCCGTTGATGGCAATTCCGTTCTTCATGCTTGCCGGCGAGCTGATGAACAAGGGCGGCATCACGACCCGTCTGGTGGAGTTCAGCCAGGCGCTGATGGGCCACCTTCGCGGCGGTCTGGCCCATGTCAACATCCTGTCTTCCATGTTGTTTGCCGGGCTTTCCGGATCTGCGGTCGCCGACACGTCTGCGCTCGGCTCGATGCTGATTCCGGCCATGGAAAAGCAAGGCTACACACGGCGTTTTGCGGCGGCGGTCACCGCCGCATCATCGGTGATTGGCCCGATCATTCCGCCCTCCGGCATCATGATCATCTACGCCTATGTGATGGGCGAAAGCGTTGCGGCCCTGTTCCTGGCTGGCATCGTGCCCGGTGTCATGGTTGGCGTTGGCCTCATGCTGATGGTCCGTTTCATGGCGGACAAGTATGATCTGCCAAAGGCGCAGAGGATCGTGAGCCCGGGCCAGTCAATGGCGCCGGTGGAATACTGGTTTTCCTTCGTGGTGCTTCGCATAAACATTTGCTTTCTGCTCGCCGCGTTCGCTTTCCTGATTTCCGGTGCGCTTGGTTTGGAAATCTCAGGGACGGCGGAGATCATTCTTTATCTGGCCCTCTTCGGGATCTCCCATATCATTTTGATGAGCTTGCGGCGCGCGGTTTCAAACGACTTTCGCATGGTTTGCAAGAAAGCCGTTGCCCCGCTGCAAACGCCAATCATCATTCTGGGCGGTATCCTGATTGGCGTCTTCACGCCGACCGAAGCCGCTGCCGTGGCTGTGGCTTATGCGTTGATCATCGGTTTCTTCGTTCTGCATTCGATCAAGGTGGGCGAGATCGCCGGCATCCTGAACAGGGCCGGCATCACATCCGCCGTCGTGCTGCTGCTGGTCGGCGCGGCAATGGCCTTCAAAACGGTCGTGAGCCTCAGTCACGCGCCTGAGATCATGGCCGCGTATGTCCTGTCGCTGTCAGAGAACCCGCTGATCCTGCTGTTCTTGATCAACCTGCTGCTGTTCATCGTCGGCATGTTCCTGGATGCCGGACCGGCAATCATCATCCTGGGGCCGATCCTCGGTCCGATCTTCACCTCCATGGGCGTCGATTCCATTCACTTCGCCATCATCATGAGCGTGAACCTGACCATCGGCCTTGCGACACCACCCATGGGGCTTGTGCTCTTTGTTGCGGCGTCAGTTTCAAGGGAACGGGTTGAAACCATTGCCAAAGCAATTCTGCCGTTCCTGGCGGTGGAGGTAGCGGTGATCTTCCTGATCACCTACATCCCGGCACTTTCGATGACGATCCCGCGTCTGACCGGATTTGCCGACTGATCTTGAGCTTTAAAAGGGAGGAACCTAATGCTCAAATCTGCTTTGAAAACGCTCACGGTCGCGGCCATGCTTGCCGGGACCGGGTTGAGCGCCGTGGCGGCGGACTACACGCTGCGGGCGACCGCAAATTCCAATGAAAACGACGAGGATTACGATGGCCTTGTCGTCTTCAAGAACTTCGTCGAAGCAGCGTCCAACGGCGCGATCGAAGTTGAACTGTTCATCGGGACACAGCTCTGCTCCAACGGCGCTGAGTGCCTTCAGGGTGTCGCAGACGGGTCCATTGACATCTACATCTCCACATCTGGCGGTGCCTCCGGCATCTTCCCGTATGTGCAGGTTTTGGATCTTCCTTACATGATGTCTGACGACCGGATCGCAGAGCATGTGCTCTCCGGCGATTTCGTCCGAACAATGCGTAACATGGCTCTGGAAGACAGCCAGAATACGATCCGTCTGATGACGATCGGCAACACCGGCGGCTGGAGGAACTTCGCCAACACCAAGCGCCGGGTGGCCAATCCATCGGATCTGAGCGGCCTGAAGATCAGGACCGTTGTGGCCGATCTACCGCAAGTGCTGGTGAAAGCCCTCGGTGCGTCGCCGACCCCGATACCGTGGCCGGAGCTGTTCACCTCCTTCCAGACCGGTGTTGTTGAAGGATCCAAGAACGGCATCACGGACATCATGGGCATGAAGTTCCCCGATGCTGGCCTTCAGTACATCACCCTTGACGGACATGCCTACATGGGCGCCCTTTGGTGGATGAACAATCAGAAATTCATGTCCATGCCCGAAGACATGCGACGCGTCGTCGTGGACGGCTTTTACGCCTTGCAGCAGGCGACCTTCGCGTCTCCAAAGCGCAAGTCCATCCAGGCTTACGAAGACTTTGTTGCCGGCGGCGGCGATATTTATGTCCCAACGCCCGAGCAAAAGGCCGCCTTCAAGGAAGCTGCCGCTCCGGTCTTTGACTGGTTCAAGGAAAATGTGGGCCGTGGTGGCGAGATCTTCGGCGCGCTTGAAGAAGCCGTCGCCGCCGCTGAGACCGATATCAACGGTGCCCGGAACGCTGACCTGAACTAATAAACTCAATAAGGATCGGGGCGACCAGTGTTGCCCCGATCTGTCAACACGGATCCGGCCGGCGCGACGCCGCCGTTGGATCCCGCTTCCCATTCACATCGCGATCCGGCCACTGACGCCACAGCGACTTTCGGTGAAATCCTCCGGTGTTCCCATGACCCGCGTATTGTGCATCGGCTCCGCTGTTCTCGATTTCACCTTCACCTTCGATCAACTGCCTGACCGGGCGGAAAAATACGTCGCCCAGAGCGCCGATATTGTCGGCGGTGGCATTGCTGCAAATGCCGCAGTTGCCATCGTCCGCCTCGGCGGCAACGCAGTGCTCGGCGCCCGGCTCGGCGACGATCCTGTTGGCGAAACAATCCTGGCCGGTTTGCGGGCCGAGAATGTCGATGTGTCGCGCGTAACCCGTACACCCGGTGCACGATCTTCGTACTCGTCGGTTTACATAAACAGCGAAGGTGAGCGGCAAATTACCAACTTCCGTGGCGAGGGATTGCGCCTGGATGTCGACGCGTTTGAGGACGTTGAGGACCTGGATGCCGTTTTGGTTGATACCCGGCTGCCGGACGCCGCGCTTTTCGGCCTGCAGCTGGCCCAACGCCGCGGAATCCCTGGTGTTCTGGACGGTGAAGCACCGGTCGACCCGCGCCTGATCGACGCCGCCTCCCATGTTGCCTTTTCAAGGCCGGGCCTCGAAGCCACGATGCCGGATCGTGATCCAGACGACGCGCTGCGAGAGACCGCCGAACGCCATGGCGTCTGGACCTGTATGACAAATGGAGCGCTCGGCACGCGCTACACCCACGAAGGCAGCATTCTGCATTTTCCCGCCTTTGACGTGAACGCAACCGACACATTGGGCGCCGGTGATGTTTGGCATGGCGCGTTTGCGCTTGCCTTGGGTGAAGGCATGACCGCAACGGATGCCGTGCGATTTGCGAGCGCCGCTGCCGCCTTGAAATGCACTCGACCTGGAGGACGCGCCGGAACGCCGGACCGCGCCACGGTCACTCAATTCCTAAAGGAGAAACAACAATGACCCTTTCACCAGGAAAGCTCTGGAGTCTGCGCCGCATGGCGGACGCCAAGGGCATCTTCAAGATGACCGCGGTCGATCAGCGGCCGCCGATCAAAGGGCCGATCGCGTCGCACCTTGGTGTTGATGTCGCACCCTGGGATCAGGTCGCCAGGTTCAAAGGCCTTTTGGTGGAAACCTTGCAGGACCAGTCCACCGCAATGTTGCTCGACCCCCACTACGCCATTCCTTTTGCGCTCGACATGCTGTCCCCGGCAAAAGGGCTGATCGTCACGCTAGAAGACAGCTTGTTTACCGAAACGCCGGAGGGCCGCCTGAGTTCCAGCATCGACGAATGGTCGGTGGAGAAGATCAAGCGCATGGGGGCCGATGCGGTCAAGGTTCTTGCCTGGTACCGCCCGGATGCGGGCGCGGCCGTGTGCAGCGCTCAGCAGGACTATGTCAAGCGGATCGGGGAAGACTGCGCGCGTTACGACATTCCGTTTCTGTTTGAATTGCTGGTCTACCCTCTTGCCTCCGACGCCCATCAAACCCGTGAATATGTGGAGATGAAGGGCAAGAAAGCCGACGATGTTCTGGAATCAGTCGCCGAATTCGCAAAGCCGGACTACGGCGTCGACATTTTCAAGCTTGAAAGCCCGGTAAATGCACAGGATGCGGACGGTTCGTCGGAGGTGCAATCCGTATTTGACGAAATGGGGCGTTTGGCCGGCCGTCCGTGGGTGATGCTGTCGGCTGGTGCCGGAAAGGACGAATTCAGGAAGGTCCTCGAGCATGCCTTTGCCGCGGGAGCTTCCGGCTTCCTGGCCGGGCGGGCCATTTGGCTGGATGCGTTCAAGGCCTATCCAGACTGGAACCGGATCCGTGCTCTTTTGGAGACTGATGCAAGCGACTACCTTTCCGATATCTCCGCGCTTGCGGACGCCAAAGCCGCGGCCTGGTCCTCGCATCCTTGCTACGGGTCGCAGGGCGCGGCCTTTGAGCCCGCCGATGCAAACTTCCGGCATGAATACTCCGGATTTGGGAGCGCGGCATGAAACTTGGCTTGCTGCCTCTCGGCCGCCCCACCTTTGATGTGCCTTTTGCTGAAAGCAAACTGGACGCCATGCTGGCCGCGCTCGAGGCAACCGGCCACGAGCTGGCCGGTTCCCGGACCCTTCTGTTCGACGAAACGGCCACACGTGCCGCAATCGACCAACTGCTAGATTCGAGCATCGATCAGGTCCTGATCCTTCAGGTGACGTTTACCGATGCCAGCATGGCGGTCGCTGCTGGAAAAGCGTTTGATCAGCCCTTGGCGATCTGGGCTGTACCGGAGCCCCGCTTAGGTGGCCGATTGCGGCTCAACGCGTTTTGTGGCCTGAACCTTGCCGCGCACGCGTTCGGATTGAATGACCGGTACTTTTCCTGGCTTTACGCTGAGCCCGAGGGTGACATTCAACCACAACTGGAAGCGCTATTGTCCGGCAAGAATCAAGCCGGGCGGCTTGAGGCGGGGCCGGTTCCACCGACCAATGCCGAGGGGACCGCGATCGCCGCATCGCTGAAAGGGCGCCGGATTGCACGGATCGGTGAACACCCGGCAGGATTTGACACCTGCGCCTACGATCCCAAGGCCATCAACCAACTTGCCGGCGTCGGCGTGCAGGAAATGGAACTGGAGACCCTGTTCGATACGGCCCGCAGCGCCGACGCTGGCGATGTCGCGGAATTACGGGCAGTGCTCGACCAGCAGGTTCCGAACGCCGGGGAGGTCGATGCCGACCAGCTCGATCGTTCATTGAGGCTGAAGCTGGGCCTCGACGAGATTCGCAAGTCTGGTCATTTCGACGCTTTTGCCATTCGGTGCTGGCCGGAGACATTTACTGAATATGGCGGCGCCGTCTGCGGACCGGTGTCGATGATGGGAGAGGCCAGAATTCCCTGCGCCTGCGAGGCTGACGTTTATGGCGCGCTGACCCAGATGCTGCTTCAGCAGGCGGCACAGGCCCCGGTTTTCCTCACCGATCTGGTCGACGTGGATTGCGAAGACGAAACCGCCGTTGTCTGGCATTGCGGCCAGGCGCCACTGTCGATGTGCGCCCCGGACGATAAGGCCATTGCCACGATCCATACCAACCGGCAACAGCCGTTGCTCTACCAGTTCGCGCTGAAACCGGGCCCGGTGACGCTGGCACGGGTCAGCCAGTCGATGAAAACACCGAAGCTGGTCCTTTCCTTTGGCGAGATCCTTGAGCGTCCGGCCGCTTTTACCGGGACCTCCGGAGTCCTGCGATTTGAAAGGCCGGCACGCCACGTGTTGCAGGACCTGATCGCTTGCGGCCTGGAGCATCACATGGCGTTGGCATATGGCGATCACCGCGCGGCCTTGCGGGCCGCCGCAGGCGCCCTTGATTTACCGCTTCTGGAGATCTGACGAATGAGCATTCGCTACGGGCTGATCGGCTCGGGAATGATGGGGCAGGAGCACATTCGCAACTTGAACCTCCTTGAGGGTTGCAGCGTGACGGCCGTGGCCGACACCGATTCAAGCATGCGTGCAAAATCGCTGGAAACAGCCCGGAACTCCGCGCGCGGCTACTCCGACTATCGGGAGATGCTGGCGCACGAAGCTTTGGACGCGCTGGTGATCGTGACCCCGAACGATACGCACCATTCGATCCTGCAAGATGTGCTTGCTACTGACTTGCCGATCTTGTGTGAAAAGCCGCTTTGCACCACCGCGTCGGACTGTCGGGATGTCATCGGTCTTGCCAAGGGCCGCCTTGCACCGGTCTGGGTCGCGATGGAATACCGCTACATGCCGCCTGTCGCGCGGCTCTTAGCGGAAATCGAACACGGCACGGTCGGGACGCCGCGCATGATCGCGATCCGGGAACACCGATTTCCGTTTCTTGCGAAAGTCGGTGACTGGAACCGGTTCAACAGCCGGAGCGGCGGCACCTTGGTCGAAAAATGCTGTCACTTCTGGGATCTCATGCGCCTCGCCATGGGCAGCGACCCGGTTCGCGTCTATGCGTCAGGCGGCAAGGACGTGAATTTCCAGGACAAAAACCAGAACGGCCATCAGCCTGACGTCCTCGACAATGCCTTCGCCGTGGTTGATTTCGAAAATGGTTCACGTGGCATGCTCGACCTGTGCATGTTCGCTGAAGGCTCCTATTGGCAGGAAGTCGTTTCCGTCACAGGCGAGAAGGCGCGGGTCGACGCAAAGGTGCCGGGACCGGCGCGGTTTTCCCCCGATAGCAAGGAGCGGCCTTCCGAAGTGGAAATCTCAGTTCGCGCCAGCAAGGAGGTTGTGGTCGAGCAGATTGAAGTGGACGAGGCGATCCTGCAAGCCGGCGACCATCACGGATCCACGTTCTTTCAGCATCAACGCTTCCGCGATCTGATTAAGAATGGCAAAGGTCAGCCTGAAGTCAGTCTCGTGGATGGGTATTGGTCAGTTCTGGTCGGCGAAGCCGCGGAGGAAAGTGTCCGCACCGGCGCGGCCGTTTCGCTGAAGGGTTAGCCGTGGAGCGGTTTGGCAAGATGCCCGACGGCAAAGAGGTTGGGCGCATCTTTCTTAAAGGCGACGGCCTGACGGCCTCATTTTTGACCTATGGAACGGTCTTGCAGGATTTGCGGCTGGACGGTCACGCAGCGCCTTTGGTTTTGGGTTTTGAGAGTTTCGCCCCCTACCTCACCAAATCACCGTATTTCGGCGCAACGGCGGGCAGATGCGCCAATCGGATACGGGACGGCCATCTTCAGATCGATGGCAAGTCCTTCCAGCTTGACCGCAATTTCCTGAACAAGCACGCGCTACATGGCGGCACAGTCAGCATGGGAAAACGCTGTTCGGAGGTGCGGGACCGGTCCGAAAATTCCGCCATTTTCACGATCACCCTAAAGGACGGCGAAATGGGGTATCCGGGCGTGCTTAAGGCAGAAGCCCGGTTCGCGCTTTTGCCAGGAGGCGTGCTTAACATTGTCTACACCGCAACAACCGACGCGCCGACCGTGTGCAATCTAGCCCATCACAGCTATTTCAATCTGGATGGCGGCGCCACAATTCTGAATCACGACCTTAAGGTGTTCGCCGATCACTACCTTCCCGTGGACGAGGAACTTATCCCAACCGGCGAAATTCGTCCGGTGGCCGGTACGGCCTTCGATTTTCGCCAACCAGCGCCGGTTTCGCGCGCGTCCGCCACGGGCATTGTTGATCACAATTTCTGCACCGCTAAGGAGCGCACAGAACTCCGTGAGGTGGCCCGGTTGCGCAGTCGGGCGTCCCGCGTTTCACTGACCTGTTCCAGCACGGAACCCGGGCTTCAAGTCTATGACGGTGCCAAGATCAACATCGATCATCCCGGCCTCGCGGGCCTGAAAATGGGGGCTCATGCGGGCCTGGCGCTGGAACCGCAGATCTGGCCGGATGCAGTTCATCATGCCGGATTTCCATCGCCAGTCTTGCGGCCAGGCGAAACCTACCGGCAACACACCCAATACACGTTCGAATTGGAAACATCATGACCAGCTACAAGCACCTCCTGTGTGAAGAAAATCTGATTGGCGGAGGCTGGGTCGGAGCCGACAATGGCAGCAAGATCACCGTCACGGACCCTGCGACCGGCAAGACCATAGGACATGTTCCAAATTGCGGACGGGCGGAAACCAATCGCGCGATTGCGGCGGCAGCGTCAGCATTTGACAGTTTCGGGCGCAGCGACCTCAGCCAGCGTGTCAAACTGTTGCAAGCGCTCCATGACGCGCTCATGGATAACCAGGAAGCCCTGGCACAGCTTCTGACGGCGGAACAGGGCAAGCCCTTGTTCGAGGCGCGGGGTGAAATCGCCATCGGTGCGGCCTATATCCGCTGGTTTGCCGAAGAGATCCGCCGGGCAAAGGGAGAGATCGTTCCCGCACCGACCGGCGATCGCCGGCTGTTTGTGACCCGCCATCCCGTTGGTGTCGTGGCCGCGATCACGCCCTGGAACTTTCCGTCCTCGATGCTGGCCAGGAAACTCGGCCCGGCGCTTGCGGCGGGGTGCACGGTGGTTGCAAAACCGGCCACCAATACCCCCTATTCCGGCCTTGCTTGGGGCAAACTTACCGAAGAGGTCGGCTATCCGGCCGGGGTCATCAACATCCTGACCGGCAGCGCGCGGGACATCGGCGGGGCGCTGATGGACAGCCCGCATGTGCGCAAGGTGACGTTCACCGGGTCCACGGAAGTGGGCAAGACGCTCATTCGGCAGTCCGCCGACACGGTGAAAAAGGTCTCGATGGAGCTTGGCGGCAATGCGCCCTTTATCGTGTTTGACGATGCGGACCTTGACGCCGCCATTGAAGGGGCGATGATCGCCAAATACCGCAACATGGGACAGACCTGTGTGTGCACGAACCGGTTTTATGTCCAGGCCGGCATTCACGATGCCTTTGTCGAAAAGCTCCGTGCCGCAACGACTGACCTCCAGGTCGGCGCCGGGACAGAGCCTGGCACCATGCAAGGCCCGCTGATCAACGAGGCCGCCGTCGCCAAGGTGGAAGAATTGATTTCCGATGCGCTTTCAAAGGGCGGGAACGTCGTTGAGGGTGGACAACGTCACGCGCTTGGTGGGACCTATTTCCAGCCGACTGTCGTCACCGGCGCCACCGCGGACATGTCCTTTGCCACGGAAGAGATCTTTGGGCCGCTTTCGGCTGTTTTCCGTTTCGAGACGGAGGAAGAAGCCATCTCTGCGGCCAACGCCACGGAGTTCGGATTGGCGGCTTATGCCTACACGCGGGATCTCGCCCGCATTTTCCGTCTGAACGAGGGTCTGCAATACGGGTTGATCGGCATCAACGCCGGGCTGATTACGACGGTTGAAGCTCCCTTTGGAGGTCTCAAGCAAAGCGGCATGGGCAAGGAAGGCGGAAGCCAGGGGCTCGATGACTACCTGGAGAGCAAATACATGTGCGTCGCCGGTCTTTGACTATGCAACCAGATTTATGGCCAACTCATCAGGCGCGAGATTGCACCGTTTGAGAAGCGGTCAGTTTCGATTGTCGTTGTCGTTCGGCGAAGTGGGCCGTGTTCGGTCAGAAACGACGTCGTCAAGGCGTTGCCGATTGCCTCGCAAGCCGGCCTTTCCAGTCACTGCACCTTCTAAGCGGCTTGCCGGACGCTCACGCAGCGTTGGTCAGTTCCGCGCGCCACCGTCCAGTGCGGACACTTTGCTCGATGAGGCCGAGCAAGAGCTTACGGGTGTGTTCGACTGCGTAGGTTGGAATGCGGTGGCGTGGTTCCACCAAGCACATGAACCGGTCAAGGCGCGGTTTGATGATGGGCCGGGCCTGTAAGGCGCCGCTCGCCAGGCCTTCGGAGAAGATCTGAAAGGTGGCGACCGAAACCCCAAGGCCGGCCAGCAAACAGGCATGCATGGTCTGGACCGAATTGACCTGCAAATTGGCCCGCTCCTCCAGTTGCTTCAAAAGCCGCCGGTTCCGGGTGAGGGCCTGGGCCGACAGGCCCTGGGCCAGGAGGATCAGGCGTTTCGTCAACACGTCCTGAAACGGAATCGGATCGCCGGTGCCGCCAACAAGGCCCGGTCGTCCGACCAGCACCATGTCCTCGGTCAGGATCGGGGTCACCCGCAAAAGGTCGGAGGCTTGCGGATTGAAGGCAACGCCCAGATCCGCCTTGCCCGATTGAACGTCACCCAGAACGGCGCTCGACAGACCTTCATTGACGGTCAAACGCAGGTCGGGATGTTCGCGGCTGATCCGGTCGACAAGATCGAACCCGACCGCGCGAATGACGGAGGTCGCCATGGAAATCGACACGTGTCCGGTCACATGGTCGCGGGTCGCGCGCATGGCCTTTTCCGCCGTCTGCATCGCGGCAAGGATGGCGTGGGCATGGATATGGAACCGTTCGCCATCGGCCGTCGGCTCCATCCCGCGCCGCTGGCGGGTGAAGAGCTCCACGCCGAGATCCTGCTCCAGGTTGCTCAAATGGTGGCTCAGCGCGGAGACGGACAGCCGCAGTTTTTCCGCCGCCGCGGAGATGGTGCGTTCCTCGTAGATGGCAAGGAAACAGGTCAGATGGCGCGTGTTCATGTCAGGCCGGAATGAGCTTTCGAAAAAATCGAAAGGATCTATTAAAACATTGTCATTTCTTGGCAGCAGATTGCAAGCTATGACTATCCGTCAAGGAGTATGGAGCGTTGACCGACACCCATTTCATGCCGCTCGAGGGCATTCGCGTCGTTGAAATGAGCCACATGATCATGGGGCCGGCCTGCGGCATGTTCCTGTCGCTTTTGGGCGCGGAGGTCATCAAGGTCGAGCCGCCGGGCGGCGACAAGACCCGGTACCTACAAGGCATGGGCCGGCCCATGCATCCCCTGTTCAATCGCGGCAAGAAATCGGTCTGCCTGGATTTGAAATCGGACGCCGGGCAGGAGACGCTGCACCGGCTTCTGGCAACGGCCGACGTTCTGGTGGAAAATTTCCGCGACAGCGCCCTGGACGGCATGGGCCTTGATCCAACCGGCTTGCGCGAGCGTTATCCGGGCCTGATAGTCAGCGGCTGCAAGGGCTTTCTGGAAGGCCCCTACAAGCACCGGACGGCTTTGGACGAGGTGGTGCAAATGATGACCGGGCTTGCCTACATGACCGGCCCGCCGGGTCAGCCGCTGCGGGTCGGCTCGTCGGCCAATGACATCATGGGCGGATTGTTCGGCGCGTTTGCCGTTCTGGCCGCGCTTTTGGAGCGTCAGTCGACAGGGCAGGGCCGGGCAATCCGCGTTGGCCTGTTTGAAAACTGCCTGTTGCTGGTGGCCCAGCACATGGTCCAGTTCGACCTTGACGGCGTGAACCCGCCGCCGATGCCCGCACGGGATTTTTCCTGGCCGGTCTACGATGTGTTCGATACGGCCTCCGACCGCCAATTGTTCATCGGCGCGGTGACAGACGGACAATGGGCGACGATCACCGGCTTGCTCGGTCTTGATTACTTGCGCGACGATCCGCGTCTGCAAGGGCGGGAGGCCCAGATTGCCGCGCGCGACTGGACCATTCCGCTGTTCGCCGAGGCGGTCGCCAAACACACGGCGGATGAGTTGATCGCCATGTTCGAAGCGAGCGGCATTCCGTTTGCGCCGATTGCCCGCCCGGGTGATATGTTCAACGATCCCCACGTGCAGCGTCCGGGCGGTCTGGCCCTGTCGCATGTGCCGGGCGGCCAGACATTCCGCGCGCCCGCATTGCCGTTTCAGGTGGACGATCTTGACCTTGCGCCCGCCGGCGACATCGCGGCTGTCGGACAGGATACGGCCGCCGTTCTCGGGTCGCTGGGTCTGACACCGGACGAAATCATGGCCTCGGACGGTCAAGCGGCAGGTGGGGCATGACCCGCGCTGCGTCCGTCTATCCTTCAGATCGGCTCGTCCTGCGAGAGGTCGGCCTTCGCGACGGATTGCAGATGGTCAAGACCTGGCCCGACACACATGCAAAGCTGGATTGGATTCAGCGTGAGTTTGCCGCCGGTGTGCGTCACTTCGAGATCGGTTCCTTCCTGCCAAGCGCCCGGTTCCCGCAATTTGTCGACCTCCGCAAAGTGGCGGCGAAGGCTGCGGAACTGCGGGGTCTTCACAGTATCGCGCTGGCCCTGAATGAACGCGGTGTGCGCGATGCGCTGGCCGCGCCCGTTGGAGAAATCGCGCTCGTCGTGTCGGCGACCGAGGCGCATTCGCTGGCCAATCAAAATCGCGGCCGGGCCGAGGCGCTGGAGCTCATCCGCCAGGCGGTCGCCGCAAGGCCGGCGGATGGGCCATTGATTTCAGCCGGCATCGCCATGGCCTTCGGCTGCTCGATTTCCGGTCCGGTCCCGCAGGCCGAGGTTTTGAAACTGTGTGCGGCGCTTCTGGATGCCGGGGTCGATCTGATCGGTCTTGCCGACACGGTCGGTCATGCCGGTACCAACGATGTCGGCGCCTTGACAAATGCCGCCCGCGCCATGGCCGGGGACGTGCCCATCTGCGTCCATCTTCATGACACGCGCGGCATGGGGATCGCCAACGCCTCCGCCGCGCTCGATGCTGGATGCCGGGTTCTCGACGGCGCGCTGGGCGGACTGGGCGGGTGTCCATTCGCCCCTGGAGCGACCGGAAACGTGGTGATGGAAGATCTGGCGTTTTTGGCCGAAACGAAGGGATTTGCCACGGGTATCGACCTTGAAGCTATGATCTTAGTCCGGGAGATCCTTGCCACGTCAATGCCGGGCGAGCAGCTTCACGGTGCGCTCGCCCGCGCCGGACCTTTGGAACGCAAAGGTCAACCGGCCTGACCGGTCGCAAAGAAACACATCAAAACGGGAGGAAAACATGAAATATCTCGCACTTTCCGCAGGGCTCGCACTTGGCCTTGTCGCCACCGGCACGAGCGCCCAGGCGGCGACTGAAATGCGCTGCAGCCACCAGCTGCCGCCCGCGCACCACATCGCACAGGTCATCGATCGCTGGGCCGCCGAAATCGAGACCCTGTCGAACAACGAGATCGACGTGCAGATCTTCGGCGCGAACAGCCTTGTGGGCGCGCGCGAGAACATTGCGTCGGTCGCCAAAGGCAACATTGAGTGCGCGTTCTCGATCAATCCGCAATGGGGCCGCACGCTTCCCATCATGAATGTTACGCTGAAGCCCTATGCCGTGACCGATCTGGAAACGCTGGCCGCCTGGCCGGGCAGCGAAGCGGCCGCGTTTCTCGATGAAAAGCTTTTGGAAAAAGGCGTCAAGAACGCGGTGTGGCTCTTCACAACGCGGATGACGGCGATGACGTCGCAGGGATCGCCGCTGATCAATCCGGAAGACTTTGAGGGCGTGAAAATCCGCGGTCTCAATCCGGTGGCCGATGCCGGCCTGGTCGCCATGGGGGCCGCGCCCTCGGCCATGTCCGGTTCCAAGGTCTACGAGGCGCTGTCCACCGGCGTGATCGATGCGGGCATGACCGATATTGCGGCCGCCTATTCGCGGAAGTATTTCGAAGTTCAGGACCACGTCACCGTCGTGCCGCTCTTCAGCGTGTTCTTCCACGGCTACCTGAACCCGGATTGGTACAACGGCCTGTCCGACGCGCAGAAGAGCGCGATCGCTGACGCCGGCGCCAAAGCCGCAGAATGGGCCGTCGCCGCCTCGGAAGATGCGTCCGCGTCGGCGCCAGACCAACTCGCCGAAAATGGCATGAAGGTGCATTTTCAGACCGAGGCCGAAGAAGCCGCATGGAAGGCGCTGATGGTGCCGGCGTTCGACAAGTCCTTCGGTGATGCGACCGGTGAAGACGGCGTCACGTTGTTGGAACTGGTCGGCAAAATCTCCAACTGACGTGAAACTGGACAGCGCAGACACGGCCTCCGAGACCCTTCCGGTCTCGGGGGCGGAACGTGCCGCAAGGTGGCTCACGCTGGCTGGCGCGGGCGTGGCGGCCGTTCTCGTGCTCACGGTTTTCGCCGTGGTGAGCTACAGCGTGTTCATGCGGTATGTCCTTGGAACGCCGGTCACCTTTTCCGATGAGCTCAACGGTTTCATCGTGGTTGCCATGGTGGCCCTTGGCGCCGGCGAGGTGCTGTTGCGCAACGAGCATTTCGGCGTTGACCTTCTGACCGATCGGGCCGGGCCGCGGACCCAATGGCTGGTCGAGATCTGGGGGATGGTCGGCGTCATTCTGGTGGCCGGCGCGATCCTTTATAGCGCCGTGCGGATGGTCCAGTTTTCCTATGATTTCGGCGTCTATTCCGACGGCTATCTCGGCGTGCAGATGTGGATTCCGCAAGGGTTTCTGCTGATTGGCATGGTCATCTTGATCCTGGCCGCGCTGGCACGGATCGTCACCCTTCTAACCGTGCGCCGTCCCCAATGACCTTTCTCATTCTCGCCGGTCTGATTGTCATTCTGCTGACGGGCCTGCCGATCTTCGCCGGTCTTGGCCTGACCTCGCTCATCATCATGTTGCTCACCGAAGGCAATGTGAACAGCGCGGCCGACACGGTCTTTGCAAAGCTCAACAACGGGCTATTGACGGCAATCCCCATGTTCGCCTTCATGGCCCACGTGATGATCCGCGCCGGTGTGGTCAAGGACCTGTACGACGCGGCCAATGCCATGGTCGGGCACATGCGCGGCGGCCTCGGCGTCGCCACGATCCTGTCCTGCACGATTTTCGCCGCCATCTCCGGATCCTCGGTCGCCACCGCGCTGACCATCGGGTCCACCGCCATTCCGCAAATGCGGCGGTTCAACTACCGGCCGAGCTACTCCTACGGCGTGATCGCCGCGGGCGGCACACTCGGGATTTTGATCCCGCCATCCGGCCCGCTGATCCTCTATGCCATCGTGACCGAGGCCTCGATCGGCGCGCTCTTTCTGGCCGGGTTGATCCCGGGTGTCATGATGGCGCTCATCTTCGCCATCTGGGCCATGATCAGCGCCGGCTTCAGCGGCACCGTGGTGCGGCAGCCCTTTGCCGGCATGGGCGCCGTCTGGGCGCGGGTGCGGCAGTCGATCTGGGCGCTTTTGATGCCGCCCGTCGTCCTCGGTGGCATCTACCTTGGCATTTTCACGGCGACCGAGGCCGCATCGGTCGGTTGCCTCTACGCGCTTTTGATCAGCGTGTTTGTGTATCGCAATTTCGGCCTGACCGACCTCTGGATCACCGCGTTTGAGACGGTGCGCACGACGGCGATGCTGTTCATGATCCTGGCGGCCGCCGCGCTGTTCGGACATGCGGTCACCATTATCCGCCTGCCGATTGAAATCGTCGAACAGGTGACGGCCATCGGGCTCAGCCCGGCGATGTTCGTCGTCGCGGTGATGCTCTTGATCCTCGTGCTCGGGATGTTTTTGGAGACCATCTCGATCATCTTGATCACCACACCGATTGTTTTCCCGGTCATGGTGGCGCTCGGCATCGATCCGATCTGGTACGGCATCTTGTTGATGATCAACCTGGAGCTGGCCCTGATCACACCGCCGGTGGGGATGAACCTTTTTGTGATCAAGGGGATCGCCAAGGCGCCCCTGGCGGAGGTCATTCGCGGCGCGCTGCCCTATGCGGTGCTGATGCTCATGGGCCTCATCGTTGTGTTCGTCTTCCCGCCGCTGGCCACATGGCTGCCGCAGGTCGCCGGCTTCGGCAGATGACCCGTTCGCCGGGATGAAACGGGCTGTGCGCCCGGGACCGCTCGGGATCAATAGGCCTGGGACAAAAGGTGACTGGTTGCGGTGGAAACCATTATCTCAATGGACCATGGCCGGTCATATACCGTCACTCGATCTTGGCTGCTTCGACGGGGCGCGGTTTTTCCCGCTCGTGGATGTGGCTTTTGGTGGGCAACTGGCGAAAGGCCTGTGAATGCCACCTTGATAAGAGAGCACTGAGACGACATTCACCACCTTGCCGTATCCGCGTGCGATCGTGCGCTGACCGGGATCTCCTGTCAGAAAAAAGCCGGCATCGAGGCGTTGCAACAAAACCGCGATCTGCGCGCGGTCCGACAGGTCGCAGTTGACGGGATGAAACGTCCTGCCGAATAGGGCGATTTCTTTATCTATATCGTCGCGCTCTTGTTCAATACGGGTTCCGATGCCGATAACGTTAGCGCCGCAAGTCGCCAGCCCCCGGGCGATTGCCCGCCCGATGCCACGACTTGCCCCGTGACGAGAGCCGTTCTCCCAGACAGGTCGATCGCCGCGGCACCTTGCATGGACGGCTCCCGCTCAGATCAGCATGCGCCTGGGATCCTCGATCAAACCAGCATAGTCGCTTAAAAATCGGGCCGCGTCGGCGCCGTTGACGACCCTATGATCGTAGCTGAGATCAAGCGGGACCATTGCAACGGGCACAAAGGCGTCATTATCCCACACTGGGACGGTTTCGGTTCGCGTAATACCAAGGATCGCGACTTCCGGCGGATTAACAATCGGCGTGAAGGCCGTACCCCCTATGCCGCCCAGATTGGAGATCGACATCGAGGCTCCGCCCATTTCATCCGGCCGGATTTTTCGTGCCTGGGCCCGTGCGGCCAGATCGGCGATCTCGCTTGCGATCTGCCACAAACCCTTTTGGTCAACATCGCGCAAAACCGGAACCATCAGGCCGGCCGGTGTGTCGACGGCGATGCCGATATGGACATAGGATTTCAGGTGAAGCGTCTGCTGGTCCGGACTGAGCGAGGCGTTGAACTTCGGATATGCCTTCAAGCAGGCGGTAAGTGTTTTGACATGAAATGCGAGGGTGGTCAGCTTGATGCCGCGTTCGAGCGCCTCGTCCTTGAGACCGGCCCGGAATGCTTCCACTTTCCGAATGTCGGCGCGGTCATGATGTGTCACTTGCGGGATATGCGCATTGGCCGCGGTAAGATTGTCCGCAGCGACTTTTGCCATCCGGCTGACCGGCTCGTCCCTGACAGGGCCGTATTCTGAATGATCGACATCCCAGTAACGTGCGCTTTCATCCGATTGAACGCCACGCATATTTGCAGCTCCGCCTGACAGATATTGGTCAATGTCCTCTTTGACCAGGGTCTTACGGCCGCTGACCACAGCGACCTCTTCGAGATCAACACCCTGGCGGCCCGCATAGGACCGCACCGATGGAGATGCGACGTAGCTCATTCGTGTCTCCCTACCAGCTTGCGGAGATATACTGGGTTTCCATGAACTCCAGCATCCCTTCATGCCCGCCTTCGCGGCCAAGACCCGACTGTTTCGTGCCGCCAAAAGGGGCTGCCGGATCGGACACAAGCCCGCGGTTCAAGCCCACCATCCCGTATTCCAGGCGCTCGCAGACCTGAAGCCCGCGCTTCATGTCCTCCGTGAACACGTAGGCGACAAGGCCGTACTCCGTGGCGTTGGCGCGCCGGATGACGTCCTCAGTATCGGTAAAGGTTTGAAGCGCGGCGACCGGCCCAAAAATCTCGTCATGGACGCAGTCCGCGGTTTCGGTAACATCTGTCATGACCGTTGGGGGATAATAAAATCCCTTACCCTCCGGGAGTCTGCCGCCAAGGGTGATCTTGGCACCTTTTTCAACGGCATCTTGAACGAAAGCGGCCACCTTTTGCTGCGTATCCCGGTTGACCAGCGGACCAACATCCACATCCGGTTCAAGACCGTTACCGACTTTCAGCTTCGCCATCGCGGCCGTGAATTTTTCCGCGAACGCGCCGGCGACCTTTTCATGGATGTAGAACCGGTTGGCCGCCGTACATGCTTCGCCGAGATTGCGCATCTTGGCGAGTATGGCGCCCTCCACCGCCGTGTCGAGATCCGCGTCGTCAAATACGATCAACGGCGCGTTGCCGCCGAGTTCCATAGCGGGTTTCAAAACCTGATCGGCCGCCGAGTGTAACAGCACACGTCCAACGCCGGTGGAACCGGTGAAGGAGACCACCCGTACACGGGGGTCATGCAGGAGATGATCGACCACCTTGCCGGACTGTTTGGTCGGCAGGACGTTGACAAGGCCGTTGGGAACACCGGCCTCTTCGAGGAGCGGCATGAGTGCCAGCATCGTCAAGGGTGTTTCGCGCGCCGGCTTGATAATGACCGGGCAGCCGGCAGCAAGGGCGGGCGCGATCTTGCGGGTTCCCATGGCGGCCGGATAGTTCCAGGGCGTCACCAAGACCGCGATGCCGGCCGGTTTGTGCTGAACAATGATACGCGCGCCCGAAGCCGGTGCCTGCGTGATGAGGCCATCGGCACGGACGGCCTCCTCGGCAAACCAGCGAAAGAATTCCGCCGCATAGGTCGCTTCGCCGCGAGCGTCACTACCTGCCTTGCCGTTTTCCAAGGTGATCAGACGGGCAAATTCGTCAAGGCGCGCCGTCATCAGTTCCCAGGCCTTGCGCAAGATTTCGGAGCGCTGGCGCGGTGTTCGGCCGGCCCAATCGGCAAAGGCTGCTTCTGCAGCATCCAATGCCGCATCGGCATCGGTGAGTTCGGCGGAAGCAACGCTCGCAAGCACTTCTTCGGTCGCCGGATTTAAAACATCAAAACGGTCGCCGGATGCACCCGGACGCCATTCGCCGTCGACGTAAAGATCAGTGACGAGGTTCTGACCGGCATAGTCCATGATAGGCGCCTTTCGTATGTTAAAGCAGCTGACGAAGTGGATCGGCCACCCGCTCCGCAAATCCGTTTGCAAGCGCGAGTGTGGTCTCGCCGGACAGTGTGTCGCTTGGACACTCGCAGGTGATGAAAAGCGTTTCGCCCCTGCCCAGGACAGAAAGTACAGGGGTAAGTTCCCCGCCCAATTGGACGGACGATACCGCTGTCCCGCACAAGTCCCGCACGATCAGCGATGGAGCAACGTCGGTTTCGATCGGCTTTGCATGCCCAAGGCCCGCAGAATCCGGATCAAGATAAACACGCGAGATGCCGCGCGCTTCCGTCTTGATGACCAATTCGGCCGCTCCGACAGCGCGCAGCGCGGCGGCTGCAAAAACCGCCAGGACGGTTTCACGGCGGACGGGATGTCCGAGTTCGCTAGAAAGCCAGGTCAAAAGGCTGATCAGTTCCGTCGCGTCGACCTCAGCCGTAACGCGCCGTGAAGCCGCTGTTGCAGTGCTTGGCACAGGCGCAGTCTCTGCCGGCTGGGATTTCAGCGTTTCAAGATCAGCGACGTGATACGGCTGCCGGGCCCCGATCTTGACAAGCCGTTCCAGGTCGAGGCCCTGTTCCCTCGCCAGACGTTTGGCTTTCGGCGATGCGAGAATTTTGCCGCTCACGGAAGCCACTGTCGGGGAGGGCTTCTCGACTTTCGGGACAACGGCAGGTGGCGGCGTTGCCTTCGCACTCGCTGAGGGCGTCGGTTCTTCTGGCGCTTCACCATTGGACCTGATTGCAGAATGGCTCACCGGGGATACCGGTCTTTCAGCGGAGATGACGGCGATCACATCTCCGACCGGCACGTTTTCACCCGCCTCCGCGAAAATGCCGGCGACATAGCCGTCAAATCCGGCTGGAACCTCCATGGCCGCCTTGTCGGTCTCGACTTCCAACAAGACATCATCCGCCGAAACGGGTTCGCCCGGTTTTTTTGCCCAGGAAATGATAAGGCCCGTGTCCTGCGCCATGCCGAGCGCCGGCATGATGACCTGGTTGCCCTCAATGCCGGCTGGCTCTTCGGGCGCGACATCTGGCGCGGGAGGCGCGGGGTTCCGGCTTGCACCATCTGGCGTTTCGGAAATTACGGCGATGGTCTGACCGACAGGCACGTCAACGCCCGCCTCAACGGTGACATCGGTCAAATAACCATTGGACTGCGCCTCAACTTCCATGGCCGCCTTGTCGGTTTCCACTTCGAAGAGGATATCCCCCGCCTCGACCGCCTCACCGGGCTTCTTGTGCCAGGCGAGGAGGTGGCCGGTATCCTGCGCCATGCCGAGGGCGGGCATGATCACATCATGCGGCATGGACGAGCTCCCCACGGCAAATCTTGCGGGCATTTTCGACAACACCTTCAGCCGTTGGAACCGTAAGGTCCTCCAGCGCCGGCGAGAACGGGACAGGGACATCCATTGCCCCCATCCGGATGACCGGTGCGTCCAGATGATAGAACGCCTTTTCGTTGATCCGGGCGGCGATCTCCGCTGTCACGCCATAGCTCTGATGCCCCTCATCGATGACGATGGCCCGTGACGTCTTGCGCACGGAGTTGATGATGGTTTGCTCGTCCAGCGGTACAATGGTGCGCGGATCGATGACCTCGGCGCTGATGCCCTCGGCTGCAAGGGTCGTGGCGGCTTCCTCCGCCACTTGAACCATGGAGGACGTCGCCACCAGAGTGATATCCCGACCATCGCGTTTGATTTTCGCTTCACCGAACGGAATGAGGTACTCCTCTTCCGGCACTGGCGCCTTGTCCTGATACATGAGCTTGTCTTCGAAGATCACGACGGGATTGTCGTCGCGGATGGCCGTCTTCATCAGGCCCTTTGCCTCATAAGCGGACGAGGGCATGGCCACCTTGAGGCCGGGAATATGCGCCACAATGGCCTGCAGTGACTGGCTGTGCTGGGCGGCCGAGCGACGGGTCGCGCCCATGTTGGTGCGCAGGACCAGGGGAACCTTCAGTTTGCCGCCGGACATGTAGTGGGTCTTTGCTGCCTGGTTGCACAGCTGGTCCATAACCAGATAGAGAAAATCACCGAACATCAGGTCCACGATCGGCCGGGAGCCGGTCATCGCCGCACCCACTGCAATGCCCATGAAGCCAGGTTCGGAAATTGGTGTATCGATCACCCGGTCCGTGCCGAATTCTTCGACCAGTCCCGACAGAACCTTAAACGGGGTTCCGGCTTCGGCGACATCTTCTCCGATCAAAAAGACGGTTGGGTCGCGGCGCATTTCTTCCGCGATGGCCTCATTGACCGCCTTGGACAGTGTAATTTCGCGTGTCATCAGCGCGCTCCTCCAAGATACTCCAAGGCATGGTCGACGCCGGCAAAAACATGCATGTCGACTTCTGAACCGTCCGGATAACGGGCCTTTAACGCATATTCGACAGCGGCTTGCGCATCAGCGCTGATCTCATTGTCGATGACCACAAGCTCGTCGGCAGTCATGATCTTCTGGTCAATCAACCATTTGCCGAAATTGGTGATGGGGTCGCGGACCGTCTTCCACTCCGCTTCTTCGCCCTTGGAGCGATAGTAATCGCGGTTGATGTCGCCGACGTGGTGGCCATGGTAGCGGTACGTGTCGAGTTCGATGAAGAACGGCCCTTCGCCGTTCCGGCAACGTTCCGTGAGTTGTCTGGTGAGTTCGTTGACCGCAAGAACGTCTTGCCCGTCGACGTCAAAGGCTTCGATTCCAAACGCTTCTGCACGGGCTGTGAGGGACCCGGCGGCAATCTCTTCCGTTTTGGTGTATTCGCTGTAGCCGTTGTTTTCGCATGCATAAATGACCGGAAGCTTCCAGAGCGCAGCCATGTTCATGACTTCGTACCAGAGCCCTTGCGCCGTGGCGCCGTCGCCAAAAAAGCAGACTGTGACGAAATCCTTGCCAAGCCGCTTGGCCGACAAGGCTGCACCCGTGGCAATACCCATGGATCCACCTACGATGGCGTTCGCCCCAAGATTTCCGTGCGACTGGTCGGCAATATGCATCGATCCGCCCTTACCGCGGCAATAGCCTTCCGCCTTGCCGAGCAATTCACAAAACATGGCCTTGAAATCCGCGCCCTTGGCAACGCAGTGACCGTGGCCGCGGTGTGTGGAGGTAATGCGGTCTTCGTCCGTCAGCGCCTCGCAAATGCCCACCGCAACCGCCTCCTGGCCGGAATACATGTGCGTGAGACCCGGCATCTTGGCGGAGAGATAAAGCTGGTTCGCATTGTCCTCAAAGGCACGGATACGGACCATCTGCTTGTACATCCGCAGATAGTCTTCAGTGTTGTGCTTGTTCTTGGCGGCGCTCATGTTTTTGTCCCTTAAAAAGGCCCGGCCCTTCTGCAGGGCCGGGCAAGGCGGGGAGGTTAGTATCGGTTCGCGATGGGCAGTTCTTCTGCCGGGAACAGGCTGATTACCTCGACCCCGGTATCGGTCACGACCACCTCTTCCTCGATCCGCGCTGCGGAATAGCCGTCGGCCGCCGGACAATAGGTTTCAAGCGCGAAGACCATGCCGGTTTTGATTTCCATCGGATGGTCCAATGAGACAGCGCGAGAGATGATGGGTCGCTCGTGCAGCGCGAGACCCAGACCGTGGCCGAACTGAAGACCGAAGGCGGCATCCTCGTTCGGAAAACCGAACTCCTCCGCTTTCGGCCAGACTTCAGCCACCTTGTCGGTTGACACACCCGGCTTGATCATCGCGATCGACGCATCGATCCATTCGCGGGCCTTCACATAGGCATCATGCTGGGCCGGTGTGGCCCGGCCGATATTGAATGTGCGGTAATAACAGGTCCGATAGCCCTGATAGGATTGAAGAATATCGAAAAACGCCTGATCGCCGGGCCGGAAATACCGATCAGTGAAGTTGTGAGGATGCGGATTGCAGCGCTCGCCGGAAATGGCGTTGATCGCCTCCACATCGTCCGAGCCCATCTCATAAAGCATTTTGTTGGACAAAGCGACGATGTCGTTCTCGCGCACGCCCGGCTTCAGTTCCTCATAGATCATGTGATAGACGCCATCGACCATGGAAGCTGCCTGGGTAAGCAACTGGATCTCGTCCCAGTTCTTGATTTCGCGCGCCGCCAGCATAATCTGCTGGCCGTCTATGACGTTTAGCCCTTCTTCTTGCAGCGCATGGAACATGGCCGTTTCGGCGTAGTCTACGCCCACCGGCATATCGGCCATGCCCGCGTCTTTGATCAGGCCGGCAATCTGCTTTGCGTATTTGCGCATCAAGCCAAATTCTGGCGGGATCGTGCCACGCATGCCGACGACACCCGCCAGGCAGTGATCGGGCTCCAGCCAGTCCGAATACTTCTTGTGGTGATAAGCGGCGGAGCCGAAATCCCAGACATAGGGCGAGTCATCGCCCGTCAAAAGGCAGAACCGGCACATCTTGTCCCGTTCCCATTCGCCAATCTTGGTGGCCGAGACATAGCGGATGTTGTTCACGTCAAACAACAGCAGCGTGCCCGCCGGAGAGGCCTTCAGGGCCTGGCGCGTCCGGCTCAGCCGGTACCGCCGCAACCGGTCATGGTCTATCCGGCGCTCAAAATCGACCGAGGTGTGACCCCAGGCCGGAAGACGGCCCTCCCATCGCCAATGCGGTTCCAGGTCTCGAGGCGTCAATATGTTTGGGGTGAGTGCGTTCATCGGGGTCGTTCCTCTTATTTGAATGGCTGTTCGGCCGTTCGGCTTTGGTTCTTCTTAGTGCGGTCTGGAATGCGTCTCGACTGCGAAACTGTCCAAAATGGATGAAATTGTGCCATGGCCGTCACCATCTTGTGACCATGATCGCGCCCAGCAGAACCAACGCGATTCCGAGAAGCCGCATGACAGAGACTTCACGGATTTCCAGACCGAAAGCTCCGTAATGATCTGCGATGACTGACCCGATCATCTGGCCGGCCACAATACAGACGAAAAACGCCAGAGCCCCCGTGACGGGCGCGATGATCACGCCGCCCACGACAAACACGGTGCCGGCCAGGCCCGCGAGATAGACCCACCAGGGAACGGCGGTAAACGTGTCTCCGGCGATCCGCTCCACCCCGACCACTGCGAGGACTGCCAAGATGCCAAGGAGCGCGATGGCAATCGAGATCGCCGATGCCACGAAGGCCGATCCGATAGCCCGGGCAAGGATGGCGTTCAGCGCAGGTTGGGTGGAAATCGTAGCCCCAACGATGACCGCGGCCAGCATGTACGGAAGTGCTTGCATGGTTCACGCCGCGCTCGCTGGTTTGCCCAGCCGTTCAGCCAGATCGGGGTATTGTTCGGTCAGCAGCGCGCCAAAATAGTAGGTTTTTTCATAGGCCTGTGTTTCCCGGATTAATTCGAGCCAGCGCGCGACGTGCGAATAATCATCCCACAGCGTTTCCATCCCGATATCGTCAAGCCGGACAATGACCGGCATCATCGCGATGTCCGCAAGCGTTAGGTGCGCTCCCATGATCCAAGGCCCGCCCGATCCTTGCAACCAGCCCGCCATGCGATCCACGCCGCGTTGAAGCCGGGCGGTGGCTTCGTTCATGTCCTGTTCTGGGAAACCGGTCCGCCCCATTTTCATGAGGAATTCCCGGCGCAGCGGTTTTGAATCGCAGAGCGCCTGAAACTCCTCCTCGCTCATTGCCTGGAAATGCGGCAGGAAGGCCAGATTGTAACTTGGCACGCGGACCGCCGGGGTCGGCACCTCGTCAATGAAACGCATCATTGAGCGCATTTCCGCACGCGCCAACGGACCGACGGGGCTGAGCGGGGGCACGGCATGGGTCTCGTCGAGATATTCCATGATCACCGCGCTGTCGATGATCACCGCGTCGTCATCCTGTAGCGTCGGCACCACGCCGTTGGGATTGAGTGCAAGATACTCTGGCTTCAGTTGATCTCCAGAGAACAGGTCGAGCCTGTTCTCCTGGAACACCAAACCCTTGGTGTGGAGCGTATACCGCACCCTCTGGGAACACGTGGATTGCGGCGCATTATGGAGCGTAAGTCCAGACATTGCCGTCAATCCCAGTTCAGTATCCGCGGCAACTTGCCCGCTTTGGCCAGCGTGCCGACAATGCCAAGGGGGAAGAACATCAGCACCAGGGCCATGATCAGGCCGGTCGCAAGAATGTTGATTTCCGAGGCCCCCAGTGTCGCAACGAAGAACTCGTTGAACGCAAGGATCAGGATCGCGCCGATCACCGGTCCGGCGATCGTCCCCTTGCCGCCCAGAATGCACATCAGAACCATGTAGACGCTGACCAGGATGATGGTGAAAATGTTGGGGCGAATGTATGTGAGGTACTCGCCCCAAATTGCGCCTGCCATGCCGACGAATGCGGCCGAGATCGCGAACGCGAGCTGTTTGTAGAGCCGCGTGTTGATACCGGCGCTTTCGGCCTTGATCTCGTCTTTTGAGATGGCCCTCAAGCCTAAGCCAAACTTCGAGTGCTTGATTTTATAGCAGGCCCAGACCGTGAATGCGGCCAGGAGGACGAAGGCGTAGTAGTAGGGCAGTTTGGCCCATTGGACCGGCAGATCATTTGCCGGCAGCGCGACACCGTTGGCACCACCGACAAACTGCCAGTGGTCGAGCAGGATCCGTGCGATCATCACCAGTGCCAGCGACGAAATGATAAACGACGGTCCACGGGTCTTGAGCATGATCTGACCCAGGAGGAAACCGGCGACGGCGCACAAAAGGCCAGCAAGAGGCGCAAGAATGATCGTCGAGATGCCGTAGCGGGCGAAGATCATTCCGGCGAAATAACCGCCGATTGCAAAAAACACATTGTGACCAAGGCTGATATAGCCGGTAAAGCCGCCAAGGACGTTCCAACCCGACGCCATGATCACGTAACACGCGGTGAACAACACCAGATGCAGCACATAGTTATAGTTTCCGGCAAACTGCAGCGCGGGCAGGATCAAAAGCACCGCAAGTAAAGTGACCGGGAACCAGACGATTCGTGTCTTGTCATGGGCGCCTGCGAGTTTCGCGTTGTAAGCCTCACGGGCCTCAAGGACGCTTGAAGTATCGTTAATAGCCATTGTCACGCGAGCTCCGGCTTCTCGCCGAACAGACCTTGCGGCCGGATCAGCAACACGAGGAAGAGGGCGAGGAAGAAGGTCATTGTCGACCAGGTGGCACCGAAGAAGTCACCAACGAACGCGGCCACAATGCTCAGCAAGAACGCTGCGACGACCGTGCCCAGGATTGATCCCATACCACCCAAAACCACGAGGCTCATGAGGATGGCAATCCACTCCCAGTGTTTTGCCGGGAAGAAGGAAAAAACGAAGGACACCAGGGCTCCAGCGGCGCCTGCAAGGCCGATGCCGATTGCAAAGCTGACCATCGCGACAAGGTTGACATTGACGCCAAGCAGTTCTGCTGCATCACGATTTTGCGTTGTCGCCCGGATCGCATAACCGAAGTTCGAGTACTTCAGGAAGAGCGAAAGTCCGCCGATGATTGCGAGCGATACCAGACCGGCATAGAGCTGCCCCTTGGGAATGAAGACCTCCCCGATAAAGAACGCATCAGTGGCGTAACCTGGCGAGGTGACGCGCTGGGTATTGGTAAAGGCCGTACCGAGCGCGCCCTCGACAATCATTGCCAGCGCGAAGGTTAAAAGCACGGTCATCTGCGTGTATTTGGCGGAACTGGCTTCGCGCTCGAACACGAGCTTGTAGATGACGATCCCAACAACAGCGAGTATGAACGCGGCCACCGGGAGCATGATCAGCGGATCGACTCCGGCCAGGCGGAAGCCCCAATACGCGGTATAGGCTCCGGCGATGATCAGCGCCGGATGGGCGAGATTCACGATCCGCATCACGCCGAAAATGAGGCTCAGTCCAGACCCCATGAGCGCAAACACACCCCCAAGGGCCATTCCGAGGATCATGGTTTGAATAATGTCTGCCATTCTGTCCTCCGTCAGGCGGCTTTCTTGCCGCCGAGGTAGAGTTCCTGGATGCGGGGATCTGCGAGCACTTCGGACGAAGGTCCTTCGAACAGCGTGCGGCCCAGGTCGAGCACAACGCCCCAGTCGGAATTCTTCAGTCCCATCAATGCGTTCTGTTCAACAAGAAGGATGGTTATGCCTTCCGAGGCCATCATCTTCATAATGTCGAACATCTCCTGAACGATCTTCGGCGCAAGGCCAAGAGACGGTTCGTCGAGCATCACGATGTCGGGCTTGATGATCAGGGTGCGCGCCATGGCGAGGGTTTGTTGCTGACCGCCGGACATGGTGCCGGCATGCTGGTCGCGGCGTTCGCGCAGGATCGGGAAACGTTCCTCGATCGCATCGATGCGGCTTTCGAGATCAGATTTGTCCGTCAGCGAGTAGCCGCCCATGCGCAGGTTTTCACGAACCGTCATCTTCGGGAACAGCGCCCGTTCTTGTGGAACAAAGGCAATGCCTTTTTTCAGGACCTGGTCCGGCCGCAAGCCCTTGAGACTCTCGCCTTTAAATCGCACGTCGCCCTCGCGGATCTTCAGCATGCCGCAGATCGCCTTGAGCAACGTGGATTTGCCCGCGCCATTCGGTCCGATGATGCAGTGGACTTTGCCGGGCTCGACGTTCAGGTGGGCACCGTCCAAGATGGCCGGGCCATCCCCGTAGCCGGCGGTTAGGCTGGTGACTTCAAGCAGGTCGGTCATCAGGCGGCCTCCTCCAATACGCCGCCCAAATAGGCGTCCAGCACTGCTGGATTTTCCCGAATTTCAGCCGGCTCACCTTCGGCGATGACCTTGCCCTGGGCCATGACCACGATCCGATGGCTCAGACGCATGATCAGGTCCATATTGTGCTCGACGATCAACACGGTCATGCCGCGCTCATTGAGCTTGCGGATGTCGGCGACGATTTTCTCCAAAAGCGACGGATTCACACCGCCCGCGGGTTCATCGAGCAGGATGATCTTGGGATCGCTCATCAACAGCGCGGCCAGGTCCATCAGTTTCTTCTGGCCGTAGCTCAGATTGGCACCGTCTTCGTAGGCAATGCGGGTAATGCCGAGGAATTCGAGCAATCCCATTGCCTTATCGATTTCTTCTGCGCTCATCGCCGGTTTCAGCATGTCGCGCCAGCCGTGCACTTTGGACTGTGCAATTATGTTTTCCAGAACCGTCATGTCAGCCAGGTTCCGGCTAATCTGAAAAGTCCGGCTCAGACCTTTCTGGGTGATCTTGTGGGGGCGCAAATGATCTATGCGCTCGCCGTCGAGCCAGACTTCACCGCTGGTGGGACGCGCGGTCCGGCTGATGCAGTTGAATGCCGTAGTCTTGCCTGCACCGTTCGGGCCGATCAACGCGGTAATCGTCCCTTTTTCTACTGTGAAGTTACAATCATCGACCGCCTTGATGCCGCCGAAATACTTGCACAGTCCCTTTACCTCAAGCATGGCTGGTCCTTTCGATACATCTGAAAAGTCCGGGCCAGCGACCGCGCCGGCCCGGCAGTCAGCGACCTTTAGAAGCCACCTTTGGGGAAAGTCATCGGTGAAACGCCCTCAAATTCGTCCGTCGGATAGACAAACTGGAGTTCACCGCCATTCCACTGTGTCATCAGGAACGGCTTGTCAGCGGGAAGACCGACGTCATCCCAGTTAAAACGGCCGAGAATGGTGAGGACCGGTTCTTCTTTGGTGCGCGCCTTCAGCCACTCGCCCATTGCGGCATTGTCCGTGTTGCCAGCGCCAAGCATTGCCTGTTCGATCCCCTGGCAGAGCGCGAACGGAATGGCGCTGTCTTCGTCCGGCACGCTGCCGTATCTGGCCTTGAAGGTGTTCACAAAGTCGTTGTTTGAGAACGGTTCTCCGGCGAGCACGGAGTCAAACGGGGCATCCTTGTGCCATGATGTGTGAACGAGCACGCCATCTGAGCTGGCGCCGGTACCTTCAAGATACTCGGCCTGCGTGCCCTGGCTGAGATAGACCATTTTTGGGTCTGCGCGAACGGTTTTAAAGGACCGGGTCAATTGCACGGCTTCTTCGGCCGAGGCCGTAAGACCGATGATCAATTCGGCGTCGGACCGTTTCACCTGATTGGCCAGATTCAGCCAGTCGTTAAAACCTTCTTCAGGCCATCTCTGGGAGAAAACGACCTCTATCCCGTTTTCAGCCAAGTAACCCGGTGCAAGATCGGCAACCTCACTGCCATCGGCGGGGTCCATCACTTTTTCGCCCATCAAACCCGACCAAACACCATTGGCGAAAAAGTCATCCGCGGAAATCACCGCGGCCGTGACAGGCTTGCCGTCTTCCGGAACGAGGTCAGCAAGAACACCGGCAAGCGACGCGCCGACGTATTCCGCAGCATTTGGCTGGAAATAGTAGATGTTATCGTGACCCTGGGTGTAGATGCGCAGGGCGCCACCGGCCGGGACCGGGTGTACATAGCCGTACTTGGCCAAAATATTCGCGACGGGGAAGGTCAAGCGGGACGAGAACGTGCCGTAGACTGCGTCGACACCGTCAACATTGATGAACCGTTCATATTGGTTGATCGCCGTTGCGGGATCGGAGCGGTTATCGGAAACGATGAGCTCGACCGGTTCCCCGAGAATGCCGCCGCGCTCATTGATCAGAGCCACGCAATGCTCATAGCCTTGCTGGTGCTTTTGGCCCGCGACCGAGAAATTCCCGGTGAGCGGCAAAGAGGCGCCAATCTTGATTTCGGCCAGCGCGGTTGACGACATGAGAGCCACTGCCGCAGCGGTTGCGACAAGAGTACCGATTTTCATTTCATTCCTCCCAGTAGAAATTCCCGATCCTTTTGTATTTGCTCCTAGCAGCGGCCTATTCAGCCGCCACCGGAAGTTCGAGACCTGTCGGAACCGAAACGTTCTCGCTTTTCAGCTCCAGACCTGCACCGAGCGCGACAGTTTCTAGAAGCGCTGCAAAGTCTTCCTGTAGGTAGGCCTGCGGATCGTCTTTGAGACTGGCAGCTCCAAAATGCGTCTGCAAAGCTTCGCGGGTAGCAGCGGTGACCGGCATGGGCACGTCCAACTCGCGTGCCGAAGCAAGACCGAGATCAAGATCTTTGCGCAGGAGCGCGGGCGTGAAGGTCGTGGTCCAGTCGAGGTTTACCAGCGCGTTGGTCTTGTAGCGGGTAAAGATCGAACCCATGACCGAGTTGTTCATCCATTCCAGGAATGCGCTCCGCGGTACGCCGGCCTTTTCCGCCAATACAGTGATTTCGCTCAGGTTTTGCGTCACGACGCCGAGAAACACGTTGTGTGCGATCTTGCAGAAACGCGCCAATTCGCCTTCGCCAACATAGGAGGCGCCGAGCCCTGAAATGGTATTCAGCATCGGCTCAACATCGTCGTAGACCGCGCGCGGGCCGCTGGCGACCTGGCTCAATTTTCCAGCCTTCACGCATTTGCCGTTGCCAGACACGGGCGCCACCAGGAATTCTGCGCCGCGAGCGTTGAGACGCGCGCGCAAATCTGCGGATTGGTCCACGCCGATCGAGGAACACTCAACAAACACTCCCGGTGTGCCTTCGCCGGAAAGCACGCCGTTTTCGCCGAAATATACCTGCTCGACATCGGCTCCGGTCGAAACCATGGTGAACAGATAATCGACTGACGCCAGATCGGCAGGCGTATCCACCAGGGTTGCCCCAAGTTCGGCGAGCGGTTCGGCCTTCGACCGTGTGCGGTTCCAGATGCTGACCTGGTAGCCAGCTTTCACGAGCCTTTCGGCCATCGGGTACCCCATGCGACCCATGCCGATCCAGCCAATCCGTTTCATGCTCATTACGTACTCCTTTTCAGAACAATCACTGCGGATCTGGAGCGCAGCGGATCCAGACCATGTCGATGCGGACGCCCGCATCCTTTATGAGGTTGTAGACGGGGCAGCGGGCCTCGGTTTCTTCGACAATTTCGGCGAGCCGGCTGTCGGTCTCTTCCGTCGTGACGCGCGCCTCGACCTTGACAGACTGGAAATGCGGCACCACGCCACGCATGCCCTGCCGGCCGCGAATATCAATTGTGAAGGCCGCGTCGAATTGAATGCCGGAGTAGGTGAAGTCCATGTCGCGGGCCGTGCGCCCAAATGTGACAGCTTCGCAGCCGCAAAGTGCGCCGAGCACGCCCTGGAGCGGAGACGGCCCAAGATCGGATCCGCCATGGGCGGCCGGTTCGTCAAAAGTGAATGAACCGTAGTTTCCGAAATCGACTTCAGTTGCGAGCGAGGCATCGTTCACCGCACTCAAAACCTTCCGGCGGACGACCGGCTTGGTGAAGTCTTTCTCCTCGACGACAACTGGCATACCTTCCTCTCCGAAGTTTTTCAGATTGTGAAAATTATCAAGCGCAATCGATTGCCGCAATCGATTGCACAGACAATACGGAATCATTTCTGAAAATGTCAACAGGAAAGTGCAAACGATTGCGCAATTGCCGCTAACGCATTATGTTTCCTGAGAATGCTGGACGTGAAAATGAACAAACGTGTAACCCTCAAAGACATTGCGCGGCACTTGGGCGTGCATGTCTCGACCGTGTCACGAGCGTTGGATCCTCAGAAACAAAGCAACCTTTCTGCGGACGCAATTGCTCGTGTTCGCGACACGGCCCGTGAACTCGGCTATCGGCCAAATCGATTGGCGGCCGGATTGAGAACGCGTAAATCGATGTCGGTCGGAGTAATGATACCGGACATCACAAACGTCATCTTCCCGCCAATCGTGCGCGGAATTGAAAGTGTTCTGGAGCCAAGCGGCTACGCTTCGATCCTGGTCAATACCGATAACCTGGCCGAGCGCGAGGCCCGTTTGATCCAGGTGCTGCGGGACCGCGGAGTCGATGGCATCATTCATGCCGCGGCATTGCGCGACGATCCGACGATTTCCTGGGCGGCCGAGGAAGGACTGGCCGTTGTGACTTTGAACCGGAAGGTCGATTCACATAAAATCCCGTATGTCATCAATGATGAAGAGGACGGCATTCGGAAGATTGTCGATCACCTCTATAAATTGGGGCACAGAAAGATCGCGGAAATTGCAGGACCTCAGAACCTGTCGACTGGCCTTTTGAGACATGAAGCCTTTATCAAGACCGCCCGGGAATACGATCTGCAGGTGGATCCCGATTTGATTGCGACGGCGCTACATTTCGACGAAGACGAAGGCAAAAAATGTGCCCGCCGATTGCTTACAAAGGACACGCCATTCACTGCGGTGATCTGCGCGAACGACCGCTTGGCTCTCGGGGCGATTGTTGAGTTTCGAAAGGATGGCCTCCGGTGTCCGGAGGATGTTTCTGTCACCGGATTCAACGATATGCCGTTTCTTGACCTTATTCCACCCGGTCTGACGACAATCAAAATCCAGCAACATCGAGCGGGGCAAACCTGTGCGCGGCGCCTGTTGGATATTCTTGTCCCCAACGATCAGCCAATCGTCACAGAGACCATCCTGCCGGTGCAATTGATAGTGCGCGGCAGCACCGGATCTCCGAAAGCTTAGCCAGGCCGGGGCTCCCAAGGCTTCAATGTGTTGCAGATCGCACTCAAACCTCGTGTGGTTGAATTGGCTTACGCCACAGGGGCACCGCTCGATCCCAACGGTATTTGCTTTCCCGATCGGGGCTGGAAGCACGGATCGGCCAGTCGGCCCTTTGAGGCCGCGATTCATTTGACCCATGCGGACAAAGGTACAAATTGCAGATCCATATGACGACAACGGCGCGCGGCTCTTGTCGTTCAGGGAACGAGCCCTTTTTCATCGGTTAGGCGTAGTGTCCGCGTGAGCGCATTAACGCGTCAGCTTGGTTTTGAGCGTTTGCCAGGGCGCGGCTGACACTTGTCGTGCCCTGCAACATGTCGTGAATTTCGGTTCCGATGATGTTTATCAGTTCGGTGATTTCTGGAACCGGCGGACGTGGCCAGTATTGCAGAATTCCGGACCGCGCCATGCCGTCGACAATCGAAATGACCGGTGATATCCGGCGCACTTCCGGGTCCATGCTGACGCTGAAGCGCGGCGTCACGAGGCTACCGTTTTCGATATAGAGTTTGATGGTTTCAGGTGAGGTCAAGGATTGCAGAGCGGTCCAAACCGGCCCAACGCGATCAGGCGCGATGTTTGCCGGGATCGCAAGCGCATAACCGCCCACAGGCGCAATGGGCTTGCCGCCCGGTCCAAAGGGATGCGGTAGAAAGTCCGTCACGCCGTAAGCAGGAGAGTCCGCGTTCAACTCGAACAGCGGGGCGAGAAGCGTTGCGCAATAGGCCATCGCAACTTCTCCGTCCGCATAAGCCCGGGCACGTTCGTACCAGGACATCGACAAGATGGATATCGGCGAAAAATCCAGAAGCTCTCTGAGATAGTCGGCCGTGGCATATGCTTCTTCGGATTGCAGCATCGGGCGGAAATTTTCGCCTTCCGGCCACTCCGCATCAAAGTCCCGTCCATCGCGGGCAAGATCCAAAAACGGCCGGCCCATCGCGCCCATGACGAACATGAACGTGTGTCCAAGTGGCGTTCCTCGGCCGGCATTCCAGGCAATGCCCGCCCGGCCGAGTGCCCGGTTGTGCATGATCCGTGCGGCCTCCAGGGTGTCTGCGATGGTAAAGGGAACGCCTATGCCGGCCGCATCACACAGGTCCCGGCGAACGCATAAAAGCTCGGGCGTGGTCTGAACCGGCAGCCCGTACTGAACGCCGCGATAGCGTGCGGAGGCCAATGCGACCTGGTGGAAATCGCTGAGATCCGTTTTGCTTTGCGCAATCAGTTCATCAATCGGCAGCAGAACGCCGTTTTGTGCAAGTTCCCCGAACCAGGGCAGGTCACAGGCCACAATGTCGTAGCGGGACGGATTCTGATCCGCGTTGGACAGAATTTCCTTGCGAAGCCTGTCGATAGAAAGGGCCCGGCTGTGAATGCCGACACCATAAAGTCCCTCGAACTGCCGCTTCAGGACGTTCATGGCCATGAATGTCGGATCCGCGTGGACAAGCAGGCGCAGTTCGTTCTGGAGATCGAGCTTTGACACCAGTGGCGTTGGGGGAGGGATGGTGTCGGCCTCGCTGTAGGACGCGCCGAAGAAGTAATCCCTGAACCCTCTCTTGCCGGCGGCCCCAATGCCAAGCGTACTGCCGATAACCCCCCGCACGCGGCGGGCATATTCCTGCCACTCGGTGATGAGCTTGTCGGACGGATGAAGGGAAAAGCTCTTTCCCGTTTTTGTTCGCGGGCGGCGGATCAACAGGCCCCGCTCTTCGATCGAGGCGATCGCCCGGATCGCCGTTCCGTAACCCAGACCACTGGCGTTCGCGAGACCACTCGGGGTGGTCAACTTGCCCTTGAGATGATTGCGCAGAAGCGTCGTGATCAACTGCGTTTCGTCATAGCCGCGTTTCAGGCTGAGCACCTGTTTCGATTCGACGCCCAAGGCATCGATGAAATCGAGAAAGAGGGTGAATTCCTCACCCGTCACGCCGCTGGCGCGGGGCACGTCGGGGCTTTCAAAGGGGCCTTCCGGCCGGGCCCTCTTGTTTCCTCGCTGCAGGTTCATGACCTCACTCAGCGCTTCGGGCATCTCCGACACGATCCAACCTCCCTCAGCAAGGCTAAGGCCAGATTATGTCCGTTTTGGATGGTTTGCCAGAGTTGAAGATCAGCCGGGTGATCGTCGGACCTGGGCGATCTTGTCGGCCAGGATTCGTCGTCGCCGGTCGACGTCCTGAAGGAGTTGCGAGCGGCGCTGGCTGTCCTCGAAGACCCGGCTGCCGGTCTGGAACATGATAACCACCAGAAGCAGGACGCCCAGATACATTTGAACCATGAAAGCCGGGGTCACGTTGAAGACGAGCCCGGTGTTCAGGAAGTTCACCGTCAGCGTGCCGATGGCGGCGCCGATCACACCGCCCTTGCCGCCGAGTATCGACACGCCGCCGATGAAGGCTGCCACGGTGCCTGCAAGGAGAAGATGCTGCAGTCCGAGGGCCTGTGCTGTACCAGAGCGCAGGCCGATGATGACACCTCCCAGCCCCGCGCAGAAACCGGAGATCGCAAAGACGATGATCATCGGCCGCTGAAGCGAAATACCGGAGGCCAGGGCTTCCTTTCGTGCCCCGCCAATGGCGTATATCTCGCGCCCGTATCGGGTGTAGGTCATGAACAGGCCGACCAGCACGAACATGATGACCACCAGGATCGACGCGGGAGACAAATAAACAAACATCTTTGTCGTGATGAAATCGGGAATGCGAAAGTCGGTCAGCATCACCGTTTTTTCTTCGGCTGCGAAGAGGGCCACACCGCGCAGAAGCATCAAGGTCCCAACAGTCAGAACGATCGCCCTGATCCTGAGGTAGGCGATGAAATAGCCCTGGATGATTCCGATGGTGGTTGAAATCGCCAATGCGATCAAAAGTGCATTGACCGCTCCGAGACTGTCGGTGAACCGCACGGTGATCACGGCGGCGAGCGCCGCGTTGGAGCCGATCGACAGGTCGATTTCGCCGGCAATGATGCAAAGCGTCAGTGCGAGCCCCACAAGCCCCAGAACAGCGAACCGCTCCATGATCGCAAAGCCGGTCCGGTGCGTGAAAAACAGCGGCTCGGTGATCGCAAAGAAGCTGTAGACGCTGACCGCCAGAAGGATCGCGAAGCTGAGGTCAGGGTTCTCGGTGACCCAGTGTTTGAGGCGTTCCATGACGGTCTCCTATTCCACGGCACGGCTGCCGCGGCGAACAAGTGCAAAGACGATGATGGAAAAGACGATCATCAGGCCAACCGCGAGCACCCGGGCGCCTGAATTGAAGCCGTTCAGAACCATCATGTTGTCGACGGTCGAGATGAAGATCGCGCCAAGCGAGGTGCGCAAGGTTGATCCATACCCGCCCATGATCGAATTGCCGCCGACCATGACGATCGCGATGACCATGATGGTCATGTCGCCCGAGGACCCGAACTCGGAGGAAAAGTAATTCACATGGGCGGACGACACCTGGCCGGAAAAAGCCACGGCCACAAAGGCGGCGCAGACGCTGGCGATGATGCAGCACTTGATCGCCATCCCGAAGTTTTCATGTCCGGTCGCCCGTCCGGCGGCCCGGTTCGCGCCAACCAGATAGACCTGCCGGCCGAAGGTCGTGTAACGCAGCACGAGTTCGGCAACGATGGCGATCAAAATGAACGCGACTGTGATGTTCGGGATGTCACCGATGAATGAGCCGGTCCCCAGCCATTCGGCTCCGTGCGGCCGGCGGTAGCTCACGACAAGGTTGTCCGACCACCAGGATCCGATACCGAAGAACAGGCCGGCCGCCCCAAGCGTCACCACGATCGGATTTCCGCCCAATCCGATGAGCGCCCCTTGAACGGCGCCGGCAATGGACGCAATCACCATGGTGACCAGAAAGGCAATCAGAAAGGTCGCAACAAGCGCGGACGTGGCCGGATCGCCGTCGGCCGGACCCCACTGGTTCCATTCGGCGCCCATCAGCGTTGCGAAACAGATAATCGATAGCGCCGCGATCTCCTTCATCGACAACAGGAAGAAGTTGCCGGACAGGGTCACAAAGGTGAGGCCAATGGCCATGATGCCGACCAGAGCCGCGTCGCGGATGATCGTCTTGACGTTGAACCATGTCAGGAAATCATCCGTGAAAACTGCCCCGGCCAGCAGAACGGTCAGGAACAGGCTGACCATCACGATGACCAGCGGAGAATAGTCCCGCCGGATACGCTGGATGAGGTTTGGCGCGCTGGGGGAGACGGCGGCAGTATCGCTCATAATGCTTTCTCCGATACGGCGATACCGGCTTCATGAAAGGGATCGGTGATTTGTTCGAGAATGCTCGCCGAGGTCATGTCGGCCAGATGAAGTTCGCCGATCTGAACGCCCCTGTAGAAGCTGATGATCCGGTCGGGCAGGTTGGTGATTTCCTGAATGTCGGTCGACGCGACGACGATCGCTTCTCCCTGATCCGCCAGGCCGCGGAGGATCTGGTAAATCTCCGCCCGGGCGCCGACATCAACGCCGCGGGTCGGTTCGTTGACCAGGATGACCCCCGGTGAAATCGAAAGCCATTTTCCCAGCGCAACCTTCTGCTGATTGCCACCGGACAGAACGCCCGCCTCTTGCGGCAAGCGCTTGGGGTCAATCGTGAATTTGACCGCGTTCTTTGCTGTTGACGCCCGTTCCCTAGCGCCGTTGAGAATGCCATTTCTCGATATCGTCTCGAGCGCCGGCGCCGACATGTTTTCCATGATCGGCCGGCCGAGGAACAATCCGTCCCGTTTCCGGTCTTCCGAGCAATAGGCAATGCCGCGCCGGATCGCGTCCTTAGGCCGGGTCGGCAGAAACTCCTCCCCCCTATAATGCAGCTTGCCGCCGCGCGATTTGGTAGCTCCGGCCATGGCGCCCAGGATTTCCGAGGTGCCGGAACCAAGCTGACCGGCAAGACCGAGAATTTCTCCAGGATAAAGATCGAAGCTGACCGGTTCGAGGATCCCGTCCGGCCAAAGGTCCCGGACCTTTAGCACCGGTTCTGCGCGGGCGATGGGCGTGCGCCTTGGATACATGTCACCCAGCTCAAAACCGAGCATGAGCTCTACCAGACTGTTCACATCCATGTCGGCGGCCGCGCGCGGTGACTGGCTTTCACCATCCCGCAGGACCGTGATCCGGTCGCAGATCTTGAAGATTTCATCCATGCGGTGACTGACATAGATGACGGATTTGCCGCGCTCCTTCAGCCGTTTGACCATCTCCAGGATGCGGATTGAATCCGTTTCCCCAAGCGCCGCTGTGGGTTCATCGAGGATGAGCACCTGCGGGTTGTGGGCGATCAGACGCGCGACCTCGACCAGGTGCTGCTCGCCGACCGAAAGGCGGTTTGTGGTGCGCAGCGGATTGATGTGTCCAAGTCCGACTTCGTCCAGGAAAGGGCCTGCCTTGCGCGCGAGATGACCTTTCGACGCGATCCGCGGGACACCATCGCCGGCCAGGAAGATATTCTCCGCCACGCTCATCGTCGGAATGAGGCTGAGTTCCTGCTGGGCGATCGCAATCCCGGCATGTTCGGCGGCGGTCGGTCCGCCGAAACGCCGGATCTCGCCGTCGTAGAAGTATTCGCCAGAGTAGCCGGTATCAAAACCGCCGATGATCTTGACCATTGTGGACTTTCCGGCGCCGTTTTCGCCGACCAGTCCCATGACTTCGCCTCTGCCGATTTCGAACGTTGCGTTTTTAAGCGCCTGGATCGCGCCGTAGTGCCGGCTGATGTTTGTAAGCCGAAGAAGCGGTTGATCCGCCATGGCCCCTCTCAGACCCAGTTATACAATTGTGTCTTATAGGATAATGGCGCCCCTTGACGGGGCGCCATTCGCGAACTTGGCTTATCCGCCCCAGGCACCCGAGCACAGCTCGTCGATGCCGTAAAGCTTGCCATCGTAGCCACGCAGCGCAACTGTTTCCATGTTGGTCGCTGTTACCGCCGGGTTCGGCGTGAAGTTGATGTAATTCGCCAACTCACCGGTCGCGAGATACTCCTCGACCATCTTAATGGCCAGCTGCCCTTCGTGCAGCGGCGATTGCAGGGTCGTTCCGAACTGTTTGCCTTCCTCGATCAGCTGCTTGTCGCCGTTGCAGACGGTTCCCACGGCAACAACGTCTTCGCCCATCTTGTAGCCAGCTTCTTCCAGGGCCTTGATCCCACCGGTGAGGATCGCATCGTCCATGCCATAAACAAAGTGAATGCCCTCATCGCGCAGCGCCGCGATCGCCTTCGCCGCGCCCTTGTAGCCGTTGGCTTGACCGAACCCCTCATCAACGTCGCCGATGATGTTGAGGTCCGAGCCCGCGATCGCTTCCTTGAACGCATTGATCGACAAGCCATAACCGCCATAGCTGTGCGGATAGCTGAGGACCAGAACGTTGAAGCCTTCGCCGCCGGCGGCCTTTTTGGCCGCTGCTGCCTCGCGCATCATGTAGCCTGCGTTGCGGGCACGCAGGCGGTCATCGGGGCCCGCGTAGCCAAAGATGTATTGTTTGTCCTGTTCGTTCGGCAGTTGGTTGATCTTGAGAACCGGAATCCCGGTTTTTGCCAGCGCGCGCAGCGAGCCGAGACCGGCAACCGCGTCCGATGGCCACCAGATGAAGACATCGGGCAGGACACCGGCGGCCAGAACCTGCTGAACCTGCTGATCCTGTTCAGCCTGATTGAACTGGTTCTCGAACACCTTGATGTCGTAGCCCTTCAGCGCGGCCGTGTCCTTGATGCCCTTGATGAAGCGGCCGATATAGGCTTCACCGGCCGGGCCGTTGAACGACACGATCGACTGTGCCGTTGCGGCGGTCGTCGCGGCGCCCAAAATGCCGACGGCGGCGGCAAACCGGAGCGCTTTCTTCAATACCGTCATTACGTCCTCCCAAAGAAAATTTAGACGAGCCCAAATCGTCTCAAGCACCGTTTCAGATCGAACAACGGTCCGCTTTGCAAATTTTGTCCACATTGGATGTTTTTGGTCTGAAATGGACAAAACTCTTATGTGCACCCCTGGTCCCGCGCGGCACGGTCACTGCGAATGTGGTTTGACGTGCTCTGGGAGGATGACATCAATGGACACGCAACGACTTGCCGGAAAGAACATATTGATCACTGGTGCAGCTCAGGGAATGGGCGCGGCAAACGCGGAATACTTCGCTCTGCAGGGCGCGAACGTGTGCATTGGCGACCTCAATCTCGATGGTGTTGAGGCTTTGGCCGAGCGGATCAATACAGCTGGTCATGGCAAAGCGGTGGCCCTGAAGATGGATGTCACGAAACGCGAAGACAACGCGGCGGCGGTTGCCCGGACAGTCGAGTCATTTGGTTCCATCAACATCGCGCTCCTCAATGCCGGTGTAAACAAGCCGCGCATGTTCATGGACATTGATGAAAACAACTGGGACATGATCATGAACATCAATGCCAAGGGCGTCCTTTTAGGAATGCAGGAAGCCGCGCGGCAAATGATAAAACAAGGTCCGATGGATGATCATCCCTATAAAATCATTCCCGTAGGCTCCATTGTCTCGCGCACCGCGTTTTTGGACGTGGTTCCTTATTGCTGTTCAAAATACGCCGTGCTTGCCATGATCATCGGCGGCGCAAAGGCGCTCTGGCAGCACAAGATCACCGTCAATGGTTATGCGCCGGGCGTGGTAAAAACAGAGCTCTGGGAGCAGCTTGACAAGGACCTTGTCGAAATCGGCATGTTCGAGAAAGAAGGCCAGTCGATGGACCATCTTGCCCAGACCATGATCTTGATGAAGAAGCTCTCGACGCCCGACGACGTGAAGGGCACGGCGGCATTCCTGTGTTCTGATGAATCCGATTACATGACCGGCCAGCTCATCATGATCGATGGCGGCATGATCATGCAGTAGTCGCCAGTTGAAACCTGCGAATTGCCGGTCCGCGGAAAGTGGGCCGGTACCGGTCGGTTGGCCAGCACCAGCCAATGGCACGTTTAAGCCGGTTGCACCGGAAACCGTGCAAACAGTCTCTCCGGTGTGAAATGCAAACCATGTGACAAGAATGAGCGCTCGCATGGTTGGTGGCGGAGGAGGGGCTCGAGGTCCCGAAACCCGGACTATCATTTGAAGGGCAAGACGCAAAAAAACACGTCGGTTTGGCGGTTCATCCCAATCGTGCACGCGTTTCAGCGGATTGGTCTCGCGCTGGCGGGCGGCAAACCCGCGCTACCCGCGATTGCCAGAGTGAACCATGCCCACGAAAGAAGCCTGTGCCCGAAGGTGGGCATACTGCAATGCCCCAAGCTCGGAGGTTTCTCCAAGCACCAAATGACTTGCATGAAACATACTAATAGTATAACAATATCTCAATTATGAGCCTGAAGACGTCACCCTAATTTACTTCCCGGCGGCGTCGCATTGCAGCGCTCAGCTGGGAGGCGAAATCATGACGGTTGTTGGGTGGCTTCGCCGTCTGGACAAGTGGATCGAAACCGCTCTTTTTTATCTGGCCGGATTGCTGCTGGTGATCATCGCCGGGATTGTTTTTTACTCCGTCGTGATGCGATACGCCTTCAACGAACCCCCTTTGTGGGCAGATGAGGCGCCGCGCGCCCTGTCACTCTGGATGGTGTTCATCGGCGTCGCGGTGGCCACGAAACGTGGCCGGAATATCCGGGTGACCCACTTCATCGACATGGTGCCGCCGAGGCCCAGGGTCTATTTCGAAACCTTCATGCATATTCTGGTGCTGATCATGCTGGGCGGCTTGATCTGGTACAACATTCCAATTCTGAGGCTTCAGGCTGGCGGAACGATGCTGACGACCGGCTGGAGCTACTGGTGGGTCTACGCGCCGGTGTCCGTGGGCTCGATCCTGATGCTGCTTTACCAGTCCCGCCTCATGATCAACACCATCGTGACCTATCGAGAAAATCGTAAGGGAATCCAATAACATGCTGCTCATCACGCTGATTGGGGTTCTCTTCTTCTTTTCCATCATGGGCATGGAGATCGCCTGGGCCATCGGCCTTGCCGGCTTTGCCTATCTGACGCTCTCACAGTTCACGGACAGCTCTACACCGATGGTGCTTTTCGCCCAGCAGATGACATCGGGTGTGAACTCCTATGTTCTCCTGGCTATTCCGCTGTTCATCTTTGCGGGCGAACTGATGAACATCACCGGTGTCACCCGGCGCATCGTGGCGCTGGCGGCGGCAATGGTCGGACACAGGAACGGCGGTCTTGCCAATGTCGGCGTGACGACCAATTTCATCATGTCCGGCTGCTCCGGTTCTGCGCTCGCCGACGCGGCCGCTACCGGCACCGTGTTGCTGCCTGAAATGAAAAAACGCGGCTTCAAGCCTGCTTTCTCGAGCGCCGTGATCGCCTCTGCCGCAACGGTGGGCCCAATCGTTCCGCCTTCGATCTCATTTGTGCTTCTCGGGGCAATCGTGAACATCTCGGTCGGGCAGCTTTTCCTGGGCGGCGTGATCCCCGGCACTTTAATGTTCGTTGCGATGTTCATCATCACATGGTGGATCTGCAAGAGCCGCGGCTATCCCACCGAAGAACGCGCGACAGCATCCGAGCGGATGAGCGCGCTCGCCGGCGGCACCAGCGCGCTGGTCGCGCCCTTGATCATCGTCGGCGCCATCATCTTCGGCATTGCAACACCCACGGAATCGGCGGCCGTCGCGGTCTTCTACGTTCTGTTCCTGGGCTTTTTCGTTTACCGCAATCTGAACATCACGCAGGTCATCAATTGCGCTGCCAGCGCCGCGCTTGCCACCTCCGTCATCATGTTGACGGTCGCGACCTCCAAGATCTTTGCCTGGCTTGCGGTCAAGGAAAACCTCGGCGTTCACCTGACCAACGGAATGCTGGCGGTCTCGCAGGAGATCTGGGCCCTTCTGCTGATGATCAACATGATGTTGCTGATCCTCGGCATGATCATGGAAATTCTGCCCATCATGCTGGTTCTGGCCCCTGTGCTGTTCCCGCTGATGACCGGCCTCGGCGTGGACGAGGTGCATCTTGGCGTGATGATGGTGCTGAACCTGATGATCGGCATGATCACGCCGCCGATCGGATTGAACCTGTTCGTGATATCCTCGATCGGCGGGCAATCGGTGATCGCCATCTTCAAGGAAGCGGTCCCATACTTCGCCGTCCTGGTTCTGGTTCTGCTCATCATAACGTTCTTCCCGGCACTTACGCTTTATCTGCCGACCCTGGTCTTCAGATAAAACCAAGGGCGTTAGCCACAAGAAACAGTCAACAGAGAGGAGTACGCCGATGACACACAAGATGAACCGCCGCGAATTCGGCCAGATACTTGGGGGGATTGGCTTTGCAGCGGCATCGGCTGCCGGCTTTGCGTCTCCCGCATGGGCCGCTCAGACTTTGATCTACGGCAACGCCGGAAACGCAGACAGCGCATCCAACCGCTTTGCGAGAAAGTGGCTGGACCTTGTCTCGGAGCGTACCAATGGGGATCTGCTTTTTGACATCAAGGCAGGGACGATCGGCGGCGGCAAAGACGTTCTTGACGGCACCGCACTCGGCACCGTTCACCTTTACAACGGTGCCTACACCGGCCTGCGGGAGTTCGACGTTTTCTACGCTCCGTATTTCGCCCGCGATTCAAACCACGCACAGAAGATCGCAAATGAACTTCTGTTCGATCAGATCAGTTCGGCCGTCAAAGCAAGGTATCCGAGCCTGAAGTACCTGAGCGTCGCGCGCGCCGGGCCATGGAAGCTGTTCACCAACAAGCGGCTGGAAACCTTTGACGACCTGAAAGGGCTGAAAATCCGCGCGCCGCAGATTGAAGGCGTGATCGCCGGTCTGGAACAGGTGGGTGCAAAACCGACCGTCATTCCGTTCAATGAACTTTACGGTGCCTTGCAGCAAGGCGTTGTGGACGGCATGGCCACGCTTGGAAACTTGATGATCACTCAAAAGTTCTTCGAGGTGGTCAAACACTGCTACCAGAACGACTGGGGTATCGGTCTCGACAAACAGATGATCAACCTCGTCACCTGGAACGGTTTGTCCGAGGAGTATCAGAACATCCTCACCGAAACCTTCCAGGAACTGGAGCCGTCGGATTTCTTCCGCGCAACGGCGGAAGCCGAAGCCGACAACTTCGCGGAATGGCGTTCGATCAACGGCGAGGATTCCACGCCTCTGCTCGATGCCACAGCGGCTCAAAAGACACTTGAGCCGGCGATCCGCGCCTTGTCCGACGACATCTTCGGCGCGGGCACATACGACAAGATCCAGTCGATCTGATCATCGGCCCTTACAAGATCAAGGCGCGCCAATCTGGCGCGCCTGGGGTTGATGACAATCCCCGGTTTTCCGAGGTCATCCTCGGACAGAGTTCCACTGCTGTCCGGTTTAATTTTCTGGACAGGGTGCATGATGTTGATTCTAGTCGGTTTCATACGTTTGGCCGCGTTTGAGACACGAACAGGACATCAGCACCATGCGCCACGAGAATAGCGTTTTTCATCAAGTTCTGAAGCATGTTCCTTGGGATACGTTCGATCGTCTTGTGGAGGACCACAAGGCGGATCATCGCGTGCGGCGCCTGACGACAAAGACCCGGTTTCTGGCGCTGTTGTTCGGCCAGCTTTCCGGGTCGGTCTCCCTGCGTGAGATCGAGGGCGGCCTGGCAAGCCAGTCGGCCCGGCTTTATCACGCCGGCGGGCGCTGTGTGGCGCGCGCGACGCTGGCCGATGCCAACCGCACCCGCCCGGCGGCGGTGTTCGCCGATCTGTTCGCCCATATGGCCGCAAGGGCCGGCCGGCGCACCCGCCGCCACATCAAGGACGCCGTGCGCATTCTCGACGCGACCCGCATCGAGGTCTGCTCATTAAGCGGCGGCTGGGCCGACATGGTCAAAGGCCACCTTGCAGTCAAGCTGCATGTCGCCTACGACCCGGTGGCAAACGCGCCGCTCGCCATGACCCTGACCGGCCAAAA
>JAEPNV010000006.1 GCA_017643215.1 Roseibium sp. | reverse complement strand
GGAAGACGTCTTCAACGAAGTCAGCATTGCGAAATGCCAGGCGTCAAACAGAAACTGGCGCATCAGGGTCTGGCCGAAGTCCCCGTTCGGCCGCTCGACAAGGAGAACGTTCCGGAATTTCGACGCATCGCGCAGATAGGCCAGATTGTCAGCGGTCCGGCCCTTTTCTTCCACGTCTCCGGCCAGCCCCAGCCACATCTGCGTCTGACCGATCAGGTCAAGCGACGTGTTCGCCATGGCGATGTCTTCTTCCAGCACCGGCGAATGGCCGCACCATTCCGACAGGCGGTGTCCGAGAACCAGTGTGTTGTCGCCCAAACGCATCAGCCAGTCGGCATAGATGTCCTTGTCGATTTCACCCATGGCTGTGCCCTCACATATGTCCCACGTCATCCGGGATGTCGAAGAAGGTCGGATGCCGGTAGACCTTGGAGTTGGACGGGTCGAACAAGGGACCCTTGTCGGACGGGCTCGAGGCGGTGATGTGCTTGGATTCCACCACCCAGATGGACACGCCCTCATTGCGCCGCGTGTAAACGTCGCGGGCGTTCTTGACCGCCATTTCCGCATCCGGCGCGTGCAGGCTGCCCACATGGCGGTGATTGAGGCCATGCTGTCCGCGGATGAACACCTCCCAAAGAGGCCATTCCTTTTTCATGTCATCCTCCGTTACGCCGCCGGGCGGTCACAGCGCGCGGACCGCCAGATTTGCGCGTCCGGCACATGGTCCCATCCAAAGGCGTGGTCGCTCGAACCGTGGGCGTTCAAATGGTCAAGCCGGTCGAGCGCCTCGGGCAAATCCGGCCGGTGGCCCGGCGCGACCGGCCACATCACGAAGTGCATCTTGTCCATGGCCTGAAACCACGCGGTCCGGCGGGCATAAAATCGCTTGTGGACCGTCTGGAACACGAACTGTTCCAGCGAGGCCACATCTTCCCAAACCGAGATGTTCGGAATCAGGCGCGGATTGCCCTCAACGGCCATCTGCGTCGCGTTGCCGGTGGCCTCATCCTTGAGCCGCCAGACAAAGCCAGGCGAGCGTTCCGCGACCGCGTTCACACGGTTCAAATTGTTGACGAAATCGGCCACCCGCGGATCCATGATGTCGTAGCGCAGCCGGCCAAGGTTCAACTCGGCGATATGGGAACCGGCCACCATGCTACTCCGCCGCCACTTTGGCCGCAGCTTTCTTTTCCGCATGCGCCATCAAGCCGTCGCGGAACCAGGCGCCGTCGTCCCAGGCCTTGACGCGCGCGCCGAGCCGCTCCTTGTTGCAGGGGCCATTGCCTTTCAGGACCTTGTAGAACTCGGACCAGTCCGGTTCGGCGAAATCATAGCCGCCCTTCTCCTCGTTCCATGTCAGCGTGTCATCGGGAATGCTCAAACCGAGATATCCCGCCTGCGGCACGGTCTGGTCGACGAATTTCTGGCGCAACTCGTCGTTGGTGTTGATCTTGATTTTCCAGGCCATGGACTGGGCGGAATGCACCGAATCCTTGTCGGACGGGCCGAACATCATCAGCGAGGGATACCAGAAGCGGTTGAGCGCATCCTGGGCCATCTCCTTTTGCTCCGGGGTACCAAACGCCATTTTCATCATGATGTCGTAGCCCTGGCGCTGGTGGAAGCTTTCTTCCTTGCAGATGCGGATCATCGCCCGGCTGTAGGGCCCGTAGGACGTGCGCTGCAACGGGACCTGGTTCATGATCGCGGCGCCGTCGACCAGCCAGCCGACCGCGCCGATGTCGGCCCAGTTCAACGTCGGATAGTTGAAGATCGATGAATATTTCATCTGGCCGCTGTGCAGCTTTTCGATCAGTTCGTCGCGGCTGACACCCAGCGTCTCGGCGGCGCAGTAAAGATAAAGACCGTGTCCGGCTTCGTCCTGGACCTTGGCGAGCAGGATCGCCTTGCGTTCCAAAGTTGGGGCGCGCGTGATCCAGTTGCCCTCCGGCAACTGACCCACGATTTCAGAATGGGCGTGCTGGCCGATCTGCCGGATCAACGTCTTTCGGTACGCATCCGGCATCCATTCCTTTGGCTCGATCTTGTCGCCGCGGTCGATGCGCTCCTGAAAGGCACGCTCTTGCGGGCTCATCTCCTCCAGGGTTTTGACCCCCTTGCCCGTCGACTTGACCATCTGCGCATACATGTCCGCGTCCTCCAAATCGATTGCGGCCCCTCCGCCGCAAGATGCATTCTCCCGACCATCGCCGAAATTGATCGACCGAACGGTCACTTTATAGATGAAAAAACGTCACATGAAAAGCAAAAAATGGGCGATTCTTGTGATGCTTTTGATACATGAGCCATGTCATCCTCCGGCTTCGCCAAGATCAGCCAAGCGCTTGTCGGTGGCCGGCGTTCGAACCGGCAGGGCGCCCGAGGCGTTCGAGAAAATTGCGCCGATATGGCTGTCTGCGGCCGGCGACAAGGCGCGGTAAAGATGGGAAAACAATATCTTGGCATCCCTGCCCGGCCAATTGTCCGGCAGCGCGGTGGACGGTAACCGCGGGTCGCGCAGCACGATCCCGCGATAGGCGTGCACCATGGCAAGGCGCGCCGACAAAGCCGATTCCGGACCGAGAGTGAGCCCCGCCACCAAGGCCTGTTTCACCGGCTCGTAACGGTCCAAGAAATCGCGATACCGGTCGGCAAACATATCCAATGGCCATAGCCGCATGCACAATTCGAGTAGATCGGCGTCGCCTGTTTGCGGATGCGCCTTGAACACCACACCCGGTAGATCCGGGCGTGGCCGGTCCGCGCCGAGCCATATGCCGGCACCGGCTTCGGCAAATCCCTCGTTTTCCATCCGCTTTTGCGCTTCGGGCGGCACATTCAAGGCGAAAGTGAATTCCGCCGCCGGCGGTTCGCCGCCAAACAGCACATGGGCGGCGGCCAGGTACTCCCGGCGCGCTTCCGGTGTCAGCCGATAAAAACTGCGGCGCCCCTCCCGTTCACCGACGAGTTGGCCGCCCCCGACCAACCGTGAAACGGCCGTGCGCACCCGGGTTTCACTGATGGAAAAGCGCGCGCAAAGATCAATCAGGTTCCCCATCCAAAGCACCCCACCGCGCGGTTCGATGGCGTCGCCGTAGATGGTGACGATCAGGCTCGCCGCCGTCGGCGGTGGATCGGGCAGCAGAAAACTGTCAGCCAGTTTCTCACTTTTATAAGGGTTCCGCAGAGTCTGTTCCATGATGGCGCCGACAAAGCCTTGCGTCGCGGTCGCCGGTTCCAGCCGGCGGTCAAGGCAAGCCTAAACGCCGCGGCCGCCCAGACGCAACGCGAATGCAGCACGGAACCGGACAACGATGGCCTGTCGCCGGTTTACCAGGTCAAACGGCGTTTTGGTCTCAATCCGCAAAAAACTTAATGTTGTTTCGTAGCACATGGTACCAATACATTCTTCTAAATGATTTTTTTCTGTCTCTATACGTCCTGCGGGTGACCTTCCCGCGCCTTAGCGCCGAGCGCGTTCGAAAGATCCGGGATCGGATCGAGGATCTTGAAGCCGTTTGCGAGTTTTGCGAACCGCAGTTCGAGCCAAAAATCGCCGTAGCGCACTTGGACGACACCGCTGCCCGCCCTGCAATGCTCGATCCGCTCGGGGCCGGTCTTGCCTACAGTCCGGCACTTTGCGCAAAGCGGATCGCACATCTGGCGGACAGTTTAAAGACCTGCCTGTCGGCAGACTAAACGACAGCCGCGGGCGTGACACCGCCCGTGGCTGAGGTTGCTGACAATTCCCCGTTTTCCGTCGTCATCCTCGGACAAGGTTCCGAGAATCCATAAAAATCAAGGCGTGATGGATGCTCGGGACAGGCCCACTGCTGTCCGGTTTAACGCGGTTGTGGGATATTCATTGTCAGCCCGCATGCCTCACCCTGCCGCCCCGGCCCCCGAGCCGGGGCCCGGCACTTTGCGGAAGGTTTTGGTTTCCAGAATAAAATTCAGGGATTGCTGGGTCCCGGATGGCCGCCGTGCGTCCTCCGGAAAGGCACAGAACTGCTGGTAGTCCCAATGCCAGATCGCATGTCCTTGCGCGTTTGGGCTGGCCAAAGCGCAATTGGTTCAATGACATATGCCTGCCCCTGGATTTTATACCGGACAGCAGTGGGACAGGCCCGAGCATGACTGCCGAAAGACTGGCTGGTTTGTCAGCAGTCTGAGCCGCGGGCGTGATACTACCCGCGGCTTTTTTCCGCGAAGCGTCATGGTCAGCTGCGCGCGGCAGTCCGCGCTTTGTCGGTTGTATCCAGCGCCTTCAACAGGTGCCGGTCCCGGTCATAAATGTCGGGATGATAGGCAACCGTTCCGCTGACATCGGGCCAGGCGGTGAAATAGGCGACATAAACCGGGATGTCATCCTCCACCCGTTCCTGCCGGTTCTGACCCTGGGCGATCTGAGCGGTGATGTAGTCTTTGGATGTACCGAGGACAGCGGCCGCCATGCCCTTGGGATCGTGCAGGCGCACGCAGCCATGGCTGAAGGCCCTTTGGTCCTTGTTGAACAGCTTCTTGTGCGGCGTGTCGTGCATATAAATGTGGTGCTTGTTCGGGAACAGGATCTTCACCTCCCCAAGCGCGTTCGACCGGCCCGGATACTGGCGCACATTGATGCTTTGCTGCTTGGCGGCCACCGCGTACCAGTCGACCGAGGCGGAGGACACCTTGCGGCCCGACACGGTCGTTACCTCGTAGCCCTTCCGGTCGAGGTAGCTGGGGTCACGTGCCAGTTTCGGGATCATTTCATTGACGATGATCGAATAGGGCACGCCCCAATAGGGATTGTATTCAACGATCTCGATCTTGTCGTAAAAGAAGTTCGTCTGGTTCGACTTCTTGCCAACGACAACCCGCATGGACAGCGGATCCTCGCCCGGGCCCGAATAGGTCGCGGTGAAGGATGGCTGGTTGATAAACACGTTGCGCGCGCCCAAATCCTCCGGCAGCCAGCGGCTCCGTTCCATCGCGAGCTGCACCTTGGCGATCTTCGCCGCGTTGGTGACACCGACAAGCGCGCGGATGGTGTTCTTGCCGACGATGCCGTCGGCCGACAGATCGTTTTCCTTCTGGAAGTCCTTGACCATCGCCGCGATATCCGCGCCGTAGAGCTCTTCGTCCCCATAAGCCGCCAGGGTCTCGGCGTGTTTTTCCAATAGGGCGGCGGAGCCGTTCTTTTTCACCGCCGCGACGACATTCTTCACTTCGGGGCTCGACCGGCCGGTCTTCAAAAAGGTGCCGGGCGCGATCACGATCCGCCCCTCGTCCTCATCCTCGGCCCGCAGTTCGGCCAAGGTGGCCTTCAATGCCGCGAAATGCGAACTGCTTGGATGATGGGAGACCATCACCGCGGCGGCCTCGGCACGAGTGTGCAGATCGCGCATCGCAGCGACGAGATCGACATCGTGGCGCGGCAAATCGTGATAGCCCGACAACCGGTTCGGATCGACGCGGCCGCGCTCTGCGTCCAGGATATAGGTCAAGACAGCGGCCGACAGAGCCATTTCGAACGCCATGGCGTCACGCCCCGGAACGTGTTCACCGGGGTCTGACTCCGCGCCGTTCGATGCGGCAACCGGCATGGCGACCCTGTAATCTTCCGGATCGAGCCCGTAGACTGCCGCATCCTCCAAGGCCGTGAGAACATCCAGCGCCTTGGGATTCGGCGTGCCCTTGTCGGTCCAGATGAACGACGGGCTTTCGCGGTAATGCGCTTCCACAGCATCCGCGACTTCCGGCAGGGCCTTGAACCGCAGATCCTTCAGCGCCGGCCGCGCCCGGTCAAAATCCGTCAGAACGGGCGCCGGGACATCGGCCTCGACCGCCGAAACGTCGGCCACATCCGCGCCCTCCGCCGGCGCCTCCACCGCAGCGGTTTTCACCTTGGCGAGCTCGGCGAGCGAAACCGTCGTCCAGGCATCGGGTTTATAGGTGTAATAGCGCGGCGCGGAGACGCGGACCTTCTTGGCCTTTTCCCTCAGCCTCTCTTGCCGAAGGCGCAATTCCTGTTGGCGCTGATACTCGGGATTGAAGATTCGCTGGAAAAAGCCCTGAGCCGAGGCATCCGGCACGCCGACTGCGCCGATACTGCCGGCTGTCACGGCCGCCATCAGCAGGAGTTTTAAGGGCACGGTCTGGATGGGGCGGCGGCCGGGACCTGTAGACCTGTCGCGGTTAAGAACTGTCATTTTTTGTCTCGCTCCATTCGCCCACATTCGTTTGGGATCGTCCATCCGCGGACCGGCCCCAATCCTGATTCATTTTCCTGCCGCGCCCAACGAATCGATGCGCCGGCGCAAACAGCAGTGCCGCACAACGTTGTGCACTACCTCTAACCAGCGAACAATCATTGCCGGAAAAGCACTGTCCGGGCAACGATAGTACACCAAGCCTCGCCGAAGCGTTAAGGGCGCGGATGCTTGCAAAGCCGTTCGCTCGCGCGGCTGTGACCCGTTCGCCGCTGTTTTCATTACATTCATTGGCAAAACTACCGATATGCCGGCGATGCCGCAGGTGTTGGCGGAACGGTTTCAGACCCGCTTTTAATGGTGCCGGGTTCGGTCGCGGAGCCTAGAACGGAATTTCATCATCCATCGGGCCGCCGCCACCGCCGCCCTGGCCACCGCCAAAGCCCCCGCCGGAGCCCGATCCATACCCGCCGCTGCCGGAGCCTGATCCGCCGCCATATCCGCCACCTGACGACGAGCCGCCGTAGTCCGGCAGGTTGCCGCCTTGCCCGCCGCCTTCCCCGCGGCCGTCGAGCATGGTGAGGTTGGAGTTGAAGCCTTGCAGGACAACCTCCGTGGAATAGCGGTCCTGGCCGCTCTGGTCCTGCCACTTGCGGGTCTGTAGCTGCCCTTCCAGATACACCTTGGAGCCTTTGCGCAGATACTGTTCGGCCACCTTGCACAAGCCTTCGCTGAAAATCACCACCCGGTGCCACTCGGTCTTTTCCCGCCGCTCGCCGGTGTTCCGGTCACGCCAGGACTCGGAGGTGGCAACGCTCAAATTCGCGATCGGACGCCCGTCCTGCGTCCGGCGGATCTCCGGATCCGCGCCCAAATTGCCGACCAATATGACCTTGTTGACGCTGCCCGCCATGATACACTCCTTGTTTCGTCCGCCCTGTTTTGACCCTGTCGCCTAATGGGATAGACCGGTCTGCTCTGGCCAGAGCCGCAAACACCTCTTTTTAAATCCCGCCGACCCTAGCCGCTCCGCACCGGCACGCCGACGGTTTTCCGCGCCCCACGGCTCTTTTCCACAGGCCCGGCGGCGGCGCGGCGGCGTCACACCGCACAGATTTCAAGCCCGAGACCGCATCTTGTTCTTGTTATGTTCATTTCATCCCGGTATCTTTACACAAAGCGGCGGGCAAAAGGCAACACGGCGGGTCTGACGACTGGCAAGCGCGGCCGGGAATGCTATATCGACGGCATGACCGGCGGGCGCAACGAGGATCGCGGACCGATCCACCGCCAATTCCTACCCGCCCAGGGCCCATCACTTTTGGTCTTTTGCACTCCGGAGACGCGCTGAAATGGAAAAAAAAGCGGAAGGTGCCGGCACGACCAGCCTGCCGAAAACCGACCCGACCCGCGTAATTTCGGTGCGCGGCGCGCGCGAGCACAATCTGAAATGCGTCGATCTAGACCTGCCGCGGGACAAGCTGATCGTCATGACCGGCTTGTCTGGATCCGGCAAGTCGTCACTCGCCTTCGATACGATTTATGCCGAAGGCCAGCGCCGCTACGTGGAAAGCCTGTCGGCCTATGCCCGGCAATTCCTGGAAATGATGCAAAAGCCCGATGTCGACCAGATCGACGGGCTGTCGCCGGCGATTTCCATCGAACAAAAGACCACCTCCAAGAACCCGCGCTCCACCGTGGGCACGGTGACCGAGATCTATGACTACATGCGGCTGTTGTTCGCGCGGGTCGGTGTTCCCTATTCGCCAGCCACCGGCCTACCCATCGAAAGCCAGACGGTCAGCCAAATGGTCGACCGCATCCTGGAGCTGGAGGAAGGCACGCGGCTTTATTTGCTCGCGCCCATCGTGCGCGGCCGCAAGGGCGAATACCGCAAGGACCTTGCCGAGCTCATGAAAAAGGGCTTTCAGCGGGTCAAGATTGACGGGGCGTTTCACGAAATCGCCGATGCGCCGGCGCTCGACAAGAAGTTCAAGCATGACATCGACGTGGTGGTCGACCGGATTGTCATCCGCGACGACATCGCCGGACGGCTGGCCGATTCTCTGGAAACGGCGCTCAAACTGGCTGACGGTCTGGCGATTGCCGAGCTGGCCGACCGGCCGTTGGCACCGGCTGAGGGCACCGCGGTGCTTCAGAACCAGAACGAAACCCACGAGCGGCTGATTTTTTCGGAAAAATTCGCCTGTCCGGTGTCTGGCTTCACGATTCCGGAGGTCGAGCCGCGGCTGTTTTCCTTTAACAATCCGTTCGGGGCGTGCCCAACCTGCGATGGCCTTGGCACGACATTGGCCTTCGAGGCCGAACTGGTTGTGCCCGACCATTCCCTGTCGCTTCGCGAAGGTGCGGTCCTTCCCTGGGCCAAGACCGGTTCGACCTCGCCTTATTACACTCAGACCCTCGAAGCGCTGTGCCGGCACTTCGACGTGTCGATGGCAACGCGCTGGAAGGACTTGCCGGAAAAGGTCCATGACGCGATCCTTTATGGAACGGGTCAGGACAAGATCGAATTTGTCTACGACGACGGCGTGCGCAGTTACCGCACCGCCAAGGCCTTCGAAGGTGTGATCGGCAACATCGAACGGCGCTGGCGGGAAACCGAATCCACATGGGTGCGGGAAGAACTGACACGATTTCAATCGGATCACGCCTGTCCGGCCTGCCAGGGTTACCGGCTGAGGCCCGAGGCGCTGGCGGTCAAAATCGCCGACCGCCACATCGGCCACACGTCCCAGCTCAGCATTCGTGAGGCGGGCAAATGGTTCGACGCCCTGCCCGACCGGCTCAGCGCCAAGCAGCAGGAAATCGCCGGCCGGATCTTGAAGGAAATCCGGGAACGCCTGAAGTTCCTCAACGATGTGGGCCTTGACTATCTGACCCTGTCGCGCGGGTCCGGGACACTGTCGGGCGGGGAAAGCCAGCGAATCCGGCTCGCCTCGCAGATCGGCTCCGGTCTCACTGGCGTTCTTTATGTTCTCGATGAACCCTCGATCGGCCTGCATCAACGCGACAATGCGCGGCTCCTCGACACGCTCAAACATCTGCGCGACCTCGGCAACACGGTGATCGTGGTCGAGCATGACGAGGACGCGGTTCTCACCGCGGACTATGTCGTTGATGTTGGGCCGGGCGCCGGCGTCCATGGCGGCCAGGTGGTCGCGCAAGGCGCGCCGAGCGACATCATGGCCAATCCCAAGTCCCTCACCGGCCAATATCTTTCGGGCGCGCGCATGATTCCGCAGCCGCCGGAACGGCGGAAGATCAAGAAAACCCGCAAGATCTCCGTCATCGGCGCCCGCGGCAACAATCTGAAGGACGTGTCGGTCGACATCCCGCTCAGCACATTCACCTGCGTGACCGGCGTTTCGGGCGGCGGCAAGTCCACCTTCTTGATCGATACCTTGTACAAAGCGGCGGCCCGGCGGCTGAACGGAGCGCGCGACAACCCGGCCCCCCATGACCGGATCGAGGGGCTGGAGCATCTGGACAAGGTGATTGACATTGACCAGTCGCCGATCGGGCGTACACCGCGCTCCAATCCGGCCACCTATACCGGCGCTTTTACGCCGATCCGCGAGTGGTTCGCCGGCATGCCGGAGGCGAAGGCGCGCGGATATGCGCCAGGCCGGTTTTCATTCAACGTCAAGGGCGGGCGCTGCGAGGCCTGCCAGGGCGACGGTGTCATCAAGATCGAAATGCACTTTTTGCCCGACGTTTATGTCACCTGCGATGTGTGCAAGGGCAAACGCTATAACCGGGAAACGCTTGAGGTCGTGTTCAAGGGCAAATCGATCGCCGACGTTCTCGATATGACCGTTGAGGAAGCCGCCGCGTTTTTTTCGGCTGTTCCGGCCGTGCGCGACAAGATGGAGACACTCGCGCGGGTCGGACTTGGCTACATCAAGGTCGGCCAGCAGGCGACGACCCTGTCCGGCGGCGAAGCGCAACGGGTGAAACTTGCCAAGGAACTGTCGAAGCGCTCCACCGGACGGACACTTTATATTCTCGATGAACCCACCACCGGTCTGCATTTCCAGGACGTGGAAAAGCTCCTGGAGGTCCTGCATGAGCTCGTCGATCAGGGAAATTCGGTTCTGGTGATCGAGCACAATCTGGAAGTCATCAAGACGGCCGATTGGATCGTGGATCTTGGACCGGAAGGCGGTGACGGCGGCGGAACCATCGTGGCCGCCGGACGGCCGGAGGATGTTGCCGAAGTGGCAGGCAGCTATACGGGTCAGTTCCTGAAGGAGTTGTTGCGCCGGCGGCCGCATCGCGCGACCGACGCCGCCGAATGATGCTGCATTGCAATATCTTCAAAAAACCTTTTCTTTTCAGACATAATGCGACATTTTAGCACATCCTGTTTGCTTTGAATGCTGCGTTGCATATATTGCATGACAGCCATGCACCGGATGCCCTTCCTTTTTTCGAGGGCCGAATTATATGATGATCATCACATCAATGATGCGGCGCACAAACAAAAGTCGCCGCCGTTGCAAGGACAAAAACCATGTTCGGCACTGTCGTTCAAAAATACAACAACTGGGTCAGCTACCGGCGGACCATGGATGAGCTTTCGCGGCTTTCAAATCGCGAGCTGTCCGATCTTGGAATTTCGCGCAGCGACATTGAGTTCGTCGCCCGCCGCAACAAGGTCTAACGACCACGGTATATAGGATCGCGTTCCAAAGCATCCTCCTCCCAAGCTGAGGAACGCGTGCGAGGCAAGACACCCTCCTCCCAGTCTTGTCTCACTCAAACGACGCCCGCCGGTACCTCCTCCCACCGGCGGGCGATCGTTTTTTAAAGGCCCCGTCGCGGCGTTTTTTGCCACACCATCCATGAACACCGGATTCGCGATCTTATCGCTGCGGGCCGCGACATGCTCTCCGACCGTTTCCCACGCATTCAATTCTGAGCTCCCACTCAGATCCGAATGGAGGGTCCGTGGAGGCGCAATTGTGCGCCGCACAAGATCTGCATTTTTGTCAGATCAGGCTTGCATTTGCCCCTCTACCGGGGACCCGCTGATGCTCCTATTTTCCAGTCATCGAGATTGAACGGGCCAGACGCCGATCCGCGGTGCCATGGCCATCACATATGAAAGGCCAAAGCCATGTTGGACAACGTTGTACGCTCCTATCAGAACTGGAAACGCTACCGCTCGACCTATGACGAGCTGTCCCGCCTGAGCAACCGTGAACTGGACGACCTCGGCATCAGCCGGGCGGACATTTCCCACTACGCCCGCCAGGCCATCAAGTAACAAAGCTGCCGGGCCGGCGCGGCTCCTCCCATTGCGCCCGCCCGCTTCACCCGCGCTGCCAAAGCTGGGTTCTCAAAGACGCCCGCCGGATCCTCCCACCGGCGGGCGTTTTGTTTTTTAACAACAGGCCACTAGAGACCTATGCGCCGCCGTTTGAAAACCAGGTGGCCAGCAGAAGGACATCCGGCGGCTTGCCGTTGGCATGCGGCCAGGAATCAACCGCGAAGGCTGTGCCTGACCCGCGTTCCTTGATCGTCGCCGTCGCGTGGGGGTAGCGGCCGTCCAAAAAGAACCCGCGCGAAGCCGGGCGCCCGACCGTGTGGTGTTTTAGATATCCGCGGGCCTGCGCCAGCATCAAAAGGCTGGTGGTGTTGGTCGCTTCATCGATGCAATCCATTTGCCCTGGCACCCGGGCGTTGTGCAAATCAAGTCCGCCCACATCCCGTGCCGACCCAACCTCGCCAGCAACCCGCTTTTCCTGCCATTGCACGGCTTTGGAGATGGCAAGCCGTTCCGCGGAAGGAGAGGCCCGCCCCGAGTCCAGAATCGACCGCAGGCGCCGCAAGTCGCGCGATCTGTAGGAAACAGACGTCCTGTAGGTGCACCCGAATCCGTGGCAGATATAGACGCGCTCTGAAGTGGGCGCGGTGTTTTTTTCACCATCATACCACCCCTTGGCGTCGCCGTTGGCCTGTCCGGCGCAAGACGCAAGCCCGATCGCGGCGAGCGCCACACCGACGGCAAGGACACGCATCTGGGTCACGCTCAGTCACCTCCCGAGCCACCGTACCGATCCGAATCGGGCACCCGCAAGGCAATCCTTCATTGCCCACAGGTAGCTGAACCTGATATCAGGGCCAAAAGTCGGCGAAAGGCACGTGTTCCATCGGGGCTGCGCCCCATATCGCGGCCAATTGCCGGCAGAATTCAGAGGATAAAGCTCAAAAATGACGCCCATTCACGTCATCGGTGGCGGATTGGCCGGAACAGAGGCGGCCTGGCAGATTGCCCGGCGCGGCCTGCCCGTCGTCCTTCATGAAATGCGGCCGGTGCGCCAGACCGATGCGCACAAGACCGATGGCTTGGGGGAGCTCGTCTGCTCGAACTCGTTCCGGTCCGACGACGCGGAGCAAAACGCCGTCGGCCAGTTGCATTACGAACTGCGCCAGGCAGATTCCATCGTCATGGCCGCCGGGGATGCACATCAAGTGCCGGCCGGCAGCGCGCTCGCGGTCGACCGCGACGGTTTTTCGGCCGCTGTCACCAAGGCGCTTGAAGATCACCCGCTCATCACGATCGCCCGCGAGGAAGTCGCCGGTCTGCCTCCCTCCGACTGGGACAGTGTCATTGTCGCCACCGGCCCCCTCACCTCGCCGGCCCTTTCGGAAGCGGTGCTGAGCCTCAGCGGCGAGGACGCGCTGGCCTTTTTCGACGCGATTGCGCCGATCGTGCATTTCGATAGCGTCGATCTTGAGACCGCCTGGTTCCAATCGCGTTACGACAAGGTCGGGCCCGGTGGAACCGGCAAGGATTATCTCAACTGTCCGCTCGACAAGGATCAGTACGAGGCATTCATTGACGCGCTGATTGCCGGCGACACCACCGACTTCAAGGAGTGGGAAGAGAGCACGCCCTATTTCGACGGCTGTTTGCCGATTGAGGTGATGGCGGCGCGCGGGCGCGAAACCCTGCGCCATGGTCCGATGAAGCCGATGGGCCTGACCAATGCGCACCGGCCGGATGTCAAGGCCTACGCCGTCGTCCAGCTCCGGCAGGACAATGCACTCGGTACGCTCTACAACATGGTCGGTTTCCAGACGAAACTGAAATACGGCGCGCAGGCCGACATATTCCGCATGATCCCGGGCCTTCAAAACGCCCAGTTCGCCCGGCTCGGCGGCCTGCACCGCAACACCTTCTTGAATTCCCCCAAGGTTCTGGACGGCGCATTGCGGCTGAAGGCCGATCCCAGACTGCGCTTTGCCGGCCAGATCACCGGCTGCGAAGGCTATGTGGAATCGGCGAGCGTTGGATGCATGGCCGGGATCTTCGCCGTTCTGGAACGTCAGGGGCGCGCGATCGTGCCGCCACCGGACACCACGGCCATGGGAGCTCTGCTTAACCACGTCACCGGCGGGCACATCTCGCGGGACGACGGCGCGGGAAAACCGGGCTCCTTCCAGCCCATGAACGTCAATTTCGGGCTGTTCCCGCCAGTGGATGCGCCAACCGTCGACGAGACCGGCAAGCGCCTCAAAGGAAAAGACAAGGCGCGGGCGAAAAAAAGCGCGCTGACCCGGCGGGCCAAGGCCGACTTTGCGGCCTGGCTGGCCGCGCTTGATCTTCCCGCGGCGGCTGAATAGCAGGTCCTACTGGCGCAAGGTCCGCAATCGATTGCTAGCCGCACGCCACATGGCCCACTGCCGGCGAAGCTTGGAAAGCTCGGCCGGTCGCAGAAGAGGATCGTGTGCCGGACGCTCAAGGATTTTCAGATAGGGCGCGATTAGGACAAGCGGCAGAAAGGCCGGCGCGGTTTTATCCGTGATCCCGGCCGAATGCTCACGCACACGGGCCATGTGATGGCGGACATGGGCTCTCAATTCCGCCAGCGCCGCTTTGAGTTCCGGTGTGGTCCGTCCGGCGAACACCGTCTCCAGATCCACGTGATGGCGCGCCAAGAGATCAGCCGGCAGATAGGCCTGCCGGCGCGACGCGTGATACGGCAAGGCCCGCATCAGGTCGGTGAGCGAGTAGGCGACACCGGCGTGGCCGGAGAGCGTTGCCGTGCCCGGATCCTCGCCGCCGTTCAAGATAAGACAGGCAAGCTGGAAAATGGCCGACGTCGTCTCGCCGGCATAACCTTCCAGATCGTTGAGGCTCGGCATCGGATCATCGTAAAGATCAAACACCCGCGCATCGATCAACGCCTGCAAGGCCGCAACCGGAAGCCGGTAGGTCCGGATCGTCTCCTGCAGCGCGGCGGCGGTTGGATTGGCCGCCGCTTCGCCGTGCTCAACCCCGTCCAGCAGATCGCGCCACCATTGCAGACGGACTTCGCCTGGCAGCGGATCGGAAATCATCCGCCGTACCCGGGCGATCTCCGCGTTGAAGGCATAAAGGGCGAACAATCCAGGCCGGTGATCGGATCCGGCGAACAGGACCGAGATGTACCGGTTCCAGTCTTCGGTCCTTAAGGCCCCGGCTGCATGGTCGACATCGCTGCTCATGGACGCAGATATGGTCCGGACATGCGATTAGTCCACGGCCAAAAGCGCGGCCGCGACCGCCCGGTCTTCGGATAAAAGCACATTGAAGGTCCGCACCGCCGCACCCGTCGACATGGTGTCGGCCAGGATGCCCGCCTCCCGGAATGCGGTTTTCAGATCGGCCGGCAAGGGCACGAGATCATGCCCCGTTCCGACGAGCAGGACTTCAATGTCCGATTGTTCGTCGAACACCCGCTCGAATGCCGCCATCGACATATCCGCCGCGGTCTCAGGCGCCCAGCCATAGATACCGGTCGGAACGCACAGGATCGATCCGCGATGGGACATCTCCGCGAACCGGAAGCCACCGTCTCCATAGGCATCGACCGGCGCGCGTCCTGGAAAATGGGCCTTGCGGATTTCCATCACTTCGGCCTCAGGCGGTCGCCCCGGTTCCGGTCTCCGGAGAGGCTTCATCCCCGTCTGATTCCTTGCTGTCGGTACGCAGTTTCAGGAGAATCAGAAACGGGGCCGCCAGGAAGATCGAGGAATAGGTCCCGATCAGGATACCGAAGATCATCGCGATCGTGAACGACTGGATGACCTCACCGCCAAAGATATAGAGCGAGGAAAGCGCCAGAAGGGTCGTGACAGACGTCAGAACCGTCCGCGACAGGGTTTCGTTGATCGACCGGTCGAGCAATTCCGGCAAGGGTTTCTTTTTGTATTTTCGCAAGTTTTCCCGAATGCGGTCGTAGACCACCACCGTGTCGTTCAGCGAATAACCGATGATCGTCAAAACGGCGGCGATCGAGGACAGCGAGAAGTCGAGCTGCAAGATGACGAACAGCCCCACGGTGACGAGCACGTCGTTGGCTGTCGTCAGGATCGCGCCGACGGCGAACTGCCATTCGAACCGGAACCAGATATAAATCAGGATGGCGAACAGGGCCGCGGCGACGGCGATCGCCCCGGCTTGCGCGAGTTCGCTCGACACACGCGGGCCCACAACCTCGACCCGCCGGAACTCGTAGTTGTTGTCCTCAAACGTCGCGCGGACCTGGCCAACCACAGCCTGTTGCGCCAGTTCGCCGCCGGGCTGTTCCTCCACACGGATCAGCACCTCATCCTCGGCGCCGAACTGCTGCACTTGAACGTCGCCAAGGTTCAAGGTTCCAAGTTCGGACCGTATGGCGCCGATATCGGCCGGCCCTTGGGTGCGCATCTCGATGATCGTGCCACCTTTGAAGTCGATGCCGTAATTCAGCCCGATTGAAAAAAACAGGATCAGCGAGCCGATCGTCAACACAATGGACAGCGGAAAACTGACGACCCGCAGCCACATGAAGCGGAAGTGCGTGTTGTCCGGAACCAAACGGAGCATGAACATAATCTGTCTCCCGGACTAAATGGGCAACTTGGAGGGCCGCCGCCAGCGCACCCAAAGCGCTACAAGCAACCGGCTGAAGGTGAAGGCGGAAAACACGGTGGTGAAGATCCCGATGGCAAGAGTCACCGCGAAACCGCGCACTGGTCCGGATCCGAGCTGGAACAGGATCAAGGCCGCGATCAGCGTCGTGATGTTGGCGTCAAGGATCGTTCCAAGCGCCCGCTTGTAACCGGCATCGATCGCCGTGATCGCCGATCGGCCCGCCCGGGCCTCCTCGCGTATTCGCTCGAAGATCAGCACGTTGGCGTCGACCGCCATCCCGATGGTGAGGACGATCCCGGCGATCCCGGGAAGCGTGAGCGTCGCTTGAAGGAGCGTGAGCGCGCCAAAAATCAGGAAGATGTTCGATATCAGCGCCAGATCGGCAACGATCCCGAACCGGCCATAGGCCAGGATCATGAAGATGATCACCGCGCTGCCGGCGATAATCGAAGCGATCCGCCCGGCATCGATCGAATCCTGGCCAAGACCGGGACCGATCGAACGTTCCTCGATGACCGTCAGCTTGGCCGGAAGCGCACCGGCCCTGAGGAGAACGGCAAGGTCGTTGGCGCCATCAACGGTGAAGCTGCCGGAAATCTGGCCGGAGCCCCCCGTGATCGGTTCGCGGATAACAGGCGCGGATATCACTTCCTCATCGAGGACGATCGCGAACGGGCGGCCGACATTTTGCTGTGTGACGACCGAGAACTTCCGGGCGCCCGACGTGTTGAAGCGGAAGTTCACGACCGGCTCGTTTGTACGCTGGTCGAAACTAACCTGCGCATCGACGAGGTCCTCGCCGGTCAAAAGCGGCGATTCCTCCAATAGGTAGGGGATCGGCGGGTCGTCGATCGACATCAGGACCGTCGTCCCAACCGGCGGCCGGTTCTGCATGGCCTGGTCGCCGGACATGGAGGTGTCGACCATGTGGAAGGTGAGCTGCGCGGTCTGGCCAACCAGATCCTTCAGCCGTTCTGGATCTGCTTCGCCCGGCGCTTCCACCAGAATCCGGTCCGAGCCCTGGCGCTGGATGTTGGGTTCCGTTGTGCCGATCTCGTCGACGCGCCGCCGGATGACTTCGATCGATTGCTGCACGATGGACTGCAATCGGTTGTCGAGCCCGTCATCGGTGTAGGTGAACCGCACGAGGCCGTCGTCACTCACCGCGAGGTCGAATTCATCGACCGGCTGGCCGCCGAACAGCGAAGACACCAGCGGGTTCCGGAGCTCTTCGAGACGTTCTTCGGCCTCGGCAAGACGCGTCAGATCGCGGATGCGGACCTGAACGGCGTTGCCCTGCTCGCCCAGGCCGGTATAGCCGATCCGCGGCTCTTCACGAAGGGTCGCGCGGATGTCGCCGACAAGGCTGCGGAACCGCTTCTGGATATAATCCTGCTGGTCCACCTCATACAGCAGATACGCCCCGCCCTGCAGGTCCAGGCCCAACACCATCTGGTTCTTGGGCAGGAAATCAGGCCAGCCATCTAGCACCCGTTGGGACAGGAAATTTGGAAGCGTGGCGAGAATACCGGCGGTGATCACCACAAGGATCAGGGCGATCTTCCAGCGGGCGAAATAAAGCATGATGTAAAGCCTGTGCTGGGCTGCGGGCTTATTTGCGGATCCGGCGGGCCAGGCGGCCCGGCGGACCGGTTGTCGGCCTTACGCGTTGTCCTTGGCAGGCTCGGACTTCGACCGCACTTCCTGAACCATGTTGCGCACAATGCGCACTTTCACGCCTTCGGCGAGTTCAACATGCAATTCGCCATCATCCACGACCTTGGCCACCTTCGCGATCAGACCACCCGACGTTACGATCGTGTCTCCGCGGCGAAGATTGGCAACCATTTCCTGATGTTGTTTCATCCGCTGGCGCTGCGGGCGGATGATCAAGAACCACATGATCGCAAAAATCGCCACGAAAGGCAGCAGTGAGATCAGGAAGTCCGGGCCGGACGCTCCTGCGGACTGCGCGTAGGCGGGCGTGATGAACATACAAGTCTCCTCATGCGGCCGACGGCCCGGACCCGCGCGGAGGCGGCTGGCCGATCGGCTGAATTTCAGTGGCGCGGACTATACCCGGGGCGCGCCGGTTTTCAAGCAGTCTCGCGGCGCCGGAGCGTACCGGATCGCAAATATCCGCCGTTTGCGGGGGTTAGTGCGCATGCTATGGGTCGCGCGAAACCGCATTCGCCCTCACATGGGCCAATTTATCAGGGGTTACAAGACTGAAGATGTCCGAACGCGACGACCTGGCCCGCCTGAACAATAAACTTGATGCCCTCCTCGCGCTCATCGAGCGCGCCGTTCCGCCAGCCCCAACATCCACGGATTTTGCGGCGGCGGATGCGTTTTTGTGGGCACCGGTTCCCGGCGAGTTGCAACCCGTACACACGGTAAACCGTGTCGATATCACGCTATTGTGTGCCATATCCCGGCTGCGCGACATTCTGATCGACAACACAAGGCGGTTCGCGGACGGACTGCCGGCGAACAATGCCCTCCTATGGGGCGCACGCGGCATGGGCAAAAGCTCACTGGTGAAGGCCGTACACGCCGCGGTGAACAGCGAACGCGACAACATGCCGTTGAAGCTCATCGAAATCCACAGGGAAGATATTGAGAGCCTACCGGCGCTCATGGCGCTGATCCGGTCCGCGCCGCACCGGTTCATCATATTCTGCGACGATCTGTCCTTCGATCACGACGACACGTCCTACAAGTCGTTGAAAGCGGTTCTGGAAGGCGGGATCGAGGGGCGCCCCGACAACGTGATCTTCTACGCCACATCCAACCGGCGTCACCTCTTGCCGCGCGACATGATCGAGAACGAACGGTCGACCGCAATCAATCCAGCCGAAGCGGTGGAGGAGAAGGTTTCACTCTCCGACCGGTTCGGCCTGTGGCTCGGTTTCCACAAATGCAGTCAGGACGACTATCTGGACATGGTGAATGGCTATGTGCGCCACTACGGATTGTCGGTCGACGCCGATTCGCTGCGCGCGGACGCCCTGGAGTGGGCGACGACCCGCGGCAGCCGCTCCGGACGGGTGGCGTTCCAGTTCATCCAGGATCTGGCCGGTCGGATGGGGCGGACGCTGGCATAGCCGCCAGCGCCCGGTCTCAGTTGCGTGGAAGGTGTTTCAGCGGATCGACCGGCTTGTTCCCCCTGCGCAGTTCGAAATGGACCTGCGGCTGGGTGACCGAACCGGTTGCCCCGGCGAGACCAACAACATCGCCCCGGCGAACCGTATCGCCGCGTTTCACCTTCAATTCGCTGTTGTGCGCATAGGCCGAGACCCAGCCATCATCATGACGCAAGAGGACCAGGTTCCCGTAGCCTTTAAGCTCGTTTCCGGAATAGATCACCGTGCCCGCATCCGTGGCCTTGACCGGTGTTCCTTCCGGCACCGCCAGATTGATGCCGTCATTGCGGGTGCCGCCCGGACGGGGACCGAAGTCGGAAATGATCCGGCCACGCACGGGCCAACGGAACTGCGGCCCGTCAGCCTCTGTGGCCTGCGTGTCCGTGCTGGCGACGATCTGCGGACGTTCGATCGGCTGTGTCGGCCGCGCTTCCCGCTGTTCCGCATCCGCGGCCGGGTCGGACGCCGGTTGTGGCGTCGTGGAGATGGTGCGCACCGGTTGTTTTTGCGGCACCGGAACACTGTTCCCGATCGACGCTGTGGTCAGCGGGGCCTGCCGCGCGGCGCCGCGCGGCTTGGATTTCGGTAGGGCGCTCAGGCGGGTCGGCGCGGCCGATGTGGCTGCCGCCGGAAGCTGACCGCTGGAAACCTCGGCAAATGTTGGCTGGCGCACGGGTTTGCGTGCGGGCGCGGCCGTATTCGCCGCCGTGCGTGCAGGTAGGGAGGCGGTCGTCAAGGGCGCGCTTGATCCGGCCGCTGGCAGCCGCACAGGACCCGATTCGCCCGCGGTGGCGCTGGTCGTACCGTTATCGGACGAATAGACATAGGTCGGGATCACCAAGGTCTGACCGGTGCGGACACGGCTTGGATCGGAAATGCCATTGACCGCGGCAACCGCCTGGACCGGCACGCCGTAGCGGCGCGACAACGAGCTCAACGTGTCTCCAGCGCGAACCGGCACCCGGGTGCCTCCGGCCGATGACCAGCCTTTCCAGGTCACCGGAGGTGCGGCGGCCGTTGCCGGCCGTGCCGCGGCCGCTCCTTGCTGGCGCGCCGGCGCCGTGGACGGCTTGATGGCCGGCAATTGGGCGGTCTCGATCCCGGATGGAGACGATGAAGACCGGCTTGGTATGGATCCGGTCGTCACCGGCGCCGAGGATGCTGGCGGCAGGCCCGCGACCGTGCCACCGGGCCCGTTGACGATCTCGTCAAAGCTGGGCTGGCGCTCGCCGCCGGCGAGGATCGATCGCTGATTGTCCGTGCCACCTGTGTAAACCGGGGCTTCGCCGAACCGTTCGACGGCGCCGCTGCACCCGGCCAGAAAACCGGCGGTCAGTGTCACAGTAGCAACCTTGCAGATCAGGTCGCTGCGGAGGATACGCATCCGCTTGGTCATGGCCCTACTCAAACCGAAACAAAATAGCTGTTATGGTTAAGAGTAGAGACCAGTAAGGTTTATAAAGATTGAAGATATCGGCGCAAAACCGACTGTCTTACGCAAGGATCAGAGCCGCTTGGCGCGGCCGGGCGTGAGAGCGACGAGACGGGCTGTGTCGATCGTGGTGCGCTGCTCGGTCCCGCTGGCCCAGGATATCCTGGTCAAGTGTTGAACACCACCGGGCGCACCGAGCGGCGCGATCAGGACACCGTCCGGCGTCAACTGGCCGGACAGCACCTCCGGCACATCGGCAACGGCACCGGTCAACACAATCCGGTCGAATGGCGCGTGCGATTTCAAGCCCGCCAAGCCGTCCGCGTGATGAAACGCGACGGTCTCGATCTTCAACGCGGCGATGCGCTGCGCGGCAAGGCCGGTCAGGGTTTTGTAACGGTCGACGCTGTCAACGCGGGCGGCCAGATGACCGAGCACGGCGGCCTGATATCCGGATCCGGTGCCGACCTCCAGCACCCGGTGATGCGGCTCAATGTCAAGGGCCTCAACGACCCTTGCCACAAAGGACGGCGCGGACACAACCTGACCGCATTCAATGGGCAGAGGCGAATCAGCGTAAGCTAGGCTGTGATGCCGGGCCGGTAGAAAGAGCCGGCGCGGAACCCGCTCAATGGCCGACAAAACCGCATGGGCGCCAACGCCGCTCCGCCGCAATGCCAAAACGAAGGCCGCCCGGGCTTCGGTCTCATCCGGTAGGATGGCGGCACTGTCGGTCTCAGAGGCCATGCGGCGGGACACCATGTTCGCCCATCTCCAGCTTAGGCCAGTTCCTGTGCCAATCCGGAGACCATATCATGCGCGGTCAGATCGATCCTCAAAGGCGTCACGGACACATAGCCGTCCTTGACCGCATGGAGATCGGAATTGCCGCGCACGGACGCGCCCCGGTCCCGGAAGCCGAGCCAATAGTAGGGAAATCCGCGCCGGTCGGTGCGCTCGTCGATGACCAGCCCGCTTTGTTCGTGATGGCCCTGCACGGTCACTTTTATGCCATTGACGGCCTCGGGCGGTACGGCCGGGAAATTGACGTTGAACAGCGTGTAACGCGGCGTCGGGAACCGCATCAGCTTGTCAAACAGGTCGGGCGCATGCGCTTCCGCCGTCTCGTAAGGTGGTTCGGCCTTGGTATCCCAATCGTAAGCCTGGGACACGGCGATGGAGCGAATGCCGAGGATCGCGCCTTCCATGGCCCCGGCGACGGTGCCTGAATAGGTCACGTCCTCGGCCAGGTTCTGACCCCGGTTGATGCCGGACAGAACCAGATCCGGCATTCCCGGCAACACCTTCCGAACGCCCATGATCACGCAATCCGTCGGCGTGCCTTTCAAGGCAAACTGACGTTCGCTGACCTTACGTAATCTGAGAGGGTCGCTCAGCGTCAGCGAATGCGCGACACCGCTCTGGTCGGTTTCCGGCGCCACCGTCCACACGTCATCGGACAGGTGCCGGGCGATGCGCTCCAGCGCGGCAAGGCCGGACGAATGAATGCCGTCGTCGTTTGTGATCAAGATACGCATGTCAGCCGATCGTCTCCACGCCGTTCATATAGGGGCGCAGGACATCCGGCACAGTCACCGTTCCATCGCCGGCTTGATAATTCTCCAAGACCGCGATCAGCGCGCGGCCGACCGCGATTCCCGACCCGTTCAGCGTGTGCACATGCACCGGCTGCTTGGCGCCGGTCGGGCGATAACGGGCATTCATGCGCCGGGCCTGGAAGTCGCCGCAGACCGAGCAGGATGAAATCTCGCGATAGGTGTCCTGGCCCGGCAGCCAGACCTCGATGTCATAGGTCTTTCGCGCGCCAAAACCCATGTCGCCGGTGCACAGCGTCATGACCCGGTAGTGCAGGCCGAGTTTTTTCAGGACGTTTTCCGCGCAGTCCAGCATCCGCTCCAGTTCGTTGAGCGACTCCTCCGGCGGTGTCACCGAAACCAGTTCGCATTTGGAAAACTGGTGCTGGCGCAGCATGCCGCGCGTGTCCCGGCCCGCGGAGCCGGCCTCGGAGCGGAAGCAATAAGTCAGAGCGGTGACGCGCAAGGGCAGCGCCTCCGCACCCAGGATCTCGCCCGCAACCAGATTTGTCAGCGGGACTTCGGCGGTCGGGATGAGATAGTGATCACCGGTCTTGAACAGGTCTTCCTCGAACTTCGGCAACTGTCCGGTGCCATAGAGCGGACTGTCGTTGACAAGAAGCGGCGGCGAGACCTCCGTATAACCATGCTCTTCGGTGTGAAGATCAATCATGAACTGGCCGAGCGCCCGCTCCAGCCGCGCGATCTGTCCCTTGAGCACGACAAAACGCGAGCCCGACAGTTTGGCGGCGGTGGCAAAGTCCATGCCGCCTTGTGTTTCGCCAAGCTCGAAATGCTCTTTCGGAGCATGGTTGAAACTGAAAGCCGGCTTTGTTCCGTGTTCGCGGTAATGGACGTTGTCGTGTTCGTCTGCACCGGACGGAACGTCATCCAGCGGAAGGTTCGGAATGACCGCCATCGCCGCCTCCAGGGCCGCGATCAGCGTGCGCTCTTCTTCCTCACCGGTCTGGATGAACGCCTTGATCTGGGCGACCTCGTCGATCAGGGCCTGCGCCTTGGCCTCGTCCTTTGACGCCTTGGCCTTGCCGATCTCCTTTGAGGCCGCGTTGCGCCGTTCCTGCGCTTCCTGCAGCTTTGTGATATGGGCCCGGCGCGCGTTGTCGAGCGCGATCAGTCGGGCCGCCGACGGCTCATATCCGCGCCTTGCCAAGGCGGCATCGAACGCGCCGCCGTTTTCCCTGATCCATTTGATGTCGAACATGAATGCGCCCTTTTACACCCGCCGGTCAGACATGCAGCGGGCGGGCGGATCAGGCTGCGTCTTCAGCCTCGCGTGCCGCCTCCCGTTCCGCGCGTTTCTTTTCGACGAGTCTTACTGAAAAGATGGAGACTTCGTAGAGAAGGAGCGTGGGCAGCGCAAGACCGATCTGCGAGATCGGATCGGGTGGCGTGAGCAAGGCCGCGGCGGCGAACGCGCCGACAATGGCATATTTCCGCTTCGTCTTGAGGCCGTCGGCCGTGACCATGCCCGCGCGGCCGAGCAGGGTCAGCACGACCGGCAATTGGAACACCAGACCGAAGGCGAAGATCAAGATCATGATCAGGCCGAGATACTCGCTGACCTTCGGCAAAAGCGAGATCGCCGCCTGCCCTGCCCCGCCTTCCTGTTCCATCGACAAAAAGAAGGTCATCGCCATCGGCATGACCAGGAAATAGACGAGGCACGCGCCGATCAAGAACAGAACCGGCGTCGCCATGAGAAACGGCAAAAACGCGCCGCGCTCTTCCTTGTAAAGTCCGGGCGCAACAAACATGTAGAGCTGGCTCGCGACCACCGGAAAAGCGAGAAACAGCGCCCCGAACAGAGCCAGCTTGAGCTGCGTGAAGAAGTATTCCTGCGGCGCGGTGTAAATGAGTTCAATGCTTCTCGTCTCGCCTGCTGCCCGTTCATAGGGCACGACAAGAATGTTGAAGATGTCCGTGGCGAAGAAGAAGCACACCACAAACATGACCAGAATGGCCGCGATGGACCACATCAGACGCTGACGCAGCTCAATCAGGTGCTCGATAAGGGGCGCCTTTGAGGCGTCGATGTCTTCCTGGGTCATGCCTTGTTGTCTTCCGCAACAGCCTTCGGCGCGGCCGCGGTCTCCGCCGGCGGCGGCGCGGCGGGCGTGTCGGCCGGCGTTGTGTCAGCCTTGGGCGCGTCTTCTTCGGACTTCGTGGCCGCGGCGGCCGGCCTTGCGGTCTGCGTTCCGCCGTTCGGCTTGGACTTCCCGGCAAAGTCCTGTTCGATCGATTTCTTCAGATCGCCCAGCGGATTGGAATTGTTGATCGATTCAACATGCTTTTTCATATCCGCGATGTCGGCCTGCTGCTCCGCCTCGCGCAACGCGTCATTGAACGTTGACTGGAATTCGCGCGACAGGCGCCGCAGCTTGCCCAGGTTCTGGCCAAGCGAGCGCAACATCCGCGGAAGATCCTTCGGACCGACCACAATGATCGCGATACAGGCGATCACCAACAGTTCCGTCCAACCGATATCGAACATCTGCGATCCGCCGGTTTAGGGGTACTGAGCGCGCAAGAAGCGCGTCCGGATCAACTGGCCTTCGACTTGTCTTCAGCCTTGTCGGCCGCGACGGTTTCGGACGGCTGATGATCGATCGTTTTTGCGGGCTCCTGGGCGCCGGAAGCGGCAGCCGTATCATCTTCGGCCATGCCCTTCTTGAAGCTCTTGATCCCTTTTGCGACATCACCCATCAGCTCGGAGATCTTACCGCGCCCAAACAGCAGAACAACGATCACCGCAATGATCAGGATCTGCCAAACACTAATGCCCATACGCCAAACTCCCAATTGTGTGGACCGTGACGGTCCGGATGCCCCTTGTACAAAAAACCCCTCATGGCCGCAACTCGCCCAAGCCGCTTAGAAAAGGACATTTTCTGTTATGGTTTTCGCGCCATGTCGCGGGCTTCAAGTGAAGCCTGAGGTTGATGACACTCCCCGGTTTTTCCATAGTCGTCCTCGGAAAAGGTTCCGAGGATTCATATCTTTCAAGGCGTCATGGATGCTCGGGACAGGCCCGAGCATGACGACCGAAACACCAAATCGATCGTCAGCAGTCTGGGGCTTCAAGTGAAACCTTTCTCTATCTCAAATGCGATGTGTCGGCGGGAAATACAAGGACGTCCATCGGATCCGTCGAGACGGCCACGTCCATTCCGACCCGCCAGGAACTGCCGGCCCGCACACGCGCATGCATCGGCTTGTCCAACCCATCGACGATCACCGAGACCAGATCGACCTCACCGACGAATCGTTTTTCCGAGATCCGGCCGATCACGGCTCCCTTTTCGGGCGTTCCCAACAGCACCCCTTGCGGACGCACGCAAATGTCGACCGGTGTCCCCGGCGCAAAACCGGGCTTTTCCATCAACCCCAGCGGCGTATCGATTCCGTGTTCGGCGGCAATTCCCTGGAGCTGGTTCACTTCGGAGAAGAACCGTGCGACGAACGCGTCGGCCGGATCGTTGTACAACACGTCGCCGGAACCATGCTGAAGAAGCCGGCCGCGCCGCATCAGCGCGATCTTGTCGCCCATCCGCAATGCCTCTTCCGGATCGTGGGTCACGATGATGCAGGTGGCGCGTGTCTCGCGCAAAATCGCGAGCGTCTCGTCGCGCACGCTGTCGCGCAGTCGCCGGTCAAGGCCGGAAAACGGCTCATCCATCAACAGGATACCGGGCCTTGGCGCCATGGCCCGCGCCAGCGCCACCCGCTGTTGTTCACCGCCCGAAAGGGCATGGGGGTAGTCATCGGCATAGTCCGCCAGTCCGACCCTGGCCAGCGCGGCGCCGGCAACATTTTCCGCGTCACGCCGTGGCATATTCGTCAGGCCGAACATCACGTTCTGGCGGATGGTCATGTGCGGGAACAGGGCATAGTCCTGAAACATCAGGCCAACGCCGCGTTTTTCGGGGGGCAGGAACGCGGCTGGCCCTGCAACTTCCTGGCCGTTGATCAGCACCCGTCCCGCGGATTGCCGTTCGATTCCCGCGGCAATGCGCATCAGCGTGGTTTTTCCGCATCCCGAATGCCCTAGAAGGCACAACACTTCACCGGGCGCAATTTCAAGACTCAGGTCATGAACCGAGGGATTGCCTTCGTAGTCGTGGCTCACGCCTTCGAAGGTCAAGCCGGCCGCGATGGTCGCTCCAGCCGTGCCGCGCGCGCCCCAACGCGGCCCGTTGCCGCTCAGCAAACGGTTCGAGGCCTCAGTGCGATCGGCGATTTTCGGCATCTGTGTCAGGCGTCTGGGTCCCTTGCGTCTTCAAACAAGCTGCCGTCATCCAGCGGATCCTCATCCTCCGACAAGGTGTCCGCGTCGTCCGGCGTTGGCACCATGAAGGACGCCGGGACCGCGCTGTCAAGCAACCCGGCCCCTTTCAGTTCCTCAAGACCGGGCAAATCCTTGATCGTTTCCAGGCCAAAATGCACCAAAAACGCCTCTGTCGTGCCATAGGTGACCGGCCGGCCCGGTGTCCGCCGGCGTCCCCGCATCCGGATCCAACCGGTTTCCAAAAGCACATCCAGGGTCCCCTTGGAGGTGGATACGCCGCGGATCTCCTCGATTTCAGCGCGGGTGACCGGCTGATGATAGGCGACAATCGCCAGGGTTTCGAGCGCCGCCCGGGAGAGCCTGCGCTGTTCGACCATGCTTTCATGCATCAGGAAAGTCAGGTCGTCGGCGGTCCGAAAACACCATTTTTCAGCCACTTGCACCAGGTTCACGCCCCGTGCGGCATAGGTTCGGGTAAGCGTTTCCAATATGGCAGCGACATTAGTCCCCGCCGGAAGCCGCTGCGCGAGTTCGTCGGTTGAAAGGGGCGTTGCGGACGCAAACAACAAGGCCTCGACCATGCGCATGCCTTCAACATCGCCGGCGGCGCCGCCGGGCGGGTGATCGCCGGCCATCCGGTCCGAGACCTCAAGCAGATCCGCCTCACGTTCCATGGACGTCCTCGTCCGCACGGGTCCGGAGATAAACAGGCGCGAATGGGGCACTTTGCCGCAACTCGATCCGGCCCTCCCGGACCATTTCCAAGCTCGCGGAAAACGTGCTAGCCACCACAGTCGCCCATTCGTCCTCGTCGTACAGATAGTCCTGGAGGTAGCTTGTGATCGGCGCCCATTCGGCGGCGCGGCCAATGAGCTTGACCAGGAGTTCGCGCGCTTCCTGGAGTGACCACACCGTCCGCCGCGCCACACGGACCGACGTAACAGATTGGCGCTGGCGCTGTGTCGCATAAGCGGACAACAACTCGTAGATGGACGCGCTCCAGATGTTCTTATGCTCAACGCTCGTCGTCTCGGGCATGCCGCGGGCAAAGACATCCCGCCCGAGGCGGTTGCGGGCCATCAGCTTTTGTGATGCCTCGCGCATCGCTTCCAGCCGGCGCAGGCGAAACGCGAGCGCGGCGGCGAGCTCCTCACCCGTCGGCTCATCCTCGTCCTTTTGTTCCGGCAGAAGCAGCTTGGACTTGAGATAGGCAAGCCAGGCGGCCATCACCAGATAATCGGCCGCCAGCTCCAGGCGCAGGCGCCGGGCCTCGGACACAAATTCCAGATATTGTTCGACCAGTGCCAGGACCGAAATGCGGGTCAGATCGACCTTCTGGTTCCGGGCAAGCGTCAGCAAAAGGTCGAGCGGGCCCTCGAAGCCGTCGACGTCAACCACGAGCGTCGGATCGGAGACTGCACGGCTGTCGGCCACACCCGCCGGGCCGTCGAACTGGTCTTGAAATTCGCTCTGTGCCATCGCCACCCTGTGGCCCCCAACGCGCCGTCTGCCGGCTACCGGTTCAACGCCGGCGCGATCAAGCGGTCGAACCGGTGTCTGGCCTCCGCCGCGTCGAACGCACCGTCTGCGTCCGAAGTCGCATCCAGTGCCCGGGCGCACCGCGCCGCGCTTTCACCGGCGATCAGCGGGGCGACATTAGCCACGGCCCGCATTTCCGTCATATCCCCGTTGCAGTGGAGCACAATGTCGCAGCCAGCGGCAAAGGAATTTGCCGCCCTTTCGGACATTTCCCCATCAAGGGCACTCATCGACAAGTCGTCGCTCATCAAACAGCCGGCAAAGCCGATCTCCTTTCGGATAACGTCGTCGATCACCCTACGGCTTTGTGTCGCCGGGCGCGCCGGATCAAGATCGGTATAAAGAATGTGTGCGGTCATCGCCATCGGTAGATCGGCAAGCGCCTTGAACGGGACAAAATCACTTGCCGACAGCGTGGCGCGATCAGACTCCACTCGCGGCAATTCCAGATGGCTGTCAACACGGGAGCGGCCGTGGCCGGGGATGTGCTTGATCACCGGCCGAACGCCTTCATCCGCCAGCCCATCAGCAATGCAGCGGCCGAGTTCGGCGACAATGTCAGGATCAGCAGCCAAGGCACGATCCCCGATTACGTCGGCGGTTTCCGGATACGCCACATCGAGGCACGGCAGGCAATCCACGTTAATTCCGAGCCGCGACAAATCATGCGCGATCAGACGGGCGCCAAGCCTGGCGGCCTCGCGGGCGCTGTCCGGGTCTTGGGTGTAGAGCCGGCCATAAACGGCGTGGGGCGGATAGGCGGGCCAGTGCGGCGGCCGCAACCGCTGCACCCGGCCGCCCTCTTGATCGATCAGGACCGGCGCATCAAATCGTCCGACCGCATCGCGGAACGCGCCGGTCAAAGCCCGCACCTGATCTGGCGTTTCAACGTTGCGGGCAAACAGAATCAGTCCCCACGGATCTTCGGCGCGGAAGAACGCGATTTCCTCAGAAGCCAGAACCGTGCCGGAACAGCCGCTGATGAATGCTTTTGTCATGCGGTCACGGCCTCGCGAACGTTTAGGGAGCTGCCCTCAGCGGCTTACCCTGCCTGGCGCGGGAGCGTCAAGAAAAGCACCGCAGCTCTTGCCGATACCCACTGGCGTTTGCCATGAAGGACATCCCCTTCCGCGCATCAGGAGACCTTCATGCGCATGCGCCCCGACATTCCCGCCGGAACCATCCACCCGCTCTCGGTAACCTCGCCGATTCTAGCAAATAATCGGCTTGGCGATGGACCGACCCGCGCCGTGCCGGTTTACATCCCATATGGGGAAACCGGGGCCGGGCTTCCGCTTCTTGTCGATCTGGCCGGCTTTACCGCCGGCGGACCCGCACATGTCAATTGGAAGAATTTCGGTGAAAACCTGCCTGAACGGCTCGACCGGCTGATTCATGAGGGGGTGTTGCCACCGGTTGTCATGGCCTTTCCGGATTGTTTTACGAGGCTTGGCGGCAACCAGTATATCGACAGTCTAGCCATGGGCCCCTGGGCGACGTGGCTGACAACGGACATGCTGGTCACTGTGGAGGAGACCTTCGGCTGCGGCGGTTCTGGCAAGCGGGGCGTCTTTGGCAAGTCCTCTGGCGGGTACGGGGCGATCGTGCATGCCATGTTACACGCCGACGTCTGGTCCGCGACGGCCTGCCATTCCGGAGATATGGCCTTCGAGCTGTGTTACCTGCCGGAAATGCCGAGCGCGCTCCGGGCAATCGCCAAAAAAGGATCGATCGAGGCCTTCGTCACCGGTTTCGAAGCGGGGCCGAAGTATCCGGGCGGCGCCCTGCATGACCTGATGACGCTCGCCATGGCCGCGACCTACGATCCGGATCCCGATCCGGATGTGTTTTGCGGGATCCGACTGCCGGTCGATCCCGAGACATGCGAGGTGATCAGCGAGCGCTGGGACGCCTGGCTCGGATGGGATCCGGTTCGAATGGCGGATAGCCATCTGCCGGCCCTGAAAAGCCTGAAGGAACTGTGGATCGATTGCGGGTCTGTCGATCAATACAATCTGGTCTACGGCGCGCGGCGTCTGACAAGAAAGCTGTCAAACTCCGGGGTCGACCACGTCTACGAGGAGTTTGAGGACAACCACTCGTCGATCGACTACCGGCTCGACCGCAGCCTGCCGGCACTTGCAAAGGCGCTCCTCGCCTGACGCAACCCGGAGCGGACAAGAACGATCCTCGGACATCGGTGTGTCCGTTATCGATGTAAAAGGCCGTCAGTTCCGGCGCACGAAACAATCGCCGCCGGCGGCTTTCAGGTTCTCACACAAGGTGATGGCTTCCGCCCGCGATCCAGTCGGGATCCGCGCCCGGTAAAAGGTTCCCCGGTCGCCAAGATCTGCCCGGACGATCACTGCCGACCGGGATCCCAATACCGACGGATAACGCTGTTGGAGACCGGTATAGGCGTTGCGGGCGGCTGTTTCGGACCGCTGCGAGGTGACCTGAACGATAAAAGACCCGGCTGAAATGCTGGTCTCCGGGGTGGTGGCGGCCGGCTGTGCGGGCGCAGGACCTGGATTGGACAGATCCAACGGACCGGATGACCGTGATGAAGCCGGCGCGGCGGCAACAGGCGCAGTCGCCGCGGGCGCGCGCGCGACTTGAACCGGCGCCTCCGGTTTCCGGCGCGGCAAAACAGCAGGCACGGCCGGTGGCGTCGCTTGTTGCGCCGTTTCTGCCGGAGTGGCTGGTGTTTCCGGGACTTCGGCCGCTGCCTCTGTTGGCGCTGGCACCTGTGCCGCGGTCTCCGTTCCGGCCGGCACGGTTTCCGCTGGAACCGGTGCCGGTGTCACCGGCGCAGGCTCGACGGATGGTGTCGCTCCTGGCGCCGCCGTTTGCACCGGAGCAGGCTGGCTGTCCGTCGCTGTCTGCTGCTCGGCAGCCGCCGGTTGCCCGCTACCGGGCGTGATTGGGATCGTGTTGACCGTGCGCGCCGGCGGCGCGTTGGAGCCGGTCCCATCAGAAATAATCGTCCCATCCGGCCGCACGACGAGTGTGCGCACCCGCTTGGGCGTACCCGGTACAAGCGAATCCGTTCCAGCCGACGCGTCTGGCGCTGGGGGCAAGTCGGCAGGCTCGGGCGTTTCAGGCAATACCAGCCGCTCGCGGGCATTCGCGTCCACAGCACCGACCCGGTCGTAGATCAGCTTTGCGCCCTGCCTGTCATCGTCACCCGCGCTTGCATCGGGAAACACCTTCAGCGGCTCCTGGATGCCGGCAATGATCGGCGGCGGTCCGGACGGAACGTCGACAGCATCGCTATCGATTAGCGCAAACGCACCCGCTCCAACCACCGCGATACCAACGACGGCCGCGGCCGCAAAAAGGCCCTTTCGGGAGCGCTTGTCGCCGGTCGGCGCGGCAACCCGTTCCTCCTTGGGATGCGGCGGCAGGACCCCACTCCCCTTCAGGCTCGGGTCACTTTCATGCATCGCCTTGGCAACCGCATCGAGATCGTATCCGCCGGGCGGCGGGGGTGTATCGTCCTCGTCCAGCTTCGGCACAGCGGCCGCCGCAGCCGGCCACGTCATGTCGTCGATGTCGTTGGCATCGGACTTCGTGCCGGACGGGCGACCGATCTCAGAAGCAGGTGCGCCGGGCGCTTTGTCCGCCGGGCCGTCTTCCGTCACTGCCGCAGCCGTCTTGGCCGGATCCGGCAAGTCGAGATCGGCAAACAATACATCGAATTCGGCCCCGGATTTCCGCGTTTCCGGTGCATGTTTCGGACGTGTCGCTGGGGCGCTTGGCGGCGGTGCCGCCGTGTCTTCCAGGAACAGATCCTCATCCCGGGCGCTTGGGGACTGGCCAGCCAACGCTGCCGGTGCTTCCGGCTCTGGCCGGGCCATCCGGGCAAGCACGTCAAGCGGATCGGAGTCGTCCCGTGGCCGGTTGAAATCCGTGTCCCGTGCGGGTGCAAGGTCTGATGGTGTTTGCGCTGAAACCACCGGCGCCTGAGCCGCGAACGCCGGCGCAGTGTCGAATGGCGCAGGGGCCGGATCGCCCGTCGTCGGCTGACCCGAAGCGGCATTGGAGGCGCCCTGGCCGGCAGTGCTGCCCGGTACAGGATCGATCGACTGGCGCAGGGCACCGATCAGTTCATCTTCCAGTTCCGCGGTCAGATTCTGTTCCAGATCGACCGCGATCGCATTGTCGAGATTTGGCGCGCCGGGCGCCTGTGTCCCGGCCGGTGCTCCAAATTGAACGGGCGCGCCAAAGCTGCGATCCGCCGTGTCCGGTGTGCCGAAACCCGTCTGGCCGCTCTCGGCGAGCCCGGGCGCACCGCGGAAGACCCGCGCAGCCGAGCGCCGCATGGTCTCGGTAGCGCGCGCTTCAATATCGTCCAGAGACGGTGTCGACGGCCACGGGATAGTGTCACCGGGCGCGGGCGGGGATGCGTGATCGTCCGGCGTTGCGGTTTCGACAGCCGGCACCGGTTCGTGACGGTCAACGCCAAGAGCGGATGCATCCGGCGTGACCGGCTGAGCGTCTACAGGCGGGTATCCGGCCGCGCCAAAAAACGGCTCGGCCCGTTGTGTCGCAGCCGGTCCGGGAGGTTCTGGAGCGGCCCGGACCACGTCGTCGAGACCGGCGAAGTAGTCGGTGCTGCCGACGCGGCCCTTGCTCAAGTCAACCCCGGTCTGCTTGTTCTTGTGAACAATGCGCGCCAACTCGACTAGCGGATCCTCTGTTTGAGGCCGATCGCCACCTGCCGCCGGCGAATTCTGTCGAAGATTATCGGGGTCTTTTGACATTGGTGCAGTACTATCCGGCTGAACAACAGACCGCGCGTCTTAAAGACCGGCGTGTCGTTGGATGCAGTATCAGCGCATTTCCTCCGGTGCGTCGACACCCAGAAGCGCAAGACCTGAAGCAAGCACCAAGGATACTGCACGAACCAGGCCAAGTCGCGCTAGGGTTAATCTGGCGTCATCGGCGTTAATAAAACGTAATTGCGGCAATTCCTTGCCTCGGTTCCAGTGGCCGTGCAGGGAACTTGCAAGGTCATGCAGATAAAATGCAATGCGATGCGGCTCGTGCGAGTCCGCGGCCGCTTCCACGATTTTCGGCCACTGCGCCATCTTGCCGAGCAGTTCCAACTCTCCAACGTCGTCGAGCAGCGCAGACTCCGCAGCTTGGAGGGCCTGATCGTCAATGACCAAACCCGGCATGTCTTCAACGGCCTGACGCAAGACCGACCGGCACCTGGCATGGGCGTACTGCACGTAAAAGACCGGATTGTCCTTGGACTGTTCGGTCACCTTCTGAAAGTCGAAATCAAGCGGTGCATCGTTCTTGCGATAGAGCATCATGAACCGGACCGGGTCGCGCCCGACCTCGTCCACGACATCGCGCAAGGTGACGAAGTCGCCGGACCGCTTTGACATCTTGACCGGTTCGCCGGCACGGAAAAGCTTCACGAGCTGACAGAACCGGACAATCACTTCGGCCTTGCCGCCGGAAATCGCCTCGCCGACCGCCTGAAGGCGTTTTGCGTATCCGCCGTGATCGGCGCCGAGCACGTAAATCATTTCGTTGAATCCGCGCAGATACTTGTCTCGGAAGTAAGCAACGTCGGCCGCGAAATACGTATAAGATCCATCCGATTTCTTTAGAGCGCGATCGGTGTCATCCCCAAAATCGCTGGCCCGGAAAAGCGTTTGCTCGCGATCTTCCCAATCCTCCGGCACCTGCCCCTTTGGCGGCGGGAGCGTGCCCTCGTAAACAAGATCCTCGGTTCTCAGGGCATCCAGCATCTCGTCGATGCGTGACGGACCGTTGTCCCGGCAGTGAAGGCCGCGTTCGGAAAAGAACACTTCATGATGCACGTTGAGGCTGGCGAGATCGGACCTTATGAGATCCATCATCATGGAAACGGCGCAGCCCTTCACGGACGGCAACCATTCTTCCTCCGTCATGGAATTGAGTTTGTTTCCAAATTCTTCTGCGAGTTTCTTCCCAACCGGAATCAGGTAATCGCCCGGATACAGCCCGGCCGGAATCTCGCCGATGTCCTCGCCCAGCGCCTCGCGGTAGCGCAGAAACGCGCTTTTCGCCAGAACATCGATCTGCGAGCCGGCATCGTTGATGTAGTATTCGCGGGTGACGTCATATCCGGCGTAGGCCAGGACGTTCGCGAGCGCATCGCCCACGACCGCGCCGCGGGTGTGTCCGACATGCATTGGCCCGGTCGGATTGGCCGAGACATATTCGACGTTGGTCTTTTTTCCCGCGCCAATGCCGGAGCGGCCGAAATCGTCTCCCTCGGCGAGAACCGCGCCCAAAACCCGGTGCCAAACGGGAAGGGACAGACGCAAATTGATGAAGCCGGGACCGGCGACCGTGACCTCCCCAATGTCCGGATCAGCGCGGAGCGCGGCCGCGAGCTGTTCGGCAAGATCCCGGGGCTTTTGGCCCACCTGCTTGGCCAGCACCATGGCCGCGTTCGTCGCAAGATCGCCATGAGCCGGATCCCGGGGAGATTCCATCGTCACGCGGCCAAGGTCCAATGGCGCCCCAGCCGGCGTTTGAAGTCCGATGCCTGAAAGCGCTGTCTTCACGCGCCCGGAAAACTCGGTGTATATGTTCATGGCCGCCTGACCGGTCTCCCCTGGCAAACACAACAAGACTGCCCGTCCCAGCCTGGATTGCCGGACGATGCGGTCACGATTTCAAGTGTGGCTGCGGCCTATCCCAAATCAGGCGTATCGTCAAACAATCTGCGGTGTTCGTCGATCGCATAGCGGTCGGTCATGCCGGCAATATAATCGCACACGCGCCGCGCCCGGTCGGTTTCGCTCATTGTGCCGATACCGGCGGTCCACATTGCCGGCATGTTGTCCGGCTTCTCCATGAAGGCGGCAAACAGATCGCGCACAATATCAGCGACAAGCCGCCGGACGGCAAGGACGTCCTCGTGCCGGTAGACCTTGGCGAACAAAAAGCGCTTCACCTGACGCTCAGCCTCGGCCATATCCGGCGAGAAGCCGACGAGACACCGGCCGGCTTGGCGGATATCGTCCACCGTCTCCGGCATTACATCGGCAAGACGGCGGACAGCCTCGGCGATGACATCCTCAACCATACAGGTGATCGAGCGGCGGACGATTTCGTGAATTCGCCGGCTTTCCTCAAGACCGGGATACCGGTCGTCGACCTCCGCCATGATCGTGCCCAAAAACGGAACCGTTGCCAAATCATCAATCTTGATCAGGCCTGCGCGCAGACCATCGTCAAGGTCGTGGGCGTCATAGGCAATGTCGTCGGCAATCGCGGCCGCCTGTGCTTCCGCGCTCGGCCATGTGCTTAGCAGCAGATCCTGGCGCTTAGCGTATTCGCGAATGGCGAACGGCAGGCTGTTATTTTCGAATTTGCCAAGTGGGGCTCCGTCCGGACCGATCAGCGGACCGTTGTGTTTGACCAGGCCTTCCAACGTTTCCCAGGACAGGTTCAAGCCGTCAAAATCGGCATACCGTTGCTCCAGATGCGTGACCACGCGAAGCGATTGGGCGTTGTGGTCGAACCCACCGAACGGCGCCATGCAGTCGTGCATCACATCCTCGCCTTCGTGGCCAAAGGGCGTGTGGCCCAGATCGTGGGCAAGGGCCAGGCACTCGGCAAGGTCCTCGTCCAATCGCAATGCACGCGCCAGGGAGCGCGCGATCTGGGACACTTCGATCGTGTGGGTCAAGCGCGTGCGGAAATGATCCCCCTCGTGATACACAAACACCTGGGTCTTGTGCTTCAGCCGCCGGAAGGCGGAGGAATGAATGATGCGGTCCCGATCGCGCTGAAACGGGGTCCGCGTCGGGCTTTCCGGCTCGTTGAAAAACCGTCCACGCGAGCGGTCCGGATGTTCCGCATAGACCGCTCTGGGCTGAGCCCCGTACCCGATCGTCGTTTGCATGGCCCCTCACCTGCCCCGCCGCGCTCCGCGATAATGGCAACGCCTTGTGTCCGTTTGGGCGTTGCTGGCCGTTCAGGATCGCCGGTGGTGGCCCAATCGAACCACCTGAAGATTGACGCCCGCCCCCGCGCATCATACCTATCAATAAAAGTCAGCTTTTCGGACATGGCCCAGCCGAAGTGTCCGAAGACCGGTAGACCCAGGGCATAGATATGACCGAGACACTCGAACTTCCCGTAACAGTCAGTGACCGCGCTGCCAAGCGCATTGCAAAGATTTTGACGGATGAGGCCGATGGCACGATGCTGCGCGTCAGCGTCGAGGGCGGCGGCTGTTCAGGGCTGCAATACAAATATGATCTCGTCCGGGACCGGGACGTCGATGACCTTGCCATTGAAAAGAACGGCGTGACGGTGCTGGTCGATTCGGTGTCGGTGCAATACATGGAAGGATCCGAAATCGACTTTGTTGACGATCTGATCGGGCAGTCATTCCAAATCAACAATCCGAATGCGACAGCCGGTTGCGGGTGCGGAACCAGCTTCACGATCTAGGTCACGCACCATGAAAATCGCGACCTGGAACATCAACGGGATCAAGGCGCGGATCGATGTCGTTCCGGCCTGGCTGAGGGAAGCCGAACCGGACATCGTCTGCCTTCAGGAAATCAAATCGGTCGACGAGGCCTTTCCGGCGGCGGTCTTCGAGGCGCTTGGCTACAACGTCGAGACCCACGGCCAGAAGGGATTCAACGGCGTCGCCCTGTTGTCCAAACGGCCGCTTGAAGACGTCGAGCGCGGACTTCCCGGCGACCCGGAGGATGTGCAGGCACGCTACATCGAAGCCAGCGTATCCTCCGACAACGGCGCGGTGCGCTTTGGGTGCCTCTATCTTCCAAACGGCAATCCGCTGGGCAGCGAGAAGTTTCCCTACAAGCTTGGCTGGATGGACCGGTTGAACGCGCACGCGGCCCTGCGCCTTGCGGAGGAAGTGCCGTTCCTTCTGCTCGGTGATTACAATGTGATCCCGGATCCGATCGACGCGGCGACACCGGACGCCTGGACAACGGACGCCCTGTTCCAGCCGGAGAGCCGCGGCAAGTTCCGCGAACTCGTCCACCTTGGTTTCACAGAGGCGGTACGGGCGTGCACCGATGATCCCGGCACCTACACGTTCTGGGACTACCAGGCCGGTGCATGGCAAAAGAACAACGGCATCCGGATCGATCACATCCTATTGTCGCCGCAGGCCAACGACCTCATCAACGGCTGCGGCATCGACCAGCATGTGCGCGGTTGGGAAAAACCCTCCGATCATGTGCCGGTCTGGGTGGACTTGGCCGCATAGCCTTGCGCCGTCTACAAGGGTCCGGTCTGTGTTTTGTCAATCCAAGAAGGAATGATAGTCTCACCGTTATGGGATAAGCGACTGCCGCGACTTGCCCGGATATGCGGCGTTTCACGGGCAACCCGATCCGGCGCGGCGAACGCGCCGATCCTCTAGGCTCGCTCTGGCGCTCAGTGCCATGACACTGGCGTTGGTGCCGCTTGCGGCTCAGGCGCAGAACGTGACGTGCACATGCCGTTATGAGGGTTTCGACTATCAGATCGGCGAGAGCATCTGCTTGAAAAGCCCGTCCGGTTCGCGGATGGCGACCTGCGATATGGTCCTGAACAACACATCTTGGCGCGTCACCACCGCGCCCTGCCCGAGCGCCGCGTTGAGCCTAGACATGACGCCCGCGCCATTGCCGCTCAGTGAACCGGACGTGGAGAAGCGCTTCTCCCGCCCGCCGGCAAACGGCTGAGTTCAATCCAAGGGTCGGCCGGACGCCGTGCGCGGACATCGCGTGGCTAAATTCGTTCCGCGAACCCAATCCCGGGAAAGACAGCCAACGTGGCTGAGGTAGCTATTGACTGAGTTCCTGGCGCGCGGCGACCGATTCCGGCCGGTTGCGCTCAATCCAGGTGTCTGCCAAGCCACGGGCCAGATCGCGGACCGGCTCGTTCGCCAGGCCGAAATACCTTTCGTGCAGGGCGTTGATCCACGGCGTGTCGATCTCGTCAGCCTGCTCGCGGGCGACCGTCATCCACATAAGGCCGCGCGCACGCTTTGTGTCAGAGGTGCTCATGTTGTAGAGCGTCTCGCCAAGGAGGGCCTGCGCCCCGACATGGCCCTTGATGGCCGCCAGATTGTACCAACGCACCGCAAGCCGGCTGCTGCTGTCCTGATAAATACGGCCCAGCTCGAATTGCGCATCGGCGTCGCCAAAATAGGAGGCGGCGTGCGTGAAAATCTGCTTGGCCCGGGCCGCGTTTTTCGGAACGAACCCGTTGATCCCGTTCTTGTAATAACTGCCGAGGGCGACTAGGGCGCTTGACACAAACGGTGCATCGGGCGCATCCGGGCGATCGTCACCGTGATCTCGGACGATCTGGCTGTAGTACTCAAACGCCTTGACGTCGTCCTCCTGGACACCATCGCCGGTGGCATACATTTCGCCCAGTTTCCAAGCGGCCATCGGCTGGCCGTTCTCCGCCGCATATTGCAGGGCGGTCAAGGCGCCGGCCTTGTCTCCGGAATAGTATTTGCGCGCGCCGCTGCGAAGCGCCTCTGTCGGGCTCAACGCCGACGGGTTGACCACAGGACTTTGGTCCGCCGACGCGTCAAACGCATGAACTGAGCCGGGCAAAGCCAAGGCGGCAGACGCGGCGAACAATCCCGCCCCGACGAGGCATTTGCGCCAAACCGCGGCCCTTTGACCACGACGGCCAGCGCGCCGCCCGCAAGCCCAGTTGGCCGCGGTTCCGGTCGCCTGTCTTTCTGCCCTCTGCCGCACCTGAGGCATTCTGTTAAACTCTTTTCCGATACGCAGGGATCCGCGCAAAGGCGCCGTCCCAATTTCAGTCTTTATAGTACGCGCCCATTTCGGCCAGACTGCGACCTTCCCGCGCCGATTATGGCAACAGGAAGGTGTTGTGAAGGCCGCCATTCGCATTGCCAGCTCCGTTGTCGACATCGACCCGCCGGCCCCAGATCAGCCAGGGACTGGCGGTTAAACCGCGCGACAACACGCCTTCGAACACTGCGCGTCCGTGTTCCGACTTTCGGTGACGATCAAAAATGGCCGAACCGCGGCAGAAAAAGACATCGTCAGCCAATTTGGTCAGTTCCTGGCCCAGTGTTGCAACATCGTCACAACGTCAGCCTTGAATTGCGGTAATCGCGGCGCAAACGAACAATACAGCCGCGGCGACCAAATCCGGATGCCATGCGGCGAGGCTTTGCGGTTTCTTTCTCATGTCCGTTGCCCTCCTCAAGCAGTCAAACGATCGAGAAACGATTTCAACACAGGCGGGTTGACATTCCCTTGCCAGGCGGCGATTGCGGCCGTTCAGTTGTCAAATGCCGGGAGAACCGGCCTCAGGACTTTGCTGTTCCGTATTTGTCCTGCGACAATAGAAATTGATTCGGCACCTGTCGGATCAGCTGGGCCGGAAGCGTTTCAAAAACCGGCGGTGCATGGACCCATGAGTTCAAAAGACGACCTTTTTGCCGGCAACGCGGCGCTTTCACAAGATCTTGACCGATCCATGGACCGGCCGAGGGCCGCGGACACGCGCTCGCGCAAAAGCCCACAGGCGGTTTCAGGCGAGGCCTCGGGTTATTCAGCCGCCGATATTGAAGTCCTGGAAGGCCTGGAGCCTGTCCGCCGGCGTCCGGGGATGTATATCGGCGGAACCGACGAAAAAGCGCTGCATCATCTTTTCGCCGAAGTGATCGACAATTCCATGGACGAAGCGGTGGCGGGCCACGCCACCTGGATCGATGTCTCGCTTGACGCCGATGGTTACCTGACCGTTGTCGACAATGGCCGTGGCATTCCGGTCGATCCGCATCCGAAGTTCAAGGACAAATCCGCGCTTGAAGTCATCATGACGACGCTCCATGCGGGCGGGAAGTTCGATTCCAAAGTCTACGAGACCTCCGGCGGTTTGCACGGTGTGGGTGTGTCGGTCGTCAACGCACTCGCCGAAGACCTGATCGTCGAGGTCGCGCGGTCGCGCAAACTCTACCGCCAGCGCTTTCAACGCGGCCTGCCAAGGGGTGAGCTTGAGTTTGTAGGCGACACGCAGAACCGGCGGGGAACGACCGTCCGGTTCAAACCGGATCCGGAGATCTTCGGCCGGTCGGCCGCGTTCAAGCCCGCGCGCCTGTTCAAGATGGCGCGCTCCAAGGCCTATCTGTTCGGCGGCGTCGAGATCCGCTGGCGCTGTGACCCGGGCCTTATACCCGACAAAGACGCGACTCCTCCCGAGGCCGTGTTTCATTTTCCCGGCGGCCTAAGGGATTTTCTCGGTGAACGCCTGACAAACGAACGGCGGGTGGTCGACGATATCTTTGCCGGGCGTACCGACAAGGCCGGCAGTCACGGCTCGGTCGAGTGGGCCGTTGCCTGGTTCGCCGGGGACGGGTTCGTCAACTCCTACTGCAACACTGTCCCAACGCCCGAAGGCGGCACGCACGAAGCCGGCTTCCGGTACGCCCTGCTGCGCGGCCTAAAAGCCTATGGCGAGCTCACCAGCAATAAAAAGGCGGCCATGATCACCGGCGACGACGTGCTGACGTCAGCCGGCGGCATGCTGTCGGTCTTTATCCGCGAGCCGGAATTCGTCGGTCAGACCAAGGACAAACTCGCGACGAACGAAGCGACCCGGATCACCGAAGCCGCGGTCCGCGATGCCTTCGACCACTGGCTTACCGCGTCACCCAACCAGGCCAACAAGCTGCTTGAATGGGTGATCGACAGGGCCGAGGAGCGGTTGCGGCGGCGCCAGGAAAAGGATGTCGCGCGCAAGAGCGCGGTCCGCAAATTGCGCCTGCCCGGAAAGCTTGCGGACTGTTCGACCAGCCAGGCGGACGGCACAGAGCTTTTTATCGTCGAAGGTGATTCCGCCGGCGGATCGGCCAAACAGGCGCGGAACCGGTCCAACCAGGCGATCCTGCCGCTGCGCGGCAAGATCCTCAACGTCGCCAATGCGGGCCGCGAGAAGCTGGCTTCGAACCAGCAGCTCGCCGACCTTGTTCAGGCGCTTGGATGCGGCACGCGCTCGGCTTATCGCGACGAGGATCTGCGCTATGAGCGGATCATCGTGATGACGGATGCCGACGTGGATGGTGCTCATATCGCATCACTTTTAATTACGTTTTTTTACCGGGAAATGCCCGATCTCATCCGAAACGGGCATTTGTTTTTGGCCGTTCCGCCGCTGTACCGGATCTCGCAGGGCGGCAAAACGCTTTACGCCCGGGACGATGCCCATAAGGACGCCTTGCTGGCGAGCGAGTTCACCGGCCGGTCGAAAGTTGACATCGGCCGGTTCAAAGGACTGGGGGAAATGCTGCCAGCACAACTGAAAGAGACAACGATGGACCCGGCGAAACGTACCTTGCTGCGCGTTCACGTTGCTGACGACACCGAAGCTGAAGCCGGCACCGCCGTCGAGCAATTGATGGGCAACAAGCCGGAAGCCCGGTTCCGGTTTATCCAGGAGAACGCGGTCTTCGCACGTGATCTCGATATTTGATGTGTGCGTGTGTGCGGTGCGGCATTGAACCTTTGCGGCGCTTGACCGGATGAAGGTCATGCACTACCGGTTAATTTCTTCTTAGGGGACTGGTTATGCTCAGCGTTGTGTACGAGGTTTTGGATCGGCAAAAGCGGCCTCTGCGCAATCACCACTATCTTGCCTTTCCAAAGGCCGGTTTGGCCTTTGCGAAAATCCCTGGCGCCCCGTTTGAGGCCATGCGCCCGGTGCTTGAACAGCTCGGCGGCATCGACGGGACGCGGCATGATGCACTGGCGGCTGACGCTCGTGGCGCCCACGTCTGGCATGGTGACACCGCCCTTTTAACCGCACGTGAATTGAAACGCCGCCACCCTGATTTTCCGGTGTTCACGGTGATCCAATCGCCGGCGGAACGGCTCGCGCGGTGTTATGAGGTCCTGATCCAGGGACCAGAGCCCTTGCCGGCTTTCTTCGCAGAGCGCCGGTTTGACAAATCCATGCCACTTGCAAAATTTGTTGAACAGGTGGCGGTGATCCCGGATATGCGTGCGGACAATCTGGTCCGCAGCCAGACCGCGATCCTGTCCTATCGCGGCAGGTTGGTGCCTGATCTGGTGCTCGAGATCAACCGTCTGGAGGCCGATTGGTGGCGTCTGGAGGATCTTGTTCAGGACCGGTCCGGCCGTACGATCATCAGCGGTCCGCAGGCTGTCCCCGTGCCGTCTCCAAGCACACTTGCCCGTCTGCAGGCAGACGATATGACCGCAGCGATCGCACGCCGGTACAAAGCCGATCTGGCCCGGTTCTTCTCGGTCGGCCGGCGGACCGACGAACGGATCCAAAAGAGCCGTCCGCCCGAACCCGGCCTGACCCTTCCGTCCTCGGCTTGACGACCGACTATTCGGACGCTTGGCGCGGCGCCTTGACGGTCAATCGCTCGGTGCCTCGTCGGCAATACCAACCGGCCCTCACTGCTCCTCGTTTTTCACCGCGTCCAGGAACATCTGGAATTGCTCGTCGTCCGGCATGTCGACAAGCCGGTCGATCGTGACCAGACCACGTTCCAGAAGTAAGCTCCGGAAAACGTGGTAAGTCAGATGAATGCGGTCATTTGGATGCGAAATCTCATAGACGATCGAGTTTTGGAGATGAGGATGCTGGGCGACGATCGCCTTTCCCCAAATATGGGAGGTCTTCGAAAATCCGGCTTCGTTGTGCAGTTTGCGCGAAACGCTGAAGTAGCCCGTCTGGGATTCGTTGATGACCTGAATGGGCGGATCAATGCGCCGATAGACATAAATATCACCAACATGTGCGCTGAAAACGCCGATCGTGCCGCCCACTGGAAGCGGGATGTTGCCCTGATTGTCAGCTTGGGGCGGCCGGGGGTAAAGCTCGCTGAAGTTGACCACGCCGGGCGTGCCGCCACCCAGGTGCTTGATGGTCAGCGCGCCGCCAGTTGCGCGCTCAAGACGTAAGGTGGCGCCAAGCATGTTGCGATGATCTTCTTGTTCCGTGGCCGCATTTGCTACAATCATCGATCCGCAGGACTTGCAGACAATGTCCAGAAGCTTTGACGTTCCTGTCTTGCCTGGCTCGATATAGTACCGGTCTTGGATAATCGTCCCGCCGATACAAAGCGACGGCCCCTGGCTTTTAACGCCAATGTCGATATTTTCGCCGCAGTTCGGGCAATCAACAGAGTAAAATGCGCTGCTCACGGTATGCCTCCCATTCTGGTTTAAAGAGCGAAATTCAGATCCAATTCGGCGGGATCTGAACAGTCGGGTCGATCCATGTATCCTGGGAATTCTTCAATTCACTCAAAGTGATGCCCGGAGAAGGCGCTCCGGGAAACTCGGGAAACGGCAAGGCGCTGACGCTGTAAATCGTGTCCGCGTTGTAGCCCGGATAGTCCTCCAGTTCGAAATCGGCATCGAGAAACTCATGGCCGCCGATGTCGGACTGCCATTTCTGGTGCACGTACCACTCGCCCTTGCCTTTTTGCAGGACGATATGCTTGTAGATCCGGTATCGTGGCACCCCCGGCATGGACTGCCATTTCAAATGGACACCATCCGCGCCCCAGTTCACCGTTTGAAAGAAGTGTTTTTTGGCCTGGAACCCTAGCGGGACCGGCAGGAACGGAACGATCAGAATGCTCGCGCCCTTTTCCACCGTCAATTCGGCAAGTTGTTTGGGCAATATGATCGTGCGCGTCCAGCCGGTGCGGACGTAAGTTGCAAGATCACCGGTTGCGACGGTCGCGGCCACATCGCCGAAATTTTGCACTTGAAAGGCCACCTTCGTTCCGTTTCCGGCGGGAAAAGGGGTCATGGTCACCAGCGATGACGGCGGCAGCTTGGAGAGTTGTGAGGCGTTGGAGGTAAACTGCGCCGATTGGCCGTCTTTGTATGTGACACCTGCCAATCCACCGCCGAATTCATCGGTGACCAGCAAGCCCAGCTCAAGATCCATGATCTCCATCCACGTTCATCGTTTTGACGCCTAGCCAAAAACGCTTTGCCCGCGAATGACTTTCGTATCATCGCTTCTTGCGGTTAGATTTGATGTAAATCATCTCCAAGTTGCAGAAATCGAAAGGCGTCGAATGGATTTCGGTTTTCACTTGCACGTGCGGTGAGCGGACGCAGCCGGTTTTTCGCACAGGTCTTTACGCGGCTGACCGCTGTGATTGAAGGGTCTGGGAGGCCGGTTGTTTTTAAGTCCGACAAGTTTTGCCAACTCAGATGACGGGCTCTCGCGCGACAACTCTTACTGCTCGCGCAGAATTATTGGTGAATATCGACGCAATAGCATAAATTCTTGCGATTTATTTCGGTTTTCCCGGTCACTCACATTGACACGGCGCTCAACAAATGTAGGGTGAGCGCGATTTGGCGTGCGCGTTGACTTACGCGCGGCCAACGACCAGTCCACAAACATTCGGGCCCAAAGCTCTATGGCATTCAACACTCTCGGTCTCAGCGAGAAGGTCCTCGCCGCAGTCGACGCGGCAGGGTATCACGAACCCACGGCAATCCAGACGGGGGCAATCCCCCAGGTGCTTGAACGCCGGGATATTTTGGGGATCGCTCAGACCGGGACAGGCAAAACGGCCAGCTTCACGCTGCCCATGCTCACACTCTTGGAAAAGGGCCGCGCCCGCGCGCGCATGCCGCGCACGCTCATATTGGAGCCAACCCGGGAACTCGCCGCCCAGGTGGAAGAGAACTTTGAAAAATACGGCGTCAATCACAAGCTGAACGTGGCGCTCCTCATCGGAGGCGTGTCATTCGCCGACCAGGACCGGAAGCTTGATCGCGGCACGGATGTACTGATCGCGACTCCAGGACGCCTCCTCGACCATTTCGAACGCGGCAAACTGCTGCTGCAGGGTGTTGAGATCCTGGTTATCGACGAAGCGGACCGCATGCTCGATATGGGTTTCATCCCCGACATCGAGCGGATCTGCAAGCTGATCCCGTTTACCCGGCAAACCCTGTTCTTTTCAGCAACGATGCCACCGGAAATTCAGCGGCTGACCGATGCTTTCCTGCAAAACCCGGCACGGATAGAGGTCGCCCCCACGTCGTCCACAGCGGAAAAGGTGACGCAGAAACTGAAGGCGGCGGACGGAAAAGACTTCGACAAGCGCGCGGCTTTGCGCGAGCTTTTGGAAGCCTCCGACAATCTTCAAAACGCCATAGTGTTCTGTAACCGCAAGCGCGACATTGGGACACTCACCCGTTCTCTCGAGCGGCACGGCTACAATGTCGGTGCACTTCATGGCGACATGGATCAGCGTACGCGGATGACGATGCTGGAGAATTTCCGGGAAGGTAACATCAAACTGCTTGTGGCAAGCGATGTCGCCGCCCGTGGTTTGGACATTCCGGAAGTCAGCCATGTGTTCAACTATGACGTTCCGAGCCACGCTGAAGACTACGTTCACCGTATCGGGCGTACCGGCCGGGCCGGCCGCAGCGGAACCGCTTTCACCCTGGTCACATCGGCCGACCAGAAATATGTGGCGGCCATCGAGAAGCTCATCAATCGGACAATCGACTGGATCGATGAGCCAATCGACTTCGAAGCGGCGGCACAGGACCGCAAATCCCGCAAACGTGGCAAAGCTCCCAAGGCGGCTAACGATCCGGGAACGAAGGTGGACGCACGCCCGGCCCGCTCCAATGCGCGCAGGGCCAAGGCGGACAATGACGAGTCGCCACAACCGTTGCGCCATGCCGACGATGGGCGTGGGAAACCACGGACCACGCGAGACCGCTCAGAACCGGCGTTCAATTCCGGCACGCACATTCCGGCGTTTCTCCTGCGTGAACCGCGGCCAAAAAAGGCGTCCTAGCGGTTTCGGAGCTGGTTTCGCTGCATACTTAACCCGGCTTTAATTGTTGCCAATCAATGGTGTCTCAAAGGGCTTCCTCCGTGTGGGGCGGATGGTGAAGCGCTTATTGTGAGCACACTTATGTCCGACGAAGATGATCATTTGCGGACCATCGTCTACGGCGAATCCGCTATTTCATATATTAAACGCAGTTCGTTGCCTGCTTACCCGCGTTCCTATGAGATCTGGTACACTTATTCAGCGGGTTCCAATCAAGCCTTGAATGGCGCGATCAATAAGATACTGAAGGAAAAAGGTAAAATCACAGCGGCTGAAATCCAGTCAGTGTACAACCAATTTCTGTCTCCGAGCAGATTGGGCGACAAGCTGGAGAATGTCGGCCAGAAGGTGTCGAAGGAAGTGGAGGATATCGTCGACACCCTCAAGCTGAGTGCCGATGCCACTTCCGACTATGGCGCCGCGCTGGAGAAAGCCAGCGAGAAGCTGAAGAAGTTCAAAGACCCGGACAAGCTACAGGTCTTCATTACGCACTTGGTCAAGTCGACCCATGCGGCGGTCGCATCCAACAAAAAACTGGAAACCCAGTTGCTCGATTCCAAACGACAGATCGAGACGCTGCAGACCAATCTTGAAACCATCCGCTATGAATCGCTCACCGATGAATTGACCACGCTCAGCAATCGCAAGCATTTCGATAGTTCTCTTGAAAAGATGGTCGGGCAGGCTCAGAAGAGCGGCACGAGCTTCGCGTTGCTTTTGACCGACATTGACCACTTCAAGAAATTCAACGACACGTTCGGACATCAGACCGGTGACCAGGTGCTTCGTCTTGTGGCCCTGTCCACGAAACACAATCTGAAAAGCGGCGATACGGCATGCCGCTATGGTGGCGAAGAGTTTGCCATCCTTTTGCCGAACGCCAAGCTATCAGACGCCTGCGACGTCTCCGAACGCATCCGCAATTCAGTCATGTCGAAAGAGCTGGTGAAGCGTTCGACGGGCGAAAACCTCGGCCGGATCACGATCTCCATCGGGGCTGCGTCGTTCAAGGCCGACGATACAGCCCACACAATCGTCGCGCGCGCCGACGAAGCGTTGTACCTCGCCAAGCGCCAAGGCCGAAACCGTGTGAAAACGGAAGATGATCTTGCGGCAGCTGCCAAAAGCGGGGCTGCCTGAGACGCCCCACCCAGGCAACCAACCGGTTCGGGGGCAATTCCACCAGATTCGGATGGCTTTCTGCGTGGTGATCAGGACAAAGCGATCTGCACCGGACGAATCATAGCGTCCGATCCGGATAATCCAGGCCCATTTGCCAAAAATCGGCCTCCAGCGCGCACGCCTTACCGAATATTGCCAGAAGACGCGGGTAGCGGGCGTCCGTCATGTAGACTTCCGCCGTCGAATCCAACCAATCCCCGAACGCACGCGCCAAATCCTGATAGGCGGATCCGGAATACTCTTCCACCCAGCGACGGTAAGGATTGCCGTCCATCTCCGTTCCATGCCGGTCCAGCAACATAGCGCCGATCTCCGCGTAGCCGATGATGCACGGCGCCAAGGCGACCTGGAGATCAAGCAAATCCCCTGCCATCCCCGCTTCAAGGACAAAACGGGTGTAAGCCATGGTCTGGGTCATCTCGGGCGCGGATTCGAGCTCGCTGCGCGTCATGCCCCAGCCCGTGCAAAGCTCCACATGCAGATCCAGCTCCACGTCCAGGATCGCTTTGACCCCATCCAGCGACATGCGCATGTCGGCCAGAGTCGGGCTTTTGTAGACACCTAGCGCATACGCCCGGGCAAACTGTATGAGGAACAGATAATCCTGGACAAGATAGTGACGAAAAGCATCCTCGGGCAGCTCACCGCGCCCAAGCTGGGTGACGAACGCGTGTTCGGTGTAAGCCGACCACGCCAAATCGGCGTCAGCTTTCAAGCGCTTAAACAGTTTCACGGCAGTGTTTTTCCAGAACTTGCCGACGGGCCGTCAGTGCGCGGCGGCCGGATCAGCCGCTTGCAGCGAAACCGATTCACCGCAGCCGCAAGCCGACACCTCATTCGGATTCTTGAACACGAATCCCGACCGGAATTTGGTCACTTCAAAATCCATCTCCGTGCCCAGCAGAAACAGCACGGCGGACGGATCGACAAAAAGCGTCGCGCCCTTGTCCTCGATCCGGTCATCGCCCGGTTGCGCTTCGTCGACCAGATCCATGGTGTATTCCATGCCCGCGCAGCCGCCCTTCTTGATCCCGACCCGCAGGCCGAGCACATCCCGTTCGGCGTTGTCCACAAGCTCACGCACGCGGCCGGCGGCCGCGTCGGTCAATGTCATCACCTGGAATTTCGAGGCTGCGTTCATGATCTCCTCACATCAAGACCTGTCGGGGCCACCTGGCGCCCGAACGGGCGCAGATGAAGTGCTCTCAATCCAATCGTCCTTCGGCGGTTTGACTGAGTCAATCAAACCGCCGGATGACCTGATAAACTTGATATAGGAATTCAGGTTAAGCGTCAAAAGGCCCGGCCAGATTGATCAATACCAGTTGAGCGCCACTTTTGCTTCATCCGACATCCGGTCCGGCGTCCAGGGCGGATCGAACACCATGTCGACATTGACGGGGCCAACGCCGGCCACGGAGGAAACGGCATCTTCCACCCAGCCAGGCATCTCACCAGCGACCGGACATCCCGGCGCCGTCAAGGTCATGTCGATCTTGATCGACCGGTCGTCTTCGATATCGACCTTGTAGATCAGCCCCAGTTCGTAGATATCGCAGGGAATTTCGGGATCGTAGACCGTCTTGAGCGCGCCGACGATGTCAGTCGTCAGGCGCTCCAGTTCGTCTGCCGGTATGGCTGAACCGGACGCGACTTCCGCCCGCAGTTCATCCCCGTCCACCTGTGTGTCCATCGTCGTCATGTTGTCCATTACTCAGACCCCTTAGCCGAAGAACGTCTGTGCCTTCATCAGCGCTTCACAGAGCGCGTCCACTTCCCCACGGGTGTTATACATGCCGAAGCTTGCCCGGCATGTCGAGGTTACACCGTAGCGCGCAAGCAGCGGCTGAGCGCAATGAGTGCCGGCGCGGACCGCGACGCCAGCCCTGTCAATAATCGTCGCGATATCATGGGCGTGCGCATCCTTGATTTCAAAGGCAACGATGGCACCCTTGTCGGGCGCGGTCCCAAAGATCCGCAACGAGTTGATCTCTGATAGACGCTGGTGCGCGTAGTCTTTGAGGTCAGCCTCGTGGCGGGCAATGTTGTCGCGGCCGATCCGGTCCATGTAGTCCAGCGCCGCGCCTAAGCCAATCGCCTGAACGATCGGCGGCGTGCCGGCCTCGAACCGGTGCGGCGGATCGTTGTAGGTCACCATGTCCTCGGTGACGTCAAGAATCATCTCGCCACCACCGTTGAACGGTTTCATGGCCCTCAAGTGTTCCGTCTTGGCCCACAGAACGCCAATACCCGACGGTCCGTAGACCTTATGGCCGGTAAAGCAGTAGTAGTCGCATCCAAGATCCTGGACGTCGACCGGCATGTGGACGGCGGCCTGGCTGCCATCGACAAGAACCGGAATACCGCGCTCATGGGCGATCCGGCACACTTCCTTCACCGGGACCACCGTGCCGAGGACGTTGGACATATGGGTGATTGCGACGAGTTTCGTTCGGTCCGTCAACGCGTCCGCGAACGCGTCGAGGTCAAACGTGCCATCTTCGTTGACATAGACCCATTTCAGCACCGCACCGTGCCGCTCCCGGTGGAAATGCCAGGGCACGATGTTGGAATGGTGTTCCATGATCGACAGGACGATCTCGTCGCCTTGCCCAAATGTTTCGGCCCCGAGGCCGTAGGAAACCAGATTGATGGCTTCTGTCGTCGACCGGGTGAAAACAATCTCATCGACGGACGGCGCGTTCAAGAATCTGCGGACCTTTTCGCGCGCCGCCTCATAATTGTCTGTCGCGGTGTTCGACAGGTAGTGCAGGCCGCGATGGACGTTCGCGTACTCATGCGAATAGGCTTCCGACACCGCGTCAATCACCGCCCGCGGTTTTTGCGCCGACGCGCCGTTGTCGAGATAAACCAACGGCTTGCCGTAGACCTCACGGGACAGGATTGGAAAATCCGCGCGAATCGCCTCGACGTCGTAGGCCGGTGTATCGGCGTCGGAATATGCGGTTGCGACCGTCATGCGGCGCTGCTCCTTCAGTTCTTGACGGCAAGCCAGTCGCGAACACGGGCCTCAAGGACCTCGGTCACGTCTTCTTCGTCAAACTCTTCAATCGCCTCGGACAGGAACGCCATGATCAGAAGCGTTTGCGCCTCATCCTCCGGAATGCCGCGCGCGCGCAGATAGAACAACAGCTCTTCGTCGATCTGTCCGCTGGTCGCGCCATGCGCGCAAACGACATCGTCCGCGAAAATCTCCAGTTCGGGCTTGTTCGCCATTTCCGCTTCCTCAGACAGAAGCAGGGCCTGGGTCATCATTTCGCCATCGGTCTTTTGAGCGTGAGGTGCGACGTTGATCCGCCCCTGGTAAACGCCCCGCGCACTGTCGTCGAGAACGGTCTTGAAATACTCTCGGCTGTTACAATGCGGAACGGCATGATCGACGATCAGGGTCTGATCCGCCAGGCTCGTGCCGCGCGCCATGCTCACGCCATAGATCTTGGCATCAGAATGCTCGCCGGTGAAGTTCACGAACTGCTGATTGCGGGCAAAACCGGGGCCGGCAATGAAACCGAGCGACTTGAACTCGGCATCCGCCCCAATCGTCGCGATGGTGGTCAAAAGACGCGGACCGGCGGCCGCGCCGGCGATCAAACGGGTCGATGCCAGTTTTGCGCGGTCTCCGACGGCATAGTCGAACACCGCATTGAGTTCACCGGAGCCCATATCGCCCGTGAAGGTCTCGAGCAGGCGCAATCCGGCGCCCTCGCCGACCGCAATGCGGCACCGCGTAACTTGGGCCCCTTCGGAGGTCGCGACATGGACGATTTCGATCGGTTTCGACACGGTCGTGCCGGCCCGCACATCGACCACCACACCGCCTTGGACGAATGCCGTGTTCAGCGCCAGCAGTCCGTCCTGACCGGCGGTCCGGGGTGTTGCCAGGAGTTGGGCGCCGTCATCGGCCGTCAGCGCCGCGGAAAAATCCGCCACGGTGACACCGTCTTCGGCCAGAGCGGCCGCGTCACTGAATTCGGCACGGTAACTGCCATTGGCGATGACAATCCGATGGCGCTCCAGATCCCCGTAGCTGTCGAGCGCCGAAAGCGCCGCTTCAATGTCGGGGGCAGCCGACGGGGTGGCCAAGGGCGCCGCCGACTTCATGAAGGCGCGAAGGTCGGAGTATTTGTACTCCTCGACGCGGCGGTGCGGCAGTCCGGCCTGACGAAGCTGGGCCGCGGCCGCACTGCGCAAGGCATCGACGGACACCGATCCAGCAAGCTCTTCGCGCACCGTTTCGAAACGCGCCATGAGCTGGGTTTCGCCCTGCGTGTGCGTGATGGTCGTGTTGGCGTTCATCTCGCTCTCCTTGTGGCTCAAGCCGCAGCGTCGACGTAGTCGGCGTAACCATTCTTCTCCAGCTCAAGCGCCAGCGCCTTGTCGCCGGTCTTGACGATCTTGCCCCTGGACAAAACGTGGACGACGTCCGGCACAATGTGGTCAAGCAAACGCTGGTAGTGGGTAATGACCACCATGGCCCGCTCCGGAGAGCGCAACTTGTTGACGCCTTCCGACACAATGCGCAGAGCATCGATATCGAGGCCGGAATCGGTCTCGTCGAGCACACACAATTTCGGCTCCAGCAAGGACATCTGCAGGATTTCAGAGCGCTTTTTCTCCCCGCCGGAGAAACCGACATTCAGCGGACGCTTGAGCATGTCCATGGAGATGTTGAGGTCAGCCGCTTTGGCCTTCACCGTTTTCATAAAGTCCGGGATCGACAGCGGATCCTCGCCCCGCGCCTTGCGCTGCGCGTTCAAAGCCGTTTTCAGGAACTCCATGGTGGCAACGCCCGGAATTTCGATCGGGTACTGAAAGGCCAGGAACATGCCGGCCGCTGCGCGCTCGTCCGGCTCCATGTCAAGCATGTTCTCGCCGTTGAACAGAATCTCACCCTCGGTGATTTCGTAGTCTTCCTTGCCGGCCAGAATGTAGGACAGCGTCGACTTGCCCGAGCCGTTCGGGCCCATCACGGCGTGGACCTCGCCCGGATTTACAGTGAGGTCGATGCCGCGCAGGATTTCCGCCTCGTCTTCGGCGATACGGGCGTGCAGGTTTTTGATCTCAAGCATGAGAGAGTATCCTCGTTCCAGTGGGGCCACGGGGCCCGAATTCCGAATTGCTAACGATGGCCTATTAGCCGACCGACCCTTCCAGGCTGATCGAGATCAGCTTCTGGGCTTCGACGGCGAATTCCATCGGCAGCTGCTGAATGACGTCCTTGACGAAACCGTTGACGATCAGCGCCACGGCCTCTTCTTCGGACAAGCCGCGCTGCAGGCAATAAAACATCTGATCGTCGGAGATCTTTGATGTCGTCGCCTCATGCTCGAACACAGCCGATGCGTTTTTCGATTCAATGTAAGGGACCGTGTGCGCCCCGCAGTCCTGGCCGATCAGCAGCGAGTCACACTGGGTGAAGTTGCGCGCGTTGCTGGCCTTGCGGTGGGCAGACACAAGTCCGCGATAAGTGTTTTGCGACACGCCCGCCGAAATGCCCTTGGAAATGATCCGGCTCGACGTGTTTTTGCCGAGATGGATCATCTTCGTGCCGCTGTCGACCTGCTGGTGGCCGTTCGACACGGCGATCGAATAAAACTCGCCGCGCGAATTGTCGCCGCGCAGGATGCAGGACGGATATTTCCAGGTGATCGCAGACCCGGTTTCGACCTGGGTCCAGGAGATCTTGGAATTCCGGCCCCGGCAATCGCCGCGCTTGGTGACGAAATTGTAGATGCCGCCCTTGCCGTCCTTGTCGCCCGGGTACCAGTTCTGAACCGTCGAATACTTGATCTCCGCATCGTCGAGAGCCACCAGTTCCACGACCGCGGCGTGAAGCTGGTTCTCGTCCCGCTGCGGCGCGGTGCAGCCTTCAAGATAGGAGACGTAGGAGCCCTTTTCGGCGATGATCAGCGTTCGCTCGAACTGGCCTGTGTTCTGCTCGTTGATGCGGAAATAGGTCGACAGCTCCATTGGGCAGCGCACGCCTTCCGGCACATAGACAAACGACCCGTCGGAGAACACCGCCGAATTGAGCGTTGCGTAGAAGTTGTCCGTGACCGGAACCACCGAGCCGAGATACTTCTTCACAAGGTCGGGGTACTCGCGCACGGCCTCGGAGATCGAGCAGAAAATGACGCCAGCCTTTTTCAGCTCTTCCTTGAACGTCGTCACAACCGAAACGGAATCAAACACCGCGTCAACCGCCACCCGGTTCTTCGGCTCGACACCGGCCAAAATCTCCTGTTCGGCAAGCGGAATGCCGAGTTTTTCGTAGGTCGCCAGCAGTTCCGGATCAACTTCATCCAGGCTCTTTGGTCCCTCGACGGATTTGGGCGCCGCCCAGTAGTAGAGCTCGTCGAAGTCGATGTCCGGATAGGACACGCGTGCCCAGGACGGCTCGAGCATGGTCTTGAACCGGCGCAGCGCATCCAGGCGCCACTCGGTCATCCATTCAGGTTCGTCTTTTTTTGCGGAGAGGAACCGAACGGTTTCCTCGGAAAGGCCCTTCGCGCCCTTTTCCGATTCGATCTCAGTCACAAAGCCATATTTATACTGGTCAACATCGATCGCTTTGACCTGATCGATCGTTTCCTGCACAGCCGGCATGTCGTCTCTCCGTTTCGCGTGGCCCCACGCCCCGCCTGATTGATGTTCCGCCTGACCCGAGCCTTGCCGGCAGGCGCCTTGTTGCATTTCATTCGCGGCGATTACCGCGCATTCACGCAGCCTTGCTGCGTGCGGACGGGTTCAACCGGTCAACGATGGCCGGCCAAACCTCAAGAAATCTCTCCACATCGGGGGCACTTGTGTCCCAGCCCAAACTGACCCGGAGGGCACAGCGCGCGAGTGCCTCTTCCTCCCCCATGGCCATCAGTACATGTGACACCGACACTTTTCCCGATGAACAGGCAGACCCCGATGACACAGATACGCGTTCCAGATCGAAAGCGATCAGCGCCGTTTCGGCCAAAATTCCTCTGACAGCGAAACAGGTCGTGTTGCCTAGCCGCGGCGCATCCTTGCCGAAGACATGGGCTTGCGGACAAATCGCCTGAACGCCCTGTTCCAACCGGTCCCGAAGGTCCTTCAAGCGCCGCGCGTCCTGTGCCTCTTTGGCCGCTGCATCGGCCGCAGCCCCAAAACCTGCAATCGCGGCAACGTTCTCTGTTCCTGCCCGGCGCCAGTTCTCTTGACCGCCACCGGTCAAAAGCGGCGCGGGAACCCGCGCCGAGGAGCGCACAACAAGCGCTCCGGCTCCCTGGGGCCCACCCATCTTGTGCGCGGAGAGCGAGATCGCGTCGGCCTGCCAGGCCTCCATGTCGATCGGCACACGTCCGGCGGCTTGAACGGCATCGACATGAAAGACACCGCCGTACCGGCGCACACGGGCGCCGATCTCCTCAAGGGGCTGGATCACGCCGGTTTCGTTGTTCGCCGCCATCACCGACACAAGCGCGGGCCCACCGTCCGCCAGCGCCAGCTCAAGCGCTGCAATGTCCAATTGACCGTCTTTCTGGACCGGAACAACGCACTGATCCTTCACCGGAAACCGACCGCCCGCGGCCACCGAAGGATGCTCCGTTGCGCCGCGCAACAAGCGCTCGAGATACAGAGGCGCGCCTTGGTCCTGCCAGGCCGGTGTCAGCGCGGTGACATTTGCCTCCGTGGCGCCGGACGTGAAAATCACTCCCCGTGCCGGCACGCCGCAAAGACCGGCCACCTTTTCCCGCGCGCATTCAATCCGGGCACGCTGGGCCCGCCCATCTGCGTGGACGGACGACGGATTGCCAGTCACGCCAATCGCGGCAACCATCGCATCGCGAACCGCCGGGCGCATTGGCGCCCCGGCGTTGTGATCGAGATAGACTGGACCGGGTCGGGCCATTGACGTGTGCGCCTTCAAAAAAAAGACCTGCGGGGATGTGCCAGGTGCTCCCCGAGACGGGCGCACGGGCCAAAATGTTGCCGCTCACCGAACGGAAAGCTTGAAATTTCCGGCGGCGATGACGATAACGAGGCCCAACCTGACTGCCCGAACTTCGACCCCGCCCACTGACCTTCACATGGCGACGCCGAGTTTCGAATAATTCTAAACAAGGTTCTAGAAACTTGGAACTTAAGAGTCAAGTTTGGACTTAGGAGTTTCACGTACAAAGTGCTGATACCCCCGCGCGCACTATGTCCGCGGCGGCGCATAAAAGAGGACAAAACGCTTCATGCCCGAGGTGATTTTCAACGGTCCCGCCGGCCGGCTGGAAGGCCGGTTCCATCCCGCGAAAAAACGCAATGCTCCAATTGCACTGGTGCTGCATTTGCATCCGCAATTCGGCGGCACCATGAACAACCAGATCATCTACCAATTGTATTACATGTTCGCGCAGCGCGGTTTTGCGGTGCTTCGTTTCAATTTCCGCGGTGTCGGGCGTTCACAGGGCACGTTCGACCATGGCCAGGGCGAGCTGTCCGACGCGGCCGCCGCGCTCGATTGGGTGCAGACGGTCCACCCCGACGCCCGCGCCTGCTGGATCGCCGGCTTTTCGTTCGGAGCCTGGATTGGCATGCAGCTTTTAATGCGCCGGCCGGAAGTCGAAGGTTTCATTTCGGTGGCCCCACCTGCGAACCTGCACGATTTTTCCTTCCTCGCACCTTGTCCGTCATCGGGCCTGATTATCCATGGCGACAACGACAAGGTCGTGCCGCAAAAGGACGTTCAGACGCTCGTTGATAAGCTCAAGACGCAAAAGGGCATCGTCATCGACCATGAGACGATCCACGGCGCGAACCATTTTTTTGAAAACGATATGGACGATTTGATGAGCCGCTGCGGCGGCTATCTGGACAAACGACTTGGCCTGACACCGGCTGACTATATCGATATCGAATGAATGAGCCATCGAGATTTCAGACAAGCCCGCCGCTGTGGCGGGCTTTTTTGTTGGAACGATCTTCACCCTCGCCGTGATGGAACGTCGTGATGAACAACCCGTCTTCGAACCTTCAAATCCGCATGGCGGGCCCGACAGACCTGCCAAGTCTCTTGATGCTCTACTCCGATCTGATCGGCGAGGATGAACCCGCTTCGCATGACTTGGCGGAGGGCACCTATCGGCAGATACTGGACAATCCGGGCCTGTGCATTTTTCTGGGCACGCGCGCCGGACAAGCCGTTACGACCTGTCTTCTGATCACGGTACCGAATCTAACACGCGGATGCCGGCCGTTTGCTATCATCGAGAATGTGGTCACGCTGGAAGCGTTCCGAGGCAAAGGCTTCGGGGAGACGATTGTAAGGGCGGCCGTTGACGCAGCGTTCAAAAGACGCTGCTACAAGATCATGCTGATGTCGGGCGTGAAGAACAAAGCCGCCCATCGATTTTACAGGCGGATCGGCTTCAGCCAGGGCAAGGTGGGGTTCGAACTCCGGGCACCGGGTTATCCGCCGCGCACGATTTCTTGACGCTGCCCCAATCAGTATCCTGGCCGTAGCGAAGGGAGCTGGAACATGGAGTTTGTCCTCGGCATTTTCGGCGTCGCGATCGGCGCGGCCATTCAATTTGGCTTTAACATCTGGCAGCAAGAACTCAAAAACAGGGACAAGAAAGCGCTGGATGAAAAGCGCCGCCGTTTGCTCAAGGAAGCACTGGATCATCCGCCAAAGGGAACAGAATGGCGGAAATTGACAACGTTGTGCGGCCTAATCGGCGCTGAACCCAATGAAACGACACGGCTTTTGATCGAACTTGGGGCCCGTGGCTCGGAAACGAACAACGGCACCTGGGCGCTCTTGAGCGACAAGCCGCTCGGAAAAATAAGCACATAGGACACCGGCAGATAGAGGCGCGCAAAAACGGCGCGCCTTCGCCCATCCCAATGCCGGGAATGTCCGGTCTACTGGCCGGGCGTCCAGGCCTGATAGTCGCCGGTAACTTCCGGCCGCTTTTCCGGCGTCAGGATTGAACCATCCGGGCGATAGGCTTCAGGCGTCCCGGTCGGATTGACCTTGTGGGATATTTGCCAGCCCTTGCTGTGATACTGCTCTTCGCTCGGTGCGGTATCGACCCGGTGGTGCATCCAGCCATGCCAGCCAGGCGGGATCGCCGAGGCTTCTGCCAAGCCATTGTAGATTACCCAGCGTTTGTCCCCGCCGCGCTCGCGGTAGTATTTGTTGCCGAACTCGTCCTCGCCCACGAATTCACCCTTGCGCCAGGTGAAAAAACGCGTGCCCATGGTCTGGCCGTTCCACCAGGTGAAGATTTCGACAAGAATGTCCTTGATACGCATGGTGCGCGGTCTACCCTCGAAAAGAATAAGCCGCCGTCCCCGCAATGTTCCGCAGGTCGGGCGACGGATTGGCGCGGACTATGGCGTGAGAAGGCGAAACTGTCCAGCCCGTGCGGCAACTGACAGCATCTGAAGTTCGCGGGAACTTGCATATCCGGGCGGGGCCGGCTCCGGCGCATTGGCACGCCGCCCGCTTGCGCGGGTCAGTCCCGGCCGGCGCGAACCGCGGCAAAGGCGGACCGGACCGGCCGCTTGGCCGAACCCGTCAAAAGCGTTGGCCGGGATTCGCCCTGTGCGGCGGCCGGTTCGTGGTCGGCTTTGTCCTGCGGTTGGCCATCCCCGTCCTCACTGCCGTTGAACACCTTATCGACCGTTCCCTGGAGCTCGGCCAGCCGCTTGGTCGCTGTTTCATGGTGCATGCGCGCGCGGTCCAGGGTCTGAATCTTCTCCGCCTGGGCATCGAGGGCCTGATGTATGCCGTGGATGTTGTAAAAGCCCGAATGCTCGAGAACCATTGGACGGTCGTCGCGCAAGAGCCACTGCAGGCGGCTGAAAAGCGTTGAAGGCGACAGCGGCTTGACCAAGAGATGGTGGGCTCCGGCCCGCAAGGCCTTGTCGACCAGCGCCCGCGTGCCGTGCGCCGTCACAAACAGAATCGGCACGTAGCACAACGGCTCCATGTGGCGGTGCCGGACGAGGCGTAAAAGCTGGTATCCGGAGGTCGGCGCCATCCGCCAGTCCGTGAGAATCAGGTTGGGCGGCTCGACAAGCATCGACTGCAGGGCTTCATCGACCGAATCGAATATCCGCACCCGTGCGACCTTGAAGCTCAGAAGAATCGAGCGAATGATCGTCTGCATCGGCTTGCTGTCGTCGACGACAACCGCATCAATATCCTCCACGGCGAGGCCGTAGGCTGCATGTTGTTTCATCGGACTCCGGCACCTTTTTTGGCAACTCGACAAGTCCGTTGTGCCAAACGCGCTTTAAATCGCGCTGAAATGCGCGGCCTGTGTTTTCGTCAAACTTTCATAAAAACATCAGCGCCAATCCGGAATCCGGCCAAAAACCGCAATAAGCTGGCGATCCGTGGGCCGAATTCCCCTTTCCGTGGGGCAGCAACGATTTTTCGTTCCGTCCCCAGTATCCACACTGGCACACAAGATTTTGCGGTTGCCCACAAATCACGCACAAGCGCTTGTCCGCGACCGCTTGACGGTAAGAATTCGTTTACTCTAGTTTTCTAATCATTACGGAGTGCGTATGCGGGGGCTCAATCACATGCCTCCGGATCATCCAAGTATACAGTCAGTGACGCGCTGCTCTGCCGAATTGCCCATTCGGCCGACCGGTGGTTCGTGTGCCCGGCGAATGCCGGTCAACGTGACAAATCTGTTGAGAAGCGCTATATATAGTGGCATCGCGCGTTCAAACTACTACATAAGTGAATTCTGCGGTGGCAACACCGATTCTACCTGGCGGAGAGCCGCCACCGGACGATGGGCTGTCCGGATATGAAAATCGCGTTGGGACATGACCGGCCATGATATACTCCGCCGGTCACCACAAAGGGGACAACAGGAATGCGGATCGAGCGGCGCTACACAAAAGACGGGCAATCACCCTACGCCGAAATAGAGTTTCGGACGGCCACCAGTGAAATCCGCAATCCGGACGGATCGGTGGTCTTCAAACTCGATGATATCCAGGTACCGGCGCAGTTCTCGCAGGTCGCCTCCGACATTCTTGCCCAGAAGTATTTCCGTAAAGCCGGCGTCCCTGCCAAACTCAAGGCGGTTGAGGAAAACACCGTCCCGTCCTGGCTTTGGCGCCACGAAGCTGACAAGAAAGCCTTGAAAAAGCTCCCGGAAGAGGATCGCTACGGGTCCGAGATTGACGGCCGCCAAGTGTTCGACCGCCTCGCCGGCACCTGGACCTATTGGGGCTGGAAGGGTGGATACTTCGACACCGAAGCCGACGCACGCGCGTTTTTTGATGAACTGCGCTACATGCTGGCGACCCAGAAGGTGGCGCCGAACTCCCCGCAGTGGTTCAACACCGGCCTGCATTGGGCTTATGGGATTGATGGCCCGAGCCAGGGGCACCACTATGTCGATTTCCAGACCGGCAAACTGACAAAGTCCGCCTCCGCCTACGAGCATCCGCAACCGCATGCCTGTTTCATCCAATCCGTCGAGGACGATCTGGTCAACGAAAACGGCATCATGGACCTTTGGGTCCGCGAAGCACGCCTGTTCAAATACGGATCCGGAACCGGCTCCAACTTCTCAAGAGTACGCGGTGAAGGCGAACGGCTGTCGGGCGGCGGCAAATCCTCCGGCCTGATGAGCTTCTTGAAGATCGGCGACCGGGCGGCCGGCGCCATCAAATCCGGCGGCACGACCCGGCGCGCGGCCAAGATGGTCGTGGTCGATGTCGACCACCCGGACATTGAGGACTACATCAACTGGAAGGTGAAGGAAGAGCAGAAGGTCGCCGCCTTGGTGACGGGATCCAAGATCTGCCAGAAACACCTGTCCGCCATCATGCGCGCCTGCGTGAACTGTGAAGCGGACAATGGCGAGTGCTTCGACCCGGCCAAGAACCCGGCCTTGAAGCGGGAAATCCGCGCCGCGAAAAAGATGCTGGTGCCGGAAAACTACATCCAGCGCGTCATCCAGTTCGCCAAACAAGGTTTCACCAAGATCGGGTTCCCGACCTACAACACGGACTGGGATTCAGAAGCCTACCTCACCGTCTCCGGCCAGAACTCCAACAACTCCGTCCGGGTGACCGATGGTTTTTTGCAAGCGGTCGTTGAGGACGGCACCTGGGACCTGACAGCCCGGCGCTCCAACGACGTGGTGAAGACGGTAAAGGCGAAGGACCTTTGGGAACAGATCGGCTATGCGGCCTGGGCCTCGGCCGATCCGGGCCTTCAGTACCACACGACCATCAACGATTGGCACACCTGTCCGGCGTCCGGCGAAATCCGCGCCTCCAATCCGTGCTCGGAGTACATGTTCCTGGACGACACGGCCTGCAATCTAGCGTCCTTGAACCTGATGCAGTTCCGCAACGCGGACCGGTCCGTCGACATCGAGAGCTTCGAACACGCCGTCCGTCTGTGGACCGTCGTCCTGGAGATCTCGGTTTTGATGGCGCAGTTCCCGTCCAAGGAAATCGCGGAACTTTCCTACAAGTTCCGCACGCTTGGCCTTGGATATGCCAATATCGGCGGCCTGTTGATGACCTCCGGGATCTCGTACGATTCGGCAGAGGGCCGCGCGATCTGCGGTGCGCTGACGGCGATTATGACCGGCGTGTCCTATGCCACATCAGCCGAAATGGCCGGCGAACTTGGCGCTTTCCCGGGCTACGCCGAAAACGCTGAGCACATGTTGCGCGTGATGCGCAATCACCGGCGTGCGGCCCATGGCGAAACCGGCGGATATGAAAAACTGAACACCAATCCGGTCGCGCTCGACCACGCGTCCTGCCCGGATCAACGCCTTGTCGACCATGCCAAAAAGGCGTGGGACCGGGCATTGACGCTCGGAGAGAAAAACGGCTACCGCAACGCGCAATCCACCGTGATTGCGCCGACCGGCACGATCGGCCTCGTGATGGACTGCGACACGACCGGCATTGAACCCGATTTCGCTCTGGTCAAGTTCAAGAAGCTGGCCGGCGGCGGCTACTTCAAGATCATCAACCGGGCGGTCCCGGAAGCGCTGCGGGTGCTGGGCTATTCGGAAAGCCAGATCGCGGAAATCGAGGCCTACGCCGTCGGGCACGGTTCGCTTGACCAGGCCCCTGCGATCAATCCGGGCAGCCTCAAGGCCAAGGGTTTCACGGAGGACAGCCTTGCCAAGGTGAAGGCGAGCCTTAAGTCGGCGTTCGATATTAAGTTCGTGTTCAACCGCTGGACGCTGGGCGACGACCAGATGGCAGCGCTTGGCGTCACCGAGGATCAGCTCAACGATCCCGAGTTCGAACTCCTGCCGTTCCTGGGCTACTCCAAGGCGGACATCGAGGCCGCGAACACCCATGTGTGCGGCGCGATGACGCTGGAAGATGCGCCGTTCCTGAAGGAAGAACATTATGCCGTGTTTGATTGCGCCAATCCGTGCGGGCGGATCGGCAAGCGGTTTCTGTCGGTGGAAAGCCACATCCGCATGATGGCCGCGGCGCAGCCGTTCATCTCCGGCGCGATCTCGAAGACGATCAACATGCCGAACGATGCAACGGTCGAGGACTGCGAAGAAGCCTACATGCTGTCGTGGAAGCTTGCGCTGAAGGCGAACGCGCTCTACCGGGACGGCTCGAAACTGTCGCAGCCGCTCAACGCGCAGCTTCTCGCCGACGACGCGGATGACGAGGAGGACGTGGCCGAGGCGATCGCCGCCAAGCCGCAGGCGGCCCGCGCCGAGGTCATTGCCGAGCGCATCGTGGAACGGATCGTCGAACGGGCCGTACGCGAGCGGGAAAAAATGCCCGACCGGCGCAAGGGCTACACCCAAAAGGCCCGTGTTGGCGGCCACAAGGTGTACCTGACCACCGGCGAATACGCCGATGGCCGGCTTGGCGAGATCTTCATCGACATGCATAAGGAAGGCGCTGCCTTCCGCAGCCTGATGAACAATTTCGCCATCGCCATTTCGCTCGGCCTGCAATACGGCGTGCCGCTGGAGGAATATGTCGACGCCTTCACCTTCACCCGGTTCGAGCCGGCGGGCATGGTCCAGGGCAACGAGGCGATCAAGAACGCCACTTCGATCCTTGACTACATCTTCCGCGAACTGGCCGTCTCCTATCTCGGCCGCCACGACCTGGCCCATGTGCCGCCGGAGGCGATCGGCAACACGGCCATGAGCTCCGGCCCCAATGAAGGCCGCGGCATGGAGACCGGCGCAGAGCAAGGGGTCGTGTCCCACGGCCTGGTGCGCGGCCAGACGGAACGGTTCCGGCTGATCGGCGGTCAGGATGAACCGGCTGGCGCCTTAACGGACGCCGTCTCCGCGCAAACCGCCGGATCTCCGGCGGCCCAGGCTTCGGCGGTGGCAACAGCCTTTGCCCGGGGCTCGGAAGCCGTGGCCGCCGTCGAGGTCTCCACCGCCCCTGCCCCGCAGGCGGCCTCGGAAGCCCAGCAGATCGCCCAGGCCCGGATGAAGGGCTATGAGGGCGAATCCTGCGCCGAATGCGGCAACTTCACCATGGTGCGCAACGGCACCTGCCTGAAATGTGACACGTGCGGCTCGACGAGCGGGTGTAGCTAGCGCGACCCTTGCAAGAAATATCGAATCCGCCTGCCGGACACGATCCGGCGGGCTTTTTATTGCGGCAAACCCTCCAGCCGCCGGGCTTCGGCATCCGCCGACAACGGCGTGCCGAGACCAGAGGCGGCGAGCCAGGCGTCCAGCGCCTCGAGCGAGGACGCCGGCGCATAGCCGGTTTGCCCGTCATTCGACGTGGTGATCGCGATTTTTGGCGTCCAGCCGGATGTGTCATGACAGGCGACGGCGACGACGGATGCGCCGTCCCGGCCCGCATAGTCGAACTCCCGGCACAGGCCGCCGCCAGCGTCCGCGAACGAGGCGATGACATTCAGCACAGCGCCGGAGCCGAGCGTCCGGCTTTGACCCGAAACCACCGCCGACAGCGCGTCTGTGACCTCCGGATCGGCCAGGGCTGCGATGCCGAATGGTGCGTCAGGGCCCGTCTGTCCAAATTGCCCGATCGAAAGACCGGCAGCCAGCCCCACCACCAGAGTGAGGCATGCCGCTAACGCGGCCGGACCATGCCAGATCCGGGACTTTTGCGGCAGCGGGACGATTTCAGCCGCTTCTTGGTCCTTTGCTGTCCCCGCCCGCGCCTCAACCATCTCCGCAATACGCCGGGCGAGCGCATCAGGCACCGGCGCCGGATCACCGGTGGCCTCCTTCATTCGCGCACGGGTCCTGGCGAAAAGGTCAATCTTGCGGCGGATCTCAGGATCGTTTTCGGCGGCCCGTTCGATGGTTCGCGCTTCATCTTCAGGCAGCTCGCCATCCGCATAGGCCATGATGCGCTCATCGGTCATTTGGGTCGGGTCCATCTTGCATCTCGTCTCGGCGGGATAACGTTCCGCGGCTCATTTTATTCCAATCCGCCCGGCGAGCGCGGTCCGGGCTCGCGACAGGCGGCTCATCACCGTGCCTTTGGGAATGTCCAGGATCGTGGCCGCCTCGGCATAACTGACGTCCTCCACGCACACCAAAAGAAGCACCTCGCGCTGATCGATCGGAAGCCTCTCAACCGCGTCCATGACCGCTGCGACCATCAGGCGTGCATCGCCGGGATGATGCCCAGCGGCGGCCGTTTCCGGTGCCTCTTCGAGCCTCACGTGCGTGCCGCGGATCTTGTGCTTGCGGGCCATATCGATCCACGCATTGCGCAAAATCCGGAACAGCCATGCCTCGATCCGGGTGGCGGGATCATAGCTGGCGCGCGCGCTGAGCGCCCGCTCGACCGTGATTTGCACCAGATCATCGGCGGTATCGCCGGACCGGCACAGCGACAGCGCGAACCTGCGCAGATTCGGCAGTTTCTCAATCAGCGCCCGGCCAAACGGGTCCGACATGCAAAGACCTTTCAAAATCCACCGGCGGCCACGGAATAATCGGGCCGGCCAAACGTAATTCACCTGAATACGATTGAGACGGGACTTTATTCCCCGCAAGATTTAGAGCATGCGAAAGGTGGGACCATGACCCGGGCAATCGCCGCAGTGTTGGTGTTCATGCTGTTTGCGGAAACGGCGGCGTTGATGAAATGGCCGGCGGCCCATCTGCTCGTTCGGGAGGCGGCGGCCGACGATGGTGACGGAGATGGCGCCGGCGACGACAGCGATGATGGCGGCGACAGCGACGACAACGACAATGGCGACGACAGCGACAACGGCGGCACCGGTCCTGGCACGCTTGGCGGATCACGGTCCGGTCCGTCCGCCGGCCCCGGCACAGGAGAACCGTCGCTGTTCGGCCCCTTGCGGCGCCTGTTCGGGCCCCGGCCGGATCCGCAGCCGGTTGAACGGCGGACCGCGCCGCGGCAGGCCGCACCTCCGATCACACCGCCGGCCGTGTTCGCCGAGGCGGAAATCATCGTTGTCAACATCAACGCCCAGGATCTCGACAATCTGATCGCCCAGGGATTCCGGGTCCTTCAGGAACAAACGCTGCCGGGCGTTCCGTTGCGCTCCCACCGGCTGGCCGTCCCGGAGACGCTGACGCTGCCTGAAGCGCGGGACGCGGTCCGCACCCTGCCGTCTGGTCAAAACGCGGATTACAATCATTTCTACCGGCCGGGCGCGACGCAATCCCAATGTCAGGGAGAACTCTGTCCGGCTCTGGAGCTGATTGCCTGGCCGGCGGCCGCGCAATCTGTGCCGGGCAGTTGCGGCATCCCGGCGGCCATCGGCATGATCGACACCGGGATCAACGGCCAGCACGGCGTTTTTGAGGGCGCCAACCTGAAGGTCATCCGGGTCTCGAGCGACGAGCAGCCGGCGTCAAAGGCAATCCATGGCACGGCGGTCGCCGCCTTGTTCATCGGCCAGCCGCGCTCCCGTGTCCACGGCCTTTTGCCCAATACGCGGCTTGTTGCCGTCGATGCCTTTCACCGGGCCGGGCGCGATGAACGGGCGGACGCCTTCACGCTCGTCGAAGCGCTCTACAGGCTTGCGGAAGAACGGGTCGGTGTCATCAATCTGAGCCTTGCCGGACCGCCCAATGATGTTCTGGAAGCCGCGATTTCCGATATGGCGGATCGGCGCGACATCGTTCTCGTGGCGGCGGCCGGAAACGGCGGACCGGGCGCTGCACCGGCCTATCCGGCCGCGTACCCAAACGTTATCGCGGTCACGGCTGTCGACCGCTCCAAACGGGTCTATCGCCGCGCTGGCAGAGGTCCGCATATCGATCTCGCAGCACCTGGGGTCGATGTCTGGACCGCCGCGTCAGTCCGGGGCGCTCGATGGAAAACGGGGACGTCATTTGCCGCACCGTTCGTGTCGGCCGCGGCGGCCCTTGCGCGGTCGAGCAACCCGGGCCTTTCCAGCCCAGACATCTTGAATTTGCTGCAAGATGGCGCGGAAGATCTGGGAGAAGACGGTCCCGATCCGATCTTTGGCGCCGGGCTTGTTTCAGCGCACGCGCTTTGCCGGTAAATCCATTGTGTCACCATACGGTCAATCCGGTGTCCGCGGGCCGTTTTCAAGAAGGACCAGCGTGATCCCGCGGTTTTCCGCCAGATCCTTAACCCGGCGCGTCAGGGCCAGATCGCCAAACAGCCCGTCATCTTGGACGACCAAGACGCGCGGCGCCCGTGAAAAGGCCCGGGCGAGCCGGATCTTGAGCCGGTCCTGGTCACACAGCCCTTTGGCGTTTTCCGGCAGCAACAATTCCGCCGGAAGATTGAGCAGTCCGGCAAGGTCCCGCGCTGTGGCGATTTCTGCCTGCTTGCGGGTCCCGAACTCGTGAGCCGGACGGCCCAGCTGGTAAAGCGGAATCCCGTTCATCGGCGACACAAGCGCAACGTTTCGCCAGATCGTCTTGCACTCGATATCGGAAAACCGGTTCTCGCCCAGGCGAACGCACTCAAGGCTTCGAAGGCCGCTCAGGCCGCACAGGCTGAGCGCGATATGATGCGCGTCGCGCTGATCGGTCCGGACGATTTTGGTGCATGTCCCAGAGGGAATGGTTGCCGACATCACCTGGCCGGACGGCAATTCAAGATCGCGGATCGTCAGGACCTGGCGCCAGATTGCCCCGTCGGTGTCGATCTGCGCCAGCGGGCGCAGCGCGGGCCGCGCGAACACGGGCGCCAGTTTTTCATGGGCGATCTTGTTGGCCTCAAAATACTCCAATCCGGCAGCGCCCGCCTCAAGCTGGCTCGCAAGGAACGCGAAGATCAGCAGGAACAGCGCGATATCGGCCGCAATCGGCATGCCGGTTACCGCGTAAAGACCCACCGCGCAGGGAAAGGTGAACCGGCTGATGGCGCGCAAGACACCGGACCAGGTCGCACGGGCCGTCATGAAACGGCACATGTCCCCGCTTTTCCGGGCCAGCTTTTCCAAAATGGGCGTCAGTTTGCCATGGAGAAGCAACGGCAGGCGTTCGGGCAGCGACCGGCCGAGCAGTACGGCCATTGCGCCCCGCGTCTGGCGCGCCTTGCAGATGCTGATGCGCAAGGGCCGAAGCACGATCGCCAGTCCAGCCGCCCAGACAACCAGGCTTCCGACGAATGGCGGGACGAATTCCGGCTTCGTTGCCGCGATCCATGTGCCAAGCGTCAAAAGCGTCGGAACCAGGGTGATGAGCGCCACAAGGCCTTTGGCCAGCCACAGCTTGATGGCGGTGAGGTCATTAACCAATCGGGTGAGTGACAGTCCGATCCCGGGCGATTTGGCGTCGAACGGCAACAGCATCGCATGCCGCGCATAAGCCATGCGCACGTCGTGCACGTAAGAAAGTGCAAACCGTTCGGCAAACCGGCACTGAACGACAAACAGACCGATGGCTGCCGCCGCCCCCGCGGCGAGCGCGGCGGCGACCGGGAGGCCGTATACCTGCTGTTCCTGCTGTAGCAAGGCCGCGCAACTCATCGACAACAGGATCGCGCCGAGGGTTTGCGCCATACCGTTCACAACGAGCCCGGCACACAGCGCACGTCGCGGGCTATTCCACAGGACAGGAAAACCGGATGGCCGTTTTGGCGGGCGCACGGTCACTCTGCCGCAGACAGCCGTCCGGACAATATCCCTGTCATGATGTCGCTGACCGTTCTTGCGTCTTGAAGGTCGGACAGCGAATACGCAGGGACCTGAACATTCGACAAGACCTCACGCGCGGCCAAGGGCGAACGCATCACCGATCCGGAAATGCCCAGGACATGATGGCCAAGGCTGGAAAGCCGACCAACCCCATCGACCGCGCCAAGCGCGTCACCGGCGGCAAACATCACACCGTCAAACAGGGATCGAACCCGCGGATCAGCCGCAAGGCGCCGGGTTTCGTCCTGGAACAACCCGTCGGCGATCTCGACCACGGCCAGATCGCATCCTGCCCGGTTCAATCTTCGCAGCAAGTTGCCGGTATTGGCGATGATCGTATCGATCGGCACACCAAACGTGGTGGCGAGACCTGAATCCGTGAAATCCAAGACGTCGGCGGCGCCGGAATCGCGCATCAGCCATGGATCGCCGCCGGATGCCGTGCCCGTGATTTTCAATGCGCCGACACGGTATCCGCTTCGGGTAAATCCCCGCACCAGCGCGGCGGCCGTCTCGGTCTTGCCGGCGTTCATCGACGTCCCGAACACGCCGAACACAGCGGATGGCAGCGGGCCGGCAAGCGCTGGCAAGGCGAATTGCCCGACATTCACCGGCTCACCATCAGCACCGCACACGACCCCGATCGGCTCGATCGCTGTCGGACCGGCCAGTTTTTCGTGCCACGCGGCCGCCTGCGCGGCGATACCGCCCGCGGCGACCATATGGCATGGCCCCAAGGTTTCAGGGACATAGGCCTCGTATTGATCCGGCGCGTACCGGTTGCCATAGGCCAGGATCACTTCATCGCCAACATAGAGCGATGCCTTCCGTCCCGTTGGCAGTTCGATGCGGCGATGCGACCCCAAGGATGTAATCCGTGCGAGCACCACGTCTCCGGCCCGCGGGGCATAGCCCGGCCCGGAAAGGCGCGCCCGGGCCGGCAGGTCGACGCGCCGCACGGCATAAGACCGTTTGGCGGCCAAAAGTCGGGGCAATGCGATAGGTTCCATATCCGTTTCCCACTCCTGTCGATGCTCCGCCATCGTGCGGATATGGGGGAAACGAGTGGCCGGCCCGATTATTCCGGACTTTTTGGTGAAGGGCCAAATACACCATCGGCAGTCCGGCGTTGCGCGGGTCCGGGGGTCGACTGACCGGCGCCCTGTTTTCCTCCTGTTCATAGCATTCGACGACTGGCCCGGACTGAATTGCAGCAAAATGTGCAGACGTCCCTATATTGGGCTTTAACACCATATTCCTGTCCCTGCCCGTCCGCCGAAGGTGCCCAGATGACGATCCCGCAGCCCCTGTTTTCCTTCGACAACACCTATGCCCGCGAGATGGACGGGTTCTATGTGCCCTGGCAGGGCGCGGCGGTGCCCTCCCCGGAGCTGGTACTTCTAAACGAGGTATTGGCGCGTGATCTCGGCCTAGATCCGGCAGCCCTGAAGGCTGCGGACGCGGCGCGGATTTTCACCGGCACGGAAAGCCCGGCGGGCGCTGCTCCGCTCGCCCAGGTCTATGCCGGTCATCAATTCGGCGGGTTTTCGCCGCGGCTCGGCGACGGGCGGGCGCTTCTGATCGGCGAGGTGATCGACCAGGCCGGCCAACGGCGCGACATTCAGCTCAAAGGCTCCGGCCCGACGCCGTTTTCGCGTGGCGGCGACGGCAAGGCGGTCATCGGCCCGGTCTTGCGGGAATATGTGATCGGCGAGGCCATGCACGCACTCGGTATTCCAACGACGCGGGCGCTGGCCGCAGCCACCACAGGAGAGACCATCTACCGCGATGGCCCAAAATCGGGCGCTGTGCTGACACGGGTGGCGTCCAGCCACCTGCGGGTCGGCACGTTCCAGTATTTCGCGGCACGCGGGGAAACCGACAAGGTCCGCCAACTTGCCGACTATGCGATCGAACGCCATGATCCAGATCTTGCTTCGGAGGCGGATAAATACATCCTCCTGCTGCGCTGTGTGATCGACCGGCAGGCGGCGCTGATCGCCGAGTGGCTTCTGGTCGGCTTTGTTCATGGTGTGATGAATACCGACAACACGGCAATTTCCGGAGAGACCATTGATTACGGCCCCTGCGCCTTCCTCGATGCCTATGATCCGGAGGCGGTTTTCAGTTCCATCGACCACGGCGGGCGCTATGCCTTTGCGCGCCAGCCAGTTCTGGCGCAATGGAACCTTGCCCGGTTTGCCGAATGCCTGGTGCCCCTGATTGACCCGGACGACGCGGACCGCGCCGTGGAACGGGCGACCGAGGAACTCAACCGGTTTGCGGAAACCTATCAAGACCGCTGGCTTGCCGGCATGAGGGCAAAGCTCGGGCTGACGACAGCGCTCGACGGCGATCTCGCGCTGGCCGGTGGATTGCTCGATATCATGCAGGCGCAACGGGCCGACCACACGCTGGTTTTCCGCCGTCTGGGCGAGGCAGCACGGGGCAACGACGATGCGTTGCTGACGCTTTTTCAGACGCCCGACACACCGGCGGATTGGCTTCGGCAATGGCGGGACCGTCTTGCAAAAGAGAATGCGGATCCCGGCACCACCGCAAAACGCATGGCCACCGTCAATCCGGCCTATATCCCGCGCAACCACACAGTCGAAGACGCGCTTTCAGCGGCGGAACATGGCGACTACGGTCCAGTCCACGCTCTCCTCGCGGCCGTCACCAAGCCCTTCGACGAACGCGATGAGCTGGCGCCCTACGCCCAGCCGGCGCCGGCAGATTTTGGACCCTACATGACCTTTTGCGGCACGTGATGGTTTCTCCGTCGCACGGGAATCCAACTTGGCTTACGCTCCATATGTGTCGACGACATCGTACATCACCGGCTCGAAGCCTTTGCACAACGCACTGATGCGCCGGTTGCGCGCCCGCATTTCGTCGGTCCGCAACATCGCCAGAAAATCCTCGCGCTGGCGCCATTGCGAGTAGTTGGCGATACGGGTCTGTGCATCGTTCACATGCAGTCCCGCGCCAATGAAACCAGGCTGGTGACGAATAAAGTTTTCGTAGGCGTCCTTGAGTTCGTCGAGCAGATCGTAACACGTGCCCGGCGTCATCTCGAAGGTCGTGATCACCGTTTGAAAGTCTGAGCTGCTGGATATGGTTGGCATTATGGACCTCCTGCGGACAACTGCACGGCCCCTTGAGAAGACCATGTTTGCCTCAGGCTGACAACGCGCGGGGCACTGGCGAAGATAGCGTGGACTTCAAGCGCCCGAAGTCATGCCCGCGATTTCCAGGTTTCCGGCCACCATGCGGGCCGTTAGCGCCAGCGTCTGGAAATGATCTGCCCGGGTGCTGTTCTTGCGCCAGGCCAAGATCACATCGCGCACCATGGGAAATTTTTCGATCGGCTTGAGGACAACCCGTTGTTCCTTCACGAATTCGGACGCAATGTATCCGGCCGGGAACAGGGCAAGACCCATTCCGATCGACACCATCTGGCGCAGTGCATCAAGGCTCGTGCCTTCATAGTCCTCCAAGAGGCGTGCGCCGGAGATCTGGCACAGTGTCTGGCCGTCCTGGTAGAGCTGGTACCCCTGGCCAAGGCTCAACAGACCCTCCCCGTCCAGGTCCTCCAGCAAGATAACCGGCCTGTCCGCGAGCCTATGATCCACCGGGAGCCCAAGCATGAGTTCTTCCGAGCAGATCACGACAGATGCGGCTTGATCCAGTGACAGGGGCGCGGGCGCCAGAACACAATCGAGACCACCAGATTGCAGCTCGCGGCTGAGGAGGATCGGCCGTTCTTCCCGGATGTAGATGTCGAGATCCGGATACTTCTGTTTCAGATGCGGCAGCAAATGCGGCATGAAATATGGCCCGAAGGTCGGCGCGACCCCCAAGCGGATAAGGCCGCCGAGACCGCCCCGCCGGACCGACGCAACCGCTACAATTTCATCCAGGGTCTCGATTGCCTGCCGGGCGAGCGGCACGAGCGCCGCGCCCGCCGGCGTGAGCGCGGCGATGCCGCCTCCGCGGTCAATAAGGGAAACGCCGAGCTGGTCTTCGAGCAATTTGAACTGCGCCGACAAGGTTGGCTGCGAGACATTGCAGCGGCGGGCGGCGGCGCCAAAATGCCCAACCTCCGCAAGGGCCAGGAAATACTCAAGCTGTCGGGCGGACGGGCGGAACACCATTTTATAGATATGATCTATTAGCTTTATATAATCAATGTATTTCACCTATCGCCTTCGATTAACCACATGAATGATGTGCCAAGCCCGCAAAAGAAAGGAGTACGGATGTACACGCGCCTCAGAGCCCTGCGCAGTCAACACGAGAGTCTTGACGTTCAGATCAGGCGCGAACAAAAGCGCCCGGCTCCTGACGACGGGCACATTCGGACACTGAAAAAATTCAAGCTGCGCATCCGAGACGAAATGGCGCGCCTCGAACGCGTCCTGGAGCGCAAAAGCCGCGCCGAACCTCTTGCGAGCTAGCCGTCGCCTATCCTGCACCTACTTCCCGGAGTTCCCCGTCATGCCTCCTATCTGGCCCCTTTTCGCCGTACCCAATCGCCAGCCTTGGCCCAACCACCGCCAAGACCGGTTGTCAAACCTTGAGCACCGGATGAACGAATTCCTGGCCGAAAAGCGGAATGCGCCATGCGACGACGCTCTGCTCGACCGGGTCAAAGCCAGCCGCGAAGAAGTTCGGTCCGCCCGCACGCGCGCACGGTAAAAAAACGCGGATCCCCGCCGGCAAATCTTCAAGGTTTGTGAAACCGGAAGCAGGTCACGAACCGGCAGGCGGGGCACCGCCTCTTTTTGCGCCGCGACAACGCGGCGCCCAGATAGACATGGACGGACGCTGTTTGCGTTTTTATTTTGATCGCCCTGCCCGCGGCCAAGCCGCAGCTGTTTTCGGGGATCAAAATCATGTCCACCGGTGCTTATTTCACACCGTCAGGCGGCCTGCCGCCGCAAACCCAATTGCTGACCGACCGCGCCGTGTTTACGGACGCCTACGCGGTGGTGCCCAAAGGCACGATGCGCGACATCGTCACCAGCTATCTGCCGTTTTGGACCGGCACCCGTGTCTGGGTGCTGTCCCGGCCGCTTTCCGGCTTTGCGGAAACCTTCTCCCAGTACATTGTCGAGGTACAGCCGGGCGGCGGCAGTGAGAAGCCGGAGACGGACCCGGAAGCCGAGGCAGTCCTGTTCGTCACATCCGGTGAGCTGGTCCTGACGATTGACGACGACCCCCATGTTCTGGCCGAAGGTGGCTATGCCTATCTGCCGCCGGCAGTCGATTGGACGGTCAAAAACGAAGCCGACGAACCGGTCTCGTTCCACTGGGTCCGCAAGGCCTATGACAAGGTGATCGGCCTGGACGTGCCGGATGCGTTTGTCACCAATGAAACAGACATCGCGCCGATCGCGATGCCGGGCACGGACGGCAAATGGGCAACGACCCGGTTTGTCGACCCGGCGGATCTGCGCCATGACATGCATGTCAACATCGTGACACTCGAACCGGGCGCCGTGATCCCCTTCGCCGAGACCCATGTCATGGAACACGGCCTTTATGTCCTGGAGGGCAAGGCGGTCTACCGGCTCAACCAGGACTGGGTGGAAGTGGAAGCGGGCGACTATATGTGGCTGCGGGCCTTTTGCCCCCAAGCCTGCTATGCGGGCGGGCCCGGGAAGTTCCGCTACCTGCTCTATAAAGACGTCAACCGGCACATGAAGCTGCGGTAGCGTGATGACAAACAGCATCCACATCGAACCTCTGGACGCAGCCGCATTCGCGCCGTTCGGAGACGTCCTGGAGGTTGCCGGAGAGCCCGCCAAGATCATCAACCAGGGCCTATGCGGACGTTACCATGATCTTGCGACGCTCGACTTTGCCGGGGCCGGTGCGCGGGCCGGTGTCAGCCTCTTCCTGTCGGAAAAACGGACCCTTCCCTACCGCCTTGATATGGTCGAGCGCCATCCGCTCGGCAGTCAGGCGTTTTTGCCGATGACCTATGAGCCCTTCCTAGTCATTGCCTGTCCGGACGAAGACGGCCGGCCTGGCCGGCCCCGCGCCTTTATGACCGCGCCCGGTCAAGGCATCAATTTCCGCCGGAACACGTGGCACGGGGTGTTAACGCCTCTGTCCGAACCGGGGCTGTTTGCGGTGGTCGACCGCATTGGCGACGGCGACAATCTGGAAGAAGTGCGGTTCGACACGCCCTACGTCGTCGTTTCAACGCCGTAAACGCGCTCAAGAGCGGAGCGATCGTCGCGCTTTCATTCGCAAGCTAAATGTCGATAGAGATCGAGCGGTATCAGGCCGCGGCGCCGGCCTCATTCATCGCCGCCTCGGCCGCGGCGCGCTCCGCCGCCTCGGCTTCCTCTGCTAGGCGCGCAGCTTCCAGCTCTTCCTCTTCCAGGCGCTCTGCGAAGGCGATGTATTCCTGGGCCGGCATGGGGGCTGCGAAGTAGTAGCCTTGCGCGGCGGTCACGCCAAGCTCGAGCAGCCGGTCGATCTGGTCTTCGGTCTCAACGCCTTCGGCAATGATACCCATGCCAAGATTGTCGGCCAGTTCCACCATGGAATCGACGATCGTCGTGGAGCTGTCATCCATACCGATCTGATCGATGAACATCTTGTCGATCTTGATGATGTCGATGCCCAGTTTTTGCAGATAGGCCATGCCGCCATGGCCGGTGCCGACATCGTCGAGCGCCACGCGGACGCCGAAGGCTTGAAGTTCGGCGATAATCTTTCGGGCAAGATCCATATCCGCGAGCGGATGGCGTTCGGTCACCTCGACAACGATCTGCTGGAACGAGATTTCCGACTTTTCGAAGGCCGCCTTGATGTCCGAAATCACCTCCCGGTCGAGGAAGTGCCCGGCGAAAAGGTTGATGGACATCTTCAGCTCCGGGCGGTCCCGGTAGAGCCCTTCCATTTCCAGACAGCTTTGCGCCATGATGTGGCGCGTCATGTCAAAAATATGCCCGTGGGTTTCCGCATAGGCCATGAACTGGCCAGGCGAGACGATCATCCCGTTCGGCCGGCGCCAGCGCATGAGAACTTCACAGCCTCTGAGCTTGCCGCTCTCAATGTCCATGACCGGTTGATAGTAGGGAATGAATTCGCCGTTGCGGATCGCGGCGACGAATTCATCGTTCGCCTCGCTTTCCGGCCGCCACGAGAACCAGACGCTGACGGCGACGAGCAGCAAGGCCACCGCCGCGCACGCGGTCGCGGCGACAACTTTGAGCGGCTGGACAAGGGAATGGGCGGCGGAGCTTGGCGCCACGACGGTCGCCTTCAACGGATAGTTCTCCGACCAGACCGTCACCACCATTGTATCGTTCGGATCGGCGCTGGCGGAATTGTAACCACCGGTCCCGAACCAGTGCAATTCATCGCCCAGATGCAATTCGGCCCGCCGATAAGCCCTCAAGTACTCCGGTCCGGGGTCCACCGCGATCACAGCCGGGGTGACTTCGGCGAACAAACGGTTGGAATTGCGCAAGTCCCAGCTCACCACGGCGGACCGGGCACCGAGATATTCCCGGTCGAGCATGCCGATGCCCACGAGCGGTCCATCGGGCCGCAAGGCCGGCAGGATCGCCTCCCCGGTCAGTTCCACGTCCGGGACGATGCACATCCGTTTGCCTGACGCGTCGACCAGCCCGATGGCATCCACCATGCCGAGGTTCGTTACCAGTTTTTGATAAACCAGCCGGTCTTCCGCGCTGCAGGTTTGAATGTCGTCCCGGTCGAGCCGTTGGAGCGCGGTCACCGTCTGGTTGATGGCGTCCTCGGCCCGCAGGATATGCCGCTCGCCCATGGCTTGCATTTCCCGCATGGCCTGCGAAGCGGCATAGTCGTTCAGGATGATATTCGCCGCGAAAAGCGGCGCCGTCGCCAGCAACAGGGCGATCAAAACGGCCCGAACGAAGATGAAGTAGCTGCGGGTCAAAGAGCGGCCTGTTTTTGAATAAACGCTTTATGAACATGCGCAATACTCGTAAACATCCGCTGAATGGGCGTTTGGTTTTGCGACGGATCATGGCTGGTCCGGCGACCGGCGCTCGCCATCGCCAGACCGGCGCCACGCGTATTTACGGAGCACTTCATGCAGGCACTGTTCATTGGTCAGGCCTATATCGACATCACCTTCTTGACCGATGTCATGCCAACCGGGGATGAAAAGGCGATCGCCGAAGACTATGCGGTCAGTTTCGGCGGCAATGCGGTTACCGCGGCGTTTTGCTGCGCCAAACTGGGTGGAAAACCGGAGCTTTTATGCTCACAGGCCGATGACTGGCTGGCGCGGATGTTCCTTGACATGGCGGCCAAATACGGGATTTCGGTCCACGGGCGGAAGGTACGCGAATCCTCGCTCTCCTTCATCATGCCCCATTCTGGCAAGCGCGCGATCGTCCGGTGCCGCGACAACGAATTCCTGCATCCGTTTCCGCCGCTGACGCTGACCGGCATGAAGGCGCTTCATTTGGATGGACATATGCCGGATGCGGCGTTGCACTACGCAAAGACTTGCCGATCGCTTGGCATTTTGACGTCCATCGACGGCGGCGCGGTGAGGGAGAACACCGAGGAACTTTTGCCGTTCATCGACGTCGCCGTCGTTTCGGAGCGGTTTTGCCAGCAGCTTGGAAAATCGGTGGGTGACACGCTGTCCTACCTTCGGGCCAAGGGATGCCCGATCGGCGCTGTGACCCTCGGGGAGCACGGCATGGTCTGGTACGACAAAGACGGCCGGGACCAGATTCTGCCCGCGCTTGATGTGCCGTTGCACAAGGTGATTGATTCCAACGGCGCCGGCGATGTGTTTCATGGCGCATATATCGCTTCTTATTTGCGTTGGCCGGACCGTCCGTGGTCGCAGCATTTCAGGTTTGCCCGGGGCGCCTCCACCCACGCCATTCAGCATCTTGGCAACGAAGCGAGCCTGCCGACACTGGACGATATCGAACAGGCGATGATCGCCTTTCCGGAAAAGCCACAGGCTGCGTCGGCCTACTCCTGACCGTGTCCCGGATTTGCCCTTGCGCGCCGGCAAACGCTGGCCCATCGTGCGCAGGTCCCCGGCTATCTCGCGCCGTCCCATGGAGACGAACATGAAAAATCTCGGCATCGCCGTCTGCGCGGCGTCCTCCATCGCACTCGGGTCTTTGATCCCATTTCACTCGGCTAATGCGTTCGATCCGACCGGCAATCCGGTCGCCGATGCTTTCCTGGCCCTGCTGGAGGCAGAGGACGGAAAGGTCGACAGCTATGGTGAGCTGACCGAATCCGGGGGGCGCGTCGAAATCATGGACATCAAGGTGTCCAGCGACGCCTCCGACGAAGATGTCCAAGTGTCCATCGCCGTCACCGTGCTGAACAACGGCACAGTCGATGACGATGGCCGGTTGACGCTCGACGGTATGGAACTCAAGACAATGACCATGTCGTCCGACAGTGGCGGTCTTGATATCGGCTCTTTCATGGCGACCGATCTGGTCCTTCCCTCAGTGGCAGAGGTCGCCGCCTCGGACGAATTGCCGCTGAGCGGGCCGTCCTACCGGACGCTGGAAATCCTGGACGTCAAGGTCACCGGCGATGAAGGCAACACCGTCGAACTCGATCGGGTCTTTTCCGCAATCGACGGCATGTCGGGGGATCTTCCGACCGATATCCGGTTTTCGCTGGACAACGTGCGGCTGGACGCCGCGAGCCTCGATTCTGAAACCGAAAAGACGCTGACCGACCTCGGGTATGACAAGGTCGCCGTCAACGTCGCCGGCGCCGGCAAGTGGGACCCGGACACGGCCACCGCGGATATCTCCGAACTGATCGTGTCCGGCGATGACGTCGGAACCATCAAATTGCAGCTGACACTCGGCGGTATCACCCGCGACCTGGTGGACCAGTTGAACACCACGGGTGGTTCACCGGAAGACGCATTTGGGCTGGTCCAGGGCGTCACGATCGGCGGTCTGATGATCGACTTGCAGAACGCCTCTTTGGTCGAACGCGTGCTGGACATGCAGGCGAATGACGCGGGGATGGACCGGGCAGCCTATGTCCAGCAACTCAGCGCAACGCTGCCGCTGATGCTGGCGGTCCTGCAAAACCAGGCGTTTCAGGACAAGGTCGCCGGGGCCCTCACGGCCTTCCTGAATGACCCTATTTCTCTGAACGTGTCGGCGGCGCCACAAAATCCGGTGCCGATGGCCCAGATCATGGGCACGGTCATGATGGCCCCGCAAGCGCTGCCGGACATCCTCGGAATCGAGATTATCGCCAACGGAGCGAACTGAGAGAACAAGAACGGCGGGTTTTTATTCGGCGGCCGGCCGGTCTTTCGTGCCGTCTTCCGACTGAAACTGTAATTCACAAAGCCGGCGATAAATGCCGTCCTGCGCGAACAAATCCGCATGGTTGCCGCTTTCCGCCACTTGTCCGCGATCGAGCACATGAATGACATCGGCGTGGCGAACGGTCGAGAGACGGTGCGCGATGACCAATGTCGTCCGTCGGGCCATCAGGCGGCGCAATGCGGCCTGGACCTTGGCTTCGGACTCGGCATCCAGCGCGGAGGTGGCTTCATCGAGCAGAAGAATCGGGGCGTTGCGGAGCATGGCCCGGGCAATTGCGATACGTTGGCGCTGCCCGCCGGACAGGTTTGTACCGCCCTCGCCCGCGAGGGTGTCATAGCCGTCGGGCAACTCCATGATGAAATCATGCGCATACGCATCCCGCGCGGCCTGCTCAATGTCAGAAGGGCTCGCATTCGGTCGCCCAAGCGCAATGTTGTCCTGAAGGCTGATGTTGAACAGGTACGTATCCTGCGAGACCACCGCGAGATGCTGGCGCAAGGATTCAATCGTGACTGTCCGGATGTCCTGCCCATCGATGGATATCGTGCCGGAAGTCGGGTCGTAAAAGCGTTCCAGAAGCGCAAACAAGGTCGATTTGCCGGCGCCCGAAGCCCCCACCAGGGCGGTTGTTTTGCCGGCTTCTGCGGTCAACGTCAGTCCACCCAGCGCGGGGCTGTCGCCGTAGGCGAACACAACGTCTTTGAACACAACCGTCCCGTCGGACACGTCGAGATCCTTCGCGCCCGCCTGGTTCACGAGCGCCGGTTTCGTGTCGAGGAGCTCGTACATCATTCCGACGCCAACCAGCGCCTTGTTCAGATTGACATGGAGGCGCGCAAGGCGTTTTGCGGGCTCATAGGCCAGAAGAAGCGCGGTGATGAAGGCGAAAAACGCGCCCGGATCCTTGTCGAGTTCGATGACCGAATAGCCGCCGTAAAAGATCACCAGCGCCACCGCAAACCCGCCGAGCGTCTCCATCAGAGGCGACGTGCGCGCGGTCAGCGCCATGATCTTGTTCGACTGTTTTTGAACGTCGTCAATCGCCACATCCATGCGCCGTTGCATGGCACCTTCAACACCGAAAGCCTTGACGATGCGAATGCCGAGTGTCGTCTCCTGCAAGACCGAGACGATTTGCGCGGAAGAAACGAACTGCATCCTGGCGTGTTTGCGGACACGCTTGACCAGAAAACTGACCGCGATGACCGCCGGCGGCATGATCACAAAGGCAAACAGGCTCAAGACGGGATCCTGCGCCACCATGACAATCAGCAGGCCGATCAGCGTCAGGATATCGCGGCCGAGCGTGATCACGATCATTTCGATCACGGCATTGGCCGATGTGGCCCCCTTGTTGATGCGAACCGCCAGATCGCCGAGCTCGGCCTTGTCGAAAAAGGTCAGATCGTGTTCGGTAAGCCGGCGGAAAATGCGGCGTTGCAGGCTGGCGACGATGCTGTGGCCGATGCGGGCCAAAATAACAATCTGGCCATAGGTCGCCGCCCCCTTGACCGTGAAGATCACCATGACCGTCGCGGCAATCGTGTAAACCATGACCGCGTCGCGGTTGATGAAGACCTCGTTGATGACGTCTTTCATGATCCAGGCGCTGGCGGCCGTTGTCACGGCGACCAGGGCCATGAAGACAAATGCAAGTCCATACCCGGGCAGGTGGTCGCGCGCGTTCTCAAGGATCAAGCGCCGGACCACCTGGTATGTGCCGTCCGGATCCTGCCAGACCTGCCATTTTGCCGGGTTGAACACCAGACCTGCCACCTTCAAACCCACAAGGGCCGGAAGTCCGGCCCCTGACGTGTTATCGTGATTTTGCCGCTTGACCGCAAGGGGACCGGGTTCAGCTTTCGGGCAGATTGAGCCTCAAATGCAGCTCTCGCAGTTGGGCCGCACTCGGCTCGGACGGCGCGCCCATCATCAAGTCTTCCGCCCGCTGGTTCATCGGGAACATCATGACTTCCCGGATGTTGATCTCATCTGCGAGCAGCATCACCATGCGGTCGATGCCCGCGGCACAGCCGCCATGCGGCGGGGCGCCGTATTGGAAGGCCGTCACCATGCCGGCGAATTGACGGTCGACCTCGTCCTTGCCGTAGCCGGCGATCTCAAACGCCTTGTACATGATGTCCGGCTGATGGTTCCGCACTGCGCCGGACAGGATTTCATGGCCGTTACAGGTCAGGTCGTACTGGTAGCCCCTCACCTCCAGCGGATCGCCGCCGAGCGCATCCATCCCGCCCTGGGGCATGGAAAACGGATTGTGCTCGAAGTCGATCTCGCCGGTCTCCTCATCCCGCTCAAAGATCGGAAAGTCGACGACCCACGCGAACTCAAAGCGCGCTTGATCGGTGTGACCAAGCTCGACACCGATGATGTCCCGTGCTTTCGCCGCGACCCGCTCGAAGGTCTTCGGTTTGCCGCCGAGGAAAAACGCGGCGTCGCCGACTTCCAGTCCAAGCCGCTGACGGATCGCCTCGGTCCGCTCCGGGCCGATGTTTTTGGCCAGCGGACCGGCGGCTTCCATCCCGCCGTCATCCGTCTTGCGCCAGAAGATGTAGCCCATGCCCGGCAGGCCTTCATCCTGCGCGAACTTGTTCATCCGGTCGCAGAATTTCCGGCTTCCGCCCTTCGGTGCCGGGATCGCCCGGATTTCCGTGCCCGGCTGCTCGAGAAGTCTCGCAAAGATGGCAAAGCCCGATCCGGCGAAATGCTCGGACACGACCTTCATCTTAATCGGGTTACGCGTATCCGGTTTATCGGTCCCGTACCACAGCATGGCGTCCTTGTAGGGGATCTGCGGCCAATTCCGGTTGACCGGGCGGCCGCCACCGAAGGCCTCAAAGCAGCCTGCCAAGACCGGTTCCATGGTGTCGAAAATATCCTGTTGCGTCACGAAAGACATCTCGACATCGAGCTGGTAAAAATCGGTCGGGGACCGGTCCGCCCGTGGATCCTCATCCCGGAAACACGGCGCGATCTGGAAGTACTTGTCGAAGCCCGACACCATGATCAGCTGTTTGAACTGCTGCGGCGCTTGCGGAAGGGCGTAGAATTTGCCCGGATGCAAACGCGACGGGACCAGGAAGTCCCGCGCACCTTCCGGCGATGACGCCGTGATGATCGGTGTCTGGAACTCGTTGAAGCCAATGTCCCACATGCGTTGGCGCAGATCGGCAACCACCTTCGAGCGCAAAATGATGTTGTTGTGCAGCTTGTCGCGGCGAAGGTCCAAGAACCGGTATTTCAGGCGCACCTCTTCCGGATACTCCAGCTCGCCGAACACCGGCAGGGGGAGTTCCTTCGCAGATCCGAGGATTTCCATCTCGCGAATGAAGATCTCCACGTCGCCGGTCGCCAAGTCCGGATTGATGGTCTCGTCCGTGCGCTTCTTGACCTCGCCATCAATGCGAATGCACCACTCGGACCGCACGGTCTCAGCGAGCGCGAACGCGTCCGAATCCGGGTCAATCACGCACTGGGTGATGCCGTAATGATCCCGCAAATCGATGAACAAAAGGCCGCCATGATCGCGAACGCGGTGGACCCAGCCGGACAAGCGGGTTGTTTCGCCAACATGGCTGAGGCGCAGATCGCCACATGTATGGCTCCGGTAGCGGTGCATGGTGTCCTCGGTGGTGTTTGAAAGCCAACAGAATCTGAATGCGGCCCGCTCACAAGGCAGGCCGCGCGGGGCGCACAAGCCACGTTAGAGGCGGAAAGTCAAGGGATGCCGGGACGGACCGCGATCAATCCACGGCCTGAAGCAACGGATGCCATTGGCCACGGATCTCATGGGAACGCGTGAAGGCCGGATCGAATACACCGGTCCCGCCCGCCGCGTGCCGGGCATAGATCACGCGGTCAGATATGCGGGCCAAAACAGGGTAGCCCTTGCCGGCGAGAATGGTTTCCAGATCGGCCAAACAGGTCGAGCGCCTGTTGACGCGATTGGCAACGACATGCACCTCCGCCTTTCCCTTGCGCACCCGCTTGATTTCGGTGAGGCCGTCCAGAAATTTCAAGGTTGCGTTCCAGTCGAACGCGGATGGCAAGACCGGCACAACAATATCGGAGGCTTCGGAAATCAGGGTCTTTGTCAATTCGCTGCGCAAGCCGCCCGGACCATCGATCACGATCGCATCCAGTTCGGTCTTCGACCGGCCGATGGCATCTGCCTTGGCCCAATTCAATCCCTCGATCCTGGGAAGGTCCTTGGACCGTCGTTTGATCCAGCCAAGGCTCGATTTCTGACGATCGGCATCGGCAAGGCCCACATCCTCGCCCCGTGCGGCCAGCGCGGCGGCCAGGTTGGTCGCGATGGTGGTCTTTCCGCATCCGCCTTTGGCGTTGACGACCAGAATTTTTCGCATGTTTTCCTCCCGCGCGCCGAAGCGGCGCGCCACACCGATACCACCAACGAAACTAGGCGCACTATTTGCGCTTTTTCAAGGAACCTTGCCTTGAAATTCATCATTTCGTGGCGACAAAGAGGCACGACTGCGGTATAGCTCAACGTCACCATGGATGTGATTACAACGACTACCGATCTCGCCGCCGCCTGCCAGCGACTTGCCTCCCACGACTACGTTACTGTCGATACCGAGTTTCTTCGTGAATCGACGTTCTGGCCGAAGTTATGTGTCATTCAGATGGCCGGGCCGGACATGGCGTTCATCATCGATGCGCTGGCCGATGGCTTGTCTCTTGATCCGTTCTTCGAGCTGATGGGCAATGACGCCGTCACCAAGGTGTTCCACGCCGCGCGGCAGGACATCGAGATCGTTTATCATCTGGGCAATCTGATCCCCGCGCCACTCTTCGACACGCAAGTCGCAGCCATGGTTTGCGGCTTTGGCGATTCCATTTCCTACGATCAACTGATCTACAAGGTGACGGGCGCGCGGATCGACAAGTCGTCGAGGTTCACCGATTGGGCGCGCCGGCCGCTGACCAACAAACAGCTGGAATACGCGCTTGCCGACGTCACCCATCTTCGCGATGCCTATCAGTTCCTGAAAGCGAACCTGGCCGAACAAAACCGAAGTCACTGGGTCGCGGACGAGATGAAGGTATTGACCTCTGAAGGCACCTATCGGACGGAACCCGCCAACGCCTGGCAACGGCTGAAGCTGCGCGTCCGCAAACCCGTTGAACTGGCCGTCATGATGGAAGTGGCCGGATGGCGCGAACAGGAGGCGCAGACCCGGGATGTGCCGCGCAATCGGGTCATCAAGGACGATGCCATTTATGAAGTGGCAGCGCAGCAGCCGGTGACCGCCGACGCGCTCGCGCGGCTTCGGACGATTCCACGCGGTTTTGAGCGCTCACGGGCGGCGGAGGAAATCCTCAAAGCGGTCCGCCGGGCCCAGGCCCTACCCAAGGATCGCCTCCCACGGATTCCGAAAGGCCGCCCGGCCCCGGACGGGTCTGCGGCGGCGGTCGACCTTTTGAAGGTTCTCCTCAAATTGGTCAGTGAAAACCATGGCGTTGCGGCCAAAGTGATCGCGACCGTCGATGACCTTGAGAAGATCGCCGCCGACGATCATGCGGATGTCGGTGCCCTGCAGGGCTGGCGGCGGGAGCTGTTCGGCGAAGTGGCGTTGAAACTCAAACGCGGCGAAGTCGCCCTCGCCTTTCAAGGGCGCCAGATCGTCGCCGTCAATCAGGATGCCCCGTCGCCGGCCAGCGGCAAACCCGCACTTCGCCACGCCGCGGAGTAATCTCGGGCCGTCATCTTATGCACCGACGCGCGGATGGTTCCGACATCGCCGGACGAGGTCAACTGGCCTTCTTGTTCCCGGCAACGCCGACCGCGCCCTCCGTGCCGACAATCCGCGCGAATTGGCCAAACCGCTTGCGCAGCCGTTCGCCGTCGAGCCCAGACAGATCCGAGGGCAAAATCAGTTTTAGTCCGGCGGGATCGCGTCGCACGTCGACCGACGGCAGCATCCCGGCCATGGAGGCGCTGACCAGCGAGGCCACACGGAGCGCGGCACCCAGGATCTTGGCGCGCACGCGCAAACGTTCGGTGAACAGCCGCTTTATAGCGGGCGACAAGGCCCCTTCGCCCAAACCCTGATAGCGGTAGAACACGGCGGCGGCGAGATAGGCGCGCCCGGCGTGGTCCAGACCGACGAATGCGGCGTTTGAAATGATGCTCAGGCTCTGCTCGCCGCGATAATCTGGATGGGCCCGCCAGCCGATATCCGACAACAGGCATGCAGCGTGGCGAAGGCGCCGCTCGTTTTCCGTCTCATCCATGCCCAGTTCGGCGAACACCTGATCCGTCCAATCGATCAGTTCATCACCATGCTGCGGCGCACGGGCCCGAAGCATGGACAGTTCCCGCGCGGCTCCGATCACCGGGTCCTCAGCCTGAATGGCCGGATCCAGATTTTCATGCAAAAGCCCCTCGCGCACCCCGGTCGCGGAAAACACGACACGGTCCGCCTTCATAGCACGCAGCACGCGCTCCAGAACGACGGCTCCGAAGGGCACAAGCGTTCTGCGTTGCTTGGATACCACGTCCGCGCAGTCAACGCCTTCCAGGTTCGCCTTGGAAACCGACCTGCAGAACGCAATCGCCTCGGCCGCCGGAATTTCATAGTTGTGCATGACGTGCAGCGGATAGTCATTCTGCACAAGGTGCAGCCGCCCAAGCGAGCGCCACGTGCCACCGACGGCGTAAAACGTCCGATCTCCGGGTATCATGGCCGGCCAGACATAGTCCTTCAGGATCTCGTCGGTGATTTTCTGGGCCTTTGAAATCCGCCCCTGCGCGGTTTCCGCCAAACGCAGTCCACCGAGCGGAAAGGAATCGCCTTCGCCCGGCGTTTTGCCGGACACCTCGACCAGCTCCAGACTGCCGCCCCCCATGTCACCAACAATGCCGCGCGAGCGCCAAAAACCGGAGATTACGCCAAGCGCCGAATAGTAGGCTTCTTCTGCCCCGTTCAATATGCGCACCGGAACGCCGATCAGGCGCTCGACCTCATGAACGAAATCGGCGCCGTTGGAGGCATCGCGCACCGCAGCGGTCGCGATCACATGCGTTTCGATCACCCCGATATGGTCGCTCAACACCCGAAAGCGGGTGAGTGCGGCGATCGCGCCGGCAACGGACTCGTCAGCGAGCCTGCCGGTGGCGGCGACGCCCTTGCCGAGGCCCGCGAGGACCTTCTCGTTGAACAGCATAGTCGGCGTGCGCGCCTTGCGCTCATAAACCACCAAGCGCACGGAATTTGATCCGATATCGATTACTGCAATCGGTCCGGATCCGTTTAGCCGGCCGCGCGCCGGCTCATGTAGGCGTGTCATGTCACCCCCGTTTTGGGCGCTCTACAAAGGGCCGGGGCCGGTCGTCTTTGAGCGATTTGCCGCGCCCGGAGAGGGACGGATTGGTCATGAAGTACTGGTGCGCATTGAACGGTTCTTCATTGGCCTGCGGCACGACGCGCTCATGGCCGCCGTCCGGAAGAATGCGCCAGCTCTGCTGATTGTCCTTCAAATTCGCAACCATGATCTGGTCCAGAACCTGTTCGTGAACGGTGGATGTCAACAATGGCACAAGCACCTCAACACGCCGGTCGATGTTCCGCGGCATCATGTCGGCGGAGCCGATATACACATGTGCCTGCGGTGAGGGAAGCCCATGGCCATTGCCGAAGCAAAAGATGCGCGAATGTTCCAAAAATCGTCCGACAATCGATTTGGCCCGGATGTTGTCGGATAGCCCCGGGATCCCCGGCCTGAGGCAACAGATCCCGCGAATGACAAGATCGATCTGCACGCCGGCCTGACTGGCTTCGTAGAGCGTGTCAATGATCTCCGGATCGACGAGGGAATTCATCTTCATCCAGATCTGCGCCGGGCGGCCAGCTTTCGCGTGGCCGATTTCCGCGGCGGTCAATTCCAGCATTTTGGACCGCAGATTGACCGGCGAAACCATCAAATGCTTCAGCTCCGCCGGCTCGGCGTACCCCGTGATATAGTTGAACACCCGTGCGGCGTCCGTGGCGATTTCTGGATCGTCGGTAAAAAACGACAAGTCCTCGTAAATCCGTGCAGTGATCGGATGGTAGTTGCCGGTGCCGATATGGCAGTAGGTCTTGAGCTGGCCGTGCTCGCGCTTGACCACCATCGACAGCTTGGAGTGAGTCTTCAACTCGATAAAGCCAAAGACAACCTGGACCCCCGCGCGCTCCAGGTCCCGCGCCCACTTGATGTTGGCGGCTTCGTCGAACCGTGCCTTCAGTTCCACCAGCGCGGTCACGGATTTGCCGGCTTCGGCCGCTTCGGCAAGCGCCTTGACGATCGGCGAGTTGTTGGACGTCCGATAGAGCGTCTGTTTGATCGCCACCACATCCGGGTCTTGCGCGGCCTGGCGCAAATACTGAACGACGACGTCGAACGATTCGTACGGGTGTTGGACAATGATGTCCTTCTGGTGGATCGCCGCGAAACAATTGCCGCCATGTTCCCGGATCCGCTCGGGGAACCGGGCTGTATAGGGCGGGAACTTGAGATCCGAACGCTCCAGATCGACCACCTGAGACAGGTTGTTAAGGGCCAATAGACCGTTGGCCAGAAAGATCTCCTGATCGGCCACATCCAGCGCGTCCGCCACGAACTCAAGCAGCGAGGGCGGCGTGGTTTCCTGGATCTCCAAGCGTATGACCGAACCGCGGCGGCGGCGCTTCAACGCGCTCTCAAACAACCGCACCAGGTCTTCAGCTTCCTCCTCAATTTCAAGATCGCTGTCGCGAATGACGCGAAACGCGCCCTTGCCGCGGATTTCGTAACCGGGGAACAGCCGGCCGATAAACAGTCCGACGACCTTTTCAACAGCAATGAACCGCGCCGCGCCGTCCGCGGCGTCAGGTAGACGGACAAAGCGCTCGACCTGGCCTGGAATGCGCAACAAGGCAATCAGATCACGCCCGCCCGTGCTTGGCACAAGTTCAAAAACGATCGAAAAGCCAAGATTGGGAATGAAGGGGAACGGATGCGCCGGATCGATCGCCAACGGCGTCAGCACCGGAAAGATATAGGCCAGGAAGTGATCTTCCAACCACTGCATATCCTCAGTGTCGAGCGTGTCGCCGTGAAGGATTTGGATGCCATATTCAGCAATCTCGGTCCGCAATTCGCCCCAGATCCGCTGCTGGGAGTCCTGAAGCTTTCGGACCGCGGCGCTGATCTTGTGAAGCTGTTCGGTGGGTGTCAGACCGTCGTCGGAAAGGTTCGTGACATCCGCACGCTGCTGGCCGCGCAGCCCGGCCACACGGACCATGAAGAACTCGTCGAGATTGTTCGCCGAGATGGACAGGAACCTTAGCCGCTCGAGCAGAGGATGGTTGCGATTCATCGCTTCCTCAAGGACGCGGTGATTGAACTGCAACCAGGAGAGTTCTCGATTCATGAACCGCGCAGGGGACGCGGACAGGTCATGGCCGGCCTCATCAGCGCCATGTATTACGGAATTTGGCGCTTCGCTTGCCGCCTCCAAGGGATTGGACAGGTCGACCGTCTCGGTCACGGCCGTTTCCTCAGCCATCGAAATCGCTTTCCCGGATCACGATTTTGTTCATAGCTTTCAGCCTTTTGCTCCCGTTGATGCCGATGCATCCGCCGTGCGTCCTAAACGCTCTTTTGAACCGTTTCCAGAACCCGGCCTGCGAGCGGCTTGGTGATCTTGACACGGCCGGCCAGCGCCTCCTGGTCAATCGCCTCAACCGCACGAATGGCCACGTCCACAGACCGTTCCATACGCACGACGATATAGTCAACAACGCCAAGGTCTACGGCGAGCTGGCGATCCGCAAACAACTTGACCAGAACCTGCCGTAAAAGCTCGTCGTCCGGTTCGAGGATTTCAACGGGCGTTGCCGCGCGCAGGCGCGAGGACAGATCGGGCAATGTGATCTGCCAGGCCTGAGGCCAGGTGCGGCTGGTGATTAGGACCTTGACGCCGGACTGGCGTGCCGCATTGAGAAGATGAAACAAAGCGGTTTGGTCAAATCCCTCATGCGCGTCCTCCAAAACGACCGCGTCCGCGGCAATGAGCGCAGGCACTTTCTCGCTGGAGAGCGCTCTCGCACTAAGAACCGCAGCATTCGCTTCGGCCCGGAATGCCTCCACAAGATGTGTCTTGCCGGAGCCCACAGGTCCGGCCAGCACCACGACCGGCGATGGCCAATGCGGCCAACTCTGCAAAAGTTCGAACGCAGCTTGGTTCGATTTCCCGACCAGATAATCCTCCCGGCCAAGGGCGGATTCATGCGGAAGGTTCAACGGCAATTGGCGAGGAGGCTCAGCCATGTTCGTCAAAGGGGCGCTGGTCATCCGGGGCGGTCATGTTGCGGCGGGTTCCGGTATAGACCGGACTGGCCAGATATTGCCTGAGCGCGAACCGCGCAAGCACGCCGATCATGGCAGCGGCGGGTACGGCGATCAACATGCCCACAAACCCGAACAGGTATCCGAACGCAAACAGCGCAAACATCAGCGTGACAGGATGCAGACCGGTGCTGTCGCCGACCAGCTTCGGTTGGAGAATGTTGCCTTCCAGAAACTGGCCGACCGCAAAAACAGCGGCAACGGCGAGGATCCATGGCCAGTCCGGCCAGAACTGGACAAGCGCCACTCCCAGCGAAACGAGAAAGCCGAGCCCGGCCCCGACGAAAGGAATGAAGCTGACCAATCCAGCCCCCATCCCGATGAGCAATCCGAAATTCAACCCAATAAGCCCGAGGCCAATCGCGTAAAACGTCCCAAGGATGACGCAGACCGACACCTGCCCGCGGACAAATCCGGCCACCGCACGGTCCATTTCCGCCGCCAGGCCGCGAATCTCGGCGACGTGATCGCGCGGCAGCCAATTGTCGATCCGGGCGACCATGTGGTCCCAGTCGAGCAACAGGTAAAACGCCACGACCGGCGTGATGACAAAGAGGGACAATATGGACAAAAGCGCTTGTCCGCCGCTCCACACCGATTGCGCCAACCGGCCGATCCAACTTGCGCCCTGCCCCAGCAAATTGGTGAACGAGGACTGTAAATCCTCCGCACTCATTCCAGCGGCCGCCGCGACACGGTCGATCAAGTCCCGGCTGAGCAGATCCTGCAGGCTCCGGACCAGATCGGGAAACCGCTCCAGAAAGCCGGCAAGCTGGTTGCCCAGGACGGGAAGGATCAAAAGGAAAAACAACACCAGGATAAAGATGAACCCGAACAAGATCGTCAGCGTTGCCCAAAGCCGCGCCATGCCGAGCTTTTCCAGACGGTCGCAGACCGGGTCCAGCAGGTAGGCAACGGCCATGCCGGCAACAAATGGCAATAGGACGGCCGAAAACACCCACATGAAGGCGATGAATGCGGCCAGTGACAGGAGCCAGAACTGGACTTGGCGGCGCAGTGACATGGATGTTCTCACGGTAGACCGAACGCGGGGTGTTGTGCGGCAATTAGAGGCCCTGCTGGGATGTGGTCAAGAGACCTAACATAGAACACGCCTGGGCGAGCGTGGATGCCTCGGCTCTTGTTTTCAGCCGCATCAGCCTGTATGCGCGGCGCAGACCAATTTGCCGCTATGCCCGGAGAGCCGACCATGAGCCAGGACGCGTCCCCCCCAAAGGCCGGCCAAACCTCCAACGGCCTGACCTATGCCGCCGCCGGGGTCGATATCGATGCGGGCAACGCGCTGGTGAAAAAAATCGCGCCCTTGGTCAAGGCCACGGCACGGCCGGGCGCCGACAGCGACATCGGCGGTTTTGGCGGCCTGTTCGATCTGAAGGGCGCCGGATTCAAAGACCCGATTCTGGTGGCGGCCAACGATGGTGTCGGCACAAAATTGAAGATCGCCATCGAGACAGGAGAGCATCGCACCGTCGGCATCGACCTGGTGGCTATGTGCGTCAACGACCTTGTGGTTCAAGGCGCCGAACCCCTGTTTTTTCTCGATTATTTCGCGACCGGCGCGCTGGATGTCGAAACGGCAGCCGATGTGGTGGCCGGGATTGCCGACGGCTGCCGTCAGGCGGGCGCCGCATTGATTGGCGGCGAAACGGCGGAAATGCCGGGCATGTATGCGGCCGGGGATTATGATCTTGCCGGTTTTGCGGTCGGTGCGGCGGAACGCGGCGGCCTGTTGCCACGGGCCGACATTGCGGAGGGCGACGTCCTGCTCGGCCTTGCCTCATCAGGCGTCCACTCAAATGGCTATTCGATGGTCCGCAAGATCGTCGAACTCACGGGTCTTGAATGGTCATCGCCCGCGCCGTTCGATGGCGGCCGGTCGCTTGGAACCGCCCTGATGGAGCCAACCCGGATTTACGTCAACCCTTTGCTCCACGCATTGAAACAGACGCAGGGCATCAAGGCGCTCGCCCACATCACCGGAGGCGGCCTTCCGGAAAACCTTCCACGCGTGTTGCCGGACGGTGTCAGCGCGGCGATCGATTTGAGTGAAATTGACGTGCCAAGCGTGTTCAAGTGGCTGGCGGCGGCCGGCGGCGTCGCAGAAAACGAAATGCTGCGCACCTTCAATTGCGGCATTGGTATGGTCGTTGTGGTCGATCCAACGCTGGAAAGCGCCGTGACCAGGGCGCTCGCAGACGCCGGTGAAACCGTCATGCGCCTTGGACAGATTGAAGGACACAAAGACGTACCGGTTAGTTTTTCCGGCGCTCTGGACCTTCGGCCATGAGCAGCCGCAAACGCACCGCCGTATTGATTTCCGGGCGGGGAACGAACATGTCGGCGCTGATTTCGGCCGCACTTGATCCGGCCTATCCGGCCGAAATCGCACTGGTCGTTTCGAACGTGCCGGACGCGGCCGGGCTTGCGCGCGCTGAAGAATTCGGCATCGCGACCGCCACGGTCGATCACAAGAAATTCGCAGGTGACCGCGAAGCCTTCGAAAAAGCGCTTCACGCCGTTCTCGCCGACCACCGGATCGAAATCGTGGCGCTCGCCGGGTTCATGCGCCTTTTAACCCCGTGGTTCGTCAACGCCTGGGCCAACCGGATGATCAACATTCACCCCGCGTTGTTGCCCTCCTTCAAGGGTCTGTCGACACATGAGCGGGCGCTGGAAGAAGGCGTCAAGATCCATGGCGCGACAGTGCATTTCGTATCGGCGGACATGGATGACGGTCCGATCATCCTGCAAGGCGCTGTACCGGTGCTTGATACGGACACGCCAGAGACACTCGCCGCCCGCGTCCTTGAGATCGAACACAAGATCTTTCCCGACGCGCTGGCCTTCGTGGCGACCGGCCGCGCCAAGGTGAAAGGCTATTCGGTGCAAGTGAGCGGCACGACGGAAGTGATACCGAACGCCCTCACCTGGCCACAGGCTTAGTCCATCGCCCTGAGCCACACCGCCGTATCGTGAAACGCCGCGCCGCCATAGGGCGCGACCGGATCGGCGCCGGTCAGGGTGTTGATCCCTTTACCATCTTCAAACGCGCTATTTGGCCAAAGCCCCTCGGAGACCACCGTTCCCGGCGCGATGGTGTCGACATACCGTGCATGCAGCGTGACCACACCGCGAGCGTTGCCCATTTTCACATGTGCGCCGTCGGCGATCTTGTATTTCGCGGCATCTTGTGGGCGGATCCAGACTTCCGGCCGTTTTTCCCTTTTCCGCGAGCTTTCCGTTTCGTTGAAAGTCGAGTTCAGGAACGACCGGGCCGGCGCCGTCACCAATCGGAACGGATGCTGCAAGTCGGTATGCTCGATGCTGTCCCAATGATCCGGCAGGTCCGGCATGGTCCGCCATGGCCCCATCGGATCACCGGCGGGCTTGTTGGGCGATGCGCTTTTTCCCCAATCGGGCCGGAAATGGTATTTACCGTCCGCGTGCCCGAAGCCGCTCAGGTAGTGCGAGGTTTCGAAATCAGGCTGCAGGTCAATCCAGCGGCTGTCCTCCAGTGTCTCAAGCGAGCCGTAGCCTGAAGATTTCAGCATCCAGTCTATGTGTTCACGGGCGGTCATATGAAAACCGGGATGATCCTTCGCGCCCAGCCGCTTGGCCAGTGCATTGAGGACATAAAGGTTCTCGCGCGGTCCGGACGGCGGATCGGTCACCTTCGGCCCCAGCATGAGATGTTGATGGCCACCGCCCTTGTAGATGTCGTCATGCTCCAGGAACTGGGTCGCCGGCAGCACGATATCGGCCATCTCCGCCGTCTCGGTCATGAACTGCTCATGAACGACCGTGAACAGATCCTCGCGCAGAAATCCCTGTTTGACCCGCTCCTGTTCTGGCGCCACGGACACGGGATTGGTGTTCTGGATTAGCATAGCGGTGACTGGCGGCCCACCCAGGAGTGCGGCCGTATCTCCGGTCAGGATCCGGCCGATCAGGCTTTGATCGAGCGCCCGGACGGCCGGATCAATCAGCTCCGGAGCCTCGATCATCGATTTGTCGTGGCCGTATATGGCGCCGTTGTTGTGGAAGGCGCCGCCGCCTTCGTATTTCCAGGCGCCCGTCACCGCCGCGATCGAGGTCGCGGCATGCATGGCAACGGCCCCGTTCCGTGAGCGGGTGAAACCATACCCGAGCCGGAAGTAGGTTTTCTTCACCTCGCCGATCCGCCGCGCGGCCTCTTCAATTCTTTCAACGCTCAAACCCGTGAGACCGGCCGCCCATTCCGGGGTCCGCGCGGCGAGATGCGCCTCAAGCGCCGCCGGGCAATCCGTATAGGCGTCAAGATAAGGCCGGTCCGCATATCCGTCCCGGAACAGAACATGCATGATCGCGCAGGCGAGCGCGCCGTCCGTGCCCGGCTTGATGATCAGGCCAAGGTCGGCCTGTTTCATGGTGTCGGTCTCATAAACGTCGACCACAATAATCCGGGCGCCGCGGGTTTTTCTGGCCGCGATCGCATGGGTCATCACGTTGACCTGGGTGGCGACCGGATTGGTGCCCCAGATGACGATCTGATCGGACAGCGCCATTTCGCGCGGATCCGGGCCCGCCAGTTTACCGGTGCCGGCCACATAGCCGGTCCAGGCCATATTGGTGCAAAACGTGTCGAACTGGCGCGAATAGCCTTTGGCGTGGCGGAACCGGTGAATGGAATCGCGCTGAACCAGCCCCATGGTGCCAGCATAATGATAAGGCCAGACCGTTTCGGCGCCGTGCTCGGCCTCAGCGGCCAGGAACCGCTCCGCAATCAGATCAAGCGCGGCGTCCCAGGAGATTTCCTCAAAGCGCCGCTCGCCTTTACGGCCAATGCGGCGCAGCGGTCTTAGCAAACGATCCGGATGATACAGACGCTCCGCGTAACGGGCGACCTTGGCGCAGATGACGCCGGCCGTATAGGTGTTGTCCTTGGCTCCTCTGACGCGGCCGATCCCGCCGTCGGGGCGAAGGTCAATCTCCAGCGCGCAGGTTGAGGGGCAGTCATGCGGACAGGCTGAAAAGGCGGTTTGGGGCTCGTGGCGGGTCATGACGCGGCGCGGCTTTCATGGGAATAAGACCGCCGCAAGGTCAGGGTCAATCGCGCGCCTGTCAAGACGCGCGATTGTTTCTGATGGCCGTCACTCACCGCATCAGACGACCTGAGGCAGCCTGCGGCCTCAGGCTCGGCCTAGCTGCCCGAACACGGGGACCTCCCGCCACGTGGACCGGCGCCGGATCCACGTGGCGGGCCCTGCCCAGGTCCCCGGCCAGCGTCCGGAGGCAACGGACGCTGGCCGAACAAAAGGAAACGCGGCCGCCGGGGCTCGGCCTGCGCGAGCGTGAACGAGCCGTCCTCCGCATCACCGGAGATCATGACGGTAGCATCATCGATCCCATAAGATGCGAATTGTAGATCCGCGCCGGTGTCCACGTCGCCCCGGCGCTGGCCTCCCCGCGATTTCAGACGCGCGAAAGAGGAATCCGGCGATCCCATCCAGCAGCGCGGAATGAACGGGAAACTGTCCGTCAAGACATAATGGTAGGTGCCATTCGGGAATTCGGGCGTGACCGCGAAACGGCCGTTGCACTGGTCGAGATCGCCGCTGCCGGCGACATAGGCCCAGTCCTGCGTGAACTTGCCGTTGTAGCGCCCACCCGGACCGCCGGAGCGTGTGCCGCTTTTAATCCGGTAACTCGGCTTCAGCTTCTTAAGCCCGGACACGGATTGCGGGTCGGCGTATCCATAAGGTCCATAAATCGGAAAACCATCCGCCGCATAGCCGATCAATGCCGGGGTATTGCGCCCGCCGCTGGCGGCGAGGAGACCGGTCGGAATGCTGTGGTAGTGATAGGTCCCATCGGGCTGAACATGGGCGTTGTAGCGGTCCAGACCGAGCTTGCAGGCCCCGCCCAGCGCTTCATAGTTCCATTCCGAGCGCCGGTTGTTCTGCCAGAATTCAGCGGTCGCCGGATCGAAGAGAACGCCATTCAGCGCAATACCGAAGGGTGTGCCGCTGGCTGATGTCGCCCGCCCGCGCTTTGTCGGGTTGAGCGGGACCTTCAGGCTGTAGTTCTTTTTCGAAATGCTGTGCGGATTGTTACGGTTCGGAAATTGGCCCGGCGCCTTGTTTGGATAACCGTTCGCGCGGATCGTACGGTAATTCCCCTGGACGCCGATCGTGGCGGCAGCGTCCGCCTGCGGCAGCAACAAGTCCCAAAGCTGATCGGTCAGGCCTTCCGTCTCCGGTTCTGTCTCACCCGCAATTGGATGATCGCCATCATGGGCCAATGCGGCCGAGGTCAAACCGGGTGGGAACAGAGCGGACGTGGCAAGCAGCGCGCTCAAGACTGTGACGCTCATGCGCATGGTGTTCTCCTGAATACGTCGCCCTCGACACCAAAAATCTATTCATTCCATCAGGGACTTGCGAGGGCCGGTGTGTATCGGAGTGTATCAAAATGTATCGGGGCCGGCGCATGTGCGCCGGCCCCGATCAGACTTCGGTCAATTTCTGCTTGGTTCTCAGCCGACCAGTTCGGTGCCGGAAAACCAGAAGGCGATCTCTTCGCGGGCGGTATCCGGGCCGTCGGAGCCATGGACGGAGTTTTCGCCAATCGACAGTGCAAATTCCTTCCGGATCGTGCCTTCGGCTGCTTCCGCCGGATTGGTCGCGCCCATGACTTCGCGGTTCTTGGCGATCGCGTCCTCGCCTTCAAGCACCTGCACGACCGTTGGACCGGAGGACATGAACTCGGTCAGTTCACCAAAAAACGGACGTTCCTTGTGAACGGCATAAAACGCTTCGGCTTCGCGCAGGGACATCCAAACCCGCTTGGACCCGACGACGCGCAAACCAGCGTCCTCAAGCTTCTTGATGATGGCCCCGGTCAGATTGCGCTTGGTGGCGTCGGGCTTGATCATGGAAAACGTGCGTTCAATCGCCATGGGTCGTGTCTTTCTGTTTCAAGGTTGCGGCGCATTGCAGCGCCCGCATTAAGCACGGGCGCCGATCAACACAAGCTGGAGGACCAGCTTCGCCGTTCGGAAAATCGCGGCCTTAATAGCGGTCCACTTCTGCGCCTGCAAGGGGCGAGGCCGTGACATTTCCATGTCACAGGTCTTGCCGCGAAAGATCACTGCTTCTGGTCCGGATCCTCAATGGTTCTATACCCGACCACGCCGCGTCGACGACCGAAGTTGTCCGCGATATCCAACCGGAGCTTGGCCTCGTCCGGTGTTGAGGTCTAAGGTGCCCGAAACCTGTCAGGGCCAATCGATGTTTGCATGTTTCTCCTTCCCGTCGGCGGGTACCCTTTTCAAAAAGATCCACTTGGTCAGAACGTCCATCCTCGCCCTGGCGCTCCTAGCCGCGCCTCTTCCGATCGCGGCTCAGCCGGTGTCCGCACAAGCGCCGAACCTCGACACGGAGCTTGCCGCGCTTTCATCGGATCAACTCGAAGAACTCTTCACATTCGTTGCCGGAAACGCCCTGTTCACGCTCTATCACGAGGCGGGGCATATGCTGGTGTCCGAACTCGAGCTGCCGATCCTCGGGCAAGAGGAAGACGCGGTCGACAACCTTGCGACCGTCACCATGCTCGGCGCCGACACCGAAGACATGGATATTCTCCTGATCAACGCGATGGTCGGCTGGTTCCTGATCGCCGAAGACACCTATGAGGATCTGATTTTTTACGGAGAACACGATCTCGACCAGCAGCGGGGATTTCAGACGCTGTGCCTCATGGTCGGCGCGGATCCCGATGTGTTCCAGGATCTTGCAGTTGAACTGGGCCTGCCGGAGGACCGGATCGAGCGATGCGTGTTCGATTATGAACAGGCCGCGGATTCCTGGGAGGCCATCACCGATCCTTATCTTCGGGCCGAAAACACGACCGGCGACAAGATCAGTGTCAGTTATGGCGACGCGCCGGCAGGTCTTGGAACAATGGCGCTTTTCCTGCGCGAGAGCATGCTGATGGAGAACGTGGCGAAGGAACTCGATGATCTTTACGAGCTGCCCGTGCCGGTCACCTTCACAGCCACCGCCTGTGGTGTGGAGAACGCCTATTGGGATCCGGGCGCGCGCGAAATGACCCTATGTTACGAACTGGTGGAGGGCTTTGCCTGGATCTATCTGGACGTGCTGGCGGAGCCCGATGATACCTCCGACGCCAGCGCGCTTCCAAAATAAGAAAATCGCGCGGTCGTTTTAGCCGCGCGATCTTCATCGTCGTGGCCGCTCAGATCTTTATCCTCGTGGCCGCTCAAGCGGGGCTTATTCAGCCGCCGCGTTCAGAAAGTTGCTCACTTTCAAAAGGATCAGTTCGTTGTTGTCCAGGGCGACCGGATCGCGGCCCTTGGAGAACGGGAAGTTGTTGTCATTGCCGACGATGATGTGCTCCTCATCGACCCGATCGACATTTTCGATGGTCACGAACGGGAAGGTGAACCGGCCATCGTCCCGTTTGCCGATCCGGGCCAGGCTGTCGAAGTCCTGGATGTTCAAAAGATCGATGTATCCGACCTTGTGAACCGGCTGTCCGTATTCGACGCCCTTCATATCAATCATGTAGACACGCTTGAAGCCGGCCGGCGTTTCAAAGCAGGTTTCGCTCGCCCCGTCGGCGCAGGCCCGTTCCGCATCGCCCTGTCCCCAGTCGCGCTCAATGACCAGACCGCGGGTTGCATCGATCATGTTAAAGTCACCGATGGCATTGCCGTCCTGCTCCAGGCGGTACAGCATGCTGCTTCCGGTCCAGGATTGGGTGGCAACGTCGAATTCCAAAAGCCGAAGGGCCTCATTGCCATCGACGCGCTCATAGTCCCCGGCGGCTTCGTCCCAGACCGGTCCTTCCAGCAGCGGATAGAGCGTCTTTCCGTCCATGGAGACGGCGAAGCCCTCATAGCCGCGCGAGCGCTTCACATTGGCCGCCGTTTCCGGCGTGTCCGGATTTCCGGCCCGGATCTGGTAGTGATCCGGCGACATCAGTTTTTTATCGCCAAGAAAGGTCTCATGGAAGGCCTCCACGACACCGGTCTCGGTATCCGCGACGATCAGATACGGGCCGAACTCGTCACCGATATAGATCTTGCCGTCCAGAACCTGAAAGCCCTCAACATCAAAGTCGGCTCCAGTGAGATAGCGGCTGTCCGAGGCCTCCATGGCGATATGGAACGGAATGACCTTGTTCGGGTCGCGCAGGAAAGTGGTGGTCTTGATGGTCACGTCACCGCTGGTAAAGTCCGGCGACAGAACATGGAAAAACAGCATGGCATCTGGCGAATTGGCCTTTGATCCGAAACCGTTGTCGGTCAGAACATAATACCGGCCATCTCCAATGTGGCGGATGCCGGAAAATCCTTGCACCGGCTGGCCGGCGAACGGTAACGCGCTGCCGTCGGTTGTCGGCGCGGCACCAAGGCGCGCGGGATTCCCGCGCTCGGTGAATTTGCCCGACACTTGCAAAGCCTCGGGCGCGTCCGCCGGCGCAGGGATCAAGGTCTGGGCCGGCAACACGGCGTGACCGACCAATTGGGCCGGGTATTCGGTTGTTTCCTCGGCAAAAGCCAACGATGCGAAGCTGAAGACCGCGACCGTTGCAAGAAGTGTACTTTTCATTCCCGCCTCCGTATTTCTGGCAAGTCCGGAAAAGGGCATAGGCGGGCGCGGTGACACCGCGGTGACGGCCCGATGTCGCTTTTATGATGAGCCGCATAACGTTCCGGCCCCTCCCGTAATACGCGTTCCGGCTTGCATCTTGACGTCGGCTCCGCCAAACATCCGGCCCATGTTGCAGATATCCGACCTGACCTACCGCATCGGCGGCCGGCTTTTGATCGACAAGGCCTCCGTGACCTTGCCGGCCCGGGCCAAGACCGGCCTCGTTGGCCGCAATGGTGCGGGAAAATCGACACTGTTCAAACTGATCACCGGTGATCTTTCGCCGGAATCGGGCGCGGTGCAGATCCCCAAACGGGCGCGCATCGGACAGGTTGCCCAGGAAGCGCCGGGGACCGACGACAGCCTGCTGAATGTGGTTCTTGCCGCCGACACGGAGCGCAGCCGCCTTTTGTCGGAGGCCGAGACAGAGATCGACCCGACCCGGATCGCGGAGATCCACACAAGGCTCGCCGACATCGGTGCCCATTCGGCCGAGGCGCGGGCGGGCGCCATCCTGTCGGGACTTGGCTTTGATGCGGCGGCGCAACAGCGGCCGTGCGCGGCGTTTTCGGGCGGCTGGCGCATGCGGGTCGCACTGGCGGCCGTCCTGTTTTCCGAACCCGACCTCCTGCTTCTCGACGAACCGACCAACTATCTCGATCTTGAAGGCACCCTCTGGCTGGAAAACTACGTCTCCCGGTATCCGCACCAAGTACTGTTGATCTCGCATGACCGCGATCTTTTGAACAAGGCCGTGGATGGCATCGTGCATCTCGAACACGGCCAGCTAACCTACTATTCGGGCGGATATGACAGTTTCGACCGGCAGCGGCGCGAAGCGATGGTCCTTCAGCAAAAGGCGCGGGAAAAGCAGGACGCCCAGCGCAAACATATCCAGTCGTTTGTGGACCGGTTCCGGTACAAGGCCAGCAAAGCCCGTCAGGCCCAGGCCCGGCTGAAAATGCTGGAAAAAATGGAACCGATCGCCGCGCTGACCGAGGAAAGCAGCCGTCCGATCCAGTTGCCCAATCCAAAGGGCCGTTTGGCCCCGCCGATCCTCAAATTGGACCAAGTGTCGACAGGCTATGACGACACGACGGTGCTCCGGCACCTCACCTTGAATATCGACACGGACGACCGGATCGCGCTTCTGGGTGCGAACGGAAACGGCAAGTCCACGTTCGCGAAGCTGATTTCGGACCGGCTTCCCGCGCTGGCCGGGACCATCGTCAAGGCGTCCAAACTCAAGATCGCGTTCTTTGCCCAGCACCAGCTCGATGAACTTCGTCCCTTAGAAAGCCCGATTGATCACGTCCGCGACCTCATGCCGGTTGCAACCGAAACTCAAGTCCGTTCACGCGTGGCTCAGTTCGGACTTCCGACCGACCGCATGGACACGCCGGCGAAAGACCTGTCGGGCGGAGAAAAAGCCCGGCTGCTTCTTGGACTGGCCACATTCCACGGGCCGCATCTTCTAATTCTCGATGAGCCGACCAATCACCTCGACATCGATGCGCGCGAAGCGCTGGTGCTTGCGCTCAACGCATTTGAAGGCGCGGTTATCCTGATCAGCCACGACAGGCATCTGGTCGAAGCCTGCGCGGACCGCCTCTGGCTTGTCGCGGAGGGCGGCGTCTGGCCCTATGACGGCGACATGGAGGACTACCGGCGGCTGATCCTGCAAGGCAACGACACCCCCAATAAGACAGCCTCAAATGTTGTCGACGCGAAAGGATCCGCACAGGAAAAGCGCCGCGACGCCGCTCAAAAGCGGAGTCAGCTCAAGCCCTTGAAGCAAAAAATTGAAGCTGCGGAGAAAGAAATGCAGCGGCTTCAGGACAAAATTGCCAAGCTGGACGACGCGCTCGCCGACCCCGCGTTTTTCAAGGAAGACCCGGATCGGGCCGCTAAATTCGCCAAGGAGCGCGCCCATTGCGAGAAGAAACTTGTCAAGACCGAGGAAGACTGGCTTGAGCTGTCCGCCGAATACGAGGAGGCGGGCTGATGGCCAGCCTGACGACGCTCGGATTTGATGCCGACGACACGCTCTGGCACAACGAGCGTGTCTTCAAACTGACCGAGGACCGGTTCGCTGCGCTTCTTTCAGAGTTCTCGGCCGAAACGGATTTAAAGGACCGCTTGCTTGCGGCAGAACGGCGAAACCTGTCGCACTATGGATACGGCATCAAGGGTTTCACCTTGTCGATGATCGAAACCGCCATTGAAGTGACAGATGGAAAGGTGCCGGCAGATGTGATTGCGGACCTTCTGGCCGCCGGGCGGGAGATGCTCTCCCATCCCGTCGATCCGCTGCCGCATGTGGAAGATACACTACGCGCGCTGAACGGCCGATATCGTATGGTGCTCATCACAAAGGGCGATCTGTTCGACCAGGAACGCAAGATCACCGCCTCCGGTCTTGATGTCTTTTTTGATGCGATCGAGGTCGTCACAGAAAAGAACGCCGAGACCTACCGGACGCTGTTCGGCCGCCATGGTAACGGTGTGGACCGGGCGATGATGATCGGCAATTCGCTGAAATCCGACATCCTGCCGGCGCTTGCGGCCGGCGCCTACGCCGTCCATGTGCCCTATGAAATCACATGGGCGCTGGAAGAAGCCGGCGATCCTTCTGCAAATGAGCGGTTCCACCGGCTGGATCACATCGGCAAGGTGCCGCCGCTGCTCAGCCGGCTGGCATGATCAGGTATCCGGTGTCTCGACCGGGCCGCCCTGTTTGGCCCAATCGCTGAAGCCGTCCTTCAAGTGGGACGCTTCAAAGCCCATGTCGTTCAACGCCGCCACGGTCAGAGCCGATCGCCAGCCGGACGCGCAATGGAAAATGAACCGCTTGTCCTCGGCGAACACGGGCTTGAAGTAAGGGCTGTCCGGATCGATCCAGAATTCGGCCATACCGCGAGGACAGTGGAAGCTGCCGGGAATGAAGCCGGACCGCTGGCGTTCGCGCACATCGCGCAGATCGACAAACACGACGCCCGGGTCGGCCGCTAATGCAATCGCCTCGGTGGTATCGACCTCCGTGATCCGCGCTCGGGCACGCTGTACCAGTTCGGCGGATGAGACTTTGAGCTTGGTCATGATCTCCCTTTCAAATGTGTCCTATGCTGGTCGCTGGAACACAGCCATGACATGGGGAATCGTCCGGTCCGGGCGCTCAATCGTATAGAAACGCTCCGACACCGGCTCCAGTCCGAGATCGGCGAAGCGGCGCCATTCGGACGGAACCACTGGCCATGGCGGTCCCTTCGCCTCGCTGCCCTCTTCGCGGGACCGGTTGATGAAGACAAGCTTACCGCCCGGCGCGACCAACGCCGCGATCGCATCGGCAGCACGGTTTCGCATGTCACCGTCAAGTGCCTGGACCGTGTAACACTCGTGAACCAGATCGAACGCGGCGGTCCAGTCCGCCGGAAGATCGAACAGGTCCGCGGCCCGGTAATCAACCCGGCTTTCCGGGAACCGGGTCTTCGCCCAGTCGATGGCCTCTTCGGCAAGGTCGAAGGCCGTCGTCCGGTATCCGGCGGCCGACAGGGCCTCTGCATTGTCGCCGAGACCGCAGGCAATGTCGATCGCCCTCCGCCCCTTGCCCGGATTGTCCGCAAGCCATTCCATCAGGACCTGTTTGGGCGCAAGGTCCGCCCAGGGAATCGCCGCCGGGTCGCCAGCAGCTTCCCTGTAGACGGTGTGGAACCACGCCAGACGGTCTTTCGCCGCGCCGCCAAGCGCACCGGTGAGCTGATCGATCCGCTGGCGGGCCGCATCGCGGCGCGCCATGAATGCTTGGTCCTGATGCACGGATTTCGTCACGCCTTTTGCTCCCACCCCCCGGCCTGGGTCTGCTGCCAGTACGTCACGTTAAACCCTTCCGCCTTGGCGGCCGCCCAGCTTTGGCGGGCGTCCCGCACCGCGTCCTCGTCCCGGCCATCGAACATGAATATGGCGCGTTTATAACCTGAAAGCGGCGGCACAACGGCACGGTCGACGAGAAAGCGGACATCGGCGTTGTTCGGATTGTCGGCCTCGCTGGTCAGATAAATCGGCTGTTTGTCCGCATGCCCGTCCTGCTTGGTTCCGTGCGGCAGAAAACTGTCGTCTGTGAAGGTCCAAAGGTGCGAATCGAGCGCCGCGCATCGCTCCACAGAGCCGGTCTGCACGACAACCGCCCAACCGCGGTCAAGGCACTTGTGCAGAAGCTGGGGCAGCGCAGCTTCCAGCGGCTTGTGGAGCAGGTGATAAAAAACAACCTCAACGGTCACGACCAAGACACCCTTGCGAAGCCATCCACGTCGCCGCCTGGTGCAGTTTCGCAACACTGCCCGGAGGAGTGATTTGGAGTGTCATCTCCGCCGTGGACTTGGCAACCGAGTCGTATCATTAACGCTTCGCAAATGTCGAACGGCTAAACACCGTCTTCAGGGATTCGGGACGAATCATCAATCGGCGGTCCTTTGGTTGTGTTGAGTTGGGGGAATGAATGGCAACACGTGTTGTTGTTTTTTTCGCGCTGGTTTGCGTCATGGCCGGTGCGACGGCGGGCATGGGATTGATTGTCACCGAGCCCGCGACCGCCTGTCAGGCCTATAAAACCTGCTGATCTTTGGGCAATTCTCATTCACCGCAGCGGCGGCGGCCACGTTTTACCGGTATCCCGGCCAAGCGGGCGCTGCGGTTTTGAGCGTATACAAGCCGGACACGAGGTTTGGCGTCATTCCACGCATACGCCGGAGAAAGCCCCGGCCGGCCGAGCACCTCGGCAGACGGCCAGGCCATTAGCGAACAAACGCGGCCGCTGTTCCGCTACCGTTCGTGGTTGTCAGCGATGTACCGGTCCAGCAGCCGGACACCATATCCGGACGCCCAGCCTTGGCTGATGTCAGTCTTTGGCGCCGAAAACGCCGTTCCGGCGATATCGAGATGCGCCCAAGGGACGCCGTCTTTGACGAACCGTTGAAGAAACTGCGCCGCCGTGATCGACCCGGCCCATCGCCCGCCGGTGTTTTTCACATCGGCATTGGGCGTGTCGATCATCTTGTCGTAGTCCTTGGATAACGGCATCCGCCAGACCGCCTCGCTGGTCGCCTCGGCCGCCGCCGTAATTTTCGCGGCAAGATCGTCATCGTTGGCATAGAGGCCGGCGTGATGATGGCCGAGGGCCACGATCACGGCACCCGTCAGGGTCGCCAGATCGATCAGGCAGGCGGGTTTGTATTTTTCTTGCGTGTACCAAAGCGCATCGGCCAGGACCAACCGGCCTTCCGCGTCGGTGTTCAAGATCTCGATCGTTGTGCCGGACATGGCGGTGACAATATCGCCCGGCCGTTGGGCATTGCCGTCGGGCATATTTTCGACAAGACCGATGACACCGATGACATTGGCTTTGGCCTTGCGCGCGGCGACCGCGTGCAGGAGGCCGACAACAGTTGCTGCGCCGCCCATGTCACCCTTCATTTCTTCCATGCCGCCGGCTGGTTTGATTGAAATACCGCCCGTGTCAAAAACCACGCCCTTACCAACAAAAGCCGCGGGCGCGGCGCCCTTCTTTCCGCCGTTCCAGCGCATGACGACAAGCCGTGAAGGCTTTACCGACCCCTGGGCAACGCCCAAAAGTGCGTTCATCTGGAGTTTCTTCAGTTCCTTGTCGCCGAGGATTTCGACATCAACGCCAAGTTCTTCGAGTTCGGCCGCCTTTTTCGCGAACTCAACCGGGCCCAGAATGTTGGCGGGCTCATTCACCAAATCGCGCGCAAGGCACACGCCATCGGCAATGCCGTCCTTCGCTGCCCAGGCCTTTTTGGCCGCCCTTGTGTCCGCCACCCCGATCTGCACTTTTATCGCGGTAGGCTTTGAATCAGCATCCGACTTCTTGGATTTATAGGTATCAAATTTATAGGCCCGCAATTTCAGGCCCATGGCGAACGTGGCGGCAGCGGCAGCATCCGGCACCTCCCCGTCGGCCGTTTCCATGACAATCATCGCATCGCTGGTCTTGGCGTTTTGAAGCGCCGAACAGACGGACCCGCCAAGCTTCAGCCAATCGGCTTCGGACAATTCCGCCGTTGCCCCAAGACCGACGACCAAAAGCCGATCAACCGGCATATCGGCCGGCGCGATCAGATCGATCACGGTGGCTTTTTTTCCGGTAAAACCGGATATCTTGGCCAAATGGGCGATCCGGTCCGGGTCACCTGAGAAAAGCTCGCTGACCACGGCGCCCCCGCGCAAATCCGCGTCCAGGAAAACAACTGCGGTCCCCTTTTTTGGTGTGGCGCGTTTCACGAAGGTGAGCTTGGCGAGATCTGTCATTTGCTGTTCCCATGGCGGCGCGCGTTTGGTCGGCTAACCGTTCGACTGGAGGCTCAGCCGGACGCGCGGATTGTTGGTTCGTTCAAGGTCTTATGATGGCGCCGCACACGCGGCCGGGCAAGCACTGGCAAAAGAAACCGCTGTTAACCATTTTTGTTGAGAGGCCATTCACCAAAATCCGTGCTATTGGCTGGTTAACCCATTGTTTGAGCAACGTCAGGCGAAGGCGCACCGGCCCGCATGAAAACCCTTGAGCGATATATCATCCGCCGGGCGTTTTTCGCGTTCATCATGGCTGTCACCGCCATGACAGGGGTTGTTTGGGCGACTCAGGCCCTGCGTCAGCTCGATCTTGTGACATCAAAAGGGCAAACGATCGTCCAGTTCATCGGCATCACGATGCTGGCCATGCCGTTCCTTTTGGTCATCGTCGCCCCCTTCGCGCTGATGATCGCGCTGATCGTCGTTCTCAATGCGTTGTCGGGCGACAGCGAACTTATTGTCATCGATGCCACCGGCGGATCGCGTTTCCTGGTGCTGAAACCGGTTCTTCTGTTCGCGGTCGCGATCGCGGCATTGAGCGCAAGCATGGCGCTCTATTTCTCTCCGCTGGGGCTCGCCGAACTGCGCAAGGAAATCACACGCGTTCGGGCGGATCTCGTTGCAAACATCGTCAAACCCGGACGTTTCATCACCGTCGAGGATGGGCTGACCTTCCACATCCGCAACCGGTCCGGCAGCGGAACCTTGGACGGGCTCCTGCTCCATGACATTCGCGATCCCGACACCGCCTTCACCTACCAGGCGGAAACCGGCCGCATTGTCGAGGCCGCCGACCGCACGTTGCTGGTCATGCAAAACGGTACGATTCAGCGAAAACCGCAAAACGAAGGCGACATATCTATCGTCCGGTTCCAGTCCTATGCCTTCGATCTATCCAACCTCATTCCAGAGGCCTCGGAACCGACTTTCAAGGCGAGCGAACGGTCGACCTTCAATCTGATCCGTCCCGATCGGAACGACGCCTATGCGCTTCAAAACCCGGACAAGCTTCAGATCGAGTTGAATGACCGGTTGAGCCAGCCGCTTTATTGCATCGCTTTTGCCTTGATCGTTTTCGCGTTTCTCGGCAAGGCCCGCACAACCCGGGAAAGCCGAGGACTGGCGGTGATTGGCGCGATCGCCAGTTGCCTGTTGCTGCGCACCAGTGGATTTGCCGTTACGGCCATTGGCGGGGCCAACGCAGGGCTTTTGGCCGCGCTCTACGCCGTACCGCTTTTGGGGATGGCGATCGCATTGTGGTTCGTCTTGCGCGAAAGCCGGCGCCCCGGTCCGGCCTGGCTGGTCCGGTTGAACGAACTGATCCTGGACACCGGCGACCGTTGGGCCGCCCGGTTCGGCGCGCGGCGAGAAGGCGGCCTGTCATGATCCTCGGGCGCACACTTGCCGGGTATTTTTCCGGCCGGTTCTTCAAAGCGATTTTGGGCCTATTCTTGCTCGCGGCCGCCCTGATTTTCCTGTTCGATGTGCTGGAGCTTGTACGGCGCGGCGGCGATAGGGAGGGATTTACCGTGCTGCGTGTCAGCATGATCTCCGCCTTGCGCGTGCCGCTGCTGCTTGAACAGGTCATCCCGTTTGTTGTTCTGTTCGGGTCGATCGCGGCGTTTGTCAGCCTGTCGCGGGCGCTGGAGCTCGTCGTCGCCAGGGCCAGCGGTATCTCGGTCTGGCAATTCACCCTGCCCGCCATTGCCGTCGGGCTGGCGATCGGCGTCTTCGCGGTCACGGTCTACAATCCGGCAGCGGTGTGGCTGCAACAGCGGTCCGATGATGTCGCCGCGGGCCTTTTCGGGTCGGAGCAAAACTTCCTTCTCCAGACAACGAACGATGTCTGGGTCCGGCAGGATGGCCTGGACGGCGAATCGGTTCTGCTTGCCAAACAGCTTGTCGACAATGGGACACGGCTGTTGAACGTCACCATATTCGCGTTTGATCGGGACGGGACCTTCAAAGAACGGATTGAGGCGCGGGAAGCCCGGCTCGGTCATGAAATCTGGAATTTGACCGATGTCACCGTCTACACGACCGAACGCGATCCGCAGTCCTATGGACGATATGAGATCAGCACGTTCTTGACCGCCACAGAAGTGCGCGAGAGCATCGGGTCTCCTGAATCGATCTCGTTCTGGAACCTTCCGCGCTTCATCGAGCTTGCCCGCAACGCTGGGCTGCCGGCGTACCGATATACGCTTCAATATCAAACGCTTCTGGCGCGCCCGTTGCTTTTGGCGGCAATGATCGTGATTGCCGCCGCGGTTTCCTTAAGGGTTTCACGCTTCGGAGGGCTTGGGCGGATGATTCTGGGTGGAATCCTTGCTGGCTTCGTGCTTTACGTTCTTTCAGAGCTTGCGAAGGATTTTGGAGGGGCCGGCATCGTGCCCCCGATTGTTGCTGCGTGGGCGCCTGGTATTTTTGGAGTTCTGATGGGTTTGACGGTCCTGCTGCATCAGGAAGACGGGTGACGGGATATTGACGCGCAATCCTCTCGCATGCCCCGTCTGTATGAAGTCTGCCCGCCCGGCCGCGCGGTCCTGTGTCCGCGCATGCGTTGCCGCAATTGCCGCGATCGTTCCCGTTTGCGTCTCCGTTCCGCTCGCCCAAGGGCAAGTGACGACAGATACCGCACTCGTTGACCAGCTCGATCCGAACGCCGAACTACTGCTTGAATCCGATCAGATCACCTATGATTTTGACCGGGATCTGATCATTGCGACGGGCAGCGTCCAAGTCTTTTACGACGGGATCACGGTCCAGGCTTACCAGATCGTCTTTGACCGGCGCGAGAGCCTCCTGACCGCCCGCGGCAACGTCATTATGATTGAGCCGGGCGGCAATGTCCTGCGCACCGAGGAACTGACGCTGTCGGAAGATCTTGCCAACGGTTTTGCCCGGGCGCTGCGTCTCGACACACCGCAGCGCACGCGCTTTCTCGCCGAAAGCGCGACACGGCAGGACGGCAACGTCACCACGTTCACGAACGGCACCTACACGGTCTACACGCGGCCAACCACGCCACCGGACAAACCGCCGCTGTGGCGGATCAAGGCCGCGACCATTATTCACGACCAGCAGGCGCGGACGATCTATTACGAGGACGCCTCGCTGGAGTTCTTCGGAACGCCGATCGCCTATGTACCGTTCTTGTCGATGCCCGATCCGACGGTCAAACGGAAATCGGGTTTTCTCATGCCGAGCGGCGTGATCTCGGACACGTTGGGATATGGCGTGACCGTACCCTATTACTGGGCACTCGACCCGCATTACGATCTGACAACGGCCCTCACCCCGATGACCAGGCAGGGCGTGCTCGGGGATGCGACATTCCGCCACCGTCTTGCCAGCGGCCAGTACACCGTCTCGGGCGCCGGGCTCTTTCAGGCGCGGCCAAGCGAGTTTGCCGGAACGAGCGGCGACGAACGCTGGCGGGGCGCGTTCAAGACAACCGGCAACTTCAGCCTGACCGATCACTGGTTCTACGGCTGGGATCTGACCTACAAAAGCGATCGCGTGTTTTTGAAGGACTATTCCTTTGTCAGCTTCAACGACAACAACGAAACCTCCGAGATTTTTCTGGAAGGCTATACAAACCGCAACAGCCTGACGTTCAAAGGCTACGCCTTCTCGATTTCGCAGGAAGACTACGTCACCAACGGGAAATTCGACGCGCCGTCACCGCCGTTTTCGCCGGTCGGCAGCTCTCTGCAGGACAAACAGCCGTTCGTATTGCCGGTCATCGACTACGACTACGTCTTCGCCGACCCGATCGCCGATGGCGAACTGGCCCTGACCGGCAATTTCACGTCCTTGACCCGGGCGGAAACCGACGCTTTTTCCGTGAACGGCAACAACCGGTTCCGCGGCGTCGACGGAACGTTCTCGCGCCTGTCGCTTGGCGCGGATTGGCGCCGCACCCTGATTGATCCGATGGGTCAGTCGTTCACGCCGTTTGCCTATATCAAGGGCGATTTGTTCTGGCTTGCATCGGCCGACAACGACGTGTCCGAACTGACGGGCGAATCCTTTGTCGGCCGCATGATGCCGGCCGCCGGTTTGGAATACCGGTATCCGTTCATCGCCACCTTTGAAGGCGGCAATCAAATCCTGGAGCCGGTCGCCCAGATCATCGTGCGACCGGACGAACAACGTATTGGGGAATTGCCGAACGACGATGCACAAAGTCTCGTCTTCGATTCAACCACGTTGTTTGACTACGACAAGTTCTCCGGATTTGACCGGGCCGAAGGCGGCACGCGCTTGAATGTTGGATTGAACTACCGGTTTCAATTGGACCAGGGTCACTACCTTACGGCCATGTTCGGCCGGTCCTATCACCTGGCGGGCGACAACTCCTATGCGGTCCCCGACCTTCTGGGCGCGGCCGCTGATTCCGGGCTCGCCAGCAGCGAATCCGACTATGTAGGGAGCCTTTATGTGGATACGCGCTACGGCTTCAAGGTCGGCGCCCACGCCCGATTTGACGATGACGACTTTTCCGTGAACCGCCTTCAGGCTCAGGCCTCCGGCCGCTACGGACCCGTCGTGTCTTCCATCGCCTATGCGTTTTTGAACGCGCAACCTGATGTCGGCATCGACACGCCACGCGAAGAGGTGCTTGGATCGGCCAGCTTACAACTGCAGGAAAACTGGCGGGTTTTCGGGTCGCTCCGCTACGATCTGGAAAACAAGGACCTTGTCCAGGACGGGTTCGGCGTCGGCTACGATGACGAGGGCTTCTCGATCTCGGTCTCCTACGGGGAAGACCGCAGCCGCAACAACGCCAACACCGTCGACCGGACGTTGTTCCTGCGGGTGGGTCTGCGGACCATCGGCAATACGCAAGTCTCGACCGAAGTGGCGAACTGACCGCTGCCGCGCCGGGCAGAAGACGCTGCGACCTTCTGCTGTCCACGGATTGCCCTCAAGATGCCACAGTGTGCGGGTTGCGTGCCGGAACCTTTGAAAATGTGGCCGTGGTGTGCGACATGGTTCTTAATCCCGGTCAGCGGTGGCGCGATCATGCCGGGCTCCAGGTACAGGCAAGAATAAAATGCGACCGACTGCGCTTTCGTTCCTCCTACTGTTTCTCATGGCCATGGCCAGCCCGGCGCCGGCCGTGGCTCAGGCCACGATCAAGGTGATCGTGAACGACAAGGCAATCACGTCGTACGACATCAACCAGCGCGCCCGATTAATCCGCCTCACCCAGCGCAAATCCGCGGCCGCATCCCGCCGCGACGCGGAGCAGGAACTGATCGACGACCAAATCAAGCTGACAGAAGCGGACCGGCTTGGCATCTCCGTCTCCAGTTCACAGGTCGACAATGCGTACGGAAACCTTGCCCGAAACGTCAAACTGTCCACATCGCAATTGTCTCAGGCGCTGCGCCAGGGCGGCGTGAATCCCCAAACGCTGAAAGACCGCCTCCGCGCGCAAATCGCCTGGCAGCAAACGGTTCAGCGCCGGTTCCGCAGCCAGATCAACATTTCTGAATCCGAAGTGATCGCCGCGCTTCGGAAATCCGACGACGAAACCAAAAACGTCAGCATCGAATACAATCTCCAGCAGTTGATTGTGGTCGTTCCGGCAAAATCGTCAAAGAGCTTCCGGAACCAGCGTCTGCGGGAAAGCAACGCGATCAGACGCGAGTTCAACGGCTGCGAAGACCCAGGGGCCGTTCTTGGCCAATACAAGGAAGTGGTCATGAAACCGATCGGCCGGCGGCTTGAGACGGAAATTCCTTCCCCTTTGCGTGAGCGGATTGGTGAAACCGATCCGGGCCGCCTGACCCAGCCGGTGCCCACTGACGTTGGTTATGAGATGGTGGCGGTTTGCGGCAAACGTGAAATCGCGTCCGATATTGCCGCGCGGACGGCCATGGAAAGCGAATTGCGGGAACGAGAAGGCGAGAGCCTGTCGAGGCGTTACCTGATGGAATTGCGCCGCAGCGCGACCATTGTTGAACGGTAGCCGCCGATGGTACATGCAGACCTGCCGCTGGCCGTCACATCCGGAGAGCCAGCGGGCATAGGGCCGGACCTGACGCTATTGGCGTGGACCCGGCGTAAAGCGCTTCAACTGCCCGCTTTTTATATTCGGACCGACCCCGGTTTTCTGGAGCAAAGAGCCGCGCGGCTCGGGCTAAAAGTGCCGATCGCGCGCGTGGATCCGCATGAAGCCAATGGGGCCTTCACGAAAAACCTGCCCGTCGTGTCGACCGGCGCGGCTATTACCGACATGCCCGGCGTGGAACAGGAAGCGGCCGCTGACAGCGTTATCACCTCGATCCGGGCGTGCGTGGAGGATGTGCGGGCCGGCCGTGCTTGCGCTGTGGTCACCAATCCGATCACCAAATCCGCGCTCTATCAGGCCGGTTTCGACTATCCGGGACATACGGAGTATCTTGGTGTTCTGGGTGACGAGCTCTGGGATGTTCCATCGCAACGGCCAGTGATGTTGATTGCCGGCCCGGAGCTTATGGTCGTTCCGGTGACCATCCACATCCCGCTTGCCGATGTGCCGCGAGCGCTCAGCAAGACCCTCATCGTCGAGACCGCACGCATTGTCCATCAAGACCTCAAGGACCGGTTCGGCATCGCCGACCCGCGTCTTGCTTTTTGCGGTCTCAATCCCCACGCCGGCGAAAACGGTACGATTGGCACCGAAGAGCGCGAACTAATCACGCCGGCCATTGCCCAGCTCAACCGCGAGGGAATAGTGGCCACCGGTCCGTATCCGGCCGACACGCTGTTTCATCCTGAGGCGCGCGCGAGCTACGATTGTGCAATTGGCATGTACCATGACCAGGTTCTTGTGCCGGCCAAGACAATCGGCTTCGACGAAGCGGTCAATGTTACGCTCGGCCTGCCCTTTGTGCGCACGTCCCCTGATCACGGCACTGCCTATTCGCTCGCCGGAACCGGCCGGGCGCGGATCGACAGTTTTGCCGCGTCGCTGCGGCTGGCGGCGGTCCTCTCCGATCCCGCTGCGATCTAAAGCCGATGGCCCAAATCGACGATTTGCCGCCGCTGCGTGACGTCATTGCGGCCCATGGCCTCAACGCCCGCAAGGCGCTCGGACAGAATTTTCTCCTGGACCTCAATCTGACCATGCGGATTGCGCGATCGGCCGGTGATCTCTCAAACACCACCGTATTAGAGATTGGCCCCGGTCCCGGAGGCCTCACCCGAGCGCTGCTGGCGGCCGGGGCAAAGCGCGTCGTGGCTATTGAAAAGGATCCCCGTTGCCTTCCGGCCCTTTCGGAAGTCTCCGAGCACTACCCGGGGCGACTGGACGTTCTAAACGCGGACGCGCTGACCTTTGATCCCTCCGGTCTCAATGGGGAAGGTCCGATCAAGATCGTTGCGAACCTGCCCTACAACGTTGGGACACAGCTTCTGATCAACTGGATCACCACGGAAAACTGGCCGCCATTTTGGTCGTCGTTGACGTTGTTGTTCCAGAAAGAGGTGGCTGAGCGGATCATCGCGGGTCCGGGGACCAAGGCCTATGGCCGCCTGGCGCTACTGGCCGGGTGGCGGTGCACAAGCGGCAAACTCTTCGACATCGGCCCGAAGGCCTTCACACCGCCGCCGAAAGTGACATCGACCCTCATTCAGCTCACCCCCAATCCGTCGCCGCTTCCATGCAATCTCAAGGCCCTGGAAACAGTCACCGCCACGGCGTTTGGACAACGGCGCAAGATGCTCCGCGCCAGTTTGAAGGGACTTTCGGCCGATACCGATCAACTTCTGGCTGATGCGGGTATTGAGGGAACCGCCCGCGCCGAAACGCTCGACATTGGCGCATTTGTCGGACTTGCCAACGCCTTTTCCCGAAGACGAAACGCCTGAGGAAGGAGCTTTATTGCCCCGACCCGAGCAGAAAGTCGTGTGCTCCGGATTTGGCTCTCTGTTCCATGAGCAAAAGATCTCAAACGGCCGAACATGTTTTGGTTGTTCCCGCGCGCCTCACCAAAAACTTGCCGACACCCCGCTCGTTGCGCCAGGCGTCACTCGCCCGAAGCAAGCACCGTCTTCAGATCACCGACCATGCCATCGATCAAAGGGCCGATAGCCGGCGAGCGGTGTTGCTTCAACCGTTCGGCCCGCAAGATGGCCCGAACAGCGTCATAGGCCCGCTCAAGATCATCATTGACGACGATATAGTCGTATTTCGACCAGTGTTTCATCTCGCCGACCGCGGTTTCAAGCCGCCGCAGGATGACCTCTTCCGTATCTTCGGCCCGCCGGCGCAGGCGCGATTTCATTTCGGCGATGGACGGGGGAAGAATGAAGATCGACACCACGTCCGGTCGCATCGCCTCATAGAGCTGGAACGTGCCCTGAATGTCGATGTCGAAAAGAACATCCTGGCCCTTTTCCAATGCCGTCTCGACTGGAACACGGGGAGTGGCGTAACAGTTTCCATGCACTTCCGCCCATTCGAGCAGCTCGCCATGGGTTTTCATCTGATCGAACCGGGCCGGATCGATGAAATGGTAGTGCACGCCGTCAACTTCACTGGAGCGACGGGGACGGGTCGTTACGGAAATCGACAAGGAAAGGTTTTGTTCCTTTTCCAGGAGCAATCGGGCGATGGTCGACTTGCCGGCGCCCGATGGCGATGACAAGACAAGCATCAAGCCGCGCCGCCGCGCGTCGGCCTGGTCCGCGCTCACCCTGGTGCCCGGAGTATCCTCAATCTCGCCGGTCATGTCCTACTCCAGGTTCTGGACCTGCTCCCGCATCTGGTCGATCACCGCCTTCAGGTCAAGACCGATCGCGGTCAGCGCCACATCATTCGACTTTGAGCACAACGTGTTGGCCTCGCGGTTGAACTCCTGCGCCAGAAAGTCCAGACGGCGTCCAATGGCGCCGCCGGCATTAAGGAGATCGCGGACCGCGTCGACATGGGCATGCAAGCGATCGAGCTCCTCGCGTATATCGGCGCGCGTGGCCAAAATCACCGCTTCTTGATGCAGGCGCTGCGGATCGAGCTGACCGCTTGAGGCGTCGAGCAACTCCGCGACTTGCTCCTCAAGACGCGCCTTGATCGCCGAAGGTTGTCGCGCTGGCAGATCTTCGGCCGTCCGCGTCAGACCAGCGATGGTGTCGACCTGCCCTTTGATCACCCCGCCGATGGCCCGGCCTTCCGTATGACGCATGTCGACCAGGTCAAGAAGCGCCGCGTCGAGAGACGTCAGAAGCGCCGCATGCAGGGCCTCGCGGGAGGACGCGTCCTCCTCCGGCTCCTTCAGTTCAAACACACCTTTTTGGGCCAAAATTCCGTCAATGCTGGGCGGTGCCAATTCAGGCATGCGCTGGCGCAGGAGTTCGGTCGCACCAAGGACCGATTCCAACACTGCCTCATTCACCGTGACGATCGCGTCCGTTTGATCGCGATTGAGCGACAAGCCTACGGTGACATTGCCGCGCTTGAGGATCTTGGTGCAGCGCTCCTTGATCTTCGGCTCCAGGCCTTCCAGTCCGGCGGGTATGCGAACCCGGATATCAAGCCCCTTGCCATTCACCGAACGCAATTCCCACGTCCAGCGGGCCCCGTCCGTATCGCCTTGCGCGCGCGCAAAACCTGTCATGCTCGCCAGGGCCATCACATTGCTCCGCCGCTGTTGTCCAAGGGTTTTCGAGGAGCCCCGAACACTGTGTCAGTTCCCGGTTGCCTCTTCAGCGGCCCGGTCTCGCTCGGCCTGGCGGCGTTCGCGTTCGATTTCCCGCCACTTTCGGACATTGACCTGGTGCTGCTCATAGGTTTCGGCGAAGACATGGCCGCCCGTTCCATCGGCAACAAAAAACAGATCCCGCGTGCGCGAGGGATTTGCCACAGCCTCCATGGCGGCCCGTCCGGGATTTCCAATCGGCCCAGGCGGCAGCGCGTCGATCTGATAGGTGTTGTAGGCGTTCTCCGCCCGCAGTTGCGATTGGGTAATTGCGGACCGATCCGTCAACCATGCTTCGCCGCCGAACAGGCCGTAGAGAATCGTCGGATCCGATTGAAGTCGCATCCCGCGGTTCAGCCGATTGACAAAAACACCGGCAACACGCGGACGCTCATCCGCGCGCGCCGTTTCTTTTTCCACAATCGAGGCTAGGATCACCAACTCCTCTGGCGATTGGATGGGCAGATCGCTGACCCGCCGGTCCCACACCTCCGCCAGCAGCTTTTCCTGCGCCGCCGTCATCTGGTCCAGCACCTCCTGGCGCGCAGTGCCGCGATTGAACGTGTAGGTCTCGGGAAGCAGTTCGCCCTCGCCCGGAACCTCAACAATTTCGCCCGTCAATACCGGATGCGCCCGGATTCTTTCCAAAACCTGCGCGGTCGTCCACCCCTCCGGGATCGTCACGGAGTGGATGACGGCATTGCCTTCAACGAGGTCCGACATGACCTCATGCATGGAAACACCGGGCGCAAACGCATATTCGCCGGCTTTCAGGCGCGTCGCGTTCTTGTAAAACCGCACACCCAGATTGAACACCAGGTCGTCGAACCACGTGTCTTTGATGATGCCCCGCGCGGCAAGGCGGTCAGTGATCCCGGAGAGGCCCGCCCCAGCGGAAACGACAACGGTCTGTTCCGACGTCAGCGGGCCCGGCTCTTCGAATTTCTGCTTGCCGAAGTAAAGGGCCGCGCCGACCGCTGCTAGCGCAAACACCGCCAGCGAAATGACCATGTTGACTAGAATCACAAACGGATTGCGAACATGCCTGGAGCGAGGCGGAGGCGCTGGAGCCGGTTCGGGCTGCAATGCCTCGCGCGGGCTTTTCGGCTTAATGCGCATCGTGTTCGGACCTCCACAAGCCTTTGCAATCGGACCGGCGCGTCACATCGATCACGGTCCGGTCCGCATAAGCGGCTGTCATGAGCATCTGCCGCCGATCCGGTCAGACTGTACCGACCTATGCGGCAACTTTGCGGAACACCAAAGACGCGTTGGTTCCGCCGAACCCGAAAGAATTGGACAGGGCGACGTCAATGCCCATCTTTTTCGGCTTATGAGCCACCAAATCGATTTCGGTTTCAACCGACGGATCATCCAAATTGATCGTCGGCGGGGCAATTCCATCCCGAATGGCCAGAATTGAGAAAATGGCTTCAACCGCCCCGGCGGCGCCAAGAAGATGGCCGGTCGAAGATTTTGTCGACGACATGGTCAACCGGTTCGCCGCGTTCCCGGCAAGGCGCGTGACCGCACCCAGTTCGATTTCATCGCCAAGAGGTGTCGATGTTCCGTGCGCGTTGATGTAATCGACATCCGATGCGCCAATGCCAGCCCGTTTGAGCGCAGCTTCCATGCAGCGGTAAGCCCCATCGCCATCCGACGACGGTGCCGTGATGTGATACGCATCACCGGAAAGGCCGTAGCCGATCACCTCGGCATAGATCTTCGCGCCGCGGTTGACGGCATGCTCGTATTCTTCAAGGACGACAACACCTGCGCCCTCCCCCATGACGAAACCGTCTCGCGCCTTGTCATAGGGACGCGACGCCCGTTCCGGTTCATCATTGAAGCCGGTCGACAGCGCCCGGCAGGCGGAAAAACCCGCGATCGCGAGCCGGCATACCGGGCTTTCCGTCCCCCCGGCCACCATCACATCGGCATCACCGAATGCGATCAGCCGAGACGCGTCGCCAATCGCGTGCGCTCCGGTCGAACACGCAGTGACAACCGCGTGGTTCGGGCCTTTCAGGTTGTGGCGGATGGATACGTAGCCACCGGCCAAGTTGATCAGCCGGCCGGGGATGAAGAACGGGCTGACCCGCCGCGGACCTTTTTCGGCAAGGATATGGGCGCCTTGTTCAATACCTTGAAGGCCGCCTATTCCGGAACCGATCAAAACACCAGAGCGGATCTGGTCTTCATAGCGATCCGGCTTCCAGTTGGCGTCCGCCATCGCCTGATCGGCCGCTGCTATCGCATAGACGATGAAATCATCGACCTTGCGCTGTTCCTTGACATCCATCCAGTCGTCAGGATCGAAGGCGCCATCGTCTGCTGATCCGCGCGGGATCTGGCAGGCGATCTGGCAGGGCATGTCATCCACCTTGAAATTGGTGACTTTGTTGGCCCCGCTCTTGCCTTCTAGGATTTTTTCCCAGGACACGTCCACGCCGCCGCCAAGCGGAGACACCATGCCCAAACCTGTTACGACGACTCGCCTCATGGACCCGCACTTGCTTGAGGCCTAGCGGAACCGGAACATCCCGCCGGGCCTTGGGACTTCAAAAAGCCTGGAGACTTAAGCCGGATTCTTTTCCAGGAACTTGACGGCGTCGCCAACGGTCAAAATGGTCTCGGCAGCATCGTCGGGAATTTCCACGCCAAACTCTTCTTCAAAAGCCATCACGAGTTCGACGGTGTCCAGGCTGTCCGCGCCCAGATCATCGATAAAGCTCGCGCCTTCGACGACCTTCTCGGCGTCAACGCCCAGATGTTCCACAACGATTTTCTTAACCCGATCAGCGATATCGCTCATTTCTTCATTTCCTCGATTTTATCCTAACCCGTCCTCGCAAACCCGTCGGATGCCCGAGCTCAATTCGGGCCCGGCGCGATTTCGTGGCCGTGAATCCGTTCTGGCTGGAGCGCATCTCAGCGCGATCCATCCCCAACCCATTGGAACAATCGGCGGCTAGGTATCACACTTTCGACACCTTGGCCAGCCAATCGAGGGGGCGTGCGCGCCGCCTCGATTTTTTTTGCCTACTTGGCAAATCTTCCTTTTAAATCATAGCCATGCCACCGTTGACATGGAGCGTTTGACCCGTCATGTACGCCGCCTCATCGCTGGCCAGATAAACCGTCGCTGCGGCGATCTCATCAGCGGTCCCCAACCGGCCGGCCGGCACGGTTGTCAGGATCGCGTCCCTTTGTTTTTCATTCAACACGTCTGTCATCGCGGTCTCGATGAAACCGGGCGCGATTGTGTTGACCGTGATGCTTCGGCTTGCAACTTCCCGCGCCAGGGACTTGTACATGCCGATCATACCGGCCTTCGCGGCGGCATAGTTCACCTGACCCGGATTACCGGTCACCCCTACAACAGATGTAATGCCGATGATGCGGCCCGACCGGCGCTTCATCATTCCCCTGATCGCGGCCCGGCAGATGTGAAATCCCGAGGTTAGATTGACCTCCAGCACCTGGTCCCACTCTTCATCCTTCATACGCATGAAGATGTTGTCCCGTGTAATGCCGGCGTTGTTGACCAGAATGTCCAGGGAACCCATGGCGGACTCGGCTGCCGGTACCAAGTCGGCAACAGCGGCGCGGTCGGAGAGATTTGCCGGTGTCACATGGACCCGGTCGCCAAGTTCGTCGGCCAGTTCGGCAAGGCGTTCAGCCCGGGTCCCGGACACGGAAACCGTCGCGCCTTGCGCATGCAGGGCTTTCGCGATCGACGCGCCGATCCCGCCTGTCGCACCGGTCACCAGCGCGGTCTTGCCTTCAAGGCTGAACATACCCGTTTCCTTCCTTCGTGGGCCGCGGATGACAATTCGCGGCCCGGTCTTTTACCAGAGACTTCAGGACCGCACAGCTTCGAAAAGCGCATCAATATCCGCCGGCCCGTTGACCGCCATGGCGCTGACACTCCGATCGATGCGCTTCATCATGCCGGACAATACCTTGCCGGTCCCGATTTCCGCGAATGTGCCAACGCCGTTTTCGATCAGCCACGTCATGGATTCACGCCAGCGGACCGTGCCCGTGACCTGCTCCACCAGCCGGTTCCGGATTTCGGTCGGGTCCGTGACCGGCTGAGCAAGCACATTGGCAATCACCGGAACCTGCGGCGCGCGAACATCGGCATTCGCCAAGGCCTCCGCCATCGCGTCCGCTGCGGGCGCCATCAAGGAACAATGGAACGGCGCGCTCACGGTCAGCATCATGGCGCGTTTCGCGCCGCGGGCTTTCGCGATCTCGACCGCGCGCTCCACGGCCGCGGAATGCCCGGAAACAACCACCTGACCCGGCGCATTGTCGTTGGCCGCCTGGCAGACTTCGCCTTGCGCGGCCTCTGACGCAACCTCCACCGCAACGTCAAATTCAAGGCCGAGAAGCGCCGCCATTGCGCCCTGGCCGACCGGGACTGCATGTTGCATCGCATTGCCACGGATCCGCAGCAAGTGGGCCGCCGTCGGCACATCCAGGCTTCCGGCCGCGGCCAGGGCCGAGTACTCACCCAGCGAGTGGCCCGCGACATAAGAGACCGTATCCGGAAGCTTGAGGCCCTTTGCTTCCAGAACCCGCAAGGCTGCCAGACTGACCGCCATCAAGGCCGGCTGGGCATTGGCGGTCAACGTCAGGTCCGCGTCCGGGCCTTCCCACATCAGTTTGGACAGGTTTTGATCGAGTGCCTCGTCAACTTCGTCAAAAACCGCCCGCGCTTCAGCGAAAGTCGCGGCAAGCTCCTTGCCCATCCCAACGGCTTGGCTGCCCTGTCCAGGAAATATGAATGCAATGGTCATGGCGTATGGCCTCCTCGCGGCTTGTTGGACCAGGTCCAATCCGGCGGTGATGCGGGCCGGCTTTCAAACGGGTAGAGCGCCATTGAGACCAGCGCGGCCCTTCAGTTGGCGCGAGGCTATGATACGGAGTGGTTGCCCGTGTCAAGCTTTGAAGGTCCATTGGCGTGGGCAAAGCCAACCAGCGCCACGTTGCGGTTGTCCGGCCGGCGTGACCGGTCACTCCCGATTGTGCCCGGCGTGCCAAAAGCAAAAACGGCGTCAACCGGCGAAAACCCCTTGCAATTGCCCCAAAATCGCGTATGACCGCGGCTCGTCCGGAAACCAGGCCGGGGGCTGAACGGAAGGGCTTAACCGCCAGGGCAATTGAAAGAGCCCGAGTTCCCGTGTCTCCGCTCTCGTTAGAATTCTCGTCCCTTTCCGAAGGCATCGAGGAGGCTTTGCGCCGGTTTCCGATCGTTTGAAACAGGAAAGGGCAGATTTTCATGCCTCTTTATGAGCACGTGTTCCTGGCACGCCAGGACGTTTCCGCGCAACAAGTGGAACAGCTTGTCGAACAGTACAAAGGCCTCATCGAAACCGGTGGCGGCCAGATTGGCAAGATCGAAAACTGGGGCCTTCGGTCCCTCGCCTACCGGATCAAAAAGAACCGGAAGGCACACTACACGTTGATGAACATCGACGCGCCGCATGCCGCCATTGCCGAAATGGAACGGCAAATGGGCCTCAGCGAAGACGTGTTGCGTTTCATGACCTTCAAGGTCGATGCGCATGACGATGAACCCTCCGCGATGATGCAAAAGCGTGACCGCGATGACCGCCGCGGCGGCCGTGGCGAGCGCGGAGAGCGTCCAGGTGGACGCGGCGACCGCGGCGATCGCGCACCGCGCCGGGCAGAAGGGGAGTAAGGACTGATGGTTGATATTGCACAGCTTCCGAGCCGCCGCCCGTTCTTCCGCCGCCGGAAGACCTGCCCGTTCTCCGGGGCCAATGCGCCGAAGATCGACTACAAGGACATCCGGCTGCTGCAGCGCTACATTTCCGAGCGCGGCAAAATCGTTCCGAGCCGCATCACCGCGGTGTCGGCGAAAAAACAGCGTGAACTGGCCCGGGCGATCAAGCGCGCGCGTCTGCTCGGTCTCTTGCCGTTTGTGATCAGCTGACGGCGATGACCATGATGGTGTTCCGGTCAGACCCGGGGCACTCGAACTGGGGCCGGCGTACAGCCCGGCCTCTAACCGTCGACGGGACGGGACAGTAAGGAGCATCAACAATGCAAGTCATTCTTCTTGAGCGCATCGCCAAGCTCGGCCAAATGGGCGATACCGTGCGCGTGCGCGACGGCTATGCGCGCAATTTCCTGCTGCCGCAGGGCAAGGCACTGCGGGCCAACAAAGCCAACCTGGAGCGGTTCGAGCGTGAGCGTGCCCAGCTGGAAGCCCGCAATCTGGAGCGCCGCACCGATGCGGAAGCCGTGGCGGCGAAACTCGACGGCGAATCATTGGTCATGATCCGCTCGGCGGGCGAAACCGGCCAGCTTTACGGCTCGGTTTCGACGCGCGACATCGCTGATGGACTGACCACTGCCGGATTTACCGTCGGCAGGAGCCAGGTCGAGCTGCGCGCGCCGATCAAGACCATCGGCCTTCACACCGTCGAAATCCGCCTCCACCCGGAAGTGGAGGTCAACGTCAACGTCAATGTCGCCCGCTCCGAGGACGAAGCGGTGCGCCAGGCCGCGGGTGAAGACCTGACCACGCCGGAGCAGGACGTCTTCGAATTCGAGGAAGATGAAGAGGGCGAAGACGCCGCCGACGAATCGGTCGCACCGGAAGACACGGCTGAAGAAGACCAAGCCTGATCCGGCCTGGCAATCAGACCGACGGAAATCCTCGGCCGGCGCCCAAACGGGCGCCGGTTTTTTATGTTTTAAACTGTCAAAGGCGCGGGAACACGTTAGCCGGACGCGCCATAGTGTTACTGTAGAAAATACGGATAAGCTCCGGAGAACGCTGCGACTCCATTTCTGGCAAGGCCCGAGAATAATTGAATGTTTTTGCTCCGCCGGCTCCGAACCGCGGAGTTCCGCCAAGGGCGTTTCGTCAAGCCCAAAACGCGACTATCCCCGTTGATCTCACCACCTTTGCGGGAATGGGGATTGTGTATTTTCCAGCCTTGAAGCGGGCTCCGCGATGGCGATACATCGATACCGGTTTGGTTTCCGGGGGAGCTGATGAAGGGCACATTACAGTCCATCGATACGGACACGTCGGCACAACGGCTTGCCCCGCACAATGCGGAAGCGGAGAGGCAATTGCTCGGCGCCATCCTCGTCAACAACGAGACCTACTACCGCGTCTCGGACTTCCTCGAACCGCATCATTTTTTCGTTCCGCCCCATCAGGACATTTTCGAAAAGACCGGACAACTGATCCGCGCCGGCAAAACCGCTTCGCCCATCACGCTGAAGACCTTCTTTCCGGCGGACGCCAAAATCGCCGATCTTTCGGCCACCCAGTTTCTGCTGCGGCTTGCCGGTGACGCGGCATCGGTGATCAATGCGGAGGACTATGGCCGCACAATCTATGAACTTGCCCTGCGCCGGAACCTGATCCGGATCGGCGAGGACATGGTGAACATCGCGTATGATGCGCCCATTGATGTGCCGCCCGACCAGCAGATCGACGACGCGGAACGCCGCTTGTTCGAACTCGCCGAAAGCGGCCGTAGCGAAGCCGGGTTTGTCAGCTTCGGCGATGCACTGACCGAAACGATCGAGATGGCGCACGCCGCCTATAACCGGGAAGGCGCGCTGTCGGGCATCGCGACCGGCCTGACAGACCTCGACCGGCTTATGGGCGGCCTGCAACCATCGGATCTCATCGTGCTTGCCGGGCGCCCGGCGATGGGCAAGACATCGCTGGCAACCAACATCGCTTACAATATTGCCGAGGGCTATCAGGCCGAGGAACAGCCGGACGGTGTTTTGAAAACAACGAATGGCGGGATTGTCGGGTTCTTCTCGCTGGAAATGTCGGCAGAGCAGCTCGCCACGCGCATCATCTCGGAGCAGACCGAAATCTCGTCCTCCAAGATCCGGCGCGGCGACATCAGCGAAGCGGAATTCGAGCAATTGGTGGCCGCCACACAGCACATGCAAACCGTGCCGCTGCATGTCGACCAGACGGGTGGTATCTCCATTGCGGCCCTTGTCGCCCGCGCGCGGCGGCTGAAACGCCAGCGCGGCCTCGATCTTTTGATCGTCGACTACATCCAGCTCCTGACCGGCTCGCAGAAGAACGCGGGCAACCGGGTTCAGGAGATCACGGAAATCACCACGAGCCTCAAGGCGCTGGCCAAGGAACTGAATGTTCCGATCATTGCCCTCTCACAGTTGTCGCGCCAGGTGGAAGCACGCGACGACAAGCGTCCGCAGCTTTCAGACCTGCGCGAATCCGGATCGATCGAACAGGACGCCGATGTCGTTTTGTTTGTGTATCGTGAGGAATATTATCTGTCGAAGACCGAACCCGATCCCGACACGCCGGAATACGCGGCCTGGGAAGCCAAGCATGCCGCCGCCAAAGGCAAGGCGGAAGTCATCATCGCCAAACAGCGCCACGGGCCGACCGGAACCGCCAACTTGCACTTCCAGGGCGAATTCACCCGCTTTTCAGACCTTGCGCAGGACGAATACCTGCCTGAGCGCCGCGACTAGCAAGATTTCGGATCGGCCGGCGCCGGTGACGGTTCCATGCGGGCACATTGCCGTCGCATCGCCGACTGCGGAATACGATTTACCGGCCAGCCGGGTTGGTGCATGTCAATGGCCTGTGGCATTAAGGCTTTCGTTCCAACCGCGGATATCCGCGCCCAGCATCACGAGACCCACGCCGTGCCGCCGATCCCAAACTTTGATCCATCAATTGCCGGCGGCCGGCTGACGATTGATACGGATGCGATCGTCCGCAACTGGCGGGCCTTGCGAGCACGATTGAAACCGGGATCGGAGTGCGGTGCGGCGGTCAAGGCCAATGCCTATGGGACCGGGTTGACCGAAACCGGGCGCGCTCTGGCAACCGCGGGATGCCGGACCTTTTTCGTGGCCCTTCCGGCAGAAGCACTCCAGTTAAGGGCTGCCCTTCCCGAGGCGGTGATTTATGTGCTTGACGGGTTGTTTCCCGGTGCGGCTTCGCTCTACGGCGAACATCACCTGCGGCCCGTGCTCGGGTCATTGTCCGAACTTGACGAATGGGACGCGTATTGCCGAACAGGTGGAGACATACTTCCCGCCGCGCTTCACATCGACACTGGCATGAACCGCCTTGGCTTGCGGCCGGATGAATTTGACAGATTTTGCGCGGAACCAGGTGAGCTTCTTTTAAATGAAGGCACCTTGTTGATGAGCCATCTGGCTTGCGGGTCAGAAGTCAATCACCCGATGAACGACCGCCAGCTTGACGCGTTTTTGCAGGCCACCGCCCCCCACCCCGGCATGCGGCGGTCGCTGGCGAACTCGGCCGGGGTGTTTTTGGGCCCGGGCTATCATTTCGATCTCGCACGGCCCGGCATTGCGCTTTACGGCGGCTGTGCGACCGATGACCCCGATCACCTGCTGGAGCCCGTGGTCAAGGTCGAATCCCGAATATTGTCGATCCGCCATGTTCCGGCGGGCGAGACGGTCGGGTACGGCGCGGCCGAAACCACACAGCGCAACATGAAAGTTGCCGTGGTCGCTGCAGGATATGCGGACGGGCTATTGCGGCTGGCTGGGTCCTCCGATGAGACGCGTGGATCCTACGCCATGCTGGAGGGCCACCGGCTGCCGCTTGTCGGGCGCATCTCCATGGATCTGATCGCGCTCGACGTCACGGACGCACCGGAACACCTCTGCCATCGTGGCGCCTTCGTCGAAATGCTCGGCCCGAATGTGCCGGCCGCTGATCTTGCCGCTCATGCGCGTACCATTGACTATGAATATCTGACATCGCTTGGCCGCCGCTTTCACCGGCGCTATGCGCCCTTGTCTGACCAATCCGCGACTTAGCTCCATGGCCCGCCGATCCCTTCAATTCGTCTGCCAGTCTTGCGGGGCTGTTACCGGCAAATGGACCGGCCGCTGCGAATCCTGCGGCGAATGGAACACGATCGTCGAAGAACAAACCGGCGGGGGCGTTGGCGGCGGGCCGGGCAAAGCGCCGCGCTCAAAGGGCCGTGTCGTACCGCTTGTCGGTCTTTCCGGCGAGACGCAGGAAGCGCCGCGTATTCAAAGCAAAATGGCGGAACTGGACCGCGTTACCGGCGGCGGTTTCGTGCGCGGGTCCGCTCTTCTGGTCGGCGGCGATCCGGGGATCGGCAAGTCGACGCTTTTGATCCAGGCCGCCGCCGCTCTCGCGAACCTTGGATATCCCACGGTCTACATCTCCGGCGAGGAAGCGGTGGGCCAGGTCCGTTTGCGGGCCGAGCGCCTGGGCCTTTCCGGAGCCCCGGTCGCGCTGGCCGCAGAAACAAGCGTTGAAGATATCCTTGCCACGCTGGAAACAGGCCCGCCGCCGGCCCTTTTGATCCTCGATTCCATTCAAACGCTGTGGACGGACCAGGTCGATTCGCCGCCAGGTACCGTCACCCAGGTGCGCGCCTCCGCCCAGGCCATGGTGCGTTATGCCAAGAAAAACGGCACGACCCTCGTTCTGGTCGGCCATGTCACGAAGGACGGGCAGATTGCCGGCCCACGGGTCGTCGAACACATGGTCGACGCGGTGCTTTATTTCGAAGGCGACGGCGCGCATCAATACCGGATCCTGCGGTCGGTCAAGAACCGGTTCGGCGCGACCGATGAAATTGGTGTGTTCGAAATGACCGGAAGGGGCCTGGAGGAGGTCGCAAACCCCTCGGCGCTGTTCCTGGGCGACCGGACCACCAACGCGCCCGGTTCGGCGGTGTTCGCCGGCCTGGAAGGGTCGCGGCCGCTGTTGATCGAGATCCAGGCACTGGTCGCCCAATCCTCGCTTGGCACTCCGCGGCGGGCCGTCATCGGCTGGGATTCAGCGCGTCTTTCGATGATCCTGGCGGTGCTGGAGGCCAGGTGCGGCGTGCGCTTTTCGCAGCACGACGTTTATTTGAATGTCGCCGGCGGCCTGAAGATCAACGAGCCGGGCGCGGACCTTGCCGTTGCAGCCGCGCTTGTCTCCTCCCTCAGCGGGCTTGCCCTTCCCGCCAATTGCGTCTATTTCGGCGAGATTAGCCTTTCGGGGGCCATACGGCCGGTTGCTCAGGCCCCCGCACGGCTGAAAGAAGCCCGGAAACTGGGCTTCGAACAGGCCTTTTGTCCCCTTGGCAATCTGAAGGACCGGTCGGCCACGGAACTGTCGGCGATCGGTCTACCAGAACTTGGGGACTTTATCGCCAAACTGTCGGCGCGGGCTGGCGCGTCAGCCCAGGATTGACGCATTATTTGGCGCGTCGTCAGAGCGCAAAAGAGGATCATTCAGACCCATGCCGATTACGCTGCTGGACGGAATTCTTCTTGCCATCATGCTTGTTTCGGCGGTTCTGGCCATGATCCGCGGCTTTGTACGCGAGGTCCTGTCGATCGCCTCGTGGGTGGCGGCCGCGGTCGCAGCGTTTTTGCTCTACGAACGGGTCCTTCCTTACGCGCAGCAATACATCGATCACCCGATGGTGGCCCTTGGCGCGTCGGTCACCGTGGTGTTCCTGGTGACGCTGCTGATCGTGTCCTACATCACCATGCGCATCTCCGATTTCGTTCTGGACAGCCGGATCGGTGCCTTGGACCGTACACTCGGATTCGTCTTTGGCGCGGTGCGCGGTCTGCTGCTTGTTGTGGTCGCGATGATGTTCTTCAACTGGTTCGTTCAACCGGAACAACAGCCGGACTGGGTGCTGCAGGCAAAATCGCGGCCGATCCTCTTGTCCATTGGCGAACGGCTGGTTGCGGTTCTTCCCGAAGATCCGGAACAGGAACTCCTGGACAGATTGCGCGGCGAGGATTCAGCGCGGGCGCCGCGGGAACCGGCCAACGCGCCGCCGGAGCCGGTTTACAGCACATCGGAGCGCCAAGGCCTTGATCAACTGACCGCGGGCGGTAGATGACGGAGTGCGTGACCGCTTTGCAAACGAGGCCGCAACAGGTTGCCCCCTCACGCTTCGCCGATCAGAGCGCCAATCAGAAACCGGTCCACGATCGCGATTGATCTCGACGGCGAACCCTAAGCCGGGTAAACCCGGCCCCGAATGATGATACGGAGCGTCTCCATGGATGGCGGGACCCTTTTGCATGAGCCGTTCGATCCTAATGCGGACCGGCTGCGGGAAGAATGCGGCGTGTTTGGCATTCTCGGCCATGAAGACGCCAGCGCGCTGACCGCGCTCGGACTGCATGCTTTGCAGCACCGCGGCCAGGAAGCGGCCGGAATTGTCACCTTCGACAATGAACAGTTCCGCGCCGAACGCCATCTCGGGCTGGTGGGCGATCACTTCTCCAATGCCGATACGATCGGCCGCCTTACCGGGCGCGCGGCGATCGGCCATGTCCGGTATTCGACAACCGGCGAGACGATCCTGCGCAACGTCCAGCCACTGTTTGCCGAACTCGACGGCGGCGGCATCGCGATCTGCCACAATGGCAACTTCACGAACGCGCTGACCTTGCGCCAAGGTCTGATCAGGGACGGCGCCATTTGCCAGTCGACCTCCGATTCGGAAGTCGTGCTGCAATTGGTGGCCCGCTCACGCGAGCGCAAGATCATCGACCGGTTCATTGATGCGATCACACAGATGGAAGGCGCCTACGCGCTGGTCGCCCTCACCTCCAAGAAGCTTATCGGCGCCCGGGATCCGCTCGGCATTCGTCCCCTGGTGCTTGGGGACTTGAACGGTGCACCGATCCTGGCCTCGGAAACCTGCGCACTGGACATCATCGGTGCGAAATTCATCCGGGAGGTTGAAAACGGCGAAGTCATCGTTTGCACGCCAACCGGCATTCAATCGCATTTTCCATTCGGAAAACGCCCCGCTCGGCCGTGTATTTTTGAATATATCTATTTCTCACGTCCGGACTCGGTCGTCGGCGGGCGCAGTGTCTACGATGTCCGCCGGGAAATGGGGCGGCAATTGGCGCGGGAATCGAATGTCGCGTGCGATGTCGTCGTGCCCGTACCGGACAGCGGTGTGCCAGCCGCGATCGGCTACAGCCAGGAAAGCGGAATCCCCTTTGAGCTTGGCATCATCCGGAACCACTATGTCGGCCGCACCTTCATCGAACCGACGCAGTCGATCCGGGCCCTTGGCGTGAAAATGAAGCACTCGGCAAACCGGGCGCAGATCCAGGGCAAGCGGGTGACGCTGGTCGATGACAGCCTCGTGCGCGGCACCACATCGGTCAAAATCGTTCAGATGATCCGTGAGGCGGGCGCGAGCGAGGTCCACTTCCGGCTGGCCAGCCCACCCATACGCTTTTCTGATTATTATGGAATCGACACGCCCGAGCGGGAGCGCCTGCTTGCCGCCCGCTACAGCCTTGAGGAAATGCGAAACTACATCGGTGCCGATTCCCTGGCGTTCTTGTCGGTTGACGGGATTTACAGGTCGATGGGCTTTGACGGCCGCGACGATGCCAATCCGCAGTTCACCGATCACTGTTTCACCGGCGATTATCCAACGCCGTTGACCGACCTTGCTGAAGATCAGGACTTTGTCCGCCCGCCGCGATTGGTCGAAGTTCAATAGGATACAAGATGGAACGAGATTTTGACGGCCGGGTGGCTCTGGTCACCGGCGCCTCGCGCGGTTTGGGCTATCAAATCGCCCGGGAATTGGGCGTGCGCGGGGCACATGTGATCGCCCTTGCCCGCACGGTCGGCGGCCTGGAAGAGCTTGACGATGACATCAAGGCGGACGGCGGGGAAGCTGCGACGCTTGTCCCCGTTGACCTCAAGGATTTCGATGCCCTCGACCGGCTCGGCGCGGCGATTTTCAAGCGTTGGAAGAAGCTCGACATCTTGGTGGGCAACGCGGCGCTGGCCGCGACCCTGTCGCCCGTTGGCCACATCAAGGTCAAGACCTTCACCGAGGCGCTCGACACAAACGTTACGGCAAACTGGCGGCTGATCCGCTCGCTGGACCCGCTTTTGCGCCAATCGGACGCTGGCCGGGCTGTGTTTCTCACGGCGGCACAAGCGCACACGGCCACCCCGTTTTGGAGCCTTCACGCGGCGACAAAGGCAGCACTTGAGGCGATGGTGAAAACCTGGGCTGCCGAGACCCAAAAATCCAACCTCAGGGTCAATCTTTTCGATCCGGGCCCCTTGCGCACCGGCCTTCGCGCGAAAACGATGCCCGGCGAAGATCCAGATACGCTCACCGAACCAGTCGAAGTGGTACCGAGCCTTTTGAAGTTGTTGGGACCTGATGCCACGCAAACAGGTCAAGTCATTCGCTATTTGTCGGACTAGGTTGGTCCGCGCGCCCTCTGTTGTCGGGTTCCGCCATGTCATCCGGCCGACCGTGCCGACTGCGGGTGCTCACGGGACGCCACTCACAATGGTGTTGGGCGCCGATTTTGCCGCTTCGTCATCGCTGCCGCCTGCCAGCAATTCCCAACCAGCGCTAAGCGGCGACGACCGGCGCAAAAGACGTGTCGGCAATGGTCTTGATGTCATCGAAGACGCCAGGTGCACCGACGACCACGCGGGTGCCCTGATGCAGCGCTGACGGAACGTGAACAGGCACGCTCACATTGCCGGCCTCTTCCGCGATCAGGATCCCCGCCAGGCAATCCCAGGCATTCATGTGCGATTCGACATAACCGATCAGGCGGCCGGAGGCGGCATAGGCGAGCATCAGTCCGCCGGACGCGTTGCGGAAAAACACGCCGCCCGCGGACACCAGCGCACCAATGGCATTGATGGCATCGCTTGCCTCGGTGCGGCCGTTAAACCCGACCCCGACCGACCCTTCCGTCAATGTCCGCGAGGGCGACGCTGAAATCGGACGGTCATTGACGTAAGCGCCCTGCCCGCGTGCGGATTTGAACGTCTCGCCGGCAATCGGATCCCGAATGACGCCGATCACCGTTTCGTTGCCGCGCACACAGGCCAGGATCACGCACCATTGCGGAATGCCGCTGACGAAATTTGCTGTCCCATCAATCGGGTCGATCACCCACGTGTATCCGGAGGTGCCTTCGACGGCGCCATGCTCCTCGCCGACGATCCCATCGTCGGGAAAGGCAGCCGCAAGTTCGCGGCGAATGAGCGTTTCAACGTCCCGGTCCGCTTCTGACACAAGGTCCTGGTGACCCTTCGCGGTGACGGTCAACGTGTCCAGCCGCCGAAAATAGTCCATCGCCAAGTTGCCGGCCTTATGGGCGAGCGTACAGGCGAAGTCATAGCGATCGGTGGCCATTTCGTTTCCTCTCTGTTTGCGCAGCGTTTGTGGTGGGGCTGGATCCGCAATCGGTACGGCCAGACTGCCTGGCCCGCCGCGTCTATTGGATCTTTCTTCGTTTTTTCTTGCTGGCGTAGGGATTTTCGCCCTTTCGGTAGGACAGGCGGATCGGAGTTCCCGGAATATCGAAGGTCTCCCGCAGGCTGTTGACCAGGTAGCGGGTGTAGCTTTCAGGCAGTTGCTCCGGACGGGAGCAAAACGCGACGAAGTGCGGCGGCCGGGTTTTCGGCTGTGTCATGTAGCGAAGCCGGACACGGCGGCCAGCCACGGCGGGCGGCGGATGGTTGACCGTGACCTTTTCAAGCCAGCGGTTGAGCCGGGAGGTCGACACCCGGGCATTCCACGCGTCATACGCGGAAAACACGTATTCAATCAATCGGTCGATGCCCTGGCCCTGCAGTCCGGACAGGGTCGCGATCTGAACGCCGCGGATCTGGTTGAAATAGCGCTCATTGGCGTCGCGGATCTTTTTCCACGCCGCTTCCCGGTCCTCCACCATGTCCCATTTGTTGATCGCAATCACAAGCGCACGGCCCTCGCGCGCGACCAGGTCGATGATCTGCAGGTCCTGCTTTTCGAATGAATTCGTTGCGTCCAGGGTTACCACGACAACTTCGGCAAACTTGATCGCCCGAAGCGCGTCGGCGACAGAGAGCTTCTCCAGCTTTTCCTGAACCCTCGCCTTCCGGCGAATCCCGGCGGTGTCGAACAGTTTGATGTGCCGGTCCCGCCACTGCCAGTCCGCCGATATGGAATCGCGCGTGATCCCGGCTTCCGGTCCAGTCAACATGCGGTCCTCGCCCAGCATGCGGTTGATCAAGGTGGATTTGCCCGCGTTCGGGCGGCCGACGATCGCCACCCGGAGCGGCCGCGTCCGGGTTCCAACCGGATCCTCGTCATCGACGATTTCGCCCTCTTCGTCGACATCGACATTGGTCCGCGCCTCGTCCCGCGCGGCATCGGCTTCCGTATTGGCGTCATCGACCAGGGGCTTCAACGCGTCGTAAAGGTCGGCCAATCCTTCACCGTGCTCGGCCGAGATGGCAATCGGTTCGCCAAGACCGAGCGAATAGGATTCATAAAGGCCGCCTTCGCCAGCACGGCCTTCCGCCTTGTTGGCAAGCAGGATCACCGGTGTGGTTGTTTTGCGGGCGACCTCCGCAAAATGTGCATCAAGCGGGGTGACGCCGGCTCTGGCATCGATCACGAACAAGACCGCATTCGCCGACCCGATGGCCTCTTCCGTTTGCCGGCGCATGCGTCCAGCAAGGCTTGCCGCGTCCGCGTCCTCAAGCCCGGCGGTGTCAACAATCGTGAAGCGCAAATCGCCAAGACGCGCTTCGCCGGGACGCCGGTCGCGTGTAACACCCGGCGTATCGTCGACCAATGCCAGCCGCTTGCCCACGAGACGGTTGAACAAGGTGGACTTGCCGACATTCGGCCGACCGATAATGGCGACTGTTGCGCCCAATTCCATCACTCCTGATATTACCAAACCAACGGACACCCAACCGGGTTCGATTGGGTGTCCATCAGGTGCTCGCCTACAATTTGGTCGAGCAGATTATCCGTGCCCCATCGGGGCAGGCTGCTCCGGGTCAGTTGAACGCGGCGACCCCATCGTCGCCGCTCAGCACGACCACCCGCCCACCGGCGACGATCGGCGTGACAAAGACATCCGTATTGACCGTGCTGGTTGAGCGCACGGCGCCTGTGGTCGAATCCACCAACGTGATCCGTCCGTCACTGGAAAACGCCACCAGCGTGCCGTTTGCCAGTATCGGTCCCGCCCAATTCCGGCGGCGCTTCTTGTTGTCCGGGCGCGGCAGGACGGTCGACCAGAGCGTGTCGCCGTTGCTGCGGTCGAGCGCCACCATCCGGTCGTCCAGATCGATCATGAAGATCGCGTTGCCCGAGACCACCGGGGTGTGCACGCTGCCAATGTCCTTCGACCACTCGCGCTGGCCGGTGCGCACGGACGCTGCAATGGTCCGCCCGGCCACGCCGGTGGCATAAACGGTCGTGCCGGAGATGACCGGGCTAGCCGACACGTCCGCCAGGCCGGACAATGCGAGGGTGCGCAAGCCGCGGGAGACACCATCGATCCAGATGGGTTCGCCGGTCTTGATATCAAGCGCCATGATCTCGCCGGAGGAGAATGGAACGATCACCCTGTCGCCCGAGACTGCCGGGTTGGCAGCCGACAGGAGCCCCGCGGTTTCCTCGATCCCGATATAGCTCCAGGCAATCGACCCGTCTTCCTGGTTCAAGGCGTAAACTTCGTTGGACTGGGTGACGACAAACACGTGCCCGGCGCCGGCGACTGGCGCACCCCTTGCCGGGCCGTTAAGGTCCGCCGTCCAGACCGGTTGACCATTTCCGGCATCGAGTGACACCACCTGGCCATATCCCGTTGCCGCGTACACGCGTCCGCCCGACAGTGCCACACCGCCGCCGGGGGCGACATCACGCTCGTCTTCCGGACGCAGGGACCGGGTCCAAAGCCGGGCGCCTCCCGAGGACAGCGCAACGACTTCGCCATCGGGCTTATAAACAAAGATGCGGCCGGCCGCGCTTACCGGGCGAGCGGCGGGGCGCAGCGCGCTGGATCGAATGCCGCCCCCTGAGGTTCCAATCCGGGTTTGCCAGGCCCTGGACCCGGACACCGACACCGCGACATTGCCAGGATCGTTGGTCAATCCGCCTCCCGATGTCGTCCAGTCCTGGCCGCCATTGGCCGGACCGACCGACGCGGGGCGCGCTTCGGCAACTGCCGCCGGGTCCGCGCCTTCGAACACCGGCTCACGCTCGCCGGGAAGCGTCTTTTCCCTGGAAAACGGATTGATGGAATCGGCAAACTCCGATGCGCCGCCGCACCCGCCAAGCAGGATGGCCGGGACAAGCACGATGGCGGCGATGCGCGCGGATCTGATCACGGACAAGCGGCTCACTCGCTGGCTCCCGTGCCTTGCTCGGACGGCGCACCATACCGGGCGCGAATGACCTCGGACAAAATGCTGACCCGCTGTGTGACGCCGGTCGGCGTGGCCGGATCATCCTGGATCGCGGAGATCCAGCGTCTGGCCGTTTCCACATCGCCGTTGTTCCAGGCGCTTAAGGCCAGGAGCTCCCGGGCCGCGGCGCGGAAGGGGTCGTCCGGGCCCGTCAGGCCTTCGACCCGGTCCGCGACGCCGGTATAGTCCTCCAGATCGACGGCAAGATACCCGGCGCGGATGGACGCGACCGACTGGAGCGCACGGTCGACATTGCTGTCCCGGGAGAGGCTGTCGAAAATGCCCAAAGCTTCGGTTTGGCGGCCGGTGCGGGCAAGTTCAGTCGCCTCGCGCAGCCGGGCAATTTGCGGATATCCGCCAACGGAGTCCTGCAACTCGGCAAAGATGGCAAGCGCCTCATCGACATTACCTTCTTCCGACAAGGTAACGGCCTCGAAGAACATGTCGCCGGCATTTTGTGACTGGGTGTCCTGCCAGTAGATCCATCCCCGGTATCCGCCCGTGCCGGCCACGATCAGAACCGCAACCATGATCGCCCAAATGCCATACCGGTCCCAAAGCCGACGGTATTTCTCCTTGCGGATGTCTTCATCGACCTCACGAAAAATATCGGACATGCGTCTTGTGTTCCCGCATTTTGAATGGTGTGCCAAGCCTGGCGAAAGACTGTTGGGTCTGCCAGCACCGGCGTTTGGCGCGACAACCTACCGGCTTGGCCGGGCGCACGCAAACGGCACCCGCTTCCTTAATCAACCGATTGATGGCGCAAGTGAGGCAGCCGCCGCGATTGCCGGCAAAACCCGTGGTTTTTGCGTTTGGCAGCAGTGATTAAGTCAAGGGGACGCCCGTGACAAGCGCATGTCCTTGCCAAACGAACCAACCGTAAAGCGCAAGGCCCGCCAAAATGACAAGACCGTCCATATAAGGCCGGTTTTCATCGACGTGGATTGCCACCATAGGTTCGCCGTCAACCCGCCGCTTGAGGGAAATACGATCGACAACCGCCCACACCAGGAAAGTCCCAAACAGAAGCACCGAAGCCAAATCACCGCGCACCAGAAGATGCGACAAGGCCCACAGTTTCACCGCCACGAGCATGGGGTGCTTGAAGGTTCGCTTGATCCGGCCCTGGACATAGGCCGCGATCAACAGGATGAACACCGGCACCATCAAAAGCATCATCAAATGACGCGTCCACGCCGGCGGATCATAAAGGACCGGTGTGCCTTCAACCCGCGCGAGCCCATAGCCGTAAATGATCAGTCCGAGGCCGATGATCGACAGGAGTGAGTAGAGCCCTTTGTAAGGGAACAGTCCAAGCCGGCTGACCACATTTGCTTTCATCGCCGATGCCATCGGCAGGGAATGAAGGCCGAAAAATATGATCAGCCCAACGATCAGATACAACATGCGTCCCACCCTCTTTTGATCATCAAACCGCCGCGCCCGGCCGATCCCCTCACGGGGGCACAGTCCGAAATGCGGCTCAAAGGGTCAAGTGGAATTGGACGGCCTGTTCACCGCAACAATCCCCGCGCTTCCTCGACGCCCAGCGCGGCCGGCCGCGTGCAGGATGTCTCAAGCTCTACAAAGGCGCCGGTCTCGCCCGACTTCAGGATCGAGACCATGACATCGACGCAGTGCAACGCCCGGTCGAGCGCGCAGCGATGGTCGCGGCCTTCGAGAATTGCGACCGCCATGTCGGCGAGACCCACAGCGCGGTAGTTGGCAAAGCCATGGCCATTGTCGGTCTGGTTGTTGCGTGAGAACGGGTGGCCGCCATCGCCAACCGGCGCGACATCGCTGTCGCGCTGGGTGATCAAGACCTCGCCGCCAAAGAAATTCGGATCTGGGATATAAAGGGATCCGTCCGTTCCATAGATCTCCATCGGCGCATGCCTATGCGCCCACACATCCCAACTCGCGGAGAACGTGACCGTGGCGCCGGTTTCAAACTCCAGCAGCGCGTGCACATTGGTGGGTGTACTGACTGGGATCTCCTCTCCGGCGCGCGGCGCGCTGGTAATCGTGCGGGTCGGCGTCGCCATGGAGGACAAGGCCGCCACGCGTTTCACCGGCCCGATCAGATTGACAAGGTTGGCGATGTAGTACGGACCAAGATCCAGAACCGGCCCACCGCCCGGCAGGAAGAAGAAATCCGGATTGGGATGCCAATGCTCCATGCCGTGGCTCATGACATGGCACGTTCCGGACGCAATCTTGCCGATCCGTCCATCATCGACCGCCTTGCGCGCCGATTGATGGGCTCCGCCCAAAAAGGTATCGGGCGCGGCGCCGACCTTAAGCCCCTTGGCATGGGCGAGATCGCGCATGGCCCGGCCATCTTCCAGGGTCAGCACCAGCGGTTTTTCAGAATAGACGTGTTTTCCGGCCGACAGGATGTCCTTCGACACCGGCCAGTGCGCATCCGGGATCGTCAGGTTGACGACGATGTCGATGTCGTCGGCGCGCAGGAGCCCGTCGACGGTTTCCGACCTGATATCGAATTCCGCAGCCCGCCGGTCTGCAGCATCCCGGTTCATATCGGCGCACGCGCGGATTTCGATCGATTTGAACAGCGGCGCGCGTTCGAAATAGGTGGTCGAGATATTGCCGCATCCAATGATGCCGACGCCAAGCGGCTGGGACATGGATTGGTCCTTCAATCGGAGCTTTTAGTACGTTCGAACCGAAGCAAATGAGCGTTCGGCGAACCGTTTGACGTCACTCGGATTGTCGTGTTCGAGCACAAACAGGCGGTCCGGGCCGGCCGACAACGCGGCCATCAGACCGGCCCAATCCACCGTGCCGTGGCCAACATCAGCCCAGCCGTCCTCATCAAGGCATTCGCCGGCGGGCGCAATGTCCTTCACGTGCACGGCGCTGATCTGGTCGCCGTATTGGGAGATCCAGTCGAACGGATTTTGGCCGCCCCGGACAATCCAGGCGATATCGGCCTCCCAGGACATCGTCGGCGCGTGTTCAAGCAGCAACGCCATCGGCACCCGGCCGTCCTCAAGACTGGCAAACTCGAAGTCGTGGTTGTGCCAGCCAAAGGTTATGCCGGTGCCGCTGAATTCGCGCGCCAGCTTTTCGAGCCGCCCGGCAAAGGCGATCCATCCCTCGGCGGCCTTTGGCCTGTCCTGCTCGGCGATAAACGGGCAGTAAAGGTGCGACATCCCGAGCACGCGCGCAACTAACATCGCCCGTTCCAGATCGGACTCAAGCATGTCGATGGAAAAATGTCCGGACGGCATTGAAAGGCCGGCCGCATCGAGTGCGGCGCGGGTCGCCTCCGGATCCGCATAAAGATCCGGATAGCCTTCCACCATCGTGTAGCCGGCACCGGCGATCACACTCAACGCGTCGTTTAAGGACGGCATGTTGCGGGCGCTGTACAGCTGAAACGAAAACTGTTGCATGAAGTGGACTCCCTTGGCGGGACCGCGCGGCATGGATGATTGCGGCCTTATGGTGAAATGGACCAAGACGGCGCGCAAACGGATTGCCAAGCATTCGTGAAATCTAACAGGTGCACCAGCGGCGGTAAGCCGCACCAAGACCAAAGTCAAGCTCGACTTGCAAGTGCCTTCCCGATCGCCGCGCCACTTTCATAGGCACACTCGACGCGGGCGCCGAGGCACCAATCCCCGCCCACAAGCAGCGATCCATCGGCGCTCGAAATGAACGGCGCGCCAAGGGGTACGCGGGTCCGCGCATAACGCCACCGATGGGCTGAAAGATAACTGGGAGGACCTGGCAGTTCCGGCCACATTTTTCCAAGGAATATCAACGCCATGGCCGAAACGTCTTCTGGCGTATGCTCCAAATATGCTGTGCTCCACTCCGGGTTCATGTGAACCACCACGGCTTCGTGTTCCGGGGGGCGCCCCATTTTTGTGCCATTGCGGGCGACCCGGCCAATCGGCGTAGTTTCGGAGCGATAGACTGCCGGAAGCTTTTTCAACGGCTGTTCAAATCCAGCTAGGACTGCCCAGCATGGGTCGACGCTCACCGCCGATAGGCGGGCATTGATATCCACGATGCCGGACAAGAGCGTTTGAGCCTGCGGCGCGGGGATGGCCACAACGATGCGGTCAAAGTCATCGCTCCAGCCATCATCCGTCGTCTCGACGTGCCATCGACCGGAAGCCCGGGTTAGCCCCGTGACCGTTGTTCCGGTGCGAACGTCCAACGACCGGGCAAGCCATTTCGCCAAGCCGCTCATCCCGGGGCAACCCACATACCACGGGTCATTCGATCCGGTTGTCGGTGGCCGATGTGCTTCGTCCGCCGGCGCCCAGAGCGCCAATGCTCGGTCTTTTATCGCTTCGGTTACAAGCGCCTTGAAGTCCGGAGTGCGCACGGTGAAGTACTGCGCGCCGTGATCGAACACAAAGCCGTCGGCAGTCCGCCGGGTGGCCATCCGGCCTCCAAGCCCGCGCCCCTTATCCAGCACGGTCACCTCAAATCCGGCGGCGTGCGCGTGCCGGGCGGCGGTCAGACCGGCAAGGCCTGCACCAATCACGCATGTGCGCATGCCCGCGCCTGATATCGATCCCATCGTCAATCCATTTTGTGGCCGCTACCAGTCAATCTGGACGGCTCTAGCGTGTGAACTGTGTGCAGGTCTTTGACGTAAAGTCCGCAATACGCAGGTCAATAACGGGAGAATTGGCGTGATCAGAAATCATCGGGCTTTTTCAGGTGTGATCGCCGCCGGGCTTTTCTTGTTTGCCCTCGCTTTCAGTTCGGAGCCAAGCATGGCCAAAGACACCGCTTATGCATTTTCTTTTGAAACACCTGAAGGCGCACCCCTGCCGCTTTCCGATTTTGCCGGCCAACCGATTTTGGTTGTGAACACGGCGACCGCCTGCGGCTTTAAAAACCAGATCAGCGGCCTCCAGCACTTGCACGAACGGTTTACGGAGGAAGGACTGGTCGTTCTCGGCGTGCCGTCCAATGACTTCGGCAACCAAGAACCGCGTTCGAATTCGGAAATGCGCGGCTATTGCGAGGCCCAGTTCGGCGCTAAATTTCCGATGACCGCAAAAACCCACGTGAAGGGTACAAAGGCGCATCCGTTCTACAAATGGGCTGTGGACCATTTTGGCATCACCGCCCGGCCCTACTGGAATTTCCACAAGTATCTCGTTGGCCCGGATGGACAACTCGTGGCCTGGTTTGCGACGCCGACCAAGCCAAACGCCCCGCAAATCGTCGAGGCGATCGAACAGCAATTGAGACGGGCCGCCGCCCCAATTTCTGAGCCCGTCAACTAAGCCCATCAAGACCGGACCTGCCTTCAGATGAACGCCGCCGACAATGCTGAACCAATGCTTGAATCCGAAAACCGCATTCCAGGTCCAGCGCTTTGGTTGACAGCAGCCGGTTTCCTTCCCTTTGCCGCTCTCAGCTTGGCCGCCATCATCGCGCCGCCGGATCAACACTTTCAGGTAAGGCTTGCGCTTAACATGTATGGCGCCATCATCTTGTCGTTTCTCGGCGGCATTCATTGGGGTTTGGAAATGGGGCGCCAGGGCACCGTCAGGGGTGCACCCTCGCTTTCACGCCTCGGGGCAAGTGTCGTTCCGGCGCTTGTGGCCTGGGGATGCCTTGCCATGCCTTACGACTACGGCTCGGCCGCCCTTGCGGGCGCGTTCGGCCTCATGCTTGCCTTTGATCTTTATTGCGCCCGGTCCGGGCTGGTCCCGATCTGGTATCCGCGCCTTCGTGTCCCCGTCTCATTGGGGGTCATGGTGGCCATACTCGTTCCCGGCGCGATGTGATGTCGCCAAGCCGTCGGGCGGCATCGGCCGACTGGCGCGACCGGCATCTGCCGCACACAGCTCCGCCCCGCGCACGCGCCACTCCCGGCCCCCGCACAGCGATCCAGCGACGCGGATCAATGTAAAGCGGTACACTCGAAGGTTCTCCGGGTCTGCCAAGCAATGGCCGCCGCGTCCCGAGACGGTGCGCGCAATTTCCGAACGCCCAACAACCGGCTTTACAGGCTGGATAAAATGCTGTGCTAATGCGGCAATTCGAACACCCAGCCTCTCTCGCCCGGATTTGCCGATGATATTTCCTTGCATTTTGTCAGGTGGGATCGGGTCCCGCCTGTGGCCATTGTCTAGAAAGGACCGGCCAAAGCAATTCCTACCGATTTTCAACGGGCGAAGCCTGTTTCAAAAAACCTGTACCCGCCTTCAAGGGAATGATTTTGAAGCGCCGATCGTGATCGGCAACAACGCGCATCGCTTTCTCATTGGCGAGCAACTGGCGGATATTGGCATCGAAGGGGCGGCAATTCTTTTGGAACCGATGGGCCGCAACACGGCCCCGCCGGCCGCCATGGCCGCCTTGATTGCCGCTGAGAAGAATCCGGACGCGCTGGTCCTCCTCGCACCCTCCGATCATCTGATCGGCCAGGAGAGTATTTTCCACGACGCCATTCAGGCGGCCGTGAAGGCTGCGCGCGGCGGAAAAATCGTAACCTTTGGTATCACCCCTGACGAGCCGAACACCGGATATGGGTACATCCGGCTTGCCAGCGCTGACGGGTCCGTCAAACCGGTCGATGCATTTGTCGAAAAACCGGATATCGACACGGCCAAAACGTTTCTGGCGGCCGGGAACTACGTCTGGAATGCCGGGATCTTTCTTTATGCGGCCCAAACCATGATTGAGGCGTTTGAGCGCCATCAGCCGGACCTGATCGCTCAAATCCGCAAGACGCTGGCGACCCGAAGCTCAGATCTCGATTTCATCCGGCTGGATGCCGAGGAATTCGCAAAGCTCGACAACATTTCAATCGACTATGCGATCATGGAGCGCGCGGACAATATTGCCTGTGTGCCCATGGCGCCCAAATGGGACGACCTTGGATCCTGGTCGGCGATCTGGACTGTGCTCGAGAAGGACGCCCACGGCAACAGCGGCCTCGGCGACACCCGCTTTTTGAATAGCGAGAACTGCCTGGCCTATGCCGATGAGGGCCTCGTGTCCGTGATCGGCCTTCAGGACGTTCTGGTCGTCGCCACCCGCGACAGCGTCCTTGTGGCGCACAAGGACAAGGCCCAGGACGTCAAAAAGATCGTCGAGGCGCTGGAACGCGAGGGCCGGTCTGAAATCGCCGCGCACCCGCGCGCCTACAGACCTTGGGGCTACACAGAGCGGATCAGCGCCGGTGACCGGTTCTCGGTCCAATCGATGATGATCAAGCCCGGCCAGCGGCTCACCCTGCAAAGCCACTTGCACCGCGCCGAGCATTGGGTCGTGGTGTCGGGAACCGTCGAGATCACCATCGATGGCGAGGCGCGCCTCTTGACTGAAAACCAGTCAGCCTTTGTGCCCCTTGGCGCCAAGCACACGTTGCACAATCCGGGAAAAATCCCGGTCCGCATGATCGAGGTGCAATCCGGCACGTATCTCGCCGAAGACGACATCATGCGGCACGAATGACCTGACAGGATATCGGGCCCGGCCTCGATTGCCGGTGATGGTGCGGGGCAAAAGCCAGGCGCCAACATGTCAAGGATCAAGCGTTTTCTGAGGTGTATTTGCCTACGCTTGCCTTCGTTCGCGGCGCGAGGCAAACGCCCAGCTTGGGCCTGCCCTTGTTTTGCGGCCGAAAATGTCGATGCTGCCAGTGACCTATCTCGTCCCGCCGCCCTAAGCCCTGGGAACCGCCGCATGCACATGATGTCCGCTAACGGCATTGCGATCCATCTCTCCGACACCGGTGAACAGGACCGGACTACGCTGGTGTTTTCCAATTCCCTGGGCACGGATTTCCGGATCTGGGACCGGGTTGTTCCAGGTCTTTCCAGAACCTTTCGGATCGTGCGCTACGACAAGCGCGGTCATGGCTTATCCGAAGCACCGGCATCGCCTTACGACATGGCGGACCATGTTGGCGACCTTGAAGCTGTCTTAGACGGGCTCGGCATCGAGAAAGCGATCGTGGCCGGCCTGTCCGTCGGGGGCATGATCGCCCAAGGCCTTGCCGCCAAGCGGCCCGATCTTGTGCGAGCACTCATATTGATGGACACGGCCGCCCGCATCGGCTCCGTGGAGCTTTGGAATGAGCGCATCGACGCGGTGCGCGGTGGAGGTATCGAGGCCATCGCCGACGGCGTCCTGCAGCGATGGTTCCCGGCGCGTTTTGCCGGGACCCGGCCCGCCGAGCGGGCCGGATGGCGCGCCATGCTGACCCGAACGCCTGTTGAGGGCTATATCGGGACGATGATGGCGCTGCGCGACACGGACTTGACCGATCAAACCGCGACGCTGACCGTCCCCACGTTGGCGATCTGCGGCGCCGACGATGCGGCGACGCCGCCGGAGCTCGTTAGGGCCACAGCCGGCCTCATTCCCGGCGCGCGTTATGTGGAAGTCCCCAACGCGGGGCACCTGCCCTGCATCGATCAATCGGAGGCGGTCGTTCAGGCGATGTCATCGTTTTTCAAGGAGCACGGATTTGTCTGACCGCACACCCGGCCCGCGCTTCGACAAGGGCATGGCCGTCCGCCGCGCGGTCCTTGGCGACGCCCATGTCGACCGCGCCACACGCGCGGCGACCGCGCTCGACACCGATTTTCAAACGCTCATTGTTGAAGGCGCCTGGGGGACCGTCTGGTCCGATGACAGCATCACGCGGCGCGAACGCAGCATGATCACGATCGCACTGCTCGCCGCGCTTGGCCACCACGACGAGCTCAAGATGCATATCAAGGCGTGCCGGAATACCGGTGCCAGTGCCGACGATATCCGCGAAGCCTTGATGCATGTCGCGGTCTATGCCGGTGTGCCGGCGGCCAACACGGCATTCAAGATCGCCAAGCAAGTGCTATATGAAGGCACAGAGGACACCGATCGGCAGGAATGAACAATCCGGCGCCCCAACAAAGCGCCGACCGGGGAGGACGACATGCAACGCAACACGCCGGCCGGTCCGCGGCCGGGCGAGTATTTTCAGCGGGACCGGACGCTGCAGCCGCCCGCCTATACGCAGGTGTACAAGACATCTGCGACCCGGTCCCCGCAAAAGCCGCTATTGTCCCTCGAACAGACCGTTTCTGAAATCACCGGCCCCGTTTTTGGTGACCATGATCTCGGTCCCCTCGATCACGATTTGATTCGCAACCATGCCGGCGACGGCGAGCCGATCGGCCCGCGGATCGTCGTCCATGGCCATGTCCTCGATGAAAACGGGCGCGGCGTGCCGGGCGCGCTGGTCGAGATCTGGCAGGCCAATGCCGGAGGCCGGTACCGGCACCGGAACGATATATATCTGGCCCCGATCGATCCCAATTTCGGCGGCTGCGGGCGCTGTCTCTCCGACGAGACCGGGTATTACTTCTTCCGCACGATCATGCCCGGCCCCTACCCGTGGCGGAACTATGTCAACAGTTGGCGCCCGGCGCATATCCATCTGTCCATCTTCGGCCGGTCCTTCTGCCAGCGGCTCATCACCCAGCTCTATTTTGAGGGCGATCCGCTGATCCCGGAATGCCCGATTGTTCAGACGATCCCCGATGCCTCGGCGGTTGAGCGGCTGATCGCCACACTCGACATGAACGCGTCCATCCCCTTCGACAGCCGGGCCTACCGTTTCGACATTGTCTTGCGCGGCCGCCGCTCGACCCTTTTTGAAAACCGTCTGGACGGGAATTGAGCCGTGGTGCGAAAGCTCACCTACCTTCGGGAAACACCCAGTCAGACCGCCGGACCCTATGTTCACATCGGGCTTGCGCCCGCGTATGCCGGGTTCGAGATCTTTGAGAACAACTTCACCAACACCGTCGCCGGACCGGATGTACCTGGCGAACGGATCGTCATCGAGGGTTGCGTCTACGATGGCACCGGCACGCCGCTGCGCGATGTTCTGCTTGAGAGCTGGCAGGCCGACGCGAACGGCCACTATCGCCACCCGGACGATCCAAATCATGGTCCGGCCGATGACGGTTTTCGCGGCTGGGGCCGCATGTGCTCCCACTTTGAGACCGGCGTGTTCAGCCTGGAGACGATCAAACCAGGGCCGGTACCGGGCAGGAACGGCCGCCTTCAGGCGCCGCATATCAGCCTTTGGATCGTCGCCCGCGGTATCAATATCGGTCTTCAAACCCGGCTTTACTTTGGCGAGGAAACCGACGCAAATGCCGCGGACCCTGTGCTCAACCTGATCGAACAGGAAAGCCGGCGCCAAACGCTCATCGCCCAGCCCGCAGATGGGACCGGAACCGCGACGCACCGGTTCGACATTCACTTGCAGGGCGAAAAAGAAACCGTTTTCTTCGACGTCTAACCCACGGTCGCGGCGTCCGTGCCCGGCCAACACCCATCAACACGAACACACAAAGCGATGGCCACAATTCTATCTCTCAAGGATGCTGTTGCCCGGAACATTCACGACGGTGACAGCATCGCGTTTGAAGGTTTTACACATCTCATCCCCCATGCCGCCGCCCATGAAGTCATCCGGCAAGGCCGGAAAGACCTGACGGTCATGCGCATGACGCCGGACATCATCTACGACCAGTTGATCGGCATGGGCTGCGTAAAAAAGATGATCTTCGCCTTTGCCGGCAACCCGGGTGTCGGGCTGCTCCGGCGGCTGCGGGATTCAGTTGAAAACGGCTGGCCTCATCGAATTGAGCTTGAGGAACACAGCCACGCAGCCATGGCCAACGCTTATGAAGCGGGCGCTGCCGGCCTTCCCTGCGCGGTCTTTCGCGGCTATCGCGGCGTGGACCTACCGAAGGTCAATGCGAACATCAAGACGCTCACATGTCCGTTCACGGGCGAGGAGCTCGCGGCCGTACCGTCCCTGCGTCCCGATGTGGCGGTCATTCACGCGCTCAAGGCCGACCGGAAAGGCAATGTGTTTCTGGAAGGGATCACCGGTGTCCAGAAGGAGGCGGTCCTGGCCGCAAAACGGTCGATCGTGACCGTGGAAGACATCGTCGACGATCTCGGCCCAGTATCATCGAATGCCACCGTGCTGCCACGCTGGACCGTGACCGCGGTCGCCAAGGTGCCCGGCGGCGCACATCCATCTTACGCGCAAGGCTACTATCCAAGAGACAACGCCTTTTACATCGCCTGGGACGCCATTTCAGCCGACCGCGACCGCTTCCAAGCCTGGATGCGGGACAATGTCCTGAACGCCGGACCGGACGTCTTCGCGGAGCGGGTTTCAAGCCGCAACAGCGCACATTTGGAGCCGACGGCATGAGCGATTTCACCCCATCTGAGATGATGACGATCGCCGCCGCCCGGGCTCTGAGCAACGATGACGTGTGTTTTGTCGGGATCGGTGCGCCCTCCGCGGCGTGTAATCTCGCACGCCTCACCCACGCGCCGGACATTACCCTTATCTATGAAAGCGGCACGATCGGAACCGCGCCCGACGTGCTGCCGCTGTCCATCGGTGATGGCGAACTGTGCGACACCGCGCTCACGACCGTTTCCGTGCCGGAGATGTTCCGATACTGGCTTCAGGGCGGCCGGATCACGGTCGGTTTTCTGGGCGGCGCGCAGATCGACCGGTTCGGCAATCTCAACACCACGGTTGTCGGCGATTACAACACCCCGAAAGTCCGGCTTCCCGGTGGTGGCGGGGCGCCGGAAATCGCCATTTCGAGTGATGAAGTGTTCATCACCATGAAGCAATCGCTCCGCGGCTTTGTCGACAAGCTGGATTTCGTCACCTCGTTCGGACATGGCGCCGGTCCGGACGACCGGGCAAATGCCGGGATCACCACAAAAGGGCCAACGCGGCTGATCACCGATCTGGCGGTCTGGCGGCCCGATCCGGCGACGAGGGAATTCACCGTGACATCGCTGCACCCGGGTGTCTCCCGCCGCGATATCGAGGACACGGTGGGCTGGACACCCAAATTCGCCGATAGTGTGGAAGAAACCCCTGCCCCGACCAGCGAGGAATTGACGGTTCTGCGCGACATTCACGCCCGTACCCGGGCCGCCCATACAGGAACTTGACGGATGCACCACGCCTATATCTGCGACTATGTGCGCACGCCCATCGGCCGGTTCGGGGGCTGTCTTTCGGGCGTTCGAACCGATGATCTGGCCGCAATCCCGATCGAAGCGCTGATGGAGCGCAACCCGTCGCTCGCCTGGGAACGGGTCGACGAAGTCTATTACGGCTGTGCCAATCAGGCCGGTGAGGACAACCGCAATGTCGCCAGGATGGCGGCCCTTCTTGCCGGCCTGCCTGACGCGGTGCCCGGCACGACGATCAACCGCCTGTGCGGATCGGGCATGGACGCGATTATCCTGGCCGCTCGCGGGATCATCAGCGGCGAGATCGATCTGGCGATCGCTGGCGGCGTGGAGAGCATGTCCCGCGCGCCGTTTGTCATGCCCAAGGCGGAAACGGCCTTCAGCCGCAAGACCGAGGTTTTCGACACGACGATCGGGTGGCGGTTCGTCAATCCCCTGATGCAGCGCCAATACGGCATCGATTCCATGCCCGAAACGGCGGAGAACGTGGCCGAGGAGTTCCAGATCTCACGGGCCGACCAGGATGCCTTCGCGGTCCGCAGTCAGGACCGGGCGGTGAACGCCCAGGGCAACGGCAGGCTTGCCGGCGAAATCGTGCCCGTCACCATCCCCCAGCGCAATGGCGATCCGCTGATCATAGAAAAGGATGAACATCCGCGGCCGGGCACGACGGTCGAGGCGCTTGGCAAACTCCGGGCGCCGTTCCGCGACAACGGATCCGTGACGGCCGGCAATGCGTCCGGCGTCAATGACGGCGCGGCCGCGCTGCTCATTGCATCCGAAGCTGCGATCGACAAATACGGCCTGACGCCGATCGCCCGCGTAGCCGGAGGCGCGACAGCCGGCGTTCCCCCGCGCATCATGGGGATCGGGCCGGCGCCCGCCACGCGGAAACTGTGCGCGCGGCTCGGCCTTGCCCCGGGTGATTTCGACGTCATCGAGCTCAACGAGGCGTTCGCCGCGCAAGGAATCGCCGTCCTGCGCGATCTGGGGCTGCCCGAGGATAGCGAGCACATCAATCCGAACGGCGGCGCGATCGCGCTTGGACATCCGCTCGGCGCGTCGGGCGCCCGGATCACCGGAACGGCCGCGTTCGAACTCAAACAGCGCGGCGGCAAACACGCGCTCGCCACCATGTGCATCGGGGTCGGACAGGGAATTGCCGTTGCCCTTGAGGCCGTGTAGGCGATGCCGCCGGCCGCCTTCGACAGCGCCATTTTCGGCCCGCTCGCGGCGGATCCGGCGACACGGGAGCTGTTTTCGGACGCGGCCGTCGTGCAGGCCATGCTTGACGTGGAGGCCGCGCTCGCCCGCGCTGAAGCCGACACCGGCGTGATCAGCGCGGACACCGCGCAGGCAATCGAAAGGGCAAGCAAGGCGATCCAGATCGACATGGACAGCCTTGCAGCACGCACGCTTGACGACGGCGTGCCGGTGCCGGCGCTGGTTGCCGAATTGCGCGCGCAGGTCGCCGGCGACGCGGCCAGCCACGTTCACTATGGCGCAACCAGCCAAGATATCCTCGACACCGCGTTGATGCTGCGCCTGAAAAAGGTGCTGGACCTCCACTCAACGGCCTTGCTGGCGCTCGGCACTTCAATTGCGGACCTCGCCCGGAGCCACCGGCTCACGCCCATGGCCGGCCGGACCCGGATGCAGCAGGCCGCGCCGGTCAGTTTCGGGCTGAAGGCGGGCGGGTGGCTGTCCGCCGTGTGCCGTCACCTGGAGCAGGTGAACCGGCTTCGACAGACCTGCCTTTGCGTCTCCCTTTCCGGCGCCACTGGAAATCTGGCCGTCCTCGGCGTCACGGGGCTGGACGTGGAGCGGGCCCTTGCCGCGCGCCTTGGATTATCCGTTCCGCTTTCCCCGTGGCATGTCTACCGGGACCGGCTTTTGGAACTTTCCGGCTGGTGGGCGTTGGTGAGCGGAACGCTCGGCAAAATTGGCACGGATCTGGTGCTTCTTGCGCAAAATGAAGTCGGCGAAGTCCGGCTTGCCGGCGGCTCCTCGTCGACGCTGCCGAACAAGGCCAATCCGGTCGGCGCGGAGCTGCTGATTGCCCTGGCCCGCCACAATGCCGGACTGCTGGGCACGGCCCATCAGGCCGCCCTGCAAGAACATGAGCGTGGCGGTGCCGGTTGGACCCTGGAATGGCTGAGCCTTCCGCAGATGGCCATGACCACCGGCGCGGCGCTCTTTCATGCCAACCGGCTGTTCGGCGGTCTTGAAATCGACGCGGCCCGCATGCGCGCAAATCTCAACGTGTCGAACGGATTGCTTCTGGCCGAAGCTCTTGGCTTTGAGCTCGCTCGGCATCTTCCTCGCGAAAGCGCCCCGGCCGTGGTCAAGGAGGCCTGCGCGCGCGTGGTCAGGCAAAAAACCTCGCTTACCGCCGCCACGAAAGACATTCTTCGGGAGCAAAACCTCGACCAAGTCATCGCAGACGTGGATTGGGAGCGTGTCACCGATCCGGCCCAGCATCTTGGGGCGAGCGGGGCATTGATCGACCGCATTCTTGAGTCGTTTGAATCCCTTGCCGGCAGGTTTTGAAGGGCAAATTGAAGCCCTTCACATTGTGAGTCAACGAACAGAAAAGCCGAATTCGCATGCCGGTTTCAATTGGAATGACCCACCGTGTGCGACCACCGCCGGCAGCATGCTGTTTCGTCCAAGAGATTGATCTGATTGTCCATTCCGATCGTGCAATCGCCGCTTATCCTGTAAATTGGAGCGCGCCGTAAAGAAAGGGCAATCTCATGCGCACGCAGGTGGTCATCATCGGCGCAGGGCCGTCCGGCTTGCTGCTCTCCCAGTTGCTGCATCTGGCCGGGATTGCGTCTGTGGTCTTGGAACGGCGGTCGGCGCAGCACGTTTTGTCGCGCATCCGCGCCGGTGTGCTCGAGCAGGGATTGGCCGACATGCTTGAGCGGGCTGGTGTCGGCGCGCGGATGCACGCCGAAGGCCTGCCCCATGACGGCTTTGCCATCAGCGTGGGCGAGACCCGCCTGCGGATCGACCTGAAAGCGCTAACAGGTGGCAAATCCGTCCTTGTCTACGGCCAGACGGAAATCACCCGCGATCTCATGGAGGCGCATGCCGAAAGGGACGCTGACGTAATCTATGAGGCCGACCACGTCACACCGCTTGGTTTTGACGGCGACACGCCGAAAGTCAGCTACATGCGGGAGGGTGTTACCCACGAGATTAACTGTGACTTTATCTGCGGGTGCGACGGCTTTCACGGCGTGAGCCGGTCGAGCGTGCCCGATCAGGCCTTCACCGTGTTCGAGAAAGTCTACCCATTCGGCTGGCTTGGGATATTGGCCCATGTCCCGCCGGTCGATCATGAACTGATTTATGCCAATCACGCACGCGGCTTTGCGCTTGCGTCGATGCGGTCCCACGCCTTGAGCCGCTATTATATCCAGGTCCCTACCAGCACGCACACGGACGATTGGCCCGACAAGGCCATTTGGCAGGAGCTGAAAACCAGGCTTGGCGACGAGGCCGCGTCGGCGATGGAGACAGGCCCCTCCATCGAAAAAGGCATTGCTCCCTTGCGCAGCTTCGTTTGCGAGCCCCTGCGGTTCGGCCGTTTGTTTCTGGCCGGGGACGCCGGTCATATCGTGCCGCCGACCGGCGCCAAGGGGCTTAATCTGGCCGCGTCCGACATCCACTACTTGTCAGAAGCGCTCATCGAGTATTACGGCGAGAAGTCACAGGCCGGGCTTGATGCCTATTCGCAAAAGGCGCTGGCGCGGATCTGGAAAGCGGAGCGGTTCTCCTGGTGGATGACCATGCTTTTGCACCAGTTTCCAACGCTCGGCCCCTTCGACGCCCGCATGCAACGCGCAGAAATGGACTATCTGGTGAGTTCGCGGGCCGCGCAAACGGCGCTGGCTGAAAACTATGTCGGACTGCCCTACTAAGGCTCAAACTGTAACCGGGGCTGGCAACGTTTGGCCGGACCGGTCTTCGCTCTCACCGATCGCGCCGTCTTTCAATGTCGCGCCGGGCGTCCTCAAGCTCTTCCCTCACGGTTTCCAATAAGGTTCGCGGGAACAATACAGTCTTCGTGAACTGGTCCCAGGCTTCTTTGGAGGACCGTTCAAAGTTTATTGATTGAACATCCTCAATAAACTCATGGGTTGCATCGACTACGATCATTGTATCCTGGACAAACAGCCGAACAAATTCCCTAGCGTAATGCGGCTTCAATCCCACCAGGATTGCGGTCATCATGAAAACTGCTGCAAAAACATATACATGAATATACTGACTCGAAACCTTCATGGCGCCCTGCCGAAAGACTTAACAAACCCTTAACCCGCCTCACAGATAGCGGATGGGGTTCGGCGAACACAACCTGAAATAGCGTCTCCGGAGCTAATTTGTAAATCTATCGTTAATATTCGCATGGCGGCCGGCACAGCGTCGCCGGAGGCAACGATTTCGGTCAGATCTGTCCGCCTTGCCGGGCCCTGAACTCCAACGGACTGTGACCAGTTTCCTTCCGGAAAACCCGCGAGAAATAGGCGGGATCCTCATAGCCGAGTTCGAAGGCGATCTGCGAGATGCTGAGATTGGAATAGGCCAGAAGGCGTTTCGCCTCCAGGATCAGGCGGTCGCGCACGGCTTGGGCGACCGTACGGTCAGAGAACACCCGGCAGCACCGGTTCAGCCGGACAACACTCATGCCGAGCGCATTTGCGTAAAACTCCGGACGGCGTTCGCGTTTATAATTGCTCTCAAGCAGCACGCGGAACCGGAACAGCGAAAACCCGGACCCGGCCGGCCGATCCCCGCGGGCCGCGTCCGCGGCGAACAAACGAACGATCACAAGGGCCAAAAGCGGATTGATGATTCCCCGTCGCGCCGTGCCGCTGTCGAATTCTTCTGAGAGCTCGTTCATGTACGCGCGGATCCTGTTCCAGTCGGAGCCTTCCACGCGGATCAGAGTGTTTCCCGTCAAGGTCAGCGCGTGCTCAACCGCCGCATTTTGTTCGCCGCGTTCGGCGGCCAGATAGTCCTGTGTGAATGAGAGGACAAATCCCTCGGTCTCCGGCAAAAAGGTCCAGCCATGCGCCACGCCCGGCGGCGTGAAGGCCACGATTCCCGGCTCGACCGTCCGGTCCCCGTCGTCCTCGATCAGCCGGCCCGCTCCGCCGGTCAACAGCAAGCACTGAAACAGATGAACGTGCTTATGCGGCTCCAACTGCCAGCCAAGTGGCCTGGATCGAGCGCAAATCGTCTCGATATGGAAGAAGTCGAAGTCTTCGACCGGCCCGCCTTCACCGTAAAGATGATACTGGGGGATAATGGCCTCGTCGGTCATGGGTTGCTCGGCTTCTTGTGGCCTTTAGCGGCGCGCGTGGTGGGCGTGCCAGTGCCAGGCGATGTCGATCCGCCGCGCCAGCCAGACCTTCTCATGGGTCAAGACATAGTCGATGAACCGTTTTAGGGATGCCGCCCGGCCCGGCCGGCCGACAAGGCGGCAATGCAGACCGACATTCAGCATTTTCGGAGCCCCAGCCGCACCTTCGGCGTAGAGCGTGTCGAATGCGTCCTTCAGATAGGCGAAAAACTGATCCCCGGAATTGAAACCTTGGGGTGAAGCAAACCGCATGTCGTTGGTATCGAGCGTATAGGGGATCACCAGTTGATCCCCTTCAGGTCCGCTCACCCAATATGGCAGGTCATCGGAATAACTATCTGAATGATAGAGAAATCCTCCCTCCTCCATCACTAGGTCTTGGGTTTGCATGGAACAGCGGCCGGTGTACCAGCCAAGCGGGCGCGACCCCGTCACTTCCTCGTGGACCTCGATCGCCTCGCGCATGTGTTCCCGTTCCAGATCGACATCCATTTGGCCGTACTCAATCCACTTCAGGCCGTGGGAGGCAATCTCCCAGTCCGCTTCCTTCATCGCCGCGACAGCTTCCAAGTTGCGGGCGAGCGCCGTGGCGACGCCATAGACCGTCACCGGCACGGAGCGCTCGGTGAACATCCGCCACAAGCGCCAGAACCCGGCCCGCGATCCGTACTCGTAAATCGATTCCATGTTCCAGTGGCGTTTTCCGGGCCACGGCTGGGCACCGACAATCTCCGACAAGAACGCCTCGGAGGCCGGATCTCCGTGGAGGATGTTGTTTTCACCGCCCTCCTCGTAGTTCAGCACAAACTGAACCGCGATATTTGCCTCGCCCGGCCATTTGGGATCCGGTGCCGAACGTCCGTAGCCAATCATGTCGCGCGGATAGGAGTTGGTCATATGAGGGCGTTCCCGATTTCTGTCTCACACCGACAGAAGACCCAACATGTCATGATTTTTCAAGGTTTTGCAGAAAAGCGGTCCGCCGTTCGCCAGAAAAAAACCACCAAAGTGTCGATTTTTATCGGTCGGATTTTCCAGGACTTATCGATTACACGCCAAGATTGCAGCAGCGGGTTTAAACCTTGGAAATGGACGCATGCGCCTTCGAACTGCCGGGTTCCTACTTCTGTTGACTGCCGCGGCATTGACTGTCTTCACAGGGCCGCGGTCTGTCGAAACGCCGGTCGCAAACGCACCAACGAATGTGGCAATGCGGGATTGATTGCCGGCGTTCGGGTGCCGCCGGATTTTACCGGCGGAATCGTCCGCGAGCGGGTACCGGCACGGCCTGGGGGTGCATTGGAATGTGATCGATGCGATGGCGGTGACCACCACCCGGCCGGTTATCCGAGGTCGCGTCTTGTTTTAACATCATCACTGCCGACCCCATGACCACCGACCCCAAGGTAATCACAAGGCTGACCGCGAGCATGATCACCGGCAAGACAGGATCATCGGCATTCAAAACCAAAACCCGCAGATTTCCGATATTTGCCCAAAACACCCCGGCCAAAAACAGCAAAGAAATGAACACACCCAGGATCCCATTGACGACAAGCAGCCGGAAAAGCGGATTGCGCGGCAACCGGAAAAAGCGTGAAACGGACGTGGTCAGCACGTGTCTGCCTCCTCAATCAACCAAGTGCCTGCTCAATCAACTAAGTGCCTGCTCAATCAACTAAGTGCCTGCTCAATCAACTAAGTGATTGTCTGCCGGCAATCGACCGCCGGGCGGTTGCCCTAATGGGTATGGTGCAGGGTGACGTAATGGCAAGGCGTCGTCCACCACTACTTTTATTCCGGCGCACAGGACTATTTTTATATCAGTCAAAAAAAATCGCACTTCCCACTTGTCCTATATCGGTTCAATATATAGATCTGATATATATCGGGCCGAAAGCTCGTTAATCCGACCACCGGCAAATGCACCAGTCGGGTAAGTGCGGACCAATCTGCCGGTTCGGCGGTACGGCTTGGCCGGTAGGTACCATGAGACATTTGAACTGGCAGTTGGTCCTGGCCGTATTACCCGCCGAATGAAGCCACGCCGCCTGCGGCGTGATCTTTGACGAAAGACCGCAAATGAGCGTACGAAGCCTCTGTCTTGCGATCCTGACCTTTGGCGATGCCACAGGCTACGAGATCCGAAAGGAGTCGACCGAAGGCCGGTTCAGCTACTTCGATGATGCCAGCTTCGGCTCCATCTACCCAGCGCTCGCGCGCCTGGAAGCCGATGGCATGGTCACCGTGCGCGAGGAGCATCAACCGGGAAAGCCGGCCCGCAAGGTCTATTCGATCACCGATGCGGGCCGCGACGAGTTCCTGGCGTCATTGTGCGAGCCACAGGCGCCGGACACATTCAAGTCGCCCTTCCTGCTGATTGCGATGTACGCCGCCGAACTGGGGCCGGACGTGATCCGGCGGGCTCTCAACCGCCGCCGCGACCAGGTCACGGCAGAACTCAAACAAATGGAAGATTGCAGCGAAACCAATCCTCATGCCGGTTCGAAATGGATCCGGAACTACGGGATCGCATGCATGAATTTTACCCTCGCGTATCTGGACCAGCATGGCGAGGACCTGATCGAGATTGCCGAAGGCGCCGTTCCTCCCCAAGCCACGGCGGCTGAGTAGGCGGGATTGTTGGAGCATTGAGATGCGTTTGAAGTTTTCCTATTTGCTTGCAGCCGGCCTGGCTGGTGGAATTGGAATGTGGATGTACACCGGCAACGTCGTCATCGGTGGTGTCGGCGACGGCGAAAACGCAGCATTGCCCCCGGCAGCGCGCGCCGATGCCGAGCAAGCAGACCTCTTTAAAGTCAAGGTGGCAAGGCTGGTCGCACAGGACCGGCAGGCGATGCTCGAAGTGCGCGGGCGAACGGAAGCTGAGGCAAAGGTGGCCGTGCGCGCGGAAACGCTGGATGACGTGATTGACCGACCGGCGCTGGAAGGCCAATTCGTGGAACGTGGCGAAATCCTGTGCCGCCTGGATCCGAGCAGCCGCGAGGCAAAGGTCCTGGAGGAAAAAGCGAACCTGGCGCAGGCCGAACTCGATCACGCGGCCGCAACGCAGCTGGTTGCAAAGGGCTTTACCGCCCAGACCCGGGCGGCGGCCGTCAAGGCGCAGCTGGATGCCGCCGTCGCGCGGCTCAAGGAAGCCGAACTGGAACTTGAGCGGACCGTGATCCGCGCCCCGATTTCCGGGATCATCGAAAGCCCGATGGCCAATGTCGGCGACTTTCTGAAGGACGGCGACGTGTGCGCGACTGTGGTCAACACGGACCCGATGATTGCGATTGGCAACGTGTCGGAAGTCGATATCAGCCTGATCTCGCTGGGCATGACGGCTGAGGTGGACTTGGTTACCGGCCAGACGATGAGCGGCGATGTGCGGTATATCGCCCCGGCGGCGGATCCCGATACCCGTACATTCCGGATCGAGGTTGAGCTCTCAAATCCGGATGGACTGGCCCGCGACGGAGTGACAGCGCTCACCCGCCTGCCTCTACCGGTGGAACGGGCCCACAAGATTACACCGGCGATCTTGACCCTGAATGATGCCGGTCTGGTTGGGATCCGGGCCGTCGACGCCAACGACATGACCGTGTTCCACCCAGTCAGTGTGCTGGGCGGCGATGAACATGGAATGTGGGTCGGCGGTTTGCCGGAAACGGTCACGGCGATTGTCGTCGGCCAGGATTATGTTTCGGACGGCCAGAAAGTCGTGCCGGTGTTTGATACGGCCGGGGTTGCACAATGATTTCCATGCTTGAAGGCGTTCTGCGGCGTCCGAAAACCGTTTTCATACTCATGCTGGCGCTCATCGCCGCTGGCACGATGACCTATATTTCGATCCCGAAGGAAGACAGCCCGGACATCGATGTTCCGATCTTTTACGTCTCAATCGCCCAACAGGGCATTTCACCGGAAGACGCGGAGCGGCTTTTGGTCCGGCCGATGGAGACCGAGCTCCGCGGGCTCGACGGGCTGAAGGAACTCACCGCCATCGCCTCGGAAGGGCATGCGGGTATCGTTCTGGAGTTTGACATCTCGTTCAACAAGGACGAGGCGCTCGCCGATGTGCGCGACAAGGTGGATCAAGCCAAGGGCGAGCTTCCGGACGAAGCGGAAGAGCCGACGATCACGGAGACCAATTTCGCGCTCGCGCCCGTGATGTGGGTCGCCCTGTCCGGACAGGTTCCGGAGCGGATGCTGTACCATCATGCGCGCCGGCTCAAGGATACCATCGAGGCGGTGGATACCGTGCGCTCGGCCGATCTTTCCGGCCACCGGGAGGAAATGCTCGAGATCCTGATCGATACGCAAAAACTCGAAGCCTACTCGATCACTCAGGCGGAGCTGTTCAACACGCTGACCGCCAACAACCAGCTGGTTCCCGCCGGCTTCATCGACGGCGGTGAAGGCCGGTTCAACGTCAAGGTTCCCGGTCTTGTAGAGACGGCGGAGGACATCTATTCGCTGCCGATCAAACAAAGCGGCGAAGGCGTCGTTACCTTGTCCGATATCGCGGAGATCCGGCGAACCTTCAAGGACCCCAATTCCTATACGCGGGTGAACGGCCAGCCGGCGATCGCGCTTGAGGTCACCAAACGGATCGGCACCAACATCATCGAAAACAACGACGCGGTTCGCGCCGCCGTGGCGGACGCGACAAAGGACTGGCCCGAGACGATCCAGGTCGATTTGATGCTCGACATGTCATCGAACATCGATGAGGTGCTGGGATCCCTGCAATCCTCGATCCTGACTGCGGTCTTCCTGGTCATGGTTCTCGTGCTCGCCGCGCTTGGCCTGCGCTCGGCCCTGCTCGTCGGTCTTGCGATCCCAACATCGTTCATGGTCGGTTTCTTGATCCTTGGCGGCATCGGCTACACCGTCAACATCATGGTGATGTTCGGTCTGGTGCTGACGGTTGGTCTTTTGGTCGACGGCGCCATCGTGATGACCGAATACGCGGACCGGAAGGTCGCCGAGGGCATGGAAGACCGCGAGGCCTATATCCGTGCCGCCAAGTTGATGTTCTGGCCGATCGTCTCGTCGACGGCGACCACACTGGTGGCCTTCCTGCCGATGCTCTTGTGGCCGGGCGTGGCCGGCGAATTCATGAGCTACCTGCCGATCATGGTGATCATCGTCCTCACTGCCGCGTTGGCAACCGCGATGGTCTTCATTCCAGTGACCGGCGGGATCTTCGCGATGGTGTCTCATTGGGTGAGCCGCAATGCGGCTGCGCTGATGGCGCTCGTGTTCGCAGCACTGACGGCCATGACCATTCTCAATGGTCCGTTTGCGGCGACGGCGTTGTCAGGGATCGTATCCGAAGAGATGATCGGTACGCTTGTGATGGCAGCCGCTGTTGTTGCCTTCCCGGTTGCCGGATATCTGGCCTATCGCCTCCTTCGCCCGTTCGTGCGCTGGTCGCACGCCCGCGCGGCCAAGCGGGCGGCCGCGGAAAAGGCCGAGGCCACCGCTTTGTCCGGCACCGCAGCATTCGATGTGAAGAAGGTCAAGGGCTTCACCGGCCTCTATGTTCGGATGCTGCGGCTTTTGGCGGGCAATCCGATCGGCAACATCGTCACGGTGGTGGCCCTGATCGGAATTTGTTTCACGATCGTCTCACAGTTCATGGCCAATCCCACCGGTGTGGAGTTCTTCGTTGACGAGGAGCCGGATCAGGCGGTCGTGCTGATCTCCGGGCGCGGGAATATCTCCGCGGCTGAATCGCTGGCCATCGTCAAGGACGTGGAAAGCGTCGTTCTGGGCATCGCGGGCATCAAGAACGTCATCACGGTGGCCAAAGCGCCCGGTGGTGGCGGTGGGGGTGGCCAGCAGCCCGGCGGCATTCAGGACAAACCCGCCGATGTCATCGGCGAATTGCAGCTGGAACTCGCCGAGTATTGCTGCCGCCGGGAGTACAAGGAAATCTCCGCCGATATCCGCAGCCTGACCGCAGGGATTCCCGGGATCAAGGTTGAACCGCGCAAGATCGAGGGCGGCCCGCCGACGGGGAAGGACGTCCAGCTCGAACTGCGGTCCACCAACTACGACACGCTTGTCGAAAATGTCGCGCGCGTGCGTGCGCACGTCGACAGCATGGACGGCCTGATGGACCAGGAGGACGACCGGCCCCTGCCCGGCATCGAATGGCAAATCTCGATCGACCGGGAGCAAGCGGCTCGATTCCAGGCCGATATCGCGTCGGTCGGAAACATGGTTCAGCTGGTGACAAACGGCGTGTTGATCGGCAAATACCGGCCGACCGATTCAGAGGACGAGGTCGACATCCGGGTGCGCCTTCCGGAGCCGGAGCGGACCATCGACCGCTTCGACCAGCTCCGGCTGCAGACGCCGCTGGGCCTGGTCCCGCTCGCCAATTTTGTCGATCGCGCGCCGGCCCCAAAAGTGTCGGAAATCACGCGGCGCGACGGGCTTTATTCCATGATGGTCAAAGCCAGTGTGGATCCGGGCTCGGGAGCGACACCGGACGACAAGGTCAGCGAGCTGCAGACCTGGCTCGACACGCAGACATTCCCAGACAATGTCTATCTGCAGTTCAGGGGCGCGGATGAGGACCAGAAAGAATCGGGTGAATTCCTGATGCGCGCGATGGTCGCCTCGCTGTTTTTGATGTTCCTGATCCTGCTCACCCAGTACAATTCGTTTTACCAGACGTTCCTGACGCTCTCGACCGTCGTTCTGTCCGTATTCGGTGTGCTGATCGGCATGATGGTGACGGGTCAAAAGTTCTCGATCATCATGACCGGAACGGGGGTTGTCGCGCTGGCGGGGATCGTGGTCAACAACGCGATCGTCCTGATCGACACCTACAACCGGTTCCGGCATGACGGGCTGGAGCCGCTTGACGCCATCTTGAAGACATCGGCCCAACGGATCCGGCCGATCCTGCTGACAACCGTTACGACGATTGCCGGCCTCATCCCAATGGCGACGAAAATCAATTTCGACTTCTTTAATCAGGTGATCGCGATAGGCGGGATCACGGCGGTCTGGTGGGTCCAACTGTCGACAGCCGTCATATCCGGCCTGGCGTTTTCGACCATGCTGACGCTGATCCTGATCCCGGTGCTGATTGCGGCGCCAAGCGTATGGGTCAACAGCTTCCAGGCGATCGTGGCCCGGGTCCGCCGCCAACCGGCACCGGCGACCGGCGAAGGCGGAGGCCAGCTCGAGGACGACGGCCAAGACGTCACCTGGGCGGAGCCGGAACAGGAGCGTCCGGCCGCCAGGGTGGTCGCCATGCCCAAGCCCGAGCGTCCGAAGACGCCGCCGCAAGAACTGCCGCACGCGGCCGAATAGGCCGGCCTGGGCGTTCAAGACGGCCATTTTGTGGCCGCCGGTCATTGCCGGCGGCCGTTCCCATGGGCGAGTGGCAGCATATCCATTGACGCGAATTCCGCACCGGCATATAGTTGCATTATACAACTACATGCCGGTTGAACGATGCCCGACGATCCGTCCGTCCATATTGCCGACATTCGGGCCGCCTCGCGCCATCTTGTCCGCGCGCTGGGATTTTTGGACCGCACGATTGCCGGCACGGACATGTCGGCTTCCGCGGTTCACGCGATTTTGGAAATCGGTCTGACGCCAGGCGTGACGGCGAAAGATTTGTCCGTGCGCCTGAAACTGGAAAAGTCGACCATCAGCCGCCTGCTCAAGGGGCTTGCACGCCGCGGTGCGATTGCCTTTTCCCAGGTTGAAACGGACCGCCGGGCGCAAGCGCTCTCGCTGACTGACCACGGCTGGGCGCTGTTCCGGGAGATCGATGCCTACGGGAACCGGCAGGTTGGAAGCGCTTTGGAGCAGATGACCGGCACAACTGCCACCAATGTCGCGCACGTGCTGGAAGCGTATGCCGCCGCTTTGGACAGCGGGCCACGCGCGGTTCTGCCTACGGCGGCACCGACGGTTGTCGAAGGCTATCGGACCGGCATGATCGGCGATATCGCGGCGCTTCATGCGCGAACACATGGCCCGATCGTCGGCAATGGCCCCGCCTTTGAGAGCGTCGTGTCCAGCGCAATGGCGGAGTTCATGCCCCGGATCGGTGATCCGCGCAACAACAGTTGGAGCGTCCTGGAAAACGGCGCGGTGATCGGGTCGATCACCATTGATGGCGAAGACCTTGGTGGCAACACCGCGCATCTGCGCTGGTTCATCCTGTCGGAGAAACTGCGCGGCAAGGGCCTCGGCCGCGCGCTTTTGGACCGGGCGCTTGCCCATTGCGACACGCTTGGATTTGACGCCATCCATTTGTGGACCCTAAAGGGCCTGGATGCCGCGCGTGCGCTTTACGAAAAGAGCGGCTTTGAGCTCGCGGACGAATATATCGGCGACCAATGGGGCAAGGCGGTCACCGAACAGAAATTCATCCGGAACAGGCCGGTCTGACGGGGTTACGGGCCCCAGAGTTTGCGGTGTTGCCATGGCGCAGGGACAACAAGCGTGCCGGACAACGGTTCCTGACGGCCTATCCGGACGGATTGCCAGGCATCCCGCCATTCCTCCGGCAGCGGAAAGGGCGGCGCCAGACGATCATCGCTGCGAAATCCGAATCGCTGATAGTAATTCGGGTCACCCAAAACCTGGATCTGATTGATCCCCTGCCCGCGCAGCACCTCAAATCCCCGACGGACCAGCGCACTTCCTATGCCGGTTCTTTGATGATCCGGGCTTACACAGAGCGGCCCCAGCAGCGCAGGTTGGCCGGGCCCCCCGTCAACACCGCACATGGTGAAGGCCACGTGGCCGGCCAATTCGCCGTCGATCACGGCCACGAGCGACACAACGCCTGATCGCTCGTCCAGAAGCTTTTGAATGAAAGGGACCAAGTCCTCTTTAGGAAACGCCGCCCGATAAAGGGTTACAAACGCCTCTTTGTCGCCGGCCTCGCTCTCGCGGATCAGGTAAGGACGGGTCATATGTGGCTCCGCTTCGCGCCGCGGCAGGGGATGCGGCACGCATCGTACGGATCAGCCTGTGTCGTGTTTGTCGCGGTCGCCAAGGTGATCCAGATCGGTATCGGCGCAGTCGTCGTCTTCGTCGGTGCCTTTCAAGACCAAATCGGCTTTCAAGCGACGCTGGTGAAGGCGCCATGCGATGGGAATGGAAGCCAGATACAGGAAGGAGCCGATCGCCAGAACGCGGAACGGATAACTGGCGGTCAGGGCCACGAACAGCACCGCAAGAACGAACAGCGGCAACACGTAGTCGCGCCGGACGCGGGTACCGACCCGCTTGCCGGAAAACGTCGGGACTCGGCTGACCATCAAGAACGCGATCAAAATGGCGTATCCGGCGACCGGACCCGCCATTTCAGGCCCTTGCGGCAGCAGGCCCAGAAACGAGAGGTAAAGCGGCATCAGGACCGTGAGCGCGCCGGCCGGTGCCGGAACACCGGTAAAGTAACTGGCCGTCCAGGCGGGCTTGTCCGGGTCATCCAGCGCAACGTTGAACCGGGCCAGCCGCAGCGCGGTGGAAATTGCAAAAACAAGTGCGGCGATCCAGCCGAGCGAGCCGGCTTCATTCAACACCCACAAATACAACATGAGGGCCGGTGTGACGCCGAAATTCACAAAGTCAGCCAGCGAATCAAGCTCGGCGCCAAATCTCGACGTGCCCTTCAACATCCGGGCGACACGGCCATCGACCGCATCCAATATAGCCGCGAACAAGACCGCCCCGACCGCGAACTCCCAGCGGTCCTCATAGGCCATGCGAATGGCGGTCAATCCGGAACACAGGGCGAGAAGCGTGACGAGGTTCGGCAGGATCAAACGCATGGGCACGCGCCGGTAACGATGCGGGCGGCGCATCTTGCCCGGCGGACCATCCATCCTGTCCTTGTTCTCGTCAGGCGCGCGCATGAGGCCTCCTCAGTCCCGTCCCTAGCTCACGCGGGTGAGCACGGACGTTTCGGATGATACCTCATTCATGTCGGCCAGAACGGTTTCGCCGGCGATCATGGTTTGCCCGAGCGCGACTTTTGGCCTAACGCCTTCGGGAAAATAGACATCCAGCCGGGAGCCGAAACGGATCAGACCAAAACGCTCACCAGCCGCTATTGATTCACCTTCACGCACGAAACACACGATCCGGCGGGCCACAAGCCCTGCGATCTGGACAACACCGATCTGCTTGGCGCCGTTCTCGATCACAAGCCCGTTGCGCTCATTGTGCTCGCTGGCCTTGTCGAGTTCAGCGTTCACGAATTTTCCGGCGCGATAGGCGACGCGTGTCACCTTTCCGTCCATCGGCGCCCGGTTTACGTGACAATTGAAGACGTTCATGAAGATCGACACCCGCATGAGCGGCTCGTCGCCGATTTCAAGCTCGGACGGCGGGCGGGCCGGGCCGCATTGGCTGACGATGCCGTCGGCGGGTGAAACGATCAGTCCTTCGCCCACCGGTGTTACCCGCGGCGGATCGCGAAAGAAGTAGCAAACCCAGCCCGTCAAGACGAGACCGATCCAAAACAGCGGATCGAAAAACCAGCCGATCACCACCGTTGCGACAAAGGCGATGGCGATGAACGGCCAGCCCTCACGGTGGATCGGCACCAGCGCCTTGGTGACGCTATCGACAACAGACATTCATTGGTCCTTACACGGGCCGCTGGTTGACGCTGGCGGAGCGCTTTTGCGCGCATGATTCAGCCAGTCCAGGACGTTCCATTCCCTAGGCGCTGGTATGTAGTCGGTTTTTGACCGGAAATGAACCTTAAAACACGCTGCGGGCGGACCCATTCAGTCCAGGCCGCATACCGCGCCATGGTCCGCATACAAGGACGGAAGATCCATTTCCCAGTAGGCGGGCCTGCCATATTTGGACAAGAGAAAATCAACAAAACTGCTGGTTTTGGGCGGCGTGAAGTTTCCAGGCGGCGACACCGCCCAGATCGCCCCGGTCCGCGCGACCGGGTAGTCGGGCATCACCGCCACGAGCCGGCCAGACGTCAGATCCTCCCAGACATGTGCACAGGATTTGACGGCAATGCCAAGCCCGTGGATCGCGGCATCGTAGGAATAATCGCCACTATCTCCGGTGATAACCGGGGTCAGTTGTTGCGCGATCTCGCCCTGGGGGCCGTCAAAGTACCAAACCGGCAACCGGCTGAGGCCAATGCAATCATGATTGACCAGGTCTGCGGGGGTTTTGGGTGCCCCTTTTTGGCGGATGTAGTCAGGGGATGCGCACAACACCCGCTGGTTGGCGCCCAAACGGCGCGCTTTCAACGACGAATCAGGTAGAGGCGCGGCGCGGATCGCTAAATCATAGCCATCCTCCACCAGGTCGACGATCCGGTCGGTAAAGCTGAGTTCGAACCGGATGTCGGGAAAAAGCGTCATGAACTCCCGCATATACGGGAGGATATGCTTGCGGCCGAAAAACATATTGCAGGAGATCTTCAAAAGGCCGCGCGGCTTTTGCGTGCCCGCCTCCAGCGCCGACAGGCCCACGTCAAGCGATGCCAATCCGTCCGTGACACTTTCAAGAAAAAGCTGACCGGCTTCGGTCAGCGCCGTCCTGCGTGTCGTTCGGGCAAACAACTGCGTGCCGACCGCCTTTTCGAGCGCCGACAGCCGCGCGCTCGCAGCGGACGGGGATAGGCCGATTTCCCGTCCTGCGGCGGCCAAACTGCCGAGAGCCGCGATGCGGGTGAAGAAACGCAGGTCATCCAATCTCATTATGCGAAAATATCGAATAGTGTGTTTGAAACAAGCCTAATTCTTCGAAGGCATGACCTAGACCATATTTCGTTCATCGCAACAGGAGACTTTGCCATGACTGGGAACCAAAACACACCGACGCTCACACCCCAGATGATGCGCCACTTTGACACCCGGGCCCGCGAACTGCGCAGCCGGTTCGTCTTTAACCTCGTCCGCGGCCTGTTCCAGGGTTCGGCTTCGAAAACGGCACCACGGCACAGTTTGCCGGCCAATGACACCGATACGGCGTTTCCGACCGGTCAGAATATCGCCGCCTGACGGACCAAGGGCCCATCGGACAGCCGATCTGCCGCGTCAGCTCGAACGCGCCGGGATCTAAACAAAGCTGTCCGCCCTTGGCCCGCGGGTGATCACGCCCAATTCGTCGTGTTCCTTTGCGGCCCGCAACCGCTCTTCCGCCTCGTCGGCCTCACGCTGACGCGCCCACATGGAGGCATAAAGGCCTTCAGCCGCCAGCAATTCTCCGTGGGTGCCGCGCTCGACTATTTTTCCAGCGTCCAGAACGATGATCTGATCCGCATTGACGACCGTCGACAAGCGGTGCGCGATCACCAGCGTCGACCGGTTTTTCGACACCTGATCGAGCGCGGCCTGGATCTCGCGTTCCGTATGGGTATCGAGTGCCGAAGTCGCCTCATCAAGGATCAGGATAGGCGGCGCTTTCAAAATCGTCCGGGCAATCGCCACACGCTGTTTTTCGCCGCCCGACAGCTTGAGCCCCCGTTCCCCCACCTCCGTTTTGTAGCCGTGCGGGAGATTTTCGATGAAGTTGTGGATCTGCGCCATGCGTGCCGCATCACGAACTTCGTCATCGGTCGCGTCCGGCCTGCCGTAACGGATGTTGTAGGCGATGGTGTCGTTAAACAGCACCGTGTCTTGCGGCACCATGCCGATCGCGTGGCGGACGCTTTCCTGAGTGACATCGCGCACATCCTGTCCATCAATGAGGACCGCACCGCCGGTCACGTCATAAAACCGGAACAACAGCCTGGAAATCGTCGATTTGCCAGCGCCCGAGGGCCCGACGATCGCAACCGATTTGCCCGCCGGGAGCTGGAAATCGATGCCTTTCAGGATCGGCCGGTCCGGATCGTAGTGAAATTGAACGTCCTTGAACCGGATCGTGCCTTCAACGGCATTCAGGGGTTCGGCGTCCGGCTTGTCCTGGATCTCGGCCGGGACACCCAACAAATCGAACATGGTCTCGATATCGGCCAGCCCCTGCCGGATTTCCCGGTACAAAAAGCCGATGAAATTGAGCGGGATCGAAATCTGCATCAAAAGGGCGTTGATCAGCACAAAGTCGCCGATCGTTTGCTCGCCAGCCATCACCGCCCGGGCCGAAAGCACCATACACGCCGCCATCCCGATGCCGAGGATCACGGTTTGACCAAAATTAAGCCACGCCAGCGATGTCCACGTCCTTGTGGCCGCGCGCTCATATTTAGCCATGGAGACATCGAACCGGTCGGATTCCATGCCCTCGTTGCCGAAATACTTGACGGTCTCGAAATTTAGAAGACTGTCGATCGCCTTGGAGTTCGCATCCGTGTCGCTGTCGTTCATCTCCCGGCGGATCGCAATGCGCCAGTTGGACGCCTTGATGGTGAACCAGACATAGGCGACGATCATCACGGTCACGATGAGCAGATAATCAAATCCGAACTGGAACGAGATGACGGCCGCCATGATGGCGAATTCCAGGATCGTCGGAATGCCGTTGAGGATCGTGAACCGGACGATCGATTCAATCCCCTTGACCCCCCGTTCGATGACGCGGCTGAGACCACCCGTGCGCCGGGCCAGATGAAACCGCAGCGACAGCCTGTGAAGGTGCCGGAACGTGATGTTCGCCAATTGGCGGACCGCGTGCTGGCCGACCCGCGCAAACAGCGCATCACGGAGCTGGTTGAAGGCAACGGCTAGGACACGGGCCGCGTTGTAGGCCAGCACCAGCATGACCGGAGCCACCAGGAAGGCTGGTATCCCGTCGGTTTCGCCGGTCAGAGCATCGGACGCCCAGGCAAAGAAATAGGGCGAAAGAACCGTCACGAATTTCGCGATGACGAGCGCAACAATGGCCAGAAGCACCCGGCCTTTCAGATCCGGCCGGTGGGCGGGCCAGATATAGGGCCACAGATTGACAAGCGTCGTAATCGTGGAGCCCTCATCGGCACTGACAACGGCTTGTTTTGGCTGGCTCGCGCCGCCTGGCGGTACGTTGCCCGGCGACACGCGGCTTGCGGCTTGATCAGTCAAACACGGTCTCCTCACTCCGGCCCGCGAACGGATCCGCGCCGGACTGTGTTCCTTCCGGCGGCGCCGGTTTATCGGGTTCGGCAACCACCAGGGCGGCGAAATAAACGCGCGAGGCGTCCGCGGCTTCCCGCAACCGGTCTTGGTTCAATCGATATTCGCACGTGCGTCCCTTCGAATGGCAATCCAGGAGGCCGGCTTCCTTCAGGACCTGAAGATGCTGGGAAACAGTGGACTGGGCGAGCGGCAACAGGTCGACAATATCTCCGCAACAGGCACCCTTGTGGCGTGCCAGTCTTTCCACGATCGCAAGACGCACCGGATGGCCCAGCGCGCGGTAGATCCGCGCCAGTCCCTCGTGCCGGCAGGGGTCAAGGCATGATTTCGGCGATTTGGGGATGTTCGGTTTCATCACCGTTTGGGCCTTTCAGGTGCGCCGGGCCGACCGCAATATTTTATCGTAAATATGCGATGGATTGAAATAAGGGCAAGTCCGGTCGCCGCGCATAACACGCGCAGCACACGAACTCGGCAACAATTGGCAGAACATGAAGAAAACCGGCACCACGCCAATTGTCCGGATCGGGCGCCTCTGTCCTATGGCAACGACGGGTCCGATCAACCTGTCTGCGTGTGAACCTGGTGCCGTTTGCTACTGGATAATCGTGTCCGAAGGCGCTTGAGATTCCGGCCAGCTCAAGTCGCCCTCCGGCGTCAGGAACACCTGGCCCGGATAGATAAGATCCGGATTGCGGATCTGTCCCTTGTTGGCCTGATAAATCGTCGTGTAGCGGATACCCTCACCGTAAAGCCGTCTTGAAATCCGCCAGAGGTTGTCGCCCTTGCGGATGATGACGTTCGGCAACGGCCGGTTCACGTTGGCGCCGGATGCGTCCTGCTCGGCGGTGGCGCCGCTCGCAATCACCTTGGTGAGAACGATTTGCTGAGGTGCAGCCTTTTCAAACGTAACCGCGGCCCGTGCTTCAACTCCTCCGTCTCTTGTAGGGACAAGATCAGCGCGCACCTCCACGTCCCCTTCCGGAATGGCTTTTTGGCCCTCAAGCAGCCAGCGGCCCGACGGTCCGACGGTTGCTTCACCGGCAAATGTGTCATCCACATAGACACGAACCGATGATCCAGGTTCGCCGGTTCCGGCAACGAACACCTGGTCATCCTCCGATTCCACGGCTTCAACCGTCACCTGCATACCGGTCGCACCATCTGTCGGGGCCGGATCGGACGACGGATCTTCGGCAACAGCGACGGGCGCCGGCGCTGGTTCTTCGGCAGGGCTTGGCGGCGCTGGTGCGATGGCGACTTGCGGGCTGCTTTCAGGTTGAGACGTTCCCTCGACCGGTGCCGAAGCAACGCTCTCCTCAACCGGTGTCTCAACAGTGGCAGATTCTGTGGCGGGTGTTTCAACTGGCGCGGGTTGCGCACCCGGCGCGCTCGCCGGGGCCGTCTCCGCAACAGTGGCGGGGGTGTCTTCGACGGCGGCAAGCTGCTGTGAAGCACCGGATCCGGCGCCTGTCGCGACCTGCGCCGGTTCTGTGGCCTCAGGTTTTTGCAGGACGCTGGACGGCGCGTCCGGCGTGTTGAGAACGATCAGCGGCTGTTCCTGGCCACCTTCGGGGATCGAAACGGCAAGCCGTTGATCGGACTGGCTTTGGGTTTCCCCAGCTTCGTCCTGGACTTCCAATCCAACGTCGTAGTCGCCCGGTTCCAGCGGTTCTTCCAGAACGATCGTCCATTCCCCGCGTGAATCCGCGATGGCCTTTCCGACGACCTTGCCATTTGCCGTCAGCGCCACAATCGCGCCAGCTTCCGAGCGCCCGGCGACCACCGTTTCGCCGGTCGGCTCGATCCCAACGACATCAAATGTCGGCTCGCCGTCGGCAGCGGCGGTTTCGTCTTCAGCCTCAGCGGTTTCTGATTCCGGTGCCGGGGCTTCGACGATTTCAGCAGGCACTTCCGGCGCCGCTGTTTGCGGCGGTTCAGCCGTGTCGGTCGCGGTGCTGTCTTGGACCGACTCGGCGACCGGCGCGCCGCTGCCGCGGTCCCAATAGACGTAGCCGGTGCCAATCGCCGTGGCGCCAACCACGCTTGCGCTGATGAGGGACCAGATCAAGGCCTGTTTTGTCATGTTTCTTCCATCCAGGAGGCGGGTGAAGACACCCTGTTTGCCCCTGCCCCGATCGCGATTTGCTTTTTCAACGCCCTTGCCGCTGACTGCGCGCGCCTGCCGCTAACCGCATGAATAGACGTCTTTTCAACCCGCGGCAAGGAATCGCCGCAGCGCCTTATGTCCGCTGTCCGGGCCACGCTTGACCTTCCCATGCCCGGGGTGCGACACAAAGAGAATGACAAGTGCTTCCCTACCCCGTCTTTCCAGCGTGTGCGTTTATTGTGGCTCCAGCCACGGCACCGACCCGTCCTACGAGGCCGCCGCCACCCGCCTTGGCCAGATCCTGGCCGAGGAGGACTTGCGGCTCGTCTATGGCGGCGGCTCCGTCGGATTGATGGGTGTCGTTGCCCAGGCGACCTTGGACGCCGGCGGTTCCGTGACCGGCATTATCCCCCATTTCCTGGAAAAACGCGAGGTCATGCTCAAATCCCTGGACGACCTTGTCGTGACCAAGGACATGCATCAGCGCAAACAACAGATGTTTCAAAGATCGGATGGGTTTATCGCATTGCCGGGCGGCATCGGCACGCTGGAAGAAGCTGTTGAAATGATGACCTGGGCCCAGCTCGGCCAACACAAAAAGCCGATAGTCCTGGCCAACATCAATGGTTTCTGGTCGCCCTTGCTTGAACTGCTCGATCACATGCGCAGTCAGGGCTTTATCCGTCCCGAATCCGAAGTCCCCTATCTGGTCGCCAAGCGGCTGGACGACGCCGTGCCGTTGCTCAGGGCCGCGCTTGAAGGGCAAGACCTGACCGGCGACAGCCCGCCCAATCTGGCCGCGATCGAAGATCTTTAGGGCACGGACCCGGCAAAACACATACAGCGGGATCAGTTCTACAGCGCGCGGTTGCCCTCAACCGACCGCGCGCCGGCCGCGGTCTCGCGCCGGGTGCGGGCATACTGCCGCCAACTGTCGGCGGTAAAGATGGCCAGCGCGGCCCAGATGATTGCAAAGGTCGACAGTTTGGCAGGGTCGAGCGGTTCACCCCAGATGAAGACCGCCATGGCAAAGTGAAGGGACGGAGCGAGGTACTGCATCACCCCGATCAGGACCAGCGGAAGGCGCCGGGCCGCTCCGGAAAAACAGATCAGCGGCAGCGCGGTGACAATGCCCGTGCCGGCGAGCGCGGCCAGCAAAACCATGTCGTTCGTCATGAACGCATCGACGCCCCAGGACACATTCAACAGCAGAAATCCAAGCGCGACCGGCAACAGCAAAACCGTCTCCACGACCATGCCCGGCGTCGGCCGGACCGGTGTGACCTTGCGCATGTAGCCATATCCGGCAAAGGAAAACGCCAGAACCAGCGAAACCCAGGGCAAACCGCCGGCAACCGCTGCCTGCAGCGCGACTGCGACGGCCGCCATGGCAACCGCAATCCCCTGAAACCGGGTCAGGCGTTCGCGCAACACCACAAGACCGATCAGGATGCTGACCAGGGGATTGATGAAATAGCCAAGCGAAACATCGAGGACCTTCTGGTTTTCGATCGCCCAGACAAATACGAGCCAGTTCACACCGATCAGGACGGCCGACACACTCAGCCGGAGGACAATGGCGGGATCCGTCAGCGCCTCCCGGATTTCCGCGCCGCGCCGGAGCAGAACCAGATAACCGCCGACAAAGATGACGGACCACAGGATCCGATGCGCGACGACGATGTCGGCCGGGATCGTGTCCGTCAGCTTGTAATAGGCCGGCAGGATGCCCCACATGCCGTAGGCGGCCAAAGCCAACATCACGCCCGTGCGCATGTCGTCGGCAGGCGCGGCACCGGCCGGCGGAGGGGTCCTAGGTGACGGACTCATGAAAACGGCTTTCAGGATGACCTAGTCAGGCGATATCCGCTTTGACCAGGGTGTAGGTAATGGAGTCGATCAGCGCCTGAAACGAGGCATCGACAATGTTGCTGGAGACACCGACCGTGAACCAGCGCCAGTTGGTCCGCGTGTCCTGGCTTTCAATGAGAACCCGGGTTACGGCCCCCGTGCCGCCATTGAGGATACGCACCTTGTAGTCGATCAGTTCCAGGCCGTCGATGACCGATTGATACTTCCCCAGATCCTTGCGAAGCGCCATGTCGAGTGCGTTGACTGGCCCGTTTCCTTCGGCGACCGACATGCGTGTTTCGCCGTCGATCATCAGCTTGACGACGGCTTCCGAGACGGTGATCAACTCGCCGATCGCGTTGAACCGGCGCTCGACCATGACCTTGAAGGAATTGACCTCAAACAGGTTGGGCACATCGCCGAGCGCCCGTCGTGCCAGGAGCTCAAAGGAGGCATCAGCCGCCTCATAGGCATAACCTTGTGCCTCGCGATCCTTGACCTCGGCAAGCAGCCGGTCGAGCCGCGGATCGGATTTGTCGACCGAAACGCCGAGGCGTGCGAGCTCACCCAAAAGATTGCTCTTGCCGGCCTGGTCGGACACCAGAACCCGGCGGCGGTTGCCCACCGCCTCGGGCGCAACATGCTCATAGGTCTGCGGGTCCTTCAGGATCGCCGACGCATGAATGCCGGCCTTGGTCGCGAACGCCGTTTCGCCGACATAGGGCGCGTGGCGGTTGGGCGAGCGGTTGAGAATTTCGTCAAACGCATGGGAAATCGACGTGATGTCCCGAAGCTGCTCGCCGCTCATGCCAAGTTCGAACCGGTCCGCATAGGCCGGTTTCAGCATCAGCGTCGGGATCAACGTGATCAGATTGGCATTGCCGCAGCGCTCGCCGATGCCGTTCAGCGTGCCTTGTATCTGGCGCGCGCCCGCGTCAACGGCCGCGAGCGTGTTTGCGATGGCATGACCGGTGTCGTCATGGGTATGGATCCCAAGATGATTGCCCGGCACGACATGTTGGACGGCATGGACGATGTCGGCGACCTCGGACGGCAATGTGCCGCCGTTGGTGTCGCACAGGACGACCCAGCGGGCGCCGGCTTCATAAGCGGCCTGTGCACAAGCGAGCGCGTAGTCGGGATTGGCCTTGTAGCCATCAAAGAAATGCTCGCAGTCGATCATTGCCTCTTTGCCCGCGTCAACGGCGGCCTGTACCGTTTCGGCGATCGATTGAAGATTCTCCGCGTTGGTGCAGCCGAGCGCCACCTTCACGTGATAGTCCCAGGACTTGGCGACAAAACAACAGGCGTCGGAGTGCGCCGACAGGATCTGGGCCAGGCCGGGATCATTCGACACCGAGCGCCCGGCCCGCTTGGTCATGCCGAAGGCGGTAAAGACCGCGTTTTGCGTGCGCTTTTCGGAAAAGAACTCGGTATCCGTCGGATTGGCGCCCGGATACCCACCTTCCACATAGTCGACCCCCAAACGGTCGAGCAGTTCGGCAATCACAACTTTCTCGGCGACGGAGAAATCGATGCCGCTCGTCTGGGCGCCGTCGCGCAGCGTCGTATCGAAGAGATAAAGCCGATCCTTGCTCATCGTTTTGGTCTTTCTTGGTCTTCATTGTGAGCATCGGCCGGCCAGTCCTCGGTGTCGTGATCCGGATGCTGATGGGAGTGAATGGATTTCAAAAAGGCCGTGGTCTCGCTGTCCATGTCGGTCGTGCGTGTCGGCAGGTCCGGCAACCGGTCGACATAAGGAACCTTGCTCTCCAGGCCATACTGGATCACCGGCTCGATCCTTTCGGGGTGGTCAAAGGCCCCGATGGCGAGCGCGAACTCCTCCGGGCTCTCATAGGTGAGCGGTGTGCCGCACACCGCGCAAAACCCGCGCGTCACAAGATTGGAGCTCTGGTACCGTGCCGGTTCGCCCCGGGTCCAGGTCACGGCCGCGTCCCGCTCAATATTGACCAGGGGACCGTAAAATCCGCCAAACGCCTTTTGGCACATTCGGCAGTGGCAAATGGAGGCCGTCCCCAGCGGACCATCGACCCGAAACCGAACCGCCCCGCACTGGCATCCGCCGGTGTGATGTGGGATCTCGCTCATCGCCGCACCTCCCAGGTCGTGATGCGCTTGCCGGTATCAGAGTCTTTTGAATCCTTTAGCAGAATGCCTTCAGAGGTCAGTTGATCCCGGATCCCGTCCGCTTCCGCCCAGTTTTTCGCCTCCAGGTGCTCAAGCCGTTGCGCGATCCGCGCGTCAATCGCCGCCGTGTCGAGGCCGGAGCGGTCGGCGATGACCGGTCGGACGCCCAACAGCGCCGCACTAGCCGAATACGTCGCCTGTCCGGCCGCGTCCTTCTGGGCCTCCCCGGCCAGCGCATGCAGGCGCTGAACGGCGGCCGGTGTGTTCATGTCATCGCAAAGCGCGGCGACGACCTCGGCATCGGGGCGGGCAGCATCGCCAGACGGGTCGGGCCACTTAGACAGGAGGTGCTCCGCCTCCTCCAGCTTGCGCACGGAAAAATCGATCGGCTCGCGGTAGTGGGTCATCAGCATGGCCAGGCGCAGGACTTCACCCGGCCATGTGCGCCCGCCGAAGACGTCCGTGTGCAGGAGATCGTGGATGGTGACGAAGTTGCCCTCCGATTTGGACATCTTCTTGCCTTCCACCTGCACAAACCCGTTGTGCAGCCAGTAATTTGCCATCCGATCTGTGCCGTGCGCGCAGCACGACTGCGCAATTTCGTTCTCGTGATGGGGAAAAATCAGATCGAGACCGCCGCCATGGATGTCGAACACTTCGCCAAGATGCGCTTCGCTCATCACCGAGCATTCCAAATGCCAGCCCGGTCGGCCGCGGCCCCAGGGGCTCTCCCAACCGGGCTCGTCGTCGGAGGAGAGTTTCCAGAGCACAAAATCGGCCGGATTCTTCTTGTGGGCGTCGACCGCGACCCGCGCGCCGGCTCGCTGGTCTTCAAGATTGCGCTTCGACAACCCGCCGTAGCCGGCCATGGACCCGACATCGAACAACACCTCACCTTCGGCCACATAGGCATGGCCTTTGGCGATCAGCGTTTCGGTCATGGCGATCATGCCGTCGATATGACCAGTCGCGCGGGGCTCGGCGTCCGGCGCCAGGCAGCCGAGGGCCTTGACGTCGGCATGGAACTGATCGGCGGTCGTGCGGGTGACGCGCGCGATGGCGTCATTCAGCGGAAGATCGGGAAAGTCGCGCAAGGCCCGCGCGTTGATCTTGTCATCCACGTCGGTGATGTTGCGCACATAGATGACGTTCTCGGCGCCATAAAGGAGCCGCAGCAGACGGAACAGGACATCGAACACGATCACCGGCCGCGCATTGCCGATATGGGCAAAATCGTAAACCGTCGGCCCGCAGACATACATGCGCACCCTGTCGTCCCGGATCGGAACAAACGCTTCCTTGGCCCGGGTCAAGGTGTTGGTGAGCCTCAGTCCCTTGAAGCTGCCCGTCGTCGCGTCGTCAGCGGCGCTCATGTCAAACGGTCTCCTGGCCGGCTGGCCGGGCGGTCCGTCTTAAGGAGCAGATTGCCAAGAGGGAACGGCCACAGCCAGCGGTGTCGCTAGCTGCAAATAATGGTGATCGAAATGATGGTTCGCGTGGCCGTCATCATGGCGCTGTTATGGCCTGCTTTTCTTCAGATGGTCAAGGCTGGTTTTTGCATGACAGTACGCGAACCGGACAGGGCGGTGTGGTCCGTTCAACAAACACAGCCATGACAAGCGAAAGACCGTTGGCCCAAACGGCGATCAACCTGATAACCCTTTCCCGCAAAACCAATTCGTGCTTGCCCTCGGCACGCCCCTGCCGCCTGTTCAGGCTGGCCGGACCGCCGCACCACATGATCGATATCCGTTCAAGCAGCGCGGTGACGCCGGGGACGGAACCACATTGGGCCAGGACAAGGTCTTGTTTGATGCGCTGGCGAAGGCCATTCCCAAAAAACTTCTATTTTTCATAATCTTATTCGGCGTTAATGAAGCTGAACGCGACCTGAACGACGGCCTCAGATCCGGTTCAACGGCGCGCTCCTAAAGTGCATCCAACCGCTAACGCACAGTTGCACTTTGAGAGCCGACCCATGTTGAACCGTTTGTTTGCCCTGACCTTCATCCTCGTGATCCTCGGTGGCCCCGTGGCTGGCGTGCTCTCGTTTACCGACAGTGCCCGGGCGTCGTCGGAATCGCTCAAGCAGCGCAGCATGTGCCTGGCGACAGGTGTCGGGTGCGGGTCGGGCCATGTGCTCCTGCCGGCCCTTGGGCGGATGTGAGCTCCGTTCTGTCACGCAGCCGCGCCAAGACGGCCGCTTGCGGCCAAAAGGCTTTTTTGGCAAGGTCTGCGGATGGATCAAAAAGCCCTGGAAGAGAATGCCGAGGACGCGGCACAGTTTCTTAAAATGCTCGCGTCCGGTCCACGGCTGATGCTGATGTGTCATATGTGGGACACGGAATGCAGCGTTGGGGACCTGGCGGAAAAAACCGGCATGCGGATGCCGACCGTGTCGCAGCAACTGTCTTTGTTGCGCAGCCAAGGGCTTGTGGAAACCCGGCGGGAAGGCACGACCATCCACTATCGGCTGGTCAGCGCCGCGGCGGCGCAAATCATGGCGGTGCTCTATCAGAACTTCTGCGCCGACGACGCGGCCGGCGCCGACATGCCTGTGGCCGTCGCCGGGCGGCACAAATAGACCCGTCTTACGAACCCGACAGGTGATCCGCGCACCGCGGCGGCATTTGATCGCCCCACGGCATGATCGGCACGGTTGACGTGGAGTTCTTGGGACTGCCTTCGATCAGCTTGTCGGAATAGACCAAATAAACCAATACGTTGCGTTTTTCATCACAGCCGCGCACGATCCGCATTTTCTTGAACAACAGCGACCGGCGCTGGCGAAACATTTCCTCGCCCTGTTCGAAATCCTCCTTGAAAGCGATTGGACCGACCTGGCGGCAGGCCAAGGAGACATCGGAGACTTCCTCCGCGACGCCGATCCAGCCCGAAATTCCGCCTTTTTCCGGCACCGTGAAATGACAGGCAACACCATCGATCAGTGGATCATCGACCGCATAGGTGGCCAGCTTGTGATCGGGCGTCAAGAACTTCCAGACGGTCGATTTCTTGAAGATCAGATCCGGTTCATCCGCGGCAGCAACCGGCGTAACCGCAAAACAAAGGGCCAACACCAGCCCCAGCAAGACACGCATCAAACGCTTCCCTTTTTACATTCACTGGCCACCATGTGGGGAGCGTTTTGAGTGGTGTCCATAATATGTGCCGACTGACCATTTGCGGCGGGCGAAACGCATTCAGCGCTCAAACCCGCCGGTCAAGCCCCTGACAGCGCCGGCGTTCTGGATTCCCGTGCCGGCCCTTCTGCATCCAAGTCCGTCTGTTCGGCGCTCTCGAAGATGATTTGAGTGTCATCAAGTTCCAAAACTGGATCAAGCTCTGCGCCGGCCTCGTCTGCCGTCGCAGACACAGAATGCTTATCCGGCTCTGTCCTTGGTGTTTCTGGCAGCGCGTCCGGGCCATCCTCCACCAAGGTCAATTCCGGCTCCGGTGCAGGATCGGCGGCGCCGTAAAGCGCGTCCCAAAGATCCTCGTCGCGTTCCGGTGTCCAGGTCTGCGGCCGATCCAGGCCGAGAGCCTCGTCATAGGCGCGCGCAACGTTGAACGGCATGAACTGATCATAAAGCGCGTACGCGCCAAACCTGCCGTCCATCACCTGTTTGACGGAAACGAACGTGTCTTTCAGCCCCTTGCCGGCATCGACGCAGTCGGCCGCCGTCTCGCGTAAAGTGACGATGAAGTCGCGGGTTTCGGCCATCGCATCGGCCACTTCCGTCGATCCGACCACGGCATTTCCCCGCCCTGGCACAATCGCCTTGGGTCGAAACGCGGCAATCCGCTCAAGCGCCCGCGGCCAGTCCGCCAAATGGGCGTCGCCGCAATAGCACGCCGCCTTGTTCTCAACCAAATCGCCGGCAAACAAGACCCCTGAGCCAGGCACCCACACGACCACGTCACCCATCGTATGACCGCGGCCAAGATGCATCAGCCGGACTTCGCGCCCGCCAAGATCCAGCGACATCGACGAGGCAAAACTCAGCGTTGGCCATGTGAGACCGGGAATATCGCCGCCGTCTTTGAAGAGCCGCGGGAAGCGGCTGTTTTGCGCGGCCCAGTCGGCTTCGCCGCGCTTGGCGATCAGCCGTTTGGTGAGATCCGACGTGATGATGTCGCTGGCCTCATAGGCGCTGGCGCCAAGAGACCGGACAGCGTGATAATGGGTCAGCACAACGTATTTGATGGGCTTGTCGGTCACAGACCGGACGCAGTCCATCACCTTTTGCGCGGCGGCCGGTGTTGGCTGGGCGTCAACGATCAGGACCGAGGTCTCGCCGATGATGACGCCGGAATTTGGGTCGCCATCCGTCGTGAAGGCATAGCAGCCTGGCCCGACCTTGGTAAACGTGGCAGGTTTTTCCTCGGTATCCTCGATCAAGGCAAAGTGTTTGTTCATAGCCGGTCCCGCTTTTCTGCCATGCCGTTCACTCCGGCCTGTGACCCACCGATGGAAACGACGTTCGTCTTTGTCAATTTACGCAAGATAAGCCTGTCAGGTTTTCGGTTTGATTCGCAATTTCAACCCTGAACGAAAAGCGAGACAATTTGCATTTTTCAACAATTCGTTCTCGATTTCATTGCAAATACTAGAGGTTGCTGAGGCAAGATACGGTCGTCGCAACTGCCGGTACTTCGACCGGATTGTGCGTGCGCAGTAAACAGGCGTATCCGATAATCATGTCCGCACCGGTATCGGGTCAAACAGGCCGTATTGTGGTGGCAATTCGGCAATATCGGGCCGATCCGACAGGTCTTTGCCTCATTAACCTGAATGCACGGCTTTGCTTGCTATCGTCGCGACATCTTTAGATAGTGGCCGCCAAATTCATTAGTCATTGATTAACCTTTGATGAGGGAAGCCATGACCGGTCTGGTCGGCGGTGCGGGCACAGTGGTCGTTAAAATCATCCGTTGGCCGCTTGTTGTTGCGGGCCTTTGCACCATCGCGCTGTCCGGGCCCGCATATGCGGCGTCCTGTTCGCAATTGCAGGCACAGTTGACACGCGCGGAAAATTCAAGCGCTGGTGCGGAGGCGCAAAAATGGCGGACGGCGTCCGAGCAACAGCAAAGGGCCATTGCGGCCGCCCGGCGTGACGCGCGCCATTTCCGCTGCGGAACGGCATCGGCGGGGCAAAGGTGCGATGGCTTGATGCAAAAAATCAGCCGCATGGAGACCAACCTGGCCGCCATCGACAAGCGTTTGGCAAGTACATCCGGATCGAAGGCCGGTCAGATCCGCGCCGCAATGGCCCGGCAGAAGTGCGGGTCGGGGCAAACGCAGAAGCCGCGGCAGGCGAACGCGGGATCGGGCGGACAGGAACGAGGCCTCTTCGGCCGTCTGTTCTCCTCCCAAAACAGCGGCAAGCCGCAGGAATACCGGACCTTGCCCAGCGGTCGGGTCGTCCTGGCGCAATCCGGGCGGGGCGACGAGGCCCGGTCAGCGGAACAGGACCTTGCCCAAATACGTGCCCGAGCCGCACAAGACAGACAGCGCAAGCGGCTGTCCCTTCCGACCGGGGGAACCTACCGCACGTTGTGCGTGCGGACTTGCGACGGCTTTTTCTTTCCGGTCAGTTTTTCAACCGGAAAAGACCAGTTTGCCAACGATGCCGCGCGGTGCGCCGAAATGTGCCCGGCGGCGGAAACCGACCTGTTTGTTCACCGCAATCCGGGCGGCATGCAGGAGGAAATGGTTTCGCTCACCGGCATCGCCTACACCGATCATGCCAATGCCTATCGGTTCCGCCGCGAATATGTCGACGGATGCAGCTGCCGGTCCGCGACCACAACGGCCGCAACGGGGCGGTTGCAAGCGCTGTCAACGAGCAGCGATCCGCAAACCGCCGCGTCCGACCCGCTCCGCCCAACGACCGTGGCCTGGTCCCTGCCGGTCGATACGGAGTTTGGCCTTGCCGGCTTCCGTGGGCCCTATTCAACGGTCCCATTGGCGCGTGACCAGTTGCCCGCCTATGCGGATCCGGGCACGCGGATGAACCTCCAGGAAGGTTTCGATCCGACCGCACCGATCATACCGATCGTACCGGCGGCGGCCAATCCGTCAAAAGCCGACCCCCCCAAACCAGCCGATCCCGATGGCGGGACAGCATCCCTGCCGGTGCTTGGATCAACGCCATCCGGCGCCCCTCCCGCGATCGGTCAGGCTGACCGAGGCAAAGGGACATCGGATCCGGTCTTTTCAAAACGGGATCCCGATACCGGCGCGGCGGTGAATAGGGACGGCCGCGGCTCTATCCGGGTAGTCGGGCCAGAACATTTTGTCGCCCAATAAGCGGCAGGAATTCCCTCATGTCCGGTCCATGATCCAGGCCCGTCAGCGCCCGGCGCAACGGCATGAACAACGCCCGGCCCTTGCGCCCGGTTTCCGCCTTGACGGCTCCGGTCCAGGCGCCCCACGTCTCCAACGTGATCTCGCCCTCCGGCAACAGGCCACGGGCGGCCAGGAGATAGTCGCGATCCTCGTCATCGACCAGGCTGTCGATCCGGCCTTCGACAATGTTCCAATAAATCTGCGCGTCGGCCACCTTGGTGCAGTTTCCCCGGATCACGGTCCAAAATGCCTCGTCCGCCGCGATCCCGAGGTTGGACAACCGGTCGGCGACCGCGGAAAACGGCATGTCGTGCACGAGTTTGGCGTTCAATCCGTCGAGATCGGCCGGATCGAATTTCGCTGCCGAACGGGATACCGTCGCCAGATCAAAACGTTCCGCCAATACGGACATGTCGGCAACAGCCTCCACAGCCTGGCTCGTCCCGGTCAGAACCGCCAGGGAGGCCACCGCCATGGGTTCCAGGCCGCTTTCTCTCAGCGAGCCGATCGACAATGCGCCTTTGCGTTTGGAAAGCCCTTCGCCGTCGCGCGTCGTCAAAAGATTGTGGTGCCCGAATACGGGTGCCGGCGCGCCAAGGGCCTGGAAAATGGCCAACTGAACACCGGTGTTCGCGACATGATCCTCGCCGCGGATCACGTGGGTGACGCCCATCTCGATGTCGTCCACAATCGATGGCAGGGTGTAGAGATAGCTACCGTCTTCACGGATTAGAACTGGGTCTGACAGGGACGCCAGGTCGACGGATTGGTCGCCGCGGCACAGGTCTGTCCAGCCGATTTCGGTCCGGCGGGTCACGGCCGGATCACCCTCATGGTTGGGCAGGACGAACCGCCAGTGCGGCCGCCGCCCTTCGGCTTCGAACGTCGCCCGCTGCTCCGCGGTTTGCATGATCCCGGCCCGGTCGTAGACGGGCGGGCGGCCAAGCGCCCTCGCACGCGAGCGCCGGCGCTCCAGCTCGTCCGGCGTCTCGTAACACGGGTACAGAAGACCGGCGGCCTTCAGCTTTTCCGCCGCCGCGTCATAGGCACTGACACGGCGCGATTGCCGCTCGACCCGATCCGGCTCAATCCCCAGCCAGACTAGATCGGCGGCGATGGCGTCGGCGAACTCGGCCCGCGAGCGTTCAAGATCTGTGTCGTCAAAGCGGAGGATGAACTGACCGCCCGCCTTTTGGGCGAACAACCAGTTGAAGAGTGCGGTGCGGCTGTTGCCGATATGAATATGGCCCGTCGGGGACGGTGCAAAACGAACGGTCACTGTCATGGCCGTTCAGGTAGCGGTAAGTCGCGGGATCGGCAAGCCCCTTAGATGCGTGTATCGCCGACAAAAAGGCGTAGGCCGAATTTCCGAGAAACCAACGTTAATAGACCGGTCACAGCCAGGCAGTAGAGGCTCATCAACGCCAATTGCACGTCGTAGGACACATTCGCATCAATCAGCCCGCCCATCACACCCGGACCGGCGGCCGATGCGAAAACGATCAGGGCAAAGGCGACCGACCGGATCGCCCCGACATGGCGCGTTCCGTAAACCTCCGGCCAAATCGCCCCGATCAGCGTGAAAGTGCTTCCATTGCTCAGGCCCAGCAGCGCCATGAAAAGGTAAGCGGCGATTGGATCGTGCAAGACCGCCAGGACGAGGCATCCGAGCGTGATGGGCACAAGCACCAATGGCAGAAGGCGGCTTGCGCTGAACCGGTCGATCAGGCTTCCCATCACAAGAGACGACAGCACCGAAACGGCAGCCATCACGATGAAGGCGCTGGCGAACAGCTCCAAAGACCAGCCGCGCAGTTCGACGAGATAGACCTGGTGGAACATGATCGCCGTTCCAATGAACGGCGGGGCCAGAATTCCGGCGCAGACCATCCAGAACAACGGATCACGAACCACCTCGGCCCGCGTCCAATGACGGCCCGCCGCCATTTCTCCGTCGGAACTGGCACCTTTCGGGTGACGGTCACTTTTCAGGAGAAGCAGAACGGCCGGCAGCGCGACGATGACCAGCAACGCGGCGGCCGCCATCCATGCAAACCGCCATCCCGCCCAGGAGGACAAGGCCACAAAGCTGAGCGGCAAGAGGGCCTCGGCGGTCGGAAGTCCCAACATGGCGAACGCCACCGCCCGGCCCCGCCGGGCCACGAACCAGCGGCCCATGGCGGTCATGGCCGTGTGGCTCATCATGCCCTGGCCGCATAGACGCAGGCCAAAGATGATCGGAAACAGCATCCAGGCCGCCTGGGCTCCGGCCATCGCGAAACAGAAGATCGAAAGCCCGATCACCACCCACACCGCTACGCTCCGGATCTGATAGTGGTCGACAGACTGGCCCACCAATGGCAACAGGGCAGCGCTGGCCAGCGTGGCCAACATGTAGATGAGCCCGAATTCGCCGTGGGTGAGACCAAACTCGGCGCGAAACTCGCCGCCAAACAGCGCGATGAAAAAGGTCTGGCCAAAACCGGAGAAGAACGTCAGCAGGTAGCCGAACGCGAGCCAGCGGCCATTGTCACGCAGGAAGGTCAATCCGGTCACGCCACGGCCCTTCCGCGCTGGAAACCTTGAAGCCGGCCAGTCCGATCCGGTCAGGACCGGTCACGGAACCGGTTGGTAATCGGATATCGGCGGTCCTTGCCAAAATTTCGCTCGGTGATTTTCACGCCCGGTGGCGCCTGCCGGCGCTTGTATTCGGCAACGTAGAGTAGATTTTCGATTTTGTGAATGAGACCTCTGTCGTGCCCGCGCCGCTCGATCTCGCTCACCGCCATCTCGTTTTCAACCAGACATGCCAGGATGTCGTCCAGCGCATCATAAGGCGGCAGCGAATCCTGATCCGTCTGGTTTTCGCGAAGCTCGGCGGACGGCACCTTGGTAATGATGTTTGGAGGGATGACTTCCCCATCGGGCCCCAACATACAATCGGGGCAATGCCGATTGCGCCATTCGGCCAGATGATAGACTTGGGTTTTGTAAAGATCCTTGATCGGATTGAAGCCACCATTCATGTCGCCGTAAAGCGTTGCGTATCCGACCGACATTTCCGACTTGTTTCCCGTCGTGACAACCATATGACCGAACTTGTTGGAGATCGCCATCAAGACAACGCCGCGCGCCCGAGACTGCAGATTCTCCTCCGTGGTTCCGGACGGCGTTCCACTGAACAGCGGGTCCAAGATCCTGGTAAATCCCTCCACTGGTTCTCCGATCGGGACCGTGTCGTATCGAATGCCGAGCGCTGCGGCGCAATCGGTGGCGTCGTTGATGCTTTCATTCGACGTGTAGCGGTAGGGCAGCATAATCGCATGGACCTTGTCGGGGCCCAGTGCATCCACGGCCATGGCCGCGCAGACGGCCGAATCGATGCCGCCGGACAGCCCAAACACCACTCCGGGAAACCCGTTTTTCAGGACATAGTCGCGCAAACCCAGAACACACGCCCGCCAATTGGCCTCATCCAAATCAGGTAGGCCAGCGCGCGGGCCATCCTCGCACACCCAGCCGCCATCGGCCTTGCGGACCCAGTCCGAAACGGACAACTCCGACTGGAATTGGGGCATTTGGAACGCCAGCGTGCGATCCGCCTGCAAGGCGAACGAGGCGCCATCGAAGACCAGTTCGTCCTGTCCGCCGACCTGGTTGCAGTAAATCAGCGGCAATTCGCTTTCCACGATCCGTGCCACGACAATCTGAAGGCGCTCTTCGGTCCGGTTCTGCCAGTAGGGCGAGCCGTTCGGGACGAGCAACAGCTCCGCGCCGGTTTCAGCAAGGCACTCGCAGACCTCGTCATTCCAGATATCCTCGCAGACCGGCACTCCGATCCGCACGCCGCGAAACCCGACAGGCCCCGGCAAGGGCCCCGGCTTGAATACGCGCTTTTCGTCAAAGACGCCGTAATTCGGCAGATCACTCTTGAACCGAACCGCCTGGATTTCTCCTGCATCCAACAAGATGGCCGCATTGTAAAGCCCATCGTCCTCGCGCCAGGGCGCGCCAACGATGAGGCCCGGGCCGCCATCGGCTGTCTCGGCGGCAAGCGCTTCAACGGCATCACGGCAGCTTTGAACGAAGGCCGGTTTCAGAACCAGGTCCTCAGGGGGGTATCCTGAAAGGACGAGTTCTGGGAACAGGACCAAATCCGCTTTTTGATCAGCCGCTTGTCTACGAGCGGTACGGATCATGTCGGTGTTGCCGGCGACGTCGCCGACGGACGGATTCACCTGTGCGACGGCAATTCGAAGGCGATCCAGGGGGGAGGAAGATGAGGACTGGCTGGACATGCGCAAGGTTTAGCTTGCGGTCCGGTCAGTTGCAATCCGGCGGACCAGCTTCGTTCCGGCGGATGAACGAGCTCTGCCCTATAAAAGGGCAAAGGCGTCTTTTGGCTCTTCTGAAACGGCCGGCGCCGGTGTTTCGGCGACCGGCTTTCCGTGCCGCCGGTCGGGCGAGCGCAGGCCAGACACGCCGCGCGAGCGGCCGTGAAGCTGTTGGCGGACAAGAACACTTGTGATGCGCTTATACAAAACGGCCGGCGCGAAGGGCTTGGCGACAAATCCGTGGATACCGAGCCGCGCGGCTTCCACGATGGTCGCCTTGCTGCAATAGGCGCTGATCACCACAACCGGCATGGTGTTCAAAACGCTCTCACTTTCACCGCGCAAAATGCGAAGGAAGTCGGCACCGCCAAGCGGCGTCATCTTCCAATCAATCAAGACGAGATCCGGAACCCGCTCGACCGCCGCTTCCAGTCCATCGGCACCGTCAACGGCTTCAAAAACCTGCCGAATCCCAAATCCGGCCATCACCGAGCGCAAGATGCTGCGCATATGGATGTTGTCGTCGATCAAGAGCACCGACGTGCCGGACAGATCGAAGGATTCGCGTGTCAATCCCAGCCCCCAACGCAATCGTTTTCTACTTATGCGTTTATGACGTTAAGGGAAGCTTTCCAAATTTATCGATATTAAAAATGACACGGGTAAGAATCCCAAGACGGCGGAACCGTCTTGGGATTCGATGGTCAATACCGATCCAATCACCGTTATCCGTTGACGACCGCAAGGCTGCCGCGGCGCCCGTCGCGTTCCTTTTTCAGGTTTTCGGCGATCAGGAACGCAAGTTCCAATGCCTGATCCGCGTTCAGGCGCGGGTCGCAATGCGTGTGGTACCGGTCGCCGAGCTGCTCGGCTGTCAGGGCGTGCGCACCGCCGGTGCATTCGGTCACGTTCCGGCCGGTCATTTCCACATGGACCCCGCCTGCATGGGTGCCCTCGGCGCGATGAACGGCGAAAAACGCCTCGACTTCCTTCAAGATCCTGTCGAAAGGCCGGGTTTTATAGCCGTTCGCGGTCACCGTGTTGCCATGCATCGGGTCACAGGACCAGACGACGGTCTTGCCTTCGCGCTCGACCGCCCGGACCAATTGCGGGAGATGATCGAACACCTTGTCCGCTCCGAACCGGGCAATCAGGGTCAGTCGGCCCGGCTCGTTGTCCGGATTGAGAACTTCGATCAACTCCAGCAGGCCATCCGGCGTCAAGGACGGACCGCATTTCAGACCGATAGGGTTCTTGATCCCGCGGAAGAACTCAACATGGGCGTGATCGGGCTGACGGGTCCGGTCGCCGATCCATATCATGTGGCCGGACGTGGCATACCAATCGCCGGAGGTGGAATCGACACGGGTCAATGCCTCTTCATAGCCCAGGAGCAACGCTTCATGGCTGGTGAAGAAATCCGTCGACCGGAGTTGCGGAACCGATGCGCTGTCAATACCGCAGGCGCGCATGAAATCCAGGGACTCCGTGATCCGGTCTGCCAGCTCCTTGTACCGATGCCCCTGCGGACTGTCTGAGATGAAGCCCAGCATCCACTGATGCACCTGATCAAGATCCGCAAATCCGCCTTGCGCGAACGCCCGCAAGAGGTTCAACGTCGCCGCCGACTGACGATAGGCCATGGCCATCCGGCTCGGATCCGGAATCCGGCTGCTTTCGGAAAACGCGATGTCGTTGATGATGTCGCCGCGGTAGCTGGGCAGTTCGGTTTCGCCCTTCTTTTCCATATTGGACGAACGCGGCTTGGCAAACTGGCCCGCAATCCGCCCAACCTTCACGACCGGTTGGCTTGCCGCGTAGGTCAGCACGACGGACATCTGCAGGAAGACCCGGAAAAAGTCGCGAATGTGATCGGGGTGATGTTCGGCAAAGCTCTCCGCGCAGTCGCCGCCTTGAAGCAGAAATCCGCGGCCGGCGGCAACATCGGCAAGCTGCCGCTTCAGGTCCCGCGCCTCACCTGCAAAAACAAGCGGCGGATAGGTCGACAGGCGCTGCTCAACGCTCGTAAGGGCCTGTTGGTCTGGATAATCCGGAACCTGGAGGATCGGCTTTGTCCGCCAGCTGTCCGGTGTCCATTTCTCCGCCATTTTTCAAACTCCTGGACGAGGGATCGGGCCATCCCGCACACATCAAATCTCACGCCCGAACGCTATATTTTACGCTTTTAGTTCCTCTTCTTGAGGAAACGTGCGGCGTTATACAATGCCCGGCAACACATGACCACACCCGAAACCCGGCGAATGGTATGACCGCCGGTTTGCGGCAGCTCATTCCCGCTTTTCGCGAAAACCCCTAGGCTTTCAGTTCGCTCCACCCACAACGCGGACCGTTCAGGCACGAGCTCGACAATGCCCCACCATTCTCCGAAGATGGAACACAGCCATTCCCCCACAGCCATTGCCGCCCGTCTGCAAGGCGGACCCTCAGTCAACTACCTGCGTGATTGGGTTTATGGCGGCATCGATGGGGCCGTTACAACCTTCGCCATCGTTGCCGGCGCGGTCGGGGCCAGTCTTTCAACGCCCGTGGTGCTGATCCTTGGCGTCGCGAACCTCTTGGCGGACGGCTTCTCCATGGCGGCAGCCAACTACTCGGGCACCAAGTCGGAAAATGACGACGTCCGCCGGCTGCGTCAGATCGAGGAAAAGCATGTCCGATACGCCCCCGACGGCGAGCGGGAGGAAATCCGTCAGATCTATCGGGCCAAAGGTTACGCGGGTGAGGAACTGGAAACGCTTGTCACGATCCTGACCTCCCGCAAGTCGGTGTGGATCGACACGATGATGCAGGAGGAATACGGGCTGTCCGCCGCGATCCGCTCCCCCTTCAAGGCCGCCGCCTCGACCTTTGCGGCGTTCGTTCTGTGCGGGAGCCTCCCCTTGCTGCCGTTTTTGCTGCAGCTACCAGCGTCGGCGGGTGTGACCGCCGCCCTTACGGCGGCTGCCTTTTTCGGAATCGGATCCGTCAAGGCGCGCTGGTCCACCCAGCATTGGATCCTCTCCGGAGCCGAGACCACCGCGATTGGTTTGTCGGCAGCCGGGATCGCCTATGGCGTCGGGTACTTTCTGCGCGGACTGGCAGGTTAAGTCACGGCCCCGCTGGTCGCTTCGGAACGGCGGACCTCACGCCCGCTCGGCCGACGACAGGATGCGCACGTCATACTCGATTAATAGTTCGTCGACGATATCACGCACCCGTCCGGTGAGTTCAACCGCCCTTGGATAAATGGGCGCATCCCGGTCATCCAGCACCGGAACATGCCAGCCACGGGTCGTTTGAAAAAACCGCCGCACGCCCGCCTCGCCCCAGTTCTGGAAAAAACCCGCGCAAACGCAATCGAGATAACTCAGCAGGATCGGGTGGGCGTCGTCACCCCAGCCGAAATATTCCGGGCGCGAGCGGAACAAGAACATGTCCGCCGGGCCGGGCCGCCCGCGGTCGGTGCACCGGAATTGTTCCCCGATGCAGCAGATGCGGTGATATTTGTGCTCACGCACCTCCAGCCCTGCCAGCCGCTCCTTCGGCTCGCGCACCATGACGCCGTCAATCGACATCGACGGCTCCGGGGCGACACTCAACACACAAACACCCCGCCCCAGGCGATCGGTGCCCCAGATCCGCCATTCCCGCACCCAGCCGGTCAGTTCACCTGGAACGATGTCGATGCCATCGCGGTGCAACGTCGCGGCGTTGACCAAAGACCCATAGCCGAAATATGTGATGGTCATTGATGTTCTTTCTTACAACCCTTCATATACACCGCGCATTGATCGCGACTTTCAGGACCGGACATGGCCGAAGCATCACTTTCAGAACAGGATATCGCGCTTCTTCGCGCGGACACACCCGGGATAGCGAACCGGATCCATTTCAACAATGCCGGCGCCGGTCTTGCGCCCCGGCCGGTTCTGGAGGCGGTCAAGGACCATCTCGATCTGGAGGCGGAAACCGGCGGTTACGAAGCCCGCGACCAGGCAAATGACGCCTACTCCGCCTTTTACGCCAATATTGCCGCCCTGATCGGCGCCCGGTCCCACGAGATCGCCTATGTTGAAAACGCGACGCGCGCCTGGGACATGGCCTTTTACGCGATCGACTTCCGCCCCGGCGACCGGGTGATCACGGGGCGGGCGGAGTACGTCTCCAATTATGTGGCCCTTTTGCAGATGAAGGAAAAGGCCGGCATCGAAATCGACCTGATTGAGGACGATGCCCATGGCCAGATCGACCTCAGCGCGCTGAAAGCTGCGATCACGCCTCGGACACGGCTGATCGCCCTCACCCATGTTCCAACGTTTGGCGGTCTCATCAATCCTGCCGAAGACGTTGGCGAGATCGCGCGACAGCGCGGTGTTCTCTACCTTCTCGACGCCTGCCAGTCGGTTGGTCAACTGCCGCTCAACGTATCGCACATCGGCTGCCACATGTTGTCGGCCACAGGACGAAAATTTCTGCGCGGCCCGCGGGGCACGGGATTTTTGTATGTGAGCGAAACCGTTTTGGATCAATTGACGCCGCCGTTTGTCGACCTGGAGTCGACCCGATGGATCGACGCCCACACCTATGCCCTTCGCCAAGACGCCAAACGGTTCGAGAATTGGGAACGGTTTGTCGCCGGACAAATCGGGCTCGGTCTGGCGGCGAGTTATGCGATCGGTTGGGGCATTGGCCGGTTGTCCAAGCGGATTTGCGATCTCGGCGCCATTTTACGAACCGAGCTTGCCAGCCAACGGGGCATAGACGTGCACGACAAGGGCCTTGGAAAATGCGGCATCGTGACCTTTTGCGTCAAGGGAGAGGCGCCAGAGGCCACCCTACACCGGCTCCAGGCCCACGCGATCAACGTCTCCGTCTCCAATGCTTCCTCAGCGCGGATCGATCTTCCGCAGCGCGGCCTCAGCGCATTGGTTCGGGCCTCCGTTCATGCCTACAACACCGACGCGGAGGTCGAGGCGTTCATGCACGCGGTCCTGGACACGGCCAAGCCTGCTCGGGGCCAGTCCCTTTCAAAACGAGATGACCCAGGCTCAATACAAAACGCCGTTTAATCTAAAATTTGGTCGGCCTAAAACATCTTGTGTTAACAACTGCGAAGTATAGTCAAACCGCTGAAAAATCGTCGGAATTTACTACCACTACAGGTATTTCCGATTGTTCTTTCCGGGTGATGCACTTGGCAGATCTAACAAGGCAAACCGTCGACCGCCATTTGGCGGCACCGAAGCATCGCATTTCGCGACTGGCCTTCATGCTGGCCGGTCTGCTCATCGCTGTCTGCTCCGCGTCATTGTTGTTCGTGGGCTACGTCGCATCCAATGCCTCAGACCAGCAAGCCGTGGAAAACGAACAGCACCTGTTTCAGAATGTCCTGCAGCACCGGCTGCAAAGCCTGGTTCAAGAGCAGCTCTACTTCGCGCGCTCGGACGACGCTGTGCGTAAACTCGTCAGGGCATTCAAGGTCCCATTCGTGCAGGACCAACTCAGCGCCTTATGGTCCGATCACAATCATAGCCGCACGGTCCTCATCGATTCGAATCGGACAATCCGTGTCGAGGCCTTTGGGGACTACACCCATATCACCAACGCGCCCCTGGCCGGCAATCCGTTGCTTGAAACGGTCTATGACCAAGCTCAGGCGCATTACCAGAAGAACCGCGTCCGCGTCCCAGGCGGGTTCAGCCATCGCTCGCTTCAAGGCCTGGAACCCGAAGACTATGCGGTATTGGGCTTTGCCGAAGTAGATCAACGGGTCGCCATGATCGGCGCGGTTCCGATTATGCCGGATTACGACCGTATCACGCTCCCAGACGGTCCGGCGACCGTGCTGGTTTCAGCCGTGTTTATAGACGGGGGCATGCTGACCGACCTTCATGGCCAGCTCGCCAAATCCGACGCCATGATGCTGCAGGATTTGAGTGGCGCGCTCTCGTTCGACCAACTGAAATTCAGCCGGACGCTGTCGGATCAAAAGGGCGCCGCCTCCCTCACGATCCATGGCCTTGAGGGCCAGACACTGGGTGCGTTCGAGTGGCAGAGCCGAACGGTCGGGATGTCCATCTGGCCAACGGTCATTCCGGTCGTCCTGGTTTTAAGTGTTGCGCTCGCCATTCTGGCCTTTGGCATCACATGGCGGATTGGCGAGTTGACCAAGTCGCTCCAAGAAAGCGAACAGCGCAATCGGTACCTGGCGCTTCATGACACACTGTCCGGACTGGCCAACCGTCTCCAATTCAATCAAGCCCTGGCAAAGGCGACCCAAAACCTGCCAGATACCCCATTTGCTCTACTGCATTGCGATCTGGACAAGTTCAAGCATGTAAATGACACCTTTGGGCACGCCGCCGGCGACACCGTGATCAAGACAGTCGCCGAGCGCTTGCAAAAACGGATCGGCGCGGATGGTCTTGTGTCGCGGATTGGCGGGGACGAATTTGTCATTCTGTTCCACCGTTATGTCGAGCGGGACCGTTTGAAGGCGCTGTCCATCCAGATGATCGCCGATGTGAAACAGCAAATTCCTCTTGAAAATGAAGCCTTTGCGCAAATCGGTTTGAGTGTCGGCATTGCGCTGGCGCCTGATGATGGATCAGACAAGGAAATGCTGGTTACCGCAGCCGACAAGGCTCTGTATGATTCCAAAGGCGCGGGGCGGGGCCGGTCTGCTTTTGTCTCCGAAGAACCGCAACGGGCGATTACGCGCCTTGGGACCAGCCGCCAGGCCGCCCATCGAGACCGGAGCGATGCGGCTTAACGTTAAAGCCGGCCCGAACCCAAAGCTGTCCGGCAAACCTCAATCGCCGGATGGGCTCTAGCCGCGCAGACGTTCGGTTGGTTCGCGCATCGTTACCAGCTCTTCGGCCGCAGTCGGATGCACGGCAATGGTCCGGTCAAAATCCGCTTTGGTCGCGCCCATTTGCAAAGTAATGCCGAGAGCCTGCGCCAGTTCACCGGCATCGGGTCCGAGAATATGGACACCGAGAACCTTGTCGGTATCCGAGTCCACGATCAGCTTCATCAGCATCTTTTCGTCGCGCCCGGACAAGGTGTGCTTCATTGGCCGGAAACTGGACTTGTAAATGTCCAGATTGGGCGTCCTGGCAAGCGCCTGCTCCTGGGTCAAGCCCACCGTACCGATCTCGGGCTGTGAAAACACCGCCGTGGCGATCAGGCTGTGATCCACCGACCATGGCTTGCCACCAAACTCGGTGTCGGCAAATGCGTGGCCTTCGCGGATCGCCACGGGCGTAAGGTTGGCCCTGTTGGTGACGTCGCCCACCGCGAAGATCGACGCCACGGAACTCTTCGACTGGGCGTCGACCTTAATCGCGCCGATATCGTCGAGTTCAACGCCCGCCTGTTCCAAACCCATATCTGCCGTATGCGGCCGCCGGCCGATGGCAAACATGATCTGACCGGCTTCGAGCGTCTCACCTTCTCTGGTGCGGCCGACCAATTGCCCATTGTCCAGTTTCTCGATTGAGGAAAAGACATCGCCGCAAATCACGCGGATGCCTTTTTTCACCATTTCCTCGTGCACGGCTGTGCGCAGATCCATATCGAATCCGCGCAGGATTTCTTCGCCGCGATAAATCAGTGTGGTGTCGACACCAAGGCCATTGAAGATGCCAGCGAATTCCACAGCAATGTACCCCCCGCCGGCGACGATGATCTTGTCCGGCAAGTCCGCAAGGTGAAACGCTTCATTTGACGTGATCACATGCTCAACGCCCGGCAGGCTGGCATCGACATTGGGAGACGCGCCAACGGCGATCAAAATGTACTTGGCCATGACCTTTTGACCGGTCGAGAGAATGCGGACGGTGTGCGGGTCTTCAACCACCGCCCGGGAATCGTGCATTTCGACCCCGGTCCGGTCCAGGTTGCGCCGGTAAACACCCTCAAGGCGCGCGATCTCCTGGTCTTTGGCGTCGATGAGCTTTTCCCAGGAAAAACTCCGCTCGCCCACCGACCAACCAAAGCCCTCTGCGTCCTCGAATTCCTCGGAAAACTTGGAGGCGTAAACGAACAGCTTCTTGGGCACGCAGCCCCGGATCACACAGGTTCCGCCGTACCGGTATTCTTCCGCAATCCCGACTTTCGCCCCGTGCGTTGCCGCGATGCGGGCCGCACGGACCCCACCGGAGCCGCCGCCAATCACAAACAGGTCATAGTCATACTGGCTCATCGGTGCCCCACCTTCTTGTTTTCCCGCGTTGGCCGCGATCCGAAGTCATGCCCGGCCGAATACGCGGTGCGCATATCGGTGCTGGACCAGCATGCGGCAAGGCCGCCCGCGCGGCGTCAGGCCACAATGAACGTCACAAAATGGTGACAATTCCGTTCGGGGGTTATTCGGCAGCCGCGCGGCGTTCGAGCTCTTCGCGGACAAGTGTTACCATTTCCGTTGAGATGGTGTCCTGCCACTGGCGCGCCGCGCCGATCGATAGCGCCGTGATCGAGGCGCCGTTCTCAGACAGTTTCTCGCCAAGCGGCGTCTGATAAAAGGCGGCCAAATCCCTCAATTCCTGTTCGGTAAACCGCCGTGCCCAGATCTCATAGATTGTCCGGTTCAACTCCGCCCGCTTGGCCGCCAATTGCAAGGCAACGTCGGTGGATACTTCGATGACTTCCTGGGTCCTGGCGGGATCGGACTGGATGAAGAGCGTCCGCGTCTGTTCTGCCATCAGAGGCAAAATGTCGTCGAACGCTTGGAGACCCTTGGTCACGACCACCACTTCGCGCGCGGCTTCAATGTGGCTCTCGGACAATTCCTCCTGCGCCTGAACCGGCAAACCGACGCTGGCACCCAGTGCCGCGCCCAGTACACAGCCAACAGGCAATAGTGCTTTAAGTTTCATTTTTGAACTCCGTAACGGGCCCACGGCGATCTCGGCCCGAATCTTACAACAATTCCAATTCATTAGGTGCCCTGAAGGATCTCAACGCCACCAGGTCCGGCCACATAAGCTTTCTTGGCAAGGCCAATGAACAGCCCATGTTCAACCACTCCTGGAACAGCAACCAGCATATCGGCCAATTGCCTGGGATTTTCGATCGCTCCAAGGCGCGCGTCGAGGATGTAGTGACCACCGTCTGTGACGAAAGGATGTTCGTCCCCGCCGCGCAAATCGAGCGCGTCGGGAAGACCGAGGGATCGTAGCCCGGCACGGATCGCATGGCGCGTTGCGCAAAGTCCGAACGGCACGACCTCAATGGGCAGCGGAAACTGTCCAAGCGTCGCGACCTTCTTGGTCGCATCGGCAATCACGATCATCTCGCGCGAGGCGGCGGCGACGATCTTTTCGCGAAGCAGTGCTCCGCCCCCGCCCTTGATCAGGGAAAGCTGCGAATCGATTTCATCGGCACCATCGACCGTCAGATCGAGTTCGGCCAGCGTATCGAGTGTTGCCAGCTCAATTCCCTCGCTTTCGGCGAGGGCCCGTGTGCGCTCGGAGGTCGGAACGCCGATCACATCCATACCGGCGCGCACGCGCGCGCCGAGCGCGCGCACGAAGAAATCGGCGGTCGATCCGGTTCCAAGACCGAGCCGCATGCCGGGTTTGACGTCCTCGACGGCCCGTTCGGCAGCCTCTTGCTTCAGCTTCTCGCCCATTCGTTGCTCACGCAGTGCTGATGGATTGTCACATTCCCGGCAGGAAGAATGGCCGCTGCTTAACACGGCCCGTCCGCGGCGGTCCAGTACAGCAATATAGACGACCCATCCACCTATGCGATTTGGACGAAAACATCGTCAAAATTATCATTAACCGGACCTTAATGCCTATCAGAAATAGTAGAAGTCCGATGGGCATATACTAAGAGCATCTGGCACTATGGGCCTTTTTTCCAGATCCCCGCGGCAATCAGAGGTCGCAGCACCGAACGCCGAATTGACCGATCACGTCGCCGACGTTTGTGGATCCGGATCCCCGCCGGACGAGACCGCGGATACATTGGCGTTCGCGCTGGATGCCATTGAGGACGATTTGCATGTGGCAGCGCGTGCCATCCAGTCCTCCGCACGGGATGTTCAAGACACGATCGATGAGCAGATCAATCTTGTCGGACAGATCAAATCCGATGGGCACGAGCTCGCCGCGCGGGCGGGGATCGCAAGCGACAACGCCTCCGAACTTGCCAATTCGATTAACGCACTCACGTCTTCCAGCTCGGAAATTGGCAGCCAGGTGACCCGGTCGAACGAATTGGCCGAAAAGGCGATGGCCGTTGCCGACGATGCCAACCGGGGGGTCAAGGACCTCAAAATCGCAATGGACAGCATTGCGGAAGTCGTCAGTCTTATCGCGGACGTGGCGAAGCAGACCAATCTGTTGGCTTTGAACGCGACGATCGAAGCGGCCCGCGCCGGAGAGGCCGGCAAGGGCTTTGCCGTTGTGGCGAACGAGGTGAAGGCCCTGTCGGTGGAGACGCAGAACGCGACCAATCAAATCGTGGAGAGTATCGAGCGTCTCAAAGCTTCCGCGGAAGACAGCATCGGGTCCGTCGGGCGGGTCATTTCCGTCATCGGCGACATCAAGCCAAGTTTCGCGGCGGTCGAAGACTCCGTTCAACGGCAGGTCGACACCACGTCGGAAATCGGCAGGCGCGCCGAGGAAACCGCAAGCTTCGTTGAGGAAGTCACCGATCGGGTGGCCGCAATCGAAAAGTCGGCTACCACGGCCGAAAGCGGGGGCCAGGCCGCCCGCGATTCGAGCGAAAAGCTCCGCGTTGGCGCGGCCGCCTTGGGTGGCCGGTTCACAATGATGATCCGCCAGAACGCACTCGGAGACCGTCGCAAACACGATCGCCTTCCGATCAAACTTGCCGGCAAGATCGATCTGCGTGGACAAGACATCCGCGTTGAGACCCGGGACATTTGCGAAGGCGGCGTGCTGCTGACCGTTGACGGCCCTTGCCCCCTTCACGAAAACAGCCGGGCAACACTCCACCTTGACCGTCTCGGCCGCGTCGACATTGACGTCGTTGGACACACGGAGAACGGATTTCATTGTTCATTTGTTGCGCCGGATGCCGCCTTCAAGGACGCGCTCCAGTCGACGATTGCGGAGATCCACCGCAAGTTCGAGGCCTATGTCGAGCGCGCGCAAGACGGCGCAAACCGCATCGCGACCGCGATGACGGAATTGGTCGACACAAGCAGTCTGTCAATGGATGCGTTGTTTGACACCAACTATGCCCCGATTGAGGGCACGGACCCGGTGCAGGTCGAAACACAATCGGTTGCAAAACTGGAGCACGTCCTACCTCAAATCCAGGAAGACATCCTTGGCACTGACAGTAAGATGGCGTTTTGCGCAGCCGTTGACCGCAACGGCTACCTGCCTGTGCACAACAAGATCTATTCCCAGCCGCAGCGCCCGGAAGACCCAGGCTGGAACGCGGCCAACAGCCGGAACAAGCGGATCTTCGACGACCGTGCCGGCCTCAGCGCGGCGCGCAACAGCCGCCCGTTCCTTATCCAGACCTATGCGCGCGACATGGGCAACGGCAATATCGTCTGGATGACAGAGGTCGATGCGCCAATCTATATTCAGGGCCGGCACTGGGGCGGCTTCCGGACGGCGTATAAACAGTAGGCGCGGTTTGCTCTCCCGATCCGATCGCACGCAACATACCGCGACTGTTAGGATCTGAAATGTCCGTGGCCATTTTTGACCTCGACGGAACCCTGGTATCGTCGATGGAAGATCTCGTCGACACGCTCAACGCGGTCCTGACCGGCCAAGGGCACAACCCGGTCGACTACGGCCCAATGCGTCAATGGGTGGGATCTGGCGCGAAAGTCCTGATGCAAAAAGGCTTTGAGGCCAACCGGCAGCCATGGACACATGCTGAGATCGACATGCTGTTCCCCGCATTCATCGACCACTACGAACAACATATGGCAAACCGCACCCGCCCCTTCGAGGGAGCGATCAATGTGTTGGACCGGCTCCGCGAGAAAGGGTGGCGCCTGGCGGTCTGCACCAACAAATCCACACGGCTGACGGGCCCTTTGCTCGACCGCCTGGATCTGACACGTTACTTTGACTCGGTCGTCGCAGGCGATACCTTCGCCCGTGTAAAGCCGCATCCAGAGCCGGTCTTGGGCGCCATCGAACGCGCGGCCGGAACCGTCGCAGGGTCGGTCATGATCGGTGACACCCGGGCAGACATTGAGGCCGCCCGGGCCGCGGGCATCGCAGCCATCGCCGTGGATTTTGGTTATTCGCCAGTTCCCGTTCACACGCTCGAACCTGACGCCGTTGTGTCCCATTTCAATGAACTGGAAAGTGCCTTTGCCGCGCTCCAGCTGGCGCCTGCGGCCGCCTGATCCGGCCGGATACCAAAGCTGCAAAATCCGGCAACACCTGCAAACCCAACCTGTCAGCGTCGCGAGCCACGCCACCTTGGTGGTTTCCATCGCCACCGCCTCCGGGGCATCCAACCCGGCGCGTTGAAACTTAAAGCAATTCGGCCTTTGACAATGAGACTATATTGCTAAAAATTATGCGATTTGTTTTATCTTCAAATATCAGGATCAAATTCCTTGAAATTGCCCTTTTAAACAGGCCGACTCCCCAGCTCGAATACTTTCACCGCGAAAACAAATCCTTGCGCCGACCAAAAAACACTGCGCTCAACGGCTTCATACTTGGAGGCATCGCCCGCACCAGGGCCATGTCATGTATTTTTCAAATAAGTACAATGATAGATCTGAAATAAAACATACCCTCCCACCACAAAACAGGCTGATCATTATTTAAGGTAATCTGTCCGGATTTTAAGTTAATTTGATGGAAAGAAATTGAGAAAAATTCAAGAAAATTCCATTAAGCAATTGAAATAAAACATTTTTATATATTCTGATTCATGAAATTTAAGTATTAATCCGTATGGATAATTACTTATTGATCTTAATGTTTCGTAAAGATTTTATGGAGGCAGCCTCACAAATTCCAATCAAAGGGCTGTTTGTCATGTCTACCAGCAGTACTATTTCCGGTTACTATACATCAATTCTACAACGCGACCCAACGTCAAGCGAATTGAGCAGTCTCGTTTCCTCGGTGGATTCGGGGGCGCAAACATTAACCCAAGTGCGCGACGCCCTGATCGCGTCAAGCGAAGCTTCAACCTTTGTTTTTCCGGTCGCGCGGATTTACCAGGCGGTGTTTGGGCGCGAGCCGGATTCGGCCGGGTTCGACGTCAATGTGGACGCCTTGCGCGGCGGTCTGCAGCTTGTCGAACTGGCCACCGCCTTTGTGGCGTCCCAGGAGTTCTTGAACCGGTTCGGCACCCGTGATGTTACTGAAGCCTATATCGAGGCCCTTTATCAGAACGTCTTGGGACGTGGGTCGGATGCGGCAGGCTTGGCAGGCTGGCTGGCCTCGGGCCAATCTGCGGCGCAGATCCTGATCGGGTTTTCAGAATCCTTAGAGTTCCAGAACAACTACAATCCTTCGGTGGTGAACTTCCTCCAGGCACAGTCTACTGGATCCAAGGATGACCCGGGCGGCGGTTCAAGCTTCACCGACGGCGACGGCAAGGTCGAAATCTCCACCGTGGAGATCCTCACCGAGGAGGACATGGTCCCCTTGACCGCGCAAAGCTCGAGCATCATCAACCTCGATGCGTTCCGCGCCAACAGCAACTTTTCGGGGATCGACGGATCAGGTCAGACCGTGGTGGTGATCGATACCGGTATCGATCTGGACCATCCCGCGTTTGGGCCCGATGCGAACGGCGACGGCATTTCCGACCGGATCCTTTACACCGAGGATTTTTCCTCCGACGGCGACGGCACGGCCAATGACGTTCAAGGGCACGGCTCGAACGTCGCCTCCATCGTCGCCTCTTCCGCGTCGGGCTACACGGGCGTCGCGCCAGGCGCGAACATCATCGCGCTACAGTCCCTTAGCAACACGGGCCGCGGGCGCGCCGGTGACACGGAAAAAGCCCTGCAATGGGTGGTCAACAACGCGAGCGCCTACAACATTACCGCCGTCAACATGTCGCTCGGCAACGGCACCAATATCAGCAACGAAGCGCCGAACCCAAGCGGCTACGCCGACGAACTGGCGGCGCTTGCCAATCTTGGCATCATCACGATCGCGGCGGCCGGCAACGACTATTACAGCTACCAGACCGAAGGCACGTCGGATTTGGCGGCGGACCCGAACACGATTGCTGTGGGCGCGGTCTACGATGCCGATGTCGGCAAGGTGACCTACCGCTCCGGTGCGGAAGATGTGACGACCGCGGCAGACCGGATCACGTCCTTCTCGCAGCGCGACGATGACATTGCAACCATCATGGCACCCGGCGCGTTCATCACCGGCGCAGCCCCCGGCGGCGGCACGTCCAGCCAGGGCGGAACCAGCCAGGCCGCGCCGCATATCGCCGGGATTGCCGCGCTCGCGCAGCAATTGGCCCAGCAGACCATCGGCCGGCGCCTGACCCCGCAGGAGTTTGAATCGCTCCTGATCCAAAGCGGCGACACGATCGTCGACGGGGACGATGAAAACGACAACGTTTCAAACACCGGTTCAAGCTTTACCCGTGTTGACGTTCTGGATCTCGGCAATGCCATTCTGGCGCTCGGCGGTGGATCAACCCCCTCGCCGACCCCGACAGACACGATTCCGGACAATTCCAGCACCACATCGTCGCTGACGATCGGCACCGACTTCCTCAGCAGCATCGACTTCCGCTATGATTCCGACTGGATCCGGGTGTCGCTGACTGGCGGACAGTCCTACACCTTCGATCTGCTCGGCCTGCCGTCGAATGTCGGTACGCTCGGCGACCCGACCCTGACGCTGCGCGACAGCGCCGGAAACGTGCTTTCCTACAACGATGACGGCGGCACGGGGCTGGAATCCCGCATCGATTTCACCGCGACAACCACCGGCACCTACTTCCTGGAAGCCAAGGCCTACTCGACGCAGACCGGGTCCTATGTGCTGCGTGGATCGACCAGCGGCGCGGTGACGACGGAAATTCCGGGCGACACCAGCACGACGGCCACGATCTCGGCGGGGCAGACCCTGGCCGGAACGCTTGATTTTGCCCGTGACACCGATTGGTACCGCGTCAGCCTGACCGGCGGCACGACCTACCAGATCGACCTCAAAGGCGCCCCGTCCGGGGCCGGTACCATCGCCGATCCGCTGGTCCGGGTGTTCAACTCGTCCGGCGTCCAGGTCGACAGCAACGATGACGGCGGAACGGGTCTTGAATCCCTCCTGCAATACACGCCGTCAACGACCGGAACCTATTACATCTCGGCCGGCTCGTTCCGGACCTCCGATCTGGGCACCTATTCGCTCAGCCTGGCGGCCACGGGCTCGACCAGCGGTGATATTGCCGGCGATGCCTCGACCACGTCCTCGATCGCGGCCGGCGGATCGATCACGAGCACGCTGAACCCGGCCGGCGACACGGACTGGTTCTCCTTCTCCGTCACCGCGGGGGATGAATTCGTCATCGACCTGGTCGGTACCGGAACGTCAACGGAACTTCGCGATCCGCTGGTTCGGGTCATGACCGCGGCGGGCAGCCAGCTTGCCTCGGACGATGACAGCGGCACCGGCCTTGATTCCCAATTGACCTATCAGGCCACAACCTCCGGAACGGTCTATATCTCGGCCGAATCCTACGCCAATGCCGGGTCGGGCGATTACACGCTCAGTGTCACGCAAACCCGGTCGGGTTCGTCGGATGTTCCAGGCGATGCCTCCACGACCCAAACGATCACGCTGAATGTCCCGATCCTCAACGCGCTCGAGGTGACCGGCGACGAGGACTGGTTCGGCCTTTCAGTCTCGGCCGGAACCACCTACACGATTTCGCTGGAAGGCACCGGATCGAACGAACTGAGCGACCCCCTTGTCCGGGTTTATAACGCTTCCGGCACCCAGCTTGCCTCCAACGATGACGGCGGCACGGGTCTGGATTCGCTCCTCAATTACACGCCGACAACGTCCGGAACCGTGTATGTTGCAGCCGATGCCTTCGCCAATGCCTATTCCGGCGATTACCGCTTGCTGGTCACCTCAAGCGGCTCGAGCACCGGCGACTTTCCCGGCGATACGAGCACAACGGCTACGATCGTTGTTGGTGGCAGCGCCTTCGGCAGCCTCAATCCGGCCGGCGACACGGATTGGTACCGGCTTAATCTGACCAGCGGTCAGGCGGTGCAGATCGCGCTGAACGGCACCGGATCGAACGAATTGCGGGATCCCTATCTGAGACTGTTCGATTCGACCGGAACTCAGATTGCCTTCAATGACGACGGCGGACCGGGATTGGATTCACTCCTGTCGCACACGGCGACCTACACCGGCGTTCACTTCGTGGGGGTCGACGAGTTCCTGTCGAACGATTCGGGCGACTACGTCCTGACCGTCGCCTGACCCGGGCTCGATCAACGGACACCCGATCAGTTATGCTCGGGTGTCCGTCGGCGGATCGTTTTCAGATTGCGCCATGGTCCGTTGACCGCAAACCCGCCTCAGTTTCGGCTATGCTGTTCACCGGACACTCTCCGTGCGGGACAAGGAGCTCCCACAATGCGAACCTGTTCGCCCGCCTGGCGGGCGCTTTGCGTGCTCGTCATGCTGACCCTTGCCGCTGGCGCCGGAACGACCGGCACGGCAAGCGCCGGGACGAAAAAAAAATTTCAGTTCAAGGAGATCATCACGGTTGTGCCCAAAATGAAACCGGCCAGGCGACCGCTTCCGGCCCGGTTGGGCCAGGAGACATTCGCGCTTACCTATCTTGGCAAGGGCGTGCTCGCCTACCGGTTCGATGTCACCGTTGCCAATCACTGTTATTCAAAAGGACCGGTGAAGGCCACGAAAGAGCTGTTTGGCACGGGTCTTGAGGCCTCGCTTCTGGAAATCACCGCCGACATCGGCTGGCAAGCCGGCATCTGCGCCCAGGCGGCGAAACAGCTCTCCTATCGCGGCCGGCTGAAAACCCGGTTGTCCGGCAATGTCGATGTGCTCATCAAAATGCGCGACCGCCGATCCGGACGGATCTCGACACACCAGCAACAGATCCGGATCACGGAGAAATAGGCGCCAAGGCTGGGAAAGCGCCGGCGCCCGCCGCCTTTCATCGAGGGCCGGGGCCGACCAGATGCCGCTGCCCAACGGACCACGCGGCCAGCGGAACACACCGGCCAGCGCACTCACCGCTCGCTGACAACCTTACAGTCCATGCCCCCGGCCCTGGTTGCAAACCTGGCAGATTATGTGTCCGCTCGACCTTCTTGACTGACGAATGACATGACGGTTTCGATTGGGCGCCGGCCGTGGTCGCGGTAGTCGAGATCCGGGCGCTGGGCGTCGTAGTGGATCAGCCCGTCGTGGAGATCGGCTAGGAGCGCGTCGACGGTCTCGTAGAAGGTTTCGCGCATCTTTGCCGGGAAGAACTCGTCGAGCACGGTGCCGATGAAACGCTCGACGAAGCCGTTCGCCTTGCGCGATTTGACCTTGGTCCGGCGGCGCTCGAGGCCATTGAGATCGAGACAGAGCTCGCAAGGGTGGCGCTCAGTGCCGCAGAATTCGCGGCCGCTTGCCAATGGGCTCGAACCAATGGCGCCTTCAACGGCTCGTTCGGTGAGGACCACGTTCAGCGCGTCCCGGCCATGCTCGGTCGTCGGTCACACGCTCACGGCATAAAACCCGCAGATTTAAACGATGATGGGCTCTGGTCCTCGATCGATATTGGCGGTCGCGGCTGGCATCGGGCGATCCGGTCTTGATTGGACCAGTGCTTTTTGGATGAAGGCAACCGGTGATATAATTGCCGCAATACAGTCAAATAGGCAATCTTATTGATCAAAAACACAAACTCATTACTTGCCATATGGGCCATGGACGTTTTGCGCCATTCATTAATAATGGATCCATGACCAAGGGCCCGATCAAACTTGCCAAAGAGCTTAGCGGATTGACCGGCGAACAACTTGCTGAAAAACTAGGCATTTCGCCTGCTCACCTGTCACGGATGAATAGTCGAAAGCGGAAAGTCACCACCGACACCATCGATAAGCTTGCGGCAATTTGCGGCAAAACGTCTGAAGAATTCTTTCACCTGATGGGTCAAAAACCCGGAGATGTGGAGTCGGCCACTGAGCAATTAACCGGCCATGATGTTGACGAACTACTCCTAATCAATCCTGACATATTTAAGAAAGCTTATGAGCGTGCCCGCGCGATTGAACAGACGATGTTGGGAGGTCGCGGTTCAAACGCCGATTTTGCGATAATTCTTGAGCAAGCGTATGCCGACATTGCAAAACAAGAGGACAGCTAAAATATGCGGTTCCTCGACTATCAATCAATCTATAAGAATAAGAAGGCGTACAACCTAGAGGATATATTACTAGATACCCTCGCGTCTATTCGCCAGGAACAACTTGCGATTATGGCAGAAGTGATCTGTTACCGTGTGGCTAAACATCACGATCCATCAAATCTAAAAGGTCATGAAATTCAGCGCTTTGATGAACTTATTCGTCCCCTTATAATGGCTTCTAGGTTGCAACGAATAAAAGGGATGCAGCCAAGACAAGACGATTGATCCAAATGACCTGTGGCTTTGTAATCGAGCAGAATGCGACTAGCGTCTTAAAGGGCGACGGCGATAATTTTGCCCGCGAACTGCTGTCAGTGTGGGTGACATTTAACGGTCACCTCTCCCCAAATTTTATTCCGTACTTTAATAAGCTCATAATGCTGGATAGGTGTTTTTCGGCGTCTCCATCTCCGGAAATATTGTATTGTGGTGAAGACGCATTGGCATCGCGAATTATGGGAAGCGATTGGGCAGACGAACCACCATCCGCCGCTTGCGCATTCGAAATTGGTTACAGACGTCTTGTGGGCGCGCATTATCATAAAGCACAGGAAGTAAACCAACCGATCTTTGATCTGATCGGCACTCCAGTTCGGCTGAATGGAGAGCTGAAATACCTTCGATATGAACGCCTAATCATGCCGATTACGACACCTGCCGAGGCGATGTTTCTTCTATGCTATTCGTTTGCTCCAATTCGATATCTGGCTGAAGTTGGTTTAGAACCAACTGCCGAATGCCTCGGTTATCGGCGGCCACAAAATAAACATTTCGAAGATCTTTTTGCTTCGGCGGCACTCTCCACGTGATTCCGCATGGATAAACAATTGAATAGCCCCAACGCGCCGCGTATCCGCTCAGCACTTTATCCGGACGCATCCAGCCATAAGTTAGCTTCGGTTTCCACTCATCATACGCCAATAAAATGAGTAGCTTTTGTAAATTCGCGAGCAGGCTCATTCCCCGGAATTGCTCGTTTATCCAGCCGTCGCCAATGTAAGAAAATGGCCCGGTCAGACCGCTCGCATACATACTGCTGTCATGGGCAAATTCTGCAAATGTGCCTGGGTTTTCAGCGGGATACAATCGCGCCCAATGCGCGGCTAGAAACTGCCTCAAATCCCAGCCCGGCTTATCGTCGTATCTTGCTGCAACCATCCCGACCGGTCGGTCATCGTCGCTATACGCAGCGACAAACATCAAATGCCCTGGTGGGATATCATTGAGCGACCTGGCAAAGTGAGGGCCGACCACCCCTTTTCCCACCTGCTCGGCGACTTTTTCCATGTCTTGAACTTCACTGTGAAGTCGAACACACGAGATTCCATTGATCTCTTCTACCAGTTGGCGAAGTCGTGAAGTTGCATTATGCAAATCAAGCTTGTTTACCGGTCGCACGTCCATTCAGCCCACCCTGGGTGTGATTCCCGACCCCATATCGTTTTGAACTGTTAACTCATTTAGCCGGCGCGATGAACAGCTCAATTCATAATTGACTTATATGATCAATATTGACTTACCTAATGGGCCGATACCTGCTCAATATTTGATCAATTTAGTTACAGTTTTTCAGGAGTTGTTCGAAGCACCCTCAATTTTCATTCGCCGGTCGGGTGCGCGTTTATCTGGTAGCGTCTCCTCTTGTTTTGCAATTGGGAGACGAAATATGACCGCCAGTGTCCAAAACGCCTTGCGCGCCCTCAAAATCCTTGAAGAAAGCCTTGAGGCGGCGGACCTGCCGCGCATGTTGCCGCTGGTGGACAGCGTCGCCAAGTGCCTGCGCTCGCTCGCCGGTCAGGTCGCCCACTATGAAGAGGCCGCCAAAGGCTTGCGCGGTCTGCGCGTCAAGTTTGGTGACGCGGCGCCCCAACATGTGCCGGACGTCACCTATCAGCCCTTTGCTCTTGAAGGCCATGCCATGGATGCAACGGACGTGATCGTCTTCGGCGCGCCGCAAGCGATCGCCCGCGTCGCCCAGCTCCAGGCCGAGGCGAAGGCCGCGCGGGCAAAGCCGGTGCCACACCAGAAGGAACCGGCATGGACGAAAGTGTCGACATCCTGAAGGTTTTCGCCGTCGCGGCCGCGCGTGTGTGTGTCGTCGTCGCGCTGGCGGCCAACGCGCACGGCAACCAGCTCAAATCCCGCAATCTCGGCTTCGGTGACTGGTCCAATGATCGCCGCCGTTCCCTCTTCCTTCGCCAGGCAGGGGAATTACACATGGGATGATTTGGTTGCGTTTGTTAAAAAAGGAATTCTTGAAGTTGGCGGTTTTTCACGGGAGGCGCCGCCAAGGAGTGTTTGGAAAGCTGTTATGGGGCCTGCCCGATCCGCGCGCGGGCAACAGAACCCATTGGCTGGGTGATCTGATGGTGATGATGGTCGCGGCCGGCTTGTGCGGGGCGACGACGGCGACCGAGTTTGCCCTGTTTACCGAAACCCGCAAGGCGGCGTCCTCGCGGTTGATAGATTATGACACCGCGCCCAGTCACGACGCCTTGTCGGCCCACACCACCGGCCGACCTGCTCGCAGCGATGCCAAACTGACCGAAAAGCGGGTGCCCGCCGCGACCTTGAAACGCCGCGTCCACCGCCATGGCGGGGCAGCCGATCGAGACGCAAACCGCCCGCTTGTCGACGTCACAAGCAGCACGATTCAACCGTCGACGTGCACACGACAGCTGCACCAATGATCGCAGAAATCATAGGTTTTTCGAGACAGGCAGCGGATCGGTTTTCAAAACGGCGCAATATCATTGCCGGGGGACTTGCCCAGGCGGCTGAATTCCATTACCTGTCCGGTCTCATCGCAGACGCGAGGGGCGATTAGCTCAGCGGGAGAGCGTTCCGTTCACACCGGAAAGGTCACTGGTTCAATCCCAGTATCGCCCACCATCCTCAATGGAAACAATGTCTTAGTCCGCCAGACCCAGCACTGGGACATTTTGGTGGGATCAAACATGAAGCTGTTGGGTGACACAATATGTCACCAACAGCTACTTGTTGAGGACTATATCGTCATTCGCTGAGACGGCGAAGTCCCATTCCAACAAACAAAAATCCTATAAGAAGCAATACCGAAATGAGCGCCGCGATGCGGAAGAAATTCGCCAAAGGTGACAGTCTCACCTGTGATAGTTGGTTTGTCGGAACACCTTGAGGCTTCGATATCAGAAGCCCTGCCCAACTTACTCCTGCGATTGCGAGTAAGCCTAAGATGTATGAATCCATCCAATCTGGAACTCTTACGAAGCCAAAGTTAAAGGCTGAAGCCTGATTGGTGGAGATTAAAACGAAAGCAATAAATGCCACGAATCTCGAAAATACAATCACTAATATGCTCCCGAAACCAAATACATCGGTAAATTTACCATTGGATAGCGTATTCGAAGACTATTATCTAAACGTAAACGGTTGCATCCATTTTCGATCACACCCATCGAAATTGGATCACGAATAGCATTAAGACTGTGCCCCGACTTCGGAAATATGGACTTCGGTTTGTCCTGCTTTGGTGATCGCAGAACAGTTTGGCCGTTTTTCTGGGCTCGCACCCACCATCCTCAGCCAGAACAGCACCTTAGACGCCAGATTCTCGTGTCCGATCGGCTCGGTCGATGCGAACCCGGCGTCCGGTAGCAGCTAAGATGGCGATCCAGGGACTTGTCCGCGCGTCTCATGTAACCGGTGTGTCGGCAACGAGCAGCGGCGGCTGGTGCAGATAAGCGGCAACCCGGCGCTTGGCGTCAATGTCCTTCCAGACGGCTTTGACCTGATCCACGGTGAGCCGGGCGGCCTTGGCGACGTCTTTTGCTGCGATCGCGTTGTTGAGACCGTAAAGGCATAAATCCATCTGCTGATAGGGCACAGCGAAGTAAAACTCGTCCTGCGTCTGGGGAAGCGACCACGTGTCGGTCGTCGGCGGCCGCTGGCGGATCTCGTCGCGGATGCCGAGATGTTCGGCGAGTTGATAGACCTGGCTCTTGTAAAGATGGGCGATGGGTTTGAGATCCGCCGCGCCATCGCCGTTTTTGACGAAAAAGCCCTGATCGTGCTCCAGCCGATTCGGCGTTCCGGCAACGGCGTAGTTCAGCCGGTCGGCATGGTAATATTCCAGCTGCTTGCGCGTGCGCTGCTTCATGTTCGCGGCGGCGATGACGCCGTGATAGACGTCGATCGGCATGCGGATCTTGCGTTGTTCGCCGTCCGGCGCCTCGACGACCAGGGACGAGATGTTGAGGCCCTTGTTGGCAAGCGCGTTGGCGAGCACGACCTTGCAGCCCCAGCCCTCGCCGAATTCAGGCACCAGGCGGCGAATAAAATCGTCGCGGCGGCGGTAACACCCGGCGGCGGTTAGGATCGGTTCGATGTCTTCCAGCACGCTTTCAATGCCGAGATCGCCCGCCAGCATCCGGCCAAGCTGCAGGCTCTCCCCGTCAGAATCCTTTTCCGGCATGAACACGGCCAGCACCTTGCCGGGTCCAAGCGCCTTGACACAAAGGGCGGCCGTCACGCTGCTGTCGATGCCGCCGGACAGGCCAACGACCACGCCGCGCCGGCGCAGCTGCCGCGCCACCTGCACCCGGATGATCTCGCAGATCAAGTCACTCTCGGCCGCAGCATCGAGCTCCAGCGTGCGTGCGGAAAACGGCACATCGCCGGCGCCATCATCGGTCCGGTCGAGGCCGGTCTCGGCCCGTTCGGCCATGGTCGCTGTCATTGTGCCGCCTCCAGCGCGTCTTCCAACAATCGGCGATTAATCTTGCCGTTCTCCGATTTTGGCAACTCGGTTCGAAACTCGACGACTTTCGGCACCATGAAATCCTCAAGATGGCGGGCGCAGTGCCGCAGAACGCTCTTTTCGGTCAGCTCCGCACCGGGGACCGGCGCCACTATGGCCTTGATGGCCATACCGAGGACCGGATCAGGCACCGCGACGACCGCCGCCTCGCGGATGTCCGGCAACTGATAGAGCACGTTCTCGACTTCCTTGGGGCTGACCTTCTCACCGCGGCTCTTGATGATGTCGTCCTTGCGTCCGACAAAATAGAGAAAGCCGTCCTCATCGGCGCGGAAGAGATCGCCGGTGTGCAGCACCTGCTCCCACGGGTACGATCCGGGGCGCAGCGCCTTTGCCGTCGCCTCGGGGTTTTCCCAGTAGCCCTTCATGACATGGGCGCCGCGGATCACCAGTTCGCCGGTGGTTCCCGGAGCCGCGCGGCGGCCTCTTTCATCGACCACATACGCCTCGGTGCCCGGAATGGCGATGCCGACGGAACCCGGGCGGTTTTCAAGCTCCGAAGGCGGCAGCCATGTGCAGCGCTTGCACTCGGTCAGACCGTACATGGAATAGATGTGTGTTGCGGGAAACAGCGCGCCAAGACGCGCAATCACCGCGGGCGGCAGGGCCGCCGCTGTGCTGGAAATGTACCGCAGGCGCGGCAGCATGCCCGGCGCCATATCCTTCATTTGCAGGATCATCGCGGCCATCGTCGGCACGATCGGAAAGCCGGTGACGTTATCCGCCGCCAGTTTCTGCAAAACGGCATGCGGGAACGCGAACGACTTTTCAAGCACCAGCGTTGCGCCCGTCAGCGCCGCCATGAAGACCTGATAGAGGCCGTAATCAAACGAGATCGGCAGCACGTTCAAAATGACGTCGTCCGCCGTGTTTTCCAGATAGTTGGTGATCGACCGGGCCGCGGCCCCAATGTTCTGATGGGTCATCATCACGCCCTTCGGAAAACCGGTCGAGCCGGACGTGTAGATGAGCATGGCCAGATCAATCTCGATCCCCGGCCCGGGAAGCGCCGCCAATGCCTGCGAAGCGATGGCGTCTTCGAACCGCGCATATCCGCCGGCGGTGTCGGGATCAGCAATACCGGCGGCGACTTTCATGACAACGGACGGCGCGGCCGCGGCGGCTTTGCCGGCAACCGGCATGAGCCGCGCCTGCGTGACAATGGCTGCCGCCCGGCAGTTGTTCAGGATATAGGCGAGCTTGTCGGCCTTCGTCGATGGATTGACCGGGCAAATGACGGCCCCGGCCTTGAAGACCGCAAACAGGGCGACCACGGCCTCCCAGCTGTTGTCCATGAAGATGACGACGCGGTCACCGCGCGCGGCGCCACCGGCAATGAGGGCTGAGGCAAGTCGATCCGAGGCCGCGTCGATCTCGCGATAAGTCAGCCGGACGGATCCGGCGACCAGCGCGGTCTTGTCACCGAAGCGTTTTGCGCTGTTTCTTAAGAATTGCTCGACACGCATCGGCGTTCCACACCTTTCGCCGGACGGGCTGGCGCCCACCGCCAGCGCCTGGCCTGGGGTCAGGACCCATTTCAATCACATGAAGGGGTCAGGACCCCTAGGCAGCCTTGGCCAATTTGGACTTGGCGTAGTTGATGATGGCGTCGATGGAATCGAAGTTTTCCGGGATGATTTCGGCATCCTTGATGTCAATCCCAAGATCCGTCTCCAGAAAGGCGACCAATTCCAGAACACCGGTGGAATCCAGAAGACCGTTTTCCAGCAGCGACTCGTTGTCGGCGACGGTCTCCCGGTCCTCACGGAACAGGAAATTGTCGGCGATGAAGTCGCGGACAGCGGATCCGACATCTGTTTGCATGATTGGGCTCCTTGTCATCATGCGACCGCCATTGGCCGCGAATCCTGCATTTCGTCGTGAAGTCCGTCGACGAAGCCGCGGTGCCACAGCTGTGTCGACAGGATGCCGACGAAGGCCATGTTGTCGCGGGCGCCGGAGACCGGCCGTCGCTGGCATTTGGTCATGAGTTTTTCGACCGCGCCGGCGTCGAAGTAACCGGCGTCGGCAACCGCGCGGCGGGAGAGGCAGTCGCCGACATAGCCGGGCGCTTTGGGTCCAACAAAGCTCTGGCTCTCCGGCGCCCGGTAAGGCTGTTTGGGGCGCTCGGCGATGTTCGCCGGCAGAAGGTCCTTGATGCTCTCGCGCAGGATGTGCTTTTCCCGCAACGCGCGCATCTTGAGCTGAGGCGGGATGTCAGCTGCAAATTCCACCACTTTGTGATCGAGGAACGGGAACCGCCCTTCAACCGAATGCGCCATGGCGACCCGGTCGCCCTGCGAGGCCAGAATGTATCCGGGCAGCAAATAGGCGGTCTCCAGATACTGCGCCTGGGATAGCGGATGCCAGCGCGGGAACTCAGCCGGCAAACTGTCCCGCAACTCCGCCAAAGCGTCATAGCCTTTGAGCTCTTCCTGGAGGTCCGCCGACAAAAATACCTTCGTGCCCATCGTGGTTCGAAACCTCGGCAGGTGGGAGAACAACGGATCGTCAAGTTCTCCGTCCTTGGCCGCAAAAACGGCGGCCAGATAGGCATGGTTCTGGTTCTGCAGCCGCGGCAGATAAGGATAGAGCCGCCGGTACAAGAGCGGCCTCAGGCGCGAGTCCGGCTGACGGGCGCAGAACCGGCGCAGTTTGGCTTCCTTGAAGATGTCATATCCGCCAAAGACCTCATCCGCACCCTCCCCGGTCAGCACCACCTTGAAGCCGTTCTGGTTGACGAGATCGGAGAGCGCATAGAGCGGGGCCGGCGCCGTGCGCAGCACCGGGCGTTCGGTGTGATGAATGACGGACGGAAACATCCGGCCGATATCGGCCGCCGTGCATCGGATCTCGTCGTGCTCAGTTCCGAGCGCGGACACCATCTCCTGCTGAAAATCCCGCTCGTCGAACTCATCGCTTTCGAATGTCACCGAAAAGGTGCGCAAGGCCTGGGGCGCGAGGCGCTTGACCGCCGCCGCGATGATGGAGGAATCGAGCCCGCCGCTCAGATAGGCGCCCACCGGAACATCGGAGCGAAGCCGGATTTTCGTGGCATCAAACAACAATGCCCGAAGGTCTTCGGCGATGCGCTTCTCGTCCGTTTTGCCGATTGCGCCACCAGCCTCCGCGTCCGGATAGGCAAGGCTCCAATACCGCCTGACGGATCGTCCCTCGGGCGTTATCGTCATGACATGGCCGGGCGGTAATTCGCTGATGGTCTTGAAGGGTGTGCGCGGCGCCAGCGGAAACCAGAATGTGAAGATCTGATCGAGCGCGACCGGGTCAAGTTCGGCCTGAATGCCTGGCACACGAAGCAGTGCCTTCACTTCGGACGCAAAGAACAGGCAGCCGTTATGCTCGGTGTAGTAGAGCGGGCGAACGCCCATCCGGTCGCGGGCGAGCATGAGCCGATTGCCCGGACGGTCCCAAATCGCGAACGCGAAGTCGCCGTTCAGATCATCGACGCAATCAGCGCCCTTTTCCCGGTAAAGGTGGAGAATGACTTCTGTGTCCGATTGGGTCCGGAACACGTGGCCGCGCGCAATCAGGTCGCGGCGCAGTTCTATATGGTTGAAGATCTCGCCATTGAAGACGATCCAGATGTCTTGTTCAGGGCCCGACATCGGCTGCGCGCCGGTCGCAAGGTCGATGATGCTAAGGCGGGCGTGCCCGAGGCCGATGTTTTGATCGACATAGACCCCCTGCCCGTCGGGCCCGCGGTGGGCAACGGCGCCGACCATCCGCCGCAACAATAGATCAGGCGGCAATTCCATGGCGTGTGCGCCGAAATAGCCAACAATACCGCACATGGGCGCTTTGATCCCGAGTTCAGTCAGCCGACCCGGCCGTTTGGCCCGCACACGTTGTGCAGGGGACTCGGAGTTGAATTACAGATCAAAGGTAAAGATGCCGATAATCATGTAAAATAAGACAATTTCAAATTGCGCTTCGCGAGATAACTATTGGTCAAATTCATCGCCTATGAGCCGTATCCAGGCCTCGGCGGCAAGTCCGGTGACCAAGGCGTCGCCCGAATTGATCGCACCCGTCAGGTCCGCGTTCCGGCTGCAGACAACGGTGGATGACCTTGAGAAGAAAAAGGCATTTTCGCGCGTCAGCGCATTCATCAAGCTCGGGTGCGCGCGCCCTCTGACCGCGACGCTGCCAAGGTCATGGGCGTGCCGCAAAAGGTCGTCCAAAACGGCCGCTGCCGAATCTGGCCGCGCCAGGATCTGCAACACCCAGGCAATGCCGCGCGGACGGCCATAATAAATGTAACAACCGAGCGGTTTTCCGCCCTTGCCATAGACCAACCGCTTGAAGGTGCGGCCGTACCGTTTTTTCCGGTCAGCATGCTTGAGGATCCAGCGCAGCCTGTCGTCGTCCCAATCCGGCCGCACGGCGAACTGCTCTATGAATTCGGGAATGTGGGCGACCAATTCATCATCGCCGACATCCGCGGCAAGCCCGCCGCCGCGCCGGCCGCTCTCCAGCCGAAACGGATTTCGCGCGATCCGGCCAAGACCTGCATCAACGGCCATGGCCAGGGGCGAGAGCATCTTCGCCGGGCGAAAACCACTTGCCAGGGCCGCGACGCCAAAACCCACGGGGCGCAAGACGCGGACCCAGTCCAGGCTATAAGCGGCGACCGGTTTGTGGCCGAGGCGTTCCCACATGCCGGCGGACAAGGCATTGGCCGATTCGCTGATCGAAAGATCCTGGGGTCCGGAGAGAAAGGAGCGCAGCAGCCGTGCGCCGGCGAGCGGATTTTCCGCAGGATTGTCCACCATCAGCGAGCCGGCCACCGCGGCCCGGAGCGGTTCTCCCCTAAATGTCAGGCGCGCGGGAAGAACCCCGATGAAGCCCGCGACCTTTCCGCCAGCGTCGACAAACACGAGGGAGCATATGTCTGGATCCGACAAGCGGTGGTTCAAAAAGATATCTTCCAGGTAATTCCGGAGCGCGTCGGGCGCCGGATCGCGCGGCCTCCGGAACGTGGATTGGAAGAGTTCGGCCACCGCCGCGACATGCGAAGCCTCAAAAGTCTGGATGCCCGATTGCGTGGGCCCTGCCGCTCCACGCTGATCAGCCTCTGCCATTCTTCCGGATCCAGATATCGTGCCCAATTTACCGCTCGACCCGATCATAGCCAGAACAGGTGGCCGCGGGAATGGGCAGCCAGACGTATCAAGACAGGGTCATGGCCCCAGCTTTCCATGGTTCGGCTGTCCAACCGCCACTGTTCGGTCAGAATGGTTTGTTGTCAAACCTAATCCCAAAAACTGCCAATGGTATGTCTGGAAAACCAACGTGTATGGCCCGGGATCGAACCAAACACCGGCCACGTGACTTTAAAGCACGGCCCGGCAAGTACCGGGCCGTGCCATGGTCCAGCCCCGCGGAGATCGGGCCATCCCATGTTTCGTGCGCTGCCGCCGGGGACCGGCGGGCGCGTTGAGGCGAACACCTGACGAACCAGGAAACGCGTGTCCGCCCCACTACCTATAGAGTTATTACTATACAGTAAAAATCCGATGTTTGAAACACCAGATGGCTGGCGGCGCTTTTGGAGCGGATCCGCCTTTTCCGCATCCACCGTCCATCAGACCGCGGGCGCCGGCCGCTGATTTGCCGAATCTCGATGGGATCGAAGCCGCACAACCTGTCAGCGGACAAGTGTTTTACGCGCAAATCTGCCTTCATCCCCAGACAATCGGCGCCAGACTGGCGGCCGCAGTCGCGGCCCGGACCGGTTCTGATAGACTTTTCCGGTGATTCTGTCTGGTACTCAAAAAAGGTCCGCCGCGCGATGGTCGCCCGACACGCCGTTCGAACTCCCGCCCGACCAGCCGCCGTCAATCCGCTCCGGGAAAAGCTCAAACAGGGTTTGGCGCAGCAAAAGGCCGGAAACATCGAAAAGGCGCTGCGCATCTATAAGGCGGTCCTGAAAAAGTCGCCGGCAAATGCGGACGCCTTGCACCTCGCCGGCGTGTGCTACCGTCAGCTCGGCTACCCAAAACGGGCCGTGGAAATGATTGAAAGGGCGATCAAGTTGTCGCCGAATCAAGCCGCCTTCCACGCCAATCTGGGGCGCGCGAAATCCGATCTACCCGGCATTCCGACCGAGGAGATCCTGGGTGATGCGGACATCGCTCTGACGCTAGATCCGCGCCAGATCGAAGCCCGCAACCTGAAGGCCATTACCCTCACAAAACTGGACCGCAAAGAGGAGGCCGAACAGCTTTTTCAGGATCTGATCCTCGACCAGCCCAATTACACGGAAGCCTATCGCAATTACGGCGTGCTGCTGCGCGACGACAAGCAATTCGACAAGGCGCTGGTCTTCTTCAACAAGGCGGCGCTGCTCGAGCCGCATGACGTGCGCCACTTCGTCGATCGCGCCCGCTGCCGGCTGGAACTCCAGGACTATGACAACGCCGAGGCTGAGCTGGCCGTGGCGCTGGAACGGTTTCCAAATGACGGCGAGGTCCAACACGAGATCTCGCGGTTGATGTTCGCGCTCAGCCGAAATCTGGAGGGCATCCCCTACGGCGAACGGGCGGTGAAGGACGACCCGGACAATTACCACCGGCATGTCACGCTCGGCGTCCACTACCTGATGATTGGCGATCCGGAGAAAGCCCTGAAGTCCTTCGGCCAGGCCAAGCGTCTGACCAAGGATCAGCGGACCAATATCGACTGGAACATCGCCCTCACGTTCCTGGCGCTGGGGGATCTGGAAAAGGGATGGGATCTCCATCCAAGCCGTTTTGTCGGCGTCAAGGGCGTCATCAAGAGGACGTTCAATGTTCCGGTGTGGCGCGGCGAGGACATATCCGACAAAACCATCCTCGTTTGGACCGACCAGGGTCTTGGCGACACGGTCCGTTACGGAACGCTGCTGCCCGAATTGCAGGAGCAGGCCGGACAGATCATCTATGAAGGCCCGCCAAAATCGCTCGATATCTTCCGGCGGGCGTTTCCGGACATCGAATGCCGGCGGCCGAATGTCGACAAGACACCGGACTACAACGCGACATTGGAAGACTATGATTTCCAGATCCCGATCGCGGATCTGCCCCGGTTCTACCGGCGGAGCTTTGACAAATTCAAAACCGCCAAGCGGCCGGTTTACACGTTCGACCGCGAAAAAGCGGTCGGTTATCTGGAACGGCTGGGCGTGCGCGCCGATGGGCCGATCGTCGGAGTGGCCTGGCGGTCGAAGAACCTCGATGTCAGCCGCGCGCGCTATTACATGTCCGCCCCGCAATTCCAACCGGTCCTGAAAGTGGACGGCGTCACCTACATCAACCTTCAGTACAAATGCGTCGACAGGGAAATCACGTTCCTGGAAACCGTGACGGACGGGAATTTCGTCAACTATCCCGATGTGGATCTGTTCGACGATCTCGACAGCGTTCTGGCGCTGACAGCGATTTGCGATCTGGTCGTCACGTCCAACATCAGCGTCGGGGAACTGACCGGTGTTCTGGATATTCCATGCGTGCGGTTTGGGCCGGTGCAAACCTCCGTGTTGCTCGGTCAGCAAAACCCGCCGTGGTATCCATCGTGCAAATACATCCGGATCCGGCCGGACAAGGAATCAACGGATGTTCTCGGTGACCTTGTCGGCGAAGTCGAAAAGCTGGCGGCCAATTTCGATCCAGGCCCGCGGCTCCAGCGTCTGGGGCTAAAACCGCCCGAGTAATCTGGTTTCCGCAGGCTGGCGCCAGTTCGACCGGCAGATGGCGCAAAACAGGCATGCCTGAAGTGCGGGCGGGCACTTGCAGCGCCACTGATCGTCAGAGATAGCCCTTTTCCAGAAGGAACTCCGCGAACTGGAATTCCAGGGACGTGTCGATATCGACCACCCGCACCGAATCCGGCACCACGAAGCCAAACGTCTTGTTGGACAGGAGCTGCGCGTTCAGGCTGTCGACGTGATCGGCATTCACGACCAAAGCCCATGCCGTGATCTGATAACAGGACGGGTAATCCTGCCGCCGGTAGTATTTGTCGATGTCGTAGTCGATGAAGTTCGAAATTGACCCGTCATCGGCCCGTGTCACGCACAAGAACGGATGGGTTTCCGGTTTCTTGAGCCCGATGACACTGTGGCACTCCTCATGGGCCAGGTAGTGGTCGACAATGTCGGACAGAAGTTCGGGCGTGCGGAACGGATAGGTCGGGTAAAGCACCAGAACCGCGTCGACCGCTTCGCCGCGCCCGCGCAGGGTTGTCACAAAGTCCGACACCACAGCCTGCATCGTCGTGTCAGCATTGCCCAGATGGTCCGGGCGCCGGTAGGTCTTGGCGCCAAAGGACGCGCCGATGTTCAGGTAGTCCGGGCTGTCACTGTTCAGATAGGTCGCCGACACGTGATCGCATTTGAGCGCCGGTTTCAGGCTGTGCGCCAACAGCGGAAGACCCCGCAAAGGCCGGATGTTCTTGTTCTTAAGGCCCTCACTGCCAACGCGCGCGGGGACCATCGCTACAATGTTTTTCGCCATCCTGCGTTCCAGTCGCTAAAGCCCGAGCACGCCGTCGAGATCACGGGCGTCGAGCATTTCGCGAACCTCCACGAACTGATCGTCCGTCATGTCGCTGTAGTTGAGCGGCCGGCCATCGGCATTGGTGATCATTTTGGTGGCGTCGTTCAGTTCCAGCACATATTGGCGGAAATTCTCGTCGGCGACCGGCTGATGCGTTTTAGGGTCGAACTTCAGATCGAACACCTCGCCGATCACCTTGCGTACCTTGGGATGCTGGAACATTTCCGTGCCGGGATAGGCGGTGGCGGTGAAGACGGACGTGTTGATCGACGCGATCGCCTTGTCATGGTCTTCGGTGCCCGCCTTCAAGCCTTCCGTGACAAGGTCCTGCTGCCATCTGATGAAGCCAATGCTGGTTTGAAGATCCCTCAAGTTCTCGCCCGGATAGCCCATGATCCAGGTGCAATTGCCGTGAATGTCGGCCTCGAGCGTATTGCGCATGCCTTGTGTCATGGCGCGCGGGAACTCAAAGCCGCCGATCTTTTCCAGCCCGACATTGAGCATGAAGCCGCCCTTGCCCATGTCGTCGAGAACCTTGGGCGAAGCCGATTCAGCGCCAAATCCGATGTAGATGCAGCCGGCGCGGCGCATTTCCTTGACGCGCAGCACCTCGGCCATCTTGTAGCCGCCGCCGCGTGTCGGGCGCAGGTCCGCGGCCTCATCCAGGCGGCCATGCGCGCCCCACCGCAGGTCGCCGGCGCGCGCAAGCGGCTCCAGCAGATCGGCCAGTTCGGTGATGCGCTTCGGACTGACCATGAAATTGTCGTCCATCAGGCCGATGAAATCGACCTTGTAGCGGATCTGGTAGTCCATGAATTCGTTGGCCAGATCCTGTGCGCTGCGCACCCCATAGTTCCGTTCGCCCTGCGCACCGCGGAAACAGAACTTGCAGGCGAACGGACATCCCCGGCTCGAGATGGTCGAGATGCTGCGTTTCATCTCAAAACTGGTCGCGGAACTGTTGCGCGCGCTGCCGCCCCAGACCGGAGCAGCAAGATACTCCTCCAGAACCGGAAAACCGTCGACGTCCTGAAGCAAAAGGTCATAGGCGGGATACGGCAGGGCGTCGAGATTGGGCGTCCGGCCGCCGTGATAAAGAAACCGCGGCCGGTTTTCATGCATTTCCAGAAAAAACGGCGACAACCGCCCGGCGGCATAGGCCTTTTCAAATCCGTGGTCCCGAATGGCCTTGGCGTCCAGCGCGATCTTCAGCACGACGTCGTCGCCCTCGCTGTGGGACACGGCGTCCAGTTCGGGAATCCACTCGAACAGGGCCGACCGGAACTGGGTCGCCAGCCCGCCGCCGCTCACCAAAATGGCATCGGGATCCAGATCCTTGACGATCCGGGCGACCTCGGTCTGCCAGGACAGCGTGGTGATCAGGCCGGACATGCCGATCAGATGCTGCCCGCCGGCCTTGGCGAGCGTCCTTCCGATCAAGCCCCGCGCTTCCTGGAAGTTGAGCGACCGGCCAAGCTCCAGGCCGCGGCGCTCGGCCTCCGCATCCTTGATCCGGTAAATGTTCAGATCGATGATCGTCGGTTCCGCGCCGTACTCGCGGAGCCGGGCGGCGAGCAGCGCCGGACCGGCGGGGGGATTGTTCGGTTTCGCCTGTTCACGGATCGGCATGTTGATGAACGTGACCTTGACGCCCTTCAGGGCGTTACGCTCAAGAGAATCGAGAAAGGCTCCCGGAATGGCTATGTTCATCTTGCAGCCCGCTTGTGTTTCACTGCGGCGAATACGCGCTCAGCTTTGGTCCGGATCGACTTAAGCCCCTGCGGATTCAAACGAATCAGACCGTTAAACGTTGAGCATAAGCGCAAAAGCACGAAGTCAATACAGTCAAGCCCTGATAAACCCACAGCTATCCAGAGTATTTCGCCCCGGAGCCACCGGCACTCTTAATAGGCTCCGCACGCCTCAGACCTACTGCTTTCCGGTTTGAAATCCAGGGGCAAGCATATGTCATTGAACCAATTGCGCTTTGCGCGGCCAAAACGCATCAGGACATGGAATCTGACATTGGGCCTACCAGCAGTTCTGTGCCTTCCCGGAGGCCGCGTGAGCGGCCATCCGGGACCCAGCAATCACCGTATTTTGTCCTGGAAAACAACACCTTCCGCAAAGTGCTGGGCCCCGGCTCGGGGGCCGGGGCGGCATGGTGAGGCATGCGGGATGACAATGAACATCCCGCAATCGCGTTAAACCGGATAGCGGCGCCGCAGACCGGGACATCTGGGTTGGTCCGACCGGTGGCGCTCAGTCTTTTTCGGCAAAGACCGTCACGAACGAGCCCCAAAACGGCGGCGACACCGGCGCATCGCCGGCCAGCATTTTCCGCCAGGCCTCATCTGTCGCGTAGCGTGTGCCGAAAAACGGATACTCAACGCTGACAATCCGAAACCCGACATCGCGCAAAAGGCGCATCAAGGACTCGTCGGTAAAAAGCGCCACATGCGTCGGATCGTGCAGCAATCTGAACCGGTCGCCGTAAATCCGTGCGGCCGCGCAGGCAAAATTCGGGGTTCCGCAGACAAATACACCGCCGTCAGACAGGCTGGTGCGCACCACCTTCACGAATGCGACCGGGTCCTCCATGTGTTCGATTACGTGGTGAGCGACGATCGCGCGGCAACTTCCCGGATCGACGCACCCTTCGGTAAACGCACGGCGCTCGGCGCTGACACCCGGCAGGTCGCCGGTTGCTCGAACCGCCGCCTCGGACAGATCAAAACCCAGCCGGTCGTGGCGGGCATCGACCTGCTCCAGCAGTTCGCCAAGGCCGCAGCCGACATCGATGACGCGGCCCGATGGCAAGCGGTTCAGGTGGTCGGCTATGTAAGCGACATCGGCCTTGCGCAGGTCACGTTCTGACCGGATGTCCCGAATGTTGCCGTCCGGATCCCGCGTTTGGTTCCAGTATTCTTGCCGTTCGGTCCGGGCGGGATAACTGACGAAATAGTCACGGCCCTCATAGAGCTTCAGGCACGCGTCGATGATGCCCATGCGAATGTCCCCCGGCTAAATGGTCTGCATCCAGCTTTGAATATCGCGGTGATGCGCCCGCAGGACATCGCGTTCGCGGCTCTGGATACGCGCCAGGTCCTGTTGGATCTTGGACCCGGCCCGCAACTCGCCGACGGCCGTTTCAAACAGGCCTGAAAGGTCACCATCCCAGGAAAAGCACCGGTCTTGAAGGCCGTAAGCGGCGAACTGACCGGCGATCTTGTGATGGGTCGTCAGCCCCAAGACTGGCGTCGCAAAGCCCATGGACGACAGGCACGCGTGGTAACGCATTCCGATCACGAGATCCGCGCGCCGGTAACACTCAAAACTGTCCCGCCAGCCGGTCTCGCCTTGAACATACGGCGCGACCCGGACCCGGGTCCGCCGATACCGGTCGTCCAGACGATCAAGCACCGCGGAGATCAGGCTCAGGTCGCTGTAGATATGCGGAACAAGGACGCAATCGACCTCTTCCGGCAGCGCCAAAATCGCTTCGATGCCCGCCGCGATTTCCCGCAGGAAACGGTCAAAAGCGTGGGTCTCCCCGCTGGTGCCGTATCTGATGTCGGCCATATCGCCGGCGATGTTGATGGCGACGAACCTTTGTGGCGGCAGGAAGCTTGGCCGGTCACCATCACCCGGTCCGACAAACAGACCGCCATCGGGAATGACCGCCATCTTGTCGGTGTAACCGTTGCCCAGCACATCGCTGATCAGCCCGGCGCTGCCGTCGTTGCGGAATGAAAACCGGTAGTTTTCCAGTCCCAGAACGAGATCGAGGAACCGTTTGCATTTGTCCACGGCGTCGGAATTGATCGCGCGCGTGACATCGGCGCCAACGCCATAGAACACGACCGGTTTGGAGATCTTGGAGAAAAAATCGATGGGCGCGTCGACATAAGTTCCCGTTTGGGTTTCCGCGCGCCAAAGCTGGAACAGACTGAAGCCGCCGATGATCACCAGATCGGACGCGTTCGCCTCGTCCAGGAAAGCGGCGTCGAAGGCTCTCTTTCGCCAGTGATAATAGTCGCGGATTTCGTGCCTGGAATAGTCGATCTCGTCGTCGAAATCCGCCGCCCGCGTCCGATACGCCCCGTCATGCATGGCGTTGTCGCCGATGTTCCCCGCAAATGAGGCCAGATGCATGATCTTCAGGCGTTTCATGGCGTCTCCAGATCATCCCGCTCATAGACGATCGTCAAGATCCGGGTGAACGATTCGGTCAAACGGTGTTTTTGCGCCGCAGCTTTTCGGCAATCGGACGTTCCTCGTCGTAGATCTTGATGATCCCGTCGCCGCGCACGACTTCAAGCCGCCGGATCTGAGCGACCAGCTCGCCGAGTTCGTCCATTTCGATCGAGGCGGCCTGATCCGAGCCCCAGTCACCGCGGTCGAGCGTGACATGCCGTTCGACGGACACCGCCCCCATTGCCACGGCGGCAACCGTCGGCATCAGGCCGTTTTCATGGCCGGAATAGCCCACCGGAATCCCCGGAAACGTCTTGGCGATCGTGTCGAGTCCCGCCAGATTGATGTCTTCATCGCGGGTCGGATAGGTCGAGGTGCAATGATAGATGCACGCGATCCGCCCACCGGCATCGAGGATCGTGCCGACCACGCGTTTCACCAGCGGCAGGTCGGACATGCCGGTGGATACAAGGAGATCGCGCCCGGTCTTCGCGCAATGCACCAGAAAGTCCTTGTCGGTCACCATGGCGGAGGCGACCTTGATGTAGGGATTGTCATAGTTCATGAGGAAATCGACCGATCCCTCATCCCATGGCGAGGCGAACCAATCGAGTTCAAGGCCCTGACAGGTCCTGTCGATCTCGTCATACTCCGCGGTGCCGAATTCAAGGCCGTATTTCAAAGCGCCGTTGGTATCGCCGAAGACGCTTTCTCTCGGCCGGGCCAGTTCCTCCGGGGTGTAAACCACATCAATGGTGCGCTTTTGAAACTTGACCGCGTCGCAGCCGGCGGCTTTCGCCTGGCGGATCATCTCCAGCGCCTTGCCCAGATCACCATTGTGGTTGATCCCGATCTCGGCAATCACGTAGCAGCGGTCGTTTGAAATCATGGTACTCTGTCTTTACCGGCGGCGCCGGTAAAGACGAACTGGATCCGCCGGCGCAAACCATGAAGGAAGTGACGGCCCATACCTGCCAGCGACTTCCGGCAGTGTCCAGCGCTGTGGACACCTGATTTGCCGCTATCGCCAGGCTTTTTCTGGATAACCGGAGAATTCTGTCAATAACGCCAGCGGGCGGACGGCGCAGACCCGGCGGCGCCAATCCGGCGCCGGCAGACAACCGCGTTGTCAAACTGCGATTTGGGGCCGATCAGCCAACAAAGGCTCGCTCGACGACGAACTCGGCCGGCTTGTTGTTCGCGCCCTCGTTCAGTCCGGCCTTCTCCAACAGCGCCTTTGTGTCCTTGAGCATGTCCATGGATCCGCAAATCATGCCGCGGTCCACGGCCGGGTCAAGCGGCGGCACGCCAAGGTCTTCAAAGAGTTTGCCGGTTTCGATCAGATGCGTGATGCGGCCGGTGCGCGGAAAATTCTCCCGCGTGACCGAGGTGTAATGAACCAGCTGTTCCCGAGCATACTCGCCGATCAGCGGATCGTTGCGCGTTTCCTCCACCAGATCCTCGCCGTACTTTAATTCGGCGACCTCCCGGCAGGTGTGGGTGAGAATCACCTGATCGAATTTCTCATAGGTCTCCGGATCGCGAATCAGGCTTGCGAACGGCGCAATTCCGGTGCCGGTGGAGAACATGTAGACACGTTTGCCAGGGATCAGCGCATCATTGACCAACGTGCCGGTCGGCTTCTTTTTCATCAGCACCGCATCGCCGGGCTGGATTTTTTGCAGATGGGACGTCAACGGCCCGTCGGGAACCTTGATGGAAAAGAATTCCAGTTCTTCGTCCCAGGCAGGACTTGCGATCGAATACGCCCGGTAAATCGGCTTGCCTTCGATCATCAGGCCAATCATGACAAACTCGCCGGACCGGAACCGGAAGCTGGCCGGCCGGGTCATCCGAAACTTGAACAAACGGTCCGTATAGTGCTGGACGGACATCACTTCTTCCACGAAGACGCCAGCCGGAGCTGCTGCCTCCAGTTCGGTGGGTTTAGCAAGAACATTCATATAATTCGATCCGTACTCGGTCATGACCGCAAAATGTCGTACCAACTAGCACCCGCCCGGCATTGACTTGAAGCAACACACGTTCGGGAATTGGACAAAACGCAGAAAATTAATCTGCGGAAGGACGTTCCGGCGCGGATCGCTCATCCGCTGACCAACCGTTATGAATTGGGTCGCAACAAATGTCTATGGTCCGGCCAGCCACGGGCCGAGGTGCCGCATGGAGCGGTCATCGCGAATACACTGCGCCTGCGCGCTGTATCCGCCGGACACGAAAACCTGGTCAGGCCGCCGCGTTTTTATGCATGGCGGGATCTGCTTCTGCCTTTAAGACAAGTCTTGTGTCGCTGAGTGTCTCGATCCGCACGGCGGCGCGTGTCCCGTCCGGCGTTTCCATGACGACCGACTGACCGGTCTTGAGACCGTCGACCGGCGCGGTAACGATCGATCCTTCGGCGCCGAGGTCCGCCTGCTCCAGGCGGATGGTGCGCAGCCGCCGCCCTTCCGCCGTCACCAGCACCAGTTCCGCCTTGCGCGCGGCCAGCGCGCGCCCGCGGGCCTCCAGGTCGGCCGAGACGTCATCGAGGAATTTTTCGACTTCGGTGACCAGGCGCTGCGTCGATCCAGACAGTTTGTCAGCCGCGCCTTCCACCACGGTGGCTTCAGAGGACGTGCCGTCAATGGATCTGGAAACCGCGGCCATGTTGTCCGAGACACGGCTCGTACCGTCAGCAGCCGCGGAGACGGAGTTGGAGATGTCGCGCGTTGCGTTTTCCTGTTGATCGACCGCGTGGGCGATCGACGCCGTGAGGTCGCGGATTTCCGATATCGACGACGTGACGGTTTCGATGGCGGCCACCGTGTTGCCGGTCGCCGATTGGATTTCGCGGATCTGGGTGCTGATATCGTCCGTGGCACGGGCCGTTTGCGTGGCCAGGTCCTTGACTTCGGCTGCAACCACCGCAAAACCCTTGCCCGCTTCACCAGCCCGCGCGGCCTCGATCGTGGCATTGAGCGCCAGCAAATTGGTTTGTTCCGCAATGTCACTGATCATGCCGACAACCGCACCGATCCGTTCGGCGACGGCCGAAAGCTTCGTGACATCGGCCTGGGTGGCCGACGATTGTTCAGCCGCCGTTGATACCAACGTGCCGGCCCGGGTCGTCTGTTCAGAGATTTCCCGGATGGACATGGACAATTGCTCGGCCGCCGAGGCAACGGTCTGGACGCCCTGTGACGCATCCGAGGACGCAGTGTCTGCAGAGGTTGCATTGTCGGAGGCGGAATGGGCGAGTTCGGCCAAACGCCGGGCGGTTTCGCGCATGTCGTCGGCACGCCCGGAGACCGTTCCGGTCACCTCGTCGATCAGGCTGCCAAACCGGGCCGCAAGGTCGGCAATATGGGCCTGGCGCCCGGCCTCTTCCCGCCGCTCGATCCGGACAGTCTCCTCGAGCTTTTCACGATCAATGGAATTGTCCCGGAACACCAGGACAGCACGCGCCATGTCGCCGATTTCATCCGACCGGCCGGTCTGCGGGATCGATGCCTCAAGATCATTGGCGGCAACCCGCCGCATGGCCGAGGCCAGGCGGTCGATGCCGCCGGAGACCCGCACCTGGCTGTAGTAGAACTGCGCACCGCATACCAAGATCGATAGTGCCAAAACGAGCGCCAGGGTCCAGAACTGACGGGTCAGCGCGGCACTTTTATCCGCGACCAATTCAGTCATGCTGTCGCCGGCGATATAGGACAGCTCAACAGCCGCGTTCAATGCGTCTGTTGATTCGGCGAAGAAGTCGCCGAAGCTGATCGGATAGCCGCCCGCTGCGTCCGCGGCGGCCAGAATGCCGTCGCGTGTATTGCGATAGTCCTTAAAATAGGCGTGCTCAAGCCGATCGATCTGCGCTCGAACCTGTTGATCAAGACCCGAGAAATCCCGCAGTGTCCGCAAAGCCAGCATGGCCGAAACCGCGCGTTTGTGAAGCTGGGCCATTTCCGCCTGCCGGGCGGCCATGATCGGTTCGCCCGTCGCCGTCGCGATCGCCATATACGTGCGTTCCTGACCGCCATACTCACGCACCTGCCACGCCAGTTTCTGAATGTCCTGCAAGACCCGGACGGGGGCTTCCATTGCCCCACCCTCTTGACGCAAAGTCATTGGGAGAACGGCGAAACCTTCAATCGCGGCTTTCATCGTCTCGGGCAAACTCAAAAGGTAATCCGGGTCCCTTTCCGTCCGCGGAAGGGCCAATTGTTGGTCCGCCTTTTGACGGATTTCAGCAATCTCAGCGCGCTTTATCTTGAAGGTTTGCTCAAATTCTCGCGCGCGAGCAAACAGGTCTGTTGCCTCGGCCAGGCTTGCGGTGGTCTCGGCAAATCCGGACTCAGACAGTTGACGCTGTTGATCAAGTAGCGCGCGGAATTCAGCGGCAATCGGATCGGGCAGGTTCAACGTTACCTGCATGACAGACCGTTCAAGCGATAACTCGATCGTCGACCGGTTCAGTTGGCTCGCGATGGAGATTTCACTCTCCGCGTCCACCTGCCTGCCGATATCGGTGCGCACGCTGATCAGTTGATAGACAATCACCGACATGAAAAGAACGATCAACGCGATGGAGACAAAGAGATTTGTACGTTTAATGCTCATTTCAGAAAAATCCGATCCGTTGCGTAAGCGCTATTAAAAGCACCAAAATTCTAAACTACGGGTAAATACTTACCTAGAGTTAGCAGTGGTAAGAACCGCACTGAACAGCCGCCGAGCGCACCGCGCGCCGGGCGCATTCCAAAACCGCGCCAAATCAACGTTTGGCCGCATGGATTCGCGGTGCTTTCGCCGGCGAACCCGTCCGAAAAAAGACCGACCGGCATAGTGCGCTCCGCCGGCGCGCGCCGGCATTTGCGATTCACGTGCGAAATTAATGGCTTGGCGCCGAATTTATTTGACAGATTAATAAAAAGGCCTGACCTTACTACGCAACAACAACATACCTTCTGGAAACACACACGAGGGCAAAGTATATGTCCATCGATACCAAAGAAGAAATCGGACAGACGATAGCTTTCGTGGTCATGGACCGGCTCTCGCTGATCGCATTCTCGTCCGTCGTCGAGCCGCTCAGGCTGGCAAATCGCCTGATCGGACGCGAGTTTTACAGATGGACAACGTATTCGCTTGACGGCAATCCTGTCGTTGCCAGCAATGGTATTGAAATCAATGTCGACAAATCGATCAAAGATCTGGTCGACGCAGACATTACTCTTTTGTGCACCGGGCTCGACGTTGAACGCCTCCCGCTTGATCCAGCGCTGGGGAACCGTTTGCGCCGGCTCAATGCCACCGGCCGGACATTTGGCGCGATTTGCACCGGTGCCTATCTGCTGGCCCGTTACAATCTGCTCGACGGCCGGCGGTGCACGATCCACTGGGAAAACCTGCGCTCGCTGCGCGAAGAGTTCCCGCATGTCGAAGTGTCCTCGGACATTTACGCGATCGACCGGAACTGCATCACCTGTGCGGGCGGAATGGCCTCGCTCGACATGATGCTTCGGCTGATTGCGATCCAGCACGGCGCTTACCTTGCGCACGAGATCGCCGAGGTTGCGCTCTACCAGAACATGCGCTCCGGCGAATCGGCGCAGCGCCACGACATCGAAGCCCGCACCGGGATCTCGAACGCCAAGATCCTCGACGCCATCCGCATCATGGATCTGCATATCGAGGATCCGTTGAGCTGCCAGCAACTGGCGATGACGGTGAGCCTGTCGCCGAGGCAACTGGAGCGGCTGTTCCGCCGGCATTTCAATTGCACGCCGGGCCAGTATTACCTTCGGCTCCGGCTGGAAACGGCGCGCGACCTGTTGCGGCGCACGAGCCGCCCGGTGCTTGATGTGGCCCTGGCCTGCGGGTTTGCCTCCACCTCGCATTTCACCAAGTGTTACCGCGAACGGTTCTTGTGCACGCCAACGGAAGAACGCCAGTCCTATCAATGGGCCAACCGGCAGGGCCGCAGCGGTGTCGGCACCGCCAATCCGGTCCGGCTGGTGGTCAAATAGACCGGCATGCAGCACTTATAGGTTCAACAGCCCCGCGATCAGCAAATAAGCGCCGAGACTGAAAAGCACCACCAGAACGACCGTTCGAAAACCGCGGTCGGTCAATTTTCTGCGGATGCGGGAGCCAAGCCACACCCCGGCCAAAGCTGGAATCACCATCGCCGCCGATGTGACTGTTTGCGTCCCGGCCAAAAGGCCGTGACCGGACAAGGACACCGCGAGCGCGAGGGTGGACGCCAGAAACAAAAGGCCCATGCCCTGGACGAGCTGATCGCGGCCAAGACCGATCGACTGCAGGAAGAAGACGCCCGGCACGGTGAACGAGCCGGTCAGACCGGTCAGGACACCGTTTAGTATCCCGGCCGCCGCACCGGTGACGGTTTCGCGCCGCGATCCGATACGCACATGCATACCGAAAAGACCCGGCACCGCATAGAGAATCAAGAGGGCCCCGAGCAACGTATCCGCCGTTCCGGCGGGCAGTTCCGTCAACACGGACGTCCCGATCCACACGCACACCGTTGCGGTGAAAAGAAACGGCCACAATCGGCGCAGTAGGGCCAGAAGCTGACCGCCCGTGGTGGCCTGCCATAAATTGGTGACAAAGGACGGCACAAGGATCAGCGTCATGGCGGCCTCATGGCCGGTGACGAGCGTCAATAGCCCCAGCGCCAAAGTGGGCAAGCCGAAACCGGTGACGCCCTTGACGATACCGGCAAGCACAAACACAACACCCGCAAATGCCAAGATTTCGATGGCCGCCATCGGCTTTTCCACACCCAGTTGACCGATCAGTGCGGATCGGCCCGGGTCACAATTCGGGTGTCGTCCGCCGCATTTGCGGTGATAGCATCCACCCATGTCCAATACCACGCGCCCCCTGATTCGGGCCGATGCGGCCCGCCGCTTGTTTCTGGCCAAACACGGTCTGGCCGATCCGCCCAAAGGCGCCGGGCGCGGGGCGGATCTGGCGTCCGTCATTGATTCCCTGGGTTTTGTCCAGGTCGACAGCATCAACACGGTGGCCCGCGCCCATCACATGATCCTGTTCGCCCGCCGGCCGGCCTATCGGGAATCGGGCCTGAAGAACCTGCTGGAGCGTGACCGCCAGTTGTTCGAGCACTGGACCCACGATGCTGCTGTGATACCGACCGGCTTTTTCCCGCACTGGCGGCTCAAATTCGCGCGGGACGCGGAGCGCCTGCGCGGCCGTTGGCAGAAATGGCGCCGCGACGGTTTTCAAGAAAAATTCGACCAGATCCTCAAACGCATATCGGATCATGGCCCGGTGAAATCGGCCGAGGTCGGCGAGGACGAGGTCCGGGGAAACGGCGGCTGGTGGGACTGGCATCCGTCCAAAACCGCGCTGGAGTATCTATGGCGGTCGGGTGCGCTGGCGGTCTGCCGGCGGGATGGCTTTCAAAAGGTCTACGATCTCACCGAACGGGTGATCCCGGACAGGCACCTGGCCCGATCGCCGGATGAGGCGGAAACGATCGACTGGGCTGCGGTCTCTGCGCTCGACCGGCTTGGATTTGGAACATCTGGCGAAATCGCCGCGTTCTTCGACCTCATCACGCCTTCGGAAGCCAAACAGTGGTGCCAGCGTGCCCTTGCTAACGGGCGCATTCTGGAAGTGGACATCGCGGGTATCAACGGCCAAGCGCCACGGCGGGCGTTCATGTTCCCAGACATCCTGGATGCGCTCGTCAAACGTCCCGATCCGCCGTCCCGCATCAGGGTGTTGTCGCCGTTCGATCCGCTCTTGCGCGACCGGAAGCGGGCGGAGCGATTGTTCGGCTTTCACTATCGGATCGAGGTGTTCGTGCCCGAGCCCAAGCGGCGATACGGCTATTATGTCTTTCCGCTGTTGGAAGCCGACCGGCTGATCGGGCGTATCGATATGAAAGCCCAAAAGGCCGACGGCAGGCTGCACGTGCGCGCATTCTGGCCCGAACGCGGTGTTGCGCTCGGCAAGGGCCGCCAGCAGAAGCTAGAGGCCGAACTCGACCGGGTCGCGCGTTTTGCCGGCTGCGCCAGCGTGACGTTCGAGCCGGACTGGCAGCGGGGCCCCGTATGCTGAACAGTCAAGCCACGCCGGTTAAGGGAAAGGGGCCAGCGGCCCCCTCTTTGTTGAGGTTGGTGTCCCGATGGCTGTGGAGTTCACGGCCGCAGCCAGCGGGACAACTTGGACTAGGCGGTGAACTCCACAAAGTCCGTGTTGCTGAACGCCTGGACGCCCGTCAGGTTGGTCACCGTGTCGAACGAAACAACCTGCGAGCGGCTTGTGCTGGTGCTCCAGTCCGCGTCGTACCAGATTTCGCCCCGGCCCGTGGTGCTGTTGTAGACCAGCACATAGGCTTCGATCGCGGCCCCGGTATCATTTTGGATCTGGCTGGTCGACAGCGCGGTTTGCAGCTCGATGACCTTGTTGTCGTCGGCGTTGCCGATATCGGTGATCGCGTTGCGGTTGTCGACATAATCTGCCGAATTCAGCGTCGTCCCGGCCGAGGTTGCCGTGGTGTTGCCGAAGTTGATGACATTGGAGCCGATCTTGTCGGTGCCGTCATTAAAGTCCGTGATCCGGTCCGTGGCGTTGTTGGTGAAGCCGACCAGCCGGAACTGGTCCGCGCCGTCGTTCCCGGTGAGAACGTCCGCGCCGCCGAGACCATAGATAATGTCCGCTGCCGAACCGCCGGCAATCACATCGGCCGAGTTCGAGCCGGCAATCCGCAACACGCCTGTCATGGCCGATGCGTTCACGTTCGCAGCATTGGTAAAGCCGATCGTATCGGTGCTGGCCGACAGTGACACACCTTCCCGTGCGGTGATCGTCAGCGCGTGAGAGCCGGTCAATGTGAACGAACTCAAACCGTTGTCGTTGTCGAAGGCATAGTAGTTGTTGCTGCCGGTATCCACCGCGTAAATCGCGTTGGCAGCGGTTTGCGTACCGGAGGCGGTCGAATTGATCGTCACGGAAGAGAAATTGTTTTGGAAGCCGATGGCTGCGTTGTCATTGCCGGAGTTTGTATTGGCGAAAATCTGGACTTCGCCGCCGGTGCCCTCCTGAGCCCGCATTTCAAACGTTACCGAGTTGCCGACGTTCTGGCTGGTAAAGCGCAGTGTTTCGTCGCCGTTGTCGACATCATTTGTAAAGATGAAAAGGTCGTTGCTTTCCACCCCGGTGATGTTCGTCCGGCTGTTGCTGGTGTTGCCTGAGGTCAGGAAGGTGTTGATTCCTGTAAAGTCACTGGCGTTCACACTGCTCGTGCTTGTGGATTCCAGAATCTCGAACCCGGAAGCCGAATTCACCACCGACGCGGTCACGTTGAAGGTGTTGGAGGCCAGGATATCGTTCGTGCCGCCACCGCCGTTCAGCGTGCCTGCATTGTTGATCGTGGTGTTGGTGAGTAAAATCCGGTCATCCGAGCCACTGCCGGTGAAGCTGAAGCCGGTCTGCGAACTTCCGCTGGCGTCGGCGAAGAGCCCGCCGCCGGTCATGCCCGATGCATCGACGGTACTCAGTCCGGAAAAGCTTTGATTTTCCGAAAGGTTGAGTTTCGCGCTCCCGGTCACGTTGACCGTGGAAAGCGTCATCCCACCGGTGCCAAGTTGCACCCAGGACTCAGACCCGGTGCTCGCGATGTTGCCGATTTCAAAGCTGCTGTCGGTGTTGCCGGAGCTATCGATCGTTCCGAAGACGGCTGAGGATGTCGATGTTCCAGACCCGATCACACTTAAGGAGAACGCGTCGGAGCTTCCGGTCCGGGTTCCGTTGAAATGAACGCCAAACGTGCCCTGAGCCGTGTCAAGGCCGGCCGTCGTTGCGTCCGTGTTGATCGCGCGCGTTGTCGAGCCCGCCACCGAATTTTTCGACCAAACGGCGCTTTCTCCGGTGATCGATGAAAAATTCAAGGCGAAGAAGTCGTTCGACGTCGAATCCTGATTGGTGAGGAAAAAATTCTCGATATTGGAGACACTTGGCGCAACAGTGCTGCCGCCCGAGGCATTGTTGATAGCCCGGGCGTTGAACGCATCCCCTGTGCCGCCCGCCCCATCCAGTGTATCGGCGGAATTGATGGTGGTTGTGCCGCCATCCTCGAAAACACCGTTAAATGTATCGTCATTCGCCGTGCCGGTGAATGTATCGGTGTTGGCCGTCAGCGTGAACGTGCTGCCGCTGGAAGATCCGCCGCCGAGCGGGTCCGTGCCATTGTAGACAGTCGACAAATCGGACGCGTCCCCCGCTGCTTGCTTGAGCGCCAAGACGGCGGCGGCGGTGTTGTTCTGAAACTCCGCGGAGTTGGAAAAACCGATGAGGATCTGGGCGGCGGTCTGGCCGGTTGCCAGCCAGTCCGAAATCTCGGTCGATGAGGCGGACCGGTTCAAAACATTTGAATAAAGCGCGTTCAAAAATCCGATGCTGACCTGGTTGGTCCCGTAAAGATTGAGGAATTCCTGCGAGTTCGTGAACCCGGCTGCGATCGTGAACAAGGTTGTGGGATCGGCACGCAACTGGTCGGGCCAACCGCCGTCGCCGCCCGCGCCCTGCATGCCGGTGATGTCCGGAAGACGGTTGAAAGCCGCCTGATATATTCGGATGATCTGATCGATGAACGTCACAGCTTCGCTGGAAGTTGCGATGGAATCGCGGACTTGTGTGAGTGTTTGCGTACCCCCATCGACAGCCGCGACCGCCGTCGACAGCTCTGTTGTCGTCGGTGCCCGCTGAAGGATGTTTTGATAGTATTGTGTGATCGTCGCAGATGTTGTCATCTGTTCCCCCCATCGTTTATTTGTAAGATAAAACTATGAATTTGAGGGGGATGTTTTCTTTGCAATTGTCACGCAAAACGCGTGTTTATTGTTCGAATTCCCCCCATTCCTCCCCGTAAACACTAACACAGTTCACGTTTATTCACAGAATTATTTTAACCAAAATTTAAGAAATAATTACAGCGGGTTGCACGCCCATTCACGCTGCGATTCCGTCGCTGTCCGACGGCCTGGACAGGCACTGTTTTGTCCGCGCACTCAGGATTTCAAGGCCTGTTCGCGCGTCGCGGTCCGAACCCGCCGGAATTGGCCAGGACGGCTGAGCAGCTTCTGCCAACACCGTCGAACCGCTCAACCGGACACGCGCGTCATGCTGGCCTTGCACAAGCCTTCGGACATTCGGTCGGCGTCAGACTTCCAACATGGCTGATGCGGCCAGGAAACGCCGAATAAAGGCACGTCCAAGTTGCACTTTTTAGTTTAATGAATAGATTGTTTTATCTATAAGTGCATTTGCGCAGCTTCGGGAAAAATCATTCGTATCCACTCCTTGAAGCGCGTTTTTTACCTGGGATCCGGCCCATTCGCCGCATCGTTTTTGATGTTTGAAGGGAGATATTATGATCGTTACACTGTCGACGGGCCAATCTGTTGAAGTTGGGTTCGGTCCCAATGATACTCTTACTGTCAATGCCAACTTTCCACTGGACAACAAACACCACATCACATTTGAAAACCTGTTGGACCGGGAGGTCGTCCTCGTTGCGCAACAAGGCAGCACGGCCTGGCGGGTCGGTTCCGATATGCCGATCCCCGCCGGCCAATCCGGCAACAATCCGTTCCCGAGTTACAATCCGGGCACTTATGTCTGGAAGATGTCCGACCCCAACGGCGCGGCGTTGAAGCTGACCGTTCTCGCTAGCTGATGCGCCTGACGGCGGCGGCCAGGAACGGATAGCCCCTGCGGTTTTCGGTCTAGACGGGAACCGCCGTCGCATCCCCTTCGCCGGGCGTCGCTTTCGCGACGTTTAAACGCTCGCCTTCTCGCCTAGCTTCGTGGCAAATCAGAACTGCCTCGGCCGCCGACCGATCCGGATTTGGACCGGTGTGCGGCCCCGGCGCCTTTTTTGCGGGGAAACATCCATGGCGAGCGATATCGAAATAGCCCGGGCGGCGGACATGCAACCGATCCAGGAGATCGCGGCGAAGATCGGCGTGCCCGATACAGCCCTGATTCCTTACGGAAAAACCAAGGCCAAGATCTCCGGCGAGTTCCTGCAAAGCCTGGGAGACCGCCCCAATGGAAAGCTCATCCTGGTGACCGCGATCAACCCGACACCCGCGGGCGAAGGCAAGACGACGACGACGGTCGGCCTTGGTGACGGGCTGAACCGGATCGGCAAAAAGGCCATGATCTGTCTGCGTGAGCCATCGCTCGGACCATGTTTTGGCATGAAGGGCGGCGCGGCCGGCGGCGGCAAGGCCCAGGTCGTACCGATGGAAGACATCAACCTTCATTTCACCGGCGACTTCCACGCCATCACGTCGGCGCACAACCTTTTGGCCGCCCTCATCGAAAACCACATCTATTGGGGCAACGGGCTCGGCATCGACCAGCGCCGGGTCACCTGGCGCCGGGTGCTGGACATGAACGACCGGGCGCTGCGCTCGATCGTTTGTTCGCTTGGCGGCGTAGCCAACGGCTTTCCGCGCGAAGCGGGTTTTGACATCACGGTCGCCTCGGAGATCATGGCCATCCTGTGCCTGGCGACGGATCCGGACGACCTGCAACGGCGGCTCGGCGACATCATCGTCGCCTACCGGCGCGACCGGAGCGCGATCACCGCGCGTGAGATCGACGCCGACGGTGCGATGACCGTGCTTCTCAAGGAAGCGATCCAGCCGAACCTCGTGCAGACGCTGGAAAACAATCCGGCCTTCATTCACGGCGGCCCGTTCGCCAACATCGCCCATGGCTGCAACTCGGTGATGGCAACGCAATCGGCGCTGAAGCTGGCCGACTATGTGGTGACCGAAGCCGGATTCGGCGCTGATCTTGGTGCGGAAAAGTTCTTCGACATCAAATGCCGCAAGGCCGGATTGCATCCTGATGCCGCGGTGATCGTCGCAACGGTGCGGGCCTTGAAGATGAATGGCGGCGTTGCCAAGGACGACCTTGGCGCGGAAAACGTGGACGCGGTCAAGAAAGGGGCGGCGAACCTTGGCCGCCACATTGAAAACGTCAAACAATTCGGTGTGCCGGCGGTGGTCGCGATCAACCATTTCACGGCCGACACAGAGTCGGAAATCCAGGCGATCAAAGACTATTGCGCCGATCTTGGCGTCGAAGCGGTGCTCGCCTCGCATTGGGCTGAAGGATCGAAAGGGACTGAAGACCTTGCGGAAAAAGTCGCCGCGCTTGCCGAAAGTGGCCATGCCCAGTTCGCTCCGATTTACGACGACGACGTGTCACTGTTTGAAAAGATCGAGACGATCGCCAAACGGATCTACCGGGCCGACGAGGTTCTCGCGGACAAGTCGGTGCGCGATCAACTCAGGCGCTGGGAAGCCGACGGCTTCGGCCATTTGCCGGTGTGCATGGCCAAGACCCAATACTCCTTTTCCACCGACCCGGCCTTGCGCGGCGCGCCGGTCGGCCACAGCGTTCCGGTGCGCGAGGTCCGGCTGTCGGCCGGCGCCGGATTTGTGGTGGCGATCTGCGGGGAAATCATGACCATGCCGGGCCTGCCCAAAGTGCCGTCGGCCAATCATATCCGGCTCGACGAAAACGGGCAGATCGAGGGTTTGTTCTGACCCTTCGGGACGGTCCCGGCGCAGCGCTTTTCAGCGTGGAAAACGGTGCCAGGTCGGGCCTTTGAGCCGCGGCTGGAACACGAAACGGCGCGCGCGGGTGCGGTTGTCGCAGGCGCGACTTGACATGTCGCAATGTTGATATCGGCAAACCCCTGCTGAGCCATATGTTTTTTCACTTGATCGCCCTGCATTCGGGCGCGCCCTCGGGCCTTGGAGCTGCGACATGTCCGACGAAGACGAAATCGATCTGGCGTCTCTTTCCGACGACGAACTCGTCGAGCAAATGCATGACGATCTTTATGACGGCCTCCAGGAGGAAATTCAGGAGGCCGTCAACATCCTGCTGGAACGCGGTTGGGCCCCTTACGAAATCCTGACCAAGGCGCTGGTCGAAGGCATGCGGATTGTCGGCATCGATTTCCGGGACGGGATTTTGTTCGTGCCGGAAGTGTTGTTGTCGGCGAATGCGATGAAGGCCGGAATGGGCATTTTGCGCCCGCTCCTGGCCGAGACCGGCGCGCCGAAGGTCGGCAAGATGGTGATCGGCACCGTCAAGGGCGACATCCACGACATCGGCAAGAACCTCGTGTCGATGATGATGGAAGGTGCCGGGTTCGAGGTGATCGACATCGGCATCAACAATCCGGTCGAAAACTACCTGGACGCGCTCGAAGAGCACAAGCCGGACATTCTCGGCATGTCCGCGCTGCTGACGACCACGATGCCCTACATGAAAGTCGTCATCGACACGATGACCGAAAAGGGCATCCGCGACGACTATATCGTTCTCGTCGGCGGGGCGCCGCTCAATGCCGAGTTCGGCGAGGCGGTCGGCGCCGACGGATACTGCCGCGACGCGGCCGTCGCGGTGGAGATGGCCAAGGACCTCATCGCCCGCCGGCACAATCTGCTGGCCGGCAGAGCCTGACGGCGATGTGGAAAGAGGTGGACATGACGTTGGATGTCCCGCTCTTTCCGTTCGACGAAACGCCGGATCCGGACCGCAAGATCGGCCGGGTCTGCGTCATCGCCTGCGGCGCGCTGGCCCGCGAGATCATTGCCATCAAGGGCATGAACGGGCTCGACCATATCGATCTGACCTGCCTGCCCGCGCAACTTCACAACACGCCGGACAAGATCCCCGGCGAGGTGCGCCGCGAAATCATGGCCCGCAAGGCCTCCTACGACGACATTCTCGTTGCCTATGCCGACTGCGGCACGGGCGGCCTTCTTGACCGGGTGCTGGAGGAAACCGGCGCCCGCCGGATCGACGGAGCGCATTGTTACGCCTTTTTCACCGGCCTTGACGCCTTCGACCAATTGGAAGCCGACCAGCTCGGCACCTTCTACCTGACCGACTTCCTGGCCCGCCATTTCCAATCCATGGTGATCGATCCGCTCGGCCTCGATTGGCATCCGCATTTGCGGGACCTTTATTTCGCCCACTACACGCGCGTCCTCTATCTTGCGCAGACGGACGACCCCGCGCTTGAGACGGCCGCGCGCGCGGCCGCGGAGCGCCTGGAACTGCCATTTGAAATCCGGCGCACAGGCTACGGGATTCTGGCCGATTTTCTGCGCGCGCCGGTCCGGCCGTAACCACTCATTCACTCTTTAGATCAATCGGTTCCAGGTAGGTCGTTTTTGGATTTCCCGGTGCCGGATTCATGGCTCTTGATCGACCGCCGTTCCGGCAATGATCGGGGCGAAAGGACATTTTCCATGGCGCAGAAGACCATCGTCTACTGGCGGGACATTCCGGCCCAGATCCTGGTGAAAAACGGACGCAAGTCGGCCCGCCGGGAAATGCCGCCCGTCTTCATGGAGGCGATCGATGCCTGCGCGATGCGGATCGGGGCGAAGGACAGCGACGCTTATATGGCCGAATGGCGGCGGTCCGATCCCGTGGATGTGTCCGATGATCTGGAAGGCGAAGCCGACAGCGCGCTCAGCGACCTGACATCGGCCTATTCCAGGGACCGGTTGAAAACCCTTCTCGACCAGGGAGGCAAGGAGCATGACTGACGCCCGCCTGACGCCGCAAGGCCGCCTTGCCGCCTCGACGGAAATGTCGCCCAAACAGGTGACGGACAAGCCGGAGCTGCTGGATCACATTCCTGCTGGAACCCGGGTCTATGTGACGGACCTTGGCAACGCGGCGGAAGACATGATCGTGGCGGCGGCGCGGCGCCTTTCTGAACGGGGCTTCAAGCCGGTCCCGCATATGGCCGCGCGCCGATATGCCAGCCACGAGGCGTTCGAGCGGCGGATCAAGCGCCTGACGGGCGAAGCCGGCGTCACGGATGTCCTGGCGATTGCCGGCGAAGCGGAAACCCCCGGGCCATTGACCTCCTCGATCGCCATGCTGGAAACAGGGCTGTTCGATGCCCTGGGCATCAAGACCATCGCCGTGGCAGGTCACCCGGAAGGCTCCCCCGACATTGCGCCGGATGTCATCAAGACGTTCTTGATGCGAAAACATGCACTGGCTCTGGAAAGCGATGCGCAGTTCCTGCTGGTCACCCAGTTTGGCTTCGATCCGGTCCGGGTCAATCAGTGGCTCGACGAGATCGCGGCCTGGGGCAACCGGTTTCCTGTTCACATCGGTGTCGCCGGTCCGGCGAAGATGACCACACTGATCAAATACGCCGCCTTCGCCGGTGTCGAGAATTCGTTGAATTTCCTCAAAAAGCGTGGCGGATCGGTCGTGTCGATGCTGGCCGGCTACGACCCGGAGACGATTGTCGAACCGCTGGAAGCGCGTCTTGCCGCCCGTCCCCATACCCAGCTCGCGCAACTGCACGTCTATCCCTTCGGCGGGATTCAAAAAACCGGCGAATGGCTTTCAAACCGCGGAAGCTGGTCTTTTCGCACGCCGCTCACGTCTTCCCTGACCGCTTGAGAGATCCCCGTTCATGACCCGCACCGTCGTTGCATCGGCCACCAAGGAAATCGTCATCGGCTTCGACCAGCCGTTTTGCGTGATCGGCGAACGGATCAATCCGACCGGCCGGAAGAAGCTCGCGGCCGAAATGGTCGAGGGCAATTTCGACACGGTGCGGACGGACGCACTTGCGCAGGTCGCGGCCGGCGCCACCATGCTCGACGTGAATGCCGGGGTGACGGCGGTCAACCCGAACGAGACCGAGCCGCCGCTTCTGGTTCAAACGCTCGAAATCGTGCAGGAACTGGTGGATGTTCCGCTTTCCATCGATTCCTCGGTCACGGCGGCGATCGAGGCCGGCTTGAAGGTCGCCAAGGGCCGCCCTCTGGTCAACTCGGTCACCGGCGAAGAAGAAAAGCTGGAAGCCATCCTGCCGCTGGTCAAGAAATACGATGTGCCGGTCGTTGCCATATCCAACGACGAAAGCGGGATCTCCGAAGATCCGGAAGTACGGTTCGCGGTCGCCAAGAAGATCGTCGAGCGGGCCGCCGACTACGGCATTCCCGCCCATGACATTGTCGTCGATCCGCTGGTCATGCCCATCGGCGCCATGGGGACGGCCGGGCAGCAGGTGTTTCAGCTTCTGCGCAGGCTTCGGGAGGACCTGAAGGTTAACACGACGTGCGGTCTTTCCAACATATCGTTCGGACTGCCGCACCGGCACGGCATCAACGCGGCATTCATTCCGATGGTGATCGCGACCGGCATGACCAGCGCGATCATGAACCCGTGCCGGCCGCAGGAAATGGAAGCCGTTCGCGCCGCCAACGTTCTGAACGGCACCGACCCGAACTGCCAGGACTGGATCATGACCTACCGGGATCACAAGCCGGTCGCCGCGGGATCCCCAGCCCCGGCGGAAAGCGCGCCCGCGAGCGGAAGCCGCCGCCGCGGCGGCCGGGAAGCGCGCCGCCGGTCGGCATGATGCGGACCATCGCCGTGTCCCCTTAGAAGGGCGAAAATGACGGAGACCACAGAACGCGCCAAGGTCGTCTTTCAGCCAAGCGGGCGGCGGGGAACCTTTCCCGTCGGCACACCGCTTCTCGATGCGGCGCGTTCGCTTGGCGTTTATGTGGAATCGGTCTGCGGCGGGCGCGGCATCTGCGGCCGGTGCCAAATCTCGGTCTCAGAAGGCACATTCGCCAAGGAGAACCTCACCAGCGCGGCGGACAACCTTGCCGGCGCGAGCGAGGCGGAAACCCGGTACGCCACACTCCGCAACCTGCCGGCGGACCGGCGCCTGTCCTGCCAGGCCAGGATCCTCGGCGATCTGGTGATCGACGTGCCGACGGACGCCCAGACCAACCGGCAGGTCGTGCGCAAGCGCGCCGAGGCAAAGGCCATCGAACCGGCCTCGCCCGTGTTGCTCGCGACCGTCACCCTCGGCGAGCCGGATATGGAAATCCCGCGCGGCGACGGAGACCGCCTGCGCGAGGCGCTGGAAACGGCGACCGGGCTGACCGGACTGACCCTGGATCCGATCCTGTTGCCGAAGCTCCAGGGTGTGCTGCGCACCGGCAAATGGACCGTCACCGCCGCGATCCATAAGGACGGCGGCGGCCCGGCAGTCATCACCGCGCTCTGGCCCGGTGAAAAACAATTCGCCTATGGCCTTGCGGTCGATATCGGCTCGACCACCATCGCGGCGCATTTGTGCAACCTGCAAAACGGCCGGACGGTGTCGTCCGCCGGCACCTCCAATCCGCAGATCCGGTTCGGCGAGGATCTGATGTCGCGGGTCTCCTATGTCCAGATGAACCCGTCGAAGCTGCCTGATCTGGTCAAGGCCGTGCGCGAGGCGGTCAACGCGCTGGTCGGCAAGCTGGTGGGTGATGTCGGCGCTCAGCGGAGCGACATTCTGGACGCGGTATTCGTCGGAAATCCGGTGATGCATCATCTGTTTCTCGGCATCGATCCGGTGGAACTTGGCGGCGCGCCCTTCGCGCTCGCCGTTTCCGACGCGCTGGCGCTCAACGCACGGGACCTCGATCTTAAGCTCAATCCGGGCGCGCGGGTTTATATGCTGCCCTGCATCGCCGGTCATGTCGGCGCGGACGCGGCGGCGGCGACCCTGTCGGAAGCGCCTTTTGCCTCGAAGGACATCACGCTCCTGGTCGATGTGGGCACCAACGCGGAAATCGTGCTCGGCAATTCGGAGCGGCTGCTGGCCGCCAGTTCACCGACTGGACCGGCCTTTGAAGGCGCTGAAATCTCTGCCGGCCAGCGCGCAGCGCCCGGCGCGATCGAGCGGCTCAGGATCGACCGGGAGACGCTCGAGCCGCGCTTCAAGGTGATCGGGGTCGACGAATGGTCGGATGAAGACGGATTCGACGACAAGATCGATCAGGTGGGTGTCACCGGCATTTGCGGTTCCGGCATCATCGAGGCGGTCGCCGAGATGTTTCTCGCCGGGCTCATCACCGAGGACGGCGTCATAAACGGCGCGCGGGCGGACCAAACCTCGCGGATCCGCCCCAACGGGCGCACGTTCTCCTATCTCATCGCCGACCGTGATGTGGAGATCGCGATCCTCCAGACCGATATCCGCGCCATCCAGCTCGCCAAGGCCGCGCTTTATGCCGGCGTGAAACTGCTTCAGGACAAACTCGGCACATCACGGATCGACCGGATCAGGCTCGCCGGGGCCTTCGGCAGCTATATCGATCCCAAATACGCCATGGTGCTCGGCCTGATCCCGGATTGCGCGCTCCCAGGTGTTTCGGGCGTCGGCAACGCGGCCGGCACCGGTGCGCGGATGGCGCTCCTCAATCAGGGCCACCGGCGGCAGATCGAACAGACTGTCCGGGAGATCGAGAAGATCGAAACGGCGCTGGAGCCGAAATTCCAGGAGCATTTCGTCAACGCCATGGCGCTGCCCAACAAGGCCGATCCGTTCTTGAACCTGCGCGCAGAGATCACGCTTCCAGAACGCACGGCGGCGCCGGAAGCCAGCGGGGCGGCCGGCGGCCGGAGACGGCGCCGCCGGGGTTGACCGGATATGCGGGATTAGAGCGTTCTGTGTTGAGCTTGACCCATTGTGCCGGAGCGGGTTTGGGACAAGGTCAAGGGCTTTGGTGCAGGCCGTATCGTGATACGGTCAAGGCGAAGGCCGACGGATTTGGCCCAAACCAGCCCGGCCCTTCGGGTTTCCATCCGGCGACCGCCCACGGCGTTGAGCCGCTTAGGCGTGGCCGCACCACGCATGGCGCGCCTCGCCTTGTGGATCGCCGCGCCGGCCGGGAAACACAATTGCGTCAATCTCAGCACAGAACGCTCTAGAAACGGATCCGCCAGGGAATGAACCAGAGCACGAATTCGATGTCGGGTCCGCACGGTCGTTCGTGCCAGACGCCCTCCCCATCCCGATAATGCTGATGCCGCCAGTGCCGGTGCGTGAAATAGGCAGGTCCCGTGCGGTGATGCCAGTGGCAGGGTCCGTACATGTCCGCCCTCCTTGTCTTGAAAGAGAACCGCAGAACACGCCTTGAGTTTACACCCGCCGCCCCTTCCCGCAAAGCGTGCCGGAGACGTGGTTGATCTCCGAAGGCGGGTCACGGACCCCCGCTGGCGCAACACGCGGGCCGTCGTCCGGTCCCGCGCGCCTTATTCCGCCGGCTGGACGCGGCCGGCCCGGCGCTTTTCGATCGCGTAGGTGCCGCTGTCCCACAGCCAGGCCGCCAACCGGCCGAGGCCGATGCCGGTGCGCATTTCAAATTCCTCATAGTGGAACCGGGACGCGCGCAGCCCTTTGGCCACGAGACCGGTCTTGAGCGCCTTGCGCATCGCGGTCGGCCCACAGAAATAGACATGTGCGGATGGCAAATTGCCGCCAAGATCGGCCACGACACGATCGGGGCTGAGACGGATGCCCTCGGCGGAGTTGACGACAACCAACTCAAGGTTCGGAACCTTTTCGGCGATGGCTTCCAGATCAACGACGTAAGGGATGTCGCCGGTGTCCCGCACACAATAGTAGAGTTTGACCGGCCCGGTCTCGCGCTCTTTCAGGCTTTCGGCAAACGCCAGAAACGGCGTGATGCCGATGCCGGCGCCAATCCAGACCTGCGGATCGCGGCTACGCGGCAGCGTGAAGTGGCCGTAGGGTCCGCTCACCGTCGCCTGCATGCCCTCTCCCAGATGCTTGCCGAGCCGGCGGGTATAATCGCCAAGGTCCTTGATCGAAAACCGCAAGGCCCGGGCGGGGCCGGGCGCGGATGACAGTGTGAACGGATGTTCTTCCGATAGTCCGTTGCCCTTGATCGACAGAAAGGCAAATTGTCCGGCCTTGTGCGTGAGACCCCGCCCTTTTGGTGTCAGGGTGACCTCGATGACGCCGCCCAGACGCGTGACGGCATCGACCACATAGCCATGGCCACGCGGCGCCATCGGCCGCAGGACCAAAATCCAAAGATAGCTGATCATCCCCAGGATGCAGAAGGCGGCAATGTAAAGCCCTAGCGGATCGGCGTTCTGGAACGGCTTTTCGATGAAGAAAAAGTGGAACGCGCCAAGGACAAAAAACGCGCCGATGAACCGGTGTGTCCATTTCCACAGGTGATAGGGAATGAAGGTGATCACCGAGGCGAGGATCAGGATCAGAAGGCCGTAAAGCGAGACCTCACCGACATCCTCGGCAATGCCGGCCAGCGGACCGCCGCGCAGGCCATCCATTTCCGCGTCGATAATGTCGTGCAGCCCCAAGGCGGCGAGAGCCACGATGGCCAGCCACTTGTGCAGGACATAAATGCGGTCCAGGCCGCCGAACACCGTTTCAAGGCCCGGAGACCGGGTTGCGATGAACTGGTTGATCCCCATCAGGATCAAGGCGGATGATCCCAGATACTGGCTGAACAGCGCGACCGGATCGCGCGTGGCGGCCAAAGGCGCAAACCAGATGATCGGGACCAGGACGGCGGCGGCAATGAGGATCAGACCAAGCGGGCGCATCGCGATAAATTCCGTTTCGGAGGAAAAATCAGAAGAAAGGCAATCCGGGAACACACTTCGATAATGCCAACGTGGGCGGTCTGCAAATCGAATGCCAGGCATTTGGCGTCCGGCTGCCCGGCAAAACGCGCCAAATGAACCTAGGTTTACGTCAAGGCGTTGCTCACCCGCTGCGACGGCGGCCCCGCCGGCGGCCTCCACCGGATGCCGCTTCGCTTTCGCGGGCCGCGTCGGCTTCCAGATTGGGCGGCGAGACCAGGGGGCCGATTTCAGCGATCACCGCGTCAAGGGACGGCCTTGGACCCTTGGCGTGCGTGTCCATGGCGCCGCGCATGGCGGTCAGATGCCCGGCCGAGGTTCCGCAGCAGCCGCCGATGATCCGCGCGCCGGCATCGAGCGCCATCTGAGCGTAGCGCGCCATAAGGTCCGGCGTGCCGGTGTAGACCACCTCATCACCGCGGATTTCCGGAATCCCGCAATTGGCTTTGGCAACGACAATCGCGTCCGGATCGGCGGCGGTGATCTCCATGATCGCGGCCAGAAGATCGGAGGCCCCGACCCCGCAATTGGACCCGATGGCAACGGGCGTGCAGGCGAATTGCGGCTTGAGTTCCGCCATGCTCTTTGGCGACAGACCCATCATGGTCTTTCCGGCCGTGTCGAAGCTCGCGGTGATGACAAGCGGCAGCCCCTTGCCATTCGCCGCCTCGGCCGCGGCCTTCATTTCCTCCACAGCGGACATGGTCTCGACCCAAAGCGCGTCGGCGCCGCCCTCGATCAAGCCGTCGATCTGCTCGGCAAAGGCGGCTACGCCTTCTTCGTAACTGAGCGCGCCGAGCGGTTGAAACAACTCGCCCGTCGGGCCGATCGATCCGGCGACAACCACCGGCCGGCCGGCGCCTTCGGCGACCTCGCGGGCAAGACGCACGCCGGCCGCGTTGAGTTCCTTCACACGGCCTTCCGCGCTGTGCAGCTTCAGGCGGTGGCGGTTGGCGCCGAACGTATTGGTCAGAATGATGTCCGAACCCGCCTCGACAAAACCGCGGTGAAGCGCCCGGATCCTGTCCGGTTCATCGACGTTCCAAAGCTCCGGCGCGTCGCCAGAAGTGAGCCCCATGTCAAACAGCGTGGTGCCGGTCGCCCCGTCCGCGAGGAGCGCACCCTTTTCATTCAGAAGGTCTTCCAGTTTCGACATTCTTTTTGTCTTTCCAAGCCGTCCCGGGCTCATCGGGCCATCTCAAGATCTGGCCACAGCGGACCCCGCGCCGATGTTCACGCTGGGTTTTGGTGTTCGGACTTTTCGCCGCCGCCATTACCGGGCTTAACCCGCGGCTGTCCGGTTTAGATCGCGAGTTTAGACGTATCGAGCGGATATCGTTTGCCTTTTCGCTCCGGCAAGCAGAGTGGACAGACACACTGAAAGGGCGCGACATGGCTTCTCCCCCCTTGAGGGGGTGCTTGCGGCTGGTCTCCGTAAAAAACCACAGCCACCGAAAGCTGAACCGGACAGCGGTGGATCAAGTCCGGGCAGGACGAGATGCGGTTTTCGAATACTCATTTTTCAATCGTCATCAACACTATTCATAGGGTCCGCCCAGACGAAGCGCAGCGGAGATCCGGGATCGGGGCGGCCCGGAACTCCAGTTTTCCCCGAGATCCGGGCTCGCCGATCCCGGCTAGGGGGCCGGGATGACGTGCCGGAGCCGGTTGGTGCTCAACTTCTCGGCTTGAGGTTTTCCGGATCGTAAAGCGGGGCGTAGCCGACACCGGCCACCTCGACTGGATAGGTTTCCGAAAAATACTCAACGTTTAGCTTGCGCCCCACTTGGCAGTAGTCATGCGGCAAATAGGCCAGCGCGATGTTCTTGCCGATGGTCGGGCCGTAGGCCACGGATGTTGTGTAGGAGATGCGGCCGAGCGCATCGATGAGCGTCTTGCCGGTGTCCGGGTCCATGACGGGCATCGCGCCAACCGGGTACCGCTGAACGCCGCTCGCGTCGGTGTTGTCTAACATCACCAGCGTGCACAGCATGGCCGGCTGGTGGTCCCGCGCGCGGTACTCCAGATGCTTGGCCTTGCCGCGGAAGTCCGCGTCCTTCACCTTCGGCCGGGCCAGATCGGCTTCATAGAGGTTGTACTGGGTCAAGAGATCGGCGTTTTGCAGGCGCAGGCTTTTTTCCATGCGGCGGGAGTTGGCGTAGGTCTCAACGCCAACCGCCATGATCCCGAGGCCGCGCAGCGCGTCCCAGACGGCCAGCCCGTCCTCGTATTTCATGTGCAACTCCCAGCCCTGCTCGCCGACATAGGAGAGCCGGAGGGCAAAGATGGTCTTGCCCGCAATCTCGATCTGCCGGATCGCTGCGAAGGGAAAGTTTTCCGGGTCGAGCGCGGCCGGATCGGACACGACCTTCTTCAGGTTGTCTCGGGAATTCGGCCCCCAGATGCCGATGGTCGTGTAGTCTTCGCTGACGTCGGTGACGGTGACATCATAGCCTTTGTCCGCGGCGATCCGTTTCACGTAATGATAGTCGCGCGGACCCGCGTCGGCGCCGTCGATCACCCGGCAGCGGTCGGCCATGCGGATGACGGTCAGGTCCGCCCGCACCATGCCTTCATCGTCGAGAAAGTGGGTGTAAATGCCTTTGCCGATGTTTTGATCGCCGCCGATCCGGGCCGCGCACAGCCATTCCATGAGTTCGACGTGGTCCGGGCCTTCGACGTCGAACATATAGAAGTGCGACAGGTTGATGACGCCGCAATCCTCGCTCAGCGCCAGTTGCTCGGCGTTGGACACGCGCCAGAAGTGCCGGCTGTCCCACTCGTTTTCCCGAACCGGGACCCTGTTGCCGTATTTTTCCAGCAAGTGCTCGTTGGCGGCGTAGCCATGGGCGCGTTCCCAGCCGCCGAGCTCCATGAAATAGCCGCCGAGTTCGACCTCGCGCTCATAAAACGGCGAGCGCTTGACATTCCGGCCCGTGGCATAGGGTTCGCGCGGATGGATGGCCGGGAAGTAGATCTTCTGGGCGGCTTCGTAACAGCGGCCCTCGATGAATTCCTCGCTCATCTGGTGCGGGTAAAAACGCGCGTAGTCGATCCCGGCATGGTCGATGTCGGTGCGGCCGTCGGTCATCCAATCAGCGATCAATTTGCCGTAGCCGGGGCCGTCCTTCACCCAGATGGCGATGCAATACCAAAGCCCGCGCACCTTCTGGCTTTCCCCGCAGGATGGGCCGCCGGCGGCGGAGACCTGCAACAGGCCGTTGAACGACCAGTTTTCGTTATAGCCGAGTTCGCCCAGGATCGGCGTCAGCTCCATGGCCCGTTCCAGCGGCGCCATGACCTGTTCCACATCAAGGTCGCGCTGCGATGGTGACAGGCGCGCCTGTTCCTTTTCCAGGATGTCGCGCGGATGGCACAGGCGCGGATGGGTGGTTTCATAATACCCCCATTCGATCTGCCCGCCCTCGGTCGTCTTGGGATCTCCCGTGTCGCGCATATAGGCCGAATTGCCCTGGTCGCGGAGCAGCGGGAAGCCGATGTCCTTGCCGGTGCCCTCGAATTCGGTATAGGGGCCAAAAAAGGTCAGCGGATGATCGACCGGCATGACCGGAAGATCCTCGCCGACCATTTCCGCGATCTGGCGGCCCCACAGCCCGGCGCACACAATGACGTGGTCGGCCATGATCGTGCCGCGATGGGTCACGACACCCTTGATCCGGCCATCCTCGACCACCAGGGACGTCGCGGGCGTATTGGCGAAGACCCTCAGCTTTCCGGTTTTCTCGCCATTGTCGACCAGTTTGCCGGCAACGGCCTGTGACCGGGGCACCACAAGGCCGGCATCTGGATCGAACATGCCGCCCTGGACCTGGTCTTCTTCGATCAGCGGGAACAGCTCCTTGATCTCGGTGGGCGTGACGCGGCGCACATTGGTTCCGAAGGCCTTGCCGGAGGTCACCTTGCGCTTGATTTCCTCCATCCAGGCGTCGTCGCCGGTGCGGGCCACCTCAAGTCCGCCAACCCGTTCGTAATGGCCCATCTTGTCGAAGAAATCGATCGAGTACTGGGTCGTCCAGACCGACAGATAATCGTGGCTCGTCGTGTAGCAAAAATCTGAGGCGTGCGCCGTTGACCCGATGTCGGTGGGAATGCCGGACTTGTCGATGCCAACGATATCGCCCCACCCGCGTTCGATCAGGTGATGCGCCACGGACGCCCCGACAATGCCCCCCAGACCGACGATGACAACCTTGGCCTTGTCAGGAAATGCCGGCATTTTTCGTTCCTTTATCCATCGACCGGACGCCAAGTGCCAACGTCACGCTCGCCTTGCTGGTGGTCCGCATTGGACATGGCGGAACCGGCCTCCTGCGCGGCCGGTCCGACGGCCGGTGCGAGAGACCGGTGTGTTTGACCGGCAGTATTGCGATGGATTGCGGGGCAAAATAGCTCAATTGCGTCATGGCGGCATTATCGCCACGACACGGCGAGGCAAAATCCGGCAGCTCGACGAGATCGCCCGCAGGCGTCAATCGGTTGCAGCCGAAACGCTATGCCCGGCAGGCGCTGCCATCGCCCATCCGGCCGATCCGGCAAATTCCATCGGACGTCTCATGCCGCTTTTGTGGCAGCCAAAGACGGATCTGGGCCGCGGCCGCTGGCCAAGCGGACTAAGTTTCGCCATAACGATCCAAATCCTTAGTCGAGGGAGCCTCCAGAATGTCAGATGCCGCCGTCAGTTCAGGACGCCGGGGGCGATCGGCCCGCCGTGAACGCCGGAAGACGGGTCCAGGTGGTATCGGCGCGCCCTACATCACCCGCGGCATTCCGCTCTATGACGTCCTGAGCGACGAAGGGGCGGAAAAGATCGAAGCGCAGACGGATCGGATCCTGGCGGAAATCGGCCTGGAGTTCCGCGAAGATCCGGAGGTCTTGAAGATCTGGAAGGACGCCGGGGCGGATGTCGACGGCGAACGGGTCCGGTTTCCGCAAGGCATGCTGCGGGACATAATCAAGACCGCACCGGCCCAGTTCACCCAGCATGCCCGCAATCCGGCGCGCAACGTGGAAATCGGCGGCAACAATCTCGTGTTCGCACCCGTCTATGGGCCGCCTTTTGTCACCGATCTGGACAAGGGCCGGCGCTACGGCACGATCGAGGATTTCCGCAATTTCGTGAAACTCGCCTACATGTCGCCCTGGTTGCACCATTCGGGCGGAACGGTGTGCGAACCCGTCGATCTGCCGGTCAACAAGCGGCACTTTGATATGGTCTATTCCCATATCAAACATTCCGACAAACCGTTCATGGGCTCGGTGACCGCGCCGGAGCGGGCCGAGGATTCGGTCAAGATGGCCGAGATCGTGTTCGGCAAGGACTTCGTTGATCAGAATTGCGTCATGATCCAGCTGATCAACGCGAATTCGCCGCTGGTGTTCGACGCCACCATGCTCGGCGCCTTGAAGGTGTACGCGGCGGCCAACCAGGCCTGCATCGTCTCGCCCTTCATTCTGGCCGGCGCGATGAGCCCGGTCACTGTCGCCGGCACCTTGTCACAGGTCCTGGCCGAGGCGCTGGCCGGCTGCGCCTTGACCCAGTTGGTGCGCCCCGGCGCGCCGGTGGTTTTCGGCGCCTTTGTCAGTTCGATTTCCATGCAGTCCGGCGCCCCGACCTTCGGCAGTCCGGAAGGCTCGCTGCTTTTGAACGGTGCGGCGAAGCTGGCCCGGCGCCTTAGGCTGCCGTTCCGGTCCGGCGGATCGTTCACCGCCTCCAAACTGCCCGATGCCCAATCGGCGCAGGAATCGGCCCAAACCATCACGGCGACCGTCCAGGGCGGGGTGAATTTCGCATTGCATTCAGCCGGTTGGCTGGAAGGCGGCCTGTGCTCCTCCTATGAGAAGTTCATTCTGGACGCCGATCAGCTCGGCATGATGCATGTGCTTGCCAAGGGCATTGACCTCTCCGACGAGGCGATGGCCATGGACGCCCTCCAAGAAGTCGGACCCGGCGGGCATTTCCTCGGCGCGGCTCACACGCAGCGCAATTTCGAAAGCGCATTCTTCCGCTCATCGGTCGCCGACAACAACTCCTTCGAGCAATGGCTGGCCGACGGTGAACTCGACGCTGCCCAGCGCGCCAACGCAATCTGGAAGGAACAGCTTGCCGCCTATACCGGGCCGGAGCTGGACGCGGGCATCGACGAGGCCCTGATCGGTTTCATGGAGGAGCGCAAGGCGTCCTTCCCGGACAGCAACGTGTGATGCGGTAGGGCGTCCCGTTCGCCTGGGGCGGGCCATTCAGGCCAGGAAAGCGACGGCGAACGGGCGCTCGCGCCCGGACATGGCGCGGCACCGCCGAACCGGCGCTCTTCCATGGCAAAAGCGACACAGCGGCAACAAAAAGGCAGACGGCCGTGCGTGTTTTACACAGGCCGCCGGAGGTCGATGGTCGGCCAGCACGCAAAAATGTGCCGTAACCAACTGACAAAACAGTGAATTTACCGGCCAAACACGGTGAAGACAACCACCGGCCGCCGTTGGGTCAAGGGTCTGATTTTCCAAAGACGGACAACTGGCCAAGACGCGCCAATCAATATATTTATGTGGCGCTCGAATAGGCTCACCACCTGTCACCAACTCATCTTGCGGGCAACTCGCGGTACTGTTTCGCTAAAGGTCGTTCTGTGGCTTCGCTTACATCTGATATCAACATTTTGGGTTATGCCAGCCGCTTGCCCGGCGCCAAGTCTCCCGATGAATTTTGGTCTCTCCTGGAATCCGGCACCTGCGCCGTCACATCCGTCTCCAAAGACCGTTGGCCGCTGACCCGCTTCGGCAATCCGGACGGCAGCGTGCAGGGAAAGGCCTATACCTGGGCCGCGGGCCAGCTCGATGATGTATGGGGATTTGATCCTGCGTTTTTTGGCATTTCGCCCCGCGAAGCGGTCCAGATGGACCCCCAGCAGCGCCTGCTTTTGCAACTGGTTTGGGAGGCCCTGGAGCAAGCCAACATCCGGCCAAGTGATCTCGCCGGCACGTCGACGGGCGTCTATGTCGGGGCATCTTCGCTCGATTACCACCACCGGTTCGTGGCGGACCCGGCCTCGGCCGACATGCAGTTCATGACCGGCAACACGCTGTCGATCGTCTCCAACCGGATTTCCTATATCTACGACTTCCGCGGGCCGAGTTTCACCGTCGACACCGCCTGTTCGTCGTCCTTGGTGGCGCTCCACGAAGCGGTGTCCGCGCTCGAAAGCGGCGCCATCGACACCGCGATCGTTTGCGGCGTCAGCCTGCTTCTTAGCCCGTTTGCGTTTGTCGGCTTTTCCCGCGCGACCATGCTGTCGCCGTCGGGGCTTTGCCAGGCGTTCGATGCCAAGGGCGACGGGTATGTGCGTTCAGAGGGCGGCGTCGTCCTTGTTCTTCAGTCCGATCGGGCGAAACCCCTCTCCGGGTCCCGGCCGCATGCCAAGCTGATCGCAACCGGCATCAATGCCGATGGCCGCACGGTGGGTCTCTCCCTTCCCTCCGCTTATGCCCAGGCGGACCTTTTGCGGGAAATCTACGAGGATCGCGGCGTCTCTCCGGACGATCTGGCGTTTGTCGAAGCCCACGGCACCGGAACACGTGTTGGCGATCCGGCCGAAACCGACGCCCTTGGCAAGGTGATCGGTCAAAAACGGTCCGACGTCCTGCCGATCGGCTCCGTGAAAACCAATGTCGGCCATCTGGAGCCGGTATCGGGCCTGGTCGGCCTTCTCAAGGCCCTGCTGGCGCTCAAACATGATGTCTTTCCGAAGTCGCTGCATTTCGAGACACCCAACCCGGACATCCCGTTCGACGACCTCAACCTGGCCGTCGCGAAAGACAATGTGCCGCTGAAGCGCGGCAAGAAGGCGCGTCTTGCGGGCGTCAACTCCTTCGGATTCGGCGGGACCAACGCCCACGCAGTGATTGCCGATGCGCCGAAAATGGCCGTGCCGGCCATGACTATGCCCGCGAATGCGCCGCTGGTTCTGAGTGCAAAATCAAAAGACGCGCTGAAGGCCCTTGCCGGCCGCTACCGCGAAGCGATCAATACAGCCGGGCCGGGCAGCGCGGCCCGGCTGGTCACTGCCGCAGCCCATGCCCGTGACCTTCTCGACAATCGCGTCGTGCTCATGGGCGACACCGTTGCGGAGAAAAACACGGCGATCGACGCGTTTTTGTCGGAGGAAAAATCATCGCTCGTCGTTCAGGGCGACGCGTTCAAGGCCGATGCCAAGGTCGGGTTCGTGTTTTCCGGCAACGGCTCGCAATGGGCCGGAATGGGCCAGGACGCCTATCAGACGGACGAAGTGTTTCAGTCGGTTTTTGAGCGCGTCGACCGGATTTTCATGGGCATTGGCGGCTGGTCGCTGCTGACGACGTTGTTCGCCAAGGACCTGGAAGCTGACATCGAACGGACCGAAATCGCCCAGCCTCTCCTGTTCGCGATCCAGGTTGCGCTGGTGGAAAGCCTGAGGGCGCGCGGCATTTCGCCGGAGGGCGTTGCCGGTCATTCCGTTGGTGAAGTGGCGGCGGCCTGGTGCGCTGGCGCGCTGTCGCTTGAACAGGCCGTCAAGGTCATTCACGCCCGTTCGAGCGAACAGGAAGTGGTTCGCGACCTTGGCTCCATGGCGGCCCTCTTGCTGCCCGCGGAAAAGGCGGTGGAGGGCATCAAGGCGAGCGGACTGCCGCGCCTGGAGCTTGCGGCCGTCAACAGTCCGCGCAGCGTGACCATTTCCGGCGACAGCGACAGCATCGACGCCTTCGCCAAGTTCGCGCGGAAAAACAAATGGGCGCTGCGGCGGCTCAATCTGGCCTATCCGTTCCACAGCGCGCTGGTCGACTCCATCAAACAACCGCTCTTAACCGCGCTTGACGGGATCAGCCCCGGCCGGTCGGACATCACGTTTTATTCCACGGTGGACCCGGACGCGCCCGCTCCCTCGCTCGATGCGGATTATTGGTGGCGGAACGTGCGCCAGCCGGTCCAGTTCCAGAACGCCGTTGCGCGAATGGTTGACGACGGGTTCGGCGTGTTTGTCGAAATCGGCCCGAAGGCCGTCCTCGGCACCTATATGAACGACATCCTGCGCAGTGACGGCAAGAAGGCGAAGGTTCTGGCGAGCCTTGACACGCCGGCAAAGGACCAGCCGGTCATCAATCCGCTGCCCGGCATTGCGGCGTTGATCGTCGCCCATGGCGGACGAACGGATCTGACGAAATATGTCGGTCCTGCAGCGCGCGCCTATGACCAGCTTCCAAGTTATCCCTGGCAGAACACACCATACCGTCAGGAGCCGACCGACGAGCGTGTCGACTTCATGTTCGGTCAGACATGGCCGCTTCTGGGCTACCGTCTGCGCCAGGATGCGGCCGAATGGTACAATCACATCGATGCCAGCGCGCACCCGTGGCTTGCCGATCACAAGGTCGAGGAGTCGGTCGTCTTCCCCGCCGCCGGTTTCACCGAAATGGCCGTTCGGGCCGTTTTGCGCTGGACCGGACAAGACACCGCGGAATTACGCGATCTTGACATCCTGCGCCCGCTCGTCATCGAGGACCATGAGACCTGGGAAACCATGGTGCGCATCTCCCCGGACGACCGGGTGGTGGAAATCCATTCCAAGCCACGCCTTCAGGACGCGGACTGGGTGCTGAATGCCCGCGGTCATTTCGTAACCCCGTCAACGACCAATACGGCGCCGTCGATCAATGTGCCGGACGGGGATGGAACCCGTCTTGACAAAGACCGGCTTTATGCCATCACCCGCGACTTTGACTTGAATTACGGGCCGGCGTTCCAGCGCGCCGACCAGGTCGTCCGCCACGATGACACCACGGCGACGGTGGATCTCGGCGACCGGCATCCGGCCGTCAGCGACCTTCAAATGGCACTGTGCCCGACCTTGGTCGACGCCGGCTTTCACGGCTTGTTCGCCCTGCTTCAAGGCGTTCCGGACATTCCGGCGCAAACAAGCTTCCTGCCGATCCGGATGGGCGCGTTGCGAGTCCTGGTTGCCGACGCCGCGCCGCGGTCGGTGCGGATCAAGGTCACCAAGGCAAGCCCGCGCTCGATCGAGGCCAAGTTCGAATATCTGGACGAAGCCGGCCAGCTCATTGCCCGCCTGTCGCAAACCCGGTTCCGGGCCGTCAAACTCGGGCGCGAAACCCGGCCCGACGAACTGGTGTACCGCCAGATCGCGGCCTTGTTGCCCGCCGCCGATCGCGCCGCGCCGCTCAATGCCGTCATGCCGGATGGATTTGAAGGCTTTTTGAAATCGTCCGGATTTGATGCGGAGGCCCTGCCGGATCTGGACGATTCCAGCCTTTTGGTCGACGCGCTCGCGCGCACGATCGTCCATGAAACCCTTTGGGCGTTTTCCGTGGACGACACGCTCAACATCGGCGGCCTGGCGGCCTCCGGGAAATTGCATGAGACAGCGCTGCCGCTGGCCGCGACCCTGGCCGCATGGCTTACAGAGAGCGGACTTGCCGAGGAGACCGAGGACGGTGTCTTTGTGCTCGGCAACCCCGATGAGCAACCAAATGCCGGCGCGCTCATGCACACGCTTGTCTCCGAAGGCGGACAGCATATTGCCGAGGCGTCACTCCTCGCGCGCCTGAGCGCCGACCTTTCCGGCCTCCTCAGCGACGGCCTTGCGAGCTCCGCGGCCGATTTTTACGCGGCCGGGCTTTTCGATGCCTATTTGACCGCTTCACCCGCCGCCACCCACCGGTCCGACTGCCTGACGAAACTCGGCACCGACCTGTTGAGCGCTTGGCCCGGCGGGGCCGCGGCCCGCCTGCTCGTGATCGGCGCGGCCGATTTGCGGCTCTTACAGGCGCTGGACAGCACGCTCGACCCAACGCGCATGGTCGTGACCGTCGCCGATGTGTCAGCTTCGGAAGCCGGTCGGGCGGCCAGGCAGTGGACCGGCAGCACGTCGACCGTTTTCCTTGAAAGCCTAGAAGAGGACATCGAGGGCCAGGGGCCGTTCGACGCGGTCCTGTTCAGCCGGTCGCTGGCCGATCTCACCGAGGAGGTCGTTTCCGGCCTTTTGAAGCATCTTGTGGCCGACGCGATGGTCCTTGCCGCCGAGCCCCTGCCGTCGCCGCTCACGGATCTCATCCGGGGCATTGGAACTGACTGGTGGAGCGGATCGGCCTCCGCGGAATTTCCGGTCTCGCGGCAAAGCCGCGACTGGGTGTCGGTGTTGTCCAAATGCGGCTATCAAAACGCGGTATCCCAGCCGCTCGCCAGCCCGGTCGTGGAAGCCGATATCGTGTTCGCCGCCGCGGGCGGCCAACAGAGCGATCCGGATGACGAGACCGACGCCGCGACTGCCGAAACTAAAACGGCCTCCACGATTGTTCTGTTCTCCGACGAGACCGGCGGCAGCCGGAAGCTGGCCGATGGTCTTGCCGCGTGTCTGGAGCGCGAGGGCATCGACACAATCCTCGCGGTCCCGGGCGATATCACTCAGGAAACGGAAAACGGCCACTGGACCGTCAGGATCGATACGCCCGCCGAAGACGACGACACCGCGTTGAAAGACCTGCTGGGGAAGGTCGAAGGACGCCTTGTCCACCTTGCCGGGGTATCTTCCGACGGCGACGATGCCATGACCGTCATTGCCCGCCGCACCTGGTCGCTCACCCGGCTGTTGACCGTCATGGGCGCCGACCAGGGCACCGTCTGGGTGGTTGCGCCCGGCGGCGCGCCGGCGTCCGCCAATGGCCCGGACCCGGATCCGGCACAAGGCGGCGTATGGGCGTATGGCCGGGTTGCCATGAACGAGTTCCCGGACGCCCATATCCGCTTGATCGACGTGTCCCCGTCGCTGGAACCCGGCATTGCCGCGGCCCGGCTCTCGGAAGAACTCACATCACCGACCGATGAACGGGAAGTCGTGCTCGATGGCCAGCAGCGCTCCGGTCTTCGTATTATCCAGGGCGGGGTTCTAGACCGCCCGGAGCTGCCGGACGGATCGGCGCCGGCCATGAAGCTCGATATCCTCCGCCAGGGCGCACTGGACCAGCTTGCCTGGACCGTGGTGGCCAAACCGGAGGTCGACGGCGCCAAGGTCGAAATCGCCGTGGAAGCGAGCGGCCTCAACTTCCGGGATGTGATGTGGGCGCTTGGCCTTCTTCCCGAAGAGGCGCTGGAGGACGGCTTTGCCGGCCCGACACTCGGCATGGAGTGCTGCGGACGCGTCGTTGCTTGCGGCCCGGACGTCACCCGATTCCAGCCCGGTGACAAGGTGATCACCTTCGCGCCGGCCTGCTTTGCAAGCCATGTCACGGTGGACGAAACCGCCTGCGCGCCCATGCCGGCCGCCGTGTCTTCGGAAGAAGCGGCGACGATCCCCGTCACGTTCCTGACGGCCTATTACGCGCTGGTTCATTTGGCGCATTTGAGCGAGGGCGAAACGGTCCTCATTCATGGCGGCGCCGGCGGCGTTGGGCTTGCGGCCCTTCAGATCGCACAGTGGCGCGGCGCCAAGGTGATCGCGACCGCCGGATCTCCGGAAAAGCGCAACACGCTGACACTGCTCGGCGCGGACGTGGTTCTTGATTCCCGCTCGCTGGCCTTTGTCGACGCCGTCATGGAGGAGACCGGCGGCGATGGCGTCGATGTGGTGCTCAACTCGCTGTTTGGCGAGGCTATGGAACGCAGCATCGAGGTCCTCAAACCGTTCGGACGTTTCCTGGAGCTCGGCAAACGCGACTATTACGGCAACACCCGGATCGGTCTGCGCCCGTTCCGGCAGAACCTGACCTATTTCGGGATCGATGCCGACCAGCTCCTGACCCGCCAGCCGAAGCTCGCCGAAGCGCTGTTTGAAAAACTCGTCACCTTGTTCGAGGACGGGACGCTCGCGCCCCTGCCCTACCGTGCTTTTGACGCGGACAACGTGGTGGAGGCGTTCCGTTTGATGCAGCAGGCCGGCCATATCGGCAAGATCGTGCTCCGCCCGCCCGCGGTCCCCGATACCGTCGCGCCCCGCCAGGAGCTCACCTTGCGGTCTGACGCAACCTATGTCGTCGCTGGTGGCTTTGGCGGCTTCGGCGCCGCCTTGTTGCACCGTCTCGCCGACAAGGGGGCAACCAGCATCGCCGTGCTCAGCCGGCGCGGCGACACCTCGGAGGACGCCCAGGCCGTGATCGCGGCCCTGGGTGAACGCGGGGTCGCGATCCGTGGCTATGCCTGCGATCTGTCTGATCCCGCGCAAGTCGAAACCACGCTCAGCGAGATCCGCGCGGGCGGACGGGCGATCCATGGCGTGTTCCACACCGCGATGGTGCTGGACGACCGCCTGATCTCCAATCTCGACGAAGCCGGCATCTCCAAGGTGCTGGCGCCGAAGGTCCAGGGCGCTGATTATCTCGATCGGTTCACGCGCGGCGATCCGCTGGATCACTTCGTGCTGTACTCCTCGGCGACGACGCTAGTCGGCAATCCCGGCCAGGCCAATTATGTCGCCGCAAACGGCTATCTGGAATCCCTTGCGCGCAAACGCCGGATCGAGGGCCGGCCCGGCCTTGCCGTCGCCTGGGGCGCGATTTCCGACGCCGGATATCTGGCGCGCAACGAAGACGTCAACGAAATGCTGTCCCGCAAGCTGGGGCGTCATGCGCTGACGGCCGCGGAGGCGCTGGACGGGCTGGAACGGCTGATGGTGCAGCCGGCAGACGATGCGTCGCTTGCCGCCCTCGGCTATGCCCGGATCGACTGGCACTCGGCGCGCAAGGACCTGGCGCTGGTTTCAACACCAGTCGTCGATCTGCTCGGCCTTGGCAGTGCGGACGACGACACTGCCGGCGAAGGTGTGGTTGACCTCCATGCCCTCCTTGAGGGGCTCGACAAGGTCGCGGCGGCGCAGACGGTGGCCAAACTGCTTGCTGGCGAGATCGGCAAGATCCTGCGGGTCTCGCCGACGGAAATCGACCCGCACAAACCGCTGTCGGATATCGGCATGGATTCGCTGATGGCGCTTGAACTGCGCATGAGCGCGGAACGGCAGCTTGGCATCGATATCCCCTTGATGTCGCTGGCCAATGGTGCCACGCTCATCGATCTGTCAAGCCGTGTGGCCAACCGGGTTCTGGGCGCGGACAGCGGCGACGGCCTGTCATCGGAGTCGCAGCAGCTGGCAAGCCAGCATTTCTCCGAGGACATCGCCGAAACGGAGGGGCTCTCCGAAGTCGCCGAAAAAGTCGAAAGCAAAAGCAAAGAGCTGGGGTCGTTCCTGTGACAGACATGACGAAGGGGTCCAAGCGCCTGGGCGGCGCGGAACGTGCGCGCCTGATGGAAAGCGTCAAGGCCGGGCGGCGCTCGGCCCGCGACCGGCGTCCCGCGACCGTCGCCGAAGCCCCGGTTGCGGCAAAGAAAAAAGCGTTTGACTTCAAAGATCTGCCTCAGGTGAAGCAACTCCAGATGCACCGGGCGGCGGCCGACATGATCGGCATCGAAAATCCGTTTTTCCGGCCCCATGACGGTCTCGCCGCGGGCACGACTCAGATCGATGGACGCGCGCACGACAATTTCGCCTCCTACAACTATCTCGGGCTGAACGGACATCCTGAGGTCAACGCGGCCGCCGTTGCGGCACTCGGCACCTTTGGAACCAGCGTGTCGGCAAGCCGGATCGTGGCCGGCGAACGGCCCCTGCATGGCCGGCTGGAAGCGGCGCTGGCGGATGTCCATGGCGTGGAAGCGGCCATCGTCATGGTCTCCGGGCACGCCACAAACGTCACCACAATTGGCCACCTGATGAAAAAGGGTGACCTGGTACTGACCGACACGCTCGTGCACAACTCCATCGCGGAAGGCGTGCGGCTGTCCGGCGCCACCCGGATGAACTTCCCCCATGATGACCTTGACGCACTGGAAAGCCTTTTGGCCGCCAACCGGCACAAATTCGACAACGTCCTGGTGATCGTGGAGGGTCTTTACTCAATGGACGGGGATTTCCCCGATCTCCGCCGGGTGGTCCGGCTCAAGCAGTCCTATGACGCCTGGCTGATGGTCGACGAAGCCCATTCCATCGGCGTGCTTGGCAAGACCGGGCGCGGCATTGCCGAGCATTTTGGCATTGATCCGCAAGAAGTCGAGCTGTGGATGGGGACCTTGAGCAAGAGCTTTTCCTCCTGCGGTGGTTATATCGCCGGCTCAAGGGTGCTGTGCGACTATCTCAAGGTCTCGGCACCCGGCTTCGTGTTCTCCGTCGGCCTGTCGCCGGCATTGGCGGGCGCAGCGCTTGCCTCCATCGACCTGATGAAGCGCGAACCGGAGCGGGTCGAGCGGCTTCAGGCCAATGGCCAGCATTTCCTCAAATGCGCCCGCGAGGCCGGCCTCGATACCGGCCCCAGCGCCGGCTATTCTGTCGTGCCGGTGATCGTCGGTGATTCCGCCAGCGCCGCCATCCTGTCGAACCGGCTCCTGGCGCGCGGCGTGAACGCGCTGCCGATCATCTTCCCGGCGGTTCCGGAAAAATCGGCCCGCATCCGCTACTTCATCACCAGCGAGCACACGCCGGAGCAGATCGAACGGGCGGTGGTGCTCACGGCGGAGGAATTGTCTGCCCTGCAGAACGATGGCAAGGCGGTCGACAAGCTGATCCGCGCGGCCCGGTAGGGCAGCGGACTTCTGCCGCCTATTCGTCGGTGGATCGTGGCTTTTCCGGACCGCTGCCCGGCCGTGGTTCTTCCGCATACCGCGGATCCGGTTCGATTTCCGCGTCAAATCCGCCCATGAACAGGTCTGCGATCCCGGCCGGCAACAGGTTCTGGAGATAGATCCCGGCCGCCAGCCGGAACGGAAAGGCGTAGAACGCGGCCTTGCGGTCGATCGCCCGGCGCATCAGGACCGCCGCGCGCTCCGCGGACATCTCAAACGGCTTGGCGCCCTTGTGGCGCGCGGACATCGGCGAAGTGACAAATCCAGGGCACAAGACCGTCACCGTCACGCCGGAGGGTTTGAGCCAGCCGCGCAGCGCGTGTCCGTAGGCAATCAGCGCCGCCTTTGTGGCGCTGTATGTCGGCATGTCGGGCAAGGCCCGCATTCCCGCGAGCGAGGAGACCAGAACGATCTGCCCCCGCCCGCGTGCCCGCATGTTGTCCACCACGGCCGTCGCGGTGTGGACCGCGCCGCGATAATTGACATCGATCTGGCGGTCGGTTTCCGGATCCCCTTCCCGGCTGCGGCCCGGACCGAGCCCGGCCGTCACGCCGGCATTGGCGATCACCAGGTCGATCGGATGGCGGCTGTCGAGATCCTGCAGATAGGCATGAACGGCCGCGCGGTCACGCACGTCAATGGCGGCCCATTCGACATCGCTGCCCTTGGATTCCAGACCGGTGGCCTGCGCCTTCAACCGGTCTGGATCGCGGGAGATCAACGCGAACCGGACGCCTTCATTGGCAAATTGGTGCGCTAAGGCCTGTCCGATGCCGCCGCTCGCACCGGTCAGGACAATGACCCGGTCTTTGCTCATCCGACACCCCGGCCCTGAAACGGAGTTTCCGGCGCAAACAGCCTTCGAACATACGCACGCACGGTCAGATCCCCAGTTTGCGGCCCAGCCAGGATGCCTGCCGCTTGAGCGTCGTGATCAACACGTGCTTGCGGTCGGCGCGCTGCGCGGCCAGCCGGTCGATCAGGAACTCGGGCGAACACGGCAACAGCGTGACCGGATCGATGGTTCGGGCATACACCACCAAAGACAAATACACCAACTCCGGAAGCGTGCGGCGGCGGGTCCGGCGTGCGCAAAGCGTCAGGTCGGTGGACAGGCCCCAGCCGGCATAAAACGGCAGGCCATGCACCGTCGCCTTCTTGCCGCGCAACAACGCTTCAAATCCTGATAACGACGAAAACGTCTCCACCGCATCACAGGCATCGATGACGTCGATGATGTTGGCGCTTTCGGCAATGTCATCGGCCAGCCGGAGCGCGTCTTCCTTTGCAATCCGGCCCTTGCGCAGGCCGGTTTCAACATCCGGGTGCGGCTTGTAGACGATATAGGCATCCGGATTGCGCTCCCGCGCCAGCTTGAGAAGATCGAGATTGACGTTGGGCGTTGCCGCGCAATCGATGGTCGCGGACATCGACTTGCGGATAGCCGCATCGTCGGCCACCTGCCCCGGAACCAGCAGCACGTGCCGCTCTTCTGGAAAGCTGAGCGCGGCATCCCGGCCGAAATTATACTTCGACACGCGGGCGGCGATGATCTTGTCAATAAGCGCGGCGCCCCGCGCCTCTTCCGATGCGCTCAGGTCATAAGTCTCAAGCAGCCTCTCCAAGCGGCTTGGCCGGGACGGGTCGTAATAGATCCCGAGGTCGTCGACGGCAAGCATCGCCCCGCGCGCCAGGCCGGCGCCCAACCCGACCGACCTCAAAAACCCGTCCTCGATCCGGATCAAAGGCACGTTCCGGCCTTCGCATTCGGCCTCGATCTCCGGTGTCGTCCGGCCGGCCCAGCCCAGAACTGTCCCGCCGGTCTCATCGGCCGCCATGACCGCTGTCTCAGCGGTCTCGTGAAACGCGACCGGTCCGCCGGCACCGGAGAACGTGGCGTTGATCGAGGGATGGTTCCAGTATTGCGCGCCGAAACAGTGGGCTGGCCGTTTGTTGGCTCTCCAGTGCGCCTCGATGAGCTTAAGGATGGTCATCGCACCGTCCATGGTGACCGGCTTCCGGTCGTAGGGATCGAGCCAGATCAAGGAGGCCAAGAAACGGGACAGAAGGTCATCAGGCGGGGACGCGTCACCGATGCGCGCAAAAACGGCGCGCCAGAACGCCTGCTCGGAAAGCTTCTCGACATCCCCACCAGAAAGCAGCTCGAGGAGATCCCGAGACGATGCGGATGCAATCTCGGCCTGCGGCCGCCACCAGACCGGGTCCGGTGTCCAGGCCCGCCAGCTGGACTGGACGGCTTCTGTTTCTTCAGGATTTTGCGGCAATCGGTTCAATGCCTCGGCCCCGGCCTGCGCAGGGTTGTCGCATTCAAAAAGGCGCTGATGATCCACCAACACCGGCCAGAACGAGGCCGGCAGACCGGCCCCCTCAAGGGACAAGGGACCATCAACGATCATGATAAGATCCCCGCCCGCGCGGTGCGCCTTAACGCGGCCCCGGTGGTAGGCATCCGGGTCCGAACCGGTGACGACGACTTCAGGCCGCCAGCGGGCGGCAACCGCAAATTCGAGGTTCAAGGCACGGCCCAGGACATCGCGATGGGGCGCCAGACGCGGATCGACGAGCGCCGCCCTCCGGCGAACAGCTTGTGCCATCCGGCTCACAACGGCACCCCAAGCGCCCGGGCGCGTTCAAGCCGGGGCGGCGGATCGACGAAACCGCCCGGCTCGTTGAGCTGGCGGTTGAGAATCCGGTCGGCGATGTTCTTGGCCGCAACGGGCAGTCCGTCGGCGTTGTGGATCGAGCCCCGGACCTGGATCGTGGCGGCGATGGCCTTGATATAGGCCGACAGCAGGTCGGCGTCCGGCTTATGCGGCGCGCCCCAAAAGCTGCCGAGATCACCCGAATGGGTCAGTCCCGCGATGTCAAAATGGGCCGGAACCAGCGTCTTGACCGGCAATCCCATTTGCAGGGCCTCAAGGCCAGCGGTCGAATTCAAGGTCACGACGCCTTCGGCGCGCGCAAGGATCTCATCAAGCCGGCCGCCGTCAAGGTAATGCACCCGCCCGTCAAGGCCGTACCGGCCCGCCAGGCCATCAACGACTTGCGGCCAGTTCTCATATCCCACGTCCAGCGGATGGCTCTTCAACACCAGATGAAGATCCTTTTCGCCATGTTCCGACAGGCTGCGGAACACCGTGTCGATGACATTGGCGAAGCTTTCAAAAGGAGAATGCCGCCGAAGCTGGAAATCTCCTTCAAGTTGCATGGGCAGCACAAAATACCGGGTGTTTTTCGCGTGAAGCGCCGCCAGTTGCCGCGCCGTTGTCCGGTCACGCGCACCGGCCCTTAGAAGGCGCCAGCCGCCGCGCAGATACTCCATCACCGGCGGATAAAGCGTGTGCCGCTGATAGTGAGGATAGGCAAGGCTTACAAACACATTGGTGAGATTGTAAATCACATCCGGTCCGGTTTGCAGCCAAAACGACGACGGATAGCGCGGGCTGAAATCGATCTCCCCGGCCGCCTCGGCGATCCGCCGGATGGCCGCCGGATCATCGGGGAAATGGCTGAGGGTGGAGAGACCGTTCTTTTCCAGCGTCATCCAGCCGGGGCGCAGGTAGCCGAGTTCGGTGACAGCGATGTAAAGGCCGCGCCGGCGGGCCGCGTCAACGGCGATGCGATGATAGACGCGCTGGTCTCCGTGCAGCACCAGGTCGGTGATCTGGTGCCGGTCCAAAAACCGGTCAATGAAACCGGCGAACGCGTCGACCTGCCTCTTGTAGGACACACAGCCCGCCCCGTGCCAATGGAGCCAGTCACCGGCGCAAAAATTGATCCGGTGCACCTCCTGGCCCGCCTGGCGGATGTGATCGCCGATCAGGCGGAACAGCGGCGAGAGCGGCCCTTGCAGGAACAGGACCCGCCGCGCGCCCGAGGGGTCAGCGTTTCCACGCACGGGTCCACAATTCCGTCTTGCCGCGCGTGGCCAGTTGCTCCTCGAACGTGGTTGCGATCTTGAACGCCCGTGCCTTGGCAAGGCGGGGGGCGAACGGTTCCATGGCGGCCGGACCGTTCACCGTGCCGTTCGCGATGCGCCTGGCCATCACTTCCGCAGCGGCAAGGCGCCCGTCTTCGGTGTAAAAGCAGCCCTTGACCTGGATCGTCGCCGCAAGCACCCGCTCAAGCGCTTCCAAAAGCTCCGGATCCGGCTGCGTGCCCTCCCGCCAGAAGGCGTCCAGCGGCTTCTGGCAGGTCAGGCCGTCAATATCGTAGAGCGCGATGCCCAGAACCTTGGTCGCGCAGCCGACGCGGAGGGCGTGAATGCCGGTGGTGCTGTTGATCGTCAGGGCGCCGCTGGCGTGGCGAAGCAGATGATCGAGGTTCCCGCCATCAATCACATAAACACGTTTCTTGACACCATAGCGCCGCGCGAGCGTGCGCAGAATTTTCCGCCAGGGCTCCATGCCATTGTCGAGCGGATGCAGCTTGAACACCAGCCGGGCGGAGACCGGCGCGGCGCGGGCGAAGGATTCAATCACGTCCTCGGCGGCATCGCCGATGTGGTCGTATTGCGAGTTATAGCGCAGCTGATAGTCGCTCTGAAGCTGCAGCGGAAACACGAAATACGGCAGACCGACGCCGATCACATCGTCGATCAGATGACTTGCAACACGGTCCCGCGAACGCGCCATCGCCAGCCTTGGAATATTGCTCAGATAATCGATCAGCGGGTGATAGAGCTTGTCGCGCTCGTATCCGGGATAGGTCCAGGCCGCCACGACATTCGCCATATTGAAGACGACCTCGTTGAACGCCTCCACCGACCACGGGTACTTGTAAAGCGGCTGCCGGTCGATTGCCGGAAGACCGTCCGCGGCCCGGCGTATCTTGTCCGGGTCGTTCGGAAACAGCGAATGGGCCGACATGCCATTGCGTTCAACGGTGATCCAGTCCGGCCGAAGATAACCGAATTCATAGGTCGTGCAGGTCAGGCCCAGGCGCTCGCCGACCTCAAGCGCCGCCGCGTGGTACGGCAGCCGGTCGGCATAGTAGACAATGTCTGTGACCCCGTGGGTCCGGCAAAACTCTTCCAGCCAATTCGGCCAGTCGGCCAGCCGACCGCGATAGGGATGGCATCGCCGGTCATGCCAGTTCAGCCAATCGCCCGCGCACAGATTGATCCGCAGCGTCGTGCACCCGATCCGGTCGAGCTGATCGGCGACGGTACGCGCGAAAGACCCGGGCGGCCCCTGCAAAAACAGACAAACCCGTGCCTGATCGTCACCGTGTGTCACGCATCACCTACCAAGGCGCATTGACGTTCCCGGCCTTTTGACCCGAATACGTTTCGCAGCCTAATCGTTCAACGCGGCCGACGCACCCGCAACCGTCGCGGTGTTGCTGATCAGCGGGGCGATGATCTGCAGGAACTTGCCGAAATCAGCGGTCGGATGGTTCGCGACATACAGGATGTCCTTGTCCCGCATTTCGAAGAACCGGGAGACGAAGAAGCCGCGCGGATCGCGCAGACCCAGCCGGTAGACCGTCGGGAAACTGTGCTGTTGCGCAAACGTGTCCGCCTGATCCGGCTTCAGCTGCTTCAACAGCGCTGCATCCTCGAAGCGGAACAGGAAGATGCCGCTCGGATCGGCGATGAAATCGTTCAGCCCGCCGACGGTCGCCAGTGCTTCAGCGAGCGTCACGCTTTTGGTCTTGAACGGCACCAGACGGTTCGCCTTGACGGCGCCGAAGGCGGAGAAGGTTCGTGGCCGATGGGACAGCAAGATGTTGTCGTTCGGCGCGATCAGCACGTTGTTTTCCGGGTATTCGATCAGGTGTTCAAGCCGCGTCGTGCCGGACCGGCGGCCCCGCTTCAATGTCACCACGGTCTCAAAGGTCGCCGCCCGCGCGCCGCCGGCCGTCGCCACAAGATCCAGAAGGCGCGTGTTGCGCAGGGGCAGAGGATAGACGCCGGGCTTGGCGACATCGCCCACGACAACCGCGGTCGCGCTCAATTTGTCCTGCAAGGTGACCAGCACCTGCGGTTCAATCGCCTTGCCGACCAGCTTGTTTTGAATCGACTGGCGCAAACCCTCGATGCTCAACCCGGCGGCCCTGATCCGGCCCGCATAGGGAACGAAGATATAGCCGGATTCATCGACCACGGCCGGGATCGATCCCGCACCCTCACCGCCGCCGCCAAACAGCCCATCGGGGGATGCCTCCCAGATCGAGACCTGGAGCGTGTCCCCGACACCCAGCAAGGTGGTGTTCGCGCCGCCCCCGACATTGCGGAACTGGTTTGCAAAGGCCAGCGGACGGTAGTTCTTGATCAGCTCGATATTGGTCGAGTCCAGACTGATGACCGAGTACCCGCCAGTCAGCGACTCGGTTTCAACGTCCTCGCTTGTGATGTTGATCGCGGACGGCCCATCGCCCGGCAGCCCTGCGCATCCTGCCAAGGCAGCCGTCGCGATGATGACTCTTAAAAACTTCATTCTTATGTGGTCCACCCAACCAAGTGCGCGTGTGGTAGCATGACAAGTCTTCGACTGTCCAAAAAACCGGAGCCTTTTCCATCGAGGTTTGCCGGTTGTTGTAGGCTTGCAACACCAAATCGCGAAAAACTTAACGTTTTGAGTAACTTTCGTTTTGTTCCCCGGCAAATTCGCGCAAAACACCGGAACACTCCAATCACGCTCCAGAACACGGCGCCGACTCGTGGCAGCGTCGTCATCGGTAAAGGACACCTCATGAATCAGCAGGATGGCCGGATTGAGGAGCAGCTGAAAAATGCCGCTTTAGAACTGATACGGTGGCTTTTGGACGACGCGTTGCCGTTGTGGCAGACCGCGGGCCAGGATCCGGAAACCGGCGGATTTGAAGAGGCGATCTCCCCGGACACCGGCCAGGCGGCCGCAATGGACCGGCGGGCGCGCGTGCAACCGCGCCAAATCTACGCGTTCATCGAGGGCGGCCGCCTCGGCTGGCCGGGGCCGTGGGCGCGGGCGGCGCGGCGCGGATACGACTGGTTTTGCCGCACCTATTTTCTTCCCAACGGCACGATCGCGGCTTTGGCGTCAGCGGACGGCCGGCGTCTGGACGATACTTTCGACCTTTACAACCAGGCCTTTGCCCTGTTCGCGCTCGCCCACATCGCCGGCACATTTCCAGATTTGAGGGATGATGCGCTCGCCCGGGCGCATGCCCTTTATACGCATCTCAATGACACCTACCGCCATCCCGTGATGGGCTTCCGGGAATCCAATCCAGACTCCGTCCCGCTGCGCTCCAATCCGCACATGCACCTCCTGGAGGCCGCGCGCGCCCTTGAAGCGGTGGATCCCGGCCCGGTGTGGAGTGCGCTTGCCGACGAAATCGCGGATCTCGCCTTGACCCGGTTCATCGATCCCAAATCGGGGGGGTTGCGCGAGTTTTTCGACGCGGACTGGGCGCCAATGCCGGACGAAACAGGCCGGATCATTGAGCCCGGCCACCAGTTCGAATGGGCCTGGCTGCTGGTCAATTGGGGCCTGGATCGCGGCAAAGCGCCGGCGATGACGGCGGCCCGGCGACTTTATCAGATCGGCAGCGCGTTCGGGATCGAAACCGATCGTCAGGTCGCGGTCATGGCGCTCAATGACGACTTTTCGGTACATGATCCGGTGTCGCGGCTTTGGGGGCAGACCGAGTGGATCAAGGCCGCGGTCGCCCTGGCGGACATATCTTCGGGTCCGGAGCGGGACATGTTCCTCGCCGATACCGTTTTGGCGGTCAACGCCCTGCAAAAGTACGTCCAGGATGTGCCGGCCGGTCTGTGGCGCGACAAACTCGACGCGGATGGGCGCTTCGACGAGGCTCCGAGTCCGGCCAGTTCCTTCTACCATATCGTCTGTGCCATCAGCGAGTTGCACGCCTTTTGCGCCCGGTTGTAGGCGACTTCTCGGTGCGATGACGAACCTGGGGCAGGAAACGACGGTTTCAGCCTTTTGCCATTGCCAGAACCGTCCTATTAGACGGCCGGAGTTCCTCATGAAGATCCACAAGGACCAACGATGCCACAGGCCGAGCTGATCGACGGAAAAGCCGTCGCCGCATCCGTACGGGACGAAATTGCCAGAAGAAGCCGTGACCTTTTAAAGGCCCAAGGCGTCAAGCCCGGCCTTGCCGTCGTTCTTGTCGGCGAGGATCCGGCCAGCCAGGTCTATGTCCGCAACAAGGACAAGATGGCCCAGGCGGTCGGTTTCCACTCGGTAAAACACACCCTTGACGCCGGCACGCCGGAAGAGGATGTCCTCGCGCTGGTCCGCGCGCTCAATGAGGATCCGGACATCCATGGCATTCTCGTCCAACTGCCCCTTCCGGCCCATATCGACGAAAGCAAGGTCCTTCGGCTCGTCAAACCGGAAAAGGACGTCGACGGCTTTCATCCCATCAATGTCGGGCTTTTGACGGCCGGCGAACGGAGCGCGGCGCTTGTCCCCTGCACCCCGGCCGGCAGCCTGGTGCTGATCAAGCGCACGCTGGGACCGGATCTGTCGGGAAAGACGGCCGTTGTGATCGGCCGGTCGAACATTGTCGGCAAACCCATGGCCAGCCTGCTTTTGCAGGAGAGCTGTACGGTCACAATCGCGCACAGCCGGACGCGGGATCTTCCAGACGTGGTACGCGCCGCTGACATCGTCGTGGCAGCCGTCGGGCGACCGCAGATGGTGCGCGGTGACTGGATCAAGGACGGTGCAACGGTGATTGATGTCGGCATCAACCGGATACCGGCGCCCGACCTTGGCCCGGACAAGACCCGCCTGGTCGGCGATGTCGCCTTTGACGAGGCATTGGGTCATGCCGGGGCGATCACACCGGTGCCCGGCGGCGTTGGCCCGATGACGATCGCCATGCTGATGAGCAACACCTTGACCGCCGCCCGGCGCCAACTGGGGCTTGGCGAGGACATTCCGGCTTTTTGAGCGATTGGCTGATCCGTTGATTTGACGGGCTGGTGCCGCGGCGTTAATCGCCTATTGTGGCGGTTCCGCGCCAAGGACCGTTAACCTTGGTGTTCTATAGTTTTCTTTGGGGTGCGGGCGGCTCGGCCATCAAATGGCCATGAGCCTCCGTTCTCCGTCTGGGCAAGCCTGATATCCAGCCTCGTCCGAAGCAATGGCGGCAGTATGTGACGCGTCTACCGTCGACAGGGACCATGTTTGACCGGTCCCGCCCTGAGACTTCGCTGCCAGCGCCGGCCTATCGGCGGGGGACGATGGTTTTTTGTCCCTCTTCCAGCTTCAAACGCACAGTTCTTTTGCTTGCGATACTGGCCGCCTTTTTGCCGGCTCAACCGGTCCCTGCGGCCGCGTTCGACCTCTTTGGATTCAAGCTGTTCGGCGGGTCGGAAGAGGCGGTTGAAACCGTTCCGGATCCCCTGCCCTACACAGCAAGCCTTGCCGTCAGCACATCCGATGAAGGGCTTGAAAGCGCCCTTCAGTCCAATTCGGACCTGATGGCCCGGCAAGACTCGCCGCCGTCGGGCGAGGCGGGTCTGATTTCGCGCGCGCTTTCGGACCGCGACCGCCTGATCGCGCGGCTTTACGGGTCCGGCTATTACGGCGGAACGGTCGCAATCCGTGTCGGCGGCGTGCCGCTTGAAACCGCATTGGAGACCGGCGACATTCCCGGCGGGCGCCCGGTCCCGGTTGTCATCGACATCGATCCCGGGCCGCAGTTCACCTTTGGCGATGTGGAGATTTCCACAAGGTCGGCAACCGGCCGCGCGGGCGACATCGGCGTGTCGACCGATCCGGCATTTTGGGGCCTTGCGCCGGGAGACGTCGCCGAATCGGGCAAGATCCTCGGCGCGGAGAACGGGATCAGGACGCTTCTGCGGGACCGCGGGTTCGCCAAGGCCCGGATCGCGGAACGTGTCATCGTTGCCGATCACGCGACCCGGACGCTGGATGTCACCTTGGTTGCCGAGGCCGGGCCGCGGGCCCGCTTTGGGCCGGTTTCTGTCCAGGGCACCGATGTGACCGATCCAGATTTCGTCGCCACCCAAGCGATGATCCCGCAAGGCGACGTCTATTCACCCGAAAGTTTGGAAAGAGCGCGCAAGCGCCTGAACGATCTTGGCATATTCTCCTCAATCCGGCTGGTTGAGGGAGATGTGGCCGGCCCGGACGGGACACTGCCGATCACGATCGAGGTCAGCGAGCGCAAGCGCCACGTGATCGGCGCGGGCGCCTCCTGGTCGAGCACGGAGGGGTTTGGCGTCGAAGCCTACTGGCGCCGGCGGAACCTGTTTCGCCGCGGCGAACTCCTGTCCGTGGAGGGATCGGTCGGCCGGATCGGCAACGAAAACCTGCAAAGCATGGAATATTCAGGCCGGGTCGCGTTTGAAAAACCCGGCGCCTTCGGCCCGTTGACGAAATTCACCACGAGCCTCAGCGCGCGCCAGGAAAGCCCGGAAGCCTATGTCAGCCGGAGCCTCACGCTCGACGCCTATTATCACCGGGAGTTCAGCGACACGCTGACCGGCCGGGCCGGCGGCGAGGTATTCTACGCCAACGAGGAAGACGTCTTTGGCGACAGCGACTACCTTCTGGTCGGCCTGCCCGCCGACCTGACTTATGACACCCGTGACGACAAACTCGATCCGTCGAAAGGTGTGTTCGCCGTTCTGGCCGGAGAACCCGCCTATGACACGCTGAATTCCAACCTCATGTTTTTCATGAAGGGCACGGCCTCCAGCTATGTTGCCCTTGATGATGCCAAGCGGTTCATCCTGGCCGGGCGCGTCTCGGCGGGGAGCATTTTGGGCCCGTCGGTGCGCGACATCCCGGCGAGCCGCCGGTTCATTGCCGGTGGCGGCGGCTCGATCCGCGGTTATGCTTATCGCAATGTCGGGCCGCGCGTGAACGGCGAGGTCACGGGCGGGCGGTCAATTCTCGAACTGTCCGGCGAGGTGCGGGTCAAGGCCACCGACACGATCGGGATCGTCGGCTTTATCGACGCCGGTAACGCCTACACTGACCAGGTCCCGGATTTCTCCCGCCCGCTCAAAATAGGCGTTGGTGCCGGCTTAAGGTACTTTACGCCCATCGGACCGCTTCGAATCGATGCGGCCGTGCCGCTTGATCCGGAAAAGGACGATCCGGATTTCGCGCTTTACGTGGGCCTGAGCCAGGCCTTTTGAAGGACCCATGTGGTATCTGAAACGGATCTTTCGTGGCCTCTTGTGGCTGGTCGCGCTCGTGCTGGCGCTGCCGGTCGTGATGCTGGCGGCGTTGCAGGTGCCGGCCGGCCAGACCGTTGTCTCGTCCATGATCAGCAGCTTGGCATCGACGGAGGCCCGAAGAGTTGATCTGGAAGGTTTCACGGTCAGCCCGGCCCTTGGGACAATCTCCTTTGAAGACCTGCTGTTGTCGGACGCGGACGGCCCCTGGCTGGAGATCGAGACCGGGTCGCTGCGCTGGTCGCCGGCCCGGCTGATCGGCGGTCAGGTGGACATCCAAGCGCTGTCGGCCCAGCGTGTCGCGCTCGCCCGCCTGCCTGTGGCGCCGGCCTCTCAAGCCGCCGATGATCCACCAGCACCGGACCGCGCCATTGGCCTGCCTCTCGGCCTCGGGCTGGCAGTGGAGGCGGTCGACGTTGCGGTCATTGACATCGGCGCTGACGTTGCGGGCACACCGGTGTCGCTATCCCTCGGCGGTAAAGCCAATCTAGACCCTTCGCCGCTGACGGTTGCGGGCCGCGTCGATCTCCAACGGATCGATGGCGTTGACGGGCGTTTGAAGGCGTCGGCGCGTTTTGCCCCGGCCGACCGGGTGCTGGCCTTCACGCTGGACGTTTCGGAACCCGCCGGTGGCTTGGCGGCGCATCTTCTGGACATCGACGGCCTGCCCGCACTGGACATTGCTCTGTCGGGTGAAGGGCCGCTGGATGTCTGGGCGGCGGAGCTGCAGGTCGCGATCGACGGCCGGGAAACGGTGACCGGAACGGCGAACCTGACCTCGTTTTCCGGCATGCGCCTTTTGGATGTCGACCTTGACGGCGCGCTGTCGCCGCTTGCCCCGCCCATGGCGGCGGCTTTCCTTTTGGGCACCACCGAGCTGCGCGGATCGGCGCGTCTCACCGAAGAGTTCAAGCCGCTGTCCGCGGATGTGGAGATTGCCACCCAGACCGTCCGGCTGACGGCTTCGGCCCAACTAGATCCGGCAACCGAAGCGATCGACGCCAAAACGGACGTGTCCGTTTCGGCCGGAGATGGGCGGCTGATCGCGCTGGACCTACCTGCCCAGCGCATCGCCTTTGGCGATGTAACCTTGAGCGGATCGGTGTCCGGCCGCGTTGACGACGCGGACTGGTCCGTCGCGCTGACCGCCAAGTCTCTCACATCGGCACACGCGTCTTTTGCTTCAGCACAGTTCAATGCCGGCGGGACCCGCGCGGACTTGTCGCCAGGGGCAATGGGGTCGCCCTTCAAAGTCTCCGGTCAGATCGATGGCTTTGACAGCGGCCGGCCCGAGCTTGCACCCTTCAACGGGCCGGTCCGGCTGGACGCGGAGGGCACCGCGCAGCTTGGTCCTTTCCAGATCGTACTGTCGCAGCTTGAACTTTCGACCGCCGCCGCCCGTATGGCGCTGAGCAGTGGTCGCTATTCGGCCGAGAACGCGGCAGCGACCGGCACCTTCGCGGTGCCGGATATCCATCTCTTTTCCGACTTGGCAGGACGCCCGCTTGCCGGGGCGGTCAACGGGTCGTTCACATCAGAAGTCGATCCCGCGGCGCGGTCCGGCCAGGCCTCCGTGACGCTGACCGGCGACACGCTGGAAACGGGAACCAAGCCGCTCGACGCGCTTTTGGGCGGAAACGCATCTCTCTCCGCCCGGCTTACCGCCGACGGACCGGGCCGTTATCGGATCACCGATCTTGATCTCACGGGCGCGGGTATTGCGGCAACGGGCGAAATGGGGCTCGATGAGACTGCGCTTTCCGGCGCGGTGACCGCGGCCTTTCAAGATCTCACCTTGATCGATCCGCAAATCAGCGGCGCCGCGGCCATCGATTTGTCGGTCTCGGGAACAACCGAGGCCCCGTCGGTCACCGCCACGGCCACCTCTGACACGCTGGCACTTGCCGGCACACCGCTCGACCGGCTCCAAGTCACGGCCAGTGCGGAGCTGTCGCGTACCAAACCGAAAGGATCCTTCCTGGCCTCCGCGACCCTCGGGCAATTGCCGCTCAAGGTCGAGGCCGATCTGACAAGCGCGGACGGAACGGCCCGGATCGCGCCGCTGACCGCCTCCTTGGGATCGAACGCGGCGGACGGCACGTTTTCCATCGCCGACATCACCCGCCCGTTGGAGAGCCTCACCGGGTCCTTGTCGCTCAACGCACCCGATCTGTCGGAGCTCTCGCCGCTGCTCTTGACCGAAATCGCGGGTCAGATGTCCGGCAATTTGACCGCGGCGGCGCGAAACGGCGGCACAGCCCTGACAGTAACCGCCAGCGGCCGTGACCTTTCAGGACCAGGTGCCGAGCTGACAACGCTGGATATCAATGCCGATGTGCCCGTTCCGTTCGTTCCCAGGCAACTCTCCGCCGGCATCACCGCCACCGGCCTGATCGCCGGGGGAACACCGGTCCACAAGATCGTCTTGTCAGCCAGGCCCGGCACAGGGGCCAACGCGCTTTCAGGCGATGTCCGCCTCTATCAGGAGGGCGAGGACGGGCTGTCGTTCGACGGCGCGCTCACACCTGTCGATGGCGGCGTTGCGCTTGCGCTGTCCGCGCTCAACGGGCGCTATCAGGCCTTGAGAACGAGCCTCGACGCACCCGCGCGTATCGCCTACGCGGACGGACAGGCGCGGATCGACGACCTGTCGCTCGCGCTTGGCAGCGGGCGCCTTCGGGTGCAGGGGTCGGCGGGCGATCATCTCGATCTGTCGGCCCGGCTGGACCAGATCCCGCTCACTCTTGCCAATGCGGTTCAGCCCGGGCTTGGTCTTTCCGGGACCCTTTCGGGCACGATCACGGCCAAGGGGCCGGCCAATGCAGCGGCCGCCACGTGGTCCCTGACCGGGTCAGAGCTGTCGGCCGCGCCGCTGCGCGGCAACGGCCTTGCGGCGCTGGCCCTTGCAAGCAAAGGCAGCTTCAATGACGGCCGCGTGAGGCAAAACACCCAGATCTCCGGCGCCGATGGCCTCCTTCTGACCGCAGACGGCAGCGCCACCATGGGTGCTGGAACCGCGCTCGACTTGACGGTTGGCGGCACCGTGCCGTTGAGCGCCTTGCGCCGGCCCATGACCCAGGCCGGGTTGCGGGCGTTCGGCAGCCTGTCGATTGACGGGAGCGTCGGCGGCACGGCGTCCGCCCCGCAGTACCGCATCTCGGCCCGCCCGTCCGGCGTGTCGGTCACCGGGCTGTCGACCGGCATGACCGTTCAGGACGTGGCCGGTGCGGTTTTGATCACTCAAGAGGAGATCGCGCTCCAGACCCTCACCGCGGCGCTCGCAACCGGCGGAACGCTGACGGCATCCGGAACGGTCGGACTTGCCGACGGCATGCCGGCCGATGTCACCGCCACGATCGACCAGGGGCGCTATATCGAAGCCGGGCTCGTCAGCGCCACGGTCGATGCGAATGTCACGGTGTCCGGCCCGCTGGCAAGTCCGTCGAACGCAGCCTTGATTTCCGGCGCGGTGACCATTGAAAAGGCAGACATCGCCATTCCCGAAACCCTTCCAGGCGCGGTCCCGCCGGTGGCGGTCCAGCATGTCAACGCGCCCAAGGCGGTTCGGGACCAGGCCGCCGAACTCGGCGGCAACACGGCAAGCGCTGATAACCGCGAAACCCGCAATCAGCCGCCGCGCCTCGACATCTCCTTATCCGCGCCGGGCCGTATTTTTGTCCGCGGGCGCGGTTTGGACGCCGAACTTGAAGGCAACCTGCAAATCGTTGGAACGACCCAGGACCCGCAGGCCGTCGGCGCCTTCACGCTCAGGCGCGGCCAGTTCAACATCCTTGCCCGGCGGCTCGACTTTTCGTCTGGCAGCGCAACCTTCTCCGGCTCCCTGACACCGGTGATCGACTTTGCCGCCACCACGGTCGTCGACGGGACCCAGATCACCGTGACCGTGACCGGCGAAGCCGACGATCCGGTGATCGGCTTCACGTCTTCGCCGGAGCTTCCGCAGGACGAGGTGCTCGCGCTGCTCTTGTTCGGCAAGGAGATGGGCAACCTGTCGCCAACGCAGATCGCGCAACTTGCCGCGGCGCTCGCGACACTGACCGGTGGCAGCGACCAGGGGCCGCTGGCGTCGTTGCGCCGGTCGCTTGGGTTGGATGTCGTCGACATCAACACGGAAGGTGAAAACGGGCCGTCCGTGGCGGTCGGCCGCTATATCAACGAAAACATCTATCTCGGCTTTGAACAGGGCACGGGAAACGCGTCGAGCCGGGTGCAAGTGGACATCGATCTTGATCGCGGCCTGAAGCTTCGCGGCGAAGTCGGCGCCGACGGATCCTCAAAGGCCGGTGTGTTCTTCGAACGCGAATACTGATGACCCTTGTCAATTTCACCAGTGTCGGCGCCGGTTTTCGCCACTGAGCTTGTTAAAGCCGACATCGGCCGGGCTTGCAGTTGCGAACGCACGGCGCCCCGTGCGAGGCTCGTCGCCCATTCTTTCAAGACTCAAGACACATAGGAGGTCGTTAACGCGGTTATGGCCAGCAGCAGCGACTACACCCTCGGAGAACGGATCTGCAAGGCACGCGATGCGATCGGACTGTCGACGGCCCAACTGGCCCGGCGCCTCGGCATCAAGACCGCGACGCTGCAGGGCTGGGAAAGCGACCGGTCCGAACCGCGCTCCAACAAGCTGGTGCTTCTTGCCGGGGTTCTCAATGTCAGCCCAACCTGGTTGCTGGTCGGCCGCGGGGCCGCGCCCATGCATGACGATCATGCGCCGGCCGACCTTGATAGCATGCGCCTGGCGCTTGATCGGGTGCACCGGCAGGCCCTGTCGCTGGCGGAGGAAATCGAGCGGCTGAAACACCGGCTGGACGAAACCGGCTGATCCGGACGGCGCACCGCCGAAACACCGCTCCCGGCTTTCGGCAAGACGCCGTTTGAGACCAACGCATGGCCCGAGCACCGAGCAGCCAAACCGGGCGGCGGCGCCGGCCCTTGCGTTCGCCCATACCGCCACCTATCACACGCAAAATCGCATCGCGGCCCGGCCGGTCCTTGCCAATGGACGCCGGACCCGCCCCCCATCTTCTGGAGCACCGACATGTCCTTCGATCCCTTGCTCATGAAACAGGCCGTCTTCATCAACGGGGCGTGGCTTCCCGCCGACAGCGGCGAAACCCTTGACGTCACCAATCCGGCGACCGGCGCGGTGATCGGCACGATCCCGAACTGCGGGCGTTCGGAGACGGCGCGCGCCATCGAGGCGGCGCATCTGGCGTTCAAGGACTGGAAAACGCTCACCGCCGAGGCGCGCGGCAACCTGATGCACAAGCTGTGCGACGAGATCATGGCCGAACTGGATGATCTGGCCGCGCTATTGACCACCGAGATGGGCAAGCCGCTGGCTGAGGCGAAGGGCGAAATCGCGCTTGGCGTCAAATACATCCGGTTCTATGCCGAAGAGGCCAAGCGGGTCTACGGTGATGTCATCCCCTCGCCGTGGGGCGACCGCCGTATTCTAGTGACGAAGGAGCCCGTCGGCGTTGCCGGCGCCATCACGCCGTGGAACTTCCCGAACTCCATGATCGCCCGCAAGCTCGGCGCGGCGCTCGCCGCCGGCTGCACCATGGTGATCAAGCCATCGGAGTTCACGCCCTATTCCGCGCTCGTCTTTGGCGTGATGGCCGAGCGGGCCGGTCTGCCGGCCGGCGTCGTCAACATCGTGACCGGCGATGCGCCGCAAATCGGCGCTGAAATGTGCGAAAATCCGTCGCTTCGCAAGATCACGATCACCGGCTCCACGCGGGTCGGCAAGCTTTTGGCGGAAAACGCCGGCAAGCACATGAAGAAGATCTCCATGGAGCTTGGCGGCAACGCGCCCTTCATCGTGTTCGACGATGCCGATCTTAACAAGGCCGTCGCCGGGGCAATCGCGTCGAAATTCCGCAACTCGGGCCAGACCTGCGTGTGCGCCAACCGGATCTACGTCCAGGCCGGCATCTACGACGCGTTCGCACAAAAACTGAAGGAGGCCATGGACGCGCAGCTGACGCCGGGCAACGGTCTCGACACGGGCGTGACACAGGGCCCGCTGATCAACGATGCGGCGCTTGCAAAAGTGGAAGCCCATGTCAGCGATGCGCTCGGCAAAGGCGCGACGCTGATGACCGGTGGAACGCGCGTTGAGGGCGCGGGCACCTTCTACGCCCCGACGCTCGTGACCGGCGCGACGCTCGACATGCGTGTTGCCCGCGAGGAAACCTTCGGGCCGTTCGCGGCGCTGTTTAAATTCGATACCGAGGACGAGGCGATCGCGCGCGCCAACGACACCGAGTATGGTCTCGCCTGCTATTTCTACACACAGGATCTCGGCCGCACGTTCCGCGTCATGGAGCGGCTGGAATACGGGCTTGTCGGCGTCAACGAAGGCGTCATCACCACGGAAGTGGCGCCGTTCGGCGGCTTCAAGGACAGCGGCATCGGCAACGAGGGGTCGAAATACGGCCTCGACGACTACCTCAACCTCAAATATGCCTGCCTCGGCGGCCTGGGTGTCTGAGGCGGCCGCGCTCCCCTCCCCATCCTCGCGCGCGAACGCATAGGTTAACGGTCCGGCCTCGCGCCGATTTGAGTTGTCTGATCCACGAGCCGACCCACCTTAACGGGAACGGGTTTGGTGAAAGGGTCAGGCCATGACGATCGACCGCCGCACGCTGCTTTCCGCCGGCGCCATCGTCGGATTTGCCACGGTGCTGCCCAAGCAAGGCGCCGCGCAGTCCGGCACATCCGGTGCCTTGATGCGCGAGCGCGCAACCGCGCTCACAAACACCTTGGACGAGCGGCAGCGCGCAGCCGCCCTGTTCGCCTTCGATGATCGCAACCGGCGGGCCTGGAACTTCATGCTCGGCTCGCGCCGCGCCCCCGGCCTTGCGCTGGAACAGATGACCCCGGCCCAAAAAGAATTGGCGCTTGATCTGTTGAGCACCGGCACAAGCCGCTCCGGCCTGGAAAAAGCCATGAACATCATGCTCCAGCAGGACATCCTCAGGGACGAATGGGGCAAGGGATCGCCTGACCGCAACCGCGAGCGCTTCAGCCTGCAGATCTACGGCACACCGTCGGCAACCGGCGCCTGGTCCTGGCGCTGGGAAGGCCACCATCTGTCGCTGACCTTCACGATGAAGGACGATGAGATCGTCTCAACGACCCCAAGCGCGTTTTCCTCCGAACCCAACACGGTTCCGTCCGGGCCCCATCGCGGGCTGGTGGTGCTGAAGGAGGAAGAAGTGCTGGGCCGGCGGCTGTTTCAGGATCTTTCCGGGGCAAACCGGCGCGGCGCCCTTGTCTGGTCCGGATCGCCTGGAAACATCCGCTCAACGCGCGGCGGGGAAGGCCGGATCGCGGCCGAGGCGGCCGGCGTGCCGCTGGGCGACCTGACGCAGCAGCAAGCCGATATGGCCGCGCGGCTGATCGAGGTCTACACGACCGACGTCCTGCCCGGGCCCCTGGCGGATCGGCAGGCCCGGTTCCTGTACAGATCGGATTTGTCTGGCGTGCGGTTTGCCTGGGGCGGCGAGGACCTTGACGGGTCGGTCTATTACCGGCTGACCGGCCCTGACCTTTTGATCGAGTTCGCCACCCTCTTCAACCAGCCGCAGCACCTCCACGCGGTCTTCCACGACACGGCCCGCAATTTCGGATCCCATGTGATCTGACGAGGCCCATGAGGGTCAGGAGGGCGGTCACGGCCGCCCCTTGACGATCTTTGATTTTTTAAACCCTGGCCCCGGGGTCATGACAGACCAAGGTCTTGACGAAACCGGGTCTCCCACTCCCGATTGGTGGCATCGGCGAGCTTTGCAACGCCGGGCACAATGCCCTCAGCGGCGGCCCGGTCCAATCCGAGACCGTCCAGCACGTCCTCCAAAGCCGCGCGCGGATTGCCGGACACTTGTTCATAGGTCAGGCGCAGCGGCGTCACGCCGAGCGCATCGAACCACGCGTTCCAGCCCACATCATCGGCCACAAACCGGTCGTAGCAGGACCGCAGATGCTCTGCGTCGTAGACCGGCCCGCGTGGCGGAGACAGCCGCTCCAGCTCCGTGCCGTCCGGCGCTTTGTGCCACAGGCCGGTCTGCTTGGCTTTCACATAGGAGACCGCCTGCTGGACCTTGTCGGTTCGGGTCAGGTGGATGAACAGAATGCGTCCAAAGGCGGCCTGCAGACGCTCAAGATCGCCGCGCGGCCGCGGGTGCAGAACCGCGAGCTTTTCGACAAAGAACTTAAAACTGTGCCGTTGCAGCCGCAATCCGAAGACGCCGCTATCGCCGCGTCCCCGCTCAACCGCCGCCTGGAAAACCGCCGCCAAAACCTTACGCTCGGACGCCACCGGGTCCGGCGTCATTCCCAAATACGCTTGCCATCTGGCAATCGAGGGCTCGTGGAAATAGGAGTCGGGATCTCCGGCTATGCCGGTGGCCTTCAGCAGTTTGCACAACAGCGTGCTGCCGCTGCGCGGAGAGGTACAGATGATGTAGGAGCGGTCGGTCGTCATCGTTTCCAAAGCACTCGTGGCATCACGCGACGACATTGGCCGCCGGCACCCACCGAAGCGGATGCCGCTACGCCGCCTGGGCGTGGACCCTGGCCTCGACACGTCGGAACACGGCGATGTGGTCAATGTTCATCTGTTCAACGCCGCAGCGGACCGCGTGCTCGAACACGTCCTCGTCCGCGCCGGCATAAAACATCTGGGTGATCAGGCCGGCGGCCTTGGCCTCCGCGACACGGTCGGCCGTGAGGTCGCCGAGGTGAAATTCCAGGATCGACGCGTCCAGGGCAACGGCCGCGGCGACCGATCCGACTTGCGGAAAGAGCACCATCCGCCGGAAATCCGGCACCTGGGCCCGGGTCGCGGCGCGGATCGCCTGATCGAAGGAGAAGGTCCAGGCTTCGGCCAAAAGACCGCGCGCGGCGAGCATATCGCGCACGGCGGCCGGATCGGCATCCTTGATTTCCGCGTAGGTCGCGATCCGCCCGGCGCACGCGTCAAGGAACGTCTCCAGACGCGGCACCCGTTCGCCGGCATGGCCAGCGCCGAACCAGGACCCGGCATCCAGCAGGTCGATCTCGCTGGAGAACATGTCGGCGAGCCGTCCAGCGCCGTTCGTGGTCCGCTCCACGGTTTCGTCGTGAAACACATAAAGCACCCCGTCGCGGCTGGTGCGGATGTCGAACTCGACCACCTCCGCGCCAAGCGCGATCGCGGCCTCAAGCGACGCGAGCGTGTTTTCAGGAGCAGTCAGGCACGCGCCCCGATGGGCAACGATACGCGCGGTCTTCATGGGTTGGCCTCTTTCCTCCGGCGGGCGCCTCGGTCCGGTCAATCCGGCGGGCGCGATCTTTCATGGGCGTCTATACACGACTGCCTGATTTGCTTGATGAAAAAATGACACCGGATGGGCCTCGGCCTGGGTCTGTCGGTCGGCAAGACCGGTGCGGCCGTCTTGCCGGACCATCTCCCCGTCCTACGTGCCCCGATCCAATGCGCCGGACGGTCTGCACATTGTTCAGACCTGATGGACAGTCAGTCAAATTGTCACAGCCCCGCAAGTTCTTACGTTGGGGACATGGCGTTCGGGACCGGGCGCCGGCCCAACGTTCACATTCAAAGGACCAACCATGTTTCGCCTTGCTTCCTCCGCCTTTGCCTTGTCGCTGCTGACCGGCGCCGCGTTCGCCGAGCCTGTCGCATATGACTTCGACAAATCGCATTCCAACCTGTCGTTCACCTATGACCATCTCGGGTTTTCCACCACGGACGGAAGGTTCGGCGAATGGGACGCGACGCTGTTGATCGACACGGACACACCCGCCAATTCCTCGATTGAAATCACCATTGAGATCGACAGTCTCGACACGTTCTGGGGCGAGCGCGACACACATTTGAAGAGCCCGGACTTTTTTGATGCCGCCAAGTTCCCGCAAGCGACCTTCAAGAGCACTGCGGTCGAACAGGTCGGTGAGAACCAGCTCGAGGTGACCGGTGACCTGACCATCAAGGACATCACCAAGCCGGCGACCCTGACGGTCGACGTCACGGCGATGGGGGAACATCCGATGGCCAAGAAACCGGCCGTCGGCTTCAAGGTGACCACCGTGGTCAAACGCTCCGACTACGGCATGGACAGCTTCGTTCCATTTGTCGGCGACGAGATCACCGTGACGTTCCATACTGAAACCCTGGCGGTAACGACCACCAACTGACGGTGGGGCCGGTCCCTCGAACGGGACCGGCTGCCCCGGCTCCACAAAAGGAGAGTGCAATGATCCGCAACACCGCGACCGGATACGGGTATGTCGCCATCGCGTTTCACTGGACCATGGCGCTCCTGATCCTCGGCATGCTGGCCGTGGGCCTCTACATGACCAGCCTGCCGCAGACCGATCCGCTGACCTTCCGGCTCTATCAGCTTCACAAATCCTTCGGCTTTGTGGTCTTGAGCCTGGTCGTGCTGCGTCTCGGCTGGCGCCTGATCAATCCGGCACCCAAACTCCCGGAGGGCATGAAACCGTGGGAGCGGCTGGCCGCCCATCTTGGCCATACCGGGCTTTACGCGCTGTTGTTCTTGATGCCGGCAACCGGGTGGCTGATGGTCTCCGCCTCGCCGTGGAACATTCCGACCGTTGTTTTCAACGTGTTGAACATTCCGCACCTGCCGATCCCCGAAGCGCTCGGCACGAAGGAACAGGCCGAAGGCGTCTTCAAGACCGCCCACTTTTACCTCGCCTGGTTCATGATCGCCCTGGTGGCCGTGCATGTGGCGGCCGCGCTGAAACACCATTTCATCAATCGGGACGCCACACTGCGGCGTATGGTGTCCACAGTCCCGGCCCGGGACGGCGGCTGATCCGCCGTCCCAACAAAAAACAACCGATAGGACCCATCGCCATGTTGACGACCCGCTTGTCCGCGGCGCTCTTTGCCGCCCCATTGTTGCTTATGCCGGCCGCGGCCGTTGCCAGCGCCTGGACCGTTGACCCGGACACCAGCCGCCTCGGATTTGAAGTCGCCCAGGGTGAAAACCTGGTCGCCGGTCAATTCACCGACTGGACGGCCGCCATCGAATTCGACCCGGACGCCCCGGAAGCGGCGGAAATCAGCGCCGAAATCCAGACCGCGACCACAACAACCGGCATTGGTCAATTGGATGGCATGCTGCCCGGGGATCAGTGGTTCGCCGCCGGCCAGTTTCCGGCGGCCGAGTTCACATCAACGGACGTGCGCCTGGTCGACGGCAACACCTACGTGGCCGACGGCACGGTGAGGATCCGCGGCATCAGCCAGCCCGTCACGCTGACCTTCACGCTGGAGATTGACGGCGACACGGCGCAGGCGAAGGGCACCGCCACCCTGGACCGGACCGTGTTCGGCGTCGGAGAAGGCGTCGGGCTTGACCAGGTGGCGGCTGCGGTCACGGTCACCTTCGATCTGACCGCCAACCGGTAGGGAATTCCCCGCGGCAACCGAATTGTGAGGGCCGGAGCGCTTGGCGTTGCCGGCCCTTTTGCCTTATGAGAAGGGCAGTCCCTTCCACCAGCGCGCGCAGCTCCGGCCGCGCGCCTGCCAGTCCAAAAGGCCTGTTGCGATGAATGCTCCCCTTACCCCGCCCGCCTATCAGCACGGCGCCCTCTTCCCGCAAGGCGGCGACACCACGCCCTACCGCAAGCTGACCTCCGACTTTGTATCGACCGCAATGTTCAACGGCGAGGAGGTCTTGATGGTCGCGCCGGAGGGCCTGCGCCTTCTGGCCGAGGAAGCCTTCAAGGACATCAACCACTTCCTGAGGCCCGGTCATCTGGCGCAGCTCAAAACGATCCTCGACGATCCGGAGGCGACCGAGAACGACAAGTTCGTTGCCTTCGATCTCTTGAAAAACGCCAACATCGCCTCCCACGGCGTGCTGCCCATGTGCCAGGACACCGGCACCGCCATCATCATGGGCAAGAAGGGCCGCCGGATCTGGACGGACGGATCGGACGAGGCCGCGCTCGGCGAAGGCGCCCGGGACGCTTATTTCAAGAAGAACCTGCGCTATTCGCAGCTCGCGCCGATCTCCATGTTCGAGGAAAAGAACACCAAGAACAACATGCCCGCGCAGATCGAACTCTACGCGGACGGCGAGGATTCCTATAAATTCCTGTTCATGGCCAAGGGCGGCGGATCGGCCAACAAGACGTTCCTGTTTCAAGGCACGCCGTCTTTGTTGACCCATGACCGGCTGGTCGACTTCCTGAAGGAAAAGATCCTCACGCTCGGCACCGCCGCCTGCCCGCCCTATCATCTGGCGGTCGTGATCGGCGGCACGAGCGCGGAAATGACCCTCAAGACCGCCAAGCTTGCCTCCGCGCGTTATCTGGACGGCCTTCCGACGGCCGGGTCCGAACTCGGCCACGCGTTCCGCGACACGGAGCTTGAGGCGGAAATCCACAAACTGACCCAGGCGACCGGCGTCGGCGCCCAGTTCGGCGGCAAATACTTCTGCCATGATGTCCGGGTGATCCGACTGCCGCGCCACGGCGCCTCGCTGCCGATCGGCCTTGCGGTCTCCTGCTCGGCCGACCGGCAGGCGGTCGGCAAGATCACCAAGGACGGGATTTTCCTGGAACAGCTTGAAATGCATCCGGAAAAGTATTTGCCGGAAGTGACCGACGATCACTTGTCCGACAAGGTGGTCAAGATCGATCTTTCCCGGCCAATGCCGGAAATCCTTGCCGAACTCACCCGCCACCCGATCAAGACCCGGCTGTCGCTGACCGGCACGCTGATCGTGGCGCGCGATGCCGCCCATGCACGGCTGCGCGCCAAGCTGGAAGCCGGCGAGCCACTGCCGGATTATTTCAAGAACCATCCGATTTACTACGCCGGCCCGGCCAAGACGCCGGAGGGCATGCCGTCCGGCTCGTTCGGACCGACGACCGCGGGCCGCATGGATGCCTTTGTCGACCAGTTCCAGGCCGCCGGCGGCTCCATGGTGATGCTGGCCAAGGGCAACCGCTCGGCCCAGGTGCGCCGGGCCTGCCAGGCCCATGGCGGATTTTATCTCGGCTCCATCGGCGGGCCGGCCGCGCGCCTGGCCCAGGATTGCATCAAGAAGGTCGAGGTCGTGGAGTTCGAGGATCTCGGCATGGAGGCGATCTGGCGGATCGAGGTCGAGGACTTCCCGGCCTTCATTGTCATCGACGACAAGGGCAACGATTTTTTCAAGGAGCTGAACCTGGGATAGATGGCCCGACCTTGAAGACAGTCATTGTCTTCTGCCACCAAACGGTAAAGCCCGCTGACCGGCAGGTTGGCGGGTTATTTTTTGTCAGTGACGGACCTTCCCGCAAGCACTCGACCAGCAGACACCTTTATCCAACCTTTTGGATTGTATATTTTAACTTTTGCGCGCATATCGATATAACATGCAATATATGGTATAATGAATGTCATTCAGTCCGGTCTGGGAGGACGTTCTGTTATGACACAAATACTGAAGACAGCATTCATCGCACTCAGTCTCGTTTTCCTTTCAAACAGCGCATTCGCGGCAGAAAAATCAGACCCAACGGAGCCGATTGCCTTCACGCCAATGGCCCTGGCGACCGGTTGCTCCGCGTCTTGCCAGTCATCGGTTGCCGGGCGCGGACCTTTGACCTGTTCGGCGAGCGGAGCCGGCGCATCTTGTAGTCAACCACTGACATCGCAAGCTCTGTGCACCGAAGGAAATCCGGTCACCAGCACGACGGCCTGCAATTGTTCGGGAGGCAATGCCACAATTGGCGGCATCGCTGTCCCGGCCAATTCCTGCAAATCCAATCCCTGAGAGGATTAAGACGGCTTCGGTGCCCTCATCATCCTCGGCGGCACCGGTGACGACGTCTTCATGGAGCTGATTCTGCGGCAATGATCGGAGTCCCGGTTTTAAATTGATGCGCCGATGATCTGAAAAACCCGCTTGCCGCCGGCCCGTGGGTTTTTCTGTTGGTGCGAGGTCCGCGGACCGCGAGCAATAGCGCGGAGTTATCTTGTAAGCGTAATGCGCATGGCATCGATTTTCTGACCGGTAACCATGTCCTGAACGATCTGGGAGATGGACAGGGTTGCGCGGTCAGGCAACAGGATCGACGTTCTGGACGTAATGGTCCGCCCGTTCTGCTTTATCGGTTCGGCGAGATAGAGTGTAAATCCGGTCCGGTTCCGGCGGCCATTGAACACAAAAGGCTGGGCGCTGCCGGACACACTGCCGACCGACGACACCCGATTTCCGCTTCCCGATGTGGTGATTTCCATTGCGACTTTGTGGGACCGGGCGGCCGTCGCGCAGCGTCCGTTGATCTTGGTCCGGTCTGCGCCGGCAAGCGTCACCCGGATCTTGCATTTCACGCGCTGTTTCTCGTCGAAACTGCGTTGGCGCACAAAACCCTCGCCGGACCAGGTTCCGGCCATGGAGGCCAAGTTCGAACCTTCCGCCGCCGCCGCTGGCAGGCTGATTTGTCCGGCAAACATAAAAGCCAGGACAGCAAGGATCAACGCACGCTTCATTCGGATCGGTCCAAAAGTTTACGTTGGCGTCCGGTTCCCAGGGAGACAAGACCGGGCAGCAGGAACACATCCGTGACCAACGCCAAAAAAAACGTGGCGATGCACAGTAGACCAAAATACTCGATCATGGGCATGTCGCTCCACAAAACGGTGATCAGGCCCGCGGACAGAATGACGGTGGTCGTGATCAAAGCCGGACTGACACGGACCATCGCGGCAACGATGACCTCCTGGGTCCGTCTTCCGGCGTTTCGCTTGGTCTCAAGGTCAAGGCGATTGAAGACATGGATTGAATCGTCGACCGCGATCCCGAAGGCGATCGTCAATGCCAATGCGCTGGCAAATTGAAGGTCATTGCCGCTGAGGTGCAGCCAGGCTCCGATCATGACGACCGGCAGCAGATTCGGGATGATGGCAAACACAGCAAAATCGACACGCCGGAACCAAAACCCGATCAATAGCGGGCAGGCGAGTGCCGCCGCCAGGAAACTCAGCACAAGCTGTTTGATCAGTTTGTCAGACCGCTCCGCGGACAGTGACAACAGTCCGGTTGGCTGTGCAATATCAATGGCGGATGTTGGATGCCGTTCAATTTCACGCCAAAGCCGCTGGCTCAAGGCGATCAGTCTTTCAGAGCCGATATCGGGCACCAGCACACTGAGAAGGTAACCATCCCGGTCTTGCCGGATAATCCGATGCAGATATTGCGGCGGCAGGATCTCAAGTACGGCGTTGAGGTTTTCCGGTGAGTTTGCCGCCCCCTGGGATTGCAGAAACCGGCCGAGCGTGTGGACAGAGGTCACGGCAAACGCGGCGTTTTCGAATTCTTCCAGCGCCTCGTGGATCCGGCCGATCTCCGCGAGCTGTTGCGCGGCCAATAAATCGCCCCGGCCGGCGATGGCCACCGGAAACTCGATGGACGTCATGGGCCCGGAAAACGCCTCCAATTCGGCGAGCGCTTCCACCAGATGGTCGTCCGGATTGATGTTTTCAAAAAACCGGTAACTCGTCTGAAGGGGCAGCGACAGCCACACCGCCACGCCGCCGCAGGCAAGACCGCATGCAACAATCGGCGTTTTCCGGGCCAACAACCATTCAAACAGGAGACGGCGCTCTTTCAGCGTGGTGTCGGCGCTAAGCGGCCTGGTCAAAGCCGCACCAACGGGCCGGAACCGGCTTGCGACCAGAAAGACAACCGGATGGATCAGCAACACCGCGCCAAGGCCCAAAAGCACACTCATCGCCCCGCCGATCGCCAATTCGCGGATGATCGGGGAAGAGGAAAAAGACAGGCTCGCAAAAGCCAGGGCCGTGGTGATCGATGCCAGGAAACACGCCGGCGCCGTTTCGGTCGTTGCCGTATGGATTGCGTCTTCGGCTCTTGACCCGGCCCGAAACTGGTTGCGGAATTCATAGGTCATGTGCGTGCAATCGGAACTTGCCAGGACAAGGATCAGTACGGGCAAGGCCGTGTTGATGACGTTGATGTTGAACCCGAACAGACCAAGAAATCCAAGGCTCAGCACCAACGCGACGACCGGTGCCACGCCATTCAAAAGCGCGATCCAAACGCTTTTGAAGATGTAAAGAGAAACGCAAAATCCGAGGATGGCGCCGAGCAGATTGATGACCGGCTGGTCCAGTCTGACCTGTTGGACAACCCGTTCCCGGATCGGCAAGAGACCGGAGACCACCGCCTCCATCGATGTGGCCGTGGAAAAGGCGCCGGTCAGTTGCCGAAGGCCGTCCAATCCCCGTTGTGCATTTCGAAGACGCTCATAAGCGTCATCGAATGACACAATGAGCGTGGTCTTTTTGCCGTCGTCGGAAATGAGCGAAAGACCGGAAAAGGACGTTTGCGCGGCTTCCTCAATCAGGCGGTCCAGGTCCTCTCCTTCCAGATCTTGAAAGACCGGTTCCAGTTCCTGGGTATCGGTGTTGAACCGCTGAAGGCTGAAAAGCGAGAACACCGCCTCAACTCCGTCCAGAAGATGCACGTCGAGGGCCAGCTCTTGGAGCTGGTGAAGGGCTGCGGTGTCAAAACCGGTGCTGGAGCGGACCAGTATGGCGATGTTTGTGCTGGTGTCCGAGAACCCGCGCTTGAACGCCAAATAGCGCTGATACTCGGGCGTCCTCGATGAAAAGATGCCTTCATAGCCATCATCGAACTGCAACTGTGACATGCCCAGGGCCGCCGCTACCAGAGCGCAAAACACCATGCCGATGACGGACAAGGGATGCCGGATGACGAGACTGGCAAAGCCCGCGAACAAAGGACTACAAGCGCCATTTGCTGGGGATGCGCAAGGCGGCAAGGTTGTGCGGAAATGTCGGCTGTTGCGCACGCTGCCAGCGGCCGCCGCCGCCAAGCAGCAGGGATTCCAGCCCCTTCCGCCCCTGTCGCATCGCCCAGAGATGATTCCACACGAAAACCGGTTTCAAAATGCGCAGAAATGGCTGGATATAGGGATGTTTTACCCACACGCGCCATTCCACGGTCACTTTTGACTTCCCGTTGCATTCGCTTATGAGGATGGTGCCCATGCCGTCGAAATCGCCCGTCGTCTTGATGACGATCCCGCTGGCGGTCAGTTCAACGATGCTCGCGACGAATTGAAACGTATGCGGCAGGAAGCCTTTCGTGTGAAAACGGGCTGTGAAGCCAACGAGCGTGTCATCGGGCTGCTCAAGGACTTCGCCGTGCATGAACACCGCCGGCCACCAATCCAGAATTGACATCGGATCATTGAGTATCGTCCGCACGTGCTGCTCCGGCACGCAAAGGTCCCAGCACGACTTGATCCTGAATTCCTCTACGCCGAACCAGTGTTCGGTCAATATGTCCGCGGTCTCGCCACCCAATGCACGTCCCCAGATCAATTGTTCTTGTCGGGTCGAACGCAAAATATATCATGGGTGTATATTGCGGAAAACGCGCCAGCCGCTCCGTTTTAGTACACTTGAACCACCGCTCCCCCGGGCCAACGATTTTGAATTCAGCGCATGTGTGTTTTACTCGGCTGATGGCTTGTAAATGCGACCGGGATGTCGAATGCGCTCGAAGGGTCCACTTGTGTCCAGTCACGAAATCACGAGCATCCAAAGAGATTTACTTGAAGCTGCCGCCGGCGAGTTGGCGCTGGTCGATGTGCTTCAGACCATCATTGACCATCTCGGCGGCGGTGGCGGGATCATTTTCGAGCTGAACCGCAAAACCGGTGAGATCGTCGATTGGATCACGCCCAACCTTATTATTGGCGACAGTGGCTACGATCGGCATATCAATTCGATCAATCCGAGAATGCAGTATTCGCTGCGCCATGCTCCCGGTCACGTCGCATATGAGGGCCGGTTCATCGACGATCGCGGCATGGACCGCCACGAGTTTTACGAATGGCTGGATCGGATATCCGGGTTTCGATACTTTTTGGGATCGCGCCTTTACGATGACGGTGACATTTCCGTTTTTCATTCCGTCGAATTTGACAAGCACCGATCCCATCCGGGCGGCGAAGACATCGCAAAATTCGAAATGCTCGCCCGTTCGGTGGGACACGCGTGGCGCCTGTCAAAACGACATGAGCCAAGACCCAACAAGGATGCTCGGTCCCCTTGGACCCCGGATCACCTGCCCTGGGCGATCTTTTCCCTCACCCCTGACGGACGATTCCTGCAGGCCAATATGGCCGGCCGGAAGATGCTTGACGCTCAGGATTTCCTCATCTTGAAAAATGGGACCTTGACGGCGGCCGATCGGCGCTCGTTGCGGGGATTTGCCGCCATGATTTCGGCCGGCCTGGCGGGTGTGACGTCGGAAACGCTGTTGAAGTCAGAGGATCGCGTTCCATCGATCGCGCAGGCAATCCCGTTGAGCCGTCCGGCCGGCTCCGGTCACGAGCAACCGGGCGTCCTTGTCTATGTTCGTGATCCCATGGCCACCCGCGACACGGCGGCCGATACGATTTCCCGCCTGTTCCGGCTGTCCAGGGCCGAGAGAAACCTGGTCGCGGCGCTGTCCGATGGCTCCAGTCTGACGGCGGCGGCGGACAAGTTGGGCGTCACACGCAACACCGCCCGCAACCAGCTTCAAGGGGTGTTCGACAAAACGGGAACGCGCAGCCAGCGCGAACTCCTCGTCCGGATATTGGGCGTTGCCGACAACTAAAGTCATCCGAGGACCATGACCATGAGCGCTCGACAAAAACTGTGTTTGTGTCAGACAATGGCCTTTGCGGCGGCCGCCATCGGGATCCGCCGCGAACAAAAAGACAGCGGCGCGAAACCGGCTGCCGACGGACACGGGGCCTGAGTAATGCAGGCCCCGCCCCTTCTCCATCATCAGCTCTCGATAAATGAGAGAAGATCCGCGTTGACCTCGTCCGGGTGGGTGGCGAAAAACCCGTGGGAGAAGCCGGCATAGGTTTTCTGGGTGCCGTTCTTCAAGAGCTTGATCGCCTTGTCCGCGGAATATCCGATCGGCACAACCTGGTCATCGTCGCCATGAAGCACCAGGACCGGAACCTCGATGGCCTTCAGGTCTTCCGTCTGGTCGGTTTCCGAAAAGACCGCGATGCATTGGTAATGGGCCGAAGCACTGCCCATCATGCCCTGCCGCCACCAGTTCTGAACAAGGCCCTGGTTGACGTCGACGCCGTCCCGGTTGAAGCCGTAGAACGGGCCGGAGGCGACATCGAGGAAGAACTGCGACCGGTTGGCTGCAAGGCCGGCGCGCAGGCCGTCAAAGACCTCCATCGGCACGCCGTCCGGATTGTCGGACGTTTTCAGCATCAGGGGCGGAATGGCGCCCAACAGCGCGGCCTTTGCGACACGGCCCGGTTCGGCGCGGGCGACATAACGGGCGACCTCGCCGCCGCCTGTTGAATGGCCGACATGAACCGCGTTTTTCAGATCCAGCGCCGACACAAGCTCGGCGACATCGGCAGCGTAAGTATCCATGTCGTGGCCCAAATCGGTCGGGTCCGACCGGCCGTGACCGCGCCGGTCATGGGCAATCACCCGGTAGCCCTTCGACAGGAAGAACAGCATCTGGCTGTCCCAATCATCGCCCGAAAGCGGCCAGCCGTGGTGAAAAACGATCGGCTGAGCTTCTTTCGGACCCCAATCCTTGTAAAAGATCTTTGTCCCGTCGGTGGTGGTGATTGTGGCCATTGTCCCTACTCCTTCAATGTCCGATTGGGTTGATGCGGCCACTACGCGTGGCAAGGCGGCGACGGCGATGGCGGCGGCGCCGGTCAAAAGAACGCCGCGCCGGTTGAGCGAAATCCCGTTGTGTTTGATGTGCGTCATCGTCTTTCTCCTTGGCGGGTCTGCCGTCGTTTCGACATGGACAGAGATAACGAATGCGCTTACGACTTCGGATTGGCGAAAATGACATCTTACGAGGCAAAAGTGACAAACGCCCCGGAGCATTGTGTGGCCGAGATCGGCCTCCTGATCTATCCCGACTGCCAGTTGGCCGCAGTCCATGGCCTGACCGACCTCTTCCAGATCGCCAGCGAGTGGACGGGTTCAGCGCCCAAGCCGATTGTCCGGGTCAGCCATTGGGTGTCGGCGGAAGAGGGATCTGACCCGCCGCTGACCTGCGTTTTTGACAGCCACCCGGGCGCAGCGCACAACCTCGACTACGTGATCGTGCCACCAAGCATCATTGTGCCGGAGGATATGCGCCCGATGCCCGCTGCGGCCCAGTGGCTGCGGGCATGCCATGGCAGCGGCAGCCGGGTCTGTTCGGTCTGCGCGGGCGCCTTTGTGCTGGCGGAAAGCGGGCTGATCGACGGCCGCCGCGTGACGACCCACTGGGCGTTTGCCAAGCAACTTCTGGCCCGCTTTCCGATGATCGACGTGGCCGACGAGCACATGATCCTCGACGATGGCGACATCATCACGGCCGGGGGCATTCTGGCGTGGACCGATCTCGGCCTGACCCTGGTGGAACGGCTGCTGGGGCCCAGCGTCATGCTGGCCACAGCGCGCTTTCTTCTGATTGATCCGCCGCGGCAGTCGCAAAGGCCCTTCACCCCATTCGTGCCACGCTTCGATCACGGCGACGAGACGATCTTGAAGGTTCAGCACGCCATTCACGCAGAAAGTGCGGCGCCCCACAGCCTTAAGGAGCTTGCAGAGGCCGCAAAGCTCGGCGAGCGGACCTTTTTGCGCCGCTTTGCCAAAGCGACGGGCCACAAGCCGACCGAATATATCCAGAATGTGCGCATCGCCAAAGCACGCGAAAATCTTGAACTCACGGTCCGGCCGGTGGACCAAATCGCATGGGAGGTCGGCTACGCGGACCCATCCGCATTTCGAAAGGTGTTTCAGAAGCTGACCGGTCTTGCGCCGAAGGACTATCGGCGCCGTTTTGGCGCTGTTCAACAGCCGGCGCAGTGAAGTCAAAGCCGGGCGGTCCAGTGATGCAACTGCGCGAGTGATCAGCCCCAAGGGCGGCATCGCCGCGCGCCCGGCAACACGGGTGCCGCAAGAGCCGGACGCGAAACCGGCAGATGCGACCAGTGTTTTTGGAGACCGGTGTCCGGGCAAACCAAACACGCGAATGCCCGGACGCAACGCGTCAATTCGACAGGACAATCGAGTGCGGGCCGTGCGGCGTTTCAATGGACGGCCGCAACTTCACCAGCGCCGGGTTGGTCCCGTCGACAAGCCTCCAGAAGTCGATCGAGCCGCCGGGCCTCGACGGATCGAGCTGATCATAATTGACGACGGCCACAAACCGGCTCGATGCGTCCCACACCGCCGCCTCCGGCAGGATCCCATCGAATGCAAACGTTCCGACCGGATCAAGCCGGCCGGTCGCGCGGTCGATGTCAATCAAGGTCAAGGACGCGTACGGCGTGTGCCGGGGATCGTCGGCCGGCGCGTAGGACACTTCAAGGTTGGTGGTCACCGCCCATTCGCCGTCCGGCGAAATCGCAATCCCTTCCGGTGAAATGCCGGTCGCCGCACGCCCGACAAGAAAATGCCGCGGACCGTTGTCGCCCGCCGCGGCCGCAAAGCGAATCGATGTCACGTCGCCGGCCGGTGCTTCGGTCCAGATGCCAACCACATCTCCACCCCAATAGAGATTGCCGGTCAGGAAGAAACGGCCGTCCGGGGAGAACCGGCCCATGAACGGATACTTGGATACCAGCACCGGGTTGCCCCATGCCTCAAGTGAAACGCCGCTGGCGTCCCGAACGACCCGCGCAAACCGCACGATCGCGCGGTTGACATCCGTGATCGCGATGAATTCGCCGGAGGGATGCCATTCCACATGGCTGAGACGGTCTTCGGGCGCGGTTCCTGGAACGGCGGCAAAACTCGGTTCCCCAAATTGGCCGTCTTCCAGCGGAACAAATGCGATGCCGCGCCCGTCGGCCGGGTGCATGGCGATGGCGACCATGTCGCCGGCAGGGCTGAGGGTAAGGCCCTCCGGCCGCGTTCCGATCGAGACTTCCTGAACGACTTCGGGCGCGTCTTCATTCGATATGTCCACCAGGGTCAGCAGACTTCCGACCGGCAGATCAGCAAACGTCTGCCCGTCCGGACCTCGGGGCCCGAAGGATTCTGAGACGACGGCGAAACGGCCGTCCGGCGTGACCGCGACCGCGGTCGGCGCGCCCGCGACCGAGTTCGACACCGTCACGGTCGCGGTCTCAAGGGTACTGAGATCGGGGCTGACCGTCGCCACGATCAACGCGTCCCCGGCCTCCTCTGGCCCGAGTTGTCCATTCACATAGGCCGAGGCCAGCATATCGCCGTCGCTGATCGCGACAAGCTTGCCGCCCTCGAACGCGGCGTACGGTGTTTCGGCGAACGTCCCCGACGGAAAAATCGAGATAAGCGATAAGCTCAAAAACCCGCCAATCAGTGGTTTCATCACGGATAGCCCTTTTCATTGTGGAGATTCATGATCTACAACCCGCTAGATGGGGGACATGCGATGAAACGGAAATTCTTGTTTTCATCGGACTGATCGCCAAAAACGATTACTCAATTCCGAACCTTGCCATGGACACGCGGCGCCTTCGTTTGTTTGTCATTCTTGCCGAAGAACTGCATTTCGGGCGGGCCGCCAAACGCGCTGGCGTGGCTCAATCGGTGCTGTCGGTGCATATAAAACGGCTTGAGGACGAACTCGGCGTCGAACTGTTCGCCCGAACCAAGCGGGACGTCCGCCTGACGCCGGTTGGTTATCACTTCCTCTTCGAGGCCCGGGCAATCCTCGACCGCATCGAGCAGGGCCGGCGCGTCGCGTCGGCACTCGCGCGCGGCAAGCAGCATGTTCTGCGTGTGGCAATGACCACGGTCGCCATGCTCGGCCCGGCGCCGGCGCTGATCGGCCGGTTTCGGGACGCGCATCCGCAGATCGAGATTGAGTTGCGGGAACTCGGGACGGTGGACCAGGAAAGCGCACTCGGAGCCGGCGACATCGATGCCGGCTTTCTTCACCCGCCGCTCGACCGGTCCGATGTCACCGTTGTGCCGATGGCCCCTTCAAAATTCTTTGCCCTTCAAAGGAAAGGTAAGTCCGCCGCGCCCGGGTCTAGATCCTGGAAGGACATTGTGCGCCAACCGTTTGTGTTTTACGGACGGCGGCGCGCGCCGCGCCTTTACGATGCCTTCATCAGCTCGGCCAATGCGATCGGAATCACACCGGAGATCACCGCAGAAGCGCCGTCGTTTCTGTCGGCCGCGAGCGCAGCGTCGGCGGGAATTGGAACGGCACTCTTGCCGGTGGAGTTGAGATCCCGTGTTCCGCACAACACCCAAACCATTGATGTGCCGGATTGCCCGCTGGACCTCAAAAACGGGATGGCGTACCGAACCGACCACACCACTCCGGCACTCGATTGGCTCGTCGCATTTGTCGACCGGTCCAATCCGAGCGCATATCCGTGATCCCGATAAGAAACGGGAGGCGTTTGGCGTCGGGATTGAGGGACGCGATTTGCGACCTGTTTTTCCCGCGGTTCCGGTCCGCTGATCGTTGGATTAGATCCCCGCTCGGCGGCGGGGATGACGATCGTGGGACGACAGCCGCACCCGCTCCCACGGGACGTCCTCCCGGGCGAGCCAAAGGCGCGACCCGGGATCGGCGAACCACTGTGGCCGTGGCGGTTCCTCGGTCCCGCGCCTTGCACCATGCCGCCCCGATTCCGGCTCTCCGGCTGCGCCGCGCAGTCCAGAATGACCACAAACGATCCCTCCCTTCGTCATTGCCGGACTTGATCCACTACTGTCCGGTTTAAACCGGTTGTGGGATGTTCATTGTCAGCC
>JAEPNV010000005.1 GCA_017643215.1 Roseibium sp. | reverse complement strand
ACATGTTCGAACCCCAGGAATGCTGGAACTACTTTGACGCAACCGGATATGTTTCCACATAAACGCCCGACGCTCTAATCGGAGTGCACGGCGCCAGGCGGCGTTTCACCCTTTTACCGGAATGTCGAAATCACCTGTCCGGCCACCCGTTGGCGCGGTAGCGCCGCGACGGCGCGGTAGGCGTCGGTGCCGGTTTGCGGCTCAGTCTGCCGGCGCAGGCGGGTTTGCGGGTGATGGTCGCGGGTGGCGATCAGGTGCGCAAGAAACGCGGCATTCGGGCGGTAACGCGATGGAATGCGTTCAGGTGCTAGCGAAGGTTCCACCCACGTGACGGCGGGTAGGGTCGACCGGGCGGGCGCAAGGGCCCGATCGGTCCCTGGCTCGTCTTCGGCGGACCGCCTACGCTTCAAATTGGAACGCCCAAGGGCGGAAACCGGGTTTACCTGCACGGACTTTTGCCTCTGCCTATTTCAGAATGGCACATCTGGTGTATGCCTCTCTGCCGTGTCGCAATCCTCATGCCACATATAAGGGCTTGTTAACCTTTGGGCCCCGGATTTCCCAGCTTCTTGAGAAAAAAGTTTAACGAGTTGATTGGCATGTGAATGAATTGCGGGGAATGTGGGGAGAGTGAAACGGGCCCGGACCGGCGCGGCGGCGGGCATCTCACGATCCCAAAGGAGCTGCTTCGAATGCCGTCCATTGCGCTTTCCGGCGTCATCCGGTCTTTGACCATCTATCATCGCGATCACGCGCGGGCAGAAGCCATGGACCGGCTCCATGCCAAGCTATTGCGGCCTGGCGAGCTTGCGTTTGACATTGGCGCGCATGTCGGCGACCGGATCGCCTCCTTTCGCCGGGTCGGCGCGCGTGTGGTGGCGGTCGAGCCGCAGACGTTACCGATGCGGGCGTTGCAACTGATGTACGGCCGTGATGAGAACGTGCAATTGGTGGAGGTCGCATGTGGTGCCTGCGACGGGCATTTGACCCTGATCGTCAATGAAGCCAATCCGACGGTGACGACCGCCTCAAAGGCGTTCGTCGAGGCAGCGGCGGACGCGCCGGGGTGGGAAGGTCAAGCCTGGGATGACGTCCAGACTGTAACTTGTGTGACGCTTGACAGCCTGATTGCGCGGTATGGCGTTCCGGATTTTGTCAAGATCGATGTCGAGGGATTTGAGCCGGATGTCCTGTCCGGTCTGTCGACCGCGCTCAAGGCGCTCTCCTTCGAGTTTACGACCATTCAACGGCACCTTGTGCGCACCTGTGTCGAGCGGTTATTGGCCCTTGGACCGTACCGCTTCAATTTCGCACTTGGTGAAAGCCAGGTCTTCGCACTGGATGCGCCGGTGGAGGCCGCCGACCTGTTCGCAGCCGTGGAAGCACTACCGGATGAGGCCAATTCAGGAGATGTCTATGCTTGGCGGTACGCAGGGCAGGCGTCAACTAAGCCGGCGATGTCTGGGATGCCGGAATAAAAAACGCGCCCGGACGGCGCGTTTTTTCACGTCATGATCGTGATTGATCAGACCGGTCAAGCCAGGGCGCCCTGGGCCTTGTCGACCAGCGCCTTGAAGGCGTCCGGCTGGTGAATGGCAAGGTCGGACAGAACCTTACGGTCGACTTCGACACCGGCCTTGTTCAGACCATCGATGAACCGGCCGTAGGTCATGCCGTGCTGGCGCGTGGCCGCATTGATGCGCTGGATCCAGAGCGAACGGAAATTCCGCTTCTTGGCTTTGCGGTCGCGATAGGCGTACTGCGCGGCCTTTTCGACGGCCTGCTTGGCGACGCGGATCGTGTTCTTGCGGCGGCCATAGTAGCCCTTGGCGGCCTTGAGAACTTTCTTGTGGCGGGCGTGTGCGGTAACGCCCCGTTTGACGCGAGACATGGGAAAACTCCTTCTTTATCGGGGCGGGTTACGCGTAAGGCAGGAACTGCTTGACGATCCGTGCATCCTGCTCGCTGAGCGTGGTCGTGCCACGGGCCTTGCGGATGAACTTGTTCGTGCGCTTGATCATGCCATGGCGCTTGCCGGCCTGAGCGGTTTTCACCTTGCCAGTCGCCGTCAGTTTGAAGCGCTTTTTGGCTCCAGACTTGGTTTTCAGCTTGGGCATTTTGCATCCTTTCATTGGCGCGTCGGTAAACCCGGCGCTTGTTGTTGGTGCATCACGAAGCCGCCACGGCATGCCCTGCGATTTTGGCAACCGGTTCTTTTGCGCGTAACGCGCACGAACCCGCCCCAAAGAGCCGGGCGACTCTGGACCGCGTGCTTATAGGGAAGGATCGGCCGCGATGCAACCCGAATCAGCGGCAACATTCCGGCGGACAGCTCCGACCCGGAGGATGGCCGGGACGGCGCAATCGAACCGGATCAGACGTTCACGTCAACGACGACGCGGCCCTTCACCTGGCCCTTCAAAATCGCGCGGCCGAGGTCTGGCAGATCAGCAAGTGTTGCCGGCCGGATCATGTCGTGAAGCTTGTCCATCGGCAGGTCCGTCGCCAGACGGTTCCAGGCCGTGATCCGATCATCATAAGGCCGCATCACGCTGTCGATGCCAAGCAGGTTGACCCCGCGCAACAGGAACGGGATGACCGTTGCCGGCAAGTCCGCGCCGCCGGCAAGACCGACGGCGGCAACCGACGCCCCGTATTTCATCTGTCCCAGCACCCGCGCCAGCATTTTGCCGCCAACCGCATCAATGCATCCGGCCCATGTCTCGGTTTCGAGCGGTCGTTTGACAGTCTCGTTGATTTCAGAGCGGTCGATCACCCGGTCCGCGCCGAGACCGCGGATATAGTCCGTCGTCTCGGGCCGGCCGGTCACGCCGACCACTTCATAACCGAGCTTGCCAAGGATTGCCGTCGCCACCGAACCGACGCCCCCGGCCGCGCCGGTGACCAGAACCGGCCCCTTGTCCGGCGTCAATCCGTGATCTTCGAGCGCCATAACGGCCAGCATGGCGGTAAATCCGGCTGTCCCGATGGCCATCGCGTCACGGGTGGTCAGGCCTTCGGGGAGCGGCACAAGCCATTCACCCTTTACGCAGGCTTTTTGGGCATAGCCGCCCCACCACGCCTCTCCAACACGCCATCCGGTCAGAACGACCCTATCGCCGGGCTTGTACCAGTCGTCGGAGGAGTCCTCGACGACACCGGCAAAATCGATGCCGGGAACGTGCGGGTACGTGCGGACCAGCCCGCCGCCCGGCCCGATGCACAAACCGTCCTTGTAGTTGAGCGTGGAGTACTCAACCGCGACCGTCACATCAGAGCTCGGCAAACGGCTGTCCTCCAGTTCCTGAACAGAAGCGTGGGTTTTTCCGTCGTCGTCCTTTTCAACAAGCAGGGCTTTGAATGTCATGAGATCCTCTTGGACGGTGTTTCAATTGCGGTCTTGCTGGGTGAAGGGTTTGTCCCACACGGTGGCGGCGCGGATGCCGTGCGGCGTGTCCACCTGGACCCGGGTGCCGTTGTCCCAATGGGTCATGCGCACCATGCCGATCGCAACGTTGGTGCGGTAGTCGGGTGAATAGGCAGCCGAACTCACCGTGCCGACCTGGCGGCCGCCGGCGAAAATCGGCCACAGGTCGGTGCACGGCGGGACCGGATCGCCGTCAATCGCAATGCTGCGGATCTGCCGGACCGGACCTTCGACCGCCACCCGCAGCAAGGCGTCGCGGCCAATGCAGCCGATCGCCTCCCTGGTCTGACAAAACCGGCCAAGGCCGCATTCATGCGGCGTGTTGTTGCGGGTCATGTCGTTGCCGTAGGACAGGAGCTGGCCCTCGATGCGCTCGATCAGGTTCGGACAGCCGGCCCGCACGTTCAAATCCGCCCCCTCACGCATGAAGGTGTCCCAGACCGGCTCGCCGCGTTGCCATCCCTCCACATAAAGCTCAAATCCGCCCTGTTTGGAATAGCCGGACCGCGCCAGAACCATCCGTTTGCCCTCGAATTCAACCGTATCGTAGCCGAAATACCGGATCGAGCGAATGCGCTCGCCAAAGACCCGTGCAACAAGGTCTTCTGCCTTGGGCCCCTGAATGGCGAGCGGATGAACATCCGGCTCATCGACATCGACCTCCAGGCGAAGGGCAAAGGCCAGTCCCTTGATCCAGAACAGTAGATCGCTGTCGGCCACCGAAATCCAGTAGCGGTCCTCGGCCAGTTTGAGCGTTACCGGATCGTTGAGCATGCCGCCGGTCTCATCGACCATCGGCGTATAATAGCACTGCCCGGGGTTCATGACCGAAAGATCGCGCGGTGTCAGCATCTGCGCGAGCCGTCCAGCGTCTGGTCCTGTTAGTTCCACTTGCCGTTCGCAGGACACATCCCACAATTGGACATTGCTCTTCAAATGCCGGTAGTCGTCTTCGACCGTCTGGAAGACGGTTGGCAAAAGCATGTGGTTATAGACCGTGTAGGCCTTCACGCCGGCGGCTTCGACGCGCCGGGAGAACGGTGTCATGCGCGTGCGGCGCGAGACGGACAGGTGCGGGGCGGCCATGGTGGGGGCCTCAGGCAGCGGCTGCGGCCGGCGGGCCGGACCAGTCGATCTGGCAGATTTCCGCGCTCCGGCCGTCAAAGTCCCACACCCGCCCGTAGGCCCGCACCCGTCCCTGGGTGGCGGTGGCGACCGTGATGTCGGGTCCCATCCAGTATTCGGTGTTGCTGACCACGACTTCCTGATCAGGATCGGCGCCCGTGATCGGCTCAACCTCGCCCTTGATGGCTTTTCCGACGATCAGGCGGCGTTTCTTGCCTTCATTGGAATAGGAGACCGGCGCCCGTTCGGCGCCCAGGAATTCGCTCACCAGCACCCGGAACAGGCCGGTTGTGCCCTTGGCCCGGCCGGAGAAGATATTGATCAGTCCCTCATAAGCGGCATCGGATGCGCGGTCGTCGATATATGCGGCGGCCTTCCAATTGCCCCGGGCCATCAAACCGGGGATTTCAAGCACAAGGCCGACATTGAGACCACCGAGATCTTCGCCCTCATAATGGCCCTCATCAATCCGCACACCGGCCCAGGCCTGGCAATAGCCCTCCGTGGGCGCGTGTTTGCCGAGGGACACGACACACGGGCAGAAAACCGTGCAATTGCAGTTCAAAATGAGTTCGCCCTTTATGGTCCAACCGGTCATGGCGGGTCTCCATTCAAATCAGTGTCACGAGGTCAATGGCAAGCGTCGCGCCGGCGGCCGCAAGAAGCGCGGCCCCCAAGGGAGCGCTGACAACACGGCCGAAATCGGGCAGTTTCTCAACTGTCATGAGGAGGGTTGCGAGCCCCATGAACGCAAGGTTCATCGTGCCCGCCACAAAGGCCAGCAGCATCAGCGCCCAGCAGCACCCCAGACACACAACGCCGAGCTTCAAGCCCATCTGAAACGCCCCTAAATGCCCATCGCGCCAGTTGGCCATGAAAAACGTCAGGGGGTGCCGGCATCTTGCGACGCACGCGTTTTTCAATGCGCTGAACTGATAGACCCCGGCGAGCGCTAGAAGCGTTGCATTCAAAACAGGCAGGAGGCTGCGACCTTCCGGATCAAGCACGCCAAGCCGCGCAAGCTGCACCTGCGCGCCGCCGGCAAGGGCCGAAAAACCGATCCAAATCAGAAGATAGCCAGCAAACAACGCCGTGGTGCCAAGGGCGTGCGCTCCGCCGGTCAATGGCAGATCGGCATAAGTCTTGAGCGCCGGAAAGGCGGTTGGCGCCATCATGGCAAGTGACATCAGGCTCCACATCGCCACGGCCGGGCCATAGCCGGCATCACCGGCTGTCGTTCGGCACATCGCCGCAAGAGCGCGCAAACCCGGTTCACTCCACACCGGCGCCGAAAAGTCCGGATCGGCCTGCATGGCAAACAGCGCGCCCCAGGCCACCAGGATGCTGCCGAAAAACAGCGCCCAGGCCATTTGCCGATGTATCAACGGGCGCGAAATCGGGCGCACCGGCTCCTCCCACTTGTTGTTGATCTCACGCTCGCTCTTGAGTGGCAAAATGTCAAACATTTAATTGTCAGACATTTACTGAATTGCCGTTGACCATACGCTGACCGGGGCTTAACCTGCCGCTCGCCCCGATCACCGCAGCAGGAGCAGGATTTGGCCATCGAATTTAATTCGATCCGCAAGGAAGGATTGTCCATCCAGATCGCAACAGCGATCAGAGACGCAATCATCGATGGCCGGCTTGTCGTGGAAGAACGGCTTCCAAGCGAAGCGGAGTTGGCGGACCGCTTCGGGGTCAGCCGGTCCACGGTTCGCGAAGCCCTGAAACGGTTGGCGGCCCAGAACCTCATCCGCAGCGAACGTGGCTCGGCGGGCGGCGCATTCGTCAATCGGCTCACTTGGGACGAGGCGCGGGACAATCTGGTCACGACCATGCGGCTCTTGATTGGAATGAACAACATCGCGTTTGAAGAGGCGATTGAGGCACGGTTCACGCTGGAGGCGGCCTGCCTTGGCTTGGCGGCGGCGCGGCGGACAGATGCCCAGTTGGCGGCGCTTCAGGACGAGATCGCGCGTCAGCGGTCCGCGGCGCTGAGCGATGAGGACTTTTGCGCTTCAGACGTGACCTTCCACCAGGTGATCAGCGACGCGACCGGAAACCCGGTCCTGGCATTTCAAATGGCCGGTGCTGTCGAGGCCATGCAGCCATTGATGAACATGCTGGTCTATCGTCTTCGCGATCGCCAGCGGATCGCCGATCTGCACGCGGCGATCGCCGAAGCGCTGAGCGAGAGCGACGCTGACGCCGCCTGGCAGCATCTGACCGCGCTTGCCACATACACACGCGAACTGGCCGATCAGCGGCGCGCGCCCAAACAATCCGCGTAGCTCTGCGACGCCAAATCCGCGATCTCCTGGAGACGTCCGCCGGAACGTCCTTAGGCGGCAGACTGTCGCAGGGCGTAACATGCGCGATCGGCGCCAGCGATTGCCGCGTAAATCCAATGCACGCGACATGCGGGGACAGCATGATTTCAGTCTACTACGACGGCAAATGCGGCCTATGCAGCCGGGAAATCGCCCACTTCAGAAAACGCTCGCCGCTCGAGAGCATCACTTGGCATGACATTGCCCGAAATCCGGGTGCACTCGAAGGGCGCAATGTCAGCCAGGCCGAAGCACTGATGATGATGCATGTCGAAGACGGATCCGGGAAGATGCATCTTGGCGTCGATGCCTTCATCGTCATGTGGGGTCAGTTCCGGGGCTGGCGCCTGTTGGCGCGCATCTTGGCCTGGCCGGTTCTGTACCCGCTTGCAGGCACCGCCTACCGCTGGTTCGCCAAACGCCGGTTTGACCGGTATGGTCATTGCCAAGTGGCCGCGAGAGACGAGGACACGTCATCGACCGCGCTGCTCGCCGCTTTGAAAGACCGCCCCGAACGACCGGCCTGAGTAGGACCTGAGAAGCGGACCGGCCAATCATCCAAGGCTCGTATCGAAACGGCACTGTCACAGCAACGACATGCCCGCAGATTATGCGCACAATCAAAGCCGCACGCCCTTGTCTTAGCCACAGGACCTAAAGACCCACATGCGCTATGCGATCTACTTTGCATTGCCGGCCGCCAGCGAACTGATGCAACTCGGCAACCGTTGGCTTGGCCGGGATCCGTTCGCAGGCGCGTCCTTGGACCAGCCCGTCCTCCCTGGCATGAGCGCCGATAGATTCGCGGCCCTCACCACCGAGCCGCGGCGGTACGGATTTCATGGTACGCTCAGGGCGCCGTTTTCCCTGAAAGATGGCACAGTAGAGGACGCTCTGATTGGGGCATGCAAGGCGTTCGCGCGGCAAACCGCGCCCTTTGAAATCGCGGGCCTGAAGGTGGACCGGCTCGGTTCGTTTCTGGCCCTGGTGCCGATGGAGCAAGAACCGCATTTGTCGGCATTCGCCGATTTGTGTATCCGCGCATTTGAACCCTTCCGGGCACCGCTTGGCGACAACGATCTTGCCCGCAGGCGCAAGGCACCGCTGACCGAGCGCCAGGACGCGCATCTGGTGCAGTTTGGCTACCCCTATATTTTTGAGGACTTTCGGTTTCACATGACGTTGTCGAACAGTCTTCGGGATGAGGACGAGGCAACCCTTCTTGCAAACGCGGCACGCGCGCATTTTGACAAGGTCACGGGAAAGGCACTTTCCTGCTCAAGCTTCGGTCTCTACGTCGAAGCACAACGCGGCGCGCCGTTTATGGTGCATTCACTGTTTGAACTAACCGGCGGCATGGCACCTGCCCACGCGGTGGCCGAACGATAGATGGGACGAGCGTTGCCAGACAATCTACGCAGGCGCCCAAACATCAATTGTCGTTGTTTCGTGGCGGGAATCCAAATGACCGCAACATGCCGGGCGGCAGTCCGAAACCTTCCTCCACCGCTTCCAGGATTTCCTGATCGTCCACTTCGCCCTCGATCACCTTTTGAACATCGAACTGGGTGTTGCCGCCCGTCGCCCGGCGAAGCACTTCGTTGGCGGTATCCGCCAGGGCCTGTTCGGGCGTGGCGTTTAGAAGCGAAATCAGGTCGCCGCCCAGCGACTGGAGCTGTTTGTAAGCCTCGGCCGGATTCTCAAGGATCCCGGCGATATCGGGATAAATGCGCGGATTGTCCCAAGGTCCGCTGATGACGATCGGAACGCCAAGGCCGGCGAGCGTTTTGTCCTGTCCCTTTGGCCGCGGGGCCGGCGCCTGGCCTTCAAGGGTCGGAACGATTTTCGGATCCACCTTCCAATTCAGGGTCTTGTTCGGCAGGTCGGTCGTCCCGCCGCCGCTCACGCGGACCAGCGGACCGATCAGGGACAGATCGTTGCTACGGGCGATCCCGTTCTCGATTTGGAAACTGGCCTCCAAGGCGCTGAAATCCGTTTTTTCGGCCGGGTTGTCCTGCCAGCCCAAGAAGGTTTCAACGGAAAGGCCCCGCACCAAACGCGGGATATTGATGCCCCTAATCGCACCGTCGAAAAACGCGAAACCCGCCGAACCGGTCAAAGCCTCAACCAGCGCGCGCTGCGACCCGCCCCGGCTTGCGACATCGAGCGAGAGCTGCGCATTGCCTTCCAGCCACTCGAACCCGGCCGCATCCCGCAAGGCCGGATAAGCGTTCAGCCCGTCAAGCGCAAACTGCGCGGAGATCTCCGGCGTCTGGCCTGCGCCGGAGAGAATTACCTCCCCCGTTCCTTGGCCGCCATAAAGTTCCATTTGCTGAAGGCGCGCGGTCAAGCGCCCGGCTTCGATGACGGTGGCCATGCGGGTCTGGCCGATCGCAATGTCGCCCCACCGGATGCCGTCGGTCTTAATCTCAAAATCCACATCGGCAGCCGTCAGGCCGGAAAAATCAATCGGCTCGGTGCTCCAGCCGCTCCCGCCGGACCCGGGTCTGGCAGCTTGCGCCGGACCGGCGGCCTCGGAGGAAGAGGCCTGCGCCGGACCGCCGAGATAGGGATCAAGCACCAGGGCCCCGAGCTGCAGCTCCGCCGAGATCCTGGGCTTTCCGGCAAAGTCGACCCGCCCTTTTGCCCGGCCGGAGGTATCATCCAGCGCAAAACTGGTCTCGTCAAAGGCCAGCGCGGTTTCTTCCAGCGCAAAAAGCCCGGACGCTTTGAACGGTCCAAGCCCGCCGCCGTCCGGGATCGGTTGGCCAGCCCAGGCCAGCAGATCGCGCAGATTTTGGGTTTCGATGCTGACGGCGCCGTCGAGCGCGCCGTTCGCAGCCGCTTGGCCCTCAAATCCGGCGGCGAGTCGGGCACTTTTCACCGTGATGTCGACCGGGGCCGCCAGACCCGCCAGAATGGGCGCAATGGCCGCGCTCCCGCTCACCGTGAACGCTTCGCCGCGCCAGGTCAGTGCCCCGCCGAGGGCGATCGGATCATCCAGGCCGTTGACATCAAGCCGCAAGGACAGGTCCGTGATGCGGTCGGCCTCCGGATCATTGCCAAACGCACCGGCAAGGTTCAGGCCGCCGATTTCTCCGTTCTCAAGCGTCGCCGAGCCATTTAGGTTCAAGGTCGCCAACAACATGGGCGCGTCGGCGCCCTGCATGTCGAAGGCAAGATCAGCGCCGGCCAACCCGCTCGCCGGCCGGCTCTGCCCGGCCAGCGCCAGCAAATCCGCCACTGGCGCATCACGCATTATGATCCGTCCGGAAATATCCGGCACGGCGCCGGCCAAATCCGTATCAACGGACCCATTGACCACGAGACCTCCGATGTCGGCGGTCAGATCGGCGAGCGAGAGCCCGGCTTCAGAACCGGTCGCCGCCGTACTGACGGTGAAGGCACCGGGGTCAGCCGGTATCTCAAGTCCTGCAAGGGCAAGGGCCTCAGCCGCCGACGGTCCGGAGGCCGAAAGGTCAAGGTTAAACTGAGCCGGATTGACGCCCGCGCGGCCGTCCACCTTGACCGCCGTTTCGCCGCTTTCCAGATTCAGCGTGACGGGCCGAAGGTCGCCCTCTAGAAAGGCCAGCGGATTGTCCAGCGTCGCGGTGATCGCCAGTGGCGTGCCTTGCCAGGTGAATGTGCTTTCCAAATCCACGTCGCCGGCAAGATCTGAAGCGCTCAGGGTCAAATTGAGTGCGCCGATCGTAAAGGCGCCCCCGGCGCGAAGGTCGGCGTAGCGAACGCTGCCATCGACGATCTGAAGCCGGTCGATTCCGATCCGGGCAAGCATCGATTGAGGACGTGATGAGTCGGGCTCGACCGCATCCGTCGTTGCGGTTTCATCGGACGGCGCCGTCTGGGTGCCGGAGAGGTCCTGAGCCGTTTCCGGTTCGCTCAGGAGATCTTGCCGTGGCGCCCAGCTTGTCAGGCCGGTGGGGCCGATTTCCATCAAAATCGCCGGCGTGTCGAGTTCGATGGCGGTGATCTGGATGTCACCGCCAAGGAGGCCACCCCAGGCAAGGCCCACCTGCAAGCGCTCGGCCTTGGCAAATTCGATCCCGTCGGCCCCGGCTTCTCCGGACAGTCCGATGTCGCTCGCGGTCAAGGAAAATCCGGGAAACAGCGACAGGCTGACGGGTCCGTCGAGCCGCAGACGCCATCCGAAGGTCCGGTCGACCTCGGCAATCACCTGGTTTTTGATGGCGTCCTTGGGAAGGAAGAACGGCACGACCAGGATTGCCGCGATCAGCGCGAAGACGAGGCTCCCGAGCCCGATCAATAGCCGCCGCATGGCCGTCACTCCAATCCCGAATCAGTTGCGCTCTTTGTGACCGAAGGCGGCGAACCCTATCGTCAAGCGCCGCGCAAACACAAGCTTGGGGGGAAAACATGACCAGAAAGAGGACGGTGGCGTGCGGCAGCGATGAAGCGGTCTAGATCAAATGCGCACCAGATGATTATCCCTGGACATGCCCGGTGGGCGCTTTCGACAAAAAGACGATCGGCCAGGTGGCGCATGTCAATGGGCGGGTCAACGGAATGCATGATGCTCGCGGCCAGTGCCGTTTCGTTGAATGGGTGCAGGAAATCAATATGCGAAACAATAACGAGTTAAAAGCGTTACAATTCAGCAGTTTATAACGTTTTAAAGTGGAGTATAAATATTAGGACTAACATTGCCCCTTTGATATTCAGGGTGTTTCACAAAAGACACAATTGGTTTTCAGGTAGGATTGTCGGACGGGATCGAGTGTCCTAGGCTGCAAACCGTTGTTTCGTTTGGATTCGAGCCATGCTGACTGCGTTGAAGCACTTCATTCAGGAACTGACCCTTGGCGAGAGCGACCGCGTCGAGTTCGCTGAAGACGACAAGCGGCTGGCCGCCGCCGCGCTGCTGTTTCACCTGGTGGATGTCGACGGCATCGTGGACGAAAGCGAAAGCCGGAAGCTCAAACAAATCCTGAAAGACCATTTTCAGCTGACCGATCACGAAACCGGAGAGTTGATCAAAGCCGCCAAACTGCGCGACAGCGAAGCGGTCGATCTTTACGGGTTTACCTCCGTGCTCAAACGCACCGCCGACGAACAGGAGCGGCTGGCCATTGTCGAGATGATGTGGGAGATCGTCTATGCGGATGGCCACGTCCATGAATTTGAGGACAACACCATCTGGCGGGTAGCGGAATTGCTCGGGATTTCGACGCGGGACCGCATGCTGCTGCGACAAAAGGTGGCCCGCACCGTTCCAGAAGGCGGCGAAACCGGTTGACCGACCCGGGCATCGCGCTGCGGGGGCTCGACCTTTGACCTCTAATCTTCCATATTTGCGGTCATGAGTTCGACACCAATTCCAGCAGCGTCGCATCCGCGGGTTCTCATCGTTCTTCATCAGGAGCAATCGTCTCCGGGCCGTGTTGGACAGGAACTCGTGCGACGGGGCTTTTCACTGGATGTGCGGAAGCCGCGTTTTGGCGAAAGCTTGCCGGACACGATGGATGGGCATGCCGGGGCGGTCATTTTCGGCGGCCCGATGAGCGCCAACGACACCGATGCCTTTGTCCGGAAAGAGATCGACTGGATCAAGGTCCCGCTGGCCGAGCAAAAGCCGTTTTTCGGCATTTGCCTTGGCGCGCAGATGATGGTGAAACAGCTCGGCGGCACGGTCGGCGGCAACCGGGATGGTCTGGTGGAAATCGGCTACTATCCCTTGTCCAGCACGCCCGACGGCAGGTCGATGATGGACTGGCCGGAAAAAGTCTACCAATGGCACCGGGAGGGATTCAGTCTACCCTCAGGCTGCACGTTGCTCGCCGAGGGAACCGCCGCTTATCCGAACCAGGCCATCCGATATGGGCCGAACGCGTTCGGGATACAGTTTCATCCGGAATTGACGCACCAGATGATGGTGCGCTGGACCACCAAAGCCGCGGAGCGGATGGAACTGCCGGGCGCGCAGCAGCGGCGCGACCATTTCGCCGGCCGGTTCATCCACGATACGTCGGTTCGCACCTGGCTCGACCGTTTCTTGGACCTTTGGATCGGAACGGCCGAAGCGCCGGTGCAGTACCAGGGCCTGAAAGCGGCCGAATAAAGACGCCAGTTTCAACACCGGCGCACTGACGGACTGGATCAGGCGCCCGGCAAGAAAACACCGCGCCCAACCGCCAAGCCGCAATCCCTGGAACAGGCAGAGATGCCTCTGCCTGTCGAACGCCGTTACCCTGTTGCCGTTTACTTGATCCTCGCCTCTTCGACCGGATAGCCCAGACCGCCCTGTTCTCCGAAATTGCCCTGGTGGCATTCGCTGCAGGCCGTGAACACGTTGACTGCCTGAGGTGCACCGTTCGGAGCAACCATCATGTAATACCAGTCATCGGTCTTGGGCGAGGCGCCGGCCGTCGTTTTCTCCATCATGAACAACGGCCCCTTCGTCACTTTGCCGTTTTCATCGATGGCAAAGGACTCCTTGGCAATTTTGGTGCCGGCGGGGATCGAAACGTTCTCCGTCTTGTACTTGAGATATTCTTCAGCTCCGATGGCGTTCACATATGTCACCAGGAACCGGCCGCCGTGAAATCCCGGAGCGGCGGGAAAAGCACTGGCCTTGGACCAACCCGGGTAGTCGTTGACAAAGTCTTCCGGGATCCAGCGTTTCGGGCCGCTCTGATAGCCGGCCTGTAAATCGGCTTTCAAACAATCATAGACCGCCTCCGCTTCGGCACCCGTCAGTTCGTCGCCCGGCTTGTCCACGTCACACGCCGCATGCGCGGGCGCGGCCAGAAACACCATCAAAGCAGCGCCACCCAACCAAAGTGTCTTATTATTCATTGTGCTCTCCCTCACTTAAGCCCGATATCGGACCCGGAAAGTCTCCGGCCGGGGAGAGCGCGCACTCAAATCACATCACCGGTGCTTGCGCGTGATATGCCGTGATCGGATACAAATAGTTTTTAAACAACAGATATTTAGGTCGCAGGTCGCGAAAATGTGCGACCTGCTCACAAGTTGTCGATCACCCGTCAAACACGACCAGCAGGTCCTTGGCGTCGATCTGGGCGCCTGGAGAGACCAGGACTTCTTTGATCTTCCCGTCCCGGTCCGCATGGAGGGCTGTTTCCATCTTCATTGCCTCGATGGATACCAACACATCCCCGGTTTTCACGTCCTGTCCTGTTTGGACGGCGACGGTCGAAATCACGCCGGGCATCGGCGCGCCGACATGGGCCGCATTGCCGTCCTCCGCCTTGCGCAAGACCACGGTCCCGGCAGCACCGTGTGCCCGGTCCGGCACCTTGATGATGCGTGGCTGGCCGTTCAACTCAAAGAAGACCTTCTTGTCACCCTTTTCATCGGTCTCGCCGATCGCCTGACAGCGGATGACCAGTGTTTTGCCGGGTTCAAGATCTACCAGGATCTCATCACCGGCCTCCAGGCCATAGAAATAAACCGGCGTCGGCAGCACTGAAATCGGACCGTATTTCTGCTGAACCTTGTCGAAATCCGTGAAAACCTTCGGATACATCAGGTAGGCGGCAAGATCCGCACCGCCGATCTCCCGGCCGCACGCCTTAGCAGCGGCGGCCCGCTCGCCGTCAAGATCGGCAGATGGCAACAGGGAGCCGGGCCGGACAATGATTGGATCGCTGCCTTTCAGCACCTTTTCCTGAAGCGCGACCGGCCACCCGCCGGGCGATTGCCCCAAGTCGCCATGCAGCATGCTGACGACGCTGTCCGGAAAAGCGACATCCTTGGCGGGATTCGCGACGTCGGCCACTGTCAATCCTTGGCTAACCATCATGAGCGCCATGTCGCCGACCACTTTCGATGACGGTGTCACCTTGACGATATCGCCGAACATCATGTTGGCATCGGCATAGGCCTGCGCCACCTCATGCCAGCGGCTTTCCAGGCCGAGCGAACGGGCTTGTTCCTTCAGGTTGGTGAACTGCCCGCCCGGCATTTCATGCAGATAGACCTCCGACGCGCCGGAGCGCAGATCGCTTTCAAATGCCCGGTATTGTGTCCGCACCGCCTCCCAGTAGAACGAGATTTCCCGGATTGTCCGGCTGTTCAGGCCGCTGTCACGATCCGTGCCCCGAAGCGCCTCCGCGATTGACCCGAGGCAGGGCTGGGACGTCAGGCCGGACAAGGCGTCCATCGCCGCGTCCACCGCATCGACGCCCGCTTCAACCGCGGCCAGAACCGTGGCCGCCGCGATGCCGGACGTATCATGCGTGTGGAAGTGGATCGGCAGATCGGTCTCGTTCTTCAAGGCCCGGATCAGCACCCGGGCCGCCTCCGGTTTTAAGAGACCGGCCATGTCCTTGATGCCAAGGATATGGGCGCCGGCTGCTTCCAGCTCCTTGGCCAGATCCACATAGTATTTCAGATCGTATTTCGGCCGAGCACTGTCGAGAATGTCGCCGGTGTAGCAGAACACGGCCTCACACAGCTTGTCCGCCTCACGGACCGCGTCCATCGAGACGCGCATGTTTTCGACCCAGTTCAAGCAGTCGAAGACACGGAACAGGTCAATTCCGTTTTCGGCCGCCTGGTCAACGAAGTATTTCACCACGTTGTCCGGGTAGTTGGTGTATCCAACACCGTTCGATCCGCGCAGCAGCATCTGCAAGAGGATGTTGGGCGCCCTTTCCCGGATCAGCCGCAAACGTTCCCATGGGCATTCGGTCAAGAACCGCATCGCCACGTCAAAGGTCGCCCCGCCCCAGCACTCCAGCGAGAACAACTGAGGCAGTCCCGCGGCATAGGCATCGGCGATGCGGACAATATCGTGACTGCGCATCCGGGTCGCCAGAAGCGATTGGTGACCGTCACGCATGGTTGTGTCGGTCACCAGGATCCGCTTTTGATCCTTCATCCAGTCGACAAAACCGGCTGGACCGAGTTCATCCAAAAGCTGTTTGGTCCCGGCCGGCCGGATGTCGCCGAAGTCCGGCACGACCGGCTCAAGCGCGGTCGCCGGCGGGCGCGGCCGGTCGCGGGTTTCCGGGTGTCCGTTGACCGACACGTCTGCGATATAGGTCAGGAGCTTGGTTGCCCGGTCCTGGCGGCGGGTCTGTTCGAACAGCGCCGGCGTATCGTCGATAAACCGCGTTGTGTAGTTGTTCGAGCGAAAATCCGGGTGGCCGATGATGTTTTCCAGAAACACCAGATTGGTCGCAACGCCCCGGATGCGGAATTCCCGCAAGGCCCGGTCCATCCGGCGGCAGGCCTCTTCGGCGCTGGGCGCCCATGCGGTCACTTTCTCCAAAAGCGGGTCGTAAAAGCGGGTAATCACCGCACCGGAATAGGCAGTGCCGCCATCAAGGCGGATGCCGAAGCCGGTCGCCCCCCGGTATGCGGTGATGCGGCCATAATCGGGAATGAAATTCTGATCCGGATCCTCGGTCGTGATGCGGCACTGAAGCGCGTGGCCGTTCAGATGGATGTTGTTTTGCGCCGGAACGCCGCTTTCCGGAGATCCGATTGATGCGCCTCCAGCGATCTGGATCTGCGCCTTGACGATATCAATGCCCGTGACTTCCTCGGTCACCGTGTGCTCGACCTGGACCCGCGGATTGACTTCAATGAAGTAAATCGCCCCGGTATCGGCGTCCATGAGGAACTCGACGGTGCCCGCGCCGCGGTAATCCACGGCGCGGCCGATCTTGAGCCCGTAGTCGCACAATTCCCGGCGCTTGCCTTCATCAAGGTATGGCGCGGGCGCCCGTTCAACGACTTTTTGGTGGCGGCGTTGGATGGAACAGTCGCGTTCAAACAGGTGGACGAGGCCGCCTTGGCCGTCGCCGAGGATCTGGACCTCCACGTGGCGGGCCCGTTCAACCAGTTTTTCCAGATAGATTTCGTCCTTACCAAATGCGGCGCGGGCTTCGCGTTTGGCCGCAATCACTTCTCGTTCGAGCGTCGCTTCGTCGGGGATGACCCGCATGCCACGGCCGCCGCCGCCCCAGGACGCTTTCAGCATCACCGGATAACCGATTTCGGCAGCCTGCCGTTTGATTTCACCGACGTCCTCCGGCAGCGGCTCGGTCGCCGGCATGACGGGAACGCCGGCCTCGATCGCCAGATTGCGTGCGGCAACCTTGTTGCCGAGCCGCCGCATGGTCTCGGGCCGAGGTCCAATGAACGTAGTACCCGCCGCCGCGCAGGCTTCGGCAAATTCCGGGCTTTCGGACAAAAATCCGTAGCCTGGATGGATTGCATCGGCACCGCAGGTCTTGGCGATCCGGATGATCTCGTCAATGGAAAGATAGGCTTCAATCGGGCCGAGGCCCTTGCCCACCTGGTAGGCTTCATCGGCCTTGAACCGATGCAGTGCCAACTTGTCCTGTTCGGCGAAGATCGCGACCGTTTTCAGGCCCAATTCGTTGGCTGCCCGGAACACGCGGATCGCAATTTCCGAGCGATTTGCGACGAGTATCTTGCGAATTGCCAAATGAAACCCCCTCAAAATAGCCAGCACCAATCCGGCGCCGTTGGTTTTCTACTTGGCTGTTCCGCGTATGAAAAGGGCAGGGTTTGGCGTTAGGAGCGCTTTGCCGGAAACAAATTTGCGTCGTGCCCTGGCCGGGTCGTCAATCCACCGGGCTCGGATACGGTTTTAGGATCGATGCCGGATTGACGTGCCGTACCCCAATCGGCCCTCCTGATGTCGCAGGATGGCCAAACAAGCCGGTCGATCAAACGTCTGATTTAGACGATTTCCACGCTCGGGTAGTGTCAATGACGGAACAAATCTGGCCCTCAGGCCTTTGCCTACCCAATCAGCCCCTTACGGAACGCCAAAGCGACCGCATGGGTCCGGTTCAATGCACCAAGCTTGCGGGTCGCTTCTTTCAAGTACCAGTCCGCCGTATGGCGCGAAATTCCCAAGAGCTCGGAAATGTCACTGCTTGTTTTTCCGGCAGCCGACCATTTGAGGCATTCGGTTTCACGGTTGGTTAGCAGCACTTCTTTGCGAACCGGGGCATTCTGTTCTGCAAACAGGTCAAACACATGATTGTAGGCATAGATCCCGGCAAGATGGAGCGCCTTGAAATCGGCCGGCGCGAGATCGCGGCGTTCGCCGCCAAAGGCCAGTGTGCCCTCAAACCCGTCGGGCCCGTAGACCGGAATGAAGATGCCGTCCGACATGTTGAAGCTTTTCGCCTCATCCAGGATCATCCGGCCGCGCTGCGTGACATTGGCGCCGATCAACGACTCTGACCAGTAGAACGGCGCATAGGAGTGCTGTCCCCGCGCGACGACCGGATCATCGAGTGCATAGTCCTGTTCGATATACCGGGCATGCCATTCTTCATTCCATGTGGTGGCCAGAATGTGCGGCTCGGTCAGCGTGCCCGGACCTTTGAATGTTGCCAGCACGAACGCCGTAAACCCGTATAAATTCGCGAGCTCGGCCAAGCGTTTGCTGGCATTCGACAAACTGGATTCGGCGGTAATGAGATCGGTGAGTTCCAGAGCCTGATACAATCGGTCGTTCGGCATTCTCCAGCCCCGGCCATTAACGTCTGTTCGTCGAGCACATTCCATTCCTCATGCCGGTTGTTCCGATATGGAACGCACAGCTTACGCAGAGGCAGTTTTCATCTCAATTCCGCGCCATGATTTGCCTATCAAATTGTGCTCGCCTGAGCGCCGGACCCAACATCTAGACAGAACAGAGAAGAAACGCCGGCAATTCAGCGATTCGTACATTTTTTGTTCTCGATGCGTACAATTCGGTGTTGAATGAAGCAAAAAATCAACCCCTGACTTTTAGCAATAATTAATTATTGACCTAGTTTTCCCGTATTAAGTGCAATGGGCGGGAAATTGACACAAGGGATTCAAAAGATTCAGCATTTCGTGGGTGGTCATGATCGTTGATCCAAATCTCGTAGGGAACGAAACCTGAATCCGTGCGAGTCACCGATTCGATCAAGTTTTGTTCCACACCCGTTCCCGCAGCCGGCAAACCTCAGTGTGGACATGGGAAAAGGGGGCAAAATCTCCACAGGACACGGCGCTTGCTGCTGTGCTAGACAGCCCGCGTTATTGGCCGCATAGCGCTTTGTCACTCAAGCAAAGAGCCCTAGTCCCGCGCATGTCCCGTCTGCAAATTCCGTCTGTTCCGCCCATGGCCCGGTCCCGGACCGTCACCGCGGTTCTTGGACCAACCAACACCGGCAAGACCCATCTGGCGATCGAGCGCATGCTGGCCCAGCAATCCGGGCTTATCGGATTGCCCCTGCGGCTTTTGGCGCGCGAAGTCTATGGCCGGGTTGTTGAGCGCGCGGGCGAAGCATCCGTCGCGCTGATCACCGGCGAAGAGAAGATCATTCCGGACGCCCCGCGGTTCTGGGTGTCGACCGTTGAGGCCATGCCGCTCGATCTGCAGACGGAGTTCGTGGCGATCGATGAAGTGCAACTGGCCGGAAACCTTGACCGGGGCCATGTGTTCACCGACCGGATATTGAACCTGCGGGGTCAATCGGAAACCTTGCTGTTGGGCGCGGCAACCGTACGCCCGCTTCTGGAAAAACTGATCCCCGGGCTCAATGTCGTCACGCGCCCGCGGATGTCGGTATTGGCCTATGCCGGTTCCAAGAAAGTGTCGCGCTTGCCGCCGCGGTCGGCCATCGTCGCGTTTTCCTCCGATGAAGTCTACGGCATCGCGGAACTGATCCGGCGCCAGCGCGGCGGGGCGGCTGTCGTCCTCGGATCGTTGAGCCCGCGGACTCGAAATGCGCAAGTTGAACTGTTCCAGAACGGCGATGTCGATCACATGGTCGCAACCGATGCGATTGGCATGGGTCTGAATCTGGATGTCGACCACATCGCGTTCGCCGGCACCCGCAAATATGACGGCTACCAGTATCGCCAGCTCACACCGGCGGAAATGGGACAAATCGCCGGCCGGGCCGGCCGGCATACCCGGGACGGCACGTTTGGTGTCACGGGCCGGGTCGACCCGCTTGCAGACGACTTGATTGAGCGGATCGAAAGCCATCACTTCGACGCGCTGAAAGTGCTGCAATGGCGCAACAGAGTGCTGGACTTTTCCTCCGTGGCCGATTTGAAGCGCAGCCTCGATACCGCTCCCCGCGAAGTCGGCCTCGCGCGGACACCGACCAGCGAGGACGTCGCCGCACTCGACCATTTGACCAGGGATCCGGCGGTGAACGGCATGGCCCGGGGCCACAAAGCTGTCGAACTGCTGTGGGACGTCTGCCAGGTGCCGGACTACCGCAAAATCGCACCGGCCAATCATGGGGACCTCCTGCGTGCGATCTATGTCCATTTGATCGAGGATGGAAACATCGCGGAAGACTGGTTCTCCCGGCAATTGGCCTTCGCAGATCGCACGGATGGTGATATCGACACATTGGCGAACCGGATCGCCCATATCCGGACTTGGACCTTTGTCGCCAACCGGCCGGATTGGCTCGTGGATCCTGCCCATTGGCAAGAGGTGACCCGGGGCATAGAAGACAAGCTGTCCGACGCGCTGCATGAGCGACTGACCCAAAGGTTCGTGGACCGGCGGACAAGTGTTTTGATGCGACGTTTGAGAGAGAACGCGATGCTGGAAGCGGAAATTACATCGAGCGGCGATGTGCTCGTGGAAGGTCAGCATATCGGCAACTTGCTTGGCTTCCGGTTTGCGCCAGATGCCGCGGCCGAAGGCCCGGACGGCAAGGCGGTTCGGGCCGCGGCGCAAAAAGCATTGACCACGGAAATCGACAGCCGGGCGGACAGGCTTGCCCGGTCGGAAAACGCCGATTTCATATTGACGGCGGACGCCACCGTCCGCTGGCGCGGCGAGCCGGTGGCCAAGCTGGCAGCCGGCGACGAGGTGCTCTCGCCCTCCGTGCTGCTCCTTGCGGACGAACACTTGACAGGTCCAACGCGCGACAAGGTGCAAGACCGCCTCGATCTCTGGATCAAGGCACATATTGAAGCGCTGCTGAAACCCCTGGTCGATCTGAAATCAGCGGACAGCCTGGAAGGCTTGGCGCGCGGGATTGCCTTCCAGATCGTGGAAGGGCTCGGCATCCTGGAACGCCAGCAGGCCGCGGACGAAATCCGGCAACTTGACCAGGACATGCGTGCATCCTTGCGCAAACATGGCGTCCGCTTTGGCGCGTACACCGTTTTCGTGCCGGCCCTGCTGAAACCGGCACCAAGCCAACTGCTTGCGCAGCTTTGGGCCCTGAAAAACGGTGCCCTTGACATGGCCGGCTTGTCGGAACTGCCGCAGCTTTCGGCGTCCGGCCGCACGTCCATTCCGGTCGACGACTCCATCGCGAAACCGCTTTACAAAGTGGTCGGCTTCCGGTTGTGCGGGCCCCGCGCGGTCCGGGTCGATATTTTGGAGCGCCTTGCCGACCTGATCCGTCCACTGATCGCCTGGAAACCGTTGGACGCTGAAGTGGAACCGCCCGAAGGCGCGATCGCCCAAGGGGGTGGCTTCACCGTCACCGTTTCTATGACATCTTTGCTCGGGTGTGCCGGCGAGGATTTTGCCGAGGTTCTAAAGTCGCTCGGATATCGGGCTGAAAACCGCGACGTCCAGCGCCCGGTTGTTCGCAAGCCGGAACCGGATGCAGAGAGTCCGGACAGCCCGCAAGCCGAGACGGACCCAGAAACCGCCGCGGATTCAGAGGCAGCCGTGCCCTCCACAACGGCGCAGGCCGAGACGGTCCCGGAGGCGCCGGCCGCACCTACGGGTGAGGCAACAGTCGTGGACCAGCCCGGGACCCCGGCGGGCGGCGAAACGGCTGCCGAAGCGGCGCCGCAATCCGGTGATGCGGGCGAACGACCCGCAGAAGCGCAAGATAACACCGGCGAGGGCGGCGACCAGAATACCGCTTCCGATCAAGCACCGAAGGAAACGGACGCTGACACGGGAGCCGTTGAAATGGAAACGGTAACGATCCAGATCTGGCGTCCCGGGCGGTCTGAACGCCGCCATAGGCCGCGCGGGGCAAAAGACGTCCGGCGCTCTGAAAACCGCAAAGCCGGCGGGCGTGACACAAAGCATCCTGGCGGCAAAGAGCGCAAAGCCGGAAAACCGCACAAAGGCAAGGGCGGGAACACAGGCGCACCGAACCGCAAGGACAAGCCGGCTCCGCGTGAGAAGCCGATCGATCCAAATTCGCCTTTCGCGGCGCTCATGGCCTTGAAGGAAAACATGAATGCGAAGGATTAGGGTCTGAGCCAGGACACCGATCAGCACGCGCCCTCAGGGTCGGCCGGATTAAGGATCGACAAGTGGCTCTGGTACGCCAGGGTGACCAAGTCCCGGTCGTTGGCCCAAAAACTGGCAGCCGGCGGCCGGCTGCGCATCAATCGCGAAAAGGTTTCCGCGGCCAGCAAGCAGGTCCGTGTCGGCGATGTGCTCACAATCGCGCTGGACCGGAAGGTCCTCGTTCTCAAGGTTCAAAAGCTCGGCACCCGGCGTGGCCCCTTTTCCGAGGCCCAGTTGTTGTACGAGGATCTGACCCCGCCACCGCGACCTGCGGCGCGAACACCTGTCATGACCGTTGGCCAGCGTGATCCGGGCACCGGGCGGCCGACAAAAAAGGACAGGCGGCGCCTTGAGGCTTTGCGCGAGCAGGATTGAAATCCCGTTCTTCAAAAGGCGCGCCGTGCGCCCTTGATTTTCAATGGATTACCGAGCGGGCGTTGTCGAAAGCTTGCGCGCAATGCCCAAACCGGCTACCCAGAGCACTTGAAGCGGAAGCTCCAGACACCGATAAATACTGAGTGCATTGCGCCGCCGTTTGGGGCGCGCAACGCATCAGTTCGGAACGGCCCTTAGATTTGCCTTTTAGAGGATCGCGATGACCTACGTTGTCACGGACAACTGCATCAAGTGCAAGTACACCGATTGCGTGGAAGTCTGCCCGGTGGATTGTTTCTACGAAGGCGAAAACATGCTTGTGATCCATCCAGACGAATGTATCGATTGCGGCGTGTGCGAACCCGAATGTCCGGCCGAGGCCATTTTGCCGGACACCGAGCCGGGCCTGGAAAAATGGATCGAGCTGAATGCCGAGTATTCCGAAAAATGGCCGAATATCACTGAGAAGAAAGAACCTTTACCGGACGCGGAACAATTTGACGGTAAAGACAACAAGCTCGAGCAGTTTTTCTCGCCGAACGGCCCAGCTTGACATCTGCCAGCCGGGCCATAGGTAATTTTGCGACAACGACTTGGCACGAGCCGTCAACAGTTCGACTGCGGGCGCCGTGGATAGAGAAATCGTAAAACGGGAATGACATGCTTTTGTGCATGGCATCAAACTGTGCTGCAGTGAAGCAGCACACTTTAAATTTATGCAACCGTATGCTATATATACTGTTCAGTCGTCCAACCATGACCAATTTCCCCTGGAGCGGAGGATACCGGCAACGCAAAGGCTGACCAGGATGGCAGGCTTGCGATTTCAAGTAGACGCTTCGCGCAACGGATCAGGGATTAAAGTGGAATTCACCGGCTGACTACCCAAACACGCCCAATATCAACAGGCGTTCCAAGAGATCGGATCGCAGGTTGGTTTTGTGCGTCGAAACAGGAACGGGAACCGCATCACCTCGGTTCCCGACGGTCGACATGACCGGCAACTGCGCAGGAGAAGACACGAGAATGGCAACCAATACCAAGAAGGCCGCGCAGCGTCAGGGATTTAAAACAGGCGAATACATCGTTTACCCGTCGCATGGCGTTGGCCAAATTACTGCCATTGAAGAACAAAATGTCGCGGGTCATTCGCTGGAACTGCTTGTCATCGTCTTTGAAAAAGACAAGATGACACTGCGTGTCCCCGTCGCGAAAATCGCGTCCGTGGGAATGCGCAAGCTCGGTGATCCCGCCGCGGTCAAAAAGGCGCTGGAGACCGTTCGCGGCCGTCCGCGCATCAAGCGCACGATGTGGAGCCGGCGGGCGCAGGAATATGAGGCCAAGATCAATTCCGGCGACCTGATCGCGATTTCCGAGGTTGTGCGGGATCTGTACCGGTCCGAGAACCAGCCGGAACAATCCTATTCTGAACGCCAGCTTTACGAAGCGGCCCTCGACCGGATGGCGCGTGAGATCGCGGCTGTCAACAAATGCTCCGAAACCGAGGCCACCAAACAGATCGAACAAAACCTGGCCAAATCGCCAAGCCGGCTTAAGGCCGCTGCGGGCGACGAGACCGGAAATGATGATCAGGAAGAAGCGGCCTGATCTGCTTTCCAGCTCCGCAATCGAAAGGGTCCGGTTTCCGGGCCCTTTTTTTGGTTGATCCACCAGCGATCACAAAATCGTGCATATCTGCCTAACCAGCGGAAGCGCCTCGATTTTTCGCCCCCCCAGCGCTCTCCGGTCAGCCGACACAGTGCTCCATGTTGATCTGCTTGCCAAATACCCGCGTAGATGAAACGAACAACATGGAGCAACCGCATGTCCACAGCACTCGGAGAGCGACGTCAACTGGTCCGCGCGGCCATGAAGGCGCCCTACCTCACCCGGGAAGAAGAGCATGCGCTTGCCGTCCGGTGGCGCGACAACAAAGACGAAAAGGCGCTCGAGAAACTGTCGCTTGCGCACATGCGGCTGGTGATCGCCGTCGCGTCCCGGTTTCGCAATTTCGGTTTGCCGCTTGGCGATTTGATCCAAGAAGGCCACGTCGGGCTTCTCGAGGCGGCGGCCCGCTTTGAACCGGAGCGGGAAGTACGGTTCTCCACCTATGCGACCTGGTGGATCAGAGCGTCGATCCAGGATTACATCCTTCGGAATTGGTCGATCGTCCGGGGCGGAACATCCTCCTCACAAAAAGCTCTGTTCTTCAATTTGCGCCGTTTGCGCGCCAAGCTGTCGGGCAACCAGCAGACCATTTCGGACTCAGAACTACATCAAAAGATCGCGGACGCGATCGGCGTCAAGCAATCGGATGTGGCGCTCATGAACGCCCGGCTGTCCGGGCCGGACACGTCCTTGAATGCGCCGATGATCGATGCGGAAGGGTCCAGTGCCGACCGGCAGGACTTCTTGGTGTCCGATGCACCCCTTCCCGATGAGATTGTCACTGCGAACATCGACGCAGAGCGCCGGCGGCGGTGGCTGACTTCTGCGCTCGACGTTCTCACCGACCGGGAGCTCAAGATCGTCCGTGAACGTCGGCTTTCTGAAGATGGCGCGACACTGGAGTCGCTTGGCGAAAAACTCGGTATTTCCAAGGAACGGGTCCGGCAGATCGAAAGCCGGGCCATGGAGAAACTGAAAACCGCGTTGTTGAACCGCCAGCCGGACGAGGCAGCGTATTCACTGTCCGTCTAACCCAAGGCGAATAGATCCCGTTCGCTAAATCGGCGCAGATTACAGCTTTCAAACCCCAACCAACTCGGCCCGGTCCTACGGTTTACCCGCAAGAACCGGGTGTTTTTTTGTCTTCAACCAGCCGGAAGATCGTTGCCATTGCGGCCATGTGGCTTTGGGACCCTGTTTGTGCGTCCCGGATTTGTACAAGACCTTTCCACAACGCCCAGCCCCTCGCGCGGCACCACATGGCTTCGTCGGCCGGTGCGGCGGCCAAAAACGCCGCCTGGGCGGGTCCTTGAAAAAAGGTCCAAGCCATCGTCAGGTCACAGGCCGGGTCACCGACCGCGCATTGACCGAAATCGATAACTCCGACCAATTTGCCGGCCCGCACAAGCAGGTTGGCCGGCGTCAGGTCGCCATGCACCCAGACGGGTGGCCCGCCATAGGGCGCCGAAAGGGCTTGCTCCCAAATCCGGACCGCAGGCACGACGTCCAGCACAGTCCGCAGGCGCGATAGGCACTCCCGCGTTTCACGATCGTAGTGATTGACAGGCCCGCCTCGAAAGAAGTTTTCCGCCCCCGCCAGGGGCGCGGATTCGGCGGGTATCCTTTGAAGCGCGTGAAGGAACGCGGCGGCATTCTCTGCCAATGATACCGAGGTTTGCCCCGCCGGATGATTTGCGCTGGTCCCGGGAACCCACCGATAGACCGACCATGGCCACGGATAATCATTGCCCGGTGCCCCCTTTTCCAGCGGCAGCGGGATGTCAACGTCAAGATGTTTGGCCCAAAACGGCAGCCATCGATGTTCTTTGCCCACTTGCGGAACATACCGGTCAGCCGTCGGAAACCGCAAAAGCATGGTGCGTCCCAGCCGGAACGTCCGATTGTCCCATCCCTGATCGGCCACCTCGCTCACCCGCAGATCGCCCCAACGGGGAAACTGCGCGCGGACGAGGTTCTGGGCGCACCAGGCTGAAATCAGATACCGGTCATCGTCAGCGCCCTTGTCCTGAGCGCCCGTCAATCCACGACCAGCTTCACGGTCGTTCCGGGCGGGATCGGCCTGTTCGCATCGAGACCGTTCAGCACCAAGAAAAACGCCAGGCGCCGGGCCGCGTCCACGCCGCTCATGCCGATCGCCAGACTGCGCGGGGTATCGCCGGGCTTGGATGTGACGACCTTGATCCGGAGCGAGCGCAACCTCGCGCGTTCGGTCGGTGTCAATTGGCGAAAGCTCTCCGCTGTCTGGCGGAATTCGGTTTCATAGGCATCATTGGGCGACCGGCTTGCGAATATGAAGCGGTAGCCCGTCCGCCCGATCCGCAATACCGCGATCCGGAACGACCAGCCTTGTGTAATCGCCGCACCGGTGACGCCCGGAAGGCCATTGATCGTTGTCTCTCGCACGCTTTGCGGCAGGAGACCATTGATCCAGCCGGAGGTCATATAATCGCTCAAACTGTCAAAGCTGGAGAGATCAGCCCCATCGAACCGCATCGCCGTTCCATCGCCATTGCTGGCCAAAACAGCCTCCGGTGTGTTTTCCAGAACATAGCCTTGCGGAACGGTAAAGCCGATTCCGAGCGCCTTGTGCAGGAAAGCCCGGCCGCGCACAAATCCTTCCAGCGGATCATCGCCGAACAGCATGCCGTCGATCTGCCCGAGATAGCGATCGCGGTCCCGCTCCCCGATCCCGGGCGCCCCAACCTGCCGCGCCGCTTTCACCGCGATCGACAGGCGTTCCGGCGTTGTGGGATGAGACGACAGGAAATCCGGAGCAGCCGATGTTTCCTTCTGCGCCGACTGGTACTTGGCGTAGTTCGCCATTGACGTCAAAAACCGGGCCGCGGCATAGGGATCAAAACCGGCGCCGGCAAGCGTTTTCACGCCGATCGCATCGGCCTCCAGTTCCTGGACCTGGGAAAACCGTGCAAACGACAATTGGGAGGAAATGATCGCCTGCCGGGCCTGTTCGGAATCACGCACCACGTTGGTCAGGATCCGGTCGGCCAGGTCCCGCGCCTCGGCCCGCTGCTGGCGCTCGATGGCGTGATTGGCGGTCACATGCGCCATTTCATGGGCGAGCACGGCGGCAAGCTCCGACGTGTCATTGGCAAGGGCAAGAAGTCCGCGCGTCACGTAAAGATAACCGCCCGGCAGCGCGAACGCATTGATCGCCGGGGAATTCAAGATTGTAATGCGGTAGCTCTGTGACGGATCCTGGGAGGCTTCGACCAGACGGCCGACAACGCTGGCAACCGCCCGTTCCGCGCCCGGGTTCTTGTAGACGCCGCCGTAGGTGGCAACGACACGGGGATGTTCCCGCGCGCCGATGTCGGCGGCAAGATTTGGCCGGAGGGAACCGGGTGCAACCGTGCCGACCTGCGATCCGTCTCCGAGGAGCTGGCAGGCCGCGACCGTCGCCGCGATGCAAAGTGCCGCGGCCAAACGGCCCAACCGGCGCACCGGCGCCATGGGGCCAAAGCCAACCGGGCCATCTCGGCGATCCGAAGAGCGGTCGCGTTTGGCGGTCGCGCCGCCGAAACAACTAGAGTCATCAACCCTGTTCATGGCGTCCTCCCGGACACAAAGCTTCTCCTCCTCGTCCTCCCTAACCCCATGCCCCTCTTGTTTGTCTTCCCGGACGCAGCGCAGCGGAGATACGGGACCGGGGCGGCACGGGCCCCAGCTTCGGAATGCACCGCTGCCATGAACACAGCGGCTCCCCAATCCCGGCGCGCACGTCGTTTGGCCGGGATGACAATCCATGGCGCGCGAAATCCACGGACATGGTCCGGTGATAGGCGTCCGCATCTCAAATCGACCTGTCGTGAATGCCCACTCACGGTCTGGCGGCCTCCGGTTTCAACACCCGCAATTGGGCAGGGTGCCGCAATTCAATATGGGGTCCGTCATGGATGGTGACAAAACCCCGAATTTCAACGGCCTGTCCGATCAGATCGGGCCACTCCACGCCGCGTCCGGCAAGCGCCGCGGTGAAGGCATCGTCCTGGCCGGCCGGGACGGTGGCGGTCACGTCGGTCTTCCAATACCGGCCGAAATTCAAATACCGGGTACGCGTGGTTTTTCCAAGGGATATCACGCGCCCGGCCGCAACCGCGTAGGTTCCGGCGACCGCCGAAAGCGCCTGCGGCTGCCAGGTGGCATATCGCGGTGTTGCGTCCCAAAGTCCCCGTCGGGCCAACCGGGCTTCGATTTCAGCGCCCAGAAGCGCGCTGGCGCAGGCTGAATTTGCGTTGAGCGGCGCGAACATCGCCGCGCCTTGCCGCACAAGAACGGCTTGAAGAAGCGCGGCATCGTGGTGCGTGGGCGTTGCCACGATCCATGCCGGTATCCGGCCCCACCGGTCCTCGGGACCGGCGGCGATTGCATGCAATTGGACGTCCTGATCCGCCATCCCCGGCAAATTATCGGCGTTGTGCGGCCTGAACGCGATATCGGTCATGTGATATCGTTGCCCGTTTTCGGCGATAAATTCGGCGGGCATGTCTTTGGCCGGCGACAGCGGACCGATCCGTTCCGCTGCCGGGTCGGCAACACACTCTGAAAGGGGCGCTTCCCCGGACAAGGCGTGCGCCGCATGGGCCGCGCCAAGGCAGGTCGCCAGAAACACGGCCGGCACGGCAAGACGATACGTCCGGGACCACAGGATGCCTGGCCGCCGTCCTTCACTGAATCGACCGGCCACGTGCCTCACATGCATTCTCCGGTGCGGTTGCTGCCGTGCGGTATCACAATCCCTCATCCGCAAACTGGGTTTAGCGATGGCAGGGCCGGCGCGTCGCCAAGACCGTAAACGAGCGGGACTGGTCGCCCGATACGATCTAGACTCAGCAATTGCGGCAAGGACAAGACCGCGCCGGCGCGAAGGCCATGACCTGAGTGCCAGTTTGCATTGGCGGTCAGCCGCTCTTGCCGATCCTTGCCTGCCGATCCTTGTTTGAACGCCATTCAATCCGCGTCAGAGCGGACCGATGGGCTCGCCACACGGTTCGTTTCATGGTAATTGCCGATCAAATGGCCCCGTAGCTCAGCAGGATAGAGCATCAGATTCCTAATCTGAGGGTCACAGGTTCGAATCCTGTCGGGGTCACCATATATTTCAATGACTTATGGATATACGACTTTCCTGTAAGAGTCTCGTGTAAGTATATTGCAAGCACCAGGTGCGAATTAACGGCATTCTATACGTGTCGATGTGTCCCTTACAGATCGTGACTGTGAGCCATACATTTCAAAGGGATAAAAGAGGCCGTCAGAGTCGCCAGAAACTGGCAGAGCTTCAAGTTTTCAAGATCTTACTCCCCGGTCCAATGCCGCCAGGTCTCGTCAGAAGTTGTCAGGACAAGCAGCAAGAAATTCACCAAATTCAGGCGACTGTGGTGAAGCCAAACGAAACAGCACCTGACTTTCAGAACGTTACTTACCTGCCTTTTTGTGTAAGAGTGCTGAAACTCCGCCGCTGGTAAAAAAATCTCCGCCACCGGAACACCTTCGTCCCCGCGCTTAACGATGAACCCATTTTACGCATCCGAAGACTTCGATGCCTTTATGAATTCCGCCCCTTCCCAGCCAGGAAAATCGCCGCGGAAAACTCTAACTCAAATCGAGGGCATTTGGCGGGAGCACAGCACGGATTCAACTGATAGCTTTTCTGCTCTCAGTTCTGGACTGTGCCCTTGAAGGATCTGCATAGCGATAAACAGGCTTCATTTCCCGCCAGCACTCGCTGTCTGTTTAACGCAGAACGAGGACAGGCTTTTTAGTATGCGCCAAAACCCCTCCCGTCTGACTGCCTAGCAGGAAACGTCCAAGACCTCGCCGACCGTGCAACGCCATTATGATAAGGTCGCAATCCTGCTCCTCCGCGACTTCCAATATGGTTTCGGCTGGGCTCTGGTCCGCGATGTGAAGAAGCTCGTATGCGACGTCCCTGTCAGCGGCGTTGCGTCCTGCGGCCTTGAAAATGGCTTGGGCCGACTGTGCCGTTGCCTCCTCACAGGACTTGATAGCGTCCAAGTTTGCCCGTTCAACTTCGCTTGCGAGTCCGAGCGATGACCAGGATTCGGTCACGGTGACAAAGAACACAGTTGCCTTGATTGCTTGGGCCAACTGAAGCCGATGTTCGACGCCAGCATCGGCAAGTTCGGAGCGGTCGGTGGCGACAAGAGCCCGCCTATCCACGCGTCCCTTCTGCCTTTTTGCGGCCCGGTCAGTTTCGAAGCAATTCCGGCAGCCATGTGGCCAGTCCCGGAAGGCCGATCGCCAACAAGAGAAATCCGACGATTCCGAAGAAGAACGGCGCGTTCGCCTTCATGACCCGGATCTGGTCAACATCGGCAATCTTCCCAGCTATGATCAAGGCTATTGCCAAGGGCGGAGTGACCTGCCCGATGACCACCGCGATGACCATCAGAACGCCAAAGTGCACAAGATCGACCCCATAGAATATCAGGGTCGGCAGGATGATCGGCATCAGCACAGGGATGAGTGGATCGAGGATCATACCAGCCAGGATCGCAAGAATGAGCAGTACAAGAAGTCTGAAATACATGCTGTCGACGATCGTTGCGAAATCGATGAACTCGATAAGGAATTCAGGGACGCGCGCGTTTGTCAAAGCCGACCCGAGTGCGAAGGACAAGCCGACGATTATCAGAAGTTCACCACTGAGCTGCACCGCGTTGGACAACACCCGGTAGAGGCCTTTGAAAGTCAGCAGCCGATGCACGAAGATGGCCAGTATCAGCGCATAGACAACTGCGAATGCGCCGGCCTCAGACGGCGTGAACACTCCGATGACGAGCCCCCCCACGATGATCAGCGGCATTCCGAATGACAGGATTGCGCGGCGGCCGGTGCGCGCGACCTCTCCCAGCGAAAACGCAGAATAGGCTTCCCATCCGTTTCGATTTGCAAGCCATGCAACGATGAGCATGAGGACAAGGCCGAGAAGCAATCCTGGGATAAGACCGGCAATGAAAAGCGCGCCAAGGGAAACCCCGGTCATTGCTGAGTAGAGGATCATGGGAGAACTGGGCGGGATCATAGGGCCAATCCCGGCAGATGATGCGGTGAGTGCTGCCGAGAAATCCGCCGGGTAACCGTTCTTGCGCATTTCAGGAATGACGATGGATCCCGTGCCAGCAAGGTCGGCAGTCGATGAGCCGATCATTCCGCCAAAGAACATGCTGGTCACAACGTTGACATGCGCAAGCCCGCCGCGGAGTGACCCGACCAACGCGCGCGCAAACTCGAAAAGACGGCCCGAGATGCCACCCGCGTTCATGATGCCCCCGGCCAGAACAAACAGCGGAAGCGCGATCAACACGAACCGGCCAATGCCAGACATCATCGTCTGAGGCAGCGTCATCATCCACGCGCCCGATGTAAAGTTGCTGAAAAAAACGACGGCCATCAGCGCCACGATCATGGGAATACGGCAAACCAGCAGCCCGCAGAGCATCAAAATGGCCAGTCCGGCACCGATAAGGGGGGTCATGTCTTGCCCCCTTTTCCGGTTGGTGCTCCGTCAGATACGGCAGAAACAAACGCCGCAGCATAGGCCATTGCCGCACCTGCGGCTCCAAAGACCAACGCAGAAGTCGCGGCTCCGGTGGGAAGCCCAACGTACAGCGTTTTGTCGCCGCCGAAGATGCTGACAAACTCGAACGTGACAAAAGCCATCATGGCCAGAACCAGGCAATTGAAGATCAACCCCGTATGCGCAACGAAACGGCGAAGGCGCCCAGGCATCTTCTCAAAAAAGTAATCGATCCTGATCATCGTGCCCCGTCGAACGGACAAAAAGACACCCGACATCGCCAGCCATGGGATCGTCATCTGAACCAGTTCTTCCGCCCAGGTAAAACTGAAATTCAGAAGATATCGTGCTGCGGCATTTGCGAAAACGACACTCACAATCGTCAAAAGTGCCAAAACGCCAATCGCCTCGACGATCTGATTGATGGTTCTGCCCAGCTTGCCGAGCCCCTTATCGGGATCAGCCAGCTCAAGGCTTCGGGAAGAACGGTCGATTTTTTCGGCGAGGGCTTCCTGCCTTTGGTCCCTTCCCGTGTTCGTCATTGGGTGTCCTTTTGCCGGACGGCCATACATACTGACCGGATCGTTCTTTGGAACCGATTGAGGCGCGTCCATCACAGGACGCGCCCCGACGCCACGGCTTACTGAGATGCCGCTTCGACAAAACGAGCGGTGAATTCCGATCCTGCAATCTCACCGATTTCTGCGCCGATTTCGGCAGCGATTGCCTGGAAGCTGGCAGAGTCGATCTCGTTGAACTGCACATTAGGGGAGCGCTCACGGATCACCGCTTCGAGCGATGCGTCATTCTCGGCGCCATATGCGCGACTGGATTCGACCGCCACGCGGGCCGCGCGATGCACCGCTTCTCGTTGCTGATCTGTCAGGCTTTCATAGCGGCGCAGGTTCATGACCAAAGTGACGGGCGTGTAGACATGTCTTGAAAGCGAGATGTACTTTTGAACCTCGTCCCACGACCATTTGGCGATATTTCCGAAGGGGTTCTCCTGACCGTCGATCACACCTTGCTGAAGCGCAAGATAGACCTCACCAATGTTCATTTTGATTGGTGCTGCACCAAGCTTCTCGAACGACATGATCCGGGTGGCGCTACCCGGCGTCCGTAGCTTCAGACCTTCGAGGTCGGCGGGCGTTGTGACCGGCCGGACGTTGTTGGTAATGTGGCGAAACCCGATTTCGCCGAAGCCCAGCACCTTCAGGCCGGCATTCTCTTGAAACGACGCGTCAAGTTCCTCTCCGATCGGGCCATCGAGAACCGCCGCAACCTGTTCTCTGCTGCTGAACAGAAACGGAATGTCGAAGACCGCGAATTTTGAATCAAGCTGAACCGCATCCGACCCAATCGGAATGACATCAAGCTGCCCGGTCCGCACCTGCTGCATGTGGACGATCTCGTCGCCGAGCGTTCCGCTGTCGAAATACTCGATTGCAACCGCGTCGCCGAGTTCTGCCTGAAGCGCATCACGGAATTCCGCAAGGATCTGCTGTGTCGAGGCGCCCGGCGTGCTTTCGACCGACATGCGCAGTTCCAGGCCCTGCGCGCTCACGGTTCCGGCGCACATAATTCCAGCCATCATTGCGCCGATAGCCGTCCTTCTTTTCAGACCTAACATTCCTTTTCCTCCCGTAGTTATCGTTCTTTGGAAAGTCTTTCCGGTGACTTCCTCTAACCGGATCACACGCTGCCCCTCGACCAACTCCTCCAAGGTCGCCAGGCATCATGTTGCTTTTGGCGGGAGCGCGGCGAGGAAGTAAGATTCGTTCCCAACCTCGCAAACAGTCCCGGCAATTGAAGCGGTTTCGAGATCGACCAACCAAACAAGGCTGCTACGAGGGCCGCTCTTGGCGCCGCCGATCACACATGCGTATTTCCCACAAACGGCAATGCCCCTTGGCCGCGAGGGACCGCCCCCAGGGGCCTTGGGGTAGAGCCGGTGACGTTCGGCGGGCTGTCCTGCCAGCGCCGCCTCGACGTCGATGATCGAGATCGTATTGGAGCGAAAACACGATGCGACGAGCAGTCTCCCATCTTCCGAAAAAGCAACGCCGAATGGGCGGCTGGGCGCGGCTTCACTCCCGCCACCGACGGGAATGCGCGCAACTTCTGCGTCTGACCGCCCATCGGCGGCCCGCTGTACATCGATCAGCGAAACGGTATTCCCCTCGACCGGCCGGGACATGCTTTCACGCGATGCCACGGCGACCAGTTTCCCGTCCGGGCTGAGCGCCATTCCGAAGGGGCCGGTCTCTACAGCGACGCGGTTGATCTCCGCGTTCCGCGACCCTGAAAGGGTTGCTTCCAGGTCGAGAACGGACACATCGCTAAAACCGCCATTACCGATGAAAACGACTCCACCTGCGAGTGGCGAAATGACGATACCGGTAGGATTGGGATAGTGGCCGAAGCTCTCATGCGGACTGTCATGTCCGCTTGGCTCTTGCGCCGGGTGATCCGGATTCAAGACCAGCGGCGTCCCCGCCCTTACGCGCAGCGCCCTGGTGTCGATTGCAGTCACCTCGTCCCCGCCATCTTCGCTGCCTTCGGCTTCACCGCAGTTCACCAGTAAAGCGGATTCATCCGGGGAAAGCGCACAACCAACCGGTCCAGTCCGGCCGGTCGAGACGAAATCGACCACGGCATCAAGGCTGTCGTCATGCGCGGGATCTAGCGCTTTGGTGATATCGAGAACTGTGACGAGGCCGGGATGCCCATGTTGATACGCAGCGGCAGCTTCAGGCGCCACGGGGCCGGAGTGACAGACGACATAGGCGCGCTGTCCCTTTGAATCGACAGCGACGGCAACTGGCTGCCCGCTCGCCCGGGCATCGGCTTTTCCGTCGCCATCGAGATCGAGGTCCGGGGTGACCCTTGGCCGTGAGACGACGGCGTTTGGCGTTCCGTCGTTCTCCGGTCGAAGCGCGGCGGCGATATCCACTACAGCGACATTGTCGTCCCAACGCCCGCTTACTATCAGGTGGCCCAATGCTGCCGTCACTTGCGCACCTCCAAGCTCAGGCGGGGTCCGATAGATTGGCGTGACAGCGTCCTAGAGGTACGGCTTTGCGCTCCTTCGTGCATACCTATTTCGTGTCTTGTCCAAGACTCGAACCCGGTAAAAGGTGCCGTATCCATACAATCGGAGTCGACTGGTTTTCGGATGTTGCACTCGTCGGCGAGGGGTTCTTTTGTGGGGCGTCTTGAGCGCGCGTATCGAACTCTGAGTTCGGCTGGAACCACCGCAGCTGCTGCGCCAAATGATCTGTCTTCCTCCCCCATAATTCAACGGTATGGCGATCGAGTGTCATACGTCAACTGCAAAAATCGAACTTTATTTCAGTCGTTTATGCCGCAAAGTTAAGTTGTGCTTGCAGCAGTTGCTACGCCAGCAGGAAAGCCTGATGGTGCGATCGAACCGATAAATCGGTCTGTTTCTAGGCACGCTTTGCACGCGCGCTAAGTCATTTTTCTCTTCGGAACACCGGCCAACTCTGGATGCCACAAACCGGACCGAAACGGCGACGCGATGACTGATGTTGCCCCGTTTCACCGGACACCCGGGCGGTTTCTGTTTTGGCCGGTATGAACGCGCGTGGCGAGCGCCACTTAAGGCTCGAACGCGGGTGGTTTTCGTTGTGGTCTTCGATCCGGTCTCCGATGGATGTGAAGACGTTTTAACCGTCCGGCAGCCGATTGATGCGAACGCAATCGCGCTTGAAGGTTTTGACGAATGCCTCTGACATGCCGTTGGATTGCGGGCTTTTCACCGGTGTGAAGCCAGATTTCAGACCGGGTTGGCGTGCGAGGATGCGGGTTTGCCTGGCCGTGTAGGCGCGCCATTGACGGACAGAGCCTCAATGAGGCCCGGTGCCCGGCACGTGGCGAACCGGCGCTCAACGGCGTCCAGCAGCATGTCGCGCACGTGCGAGCCGCTGATGCCGGCGTTGGCGATGGCCCGCCGGGCGATGATTTCCGGTCATGGGCATCGATCACAACGCAAGCCGGATGACATCGCCGTTCCAGCAGGTGAACTCCAGGCCATCGGAGTACCAACGCCTTGATGCGTGGCAACGGCGCCGCGTGCTGAGCTTTGGGATAGCTCTGAAACGGCTTGGTTTTCCCTTTCACCCGTTCGTGCAGACTGGACCGGGAGACGCCAAGTGTCTCTGCCTCCGCCTTCATGGCAAATCGTCCGCTTTGAACGGCCCGGGAAGCGAGGTCGGTCTTATGAGCGGCTTCTTTCAAGCGCCGCATTCAGGATCTCGTTCTCAAGTGTCTTCCGGCCCAGCTGGCGCTCAAGTTCTCGGATACGAGCCTCCATCTCCCGGACGGTCGTGTACCTGGCGACACTGTCATCGCCTGTCACGGCACTACTGCCCCCTTCGAGCATCAGTTTGCGCCGACCATACAGAAGCCTGGGTGCAACGCCATTGCGCCAGGCACCCTGGTCCGGATCGATGAGGCCGGGATCAAGGATCATCTCAGTGAAGTGGTGCGCGGCGGCCTTCGTTTCCCTCGCCGGGCCGAGGGATCACCGCTTGTTCGCCTCACACGAAGAACAAGCCGTCCTCTGGCGTCAAAGGCGTCAGGCCGACAGCCTCGGCGCTCGACGCGATGAGAACCGCAAAACCTTCCGCCGAAAGCCCGGCATCGAGCGCTGCGATCCAATGGGCCAGTCCCGCATCATCGGGCGTGCGTTCAAGGCCGTTCTCGTAAAACAGCGACACCAGCGCCGAATTGTCGGAAAGCGCCGCCTGGTTCGTAAACTCAGAACTTGCCAAAAGCGCGCCGGCCACGTCCGCCAAGGTGGACTGACCCGCATCAACGGCGCGCACGAACTGGCCGAGAGGTTCGGCTGCCATATCCCGGTCGAGCACCACCTGGCTGAGCCGGTTGATGTGCGCCACGCTGTCCGCCGGATTAAAAGCCAGCGTTCCATCAAGGAATTCAATCCGTTCGATGCCGTAAAGCGTGTCCGCGCCGATGAGCGAATAGGTGTCGGACAGCGACAGATCCCCGTTCGGCGCCTGTGTGATCATGACCTCCGCGCGCAAGGCGGCCACCGCGAACGTATCGATGCCTTCGCCGCCATCAACCGTATCGTCAAAATAAGTTCCGGCGAGTATCTCGTTCGCGGCGGTGCCCGTGACGTTGGCCAGACGATCGCCAGTTAGACCGAGCGCGGTGCTGTTGTCGGCCGCCGCGCCGAACTCGGCGGACTGAATGAACGCGGAAGCCAGATCACCGCGCAAAATGCCGCTTGCAAGCAACGCTTCGTGGTGGGCAAGACCGCCCGCCTCCGGTTCACGACCCAGGATCTCCAGGTAGAGCTGCGTGACAAAGGCGCTGTTCGAGAGCGTATCCGGATTCCCGAACCGGTCGGCGAATTCCTGCGAAGCCACAAACACCGCGGCAAGTTCGGGCAGGCTGGCCGCGCCACTTTCAAGCAGGCGAAGATGAAGCCCGGCGCCGGATGTGTCCGGAGCACGGCCGAGCAAACCTTCGTAGAGCCGGATCACCTGTCCCGCGGGGTCGCTCGCGCCGGTCTTAAAATGGACCGTGCGATCGGAAAAGACGAGGATTTCGACATCGCTCAAGGTGGTTGAATAGGCGTTGCCCATCCGGCTCGTTCCCGCGACGTCGACCTCAGCGCCGCTCAGCGACAACGTCGCGGCGTCATACGTCCCGTCAAAGACAATGGTATCCACACCGGCGCCGCCGAAGATCTGGTGGGTGCCACCGGTCACGAAGACATGGTCGTCGCCGCTCTCCCCGCGGACAGTGTCCGCACCGCTCCCGACAATGAACCGGTCCGCGTCCGCGCCGCCGGAGAGCGTGTCATTGCCGGCCTCGCCATTGATCAGATCGAATCCGCCAAGACTGCCGAGCGTGTCGTTCCCATCGCCCCCGAACAGGACGTCATTGCCCGGTCCGAGCACCGCGATCTGGGTGTCCTCGGTGCCAAACAGGACCGTGTCGCCGAGCCCGCCGCCAAGGACCGCCGGCCCGTTCACGAACACGACAGACGCATTGTTGAGCGTCACATCTGTGCCCGGCGGCAATGACGTGACATCGAGTATGAGGAACTCGGCGGTGTTGCCCGCGTCGACAATAATGGACTGGATCTCCGCCGGGTCCGTGCCGTCCGGCACGCTGAGCGTGATCGTCCGGACGGGCGGCGCGCTGTCCCCGAGGCTTGCAAGGAGGGCGTCAAACTCGGTGACGGTCAAGCCGCCGGCAGGGCCACCCTCGGACCCAATGAGGTTTTCAAGCGTCGCGGCGAACGCACCCGCGTCGCCCGTTCCGCCTGAAACCGTTTGGCTTGCCTCCACGGGCGATCCGGGATCCAGCGCAACGTCAACCGGATCCCCGGCAGGGGGCTGCTGCGGGTCAAGCGGGTCATCCGGATCACCCGGTCCGCCGCCCGGATTTGGTTCGGCGCTTCCGGTAACCGTGATGGTGATGCCCTGCGTGGTGCCGTCCCCCGTCGCGACCTGGAATGTGTCGGTCAATGCCTCGCCATCGCCAAGGGCCTGCACGACCGGATCGGTGTTGTCGAGATCATAAGTCCATTGGCCGTCCGCGGTGATCTGCGCCGTTCCACGGACACCTTGCGACACAATTGTGGTCGACCAGACGTCATCGGTGTCGCCGGCGTCCGGATCGGTGTGGTTGAGATTTCCGGCCGCGGTCAAAACGCTGTCTTCCGTCACCTCGCCCGTCGTGTCGCCGGTGATTGTCGCCGGCGTGTTGGGGGCGACGGATACGGTCGTGAATTCGGTCACCGCGCCAGGGTTCGCACCGCTGCCCTGCCTGTCGGAGCCGTTGCCGTCCGAGAAGGTCCAGCGAACCGGGACATCGGTTTCCGGCGTGCCGCTGGCGCTTTCATAGCGGATCGCCTGCAAGACCTCATTGACCAGCGCCGTTGCCGGCGGGGTTCCATTGTTTTCAAAGAAGATACGAAGGACGCCGGCGCCGGTTCCCAAGATGATGGCAATGACATCGCCGCCGGCCGAGATCGTGCCGCCGGTAAGCGGACCGCCAGCCACGGTAATGTTGCCGCCGGAGACCACCGAAAACAGATCATCGGCGTCGACGCCCGTGTGACGCTGAAGACGGAGATTTGCGCCGGCGAAGTCGCCGTCGCCGGAATTCTCAGCGCCAAGTTCGGTGTCATCGACGGTCACGTCATCGTCAAGTCCAACAGGTCCACCGCCCATGACGAACCGGGCATCGCCGTCCAGATCGTTCAGAACGGGCCGGTCGTTGACCGCCTCAATGTCCAGCCGGATTGATCCGGCATCGCGTTGGCCGGTTCCGTCATCCAGTTTCACCGCAATGGTCGCCACTGCAGCGCCAGTCAGATCATGTTCAGGCGTATAGGTGATGGCCGCCGCATCGCCGAGGAACGTGTTGAGATCGTCAACGCAACCGGAAAGCGTGATCGTCTCCGCGGACCCGCCAACAGTGACACCGCCGCCGGATGGGGCGGACAACGCGCCGGACGAGACCACCAGTGCAAGTTCCAAGGTGTCGCCGTCGGCATCCGCAAGCGCGGTGGAGGTCAGGTCGAGACCGGCCGGCGTATCCTCGCGGATGTCGATGATGGACGGCAGCCCGGATATCTCCGGCAGATCGTTGACCGGATCGATGACGAGACGCACGGTCGCGGCGCTGGCGGCCCCATCCGCATTCTGGATTTCATAGCGGAACGACGCGTTGCCGTTGGCGTCCCCATCCGGCGTGAAAACAATGTCGCCGTCGCCATTGAGCGCAACCGTGCCGTTGTCGCCATCGAAGACACGTGTGAGCGTGGCCGCGCCGCCGCTGTCATTGGCAAGCAGCGCGGACGGATCGATGACAAGGTCCATATCCTCATCGGTGGAAAATCCATCGTCGTCGGCCGCCACGGGGGCGGCGCTTTCGGCCGTCACGGTGATCGTGACAATACCCTCATCCGTCCCGCCATTGCCGTCGCTGACGGTGTACCGGAAACTGTCCGTCGCCGTTTCGGCTCCGGAAAGACCGTTGAAAGCACCGGTCGGATCATACGCGAAGGTGCCGTCGTTATTGTTTGTGACCAGGCCCAGGGTTCCGGTCGTATCGAGACCCGCAATGCTCAGGGTATCGCCATTTGCGTCGCTGTCATTGTCAAGCACATTGACTGTCGTGAAGGCCAGGAATTTGCTGGTCGTACCGGTGTCGTCGACCGCAAACGGATCGGTGTTGATCCCGATGTCGCCGCCATCGGTCAGGATCCGTTCGACGTTTTTGAAGCTCAGGCCTTGCGCGATCCCATCGACAGTGAGCGTTCGAACGGCCCCGCTCACATCGAAATCGACAGCGCCGGCAAGGCCGCGCAGATCAAGCGTGTCCGTGCCGAGCCCGGCATCGAAATAGCCCTTAAAGCCGGTCCCAGCGGAATAGGTGAAAAGGTCGTCACCCTCGCCGGCGATGAAGCGCTCAAATCCTTCAACGGAATTCGTGAAGGTCCTGACCTCGGATTGGGTCACATAGTCATAATTGGGCAAGAGCGTGCCATCGCCCTGCAAGACGGACTGCACGAAACTCTGATCAAGGTGAATGAAGCTGTCGGCAAAGGCCGGATTGTCGATCTTGAACACATCGGCCGCGGTGATGTCGAGCACGCCGATCACCGGCAGGCTGTCGGAGCGCGGATCGTTGCTGCCGGCGTTCAGCGTGTGGGCGGCCCGTTCTGCAAGCGTGCCACCGCCGTCGATCTTGCTCTTGAACACCTGTGTGGAGAAGGTGAAGTCGGCGAGCAAATTTCCCGTGTCGAGGTCAAAACTCAATCCGAGCGTATTGCCCGAGAAATTGAGCTCATCCGCGTCACCCGCGCCGCCATCGAAGCTGTTGTTGCCCTCCGCGCCGAAGATCAGGTCATCGCCGCCATCGCCCTGTGCCATGTCGTCGCCAGTGCCGACGATGAGCGTGTCATTGCCGTCGCGGCCGCGCAGAGAATCGTCCCCGGCGCCGCCGTTGAGCACATTCGCCAGAGCATTGCCGTCAATATCGTCGTCCCGGCGCCCGCCGGTCGCGTTTTCGATATCGCTGAGGCCGCCCACGTCTTGGATGAGATCGGTGCGTGAGATGTAATTGCCGGAATCGACCGAAATGCCCTGTTCCTGATAAATCCGAAGCAAGTCCGAGGTGAAACTTGCGAACGTTCGGCCCGAGAAGGTGTCATCGAGGTTGATAAAGACCTTGCCGACCGCGTCCTTTGCAATCGCGGAGGAGCCGCGCCCGTCCGGCCGGAGGAATTCGTAGGAGATCGTGTCGATGCCTTCGCCGCCCGACACCTCCGTATTGCCGTTGAAGCGATTGCCGTCACCAACACCGGCCATGAAGATGTCGTTGCCGGCATTACCAAATAGCTGGCTGTCCCCAGCCCCGCTGATCAGAATGTCATCGCCGCCGGCGCCACGCAGTTCGTCATTTCCGTCGCGTCCGATGAGCACATTGTCTTCGTCGTCACCGCGAATATCGTCGTTGAAGCGGGTGCCGAAAACGTTCTCGATGTTTCTCAGAACCACGCCCTTGGCCTGAAAGCCGGGGTACCCTGCTAGCGTGCCGGACAGGTCCACCCGCACGCCCGTCGCCTGGAGGTCGTTCAAAAGGCTGACTTCGCCGTCACCGAAGTCGACCGCGTCCTGATACTCCACTTGCCGGGTCGACCCGTCCTCGTTGGTCACCTCGAAGAAGTGTTCGCCGCCGTCGATTTCCTGAATGCCGCCAATCTGGCCGTCGATGTTGTAGTCAAGCGCATGGAACAAATCGGCGCCGTCGCCGCCAAATGCCCGGCTGATGGGCACCACGCCGCCATTGGCGTCCGGGTCGACAAGGCGGTTGGCGACGAGGTCGATGATGTCGTTGCCGGCATCGCCGTAGAGAAACTCATCGCCATAGTGCCCGACAATGTGGTCGTCGCCATTGCCGCCGCGGATGGTTTGCTCGGGATAGTCCGGCGACAAAATGCCCGGATCATCGTCGAAGCGGACGGCCAGGAAGTCGTCGCCGTCGCCGCCGAAGATATCGGCCACCTCGCGTCCGCCGAGAATGATGTCGTCACGGTCCGTGCCGATAACAGCCTCAATGCCGGTCACTTCCTGGCCGACATCGTCGAGCGGGGCAGTGAAGACCGGGCGCGGGTCGTTGTTCGGGTCGCTCGGATCATAAAAGAGCGGCAGCGGATCGGCATTGGGCGCCGCGCGGGCATCGACGAAGATGTCGCGGGTATTCGGCAACTCGTCACGCGTCTCGAAGACGGCCAGGCTGGGCGTGCTCGGATCACGGGAATCCCATTTGAGCCCGGTCAGGTCGAGGACCCAGAAGCCGTCTTGGGACGTTGAAAGATCGATCGTGTCGTAGCCGCTGCCGGCGTGGATTTCGTAGGAGCCTTGAAGCTTGAAGGTGTCGTCCCCTCCGCCGCCGAAGAGTGCATTGCCCTCGGCATCGAAGTCGCGATTGCCTTGACTGTCGATGCCCCAGCCTACGCCCAGGAAAAGATCATTGGCTGCGCCGCCGTAAAGCTCGATCGGCGTTTCGGTTTCACCCGCGGTGAAGATGTCCGCGTTCTGCGACCCAAGGATCGCCTCGATATTCTGGAACGTGTCGGTTGCACGCTCACCGCTACCAAGAACGCGGGTAACGGTCAGGGCGGCGGCATCGACTTCGATATGCCCGTCCGCCATCGTCTGCCTGAGATTGAGCTCGGCGCCGAAATTGTCGGGATCTTTAAAGAGCAACTCGCCATCAAGCGGATTCACATCTCCGAAGATCGCGGTCGAATTGTAGGGCGAGAAATTCAGAAGGTCGTTGCCGCTGCCGCCGTCGATCGTGCTGCCCGTCGAGACGAACGTGCCAAGGCGGTCGGCGGAGTTCAGCGCAACATAGAAGACATCGTCGCCCTGGCCGCCGAAGGCAATGTCCCGCCCACTGTCTATGACGATCGCGTCATTGCCCCGGCCGCCGTCGATCAGATTGCCCTTGTCGACCGCATTGACGCCGCGCAGGAAGTCGTGACCGTCTTCGCCGAGAAGGGCATTGTCCAAATAAGACTGGCCGAAGATGATATCGTCGAACTGCGAGCCAACGATGTTTTCCGTCGTCCCAACGCTGTCGGTCAGATAAAGGCCGAGATCCAACGCGGACCGCTGGGTCATGTCGAGATAGACTTGCACGCCGCGGTTCGTGTCGGAGCCAAAGGGCGTTGGTCCGCCCGGATTGGGGGTTATCGTGACCGGGTTGTTGAGATCGGCGAACGAAGCCGTGTCGATCCCCTCATCGCCCGACAGAACGTCAAACCCTTCGCCGCCGACCATATAGTCGTTGTCGGGCCCGCCGATCAGCGTGTCATTACCCTTTCCGCCGCTCAGGAAATCGTCGAGCTTGTAACCAACAAGAAGGTTTGCTTGAGCCGATCCCGGACTGGTGAAATCCGTGAGCCCGCCGATCAGGAAGTCGCGTAGCGGTTCGGTGTTTTTATTGCCGTCCTTGTCACGGTCACCGAAAAGGTCGGGCGTGTTAATGTCCGCCGCCTGGTAGCCGCGCAGGAAAACCGTGAGATTTTCGTTCAGCACCCTGCCAAAGGCGATGGACGTTTCGTCGTCGAAATAAATCCGGTCGATGCCGTCGCTGGTGGGATCGCCGGCTTTTGCAAGATGCTGGAGATCGACATAGTCGCGTTCGAGCCCGGAGGTCTCCTTGCCCTGTGCGATGATGTATTCATCGACATTGCCTTGGAACGCGACGGTTGTGTCGCCATAGGCAAAGATCATGTCGTTGCCGCCGCCGCCGGTGATGTAGTTGTCGACATCGGTTGCCGCGCCCGTGGCCGGGCTGGTCACCATGTCATCACCAAGCCCGCCGATCAGGACGTCCGAGCCCTCCGCGCCGACCAGGGAGACACCCGCGTCGCCGGCAAACATGATGCCGCCATCCGCACCGGCTGTCCGGGTCCCACTTTGAACGATGGTCCAGAACTCGGGATCGATATCCGCGAGCCCAAACCGGTCGAAATCGAAGGGCAGGCCCTGCGTGGTCGCGGACGAGAGGTCGTCGATGCCCTTCGTGATGTCCTGGATATTCAGGAACTCGCCCAGTTCATCGACGAATTGCGGGCCGGACAACGTCAGGTCGAGGCCTGACAACACGGTGTCGAACTCATTGAAGAACCCGTCGAGCGGATTGAGCGCGTCGACATTGGGAAGCAGGCCCAGAAGCTGGTCGGACACCTCCTCCATGAGCGCTTGCAGACCGAATGCTTCCAGGATCGGATCGACGACCGGCGCGACAATGAAATTGTAAAGCGCATCGACGGCATCGAGGATCGCCTCGATGGGCTCAATGACGGTTTGCAGCGCCTCGAACGGCACCACCAGCACATCGAGCGCGTCGGTCAAGGCATCGAACGTCTCGCCGGTGTCGATGATGACATCGAAATCGAACCCCGGCGGATCGAACAGATTCGTGATCCGGCCGATGGTTGACGCCGTGCCGGTGATGTTCCCGTTGATCGTCTCCAGAACGGTGTTTCCGGGAGCGACGACACTGTCGATTTTGGTCTGTATGTTGGTGACATCGCGCGGATTGCCGTTTTCGTCCCGGCGGTTCGCAAGGCCTTCGATCGCGCGTTCGGTCCCTTCGGCGAGCCTCAGGGTCGAAAGAAGCTGAAGCTCTGCCCGGAACAGCTCGATCTCCGTGACGGTGAGGCCGTCCTTCAGATTGGTGAGCTTGACCAGGACGGGTTCGGCCCGGTCGGCAAGGACACTCGCGCGCGCCTGCATTTGCTCCGTGCCGATGGCGACCTGTTCCAAAACGTCCTCGATGCGTTTGGCAACATTCGCGATGGGACTGACCTTGCCGGCCAGGTTTGACGCCTTTTCCAGTCCGTCGACGATCTTGTCGATCTTTTCGGCCGCGTTGGCGATGGTGTCGAGCAGTCTGAGCCCGCGCTGAACCGGGGTGATGATGTCGTTGATCGCATCGACGCCACCGCGGATGTTCTCAATGTTCCGCTCCGCCAATGCGAGCTGGTTCTGAAATTGGGTAAGTTCTTCGCCCGCCATGATCCCCCCCGGCACGCAAGACTGATGCATTCGGTGCCCCGGGCGGCACGGGCAGCGGGGACACACTTGAAATCCGGGGAAGTCAATCGGCGGGATTGCGCAATGAGCAACGTCGTGGTCGCGGCGCGTTCTGGCGCGGGCTCTTGGCGTGTCGCCGGCCGTTCCGGTTTCTTTGGCGACATTACCACTCGGCCCACACGCCAAGGTACTGGACCTCGGACCAGTTTTTCATTCATTGTTAACCCGTTAGCGTGAACGGCGCACCGGAAACCGAACGGCAATCAAAGGGGGGCGTGTTGCCGGTCCGACCTGCTATGGCATCAAAGACGGCGCTCAAGCGCCTTGTCGCCCCATGTCTTTGTGCGGTAATCGGCCTGCTGTTTCCGGTCCTGGCACTTGCCACGCAAACGGCGGCCACGCCGGATCTGTCGCTGGAAGGAGATCATGCGCTGATCGTCGGTGAAAGCCGGCCTGAATTCGCCGATCCTGATTTCGACGACACCGGCTGGCGCCGGATTTCTGTCCCCTCGAGCCTGCGGGAGGCCGGCGTCGAGGCGCGGCCGGATGTGTTCTGGTACCGGATAACCTTTGACATTCCAGATGGCTGGTCTGTGGCTTCGCCCGCGATCCGGCTCGGGATCATCGAGCGTGCGGATGAGACATATCTGAACGGTGTGCGGATCGGCGGCGAGGGGATCGTCGGACCGCCCGGATCGGACTGGCATGCCTATCCGCCGATCGCACCGCGGCTCTACCCCGTGGATCCGTCGCTGCTGACCATCGGCGGACGCAACGTCCTCGCCGTCAAGGCGGCCCGCGAACCCTATATCGACGATGGCGGCATCATTGCCGGTCCGGTGGCGCTTGTCGGCATTCCCGGGGGCCTTCCGGAGTACCTGGCCACGCAGCGGCGCTTCTTGAGCATCAGCTATTTGTTCTTCGGCGTCGAAACGCTGCTCATGCTCGCGGCCTGTGCCGCGCTCGCGCTCAATCGGCCCAGCCGCGCGGTTGTCTATTTCTTTCTTCTGTTCACGCCTTACTACGTCTTCGCCCTCGAGCGCCGGGGCGTGTTTGCCTATTTCGGCCTTGACGGCCAGGCCTTCCAGTTCGCGATAAACGTCTTCGGCGCACTCAGTCTGCCGGTGCTGATCGAGTTCGTGGCCTATGTCCTGGCCCATCCCGTCGGCCTGCTCGGACGCATCGTTCAAGTGCTGTCGCTGCTCGCGCTGGTCAGCATCCCGCTCAGCGGCAACGCGCTGCTCGATTGGTGGGTGATGGAAAGCACACTTGTGTGGCACAGTCTGTTCCTGGCCGCGCTTTTGTTGCTCGTCCACTGGTCCGTTCGTGCGTTCCGGCGCGGCCGGCCACATTCCGTGCCGCTGCTGGTTGGTCTGTCGATGATTGCGGCCACGATGGCGGCCGATCTCGCCATGCCCGCCAACTATACCGAGATCGCCTATGGATTCCGCTTTGCCGAGATCGGGTCGCTGACCTTGCTGATGTCTTTCGGCTTTATCCTGGGCCAGCATATCGTCGCCAACCAGCAGGCCCTGCGGCAGGCCAATATCGACGTCCTGGAAGCGCACGAAACGGAACGTGCCCGGCTCGCGCGGGACGTGCATGACAGCATCGGGCACTGGCTGTCGATGACCAAACTGCACCTTGAAATGCTGCGCGCCGACACCGAGCACGGCAAGCGGCCGACCGCGCAGGCGATCGGCAAACTGGCGGCGGATATGGGCCAGGCACTGGAGGATACCCGCCGGGTGGCGCACGACCTGTCGCCGGCGATCCTCGAGGAACAGGGTTTTGCCGGTGCCATCCGCGCCCATGCCGAACGGCTCACCCGCGGCAACGCGGCCGTTGTGCGGCTTGATATCGCCGAACCGGTAACGCTGTCGAGCGAACAGCGCGCGCACCTCTACCGCATTGTTCAAGAGGCGACCAACAACGCGGTCACACATGGAAAGGCGAAGGAAATCGAGATCCGGCTGCGGCATGGGCGTACCCACAACATGCTGGTCATCGCAGACGATGGAACCGGGATCGCCAAACCGGACGGCGCTTCGCCGCCGTCTCCGCTCGGCCAGAGTGGCCTCGGACTCAAGACCATGAAGGACCGGGCCCGGCTCATCGGCGGATCCCTGACCATTTCCTCCAAGGACGGCCAGGGCACTCGGATCGAACTGACTTTTCCCGCAAAACACGGGAGCGCGCGCACCGGATGACACAGGACCCCCAGCAAAGCCATCTTGATCTCGTCATCGCCGACGATCATCGCATGTTCGTTCAGGCGATCGTTCACCTTCTTGAGCGCGATGGCGGCATGAACGTGCTGGATGTTGCCAACAATGGCGATGACCTTCTTAAAATGCTGCAAAGCCGGCCGCCGGATATCGCCATCGTCGATATCTCCATGCCCGGCCCAGGCGCGGCGGCCATCGGCGATACGGTCCGGGACAGCGGCCTCAACGTGCGCCTCATCGCGCTCACCATGCATATCGACAAGGGCGCGTGCGAAACACTGATGGACCACGGCTATGCGGGGTATGTCATCAAGGATTGCGCGTTCGAGGATCTTCAAAGGGCGGTCACCGCGGTCGCGGCGGGCGATGTGTTTGTGTCCGACGCCGTGCGCGATCCCCATGGCGTGCAGCTACAACCTTCGCCGCTCACGCGGCGCGAAACCGAGTGTCTTGCGTATGCGGCCGACGGTGTTTCGAACAGGGCAATCGCGGAGCGCCTCGGCGTCAGCGTCCGCACGGTTAAATACCATTTTGAGAACATTCTGAGAAAGCTGGAGGCAAAGAGCCGCGGCCAGGCCGTCGCGATTGCCCAGCGGCGCAAACTGATCCGGTCGATCCGCTTGGATTAGCAAGATGACTTCAAAGAGTAAGTATTAAAACTATAACATCGTAGATTTTATATCGTTAATTCTGTCATTAAGTAAAATATTTATGAAAAAACTCTCACATATTGATGTAATTTTGAATTAACTCTTTTTCCCTATTTTATAAAAATCCAAAGAATATTGGGGATTCTAGCCATGTCAATTATCTCAAGTATGAGACTGTCAAGGCTTATATTTGTTCTAGCCTTTGTACCCGTGGTTGCCATGATCGTGTTTGCGGCCAACACGGTGATCCGCGATTGGCAATACAGCGCCGAAATGCAAGACCTGTCGCAATTGATTTCGCTCAGCACCAAAATGAGCGATCTGGTCCATGAACAGCAAAAGGAGCGCGGCGCGACCGCGGTTTTTGTCGGCAGCGAGGGGACCAAATTCCGGTCCGAACTGGCAGCGCAACGGAAACTGACAAATGAACGCCGCGCGGCATTCAACGACTATGTGGCGCAGTTCGACGCGAAATATTATGGCGCAGCGTTTGAAACGCGGTTCAAGGCGCTGCAATCGACGTTGTCCAAGATGGACGGTATCCGCTCTCAGGTGGATTCACTCAGCATCACCGCCCCGAAGGCGATCGGCTACTATACCGGGTTGAACGGCCAGAATCTGGCTCTCATCTCGCTCATGGGCACCATGAGCAAAGATCCGGTCATCGTATCGCGGGTCGTCGGTTTTTCGAATTTCCTGCAAGGCAAAGAACGGGCCGGAATCGAACGGGCCGTCGGGGCAAATGGCTTTGCGTCCGGGGCATTCACGCCGGGCGCGATGGACAAGTTCAAGACGCTCATTTCTGCCCAGTCGACCTACAACGATATCTTCGCGACATATGCGACCGAATCTCAAAAAGGGATCTATGACCGCGTCATGAGTTCGGCGGCTGCGGTCGACGTCGAGCGCATGAGAAAAATCGCCATGTCTGGTGGACTAGACGGCCAGCTTGAAGGGATCACCGGAAAATACTGGTTCGATACAATCACAAATAAAATCAATGGCCTGAAGCAGATCGAGGCATCGCTCGCCGCCGATTTGCTGACCGAAATCCAGGACCGGGAAAGCGCCGCTGTCGGTCATCTTTGGTGGGCGGTGATCGAATTGGCGGTGGCGTTTTTATTGGTCGCCGGACTGGCGATCCTGATCATCAAAAGCGTCACCGGTTCGATCCGCGCCATCACATCGGCGATGACGGACCTGGCAGATGGAAACCTGGAGATTTCCCTGCCGCCAGCGGCAAACAATGAAATCGGCGAAATGGTCAAGGCCATCGAAGTGTTCAAGGACAACGAAACCAAAAAGGTTGAAATGGAACGCCAGCATGCCGACGCGGCGCGTGTTGCCGAGGAAGAAAAGAAACGCATGATGGAAGAGCTCGCCGATACGTTCGAGCAGAATGTCGGCGGCATCATCAAGACCGTGGCAGCGGCCACCGAAACCCTGGATGCATCGGCACAGACCGTTTCCAGTGTGACGGAAGAAACCAGCTGCCAGGCCTCCGCCGTTGCCGGTGCATCGGAGCAGGTGTCCGCGAACGTCCAGTCGGTTGCGAGTGCCACGGAAGAAATGGCCGCCTCGGTCGGGGAGATCGGGCGTCAGATGGAACAGGCCACGGAATCCTCCCGCAAGGCGGTGGAAGTGGTCGACGTCACCAGCGCGCAGATCGAAGGACTTGCCGAAGCTGCCGACAAGATCGGCGAAGTTGTTCAGATGATCACCGAAATCGCGGAGCAGACCAACCTTCTGGCGCTCAACGCCACAATCGAATCGGCGCGGGCGGGAGAGGCCGGAAAAGGGTTTGCCGTGGTCGCTTCGGAAGTCAAGGAATTGGCGGGCCAAACCGCCAAGGCGACCGAGGTCATCAGCAAGCAGATCGATGAAATCCGGTCCTCGACCAACAGTTCCGTGGCGTCCATGGGCGAGATCGCGAAAGTGATCAAACACCTGGACGAAACCTCAACTGCCATCTCCGCGGCAATGGAAGAACAGGGCGCAACGACCCAGGACATTTCCAGAAGCGTTCAGGAGGCGGCAGCCGGAACGCAGGAAGTGACCAGCAACATCGCGGGCGTGACGCAGGCGGCTGCGGAAAGCGGCGAAGCCTCCAGTCAAGTGTCCGGCGCGGCGAGTGAACTGTCCGCAGAATCACAACGGCTTCAAATTGAGGTCGACAAGTTCATCGCGCACGTTCGGGCGGCCTAGAACGGCTTGAAAGCGATCATTCCCGGGACGCCCGATCGAAACCGGTCGGGTTTCCTTTGATCTCGGCGCCCGCCGAAAACACTCAAGAAGACAGAAACTCCGGCGGCGCATGGCGCCGCTCAGACCGCTGACAAACCAGTTGATCTTTCGGCAGTCGTGCCCGGGCCTGTCCCATTGTTGTCCGGTTCAAAGTCCAGGGGCAGGCATATGTTATTGAACCAATTGCGCTTTGCGCGACCAATACGCGTAAGGACATGGAATCTGGCATTGGCGCTACCAGCAGCTCTGTGCCTTCCCGGAGGACGCACGGCGGCCGTCCGGGACCCAGCAATCGCTGAATTTTATTCTGGAAAACAACACCTTCCGCGCCGTGCTGGGCCCCGGCTCGGAGGCCGGGGCGGCAAGGTGAGGCATGCGGGCGACGACGAACATCCCACAACCGGGTCAAACCGGACAGCAGTCGGCGTGCCCCGGCATCCATTACGCTTTGATTTATATGGATCCTCGGAACCTTGTCCGAGGATGACGACGGAACAATCGGGGAGTGTCATCAACCTCAGCGGCGCATGGCGCTGCATTTTTTATGGCACGAACGCGATCGCGCCTTCGCGTTTTCGTGAGGATCCGTGTCACCCGCGTCGAGCGCATGTGAATTGTGCGGATCAAGACCTGCACCACCTAAGGACGTGTTGGGGGCGACCCTGCCATTTCTGCCGAACAGAAACTTCAGGAGCATTTCAATCATGTCCATCACCGATGTGAAAGCCGGCCTTGGCGCCGGAAAAGCCGGAATACCCCTCTTTCCAAAAGCCGATGCGTCTACGCTCGTCACACTGCTTGCAGCGGGTTTTGCGGCAACGCTTGTTTGGGAAATCTGGGCGAATTATCTGACGCCGCTTTGGATCGGCGGCCCGTTGCAGCCGGCCGGCCTCGTCAAATCCGCATTTGGAATTTCAAGCGACTTCTGGGCCCAATTCATTCACTTTTTGACCGGCTTTGTCGCCTATCCGCTGGGATATTTGTTGGTGGCCTTGCCGGTCGCGCGCGGCCTGCCGATCCGCTTTCCCTGGCCGGTGATTGGCTTTGGGTACGGTGTCGGTCTGTGGGTGTTCGCGATGTACGGCATGGCTCATCTGGTCGCCGGCTTCCCGCCGTTCCTAGGCTTTGGCAATCTTGCCTGGGCGTCTCTTGTCGGTCATGTGCTGTTCGGCCTCGCCGTTGCCGCGGTCTTCGCCGGGCGCAAAGCCTGAGCGTATATGGTCCGCCACAAAAAAAGCCGCGCGGGGTCCCGCGCGGCTCAGTGTCGTCATTAACGTCCGATGGATTAGACCAGGCCGTGCTTCGACATGGGCAGGGTCGTCACAAACTCACCCGTCGCGGCGGCAATCGCGTTGGCGACAGCCGGTCCGATCGGCGGCGTGCCAGGTTCCCCGATACCCGTCGGCGCTTCCGTCGACGGTACGATGTGAACCTCGATCTCGGGCATATCCGACATTCGAAGCGACTCGTAAGTGTCAAAGTTCTGCTGATCGACGATGCCGTCGGTTAACGTGATTTCGTTGCGCAACACTGCGCCGAGACCGTAGCCGATGCCGCCCTCGATCTGCGCCCTGATGTTGTCCGGATTGACCGGAATGCCGCAATCGACCGCGCACACGACTTTCTCGACCTTGATCGTGCCATCCTCGCGCATGGAGATCTCGGCGATCTCGGCCACAAACGATTCGAACGATTTGTGGACGGCCACGCCGCGGTACCGCCCTTCCGCCGGCGGCGTGTCCCAGCCGGCCTTTTCCGCAGCCAGCTTCAACACCCCGACCTTGCGCGGATCGTCCTTGATCATCTCAAGGCGATAGGCGACCGGGTCCTTGCCGGCTTCCTTGGCCAGCCGGTCGATCATGGTCTCCATCACATAGGCGGTGTGGGTGTGGCCGACGGACCGCCACCACAGGACCGGCACCGGCGTTTCCGCATAATGCTGATCCATTTCCATGGCGGGAAAGGCATACGTGGTATCATGTGCCCCTTCAGTCATGTTGTGATCGACGCCATCCTTGATCAGCATCGCCTCGAACGGCGTGCCCTTGATGATCGATTTTGCGGACATGCGGTGCGACCATCCGGTCACATTGCCGTTTTCGTCCAGGCCGACCTGGACCTTGTGCGCCGACATCGGGCGATAGTATCCGCCGGCCATGTCGTCCTCACGCGTCCAGACGACCTTGACCGGAACCCCGGACATGCCCTTTTCGTGAAGCGCCTTGACAAGTGTGGCGGCCTCGGCGACCGGATGAGCATCCGCCTGGGCCCGGCGCCCGAACGAGCCGCCAGCCCACAGGGTGTTGATGGCGACATTTTCAAGCCCGATGCCCAAGACATTCGCGGTCACGCCATGGTCGATGGTCTGGATCTGCGACGCGGTCCAGACCGCCGCCGTGCTGCCGTCGAACGTCATGACGACATCGAGCGGCTCCATTGCGCCGTGGGCGAGGAACGGGAACTCGTACTCGACCTCAATGACCTTGGCAGCGGCATCGATGGCAGCCTGTGCATCACCGTCCTTGCGCACGCTGATGCCGGGTTTTTCGGCCATTTCCTTCATTTCCGCCATCATGGCGTCGGTCGACCGCGTCTCGGCAGTACTGTCGTCCCATTCGACGGACACAAGCCGGCTTGCCTTGATCGCCGGCCATGTCGCGTCCGCCACGACGGCAACGCCGTTCGGGATCATCAGAACATCGACGACACCCGGCACGGTCTTGGCCTCGGCCGCATCGAAGGAGACGGGCTTGCCGCCGAACCGCGGGGATCGAACGACCACCGCGACCAGCATCCCGTCCTGCTGGATGTCCATTGTGTAGGTGCCCGGCGCGCCGACGGTCTTGTTCTTCACGTCGACCCGCGGGAAGGACTTGCCGATATAGACCCAATCCTCGGGCGATTTCAGTGGAGGCTCGGCCGGAACATCTTCCCGGGCCGCAAGACCGGCCAACTCGCCGAGCGCGGCGGTGTTGCCGGACGCATGCGAGACAACGCCCCCGGACACGGTGACCTCGGCGGCTGGAACCTCCCACGCCTTGGCCGCGGCGGCGATGATCATCGCCTTTGCGGCCGCCCCGGCCTGGCGGTATTGCATGAAGGAGTTGGGAATCGCGGTCGAACCGCCGGTTCCCTGCACACCGAAGAAGAGGTTCTTGTAGACCTCCGGATTGGACGGCGCGAATTCGACAGACACCTGCTCGATCGAGGCGTCGAGTTCGTCGGCCACCAAGGTCGCAAGACCGGTGGCAACGCCCTGACCCTTGTCGAGGTGTTTGCTGAGCACCACGACCGTATTGTCCGGCCGGATATGCACGAACGGCTGAATCAGCGCGTCATCGCCGGTCGCGGCCTCAACGCCGCGCGGCAACTTCATGGCAATGACCAGTCCGCCAACGGTGCCGGCCGACATCTTAAGGAATGTGCGGCGGTTCGGTTTGGCCGCGTCCAGAGGCCTTTGAAGTAAGTGCAACATCGATCAGGCCTCCATCTTGTCGGCGGCGAGGTGGATCGCCTTGCGGATGCGGGCGTAGGTGGCGCAGCGGCAGACATTGCCGTCCATCGCCGCGTCGATGTCTTCATCGGTCGGCTTGGGCGTGTCGGCAAGAAGCGCCGCCGCGGCCAGGATTTGCCCGGATTGGCAATAGCCGCACTGCGGAACGTCGAGTTCTTGCCACGCGGCTTGGACCGCCTCGGCGGCCTGACCGCCAACGCCCTCGATGGTGGTGATCTCTGCACCGTCCAAATCGCCGATTTGCATCTGGCATGAGCGCATGGGCATCCCATCCCAATGCACGGTGCAGGCGCCGCACGAGGCGATGCCGCAGCCGAATTTCGTACCGGTCATTTGCAGGTTGTCGCGAAGGACCCACAAAAGCGGGGTTTCGGGGTCGGCGTCGATGGTTCGCGCCTCGCCATTGATGGTAAGGGTGACAGACATTCGAAAAAAGCCTCCCTGGCTGGCAAAAACTGGCTGGAGGATGTAAACTACACGGTTCAGTTTAGTTTGGGCATACAGGTTTGTAAACGCCTTAGTTTACATAAGGCGCAATTTTTGGGATTTAAGGACCTGCTTCGATAAAAACCGGAACGATCATGTCGGTCACGGATCAAAAGAAAAAACAAATCGTCTCGGCGGCGATCGCCGAATTCCAGGAAAAGGGGTTCGCCGGCGCGAGCATGGACCGGATATCGGACCGGGCGTGTGTGTCCAAACGCACCGTCTACAATCATTTCGATGACAAGCAATCCCTGTTCCGCGAGATCACCCAGTGCATGGTCGATCAATTGAACGAGGCGCTTGAGATCCCGTATGACGCGGATCTGCCGATCCGGGACGCCCTGATCCGCCTGGGCTGGGCCGAAGGCGAGCTGTTGACAAAGTCCTGTTTCATGAGTCTTGCCCGGATGATCATGGGCGAAACCATCCGGGATCCGGAAATGGCGGCCGACGTCAATTCGCGGATGACCAAGCTTTCGGTGTTTGAAGAGTTCATCGCCCGGGCCACCGACGAAGGGAAACTCAACGCGCCCGATCCCAAACTGGCCGCCGAGCAGTTCCTCGGGCTGATCAAGTCGCGCGCGTTCTACCCGAACATCTACGCAAACCGGGTGCCGGACCGCGATGAAATGGACGCGATCATCCAGGAAAGCGTCGATATGATCCTGGCGCAATACGGGACCGGCGACTAGCGGCGGCCGAATTCGCTTGCTGCCGTTACACCGGCCTTGCGCTTGCGTGTTTACCGGCTAAATTGCGCGAAACTTGGGGCCGGTCCCCGCCTTTTCCTGCTCATTGAACGGACTGAACTCTCCTATGGCGCATGGTGACATCAAAAAGGTCGTGCTCTCGTATTCCGGCGGCCTCGACACGTCGATCATCTTGAAATGGCTGCAGACCGAATATGGCTGCGAGGTGGTGACCTTCACCGCCGACCTCGGCCAGGGCGAGGAGCTCGAACCGGCGCGCAAAAAGGCCGAGATGCTGGGCATCAAGGATATCTATATCGATGATCTGCGCGAGGAGTTCATTTCCGATTTCGTATTTCCCATGTTCCGCGCCAACGCTGTCTACGAGGGCGTTTATCTGCTTGGCACCTCGATTGCCCGGCCGCTGATCTCCAAGCGGCTGATTGAGATCGCAGAGGAAACGGGGGCCGACGCCGTGGCCCATGGTGCGACCGGGAAAGGCAACGACCAGGTGCGGTTTGAGCTTTCGTGTTACGCGCTCAATCCGGACATCAAGGTGATCGCGCCCTGGCGTGACTGGTCGTTCAAATCGCGCACCGATCTGATCGATTTCGCCGAGAAGCACCAGATCCCGGTGCCCAAGGACAAACGCGGCGAAGCGCCGTTCTCCGTCGACGCGAACATGCTGCATTCCTCATCGGAAGGAAAAGTCCTGGAGGATCCGAACGAGGAAGCGCCGCACTACGTCTATCAGCGCACAGTCGACCCGACCGAGGCGCCGGACACGGTCACGGAAATCGAAATCGGCTTTAAGAAAGGTGACCCAGTCTCGATCAATGGCGAGGAAATGTCGCCGGCGGCATTGTTTGCCAAACTCAACGACTATGGCCGCGACAATGGGATTGGCCGCCTCGATCTGGTCGAGAACCGGTTTGTCGGCATGAAGAGCCGCGGCATTTATGAAACGCCCGGCGGCACGATCCTGCTAACCGCGCATCGGGCCATGGAATCGCTCACGCTCGACCGGGGCGCTGGCCATTTGAAAGACGAACTGATGCCGCGTTATGCGTCGCTCATCTACAACGGCTTCTGGTTCTCGCCGGAACGGGAGATGCTGCAGGCGCTGATCGACAAGAGCCAGGAGCATGTGACCGGGACCGTCAAGCTCAAGCTCTACAAGGGCAACGTCATCGTCACCGGCCGGGCCTCGCCCTATTCGCTGTACTCCGAAGAACTCGTCACCTTCGAGGACGACGCGGGCGCCTACGACCAGAAGGACGCCGCCGGTTTCATCAAGCTGAACGCGCTGCGCCTGCGCACGCTCGCCAAGCGCGACCGTTTGGGCTGATCCATGGACATGGCGGCCGCGACCCGGTTGTCAAAACGGCTGTCGGCCGCCGGCTTTCTGGGTCTTGGCGGATTTCACCCTCTGCCGGAGGACCGCGTGCCGGATGCCGGTGCGGACCGCCCGGCCCGCACCGTCTTGATGATCGGCAGCGCCGGGCCGGCGTTCTGGCAGGCGTTTCAGAATGCGCCGGAAGCCGGAGACGGGATCCCGCACCCCATGGACCGGTTCACCAGACGGGTGCTGACAGATATCGCGGACGAGGCCGGCTTGGTGCCGGTATTTGCCTTCGACGGCCCACCCTATCATCCGTTCCAGCGATGGGCGATGCGGTGCGGGGGCTTTTCGCAAAGCCCAATCGGGGTTTTGGCCCATCGGCGCTACGGCCCCTGGATCGGATTGCGGGCCGCCCTTGTGGCGGATCGGCACTTCGGCGAATTCGAAGCGGCCGGCACCACGGGCCCCTGCCCTGAATGCGTTGAAAAACCCTGCCTGAGCGCTTGCCCGGTAGAGGCGTTTTCATTGGCCAGCGGATATGATGTGGCCAAATGCCGGAACCATGTTGTGTCGGCGTCGGGGACGGATTGCCTGACAGGGTGCCTGTCCCGCCGCGCCTGTCCCGTAGGTCAGGATCACGCGCCTCTTCCCGACCAGGGCCGGTTTCATATGCGCACATTCGTAGGGCAATAGAATAAAGGGGCTCAGTCGGAACGGTACGCGACGGCTCCATTTGTGGAGCACTTAAAAGCTGTAACCCACGCGCACGCCGGCATTGGTCAGCCCGTTGTTGGGCTCGCAGAGCCCGCCATTGGAAGCGTGGCTTACTGTCGCGACAAGGCTCCAATTGTCATAGATACGGACACCGAGGGAAGCGGATTCGCGGAACATAACGCTGCATCCAAGCGACAGCCGGTTGTTCGTCGCGCTGAGATGTTTGCCGTTATGCGCCATACCGCCAAAACTGCCTTCGATGAACACTCGCTCGGTCAGGTTCAGTGTCAGGCTGTAGCCTGCGTAGATCTGGCTGGTGTCGCCGTTCAGGTTCACGTTGCCGCCGATGTGCGGACGAAGCTGACCAAGCGTGTCGAGGCCCGGTATCCTGAACCCGACGGCAAGCCATGCACTGAGATACTCTGCGTTCAAATCGACGCCGGTCTCCTTGTGCATGAAATCGTGATAGAGAACGCCGACACGGGCCTCGTGATGCGCGGCATAGTGCGCCAATTCGGCTCCTGACGGTCCAAGGTCCGCCGAGTGCGCGGCACCCGGTGCCGCGAGCACGCCAAGCGCCAGCAAACCGGCCCTCCAGTCTGGAACGCTGTGCCGCAATCTCATGCCTAATCGCCCCCACACCATCCGGGCGCTGCAGGCGGCCCGGCCGCGCAGCTGTTACCGGACAGATAAACAACCCTGTCTTTTTATCCAAACTGCCACCCAATCGCCGCCTGTTTCAACAAAAATTAACACTTGAGGCGGCAGTCCCGCGACTCCGGGCCAAGGTGTTGCATTTGTGACCCAAGTGGGGGCGAAACTTCGGCTGGGTGTCAAAGGCGTTCGATTTGGTCCACGTCCGGGCAAGTCGCCAGGGCGGCCGCGGCGGTGAGACTTTCACCAATCGGCGCGTCCGGCCAGATTTCGGCCAGCGGTACAAGCACAAACGCGCGCTCGGCCATACGCGGATGCGGGATGGTCAAGCCGTCTTCATCCACGATCGCCTGGCCATAGATCAGGACGTCAATGTCGATCAGGCGGGGGCCCCAGCGCACGTCGCGGACACGGCCCATTTTGAGCTCAACCTCGAGGCAGGCTTCCAGGAGCCGACGGGGCGAAAGAGTGGTGTCGACCACGACACAGATGTTGCGGAAATCGTCCTGCGGCACCGGTCCCCACGGCGGCGTCCGGTAATCGGACGAGCGGGCGACCAGCGTTATGCCTGGCACCGCCTGCAACCGGCTGAGCGCGATGGCGAGGTTTTCCGCCGTGTCGCCGATGTTCGAGCCAAGGCCAAGTGCGGCCCGCGTGGGATGCTGCAAAGTCATAGGGTGCGGTCTCTCAACAGGATCAGGCGGATTCGCGGCGGGCCGCCGCGACGATTTTTGCCGCGTCGGCATGCGGGCGGACGTCATGGGCACGTATGATCGCTGCGCCTTTTTGCATGGCGATGAGGTGGACAGCGAGCGATCCGAACAGGCGCTCACCCGTTTCGACCCCAAGCACCGCGCCAACCATGCGTTTGCGCGACGCGCCCGCAAGGATGGGCAGCCCGTGCTTTTGCAGCGTTTCGAGCTGATTGAGAACCTTGAAATTCTGATCGATCGTTTTTCCAAACCCAAAGCCCGGGTCGAGGATTTGTTTTTCTCGGGCAATGCCTGCCTTTAGGGCGAGTTCCATCGAGCGTTCGAACCACCGGTCGATATCAGAGAGGATATCGATCTGGGGGTCCGCGGCCTCGCGGTTGTGCATCATCACCACGTGAACATCTGCCGCCGCGACCGTATCGGCCATGGCCGGATCTCGTTGCAGGCCCCAGACATCATTGACGATTGCAGCGCCCGCCGCGCAGGCCCGGTGGGCGATGTCCGCCTTGTAGGTGTCAATGGAGACCGGAATCCCCAAATCGCAAAGAGAGCCAAGGATCGGCCCAAGGCGCGTCCATTCGTCTTCCAGCGGCACCGGCACCGCCCCCGGGCGGGTGCTTTCCGCGCCAATGTCGAGAATGTCGGCGCCCTCGGCGATCATGTCGCCGGCATGGGTGAGGGCATTTTGAACGTCCATGAACCGGCCGCCATCGGAAAATGAATCCGGCGTGATGTTCAAGATCCCCATCACATGGGGAGATTGCCCCGCCGCAAGATCGGGAAGGGCATAGGGCGTTTTGATCGGCATCGGCGGTCGCTTCGTCCAAAGGGCCGGGCGTGTTTGGCCGTTGCGCCGCGTTCGGTCAAGCCCGCGCGCTTGTTTTTTTGGAAACTTGCAGCTTTGTGCCTGCCGGTCGAGCCAGCCGCATTTTGTTGGAAAGTCCTACTCGGCCGGATGCGTCTTCGGCGTGCCGCGCGGCGCCAAAAAGACGTAACAAAGAACACCGATGATCGGCATGGCGGGAATGATGGTCATCATCCCAAGCACTGGATCTCCGAGCGCAGCGACAATCAGGCTGCAGATGATCCCACCGCCAAACTGCAAGAAACCCATGACGGAGGATGCCGCCCCGGCGATGTGGGGGAAGTCCTGCATGGCCATGGAAAAGCTTGCCGGCAGGACAAAGGCGAGTGAAAAGGCAAACAGCATCACCGGGACCATGACCGTCGCGAGACCCGGTTCATAAGCGATCATCAGCACGATCATCAACACACAGGAACTCGTGATCCCGGCCATGCCGAACGGCATCAGTTGCCGGGCATCGACCCGCTTGAGCAGTTGACCCGTCACCACAGTCCCGAAAATGAAGGACGCGGACTGCATCATCATCGTCATGCCGAAAGCGGACGGACTGAGGCCGACATCATAGATGAGCACGAACGGCAGCACGGTCGTCAGGGCATAAAGGTTCCCGAGACTGAACCCGATAAGAAGGCTTGGCCGCAAAAACTGCGGGTCTCGCAAAAGGGTCAGATAATTTTCGGCAAGCTGCTTCGGATTGAGGTGATGGCGGCCCTGATAAGCGTTGGTTTCCCGTTGAAAGACAAGCACGGCCAGGGTGAGGACGAGGCCATAGACGATCATGCACCAGAAGATCTCCTGCCAGCCAAAGATTTCCAATACAAAGCCGCCAATCGCCGGCGAAACGGCCGGCCCAAGCGCCAGCATCATGGCAATCGTGTTCATGATGCGCGCCGAACTCTGGCCGGTGAACTGGTCACGAACGATGGCCCGGGCCACCGAAACGCCGACGGCGGCGCCAATCCCTTGCAAGGTTCTCGCGACAAGCATCCACGTCACGTCCGGCGCGAACGTCGCCATGATCGACGACAGCAGATAGAGCGCCAAAAAGGCGAGGGTGACCGGCTTGCGCCCGAAGGCGTCGGTCAGCGGTCCACAAATCAGCTGGGTGACGGCGAAGCCGAGAAAGTAGGCTGTCAGAGTGAGTTTTATGAGGGCGTCGGTGGTTCCGAAGGCGTCCACGAGCGCCGGCATGGCTGGCGTATAAAGCGCCATCGATATGGGACCGATGGCGACAAGGGCCGCACCAAGCAAGGACGTGCGGCGGGCGCTCATGACGCTGTGGGCCGATCTCATGGCTTGCCCCCGGACGGTGTTGTTTCTTTGCGGCATAGGTTGCCGCGCAATTTGGAGAGCATCGTTTCCAGCGCCTTGCACTCGTCTTCCGTCAGCCCGGCCAGGGCGTCGGCCCGCACGTCCATGATGACTTTTTCGATCCGTTCAAGGACCGGATCCGCGGCGTCGGTCAGCGTGACAAGTTTCGCCCTCCGGTCCGTCGGATCGACCGTACGCGTCACCAGGCCCGCGCGCTCCAGCGCATCGAGATTTCCGACAAGGGTCATCGGCTCGACGCTCATCACGTCCGCGATCGCAGCCTGACGAAGGCCCGGATTGCGCCAGACAAAGGCCAATGTCCGCGCCTCGGCCACCGTCAATCCGGTGTCGACATCGGCAAGGGCGGTTTCAAATCGACGGCGCAGCAACCTTGCAAGATCAACGATCATCAAGGTCGCGCCGCTGCTGGGCGCGGAAAGGCTCATGGGCAGGACTTATTTAATATGGAGACCTTATTAATAGGTTTCCATACGAATGAAGTCAAGAGCGGCATTTGTGCCGCGTTGCACAATAGGGCGCTTGCCGGTATACAGGGCGCCAAACAGCCTAGGGTCAGGCCTCAATAATGTGGTTGAAATGGGTCCTGACCCTAGAGTTTAAGAATTCCGGACAATCGTAATCCAAGACAGCGCCGACCGGCCGGCCGCCGCGGCAGACGGTCTTGCGGAGCCATAATCATGAATTTGCGCAACATCGCCATCATCGCCCATGTCGATCATGGCAAGACCACTTTGATCGACGTTTTGCTGAAACAATCGGGCGCGTTCCGCGACAATCAGCGGACCGAAGAGCGCATGATGGACTCCAATGACATCGAGCGCGAGCGCGGAATTACCATCCTCGCCAAGGTGACATCGCTCGTGTGGAAAGACACACGGATCAACATCGTGGACACGCCCGGCCACGCGGACTTTGGCGGCGAAGTCGAGCGCATCCTGCATATGGTCGACGGCGTGATCCTTTTGGTTGACGCGGCCGAGGGGCCGATGCCGCAAACCAAGTTCGTGCTCGGCAAGGCCCTCAAGCTCGGACTGAAGCCGATTGTGGCGATCAACAAGATCGATAAGCCTGAACAACGTGCCGACGAGGTCCTCGACGAGGTGTTCGACCTGTTTGCATCGCTTGACGCCAACGAGGAGCAACTCGACTTTCCGGTGCTTTACGGATCGGCGAAACAGGAATGGATGGCGCTCGAACCGGAGGGGCCGCAGCACGACATGTCGCCGCTGTTCGACATGGTGCTCGAAAAGGTGGACCCGCCGGTCTCAGAGCCGGGCTCGTTCAAGATGCTGGCGACAACCATCGAGGCCGATCCGTTCCTCGGCCGGATCCTGACCGGCCGGATTGTCGCCGGAACGGCCGTGCCCAATATGCCGATCAAGGCACTGGCGCGCGATGGCGGACTTGTCGAAAACGGCCGGGTCTCGAAAATTCTTGCGTTTCGCGGGTTGGAGCGCCAACCGATCGAGACGGGTGAAGCCGGTGACATTGTTGCCATTGCGGGCCTGACCAAGGCGACCGTGGCCGACACCCTGTGCGCATCGGACATAACGGAGCCGCTTCAGGCTCAACCGATCGACCCGCCGACGCTCTCCATGACCTTCCGGGTCAACGACAGCCCGCTGTCAGGCACCGAAGGATCCAAAGTCCAGTCACGCGTCATCCGCGAACGCCTGATGAAAGAGGCGGAAGGCAACGTCGCTCTCAAGGTGGAGGACACCGGCGAAGCCGAGGCATTCACGGTGTCCGGCCGCGGTGAGTTGCTGCTGGCCATTTTGATCGAGAACATGCGCCGCGAGGGTTTCGAACTCGGGGTCGGCCGGCCCCGCGTGGTGTTCCAGCAGGATGCCAGCGGCAATCGGCTGGAGCCGGTCGAGGAAGTCATTATCGATGTCGATGAGGAGTTTTCCGGCGTCGTCGTGCAGAAACTCCAGGAACGCAAAGCCGACCTTTTGGAAATGAAGCCGTCCGGCGGCGGCCGCACACGGCTGGTGTTTCACGCGCCGACGCGCGGCCTGATCGGGTATCAGTCCGAACTCCTCTCCGACACCCGCGGCTCGGCGATTTTCAACCGGCTGTTTCATGGGTACGAGCCCTACAAGGGCCCGATCCAGGGCCGGCACACCGGCGTTCTCCTGTCCAATGGCACTGGCGAGGCAGTGGCCTATGCGCTGTTCAACCTGGAGGACCGGGGCCCGATGATGATCGATCCGGGCACCAAAGTGTATCCGGGCATGATCATCGGCGAGCACACGCGCGGCAATGACCTTGAGGTCAATGTGCTGAAAGGCAAGCAGCTCACCAATGTGCGGGCCGCCGGCAAGGACGACGCCGTCAAGCTGACCACGCCGATCCGGCTGACGTTGGAGGCCGCCCTCTCGTACATTTCGGATGACGAACTGGTCGAAGTGACGCCGTCGTCGATCCGGCTGCGCAAGGCGATCCTTGATCCGCACGAGCGCAAGCGTGCCGAGCGGGCGGCCAACAAAGCCAGCGCCTAATTCAATGGCCCCTTACAGGCCATTGGCTTGGCGAGGGGTGCAACGGCCAGCTGTTGCGGGCCGCTGGCCGCGCCGCTGGTCAACGCCCCGGCGCCCAGCCCTTCGGTGCCATTTCAAAACCTTTGAATTCGAATCCCGGCGCGACGCAGCAGCCAACCAGGGTCCAGGCCCCTTGCGAGCGGGCCTGTTGCCAGGCATGGCGCGGGACGATGGCTTGCGGCCGCTCACCGGCCAGAAGATCGGGCCCGAGGATCACGCGCTCCATGGACCGGCCATCGTAGCTGATGGAAAGGTCCAGCGGGCTGCCGGCGTAAAAGTGCCAGGTCTCGACCGCATCGACCTTGTGCCACCGGGAGGTAACACCCTCGGGAAGCAGAAAGTAGATCAAGGTGGACGCGGACCGGCCGGCGTCATCGGTGTGAGGATCGCGGAACGTTTCAACGAAAAAACCGCCCTCCGGGTGCGGCTGCATGTTCAACAGGTCAGCGATGCGATCAGGCGTAAGGTCAGACAGTTGGGACATGGACACTTTGGCGGGCAATCCGGCGGAGCACATGGCCGGACCGGTTGTCGGGTTCGAAACGGGGAACCAAAACCGGCCCTGGCCAGGGGATCAAGAACGGCCGGGCGTGCAGAACGCCAGGTCGTCGATGGTTTCGCGCAAGGCGCCCAGAACCTCCTCGTAGAGTGTCTGAACGTCGAGCTTGTGGCCGCCGCCGAGATGCGCCGGGATGGGTTCTGCCTGTTGCATGACCCGGTGCACCACCGATTGCGCCCTCTGTTCCGCTGTCCGCGCTTCCAGGGCGCGGGCCTCGGGCTGTGTCATCATCATTTGCCTTGTTTCCGATTAAGACCCGGTTGATATGGGGGGCGATCGGACAAGCAAAAGGAAGTTTTTGCCGAAACCTCCGGAAACCCCTTCATGGATCATTTTTCCATGATCCATCGTACGCCGCGCTCACGCATTGTCCTTGCGGGTGCGGATCTCGGCGAACACCTCAGCATCGGTTTTGTCCGTCATGCCGAGCGCCTCCTTGACGCTTGGTTCATCAGCCCGCAGGAACGGATTGGTCGCCTTTTCGCGCGCCATTGTGGTCGGCAGGGTCGGCTGATCCTTTGCGCGCAAGTCTGCCACTTCGCCCGCCCGTAACGAGAGCTCCGCGTTGTTGGGCTCGATTGTCAGCGCGAACCGAGCATTTGCCTCGGTATATTCATGGCCGCAATAGATTGAGGTCTCGTCCGGGAGCAGCCGTTTCAGCTTCTTCAGCGACGCCCACATCATTTCCAGATCCCCTTCAAACACCCGGCCGCATCCGAGCGAAAACAGGGTGTCGCCGGTATGGGCGATGTTTAGCGACGGGAAGTACCAGGAAATCTGATCGAGCGTATGCCCGGGTGTGGCAATGGCCTTCACCTCGATCGGGCCGCAAAGCACATCGTCGCCATCCTCGACGCCGCGTGTCATGCCGGCAATCTTGGACCGGGACCGCTCCGGCCCAACGACGGTGGCATCGGTTTCCGTCGTCAATGTGCCAAGCCCTTGCACATGGTCCCAATGGTGGTGGGTGATCAGGATATGCGTGAGACGCCAACCCGTCGCCTTGAGGATATCCAGATACGGCTGAGCGTCCGGAACGTCCACGGCGATGGTCGTTTCGCTTTCCGGATCATGGATCAGGACGCCAAAATTGTCGGACAGGCATGGAAACTGGCGGATGTCGATGGCGCCGGGCGCGGGCATTGGGCGTATCCTTCAAGGCTGCGGGACAGACATGCGGTTAACGTGGCAAACGGTGCCCAATCAAACAAGGCCGGTCTTGCCACGCGGAACGGTTCAAGGTTCAATCGCCGCTGAAGTCAACCGGGCCGCCCATGTATCTCGACGTCGCCGATTTGCGGACATTTTACGATCTTCCCGTCGGCCGTTTGTTGCGCCGGCTCGTTGGTGATCAAATCCGTACGTTTTGGCCGGATCTTAGCCAACAAAGCTTGCTCGGTGTAGGCTATGCCGGCCCATTCATGCGGCCATATCTGGAGACGGCGGAGCGCTGCATCGCGGCGATGCCAGCCCAGCAGGGCGCGGTTCCCTGGCCAAGCGAATCAGACACCGCCTCGGCCCTTGTGCTGGACAGGTATCTGCCCTTTTCGGACGCAACGTTCGACCGCGCTCTGGTGGTGCATGCCCTTGACCATTGTTTCGACCCGGCAGAGCTTTTACGCGAGGCGTGGCGTGTTCTGGCCCCGGGCGGACGGCTGATTGCCATCGTGCCGAACCGGCGCGGATTGTGGGCCGGGTCTGAATTGTCGCCCTTCGGATACGGCCGGCCTTATTCCCGCGGACAGTTGAAAGAGCTCTTGAAAAACTGCCACTTCGAGGTTCTGGAAGACAAAGAAGCACTGTTCATGCCGCCGACGCGGGCGAAATTCGTTCTGCGCGCGGCCTCCACGTGGGAAAGGGCCGGGCGCAGGATGTGGCCGGCGTTTGGCGGGCTTTTGATTATGGAAGCTGAAAAGAAGGTCTTCCGGACCGCCCCGGTGGACGGCAAGAAAAGCGCGCTGAGAGTTCTGCGTCCGGTCTTTGTGCCCGATGGCGCGGCAACCGGAATGAAGCCCGTGCGCCGAACAAAGACCGGGCCTCGCGGCGCCTAACACCTGCCATCCCGAGCACCATCGGAACCGCGGCCGGATCAATGCCGGAGCAGGAACACCGCTTGTTCGGCGACAATATTCCAGACCCACCAGGGCGCCGGAACCGCGATCTTGTGGCCATGGGCGCTGAGCGCCACCGCCTTTTCGACCGTTGCGTCCAATTCACCGCACAAAACGACAAAATCGCGCAGCGAGCAAAAATGGATGTTCGGCGTGTCATACCACTGGAAGGGCAGATACTTGGTCACCGGCATGCGCCCCCGGAACAAAAGCTGCATCCGGTTGCGCCAATGGGCGAAATTCGGGATCGAGACGATCGCCTGATCCCCGATGCGCAACAGCTCCTGCATGACGCCCTTGGGATCGCGGGTGGCTTGCAGGGTCTGGGACAGGATCACCACATCGAACGCGCGGTCCGGATAGTCGGCAAGATCGGTATCCGCATCGCCCTGGATCACCGACAGGCCCTCGGCGACACAGCGGTTGACGCCGTCTTGTGAAAGCTCGATGCCACGCCCGTCGACCCGGCGGGTTTCAGCCAGCAATCGCAGCAGCGCGCCGTCCTCCGATCCAATGTCGAGCACCCGCGCGCCTTCCGGCACGAGCGAGGCCACGACCTTGTGGTCACCGCGCACGCCATTCTTGTCGGACGTCACAGGAAAACCGTTCATCGTCAGTCGCTGCCCCCTGGCGCGGGAATGCCCCGCGCTTTGGCGGCGCCCGTCAAAAAGCCCCGGATCGTGCGGAACATTTCCGGCACATTCAGTAAAAACGCATCGTGGCCACGGTCGGAATCGATTTCCACGAACGAGACATTGGCGGCCGCGGCGTTGAGCGCCCGCACGACTTCCCGGCTCTCTGGTGTCGGGAACAACCAGTCCGATGTGAACGACATGACGCAAAACCGTGTCGTTGTGCCCGTGAACGCGGCGGGCAGGCTGCCACCGAATTCGGCGGCAAGGTCGAAATAGTCCATCGCCCGCGTGACATAAAGATACGAGTTGGCGTCGAACCGGTCGACAAAGGTCATCCCCTGATGGCGGAGATAGCTCTCGATCTGAAAATCGGCGTCGAAACCAAAGGTCAGACCATCGCGATCCTGAAGATTTCGGCCGAATTTCCGATGCAGCGACTCATCCGACATATAGGTGATATGCGCGGCCATGCGCGCCACCGACAGGCCCTTGGTCGGTCTCACATTCTTCGCAATGTAAGCGCCGCCGGCCCAATTCGGGTCGGCCATGATCGCCTGCCGGCCGACCTCGTGAAACGCGATGTTCTGGGACGAATGCCGGGCGCTGGCCGCGATCGGAATGGCCGCGAACACCCGATCCGGATAGCTGGCCGCCCATTGCAGAACCTGCATGCCGCCCATGGACCCGCCGGCAACGGCGAAAAGGGTTTCGATGCCCAGATGATCGATCAGTTTGGCCTGGGCCCGGACCATGTCACGAATGGTCAGAACCGGCAGGCTGAGACCATAGGGCCGGCCGGTTTTTGGATCCGTGCTCGCCGGGCCGGTCGTGCCAAGGCACCCGCCCAGCACATTCGCGCAGATGACGAAATAGCGGTCGGTGTCGATCGGCCGGCCCGGGCCGACCATTCTGTCCCACCATCCCGGTTTGCCGGTGATCGGGTTGGTCGACGCTACATATTGGTCTCCGGTCAGGGCATGGCAAATCATGACCGCGTTGGACCGGTCCGCGTTCAGGGATCCATAGGTTTCATAGGCCACCTGCCACGGTGACAAGGACGCTCCGGAATCAAGCTCCAGCGCATCCGCACCCGAAAACACCGCAAGCTTGCTGCTCGGCGCATCGGTTTCCCGCCGCGACGCTTCCTGAACTTGGGGAGCTTCTTTCTCGCCGGACATGTGGTGCGGATCTCGACGGTGGTGGAATGAGCTGACGTGCCGCAGCCCAAGCGGCAGTTTACGGCGCGCATGACGAGCAGCCGGTGCGAAAACCAAGCTGGTAGTGGCGGGACCGCCCAAGTGTCAATGTTTTCTTTTGCGTTTGATGAAGCGGATGCCTATGACTATGCGCCGCGCTTATCGTACTCCAAAGGCCCCGCAATCCCATGACTGACGCGCAGCACAATGGCACCGCGCTCGAAACGCTTCGCCAGCGCATCGACGTTTTGGACGGCGAGCTTCACGCCCTTTTGATGGAACGGGCTCAGGTCGTGGAAGGTATTGCGGCGGCAAAACGGGCCGGCGGCGCAGTGGATGTCGTGTTCCGGCCGGATCGCGAAGCCGACATGATGCGGCATCTGGTCGAATGCCACACAGGCAACTTGCCGCTGACAACGATCGAGCATCTTTGGCGCGAGATCATCACGAGCTGCACGCGCCTTCAAGCCCCGTTTGCCGTTTATCTGGATGGCAGCGCGGAGCTTTCCGAGATTCTGGATCTTGCACGTTTTTATTTCGGATTTTCCGTGCCGCTCGATGTCGCCGGCGATGCCGCCGATGTGGTCGGCCTTGTCGCAGCCTCCGGCGGGGATCTCGGGCTGATTGGTCTGACGGAGCGCGCGGATCTGCCTTGGTGGCGCGGTTTGACTCCGGCCGGCGCGCGGATTATTGCGCGCCTGCCCTATTTGATGACCGAGGACCGGCCTGCGGACACGCCCGCATTTGTCATATCACGGCCCGTGCCAGTGGCCAGCGTTCCGGAAATCCACGTCTATGACGCCCGGTGGAGCGGCACCTTGCCCGGCCGGCTGATGGACCAGGGGATCGAAGTGGTAAGCTTCCATCGATCGGCTCAAGGCGTTGACGCGTTGCTGGCGGTGGCCGCTGACCACTCGGAGGCCGCCGTCTTTCAGGCCCGCGAGGAGGCCGGTGCGGCACCCGACATCCTGAGATGTGTGGGTGGATATGCGGCGCCGATTGATTTGGATGAAGAGGCCGATGCGGCGTTCGGGATCGACCCGCTGCCGGCCGGTGAAGGACAACAGGAATGACCGATACGAGCGCGACGACCGTCCAAACGCCCGCCCGCCCGGTTCCCAAGCCGGGGGTCATGGGGATTGCGCCCTATGTACCTGGCAAATCGAAAGCGGCGAACGGCAAAACCCTCCACAAGCTTTCCTCGAATGAAACGCCGCTCGGCGCCAGCGAAGCCGCGCGCAAGGCCGTTGCGAATGTGGCCGGTCATTTGGAGCTTTACCCGGACGGCAGCGCGAGCGAACTGCGCGCCGCCATTGGCGAGGTTTATGGCATCAACCCGGACCGGATCATCTGCGGTGCCGGATCGGACGAAATCCTGAGCCTTCTGGCCTATGCGTATTTGGGCCAAGGAGACGAGGCGATCTATTCGCAGCACGGCTTTCTGGTTTACGACATTGCGATCCGGGCGGCCGGCGCGACGCCCGTCGTGGCGCCGGAGACAGACTTGACGGCCGACGTGGATGCGATCCTCTCCCGCGTGACCAACCGCACGAAGCTTGTGTTCCTCGCCAATCCGAACAATCCGACGGGCACGTACCTGCCGTTTTCCGAAGTGCGCCGGCTGCATGCCGGTCTGCCGCCAAACGTTCTGCTCGTTCTGGACGCCGCGTATGGCGAATATGTCCGCCGGAATGACTATGAAAGCGGGCTGGAACTGGCCGCAACCGCTGACAACGTCGTCATGACGCGCACGTTCTCCAAGATCTATGGACTGGCCAACCTTCGGCTCGGCTGGGGTTTCGGCCCGGCCCACATCATTGACGCGTTGAACCGCATTCGAGGCCCGTTCAATGTTTCCGGAGCGGCGATCGCGGCCGGAATCGCCGCGGTGAGGGACCGCGCATTCGTGGACGCTGCGGTGGCACACAACGACACCTGGCTGCCCTGGGTGACCGTGGAGCTGGAAAAAATCGGCCTGAGCGTCACACCGAGCGTCGGCAATTTCATTCTGATCCATTTCCCCGACGAGGATGGCAAGCGCGCGACAGATGCGGATACCTACCTGTCCGGACAAGGCTGTGTCTTGCGTCTTGTGGGCAACTATGGACTTCCCAACGCGATTCGCATGTCGATCGGTACGGAAGCGGCCAACCGCAAGGTGGTGTCCGCTCTTGCCGCCTTCATGACCAAATAAACACCCTGCGTCCGAGCTTATGTCTTCACTTCTCTTTGACCGGGTCGCTTTGATCGGCATCGGTCTCATCGGTTCTTCGCTTGCCCAGGTAATCCGTGCCAGGGGGCTGGCGCGCGAGATCGCCATTTCGACCCGGTCCGAGGTAACGTTACGCCGGGCCGAGGAACTGGCGCTTGGCGACATCTATTCGCTTGACGCTGCGGTGGCGGTCGACGGCGCGGATCTGGTGATCCTGTGCGTGCCGGTCGGCGCCAATGAAGGCATCGCCAAGTGGATTGCGCCGTCTCTGCGTGCCGGCACGATCGTCACAGATGTCGGGTCGACCAAGCTGTCGGTGATCGAGGCCGTGCAGCCGAACCTGCCGGCCGGCGTTCACTTCATTCCGGGGCACCCAATCGCCGGGACAGAGCAATCCGGACCCGACGCCGGTTTCCCGCAACTGTTTGAAAACCGCTGGTGCATCCTGACGCCGCCGGATGGCGCGGACCCGGCCATGGTGGAGAGACTGACGGAATTCTGGCGTGCCTGCGGCTCGTTTGTCGACACGATGGACGCGGACCATCACGACCGGGTGCTGGCCATTGTCTCCCATCTGCCGCACATCATCGCCTACAACATTGTCGGCACGGCCGACGATCTGGAGACCGTGACGAAATCCGAGGTGATCAAGTATTCCGCCTCCGGCTTTCGCGATTTTACGCGTCTGGCCGCCTCCGATCCGACCATGTGGCGGGATGTGTGCCTCAACAACAAGGACGCCATCCTGGAGATGCTGGCGCGGTTTTCCGAAGACCTGTCGGCGCTTCAACGCGCCATACGCTGGGGCGACGGCGACAAGCTGTTCGACCTCTTCACCCGCACCCGCAGCGTGCGCCGGTCGATTATCGAGGCCGGACAGGAAACGGACGCGCCGGACTTTGGCCGGATCCACAAGGATTGAAGGTCCGGCAGGATCAGTTTTTCCGCTCAACCACAAACCGGGCAAGCGCGGAAAGCCGCTCTGCCTTCGCTCCAAAGGGCGCCAGCATCGCCTGCGCTTCGCTCAATAGAGTATTGAGTTCGGCGCGTGTCGCCTCCCGGCCGAGCAGACCGACAAGGGTCGCCTTGCCTGCCTCAGCATCCTTGCCGGTGGCCTTACCCATGGCGTCCGGACTTGCTTCCACGTCCAGAAGATCGTCGGCGAGTTGAAAGGCAAGGCCGATCACCTCGCCAAAACGGGTCATGCGCGCCACATCTTCGTCCGAGGCGTCGGCCAGAATAACGCCCGCCCGGCACGCGTAGCGAAGCAAGGCGCCGGTCTTCATGGCCTGAAGCGTCCGGATCTCCGCTTCGGTCCGGTCCCGGTGTTCTGATTCAAGGTCGAGCATCTGCCCGCCGGCCATCCCGCCAAGGCCGGCCGCGCGGGCGAGATCCCGCGACAGGGCGAGGCGCACCCGCGCGTCGGGGTGAACGGCTTCCTGCGCGATGGCATCGAATGCGAGTGTCAAAAGCCCGTCGCCCGCAAGGATCGCCGTCGCTTCATCAAAGGCTTTATGCGCGGTCGGCCGCCCCCGGCGCAGATTGTCATCGTCCATTGCCGGCAAGTCGTCATGAACCAGGGAATAACAGTGAACGCACTCCAACGCCGCGCCGGCCATCGCCACGCCGTCGTCGGATCGCCCGAAGAGCCGTGCCGTTTCCAAGACCAGGACCGGCCGCAATCGTTTGCCTCCGCCAAGAGCCGCATAGCGCATGGCCGCGAGCAGCCGGTCCGCGCGCCGCACCTCACCTTCAAGCGCGTCTGGCACCAGCAGAGCGTTGAGCGCCTGCTCGATCCGGGCCGCCTGCGCGGTGAGATGTTCAGTGAAGTCGGCGGTCATGTGGTCTCCGTTGTTCATGTTTTTCGGCTTTTGCCATTGCGCCCGTCTCCCTCACCTGATTTCCATATATCGTCAAGAACCGCGAGGCTTTTCAGCGCGTAACGCGGCGCGCCGTCTGGCATGTGTTCTCGCAAACCGGCAGGGGATCATAAAACATGCGCCTGTTGTCCAATTTGCTCCGATCGTTCGTGCAGCGCGGCAAAATGCGGGTGATCGACGCGGCGGGAATGGTTCACGAATTCGGAACCGGAGCCCATGGGCCCGCGGTTACCATCCAATTGCATGACAAGAAGCTCTATCGAACCTTGTTCTTCAATCCCGAGCTTGTCGCCGGTGAAGCCTACATGGACGGCACTCTCACCATGGAGGAAGGCACGACGATTTACGATTTCATGCATCTGTTTTCCGTCAACCGGAAGCCGTTTGGCGCCCATCCTGTTCAATCGATCCACGACAAGATCTGGCGCGGCCTCCGGCGCTGGCACCAGCGCAACAATGTGGCCCGGGCCAAGGCTCAGGCGCGCCATCACTATGACCTGTCGACGGATCTCTACCGGCTGTTTCTCGATGAGGGGCTCAACTACAGCTGCGCCTACTATCGCACACCTGAAGACAGCCTTGAGGACGCACAGCGGGCCAAGCTCACCCATCTGGTCGCCAAGCTTGACCTGCAACCGGACATGGAGGTTCTGGAGATCGGCGGCGGCTGGGGGTCGCTCGCCATCCGAATGGCACAGGCGGGCGCGAAGGTCACGTCACTGAACGTCTCGCCGGAGCAAGTGAAAATCGCCGAACAACGGGTCGCGGACGCCGGGGTGAGCGACCGGGTGAGATTTATCCTGAAGGACTACCGGGAATTTGAAGGCCGGTTCGACCGGATCATTTCCGTCGGCATGATGGAACATGTCGGTATCGGACATCTTGGCGCCTATTTCGGCAAAGTCCGCGATTGTATGACCGATTCCGGCTTTGCCGTGATCCATTCCATCGGCCGGATGACACCGCCCGGCACCACCGGGCCGTTCATTCAAAAGTACATCTTCCCCGGCGGATATGTCCCGGCCCTGTCGGAAACGTTCGACCCCATTGAGCGTCACGGCCTTTGGGTGTGCGACATGGAAGTGCTGCGCCTGCATTACTACTACACCATTCGGGACTGGCGCCGGCGGTTCGAGGCCCGCCGGGCAGAGGCCGCCGCCCTTTACGACGAGCGCTTCTGCAGAATGTGGGAGTTCTATCTGTGCGCGGTCGAGCTCGGTTTCCTGCACGGATCCAACATGGTGTTCCAGCTGCTCCTGTCAAAAGAGCGCGACGCGGTGCCGATTGTTCGGGATTTCATCCTCGACAACGAACGGGCCATGCATGCCGGAAACTAAACCCAGCGCATCCGGGACACGCGGCCAATCCGGCCGCCGCACACGATCTGGAATTGTGCGCCGGCTCCGCCGCTGGGTCCTGCTTGCCCTCCTGGTGGTGATCGCCCTGCCGCCGGCCTTGACCGTGATCTATGCGGCCATGCCGCCGGTCAGCACGTTGATGCTCGCCCGGTACGCGCAAGGCCTTTGGGTCGACCGGCAGTGGCGGCCGCTTGACGAGATTTCGCCGAACCTCGTTCGGTCTGTCATCACGTCCGAGGATGCCGGGTTCTGCACCCATGGCGGCGTCGATTGGCACGCGCTGGAGCGTCAGATCGAGGTCCTCCAGGAAGGCGACCGGCCGCGCGGCGCCAGCACGCTCACCATGCAGACCGCCAAGAACCTCTTCTTGTGGGGTGAGCGCTCCTATGTGCGCAAGGGCCTGGAAATCCCGCTGGCTCTGATGCTGAACACAATCCTCACCAAGGAACGGGTGCTGGAGATTTATTTGAACATTGCCGAATGGGGCGAGGGCATCTTCGGCGCCGAGGCGGCGGCCCAGGCCTGGTTCGGACGCTCTGCCAAGGACCTCACCACAACACAGGCGGCCCGGCTCGCCACGGCCTTGCCCAATCCGCTGGCCCGCAATCCGGCCAATCCGGGCGCCGGCCATCGCAGATTGGCCGCGACAAATCTTGCCCGGGTGCGGGCCGCCGGTCCGATTTTCGGGTGCGTTCTTCCGGATCGATAGGACCGCAGAGCGCGATGATCTGGTCCTGAGAAAAAGTTAGACCATGGGGTGGCAAATCGTGGTCTTTGCCTGTATAACGCCGCGCATTCCAACACGCTGCGTGATGCCACGCCCCGGGCAAACCCGGTCCGGGCCGCGCGATCATGGACCACGGAGAAGAACAAAATGGCCGTTCCGAAGAGAAAAACCTCGCGCAGCAAGCGCGGTTTTCGCCGTTCATCGGACGCCCTGAAGCAGCCGACCTATATCGAGGACAAGGATTCGGGCGAATTGCGCCGCCCGCATCATGTTGATCTCAAGACCGGCATGTACCGGGGCCGTCAGATCCTGACCCCGAAAGACGACGTTTGAGCGTTTCGGGTCGCCGCATGGCGATGCATGATGTTTCGTCAAGGGCCGGTCCGTTGGACCGGCCTTTTTCGTCTGGCGGCCCTTTGTGGAGGATGTGATGAAGGCCCTGTTGTCCCTACCGCTGACGGTGCTGCCGCTGATCGCCTATGTCCTGATCGTGGTCTCCGGCAGACATCCTGCCGGAGTTGACCCGTTCGCGGCGCCGGTTCTTGCACTCGACATGGTCTCCGGCGCACGTTTCACGATGGTGCTCGGCGATCTTCTGATCACGGCCGGTCTTCTGGTCTTGTTCATTGAGGTGCTGAAAGCAACCCGCACCGGCACGGTCGCGCTCGCCGACCATATCCTGTCCATGCTGGTGTTCGTGGCTTATCTGGTCGCGTTCTTGGTCTTTGCTCCGGCCGCCACATCGGTGTTTTTCATCTTGATGGCGATTTCGTTGATTGACGTCGTCGCCGGGTTTTCGATCACCATTTCAGGCGCGCGGCGGGACTTTTCGGTCGGACCGGGCAATGGTCACTGACGCGGATTGAGCCTATTGGTCCACCGCCGGCTCTTCGGAAATCGCGTGTTTTTGAATGAGCGGCAACTGGCTCAATGTGAACAGCAAGGTGATCGGCATGACGCCGAACACCTTGAAGCTGACCCAAAAATCGGTCGAAAACATCCGCCAGACAACTTCGTTGAGCGCGGCGAGGAAGAAAAAGAAAATCCCCCACCGCCAGGTCAGGATCCGCCAGCCCTCATCGGTGAGCTTAAACGCGCTGTCGAAGACATAGCCGAGCAAGGATTTTCCGAACGCCAGTCCGCCCAGAAGAACCGCGCCGAACAGGCAGTTCACGATGGTCGGCTTGAGTTTGATGAACAGCTCGTCGTGCAACCACAGCGTCAACGCGCCGAACACCAGCACGACCACGCCTGACACCAGCGGCATGATCGGCAACCGGCGGGTCAGCCACAGGGAGACGGCGAGCGAAACGCTGATCGCCACCATGAACGCAGCGGTCGCCAGGAAGATCGGCTCGCCGATCACCTGCAGGACAGGGAACGCGCCGGCGATCTGTTCGCCGCGGGCATTGAACAGGAAAAAGACACCCAATGGGCCGAGTTCCAGCGCCATCTTCAAGAGCGGCGGAAGTTCCTTGCGGGTCGGATCGTTCGGGGCGCGTTCAAATTCCATATCGTCTCCAGGGTCCGGCGCCAGGGCCAAACCTGACTAACCGCCAAATAGGAAGCCCCGCTTGTCCGGGTCAAGGCCTGCGGCAAAAAACCCGGCCGGTCATTTTTGCGAGAATCCGGTGATCGCGAGTGGATTGTCCAGCATCGTCTTCGGATCGGGCGTATCGGGAAGCAACGCGCCGGAGAACGATTCAAACAGCTTGCGCACGAAACTTTCCGGCAGATCATAGGTGATGAACACCATGCGCGTGCGCCGGTCCGCGTCGGGCCACCGGTCGAGCGTCGCCGGCGGATGAAACACGTGCTGTACGCCGTGAATGACGACCGGCCGGTCCGGGTCTTCGGCAAGTTGCACCACCCCTTTCATGCGCAGCAGTTTCGGGCCGTGCGCCGATCTTAAGAGATCGAGGAACATCTCCAGCGCCGACGCGGCGATCGGCCGGTCCGTTGATAGAGTAAACGCCCGGATCTTGTCGTCGTGCCGGTTCACATCATGGCCGTGGCCGTGCGCATGGTCATGGTCGTGGTGGTGATGGCCGCCGTGATCATGGTGATAATGGCGGTCATGGTCCGCGGCGAACGCCTCGGCGTTCAGCCACTTCGCAACATCCGGGATTTTGCTGTCAGGATCATATAAACCGGCATCAAACAACCGGCCGGGCGCCGCCTCGCCCGCCTGGGCATTCAGGCGGCGGGCGCCAGGATTGAGCGCCGACAAGCGGTCCGCCAGTGGCTCAACGGTTTTTAAATCCGGCCCGTACAGAAGGTCGGTTTTCGTCAGCACGATCCGGTCGGCGACGGCGGCCTGCCGGCGGGCCTCTTCGTGTTCGTCCAGCGTGGCAAGGCCATTGACCGCATCGACCAGCGTCACGACGCTTTCCAGCCGGTAGCGCAGGACCAGGTACGGGTGCAGCATTACGGTGTGCAGGATCGGCGCGGGATCAGCGAGCCCCGTCGTCTCGATCACCACCCTGGCCAGCCGGTCCATGCGGCCATTGTCGAGCCGCCGGAGCAGGTTCTCCAGCGTGGTGACCAGATCGCCGCGAATGGTGCAGCACAGACATCCCGAGGAGAGCTCCAAAATCCCGTCGCTCGCCTGATCGACGAGCAGATGATCAAGACCGATCTCGCCGAATTCATTGATGATGACGGCGGTATCTGCCATCGCGGGATCGGTGAGGATCCGGTTCAAAAGCGTCGTCTTGCCGGAGCCCAAAAACCCGGTGATGATTGAAAGCGGGATCGGCGGCTTTGGGCCGCGGGGTTTTGGGGCGGAAGTCTCAGGCAGCGTCATGGAAGGCCTTCGGGCACGCGAACTGTGTTGATCCCTGTGACCTAGGCGTCCAGACCATGAAAATCCAGCCCTTACTGGGCCGTGTTACGCGGAAGCCGGCATTTCCTGATCGCTCGGCGTGTCAATGTCGCAGTCAATTTCGATTGGCAGAAGATCATCCGCGATCGGGTCCGCGCTTTCCGAAAGATCCACAGTCTCCCGCACCGCGTCTGCGGCTTTGCGCAAAAGGCTGATCACGTCCTCGACAGAGCGACCTTCTTCGAGCTGATTGGCGGAAAGATCGGCGAGGTCGGCCAGGGCCAGGATTGTTGCGGTGGATCGGGCTTCGGTCATCGATCGGCTCGCCGTTCAAAAGCCTGTGTTCGGTGCCGTCAAGACGGCATCACTAGTCTGGACCGGTTAAACCGGCCGCTCACAACGCCAACCCAACTCAACTTGATGAGACGAATACATTGTCAGTCTTGACAGTTAACAAAGAGTTAACGGCCTGGTTCAGAGCGGGCCACGCGGGAGCCGCACGCCGCCTTTCGGTTCGCTATTTCCGCGGACTTGGAGCCGGCACCGGGACAGCGAAACCGATGCCCTGGCGAAACAGCGAGCCCGGCGCCGGTGCCGCCGCGGACGTGGCGGTCGCTGGCGCGCCACTTGACGGCTGAACGACCGATCCGGGCGCAGCCGCGTTTGTTTGAACAACGGGCGCGGCGTCCGCCCCGGCGGGTTTGGCCGTCGGGATCGGGATACTGGCCGCTGGAAGACGCGCGAGTACCGCGCCGCCGCGCGGCACGCCCGTTGTCACAACGATGGGTTTGTAGGCAAGCAGCCGCGGTCCGATGGTCCGGTCCAGAACCTTCGCCCAGTCCGTTTTGCCGTTCGGCAACGTGATCCCGTCGGACGTATCCACCTTTTCGGCCCTGTTTGACGCACCGGGCAAAATGACCGCGCCCTGGTCGCGCTGCGGACTGAAGGACAAAGCCAGGCTTCGGCTCGACGATTTTTTCATGTCGAACCTGGCCATGATGCCTTGTGCGCCCGGCTTCGCGTTTCGTTTGCAGTAACCATCCGCCGGCGGTTTGGCTCCGGTGCGTGCCAGATTGCCGACCTTTGGACCGCCGGATCGCTTTTTGAAGCCTTTGTCCATCAATTCGCGGGTGAAGGCGATGCGTTCCAGCCCAGAAGCGGCGCCGAGCACGACGGCAATCAGAGTGCGTCCGCCGCGTGTGGCGGTGGCCGCGACATTGTAGCCGGAATTGCAGATATAGCCGGTCTTCATGCCGTTGGCGCCCCGGACCCGCAACAGATACTCACGGTTTGCCGACCGAAGCGTCCGTTTGCCGAACTTGATACCGGAGTGTTTGTAAAGCGCCCGCGCATCAGGAAAATCGCGCCAGAACGCCTGCGCCAAAATCGCCATATCGCGGGCTGTGGAGACCTGGCGGTTGTTCGGCAGTCCGTGCGGATTGACAAACCGCGTATCGGCCATGCCCAGCCGCGCGGCCTCCGCGTTCATGAGATCGATAAAGGCCTCTTCAGAGCCGGCCACCGCCTCGCCAAGAGCAACCGACACGTCGTTGGCCGATTTGATCAGGATGATTTTCAAGGCCGCCTCGACGGTCAGCTGGGTGCCCACCTTGAAGCCCATCTTGCTTGGCGGCTCGGCCAGCGAGTTCTTGGACTGGATGACCGGAGACTGGAGCGAAATGCTGCCCTCGCGAACCGCCTTGAAGGTCACATAGGCGGTCATGATTTTGGTCAGGCTAGCCGGATACCAAAGCCGCGTCGCGTCCTTTTGGTCCAAAACCGCCCCGGTCTTGGCATCGATCAGAATATGCGCTCCGATCGCCGCGAAGGCCGGTTGTGAAAGGCAAAGCACAAACAGGCCGGCGCACATGGCGGTCGCGATCTTTTTCGGCCGCGGGAACAGACTGGAAATCACGGGGTCCCTCGTCGCTCTGTTCGGCTAAACATGAATGGCGCGTTGTCCTATCCATAGCTGAAATCACCCGCCGATTGCAAAAGCTAACCTAACGGGATGTGATTTATGGTTGCCGCATTAATAGGCAGATGCCTCCAACGTGACATCCATCGACCAAAATCACACCACGGATTGCGCCGTCGGCGGGGCGGATTGGCATTGGCACGGACCTTGCCATATTGAACGAGAGCGAAACCGGTATCGTCGCGCTTGCATTTCGATGGTGCCCGATTCCAAAGTGTCAAGACAACCTGACAACGGCCCCGCCAAGCAAGTCCCGCCGCACAGCGATTGATGTATCATTCTGTAAGACAAACGGAAATTGACGCAACCAACGTTCCCCTGCAAAGGGTGTTCGGCGCGGCGCGAGTCGGCTTCCGAAACCGCGGCGGCGCCACGCGGCTGGCCGATCTTTACCAAAGCGGCTCGGCGAAAGTCCGCCTTCCCCGGATTTACACCGGTGCACCGACCGCTGTTTTGATCAATACGGCGGGCGGGCTGACTGGCGGCGACCGCCTGAATTACGACATTGTCCTTTCGGGCGGCACCCACGCGATTGTGACCACCCAGGCCGCCGAGCGAGCCTATCGCAGCCCGGCCGGAACTGCCCGGATCGACGTCGGATTGACCGCGGGAAACGGCAGCACGCTGGAATGGCTGCCGCAGGAGACGATCCTGTTTGACCGTTCCGCATTGCGCCGGCGCATCACCGCGGACCTGACAGGATCGGCGCGCCTTCTTGCCATGGAATCGGTCGTGATCGGCCGTCCAGCCATGGGCGAGATCATCGAATATCTGGAGTTTGGCGACCGCTGGCGCGTACGGCGCGACGGAAAGCTTGTGTTTGCCGACGACGTCCGCGTTTTGGGCGATCCCGCCGAAGCGCTTTCTGGAAAAGCCGCTGCGGATGGTCACACGGCGTTCGCCGGCCTCGTTGATTGCTCGATGGACGCCGTTGACCGCCTCCCGCGGGCGCGGGCCGCTTTGGACGCGGTAAAAGCCGCGCGGCCGGTGACAGCGGCCGCGAGTGCCCGCGACGGCGTGTTGACGGTTCGCTTTGTGGCGTCGGACGGGCGCAATCTGCGCGACGGCCTGATGGCGTTTTTGCACCACTATCGCGCCGCCGAATTGCCACGGGTCTGGCGATGCTGACCGGGTTTGAGAAAATGGGGAGGGCAGGGTGAACCTGACACCACGCGAAAAAGACAAGCTTTTGATCTCAATGGCCGCCATGGTGGCCCGGCGCCGCCTGGACCGGGGCGTGAAACTCAATCATCCCGAAGCGGTCGCCCTCATCACGGATTTTGTGGTCGAAGGCGCGCGCGACGGGCGCAGCGTCGCCGAGCTCATGGACGCGGGCGCCAAGGTGCTCACCCGCGATCAGGTCATGGAAGGCGTTGCCGAAATGATCCATGATGTGCAGGTGGAAGCAACGTTTCCGGACGGCACGAAACTGGTCACCGTGCACGAACCGATCCGGTAGTTGATTGATGAAGAGGACCTCTTGATGACATCACGGATCGCTGTATCAGTGTTTGCCGGGGCCGCGGTTTTGCCGGCCATGGCCATCGCCCATCCCAGTGTTCAGGACCATCCGCATCCGCACACCGATGCGGCCAGCTATTTCACGATCGAGGCCCTGGTCATCTTCCTGCTGGGCCTCAGCATTGGCGGCGTTATTGCCTATCTCCGCCGCAAGAAGGAAATGGACAAATGATGGCTACCTGAGGCGCACCCCGGCCGTTGCCTCGAATGGACAGGTCGACCGTGGATCCTCGGGACACGCCCGAGGATGACCAGCGAAAGATCCGCGGACTTTGGACGAGAATAAGAATGACACCGCAGCGCATCCCGAAACAGGCAAAGTGCCCCATAGCTATCTGTTGTCATCCTCGGGCGTGTCCCGAGGATCCACCCCAACAGCGCAAATGGTTGCATATGTGTACATGATGGCATCAGCTCCGAACGGGACCCTTTATACAGGAGTCACGACCGATCTTGTTCGCCGGGTTCATGAACATCGAACCGGTGCGCTACCGGGCTTTAGCGCCAGATATGGATGCAAACGCCTTGTCTGGTACGAAGTCCACGAACGTATCGGGACGGCAATTCAACGCGAAAAGAACATCAAGTACTACGTACGGCGATGGAAAATAAACCTCATCCGCCAAATGAACCCCGGCTGGAATGATTTATACCCTGAACTGAACGGGTGAGAGGGTCCTCGGGCCACGCCCGAAAATGAAAAAGGATATGCCATTGGCCTGGCACTGGGTCGGCGTAGATTAGGAGAAAGCAGTATGATCCCGGGCGAAGTGTTCCCCGCTGAGGGCGAGATTGAACTGAATGCCGGGCTGGAGCCGGTCACACTGGATGTGTCCAACACCGGTGACCGGCCCGTGCAGGTGGGCAGCCACTATCACTTTGCCGAAACCAATCCGGGGCTGTCCTTCGACCGGGACACTGCCCGGGGCATGCGGCTGGACATTCCGGCCGGCACGGCCGTGCGGTTCGAGCCGGGCCAAACCCGCAGCGTCACACTGGTGCCGTATCGGGGCAGCCGCACGGTTTACGGCTTCAATCAGAAGGTCATGGGCGCGCTGTGACCAGGCTCCGTCTACACGCCGTCATGAAAAGCCTTGCCCCGCTAGTCCTTGGATTATGGGGCGGGCTGGCCATCGGGCCGGCGGGCGCGCAGGACACTGTGGATTGCGACGCGCCGGTCACCCAAATGGAAATGACCTATTGCGCTGAACAGGACTGGCAGGCTGCCGACGCTGATCTGAACACGGCCTACAATGCGGCAATGGCCGCGATGCGCGAAACCGACAGTTATCTTCCGGATAATCTGAAAGGCGCGGCCGATGCGCTTCGGTCCGCCCAGCGCGCCTGGATCCCGTATCGCGACGCGGCCTGCGCCGCCTATGGCTATCAGGCGCGCGGCGGCTCGATGGAACCGATGCTCATCTATGCCTGCCGTGCCGACCTGACCCGGCAACGAACCGGAGAGCTGATGGATCTGGCCGGCGGGCTGGAAAACTGACCTGACACGATGACGATGCCGACGGAGTGACCGATGCCCTATAAAATCCCCCGCGCCGCTTATGCGGACATGTTCGGTCCGACCACCGGCGACCGGTTGCGTCTTGCCGACACCGATCTGATCATCGAGGTGGAGAAGGACTTCACCACCTACGGCGAAGAGGTGAAGTTCGGCGGCGGCAAGGTCATCCGGGACGGCATGGGCCAAAGCCAGGCGCCGCGCTCCGCTGGCGCGGTCGATACGGTCATCACGAACGCGCTGATCGTCGACCATTGGGGCATCGTCAAGGCCGATGTTGGCCTGAAGGACGGACGCATCGTGGGGATCGGCAAGGCGGGGAATCCCGATATCCAACCGGGGGTCGACATCATAATCGGTCCTGGCACGGAAGCGATCGCGGGAGAAGGCAAAATCCTGACCGCCGGCGCGCTCGATGTTCATATCCACTTCATTTGCCCGCAGCAGATCGACGAGGCACTGACCTCCGGGGTGACGACGATGCTGGGCGGCGGCACGGGACCGGCCACCGGCACGAACGCCACCACGTGCACGCCAGGTCCCTGGCACATCACCCGCATGCTGCAATCGGCCGACAGTTTTCCGATGAACCTGGCCTTCGCCGGCAAGGGCAATGCCGCGCTCCCCGCGGCCCTGGAGGAACAAGTCCTGGCCGGCGCCTCCGCGCTGAAGTTGCACGAGGACTGGGGTACCACCCCAGCCGCGATCGACACATGCCTGTCGGTCGCCGACGAGTACGACATCCAGGTGATGATCCACACCGACACGCTGAACGAATCCGGCTTCGTCGAAAACACCACGGCCGCGTTCAAGGGACGCACCATTCACGCGTTTCACACCGAGGGCGCCGGCGGCGGCCACGCGCCGGACATCATCAAGGTCTGCGGCGAGATGAACGTGCTGCCGTCGTCGACCAACCCGACGCGTCCCTACACGGTCAATACCATCGACGAGCATCTCGACATGCTGATGGTGTGCCACCATCTCGATCCGTCGATCCCGGAAGACGTCGCCTTTGCCGAAAGCCGGATCCGCAAGGAGACCATCGCCGCGGAAGACATCCTGCATGACATGGGCGCGTTTTCGATCATCGCTTCAGACAGTCAGGCCATGGGGCGTGTCGGCGAGGTTGTGATCCGCACCCTGCAAACGGCGCACAAGATGAAGGTCCAGCGCGGCCGGCTTGCCGAAGAAACCGGCGAGAACGACAATTTCAGGGTCAAGCGCTATATGGCGAAGATGACGATCAATCCGGCGATTGCCCACGGCCTCGATGAGCATATCGGATCGGTCGAAGTCGGCAAGCTGGCGGATCTGTGTCTGTGGAGCCCGGCGTTTTTTGGCGTCAAGCCGGACATGGTTCTCAAACTCGGCACGATCGCCGCCGCGCCGATGGGCGATCCCAACGCGTCGATCCCAACGCCGCAACCGGTGCACTACCGGCCGATGTTCGGCGCGTTCGGCAAGGCGATGCGCGAAAGCCGCGTGACCTTTGTCTCGCAGGCCGCCCATGACAACAACGTGAAGGAGAAGGCCGGACTCGACAGCCTCGTTCTGCCTGTCCGTAATGTGCGCGGCGGGATTTCGAAAAAATCGATGGTGCTCAACGATGCAACGCCCGAGGTCGAGGTTCACCCCGAGACATACGAGGTTCGCGCAAACGGCGAACTCCTGACCTGTGAACCGGCGGAGTCCCTGCCCATGGCCCAGCGCTATTTTCTGTTTTAGGGTCACGCGAAAAGAACCGCCCGCAGGAGCATCGCATGTACAAAATTGTCGGGTTTCCAATGACCCGGGCCATCCGGGTGATCTGGATGCTGGAGGAGCTGGGCGAGACTTACGAACTCTCGCCCGCACCGCCGCGATCGGACGAGATCCGGGCGCTGAATCCGAGCGGCAAGGTGCCCGTCCTGATCGACGGGGACCTCGTACTACCCGAATCCGTTGCCATTTGCACCTATCTTGCCGACAAGCATGGCAAGTGCACCTTTCCCGCCGGCACGAAGGAGCGCGCGATCCAGGACAGCTTCACGCAATTTGCGGTCGATGTTCTGGAAGGGGCACTGTGGACGGCCGCCAAGAACAGCTTCATCCACCCGGAAGATATCCGGGTCAAAGAGATCAAGTCGGTGTGCAAGCGCGAGTTTTCCGATGGCCTGAAAATCCTTGAAACGCGATTGGGCGCGGGCCCCCATGTCATGGGCGAGACCTTCACCGTCCCCGACATCATCCTTGGCCATTGCGGCGGATGGGCCGTGAACGCGAAGTTCGACCTGCCGAAGGAAGGCCGGGTCTACGACTATTTCAAGGCCGTGCGGGCGCGCCCCGCCTATCAAGCGATGATGGCCAAGGTGACGGAAGCCGCATGATCCGCGTTGCGCGCATACGTCCGGCCGGCTCGTGGGACGGCGCTCCCGCCGACCGGATCACCCTGGACCGGGATGCCCGGCACCGGCGGCGCGCGGTGATGAGCGCAGAAGCCGGGCTGAGCTTTTTGCTGGACGAGCCGAAAGCGGTCGAACTGCATCACGGCGACGGCCTGGAGCTGGACGATGGCCGCCTTGTGGAAGTGCGGGCCGCACCCGAGGATCTCATCGAGATCGCTGCGCCGGATGCCGGGCAGCTTGTCCGCATCGCATGGCATCTGGGCAACCGGCATCTACCGACCCAGCTCATGGACGGCAAGCTGCGCATCCGCCGCGATCATGTGATTGAAGACATGATTGCGCGGCTTGGCGGCCAATTGACCCCGGTCTCGGCCCCCTTCGATCCGGAAGGCGGCGCTTATGGGCGTGGGGCCACGCATGGGCATTCCCACGGCCATGACCATGGGCATGCACATGGCTGAGATGACCGACGCGAGCGCCCTCTACCGATTCCTGACGTTTTTCTCGCCCGCCTTCCCCATCGGCGCCTTCAGCTACAGCCATGGTCTGGAGCAGGTGATCGAGGACGGCGGCGTCCATGATCCCGAAAGCCTGCGGGATTGGCTCACCGATATCCTGAGCCAGGGTTCAGGGCGCACGGACGCCATTCTCCTGGCTCAGGCATATGACGCGGTCCGATGCGGCAATGAACCAAGGATCCGCGAGCTGATCGACTTGGGGCTCGCCCTGCAACCGTCCAAGGAACGCCATCTTGAGACCGGCGCCCAAGGCACGGCCTTCATGGTCACGTTTGCCGCAGCCTGGATGCCAGACCTGGATCGCCCGGCCGCCCAGTTGTTGGCGCGCCTCACAGATCGGCACCAGCCGGATTGCCCCAAGGCCTGGCCGTACCCCGTTGCCGTCGGCGCGGCGGCCGCCGGATGGGGTCTTTCAAAAGACGACACCGCCATTGCCTACACCCACGCCTTTATCTCCAATCTCATCTCCGCGGCGATCCGGGCCGTGCCGCTTGGACAGACCGACGGTCAACGGGTGCTCGCCGCGCTGGAACCGGTGTGCCAGGCGACCGTCGTCGAAGCGCTCGACGCCGGGCTCGATGATCTTGGGACCAGCGTCTTTCTCGCCGACATTGCCTCCATGGCCCACGAAACCCAGTACACAAGGTTGTTTCGCACATGAACTCGCACAACGGACCCTTGCGCGTTGGCATCGGCGGCCCGGTCGGATCGGGCAAGACGACCATCACCGAGCGGCTGTGCAAGGCGATGCGCGGGACCTATTCGCTCGCCGTTATCACCAATGACATCTACACCCAGGAAGACGCGGAGGCTTTGATGCGCTCGCAGGCCCTGCCAAGCGAACGGATCAGAGGCGTTGAGACCGGCGGTTGCCCCCACACCGCCATCCGGGAAGATGCCTCGATCAACCTGGCGGCTGTCGAGGATCTGACCGGCGCCATTCCGGATCTGGATCTGATCCTGATTGAATCGGGCGGCGACAATCTGGCGGCAACCTTCTCGCCGGAACTGGCTGACCTTACCGTTTACGTGATCGACGTTGCCGCCGGTGAGGAAATCCCGCGAAAAGGCGGCCCGGGGATCACCCGGTCGGATCTTCTTGTGATCAACAAGACCGACCTGGCGCCGTTTGTCGGTGCCGATCTGTCGGTTATGGACCGGGACGCAACCAAAATGCGCAAGGATCGTCCGTTCGTGTTCGCCAATGCCAAGGCCAACAAGGGGATCGACGAGATCGCCGCCTTCATCACCCAGAATGGCGGCCTGGGCGCGTAAAGCGCCACTCACGGAAACGCTCGATCCCGTCGCGTTTCGTTGTTTTGTATGTGAGCATCGCTGTTCCCAAGTCTCGTTTACCGGTCGGCGCCTTGCCCGATCGAAGCCAAACGAGAAAGGAAACGATGATGACACCGAAAAACATCCTGAAAGTAGTGGCAATTGCCTGTTCCGCCGTCTTCGCCGGAACCGCCGCCAACGCGGCCCCGCTGACCAACATCGGCACCAACAGCGGCGGCGTCTTGCTTGACGGCGGCAGTGGTCCGATCGCCGGGCTTCCGATTGCCGGCAACACGGCTTCCAAGCACACCGGTTTCGTCAATATCGGAACCGATGCCGGCGGTGTGGTCATTCGGACCTCTGGTCACGGTCAGGTCCTTGGCGCAAGTGTGCCGCGCGCAAAGCTTCCGGTGAGCAGCTACAAGAACCTTGGACCGAACAACGGCGGTATCGTCGTGCCACGGTAGTTCAAACCAAACATGGATGACGGAAAGGGGCCGCTGGCCCCTTTTGTCGTTGAGGGCCGGAGTCCAGTATCCGGGCTTTCGACCTTGCGCGGTTATCGCCAATTGTGCCAACGGTTAAAGCGCCGGGCGAACGGGAAGAGGACAACGGCCATGATGTATGATGGGATCAATCTGCTTGGTGCTCTGGCCGGCGCTGTGGTGTCATTTGTCTTTGGCGCGGTCTGGTATGGCGTGCTCGGAAAGGTCTGGATGCGGGCGGCCGGCCTGACGCCCGAACACACCCAGCCGGCCGCGCTCACAATGGTTCTGGCGTTCTTCTGCCAATTCGTCATGGCCTTCATCCTGGCCGGCGTGATCTACCACGTCGCCGGGACGTCGATCCGGACCGGCCTGATTTCGGCCGTCCTGGTCTGGGTCGGCTTCGTGTTGACGACCCAGATCATCAACCATCGGTTCCAGGGCCAGCCATGGAGCCTGACCTTCATCGACAGCGGCCATTGGTTCGGCGTTTTGATGATCCAGGGCATCGTGATCGGCTGGATGGGAAGCTGGCCGTCGGCTACGTAAATAACCGTAAAAACAGCGGGTTACTTCGACGAACGGCTACGGCTACGAAAGTACGACCGCCGACCGGTGGACGCTGCGGTGCCTCCTGAGCATAATGGCGCCGACAATGAAGGCCATCCGTTTGGGGTCCTGATGGGGGACGCGGATTTGGCCTGCAACGATGCCCCCTGGGAGGTTATTCTATGTCGGACAGTGTTTTTCCGGTTCCATCGGATATCGCCGCGCGCGCGCATGTGGACAATGCCAAATACCTTGAGATGTACCAAAAGTCGGTCGAGGATCCGGAAGGCTTTTGGGGCGAGCACGGCAAGCGGGTGGACTGGATCAAACCGTTCACCAAGGTGAAAAACACCTCCTACGACTATCACAACGTGTTCATCAAATGGTTCGAGGACGGCACGCTGAACGTGTCGGCCAATTGCGTCGACCGGCATGTGGAAACGCGGGGCGACCAGCCGGCCATCATCTGGGAGGGGGATGATCCGTCCGAACACAAGGTCATCACCTACAAGGAACTTCATCACGAAGTGAACGTGTTCGCCAATGTGCTTCACGCCCAGGGCGTGAAGAAGGGCGACCGGGTGACGCTCTATCTGCCGATGATCCCCGAAGCGGCCTATGCGATGCTTGCCTGTGCGCGGATCGGCGCCGTCCATTCGATCGTCTTCGGCGGTTTTTCGCCCGACAGCCTGGCCCAGCGCATCGAGGGCTGCGACAGCAAGTGCATCGTCACGGCCGATGAGGGCCTGCGCGGCGGGCGCAAGGTTCCCTTGAAGGCCAATGTCGACAAGGCCTGCGAAAAAGCACCGGTCGATACGGTGATCGTCGTCAAACGCACCGGCGGCGACATCTCCATGACCGATGGCCGCGACGTCTGGTACCACGACGAAGCCGACCGCGTGTCCGACCATTGCGCGCCGGTGGAAATGAACGCGGAAGATCCGCTGTTCATCCTCTACACCTCCGGCTCGACCGGCCAGCCAAAAGGCGTGCTGCACACGACCGGCGGCTATCTCGTCTACGCGTCCATGACCCACCAGTATGTCTTCGACTACCACGACGGCGACATCTACTGGTGCACGGCCGATGTCGGCTGGGTCACCGGCCACAGCTACATAGTCTACGGCCCGCTTGCCAACGGGGCGACCACGCTGATGTTCGAGGGCGTGCCGACCTATCCCGGCCCTGGCCGGTTCTGGGAAGTCTGCGACAAGCACGACGTCAACATCTTTTACACCGCGCCGACCGCCATCAGAGCACTGATGGGCGCGGGTGACGAACACGTCACCAATACCTCCCGCAAATCCCTGCGTCTGCTCGGGTCCGTCGGCGAACCGATCAATCCGGAAGCCTGGACCTGGTACTACAACGTGGTCGGCGAGGGCCGCTGCCCGATCGTCGACACCTGGTGGCAGACCGAGACCGGCGGCATTTTGATCACGCCGCTGCCGGGGGCCACCGACCTGAAACCGGGATCGGCGACGCGGCCGTTCTTCGGGGTTCAGCCGGCGATCGTCGACGCGGAGGGCAATGTGCTTGAGGGCGCAACGGAGGGCAATCTGGTCATGACAGACAGCTGGCCCGGCCAGATGCGCACGGTCTATGGCGACCACGAGCGCTTCGTTCAGACCTATTTCGCCACCTACAAGGGCTATTATTTCACCGGTGATGGCTGCCGGCGGGACGAGGACGGCTTTTATTGGATTACCGGCCGCGTCGACGACGTCATCAACGTTTCCGGCCACCGCATGGGAACCGCGGAAGTGGAAAGCGCCCTTGTCGCCCATCCGAAGGTCTCCGAAGCGGCCGTTGTCGGCTATCCGCACGACATCAAGGGGCAGGGCATTTACGCGTATGTCACCTTGATGGCCGGCGAGGAGCCCACCGACGCGCTCAAGAAGGAACTGGTTACCCATGTCCGCTCGGAGATCGGCCCGATTGCCTCGCCGGATCTGATCCAGTTCGCACCGGGCCTGCCGAAAACCCGCTCGGGCAAGATCATGCGCCGAATTTTGCGGAAGATCGCCGAGGACAGCTTCGACAGCCTGGGCGACACCTCGACGCTCGCCGATCCGGCCGTTGTGGACGATCTGATTGACAACCGCCAGAACCGGGCCTGACGCGGCCCATTCGAAGCAGGACGAACGCGGCGGATGCCGCGTTCTTTCCTCTTGCCACGGGGAATACGGTTATTTCGCCAGGTAAATGGCCTGGATGTTGCGGGCGATGTTGCCGAAAGCCGTGATCAGCTCCGCGCTGGACGTTGCCTGATAATAGGTCGTGCTTTCGCTGGTCGCGCAGGCTTTCATGTTGCGGGCGCCGGTTGAATTGCCGCTGTTGCCGAAATAAACCCCATAGATCGTGATGCCTTCGGCTTTCATGTTCGTGCAGATCTGACGGGCACGCTCGGACGATTCGCCATTGAAACCGGAATCGGAATGGGACTCCCATATCAATGTACAATTGTTCTTCTTTTTATTCTTGTTTTTGTTTTTCTTTTTTTTCTTCTTCTTTTTCTTTTTTTTCTTCTTCTTCTTTTTCTCGTCGTCGTCGTCGTCATCTCCCTTTGCGCATTGTTCCTTTAAATCGTAGTGCCGGTTGTTATCACCATCCGTCATGATGATCGCGAATTTGAGGACATCTTCATCGGTGTAGGGCGCCGGATCGCTGGCCGCCGGCCAGAGGTTCGTCCAGTTCGGCGAAATCGTGTACCAGCCCCAGGCCGTGCCGGTCTGGCCCGCCGTGCCGCCCTGAGCCGACAGGGCCCGGATCGCCGGAATGAGCGTGTCCCGGTCGGATGTAAGCGGGATGAGTTCCGAAGTCGACGAACATCCCGAAGTGCCTCCGCCGAAGAAGGTATTCGCTTTGCCGTCCGGATCCCAGTCGTAGCGGACATCGGTGAGCTTCGGTTCACCCATGCGTTCCGTGACGCAGCGGCTCGAGACGCCGTTGGTCACCGTGTTGGCGTAAGTCGCGACATTCACCCCTTGGCTGTAGGGCACAAGCGAAATCCGCACCTTGCTGTCACTTGACGATGTTCCATCGGGGATGAGAACGTCGACCAGGCCTTCCGACGCCTCGCGCAACGTATTCATATCGCCGCTCATCGATCCGGTCACGTCAACGACCAGGGCGAGTTCCACATCGAACTTGGAATAGGCGACCTGGGTCCCGACGCCGACATTCAAGGTGTCCGGGCCAATGCCGCCCAACTTGATGAAGTGGGTGTTCACCGACACGGTTGTGGAGATATCGATCGTACCCTCATCCGGATCGATCACGTAGTTGAGGTTGGTGACCGCCTCGTCGGTCAAAGCGAGATCTTTCAGGTTGCCGCGAAAGGAGTCCTCGATGACATCCATGATTTCCGCGTCGCTCATCACCGAACTGGACAGTTGCGTGGCGACGGTCAGCGCCGCTGCGTCCAGTGCATGCGCCATCTTTTCCCGCTGATTGACCGCGATCGTGTAGTCAACGCCGGCGCCAGCCACCACGAAGGACAGAACGACAACCACCGCGAAGATCGGCAGAATCGAACCGTCAGCGTCTGACACATATCGCCGGAGGGTCTGTTTCAGGTTCGGGACAGCGCGAAAAACCATTTGTCCATCTCCAGGTATCGAACCTTGGAGATATGTGAAAAAGATCAGAATCCGGTTAACCGACAAAATCTGAATGGTGTAATATTTAACAATGTCTCTCCAGCTTCGAGAGCCCGAAGCTTCACCCGCATTGCGGCCACCAGCCTCCTCCGCGGAGGTGTCTCCGGATCTGGCCGGGCAGCGGTACCTCTACGGCCTGAGGCGGCGGAACAGACGTGCCGCCGGCTCCGTTCGCCATCCAGTTCGGGCGTCCGGTGATCCGGGCCGGTTTATAGTCGAAAAGACTACCTCGCCAGATAGATCGCCTGGATCTTGCGGGCGATGTTGCCAAACGCGCTGATCAGTTCGGCGCTGGAGGTTGCCTGATAATAGGTGGTGCTTTCATCAGTGGCACAGGCTTGCATGTTTCGTGCGCCGACCGAGTTGTTGTCCGGCCCGAAATACACACCGTAAATCGTGATGTCCTCGGCCTTCATGTTCTCGCAGATCTGCCGCGCGCGCTGGGATGAATCGCCGTTGAACCCACCATCTGAATCACGGTCCCATTCCCACCAGCAATTCGAATCCTGGCACCGCTGCTTGTAGTCATAGTGCCTGTTGTTGTTGCCGTCCGTCATGAGGATAGCGAACTTGAGGACATCGTCTTCGGTATAGGGTTCTGGATCGCTCGCCGCCGGCCAGAGGTTGGTCCAGTTCGGGGAAATCGTGTACCAGCCCCAGGCTGTGCCGGTCTGGCCCGCCGTGCCGCCCCGAGCCGACAGGGCCCGGATCGCCGGGATCAGGGTGTTGCGGTCAGACGTCAATGGGATCAGTTCGGACGACGACGAACACCCCGAGCTGCCGCCGCCAAAAAACGAATCCGGATCACGATCCGGATCCCAATCATATCGAATGTCGGTCAGTTTCGGATCGCCCATACGCTCCGTGACACACCGGCTTGACACGCCATTTGTCACTGCGGACGCGTAGGTCGCAACGTTCACACCCTCGCTGTAGGGCACCAATGATATGCGCACTTTGCTGTCGCTGGCGGACATTCCGTCGGGAATGAGGACATCCACCAGGCCTTCAGACGCCTCACGCAACGTGTTCATGTCGCCGCTCATCGAGCCGGTGACATCGACCACAAGCGCCAGTTCGACATCGAACCTGGAATAGGCGACCTGGGTCCCGACGCCGACATTCAAGGTGTCCGGGCCAATGCCGCCCAACTTGATGAAATATGTGTTCACCGACACGGTCGTGGAGATGTCGATCGTGCCTTCATTCGGATCGATCACGTAATTGAGGTTGGTGACCGCCTCATCGGTCAAAGCCAGATCTTTCAGGTTGCCGCGAAAGGAATCTTCGATGACATCCCTGATTTCCGCGTCGGTCATCACCGAGGTGGACAATTGCGTCGCGACCGTGAGCGCCGCCGCGTCCAGCGCATGGGCCATTTTTTCCCGCTGATTGACCGCGATCGTGTAATCAACACCGGCACCGGCTATGACAAAGGACAGGACCAAAACAACCGCGGAAATCGGCAGAACGGACCCATCTGTATCCAGAAGATACCGCCGGAGGGCCTTTATGAGGGTCGGGACAATACGCAATACCATGTGTCCAACTCCAAGCAACGAGCCTTGGAGATACGCGAAATGTCTGTCCTTACGGTTAATCTGACCGAATAAACTCTGGGGTAACTGGCTAAAATCGGCGCTTTTTTGACAATTGAGGACCGAAGCGGCGGGTCTTGGATCAGATCCCGACGGCCAAAGGGCCAATCACGGTTCCAGTTCGGTGTCCCAATAAAGGAAATCGAGCCAGCTGTCGTGCAGGTAGTTGGGTGGAAAGGCCCGGCCGTTGTTGTGCAAATCCTGGATCGTCGGCTGGAACGGCATGTGCATCGGGCGCATGCCGATCTGCTCACAGGATTTGTTGGCTTTTCGAAGATTGCACGGGGAACAGGCGGTGATCACATTCTGCCAGGTGGTCAGTCCGCCCTTGGAGCGGGGGACCAGGTGATCAAAGGTCAGCTCATCCTTGGAACTGCAATACTGACACTGAAATTTGTCGCGGAGGAAAACGTTGAAGCGGGTGAAGGCGGGATATCTGCTGGGTTTGACGTAGGTTTTGAGAGCAACGACACTGGGCAATCGGAATTCAAAGCTCGGACTTCGGACCGCCGTGTCGTATTCCGACACGATGTTGACCCTGTCCAGGAACACCGCTTTCACCGTGTCCTGCCATGACCACAAGGACAAGGGGTAGTAGCTTAACGGCCGGTAGTCAGCATTGAGCACCAATGCGGGATGGCCACCTGACGAAACCGCAATCGTCACCTTCCGCTCCTCACGTCGATTCCGCGAGAACGGGCGGCCGGTCATTCGGACGCCGCCGTCCTCCTGTGACGAGAGTATTGTAGAGGGCAGGTGACACTCTTGTGAAGCCTAATAAATTCAGGCTGCCCAAAAGGTCGCACGCGGCGCAAGCCGGTCTGGCTATACGCTACGCTTTTGACTTTCTTATGAAAATCACGGCACATCCGCCGCGGTGTTTTTTCGGATAATTGAAAGAGCGCGAGGCGGCACCAAACGGCCGGCCGCCTCCGCGCGTTGCGTGTCGAATCAGTTCGCCGTCCATTCGCGGATATCCACGAAGCGCCCCGCGATCGCGGCCGCCGCGGCCATGGCCGGTGAAACCAGATGCGTCCGGCCCTTGTGGCCCTGCCGGCCTTCGAAATTCCGGTTCGATGTGGATGCGCACCGCTCGCCGGGTTTCAGCTTGTCCGCGTTCATCGCAAGACACATGCTGCAGCCCGGCTCACGCCAGTCAAAGCCGGCATTCTTGAAAATCATGTCCAGACCTTCTTCCTCGGCCTGTTCCTTGACCAGCCCGGATCCGGGAACGACCATCGCATCGACACCGTCCTTGACCTTGTGGTTGCCCACAACGGCGGCGGCCGCCCGAAGATCCTCGATCCGCCCGTTGGTGCAGGACCCGATGAACACCCGGTCGATATGGATGTCCGTGATCTTCGTGCCCGGGGTCAGGCCCATATACTCCAGCGCCCGCCATTTGGAATTGCGCCGGTTTTCCTCGTCGATCTCATCCGGATTGGGCACGATCCCGCGCACGGACACGACGTCTTCCGGCGAAGATCCCCAACTGACGATCGGCGGAAGGTTTGCAGCGTCCAACTTCACGACCTTGTCGAATTCCGCGTCCGCATCGCTGTGAAGCGTCTTCCAGTAGGCGAGCGCCTGATCCCAGGCCGGCCCTTTTGGCGCCTTCGGACGGCCCTTGATATAGTCAAAGGTCTTTTCATCCGGCGCGATCAACCCGGCGCGCGCGCCGCCCTCGATCGACATGTTGCAGACCGTCATCCGGCCTTCCATCGACAGCGCGCGGATGGCGTCGCCGGCATATTCGATGACATAGCCGGTGCCCCCGGCCGTGCCGATCTCGCCGATGATAGCCAGCACGATGTCCTTTGCGGTCACGCCGTCCGGCAGAACGCCGTCGACCTGGACCAGCATGTTCTTGGCTTTTTTCTGGATCAGGGTCTGGGTGGCCAGAACATGCTCCACCTCGGACGTCCCGATCCCGTGCGCCAAAGATCCGAAAGCACCGTGGGTGGAGGTATGACTGTCACCGCACACGATCGTCATGCCGGGCAAGGTAAATCCCTGCTCCGGGCCAACGATGTGGACGATGCCCTGGCGCATGTCGAGTTCGGAATAGTATTCGATGCCGAACTCGGCGGCGTTCTTGGCAAGGGTTTCAACCTGAAGCGCCGATTCCGGGTCATCGATGCCGTCCCGGCGGTCGGTCGTCGGCACGTTGTGGTCCACGACCGCCAACGTCTTGCCCGGCTGGCGCACCTTGCGGCCATGCAGGCGAAGACCCTCAAACGCCTGGGGGCTTGTGACCTCGTGCACGAGGTGCCGGTCGATGTACAAAAGGCCGGTACCGTCCTCCTGCATGTCGACGAGGTGATCATCCCAGATTTTGTCGTAGAGCGTTCTGCCGGTCGCCATTGTTCTCTCCTGAAATCCTATCCCGCCCGCATCGGTCGCGCCGCATGGTCATCTTTGCCGAGCCTGGCGCCGGTGGCAGGATCCTTTCCCTGCCCGGATCTGCGGATCCGGATCCAAAATGCCGTGCCATGACATGACTCACACACGCCGTGGCGGTCAAGACTTTGCGGTTGAGCTTTTATCAAGCGTTCTTGACACCGCCAGCCGATGAAAAAGGCGGCCCGCTGGACCGCCTCCTTCTTCAACGGCAATGCGCTGATCGAACCTTACTCGGCCGCGGCATCGGCCGCATCTTTTGCGGCCTGCTTTTCAGCCGCCTTTGCGGCTTTCGCGGCGGCAGCGTCGGCGCGGGCAGCCTCGTTGAGCCGCTTGGCGCGCACGTTCGTCGCTTCCACGATCCGTGCCGACTTGCCGCGGCGGTCACGCAGATAGTAGAGCTTCGCGCGGCGGACCTTGCCCCGGCGCACCACTTCAACGCCTTCCAGCATCGGGGAAAACACCGGAAAGACACGCTCAACGCCTTCGCCGTAGGAAATCTTGCGGACCGTGAAGCTTTCGTTGATGCCGCCGCCCGACCGGGCGATGCACACGCCTTCATAGGCCTGGGTCCGCGTCCGGCTGCCCTCGGTGACGCGCACATTCACGCGCACGGTGTCTCCGGGTGAAAACTCAGGCAGCTTGCGCTGACCTTCGATCCGGGACATTTCCTCGGAATTGATTTCGTCGATGATGTTCATGGCATATTTCCCTTTTCATTTAACAAAGCGGCCAGAGCGTCGAATGCCACGCGCGTGGATCAAACGGGTGCGCCATCTTTGGGCCATGGTGACAATGCGACCGGTCGTTTCCCCATCCTCAAAGACGAGACCACGGCAAAACAGCCAAAACAAACCGGACAAGTCGGCGGTTGTCCTACATCAAAGACAGACGCTTGTCATGTGTTTTGTGGCAAAAACGGCCGAATTTGGCCGGTCCGGACCCGGGTTTTAAAACGGAACGCCCGGATTGCCCGGCAAGAGGGAACCGCAGCGCCGGCTCCGGTTGCATTTGGGCGATTACAACGGGCCCGCTGGCGCGGTGCCGACAACGGGTAACGTGGTGATCCCACTTGCCATCGGCCCCGTCGCCCCTCTAACAAGGAGGGGCTGAATGTCCTCGGAGTTTTCCCCTGAAGCTGATTGCCGAAAACCTGACCGTCGACCGGGGTGACCGCCGGGTTTTTGCCGGCCTGTCCTTTTCGCTGGAACGCGCAACGGCGCTTCTGGTGACCGGCCCCAACGGGGTCGGCAAATCGTCGCTTTTGCGCACGCTTGCCGGGCTGGTGCCCCCGGCCGAAGGTCATGTCCGGCTGGAAGGCGGCACCGAGGAGCTGACCGCGTTTGAGCATTGCCACTATTTCGGCCATCAGGACGCGGTCAAACCGGCGCTGTCGGTGATTGAAAACCTGACATTCTGGCAGGCCTTTTCGCAGTCCGTGACACCGGATGGATTTACAACTGGCAGGATGGCACCTGCGGACGCCCTGGACGGTCTCGGCATTGGCCACACCGCGCGCCTGCCAGCGGCTTACTTGTCGGCCGGCCAAAAACGGCGCCTGTCATTGGCCCGTCTTCTGGTCACGCCGCGCCCCATCTGGTTGATGGATGAACCGACATCGGCACTCGATGCTGATTCCGAAAAACGTCTGATCGCATTGATGAACGGGCATCTTTTATCCGGCGGGCTGATCGTCACGGCGACGCATACGCCGCTCACCTTGAACAAGGCGCAAAAACTCCACCTTGAACCGGCCCGGGACCATCCGGCGGAGGTGCCTGCGTGAGCGGCTGGGTCGGGGCGCTGTTCGTGCGCGAACTGCGCCTTGCGGTGCGTGTCGGCGGCAGCGGCGTGATCGGGGTTCTGTTCTTTCTTGCCGTTGTGACCGTCATTCCCTTTGGCGTCGGGCCGGACCTCAATCTCCTGGCCCGGATCGGACCGGCGATCCTTTGGATCGGCGCGCTGCTTGCAACGCTATTGGGGCTGGACCGCCTGTTCCAGGCCGACCGGGATGATGGCGCGCTGGACCTGATGATCATGGCCGGGCGGCCGCTTGAACTGATCGTGCTGGTCAAATGTCTTGCTCACTGGATGGCGACAGGCCTGCCACTGGTCTTTGCGGCCCCGGTTCTGGCCATTTTCCTCAACCTGGATCCGGTGGCAATCGCCGCGGTCACGGCCACGTTGCTGGCAGGCACGCCGGCGCTCACGCTGATCGGGGCCATCGGCGCCTCGCTGACCGTGACGCTCCGGCGCGGCGGATTGCTGATGGCGGTGCTGGTGATTCCGCTGGCGATCCCGGTTCTGATTTTCGGCGTCAGCGCGGCGGATGCGGCAATCCAGGACCCGGTGCCGTTCATGACCCCGTTCCTGATCCTTTGCGCCTTGACGCTTGTTTCCGCGGTGGTCGGTCCTTTTGCCGCAGCGACCGCGCTCCGGTTTGCCTCCGATTGACCACAGTTTGATGGAACGCAATGCGAGCGGAGCGGGGGCGTTGTCCATTGCTCCTTTCGTTTGGCTGAATTAGAACGGTTCCATGGCTCTTTGGGATTATGCAAATCCGACCCGATTCCTGCGCCTGGTGGACATTGTCCTGCCGTGGTTGATCGCGGCGTGTGCGCTGGCCTTTGCGATCGGGTTGTACAAAAGCTTTTTCATGGCGCCCGAGGATTATCAGCAAGGCGATACGGTCCGGATCATGTTTATCCATGTCCCGGCGGCGTGGCTTGCCATGATGTGCTATTCGGTCATGGCCATTTCGGCGCTTGGCACGCTGGTTTGGAAACATCCGCTTGCCGACGTCTCGGCCAAGGCGGCGGCCCCGCTTGGTGCGGCGTTCACGTTCATTTCGCTAATCACCGGGTCGCTGTGGGGCAAACCCATGTGGGGCACCTACTGGGTCTGGGACGCGCGCCTGACTTCCGTTCTCGTTCTTTTCATCATGTATCTGGGTCTGATGGCGCTTTGGCGCACCATGGAAGACCCGATCAAGGCGGGCAAGGCGGCAGCCGTTTTGACACTTGTCGGCGCGTTCAACCTGCCGATCATCAAGTTTTCGGTCGATTGGTGGAACACGCTACACCAGCCCGCGAGCGTGATCCGCCTGGATGGCCCGACGATCCATCCCGATATTTTGATCCCGCTCCTGGTGATGGCCCTGGCATTCACACTGTTGTTCTTCACCTTGCATCTGGCGGCCATGCGCAATGAGATTTTCCGCCGGCGGGTGCGATCGATGCGTATGAAAGCTGCGGCAAGCGCGCACCCTGCCGGCGCGACGGCAACGGCACAACCGGCGGAGTAAGGCATGGATCCGTTCGACCTTGGCCCGCATGCCGGTTTCATCATCGCGTCCTACACCGTCACGTTCGGCGTGGTCGCGGCGCTGATCGCCTGGGTGCTGATCGACCGGGCACAGCAGCGCGCGGCGCTGAATGACCTTGAACGGCAGGGCATCAGCCGGGCCGGCCAACGCCAGGACAAGTCATGACCGACAAAACCTCCGACGCTCTGGAAGACGCCCAGCCCGGCGCTGGAAAACGGCGGATCCCGGTCCTCGTGCTGCTGCCGCTTGTCGTTTTCGCGGCCCTGGCCGGCTTGTTCTTGTTCCAACTGACGCTGGGCACCGACCCGAGCCAGATCCCGTCGGCGCTCATCGGCAAGCCCGTGCCCGAGACCGAGTTGCCGCCGGTTGACAGCCTGGTCGACAACGGCGCACCGGTTCCAGGTTTTTCCCGCGCTGATCTTCTCGGCAAGGTGTCCGTCGTCAACGTGTTCGCGTCCTGGTGCGCGCCGTGCCGCCAGGAGCATCCCCTGCTTGAAGAGCTCGCGCTGCGCGACGGCTTCCAGATGGTCGGCATCAACTACAAGGACAAGGCGGAAAACGCCCGCCGGTTCCTCGGAAGCCTCGGCAACCCGTATGAGTTGGTTGGCGCCGATGACAACGGCCGGACGGCGATCGATTGGGGCGTTTACGGGGTTCCAGAGACATTCATCGTCGATGCGGAAGGAACCATACGGTACAAGTTCATCGGCCCGCTGGCACGCGAAAGCTATGAAAACACGTTCCTGCCCGAGCTGGAGAAGGTTCTGGCCGATCCCCGTGGATCATAATTGACTTTTCGGAACAAGTTCTTCCGCTATTTAGACAAATTTGTCACCATGTCGTGACTCGCCCTTGATCGAGCGGCTGCCTAAATTGCAGTCTCAACATCACAAGGATGACATGGTCCGATGGACACACGTATGAGGCTGGGCCGCGTCCTTAAGCACGCCATGATTGCCAGCCTGTTCGTCAGTACTCTTGCCGCAATAGAACCGGTGCATGCTGCGCCGACAGTCGTCGCTGAACTGTTCAGCAGCCAGGGCTGTTCGTCTTGCCCGCCCGCCGACCGCCTGCTGAGCGAGTTGGCCGAGGACGAGGCGGTGTTGCCGCTGACCCTGGCCGTCGACTACTGGGATTACCTTGGCTGGAAGGACACCCTCGCCAGCGCGGCCCATTCGGACCGGCAACGCGCCTATGCCAACCGCCGCGGCGACCGTTCCGTCTACACGCCGCAGATCGTCGTCAACGGTGTCGAGCATGTCGTCGGCAGCCGCGAGGGTGAGGTGAACGGCGCCATGGATCGCGCCGACGCCTTCACCGCCCGTGTGGACCTGACCTCCAACAAGATGGCGGTCAAAGCGACGGTGGACGGGGCACTCCCGGACGGGGCGCAAATGGCAACGGTCCTGTTTCTCAGGATCAGCCGGCAGGAGACCGTGGAAATCGCGCGCGGCGAGAACGCCGGACGGACCGTGACCTACACCAACGTCGTGCGCAGCATTCAGCCGATTGGCATGTGGACCGGCGGCAAGGCCACGTTCCATATGCCGAAATCCGAACTGATGAAATCCGAAGGCGACAGTTGCGCGGTGCTGATTCAACTGGAGCATCAGGACGGCCCGGGTGCCATTGTCGGCGCGAATCTTCTGGCGTGGCGCGAGTAGCGCGGTCCAAAGGCCGCGTTCAGTGCGAAATTCTGGCCGGACGAGCCGGCAGCAGACGGCACGCCGCCGCCCGCAAGCGCATCCGGCTTTAGCGCATCCGCCTTACTGATTGATTGGTTGTCCGGCATCGGGTGATTCTGCAAGGCCACCCACGGGCGTCACGCCCGTTCCGGTATCAACTCCGTAATTTTTCCCGTTCGCCACTTGCCTGCCGTTGCAAAGCTGATAGGCCTTTGCGCGACCGTGAACCTTGAGCTTCAGCCAAGCCCCGCACCGGGCGACGGAGACCGTGCATGAGCCTTCGAGTGCGGGTCGCACTTGCCAGCATCGGCGTTGGACTGGTGGTCCTGAGCCTGAAGGTCGCCGCCTATCTGCTGACAGATTCCGTCGCACTGCTGTCTGACGCGTTCGAAACGACGGTGAACGTCGCGTCGTCAATCGCCGCCGTCATCGCGGTCTGGTTTGCGTCCAGACCGGCCGACTCCAATCATCCGTACGGCCACGACAAGGCCGAGTATTTTGCCGCGGTCCTGGTCGGCGTGATGATCGTCCTGGCGGCGATTTCCATTTTCGCCGCCGCCTGGCGCGGCTATGCAAGCGGCGACACCCTCGTCTTTTCGCCGCTCGGGCTTGCCGCCAACGCGCTTGCCGGCCTGATCAACGGCGGATGGGCCTGGTACCTTGTCCGGTTCGGAACGAGACAGCGGTCACCGGCGCTCGTCGCGGACGGCAAGCACCTTTTCACCGACGTTATATCGTCCTTCGGCGTGCTTCTTGGTGTCGGACTGGTTTATGCTACCGGCTGGCAGGTGCTTGATTCCCTCCTGGCGGTCCTGGTCGGATTGGTCGTCCTGTGGTCGGGCTGGCATGTGATGCGGGCATCGGTCGGCGGCCTCATGGACGAATCCGCATCGGCCGAGGTTCTGCAGAAGATCCGCCTGCTGATTTCAGAACACGCGGAAGGCGCGCTCGAAGCCCATGACCTCAGGACACGTCTTGCGGGCCGCTCGACCTTCATTGAGTTTCACCTGGTCGTGCCCGGGTCGATGACCGTTGAAACGGGTCACCGGATCTGCGACCGGATCGAGGAAGCCATCTCCGAGGATATTCCAGGCGCCCGGATCACGATCCATGTGGAGCCGGAACACAAGGCCAAGCACTCGGGCATTGTGGTGCTGTAATGCGAGGCAAAAGCCAATTCTCCACAGTTCTCGACCACGCCGTTCTGATCGCGGGGACGGTGATCATGTGCGGTCCCTTGCTGGCGATCGCCATCACCACCACCCACGGACCGGAGGTGCTGGCACGGGACGGTTTGACGCTGATCCCCGGCGGCGATGCATGGGCGAATTACAGCTGGTTCATGTCGACGCCGCTCGGGCAGGATCCCGACGTCACCGTGATCCGGCTGATGTGGAACTCCTTCGCGCTTGGCGCCGGATTTGCCGGACTGAAGGTTGGCCTGTCGCTTCTGGCCGCCTATGCCCTCGTCTACTTCCGGATCCGGTTTGCAACGCCGGTGTTCTGGCTGCTGTTGCTGTCGTTGATGCTGCCGTTGGAGTCCCGGTTCCTGCCAACCTATGACGTGGTTGCGGGACTGGGCCTGACCAACACGCAGGCCGGCTTGATCCTGCCGCTGGCAGCGTCCGGGATTGGCACGTTCTTTTTCCGCCAGTTTCTCCAGACGATCCCCGATACCCTGCTTGAGGCCGCGCGGCTCGACGGCGCCGGGCCGATCCGTTTTCTGGTCGATATCCTGTTTCCAATGTCCCTGCCGTTGATGGGCGCACTGTTCATCGTCACCTTCGTCAACGGCTGGAACCAGTATCTGTGGCCGGTGCTGATCACGTCGGAGGAAGCCAGCTACACGCTTGTGCGCGGGCTGCAGTATTTTGGCCAGTCCAGCCTCTCGGGCCTGATGCTTGCCTGTCTGTCCGTGCTTCCGCCCGCGCTTTTGGTCCTCTTGTTCCAGCGGCAGGTGGTCAAAGGTCTGTTTGAGGGGAACCACTAGTGAGCCGGCCATGTCCTTTTCCGCGGTGATTTTCGATTGCGACGGCGTGCTCGTCGATTCCGAAGCCATTTATGGCGCGGTTGAACGCCAGTTCCTCGCGACGCTCGGCCTGCACTATGATCTGGCCGACTATCAGACGCGGTTCACCGGCCTGACGCCGGACGACTTTTTCGCCGCGGTCGAAAAGGACCACGCAGCCCTTGGCAGGGGACCGTTTCCAGCGACGTTCGCCGCGGATCTGAATGCGGAGACCAAAGCCCGCATGGATGCGGAACTCGAGGCCGTGCCCGGCATCCAAGACGTTTTGGAGCGGTGGCAGGGCCCCAAGGCGGTCGCCTCCTCCAGCAGTCTGCGCCGATTGCAGGAAAAACTCGCACAGACCGGCCTTGCCCGGTATTTCCACCCGCATGTCTACTCCGGGGAGCAGGTCCAAAATGGCAAGCCGGCGCCCGACCTCTTCCTGTTCGCGGCCGACCGGCTGGATCTATCGTCAGACCGCTGTCTCGTCATCGAGGACAGCGCCAATGGTGTGCGGGCCGCAGCCGCGGCCGGCATGACCGTGTGGGGCTTTACCGGTGGCGGCCACGCCGATGCCGGTCTTGCCAGCCGGCTTTCAGATGCCGGGGCGGCTCAGGTCGTCCCCGATCACGCAGCACTCAAAGCCTTGCTGACCGGGTGAGCCGAAAGACGAACGGGCTTGAAAGGGCGGCACTCCGGTCGCACACCGTTTTCCGCATTTGACCGGTGAAAACGGCCTTGGCATGTTTTTCTCATGATCAAGGGTGTTCTCATCGATATCGCCGGTGTTGTGACGGCGGGCAATGCGATTGTCCCCGGAGCGGCAAAGGCGCTGGACCGGCTGAGATCGGCGCGGCTGCCCCTGCGATTCCTGACGAACACGTCCAGAAAGCCAAGAGATGCGGTGCTCTTGCAGTTGCGCGACTTTGATCTGAAGGTCCGGTCCGAAGACGTGTTGACTCCCGCCGCGGCGGTGGCCGCACATTTACGGGCAACCGGCGCAACGGCCCATTTTTTGATCCATCCAGCGCTGTCGGCCGATTTTTCCGAAGCTTCGCAGGCGGCCGACGACAAACCGGCGGATGCGGTCGTCATTGGCGATGCGGCCGATGGTTTCACCTACGCCGCGTTAAATGCCTGCTTCCGGCATCTGGCCCACGGCGCGGAATTGCTGGCGCTGGCGAAAAACCGCAGCTTCCGCGACGCCGATGGCGAACTCAGCCTCGACATGGGCGGCTTCGTCGCCGCACTGGAATTTGCAAGCGGAACGAAAGCACGCATCTTTGGAAAACCCGCGCCGGCATTTTTTGAAGCCGCGCTTCAAAGCATGAATGTTGCTGCGAAAGACGCGGTCATGATCGGAGATGACGCCGAGGCCGATGTCGCGGGCGCCCTGCGCGCCGGCCTTGCCGGCGGGCTCTTGGTCCGCACCGGAAAATACCGGGACGGCGATGAAACTAGCATCGATCCTCCCCCGACCGCGGTCCTGGCAGATCTCGCTGCCGCCGTGGATTGGATCCTGGCAAACCGGGCGTAGCCGGCAAAAAAAGCCCGGGGCAATCCCCGGGCTTGAAGGAGAGCGGTCCGAGCCAACAAGACCGCTAGGGAGATGTCGTTCAGCGGACAATTACACCCGCTGTGAACCAGCTCCGAACTCCGGATAGGCTTCGACGCCGACTTCCACCTTGTCGAGGCCAAGCGCCTCTTCCTCGTCGGACACCCGGATACCCATGGAGGATTTCAGGATGAACCAGACCACGCCGCTGACAACCAGGGTGAAGACGCCGTAGGCGACGATGCCGGTCAGCTGAACGCCGTAGGACGCATCGCCATTCGACAGCGGCACAATCAACGTGCCCCAGATGCCTGCGACAAGGTGGACCGGGATGGCGCCGACCACGTCGTCGATTTTCAGCTTGTCGAGCAAAGGCACGGCGAACACGACGATCGCACCGCCGACAGCGCCGATGAACACGGTCTGCCAGACGCTCGGCGCAAGCGGTTCCGCGGTGATCGACACCAGACCGGCGAGCGCGCCATTCAAGGCGATGGTGACATCGACTTTCTTGTAGAGCACCTGCGTCAGGATGATCGCGGCAACCACGCCCGAGGCGGCGGCAAGGTTCGTGTTGGCGAAGATGCGCGAGATGTCGCTCACATCGCCGATGGTGCCCATGGCGAGCTGCGATGCGCCGTTAAAGCCGAACCAGCCGAGCCACAGGATGAACGTGCCAAGGGTCGCGAGCGGCATGGAGGAACCCGGCAGGGCCGTGACCTGGCCGTCCGGACCATATTTGCCTTTGCGCGCGCCGAGGATCAAAGCACCGGCGAGTGCGGCCCAGCCGCCAACCGAGTGGACGAGCGTGGAGCCGGCAAAGTCCGAAAAGCCCATTTCGGAAAGCCAGCCGCCGCCCCACTGCCAGGAGCCGGCGATCGGATAGATGAAGCCGGTCAAGACGACCGTGAAGATCAGGAACGGCCACAGTTTGATCCGCTCGGCCACCGTGCCGGACACGATCGAGGCCGCGGTCGCCACGAACACCATCTGGAAGAACCAGTCAGAGGCGGTCGAGTAGCCGGTGTCCAGCGCGTCGCCGCCGACCGGATCGAAGCTGTAGGGGCCGAAGGAACCGATGAAGCCGCCATCTACGCCGCTGTACATTAGGTTGTAGCCGGTGATCCAGAACATCAGGCCCGCGATCGAGTAAAGCGAGATGTTCTTCAAACACTGCATGGAGACGTTCTTGGACCGCACCATGCCTGCCTCGAGCATGGCAAAGCCGGCGGCCATCCACATCACGAGGAAGCCACCGATCAGGAACAGCAGTGTGTTGAAGATGTATTGCGTTTCGGGCGACACCGGCGGGGCTGCGTCCTGGGCCATGGCCGGCGCAGCCATCAAGCCGAGTACGGCGATCGACGCTGCGCTTTTTGCGACGAGTCTCATCATGTTAACTTACCTCAACTATCTCAAAGTGCTTCGGCGTCGGTTTCGCCGGTACGAATGCGGACGACCTGGTCGATCGAATGCACGAAGATCTTGCCGTCGCCGATCTGGCCGGTTTTTGCAGCGCCGGAAATCACTTCCACCACCTTGTCAACCGCGTCGGCGGCCACGGCCACCTCGATTTTCAGCTTGGGCAGAAAGCTGACGGCATACTCCGTGCCACGGTAGATTTCGGTGTGCCCCTTCTGGCGGCCATAGCCCTTGACCTCGGTTACGGTCAGGCCCTGGATGCCAATGCTGGTGAGCGCGTCACGCACTTCGTCGAGCTTGAACGGCTTGATGATGGCCATCACTATTTTCATTGCTCGTTCCATTCCCTTTCCTGTCACCCCTTCCCAGTGAAGGGGATCGGCTGACCGTCCCGTCCGGTTCCCCCCAAAGGAACCCCCTGCCGACTGCCGTCAGGGTTACAAAGCACCCGCTTACGCACGACACCGGGCCGGTTTCGCGGGCATTTATTTCAAGGACCGTGCCAGATTGCGAAAGTGGCGCACAAAACCGCAGATTCCCGCAGTTTTAAAGGAGCGTTAATGAATTAATTGCCCAAGAGATAGCCAAGTGGAGGGCACATCTGGCTGATTAAAAAATATGCAGATCTCACAATTTGCTTATAATATAGGCGGATTTTTGCGCATGGTCGGCCAACGCTCAATAATAAGGCACGCTGACATGCAGGTCAGTTCCGAACGGCCGAATGCACTGTCACCACACCCGGATTTGATCAGGCCGAAAAACCGCCATCTTCCAGGTAGGCCTTTTCCTCTTCCGTCGTTTCGCGGCCCAGGATCGCGTTTCGATGCGGAAACCGTCCGAAACGCCGGATCACATCCATGTGGATCAGGGCATAGTGGTAAAAATTCTCGATCCCGAGCCGCCGGGAGAGATCGACACTGCGTTCTTGCGCTGTAATGTCCTCGGCATGTTCGAAGGGCAGGTAGAAAAATACGCGCACATCCTTCGGAAACGCCCGATCATAGGCGTTCGCAATCGCGCGTTCGGCGATCGCCAGCGCCCGATCGTCACCGGCAAAGGCGCGTGCGGATCCGCGAAAGATGTTGCGGGGAAGCTGGTCCAGCACCAGGATCAGTGCCAAGGCCCCGGCGGGCGTTTCCGCCCAATGGTCCAACGCGCCGGACAGGGCCGCCTCCACCGTGTCGCCAAACCGGTCCTTGCAGCTTTGATCGAAGGCGTCATCACTGGCAAACCATTTTGGCGGGCCTGCCTGCCACCAGAAATCGAGCACATCAAGATCGGAACACAGTGTTTTCGACATGTTTCATCCTTGACCGACGGGCGCTTCGACTCAAATGTCATTGGCCAGTATAAACCGATGGCCGCGACGACAAATATACAAGGAATGACCGCCCGGTGACCGAAACAACGATCGACGAGCCCGTTCTTGACCTCAAAGGGCTGAAATGTCCCCTGCCGGTGCTGAAAACCCGAAAGGCCCTTACGGCCCTGTCGCCCGGCACGCGCCTGACCGTCCTGACCACGGATCCGATGGCCGCGATCGACATTCCCCATTTTTGCAACGAGGCCAGGCACACACTGGTGAGCGCTGAAACGAGCGACGGATCAGGCACTTTCGTGATTGAAAAGGGCGCGAGCTAGAGCCGGTCGAGACTCAGGTCCCGCCGGCAATCCGGTCCATTTCAGCGGCAAGTTTCAGGTCCAGCTCCGTCAGGCCGCCGGCGTCGTGGGTCGCCAGGGTCACGTCGACGGTCCGGTAGACGTTGAACCACTCCGGATGGTGATCCATTTTTTCCGCGACAAGAGCAACGCGGGACATGAACCCGAAGGCCTCGTTGAAATCCTTGAACCGGAAACTCTTGGTGATGGCTTCACGGTCCTCGGCCAGATGCCAACCAGTCAGTTTTTGCAGGCCGGCCGCCCGGTCTTCCGGTTTCAATCGCTCCGCCACATTCCCTCTCCTTTTTTAAAGTCACTGGCGCGGTTTCGCCTTTGCCATTAGATAGCGGCCGATCGTGACAGGTCGACGGGGTGATCGGCCAGTCCTTGATCAAAACCGATGTGGATCCGCCATGACGTCTGTAATGTTTGTCTGCCTTGGCAATATCTGCCGCTCGCCGCTGGCTGAAGGAATTTTCCGCCATAAGATCCGACACGCCGGCTTGACCAGCCGGTTTAGGATTGATTCCGCTGGCACGGGCAACTGGCATCACGGCAAGTCCCCGGATCCGAGATCGATCGATGTCGCCACGAAATACGGGATCGACATTGCCACGCAACGTGCCCGGCAGGTCACGCGCGGGGATTTCAATGCCTTCGACATCATCCTGGCGATGGACGCCGATAATCTTGCAACACTCAGACGGCTTGCGCCACCAACGGCCCCGGCACGGTTGCGGCTTTTCATCGAGACGCCGCCTCAAGACGTCCCGGATCCCTATTATGGTGGCGCGGAGGGCTTTGAGACCGTTTATCGCATCATCGAAGAAGGCTGTTCCGGCCTGCTTCATGAACTGCACCGGGTTTAGACACGGAATTGTGCCACGCGCCCCAGGTGCCGGGATTGAATGATCTAAACGCATTGATCCGGCACAGGAGCGGAAGCCATCTTTGGAGCGCCCAAGGTTCACACAATTGTTGTGAACCGCGCGATACACCGGGCCAATGGCGACGGGTGTGTCATTTCCATGAAAATCCTTTGGTGGATCCTTGCGGCAGCGCTGATTGTGCTCGGACTGGCGACCGTCTGGCTGCCGCTTCCGACCGGCGTGCCGCTGATGACCGCCGGGGCCATTGTCATCATCGCCACAAGCCGCAGCGCGGCACGGATGGTCCGCAAACGCCGTCAGCGGATGTCCAGCCTCAATGGTGCGATCACCTGGCTCGAAAATCGCAGCCCCGTTCGCCTTGCCCGCATCCTCAAACGAACCCGGCCGCGCAAAAAGCTTTGACGTTGCCGATCCACGCGGTGCACCCTGTTTGGGCACACCGCGCTCATTTCAGCGCCGCTCCGTGCCAGACATGAACCAAGCCGGGAAGGAGACCGACATGGCTGGGCTGATGATCTCACACAAAGCGTGGGTTCTGGTCGGAGATGGTGAGAAGGCGCTGATCTTCCGCAACACGGGCAGCAGGATCCGGCCCCGGTTTGAGGTGGTGGACCAACTCAAAACCACCAATCCAAAGACATCGGATCAAGGCACATCGGTCCCCGGACGGCGATCGGACGGGCCCGGCCCGCATTCAAGCGCGATGGACGAGACCGATTGGCACAAGTTGGAAAAGCACCGGTTTGCCAGCGACATCGCCGAGCGCCTGTATAAGGCTGCGCATGCGGGTAAATTTGCTGAGCTGGTCGTGGTTGCCCCGCCTTTGATCCTGGGCGACCTGCGGGCGAAGTTCCACAAAGAGGTCAAGTCGCGGATCGTCGCCGAAGTGGACAAGACGTTGACGAACCATCCGCCCTCCAGGATCGAGCATATTCTGACGAAGCCTGCCTGATCAGTTGAAAGCCACCGCAACGAGCGTCAGAACATCGCCAGAAACCGCCGGATCGTTGCGTGACTTCTGGAAACGAGGCCCCGGATGGTCGATTGGACCGCGCGTCCAGACCGGGTTAGCCACCGATCGATCCCCTCATCGGTTGGATGAAAGCGGGCGGTGTAGAAAAGCCGGTGGACGAGGATGATGACCATCAGCGTCAAACCCCAGGAGATCAGCGTGTCGGACAGAAAATGCCCGCCGAAGGCGATCCGGTTGACCGATAGAACCAGGCACAATGGCAGGACGAAAACAAGAACCGCCCGCCGCCATGCCGCCGGCACGACAAACGCCAGAGCCACGAGCCATATTCCCGCCGATGCTTCTCCGGAAACGAATGAGCAGTTGCTGGCGCAATAATCGGTCGGCACCCAGACGAGCTGATGGGGCAGTTCGCCGCCAAATTCCTCCACAGCGCGGGGCCGGGGCCGGCCCCAATTGTCCTTCAAGATGGCATTCACCAGGATGCCCGGCCCGAGGATGAGCGTGGAGATCAGAAAGACCGGAATGCGCAGCGGCAGAACGGGCGGCCGATCAGGCAGCACGAGCTTCACGACCAGGATTGCCACTGATCCCGCCGCGATCCAGGTGACCAGATGCGGGCCAAGATGACGGATCTTCTGGAGCAATCCGTTTTGTTCGGCGGTGAATCCCTGGCCGTCCGTGTAAAACAGGCCGCTCACCCACAAATCGACCTGGGGAACCAGAAGAAAAAACACCGATACCGGCACCAGGGCGGCAGTGATTGTCAGAAGCGGATAACGGAAAGCCCCGTTTACAGGGCCGTTTCGATCGGCCCCTACAGTCTGCCTTTGGGCGGAAGTATTGGTCATGGCCGCTCTTTAGCGCATTGGCGATTGGAGGCCAATCGAAAGCGGCAATCGTGTGGGACGTGTTAACCGGCGGCGCCCGAGCTCGATCGGCGACTCATGCCCCGCCGTGATTGAGAATCCTGGCAAGGGCCGCATAAAGGCGGGCCGGCGCGAGCGGTTTTGCAACCAGATCGACGATGCCAAGCCTGTTCAATTCCGCAAGGTCGGCCGTCTCATGTGCCGCTGTGACCGCGATCAGCGGGAGATCCTTGAGCTTTTGGGAAGCCTGGCACTTGGCTGCCAGCGCACGGCCGTCCATGTCCGGCATGTTGAGGTCCAGCAAAACCGCATCGAACCGCTCGGCGTTCAGAGCGGCCAGGGCAGCCGATCCGCCTGAGACCTGCTGGACGCGGACACCAAATGTTTCCAAAAGAGCGGACAACAGCCGAAGGTTCGTTTCATTGTCGTCGACGACCAGAACATCGGCATCAAGGGGGTGTGCGTCGCCGCTCGGACGAGCGCCATCAGTTAGGTCTGGCGGCCCGGCACCTTCCGCAGGAAAGACCGGCACCATTACACAAAACCGGCTGCCGCCGGCCTCCGGCAGGGTCACGTCAAGCTGCCCGCCCATCTCCTGGATCAGTTCAGACGCCCCCCAAAGCCCCAACCCATCACCGTCAATGCCGGCGCGGCCCGCGGATCCGCGAACGAATGGGCGAAACACATCGGACGACTCGCCCGGGGGTAGGCCCGGTCCGGTGTCCGCAACGACTATCTCCAAAACAGCGGCCTGGTTCTGCGTTGATTCAGCCATTGAGCCTTGAGGCAAACAACGAGCGGAGAGGCTCACCTTGCCTTCGCGGGTGTATTTCACCGCATTGTCCAAAAGCACGGCGACCGCGCGGTCCAGATGCGACGGCTGTTTTGGAGCCCAATCCCGGCATTCAATGGCAAGGTCGGCGTCAAAGCCAAGGCCTTTGGCGTTTGCGCAGATCTGGAACAGGCCCGCAACACCCTTGAGGATTGCCGCGGCCGAGGGCAGCTCATCGGCCCTGTCCGCGCCGGCCCGCGCGTCTTGCCGGACCAGTTCGTCCGTCATGGCCCCAAGGGCCTCGATCGCCCCGCGCAGGATCTCGACACGCTCCGACTGGAATGCTGTCAGGGGTTCATTCTTGATCAGCGTGGTGGCCAGTTCCATGGCCGCCAGCCGTGTGCGCAGATCATGCGCCAGCAATGCCAATCGGTCCGTCGTGATCGGCTGATCTGTCATGAAGATCCTGTTTTCCTCAGAACGTTTGCCCGTCTATAAGGGCGTGTCATGTCTCGACGCTGTCGACATGGTCCGCATTTGGCCGCGCGCCGCGCCGGATGACATCCTTACCATCGCCATCCGGCGACACAAACACGCAGACGCTTTCCAACTCCCTCCAGTGGATTGGCCGCTGGCCAATGACCTTTTTGCCCATGCCCGCTGACGTTCTCGCCATTGTCCTTCCTGTTTTTGCCCTGATCGCGGTGGGTTATGGGGTCGCCCGATTCGGTCTCTTGCCGCAGCAGGTCGGTGCGGCGCTCGGCCAGTTCGTCTATGTGGTCGCGATCCCCGTGCTGATTTTCAAGACATTGGCCGAGGCAGACCTTCAAGGGCAATCCCCCTGGGGACTTTGGGCCGCCTATTTCTCGGGTGTCGTGATTGCATGGATCCTCGGCACGCTGATCATCCGGAAGGGCTTCCGCCGGGAAGCGCGGGCAGGTGTTATCGGCGGCATCTCCGCCGGGTTTGCCAACACCGTCATGGTCGGCTTGCCGCTGGCCGCGCAGGTCTATGGCGAAGCGGGCCTTGTTCCAATTCTTGTGCTCATCACGGTGCATCTGCCGGTCATGACGATACTCACCGCGATCCTGATGGAACGCGCGGCTGCGCTTGATGGGACGGCGGATCCGCCGCGGTTGTTCGACCTGGCGCTGAAAGTGGCCATGAGCCTTGCGACCAATCCGATTGCGGTCGCCATCGTAACCGCATTGGCCTGGCGGCTCATCGGTCTGCCGGTTGGCGGCATGTTTGAAGATGTGCTGGACCGGATTGCGTCAACGGCCCTGCCGGTCGCGCTGCTGTCGCTCGGCATGAGCATGGTGCTCTACGGCCTCCGGGGCAATTTGTTGCCCGGGCTCTGGCTCAGCCTTGTCAAACTGTTCGTCATGCCGGCAACGGTGTTTGCCGTTGCGGCCTTTGCCATCGGCCTGCCACCGCTCTGGACCGCCGTTGCTACGGTGACCGCCGCCTGCCCGACCGGGGTCAATGCGTTCATCTTCGCCAACCGCTACGGCACCGGTCACGCCATGTCGACAAACGCGATCACGGTCACCACCGCGGCGGCGGTTTTGACGACCGGCGCATGGATCTATGTCCTTGAGATTTGGCAGTTGGGTCTTTAAAGCCCGACCCGCGTCCGGATACCCGCCGCCGAAATCCCTTGCGCGCGCAGTTCCCGGATGCTGGTGTCCTTGTTCGATTTGGAGAGTTTCCGCCCGTCCGGTCCAAGGACCAGCCGGTGGTGGCGGTAGAGCGGCTCCGGGAGGTCCAGCAAGGCCTGCAGGACCCGGTGAACGGAGGTCGCGGCGCGCAGATCCACGCCGCGCAGCACATCCGTGACGCCTTGCGCCGCATCGTCGAGAACGACGGAGAGATGATAGCTCGTCGGCGTATCCTTCCGCGCCAGGACAACATCGCCCCAGGCGGCGGGGTCCGCCCCAATCCGCCGGGCCGGTTCGAAGAGTGCTGTTCCTTCGGCACCGGCCTCGCGCCAGTTGAGCTGCGTTCCGATCCGGTCCAAGGCCGCCGCCATGTTCAGGCGCAGCGCATAGGGCATGTCACCCGCCGCCCTCTTTTCAAGCTCCGGCTGTGCCAGCACACGATGGTCGCCGGGATAGACCGGTGCTCCATCAGGATCGCGCGGCCACCGATCCCCTCCGGTCTCAAAATCGCTGACAAAGCCTTTGATCTCCGCCCGGGTCAGATAGCCCCGGTAGACCAGTCCCATCTCCGTCAGGCGGTCCAGCGCGCCCTGATAGATGGCGAACCGCTCCGACTGGCGCAGCACCGGGCCGTCAAACGACACGCCCAGCCAGGTCAGATCCTCCAGAAGATCCCGCTCGAGCGCTGGCGTGCATCTGGCTTGGTCGATGTCTTCGATCCGCAGCAGCAGATCGCCGTCCATTACACGGGCAGCGTCTGCGTTGAGAAGGGCGGAGAGGGCATGGCCCAGATGCAGATGCCCGTTGGGGGACGGGGCAAAACGAAAAACGGGTTTTGGCATGGTGGGACGACCAGATAGGCTGTTGCGCCGGTCTGTGCAAATGCCGCCTGATCCGCGAAACGGAAAACTTCTCCTTCGCGGCACCGGAGAGCGTCAGATTGCCGGGACTCGAAAAGCCGCTATGGTGCGCCGGCCCCGCACTTGACCCGAAAATCGAGCAGACGATCCCGGCCGCCATGAACCCGATCGAGACCCTGGACGACATCGCCGGTGCCCTTCAGGCCTTGTGCCGGCAAGACCGCCGGCTTGAGCCGATTGCCGTGGCCGCCGGATCGATCCCGCTGCGCCGGCGCTCCGCGGATTTTGCCGGCCTTGCCCAAATCATCACCGGACAGCAGGTCTCCGTTGCCAGCGCCTCGGCGATCTTTGCCCGGCTCGAAGCGGCCGTGTCGCCGTTGACTGCCGAAAGCATCGCCACAACAAGCGATGCGGCGCTGGCAGCGGCGGGCCTGTCACGGCCGAAAATCGCGGCCCTGCGCGCGGTATCAAGCGCCTGCCTGAACGGTCTGGATCTGGGCCATCTTTCGCGCCGGCCGGCCGAGGAAGCCCATGCCACCCTGTGCGGCATCAAGGGCATCGGCCGGTGGTCGGCCGATATTTTTTTGCTGTTTTGCGCCGGACATCCAGATGTCTTCCCGAGCGGTGACCTGGCGCTCCAAAATGCTGTCCGCGACGCGCTTTTGCTGCCCGAGCGGCCCAAACCAAAAGACCTGGATGTCATTGCAACGGACTGGGCACCTTATCGGGCGGTCGCCGCCCGATTGTTTTGGGCGTGGTACAAGGCCCAACGCCAGGGCCGCGACGCCGTCCCTCTTTAGATGGCCTCTTGAACCATCCGTTCCACTGTCTTGAGCAAAAGATCGATGTCCTGCGGCCGCGACAGCCTGTGATCGCCGTCGGGGACCAAGGTCACGGCAAGATCGTCGTCCGGCAGAGCCGTCGCAAGACGCTGCGCATGCTGCCAAGGCACATCCGGGTCCTGGACACCTTGAATAATAGCCACGGGACAGCCTGTGGTGAGTGGTCGGTCCAGAAGCAGGTGCTGCCGGCCATCCTCAATCAGCTTACGGGTGATGACATAGGGCTCATCACCATATTGAGAGGGTTGTTCGAACCGGCCATCCCGGTTGATTGCCGTGCGGATCTCCTCGGTGAAACGGCGTTTCCACATCAGTTCCTCGGTGAAATCGACCGCCGGCGCGATCAGCACAAGCCCCTTGATCTGCCCGGTTTCGCGTCGGGCCAGCGCCAGGAGCAAGGCGAGCCAGCCGCCCATGGAGGACCCGATCACGATTGTCGGGTCCGGGCAAAATCGGTCGAACACGGCAAGCGTTTCGTCGTTCCAATCGGTCACGCAAGCATCTTCGAACGCGCCGCCCGACAGGCCGTGGCCGGAATAATCGAAGCGCGTCGAAGCCAACCCGAGAGCCATGGCCCGGGCCGCGACCGCTACGGCCTTTGTACCGGCCATATCCGACTTGAAACCGGACAACCACAACAGGCCCGGGACAGACCCGGGCGTGTGCCGCACCGCGATCGTACGCCGGTGCGGCGGATTTCCAACCTCAAGGAATTGCGGTTCGTCCGGGCTCATACTAAGGCTCTGGTTCTGATCGGATAGGATCCGGTCCTTCGCACGATCGCCCCGAAAAAAGAAGCGTCCTCTTGCCATTCGATCCTGACAGAGCCACCTCCAGACCGGTCATCCTGCAGGTCATACCTGACCTTGAAACGGGCGGAGCGGAGCGGACAACGATTGACGTTGCCGAAGCCATTGTGGCGGCCGGCGGCACCGCGCTGGTGGCCAGCGCCGGCGGGCGGCTGGTCCGCGATCTGGACAATGCCGGCGCGCGCCATCATCTCCTGCCGCTGAATTCAAAAAATCCATGGGTCCTGTGGCGCAACATCGCCCGCCTCCGCCAATTGATCCGGCGATATGGCGTGGAACTGGTACACGCCCGCAGCCGCGCTCCGGCCTGGTCGACGCTGGTAGCCGCCCGCCGGGAAAAGATCCCGTTCGTTACCACCTATCACGGCATCTATAACCAAAATGGGCCCCTCAAGGCGGCGTACAACTCGGTTATGGCACGGGGCGACCGGGTCATCGCGAACTCGGCCTATACGGCGCGATTGATCACGGACCGGCATCCCTTTGCCCGGGGCAAGATCGTCACGATCCACCGTGGCTCCGATCTTCAGGCTCTGGCACCGGATGCTGTCTCGGACGCGCGGAAATCGGCGTTGCGCGACACCTGGCGCCTGCCACCGGGCCGGCCGGTTCTTCTCAACCTGGCCCGGCTGACGCATTGGAAAGGGCAGCCCGTGGTTATCGATGCGATCGCACGCCTGAAAAAAGCCGGCCACACTGCCCCGATCGCGGTACTCGCCGGGAGCGCGCAAGGCCGGGATGCTTACCTGGCGGATCTGGAACGGCGGATTGCTGAAAACGGCCTTCAGGATCAGGTACGGATCGTCGGCCACTGCGATGATGTTCCAGCCGCGCTTGCGCTTGCCAATCTTGCCATTGTCGCGTCGGTTGAACCGGAAGCCTTCGGGCGGGCCGCCGTTGAGGCGCAGGCTGCCGATGTGCCGGTCATTGTGTCGGACCTTGGCGCGGTCCCGGAAACGGTCCTGGCGCCGCCGGAGGTCCTGGAGGCGGACCGCACCGGGTGGCGGGTCCCGCCGGGTGACCCGGAAGCACTCGCCGCCGCGATCGGAGATGCGCTGACGCTTGACGACGCGGCCCGCGGAGCGCTGGTTGAGCGCGCGCGCGCTCATGTGACCGCGAAATTTTCCGTCGAAACCATGACCGGGGCCACGGTTGACGTCTATCGGGCCTTGCTGAACCCACGCAGCCCATAAACGCCTCGGCCGATCCCGACCCGGGACCGGCCGCACGTCCTTGGAGCTAAGCCGCCCGGATTTGCGCCAGGAAGCGCGCCACTTCGTCCTGCATGAGGGCGGATTGCTTTGACAGATCCTCCGCTGAGCCCATCACCTTGGCGGAGGCGGAACGCGCATCCTCGGTTGCGCTGCGGACAAACTCGATGCTGTCGGACACGTCGCGGGTCCCTTTCGCCGCGTCCGCGACGTTGCGGGCGACGTTTTGGGTGGTGACACCTTGCTCTTCCATCGCCGCTGCGATCGCCGCGGACGTGTTTTCCAGGTCCCGGATCACCTCACCGATATTGGCGATCGAATTCACCGCGGTTTTGGTCTCCGACTGGATTTCATTGATCAGTTCGGAAATGCTCTCGGTCGCTTTCGCCGTTTCACTTGCCAGCGCCTTCACCTCACTGGCGACAACGGCAAATCCCTTGCCAGCCTCACCGACGCGGGCCGATTCGATCGTGGCATTCAAGGCCAGGAGATTGGTCTGTTCGGCGATCTCGGAAATCATCGAAATAACCTCCCCGATCTTGTCCGCCATAGCGGCGAGCGTGTCCATTTGCCCGGCGGTGATCTCAACATTGCTGGCGGCCTGTTTGGAGGATTCCGATGCCTGGATGACCTTCTGATTGATTTCATGGATCGACGAGGTCATCTGCTCGGCCGCCGTGGCGACCATTTGCACGTTTTCATTGGTGTTCTGCGAAGCGGAAGACGCGCTTTCGGCCCGGCTTCCGGTGTCTTCGGAAACACTGGCCATGTCGCTGGCGGTGGCCGTCAGATGCCCTGTGGCCTCCGAGACACGTCCGACGATGGCGCCAATGCTCGCGTCGAATTGGTCGGCCAAGCCCTCCATCATTGCGCGTTTTTCCGATTGCGCACGCTCTTGCTGCTGTTTCTGGTCGTCCTCGAGTTCCCTCGTGCGCACGGCATTGTTCCGGAATACTTCAACGGCGCGCGCCATGTTGCCGATCTCGCTGCCCGAATCAGTGTAGGGCACATGGATTTCGACTGACCCGTTGGCCATCTCGGTCATCGTTATGGTCAGAGCGCGAACCGGACGTGTGATGCCGCGCCCGATCAACCACCCGAACAAGACAACAACGGCAAGCGCGGCCAGAACCACGGATGTGAAAAACAGGGCAGCCGTTTCTTGCGCCGCCGCCAAAGCGTCTTGCGCGGCAGTCTTGCCGTTCGATGCCACCTTGGCCATCGAATCGAAATCGGATTCGATCGCGGCGGATAAATCGTCCAGAGCCTGGCTGTCGGCGGCGATCTTCAAAGCGAGCGCGGAAAAAGCTTTGAACCCGGCCTGATAGCCGTCCATGAGCTTTGAGATTTCCGCTTTCTCGGCCGGCGAAAGGGTGGTGGCGGCCAGAATTGGATCAAACTCCGCGCGCCGTTTGTCAATGCGGCCGATATATTTTTCCGCGCCGCGGAGCATGAAGTCTTTTTCATGCCGCCGCATCATCAACATTTTGACGGTCAAAGCATCAAGATTGGCTGCCTTCAGCTTTTCCTCGACCGCATGAACGGCTGACCTCAATTCACCCTTGAGACCCAGCTTTTCCGTCAATCCCATCGTCGTAAATGCGTCGACAAGAGAGGCGAACTGGGATTTATGGTCATTCAGGACACTGGAAATCCTTTGGGCATTTTGGGAGATGCCGGCTGATTCAGGGGCGGTCTGCAAGCGCTGGAGCTCCTCAAGCGCGGCCACAGCATTTTCTTCATACTGAGCCATGAAGTCAGCGTTTTTGGTGAGTTGGAACTCCTTGCTGATCCGTCTCATATCCAACGCATGAGCCCTTATCTGAGACACGCGCCAATCCATTGTCGAATACGCCGCCAGACTGGCGTTTTCGCGTTCAACGATTTTTCCGTCGATGTAGAATGTAATTCCCAGCAGTGCGACGGCGACGACGGACAGCATGGACAACGCGCCAATGCGCAGGGCGATGGGCAATCGGGAGAGAAGTTGTGTAGACGGCATTTCCAGCCTCGGCAATTGGGGGAGCATGACGGAAAATTATTCCAGCAACGGAAAAAGTATTCGTCATTTATTTATAGTTTGTTGAAAATAATTACCTAGGTAGTATCACTTAAATCTAGGCTTTCCCACCGCAACTATATTTATAGTCCAAATATATTTTTTTATATTAAGTGATTTTTGGAAGCGGGATCAGGCTTATGGGCATGACTCACACCAAAATCCCATTGAGACACTTAAGTTTTAATCATAAGAATCAGATTTTTTGTGTAATTTACGCAAGTTTATATTTTTTTATTATTATTGTAATTCTGCCGAGCTTTTCATTTGTGAAACGCAAAACACGATCGCGCGGATATAAATCACAGATCCGTCGAATACTTGGATGCCGTCTACAATTAAAGCGCGAACGCGGGTTGTCTTGCCATCACGCGTGTCAGACCGCTTGGATCGGATGCTGGCGCCGTTCAGGCGGCAAGCGGATAGGCTTCTTCCACAAGATACGGACCGCCGCCAACGCTCGATTTGGCCGAAAACAAAACAAACCGGCCGGCGGTAAACGGCATTGCCTGAAAGTTCCCGCGTTCAGCCAGCCATTTCGCCACGTCCGCGTTGGTCGATGTCCGGCACCGCGCGATTGTCACATGGGGAATATATTTGCGCCGCTCGGGCGGCAGGTTGAGGCGCTGAAACAGCCGCTCCTGCTCGGCCTGGAGTTCGCTGAGTTCGGCCGAAGGTTCGACCCGCGCCCACACCGCGTGGGGTTTGCCGTTTCCGAACGAACCAAGCCCGGTCAGCCGGATCTCGATCGGGCGCCGGCGGATTTTATCCAGCGCATTTGCGACCTCGTCCGCGGTCCGGTCATCAATGTCGCCAATGAACCGCAACGTGATGTGATAGTTTTCCGGATCGATCCAGCGGGCGCCCCGAAGTCCGCCCCGGAGCATTGAGAGCATGAGACCCGTTTCGGACGGAATCTCAAGACCTGTGAACAAACGCGGCATTGGGGGTGCCCTCCGCTGTCGCTGATGAACCCATCAGGAATCATCTTCGTAAAAAGCGCAAGGCAAAATCGTAAGCTATTGGCAATAAATGGCGGTTTGACGACAAGGCGGCAGATTGCACCTGCCCGGAAAAGCCGCAGCGAACCGAATTTGGCGCCGTTTGATTCTCCTCTTTCTGAACAAGGGCCCGTCAAGGCGCCGGATTGCCACGCAGCTGATGGATCGCGTCGATCCGCCGTTCCGTCTCTGAGTCAAGTACAAGGTCCGCCGCACCCAGATTGGTGGCAAGCTGCTCGATCGAGGTCGCGCCAAGAATGACCGAGGTCATGAAGCTGCGCGATCGGGCGAACGCAAGCGCCATCTGCGCCGGGTCGAGCCCGTGATCGGCGGCAAGGTCCAGATAATCGCTGACGGCCTCGGCCGCGCCGGGCTTTTCGTAGCGCTGCAACCGTTCGAATAGGGTTTTCCGCGCGCCTTTTGGCAAGGCGCCGTATTGGTATTTGCCGGTCAGGTACCCTTGTGCCAACACCGAGTAGGCCAAAAGACCGACGGCCTCTCGGCGCGCAATCTCCGCAAGACTGGTCTCAAATGTCCGGTTGATCAGTGAATAGGCGTTCTGGATCGAGACGATCCGCGGCAGTCCGGCACTGTCCGCGGCCGCCAGATAACGCATTGTGCCCCATGCGCTTTCATTGGAAATCCCGACATGCCGAACCTTGCCGGCCGTCACCAGATCCGCCAGGAACCCGAGCGTGTCCTCGATGCGGTTTTCGTTTTCGACCGGCTCCGGGTCCGCCCAGCGCGTCGGATTTGCGCCAAAGCCGGAGACATTCCGGTCCGGCCAATGCACTTGATATAGATCGATGTAGTCGGTCTTCAGATTGGCAAGGCTTCGGTCGATGGCCGTCTCGATCTGGGAGCGGTTCAATTGGCCCGGCTCACCGTTTTCGCGGAACCAGGACATGGAAGTGCGTCCGACGACCTTGGTGGCAAGAACGATCTTGTCCCGGTTGCCCCGTGCCTTGAACCAGCTGCCGATAATGCGCTCGGTGCGGCCTTGCGTGTCCGCATTCGGCGGGATCGGGTAGAGTTCGGCCGTGTCGAAGAAATTCACGCCGTGATCGACCGCAAGATCCATCTGCGCGTGGCCTTCCCGTTCGGTGTTCTGTTCGCCCCAGGTCATGGTGCCCAGGCACAATGAGCTGACGGTCAAGTCGGTGCGGCCGAGACGGCGATAATCCATCCGGTAAATCCTTTTTCTTCAAAGTCACGAAAGCGGGGGCGCGGTGAGACCCGTTCTTAAGAACCGGCGGCGCGGGCAAGAAGCTGTTCGACGGTCGGTAACATGTTTTGCACGATCACGGAAACACCATCTCCGTTCGGATGCATGCCATCCGGCAAATTGAGCGCCGGATCTAGCGCGACGCCTTCCAGGAAAAACGGGTAGAGCGTTGCCCCGTAGGTGCTCGAAACCTCGCTAAATATCGGGTCAAACTCGGCCGCGTACTCCTCGCCCAGATTGCGCGGGGCCAGCATGCCGGCGACGAGCACGGGCAGCCCGCGTTCGGTCAGCCGCTGGACCATGGCGTCGATGTTGTCCCGGGTGCGCGCGGGTGGAATCCCGCGCAAGGCATCATTTGCGCCAAGTTCCAGGATCACCGCGTCGGCCTCCGGTCCGACCGACCAATCGAGACGGGACAGGCCACCCGACGACGTGTCCCCGGACACGCTGGCATTGATAACAGCGACATCGTGGCCGCGTTCCGCCAGCGCGTTTTGCAACTGCACGGGAAAAGCCTTTTCGGGCGCGAGCTGATAACCGGCGGTCAGGCTGTCACCGACCACGACCAGCTGAAGTGTGTCCGCGCGGGCTGAAATGCCCGCGGCCAGAAACCCACCGAAGAGAACCACGAGCAGAAACCGCATTGATCTTAAGGTCATGAGACGTCTGGAATGCCCTTGTTCAAACACCATATCCTGTCGGAAGCAAAGCGGATCGATGGCTTTGCGCCGGGGCGGCGATCCTTCTGCTCCCATTTTGCGTAGCACATTCAAGCAACGGCGCACGCCGCCACGTTATATAGGTTGGATTATGGCGAACGGACCAGCTATTGCGCTGAAAGATGTACATCTCACGCTGGGGGACGGTGCCGGCCGGGTACATATCCTCAAAGGGATCGATCTGGAAATTACCGCGGGCACGTCGGTCGGATTGGTCGGCCCGTCAGGATCAGGCAAGTCGACACTGCTCATGGTCATGGCGGGTCTGGAACGCGCCGATAGCGGCATGGTCCACGTTGCCGGGTCCGAATTGGGGCCCTTGTCGGAAGATGCGCTGGCCCAGTTCCGAGGCCGGAACGTCGGGATCATCTTCCAGTCATTCCACCTTGTGCCGAATATGACCGCGCTGGAGAACGTCGCGGTGCCCCTGGAACTGGCCGGGGACCGCACGGCCTTCGACAGAGCCGAAGCCGAGCTTCAGGCGGTTGGACTGGGTCACCGCTTGCATCACTATCCGGCCCAGATGTCCGGCGGCGAACAGCAGCGTGTCGCCGTCGCGCGCGCGCTCGTGGTGGAACCGGAAATCCTGATTGCCGACGAGCCGACGGGCAATCTTGACGACAGCACCGGAACACAGATCGTCGATCTGATGTTCCATGCCCAGAAAAAGCGCCGCACGACGCTTGTGCTTGTCACCCACGATCTCGGTCTTGCCGAACAATGCGACCGGGTCATCCGTGTCCGGTCAGGGGAAATCGAAGAAGCGTCCCAAAGTGCAGCGCCGATCGCGGAGGGTTTGAGCGCATGAGCGGCTTCGTCGCCAGCCCAAAACAAGGCGGCCTGCGTCTTGCCGCGCGGTTTGCGCTCCGCGAGCTGAGAGGCGGACTCAAGGGCTTTTACATCTTCATCGCGTGCATCGCGCTGGGCGTCGCGGCCATCGCGGGAGTGACCTCCCTGTCGCGCGCACTGACGGAGGGAATTTCCGCCGAAGGCCAGACGATTTTGGGCGGCGACGTGTCGTTTTCCCTCATCCACCGGCAGGCAACCGGCGTGGAACGTGATTTCCTCGATGACCTGGGCGCCGTATCGGAAATCGCAACGTTAAGGACCATGGCGCGGCTTCCGGAGACCGGCGATCAGGCGCTGGTTGAGTTGAAGGCGGTGGACGGCCCCTATCCGCTCTATGGAACGGTGGCGCTTGAAAGCGGTCAGCCACTGGACCAGGCGCTTGCCAACACCGACGGCCAGTGGGGCGCAGTGGCGGATCTGTCCTTGCTCGCCCGGCTTGGCATATCCGTCGGCGACACGCTGTCGGTCGGACGCACAACGGTGCGGATTACGGATGTCGTTGAAAATGAACCGGACAAGCTGTCGAGCGGCATGGAATTCGGTCCCCGGCTGATGGTGGCAAACGGTGCTTTGGATTCCACCGGTCTGATTCAGCCGGGCAGTCTGGTGCGCTGGCACTACCGCGTGCGCCTGCCGGGCCGCGCTACCGACGACGCCCTCGCGCGTGTGCTCGGCGCGGCAAAGGAGAGCCAGGCGGATGCGGGCTGGCGGGTTCGCTCACGCGCGAACGCCTCGCCGGGCCTTCAGCGGAACATCACCCGTTTTGCGCAGTTCCTGACGCTGGTCGGCCTGACGGCGCTGGTTGTCGGAGGGGTCGGTGTGGCAAATGCCATCCGCGCCTATCTGGAAACCAAGCGCGATGTCATCGCCAGCTTCAAGTGCCTTGGGGCAACCGGCGGCTTCGCGTTTCAGATCTATCTGATTCAGATGCTTATCCTGGCGGGCCTTGGGATTGCGGTCGGTCTGGCGCTGGGCGCCTTGATCCCCTTTGCCGCCGGCGCGGCCTTGTCAAACCTCCTTCCGGTTCAGCTTGCCGCCGGGATCTATCCGCTGGAGCTCAGCCTGGGGCTTGTCTACGGCCTTCTAACGGCTTTGGCCTTCGCATTGTGGCCGCTGGGACGCGCCCATGACGTGCCGCCGACGGCGCTGTTCCGCGATCTGGTGTCCGGCCAGTCGCGCCTGCCGCGCAAACGATATCTGTTCGCGACCGGAGCGATGGTCTTCATCCTCGCTGCGATTGCGATCCTCTTGTCGTACGACCAGCGGATCGCCGGGATCTATATCGGCGCGTCCGCCGGGGCGTTTGTCCTGCTCACGCTGGTGGCCCGCGGCATTATGGCACTGGCAAGACGGACGCCGCGGGTTCGCTCGACGGAATTGCGCCTGGCCATCGCCAACATTCACCGTCCGGGCGCCCTGACGCCCTCGGTCGTGTTGTCGCTTGGCCTCGGCCTGTCGCTTTTGGTCGCACTTGCCTTGATCGACGGCAATTTGCGCCGTGAGCTGACCGCGACTGTCGCCGATGAGGCGCCGAGCTTCTTCTTTGTCGATATTCAAAGCCACGAGCGCGACGCGTTTTACGATCTACTGCAAAATGAAACAGCGGGCGCAACCATCCAAACCGTTCCCATGCTGCGCGGCCGGATCGTCAGCCTGCGCGGCATCGCGGCGGCCGACTACGACACGTCCGGCGGCTCGGGATGGATCCTGCGCGGCGACAGGGGCATTACGTATGAGGCCGATCCGCCGGTCAACTCAACGATCGTTCAGGGCGAATGGTGGCCGGAAGACTATTCCGGCAAGCCGCTGGTCTCCTTCGAGGAAGAAGCGGTTCAGGAACTCGGCTTGAAGCTTGGCGATGAAGTCACCGTCAATGTCCTTGGCCGGGAGATCACCGCCGAAATCGCCAATACCCGCGACATTCAATGGCAGTCGCTGGCGATCAATTTCGTCATGGTGTTTTCCCCGAACACCTTCGCGGGTGCGCCGCATGCCCATCTGATGACCCTTGGATGGGACGCGGATGTCGGCACGGAAGAAGAACTCGGCCTTTTGCGCACCGTGTCGAACGCCTATCCGACCGTGACCACCGTGCGGGTGAAGGACGCCATCGCGCAGGTCAATGACCTGGTGACTCAGCTCGCCTGGGCCATTCGCGGCGCGTCCTCCGTGACACTGATCGCAAGCGTGCTGGTGCTGGCCGGGGCGCTGGCCGCCGGCCACCGCAACCGGATCTATGACGCGGTGATCCTGAAAACCCTGGGCGCGACACGGACCCGGCTGATTGTCGCCTATGGACTTGAATATGCGATGCTTGGCCTGGCGACGGCGGTTTTCGCCTTGATGGCGGGCGGTCTGGCGGCCTGGTTTGTCGTCTCGGAAATCATGGGCGGCAGTTTTACCCTGCTGCCGGTGACCGCCGCGGGCGCTGCATTCGTCGCGCTGATCCTGACGGTCGGCTTCGGCCTGATCGGCACATGGCGGATCCTGGGCGAAAAACCGGCCCCGGTCCTGCGAAATCTTTAATTGAAGATCAACGCACTTTTCCAGATTGAGACAAAATCCCGCGTCCGGGCCCCTGAAACCCCGGACGTGAAAGAACCGTAATGGTTTTTTCGTATATCACGCCTTGTTGTGGTTGCATTAAACGCCCATATTGGGTTCGAAAATCACCAGGGGCGCAGTGCGTCCAGTCATTTGTGTAAAAGGGGAAGCACTCAATCATGTCGACCTTCGACCGGAACACCCAGGCTCCGTATTCGGTTGCCGGCACCCACGCCGAGGCTGGCATCGATCAGGGCCTGCGCGCCTATATGCTGGGCGTTTACAACTACATGACATTTGGCCTTGCGTTGACCGGCTTCTTCGCGATCGGCACGGTGATGCTCGCCGTTGACAGCTCCGGCGGCCAGATGGCGCTGACACCGCTCGGCATGGCGCTCTATGGCAGCCCGCTGAAGTGGGTGGTCATGCTCGCGCCGCTGGGCATGGTCCTCTGGCTGTCCTTCCGCATCCAATCGATGAGCGCCTCGACGGCACGGACCATGTTCCTGATTTACGCCGCCGTCATGGGCATCTCGCTGTCGTCGATTTTCCTGGTCTACACCGGCGGATCGATCGCCCGCGTGTTCTTCATCACCGCCGCCGCGTTCGGGGCGTTGAGCCTGTTTGGCTACACCACCAAGAAGGACCTGTCGGCCTGGGGTTCGTTCCTGTTCATGGGTCTGATCGGCATCATCATCGCCATGATCGTGAACATTTTCCTTGGCTCCTCGGCTCTGCAGTTCGCAATTTCGGTGATTGGCGTTTTGGTGTTTGCCGGCCTGACCGCCTACGACACCCAGCAGATCAAGGAAATGTACTACGAGGGCGACGGCCACGAAGTCGCCACCAAGAAGTCCGTGATGGGCGCGCTGCGGCTCTACCTCGACTTCATCAACATGTTCCTGATGCTGTTGAGCCTGTTCGGCAACCGCGAATAAGCAGCTCAGAACCTGCTCTAAAACGAAAGCCCGGCCATCGCGCCGGGCTTTTTCGTGATCACAAACCTGATCCCATTGATTGTCATCCTCGGGCAACGTCCCACTTCTGTCCGGTTTAACCCGGTTGCGGGATGTTCATTGTCAGCCCGCATGCCTCACCCTGCCGCCCCGGCCACCGAGCCGGGGCCCAGCACTTTGCGAAGGGTGTTGTTTTCCGAAACAAAATGCAGCGGTTGCTGGGTCCCGGACGGCCGCTCATGCCAGAGCGCATGTCCCAACGCGTATGGGCCGCGCAAAGCGCAATTGGTTCAATGACAGTTGCCTGCCCCTGGATTTTGAACCGGACGGCAATGGGACAAGCCCGAGCATGACCAAGGCGCAAGCTCATGACTTTGTCAGCAGTCTGAAGCCCGGCGTCAACGCCGGGCTTTTTTTCATGAAATCCGGGCCCAGAGGCACATGATCTGACAGCGCAGCCGCATGGTGTGATCTGGAATGACGGCCGGGTCGCCCATCAGGCGTCGACGAGCCGCAAGTGTTTTTTCTTTTCCAGGACCTTGAGAACCTGCGCCAGATCCTGACCGCGCTTGAGGATCATACCCCCGGCCGCGATGACCGAATAGGCGCCCTGACGTCGGGCCAGTTTTGGAGATTTTTCAATCCGGTAAAGCGGCATTTCCGAGCTTCGCCGGAACACGGAAAACACCGCGCGATCCTTCATCAGGTCGATGGCGTAATCGCGCCACTCGCCATCGGCCACCATGCGGCCATAAAGCCGCAAAATGGCGTCAAGTTCACGTCTATGGAAGGAAACAACAGGGGATTTTTGAGCTGGGTAGGATCTGGGGTCAACGGGCGCGGCACTTGCCGCGCGCAGCGCCGCTGTCTCGTCGGTATCGCTCATTCCGCCTCCTGGTCATGGTGCTGCCGGCCGCGACATGTCACGGCTCTGTCATCATGCGCCCAGGAACGCCCGATTGACAAGCCCAGGTGGGAATCCCGACCGTGGATGAACGGACGCGGTGGACGCCGCCAAGGTCCAAGTCCGGCCTAACCCTCGAAAATGCCAGTAAAAATCACGTTTTTGCCGCAATCCAGCCCTTGGTAAGTCAAAAACAGCCCCCATATCCGTTTCATACCCTGACGGGTACGACACATATTGGCCGCGGAACGCATTAGCCCCCCAGCCCCCCGCTGCCATATCGCGTCGTATCAGATGCGCAAGAGTCAAACGTCAGGGCAACTGAAGGGCCGGCCATCAGCCGGCCCTTTTCATGTTCCGGCAGGGCGCGACAGACAAACCGTTTTTCGCCCTTTCTTGTCGGCGTGGCTGATGTATCATTTTCCCATGACTGCCAACCTGATCGACCTCCGGCCGGCTGAATCGCGAGATTGCGAAGCGCTCGCGGACATTCACAACGATGCGTGGCTCGGCGCGTATCGGGGTCTTCTCAATGGTGTGGAGTTGCAGCGTCTGGTGTCCAGGCGCAGCGCCAACTGGTGGCGCGGGGCTCTTGCGCGCGGTGTCGACATCAAGCTGCTCGAAGTGACCGAGGAACCGGCCGGTTACGCAACGTTCGGCACCTGCCGTTTGAAAGGCATCCCATGTGAAGGCGAAATTTACGAGCTCTATCTCAAACCGGAGTATCAGGGCCTTGGCTTTGGCCGGCGCCTGTTTGCCGCGGTCCGCCGCGATCTTGCCGACCGCGGGCTGACCGGACTGGCCGTGCAGGTCCTGTCGGACAACCAGCCTGGCCGTGCGTTCTATCGGGCGCTTGGTGGCCAATTGGCCGCAAAATCGTCTTACAAAAGCGCCGGAAAACGGCTTGGCCTGTCGATTTATACCTGGACCGAACCACAATAGATCAGGGGCCGCCGTTCCCTAGGCCTTTCGGCGCAAGCACCGCCTTTGGGCTTGCACTTGGCCCGGCGGGCTGCAATAGACGCGGCAACGTCCATGAAGGAGAGCCTTGTCATGCGTATTGATGCTGTGCCGATCGGGAGCAATCCGCCGGAAGACATCAACGTCATCATCGAAGTGCCGGTCGGCGGCGAACCCATCAAGTATGAAATGGACAAGGAGGCCGGTGCCATGTTTGTGGACCGCTTCCTCTACACGCCCATGCGCTATCCCGGCAACTACGGATTTGTGCCGCACACACTTTGTGGCGACGGCGATCCAATCGATGTCGTCATCGTCAATCAGCGGCCGGTTGTTCCGGGCGCAATCATGAACTGCCGGCCTATCGGCGTGGTGCTCATGGAAGATGAATCCGGTCTGGACGAGAAAATCATTGCCGTTCCGTCGCACAAGCTGACAAAACGCTATGACGGCGTCCATGATATCACCGACCTTCCGGATATCACCGTGAGCCAAGTGAAGCACTTCTTCGAGCACTACAAGGATCTGGAGCCGGGCAAATGGGTCAAGATCACCGGTGTGGAAGGTGCCGGCGCGGCCAAGCGCATGATTTCGGAGTCCATTGACCGGGCATCGGCAGAGGCGGCCGAGTAAGAAATCCGACGGTTTAACCGCCGCGACCGGATCCAGGCTTCGTCAAAGATCCGCTGCGGCTTCGATCGCTTCCATATCCGCGTCAGACAGGCCGAAATGGTGCCCGATCTCGTGGATGAGGACATGGGCGACGAGATCGCCAAGCGTTTCCTCGTGGGCCGCCCAATAGTCAAGAATGGCCCGGCGATACAGCCAGATCCGGTTCGGCATCTGACCGGTCATGGTCTCCCCGCCGCCCTCCGCCAGACCCGTGCCTTCAAACAAGCCCAGCAGATCGTAAGGGTCCTCGATCCCCATCGTATCCAGAACCGTCTCGTCGGCGTAGTCCGCCAGGCTGATCTGAATGGTGCCGCAGCGCGCCAGAAGGTCGGCCGGAAGCGAGGCCAGGGCCTCGCTTGCCAGAGCCTCAAAAACGTCGAGGTCCGGCGCAAGCCGGGTCGCCCATTCCGTTCGGCGGGCCGGATGCTGCGATGCCACGGACAAATCCCCTTCAGGCCGCGGTTGTCACATCACACCCCCGCGGCCGGTTGATCCTGCAAGATCCGCTAAAGATATGTGACGGCAAGATAAATCAAAAGGCCGATCGCAAAGACCAGACCGGCGGTTCGCCCGATCCGCGTGCCCCAGATCTCGATCGGATCCTGTGCGTCCTTGTCCGCCGCGGAAAAGTGTTTTTGTGCCCGGTCGGCCATGCGGACAAATGTCGACGTGCCGACGGTTTCGCTCTCCGCTTGGACCCGGTCGATGGCTTTCAACGCGTCCTGGCGCTTCGCCTCATGCTTGTCTGTCGGCTTTTGGCTCATGTTGACTGGGTCCTCAGATCCCTGCCCGCCCGGCGCCCGAATACAGCGGCAGACAGCGCCAGAACCGCCAATCCGGCCGATGCAACGGCATTCCAGCCGGCAAAGGACAGACCGAACAGACGCCAACTGGCTTCGGTGCAGCTGACCACCCGGGTGGACTGCAGAGCGGACAGCATGTTGGCTGCAGAGGCGGGCCCTTCCGCGCCGCCGCCACAATCGCTGGGCCCGGCCCAAAAGCCCCATTCGGCACCGGCCTGGTAGCCGCCAAGCCCCGCGCCGTAGGCAAACACGGCGGCAACCGCAAGAAGGGCGCCCGCGGCCAGGCCTGAGCGGCCGCGGGTCAAGAACACGAGCCCGGCGAGCGCTGCCGGCAGCCCGATATAGTAGGGGATCCTCTGCTCAAGGCACAACTTGCAAGGGACATAACCGCCGACAAGCTGAAAGCCCCAAGCGGCCGCAATCACCGCGGTTCCGCCGATGAGGAGCAGGCCGGTGGCAAGGCGGGCGGCGGTGTCGGCATCGGTCACCCGGGTGTGCACAGGTTGTCTCCCAATCGCGTTTCTAGATCAGTCTGAGGGCTGCAAACCCGCCGACCAGAAGCACCACAAACAAGGTGAACATGAGGCCAAGGCGTTTTTCAATGAAATCCCGGATCGGCGGACCGAAGAAATACAGCAAAGCGGCCACGACATAAAACCGCAGGCCGCGGGACACCAGGCTGGCAAACACGAACACCGGCAGGCTCAGACCGGCAACACCCGAGGCGATCGTGATCACCTTGTAGGGAAACGGCGTCAAACCGGCGATGAACACGAACCACCAGCCCCATTGATTGAACACGGCGGTGAATTCACTCAGCCAGTGCATCTTGCCGTAGAACGTCAGAACCGGAACCGCGACCTGGTCAAACAGGAACATGCCGATAATGTAGCCAAGCACCCCGCCGAGCACCGATGTCAGTGTGCAAAGGGTCGCAAACCAGATCGCCCGTTCCCGTTTGGCGATCACCATCGGGATCAGGAGGATGTCGGGCGGAATGGGAAAAACGGAACTTTCGACGAAGGACACGGTGCCGAGCGCCGCAGGCGCCCTCGGTCCGGCGGCAAGGGACAGGGTCCAGTCGTAAAGGCGTTTTATCATGCCGCGCTCTGTACAAGCTGCGGCGATAAAAGTCATCTGAAATCGGCGGATCCAAGCCGGTTTCCCAGCGGGAAAAAGCGCCAGTATCCGGCGCTTTTTCGTGTTCGTGCCACGCCGCCCCGCTTGATCGGGATACGCCGGCGAAGGTCAGATCTCCAGCCCGCCATGAGCCTGTCCGATGCACGCGGCGTTTTTCGCATCGGTATCGACCCGGTGAAGTTCTGCTCATGCTACGCTGGGGAAAAGGCGCGATGATCGAGACACTGGCAGACGATATCAAGCGTTGGACGGCGAAGCGGAAGTCAGCGCTCGTCATTGAGATCATTCGCGGCAAGACGATGTTGGCGAAGGACGGCACTTGGTCCGGACGCTCCATGAGGGGCTTCTCGCCGATGGTTTAGCTGTGCCTTTGACAAAACCGTGCATTTGGTTTGGCGTGCCGCGGCGCATGGTCGATGACAAGCCGGTCAAATCGCCACCGAAGGTCGATCCCGAATTCGAGGAACCGCTCAAGGCGATGATTGAAGACAATCCGTTGTTCGGTTCTCGCACAGTCGCCGGGCTTTTGGGCTTCAAAGTGAGGCCCCGAACGCGCGGTGGTCAAACCGGTGCGCATAGGCGCATAATTCAGCGGAACCACAAAATCGATGGGTATAGTAGCTGGACAGGTCTCACGTCGGTTGCAATCTGCAACAAGTAAGTAAAACGCCTTTGGTCAAGGTTAAGTTCTACGTTTTTCCATTGCACCCCGCTCCAAGGGGATTTTGCTGTGCAACCAACACATACAAGAAGGTGGACCCATGGGTGGATTGGCACGCCACCAAAACCGCTAAGTATATGATAATTGTAAGATTAGTGCGCTCAAGTGGTGCCCCCCGCCGGAATCGAACCGGCACTCCCGAAGGAACGGGATTTTGAATCCCGCGCGTCTACCAGTTCCGCCAGAGGGGCAACTGACACCGGAACGGGTGCATATCACGGTCGAAGACCGCCGTGCAACCCGCAACGCACGCCACTGGAGAAAAACAGGATGAAGGCCGGCAGGCATTCCGAAATCCGCATAAAGGGGATATCAACCTGCGGCCCCTAGATTGGCGCGGACCAAAGCATACACAAGGGACCGCGCCGCCATGAGCGCACTGAACCGAGAAAGCGGACCACCACATTTGGCGGGCGGCGCCCAAGCTGATTTGGACGGCCGGTCACTGCCGAGCGGGCGAGCGGGTCCGTTCGGATACGCTGAGCTTGATCCCGCCCGTCTTTCGCCCGCTCCAATTCCAGCTGAATGGATTTTGGACGGCGCGCCCGCGGCCCGTGCGGTCAGTCTTTTTACCGCCAGCGCCGGCAATGCGACGACCGATCACTGGTCATGCACGGCGGGCACCTTCCGTTGGCACTATGGCTGGGATGAAACCATTCTGTTTCTCGAGGGCGAGGTCACGATCACGGATGGCCATGGCAGTGTCTACCAGGGCAGGCCCGGTGTGAGCTTGTTTCTTCCCGCGGGCACCTCCGCCGTTTGGCATGTGCCGGTCTATATCCGCAAACTCGCCTTCAATCACAAACCGATGCCCACGCCGCTGCGGATTGCAGACCGCGTCTTTGACAAGGTGCGCCGGGTGATGGGACGGGGCCAGTCACCATCTGTCCGTTCTTGATAGAGGCCACCCCGCCCGGCCGCGCCAAAAAAGCGCAACAAGTGCGCCTCTTCTGGACACGCCTCATTTGCTTGGCTAGAAGTGCCTTATGCAAAAATCCGCGAAAGAAATCGAGTTAAAGCTCGACGTTGATCCCGATGCGCTGGCTGAACTGAAACGAGCCGGCTGCCCCGATGGTTTCACGTCCAGCCGCGCGGTCACCAAGACGTTGCATTCGACCTATTTTGATACCCCGGAAAGGACACTGCAACGCGCGAAGACCTCCCTGCGGCTACGAAAAGTCGGCCGCGCCTGGGTGCAGACCGTCAAGATCGGCACAGGTGTGTCGGGCGGATTGTCGTCGCCTTTGGAGGTCGAACATGGCGTTCGCACCAACACGCTCGACCTTGACGCCATACCCGATCGGCAGGTCGCCGCCCGTCTGAACGCTATGCTGGGCTCCAGCGAAATCGGGCCGTGCTTTGAAACCGCAATCCGCCGGACGACCCGGGTCCTGACCGACCAAAGCGACGGCAGCGAGATCGAGGTTGCGTTCGACACCGGCGAAATCCGCGCCGGCCCAACAGTGGTGCCGGTGTCCGAACTCGAGCTGGAACTGAAGTCCGGATCGGCGTCTGCGCTGTTCAAGGCGGCGCGCGGCCTGACCGGTCCGGCCCCGTTTCGCTTTTCGCCCTTGAGCAAGGCCGAACAGGGTTACAGCGCGGCCGACAACAAGCCGACCGGGCGCGCTGCGCCCAAGACCGCGGAAAAAGTCATTCTGGATCCGGATGAGACCGTCGAACGGGCCTACCGGGCGGTCTTGCGTTCCTGCCTAGATCAGATCTCCCAAAACCGGATCGCCGTCCTGTCGGGAGACGACCCGGAGGGGCTGCATCAGTTGCGCGTGGGTCTTCGCCGGCTGCGCAGCGCGTTGCGGCTGTTCAAGCCGGTCATCCATCCAACCAGCCACGGGCCGCTTGACACGCTCGCCCGCGCCCTGGCGGCCGATGCCGGCGAGGTGCGGGATCTGGACGTGCTTGCCGAGGAAATCGTCCAGCCGCTCCAGGAGATCGTCCCCGATGGCGTCAGCATGACGCCGCTGGTCGATCATTTGCACGGTGTCCGGGATCAGGCACGTACCGCCTTGAAACACCGTCTGGCCAAGGCCGATGTCAATGGTTTCCTGTTTGACCTGTCCGCCTATACGGAAGGCCGGGGATGGCTTGACCCGGGCAATTTCGATCAAACGGCACGGCTCGCCGAACCCGTTTCGCGTTTTGCCCGCAGCGGGCTTGACCGGCAATGGAAGGCTGTCTCCAAGTTTGGCCGGCGGATCGACGATCTGACCATTCCCGAACGCCATGACATGCGCAAGGCCCTGAAGAAACTGCGATACGGCATGGAATTCTTCGGCAGCCTTTATCCGCAGGAGACGCTGAAGCCGTTTTTGAAACGCATGCGGCGCCTGCAGGACATCTTCGGCTATCTGAACGATGTCGCCATGGCTGAAAAGCTGGTCCACCTCAACACGCCCGGCGGACGGGGCGCGGAACGGCGGGCACAGGCGGTGGGCTTTGCGATCGGTTGGCACGAAGCCCAGTCATCGGCCATGTGGCAGCATGCAAAGGGATACTGGCGGGACACGAAACAGGTCCCGAAGTTCTGGCGGCAGAAAAAATGACACCGGCCGAAGAGTGGGGAGCCACGGCCGGTGTCCTTCTCCTAGCGGGCATGCCCGCCGGACTGGATTTTACGCGGCCTCTGACGGGATCGCCTCGACCCGGCGCTCAGGTGCATCGCTGTTCGAATCCCGGTTTTTGCCCGGATCCCGTGATCCGGTTCGAAGCGCCATGTAGAAGTCCTTGACTGCGTTCTCCATGGCGCCTGCCTGATCAGAGAGCCGGTCGGATGCCGTCCGCACGGTCTCGGCCGTTTCTCCGGCGACCGAAATTGCCTGACTGACCTCCGTGACATTGCTTGCCAGGGTCTGCATGGATTCAGAAGTCCGGCCGGTTGTCTGCGAGATCTCCTGTGTGGACGCACCCTGCTCCTCGACCGCGGCCGCGATTGTCGCCGTCACGTTGTCGAGATTCTGGCTCATGGTCTCAATATCCCGGATCCCCTCCACCGCGCGGCGCGTGGCGCCTTGAATGCTGGTGATCTGTTGAGAAATCTCGCCGGTCGCCCGTTGCGTCTGGTCGGCCAATTGCTTGACCTCCGCCGCGACCACCGCAAAGCCTTTCCCGGCTTCACCGGCCCGGGCCGCCTCGATCGTGGCGTTCAGGGCCAGGAGGTTGGTTTGCTCGGCGATGTCCTGAATGAGACTGACCACCGTGCCAACCTTTTCGCCGGCAGCGGCAAGATTGTTCATCTCTTCCACGGACGTCCGGGTCTTGTCGGCGGTCTGCTGCACCACTTCGGTCGCGGTCGCCACCTGACGCGCGATCTCCTGGATGGAGCTTGCAAGCTCCTCCGTCGCGGCTGCGACCGTCTGCATGTTGCTGGAGGTGCTGTCCGCCGCGCCGTCGGCTTCCGCCGCCCGGCCTTGGGCCTGTTCCGACAAGGCGCCGAGTTCCGTCGCCGAGTTTTGCATCGCTGAGCTGTCCTGAATCAGGATTTTCATGATGCTGTCCGCCGAGGATTTGAATTTTTCGATCGCGACCTCGGTCGCCTTTTGCGTAGCCAACCGGGTTTCCTCCTGTTTCTTGGTCTCGGCCTCCAAACGCTCGCGGGCGATGGCGTTGTCCTTGAACACCTCGACGGCCCGGCCCATCGCGCCGATCTCGTCGCCGCGGTCGACGCCGGGGATCGGCGTTTCAAGATCGTTTTCGGCAAGCCGGTCCATCGCCTCGGTGATTGAACGGATCGCCGATGACAGGCTCCGCGACAACAAGATAGCGATGCCGATCCCGAGAACCAGCGCAAGCGAGCTCGCGATCAGGACCGTGGTTTCCTGCCGCGCGAACGCCGTCCGCATGGCCGGGCCGATGGTGTTCTGGATCCCGACGTTTTCCTGCACGGCCGCTTGCGAAGCCGTCGTCGCCCGGGGCCCGAAGACATCCAAACGGTCCGCGTAGATCGCATTACGCGCCTCAATCGTGGTTACGATTTCTGAAAAGGCGCTGGTCATCTGGCTCAAACCATCCTGGGACGCGCGGACCAGTTTTCGCCGTTCCGGGTTCTGCAATTCGCCAAGCAGCGATTTCATCTCACGGCCAGCCAACTGGACCTCTTCGTAAAACCGGTCCCGCGCCTTGTCCGTGTTGACCAGAAGATACTCCTGGCCGGAGATCCGGGCCATGAGCAGATGCTGCTGGGTCCGGCCGGCGAAATACGCGGCCGACACATCCTTGTCCTCATAGGCGCTGTTCATCACCGCGGACAGATTTTTCCGGATCTCTTGTCCGAGCGGCAGAAACGACCCATTCACCAATTCGTGGCGCCGGGCCTGCAAGGCGACCGCCTCCTCGAAACCGCTGCGATAGGCTTGCGCGTCATTGCGCAATTGCGCCAGCACGGGATGTGTCTTGCCAGGCTCCAGACGGCCCTCGATCTCTGAGATTTTCGCCTCGACATCGGTCACAAGGTTCTGGACCCTGACAAGCGACTGGCCGCTGTCGGTCGCCCGGAATTTCATGGTCTCCAGACGAATGGCGGTGATTTTTTGCGCGATATCGCCAAACGCGATGCTGCCGCGCGCGGTTTGCCGGTATTCGCCAAATCTTTCCGATGAGGTGGTTGTGGCGAGAAAACTCGAGCCGGCGATGCCTGTGATGATCACCAGCAATGATCCAAAACCCGCGTATAACTTCTTTCCGATAGCCCAGTTCCGCATGACTAGCATTAGCCTCTTATAGGTAGAAACCCTTATTAGGCTCAGGAAAAGGAGTGAACGAAATCTTACGCATAGCGTGTGGTTTATTGTCACACACTCTCTTTTCAGTTCAGGCGCCGCGCTAAACCCCTGAAATATTAGTGGAAACGAGACAATAAGATTTTGCGAAAAAATTTAGATTTTTACTCAGAAACGGACAAATAGTGACAGGACGATTGTGGTTAACATGAAAGTTGTTCGACGATTTTGGTGCGATTCCTATTTTTATGAATTGCGGAATTTTAATGACACACGTTGATCGCCATTCATTGGGGATGGCGCCAAAAATCGGCACAGGGGCGATCTAATTGCCTGTTCTATCTGCAAAATTTGCTTTTCCGGAGGATGCGCGGGTCAAAGTCATCTCATGCACCTGGAACGTGGCACTGATTCCAATGCTTTGCCGTTGGGTCAACTTTTCATGAAAACAATATTAAGTTGTATGCAAGTTGTACTGAGGCCGGCACAGTCTTCTTCCCAGACAAGATCGTGCAGTTCAACATTAACCGAATATTAAGACGTCATCGCCGTCACCCATCCGGCCAGGATGAACAGCACCGTCAGGACATCCCGGACCCCGGGTTCAAGATGTTGGGTCTTATTGCGCGGCTTCAGGCGCCGCGGCCAGACGGTCCTTCTTGCGCATCCGCTCTGAGGCTGACTTGAGCTGGCCGCAGGCGGCGAAGATGTCGCGGCCGCGCGGGGTGCGGATCGGTGAGGCATAGCCGGCGCGGTTGACGATATCGGCGAAGGCTTCGATCCGCTCCCAATCCGAACACTCATACTCAGAGCCGGGCCACGGATTGAACGGGATCAGGTTGATCTTGGCCGGGATGCCCCTGAGCAGGCGCACAAGCTCTTTTGCGGCCGCGTCGCTGTCGTTAACGCCTTTCAGCATCACATATTCGAACGTGATCCGCTTGGCGTTGGAAAGGCCGGGATAAGCCCGGCAGGCATCGAGCAGCGCTTCGATGTTCCATTTTTTGTTGATCGGCACCAGAACGTCGCGCAGATCATCGCGTACGGCGTGCAGCGAAATGGCCAGCATGCAGCCGATCTCCGCGCCGGTCCGGGCGATCTCGGGCACGATCCCCGAGGTCGACAGGGTGATCCGGCGCTTGGACAGCGACAGCCCATCCCCATCTGAGGCAATCAGTAGCGCAGTTTTGACATGCTCGAAATTGTAGAGCGGCTCGCCCATCCCCATCATGACGATGTTCGACACCAGCCGGCCTTCAGAAGGCACCGCGGCGCCTTGCGGCGTCTCGGCGTCCGGAAAGTCACCCAGCCGGTCGCGGGCCATGAGGACTTGCGAGAGGATTTCCTCCGCCGTCAGGTTCCGGACCAGTTTTTGGGTGCCGGTGTGGCAGAAGGTGCAGGTCAGCGTGCAGCCCACCTGGGAGGAAACGCACAGCGTTCCCCTGCCCTCTTCGGGAATATAGACCGTTTCCACTTCAACCGGCCGGCCGGCCCCGCGCGGCGGAAACCGGAACAGCCACTTTCGGGTGCCATCCACGGAGACCTGTTCGGAAACGATCTCCGGCCGGGCCACGGTGAAATGATCGTCGAGCGTCTGGCGCAAGTCCTTGGCGATATTGGTCATGGCGCCGAAATCGGACACCCCACGCACATAAAGCCAGTGCCAGAGCTGGGCAACCCGCATGCGTAACTGCCTTTGCGGCACACCGATCCCGGCCAGCACCTCGGCAAGAGCGTCGCGCGTCAGACCGATCAGCGGCGGTTTTTCAACGACAGGGCCAGCGTCATCGGCCGCGTTCTTCGTGCCGATCAGCGTGGCCGCGTTCGGGTGGTCCCGCGCGATGTCGAGGGTGATTGCCATGTCGTGGTCCGTCGTCCCGCCGGCGTTTGCCGGCCCAAATGCGTCAATCGCGTGTCCTGTCACCGGGTTGATCAGACCGGAAACGGCGGCCAGGTCTGCCGAGACGGCCGAACGCGAATTGCCCGGCGGAGCCGGGCAATATTCAAGACGGATCCATATCCGGAATTGCCGGGAAACGCAATATAACCGGCAGAAGCCACCGGTCAGGCAACAGATGGATGTCCGGCTATGCCAGCGAAGGCCAGATGGACCAACGCCGGGACTTCAGATTGCGCTCAGTTGCAGGCCTGCTGCGCGGTGTTGATCGCCGCTGTGACTCCGGACAGGGAAAACCGGTAGGTGGTTTTGGTGCCCCGGCTGGATTCACCGCGCACGGTCATTTCGCGGCCCGCCTTCATGGCGGCCACCAACTGCGCCTCGGTGGCCGCATTGTCGACCCAGGCGCCGTCATTGTTGGTGAACAGGGAAAACGCCGTGCCGTCGACATCCGCCGTCACCGCCGATTGGTCCTTGAGCGGATATCCGACCAAAAGGCTCGGTTCGGAACTCACCCCTTCGGCCGGACGCGACGTGACGAAGAAAAAGACATCGCCATGATTTCGATCCGCCGGCAGCATCTGGGTTGGTTTGGTCAGCGCGTAACACACCTTGCCGCTCCCGCTCGCCAGGGAATAGGCGGCCCAATCTTTGTGCTGTTTGAGCAATGTCGGGGTTTGTGCGAAAGCCGCTGCACTTGCAACCACAAGGCCGACAAGGGCCATACCCAGCGATTTTGCTTTCATCATCTCCACACCGTTTGGCTTGCGAAACATCGTTCACACTCTAGTCAAATGCCACATGACATATAAACCTTGCTTTAATGATAACTTAAAGCCCGTTACGAAAGGGTTGAGGTTCAAACTGCGGCATTCAAGCGACGAAATGTCCATTTTGAGAACGCACGCTGTTGGGATAATTCGGGCGACAGTGTGGCGATGCCATCATCAAGCCTCTTTCGAAATGCCGGGAACCTGACTACACAGGTAGGACCGACAGGGAGTGAAATGTTCGTTGGGTCAGTTGCAGTACTACTCGGACCTGATTTTGAAGGTGGCCGGCGAGCGTGACAAATCCGCCTTCGCGGAATTGTTCGATCATTTTGCGCCGCGCCTGAAAGGTTACCTGATGCAACAGGGCTCGGATGCGAGCGCCGCGGAGGAGATCGTTCAGGACGTCATGGTGACGCTCTGGCGCAAGGCAGAGCTGTTCGATCCCTCCAAGTCCTCCGCCAGCACCTGGCTGTTCCGGATCGCCCGAAACCGCAGGATCGACCGGTTGCGGCGTCAGAAAACGGCCGAGCTCGATCCCGAAGATCCCTCCTTGCATCCAAGCGCGCCGGTCGACGTGGCATCCGAAATGGACGCGCGGCTGCGCGACGAACGGATCAGGCTGGCGCTGGACACGCTCCCGGAGGAACAGCGCAAGGTCGTCCACCAGGCGTTTTTCGCCGGCTTGTCGCACAGCGAGATCGCCGACCAGACGGGATTGCCGCTCGGCACGGTAAAATCGCGCATCCGCCTTGCCTTTGCGCGCCTCCGCCAGGCGATCGAGGCCGATGATGCGGTCGATGTGGACTGATCGCCACCGCCGACATTCCGGCGCCGATTTCAAGCTCCTGGCATTTTCCGCCCGGCCCGGCTGAACCGGCCACCGTGGACATGGCCGGGACGTTTGGTCTTGGGGCCGCCGGCGGTGATCGGCCGCTCCGCGTACCGCCCCAGAGCCCTGTGCCGGTCATACATGACCACCGCCCCGGCCATCGCCACATTGATGCAGAATTTGGTCGGGATCTTCACGACGTGGTCGCAGCGGGCCAGCATCTGCGGCGACAAGGATCCCCGTTCCGGCCCCAGGATATAGGCCGCCTGCAGCGGGTGGCCGAAGCTCGGCAGATCGACCGCCGCATCCGTCAGCTCGATGCCCACAAGCTGGCAGCCGCGCGGCAGGTCCATCGCCTCAATGCTGTCCCAGGAAAACAGCGGCAAATGACCCGGGCTCTTGGACGTGTCGGTGGGTGGCGCTTTCCTGAGGTTCTGCGCCGCGTCGACCGTGAAAAAGAAACTGGCGCCGAAGGCGTGGGCCGAGCGCATCAACGTTCCAAGGTTCATGCGCTTCGACAAGCCCTCCGCGCCGACCGCAAAATACCCGCGCATGCATTCTTCTCCCTGCGGCAGATTCCCCTGATCACAGCACCCCTGTGCGGACGGGATCAATTCGCCGGTTTTGCAAAAGACTCAAGCCCAACCACCCGATTATAGGGAACAAAAGGCGATTCGCAGCGATTGAGGGAATCCCCTTCAAGCCCCCCGCCTTGTCGGTAACCGGCAACGAAAAACGGCACCCGGCGGCCACGCCGACCTCCGTCGGATTTTCAAAGCCGTGCGTGCCATGCTAGGCAGGCTGCCATTGGTTGAAACAATGGGGGCTTTTCCTTGAAAGCGTGTCTTTGCACGGCCTACGGGCCGCCGTCCAGCCTGGTCGTAGAAACCCTGCCGGATCCTCAGCCGGACGCCGGTGAACTCGTGGTCGACGTCAAGGCCTGCGCTCTCAATTTTTTCGACACGTTGATCATTCAGGGCAAGTATCAGCACAAGGCCGAACCGCCGTTTTCACCAGGTGCCGAGTTTGCCGGTATCGTCAGCGCCGTGGGGGCGGGCGTGTCCGATTTTCAGAAGGGCGACCGCGTCATCGGCTACATGCGGTACGGCGCCGCCCGGCAGAAGGTCATCGCCGAACCTGATCTCCTGGTGAAAATCCCAGACGAGGTCTCGTTTGAGATAGCCGCCGGGCTGACCGTCACCTATGGCACGACCTTGCATGCCTACCGGGACCGGGCGGATCTCAAAGCCGGAGAAACCGTCGCCGTCCTCGGCGCCTCGGGCGGGGTCGGCCAGGCTGCGGTGGAGATCGCCGCGATCATGGGCGCAAAGGTGATCGCCTGCGCCTCGTCAGAGGAGAAGCTTGCCTTCGCCCGCAAGCTCGGCGCCCATGAGACGGTCAATTATTCCGACCAGCCGTTGAAGGACACCTTGAAGGCGTTGACGGGTGGGACCGGCGTCGACGTGGTCTATGATCCGGTCGGCGGCGACCTGGCGGAACAGGCGCTGCGGGCAACCGCGTGGGAAGGCCGGTTTTTGGTCATCGGCTTTGCGGCCGGTAACATTCCCAAGATCCCGCTTAATCTTCTGCTCTTAAAGGGCTGCGACATGCGCGGCGTCTTCTGGGGCGCCGCCGTGGAGCGCGATCCGGCCGGACACCGGACCAACATGATGCAGATCCTCGATTGGGTGAAAGACGGCAAACTCAAGCCGCACATCCACGGTGTTTATCCGCTTAAAGACATCCCGGGCGCCCTTGAGGACATTGCGGCGCGCAAGGTCTTCGGCAAGGTGATTGTCACCCCATGAGGATGCGCCGCTGATCCGGCATGAAGAGGACCCTTTGCCGCCATGATCGATGGTCAGCCTGAAGTGAACCCATCACCATCCACCGGCCTGAAGACGGGCGCGGCCTGGGTGGACGGCCGGATCATTCCGATCTCAAAGGCCAGCATTCCGATCAACGACTGGGGCCTCATCCACAGCGACATCACCTACGATGTCGTGCCAGTCTGGGAAGGCGCCTTTTTCCGGTTCGAACTCTACCTTGCACGGTTCTTTCGCTCCATGGCCGCCCTCCGGCTCAACCCTGGGATCGATCAGGCCGGCGTCGCGAACGCCCTGCACGATCTGGTCGCCGCCACCGGGCTCCAAAAAGCCTACGTGGCCATGGTCGCAACGCGCGGCGTCAATAGGGTGCCGGGGTCCCGCGATCCGCGCGACTGCCACAATCGGTTTTTTGCCTGGTGCGTGCCCTACATCCATGTCATCGCCCTGGACATCGCGGACACGGGTGCGCAGGTCCACATCGCCAGCTCGGTCTGCCGGATTTCCCCGAACAGCGTCGACCCCCGGATCAAGAACTACCATTGGGGCGACTTCACGAAAGGGTTGTTCGAGGCAAAGGCACTTGGGGCCGAGACCGTGATCCTGCTGGATGCAGACGGACATGTGACGGAAGGCCCTGGCTTCAATGTCTTTGCCGTGAAGGACAAGCGGCTTGTCACGCCCGAACGCGGCGTTCTGCACGGCATCAGCCGCCAGACGGTGATCGAGATCGCGGCGGATCTGGGACTGGAGGTGGAAATCCGCGATCTTCCGGTGTCGGAATTCCTGCAGAGCGACGAGGTGTTCATTACGACGTCGGGTGGCGGCGTCGCGCCGATCACGCGCGTCGACGACCACATCTTTTCGAACGACGCCCCCGGTGAACTGACGTTGGCTTTGCACCGGGCCTATTTCGAATGGGCCGCCAGGCCGGAAAACCGGACGCCGATCACCTACCCGGACTGACGCTCCGGGCTTGGTCAGGCTTCAAATTCCGCGATCACCGGCGCGTGGTCTGACGGTTTTTCCCAGCCGCGCGCATCCCTGAGCACCTTTGCCGAGCGGATGTTGTGATCGAGCGCCTCTGAGACCCAGACATGATCGAGCCGGCGGCCCTTGTCGGTCTTCGACCAGTCCTTGGCCCGGTAGCTCCACCACGTGTAGAGCTTGTCCTCCATCGGCGTGAACCGGCGCATGGCGTCGATCCATCCACCTGAATCGCGAACGGTCTCAAACAGGTCCGTTTCGACCGGCGTGTGGCTGACGACCTTCAAGAGCTGCTTGTGCGACCAGACATCGTGCTCGTAAGGCGCAACGTTGAGATCCCCGACCAGCACCGACGGGCGGCGGGTTTCCTCGCCCGTCAGCCAGTCTTTCATTTCGCCGAGGAAATCAAGCTTGTGGCCGAATTTCGGATTGATCTCACGGTTCGGCTCGTCGCCGCCAGCCGGGACATAGAAATTGTGCAGCCGCAAGCTCGCGCCGTTGAACGGCACATCCACGGCAATGTGCCGGGAGTCGCCGATGCCGCAAAACGCCCGGCGCTCGATGTTGTTGATCGGCAGGCGGGAGATCGTCGCAACGCCGTGATAGCCCTTTTGCCCGTTGATCGCGATGTGCTCATACCCGGCCTGGCGCAGCGCCTTTTCCGGGAAATTGGCATCCGGGCACTTGGTTTCCTGAAGGCACAGAACGTCGGGCTGGACCTCCGCCAGAAGCTTTTCAACGATCGGCAAGCGCAGCCGGACGGAGTTGATATTCCAGGTGACAACGGTCAGACGGCGGGTCATGCGGGCCTTCGAAACGTGGGGAACTGATCCCTGGTACATACGAATTCGCCCGCCATTCGCATAGACCCCAATTCGCATTCACCCCGTTGTTTCGCCCACGCGGCGCAGCGCCAGCTGGGTGAGCGGCGGGCCAAACAGTTCAAAAATCACCGTCGAGCCGATGGCGATTGTCAGGATTTCATTGCGGTATTGAGGCAGGGCCTCGGCGCCGATCAGCGCCATGCCAAGTGCGACACCGGCTTGCGGCACAAGCGTAAAACCCATCCAGAAGCGGTGTTTTTCCCGCATCCTGGCAAGACGTCCGCCCAACAGGCCGCCGGCCACCCGGCCAATGAGACGCAGGATGATATAGACCGCCCCAAGGAGCCCGAGATCCTTGAGGCTGTCCAGATGGAGCAGGGACCCGGCCAGAAAGAAGAACAGGATCATGAACGGCCATTCGATGTGTTCGATTTCATGAAACGCCCGCGAATGGTGCCTGGCGTAGTTCACCACGACCGCACCGCAGACAATGCCCGCCAGAAGAAACGACACCTCCAGCCAGAGCGCCAGCCCGGCCGTCAAAAAGACCACGCCCAGCGCCTCGGACAAGGTCGGGTCCCCGGGCCGGAGCCGGCCGGTCAAATAGGCCGCCGGAACCCCGATCGCGACACCCAGCCCGCAGGCACCAAGAACATCCCAGGCCGCATGGGCCAAGACGCCGCCGCCATCCATCCCGGCGGCGACCTGCGCAAAGACCAGGCAAAACGCAAACAGGATCAATCCCCAGGCATCGTCCAACGCGACCACGCCATAAAGCACATTGGTGAAGGGCCCGCGCGCGCCGGATTGGCGAATGACGTCCTGCGTGGCCGCCGGCGCCGTCGCGGTCGCCATCGCGCCGAGCACAAGGGCCGGTCCAACAGCCAGACCGGCGAGCATCAAGCCTGCCGACACGATGGCGGCTGTGACCACGACGGCTGAGACCGACACGATGACAATCACGCGGCCGCTGTTGTGCAGATTGATCCGCGACAGTTTTCCGCCAAGCAGGAACGCCACCATCGACAGCGCCAGCACGGACAAGAGCTCGTAGATGCCGGTTAGATCGGGCGGCAGGATGTTCAAGCCCGACGGTCCGGCCGCCAAGCCGCAGAGGATCAGCAGCGACACGCGCGGCATGCGGGTCCGGTGACCGATTTCATCGGCGGCCATTCCAACAAGCAGCAAGAGCCCGAGGCTGATCAGGGTAACGGCAAGATCCATGCGCGGACCCTTTCAGGAATTCCGGCAGGCCACCTTGATCGGCCGCAAATGCGGCCTTTGTCAAATGGGCCGATTCGTCATCAAAATGTCGTCAAATCCATTTTCCGTTAGGGAAATTCGGGCATGTGGTGAATCAAGTGTTACTGACCTGGTTTGACGGATGGTGTCGTGCGCCCGATGATTGAGACATTCTGCGCCATCTTCGGCGCCTTCGCGCTGGCCGCCTGTTCGGCCTATGAGTTTCCCGACCCGACCCCGGAGGACTTCGCCGTCCACGGCATCGATGTCTCGCGCTGGCAGGGGGATATCGACTGGGTGCAGGTGAAAGACGCGGGGACCGCGTTTGCCTGGATCAAGTCCACCGAAGGCGGCGATCATTCTGATCCCCGGTTCCTACAGAACTGGACTGCTGCAAAAGCGGCAGGCGTGCCGCGTGGCGCCTATCACTTCTACTATTTCTGCCGGCCGGTCGAGGAGCAGGTCGATTGGGTCAAGCAAATCGTGCCGGTCGATCCCGATGCGCTGCCGCTTGTCCTCGACATGGAATGGAACGCCCATTCCAGGACCTGCCAGGAGCGCCCGCCCAAGGCGAAGATCCGCCGGGATATGGCGTACTTTCTCGATGCGATGGAACAGCACTACGGCAAGCGGCCGGTGATTTACTCCTCGGTCGATTTTCACCGCGACCGCTTGGTGGGCCTATTTCGGGACGAGCACTTTTGGCTCAGATCCGTCGCCAGCTACCCAAACAACATCTACGACGGCCGCGATGACTGGGTGTTCTGGCAGTACACGGCCGAAGGCCGGGTCGCCGGCGTGAAAGGTGATGTCGACCGCAACGCATTTTTCGGCACGAAATCCCAATTCCAGGACTGGCTGGACGGTGAATTGAAACGCTAGCACTTTTCACCGGACTTGAATCTGATGCGCCAGGTCATCGCCGTTGCTGACCGTCACCTGCCGGAACCCCATCAGTTTGCAAAAATCCAGGAAATTCAGTTCGTAGGGCTTTTCCACCTGGGCGAACAGCGGCGTTGCCCGTGCCCGCGAAGTCAGGCTCGCAAGCAGCGCCCGCAGCTGGAACAGCGTGTCGTAGCGGCCGTCGCCGGTTGCCACGATGATCATCTTTTCCAGATGCTCGCCCTTGGCAAAGACATGATAGCCGGGCGCGTAGTTCTGCTCCAATTGCTGGGCCGCGAGCCCGATGATGAAGGCCGCCCGCGAACTCTCGCCCGCATCCGGTGCCAGCGGGACGTCGGTGACGTAGGTCTCACGCGTTTGAGGGTCCGGATAGTAGTACCCGGCATGCAGGTCGGATGCCTGCGCGAATAGGGTAGACCCGAAGAAAAACAAGGCGATCAAGAGTGTTCGCAGCATCAAATCAGCCCTTCAATCCTGTCTCGGCCAGGCCGCCCTGCCGGCGGACCCAATCAGGCGTCCGGCTATACTTTCGCCATGATAAGCGGCAAGTCTGGCCACCGTCGTGGTCGCAGCATGTCCTGGAGCAAATAATGGCTGTCCTCCGCCTGCTTGTCATCTCTGTTGCGTTTTGGATCGGGGCGGGTGCCGCCTTGGCTCAATCCGGACCGGCCATTGCCTACACAACGGCGAACCTGAATGTGCGGGCGGGGCCTGGAACCAACTATCCGGTGATCACGACCCTGCCGCGCGGCGCCGGCGTTACCGTGTTCGGCTGCACGGCCGATTTCAAATGGTGTGACGCCGCCTTCACCAACGTGAAAGGCTGGGTCTCCGGGCGGTATCTTTCCTATGCCGGGGCCGGTCCCTATTACGGCCGCCCGGTGCCGAACGCCGGCGTGCAATTGGGCGTCCGGCGCTACTACGGCAATTATCCGGTCTATGGACGCCCGCCGGTGGTTCAGCCGATCCGCCCGATTCCCGGCCGCGTCTATCGGCCGTAGTGAGGCGGCGCCGTTTCAGGGCGAGGGCGCCGGGCCGGCCAGGATCAGGGACCAGAACACCTTGTGCTTTGAGCCGGAGGCATAGGCGGTCGCGATGCCCAGGCGGCTTGCGTCCGGATGCAGCATGACCGCGTTGTGGTTCGCCGATTCGCGCCAGCCGGAAAAGGCTTCCGCGAGGGTCCTGTAACCGGCGCTGACATTTTCGGCCGCCGGGACACCGTCTTCGCCGATCCCCGCCAGCCGGCGGTCGAGGTTCTGCTCACCCGCCAGCGACGCGTTCACCGTTTTCGCCCGTGCCATCACCCTGGCTTGGTCCGCGGCAAGGGCGGTGAGGCGTTTGTCGGCCACCACCGGCGACAGGCCATTGTTCACCCGGTACTGCGAGATCATCTGCGCGGCGACAGCCGCATCGACCTGCGCATCGACGCGGGCCATGTCCTGATAAAAGGCCGGTTTCCCGTCACCATCCGCCAGGCATCCGGCCAGAACGGAACACACCGCGCCAATCGCCACAAACCGGCAAACCGCGCGTAAATCTGCGATCATATGTGGTTGTCCTCAATTCCGCGGACCCGCCGCGCGCGCAGCGTCCCATAAAGACACGCCGTCTCCCCGTCGAACCGGTGATTCGGCTCCGGACACGCACAATACATCCAAAAGGCAAAAAGAAACCCGCCAGTGCGGCGGGTTCCAGGTCTTGGCTTGCGTTTCTGTTTTTCACGCCTTGGGAGGGGCGTTGCGTTAGCGTTTTGAGGCTTCCAAAACATCCTCATAGGAGCGAAGGCCGGTGGTCGGGGCGCTGACCAGGACCGCCATGTTCCCCGGCGCGTGCTGGTTTTTCCACATCTTGGTGTGCGCCTTGGGGATCTGATCCCAGGGGAACACCTCCGACATGTAAGGGTCGATGCGCCGCTCGATCATCAGCCGGTTGGCGGCGCCGGCCTGTTTGAGATGGGCGAAATGCGATCCCTGCAACCGCTTTTGGTGCATCCACATGTAGCGGACGTCGAACGTGCAGTTGAAACCGGTCGTCCCGGCGCAGATCACGACCATGCCGCCCTTCTTGCAGACGAACGTCGAGACCGGGAACGTCGATTCGCCCGGATGTTCAAAGACGATGTCGACATTGTTGCCCTTGCCGGTGATGTCCCAGATCGCCTTGCCGAATTTCCGCACTTCCTTGAACCATTCGGCATATTCGGGTGAGCCCACCTTCGGCAACTGGCCCCAGCAGTTGAAGTCCTTCCGGTTGATCACGCCTTTGGCGCCGAGGCTCGTCACGAACTCGCGCTTGTCCTCGTCGGAAATGACGCCAATCGCATTGGCACCCGCCGTGTTAATGAGCTGGATCGCATATGAGCCAAGACCGCCCGACGCGCCCCAGACCAGAACGTTCTGCCCGGGTTTCAATTCATGCGGGTGGTGGCCGAACAGCATCCGGTAGGCGGTCGCCAGCGTGAGCGTGTAGCAGGCCGCTTCTTCCCAGGTCAGATGCTTGGGCCGCGGCATGAGCTGCTGGGCCTGAACGCGGGTGAATTGGGCAAAAGAGCCATCCGGTGTCTCATAGCCCCAGATCCGCTGGGACGGCGACAGCATCGGGTCGCCGCCGTTGCACTCCTCATCGTCGCCATCATCCTGATTGCAGTGAATGACGACCTCGTCACCGACTTTCCAGCGTTTCACCTTGTCGCCGACGGCCCAGACGATCCCCGACGCGTCGGAACCGGCAATGTGGTAGGCCGCATTGTGGCCGTCGAACGGGCTGATCGGTTCACCGAGGCCCGCCCAAATGCCGTTGTAATTCACCCCGGCGGCCATCACGAGAACCAGCACTTCGTGACTGTCCAGCTCCCAGGTCGGCACCACTTCAAGCTGCATGGCCTGTTCCGGCGGACCGTGCCGGTCCCGCCGGATGGCCCAGGCGTACATGTTTTTCGGCACATGGCCGAGCGGCGGGATTTCGCCAGGCTCGTAAAGGTCTTTCACCGGAGCGTCTCCCCGCGTTCGGTTGTCATTGGCCTCGGCCGTTGCCGTCATGAACTGGTCCTCCAAAACTCTTGGCTCATCGATACCCTCTTTTGTACCGATCTTTTCGCAAGCGCACACGCCATATCGCGGCAAAACGCATGTTTGCGCAACTATTGTTCAATTTTCACTACGTATCTATACGACTATTGCTTAACTTGCGTTTCAGGCCAAGCCCATTTTTGCATTGCAAATAAAAGGGCTTTTCCCTTTCATTGAAAGGCGGCAGAATTTCGCGGAGCCGGGAACGCAGAAAATCGGCTTTGGGAGTGCAAGGGGCGTTGCAAAACGGCGGCCAAGCCAAGTGAGTGTGTGCCCTTTGGAAGGAGAGATGTGATGAGCAAGCCGGATGCAAACCAGAGCGGGCGTGACCGCCCCTGGATCTTCCGCACCTATGCAGGCCATTCAACGGCAACGGAATCGAACAAGCTCTACCGCACCAACCTGGCGAAGGGTCAGACCGGCCTGTCGGTCGCGTTCGATCTGCCCACACAGACCGGCTACGATCCGGACGATCTTCTGGCGCGCGGCGAGGTCGGCAAGGTCGGCGTCCCGATCGCCCATCTCGGGGATATGCGCGCGCTCTTCAACGAGATCCCGCTGGAGCGCATGAACACATCGATGACAATCAATGCGACCGCACCGTGGCTACTGGCGCTTTATGCCGCTGCCGCAGATGAGCAGGGCGCCGATCGCACGCTTCTGTCCGGCACAACGCAAAACGACATCATCAAGGAATACCTGTCGCGCGGCACTTATGTGTTCCCGCCCGCGCCGTCCCTGCGCCTGACAACGGACGTCATCGCCTGGACGTATTCCAACATGCCGAAATGGAACCCGATGAATGTGTGTTCCTATCACCTGCAGGAGGCTGGCGCGACGCCGGTTCAAGAACTCTCCTTCGCGCTGGCGACAGCCGTCGCGATCCTGGACAACCTGAAGGCCGGCGGCACGATCCCGGAAGAGGATTTCCCGAAAGCGGTCGGCCGGATCTCCTTCTTCGTCAACGCCGGCATGCGCTTCGTAACGGAACTTTGCAAGATGCGCGCCTTCACCGAGCTCTGGGACGAGATCTGCCGCGCGCGCTATGGCATCGAGGAAGAGCGCTACCGCCGGTTCCGGTATGGCGTTCAGGTCAATTCTCTTGGCTTGACCGAACAGCAGCCGGAAAACAATGTCTACCGCATCCTGATCGAAATGCTGGCCGTGGTGCTGTCGAAAAACGCCCGCGCCCGCGCCGTCCAGCTTCCAGCCTGGAACGAGGCGCTTGGCTTGCCCCGGCCGTTCGACCAGCAGTGGTCGCTTCGCATGCAGCAGATCGTGGCCCTTGAAACCGATCTTCTGGAATACGGCGACATCTTTGACGGATCCTCCGAAATCACCAAAAAGGTCGAGGCGCTCAAGGCCGAGGCACGGGAAGAACTCGCCCGGATCGACGAGATGGGCGGCGCGGTGGCCGCGGTGGAATCCAGCTACATGAAACGCAAGCTGGTGGAATCCAATTCCGCGCGGCTGGCGGGGATCGAGGCAGGCGATCAGATCGTCGTCGGCGTCAACAAATACATCGAAACCGAACCGTCACCGCTGGCGGCCGGCGACGATGGCGGCATCCTCACCGTGCCCGAACATGTCGAGGCCGAGGCGATCGCCAAGGTCAAGGCCTGGCGCGACGCGCGCGACGCGGCCGCGGTCGACAAGGCGCTGGCGGAGCTTCGGGCCGCGGCCGCGGAAGACCGGAACATCATGGAAGCCTCCATTGCCGCGGCCAAGGCCGGGGTGACGACCGGTGAGTGGGGCCGGACCTTGCGGGAGGTCTTCGGCGAATACCGGGCCCCCACCGGAGTCGGCCAGTCGGTCCGCGACGACGCGGGCGATCTCGACGCGGTCCGGAGCGACGTGGAGGCCGTATCCGCCCGGCTGGGCCGGCGATTGAAATTCCTGGTCGGAAAACCCGGGCTCGACGGTCATTCGAACGGCGCGGAGCAGATCGCCGTCCGTGCCCGCGATTGCGGCATGGAAGTGGTCTACGAGGGCATCCGCCTGACGCCGGCGCAAATTGTCAACGCGGCGGTGGAAGAGGATGTCCACGTGATCGGCCTGTCGATCCTGTCGGGATCACACCTTGCCCTTGTCCGCGACGTGATGGATCGCCTTAGAGCCGGCGGCGCAGATGACATCCCGGTCATTGTCGGCGGCATCATCCCGGACGAAGATGCCACGCAGCTCAAGGCGATGGGCGTTGCGGCCGTCTATACACCGAAGGACTTCCAGCTCACTGACATCATGGCCGACATTGTCCGGATCGTTGCCTCGGGCACTGAAAAGGCCGCGTGAGGGGTTTAAACGGCACCGCCTAGTATCAGCTCGACAAACCGAGCTGTGCGTTTCGGCGCGCAGTCCGCCACGCTCAACAACAAGAACACCCATCGCATTTCCAGGAGACATCCGTGTCGAAACCCAATGAGGGCAACTACTTCGAGGACTTTTATGTCGGCCAGGTAATCCGCCACGCCACACCGCGCACGGTGACGTCCGGCGACGTGGCGCTCTACACCGCCCTTTACGGCCCCCGCTTTGCGGTCCAGTCCTCGGACGCCTTTGCCAGATCGATCGGCTACGCTCATGCGCCCACCGATGATCTCCTGACTTTTCACATCGTGTTCGGCAAGACGGTTCCCGACATTTCGCTCAACGCCGTCGCAAACCTCGGTTACGCCGGCGGCCGGTTTTTGGCGCCGGTTTACCCGGGCGACACCCTGTCGGCCGTTTCCGAGGTGATCGGCAAGAAGGAAAACTCCAACGGCAAGACCGGGGTCGTTTATGTCCGCTCGACCGGCTACACGGCCAACGGGACCGAGGTCCTGGACTATGTGCGCTGGGTGATGGTGCGCAAGCGCGACCCGGAAAGCCCGGCGCCGGATGAAGTGATCCCCGAATTGCCGGCCGCCATCGATCCGCAGGCGCTCGGCACGGCGGTGCCGCTTCTTGATCTGGCCGAATGGGACACGGAATTGAGCGGGTCGAAATTCCGCTTTTCCGACTATGAGGTCGGTGAAAAGATCGATCATGTCGACGGCATGACGATCGAGGAGGCGGAACACCAGCTCGCCACCCGGCTTTACCAGAACACGGCCAAGGTCCATTTCAATCAGCACACGGAAGACAACGGCCGGTTCGGCCGCCGCCTGATTTACGGCGGACATGTGATCAGCCTGGCGCGGGCCCTGTCGTTCAACGGCCTCGGCAATGCCTTTCATGTGGCGGGCATCAATGGTGGCCGGCACGTGGCGCCGATTTTCGCCGGCGAAACAGTCTATGCATGGTCGGAAGTCCTCGATGCGGCAGAAATCGAGGGCCGGAGCGACGTTGGCGCCCTCCGCCTGCGCCTGATTGCGACCAAGGACCGGCCGTGCGCGGACCATCCCTACAAATCCGAAGACGGTACCTATGAGGACGGGGTCATTCTGGATTTCGACTATTGGGCACTGCTTCCAAGGTAGCCGGTGGCGGAGACAAGGCAAGCTGCAGCCCTTGTCACACAGCCCGGATTCAACGACTATGTCGCCGACCGCTTTCCTTCGGTGGGAGGCTTCCATGCTGACGACGCTTTCGGCCCGCGAGACATCGGAACTTCTTGGCATCATGCAGGACCTGACCGGCAATTATGACTGCCGGTCGTTGCGGCAGCGTGTCGGCGACCGCCTGCTGGGCCTGCTCAAGGCCGATTATTTCGCGTCCTTCGTGTGGCAACCTGAAGACGACGGTTTTTCCGATTGCGTTTCGATAAACATGGACCCGTCGAATCTCGGCCGGTACGAGGCCTATTACCAGTTCCGCGATCCAATTACGCAAAAACTGCAAAGACGCCGCCGGGCCACGCATGTTCATGAGGTTTTGCCTCAGGACGACCTGGAAAAAACCGAATTCTACAATGATTTCCTGCAATCGGACGGCTTGCGCTACGGCATGAATTTTCACGCCCATGACGGCAAAACGCACGTCGGAGACCTGCGCATCTGGCGCGCTAACAACCGGGACACATTCGACCGGCGCGATGTCGCAATGCTGCAAGCGGTCGGCACCGCCTTTTCCAATGCATTGTGTACCGCCCGCCATTTTGAGCAGCGGTTGTGCGCTCTGGATCCTGACGCGCGCCTGGCCAGCCTGGCCGACCACTGGGACCTCACGCAGCGCGAAGGCCAGATTTTGAAGTGCCTCATTTCCGACGGGCGCGATCAAAAAATTGCCAAAAGACTTGGGATTTCGGTGACGACCGTACGCACCCACATGAAGCACCTGTTTCAAAAGGCGAATGTCAACCGCCGAACCGAGCTTCTTTCAAAGGTTCTGGGTGTTAAGACCCAATGAAGGGCGGCAAGCGATCCAGGATCACGTTGGTCGTTTCTCCTCAGTTTTGAGGAGGCACATCAGAAGCAGGTGCGTTTTGATGCAGTCTCCAAAATGGGAGGTCCAGGATGAAGATGCGTCACTGGTTTTGCACCGTATTCTTGATGTTGCCCGGGATTTCTGCCGCGGCCTCAGACGACGTCAGATCGCTCGGCGCCGGAGATGCCGCCGAGGCGATCAGGTCCGGCGCGCTGACGTCCGAAGCACTTGTCGAAACGCTGATCACACATACGGGCGATGATGCGGGCAATCACTACATCACCTTTGATGCCAATGGCGCGCGGGCGGCGGCGCGAACGGCAGACGCGGCGGCCGGCGCGCGCGGCCCTTTGCATGGTGTACCGATCGTCCTGAAAGACAACATCGCCGCCGCCGGGTTGCCGACCACGGCAGGAACGCCGGGCCTGAGAGATTGGGTGCCGGATCAAGACGCGCCTGTTGTCGCCAGATTGCGCGCAGCGGGTGCGATCATTCTTGGAAAGACCAACCTGCACGAACTGGCATTCGGGATCACCTCCAACAACGCCGCATTCGGCGCCGTGGCCAATGCCTATGATCCGGACCGGTTTGCCGGCGGCTCTAGCGGCGGAACCGGCGCGGTGATCGGTGCCCGGCTTGCGCCGGCCGGTCTTGGAACCGACACCGGCGGCTCGGTCCGCATTCCAGCCGCGCTGAACGGCGCCGCCGGATTGAGGCCAAGCGTCGGCCGTTATCCGCAGGCCGGCCTTGTTCCGATTTCTCATACCCGGGACACGGCTGGCCCGATCGCGCGAAACGTGGCTGACCTCATCCTGCTCGACGGCGTGATCACGGAAGGACCGCTGCAATTGACACCGCTTGATCTGGGATCGGTCCGGCTCGGCGTGCCCTCGGCCTTTAACGGCAGGGTCGATCCGGAAACCGGACGGCTGATGTCCGACGCGCTCGCCGCGCTGGAAGCGGCCGGTGCAACCTTGGTCCCGCTGGACCTTTCAGACATCGCGGCCCTCAACGAGAAGGTGGGTTTTCCGATCGCCCTTTACGAAGCGCGCGTCGGTCTTGCCAGATTTCTGGCCGACAACAACACGGGCGTGACCCTGCCGGACCTGGCCGCGCAGATCGTCAGCCCTGACGTGAAGTTTGTCTTCGACAATCTGATTCTGGGCGACCAGGCAATTCCCGAAGATGTCTATCAGGCCGTCATGACCGGCTTGCGGCCGCAGCTCCAGACCGCCTATGCGGAGGTGTTTGCGGCCGAACGCCTCGACGCGCTGGTTTTTCCAACGACGCCCCTTCCCGCGCAGTCCGTCTCCGGTTCGGACCAAACGGTTCAGCTTCTGGGTGAAGATATGCCGACGTTCCAGACCTTCATCCGCAACACCGATCCAGGGTCGAACGCGGGCCTGCCGGGATTGTCACTGCCCATCGGGCTGACGGCCGGAGGACTGCCGGTCGGTCTGGAGCTCGACGGGCCGGCCTTTTCCGACCGGCATCTTCTTGCGCTCGGTCTGGCGGTGGAAGCCGTTTTGCCCGATACTCCAGCGCCTGGAGGCGGCTGAAATCCGTCGGCTCCGTCACGCGGCAATTCGGCCAATCGGAGTATCCTGATGAAGACCGTCAGCTTCACCCAGATGAAGGATGGCACCAAAGCCGACTACGATCTTCTGGCGGAAGCCGAAAAGCCCTACCACGCGGCCACCTATGAGCGCGTCATGGCCGAGCTGGAACGCCAGGGCCAAGACACGCTGTCAGGGTATCAGATCACCCGCCTGGATCACGGGCTTCAATCGGCCACCCGGGCGCTGCGCGACGGCGCCGACATCGACTGGATCGTCGGCGCGCTGTTGCATGACATCGGCGATGGGCTCGCGCCGCAAAACCACGACCGCTTTTCCGCCGAAGTGATCCGGCCGTTCGTGCGCGAGGAAGTCACCTGGGTGGTCGAGCACCATGGTATCTTTCAGATGATCTACTACGCCCATCACTACAGTTGGGACGGGAACGCCCGCGACCGATTCAAGGATCATCCCTGTTTCGAAAGCTGCGCCGCCTTTTGCGAACGCTGGGACCAGGCGTCGTTTGACCCGGGCTATCCCACGGAACCTTTGGAATTTTTTCAGCCGATGGTCCGGGAGGTGTTTGCCCGCAAAGCCTACGATCCGGCGGTGATCCAGACCGGTGTCGTCAAGGGGCTTCCGGACCGTGGGGCGGAGACCGCAAAGCTATCATAGGTCGTCATGGCCGGATAGTCAGGGTTTCGGGGTTGGCGTTGCGGCCGTATCGATCGGCCCGACGAGGCTGTCTTCCTCGACCGCTTTTTGGCCGAATGGCACCCATCTTGAGAAGAAGGCCGCCGCACGGCCTGCGCCGCGGTCATTGGACGCTGCGAAGGCTGTTTCAACGGTCGGTTCATTGCCGGCAGACGCGGCATCGGCCGTCGCCACCTCGCTGTTGTCCGGTCCATCCTCCTGGACCGCCGCGCTTTCAACGCTGTCGTCGTTTTCGTTTGTTTCGCCGCCAGGTCCGCCGCCGAGCAGACCGGCGATCGCCGTCTGGCGCTCCTCCCAACGTTGCTGGCGGTCTTCCCGCGCCTCGATGCGGGCCACGATCTGCTGGAATTTTTCCTCGTCCTGGCTTTGCTTCTGGCTGACGAGTTGCTGCAGGCGTTCCGGAACTTCGTAGGCCGGGCATTTTGCCGTTGCCTTGAACGGTACGCCCTCAATCATCGGCACCGCGTCGAAAACATAGCGCTTTTCACAGAACGAGATCTGCGGCGGGACCTTGGTCAACTCGAAATGGTCGTATCCGACCTTCAGCATCCGCCAGAACTCCATATGCTCGCTGTCGCGGTGCTTGGCCATGTTTTCCGGCGTCATCCGGAACGGAAACGCCTGGACCTGAAACGAGCGCTGACCGCCTTTGAAGCTGTCGCGCGCAAGGGCATAGATGTCCTGAACCTGGGCGTCGGTCATGGCATAGCAGCCGCGCGATGAACACGCGCCATGGACCATCAAATGCGATCCCGTCCGGCCATGGGCCTGATCGAACTTGTTCGGAAATCCGAGATTGAACGACAAATGATAGCTGGAATTGGGGTTCATCAGCCCCGGTGTGATTTCATAAAAGCCTTCCGGCGCCTGGCGGTCGCCTTCCTTGAATTTCGGCCCGAGGGCGCCGGACCACCGGCAGATCTCAAAACTTTCCAGAAGCTCGAACCGTCCGTTGCGCGCTTCCTTCCAGACCTCCAGCTCGTTCTCCTGCTTGAAGATCCGGATCATGATCGGTGAGGTGGAGCTCATGTTGAGATCGGTGATCTTGCGCTTGATGTCCGCGCTCACCGGCCGCAGATGCTTTGGACCATAACCGAGCTCATCCGCCTGGCAGCCAGCCAATACGCCCGCCGCAACCACAAGCCCGGCAACGCGCAGGAGGCGTGACGCCTTGCGCTCCCGCCGCGCGGGCGACGGTCCACTTAAGGCGGTGCTGCTCGGAGAATGCCTTGTGGCCATTACACTATCCCAATACGCATCACGGCTGGTGGTCCCATTCAGCAAGCGCCGGAACCACCTCAAACCGCCCCGGCCTGACAGGGTCACAGGATACGGTTACCCGTCCATGGTTGACAGCAGGTTACCCCCGGCAGCCGGAAATGCGAATTGCATCCCGTTGACAATCACGTTAACGCACGAATTTCCGCATCGTCATGCTCCCAAAATCGGGCCAAACAACGGCAAGCCGGTTGGATGACCGGGTGAGCGGGACTTTGCTGCCTCAGCTCTTGGGGCGTTACCGGCGCAACGTGAGACACTGTTCACGACAGCGCGCGGCCGATCGCAAGGAATTTCTCGCGCCGCTGACGGCGGATCTCCTCCGGCGACAAACCGGAGAGGTCCCTTAAAGCAGCCTCCATCGCCGCCCCGGCCCGGTCGATCACCGTCTCCTTTGCCCGGTGCGCGCCGCCGACCGGCTCTTCGATGATGTCGTCGATCACGCCGAGCTGAAGAAGATCCTGGGCCGTGATTTTCATGGCTGTCGCCGCGTCCTGGGCCCGGGCGCTGTCCCGCCAAAGGATCGACGCGGCGCCCTCCGGCGAAATCACCGAGTAAATCGCATGCTCCAGCATCAGGACCCGGTTTGCGGTCGCAACGGCGATCGCACCGCCGGAACCACCTTCGCCGATCACCACCGCGACGGACGGCACCCCAAGCTCCAGCCCCTTATCGGTCGACCGGGCAATGGCTTCCGCCTGACCGCGTTCTTCGGCGCCAACACCCGGATAGGCCCCTGCGGTGTCGACCAGAGACACCACGGGCAATCCGAACCGGTCGGCCAGTTCCATGATCCGCACGGCCTTGCGATAACCTTCCGGGCGGGCCATGCCGAAATTGTGCTTGAGGCGGGCCTGGGTATCCGAACCCTTTTCCTGGGCCAGAACCGCCACCGGCGCGCCGCGAAACCGCCCCAGTCCGGCGAGGATCGCGTGGTCCTCGCCAAACGACCGGTCACCGGCCAGCGGCGTGAAATCCTCGATCAGGCCGGACACATAGTCGGCGGCATGCGGGCGGTCGGGATGGCGGGCAACCAGCGTCTTCTGCCACGGCGTCAGTTTGGTGTAGAGGTCTTTCAGCGTGCCCGCCGACTTGACCTTCAAGCGTTCGATCTCGTCCTCGACATTGACCGCTTCGCCTTCCGCGGCCAGCGCCTTCAGCTCCTGGATCTTGCCCTCAATATCGGCAACCGGCTTTTCAAATTCCAAGTAGCTGTGCATGAATTGGGGCACCTGAAGGATGGCAAGCGCTCGACAAGCGCGTGTCTTTAAAACGGAACGGTCCGCCGTGGACCCTCGGTCACGGCGCTAATGGGCTCTAACAAGAAGGTGGTCGGCGCGCAAGGCGCCACCGCTTTTCCAACCAAGTACACTTAATGCGGGATGCAAAGTTTTGCGCAGGCGTCCAGGGCCAGGACCCTGGGCCGGACGTCGCCGGGACGGCCGCCTATCGTCCGGCCCGGTCCCGCTGACCCGCTTCAAGCCGCAGTTTCGACGCCTGGACGACCAGCCGCCCGGTGCGGGTATCGATGGATATGCGGTAGGGGATCAAAACGTTGTCGCGCCCGAGCGGCGCCAGCCAGACCTCCATCGGCGCTTTGGCCATGTATTTGACCGACGCCTTCGATGGGCGATGACCAGCCACCGGGATCCAGCGGGCATTGCAGACCACGACCGCGCCGTCATAACCGCGTCCCGAGACGTCCTTGGTGCCCTTGTAGCTGAGCTGGATGTCAAACCGGGTCCAGCCGTCGAAGATCGGCAGCTTGCGCTTGCAGGCGGCCGGCCCCAGCGCATCTTGGGAACTGCGCACGGGCATCAGCGCGGCGCTGAGCGGATCCATGGCGTTTTTCCGGTGCCGGTTGCGGACCTTGATCCGCTCCTTGTTCGGCTTGAACTGGGGGGTGACATCGGCGGAGCGGATGTGTCCGGATCCCTGGCTGAGGGCGACATAAAAATCGCGGTTCGCGGCGTGCGATGCCATCTTGTATTTCGCCGGCACGACCTTCGATCCGACCAGCCAGCCGGAGGCTTCCGCACCGCCCTTGCCAGTGGAAAACAACGTGCCGATCCCGGCCGGCTTCAGGCCAACCTTGGCGGAATAGGCATTTCCCTGCAGCACAAGGGATAAAGAGCCCTGGCCGATCTTCAATCCGGCAACGGAAATGGAATAAAGCCCGCCAATACTGCTTTTCTTGGCCTCGGCGGGAGCCGTCCAAAAGACCCCAAGCGCCAGAGGCACGGCCAGCAATCGGCCCAACGACGTGAAACCAGACACTCTCGTCCTCCAGGATGCCGAATAGCGCGGCTAAAAATCGAGTCGAAATCCGTTCGCATCAGGGCAGAGGATACCACAATGCCGGCCGGAGACAGGGGCAATTCTTGGTCCTCATGGTAACCTTATGGTTAACGGAACCTGACCGGACGCGAAAAAGACGCTGGCGCGCGAAATTTCACACACGCCTTGACGGTGGCGCGCTGTGCCTTTATAGCGAGGCGACTTTTTCCGAGACATGCCGGAGACGCCGTCGTTGGACTTTTCGTCCGCGCCCTTCCGGTTGTAACTGCCGGCCGTCGAAATGGCCGGTCATGTAGACAAAGGTGATATCATGGCACGCCGTTGCGAACTCTCCGGCAAAGACGTGATGACGGGCAACAACGTCTCCCACGCCAACAACAAGACCCGCCGCCGGTTCCTGCCCAATCTGTGCAACGTGTCCTTGTTGAGTGACACGCTGGGCGAGACCGTCAAGCTGCGGATCAGCGCCCATGCGCTGCGCTCGGTCGAACATCAGGGCGGCCTCGACAACTATCTGATGAAGGCATCGGATGACGGCCTTTCGGACAAGGCCCGCCAGCTCAAGGTCGCCATCAAGCGCAAGCAGGCCGAAGCGGCCGCGTGACCAAACACTGGTCAAGGGTTAAGACATGACAGATTCCCGGAGCTTCTCCGTGGCCAACCTCGCCATCGCGATCATCGCGATGGCGAGCGTCGTTGTGGCCTCCAATTTCCTGGTTCAGTTTCCCGTTCAGGGCATGCTCGGCAGCATCAATCTCGCCGATATCCTGACCTGGGGGGCCTTCACCTATCCCGCGGCCTTCCTGGTGACGGACCTTACCAACCGGCGGTTCGGGCCCACGGCGGCGCGGTATGTCGTGCTGGTCGGCTTTGCCATCGCGGTCGTCCTGTCGATCTGGCTGGCGACCCCGAGGATCGCGATCGCATCGGGCACAGCCTTCCTTGTCGCACAGCTTCTGGATGTCACCATTTTCGACCGCCTGCGCCGGGCGGCCTGGTGGAAGGCGCCGTTCGTGTCGTCGATCCTCGGATCGGTGGTCGACACGGTTCTGTTCTTCTCGATCGCCTTCGCGGCCGCCTTTGCCTTTATTGACCTTGGCTTTGGCATGGACGACGGATCGCTTGCGTTCCCGGTGCCGTTCCTCAGCGTCGGCGGCGAAGTCCCGCTTTGGACGTCTCTTGCTGCCGGTGACCTGATCGTGAAGGTCCTCGTTGCTGTCGCGCTGCTGGCGCCTTATCGCGTGGTTTTGAACTTTTTCCAGCCGGCCCCGAACGGATCGACCGCCTGACAGGACCGGCTACGGCCGCAAAAAGGTAACTTGGCGGCCGGCCAGTCAGGCGAACCTTGTAAAGAGTATCTTCACACCGGCGGACCCAAAGGCAAGCGCGAACACGCTGTTGAACAAGCGGTGAAGGCGTGAGTAAGCCCGCGCAAATGCAGCGCTTGAAAACAGCACGCCATAACCGACAAAGATGGTTGCGCTGAGCGCCCCGACCGACAGAAAAACCACCATAACTCCCGACAGCGGAGTGCCTGGCGGCACGCCGATCGAATAGAGCGATCCAAAAAACAGGATCGCTTTCGGATTGGTCAGGTGAAGGAACAGACCCCGTCGATATGCGCCCGACAGCGTCTTGTTCGCCAGAGCCGGAATGGCTGTTTCCGAGTTGGAAACCGCAGCCTTTGCGGAATTGTATGCTAAATACATCAGGTAGCACACGCCGATATACCGGATCACTTCAAACATCCAGGCGTTCGCCAGCATGATCGCGCCAAGGCCCAAAGCTGCTGAAAATGACCACATCAAGGACCCGGTAACGACACCAAGGGCCATAGCAACACCTGGCCCTCGCCCGGATGTCATCGATACGCCCGCGATTCCAAGTGTCGCGGGGCCGGGGCTGGCGGCCCCAATCAATGCTGCCATTAATATAATCGGAAGCTGAATTTCTGCGCTCATAGTCGGTCCAATCCAGGGCCTCGCGGTCCATGCGACTTATTGTGCATCCGGCAGATCAGTTTTCCAGCCGGAACCGCAGCAAAACGGTCCGTTGTAGGAGCGACCGGTTGTTGTCGGACAAAAGTGTGAGAATAACCTCGCCGGCAGCGTTCCGGTGCACCGCCAATGCTTCCATATTGTCGATCTGGTAGCCGTAGTCGGCTTCCAGAAGAACCGCGCCCTCCAGCTGCGCCCCAGGTTTGATCGCGCCGGCCTCAAACAGTCGTAACCGCATCCCGACCAAATCCCGCAGATTGAACCGCCGCTCCAGCAGCAGAAGATCGCCGGTGGGCAGAAACACGGCGTCCGTCGCATCATAGCGGCCCGAGCGCGCGATCTGAAACCGGTCGACCGTATTCTCAAACATCAGAAAACCGGGCAAATCGTGGGCTTCGCTCGGTCCGCGTTCGGCGATCGCCACCAGTTTTCCGGCAAGCGGCGTGCCGGCGGGTGCCATAGCCAGCGCTTCCAGCCCCTTTGAGGCGCGGAGCCGCCGCATGTCCTCCGGCAAATCCAGCTCCTCCAGCATGCGCTCGCCGCCGGTCACAAGCGGCCAGGGAAACCGGTAGATCTTGTTGGCGCGTTCAGCGGCGACGAGCAGCGTGTCGCCGTCCCGGGTGAGGGCCTCCGTATCGTGGCCCCATACACCGCGCAGCGTCTTGCCGTCCGCGCCCCGCATCGCCGCAACCCGCACGTTTTCAAGCCCGGACGGTGTCCCGTCGGCGGCCTGGATGACATCGCCGGTGACCCACTGGCCGTTGTCGGTGATTGCGAGGATCCGTCGGCCGCTGTCAAGGCTCAAAAGGCCGGACAGGCCGCCGATATTCCGGTCCGAGGACAGGATCTCAAAGCCGCCGAGAAACACGAGCGGTCCGAAGCGCGTCGTCGGTCGGCCGATGTGAAACCGGTCAAACGGCTTGGTCTTGACCGCAACGGGCGTGCCGTCGGCCAAAAGTTTTTGGGCCGATGCCGGCGCCGGAAGCATCAGGACCGCTACGATCGCCAAGGCGATGCCGGTCCGGCGAAAAACCGGCCACCGCGCGCCCGGCAGCCAGGAGCCCGTCATCGTCCGCGGCCGGCGCGGCGGCGGCGGCCGTTCGCGGGCAAGGCCATTTCCGCCTCGTCATCGAAGAGGTTGGCAAGCTGGTCGGTCATGGCACCGGCCAGTTCCTCGGCATCGACAATCGTCACGGCCCGGCGGTAGTACCGCGTAACGTCATGCCCGATCCCGATGGCGATCAGTTCGACCGGCGACCTTGTTTCGATGTCCTCGATCACATGGCGCAAATGCCGCTCCAGATAGTTCCCCGGATTGACCGACAGCGTGCAATCGTCGACGGGCGCGCCGTCGGAAATCATCATCAGGATCCGGCGCTGTTCCGGACGGCCCAAGAGCCGGTCATGGGCCCAGAGCAGCGCTTCGCCGTCGATGTTTTCCTTGAGCAGCCCCTCGCGCATCATCAAGCCGAGATTGCGCCGCGCCCGCCGCCAGGGCGCGTCGGCGGACTTGTAGATGATGTGGCGCAGATCGTTCAATCGGCCCGGCGTTGCCGGCTTGCCGGCGCCGATCCAGGTCTCGCGCGACTGACCGCCCTTCCAAGCCTTGGTGGTAAACCCGAGGATCTCGACCTTCACGCCGCACCGTTCCAGGGTCCGCGCCAGAATATCCGCGCAGGTCGCGGCAACGGTGATCGGCCGGCCGCGCATGGAGCCCGAATTGTCCAGAAGCAGGGTCACCACCGTGTCGCGGAAATTCGTGTCCCGCTCCTGCTTGAAGGCGAGCGGCGCCATCGGATCGGTCACCGCGCGGGTCAGCCGCGCCGTGTCGAGCAGGCCCTCCTCCAGGTCGAAATCCCAGGCCCGGTTCTGCTGGGCCATCAACTTGCGCTGCAAGCGGTTGGCAAGGCGGGCGACCGCGCCTTGCAAATGAGTCAGTTGCTTGTCCAAAAACCCGCGCAGACGATCGAGCTCGGCCGTGTCGCACAGCTCTTCCGCATTCACCGTTTCGTCGAACTGCGTGGTGAACACCCGGTAGTCGGAGACCGGCGGCTTGTTGGAGAACGGCAGGTCCTGGCGGTCGCTTTCGCCCGGCTCCTCCGACTGGTCCGCCATGTCGTCTTCGGCAAAGTCTTCAAAGTCGGCATCGGATGCTTCGGTTTCCCCGGCATCCTGTTCATCGCCCGACAGCTCCATGTCCTGCGGGCTGGCCTCCTGCTCGCCGCTGTCCTGATCCTCGTCGCCGCCGGTCTCCGCCTCGTCGTTCTTGCCGTCGTCCTCGGACTGTTCCGGCTCGTCGTCCTGGTCGCGGTCACCGAGCTCATCGGCCATATCGAGCGCTTTGAGAACATCGCGCAGCCCTTCGGCGAACGTGTCCTGGTCTTCCACCTCAACGACCAGGCGGTCGAGGTCAGGTCCGGCTTTTTGCTCGACCCATTCCCGCCACATGTCGACCAGCTTGGCGGCGCTGTCCGGCGGCGGGGCCCCGGTCAGCCGCTCGCGGACGATCAGTGACAGGGCGTCCTGCAGCGGCGCTTCTTCCCGGCTGTTGATATCCGGCGCGCTGGTCCGCCGGTACCGCTCGTCCAGCATGGCGGCGAGGTTATCGGCGACCCCCTCCATCCGGCGTGCACCGACGGCCTCGCAGCGGGCCTGTTCCATGGCCTCGAAAATCACCCGCGCATCCGGCCCGACCGGCATGTGCCGGGCGTGAACCTTCGCGTCGTGGCACGCCAGTTTCAACGCCATGGAATCGGATAGCCCGCGCGTCACCGCGATCTCGCGTTGGGAAATCTTGCGCGACGGGTCGGGCAGCCGCGCGGTGGTGCCGGACAGGCCCGGACGGTCACCGGAAAACACGACTTCCAGTTCCGGTTCGCCGGAGATCGCGCGCATGCAGCCGGCGACCGATTGCTTCAGCGGCTCGGTCGTCGGAGCCGGCTTGTTGCCGGGAAGGGAATTGCTGCCGGGCCTTGGTGCCATGACCGCCTCAACTCATGACCACGTTCACGGCCGACTCGGGCAATTCGTCGCCGAAGCAGCGCTGATAGAATTCGGCCACCAGGGTTTGCTCCATGTCGTCGCATTTGTTCAGGAAGGTGAGCCGGAACGCAAAGCCGATATCGCCGAAAATCTCGGCGTTTTCCGCCCAGGTGATCACCGTCCGCGGGCTCATCACGGTCGACAGGTCGCCGTTGATGAACGCGTTCCGCGTCATGTCGGCGAGCCGCACCATCTTGGAGACGACCGCGCGGCCTTCCGCGTCCTGATAGTGCTTGGCCTTGGACAGGACGATATCAACCTCGTTGTCATGCGGCAGGTAATTCAAGGTGGTGACGATCGACCACCGGTCCATCTGCGCCTGGTTGATTTGCTGCGTGCCGTGATAAAGCCCGGACGTGTCCCCGAGGCCGATCGTGTTGGCGGTGGCAAACAGGCGGAACGCCGGGTGCGGACGGATGACACGGCTTTGATCAAGCAAGGTCAGACGCCCCGACGATTCCAGGATCCTTTGGATCACGAACATCACGTCGGGCCGGCCGGCATCATATTCGTCAAAAACCAGTGCGACATTATGCTGGTAGGCCCAGGGCAGGATGCCGTCCTTGAATTCGGTGACCTGCTGACCGTCCCGGATCACGATCGCATCCTTGCCGACCAGGTCGATCCGGGAGATGTGGCTGTCGAGGTTGACCCGGACACAGGGCCAGTTCAGCCGCGCGGCCACCTGCTCGATATGGGTGGATTTGCCCGTCCCGTGATAGCCGGTCACCATGACCCGGCGGTTGTGGGCAAACCCGGCCAAAATGGCCAGTGTGGTCGCCCGGTCGAACAGATAGTCCTCATCCCGTTCGGGCACGTGTTCCGACGGTGCCGAGAACGCCGGCACCGTCAGATCCGTTTTGAAACCAAACACTTTTTCTACGGATACCTCGGTATCGGGCGTGCTCATGGCCACAGGCGTCGTCTCAGTCATTATTCCTCCGCTGACCCGGCGGCCGCCGGGTGGGGTCGTTTTGGAAAATGCCCGCAAGGCCTGCGGGCTTAACAGAAACCGGCTTTCTTCAGGACCTGGTAGGCCTGAATGATCTCCCGCAGGCGGTCCTCAGAGGAGCGATCACCGCCATTGGCGTCCGGATGGTTGAGTTTCACAAGTTCCTTATAGCGCGCCTTGATCTCATCGCCACGGGCCGTTTTGGGCAGATTGAGCACATCCAGGGAGCGTTTTTCAAGCGCCAGGAGCTTTCGCTGGCGTGGCGGCCGCGTCTGGTTCGCCCGGCGGGAGGCGTGGGTGCGCATGTGGCTGCGCGGATCATACCCGTCCGGGCCATCCGCAGCCTGCTTGTTGACACCCATTTTCCAGGTCGGGCGGTGACCCGTCAGGCTGTCCTTTTGATAGGAGCGGACGTCATCGTCCTGCATACCGGCGAAGTAGTTGTAGGACTTGTTATACTCGCGCACATGATCGACGCAAAACTGGAAATACTGCCCCTCCCGGTCACGGCCCTTCGGCGCGCGGTGGGTGCCCGGGCGCGTGCAGCCCGGATGATCGCAGCCTGGATGCAGATCCTCTTCAACCCGGTCCTTGTCCGGCTTGACGCGAATGCTGTCGAAGATTTTCGAGTCCAGTTTCATGCGGGTGATTATGGTGAGATGCGCCGGTTGGAACAAGCCGCCGGGCGCCGCTATTTCGGGTTCTTCATGCCAAAGTTCAAGTGTGCGGCAATTTCGCAATCATGGCCGGTCAGACGGTTGATACGACCGACCGGAAACACTTGACCACGCGCGCCCGCACCGCCAAAAAGCGATCATGAGCATGAAAGACACCATTGTTGAGAAGCTGACCGACGCGATGGCCCCCAGCCATCTCGAGGTCATTGACGAGTCCGACAAGCACCAGGGCCACAGCGGTTGGCGCGAGGGCGGCGAGACCCATTTCCGGGTCAAAATCGTGGCAACCGCCTTTGCCGGGCAAAGCCGGATCGCCCGGCACCGCGCGATCAACGACGTGCTGGCGGATGAACTTGCCGCGTCCGTGCACGCCTTAGCGATCGAAGCCCGCGCCCCGGACGAACCGGACCCGCGGGCCGCGCGGCTCGCGTCTTGAGCTGACCGGACAGCCGCGTCAGCTCGCAGCCGACTTCACGGTCGGAGTTGCAACGGCCGCCGGCTGGGCTTGCCCCTTGGTGGTGCCGGCCTGGCCCAGCGGCATGATCCGCAGGCGCGTGATCCGGTTCCTCTCGCGCCGGAGCACGGTGAACCGGAAGCCGTAAAACGTGAAGATCTGCCGCTCTTCCGGGATCATCCGCGCCTCATGAATGACAAGACCGGCGATGGTCGTTGCTTCATCGTCGGGAAGGTCCCAATCGGTGGCCCGATTGAGGTCACGGATCGGCACGGACCCGTCGACAATGACCGACCCGTCCGCCTGATGGCGCAGGCCTTCCAGTTCGATATCGTGCTCGTCGGCAATCTCGCCGACGATTTCCTCCAGAATATCCTCCAGCGTCACGAGACCCATCACTTCGCCGTATTCGTCGACGACGAGCGCGAAGTGCGACTTGTGCTTCAAGAAGGCATTGAGCTGATCCTGAAGCGTGGTCGTGTCCGGCACGAACCACGGCGGCGCGGCGATCTGCAGGATATCGATCTTGTCCGGGTCCCCGCCGGCCTTGTGCAAGGCCCTCAAGAGATCCTTGGCGTGCAGGACCCCGACAAAATTGTCCGTCTCGCCGCGCCAGAGCGGCAAGCGGGTGTGGGGCGAGGCGAGCGCCGCCTCGATCAGCTTTTGAAGATCCTCATCGGCGTTCAGCGCCACCATGTTGGTGCGGTGAACCATGACATCGGAAACTTCAAGTTCCGCAAGGTCCAACAGCCCGCCAAGGCGGTCGCGCTCGGCCCGTTGCAGGCCACCCTCAATATGCTGGAGGTCCACCGCGCCGCGCAACTCATCATGGGCTGACAGGATCGACGCGCCTTCGCCGACATTGACGCCGACAAAGCGCAACAGAACGCGCACGATCGCCTCGACACCAACCACGATCGGGCCGAACACGGCAACGACAACCCGCACGATCGGAGACACGGCAAGCGCGAATTTTTCCGGCGCCGATATCGCCCAGGTTTTCGGCAGCACTTCCGCGAACACCAGAACCAGGGCGGTCATGACGAGCGTGGCGATCGCAACGCCGGCTTCGCCGAACAAGGTCAAGAACACACTCGTCGCCAGGGCTGAGGCGAGAATGTTGACCAGATTGTTGCCCAACAGCAGGGCACCGATCAGCCGTTCCCGCGAGGCGATCAGCCGGCCGACGATGGTCGCCCGCCGGTCGCCGGATTTTTCCACCTGGTGAATGCGCGCCCGCGACGTGGCCGTCAGCGCGGTTTCGGAGCCGGAGAAGAATCCGGACAGAAACAGAAGAACAAAGACGGCGCCACTGGCCAGCCAAAGGGTGGTTTCGGTCATGGGTGAAGTTTCTCTTCCAGAAAGGTGCGAACTGCGTCGGGATCGACACCGCGCTCGACAAAGGCTTGGCCGATGCCGCGCGTCAGAATGAAGGTCAGCGCGCCGCGCGAGACCTTTTTGTCCTGTGCAATCGTATCCATCAAGGTTTCGGCTGGCGGCATCTGCCCGGGGATATCGGTGATCTGGGTCGGAAGCCCGACCTCCTTCAGATGGTGTGTGATGCGCTCAACGTCCAGCGTGTCGAGAAGACCAAGGCGTGCGGAAAATTCGTGCGCCAGGGTCATGCCGATGGCAACGCCCTCGCCATGGACCAGCCGCTCCGTTTCATAGGCGACCGCCGCCTCCAGCGCATGACCGAACGTGTGGCCAAGATTGAGCAAGGCCCGGCGGCCAGCTTCGTACTCATCGGCCGCGACGACCTCCGCCTTGGCGAGACACGACCGGGCGACGGCCTCGTCCCGCTCCGGTCCGCCGGCAAACACGGCTTTCCAGTTCTCCTCCAGCCAGGCGAAAAACACCGCATCCCCAAGCAGGCCGTATTTCACGACTTCCGCATACCCGGCGCGGAAATCGCGGGGCGGCAGACTGTCCAAAATACCGGTGTCGGCCAAGACAAGCGCGGGCTGGTAAAACGCGCCGATCAGGTTTTTGCCCTGGCGCGCGTTGATGCCGGTCTTGCCGCCGACCGAGCTGTCGACTTGCGCCAGGAGGGTTGTCGGCACCTGAACGAAGGCCATGCCCCGGCGCACGGAAGCGGCGACAAACCCGGCCAGGTCACCGACGACGCCACCGCCCAGCGCCACGATCACATCGCCCCGCTCAAGACGCGCGTCCAGGACGGCGTCGCACAACCGCTCGTACTGGGCAAAACACTTGCTGGCCTCACCGGCCGGAACGGTCAGCGCGACATGACCAAGGCCATGCGCCTCAAGGCTCTTCCGGAAGGCGGGAAGATGCAGCCGCGCAACGGTCTCATCACTGATGACCGCGAACCGCGCACCTGGAAAAAGCGCCTCAAGCCGCGCTCCAGCGCCGTCAAATACGCCGCGGCCGATCTCAATGTCATAACCGCGCGGTCCCAGATCGACCCGTACGCGGCGGGGCCCGGCCTCGTCCAAGGGCGCCATTTCAACGGTGTCGCTCATCGTGTTCCCAAAGGATTTAGGCATAAGGGTCGGGGTGACCTGGGAGAAAATGCAAAAGCGTGTCGAGGATATCCTCAACGACGGTGTCATGCGGCACATCCCGCGACTGGACCGTCATGTCCGCCAGCGCATAGATGGGATGGCGTTTGTCCATCAGGGCGCGCATCGTGCCTTCCGGATCCGCCGTCTGCAAAAGCGGCCGGTTGGACTTGCGCCGGACCCTCGACATAACCGTCTCAAGATCGGCCTGCAGCCAGAGGGACAGCCCCCGGCTTGCGATCGCCTTGCGGGTGGCTTCGCTCATGAACGCGCCGCCGCCGGTCGCCAGCACTTGCGGTCCCGATTTCAGCAGCCTTGCGATCACCCGCTCTTCGCCGGACCGGAAATAGGGCTCGCCGTGTTCGGCGAAGATCTCCGCGACGGTCATGTTGGCGGCCCGTTCGATTTCCGTATCCGCGTCGACAAAGTCGAGGTGAAGCCGTTGCGCCAGCCGCCGCCCGACCGTGGATTTGCCGCAGCCCATGATGCCGACAAGCACGATCGACCGGCGCCCGAGCGCCCGCACAATCGCGGTTTCCGGCGTTTCCTGCGCGGCGTCTTTGCCAGACTGGACGGGTTCGCGGAGATGTTTCATAACCGCGTTTTAGCACACTCGCCGAAAAAGGCAGCGGCCGTTTGACGATTGTCCGGACGCCCAGGGCCGAATCCGTCTTGCGGGACCAAGGCCGAGTGGTGAGACTGTTGGTCTACTGATTCGAACAGACAAGAGACCGACCCGTTGCCGACCCTCACGCGCCTGATCCTGGTTCTGATTGTGCTCGGCGGACTGGGATACGGGGCGCTTTATGCGCTCGCCAATTTCGTCGAGCCGCGCGAGCGCGAGATCACCGTGCGGGTCCAAAAGGACGGCTTCGGGCGCTGAGCGACCAGCACCTGGACCTGCCGCCGCATCCTGGCCGAGGCGCCTTTGACGAACGACGTCACCATCGAGAGTTTTCTGGAAATGCTCAGCGCCGAGCGCGGGGCGGCCGAAAACACGCTAGAGAGCTACCGGCGGGATCTGGATGACTTTGCCGCGTTCACGGCGCCGGAACGCCCCTCCAAGGCCGGCAAGGACACGCTTTCCGCCTATCTGCGCGATCTATCCGCGCGCGGCTTCGCCGAAACCTCGCAGGCCCGGCGGCTGTCGGCCCTGAAACAGTATTTCAAGTTTCTTTATGCCGACAATCTGCGCGGCGACGATCCGACCCGGACGTTGAGCGCGCCGAAACGGCGCGCGAGCCTGCCGAAGGTCCTCTCCCTGGACGAGGTCGACCGGTTGATTGGCGCGGCCAAGGAAACCACCGACGCGAACCACAAGAGCGCGGCCGCCCAGCTTCGCGCACAGCGCCTCTACACGCTCCTGGAAGTGCTTTATGCCACGGGATTGCGCGTTTCAGAGCTCGTCGCCCTTCCGGCAACCGCCGCCATGCGCGACCAGCGGCTGATTGAAATCACTGGAAAAGGCGGCAAGGAACGGCTGGTCCCGTTGTCGCCGGCCGCCCAGACGGCGATGCGCAGCTATCTGGGAATGCGGAACGCGGGCGACATTTACGCGAAAAGCCCGTGGCTGTTTCCTTCCCATGGCGCCCGCGGGCACTTCACCCGGCAGGCCTTTGCCCGGGACCTAAAGGATTTGGCGGTTTCCGTCGGCCTGGAGGCCGCCAAGGTCTCGCCGCACGTGCTGCGCCATGCCTTCGCCTCGCATTTGTTGCAAAACGGCGCGGATTTGCGCGTCGTGCAGCAGCTCCTCGGCCATGCCGACATTTCCACGACCCAAATCTACACCCACATTCTCGACGAACGCCTCACCGCCCTCGTCGAAGGCGCCCATCCGCTGGCGGGGCGGTAGGTTTACGCCCAGATCGCCGCCCGAAGGCCCTTGGCATCACGGGCGAACTCTTTTGGAAACGGCTCGGCGGCTCCGGACAGGATCCGTTCGGCGATGAGCGCATTGACGGCGGCGTCCAGGAGATCGTCGGCGCCGGCGCCTTTCGGCGGCGTTTGGGTCAGGAAAGCCTCCGAAATCCCACACCCAGCGAGCAGCGCCCGGCGCTCGGCAAGACCGGCCGGATTGGCCCGGCTCTTGACCTTTTTCGGCAATTGCATTTCCCGGCCGCCGTTCAGCCGCCAGAAGGCGAGCTCGGGATGCACCTCATGGATCCGGTCCTCCAGATCCGGCGTCATCAGCGTGTCGATCTCGCGGATTTTCGGGAAGAGATGAAAGCACTGCTTGGAGACTTTGCGCGGCGGATCGGAGGTCTCAAGCGCGATCCGGCACGCGGCGCCATAATCCTCCGCGTAGACCGCGGCGCGGGACGGCACGGAGAAAACCGAGGATTGCCGCTGACCCAGATACTTGCGGGCGGCCTGTTCCGGTCCCCGTCCGCCAAACCCGACCCGGTCCGGCAGGCCGATCGGCATGTCGACGGCAATGATTGCCAGATGCGGTGTGTGATCGATCAGATCAGAAAAGGCCGGAAACAGGTGAACGGTTTCCGATCCCGGCGCTGAAATCCGGCGCAGCACCGCGATCCATCCGGCCTTGCAGCCGTCAACGCCGGCAACCCAACGGTCCGGCTCGTCAGGCACGGGCAACGCTTTCCAGGACGCGCCGCTGTGAGACAAGCGCCATCGGCCGGACCAGGGATTGCTGTTCCTCGGCAATCAGGAGCTCATCGGCGCCTTTTTTGACGCTGCGCGCCACCAGTTCGAAGGTGGAGCCGGCCGCCCGCACCAGGGCCTCCTCATCGGAGAGCCCCTCCAGAAGACGCGATAAAAACAGCCCGGCCAGCACATCTCCCGTGCCATGCGGGGGATCGGGAACGGCGGCGTGTTCGGCCGCCAGCGCGCCCCGCGGGCCGACCAGAAGGTTGGAGATGGCGTTGCGGCGGAGCGCGGGCGCGGAGGTCACCACGACCCGGTCGCGCCCGAGCATGCGCGCGGCGGCAAGAGCTTCCGGCTCGCTGTCGACCGGGACATCCGCCAGCCAGGAAAGTTCAAACCGGTTCGGCGTGACAATGTCGGCAAGCGGCAAAAGCTGGTCGCGGATCGCCGCCGCGGTCCCGGCCGGCACATAAAGCCCGCCATGATCGCCGATCACCGGATCACAGAGATAGGGAACACCCGGATGATCCGCCTTGATCGCGGTGACGAGGTCGGCGATCGGCGCCGCCTGGTTCGCGCTGCCCAGATACCCGCTGATGATCCCGCCAATCTCGTTGATCTTGCCGGATCGAGCCAGATCTTCCGCGATCCCGGCAAATCCGTCATCGGGCGGGACGATCCGCGTTGCCGCGCCATGGCCGGGATGCCAGGGCAGCAGGATCGTGGGCAAGAACCAGACCGGATGGCCGAGCCGCTCCAGCGCGAACACGATGCCGCGCGCGCCGATCCCCCCGCGCACCACCTGCGATGTGATGACGAGGACAGCTTTTTTCGCGGCTCCGGCGGCCTCGGGCGGATGCATTGTAGGGGCGCCTTTTCTCAGGCCGCGTCGGTGGAAGACGTCGTGGCGCCCGCGCCGTACCGGCGTTCGATATAGTCGTAGACCATCCGCTTGAAGTCGTCCGCGATGGTGGCCCCACGCAGCGTCGCGACCTTTTCGCCATCCACGAAGACCGGTGCGGAGGGCGTTTCCCCGGTGCCCGGCAGAGAGATCCCGATGTCGGCGTGTTTGGATTCGCCCGGCCCGTTGACGATGCAGCCCATCACCGCAACGTTAAGGCTTTCAACGCCCGGATACTGTTCCCGCCAAACCGGCATGGAGGTGCGGATATGCTCCTGGATGTCCTGGGCAAGTTCCTGGAACACCGTGGAGGTCGTCCGCCCGCAGCCCGGGCAGGCCGCCACAACCGGCACGAAGGACCGGAAGCCCATCACCTGCAGAAGCTCCTGGGCGACCTGCACTTCCCGGGTCCGGTCCCCGCCCGGTTCCGGCGTCAGGGACACCCGGATCGTGTCGCCAATGCCCTGTTGCAGCAAGATGCCCATGGAGGCAGCCGAAGACACGATGCCCTTGGTGCCCATGCCGGCTTCGGTGAGCCCGAGGTGCAGCGCGTAGTCGCACCGGCCGGCGAGATCGGCATAGACGGAGATCAGATCCTGCACCTGGCTGACCTTGGCCGACAGGATGATCTTGTCGCGGCCCATGCCGAGCGCTTCGGCGCGTTCGGCCGACAACAGCCCCGACTGGATGATCGCCTCGCGCATGACGGCCGCGGCCGATTTCGGATCGTCGCTGGACGCGTTCTCGTCCATCAGCCGGGTCAAGAGCTCCTGGTCGAGCGATCCCCAGTTGACGCCGATGCGCACCGGCTTGTCGTGTTTCAGCGCAATGTCGATGATCTGCGAGAATTGCGTGTCGCGTTTGGACTTGAAGCCGACATTGCCCGGATTGATCCGGTATTTCGCCAGCGCCGCCGCGCAGTCCGGATAGTCCGCCAGAAGCTTGTGGCCGATATAGTGAAAGTCGCCGACCAGCGGCACATCGATGCCGATCCGCTCCAGCCGCTCGCGAATGCGCGGCACCTGCGCGGCGGCTTCCGGCCGGTCGACGGTGATGCGCACAACCTCCGATCCGGCCTGCGCCAAATCCGCCACCTGCTTGACGGTCGCATCCGCATCGGCCGTGTCGGTGTTGGTCATGGACTGAACGACCACCGGCGCGCCGCCGCCCACGGTGACCGGACCGATCTTGACCGGCACCGACACCCGGCGCGGTTTTGGCTTCGCGAAATCGTCAATCATGGGTTGGACCCCGTCACTCATTTCCTGCGCTTCGCGGCTGGGGAACCGGCCCTGCCGTCGATTGGCCTTTCAATAGTGTGCCAGAAACGAAACGGCAATGGCAGGTCTGTGACAATCGCCCGGAACCCATTATGTATGCTGAGGCGCATGGCGCCGGCATCATCGATCCCTTGGGAGTAAGGCGTGTTTGTCACTGTCCTGGAACGCACCGTGTCCCTCGGCCAGCACAATCTGGGCACGCTGCTCAGGACCGGCTGGGCCTACATCCTTATTCTGGTGGCGCTCAATTTCACCATCGGCTCGGCCCTGTCGCCAAGCGGCGGCTTCACGACCGTGTCCTATATCACCGAGCCGGTCCAGACCGTCGATCAGGAAGGCCTGCGCATGCTGGCCGCGCTCGCCAACATCCTGATCGGCTTTTCGATCGCCATCGCCTATGTCCGCCGTATCTTGATCGATGCCCGTGACTTTCCGGTCTTCATCGGTCCGCGCACGTTCAAGGTGATCGTCAACCAGATCCTGCTCAGCCTGATCGGTGTTATTGCGCTGATCCCCCTGGCGATCCTCTCCGCAATTCTGGCCGCGGTCACCGGCGGCCTCGGCGCGCTGTTGATGCTGGCGGCCCCCTTCATCTCGCTGATGGTCGTCCAGCGGTTTTCGGTGATTTTGCCGGCCGCGGCCGTCGATGACCCGCTGACGCTGAAAGAAAGCTGGGGCGCGACCGCGGGGCTCGGCTGGGCGATGGCTTTTTCCGCGTTTGTCATGAGCCTTCTGGCCGGTTGCCTGATCGGCATCTGGGCGCTTTTGCTCACCGGCCTCGGCGGCCTGGTCCCGGCCGATCCGCTTTGGCAGCACATGCGCTCGGCGGCGTTTCCCATGGGCGTGATGCTGATCAGCGTCTGGGTGTTCGCCAGCCTCCACGCGACATTTTACGGCCTGATCCGCGAACGGTTCGCCGCCCGGCTCGGTCTTCGCCAGGCCGACTATCTGGAAGCCAATGCCCGCCGCTCGGCGGCCCGCGACAAGGCCCGGCGGGCGCTCTCGACCGCAAAACGCCTGGACCGGCGCTGATCCCCGCGAAACGGCCCCGCGCGATTTTCCAAAAACCGATGTTGCAGTGCGGCGAAACTTGGTGAAAAGTCGCCGCACGTCTTTGTTCAAGGAGAAGCGGATATGCTTGCCGGAAAAACCGCCGTCGTCACCGGATCCACATCGGGCATCGGACTGGGATGCGCCCGGGCCTTTGCGGCCGAAGGGGCCAATGTGGTGATCAACGGTCTCGGCGATCCCGACGAGATCGAGGCCACCCGCGCGGCCATCGAAGCCGACTACAAGGTCCGCTGCACCTATTCGCCAGCCAACATGCTGAGCGGCGACGAAATCGCCGCCATGATCGCGGAAGCGGAGGAGACGTTCGGTTCGGTCGACATCCTGGTCAACAACGCCGGCATCCAGCATGTTTCGCCGATCGAGGACTTCCCGGTCGACAAGTGGGACGCGATCATCGCCATCAACCTGTCCTCGGCCTTTCATGCGATCCGCGCGGCCGTTCCGGGCATGAAGTCCCGCGGCTGGGGCCGGATCATCAACACGGCCTCCGCGCACGCGCTGGTCGCCTCCCCGTATAAATCCGCCTATGTCGCCGCCAAACACGGCATTGCCGGATTGACAAAAACCGTTGCCCTGGAAGTCGCCGAGCAGGGCATCACGGTCAACGCCATTTGCCCCGGTTATGTTTGGACACCCTTGGTGGAAGCCCAGATCCCCGATACGATGAAGGCGCGCGACATGAGCGAAGAGGAAGTCAAGCGCGATGTTCTTTTAAAGGCGCAGCCGACGAAGGCATTCGTCAGCATCGAGCAGGTGGCCGGTTACGCCGTGTTCCTGTGCTCTGACACGGCCGCCTCGATCACCGGCAGCGTGTTGCCCATCGATGGCGGCTGGACGGCGCAATAGCAAAACCGGGGGACCGGCATGGCCGCCAACCGAAAACCGATCAATCTCGCCCTTCAGGGCGGCGGCGCCCATGGCGCCTTCACATGGGGGGTCCTGGACTGGCTTTTGGAGGACAGCCGGTTTCAGATCGACGCCATCACAGGCACATCCGCCGGGGCCATGAACGCCGTAGTCCTGGCAAGCGGACTGCAAGATGGCGGCGAGGATGGCGCGCGCGCGGCGCTCGAACGGTTTTGGCTGGAAGTCAGCCACACCGCGTTTCTCAGCCCCATCAAACGCTCGCCCATCGACGTCGCCCTTGGCCAGTGGAGTCTTGATTTTTCGCCGAGCTATCTCGCCTTCGACCTTATCTCGCGGTTCTCCTCGCCCTACGAGTTCAATCCGCTCAACATCAACCCGCTGCGGGATGTCGTTGAGCGGATCGTCGATTTCGACCGGGTCCATCACTGCACCAAGATCAAACTGTTCGTCGCCGCAACCAATGTCTATTCCGGCAAGATCCGCGTCTTCAGCGAGAAAAACGTCACGCTGGACGCGGTCATGGCCTCGGCCTGCCTGCCGCATCTGTTCAAGGCGGTGGAGATCGATGGCGAGCCCTATTGGGACGGCGGCTATATGGGCAATCCGCCGCTCTACCCGCTGTTTTATGAAACCGGCACGCCCGACGTGATCCTGGTCCAGATCAACCCGGTGGAACGGCGGGAGACGCCGCGAACGGCGCGGGAAATCCTCAACCGGCTCAACGAGATCACCTTCAACTCGACCCTGCTGCGAGAACTGAGGGCCGTGGACTTTGTCGGCCGGCTGATCGAGGAAGGCAAGCTGTCGGGCGACGATTACATGCAGGTCCATGTGCACCGGATTTCGGCGGACGATCTGAAACCCTTGCAGGCCTCGTCAAAGATGAACGCCGAATGGCCGTTTCTCACCGAATTGCGGGACATTGGCCGGACTGCCGCAAAAACCTGGGTCGACACGCATTTCGACGCCATCGGCGAACGCTCCACGGTCGATCTGCGCAGCGAGTTCGCGTAACAAGGTCACGGGCCTTGCCGTTACCGCTTCTTAACCGGCAGTCGCACCGCGCCTTGCAATATGCAAGGCATACAAGGTGTAAAAATCCTTAACGATATCAATATCTAGCGCTCTGGACCCGAACGGGCACAACAGCTGGAAAATGCGCGGCAAAAACCAATTGGCAAGCCTTTTGCGATCCAATTGGCACGCTGATTGTCAGGTTGTGCGTCGTCAGCGACAGTGGATGGAAGGCGCCGGCATCTGCGACCCCGCCTGCGTCTTCCCTCCTCCCTTCTAGACTTCCGCATCCAGCTCCACCAAACCACCGGCCGGCAGAACCGGATCGGCGAACCTCACCGCGCCACCCCGGCCTCCGAGCCGGGGTCCTGCAGCCACTGAAGCCTCTGTCTTTCCATATAGAACTAGGGTGTGCTGGTTCCCGGACGTCCGCTTACGCTTCCTCCGGGAAGGCAGCGGAACTTTGCCTCACCCATGCCGAGGTGTTTGACCTCCAGCATCTCGGATCGCACAGAGCAGAATTGTCTCAATTCCATCACTTACGCCGGTATTGTCGGATTGGACATTGCAGCTTCCGAGAAAAACGTCAGCGGGTGACGACAATCCGCGCGTTCCGCTTTCCGTTTTGCCTGATCAGATAAAATAGCCGCTTGGCGTTGTCCGGGTGCAGTCGGACGCATCCATGGGAGGCCGGCTGGCCCAGGGTCTTGATTGCATCGGTCCCGTGAATGGCATAGCCGTGATAAAAGAAGATCGAATGCGGCATCGGTGATCCGTGATACTTCCTGGAAAAGTAGCGCTCGTGCATGCGCCCGGGCCGGAACGTTCCGATCGGCGTGCGGTAGCCGCGCCGGGCCGTGGAGACCGGCCAGGAGTGCCGCACCATGCCGTTGACGAACACTTGCATCCGCTGCTCGGACAGATCGATGCGCGCCACAACGGACGCGGCGGCGGCCTCGGATCCGGCAATGGCCGGCCAAGATAGGATTGCGAGTATCAAAAACAGCTTTTTGAACATGCCACATGCCCGCTTGCCCTTGAGACGGTCGCATATTCGTGAATTTATTCAAGTCGGGCAAAGGCGGGCGAGTGATCACGGCGCGCGGAGGAAATATGGTCGTTCGCCTTTAATGCCCCTGCGGCACCACCTACCTATGATTAAGAGGCCGAAAGGTACGATGAAATGACACGCGTTCAAAACCTAATAAAACACGCGATCTTTCGCTTCGGATCTGCCGCGCTCACCGCCCTCGTCATAGCCGCCGGACCGGCCGCCGCCGACGACGTTGCCAAGATCAACACCGACAACGGTTGTCCGGACTGCGATTTGCGGCTGATGGAACTCCGCGGGCTGGACATCCAGTCCCCGGATTTCGAAGACACGATCTTTCGCGAAGCGGACATGAAGGAGGTCAAGCTCATTGAAGGCAACTTCAAGGGCGCCGATTTCCGCCGGACGGAAATGGAACGCGCAAAACTCCATCATGGCGACTTCACCGGAGCCTCAATGCGGGCGGTGGATCTGGAAAAGGCGGTCTTGACCGGTTCCGTTTTCAAGAACGCCGATTTAAGGGATGCCGATCTGAACGATACCGAACTGAGCGGCGTTGATTTTTCCGGCGCGGATCTGCGCAACGCGTCCTTCATCCGCGCGATTGCGGCAAATGCGATATTCACCGGCGCAAAAATGGACCAGGTCGACCTGGAGCGGGTCGATTTGACCGGGGCGAATTTCGACGAGTCGCGCCTGAAATACTCCGATCTCGACCGCATCTTCGCCCGCGGCGCGTCGTTTGAGGACGCGGACATGACCGGCGTCCGGCTGTCCAGCGCCGATCTCAGCGGCGCCAACCTCAAAAACGCCAATCTCGATGATGCGCTGCTGCGCCACACCCGGCTTCCCGGCGCGGATCTCAGCGGCGTCAAGGGGCTCGATCCGGACCGCATCATGGGCGCATGCGGCGATGAAACCACCAAACTGCCGCGCGGGATCACGCTTCCCCCGTGTTCAGGCAGCTAAGCCGTGCGATCAAAAAAATAAAAAACACGGCCGATGGCCGTGTTTTGATCAAGCCAACTGCCGGCCGCGTTAATTGAACAGATCGAACGCGAAGCGGTAGCTGAAACCGGCGCCGATGCTGAACTGGTCCTTGCTGCCGACGTTGGCGATCGGGCTGTCCGCCGCGTCGCCGACGAGGCGGTCGTACCCGGCCTGGACATGGAACCGGACGTTGTCGGTGATGTTGTAGCTGCCCCGCGCCGCAAGACCGACGCTGGTAAAGCCCGAGCCCGGGTCGTAGCGCGTCAAACGCCCGCCGCTGGCGGCCGCCTCGGCAGCCGTCACACCGAAATAGGTGTCCATATAATCGCCAAAGGCGAAATCAGCGCGCGGACCGACACTCACTTCAAGCTTGTCCGTCGGGTAGAAGATCCCGTCAAACCCGAGCTGGCCGGCCTGGCCGGAATGCCCGTTGAAGCCCTGCCGCAGCTCGGCAAAAACCCGCCAGTTTTCGGTCCGGTAGCCACCACCAAGGCCAAGTTCCAGCGCCCAGTCGATGGTGTTGGTTCCCCTCAGGCCCGGATCGTCGCTCGCCTCGCGCTCACCATTGAAGTTGAAAGCGGGATAGAAGAACACGCCTTCCGTCCGGCGGCCGTCCTTAACCTGGCCAAGGCCTGGAATATAAAAATTCCCGACATTGATGATCGGGAACGGATAGAGCAGATAGGAATCGGCGGCGGCGTATTTCGGCTTCACGATGCCGCCGATCCCAAGATCGATGACATACTGGCGGACGGGCTCACCGGCCGGGCCGTTCCCATCCTGGGCAAACGCGGTGCCGGCCATCCCGATCACCGCGGCGCTCACGGCGATGCGGGCAAAAGAAAAAGTCATATGGCGGTCCATAATTGGGTCGTCAACGTGGCGCCACTCTAGCACGAAGTTTGTTTGGCAAGAGATATGGCGTGGGCAATTGTTTGACCATGTTGCATTTTCGCACCGTCCGCCCGGGCGCCGGAGGGCCAGCGCACAATCTGCGCCTTGCGGCTGCGCGCTTGGCCCGCTACATGGAACCACACGTGTCTTGATTGAACGGATGGTGACTGATGCGCGCGATTCTTGATGTGATCATGCTGATCCTCGATCTTTATATCTATGTGATTATCGCGAGCGCCATTTTCTCATGGCTCTTTGCGTTCAATATTGTGAATTCCGGCAATCAGATCATCGGCACCATCGGACAGGTTCTCTACAATCTGACCGAGCCGGTGCTGCGGCCGGTCCGGCGGTTCATGCCCCAGCTTGGCGGCATCGACCTGTCGCCGATCGCCGTTCTGCTTGGCATCTTCCTGATCCAGAACATCATCGTCAGATACATTTATCCGAACGTGTTTTAGGGCCGAACGGAGCCGGGCGAGCTCCGCTCAATCCTCCAGATGCCGGGCTTCTTCCGGCAGCATGATGGGAATGCCGTTGCGGATCGGATAAGCGAGTTTTGCCGCCCGCGAGATCAGCTCCTGTTTCTCCGCATCATATTCAAGGGTCGTCTTGGTGACCGGACAGACCAGCAGTTCCAGAAGCTTGCGGTCCACATGCCGGGGTTTCGGATCGGCGGTTTCGTCACCAGCGCCCATGGCCAGTCCCTTTCATGTCACTGCAAGGTGGTACCGCCGTCGCCGTTTTGCGTGCGGGCAATATCCATTTCTGTTATCGCAATGAGTGTTTCGGCGCGGGTGCGAAGGTCCTGTGCCTCCAACAAGGCCTGCTTTTCCTGGGGGCCGTAGGGGCACATCATGCACAGCGCATTGACGAGGACTTCCGTTTCCGCTTCCGATACGCTCTGCCAGTCCGCTTCCAGATTGTTGGCGTCAAGGTAGCTGCGCAACGCCTTGAGAAGCCCCGGCCGGTCGACGTCTTCCTCTCCAATCCCCGACCGAAGGTCCTCCGCAAACGGCGCAAAGTCGCACTCGACCTGCCGGAACGCGGTGATCGTGTCGAGTTCGGCACCAACAGCGAACCGCGTCACGCCTTGAAGCGTCACCAGATACCGTCCGTCTCCCGACTCCTGAAAGCTCGTCAACCGCCCGACACAGCCAACATCGGCCAGCACCGGCTTATCGGAATCGTTGTTGCGCACGTCCGGTGAGGGCTGGACCATTCCAATCAACCGGTTGCCCGAAAGGGCGGCATCGATCATGTCGATATAGCGCGGTTCGAAAATGTTCAGCGGAAGCTGGGTCCTGGGCAGGAGCAGGGCGCCGGAAAGCGGGAATACGGGCAGGACCGGCGGCAGATCCGCGATTGTCTCGTAGATGGCATTTCCCGCCTGCATACGCTGCGGTTCCTTTGCGGCCAGAACTCACTTGGGCCGGACAAACGCCGGATGCCCACTATCTGTGGCGCATTCCTGTCCGGGTCAAGAAAACAGAACCGCGGAGAGTTTCCGGCGGCCATAGGCGCTCGCCGGGTCCTTAAAGCCCCACGCCTCGAAGAACTGCAAAAGCTGCTTGCGCGCGCCGTCCTCGTTCCAGTCCCGGTCGCGGCGGACGATTTCGATCAACTGATCAACGGCCGCTTCCTTGTCGCCGCGGCTGTTGAGGCCGAGCGCCAGATCAAACCGCGCCTGAAGATCGAGCGGGTCTTTGGCGATCCGGTCCTGAAGCTCGGCAAGATCGCCCAGCGCTTCGGCCTGTTCGGCAAGATCGATCGCCGCCTTGGCCGCCACATAGGACGGATCCTCGTGCTTGTCGTCCGGAACCAGGGCGAGCGCCTGTTTGGCCCGCTCCAGCTCCTGGCTGCCAAGATAACACTGCGCCAGGCCGGCGATCGCCTTCACATTGTCAGGCTCCATTTGCATGACCGCGCCAAAAAGCTGCGCGGCCTGGCCGTAATCGTTCTCCGTCAGGAGCGCCTCGGCCTGTTCCAGGAACTGATCGGCCTGGCTGACGGGAGCAGCGCCGCCGACCTTTTCGATAAACGCCTTGATCTGGCTTTCCGGCTGCGCGCCCATGAACCCGTCCACGGGCTGGCCGTCCTTGAAGGCGATCACCGCCGGAATCGACTGGATGCCAAGCTGGCCGGCGACTTCCGGGTTTTCATCGATGTTCATCTTGGCGAGCTTCACCGTGCCCCCGGCGGCGGTCACCGCCGTCTCCAGGATCGGGGTGAGCTGTTTGCACGGGCCGCACCACGGCGCCCAGAAATCCACGAGCACGGGCTGAACGCGCGAGGCTTCCATCACGTCCTGCATGAAGGTCTGCGTGGTGACGTCCTTGATCAGGTCGCCGTCTCCGCCGCCCGCGCCGTTGCCGCCAAATCCACCGTTGCCGCCGCCTAAGTCGCCGCCGATCCGGCCGCTCATGGAGTAGTTGCCCGTGTTCATCGCATCCGCCTCATCATTTCAGGCCCAACATTTAAGGTATGAAGGCCGGATAGTGTGTCGTCTTGGTCCTGGCTTAAATGGCGCGGTCAGACGCAGTTTGCAATCTGGCTCAGGCCACGGCCGCAGCGTCCGCGCTCACCGGAAGCACCTTTGGGTCATGGCCGCAGGCCCGCACGAACCGCAGTAGATCCTGAGCACTGATCGACGTGGTCGCATCGTTCGACAGCGGATGGAAATTGACCAGATCAAAAGCCATCAGCGCTTGATCAAGCACCACCGTGACGCGCTGTGACGACCGGTCGTTGATCAGCGCGAACGGCGTCACCGATCCGGGCGAAACGCCGAGCACCTCCATCAAAAGGTCCGCGTTGCCAAAGGACACCCGGCCTTGCGCGCCGATGATCTGATGGACCTTCTTCAGATCGATCGCGGCATCGTGCGGCGCGACGATCAGGAAGAGACGCCCTTTCTTGTCCTTCACGAACAGGTTCTTGGAATGCCCGCCTGGAATACGGTCATGGAGATCCGCCGACTCCGCGACCGTGAAGACCGGCTGGTGATCGAGTGTCGTGACCTTGATGTCTAGGTCGTCAAAAAAGGCCAGCAAATCAGCGCGCGAGGCAGGCATGGTCGGTCACCTTCAGACCTGGGAAAGGTGAAGGCTGTCTAACGCGAATGACGTCCGGCGCTCAAGGCCGGATGTTGAAAAACAGGAGACTTTTTCGGCTCGGCGGCGCGCAAATCTGACCTCGGAGACCGACCGAAGGCGGCCCCCAAAAACCTGAATTTTGTCTGTTGCATTCTGTGTCGGCTTGGTCCATATACTGCGCACCTCGCCGACGGCGGCCGATAAATGGCGGCGTCCGGCAACAAAAGCGGGTGTAGCTCAGGGGTAGAGCACAACCTTGCCAAGGTTGGGGTCGTGGGTTCGAATCCCATCGCCCGCTCCAGATTTCAAAAAAATGAATCTGACCGCAACGCGGATCGCGTGACCGCCGATCGCGCCACCGCGGGTGGCCTGCGTCCGCCCATAAACCGATATCAAGCCGGATCTGCCACGCTGCGCCTGTAACCGAAGGTTTGGGGGTGGTGACATGGCGGTGTTTCAACGGCCGAACAGACGGGACCCTTCGCGTTCAATACCCCACCGTCAGCGCGCCGGCGCGCCGCGGATCGGACGACCCGGCCAATTGCGTTCCGACACGCAGAATGGATTGGGTCGAGCCCATGGCGTTTTTCACCGCCACTGCGTGGCCCCGCGTCTCCAAAAGCCGGATCGTGTCCGGCGACAGGCCTTCCTCGATCCTCAGTTCATCGGGCAGCCACTGGTGATGAATGCGCGGCGCGGCGGTCGCTTCGGCGATGTTCATGCCGTGGTCGAGCACATTGAGGATGATCTGCAAGGTCGTGGTGATGATCCGGCTGCCGCCCGGCGAACCGGTGACCAGAAGGACTTCATCGTTTTCAAACACAAGGGTCGGGCTCATGGACGACAGGGGGCGTTTTTCCGGCGCCACGGCATTGGCGTCCCCACCGATCAGGCCGTAGGCGTTTGGCACACCGGGTTTTGCCGAAAAATCGTCGAGTTCGTTGTTCAGCAAAACGCCGGTGCCATCGGCCATTATCCCGGCGCCGTAGGAAAAATTGAGCGTATAGGTGTTCGAGACGGCATTGCCATCCTTGTCGACCACCGAAAAATGCGTAGTTTCATTGCTTTCAAACGGCGCCGGATTGCCCGGCCTGACGGTCGAAGAATCCGTCGCGGCAGCCATATTTAAGGTTTCCATGAGGCTTTTTGCATAGTCCTTGGACGTCAGGCCGGCGATTGGCACATCGACGAAATCGGGATCGCCGAGATATTCCGAGCGGTCGGCATAGGCGCGCCGCATCGCCTCCGCCATGACATGAATGGTATCGGCCGCGTTCGGGCCGGTTTCGGCGATCGAATAGGGCTCCAGCATGTTCAGGATCTGGACGATGTGAACGCCGCCGGACGAGGGCGGCGGCATGGAGGCAATTTCATAGCCGCGGTAGTTCCCAACGATCGGATCGCGCCAAATCGCGATGTAGGCGGCAAGATCCGCCGCCGTCATGCCGCCGCCCTCGATTTGCACCTTTTCGGCAATCCGCTCGGCCACCTGCCCGGTGTAAAACCCGGCGGCGCCGCCGGCCGCGATCTTGCGGAGCGTTTCGGCCAGATCCCGTTGCCGCAGGGTCTCGCCGGGCAGATATGGCACAATCCCGGCCTTGTAGAACACCTCGGCCGTGGCCGGATCGCCGGTCAGGCGATCGAGGCGCGCAATCAGCGAGCCCGACAGGTCAGCGGTGACAGTAATACCGTTGTCGGCGAGCCCGATTGCCGGCGCCACGAGTTCGGCCCAGGTGATGTTTCCGCTGCCGTGGCGCTGAAACGCGGCTTCAAATCCGGCCACGGTGCCTGGAACGCCGATGGCAAGACCGGAAAACCGGGACTTGTTCTTGTCCGGTTCGCCGTCCGGACCCAAGAACATGTTCCGGAAGGCGGCGGCCGGTGCTTTTTCCCGGTAGTCGAGCGCGTCCGTCTGTCCGGTATCGGCCATGTGGATCATCATGAAGCCGCCGCCGCCGAGATTTCCCGCGCGCGGCAGCGTCACCGCCAGGGCAAATCCGGTGGCGATCGCCGCGTCGACGGCATTGCCGCCCTTTTTCAGGATGTCAACGCCGATGCGGCTCGCCACCGCCTCCTGGCTCGCCACCATCCCGTTTTGCGCGACAACCGGGTGAAACCGGTCACGTGCGGAAATGATCGGCGTGCTTTGGGCAAACGCGGCGCCCATCGGCCCGATGAGGCCAAGGCCGAGGAACAGCACCCATCGGGCTATGGAAGAAACGCGCGCGGTCATGGTCTTCGATCTCCATGGACAAGTGAGGTTTGGCGGTATGGTGGGCAGTGTGACCCCCGCGCGGCTGGCTGGCAACGCCCGGTTGACCCGGCCCCGATCAAACCTTCTATCCGTGCCTTCCCGAATATGCTCTGTTAGCGCAGTTGGCTTAGGGTCGGTTGAGGATCAGGATTTGGCCGTGGTTTGGGAGAGGACGCCATAATGGAATTCGGATCGAATGCGCGCCGCCGGACAGCCGGGGCATTGGCCTGGGCCATGGTTTTGTGCGCGGTCAGCGGTCCGGCGGCCTTCGCCGCCGATGCCCAGAACGGCAAGAAGATCGCGCTGCAATGGTGTTCAAGCTGCCATCTCGTCTCCGAAGACCAGGACACCGCCGCAAGTGTCAGCCTGCCGAGCTTTTTTGACCTGTCGAAGGACGAGAGCTGGACCGAGGACAACCTGAAGACCTTTCTGGCCGACCCGCATCCGAAAATGCCCAACATGAACCTGGCGAACCGGGAGATCGCCGATATCGCGCGCTACATCGATACGCTGACGCCCTGACCTGTCAGAGATCGAACGTGGCGCACATGGCGGCGTGAAAAGAGCCGTCCTCGGCGTCCGTTCCAGCGTCGAGCACTTCGTCCGCAAGCCCGGAATTGAACACCTTGACCGATTGCACCCGCGTGTTGAGACGGGGGCTGGCGAGGATATGGTCGAGCGCCTGGCCCTTTCCCTTGTGAATGACGGTGCGGCGCGCGTTCAGGGGAAGCCGCGCATCGATTTGCCACAACCGCCGCGCGGCAAGGCCGGGATTGCCCGTATCGTCCGGATCGGCGCATAATAGCCGCAAGGCGCTTGTGTCCGCGGTCGCGTTGAAGTCGCCTGCCAGCAGGATGAACGCGTCCGGGTCGGCGTCGAACACACGGTCAACAGCCAGCCGCAGGTCCAGCGCCTGGGCGGTCCGTTTGACGGCCGCGACGAAATAGCCTTCCGCCCAGGCATCCACCGTACGCCACACCAGCGCCGATTGCTTGCCCCCGGGGATGTTGGCGGCGATCGGTGCCCGCAAATGAACGACAAAGACGTGCAGCGGCTGCGCGGATCCAATGTTGATGGCGCAGTGGAGAATGGGCCGATCGAACGTGATGCGTTCGGCCTTGGCCGCGGGCGGCTCGGCATGACTTGGGCGCCAGAGCGGCGCGGTGACATGCGCCTGGTCCAGCGAGCGCGTCTCCAGGATCGGATATTTCGAAAGCACCACCAGATTGTGCCGGTCGCCGGGGCCTTCGCGGGGTGGCAGCGTTGAATGCGCAAGGTGAAAACCGGCATAGGGCGTGCCGTCCAGGAGACTGTCCAGCGCCAGCAACCGGCGCTGTTTTTGGCCTTTGCGCTTCTGGCCGTTCACTTCCTGAAGGCACAAGATATCGGCGTCGAGTTCCAGAAGGCGGGGGCGCAGGGCAGCGATGCGCGGCGCCAGACGGTCCGCGTCGAACCGTTCGTCACCGAAGGATTCCATGTTAAAGGTCGCAACACGCAACACGACAAACTCCGCCGCTGACTTTCCAGGACCAAGACCCTAGCGGGGTTCGGGACAGGGAGATAGCGGCCGGCGGCCACAAGGCGCACGACACATGACGATCCAATCCGCCTGCCCGTGCGGCTCGGGCGAGCCCTATGCGGCCTGTTGCCTCCGGTTTTTGGAACAACGCGCGGAGCCAAAGACCGCCGAAGAACTGATGCGCTCGCGCTATTCGGCTTTCGCCAAGGGCCACATCACCTACCTTAAAGACACCTTGTGGCCCAGGCATCAAGCCGGTTTTGACGCCGGCGCAACGGCAAAATGGGCCGAAGACAACCACTGGACCGGTCTGACCGTTCTGGCGACCGAGGCCGGTAGGGCCGGCGATCGCGATGGCACGGTGCTGTTCGAAGCCCGGTATCTTGCCGAAGGCCGGCTGCAGGTGCACCGCGAATTGAGCCGGTTCCGGAAAAAGGCCGGCCGCTGGTATTACGTCGAGGCCCTTCCGGAAAAATAGACCCCCGCCCGCGCGAGGCGCGAGCGGGTCGGTGTGCGTGCAACGGCCTTAAACCCGCCCGGCCATCACCCCGCCATCGACGTCCCAGACGGCGCCCGTGACCCAGGCCGCGTCATCGGACAGCAGGAAGTCGACCGTACCGGCGACATCGTCGGCCGTGCCGATCCGCCCGACGGGGTGGAACGCGTCGAAGCCGGATTTGAGCGTCTCGGCGATTCTGTCCTCGGGGATGAAGGCGCTGTAGATCGGCGTTTCCACGACCGCCGGGGCCACGGCGTTCACCCGGATCCCGTGATCACCCAGCTCCATGGCCAGATGCTGGGTGAGGCTGTGAAGACCGGCCTTGGCCATGGAATAGGCGGACGACGGGGTCGCCTTGATCGCCTGATGCGCCCACATGGAGCCCAGATTGACGATCGACCCTGATTTGTATCGGGCCATATTGCGCGCGACCGCCTGGGTCAAAAGGAAGGTGCCACGGTTAAAGGCGTGATAGCGGTCATAGTCGGCGCCGTCGTGGTCGAGAAACGGCTTGGGACTGAAATAGCCGGCCGCATTGACCAGATAACCGATCGGCCGGTCCAGAGCGCCGACCTGCCGAACCAACTGATCGACATCGCCCGGATTCGTGACATCTGCGGTCCACAGATCGACCGGAACGTTATGGGCAGCCTGGATCTGGTCGCGGGCGCGTTCGAGTTTGTCAAGGCTCCGGCCGATCAAGATGAGCGGAATGCCGCGGCCGGCGAGCCGGTGGGCGGTGGCAAGGCCCATGCCGGAGGAGCCGCCTTGAACGATGGCGGTACCGGGATTGAATTGGCCGGAGGTGTTTTGAGCGGTCATTGATCTTTCCTTTGCTTTGGTGCGTGGAGGGGCAGCCGCCCCATATTTATCTATCTAGTGATAGGTAAGTGCGATGACCGTTATCTGGTCATTGCCCTGCACCCTGTCAACCCCTATCTATCAGTCAGTAGATACCGGTGCTCGACCGCGTTTGGGGACGCCGGGTATGGATGGTCGCGGCGGGCGGCGGAAACGGTTGGGCTCCGCCAGGAAAGGAACAGAGTCATGGCCACGGAACCGGCAAACACCGAGGACAAGATCCTTGACCTCGCCGAACACCTGATCCGAAAAAACGGCTTCAACGGCTTCAGTTTTCGCGATCTTGCAAGCGGCATCGGTGTGAAGAGCTCGAGCATTCACTATCATTTCCCCACCAAGGCAGAGCTCGGGCGCCGGGTCGCGGAACGGTATACCGACCGATTTTTGGATCAGTTGGGTCCTTTAGAGGAGGCTTCGGCCGATGCCGATGCGGTCCTTGAAAAAATCCGGCACGCCTTCGAACTGGCCCTGACCCGGGATGGCCAGATGTGCCTCTGCGGCGTTTTGGGCGCGGAAAGCTCCGGTCTGCCGGAACCGGTCGCGCTGGCCACGCGGCGGTTTTTCGAGCGTGTGTCGGGCTGGCTGATTGACGCCTTGAAGCGCACCGATTGGGGCAATCAGCAGACCGATCGCGCCATCGAGGAGACGGCCACAAGAACACTGGCGCTTTTGGAAGGCGGGCTCTTGCTGGCCCGGGCGCGCGGAATGGCCGGCGTGTTTGACGCCATCCGGCCGGAACGGCTGGCAGGCTAAGTTCGCTCTTTTTAAAGTGGAACAGGAGAGCTTTTTGTATCTCTACCGGGGACGGGCCGACATCCGACAAAAGCTTGCCGGCGGCTGGCTCAGCCGGCTCGGCCCAACGCCTCGCTGAGTGACATGTCGCCGCGCGCCTTTTCGCGAAGATCCAGTCCGGAATGCAGGTCGATGATATGGCTTTTCTGGATCTCTTCCGCCGCGTCCGCGTCATGTTCGGCAAGGGCGTTCAGCAGCGCGTGATGCGAATGGCTTTCGCAGGCCGTATCGGACCGTTTCCAGTAAAGCGCGATGATCAGCGACGACCTGGAAATCAGCGACCGCACCATCTGTGAAAACACCCGGTGATCGGCAATGTCCGCGATCTCTGTATGGAAATTTCCCGAGAGCAACAGAGCCCGGCCCATTTCGCCGGCGTGAAGCGCTTGATGCTCAGCGTCCAGATGGGCGCGCAACCGGGCGGTATCTCGGTCCGTTATTGTTTCGGCCGCCAGGCGCGCGACTGCGGGCTCGATCAGCGCCCGCGCCTGAAAAACCTCGTGTGCCTCGCGAATGGACGGTTTTGCGACAAAGGCGCCGCGGTTTTTCGCGATCGTCACCAGACCGGAATGTGCAAGCGCCTGGAGCGCGGCCCGCACCACGGTTCGACTGCCCCCATAGATCTCGCCGACCTCGTCTTCCGAGAGCTTCAGTCCGGGCGCAAGCTTATGTTCGATAATGGCGGCTTGCAGGTTCAGGCAAATGTCCAGCGCGCGCCCCGGCGGCAACGCAAAAACCTCATGGAGATGGGGGCTCTCGCCGGTTCTGGCGGCTGTCGCGGATTTGGTCATGTGGTCAGGAGTAAAGAAAAAAGCACCATGCGCGCCATCCTATGGGGGCAAGCTTCAGGGGGCAACGGAATATCGTATACAATAATTGATTAAAACGTATTCTTTTTGGCGAGATATTGTGCACTTGTCTCGTGCTTGTGCGCAGCAAAACGCGTTGACCCACCGAAAAACCGCAGAAAACAGCCACATTTCCGCCTTGGCATATCAATTGCTGCAGAAGGTCCATGAACTGTCTTCCCGGGAGCCGCCGCGCATGACGAAATCCTTGGACCTCGAGCTTGCCGCCGCCACTAAACGGTATGGAGACACGATCGCGGTCGATGCGGTCACCCACCGGTTTCATGCAGGCTCCTACTCTTGCCTGCTCGGTCCCTCGGGCTGCGGCAAGTCGTCGACGCTCAGGATGATCGCGGGACACGAGACCGCCTCCTCCGGCGACATCCTGCTGAGCGGTGTCAACATCACCGACCTGCCGCCGGCCCGGCGCGGCACGGCGATGATGTTCCAGAACTACGCGTTGTTTCCGCATTTGAACGTCATCGACAACGTGGCCTTCTCCCAGAAGATGAAAGGCATTGCAAAACCGGTTCGATTGAAAAAGGCCGGCGAGCTGCTCGAACTGGTCGACATGCACGCTTATGCGGACCGCTTGCCATCGCAACTGTCCGGAGGCCAGCAGCAGCGGGTCGCTCTGGCCCGCGCCTTGATCACAGAACCATCCGTTTTGCTGCTGGACGAACCGCTGTCGGCGCTCGACCCGTTCCTGCGGATCAGGATGCGGCTGGAGCTCAAGCGGCTGCAGCGCGAACTCGGCATTTCCTTCATTCACGTGACCCACAGCCAGGACGAGGCGCTGGCCCTGGCGGACGACATCATCGTCATGAACCATGGCCGGATCGAGCAGGCGGGCGCGCCCCGCGCTGTCTTCAACACGCCCGCGACGGAGTTCGTTGCCCGTTTTATCGGCGGTCACAATGTGCTTCGGGAGCAGGGCGGACCGATCGCGCTTCGGGCCGATCGGCTGAAGCTCGGCCGGCGTCCGGAAAACGCCCATCTGACCGCGCAGGTCAAGGACATCGAATACCTCGGGGCGACGGTCAATCTGACGCTGGACGCCGGTTCGGCCGGTGATCTGACCGCCGCTGTGTCCGACGAGACGTTCTTCCACGATCCGGTCGATATCGGCGTCACGGTCTTTTTGAGCTGGAACGCCGAAGACGCGCATCGTCTGGCGGCCTGAACTGCCGCCGCATTGAGGCCGCGCCTGCGGGCCGGCGCAAATCTCCACAGGGCAACAGGAGTGGACAGACATGGTAAAGACGGAAAAAGCAAAAGGCATCAGCCGGCGCGGCCTTCTCAAGGGCGGAGCGGCCACAGCCGGGGTTGCGCTGGGCTCCGGCGCGATCACGGGCTTCCCGACGATCTGGGCCCAGAACATCAAGGACGTGACTCTGCGCCAGTTCGGAACGGGCGTTTCCAACCTCAACGAAGTGGCCCAGAAAGTGAAAGAGGATCTTGGCTTTACCCTGGAGATGACGGCGCTCGATTCCGACGCCGTGACCCAGCGCGCCGCGACCCAGCCGAAAAGCTTCGACATTGCCGATATCGAGTACTGGATCTGCAAGAAGGTCTGGCCGACCGGCAACCTGCAGGCGATGGATACCTCGAAAATCAAGAACTACGACAAGATTGTCGGGATCTTCAAAAGCGGCAAGCTAACCCCGGAATCGACCATTGCGCAAGGAACGGCGCCGCATACGGTGGGGTTCGTGAACGGCGTTGACGGCACCGAGTTCGCCGCCGAGGAATCCGGCTGGATGACCCTCATCCCGACCATCTACAACGCCGACACCCTGGGCATCCGGCCGGATCTCATCGGGCGGCCGATCGGGAGCTGGACGGAACTGCTCAACCCGGAATTCAAGGGCAAGGCGTCGATCCTCGACATTTCCTCCATCGGCATCATGGACGCGGCCATGGTCTGCGAGGCGATGGGCGAGATCCAGTATGGTGACAAGGGCAATATGACCCGCGAGGAAATCGACAAGACCATGGCGATCTTCACCGAGGCCAAGAAAGCCGGCCAGTTCCGCGCCTTCTGGAAGACCTTCGATGAAAGCGTCAACCTGATGGCCTCGGGCGAGGTCGTGATCCAGTCCATGTGGTCGCCCGCGATCACGGCGGTCCGCTCGCAGGGCATCCCGTGCATCTACCAGCCGCTCAAGGAAGGCTATCGGAGCTGGGGTGGCGGCATCGGCCTGTCCAAGAACTTGTCCGGTCTCGAGCTCGACGCGGCCTATGAATACATCAACTGGTATCTCGATGGCTGGGTCGGCGGCTTCCTGATGCGCCAGGGCTATTACTCGGCGGTCCCGGAAACCTCGAAAAACCATATGACCGAGGACGAATGGGGCTTCTGGTTCGAGGGCAAGCCGGCAAAGGGCGACATCGCCAACCCGTTCGGCACAGTGATGGAAAAAGCCGGCGCCGTGCGCGACGGCGGATCGTTCTACGACCGGATGGGCGCGGTCGCCTGCTGGAACGCGGTCATGGACGAGAACCAGTACATGGTCCGCAAGTGGAACGAGTTCATCGCCGCGTGATCGATTGAACTGAAGGCGCGTTCAGGGCCAGGCCCTGGACGCCGTTTCCAAGTGCCGGTAACCCATGACCGATCAGACATTGTCACCTGAAGCCACCGTGGCCGCCCCGCCGGCCCATGCCATAGCGCGAAAACCGGTCTCCGATGCCGTGGCGGGCTGGCTGTTGTCCCTGCCGCTCGCCGGGGTTCTCCTCTTTTTCCTGGTGCTTCCGATCCTCATGATCGTGGTCGTCAGCTTTTGGGGCGCCACGGAATTTTCAATCTATCCCGCCTTCCAGTTCGACAATTATGAGTTTCTGCTGACATCGCCGGTCACCTATCAGGTTTTTTTCAACACCGTGAAATACGCGCTGATCACCTGGGCGATCACGCTGGTGATCGGCTTCACGGTGGCGTATTTCCTGGCCTTCCACGTGCGTTCGCTGACCTGGCAGGTCGTGCTGTTTCTCTTGTGCACGATCCCGTTCTGGACCTCAAACATCATTCGTATGATCTCGTGGATTCCGTTTTTGGGCCGGAATGGCATCGCCAACTCGACGCTGATCTCCATGGGCGTGATCGACGAACCGCTTGAGTGGCTGCTGTTTTCCGATTTTTCGGTGATCCTGGCCTTCGTGCATCTTTACACGCTGTTCATGGTGGTGCCGATCTTCAACACCATGATGCGCATCGACAAGTCGCTGATCGAGGCCGCCTATGACAATGGCGCGTCCGGATTCCAGACCCTGGTCAATGTGATCATTCCGCTGACGAAACCGGGCATCATGATCGGATCGATCTTTGTGATCACCCTGGTGATGGGCGATTTCATCACCGTGCGCTTCATGTCGGGCAGCCAGAAGGCCAATGTCGGCAGGTTGATCTCGAACGATATTGCGCTGCTGCAATACCCGTCGGCGGCAGCGACGGCCGTCATTCTCCTGATCACTGTTCTGATTGTCATCGCAATTCTGCTGCGCTTCGTCGACATCCGGAAGGAGCTCTGAGATGGAAAAACGGACCCGGTCCTTCTATGGTCTTGCCGCCTTTTTCGGGCTCTTTCTGGTGTTTTTGTACGGTCCGACCATCACAATCGCCATTCTTTCCTTTCAAGGGCCGGGCGGCGGGTTGACCTTCCCCATGCGCGGGGTTTCCGTCCACTGGTTCGCCGACCTGTTCGAGCAGCAGGCCGTTGGCGATATCTGGGGCAGTTTCAGCCGCTCGCTGGTGCTGGGGCTGATGGTCATGGTGACAACGGTGGTGGTGTCCGTCATGGGCGGGCTCGCGTTCCGCAAGCGCTTCCCCGGCTCGGGCATTGTCTTCTACCTGATCATCACCTCGCTCGTGATCCCCTCGATCCTGGTCTCGCTCGGTGTCGGCCTGATCTTTTCCCAATCGGGTTTGACGGTGCATTGGTCAACGTCGGGATTTGGGTCGCAACTTACCTGGACCCTGCCGTTCGGACTTTTGATCATGTTTGCCGTCTTCAACCGCTTCGACAAATCCTATGAGGAAGCCGCGCGTGACCAGGGGGCGAGCGCCTGGCAAACCGTCCGCCACGTGGTGCTGCCGATCATCGCGCCGATGCTGATCGGTGTCGCCCTGTTCGGCTTCACGCTTTCCTATGACGAGTTTGCCCGAACGCTGCTGACCGCAGGCAGCCACAACACGCTGCCGCTTGAGATCTACGGCATGACCACGAATGTGACGACGCCGGTCATCTTTGCCCTTGGAACCCTGACAACGGTGTTTTCTTTCCTGATCATCGCTTTGTTTATCGCGGTCGTCGGGGTCATGAACCGGCGCCGGTCCCGCCGCGGTTCCGATGCCGGTCAAGGCCTGGTCTAGGGTCTGTTGAGGATCAGGATTTGGCCGTGGTTTGGAGAAAAAACATCCAACTGCAAGGAGCGAGAGCGCGAAAAGGGTCACTCCTTACACGCCGCCGCGATGCGGACGGGGCGATCTGCCCATGACGGAAACCCACATCCTGGTCATCAACCCGAACACCACGGCATCGATGACGGAAAAGATCGGGGCCGCGGCACGCGCCGCGGCCGGTCCGACCAGCCGGATTACGGCCATCAATCCGCAAGAAGGACCCGCTGCCATTCAAGGACCGGCAGATGGCGAGGCCGCTTTGCCCGGCCTGTTTGACCTCTTCGCGCGCGCGGTAAATGCAAATCCCGGCATTAGCGCCGTGGTCATTGCCTGTTTTGATGACACGGGCCTTTGGGAGCTGAAGGCGCAATCGCATGTTCCCGTGATCGGTATCGGCGAGGCCGCCTATCACGTCGCCTCGGTCGCGGCACCAAAATTTTCCGTTGTCACCACATTACCGGTGTCTGTCCCTGTTCTGGAGGACAATCTCGTCCGCACGGGGCTTGCCGGACGGTGCGCAAAGGTGCGCGCGGCGCGCGTGCCGGTGTTGGATTTGGAAGACCCCACAAGCGATGCCCGCCTCAGGATCGAACGGGAAATTGAAACGGCGCTGAAGGAAGACGGGATCGGGGCGATTGCACTGGGGTGCGCGGGAATGGCGGACCTTGCGGCGGACCTGACGGAAAGGTTCGGTGTGCCGGTGATCGACGGGGTCACATCGGCCGTGCGGCTGTCTGAAACGCTCGCCTGGTCGGGTTTCAGGCTCATCGCTCCCGTTCCCGATCCGGCCGTTTAGAGCACCCGCAGCGGAGGTCCGCTGGGCTCCAATCGGGCACAACGCGGCATCATTCGATGGGACGGACGATGCGCCGCGCGAAGGTCCAGTGCCGCCTGCATCCAATTCGCAGAGGATGAACGCTCATGGCGGCATCGCGCGGTCACAAAAGGTTAAGCACCCGCGGCAGGAACAAAACGGTTTCAGGCACGAAGGTGATGATCAAGAGGACCGCAACGGCTGCGCAAAAGAACGGAAAGATATGCCGGACGATCTTCTCGATCGGCATGTTCAGCACGATCGAGCCTGTAAACAGCGCGGTCCCGTAGGGCGGCGTGATCAGGCCGATAACGAGATTGAACGTACAGATGACACCGAAGTGAACCGGATCGACGCCGATCTCGGCGGCCAGCGGCAGCATGATCGGAATGACGATGAAGATCGCCGGAAGCATGTCCATCACCATCCCCCAAAGCAGCAGGAAGACCATGATGATCAGCAGGATCAGGATCGGCTCGCTGGTGATGGAAAACACCATCGAAGCGATCTGGGCCGGCACCTTTTCGCTCGCCAGGACCCAGGAAAACACGTTGGCAGCACCCGTGAGCAGCAGCACCGCGCCCGAAAGCGTTCCGCTGCGCAAAAGGATCTGGAACAATTGCCTCATGTCCGGCCGGCCCTTTTGTTCGAACAGCCACAGCCCAAACCCCCAGGCGACCGCGGCGGCTGAGGCTTCGGTGGGCGTGAACACGCCCGATAGGATACCGCCCAGGATGATGATCGGCATCATCAGGAAGGGGATCGATTCGAACACGATGCGCAGCTTCTGCCGGCCGGTCATCGGGTCGCCGGCGGCGACCGCAGCGTGCCGCGTCGTCCAATAAACAGCGACCGCGAGCGCAAGCCCCACAAGCAGTCCGGGAACCAGGCCGCCAATCAGCATGCCGCCGATCGACGTTCCCGATACGGCGCCGACCAGAACGATCGGGATCGAAGGCGGGATGATCGCGCCCTTGATCGAGGTGGCGAGCGTCAGCGCCGCGCTGAATTCGCGCGTGAAGCCGCTCTTTTCCATCATTCCGACCTGGGTACGGCCAAGCGCGGCAATGTCGGCGATCGCGGAACCCGAACAGCCACCAAACAGCATGCTGGCCACGATATTGACATAGCCGGTGCCGCCGCGAAGCCGTCCGACAAGAAGCTGGGCGAAGCGCAAGAGCCGGTCGGCGGTTCCCGAAGCGACCATCAGATCGCCGGCCAGCATGAAGAAGGGGATCGCCATGATCGTGAAAATGTCCAGACCACTGAACAGCTGCTGGATCAGCAGCGTCAGCGAATTGCCCGACATCAGCAGATAGACCGCGCAGGACAGGATCATGGAAAAGGCCAGGGGGACGCTCATGGCCACCAACAGCACGAAGCAGCCAAGCATGGCGACAAATGGCGTCATCTAACGTTTCTCTGAGGACAGATCGTCGTCGCCGACGATGCTGAAGCGGGCGGCGAAGAACCGGCTGGCGAAGATGTGGTAGAGCAGCAAAACGCCGCCGATCGGCACGATCGCAAAGACCCAGTAATAGCGGATGCGCAGTGCCGGCGTGCGCATGATGCCGTCGAACGCGAAGAAGGCGTAGCCGTAGCGGATCAATAGAACGGCGATCATGATCAGGGCGATATTGATGCACAGGCGGATGACGGCCTGCGCCACGGCGGGCATCATGTCGTAAAACAGGGTCAAGCGCGGGTGCTGACCGGAGCGCAGCGCGGTCGATGCCCCCAAGAACGCCATGTAGATCATGGCATAGCGGGCCAGTTCCTCTCCCCAGAACACCGACAGGCCAAAGAAATAGCGGCCCGCCACGAGGTAGGCGACCGACGCGAACATCACCAGCAGCGACAGCGCGACGGCCAGACCGGTCGCCAGCTGGATGGCCCGATCAATCCGTTCCAATGTCAGCGCCAACCGACCCGTAGACATATGGCATCCTTGCCTATTGGCCGGAGGCGGGGCCGCCTCCGGCTGTTGCGGCCGATCCAAAAGCTCAAAAAGCGCCTTTGAACTGTTGCATGTGCGCAAAGAACGCGGCAACGAAGTCCTCGCCGAAATTCTCCACCGCCCAAGCCTTGGTCGGCTCGGCAACGGCGGCGCGGAACCGTTCCATTTCCGCAGGTGTGGGGGTGTAAACCTCGACGCCTTTTTCGCGGATTTTGGTTACCGATAGCATATCCTGCACCGCGCCGACGCCGTCATAGGCCAGCATCGCCTCTTCGCCCGCATGCCGGATGGCCGTGCGCTCGTCTTCGGAAAGGCCTTGAAACCAGGGTTCGTTGGTGATGAACGCGGCGGTCGTCATCACATGCTGGGTTTCGGTCATATGGCCCTGCACCTGATCGAAGTTCTGGATCACGATGTTGGCGGGTGTGTTCTCCTGGCCGTCCACCACGCCGGTCTGCAGGCTGGTATAGAGTTCAAGGAAGGGAATCGGCACCGGGTTGGCGCCCAGCGCTTCCATCATCTTCTGGTGCGGTACCACGCTCATGGTGCGCATTTCCAGGCCCTCAAGGTCGGCGGGTCCGGCAACCCGCGTCTCCTTGGTGGTCATGTTCCGGAAACCATAGGGCTGCAGGAACAGGATGCGCACGCCGGTTTCTTTCGCCACGTCGTCGAGCAGGGCGGCGATATAGGTGTTTTCGTTGGACATGGCCGCCCTAAAATGGGCCCGCGACTCAAACAGATACGGCATGTCGAGCACGCTCAGCCGGTCATAGAGCAGCGAGGCAACAACGCCGGACACGACATTGGCGAACTGGATGTCGCCGCGCCGGACTTGCTGCACGGTCGCGGCCTGGTCGCCGAGCTGCCCGTTCGGGAACAGTTCAACATCAAATGCACCGCCCGAAAACCGTTCGAGCGACGCTTCAAAGACCTGCATGAATGCCGACGTGGGGGCGATCTGCGGATCGTTGGGATCGGACCAGGCCGCCTTGACTGTCATCTCGGCCGCGGCTGTGGTGGCTCCAAAGGCCGTCGTCAAGGCCAGTGTGGCCGCCATCGCAAATTGTTTCATATCCATTAACCTCCCATGTTGGATCAGGTTTAACCGGTGACCGACAGGTCAGCCGGCATTGACCGGAGGAAGGATTTTCCCCGGATTCATGATCGAAGCAGGATCGATCGCCGACTTGATCGCCCGCATGAGCGCGAGCGCGTCGCCGTGCTGGCGCCTCATCAGGTGGCGCTTGTGCAATCCGATGCCATGTTCGCCCGAGCACGCGCCGCCCATGGTGATGGCAAGCCCGGCGACCTCCGCGCATAGGCGTTCCGCCCTTGCGGTCTCGGCCGCATCGCCGGGATCGAAAAGGATCCCAAGGTGGAAGTTACCATCACCGACATGGCCGACAAGCGGCGCGATCAGGCCCGAATTGTCGATCATTTCCCTGGTCTTCAAAATGCACTCGGCCAATCGATCCAGCGGCACACATGCATCCGTCCCCATGTTCTTCTTGCCCGGCGCCAAGCTCAGCGCCGCCTCATAACACCGTTCACGCGCGCCCCAATACCGGGCATGGGTTTCGGGGGTGTCAAAGCCGTGCGTCCTGGCGCCGGCTTCCTCCAGGCAAAGCGCGGAAAAGCCATCGGCCCGGCGCCTGACATCGTCTCCCTCGCCGGCGAATTCATACATGATCATGGCGGCCTCGCGCAGGTCATCAAGCCCGCAAAGGCGGGCGCAGGCCGCCGTTTGAACCCGGTCGAGCAATTCGATGCGCGACGGCTCCAAGCCTTGGAGAAGCGCCTGGGAAACGACCGCCAGGGCCTCGTCGAGGTGGTCAAACTGACAGAAGCCGGACAGGCTAAACGACGGCCGCGGCGACAGCTTGAGCGTAACGTCGGTTACGATGCCCAGAGTTCCCTCCGCTCCCACAAAAAGGGCCGTCAAATCGTAGCCAACGGCGGATTTGCGCGCCCGGCTGCCCGTGCGGACCACGGCGCCATCCGGCAGCACGACGGTAAGACCGAGCACGTTTTCCTTCATGGTTCCATAGCGGATCGCGTTCGTGCCGGACGCGCGGGTCGAGACCATCCCGCCGATCGTGGCGTCAGCGCCCGGGTCGACGGGAAAGAAGAGCCCCGTGTCCCGTAACCGGGCATTGAGGTCCTTGCGCCGAACACCGGCCTGCACGGTGCAATCCAAAGCCTCCTGCGACACGCGCAGAACCCGCCCCATCTTCGATGTGTCGATCACCAGTCCGCCGTAGACTGGCACCACCTGTCCTTCAAGCGAACTGCCGGCGCCATGACAGGTCACCGGAACGCCGAGAGCGGCGGCGGCGGTGACGGCCGCCGACACCTCTTCGGTGCTCGTCGGCGAGACGGCCGCGTCGGCAAGGCAGCTATACGGCATGCCCTCGCCGCCTGCGAAATGGGCGAGCGCGGACGGGCGTGTCTCGACGGCCAGACCCGTTCGCCGCTCAAGTCTGTCACGGAGCAGATCGATGATCCGTGATCTGTCCGACACCCCTGCCCACATGATCCCACTCCAATGGGGTCCGTCACCGGCGCCCGGCGCGCCATCGTTCGAAACGCGTCAAGCGGAACTTTCTTATCCCACAATACGGACTATAATAAGATTTCCAAGCTGATAATTGATAATTTTTCGGGTTTGACAGGCGCTTTGGGTCAAAATATACAGAAAATTCGACTTTTTATCCCGAATAATGATAAAGGAGCGGCGCCAGGTTGGCCGCCGGTTTGGCGCCATCGCGGTGGTCAGCGGGCGCGGGCAAGGTCCAGGCGTTGCGGCCGCTGCCTTGCAAGATCAGCCGCCGACCTTGACTTTCAATTGGCCCGGCGGTCGAGATGAGGCAGAAAGCGTTGCCATGAAGGTTAGCGGAAGCGCCGACTTGGAGGCCGTCTCGATGGTCGGGCCGCTTGATTGTTCGGTTGAGGTGAGATGAAGAAAGCGAATACCGAAGACGGCATCAAGTCCCTCTACAAGGTGATGCGTGTCCTTGACTGTTTTTCTGTCAGGGACGACGTGCTGTCGGTGAGCGAGATCGCCCGCCGCCTGGACATTCCGCAGAGCACCGCGCACCGATTGCTTTCGTCGATGCGTTCGGCCGGGCTGCTGGAGCAGGACCGCAGACGCGGCGGCTACCGGCTCGGGCTCAAGCTGTTCAGCCTCGGCAGCACCGTGCTCGCCAGCATGGAGTTGCACCGGATATCCGTCGGCCCGATGGAGGAGCTCCATCGCATCACGCGCATGTCGGTCCATCTCGCGCTCTTCGATGGCCAGGGCGTGCTCGTCGTGCGCAAGATCGGCTCGGACAAGGAATTGTCGACCTCGCTCAACCTGATGGAGCAGGCACCGGCCCATTGCACGGGTGTGGGCAAGGCGGTTCTGGCGTATCAGCCCAAAGAGGTCATCGACCGGGTCTTCAGCGCCGAGTTGATCAGGTTCACCGGCAACACCATCGTCGATCGGTGCGCCTTTGACCGCGAAATGGAAGCGATCGTCGGGCGCGGCTACTCGGTCGACAATGAGGAACACAACATCGGCATCCGCTGTGTCGCGGCCCCCATTTTCAACGAATCCGGCACTGCCTTCGCGGCCATCAGCGTCAGCGGGACCGCCTGGGAACTGATGCCCGGTGCCGTTGAGGAAATTTCCAAGACCGTCAAGCTGCACGCACAGGACTTGTCAGCCCGGCTGGGGTTTCCCGGTGACGCCGCAACGCCGGCCTAGGTCGGACCTTTGAGCCCGGGCCCGCCGACGGTGTGCGCCGGGACCGTCACGCCGCGCGCGCGCCACCGGCGGCAAGCGCCAGCACCGGCTCGAGCACCGAATCGATCGCCGCCCGCTGAGCGGGCGAAATCGGATCCATCGGCGCCCGGGGCCCATATAGGTCAAGGCCTTGCCGGTGCTGCACATATTTCACACAGGCCGGCAGATTGTCGTGGGGCATGGCGTTCCAAAGCGCGTTCAGCTTGAAGTGGATGTTCCGCCCGGCCTCGTGATCGCCGTTTTGGGCGGCGTTGAAAAGCTTCACCGTGACGCTTGGCAGAGCGCTGGTGAGCGCGCTGATCGCACCATGGGCACCGATCGCGAAGGCCGAGTATAAAAGCGCATCGATGCCGGTGATTACCAGGTTTTCCGGTTTGGCCCGCAGCAGGAGATCCGACACCGACTTCAGATCGCCCGAACTCTGCTTCATGCCGACGACGCCTGGGACCTCGTCCATGATCTGCAGCATCGCGTCGACGCTGAGATAGTTCCAAGGAATGACGTTGTAGATGAGAATCGGGATGCCTGTCGCCTCGTGGATGGCGCGGAAATGGCGGATGGTCGCCTCGGCTGAGGACTTGAACAGATAGTGTGCCGGCGTCACCTGGAGCGCATCGATCTTCAGGCCATCGAGCATGCGGACACGGCTGATCGCCTCATGCGTCGAATTGACGATCAAGCCGGCAACGAACGCGCCCCGGCCGTCAAGCGCATCATGGGCGGTGCGCATCGCCGCCGCGAACTCGTCATCGGACAGGGTGTGACCCTCGCCGGTTGAGCCGCCCGCGACCACACCGCGCACGCCCGCCTTGACCAAGAACTCGACCTGGGGCTTGAGCGCGTCCGTCACCAGCCCGCCCGCCTCATCGAACGGCATGGTCATCGGCGGCAGGATGCCCGTCAGGCTCTCCCGCACCGAAGCTGCAATCTCGTTTACCATCCAACCCTCCATGTTCGGTCCGCCGGCCCGTGGACCAAGATCGCCGGCATCCCGGTGCCGGAACCACCTAATCAATCCCACATTATGGAATTTATAGAAACACCCGTTTGTTATCCGCCGCATTAACATCTGTCAATCGCCGATTGTTCAGACCGTTAGAACAAGAGTTTTATGACAAATTTGGGAGAATGGGTCACGCCGGATCATCGATCTTGCCAATGAAGCCGCGGAATGTTAATCCCGAATAATGGGATTTCATGCATCGCGTGAGGGTTCCGATAAATTGGCGGTCGCCGGCCGCCAAACAGGCAGTTTGGAGGAGATCTATGAAACGTTTTGTGACGGCCACGATGGCTGCGATCAGCCTTTTCGCCGCCGGCAATCTTGCGTTTGCCGGCTATCCGGAACGTCCGGTGACCGTCATCGTGCCTTGGTCGGCCGGCGGCGGAACCGACGCCACTGGCCGCATCATCGCGACCATGCTCGAGGATAAGCTTGGCCAGCCATTCAACGTGGTCAACCGGACCGGCGGAGGCGGTATCGTCGGCCATACGGCGATCCGGGACGCCGATCCGGACGGTTACACCATCGGCATCATCACCACGGAACTGTCCATGTACGGTGCCGTCGGTTCCGCCGAACTGGCCTATACCGACTATTCGCTGGTCGGCCTTTACAATGCCGACCCGTCGGCGATCTTCGTCAAGGCCGATTCGGACCACAGGACGATCGGCGATCTTGCCGCGGCGGTGAAGGCCGATCCACAGGCGACCCAGGCGAGCGGGGCCAATTTCGGCGGCGTCAATCATCTGTCATGGGTGTCGATGGTGCAGGGCCTGGGCCTTGACGGGAGCCAGAGCAACTGGGTGCCCACGGAAGGCGGCGCGCCGGCCCTCCAGCTCCTGGCATCGGGCGCCATTGACGTTGCCGTCGTCCAGTTTCCCGAAGCCCAGGCGTTGATGGAGGCCGGCGAGATCCGCGCGCTCGCGACCCTGGGCAGCGAACCCAATCCGAAACATCCCGACGTGCCGCCGATCACCGAGGCGCTCGGCATTGATTTCGCCATCGCCGGCTGGCGCGGCGTGGGTGGCCCGGCCGGCATGCCGGATGAGGTTGTCGCCACATTGGCGGAGGCGCTCGACGGCATCGTGGCAAGCCAAGCGTTCCGCGACCAAATGGAAAAGCTCAACTACGGTGTGGTATGGGCCGGTGGATCGGACTTTGCCGACTACCTTGAAAACCGCGGCCGGGCTTTCGGCGCGGCCATTTCGGCGGCGGGCCTCGGCCAGTAACCGGCGGCCGCCCGCCCTGCGCGGCCAGTCGACGGAGAGCGGTTCATGCGCACCGGCCATGCGGCAGACATCATCATCGGATTGGCGTTCGCGGCGCTGGGCGCGGGCATCATTATCATTGCCAGCGGCTTCCGCACCATTGCGGGCATGGTCGTCGGATCGGGGCTGTTTCCAGCCATGACCGGCACGGCGATGATCGTTTTCGGCGGCTTGATGGCGATCGGAGCGGCGCGCGCGGCGCGCAGCTCCATGCCTGCCTCTGCCGCCGGCGCGCGGGAACCGCTGTTTGACCGCTACGCCATCGCGATCGTTTCGGCGCTGGCGTTGCTGACCGTCGTCATGCCGTCCGCCGGTTTCCTGGCGGGCGGCTTCGTGTTTTCGGTGTTCGCCATAAGGCTTGGGGGCGGCCGCTGGACCGGCGCCATCCTCTTTTCGGCCATTGCCACCGCGGGTATCTATCTGATCTTCACCCAGGGCCTGCGCGTACCGCTGCCCCGCGGCCCGTTTTGACGCCGTGGACGCGCTCGTCCTTGCCTTCGGCCTTGTCTTTACCCCCGACACGCTGATCGTGATCGTGCTGGCCTCCGCATTCGGCCTGTTCGTCGGCGCGATGCCCGGGCTGACCGCCACGATGGCGGCCGCGCTTCTGGTACCGTTCACATTCTATATGGACCCGGTCCCGGCGATCGCCGCCATCATCTCGTGCACCGCAATGGCGATCACGGCCGGAGACATACCCGGTGCGCTGTTGCGCATTCCCGGAACGCCGGCGTCGGCCGCCTACGTTGAAGACGCAAATGGTCTGACGCGGAAAGGCAAGGCCGGCCTCGCGATCGGCATCAGCATCTGCGCGGCGGCCTTTGGCGGGCTGTTCGGTTTCGCCGTGCTGATGCTGGCCGCGCCCATGCTGGCCCGGTTTGCCCTGAATTTTTCCAGCTTCGAGTATTTCTGGCTGTCGGTCCTGGGTCTGAGCTGTGCGGTGATCGTCTCGCGCGGCGGCATCGCCAAGGGCATGTTGTCCCTGCTGCTTGGCCTGTTCATTGCCCAGATCGGCCTCGACCCGCTGATCGGACAGCCGCGGTTTACCTTCGGCATCGGTGAGCTTGCCGGCGGCATCAGCTTCATACCGGCCATGATCGGGATGTTCGCCCTGGCCGAGATCCTGCGCAATGGCGGCAGGGGTCTTCAGACCGCGCCGCAAGCCGAGCTCACCAATCCCTTTGCCGGCGTCGGCGCCACGCTTGGCCGCTACAGGCTCAATCTGCTGCGCGGCGCGGCGGCCGGATCCGTTATTGGCGCTCTGCCGGGCATTGGCGGCGACCTCGGCGCATGGATCACCTATTCGCTCGCGAAGCGGAGTTCAAAAACACCGGAAAAGTTCGGCACCGGCCACCCCGAAGGCCTGGTGGAGGCCGGTGCTACGAACAACGCAGCCTTGTCCTCGTCCTGGATCCCGGCCATGGTGTTCGGCATTCCCGGCGATGCGGTCACGGCGATTGCGGTCGGTGTGCTGTTCATGAAGGGGATGGAACCGGGCCCGCAGCTTCTGACGGTCAATCCGCACAATTTCTACGCGGTCCTTCTGGTCTTTGTGCTCGCCAATCTGCTTCTCATTCCGTTCGGCTATGCCGCAGCCAAGGCGGCACGGTACATCTTCAAGGTGCCGCCCGCCTATCTGAATGCTGCGATCCTTTTATTCTGCGTGGTTGGCGCATACGCCATCAACAACACCATGTTCGGCGTTCTGGTCATGATCGTGCTGGGCGTGCTGGCCTATATCCTGCAGTCACGTGATTTCGCGATTGCGCCGATCATTCTGGGGATCGTCCTCGGCCCGCTTGTTGAACAAAGCTTCATCACCTCCATGACCATCGCCCGCGGCGACGTGCTCGGCTTCTTCGGGCGGCCCATCGCGGCGGCGCTTGGCGCCATCACGAGTCTGATCTGGCTCGCCATGATCACGCGGGCCATTGGCGGATTTCAGCGTGTCCGGCAGCGCCAGACACCCGGCGCATAAACCGGATCCCCGATTGTGTCCTGTGGCGCTTTTGCCATCCAAAGCCGGATCTGAATGCACCCGATTGGAGTCCATCTCAACCAGAGGTCCGTTGGAACCACCGCGAACATCCGTTCTCCACCCAGATCACGGATCAGGGGCGGTGAATGTCACTTCGACGACCGGTCGAGATTTGGCCTGACGTTTAATTCCCGCATCGTTGCTTGGTTGTTTCGACATGGGCGATCCGACGATGGTACCGACGAAAGCCGCCGCCATCGGACCTAATTGACCCGCGCCCAGAAGCTCATCTTCCGGCCGTGTTTCTTTTGCAGGCCGGCCCGGTAATCGGCATGTGTCACGACACCTTCGACACATGTGGCATCGGTGTCGGATGCGGCAGCGAGCGCATCGAGTTTTTTCAAGTAACGCACGGCATGCGGATAGGCTTTTGAACGGGCGCGGTCCAGTATGTCGTCGATCAAGGCGCGATAAAGGATGGTTGCGGCCAAAGCGTGATCCTGGAGCAAATGGTCAGCGGCAGACCGCAGCAAATCGTACTGGCCTCCGTCCCATTCGCCCCGATGCGCCAGAACCTTCTTGGCGGCGAGATCAAGCCTCGGCCATTCCATGAAAAACGCCAGCGCGCTGTAAATCCTATCCGAAGACAGAACATGACCGAATGCCCTGTCCAGGGCGTCAAACTCCTCGAAATCCGGGAGGGCGTTGACATACTCGCGCAACATGTCGGCGTCGAGCGTTGTCTCGAAGGCCGACCACCGGAGCGATAGCGCCTGGCTCTTCTGTCCAAGGGCGTCAAAGATGGTCGCTTCGAGGCTCGTGCGCCGGGACGACGAAACAAGCCGCGGTTTCAGTCCGTCAGCCAGGTCGGCGACGGTCATGACCTTCAACCCGCCGGGTTGATCACGCCTGACCCAGTCAAGCGCCTCTTTGTGACGGCCCGCCTCAAGCAATCGTTCGGCGATGCCGATTGTATCCTGCAGATTCGGATGCTTGTTTTCCTCAAGGGCGATCAATCCGTCGAGATCGCCGAGATTGTCGGCAATGATCTGCCGGATGTCGTGATATTGCCGGGCGCTGGAGAAGATGTAGCGGTCCTTTGATCTTCTATCTTCCGCCTCCTGGTCTTCCTGCAACCGGGCGAGTTCCGCCTCCCAGTTTCGCAAGACGTCGGCCGGCAGATGCTCAATGACCACCCGTGCCGCATCCACAAGATAGCCGTGACTGGTGTCGCCGAGCGCTGCCATGATCTTTTCCGGCAGGAGTGCTTTTTCGTCCTGTGGGAGATTTGACGTCAACGCGCCGGCGTCCGCGATGGCCTGATCGTAGACATCCTGGATGCGACCGGACGAGTCATCCACCCGCTCGAACACGCTTTCATGCGTGGCGATGAAGCGCACAAGGCGGTCCACGGCCATAACCGGGGCGGCCGTGCCGAGCTCATCGGCCGTCGTGGCAACCGTCGCGGCCAGGTCATCGCGAAAGGCCCGCGCCTTATCCCAGTCGATGAAGCTGCGGGCCTTTTCCAGCGCCGCGAGCCGGCGGTCGATAATCTTGGCGACGCTTTCCGGGCCCTTCTTCGCGGCAAGCGCGGTAGATACCCTTTTTCGAAAGGCGGCATCGCGTTCGGCTTCCCCCAGCACCAGTTGAGCCAGTTTTTCCGGACCGAGTTCCATCAGGTTTTCAAGAGTGATCGAAGCTTTACGTGCCATTGTGGTGTTCCGCCATTGGAGTGGCCCGCGATCTGCGCAGGGACATCTTCAGGTCGCCATCCGCACGCAATGAACCCGAAGATGCGGTTTCGTAGTCGAGGCCGGGGGTCCGATCCCTTTTTCGTATGAACGCCCCGCACCATTGTGACAACTGGGATGCTGGGCCCTTTGGACGACGTGACTAAGGTGGAGCGGCGGGCGAGAGGAAGCGGAGGGATCCTCTCAGTTTGTTTTGAGGAACCCAAAGTGGTGAATTTTTATCAAGGCTTTGACCGCCCAGCCAGGCTCTGGTTTTCGGATTAAAAATTCCGGGGAGATGCGACGTTGTCGCTGGAGCGTAACGGCCGGCGTCGACACGTTCCATATGCTCGGCGCCGATTGGGCACCGTCAGGGGGCAAGTGGGAATGTGTCAAGGATCGGGATGGGCCCTTTCGGGTGTGAGGATAAGCATCAAACATCAATGAAAATTGCGGCCGCCGGGCAGGGCTTTGAGCTTTTCCGGTTTGAGCTGCGAAATGTCCTGGCGCAGCTCCGGCACCTCGCGCACGAGCTGGGCAAGGCGGCTCGCCGGCTTGATCTTTTCGGAGAGTTCAATCACCGGCCGCTTCACTTCATCGGCCCGGGCCAGACCGGCATCGGTGAGCGACAGGCCGGGCAGGTCCACCATCAGCGGCGTTGCATCCTCCACATGATCGGCGACCACGTGAATGACGCCGGATTCTGATTGCAGCCGGCCGCGGACCTTCAAGAACCGGGCGCCGAGCACCAGCGGCCGGTATTTTTCGAACACTTTCGGCCAGACAATCACATTGGCGATGCCGCCCTCGTCCTCCAGCGTCATGAAAATGACGCCCTTGGCCGATCCCGGCCGCTGCCGGACCAGAACAAGCCCGGCAACCGTGACCGAACGGCCGGACCGAGTCTCTTCAAGCCTCGCACAGGGCAGCACCTTCAGACGGGTGAGCGCCGGGCGCACGAACGCCACCGGATGGGCCTTCAAGGACAGGCTCAAGGTCTGATAATCGGCCATCACATGGGCACCGGGCGGCATGGCCGGCAGATCCGCATCCGGCTCCGGTCTGAGATCGCCCAGTTCTGCTGTGTCGAACAGCGGCAGCCGGTCGCGCGCGCCGCCCTGCTCCAGGCCCTGGGCGGTCCAGACCGCCGCCCGCCGGTCGAGACCGAGCGAGCGGAAGGCGTCGGCCTCGGCAAGCTTCAAGATCACCGGCCGGCCGAGCCCGGTGCGCAGCCACAGATCACGCACGGAATCATACCCTTCTCCCCTCAGCGCGATCAGCCGCTCCATGTCCTCCTGCTTCACGCCCTTGATCATGCGAAGGCCAAGCCTGACCGCGTGGGTCGCCTGAATGACGCCGGACATCTCAAGGTGCCGGCGGTGCAGCCGGCCGGACGCGGCAACGCCCGGCTCCAGGATCGCGTCCCAGTCGGACAGGTTGATGTCGGCCTCGCGCACCTCCACCCCGTGCTCGCGGGCATCGCGCACGAGCTGGGCGGGTGCGTAAAAGCCCATCGGCTGGGCATTCAAAAGCGCCGCGCAAAAGACGTCCGGATACCGGGCCTTGATCCAGGAGGAGGCATAGACCAGGAGCGCGAAACTGGCCGCGTGGCTTTCGGGAAACCCGTATTCGCCGAAGCCTTCGATCTGGCGGAAGCAGCGTTCGGCGAAGTCGCGCTCATAGCCGTTTTGTGTCATGCCCTCGATCATCTTGGTCTGGAACGTGCCGATCGTGCCAACCCGGCGGAACGTCGCCATGGCCCGGCGCAGCCTGTCGGCTTCCCCGGGCGTGAACCCTGCCGCGACAATGGCGATCTTCATGGCCTGTTCCTGAAACAGCGGCACGCCCATCGTCTTGCCGAGCACCGCCTCCAGCTCCTTGCTCGGATAGGTGACCTGTTCCAGCCCCTGGCGGCGGCGCAGATACGGATGCACCATGTCGCCCTGGATCGGGCCGGGCCGCACGATCGCCACCTCGATGACGAGATCATAGAAGGCTTCGGGCCTGAGCCGCGGCAGCATGGTCATCTGCGCCCGGCTTTCGACCTGGAACACGCCGACCGAATCCGCCCGGCACAGCATGGCGTAGACCTCCTTTTCCTCCGGTGGAATGCTGGAAAGCGTCAGGTCCAGGCCATAAGACTCCGACAGCATGTCGAGCGCCTTGCGGATGGCCGAGAGCATGCCCAGCGCCAGAATGTCGATCTTCAAGATGCCCAGCGCGTCGAGATCGTCCTTGTCCCATTCAATGACCGTGCGGTCCTCCATCGCCGCGTTCTGGATCGGCACGACCTCGTCGAGCCGGCCGCGCGTGATGACGAACCCGCCGACATGCTGCGACAGGTGCCGCGGGAAGCCGATCAGCGTGCGCACGAGCGACAGCATCTGGGTCAGCATCGGATCATCCGGGTCAAGTCCGGCCTCGCGCACGCGGGCCTCTTCAAGACCGGCCGCCGAATGGCCCCAGATCGTGCCGGACAGGGCGCCGATGGCATCCTCCGACAGGCCGAACGCCTTGCCGACTTCGCGCAAGGCCGAGCGCGTGCGGTAGGTGATCACGGTCGCCGCCAGCCCGGCCCGCTCCCGGCCGTATTTTTCATAGATGTACTGGATGACCTCCTCGCGCCGCTCGTGTTCGAAATCAACGTCAATGTCCGGCGGCTCGCGCCGCTCCGGCGAAATGAAGCGCTCGAACAGAAGATCGGCCCTTACCGGATCCACCTCGGTGATGCCGAGGCAAAAACACACGGCCGAATTGGCCGCCGATCCCCGCCCCTGGCACAGGATCCCGCGCGTGCGGGCAAAGCGGACGATGTCGTAAACGGTCAGGAAGTACGGCGCATACTCCAGCTCGGCCACCAGGGCGAGCTCATAGTCGATCGCCTTTTGCACCGTGTCCGGCACGCCGCCCGGATAGCGCTGCGCGGCGCCTTCAGCGGCCAGCCGCTCCAGTTCCGCCTGCGGCGTTGCGCTTTCACCGCTCGGCTCCTCCGGATATTCATAGGCCAGATCATCCAGCGAAAAGCCGACCTCCTCGAGGATCAAGAGGCTCTCCCGCACGGCCTCCGGCGCGGTCTCAAAAAGCCGGGCCATCTCGTCAGCGCCTTTCAGATGCCGCTCGGCATTGATCTCAAGGCGGCGGCCGGCCGTCTCCAGCCGCTCATGGAGGTGGATACAGGTCAAAACGTCCTGGAGGGGCCGCCGGCCGGCATCGTGATAAAGAACGTCGTTGGTGGCCAGAAGCCGCACCTTCACCCGGCCGGCAACCTCAATCGCAAGATCGAGCCGCCGCCGGTCGGCCGCCCCATGGGGAAGCTGGACGGCCAGCCGCAGATCACGGCCGAACCGGTCTTTCAGCTCCGAGAGCGCGGCCGAGAGCCCGGCCGGCTCCGGCAGGCCGGGCGGCATCACCAGCGCCAGCGCCGCACCATGGCCCAGGATCTCCAGGTCGTCCCGCAGGAGATGACATTCGCCCTTGTCGGCCCGGCGGTTGCCGACGGTCAGGAGCCGGGTCAGCCGGCCATAGGCGTCCCGGTCCTTCGGCCAGACCAGAAGATCGGGCGTACCATCCAGAAAGGCGAGCCGGCAGCCGGGCACGAACCGGGCCCCGGTTTCCTTGGCCGCCATATGCGCGCGCACCGCCCCGGCCATGGAGTTGCGGTCGGCCACGGAAAAACCGGCAAGACCAAGCGCGGAGGCCATCATCGCCAATTCCTCCGGATGCGACGCCCCGTGAAGGAAGGAAAAGTTGCTGGCCGTGCACAATTCGGCGAAGGACGGTGTCCCGATCATGCGAAAACGCCTTGCATGTACCAGCGCGGCTGGGTGGTCTCGCGGGCGTAAAGGCCTTCCCGGTAGAGCCAGAACCGGCGGCCGTCCTCATCCTCGATCCGGAAATAGTCGCGGGTGACGGCGGTCTGATCCGGCGGCGGCGCATCCGGCGCGCCGACCCACCAGGGCGGGGCAATGCGCTCCGGCCCTTCCGACCGCGCGACCTTGTAAAGCACCCGACGCCACCGGAAGCGCAAGGGCGGACCTTCGGGCACGACGGCGACGGCCTCCACGGGCTCGGCCGGATCAATCAGGCGCAAGGGCCGGACAAGCGGAATTTCCAGAGGGATCTGCTGCCAGTCGGCGCCAAACTCCTCTGAAAAGCCCCCGGCGGCCGGAATTTCGGCCTGCACCGGATCGCCGTCCTTCTGCAGATGGCCCAGACCGAAATCCGTGCCGCCGAAGCCGACCCAGGAGAGCGCGTCCTCGCGTGCGATCGCCGCGGGCACAAATCCGGTCTGGCTTTCCGGCAGATGACGGTCGACGGGCAAAAGCCGGGTGACACGGTCAATCCCGAGCCGGGCGCCGAGCCGGTCGACCAGTCCGGTGAGATCCGCTTCGGCCTGCGCTTGGCCTTTGCCGGCAAGCGCCAGTTGATCGGGCGCGGCCGCCTCGGCCTCCAGAACCGACAGCCGGATCAGATCATAGCCATAGCCGGCATCCAGAACGCTTTCGTCCGCTTTTAGCTTTTCGGCAAACAGCGCCAGGATCCGTTTGGGCGCACGCAAGGGCCGGCTGGTGCCGACAACGACCCGCTGAACCGCGCCATCGGCCCGAAACAGGCTCATTTCAAACGCCCGGCCGCCCTCCACACGGCGTTCCAAAGCCTCCGCGACCTGCCCGGCGAGCGACAGGAGCACCGCCTGCACATCCTCCATGCGCCCGATCGGTTCGAAAAACCGCCGTTCGGCGACCACCAGAGGCACGGCAAACCGCGGCGAAATGGCTTCCCTTTCCCGGCCAAGCGCCTGGTCCAACCGTTGGATTAGCTCAACGCCGAAACGGTTTGCCAGCGGGGCCCGGGGCCGGCCGCTGAGCGCGCCGACCGTCGACAGGCCAACCCGTTCAAGCCCTTCGGCAACGTCCCGCGCCAGCCTCAAAGCAGCGACCGGCAATCCTTCAAGCGCCGCCTGTTCCTGACCGGGCGGCACACATCCGCCGGTGCCGTAGCGCGCCTTTGCCCAGGCCGCGCCGGGGGTTCCGGCGATCGCGCCGCGCACCGTGAAGCCTTGCCGGTGAAGCCGTTTGAGCGCATCGGCAAGCAGCGCGGCCTCGCCGTCAAACAGGTGCGCGCAGCCGGTAATGTCGAGGAACAGGCCATCCGGTCCGTCCAGGGCGACCAGGGGCGTATACCGGTCGCACCAATCGGCCAACCGGTCCAGCAGGGCCGCGTCCTTGTCCGGGGCCGCCTCCTCGATCAAAAGATGCGGCACCCGGGCCCGCGCATCGGCCAGGTTTCCGCCGGCCTTCAGCCCAAGGGCCTGGGCCGTCTGATTAAGGGCGCACAGCCGCTGCACATTGCCGGTTTTGGCCACCACCGCAAACGGCGGTTCAGCCGCCCGTGCCGCGGGCGGCGCGGAGGCGTTCAGCCGGCGGATGATCCGGTCCGCCGGAAGATCGGGAAACCAGAGCGAGAGAACGCGCTGGCGCAGAAAACTGTCTCGCCGCATGGGCCCACTCCAGATCGGCGCGGCCGGGACGGCCGTCGCGGTTTCGGGTCAGTGACACCTGCCAGCCCGGACGTCCGAGCCCCTCATGCGGGCCCTGCCGGGAGAGCGCCGGCGCCTTTGACGGACGGGGCGTAACGCACCAGCGGGTGAGCGCGGCCGTCGGCGCGTCCGCCACCCCGTGGCGCACCAAGAACACAGGCACATCCGCCTCCTGCGCCCTGAGCAAAAGCCGGCGCGTGGCCGTCAGGCCGAGAAGCCGGCTGTCGCCCTGAACCTCGCCGATCACCCCCGCCAGCGCGGAACAGCGCGCGCCTTCTTCCAACGCCCACAGCGCTTCGTCCATGCGCCGGGGAAACACGGCCACGATCCGGCCCGGATCCACCCCGAACTGGCAAAGGCCGGGCCCATGAAACCGGCCCTGCTCGCGCACCGCATCCGGCGCCGCGACCCACAGGATATGCCCGGATCGCCGCGCCATGGCGCAGGCAAGCAGTGCCAAAGCAAACCCGGACACCGCCCCCGCATCCCGGCTGTGGGCACCGACCACCTCGTGCAAGGTGCAAAGCGCCACGCCGCCGGCTTGAAACAGTCCATCCACGGCCTCAACGCCGAAGGCGAGGCGGGAGGACAGCGGGCCATCCTTTTGAACCGGTCCGCCGGCGCCTGGCGCATCCTGCCCAGGGCCAGCTCCTTGAAGGCCGGCCGGCCCCTGCTGGAATGAGGCAAAAGCAGGGGCCGGACCAAACTGCGCATTTGAGGGGAGGCGGCCCTCAAGAGCCGCGATACGGCGGCGCAGTTCGGCAATATGGGCGCGCTGATCCGCCCTGTCCTGGGAAGCTCGGTGCACGGCGGCTCCAATCAGCTGCAGGTTTGTTCTCTCTTTGTTCCTATTGATTCCGGAGACGGGCCGCAGAGTCAAGAAGAATCCTGAACTCTTTTAGAGCCCTGAATCCGCGGCGTTATGTTAAGTAGAACGCCGCATTCACGCATCTGTGACAGGGCCGCCTCAGCCCCATTCCGCCAAGCGACGGAATCTTAAGGCCCTCATGTCATTACTACGAAGGAAACCGAGACAAACCCTGTTCCCGGGAAGCAAACGTGCGTCCAACAGCCAGTTTCTGGACCCAGCGTCTCCAGCACGTCCTCGCCCTGCCGGCCCTCACGCCGCTGGTCACGCGGGCGGGCGCACTTTTGGGCGGCGAAAACAGCGCGACCTCCGCGGCCGGGCGCATGGCGCTGACAACATTTGCAATTCGCGTCGGCGGCGCGGCCCTTGCCTACCTGTCCCAGATCCTATTGGCCCGCTGGATGGGCGCCCATGAATACGGCATTTATTCCGTCGCCTGGACCTGGGTGGTGATTTTGGGCGCCATGGCCTGCGGCGGGTTTTCCAGCTCGCCGAGCCGGTTCATTCCCCAATACCACCAGGCCGGTGACATGGACCGGCTGCGCGGCTTCCTGGCGACCAGCCGCCTGATCGCGCTTGGCATGGCCACCATGATCGCAATCGTTGGCGTCGCGCTCATCTTCGTGCTGCGCGACACCATCGAGCCCTATTACATCCTGCCGATGGCGTTTGCGTTTTTCGCCATTCCGCTGTTCGCCTTTGGCAGCGTGCAGGACGGCATCGCCCGCACATACGACTGGCCGATGCTGGCGATGCAGCCGACCTATATCTGGCGGCCGGTCGCCATATTGATCCTCCTTGCCGCTTTCATGCTGGCCGGCGAGCAGGTCAACGCCCTGACCGCGGCCGCCGCGGCCGTTGCCGCCACATGGAGCGTTGCGCTTTACCAGTTCATCCGGCTGAACGGCCGCCTGGCGGCCAAGGTCTCCGCCGGACCCAAACAAACCGACCTGAGGCCCTGGCTTGCAATCTCCCTGCCCATGCTGATGGTCGAGGGGTTCTTGCAACTGATCACCAGCGCCGACGTGATCATGGTCAGTTTCTGGCACAGCCCGGAAGAAGTGGCCGTCTATTTCGCCGCGTCCAAGACGCTCGCCCTGGTGCATTTCGTTTATTTCGCCGTGCGCGCGGCCTCCGCGCACCGGTTTTCCGGGTTCATCCATGCCGGCGATCAATCCGGTCTCACCGCCTATGTCCGGCAGGCCACGCTCTGGACCTTCTGGCCGTCTCTGGCGGCCGGTCTCGGGCTTTTGGTCATCGCGCCGCTCCTGCTGCGCCTGTTCGGCTCCGAATTCACCAGCGGCTATCCGCTGATCGCGATCTTGATGATCGGCGTGCTTGCCCGGGCGGCGGTCGGCCCGGCCGACGCCCTTTTGAGCATGTCCGGCCACCAGCGCCTTTGCGCCCTCATCTACGCCAGCACATTCGTCGCCAATGTCGCCCTGAATCTCGTGCTGATCCCGTGGCTGGGGCTTGCCGGGGCAGCGCTCGCCACCAGCCTTGCCATCCTGTTTGAAGCCACCTGCCTGGCGATCGCTGCGTTAAGGACACTCAACGTTCACACGTTCATCCTGCCCATTCTTCTCTCGGGAAGGGCACGCCGGTGAACGTGATGCCGCCCCGCCTTGCCCCGCACCTGGATATGGTGGCCATCGATCCACTGTCCGACAGCGTCGACCTGGCCGCCTGGCAGGCCCTTGCCAAAGGGGCCAGCGATGCCAACCCGTTTTTCGGTCCGCAGTTCCTGATCCCGTTTGTGCGCCACCTCGGACCGCGGGGTCTGAAACTCGCCGTCGTGTTCAACCGGACCTTGGGAAACTGGCTCATCGCCGCGCCGGTCGGCCGCCGCCGGATCGGACAATGCGTGCCGGCGGCCACCGTCTGGGCGACCGAATACGCACCCCTCGGCACGCCGCTGATGGACCGGGCCGCGCCGCCGGAAGCGGTCGATCTGTTCTTGAAAGCGCTCACCACGATCGCCGGCACGCCTCTTGTGGCCGTGCCGTACCTGCCGCTCGACAGCACGAGCGCGGCACAGTTTCTGACCGTGGACCGCGGCTGGACATGGACGCTGGCCCGCCAGGCAAGCCGCGCCGCCCACGATGCGGGCGCCAAGGGGGAAGCGCAATTTGCCGCCGCCTTCAGCGGCAAACGCCGCAAGGAACTGACCCGCTTGATGCGCCGCCTTGAGGAGCAGGGCGAGGTGAGCCTGAACCGGATTTCGGGGCCGAAGGCGGCCGGCGTGTTCGAGCAGTTCCTTGAACTGGAAGCCGCCGGATGGAAAGGCCGGTCCGGAACAGCGCTCGCCTGCCAGGCTCAAACGGCTGCGTTCGCCCGTCAGATGATCGCAACCCGCGCGGCCACCGACGGCGTGCTCATCGACCGCCTGACGGTCTCCGGCCGCCCGGTTGCGATGCTGGTGCTTTTGCGCGAGGCGGGACGGATCTTTTCCTGGAAGATCGCGTTTGACGAAACGTTTGCGCGCTATTCACCCGGCGCGCAGATCGCGCTGTTTGCGATGAAACAGAACCTTGCCGATCCGGACATTTCCGGCGCCGATTCGCTCGCCGTTCCAGGTCATCCGATGATCGGACCGCTGTGGCGCGGCACGGTCGACACCGCAACGCTTCTTCAGGCGCGGTCTCCGGCCGGGCGGGCCCTGTTGAAAGCCGGCGAAGTCGACGTCAATCTCGCCCAATCGGCCCGCGGCTTCGCCCGCAGACTGCTCAAACCGCGGCGGTGAGCGCGCTTTCGGCCCGCGCGAGTTCGCGCAGCTTGCGCCGGATGACCTTTCCCGTGGTGGTCATTGGCAGTTCCGGCACAAAGGCGATTTCCCTTGGATATTCATGGGCCGACAACCGGGCACGGACAAACTCCTGAATGTCTTCGACCAGCGCATCATCGCCGTCGCGCCCGTCCTTGAGCACCACATAAGCCTTGACGATTTCGGTCCGGAGCGGATCGGGCTTGCCGACCGCGGCCGACAAGGCGACCGCCGGGTGCTGCAACAGGCAGTCCTCGATCTCGCCCGGACCGATGCGGTAACTCGCCGAGGTGATGATGTCGTCATCGCGGCCGAAAAAGTGGACATATCCGCCCGCGTCCTGAACGCCCTGATCGCCGGTCATCATCCAGTCGCCGGCAAACTTGTCCGCCGTCGCCTCCGGTTTGTTCCAGTATTGAAGGAACATCACCGGGTCCGGCCGCTTGACCGCGATCTGGCCGGGTTCTTCACGCGGCAGGACATTGCCCGATCCATCGACGATTGCCACCTCGTGCCCGGGAACGGCCTTGCCGATCGCGCCGGACCGCGAGACACCGGCCACGGCACACGATCCAAGCACGGCATTGCACTCGGTCTGGCCATAAAATTCGTTGACGGCAAATCCGAATTCATCCTCGAACCAGTCATAGGTTTCACGCCCCAGCGATTCACCGGCCGATCCCACCGACCGCAAAGCGAGCTTGAAACGCTCGGCCGGCCGGTCGACCGCACGCAGCATTTTCAGCGCCGTCGGCGGAATGAAGGCGTTTTGAATGGCTTCTGCCTCCATCAGGTGAAAGGCGTGCTCGGGATCGAATTTTTTCACCGCGTGGGAGATCACCGGAACGCCCAGGTGCAGGGCGGGAAACAGCGCGTTCAAGAGCCCGCCGGCCCAGGCCCAGTCCGCCGGGGTCCAGAGCCGGTCGCCCGGCTGGCCGAGGAAATTCTGCGACATTTCAATGCCCGGCATATGGCCCAAAAGCACGCGGTGGCCATGCAGAACGCCTTTCGGCTGGCCGGTCGTCCCGGAGGTGTAGATCATCAGCGCCGGATCGTCCGGCGTGGTCGGCGCCGTGTCGAACCGGTCCGCGGCCGCGCCGAGGAGATCCTGCAGCCCCTCGGCGCCGCCGGCCGGGCCGTCAACGGAGATCACCAGCGACAGATCCGGCAGGTCCGCCCGGATTTCAGCGAGCTTGGCCAGTCCGGCCGCATCGGTGACCAACGCCCGCGCGCCGGCATCCGACAGGCGGTATGTCAGCGCCTCCAGGCCAAACAGCGAGGCGAGAGGCACGGCGATCGCGCCGCATTTGTAAATGCCAAGATGGGCGATCGCCACGTCAGGACCTTGCGGCAACAACAGAGCCACCCGGTCGCCGCGGGTGATCCCCTTGGCAACAAGCGTGTTGGCGAACCGGTTGGCCGCGCGGTTCAGTTCGAGATGGGTCCAATCGGCCCGGTCGCCGTCCGCGGCCACATGACGGATCGCCAGCCGGTCCGGCGCCTCGGTCGCCCAACGGTCGCTGGTGCTGGCGGCGATGTTGTAGGAAGCGGGCAATCTCCAGGAAAAACGGGCGCGAAGCGTTTCGAGATCGCGGGCGGGCTGCAGCATATTTGGAACCGGTGCTGAATTCTTGAGCACGCGAGCCTAGCGCCGGCTCTTGTGCAGCGCAATAGAGCCTTTTGCGGAGACCGGACCGTGGACCGCGACTACCCCAGTACGACGACCTTGGCGCCGAGTTCGACCCGGTCATAAAGGTCGATCACGTCCTGATGCCACATGCGGATGCAGCCCGAGGAGGCATTGGTGCCGATGCTTTGCGGCTGGTTCGTGCTGTGGATGCGGTAGAGCGTGTCCTTGTTGCCCTGCCACAGATAAAGCCCGCGCGCGCCGATCGGATTGCCCGGGCCGCCTTCCTGACCGTCGCGGTACTTTTCCAGGCGCGGTTCCCGGGCGATCATTTCGTCGGGCGGGAACCATTTCGGCCATTCGCGCTTGAACCGGATTTCCGCCTCGCCGCTCCAGGCAAATCCCGCCCGTCCGACACCGATCCCGTAGCGGACCGCCCGGCCGCCGGACTGGATCAGGTACAAGAACTTCCGTTTCGGATCGACAATGATGGTCCCGGGCGCATGCCGGGTCGGATAATAGACCGTCTGGCGGAGGTATTTCGGGTCGAAATTCTGATACTGGATGGCCGGCAGGGAAAACCCGCCATCCCGGATCGGCGCATAGGCCAGGGCATAGTCGGGCGTACCATCGGCCCTTCGCGTCAGCCCGGCCTGGACGGCAGCCTGCCGCTGGCTTTGGCACGCGGCCAGAACAAACGGAAGTCCAACCACAAAGCCGCGGCGGCTCAAGTGATGTGCCATAACTGTGTTCTCCTCGGACCCGCCGGTGGAACCCGCTCAGCCTCGTGACAAACCTCATCCGATCGTCTGTCCTCCTCGGGCAACGTCCCGAGGATCCAGAAAACCCGGCGGCCTGTGGATGCCCCGGACACGCCCGAGCATGGCCCTGGAAAACCCGGTGGCTTTGTCCATGGTCTGAGCAGATTGATCCGGCCTCACCCCACCACGTTATGGTAAACAGACAATGAAGACGGCGCGGTCTCCGGCCACTCTGCACACCCTAATAGGCCGTCGAGCCGCCGGACCGGATTGCCTCCAGAAGCGCTTGCTCGGGCCATGTGCCCCGGCCGCCCCGCGCCTGGATTTCCTTCAGCTCCAGGAACGCACGCGTCAGATTGCCGTTCACGATCAGTCCCATGCCAAGATAGGAACGGGCGAGAAGATTGTCCGGATCGGCCTGCAGGGCCGCCTGATAGAACCCTTCGGCCGCCGGCCAGTCGCCCCGCTTTCGGGCCAGAAAACCGCGATAGGTGAGAAGACGCGGGTCCAACTGGTTCACCATGGCATCCAGCGCCAGATCAGCGGCCGTGAACCGGTCCGCATAGGCCAGTTCCCGGGCGGCCCGGTACCGGTCGTTGTCGGTGAAAGATCCGGCTTTGAGGTCGATGCAACGTTCCAGCCCCGCATCCCAGGCTTTCCCGTCCGGACAGTCGCTCGACGTCGGCGTTGGCACCGGCGGCGAGTGCTCCTCGTCCTCCGGATACACCGCGAGCGCGGCGCCGGTCAGCAGGGTGAGAATAAGGATGGCGGCAGGGACGAACGTCATGGCGGGTCTTTCCAGCGTGCTCCCAACACTTGGTTTGCCGGCCCGGTTTGGCAAGACCAAAACCTGCGCGGCGGGTGTGGCGGGCGCATGACCCGGCGGGTACAGTCAAGCCAAGATCCTCAACAAAAGATGACAGCGCCCGATGAAACTGGAATTCCACCACATCAATTTCGTCTCCGAAAATGTCGACCGGATGCACGACTTTTACGTCAACGTGCTTGGCCTTGACGATATTCCCCAGGAGAAGTTCCCGCGCACCGAGGCGACCGGCTCAAGTGGTTACAGCGGCCAGATCCGCTTTGCCACCGAAGGCAAGATGCAGATGCACCTCGCCGAACGGGCCCTGGATATCGCCTTCAACAACGGTCAGGTGATTAACCCGGTCGACCGCGGCCACATCGCCTTCCGCACCGACGATCTGGCCGCGTTTTTGCGTCTGCTCGACGAAAAGGGCATTCCCTATTCCGATTATGGCACCGCCTTTGCCAAGGAATGGCACCAGGTGTTTTTCATGGACCCGGAAGGCAACGTGATCGAGGTGCACCAGAAGGTGGTATGAGGGGTCATTGATCGGTCGGTGCGCGGTTCAACCCACGGCGTCCGGCTCCCTCTCCCCAGTGGGGAGAGGTGACTGTCTCGAGCTTCCCCGTCACGCCGGACGCAAGGCGCAAGAGGGTGGTCGCGTTCAGCACCAACAGCGCCGCGGGATCTCTCCCCGGCGTTTGGATCTTTCGTCGCCCGTTCCCAAAAAGAACGGGATGGCAGGCGCCCGGGACGTGCCGGGTGCATAAAAGAGGGTGGGAAGTGGCACGGCCAAACGCCTGCCCGGGTTCTGGTTCCCAAAGTGACGCGGCTGTTGTGCCTTTCTCGTTTCTGCGCGCGGTGCGTGGGGTGTGGCGCACCGGCTGCCGGATACGAGACGCGGCTTTTCTGAGACGCTGCGCCAGACCCCGCAGCGGCAGAAAAGTCCGCCGGTCACCGGATCTTCAGGCCGGTCCGTTACGCCGTTCGGAAAAACCTCAAAACCCGGTTCCTGCCACCTGGATCCGGCCGGTCCGCCCCGGGCCCCGCCTGACAGGAACGGGATGAGTATACGGCCAGCGACCGGGGGCGTGGATAAGGTTTTTGGTTTGTCAGGAGGGTGTGCCCCGGCTTTTGCCCCGTCCTCGATCGTCATCCCATGGCTCGACCATGGGATCCATTCCGTTTCGGTCCCGCTTGCACGATCGTCCGTGAGGCAAGATCACGGACTGGATTGCCCCCGGGTCAAGCCCGGGGCAGGCTTTATCAAGTCCGGCAATGACGAAGGCAGGGATCGGGGCGGCCTATGTCATTGACCCCATTGCGCTTTGCGCGTTCAAAACGCGCATGGACATGCGATCTGGCATGAGCGTGACCGGCTATTCGATGCCGTCCCGGAGGCCGCGTGAGCGGCCGTCCGGGAACCAGCAACCGCTGAATTTTGTTCTGGAAAACAGCACCTTCCGCAACGTGCTGGGCCCCGGCTCGGTGGCCGGGGCGGCAGAGTGAAGCATGCGGGCCGACAACGAGCATCCCACAACCGGGTTAAACCCGACAACAGTGGATCAAGTCCGTCAAGGACGACGGGAGGGCCGGGGCCATGCGCTCCGCGTTACCCCCGGCTGCCCCGGATCGACGGATGCCAGAAGGTGACGGCCCGTTCCAGGAGCGCGACGATCCCGTAAAACAGCGATCCGGCCAGCGCGGCGATCGCGATCTCCGCCCAGACCATGTCGACATTCATCCGGCCGACTTCGGTGGAAATCCGGAAGCCCATGCCGACGATCGGCGTGCCGAAAAACTCCGCCACGATGGCGCCGATCAGGGCGAGCGTGGAGTTGATCTTCAAGGCGTTGAAAATGAAGGGCATCGCCATGGGAAGGCGCAATTTGATCAGCGTTTGCCAGTAGTTCGACGCATAGGTGCGCATCAGGTCCTTTTGCATGGCGTCGGCGGCCGCAAGGCCGGACACCGTGTTCACCAGCATGGGGAAGAAGGTCATGATGATCACCACCGCCGCCTTGGACGGCCAGTCGAAGCCAAACCACATGACCATGATCGGGGCGACGCCGATGATGGGCAGCGCAGACACGAGATTGCCGATCGGCAGCAATCCCCGGCGCAAAAACGGCACCCGGTCAATCGCAATGGCGGTCAGGAAGGCCGAGCCGCAGCCGAGCGCGTAGCCGATCAGGACCGCCTTCAGGAAGGTTTGCTGGAAATCCGCCCACAGGATCGGTACGGACCCGGTCAGCCGGACCCAGATTTCAGAGGGCGCGGGCAATAGCACCTTGGGGATGCCAAAACCCTTGGCGGCAAGCTCCCACAAGACAAGCAGCGTGATGCCAAACACGATCGGGATCGCGAGATTGACGGCTCTGGTGAGGGATGGGTTGGTCAGTTTCCACGCCGCCATCCGCTCGACGAACAGCCAGCTGGCCAGCCAATAGGCGACCGCCAGGGCCCAAAAGCCGGACGCCGCCTCACCAACATGCTGATGAACCACGGGAATCAGCATCCATGCAGATAGGGCCGCGACCACCCCGAGCGCCACGTCGCCGGCCATGTGGCGGGCAAATCCGAGGCTGTACCGTACCCCCAGGATCGCCAGGAACCCGAAACCGAGCGCGAGGCGCGGCGTGTCGAACACCGTGCGGTCCGGTTCAAATGCCGTGCTGAATACGGCGATCACAACGCACAGGAGAATGCCGCCGGCCAAAAGCGCGGCGGTATCGAACCGCGACCGGATGTCCACCAACGAACTCATCGCGCCATCCCCATGCGTTTCAAGGTGAGCCGTTCAACAAGACCGATCAGGGCGACAAGCGTGCCGGCAAGAAACGCGGCCATAAGGAGCGCCGACCAGATCTGGACCGTCTGGCCATAATAAGACCCGGCCAGAAGCCGGGCGCCGAGCCCGGCAACGGCTCCGGTGGGCAGTTCGCCGACAATCGCGCCGACCAGCGAGGCGGCCATGCCGATCTTCATCGACGTGAAGAGATAGGGGACGGCATAAGGAAGCCGCAGCTTCCAGAACGCCTGGACGCGGGTGGCTGAATAGGTGTGCATCAGGTCCATGTGCATGATTTCCGGCGAGCGCAGGCCCTTCACCATGCCGACGGTCACCGGAAAGAACGACAGGTAAGTCGAGATCATCGCCTTGGGCAGCAGACCGGAAATGCCGATGGCGTTCAGGACGACGATGATCATCGGCGCGATTGCCAGGATCGGGATCGTCTGCGAGGAAATCACCCAGGGCATCAGGGATTTGTCGAGAACGCGCGAATGCACGATGCCGATGGCGAGCAAGATGCCGAGCCCCGTGCCGATCAAAAAGCCGAGCAGGGTCGACGACAGCGTAATGCCCGAATGATAGATGAGCGACCGCTTGGAGGTGATTTTCTTTTCAACCGTCGTGTTCCAGATCTCCACCGCCACCTGGTGCGGGGCCGGCAGAACAGGCCGTTCCTGGGCGAGCGTGTCGGAAACAAGCTGTGTGAACGGCACGTCGGTCTGATCGCCGCGCTCATACATGTCCATTTGAAAGGGCGTGTTGAGCGCAACGGCCGCCACGTACCAGATCGCGAAGATCGCCAGGACGACGACGGTGACCGGGCCCGCGGTGCCAGCCATCAGCCCGGCAAAGGGATTGAGGCCGCGGGACGGCGCGGCAAGGGCGGTGTCGGTCATAAGGCGGCCCTTCGTTCGCTCGTCAATGCCACCTTTGTCTTCCCGGCCGCAGCAGCGCGAAGCGCCGGGATCAGAGAGCCCCTATCGGCTCTGCGGTGCACCGGTCCCGGATCGCGCTGCGCTTGTCCGGGATGACGATGAGAGAAGGGCGACGCCTCAATCCTCATAGGAATGCCCCGCCTTCAGGCCCTCGCGGACGCGGTGGGCGATTTTCAGGAACTGGGGCGTTTCGCGGATGTCGAGCGTGCGCTCGCGCGGCAGATCGCTTTCAATCACGTCGTAGATCCGGCCGGGGCGGGGGCATAGAACAACGATCTTGGAGGACAGGAACACCGCTTCGGGGATCGAGTGGGTCACGAACACGACGGTCTTGTTGGTCTTGGCCCAAAGCTGGAGAAGCTGCTCGTTCAGATGGTCGCGCACGATTTCGTCGAGCGCGCCGAACGGCTCGTCCATCAAGAGGAGATCCGGTTCCACGGCCAGCGCCCGGGCGATCGAGGCGCGTTGCTGCATGCCGCCGGAGAGCTGCCAGGGGAACTTCTTCTCAAAGCCGGACAGGTTGACGAGCTCCATGTTCCGGGCGATGCGCCGGTTCTGCTCGTCCCTTGAAAGCCCCATGATTTCCAAGGGAAGGGCGACGTTCTTGGCGATCGTGCGCCAGGGATAAAGCGCGGCGGCCTGAAAGACATAGCCATAGGCGCGGGCGAGGCGCGCCGCTTCCGGCGATACGCCATTGACCGTGATCGATCCGGCGGTCGGCTGCTCCAGATCGGCGATGACCCGCAACAATGTGGTCTTGCCGCAGCCGGATGGACCAATAAACGAGACAAAATCGCCTTCCTCGATTTTGAGGTCGATGTCGGACAGTGCATGAACCGGCCCGTCATTGGTCTCGAAGGTCAGCGACAGGTTGTCGATGTCGATGACCGGATCCGGTTTTCTCATGGCGTCTTCCAGCCCGTCTTCGATTTCACTTGCCGTCAACATACTCTGGTTTTCCCTCTGGCGGAGCGAAACGGTGCCTCCTCCTCCATGCGGGGAGGCGTCGGGGATGCGGGCGTGTTCGCGACAAACGCGGTCATTGGTGTCCTGCCAGTTTTCGCAATATCGTTTCTATGCAACCATCCAGATTTGTTGCCAAGTCCCCGGTTTGAATGCGAAGCGTCCGATAACCGGCCCGTTGAAGCCACCTGTCGCGTGTTCTGTCGCGCATCAAGCGTTCGGCAGTGCCATGAACCTCGCCATCAAGCTCGATGACAAGCCTCGCCGCGTGAACGGCAAAGTCCGCAATATAAGGATCGATCGGCACTTGCCGGCGCACATGAATTCCGTGTGTTTTGCGCAGTTGGCGAAGTTCCATCCAAAGGCGCCGTTCGCCCCCGGTCATAGCGTTTCGAAGCGCGCGGGCGCGCCTGACGGCCGATTTGTCCACCTTGCTCGGCGACATTCTAGACCCCCACCCCTAGCCCCTCCCCGCAAGGGGGAGGGGGACGGGCGGCCAACGCTCAAAAAACTTGCTGTGCGCGTGGACGATCCAGATCCCGCTCCGGAGCCGCACGGCCGGTGTTTCAGTATAACCTCGGCATCCTTTCCCCTCCCCCTTGCGGGGAGGGGCCAGGGGTGGGGGTGCGCGGCCGATCCCGCTGCCATCGCGGTTGCGCTGAATGCCCATGGACCCCGTCAAACTCCGCTGACCGGGATGCCGGTGCGTTCCACCTTGCGCGGGGCTGTTAGCTCTTTCCAGGTCGACAGGGCCTTGTTGACCGCCTGGAACGGCTCGCGCTTGACGAACTGGCCATGGCCCTGCTGCGGGATCACCTTTCCGTCGTCCACCGCGACCCGGCCGCGGGTCAAGGTGTAGCGAGGCAGGCCCTTGACCGTCTTGCCCTCGAACACGTTGTAATCAATGGCCGATTCCTGGGTCGCGGCGGAGATCGTCTTTTCCTTTTCCGGATCCCAGACCACGATGTCGGCATCGGCGCCCACCAGGATCCCGCCCTTTTTCGGATAGACATTCAGGATCTTGGCGATGTTGGTGGAGGTGACGGCGACAAACTCGTTCATCGTCAACCGCCCGGTGGCCACACCATGGGTCCAAAGCATCGGCAACCGGTCTTCCAGGCCGCCGGTGCCATTGGGGATCTTGGTGAAGTCACCGATGCCGTTCCGCTTCTGCTCCGTGGTGAAGGCGCAATGGTCCGTGGCGACCACCTGCAGGGATCCGGACGCAAGGCCCGCCCAGAGCGAATCCTGGTGCTTTTGGTCCCGGAAGGGCGGGGACATGACCCGGCGGGCGGCGTGGTCCCAATCCGGGTTCTTGTACTCGCTCTCATCGAGCGTGAGGTGCTGGATCAGCGGCTCGCCATAGGCCCTTATGCCGTTCTGGCGCGCCCGGCGGATCGCCTCATGCGCCTGTTCGGATGACGTGTGCACGATATAGACCGGCACGCCGGCCATGTCGGCGATCATGATCGCCCGGTTGGTGGCTTCGCCCTCGACCTCTGGCGGACGCGAATAGGCATGGGCTTCCGGGCCGTTGTTGCCTTCGGACAGGAGTTTTTGCTGGAGCGTCGCCACCACGTCGCCGTTTTCGGCGTGGACGAGCGGCAGGGCGCCGAGTTCCGCACAGCGCTGGAACGAGGCGAACATCTCGTCGTCGTTCACCATCAAGGCGCCCTTGTAGGCCATGAAGTGCTTGAACGTGTTGATGCCCTTTTCGCGCACGACGGTCTGCATTTCGTTGAAGACCTGTTCGCCCCACCAGGTGATCGCCATGTGGAAGGAATAGTCACAATGCGCCATTGTTGACTTGTTGTCCCACATCTGGAGCGCTTCCAGGAGGGACTGCTCGGGCGCGGGCAGGGCGAAATCGACCACCATGGTGGTGCCGCCGGACAGGGCCGCCCGCGTGCCGCTGTCGAAATTGTCCGAGGAATAGGTGCCCATGAAGGGCATCTCCAGATGCGTGTGCGGGTCGATGCCGCCCGGCATGACGTAGCAGCCGGTCGCATCGAGTGTTTCATCGCCCGACAGGTTCGGGCCGATCTCGACGATCTTGCCGCCGTTGATCTTCACGTCCGCCACATATGTCAGGTCGGCGGTCACCACGGTTCCGCCCTTGATCACCTTTGTCGCCATCTTTGTCCCCTTTTAGCCCTAGGACTTGTCTATCACGCCGTCCCGGCCTTGAGCCGGGACCTCATTGAACTTCTGGCAGACGGACCTCAAAGCGGTATTTGATGACATAGATCCGCCCAATCTGGATTGACCGTGTTTACGAGGTCGTCTTTCCATTTTCGAGGCCATCGTTTGATGCGCTTTTCCCGATTTGCTGCTTCCTGCACCTCTTGGTGCTGCTCAAAATAAACGAGCGTTATGATGTTGTACTTGGAGGTGTGGCTACCTGGAATTCCCGCTTGATGTTGCTCCACTCTTTGACGCAGATCGCGGGTGGATCCAATGTAAATTGCTCCGCGCGGTCGGCTTGCAAGAATGCAAACGAAATGCGTCACTTCACTCTCGTGCTTGAGGTCCCGGCTCAAGGCCGGGACGGCGCGCCATACGAATAGCCTCGTCCCAAGCGCCCATCCCATGATGTCCGGTCAACACAGGTTGCTGACCCGTCTCAACACTCTGCAAACCACCTTCCTCCGTTCTCCCGTCAAACCAACCTGCCGTCATCCCGGCCTCGAGCCAGGATCGGAGAGCCGGAGAATTCTCCTTCAATTGCATCAACTGTTCTACCTTGTCCGCCGTCTCGGCGGGCCGCACAGGGACGCGATCGCGTTTGGGTGTCACCAGATCCTGCGCACCGTGTTCAGATCGCGGTGTCAACGAGGCCGAGCCGTTTTTCGACCCTGGCCAGGCGTTCGTCGAGGCGATCGACACGTGTCGACAAGCTGGCGTATTGGGCTTCGAGAATGCCCAATCGGCTCTTGATTTCGCGCAGATCCTCGGTGTGACGTGCAAGTGTTCCCTGCATCGCCTTGAGCGTTTCGAAAATGAGGGCGTTGGTGACATCTCCGTTTGAACCGGAGGCCATTTGCTCTGCTCCTGACGGGTCGACCTAAAAAACATATGAAGTTTCGGCCTATTCCACAATCTCCGCCGTCTCGACCACCGCGTGGAAGAGAACGTCCGCGCCTGCCTTGGCCCAGTCCTTGGTGATTTCTTCCGCCTCGTTGTGCGACAGGCCGTCGACGCATGGGCACATGACCATGGCCGTGGGCGCGACGCGGTTGATCCAGCACGCATCGTGTCCGGCACCGGAGATGATGTCCCGATGGGAATACCCGAGCCGTTCGGCCGCGCCGCGGATCGCGGCGACACAGTTTTCGTCGAAGGTCACCGGATCGAAGCCGCCGACCTTTTCGAATGCCACGCCCAGTCCCATGTCCTCGCAGATCTTTGTGGCGCCGGATTTCAGGCGGGCTTCCATGTCCTGAATGACGCTGAGATCGGGCGAGCGGAAATCGATGGTGAAGACGGCGGTGCCCGGGATGACGTTGCGCGAATTCGGGTAAACATCGATATGACCGGCTGCCCCGACCGCGTGCGGCTTGTGGGACCAGGCGATCTCGTCGACGAGTTCCAGAATGCGGGCCATGGCAAGGCCGGCGTTCTTGCGCATGGGCATCGGCGTTGAGCCGGTGTGGCTTTCCTTGCCGGTGACGGTCACCTGCGTCCAGGAAAGGCCCTGACCGTGGGTGACGACGCCAATGTCCTTACCCTCGGCCTCCAGGATCGGCCCCTGTTCGATATGGAGCTCAAAGAAGGCGTGCATCTTGTCCTTGCGGGCGCCGACCTCTTCATCACCGACCCAGCCGATGCGGTTCAATTCATCGCCGAAGGACTTGCCGTCGGCGTCCTCGCGCCCATACGCCCAGTCCTGGTCATGGACCCCGGCGAACACGCCGGACGCCAGCATGGCGGGCGCGAACCGCGTGCCTTCCTCGTTGGTCCAGTTGGTGACCACGATCGGGTGTTTGGTCTTGATGCCGAGATCGTTCATCGTGCGCACCACCTCAAGCCCGCCGAGCACTCCCAGAACGCCATCATATTTGCCGCCGGTCGGCTGGGTATCGAGATGGGAGCCGACATAGACGGGCAGGGCATCCGTGTCGGTGCCGGCGCGCGTCATGAACATGTTGCCCATGGTGTCGACGCCCATGGTCATGCCGGCGTCCTCGCACCATGTCTGGAACAGCTTGCGGCCTTCGCCGTCTTCATCCGTGACGGTTTGCCGGTTGTTGCCGCCGGCAACGCCGGGACCGATCTTGGCCATTTCCATCAGGCTGTCCCAGAGCCGGTCGGGATTGATCCGAAGGTTCTCGCCGGGTGCGGCCATGGTTCTTGTTCCCCTCGTTGGTTCGTTGAGGCGCCGGGCGGACGACCGGCCCAAGAGACGTTCACGGTGTGAAAGCCCCCGGCCGTAACCGCCGCCTGCGCCCGTCAGTCAATGGAATTCAAGACGGTCCGCAGCTTGTCGAACAGCTCGTCGATCTGGGCCTTGGAGATGATGAGCGGCGGTGACAGGGCGATGATGTCGCCGGTGGTGCGGATCAGGATCCCGTCGTCGTAGGCCTTCAGAAACGCCGAAAACGCCCGTTTGGTCGGCTCGCCGGCCATCGGTTCCAGTTCGATGGCCCCGATCAGGCCGAGATTTCGGATGTCGATCACCTTCGGACAGTCCTTGAGCGCGTGCAGCCCGTTTTCCCAGTGGTCGGCGAGGTCCGCCGCCCGGGTCAAAAGCCCTTCTTCGTCGTAGGTGTCCAGCGTCGCGAGGGCTGCCGCGCAGGCCAGCGGATGGGCCGAGTAGGTGTAGCCGTGGAACAACTCGATCAGGTGCTCCGGACCGTGCATGAAGGCTTCGTAGATGGCGCTGGTGCAGAAGACTGCCCCCATCGGCACGACGCCGCTGGTGAGACCCTTGGCCGTCGTGACGAGATCGGGTGTCACCCCGAAGAAATCGGTCGCGAACGGGGACCCGAGACGGCCGAAGCCGGTGATGACCTCGTCGAATATCAGCAGGATCCCGTGTTGATCACAGATTTCGCGTAGGCGTTGGAGGTAGTTTTTCGGCGGGATCAGAACGCCGGTGGAGCCGGCCACCGGTTCCACGATCACCGCGGCGATGGTGGATGGATCATGAAGCTGGATGATCCGGATCAGCTCTTCCGCATATTCGGCGCCGTTCTCGGGCTGGCCGCGTGAAAAGGCGTTGCGGTCAAGATCATGCGTGTGACGCATATGATCGACGCCAGCCAGCATCGTGCCGAATGTCTTGCGGTTGTTGACGATCCCACCGACGGAAATGCCGCCAAAACCAACGCCGTGATAACCGCGCTCGCGGCCGATCAGGCGGGTCCGGGTGCCCTGACCGATCTCCCGCTGGTAAGCGATGGCGATCTTCAGCGCGGTGTCGACGCTTTCCGACCCGGAATTGGTGAAGAAGACATGGTCGAGCGGTGAGGGGGTCAAAGCGGCCAGTCGGGCGGCCAGCTCGAACGCTTTTGGATGGCCCATCTGGAACGCCGGCGCATAATCGAGTTCGGCGATCTGGGCCTGTACGGCCTCCACGATCCGGGGACGGCTGTGGCCGGCGTTGCAGCACCAAAGACCCGCGGTTCCATCCAGGACCTGCCGGCCATCGGCGGTCGTGTAATGCATGTCCTTGGCGGACACGAACAGACGCGGCGTTTGCTTGAACTGCCGGTTTGCCGTGAACGGCATCCAGAAGGCTTCAAGGTTGTTGGTTGTCGCTTTTGCGGCAGATCCCTGCATCGACATGCGTCCTCCCCGCGGCCGCCGGAGCGTCAAGCCGCCTGTTCATCGCCAAATTCGCCCGAACGCACACCCCCACAACGCCCAAACACAAGGGATCGTTGCGGGCACGGCCGGTCTGTTCCCACCTTCGGAGTTTCGGCCGGCTTTGTCGCCGTGTCCAGAAATCCGTGTTTCCTTTGAAGTGCCGCGCCGCCGCGTCCAAGCCCGATCGCGGCGGGCGGATCATCCGGTCTGCTTTTTCACGTTCATCCCGGTTGTTTCCGAACGACCGGTTCAAAAAGCTGACCAAACGGTCAAATTGAGGTTAGGAAGCCTTGACCAAACGGTCAAGATCAGAATTCAATCGCGATGATGAATTTGTGGTCACGGCTTTTGGGTCCGCGAATACAGCGCTGGCGGTTCAACATCTTGCACGCGCTGCCCGCAAGCCGGACCGGCGCATCGGTTAAGAGGGGCAACGGGTGAGACGACGCACGGACAAGCGCAACGGCGGCTTGAGCCGTATCCAGGAAAAGAACCGCAAACGTATTCTCGATGCCGCTCTTCGCGAGTTCTCCAGCTTTGGATACTCGGGCGCGACCATCGACCGCATTTCGCATGCGGCCGGCATGTCGAAGTCGAATCTTCTGTATTATTTTCCGTCAAAGAAGGCGGTTTATGCCGCTGTTTTATCGAGCATTCTCGATGCCTGGCTGAATCCGTTCCGAATGCTCGACCCGGACGGCGATCCGGCGCGGGAAATCGAAGCCTATGTGCGCGAGAAACTGAACCTGTCTGCAAAGTTCCCGGAAGCCTCGCGGCTGTTTGCCAACGAAATCTTGCAGGGCGCACCGCGCATTACGAACGTCCTGGAGCACGATCTGAAAGATCTCGTGGCGGAAAAATGCGCCGTGATCAAAAAGTGGATCGACGCCGGCAAGATCCGGCCGATCGAACCGGTGCATTTGATCTTCACGATCTGGGCAACGACCCAGCATTACGCCGATTTCGCACCGCAAATCCGGGCCGTGACCGGCAAGGATCTGAACGACCCTGTGTTTTTCGCCGAGACCGAGCGGGCGATTTCCGGTCTGATCCTGACCGGGCTGGGCCTGACGGTCCCCGACAAGGTGCCCGCATGACGGACGGACCGCCGAAGCGAGACCGCCAATCGCCGGGCGGCGGCGACAAATCGATCCGGGTCACGGAGCGCCTCTACATCCTGAAATCCGATTTGACGGAAGACTTCATCCGCGCGTCCGGGCCGGGTGGTCAGAATGTCAACAAGGTGGCAACGGCGGTCCATTTGCGGTTTGACCTTTTTGGCAATGATACGCTGCCTGAGGACGTCAAGCGCCGCGCGGCGCGTCTTGCCGGCAGCCGGTTGACGCTCGGCGGCGAAATCATCCTTAAAGCGGACCGCCATCGCACACGGGAAATGAACCGCGAAGACGCTCTGCAGCGCCTCGTGGCGCTGCTGTCGCAGGCGGCTGAAAAACCAAAGCCCCGCAAGGCGACCCGGCCGACGCTTGCCTCCAAGCGCCGCCGGCTGGACACCAAAAAGAAACGCGGTTCGCTCAAGAAATCACGTGGAAAATCGGCCTTGTCCGAATGACGGGAGCGACGGTCGATGGTCAGCCGGCCTTGCCGAGATACGCCTCCAGCGACCCGAAGGAGGATTCCCATCCACCGCCAACGCCCTTGCGGGCATCGTCGCGCACGATGTTGGAATGAACCAGGCGGACCATGCAGCCCTTGCCTTTCGGCGCAAACTCGATCTCGACCAGGGACGGGGGTGTTTCCTCCCGGCTGCCGCTTTCATGGGTGATCACATGGCGCCAGGAAAACACCAGCCGCTCGCCTGGCCGGATGACCTGATATTCGCCTTCAAAACCGACGGTTTTCACATCGTCGGATGAATGCAGGAAGCGCCAGGCACCGCCGATGCGCAGGTCGATTTCGGCCGAGTGCAGGGAATTGGGCTTGATGCCGAACCAATGCCGGACCGCGTCCGGGTCGGTCCAGGCGCGGAACACCCGTTCCGGCGAAGCGGCGAAATAACCTTCCACAACAATCGGTTCCGCACCTGGTTCGGATTGCAGAAACGTCATGGTCAAAGCCCTTCCTTGGCAAGGTGGCGCGCAAGGCTGTCGAATTGGCCCTGCCAGAACGTTTCGTAATCGGCGATCCAATCGAGCGCCGCGCGCATGGGGATCGCGTTCAACCGGCAGTACCGCGTGCGGCCGCGCTGCTCCATCGTCACAAGGCCTGCGTCGCACAGGATCCGCACATGTTTGGAGACGGCGGTCTGCGACATGTCGAACGGTTCCGCCAGATCCGATAGGCGCATTTCGCCCGTGGCGAGCTGTTTGAGGATCGCGCGCCGTGCCTGGTGGCTGAGCGCCGAAAACGTGGAATCAAGATCGGTCATCGAATTTCTCTAACACTAAACCATTTGGTTGACAATCCGGAAATCCAGCGTTACTTAACCTTATGGTTCACTTTTGAGCCGAATGCGTTCATTAAGGAGATGACCCAATGCCGGATTTCATTTTTGCCTATCACGGCGGCAAAAAACCCGAGACCGAGGCCGAAGGCGCTGAGATGATGCAGCGGTGGCGCACCTGGATGGAAACCAACGGCGCCGCGTTTGTCGAGCCGGGAAACCCGGTCGGCATGTCCAAGACCGTGTCGAGCTCCGGCGTGGAAGACCATGGCGGCGCCAATCCGCTGTCGGGCTATTCGATCCTGAAAGGCGATACGATCGACGACGTCATCGCGATCGCCAAGAGCTGCCCGCATTTGGACATGGGCACGATCGAGATCGCGGAAGTCATCCAGATGGGCTGAACCGGTTCGAACGGCGCGCGTCGGGTTTTCCGGTCTGCCGCGTGCCGGTCATCGCCAAGCGGTCGGCCAATCACAAGGTTCCATGGCGAAAATCGTTGCGAGGGGGCGCCAAATGCCGGGTTGCGATCAAACCGGGAAGGACAGAATACGGCGCCTCATCCGCCAATCGAAAATTCGCATAATATATATTATGGAACTTTTTGATGTGTTGGAAATCAGGGCGTTGGCGGCCGCTGTACGGTGCACGCGCTTTGCCGCGCCATTTTTTCAACGCCCTGTCTTTGCCAACGCCATCTGCCGAGCCGGATACACCGACACCGCGCGATGGCCGCGGCCAGCCATCCGGATGGATCGCGTTGTCCAACCGGTCACTCCTGATCACCGAGATCCCGCGCAGCCGCGTCTGATGCGCCGGGTCCATCGATGACCTCACGCGCAAGCGACACCGAAAAGCCCGCGCGGCACATGGCGGCGATATCCTTCTCGCGCCGGTCGCGCCGCAGCTCTGCCGGCCGCCACGGCCCGAGCCGCCGGCGCCGGGCGTATGTGTGTGCTGCTTGCCGTTCCTCCGTTTCGTCCGATTGAACGGCGGCGGACGCGATGTCCCGATCAACGCCTTTGGCGGCCAAGGTCGCCCGGATACGGCGTTCGGACCGCCCACGGCGGCGCAAGCTCGCCACTTTCGTTTCCGCGTATTGGACATCATCCAGAAGCCCGAATTCGGTGCATTTGCCGATCACCCGGTCAACAGACTGATCCGTGTCGAGCCCCTCGATATCCTTAGAATCCAGCCATTTCCGCAACTTTCGGCGCAGCACCCGGCGCAGATTTTCCGCCGAAGACGCATAGCGGCCAAGATAAGCGGCCGCGGCGTTCATCAGCTTTTTCTCCAGGCGGTCTGGCGTCATTGGATGGCAATCAGATTGTGAACCGGCTCACCGCCGGAGGGTCATTCAACCGCCGGATCCTCGCGCGATTCGAGGCAAAAGCCCAAACCAGAAGAAGCTGCCAAAATGCGGTCTGGCGCGATCGGGAAATGTGATTAAACCAACGGCCGTTCGATCGTCATGCCGTCATAGGCGGGTTCGACACCGGCCGGCAATTCGCCCATCAGCGTCGCGTAATCCAGATCGTTGTGCATGTTGGTCAGGATCGCGTGCTTAGGCCGCAGCCGCGAAATCCAGTCCACCGCGTCCTGAAGCGAAAAATGGCTTGGATGCGGTGTCCGCCGCAAGGCGTCGAGGATCAACACGTCCAGGGCCTGAAGATGCGCCGCGGCTTCTGGTGTTATATCTGAAACATCAGGAAGATAGACGGTATTATTAAACAAGAACCCGAGCGACATGATCTCACCGTGAACCACCTCGAAGGGCGTGAAATCCAGCGGACCGCCCGCGCCGTCGATCCGGCACGGATTGTCGGGGATGAGCCCGTGCAGATCGAGGATCGGTGGATAGGAGGACCCGGGCGGTGTATCGAAGCAATAGGCAAAGGCGGCCCGTGCGCGGGTCGATGTGGCGGCATCCATGAAAACAGGAATGCGTTTCCGGTGCCGGATGGCAAGGCCCCTCAAATCATCGATACCATGGAGGTGATCGGCATGGGCATGGGTGTAGAGCACCGCGTCCAGATCCTGGACGTCAGCGGTCAACAATTGCTGGCGCATATCCGGTCCGGTGTCGATCAACACCCGCGTCGTGCCGTCCGCCCCCCGGCGCTCAACCAGCAACGAACAGCGCAGCCTGCGGTTTCGCGGCTCCAACGGATCGCACAGGCCCCAGTCGTTGCCGACCCGCGGCACGCCGCCGGATGACCCGCAGCCGAGGATCGTTGCCGTGATCGTGTCCGTCATGCGCCGCTCATGGCCGCAGGCGACTGCGGAGCCGGGACCTTTTGAAACAGCCGGAAGAAATTATCCGTTGTCTGGCGCGCGATGTCGGCCGGCGAAACCCCGCGCACCTCGGCTAGGACCGCGGCGGTCATGGCCGTATAGGCCGGTTCGTTCCGCTTGCCGCGCCTTGGCTGGGGCGCAAGATACGGCGCGTCCGTTTCGACCAGCAACCGGTCGGCGGGCAGCTCCCGGGCGATTTCTCGCAGCGCGTCGGAGCGCTTGAATGTCAGGATGCCGGAAAAGGACACATAGAGTCCGAGTTCAATGCCGGTCAGCGCGAGATCGCGGCCCGATGAAAAACAATGCAGCAACGCCGGAAACGCACCGTTTTTCATTTCCGCGCGCAGGATCGCCGCCATGTCCTCGTCCGCGTCCCGCGCATGGATGACAAGCGGCAGTCCGGTCTCTCGGGCCGCGGCGATATGGCGCCGCAACCCGGCCTTCTGGTCCTCGCGCGGCGCCTTGTCGTAGTGGTAATCCAACCCGGCCTCCCCGACCGCGACCACTTTGGGATGGTCGGTCTGTGCCAGAATGTCCGCCACGGTCAGGTCCGCCTCCTCCCCTGCATTGTGGGGGTGGGTGCCGACGGAGCAATAGACCGGCGCATGGGCTTCGGCCACCGCCAGGACCTGCGGAAACTTCCGGATCCGGGTGCAGATCGTGACCATGAGTTCAACACCGGCGTCGCGTGCGCGGGCGATCAACGCCTCGTGTTCCCCATCAAAATCGGGAAAGTCGAGATGGCAATGGCTGTCTACGAGCATGAAACCCATTCGGTGCGGGTGAAGAATTCAATGACGGGCGAAACGCCCCGTCCGGTCATACACGGGCCGGGGAAAGATGTGTAACGTCCCGTACCAAATCGAGCACGACCTGCTTCCTGTCAAGGTTCAAGGCATCAGCGTCGGCGATCGCCCGGTTCGTCCGGTCCCAGAGATCGGACAGCGCGGCAAGGTCACGCGGGGCGCGGTCCGGCGCCCGGGCCGCGGATTTCAAGAGCAAATGCAAGTGCGCGCGCGCCACATGCTGGAAGCTGGCCCAGTTGTCCGACTGACCGCGGGCCGCGACCAGATCGGCGAGCCCGTGAACGGCAGCAAGATCGGTGGCCCTCCCGGGGTCAACCAGGGCCGCAAATCCCTTGGCGATGGCCAGTCCGTCGCCCGCAAGCAGGGTCAAGGCGGACCTGAGGCTGCCATCGGCGAACCGCGTGATGTCGCTCAGGTCAGTGCCGGACGGGACCGTGCCGGAGGCCAGCGCCTTCAATCCGTTCGCAATTTCATCGTCTGAAAGCGGTGCCAGGTCGAGGCGCCGGCAGCGCGAGCGGATGGTCGGCAGCAACCGCCCCGGTGCGTGTGACAGAACCAGGAACAAACACCGCGCCGGGGGCTCTTCCAGGATCTTCAGGAGCGCATTGGCCGAACTGGCATTCATGTCGTCGGCGGCATCGACAATGCAGACCCGCCAGGCGCTGGCGGAGGCCGTCGTTCCAAAAAAGGTGACCGTCCGGCGAACCTCGTCAACCGGCAGGTCGGACTTGAAGCGCTTGGCCTTTTCATCCCACGGCCGCCTCAGATGTAAGAGATTGGGGTGCCCGCCCGCGGCCACCTGGCGGGCCACCGGATCGGACTCCGAAAGGCCGAGATCTGTTGCCTGTGCCGTTTGCGGACCGAACCGGTCCGGGTGCGCGATCACGAACCTTGCGAACCGGAAGGCAAGTGTTGCTTTGCCGATCCCCTTCGGACCGCCAAGGATTAAGGCGTGGTGCATCCGCTTCGAGCGATAGGCGTCAAGCAGAGCTTGTTCGACCCGCGTATGGCCAATCAGTTGATCTTGTTCCCGGGGCAAAGGAACGCCGGGCAGGCGATCGACCTCCGGAGCCTCCTTGGTGTCAGGCTTTTGCGGCATGGGTCTTTCCGCTGCTTTGCGCCCCGCCGGCGCCGGGCCCGGCAGCGCCGCCGCCTGTATCGGATTGCCCGGCAAGAAGGTCGGAAAAATGCTGGCGCACCGCCAGCCAGATGTCCGCCTCGACCTTTTCCGCCGACTGCCGCCCGTCGATCACCACAAACCGGGCCGGCTCCCGGCGCGCGAGATCCAAGAACAGCATCCGCCGCCGTTCATGGACGGCGAGTTCCTCTCCCTCAAACCGGTCCGGCCCGTCGGACGACAAGGACGCCACCCGCGTGTTGACCCGGGCAAGGCCGGTCTCGGCCGGCACATCGATCAGGATCGTCAGGTCCGGACGCTGGCCGGCCACGGCGATGGTCTCCAGCATGTCCAGGATGTTCCCCTTCACGCCGGCCTCGCCTTGATAGACCCGGGTGGAATCGGCGAAGCGGTCGCACAGGACCCATTCGCCCCGTGCAAGGGCCGGAGCAATCAGGCTGTCGACATGGTCGGCGCGCGCGGCGGCGAACAACAGCGCCTCGCCGCGCGGACCCAGTTTTTGCGCCGCGCCGGACAATAGCAGCTCACGGATGGTTTCGGCCCCGGGCGAGCCCCCCGGTTCGCGCGTGACGCACACGGTCAGGCCGGCTGCCTCCAGATGGGCTTTCAGCCGCGCGATCTGTGTCGACTTGCCCGCGCCTTCGCCGCCTTCGAATGTAATGAATTGTCCGTCCAAGATGTGCCAATCGCCAATGGAAGTCCTGTCCGCCGAGATATGGCAGGTTCGGCGGCTCAAAACCAGCCAAACAAAAGCTCTTTCAGACCGTCAAACGCACGCGTTTGAAGCGACCCGCCGCCAATTGCGGGCCCACCTGTTTCAAGCGCCGCGCGATAGACGACGCCGTTCTCGCCAATGATTCGCAATTCACCGACGGTGCGCCCCGGTTCAACAGGGGCCTTGATCGGGCCTGAATAAACGGCCCGCAGGCGATAGTCGAGCGTTCCCCCGCGCGGCAGCAAAACGGCCACATCCTCGGCCGCCACCAGAGGCACGGAGCCTTCCGTTCCGCCAAACACCCGGCCCATCGTGACGGTCTCGCCCTTCTTGAACAGCGTGCGAACGCCGAAATACTCCCAGGCGCCGTCGATCACTTCACGCAAGGCCCGCAAACGGTTCTTGTCGCTCGGAAGATTGGCAACGACCGCGATGATGCGCCGGTTGTCCCGGTTGAGCGAGGCGAGCGCGGCATAACCGTCGGCTTCGCTGACCCCGGCGCCAAGACCGTCCAGGTGCCGGATCTCGCCGATCAACGGGTTCCGGTTGAACTGGAAAATGCCGTTCCAGGTGAATTCGGCTTGCGAAAACAGGGCGTAGCGGTCGCGGTGATGGGTCAGGATGTGACCGGCAAGCCGCGCCAGGTCGCGCGCCGTGGTGGCCGCGCCCGCGGCCTCATAGCCGGTCGGATTGACGAACCGGCTGCCCGGCATGCCGATGTCTTGCGCAAGGGCGGTCATGCGCCCGCCGAACGCCGCCTCGCTCCCGTCCAGGCATTCGGCCAGTATGATGGCCGCATCGTTGGCCTGATGGACCAGCAATCCCTGCAGGAGGTCGGATACCGCGATATCAGATTTCAGCTCGGCGAACATGGTCGCACCGCGTGCCGGCGCGCCGCCCGTGCGCCAGGCATGTTCGCTGACCGTGCAGAGTGTATCGGGCGCGATGTCACCGGCGTCGAGCGCCCCGAACACGGTCGCGGCCGTCATGACCTTGGCCAGTGAACCGGGTTGAAACGGCTGGTCCGGTTCTTTGGCAAACAGAACCGTGCCCGTTTCAAGTTCCGTCAAAAAGGCGATCGGGGCCCGGGTTTCCAGGGTCTCGCTTGCGGCGGGAGACGCCGCGGCGAGAACCGCAACGGACAACCAGGCGAGGTGCTTCACCGCTGCGCCGATCACCCGCACCTGGACCATATAGCGGCCGTCACTGGTTTGTGGCGCGCCGGGCAAGTTCAGCCAGCGGAACAGCTGTGCGATCCGCAAACCCGAACACCGCATGGGCATCGGCTATGCGCCGGCGGGCGGTGTAGGACGAGAGCGCGCTGCCGGAAAACGCCTGTGGCGCGGACGGCTCAAGGACCGGCAGCAATCCGAGCGTGCCCTGCCCCGTGCCGTGTTGCGGCCCGGCCAAACCTGCCGACGGTATGGCAGATGGCGTAAACGTGTTCGCGCCTGCAAGCCGGACCGTTCCGGCGCTGTTTTCAAATGCGATCGCCGGATCAAAGGCGACCTGATAGGACGCACCGCCCGCGTTCGAGGCAATTTGGGTTGCCGACGGATACGGCCGCGCCGTCGGCGTCGCGCCGCCAAGGAGGAGCTGCGGCGGAACGGCCTGGGCGATGAGCGTGCCTGGACGCGTGCCGCTAGGGGTCACCGCGCCCGGTCCGGAATAGGACGCCATCAGGTATTTTTCATCAAGGCCGTCCAATCGCGCCCGCCCGACATACTCCACCTTGACCTTGGCAACGCCCTTGGCCTTGGTGCCCAGCATGTCGGCGACACGTTCCGACAGGTCGATGGTCCGGTTGCCGTGGAACGGACCCCGGTCATTGACCCGCACGATCATCGACCGGTTGTTTTCCAGATTGGTCACCCGGGCATACGAGGGCAGCGGCATTGTGGTGTGGGCCGCCGTCAGAGCGTTGCGGTCGAAGATCTCGCCATTGGCGGTCTTTCGGCCATGGAACGTCGGGCCGTACCACGAGGCAAGACCGACGGACGTGTAGTTCGGGTCGTGCTTGGGATAATACCACTTGCCGGCGATCTTGTATTTCTTGCCGACGACGTAGCGCCCGCCGCCTTTGGGCACCGGCTTGCCGGCCGCCACCATGCGCGGACTGGCTTTGACGCCATATTTTTCCGGGCTGAATTTCGCCTTTTGCTGGGGCGGCGAGGATCCGCAGGACGCCAGCAGTCCGCCGACAAGGCCGACACAGGCCAGACGCAGGACGTGTTTCGATACGCTTTTTATGTGCCGCGGTGCATTGGCGGCACGATCGGCCACGTCTTGGGCCGCAGCGCCGGCCGCGTTTGTCGGTGCAGCGACTAGATCCTGCATACTGTCATCCCACTCACCACGCACCGGCGGCCCCATGCCCATGCGCCCAGATGTTCAATGCCGCCGTCAGCACATGCGCTGACCGGATGCGGGCGTGGGTTGTCCCTCGCCCCGCCAGCCTTGCGGCATTCCCCGTCAAGTCTGTCACGGCTTCGCCCCCGCAAAACCGCTCACTGCCACATAACGCGTGATTGTCTTACTGCAAAGTGAATCGCGGGTCGAGAGCCAAACGCATGCTTAAGTCTTGGTTAACGCTCGGTGATGGCGCGCGCCGGTGACGCGGGTGCGAAGTGACCGGCTTGTGATCCAGGTCACAGCCGCAGCGGGCGCTTTTTTCTAGGTTGTTGGTGTTGCAGACGACCGCCCTGTCGCTCTGCAAGCTGGATCCACCTCCAGCTTTGGTCGCCGGTCCACACCCTGCCCACGACTCTGGATCGGCGGCCAATCACCATTCTCCGTCTCACCCGTCCCAAAAATGTGACCCGGTTTTCCGGAGCGCCGGCAAAACGCGGTCGCGCAAGCCTTGACAATTCCGGCCGAACGCCCGAAACGGGACAGGCGCGGCCCGTATTCATCGGGGCCGCTGCGGTGAGGTGGCCGAGTGGTTTAAGGCAGCGGTCTTGAAAACCGCCGTGCGTGAGAGCGTACCGTGGGTTCGAATCCCACCCTCACCGCCAGTAACGCATTGAAATATCAATATTAAAAGCCAGTCTCATTTCGACTTTGAGGCTCCATTGATGAGATCAAAATCAGGAAAAATCCGGTTAAATCCGGTCTTCGTGGGGATTTGACGGTCAAAAGTCCCACGAAACCACGCCGCTTTGTTCCCGTTTCGTCTATTCGGGTTTTCCGCGTGAAGCTACCGGCGCCAGGTTTCAGCAATCGCATTCGGCCAAAAGAGCGGCCCCATCCAAACCGGTTTCCTCTGATCGTTCGAATAAACTGCCGAGACCCTATGGAAACGTGGTCGGTCCCAATTCTTCTGACCGGTCGTTTTCGCAATGAATTGATTGGCTTTGGAGGCATCTGGCTGGAAACATGCCATCGGTGAGGCGGGTGTGAGACTGTTCACACACCAGTTTGTCTTTCGGCAGCCATGCTCGGGCCAGTCCCACTGCTGTCCGGTTCAAAATCCAGGGGTAGGCAACTGTCATTGAACCAATTGCGCTTTGCGCGGCCCAAACGGATAAGGACATGGAATTTGGAGTGGGCGTGGCCCGATACTCGATGCCTTCCCGGAGGCCGCGTGAGCGGCCGTCCGGGACCCAGCAACCCCTGAATTTTGTTCCGGGAAAACAACACCCTCCGCAAAGTGCTGGGCCCCGGCTCGGGGGCCGGGGCGGCATGGTGAGGCATTCGGGATGACAATGAACATCCCGCAACCGGGTTAAACCGGACAGCAGTGGAACGGTATCCGAGGATGACCAGGGAAAAATCGGGAAGTGTCATCAACATCGGTTTGAATGTGCCGCCAGGCACCAACACGAACGAAGGGAACACGAGAAAAACAATGCGTCGGATCTTGATCTGGAGTGCGGGCTTCGTGCTTTTCAATCTTGGCCTTGGCCTCTTTGCACTTGTGTCGGGCGTGCAAACCACATCCGCGCATTGGAGCACCGCCAGCCGGGCGCCGATCGGGATTGCGCCCGATCCGCGCGACGAGACAGACGCCATCATCCAGGTCTATGCCGCCCGGGCCTTTAGCTGGCGGGGCTATTTTGGGGTCCACAGTTGGATATCCATCAAGGCGCCGGAAGCCGAGCACTTCACCACCTATGAAGTCATCGGGTGGCGGGTGCGTTACGGCGGGAAAGCGGTCTCCGCCTCGCGCCGCGCTCCCGACAGCCGCTGGTTCGGCGCAGAGCCTCGATTGATTGCCGAGTTTCGCGGCCAGGAAGCCGATGCCGCGATTCCAAGGCTTTTGGAGGCGATCCACCACTACCGCCACGATGACGAATATTCCGTTTGGCCTGGCCCGAACTCTAACACGTTCATCGCCCATCTCGGCCGGGTCGTCCCCGAACTCAGACTGGACCTGCCGCCGACGGCGGTTGGCAAAGACTTTTTGCAGGAACGCCTTTGGGCAAAGGCCCCGAGCGGCACCGGTTATCAACTGTCTCTCCTCGGCCTTTTCGGGGTTCTGATCGCCTGGGAGGAAGGAATTGAGGTCAATGTGCTCGGCCTGACTTATGGTATTGATATAAAGGATTTTTCCATAAAGCTTCCGATGGTGGGGCGTGTCGGCTTTACGGCGGCGTAGCCGCGTACCTCCCGGCTCCAATCCGCGCCTGGACAGCGTGCGTAGGACAAGACCTTTAAAAGACGTTCGGCCGTCGGGTGGCCAAACATCCCGGCGCTTAGCTGGATGAACCAAGAATAAGAAACAGCGACCGGGACAAGACACCGGCGGCTTGACGCTGGGAAACGGGCGGACATGAGCGACATAACGATTCTGGACGGCGGCATGGGGCAGGATCTGGTTCGCCGCAGTGGCCGGATGCCAAGCGGGCTTTGGTCCTGCGAACTCATGATGGAGCGCCCGGACCTGGTACGGGCCATTCACGACGATTTTTTCACCGCCGGTGCGCGCGTTGCCACCGTCAACAGCCACAGTTTTCTTTGAGGGCATTCAACGTCGTATCATGCCCATTAGCCTTGCGCCTGACACCCTAAGTCCCGTCTAAATGGCGCGCAACGAACGACACGACTCACTCCGGGAACTACACGGGATACTTGTAGCGCTCATATAATGTGGTGCCGGCCAGGATTGAGATTTTCTTAGCCTAACGTGAAATTTCAAGCGTGTTGCTACTTATACAATATAAAATTGACAATACACTTTATAAACTGTATTATACAAACCTACCTAATATAAGCTTGAATTCGGTGTTCGCGCAGTTGTGAATCCTGTTCCTCAAGAGTACTTGGTTTGGATCCAGCTATGAAAAAGATCATTGCTACCTCATTTTTCGCGATGGCCATTCCATTTTTTGGTCCTCTTCAACTAGAAGCTCAGACCTTTGAGAACATGTGCGGAGCTGGCGGGTCGGCTCCATGGACGGCCCAAGAGATAGAGGGGGATGACCGTAGAATTAGCATTCTTCTTTCGATTGACTTGGTTCCGGATGCTCAAGTGGGCCTTGCGCGCGGGACTTACCGTTTGTGCAATGCATCGAACACTGTAGAAGCTGAGGTCGAAGCAAAGACCGGAGGTAATACTAGAACCTTCACAATACGCCCAGGTAACTGTCACGACATAGTCGGCGCAAAAGAGATTTTTATCGTGCCCGAGCAAGGAACGGCTACGGTAAATGGTTTTTATTGTCGAGTTTTTGAGTAATAGTACAGGTGTTTGTTGGTTTGTAAATCGCTTGGCGACGTAATTTCCGCTGCAGTTATTTGTACGGCTGCGCTAATTGATTGCGATTAACGCCTATTGTTAGACTGACCTTTTCGGTCGGTAAAGCTGCCAACGCTGGGTGAGAAGCATTGGCAGCCCCGATAATTTCTAGCTGTGCCTCCATCACCCGCTAGAGAATTCCGTTGGGGAAGAAATGCTTACCCGCATTACTACTTCAGGCCGCCGAAGCGTTTCCAGGCAGCTATGCGGCAATGCCGATTGTCGACAGATTGGCATTTCGCGCTGAGATCTAGCGTCTATCGATCTTTTTTATAAACAACCAACGAATAAAATCCGATCGGCCCGGCTAGCACGTGCAGGCAGGGTTGAACGCGCGAGGTGCACCTTCCGGAACCGTCGCCGCGACGGACCGCTTACTGGAAGGCGTTGGCGTGTTTGCCGCGCAATTCGTTCTTCTGGACCTTGCCCATCGTATTGCGCGGCAGGGCATCGACGACATCGAACAGCCTCGGCCGCTTGAAGCCGGCAAGGCTGGTTTTCACGTTGGCCTCAATCTGCCCAAGATCGAGCGTCCGGCCCTTTTCCGGCACCAGAACGGCAACGACGGTTTCACCGAAATCCGGGTGCGGCACCCCGACGACCGCGCTTTCAAGGACACCGTGCTGTTCATCCAGGAACAGCTCGATCTCCTTGGGGTAGATGTTGTAGCCGCCGGAGATGATCAGATCCTTGCCGCGCCCGACAATCGTCACGTATCCATCCTCATCGATCCGGGCTAGATCACCGGTGATAAAGAATCCGTCGTCGCGCAGTTCCTCCCGCGTCTTTTCAGGCATTTGCCAATACCCCTTGAAGACATTCGGGCCCCTCACCCACAGCACACCGATAGCGCCCTGGGGCATTTCCTGTCCGCTTTCCGGATCACAAACCTTGACCTCGACCCCCGGCAGCGGGAATCCGACCGTTCCCGCCCGGCGCTCACCGTCATAGGGATTGGAGGTGTTCATGCTGGTTTCGGTCATCCCGTAGCGTTCCAGGATGCGGTGCCCGGTCCGCTCGGCGAAGCGCTCATGGGTTTCGGCAAGGAGCGGCGCCGACCCGGACACGAACAGCCGCATATGCGCGACCAGTTCGCGGGTGAAGCGGTCGTCATCCAGAAGTCGGGTGTAAAAGGTTGGTACGCCCATCATGGAGGTCGCCTTCGGCAAGGCGGACAGCACCTCGTCGATGTCGAATTTCGGCAGGAAGATCATCGCACCGCCCGCCCGCAGCGTCACGTTTGTCGCAACAAACAGTCCATGGCTGTGGAAGATCGGCAGCGCGTGCAGCAGAATGTCTTTGTCGGTGAACCGCCATGTGTCCACGAGGGCGTCCGCGTTCGACAGCAGGTTTTTATGCGTGAGCATTGCCCCCTTCGACCGGCCGGTCGTACCGGAGGTGTAAAGGAGGGCCGCGATATCCTCGTCAGAGCGCGCGACAACCTCAAAGTCGGATGACTGCCCGTCGGCAAGATCGGCAAGCGATCCGCTGCCATCGCCGGCAAGGGTATGAAGATGGCATCCGGCACCGGAGGCGATTGGCCGGAGCGCGTCGGCTTCGGCCGGATCGCACACAAACAGCGCGGCCTGGCTGTCGCCGACGAAATAGTCCAGTTCGGACGGCGTATAGGCGGTGTTCAGCGGCAGGAAGACGACGCCGGCCTTCACACAGGCCGCGTAGAGCGCCAGCGCCTGCGGAGACTTTTGGACGTGGACCGCCACCCGATCGCCCGGATTCACGCCAAGATGGGCCAGCGCATTGGCCGTCCGGTTGACGGCCGCGAGAAAATCGGCGTGCGTCAGGGCCGCTCCGTCCGGCAGATGGAGAAAGACCGTGTCGCGCCCCTCATACGGGGCCAAGAGTGCATCGTAGAGAGGATTGCTCATCATTCGCCTATTTTTGATCTCGCTTTGCCAGGCGGGTCGCGCTTGTCATTCACGCGATGCGTCGTCGTTTTCCAGGAGTTTCATATACCGTCCCAGTCCCGAAACAATATGTTTTTCGGCAGCCCTCCGGGCCTGTTCGGGCTCTCCGGCAACAACCGCGTTCAGGATCGTCGCGTGTTCTTCGATCGACAGCGCGATGTTGGTGGCGATTGAAAGGCCGCGCCGCCGGAACAGGTGCATTTCCTTGACCAGATTGTCGTAAATCGTCTTGGCCTTCGGATTGGCTGCGCCCTGCAGCAGAAGGTCATGAAACTCGATGTTTAGCTTGTAGTATTTTTCGATGTCGTTGTTGTCGTGGACGGCCCTCATTTTCTCCAGATTGGTCTGAAGCCGTTTTGTCAGGCGCGTCTCTTCGCCGGAACCCACCCGCCGGGCCGCTGAGGCACAGGCCATGGCGAAAATCGCACCGCGCAGCTCATAAAGGTTGCGCACCTCCGCCAGCGTGGTCTCGTGCACGAACGCGCCGCGGTTCGCGACCAGATCGACCAGTCCGGAATCCGCGAGCGAGCGGATGGCCTCGCGCACCGTCCCCCGGCTGACCCCCATGGCATTGGACAGCGCGATTTCATTGAGTTTTTCGCTGGCCGCAAGGTCACCCTCAACGATCATACGTTCGATTTCCGACCGTACTTCGCCCGCCAAGGTGACCCGTCGATCACCAATTGTGCCTGACTGATTGACCATGATGTCCCTTTCGCATTCACATCAAATTTTGTCAACATTAAACATTTATATTGCCATGCCGGGACCATTGCCTTAAACCGACGACGTATGGATTTGGCATGGAGGATCTGCGATGGCGCATCCTGCGACCGACGAGCAATCAGAAGCGTCCATTGCGGCCAGCGAGGCGTTGAAGGGCATTCGCGTTCTTGACCTGACGCGCGTGCGGTCCGGCCCGACCTGCGTCCGGCAGCTGGCCGATTGGGGTGCGGATGTCATTAAGATCGAAACTCCCGTGGACAAGGCGCAATTGGGAGGGCCGAGATCCGGCCCGGATTTCCAGAACCTTCACAGAAACAAACGCAGCCTGACGATTAACCTGAAATCTGATGCTGGATTGAATGCGTTTCGCCGGCTGGCAAAAACCGCCGACGTCATCGTTGAAAACTTTCGGCCCGATGTCAAAAACCGGCTGGGCATCGACTACGACAGCCTCTCACAAGACAACCCCGGCCTTGTCTACGCCTCCATCTCAGGCTTCGGGCAGGATGGTCCGCTTGCGGCGCGGCCGGGCTTTGACCAGATCGCGCAAGGCATGGGCGGGTTGATGTCGATCACCGGCAAGCCCGGCGAGGGGCCGATGCGGGTCGGGATCCCGATCGCCGATCTGTGTGCCGGCCTGTTCGCGGCACAAGGGATCTTGATCGCGTTGCTTGAACGCCACCGCTCGGGCAAGGGGCAATGGGTGCAGACCTCGCTCCTCCAGGCCCAGGTGTTCATGCTCGATTTTCAGGCGGCGCGTTTCCTCATGGACGGCGAAGTGCCCAGGCAAGCCGGCAACAACCACCCGACCTCAATTCCGACCGGCGTCTTCAAGACCAGCGACGGGTATATGAACCTTGCCGTTGCCGGACAGGAGATCTGGGGCCGGTTTGCCCGTGCGCTTGGGCGCGAAGACTGGCTGGACGATAAGCTCTATGCGACCGCCGCCGCGCGGTCGGAAAACCGGGACGCGCTCGGCGGGGAAATCGAGGCGATTACCGTCACCCGAACCACGTCAGAATGGGTCGAGGAAATGAACAAGGCCGGTGTTCCCGCCGGCGAGATCAATGACATCGGCCAGGTGTTTTCAAATCCTCAAGTCCAACATCTGGGTCTTGCCAAGCCCGTCAAGAGCCACGAGCGCGGTGACACGCAGCTCGTGGGGCAGCCCCTCCACATGAGCCGCACGCCAAGCCGGATTGCCGCGCCGCCGCCGCTTGCCGGTGAGCACTCGACCGAAATTCTGTCCGAATTGGGCTATTCGTCCGAGGACATTGCCGCGATGAAACAGGCCGGCGCGATCTAAGTGAAAGGACTCTTCCGTGACCGATAAGATCATCACCCGGCAGTCGGGCGAAATCGCTCGCATCATTTTCAATCAGCCGGAAAAACGCAACGCCGTCTCGCTGGAGATGTGGGAGGCGGTCGAAAAGGCGGCGAAACAGTATGCGGAAGATCCCTCGGTTCGTATCCTGATCCTTTCGGGCGCGGGCGGCAAAGCGTTCGTGTCCGGTGCGGACGTGTCGAAGTTCGAGAGCGAACGGGCGAGCATGGACGCGGTCGAGCACTACAACGCGGCGACCAAGCGGGTCTACGACATGATCGAGGCCTTTCCGAAGCCGACGATCGCGCAGATTGACGGTTTTTGCATCGGTGGCGGCGTGGCGCTCGCCTTGTCGTGCGACATCCGAATTTGCGGCAAGGGATCGCAGTTCGCAATTCCGGCCGCAAAGCTCGGCTTGGGCTACGGTTATCCGGGCATCAAACGGCTGGTTAATGTCGTCGGGCCGTCCTTCGCGAAAGAGGTCTTTTTCACCGCGCGCCGGTTCGACGCCGAAGAAGCCCGTACCATGGGGCTCGTCAACCGGGTCGTTGACGACAGCAACGTCGCTCAAGCTGCGGAGGATACGGCCGCAATGATTGCCGCAAATGCCCCGATGACCGTTGAATCCGTCAAATTCATCGTCGGCGAAACCGTGAAGGACGAGAGCGCGCGCGATCTGGCCGGGTGTGAGGAACGGGTGAAGGCATGTTTCGCGAGCCAGGATTACATCGAGGGCCGCCGCGCCTTTCTGGAAAAGCGCAAACCCCAGTTCCGAGGCGCATGATGCTGGAAAAAGCCCCCAAACGCATCGATGAAGCCGAGGCGCGTGCCCATTTGGACAAAGCGCTCGCAAATCACGAACAGGCCTTCGAGACCTTCTTTCTGTCCCGGTTTCTGGACCTGTCTTTTGAGTATCTGCCCGCGGACGCAGCCGATGCGGAAAAAGAGGTTTGCAGGGTGACGTTTCCCGTGACCGACATGCTCCGAAACCCGCAAGGCTCGGTTCATGGCGGCATGATGGCCTCGGCCATGGATATCTCGATGGGCCACCTTGTGAACAAGGTCGCGGGGCCCGGCGCGACGATCGAGATGAAGATCCAGTTCATGCGGCCAGTGACCGAAGGGACCGTGACGTGCGAGGGACGCTTTGTCCGGCGCGGCCGCTCCCTCTCGTTTATGGAAAGCCGCCTGACAGGCCCTGACGGCAAGCTCGCCGCTCTGGCCACAGCTACATGGAAAATGCCTTGACCGACATGCCCGCCTCCCATGGTTTTGCGCCGGCCCTTCTGGCAGATGTGCGCGCCCGCTTTGCTCATATCGACACTTGCCCGTTCGAGGGCGACCGGGTCTTTTTCGAAAATGCCGGGGGCGCTCTGACGCTGAACTCGGTCGTCGACACGTCCGCCAAGATGGCGGCCATTCCCGACAACCAGGGCCGTGACAACGGGGCCTCACATGCCCTTGTGCGCATCATCGACAAGGCCAAGGACGACATGCGTGTCTTCTTCAGCGCGCCGGAGGGGACTTTTTTTGTTGGTGAAAGCGGCACCGAACTGTTGTTCCGTCTGATCTCGGCGGCCTGTCTGGGCAGTCCGGACGGCGGGCGTGTTCTGGGCAGTTCGCTGGAGCACCCGGCAACGCGCAGCGCCTGTGACCGCTGGGCCAGGATCGCCGGAAAACCGCATGTCATCGTCCAGCACGACAACGACACCGGATCGGTTGATCCGGAGCATTATCTGGCCGAACTCACGCCTGACACCCGCGTTGCGACCATCCTGCACACCTCCCCCGTCACGGGCATGGGTGTTGATGTTGCAGCGGTCGCACGGGCCATCCGGTCGGTCGCGCCTGAGTGCTTCATCATCGTCGACGGGATCCAGCACGCCGCCCATGGAGGGCTCGACATCCAAAGCTACGGCATCGATGGCTATGTCGTCTCCCCCTACAAGGTGTTTTCGCGGCATGGCTACGGGATCGCCTGGGTTTCGGAGCGCCTTGCACAGCTTCCCCATGACCACCTGCTGGACGCCCCGGGAGATCCCTGGGAGCTGGGAACCCGGGACACCGGCGCCTACGCCACGTTTTCAGATGTGGTTGCCTATTTCGAATGGCTCGGCAGCCAGGTGACCGACGCCACCGACCGGCGCGCCCGGATTGTGGCGGCTGGCGAGGCAATTCACGAGCACGAAGCCAGCCTGACCCAGGCGATGCTCCACGGCACCGGCAATCTGAAAGGACTGGCCGAGATGGATGGCGTTCAGGTTATCGGCGGGGTCGAGAACACGAGACGCGAGGGCCTGGTCTCCTTCGTGATGGACGGAACGCCGGCGCCCGAGCTGGTCACCAAGCTCCGGGAGCGATCGGTTCGCGTTCACACCCGAAAGGCGGATCATTACTCGGGGAACATCCTGAACCCGCTCGGACTGGACAGCTGCGTCCGGGTTTCCATGTGCCACTACAATTCGGACGCAGAGGTTGCCCGTTTTCTGCAGGCCATGCGGGAGATCACCGACAAAGCAGCCTGACGCCTATCCGGGCGCGCGCAGTTCGGACAGAAGATCTTCGGAAATCGCAAGGCCGCGCGTTTTTGCTGTCCTTAGGCTGTCCAACGCGCGTGCACCCGGCATGCGCACAGGTTGATCTGGATCCAGCGGCGGGCTTGTCGCCACCATATCCGCGGCTTCATTGAGACGCGCCCGCCGCACATCCTCGCTTAGAAGCCGAGCGGTATCGATCAGCAGGAACATAAGCCCTAGACCCTGCCGCTTGTCAGGCGCGCGGGACGCGGCCGGTATCTTCGACATGAACCCCGCCCCGGACAGAACACCTGCAAAAAGGTCGAGCCCGAGGGCAAGAACCGCCCCCTTGTTGCCGCCAATCGCCCGCATCAGTCCGGTCATGGCCTCGGCCGGGTTCTCGGTGGGCCGCCCGTCGGCATCTGTGGCCCAATCGTCCGGTATGGTGTGTCCTGACGTTAAGGCCGCCCTCACCCGTGACCTCGATACGACGGAAAGAGCCATATCCACCAGCACATGCCGTCCGTCCGGGTGTGGCATTACCAGTCCCAGCGGATTGTTGCCAAGCAGCGCCGCGCGTCCGCCGGCCGGCGCGATCATCGGAGCGGTGTTCGTGGTGATGATCGCGGCAAATCCTGCTTCCGCGGCAAGGTAGAGCAATGGCGCGAGCGCGCCGATATGGCTGGAATTTCGAACAAACGCTGCGCCGATGCCGGCCGCACGCGCGGCGTCCATCGTGGCCTCCAGCGCACATCGTGCGACCGCCGGTCCAAGGCCGTTGTTGCCGTCCACATGGCAGAGCGCGGGCGCCGGCCGGTCAACAACACATCTGGCGGACGGATCAATTCCGCCCGCCAGGATCCGGGTCACATAGTCCGGGACCCGGTTGAGGCCATGGGTCTTTATTCCCATCGCCTCCGCGAGAACCAGGAGTTCCGAGGCAGCGCCGGCATCGCGCTCGGTGACGCCGACGCGGCGGAAAGCCGACGCCGCAAGGTCCGCAGCCTCGTCCAGGCTCATCATGCCCGGATGATCAACTCCCCGCCTTTTCGGCATCACCGCTGCTGGCGGTTTTTCCGCCCAAACGGTTCAACAGAGGCAGGAAGGCCACCAGTGCAATCGTGATCCCCAATATCCAGAGCGACGGGGTGCGTTCGATGAATATCATGAACGAGCCCCTTGAAATCGTCAGCGTTTGGCGCAGCGCCTCCTCTGCGAGTGGTCCGAGAACCAGCGCAAGAACCAGTGCCGCCGGCGAAAAGCCGTAAAGCCGCATGAAGAAGCCGACGATGCCCGCACCGAACATCAGGAACATCTCGATGAAGCTGGCATTCACGCTGAAGGTTCCAAGCGCGCAGATGACAACGACCGTGGGCCCCAGAATGCGATAGGGCACCTTGATGATCTGGACAAAGAGCGGGATCGCGAAAATGCTGATCGCCAAAAGCGCCATGTTGCCGAGATACATCGACGCGATCAGGCCCCAGGCGAGCTCGGGATTTTGCTCCATGAACAAGGGTCCCGGCCGCATGCCCCAAAGGAGAAAGGCCGCCAGAAGAACCGCAGTCGACGCCGAACCGGGGATCCCGAGCGTCAAGAGCGGGATCATCGCACCCGACGAGGCGGCATTGTTCGCCGTCTCCGGCGCGACCAGCCCGGCCATTTCGCCCTTGCCGAAATTCTCCGGGTTTTTCGAAACCGAACGCTCGGTCGAATAGGCCATCAGCGACGCGATGGTGGCGCCGGCCCCGGGGATCACACCGACCACGAACCCGAGGATCGATGAGCGCGCCATGGTCAGCCTGGTCGAGATCCAGTCCTGAGCGGTTGGCCAGAACCGCTCCTCCTTGTCGTATTGCACAATCGCGCCGGTTCCCGTGCGGTGCAGCCCCCCGTAGAAGGCGTAAAAGAGTTCACCCAGCCCGAACAGACCGATGGCAATCGGAATGAAATAGATCCCGCCAATCAGTTCGGCCGAACCGAAGGTGTACCGCCCCTGCCCCGTTTCCAGATCCACGCCAACCGTTCCCAGCGCAAACCCGATCAGGGCCGAGATCACGCCAAGTTTCCAGTTGGTGCCGATCATGACGAGCAGGGTCAGCATCCCCATCATCGCAAGCAGGAAGTACTCGGGCGGGCCGAAACTGCGTGACACCTGGCTGAACATCGGAGCCAGGATCGTGATCAGAATGACCCCGACCGTCCCGCCGACAAACGACGCAACCGCCTGCATGACAAGCGCCGGCCCGGCCCGGCCGTTCTTGGCAAGGGGAAAGCCGTCAAACGTACTGGCGACTGTTGCACTTTCGCCGGGCGTATTGAGGAGGATGGAGGTAATCGTGCCACCGTACATGGCCCCGTAATAGATCGCCGCCAGCATCATGATCGCGCCGATGGGATCCATCCCGAAGGTCACAGGCAGCAGGATGGCAAGGCCTGCCGAAGGACCAAAACCGGGGATCACGCCAACGATCATCCCGACCAGCGCACCGATGAGGAGATAGACGATATTGATCGGCGTAATCGCGACGGAAAGGCCCATCATCAGATCGGCAAAGATATCCATCTAGCGTGCTCCTGGTGCGGTGCGGCGCTCGGGGCCAGGCATTTTGATCATATCGGTAACTCAATCAATGCAGGTGGCATGTTGGCGTTCAGGAGCCAGTCGAACAGCAGATAGACGAAGGCGGGTACCAAAGTCGCCACCATCATGTTTTTGACGAGTTGCCCGCGATTGAGAATCGAGAGGGTGACGGCGAGAAAGACGAAAGTGGCGACCATTCCGCCGAACAAGCGGATCAAGAGCGCGTAGCCCACGGCCAGCGCCATGAGCATGGCGACATCGGCCCAGGCCCGGGCGTCCCCATCCCGCGAGATCCTGCCGCTTCGCAGCTCATCCAAGATGGCCCAAAGCGTGATCAAAATCGCGCTCACACCGATCACCCTGGGAAAGAAACCGGGGCCGAGCCGTCCTGTTCGGGTCATGAAACCCAGATCAGCAAATGCGGTGTAACTGTAAAAAACGGCTGCCGCCAAAAGGGCCACCAGAAAGGCGATGCGCATGCTCGCTGCCTTTAAGCAAAAAGGGCCAGCATCCCGACGGATCCCGGCCCTGTCTCAACGATACGGATTATTTGATTGCGCCGACAGACTTCAGCACTTCCTGGAAACCATTCTTGGTGTTGGTGAGGAATGTGCGGAAATCTTCGCCGTAAATGACCGTTGGCGTGAGAGTGTTGCTGGAGATGTACTCGCCCCACTCCGGCGTTTCGACGACTGTCTTCATGGTCTCGATCCACCAGTCCTGCGCTTCCTGCGGCGCATTGGGCGCAAGGATCAGGCCACGCGGCATGGACACGCCGATGTCATAGCCAAGCGACCCCATGGTCGGAACGCCTTCCAGCGCGGCTGGGACATTTTGGCCGGAAAACACCAAAGGACGGAGATCACCTGACTCGATCAGACCCAAGATCTCGCCCGGGTTGCCGACCATCGCGTCGAGCGCGTTGGACAAGAGCGCCGTGGTTTGTTCGGACATCGAATTGAAGGACACGTAGTCAAATTCGAAGCCGGCCTTTTGCGCAAAAAGCGTCGGGACGATGAAATCGACGTTCACGGTGCCCGTGCCGCCGATATTCATCGGCGTTTCCTTGGCCTTTGCGATGAACTCTTCGATGTTCTGGATGTCGGAATTGCCATTGACCACCAGAACGAGGTCATCGGTGGCAAGCAGGGCGACCGGCGTGAAGTCTTCCGGTTGCCACGGCGTGTCGGCCTGAAGCGGTGTCGTGACGAAGCTTCCGGACGTTGTGGAAATGCCGTAAGGGTTGCCGCTCTGTGCGTAAAGGTAACCCCAGCCCACAGCACCCGAGCCGCCGGCCCGGTTTTCAGGCTTCACGTCGCCTGGATAGAGATCGTACTTGTCGAGGATCTCGATGATGCTGCGCGCCATGATGTCGTTGCCGCCACCTGGGCCAAAGGCGATCGTCCAGTCGAGGGTTTCATCTGCGGACGGATAGTCCTGCGCGAGCGCCGGGCCGGCAAAGCCCACCGGCAACGCGACCGCGGCGGCAAGAATGCCGTTGCGCAGGCGTGACCCGTATCCGTTGGTCAAAGAGATCATTTTCGTTTCCTCCCTAGGTTGATCCCTGGATGTGAAGGCTGGACGCGGGTTTGTTCTGGCCCGCTTCCAAAACCGAAGCTCGTCGTGCCTTGGCATCGCGTGAGAGTGCTTCCAGCAGTCGTTTCTTCCCGTTTGAATGATGCCGTGCGCCCTCTTCGTGCGCCCGCCCGGCATCCCCGCTATCGATCGCATCCACGATCAGGCGGTGTTCCTCATTGGACAGTCTGAGCGATTCAAGTCCCGTGAGAGCGCGGTGGCGCAGAAGCCGGACTTCCTTACCCAGCGAAACATACAGTGCCGGCGCCCGCGCGCGGTCCGAGGCGACCGCGATCCGGTCATGAAACGCCAGATTGAGCTCGAAATACCGGCCCTCGTCCTCGGTTGCGATGGCCGTATCCATGTCGGCGACGAAGGATCTCAATTCCCGAATGATCTCAGTATCAGCGGTTTCGGCAAGTCGGGCACAGAGATAACCATTGACGAGCGCCCGCAGATCATAGAGCTCCAGAGCTTCCTCGACCGACAGGTTTCGAACGAAAACACCCTGATTGGCGATCGACTTGACCAGCCCTTCGCTTTCGAGTGAGCGGGCCGCCTCACGGACCGGGCCGCGGCTCACACCCATTTGTTCGGCCAGCTTGTTCTCATCCAGCCGTTCACCGGCATGGATGGCGCCGTTGAGAATCATGCGCTCCAATTCGTCCCGGACTTCAAGCGCCAAGGAGCGTTGCCTCCGACGCTCAAACGCTTCCCGCTTGTCCTTGCTCACTCCCATGACGGCAAACTCAGGCAATAAATGTAGATTGTCAACATTATTCTGTTGATTATTTTTTTCGCCGGACTGATAAAGCACCCAAAGTTGAGGACACGCTATGGGGCGTCACCGCTTGGCAAAACGCGTGAATGCGGACTTGGCGGGCACATGGCGGCCAAACGGGACCAAAGGCGCCAAACAACATCAGGGGCATTACTCCATGACGCACCGACCACTTGCCGGACGGACGGCCTTTGTCTCAGGCTCAGGTCAGAATATCGGCCGCGCCATTGCGGTCCGGCTCGCCGAAATGGGATGCAATGTCATCGTCAACGGGGCCACCAATGAGGGGGCGTGCCGTGAAACCGCCGACCTCGTTAAAAAGGCCGGCGGCACGCCCCTTGTCGCCATGGGTGATGTCGGCCGTGCGGGCGAGATGGACGGCATCGTCGAGGCCGCACTGAAAACCTTCGATCGGGTCGATATCCTGGTGAACAACGCCGCCCGCCGTCCCCACAAGCCTTTCCTGGAGATGACGGACGAGGATTGGCACGGTGTGGTCGATATCGCGTTGACCGCCTGTTTCCGGTCCAGCCGCGCGTTTTTGCCGGGCATGGTCGAAAACCGCTGGGGCCGGATCATCAACTTCGCTGGAATGAAGGCGATCAAGGGCTATTTCGAAGGCGCTCCGATCTCGGCTGCCAAACACGGGGTCTGGGGGCTGACCAAGGCCCTGTCGACCGAATTCGGCTCCAAGGGCATTACGGCAAATGTTGTTTCGCCGGGCCAGATCAGAAAAGACGCCGTGGCGGAGGATGATCCGAAACGCGTTGCCTCGATCCCGGCCGGAGTCATGGGGCAATCGGACGATATCGCTTCGGTTGTTGGGTTCCTCGCGTCTCCGGATGCCCGGTTCGTGACCGGACAGATGATCGCGGTAAATGGCGGCGAATCGACATGAGCCAAACCGACGAATGGCATCCGGCCTGACCCTTCATGCAAGTGTGCACAGCCCCGGCGCCCGCCCCGGGGATCCGGCGCCCTATGCGGGTTCGGACAGTTTTACGTTCGTGCACCTGCGGGTCCAGGATGCCGACGGATGGACCGGGAACGGTTTTACCGGACGGTTTCTGGCACCCGAAGTTGCAGGTTTCCTGAACCGCGCCGTCGCCGAGGCTTTGGCAGATACAAACACTGACCCGGTTTCGGACCTGACCCGCACCTACAATCCACGCGGCATGACGGGCGTTTTCGTGTCGGCGATGTCGGCACTCGAAATCGCCTTGACGGACCTCAATGCCAAACGCGCCGGTGTCAGCGTGGCGGCCCTGCTTGGCGGCAAGCGCCGCGCAGCGCCCGTGCATGTGACCTGCGGATTTCCTGCACTGGACACCGATGAGCTAGTCCATATCTGCGCCCAGCAAGTTATGTCGGGTGCAAAAGGGGTCAAAGTGCTCGTCGCCGCGCGGGACCGCAGCATTGCGGCGGACGTGACCCGATTGCGGGCCGTCCGCGCCGCGATCGGCGACAAGGCCGACCTGATCGCCGATGCCAATTGCGGTATGGACGCGGAAACCGCGTCGGAATTTGCCACCGCAACGGCTGATCTCAATCTTGCCTGGTTGGAAGAACCGGTACGCGGAAACGATCGGCACGCCCTCGCCCATCTTGCCGCCAAGACCATCGTTCCACTTGGCGCCGGCCAGATGGAGCAAAGCGCCGAGCGCTTTCATCTTCTCGCCGAAGCCGGTGTGTCCGTGCTGCAGCCGAACGCGGTCTTTGCCGGCGGGTTCGGACCTGCCGTGAAGATTGCGCGGAATGCCGTTGGACACGGATGTAAGGTCTCGCCAGGCGGCGGCTGGGACATCATCAATCTGCATTGGATGTGCGGGGCCATGGACGAGGGCGCGGTGGAGTTGCACCTGGCCCAGACGAGAATCGCACGCCTGCTGATGCCGGATCTGCCATTTGTGTCGAACGGCCATTTGCACGTGCCCGAAGCGCCGGGGCTTGGACTGGACCCCGATGACGATGCATTGGAAGACTGCCGGGTGTTTTAGGCCCTGCGGACGATAATTTCGTCAACTACGCCTTTCCGCGAGCCGGCCAAGGACGCGCCCAATACCGCAGTAAATCCTGTACATGAGCAACGCCGTCGAACAGATCACGAATATGCGGATGATGTGAAAACCGGTGATGACCTCAGGGTCCAGATGCATGGTCTTTGCGGTGATCACCATTTCAGTGACCGCGGCCGGTGCAAGCGCGAGAAACGACGTTGCCAGCGACAACGGCGTCACGGCGGACAGGACAAGCGCACCGGCAAACGCCGCTATAATCATGAACAGCGAAACCGCGATGCCCGCCATGGCGACGCGCGGCAGACCGAGCAACAAGTCCTTGCGGAACTGGCATCCAAGCCATGTTCCAAGGAGTAACTGCGCGCCCAGTATGCCAAGCGGTGGTATGGCCAGCGTCAATGTCCCGCTCGCCCCAAGGACAATCCCGAAAAACATGGGCGCCACCAGCCATGGATTGGGCAGGCGTGTCCGCTTGACGAGCCAGGCGAACGCGATGCCACCGGCATAAATGGGCAATAGCCACATGGCCGAGGATCCCGCGTTGGCAGCTCCGCCGGCAACGCGGCCGGTCTCACCAAAACTGACGACCAGAAGCGGAACGATCGCGACGGTCATGGACACCCGGAGCGCATGCACGATCCCAACCGAGGCAGCATCTCCTCCCCGGTCACGTGCAATCGGGGCCATGTCGGCAACCCCGCCGGCAGCCGTGGCGAAGAACGCGGTGGGACGGTTGACGCCCGCAAGCGGCCGGAACAAGGCCGCCGCCACCATCGTATAGCCAATCACATACAGCGTCGCCGCCAGCATTGCCGGCGTCAAAAGCAGGGTGGCGACAAGCGTCGCGGACGAAAACTGCAATCCGATCCCAAGTCCGATGGTGATCTGCGCGAACTCGCGTGAAAAAGGGACAGACCGGAGCCTCAATCCAAGCCCGGATGCCGCCCCGCAAGCAAAGAACGGACCCAACATCCAGGCCAGCGGCAATCCCGCCTGTGCCGCGATCAGGGCACCCGCAATGGCAATGGCATAGGTTAGGCCGGTGCGCTGCCAGAAATCGGGATCTTTCCAGAGCGGACTCGGCTTATGCCGTTCGGTGCCCGCAGCACGCGCGGAGGGTTTTTGCACACTCATTTAGGCCGAGCTACGCGAACAGCCCCTCCTCCCTTTCACGATGGATCAACGGGCGCCCGATCGGAATCGATCGAGCGTCCGGAAGCTGATCGGTTTAGAGGTGTTGCAGCGGTTTGTCTGCATCCAATTGGAGTCAAACGGCTATTGGCCGCGAACCGTTTGACGGTGCCACAAGCTTTGCTGAAACATCCTTCAAGCCGGTCGGCCCAACCCCGGCGCACCGGTTGCGCGCGCAACAAATCGCAAAAAACCTTCGCCTGCTTATGATCTAACCGCCTGGAACGGATTGCTCCCGGACGGTGCGCGGCGATATGGTGGGGCACCAAAGCCGATGGAGGACGGCATGCGGGACAGCGAACATGTGAGCGAAATCGACCGGGTGCTGCAGGGCCATCCAACCGGCCGCGACACCGTCGTGGCAACCAGCTGGCGGCGGTGCGTTGAAACATACGGCATGGACCCGACCCGCCCCGAGCCGGCGCATATCGTCACCGACACACAATTGCGGGAGCACCAGGAACAATCAGAACGCCTCATCGCCACGGCCCGGTCCGGATTGCGGACGCTCTTCAAACAGGTTGCCGGCGAGAACTACGTGCTGTTGCTGGCCGATGCGAAGGGCATTTGTGTCGACTTCTTCGGCGATCCGCGGTTTGAGGATGAACTCCGGCAGGCCGGGCTTTATCTCGGCTCCGATTGGTCGGAAGATCTTGCCGGAACCTGCGGGGTCGGATCCTGCATCGTCACCGGCGAGGCGGTGACGATCCACCAGAGCGACCATTTCGGCCTCGCCCATACGCCTCTGTCCTGCACCTCGGCGCCAATCTTCGACACATGCGGACAACTGGTTGCCGTGCTCGATATCTCGCTCCTGCGCTCGCCCCGTCCCAAGTCCAGCCAGAACCTTGCCATGAACCTCGTGAAGGCCTCGGCGCGCCGGGTCGAAATGGCAAACCTGATGGCCATGACACGGCGCGAATGGGTGCTGCGGGTGTCCAGTTCACCGGAATTCCTCGAAGTCGATCCCGAAGCAGCTGTCGCGATCGACGGGTCCGGGCGGATCGTCGGCATGACGCAAGGCGCAAGAAACTGGATGGCCGCGGACGATGGGACATCCTTGATCGGCACGCATATCGGCAAGGTCCTGGACCTCGACGTCGACGACCTGCCGGATCTGATGCGCGGCCGCCCGGCGGAAGAGCGCGTGCTGCGGCTGAAGGACGGCCGCGGGCTTTATGGTCATGCGATCGCGCCGCAATCAGCCCGGCTGCCGCGCCGCCAACCCAGGGCCGCGCTGCCCGGGCCGCTGTCCGCCATCGCAGGGCCGGATCCGGCCATGGCGCAGCTTCAGGTGAAGGCCCAAAAGCTCGCCCAAACGGCGATCCCTCTCCTATTGTGCGGTGAAACTGGAACCGGCAAGGAAACGCTCGCACGGGCCATCCATGTCCTGGGCCCGTCAAAGCGCGCGTTTCACGCCGTTTCCTGCGCCAGTTTCGGTGAGGCGGCCGTCAACCGGCTCCTCGACGCGCCTGGCGGCACGTTGTTCCTGCGCGGCGTCGAAGATCTTGATGCGGACGGCCAAGCGGCGGCCCTGACATTGATGGATGCCCGTGACGATGTCCGGGTGATTGCCTCCTCCCGTGGTCCTCAAACCGGTTCTCCTGAGTGTTTGGGGCTTCGCAGCGACCTTTATTTCCGCCTTGCCGGCATGGTTCTGTCGATCCCGCCGCTCCGGATGCGGCAGGACTTCGACTGGCTGGTCGACCGCCTGTTGCGCCGGTCACCGGCGGATGTGCGCTTGTCGCCGGGCGCACGTTCGGAGCTGGCCGGACGGAACTGGCCCGGCAACATTCGCGAACTTGCAAATGTCCTGGAGGTCGCCGTCACCCTTGCGGACGGACCCGTGATCGATCTGCCGGACCTGCCCGCCGCTTTGGATTTGCGGACCGGCGATGATGATCCGGACGAGGATCTGGAGAGCCTTCTCATTGCCTGTGGCTGGAACATGGCGCGCGCCGCAAAGCGGCTCGGCGTGAACCGGTCGACGATCATGAGACGGGTCCGCAAGGCAGGGCTTTCGCCAAAGCACTGACGGTGTTGCGCGGCGTTGCGGCTGCAACGCCGTCATCAAAAATATGCACTCATCCCGGCAAACACGCTGATTTGCATGGCGCTTGGCGCAGTTTCGCGGTCATCTTCCTGCGACAAAGCGCAACCAATGGGAGGATGAACATGCTGGATGTGCCCGTGGTCCACCGGACCGAGACTTTTTTGAAAGCCTTTGGCGACGCCCTTGAAGCGGGGGACATTGCGCGTGCGGTCGACATGTTTCAGGACGACTGCTTCTGGCGCGATCTGGTGGCCTTTACCTGGAACATCAAAACCGTCGAGGGCAAGGACCAGGTCGAGGATCTTCTGAAGCACCAGCTCGCGCACACCAAGCCAAGCAACTGGCAGATCGCGGAAGGTGAAGTGCCGACCGAAGAAGGCGGCGTGACCACCGCCTGGATCCAGTTCGAGACCGAGCGCGCGCGCGGATACGGACTGATCCGCCTGAAGGACAACAAGATCTGGACGCTGCTGACCACCATGGTCGAGCTGAAGGGACACGAGGAGCCAAAAGGCTTCGCGCGTCCGCTCGGTGCAAAACACGGGATCGGAAAGCACCGGACGACCTGGAAAGAAGAACGGGAGCGCGAAGAAGCCGAACTCGGTTACGAAACGCAGCCCCATTGCGTCATCATCGGCGGCGGCCAGGGCGGTATTGCGCTCGGCGCCCGGCTGCGCCAGCTTGGCGTTCCGACCATCATCGTGGAAAAGAACGAGCGTCCCGGTGACAGCTGGCGAAACCGCTACAAGTCCCTCTGCCTGCATGACCCGGTCTGGTACGACCACCTGCCCTACATCAAGTTCCCGGAAAACTGGCCGGTGTTCAGCCCGAAAGACAAAATCGGCGACTGGCTGGAAATGTACACAAAGGTCATGGAGCTGAATTACTGGACAAAAACAACGGCCAAGTCCGCAAACTACGATCAGGCAACCGGCGAATGGACAATCGTTGTGGACCGCGACGGCGAAGAGGTCGTGCTGCGGCCGAAGCAGCTTGTCATGGCAACCGGCATGTCCGGCAAGGCGAACATCCCGCAGTTTCCCGGAATGGAGCGGTTCAAGGGTGATCAGCATCACTCCTCCCGCCATCCCGGTCCGGACGCGTATCGCGGAAAGAAAGCGGTTGTGGTCGGATCAAACAACTCCGCGCACGATATCTGCGCCGCGCTGTGGGAGAACGACGTCGATGTGACCATGGTGCAAAGATCCTCCACCCACATCGTCCGGTCCGACACGCTGATGGAGATCGGCCTTGGGGCGCTTTATTCCGAGGAGGCCGTGCGATCCGGCATGACCACCGAAAAGGCCGACCTGATCTTTGCTTCCCTGCCCTACCGCATCTTGCACGAGTTCCAGATCCCCGCCTATGCGCAGATGAAGGAGCGGGACGCGGATTTCTATGAGGGCCTGGAAAAGGCCGGCTTCTGGCTGGATTGGGGCGACGACGACAGCGGCCTGTTCATGAAGTACCTGCGCCGTGGCTCCGGCTACTACATCGATATCGGCGCGAGCCAGCTCATCATTGACGGCAAAATCAAACTGAAGCGCGGGCAGGTGAGCGAGGTGGTCGAGGACGGCCTGATCCTGGACGATGGCACGAAACTCGACGCCGACCTGATTGTCTATGCCACCGGCTATGGCTCCATGAACGGCTGGGTGGCGGACCTGATGGGCCAGGAGATGGCCGACAAGGTCGGCAAGGTCTGGGGCCTTGGCTCCGATACCACAAAAGACCCGGGTCCGTGGGAAGGCGAACAGCGCAACATGTGGAAGCCGACCCAGCAGGACGCGCTCTGGTTCCACGGCGGCAACCTGCATCAATCGCGGCACTACTCACAGTTTCTCGCGCTGCAATTGAAGGCCCGGATGGAGGGCCTGCCGACACCGGTCTATGGCCTCCAAACCGTGCATCATCTGTCATAAACCGTGTTTGGCCCGCCCGCTTGGGCGGGCCCAGACTGCTGACGCACCATTTGGTCTTTCGGTTGTCATGCCCGGACCGGTTTCACGGTTGTCCGGTTTAGGGTCGGTGGCCGCAGGTCTTATTGCGACCGGCACCAAGCGTCCCCTTTCGGTCATCCCGGATGCAGCGCAGCGGAGATCCGGCATCGGGGCGGCACGGGGCCGGACGGGGAAATGGAGAGCGGCCACGACCACAGCGGCTCTCCGATCCCGGCTCGGGGGCCGGAATGACGGTCTTCAACGCGCGCAACCCGCACACAAAGTCCGGTCAAAGGTGGCTTTATGCGCCTAAGCCGGTCGCCCTGCCCTTGAGCGGGTGCTTGCCGACAGTCCCGGCCAAAACTGCAGCCACCAAGAGTTAAACCGGACAGCCGTGGAACGGTGTCCGAGGATGGCGACGGAAGAACCAAAGAGCGTCATCAACCTCGGCCCGCAAGTTGCCATGCCGCTAAAATCCAGTACGCTTTATCAGTAATGAATACGAGGCACACTTTCTGGGGGGAAAATGGCTTCAACTGTTCGAGCGCAAACCGCATCGTCATCGAACCCGTATCTGTCGGCCCTGATCTATCGTGACGGCGCCTGGGATGGATCCACGACCGTAACTTACAGTTTCGATACGCAGGAAAAGGCTTGGACCACCGCGGAGATCGCAGCCGTCGAGGCCGGGTTCCAAAGTTGGGCCAATGTCGCCAACATCACGTTTTCGCAAGTGTCCGACGTGGCATCGGCCAACATTGTCGTCCAGCTTTTCACCTCGGCAGCGATGGATGGCAGCGAAGGGGCCGCACAACTGCCCACCTTTGGGGCCGGTGACCTCGGCTATTGGGCCAGGTTTAACTTCGAGAGCGAGTCGTGGGGGCACATAAACCCTGGCGGCGACGGCTACTACACGATCGTTCACGAATTGGGTCATGCGCTGGGAATAGAGCATCCGCATGATGGCGGCATCGTGTTCCCCGGCGTGACCAATGATCAGGACCGGGGAACCAACGATCAAAACCAGGCGATTTTCACGGTCATGTCCTACGTCAATGGCTGGACGGGTCAAGCCGCACCAAATCTGGCCTCCGGCCAGGCGGTGACTCCGATGGCTTATGACATCGCGACAATCCAGGCGATTTACGGCGCCAACACCACCTACAACAACGGCAACACCACGTACACGCTGTTTAACGCCGACGGCACTGGTGTCGGCTGGAACGGCATTTGGGACGCCGGCGGGACCGACACGATCACCGGTGCGACGGCCACGGCCAGTGTGACGATCGATCTGCGCGCCGCGCCGCTGTCGGGCGAAAACGGTGGCGGCTATGTGTCCTGGGTCAGCGGTGTGGCCGGTGGCTACACGGTCGCAAACGGCGTGACGGTTGAAAACGCGATCGGCGGCGGCGGCGGCGACACGCTTGTTGGCAATGCGGCGAACAACGTTTTTACCGGCAATGCGGGCAACGACACCATCACCGGGGATGCCGGGCTGGACACCGCGGTTTTTGCAACCGCACGGGCGAACGCCCAGATCAGCCAGGCCGACAACACCATCACCGTAAACGCGGGCGCTGCCGGATTTGGCACCGATACATTGACCGGTGTCGAACGGCTCGCCTTTACCGACGGCACGCTGGCCTTTGATTTCGACGGCGCGGCCGGACAGACCTACCGTCTCTATCAGGCCGCCTTCAACCGGACCCCCGATCAGGGCGGGTTGTCGCACAACGTCAATTTGATGGACGGCGGATTGTCGATCTTCGACATGGCCAACGCGTTCATCGCCAGCCAGGAGTTTCAAAACACCTACGGGACAAACGTCACCAATTCGGCGTTTGTCACCCTGCTTTATCAGAACGTCCTCAACCGGGCGCCGGATCAAGCGGGGCTCGACGGCTGGCTGGCACAATTGGACGGCGGCACCGAACGCAAGAACGTCTTGTTCGGCTTTTCTGAAAGCGGGGAAAACAAGGCGAACGTCTCTGGCGCAATCAGCAACGGGATCCTCTTGACCGGAACTGTGGCCACGACAGCAGATGACGTCGTTTGACGGCCGCGCGAAGCGGTTTGGCTTGACGATCCGCAGGGGCCCGGACGTCTGTGGCCAGCGATTGGATCTTCGCGGCAAAAAACCGAATGCACTCAGGCACGTTCAAGGACGGCCTCGAGATCCCGCTTGATCCTGTCCTTGGACCGGTCGACCTCCGCCAGCAGCTTTTCCAGCCGGAAGAAGTCCATGGTCTTGAAGGTCCCGACCGGCGGTTCGATGAGAAGATCCGGTTGCTTGCGCTTCAGTTTTTCGGTGACCAGGGAGTGCAGGACGATCGAAAAGGACCCGATCCAGGTTTCGAGCGCGCCGGGCAGTTTGCCATCATCGTTCACCTCGATGCCGGTCACGTCGACACCGACGCTGACAAAGCGCGATGCATCCAGGACATCGAAGGGTGTCGGATTGGTGAACCCGCCATCGATGAGAACCCTGGATCCGATCCGCACGGGCGTCAGCAGCACAGGAAGCGCGGAGGAGGCGGCGATCGCGGGCAACAGATCGCCCTCCTCCAGCACCACTGCGTCTTGTGCATGGAAATCCGTCGCGACGATCTTCATCGGGACCTGAAGATCGGCAAACCGGCGCGGCAGATCCGGCGGCAAGACCGCCTCGAACAGGACAATCGGATCGATGATCGCCGGCCGGGTCAGGTTGAGAAGCGACGACAAGGGCCGGCCGCTGTCCAAAAACAGTTTTTTCAGGAGCGGGCGGCGCTTGATGAAAAGGTCGACCACATAGGCGCGGATTTCGCGTCCGCTCATGCCGCTGGCGTAGAGACTGCCGAGAATCGCGCCCATCGAGGTTCCGGCCATTTCCGCCGGCCGAATGCCAAGGTCGTCGAAAGCCTCCAGAACCGGAATATGAGCAAACGCCTTCGCCGCGCCGCCGCCAAGGGCGAGGGCAACACCCTCGCGGCGCTTTTCTCGCGTGGCGGGACCAGCCTCTGCCGCCGGTTCCCCGGCCGGCAAGGCATGGCCTCGGGTTCCGGCATGGGCCGACGCGATCATGCCTCCGGTTGCCGCCAATCCGGCGATCACATCCCTTCGGGCCACCATGTGGTCTTGCTCCCGTCGAACCTGCATCCGGTTGGAGGATGGACCTGGACCGCAAGGCCTGACAAGTCGAAGTTACGCGGCGATCCGGTCTTCCAGCCGGAACCGGAAAATGCGCGCGATCTGGGTCAGCGCCATCTCGAACTCGGCTTCGGCGTCATTTTCAATCCGGTCGACAAACGCGGCCAGGATCATGTGTTTGGTGGCGCCCTTGACCGCGAAGATGAACGGAAATCCGAACCGGTTCTTGTACCGCGTGTTCAGATCGGTGAACCGCGCGAATTCGTCCGCGGTCAACGCGTCGAGGCCGGCGCCCGCCTGCTCGCGTTTGGAATCTTCGGCCATCTCCCCGGCCATCGCGGCTTTGCCCGCAAGATCTGGATGCGCCCGGATCAAGGCCAGTTTCTCGTCCTTTCCGGCCGATCGCATGGCTGCCTCGAATGCGGCAATCATCCCGGCCCGGTTTGCAAACGGCGCGGCGGCCAAGGCCCGTTCCGCGACCCAGGGCGAGTGCTCCGCGACATCGCCAAACGCGGCGAGGAACGCGGGCGCGTCCATGGCGTTGATGGCATCGACCGTGAACAACGCGGCGGTCATTTCTGCTGGGCGATCCAGGTGCCCAACAGATCGCGCTCCTCCTGGGTCATCCCGGTTTCATTGCCAAGTGGCATGGCGTCCGACTGCACCGCCTGGGCCATGACGAGATCGGCATAGCGGCGCAAATCCTCCGCCGTTTCCAGATTGATGTTTTTCGGCGCCTCGTCGAAGCCGTCATAGGTCGGGTTGGCCGCATGGCAGGTGGCGCAATGGATTTGCGAGATCGCCACGACACGCGCATCGGCGATCTGGTCGGCGCCCGGCGCCGAAAAATCACGCGGCGCCGTCATGACAAGCGCGACAACGAGACCGGTCGCGGCAGCCGGCAGCGTCCACCAGAACCTCGCGAAATTGTCACCGGCATCGTGGCGGTTGAGGAAGTGGCGGACCATGCCGCCGATCACCAGCACGAGGGCGACGAGAAGCCAGGATTGTGGATGGCCGGTCAGCATGGGATAGTGGTTGGAGACCATCAGCAACAGCACGGGCAGCGTCAGGTAGTTGTTGTGCACCGACCGCTGCTTGCCCATCGCGCCAAGCGCCGGGTCCGGGGCCTCTCCCGCCATCAGGCTGGCGGCGATTTTTTTCTGGTTCGGGATGATCACGCCGAAGACGTTCACGGCCATGATCGTGCCGATAAAGGCCCCGACGTGGATCAAGGCCCCGCGGCCGGAGTAGATGTGGGTGTAGAGATAGGTGGCCGCCATGATCAAAACGAACAGAACGATGGCCAGAAGCGATGCGTTGCGGCCGATCGGCGAGCGGCAGATCCGGTCATAGACGAACCAGCCCGCTGCAAGCGAGACCACGGAAATCAGCACCGCCTCGCCGGGCGTCAGATCCAGTTTGACCGGATCGATCAGATAAACGGACGCGTTGTAGTAGTACATCACGACCAGCAGCGCGAAGCCGGTAACCCAGGTGAGGTAGGCCTCCCACTTGTACCAGATGAGATCCGACGGCAGTTCCTTCGGGGCGACCAGATATTTCTCGACATGATAGAAGCCCCCGCCATGCACTTCCCACGCCGTCCCGGCGACCCCCTCCTTCATGCCCTCGCGCTTGCGCAGCGACAGATCGAGCGCGATGAAATAAAACGACGTGCCGATCCAGCCGATGCCCACGATCAGATGGGCCCAGCGAAAGAGCAGGTTCAGCCATTCCATTGCGAAGGCAAGGGTCATGTCGTCTCGTCCATGTGGTTCGGTTGAACGCGCGTCCGGAAAGCGGTTGAGATCCCGGACGCGCCGTGTCCGCCTAGAGCGGCCCGTTATTGCGGCAGCTTGTCGTCGACGCCCTGCACGTACCAGTTCATGCCGAGGATCGCGCCGTCGTCGAGACGCACGCCGTCTTCCGCCGCAACGGTGCCATCTTGTTTGGTGATCGGACCGGTGAACGGTTCCCATCCGCCCTTGATCTTTTCTTCCGTTGCCATCGCCATGGCGACAACATCATCGGGAAGGTTGGTATAGGGCGCCATCACCACGTGGCCCTCAGCCAGGCCTTCCCAGGAGCTGCCGCTTTCCCATGTGCCGTTCAACGCCTCCTCGACCCGGTGGATATAGTAGGGCGCCCAGTCGTCGATGATCGCCGTCAGTTGGGCGTCCGGGGCAAAGTTGACCATATCAGACGCCTGGCCAAAGCCCTTGACGCCGCGTTCCTGAGCGACCTGCAAGGGCGCGGTGGAATCGGTGTGCTGCGTGATGATGTCGGCGCCCTGATCGATCAGCGCCTTGGCTGCATCTGCTTCCTTGCCCGGATCGAACCAGGTGTTCACCCACACGACCTTCAGCCGGAAGTCCGGATTGACCGACTGGGCGCCGAGCAGGAACGCGTTGATGCCCGAAATCACCTCCGGAATCGGGAAGGACGCGATATAGCCGGCGACACCGGCTTCGGACTGGTGCGCGGCGATCTGGCCGATGATGTACCGGCCCTGGTGGAATTTCGAGTTGTAGGTCGCAACGTTGTCCGCTGTCTTGTAGCCCGTGGCATGCTCGAACTTCACATTCGGGAACTTCTTGGCGACCTTGATCGTCGGGTTCATGTAGCCGAACGACGTGGTGAAGATGATGCCGCAGCCATCGCGGGCAAACCGCTCAATGGCCCGCTCGGCGTCCGGGCCTTCCTGCACGCTTTCAAGATACGCCGTTTCCACCCGGTCGCCGAAATGCTCCTCAACGGCAAGGCGGCCCTGATCGTGCTGGTAGGTCCAGCCGAAATCCCCGACCGGGCCGACATACACAAAACACGCCTTCAGATCGGCGGCCTGGGCGACCGAGCCGGCGGCGGTCAACGCAATCGCCGCCACGGCGGCCTTCAGTACTGATTTCATGACGTCCATTCCCCTTCAGCTTCATTTTATTCGTGCGATCCGTTGTCTGTCCCGGGTCCAGGATCGCGTCAAACCCGGGGGCCGGTGGCCGGGAGGCGGCTACCGGTCCGGTACAAACGGCTTGCCAAGGCACGCCGGTGTATTGACCAGGGTCAGTCTCCGATTTGCAGAGATCAGCACAAGCACAACGATGGTCGCAAGATACGGCAGGCTGGAAAGGAATTGCGAGGGAATTCCAAAGCCTTGCGCCTGCGCATGGAACGTGAGCACGGTGACGGCGCCAAACAAATAGGCACCGGCGACGACGCGCAGCGGCAGCCAGGAGGCAAACACGACCAGCGCCAGCGCGATCCAGCCCCGGCCAGCGGTCATGTTTTCCACCCATTGGGGCGTGTAGGCGAGCGACATATAGGCTCCCGCAAGGCCGGCACAGGCACCGCCGAACAAAACCGCCATGAACCGGACCTTGATGACGGAGTATCCCAGCGCATGGGCGGAGCCGTGATTGTCGCCAACCGAGCGCAGCACGAGCCCCATCCGCGTGCGGAACAGCATATAGGCGACCGCCGCGACGAGCGCGAAACTGACATAGACCAGCGCGTCCTGCTGGAAAAACACCGGCCCGATGAACGGAATGTCGGAGAGGCCGGGGATATAGAGATCCGGCAGGCGCAGGCCCGGCACGCCGATAAAGGCTTCGCCGATCATGCCCGACAGGCCAAGGCCGAGAATGGTCAGGGCAAGGCCGCTCGCCACCTGGTTCGTGACCAGGATCAGCACCAGAAAACCGAACAGGGCCGACATGGCCATGCCGGCCAGAATGGCCGCGCCCACGCCCAAGATGCCCGAGCCGGTGACATTGGCGACGGCAAAGCCGACCACCGCGCCCATGATCATCATGCCCTCGACACCCAGATTGAGGACGCCGGAGCGTTCCACGACGAGTTCCCCGATGGCGGCGATGAGAAGCGGCGTCGCGGCCGTGATTACGGTTAAAAGTACGGCTTCAAACATGGGACGCCTCCCCCGCCGGCGCGGCACGGCGGGCCATGGCGAACCGGATCTTGTAGAGAATGAGCGTGTCGCAGGCGAGGACGAAGAACAGCAACAGGCCCTGTATGACGCTGGCGATCTTGTCGGATACGCCCATCGATGCCTGCACGGCCTCCCCGCCGATATAGGACAGTGCCAGCACGAACCCGGCGATCAAAATGCCGATCGGATTGAGCCGCCCAAGAAACGCGACGATGATCGCGGTGAAGCCGTAACCGGGCGAGATCGAAGGCAAGAGCTGGTTGAGTGAGCCGGAGACTTCCATCGTGCCGGCCAATCCGGCCAGCGCGCCGGCCAGCGCGAAGGCAAAGAGCGTCAGCCGCTTGGACGAAAAACCGGCGAAGGCCCCAGCGCGCGGGCTTTCACCCATGACCCGGATTTCAAAGCCCTTCAGCGTCTTGGCCAGAACGACAGCAAGCACAATCACGACGAGGACGGCGATCGGGGCCGACAGGCTCATGCGTCCGTCGCCGATGACCGGCAAGGTCGCCGCGTCGGAAAAAATGCGCGATTCCGGGAAGTTGAAGCCGTCCGGATCGCGCCACGGGCCGCGCACCAGATAGTCGAGTAAAAGCCCGGCCACATAGACCAGCATCAGGCTGGTCAGGATCTCGTTGGTGTTGAACCGGGTTTTCAAAACCGCGGGGATCAGCGCCCAGGCCGCGCCGCCAAGCGCGCCGAACACCAGCATCAGGGGCAGCGTCGCCGCGTTCTCAAATCCGGGATAGAGGATCGGCAGGAAACAGCCGCAGATCGCGCCGAATACGAACTGGCCTTCCGCGCCGATGTTCCAGTTGTTGGAAAGATAACAGACCGACAGGCCGCAGGCGATCAGCACCAGAGGCGTTGCCTTGACAACGATTTCCTGCAGCGACCACGTATCGGTCAGCGGCTCGATGAAAAACAGGTAGAGCCCGAGCGCGGGATCCTTGCCGGTCACCGCGAAGAGGAGCGCGGCCGCGATCAGCGTCAGCGCCACCGCGATCACCGGCGACAGCATCGTCATCAGACGGCTGTGTTCCTTGCGTTTGACAAGTTCGATGCGCATCACGCCGCCCCCGCTTCGTCTTCCGCGCCGCCGGCCATCAACAGGCCGATGCGCTCGCGGGTTATGGTCCGGGCATCCTCGGGCGCCGACAGGTGGCCGCGGGAAATCACCGCGATCCGGTCGGCGATTTCAAAAATCTCGTCAAGATCCTGGCTGATGACCAGAACGGCCGATCCCGAGCGCGCAAGGTCGATGAGCGCCTGGCGGATCAGCGCGGCCGCCCCCGCATCGACGCCCCAGGTCGGTTGATTGACCACCAGAACGCCCGGCTTGCGATCCAGCTCCCGGCCGACGACGAATTTCTGCAGGTTGCCGCCGGAGAGCGAGCGCGCCTCCGGATCGTCGTGCGACATGCGCACGTCATAGTGCTTCTTGATCCGCTGTTCGAGTTCCCCGGCCTTTTGGGTCGACACGAAACCGCTTCCCACCAGTCCGTCGCCGGTCCCGTGGCGGGTCAGGACGATGTTGCCGGAAAGTTTCAGACCGGGAACTGCACCGTGGCCGAGGCGTTCTTCCGGCACGAAAGCCGCGTTCCGGCGGCGGCGCCAGGTCACATTGCGGGCGCCGCACGGTTCATCGTCCAGCCGGACCATGGCGGGCGCAACGCGCATCTCACCGGAGAGCGCGTCGAAGAGTTCGCCCTGCCCGTTGCCGGCCACCCCGGCAATGGCGACGATTTCGCCGGCCCGGACCTCCAGCTTGATGTTTTTCAGTTCGGTCGCAAACGGCGTGGTCGCCCGGGCGCTGAGACCGGTCACGCCAAGACGCACGTTGCCGGTCGCCGGTTGATGGGCGCCGATCGACACGCCGATCACCTCGGTTCCGACCATCATGCGGGCGAGCGACGCCGGCGTTTCCTTGGACGGATCGCATTCGCGCACGACCTGGCCGTGACGCAGGATCGTGGCGTGGTGGCAGATCCGCTGGACCTCCTCCAGCCGGTGCGAGATGTAGAGCACCGCGCAGCCTTCGCTCGCCAGGCGCTTCAAGGTCAGGAACAACCGGTCGGCTTCTTGCGGCGTCAAAACGGAGGTCGGTTCGTCCATGATGATGAGCTCGGGCTCTTGCAGAAGACACCGGACGATTTCGATACGCTGGCGGATGCCGACGGGAAGATCGGCGACCACGTCGGTCGGGTTGAGTGGCAGACCATAGTCCTCTGAGACGGCCTTAATCCGCGCCGACAGATCTTTCATGTTGCCGGGGTTGGGCAGAGCCAGCGCGATATTCTCAACGACGGTCAGGGCTTCGAACAGCGAAAAATGCTGGAACACCATGCCGATGCCGAGCCCGCGCGCGGCCGCCGGACTGGCGATTGTCACATCTCGTCCTTGCCAGGCGATCGTCCCGCCATCTGGCTCCAGCGCGCCGTAGAACATTTTGACGAGCGTCGATTTGCCGGCACCATTTTCGCCCAACAGGGCGTGGATTTCGCCTTTGTTGATTGTCAGATCCACGCGGTCGTTGGCGAGAATGTCGCCGAACCGCTTGGTCAGGCCGCGGGCATCGAGCAGATCGCCCGAATTGCGTTGGCCTTGAGCATGGGAGCGGTCTTCCTCAGCCGCTGTCAGGACCTCTGCCACCTCTTCACCCTCACCGTTGTGCCGCGCGGCGGCCGTGCCTATTGCGCTCTTCGAGCCCGTCGGTCGATGCCGGTTGCTGGCGCGCGCATTCGTCCCGTTCCAGAAAATCGACCGCAATTCCGGTGGCAATCGCCGCCGGCAATTTGGACCGGATGGCCGGCGTACCGACCGGGCAGACCATCGCCGCTACGGCGCTTTCTGGAATGCCGCGTTGTCTCAGGCGCTTGATGAAGCGCGCGCGTTTGGTATTGCTGCCAATGACACCGCAATAAGCGAACCGCTGCCGGGAGAGCGCGGCGGCCATGATGTCCTCATCCAAAGCATGGGAATGGGTCATGGCCAGCACGAACGCTGTCGACGGGGCATCTGCAAGGGCCTCTGCGGGCCGGTTCATGCTCACCTTGGTGGTGTTGGCCGGAACGGCGGCCGGGAATATGTCGCGCCGGCTGTCGATCCAGGTGATCTGGAAGGGCAGCGGCGCCAGCGCCAGAACCAGCGCCTTGCCGACATGGCCGGCGCCGAACAGATAAACCGGGCGGCCTGAAGCGCCAAAGGTCTCGGTCACTCGGCCCGCCTCCGTCATCTGGAACCCCGGTCCGGCTGCGTCGGCCAGCACGCGCCGGTGTAAGGGCTGACCGTCGGCCAGGTCCGCGACAGTGGAAAACGGTGCGCCTGACCGCTCCAATTCCGCCAGTTGACGCGCGGTTTCCAGTTGCGCCGGGGTCAAGACCTCGACGGCGATCTCCGTGCGTCCGCCGCAGCATTGGCCAAGATCCGGCCCCAGGGACATGGTGCGGGTGAACAGGCCCGGGCGCTGCGATGTCACCGCGCTGGCCGCCCATTTGATGGCTTCAAATTCGAGCGTTCCGCCGCCGATCGTGCCATAGAATCCACCGTCGGCGCGCACCACCATCCGGGCCCCCGCCTCGCGCGGCGTCGATCCGGCGGCGCTGGCCACCGTAACCAGGCTGCACGGCGCGCCGGTCTGAAGCGTGTTAGCGATGTGAGCCCAGACTCTCATGATCCGTCCGGCTCCTCTTTCGAGACCGGCGCCGGTGCGGCGCGGATCGCGCGAACCGCGGACATGATCGCTTCCGGTGTGGCCGGGGCATTCAGTTCCGGAACAACACCCGGCTTGAGGCTGGCGATCGCGTCATTGATGGCGCAAAACACCGCATTCGCCAGCATCACCGGCGGTTCGCCGACCGCCTTGGACCGGTAGATCGTATCCTGCGGATTGCCGCGGCCCTTGTAGAGATCGACCCGGAAATCCTCCGGCACGTCCGAGGCGGTCGGGATTTTGTAAGTGGAGGGTGCGTGGGTGCGCAAACGCCCTGCTTCGTCCCACCACAGTTCCTCGGTGGTCAGCCAGCCCACGCCTTGCACGAAGCCGCCCTCGATCTGGCCGATATCGATCGCCGGATTGAGCGAATGGCCAACGTCATGCAGGATATCCACCCGGTCGACGACCATTTCGCCGGTCATCGTGTCGATCGTCACTTCCGCGCAGGCGCCGCCATAGGCAAAGTAGAAGAACGGCCGCCCGGTCACGGACTCCCGGTCCCAGGTGATGCCCGGCGTTGCGTAAAAACCGGCGTGGGACATTTGCACCCGCGCCATATGCGCCGACTTGGCGACCTCGCCGAGGGTCAGCACCTTGTCGGCCACCAGCACCTTGTTGTCGGCGAATTGAATCCGCTCCGGTGGACACTGGTGCTGCTCGGCCAGGAACGCGATCAGACGCTCCTTGATGACGCCGGCCGCCTTCTTGGCGGCCATGGCGTTGAGATCCGTGCCGGACGAGGCCGCGGTCGGGCCTGTGTTCGGTACCTTCGATGTGTTGGTGGCCGTGATGCGGACCTTGTCGAGGGTGACGCCCAGTTCGTCAGCAACCACCTGGGCGACCTTTTGATAAAGCCCCTGCCCCATCTCCGTGCCGCCGTGGTTCAAATGCACCGACCCATCGGTGTAAAGATGCACCAGCGCGCCGGCCTGGTTGAGATGTTTCAGCGTGAACGAGATGCCGAACTTGACCGGTGTGAGCGCCAGACCCTTCTTCAGGACCGGGCTGACCGCGTTGAACGCCTGGACCTGATCACGCCGCGCCCAATAGTCCGCACTGTCTTCAAGCTGCGCGATCAGATCGTGCATCAGCTCGAATTCTTCCACCGGCATCCCGTAGGGCGTGAGATTGCGCTCGCCGTCGTAGAAATTCAGTTTGCGGACCTCAAGCGGATCCTTGCCGACGGTGATCGCGATCGCGTCGATTAGGCGCTCGGCCGCCAGCATGCCTTGCGGGCCGCCGAAACCGCGAAACGCCGTGTTTGAGCAGGTGTCGGTCTTCAGCCGCCGGCTGCGGATTGATGCGTCGGGATAAAAATAGCTGGAATCGGCATGAAACATCGTCCGGTCGTTCACACCGAGCGACAAGTCGGCCGAATACCCGCACCGGGCCAGGAAGTTGAGATCAACGGCGCGGATCCGGCCTTCTCCATCGTGCCCGACCTGCCATTCAACCCGGAAATCATGGCGTTTGCCGGTCATGATCATGTCGTCGTCCCGGTCAAGCCGGATCTTGCACGCGCGCCCGGTCTTGGCCGCGGCGAGCGCGGCCAGACTGGCCCACTGGTTCGCCTGGGACTCCTTGCCGCCGAACCCGCCGCCCATGCGCCGCACTTCGGCGGTGATGGCCGCGTCCGGAACGCCAAGAACCTTCGCGACCGTGTGCTGGACCTCTGTCGGGTGCTGCGTGGAGGAAAGAACGAACATACCGCCATCCTCATCGGGCACCGCCATCGCCACCTGACCCTCCAGGTAGAAATGCTCCTGTCCGCCGATACGCATCACCCCGGAGATCGTTTGCTCGGCCGCCGACATGCCGGTTTCGGGCGAGCCGCGCCGGAACTGATAGTCGGGCAAAACGGTGATGTCTGCCGCGACCGCGTCTTCCGGGGTAATGATCGGCGTCAGCGGTTCGATGACGATCTCCGCAAGAAGCGCCGCCCGCCGGGCCGCATCGCGGGTTTTCGCGACAACCGCAAAGAGGACCTGTCCGTAGAACTCAACTTCGCCCTCGGCGAGCACCGGATCCCCGCCAAACGCGGAGGAACAGTCGTTGACGCCCGGTACGTCCGCTGCGGTCAGAACGGCAACCACCCCATCTGCTTCGCGTACTTTTTGAAGATCCACGGATAAGATTTTACCGCGTATCGCTTTTCGGTCCCAGCCGGGTGCAATGTGGAGAGTGCCCACCGGCTCGACGGCATCGTCAATGTAGGTCGCCGTCCCGGCCACATGCATGGCCGCGCTGTCGTGAGCCAGCGGCTTGCGGACATGGGCTGGGTGCGCCATCGCGGCCTTGGGATCAAGCGGCGCGGTCATTGTGAGCCTCCCGGTGGTCCAGAACGCGAAGGCCCGCGGGATCGGAGCCGCTGGCCTCCATCAGGGCTTTGGCCAGCAGCGCCCGCGCCGTCTCCATCCGGTATTCGGAGGACGCCCGCATGTCGGTGAGCGGTGTGAAGTCGGACATCAGCGCTTTCATGCCCGCCGCCCAGCTTGCCGGATCCTCCAACGACGCGCCGATCAGCGCCGTTTCAGCGCCCTTCGCCCGTTTCGGCGTTGCCGCCATCCCGCCATAGGCGATGCGGGCATCGGTGATCGTGCCGTCGGCCACGGTGAACCGGAACGCGGCCATGACGGCGGAAATGTCCTGATCGAACCGCTTGGAGATCTTGTAGCAGCGGAAAATCTGATTGGCGTCCAGACGCGGAACAAAGACGCCGGTGACGAATTCGCCCTCGGCGCGATCCTGCTTGCCGTACTCGAGGAAAAAATCCTCCAGTGCCAGGGTCCTTGAACCTGCCTGAGACTGAAGCTCCAAGGTCGTTTCCAATGCGATGAAGGCGGGCGGCGTGTCGCCGATCGGTGATCCGTTGGCGATGTTGCCGCCGACCGTGCCGGACGCCCGGACCTGTTTGGAGCCGATCCGGCGCCACAATTCACCAAGGTCCGGTGACAAGCGCGCCATCGCCGCTTCCGTGTCCGCATAGCTCGCCATCGCGCCGATCAGTACGCCGTTTGTCGTTTCCTCGACGCGGTCGAGGCCCGCGATCCGGCCGAGCCAGATGATTTTCGGCAGGTTCTGCAAATGCTTGGTCACCCAAAGGCCAACATCGGTGGCGCCCGCGACGAGCGTCGCGTCGGGATTTTGACCATAGAGCGCGGCCAGCCCGTCGATCGTCGCGGGCGAGGCGAAAAACGTCTCGCCGTTGCCAATCAGGATATCGCGGGAATCGGCGATCCGGCGCAAATGATCGCGCGTTTCGTTCGCCCGCCAGGCGAACGCATCGTCGGCCGCATCGAAACAGGCCTGCAGCGCGGCGTCGACGATTGGCCGGTATCCGGTGCAGCGGCACAAATTCCCCGCCAGCCAATCGACCACCGTCTTGCGGCTCTTTTCCTCACCTTCGGCATGATAAAGGGTGAACATCGTCATGATGAAGCCGGGCGTGCAAAAGCCGCACTGGGACCCGTGCAGGTCGACCATGGCCTTTTGCACCGGGTGCAAGCGCCCGTCGTTGGCCAGGTCCTCGACCGTCACCAGCTCCGCGCCATCGATCATGCCAAGCAGTTGAATGCAGCTGTTGATCGGCTGATAGACGAGCTTGCCGCCGACAAGGCGTCCGAGCGCGACCGTGCACGCTCCACAATCACCCTCCCCGCAACCTTCCTTGGTTCCGGTCTTTCGGCAGCGCAGGCGCAGATAATCCAGAACCGTTTCGGTCGGTCCGACGTCGCGGAGTTCGACGATCTCACCGCCTTGCAGAAAACGGATGGTCTCGCGCATATCTCAGCTCCCGCGATAGGTGGAGTAGCCAAAGGGCGAGAGCAGCAGCGGCACATGATAATGTCCGTCTGCTTCCGCGATCCCGAAGCGAATGGGAATGATGTCGAGAAACAACGGCTCGGGCAATGCCTGGCCGCTGGCTTTCAAATAGTCTCCAACAAAAAAACGCAACTCGTACGTGCCGGGTTCGAAAGCATCGCCGTCCAGGATTGGTCCATCGATCCGGCCGTCGGCATTGGTCACATGCGACGAGATCTTGCGCATGACACCATCCGCGGACCACAGTTCAACCGTCAGGCCGTGCGCGGGCCGGCCAAGAGCCGTGTCCAGAACATGCGTCGTCAAACGCCCCATCTGTGTCCTCTCCCTCCAGGACCCGCCTCTGGCCGGGCGCGTCCAGAAAACTTGCACTGATCAGGTTGCCTCAAAATGTCGCAGTTCCAAAGAACCCATTTGCGACCGTTATGATGCCTTTTCGGCATCAAGGGAAGGCAAGTGCCCTTTCAAAGCGGCCACCGCATGGTCGAAAAACATACCCGGCGACAAGGCCAGCGCGCGAAGGGACGATGTGACGATACACAACCGGTCGTTTTGCAGCGGACTGTCGCTGAGCGGGCGGAACACCAGGCGGCCCTCATTGAGATCCTCTTCCGAACCAATGCGGGTCTGAAACCCGATCACGCCGTCCTGGCGGGCCAGGGCGCGCATCAGACGCAACGAGTTGCTTTCGACATAGGTTTTGGAGGCGCCGGGGATCGTGCGGCGCACGGCGTCGATCCTTGTGCGCAAGGACAGGCCCTCGGCCGGCAGGGCGATCGGGTATTTCAGGCATTCAGCCAGCGTGAGTTCTGGTTTGGACGAAAGCGGATGGTCCGGCGCCATCAAGGCGCCGATGATCAGGTCGTGATGAAAGGCGACGGTGAGCGCGGAGGTTTCCGGCGGATCGAACGTGAATCCGACATCGGCTTCCGCCGCTTCGACCAGCTGAGCGGCTTCTCGCGACGATGTGACCACGACCTTGATGTGAATGCCGGGATAGGTTCTGCGGAAGCTGCCAACCAAACTGGGCAACAGGGCTTCCGAGACGCTTTCGGCGGTTGCCACGGTGACCGTACCGCGCCGCAATCCCTTCAGCGCATCCAGTTCGGCCATCGTGCCGTCAAAATCCGAATAGGTCCGGCGCACATGCGCCAGAAGGACTTCGCCGGCCTGGGCCAGGCGCAGGCGGCGCCCCACCCGCTCAAAGAGCTGGAGACCCAACGCCTCCTCAAGCCAGAGGATCTGCCGGTTGACCGCGGACGATGCGACGTTCAAGTCCCGCGACGCCGCGCGGATTGACCCGTGTTCGGCGACCTTGGCAAAGTAGCGCATGGCGGGCGCATAAAGGTTGCGCGCCCGGTCCCGGTCTCCGACAGAGCCGCTCATGGCCTCACGGGATCAACACCGTGGCGCCGGTGGTCTTGCGGCCCTCCAGATCCTCATGGGCCTGACGGGCATCGGCGAGGCGGTATTCCTGATTGATGTCGATCTTCACCGCGCCGGATTGCACCACGTCGAACAGATCGCCAGCGGACCGGTCGAGGTCCGCGCGGGAGGCGATATAGGAAAACAGCGTCGGCCGCGTTGCGTAGAGGGATCCCTTTTGGGCCAGGAGACCGAGATTGAAATCGGTGATCGGCCCGGAAGCCTGACCGAAGCTTGCCCACAAGCCGCGTGGTTTCAGACAGTCGAGGCTTCCCGGATAGGTGTCCTTGCCAACCGAATCGTAGACCACATCGCAGCCCGCACCGCCGGTGATTTCGCGCACCCGGTCGACGAAGTTCTCGGTGCGATAATTGATGACATGTGTATAGCCGTGCGCCTTGGCGAGTTCGGCTTTTTCGTCCGAGCCGACGGTCCCGATCACGGTTGCGCCCAAATGAGCGGCCCATTGGCCGGCAATCAACCCGACACCGCCCGCGGCGGCATGAAACAGCAGCACGGTCTCAGGACGGACATCATAGGTCTGCCGCAGAAGATACTGTGCGGTCATGCCCTTAAGCATCATCGCCGCGGCGGTTTTGTCTTCGATTCCCGCCGGGATCTTGACCAGGCGCTCGGCCGGCACCAGACGTTCCTGTGCATAGGCGCCCAAGGGACCGGCATACGCCACCCGGTCGCCCGGTCCGATATGGGTCACGCCGGCGCCAACGGTCTCGACAATTCCGGCGCCTTCATTGCCTGGAATGAACGGCGTGCCGTTCGGCGCCGGATAAAGGCCGGACCGGAAGTAGGTGTCGATGAAATTGAGCCCGATCGCCGTATGGCGGATCCGCGCCTCACCTTCCGCGGGTTCGCCGACCTCGACCTTTTCCCAGGACAAGACCTCCGGCCCGCCGGTTTCATGCACGCGGATTGCCTGAACCATCTGTGTTCTCCCAATATGTTTTGTTTTTGAGCTCTTAATCGGCCCGGCACAGTGAAAAGCGGCCGCAGGCTATGCCGCGTTCAACGCCCCGGCAAGACCCGTTCGCGGACTTTCGGTCAGGCGTAGCGTTCCAGGGCCTGCTGAACGGCGGCGACGGAGAAAAGGTAAAGGCTGGCAAGGGTCAAAACCACCGCGCCGAGCCCTGGCAGCGCCATGCCGCCGGCCACCGCATAGGCGGCCGTGCCAAGCCAGATGAAGGTGATGGTCAAGGTAAGCGGGCGCCAGCGCTTGACCCGCACGGGGTGGGTGAAGCGGATGGGCAGGAACGTCAAGACACAGCATACCAACACGAAGGCGATCGTGGAGGCCTGTGACGGCGACAACACCATCAGGCCGAACACGGCCATATTCCAGCCGACGGGAAATCCCTTGAACGAGCCATCCGGCGTCTTCATGCCGTTGTCGGCAAAATAAAGCGCGCCGGTGAAAACGATCAAACCGCCGCAGATCCAGTTCCAGGGCTGGTCGAGCATGCCGCTCGCCGCCAGAGCAAAGGCCGGCAGAAACACATAGGTCGCATAGTCGATGACAAAATCGAGCGACGCGCCGGACCAGCGCGGAAGCCGTTCGGCGACATTGAACCGCCGCGCCAGGGGACCGTCGATCCCGTCGACCACCAACGCAAGCCCCAGCCAGGCGAACATTTCACCCCAGCTCCCCCGGGCCCCCGCCAGAAGCGCGATCAGCGCAATCGGCGCGCCGGAGGCGGTCAACACGTGGATCAGAAACAACGCCGGTTCCGGGCTGTCTTTTTCCGGGGTGATCTCGGTCACGGAGTGTCCAGTTTCCTTACGACTTGCAGCGCGGAGCCGGTCACGCTGACCGCCAGGCTGCAGAACAGATGGGTTCAAGGGCACCGGTCCGCCCGAACTCCTGCATTATTTCAATTTCGTGACGGCTTGAACAGGGCTTAAGGCGCAAAATTCGCACCAGGGCCGTCCGAACGGCGATGATCGCCTGACAAGACCTGCATCTAACCAGCGCCGGTCATCAAAAGGGCCGTCAGCGCACCGCCCCACGCCAGGAACAGCGCGCCGAGAAGCGGCGGCAGAACCCGCGATGGGAACGCCTTTTCAATCGCCATCACAGCGCCCAAAACCGCGATCCAGACAATGTTCATCAGACCGACGGCAAACATCACCGTCATCACCGCCCAGCAACAGCCAAGGCAGGCCAAACCCTGCGCAATTCCCTCGCGAAAGGCGGCGCTCCCGCCGGTTTCCTTATGCCGCAGGTTCAAGAACAGCCACCTTGGATACCAGCATCTGTCAAGACAAGCGCGTTTGGCCGGTGTGAACTGATAGATCCCCGCGCCAACCAGAACGCTGGCCGTAAGGGCAAGATGAACGGGCGCCATCATCGTGCTGAGGGCGCCGATTTGCGTCAGCGCCCATTGGACGGCCGTCGCCACGACCGCGTATCCCGCCCAAACGGCGAGATATCCGGCGGCGACGGTCAAGGTCGACACGGCGCTTGCCGCATGGACCGCCGCGCTGCGTTCATGATAGGCGCGCAACATCGGCGTGGCGCCGGGCAGCATCATGGCGAGCGCCATCATCAGCCACATGACAAACACGACAAACGCATCGCCAATCGACCATTCAACGGACGGCATGCCGAAGGTCGCCGCGGCGGTCGGCAGGCACAAAGCCGCAAGAGCCGCGCGCGCTTCGGCCGGCAGGCCGGCAAAACCGTTGAATTGATTGAAGAGCCCCATGCCCGGCCCGGCTTCGCTCATATCCATCAGCGGAACCATGTCAGCGACCATCACGCCAAGATAGGCCCAGCCGGCAAGCGCCAGACCGGCAACCAGAACCAGCACCAGCGGCCAGCCGCGGGCTCCGGCCGGGCCTGCCGGTCCTGGCTCTGTGCCGCGCGCACCATCGGTTGCATCTTGCGCCATCTTGATCAAACGACCCGTTTTCACCCCAACAGGATCGGGCCATAGCGCGTTTCGCGCAAGCCGGCTTTGATTTTGCGCATGGCATGAAACGATGGGCTTGGTGCGAATGCGGCATTGGACCGCGTGCATTTGATTGCCCGGGGCTTGCAATTGACGAAAAGCGCTCCATCCTCCGGCATGATAAAGCCACAACGGATCAATCATGCCTGCGCCTTCATCTTCCGTTCCGACCTTTGATGTCGCCGTCATCGGCGCCGGACCCTCCGGACTGACCGCGGCCCTGGCGTTTGCGGCAGAGGGACTCGATACGGCCCTGGTCGCCCCGGCGGCAAATCTCGACGACGGCCGCACCACCGCGCTTTTACATGCCTCAGTCGGACTTCTTGACCGGGTGGGCGTCTGGGAAGACGTGCATGACAAGGCCGCGCCGCTTGCCCGCATGCGGATGATCGACGACACCGGCCGGCTTTTCCGGGCCCCGGAGGTCACCTTCAATTGCGCGGAACTCGGCCTTGATGCTTTTGGCTACAACATCGCCAACGCCGACCTGAACGCGGCGCTTGAACGGGCGGCGGCGGTCGCGCCGAACCTCACGATCTTCCAGGACACCGGCGACCGGTATGCCTTTGGCGAGACCGATGTGACCATCACGGCGGCCGGCGGACATGTCCTTTCCTCCCGTCTGGTGGTCGCCGCGGACGGGCGCAAGTCGAGCCTGCGCGAGGCGGCCGGTATCGACGTGCGCACCTGGTCTTATCCGCAGGTGGCCGTGGTCCTCAATCTGGAGCACGACCGGCCGCATCACGACATCTCAACGGAATTCCACAAAAAGACCGGACCGTTCACACTTGTCCCGCTGCCGGGAAGCCGGTCGTCGCTCGTCTGCGTGGAGACCGCAGAAGGCGCTCTACAGCTTGGGGAAATGAGCGACGATGCCCTTGCGCTTGAGCTTGAGCACCGGGCGCACTCGATCCTTGGCCGATTCAAGATCGCAACGCGCCGGCAGATGTTTCCGCTCTCCGGCATGAATGCCAAGTCGCTCATCGGCCATCGCGTTGCGCTGATCGGCGAGGCCGCGCACGTGTTTCCGCCGATCGGGGCCCAGGGGCTCAATCTATCGCTTCGCGACGTGGCGGGCCTTGTGGCCATTGCCGGTCGTGCCAAAGCCATGGACCAGGATCCAGGGTCGGCCGACATCCTGTCGCGTTATGAGCGCCAGCGCTGGACCGATATCGCCACCCGCACCGGGGCCGTGGATCTATTGAACCGGTCTTTGCTGAGCGACTTCATTCCCTTGCAATTGGCACGTTGCACCGGGCTTTATCTGGCCGACCGGATCGGGCCGCTGCGCCGGCTGTTGATGCGCGAAGGCATGGCGCCGGGCACCGCCGGGTCTTTGCCGGCGATCAGCCGGTAGGCTGCCCGTCAGGTTTCAGAGCATTTGCGAAATGGTTCCGCGATGGGCAGTACCGGCGCCGCGATTGGCTGGCCGCCGGCCCTGATCATCCGGCCGAACAGACCGCGGGCGGCAAAATGCGGGTCCGCGATGGCGTCTTCGAACGGCTTCACCAGACAAGCGCAGCAATCGGCCTGTTCAAGAAGCGGCTCCCATTCGCGGGATGTGCGGCCCGCGATCGCCGCCGCGACACAGGCAGCACTTGTCTCCGAATCCCGGCGGTCATCCCGGGCCGCATCCGGAAGCTCAAGAAGATCGCAGAGCGCATCCCAGAACTTTTGCTCAAGCGCCGCGACCGCGATCAGACGGTCGTCCTTTGCCGGGTAAAGCCGGTAACGCGGCGATCCGCCCGTCAGGAGGCCCGTGCCATATTCTGGAACCACCTGTCCGGCTGCTTGATGCGCATGGGCAAACAGTCCGAATGTGAACATCGTATCGCTCATGGCGATATCGAGATGACAGCCCCTGCCTGTCTTCTGCCGCTGAAGCAGCGCCAGAAGGACATTAAGGACCGCCGGAAAAGATCCTCCGCCTATGTCGGCGATCTGTGCGGCCGGCAGGACGGGTCGATCCGGAGTTCCGCAGGATTGGGCCAAAAGCCCCGTGAGCGCTTGATAATTGAGGTCATGCCCGGCCGCGCCGGATCGTGGGCCGGTTTGCCCGTAACCGCTGATCGAGCAGTAAATCAGCTCCGGATGGCGTTTTGAGAGGATTTCAAAATCAAGCCCGAGCCGCGCCATCACACCTGGCCGGAATTGTTCGACCAGGACGTCTGCTTCGCCCAGCAGCTGGGCCAGTTCGTCGCGCGCGGCCGGTTCTTTCAGGTCGAGTTCAACGATCTCTTTGCCCGCATTGAGCTGGTCAAACAGGACGCCCCGGCCATCCATTTTCGGCGGAAAGGCCCGCATGCCGTCGCCGCCGGGCCGCTCGAGCTTGATCACCCGCGCGCCGGCCTCGGCCAGCATCAAGGTTGCCAGCGGGCCCGGCAGCAAGGTGGTGAAATCCAGAACGGTGACGCCCTCAAGCGGCTGCATGGCCCATGCCCTTCCTCCTCGTCGCTGTGACCGGCCGAGTTGCTATCCCAACTGCAGAACTCCGGTCGATATGGCCCAGATGAAGCCGGTCACCGTGACGACGGACGCCAGTGTGCCAATCAGGACAAAGCCTGCGGCACGCTGGACATAAACACCGTATTGCTGGGCGATCACGAACACATTGGTTGCCGGCGGCAGACAGGCCATGAGGACGGCGGTCGCCACCCAGATCGGATCAAAGCCGCCGATATACATCAATAACAAATAAATCAGCACAGGATGCACGATCAGCTTGACCACCAGGACGGCGGGCAGTTCGATCGGCACGCGTCCGGCCGGGCGCAGCGCCACGCCGACGCCCATGGCAAACAGCGCACAGGGGGCCGCCGCGCCGCTGAGATAGACCAGCATCGTGTTGATCGCCTCAGGCGGTTTGAACTCGATGGCCGCGGCCCCGACCCCGGCAATGGTGGCCAGGATGAAGGGATGGCTGAACACGCGCCAGGCGATCAGCCTGAGAGTCTTGGTGATCGGCTGCTTATCCGTGCCGCCGATGGCCATCATCAACGGGGCAAGAATGAACAGGAGCGTGTTGTCGAAACACAGGATCAGCGCGGTCGGCACGGTCGCCTCGGGCCCGAGCACGGCCAGCGTCAGGCCGGGTCCCATGTATCCGATGTTCGAATAGGCCCCGGCGATCCCGAGGATCGTGGATTCGGGAATGCTGCCATTTGTCGCCAAAACGCCGATGCAAAAGGCGATCGCGAACACCGTATAGGTGGTGAACGTCGTCGCCGTGATGAATGCCAGATTGGTGAGTTCCTCAATCGGCGTTTCGGACAGAAGGCGGAAAAAAAGCGCCGGAAGCGCGATGTAGATGATAAAAAAATTCATCCATGCGAGGCCACTTTCCGGCAACTTGCCGATCTTTCCGGCGACAAAACCGAGAAATATCAGTCCGAAAAACGGAAAGGCGAGCGTGATGACTTCGTTCATGGACCTGTGTGACCGGTGACGCCTTGGCCAGAACCCCGGCATTCCGGCGGGTTCACGCAAGCCGGAGAACGCTTGCATCGCGCGTCAAGCTTGGCTACTGACGCCTAGCCTGTTCACGGGATCCGGTCAATCGACGCGCAGGCAAAGAACAGGTCCCTTGACCAAACCGTCAACCTCTCATGCGCGTTGGCCCGGGCGCAGCCGGGCCCTTCTTCATGGCCAAAGCCTCCAGATCAGCACTAAGAACCAGGCTCCAGCACCGGATTGAGGTCATCCTCCTCACCTCGGTGATCTTCCTGGTCCGCTTGATTCCCGTCGATGCGGCCTCTGCGGCCATGGGCTTTGTTTGGCAGAAGATTGCGCCGTTGACTGCGCGCCACAAACGGGCGCTCGAACACCTTGCGCGTGCCCTGCCGGAGGCAAGTAAGGCAGAGCGGGAGAAGATCGCGCGCGGGATGTGGAACAATCTCGGGCGGGTCGCGGCCGAGACCTTTTTCATCGACCGGCTGATCAGTGATGATGCCCGTTTCGTTTTGGACGCGGACGGTTTGACGAACGAGGTCCTGAAAACGGGGAAAGCCTGCATTGTTGTTTCGCTTCACACGGGCAACTGGGAAATGTGCGTGCGCCCGATCACCCGGCAGGGGCACGAGGTGACCGGTGTCTACCAGGCCCTGAAGAACCCGAACGCGGACAAGATCGTCCGCGATCTGCGCAAGGACCTTTACAAGGGCGGCCTTTATTCCAAGAGCCATGAAACGGCGCGGAAGCTGATCAGCACGCTCAAGAAGGGCGGCATTGTCGGATTCATGGCGGATTTGCGCGAACGGCGCGGAATCAAGGTGCCGTTTTTCGGCCGTCCGGCTTATGCCAATCCGGTTCCCGCATCCCTTGCCCGCAGCGCCGGAGTGCCAATTATCGTCGGACGTGTCATTCGCAAGCGCGGCGCCCGGTTCCTGGTGGAAGGCCGGGGCTTAAAGGTTCCCGTCACAGACGACCGGAAAGCCGATATCGCCCAAGCGACGGCCGAAATGCACCGCATCTTCGAGGCCTGGATCCGCGAGCGTCCCGAACAGTGGATGTGGATCCACCGCAAATGGGCCGATGCTTGATCGGGCGGGCCCATCCCTTCGCCTTTCGGGGGATGGTTGCGCTGCACCATTGCCGTTATAGCTTGTCGTTCATTTCCAGAACCGCTGCAGTGTGAAGGACGTTCCATGAAAAGCCCCCGCGCCTTTTATCAACCGCTCGCGATCGGCGCCCCCGCCCCGTTTCGTGAGCCGCCGGTCGCGCTGGAACGGATGATCCACTTCGTACCGCCGCATATTGAAAAGCTGCGCGCCAAGGTGCCCGGTCTGATTTCGCAGGTCGATGTCATACTCGGAAACCTGGAAGATGCCATCCCGGCCGATGCAAAGGTCGACGCGCGGCGCGGGTTCATCCAATTGGCAAAGGACAACGATTTCGGCGAAACCGGGTTGTGGACACGGGTAAACTGCCTCAACAGCCCCTGGTTTTTGGAGGATCTCCTGGAGATCGTTCCGGCGGTTGGAGACAAGCTCGACGTCCTGATGCTGCCAAAAGTGGAAGGGCCGTGGGACATTCACTATGCGGACCAGCTTCTGGCTCAGTTGGAAGCGCAGGCCGGTCTGTCGCGGCCGATCCAAATCCACGCCATCCTGGAAACGGCGGAGGGCGTGAAAAACGTCGAGGCGATCGCCGCGGCGAGCCCGCGCATGCACGGCATGAGCCTCGGCCCGGCGGATCTGGCCGCCTCGCGCGGCATGAAGACCACCCGCGTGGGTGGCGGACATCCGGACTATGCGGTGCTGAGCGACGCTGACGGCACCGAAACGAGGACCGCGTACCAGCAGGATCTTTGGCACTACACCATCGCCAAGATGGTCGATGCGTGCCTGTCTTATGGGCTGAAACCGTTCTATGGCCCGTTCGGCGACTTTTCGGACCCCGGCGCCTGTGAAAGCCAGTTCCGCAACGCCTTCTTGATGGGGTGTCTGGGGGCCTGGTCGTTGCATCCCAGCCAGATTGAGATCGCCAAGACCGTCTTCAGTCCGGATCCCGCCGAAGTGGCGTTCGCGCTGAAGATCCTGGACGCCATGCCCGATGGCACCGGCGCGGTCATGATCGACGGTAAAATGCAGGACGACGCGACGTGGAAACAGGCCAAGGTGATTGTCGACCTGGCCCGCTTGGTTGCCGCGAAAGACCCAGCGCGCGCGGAAGTTTACGGTCTTTGAACGCAGGATCTGGTATGCTTTGCAACTTGGAAGACCGCTGACCGCTTGCATGGCCCAACCGGGCGCGTTATGTCAGCGCGTCAGTGGAAACCGGAAAGCAGGTATGCGTACGGCGAAGTTCAAAATAGGTCAGGTCGTACGGCACCGGATTTATCCGTTCCGGGGCGTTATCTTTGATGTCGATCCGACATTTTCGAACACGGAAGAATGGTGGGATGCCATCCCTGAGGACGTTCGCCCCGTCAAGGATCAGCCGTTTTATCATTTGCTGGCGGAAAACGAGGAGACGGAATACGTCGCCTATGTCAGCGAACAGAACCTTGTCCCCGACACGACGGGCGAACCCATCCGCCACCCGCAGGTCGACGAAATCTTCGAAGAGCAGTCTGACGGATCCTACCTGCCGCGCAGCGTGGAAATGCACTGACCGCATATTGGCGCAAGTTTCATGAAAAAAGCCGCGGCGTGTCCGCCGCGGCCTTTTTGTTTTCCGGCATTGCCGACGCTTATTGGCTTTCCCGCTGGGCGTCGATCAGCTTTTGACGGGCTTCGTCGGCGCGGCGCTGCAATTCGCTCTGCAACTGCTCCTGCCGCTTCTCAAGCTCGGCGACATCCATCGGCGCCCCGTCATAGACTTTCGTGAAACCGATCAGGGTTAGCTCCAGCGGCACCGCCTTGGCCTGCTGGTTCAAGGCGGTGATCACCATCTTCCCGCCCTGCTTCATTGAAGTGACGAACGATTCGTCGATTACCAGCTCCGAGTAACAGGCATTGGGAAAGCAGATCCCGAATTTGGCCTCGGTCTGCTTGCCGCTGTCGATCTGTACACGAAGGCCCGGCTGGATCAGCATGCCGGTCGGTACCGCGATCAGCAGCGTCTTGCGGGCCTCGTCCTCGATCTCCCGGATGGCGACGGAACTCAGGAATTGACCGGTGTTCGTGCGCAGCTCCTGCGTGACCAGGCAGATTTCCTTGTTGGCGTTCGGATCGACATTACAGACCTTCACCCAAGGTGATTCCTGCTCCTGTTCCTGGGCCTGAACGCCCACAGCGGAAGAGGAGATCGCCAGCGCTGCAAGCGCACAGCCCATCAATCCTCTTTTCAAAACACTCAGCATAACAACCTTCCTCAATCGTGCGAGCGCTGACATAGCCGCTGTTCTGCGGCATTCAAACGGCAAACTCAAGGCCGCACCAACCGTGAAACCATTGGTGGGGAAGTATGGCGTCGATTGCGGCAAGAGGGTGACCATTATGCAACGGATGTGATCTTCCGCACTTAGCCTTGAATATCCCCGTGAAATAGGCTCGCCCCTGCCCCGCGCTGGTCTTGCTGTGCTAGCATCGTCCATGAGAATCACGCGGAAGACCGGCCTTTTCATGCGCGGCAAAAAGCCCTCTCAAGCTCTGATCCAGCCATGTCTGATCGCCCTTTGCGCGATGTTGGCCGTGGTTTTGGGGGCACCGGCCACGACCGGATCCGCGGACGAGACGGTGCCTTGGCGCCACGGGATCGCCATGCATGGCGAACCGGCCCTTCCCACAGAATTCAAAGCCCTGCCCTATGCCAATCCGGATGCGCCGAAGGGCGGCGTTCTCACGCTGGGTGTTCAGGGCACGTTCGACAGCCTCAACCAGTTCATCGTGCAGGGCGGCTGGACGTCGGCGCGCGGCATGCGGGAACGCCCATTCGGCAGCAACATCTTTGAAAGCCTTTTGGCACGCTCTTACGCCGAGCCGTTCAGCCTTTATGGACATATCGCCGAACGCGTGCGCATGCCCGACAGCCGCGAGTGGATCGAGTTTGAACTCAATCCGGCGGCGCGGTTTTCCGATGGCAGCCCGATAAGCGTCGAGGACATCATCTTTTCCCTTGAGCTGATGCGGGACAAGGGCCGTCCACCGTTCCGTGACTGGTACGCTCAAATCAGCGCGATGGAGAAGACCGGCGACCGGCGTCTCAAGATCACATTCGTGAACGGCGACAACCGCGAACTGCCGCTATTGATTGCGCTCGCCCCCATCTTTTCGATGGCGCACACCGATCCGGAAACTTTCGACAAGTCGACCTTGACGCCCCCCGTCGGCAGCGGACCTTATGTGTTTGGCAGCATCGAACCCGGCCGCCGGGTCGTTTACCGGAAAAATCCGGACTATTGGGCCGCCGATCTGCCGATCAAGGCCGGCTTCGACAATTTCGATGAAATCCGGATCGAGTACTACCGGGACGAAACCACTCTTCAGGAAGCCTTTAAGAAGGGCTTGATCGACGCGCTGCAGTTCCGCGATCCCGCGCGGTGGGCGACCGGCTTCGATTTTCCGGCGGCAAGCGAAGGGCGCGTGCGCCAGCTCGCCATTCCCTTGGGCATACCGGCCAGAATGCGCGGCATTGCCTTCAACACGCGGAGGGATGTGTTTTCGAACCGGGCCGTGCGGACCGCATTGGCCATGCTGTTCGACTTCGAATGGGTCAACCGGAACCTCTATTATGGTCTTTACCGGCGCACGGCTGGCTATTGGGACAATTCGATCCTCTCCTCCATCGGCCGGCCGGCCAGCGAGGCCGAGCTAAGCCTCCTTGCAGCGTTTCCAAACGCCGTCCGCCCGGATGTGATGGACGGAACATGGCGCCCGGCCGAGGCGGACGGATCGGGCCGGGACCGGGCCATCTTGCGCGCCGCGCTGACGGTGTTCAAACAGGCAGGCTACGACCTGGACGGCCGGACGCTGGTCAATTCCCAGACCGGAGCGCCGCTCGCCTTCGAAATCATGACCAAGAACGAGGACGAGGAGAAACTGGCGCTGAACTACGCCCGCACGCTTGGATTGCTCGGCATTGAGGCGACGGTCCGCACGGTCGATCCTGCGCAGTTCGAGGACCGGCGGATCAAGCGCGAGTTCGATACGGTCTTCAACACCTGGACCGCCTCGCTCTCGCCGGGCGCCGAACAATACGGCCGCTGGTCGGCCCAGGCCGCGGAGGTCGACGGCTCCTTCAACATTGTCGGGGCGCGCGAACCGGCGATCGACGCCATGATCGACGCCGTCGTCGGCGCGCGGGGCCAGGATGCGTTCACCGCAGCGGTCCGGGCGCTCGACCGGCTGCTCATTTCCGGCGCCTACGCGGTCCCGCTTTTCCATGTTCCCGATGACTGGGTCGGCCATTGGGACACAATCACACCGCCGGAGCAACATTCGCTTTACGGACATCAGTTCGACACATGGTGGTCGGCCGAGGCCACTGAATAATAACGGGTTCGACGGAAACAATCGATGAAGACTACCCCAGAGACCCAGGTGGAAGCCTATCACGCCAGCGGCGCTTGGACGGATGACACGATCTACAGCCTGTTCGCCGCCGCGGCACAGGCGCATCCCGACCGTCTGGCCGTTGTGGATGCGCCCGACCGGGCGAACTGGACCGGCGGGCAGCCCCGGCAGCTGACTTACGCCGAGGCTGCGGATGAAATTGACCGCCTTGCGTCGTTTTACGGCGCGCTCGGGCTCAGCACGGATCATGTTCTCGGCATCCAGGCGCCCAATACCGTTGATGCGGTGATCGCGTTTCTGGCCGCATTGCGCGCGAACCTGATCGTCGCGCCGCTTCCGCTTCATTGGCGCCAGAAAAACGTACTCGATGCCCTCAACGCCATCGGCGCCAAGGGCCTGATCGCCGCAGACCGGGTCGAAACACGCCAGGTCGCCAAATCGGCGCGGGATGTCGCGGCGGAATTGTTCAGCCTGCGGTTCGTGTTCGGTCTGGGCAAGGACATCCCGGACGGATTGATCGAATTGGGGCCGATGCTCGCGGAAATGGGCGACGATCTGCCGCCGCTCGAGTTGGAGCGGGATGCGTCGGCCGACCATGTCGCGACCATCTGTTGGAGCCGGAGCGGCAGCGAAACCGCGCCTGTCGCGCGATCGCACGGTCATTGGACCGCCGCCGCCCGCCATCTCCTCAGCGAGGCAGATCCAGGATCCGGGCACCGGTTCCTCGTGCCCTATGCCTTGAGCGGCCTGACCGGCATCGGCGCCGGCTTGATGCCCTGGCTGATGACCGGCGGCACGCTTCACCTTCACCATCCCACATCGCTCAACCTGTTGACCGCGCACGCCAATGATGTTGAGGCCGACTATGTGCTCACGCCCGGTCCGCTTGCCCAGATCCTGGATCGGAACATCACCCGTCCGCAGACCGTCATTGCGGCCGCCTGGAATGTGGCCGCGCCCGAACCCGGCGCGTTTTCGCCCCGGCATCCGGTGGTCGATCTGCATGTCGCCGATGAATTCGCCCTCATCGCCAAGGCGCGCGGATCCTCGGCGAAAGTCCAGGCAACGGCGCTGGGAAAGCACGGCGGGCGGATGGGGTGTGAAAGCGGGCCAGCCCTCGTTGAGATTGGCCTCCACCAAAAAGACGGGTCTCCGGCCGCGCCCAGCTTGAAGGTCAAGGGTCCGATGGTTCCCGATTTCGGCTGGACCACGCGAACATCGGCGGTCTTTTTGCCGGATGAGGACGGCTTCATCGACACCCGCATTCACGTGCGCCCGGTCGATGGCGGCATTGCCGGTTTTGGCATTCCCGGTCAATACGCTGTCGGTACGGGTGATCTTGGGTCGATCGATTGCATCTACGCCGCCTATCCGGGCGTGCGTGACGCGGCGGCGTTCCTGGTCGAAGATTCCGTGCTCGGCGCCCGCTTGCATGCGGCGCTCGTCCCCGTCCAGGGCACAGTGCCTGACGCCAAGGCGTTTTATGCGTTTTTAGACGCCGAAGGCGTCGATTTGGCCAAAATCCCGCACCGTGTCCTTGTCTTGCAATCGCTGCCGACCCATGAGGACGGATCCTTGAACCGGGAGCGGTTGACCTTGCGCACCCAGCGTCTGCCGGCGGCCGTTGCATGACGATTAACGGCGCGATGGACCAGGACCAATCGCTGATGTGGCATGGCCCGGCCTGGTTTGCCGGACGCGCGTCGCCGGTCGATGCGGGTGTCATTCCGGGCCGGCCGCCGGACATAGATGTATGGAACGCGTTTCAATCGTCCTTGGACGTACCGAAGACATTGCCGAGCGTGGTGCTTGTCCGTCTCGGGGCCATTCCGGCCAATATTCGGTCCGGATTTTTTGAGTGGCTGACGGACCGTCTTGCCGGCTTTGACTGCGAAGTCCCGGTGGTGTGGCTGGCGGACGGGCAAGAACATGTACCGGACCGGCCCCGCGCCCACGCGGTGGTGGATGATCAGATTTCCGCGCAAGCCCTTTTTCAAAGGATTTGTTTCCTGCAGCGCAGCCTGGTCCGGTTTGACGAGGCGCGGCTCCGCCGGCTGGTGTTCGGCCGTGTGCCACGCTACGGAACCGCGCCGCACAACAGCGGCACCAGCGGGTTGCTTGTGATCGGCCTGGGAAACCGGTTTGTGGAGTTCATGCAGGCCGGAGGTCCGAAGGTCGAGGTAATCGGTGCGTTCAATCAGGCGATGGCGGAGGACTATCTGTCCCGGCGCGGCTTTGATGCCGTGATCCTGGACGCGCCGCTTTCCGACAGTCTGGAAAACCTGCGGCAGCTCCGGATGGATGCCAGGTATGCCATGCTCCCGGTCCTTGTTTTCGCCCAATCGCAGATCGATGCCGGGCTCCTGTTCGACGCTGGCGCGACGGATGTCGTGCCGCCCGACGCGGCCGCCCCTAATCTCCAGCGGCGGCTGAGCGTGGCAATCAGAGCCGGAAAGAGGCGGCGGCTCTCCGATCGCATGCTCGCCGAAAGCCACACTTGGCTGATGCAAACGCTCAATGACGGTGGACTGGCCGGCGACAAATACGCTCAGTATCTGGACAACGTGAACCGGTCGCTGGGTCTTCGGGGTCTGACAGCACATGAGCTTCACCTGTTGCCGGAGGCCAAGATCGGTCCAAGCGGCGCGGCGCATGCGCCGGCGGATCACGATTCAACGCTGCTTTCGATCGCCGATGCCACCAGCCGGGAGGAAGATCTCATCTGCGTGGTCAAGGGCATAGGTCCCGTTGCCGTTTTGAAAAGCGAACGTGGCAAGGCAAGGCTCCAGGCACGGGTTCACAAGATCCTATCGCATACAATTCTGTGATGCGGAGGTCATGGACCTAGCCGCGGACCGGCCGCCCGCCTATGTTCGGGCCTGATGAGACCTGAAGGAGTGCGGAATGACCGACACGTCTGCAATCACGGTTGATGTCATTTCCGACGTCATGTGCCCCTGGTGCTACATTGGCAAGCGGCGGTTGGAAGCGGCACTGGCCGCCGTGCCGGACTTGAAAGTCGAGGTGCGTTGGCACCCGTTCCAGCTCGACGCGACCTTGCCGAAAGCCGGCAAGGACCGACAACAATATCTCAGCGACAAGTTCGGCGGCATGGAACGGGCATCCGCGTTTTACCAGCAGATCGAGGCCGCTGGTGAGGAGGAAGGCATTCCGTTCGCTTTCGACAAAATCACCCTGTCCCCCAACACGCTCGACAGCCACCGGCTGATCCTCTGGTCGCGCGCCGATGATCTTCAAGACGAGGTGGTCGAGCGCCTCTTCAAGGCCTATTTTGTTGATGGCGAGGATCTGACCCGGCCGGAAACCCTTGTGGCGATCGCCGAGGATGCCGGGATGCAGTCCGATCTGGTGGAGCAGTTGCTGGAAACCGATTCCGATCTCGACAAAACGGAAAAGCAGATCGGCCAGGCGCAGGAAATGGGCGTCACTGGCGTGCCGTGTTTCATCATAGACGGCCGGTTCGCCGTCGCCGGTGCGGAAAAAGCCGAAACCCTTGCCGCCGCCCTCCGCCATGCGGAGGAAACCAAGACCAGCGAAACGGCATGACCGGCTGGCCGTTCAAGACGGCAATGTCCTGAGAAGCAAGACCCGCCGGATGATGGATCCGGCGGGTCTTTTCGTTTTGTCGCGTGCTAAAAGCCGGCAGATTACGCGCGCAAGATGCTGCGGCCGGCGTAGACGGCTTGAGCGCCCAGTTCTTCCTCGATCCGGATCAGCTGATTGTACTTGGCCAGCCGGTCGGAGCGGGCGAGCGATCCGGTCTTGATCTGACCGCAGTTCGTGGCGACGGCAAGGTCGGCGATCGTGGCATCTTCGGTTTCGCCCGACCGGTGCGACATGACCGATGTGTAGCCCGCCTTGTGCGCCGTTTCGACCGCGTCGAGGGTCTCAGACAAGGTGCCAATCTGATTGACCTTGATGAGGATCGAGTTTGCGACGCCCTGCTCAATGCCCTGACGCAGACGCGTCGAGTTGGTCACGAACAGATCGTCGCCAACGAGCTGGCATGTGTCACCGACGAGATCGGTGGCCGCTTTCCAGCCGGCCCAATCGTCCTCTGCCAGGCCGTCTTCGATGGAGATGATTGGGTAGCGGCCGGCGAGATCAGCCAGATAGGCGGCCATTTCATCTGGCGACAGGCTCCGGCCCTCGCCCTCCAGGACGTATTTGCCGTCCTTGAAAAACTCGGTCGAGGCCGCGTCGAGGGCCAGATACATGTCCTCCCCCGGCTTGTAACCGGCCGTTTCGATCGCCTTCATGACAAATCCGATCGCCGCGTCTGTGGATTCAAGGTTCGGTGCAAATCCGCCTTCATCCCCGACATTGGTGTTGTGACCGGCCGCGTTCAGCGCCTTTTTCAAGGTGTGAAAGACTTCCGCGCCCATGCGCACCGCCTCCGAAAGGCTTTTCGCCCCGACCGGCATGATCATGAATTCCTGGAAATCGATCGGATTGTCCGCATGCGCGCCGCCATTGATGATGTTCATCATCGGCACCGGCAGCGTGCGCGCCGACGTGCCGCCGACATAGCGGTAAAGCGGCAGGCCCGAGGCTTGGGCCGCGGCGCGGGCAATCGCCAAGGATACGCCGAGGATGGCATTGGCGCCGAGCCGGGCCTTGTTGGGCGTGTCGTCGAGGTCGATCATGGCCTCGTCGATCTTGAGCTGGTCTTCCGCATCCAATCCGCCGATGGCTTCGAAGATTTCGCCATTGACCGCATCGACCGCCTGAAGAACACCCTTGCCCAGGAACCGGTCGCCGCCGTCGCGCAGCTCAACGGCCTCATGGGCGCCGGTTGATGCACCGGATGGCACCGCGGCACGGCCGAAAGACCCGTCCTCGAGAAAGACATCCACCTCCACGGTCGGATTGCCGCGGCTGTCAAGGATCTCGCGCCCGGTGATGTCGATGATTGCGGTCATGCCTCTACTCCTTTTGCCGGGCCGTAAGCCCGTCCCCATCGTGGTGTTCAATCGGGCGTTGCCGGAACCGGCATCGCCCGGCCCCGCAGCCGGGGCTGATTTTCACAAAAAGGGCCGCAATAGCGGCCCGGATGTCATGCGGCGTTTGCCGCGGTTTTGACGACCTCATCAAGCGCCTTGAGCTGTTTCAACAGCGCTCCCAGATCTTTCATCGGCACCATATTCGGTCCGTCGGAGGGCGCCTTGTCCGGATCTGGATGGGTTTCGATGAACAATCCGGCGACGCCCACCGCGACCGCCGCCCGGCTGAGCACCGGCACCATCTGCCGGTCGCCGCCTGTCGAGGCGCCCTGGCCGCCCGGCTGCTGGACCGAATGGGTCGCATCGAAAATGACCGGCGCGCCGGTCTCGGCCATGATCGGCAGCGACCGCATATCGCTGACCAGCGTGTTGTAGCCGAAGCTGGCGCCGCGCTCGGTCAACAGCACATTGGAATTGCCCGATTGGGTCACCTTTTGAAGGACATTTTTCATGTCCCATGGCGCCAGGAACTGGCCTTTTTTGACGTTGACCACCTTGCCGGTTTTCGCGGCGGCCACAAGAAGGTCGGTCTGGCGGCATAAAAACGCGGGAATTTGAAGGATATCGACGACCTCGGCCACGGGCGCGCATTGATCGGCAGCGTGAACATCCGTGACGACCGGAAGATTGAGGGTTTCCCGGATCTCCGCAAACACAGGCAGCGCATCGGCCATGCCGACCCCGCGTCCGCCGGAAATCGATGTCCGGTTCGCCTTGTCGAACGACGTCTTGTAGATGAGGCCAATCCCAAGCGAACCGGCGATTTCCTTGACGGCGGCCGCGCATTCCAGCGCATGATCGCGGCTTTCCATCGCACACGGCCCGGCCATCAGGGCGAAGGGTTCGGTATTGGAAAACCGGACGTCTCCGATTTCGACGACAGCATTGGGCGGCGGCATCGCGAGGGACCTGATCAAAGAGGAAAAATGTGCGGCGAATGGACCCTGAGAGGCCGCATACGACTTTCGTTGTCCGTTCGCGCCGTTCCATAGCGGTCTTTTGGTGGCATCGCAACCACGCAGCGGCGCGAACCCCTGCGATCCGAATGGCCCGATGATCGCGGCGTGACGACCCCCGAACGGCCATCCATGGCAACGGCTGTAAAACCAGCCTCTCGCGCCACACAGCGCGTTGTGTTGTTCTCATCATGAGTGTGGTAGGAGAAACCGACGATGCGCCGGCCCTACCCGGCTCGGCAATCGCATCCGGCATCAATGACTTGGAAAGCCTCATGCACAAACCGATCCGCAAAGCTGTCCTGCCTGTCGCCGGTCTTGGAACGCGGTTTCTTCCCGCGACCAAAGCCGTGCCGAAGGAAATGCTGACCATCGTCGATCGACCGATCGTGCAATATGTCGTGGACGAGGCACGCGCGGCGGGCATTGAACACATTGTGTTCGTCACGGGCCGGAACAAAACGGTCATCGCCGACCATTTCGACCGGGCGTATGAGCTGGAAGACACCCTGAAAAGCCGCCACAAGGACGAGGCCCTTGAGCTTCTCGACAAGATCCGGCCGGCCGCCGGGTCAACAAGCTTCACCCGCCAACAGGACCCCCTTGGTTTGGGTCACGCGATCTGGTGCGCCCGCGACATCATCGGACCGGAGCCGTTTGCCGTACTGCTGCCCGACGTCATCATCAAGTCGGACGTCAGTTGCCTGAAACAAATGGTCGACCTTTACGACCAGATCGGCGGCAACATCATCGCGGTCGAGGAAGTTCCGGAAGACCAAACCCACAAATACGGCATTGTCGAACTCGGGGCGGAGATCAATGCCCGCGCCAGCCGGATCACGAACATGGTCGAAAAACCCGCGCCCGGCACCGCCCCGTCCAACCTGATGATCACCGGCCGCTACATCCTTCAACCGGACGTCTTCGATCTCCTGTCGCGCCATGAAACCGGCGCAGGCGGTGAAATCCAGTTGACCGACAGCATGCTGGCCTTGATGGCGAGCCAGTCCTTTGCGTCGATCCGGTTTGAAGGGAAAAGCTATGATTGCGGCTCCAAAGCCGGCTTCTTGATCGCCAACATCGCCTATGCGCTTGACGACCAGGATCTGGCGGGCGAATTGCTGCCGCTCCTGCATGACGTGCTGGACTAACTCCCCGCCTTGGACAAACATCGCTGAATGGTATGCCCTTGGGCGTGTTGAGCGCTGAGATCGGGCTCGACTGAATCGCCGGCGCGCTGTCTTTTCTCGGACCCTTCGATGACACCCTTGCACATGAAATCCCTCACGCTTGCCGTTGTCGGACTTGGTTATGTCGGCCTTCCGGTCGCCGCCGCCTTCGCCGCCGCCGGCTATGATGTGCTTGGGTATGACATCAGCGAAGACCGGCTGAAAGATCTGCTGGCCGGTCAGGACCCCACCGGCTCCGTTGAACCGACGCAGCTCAATCAGGACACCCTGTCGTTTTCGTCCGATCCCGGGTCGCTCAAGGGCCGAAACGTTTACATTGTCGCCGTCCCAACACCGGTCGACGGGGCTAAACGGCCGGATCTGGGTCCGTTCCGGTCGGCTGCGGAAGTCGTCGGACGCCAGATGGCCGCCGGCGCAATCGTCGTTTTTGAATCAACGGTTTATCCCGGTGCAACAGAAGAGGTCGCAGTTCCGATCCTTGAAGACGTGTCCGGCCTGAGGCTTGGCCGCGATTTTGACGTCGGTTATTCGCCCGAGCGCATCAATCCGGGCGACAAGGTCCATGGATTTGAGACCATCACGAAGATCGTGTCGGCGAGTTCCAACGCGGCCGCCGAACATCTTGTTGCCCTTTACGGCAGCGTCGTCACCGCCGGTGTTCACCTGGCGCCGTCGATCAAGGTCGCGGAAGCGGCGAAAGTGATCGAAAACACGCAGCGGGACCTCAACATCGCGCTGATGAACGAGCTGGCGGTCCTGTTTCACAAGATGGACATCGACACCCGCGATGTCCTGGCGGGATCTGCGACCAAATGGAACTTTCTGCCCTTCCAGCCCGGCCTGGTCGGCGGGCACTGCATCGGGGTCGATCCGTACTATCTCACCCACAAGGCCCATGAGCTGGGCCTGACGCCCCAGGTGATTCTCGCCGGCAGGGGCACGAATGAAGCCATGCCGGCCTTCATCGCCGGCCGGATTATTCAAATGTGTGTGAAACTCGGCCGCTCTATGCCCCCCAAGATCGCGGTGCTGGGGATCACCTACAAGGCCAATGTGCCCGACACGCGCAATTCCAAAGTCGCCGATCTGGTGCGCGAACTGCAGGGATTTGGCGCGGAAGTGGTGGTCCACGATCCACTGGCCGATGAGGACGAGGTGAAGGCCGAATACGGCCTGGCGCTGGCGGAAAAAGAGGCACTTTATGAAGCAGATGCGGTGGTGTTCGCCGTGCCGCACGCGGTCTTTATGGAGGCGCCCGGCGGCTGGTTTCTGGCACAGGAGCTTTTACGCGGCAACACCGGCCTGGTGGCGGACATCCCGGCCGTTCTAACCCGCGCCGAGCGGCCGGACGGCATCACCTTGTGGCGGCTTTAGCTGTCGATTGAGCCTGGCTTTCCAAGACGCACGCAGATCTTGTGGGCGAATTTTCGCGTATACTCTCCATATCACCCGCGCAATGGAGAGCCGTGATGACCTTCATCCGTTTCGTTCGTGCATTTGGGCTTGCCGTCTGCCTGCTGGCCGGCCCGATGTTTGCCTCAGCGTTTGTGGGGTCTTCGGCGGCTCAAGCGAGCGACGTCGACAGTGCGGCGTTCCAGTCGATCATTCGCGGTCAGATGAACGCGTTTCGAACGGGCGATGCCGCCAAGGCGTTTTCCTATGCAACGCCGGTCCTCCAAAAGCGGTTCCAAACGCCGGAAATCTTCATCCACATGGTCAAGACCGGTTACCTGCCGGTCTACCGGCCGACCAACGTCACCTTCGGGCAATCGCGCATGACCCCGCATGGCCCCATGCAGGAGGTCTACGTGACCGATCCGGGTGGAGAAAACTGGCTGGCGCTTTACAGCTTTGAAAAACAGGGCGATGGGACGTGGCGGATCTCCGGCTGCTTCCTGCAAAAGGCAAAGGGCTTTGATGCCTGAGGGCGGCCGGTTTGCTGTACCTTTGTGCAAATCACAGGTTTAATGGGCATGGCGCCTGTTGAACGACCCTGACCACCGCAAAGCTCGTCGCCCGGTCTATTGAAGGGCCGGGCTGAGGCGCTGTCCATCATACCGCCGCGCGTGCCGCCATCATCACCTGTGGTTTTGGTATCGTCGCGGACGCGTTACCCCACTCTCATTCATCATCATCTGTGTTCATGGCGCTCCGCCCGTGCCCATTCACACCGATTTCACCCAATCAGGCAACATCGGCATCTGATAGACAGGGAGGACGATGCGACAACGGGTGAAATTACAATGGCGCAATGTCGCCGCGGGCCCAGCCGGCCTTTGTTTCGGCGCGGAAGTCGTCAAACTGGCCGTGCTCGATCGCGCCGCGCATTCCCTTCATCAGCGCCTGATAATAAGCCAGGTTGTTCCAGGTCAACAACATCGCCGCAAGCCCCTCGCCTGCGCGCACCAGGTGGTGCAGATAGGCCCGCGAATAGGTGTTGGTCGCCGGACACTCGCTTTCCGCGTCAAGCGGCCTCGGATCGTCGGCATGACGGGCGTTCTTCAAGTTGACCTTGCCGTGTCTGGTATAGGCGAGCCCGTGGCGACCGGCGCGGGTCGGCATCACGCAATCGAACTGGTCAATCCCGCGCGCGACGCTTTCCAAGAGGTCGTCCGGCGTGCCGACGCCCATTAAATATCGGGGTTTGTCGGCCGGCATCGCCGGTGTCGTCACCTCCAGCATCTTTAACATGACGTCCTGCGGCTCGCCGACCGCAAGGCCGCCGACCGAATATCCCTCAAACGGCATGTGCGACAGCGCCTCCGCGGAACGAAGGCGGAGGTCCGGATCGTCGCCGCCCTGGACGATGCCGTAAAGCGCCTGACCCTTGGCCGGACCGCCCATCGTCTCAAATTGTGTTCGGGACCGTTCGGCCCATCTCAACGACAATTCCATCGCCCGGCGGATCTCGTCCGTGGACGCGGGCAACCGGATGCATTCGTCAAGCTGCATCTGGATGTCGGATCCCAAGAGCCCCTGGATCTCGACGGATCGTTCCGGCGTCAGATGATGCTTTTGCCCGTCGATATGACTTTGAAACCGGACGCCGTCTTCATCGAGCTTGCGCAATTGCGCGAGCGACATCACCTGAAACCCGCCGCTGTCGGTCAGGATCGTGTGCGGCCAGTTCATGAAGCGATGCAGCCCGCCGAGCCGGGCAACGCGCTCCGCGCCGGGGCGCAGCATCAAATGATAGGTGTTGCCGAGCACCACATCCGACCCGAGATCGCGGACCTGTTCGGGATACATCGCCTTGACGGTCGCCTGGGTCCCGACCGGCATGAAGGCCGGCGTTTCGACCGCACCGTGCGGCGTCGCGATCCTGCCGCGCCGGGCATTGCCATCGGCGGCGGTCACTTGAAAGGTAAAGGGCGCGGGCGCAGCCGTCATGGCACGGTCCTTCAGGCGGGTTTAGGCGCTGGAAACAACAGCGACGCGTCGCCGTAGCTATAAAACCGATAGTTCTGGTCGACCGCGTGGGCATAGGCCCGGCGCATGACGCTAAGGCCGGACAGGGCGGAAACGAGCATGAACAGCGTCGAACGCGGCAGGTGAAAATTGGTCATCAACGCGTCGATGGCACGAAACCGGTAGCCGGGGGTAATGAAGATCGACGTCTCGCCGGAAAAGGCGGTCAGTCCATCCGGACCTTGGGCCGCGCTCTCCAGGATGCGCAAGGACGTCGTGCCAACACTCACAACCTTGTTGCCCCGCGCTTTTACTGCCCGCAGCGACGCGGCCGTCGTTTCGCTGATTTCGCCCCACTCGGCGTGCATTTGATGGTCATTTGTGTCGTCGGCCTTGACCGGCAGGAATGTCCCGGCGCCCACATGCAGTGTCACCTTGTGCTGTTCGACACCGCGCGCCTCCAGCGCCCGCAAGAGGTCCGGCGTGAAATGAAGGCCCGCCGTCGGCGCGGCAACCGCCCCCTCCTTTTCCGCATAAATCGTCTGATAGTCGCTCTTGTCCTGGGCGTCCTCGGCCCGCTTTTGCGCGATGTAGGGCGGCAGGGGCACATGACCGACCGCCGCGATCGCCGTGTCGAGGTCCGCGCCGGAACGGTCAAAGACCAGCAACACCTCGCCGCCATCGGCCTTTTCAAAAACCGTTGCCGTCAAATGCGCGCCGCCGCCCTCAAAGACGATCCGGTCGCCGGCGTGCAGCTTTTTGGCCGGACGTGCAAAGGCTTTCCACCGATCGGCGCCCGTGCGCATGTGCAAGGTCGCAGCGATCCCGGCAACAACGCCGTCCCGGTCCCGTGTGCCCTCCAGTTGCGCGGGAATGACTTTCGTGTCGTTGAACACCAGCGCATCGCCCGGCTCGAGCAAAGCTGGCAGATCCCGCACACCGTGGTCGGACAATTCAGCATCAGCGCCCGGCCTGACCACCAGCATGCGGGCAGCATCGCGCGGGCGCGCCGGTCGAAGGGCAATCCGGTCGTTCGGCAACTCAAAGTCAAACTCGTCGACGCGCATGGGCGGTTGATCAGTCTTTTTAAGGTCGTTGAGGTCAAGATGTGACGGATCGGCATCAGGTGAGTGCACCGGTCTTGGCCGTTGGTGTCAGGCCTTGACGGCAGGCTTTTAGGATCGGCATGCGAAGGCGTCAAATCCTTCCGTGCTCAAGCAAACAGGCGCGGCCGGGGTTCAGCCGCGCCTGCTCGCGATTTCAGTGCCGTGGCTTCAAGCCGCGTCGGCGGCGACCTTAAGCGATGTGATTGTGTCCGGATCAACGACGGGCTCGCCGCGCTTGATCTGGTCGACATTGTCCATACCGTCGATCACCTGGCCCCAGACGGTGTACTGGCCGTCGAGCCAGGGTGCGTCGGTGAAGCAGATGAAGAACTGGCTGTCGCCGGAATTCGGATCCATTGCCCGGGCCATCGAACAGGTGCCCCGGACATGCTTTTCCTTGCTGAATTCGGCTTTCAGCTTCTGGCCGGATCCGCCGGTTCCGGTGCCCTGCGGACAGCCGGTCTGTGCCATGAACCCGTCAATGACCCGGTGAAAGACGACGCCGTTGTAAAAGCCGTCGCGCACCAGTTCCTTGATTCTGGCGACATGCGTCGGCGCAAGGTCAGGCTTCATTTCGATGACGACCTGTCCCTTGGAGGTCTCCATGACAAGTGTGTTTTCAGTGTCCGTGATCTCGGCCATTTGTGCTCCGTTTCGTTGATTGCCCGCTCGGGCTGTAGTGGGTCAGCCCGCGTCCGCCGCGACCTGCATTTTGATGATCTTGTCCGGGTTCGCCGGTGGCTCGCCTTTGGTGATGTTGTCGACAAAGGCCATCCCGTCGACCACTTCGCCCCAGACGGTGTATTGGCCGTTCAGCCAGTTGCCGTCCGCGTACATGATGAAGAACTGCGAATTGGCGCTGTTTGGATTGGCGGCCCGTGCCATGCCGAGCACACCGCGCGAAAACGGCGCACTGGAAAACTCCGCGGCAAGATCCGGTTCCTCGGAACCGCCACGGCCCGTTCCGGTCGGATCCCCCGTTTGGGCCATGAAACCGTCGATCACGCGGTGGAAGACGATGCCGTCATAAAAGCCTTGACGGGTGAGCTTCTTGATCCGTTCGACATGGTTCGGGGCGAGATCCGGGCGCAACTTGATCGTGACCCGGCCGTCCTTGAGGTCGAGATAGAGGGTGTTTTCCGGGTCAAGGGATTGCGCACCGGCGTGCGCGGGCAGAAAGAATAGAGCGGCCACAAGGGCGAAGGCTGAAATGATGCGTGACATTGTCACTCCGTCGTCTGTGTCGTGCCAGATAGCGGGACCGCCGTACTGGCCTGGGTCTTTAGCGGCCCGGCGACGGCCGGTGGCACGAACGCCGTGATGTCCCCGCCCATCTTGGCGATCTGCCGGACAAGCGTGGCGGTGATATGGCGGACCGCGGGAGAGGCCGGCAGGAATACGGTGCGGATATCGGGCGCAAGCGTTCCGTTCGTACCGGCCATCTGCATTTCAAAATCGAGGTCGGTCCCGTCCCTGAGGCCGCGAACCAGATAACCGGCCCCGAAATCGCGCGCGGTCTCGACCACAAGGTTGGAGAACGACACAACTTCGATCCGTGCGGCGTCCGCATCCCCGAAGGCTTCGGCGGCCGCGGCATGAATCAGGTGCGTGCGCTCGTCGAAGGAAAACAGCGGTGTTTTTCCCGGATGAATGCCGATCGCGACCACAACCTTGTCGGCCAGCGCAAGAGACTGGCGGAGAATGTCCAGATGGCCGTTGGTGATCGGGTCAAAAGACCCCGGATAAAGCGCGGTTCGTGTCATGGCCCCCTCCATACTCTGCCGATTGGCAGGCGGCAAGCGCTGCAACAAGCTTCCCTTTTTCCAAAACCGCACCGGTTGTGACCGCGATCACAGTCGAATTCAGGAGACGGCCCCATATTGAGTTCACAAGACGGAACAATCCGGAGGCAGGGAGTTCACCGATGACGACGTTCCAAAAAGTCCACACCCCAGTCGCTGGCCGGCGTGTCGGCAAAGATGTGTTCACCTCGCAAACCTGTGCCGCACATCCGGTTGCCGGTCTGCAAATCGCAGCCGTCTTCATGGCCGGTCTTCTTGCCGTCGTCATCATGGCGGCGATGACCATGCATCCGGCGCAGACCTCCGCGGCCGCGGACATCGGCACGCCGGCATTCGCCCAAGGCCTGGCCGAGACAAAAACCGACCGCGTTTCGCCGTCATTGCCGACCAAATGTGAAGGTCAGGCATGGGGCGCATGGTCCGCCGACTGCGCCGCGGCGTTGTCCGGGACCGACAGTTTGCGGCATGTGAGCTTTATCACCGTCGAAGAACCGTCCTCCATTTCCAATGAGACCATTTTGGCGCGCTATCAGGCCGCTCAATAATCACCAAAACCAGACAATCGCCATAAAACGTGGCCCCATCGACAAACAGCGGCGCAGGCATGGCCTCGCCGCTGTTGTCGTTTTTGTTAAGAACCATACAAACGTCAGGCGTCCCCACCCGCGTCATCAAGCCCATCCGGACCGGCATCGGGCGCATCCCCGTCTTCGCCGGTGTCCGTGTCCTCGTCGACCTCACTGATCCGTTCAACGGCGACCACCTTCTCGTCTTCCGCCGTCTTGAAGACAATCACGCCCTGGGTTGCCCGGCCCGCGATCCGGATGCCGTCGACCGGGCAGCGGATCAACTGGCCGCCATCGGTCACCAGCATGATCTGGTCATTGTCTTCGACCGGGAACGAGGCGACGAGTTCCCCGTTGCGTTCCGTCACCGCCATCGCGGTGATGCCTTTGCCGCCGCGCCCTGTCACGCGGTATTCGAAGGAGGAGGTGCGTTTTCCGTACCCGTTCGCGGAGATGGTCAAGATGACCTGCTCGGCCGCGCTCATTTCGGCGTAGCGCTGCTGGCTGAGTTCGCCGGCTGTCACGCCTTCCTCGTCCGCGGCCTGTCCATTGCCGTTTTCCTCCGGCTCGCCGCGCATCGCCCGCGAATATTTCAGATACGCAAGACGTTCCTCCGCGTTCACATCGATATGGTGCAGGATCTGCATGGAGATGATGCGGTCGCCATCGGGCAGTTTGATACCGCGCACGCCGACCGAATTGCGGCCGGAGAACACGCGTACATCCGTCACCGGGAAACGGATGCACTGGCCGAACGCCGTGGTCAGCATGACGTCGTTGTGCTCTGAGCAGGTCTCGACCCCGATGATGCCATCGCCGTCGTCCAGCTTCATCGCGATTTTGCCGTTCCGGTTGATCTGTACAAAATCAGACAGCTTGTTCCGGCGCACGGTTCCGCGCACGGTGGCAAACATGACATCGAGGTTGCCCCAGCTGTCCTCGTCTTCCGGGAGCGGCATGATCGATGAAATCTGCTCCCCCTGCTGGAGGGGCAACATGTTGACCAAGGCCTTGCCGCGCGAGGTCGGACCGCCAAGCGGCAGGCGCCAAACCTTCATCTTGTAGGCAATGCCGCGCGAGGAGAAGAACAACACGGGCGTATGGGTGTTGGCGACAAACAGGCGGGTGACGAAATCCTCGTCCTTGGTTGCCATACCCGAGCGGCCCTTGCCGCCGCGCCGCTGTGCCCGGTAGGTCGCGAGCGGCACCCGCTTGATGTAGCCGCTGTGGGACACGGTGACGACCATATCCTCCCGCTGGATCAGGTCCTCATCTTCAAGATCCGCGCCGCCTTCGATGATTTCGGTTCGCCGGGGCGTCGCGAATTCGTCCTTGATCTCCAGCATCTCGGTGCGAACGATGTCCTGAATGCGGGCGCGAGAGCGCAGGATGTCCAGGAAATCGGAGATTTCCGAGCCGATTTTATTGAGTTCGTCGGCGATTTCATCGCGTCCAAGGGCCGTCAGCCGCTGGAGCCGCAGATCCAGAATGGCCCGGGCCTGCTCCTCAGACAGCTTGTAGGTGCCGTCCTCCCGCACCATGTGGCGCGGATCGTCGATCAGCCGGATCAGGGGCTCCACGTCCCGTGCCGGCCAATCCCGCGCCATCAATTGCGCCCGGGCCGTTGCCGGATCAGGCGCCGTGCGGATCAACTGGATGACTTCGTCGATATTGGCGACCGCGATGCCGAGACCGACCAGGATATGCGCCCGGTCCCGCGCCTTCTTCAAAAGGAACCGGGTCCGGCGCTGGACGACCTCCTCGCGGAAGTTCACAAACGCCCGGAGCATATCCGACAGGTTCAACTGCTCCGGCTTGCCGCCGTTCAGCGCCACCATGTTGGCGCCAAACGACGTTTGAAGCTGCGAGAACCGGTAGAGCTGATTGAGCACCACATCGGCGACCGCATCACGCTTCAGCTCAATGACGACCCGCATGCCGGACCGGTCGCTTTCGTCGCGGATATCGGAAATCCCCTCGATCCGCTTGTCGCGAACGGCTTCTGCGATCTTTTCGATCATCGAGGCCTTGTTGACCTGATAGGGGATCTCCGAAACGATCAGCGCCTGGCGGTCCTTGCGGATTTCCTCCACCTCGACCCGGCCGCGCATAACGACCGATCCCCGGCCGCTCTCGTAGGCCGACCGTATCCCGGACCGGCCGAGAATGAGCCCGCCCGTCGGAAAATCGGGTCCAGGAACGATCTCCATCAGCTCCTGAACCGTCATGGCCGGGTTTTCCATGACGGCAATCGCGGCGTCGATCACCTCGCCCAGATTGTGCGGAGGGATGTTGGTGGCCATGCCGACCGCGATCCCGCCGGCACCATTGACGAGCAGATTGGGAAACTTCGCCGGCAACACGACCGGCTCGGATTCCGAATTGTCGTAGTTTTCCTGGAAGTCGACCGTGTCTTTGTCGATGTCGTCCAGGAGCTTGTGCGCGACCTTCTCAAGGCGGCACTCGGTATAGCGCATCGCCGCCGCCGGATCGCCGTCGACCGACCCAAAATTGCCCTGCCCGTCGATCAGCGGCAGACGCAAGGAAAAATCCTGCGCCATGCGCACAAGCGCATCGTAGATCGCGCTGTCGCCATGCGGGTGGTATTTACCCATCACATCGCCGACCACGCGGGCGGATTTGCGGTACGGCTTGTTCCACTCGTAGCCGTTTTCATGCATCGAATAGAGAATCCGCCGGTGCACCGGCTTCAGCCCGTCCCGGACGTCGGGAAGCGCGCGGCTCACGATCACGCTCATGGCGTAATCGAGGTAGCTGCTCTTCATTTCGTCGACGATCGAGATGGGCTTGATGTCCGACGGAGATCCGCCCGACGGAGTGCTGTTGTCCTGTTCAGCCAAGGAGACGACTCATATCATTGTTATTGCTCATGTTCTTATAGCCGATTCCGGCCGCCAGACCAAATTTCCGCGCACTTTGACGAAAGCTTTTTCCTGAATTAAAACAGTAAGTTACATGATTAATTCACAAGCCGCGCAGAAGTTGGGGATTTGAGGACTTAAGGCAGGGCAAAAACGGCGGTAAAACGGGACGTCCCCACCGTTTTGCGGAGTGCCCACGCCGCTGTGACCGACTACTTCATCAACGCCTTTGCGACCTTGTTTGTCACGATCGATCCCGTCGGTCTGGCGCCGATGTTCCTGGCCCTGACCGCTGGAATGTCCGCGGCCGACCGGCGCCGCGTGGCGGTTCGGGCAACGACTACCGGCGCCTTTATATTGGGCCTGTTCTATGCGTTCGGACAGGGCGTCCTGAACCTTCTTGGCATCTCCGTCGACGCGTTCCGGGTGGCCGGCGGCATCTTGCTGTTCATCATCGCGCTGGAGATGGTGTTCGGCAAACGTCAGGAGCGGAAGAGCCAAGCGGCCGAGCGGGCGGCCGAATCCAATGAATCCCACACCGGCACGATCCATGAACTCGCGGTGTTCCCGCTGGCCATTCCGCTGATCGCCGGTCCCGCGGCGATCTCCGCGATCATCCTGTTGTCCGGCCAGGCGCCGGACACGTTGACCTATGCCGGCCTGGGCGGTGTCATCCTGGTCATTCTGGCAAGTTGCCTCGGCGCGTTTCTTCTGGCGGATCGGATCGAGCGGCTGTTGGGCGACACCGCGCAGCTTGTGATCACCCGGCTGCTCGGCGTGTTGTTGGCGGCCTTGTCGGTCCAGTTTGTCGCCGATGGCGTTCTGTCGCTCATGCGGGCCTGACACGCTCGCATCAGCAGCCAGGATTGGCGTTCTGATGTCCGGTCTTGGTCCAGCACGCCGAGGCCCATAGACTCACGGAGTTTTGAGCCCGCATGGCGGAACGGGTCTATGAAACGCCATCTGGCAGTGGTAGCGGCAAAAGCGGGTTCTGAAGCAAGGGAGACTGATCATGTTCCGATGGCTGGTGTTACTGGGCACACATGCGGCAACGCTCGCCTTTGGATTTGCGCTTGGGATTTACATGCTGCCGATACTGACCGCGCCGGAGAGCCCGGATGAGGCCATGCTCGCCGCCACGGCCCAATCCGCCCTCTATGAGGCTGCGTTGACCCGTGACTTGAAGGGCAGTGATTTCCTCCATTGGGGCGAAGGCACCATCAGCGTGTCGGCTGACACGATCGTTCACACCGGAAGCCTGTCTCCCGGTCCCGACTACAAGCTCTATCTGGTGACGGAATTTGTCGAGGACGAGGCGCAGTTTCTGCCGCTGAAAGAGTCGTCGCCGCAACTTGGCGACGTGAAGACCTTCAACGGGTTCATTGTGGATGTCCCGGACGGCATCGATATCAATGCCTACACAACGGTGCTGGTGTGGTGCGAGGCCTTCGGCGAATTCATCACCGCGGCGAAGTACCGATAGCGAACGAACGCCCGCGCACAGGTGTTCCCGGGCCGCCAGATGCACGTATCGTCAGCGCGGTATCGTGATGCGGAATTCGTTCGGCGACATGCCGTGTTTGCTGTCCCGGGCGCGGATTATCACATCCTCCACGCCTTCAGGGATCTCAACGCCAGAGAGGCTTCGGGTGAAAGGCTGCTCGTGCACATGCGGATGGAGCAGGACACGCTCACCCAGCACCTGACCATCCGGCCCGATCACTTGCCAAAGGTCGGCATAGTGTTCCCAGCCAGTGTCTGCGTGGAGAAGAGTAACGGAAAACGTCCATGTTAATCCCGATTGCCGTGCCGTCGCATCGACGATGGTGACGTCTCCGGCGACGGCCGGTGCTGGAAGGCGACACAAAGCAAGTCCAATGCATGCAGCGCCCATTGCCGCCATTCGAACCCTCATCCGGATCTCCCGATGTCCACGTCGTGACGAGTGTGCAAAATCAACATGCTTGAAGACAGTCACAAGGCCGTCATAGGCTGGGCGGGCCGCTCTGATCCAGCGCCTTGGGACCAGACTGATCCCAGCCCCGGATCAACAAATCCGGCCGCCAAGACAGGACGCTCACAACCCGATGGATGACAAGGCCGCCAAAAAAAAAGCTGCTGGCGCTGAAAGCGGAGCTGGAGGCCTTGAGCGACATGTCGGAAGGGTCGCGGGCGACGGTGATGCTGGATCAGCAGGCGGTCGGGCGCCTGTCGCGGATGGATGCGTTGCAGGGCCAAGCCATGGCCCAGGCGGCCGAACGGCAACGGCGGGCGGATCTTGTCCGGATCGACGCCGCCCTCCGGCGGCTTGAGACCGGCGACTACGGCTGCTGTCTGGAGTGCGGCGAAGACATTGCCGAAAAGCGGCTCGACATCGACCCGGCCGCAGCGCTGTGCGTCAATTGCGCCAACTAGGCCCTGTGGACGTTACACGTCCGGTTTCACCGCCATGACGGCAATGTTCTTGCCGAACAAAAACCGCAGACCGAGCGCGTCGAGTTCCCGGCTGATCGGAAAGACGAACCGGTCGTAAAGCCGCAGCGACGCCTGACTGCCGAGCCCTTTTTCCGCATCATAGCCAAGCAGTTTCACGGCCAGCGCGGCAAAGAAGCCAGCGGCATCCGCATAACGTACCGAGGCAATCTCAAATCCGGCCGATTTCAGCTTTGAGCAAAGATCCGCCCGGCCGTAGCGCCGGTAGTGGCCGACCGATGCATCCAACCCGGAAAAGAGCATTTGAAACGCAGGCAGATAAAGCACCAGCCTGCCGCCCGGGCGGAGCTTGTCATACATCTGGCGCATGACCGCCGCATCGTCTTCGATGTGCTCCAAAACGTTGGAGCTGTAAATTCCGTCGATATCGCCTGAAATCCCGGACAAGGACCCGTAGACTGGAAATCCACGGCTTTTCAGGGTCGACTGGCCGGCCGCATCGATTTCAACGCAAAGCGGCAGCGCACCGGTTTTTTGTGCGTAAAGCGTGGATAGCGTGCCGATGCCCGCGCCGAAATCGACGACCCGGCGGCAATCAGCCAAATGGCGGTGGATCAGATTGACGATGAACCCGTTGTAGCCGGGCATGGAGAACTCGACATTGAGCAGCTCCTCCATCCCGCCATACGCCGTGTTTTTGTCCGTCTGCACAGCCGCCCTCACACCATACGCAAAACCAGAAGGCTTCACAGCCGCGGTCACACTGGCATGAAGGGGTTAAAATTCGCTTTGGATGCGGGTTATAGGCGTGCCGGCCCAGGCACGGGGCGGTCCTGAGCCTGACATCTAAACAATGCCGCTATTCCCACTCGATGGTCCCCGGCGGCTTCGACGTGATGTCGTAGGTGACCCGGTTGATGCCCTTGACTTCGTTGATGAGGCGCGTTGCCGTTTCACTCAGGAAGTCGTGGCTGAAGGGGAAATAGTCCGCGGTCATGCCATCAACGGATGTCACGGCCCGGAGCGCGCAGGCATAATCGTATGTCCGCCCGTCGCCCATGACACCCACGGTCCGCACGGGCAGGATCGCCACAAACGCCTGCCATATTTCGTCGTAAAGCCCGTGTTTGCGGATCTGGTCGATGTAAACGGCATCCGCCTGGCGCAAGATGTCGAGCTTATCCCGCGTGATCTCGCCGGGGCAGCGGATGGCAAGGCCTGGACCGGGAAACGGATGCCGGCCGATGAAGTGATCGGGCAATCCGAGCTCGTGGCCCAACTTGCGGACTTCGTCCTTGAAGAGTTCGCGCAAGGGCTCGACCAGTTTCAGGCCCATTTTCTCCGGCAATCCGCCGACATTGTGGTGCGATTTGATGGTCACCGACGGCCCGCCGGAAAAGCTCACGCTTTCAATCACGTCCGGATAAAGCGTGCCTTGGGCAAGGAACTCGGCGCCATCGATCTCGTTCGCATGGCTTTGAAACACATCGATAAAGAGGCGGCCGATGGTCTTGCGCTTTTCTTCCGGATCGGAGACGCCATCGAGCGCGCTTAAGAAGAGCTCCTGCTCGTCGGCATGGATCAGCCGCATGTTGTAGTGATCGCGGAACATCGAGACGACTTCCTGCGCCTCACCGAGCCGCAACAGGCCATGGTCGACAAACACGCAGGTGAGCTGATCACCAATGGCCTCGTGGATCAAAACCGCCGCCACGGAGCTGTCCACACCGCCAGACAGGCCGCAGATGACCTTTTTGTCGCCCACCTGTTCCTTGATCCTGGCAATGGCTTCTTCGCGATAGGCGCCCATCGTCCAGTCGCGGCGGCAGCCGGCCAGATCGATGAAATTCTCATAGAGTTTGCGGCCGTTCGGCGTGTGGTGCACTTCCGGATGGAACTGTACGGCATAAAAATTCCGCGAAACATCGGCCGTGATGGCAAACGGGGCGTTGGGTGATGTGCCGAACACCTCGAACCCCGCCGCGATCTCGCTCACATGATCGCCGTGGCTCATCCAGACCTGCTCTAATCCGTCGGTGAACCAGCCGTCGAGCAGCGGCAGATCCTCGTCCGTCGAACGGACATAGGCCCGCCCGAATTCTGCGGTCTTGTGGCCGCGTTCGACCTTGCCGCCCAGCATCTGCATCATCACCTGCTGGCCGTAGCAGATCCCGAGGATTGGAACGCCAAGATCAAAGACCCCGGCCGGGGGATGCGGCGCTCCCTCATCGAACACCGACGCCGGTCCGCCGGAAAAAATCACGGCTTTCGGTGCATAGTCGGCCAGGAACCGGTCAGTGACATTCTGGAAGGGATGAATTTCGCAATAGGTGTTGAGTTCGCGCAGCCGGCGGGCGATGAGCTGCGTGACCTGTGATCCGAAATCGATGATGAGAATGCGGTCTGTCATTGCGCGCTTCTAGAGCAAATCCTGTTTGGATGGAACCGGGCCGGTCACATGTGAACGGATAATTCCGCCGGCGTTTTCGAACAAGCAAAACAGACAGGCTCGTTCAGCGCGACAACGGTTGTCGCCGGGCCAAAATCACTCTTACATTGAGGAGCGCACCGCCCGACGGAATTCGATTCGCTTTGGGTCCCGCAGAATCCACCAGGCATTCAGCGCGGCGCGACAGGAAGGTTTCATGCAACGGTCGGCAAGATCGGCATTTGACAGAGCTTTGGAGCTGGAGCGCGCCGGCGATCCCGATGGCGCACTTGGCGCCTATCTTGATGCGCTGGACAGTGATCCGAATGATCTGGATATCGCCTACCGGGCTGCAACGGCGCTGCTGCGGACCGGTCAGCTCGAGGAGGCGTTGTCTCAGCTTCGGCGGATCGTATTTGTCGATCCGGATCATCTGGGCGCGCGCGCGAATTTGGGGAACTGCCAACTTCTTCTGGGTGATCTGGAAAACGCCGAAGCGAATTTCAAACGGGTTCTGGAGCCCGCGGGCGACAACCACAATGCGCTATTCGGTCTGGCCAGCGTATACTTGAAGCGTGGCAAGCCGGCTGAGGCGGCCGCGCCGGTTGGCCGGTTGATGGAGATTCTGCCGGAGAGCGCACCGGTCTTGAGCCTTTACGCTGAAACCCGGGCCAGAACGGCCCAGACGCCGGCGGCAATCGCAGCCTTCCGAAAGGCAATTGCCCTTGATCCCTCTTATGGACCGGCCTTTGAGGGTTTGGCGAGGACGCTGGTGCATGGCAAACGCGCCGAAGAAGCCATCCCGCCCGCGCGGACGTCCTGCGACCTGCAGCCCACCCATGCGCCGGCGTTTCAGATTCTCGCCGAAGCCTATCAGGCAACCGGCGATTTCGACGAGGCCACGGCGGCGCTCGAAAAGGCACGCTCGCTTGCGCCACAGGCCATCGGGATCTTGATCCAGCTCAGCGCGGTCAGCCGCAAGCGACAGGATCCGGCTGCGGCACTGGTCTTCGCCATGGATGCTTACTCGTTAAAAGAAGGCGACAAAGCGGCGGCTGACGCCGCTGGAACGGCGCTTGTCGCGCTTGGCCGCAAGACCCTGGGGCGCCAGGTGTTGCGCACGGCCGCAAGTGGCCATCCGCTCGATGCCGACCTGCTGGAACAAATCCGGATGATTTGCCGCGACCATGTGGCCAATGCGGACGCCTTGCCGCCAGCGGACGCGGACACAGCCTGATCTTCGCGTCTTAGGGCCGCAGCCGGGTTCCTGGACTTGCTTCGGCCTGCTAACTATTCCGCTGCAACAACGCACAGAAAAAGCCGTCCGTTTCCGTGGATGCGGGTGTCAGCAGGACATCGCCGCGCCCATTTTGATACCCGGGCTTGGTATCAGTACCGAACTTCCTCTGCCAGGCACCGGCCGCCGAGACTGGTTGAAACTCGGGGTGCGTATCTAAGAACCAGTCAACCTGATTGGCGTTTTCCTGAGGCAGGATCGAGCATGTGACATAGGCAAGTGTTCCGCCCGGCCGGACGAAGTCCGCCGCGTTGACAAGCACCTTTTGCTGATCGTCAATCCGGTCCCGCAAGGCCTTTTCCGACAGCCGCCATTTGGAATCGGGCCGCCGGCGCCACACGCCGGTTCCAGTACATGGGGCGTCGACAAACACAAGATCCATGGTACCGGTCAAATCGGCGAGATCCGCGGCCGCGGGATCGCGCACCTGTACATTGCGCACGCCGGCGCGCTTCAGCCGTTCATGGATCGGCGCGAGCCGCAACCGGTCCAAATCATAGGCGTAAATCTGCCCCTTGTTTTCCATTTGCGCGGCCATCGCCAGGGTTTTGCCGCCGCCGCCGGCACAATAGTCCAGAACCTGAAGGCCTGGTCTGGCGCCAGCCAGCTGGGAAACGATCTGGCTCGCCTCGTCCTGTAGCTCAAACCAGCCTTTGCGGTAGCCTTCCTCGGCTTGAACATGCGGCATACGGGCCGCGCCGGGTTTCGGGCGAATGCGAACTCCGGTCGGAGCGATGGGGCACGGGATCGGCTGGACGTGGGCCAGCCGGTCCAGGACCCGGTCCCGGTCCTGTTTCAAGGTATTTGCACGCAGGTCAATCGGCGCGCGTTCGGCAAGCGCCCGTCCCTCGGCGATCGCGTTTTCATCAAATGCGGCAGAAAAGTGCGGCCACAGCCAGTCGGGCACATCCGCCGCGGCAGACCCTTGCACCACGACCTCCGGCACGGCCGAAAGCGCCTGTTTTTCGGGGTCCGTCAAGGCCGGCGGGGCATGCCGGTCCGCCGCAAGCACATCATCCAGACGTTCAATGCCCTGCTCCCAGGTGTTGCAATAGGTCGAAAACACCAGCATCCGCTGCGCGTCGGTGCCCAGACGCGCCATGTGGCTCGCACGGTTTCGCAACGTATCGAAAACGAGATTACCGATCGCGGTCCGGTCGCCGGACCCGGCGAACCGGTGCTGTGTTCCCCAATCCTTCAGGGCGACCTGAGCCGGGCGGTGGCGGCGCTCGATTTCTTCCAGAACTTCAATTGCGGCCGCGAGCCGCCCACCGTCTTTCATCTGCTGCTCCGGTCGCCGCGCATTCAAATATTGGACGGATAGTTGGGGCTTTCGCGGGTAATCGTCACGTCATGGGCGTGGCTTTCCCGCAGGCCCGCACCGGAGATACGCACGAACCGGGCCTTGTCCTGGAAATCGGGCACGGTCTTGCCGCCGACATAGCCCATCGCCGCGCGCAGGCCGCCGGCAAGCTGATGCAGGACGCTCGAGAGCGGACCCTTGTACGGCACCTGGCCTTCGACTCCCTCCGGCACGAGTTTCAGACTGTCGCGCACCTCGGCCTGGAAATAGCGGTCCGCGGAGCCCCGCGCCATTGCGCCGACCGAGCCCATGCCGCGATAGGATTTATAAGACCGTCCCTGATGCAGATAGACCTCGCCCGGGCTTTCCTCCGTTCCGGCCAGCAAGGACCCCACCATCACCGAGGAGGCCCCGGCCGCGATCGCTTTTGCCAGATCACCGGAATACTTGATGCCGCCGTCCGCCACGACGGGCACACCCTGTTTTCCGGCTTCCTCAACCGATTCCATGATGGCGGTCAGTTGCGGCACCCCGACGCCGGCGACAATCCGCGTGGTGCAGATCGATCCAGGGCCAATGCCCACTTTGACCGCGTCCGCGCCCGCGTCGATCAGGGCCTTCGTGGCGTCCGCCGTCCCGACATTTCCCGCCAAGACCTGGACGGAATTCGACAACGCCTTGACCTTAGTGACCATTTCCAGGACCCGTTCTGAATGGCCGTGGGCGGTATCGACGACAACGAGGTCGACACCGGCATCAACAAGCCGCTCGGCCCGGGCAATTCCTTCCGCACCGACGCTGGTGGCGGCCGCCACGCGCAGCCGGCCCTGATCATCCTTGGACGCGTTCGGATTGAGCTTTGCCTTCTCCATGTCCTTCACGGTCACGAGCCCGACGCACCTCTGGTCGCCGTCGACCACGAGAAGCTTTTCGATGCGGTGCTGATGCAATAGGCGTTTTGCCTCGTCCTGGCTTACCCCGTCCTGCACCGTCACCAGGTTTTCCCGGGTCATGAGTTCGTAGACCTTTTGCGCCGGGTTGGACGCAAAACGCACGTCGCGGTTGGTCAAAATACCCACCAGACGGCCGGTGTGATGGCCGCCAGTACCGCCGTTTTCCACCACAGGCACGCCCGATATGCCGAACCGCTCCATCAGGGCCAGCGCGTCCTGCAGGCTCGCATCCGGCCCGATCACCAGCGGATTGACCACCATGCCGGATTCGAACTTCTTGACCTTGCGCACTTCCTCCGCCTGCTGGTCCAGCGACAGGTTCCGGTGGACCACGCCAATCCCGCCGGCCTGGGCCATGGCGATCGCAAGCCGGCCTTCCGTAACCGTGTCCATGGCCGAGGACAGGATCGGAAGGTTCAGCTCCAGCTCACGCGTCACTTTTGATTTGAGGTCGGTTTCCCCGGGCATGACTTCCGAGTGGCCCGGCAGCAGCAGCACGTCGTCGAAGGTCAGTGCCTCCACGCCGGTCGACGGAACGAAAAAGGATGCCATTGCCAATTCCCCTTAAAAAACGTAGTGCGCGCATGGCCGTCGGCAGCCATGCATTCACCCGAGTCGATTCGGCTGTGCCGGAGAAGTTGGCGCGGGTCAATAACATGCGGGTGACATGATGAAAAGGCCCGAGCGCGCTGCCGACACCACCTTGGTGGAGAACACTTACTTGTGCGCGGACCGAATGCCGACGATCCGGCGTTTTCTATTCGGTTCGCGCGCCGCGGTAGCCGGTCGCGATCACGTAAAGCTCAGGGCTTTCCTTGCGGCTCGCCGGCGGTTTGACATGAAACACGCTCTTGAAATCCCGTTTCAAACCGGCAAGCAACGCGTTTTCCGTGCCGCCTCTGAACACCTTGGCCAGGAATGTTCCGCCAGGCACAAGGTTTTGCCGCGCAAAATCAACGGCAACCTCGAACAAATGGGTCGTGCGCAGGTGATCGGTTTGCCTGTGACCCGTTGTGGGCGCGGCCATATCGGACAAGACGACATCCGGTCTGTGGCCGCCGAGCGCTTCCATCAGCGCATCGGGCGCATCGTCATCGAGAAAATCCTTTTTCAAAAAGGTGACGCCTGGAATGTGATCCATGTCCAGGTAGTCGATCGCGACGACTTTCGGGGCCTCCGGCGCCGATTTCACCCGGTCGACCGCCACCTGGCACCAGCCGCCTGGCGCAGCGCCAAGGTCAACCACCCGGTATCCCGGTTTTAAGAGATGATGCTTGTCATCGATCTCGATCAGTTTATAGGCCGCGCGCGACCGATACCCGTCCAGCTTGGCGCGCCGGACATAGGGATCATTGAGCTGTCGTTCCAGCCAGCGGGTGGAGGATTCGCGCCGGCCGGTGGCGGTTTTCACGCGCACATGCAGCCCGCGGTGGCCGGACCCTTTTTTTGAACGCGTCATGTCCTGCCTTGCCGCCGGTGGTTCCTGCCGCGGCCCTGCCCAGATCCTCGGGCCCACACGCCATCGGCCGCCATTAATTCGGTCAATATTCCCTCGCGAAGGCCGCGGTCGGCAACGCGCAACCGGGCACAGGTCCAACGGCGCCGGATCGCCTCCAATATCGCGCAGCCGGCCAACACCAGATCCGCCCGGTCCGCGCCAATGCACGGATTTTCCACCCGACGCTCGTAGGGCATATCGCGCAGCCGATCAATCATGGTCGACACCTGGGTATTGTCGAGCCAGGTGCCATCCACCCGCCGCCGGTCATATCGCTTCAAACCGAGATGCACGCCGGCCAGCGTTGTCACGGTGCCGGAGGTGCCCAGCATGTGGACCCCGCCGGCGGCAATCGCGTCCGACAGATCCTGCGCCAGGCTGAAAGCGTCCAGATGATCGGAGACATCGTCGACCATCGCCTCGAAGATGGGTGGCGTCACGTGCACACCGCCATGCCGTTCGGCCAGATTAACAACACCCACCGGCAGGGAGATCCATGACCGGATAAAGCGCGTGAGCGCATAACCGCGCGCGCCGCACCGGTTGCGCAGGTCCAGCCAGACGATCTCCGACGAGCCGCCGCCAATATCGAACAGGATCACCCCTTCGGCCTGATGATCGACCAGCGACACGCACCCGGCGACGGCCAACCGGGCTTCGGTCTCCCGGTTGACGATTTCAAGCGACAGGCCGGTCTTCACCCGGACCTGCTCGATGAAGGCGGCGCCGTTTTCCGCCGCCCGGCAGGCTTCGGTCGCGATCAGGCGCGCCCGGCCGACACCCCGTTCCACAAGTTTATGCTGGCAATTGGACAGCGCCTCGATGGCGCGTTCCATGGCGCCGTCGCTGAGCCGGCGGTTCGCCTCGATCCCCTCGCCCAAGCGCACGATCCGCGAATAGGCGTCCACGACCCGGAAGCCGCGCTCCTCCGGACGTGCGATCAGCAGGCGGCAATTGTTCGTTCCAAGATCAAGTGCGGCATAAAGGGTCTGCGTCCGCTCCGCGCCGCCCGGCCGGGCGGAATGGGCACGTCCGCGGTCCGCGCCGCTCTTGGGACGCATTTCCGGCCGCCCCTCGGCCGTCCGGCCTCTGGTTGGACGCACGCCTTCGCTAAACTGTCCCGGCTTGCGATGAGTCGCCTTAGGCACTGATGGCGAAGACCTGCCGCCACGAGGCTCCGGTGCCTCCAGACCGTGTGGGCGGACAGACGGGTCCGCCTGATCCGGTCCCGCGGCCGCACACTCGCCGCGTTGAAATGCCTTTTTCTTACGCCGCCGGCGCCGGCGCCCGGCTTTCAGACCTTTTTTGGAAATTACGTCGCCGGGCGCATCAACTCCGCCAGCATCGGGCCCGCGGGTGCAGACCTGCGCGCGCTGGCCATCACCGTCCCTCTGGACGTTGCCGTCCGCACTGTTGCGCCCCTGCCCGCCACGGCCGCCATCGGCCGCATCCGGACCCATGCGCACCATCGCGTCGGCACGAAGCGGCGCCGATGCGGGTGCGGGTCCCTTTCCCGAACGGCGCCGGCGGCGCCGCTTGGGATGCCGCCGCCCGGTACCGGCCGGCGGATTGGCGGACGTGCCAGGGGCCCCTCGCCCTGTTTCGGGCGGTTCCTGACCTGACTGTGTCACACTGTCCTCGCTGCGCCATCCGCGGGCCGGCTACAGATTCGCCGCCGGTGCGGATCACGCATATCTTTCGTTGGGGAAACTCTAACAGCTTGGTCCACCGGATCAAGGCGCTCCGATCAATCCGCGTCTCGGCGGTGAGCCGATGCCTTATAAAGGTCAGAAAAAAGCCTTTGGGCGATCTTGCGTTATCCGGCGGGCTGGCGGTATACGCAGGGCAAGGATTGAACACGGCCCGTGCCGGTGGTGGCGATCCGGGTCTGACGATGCTAAATTGTCAGCCCCAAGCGGCGCATTGGGGAATAGGTTAACGGTAGACCCGCGGACTCTGACTCCGTTAGTCCTGGTTCGAATCCAGGTTCCCCAGCCAGTGCTGTAAGCCCCTTGGGTCCCTCACTTATTCGGGGGAACCTTTCCTTTCATAACGCAGTATTTGCTTTGCCGCGCGCGCAGGGCGTGGAGCCGTCCACAAGCTCAACCGCTTGGCGCGCGGTCGCTGGGGATTGGCCCCAAGAGCGGAATCGGGCCGCGTCGTGTTGTCGTCGTACCGCCACCGGGCAAGCTTGCGCCCGGTATCGGCAAGACGGGAGAAGACCTCCTCGTTCAAAAGCGCGTCGCGAAGACGCCCATTGAGCGCCTCGATGAAAGCATTCTGTGCCTGCTTGCCAGGTGCGATGGTGTGCCAGTCGAAGCCCGTCTGGTTCCGCCATTTCAGACGGGCGCGCGACGTCAACTCGGTGCCTTTTTCGCTGACGATCCGGCGCGGTTTGCCAGGGAGCCAGGCCGGAGGTTGACGCCTTCTGAGCTAACTGTCGACAAAGTCTATCAAATCCATGAACACAATTATTTCGGCAGCTAATGGCGGTGAAAATCACAATCCATTGTTAATCGGTCAGATTGTCGCAGCTTTACGACAATAGAAAACCAGTCTCGAGGTGCCTGCGTACTGTCGAACATACAAAAACGCCTGGGGAGGAGCGTATCAAAAGGCTGACAGAAAGGAGTGTACCAATGGCTGAACTTGCTTTCCCACTTTTGAATACTGTGATCCTCGCGGCACCGCTTGCATGGCTGTATGCCGACTTCAAGATGAAATAACACCGCACATGACGTTGGGCGGGTGGACATGATCCGCCCGCACTTTGTCTGGCGGTTACGTTGAAATTCAATGTGATCCACATCGGCCCTTGGCCGATCACGGGAGCGACGAAATGCCGTATTTGTCGGGCACGCTCTGATCTACCAGTCATCGGAACGGCCACCCGGTGTTTTTCCAAACCCGGGTCTCCCGTGTCAAATTGCGCGCGACCGGACATGTCCTGCCGTCTCCGGTCGCCAGATGCGTCGACCGATCCTCCGACACGAACACGCACAGCAGGGGCTCTGCGACAGCCCCGATTGCGAAGCCGCCGCCAGGTTCACATCATGGCGTCCGAGCCAATTGGGTTTGGGCGGTGCCTCAAACTCGGGCCTGCCGGACAAACAGCCGTGCATCAGGTCAACACCCGGATCGCGGAAGCACGCGTCCTCGGCGGGCGTCTCGATCCCCTCACAAACAGGTCTGAAGCCGAGGATCTCAAGCATTTGGATCCTATCGCGAATGAATACGCGTTTGGCGCGCGATGTGTCGATGTTGCGGATGAGCGCCATATCCACCTTCACGACATCGCGCTGGCAGCCGTTTCGATGGGCCTGGCCGGTCAAAAGCCCCTTTATGATAAACTGATCCGCATTGAAGCCTTTGCCGGGCAATGTTCGGAGAACGCGATGAACAAGTGGGTAATCGCTGTCGGTTTGATGGGGACGATGGCCCTTCTGGCCGGGCTTCATCACATCGTGGTGATGTCTGCGCGCGGCACGTCTTTTTCCAATGCTTTTGCTGTGACCTGCCATTTGTGTCACGGAGACAAATATGACGGTTTTGGCAAGACCGCCGATTTGGCGTCCCGATCAACCAACCTGTCTGAAAACGGACGATATGGTTTCAGTTTAAAGCAGGATCTGCATCCAGATCGCGCCATTTCAGGTTGGGTCCCGAATGAAGTGGCTCAACTGCCTTGAACTTGTCCGCTCGGGTCCAAATGTGCTCATAGGCACGATCCACGATGCTTTCGGCCGCTTCGACAGCGAGTTCGGCATTGTCGGCTGTCAGATCGGCGCCAAGATCCGACGCGTTGACCGTTCCATCGATGAACAGCGCCCCGCCCACCATGATCTGTATCCGCGGATTTTTGGAGCGCCGGCGCAGCTTGCGGATAAAGCCCGCGACCTCGGAGCTGTTTCGAGAGCTGCCGACCGATATCCCTGCGATCGCAAACCAATGCGCGGAGACGCTTTTGACGAAAGCGGGTCCGAGTGCCAGGTTTGATCCTCCCGAAACGCGCCACCCCGCCTTTTCAAAGATGTGCTGCAGCGTCAGGAGTCCAAACGTGTGCTGCTCATTCTTGGCCCGGCCGAAAATGGCGCTTCGACGGGAATTGGTTTTGGCCTCCATGTCAGGTGAACGGTCCTGGATCCACCAATACAGCAACTCCAGGACACCCAGGCCAATCGCCACCTGCGTAAAATGGACCTTATCCCGATCCCACATCCTGCCAAGGCGTTGCGCGACAATCGACAGAACGTCCATGTAGAGCGTGGTTTCGGGCAGCCCTTGATCCAGCAATTCGCCAACCACATCCTGTGTGGCAGACACACGTCCAGCCAGGACGCGCAGAACAAGCGTGTCGATGGCACGTTCAAGGTCCTCATCGCTGACACCCGCCGCTGCTGTTCTGCTTTCTGTAGGCCCTGCCGCGCTTAGGGCCCGGGCGATTTTCGGCAGAACGTGATCTTCCAGAACCTCAGCGACGCTCTGCACGCGGCGGGACTGTTCAAAGGACCTGAACACCTGAGCGCCAAGGCGAGCGACCTGCTGTCTGGATCCTTGCGTCGACAAACATCCGCCGCCGGAAACATCGACACGTGTCATGCTTCACCCCCCCCAACGCCTCAACCGAAGTGTCAAGCTTGATTGACACTAAATTAACAAGCTTTGAGCCAAATCGAAAGCGGTTTTCGCCACGCGCTATCCAGCCGCGAGACTGAACGACCCTTTTGTGTGGCGTGACGGGAGTTCCCGGATTTGCAGGGATACTGCAACCATCGGTGCTTTAATGCGGTTTTGAATGGAACTTCAAAAAAACCTGCGAAACCGCTTTGCACAGATTCACCGTCCGCGGGGAACCGGCCCACCAAACCGCGCCCGCCGGTCCCACATCAGCAACGGGTTCAAATCCGACCGGCCAAAGGTCATCGTACAGAGGCGGGCGTAATACACTCTTTTAAATTCCTTTTGGGTTAGATGAATTCCGGAGCCGATATGGCGCAAAATGCCAGGCGTTTAAGCGCCGCATGCCTCTCAATTGTGTTGATTGCCATCGGCGTGTGGCGACTGGAAGCACAGCGCAGCAATATTGCGGTCAACCACACCAATATCGGCACGACCCCCGTCACTTTTTTCATCGCGCAGGACAGCCCGCCTGCGCCGCTCGTCGTGGTGGCGCATGGCTTTGCAGGTTCACGGCAATTGATGGAGGCTTATTCCCTGGCGCTGGCGCGCGCAGGTTATTTTGTGGCCGCGTTCGATTTTGAAGGGCACGGCCGCAATCCGGTGCCCATGTCCGGTGATGTTGAGGCCATTGACGGGACAACCCAGCTCCTTGTGGACGAGACCTTGCGGGTGATGCGGGCGGGGCTCGAACGGCCAGAGACAGATGGCCGCGTTGCGATTTTGGGTCATTCCATGGCGTCCGATATTATTGTGCGCGCTGCTGGCCAGGACGGGCGTATTGGCCCCGTCGTCGCCATATCGGCCTTTTCGCAAGCTGTTACTCCGGCTCACCCGAAAAACCTTTTGATGATCACTGGCGAGTGGGAAGCGGGCCTTCGCGATTTTGCGCTTACGGCCTTGCAAATGATCGATCCGGTTGCCAGTGAAGGCAGGACCGTCCGGTCGCCGGACGGCGGGATTGTTCGCCGTGCGATCGTCGCACCCCATGTCGAGCATGTCGGGGTGCTCTTTAGCCGAACGGGCATCGCTGAGACCGTTAACTGGCTCAACGCAGCCTTTGAGAAGTCCCAATCTCCCCCCATACCAGCGCGCGGTGTTTGGATCATCGCTGTGATTTGCGGCGGCGTCCTGCTTGTCTGGCCGTTGACAGCCCTTTTGCCCGAGCGCGCGCCGCCGCAACAACGTGTCTCACGCGCGACCTTTGCCGCCGCGCTTCTGATACCCATGGTCGCCGCGCCTGGTGTGGCCATTTACATGCCGAGAGGTTTTTTGCCGGTCCTCGTCGCCGACTATCTGGCCATTCACATGCTCTTGTATGGACTGATCCAGCTTGCGATCCTGCGCTTTCTTGGTCTTCGAGTAAGTCAGTATACCGTCATCGTTGGTGCGCTTCTTGCGGCCTATGGCGTTTTTGGTCTTGGCTTGGCGTTCGACCGGTACTTCATTAGTTTCGCCCCCAATGCGGATCGATTGCCGATCATCGCCGCACTTGGTTTAGGCGCCCTCTCCTTCATGCTGGCCGACAGCGCAATGGCCCATGCCAATCCGCGGCTTTGGCAGCGCGCGTTGATCCGTGCCGCCTTCCTTGTCTCGCTTGTTATTGCTGTATTGTTGGACTTCGAGAGGCTGTTTTTTCTTGTGCTCATCATCCCAATTATTTTGGCCTTTTTCTTGGTGTTTGGGCTGATGGGGCGTTGGGTTGAGGCGCGAGCGGGGCCGTTCGCGTCCGGTTTTGGTTTGGCTCTATTGCTGGCTTGGTCTCTCGGCGTCACGTTTCCGATGTTTGCATAAGTCGAAGCGGGAATTGGGAATGGTGGAGTCAAGGTCTAGGCCCTGTGGACGAATTGCGGCGCTTTGCTCGCGGATAACGCGAGTGTCTTGGCCGCAGTTTCGTCCACGAAACTGATCTTGGGCAGCTTCCAATTGGCGTGCGACTTCGCTAGCGTTCCCTCCAATCTAACAGGAGGATCTCCTATGCGCCTTGCTGCCTTGATAACCGCCGCCGCTCTGACAGCGGGGTCTGCACTTGCTCAAGACAGGCTGACAATCGTCCATGTCAACGATCTCGACCGCATGGAGGGCTATGGCGACACCGGCGGTGTCGCACGGCTCGCCACGGTCATTGCCGATGTCCGCGCCGACGGCGGCACGGTCCTCGCCACCAGCGCCGGTGACAGCATTTCACCCTCACTGCTGTCGAGTTTTGATGAGGGCGCGCACATGATCGCCCTATTGAACATGGTCGGGCTGGACGCCATGGCCCTTGGCAACCACGAGTTTGACTTTGGCCCGGATGTGTTGCGCACACGGATCTCCGAAGCCAATTTCACGATGCTGTCCAACAACGCCTTTGAGCCAGACGGAACACTGGTCGACGGCGTGACCGAAAACATGATGGTTAGCGTCGGCGATCACATGGTTGGCATTTTCGGCCTGACAACGGACGGCACAGCCGTGAAATCGTCGCCGGGCGACGTGACATTCGGCGATCCCGTGGACGTAGCTGCCTCGACAGCCGCGGCCTTGCGCGACGCTGGGGCAGATGTGGTGATTGCGCTCGCTCATACCGACAGGCCCGAGGACAATCAGCTTGTCGATGCCGGTGATGTCGACATCCTGCTGTCCGGGGACGATCATGACCTCGTCATCCGCTACGATGGCAACGTCGCCATGGTCGAAAGCGGCAGCCAGGCAAGCCTTGTCACGGTCGTTACGCTTGACATTGAAACGGTGGAAGGCCGCCGCGGACCGCGGGTCGAGTGGAGCCCGGCGTTCGAGGTCATCAATACGGCCGGCGTTGAGCCCGACGCCGCGGTTGCCGCCGAAGTGGCCAAGTACGAAGCATTCCTGTCCGCCGAACTCGACATCGAAATCGGCGCCACCCCGGTCCTGCTCGACACCCGCCGCACGACCGTGCGCGCGGGTGAAAGCGCGTTCGGCAACCTGACGGTGGACGCCATGCGGGCCGAAACCGGCGCCGATGTCGCAATCACCAACGGTGGCGGCATCCGCGGTGACACGACCTACGAGCCCGGCACGATGATCACCCGCCGCGATGTGCTGACCGAGCTTCCATTTGGCAACAAGACGGTCTTGCTCGAGGTTACGGGGGCCGACATCCTTGCGGCCCTGGAAAATGGCGTTTCGGCGATCGAAGACGGCGGAGGCCGCTTTCCCCACGTTTCCGGCATAACCTTTTCCTTCAATCCGGCCCTTGCGGCTGGTGAACGGGTGTCGGAGGTCATGGTGGCCGGAGCGCCGCTCGATGAAAGCGCGACCTACCTTCTGGCAACCAATGACTTCATGGGGAATGGCGGGGACGGGTATGCCGTGTTCGCCGGCAAGCCCAGCATCATCGAGGAAAATGCCGCCGAACTGATGGCCGCACAGGTGATCCGCGCCTTCGAAACGGGCGCCGCCGTGCCGATGCTGGATGGCCGGGTGACCGAGATCCGGTAACGCGCGCTCGCGGGTACACCGGGCGATGAAGAATGCGGAGACCCGGCGGCGGTGAAAGCCGCCGCCGGCGGAGCATCATCGCCCCATGACCATTTTGGTCCTGTCCCCAAAAACGGGTCCGAACTGCTCGCGGAGTTTTGGGCACATTTTTGATCAGAGCGGAGTGTACCAAAGCCTACCGGACGGGCTTGTGCGTTTATGCACGCTCACGATGCACATGCTGCCAGACCTGAGAGATGACAACAGAGCCCTCGCCAACGGCGGAGGCGACACGTTTTACAGATCCTGACCGGACATCCCCCACGGCAAACAGACCAGGACAGGATGTGGCAAACGGGGAATCGGTGCCGGCATGAGGGCCGGTCAGAACAAAGCCGCGCGGATCAAGTTTACACGTGCCGGCGAGCCAATCGGTGTTTGGGGCAGCACCAACCATGATAAACGCGGCCGGACACGTCAAAGTCCAATCTGATCCGTTGCGATCAATCACGACACTTTCCAAAA
>JAEPNV010000004.1 GCA_017643215.1 Roseibium sp. | reverse complement strand
CGTCAGTCAGCGCATCCGCAAGCGGATCGAGGAGGCGTTCGGCTGGATGAAGACTGTCGGTGGCCAGCGCAAGGCGCGCTTCCGCGGCCGGGAGCGCGTGGGATGGGACTTTGTCTTCACCGCCTGCGCCTACAATCTCATCCGTCTGCCCAAATTACTGGCGGCCACGGCATGAGCGCTCCGATGAACTGCCGGCTGATCGGCCAGTGGCGCATTGTCGAAGCCGACCTGTGGGAGCGCGATCATCTCGATCTGTGCGGACCAACGGAGATCTCTATCCAAGCCGACGGACATGGTCAGATCGCTTTCGGCGCATTGCAGGCAGGCCTGGATCTCCAATACAGCCGCTCCATGGTATTCTTCCGATGGCACGGCTTCGATGAGATGGATGAGAGCACAGGGGAAGGCGATGCCGAACTCCTTGATGAGGGAACTCTCGAAATCAGCTTTACCTTCAATGGCGGCGACGAAGCCACACTCAAAGCCATTCGACTGACTTCTTCAACACCCTGCTAAGTCGATTTCCCCTCCAATGATGGCGGGAAATTTTACAGGAAACTCAGCCATCGTATCCTCAGTAATGCAGCCAACTCGCGCGCCCAACTCTCAATAGAATTAGCAATTCGCGCAACCACATAACATTAGCAAAGCTCAAATTGAACCAACGGCGGAGCGATCGATAGCGATCAGTTAAATTTACTGCGATGATTTTGTAATCGATGCACACAAGGACTAAGGCTATCCCTGTCATCTAAGGGCACCTCACCTCCCGGGTCATCAGGGCCGAAATCCGGGTAGTTTTTGTCCCTCATATACCTCCATATTTCGAAGTAACCCTCGTCGGTTTTGTCTGTTGGACTGCAATGAATTGTGAGGGGGTCGCGGTCGATAATCACAACTCCCTCGAACCACTTCAGCAAGTCGTCCGGAAGTCGAGCATGAATTTCTGGCACTGATGGGTGTTCGAGAAAGTCTCTTCGGCGCGCTCTGAGGACATCGCGGATCAAGAGTCTCACGGGGCGATGGGTTTCGTTGAAACGGGTCCGGCCGCGAGCCGTGTGGTATGAGCGCACATTCGCGAGCGGAGAAGTCTGTCGAATGAGAAATGTTCTCCAAGGCCTTGTTCGCGCATTTAAATGCATCGGCCCTTTCGCGAATTCCGCCTATTCCCGTTAAAATTGACATTCATATTCAACCGAATTTCATCAGTTAAAACTGGTATTCCGTCAAAAATATCGATATTATTTCGATATGAACATTCAAGCTCATATCGATCCGTCGCAGGAGCCTTCGGCGACGCAGCGCGCTTATCTTGCCATTCGGCGGATGATCCTTGTCGGCGAACTGCCGCCAGGCGAAAAACTCAAGATCGAGAAACTAAGATCCATTCTCGATATGGGCGGCTCGCCGATCCGCGAAGCCTTGACGTTGCTTGTATCCGATCAGCTTGTCGAGCGGTTGGATCAGCGCGGGTTTCGGACCGCCGAAATCAGCCCGGAAAATTTCGCTGAGATTTTGAGACTGCGGTGCCTGCTGGAAGAGACCGCCTTGCGCGAAAGCCTGAGGAACTCCGATACGGTCTGGGAGGACAGACTGGTGCTCAGCCATCACCGCATGATGCGCGAGCCACGATCGAATGTTGAACGGTTCGAAGAGCTGCACAAGGCGTTTCACATGAACCTCTTGAGCGCCAGCAAATCGCCTGTGCTTTTGAGGTTCTGCAATCAGCTTTATGATCTCAACATCCGCTACCGCTATCTTGCGGGAAAGGCCTTGAACTATTCAAAGCGGGACATTGGCAAGGAACATACCGACATCATGAATGCCGCGGTCGATCGGGATATCGAAACGGCGTGCCGGCTTCTGCTTGACCACTATCGAACCACCGGGGCGTTTCTGGAAAAGCACTTTTCAGCGGAACTCACCGCCCGAACGGTATGAGTGTCCGCTCAGGCAGTGAGCAAAGGGCCGCGCGGTTTTTTTACAACAAGTGGTTTCCTAGCTGTCCTCCGGGACCAATATCAGATCGAAGGCCGCTTTCAGATACGGGCCGTCCACTTTTCCAGACAGCTCGAAGCCTTCAGCGGGAAAACTGCCGGCGGGCTGTTCGACATAGGTCATCACCAGATCTTCCCGCACCCCAAAGACGGTGTCCTCGTCAAGATAGGGATCATCGTCGGGAAATATCTCGGTGACCAGAGACCGGAATCCTTGCGCCTTGACAATGTAGTGAAGATGGGACGGCCGCCACGGGTGCCGCCCGCTCGCCCGCAGAATATCTCCGACAGGACCGTCGCTCGGCACCGTGTAACTGACCGGTTTGACGCTGGTAAACGCATACCGCCCATCCGCACCGGTCGTCTGGATGCCGTGGAATGAATAGGTGTCCTGATCCGGATCCTGGCTGGAATAAAGACCGTTCGGAGCGGTTTGCCAGATGTCGAGTTCGGCGCCTTCAATCGGATTGCCATGCGGATCGCGGATGGTTCCCTCGGCCAGAAGAACCATGCCCTCAAACTGCCGCTTCATGTCGGCGCCGATCGCAAGCGGCGGCGCGCCGGTGATGTGGAAGGGGCCAAGCACGCTGGACGAGGTGCCCTCCGGATGCGAATGCAGCATGTCGACAAGGGACGACAAACCAAGCACATCGGACAGGAGCACAAACTCATGCCGTTCCTTGTCCGAGATATTGCCCGCCCATTCCAGGAACTCGATCCCCTTTCGCCACTCCGCATGGGTGAGATTGGTTTCGCGCGCGAAGTTATGAAGGTGTGTGACAAGGCTTTTGAGAATCTCCTTCAGCCGCGGATCCGTCTCCGGACCAAAGTAGTTCATGAATACATCGGTGATGTTGTCTTTGGTGACACGGCGCATGAGAAGCCCCCTAACTCAGGATGCCAAGGCTGAGCGATGGCCAGCGGATCAAGGCGATCAGAACGATCAACATGACGAGCGCGAACGGGAATGCGCCGATAAAGACGTCCTTCAACGAGATCCTCGGATCATTGAGCGTGGCCTTGATGACAAAACAGGAGATCCCAAGCGGCGGTGTGAGCAGACCGATTTCGGCGCCCACGACCGTCACGATCCCGAACCAGACCAGTGACATGCCCATCGGTTCGACCAGCGGCAGGAACAACGGCACGACGATGAGGATGATCGAGGCCGTATCCAAGATCGTGCCCAGGAAGATCATCATCAAGACATAGATGAACATGATCCAGAAGAACGTCATCTGGGTTTCGCTCAACAGGTCTCCCAGTTCGTTCGGCAGGCCCGCAAGACCGAGCATCCGGCTGTAGATGGACGCCGCCGTGATCAGGAACAGGATCGATGCCGTGATGTGGCCGGTCTCCAGCAGGGCCTGCCATGTCGACTGAAGCGTGAGCTTCTTGCGGAATGCGGCAATCAGCAAACCAAGCAGCGACCCAGTCGCGCCCGCCTCAACAGGCGTCAACCAGCCGGTGTAAATCCCGCCGAGAACAGCCACGATGAGCACAAGCGTCGGCAAGGTCTTGTCGGCGATTTCTAGCGGCGTCATCCATTCCGTTTCCTCTGCCGGCCGGCCGCCAACAAAAGACGGTGTCAGCCGGCCCATCAGAAAGATCGCAACGACATACGCGGCGGCAAGCAACAGGCCGGGCACCACGCCGGCCAGAAACATGTCGCCGACGCTTTGCTCGGCGACAAAGGAATAAATGATCAGCATGGCCGACGGCGGAATGATCATGCCGAGCACGGACGAGCCGGCGACAACCCCCACCGCGAAACGCGGGTTGTAGTCGAAGGTCAGCATCTGCGGCACGGAAACCTTCGAAAATACCGATGCGGAGGCGATGGAGGAGCCCGTCACGGCGGCAAAGACCGCGTTCGCGCCGACCGTCGCCATCCCGATCCCGCCTTTCACCTTTCGGAAGCCGGAATTCATGACCGTGTAGATGTCCGCGCCCAGACCCGCCTTGGACACGATCAGGCCCATGAACGTGAACAGCGGCACGGTCGCGAAGGTGTATTCCATCACGCTGTCGCCGATGGCGATTTTCAAAAGATTGATGGCAAGGTCGAAATTGTCCCGCATAAGCACGATTGAGACAAAGGACACCAGGCCGAGCGCGATCGGAATGTAGACGCCAATATAGACCAGGACGACAATCGCGACGACAGACAACATGCCGATTTCGATGGGGCTCATTTGGTGTTGCCCCCGGCTGCGGGCGCGTCGTCTTTCGGAGAATTCTTTTTTCCGAAATAGGGGCCGCGGTATCCCATGTCGCTACCGCCATCCGCGGGCCCGCGCCCCCACTGAATGACTTTAAACAGAAACAGTATGGTGCAGAGCGCCGTGCTCAGAAAAATGGCCAGCTTCACCGGCCACCAGGGCGCGGTAAACACCCCTGGCACACCGAAAAAGTCTTTCGTCTCATACATCTCCACGAATTCCGGCCAGATCGCGTAGGCGACGAGCGCCATAAACACGGCCGAGGCGAAATTGATGACCCTGCGGATCGTTTCGGCCAAGTTGGGCCGGCGCATCTGCAAAAGGGTCAGGAAACCGTCCGACCGCGTCAGCCGTTCACTGCGGACCACGTCCGGCAGTTGAAGAAAGACGATCAGGACCATGGAGAATTGGACGACTTCAACTGCTCCGCGAAACGGGGCGTTGAAGAAGCCCCGCGCGACGACGTCATAGTTCACGACCAGCACAAGACCCAGGACGATCAACGTGCCGATGGCATTGGCACCTATCGCGATCCCGTTGGTCAGGCTTGAAACGGCGCGAACGCCGGCAGTGATTGGGCGTAACATCCCGGCGTTCCCGCTTATCAGGTTGTCGGAATGCGTTTATTGCGTCAGTTCGGCCGACCAATCACGCACTGGAGTGAAGCCGGCTTCTTGCAGCTTGGCGGTGTAGGATTTCAGCATGCTGCTGCCCGGTTCGCCCTTGGCGTCCAGACCTGCGGCCCACTCCACGGCGATGTTCGGCATGTTGGCCGCCCATTGTGCCCGCTCGGCCGGATCCATCTCAACCACTGTACCGCCCGATTCAATATAAGCATTGCGGCTGGCTTCCGCGCGGTCCATGGCAACGCCGGCCACATGATCACGATAGGCAACGGCAACCTCCTGCAGGACGTTTTTCACCTCATCTGGAAGTTTATCCCAGTAGTCCTTGTTCACGGTGATCGTCTTGGAGTTCACCGCGCCGAGATCGGCTTTCAGCATGTAGGGCGCGACTTCGGCGATCTTGAAGGTTTTTGCCGCTTCCGGCCACAGCATGGCGTTGTCGACAAGGCCGGTCTGCAGCATGTTGTAGAAATCGGTCAAACCGCCGCGGACCCCGGCCGCACCTTCAATACCTTCCAGATAGCGCAGGTTCATGCCAGCGCCGGCGACCTTGCTGCCCTCGACATCAGACAGTGAATTGATCGGGTCCTTGGAGAACAGCTGATAGGTGTCGAGCACGACCCCGGTAGCCAAATATACCTGGTTCTGGGCTTCGAACTCTTTCTGCATTGTCGGATATTCCTTGGCGATCTCGTCGACTGCCTTGGCGACCGCGCGGGCATCCGGCGCGATGAACGGTGTAACCGCGGACAAGGCCTGGCTTGGCAGCTTGGACGAATGGAAGATCGTCGTGACAATGCCGATATCACCCAGACCCAGTTTGATGCCTTCCAGGACGCCCTTGGGCTTGACGATAGAGCCGCCATAGCTCTCCTGCCAATCCATCTTGAAGTTGCCCGTCTCGGCGAGGCGCTTGTCGACTTCCGGGATGAAGAAATTGGTGAATTCCTGCACCCACATGGCCCGTGCCGGATAGCCGTCAATCACGACCGCCTTGATGGTTTCAGTCGCAAAGGACGGTATTGCCGTTGCGCTCAAAAACGCCAGGGCCAGGGCACTCCGCCGTGTCATTTTGCCAATCATTTTGTTTTCCTCCCAAAGACAGAGAGACCGGTCAGGCTTTTTGCCAAACCGTCTCCATTGAGGTCCCCGACTGTTCAAACAACTTGGACAGGGGACAGAACTTGGCGACTTCGGATCCAACCCGCTCAAGATCCGCTTGCACCGCGGGCCCGTCGCTCGTCACCACTTGCCGTACTGCGACAAAGGGAACGTCGATCTCCTCCTCAAGAGTGACGCCCCGGCGGTCGAATTCGCACGTGATTTCAATGCTTAAATGCCCAATATCAACACCCAGCTTGTCAGCACATTTGTGGCCAATGACATTGGTGCAACCCGCCAGCGACGCCAAAACCGCCTCCGTCGGCGCCGGACCCAAATTGGTGCCGCCACGAACCACGGGCTCATCAATCGGCACGATCAGGTCCCGGATCGACACATCGGTGCGTGAATGGCTGACGCCCTGGCCCTTTGTGCGCAGTTTGACGACGGTTTTTTCTCGCAACTTCGGCATGCGGGCTCACAAGTACTTGCAGGCTTTATCAAACGGCAGCCGCGGCAGTTTTTGGAACAGCGCGGTTTCGTCGGCATAACCCAGGTTGCAAAGGAAATTCGATCTCAGCGTGGTGCCGCCAAAGAACTCCTGATCGACAACTTCGTTGGAAAATCCGGACATGGCACCTACGTCAAGACCAAGTGCTCGCGCTGCGATCATGAAGTAGGCGCCCTGAAGCGTTCCATTGCGAAACGCGGTGACTTCCGAGTGCACTGGCTTGCCCTGAAAGTGAGGTCGGCGGTCTTCATGCGGAAACAGGAATGGCAATTCGGACCAGAATTCCAAGTCATGCGCGATGATCACCGTCACCGGCGCGGACATCATTTTGTCGATGTTCTTTTCCTTCAACGCTTTGGCCAGCCGTTTCTTGGCTTCCCGCGTCTCCACGAAAAAGAACCTCGCCGGACAGCAGTTCATACTGGTCGGCCCGGCAGCCGTAATGTCGTAGAGCGCTTCAAGCGTTTCCCGCGAAACAGGCCGATCCTGCCAGGCGTAGTGAGAGCGCGCAGTCCGCAGGATCAGATCGATGCCATCATCGTCAAGCCGAGCAACTTTGGCCCGAAGCGAACGCACCGCTTCCCGGGCTTCGGCTCTGAGCTGCTCCAATGCCGCACCTGTCGGCGCTTTTGACGCGGACAACGTCATTCAGCGGCCTCCGTCGTAACGATGTCTTCTTCGGCGACGATGGGATTGGCGCAGATACCAATGCCTTCGATCTCCACCTCAACCGTTTCGCCGGGGCGCAACCAGCGCTGCGGCTTCTTGGCATGCCCGACTCCTGGCGGTGTGCCCATCGCGAGCAAGTCGCCCGGCTCAAGGCTTGCAAATTCAGAGACTGTCGAGATTGTGCGGGCCACGCTCCACAGCATGTCGTCGGTGGTCGCGCTTTGTAGAATTTCGGATCCAACACGGGACTCGATCTTCAACCCGGTCGCTCCATCGGGGAGCTCATCCGGTGTGACGATGAACGGTCCAACCGGGCCGGTCGCGTCAAAGTTCTTTCCGGGTGTCCATTGGTGGGTTTTGCGCTGATATTCGCGCACAGATCCATCGTTGAAGATCGTGTAGCCGAAGACATGGCCGAGCGCGTCATCTTCGCTGATGTGCTTGCCGCCTTTGCCGATGATCACCATCAGCTCAGCTTCGTAATCAAGCTGCTCGGAACACGAGGGACGCACCATCGGCGCGCCGGCCGGGATCATCGACGTCCGGCAGCGCATGAACAATGCCGGATAGGTCGGTACGTCGTAACCGCCTTCCTTGATATGGTCGACATAGTTGAGGCCCAGGCAAATGATTTTACCTGGATTTTCAATGGGCAAGGCCGGCGTGATCGAGGAAACCGGTTCGGCGGGAACGTTTTCTCTTTGTGAGGCGAGTGCCGTAAGATCGACTGAGCCTTCGGTCAATGCCTGAAGATCTGTGCCAACTTTGGCGTTCAAGGCGGTCAAATTCCACGCCGTGTCACCTTCAACCAGATAGACGCCTGACCCTGACGCCCTAGTCCCTACCAACAGTCGCATGACAGCCTCGGTGTTTCCTTAATTCCAATTACAATGCCGATGATTTTAAGGATTGTCAAATAATATCGATATTTTTAAAATGGTCCAAAAACGGAGATGCGAAATGCCAAAATGGGTGGAATATAAAAAGACGGCTCAGGAGCGTGGCGCGCTCGCGCTTGAGCTTTACGTCGTAATCACAACACCGACTGGACCGGATGCGGACATTCCCGGCACCTTGCCGGACCATCTGGCCTATCAGGCCGAAATGGAGCGCCAGGGGCACCTTGCCTTTGCCGGCCCTGTTTCGGATGCAAGCGGTGAAAACATGACTGGCGAAGGCATGATCGTCTACCGGGCACCGTCGCTGGACGCCGCCCGAGTTCTGGCTGAAGGCGACCCAATGCACAAAAATGGCGTCCGGACCTTCACGATCCGCCGTTGGCTCATCAACGAAGGCAGTTTCAGCTTGTCGGTTGGGCTGTCGACCAAAGCAGTGGAGTTCAAATAGGCGCTGAGACAGGTCACCAGCCCGCAAATGCGCGCCGAAAACGGCGCTTATCGTGCGATTGTCGCCCCTTCGCGCTGCCGCCGCATCCGCGCTCAATTGGGATCGCGCCTCATGCCTCTGATTGACGTATGTCAGAAACCGCGCCACATTTCACGGCCGGAGGCAGCATGAACAAACCCACGGTGCATGATATTGCCAGGGAGGCTGGAGTTAGCCTGTCGACCGTGGACCGCGTTCTGAACGAGCGCTCGGGCGTGCGCGCGTTCAACGTCGAAAAAGTCAAGGCTGCCGTCGAAAAGCTCGGATATGTGCGCGACACCAACGCCGCAAACCTTGCGAAGAAGCGGCAATACCGGTTCCTGTTCGTCCTGCCGGACGGGGCAAGCCAATTCGTTGACACCCTCAGCGCAGCGCTGAACGAGGCCGTTGCCGGTCTGTTGATCGAACGCGTCACCGCCCAAATCCTGCATGTCGATGCCACTGATCCCCATGCCATAGTGCTCGCCCTTGAGAGCATCGACCCCGCCCGATGTGACGGGGTCGCGATTATGGCGCCTGAAACGCCCCAGGTCCGCGACGCGATCCTGCACCTCAAGGAAGCGGGCCTGCCCGTGGTCGCACTGGTCTCGAACCTGCCTAACTCCAACGTCGATCACTTTGTCGGCGTCAACAACCGGCAGGCCGGCAAGACCGCGGCCCTTTTGCTCGGCCGGTTCATTCGCCGAGACCACGGGAGCATATTGGTGGTCACCAATTCGATGCTGGCTCGCGACAGCATCGAACGCCGGTATGGTCTTGACGAATTGATGGCCCAGGATTTTCCGGGTCTTGGACCGTTGCCGACCGTCGAACTTCACGATGATCCGCACCGGATTGCGCAGGTCGTCTCAACGGCGCTTCAAACGCATGCGGACCTTGCCGGCATCTATTCCATGGCCACCGGAAATGCCGCTTTGTTGGACTGTTTGCGCCGGGCGAAACGCTTGAATGATTTGGTCTTTGTCGCCCATGAACTGACACCGGTGACCAGTTCCGCGCTATTGGACGGTGAGATCGACGCGGTCATCAAACAGGACGTCGGGCATCTCGTGCGCAGCGCGCTCCGGGTCCTTCGGGCGAAGGTCGATGGAATGAGCATATTGCCCGCACAGGAGCGGATCCGGATCGAAATCGTCATCCGGGAAAACCTGCTTTAGGATTATCCAAGTCAGGTTCTGGGCATGGCCCGTGTCGCAAAGCGCGTTCCCAAACGTTCAAGACCACATATTGAGCCATATTCTCTGCGTGACGGGACGGATTAACCACCTAAAATCATGAAAGAAAATTGTTGAGACATACGTACCTCAAGATTTAATTTGACCTGACATACGTATGTCAGATACGCTTTCCCGGCGCTTCAAACAGCGCACATTCCGGGGCGTGCAACGATGCGCCACCTGTTTTCGGGAGGAACGTTCAATGAAATCTGCGAAATATCTCGCGGCCAGCGCGCTCTTGGCGTCGACTGCCTTTGGAACAGTGTCTGCCAGCGCAGACGAATTGACCCTTTGCTGGGCCGCCTGGGACCCGGCCAACGCCCTGGTCGAGCTGTCGAAGGAATTCGAAGCGCAATCCGGCCACACCATGAAATTCGAGTTCGTGCCGTGGCCCAATTTCGCCGACCGCATGCTGAATGAACTCAATTCCGGCGGCAAACTCTGCGACCTCCTGATCGGCGACAGCCAGTGGATCGGCGGCGGTGCGGAAAACGGCCACTATGTCAAGCTGAACGATTTCTTCGACAGTGAAGGCATCAGCATGGACGACTTCGCGCCCGCGACCGTTTATGCTTATTCGACCTGGCCGAAGGGCACGCCGAACTACTACGCCCTGCCGGCCATGGGTGACGCCAATGGCTGGTTCTATCGCAAGGACTGGTTCGAGAAGCCGGAAATCCAGGCGGCCTACAAGGAAGCCACCGGCCAGGACCTCGGTGTTCCGAAAACCCAGAAGGAACTCCTGCAGATCGCTCAGTTCTTCCAGGGCCGTGAGATCGATGGCCAGACCCGTTATGGTGCGGCGATCTTCACCGAACGCGGATCGGAAGGCATCACGATGGGCGCCACCGGCGCGCTTTATGCCTGGGGCTTCAAATACGAGACGGAGCCCGGAACCTACCAGATGGAAGGTGCGGTGAATTCGCCCGCGGCTGTGGAAGCGCTGGAATTTTACAAGGAGTTTTACAAAACCGCGACGCCTCCAGGCTACACCGACAGCTATATGGAGCAGTCGCTGGACGCGTTCAAATCCGGACAGGTGGCCATGGCCATGAACTGGTTCGCGTTCTTCCCGGGCCTTTACGCCGATCCTGATGTCGGCGGCGACAAGATCGGATTCTTTGTCAATCCGGGCCAGAACGTGGAAGCGTCCACCTTGGGCGGACAGGGAATTTCGGTGGTTGCCTATTCCGACAAGCAGGACGCGGCCCTTGAATACATCAAATGGTTCGCGCAGCCGGACGTGCAGAAGAAGTGGTGGGATCTCGGTGGCTATTCCTGTCACGTCTCCGTGCTCAACGATCCAGGTTTCACCGAAAGCGCACCATTTGCGGCCGACTTCCTGAAGGCGATGGATGGTGTTCAGGATTTCTGGCAGGAGCCGGCCTATGCCGAGTTGCTGCTGGCCATGCAAAAGCGCCTGCATGACTACATCGTTGCCGACCAGGGCACGGCCCAGGAAGCCCTCGACAAGCTGATCGAAGACTGGACCGAAACCTTCGAGGACGAAGGTAAACTCTGACCCGAACGCCGGCCCGCCATACTGCGGCGGGCCGGCACCGCCTCGCGGCAAACGACAGAGCTCCCGACAGTCCAACCGTCAGAAAGCCGACACATGTCCGACACGCCGATCGACCGCGTCGCGAAAGCCACGCCACCAGTTCTTGCGCGTAAAATAAGAGGTTTTTCCGACCGCGCCATCGCCTGGGTGTTTATCGCGCCAACGATATTTTTGCTTCTGGCGGTCAATATTTTTCCGCTGATCTGGACGATTAATCTCAGCTTCACGAATTTCCGCGCCAACCGGCCGAACCGGGAAGTCGACTACATCGGCCTGCGCAACTACGAACGCATCCTGACCGATGGCGACATCTGGTTGACGATGCAGGCGACCGCCCACTTCCTATTTTGGACCATCTTTTTTCAGGTGTTGATCGGTTTCACGCTGGCCTGGCTGATCAACAGGAAATTCAAGGGCAATGACCTTTGGACGACGATCATCGTACTGCCGATGATGCTGTCGCCGGCTGTGGTCGGCAATTTCTGGACCTTTCTCTACCAGCCGCAAATCGGCCTCTTCAACTACGGTGTCTCGTTCTTCACAGGCATTGACCCGTCATCCTTCCAGATGATCGGCGACGTCGCGCTGGCACCCTGGTCGATCGTCATCGTCGACACCTGGATGTGGACGCCGTTCGTGATGCTGATCTGCCTAGCCGGCTTAAGATCCATACCCGACTACATCTACGAGGCGGCTGAGATCGACCGGGCGAGCAAATGGCGGCAGTTCTGGACGATCACGGTTCCCATGGTCCTCCCGTTCCTCATGCTGGCGGTTTTGTTCCGCGGCATCGAGAACTTCAAGATGTTCGATCTTGTCGTGCAGCTCACCGGCGGCGGCCCGGGTTCTGTCACCGAACTGACCTCCATCAATCTGAAACGCGAAGCCTTCGAAAAGTGGCGCACCGGCTATGCGTCGGCCTACGCCATCATTCTGTTTGTGACCGTTTTCGGATTGGCCTCGATTTATGTGAAGGCGCTGAACAAGGTGAAAGAAAGATGAGCAGCTTTTCCATCACCGAGCCGTCGAGAACGCAAAAATGGGTGGCCGGTGCCCTGGTCGTCGGCTACGCGCTCATCACCCTGCTGCCGCTCATCTGGATCCTGACGACCGGTTTCAAATCGCCGGTGGATGCCATCTCCTATCCACCGAAGGTGTTCTTCGAACCGTCGCTGGAAGGCTATGTCAATCTGTTCACCACCCGCACGCGGGTGTCGCCGGAACAATTGCAGGCCCTGCCGCCGCCCGCAAGTTGGTATGAGGAAATCGTCCGCAACCGGGACATGGTGATCGCGGGACCGTCCCGATATGGTGAGCGGTTCCTGAACTCGGTGATCATCGGGTTCGGATCGACCTTCCTGTCGGTGTTCCTGGGAACCCTGGCAGCCTATGCCTTTTCCCGCTTCAAGGTGCCACTCAAGGATGATCTTCTGTTCTTCATCCTGTCGACCCGGATGATGCCGCCGATCGCGGTCGCGATCCCGATTTTTCTGATGTTCCGATCGCTTGGGCTCTCCGACACGCATCTGGGCATGATCCTGCTCTATACGGCGGTCAACATTTCCCTGTCAGTTTGGCTCCTGAAGGGCTTCATCGACGAAATCCCGCGAGAATACGAGGAAGCGGCCTTGATCGACGGCTACACGCGGTTCCAGGCCTTCTACAAGGTGGTGTTGCCGCAAGCGGCGACGGGCATCGCGTCGACAGCCATCTTCTGCCTGATCTTTTCCTGGAACGAATACGCCTTCGCCGTGCTCCTGACATCCGGCACGGCCCAGACCGCGCCGCCCTTCATTCCGACCATCATCGGTGTCGGCGGGCAGGACTGGCCGGCGGTCGCGGCCGGAGCAACACTGTTCCTGGTTCCGGTCCTGGTGTTCACGATTTTGCTGCGCAAACACCTTTTGCGCGGGATCACGTTCGGAGCCGTGCGCAAATGACCCAGTTTTTGTCTGGCTTGGCCCGGTTCCGCCGCGGGTCCTGGGAAATGGTGGCCTCGATCCTGATCGCCCTCGGCGTGGTGATGCTGATGCAGCCATTCATTTTGTGGGCTTACACCTACTCCTTCATCGTGACGCTGACCGGAACCGTGATGTTCATCATCGTCAGCCATTTTCCGGACTGAGACATGGCCGAGATTGTCATCAAGAATCTGAAAAAGAAGTTCGGCGATTTCACCGCGGTCCAGTCTTCGTCGTTCAAGATCGAGGACGGTGAGTTCTTCATGCTGCTCGGGCCGTCCGGCTGCGGCAAAACCACCACCTTGCGAATGATCGCCGGCCTGGAACTGCCGACATCCGGCGAGATCTACATCGACGGCGAGGAAGTCGGCCAAAAACCCGCGAGCCAACGGGACATCGCGTTTGTGTTTCAAATGTTCGCCCTCTACCCGCACATGAATGTGCGCAAGAACATTTCCTACCCTTTGGTGAGCCAGGGCATGCCGCGCGCAAAAGTTCGGGAGAAGGTCGCAGAAGTCGCGAAAATCCTCGGCATCGAGGACATTATCGACCGCCCGGTTGGCGGGCTTTCCGGCGGCGACCGGCAGCGGGTGGCGCTCGGACGGGCCATCGTCCGCAATCCCAAGGCGTTCATGATGGACGAACCGCTTGGCGCACTCGACGCGGAATTCCGCGAACACATGGCCGAGGAACTGCGCGCGCTGCATGACCGGATGGGCGCCACGACCGTCTACGTGACCCATGACCAGCTTGAAGCCATGCAAATGGGCGACAAAATCGTGGTGATGAACCATGGCGTGATCGAGCAGTTCGGCGCGCCGCAGGACATCTACGACAAACCCGCAACGCTGTTCGTGGCCGATTTCATCGGATCGCCGCCGATGAATTTCCTGCGATTTCACGGCTCCGTGCATCCAGGCACCGACCAGGTCACGCTGCATCATCACACATTCAACGTGCCGGTCATGCGCGAACCGTTCGAGGGCGACATGGTGTTCGGTGTTCGGCCCGAGCATGTGTCGTTAGATGATGAAAGCGGCTATCGCGGCGAAATCCTGGCGGCGGAATATCTCGGCACGACCCAGATCATCACGATCAACGCGCCAAACGGAGAACTCAAGGCCCGCATTCCATCCAACCAATCCGTTCGGCCCGGCGAAACGGTCGGATTGGCATTTAACGCTGCCACGGTCACCTTGTTCGACAATCAGTCGGGGCGGGCGTTGACGTCGGCTCTCAATGAGGGAGTGCTGTCCCATGGCTGACGTTAGGTTGCTTGGGCTGACCAAGTCCTTCGGCGACATCAAGGCGCTCGACACTGTCACCATGACCATTGCCAACGGCGCGTTTGTCGTGCTGCTTGGTCCGACCGGCGCTGGAAAAACAACCACCTTGCGCCTGATCTCAGGTCTGGAACAGCCGGACAGCGGGGATGTGGAGATCGACGGCCGGTCGGTGCTCAACGATACGCCGGCCCAGCGCAACGTCGCGATGGTGTTCCAGCAATACTCACTCTATCCGCATCTGAGTGTCCGGGACAATTTGGCATTCCCCCTGCGTTCACCGCTCCTGAAAACGCCCGAACCCGACATTGCCCGCAAGGTCGCGGAGGTGGCGGATGTCCTTCGGATCACCGACAAGCTGGACAACAAATCGACGGCCCTTTCCGGCGGCGAAATGCAGCGCGTTTCGATCGGCCGGGCTCTGGTGAGGGATCCATCGATCTACCTGATGGATGAACCGCTCAGTTCGCTCGACGCCAAACTTCGGGCGGACCTGCGGATCGAATTGAAACGGATCCAGTCGAGCCTCGGCGCGACGCTCCTTTACGTCACCCATGACCAGATCGAGGCCATGACGATGGCGACCCATGTCGGCGTGCTTGACCAGGGCCGCCTGGCCCAGTTCGGGTCACCGCGTGAGATCTACGAAGATCCGGTAAACCTTTATGTCGCCGGCCGCCTGGGCCAGCCGAGGATCAACGCCCTGCCGGCCGATCTCTTCGCCGGCGCCCCGTCCGGCGCAAAAACGATCGGCCTCAGACCGGAACATATTGCACAAGGCGAGGGCAAAGCTTCGCAGGTCACACGGGTGGAACATCTGGGCGACCAGACCCGCCTGCACCTGCGGCTGGACGGCCATGACATCGTGACGCTCACGGATGTTCATACGGACCTTGAGCCGGGCGACACCGTCGCCATTCAACCGCGAAATCCGCTGTTTTTTGATGCCAGCGGCACCCGCATCGCCTGAGGAGACGGGACATGAAACAATTCATCAACACCAAGGAAAACCTGGTCACCGAAGCGATCGATGGGGCATTGCGAACGGCAGGCGGCCGCCTGGCACGCCTTGACGGCTATCCGCACATCAAGGTCGTGGTGCGCACCGACTGGGACAAATCGAAGGTGGCGCTGGTGTCGGGCGGGGGATCCGGCCACGAACCGAGCCACGCGGGATTTGTCGGTCAGGGCATGCTGACCGCCGCGGTCTGCGGCGAAGTCTTCGCCTCACCGTCGGTCGACGCGGTTCTGGCCGGCATCCTCGCCGTTACCGGCAAGGCCGGATGCCTTCTGATCGTCAAGAATTACACCGGCGACCGTTTGAATTTCGGATTGGCGGCCGAACGCGCCCGCGCCTTCGGTCTGAAGGTGAATATGGTCATCGTCGACGATGACATCGCGCTGCCGGACCTGCCGCAAGCCCGTGGGGTCGCCGGCACCCTGTTCGTTCACAAGATCGCCGGCGCACTGGCCGATCGTGGCGCCGATCTTGATACCGTTACCCAGACCGCGCACCGGATCGTCGAGGGTGTCGTCTCAATCGGCATGTCATTGGACACGTGTACCATCCCCGGCTCGCCGAAGGAGAACCGGATCAGTGCCGGCAAGGCCGAACTCGGACTTGGCATCCACGGCGAGGCCGGCATCGAGCAGGTCGACTTTTCCAACGCCAGAGATGCCATGGAAATGGTCGTTGACCGGCTCGCGCCCAACTTGAGCCCCGGCCCCCACGCGGCCTTGCTGAACAATTTAGGCAGCACGACACCGTTGGAAATGGCGGTTCTGGCCGAAGAACTGACCCGCTCCCGGATCGGATCGCAAATCCGATGGCTTGTGGGGCCGGCGCCGATGATGACGTCCCTCGATATGCAGGGCTTTTCCGTCTCGCTCTTGCCCGTGAGCCAGGCGGACGAAGGCGCGCTACAGGCACCGGTTGCGCCCTGGCCGTGGCCGGGCTGTCTTGCGCTCGGACATGTTCCGATCCTGCCCTTGCCGGACGGATTGACACCGATCCAGCCCCTGCCATCCAAAAATCCCGAAACCAGGCGCTTCATCGAACAGTGCTGCCAGGTGTTCATTGACGCCGAAAGCGATCTCAATGCCCTTGATGCCAAATCAGGCGACGGCGACACCGGCAGCACGCTGGCCACCGCCGCAAAAGCGATGATCGACGCGCTGGACCGCCTGCCGCTGGCAGACCTTACGCAACTCTACAGGGCAATCGGGATCGAACTGAGCCAGACGATGGGCGGATCATCCGGCGTCCTGCTGGCGATCTTCTTTGCTGCCGCAGGAGACGCGGCCGCCAGCGGACGGGATACGGTCGGTGCTTTGAAGGCCGGGCTCGACCGGGTCCAGCAGGTCGGCGGTGCGCGGCCGGGCGACCGGACCATGATCGATGCGCTGTTCCCCGCGCTTGAAGCCCTTCACGATGGCGTCGGTCCGGCGGCGGCAGCGGCCCGCCAAGGGGCGGATGCGACGGCGCGCATCACCCGCGCGCGGGCCGGCCGTGCCAGCTATGTCGCGGAAACCAATCTGTCCGGCCACAACGATCCCGGCGCAGAGGCTGTGGCGCGCCTGTTTGAATTCCTGGCAAGCGATGAAATGGCCCCGGCCACCTAAAGGGAGTTTGGCAAACCGGACGCGCGATGCCAGACTTCCGACCCAACGGCGTTTGCATCAAATAACGATAGGCGGCCCTTTGGGCGCATTCGGGAGGATGGGATGAAAACAATCAAGGGACCGGCGCTGTTTCTGGCGCAGTTCGCGGGAGATGACGCGCCATTCAATTCTTGGGACTCGATCACGAAATGGGCGGCCGATTGCGGCTACAATGGCGTTCAGGTGCCCAGTTGGGACGGGCGCCTCTTCGACCTCGCGACGGCCTCGGACTCAAAAACGTACTGCGATGATTTTGCCGGCTTAGCAAAAGCCAACGGCGTCGAGATCACCGAACTCTCGACCCATCTGCAAGGTCAGCTCGTGGCCGTTCATCCCGCGTATGACGAGGCCTTTGATGGCTTTGCCGCACCGGACGTTCGCCGCAACTCCGCTGCGCGCCAGGAATGGGCCGTGGATCAGGTCAAGCGGGCGCTGAGCGCGAGCCGCAATCTTGGACTGACCGCTCAGGCCTCGTTCTCCGGCGCCCTGGCCTGGCCGTTCATCTATCCCTGGCCGCAGCGTCCGGCCGGACTGGTCGAAACCGCGTTCGACGAACTTGCCAGACGCTGGCGGCCGATCCTCGATCACGCGGACGACATGGACGTCGACATCTGTTTTGAAATCCATCCGGGCGAGGACCTCCACGACGGCATCACGTTCGAGATGTTCCTGGAGCGGGTCGATGGCCATTCCCGCTGCCAGATGCTCTATGATCCGTCGCATTATGTCCTTCAATGCCTCGATTATCTGGACAACATCGACATCTACAAGGACCGGATCGGCATGTTCCACGTCAAGGATGCGGAATTCAATCCGACCGGCCGCCAGGGCGTTTATGGCGGTTTTCAGTCCTGGGTGGACCGTGCCGGACGGTTCCGCTCGCTCGGTGACGGGCAGGTCGACTTCGGCGCCGTGTTTTCCAAAATGGCCGCGAATGATTTTGACGGCTGGGCCGTTGTCGAATGGGAGTGCTGCCTGAAGCACCCGGAAGACGGGGCGCGGGAGGGCGCAGCGTTCGTGCGCGACCACATCATCCGTGTGACCGAAAAGGCCTTCGACGATTTTGCCGATGCCGGCACGGACGACACGGCCAACCGGCGCATGCTGGGCATCTAGGAGGGGCAACCATGACCGACAATTCAACCGCCGCGGGGCCTATTCGCCTGGGCATGGTCGGTGGTGGCAAGGATGCTTTCATTGGCGCTGTGCACCGTATTGCAGCGCGCATCGACGGCCGCTATCAGCTTGTCGCCGGCGCCCTGTCATCGACACCTGAAAAGGCCAACGACTCGGGAAAAGCGCTCGGCCTTGCCGAGGACCGCATCTACACCTCCTTCGCGGAAATGGCCAAGCGTGAGCGGCGCTTGAAGGGCGGCATTGAAGCGGTCGCGATCGTCACGCCCAACCATGTCCACTACGCAGCCGCCAGGGAATTCTTGCGCCGCGGCATTCATGTCATTTGCGACAAGCCGCTCACCTCCACGCTCGCCGATGCCAAAAAATTCGCAAAAGCCGTCGAGAAGTCCGACGCGCTGTTTTTCCTGACCCACAATTACACCGGCTATCCAATGGTCCGGCAAGCGCGCGAGATGGTCGCAAAGGGCGAACTGGGCACGATCCGGGTGGTTCAAGTTGAGTATCCGCAGGATTGGCTGACGGTCCCCCAATCAAATAAACAGGCGGCATGGCGGACCGATCCGGCCCGCTCCGGCGCCGGCGGATCGACGGGCGACATCGGCACTCATGCCCACAATCTGGCGTGTTTTGTCACCGGGCTGCGGCTGGAAAGCCTGGCGGCGGATCTCCAGGCGTTCGTCTCCGGACGCAAGCTTGATGACAATGGCCACGTGATGCTGCGGTTTGAGGGCGGCGCGCGCGGCATGCTGTGGTGCTCGCAGGTCGCGCCGGGCAACGAGAACAATCTTCGCCTGCGCGTTTATGGAGACAAGGCCGGCCTGGAGTGGCGCCAGGAGCATCCAAATCACCTGCACGTGAGCCGGTTCGGCGCGCCACCGCAGGTGATCAGCCGGGGCGGTGCCGGCATGTATGACAGCATCGCGCCAACCACCCGGATCCCGCCCGGGCATCCGGAAGGCTATCTGGAGGGATTTGCGAACCTATACACAGAGGCGGCGGGCGCCATCCGGTCACATCAATCCGGCCAGACGAACGACACGCTCGTCCCGGGCATTGAGGCCGGCCTGGCCGGCATGAAGTTCGTGGACGCGTGCGTCCGCTCCTCCGCGCGCAATGCCGCCTGGGTCACGCTGGATTGAGGACTGACCTTTCTCGTATTGCCGCGAAAAAAGGGGCGCCGACACCGGTGCCCCGTCTCAGGTTGATGACACTCCCCGGTTTTTCCGTCGTGATCCTCGGTCAATGTTCCGAAGACCCATAAAAATCAAAGCGTTATGGATACTCGGGACAGGCCCGAGCATGACTTCCGAAAGATAAACTGGTTTGTCAGCAGTCTGAGACAGGGTGCCGACACCGGCACCCTGTCTTTCTTGTGTGTCTGCCGCTTACTTCAACGATTCGATGAAGGCATCAACGTCTTCCAGAGAAACGTACTCGACTTCCTGCGTTCCCTCGTCGGTGAAGGACCAGACGACCGCCGGTGCCGAAACGTCCCCGTTCGCATCGAACCGGACATTGCCCGTCGCGCCCTGGTACATGACGGTGCCACCACCGGCGAGCACCGACTTGGCGGCCGTGAAACCCGCCGTGTCCGCGGAGACCGGGATTCCGTTCGGATCAGTCACCTTGGCAACCGCCGCGGCGATATCGGCACCGGAGGCGTCCTTGCCGGCGGCTTCCATGGCCAGCAGCGTGATCATCGCCGCATCATAGCTGTTGGCGAGCCCCGGACCATTCGGCTCGGATCCGAAGCGCTCCTGATAGGCTGCCCGGAAAGCATCGGCGCTTTCGACCCGCGGCGACGCGGTGTCGGTGCCAAACGCGTTGCCCAGGTATTGCAGGCCGACATTCTCCCGGAACTCGTCGGATTTCAGGGAATTGGCGAGGATCATGTTCTGGGTGCCACCCAGCGACAGCCATTCGCGCACCGCCGATGTTCCTTCGGTCGGATAAAGCGCCAGATAAAGCGCCTCGGGCTGGCCGCCCAAGGCGTCCGTCACCTCGGCCCGGTAGGACGGCTGGGCATCGTTGATGGCGACCGATCCGGTGACCGTCACGCCCGCGGCGGCGAAATCGGCTTCGATCAACCGGGCCATGTCCTGGCCCCAGTCGTCGTTCTTGTAAAGAACGGCGACGGTTTTCCAGCCCTGATCGGCGGCGACCTTCGCACCCATGGCCGACTGGACGGCGGTCGTGGCAAACGTCCGGTACCAGAGCCCGTTCGTCTTGCCGTCTGCAGCGAGTTTCGTAAACGCCGTCGAGGACGAGCAGCAGGACATCTGCATGACACCGCCCGGAACCGTCACCGAATTCAGGATCGGCATCGACACCCCGGATGACACTGCACCCAGAAGCACGTTGACGCCTTCCAGATCAACAAGAGCCTTGGCCGCGTCAACGCCGACCTTCGGGTCGACCTGGGTGTCGCGCAGGACCATTTCGATCTGGCAGCCGGCAGCGCCGCCCGCGTCATTCACCTGATCGACGGCGAATTGCGCCACCTCGGCGATCGGGCGGCCCCAATCCACCGATGTCGGCAATGCCGCCCCGACCTTGATGGTGCAGTCCTGCGCCTGCGCCTCGGACCCAAGCGACGCGACGCCAAGAGCGAACGCCGCCACATAAAACGATTTTCTCATGTTAACCCCTCTGCTTGCGGTTTATCCCGGTTTGCTCCGGGTTGGGAAACGACCAACCGCTCGGGGAACAGACCTTGTGGCCTCCAGAGCAGCATGCCGACGATGACAAAACCTATCAGAACAAATTGGATCGAGCCGGTATAGAGCTGAGCTTCGATCGGCGCGAACCTCGCCAGGGCCCAGCCGGAAAAAGTCCAGGCGCCCCAAATCAGGAAGGTTCCGAAGATGGCGCCGGCATTGTTGCCCGCGCCGCCGACGATCAGCATCGCCCAGATCTGGAAGGTCAGGATCGGAAGCACATCCTGCGGGCTGATAAAGGCATAGAAGGTGCCGTAAAGCCCGCCCGACAGACCCATGATGACGGACCCGGTCACGAACGCGGTCAGCCGCACGCGGTCCGGCGCCTTGCCAAGCGAGCGTGCGGCGGTTTCGTCCTCCCGGATGGCGCGTAGCATCCGCCCAAACGGCGACACGGTCAGACGTTGCAAAAACAAAAAGACCAGCCACAACGCGATGAGGACCGCCACCAGAAAGATCAGGTTGTAGAGAAATCCATCACCCAATTCCGCCCGAAGCGGGCGCTCAAATCCCCTGACACCCTGGGCTCCGCCGGTCAGCCAAATCGCGTTGCGCGCGACATTTTCAAAGGCAACCGCCACGCCAAAAGTCGCGATCGCCAGATAGTCGTGCCGCAGCCGCAAGGTCAAAACGCCGACCACCCAGGCTAATAAGCCGGCAAAGATCATACCGCCCAAAAGCGCGAGCGGATAGGCGAGTCCGAAACCGCCGAAGTGGCTTTCCTGCGGCGCCCCGCCCAGGATCAGCGTTCCATAGGCTCCGGCGCCGAACGAGGCGACAACACCGCCGTTGAAGAGACCGGTGTTGCCCCATTGCAGATTGAGACCGAGCACGGCGATCGACAGGATCGCGGCGACGGTGGTGAAAAACACCAGATAGGAGATCACCCCGATCATGGGCGGGCCTCACCGAACAGGCCGTAGGGGCGCAAGACCAGAACCGCGAGGATCATCAAAAACGGCACGGAGGGACTGTACCCCGACGGCAGGATCACCAGCGCGAGGTTGGACGCGATCCCGACCAAAAAGCCTCCGAACACCGCGCCATAGACACTGCCCAATCCGCCGACAATGGTTGCCGCGAAAATCGGCAGCACAAGATCGCGGCCCATGACCGGCGTGATCTGATAGCTCAAGCCGTAAAACACACCGGCCACCGCGCCAAGGCTGCCGCCGATCACCCAGACCGCGGTGATCATGCGCTGCAAATTGACGCCATGCACCTGCGCCAGGACCGGGTTTTCGGCAACCGCCCGCAATGCGAACCCGAAGGTGGTGCGCGACAGAAGAAGATGCAGCCCCAGCATGAGAAGGAGCGCGGCACCAAACACGAAGATCTGGTCGGGTTTGACCAGCAAAAGCGGATCCCGGGAGATCACCATCGCAAAGACGATGTCCTTGGAATAAAGCTGGCTGGACAGACCGAAAACGAGGCCGATCACGTTGCGCACGATCAGCGCCATCCCGAAGGACGCGAACACCATCGACAACTCATCACCGCGCGCGCGCACCCGCTTGAACACAAGCCGGTCCATCAGCATCGCGGAGGCGCCCGTGAATGCCATGGCCAGGACGACGGAGAGCGCCAGCGCCCAGGTCATGGACAGCGGCCCGATCTTGGCGGCCGAGAACGGCAACAGAACCTGAAACACCTTGTCGAACACAAGCGCGCTGTAGGCTCCGATCGACAGAAGTTCGGCGTGCGAGAAATTGGCGAACCGCAGGATGTGCATCACCATCGTGAGCCCGATGGCGCCGAGCGAGAGGAACGAGCCGACGAGGATGCCGTCAACCAGATGCTGGATCATGCCGGCACCCGCCTTTCGCCGCCCAGATAGATACGGCCCAGCGCCGGGTCCTTCAAAAGCGCGTCGGCCGGACCGTCGATCTGATTGCGCCCCTCGGCCAGCACGTAACAATGATCGGCCCGCCGCAGCGCCTGCTTGACGTTTTGCTCAACCAGCAAGATCGTCACGCCGGCCTCGGTCGTCAGCGCCTTCGCATGGTCCAGCACTTCTTCGGCGGCCCGTGGCGATAGGCCGGCGGAGGGTTCGTCCATCAGGATCAATCGGGGATTGACGGCAAGCGCCATGGCAACGGCGAGGAACTGGCGCTGGCCGCCCGACAGCGTTCCGGCCTTTTCGGCCTGTTTGTCGGCAAGAGGCGGGAATTGCTCAAAGATCGCTGCGAGCCGTGCGGCCGGGTCCTTTGTGGCGCGCAGCGCAAGATCGAGGTTCTGGCGGATTGTCAGGCTGCGAAACACATTGTCGGATTGCGGGACATAGGCAATGCCAAAGCGTGCCATCTGGTCGGGACGGATGCCGGTGATCGTGTCGTCGCCCAGCAGGATTTGACCGCTCGACACGGGCAAAAGCCCGGCGACGGCCTTGATCAGGGTCGATTTGCCGGCGCCATTCGGCCCGATGATGGCGGTCAGTTGCGCCCGGCCCGCCGATAATGAGACCGTCTTCAGAATCGGCAGGTCCGGAACGTAACCGGCGGTGAGATCGGAGACAACAAGGAGTGGATCAGGCATCCAGCGGCGCTCCCAGATAGGCATCCAGCAAGACCGTGTTGGCCTGCGCTTCTACCGCCGATCCTTCGAACACAACCCGGCCCTCGGCGAGGGCGATTACCGGGTCGCAGTGGCGCATGACAAAATCCATGTCGTGTTCGATGATCAGAAAGGTGGTGCCGCCGCGGTTCAACTCCTCGATCTTTTCAATCAGCGTTTCGGTCAATGCCGGATTGACACCGGCCGCCGGCTCATCCAGCAGGATCAGCTCCGGATTGCCCATGAGCACACGGGCAAGTTCGAGCAGTTTCATCTGCCCGCCCGAGATCTTTCCGGCCGGATGATCGGCCAGCGGCCCCAGAGTCACGAAGTCGAGAATCTCCAGAGCGCGTTCGCGGATGGCCGCTTCCTGGCGCCACATGTTGCGGCGGCCGAGCACCGATCCCCACAGGCTTTCGCCGCTCTGGTCCAACGGGGCAAGCATCACGTTTTCCAGAACGCTCATCCGTTTGAACGGGCGCGGAATCTGAAAGGTCCGCCCGAGGCCCTTGGCGAAGCGGCGATCGGGGGAGAGTGTGGTGATGTCCTCCCCGAGCAGCTCGACGCGCCCCTCGCCCGGCACGATTTCACCGGTCACCAGATTGAAAAGCGTCGATTTCCCGGCTCCGTTGGGGCCGATCAAGCCTGTGATCGATCCTTTACGGATGCTGAGTGACACCCCGTCCACCGCCTTGAGCGCACCAAACGACTTCGACAATGCATGGGTGGTGAGGATGGGTTCAGCCACGGCCTGCCCCATAAACCTGATCGTCCGGCCGGGTGTTCAGATTGTATTTCATGATCCGCCCGTGCCGCCCGTTTCGGTCGCGCTCCAGCGCAAAGACGGGTCCGTCTGGTCCGGGTGAGGCGGCTAAAAAACCATCGATCTCCGCCAGATCTTCACCGGTCAGCTGTAAACTGAAGACTTCAAGCGTTTTGGGTAGATGACGGGCGTAACGCGCGCCCACGATGGCCGCGGCCACTTGTGACTGTTCAAGCACCCATGCGGTCGCTACAGCGCTGAGCGAAACGCCATGCCGGCTGCCGATACCTCGCAGGAGGTTCAACAGGTCCTGAAACCTTGCCCATGACCCGAATTCATCGATGATCAGGCGGTATTTGACCAATGACCGGTTCTCAAACGCAAAGCCGGGATCCGGCTTACCAAGCCATTGCTCGGTCAAAAAGCCGCCCGCCAGAGTTCCGTAGCACAAGAGTTGAATGTTCCGTTCAGCGCACCAGGGCGCGAGGCTGCGTGCTGGACGGCGGTCCAGCACGGAGTACTGAACCTGCGTGGAAACGAGATTGATCCCCGCCTCCACGAACGGCGCCGTTTCCGCCGCGTCCCAATTGGTCACACCGAGATGGGCAATCTTGCCTTTTTCCTGGCAGCGCTGGAGCACCTGGCACGCGCGCACGGCATCTCCGGCGCCGAGGTCCCACCAGTAAAATTGCACCAGATGTAGCCGATCGATCTTGAGGCGCCGGAGCGACCTGTCGACGATCGCCTCGATCTCGGCAGCGGATATATCGGCAAGGCGGGTCAAATCCGGCACCAGCTTGGTGTGAACCTGCACGCGGTCCGCGACTTGTGCTCCGCGGCGGCGCCGGACGTCGGCAATGAACGCGCCGATCATTTCCTCAACACCGGTATAGATGTCAGCGCAGTCGAAGGTGGTGATTCCCGCGTCGAGAAAGGCTTCCATGTCGCCGATCGCCGCCGTTGGCTCGACCGGCCCGTGGTCGCCAGCGAGTTGCCATCCGCCCTTGATGACCCGCGAGATCACGTAGTCCGACGCCAGAGCGATCGTCCGCGCGCTCATTCTCGGCCCTCTTTTTGCCAATAGGGCGTACCGCGTTCGCCAGGCAATCCGGTTGTTTCGGCATGGCTGAACCACCGCTTGCCGATGCGGCTGACCCGGAACCGCCCGCCACAATGGGGATCGGGGCAGGCGATTTCGGCATCCGTGCTCATCCAGTCCTCAGGGTGGGTGTCGCGCTGTTTTGCCGGCAGGAGCGGCAATACGGCCGCCAGTGCATACATCGACACCCTCTGGCCATGCGAAAACACCAGGGATTCACCTTCCACGAGGAAGTGCTCGCCCTCAACATGCCGGCAGACGGGAGTCCGTCCGTCGAGCACGGTTTCGACCTTCAAGTCATAAAGCCAGAAACCGGCCGGGCGCTTTTCCGCGTCGTTGTCGTCCACCAAAGAGCCGCTCCCGCGCAAGCAAACAAGCCGCTTGAATGTTATCTGTGATATTTTATACAATATATAAAATGTCTCTTGTCAACACGCTCCAAAAACGACACGCAAGGTGGCAGCGATGAGCGGACCCAGATTTGCCCGGGTCGACCAATCGAAACTTAGGGAAAGCGTCTATGACGCGTTGCGCGATGCGTTTACGCGCGGTGCGTTCGCGCCCGGGGAAACCCTCAGCCTGAGAACGCTGGCCGAGCAACTGGGAACCTCCATGACACCGGTGCGTGAAGCGGTCCGGCGACTGGTGGCGGAAGGGGCCCTGATCGACACGCCAAGCCGGACCCTCGCCGTGCCGCCGTTCGACGCGGCCCGCATGCGCGAACTCAAATCGGCGCGCCTTGCTCTCGAAGCCTTGCTGCTCGACCGGGCCATCGACCGGATGGACGAGGCAACGATCCCGCGCCTTGCCGCGATCATCGAAGCCCCGCGCACGACCGGCGATACGCCGGACCTCAAACAGAATTACGACTTCCACTTCGAGCTTTACCGCCATTCAAGATCAACCGTGATCCTACCGCTGGTGGAAGCACTCTGGCTGCAATATGGCGCATTTCTCAATCTTGTCGTCCGCGAACAGGCGGCCCTTGAAGTCGCGGAACACATTTATCACGAGAAAATCCTCGAAGCGCTCAACAGCAATGATCGGGCCGCCGCGCAAGAGGCGCTCGCGCAAGACATTGAACGGAGCTTCCGGCTCCTGTTGCCAGACAGCTGAAGGACAATGAATGACCCTCTCCCCGCCGCGCACCGAGCTTTCACCCGGATTCGAGATCAGTCAGATCCTCACTGGTCTGTGGCAGATCGCCGACATGGAAAAGGACGGCACACTCGTTGATCCGGACCGGGGCGCGGATGATCTTGAAACTTATCTGAACGCCGGTTTTTCCACCTTCGACATGGCTGATCACTACGGGTCCGCCGAACTGGTTGCCGGCCGGCTCTTGTCCCGGCACATGGGCGGCGGTCGGCCGCAGATCCTGACAAAATGGTGCCCGCCGCCGGGGCCGATGACCGCCGATGTCGTTCGGGCCGGTGTTGAAGAGCGGCTTGACCGGCTCGGCGCGGAGCGGATCGACCTTCTACAGTTCCACTGGTGGAGTTTCGAACACCCGGCCTGGCTCGATGCGCTGCACGAAATGGCCAGGCTTCAGGACGAGGGGCTGATTGGGGCTATCGGCGTCACCAATTTCGACGCCGACCACCTGCGGGTCGCGCTTTCGGACGGTGTGCCGATCGTCTCAAACCAGGTGTCGTTTTCCGTGATCGACCGGCGGGCGCTTGGCCCTTTGTCGGGGCTGTGCGCGAAGACCGGCACGCGGCTCCTCGCCTATGGGACCTTGTGCGGCGGATTTTTGTCGAACCGCTGGCTTGGCAAGCCGGAGCCCGTTGATCTGACGGATTGGTCGAAGATGAAGTACAGGCGCTTTATCGATGCCGCCGGCGGTTGGTCCGCGTTCCAAACCGTGCTGGCCACAATCGGCCGGATCGCGGACAAACACGATGTGTCGATCGCGAATGTGGCAACCCGCTGGGTGCTGGACCAATCCGCCGTTGCCGGTGTGATTGTCGGTGCCCGCCTCGGCGAAAATCAGCACACGTCCGACAACATGAAGCTGTTTGGGTTTTCGCTCGACGATGAGGATCACGGCTTGTTGGACGAGGCGTTCAGCGCGACAATGCCGGTTCCGGGCGATTGCGGTGACGAGTACCGCCGTCCGCCGTTCCTGACCGCCTCCGGGGATCTCAGCCATCATCTGGATGAAATGCCCAAGGCCTTCTCCTCCTCCGCAACGCCCCACCGGACGGGCGGACGCCGTGTCCTGTCGGGAACAGACTGGGAAGATATCGCGGGCTATTGCCGGGCGCACAGGATAGGTGACCGCATCCTCGTCTCGGGAACCACAGCAACGGCCGGGCAGGCGCGGGCGGTCGCGCCGGATGATGCGGGCGCGCAAACGACCTACATTCTCGACAAGATCCTAGCGGCGCTGACGGCCCTTGGCGCGTCGGCCCAAGATGTCATCCGCACCCGGATCTACATTGTCGATGAGGCGGATGTTTGGGACGTGTCCCGCGCCCACGGCCGCTTCTTTTCCGACATCAAGCCGGCCAACACGCTGATTGTCGTCGCCGGTCTGATCGGCGACCACCGGGTTGAAATCGAAGCCGAGGCACTGCTTGGCGATGACGATAATGGTTGAGAGATGGATCGGTCCTAAAACAGTTCGCCCAGCAGCGGGTTCGGATACTGCCGTTTGACCGTCACGCCATAAAAGGCTTCCGCCAATCCCGGAACCTGCTCGACCTCGATCAGGAGACCCGCCGCCAATTCGTCCAAAACAACGATCGGCGGCAGGACGGCGAGGCCCGCGCCTTCGCGGGCCAAAAGCCGCATCATCGCCATGTCATCGACTTCGGCGGCGATGGAAATCTTAAGCCTCAGGCGATCGACCAAAGCATCAAATCCCATGCGCAATCCGCTGGCCGGTGTCGGCAGGATCAGCGGTTCGCGCTTCAGGTGTTCGGTCAATGACACACCTGGCGTTACAAGGTTCGGCACGCCAATCAGACTGACCGGCTGTTCATCGAGAGACCGGACGACAAACGGCGCCAGCGCGTCGGCCGGCGGCGGCGTATTGGTCAGAACCAGGTCAAGCTGCAAAGCTTCAAGGGCCGTGTAGAGTTCGCTGGCGCTGCCCGACCGCAGAATGACTTCCACATCCGGCCGGCCCAGAACGGGCCTTAGGATTCCGAGCTGAAAGTTGCGCGACAAGGTCGACAATGCCCCGATTCTCAGTGCCCGGCGGGCTTCGCCGGTCTGTTTGAGGGTGGCGACCAGTTCCTCCCCGGTCGAAAATATCGTGTCCGCGTGGTCCAACGCGATCCGCCCGGCCTCCGTCATGTGCAAGGACCGGCCCCGGCGTTCGAACAGCGCCTGACCAAGCCGGTCTTCGAGAAGTCGGATCTGAGAAGACAAAGCCGATTGCGACACGTTGAGGCGATGGGCGGCCCTGGTCAGATGCCCCTCATGCGCGACAACCTGGAAATAGCGCAGGTGTTTGTAGTTCAGTTCCACCATATCGTTCTTCTTATTAGAACGTTATGAGCTAAACAATCTATTTTTTTTCAGAATTAAATAGGGGTACCTCCCTGCGAGCTTCATTCACTCCGAGGACGCGCTCATGCCGCTTTACCTGATCCCCTATCTGGCCCCGCTTTGCCTTGTCATCGTGGCGCTTGGCGCCATCATGGCACCGGGCCGCCGGCCGGCCAGCCTCCTGAGACTTTCGGAACTGGGTGCCCTAGGCGCTCTGGCCGTCGCCCTTGCCACCGGCGGCATGCTGATCGCCCTTGGCGCCGGCACCAGCCCGGTTTTCGGCTTCGGATTGATGATCGACAGCATTAGCATCACCATGATGGTGCCGGTCGCCTTCATTGGCTGGGTCGTGCTGCGCTATTCGGCCACCTATCTGGACGGTGAGGACCGACACGGCGCCTTTATGGGATGGATGGCCGCAGCGCTTGCGGCGGTGCTTCTGCTCGTGACCGCCGGCACGCTGCTGCAACTGGTGCTCGCCTGGATCGCGACCGGTTACGTCCTCCACAAGCTGCTCTTGTTTTACCCCGGACGCGTTGGCGCCCAACGGGCCGCTCGCAAAAAGGCGCTCATCTCCCGCGCCGGTGACGGTGCCTTGATCATTGCGGCGGGGCTGCTCGCCTTCGGTTACGGCACACAGGATATCAGCGCGATTTTAGCAGCCGCGAAGAGCGGATCAGCCCCGGCAGAGGCGATCTGGGCCGCTGGGTTCCTGGCGCTTGCCGCGCTTTTAAAGTCCGCTCAGGTGCCGGTCCATGGCTGGTTGACGGAAGTGATGGAGGCACCAACACCGGTGTCGGCCCTGCTTCATGCCGGTGTCATCAATGCCGGCGGCTTTCTTCTGATCCGGTTTGCCGACGTCATGCTGCTCGCTCCCGGCGTCCTCGCCGTTTTGGTCATGGTCGGCGGCTTCACGGCGTTGTTCGGCGGGCTGGTCATGCTCACACAAAGCGCGGTGAAGACGTCGCTTGCCTGGTCAACCATTGCGCAGATGGGCTTCATGATCTTCCAGTGCGGTCTGGCGCTGTTTCCCTTCGCATTGCTGCACATCCTCGCGCATTCGCTCTACAAGGCCCATGCCTTCCTGGCCTCCGGTACCGCCGTGGACGCGGTGTCCGAAGCCAAGCGGCCAGGTCCTGTCGCCATTCCCCGCGCCGGCGCCATCACCAAGGCGTTCGCCGTCGCCCTCGCGGTCTTCGCGGTCATCGGGTTTTCGTTCGGCTTCGATGGCAAGTCGCCCCAAGCGATCGCGCTTGGCGCCATCCTGATCTTCGGTGTCGCCTATTTGATCGCACAAGGCCTGGCAGACACGGCACCCCGTGCCCTGACCTTGAGGACCGGCGTTCTCGCGCTTGCAGCCTCCGTCAGCTACTTCGCTCTGCAAACCGCGGTGCAATGGCTGACGGCCGGAACACTGCCCGCAACGCCGGCGCCGGGGGCGCTGGAATGGGCGCTGATCGTTCTGGCGGTCGCGAGTTTCGGGATCGTCGCCGTCGCACAGGCCATGTTCCCGCTGTGGTCGGGTCACCCCGCCGCAGCCTCTATCCGGGTTCACATCGTCAACGGATTTTACCTGAACACCTTCTTTGACCGGTTGATCGGCGGGTGGTCCACCCACCGGGCCTCCTGACCACAGCCGAAAGGATCACCTCCATGACACAACACACCGATCCCCTCGCCTTCGACCAAGCCATTGTCGAAACGTCAGCGGACAATGCCGGCCGCATGATCCCGCCAGTCTGGCCGCTGGCCTCGTCAGTCGCAGTCAATCCCTTCCTCGGCCAAACGCAGGAAACCCTCGCGCAGGCCGGTGCCCGCCTTGCCCGCATCAGCGATATCCCCGCCATCATGCCGAGAGCCTGGTATCAGGAGAAGATCGCGTCGGGCGAGATCACGGACGACGACCTTACCGCTGCGCTCGCGGCTTCAGTGGAAACAGCAAAGCCGGACAATCTGGCCTCCTTGAAACAGGCCGCCGGCGCCAGCCCTTCAGCGACCCAGCCACTTCGGACGATCGCGGAGCTTGCCGCAAATACCGACGGCACGGACTGGCCGGGACTGTTTCAAGACCGGTTCGGCGTTTGGGCCAGCGGTTACTTCGATGACGGCCAGGCGCTCTGGGCCGCCCCTCGTGAGGCCTCGGCCTTCGAAAGCTGGCGCATGTTCGCCACACATGACCTGACGCCGGAGATCCAGGGTTTAAAGGGTTTTGCAGCCAAGAGCGCCAGCACACCGATCCGGGCGATCGACGTCATCACCCAAAGCGTGAAAACCCTCGCACTGCCGGTCCAAGCCCTGGAGTGTTATTTCCACCAGCTTCTTCTGTCGCTGGGCGGCTGGGCTCAATATGCGCGTCATCTCCAGTGGAAGGCCGAACTTGGCGGATCAAAAGACACCATTTTGATCGATCTGCTCGCGATCCGGCTTCTGTGGGAGGAGGCGCTGTACCTTCAGAACCAGTCCACCGTCGAAACCGCTTGGTCCGACATCAAACAAGCCCACGGTTCGCCCATATCACCAAGCCCCGATCAGGTCGTCGACGCCATTCTGCAAGATGCCGCCGACCGGGCCGGACAACGGGATCTTTCCGCGCGGCTTGGCCGTGATGCTGTGATGCAGGACACGGACCGGCCCGCATTGCAGGCGGCGTTTTGCATCGACGTGCGGTCCGAAGTGTTCAGACGTGCGCTTGAGGCCGTGAACCCGTCCATCCGGACGCTTGGATTTGCCGGCTTCTTCGGCGTGTTCGCCAAACATAAGCGCTTTGCCTCCGATGTTGACGAGTTGCGGTTGCCGGTGTTGCTCAACCCGACGGTTTCTTCGTGTTCCAGCACCCACGGCGAAGCCTGTGAAAAAAGCGACCACGCGGCCCGGTCCACGGCGCGGGCCAAGCGGGCGTGGGGACGGTTCAAACAAGCCGCCGTTTCCTCCTTTGCCTTTGTCGAGGCCGCGGGACCGGTTTATGCCGGCAAGCTGATCAGCGGTGCGCTTGGCCTTGAAAAGGCGCCGGTGCCTAACGATCCGGCCCCACAATTCGATCCCCCGCTTGATGACGAAACGCGGATTGGCGCGGCTGAGACCGTGCTTCGGGCCATGTCGCTGACCGAGGATTTCGCGCGGCTCGTCATCCTCGCCGGCCATGGCGCCAATGTGGTCAACAATCCGCATGCCAGCGGCCTGCATTGCGGTGCATGCGGCGGCTATTCGGGCGAGGTCAACGCGCGGCTTCTTGCCGGACTTCTCAACGACAAGACGGTCCGCAACGGGCTTTTGGAAAAAGGCATTGCCATCCCGGCCGACACCCTGTTTGTCGGCGCCCTGCACGACACAACCACCGATCGGGTCACCCTTTATGACGGCGACGTCGATGCCGGCGGCCACCTATCGGACCTTGCGGTCGCGCGCAATTGGCTGGCGACAGCGGGCAAGGTCTGCCGCGGCGAACGGGCGGACAGCCTGCCTCAGGCGGTGACCGAGACGGACATTGCCCGGCGGGCGCGGGATTGGGCCGAAACGCGGCCCGAATGGGCGCTTGCCCGGTGCAAGGCGTTCATCGCCGCGCCGCGCAAACGCACCGGCGGCAAAGACATGCAAGGCCGTGCCTTCCTGCATGACTATGACTGGACGAAGGATTCAGAGCGCGGATTTCCGGTTCTGGAACTGATCATGACCGCACCGGTCGTCGTGGCAAGCTGGATCAGCCTGCAATATTACGGCTCCACGGTCGCGCCGAAGGCTTTCGGCTCCGGCAACAAGCTGCTGCACAATGTGGTCGGCGGCGTCGGCGTCCTGGAAGGAAATGGCGGCCCGTTGCGGGCGGGGCTTGCCTGGCAGTCCGTCCACGACGGAGAGCGGTTCGTTCATGACCCGCGGCGGCTGTCGGTTTGCATCGAGGCCCCGGTCGAAGCCATGACCGCTATTCTGAAAAAGCACGCGGGCGTCCGGGCCTTGTTCGACAACGGTTGGCTGCACCTGTTCGCGCTGAATTCCGATGGCCAGATGGCCCAGCGCTATTCTGGAGATCTTGCGTGGGAGCCGGTCGGGCCGGCGAAGCATCAGATCGCTGAAAAAGCGGTCGCTTAACCACCTGAGCCTCCGGGAGCGGATGTTCCGAACCGCTCCCGAAGCTTTTCACACGGATCTGGCCGTTCGATCCGTGGTGTGAGCCAGACATAGTCGGCGGGTGTGCCGGGCGGAAACAGACCGGAGACCGCCCCGATCTGTAGATCAGGCTCGACTTCACGCAGAATTACCGCGATCGCGCTGCCGTCATTTGCGGACAAGAACGCAGGAACGCCTCGATCGCTCCGTACATGGCCGTTTCCGGCGATCAGGATGGCCGGGCCGGTCTTTGGCGCCCCCCGCAGGGATTGCGCCAGCACCGCGTCGCGGAACCGCTGAACAGCCACCATGTTCGGCAGTGCTTCGACGGGAAGAAGATTGCAGTGGGCCTCCTGGATTTCCTGGCGCAGATCGGCCGCATCGCCGGGGCTCAAAGGCTCAGCGAGACGCAAGTCCGCTTGCTCGCCCGCCGGTAGCGCTGCCAAACCGCTCCGGCTGACCGCGCGGGTCGCGCTGCTACTGGGCAATCCGGCGTAGATTGCTGCATTCCTGCGCAGCGCCGTGTCGATGATCGGACGGTAGAGCTCGAAATCCGGCCAGCCGGTCGCATGCCAAGTCACCGCGTCCGCAAATCCATCCGAAGTCCGATCCAGCGACGCCATGAATGCGGCCAGCTCTGGCGCCTGATCCTGCGACAGCATCTCCATGACGATAGAGATGGCATCGCCATCGCCAAGCCGGTCGATCAGCCATGCCTGCAGCCGGTGATGGCTGGAATTGTCATGCACCTCGCCGAGAAGGGCGAAGCGGGCGGCCTTCAGATCCGAAACCAACATGTCCGGGGCGATAAAGGCCTGATCGGCGACCGACCAGATCCGGCCGACGGCTTGGTCCACGTGAACGTCGCCCGTGACCCAACGTGTCCACTCATTGTTAGCGCGCGCCGCCGGGCCGGTAGACGCGACCAAAAGCATTAACAGTCCGGCAAGACTTGCCAGGGCGAGCGGGTGGACGCGGCCAAAGCGGATCATGGTCATATTATCGCCCTGTATCTATCAGGCCCGATATGTAGCGCGCGCTGTCGCGGCCGCCATGACCGACCTCAATCTCCGGCCGGAATGCTTTTATCTGTAGACCTGCGCCTCGCCCGGAAACGCCCGCTGCTTGACCTCGTCGGCATAGGATTTGACCGCCGCCTCGATCTGCCCGCCGAGATTTCCATAGACCTTCACAAATTTCGGCGGTTTGGGATTGAGGCCCAACATGTCCTCTAGCACCAGGATCTGCCCGTCGCACTCGACCGACGCGCCGATGCCGATCGTCGGAATGGGGATTTGCCGGGTGATGCGGGCCGCCAGGGGCTCGACCATGCCTTCCAAGACCAGCGCGAACGCGCCGGCCTCCGCGACCGCCTTTGCGTCGTCTTCATGTTCTGGCCAGCTCTCTTCGTCGCGGCCCTGGGTCTTGAAGCCGCCCATTACATTGCTCGATTGGGGGGTCAGCCCGGTATGCGCCATGACCGGAACGCCCCGGTCGGTCAAAAAACGGATCGTCTCAGCCATCCGCTTTCCGCCTTCCAGCTTGACCGCGCCGCACTGGGTTTCCTTCATGATCCGGGCAGCGTTTCGAAAGGCAACGGACGGGCTTTCCTCGTAAGTGCCAAACGGCATATCAACGACCACAAGCGCCCGCTTCGTGCCCCTCACCACAGCCTTGCCGTGCATGATCATCAGATCCAATGACACGCCAACCGTTGATTCCATGCCGTGCATGACCATGCCGAGACTGTCGCCAACCAGAATGAAATCCGCATAGGCGTCGACAATCGCGGCCGTATGGGCGTGATAGGAGGTCAGGGAGACAATGGGATCACCCCCCTTTCGCCCGGCGATTTGCGGAACTGTGATCCGGCGGACTGGTTTTTGGGTGCTCACAAACGGGGTCCTTTCATTTCTGGCCGGTGGGATCGTCGGGCACGGGGCCGACGACGCGTTGATCGATCAGCAGCACGGCGCCAAAACGAACCGCAAGAAGAACAACGGCGGGCCGTTCCAATCGGCCGTCAAGTTCGGCCAAAGTCGCCGCATCGCGAATGTCGGCGCTTTCAACTTTGGCACTCTCGGCGGTTGCCAGGGTTGAGCGGACCAGGTCTAGAAGATCCGAAACAACGGGGCCATCGCGGGCCGCTTCTTCGGCCGCACCAAGGGCCTTGTTCAGCACCGGCGCGTCTGCGCGGTGCTCATCAGACAACCGGACGTTTCTGGATGACATGGCAACCCCGTCCGCCTCACGGACGGTCGGGTGTCCGAGAATGTCGACCGGCATGTCCAGATCCCGAACCATCTGCCGGATCAAGATGAGCTGCTGGTAGTCCTTTTCGCCAAACACCGCGATATCGGGCTGTATCAGGTTCAAGAGTTTGGCGACAACGGTCGCAACGCCCCGAAAGTGTCCGGGCCGAAGGGCGCCTTGCAAAATCCCGGAGAGCTCGGGCACTTCAACATGGGTGTTTCCCATTCCGCCATACATTTCCGCGGCGGTCGGCATGAAAACGCCGTCAACACCCTCGGCCTGCAACAGGGCAAGGTCACGGTCTGGATCACGCGGATAGGTGTCCAGATCCTCATTCGGCCCGAATTGCGTCGGATTGACGAAGACCGAAACAATGACACGGTCGGCGCGCTGCTTGGCGAGCCGCACAAGGGACAGATGCCCTTCGTGCAGATACCCCATCGTCGGCACCAAGGAGAGCGACCGCCGTCCACGCCGGTACCCGGCGACAAGCGCCCGCATCTCCGCCTTGGTCGGACAGACCAGCATGCCAGCTCCTCCCGCGCCGGTTCGCCCCGCTTATCGGGGCTTGTCTTTTCGCGGGTGCAACATAGGCGAAACACCGGCGCCAGGTCCAGCGCCAGGTTCCCCGATCTTGGTATGGCATGCCGCCGGGGCGCGTAAGGTGCGTGCTAGAACTTGCCATCGTAGGCCCGGTTCGAAATCCGGCACGCCAACACGGTGAACGTATCCCGGCGCAGCGCAGCGCTCGCTTCTTCGCGAAGATCAGGCACATTGTCGATCCACACGCCATGTCCCCCATAGGCGCTGGCGACGGCCGGAAAATCGGTCTCGCCGAAATCCACTCCGACATTCGGCCGCTGGCTCTTGCGTTGCTTCAGCTCGATCAGCGCAAGGCTTGTGTCGACCAGAACACAGATGGTCACCGGGATCTTCAGATCCCGCAAAGTCGACAACTCACCAAGGCACATTTCAAGGCCCGCGTCACCAACAAAGGCCAGAACCGGCACCAGCCCATCCACCAGACGGTAACCCATGGCCAAAGGCACCGCGCATCCCATCGTACACAGCGCGGAGGATTGCAGCATGGTTCGCGGCTCGCCGCAGGCCCAGATCTGGCTCACCAGGATCCGGTGCGCACCGCTGTCGGCGGTCACGACCGTGGTGTCCGGCATGATAGCGCGAAGCGTGTGGAACGCCGTCGCCGGCCCCCAGCCCTCGGCTTCAGGCGCAAAGGCAGACTGCAAGGACTGGCGAACCGCTCCCGGTTCGCCCTCCGGCCAACTCACCGCTACCGCCGGCCTGCCGTTCGATAAGGCCTTCAGGGCGGGCGCCACGTCACTTCGTAGATCCACGCGAACGGCATGCATGCCATGGGTGCGCAAGACCGGGCTGACATCGATCACCGGGGCCTCATCCGGCCAGGGATCACGCCAGTTGATCCGCATTTCAATCGGGTCATAACCCAAAAGCAGAATGCAATCGCTCTGGCGGATCAAAGGTAAGAGAAGATCATCCGCTTTTGGCGAGAGACCTGCGCCGCCCAGTGCCAGAGGATCGTTTTCGTCAAGAAGGCCTTTGCCCTTGTAGGACGTGACCAGCGGCACATTGAAGGTTTTGCAGAACTCGGAGATCGCCGCCCCGGCCCCCTCGTTCACCGCATCGACGCCAGCAATGGCGATGGGACGGCGCGCCGCCGCGAACAAGGCCAAGGCGGCTTCCAAACCCGGACCGGCCGACATTATACCCTGCGCTGGCTGAGACCGGATCTCCTGCGACCAGCGCTCGTCCGTGCGCCCCTCTGCAACACGGATCGGCACATCGATGTGGACAGGCCCCGGCTGGCCATCGAGCGCGATCGAAATCGCCTTTTCCATCAGCACATCCAAGGCACCGAGCCGCGCGGAAAAACTCGCCTTGACGATCGGGCGAAGCAATTGCTGGTGATCGAAGACCTGATGCGTGTAGCTTTCCGCCTCGGCCGCATCCACGCAACCGGTCAAAAAGATCAGCGGCACCCGGTCCTGCCAGGCGTTGGCGACCACATTGATCGCATTGGCAACGCCGGGACCGAGTGTTGCGAGCAGCACACCCGGCGCGCCGTCAGCATGCCAGCCGCCTTCGGCCATGAAGCCACCGGCATTTTCGTGCTTGACCAGCACAAAGCGCAATCCGGCTCTGTCCAGGCTGTCCATCAGCGCGAGTACCTCGCCGCCCGGGATACCAAAGGCATGGCGGCATCCCGCCGCGTGCAGCTTACCGGCGATGATGTCCGCGCCTGTCGTCATGGGCTAAGACCCTTTCTTTAAATCTGTCTCGATGGCTCCCGACGCCACGATGCCCTTCGATTGGAGCCTTTCGAACTCGGCGGCGGAGATTTCCAGATGGCGCTCAAGGACCGACGCCGTGTCGGCGCCGAGCATCGGCGGCGCAGCCCGATAAGTGACCGGGGTCTTGTCCATCTTGATCGGCGATCCGATGAGATCCACCGTGCCGGACATCGGATGTGGCAGCGTGATCCGCATCTCTCGTGCGAGCACATGCGGATCAATGAACACGGTCTTTAGATCGTTGACCGGTCCGCATGGCACGCCGACGGCCTCCAGATCCGCGATCCAGTCGTCCGCATCGCGTTCGATCGTGATCTGCCGAATGATCGGGACGATGTCCGCCCGATTGCGCACCCGGTCCGCATTTGTGGCAAAGCGCGGGTCTTGGGCGAGCGCGTCACGACCCGCGACGGCGCAGAACTTCCGGAACTGATCGTCGTTGCCGACCGCCAGAATGAAGGGCTTGTCCCGCGCCGGAAAGGTCTCATACGGCACGATTGTAGGATGACCGTTGCCCAATCGGCCGGGAACATCACCATTTACCAGATGGGCGACCCCCTGGTTGATGAGCCACGCCACCTGGCTGTCGAACAAGGAAATGTCGAGATGCTGGCCTTCTCCGGTCGCATGGCGATGGTTGAGCGCGGCCAAGATCGAAACGGTCGCGTACATGCCGCACATGACATCGGCGATCCCCACCCCGGTCTTGGTCGGCGTGCCCCCCTCCTCGTCCGGAAATCCCGTCAAGGACATGATGCCGCCCATGCCCTGGATGAGGAAGTCATAACCGGCCCGGTGCGCGTACGGACCCGTTTGACCAAACCCGGAAATGGAACAATAAATCAGGTCCGGATTGTGTCGTTTCAGGCTGTCATAATCGAGGCCGCGCCGCTTCAGGTCGCCGACCTTGAAATTCTCCACCAGCACGTCCGCCTTGGCGGCCAGATCGGCGATGATCTTTTGTCCCTCGTCCGTCGCGAGATCGATGGCGACCGAGGCCTTGTTCCGGTTGGAGGACAGGTAATAAGCACTCTCGCGCGTCTCGCGGCCTTCCGCGTCTTTCAAAAAAGGCGGCCCCCAGCCTCTTGTGTCGTCGCCGCGTCCGGGCCGTTCGATCTTGATCACCTCCGCGCCCAGATCGCCCAGCACCTGGGTGCAGGTGGGGCCCGCCAAAATCCGGGACAGATCAAGCACCACCAGACCGGACAATGCGCCGGCGGAAAAAGCTGGTTTGGTCACGGGATCACCTAAAGACATTGGCCCGCACAGGACACGATCGCACAGGCAACGTCAACGCCGACGGTCGGTCCGACAGATCAAGACGCTTCAACTCGCCGTCAGGGCTCTGTCAAAACCGGAGCCCGGCCATTCACCCCCAGCCGCGGGCCTTCGCCAGTTCCTGCCAGGCGCGTTTGAGCCACTCGGCGCGAATGCTGTGGCCGCCATCATGCAGGCACAGTTCAAGCAGGCCGGTCGCCGGCGTCCAGCGTTCACACTGAAAACCGGCATCGGTGTAAGTCTCGATCGCGGCGCGGGACTTTTCAACCTGGCGCTGCCAGACCTTGAAGCTGTCAAAAACATCCCCCTGGTGCCAGCGGCCGCCGCCCAGCGGACGCCCTTCCAGCGGCACGACCGTGTCCTTCGTGCCATGGATGTGGAACAGGAACGGCGTGTCGGTTTCGCAAGACGCTGGCAATGGCTTCCAAAACGCGCCGGCAATGGGCGCATAGCCGGAAAACCGGCCCGCATTCTCGCACGCCAGATACCAGGTCATGAAGCCGCCGGAGGAAAATCCGCTCAACATCGTCCGGCCCCGGTCAACCCCGAACCGGGCCGCCACATCGTCCAAGACCTGGTCGAAAAACGCGAACTCGTCGCGCAAGTTGCGCGGTGCGGTTGGAAACGACCATGTGCCCTCCACTCCCTGGACCGCCACAAACGCAACGTTGAGGTCATCCGCCAGTTTCTTGAAACCGTCCTTGCGGATTTCCTTCAGCGCACTGCCCCGGTGGCCGTGAAGAAAGAAAATCGCGCCTTTCGGCGCATCGGCCGCAGCGCCGTCCGGAAGGTGAATGTAGTATTGGCCGCCGTCGAGTTCACACGGGCGCTCACCGGCGCATAGGTCCTCGGCCTGTCCGGCACCGGCGCCAAATATAAGACTGAATGCGGCGGCGGCGATTATAAGAATGCGCTTCATGAAATACTCCCGGATCCGCCAGCCCTTCGCCGCATAGTGTGCTACCCCAGGCCTTGACGTCCAATGCGTTCCGGATCACAGATCCGAGAGCGAATCCGTACTTTCCTTCAGGTCCAGTCGCCTTCCGTCGGAATGTTCAGCACCCGGCCACAATGCTTGCAATGCACCGCGTCCGTGTCATGCCTGCTCAAACCGCAATCGGGACAGGAATAATGCGCCTTTGCCGGACGGAAGATCGTCTGGATCAGCCGCAAAAACAGCGCCACGCCGAAAATCATGATCAAGACAGTCATGAGACGGCCGACGCTGTCGGTCATGGTGATGTCACCGAATCCAGTGGTGGTCAGCGTCGTTACCGTGAAATAGAGGGCGTCGAGATAGTTGTTGATGTTCGGATTGCGGTCATCCTCCACGACATAGACCAGCGCCGTCACCACAAACACGAAGACGAACAGGTTCACCGTCGATTGCAGGATCTCCTCATTGCGCCGGAACCAGCGAGAGGCGTCCCGCAATTCCTTCAACAGGTGATAGGACCGCAAAAGCCGCAGCATCCGCACGACCCGTAGGAAGCCGAGGTTCTCAACAAAGGCCGGCAAGATCAGCGACACAATAACCACGATATCCGCGATTGACGTGAAACTTCCCACAAATCGCGCCGGGCGCGCGGATGCGATCAGCCTGGCTACATAATCGGCGGTCAAAACAACGGCGATGGTGTAGTCGAGTTCATGGTGAATGCGATTGGGATCGACGAGCGGTGAAATGACAAAATAGCCGATTGTGATGATATCGAACGTCAAGAGCGCATAGCGCCAGGCCCGGGCCGTTGCGGAATGGCCGAAATAGAGTTGCCGCAAGGCGGCACGTGTTCTGGAAAATACGTCTTTCATGGCCTTTTCCCGGACAATTCGGCGCGCGGTAGACTATTTATTCGACCCATTCGGCGCAATAAGGTGCGGAAGACCAGGGGCGGCAGCGCCCTCCTATCGGTGGTACGAGGACGAGAAGTAATGTTTCAACTCCAGGGAAAATCGGCCTTGATCACAGGCGCCAGCAGAGGGATCGGCGAGGCGGCCGCACTGAGCCTTGCCAAATACGGCGTGGCGGTGGTCCTGGCGGCGCGCAGCACGAAGGACATTGAACGGATCGCCGCACACATCCGGGAACTGGGCGGCGAAGCCGCGGCGATCTCGTGCGATGTTAGCCGGTATGACGATGTCGAGGCCGCGGTTCGGCTGTGCGCAGACAGTTTCAAGGGGATCGATATTCTGGTGAACAATGCGGGCCTCATTGACCCGATCAGCCGCCTGGAATCCTCCGATCCCGACGCATGGGGAAAGGTGATCGACGTCAACGTCAAAGGCGTTTACCACGGCATACGGGCGGCCGCGCCGCTGATGCTGGAAAAGGGCAGCGGTACGATCATCAACATCAGCTCTGGCGCCGCGACCGGCGCGCTGGAAGGCTGGAGCCACTACTGCGCGTCGAAGGCCGCGGTCCTTTCGCTGACAAAATGCGGCGACAAGGAATTCGGCGACAAGGGCATCACGGTCCTGGGACTGAGCCCGGGTACCGTCGCCACCGAGATGCAGGTGCAAATCAAGGCCTCCGGCATCAACCCGGTCAGCCAGCTTGATCCGTCCGTCCATATTCCGGCCGAATGGGTCGGCGAGGCGATCGCCTGGCTCAGCACCGACGCCGGCAACGCGTTCAAAGGCACCGATTGTTCGCTCCGCGATGAGGGTGTGCGGGAGGCGGTCGGCCTGATCTGATCACGGCCATCGCCGGGCATCAAATCATTCGGCGTCCGGCTGATTGGCGGGCGCTGCGGCCTGGAACGCAGGAAGCGCCATGCACGCATCGTGGATCCGCTGGATTTCCGGAAAGGGCGCCATATCGACCGCAAACCGCGCATTGTTTGCCACCTGGGCCACCAGACAGATGTCGGCAAGACCCGGTCTCGAACCAAAGCAATAGGGTGATGGCCGCTCCCGGTCCCGAAGCACAGATTCCAATGGTGTGAAAGTCTGTGCGACCCAGTGATGGAACCAGGCCGCGACCGCCTCGTCATCCGCGCCAAACCGGCTTCTCAGATGATTGAGGACGCGCAGATTGTTGATCGGGTGCAGATCACAAGCAATCATCTGCGCTATGGCGCGTGCCTTGGCGCGGGTGACCGGATCGGCCGGCAGAAGCGGCGGGTCCGGGATTGTCTCGTCAAGATACTCGATGATCGCAAGCGATTGGCTGAGGACCGTTCCGCCGGCAAGCTCCAGGGCCGGCACGAGCCCTTGCGGATTGAGGTTGAGGTAGGCCGCCGCGCTCTGCTCGCCGAGCTTCAAATGATGTGCCCTATAGCAGGTCGCCACGCCCTTAAGATTCAGTGCAATGCGAAGCCGGAAGGACGTCGAGCTTCGAAAGTAAGAATGCAATATCGGCGCAGTCACCCCAACCTCCCTTTTCCGGCATAATAGTTACATATGCAACCAAATACCAGACCGGGTTGGGACACGCAGGCACTGAAAACAAAAGAGGACCGCGATGCGGTCCTCCCATGAGATCCTTGCGATCCGTTGGTCCGGATCAGATCCCGGCGAAACTCATGCTGAAAGAGGCTGCTCCGTCACCATCAAATTCCGCCCAGACCCCAGGGCCGCAATCGGAAACTCATTAGACATGGGATCACCTCCTTTCTTGCCATTGACGATGCCTTTAAGCTAACGCATTCACATTTCCGGACAAGATCAAAAAGCTCAACGCGCCACCCGAGAGGATATGGCGACGTGTGCGACTGAAAGGCCCGCCTCCATGAGTTCCCTGACCACCGTCGACTGGACTAAAATCCCCGAACCGGAAGATGATGGCGCCTGCGCGCATCTGGAAGGCGTGAGCCTACCGGCGATGGCTCTGCCCGCCACCGACGGCAAAACGGAGACGCTGGCGGATCTTGCCGGAACCACCGTGGTCTACATCTACCCCATGACCGGACGGCCCGACCGTGCGCTGCCTGAGGGCTGGAATGACATTCCCGGCGCACGCGGATGTACGCCGCAATCTTGTGCGTTCCGTGATCACCATGCGGAGTTGACCGCCGCGGGCGCAAGCCAGGTCTTCGGCCTCTCCAGCCAGGACACGGCCTATCAAAGCGAGGCAGCGGAGCGTTTGCACCTGCCCTTTGCGCTTTTGTCCGACGCCGATGGACGGTTCGCCGATGCCTTGTGCCTGCCAACCTTTAGAGCAGAGGGCCAACGCCTCATCAAACGCATCACGTTCATCGTTGATGATGGCCGGATCTCAAAGGTGTTTTATCCTGTCTTCCCACCGGACCGGAACGCCGAAGACGTCCTTGCCTATCTTCGGTCCCGATAACCTGAGATGCGTCCGCGCCGGTTCGCGCCGACCTGCAACCCGCCGCTGGCCGGGCTGGACTACTCAGCGCTCCGCCCCTTTTCCGCTTGGTCCAGTCCGCATCTTCAAACGCTCATCGGTGGGTGGCTTCAACTGGATCCGCCCTGTCTGGAGCTGGCGACGCTCGCGCTCAACGAACTGACCCGGCGCGGTGATGACCTGAACGCGCGGATGCGGTTTCAGCGGGCCGATCTCCCGCCGGTTCCCTGGCTCGATCCCGCGCGCCGGGCCGTGTTGTCGACACTTACAGCCGACCGCCCCCATCGGCGCGGCAAAGGCACTGTCTATGTGCTCCTGCGCGGCGGCTATACAAGCGACAGCGGCTGGTACGGCGCCTATGTCGGCTCCACCGCCAAACCGCTTGCCAAACGGTTTGCAGAACACCGGCGCGGCGGCACGCGCGCGGCAAGGGGTCTGGAAAAGCACGGCATCGAACCGCTCTATTCGCTGTTCTTACCAATCAATCCGGTGCCGAGCACACGTGCAGTCTTGCAAGAATGGGAGACCCGGCTTCACGAGTGCCTTGCACCGCTCGTCCCAAAAGTGACCGGTGATGTGGCCTTTTAATTGAGCGGCCAAACCGGGCGTGGGTCACTTGCCGATGGCACCGGCGGCGATGGTCTCAAACACGGTGTCCAGCTCGGCGGCCAGCGTTTCAAGAGCCGCGCCGCCTTCTGGCATGTAAGGCGCAAAGACAAAGCTCGGCGTTTTCCAGGACAGCCTCGCCGATCCATCCGGATGTTCGGTGACATAAAAGCGGATCGGTGCCTCGATCCCTGCCGCAACGGACGCCGCCAGCATACGGCGGGCGTAGTCGTTGCGATAAACCCCCAGCACGCGATTGCCCGGGATGGTGATGCCGTTCATCCGCGCCCCGTCGGAGGCGCTCGCCTGCGTCACAAGACCCATCTTTTCGGCCCTGATCGACGCCTTCAGCCGGTCAACGAGCAGAGCATAGGTGTGATCGGTCTCGATGATCCGCCAGCCCTCCCGCGGGTTGAACTCGGACGCCTGCGATCCGGCCACCAGCATCGCGGAGTAAATGATCGGACCGACAATGGGCAAAATGCGAGCAAACACAACGATCATGGACGCCTCCGGAGCTTCGGGATCTCCGGGAGAGCCTATCCAAACGGGTTCCCGAATGGATGTCGCAAGGTCCTCACAAACAGTCACGTTTTGGTGCGGTAACGGGCGGACGGTCAGCCCATGCCGAGTCTGAGCCGGAGCCGGGTCCCGGCAAGACTGCCGGCGAACCCGAACACCAGCCAAAGCCAGCCGTGCATGGAGCCGGAGACAATGCCGCCAAGATAGGCGCCGATGTTGCAGCCGAAGGCGAGGCGCGCGCCATAGCCCATCAACAGCCCGCCGGCGAGGGCCGTCAACAAGTCCCGTCGCGACAGCGACCAGACCGGGGCGAACTTGCCGGCGAGCGCCGCCGCGGCCATGGCGCCCAGGATCACACCGAAATCCATGACCGAGGTCGTGTCGCGCAAGACAGAATTTTCCAAGGCGGCCGTCTGCCAGGTCCAATAAGGCCAGGTCTCAACCGGGATCCCGACCGATTGAAACGCTTTCGCGCCCCAAAGCGCAAAGGCGGATGTAATCCCCCACGGCCGGCCGACAACGATGAATGTGAGGATCCCAACAACCGCCAAAAGCACGGCGCCCAGAACAGGCGACCACGGTCCGGTCAGGACAGATTCGGTCTTGCGGGCGGGCAGCAGTTGCCCGTGCGCGCGCTTTTCGATGCGAATGGTCATCCAGGCGATTGCGCCAAGAACCACCGCCGTGATCGCAAACGCCCAGTGGGGACCTGCGCTTTTCACGAGCGAAAATGCGGGCAGTTGCGGTAGGGCGTTCCAGTGGTGCAGATGCGCGGTCGCCAGGACCGAGCCGAGAATGAAGGCGAGCAGCGTGACCATCATCCGGGTGGATCCGCCCCCGGCCGTAAAGAGCGTCCCGGAGCCGCATCCGCCGCCGAGCTGCATGCCAAGCCCGAACATGAACGCGCCGATCGCGGCGGCGACGCCAAACGGAAACACGAAGGCGCCGGTCGGCCAGCCGAGCTGCGCGCCCCACGCAATCAGCGGAAAGGACACCGCGCTTGTCAACAGGATCAGCAGGAACTGCGCGCGCAGGCCGTTCCCCTTCTTTTCCGTCACGATGTGCCGCCACGCGGCCGTGAAACCAAAACTCGCGTGATATAGCGCCAGACCCGCCAGCCCGCCAATCAGGACGGCCAGGCCCTGGCGCGTGCCTGCCTCGCCGTATGCGGCGAGCGCGACGAGCGCCAAGCCGGAAAGTGCCGTTGCCAGCACGGCCTTTTGCGACAGATGGAGCGTAGTGGTTTGCATAAACCTTCACCTAAGGACGGGGCGAACCAAAGGCAAGCAACCTGATACCAACGGACCCGCCCAACGGGGTATTTTGGTCTAAACATGGCCGCGAGCGGGGGATACACTACACACAAGAAACACCATTTTGTGTGTTGCAGTTCAATGCCAACACGCCGAATTTTGCAGTGCATGACGACATGCGATGACGTCCTGCCCCCTTCGGTCAGCCGACCGTTCGTCGCCTTTGGCCGACAGACAGATCGCACCCTTTCAAAAGGCGGACCCATGCGTCTGACAGACCAATTCGGATATGAAGTGACCGTTGCAAGCCCGGCCGTCATCGGCCCGTGGAATGCGACGGTGAACGCGTTCCTGGCCCATGGCAAGGAAACGCCCGTTCATCTGGATACGGCGCTGCAAGAGGACCCGGCGTTTCCGCTTGGGCATGCAACCCGTGGCCTTTTCTGTCTTCTGCTGGGCCGCAAGGAACTGGCCGACACCGCCGAGGAGTGTCATCGCCTGGCCAGTGCGGCAGCGGGCGAACGCGACATCACGGCCCGCGAACGGGCCGTGCTTCGGGCGCTGAAAGCCTGGCTCACGGGCTGGCCGTCGGAAGCCGCCGAGATTCTCCATACCGCGCTTACCGACGCCCCGCGCGATGCCTTGTTGCTGAAGCTCGTCCACGCGATCCGGTTCGTTTTGGGCGATTCAGCGGGCATGCGGGCATCTATCGAAACGGTGATCGATCACTACGATCCCACCCATCCGTCCTATGGCTACGTGTTGGGCTGCCAGGCCTTCGCTTTTGAAGAGACAGGCGACTACCGGCGCGCAGAAGCGCTCGGGCGAGAAGGCTTGCACCACGCGCCAGACGATGCGTGGGGTCTTCATGCCGTCGCCCACGTCCATGATATGACGGGGCGCGCCGAGGAGGGTATCGGCTGGCTGGAAAGCCGCCCGGAAGGCTGGTCCCATTGCAACAATTTCGGCTATCACGTGTGGTGGCACCTCGCGCTGATGTATCTCGACCGCGGCGATATCGACCAGGTGATGCGCCTCTATGACGAAGAAATCCGGCGAGACAAGACCGACGATTACCGCGATATCTCGAATGCCACCTCCCTGCTCGCCCGCCTCGAATTGGAAGGGATCAATGTCGGCGGGCGCTGGGAAGAGCTTGCGCTCTTGTCGGACAAGCGGGCGGACGACGGGTGCAACGTATTTGCCGATCTCCACTATCTGTTAGCGCTGCTGAACGGCGGACGCCGGATGGGAGCTGACCGTCTCATTTCCGGCTTGAAGCGGCGCGCGAGCGACACGGGCGACATCGCTCATGTGTCGGATGTCGCGGGTGTCTCTGCGGGGCTGGGTCTCGAGCAGTTCCGTATCGGGAATTATGGATCAGCCTTCATCCACCTTCACAAAGTCAGATCGGACATCCCACTGATCGGCGGATCTCACGCCCAGCGTGATGTGTTTGAGCGGCTCACGATCGATGCGGCGATCCGCGCCGGCATGGCCGAAGAGGCCGAAAACATATTGAAGGACCGGGCGCGCAAGCGCGGCGCACTTGACCGCTATGCCGAACAAAGGTTTGAAGTTTGCAGCCGGATGCGGCAAGCCTCGCGTATCATGGAAGATGACCGGCTTCGCGCAACGCCGGCATGAATCTTTTGCTTTCATGCGCCACACGACCCTGAACGGCCGCCCGGCCGGACATGACTCATGAGACGGCCATTGACTGTCCAGCCGACCCCAAAAAAAGCCCGTGATCCCCGTCTCGACTTTTTCCGCGGGCTTGGAATGTTCATCATCTACATCGCGCACGTGCCCTCGAATTGGTGGACGCTCTGGATTCCGGCACGCTTTGGGTTTTCGGACGCAACAGAAATCTTCGTGTTCTGTTCAGGCATGGCCTCCGCGATCGCGTTTGGAAAGATCTTCGACAGCCATGGCCTTGGCCTTGGCGCGGCCCGGATCCTGCAGCGCATGTGGCAAGTCTATTGGGCGCATATCGGCCAGTTTCTGGTGATCGCCGTCGGCCTTGTCATGGTGCACGAAAGTGGATTTTTGAACACCTGCTGTGGCCTTACCCAGAACTACGTCACGTCCTTGAACCTTTGGCATCTTTTCAACAACACGGCGGTCGCCCTGCCCGGCATCTTGACCCTGACCTGGGTGCCGAACTATTTCGATATCTTGCCGATGTACATCGTCATCCTGGCCCTGATCCCGGTCATGATGGCCGCCGCGCGGATTTCAGTTCCACTGGCTTTCGCGGTGTCGATCGGGCTTTGGCTGGCATCGCAATTCGGACATCTGGATCTTCCCGCAGAGCCCTGGTCGGAACGGCGCTGGTTCTTCAATCCGTTCGCCTGGCAGCTTGTGTTTTTCACCGGATTTGCATTCATGCGCGGCTGGCTTCCGGCCCCGCCGGTGAACCGGAGGCTGATCATCTCGTGTATCGTGATCGTCGTGATCACGGTCCCGTTCGCCTATTTCCGCATCTTCCGGGAACTCGAATGGGCGCTCGCAGTGCGGGAAATGCTCCGGCCGTTGTGGATCAAGACCGAATTCGGGATCCTCCGGTACATCCATTTCCTCAGCGTTGCTTATCTTGCCTGGGCCGCGGCCGGCGAGAACGGGCGGCGGCTGATTGGTTACGGACGCCTCTGGGACGGATTTGTCGGGGTGGTGCAAAAGGTCGGCCAACAGTCACTGGCCGTCTTCATGGCCAGTCTTGTCATTGCCCAGACCGCCGCGATCTTGCGCGATATGGTTTGGGGGCGCGGCGAGTGGCTGCCGCAAACCCTGACCAACCTGGGCGGATTTGTGGCTCTGATCGGCGTTGCCTACACCGTGGCTTGGTTCAAGAGCGAACCCTGGCGCGCGCCGCCAAAGCGGCATCCAACCGGACCGGTTTCAACCCCCAATGCACCGGCCATGGGCGACGCGCCCACTGCACAATCAGCATCATCACGCGGCGAACGCCAGCCGGCCTGAATCAAACCAATCCAAGTCCTAGTGGACGGACACCATGGTGAGTTCCTGCTCGAACGCGTTGGCAAGGACCGCCTCGCGGCTGTCGGCCAGCAGAATCGGCGTACCATCAGCGTTCAAGAGCGCATAGATTGTCATGCTGTCCTGAACGGGCGGCACCTGCGGAAAAAGCTTTTGAAGGTCCGTCGAACTGATCTTGCGGACATAGGCGATTTCGCCGGCACCAAGTTGTGAGAAATCCTCTTCGGTCATGGCCGCAAGAAAGGTTTCCTGCGCACGCGGCGCAGGCGTGTTGGGCTTGTGCATCAGTGTCTCCGTAGTTTGTCCGGTTATTCGCCGTTTGTGATCTCGATCTTGCGGATCACGCGCTCCGGTTCGGGCCGCGCCAAATCAATGGACAAAAGGCCGTCCTTCAGGTCGGCACCGAGGATCTCGATGCCTTCAGCCAGAACGAACGCTCTTTGAAACTGCCGCGCGGCAATGCCCCGGTGCAGATAGTGGCGCGATTTGTCGTCGATTTGCCGGCCGCGGATGACGAGCTGGCGCTCTTCAACGGACACGTCGAGCTGATCACGGGTGAACCCGGCAACCGCCAGGGTGATCCGGATGATATCGCCTTGCTCTTCGGTCTTCGGCAGCCGTTCAATGTTGTAGGGCGGGTAGCCGTCATTTGCGCCTTTCGACACCCGGTCGAGCACGCGCTCAATATCGTCAAACCCGAGCATGAACGGGCTGGAAAACGCTGACATACGTGTCATCCTCAAAGTCCTATCAAAAGCGACCTTGCGCCCGGACCCTTTCAAGGCATCCGGACTACCGGGGAATTCATCCCCGCGTCAGAGCGAATATGGCGACTTGGCAAGCCGGTTTCAAGCTGCGAGGGCCCGCCTCTTGCGGCCTGGCGCCGGGCGCCGCATCATCGGCCGATCCTCAGTTTGAAAGCCTGCCTGTGACACGATCCGAATTCGACGCCTTTTGCGCCAGCCTTCCGGCCACCACCCATGTGGTGCAGTGGGGCGGCGCATCGGTCTGGAAGGTGGGCGGCAAGATCTTTGCAATTTGTTCGGCCTGGGGCGAGACCGCCGGCGACAAAATCGCGTTCAAATGCTCCGATCTTTCCTATTCGCTGCTCAAGGAGCAGGACGGATTCCGGCCCGCGCCCTATCTGGCGCGCGCCAAATGGATCCAGGTTACCGGCAAAGACGCGTTGTCCGATACCGACCTGAAATCCTACCTGGTGGCCGCGCATAGTACTGTCGCTGCCAAACTCACCAAAAAACAGCGCGCGGACCTTGGTCTTGATGCGTGACGAGCAGACCTTGCCGGACCGGCGCGCGAAAATCATCTCGCTGACGATCCTGATGATCGCGGAAATCGCAGCCATGAGCCTGTGGTTCATGTCAGCAGCCATTTTGCCCGACATGGTGGCCGAGGTCGCGATTTCCTCCGGCCGTCAGGCCGCGCTATCGAGCGCGGTGCAGGCCGGATTTGTGGCCGGGGCCCTTGTTTCCGCGATCTTCGGCCTGCCCGACCGGATCGATCCGCGCCGCCTGTTTGCGGCGTCCGCATTGATCGCCGCCACCGCCAACGCGTCGCTGCTGGTGTTCACGCCGGGCGGAGATCTTTCCATTCTCGCCCGGTTCATCACCGGGGCGATGCTCGCCGGTGTCTATCCGGTCGGGCTGAAAATCACGGTCGGCTGGGGCAAGGATGACCGGGGCTTTCTGGTGGGGGCGCTGGTCGGCGCGCTGACATTCGGCTCTGCCGCGCCGCACCTCTTGGCCCTCTTCGGCGGACCGGACTGGCGCTGGAGCGTTTGTGTGGCATCCATTGCGGCCGCGATCGGCGGACTGATGTGTCTGTTCACCGCGCTTGGGCCCTTTCACGCGAGCGCCGGGCGGTTCGACATCCGCACGGTCACCGAAGCATGGACCAACAAGCCAGTGCGGTTCGCTTACGGCGGTTATCTGGGACACATGTGGGAACTTTATGCCATGTGGGCCTGGATCGGCGTTGCGGCGACCGCGTCCTTTACGTTGAGCCTTGCAGACGAGACCGCGTTGCTTCTGGGGCGGATCACGACCTTTTCCGCCATCGCGGCCGGCGGAGCAGCCAGCATTCTGTGCGGCCTGATCGCAGACCGTTTGGGCAAGGCCAATATCGCAATCGCGGCCATGGTCGTCAGCGGCCTTGCGGCGGTGGCAACCGCGGCAACCTTCGGCGGCCCGGCGTGGGTGACCGTGATCTGCATCCTCATTTGGGGCGCGGCGATCTTGCCCGATTCGGCGCAGTTCTCCGCGCTTGTTGCCGATCATGCCCGGCCTGACAAAGCCGGAAGCCTGATGACGTTTCAAACCGCGCTCGGCTTCGCGTTGACGTTTTTCACCGTCCAGGTGACGCCGTTGCTCGCTGCCCAGATCGGATGGCCCGGCGTTTTCCTGATCATGGCGATAGGCCCCGCCCTTGGCGTCCTGTCCATGCTGCGGCTGAAGACCCTCACCCGGCCTGCATCATCTCCAGCTCAAACGCCGCCCGTCCAAAATCCTGACCGTTGATCCGGACCGAAATTGCCTGCCCGCCAGGATAATACTTGCGTGTCGTGATTGGCCGGATGGCGTGCCGGCGCCCCAGGGTCAGGCGTTCGCCCGGGCCAAGCCGGCACCGGGTCCATTTGAACACTTTCGGCGCGAGCGACCCGTTGGCTTTCTTGAAGTGCACCAGATAATCGATCACAAGATCCTGACTTTTCCGGCTCGTCGACACAAGCTCCAGACCAAATTCCACATGATCCCCAAACACCACCACCGGCGTTGCCGCCAAATCCCGCACCTCCACCGCCGGGGCGTTCAATCCGAAGGCAGCCAACGCAACCGGATGGCCCTGCTTGATCAAGGTCCGGCAGGCGTGACGCACGAGCCGGCCGCGGTTGTGATCAGCCCCCTTGAGCCAGTTTCCCGCAAGGTCTGCCACGAGATCCGGATGGTCCTTGGCGATGTCGTTCAGGTGGTTGGCGACCGATCGGCGCACATACTCCTCTTTGTCATCGCGCAGGGCCTCCAACAGCGGCAGCGTTGGTGATGGATCGGCGACGAGCTGTGGCAAACGCATGCCCCAGGGAAGACGCGGGCGTGTTCCCTCCGACACCAGCCGCCGCACATGGACATTCGGGTCGGCAACCCAAAACGCCATGATGTCGAGTGCCCGGTCCTGGTCTTTGTGAAGAAATGGCCGCACATCGAATTCGGCGGTCGACCGTTTGGTCATTTCTTTTAAGAGCGCGAAGGATCCATCAAAATCCTCCAGTCCATGGGTGCCGACGACCATTGTAAGCGGCCAGACGCCCCACCCGCGCATGCCGGTCTGGTCGCTTTCGCCATCAAAACCCGCTTCCTCGCCCGGCGCCAACAGCGCCAACAGGATCCGGGATCGCTGGGCGCGATCCGCTGGCAGAACTTCATGCAGTTCCCTGGCTATTCGCTCAGCCCGCTGTTTCAACTCAAGACGGTCCAGATCCGCGAGAATACCATTCTTGAACGAAGCGGCATCAAAGGCCGGCAGTTGGCGTTCAAGATGGCGGGCAAGGCATTGGACGAGGTCCGCGGAGATTTTATTTTTGAAAGGTTCCATGGCAACCGTTTGATCTGGAGGCGTTCATGCCAAGTTTAAAAGCACGAGGTGCATTGAGCATTCGATGCGACGGCTTGAATAGCAACTCAGACACCGCAGTCTCCTGACATCGTTTGGCAGGAACGACACTCTGAAACCGTGTCAGCCCGGTAGCCAAAACGATCGAGCCGCCCCGGTAATCCGGAGCGGCCCGTTCTCGGCAAATGGCACCCTCGTCATGGCCATCTACCGATCTTCTTTTGTTAACAGGTCAATCGCCGATTCGATGCCCGTCGGCGGCGTGGAAGAAATGGATGTCTTCGAGTGCGCCCTTCAAGTGCATCGTTTCGCCCGGCTCATGATAGGCATGGCTCGACACCCGGATCACGATTTCCGGGCCGCCATCGGCGAAAGAAGCATAGACGTAAGTCTCCGCGCCGACCGGCTCAATGACATTGGCCGTGACCTCCAGATGCAGCGCGTCCGCCGCATCTTCGGCGGTGTCGACAACATGGAGGTGCTCGGGCCGCACACCCAGCCTGTAGGAGCTTTCCCCATGCGGATTCGGCCCGGTCAATCCGCTGCCCGTTTCCAGACCAAGGCCGTAGCCGTTGGCCTTGACCGGCAACAGGTTCATGGCCGGCGAACCGATGAAACTCGCCACAAAGGTCGAGGCCGGCTTGTCGTAGACGTCGATGGGCGAGCCGATCTGTTCGATGTTTCCGCCGTTCAGAACAACGAGCCGGTCCGCGAGCGTCATCGCTTCAAGCTGATCGTGGGTGACGTAAACACTGGTGGTACCAAGCGAGCGCTGCAAACGCTTGATCTCAACGCGCATTTGCACGCGGAGCTTGGCATCCAGATTGGACAGCGGCTCATCGAACAGGAATGCGGCCGGCTCGCGTACGATGGCGCGGCCCATGGCGACCCGTTGGCGCTGACCGCCGGACAGGGCGCGCGGTTTGCGCTCCAGATACTCACCGATTTCCAGGATCCGCGCCGCTTCCTTGACGCGGCGGTCGATCTCCGCCTTCGCCATGCCCCGATTTTTCAGGCCATAGGCCAGGTTGTTGTAAACCGACATGTGCGGGTAGAGCGCGTAGTTCTGGAACACCATGGCGATGTCCCGGTCGGCGGGGTCGACCTGATTGACAACCCGCTCGCCGATCCGGACTTCGCCCGTGGTGATTTCCTCGAGCCCGGCGACCATGCGCAGCAAGGTGGACTTCCCGCAACCGGACGGGCCGACCAGGACAATGAACTCCCCGTCGGCGATGTCGATGGAGACGCCCTTTACCGCCTCCACATTGCCGCTGTAGACCTTGCGGACCGTATCGAGCGTGATCGTAGCCATAGTTCTTCGAAATTCCCTACTTGTCGCTCTCGACGAGCCCTTTGATGAACCAGCTCTGGAAGATCACCACGACGATCACCGGCGGCAGCATGGCGAGAATGGCAAGCGCCATGGCCTGGTCGTAGTCCGGGATCTGAGCCCCGATCCAGACCTGCAGGATCTGTTTGATGCCGCGCACCAATGTGAAAAAGGCCTCATCCGTCGTGATCAGGGTCGGCCACAGGTACTGGTTCCAGCCGTAGACGAACATGATGATGAAGATGGCCGCGATCATGGTTTTCGACAGCGGCACCAGAATGTCGATGAAAAACTTCCACGGGCCCGCGCCATCAATGCGGGCCGCCTCTAGCAATTCATCGGGCACTGAGAGGAAGAACTGCCGGAAGAAGAACGTGCCGGTCGCCGAGGCGATCAACGGCACGATGAGCCCGGAATAAGTGTTCACCATGCCCATCGATTGCACGATCTCATAGGACGGCAGGATGCGGACTTCCAAGGGCAGAAGAAGCGTTGAGAAAATGACCCAGAAACAAAAGGTGGCGAACGGAAAGCGGAAATAGACGATCGCATAGGCCGCCAGCATCGAAATGATGATCTTGCCGATCGCGAATCCCAGCCCAAGAATGAGTGAATTCTTGAGCATGACCAGACCATTGACCTCCTTGGTGAAGCCGCCGGCGCGGGTCAGCACGGTCTCGTAGTTGTACAAGAGCTGATCACCGAAAGTGAACTGCAGACCCGAGCGGTAAATCGTGACCGCGTCGTGGGTGGAGGTCAAAAACGCCAGCGCGACAGGGGTGACCATGAACAGGACACCGGCCAGCAAAATCACATGATCCCAGACTTGAAGCCGTTGCATCGCCGCCCCCTTACGTATAGTGCACGCGCCGCTCAATAAGGCGGAACTGTATGACCGTCAGGACAAAAACGAGCGCCATCAGGATCACTGACTGGGCCGAAGACCCGCCCAGATCGTTGCCCCGGAAGCCATCCAGGAAGACCTTGTAGACGAGCGTCACCGGGTTGTTGCCGGGCTCGGTCTTCAAGATCACGTCGATGATGCCGAACGTGTCGAAGAACGCGTAGGTGATGTTGATGATCAAAAGGAAGAAGCCGGTCGGGGCAAGCAGCGGAAAAGTCACGGTCCAGAACCGCCGGAACCCGGACCGGCAATCGATGCTGGCCGCCTCCTGGACGGATTTGGAGATGCCCTGGAGGCCGGACAGGAAGAAGATGAAATTGACCGGCACCTGCTTCCACACCGCCGTCATCACCATGGCAAAGCCGGTGTCGAAGTAATTGACGCCGATCTGCATTTCCCAGCCAAACAGGGCCACGAAATCGACGATCGGCCCGACATGCTGGTCAAACAGCAAGATGCCGATCAGGCCGGCGACCGGTGGAGCCACCGCGTAGACCCACATCAGCAATGTCTTGTAACTGGACGCGCCGCGGAGAACCTTGTCGGCTTTGACCGCGAGCAAAAGCGCAATGCCAAGCGACAGGAAGGTCACGAAAAACGTGAACACGCCGGTAAAGCGGGCCACACGGCCATAGTCGGAGGACGTGACCGTGTCGACGAAGTTGTCGACGCCCACAAAGGTCGAGCCGAACCCGAACGGATCCTCCAGATAAAAGGAGGACCGCACCGCTTCTGCCGCCGGCCAAAGAAAAAACACACCCACTATAATGAGTTGCGGCATCAACAGCAGATACGGGGTGGCGGGCGACTTGAAATGGACTTTTTTCATGGAAGCGGCCGGACGTTGAGCGACACCTGAACAGGCGATACGGGCCTTTTGACTGCGTCAAACGGCCCGCTCAAGCTTGAAGAAAAACGGGGGCGCGGACCGCGCCCCCGCAGTGTGTACCAGACCGTATACTCTTAGTTTTCGATGGTCTTGGCAAACCGTTCAAGCAGCTTGTTGCCGTCTTCCTCGATGGTCTTGAACGCGGTTTCAACGTCCGTTTCACCGGTCAGGATCTTGCCGTATTCACGGTTCATCACGTCGCGGATCTGGACGTAGAAGCCCATCCGGTAGCCCTTGGTCCAGTCACCGCCCGGCAGGGTCAGCTGCTGGATCCCGACTTCGGCCGCCGGGGTGCGCTCATAATGGCCGTCCGACTTGGCAAGCTCATAAGCAGCGTTGGTGATCGGCACGTAACCGGTGTCCTTGTGCCAGGTGTACTGGACTTCCGGCGAGGTCAGGTACTCATAGAACGAAGCGACACAGGTGTTCTCCTCATCCGGCTTGCCGGACATGGCGAACAGGGCCGCGCCACCAATGAAGGTGTTGGTGCCGGCACCGTCAACACCTTCCCAATACGGCAGGAAGGTCGCGGAGAACGGGAACTCAACCGTCTGCTGAATGCCGCCGAAGGACCCGGACGAGCCAAGCCACATGGCCACTTTGCCTTCGTTGAATGGTGTCTGGTTGTCGCCCCAGCCCGTGCCGTACCAAGCGAACAGATCGTTGTCGAGCCACTCTTTCACGGCGGTGAAGTGGGCCTTGATCGGATCGCTGAAGACGAGCTGGGTGCCGCTCGCGCCGTCATAGCCGTTGTTGTTCGTGGCAAATTGCAGATTGTGCCGCGACATGAAGTTTTCGGTAAAGATCCACGGAAGGTGCGACTGCGCCAGCGGCACGTATCCGGCTTCTTTCAGCTTCGGCGCGATTTCCTGGAACTCTTCCCAGGTCTTCGGAGCCTCGACGCCGGCTTTGTTCAATGCATCGACGTTGTAGTACAGAATCGGCGTGGACGAGTTGAACGGCATGCCGATCATCTTGCCGGCGGCATCGGCATAGAAATAACGAACGCCCTCGATATAGTCTTCGATGTTGAACTCAACACCGGCGTTTTCAAGAATGTCCTGCGCCGGAATAACGGCGCCTTCCGCACCGATGATCGTCGCTGCGCCGGCGTCGAAGACCTGGATGATGTTCGGCTGCTCACCGGCACGGAAGGCCGCAATGCCGGCGGTCAAGGTGTCTTCATAGCCGCCCTTGTAGACGGGCGTGATCTGACACGCGCTTTGCGAGGCGTTGTAGCCATTGGCGACATCGATCACGACTTCGCCCAGACGGCCGCCCATGGCGTGCCACCAGGAGATTTCAGTTGCTGCGTAGGAAAGTGTCGAAGTGCCGAGCAAAGCGGCAGCGGCCACGAGGCTGGCGGCGGTCTTGCGGTTAGCCATAGTCTGTCCAAGCTCCCATATATCAGGGTTTGCCCCGAAGAAGTTTTACATTCGTTGGACGCCCGACCGGTCCGACCAGGCGACACAATGTTAAAGCACGCGCTTCGTAGGTTTTTCAAATGAAAATCATATGTCGTTCATATGAACATTCGACGACAATGCATGGCCCGGCGCTCGCCGCGCGGGCCGCAGTGGCATGAACCCTTGGAGCACCGGTGTTTCCCATGGCATCGTACCGACGACCAAAAGGCTGGGGAACATGGCTCCAAATCGTATGGTAAGGACACGGCGCTACGGATTGCTGGCGGGCCCACTCGCCGCGCTGACGATCCTTTATTGGCCGCCCCCTGAAGGACTGTCGCAAGCGGGATGGATCACTGCGGCCATCGCCCTTGTCATGGCAATCTGGTGGATGAGCGAGGCTTTACCACTTGCCGCAACCGCCCTGTTGCCCGTGGCGCTGTTTCCACTTCTGGGGCTGGTTCCCTTCGAGGACCTTGGCCGGGCCTACGCCCATCCGCTCATCTTCTTGTTCTTCGGAGGCCTGATCCTCGCCAAGGGGCTCGAGAAATGGCAGCTCCACCGCCGCCTGGCCCTGTTCCTGCTCTCTTACGCAGGCGATCGCCCAAGCTCGGTGATCGGGGCGGTGATGGCCGCAACGGCATTCTTGAGCATGTGGGTGAGCAACACGGCAACGGCGATGGTCATGCTGCCAATCGCTTTGTCCATTGCATCGACGTTTACCGGCCCGAAGGCCATAATGGATGCGTCGCAACCGACGCCGTTCGGATCGGCGCTGATGCTGGCCGTCGCCTATTCGGCAACAATAGGCGGGATGGGCACGCTGATCGGCACACCGCCCAACGCGCTCTTCGCCGGCTTCATGCTCGAGACCTACGGCATTTCCATCGGTTTTGCGCAGTGGATGCTGGTCGGCCTGCCCGCGGTCCTGATCTTGCTGCCCATCACATGGGTGTTGCTGACGCAAGTTCTATTCACATTGCCCGCGAGATTTCCGCAGCCAGAAGATGGGCCGGCGGCGGCAGGCGCTCCGCCTCTGGGACCAATGGCGCGTCAACACTATATGGTGGCAGGCGTGATGAGTATGGTCGCCCTTTTGTGGCTGACGCGGCCATTGGTTGCGCATTTGGCACCCGAACTGCCGCTGAGCGATGCGGGCATCGCCATGGCCGGCGCGCTCATCCTGTTTGTCCTTCCCGATCAATGGCCGAAGGGGACGTTTCTTTTAAGCTGGAAGGACGTATCGGATCTCCGGTTCGACGTCCTTATCCTGTTCGGCGGCGGGCTGGCCCTGGCCAACGCCATCGCGGCGACCGGCCTTGCGGCCTGGATCGGCTCCGGCATTGAACGCTTTCAGGACCTGCCTACGATGGTGCTCATATTGGTGATCATGGCGACGATCGTTTATCTCGGCGAACTGGCCTCAAACACGGCCATGGCCGCGGTGTTCTTGCCGGTTGCCGGCGCGGCGGCGGTTGGTCTTGGTGAGCCCCCCCTTTCGTTAGCCCTTCCAGTGGTCCTTGCCGCTTCGCTCGGATTTATGCTGCCGGTCGCAACGCCGCCGAATGCCATTGTCTACGGGTCAGGCGCCGTCCCGGCACAGACAATGCTGCGCGCCGGAGCAATCCTCGATGTGGTATCGCTTCTGCTTGTTTTCGGCCTTGCGATGACGCTGGGACGGTTGGTCTTCGGCTGACATGGCGGCGCTTTACACGGCACGATTGCCCCAGTCGGTCAGGCGGTATCGAAGGATCATATCCCTTTGACCGCATTGATCGGTGCCCAAAGCTAAACCAAACCCTGCGCCACCGCGGCCACCACCAGATACCGGCCGGTCTTCGCGACCGCCACCAACAGGAGGAACCGCCAGAACGGCTCCCGCATGACGCCGGCCGCCAAGGTCAAGGGATCGCCGATCACCGGCGCCCAACTCAGCAAAAGGCTCCAATAGCCATAACCGCGGTACCAGATTTCGGCTTTCGCCAGCCGTTCCGGTGAAACCGGAAACCAGGGGCGTGACTTGAACCGGTTGACGCCAAGGCCAAGGCCCCACGTCACCACGGAGCCCAGCGTATTGCCGACACTGGCGACCGCAATGAAGAGTGCCGCGCCCGCCGGCTGGCTGGTCACGAGATATGCCAGTCCCAGTTCAGACTGTCCCGGCAGCAAAGTGGCGGCAAACAACGCGGACAGGAAAAGCACGGACAGTTCAAATGCCAAGGGCGCACCATCTACGATCGGCCAAGTTCAGGCCTTGTTGACGCATGTGAGATGCATTTCGCCGAAAGACGCATCGGACAAGATCAAGGAAATCCGGCGCAGGCGAACTGGGCACGGCCCATCGTGTGAAACGGAGCCGACGATTTGGCCTGAACTCTCTGCTTGACCATACGCCCCATACGCTGTGCGGGCCTATTCCGGCCATCTTGGCGCTTGTCTCACGAAATGCACCTCCAATTCGTCTCTGGGACTTAACCTTGGCGTGATTCTTGTCACATCCAACCTTTTGGTTTTGTGTAAACTTATAGGCACAATCGGTTGATCGGATCGGCACCGCAAATGCAATGGTCCTCCGGAGCCGGCCCGAATCTACAAGCATGTTCAAGCGAGTTCACCGCATCGGATCTAGAAGTCAAAGCCACCGGACGTCATGTCGCAGACTCACGTGGGTCAGGATCTGACCAGGAAGATTGGCTGCATATCCGTGATTATGGGAGAAACCAACCATGTCAGCGCCGACGGCCTATGAAACCTATATGCTCGAACTGGTCAATCGGGCACGCTCGGACCCCAACGCGGAGGCCGTCCGGTACGGAATCGGCCTCAATGACAATCTCACGCCTGGAACCATCAGCGGGACGGCAAAGGCGCCGCTGGCGTTTTCAACCTTTTTGAATACGTCCGCCGACACCCACAGCCAGTCCATGCTGACCGACAACTACTTCAGCCACACGGGCAGTGACGGATCAAGCGCCAGTGACCGCATGTTCACTGCCGGCTGGACGTCCGCCAGCGGGAGTTGGACAACCGGAGAAAACATCTCGCTGCGCGCCAGCACAACGTCGAGCGTCGGCTTCAATGCCGCGACGATTGAAAGCCACCACGAGGGCCTGTTCAAGTCGTCCGGCCACCGCACAAACATTTTGCATGAGACCTTCAGCGAGATCGGGATCGGCCAACAGGTCGGCGCCTACACCTCAAGCGGCACCACCTTTTCCAACACCTCGATGCTGACCGAGAACTTCGCCCATGGCGGACGGATGTTTTTAACCGGTGTTGTCATCAATGACGGTGACAGCGACCAGTTTTACGACATTGGCGAGGGGCTGGGGAGCGTCACTGTGACGGCGACCGGGTCGTCGGGCACCTTTTCCACCACGTCCTGGGCGTCGGGCGCCTACGCGCTGGAAGTCGCGAATGGGTCTTACACCGTAACGTTTTCAGGCGGCAGCCTTGGTGGCACGGTTTCCAAGCAAGTCACCGTCAGCGGCCAGAACGTCAAGGTCGACGCACGATCCGACGAAGTCAGCGGAGCGGCAACAAGCGGCAATGACAGTTTCACGGCAACGACCGGCAACGACACATGGGACGGTCTGGACGGCCTCGACACGGTGATCGTCGGGGCTGCCCGTGGCGCGGTCACCGTCAACTCCAGCGGCACGACACTGAATCTGTCCGGCAGCCAGACCGGCAGCGATACGTTCTCGAATGTCGAGCGCCTGCAATTCACCGACGGGACACTGGCGTTTGATCTGACCGGCAACTCCGGGCAGACCTACCGGCTCTACAAGGCGGCGTTCGACCGCACGCCGGACGATGCCGGCCTGTCGCATAACGTGACGCTGATGGATCAGGGCATGACCATTTTCCAGATGGCGGGTGCCTTCATTCAGTCCGCTGAGTTCCAACAGACTTACGGAGCCAGCATCGACGACACGGCCTTCCTCACCCTGCTGTACAACAACGTTCTGAACAGGGCGCCGGACGCGGCCGGTCTCGCCGGCTGGCTCTCCAATATGAACGGCGGCCAAACCCGCGATCAGGTCCTGTTCGGCTTTTCCGAAAGCCCGGAAAACAAGGCCAACGTGGCAAGCCTGATTGATGACGGCATCTGGCTGGTTTGAAACCCAGCATCCCTCGCCCGGACCGTTCGCACGCGGACCAGGTCAAGGCGCACCCGCGGACGCAATGATTGTGGGAGAAATGGTGGAGCCAAGGGGAGTCGAACCCCTGACCTCTACAATGCCATTGTAGCGCTCTCCCAACTGAGCTATGGCCCCGTTCCATTTGGCGGCCGGTATGGGTCTCCGGCGCTGATGGAGGCGGAACATATCCATGCCGCCGCCATTGATCAAGCGGAAAATCGCTCGAAATCCGGGCCCGGCATAAGGCGGTCGCCGCAGCCAAGCCCGGCCTTGATTTACAGCGACTTAGCGGTCCGTATCATCGTCGATTTCGACGCGAATGCCAGGCACGGCTTCGTCATCTTCATCCTCTTCATCGATGAAAACGTCTTCGTCGTCCGATGACTCATCCTCAAGATCGACGTCATCGCCGTCAATGTCCGGCACATCGTCAGACGCGCCCTCGGCTTCCGCATCGGCCTCTTCCAAGGTGACCAGTTCCGGTGCCGCGGCGTCCTCTTCTGCTTCATCCTCCGCCGGCTTTTCCTCGACCTTTGCCGCCTTGGCCGCGCGCGATGTCATGACAACCTCGAAAACCGTCCCGCATTTCGGACAGGTGATCGGATCCCGATTGAGGTCGTAGTATTTCGCGCCGCAGCTCGGGCACAGCCGCTTTGTGCCAAGGTCCGGTTTTGCCACTGTGCTCACCCTTTGTGTTGTGACGACAATATGCGGCGCCCCATTGCCTCAAGACCGCCCCGATGTCAAAGCCAAATCACCAAATTTGGACACCATCTTTGCCGTTCTGCACCGATGGTGTCAAAAATGAAAGCGCCAGACGGATGACGGGCTGAATTCCGCGTGATAGGAAAGCAGCCCCTTACGGACCCAACCACCTTGGACACCCCGCATGGCGCATGCTGCTTCGCCCAAACCGCTCCAGGCACATTCGACCGGACCGCTGCGCGGCACGATTACCGTGCCAGGCGACAAGTCGATCTCCCACCGCGCGCTGATGTTCGGAGCGCTCGCGATCGGCCGGACCACAGCCGTCGGCCTGCTTGAATCGGAAGACGTCATGGCGACCGCCGCCGCCATGCGGGCGGTTGGGGCCGTCATCGAAAAACAGGAAGACGGCACCTACGCAATTGACGGCATCGGACTTGGCGGCCTTTTGGAGCCGGAGAACGTGATTGATTTCGGCAATGCGGGCACCGGTGTCCGCCTGACGATGGGGATCTTCGGCACCCACGATATCGCCGCGACCTTCGTCGGCGATGCCTCCTTGTCCAAACGGCCGATGGGCCGGGTTCTGGACCCTTTGCGGGACATGGGGACAACGGTCCTCGCGCGGTCCGGCGATAGATTGCCAGCCAGCATTCGCGGCGCAGGTCAGGCGCTTCCGATCACCTACCGCGTGCCCGTGCCGTCCGCGCAGGTCAAATCGGCCGTGCTCCTGGCGGGTCTCAACGCGCCGGGAATCACGACCGTCATCGAACCCGTTCCAACGCGGGACCATACCGAAAACATGCTCAAGGGTTTTGGCGCAGACATTTCCGTCGCGCTCAACGAGGACGGAGAACGGGTGATCCGTCTCAAAGGACGGCCGGAACTTGTGCCCCAGCATATCGAGGTGCCGGGCGATCCGTCATCAGCCGCGTTTGCGATCGTCGCCGCATTGATCGTCCCGGGCTCCGATGTGACGATCGAGAAGGTCTTGCTCAACGGGCACCGCACCGGCCTGATCACCACGTTGCAGGAGATGGGCGGCCAGATCGAGGTGCTGAACCGGCGCCAGTCGGGTGGTGAGGACATCGGCGATATCAGGGTTCGCGCCAGTCAGCTGACCGGGGTCACGGTTCCAGAAAGCCGGGCACCGTCCATGATCGATGAATATCCGGTCCTGGCCGTCGCCGCGGCCTTTGCAAACGGCGACACCCATATGCCGGGATTGGAAGAATTGCGGGTCAAGGAATCCGATCGCCTCGCCGCTGTTGCGCGCGGGCTGGAAGCCAACGGCATTCCCTGTGTCGAAGGCGACGATAGCTTGACCGTGACGGGCGGAGCCCACCGCATTGGTGGCGGCGTGGTCACGACCCATCTGGACCACCGGATCGCCATGGCGTTCCTGGTCCTTGGCCTTGCCAGCCCGGATCCGGTCACCGTGGACGATGGCAGTGTGATCGCCACGAGCTTTCCGACGTTCACCACGTTGTTCGAGGGTCTTGGCGCCAGGATCGTCGAGACTAAGGGCGAGGCGGCATGATCATCGCGATCGACGGCCCGGCTGCGTCGGGCAAGGGCACGTTGGCCCGGCGTCTGGCCACGCATTTCGGCCTGCGTCATCTGGACACCGGGCTGACATACCGGGCCGTGGCCGCCGCTCTGCTGGCCAAGGGTCTGCCGCTCGGCGATGAGGCCGTGGCGCTTGATATTGCCCGGAATCTCGACCTGGCACAAATGGACAAGACCGTTCTTTCTTCGCATGAAATCGGCGAGGCAGCGTCCCGGATCGCCGTGCTCGGCGGGCTCCGGAGCGAGTTGGTGCGCATTCAGCGTGGATTTGCCGAAACACCGCCCGGCGCCGTCCTCGATGGCCGCGATATCGGAACGGTGGTGTGCCCCAAGGCGGACGTGAAGATGTTCGTCACCGCCTCGGCTGAAGCCCGTGCCCTGCGCCGAACCGACGAGATGATTTCCAAAGGCAATGCCGCCGATTACGCCTCGGTGCTCGACGATCTCAAACGCCGGGACGAACGTGACAGCCAGCGCACTGTGGCGCCGCTGCGCAAAGCCGACGATGCCCACTTGCTAGACACCACGGAAATGGATATAGAAAGCGCGTTCAAGGCCGCTGTGGATATTGTCGAGCGCGCCATGCATTCGTGATGATCGGGGGTTCGTCGGATGGACGCGCCCCTTCTTGCGTTTGAAGGTCCGCGTCAGTGTGTTCGCAGCGCGGTCTTGAGTAACGGAATACGCGGTGCCGTGGCGCCGTGAGACAAACCGGATCCTCAGTCTTCCGACCGCCGGCCCGGCTTTTGCAGCAACGTGTCTGCCGAAGCCGGAAGGACAATGCCATTCGCATGTCCCGGAAGCCCGATGGGTCCATATACCAACACCAGCCCGCCGGCGGTTCGCCAGATTTGGCGCCAGGAGTATCAATGTCCCAACTGAACCCCTCCACCGAGGATTTTGCAGCTCTTCTCGAAGAGTCCTTTACCCATACTGACCTTTATGAAGGCGCGGTCGTCAAAGGCACCGTTGTTGCCATCGAAAAAGATTTGGCCGTCATCGACGTCGGCCTCAAGGTCGAAGGCCGTGTGCCGCTGAAGGAATTCGGCGCCAAGGGCCGCGACGGCGAAATGGCGATCGGAGACGAAGTCGAAGTTTACCTGGAGCGCGTGGAAAATGCGCTCGGTGAAGCCGTCCTGTCGCGCGAAAAGGCACGCCGCGAAGAAAGCTGGGTTCGTCTTGAAGTGGCCTTTGAGGCCAACGAAAAAGTCACCGGCCAGATCTTTAATCAGGTCAAGGGCGGCTTTACTGTCGATCTTGATGGCGCCGTGGCCTTCCTGCCGCGGTCCCAGGTCGACATCCGTCCGGTGCGCGATGTGACCCCGCTGATGCACACGCCGCAGCCGTTTCAGATCCTGAAAATGGACAAGCGCCGCGGCAACATTGTTGTCTCCCGCCGGGTTGTTCTGGAAGAAACCCGCGCCGAACAGCGGTCCGAACTGGTCCAGAGCCTGGAAGAAGGCCAGACCGTCGAAGGCGTGGTGAAGAACATCACCGACTACGGTGCGTTCGTCGACCTTGGCGGGATCGACGGCCTACTCCATGTCACCGACATCGCCTGGCGCCGGATCAACCATCCGTCGGAAGTCCTGTCCATCGGCCAGACGGTCAAGGTGCAGATCATCCGGGTTAACCAGGAAACTCACCGCATCAGCCTCGGCATGAAGCAGCTTGAAACAGATCCGTGGGATGGCATCGAAGCCAAGTACCCGATCGATGCCAAGTTCACCGGCCGCGTGACCAACATCACCGACTACGGCGCATTCGTGGAACTTGAGCCGGGCATCGAAGGCCTGATCCACGTTTCCGAAATGTCCTGGACGAAGAAGAACGTCCATCCGGGCAAGATCGTTTCGACCTCACAGGAAGTCGAGGTGATGATCCTGGAAGTCGATCCGGTCAAGCGCCGCATCTCGCTCGGTCTCAAGCAGACCTTGCAAAACCCGTGGGATGCGTTCGCCGAACAGTATCCGGTCAACACCGAGGTCGAAGGCGAAGTCAAGAACAAGACCGAATTCGGCCTGTTCATCGGTCTCGACGGCGATGTGGACGGCATGGTGCACTTGTCCGACCTCGACTGGAACCGCCCAGGCGAACAAGTCATCGACGAGTTCAAGAAAGGCGACATGGTCCGCGCGGTGGTTCTTGACGTTGACGTTGAAAAAGAGCGGATTTCGCTCGGCATCAAGCAGCTGGGCGGCGACCCGATGGAATCGGGCGCAGCCGGCGAAATGCGCAAGGGCTCGGTCGTCACGTGCGAGGTCACCGAAGTCAAGGACAGCGGACTGGACGTCAAGATTGCCGACAGCGATCTGACGGCGTTCATCCGCCGCGCCGATCTGTCCCGCGACCGGGACGAGCAGCGTCCGGAACGGTTTGCCGTTGGCGAAAAGTTCGACGCGCGGATCACGCAGTTCGACAAAAAGACCCGCCGGGTGTCGGCCTCCATCAAGGCACTGGAAATCGCCGAGGAAAAGGAAGCCGTCGCGCAGTACGGATCCTCGGACTCCGGCGCATCGCTTGGCGACATTCTCGGGGCCGCCCTCAAGGCGCGCGACGAAGACTGAGTCTGAAGTTTATACCGTCTGCAAAGAACAGGGCCCGGCGGCAACGCCGGGCCTGAAGTTGATGCCACTCCCCGATTTTTCCGTGGTCATCCTCGGACACGGTTCCAAGGATCCATGAAAATCAAATCGTTATGGATGCTCGGGCCATGCCCGAGCATGACTGGCTAAAGACAAGCCGGTTTGTCAGCAGTCTGAGGCCCGGCGGCACCGCCGGGCCTTTTTTCTGCGCGGCATCAGATGGACTGCGCGCAGTGCGCGCTGCCCGTTAACGCCAGTTTCGATCCCAAAGCGTTTGCAATTGTGCGGCGACTGGCCCTATCTATGGGCCCGAAAGACTTCATACAGCAGGAGGCCGCAGCTCGATGACTGTTGACATCGACGCGATCGTGGACCGGCGGCGCATGCGCCGCAAACTCACCTTTTGGCGGGTGATCGCATTCGCGCTGGTCGCTGTTTTCCTGATCGGTGCGATCGGGTACTTTTCGGGTTTTTCGACCACTTCCAAACGGTCCGCGCACATCGCTAGGATTCCGATCGAAGGCGTCATCGTGGAAAACCGTGACCTCGTGAAGATGATCGACCGAGCGGCCGAAAGCTCCGCCGTAAAGGGCGTGATCTTGTCGATCAATTCTCCAGGTGGCAGCACCACCGGTGGGGAAGCGATCTACGAGGCCGTCAGACAGCTTGCCGACAAAAAACCGGTCGTCTCTGAAATCCGCACCGTAGGGGCGTCGGCCGGCTACATGATTGCAATTGCAGCGGATCATACAGTTGCTCGTTACAATTCGATTACGGGTTCGATCGGCGTTTATTTCCAATATGGCAACGTCGCAGAATTGCTGGACACTCTCGGGATCAGCATGGACGCGGTGAAAAGCTCGTCCTTGAAAGCGGAACCGGACTTCTATTCGCCGGCAACGCCTGAAGCGCAGGCAATGCTTTCCGACCTTGTCACGGATTCCTACGAATGGTTCGTCGCGCTCGTCGCAGACCGGCGGGCACTTGATCCGTCCATCGCGCGCGGCCTTGCGGACGGACGGATCTTTACCGGTCATTCCGCTAAGGAAGCTGCTTTGATCGACGCGATTGGCGGTGAAGCGGTCGCCGTTTCCTGGCTCGAAGACGAAAAAAACGTGCCGGAGGACCTGCCCATCGTGACCTGGTCCATCGAGGACGAGTTGAGCGATTTGCCGTTCACAGCATCGCTTGCCAGAAACCTTGGCCAGGGTCTTGGAATGGCCCTGACCGACAGCCTTGATGAAGCTAAGGGGCTGATTCCCCGAGGTCTTACGCTTGACGGTCTCGTATCCGTTTGGCAGGCTCCGATAGCGGCAGAAGATACGACAGCGGTTCGAGGGGGCGCCAAATGATAAAATCGGAGCTGGTGCAGCATATCGCGGAACAAAATCCGCATTTATATCAGCGCGATGTCGAGAACATCGTCAACGCCATCCTCGATGAAATCACAGAGGCGCTCATGCGCGGCGATCGTGTCGAACTGCGCGGCTTTGGCGCGTTTTCGGTCAAAAACCGCCCGGCTCGGATTGGCCGCAACCCGCGAACAGGCCAAAAGGTTGAAGTAGAAGAAAAATTCGTCCCCTTTTTTAAGACAGGCAAAGAAATGCGCCTGCGCCTCAACGGCGGTGTCGACCACGGCGACAGCTGACATTAAGTGCGAAAGCCGACAGGTAGAGATCCAGGAGACCGCTTTGACCCGTTTCGTCAAGAACATCATCCTTCTTGCCGTGGCCGTTTTTCTTGTGCCTTTGTCCGTCGCGAACCGGCACACGGTTTCCCTCTCCCTCAATCCGTTTGATCCGCAGGACCCGCGCCTGACCATTGCGGATATCCCCTTGTTCTGGGTCATTTTCGCCAGCCTTGCCGTGGGCATTGTGCTGGGGGGCATTGGCGCCTGGGCCAAACAGGGCAAATGGCGCAAGGAAGCACGAACAAAACGCCGGGAAGCGGACCGGTGGCATCGCGAAGCTGATCAACTGCGCGAACGCTCAGAGGACGCTCTTGACGGCATGGATCCGAACCGGCCCCGACTGACCGGCCCGGGTGATCGGCGGGCTGCCTGAAGCACTTTGTCAATGCGTGTGATCTCCGCCGACCAGATCGACACCGCCCTCTCTCATCGAGATCTCATTGAAACCTTGCGCCGGACCTACCGGTCAGCCTTGATTGCCCCTGCGCCGGACACATTCACCATCGCCCGGCCGGAGACGGTTCCCCTGACCATGAGCGCCATCCCGTCCTGGACGGATTTCGAGCGCCAGGGCCACACCAACCGCGGCTACATCGGATGCCGGCTCGCGATCGGCCCCGAACAACCAGGGCCTGCCTCTGGCGGGGGCCCGGGTTCCAGCGTCTATCTCTTGTTTTCCGGCGCGACGGCGCATCCAATCGCCGTTCTCGACGGCGTTCGCCTGACCCGCTGGAGCAGTTGCGCCACACATGCACTCGCCGCATCCTATCTTGCCCGCGAAGACTCGGAACGCCTTCTAATCATCGGCGATCATCCGCTTGTCGTTGATCTCGTTGCCGCACACGCGACCGTGCGGAGCCTGCGCTCCATCCTGCTTGCCGGGGGCAGCCCGGATCTTGAGAAGAAGCTGTGCGCCCTGGAAGCGCCCAACGCCATCACAGTCGGACGGACGGATGATATTGGCGCCGCCGCCGAAGGCGCCGATATGGTGCTTGCGGCATCCGTCGATGCCCTTGCCGGCGCGGCCAACGATCTGCCTGTTGGAATTCACATCGACCTTCTGGGAGCGACCGGGGCCCTGCCTTCAAGCGTTTCAGAGGAATGCCGGTTGTTCGTCGGCGATCGGACGCGGCACGGCCTAGGCGAAGCGGATGAAATCGCAGCCGACTTGCGGGACTTGGCACAGGGCCACAAAGCCGGGCGGAGGTTCTACGGGCAGCGGACTTTGTTTGCCGCCGGCCCGGCGACCGGGATCGCAGACATGGCAACGGCCGGTCATGTTTTTCTCAAGAGTTAGAAAATTGCGCATCTACCACCAAAAAACACAATTGTGTTGCGCATCACGGTTTTCTGGCGACATTTTGATAAAGTGAACCTCATCACATTCCGGCGATTGGAGGAGAAGATGATCAGGACCTATTGTTATGCGGCCAGTCTGCCAGCCATCTTTTTGGTGATTGTTTCCATGTCGGCTGTAAATGGCCTCATCTAGGACGAACCGACCGAAATCCCATGAAAAGAGCCGGCCCTTGAGCCGGCTTTTTCATTGCCTGAAGACCGGCACAATCCCCCACACACAAACGTGAAACGGTTGTTCCTCCAAACTGCCGGTCCAGGACCCCATATTTCCTTGCAGACGGGGGGCATGTCACAGACAAGCGTTTCTGGAGGTCGACATGCTGACGACAATGGCCTACTGGGCCAGTTTGCCTATGCTCGCGATCGCGATCATCGGCCTATCCGCCGCGTTCGGACTGACGTGAACCTGGCATTGATTGACACATCTTGGGGGCGCCGCGCCCGAAACTTGCGCGCCGACTGAAACGGACGGTGCGGCCCCGGATGCTGTTGGTTGCCCGCTCCTGACGGCCAGCAGTCCTTTTTATAATCACTCAAGACCCATCGGACGTTTTTTATTCACGAACGCTTGCTACCATAGCCCGGCAGCGTCCAACCGCGCGCAATCGCCCCGCCGCGCAAAACCAGCGCCAAGAGCATTGCGGCCGCCGCAGCACCCCAGCCATCAACGCCAACCATCGCCAGCGCAACATAAGTGCCCGCGCCCGCAAAGGCGGCACTGACGTAAATCTCCGGTTTCGTGATCGCTGAAGGTTCCCCGGCGATGGTGTCGCGCAGGATCCCGCCAAACGTGGCTGTCGCAACGCCCATCAGCACGGCAACCAGCGCCGTATCGCCGACGGCGAGCGCCTTCGCCGCCCCCATGACCGAATAGGCCGACAAACCGACGGCATCCGCCCATCTCAGCGGTTTTCCGAACCGTTCAACGCGGGCGGCGAAAAACCACATTGCCACGCACACGCCGAGACACACCAGCACATAGCCTTCGGAGTCGATCCAAAAGACCGGCACGCCCAGAATGAGGTCGCGCAATGTGCCACCGCCAATGCCGGTCAGCGTTGCGAAGAACAAAAACGCGATGAAATCGAGTTGGCGCCGCGAAGCGACGATTGCGCCGGATATGGCAAAGACCGCAACGCCAACATAGTCAAGAAACTGCAGCAGCATTGCAGCCCACCCCGCCCGGCCGCCGTCGTCCCGGCCGAACCGGCGGATCCATCACGCCTCAAAGAGGCAATCGATCATCAGGCGCTTTTGTCGACGGTTTGGCCGGCTTCGCCCGTGGTCTTCGCCGGGTCGGGCGAGGGTGCTTCTTTCGGGCCGCCCTTCGACACGCCGACCATGGCCGGCCGCAACACCCGTCCGCCAATCACATACCCGGCCTGAACCACCTGAACGACCGTGTTGTTCGGCACATCCGTGTTCGGTACCTCGAACATGGCCTGATGAAAGTTGGGATCGAATTTCTGGCCCTCGGGCTCCAGTTTCTTGACGCCGTTCTTCTCGAGCTGATTCAACAGCTCGCGCTCGGTCATCTCAACGCCTTCGATCAGCGAGGCGATCCCGGCATCCGCGTTGCGGCGGTCATCATCGGGTAGAAAGTCCAGGGCCCGGCGCAGATTGTCGACCACCGTGAGCATGTCGCGGGCAAAGCTCGACACCGCATATTGGCGGGCGTCGCTCAGTTCCTTTTCCGTCCGCCGGCGCAGGTTTTCCATTTCCGCCATCACCCGCAGGGTGCGGTCCTTCAGATCAGCGTTTTCGGACCGCAGCGTTTCGATCGGATCGGGCTGGTCTTGCGCCGGGTCCGCAGTTGCTGCTTCGGGCGCGTCTTCGGGCTGAGGATCCGGTTTGGAGTTTTCGTCGCTCATGGGTGTTCCGTTCGACTTCCGGTCAACAGTTTGCGTCTATGGTGCCATTGGCCAAGGCGCGGATACGCTCTAGGCATACCCGCTCCCCGCCGTCAAGCAGATGGTTGTCGCTATCGGCGCGCCGCTTTAAAGCGCGCTCTTGATCCAGTCCGCGAGCTTGCCCTTGGGCGCGGCGCCGACCTGGGTCGCCATGGGCTCGCCATCCTTGAACAGGATCAGCATCGGGATCGACCGGACGCCATATTTCATGGCCATGTCCTGGTTCTCATCGATGTTCAGTTTGGTGATCTTCACCTGACCGGCCATTTCCTCGGAAATCTCTTCCAGCGCGGGCGCGATCATTTTGCATGGGCCGCACCACTCGGCCCAGAAGTCCACAACAACTGGTTCGGACGATTTCAAGACATCCGTTTCAAAGGACGCATCGGTGATCGTGCTGGTAGCCATGGGTTTCGATCTCTTTTGACTGAAGGGAAACACGGGCGCCAAGCCCGTTCAACGTTGGCCCGAACGTAGGGAGCCGACAGCCGCACGTCAAGCAGCCGTCCCGTCCGGGCGCAGCCTGTCGAAGGTTTCATCCAGAAGTTCCTGAGGAACAGGCATCAGACGCGGCGCGGCGGTCCACAACAACGCCGTGCGGACTGGTTTATCTGGAAAGATGCCCTCAACGACCCTCCGATAGACCGCAAGCTGAGCCAGATAGTCGGTCGGTGCTGTTTGGGCCTTTGCCGGCACGTGGGCATTTGTCTTGTAGTCGACAATCACCAGATGATCGGAAAACTCGATCAACCGGTCGATCTGGCCTGAAACGGTCATCTCCTCGCCGCCAGCGGTGGTGATCGTGCCGATCACCGGGACTTCCGCACGCGCCCTTCCGGTGAACAGGGGTGCGAACTCGGGATCGCCGATCACTGATGCGATTTCGCGCAAAAATTCCGCCTTTCGGCCCAACAATGGACCGCGAAGCGCCGAGTCAAGATAACGTTCCATCGCCGCTGGTCGTTCAGCAGACGGAATGCCCGGCAAGAGTTCCAGCAGCCGGTGTACCAGCCGGCCGCGCTCCAGGGCCCAGGACGGATCAGACAGGCGCGCCTTTAACCGCATCGCAGACGATGGCGGTTCGATCCCGTCCTTTTCTTCCATCAGTTCAAAGACACGGGACGGTTGAAGGCGCCGTCGGCGCGGACTTGGAATCGCGGGCGCGTGCAGCCAGTCCGGCAATGAGGCTCCCGCCGCATCCGGTTCGCTCACGGGCCGCGGGCGCGTCGGTTCGAACGCCTCCGGATCCGATCCACCGGTCTGGCGCCAGCGCCAGGATATTGTGGTTCCGTCCGCGCCGGTGACTTCTGAAGCCGTTGGGGCCAGCGCGCGATGCACAAGGCTGTACCAACACTCCTCGGCCATCCCCTTCCTCGGCTCCCAGCCGCATACAACGAGCCGGTCTTCGGCCCGGGTCAGGGCCACATAAAGAAGCCGCCGGTACTCTTCTTCTTGCGCTTCCCGCAATGCTGCCACGGCGGCGTCATGCCAGGGGATGCGATCGATCTTCGGCGGCAACCAGACAAGCGCGGGTGGCAACAGCGCGGCCTTGTCCCGCGGCTTTGGCAAAAACGCCGGATCATGTGCCGCATTGACAGGTTTGCCGCCACCATCAACCAGGATGACGAAGCGCGCTTCGAGCCCCTTCGACCCGTGGACGGTCATGATCCGCACCTGGCCTATGGAGCTGGTCAGTTCGCGTTTGATTTCGGTCGCCGCCGCGGCCATCCAGGCCAGAAATCCCTCCAGGCCCGGCGTCCCGGTCTGCTCATAGTCCAATGTCAGGTTCAAGAACTCGTCGAGGACATCGTCAACCTCACCGCCAAGGCGGGCGCGGAACTGGCGCCGGCCGCCGTCCGATGACAAAAGCCGCGCATAGAATTCAAATGGCGGCATGAAGTCAGCCCGAGCTCGCCAACCTTCCAGTCGGCGCCGGACCTGGTCCCAGTTCTCATCGTCCGCGGACCTCGTCACAAGGCTCTGCCACAATGTCCCGGCGCGTTTCCGGCCGTCCGGATCCCGCGCGATCTTCAAAAGCTGACCATCATCCAGATCAAAAAGCGGGCTCTTGAGAACCGCGGCCAGCGAGAGATCGTCCTCGGACAGAAGAAGGAAACGGCCAAGGGCCGCAAGATCCTGAACGGCGATGTGCTCCGTGAGGACGAGACGATCGCTGCCCGCGGCCGGAATGTTGCGCTGGCGGAGTTCCCGGTTCAACAGGTCGACAAACGCGCCGCGCTTGCGCACCAGAACCATGATATCCCCGGCACCGGCCGTTCCTGACCGAAGCCATCCGCCGATGGTCTCGGCAATACGTCGCGCGACCCGCACCGCCGGCGCGTCCGTGCCGATCCGGTCAATCGGGGCGCGCCAGTCTTCCGGCTCACTGAACTCGGCCTCTTGCTCCAGCGGCCAGATTTCGACCAGGCCCGGATCCCGGCGGATCGGCTCGTGGACCGGCGCCTTCCTGTCCTGAGACAAGCCGCGATGAGCCGCTTCGTCCTGAAACACAAGATCCACCGCGCTCAAGACATCAGGCGTTGACCGGAAGGAGAGCTGCAGATCGACGGAATGGAACGTGTGCTGCGCCTGCTGGGCCCGGCTCGAAAACACCTTGCGCATGGCGTCGAAATAGGCCGGCACGGCGCCCTGGAAGGAATAGATCGACTGCTTTTCATCGCCAACGGCGAACAGCGTACGCACGGTTTCGCGCGCGCCGCTGCCGGCAAAAAACTCCCCGGCCAGTGCACCGACCACGTCCCATTGGCGCGGGCTGGTGTCCTGGGCTTCATCAACGAGAATATGGTCAAGCCCCTGATCGAGCTTGTACTGAACCCATTGCGCCGCGTCGGACGACCCGAGCAGCCGGGCCGTCTTGACCACGAGATCCTCAAAATCCAGAAGCCCTTGCGAAGTCTTGGCGTTTTCATATCTGTCTATCACGGCCGAGGCGAGCCGAAGGAGCGCGGCGGTGCCGATGAACGTGACCAGAACGCGCCTTCGCGCGAGCGCCTCGACGACCCGCGCCTGTTCCTCTTCAAGTACCGCCACAATATCCGGAAACGCCTCAGCGACTTTCTTGGTCGCCAGCGATTTTCTGGGTTCCAGCTTTCCAGTCAGAAACACCTGCTGCCACTTGACCCTGAATTCAGCGCAATCCTTGATCTGGATCGCCGTTTCCAGGGCTACAGCCCGCGCCTGATCTGTGTCGCCGCCTTCGCGCAGAGCCTGAGCAGCGCGCTTACAGGCCACCTCGTCCAACAGGCATTCGGCCCGGAACGCCTGATCGGCGCCCGCCAGATCGGCACGCGGATCGATGCCGAAATCGGTAGCAAGGGCGTCCAACGCGATGTCCAGCCCGCCGGTGTCGGTCAGCCAGCGGCGCAGGCCATCCCGGTTCCGGATCAGTTCATCCAGGGCCTTTTGCGCCGCGCCGTCGCTCATCAGGTCGATGACCGTCCCAAGGGCACTGCCCAACGTGCCTTGCGGATCGGTTTCGGCTAAGAACAGCGCCCCGGCGCGGGCCTCGGCCATCAGTTCACCGGCCTTGCGATCGTCAAGCACCGAAAAATGCCCGGCAACATTGGCTTCAAGCGGAAACTGATGGAGGAGCGCTTCGCAAAAGCCGTGGATCGTCTGGATCTTGAGCCCGCCCGGCGTTTCGAGCGCGGTCGCGAACAGTCTACGGGCAAAAGCGATCCGCTCCGGCTTGGGCGGCCGGCCCTCGATCGCCTCCAGTTCGCCGGCAAGCTGGTCCCGGTCCATGGTCACCCAGGTGCCCAGGATATTGAACACACGGGTCGCCATCTCGGCGGCCGCGGCCTTGGTGAACGTAAGTGCCAGGATCCGCGAGGGATCGGTGCCATCGAGCAAAAGGCGGACGACCCGCCGGGACAGGACGAAGGTTTTTCCCGACCCCGCGTTGGCGCTCACCCATGCCGATGCCCGGGGCTGCGAGGCTCGGTCCTGACGATCCCGGGTGAGGGCTGGAATGTCGAAACCGCTCATTCGCCGCCCTCGGTCTCCGTGGACCATTCGGCGACGCGCGCCAGATGATCATAGGGGCCTGCCATCACCCGTTCCTGCATGACGCGGGCGCGCGACAGATAGCCGGTGTCCGGCTGGGCGTAGTGGGCGATCAAGGTTTCCAAACGGGACCAAGCATCCTCGGCGAGTTCGCCCAGATCCTTGTCCTTCGGATTGCACAGCGTCAGTAGAACCGCGTCCGCGCCGCCTTTGAGCTGCAGGTACAAAAACTCCGCGAACCGCGCGTCCGCCGGAACATCCTTGAACCCGCCCCGGACGATCATCGCCGCCTCCAGGGGCAATTGCGGCGCCAGCAATGCCGCGACCTGTTTCTGGCTCGGCACTTGCCCGGTCTTGTAGTCCAGCACCGCCAGGCGGCCGTCGACCAAAAGATCGATGCGGTCCGCGCGCCCCGTCAGCTCGAACGTGGCACCTGGCACCCTCAGCTCCGCGGCGCCGGAGACTTCCAGATACCGCTCCTTCACCCGGTCCGCGCGGCCGGCCTCGAAATCGACAAATCCGGCCGCAATCCGCAAGAACCGCGGCCACCAGAGCGCCTTGATCGCAGGAAATGCGCTTAGCGGTTCGAATTCCTCCGCGCCGATGCGGATCAGGTCCTCTTTGGCGGTCTCATCAAACGGGCCATCCCAGCCTGACAGGAACCGCGCCAGCGCATCGTGGATCAAAATGCCCTTGTCCGCAGCACCCGGTTCTCCACCGATTGGATCAACCGGCTGGAGGTCAAGGATATGACGGGCGAAAATCGCATAAGGGTCGCGGATCAAAAGCTCGATCTCGGTCACGGATAACTGCTTCGGACGTATGGCAAGCGGCGGTTTCGGCCTCGGCCGCATCGCCCCCTTGACCGGGCTTTCAGGCCGATCGATCGCCGCGGCGAGGCGCGTGTAGTGCGCGCCGCGTGTTTCCATACGTTCAGTCTCTTCAGGGCCGGCCAGCGTCGTCAACCGCTGCAACCAGCGCGAGGCCACTGTCGGCGCGCCATCGGCGCGGACCGCGCGGGACAGGACAACGTGCCGGGCGCCAAGCCCCATGCAGAATTCATGCGCCGATGCACCGATCCGGCGCTCGGGCGGATCGAGCCCCATCCCGGACTTCATGGGCCGGTTCAGCCAGGGACTGTTGCGGGTGCGCTGCGGCCAGATCCCCTCATTCAATCCGCCCAGGATCACACGGTCGAAGTGCTGGAGCCGGGCCTCCATCGGGCCGAGGATCTGGATGCGCGGATCCCCTGGAAGGCGCCGGCGCACTGCCTGCCCGGCCATCAATGCGCCCAAGACCGCGGGCCAGTCCCCCGGCCGCACGGAAAGTCCGCTTTCGCCGGCATCCAACAGCTCGGCAAAAAACGTCGCGAACGCTTCCCCGGCCTCGGCGGCAAAAAGCTCCGCGTCGCTGCCGATCTCATCAACTGCCACCGCAGAAACCGCGTGCGCATGCGCTTCAGTCAGCGCAACGACCGGCATTGGGTCCTCGCGCGCGGCAAGGTCTTCCAGCGGCGCCAGCGCGGCGGCCAGCCGGTCAACCAGATCTTCGATCGCCGGCCAGTCGGCATCGTGGATCTTTTTCCAGCGCGGCGGGTCCCGCCGCGCGGAGCCTGCCGATTGCCGAGCGGCCCTGACCGCCGCTTTCAGGCCCTCAGTTCCCGGCGCCGGGCGAGGACCACGCACAACACCGCGCTCCAAAGCCCGGGCTGCGGCGCGGATATCCTTGACCGGCAGGCCCAGCCGCGCCAGCGGGTGCTTCAGCAGGCTCAGAAGATCGATCGGTTCGCAGCCATGAACCGCAAGCTTGGCCGTCAAAATGGCCAGGATCGCGGGCGGCGTTTGATCAAGGGGCCGGCCCGCACTGTCGTCAACCTGGATGTTCCAGCGGGAGAGTTCTGCCGCGACGCGGCGCGTCAGGAACCGGTCCGGCGACACCAGCGCGCAGGTTTGGCCCTGCTCCAGCCCCTCGCGCAGGCAAATTGCGACGCTCAAGGCCTCGTCGGCTTCGTTGCGCGCGGCGATCAGCGCCATGTTGTTAACGCCTTTGGACAGGTCTCGCCGCTCGCCTTGGCTCAGCGCCGTGTCCCAGCCATCCGAGGTTTCGGCCGGGCGCATGGCTTCAGACACCAGCCGCTCGCGCACCCGCATGCCGTCCGACGGCGGATCGCCGAGGTTGAACACGTCATTTCGGCTCACCGCAAGCGTGTTCAAAAGCCTTTTCAAAAGAAACTGCGGATGCGCCGATGCGCCGCCAACCGGCCGCGGCATCGACCGCCCTTTCCCATCTCCAGCGTCGTCCGGCCCATCAAGGATTCCCCACGAAGCGGTATCCATCCGCGTGTCGAGACCCGGCAGGACGATGGCTCCTTGCGGCAGGTGCGCGACGCTTTTGAGAAGCATGGCGGTCGCCGGCACGGACCCGGTGACGCCGGCCACGATGACCGGGCCGTCCGGCGGATCAGCCAATAGCCGGTCCGCTTCGCCGCGGATCAGCTGCGCCTGGCGGGCCTTTGGATCCATCATGCCGCGCTCGGCGAGGTAGGCGGGCCATGCGTCACGCACAATGGTCAAAAAATCGAGCGTGATCTGCCAATAACGCGCGTAATCCTCGGGCACCAGCGTCGTCAGATCCGACCAGTCGGCGCCTTCCGTTTCGACCTCATCCATCAGGGCCAGCAAGTCGGCGGCAAGCCACACCGCATCGGCAGCCGATGCCGGGACACCGGGCGGTTCTGCATGACCGAGGCTCAAAACGTCCCGGCGCATCGTGCCCTTCCACGCCATCACAAGCCGGGTCATGGCAAGTTGACGCTCCAAAAGCGGCATGGCCGGTGGCAACGGCGCGGCGTCCGGCTTCCCGCTTAATGCTTGGTGGTCTTCGTCCGCATCGCCGACCGGTCGAATTTGCGGCAGTAAGACCGGACGGCCATCAAACAGCTCGTGAAAGATATCCGGCAGGAGGCGCGCTGCCCGGCGCGTGGGCAAATAGAGCGTGGCGGTCGGGAGCAAAAGCGGATCGTCGAGCGGGCGGAACCCGTCGATCAGGCTCCCATCAACCAGCGACCGAGCCAGGGTTTTCAAAAATGGAACGGAGGCCGGGATGGTATGAACAGATGGCCGTCGTTCAGGCTCCGGCATCGGTCAAGCGGCGCTCTCGCGCACGGCATATTCCGCGTCGCGGATCGCATCGGGCGTGCCGATGTGCAACCAGACGCCTTCCATTTGAACGCCGAACAAACGGCCATTCTCAATGGCCCGGTCGAACAGGACATTCATGGAAAACACACCGTCCGGCGCATCGTCAAAAAAACGCGGGTGCAAGATGGCCGCGCCGGCATAGGCGAACGGCGTCACGCCACGTTCCGGACGGCGGCTCAAACTGCCGTCCTTGGCCATCTCAAAATCGCCGCGCCCGTTGTAGCCGACAGCCTTGACCGTTTCCGCCACCAGGAGCAGCGCGTCCATCCGGCTGGCATCCCACGCATCGATCATATGCTCCAGGTTCGGCTTGACGCCCTCGATCCAATAGGCCGTATCGGAATTGAGCTGGAAAAACGGGTCCGGTCCGAGGAGCGGCAAGGCGTTCTTGATGCCACCGCCGGTGTCCAGCAACATGTCGCGCTCGTCCGATATGAGGATGTCCATGTCGTTTCTGCGCCGGACATGAACCTCGACCAGATCGGCAAGGTAATGAACGTTCACGACACAGGCCTTGACCCCGGCCAACGTGAGCCGGTCAAGCCCGTGATCGATCAGAGCCCGGCCGTTCACCTCAATCAGGGGTTTGGGCGTGGTGGCGGTCAACGGCCGCATGCGTTTGCCCCGGCCGGCGGCCAGGATCATCGCATGTGTGGGCCGAAAACGCGTGTCTGCCATTCTTCCTCGCTCCGCGGTTTTAGCTTGAGAACAGCCCGTTGCGGTCGAACCATGCCTTGAGATCTTCAAGTACAGGATCCCGGACAATCCGGCCCATATATCCGACCAGGCGCGGGATGTGGCGCACATACGCCTGTTTGCCATCACGCTGTGCAAGGCGGACAAAAATACCCAGGATCTTGGTCGTCCGTTGCGCGGCCATCACGGCATAGGCGGCGGCGAAGCCGGCCTGATCAAAGCTCGGGTCAGCCGCGCCGCGTGATTTTACATATCCGCAATAAAGGGCATTTTCCAGATCGGCGGGCACATCCACCCGTGCGTCGAACGTCAATGACGCTACATCGTAGGCCGCCGGCCCAATGACGGCGTCCTGGACGTCGATCAATCCAACCTGTTCCAAACCGGTCTTCTTCGAGCGCCAGAGCAGGTTCGGCGAGTGGTAGTCCCGCAAGACCCAAGTGGTTTCATCCGGCAGGTTCTGAAGGACCGCCGTCCATAGGCGGCCAAATTCCTGCCGTACCGCATGGTCGACCGGCCGCCCCAATTTATGCCGGTGGTACCAGTCGAGATAAAGCTCCGCTTCCGTTACAAATGCCCGGGTGTCATAAGCAGCGAGGCGGTATACGGAGTTGTCAGCAAGACGAACCTCGTCCGGCATGGACCGGCTGTGGAGTTCGACAAGGACCTCAATCGCCGCATGATAACGGTCCGGAATTGGACCGTGCGCATCGACCACGCCTTCGGACCCGAGGTTTTCCAGAAGCAGCAGGCCGGCCTTCATGTCGGCCGCATAGATTTCCGGAGCCCCGAACCCGCGCCGCCGCAACTCGCCGGCCACCGCCACAAATGCGCGGCAATCCGGCGCAAGGTGCACTTTTTTATCGTAGCTCAGCGCTTCGGCTGTGCCGGCCCCGCCGGTCGGTTCCGGCCAATCCATCAAAACGGCGCTTTCCGCACCAAGGTCGATCCGCTCAAACCGGCGGATAGACGCATCACCCGCCAAGTGCTGGCGATGCGCACCGGTGTACCCGGCACCGTCCAAAAGCGCCCGGGCCGCGAAGGTCCGCTCAAGGCGATCCTCCCAACCAGGTGCCGGCACCGCAATATGGACAACCCGTTCAGCGGTTTCCTCGCCGGGCACGTGCGCGAATTGGATCCAAAGGGCGCCATCTGGCAAAAATTCCTCGGCCATCTCCGGCCATTCGATCAAGGCCGCCCCCGATTGCACCGCTTCATCCACACCCAATTGCTCGATCTCTTCCGCCTCCTCCAGACGGTAAAGATCGACATGCACAACGCTCAGTCGACCGAAATCGTAGGACTGAACGAGTGTGAAGGTTGGGCTCGGCACCTCCAGATCGGGGTCCTTGGCCAGATTCCTTAAAAGCGCCCTGGCAAAGGTTGATTTTCCAGCGCCAAGATCGCCGGACAAGAGCACGACGTCGCCAGGCGCCAGGATGGCGGCCATGTCCTCGGCCAGCCGGATTGTGGCGGCTTCATCCTTCAGGGAAAAGCAGAAGCGGGGCGAGGTCAGCGGCTTGATAAGGTGACCGGACATGAGGCGTCGTCCAGATCACTCAGCCGCAACACTTCCGGTCAATTCCGGCTTTGCAGGGAACGTGCAGGTTACGGTCGTCCCCCGTTCTTCAACTGAATCGATATCGACCTTGCCGCCGTGCAGCTCGACGAAGCTTTTGACGATGGCCAGTCCGAGCCCGGCGCCCTGACGCCGCGCGCCGGTGTCGTGACCGACAAACCGGTTGAACACCTGGCTGAGGATCTCGGCAGGAATGCCGTAGCCATGGTCCTTGACGACAAACTCGACCGTTTCGTGCTTCCGGCTGCAGGTGACGTCGACGGTTCCCTCTTCCTTGGAATAACGAACGGCATTCGAAATCAGATTGTAGAGGATTTGGCGGAGCCGCTTTTCGTCCGCCACCATCATGCCGATATCACCGGGAATATGAGTGCGCAAATTGATCCGTGCGTCTACAAGCCGATCCTTCAGACCCACCACCGCTGCCTCGACGGCGGCTGCGACATCGACCTCGGAAAGCTCCAACTCCATGATCCCGGCGTCCAGGGTGGCGAGATCCAGGATGTCGTCGATAATCGCCTTCAAGGCTGAAGACGAGGATAGGATATAGTCGGCGTATTCGCTCTGTTTGGCCGACAGGTCGCCGAACCGCGGATCACCCAACAGCTCGGCGAACCCGATGATGTTGTTGAGGGGCGAGCGCAATTCATAAGAGACGTGCTGAATGAAGGCGTTCTTGATCTGGTCGGTCTGTTCCAGCGCCTCGTTCTTTTCAACCAGCGCCCGCTCCACATTGACGCTGTCCGTCACGTCGACAAACGTCACAAGCGTGCCGCCGTCGGGCAGCGGGACCGTGGCGTAGTCCAGAACGGCACCGTTGTGGCGTTCCATCCGGCCTGAGACCTGGGTCCGGTTGTCGACAAGCCCGGTGACATTCTCAGCCAGCTGGCTCCATGCCGTGTGTTCGTGCGCACGCAAGGCACAGGCTTCGAGGATCTCCTTGATATGCGGCATCGTCGCCAGCTGGTCCTCGGCAAGGTTCCAGATACGGCCAAATGCCGGATTCCAGAGGCGCAAGCGTCCGTCCGAGCCGAACACGGCAACGGCCTCCGACAAGTTGTCGAGTGTCTCGCCCTGAACGCGGATCAGTGCATTGTAGCGGCTTTCCAGATCCAGCCGTTCGGTGACATTTTCGTAGATGTAGGTCACGCCGCCTTGCGGATGCGGATTGGCAATCACCCGCAACGTGCGGCCATCCGGCAAATGCCACCAGCTCTCGGTCGCCTCGACCGATTGGTAGCTTTCCAGCATTTTGGTGCGCCAGACCCTGTAGTCGGCTTGTTCCGGCAGTTTGCGCCCAGCGCGGAGCATGTCAAGGACAGCGCCGTCTTCCGGCCCACTGTCCAGAACCGACGGATCGAGGTCCCATAGCTGCCGGAAAGCCGCGTTATAGAACTGAAGTTTACGGTCACCGCCGTAGATCGCCACGGCGGTCGCCAGTTGATCCAGCGTACGGCCGTGAAACTCTTCAGCGCGAGAGAGCTCCTTGCGCACCTGATTGAGTTCGCTGATATCGACGGCAATTCCGGCCGCACCCACATTTGCGCTGACGTCGGTCACCTCATAGACCTTTCGTTCCCCGGCGGTGACGATCGGCATACGGGAGTGGAAACACCCGTCATCATCGCGGTCCTTGGCCATCGCACCGCGCGCCCCGGCGTCGAGGAAGTCTGTACCGTCGCGCACTGCGGCTCTTGCGTCCGGTGCGTCGACAGCGTCGGCATAAGCCTGGTTCGCCCAGATCAGATTGCCTTCCGCATCCCTCTGCCAGGCCGGGGCAGGCATTGCGTTCAACAAGGCATGCAACATGTGCAGTTCGCCGGAAATGCGCGCATTGCGGGCCGCAAGCTCGGCCTGCATCTGCCGTTCGCCGGTCAAATCCCGAAGCCGAAGCACGACCGCACCGCCCGTGGTCCGGCCCATGGCCTCCACATAGCTGCCGATCCGGGTCTTCAATGTCGTTGAGAATGCCTCACCACGGCTGAATAGTGCATCAAGGCGGCGTTCAAGGTCAGCCGAACACTTGGCGGACAGCCAGTTGCCAAAGGCGAGTAGCTGGTTGGTGGCACGCGGCACGCCGGACTGCTCCGGCAAAATGCCCCAAACCTGGGGCACGGCGCCGTCCCCGGTCCACACGATGACGCGCTGCTCGTCCGTGTTCAGCATCGACTCAAGCCGGTCAACTTGCAGTTTTAGCTCGCTTTTTTCGCGCCGCAGCCGGTCCGCGAGCCGGCCTGCAAATCGGCGGTGGCGGACCAGGGCGACGGCGGATGTCAACGCAAAGGCGCACATGCCGCCAATGGCGCCGAACACCATCATTTCTTCCGGCTGGATCGCAGCGAGGGACAGCGCCGCGCCATCGGCCGCCTGGGCAGCCTGCGCCGCCACGGTCACGCCGGCCGCTGCGCCGACCATCCGTGCTGTCGCCAGAATCCTTCCCCGCAACGGCGCGCAAAACCGCTCGCCGTCCAAGCCGCCTGCCGGCATTCCATGATCCCCTTACGCCGCCTCTTGCCCCGGAATGTCGGGGGCCTCCGGTCATTCTGGGAGGCAAATCAGAGCCGTGTGCCTCCTGGCCACTGATTCGCTAAAACCATAACCTTTTTGCGAATCGCGCAGAAGAGTCTCTTGCCGAAAAGTTAACGGGACCCACCGAAACGATGAATCCCGTTAAGGAGCGGCGGAATCGCCGCACCGATGCACATACTATATCTAGCGGCCAAGCCGCGATCGAATCAGTATTTGTAGTGCTCTGCCTTGAAAGGCCCTTCTTTGCTAATCCCCAGATATTGGGATTGCTCGTCCGAAAGCTCGGTCAATGTCGCGCCGAGCTTGTCCAAATGCAGCCGCGCGACCTTCTCGTCCAGGTGTTTGGGCAACACATAGACTTCGTTTTTGTATTGCGACCCGCGGCTCCACAGTTCGATCTGCGCCAGCACCTGGTTTGTGAAGCTGGCGGACATGACAAAGCTCGGGTGGCCGGTCGCGTTGCCAAGGTTCACCAGCCGGCCTTGCGAGAGCAGGATCATACGTTTGCCATCGGGAAACTCGACCATATCGACCTGTTCTTTGACTGGCCGCCACTTAAAGTTCTTCAGCGCCGCGACCTGAATCTCGTTGTCGAAGTGGCCAATATTGCACACGATGGCCATGTCTTTCATGCCGCGCATATGATCCAGGGTAATAATGTCCTTGTTGCCAGTGGCGGTCACATAGATATCGCCTTCGGGCAACGCCTGTTCGATGGTCTTGACCTCGTAACCGTCCATGGACGCCTGCAGCGCACAGATTGGATCGATTTCAGTGACGATCACCCGAGCACCCGCCCCGGCCAGCGACTGGGCCGAGCCCTTGCCGACATCACCGTAGCCGCAGACGACAGCGACCTTGCCGGACATCATCACGTCGGTTCCGCGCCGGATCCCGTCGACAAGGGATTCCCGGCAGCCATACCGGTTGTCGAACTTTGACTTCGTCACGCTGTCATTGACATTGATCGCCGGGAACGGCAGATCCCCGCGCTTTTGCATGTCGTAAAGGCGCAGAACGCCGGTGGTGGTTTCTTCAGTCACGCCTTGGATCAGGTCTCGCTGCTTGGTAAACCAGCCCGGATTTGCCGCCATGCGCTTTTTGATTTGCGCAAACAAGCATTCCTCTTCCTCAGAGGTCGGGTTTTCGATGAGGTCGGTCTCACCGGCTTCAACCCGCGCACCCAGCAGGATGTACAGCGTCGCATCGCCGCCGTCGTCGAGGATCATATTCGCGCCTTCGGCGAAGTCGAAGATCTTGTCGGCGTAGTCCCAATACTCTTCCAGCGTTTCGCCCTTGACGGCGAAAACGGGAATACCGGCGGCGGCAATCGCTGCAGCAGCCTGGTCCTGGGTGGAGAAAATGTTGCACGACGCCCAGCGCACTTCAGCACCAAGCGCGACCAGCGTCTCGATGAGCACGGCGGTTTGGATCGTCATGTGCAGGGACCCGGCGATCCGCGTGCCTTTGAGCGGCTTGGCCTCGCCGAACTCTTCTCGGCATGCCATCAAGCCTGGCATCTCATGCTCGGCGATCTCAATTTCAGTCCGGCCCCAGTCGGCCAGGCTGATGTCCTTCACAATAAAGTCGGTCATGTAGGTGTCCTAAATTCGTTGCCGGTCACTCTACCGGCCAATTGGGTCCAGCCAAGGCCGGAAAACGCGGCCCAAGATCCGAAATCAATGCGCAGTCGGCCGCCAGATATCGCCGCGTTATATCGCGCATTTCCGCATACCACAATAAAGATATAAACAATTCTTTATATCATAGATTCGCAGGCCAGATTTGCGGTGCCAGCCTGCCCGGTTTTCCCAGAAGGCTGGATGGAAACACGCTCCATCCGGCCAGTTGGTCGTAAAGCAGCAGACAGACCGCCATTGCGATCGCCCAGACAATGCTGGCCAGGGACCCAATCAGGAAATATTCGGCGTTCAGCTTGGTGTCGAGTTCCTTGTACCGCGTGACCGTTTTCAGGGCGACGACCGCCAGCAGCACTTCCCATTTATCAAGCACGAGTCCGCTGACAATCAAGACGCGCTCGAGAAGACCAATAACGCGTCCGGCTTTTAGTTCCTTTTCGTCGCTGTCCTCAATCTTTGGAACACGAGCAGCTGCCGTTTCGATGTCATCACCACGGACCACTTCGGCATGTTTTTCAGGTTCAAGGACGAGCTTGTCGTCAACCGCCCGAAACACGATCCATTTGATGATGGCGTTTCCGATCTGCCAGATCAGCGGAATGAAGAGTACATAGCCCAAGAACACAAAAAGCGGTTCCATCTGATCGTCTTCCGTGTCTTGGTGCGGCTATGGGTCAGGTTGCTGGGAACAGTCGCGCAAAAAGCCCTCGATCGCCTGAAGCTGCGTGCGATAGAGATTCAAGTGGGCCGCACCGAGCACTTTATATACCGCCCGCTCAGTGGTCCCGTTTTGATTTGCGATTTGACGGACGGAAAGACGGTCCAGGAAGTGTGCAAGCACATGGGCGCGCTGCGTTCTGGTCCAGCCGCCTTCTAAAAAAGTCAATGAAGAGCCAGCCGCATCCAGCAAGGCGGACGAAGCAGGTTCATCACCAAGCACAAACCGGTAAGCATTGGGATCCGTCTTTTCCGCCAGCCGTTCTCGGGCCTCCGCCAATCCCTTGCCAAGCATGTTCCAGGCCCGGTCCGGATTGATTGGCGTCTCGGGCTTGAAGTCACCAATCACAAACCGGCATTGCACGTTGTGACGGAGCAGGCACAATCGAAGATCGTGAACGACCTTGAACGCTGACCCGCGCGACATGACGACCCCCTGAAACTCATCGCCCAATGTAATTGTCATGGGGGAAGCGATGACATCCGCATGGTTTCGATTGGCCGCGTCGATTGCCGTGTTGAAGTGATCGTGCAGCACACGCTTGGATGGCGCCTGTTCGCTCTCGACAATATCGCCCATAACCACTGCGTAGAGCGTTTTGGCGATTGCTGAAGTCACCTCCGGCATCCTTTCGCGCGATTTCCATGGGCCGCGGCCGGCACGCATGATCGCTATACCGCCCTTTCCACAGTTCAATTCGTTTTTATGAACCTTTTTTGGTTCATTATTTTCTATTGAACTTAATTAGGTTCACAATTGCAAGGCCTATACCTAATTGCGACCATCGCCACACGCCAGGCCAACAGGCAGGCCCGCCGCGCGGTCTTCAACGATAAAGGTCTTCCCGGGTTGGCGGCAGGCCGGACGGGCCCTTGTCGCGTCTGGACGTCACCGTTTGAAAAATCGATATCGTTCCGCGCTGAAACCCGAGCGACACACCGGTCAGGTAGGCCAGCCAGAGCCGGTAACGCGCCGCGTCCGTTTCGGCGATCGCAGCGTCCTTGTTGGCCATCAGGTTTTCCGCCCAAAGCCGGGTGGTGCGGGCATAATGCTCACGCCAGCATTCCACATCGTGGACTTCAAATCCGTTAGCCTCCAGATGTGTGAGCGTCAGACCAATGTGGTCGACTTCGCCACCGGGAAAGATATAGCGCACCAAGGTGCGGTATTCGGGCCGCTTGCGCCGGAACGCCTTCAGGTCCTTCTTGCCACGGCGCGTGATGGCATGGTGGAGATAGAGCCCCCTGGGCCGCAGCAAACGCCGGACCTGACGAAAATAGTCATCGTGGTTGTCGATCCCCACATGTTCAAACATGCCGATCGAGGCGATCTTGTCAAACGGGCCGGTCACATATTGGAAGTCCTTCAGTTCGACCGTGACTTTGTCCTCCAGGCCACGCTCCCGTATGCGGTTCCGGGCCAGCGCGGCTTGTTCCTCAGACAAGGTCACGCCCACCGCGGTAACGCCGTGTTTTTCGGCCGCATGGCAGATCAGCGCGCCCCAGCCGCACCCGATGTCGAGCAACCGGTCACCCGGCTTCAGACGCAGCTTGCGGCAAATCATGTCCAGCTTGTCGGCCTGCGCGGTTCCAAGGTCGGTGTCCCAATCCTTGAAATAGGCGCAGGTATAAAGAAGGTCCGGGTCGAGAAAGAGGCGGTAGAAGTCATTCGACACATCATAGTGGAAGGCAATGTCGGCCTTCTTGCTGCCCGATGCTTGATCGCCCGGGCCAGCCCGCCCCCTGCCATTTGTCGCCGAACTCCGACCCGACGGCGCAAACAAAAGCTGCCACGCACAACTGGCCACAAGCCGTTTGTCGAGTTTTCCGATCAGCGATCGGGTCTTCACGGCGGGCCGTTTGGCGGCGAACTCAAACAAGGTACCGCCGCGCGGGTCGATATCACCGCGGGCATAAAGATCAATCAACGTGGCGAGCCTGGGCGAGCGGAGCAAGCGCGGCAGCGCGTCCGCGGAAAGTGCGAGCCGCAGTCCGCCGCCGGACGGTTGCGGCGGAATGAGCGATCCATCCCATAGCTCAAAGGGAAAGTCGGCGCCGATCACCTCGTGAATATGACCCAGGACCCGTTTCGCCGCCCGCAATGTCCGATCGTCATCAGGTTGTTCCATCGGCCGCCCAGATCAATTTGGCTGAGACATGTTTGGTTTCGGCCGCGTGCCCGGCACAAGCGGGCGCACTGGACCCGGTCAGTCTTCCTCGCCGAATCCGTTTTCAATCAGGTCCGCGATCGCGGTCATGGTCTCCGCCGCGTCCTGTCCCTTGACGCTCACATGAATGCTTGACCCGTGGCTGGCCGCCAGCATCATCAAACCCATGATGGACGTGCCGCCGACGGTCTGGCCGTCCCGGGAGACTTCGACCGCCGATGAAAAGGTCTCGACCAATTTGACGAGCTTTGCCGACGCACGCGCATGCAGCCCGCGCTGATTGACGATCGTGAAGCTTTTTTCAAGGACCGGCGCGCTCATGCTTCTTGTCAACTTTGCCCCGACAAGACCTGGCTGGCGACGGAAATGTATTTCTGCCCGGCCTGACGGGCCTCGTCGACGGCATCGGTCAGGCTGCGATCAACGCGCACACTGGCCAATTTGATGAGCATTGGAAGATTGACGCCGGCGACCACCTCCACCGACTTTCCGTCCATCACCGAAATGGCAAGGTTTGAGGGCGTTCCGCCAAACATATCCGTCAAGAGCACAACACCCTGACCGCTGTTGGCCGTTTCCACCGCGGCCAGAATGTCCTGACGCCGCTGCTCCATATCATCATCCGGACCAATCGAAATGGTTTCGATCTGCTCCTGTGGACCGACCACGTGTTCCAGCGCAGCCTTGAATTCTTCCGCAAGGCGGCCATGAGTCACAAGTACTAGTCCGATCATCCGTTGCCCGATCCGGTGATTATCTATGTGGCGCCAGCCAAGCGACCTGCACTCTCGTCAACCCGGAACATCCTTGCAAGAAAAATCGCATGCCGGAAGTCAAAAGTAGTCCGGTTGATCCGGGAACAGCCCACGCAGGATCCACCTGATCCGGCGCAGCGCTTCGTCGACCTGACCCTCGGCAATCGGGAACCGGGGAAGGACCAAGTTGTCGATCGTATCGGAGCGTTCCTGCTCGTCCAACAAGCGCGGAATTTCGGGAGCCGGTTTCAAATCAAGGATCAGATCCACTGATGCGGCCGGTTCAAACGCGGTTTTCATGATTCCAACACCGCGCACCTCAAGCTGTCCGGCAATTGCGGCCGCCGGTCGGGCGATCAGCACGTTGCCGGCCTGTTCCAGCCGGGTCCTGTCATCGGACACCCAGGCGGCAAAATGACCGCGGCAGCGGGTAGCCTCCACAAGCCGGTCGCCCAAACTGGACTTGCCGCTCCCGGACGCGCCGCACAGCAGAATTCCGACCGTTCCGACGATGACACAACTTGCATGGACGGTGGGATTTGCATGGACGGTGGGATCCGTCACGCGGTGTCATCCTTTGGCAGCAAGATGACAAACCGGGCACCGGACACGTGGTCCATGCCGGTCGCCGGATCGCGTTCGATCCGGTTTTCGGCCTCGATCGTGCCGCGATGCGCCTCGATGATCTGACGCGAAATTGACAGGCCAAGCCCGGAATTGTTCCCAAATCCCTCGCCTTCAGGCCGGTCGGTGTAGAACCGCTCGAATATGCGGTCAGTGTTGTCGGCCCGAATGCCCGGTCCGTCATCGTCGACCGTGATCTGGATCTGCTTGGTCTTCGTGGTGAGACCGATCCGCACCGTTCCGCCAGGCGGAGAAAAGGACAGGGCATTGTCGATCAGGTTGCTGATCACCTGGCCGAGACGGATGTCGTGGCCCAACACTTCATAGGGCTTGGCTCCGGTCCCGTTCGCAACCGTCAGCGTGACCGTAACATTCCCGCCGTCCGGGCGCTGATTGGCGCCCGCCGTGATGGTGCGCAAAAGGACCGCAAGGTCGATCGGCTGCGCCTTCGCCCGGGCCAGTTCCGCGTCCAGCCGGGAGGCGTCGGAAATATCGCTGATCAAACGGTCGAGGCGGCGCACGTCATGCTGGATCACCTCCAATAGCCGCTCACGGGCCTGATCGGTTTTGGCAAGGGGCAATGTTTCCACGGCACTGCGCAGTGATGTCAGTGGATTTTTCAATTCATGCGCCACATCGGCGGCGAATTGTTCAATCGCGTCCATCCGGTTGTAAAGCGCGTTGGTCATCTCCCGGAACGACCGGGCCAAATGGCCGATTTCATCCTGGCGTTCAGAGAACTCAGGAATCTCCTCGCGCGAGGTCGATCCCTTCCGGACCCTGTCCGCGGCCGCGGCCAGCCGGCGCACCGGATCGGCAATGGTCCCCGCCAACAAGATCGACAGCAGGATCGTGACGGTCGCGGCCACGAGAAACACGCGCATGATCGCGATACGTTCGGCCCGCACGATTGCGTCGATGTCGCCGCCCTGGGTCGACAGCAGCAAGGACCCGAGCACTGCCCGGAAGCGCTGGATCGGAACCGCGACGGACACGATCAGTTCGCCGCGGCTGGAGACGCGAACCACGCTCGCCGGCGATCCCGCGAGCGCGGCCTCGACTTCCGGATAGGCCCGGCCATCGCCCGGCCCCACCTCCTCATAGAGCGGCAATTCGCCTTGCCGCAGCCACCTGTTGACCGATTGCCATATACGGTCGAGCAGGCCCTCTTCCTCCGCATTTGGCGGCGGAAGATCGAACCGCAGGATTTGCGCGCTGGAATAAAGATGCTGGGAATCGAGGATCAAAATGCCTTCCGGATCATAGATCCGGGCGCGGGTCTTGGTCGGCGAGATCAAACGCCGGAGCACGGGACCGACACGTTCCGGATTGACCGGAAAATCCAGTGTTTCAAGATCATCCCCGCCGGGGGCTATGCTTTCGCCGGCCTGGAGTTGCAAAAGCCGTTCCGGATCAACGGTGATCGCGCCCGTGTCGACGGTCGCCGATGCGGCGATCGCGCCGGCAATGATCTCGCCCTGGGTCAACAGGCTTTGGACCCGCGCGTCAATCAGTCCCGCCCGGAACTGATTGAGGTAAAGGATGCCGATGACAAGCGCGATCAGGCCGACCAGATTGATCGCGATAATCCGTCGGGTCAGTGAGGACAGCACATACGTGCCGAAGACGTGCCTGACGCGGGAGAGCATCCGGCGGCGCACGCGGCGGTTGGACAGCCGGCGCAACTGGGAGCGGTCCGCCCCGCCGGCGGCAGGACGGGTTACGATGTCCGCCTTTTCACTCTCCACCGCCATGTAAGGCGCCTTCAGACCTCCCGGAACCGGTATCCCACCCCATACAAGGTTTCGATCATATCGAAATCATCGTCAACGATCTTGAACTTCTTGCGCAGCCGCTTGATGTGGCTGTCGATGGTGCGGTCGTCCACATAGACCTGGTCGTCATAGGCGGCATCCATCAATGCGTTCCGGCTTTTAACGACGCCGGGACGCTGCGCCAAAGCGGACAGGATCAGGAACTCGGTCACCGTCAGCGTCACCGGCTTGTTGTTCCAGGTGCATGTGTGGCGCTCCTGGTCCATGACAAGCTGGCCGCGCTCCAGGAGCTTGTCCGCATCCGGGCGCGCCGTGGCCGCGTCCTTCGGCTGGGCCCGGCGCAGGACCGCGCGCACCCGCTCCACCAGGAGACGCTGCGAAAACGGTTTGCGGATGAAATCGTCGGCGCCCATTTTCAGGCCGAACAACTCATCGATTTCATCGTCCTTGGAGGTCAGGAAGATGACCGGCAGATCCGAGGACTGGCGCAGACGCCGCAACAGTTCCATCCCGTCCATGCGCGGCATCTTGATGTCGAAGATGGCGAGTTCGGGCGGATCAGACCGCAGACCCTCAAGTGCCGAAGTTCCATCGGTATAGCTCTGGACCCGATAGCCCTCCGCTTCCAGAGCGATGGACACCGAAGTCAGAATGTTCCGGTCGTCGTCGACCAAGGCGATTGTCGGCATGCTTTTGGTGTTCCGTTTCTCAAAACAAAAGGGCAACGCGCGATCCGCGCCTGTTCCCTGCCTCCCATGGCGCTTTAAATGCGCATAAATTAAGGCAACGCACGGATTTCAGATCACGCCGGCATGCGACCTTGGCCACGCTCAATCGGGGGTGCCCACCGGCCCGGTTCGGATATTCCATGACCAGCAGAAATCGTTCATCCGTTCCATTTTACGTGGGCGGTTTTACCAGTGCCCCCATGGCCTCACCAACCAGGACTTATTTTGCCGCTCAAATTAAATATCTCCACCAACTTATGATTATTTAATCGATTAAAGAACCAATTGCATCCTTCGGATATCTTGTTGCGTGTTTGCGCATCCTCTACGTTCGCCTCCCGCGTTGAGTGTTGGAAATCCGGGTCGATTTACCTGCGCGCACGCGGCGGCTCATCGTTCACATCAAATGCCCAGATCACGAGGACTGCGGGATCATGCAAGAAACAGGCGTCAGGAATCCCTCTCACGGTGTCGAGACTTTCGGCCTCACCGGCCTGAAAGCCGTTTACTGGAACCAGAGCGAGCCTGCCCTTTATGAGTATTCGATCTCGCGCGGAGAAGCCCGGATCGCCGCCGGCGGGCCTTTGGTTGCCGACACGGGCATTCACACCGGCCGCTCGCCCAAGGACAAGTTCGTCGTCTATGATGATACGACACGCGACACGGTCTGGTGGGACAACAACCAGGCCATGCAGCCTGAACAGTTTGAAACGCTGCTCGCTGACTTCAAGGCCCACGCGGCCGGCAAAGAGCTTTTTGCGCAGGACCTTTATGGCGGGGCCGACCCTAGCCATCGCCTGTCGGTTCGCGTTTACACCGAATTCGCCTGGCACTCGCTCTTCATCCGCAATCTTCTTCTGCGGCCCGACGCGTCGGACCTGCCGGGTTTTGTGCCGGAACTGACGATCATTGACTTGCCGAGCTTCAAGGCAGACCCCGCACGCCACGGGTGCCGGACCGAGACGGTCATCGCGTGTGACCTGACGCGCAACATCGTCCTGATTGGTGGCAGTTCCTATGCCGGTGAGATGAAAAAATCCGTGTTCACTGTCTTGAACTATCTTCTGCCGGAAAAAGGCGTCATCCCGATGCATTGTTCGGCCAATGTCGGCGATGCGGGCGATGCGGCCGTCTTTTTCGGTTTGTCGGGGACCGGCAAAACGACTCTTTCCGCTGATCCGTCGCGCACTTTGATCGGCGACGACGAACACGGCTGGAGCGACGACGGCCTGTTCAATTTCGAAGGTGGCTGTTACGCCAAGACCATCAAGCTGTCTGCCGAAGCCGAACCGGAGATTTATGCAACCACGCAGCGTTTCGGCACGGTTCTTGAGAATGTCGTGCTCGACGAAAACGGCGTACCGGATTTCGACGACGGCTCAAAGACGGAAAACACCCGCGCGGCCTATCCGATCCATTTCATTTCAAATGCCAGCGCGACCGGCCAGGCGCCCGTGCCCAGGACGGTGATCATGCTGACCGCTGACGCGTTTGGAGTGCTGCCGCCGATTGCCAAACTGACGCCGGCCCAGGCGATGTATCATTTCCTGTCCGGCTACACCGCCAAGGTTGCAGGCACAGAACGCGGTGTCACGGAACCGCAGGCGACGTTCTCCACGTGCTTCGGGGCTCCGTTCATCCCCCGGCACCCCTCGAAATACGGTAACCTGTTGCGGGATCTGATCGCCAAACACAATGTGGACTGCTGGCTGGTCAATACCGGCTGGACAGGTGGCGCCTACGGCACCGGCCACCGCATGCCGATCAAGGATACGCGGACCTTGCTCAATTCCGCGCTCGACGGCAGCCTGAAAACGGCCGAGTTCCGCACAGATCCCTATTTCGGCTTCGCCGTTCCGATCGCCGTGCCCGGTGTCGACGGATCCATTCTCGATCCGCGCGGGACGTGGGCTGACACAAGTGCCTATGACGCCCAGGCGGCGCGACTGGTTGAAATGTTCATCGCCAATTTTGGAACCTTCGAAGGCCATGTGGACGTTTCGGTTAAGGACGCCGCCCCGGCCGTTCAGGCCGCGGCCGAATAACTGCCCTTAGAATGAGGCGCTGCTGCCGGATCGATCCGGGCGGCGGCGCCTTTGTGCTTTTGACCCGTTTCTCTGTGCGCCCTTCCTGCCTATATTGCTGGAAAACACAGGGAGATGGCGTTCGATGAGCCAGGACAGCACACCCTCCACCCTCGACATCCTGCGCACGGCGGAGGAGTGGAGCAAAGCCGGGCGGCGCGTGGCGCTTGCAACCGTGATCGATACATGGGGCTCGGCGCCCCGGCCGGTCGGATCGCATCTGGTGATCGACGAAGACGGGAATTTCGAAGGTTCCGTCTCCGGCGGCTGTGTTGAAGGGGCCGTCGTCTCCGAGGCTGTCGACGTGATTGACACCGGCAAGCCAACGACCCTTGAATTCGGCGTCGCGGACGAAACCGCCTGGCGGGTCGGCCTGTCGTGCGGCGGCCGGATCCAGGTCTATGTCGAACCCGTTGTCGCCTCGCCCGCGGCCGGTTAAGGCGGACGATACAACATGCCCCCCGTTGAACTCCTGCTGGCTTTTGCCGCCGCCACTTTGGTGTTTGCCTATATGCCCGGTCCCGCACTGCTCTACACGGCCGCGCAGACCGTTGCCCGCGGGCGCGCCGCCGGCCTTTGGGCCGCGCTCGGCATCCATGTCGGCTGCTACGCCCATGTTTTTGCCGCGACCTTCGGGCTATCGGCCGTTTTCGCGACCGTGCCGACGCTTTATACCGCATTGAAACTTGCCGGTGGGGCCTATCTCGTTTGGCTGGGCCTTCAAATGATCCGGACCCGAACAAGCGGCGCGCATATGACCTATGTGCCGCAGCGGTCCAAACGGCGCGCGTTTGCCGACAGCATTTTGGTGGAACTACTGAACCCCAAGGTCGCGGTGTTTTTTATCGCCTTCCTCCCTCAATTCGTCACTGCCGATGCCAGCCTGCCAATCTGGGCACAGTTCCTGATCCTTGGAACGCTGGTGAACCTGACATTCACGTCCGCTGATCTGTTCGTCGTCTACTTTGCCTCGAGCGTTCAACGGCGTTTGGCCCGGTCATCGCGCTGGCAGGATTTCACGCGCTGGATTGGCGGCTCGGTCCTGATGGGATTGGGTGTGAAACTGGCCGCGGAAAGGGGTTGATTGATGGATCTGTCCCTGCTTTCAGATCTCAACCGCATCCGGTCCAGCCGGCAGGCGGGCATCCTGATTACCGAGCTTTCCGGCGGCGCGCAGCGCCTGGTGTACGGCACCGACGATTTCGCGTCCGATCCGTTGGCCGACGAGTTGGCGCGGCGCTTCCGGTCCGGCAAATCCGGCCGGTTGGAGACTGACGGCGGCGCGGTTTTTCTGACCGTCTGCGTGCCGCCGCCGCGGCTGGTCCTCATCGGCGCCGTCCACATTACACAAGCGCTGGTGCCGATGGCCGAGGTCGCCGGGTTCGACGTTCTGGTCATCGACCCCAGAACCGCCTTTGCGACCGAGGAGCGGTTTCCAGGGACGGTGCTCGAGGCTGAGTGGCCGGAAGATGTGCTTAAAGAGCGGCCACTCGATGCCTATACCGCGCTCGCGGCGGTGACGCATGATCCGAAGATCGACGATTTTCCGCTTCAAGCGGCGCTGCGTGCAGGATGCTTCTACATTGGCGCCCTTGGGAGCCGGAAGACGCACGCCAAAAGGCTGGAGCGGTTTGCCGAAGCCGGTTTTGGGCCTGAGGATGTAGGCCGGATCGACGCCCCGATCGGCCTTGATATCGGCGCGGCCTCGCCCGCGGAAATCGCGGTTGCGGTGCTCGGTTCTGTCATCTCCGCGCTGCGCAAGGGGCCGGAGGCGGCCTGATGGAATTCGGACCGGTCGCCATCGCGGATGCTGAAGGCTGTGTGCTGGCCCATTCCACCCGCGTGCCCGGCGCCACCTTTAAAAAAGGCCGGGTGCTGACCAGCACCGACATCGACACGCTGGCCGCGGCCGGCCTGGAGACGGTGACCGTTGCCCGCAAGGCCTCCGACGATGTTGACGAAGACGCCGCGGCCGACCGCGTCGCCCATGCCGCCGACGGTGGTGGCCTGGTTCTCGACACGCCGTTTACCGGCCGGGTCAATCTTCATGCCGACCATGCGGGGCTGTTTCTGGCCGATGAGGACGCGGTCAATGCCGTCAATCGGATCGACCCGGCGATCACATTGGCGACCCTGCCGAACAACAGCAAGGTCGGACCGGGCCGGATGGTGGCGACCGCCAAGATCATCCCGTTCGCAGTCGGCGGCCCGCTCGTTGCCGAGGCGGAGCGGCGCATCGCCGGCGCCTTGCGGGTCGCGCCGTTCAATGCCCGGAAGATTGGGCTGGTCGCAACGCAGCTTGCGCATCTGAAACCAGCCACGATGGACAAGACCCGCCGGGTCCTGGAAGAGCGGCTGCGGCCCAGCGGCAGCGCGATCTTGGATGAAATCCGCGTTCCGCACGACACGGCCGCGGTTGCGGCGGCCATGGCCGGCCTTGTGGACCAGGGCGCGGAGTTTCTCATGCTGTTCGGCGCGTCGGCGGTGGTTGACCGGCAGGATATTTTACCGGCCGCCATCGATGCGGCCGGCGGGACGGTGACCCATTTCGGCATGCCGGTCGATCCCGGCAATCTTCTGCTGCTCGGTGAGTATCGGGGGCGGCCGGTGATCGGCGCACCCGGATGCGCGCGCAGCCCGAAGGAGAACGGCTTCGACTGGGTGCTCGACCGGCTGCTTGCCGGCGTGCCGGTGACGCCGGACGACATCACCGGCATGGGCGTTGGCGGATTGCTCATGGAGATCGAGACACGGCCGCAGCCCCGGGAGCTCAAACCACCGGTCGCCGCGCCCCGGGTCGCCGCGATCATCCTGGCGGCCGGACGGTCAAGCCGGATGGGCGGGCCCAACAAACTCCTGGCGACGCTGGACGGCAAATCCTTGGTGCGGCACGTTGCAGAAGCGGCAACGGGCGCCGGTCTGGTGCAAACGGTTCTGGTCAGCGGACATATGCGCGACGATGTCGAGGCGGCTGTCGCTGATCTCGACCTGACACCGGTGTTCAATCCGGATTTCGCCGATGGCATGGCCGGGTCCATCCGGACCGGCATGAGCGCGTTGAATTCCGACCTGGACGCGGTTCTGATCCTACTTGCTGACATGCCGCGCATTACCTCGCCGCACCTGAAGACCATGATCGATGTCTACGCGGAGAGCGCGGAAAAACGCATTGTCATGGCAACGGCAAATGGCAAACGGGGCAATCCGGTTCTTTGGGACAAGACCTTTTTTGAGGACTTGAAAACCCTCAGCGGTGACATCGGCGCCCGGCATTTGATTTCAAACCATGCCGGATTGGTGCAGGATGTGGAACTTGGCAGCGCCGCGCGCCTTGACCTTGACACTCCGGAAGCGCTGCGGGCCGCCGGCGGGACCGTTGAGGCAGGTGGCCGAAAGTAAAATCTGAGGATTTCTCAGCCCCTGAACTTGGCAAAGACATGCGTTACAAGGCACCGCGTCTTCCGCCAGCTTAACCGAACGTATAAACAGTTATGCGCCAAACGCATCACTCCTATTCCCCGGCCTCTATTGCATTTTTATGACGTGCGCCCTATCTACCATCTGCGCCTGATGAGACCATGTTTTCGGCAGGCTCACGGACGTTGTCCTAAGGCGCCGTTATATCTGCTTTAAGCTGAAAGCTGTTCGGATCCTTGTCAAAAAAAGGATGGTCGAGCGTTTTCGCCATGCTTTGGTTCGAAAAGGAAAACAGTCATGGATAAGATGAGCCTCCCGCGTCCGGGCTGCTGCAAATGGGCCGAAGGCGAGCCCGGCAACTACACGTTCCCATGCTCCAACCGGGTTGAAGCGGGCGTGTCTTATTGCACCGAACACAGCGCCATTGTCTATATTCCGCCGGAAGAACGCCGGCGCAACCGGTCCGGCAGCAGTGTTCCCATGACCTTCCGCCGCGCGGCCTAATTTCGTTTCAAGCTGCCCTTTATAAAAGCAGTTCCAAGTGGCAACGCCACAAACTAAAACACCCGGTCTTGCGGCCGGGTTTTTTGTTGCGATCCGCTTCGCCGGATTTGCCTACGGGAACTGCATGAAACAGTAACCAAGCGCACCAGCGCTCAGGTCCCGGCCCTCGGCCGGTCGGAATCGTCCAAACCTGTGTCCGCCGAGGCCGCTGCCCGGTTCCCACAGGGCAAAGCCTGACAGATGTCCATTGAACGAAGTTCGTTTTGGCGTTTCTTTACCAATTCATGAAATCATCGTTCGATCCGGGACCGGGAAACCAAAGATACCACTTGTCTAAATGGCTCTCTCGGATCTCCGGCCCCGGATCTCTGCGTCTCGGCGCCCGGGATGACCACAAGTGGGGATTGGTGTCATCTCGGAACGCCGGGTGCGCCAACAGCCACCCAATTCGGGCAACTGCCTCGCGCTTAAGCCGCCTTGACCTCGTCAAGGAAGGTTTCGATCGTCGCGCGCATCTCTTCGGCCTGTTTGGAGAGGCGGTCCGAGGCGTCGAGCACGCTGTGCGCGGCTGAATCGGTCTCGCTTGCCGCGCTGGAGACCTGCGCAATGTTCTCGCTCACCAGATTGGTGCCGCGGGACGCGTGATCGACGTTGGAGGCGATTTCTCCCGTCGCCGCGGACTGTTCTTCGACAGCCGCCGCGATGGCCGATGCCACGGAATTCATCTCCTCGATGATTTCGCCGATGGCTTGAATGCCGCCGACGGCTTCGCGGGTTTCCTGCTGGATTGCCGCGATCTTCTGGGAGATTTCCTCCGTCGCTTTGCCCGTCTGGCTGGCCAGTTCCTTGACCTCGGCTGCGACGACCGCAAAGCCCTTGCCCGCTTCACCAGCCCGGGCTGCCTCGATCGTTGCGTTCAGGGCCAGGAGGTTGGTCTGCTCGGCAATGTTCTGGATCAGGCTGATCACTTCACCGATATCCTCGGCAACCGACGCCAAACCCGCAATTTGGGAGTTGGTCTTGCCGGCTTCGTCGGACGCCTTGCCGGCAATACCGGACGAATGGGCAACCTGGCCGCTGACCTCTTGCAAGGACGCGGACAGTTCCTCCGCCGCGCTGGCGACCGTTTGAACATTGGTGGTGGCTTCTTCGGCCGCCGCGGCAACGTCGGTGGCCTGGGAACTGGTGTTTTGAGCCGTTTGGCTCATTTGCGTGGCGGTTGACTGCAGGGACACCGTCGCGTTTTTAACCGTGTCCAGCATGTCGCCGATCTGTGACCCGAAGGTCGACAACAGGTCCGCAATCCGAGTGTTGCGTTGCTCCCGTGCCTTTTGCTCCGCTTCCTGGGTGGCGGCGAGCTTCTGACGCTCGACAACCCCGTCCCGGAAGCCGGCGACGGATTTTGCGACCTCGCCGATTTCATCGCTCCGCTCCGCTTCGGCGAATTCGACCTCCGTATTGCCCTCGGCGAGCCGGCGCGCATCACCCACCAGACGCGCGAGCGGCTTGGTGATGCCAGAAGAAATCACAACCGCCAGAGCCGCAGCGATGATGAATGCGAACACAGACACGGTGGCAATTTGCCAAACGCTGGCCGACGCGTCGCTGATCGTCATCTGCGCAATTGCCCGGTTGTCGACGGCCGCACTGTCCTTCATTTCGGCGGCCCAGGCGTTGACCTCGACGCCGTTCTTATCCAGGACGTTGTCCCTGATTTCGTTGCGCTCGAAAATGATGTCGCGCACGCGTTCCGCAGCAGCCTTGTACTGCGCGAGCATCGGAATTGTTTCCTTCAAGATCGCCTTGCGCGCGGGATTCTCAATGCTGCGCTCCAGCTTCTTGAGCTCTTTTTCCACCGTCGCCATTTCTTCCATGGCCCGATCGATATCTTCGTGGCTGTTGGATGCGAGAAACTTCAGCACATAGAGGCGGGCGAGCAAGAAATCCTGTGAGGTCCGGGCGGCGAGATTGGCCGTTTCGAAGTCCAGGTCTTTTGTGGCGGTCTCATTGATGGTTGAAAGGTTCTTGCGCGCTTTCGGACCAATGGTGTCAAGCGTGTTGTGGACCAATTCGTCGCGTTCGGCATAAAGGACAACGACCTGGTCGAGCCCGTCAACGTAGTCGGCCAAACCGGCCTTGATGTTTTGAATAAGCTTTACGCGGGAGGGTTTGTGGATCTCGCCCTCGGCTATTTGGACCCCTTCTTCCGTTTGGCGGATGAAGTCTTGGGCCTTTTCGAGCCATTGTTCAGAACGGGTGCGGATGTATTTGTTCGTGCCGACCAGCGCTTTGGCCATATCGGCATTAATTTCTGATGCCAGAAGCGCGTCCCCGCTCATGTCTTCCATGGCGGCGACCTCTTCCGACAAGGTTGAGAGGCTGACAAATGCCCAAGTACCGACGGCCGCGATGAAACACGCAACCAGTCCAAAACCGAGCAGAATTCTATGTTTCACAGTCATAGTCGATATTCCCCCATCAAGTGGTGGGCCGACTATGAGAATTTCATGCTTAATTCACCGTGAAGAATTTCGCCTCAAGGGAGAAAACTGTTTTTCTTATTTGTAAATAATACCCATCCTAAGTTGATTATAATTTCTTATTTCAACCGTAAATCCGTCTACGATTGTTATTATTTACAATAAAAGTTAACATTTTCTCTATCAATCCGGCTCTTCGAATAGTTTTTAGAGTTGCCGGGCCGGGAATGAAGAACCTTCAAATTCATGTTGAGTACGTTGAATTACTTATATCAAAAAACGAGCATCAACGTCAACCTTAATGCCATAGGGTTGATCCGCGCGCAGCCCCGCCGCGTCTGTTTAAAAAGCAATCGGGAAAAGAAAACGGCGCTAGGCGGCGTTCAGCGCCTCGGCAACCGCTTTGAGCTGGGAAAGCTGCAATTCCGCCTTCTGCCGGGCGTCGTCGGTCTTGGCGTCCGCGACATCTTCCTCAGCGTTCTTGATCTGCTGGGCCAGGTCGTCCGGTTTGATGTCCGCCACTAAGACCGCCTGTTCGGCAAGTACCGTCAGGCCACCGGGGCCGGCGTCAGCGAACCCGCCGCGGACAAAATACTCCTGCCAGGTTCCGGCATCGGACTGGACCTTCAAGATGCCGGGCTTGATGGTCGACATGAACGGGCTGTGGCCTTTCAGGACGCCGAACTCGCCTTCGACGCCCGGGACAACGACCTCGAGAACCTCCTCGGAGATCAGAAGCCGCTCCGGCGAGACCAATTCAAACTGGAACACTTCGGCCATCTGGCGTTTTCCCTGTCAGTCGTATGTGCGATCCGAAGCCCAACTGGGCTTCGGACTCATTCGTCTTTTGCGCGGGCGCACCGGATGGGGCACCGGCGCTAACGTCCTAAGCGGCTTCGGCCGCCAGCTTCTGGGCCTTTTCGACCGCTTCCTCGATCGAACCGACCATATAAAAGGCGGCTTCGGGAAGGTGGTCGTATTCGCCGCCGACAAGGCCCTTGAAGCCCTTGATGGTATCTTCCAGCGCAACCAGCTTGCCCGGGGAACCGGTGAAGACCTCGGCGACGAAGAAGGGTTGTGACAGGAAGCGCTCGATCTTACGGGCACGTGCAACGGTCAGCTTGTCCTCTTCGGACAGCTCGTCCATGCCAAGGATCGCGATGATGTCCTGAAGCGCCTTGTAGCGCTGCAGCGTCGCCTGAACATTACGAGCCACATCATAGTGTTCGTCGCCGATGATGCGCGGATCAAGCATCCGGGACGTGGAGTCCAGCGGATCCACGGCCGGGTAGATGCCCTTTTCAGCGATCGCGCGGTTGAGAACCGTCGTTGCATCCAAGTGGGCGAAGGTTGATGCCGGCGCCGGGTCGGTCAGGTCATCGGCCGGTACGTACACGGCCTGCACCGAGGTGATCGAACCCTTGGTGGTCGTCGTGATGCGCTCCTGCATGTCGCCCATGTCAGTCGCCAGGGTTGGCTGATAGCCCACCGCCGACGGAATACGGCCAAGCAGAGCCGACACTTCAGACCCGGCCTGGGTGAAGCGGAAGATGTTGTCGACGAAGAACAAAACGTCCTGGCCCTGGTCGCGGAAGTGCTCGGCAACCGTGAGACCGGTCAGCGCGACACGGGCACGGGCGCCGGGAGGCTCGTTCATCTGGCCATAGACGAGCGCGGCTTTGGAGCCTTCGCCGCCGCCTTCCTTGTTCACGCCGGATTCGACCATTTCCCAGTAAAGGTCGTTGCCTTCACGGGTCCGCTCGCCAACACCGGCGAACACTGAATACCCGCCGTGCGCTTTTGCGACGTTGTTGATCAGTTCCATGATCAAGACCGTCTTGCCCACACCGGCACCGCCGAACAGGCCGATCTTGCCGCCCTTGGCGTACGGGGCCAGAAGGTCGACGACCTTGATGCCGGTCACGAGGATTTCCGCCTCAGTGGACTGCTCGATGAATTCCGGCGCCTGCTGGTGAATGCCGCGCTTTTCCTCGAACTGGATGTCACCGGCATCGTCGACCGGCTCGCCGATCACGTTCATGATGCGGCCAAGCGTGCCATCACCGACCGGCACCGCGATCGGGTTGCCCGTGTCCACCACGTCCTGGCCGCGCACGAGACCCTCTGTGGAGTCCATGGCGATGGTCCGGACGGTGTTCTCGCCAAGGTGCTGAGCCACCTCAAGCACCAGGCGGGTGCCCTGATTGTCCGATTCCAATGCGTTCAGGATCAGCGGCAGATGGTCATCGAACTTGACGTCGACCACGGCGCCGATGACCTGGGTGATCCGTCCGACTTTTTTGTCAGCCATATCCGTAATCCTTGTCTCGATCCCGTTAGATCAACCCGGTTTCATGTGTCATCGCATGAAACCGGGTTGATCGGCATTAACTTCAGTCCAGCATCTGGTCTGCGTTCACTCGAACGCAGGATGCACTAGAGCGCTTCCGCGCCCGAAATAATCTCGATGAGTTCCTTGGTGATCTGCGCCTGACGCTGGCGGTTGTAGCTGATCGTCAACTTGTCGATCATCTCGCCGGCGTTGCGGGTCGCATTGTCCATGGCACTCATGCGAGCGCCCTGTTCGGACGCCGCGTTTTCCAGAAGCGCGCGGAAGATCTGCACCGAGATATTGCGCGGCATCAGATCGGCGAGGATTTCACCCTCGTCCGGCTCATATTCATAAATCGCCACCGCACCGGAGCCCGCCTCACCTTCTTGCGGTTCGAAATGCGCGGGGATCAGCTGCAGGGCCGTCGGGACCTGCGAGATCACCGACTTGAACTCGGAGTAGAACAGTGTGCAGACATCAAACTCGCCGGCGGCAAACATGGCCAGCACGTCGCGCCCGACCTCTTCAGCATTGGCGAACCCGACGTTTTTCACGCCGCGCAGCTCAACCGTCTTGATGATATGCTGGCCGAGGTCACGCTTCAGCGCGTCAAATCCCTTCTTGCCGACACACAGGATCTTCACGGTCTTGCCGTCCGCGATCAGGCTCCTGGCTTTCTCGCGGGCGAGCTTGGCAATGTTTGAGTTGAACCCGCCGCACAGACCGCGCTCGGCCGTGGCGACGACGAGCAGATGCACATCGTCCTTGCCGGTTCCGGCCATCAGTTCAGGCGCATCATCACGGCCGTCGAATGCGACCGCCAGATTGGCCAGCACCTCGCCCATGCGTTCCGCATAGGGCCGGGCGGCTTCCGCGGCCTCCTGGGCGCGACGCAGTTTCGCCGCGGCCACCATCTGCATGGCCTTGGTGATTTTCTGCGTCGCCTTCACCGAGGCGATGCGGTTTCGTAAGTCCTTCAGGCTCGGCATGGCCGCCCCTGCTCCTTATCCCGGCGTGTGGTCGATCAGGCGAAGTTCTTGGCGAATTGCTCTAGGGCCGCTTTCAGCTTGCCCGTCAGGTCATCGTCAAGCGCCTTCTTCTCCCAGATCGCGTCCAGAAGGTCGGCGTGCTCGCCGCGCAGGAACAGAAGAAAGCCTTCCTCAAAATCTCCGACCCGGTCGACCGGCAGATTGTCGAGATAGCCATTCACACCGGCATAAATCACCGCGACCTGCTCCTGGGTCTTCAGGGGCGAGAACTGCGGCTGCTTCAACAGCTCGGTCAAACGGGCGCCGCGGTTCAACAGGCGCTGGGTGGTGGCGTCGAGGTCCGAGCCGAACTGGGCAAAGGCCGCCATTTCGCGGTACTGGGCCAATTCACCCTTAATCGGGCCGGCAACTTGCTTCATGGCCTTGATCTGCGCGGACGATCCCACGCGGGAGACCGACAGGCCAACGTTCACGGCCGGGCGGATCCCCTGATAGAACAGATCCGTCTCCAGGAAGATTTGGCCGTCGGTGATCGAAATCACGTTGGTCGGAATAAAGGCCGACACGTCATTGCCCTGGGTCTCGATGACCGGCAGCGCCGTCAAAGACCCCGCGCCATGGTCTTCGTTGAGTTTTGCGGCGCGCTCCAGAAGACGGGAGTGCAGATAGAAGACGTCGCCCGGGAAGGCTTCACGTCCCGGCGGACGGCGCAGAAGCAAGGACATCTGGCGATAGGCGACAGCCTGCTTGGACAGATCGTCATAGCCGATCACGGCGTGCATGCCGTTATCGCGGAAGTACTCGCCCATCGCGCAGCCGGCAAAAGGCGCCAGGAACTGCAGCGGGGCCGCATCGGAAGCGGTGGCCGCGATGACGATGGAGTAGTCCAGCGCGCCGTTGTCTTCCAGAACCTTGACGAACTGGGCAACCGTGGAGCGCTTCTGGCCGACGGCGACGTAGATGCAGTAGAGCTTGCTGGCTTCGTCGTCGCCGGCATGCAGCGGCTTCTGGTTCAAGAACGTGTCCAGGATGATCGCGGTCTTGCCGGTCTGGCGGTCCCCAATCACGAGTTCGCGCTGACCGCGGCCGACCGGGATCAGGGCGTCGATCGCCTTGAGGCCAGTGGACATCGGCTCATGCACGGACTTGCGCGGCAAGATGCCCGGCGCCTTGACGTCCACACGGCGCATTTCGCTGCCTTCGATCGGACCCTTGCCGTCCAGCGGATTGCCGAGCGGATCAACGACGCGTCCGAGCAGACCCTTGCCGACCGGCACTTCCACGATCGCACCGGTCCGCTTGACCGTGTCGCCTTCCTTGATGTTGCGGTCCGAGCCGAAAATCACGACGCCGACATTGTCATCTTCCAGGTTCAACGCCATCCCGCGGATGCCGTCCGTGAACTCGACCATCTCACCGGCCTGAACATTGTCCAGTCCATACACACGGGCGATCCCGTCACCGACCGAAAGCACCTGACCGACCTCGGAGACTTCGGCTTCCTGGCCGAAATTCTTGATCTGGTCCTTGAGGATGGCGGAAATTTCCGCGGCCCGAATATCCATCAGCCGACCTCTTTCATCGCGAACTTGAGTGAATTGAGTTTGGTTCGCAGCGACGTGTCGATCATCCGCGATCCGACCTTGACGACAAGGCCGCCGATCAACGCGGGATCCACATTCACTGCAATGTTTACGGATTTGCCCAGGGAAGCAGACAGGGCTTCTTTCAGAGCAGCGACATGATCGTCAGACAAGGGCGCGGCCGAGGTCACCTCGGCGGTTTCCTCACCGCGCTTTTCAGCCAAAAGCGCCTTGAATGCCTTGATCATGCCGGGAAGCACAAAGAGCCGCCGGTTTTGCGCCGTTAGCTTGACGAAATTCGCGGCAAGACCGGAGATGCCGGCTTTGTCCAATAGAGCGTTCAGTGCGGACAATTGCTCTTCGGCGCTGAAGGCCGGGCTCCGCACCAGGCGGTCAAGATCCGCGCTCTCCGTGAGCAAAGCCGCAAAAGAAGACAAGTCCCGCTCGACATCGGCTGTTACGCCCTGGTCTTCTGCCAATTCGAGAAGGGCGGAGGCATATCGCTGCGCCACGCCGGATACGAGAGATACGTTGTCAGTCACCAGGTCCGAGCTCTCTGACGTTTTCCAAGGTCCGCAGGGCAGGACGCGCCTGCAAGACATTGAATTAATTGGATGATTTTAGGGTCGAAAGGTATGGCGGTCAGACCGTTCCCCCAAAGCCGCGCCTCAATTAGCACAGGGTTTCGGACTGTGCAACTTCGCCTAATGGCTTGTTTGGGCCGTTTGCGACGATTTTCGCTGCATTGCGCATAAAACCGGGCGCATTGCGGCGCGGTGGCACAGATTCACTGTGCTCGCCGGTACCGGATGAGGCAATGAACCCGATCGAAGTTCGAACCCATTCATCGCCAGAACCGAATTGAAAACGCGTGATGCGACAGTGCGTCTCACCCGCAGGCCGCCGGAGCGCCGCGATCATCGGCGTACCGGAAGACCCTGCCTTGACGCCCGCGCTTACAGGAAATTCTGCGGATCGATGTCGACATTCAGCCGGATGCCGCCGCGCGGTTTCGGGCCCTTGCCGAGCCACTGCCGCAAGTACCCTTGCAGATCCATCTGCCGCGGCGCCAAGGCCAAAAGCCTGTAGCGGTGGCGCCCGCGGATCATGGCAAGGGCCGCTTCGGCCGGGCCTAGAAGCGTGACCGCGGGCTCGGTCGGCGCCGCCCTTAACACCGCGCGGGCAAATGCCTCTGTTCCCGCCTTGTCCGTTCCGGACACAATGAGCGCTGCAAGGCGGCCAAACGGCGGCAGACCGGCCCCGCGCCGGGCGTCGATCTCGGCATTGTAAAAGGCGTCCCGGTCGGACGACAAAAGCGCCCGGATCACGGGATGGTCCGGCGCGTAGGTTTGAAGATAACCGGCCCCGCCGCCCGTCACCCGGCCGGCGCGTCCGGTGACCTGCGCCAGAAGCTGGAAGGTCTTTTCCGCCGCGCGCGGGTCGCCATGGGCGAGGCCCAGATCCGCGTCGATCACGCCCACAAGACGCATCATTGGAAAATTGTGCCCCTTGGCAATCAGCTGGGTGCCGACGACGATATCGGCGCCGCCCTCTTCCACGATCTTCATTTCCCGGCGCAGGCGGTCCGGGCCGCCCAAAAGATCGGACGACAGAACAAGCGTGCGCGCCTCGGGAAAAAGCCCGGTCACCTCTTCGGCGATCCGTTCGACGCCGGGCCCGCACGCCACAAGAGACTCATTGGCACCACAGGAGGGACATCTGTCCGGCACGTTTTCGAAATGACCGCAGTGGTGGCAGACCAGCCGTTTTTGAAAGCGGTGTTCCACGAGCCAGGCGCTGCAATGGGGACATTGGAACCGGTGACCACACGTGCGGCACAAGGTGAGCGGCGCGTACCCCCTCCGGTTCAAGAACAACAGCGCCTGGCCGCCGTGCGACAGGGTGTCCCGAAGCGCGGCAACCAGTGCCGGTGCAATCCAGCGCCCGCGCTCCGGACCGTCATGGCGCATGTCGATGGCATGCAGGTCCGGCAGGGCCGCACCAGACGCACGGTCGGGCAGGACGTAGCGGGTGTAGCGGCCCTGGTCGGCATTAACCCGGCTTTCGATCGACGGGGTCGCGGAGGCAAGGACAACAGGAAACTTTCCAAGATGCCCGCGCACCACCGCCATGTCGCGGGCGTTATACGCCACGCGGTCGTCCTGCTTGAAAGCCCCGTCATGCTCCTCGTCGACCACGATCAAGCCGAGATCCATGAACGGAAGAAACAGCGCCGACCGCGCGCCGATCACCACGCGCATGCTGCCGTCGGCAACCCCGCGCCAGACCCGTGCGCGCTTTTTCGGCGAGACGTCGGAATGCCATTCGGCCGGATACACCCCAAACCGGTTCTCGAAGCGGCGTAAAAACTGTTCCGTAAGCGCGATTTCAGGCAACAAAACCAGCGCCTGCCGGTTCCGGCGCAACGCCTCGGCAATGGCTTCGAAGTAGACTTCGGTTTTTCCGGACCCGGTCACGCCATCGATCAGGGAGACCGACGCGCCTTTGTCAAAGGCGGCGATGATCCCGTCCGCCGCGGTTCTCTGGGCCGCCGTCAAGGTTACCGTGGCATAGTCGAGCTGCGGTTTTGGCGGCGGCGGTGCGGCCGGCATCTGGACCGTCTCCAGCACCTCCTGGCGCACCAGGCCGTCAATCACCGACGGGCTGACTCCGGCAGCGTGCGCAAGGCCGGATTTGGTCCAGGCCATGCCATCGATCAGTGTTTCCAATACACGGGCCCGCGCCGGCGTCCTGCGGTCGGGCTCCTTGCCGGCGACAGATCGCACGCCGGTAATCGGTGCCTCCGGTTCCAGGGCCTCCTCCGAACGCAGGACCATACGCAACACCATGCCCGGCGGGGCCAAGGTCCAATAGGCGACCCAATCGACAAAGCGCCTGAGTGTTTCATCGAGCGGCCCGGCGTGGTCATAGATGCGCGAGATCGCCTTCAGTTTTTTCGGCGCGATCGCCGGATCGGCAGGCCCGTCCCAAACCGCGCCGAGCACCTCGCGCGGCCCCAGCGGCACTTTGACGATCGTGCCGGGAACGACGGATGCGCCCGTTGGGACCCGGTATGTGTAAGCCTCTGGCACGGCCACCGGCACGAGCACACTGACGACCATGTCGGGCTCATCCGCGAAGTCGTCAAACAGCACGGCAGGCCCCGCCGCAAATTCGGCTGCGATGGTTCGTTTGCAGGCCGGTGCAGAAATGAGGTACGCGCATCAAAAGCCGTCCAGGCTTCGAATCAGGGTTCTTCTTCGCCCCATCCTACGGTAAACAGGCGCGAACGCCGCATCCGCAATTCAGACAGGCGGCCGCCGGTGCCAATACCGGCCACGCCCCAAGGAGCATCATTCATGAAGTTTTTTGTCGACACCGCCGACACCAGCGAAATCAAGGAACTCGCCGCCACGGGGCTATTGGACGGGGTAACCACCAATCCGTCGCTTGTTGCCAAATCCGGCCGCCAGTTCAAAGACGTGATCGCCGAAATCTGTCAGATCACGGAGGGCGATGTGTCGGCGGAGGTGGCTGCGACCGAGTTCGACACCATGATCAAGGAAGCTGATGAACTTCGCAAGATCGCCGACAACGTGGTGATCAAGCTTCCCTTGACCTTCGACGGACTGAAGGCCTGCAAACAGCTCACCGATGAAGGCATCAAGACGAATGTGACCTTGTGCTTTTCAGCGAACCAGGCGCTTTTGGCGGCCAAGGCCGGGGCCACCTACATCTCGCCCTTCATCGGCCGGCTCGACGACATCCATTTGGATGGCCTGGAAGTGATCCGTGAAATCCGCGTCATTTACGACAATTACGATTTCGATACACAGATCCTCGCCGCCTCCGTCCGCAGCCCGAACCATGTCAGGGACTGCGCCATTGTTGGCGCGGATGTGGCGACCGTTCCGCCGGCAACGCTGAAAGCATTGGTCAAGCATCCGCTCACGGACAAGGGGCTCAACGCCTTTCTCGCCGACTGGGCCAAGACCGGACAGAGCATTCTTTAGACCGTCTGCGGAGCGCGTGCGCCGGTTGGACGGAACCGATTAACCGTTCACTGGTGATCTTCCCGCACGATGGGCGGATGACTGACGACACGGCTCTTCTGGTTCACGCCGCGCCAGGCCTTGCCAAACAGGTCGAGGCCTGGCTCGATCATCTTGGCGACGAGCGCCGGCTCGCCGACAACACGCTCGTCGCCTATGAACGCGATGTCCGTCAGTTCCTGCGCTTTTTGACCGGTCATCTGGGCAATCCGCCGGCGTTGAAGGACCTTGCAGCGCTGCGCCCAGCCGATTTCCGGGCCTTTCTGGCCAGCCGGCGGCGGTCGAGCGGTGCGGGCAGCCGGGCGCTTGCGCGCGGCTTGTCCGGTGTCCGGTCGTTCCTGACGTACTTGGAGCGCCATGGCCATCTGGACGCGGCGGCGATCGGTGCCATCCGCCCGCCGAAAATCCCGGCCTCCTTGCCAAAACCCCTGTCCGCGCCCGATGCCGGAAACGTGGTATCCGGTACGTTCGCAATGGAGCGGGAACCTTGGATCGAAGCCCGGACCGCGGCGGTCCTCAGCCTTTTATACGGCTGCGGCCTGCGGTTGTCGGAGGCCCTGTCGCTGACCGGCCGGTCCGCGCCGCGCGCTGGCGTGAAAACCATGCGCATCAAGGGCAAGGGCGGCAAGGAGCGGATTGTGCCCGTCTTGCCGGTCGTGAATGAAGCTGTCGACACCTATCTGAAGCTTTGTCCCTACCCCATCGTGCCGGATGGCCCCTTGTTCCTGGGCGCACGCGGCGGCCCGCTCAATCCGCGGCTCGTGCAGATTGCCATGCAAAAGCTTCGGTCAGCGCTCGGTCTCCCGGACACCGCGACACCGCACGCGTTGCGGCATTCGTTCGCAACCCACCTTCTGGCCGGCGACGGCGACCTTCGAACCATTCAAGAACTGCTCGGGCACGCCAGCTTGTCGAGCACGCAGATCTACACGCAGATCGACAGTGCCACGCTTTTGGCCGCCTACGACCGCGCACATCCGCGGTCCAACCCCCCATAGGGCGCATTTGACGGTTTTTTTCCATTTTCCACCAAGCGGGGGTGCATTTTGCGCGGAACCTGCTAGTGTCCGCCCGGTTTTACCGAAAATCGACTCTCGATCGAGCAAACAGACGGTGCCATAGCCCCTCGGGCGCTGCGCCGTCCCGCCAATGTTAGGAGATATCTTGCAAGTTCTCGTCCGCGACAACAATGTTGATCAGGCTCTGCGTGTTCTGAAGAAAAAACTGCAGCGCGAAGGTGTTTTCCGCGAAATGAAAACCCGCCGAGCTTTCGAAAAGCCATCTGAAAAGCGCGCTCGTGAAAAGGCCGAAGCCGTCCGCCGGGCCCGCAAAGCCGCCCGAAAGCTTGCGCAACGCGAAGGGCTGATCGGCGCGAAAAAACGCTGATTGAACGGCGCCTGGCCATCGTGGCGGGATAAAAGGCCTATCGCAAATCGACTACGACCGGTCCGGGTGGGGAAGGCGGAACACATTGCGTTCCAGCCCGTCCGGGAACATCTGCCGGGCAATCCAGATTCCGCCCAAACGGTCGACAAGCGCGCGAGCGGCGATGTTGTCGTCGTTCATGTGGGTTTCCACCTGATCCCAAGCATAATCCATATAGGCGTGGCGGATCGCCAGCCGCGATGCGCATGTCGCTATTCCGCGGCCACGCGCGTCCGGCAACAGCCACCAGGTGAGTTCCCGGCGCGGCCAACCTTTTGGCCAGACAAACCCGCAGCCGCCCAAAACCTCGCCCGTATCCCGGTTGACCACCATCCACATGCCGTAGCCGCGCAGGCACCAATGACCGATGTGACCGGCTAGAATCTGCCAGGCCCGATCAGGTCTGAGTGGTCCGCCATATCCACCCGATGCGGCGGGATCTGCAAAAAACCGCGAATAGGCGTCGAAATCGCCGGATTCAGGCACCCTAAGCACCAAAGTGTCGCTTTCGAGTTTCGGCAACATTCTCACCTCAAGCCCTGATGTAGTTGTATTTACAAAACAAATAACTCCTGGATGCAGAAATCCCATGGACGCTGCCAGGCATTAAGAATTGGTTTAGAAGATGGGCGCATCCTAAGGGCGAAGGATCGCGGACATGCGTATTTTCGGTTTTATCGTGTTCTTCGTTGTGCTCGGCTGGCTTGCTCCGGCCGAAGCCCGCATTTATTGCCCGCTTCCGGAGGACGGGATCTGGATCAATCCGGACGCCACAGCCAAAGAAATCACACGGATCGAGATCGAAACGACGTGTATTGACGAACAGGTCCAAGCGCGCATGCGTGCGTTCACCAAATGCATCCCGCGCGACTGCAAATGGGGCTGGACTCCTGCCGAGTTGCGCGACGGCGGCGGATTTCGCGTGCTTCTCGTCGGTTTTTTAAGCAGCAAGGAATTGCGTGTTCGGGCGTTTCGCGATGTGCTCGACGTGCAAATGCTCGAAACGCCGCATGACCCGGCCCGGCCTGACAAACGGGAGGTCTACAACCTTCAACGCCGGTAAAAGCCGATTGCCTCGCATGCCCATCGACGTGCCCCATTCCGAACCAGACCAATAACGGATTGCCTGCAATTTTATCACGGGATTTTGGCGCCAGTTGACCTTCGCTTCAGGGTGGACGCATCCGCATCGCTTTTTCCCTTGCCAGCACGACAAATTGCCTTACCCTACGGGATACTGCACTATGGTGTGCAGCGTTCAGCGCCGGGCCGCCTCGCCTATAGCAGCGACTGGGATACGGGCCACGCAGTGTCCGGCCGCCACAACGACAAGCATCTGCTCTGTGTTTGCGTGACTGCTGGATACTACTGGAGGCTTGCCATGCGTGTACTTTCTCTCACCCTCGCCACCCTGGCTACGTCGGCCGTGGCCATCGTGCCAGCGACGGCATGCAGCTGGATGAAAACGGCTGAAAAGGAAAACATGACGGTCGTCGACGTTCCGACGGTTGAAAAGGGCGATGTGGCCATCGCTACCAACGACCTCAGCGATGAAGCGATCAAAAACATGACCGTGAAACCGCTGCCGAAAGAGACCGCGGCCGAGTAACCGCGCTCATTGTAAAATCGAGAGCTGACCGCCGGGCGCCATAAGGTGTCCGGTTTTGTTTTATCCCGGCAATGGCCGTTCACATACCGTTACAGCCGTTGCCGGGATTCATCTTGTCCAGCACCGCCAACGGCCCGTCTCAATCAGGCCGTACATTGGTCTCGGATCCGATCGAGCCGGTGCTCCGCGCCCGGTCGGCCGGCTACGAATGGATCGGCTTGGCAAATGTGGCCAACGCAGCTTCCTTGACCGCTTCCGACATGGTCGGATGGGCGTGGCAGGTCCGGCCCAAATCCTCCGACGAACCCCCGAACTCCATCAGGACCGCCGCTTCGTGGATCATGTCGCCGGCGCCAAACCCGACGATATGCACCCCAAGCACCCGGTCGGTCTCGGCGTCGGCGAGCACCTTGGCGAAACCGTCCGTCGCGTTCATCGCGCGCGCCCGGCCATTGGCCGCGAAGGCGAACTTGCCGGATTTGTAGCGCACCCCTTCCGCCTTCAACTCTTCCTCCGTCTTGCCGACGGACGCGACTTCGGGCTGCGTGTAGACCACGTTCGGAATCACATCGTAATTGACGTGTCCAGCCTGTCCGGCCAAGATCTCGGCGACGGCAACGCCCTCGTCCTCGGCCTTATGCGCGAGCATCGGACCGGTCACGACATCGCCGATCGCGTATATGCCCGAAACGTTGGTCCGGTAGTGCCCGTCGATCTTCACCCGGCCGCGATCGTCCAGTGCGACGCCGACCGTGTCGAGGCCCAAGCCCTCCGTGAAAGGCCGCCGGCCGATGGCGACCAGGACAATGTCGGCGGCCAGGGTTTCAGCGTCGCCGCCGGACGCCGGTTCGACGGTGACCGCCAGGCCGCGGCCCTTTTTCACAACATTTGTGACCTTCGAGGACAGTTTGAATTCAAGCCCCTGCTTTTTGAGCATGCGCTGGAACTGCTTTGACACCTCACCATCCATTGGACCGAGGATCTTGTCCATGAATTCGACCACGGTCACCTGTGCGCCCAGCCGGCTCCAGACCGACCCGAGTTCCAGACCGATCACGCCGCCGCCGACAACCACCATCTTGGACGGCACCTTGTCGAGCTCCAACGCGCCGGTGGACGAGACGATGTGCTTTTCGTCGATCTCCACGCCCGGCAGCGGCATGACATCCGATCCGGTGGCGATCACGATATTTGTTGCCTCAAGGGTCGCGGTCGTGCCGTCTTCTCCGGTGACCTCCACCTTGCCCGCCATCAAAATCCTGCCGGTGCCGTGATGGACGTCGATCTTGTTCTTCTTCATCAAGAAAGCGATGCCGTTCACGTTGGCGTCCACGACGTCCTGCTTGTTGACCATCATCGCGGCCAGATCGAGTTTCGGCTTGGACACCTTGATGCCCATCTTTTCGAAACTGTGTCCGGCTTCGGCGAACATTTCCGAGGAATGCAGCATCGCCTTGGACGGAATGCAGCCGATGTTCAAACAGGTGCCGCCGAGTGTTGCGCGTTTTTCAACCACAGCCGTCTTCAAGCCGAGCTGTGCCGCCTTGATCGCGCACACATAGCCCCCCGGGCCAGTTCCAATGACGACAAGATCATACTGGGACATAGACGTTTGCCTTTTGCGTTCTCATTCCATCGTTCGGCCCGGGTCCGGACCTATGGCTGGAGCTGGACAAAAGGACGCCCAGCCGGTGTGAAGCCCCGCAATGAAAACGCGGGGCGTGAAGGTGTTGCAGCCGCCCTTAGCGCTCCGCAAAGGCAAGCCGCGCGCCGAAGGCCGCGAATGTGGCCGCGATCGACCGGCGCATCCAGGTCAGCATCCGGTCGCTCTTCAGCACCCGTTCGCCGACAGCGTCCGCGAATTGGCCATAGACCACAAAAACCACAAAGGTCATCGCCATGAACACCGCGCTCATGGCCAACATCTGGCCGATTTCGTGCCCGGTGCCCGGCGTGACGAATTGCGGCAGGAACGCCAGGAAAAACACGGTCAGTTTCGGATTGAGGACATTGATCAGCATGCCGGTCACCGCGATCCCAAAAACGCCGGTCCGGCCACCGGTCTCGGCCTTCAAGTCCATCGGCCCGCTGTCTTTCAGGGTCTGCCAGGCAAGGTAAAGCAGATAGGCGACACCGGCGAATTTGACGGCCTGAAAGATGAGCGCGCTGGTGTGCATCAGCGCGGACAAGCCGATCAATGAGGCCAGGATCGCGGGCAATATGCCGAGCGTGCAGCCGAACGCGGCGGCCAGGCTCGCGCGGCGGCCCTTTCCGAGGCCGACCGCAACCGTGTAGACGACGCCGGTGCCTGGAGCCAGCACCACGACAAAGGCGGCGATCAGGAATTCCAGGCTCATGGCACCGTCTCCGCGTTCGCCGATCCGCCCTTAAAGATCCAGCACCAGGCGCTGGGGATCTTCCAGGCTTTCCTTGACCCGGACCAGGAAGGTGACGGCCTCCTTGCCGTCGACGATCCGATGGTCATAGGAGAGCGCCAAATACATCATCGGCCGGATCACCACCTGGCCGTTCACGGCCATCGGGCGCTCCTGGATCTTATGCATTCCCAAGATGCCCGATTGGGGCGCGTTCAGGATTGGCGAGGACATCAGCGACCCATAAACCCCACCGTTGGAAATGGTGAAGGTGCCGCCGGTCATGTCGGCCATGCCGAGCTTGCCGTCGCGGGCCTTGCGGCCGAGATTGCCGATCTCCTTTTCGATCTCGGCAATCGACATCTGGTCCGCGTCGCGCACGACCGGAACGACCAGGCCCTTGTCGGTGCCGACAGCCACGCCGACGTGGCAAAAATTCTTGTAGATGATGTCGGTGCCGTCGATCTCGGCATTCACCGCCGGGATTTCCTTCAAGGCGTGGGTTACGGCCTTGGTGAAGAAACCCATGAAACCGAGCTTCACACCGTGCTTCTTCTCAAACAGATCCTTGTATTGCTTTCTCAGCTCCATCACCGGACCCATGTCCACCTCGTTGTAGGTGGTCAGCATGGCGGCCGTGTTCTGGGCATCCTTCAGGCGCCGGGCGATGGTCTGGCGCAGCTTGGTCATGCGCACGCGCTCTTCGCGGGCCTCGTCCTCGGCAACGACCGGTCCGCGCGCGGCCGGGGCCGGCTGCGGGGCGCTGTCCGGCGCCGCACCTCCGGAGGCGACCGCCGCAATCACATCACCTTTGAGGACCTGACCGCGTTTGCCGGATCCGGCCACCTGATCGCCTGACAGGTTGTTTTCGGCCATCATCTTGGCGGCCGACGGCGCGGGCGGCATGGACGACCCGCTGGGCGCAGGTGCCGGTGCTGGTGCTGGTGCTGCCTGGGTTTCGGGCGCAGCCGGCGCGGTGGCAGCGCCGGAACTGTCGATCTGGCAGAGAAGATCGCCCGGCTCCACCGTGTCACCGGTTTGCTTGACGATCTTGACAACCGTTCCGGCAACAGGCGCGGGGATTTCCTGGGCGGCCTTGTCGGTTTCCAACTCGACGAGCACGTCGTCGGCCTTCACCACATCGCCGACCTTGACGCTCCACTCGCCGACTTCGGCTTCGGTCACCGATTCGCCGGCGCTCGGCGTGACGACATCAACCACCTTGCCACCGGCACCATTGGTCGCGGCAGCCGGCGCTTCGCTTTTTGCGGCCTTGGCTGCGGGTGCCGGCGCAGGCTCTGCTTTGGCCGCCGCGCCGCCGTCGGCGATCTGACCGAGCAAAGCCCCGACCTCCACCGTGTCGCCTTCATTGACGACAATGCTTTCCAACGTTCCCGAGGCCGGGGCCGGCACCTCGACGGTGACCTTGTCCGTTTCCAGTTCCACGATCGGTTCATCCGCGGCGATGGCATCGCCGGGTTTTTTGAACCATTGGGCAATGGTTGCCTCGGATACGGATTCCCCCAAGGTGGGCACGCGAATTTCGGTTGCCATGGTTGCCTTCTCTTCACATCTGCCAGGCTGGGACCTGACCAATCGGGGCGGATCCGCCCCTTGCGTTTATTCCGCCAGCGCGTCGTCCAGAAACGCTTGAAGCTGGGCCAAATGAGTGGACATCAAGCCGGTTGCCGTCGACGCCATCGCCTTGCGGCCGGCATACCGAGGCCGCCGTTCCTTGGCGCCCACCTGATCGAGAACCCATTCGATGTAAGGTTCGACGAAGAACCATCCGCCCATGTTCTTCGGCTCTTCCTGGCACCAGACCATCTCCGCCTGCGGGAAACGGGCAAGCTCGATCATCAGCGCCTTTTTGGGGAACGGGTAGAGCTGCTCAACGCGCATCAGGTAGACATCGTCGATGCCGCGCTTTTCACGCTCTTCCAGAAGATCGAAGTAGACCTTGCCGGAGCAGATAACGACCCGGCGGATCTTGTCGTCCGGAACCAACTTGGTTTCCGACATTCCCAATTCTGCATCGTCCCACAAAACTCGGTGGAAGGTGGCATCATCACCCAGTTCGGTGAGCTTCGACACGGCCCGTTTGTGGCGCAGCAGAGACTTCGGCGTCATCAGGATGAGCGGTTTGCGGATGTCACGCTTCACCTGGCGGCGGAGGATGTGGAAGTAATTGGCCGGCGTCGAGCAGTTCGCCACCTGCATGTTGTCTTCTGCGCACAGTTGCAGGAAACGTTCCAGGCGCGCTGAGGAGTGTTCCGGCCCTTGTCCCTCATAACCATGGGGCAAAAGGCAGACCAACCCCGACATGCGCAACCATTTCCGCTCGCCGGAAGAGATGAACTGGTCGAACAGGACCTGCGCGCCGTTGGCGAAGTCGCCGAATTGCGCTTCCCACATGGTCAACGCGTTCGGTTCGGCCAGCGAGTACCCGTATTCAAATCCAAGCACCGCTTCCTCGGAGAGCATGGAGTTGATCACTTCATACCGCTGCTGGTTCTTGCACACGTGGTTGAGCGGGATGTAGCGGCTTTCGTTTTCCTGATCGTACAGGACGGAATGACGCTGGGAAAACGTGCCACGCTCGCAGTCCTGTCCGGACAGGCGCACCGGATGGCCTTCCTTCAGCAAGCTGCCAAAGGCGAGAGCTTCGGCGGTCGCCCAATCGAGCCCCTCGCCGGTTTCGATCATCCGCTCGCGGTTGTTCATGAACCGGGCGATGGTGCGGTGGGCGTTAAAGCCGTCCGGGATCAGGGTCAGCCCACGGCCGATCTCCTTGAGTTCGTCGACAGGCATGCCGGTCGCGCCGCGGCGCGGATCATCTTCTTCCTTGGCCCGCTTGACGCCGGACCACTTGCCGTCGAGCCAGTCGGCCTTGTTCGGCTTGAAGGCGTTGCCGGATTCAAACTCCGTGTCGAGGTGCTTGCGCCAAGTCGCCTTCATTTCGTCGACTTCGTCGGCCGACACAACGCCTTCCTTGACCAGGCGGTCGGAATAGATCTGCAACGTCGTCGGGTGCTTCCGGATCTTCCGGTACATGATCGGCTGCGTGAATGCCGGCTCATCGCCCTCGTTGTGCCCGAACCGCCGGTAACAAATCATGTCGATGACGACGGGACGGCCGAAGATCTGCCGGAACTCGATCGCGATCTTGGCGGCGAACGTCACGGCCTCGGGATCGTCCGCATTCACGTGGAAAATCGGCGCTTCAATCACCTTGGCCATATCGGAGGGATAAGGCGAGGACCGCGAGAACCGCGGATTGGTGGTGAAGCCGATCTGGTTGTTGATGATGACATGCACCGAACCGCCGGTCCGGTGGCCGCGCAGGGCCGACAGACCGAAACACTCAGCAACGACACCTTGCCCGGCAAACGCGGCATCGCCGTGAAGCAGAAGCGGCAGGACCGCCGCGCGGTCGATTTCGGTCGTCTCGACGAAGCGCCCGTCCTTGGCCGACAACTGATCCTGCTTGGCCCGGGATTTGCCCAGCACAACCGGATTGACGATCTCAAGATGCGACGGATTGGCGGTCAATGACAGGTGCACGGAATTGTCATCGAACGTGCGGTCGGACGAGGCGCCGAGATGATACTTCACGTCGCCGGAGCCCTCGACATCGTCGGGTGCATAAGAGCCGCCTTTGAACTCGTGGAAGACCGCGCGATGCGGCTTTCCCATGACCTGGGTCAAGACGTTCAACCGTCCGCGGTGCGCCATGCCAAGAACGATGTCCTGGAGGCCCATCTGGCCGCCGCGCTTGATGATCTGTTCCAGCGCCGGGATAAGGGCTTCGCCACCGTCGAGACCGAACCGCTTGGTGCCGGTGTATTTGACGTCCAGGAACTTCTCGAACCCTTCGGCTTCGACAAGCTTGTTCAGGATTGCGCGCTTGCCCTGCTTGGTGAAGGCCACCTGTTTGTCCGGGCCTTCGATCCGCTCCTGGATCCAGGCCTTGGCGGCCGGATCGGAAATGTGCATGAACTCCACGCCGAGCGTCGAGCAATAGGTCCGCTTCAAGATGTCGAGCATCTCGCGGATGGTCGCGTATTCCAGTCCAAGAACATGGTCGATGAAGATCATCCGGTCCCAGTCGGCCTCGACGAAACCGTAGGAGGAGGGATGCAGTTCCTCGTGATCGCCCTTGCCGGCCAGGCCCAGTGGATCGAGATCCGCATGCAAATGGCCGCGCATGCGGTAGGCGCGGATCATCATCAGAGCCCGGACCGAATCACGGGTCGCCTGATGCACCTCGGCCTCCGACACCGGCGCCCCGGTCTGCTCGGCCTTTTTCTTCAGTTTGTCACCGAGCTGTTTTTCGATCGGCGCCCAATTGCCGTCAAACGCATTGACGAGGTCGCCATTGGCCGGGATCGGCCAGTCCGTGCGTTTCCAGGGCGCGCCGCGCGCTTCCTTTAAGACCGCGTCCTTCTCGTCCTGGAAGGCGGCAAAGAAGTCCTGCCATTCAGGCTCAACCGAATGGGGGTCGGTCTTGTACCGCGCGTAGAGATCTTCGATGTAGGCTGCGTTGGCGCCGTAAAGCAACGACGTCAGTGCGAATTGGGCGTTCGCTTCCTGCCGTGCCATGTCCGTTCAGCGGAGGGTCGCTCCGCCCTTTATGTTTCGGCGGATCTTCATCGACCCGCTCCCGGTTCCTTTTCAGACCGGCTCCGACTGGCGCCGGCCCCCTTGTGTGTTCGAATACGGCCGTTTTTTGCAAATCAAAACAACCGCGTCCGCATCCTGTCATCATCGCGGACCAAACGTAAACAGTTTCCGTCCGGTCACACCGGTTATTCCGGTGTTTTTAGCCCTTCAAAACTTCGAGAAGGGTCTCGCCAAGCTTGGCCGGCGATGGCGAAACCTTGATGCCGGCCTCTTCCATCGCGGCGATCTTGTCTTCCGCCCCGCCCTTCCCGCCGGAAATGACAGCTCCGGCGTGTCCCATGGTCCGGCCCGGAGGCGCGGTGCGCCCGGCAATGAAGCCCGCCATCGGCTTCGAACGGCCCTTCTTCGCTTCGTCCTTGAGGAACTGGGCCGCGTCCTCTTCGGCCGAGCCGCCGATCTCGCCGATCATTATGATCGACTGGGTCTCGTCGTCGCCCAAGAACATCTCCAACACGTCGATGAATTCGGTGCCCTTGACCGGGTCGCCGCCGATGCCGACGGCCGTCGTCTGGCCGAGCCCGGCGTTGGTGGTCTGGAACACCGCCTCGTAGGTAAGCGTTCCGGAGCGGGAGACAACGCCCACGGATCCCTTTTTGAAGATGGATCCCGGCATGATGCCGATCTTGCATTCTTCCGGTGTCAGAATGCCCGGGCAGTTGGGGCCCAGAAGCCGCGACTTGGACTTTTCAAGCTTGGCCTTCACCTTGACCATGTCGGCGACCGGAATGCCCTCGGTGATGCAGATGATGAACGGGATTTCCGCATCGATCGCCTCGATGATGGCGGCGCCCGCGCCCGCCGGCGGCACGTAAATCACCGACGCGTCGGCGCCGGTCGCTTCCTTGGCCTCGGCCACCGTGGCAAAGATCGGCAGAGCCGCCGCGCTTTCCATGCCCGAGGACCAGGTTTCGCCGCCCTTCTTGGGGTGAACCCCGGCCACCATCTTAGTGCCGTAATACTCAAGCGCCTGTTCGGTATGGAACGTGCCGGTCTTGCCGGTCAGGCCCTGAACGATGACCCGCGTGTCTTTGTTGACGAGGATGGACATTCACGCGCCCCCCTTTACGGCTTTCACGATTTTCTGGGCGGCGTCGTCGAGGTCATCGGCGGCGATCACATTGAGGCCGCTTTCGTTGATGATCTGCTTGCCGAGCGCGACATTGGTGCCTTCCAGGCGCACCACCAGCGGCACCTTCAGGCCGACATCCTTGACCGCGGCCACCACGCCTTCCGCGATCACGTCGCAGCGCATGATCCCGCCGAAGATGTTGACGAGGATGCCTTTGACATTGGGATCGGACGTGATGATCTTGAACGCCGCAGCGACCTTGTCCTTGGTCGCGCTGCCGCCGACATCCAGGAAGTTCGCCGGTTCGGAACCATAGAGCTTGATGATGTCCATCGTCGCCATCGCCAGGCCCGCGCCGTTGACCATGCAACCGATATCGCCGTCCAGCGCCACATAGGCGAGGTCGTATTTGGACGCCTCGATTTCCTTGGCGTCTTCTTCCGTCTCGTCCCGCAGCTCCATGATGTCCGGGTGGCGGAAGAGTGCGTTGCCGTCGAAAGAGACCTTGGCATCAAGCACCCGCAAATGCCCGTCCTTCATGACGATCAGCGGGTTCACTTCCAAAAGGCTCATGTCCTTGTCCATGAACGCCTTGTAGAGGATCGGGAACAGCGTCATGCCGTCAGCGCGGGCCTGCCCGTCCAGCGCCAGCGCATCACAGAGCGTCGACGCGTCCGCGTCGGTGACGCCGGTGTCCGGATCGATCGGCAGATTGTGGATCTTGTCCGGCGTTTCTTCCGCGACCGCCTCGATGTCCATGCCGCCTTCGGTCGAGACCACAAAGGCCGGACGGCCAACGGTGCGGTCGACCAGGATGGACAGGTACAATTCGCGCTCAATGTCGGCACCGTCTTCAATATAAAGCCGGTTGACGACCTTGCCGGCCGGGCCGGTCTGCTTGGTGACCAGCGTGTTGCCAAGCATGTCCTTGGCGTTGGCCATCACGTCTTCCAGAGAAAAGGCCAGGCGCACGCCGCCTTTGGCGTCCTCGCCGAGTTCCTTGAACTTGCCCTTGCCGCGGCCGCCGGCATGGATCTGGGACTTCACGACCCAGAGCGGACCGGGCAGTTGTTTTGCCGCCGCTTCCGCCTCATCGGCGGAGAAGATGGCAACGCCCTCGGCCACCGGCGCGCCGAATTCTTTCAGCAAAGCCTTGGCCTGGTATTCATGGATGTTCATTCGCTACCCCCGTAGTGCGTCGGAGGGCCGCCCCGAAGCCGGGACGGCCACGCCACCGGCACGCGCTTCCGTTATGCCAGCGCCGGCTGGATCTTCTTGCAGGCCTCAACCAGGCCGTCGACGGACGCGACCGACTTGTCGAACATGGCCTTTTCGTCACCATTCATATCGATCTCGATGACACGCTCGACCCCGTCGGACCCGATCACGACCGGCACGCCGACATAGGTGTCCTTGAGCCCGTATTGCCCTTCCAGGGCGGCCGCGCAGGGCAGAACCCGCTTCTTGTCCTTGAGATAGCTTTCCGCCATGGCGATCGCCGAGGACGCCGGTGCGTAAAACGCCGAGCCGGTCTTTAAGAGGCCAACGATTTCCGCACCGCCATCGCGGGTGCGCTGGACGATTTCCTCAAGCCGTTCGGCCGTGCACCAGCCCATCTTGACAAGATCGGGCAGCGGAATGCCGGCCACTGTGGAATAGCGGGTGAGCGGCACCATCGTGTCGCCGTGACCGCCGAGCACGAACGCGGTCACGTCTTCAACGGAAACATTGAACTCATCGGCCAGGAAATAGCGGAACCGCGCGCTGTCGAGCACGCCGGCCATGCCAACCACCTTGTTCTTAGGCAGGCCGGAGAATTTCTGCAAGGCCCAGACCATCGCGTCCAAAGGATTGGTGATGCAGATCACAAACGCGTCGGGCGCATACTTGGAGATGCCGGCACCGACCTGCTCCATCACCTTCAGGTTGATTTCCAGAAGGTCGTCGCGGCTCATGCCCGGCTTGCGCGGCACGCCGGCGGTGACAATGACGACGTCCGAGCCCTCGATCGCGGCATAGTCGTTTGCGCCGGCGTATTTGGCATCAAAGCCGTCGACGGGCGAGCTTTCCGCGATATCAAGCGCCTTGCCCTGGGGCATGCCCTCCGCGATGTCGAACAGGACGATGTCTCCGAGCTCCTTAAGGCCAGCAAGGTGTGCCAGTGTGCCACCGATTTGACCCGAGCCAATCAAGGCGATTTTGTTGCGCGCCATATCCGAAAGCTTCCCTTTACGTAAGATGGAACCAAAGGCCATCCAAGATGACTGGAGATGGCACTACCCCCTTTAAACGGCCGGCGCAACCTCGCCAAAAGGATATTGCGCCCAAACCGGCAAACTTTTCGGAATCTTCTCGCCGCTTGACATGACGTAATGGGAAGAACATGTTATGCGTGCTCTTGCAGCGTTTCACCCGCCAGATAGGCCTCGGAGCGCATTTCGATCAGCCGCGAGGCCGTCCGGTCAAATTCGAACGCCTCCGTTCCGTCCGGCCCGACATAAAGCTCCGTCGGTTCGGCCGCGGCGGAGATGATCAGTTTGGTGCCGGTGTCGTAAAGCGTGTCGATCAGATTGATGAACCGCTTCGCCTCGTTTCGCCGCGTCCGGTCCATGACCGGCACGCCTTCCAGGAATACTGTGCTGTAGGCATGGGCCAGCCGCAGATAGTCCCCCGCGCCGAGCGGCTGGTAGCACAATTCCTCAAAGGTGAACCGGGCCGCCCCCGCCGCCGCAGCCCGGACCGGTATGCGCCGCCCCTTGTGTTCCAGTTCTTCCGGATGAGGCTGGACGCCATGTGTCAGCTTGCGCCACAGCTCGTTCATCTGGTCGTCGGCCGTATCGCCCAGCGGCGTCAGATAGACCGGAGCGCCGGCCAGTTTCTCCAGCCGGTAATCGGTGTCCGAATTCAGCTTGATGACCTTGGCATTCGCTTTCAAGAGCGTGATGAAAGGCATAAACAATTGGCGGTTCAGGCCGTCTTTATAAAGGTCATCTGGATCACGGTTGGAGGTTGCGACCACGATCACGCCCAGATCGAACAGTTGTGTGAACAGGCGTCCGAGGATCATCGCATCGGCAATGTCGGTGACCGAGAATTCGTCGAAGCACAAGAGCCGCGTTTCCTTGGCGAGCTGCGCCGCAACGGGCGGAATGGGATCATCGCCCTTGACCTCGCCGCGTTTCAACGCCTGGCGATGCGCGTGGATCCGGTCGTGCACATCGGCCATGAATTCATGGAAGTGGGCCCGGCGCTTGCGGCGGATGACGGTCACCTCGAAAAAGAGGTCCATCAACATGGTCTTGCCGCGGCCAACCCCGCCCCACAGGTAAAGCCCCTGCACGGCCGCCCAGATCTCATTCTTTTTGCGGGCGAACAGCCAGCCGAGCGAACTCTTCTTGGAGGCCAGCCGGGTCTCGGCCAGGGTGGCGTTCAAACGATCCAGATGGCGGACAGCTTCCCGCTGAGCGGTATCCTCATCAAGGTCGCCCGAGGCGACAAGGGCATCGTACCGTGCCGCGAGCGCGCGATTGACCGGCAATTCCATCTTCACGGACATCGCTCCGAATTGAGGCAAGCAGCCACCTGACTGCCGTCAGTCCATGCCTACCTAGCTATCGGGGATTAGGGTCAAATTACAGCCGATGCAAGGCCAGAATCAGGACAGACTGGCGGTCTGCCTGCCGTTTAGGCCTCAAACAGATAGTGCCGTGATGGCACCAAAGCGAAACAAAGGCGCCCGATGGATGCCGATCGACCTTGTCCACTATGACCCGGCTTGGCCGGCTCACTTCGCGCAGATCAAGGCCGCGCTTGAGCATCACCTTGATACCCTTGCCCGGCATATCGACCATGTCGGCTCGACCGCCGTTCCGGGCCTTGATGCAAAGCCGAAAATCCATGTTGATGTCACGCTTTATTCCGCCGCGCACACCGACAGGGCCGTGGGACGGCTGGTCTCGGTTGGATACACCGCGCTTGGCCCGCTTTACGGTGCGGGTGACTATCATCTGACCCTTCCAGGCGGCACGGCGTCCGTTAACGCCGTGAACGCCGCCCTGCCGATCGGGCACCGGGTCGTGTTGTGCGGGCCGGATGCCCGCGGCCCCGGGGACCGCGCCCGCTTCCGGGACCTGCTGCGCGCTGAGGATCAGCTGGCACGAGAGTATGCGGCGCTGAAACGGGATCTGGCCCGTCTTCATGGTCCGGCGGACAATTGGACCGGCTACAACGACGGCAAATCGGCTTTTATCACCGCCGCACTGGCACAAACCCGGCCTGGAATCGCGTGAAATGGCCCTGTGCCGGACAAACCTGGACAGAACGTCATGACGGGCTGCGATCCTGAGCGGTCCACACTGGGAAAGATCGCTTGTCCAGACCGGATACTGCTCTGGTCCTTGCCCTACGGTTCGACCAACCGCGACTCGCGGCCGCCTTGAACCTCCTGGACATGGAGCAGCTTGGCAACCAATCGCCGTTCGTCCGGATCGGTGAGATCGGCTTTGCGGCCGCGGCCGTCGGTCAGGACCCATGCGTTTCCCGGCTTGACCAGATCGCATTCAAGCGGGGCGTCGGGCGAAAAACCGCACCGGTCCAGCACGGATCCGTCCGCGTCTTTCGCCGCACCATCGGCCATCATCGCCGCCCGGATCCGCCGGTACAGCGCCTTTATCGACTCCACGGGAAGAATCGCGGTTTGCGTTTCGTCCCCCATGATGCTGGCGATTCGCACAATGCCTGCCGTTGCCGGTACGACCGTCGCCGAGCATGGGACCTTGTGGATATTCCCCAACACGGTCCACTCCGCGCGCAAAGTCACCGTTACAGGCTGGCGCAAGCTGCTCATCGTCTTGGCCAGTTGCTTTTCCTTTTCGGAACCTGGATCCCGCCGGCCGGCGCGTCCGCCGGATTGTGCCAATGCCGTTCCGCCGATCCTAAGCCGACGGAAAACAACGACATTTCGCATCAGATCTGTCCGCTCCACGCGCCAGCCGGCATCGAGCCAGGCGTTCTGATGCACCAGGCTTCCACCCGAATTGGCCCACCAGGTGCGGTGCTCGCGCGCGCTGCGCGGCAACCCAGAGCCAAGTATCTCCTCCACGTCATCCAGTTTCGCCGCCCAGACGACGTCATCCAAGCGCGCGAGGTGCTCGCGCAAAGGATCGTATTTCGACATCCTGAACCACCTTTCCAAAGATGCGACGAGTGTACATCCAAGGCGGGCATAGTCCAGTTAAAAATACCAGAGGTTGTTAACGGTAAAGTGATACGGGGCTGCCAGTAGACGTTTGCCCGTTAAACTGTTCAGCGGAGGTGGCGAAAAGCTGCGCAACCACGGCACCGCCCCCGTCTTTCAGCACGATCTGCTTGCCCGACAGATCCCATGCGGAAATCCCGGTCAACAACGGGGTCGAACAGCCGCGGGTGTTGGCCCGGTATCCCCCGGTCCAGGTGGTCAAGGTCATGAATGCCATACAGTTGTCACCGGACGATGTCAGCTTCCATCCGCCGAGCATGTCGCTGCGGCCCACGTCCAGCGCACCGGCCGGTTCTGACACCGGATTTTCCGCCAGATCGACAGATGCAACGGTCTGCGGATCCGTTACCGGCGTGCCCGGCGGCGGTGCATTCGGATCCAGCGGCTGAAGGGGTCCCGCGCCAACCGGCGTCGTCGGGGTCGCCGGAAGGGGTGCGGCATAATTGCGCGCCCCGGAAAACCGTTGGCAGGCAGCGGTCAACACCACCAGACCGAGAACCAGCACCACCCTTGCAGCTTGTTTCATGCCGAATCAATCCTTGTTGCGCCGCCGACAAGTCTTATGCTTTTCTTAGACCAGAATATGGTCAAATGCCAAAGGATCGGCGCCGCACTCCCCACTCATCTTGAATTTGGGAGCCGCGGACCGATATTCAGCAAAACTTGCCGGTTGGGAGGTCCGGCGCAACATCAGGTGCGCACGGAGCGACCATGGACATGGCCGATCAGACCCCACGCGGCAAGGCCGCCGAATCACGTTGTGATCCGCGAGCCCATACATACGACGTCCAGGAGATCCTCCCTGAAGAGTACGGCCTTTTTCTGAGCCATCTTCTTCGCCTCGACGCCAGAACACGGGAAGACCGGTTCGGGATGGCCGCGAGCGACCAGTTCCTCCGTCAATATGTCGAAACAACCCGCGCGGTTGGAACTCTCGTCCTTGTGTCCATCGAGGCGGGACAGGTGCGGGCCTCGGCTGAACTCCGTCCGGTCCCCGATCCGGATGCGGCGGAGGCGACGGTGTGCGTCGAACCGGCCTGGCGCGGGCGGGGTATCGCAACCCGCTTGATGTCCCAGATTGTGGACGAGGCAAAATCCCGGGGTGTCCGGCGCCTCTATGTCAGGTGCCTGGCCACAAATGCCGCCATGCGGTCCCTGGCGGCCAAATTCACACCGCACCTTGTCCTCGATGCGACGGATGTGACCGGCCGGATCGACGCTGTCAGATGGCGCGTACGTCATCCTTTGCACGCACTTGTCCGGCGCGTGTTGGTCGGCGCCAGAGCTGCGCTCTCCGCCCGGGCGTAAGCGGCCGAACCGGGCTTCAACCGGCGCCGTCTTCCCTTCCGACGTCAACGATCCGAATTGCGGGACCGTTCGCCGCAGATTGATTTCATGCAACTGTCGTGATGAATGGATATGCGGGTCGGGCCGCCATGCCGGCTAAGCGTGTAGGCTGTGACCGAAGGTTGAACCGGCAAACCCAGGGATTTCGCTGTGCCCCTATCCATTTGGTGTATTCTGATCGCAGCCGTTTTGCCGATCCTGTCGGTGTTCCCGGCAAAGATGAGCAAAGAGTTCGACAACGCCAATCCGCGCGATCCCGACTACTGGCGCAGCGGCTTCCGCAGCCGGGCGCAAGCGGCTCAAGCCAATGGCTACGAGGCGTTTCCCCTTTTTGCGATCGCTGTGATCGTCGGCCTCGGACAGGGCGGCGACAGCCATTGGATCAATCAGTTGGCGGTGCTGTTCATTGGCCTGCGCCTCATCTACATCTTTTGCTACTGGACCAACCGGGCCACACCGCGGTCGGTGGCCTGGACTGCGGGTTTCCTGACCACGGTTGCCATTTTCACGAGCCCGGTATGGAGCTGATGGCCGGCGTCCTGACCGTGTTGCCGGCACCCGCCGCAGTCATCGCCGGCGCGGCGGCCGGCGCATTGCATGAAGTCAATGCATCCGCTATCGATGCGGCTCAAGCTTGCGTGACGTAGACCCGGTTAGGATGTTGTTTTGCCGATAACCGACCAGACGAGCACCGCGCTTCCCACCCGGCATGCCGCCCGGTTCCAAACGCTGTCCAGCGAACGTCACATCGTCGATACGCTGATTGCCGAACGCGGGCAAAAGGTGATGGCAAGCCCCTGGTGGCCGTTCATCCGGCCATTTGCCTTCAAAGTCCTGCGTTACCATGCCGCCGTCGACATGGCCGACACGATCAGCCAAATGGACGCCCAGGACGTCTTTGCCCATCTGAGCGGCCTTTTGAAGCTTCAGGTGACGACGCTCGGTCTTGAACGCGTACCCGAAACCGGGCCCGTCGTGATGGTGTCCAACCATCCGACCGGCATCGCGGACGGCATCGTCTTTTACGACGCCATCAAGGCCCGACGGTGCGACCTGTCGATTTTCGCCAACCGGGATGCCATCCGGATCAACCCCCGGCTGGCGGAAATGATCGTTCCGGTCGAATGGCGCGCCGATTTCAAGAGCCGGGAAAAGACCAAGGAAACGCTCAAAGTCGCGGCAACCGCCTTCAACCAGGCCCGGGCCGTGGTGCTGTTCCCGTCCGGCCGGCTGGCCCATTGGCACGACGGCAAACTGACCGAACGCCCGTGGATGACATCGGCCGTCGCGCTCGCCCGCAAGAACCGGGTGCCGGTCATTCCCGTCCACATGGGCGGGCGCAATTCCGGCCTGTTCTATTTCCTGGCGCGGGTCTCGACCGAGCTGCGCGACATGACAGTGTTCAACGAGCTTTTGAACAAAAAATCCGCCGAATTTCAGGTCCATTTCGGCAAACCGATCCGGCCCGACCTCCTGGAGGGCGATCTTGCCGGCAACACGGAACGCCTGCGGGTCCACTGCGCCGAAACGCTCGCCCGTGATCCGGACGCCGAGTTTGAGTGAGCGGGCGCCGAATTTCATCCACAAGAGGCCATTGAAGCCCCATAGCGAATAAGGGATGGTGCTCCCAATCAGGGAATCAGTCATCCATGCCGTCCTTGCCGCACCTTCCGGACATCCTGGCCGAAACGTCGCTTCACGCAGGTTCCGAGCCCCTCTCGCGCCAGCCTGAGGATGTGCTGCGGACCGTCTTCGGATATCCGGCGTTTCGCGGATTGCAACGCGACGTAATCGATACGGTGATGGCCGGCCGCGACGCGGTCGTGCTGTTTCCAACCGGCGCCGGCAAGTCGCTCTGCTACCAGATCCCGGCCTTGTGCCGCCCGGGCCTTGGAATTGTGATCTCGCCGCTGATTGCCCTGATGAAGGATCAGGTCGGCGCCCTGGAGGCGGCCGGGGTGCGCGCGGCAGCGCTCAATTCCGCGCTCGACCCGGAAGCGCGCGAGGCGGTTCATGGTGCGATCCGCGACGGCAGCCTTGAACTTTTATACGTGACGCCCGAACGGCTGGGGAACGAGGGCTTCCGCCGGGTGCTCGACACCGTGCCACTTGCGCTCTTTGCGATCGACGAGGCCCATTGCGTCAGCCAATGGGGGCACGATTTCCGCCCCGAATACCTCTCGCTGTCGCTCCTGGCCGAGCGCTATCCCGGCGTGCCGCGCCTCGCCCTGACCGCAACGGCCGATCCGCACACGCGGACCGATCTGCGCGAACGGCTGCGGCTTGACCAGGCCGAGGTGTTCCAGACGAGTTTCGACCGGCCCAACATCCGCTACGAAATCGTCGAACGCTCCAACCAGCGCCAGCAGCTTCTGGCGTTTCTTGCCCGCCACAAGAACGAAAGCGGCATCGTCTACTGCCTGTCCCGGGCCAAGGTGGAGGAGACCGCCGAGTGGCTGTGTTCAAAAGGCATCCGGGCGCTCCCCTATCATGCCGGTCTCGATGCCGGTGTGCGCGCCGCCAACCAGGACGCGTTCCTGCTGCACGAGGGCCTCTGCCTGGTCGCCACGGTCGCCTTCGGCATGGGCATCGACAAGCCCGATGTCCGGTTCGTGGCGCATCTCGACCTGCCCGCGTCCGTGGAGGCCTATTACCAGGAAACCGGCCGGGCCGGCCGCGACGGCGCGCCGTCGGAAGCCTTCATGGCCTATGGCATGGCCGATGTCGTGCAGCGCCGGCGGATGATCGCCGAGGGCGACGCGCCGGAGGAGATCAAACGCGCCGAACAGGCCAAGCTCAACGCCCTCCTCGGCATTTGTGAAACGGCGGGCTGCCGCCGCCAGGGGCTGCTTGCCCATTTCGGCGAAACCTATCCAAAACCTTGCGGCAATTGCGACACGTGCCTGTCGCCCGTCGACACCTTTGACGGAACGGAAGCCGCGCAAAAGCTGATGTCGGCGATCTACCGCACCGGCCAGCGGTTCGGCGCTGGCCATGTCATCGATGTCTTGACCGGCAAGGACACCGACAAGGTGACCCGCTTCGGCCACACCGCGCTGTCGGTCTACGGCATCGGCCAGGACATGCCCGCCAAGGCCTGGCAGTCGGTCGCCCGGCAACTGGTCGCCGCCGGCCGGCTGGATGTCGATCATCGCAATTTCGGCGCGCTGACGCTGACGGAAGCCTCACGCGCGGTCCTGCGCGGCGAGGAGCGCGTCGAACTGCGCCGGGACCGGGGCGCCAAGAGCCTCAAAAAAGCCAGCGGCGCGCGGCTCGCCTCGATCGCCGACGATCTTCAGGCCGAAGACCGTTACCTGTTCGAGCGCTTGAGGCGCCTGCGCACGCAGATCGCCCGCGACAACGGCATTCCGCCCTATGTCGTCTTTCCCGACGCGACCCTGGCCGGCATCGCGCTCGCCCGGCCCGGCCGGCCGGAGGACCTTCTGGCGGTCTCCGGCGTCGGCCAGTCGAAACTGGACAAATACGGCGATGCGTTCCTGGACCTCGTCGCCGCCTTCGAGGCCGGCGTCTGACGCCGGTTACGACCCGGCCTTCGGAAGACCCTTGAAGGCTTCCGCGCCCCAGACCCGCTTCACCGTTTCATCGCGCCGGCAGGCCTTGCGGTAGCCCTGATAGGCATCGGCGCGGGTGACATAACCGAAGCGGGTGAGAATGCGCTTGTCGCTCTTGTAATAGGCCTGGTGATAGTCCTCGGCCGGCCAGAACGTGGCCGGCGGTTCGATCGGCGTGACGATCGACCGGCCCAGCGCCTTCTCCGCCTCCGCGACCGCGGCCTTCGCGGCCCGCTCCTGGGCCGCGTTCATCGGGTGAATGGCGGTGGAATAGCCAAAGCCCCGGTCGCAGAACTGGCCGCCGGCATCGGTCACATCGATGGTGCGCAAGAAAATGTCGGTGAGTTCGCGGTAGCTGATCTGGGTCTCGTCGAAATCGACCTGGACCACCTCCCGGTGGCCGCCCTTCTGGTAGGTCTTGTAGGTCGGATTCTGGCTCGTTCCCCCGCCATAACCGGAAACGACATCGCGGACGCCGGGGAGTTTTTCAAGGTCGGATTCCACGCACCAGAAACAGCCGCCGGCAAAGATCGCCGTTTCGGCCTTCACCGGTGCGGCAAACGCCACCAGCGCGGCGGCAAGGGAACCAAGGACACGGGCGCGGTTCAGCATGTTGGGCTCCAGCACAATTGAACGTGCCTAAACACATAGGTCACCGCCCGGCGCCGGTCATCGGCCTCGCGTCCATCTCGCGCGGGTTTGATCCAAGGTGAGACGGCGCGCTTCGGCTGGCGGCGTCCCGCCATTCAGGTCACCCCAGCACGGAAAGCGCCGCGAGGGATCCCTGCAGCGTTTGGTCATGAGACGTTCCCGTGAAACCACGGGGCGGCGGAGCGCAAAAGGCGTCCGCCTTGCGCTACTTGTTGAAATGAGTCTTCGGCAGAGGCCAATTGCGCCCCGCCCGGGCTGTTTGGGTGCGTGTCGCGGCACTGCACCGGCCAGACTCGGAAGACCGGGCGGTCAACCCGTCTTCCGCAGCACGCCCAACCGGCCGCTCCCGGCGTTACCGCTGCAAGCTCGCCGTCGTCCATACCACGCCGGACCCCGGACCGGACCGTTATCCCGGCCCGTGAGCCCACGCCCGTCCCGCTCCCCCCGGGGGCCGGTCCCCCGAGGACCCGTTGTGAGCGAGCCCCACCATCCTACGCCAGGGCGCCGGGGGCGTGGATAAGGTTTTTTTTGGGGTATTCATTGTAACTATCGAATTTCCGCAAGCGCCCGAATGAAGCTCTCATCCGTAGAAGTAAGGCTTCGCTACGTCGACTAAGTCAGCGTAAATCTCTATTGTTCGTCCACGGGCAATGCCTTTTCAATGAAATGCGTGTATTTTCACATTAAATACAATACAGAATTGAATTTATCCGTGAAGGTGTCAAATGCCAGACGAATTCAAACTACCCGGCTCCTCCTATCAGGAAGTCAGCAAAATCATCCAAGGTTATGCCACTTTGGGCAAAGCCTCTTCTCTCGCTGATGTAAGCAAAACAACAGGAGGCATGGACCCGACTAATGTTAGTCGGAATACGGGTTTTCTTGTATCCGTAGGAATTCTTGAAGCAGGAAAAAACAAAGCTCCAACGTCGCTCGGTATTTCACTTGGAAATGCTCTGATGCACGAGCAGGCCGAAGAAGTGAAACGTTTATTTGCAGAAGTAGTTGCAGAAAACGATTTTCTCAAAGGTATTGTGAGTGCAATTCGCATACGGAAAGGAATGGATGACAGCGCACTTCGCTCTCATATCGCTTATAGTGCTGGAGCCAAAAAGGGTAGTGCCGCAACCGTTGGCTCCGGGGCGGTAATCGAAATCCTTCATACTGCGGGTGCAATTGCGCCGGAAGATGGCAAGTACGTCGTAGTCTCTGGGAGCGCCTCGCCTAAGGCTACTAACGCTGAAAACACAACATCTGAATCTGTTTACGAGCAGCGTGGGCAAGCCAGTGTTGCCGGGAAGAGCACTGTGGTCGTAGCGCCTTCTAAGGTGGCAACTCTTTCAAGTGGGAATGGCGGTATAGCTATAAACATCAACATCGAAGTGAGCTGTGATGTTGGTGACTTGGATTCTCTGGGGCAAAAGCTTCGCCAGATCATGGATGATGTAAACGCCAAGGGTGAGGATCTATCTGCTGATGGCGCTGCGGATAGAAAAGATCCGACGAGCTGAGCAATGCCGCGCCATTTCTCTCAGGCTACAGCAGAGCAAGTGATAAGGGTATCCGAAGCCGCTGTTGCGCTTAAGACAGCGGCTGACAGCCCAACTATCAGCCGTTATACCGACTTGCCTTCAGGTTTAACCGACAAAGCGCTCGCGCTATCCGTTGATCTTGGTTTGTTGAGCGAAAACAACGGCGTCTACTCGCCCGCCAGCTCTTTATGCAAGTTGCTTAGAACTCCCCAAGAACGAGAGCGCGCAGCGGTACTACGCGTGACCATCGAGTCTTATGAACCCTTCCAAGTCTTTCGGGAGGAACTTGAGGCTACGGCGGATGCCTCAACTGCTGCCACTAGAACCAAGGCTATTCTTGACCTCGCCTGCCATCGTGAAGAAATTAAGGATACCCTCGTGAGTCTTGCTACGTTTAGTGGAGCTTTGACAGTTAGTCATGGAAACACATACGAACGTGACAACAAGAGCATGAGCAATTTGCTTGCGGAACTGGCAACTGGCAGTGGGGAAGAAGCGGCTGCCATACATCGTGTCCGCGAAGAAATTGGCCCGAGCGCCGCCGCTCATTGCGACCATGATGAGGTAATTGCTCCATTAGCCGCGGCAGCGCGACATGCATCAGGCGGCGGAGCAGGGCGCGAAGCTGTGGTTAACGCTGGCAACGCTATTGAGTCGTTTTTGAACTGGTACGGAAATGAACGCGGACATCCGGTTCACGGATCACATGGCCTGAATGCTAAGGTTGAGGTACTTCGCCAAGCGGCACAAATCCCTCCAAAACTGGTCAACGCGAGCAAGTACCTCGGACACATCCGAAATGCCGCAGATCACGGCGTAGACGCTGACATCGGCGCCCCATGGAACATATCTGAAGCCACCGGACGCAATTACGTCTTTGTAGCGGCCCAATTCATCCGGTCCGTTGTCGACTATCACGAAGGCCGTTTCGAAATCTAACACTTGAGCGTTTCTTTGTTACCTTAATATCTTCAGAGTGCGCTGATTGCCAACTTTGGCGTAACACAAGGGTATATGGATTAGCTACGAATGGCCGCTTCGCGCCAAGCTCAAGAGTTTTGGCCAAAATACACCTGCCTCGCCTGAATGCGCCCCGCACCGGCCCCTCTTTCTCTTTAACTGCGTATCACGCCCTCACAGGGACAGGCGCTCGCATTGGCGGTCACGCTGCCGCAAAAAAATCCGGCGCCACCCCGGACGACCTTTGGGGAGATCCGGGGTCCACGCGTGTCCGGAGGATTGGAATGCTTGGGGAAACCGACCATAAGACATCAGCTTCAGCAAGTTGCAGTGTGAGTGGACCCGGGATCTGCGCTGACGCTCCGTCCGGGGTGACACTGAATTTTTCGGCGCGGTGACTGCCAAATGCGTTCCCCCCGCCCTTGAGGTGGAGAGGGGCGGTTGTTGCCGGGCTCGGACCGAAGAGCGCCCGCCTCGCCATGGGTGGGTGGCCCGGCAAACCGCCCGCCGGCGCGCGGCGATGGCATTGGGCGTTTGGCATGCTACATGAAAAGGGTCTTTCCTCAACGCAGCGATGAAACGGAAGGCCCATGCCGGTTCACACCATTGCCTCGCCGTTCCGCCTCCTTGCCCGGTTGCGCCAAGTGCGGGACGAGGACCGGCGGCAGGCCGACAAAAATCCGTTCCTGGCCAAGGCGCTTGAGCGGGAAAAATGGGAGGGGCACCGGCTCGCGGTGATCTCAAGGACCGTGGCGCTCGGACTGGTCGGGCTGTTGCTGCCGTTCCTCAATCCAAGCCTGACGGTTCTTTATTACGAAGCGTGGATCCTGGTGTTCATCGCGCTCGGCTGGCTGCAATTGCGCCTGGCGCGCGTCGGCTATTCCAGGGCCGAGCTTGTGCTCATCTTTCTCGATATCATCCTGTTGACCATCCTGTTCACGACGGGAAATCCGTTTTTGGACGAAGACATCCCGACGGCGATGGTCTACCGGTTCGACAATTTCATCTATTTTTTCATCATCCTGGCCGTCGGCACGCTGGCCTATTCCTGGCGCACGGTCTGGGCGATGGGCACGTGGGTCGCCGTCTTGTGGCTGTTCGGGTTCTTGGGCGTCGCCTGGTTCGGGCACGAAATCCCGCACCTCAGCGACGCGGCGGCGGCCGCCTTCGACGGCCACCCCGTCATTTTAGAGGAACTCGATCCCAACGGCGTTCAACCGGCCGTGCGGATCCAGGAAATGGTGGTGTTCCTGATCGTCGCCGGGATTTTAGCGGTCAAGGGCTGGCGCTCTAACCAGCTGTTGATGCGCCAGGCCAACATCGCGGCGGAACGGGCGAACCTGTCGCGCTATTTTCCCTCCAGCCTCGTCGATGTTCTGGCCTCGACCGACCGGGACATCGGCGCGGTGCGGACGCAGGACGTGGCGGTGCTGTTCACCGATATCGTCGGGTTTACCAAGTTCGCCGAACGGCACGCGCCCGAAGAGGTGATGGATCTCCTGCGGCATTATCACGCCTTTGTCGAACGGGCGATCTTCCAGAACGGCGGCACGCTGGACAAGTATCTCGGCGATGGCGTGATGGCGACCTTCGGCACGCCGGAGACCAGACCGGGCGATGCCGCCAACGCCCTGAAGGCCGCCCTGCAGCTCATCCAGGAGGCCGAGGCGTTCAACAATGAGCGCGCGGCCCAAGGCATCGACCCAATCCAGATCTCCATCGGCGTTCATTTCGGACCGGTGATCCTGGGCGATATCGGCCCGTCCCGGCGGCTGGAGTTCGCCGTTGTCGGCGACACGGTCAATGTCGCCAGCCGGCTGGAGGCCTCCACGCGGGAGCTCGGCTGCACCTGCGTCGTCAGCGAAGAACTGATGCGCCGGGCCGGGGCTTCTGACGCGACCGCGCCGCCGCAAAAGGCGTTTTCGGCCGGCGCGCCGATCAAGCTGCGCGGCCGCGAAACCTCCATCGACATCTGGACCGTCTGAGCGCGCAAAGGCGGGACGGAAAATGGAAAGGCACCAGCCGACATGAAACACGTGGACTTCTGGTTCGAGTTTGGATCCACCTACTCCTATCTTTCGGCCATGCGGCTCGATGCGGTCGCGGGTGCCCACGGCGTTGCCACGACCTGGAAGCCGTTTCTTCTTGGACCGATCTTCAAGTCGTTTGGCTGGGAGACGTCGCCGTTTGAGATTTACAAGCAAAAGGGCGCCTATATGTGGCGCGACATGGAGCGGCGGGCCGCAAAATACGGGCTGCCGTTTCAGCGCCTCGATAAAGCGTCCGGGCAGATCTTTCCGCAAAACGGCGTCGCGGCGGCCCGGCTAGCGTTGGCCGGGCTGAAATCGACCTGGGGAAAGGACTTTTGCCGCGCGGTCTACCACGCGGAATTCGCCGAAGGACGGGATATCAGCGGCCAGGAGCTTTTGTTTGCGCTTGCCCGCGCGGCCGGCGCAGACCAGAACGAGATCGACGCCGCCTTTTCCGATGAGACCAAAGCGGCCCTTCGCGCGCAGACTGAGCGCGCTATCAGCCTTGGCCTTTTCGGCGCGCCGTCGTTTGTTGCCGGGGACGAACTTTTTTGGGGCGACGACCGCCTGGAAGATGCGGTGATCTTTGCAAAAGAGATGGACCCGGCGGCGCCTTGATGGAAAGGCCGCCCACAGATCGCAGCCCTCAGCGCCAAGCGCGGACCACGGTTCATACCTAATCGACGCCGGCCCTTGCCCCCTCAATGCCCGCCGGCTTGCGCCGATTTCCCTCGCACCAGGTGCCAGAGCGGGTCGATGACCTTGGCGACGACGGGGATCAGAGTGAGGCCGAGGATCAGCCCGACAATGCCGTCCATGGTCGCCGTTCCAAGCCAGGCGAAAAACCTTCCGCCACGCCGATCAATAACACTGCGAATGCCGCCCAAGTAATGATACCATAAAAAATTTCACAGCTTAACAACAAAGCTATATACAGAAAAGAATTTCAATTTTAATTATTTTTAGCATACTAAAAAGATGAACAACAACAATAATTTGGGCCACAGCTGTTATTATTACAATTCGGATATTTGTATGTCTTCAATCCTACACTGTTTATTTCCGAACTCGGGAGATTTTGGTAGATATGTATTGCGGCTTCGCAGTACCTATTGCTAGCACCCTTAAGTTGGCTATCTTTAGTTGTGTCTCCAATGGCGGCACACACTTGTTGACAAGAGATAGAGTCTGTTTGACATAATCGAGGTACAGCTGTGATCCAAGCATTGTGCTTCGCCAATGCCACGCAAGTTGCTTGAGCGTGGATTTGACCTAAAAGTCCCGACGGTCGCCATGCCCCTACAATAGTAGCTTCCATCTGCTGATCGAACTCTTCTTGGCGGAATGCACGCTCAGAATCCACAGCTGCCATTGATTGCCGGACCATTTCAGCTTGGGCATCGAGCTCGTCAAGCAAGCGCTGCTGGGCAGAAATAAACGCAACAACATCTCCGGGAACTCTATCTTGAAATTCAGCTTGAACCGCGCTTGCGAGATTGTTTTCAAATGTAGAGCCGCTCAGGAACTCCTCGATCGGTTCATTTATTAGCAACGGAACAGTCCTGCGCAATTCATCTGGAACCAAGTTGGGTAATTCTTCTTCGACAACATCATGCACCCGTTGCCCAAGTTCGGTTGTCATTCGCATGCCAATAAGATGATCAATTCCGAACATTGCAGCCAGACCGAGAACAAGTGCGACAAACGTTAACACTCCAATCGCACTGTTCCGAGCCGTCACCGATTTGTTGTCAGCATAATGTTTCAGGTCTGCGCGTGCCCGTTCGATTTCCAATGCAACTTTGGGATCGACACTAGACATGGGTCAAATCTCTCTAAACGTCATTTTTCAATTAAACATTGCAGCCCTTTACTAGACAACAAAAATTTGTAGACAAAAAATCCAACTCAAACACCTGTCTGTATAAAGCGCTCTCAATGCCCGCCGGCTTCCGCCGATTTCCCGCGCACCAGGTGCCAGAGCGGGTCGATGACCTTGGCGACGATGGGGATCAGAATGAGGCCGAGGATCAGCCCGACAATGCCGTCCATGGTCGCCGTTCCAAGCCAGGCCATAAAGCCCTCGGCGGTGCCGATCGAGTGGGCAAGGCCGTGGGCGATGCCGTGGATCGTGTCATAAAGCCCTTTGAAGCCCAACTCCTTGAGTCCGTGGATGACGATGGAGCCGCCGACCCAGAGCATCGCCGCCGTGCCGATGGTCATCAGGACCTTCAACAGGCCGGGCATGGCTTTGACGATGCCCCGGCCGAGCGTGCGGACGATCGACAGATTGCCCTGTTGCGACATCATCAGGCCAATGTCGTCGGCCTTCACGATCAGCGCGACCGAGCCATAGACCATCACGGTAATGCCGATGGCGACCACGGCCAGGGTCGCCGCTTCCATGGCAAAGCTGCCATCGGGGATCTCGGCAAGCGCGATGGTCATGATTTCAGCCGACAGGATGAAGTCGGTCTTGATCGCTCCGGCGACCTTCTGCTCTTCCAGATGCGCCGCGTCCTGGACCATGTCTTTTGGCTGATCGGCATCGACATGGCCGGGGCTGAAAATATGCAGAACCTTTTCCGCACCTTCGAAGCACAAATACGCCCCGCCGAGCATGAGGAGCGGCGTGATGATGCCGGGCAGGAAGGTGTTCAGGAGCAGCCCGACGGGCAGCAGGAAGATCAGCTTGTTTTTCAAGGAGCCCTTGGCGATGCGCCAGACGATCGGCAGTTCTCGGGCGGGCGAAAACCCGGCAACGTATTTCGGCGTAACGGCGGCATCGTCGATCACCGCGCCCGCGGCCTTGGACCCGGCCTTGGCGGCCTGGCCGATGACGTCGTCGACGGACGCGGCCGCCACCTTGGCAATCGCCGCAACGTCATCAAGTAGCGCAAGTAGTCCGCTCATGGCCGCTCCCGAATCCGTCTGCGTGGTCTGGCGGCGAGCCTACCTGCGTTTTTGCGGCGCGCCAATCGTGGCCGGGTGGGAATCGGGCCGGCAAACGGTCTCAGGATCGCGCTTCCAACGATCTCCCGCCCACACCAATCATGGCACGGCTCAAACACACAGGATTCCAGATCTGCACGCGGCCGTGCCGCGGACCGTCTGGAAGGACGACATGCCATGTCTCGATCATTCCATCCATGGCGGGCCGCCCCGAACAGCGCCGCTTTGCAGGTGGCACGGTCACGGGATGGATGCGCGGGACAGGCCCACTGCTGTCCGGTTTGGCTTTTGGTGGCCGCCGTTCTTTGCTCAGGCCGGCGGCAGATACCTCCTCAAGGCAGGACTATCCCGTTTGGCGCAAGACTGCCTTTTACCGGACTTTATGAGTGGGCTGCGCCCGTCATTGACCGTCACCCCGGATCTCCCGAGGGTCGTCCGGGGTGACACCCATTGCTGTCCGGTTTAAAATCCGCAGGCTGGCATAGGTCATTGAACCAATTGCGCTTTGTCCGGCCAAAACGGAAAAGGACATGGAACCTGGCATTGGGGCTGCCAGCGGTTCTGTGCTTTCCCGGAGGCCGCGTGAGCGGCCGTCCGGGACCCAGCAACCACCGTATTTTGTGCTGGAAAACAACACTTTCCGCAAAGTGCTGGGCCCCGGCTCGGAGGCCGGGGCGGCATGGTGAGGATTGAGGGCTGACAATAAACATCCCGCAACCGGGTTAAACCGGACAGCGGTGGGTCAATCCCGAGAGTTCGTAACACATTGAATGACATGGATCCTCGGAACTATGTCCGAGGATGACCGCGGGAAGGTATGGAACTCACGAAAAACCGCCCCGAAGTCCTCCGGGGCTGTTCTCAACGTCAGAATGATTCAGCAGCAAACGCCGCGAAAAACTCACACCCGCCGTTCGACCATCATCTTTTTGATCTCCGCGATCGCCTTGGCCGGGTTGAGGCCTTTCGGGCAGGCTTCGGCGCAGTTCATGATCGTGTGGCAGCGGTAGAGCCGGAACGGGTCTTCCAGGTCATCGAGGCGCTCGCCGGTCGCCTCATCGCGGCTGTCGATCAGCCAGCGGTAGGCCTGAAGCAGGATCGCCGGGCCGAGATAGCGGTCGCCGTTCCACCAGTAGGACGGGCAGGAGGTCGAGCAGCAGGCGCAGAGAATGCACTCGTAGAGGCCGTCAAGCTTGGCCCGGTCCTCGTGCGACTGGCGCCATTCCTTTTCCGGGGTCGGCGTGGTGGTTTTCAGCCACGGCTCGATCGACCGGTGCTGGGCGTAAAACCTTGTCAGATCCGGCACCAGATCCTTGACCACCGGCATGTGCGGCAGCGGATAGATCTTGACGACATCGCCGGCGATCTCGTCCATGCCCTTGGTGCAGGCGAGCGTGTTGGTGCCATCGATGTTCATGGCGCAGGACCCGCAAATGCCCTCCCGGCAGGACCGGCGGAAGGTCAGCGTCGGGTCGATCTTGTTCTTGATGTAGATGAGCCCGTCGAGCACCATCGGGCCGCAGTCGTCGCGGTCGACATAGTAAGTGTCGACCCGGGGATTGCGGCCTTCATCCGGATTCCAGCGGTAGATCCGGTATTCCGACAGGGTGGTCGCGCCGTCGGGTTTCTCCCAGACCTTGCCGTCCGTCACCTTGGAGTTCCGGGGAAGCGTCAGCTGAACCATGTTCCAATGCTCCGCGTTTTGGCCCTTTGTCGCGTCCGGGCCGTCGTCGAACGGTGTCAGGCCGTGAGCTCAAACACCATGTTGTCTTTTGTCTCACCAGCCAGGGCGTATCCGGCCGCCGAAAGCGCCGGCAGGCAGTCCTCAGCCCAGTGCGGCCGGCAGTTGGTTTCGATGAGGATCACGCGCGGCCAAAGCGCCTTTGGCGCCGCCCGTAAAAATGGCAGCAGGACGCGGTCCTCGAACCCTTCCACGTCCACCTTCAACACGTCGATCCGGGCAAGGCCATGCTCCGCCACGACGTCACGCAGCGGGCGGACCGGAACCAGATCCTTGGACCAATCACCGGCCCATTCCCCCGTCGTGAGATCCTCAACCAGCGTCGCGAAGCCGCAATTGGTCGGCTCGCGCCACAGCGGCAAGGCGCCGTCCTTTGCCCCGACGGCGGTCACGGCCACCTTCACGTTCTCACGGCCGTTGGCGGCAAGGTTAAAGGAGAGCTTGTCCGCGGTCGCCGGATTGGCCTCGATCGCCAGGACCTCAGCGCCCGCCCGGGCGGCAAACAGCGAATAACTGCCGATATTGGCGCCAACGTCGACAAACACCGTGCCGGTTTGCAGATAGGGCCGCAGCAGCGCGTGCTCGGCGCGCTCGGGCAACCGCCCCTTGGCGAGGATCTTGCGGTCGTCGTAATTCTGGCCCGGATAAAGCCGGAACTTCAGGCCGTCGGCCTCCGCGTCATAGGGCCCGTCAAACAGCTTTGCGACCACCGACCGCAGCCGCTTGCGCAGCCGGCGCGACAGGTCATGCCGATCGGCAAGCCGCCAGGCGATGCGGACCAGGCCTTCGGCCGGATAGGTACCGAATGGAGAGGTCAGATCGTGCAGGGTCGCGGCGGCAGATTTCGTCATGCTCTCAGCCGTTGCAAGAAAATAGGAAAACTCCACTCCAAGTTAGGCACTGGTGTCTCTCAGGCGCCGGCCATTTTCTTTGCCATCAACGCGAGTTCAATTGCCGGCTGCAGATCATTGTTGTCCTCAATCCGTAGCATTCTGATATCGCGAACAGATGGTGCGAACCAATCGTATTCCAACGTCAGTCTTTGAACCGCTGTCTGGCACGTCACCATATTTACATTGTCTCCACCGAAGTAGACGCTACCTTGCTGCCGGTCAAAACCTTGATCACGCAAGAATTTCCCAATGTCATTGTAAGCGTTTTGCCAGGATGGATTGTGATAACTCCTTTTGAGGGTATCGGTATCCAGATCAAATGCAATCGCAAACACTGACCCAACTCCCGCACTATTGTGACCAATCTTGGCCATTTCGTTCTCCGCTGCGTGGCGCTCCAGCCCTTGCCCGATCCGTCAGTAGACCCGGGCCTTGGGGGCGATCTTGGCCGGGTCGATGCCGCCCTGCTGGAACGGCGTCAGCGGTTCGGTGACCACCGGCCGGTAGTCGATCGTGACCTTGCCGGCGTCGTCCACCCAGGTCAGCGTGTGCTTGCGCCAGGTCTCATCGTCCCGGCCGGCGAACGGCCCGTCCTTGAAGTCCTCGCGGGCATGGGCGCCGCGGCTTTCCTTGCGCGCTTCCGCGCCATAGACGGTGGTGATGGCGTTGGCCATCAGGTTTTCCAGTTCCAGCGTTTCGACGAGATCGGAGTTCCAGATCATCGACCGGTCGGACACTTTCAAATCGGACATGCCTTTCCAGATGTCATCAAGACGCCGGCAGCCGTTTTGCAGCGTTTCCTGGGTGCGGAAGACGGCCGCATCCTCCTGCATGGCGCGCTGCATCTGGTCGCGCAGGCCGGCCGTCGGCGTGGCGCCGTCGGCATGCCGCATGGCGTCGAAGCGGGACATGATCTTGTCGCAGGACGCCTCGTTCGGGGACGGTACGGCCTCCTTCGGATCAACCACTTCCGCGGCCTTGATCGCCGCGGCCCGGCCGAAGACGACGAGATCAATGAGCGAGTTGGACCCCAGCCGGTTGGCGCCATGCACGGAGGCGCAGCCGGCTTCGCCGACGGCCATCAGACCGGGCTGGATGCGGTTCGGGTGCTCGCCGGAGGCGTCCAGCACCTCACCCCAATAGTTGGTCGGAATGCCGCCCATATTGTAGTGGACGGTCGGCAGAACCGGGATCGGATCCTTGGTCACATCGACACCGGCGAAGATCCGGGCCGATTCGGAAATGCCCGGCAGGCGCTCGGCCAACAGCGCGGGATCCAGATGATCCAGATGCAGGAAGATGTGGTCCTTGTTCTTGCCGACACCACGGCCTTCGCGGATCTCCAGGGTCATGCAGCGCGAGACGACGTCGCGCGAGGCAAGGTCCTTGGCCGACGGCGCGTAGCGCTCCATGAACCGCTCGCCCTCGGAGTTCACCAGATAGCCGCCTTCGCCGCGCGCGCCTTCGGTGATCAGGCAGCCAGATCCATAGATCCCGGTCGGGTGGAACTGCACGAACTCCATGTCCTGCAGCGGCAGGCCGGCGCGGGCGATCATGCCGCCGCCATCGCCCGTGCAGGTATGCGCGGAGGTCGCCGAGAAATAGGCCCGGCCATAGCCGCCGGTCGCCAGCACCACCATCTTGGCGGCGAACCGGTGGATCGTCCCGTCATCGAGGTTCCACGCGATCACACCCTGGCAGACCCCGTCCTCGGACATGATCAGGTCGAGGGCGAAATACTCGATGAAAAACTCGGCGTTGTTCTTGAGGGACTGGCCGTAGAGCGTGTGGAGGATCGCGTGGCCGGTCCGGTCCGCGGCCGCGCAGGTGCGCTGCACCGGAGGACCCTCGCCGAAATTCTGCATATGGCCACCGAACGGGCGCTGGTAGATCTTGCCGTCCTCGGTGCGCGAGAACGGCACGCCGTAGTGCTCCAGTTCATAGACGGCCTTCGGTGCCTCGCGGGCCAGGTACTCCATGGCGTCGGTGTCGCCGAGCCAGTCGGAGCCCTTGACCGTGTCGTACATGTGCCATTCCCAGCTGTCGGGCGTCATGTTTTGCAAGGACGCGGCAATGCCGCCCTGGGCGGCCACGGTGTGCGAGCGGGTTGGAAACACCTTGGTGATGCAGGCGGTCCGAAGGCCCTGTTCGGCCATTCCGAGCGTTGCCCGCAAGCCCGCGCCGCCGGCCCCGACGACGACCACGTCGTATGTGTGGTCCACGAATTCATACGTCCTGGCCATTCGGGTCAGCCTCCAAAGCCAATCTTCAGCACGGCAAAGACCGTGCCCAATCCAATCACGGCGCAAAAGAAGGTGTTGCCGAGAAGCGCGAGCACCTTCATGCCTTCGCCGTGCACATAGTCCTCGATGATCACCTGCATGCCGAGTTTCATGTGGTAGACGCCGGACAACAGCACGAGCAGCATCAGGATGGCGACCAGCGGATTTTGCAGGGTCGAAATCACGTCTTGATGGCTGCCGCCCTGCAGCGCGATGACGAGAACCACAAAAAACGAAATCAGAAACACATTAGCGACCGCTGTGACACGCTGGCGCCAGAAATGATCAGTGCCGTCCTTGGCCGATCCGAGGCCGCGCACCTTGCCGAGTGGAGTTCGCATATCGGTCATGATCTCAGCCTCCTTCAGCGCACCGCGTAGCCAATGATCCACAACAGGATCGTCAGGCTGACAGACCCGATGATTGTCGCGCGGGCCAGCCATTCGCGCGCCTGCTGGCCAAAACCGGCGCCCATGTCCCAGATGAAATGGCGCAATCCGCCGAGCATGTGGTGGACCAGCGCCCAGGTGAAGCCAAACAGGATCAGACGGCCGAGGAAGGAGCCGTAGATGCCGTTGACGAAATCGAAATACTGCGGGCCGGCGGCCGCGGCGATCAGCCACCAGGCCAGCAGGACCGTGCCGAAATAAAGCGCTGCGCCCGTGATCCGGTGCAGGATCGACATGACCATGGTCAGGATCAGCTTGTAGATCTGGAGGTGCGGCGAGAGCGGGCGGTTGCCCCGCAAGTCGGCATTCGACATGGATGCGTTCTCCTGTACGACGCCTGCTTTCCTTTTCGTAAAGGTAAGCAAATCAAAGCGCTTTCTGGAAGCGTTCTAGCGCCATCGCCAAGGTTCGTCAAAGCATCCTAATGGCTTAGATCGATTGAAATTGGTTCTGGAGACAACAAGTGATCATGGGCCGACGGGCACATCCGGCGATCCGCTTGCCTGCCAGTCGCTTGGCGCGCGGCCAGAGCCCCCGTGTTTAGGCCCTGTGGACGCATTGGAGATGCAGTTCGCCGGGAAACGCATCGTCCAAGATCAAGGCAATCCGGCGCAGGTGATGCGCGCCCATCATCAAGACGGATTTGCGCCGGGTTTGGGCGATGCGGGCCCGGCCCTTCGGGTGAGACGAGAGACGTCGATCTGGCATGAAAAGGCCCCTTGAGCGTATCGCCGATACGCTCTTCGAGTCTTTTCCCGCCATCTCTGGCCTCTTATCTCACGAAATGCGCCTCCAATGCGTCCACAGGGCCTAGACCGGCGCACCGGCAGCAAGCCGTTTGTAGACATGCATCATGAAGATGGTCGCAAAGATCGGGGTGATCAGATTGAGGACCGGCACGGCCAGCACCCCGGCGATAACCAAACCGGCCATGAACACCGTGCCGGCCCGGCCGCGGCGGAGCTGCCGGGCGGCCTCCGGAGACATGAAGCGCATGGCGGCGAATTCAAAAAACTCGCGGCCCAGCAAATAGCCGTTGACCATGAAAAACGCGATGAGGTTGATCCCTGGCACCAACAACAGAACCAGGGCCAACAGGTTACCAAGAATGACAACGCCCGTGAACTTCAGGGTCAGGACGAGAGACTGGCCGACCGGCAGGGCACGGCCCGGCGGATCCGCGGCATAATCCCCCTGCTCGACAATTTCCGCGATCGTGTCCTGAAACAGACCGGCGAACAGGGCCGAAACGGGCGCGATCAGGAAACTCAGGGCGAAGATGGCGCCCAAGCCGGTCAGGAGTGCCAGAACCGTCTCCAGCCAGGGATAGGGCAGGGCGACGAACGCGGCGACTGCCCCCTGAAGGGCGATCCAGATCGCGACCAGCACCGCCAGCGTGAACCCAAGCATTTTCCAGAAGATCGCCCGGAACGGCGGCTCAAAAACCTGGCGAAAGGCAAGGGAAGCGTCGGAAAGCATTCACAAGTTCCACATTCGGATCGGCCACTTCGCACATAAGGACAGGCGCATCCTGGAACAAGGCCTTTGCGCGTGTCTGGCGGGCACGGACCGGTATGAAGACGGAAACGACGGATTTTCAACAAACAGAACGACAGATAGAAACCGGGTAACCGCAAAAACAACAATCACCTTTTCCAAAATAGAAGAAGTGTTTTTCAAATATAAAACCGTTCAATCCAAACATTAAGTAAGTTGACGCGATTTCCTTAACCTCTTGTTTTCGATCGTCTTCAATATTCCCGACCGCAATCGTAATTGTAAAGGTGAGACGACATGGTAAGATTTATCAATGGTATTAGTCTTTCAGTATTTTTGGCTATGTCATTTTTACTCATTATTCTCTCGTTGATTGGTTTTGCATTGTTCGCGTCCGGCAAGATGACGACGCTCTCCGGGCTCACGGAAAAGCTCTACAAGCACCCCTATACGGTCAGCACGACGCTGCGGGACATCAAGATCAGCACCTTGAACCTGACCGCTCTGGCGCGCACGGCCGCGCAGACAGAGAATGCGGCGGATGTGCCGCCGCTGATGGGCCAGATGGCGGCTGAACGTGCCAATGTGGAGTCCTATTTCGCCCTCATCAAGGAGCGGTTTCTCGGCAATCCCAACATGGTGACCAAAGCCGAGGACGACTACCTGGCTCTGCAGGATACGCTGGACGAGATCATGACGCTCGCCCAGGCCGGCAACGGGACCGCGGCGATCGCGGCGCTGGACACACAAAAGGCAAATGCCGTTTCCGGCCTCAACACATCGCTTGGCGCGCTGCTGGACTTTGCCAACACGAAGGCCGGCGAATTCCACGGCATGTCGGGCAACGTCAAGGATCAGGCCTTCTTTAGTTTCTGGGCCAGCCTCGGCGGCATTGTCGCCTTCTGCGTGGTCGCCGCGTTTTCGATGATGTTCTTGCTCAACAAGCGCCTGAACGGGCTCAGCGGGGCGATGCGGGAAGTCGCTGCAGGCAATCTGGAGACCCAAATTCCCTATGAAGGCACCAAAACGGAAGCCGGCAATATGGCGCGCTCGCTTCGCACCTTCCTGGAAGACGCCATTGAAAAACGCCGCCTTGATGAGCGCCAGAAAACCATCGAAGAGGAAGCGGCCCGGGAAAAGCGCGATGCGATGAACCAACTCGCCGACGAGTTGTTGTCAAGCGTTGGAAACATCGTGCAAACCGTATCCTCCGCATCGGTTCAACTGAATTCCGCGGCCCATGTCATGACCGAGATATCGGAAAAGACCCAAAGCCAGGCCGAATCGGTTGGCCGGGCATCCTCCGAAGCGGCGACAAATGTGCAGTCGGTCGCCGCGTCGACGGAAGAAATGACCGCGACATTCGGCGAGATCAACCGGCGGATGACCACCTCGTCGGAAAATACCCGCCAAGCGGTCGAGCGCGTGGCGGTCACGACGGACCAGATCGAAAAACTGGCCGAAAAGACCGAAACCATCGGCACGATCGTCAAGATGATCTCGGAAATCGCCGAGCAGACCAACCTGCTCGCGCTCAATGCGACGATCGAATCAGCGCGCGCCGGAGATGCCGGCAAGGGCTTTGCGGTCGTGGCCAGCGAGGTCAAGGAACTGGCCAATCAGACCGCCAAAGCCACCGAGAGCATCAACGAACAGATCGAAGCCATCCAGGACATGACCCAGGGCGCGGTCGGCTCGATTTCCGAGATCAACACGGCGGTCCTCGGGCTCCAGGAACTGTCGTCGGAAATCGCCGCGGCGATGGAAGAGCAGGACACGGTCACCCAGGAGATTGCCAGAAACATCCAGGAAGCCGCGTCCGGCGCCGAGCAGGTCAGCAGCGGGATCTCCGTCGTATCGGATGGCGCGGTCGAAGCCGGCTCCTCGGCCGACCAGGTCACATCCGCCGCATCGGAACTGGCGGACAAATCGGAGGAGTTGACCGCCTCGATCGAAACGTTCCTGGCCAAGGTCCGCGCGGCCTAATCAACACAAAATGCCGCGGGGCCAGAGACAGCCCCGCGGTCACCGCCGCCGCGGCCGCCGGTTTTTCAAGGTTTGTCCAGTGACGCGACGCCGGTCTAAAACCGTGTCCGGGCCTTCAGGGCCTGCGCCAGCGTGCCCTCATCGAGATAATCGAGTTCGCCGCCGACGGGGACACCATGAGCGAGACGCGTGACGTTTACGTCAAGGTGAGACAGCTGATCCATGACATAATGCGCGGTCGTCTGGCCCTCGACCGTGGCGTTGATCGCCAGGATCACCTCCGTGATGCCACCGGCCTCGCAGCGGGCAATCAGGCCGGCGATATTTAGATCCTCCGGACCGATACCGTCGAGCGGCGACAGCGTGCCGCCGAGGACGTGATAACGGGCGTTGATGGCACCGGCCCGCTCCAGCGCCCACAAATCCGCGACGTCCTCCACAACGACGAGCACGGTCTCGTCGCGCCGGGGATCCGCACAGATGGCGCACGGATCTGACGTGTCGACCGTTCCGCAGATCGAACAGATCCCGATCCGGTCCACCGCAACGCCCATGGCCTCGGCGAGCGGCACCAGAAGCTGGTCTTTCTTCTTGATCAAATGAAGCGCCGCGCGGCGGGCCGATCTCGGGCCAAGGCCCGGCAGCTTGGCCAAAAGCTGGATCAGCCGTTCGATCTCCGGCCCGGCGACTTTTTTCTGGCTCATCTACACGCTCAAAAACCGCGGGATCTAAAACGGCAGTTTCATGCCCGCCGGCAGGCCAAGGCTGCCCATCAGTTCCTGGGTTTTTTCCTGGATCGCGGCCTCGGTCTTGGCCTTGCAATCGGTGTGGGCGGCGATGATCAGGTCCTCGAGGATCTCCACATCGTCCTCGGTGAAGAGCGACGGGTCGATCTTCAGGCTTTTCATCTCGCCCTTGCCGTTCAGCACCACCTTCACGAGACCACCGCCGGAAACGCCCTCGGCCTCAATGTCGCTGATCTGCTCCTGCAGCGACCCCATCTGCTCCTGCATCTGCTTGGCCTGCTTCATCATCTTCATGAAGTCCATCGACTTGCCTCCATATTGCGCCGGTCGCGCGCCGTCCTTTGGGCCTACATATCGGGTTCCGCCCTCCCCCGGCAAGCGGGCCCGGCGCTTTTGGACGCGAACGCCAAGCCCGAAAAAAACCGGGGTCAAAGATCCTCGTCGTCACCCTCGCCAAGGGCTTCGTCCAGCAAGGGGTCGGAAGCTGGCTCGTCATCATCGGCTGCGCCCTGAACCCGCACATCGACGACCTTTGCGCCCGGAAACTGACTGAGCAGGGCGGCCACGGTCGGATGCGCGCGGGCATCGGACAAGAGCTGGGCCTGGTTGGCCTCCCGCTCCTCGTGGAGGGTCGGCCGCCCCCCGAACGGACTGACCGACACGATCCAGCGCATGCCGGTCCACTCGGTGAGTTTGCGGCCGAAGGCACCGGCAATGTCGGGCGGCGCGTCCTCAGTCGGCTGGATCTCGATCCGCCCGGGCTCGAACTTCACCAGCCGCATTTGCCGTTCAATCGCGACCTTCATCGGGATGTCGCGGTTTTCAGAGGCCAGCGCGGCACAGTCCAGAAGCGAGTGCAATGGCACGGCCGGCACAGGCGGCACTTCAGGCTCTGGCGCTTGCTGGGACGAGGGGATGGCTTGCGGCGCTCCGCCGGCGATGGCGGTGAGCTGCGGAGTTCCGCCGCCGGACGGCCCTCGGGTCATGGCAGACGGACCCGCGATGTCCGCGGATTTGCCCGCCGCGGCGGTGTTGTTCGAAACGCCGGTGGTACCCCGTGGGGCGCTGCCCTGTGCTCCGGATCGCGGCCCTGGCGCGCCGCCCGCCGAAACCGTGGCGCCGTCCTGCAATTTCGCCAGCGCCTCGCCGGGATCGGGCAGGTCGGCGGCGTATGCAAGCCGCACCAACACCATGTCCGCGGCCGCGAGCGGCTTCGGCGCGGTTTGCACCTCCTGGACACCTTTGAGCAGGATCTGCCAGGTCCTCGACAACAGCCGGATCGAAAGTTTTTCGGCAAACGCCTGACCGCGCACACGCTCGATCTCGGTGACCGACGCCTCGTCCGCCGCCTTCGGCGCCACCTTCAGCCGCGTCACCAGATGCGTGAAATCGGCAAGGTCGGTCAGGACGACCGCCGGATCGGCGCCAACCTCATACTGCGCCTGCAATTCGTCGATCGCCTCGGCGATCCGGCCGGCCATGACATGTTCGAAGAGGTCGATCACCCGCGCCCGGTCCGCAAGACCCAGCATCTGGCGCAGATCGTCCGCTTCGACGGGACCGGACGCATGGGCCATTGCCTGGTCCAGCAACGAGAGGGAATCGCGCGCCGAACCCTCCCCGGCCCGCGCGATCAGCAGCAACGCCTCGTCGGAAATCTGGATCTGTTCGGCATCGGAGATCCGCCGCAACAGGCCGATGAGCTTTGCCTGGTCGATCCGGCGCAGATCGAACCGTTGGCAGCGCGACAAAACCGTGATCGGAACTTTGCGGATCTCGGTGGTCGCGAAAATGAACTTCACGTGCTCGGGCGGTTCCTCAAGGGTCTTCAAAAGACCGTTGAAGGCCGCGTTGGAGAGCATGTGCACTTCGTCGATGATGTAGACCTTGTAGCGGGCGGTCGCCGGCCGGTACCGCGCCGCGTCGATGATCTCGCGGATATCGTTGATGCCGGTGTGGGAGGCCGCGTCCATCTCGATGACGTCGACATGGCGGCCTTCCATGATCGCGCGGCAATGGCTGCCCTCGCCGGTCAAACGCACGGTCGGCTTGTCGATTTCGCCTGGAATCTCGTAGTTCAGGCCACGGGCGAGGATGCGGGCGGTCGTGGTCTTGCCCACGCCGCGCACGCCGGTCAGCATCCAGGCCTGCGCGATCCGCCCGGTTTCAAACGCGTTCTCCAGCGTTTGCACCATCGGCTCCTGGCCGACAAGGTCCTCAAAGGTGCTGGGCCGGTATTTGCGCGCCAGAACGCGGTAGGCGCCATCTTTTTCGGCGGCGCTGCCCCCGTCGGGAAATGCCATCTCATCCATGGCGCGACATTAGCCTCTTTCCCCGGGCGCTGTCGCGATAAATCAGGAAAACATGTGGAGGGGCCAACACAGCCGGGCGGGGCGAAGTTGCCGCGCCACAAAGGCGTTCAATCTCGCGGGCTGGATGGAATTCTGAAAGGTGGGAGGCTGGCACGGCGACCCGTGCCGGGACTCGTTAGGGCTGCTTCCTTCCGGACCTGACCCGGTTGGCGAGTGGCGCGTCCACCACCAACCTCCCGCGCCCCTTATATCAGAAGACACAGGTGACTTGGCAAGAGGCAAATCGACGCCGCCGAGTTTGACGAGGGCAGTTCGATCCAACGGGGCTCCATCCGGGCCGGCGCTTGATAAGGGTCAATGCAAAAACACGCTCTGCCCTGCTAGCCTGGAGCGTGGACATGTTTCGCATCCGATCCGGCTTTTTTCCCCTGTCGCAAATGCCCAGGGAGAGTAGAGCCGTGCGTTTAAGGACCGGCATTCTGGCCGTGCTGGCCACCAGCTTTTTGCTTATCTTTTGCATGGGCTCAAGCCAGGCCCAGGACGTGACGCTGAGCGGTGCAGCGCTGGTGTCGGTCGACGGGCCGATCGGACCGTCCACCAGCGCCTATATCGTGCGGTCCCTGGAGCAGGCGCTCACTGACCGGCGGGCCCTGGTTGTCCTGACCATCGACACGCCCGGCGGCCTTGACAGCTCGACCCGGGAGATCGTGCAGGCCATTCTCGCTTCGCCGGTCCCCGTCGTTGCCTATGTCTCGCCCAGCGGCGCGCGGGCGGCCAGTGCCGGCACCTATGTTCTTTACGCCAGCCACGTTGCCGCGATGGCGCCGGCCACAAATGTCGGCGCGGCAACCCCCATCCAAATCGGCGGCGGATCCGTGTTTCCCTCACCTGAAAAAGACGAGGACGGAGAAGCCGATGCACCGCCGGCGGCCGCTGAAAAAGCGATCAGCGACAGCATCGCGTATCTGCGCAGCCTTGCCGAATTGCGCGGCCGCAACGCCGACTGGGCCGAAGCGTCGGTTCGGGAAGCGGCCAGCGTTTCGGCGACCGAAGCTCTGGAAACCGGCGTCATTGACATCATCGCGGCGGACACGTCCGACCTTATGCGGCAACTTGACGGACGGACGGTGGAGACCGTCCACGGACGCAGCGTTCTCAACACGGCCGCGATCCCGCTCATTGCCTACGAGCCGGATTGGCGCACGCGCATCCTGGCGGTGATTACCAACCCCAACGTCGCCTATATCCTCCTTCTGATCGGCGTCTACGGCTTGCTGCTTGAGTTCTACAGTCCGGGCACGTTCATCGCCGGCATTACCGGCGCGATCTGCCTGTTCCTCGGCCTTTATGCGCTCAACCTCCTTCCCGTGAACTATGCCGGGTTTGCGCTGGTCGGCCTTGGCGTCGTGCTGATGGTGGCCGAAGCGTTCGCCCCCAGTTTCGGCGCGCTCGGCATCGGCGGGGCGGCGGCGTTCGTCGCCGGATCGCTGATGCTGATGGAGACCGATGCCCCCGGTTTCCAGATCTCGCGGGTTTTCATCGGGTCGATCGCAACGCTCACCTCCGGCCTGTTCCTGTTCGTGATGTGGATGCTGCTGCGCGCACGGCGGCGGCGGGTCGCGACGGGAATGGAAGAAATGATCGCAAGCCATGGCGAGGTCATCGATTGGTCCGGAACGAGCGGCCATGTCCGGATTCACGGTGAAGTCTGGCTGGCCTCGGCCGCCCTGCCCCTGCGCCCAGGGCAACAGGTCGAAGTGCACGCCATGGACGGCCTGCGCCTCAAGGTCATCCCAATCGGAAAGGACACGCAATGACCGAGATCTTGAACATGTCCTGGATCCTTGTTTTCATTGTGCCCGCGTTGATCGTCTTGTCGGCGCTCAAGATCCTGCGGGAATACGAACGCGGCGTCGTTTTCATGCTCGGCCGGTTCTGGCGGGTGAAGGGGCCCGGACTCATCATCGTGATTCCCATTATCCAGCAGATGGTTCGGGTCGATCTGCGCACCCGGGTTCTGGACGTGCCGGAGCAGGATGTCATCTCCCGCGACAACGTCTCGGTCAAGGTCAACGCGGTGGTCTATTTCCGGGTGATCGACGCGGAAAAGGCCATCATCCAGGTCGAAGAGTTTCTGTCTGCCACCAGCCAGCTTGCCCAAACGACGCTGCGGTCGGTGCTCGGTCAGCACGAACTGGACGAAATGCTCGCCGAACGGGATCGCCTGAACGCCGATATCCGGCAGATCCTGGATGAGCAGACCGACGCCTGGGGCATCAAAGTGTCCAATGTTGAACTCAAACACGTCGATCTCGATGACCGCATGATCCGCGCGATCGCCAAACAGGCGGAGGCCGAGCGCCTGCGGCGCGCCAAGGTGATCGATGCCGAAGGCGAATCCCAGGCGGCCGAAAAATTCCTCGAAGCCGGCCAGATTCTGTCCTCAAGGCCCGAGGCGATGCAACTCAGGTACCTGACCGCATTGCAGTCGATCGCAAGCGACAGGAGCAACACGATCGTCTTTCCGCTGCCGCTCGACCTCCTGCCCCAAGGCGGGACCAAGGCCGGCTGAAACCGGATCGAGACTGGCAAAGCGGCAAGCGCGCGGTATAGTCGGCGGGACTTTATCGCGCTTCAGGCCCTTTCATGACCGCTTTTGAACTTAATCCGCGCCTGGACGGCGACACTTATCCGGTGGCCGATCTCCCGCTCAGCGCGCTCCGGTTGATGAAGGACGCCAACTATCCCTGGCTCTTATTGATCCCGCGCCACAACGACATGATTGAACTCATCGATCTCAGCCGGGAAGACCAGCATCAGCTCGCCGATGAAATCGCGCAGGCCAGCCGCGCGTTGCGGGAGGTCACGGCCTGCGAAAAACTGAATGTCGCCGCGCTCGGTAATCAGGTGGCTCAACTCCACGTCCACGTCATCGCCCGTTTTCGCACCGATCCGGCTTGGCCGGGCCCGGTGTGGGGCGCGGCCGCGCCCACAGCCTACACAGAGATGGCGGCGATCGCGCTGATCGACCGATTGCGGCAGGCCCTGAGGAATTGACCGCACGTACGACCCTCCGTCCCGATCATCGCGCCAAAAACGATAATTGCGACCCGCCGGCCAAGCCAGACTGGCTTCAAAGGAGCATCCCATGACGGCCCACGCCGCCGAGCCGATCCACGATCCGATGACCGCCGAAATGAGTTTCACCGCCAACACCCTCGACCGGCAGGCGGTGCAGCGATCGGATACGGCCTATCTTCAAGACCTCCTGGAAGGTCCGGCCGCACGGATCGTCCTGTCGACGCCAACCAAGCTGATCTTGCCGGACAACACCGGCGAAACCATCGGCCACCAACTTGACGCCGCGCTCGCCGTTGGCGCCGACCGCCGGGAAATGGTGTTCCTGGGCGTGGAGCCGTCGACCGCAAAACCGTATTTCGCGACCACGATCGACCGGGACGACGATGAAATCGCGGCAATGCCGGGATTGAAAGTGATCGACTTGCGCACCCTGGCGCTGCGCGCGGAGTTGCCGCCGTCCGACCTCGGCATCCTGGCGCAGGCACGCGCCCTCATTCACTGGCACAGGACACACCGGTTCTGCTCGCGCTGCGGACAGCCGTCGAAGATGGCCGAGGGCGGTTACCGGCGCGACTGTGGTTCGTGCGGCGGCCATCACTTCCCGCGCACGGACCCGTGCGTGATCATGCTCATCACGGACGGCGAGCGTGCCCTTCTCGGCCGTCCGCCGCGCCTTCCAGAGGGCATTTTCACAACGCTCGCCGGCTTCATGGAGCCCGGGGAGACGATCGAGGACGCGGTCCGGCGGGAAACGCTTGAGGAAAGCGGGATTAGGGTCGGCAAGGTCACCTTGATCAGCGACCAGCCGTGGCCGTTTCCGGCGAACCTGATGCTCGGCTGCCTCGGCGAGGCGCTGAGCTTCGACATCGATATCGAGGACGACGAGCTGGAAGCCTGCCGGTGGTGCGACAGGGCCGAAGTGCGCCAGATGATCGACGGCACCCACCCCGACGGCGACATCATTCCGCCCTCCATTTCCATCGCGCATCACCTGATTACCGGCTGGCTTGAGCGGCGGCTTTAGCGGTCCATCCGCACCTGGCTTGTCCGCCGCCCGCTTGTGGGTTTCCGGCAACAGCGGCACCTATCGAGTAGAAGACCGTGCTAGGCTTTGCCTTCATTTCCTTCAATTGCGGACCCGGCGGCTGATCCAAAATGCTCTTTGTGAAATTGCTTGCCCGCCTATGTGCGGTGGTTGCCATCATCCAGCCGGCTCTTGCGGGACCGCATGACGCGGAATTCAAACGGTTCCTGGACCGGGATGTTGCGCCGGCGGCACAGGCCGCCGGCGTCTCAGCCGCCGTCTTGAGCCGGGAACTGTCGGGCCTGACTCCCGACACCAGCCTTCCCGGCCTTGTCGGACCTTATGGCAAGGGCACGCCACCAAAGGTCAATTTCCAGGCCGAGTTCCGCGCACCGGCGGGTTATTTTAGGGGCAGCCAGTTCAACGCCCTGGTCGGGCCTGGCCGGCGTTTGATGCAAAAACATGCTGCGGCGCTCGCCCGGATCGAACAGAAATACGGCGTGCCCCGGCGCATCATCCTGGCGATCTGGGCGCGGGAATCAGCCTATGGCGGGGCAAAAATTCCCCACGACGCCATTCGGGTACTTGCGACCCGCGCCTTCATGGGACAGCGCCGGGCGTTTTTTCAGGACGAACTGATCGCCGCCCTCAAGATCCTGCAAAGCGGCAAGATCACCCGATCGCACATGAAAAGCTCCTGGGGCGGGGCCATGGGACAGCCACAGTTTCTGCCATCCAGTTTTCTGAAATACGCGGTCGATTTCGACGGTGACGGGCGCCGGGACATCTGGCGGTCGGAACCCGATACGCTCGCCTCCATCGCCAACTACCTGTCGAAACACGGCTGGGTTAAGGGCCGCGACTGGGGCTATGAAGTGCGCCTGCCCGACAGCGTGTCCTGCACGCGGGAAGGGCCCGACAACCGTCAGCCGGTTTCTGCGTTCGTCGCCGAAGGCGTGACCCGTGTCAGCGGCCGGCCGTTTCCCGGCCTTGAGCTTCGCCAGCCGGGCAACATCCTCCTGCCGGCCGGGCGTTACGGGCCGGCCTTCATCGCGACCGAGAACTTTTATGTGCTGAAGGAATACAACGAGTCCGACGTTTACGCGCTGTTTGTCGGTCATCTTGCCGACCGCTACGGCTCCAACAAGAGCTTCGTCCAGCCCTGGTTACCGACCAAACAAACCACCCGCGGCGCCGTGCGCACCTTGCAAAAACGCCTGGAGGACAAAGGCCACGACGTTGGGGGCGCGGACGGCCTCATCGGCTTCAAGACCCGGCGGTCCATCGGCAAGGACCAGGAGGCGGGGGGCTTTTTCGCGACATGCTGGGTTGGATAACGACCGCACAAGGCTACCTTCCGTACGCGATTGATTTAGCCATAATTTCCCGCATAAGGCGCAACGTGCTAATCTGCGACCATTGAGACCATGAGCCGGTCAATTTCGGCGGCGGTTCAGATTTGGAAGCCATTTGTTTTTGAGGTGCGGGCATGCATGTGGGGGACGAGGTTTTCATCGCCTATCCGTTTGCGATCCACTGGGGCGAGAAGGGCCCGGCCGGCGCGGCCAAGGGCAAGACGCCGGTCAATCAACTCCTTTGGGGCGATTGGGCGCGGGTCGGCGAGATTTCAGGTGACTGGATCAAGGTGCGGTCCCGCGGCCGGGACGGCTGGGTCCGCCGGGGCGACCTGCAAACGAACCGGATCCTTGAAGTCAATTTCGTCGATGTCGGACAGGGGGACGGTGCCCATATCCAGACACCGGACGACCGGGCGCTGATCGTCGATGCGGGCGAAAAGGACAATATGTACCGTTTCATGCGCTGGCGTTTCGGCCGGTTCGAAAACCCGTTCACGTTTGAAGCGGCGGTCATTACCCATCCCGACAAGGACCACTACGCCGGATTCTTTCCGCTGTTTGAGCACGAGAACGTGCGGTTCGACACGGTGTTTCACAATTGCATCGTGGAACAGGTCACGGCCGGAAAATCCACGCTCGGCAAATCGGAAAAGCCGGCCGGAGCCACCCGGAAACATCTCACCGGGCTTGTACGGACCCGCGCGGAGCTGAAAGCCATTACCGACAGCGCCGCAAAACGCGGCAGGCGGCTTTTCCCCAAACTGATGCGGATCGCCGACACCGGCGGCCGGGTCGGCGACTTTTCCGGTGTCCTGGCAAGCCAACAGTTTTCAGATCCGGCTTACCTTCCAGGTTTCGCGCCCACTGATAACCGGGGAATGACAATCAAACTGCTCGGGCCGCTGCCGGCAACGTTGTCGAACGGCAAACTTGGCCTGCCGGAATTTGGCGGTACCGGCAAAACCAAGAACGGCCACTCGGTGATTTTGCAGATAGAAATCGGCGCGGTGACAATCCAGCTCGGCGGGGATCTCAATGAACCGTCGCAGGACTATCTCCTGGAGCGGTACACGGGCCTTAAACATCCCCCACATGGCGCTGCCGCCGAGGAGGAACTGGTCGATGCGGCCCGGGCCCATTTCGAAGCCGATGTCACCAAAGCCTGCCACCATGGCAGTCCGGACATTTCGACCGCGTTCCTTCAGGCGGTCAATCCGATTGCAACCGTTGTCTCCAGCGGCGATGACGAACCGCATTGCCATCCGCGTCCCGATACGCTCGGGATCATCGGCAAATACGGCCGGGGCGCGCGGCCACTGATCTTCAGCACCGAGCTGGCCCGGTCGAGCAAGGAGACGATCAAACATCCCTACACGGTGCGCGAAGAGCTGCGCGCGACGCTGCAGGAAAACGAGGCCGTGCTTGCCGATCCCGGGGCTTCGGCGAACGCCAAGGAAAAGGCTGAAAAGAAGATCAACGCGGCGCTCAAGATCATCGAACGCAGCGTTGCCAATTACGGCATGATCAATCTGCGCACCGACGGGACCAATGTGGTGATGGCCCAGCGGCTCGAACGCGACAGATCCAAACGCCGGCGGTGGGACCTGCACCTGTTCGAACCGGGCCAGAACGGCCGCCTGAAACACATGTCCAAACATCACTGAGCCGGAAGGACTTGGCCCGGCGGCTCAGGACGTCAGGCCGCAGGCGAGTTTCCAGGTGTTGGCGCCAAAACCGCCGCTTAAGGACAGTTCGGCTTCAATCTGGTGGTCGCCGAAAAACACGGTGAGGCTTCGGGCGACATATTGATCCTGGCCCGCTCCCGCCAGGACACTTTTTGAGCGCCGGACCACGTTGAACACCAATGCCCCTTCGGAAAATCCCGGACCGTTGGAATAGGACATCAACGAGTCGCCGTGATCCTCGATCTGAAACACCTTGCCGGCATTGGCCGCCGCAAAACCGGCGTGCCCGCGATCGCTCGACGTGAATTCCAGAACGGCACAGGAGTAGATCTGGCGCGGCCCCGACTGCGCGGGTCCGGCCAACACAAGACCCAGAATCGCGATGGGCAGAAGTTTTCGGTAAGCCGTCATGGCGTCCTCTCGCAATTTTCGGCGGTCATACTTGCGCCACCCTGGCCACAGCAGGGCTTATAGCGGGCGCGCAAGCCTAACGAGGGACAACGCTAAAACCGAGCGCGCCGACCGGCCGGTCCGGTCTTAAACGTTGACGACCCCTTCTGGTGCCGTTTCCAGGCGGAACGCGGCGGCCATCAGCGCCTTGGTGTAATCCGTCTGCGGATTGTCGAAGATCTGTTCAGCCGGCCCGGCCTCGACGGCCTTGCCCTGGCGCATCACGACCACCTCATTGGCGAGCGCGCGCACGACCTTCAAATCATGCGAGATGAAGAGATAGGCCAGCCCATGCGCCCGTTGCAGATCACGCAGCAGATCGACGACCTGGGCCTGAACGCTCATGTCGAGCGCCGAGGTTGGTTCGTCGAGCATGACGAATCTCGGCTCCAGCACCATCGCCCGGGCAATTGAAATGCGCTGACGCTGACCGCCGGAAAACTCATGCGGATAGCGGTTGCGGGTGGAGGCGTCGAGGCCGACCTCTTCCAGGGCGGTCGCCACTTTCCGGTCCCGCTCGGCAGGACTGATTGCGGGAAAGTGGATTTCCAGGCCTTCACCAACGATGTCGGCCACCGACATGCGGGGACTAAGCGACCCGAACGGATCCTGAAAGACGATCTGAATGTCCCGACGGAGCGGCCGCATCTCCTTCCACGAGTGTTCCTGAATGTCCTGACCGTTGAATGTGATCCGGCCAGTGGAGGAAATCATTCTAAGCAACGCCAGACCCAGCGTTGTCTTGCCCGAGCCGCTTTCCCCAACAATGCCGAGGGTCTGGCCTTCGCGGACGGACACATCGATGCCGTCGACCGCCTTCACGTGCCCGACCGTCCGGCGGAGCAGGCCCCGTTTGATGGGGAACCAGACCTTCAGGTCGTCGGCTTCCATCACGATCGGCCGGGAGACATCCGTCTGAGGCGGATCGCCTTTCGGTTCGGCGGCCAAGAGGTGCTTTGTATAGGGGTGCTGCGGGCTCATGAAGATCTCGGCGACCGGGCCTTGTTCAACGATCTGGCCCTTGGTCATGACACAGACCCGATCGGCGAATTTTTCGACAACGCCGAGGTCGTGGGTGATGAACAACAGCGCCATTCCGCGCGCGGCCTGCAATTCCTTGAGCAGTTTCAGGATCTGCGCCTGAACGGTGACATCGAGCGCGGTGGTCGGCTCGTCCGCAATCAGAAGATCCGGTTCGTTCGCCAGTGTCATGGCGATCATCACGCGCTGGCGCTGGCCGCCCGACAGCTGGTGCGGGTAGGACTTCAGGCGGCTTTCCGGCTCCCGGATCCCAACCTGGTTCAACAGTTCCAGAACCCGCGCCCGGGCCGCGGTGTCACTCATGCCGCGGTGGATCTTCAGGATCTCCGCGACCTGCCGTTCCACCGTGTGCAAGGGATTGAGCGAGGTCATCGGCTCTTGAAAGATCATCGAGATCTCGTTGCCGCGCACCTTTCGCATCTCGTCTTCTCCGGCGGTCAGGAGATCCGCACCGCGAAACAGGATCTTTCCGGACGGATGCGAGGCGGCGGGATAGGGCAACAGTTTCAGGATCGACAGGGCGGACACGGATTTGCCCGATCCGCTTTCACCGACAATGGCGACGGTCTCGCCCTTTTTGATTCCAAAGGACACCCGGTCGACGGCCACCGTCGTCCGGCCGCCCTGGGTGAAGGCGACGGACAGGTCTTCAACGGACAGAAGCGGGGCTTGGGTCATTTTGTTTGTGCAGCAATAGCTTCAAGAAGGTCTGGTGTCTGTTCCACAACGTCAATCCTCCGGGTTTGTACTCGGTTCGAGAACCATTTCGGTGAAATCCCGATCGGCGAGGGGAGCCTTCTGTGGAATGTCAGAATATGGCTGCATTCAAGTTCAATCGCCGTCGAAACATGGATCGCGTCGGGAAGTTTGAGCGCGGAAAACTCACTACGAAGAAATGCGGCCGTTAACAGCAGATCCCTGGAAACGGGATGGACGGTCAACCAAGATTTTCCCTCAACAATCCAGCTGTCATACAACCGGACAAGATCTTCGTCTCCATTGCGGAAGGGGTCAACCAGAAGCTCGGCAAGCGTCAGTTCACTGGTGCACAAACTGGGTTGTTCTCCGTCCCGCTGGCTGGCAACGAGTTCCAAGAGAGCCGCCCGGCGTTCATCCTGCACACCCTCACCAAGCAGGATGAAGATGTTTGTATCCAGATAAACCGGCCGGAAAAGCTCCATCAGTCGTCCCATTCATCGCGAAGAGACCGGACTCTTTGAGCGGCAGCTTCTCCCGTCACCCGGTGGTCAAATGTCCCTCGAATTCGATCGACTTCGGATTTAAACCTATCAAAATCAAACTTTTTTTCACCGGCTTCCTCTTCGACAGTCACACTGACCAATCCACCGGATGCCAGACCCGCCCTCAGGTCCTCCGGAAGCTTGTCGACGGGATAGTGCCGTTTGACGATCCTGTTCATCATTGTCCTCCGTCCGGCCTTGCGGCCCCTCACGCCAGGCTCTTGCGCGGGTCGAACGCATCGCGCACCGCTTCGCCGATGAAGATCAGAAGGCTCAGCATCAAGGAGATCACCAAGAAACCGGTGATACCCAGCCAGGGCGCTTGAAGGTTGTTCTTGCCCTGGGCGAGCAACTCGCCGAGGGATGCCGATCCTGGTGGCAGACCAAAGCCGAGGAAGTCGAGCGCCGTCAGCGTCGAGATCGATCCGTTGAGAATAAATGGCATGAAGGTCAGCGTCGCGACCATGGCGTTGGGCAACAGATGCCGGCGCATAATGACGGCGTTCGAGACCCCGAGCGCCCGGGCCGCCGATATATATTCAAAATTCCGGCCGCGCAGGAATTCGGCGCGCACAACACCCACCAACGCCACCCAGGAAAACGCCAGAAGGATCGTGAACAACGTCCAGAATCCGGGCACGAGCACCGAAGACACGATCAGGATGAGATAGAGCGTCGGGATCGCCGTCCAGATCTCGATGAAGCGCTGGAAAATCAGATCGACCCAACCGCCATAATAGCCCTGGACCGCGCCGGCTGCGATGCCGATGACCGACGAGGCCAGCGTCAGCGCCAGTCCAAACAGGACCGAGATCCGGAAGCCATAGACCAGCCGGGCGAGGACATCGCGGCCCTGGTCATCCGTTCCAAGCCAGTTCCAGTTGCCCATCACGCAATTGGGATCGTCCGCGCCCATCGGATAGCGGGCGCAGCGCTCGTCCTTGGTCATCGTCCAAGACGGCGGCGCGGGCGCGGGCACCGGGATCTCGTTGTTGACCGTCCGGTAGGAGTAGCGCACCGCCGGCCACAGCATCCAGCCATTGGCGTTGATCTCATCCTGGATGAACGGATCACGATAGTCGGTCACCGCGAGAAAGCCGCCGAACTTTTCTTCCGGGTAATCGACAAAAACAGGCACCAGGAGTTCGCCCCGATAGGACACCAGGACCGGCCGGTCGTTGGTCAGGAATTCGGCAGCCATGGCGAGCACAAACAGGACGAGGAAGATCCACAAGGACCAATACCCGCGCCGGTTGGCCTTGAAATTGTCGAGCCGGCGCTGATTGATCGGCGACAGGCGCATCCGGCGCGGCGGCGGCGCCGTTTCCTCCGGCAATGGATTGAGGACGTCGTAGCCGGTGTCCTCCAGATCCTTCGTGAGCCGCTTGTCCATCACCTCACACCTCCCGCGTCTCAAAATCGATCCGGGGATCGATCCAGGTGTAGGTGAGGTCGGAAATCAGGTTCACCAAAAGACCCATCAGCGAGAAGATGTAGAGCGTGGCGAACACCACGGCGTAATCCCGGTTAATCACCGATTCAAATCCGAGCAGCCCGAGGCCGTCCAGGGAGAAGATGGTCTCGATCAGAAGCGATCCGGCAAAAAACGAGGAAATGAACGCGCCCGGAAAGCCAGCGACAACGATGAGCATGGCATTGCGGAACACGTGGCCGTAAAGCACCTGGCGTTCGGTCAAGCCCTTGGAGCGGGCGGTCATGACGTACTGCTTGCGGATCTCGTCTAAAAAGGAGTTCTTGGTGAGCAGCGTCGTCGTCGCGAAGGCCGACAGAACCATGGCGGTGAGCGGCAGCGCCAGATGCCAGAAATAGTCCAGGATCCGTTCCGGCCAGGACAGGCTTTCCCAATTTTCCGAGACAAGGCCGCGCAAGGGGAAGATGTCCAGGAACGATCCGCCGGCGAACAACACGATCAGAAGGACGGCGAACAGGAACCCGGGGATCGCATAGGCCACGACAATCACGCCGGAGGTCCAGACATCGAAGCGGGAGCCGTCGGACACGGCCTTTCGTATGCCCAGCGGAATGGAGACCACATAGGAGATCAGCGTCATCCAGAGGCCGAGCGAGATGGAGACCGGCAGTTTTTCCGCGATCAGGTCGATGATCGCAATGTCCCGGAAGTAGCTCTCGCCGAAATCGAACCGGGCGTAGTCCCATAGCATGATGAGAAACCGCTCGAAGGGCGGTTTGTCGAACCCGAACTGGGCTTCCAGCTCCTTGATGAATTCCGGATCCAGCCCCTGGGCGCCGCGGTACTTGGAGGTGATCGCATCCGCCGCCCCGCCGCCGCTTGCCTCGCCCAGATTGCCGCCGAGATCCCCGCCACCGCCGCTGATCCTGGATGTCGCGGACACATCCGTGCCGGACAATTGCGCGATGACCCGCTCCACCGGACCGCCCGGCGCAAACTGAATGATCACGAAATTGATCGCCATGATGCCGACCAGGGTCGGGATCATTAAAAGCAACCGGCGTAGGATATAGGCGCCCATGAAGATATCTTCTTATGTGCTTCAGTCGGCCTTGCCGATTTTTTCCGCTTTTTCTGTGTCCACCCACCATGTGGTTTCCACCGGAAAATCATAAAAGGGCGGGTCTTCGGGATAGCCGAACATATCCCACATGGCGACCGTGTGCGTCCCCTTGTTCCACTGCGGCACCCAGTAGCGCCCCGATCGCAGGACCCGGTCGATTGCCCGCGCGGCCACAACCATGTCCGCGCGTGTCTGTGCGGCGAGCGCGGTTTCAATCAGCGCATCGATCACCGGATCCGAAATACCGGCAAGATTGAAGCTGCCAGGTGTTTCTGCCGCCTCCGATCCCCAGAATTGGCGGATGGAATCCGTCAGTGTCGCCGACAGTGAAAACCGCCGGCTGCACATGTCGAAATCAAAGTCGTTGAGGCGCGACTGGTACTGCGCCGGATCCACAAGCCGGAACGTTGCCTTGATCCCGAGCCGTTCCAGATTTGTGATGAACGGCATGGTGATGCGCTCGAACGCCGGCGAGTTGTTCAAGAACTCGATGGTCAACTGCGCACCGTCCGGACCGACAAGCGCGGACCCGTCGCGTTTGTATCCGGCGGCCGACAGAAGCTCTGCGGCTTTGCGCAACAAGGACCGGTCGAAGCCGGACCCGTCGGAGACCGGCGGCAGATAAGGCTCGGCGAACACTTCCTCGGGCAGCTGCGCGCGGAAGGGTTCCAATAGGGCAAGTTCGTCCCCAGCGGGCGCCCCGTCCGCCTTCATGGTCGAGTTTTCGAAGAACGACTGGGTTCGTTCATAAAGTCCATAAAAGAGGTTTGTGTTCGACCATTCGAAATCGAAGGCATAACCGATCGCCTCGCGCACGCGCGGATCGGAGAATTTTGCGCGCCGCGTGTTGAAGAACCAGCCTTGCGCACCTGATGGCCGGTTGTCGGGAAAGATCTTCTGAATGACCCGTCCGTCCTCAACGGCGGGGAAATTGTACTCGGTCGCCCAGATCTTCGAGCTGAATTCCTCCTGGAACGTCACCGTGCCCTTCTTGAAGGCCTCAAACGCGACCTGATAGTCGCGGAAAAATTCAATCCTAATCGCGTCGAAATTGTTCTGACCGACGACAACCGGCAGATCCTTGCCCCAATAATCGTCGAACCGCGCGTATTCGATGAACCGGCCGACCGCATGGCGGCCGACCCGGTAGGGGCCAGACGACAGGGGCGCGGTCAAGGTCGTCTGCTTGAAGTCATAGGTCGTGTAGTAGCGTTTGGACAGGATCGGCAACTGGGCAACAACCAGCGGCAATTGCCGGGTTTGCCGGCCGGTGAAATGCACCGCCACCCGATGTTCATCGAGAACCTCGGTGTCCTTCATCTCCCGGATCGTCTGGCTGATTTGGGGATGGCCATCGGCCTTCAGCAGCAAGAGAGAAAAGGCCACGTCCTGCGCCGTCAGGCGCGATCCGTCATGGAAGCGGGCCTCCGGCCGCAGGTTGAAGATATAGGTGTTGCCGTCCTCCGAAATCTCAACGGTCTCCGCCACCAGACCGTATAGCGCGTCGGGTTCATCCAGCGCGCGCACCATCAATGCGTCAAAGCACAGCTCCATGCGCGGCGGCGCATCACCCTTCAAGATGAAGGTGTTCAGGGAATTGAACGTCCGCGGGTTCTGATTGTACGCCCAGCTCGGCGCCTGGAACACAAACCGGCCGCCTTTCGGCGCATCGGGAACGACATAGTCGAAGTGCTTGAAGTCTTGGCCATACTTCAGATCGCCGAACACGGACAATCCGTGCATCCGGGCGTTGGCCTGAGCTGGAAAGAGAGCCGCGGGAAGCAGCGAGGCGGCCGCGCCCGCTCCGGTGAGTTTCAAGACAGTTCGGCGATCAGGAGTCAATATGGTCCTCACTTTTTCGCTGCGGTTTGCGCCGCAAGCTCCGCGTCGTGCCACCAGATGGTCGGGAATCCGATCGAAAACTCCGGCATGTTTTCCGGATGCCCGAACCGGTTCCACCGGGCCGTCCGTTCGACATCGGCATAGAACTGCGGCACCACGTAGTGGTTCCACAACAGCACCCGGTCGAGCGCTCGGGTGGCTGCGACCAGCGTCTCACGGTCCTTGGCAAAGATAATCTTGTCGATGATCTTGTCGACCGCCGGGTTCTTGATACCCGCATAGTTCCGGGATTGCGGGCGGTCCGCAGCTTCCGACCCCCAGAAATCGCGCTGTTCGTTGCCCGGTGATAGGCTTTGACCCCAGACCAGCGTCGCCATTTCAAAATCTCGGTTTTGGATACGGTTGATGTATTGCGGCAGATCGACGAGGCGCAGGGTTGTGGCGATCCCGATGTTGTTTAGGTTCTTCGAGTACGGCAGCAGCGACCGTTCCGCGCTCTTGTCAAAATAGATGAACTCGACGGAGAGCTGTTCTCCGGTTTGCGCATTGACCATTTTGCGCCCGTCCAGACGGTAACCGGCGTCGCCGAGCAATTGGACCGCCTGACGCAGATTGGCCCGGACGTTTTGCGGCGAACCGCCGACCGGGTTCTTGTACTCGGTGGTGAAAACCTCGGCGGGCACCAGATCGCGGACCTCTTCCAGGATCTCCAGTTCCTTGCCTTCCGGCAGACCGCTGGCGGCCAGATAGGTTCCGGCGAAATAGGAGTTGATCCGCTTCAACAGGTTGGCCGACACGATCTCATTGGTCGTCTCGAAATCGAAGGCGTAGTTGAAGGCCTGGCGCACACGGGCATCGCTGAATTTGTCCAGCCTCAGATTTGGGACAAAGCCCTGCATGCGGCCACTGCCCTTGTCCGGGAATTCCTCCAAAACGACGCGGCCATCGCGAACCGCGGGAAAATCATAGGACTTGGACCACTGGCTGGCGCTGCGCTCGACCCGCCAATCGTATTGATCGCCCTTGAACGCTTCCAACTCAACCGACTGGTCCAGAAACGACACATACCGGATCTCGTCGAAATTGTAGGTTCCAACGCGGATCGGGATCTGCGCGCCCCAATAATCCTCCACGCGCGCGTAGGTGATCTGGCGATTGGCGGCAAAATCCTTGATCCGATATGGGCCGGAGGCGAGCGGCGGCTCGAGGCTGCTCTTGGTGATGTCGCGCGGGGTGCCGTCCGGCCCTGTGCCCTGCCACCAATGCTTCGGCAGAACAAGTATCTGGGCCATAATGTGCGGCAGTTCCCGGTTGCCGGCCCCATCGAACGTGAACCGGACAATGCCACCCTCCAGCACCTCCGCCTTCACCACGTTCTGGTAGTAGAATTTCTGGCGCGGATCGAGCTCAACCGCTGTCTCAAACGACCAGACGACATCCTCGGCCGTCACGGACACGCCGTCATGCCAGCGCGCATCGGGATTGAGGCGGTATTCAACCCAGGAATAGTCCTCCGGATACCGCATGGCCTCCGCCAGGACACCGTATTGCGCGCTGATGTCCGCCTCGTCGAGCGCGGTCTCCATCAGGCTTTCGTAGATCAGCCCGAGCCCGGGCGCGAGATTGCCTTTCGGCAGAAGGACATTGAACGAATCAAAGCCCCCGGTGTCGGACAGCCGCACGGATCCGCCCTTTGGCGCATCCGGATTGACATAGTCAAAATGTGCCGTATCGGCCGCATATCCGGGCGTCCCATTCAAGGCCGTCGCGTGACGCCATTCCAAAACATCATCCGATTGGCCGGGTCCGGTTGTACCACCCAAGACGGCCAGAGCCAGCGCCGTGGCAAAGGTCCAATTCCGCAGTTCAAGACATGCCCATGCGGACATTCGCGCGCCTCCAATAGCGGGCAAATCCGGCAAGCCGGGCCCGATCGGCCTCCCGACGAGGCCAGTTCTGTGTTGGAGTGTAAGGTTCGCGCGCGGCAACGTCACCCTTCGCCGGGGAAAATGACAGAAAATTAACCGTGCCGTGACAAAGCGGCTGCGTGGACCGCAACGGTCATCGCATCGGTTTTGCCCTTCTGCTCATACATGCGCGCGTCCGCAATGCGCAGAAGATCGTCGACCGTGTTGGCGTCGCCCGGGAAATTGGCGTTTCCGATACTCGCCCGCACCGAGATATTGGCATCGCCGTGCTTGAAGGCCCGGCCCACACGTGAGGAAAGACGTTTGGAGAAGCCGGCTCTTTCCTCAAGGGTCATGCCGCCAGGTGCCAGAACCACGAACTCATCGCCGCCCACCCGCGCGACCGTATCCATCCGGCGGGTGTGTTCCTTCAGGCGCTTGGCGACTTCAATGAGCAGCAGATCGCCCACAACATGACCAAAATTGTCATTGACCGGCTTGAATGCGTTGAGATCCACGTAAAAGATGTCAAATCCGGCGCCGGTTCGCTCGGACATGGTGGCCAATTGCGACATGCGGTCGTTCAAAAGCCGGCGGTTGGCCAGACCCGTGAGCGCGTCGTGCAGAGCCATCGTCCGGACACGGATCACTTCCAGTACCAGCAAGAACGCCATGACCGCGAACAGCGCGGACAGGGCAAGGCCGGCCAACAGACTGATCCAGACTTCCTTACCGTTGTTGCGCCATCCATTTATGGGCAAACTCCGGATCTCCCAATCGATGATGCCCGGCAAATGCAGCTGCAAGGAAATCGCATCGGCGCTCATCGCGCCCGCGTCGCCGAAGACGATTTTATCCGATGCCGTTGCGTCACCGTGCTCGACAACCGCGATGCGATATTGATTGCTGAGATCCGTTATGCCCGCGGCCACCATCAAGTTGGTTTCGTCAATAACGACCGAAATAACGCCCCAATAGGTCCGCTCCTCCAGAGGCTGATCCGGCGTTTCGGGCATGTACACCGGCATGCGGGCGATCAGTGCACGGCCGCCTTGGACCAAATTGACGGGACCGGCAATGACGGTGCTGCGCCGTTCCATGGCTTCTTTTACCGACGGCCACTGGGCCGGAACTGACGTATAATCCAGCCCAATCGCCTTCTCGTTGCCCTTGCGCGGATAAACGGCTGAAATGACGTTCGAGGGCGCAAGTCCAATCAACCGTATGACGGGATTGTTTTCCGTCAAATGGGCGCTGATCTTGGCGAAATTGTCCTGAGACATCACCTGTTCGGGATGCACAATGATGTGAGAGCGCAGTCCCTGCCCAAGGGCGAGCGTCTTCCCGATCTGGCCCTCCAAACGAGCCCGCTCCTCGGACAAGATCGCGAAGGTTTCCTGCTTGTGCTGCGAGACAAGGACATCGCGGACGAGATCGCTGATGTGCAGGGTTACGGCGGCACCGAGAACGAAGCAAAAAGCCCCCATACCGGCGGATACCCAAAAGGCATTCTGCGCCGACAAAAAGAATTCTTGCATCGACCGCAATTGGCTAAACCGGAAACCCATGCCTGAACCTTGCAACTACTTTTACAACTCTAAGGGTATTTTCTTAAGATAAGCTTCAACTTCGACAATGGGCCATGAAAAAAAGACGCCGGAAACCAGGCTCCGGCGTCTTTTGATCTGATCGGTGGAATATGTGCCGATTATTCGCCCGGCAGAGGCGCTGGCGTTTCGGCCTGGGCGCGCATGTAAGCGATCAGATCGGCCCGCTCTTCGGGTCTGCGAATGCCGGCAAATCCCATGGACGTGCCAGCGATGTAACCTTTGGGAGCCGCGAGGAAGTTGTCGAGGCCCTCATAGGTCCATTCCGGATTGGCTTCGCCGTACGCGACCATGGCAGAGGAATAGCCGAAGCCGTCCAGACCGCCCGGCAGACGCCCGACAATGTCCCAAAGCGGCGGTCCGACCTTGTTGGCGCCGCCCTGTTCAAATGCGTGACAGGCCGCGCATTTTCTTGCGGCACTTTCGCCGTCGCTGACCGATGCCGCCAAAAGCCGTTCGGAAATGGGTACCACGTCCGGCTCTGCGGTCACTTCGGCCGTGCTGTCCGTCGGCTCGGCCAAAACAATCCGGTAGCCTGGTTCGTCCGGGATGGTCGGTGCAAAAATGAGATCCGACATGACGCCGACACCCAACGTCAAGAGAAGAACCATCAAAACCGCCCCCGCGGCCTTGTTTAACGTAAAGGCATCCATTCTTTTCCGGCTCCAAACTGATCGGCGCGGTCAGCCGCAGCCTTCGCTACATACCCGACACGCTCTTGATTTTGCGCGGACCCTACAAATTTTTTGACCTTGCTGTCCATAGGTATAAAAGACCGACAACTACGACATTCGGACGCGCCCGCTGGCGCGCTGCGCCCGCAAGCAGGACTTTGAAAAAGACTTGGCCTCACCCCTCATTGTCATTCCGGCCCGGATGGCGGCCACGCGGCTGCCGAACAAGCCGCTTGCAGAGATCGGCGGCAAGCCGATGATCGTCCGCGTTCTGGAGCAGGCGGTCAATGCCGACATCGGACCGGCGGTCGTCGCCTGTGACCACGACGCGATTTTTGCTGCGGTCCAGGATCATGGCGGCCGGGCAGTGATGACGCGCCCCGACCACGCCTCCGGGTCGGACCGGATTTTCGAAGCCGCTGCTTTGGTGGATGAGACCCAGGCCCACGACATCATCTTGAACCTTCAAGGCGACGTGCCGCTTATAGATCCCGACGCCATCCGGGCCGCGCTGGCGCCGCTCAAGGACCCGGATATCGCGATCGGCACGATCATGACGGAGATCACTGATCCACGTTTTCGCAACGATCCGAGTTTCGTGAAGGCCGTGACGACTCCCACGCCGCACGGATACCACCGCGCACTCTACTTCACCCGGGCGACCGCACCAACCGGCGAGGGCCCGCTCTATCAACACATTGGTGTTTACGCGTTCCGGCGGTCGGCGCTGGAGACCTTCGTCGCGCTGCCCCCATCGCCGTTGGAAAAACGGGAAAAACTCGAACAACTGCGCGCGTTGGAGGCGGATATGCGGATCGGCGTTTCCATCATCGACAGCGCGCCGATGGATGTTAATACACCAGAAGACCTTGAGCGCGCCCGTGCCGCGTTTGCCTGACGCGCTTTGGTCAACCCACAATTCGAAAGCCAAAGATGATCGACCGCAAGAAAATCGTTTTCCAGGGTGAAACCGGCGCCAACTCGCATATGGCCTGCCGGAATGCCTATCCGGACTATCAGGCCATCCCGTGCCCGACCTTCGAGGACTGTTTTGCCGCGCTGGAATCGGGAGAGGCCGATTTGGGCATGATTCCGGTCGAGAATTCCGTGGCCGGACGGGTGGCGGATATTCATCACCTCCTGCCCCGGTCCAGCCTTCACATCATCGGCGAATATTTTCTGCCCATCCGCTTCCAGCTCGTGGCGCCCAGGGGCGCAACGCTCGACGGCCTGAAAACCGTGCAGAGCCACGTGATGGCGCTTGGCCAATGCCGGAACATCATCCGCGACCTGGGACTGAGCCCGATCGTTGGCGCCGATACCGCCGGTTCGGCCCGCCAGATTGCCGAACAGGGCGATCTGACGGCTGCGGCGCTGGCGCCTGAAATGGCGGCGGAGGTGTACGGTCTCGACATCCTGAAACGGGACGTCGAAGACGCGGAACACAACACGACACGGTTCCTGATCCTGTCACGGGACAAATTGGAGGCCGCCGACAGCGGCCAGCCGGTGATCACGACCTTCATCTTCCGGGTCCGCAACGTGCCGGCCGCGCTCTACAAGGCGCTCGGCGGGTTTGCCACGAACGGCGTCAACATGACCAAGCTGGAATCCTATCAGCTTGAAGGCCAGTTCTTCGCCTCCATGTTCTATGCCGACGTGGAAGGACATCCTGAAAATCCGTCGGTTGGCCTGGCCCTGGAGGAACTCGCCTTCTTCTGCGCGGAGCTCAAAATTCTCGGCGTTTACCGGGCGAGCCCGTTCCGCGACAAGATCCGCGAGCCGGACGCCAACCGGGCCCTCAGGCCGACCCCGCAAATCTGACCGTTTTAGAACCGGAACCAGTTATGACAGACGCGCGTTTTGATGCCCTTTGCATAGGCAACGCCATTTGCGATGTGTTCTCCCATGTGGAGGAGGATTTTCTTGTCCGCGAAAACCTGGTGAAGGGCGCGATGCGCCTCATCGACACGGACGAGGCTTTAACGCTTTACGGCAAGATGGGACAGACCGTGCGCGTGTCCGGCGGCAGCGCCGGCAACACCGCCGCGGGCATCGCCTCGCTGGGCGGCCAACCGGCCTATTTCGGCAAGGTGGCGAAGGACGAGCTGGGCGAAACCTATGCCCACGACATGACCGGCACTGGGGTTCATTTCAAAACGACACCGCTGGTCAACGGCGTGCCAACGGCCCGCTCCATGATCCTGATCACGCCCGATGGCGAGCGGACCATGAACACGTTCCTCGGTGCCTGCACAGAGTTCGGTCCGTCCGATGTCGACCAGGAGATCGTTGCGGCATCGGCGATCACCTACATGGAAGGCTATTTGTGGGATCCCGAAGAGGCCAAAAAAGCCTTCCTCGCCGCCGCCGAGATCGCGCACCAAAATGGCCGGAAAGTCGCCATCACACTGTCGGATGCCTTTTGTGTCGACCGCTACCGGCCGGAATTTCACGGCCTGATCAAGGACGGGGTCGTCGACATCGTGTTCGCCAACGACCATGAACTGAAATCCCTTTATGAGACCGCGGATCTGGAGACCGCCATCTCCGCGGCAGAGGCGACCGGAATCCTGACGGCTCTGACGCTTGGCGAGAACGGGGCCATGGCCATTTCGCCGCAGGGGCGCGTCAAGGTCGATGCGCAGACGATCGACGAGGTTGTCGATCTGACTGGCGCCGGGGACCTGTTCGCATCGGGCTTTTTGTTCGCGCTCGCCCGCGACTACGATTACAAAATCGCCTGCGAGCTCGGCTGTTTGTGCGCGGCGAGCGTCATCGGACATGTGGGCGCCCGCCCGGAACGCTCGCTGAAGGACGTGGCGCTGCAGGACGGGTTCAGCATCTAAACGGAGGCTAAGCTGGATGCCGGCTTTTAAACATTAGGCGGCCAGATCCTGGACGCTCTGCACGTTTCCTTCCTCATCGAACCGGTAGATGATCGGGGTTCCGGTTCCCAGCTCCCGTTTCAGGATCTGATCCGGCGTCAGGTCTTCCAGATCCATGATCAAGGCGCGGAGCGAGTTCCCGTGCGCGGACACGATGGTCCGCTGGCCCTGCAGGACCTTGGGCAGGATCTGCGCGCGGTAATAAGGCAGGACCCGTTCGGCCGTCATTTTCAGGCTTTCCCCGCCGGGCGGCGGCACGTCGAACGACCGGCGCCAGATGTGGACCTGTTCCTCGCCGAATTCCTGGCGCGCCTGATCCTTGTTCATGCCGGTCAGATCGCCGTAGTCGCGCTCGTTCAGCGCCTGATCCTTTACCGTCTCCAGACCGGTCTGACCCAACCCGTCGAGGATCAGATCCAGGGTCTTTTGCGCCCGGCTCAGATCGGAGGTGAAGGCGATGTCAAACTCAAGCTTCAATTCCTTGAGCTGCTGACCGGCCCGTTCCGCCTCGGAAATGCCTTGCTCCGTCAGGCCGGGATCCTTCCAGCCGGTGAACAAGTTTTTCAGGTTCCAGTCACTCTGGCCGTGCCGAACCAGCACCAGCAGACGTTCCATGTCTCCGCTCCCTTCCAAGAGGCCGTTGCATCACTCCGTCAGGCCGAGCACGTCGGCCATCGTGTAAAATCCGGGTTTTTGATCAAACGCCCACAGAGCGGCCTTGACCGCGCCCCGCGCAAAAAGCTGCCGGTCCTCGGCGCGGTGGGTCAGTTCGATCCGTTCGCCTTCACCGGCCAGAATCACCGAATGCTCGCCGATCACACTGCCGCCGCGCAAGGTGGCAAAGCCGATCGTACCAGCCTGCCGTTCACCGGTGATCCCGTCGCGGACCCGAACCGCATGGTCCTCCAGCGCGATCCCGCGGCCCTTCGCGGCCGCGTCCCCCAAGAGCAGCGCGGTCCCGGACGGCGCGTCGACCTTGTGCCGGTGGTGCATTTCCAGCACCTCGACATCGTAGTCCGCATCCAGCGCCGCCGCGGCCTTGCGCACCAGATTGGCCAGCAGGTTGACGCCAAGGCTCATGTTGCCGGATTTGACGATGCGTGCGTGGCGCGCCGCTGCGTAAAGCGGCTCATCCTGTCCCTCGGACCAGCCGGTGGTTCCGATCACATGCACGATCCGCGCCTGGGCGGCGAGTTCAGCGAAATGGAGCGAGGCATCGGGCGCGGTGAAATCTAGGACGCCGTCGGTGCTGGCAAAGACCGGAAGCGCATCGTCCGTGATCGGAACGCCAATCGGTCCAAGGCCCGCCAACTCTCCGGCGTCCTGGCCGATGAACGGGGAACCCGCCCGCTCCACGGCCCCGGTCACTTTTGCACCCGGCACCTCGGACACGGCCTTCACCAGGGCGCGGCCCATACGGCCCCCGGCGCCGACGACGCTCAAACGCATATCACCCATACACATTCCTCAAAAGACATCGCGCGGGATATATCAGCTTGCCACCGGACAGGAAATGGCGCGGGAAAATTTTATGGCCCGGTCCAGCACCATGCTTATGCCGAAACGGACAAAGGGGCGGCGAACACCTGTCCGCCGCCCCTTGAAAAGGATCGAGGTCGATGCGCTTCAATCACGCGTCTTCTTTTTCGATCTCCTTGCCGGTCTCCTGATCGACCACCTTCATGGACAGGCGCACCTTGCCGCGCTCGTCAAAGCCCATGAGCTTGACCCAGACCTTGTCGCCTTCCTTGACCACGTCGGTCACCTTGCCGACCTTGCGCGGCGCGAGCTGGGAAATGTGGACCAGGCCGTCCTTGGCGCCGAAGAAATTGACGAACGCTCCGAAGTCGACGCATTTGACGACCGTGCCCTCGTAGATCATGCCAACTTCCGGTTCGGCCGCGATGGAGTTGATCCAGTTGACCGCCGCCTTGATGGCCTTGCCGTCCGCGGAGGCGATCTTGACCGTGCCGTCGTCCTCGATGTTCACCTTGGCGCCGGTCTTTTCGACGATTTCGCGGATGACCTTGCCGCCGGAGCCGATCACTTCGCGGATCTTGTCGACCGGGATCTTCATCACCTCGATGCGCGGGGCATGTTCGCCAAGCTCGGAGCGTGCCTCGGAGATCGCGTTCGACATTTCGCCGAGGATGTGGATGCGGCCATCCTTTGCCTGGGCAAGGGCCACCTTCATGATCTCCTCGGTGATGCCGTCGATCTTGATGTCCATCTGAAGCGACGTGATGCCGTTCTCAGACCCGGCCACCTTGAAGTCCATGTCACCAAGATGATCCTCGTCACCGAGAATGTCGGAGAGAACCGCAAATCTGTCACCTTCCTTGATAAGGCCCATGGCGATACCCGCCACCGGTGCCTTCAGCGGCACGCCGGCGTCCATCAGGGCCAGCGAGGTGCCGCACACGGTCGCCATAGACGACGAGCCGTTGGATTCGGTGATCTCGGAGACAACGCGAAGCGTGTACGGGAATTCGTGATGCTGCGGCAGCATCGGATTGATCGCGCGCCACGCCAGCTTGCCGTGACCGATCTCGCGGCGCCCGGGCGAACCCATGCGGCCGGTTTCACCGACCGAATAGGGCGGGAAATTGTAGTGCAGCATGAAGTGTGCCTTCACGGTGCCTTCCAAAAGGTCGATGAACTGCTCGTCTTCGCCCGTGCCGAGCGTTGCGACCACAAGACCCTGCGTCTCACCACGGGTGAACAACGCCGAGCCGTGCGCGCGCGGCAGGAAGCCGACCTCGGAGGAAATGGCGCGGACGGTCGACAGGTCGCGGCCGTCGATCCGGTTGCCGGTCTCGATGATCCCGCCGCGGACGATTTCCGCTTCCAGTTTCTTGAACTGGTCGCCGAGCACCGTCGCCTCGACCGCTTCGCCTTCGGCCGCGTTGTCGATCAACGCCTCGACGACCTTGGCCTTGGCCGCGTCGACCGCGTTCTTGCGGTCCGTCTTCACGGTGATGGTGTAGGCCGCCTTAAGGTCGTCGGCGGCCATCTCCTTGATCTTGGCATAAAGCGCCGAGTGATCGGGAACGGTCAGTTCGCGCGGTTCTTTGGCGGCCGTCTCGGCCAGCTTGATGATCGCGTCGATCACCGGCTGGAAGCCCTGATGGCCGAACATGACGGCGCCGAGCATGGTGTCCTCGTCCAGTTCCTTGGCTTCCGATTCAACCATCAGGACCGCGTCGGTGGTGCCGGCCACAATCAGGTCCAGCGAGGACTCCGGCATATCATCAACCAGCGGATTCAAAACGTATTCGCCGTTGATCAAACCGACGCGCGCGCCGCCGATCGGGCCCATGAACGGGACACCGGAGAGGGTCAGGGCCGCAGAGGACGCCACCATCGCCAGAATGTCCGGGGCGTTTTCCATGTCATGGGAAAGCACCGTAATGACGACCTGGGTGTCGTTCTTGTAGCCATCGGCAAAGAGCGGCCGGATCGGACGGTCGATCAGGCGCGAGGTCAGTGTTTCGTGCTCCGACGGACGGCCTTCACGCTTGAAATAGCCGCCGGGGATCTTGCCGGCCGCGAACGCCTTTTCCTGATAGTTGACGGTGAGCGGGAAAAAGTCCTGGCCGGGCTTGGGCGCCCTGGCGGAAACGACGGTGGCCAGCACCTTGGTTTCGCCGTAGGTCGCCATCACGGCGCCGTCGGCCTGCCGTGCGACCTTGCCGGTTTCGAGGATGAGCGGACGCCCGCCCCACTCGACTTCCACACGATGAATGTCGAACATATCTAGTCCTTAAAGCTGTGTCCGCTTGCGCGCGAACCGTTCGTCGGGCGCGCAGGGATCGGATCCCGGTCGGCCCCGGATGGGCCGGTTACCGGATCGGACAAGCCACGGGCAAGACGACAAGCCGCTTTGACCCTTTTCAAAGCGGCCGGCAATCCTGCCCCATGACTGTCACGAGACTTCCTATAATGCGTTTCCTGTCCTAAGGGAAACACGGAAACAAACGCGGCGGGCACATCCACCCACCGCGTGTCGAAGATCCACGTCTTATCGGCGGATGCCGAGGCGCTGGATCAGGGTCTTGTAGCGCTCTTCGTTCTTGCCCTTGACATAGTCGAGGAGCGAACGGCGCTGCGCCACCATCTTCAAAAGACCGCGGCGGGAATGGTTGTCCTTGCCGTGTCCCTTGAAATGCTCGGTCAGATTGTTGATGCGCTCGGTGAGGATCGCGACCTGGACTTCCGGAGACCCGGTGTCGCCGTCCTTGGTGGCGTATTCCTTGATGAGCTCAGCCTTGCGCTCTGCGGTAATCGACATCGGAGTGTCCTTTCAAAAAGAAGGCCGGGTTCGCCCCGGCGCGTTGATGTCACCGTTCACACGGCGTTCCCGTCCGGATCCATGAGCCGAGATGTCGGTCAGCAAAGGGGGAGCGGAAACATCAGGCCTTGGCCCAATGGCGCTGGGTTATGCCGGAAAACAGCGCGAAAGGGAAGGGCTTTCTTGATGGAAGCCGTTTGCGAACCGCCCCTGGTCCAAAGCGGACGGCCAAACCGCGATCAACCCGCAGACACGATGGGCCGTCCGCCCTACTCGGGTCAGGACCCATTCATCTGGTTGAAATGGCATGCAAGCAATCTGCCTCGATACAAGAAGCAAGCTTGCCGGACACCTTCCGATTTTCAAGGGCGTGCGACGCTGTGGCGGGGAAAATCGCTCATATCCCGACGGGACGCGCGACCGGCTGCGATCTGCCGTGTCGAGCCGCTCAACCGGGCCACCAGCCCGCTTGTCGCGTTTTTCCTGGCACCTCTTTGCCGGCCGCAGCGCCATTTCAATCACATGAATGAGTCCGGGCCCTAGGGCAGATCGATATCCAGCTCCCGCTTGAGGTTTTCCCGAGTCACCTGCTCAAAGCGCTGCGGCCACTCCAGACCCACTCGCTCGGCCAGTTTGCGGGCGCGCGGCAGATAAGCGGCCGCATAGGCCAGATTGGCCTCAATCGCCGATTCCCGATCGGCCGACAATGCAGGCAGCGAATAAAGCAACGCTTTTTGCTCGTCCGTAATCAACCGTTGAATATGAAGCGCCCCGCCGCGATGCGGCGCCCCCGTTTCCTCAATCAGGAGATCTACCAGCAGATTACGAAGGTGAAACGTGCCCGTAATCGAATTGAAATACTCCTTGCGCCCCATGGCCACCGGCATCAGCCCGAGTATCCGAATAAACTCCTCAATCTGGTATTTTAGTTTCTCGGGCTGTGGGGCGGAAGGCGCGCTGTCAGGCGGCAAACCATCAAACAGCCGATCCCTGTCAAAAAGGATTTTCAAGCCGTCTTGCGCATATCTGCCCATTTGATCTGGAGAAACAGTGACGAGATCAATCCGCAGCCATTCCGCTGTCACGATGTTGATCAAAAGATTGCGGCGCTTGAACTCCCGCCACAACACGATCTCGCAGATCTCCGACACGGCAGACCGCCAAGTCTGCGGCAGCGTTTGCAACCGGTCGTCGTCGACAACTGCCAGAAAATCGATGTCGCTGAAACGATCTTCCAATCCCGCGCCAAAACTTCCGCTCAAATAAAGCGCTCTGATCGAATGATCCGGCTTGAGTCTTTCCGCGATCGAATCGATCGCTTGCTCTCGGCTCACCGCGCTGTTCAACGTCGACCCTTTCGCTTTTGAAGAGACATCATTCGACCAGCAAGCGACTGGCACTGGTTCCAACGAAGGATTAAACCCATGCACGTAGTCTAAACCGCCCGTTGTCGCCGGCACCGAAGGCGATGGGCGCACAGGCATTACCGGCGATAAGTGCCGTGCCGGCGCGCTCATTCCGCGACCATATCCTCCGGCTTTCGAGCAGAAGAATGAACCTATTATTCGCACATAAATTCGTGGCGTTTCAGGACGATGACGGAAACAATGCGGGAAAATACATTTATTCGGACCGGTTCAAACCGTATCTCCACCCGCTCTCCACCCCGAACGGTCATTGTCTGACGCTGGCAAAGCCGCATGATCACCCGCATCACAAGGGTGTCATGTTTGCGCTTTCGGCCGACGACATCAATTTTTGGGAGGAACGCCAGGTTCGGCCCGGCGAAGCGGTCGGGGTCCAGCGGCATCTCGGGTTTGGAACGATCACCGAAACCGGCGACCGGATCGGATTTGAGCAGTCCTTGTTGTGGACGTCCGAAACGGACGATCTGCCCACATTCAAGGAACTGAGGACCATCACCTGCAGCGATCCCGGCAATGGCGAAGCCTATCGGTGGACCTGGTCGTCAATTCTTGAAGCGCTTAAGGATGTGCGGCTCATTCAAAGCCATTGGGCCCACGCCGCGGCTGACGGCCGATCGATCAACTACCACGGGCTCGGGATCCGGTTCCGGCGCGAATTCGGCAGCGTCTTTCGCGGGACGCACCTGTTTCTCGACGGTGTCGAGACGGATTTTTCTGAAGGACTGGGCCAACGGCCACACGAGATTGCTTTCATCGGCACGCTGGACGGATTTGACAGCCCGCCCAAGGCCGGCGTGAGGGTCCGCCAAATGCGGACCGACGCGCTCTTTGCAACCAAAGACCCGTTCCCGCTGGTCTGTCTTGGTCCCACGAACGCGGGTCCGCTGGACCTGAAAACCGGCGACACCTTGCGGTGCGACTATGAGCTGGCGGTGTTTGATGGTCCAAACCTACCCGCTATCTAAGCAAAGGGCGGCGCGCTGCTCCGATGCCGCATGTGCCTTTCCGCCTTTGAGACCTTCGCCGCCAGACACGTTGCCCGTCCGCTGCCGCTCTTCATCCGAGATGGCGGTCAAAATTCATTGCTTGGTGAAGAACGCGGACAATGAAAATTCCGTTTTCCTCCTCTTGATAGAAAACAGAATGACGTCCGACGTTAAATTGCCTAAACGCTTTACCAGCTTGCGTTCTGTGAGGTCGGCCAAGCTCCGGGAATCTTGCCGCAGTTTCCAAGCTTCGCAGGATGATCGCGTAGTATTCGTCGGCCTTGGTTTTGCCGTACGTTTCGATTGTGTAATGAAAGATTGAGAAAAGGTCGTTTTCGGCTTCTTTTGAAAAAGAAACCCTAGCCATCTTTGGAACTGGCCACCGCGTCCCGATAGAGGGTATCAAGTGAGCGGGTGCCGCGGCCGCTTTCCAAACCCTTTTCCAAGGCGGCGTCCAACTCTTTCCGCGTCTTCACGGTGTTGGGCCAGTCCTCGGCCGGTTTTTTTTCCGCTGTTTTGCTCATGCGGTTTTTTACCGCGTACCAGCGGATGAAATCAATGGTCCGAAAAGCGCCGGCACGCACATTCGGCGTTGTCCGACGCTGATACAGGGTCATGTGCCTCCAGTGACACTCCCCCTACAGATGAAACACCCGGCTTGGCCGAAATCGGCCCTTGTCGATCGCGCCGAGGGCGACCGGCACACCGGCATGGCTGGCAAAGGCCGTTTCGCAATTGAGCGGCGCGTCCCGGCCGCGCAGCAGGACCGCCATGCCTCTTCGGATCTTCGCCCCGTCCTCCTCCGATACCGGGATTTCGACAAGATCCTCCATCGCCTCGCGAACAGGGCGAATGAACTCCGCGACAAGCGGGTCGACGCCCGCGCCCTCTTTGAGATTTTCTGCCGCCTGAATGATGTCGTCGAGCCCGCTCAGATCTTCCTCGCCGAACGGGCCAACCAACAGACGGCGCAGCTCCGTGACATGTCCACAGGTTCCCAGCCGCCGGCCAAGATCGCGCGCCAGGGCCCGCACGTAGGTGCCCTTGCCGCATTCGGCCTCGAAGACCGCGCGGTCGGAATCCGGACAAGCAACGAGCGTCAGCCGGTGGACGTCGATCGGGCGGGGATCGAGCTCGACCACCTCGCCGTCGCGGGCAAGGTTATAGGCCCTCTCACCCGCAACCTTGATGGCGGAGAATTTCGGCGGCACCTGCAAGATCGTGCCGGTGAAGTCGGGCAGGACCGCGCAGATCGCATTGGCGTCCGGCCGGTGGCCGGAGGTCGCGGTCACAGCCCCTTCGGTGTCGTCCGTGTCGGTTTCCGCCCCCCAGGTGACTTCGAACCGGTAGACCTTGCGGCCCTGCATGACGAAGGGGACCGTCTTCGTGGCCTCGCCGAACGCGATCGGCAAACAACCGGTCGCCCTTGGGTCGAGCGTCCCGGCATGGCCGACCTTTTGCGGCGAAAAAATCCGCTTCAGTTTGCCAAGCGCATCGTTCGACGTCAGCCCATACGGCTTGTCGAGCACCAGCCAGCCGTTGATGGCGTTCTTCCTGCGTTTAACCTGTTTTTGCCGGGCCATCGTGCCGTCAGTCGGAGCTCTCGGGTTTGTCAAGATCACGGGCGACATCGGGCGAATGCAGCAGCGATCCAATCCGGTCATCGTCGTCAAAACGCGTGTCGAGCACGAACCTGAGATCGGGCATGTATTTCATCGTCAGCCGCCGTGACACCTGACCGCGCAGGAATTTGGCGTGCCGGTTCAACGCCGTCGTCACCTTGTCGCCGTCCGCCCCGCCCAGCGGCATGATGAGGCATGTCGCAAGACGCAGATCCGGGGTCATCCGGACCTCTGGAACGGTAATGATCGCGCCGGACAGCGCCGGGTCGTTCAACGCGCCACGGGTAAGGATATCGGACAGCTCCTTGCGGACGGTTTCACCGACGCGCAGTTGACGTTGTGACGGACCTTTTTCGCCGTGTCCGCGATGTTTCGCCATGGTCTTTTCCAAATGTCTTGCCGGCCGCAATTGCGCCCGAATGCAGCGCGCCGGCGCGATCCTGATCGGGTCACGCCGGCGCGTCAGATCATCATGTCGTCCGGCGGTTACAAGGTCCGGGCGATTTCCTCGACCCGGAAACACTCGATCACGTCACCCGGGCGCATGTCCTGATAATTGACGAAGTTCATACCGCATTCCTGGCCGGATTCGACGGTTTTGACCTCGTCCTTGAAGCGCTTGAGCGTGCCAAGCTTGCCTTCGTGGATGACCACATCGTCGCGGATGAGCCGGACATTGGCGCCGCGTTCGACAATGCCCTCGGTGACCAGACAACCCGCAACCTTGCCGACCTTGGAAATGTGGAAGATCTCCTTGATCTCCGCATTGCCCAGGAAGGTCTCACGCCGCTCGGGCGACAGAAGGCCGGACATGGCCGCCTTCACGTCGTCCACCAGATCGTAGATCACGTTGTAGTACCGGATCTCGATACCATCCCGGCTCGCCGCTTCCCGGGCCTGCTTGTTGGCACGCACATTAAAGCCGATGATCGGCGCGTTGGAGGCGGCGGCAAGCGTGATGTCGCTTTCCGTGATGCCGCCGACGCCGGCGAGCAGGATCCGGGCGGCCACTTCTTCGGTGCCGAGTTCGGCGAGCGCATGCGAGATCGCTTCCACCGAGCCTTGAACGTCGCCCTTCAGAACGAGCGGGAATTCCTGTTTCCCCTGCTCCTGAAGCCGGTTCATCATCTGCTCGAGCGAGCCGCGCGCGCCGGAGGCGACGACAGATGCCTTCTCTCGGATCTGGCGCTGGCGGTAATCGGTGATTTCCCGCGCCCGCGCTTCGTTTTCGACAACGGCGACAAGATCGCCGGCTTCGGGGGTCCCCTGGAAGCCGAGCACCTCGACCGGTTTCGACGGGCCGGCTTCCTTCACCTGGTTGCCGTCCTCATCGAGCATCGCACGGACCCGGCCCCATTCGGCGCCGGCGACCAGAATGTCACCGGTGTGCAAGGTGCCCTTCTGGACCAGAACGGTGGCCACAGGACCGCGGCCCCGATCGAGCTGGGCTTCCACGACGATGCCCTCCGCGGTCCGGTCCGGATTGGCGTTCAGTTCCAGGACTTCGGACTGCAGCAGGATCATCTCAAGCAGTTTGTCAAGGTTCTGGCCCTTCAACGCCGACACTTCGACATCGATCACTTCGCCGCCCATCGATTCCACCACGATCTCCTCGCTGAGGAGTTCGGTGCGTACCCGATTGGGATCGGCGTCTGGCTTGTCCATCTTGTTGATCGCGACGATGATCGGCACATCCGCGGCCTTGGCGTGCGCGATCGCCTCCTTGGTCTGCGGCATGACGCCGTCATCGGCCGCGACGACCAGGATCACGATGTCGGTCGATTTAGCGCCGCGCGCACGCATCTGCGAGAATGCCGCGTGGCCGGGCGTGTCGATGAAAGTGATCTTCTGACCGGCCTGTTCGACCTGGTAGGCGCCGATATGCTGCGTGATGCCGCCAGCTTCGCCCGTCACGATCTTGGAATCGCGCAATGCATCCAGCAGTGACGTCTTGCCGTGATCGACATGGCCCATGATGGTGACCACGGGCGGGCGGGCCTGCAGGCTCGCTTCATCGTCGTCGACACTGAAGAGGCCTTCCTCGACATCGGCTTCCGACACACGCTTGACCGTGTGGCCCATCTCCTCCGCGATCAGTTCAGCCGTATCGGCATCGATCACGTCGTTGATCTTGAGCATCTGACCCTGCTTCATCAAAAGCTTGATCACATCCACGGCCCGTTCGGCCATGCGATTGGCCAGTTCCTGAATGGTGATGGCTTCGGGCAGAACGACTTCCCGGGAGATCTTCTCGCGCACGACCTGCTGCTGACCGCGCTTGGCTTTCTCCTGACGCCGGCGCATGGAGGCCAGCGACCTTGAGCGCTGCTCCTCGCCCCCCGTCGCGGTGGAAATGGTCAGCTTGGACCGGCGCCGGTCTTCGCCGCCGCGCGAGCGCGTCGGCGTCGGTGCCGGCTTCTGGCGCTTGACCGGGCGCAGGGACTTGTTGCGGCTGTCGTCGTCTTCTTGCTCGCGGCCCGCCGTCTTTGCGGGCGGAGCGGATCTTTCGGCACGTGCCTGTTTTGCTGCGGCCGCAGCGGTTTCGGCCGGCTGCGCCGCCGCGGCGGCCGCAACAGGCTCAGCGGCCACCGGCTCAGGCGGTGCTTCGGCGGCGCGCTTGGCTTCTTCTTCCTCGCGCCGCTGACGCTCTTCTTCCTCGACTTTTAGCCGGGCCGCTTCGTCGACCTTGCGCTGCGCTTCCTCTTCGGCACGGCGCTCGGCCTCTTCGGCGGCGCGCTGGCGTTCCACCGCGTCGCGCTCCTGCGCCAGTTTCAGCGCGGCCGCGCGGGCCGCCGCCTCTTCCTTGGTCAGCGTGCGCAACACATTGCCGCCGCCCTTTTGCGGCCGTTGACCCGGTGCGGGCCGGCGCGCCGGCGCGCCGGACATCGCAGCATCCGACTGAGGCGTGCGCGTGGCATCGGCAGGCCGCTCGGCGCGTTGAGCACCGGCGTCCGCTTTCGGCTCCTGACCAGGAACAACCACACGGCGCTTTTTCTTTTCGACCACGACAGCTTTCGACCGGCCGTGGGAGAAGGACTGACGCACCGTCCCCTGATCGCCGCCGCGCTTGAGGCCGAGCGTCTTGCGCTCAACGCTGATTGTCTTGTCGCCTGGATTCTTCGTATCGCTCATATTGCCTTCAGTCCTGCGCAAACGCACTGCCTGCGCTGCCTGTGTCTGTTTTTGCAGGCCTCGACCGGAACGCCTCCAATTCGCGCACCCGCGACAGGAAGTTTTCGCTCGCCGGACCCGCAAGCAGTGCAGCATGTATCACATTTGACCGACCCAATGCCAAATCCAATTGAGTCGAATCGAACAAACGGACAACTGGGCACCCGTTTGCAGTTTTTTGTTCTCTCGACGCCGCCGCTGCCAGCTTCCTGACACCATCCTCCGCCGCATCGCAGGCATGGATCAGTCCGACAACGTTGCCTCCGCGCAACGCGGCCTCGACTTTCGAAAAACCGGTCACCAGCCCACCGGCTTTCCGGGTCATCGGCAGAGCTTGAAGCGCCGCCCGGCTCATCAAATCCGCCACTCGCTCAGCGAGGCCAGGATCAACCCGGGCCTCAGCCTTGAACCCGCGGCCAAAGACCCGTTTCCGGTCCTTCTCCGCCTTGGCCACGGCCTCTTGTGTCGCCGTCACCCAGACCCCGCGCCCCGGAAGGGTGCGTTTCAGGTCCGGGACCACCTGCCCGTCCGGATCAAGAACGAAGCGGATCAGGCGGTCAACCGGCAGAACCTGCTGGGAAACGGCGCATTTGCGCTCCCTTGGCTCGTTCTTTCTCGGCACTGCGCCCTCCGTTCACACCGCGCGAACGCCGGCCGGCTTGATCGATCACCCGTTCAGGATCGCGCCCGTGGGCGCCGCCTGCGCCAGGTCCGGCTCGTCCTCGATGCCATCTTCTTCAAGCTCGTCTTCCGCGGCCTGGGCGGCGAGTTCTTCCTCGGTCACCCAACCGGCCGCAATGCGCGCGGCCATGACGATGGACTCCGCTTCGGCCCGCGACAGATCAAAGCCGGACAAGGTACCCTCAAAGCGTTTGGTTTCACCATCCTTGCGCTCAGTCCAACCGACGAGGTCGTCCGCCGCGCAACCGGCCAGATCGTCGATGGATTTGACGTCGTCCTTGCCGAGCGCCACCAGCATCGCCGTTGTCAGACCGTCAATGGACCGCAGGTCATCGGACACGCCCCGTTCCTGGCGTTCAGCGTCGAGCTTGGCTTCCAGCTCTTCCAGATAGTCACGGGCGCGGGCCTGAATCTCCTCCGCGGTTTCATCATCGAAGCCCTCGATCATCGAAATCTCTTCGATTTCGACATAGGCCACTTCTTCCACCGATGAGAAGCCTTCCGTGGCCAAGAGCTGTCCGACCATCTCGTCCACATTCAGCGCTTCCATGAAGAGCTGCGACCGCTCCAGGAACTCCTTCTGACGGCGTTCGGATTCTTCCTGCTCGGTCATGATGTCGATCGCCCAGCCGGTCAGCTGGGAGGCCAGGCGCACGTTCTGGCCGCGCCGGCCGATTGCCAGCGACAATTGTTCATCCGGGACGACGACTTCGATGCGTTCGGCGTCCTCATCCAGAACGACCTTCGCGACTTCCGCCGGCTGCAGGGCGTTGACGATGAACGTTGCCGGGTCCTCGTTCCAGGGGATGATGTCGATTTTTTCGCCCTGGAGCTCACCGACAACCGCCTGAACGCGGCTGCCGCGCATGCCCACGCAGGCGCCGACCGGATCAATGGAGCTGTCCTTGGAGATGACGGCGATCTTGGCGCGTGAGCCGGGATCACGGGCCACGGACCGGATCTCAATGACGCCGTCGTAGATCTCCGGCACTTCCTGGGAAAACAGCTTGGCCATGAATTGCGGATGCGTGCGCGACAGGAAGATCTGCGGGCCGCGCTGTTCCCGGCGCACGTCGTAGATGAAAGCGCGGATCCGGTCGCCGGTGCGGAAGATTTCGCGCGGGATCAGTTCATCCCGGCGGACAATGCCTTCCCCGCGGCCAAGATCGACGATGACATTGCCGTATTCGGCCCGCTTGACGACGCCGTTGACGACCTCTCCGACGCGGTCCTTATACTCTTCGTATTGCCGGTCGCGCTCGGCTTCACGCACCTTTTGCACGATCACCTGCTTGGCGGACTGCGCGGCAATCCGGCCAAAGTCGAGTGGCGGCAAAGGCTCTGCGATGAAATCCCCCAGTGTCGCCTCCGGATTTCGCGCGCGCGCATCCTCCAGACCGATCTCCGTCGAAATGTTCTCAACATGCTCGACAACCTGCAAAAGGCGTTGCAGGCGAATTTCGCCGGTTTTCGGATTGATCTCCGCGCGCACTTCCGTCTCCGTGCCGTACCGGGAGCGGGCCGCCTTTTGAATTGCGTCTTCCATCGCCGTGATGACGATGGTCCGGTCGATCGACTTTTCCCGTGCGACCGCGTCAGCAATTTGCAGCAATTCCAGCCGGTTCGCGCTGATAGCCATGCCTTTAACTCCTCTGGCGCCGTGTTGCCTTACATCTTCGGCGCGCTGTCATCCTGACCCCTCAAGCGTCTCCGCTCAGTTGGGGGTGTTGTCCTGTTCAAAACCCGGTGTTTCGCCGCGCGCCGCAAGCGCGGCCTTTTCCGCCTTCAGCGCGGCAGTAATCAGCTCGTCGGTGAGGACGAGTTTTGCCTCGCCAATGTCTTCCAAGGGCAGCAGGACCATATCGGCGTTGCCGGCTTTCACATCGGGAAGCTTCACCTTCGCCGCGCCGCCTTTAACGCCCGCCAGTGTTCCACGAAACCGCTTGCGGCCGTCCTGCAACACCGCCATTTCGATCTTCACATCATGTCCGGCCCAGCGGGCAAAATCGCTTTCGCGCACCAAAGGACGGTCGATGCCGGGAGATGAGATCTCGAGGTGGTACGCCCGGTTGATTGGATCCTCGACATCCAGCGCGGGCGAGACCGCCCGGCTGACGGTTTCGCAGTCCTCAACGGTCATCGTGCCATCCGGGCGCTCGGCCATGATCTGGAGCGTACAGCCATTCGCGGCGCTGATCCTTGTCCGCACAAGACGATAGCCCAGATCCTCAATAACAGGCTCCACGATGGCCGCCACGCGGGCGTCCAATCCCTGCTCCAATACGATCCGTGCCTCGTGTACGCTCAATCCGTGCTCCTGCGCCTCGCTGCTTTCGAACCCTCATGACCACGGCACCACGCCGGCGCCGCCGCACTCAACGGCCTCACAGGCCGATGGCTAAACAAAAAAGAGCGGGTCCCGTCCGGGCCCACTCTCAACCTGCCTTAAGTTAGCCGTTTGAGGTGAAACACGAGCTGTATACCGCCAAAGGCACCTTTAACGCAAGACCTGCCAAGCAATTCGTGACGGGCCGGACAATCGGGCTGTACAACCGGCTTTAACGGCGCCGGAAGGTCAGGTAACGGGGCACGCGGCCCTCGCGGATGGCCTTGGCCTCGTAGCGTGTGCCCGGCCAGCCCTTCCAGGGGATCCGCCAGTCGGCGGCCGTCTCCGCCGGCCAGACAAAAGCCGGGTGATCGCGGCAATGGTGCAACGTCCAGTCGACATAAGTGTCGATGTCGCTGGCAAACCGGAATTCGGCGCCAGGCTTGAGGACCCGGGCGTAACGGTCAAGGTTCTCAGCGTTGACAAACCGCCGCTTCCAATGCCGTCGCTTGGGCCACGGATCGGGATAGAGCTGATAGGCTCCGTCGAGGGAGGCCGGCGGGAGCCAATCCAAAACATTCACCGCGTCATCGGCATAGAGGCGGATGTTCTTCAGATCCTGCTCGACAATCGCCGCCACCGCTTTCGCCATGCTGCCGACGAAGGGCTCAACACCAATGAAGCCGATATCCGGATGTTCCCTCGCCCGGTGCAGCAGATGCTCGCCGCCACCGAAGCCGACTTCGAGCCACACGGCACGCACGGGCCCATCGAAGAGGTCGGTCAGAATTGCCGGCGGTGCCCGGTCAAGATCGATCTGAAGGCGGGGCAGATGGGTTTCCATCAACGCCGCCCGCCGGGTGCTTAGCGGCTTGCCGACGCGACGGCCGAAAAATGCGCCTTCGTAATGGTCTTTCATACGGAAATCCATGCCGCCGGCCGCGGTTCGCGACCCGGCCAGCGGCGGTCTTGTTGCGATCACACCGTCGCGGGCTCAGCCTGCCAACGTGCGCAGGTCATTGACCAGATCGGTCTTTTCCCAGGAGAACCCGCCGTCCTGGTCGGGTTCGCGGCCGAAATGACCGTAGGCGGCCGTGCGCTCATAGATCGGATTGTTCAGCTTCAGGTGCTGACGGATCCCGCGCGGGCTGAGGCCCATCACTTCGCGCAGGCCCTTTTCCAGCTTCGCCTCGTCGCACCGTCCCGTGCCGTGCAAATCGACATAGACGGACAGCGGTTCCGGGACGCCGATCGCATAAGACAACTGGATGGTGCACCGGTCAGCCAGCTCGGCGGCCACCACGTTCTTGGCCAGATACCGGGCGGCATAGGCGGCCGAGCGGTCCACCTTGGTCGGGTCCTTGCCGGAAAACGCACCGCCGCCATGGGGCGCGGCACCGCCATAAGTGTCAACAATGATTTTCCGGCCGGTCAGTCCGCAGTCGCCATCCGGTCCGCCGATCACGAACGCGCCGGTCGGATTGACGTGCCACACTGTCTCATCGCTGATCCAGCCTGCCGGCAAAGACGTCAGTACATGCGGTTCGATGATGGCTTTGACATCCGCCGATGTCAGGCCCGGATCGAGATGCTGGGTGGATACGACGATCGACGTTACCGCGACCGGCTTGCCGTTTTCGTAGCGGACCGTCACCTGGCTCTTGGCATCCGGTCCCAGCATGCCGGCGTCGCCGTATTTGCGCGCCTCGGCCATGGTCTTCAGGATTTTATGCGAATACAGGATCGGAGCGGGCATCAATTCCGGCGTTTCGCGGCACGCGTAGCCGAACATGATGCCCTGATCGCCAGCGCCCTCGTCCTTGTTATCCCCCGCATCGACGCCTTGCGCGATGTGCGCCGATTGCGCGTGCAAATGCACCGCAATGTTACAGTTTTCCCAGTGGAAGCCGTCTTGCGCATAGCCGATATCGCGGACCGCCATGCGTGCCAAATGCGCAAGATGCTCGTGGGTCACCGTTTCCGGGCCGCGCGTTTCGCCGGCGATTACGATCCGGTTCGTCGTTGCCAGGGTTTCGCATGCAACCCGAGCGTCTGGCATTTGAGACAGGAATGCATCCACGACCGCATCCGAGATCCGGTCGCAGACTTTATCCGGATGCCCCTCAGATACGGACTCGGAGGTAAAGAGGTAATTCTGACGGGCCATTGGCGATCGTCCTTCTGGGAATGAATACAAGAGAAGCGGCGAATGACCTCGCCGCTTCGGATGCCATCAATTCCGAAAGAAAGACAGGACGTCAAGCCGATATGTGCAGCTACTGGTCTTCGCCCGCCAGGGAACGGACCAAATCGACGATACGGCGACGTACTTTGGGGTCGTCAATCCGGACAAACGCCTTGTTCAGCGACAGGCCCTCCGAGGAGGACAGAAAGTCCACGACATAGGATGTGGGTTGCGTTTCGCCAAATCCTTCCGCTTCCTCCGGACTGCCTGGTGCGTCTTCAAAAAAGAACGCGACCGGCACCTTTAAAATGGTCGCGATGTGCTGCAGGCGACTGGCGCCGATCCGGTTCGTGCCTTTTTCGTATTTTTGAATCTGCTGAAAAGTAATCCCAAGGCTTTCACCGAGTTTTTCCTGACTCATTCCCAGCATCATACGCCGCAACCGGACCCGGCTTCCGACATGGATATCGATTGGATTTGGAGCCTTTTTGCTTGGCATAATTCTTAGTTCTTTCCTGCTCTCAGCGGTTGCCCCGCTGATGTCTTCATTCGAACCGGTGAACCCCGCACGTTCCTACCCCTCCAAGGTCCGTTGCAAATGCTTAAAAAGATCTGCCAGCCAGTTCAGCACGTTTCGCCTGTTCTGAGCGATGTCACGGTTGTATCACGGTTGTGTCACATCGAACAACCGGATAAATCAATTTTTACGCGAATCCCGGTTGTATCGATTGAAGATCAAAAGAAGACCGGCCAGAATGGCAAAAACACCATACACTGCATCGCCGTAGGTTCCAAAGATGGTCATTGTAAATTTTCCGGGTAGGGGGACATCAACGACCCCGACCTCGTGAAGATCGAGGCCGGCTGCAACCCTGCCTTTTGCATCCACGACCGCTGAAATACCGGTATTCGCAGCCCGCAAAAGTGGCAGACCCTGCTCGATTGCACGCATGCTTGCTTGGTAAAAATGCTGGTACGGACCCGCAGTGCGGCCGAACCACGCGTCGTTTGTGACGTTCAACAAAAAGCCCGGACGCGTGGGACCGGAGCGTGCAAAACGCGGGAAAATCGCCTCGTAGCAAATCAGCGGGTGAAATCCGGGCCCGTTTCCGGGTGTGAGTGTCATATGCCGGAAACCGGACCCGAAACCGGCAGGCGTGTCGACCAGTGTCGTAATCCCCAGCGTGGCCAGGAGCGGCTCCAAGGGCAAATACTCACCGAAGGGGACAAGCCGGACCTTGTCATAAACATCGCGGACCGTGCCGTCGCTGGCGATCAGGTAGACGCTGTTAAAATAAACCGGCCCATCAGGGCCCGCCTCGGCGCGAATCGCGCCGGTCACAAGCTCCGTTTGGCTGTTCAGGGCCTGAGAAATCCGGAACAGCGCACGCGGCTCGCGCGTCAAAAGAAAGGGAACCGCCGATTCGGGCCAAACCACGATCCGGTTCTGACCGACCCGCGCGGCCCCCTCCAAAGGCCGCTGCGTGAGGTCGAGAAGCAAACTGAATATCCGCTCGCGGTTCTCCGGCTGCCACTTTTCAGCCTGATCCACCGATGGCTGGACGATGCGTATGTCCGTGTCCGTGATGCCGGGATCCGGAACGACATGCAACCGGACCAAGCCAAATCCGGCAAACACCGCCAGAAGCACCGCGCCGGCGGTGAGTGGCCCCACGCGAGCGGCCCAGCGGCCGGCATCGATCAATGTGGCCGGCGTCGCGGCGATCAGAACCACCCAGAAACCAAGACCAAACACGCCAAAAACACTGGCGGCCTGGGCAAGCACCAGGTGGTCCGACACCGCATAACCAAACGCGTTCCAGGGAAAGCCGGTGAGCACATGGCCGCGGAGCCAGTCTGACCCTGACAGGACGATCGCCAGAAGCAGAAGGCGGCTCCAGTTGTCGGTCCAGGCTACCGCCGCCACGCCCAATGCCAGGCCGGTAAAAAGGGCAAGCCCGGCCGGCATGATCAGGACGGCGAAAGGCATCATCCAGGCGAAGCGGTCCGCCTCAACGAGGAAGGCCGCGCCGATCCACCACAAGCCGGCCAGAAAAAAACCGGCGCCGAACCACCATCCAACGCTCCAGCCGCGCCAGAACCTGGACCGCCAGCGATCATCAGCCGTCGACACCGCCCCGTCCAAAAGCCAGACAAGACAGGGGAGACTGACTGCCAGAACAACAAGGGCATCGTAAGGCGGCATAGCCAGGGCCGTGACCACGCCTGCCAGGACCGCCAGGGCGGACCGGCGCCATCCCCAGGACAGCAGACACACATTCGCAAGCGCGGAAACCGCAAAAAAACCGGGAAACGGGGTCATGGAAACTCAGCAGTGTTTCAATCCGGCTGAGCTTGGTCAAACTCATCGGCGCTGGTCAAGGCGGACCTGGCGATGTGAAATCGCTGTTACGGCCGCGGCGCGCCCTGGCTCGCTGCCCCGGGCGCGTTGTCCGCCGATGGCTCGTTCGCGCCGGCTGTATCGGTCCCTGGAGCCGTTTCCGCCCGTTTCAGCCGCCGGCGCAGGTCAGACACCCGGACTTCCGGCCGCCGGCGGCGGACCCGCAACCGTTTGATCCGCCTCGGGTCGGCATCAAGGATTTCAAACTCAAAGCCGGGGATATCCGGCACGAACAGCAATTCGCCGCGCACGGGGACATGGCCGGCGGTCACATACAAGAGGCCGCCCAACGTATCGACGTCTTCGGTAATCTCGCCCGCGGCCAGGTCCGTTCCCAGCGCCTTGTCCAGATCTTCGAGCGGGAGCCGGGGATCGGCGATCCAGATGCCGTCGCTGACCGGTGCGAGCATCGCCTCTTCGTCCTCGTCGTGCTCGTCCTCAATGTCGCCGACGACTTCCTCGACAAGATCCTCCAACGAGACGAGACCATCCGTTCCGCCATATTCGTCGATGACCAGCGCCATCTGAATCCGTCCGGCCTGCATCTTGGCCATCAAATCGGTGGCCGGCATGGACGGCGGCACGAACAGAAGATCGCGCACAAGGCCGGTGTCCTTCAGACGCGCCGACAAATCCACCAGCCCCAGGTCAATGGGACGGCGATTGTGGTCCTTCGGCGGCAGCGCATCGCCGTTTGGTTCGGACGCCGGATCCACATCGAGATCTTCTTTGCCGGTCAGGGCGGGACCACCGCCGGCGCCATTGGTGCGCGCGGGCGGCGCGCAATTTCCGCCGCATTCAGCGATATAGGACATCAGGTCCTTGATATGCACCATCCCGCGCGGATCATCGAGCGTGTCCTCATAAACGGGCATGCGCGAATGTCCGCTTTCCCGAAAGATGTCCATCACGCGGCCGAGGGTGATGGAGCTTTCCACCGCGTCGATATTGGCGCGCGGGATCATCACATCGTCCACGCGCAACTCGCGCAGGCGCAGGATGTTGCCAAGCAAAAGACGCTCCTCGGGCGAGAAGGTCGCATCGCCGCTCTCGCGGGCGAGTTCATCTTCCAGATTTTCGCGTAAGTTGGCACCGCGATTGAAGCCCAGCAGGCGTTTCAATTTGGTCCAGAGCGCCGCAGAACCCTGCGGCCTGCGCTGCTGGGGGTCGTCGGCGTCTTGAGACACGCCGCTGGAGGGTGACCCGGCTTCAGCGTCGTTTTCGGTTTTTACGGCGTTTGTCGTGTTCATCATAATCCGTCAAAAATCGGCATTGCCACCTGTTTCAGCCGGCGTCTGCGGCCAAAGACCGGTCCCCATAGGGATCATTGAGCCCGAGTTTGGCCATGATACGCCGTTCCAGGTCTTCCATTTGCTGGGCATCGGCATCGGTCTGGTGATCATACTCAAACAAGTGCAGCAATCCGTGAACAATCAGATGGGAAAGATGGGCCTGAAATTCAATTCCCAATTCCTCCGCTTCCCGCGCGACCGTTTCCTGGGCCAGCACGATATCACCGAGGAGCGGCCCAAAGTCAGTGCCGGCCGGACCACTGCCCGGGAAGGACAGCACATTGGTGGCCGCGTCCTTTTCGCGCCACCGGTGGTTCAGGTCGCGGATCGCCGCATCATCGGTGAACACGATCGACAGTTCGGACCCGGGCAAAACCGTCAAGCCCATGCCCAGCGCGGCCATGACGGCCTGCTCACAGACCTTGCGTAGGCCCATCTCCGGCTGCCAGTCGCCTGCCTCAACCGAAATGTCGATCAACACCGATTGCGGCGCATCGCGTTTTTCGTCCTGACTAGGACCGCTCACCGGTCTCATCCGATTTTCCGCCGTCCTGGCGTTCCCGAAACCGGCGCTCACGGTCTTGCGAGGCTTCCCGGGAGGCATTGTCATAAGCCGTCACGATCCGCGCGACCAGTTCATGGCGCACGACATCCTGTTCGGTAAACCGGACATGGGCAACGCCCTCAACCGCGTTCAACAGCGCCAGGGCTTCCCGCAATCCTGACATCTGCCCCGGCGGCAGGTCGATCTGGCTCGGATCTCCGGTCACAATCATCTTGGACCCTTCTCCCAGCCGCGTGAGGAACATCTTCATCTGCATGGACGTCGTGTTTTGCGCCTCGTCAAGCAGAACGACCGCGTTGGACAAGGTCCGCCCACGCATGAATGCCAGCGGCGCCACCTCGATCATGCCCGATTGCAGGCCCCGGTCGACCTTTTCCGGCGGCATCATCTCATAAAGCGCGTCATAAAGCGGGCGCAGATACGGATCGACCTTGTCCTTCATGTCGCCGGGCAGGAATCCAAGCCGTTCACCGGCTTCCACCGCCGGGCGGGACAAGATCAAACGCGCCGCGTCGCCGCGCTCCAAGAGCGTTGCGGCATAGGCAACAGCGAGAAAGGTCTTGCCGGTCCCGGCGGGACCGGTGCCAAACACCAGGTCCGCCCGGTCCATGGACCGGATGTAGGCGTCTTGCGTCGGCGTGCGCGCGACGATCGTCTTGCGCCGGGTGGAAATCTGCGCGAAGGCGAGCCGGGATTTTGGCTCCAGCGTCGGCAAGGGAAGCTGAGCCTCGGCGGCGGCCGCCATGCGCAGCGCGCCCTCCACGTCGCCAGGATGAATTTCGTGGCCCTGCTGCAGACGCTGATAAAGCGCTTCAAGCGCGGCGCGCGCCTGACTGCAGCCGGCGTGGCTGCCCTTGAGCGTCACCTGGTTGCCACGGGCGATCGCATCCAGTCCAAGCCGCTGCTCGATCAAGGCAAGGTTTTGATCAAATTGACCAAAAAGGTCACCAATCAGGCGGTTGTCTTCGAAGGCCAGAACGATGTGGGTGAGATCGGACGCCGGGGCAGGATGTGCCGCCGGCACTTTGCGCGCCGTGGATTGGCTGTCACGCGTCAAATGCCACCTCCTTGAGGTCCGGGGCGTACGACTCGGCGCTATCTTGCCCGTCCGTCAGCCGTCCGAACAGGGAATTGCTTCCGATCTTGACGATTTCCACCGCTTGTATGGTTCCAATTAATTCCTTCGGCGCGTCGAGTTGCACGGCCTGCAACCAGGGCGATTTGCCAACAAGCTGGCCCGGCTGCCGGCCCGCTTTTTCCAAAAGAACGTCGCAAACCATGCCGAGGCGCGAGTCGTTGAAGGCCCGCTGCTGCGCGGATAACAGCGCTTGCAATTCCGCCAATCGGGCGCTTTTGACCTCTTCCGGCACCTGATCCGCCAGGTTCGCACCCGGCGTGCCCGGCCGCGGACTGTATTTGAACGAAAACGCCGATCCGTAGCCGACCCGCCTCACGAGATCCATCGTGTCTTCAAAGTCGGCATCCGTTTCGCCTGGAAACCCGACGATGAAGTCACCGGACAGCGCGATGCCGGGCGCCGCCTGCCGGATCCGGTCAATCAGCCGGAAATAGTCGTCCCGGGTGTGCCGGCGGTTCATGGCTTTCAAGATGTTGTCGGAGCCGGACTGAACCGGGAGATGCAGATAAGGCATCAGCGATTTAAGGTCGCGGTGCGCCTCGATCAGTTCGTCATCCATATCGCGCGGGTGGCTTGTCGTGTAGCGCAGCCGGTCGAGACCGTCGATTTCGGACAGATGGCGCAGCAGGCGTCCAAGACCCCACGTCCTGCCATCGGGTCCGTCGCCATGATAGGCATTCACATTTTGACCAAGCAGCGTCACTTCGCGCACGCCAGCCGCAGCCATGCGCGTGGCTTCCGCCACAATCTGCTGGACCGGACGGGAAACTTCCGCGCCGCGCGTGTAGGGCACCACACAGAAGGTGCAGAACTTGTCGCATCCCTCCTGGACCGTCAAAAACGCCGCCGGCGGCCGCCGGACGGGATTGGCGTCCGCAGCCTGCGACAAGTGATCGAATTTGGCATCGATGTCGAATTCGGTCTCGACAACCGTTTCGCCGTTCTTTGCCTTGTTCAACAATCCGGGCAGCTGATGGTAGCTCTGCGGGCCGACCACAAGGTCGACCACCGGCGCCCGCCGGGAGATTTCCGCGCCTTCCGCCTGGGCGACACATCCGGCAACACCGATCATTGTCTGTTTGCCGGACCGGGCGCGCTCGTCCTTGACCTTCCGGATGCGGCCGAGTTCGGAATACACCTTCTCGGCGGCCTTTTCGCGAATGTGGCAGGTATTGAGCAACACGACATCCGCGTCCTCCACGGTGTCGGTCGCTTCATACCCCTCTTTCGCCAGAACGTCGGTCATACGTTCGCTGTCATAGACATTCATTTGGCAGCCATAGGTGCGCACGAACACCTTGCGCGGGCCCGCTTGCCCGGCTTTGTCGCCCGGCTCGTCGGTCAGGCGCTCAGGGTCTTTCATGTGCGGGCGGCTTGTCATGCGCTCCTCGTGGCCATTTGGCCGATACGTTCAATGGTGTTGGGGCCTCAGGCCGGCGCGATCTCGACCCACTGTTTCCAGTCACGGTCCATTCAGGGGCCACGCCGTGCCAATCAGGCGCCAGCTTTAGCGGTTTTTTTGCCGCTTGAGAATAGCCGCGTTTCAACGATATCCGTTAAATCAGGCGGCTTTTCGGGATTTTCACGCAGGGCCGCGATGGTCATGGCCCTGACCGCCTGCTCCAAGTCATGTGCCAAGGCCTTGCGATCGGTCTCCGGCCCGACACGCACCGGAGTGCCCCATGTGATCACCACATCGATCGCGCCTTCGGCAAACACACCCCATAAATGGCCTGCGAGTTCCATGTCGCCATACCAGGCGACATGGGGCCGGAATTGCCGGCCCATGGGAAGACCGTGAAGATCCACATAGGCAATGGACAGCGGCTGAATCCACACATCATGGTCACCTCCGCCCAGCGCCCGGGTTGCCGCGCCCAATAGCGCGGACCGGAACGGAAGCACCGTGTTGCCATCATTCGACGTGCCTTCGGCAAACAGCACCATCGCATCACCGTCCGTCATCCGGCCGGCGATTTCACCGGCAACGCGCCCGGTGTCGCTGCGCCGCTCCCGGTTGACGAAGACCGTTCGCTGCAGTTTCGCGAGCAAGCCAAAGACCGGCCAGCCGGCGACCTCCGACTTTGCGATAAATGACAATGGCAGGAGCGACCCAATCACAGCGATATCCACCCAGGACGTGTGATTTGCGGCGATCAACAGCGGGCGGGCGCGGGCCGGTTTTCCATGTTGATGAATACGAATGCCAACAAGGCGAATTGCAATCCAATGCCAGATCTGCGGGAGCCTGTGTTGCAGGCGCGTGCTAAGCCGGATGGCGAGCCATTGAAGCGGGATGAGCGCCGCTGAGACCAAAGCAAGCAGAAAAACCGTCACTGCGGCTTTAATCTGTGCCATCACCGTCTCGGTCTCCAGCTTCACCTGGAACGGGCTTTTCAAGGGGCACGCCGTAAAGCTCCAGGCGATGATCGACCAGTTTGTATCCCAACCGCTTGGCGATGAACTCCTGAAGCGCCTCGATTTCCTCGTTCCGGAATTCAATGACGTGGCCGGTCCGCAGGTCAATCAGGTGATCATGATGTTCCTCTGGAACCGTTTCGTACCTGGACCGGCCATCACGAAAGTCATGGCGTTCGATCATGCCCGCGTCCTCAAAGAGTTTCACCGTCCGGTAGACGGTCGAAATCGAGATCCTTGGATCAATGGCGGACGCGCGGCGGTAAAGTTCCTCCACATCTGGATGGGCATCCGATGCGTCTTCCAGAACGGTCGCGATCACCCGCCGCTGTTCGGTCATGCGCATTCCCTTTGCCGCGCACAACTCGGCCAAGGTCGGGATCCGGTCGTCGCTCATGGTTACCGTCCGCTCATTGCCTTATTGACATGAGCGATTAGCGAAGATCGATCCGCATGACAAGCGCGGTGCCTTCACCGTCGGCCTCGCGATAGTACCCCTTCCGTTCGCCGACCTGCCGAAATCCCAGGCTGCGGTAGAGCAGAAGCGCGGCTTCATTGGCCGCGTCGACCTCCAGGAAAAGGCAGGCGCAACGGTCCCCGTACAGCCGGAAGATGGCTTCCTGCATCAGCTTTTTGCCAACCCCACGGCCACGATGGCGGGGATGGACCGCGATGGTCAGCACCTCCGCCTCGTCAGCCACGGTCCGGATCACCAGAAATCCCAGGGGATTGCGGGTTCCATAGGCGCCCGCCCGTCGTGCGGTGAGCATCAAGATCCCGTCCTGGCTTTTGAGGCGCGCCAACTCATCCGCGTCCCACTGATGGGAAAACCCGCTTTCGTGGATTTCGGCCAGTTTAGGGAGGTCCTCATCCAGCGCGTCCTCTACGACCGGCGGCGCTGTCCAGAACCACCAAAAACTCATTGCCGTTCGATCCTTCCAGACGTGGCCGGTTTGGCATCGGGCGGTCGCAGGTACAAAGGCACGGCCGCCGCACTTCTCGGATCGCTTTCCATGCCCAGACGGGCCACATCCGCAATATCCGGATAACTGCGTTCCGAAAGGACGCGATCCGGCCCAAGACCACACGCTTCGGCGACCCGACGCGCCGCTGATCCGGCAAACCGTATGCCAGCCGGCAGGCCGCTGGCAAGCGCAGTCAGGGATTTGACCTCCGGTTCGTCCAAAGGCGTGCCGTCGGAATGAAACAGTTGGCAATAGACCTCGTCGGCTTTGCCGTCGAGCGCAACCAGGATCGGGTCACCGTCCGCAGACCCGGCGACGGATCGGGCCAGCGCCGCCAATGTCGTGACCCCGACCACCGGTTTTTCCAAAACCAGTCCGAAGCCACGGGCAACAGACAATCCCACTCTCAGCCCCGTGAAGCTGCCGGGGCCGGTTGTCACAATCACCCGGTCGAGATCCTTGAATGCGGTGGAGGATTCGGCCATGACCTCGCCGATCATGTTCATCAGCCGTTCGGCATGCCCGCGGCCGATCTCCGCGCCGCATTCTGTTTGGCACGGATGCGCTTCGCTGTCGTCCAAAACGGCGGCGGCGCAGTTGGCAAGGGCCGTATCGATCGCAAGAACACGCATATGTTCAGGGGTAATCGTCAAAATGCGCCGAGTCGAGCCGCGCTTTCGGCTTAGCCCGAAGGTGGGGCTTGCATTTTCCTTTTCACAACGGGTAACGAAAAACCCGGCCGAAAGCCGGGTTTATCGACCGGAAAACGGTGCGATTGCGGTCAGATTGGCCGCACTTCCTGAACGTCCGGTACAAAGTGACGCAGCAGGTTCTGGATCCCGTGCTGCAGTGTCGCAGTCGAGGACGGGCAACCCGCGCAGGCACCGCGCATGGACAGGTACACGACACCTTCCTTGAACCCCTTGAAGGTAATGTCCCCGCCATCCTGCGCGACCGCCGGACGTACACGGGTTTCAAGGAGGTCCTTGATCACCGTCACCGTCTCCTGATCGGAGGCGTCGAAGAACTCGCCCTCTTCAAGATCCTCTTTCTGGCCGGCGGCCATGACCGGCTGCCCGGACATGAACTGCTCCATGATCGCTCCAAGGATCGCCGGCTTCATGTGCGGCCAGTCTGTGCCTTCCTTCTTCGTCACGGTGATGAAGTCGTAGCCGAAAAAGATGGCGGCGACGCCCGGTACCTGAAACAACTTCTCGGCCAGCGGCGAGGCACCGGCCTCATGCGGCGAAGTGAAATCATAGGTCCCCTCGTCCAAAACCACGCGCCCGGGCAAAAACTTCAGCGTCGCGGGATTGGGGGTTGCTTCGGTCTGAATGAACATTTTGATATTCCTTGCGCCTTGCAGCTGCGTCTTTCCGCGGTCCGGAGCCGGCAACCATCATGGGATCTACGACATGATGGTCGTATCAGGATCACCAGACACCGAAATCCATCGTTAATCGGCGATGAATTTAATAGCCCACCGCGCCAAACATTGGAACTATTAAAAACTAGATAATCGATTTGGCCTGTGAATCAAGCCGAATTCTGGGCAGGGTTACGCCAGCGCGGCGATCGAGTCGTCATCAAGGTTGCCCGGGACAATCGTCACCGGGATCGGGAAACTGCCGACCGCCTTGCCGGCGATGGATGACACCAATGGCCCAGGTCCTTCAGATCCCATGCCCGCCGCCAGGACCAGAATGGCGATGTCCGCGTCGCTGTCGATCAGGTCGAGGATCGCTTCGGATTTGTTGCCTTCGCGAATGACCGTCTCCGGTTCCGTCCTAGCGACCGAGCGAACCCGTTCAGATGCTTTGGCGAGCGTCGCCTCGGCTTCCTCGGTGGCTTCCGCCCGCATCAGGTCTTCCACGCCGAGCCAATGCTGGAAGTCGTCCGACGCGATGATCGACAGCATGACGACAACACCGCCAGTCCGCGCCGCGCGTTTGGCGGCGTAAACGATGGCCCGGTCGCATTCGGGCGTGTCATCGACCACCACCAGGAATTTCCGGCGGTGGCCTTCCTCATTGCTTTTTCTGATCGCTACCATGCACGCATGCTGCCACCAGCCATAGCGGGCCGCAAGCGGTGCGGCATACGCAGTTCCAGCAGATCAAAGGATAAACCGCGACAGATCGATGTTCTTCGCCAGTTCGCCGACATTCTCCCGCACAAATTGCGCGGTGATCTCGACCGTCTCGCCGGGCCGGTCCGTTGCGGTAAACGAGACCTCGTCCAGGACCCTTTCCATCACCGTCTGCAAACGCCGTGCGCCGATGTTTTCAACCGATGCATTCAGGTCGACCGCCACACTGGCAATTTCCTCGATCGCGTCCTCGGTGAAGACGAGATCGACCTCCTCGGTTTTCATCAGCGCCACATACTGCTTGATCAGGCTGGCTTCCGGTTCGGTCAGGATCGCGCGGAAGTCCTCCTTGTTCAGCGCACGCAATTCGACACGAATTGGCAGTCGGCCCTGGAGTTCGGGCAGAAGATCAGACGGCTTGGCAACATGAAACGCCCCTGAGGCGATGAAAAGAATATGGTCCGTTTTCACCGGGCCGTGCTTTGTCGACACGACCGTGCCCTCAATCAGCGGCAAGAGGTCCCTTTGTACGCCCTCGCGCGACACATCCGCGCCCGCACGGCCTTCCCGAGCACAGATCTTGTCGATTTCGTCCAGGAACACGATGCCGGAGTTTTCCACCAGCGAGACGGCTTCTTCGACAATCTTATCCTCATCGAGAAGCTTGTCGGACTCCTCATTGATCAACAGCTCGTAGGAATCACGGACCGAGGTCCGTTTGGTTTTGGTCTGACCGCCAAACGCCTTGCCCAACAGATCCGAGACATTCATGACGCCAACGCTGGCGCCCGGCATGCCCGGCAAATCGAAGCTCGGCATTTGCGCCTGGGCCCGGACCTCCACCTCGATTTCCTTTTCGTCCAGAGCACCATCCCTGAGCTTTTGCCGGAAACTGTCACGGGTGGCCGGGCTTGCGTTGTTGCCAACGAGGGCATCGAGCACGCGTTCTTCAGCCAGAATATGCGCCTTGGCCTTGACTGCTTCCCGTTTGGCGTCCCGCACCAGGCTGATGCCGACCTCAACCAGATCACGCACGATCTGCTCCACATCCCGGCCGACATATCCGACCTCGGTGAACTTCGTGGCTTCGACTTTGGTGAACGGCGCGTTGTCGAGCTTGGCGAGCCGTCGGGAGATCTCGGTCTTGCCCACGCCCGTCGGCCCGATCATGAGAATGTTCTTCGGCAGCACCTCCTCACGCATCTGGCCTTCCAGTTGCTGCCGGCGCCAACGGTTGCGCAGGGCGATTGCAACCGCCCGCTTGGCTTCCTTTTGTCCGATGATGTAGCGATCGAGTTCGGAGACGATTTCGCGCGGCGAAAAGTCGGTCATGAGAAAGGCGCGCCTTCTTCAATTTGATACTGCATGATCAGGCTGTCGCCGGTCTTGCCAATGAGGTCCGGAATCTCCCGGAACCCGGCTTTCCGGTAGGCGGCGACGGCCCGTGTATTGTGCGGATCCGGATCAATCAGGATCGATTCGTGCCCGGCTTTTAAAAGTCCTTGGACAAAGGCGCGCAGCGCGGCCGATCCAATGCCTTTGGACAGGCTGGCGCCATCACCGATGGACAAATCGACCCCAACGGAATCTTCAGGCACCAGCTTCATCCAGGGCGCGACCGCGAGCCAGCGCGGCGTCAGTTGATCCTTGATGAACCAGACCTGGATGTAGCCGGCAGCGCTGCCGTCGACTTGAAACAGATAAGGCCGCGTGCTGTCTTTGCCGGCCAGCATGTCACGCACATACCCCAGCTCGGTTTCCGGGTCACCCCACCATTCTTGCCAATGCGGCTGATGCATCCAGCGCGACAGGAGCGGAAGGTCCGCCTCCGTGACCGCGCGAAACTCGATCATGGCGCCCTACTCCGTTGCCAGCGTCTCCACCGTGACGCTGTCATTGGTGTAGACGCAAATCTGCGCCGCGATAGCCATGGCCTTTCGGGCGATGGTTTCCGCGTCCGTGTCCGTATCGGCAAGCGCTTTTGCCGCAGCCAGCGCATAATTGCCCCCGGAGCCAATGCCCATCACGCCGCCTTCGGGCTCCAGAACATCGCCCGTTCCGGTCAGGACCAAGGAGATATTCTTGTCCGCGACAAGCATCATGGCTTCGAGGCGGCGCAGATACCGGTCGGTCCGCCAGTCCTTGGCAAGTTCCACACAGGCGCGCATCAGTTGACCGGGATACTGCTCAAGTTTGCTTTCAAGCCGCTCGAAAAGGGTAAAGGCGTCGGCCGTCGCGCCCGCGAACCCGGCAATGACGTCGCCTTTGGCCAGCGGCCGGACCTTCCGCGCCGTGTGCTTGATCACGGTCTGGCCGAGCGAGACCTGGCCATCGCCGGCAATGACGACCTTGCCGCCCTTGCGCACCATGACGATTGTCGTGCCGTGCCAGCTTTGCGGTGCCCCGCTGTCGCTCATGTGATCCTCGTGCGCTTGTCCAACCGGCGCTCTATGTAAGCCGCTCACTGCGGGATTCCAAGCGGTGCGACCCGGCTCAGCCCAAGCGCCTAATTTTCGTGTTCTTAATCAAGGCTTTGACGAGCGTATCAGCTTGCGCGCCCGTCCGTTCGTCGGTCAAGTCGCCGTTGCCGTCAAAGGCCGTTGAAGCGCGGGGGACAGACACCATGTAGGGCAGGACATGGGCGCCCAGCCCGACCTCGAGGATGGTTCGCATGCCGATCAGCCCGCGCATACCGGCAAACGCCCCCGGCGATGCGCTGCCCAGGGCGAAGATACGATCCTTGAAGGCGGCCGATGATGGTTCCCCGGGGTCGCTCAGCCGGCTGATCCAATCAATGGCGTTTTTCAGAACCGGCGTCACGCCGGCATTGTACTCCGGACAAGCGATAAAGATGCCGTCCTGCTCCTGGAACAGCCGTTTGAGCTTTTGCGCCGGGGCAGGAACGCCGCGGCTGGCTTCCAGATCGCCGTCATAGAGCGGAAGCGGATAGTCCTTCAGCGAAATCTGCGTGACGTCCGCGTCCGTAAGCGCCAGTTTTTTCGCCATCAGCGCCGAGAGTTTCGCGTTGAACGACCCTGATCGTGTGGATCCGGGCAAGACCAGAATTTTGGGACGCATCAATGTCACTCCTTGCGCGCGGACACCGCAGGCATCCGCTGCGTCGTGGATTGGGTGGCGGATTTGCAGGAAACGTTAGTGCGGCTGGGTCGCACGGTAGACCCAAACACGCGCCGGCGGCAGGTTTTTCCAGACCCATTTGGATGGTACCGCGACTATGGCGGCGCCGGCGGGCCGAACGGGCGGGCGCAAACCATAGGAAAACTGGATAAACGGGCCACCAGGCTTCAACACTCCAAACGCCTCGGTCAGCAAAGCCTCGCGATGGGGTTCCGGCCGCGTCAGCAACGGCAGCGATGATACGATGGCGTCGAATTCCAGCGGCGACGATGGGTCTAAGCACAGTGTTCGCGCCAGGGCGTACGCATCGCCGTTTATCATCTTCAGTCCCGGATACCGGCTTTGCAGAAGCCGGCAGAAGGTTGGATTGTATTCGATCGCCGTGATGTTTTTTTGCCCCAGCCCACGGTCGAGCAAGGCCTTTGTCATGACGCCCGTTCCAGGGCCCAACTCCAGGACCTTGACGTGCGGCCCCACCTCGACGAACGAGGCCATTTTGCGGGCCAGATCCGGTCCGGACGGCGCGACCGCGCCGGTCTTCAACGGGTTCACCACCCATCCGCGCAGAAATCTCAGCTCGTCCAGTGTCTTGATCCGGTCCGCCTTCAAACGCTGGACCTTATCTTTCAGGCTCTTCATCCGCGATCGCGATCGCGACATGTCCAGCATTCGCGCGTATTCCCTTTGTTTCAGAAAATGAAGACCGGATATCCTGCGGGCAAGCTCCGATCATAGGAGATCATGCAGCCGGGGTGGGCCGGAATTATGTCCCCAGATTGTCGATGAAATCCTTGACCTTGGTGAAAAAACCCGCTGACGCCGGGTGCGTTTCGCCGGAACTTTCGTGCTCGAATTCGGCCAGCAATTCGCGCTGGCGGCGGGTCAGATTGGTCGGCGTTTCGACCGTGACCTGGATATACATGTCTCCATGGTGTGTCGAGCGCATGACCGGCATGCCTTTGCCACGCAGCCGGAACTGCTTGCCGGTCTGGGTCCCCTCGGGAACCTTCACCCGGCTCGTCGTTCCCTCGACCGTTGGGACGTCAAACTGGCCACCCAGGGCCGCCGTCGTCAACGAGATCGGCACACGGCAATACAGATCCGCGCCGTCTCTTTGAAAAAGGTCATGGGGCCGGATCGACAGGAAAATATAGAGGTCCCCGGCCGGCCCGCCGCGCAATCCGGCCTCGCCCTCACCAGCCAGCCGGATCCGCGTCCCGTCCTCAATGCCGGCTGGAATGTTCACCGACAAGGTCCGTTCTTGCGTGGTTCGGCCGGAGCCGCCGCAGCTTCCGCAAGGATCGGCGATGACCTGCCCGCGCCCCTGGCAGGTAGGACACGTCCGCTCCAGGGTGAAAAAGCCCTGGGCCGCGCGCACCCGGCCGGCGCCGCCACAGGTCCGGCAGGCCGAAGGGCTTGTGCCCGGCTTGGCTCCGGATCCCGAACATGCGTCACATGTCACGGATGTCGGAACCTCAATTTCCACGGTTTTGCCCTGGAAGGCTTCTTCCAGGGAAATGTCCAGATTGTAGCGCAGGTCCGCGCCGCGTTCGCGTCCACCCGACCGGCGGCTGCCGCCCCCCATGCCGAAGAACTCTTCGAAAATGTCGGACATGGTGGAGGAAAAGTCGTGGGCGCCGGCACCCGCACCGCCAAATCCGCCGTTTTCAAACGCCGCATGGCCAAACCGGTCATAGGCGGCCCGTTTCTGGCCGTCCTTCAGCGTATCGTAGGCTTCGTTGACTTCCTTGAACCGGGCCTCGGCGTCCGAATCGCCCGGATTCCGGTCCGGGTGAAACTGCATTGCCATTTTCCGGTAGGCGCTTTTAAGCGTTTTGTCGTCCGCGTCTCGGGCAACGCCTAGGACATCGTAAAAATCGCGTTTGGCCATTACGCTTTCCCGATCCTGTCGTGTCGCCGCTCAGGTATGGCACACAAATAGTCGTCGCGACGAAAGCGCCCACCCCGCAGCCAGGATAAAACCCGCGCAAGACAGGCACCGAACGGAACTCGGTCCGCGCGAGGACCGCGCGGACCGACTGGTTGTCTACTCCGGTTCAGGCCGACTTTTTGTCGTCGTCCTGAACCTCTTCAAAGTCGGCGTCGACCACATCGTCATCCTTGGGCGCCTCGCCGTCCTCGCCGGAAGCGTCACCGCCTTCACCAGCATCGGCTTGCGCGGCCTGGTACATGGCCTCGCCCAGCTTCATCGAGGCTTCGGCAAGAGCCTGGGTCTTGGCGTTGATGTCTTCCACGTCGTCGCCTTCGAGCGCCGACTTGAGGTCTTCCATCGCGCTTTCGATGGCTGCCTTGTCGTCCGCGCTGACCTTGTCGCCATAATCCTTGAGCGACTTCTCGGTCGAGTGCACGAGCGATTCGCCCTGGTTCTTGGCTTCCACCAATTCCTTGCGCTTCTTGTCTTCCTCAGCGTGCGATTCGGCATCCTTGATCATTTGATCGATGTCGGTGTCCGACAGGCCGCCCGAGGCCTGGATGCGGATCTGCTGTTCCTTGCCGGTGCCCTTGTCCTTGGCCGACACGTTGACGATGCCGTTCGCATCGATGTCGAACGTGACCTCCACCTGTGGAACACCACGCGGTGCCGGCGGGATGCCGACCAGGTCGAACTGGCCCAGGATCTTGTTGTCCGCGGCCATCTCGCGTTCGCCCTGGAACACGCGGATGGTGACAGCGGTCTGGTTGTCCTCGGCTGTGGAAAAGACCTGGCTTTTCTTGGTCGGGATCGTCGTGTTGCGGTCGATCAGACGCGTGAACACACCGCCAAGGGTTTCAATGCCGAGCGACAGAGGCGTGACGTCGAGAAGCAGCACGTCCTTGACATCGCCCTGCAGGACACCGGCCTGGATCGCGGCGCCCATGGCCACGACTTCATCCGGATTGACGCCCTTGTGCGGCTCCTTGCCGAAGAAGGTCTTCACCGTTTCCTGGATTTTCGGCATGCGGGTCATGCCGCCGACGAGCACCACTTCATCCACCTGACCGGCAGCAAGGCCCGCATCCTTCAGCGCGGCTTTCATCGGATCGATCGTGCGCTTGACCAGATCGTCGACAAGCGCTTCGAACTTGGCGCGTGTCAACTTCAAGGTCAGGTGCTTGGGACCAGACGCATCGGCGGTGATGAACGGCAGGTTGATTTCCGTCTGCGACGAGGAGGACAGCTCGATCTTGGCCTTTTCCGCACCTTCCTTCAAACGTTGAAGGGCAAGCTTGTCCTGCTTCAGGTCAATGCCCTGCTCCTTCTTGAATTCGGACGCCAGGTAGTCGACCAGAACCATGTCGAAGTCTTCGCCGCCGAGGAACGTGTCGCCGTTGGTGGACTTCACTTCAAAGACGCCGTCGCCGATCTCCAGGATCGAGACGTCAAACGTGCCGCCGCCAAGGTCGTAAACGGCAATCGTCTTGCCGTCGTTCTTGTCGAGGCCGTAGGCGAGCGCGGCCGCGGTCGGCTCGTTGATGATCCGCAGGACTTCCAGGCCGGCGATCTTGCCGGCGTCTTTGGTCGCCTGGCGCTGCGCATCGTTAAAGTAGGCCGGGACGGTGATGACGGCCTGCGTGACCGTCTCGCCGAGATAGCTTTCGGCGGTCTCTTTCATTTTCTGCAGGATGAAGGCGGAGACCTGCGAGGGCGAATACTTTTCGTCGTTCGCCGTGACCCATGCATCGCCATTGTCCGCCTTGACAATTTCGTAGGGGACGAGCTTCTTGTCCTTGGCGACCGTCGGATCGTCATAGCGGCGGCCGATCAGGCGCTTGACCGCGAACAGCGTGTTGGTGGGATTGGTGACCGCCTGGCGCTTGGCCGGCTGGCCGACGAGGCGCTCGCCGTCGTCTGAAAACGCCACCATGGACGGGGTGGTCCGGGCGCCTTCCGCATTTTCAATAACTTTGGAATCCTTGCCGTCCATGACGGCGACGCACGAGTTGGTCGTGCCGAGGTCGATACCAATGACCTTTGCCATATCTGCCTCTCTTTCTAGCAAACCGAAAAGACCCGCAACGGCATCTTCCCGGCTCCTGACATGTAAACTCTCGGACGTATGAGTCTGGATGGCTCACCGGCCAGCGCCGATCGGACGATGACAGTCTGCCCGACGGCGGTTGTCCGCTATATAGGTGGATGACACTTCGCCTGCAAGCCGCCAGTCCTACCCCGGCAAACCGCTCTCCCCTATATTCTGGATAAATCTTCCAAGATCGTTACCGCCCGGCCTCAAGAGGTCCAATACCAGTCCGCCCATGGCAGAAGAATCTCCGTTTCCGACCGGGTTTCGCCTGATCCCTGACTGTTTTGACAAGGCCGCGCAGGAGGCCCTCGTCGACGACATCCGCGCTGTTTTGCGTGCAGCGCCCCTGTTTCGACCGGTCATGCCGAAAACCGGAAAACCGTTTTCTGTGCAAATGAGCAATTGCGGTCCTTTGGGATGGGTATCCGATGTGAAGGGCTATCGCTATCAGCCCGTCCATCCGGCGACCCATGCGGCCTGGCCACAGATCCCGAACAGGCTTTTGGACCTTTGGGCGGACCTTGCGCCGGAGGCGCCGCCTCCGGAGGCGTGCCTGATCAACTATTATGAGACCGGCGCCAAGATGGGCCTGCATCAGGACAAAGACGAAGACACGTTTGATGCCCCCGTCATCTCGGTCTCGCTCGGCGATACGGCGACGTTTCGCATCGGCGGGACACAGCGCAAAGATCCGACACGGTCGGTCCGCCTTGCCTCCGGCGACGTGGTGGTTCTGGGCGGCGCCGCGCGCCTTGCCTATCACGGGATCGACCGGCTGATCGCCGGAAGCTCCAGCCTTTTAAAAAACGGCGGCCGGGTGAACCTGACACTGCGGCGCGTCACGCGGCCGGCGGTCTGATAACTAGCACACCCTTCAACCCTCACCCGGCCCGCAGGGCCGGGTGAGGGTTGGTATGCAGAGATCATGCGAGCGCCAAACGGCGTCTGTCAGTCGATCAAGGTGATGGCCAGGACTGCGATGGACACGGCGATCACCCACAGCGCGAGCCGGCCGGAGCGCGTGTGGCGGGCTTCGGCCTTGCCAATGGCCTCGGCCGTTTCCTCATCAAAGCGCAGGCCATCCCGGGTCATCTTTTCCAGTTCCTCGGACATGCGGCCGATCCGGTCGGCGAAAAGCGGCAGGTCGGTGGCGATCCGGCTGACCGCATTCAGCCCCGACCCCAGATCCCGAAGCCGTCCGGCCGGCCCCAAATGCTGCTCGATCCAGGTGCGCACGACCGGTTCGGCGGTCGTCCACATGTCCAGATGCGGATTGAGGGTCCGGGCCACACCTTCAACGACCACCATTGTCTTTTGCAGCATGATGAGCTGCGGCTGGGTGCGCATGTCGAACAGATCCGTCACCTCAAACAGCTGGGTGAGCAGACGCGCCATGGAGATCTCGCTCGCGTCCTGGCCGTGGATCGGCTCGCCGATCGCCCGGATTGCCTGGGCAAACACATCCACATCCTGATTGGCCGGAACATAACCAGCCTCAAAATGCACCTCCGCCACACGGCGGTAGTTGCGCGTGATGAATCCGAACAGGATTTCCGCCAGAAACCGCCGCTCCAGGACGCCCAACCTGCCCGTGATCCCATAATCGACGGCCACCAAGGTCCCGTTGGACTCGACGAACAAATTGCCCTGGTGCATGTCGGCGTGGAAAAAGCCGTCGCGCAGTGTATGGCGCAGGAAACTTTGAATGACCACGGCGCCCAGCGCCGGCAGGTCATGTCCGTCCTCGATCAGCCCATTGACATCCGACATCTTGCGGCCATCGACCCATTCCAGCGTGAGGACGCCTTTCGACGTGCGCAGCCAATCAATGTCCGGCACGCGAAAGCCGGGATCAGATGCCACGTTCTCCGCCATTTCGGAGAGCGCTGCGGCTTCCAGGCGAAAGTCCATTTCCAGCGCCACCGACCGGGCCAGCGTATCGACGATCGCCACCGGACGGAGCCGCCGGGTCGCGGGCACAAACCGTTCCGCGATCCGCGCGACCATGTAAAAACCGTCGAGATCCTGTTTGAACCGGCGGGCAACACCCGGCCGCAGCACCTTGACGGCGACCTTGCGCCGGTTCCCGTCGCGATCCTCGACAACGGCCGGATGGACTTGCGCAATCGAGGCGGCGGCAATTGCCTCGTCAAACGAAACAAACAGGTCCTCGACCGGTGCGCCGAGCTGTTCTTCGAGCGCGTCCCGGGCGTCCTCATAGGCAAACGCCGGGAGCCGGTCTTGAAGCGCGGACAGTTCCTCGGCCGCCTCCTTGCCAACCACATCGGCGCGGGTCGCCAGGAACTGGCCGAGTTTGACATAAGACGGTCCCAGGCGGTTCAGCGCGTCCGACAGGCGCAGGTCCGCGGCTTTCTCGCGCACGGAGCGCCGTTCGATCAGCCGGGCGGTCCGGATCGCAAGCCGCGGCCCGGGCGGCAGATCGGGTAGGTTCGCAAGGCCAAACACGCCTTCGCGCGCCATGACGAAACCCGCATAGGCAAGACGGAAAAGGGGACGCAGCGCAATCGGCATCGATTCTAGAGCTTCCACCCAGAATGAAGGGCGGCGATGCCCCCGGAGTAGTTGCGGTAGGAGACGTTCTCAAACCCGGCCGCGCCGATCATGTCGGCGAACCGGTCCTGGTGCGGGAACTTGCGGATCGATTCGACCAGATAGCGATAGGGCTCGCCGTCACCGGTGACCCACTGGCCCATCGCGGGGATCGCGTTGAACGAAAATGCGTCGTACACCTTGTCGAGACCGGGGACATCGACCTCGGAAAACTCGAGGCACAAGAACCGGCCGCCGCGCTTCAAGACCCGGTGGGCCTCGGCGAGTGCTTTGGGAATGTCGGGCACGTTGCGGATGCCAAAGGCGATCGTGTAGGCATCGAAACTGCGGTCGGGAAACGGCAGATCCTCGGCGTTTCCTTGCATGAACTCGATCGATCCGCCGTATCCGGCCTTTTCCGCGCGTTCGCGTCCGACTGTCAGCATCGACTCGTTGATGTCACACACGACCGCCTTGATGGTTTTTCCCGACCGCTCGACGACGCGCGAGGCAATGTCTCCGGTGCCACCGGCAACATCCAGAAGGCGCCAGGTGCGGTTTCCCGATTTCGGCGGTGCCAGCGCGGACACCAGCCCATCCTTCCAGACCCGGTGTAGTCCGCCCGACATCAAATCGTTCATCAGATCGTAGCGGCCGGCGACCTTGTGGAACACATCGTCAACAAGCGCCTGTTTTTGACCCTCTTTAACCTGGGTAAAGCCAAAGCTTGTCGGCATATCCTCCGGCGCACGGCCGGACGTGGTCTGCCCCCGTTCAGTTGAGTGCGCCATGTCTCGTCTCCTGTTGGTCCTGAGCCAGATGCGTTGCTAGAGGGTGGATCAAACGATGCGGCGTTCGGGTTGCGAAATCGGGGCGGACCATAGACGATGGCCGGTCAAGACGCCATGTCTTGGCCAGCTGAATTCGCCATATGCCGCAGGGCTATAGCGCGAAGGCCAAGAGGAGACCAGAGCCTGCATGCCTGAATTGCCCGAAGTGGAGACCGTGCGGCGCGGCCTGGCGCCAGTAATGGAGGGCGCGCGCATCGACCGGGTCGAGCAAAGACGGCCCGACCTTCGGTTTCCGTTCCCCGCAGATTTTGTCGCCCGCCTGGAATGCCGGACCGTCACGGCCTTGTCCCGGCGGTCAAAGTACCTGCTTGCGGACACCGATGCCGGCGATGTTCTGGTGATGCATCTTGGCATGTCCGGATCCTTCCGCATCGAGGAAGCACAGGACCAGCACGTGCCCGGCCGTTTTGCGCATGCCCGATCAAAGGATGCCAAACACGATCATGTCGTGCTGCATCTGACCGGCTCGGGGGGAGCGACCGCTCGCATCATATATAACGACCCGCGCCGGTTCGGCTTCATGACCCTTGTCCCACGCACGGCCCTGCCGGATCACCCGCTTTTCAAGAACCTCGGGCTCGAACCGCTTGGCAACGATCTGGACGGTGCGCGGCTCGCACACCTTTTTCAGGGCAAGACGGCGCCGCTGAAGGCCGCATTGCTGGATCAGCGGCTCGTCGCCGGTCTTGGTAATATATATGTGTGCGAAGCGCTTTGGCGTGCCGGCCTGAGCCCGCTTCGCCGTGCGGGCACCCTATGCACGCCCACGGGCAGGCCGGCCCGAAAGGCCGAGCGCCTCGCCCTTGCCATTCGTGATGTGTTGCGGGATGCCATTGAGGCGGGCGGTTCAACGCTTCGCGATCACACACGGGCCGACGGCAGCCTCGGCTATTTTCAACACAGCTTCGCGGTTTATGACCGCGTCGGCGACCCTTGCCGCACGCCGGGATGCGCAGGAATGATCGAACGGCTCGTTCAGTCCAACCGGTCCACGTTCTGGTGCCGCGCCTGCCAGAGATAGTAAGCGGCAAGCGGCATGCGCGGCATCAAAAGTGCCGGCACGCGGTTGCCGGTCGCGCGCGGGTCGGGTACCCATCGATCAAACCCAGCAATACATGGCCAGGAAGTGGGAGAGCCCCTGATGGGATATGAAAACATCCGTGTGGAAAAGCGCGGCCGGGTCGGTCTGATCACGCTAGACCGGCCGAAAGCGCTGAATGCGCTCAACAAGGCGCTCGTTTCAGAGCTCAGCGCGGCGCTGGATGCTTATGAAGCGGATGACCGGATTGGCTGCGTGGTACTAACCGGTTCGGAAAAGGCCTTCGCGGCGGGCGCCGATATCACCGAGATGCAGCCGCTGGACTTCACGCAGGCCTACATGACCGATCTGATCACGCCGTGGGACCGGGTGGCACGCAATCGCAAACCGATCATTGCCGCCGTTGCAGGATATGCGCTTGGCGGCGGCTGCGAACTGGCCATGATGTGCGACTTCATCCTGGCCGCGGACACGGCGAAATTCGGCCAGCCGGAAATCACCCTTGGAACCATGCCGGGCGCGGGCGGAACACAGCGGCTCACCCGTTTTGTCGGAAAATCCAAAGCCATGGAAATGTGTCTCACCGGCCGGATGATGAACGCGGAAGAGGCCGAGCGCTGCGGTCTGGTGAGCCGGGTCGTACCGGCTGACGATCTCCTGGAAGAGACGTTGAAAGCAGCCGAGAAGATCGCGGATTTCTCCTTGCCGGTCGTGATGATGACCAAGGAAAGCGTCAACCGGGCCTATGAGACCACCTTGGCTGAGGGGATCCGGTTCGAGCGGCGCGTGTTCCACGCAACGTTTGCCACCGGTGACCAAAGCGAGGGCATGAGCGCGTTCTTGGAGAAACGGGCGCCGCAATTTCGGAACAAATAAGCACAAAGCGCGTATCCTGCCCCATTGACGGCAGGCTATGCGCCCACTATAAGCTGCGGCCAACCGGTGGCGGGACCCTCGCCACCGTTGTTTTTTGATCGGATATACCTCCCGCCCCGTCGCGTAGGGTCACCCGGTCGCAACCGGACACGTTCCACTCACGGATCAGGATTGAGCCCATGGCCAACACTCCATCGGCCAAAAAGGCGGCCCGCAAGATTGCTGCCCGGACGGCCACCAACAAAGCCCGCCGCAGCCGCGTGCGGACCTACCTGCGCAAGGTCGAAGAAGCGATCGCTTCCGGTGACCAGAGCGCCGCACAAGTCGCCTTGCAGGCCGCCCAGCCGGAAATCATGCGCGCTGCGTCAAAAGGCGTGATGCATGCCAATACGGCCGCGCGGAAAGTGTCGCGCTTGAACGTCAGGATCAAAGCCCTCGGCGCCTAAACGCAACTTTCCATTTTGAATCAAAGACCCGGCCATTGGCCGGGTTTTTTTTAGCCATGCAGCTGGCGATTGATCTGACCTGGCTAACAAAATTCCGTCCGGGCGGAGATTCGCCAGCTTTCGGTTTTGACATGTTTTTTTTCGTTAGTTCAAATACTTACCACTATGTGATCGACACCGGCCGTTGCCGGAACGCATTTGAGTAGAGTCAAGATTTTTCTGTCGGGATTTTTTTTTGCCCACTGGAATTTGAGCTGACCGGTGAATGCATTTAAAAAAATCCTTTCCGCAAAAACCATTTGCGGCCAGCTTCGGTAGTGAGTTTGCAATGCGAACATAGGCAGCGTATGCGCCGCGTTAAGGAAATGTTAATGTGGGCCGGTTGCCCCGCCCGGCGAGCCTGTATATGTTCAGTCCATCGGTATAGAAGACTATCGATCTAGAAACAAAGTGCAAACCTGCTTGGACATAAAATGACAAACTTTATACATAACCGATCTAAGCAAATGTCTGATCAAGACAAGAATGAACGCATTAATTTATCTTCGTTCATACCTATCGTAATCTTCTAAACGCACTCCCCTTCAAATAAAATACTGAATTAATAGTCAATGGTTTTGCCATTGAACAAGAAGGTTTGTGCAAATGTATATCCAACCTGCAGACATCCCTGTGACATTTGCCTGGGCCTCGTGGCGGTCCGGCAGATTGTGCACAAATGGAGCGTTTCAACACATAAGCGCTTCTGAGTACGGCGCTGCAACAATTGCGACGGCGGCTGCCCGTCCAGGCGCTTACCCGGTCCTTAGGGATTGTGGTGAAACGGCCCCCACCATCCGCGTAAATCAACCTCGATCAAGGCTTGACGCACGCCCACCCATCCGGTTGTTGGACGCGCTGCGCGCATGTCGACGCTCCGGATCAAAAGCCACCATTGGGCATTTTGGGCAACATGGCGGCGGCCAAATCGACACCTGCCTTTTAGAGGGCACCACCATTCCATATCGACCGGCATTCGGCCCCGAGGCTGCCGAATACGCTCGGTTCCCGGGATAACCTACTCCGCCGGACGGCGGCGAATGGGCGTAGGCATGGCTCGCGCTCACCCCTAATAACGTCCCTCAAGGGACATCATAAAGCTGCAAAACGCGGCACAGAGGCGAAGAACGGCTGTGGCGGATCGTTCTTCATTTGACAGGAGGCGCAAGATGCAAATTCAGGAGACCAGTGGCTCCGAACACTGGAATCGAGTGAAAAAGAGTCTGCGGGCCGAACTCGGAGACGATGTGTTTTCAAGTTGGTTCGCACGTGTCGACCTTGAGGAACACACGGACGGTACCGTGCGGCTGTCGGTTCCAACGCGCTTTTTGAAACAGTGGATCCAGTCCCACTACAACGAGCGGCTGATCGGACTGTGGAAACGCGAATGCGAGAATGTTCATAAGATTGAGCTGACCGTGCGCAGCGCCATCCGCCCGCGTCAATCGGCAGCCGCTGCGCCTCAGCCGCACATGGCCGCGACCAAGAAACTCACGACCACGATGGCCAACGCGCGCTCCGATACTGCGGCAGAGGCCAATCCTGTCGCTGCCGCCCAGGCCGCAACCGCGGCGCTTGGACGGGGCGAACCGCAGATCGAGACGGCACGCGATGTCCTGCAAGGCGCGGCGCTGGATCCGAAGTACACGTTTGACAGTTTCGTGGAAGGCGATTCCAATGCGCTCGCCCTTGCGGCCGCCCGTCAGGTTGCCTCCGGCGGGGCCGTGACGTTCAATCCGCTCTATCTTCATGCCTCTGTTGGCCTTGGCAAAACCCATCTGATGCAGGCTGTAGCCGCGAAGGTGCGCGGTTCGGGCCGCAAGGTCCTGTATCTGACCGCCGAACACTTCATGTACCGGTTCGTGGCCGCGCTGAAAGCGCAATCCGCCCTAGCCTTCAAAGATACCCTGAGGTCGATCGACCTCCTCCTGATCGACGACATGCAGTTCCTCCATGGCAAACAGGTCCAACAGGAGTTTTGCCACACGCTCAACGCGCTGATCGATGGTGCACGCCAGGTCATCGTCGCAGCGGACCGGGCGCCATCTGAACTGGACAGCCTTGACGACCGGGTGCGCTCACGCCTGTCCGGCGGCCTCGTTGTCGGCATCCACGAGCCGGATTTCGCACTTCGCCGCAACATCTTGACAACGCGTGTTGCCCAAGCGCGCAAAACCTATCCAAGTTTTGAGGTGCCCGATCCGGTTCTGGACTATGTCGCGCGGCATGTGGCGTCGTCGGGCCGCGACCTGGAAGGTGCATTGAACCGCCTGATCGCGCACAACCAGCTCACCGCGCAGCCGATCACGCAGGAAATGGCCGAACTCACGTTGCGCGATCTCATCCGGTCCAGCGAACCGCGCCGGGTGAAGATCGAAGACATTCAACGCGTGGTGTCGAAGCACTACAATGTCAGCAAAGCGGACCTTCTATCGGCCCGGAGAACCCGCACGATCGTCCGGCCACGCCAGATTGCCATGTATCTGGCGAAGGTCATGACGCCCCGCTCCCTTCCGGAGATTGGCCGCCGGTTTGGAAACCGCGACCACACGACCGTTCTGCATGCTGTGCGCAAGATTGAAGAACTCGTGCAGGCCGATCCGGCGCTGGCCCAGGAAATCGAGCTGCTGAAGCGGATGATTGACGGCTGAACCGCCCGAAAAGCAACGGTTTGGAGGAGGGGCGGCCGATCGGACGCCCCTCTTGCTTTTCGGTGTCGTAAAGGGCAGTGTCGTCCCCCCGCTCCGGTGGAACGGAGCCTTAACGCCATTTTGCTGGGCCCGAATTTCGACGGGGATCCGGCCTCACAAGTACGGATCTTGCGTATGAAAGCGACCCTCGAGCGGACCGACCTTCTCAAGTCCCTGACCCATGTGCACAGGGTGGTCGAGCGCCGGAACACGATCCCGATCTTGTCCAATGTCCTGCTGCGCGCCGACTCGGGCGCGCTTCATCTCAAAGCCACGGACCTGGACCTTGAGATCGTTGAAACCGTGCCGGCCATGATCGAGGCCAGCGGCGCGACCACCGTCCCGGCCCACATGATCTACGACATTGTCCGGAAGCTTCCCGAAGGGTCCCAGGTCGTGCTGGAGACCACCGGCGACAATGCCACGCTGGAAATCCGCGCCGGCCGCTCGCGGTTCACGCTGCAGATGCTGCCGGAATCGGACTTCCCCGACCTGACGGCGGGTGACTTCAGCCACGGCTTTGCCCTGTCGGCCGGCGATCTGCGGACGCTCATCGACACGACGCAGTTTGCGATCTCAACCGAAGAAACGCGGTACTACCTGAACGGGATCTACCTGCACACGGTGGAATCCGGCGGCGTCGTGCGCTTTCGCGCCGTTGCGACCGACGGTCACCGGTTGGCGCAGGCCGAGGTCGCAGCGCCGGAGGGATCCCATGGGATGCCGGGAATTATCGTGCCGCGCAAGACCGTTGGCGAGATCCAAAAGCTCCTGGAGGAACCGGACGCCAACGTCCAGATCGAATTGTCCGAAACCAAGATCCGGCTGACCACCGGCCCAATCATTTTAACCTCGAAACTGATTGACGGCACCTTCCCCGACTATGGGCGGGTGATCCCGCAAGGAAATGACAAGGAACTGCGCGTCGACCGCGACGAATTCAAGGAAGCCGTCGACCGGGTTTCGACGATCTCCTCCGAGCGCGGCCGGGCCGTCAAGCTTTCCCTTGGCGACGGCCGGATGGTGCTGACAGTCAACAATCCGGATTCCGGCAGCGCCACTGAAGAACTGGCCGTCGAATATGGTGCGGACGCGATGGATATCGGCTTCAACTCCCGGTATCTGCTTGACATCGCCAACCAGCTTTCGAGCGACACAGCCTTGTTCAGGCTGGCCGATTCCGGATCGCCGACGCTTATTCAGGACAATACCGTCGATAATTGCCTGTTCGTGCTCATGCCGATGCGCGTTTAGGGCGAAAGCATCGGGTACGGATTGAGGGCTCATGATCGCGACCCAGACGGCGCGGGTGAGCCGCCTGATCCTTACCGACTTCCGAAACTATCGGCGGCTCGATCTCCAATTCAGCGACCGGCTGGTCGCCTTTGTCGGTGAAAACGGCGCTGGCAAGACGAATATCCTGGAAGCGGTATCTTATCTGACCGCCGGCCGCGGTCTTCGCAGGGCGACATTGAGCGACGTGGCGCGGATCGGCGGGGCGGGCGGCTGGAGTGTTGCCGCACGGCTGGAACAGGACGGCACTGAAATCAAGCTGGGGACCGGTTGGACCGCCGGTGAAACCGGCCGCCGGGTGCGGATCGACGCGGTCGAGCAACGCAGCTCGGAAAGTCTTCTGGAGTATTTGCGCATTCTCTGGCTGGTACCGGCGATGGACGGCCTGTTCACCGGACCCGGATCTGATCGGCGCCGGTTCCTGGACCGCCTGACATTGTCGCTGAACCCGGCGCATGGCCGCCAAGTTTCGGCATTCGAAAAAGCCTTGCGCCAGCGCAACAAGTTGTTAGAGGACCGCGGCCCGGCGGAATACCTTGGCGCACTGGAGCAGCAGGTGGTGGAGCTTGGAACCGCCGTGGCGTTGGCGCGCCGGGAAACGGTCTCGCTCTTGGCCAAAACCGTTCGGGCGCAGGCCGTACTCGGTCTGCCCTTTCCGGCCGGCCGCCTGTCACTCGTTGGAGAGTTTGAAAGCGAAACGCAGGATCTTTCGGCTGCGGACCAGGAAGACCGGTTCCGGGAACGGCTCCAGGAAGGACGTGCGCGCGACCGCGCCGCCGGCCGGACGCTCTACGGTCCGCATCTAACCGACCTTTTGGTGCATCACGCAGAAAAGGACATGCCTGCCGCACGGTCATCCACCGGAGAGCAAAAGGCGCTGCTGCTCGGCCTTGTTCTGGCGCATGCCGACCTGACCGCCGGGGTGACCGGCATGAGCCCGGTTCTGCTGCTTGACGAAGTGGCCGCGCATCTGGATCCCAACCGGCGGCGTGCGCTGTTTTCCAGACTGCAAGCGCTCGGCGGACAAGTCTTCATGACCGGGACAGACGCGAGCCTTTTTGAAGGTCTGCCCCCCCAAAGCGGCATCTTTGCCATCGAAGCCCATGACGCGCGCCGCCTTGCATAGTACAACTTGCAAATGACCGGCTTTTGGCGGTTTTCCACTGCATTGGCCGCGTTACGGCGCGCCTACATAGCGCGCGGTTGAACGCGCGCCTCAACCCCTTATAACGGGGGCTTAATCTTTAGATCGAGCGGTGAATGATTCGCATGAGCGACCCTTCAAATCCCGACAGCGTTCCCTCCGACGATCCGGCCCTCGCGGGCGACTACGGCGCGGAGTCCATCAAGGTCCTGAAAGGCCTTGACGCCGTCCGCAAACGCCCGGGCATGTATATCGGCGACACGGATGACGGATCAGGTCTCCATCACATGGTCTATGAGGTTGTCGACAATGCGATCGACGAGGCCTTAGCCGGCCATGCCGATCACGTGACGGTGACGCTCAACGCGGACGGCTCGGTGACCGTGTCCGACAACGGACGCGGCATCCCGACGGACCTTCATCCGGAAGAAGGCGTGTCAGCCGCCGAAGTCATCATGACGCAACTGCACGCGGGCGGCAAATTCGACCAGAACTCCTACAAGGTGTCCGGCGGATTGCACGGCGTTGGCGTCTCCGTTGTGAATGCGCTCTCAACGCGCCTGGACCTCAGGATTTGGCGGGACGACAAGGAACACTTCATGTCATTCGCCCATGGCGATGCGCAGGAACCGTTAACTGTCGTCGGACCGGCCAACGGCCAAAAAGGCACCGAGGTCACCTTTCTGCCGTCGCCGGAGACGTTCTCGAAGACCGATTTCGACTTCGCGACGCTCGATCACAGACTGCGGGAACTGGCGTTCCTGAATTCTGGTGTGCGGATCATCCTGACCGACAAGCGTGGTGTGGAGGATGTCGTCGAGGACCTTTTTTACGAGGGCGGTCTTGAAGCCTTCGTTCGCTATCTCGACCGCGCGAAACATCCCCTGATCGACACACCGGTGACAATGCGGGCCGACCGGGACGGCATCACCGTCGAGGCGGCCATGTGGTGGAACGACAGCTATCACGAGCATGTCCTGTGTTTCACCAACAACATCCCTCAGCGGGACGGGGGAACGCATCTGGCCGGATTCCGGGCCGCGCTCACCCGGCAGGTGACGAGCTACGCGGACAGCGCCGGGCTCTTGAAAAAGGAAAAAGTCTCCCTGACCGGCGATGATTGCCGCGAGGGCCTGACCTGCGTCCTGTCGGTCAAGGTTCCGGACCCGAAGTTCTCGTCACAGACCAAGGACAAACTGGTCTCTTCGGAGGTCCGCCCCGTGGTGGAGAATCTCATCTCCCAAGCGCTGGCGGACTGGTTTGAGGAAAACCCAGCACCAGCACGGGCGGTGGTTTCAAAAGTCGTCGAAGCGGCCTCTGCGCGGGAAGCGGCCCGCAAGGCCCGGGAGTTGACCCGGCGCAAGGGCGCACTGGATGTTGCCTCGCTTCCGGGAAAACTGGCCGACTGCCAGGAGCGTGACGCCTCCAAAGCGGAACTCTTCCTGGTGGAGGGGGATTCGGCCGGAGGCTCGGCCAAACAGGGGCGTCACCGCGAAAACCAGGCGGTGTTGCCGCTGCGCGGCAAGATCTTGAACGTTGAACGGGCCAGGTTCGACAAAATGCTGTCGTCCAACGAAATCGGGACCTTGATCACCGCGCTCGGCACCGGGATCGGCAAGGAAGAGTTCGATATCGAGAAACTGCGCTATCACAAGATCATCATCATGACGGACGCCGATGTCGACGGCGCACATATTCGAACGCTTTTATTGACCTTTTTCTTCCGTCAGATGCCGGAGCTGATCGAGCACGGCTATGTCTACATCGCCCAGCCGCCGCTTTACAAAGTCAAGCGCGGGCAGTCGGAGCAATACCTGAAAGACCAGGGCGCATTGGAGGACTACCTGATTTCGACCGGGCTCGAAGACACGTCCTTGACGCTTGCCAATGGCGAAGTCCGGACCGGACAGGATCTTCGCGGCGTCGTGGAATCGGCACACTCCATCTCCGCCATTTTCGACGGCCTGCACTCCAGATACAGCCGCGACGTCGTTGAACAGGCCGCGATCGCGGGCGCGCTGAATGCCGAGGTCTTGCATGATCAGTCCAAGGCCGCGGACGCCGCGGCCTATATCGCGCGCCGCCTCGATATTCTGGCCGACGAGTTCGAACGCGGCTGGACGGGTGAAGCGCGCGATGACGGGAGCCTCGTTTTCAAGCGTACCGTGCGCGGCGTCGAGGAGGCCGCCATCATCGATGCCGCGCTTTTGAGCTCTTCGGATGCGCGACGGCTGGATGCACAAGCGGCCCATCTTCAGGAGGTCTACGGCAAAGCCGCCATTTTGCGACGCAAGGATGCGAGCATGGAAATCCGCGGGCCGCGCGCGCTTTTGCAGCAGATCTTCGCCTTCGGCCAGAAGGGGATTTCCCTGCAGCGGTACAAAGGCCTCGGTGAAATGAACCCGGATCAGCTCTGGGAGACAACGCTCGATCCGAATGTGCGTTCGCTGCTTCAGGTAAAAATCCGTGAGGCCGATGACGCGGACGACATTTTCACCAAACTGATGGGCGACGAGGTCGATCCACGGCGCGAGTTCATCCAGGACAATGCGCTGAGCGTCGCCAACCTCGACATCTGAGCGGCGCCGGACAGCGTGCGGTTTGGTGATGGCGAACCGCGCCGGTCTTTCAGTCCGCGATGGGCGACAGCATGGTCCGTCCGAAGACCCGGCCGGCGACCGCCGGGTCCCATAAATGCCGCGCTCCGCAATTTCACGGCACACGCGATCCGAAACTGATCGGCCGCTATGGGACTTTTCTTTCGCTGTCTATCCCAACACAGGGCCGATGGTGTCCCGCGACAAGGTATGGATCTGGATCTTGTCGCCACCGGGCAGTTTTCCGCGCAAACAGGCCGCGTCGGTGCGATCGAGAAGCTCCGCCGGTGCGATACCGCGCTTTATCACATCGCCGGGAACCTCCAGCAGACCCACCGACGCTCCGATCGTGAAAACCTGATCGGCGGCCGGCAGCCGGATTTCGGCAAGCGCGGCCAGGAATTCGGATGCGATTGTGACGGCGCCATCGGCCACGCCGGGCCGCAGGACCGCCGCGAACTCGTCTCCGCCCATTCGGCCCGCCAGACCGCGTGATCCCACTGCGCGTTCCAGGCAGCGGGCCACCCGCACGAGCATCTCATCGCCCGCGGCGTGTCCGGCCCGGTCATTGATGGTCTTGAACTCATCCAGATCGGCGAAAAGGATGGCCAATCCCGGCAGGGCGTCACCACAAACATCCGCCAACGCCTCTTCAAGGGTCATGACGATCGCGCGCCGGTTGGCAAGGTCGGTCAACGGATCCCGGTAGGCCAGGCGCTTGTTTTCCGCAGCTTCAAAAGGACAGATCATATCCTTGCGAATGATGGCAAGCAGACCAGGATCATGTGCCCGATGCGTCGTCGTCGGGATCAGACGTATTTCACAGACCCGCTGGACTGCCGGTTCGAGCGCGGATGGCCTTGATCCGGATTGCCCCACGAAAACAGTCTGCGGGACGCCGGCCTTGCACTTGGTGATCGCTTCCAAGAGCGCATCGTCGTCAAGAACCGCGCCGGTTTGTGAGGCAAGCCAGGCACCAATCTCCCGTTCCGAAGCGGTGGGTGTGAACAAAAAGGTGCTGTCCGGGAAATGGTCAATCAGCTTGGCGCGGATCATGTCTGTCTGACCGGGCCGGACCGCAATTTCTTCGGGAATCGACCGGTCATCAGCCTGAACCAATACCAAAGGCGCACCGCCCGGCTCCGACGGGAAGGGCGTGAGCGAGGTCCAGGTTGCGGCAATGTTGCCATCAGCGGCGTGGAGCGTGCCGCACACCTCGGCGGAAACCCCGGCGCCGGCCGACTTCAAGGCAGGCGCAAGCCTGCGCCAGCTTTGCGGCGAAAAGGCGCTTTTTAACGTTCGGCCGTCCTGCAAGCCGATCTGTTCGGCAAACCGGGCATTCCACGCATGGCAGCGCCCATCGGCGGACACCAGCGCGGCCGCCCATGGCAACAGCGCGACGAGCGCATGGCAGCCGTCCGGTACCATTGGTCCAGCAATAGCTCGACCGTCCACCTGGGCCGATATTCCACCCCGGTCGCCCATACGTTCATGCCCGTGGTAAACAGGCATCCCTTGTTGTATCACTAGTCTGTTCGAAGCCGATGACTAATTATCCCGGCCCCATTTGCTGCCCGATGATGTAACACAAGGTGGGCATTAAATTGGTACTTCACAATTTTACCCACAGAGGTAAGAATATTATTAGTTAATACGTCGTTCTGAGATGCTTATAATTTTATCTAAATTATCCTTTTCAAGTTCACGCCTTCTCCATTGCTTATCCACATTGGGTGGATTTCAACAATGGCTTTCCGCATACGGCTGTCATCATACCGTATCCCGATCAGTGCCATATTTATGGCCGGCGGCAATGACAGAGTGCGGGGCTTTCCAAGAGGACGAGGAGGACACCACAATGTTGCCGGTCTACAGGTCCTGGCGGACTGTTTTGCAATGGACGGCCCCGGTCATGGGTTTTGCATTGCTGTTGCCGGTGGGTACGGCAGACGCCGCTTCATCCTTTCGGCAGTGCGGGTCCGCGTCATGGTATGAACTGGGTGGGCGGACGGCGAGTGGTGAACCGGCCGATCCATCGGGGCTGAGTGCGGCCCACAGGACCCTGCCCTTTGGCACGCATGTGCGGGTGACGAACCTTCACAATGCGCGGGAAGTGGTGGTCCGCATCAATGACCGCGGGCCGTTTGTGAAAGACCGGGTGATTGACGTCACCCGCAAGGCGGCTGAAGAACTCGGATTTGTCCGTCGTGGCGTGACGCGGGTCGAAATCACAGCACTCGACACCCCCGGCGAACACAGCGGTGGTTTCGCCTGCCCGTCCGGCTGAACCGGTTCCCGTTTCAACAACCACCTGCATGAGGCGCGTTTTCCCGCCGTGAGGGCGGCGGCGCACACCATCGGCGCTCGGCGTAATATTCAGTTTTAATTGAGCATTGAAAACGATCAGTCTACCGCCCGTGAATCAAAAAATAAGATATTTTACGGTAATGACAACGACACGGCATCACAGTAGGATTAATTCGTGGTCGATGGGGCCACGTGCACAGTAACTCTTTTCGCGCGGTCATTCACAGTCCGCGCGTTTTTTTTGCCGAAACGGGGTTCGACCTGCCTCAGGCGTACTCCAAGGTGGCCGCACTTAAATACTTGATAATACGTAGGTAAATACGCCAAGGCGGCGCTGCCCCCGGCGGGCTGTGGCAAAGGAAGGGGCCGGCAACACCGCGTGATCAGGCGCCTGCGCTTTTAAAACCATTTGTGGCGTGATCAACGCGATGCCCGGTGGCTCAGTGCCCCTCTGGCCCGAAGGCGCGGGGATTTTACCGTTAAGTTCAAGTTCGGTTCCCCGCTCCAGAACCATTCACCATTCGTGATTCATGCTTCTTGAGATGAAAAATCGTCCGTTTGGGGTCACACGCGCTCACCTGTCCGCAGCCTCTCCAGAAACTGCGCTGCGGATTGCAGGTAGGCGTCCTTTCGCTCCGGCGCCATGCGCTTCCATGTGCTGTAAGGCTGGGCGAGACGGGCATTGGAGGCGAGCCGAGACCGGTTTCGATCCAGGAAATCCCAGTAAAGCGCGTTGAACGGGCACGCGCGCGCGCCGGTCTTTTGTTTCACGTCATAGGCGCAAGCCGAACAATAGTCCGACATCTTGTTGATGTAGTTGCCGCTGGCTGCATAAGGCTTCGATCCGAGAATGCCGCCGTCGGCGAACTGGCTCATGCCCAATGTGTTTGGCAGTTCCACCCACTCGAACGCATCGACATAGACGCTCAAGTACCATTCATGCACGTGCTGCGGAGCGATCCCCGCCAAAAGCGCGAAGTTGCCGGTGACCATGAGCCGCTGAATGTGATGCGCGTAGGCTTCCTCCTTTGTCTGTCCGATCGCCTCGGCCATGCACCGCATATCCGTTTCGCCGGTCCAGTAAAACGCCGGCAATGAGCGGTCAGCCTGGAGGACATTCAGCTCCACATAGTCCGGCATCTTGTACCAGTAGAGGCCGCGCACATATTCGCGCCAGCCGATAATCTGGCGGACAAACCCTTCCACCGCGTTCAGCGGCGCATGGCCGGACCGATAGGCCGCTTCTGCCTTCCAGCACACGCTGATCGGATCGAGAAGGCCGACGTTGAGATAGGCTGAAACGACGGAATGGTACAAAAACGGCTCGCCCCGGACCATGGCGTCCTGATAATCGCCGAAAGACGGCAGCGCCGCCTCGACAAACCGGTCAAAGGCCGCTTGCGCATCGGCGCGGGTGACCGCGAACCCAAACGGTTCAAGGCTGCCGAAATGGCCCGCAAAACGGTCACTCACCAGGTCCAGAACGCCGGCCGTGACCGCGTCGGGGGCATGTGAGCGTGGCCGCGGCATGAACAGATCGCCGGTGGCCGGCTTGCGGTTGTCCGCGTCAAAGTTCCAGCGGCCGCCGGCCGGCTCGGACCCATCCATCAGCAGCCCGGTCTTCTTGCGGACCTCGCGGTAGAAATACTCCATGCGCAACTGTTTTCGGTCCCGCGCCCAATCGGCGAATTCCTGCCGCCGCATGACGAACCGGTCGTCCTCCAGGATATCGACCGGGCGCCCCAAGGCGGCAGCCCATCCGTCCATCATCGCACGCACCCGCCACTCGCCGGGTTCGGTGACGACGATGCGGCGCGGCCGCAGTTCTGCGCAGGCGCGCTTGAGTTCGCCGGTGAACGATCCGGTGTTGTCCGGATCGTCTAGCCGCACATAAGAGACCTGCCAGCCGGCGCGCCTCAACTCTTCCGCAAAATGGCGCATGGCCGACAAGACAAACGCGATCTTCTTTTTGTGGTGGGGCACATAGGTGGTCTCCTCAGACACCTCGACCATCAGAACTTGGTCCCGATCGCGGGATGCGCGGCGCAAAGAGGACAGGTTTAAGGACAGTTGATCGCCGAGCACGAACACCAGATTGTTTGCGGACATGTCACTCACGCGGTGGGTTGATGGAGCATGTCTTACGCAGGAGCGGCCGCGGCCTATCACTTTTTTAAGGCTGAATTGTCTTACTGTGGCGATCGGGCAAGCGGTGGCGGAAAAAACAGAGCAGACGTCTGCCCGCCGCCATCAAGCCCCGTTTGGCAGCAAAGCCCGTGCAACACCGGCGCGACGCCGCATGGCACGCTTGCGCACCAACGGCATCTGCCTTTGGCGGCAACACAAGAAACCGATTGCCCCCACGCAAGCAATCGGGTATCAGAACCGCCTGTCCGCCGTGCCGAAACGCGGTGTGCTGCACCCGTAGCTCAGCTGGATAGAGCGCTGCCCTCCGAAGGCGGATGTCAACTCTGGCGATCGCGAAAGGTGCTGGAAGAAAGAAGTGACTAAACAACGGTTTGAGCGGATGTCGGGTTCGCTCTTCATGCCGATGAAAATCTCGCGTAAGCATGGCGTAAGCATCTCGCGAACGGTATGCACCCGTAGCTCAGCTGGATAGAGCGCCGCCCTCCGAAGGCGGAGGCCAGAGGTTCGAATCCTCTCGGGTGCGCCATTTTACTCAATAAATCAGTATCTTAGCAGACGGCACTTTTAGGGGCTTTGTGCTTACGCACTGCTTACGTGGCAATTTCGCCTGAGTTGGCGGCTCACTCAGGCGTGCTGAAACGACCGTCGACCCGCTAAGTCTTGCTGCGCCTGTGCGTTCGAATCTCACGTGGCCCGCCGGGTGGTAGTCGAACCTTTGGCTGTCGCGGCGCGCTGCCGTGCGCGTAGTCGCACCCTGGCGAACCATTTCGCAAGTGGTGGGGCACGCGTGACGAAAATGCGAACTATTCCTACGCCATAGCGCTACTATAGTGTGACGGTCTGGTGCCCAGTCATCTTCGATTCTGCGAGGTCGCGCGAGAATGCGCTACCCCAGCAAACGGAAAGCCGCCCGCCTTCCGAACGCCTTGTGGTCTGCGACCTAGATTCACCCGACCGCGCTCACCGCAGACTTGATGAGCGTTTCGATCATGGGCCTTCTATCCAACAAGCGACGTGCAATGGATGTGTCGAGGGTTAGGCCGGCGTCTGTAGAGGCGAGACAATGCTCTGTTTTCTCGAATGGCGTTGGGTAATCGGCAGTAGCAGCGAACGGCCCAAACCCAGCGCGCGATAGAATGATCGCCCCCAGCATCGTGTCGGCTTCGGCCGCGGGATACTCCCCGTTGCCTCGGTTTGCTTGGCGGGCAAGCGCACCCATTAGGACCGGGGCTTCGGACCTAGGATAGGCTACCATCGGCTTGCGCTGCATTGGGTCTGGATCGCCATCAAACAACGCCATGGGCGTCGACAACAAAAAGGTCTCCAATATGTCTGGCGCGTGTAGCGGAGGATGGAGGAAGGCGGCATCGATCGTACCCTGTTCGAGTCGCTTCTCGAGACTGGCGGTGGTTCCCTCGTATAGCTTCACCCGCGCGTGGGCATGATGCTTGCGAAACCCTACTAGCGTCGGGATCACAATCTGATAGGCGGCAACCTGCGTCATGCCGATGCGAAGAGTCTGACCGAGTCCGGCCTGCGCATTGCGGGCGGACTGCGCCGTTTCCTCGGCAGCGGTGATGACCCGTTCTGCCCCTTCAACGAACTGTTCGCCCGCAGGCGTGACGCTTACGCCGCCGCGATCCCGGTCGAAAAGACGCACGCCCAGCTCCTCCTCGATCCGTCGGAGGCGCGAGGAAAGCGCGGGCTGCGTGACATTCAGCCTGCGAGCCGCGCGCCCGAAATGCGCCTCTTCGGCAAGGGCGATCACGCTTTCATAATCGGTAAGTGCGAACAACTTCGATAACTCCTGTTTATCAAATTTATCGTCTCACTGCATGGTAAGTTCGCTCCATTGATCGATTTTATGTCGTGTTCAGCGCAGATCAAGCGCAATGCCAACAGCATCAAAGGAGATCAACTTGAAGACTCTGCTCACCACCCTGGCTGTCTCGACAGCTCTGGTTGTCCCGGCCTTTGCGCAAGAGGCGGGATCGCGCGATGCGCGCGGCCAACTTGATTTCGAAGGACGCTACATAGTGTCGGTGCAGGATGCCGATATGGTCTCGTCCGCCTACGTCAACGGTATGCTCGGTCCGCGTGAGGGCAGCGACACACTGGCCGTCATCCCGCTGGTCGGCGATCCGCGAGACTGGCAGGCCGCCGAGGTCTTTGCTTCGAACTCGGTTGCCGGTCCGCCCGCCGCAGTGGAAATCACCCCCGACGGCCGTTTCGCGTTCGTCGTCGAGACCTTCACCCCGCGCCCGGACAACGACGAAGAACATGGCTTTGGCGACAAATCAATCGGATCGACCTTGACCGTGGTCAGTTTGGCGGATCCCGCCAACCCCGAAGTCCTTCAGACGCTCACGGTCGGCGACCGACCTATCGCAGTTAGCGCGAACGCAACCGGTAACATCCTCGCCGTGAGCTATTCGATCGAAGGTGGTTCGGGTGGTGAAACGCCAATGCAGTTGTTCCGCATCGGAGAAGACGGAAGCCTGAGCGATCCGGTCTCTCCCGCGATTGAGGGCTACGCGCTCGGCGAGGACAACATCATGGATATGGATTGGCACCCCGACCAGAGTGTCATCGTCTGGATCAACCAATTCGACAACACGATGCAGTTTGCTCGCGTTGGCGAAGATCTCAGTGTGGCGCCGTTCGGGAATACGGTCGATATCGACCGCGCACCCTACCGCGTTCTCTTCACGCCTGATGGCAATCACGCCGTGACGAATGCGCTTTACTGGGGACCCGACATCGCGGGTTTCTGGATCGAGGCTCCGCGCGGGCAGGTATTGACCGTGCGGATGAACGCCGAAGTGGGTGACGACGGCACCGTGCGTCACGCTCTGATCGACCGGGTGATGACGGGCGTCTCTCCGGAGGGACTGGCAGTGTCTCCAGATGGAAGGTGGGTTGTGACAACAAACCTTGAGCGCAGTTATCTGCCGTACGACGATCCACGCATCACTTGGTATTCATCCGTAACGCTGGCGGCACTTGATCAGGAAACCGGCGACCTGACGGAGATTGGTACGTTCACCTATGATGGGGTTCTGCCCGAAGCGGCCGTGTTCGATAACTCCGGGAAGTACCTTGCCGTCGCGAATTTCGACCACTTCGATGACCGCCGCGAAGGATCGAGCATCGACTTTTGGCGCATCCAGACAGACCCGCTCGATGCGGGCAACACGCAGCTGATCAAGACGGAGCATTCCGTTCCGGTCGCGCGCGGGGCGCATTCGATGGCCATCGCCAGGTAACCCACGCGTTGGCGCACCCTTTCCGGTGCGCCATCCCATCTGGAGGCACCACATGCTGACCCGTCGCACGTTTTCCTTTGGCCTTCTGGGGGCCGCCGCGGTCGCAAGACCCGCGCTTGCGCATCACGGCTTCACTGGAACCTACGACAACGCACGCCCGATCTACGTCGCTGGTGAGGTCGTCGAGGCCACTTTCCGCAGACCACACCCCGTCATCGAACTGCGAGTGGACACAGAGCTACAGCCGCCCAAGGACCTGCCAGAGGGTGAGGAGTTCGCAGATTTGCTCGATGTCCGCGAAGAGGATCGCGGGCGCATTGTCGATGTCGAGTATCCGCCCGTCGGGCTGTTCTTCAACCTCGAGGGGCGCATCGCGGCGGGCGACCGCATCGCAACCATCGTCTTCCAAAACTGCCGACCGCCCCATCAGCTGCGCGGACAATGGCTCCGCTTGGCGGACGGAGAGACCGTCGTTCGTCGCGGACGCATGCAGACGGAGGATGCAGGGTGCTCTGGCTGACCGGCGTGCTGGGCTCATTTGAAGCATCGCCATTAGCCGATTGGGTTGGCGGGCCGATCTACCCGCTTGTTTCCGCGCTGCACATCCTTGCTATTGGTTTTTTGGTCGCGCCGGTGATCCTGGCCGATCTGCGGGTGCTGCGAAGGGGGCAAGTCGACGCGACATCAATCGATCTATCGCGCGTTGCCCTGATTGGCTTTTGTGCTGCAGTGGCAACGGGCGTGCTGCTTTTTTCGGTTCAAGCCACGCGATACGCGGTGAACCCAGCAGTTCTGATTAAGTTCAGCCTGTTGGCCATCGCTGGTGCAAACGCCGCGCTCTTTTACCTGATCAGTAGAATCCGTCGCGCGACCGCAGCCTTATCCATAGGCATATGGTGCGCAGTGCTGATAGCCGGACGATGGATCGCCTTCGCGGGTTGAGCCTAGCTGAATTGACAAACCTGCCTTCAGGAAGGCAGCCGTGTCTGCAAGCCAGCAATCGAACCGATGCAGCAAAACGTTACACAATCGATGGCGAATGACGGGTCATGCTTCAGTATTTCTCTTCGCCATGACTTCAAAAAGAACGGAAATACTCGGTTGAATAGCTCAATAGCATCGGAGAGGAAGAGTTCTACATCAGATTCGATTCCATGATCTGAAAGCCACCGTTGTCGTTGCAGAGACTGGAAGCTTCAGAAAAGCTGCCGCGCGACTTCAGGTGGGCCAACCGGCGTTGTCGAGGCGCATTCGCAGGCTGGAGGATGCGTTGGGTCTATCACTTTTCGAACGTCATCCGACGGGCGTGCGGCTCACGGCGGGAGGTAGACGTTTTACCGCGAGCGCTCGAACTCTTCTGAAAGATCTCGATACTGCGGTCGGCGATGTCCAGATGCACGGAGTGGCCGCGCAGGGACACTTACGCGTCGGCTTGATCGCTTCACTTTCCGTTGGCCTTATCAGGGACCTCTTCATCGCGCTCTTGGCCGACCATCCAGAGATTGAAGTATCCATCCAGGAACTCGACAGAAGCGAGCTTCTCATGCTGCTCAATCATCGTGAGATCGATGTCGTCATTGCAGCAGGCGAACCGGAACCAGAACTCGGCGACGGGTTGCTTCTGCACAGGGAAAGAATCTACCTCGCCGTTGCGGCTGATCATCTCTTCGCCGAACGGGACCGTCTCTTCTGGGATGATGTCCGGCGTACGCCGTTCATCGTTAGCGCATACGAGCCCGGCCCCGAGATCCACGATTACATTACTAGGAACGCCACCGGACTAGGGCAGTTTGTACACGTGCGGAGATTTAGGCTCGGTCGCGAAGGCATCATGAACCTCGTGGGGCTTGGGCTGGGTGTCAGCCTCGTAGCTAATCACTGGCGCGGAGTGAGTTATCCAAACGTGAGCTTCGTGCCGATCGGCGATGAAGATGAACGGGTGCCGTTCTCGCTGACTTGGCGTCCCGAAAACGACAATCCGGCGCTCAGGCGGTTTGTGAGCCTGGCGCGGGTCCACGCGAGGAAGGCTGCCGCTGACGACGCTGCTTCGCAAAGGCCCGATCCGTTGCCATGAAACGCGCCAGCATGGGCGCAATCAGTTTGGCCGGTTCGTGGGTCTGGCCGGTCTCTCGGGCGAGCGCCTCGGCATAAGCGACAAGATCGCGGTGCACATCGGCCGGCAGCTCCAGTGTGACCTTGACCGGCTTGTCGTCGGGGATGGGGCCTAATTTCAGTTTCGTCATCGATCAGCTTTCATAGGGCTCGAGGATCAGGTCGCGCGTGACCATCACGCGGACCGGGAATCCGGGACGGATGGTCAGCGTCGGCGGCACGGTGAGCTGACGGCGGACGATCTCGTCGCCGGCGCGCCCGACCGTGTCCTGGGCGCCGTCGCGGATCGCCTCGGCGATCTCGTCGTCTTCGTCCTGGCCGAACTCCAGGCCGATATTGAGGATCGTCGCGAGACCGGCGGCACGCAGAAGCTGGCCCCAATGATAGTCGACGCCGTCCTCGAGTCCGGCGTAGCCGGCTTCGTCGGCGCCGGGCTGGCGTTCCAGCACGATCGAGCGCCCGTTCGGCAGGATCATCCGGGTCCAGACCAAAAGCACGCGGCGCTGGCCGAAGGCGACGCGGCTGTCATATTCGCCGATGAGCCGCGCGCCTTGCGGGACCAGCAGGAAACGCCCGGTCGGGCTGTCATAGATGTGCTGCGTGACTTGGGCGGTGATCTGGCCGGGAAGGTCGGAGCGCAGCCCCGTCACCAGCGCGGCCGGGATGACCGAGCCGGCCTGGAGCACGTAAGGGCTCGCCGGATCGGCGAGACGTTCGCCACTGGTGATGCGCCGGTCGACGGGCTGGTCGAGAAACGCCTGGCGCCTCTCGATAGCGTCCGGCTCCGATACAGGCTGCGCGACCGCCGGGAACACCGTCTGCGGATCGATCTGCGGTCCCGTCGCCGGCGCGATCTCCAAGGCACCGCCGCTGTCCACGGTTCTGGCGTCGTGGAACAGCCGGCTGAGGCGCGCGGCTTCCTGCTCTTGCAAGCGCATTTGTTCTTCAGGATCCATCGCAGGGCCGGGAGCGATGGGCGCGACCGGGACCGGCTCGCCGCGCTCGCGCGCCGCCAGCACCGGCCGACTAAGTTCGCCCGGCAGCGGCGGACCAAGCTGCGGGACCTGGCTGTAATCCTCCGGGAGAGACAAGAGCTCGTCGGCGGTCGGCACACGATCGGTGTTGAACAGCTCCGCCGGTCCGCCTCCGCGCTCCGGGTCCTGTAGGGAGACGATCAGGATCGCGCCGAGGCCGAGGCCGCCGACGGCGGCGAGGACGCCGAGGGTCTTGCGCGACAGGCGCATGACGCGCGGCGGATCCGGGCGCAGGCGCAGTTCGGCGGCGATCTCCGTCTCCGGACGCGGATCCGGTCGGATCTCCTTCTCGTCCCGGCCGTCGCCAGACTCGTTCATGAATCCGCTCCGTCATGGCGGTGCGGCGCGCGCCTCACGCCATCGGTGCGGACGATGCGCACCACCTGTTGGCGATCGCCAAGGCGCAGTTCGGCGGCGGCGAAGAGCCGGTCGACGATGATGTAGTTGCGGCGGATGCGGTAATTGACGAGTTGGCCTTCGCCTTCCGGTCCGATGATGAAGAGCGGCGGCATCTCGCCCTGACCGATACCACGCGGGAACTCGATGAAGACCTGCCGGCCGTCGTCGAAGGCGCGGCGCGGGCGCCAGGGCGGCCGGTCGCCTTCGATGCGGTAGCGGAAGCGAAGATTATCGAGGGCGACGTCGCGACCGATCGGGAGCGCGGCCTCGGCGTCGGCGTTGCCGCGCCTGAGCGCGATCAGCTCGTCTTGCGGATAGCGCCAGGAGACCGAGGCCATATAGGCGCTCGGATGCGCGCGAAGCTCAAGATGGTAGGTCCGCCGGTCGGTGTTGATGACAAGGTTGGTGACGATGTCGGGCCGTGTCGGCTTGACGAGGATGTGCGTGCGCTGCGTATCGCCGGCGCCGCTGATGGTGTCGCCGATGATCCAGCGCGCCGTGTCGCCCGCCGCGATCGGGCCGTTGCCGACCAGGCTCTCGCCGGGCTGCAAGGCGATGTCGGTGACCTGTCCGGGGGATGAGTAGACCTGATAGAGCGCCCCGGCGCTGTAGGGATAGAGCTGGACCGCATTGATGAAACCGTCACGCACGGGCTCGATGCGGGCGGCGGCATTGGCCTCCTCGATCCGCTCGGGCGGCTCGCTCGCTTCGGGGAGCGGTCCGCCGTCCTCGACGGACATAAGCTGTCCGGGCAGCGGCAGCGGAACGGGCCGCTCGACGATTTCGACCGGACGGGCGGGTTCCGGCAGAAGCGTCGCCTCGATGGGCGGCTCGTCATATTCGATCTGCGGCGGGCGGAAGGTCGCGCAGCCCCCCAGCGCGGTCGCCGCAAGCAGGATCGCCGGAAGCGCCGCTGAGTGGAGGTTCGATTTTTTCATTGGGCGCTCTCCCGTGACCAGTTGATGGCGTGAACGAAAATGCCGAGCGGATTGCTGCGCAGGCGCTCCGCGTCGCGCGGCGGCTGGATCGCGATGGTGAGGATCGCCGTCCAGCGCTCCGTGGCGGCGAGCTGTCCGTTTTGGTAACGGCGCTCGATCCAAGCAACCCGGAAGCTGTTCTCGGAGGCGCGGATAACGCTGGAGACCTCGACGGAGATCTGCGTCTGCCCAACCCGCGCGAAAGGGTCATTGACGCGGGCGTAGTCGTTGAGCGCCAGGGCGCCGCGATCGGTGATGAAGTCGTAGGCGCGCAGCCAGTTCTGCCGCAGCACGATCGGATCGGCCGGGACCTGCCGGACATTCTCGATGAAGCGGGCCAGGTGGAAGGCGATCTGCGGATCGGTTGGTCGGTAGTCGGCGGTTGCGGGCGCCACGGCCTGGGCCTGCCCGAGATCGTCGACCTCGACCACGTAGGGCACGATGGTGCCTTGCGTCGATTGCCACGCCAGCGCGCCGGCGAGCCCGCCGGAGAGCGCGAGGCAGCAGAAGGCCATGAGCCGCCAGTTGCGCGCTTGAACGCGCGCCGAACCGATCCGCTCGTCCCAGGCTTGCGCCGCCTTCTGATAGGGCGTGACCGGTTCGGGGCTCGTCGCGTAGCGGACGCTGGGGCGTTTGAAGAGGCTCATGGTTTCTCCGAGAGGCTGATCGACGTCCCCCCGCCACCATGGTCGCCGGAGCGGACGGCATGGGCGGCCGTGGCGACGCCGTGGTGCATGGCTTGCTGCCGTTTGAGGCGCTGCGCCCAGGCGGGCGGGCCGTCATTGGCGGGCGCGGGCATATCGGGCGTGTTCGAGAACTTGCCGCCGGTGGCGGTGAAAGCGGCGCGCGATCCGCTCTGATAGCTGTCGGCCATCGAGCGACGGAGTGGGCTCGCGGCTGCGCTCATCCCGGCCTTGCCGACATTTGCGAGACCAGCGGCGACCCCGGATGCACCACCGCCAGCGCCAGAACTGCCGAGGCGATAGGCGGTCGACGCGCCGCCGGCGACGGAGGCCGCTCCGCGCGCGCCGGCGCCAACGGCTCCCGCGGCCATGCCGCCCGCCATCGCGCCGCCCACGGCGAGACCGCCTGCCGCCAGCCCGGTGCCGACCGCGGCGCCTGCGCCAAGCTGCGGTCCGCCCGAAACGATGCCGTTGGCGATGCCGGGTCCGAAAATGCCGAGCGCCAGCAGCGATAGGGCCGCGAGCACGACGGCCATGGCGTCTTCTATGGTCGGCTCGCCGGTGAAGCCGGCAGTAAACTCGCCGAAGATGGTCGAACCGATTCCGACGATGACGGCGAGCACCAGGACCTTGACGCCGGAGGAGATGACGAGACCCAGCACGCGCTCGGCCATGAAGGCGGTTTTGCCGAAGAGCCCAAACGGCACGAGCACGAAGCCGGCGAGCGTCGCCAGCTTGAATTCGATCAGGGTGACGAAGAGCTGGATCGCGAGGATGAAAAAGGACAACAGGACGATCACCCAGGCGAACATCAGGATCGCGATCTGGATGAAGTTCTCGAAGAAGGAGACGAAGCCCATAAGCTCGCCGATGGCTTCGAGCAGCGGCCGGCCGGCGTCGAGACCCACTTGGGCGATACGGCCGGGCTGGAGCAATTCGCCTGCGGACAGTCCGCCGCCGGACGCGATCAGGCCGAGACCGGCGAAGCTCTCGAAGACGATGCGCGCGAGCGCGTTCCAATTGCCGATGATGAAGGCGAAGATCCCGACGAAGAGCGTCTTCTTGACGAGCCGCGCCATGATGTCGTCGTCGGCGCCCCAGGCCCAGAACAGCGCGGCGAGCGTGACGTCGATGACGATCAGCGTCGTCGCGAGGAAAGCGACGTCGCCGCCCAGAAGCCCGAAGCCTGAGTCGATGTAGGACGTGAAGACATCCAGAAAACGATCAATGACGCCCACGCCCTCCATCGGATTACTCCTCGTCCCCTCCCGGCGTGTTCGCGGCGGGACCGAAAAACCGACGACGGTTCTCAGCCCAGGCAGCCTGGCAGGCGGCGTCTGCGGTGAGCTCTTCTGGCGTGATCGTCCGGCAGCGTTCGAGTTCCGCGCGAAGCGGGTCGTCGGTCGGCGGAGCATCGTCGCTGTACTCAGATAGAGTTTGCCCGTCGAGCTGCGCGCCGGCCGCCAACGCCGCGGCGATCAGGGTGACGACCGCGGCGACGCGCAGCAGGATTTGCGGATCGCGCGCCATCTCAGTCTTGGAACATCCGCACGGTAGTCGGCTCGTAACCGGCGCCGTAGTCGAGGAAGCGGCTGAGGTTCTCCCGCGCTTGGGCCTCGGCCGAGGCGCGCCGCGCGGCTTCGAGGGCCTGGGCGCGGTTCTGGGCGGCGATGGCGGCGGTGAGGTCGGCGATCTGCGTTGATTGCAGGGCGAGAAGCTGATTGCCGGCCTGCGCGGCCTGCAGCGCGCCCGTCGCGCCTTGGCTCTCGGCGACGAGCGCCTGCATCTCGGCGCGGGCGTCCTCGATATTGCCGACGACGCCGGCCTGAACGCGCAGCGCATCCTCGAACGAGGCGACGGTGTCGGCCCAGCGCTCCCGGGCGCCCTGGACCATCGCATCATGATCGCCGGCCGCAGCCGCTTCGCCGTAGCGTTCGGTGAAGGCGCGCTCGATGTCGCCGACGTCGTGCGCAATGCGCTGCGCCTCTCTGAGAAGTTGCTGCGTGCGCTGAACGGAGGCCTGCAGCTCAACGAGCGACGAATGCGGCAGGCTCGCGAGGTTGCGCGCCTGGTTGATCAGCATCTGCGCCTCGTTCTGAAGCTGCGTGATCTGATTGTTGATCTGTTCGAGCGCGCGGGCGGCCTGGAGGATGTTCTGCGCGTAGTTGGCGGAGTCGAAGACAGGGATGGCGTAGGCCGGCGGCGCTGAGAGCGTCGATACGCCGGCGATCGGCAGGGTGAAGGCGGCGACGGCAAGCAGCGCGCCGCGCAGGCGTTGACGGGTCATGGTCGGGTCTCCTTCTCTTGGGTGGCAGGTTCGGCGGCGGTTGTTTCGGCGTCTTCGCTCGAGGCCAGAAGCTCGGCGGCCCAGTCAAGGCCGCGACGCTGGAGCCAGGCGGCGGCGAAGCCGTCCGGCCCATGCTCGGCGAGCACTTCGGTGATGGCGGCGTGATCGGTCTTGGAAGACGCCGCCGTGAAGGCGAGCGCGACCTCGCCGAGGCCGAGTTCGAACAGCCGGTTGCCGCGCCGGGATTGGGCGTAATAGTCGCGTTTCGGGGTCGCGCGGGCGAGGATCTCGATCTGGCGGTCGTTGAGCCCGAAGCGCCTGTAGATGGCCGCGATCTGCGGCTCGAACGCGCGTTCGTTGGGCAGGAACACTCGCGTCGGGCAGCTCTCGATGATCGCCGGCGCGATAGTCGATCCGTCCACATCCGACAGCGACTGGGTGGCGAAGACGACGCTGGCGTTCTTCTTGCGCAGCGTCTTGAGCCATTCCTTGAGCTGACCGCCGAACGTAGCGTCGTCGAGCGCGAGCCAGCCCTCATCGACGATAATCAGGCTCGGCCGGCCGTCGAGACGGCCCTCGATTCGGTGGAAGAGATAGGCGAGCACGGCCGGGGCGGCGGCTGTGCCGATCAAGCCTTCGGTTTCGAAGGCCTGGACGTCGGCGGCGCCCAGCGCCTCATGCTCGGCGTCGAGCAGCCGGCCGAAGGGTCCGCCAATGCAATAGGGTTGCAGCGCGCGTTTGAGGTCCTGCGATTGCAGGAGCACGGAAAGGCCGGTGAGCGTGCGTTCCTCGACCGGGGCCGAGGCGAGCGAGGTCAACGCCGACCAGAGATGATCCTTGGCGGTCGGATCGATCGTGACGCCTTCGCCCCCGAGCAGTCCGGCGAGCCAGTCCTGCGCCCAGCTTCGCTCGGCGGCATCGTCGATCCGCGCGAGCGGCTGCAGCGAGACCGCGTCCTCCGCGTCCGACAGAGCGCCCGCCAAATCCTCGAAATCGCCGCCCATGGCGAGCGTCGCGCAGCGGATAGAGCCGCCAAAGTCGAAGGCAAAGATCTGTGCGTCCGTATACCGACGAAACTGCAACGCCATCAGAGCGAGGAGCACGCTCTTGCCCGTGCCCGTAGGCCCCACGATCAGCGTATGTCCGACATCGCCGACATGGGTGGAGAAGCGGAACGGTGTGGAGCCTTCCGTGTCGGCGAAGAACAGCGGCGGGCCGCCCAGATGGTCGTTGCGCGCCGGTCCAGCCCAGACCGCCGAAAGCGGGATCATGTGCGCGAGGTTCAGCGTCGAGATCGGCGGCTGGCGGACATTGGCGTAGAGATGGCCGGGCAGTGAGCCGAGCCAGGCGTCGACCGCGTTGAGGGTCTCCGTCATGCAGGTGAAGTCGCGACCCTGGACGATCTTCTCGACGGTTTTCAGCTTCGCTTCTGCTGTGCGCTCGTCCTCGTCCCACACTGTCACGGTGGCGGTGACATAGGCGGCGCCAACCATGTCCGAGCCTAACTCCTGCAAGGCTTCGTCCGCGTCGACCGCCTTGTTCGCGGCATCGGAATCCATCAGCGTCGAGGCTTCATTGGTCATCACCTCCTTGAGGATCGCGGCGATGCCCTTTCGTTTGGCGAACCATTGCCGGCGGATCCGGGTGAAGAGCTTGGCCGCGTCGGTCTTGTCGAGGCAGATGGCGCGGGTTGCCCAGCGATACTCGAACGCCTGACCGTTGAGCTCGTCGAGCAGACCCGGCCAGGTCGCGGTCGGGAAGCCGACAATGGTCAGCGTTTTGAGATGCGTCTCGCCCAATCGCGGCGCCAAACCGCCGACGAGACCGCAATCGGCGAGCAGCGCGTCGAGATACATGGGCGTCTCGGGAACACGCATGCGCTGGCGCCGCGTTGAGATCGTCGAATGCAGATAGGTCAGCGTCTCTTCATCGGAGAGCCAGGCCGCCGCCGGCATGAAACCGTCGAGCAGGCCGAGCAGGCTGTCGGTGCGTCCGATGAAGCTCGTCAGATGCTCGCGCGGATCGGTGCCGCCGTCTTCTGCGCCTTCATAGAGCCAGCGCTCGGCGCGGCTCGTGTCGTCCGCCGGCGGCATCCAGACGAGCGTCAGGAAATAGGCGCTCTCGAAGTGCGACCCGGCTTCTTCAAATTGCGCCCGTCGTTCGGCGTCGACCAGGGCCGAGACCGGATCGGGAAACTCCGAGATCGGATAATCCCGCGCCGGGACTCGCTGCGCTTCGACGAACACCGCCCAGCCCGATCCGAGCCGCCGGAAGGCGCTGTTGAGCCGGCCGGCGGTCGCCACCAGCTCGGCCGGCGTCGCCGAGTCGAGATCGGGACCGCGAAACTGCGCCGTGCGCTGAAGGCTGCCGTCCTTGTTGAGCACCACGCCGGGCGCGATCAACGCGGCCCAGGGCAGGAAGTCGGCGAGCTTCGACGCTTTGGAGCGATATTCGGCGAGACGCATCATCGGCTTACGCCTCGAACCAGGTCGGGAAGCGCAGATGCCCGCGCGTGACGTCGACGATGTCCGGGTCGCGCTTGGCCGCCCAGACGGCCAGGAGATGCCCGACCAGCCAGAGCAAGAGGCCGACGATCCAGAGCCGAAGCCCGAGGCCGACGGCGGCGGCGAGCGTGCCATTGGCGATGGCGATCGCCCGTGGCGCCCCGCCCAAGAGGATTGGCTCGATCAGCGCCCGGTGGACCGGCGCGGTGAAGCCGGGGATGTTCGCGCCCTCCTGCATCAGACGAGCGCCCCGCCGCCGAAGTCGAAGAAGGTCAGGAAAAAGGAAGACGCCGCGAACGCGATCGAGATGCCGAACACGATCTGCACCAGCCTGCGGAACCCGCCGCTGGAGTCACCGAAGGCGAGCGTCAGCCCGGTGATGATAATGATGATCACGGCGACGATCTTGGCGACCGGTCCTTCGATGGATTCGAGGATCGCCTGCAGCGGCTCCTCCCAGGGCATGCCGGAACCGGCCGCGTAAGCCGGGTCCGCGATCAGGACGCCGAGCACAAGCGCTGTCAGGTAATAAGGCCAGCGCGGATGGAGGATGGGTGTTCTGGTCACTGAGGGTCTCCTTTTGTGTGGCTGAGGGCGTAATCGCCTTGGGGGTCGAGGCCGGTGACGCGGGCGAGCTCGGCGAGACGCCGGTCAGCGCCTCGGCCCGTGAGAACGGCGACGAGATCGATGGTCTCGGCGATAAGCGCGCGCGGGACGGTGACAACGGCTTCCTGGATGAGCTGTTCGAGGCGGCGCAATGCGCCGACGGCGGAGCCGGCATGGATCGTGCCGACGCCGCCCGGATGGCCCGTGCCCCAGGCTTTGAGAAGATCAAGCGCCTCGGACCCGCGCACCTCGCCGATGGGGATGCGGTCGGGACGCAGCCGCAGCGACGAGCGCACGAGGTCCGAAAGCGTCGCGACGCCGTCCTTGGTGCGCAGCGCGACCAGATTGGGCGTCAGGCATTGCAGTTCGCGCGTGTCCTCGATCAGAACGACGCGGTCGGGGGATTTGGCGACTTCGGCGAGCAGCGCATTGGTCAGCGTCGTCTTGCCGGTGGACGTGCCGCCCGCGACCAGTATGTTGCGACGCTCGACGACGGCAGCGCGTAAAGCTTGCGCCTCGCCATCCGACATGATCCCGGCGGCGACATAGTCGTCGAGGGTGAAGACAGCGACGGCGGGCTTGCGGATCGCGAAGGCGGGTCCCGCGACGACAGGCGGCAACAGGCCCTCGAACCGTTCCCCCGTCTCGGGCAGCTCGGCCGAGACGCGCGGATTACCGGGGTGGACCTCCGCCCCGACATGATGCGCGACGAGCCGGACGATCCGTTCGCCGTCGGCCGGTGCCAGTCGCTCGCCCGTATCCGCAAGACCTTCCTGGAGCCGGTCCACCCAAAGACAGCCGTCGGGGTTGAGCATGATCTCGACGACGGCAGGGTCGTCGAGCCAGGCGCCGACATGCGGCCCGAGCGCGGTCCGGAGCATGCGGGACCCGCGCTTGATCGCTTCTGTTCTGAAAGGTTGGACGGTCATTGGCGGCCCCGCATCTGAGTACGGGGTCGATCAAGAAGACCGTTATCTGGCTGTCAGCAACAGTGCTGAGGGCGTAGTAGTGCTATGGCGGGCAAAGACAGGCGGTAGGCCATTCGGTTGCGACAAAGAACGCGCGCTAGTCGCTGGTCTCTCCAGCAGAGCTATCAGTGTCATCGTCAAACGGCGGGCTCGGTTTGTGCTCGACCTTTGTTGAAGAAAAGAGCACCCGGAATGGCGCACCCCGCCATACAAGTTCATCGTCGGTTTGCCGGCGAAAGTGTGTTGCCTGGGGAATCACTGTTTCGCCAGGCCAAGGTATTAGCGCATTGGGATTATGATAGATTTCCAACTCGTCAGCCCAGTCCTCTTCATACGCACCATCCTCGATATTGCATTCAAACGGTATTGCGGAGAGTGCGCCCGGCTCGGGATTGGACAAGCCGCCTTTTCTGTGGACGGAGCATTCAGGATGGCCGAATCCTGCAAGCGTGCCCATGCGGGTGAACTTTGCTTTAGTTGCTGCGTTTGAAAACAGGATTGCCGAGATGTGGCGTGTATCCGGCAGATCAAAAAAGCCCGCCTGGATGACCTTTTCACCGCGCCGATGGATTTTTAGGGGTCTGGGAAGCGCAATCTCTTCCCCGTGTGGCCCGACAGAGCGTTCGACGCTGATGCCAAATAGGTAGATCGATAACGCCGTATGAGACCAAATCATGGAGGCCGGGGCGTGAAAATCTGCAATCGCGATCGCGAAAGGGTGACCTTTGACCGGTTCCTTCTCCCAATATTTTTTCTTGAGTTTGGAATAGAGCGGTGATCCGAAGATCACAGGCATATCGTTTTCAATGAATCGCCAAAAATCTTCAGGTGGAGGCGTGGGGCCGGCCAAAAGATCGATATCCATTGTATCAACTGGGTTCGCTGTCGTAGCTTCCACGTAAAGCGTGATATCGCCGCGCTTTAGCACAAAGTCAGGCACAGCGATGGATTGGTCGACACTAAAATCGAGGGCGTGAAAAGCGCGAAACAAGTAGAGTTCGAACAAGCGAGCGGAAATGCCTGTCGTTTGGAAATCGCGCACAAAATTGCCGTCGCGATCGATAAACCAATGAGCAATTTCCTGAAGCACCGTCCGCGCGGCAGTGGAGTGGAGTGTGCCCCGCAAGTTCTCAAAGATCGGATTAAGCGTTCGGTCGTGGTCAATGGTGAATAGGTCGACTCCAGGCTCTTCGCCGTTAGGCGTTTCGGCCTTGGACGTGCCTTCGCCATCAAGTTCAGCGATGCGCGCACAAATCGAATGATCCCCAGCTCCTTTAGTTCGAAAGATTACGGCATTGCCTAGAGGACGGTATCGGCGATGATCGTCGCGGGCGAGGATCATGCCCATGTAACCGTCAGCATGTTCTGCGTATGAGAGAACACCAAGCAAGGTCTCATCGGCGTTTGACCAGAACGACACATCCCGCCACGCTTCGCGCGAGCCTGCTGCGCGGAGTCCGAACGTCAGCTCATCAAACCGATTTTTGGCAAGTGGACGCATAGTAAGGTGATCTCTCCGGAGGACTGTCCCAACCATAGGGGCAAAGGCCTCAAGGATGCGTTGATAAACACTTAAGCCTCATCATTCTGATCATTTACCATGGATTGCGTCTTTCATTTGCTAGATCGGAAGCGTTCGACGTCCTCCGAGACCTCCTTCGTCAGCGTAGCTCCCTTCGCAAGCCGTCGTCCCAGCGCCTCGACAAATCCCTCATAGCGTTCGCGCCCCTTCGCCTGAGCGGCGTCCCGCATCGTATCGGGCAGCGGCGGCGTGGTGGTAAGCCAGAACTTCACGAACAGCGCCAGGGCTTCGGTCGAGATTGTGAGATCGCGTTCCAGTCGTTCGATGGAGCGGGTGAGCCGGTCTAGGCGGCGGACGATGGCGGCTTCGCGCTGATCGGCCCCGTCGGGCGAGAGGTAGGAGGCGAGCGCGGCGTCGACGATCTGCGACTTCGACACCTTGCGCCGCGCCGCGAGGTTTTCCAGCTCGGTCGTCAGCGTGGGATCGAAGTACACGTTCAGGCGATCCTTCTTCATCCCGGCGCCTCTCAAAGCTCGATCCCGTCTTCAGGGTCGAGCGAGGCCTGGCGCGCGATGCCGCGGAAATGGTCCTGAAGTTGCTTCGCGCCCTGGGCGTCGTCGTCGGGCTCGTCATCCAGCGCCGCGAACTCCTCGCGTGCGGGCGCCGGACGTTCCGGCGCGATGTCCTCGTGCTCCGGGATGTCGGGCTCGCGCCGGATGCCGCCATCCGCATCTTCGTTATCCGTCGCCTTGCTCGTTGAAGCGGCAGGCCTTGGGGCGATGGGCGGTGCAGACGACCAGTCGTCGGCGTTGGCTGCAAACCCGACCGCGACCGCTCGGCGACAATCCGGCGGCGGCAGAATGCGCGCCTGCAATTGCGGGTCCTTGAAGTAGCGCGCTTTCTGGGCGCGGATCGGCGGCGCGCCGGAGACCAGCACCAATTCTTCATGGGGCGGGAGCTGCATGATCTCGCCGGGCGTCAGGAGCGGCCGCGCCGTTTCCTGGCGTGAGACCATGAGATGACCGAGCCAGGGGCTGAGCCGGTGGCCGGCATAGTTCTTCATCGCCCGCATCTCGGTCGCCGTGCCGAGCGCGTCCGAGACGCGCTTGGCCGTGCGCTCGTCGTTGGTGGCGAAAGCCACGCGCACATGGCAGTTGTCGAGGATGGCGTTGTTCTGGCCGTAGGCCTTTTCGATTTGATTGAGGGACTGTGCGATCAGGAAAGCCTTCAATCCGTACCCCGCCATGAAGGCGAGCTGGCTCTCGAAGAAGTCCAGCCGACCGAGCGCGGGAAACTCGTCAAGCATGAGCAGCAACCGGTGGCGGCGTTTGGCGTGTAAGTCTTCGGTCAGTCTGCGGCCGATCTGGTTGAGGACGAGGCGCACCAGCGGCTTGGTACGGCTGATGTCCGACGGCGGGACGACGAGATAGAGCGTCGCCGGTCTGTCGCCTTCGATCAGATCGCGGATGCGCCAGTCGCACCGGCTTGTGACCTTCGCGACGACCGGGTCGCGATAGAGGCCGAGGAAACTCATCGCGGTCGAGAGCACCCCTGAGCGTTCGTTGTCCGACTTGTTCAAGAGCTCGCGCGCCGCCTGGGCGACGACGGGATGCGGCCTGTCGCCCAAATGCAGTGTCTTCATCATCACCGTCAGCGTCGCCTCGATCGGCCGGCGCGGATCGGAGAGGAAGGCGGCGACGCTGGCGAGCGTCTTGTCCGCTTCGGCGTAGAGGACGTGGAGGATCGCGCCGACCAGGAGTGCGTGACTGGTCTTTTCCCAATGGTTCCGGCGTTCGAGCAGACCTTCGGGATCGACCAGGATGTCGGCGACGTTCTGGACGTCGCGCACCTCGCTGTCGCCCCGCCGGACTTCGAGCAGCGGGTTGTAGGCGGCGCTCTCCGGGTTGGTCGGATCGAACAACAGCACCCGGCTGAAGCGGGACCGCCAGCCGGCGGTGAGTTGCCAGTTCTCGCCCTTGATGTCGTGGACAATCGCGGAACCCGGCCAGGTCAGGAGCGACGGCACGACCAGCCCAACGCCCTTCCCGGAACGCGTTGGCGCGAAGCAGAGCACATGCTCGGGACCGTCATGCCGGAGATAGTCGCGCGCGAACCGTCCGAGCACCACGCCGTCGGGATCGAGAAGCCCGGCCGCCGCGACATCCTTCGTCTCGGCCCAGCGCGCCGAGCCGTAGGTGGTGACGTCCGAGGCCTCGCGGGCGCGCAGCACGGACAGGAAGATGGCGACGACGATCGACATGATGCCGCCTGCGCCGGCGATGATGGCCCCCTCGACGAAGACCCGCGGCGCATAGGCGTCGTACCAGTACCACCACCAGAAGAAGGCGGGCGGGATGTAGATCGGCCATCCGAAGATCGAGAACCAGGGCTCGCCGAGTTCGGGCTGGAAGCCGAGCCGCCAGGCGGCCCACTGCGTCGCGGCCCAGACGAAGAGCAGCGCGACCAGGCTGACGATCAATATCTGACCCCAGAGGATCTTCGTGGCGGGGGATTGGATGTCGCGTTTCGTCATGGGAGTTCTCGTTTCTTGGCGGCTCAAATCGTCAGGCCGCGCTTGCGGCCGAGCGACCAGTCGACACCGCCGCCCGGGGTCATCGTGCCGGTGACGCTCTGGCCGAGATGTTTTTCGAGTTGCGGCTTCCAGGGGACGAGTTCGAAGCCCAATCCGTTGTCGAGCATGGCGAAGCGGCCCGAGGCGAGATCGAGGCGCTGGCGATAGACGCCGGCGACTGTCTCGCCTTCGCTGCTCTTCTGGCGCTTCAATCCCGTCTCGGCTTCGAGCGTCGCGGCCGAGGCCGCGAGGTCTCGCTCGCGCAGCGTCTTCAAAAGATCGCGTGAGAAGCTGACGCGGCCGCCCTGTCGTGTGGCAAGGCCTTCCGCCTCCAGATGATCGATCCGCCGTTCAAGGGCGACGGACACTTCCGCGCCGAAGCCGTGTGCGCTGAGCGGCGCGCGTTCACGGGCGAGTTGCAGGCGGTCGAGCCAGGTCGCTCCGTCGGCCGTCACCTGTGCGTCCAATGTGAGGTCTGACCGGCCGACCAAAGAGAGGCGCGGGCGGCCGCCCTCGCGCGACGTCCAGCTCCGCGACTCGACGATGCCGCCGACCGGCGTGTCTCCGGTCATGTCGAGATCGGAAAAGCGCAAATGGTGGACACGGCCGTCGACGCCGTCGATGACGGCATAGGCTTCGCCCTTCAACTCGTCATGCAGACCGCGATCGACCAGCCGCCCGAGGATCGGTTCGGATGGCTCGGATTGGATGGCGAAGTCGGCGAGCGGCCGCTCTGCCCCGCCGCTCATCGCGCGGTGCATGGTCTTGATGATGTCGCCGCGTATGGCGAGATGGCGAAGCGTGTCCTCGGCGCCCGGCTTCAGGGTCCAGACCGCCGGGGCGAGCTTCTCCGCGACGCCCAGGCGCTCCAGCGTTTGCGCGCGGCCGATGAGCCGTTGACGCAGATCGGGGTCTCGCGGCTCTGGCGATCCCGGCCGGAGGTCTGCGACGCCGGCATTTTCGTCGGCGAGGCTGCGCAGCGCCTTGTCGAGGCCAGTCCAGCGCCCGGCCTTCACCTCGGCGTCGAGACCGGCGGCAATTTCGCGCGCGGTGCGCGGCCCGAGCTCCAGCGTGACCAGTTCTTCGGCGCGGGCGCGAAAGCCGCGGCTGATATAGTCGCGCGAGATGACGAGGTCCTTGCCGTCGTCGGCGCGGCCGCGGACCAGAACATGGATATGCGGATTGTCGGTGTTCCAATGATCGAGGGCGATCCAGTCGAACCCGGTTCCAAGGTCGCGTTCGGTCTGGTCCATCAGATCGCGCGTGAAAGCGCGCACGTCCTCCATCGACCCGGCGTCCTCGGGCGAGATGATGAAGCGGAAATGATGCCGGTCGTCCTCGCAAGCCGACGCGAACGCCCGCTTATCGGCGGTGTCGCCGTCCCGGTCGAACATCGCCGCATCTCGGCCATCCCGGGTAACGCCGTCGCGCTTCAGATAAGCGATATGTTTGGCGAGCGGCGCGGAGCGGTAGCGGGCGCCGCGATGGCGGACGATGCGCGCCTTGATGACGACGCGCCGCCCAGTGCGGGAGAGCCCTCGGGCGGCGTTGACAAAGCGGCCGCGGCCGAAGCGTGAATTGCTGCGGCCATGATGCTTCGCTCCGTTGAAACGATAGCCGGTATGCCCGGCCTTCTTGGCGGCGCGCATGACCTGGCCGACGAAGCTCTTGGCCTTCTGGCCGCGGGCGCCGCGATCGCGAATGCGTCCCGGTCTGATGCGGAGGTCATTGTCGCGCTTGCTCATGCCGTCCACCTCCGCTGAAGACCGGCGGCACGGCAAAAGTGCGGGAGAATCAGGACGTAAGCGGTGTGGGCGGCACTGCGGCCTCTCGCGAGGCAGGCGAAAACATCAACAACAACAACGCCGTAGCGCCGGTTGGCGCGCAGCCTTTTATCTCGCCCTCCTGCCGTTGTTCCGCTCTCCGTGTGCCGCATTCCTACCGGGGATGCGATGAAGCACGCCGTCGTGCGCCAGACTGCGATTGGGGCGATCATTGCGAATTCTCCGCCTGGGGCCGGACGAAGAGACCTGTCGGGCGCTCTTCAGGCTGTACGAGATTCGAGATCGCGGGCTGGGCTGACGGTCCATCGGATGCTTGCTGATCGGCGCTTGGTTGGTCACCTGAACGCTGATCGATCCGTGCGACGAAGAGCGGTGCGGCGCGCCAATCGACGACAATCGTCGTGCGCTCGCTCTGCGGAGGAACTGTCGGCGCGTCGGTGACGACGGGCGCCAGGGCGGTGACATAGGCGCGGGTTTCGCGCGGTAGCGAGCGGCCGGTCGCGAGGTACTCGGCGTAACGCTCCGGTCCCGCATTGTAAGCTGCGAGAAAGCCCGGCGCGCCGAAGCGGTCGTACATTTCGCGCAGATAGGCCGTACCCGCCAGGATGTTATCGCGGGGGTCGAACGGGTCGTCGCCGAGATCGTAGCGGGCGCGCAGCTCGTCCCAGGTTCGCGGCATGATCTGCATAAGGCCCATGGCGCCGGCGGTGCTGACGGCCCGAGGATCGTTCGCGCTTTCGGCTCGCATGACGGCGCGTATCCAGCGCTCGGGAATGGCGAAGCGTTGCGCCGCTTCGGCAATGTAGGCGTCAATCAATGCCCCCTGGACTGTCGGCTGCTGGTCGTCCGAGACGTCAACGGTTTGCTGCGACACCGCGGCCGATGGGCTGCTGAACAGGAGCGCGGCTACCACAAGCGCTGCGGGACGGACCGCGCCCGAATGGTGGGCAGTCTGCAGAAGACGGACCATCGGTCAGTCCTCCCGCGTCCAGATCGGGGTCGCTTGGCCGACGATCGTCTCGGCGCCAAGCGGGCCGAAATACCGCCCGTCCAGGCTCGCCGGATGATCCGCATTCAGGAAGAAGACCTCGCCGTCCGCGAGCCGATGGCAGCCGCTCCAAACGGGCAGCGGACGATCGAGCCGGTCACGCTCCCGCGCCTCGGCGATGGCGTCTCCGTCGATCCGGATAACCGCGCCATCGCGGCACACTTCGGCGTCCGGCAATGCCGCGATGCGTTTCAGGAGCGGCGTATCGCGGCCGAGATAGCGGTTCTCGACGAGCCAGGATTCGAGCGGTTCCGGCGGCCGCACGGCGACCAATGTACCCACTTCCAGGGTCTCGATCGGGGTCACGGCGTAGAAGCCGACTGGAACGCTGGGTGATGGATTCCACAGCACGACCGGGTCGCTTCGGACGACGGCCGAGGCGCCGATCAAGGCGAGCGCCGACCCGCCGAGGATGAGGGTTTTGCGCGCGCGTCTCATGCGTCGATCTCGCGGCGCTTGAGCCAGGCGTCATGCCGCGGTTCGGTATAGGCGCGGGGGTCGAGCCCGGTGGTGAGGCGGTTATGGACGTGCCGCCAATGGTCCGGACAGACGTCTTCGGGGGCGAGCCCGAGGGCCTCGACCTGGTCGATGGCGAGCAGCGCTGCCTCGACTTTCGGCCAGCCGGAAAGGCGCAGCAGCATCTCGCCGCCGGGCGTCACGCAAGGCACGGTCGAACAACTCGCGCCCGGGTGAACCGCGCGCAGAATGTCGATCCGGCTTTCGACGGTGCCGTAGTCGTTCGACGACCATCGGACGAAGGCGAAGACCGCACCGGGGTCGAAGCCGACGGTGCTCCGGCTGCGGCTCTTCAGCGTCTCTTGGACGATGCGACCGAAGCGAATCCAGCGCTCGACCTGCCCTTCGATCCACACAAGATCGACCGTGGTGCGATTGCTCATGAGCGGCCCTTGTCCGCGTAAGCCGGCGAGACCGCCGCGTGCCGTTTGGCGGGCAGCACCGTGTCGCCGGTGTCGTCCGAGGTCGAAGATTTCTCGCCGCGGCCGACCCAGGCCTGCAAATCGTCGACGGCGTAGACGACGCGCCCGCCGATCTTCGAATAGCGTGGGCCGGTGCCGTAGGTGCGGTGTTTTTCCAGCGTTCTGCCGGAGAGTCCGAGAAAGCGGGCGGCTTCTGGGGTTCTGAGATAGCGCGGCGGAAGGCCGGCATTGGGATCGGGCATGGGGTGCGCCTCCGGTGCTTGCGCCGTGCCGCGGGATGCGGCGGGCTGTCGGAGGTCACAAAAGCGGAGAAGCGCGTCCGGGAGGGATGACGATCAGTGGGCGGCGGAAACGTCACCCCCCAAAGACGCCCTGCGAAAGGACGCGACGTGCGCGGTCAATGCGACCGCGCCGGTGGTGTCAGCTCCGCTGTTGTTCGGCGGCGACGGAAGCCGACGCGGCTGCGCAAAGCGCGTCCAACCGCGGCAAAGACGCGATCATTTCGCAGTTTTCGGGGCTTTGCGCGCGGTAGGGATGGTCGACCGGGATCGCTTCGAAGAGATCGATTGCAGCGAGATAGTGACGATGCAGCCAGAGATATTTTCGCAGCACCCGTGTATCGGAGTGGCGCAAGCCACGCTCGATCAATCGCGAGATCTCCGCGAGATAGGCGCCGTAGGAGTCGTCGTCTGCGCCGACGATTTCTACGACGGATCGCCAGGACACATAGTCGAAGAAGTGTTCCCCATCGTCGTCGACGGCGATGAAGCTTCTCACATATCCTTCCTCATCGTCGGGTGTATGCAGGTCGCCTCTGTGCTCACGCGCGATGTCGAGAACGGCAGGATCGATTATGACGCGCGGCATGATCGCGCGCTGCGACTCAATCTCGTAGGCGGCTACCATTGCCGGTCCCACGACATGGCGATCGTCATGAAGCAGATCGCCGATGGTCACCGCGCCGCGCAGGAGATAACCGCGCCCGGCGAGTTCGACGACGGTCATGGCCATTGCATGCAGCAACCAGAACACCCAGGATGTCTCGTCGACTCGGTAGGACACGACGAGCGAGTCTGAGAATTGCGTGACTCGTTCGCTTTCAACCGAGCCGTCTCCTACAATGCGCGCGATGGCATTGAGCCCGGCGATGAGTCGACCAAGGACGGCGGGATCATCGGTAGTTTCGGCGACGATTTCTCGGAACCCGAGGAAGTCCAGGAAGAGGATGAGCCGGCGTTCATAACTTGGAAGCGGTGCGCTAGCCATGTATCAGCCTAACCTCAAGCCGTGGCGCTGCCGCGTGTTGACCGGTGATTGCACGTAGTCGGTGGAAGCCGCGCCGATCAGCGCGACCAGGAACCGGCAGATCAACGCTTCAAGCTCTAGAGTCAGGTTCTGGCTCGCGCCGACGCCATGCAAGGCAAAGCCGAGTGGTTCGCCCATGTAGAGCGCTTCATGCACCGCGTCATTGCGGATGGTGGCGACCTCGGCAGCGCCCGGGCCACCGGCGTCCGCCCATGCCGGAACCTCCATCCCAAAGCGCTGGCAGAGCCAGGCCGCGCGACCAGAGTGCGGAACGTGCCCGCTCGGCGGGTGCATCTCTTTGGCGAGCGCGAAGCAGGCGTCCAGCGCCGCATAGAGATAGACGAAACGCTCGAATTGCAGCGCGGGCGGATACTGGGCCAGAAAAAGCGCATGCACGGCAGCGGCGAAGCGCTGCGCCTGCCGCGGCGTCGCGAGGTTGGCTGACCAGAACCGCTCGGCGAGCGCGACGCATGCGGACAAACTGTCGCCGAGCAGAACGAAGTCGACGAGCTTGCCGGGCTTGAGCGGCGTGGCGTCGAGAAATCCGGCCTCCGTCGCCGTCAGCCGCAGGCCGGTGAAGAACGAGAGACTCCACAGATGGAACGTCAGATGATCCTCGTTGTCCCCCCCCGGCGGTGGGTGATCGTGTGGGTCTTCGGTAACCCGAAGACACGCGCCGAATAGGGTTTCTCATGTACGGCGCCCGTCATGAAGTCTCGCGATCGCTGGGCAGGCGCGTAGATCCAGTCTTTCTCAATGCCCGCCTCGTTCCGCAGATCGGCGGCGATGGCTTCACGGTCGGGTCGCGACCGGATGGTGATCTCGCCGGCGTCAAGATCGAGCGGACCAGGGTAGAAGCCGAAATCGAGGGAAGTTTCGGTCATCCTCGACTTGTAGAGAGAGACCGGCATCCGAACCAGAAAAATTCGCTTCGTGAAGTTTCCGGCACCAAGCGATTACTTCAATTTGCCGCGAAGCAAGTCTTCGTGGCCACGTGCGATGAGCGTCCGACCATAAGCCGCGAGTCTCGCGATCTGAGCCTTCAACGAACTCGTCTTCCAAGGTTCTTCGGCGACACGGCGGGCGCCGAAGAAGGCGGTCGCGATCGCCCGATAGGTCGCGCCATCACGGCGGCCGTCGATGCAGCGCAGTGCGCGTTTGAGGCGCTCGCGGCGCTGCGGGGTGATGGGTGGGTCGGCGGTTCGCTCGATCAGTCGTAGCCGTAAGCGTTCGGCGGCGGCGACACGGATCGGCCAATGATCATCGAGCGGGATGAGGACGCCGACGCTTCGCGCGTCGAGCGCGCCCGAGGTCGCCACAAGCACGGCGCCGTCCGGCAGTAGAGCCCAAGGCTGTCCGTGTTCATCGGTTCGGCGCTCAGTGAAGTGTTTGGCAATGCTGGCCGTTTGCAGCCCGAAGTCCGGCAGCTTGGCGACCAAGTTGACGACTGCGGGGGCGAAGTCGGGCCGCCAGAAGACCGGAGCGTCGGGTGCGGCGATGTCTGGATCAACGGGGAAATCGCAACCCCCAATCAGCGGGCGCTCCTCCGCCATGTCGCATCCGCGCATAGTCCGCGCGATAGTTTTCGTTGCGTCTCAGGCATTCCCAGGCGAGCCCGGAGACGTCAAGGCTGTCGAAATGGTCATAGGCGCGATCATCACGCCAGTCCCGCGACATGGCCGCACTCCTCGCAGCAGGCGCACAACTGAAACGGCGCCCTCCCGCAAGAATTTCGGGCTCAGGTTGCTGTTGCCCAGGCCTCGGGGCGGCATTCGGTGATGCGCGCTACGCATCACCTTGTCGCTTTTTGGGTCAGGGGAGCCCGCGTTGAAGGAGGTCTTTGTAGCCGTGCTCGGTCATCCAGCGTGCGCGGCCGAGATGGCTCGCATGCACCCGTTCGGCGCGTTCCGGCTCGCTTTCCGGATCGATGCCAAGCAGGATTCTCGCGACCTCAGCGACAGACGCGCCGGAGTTCTCGGCGTCCAAGAGGCGCACGTACAGTTTCAGATGCTGCCGGTCATAGACGGTCACGCAGTCCGCCGCTGGCGGCGCATCAACAATCGGTGGCTCGGAAGTGCGGGTCATTGCAGAGATCCTGGCGGGCTTTGCCCAAATGATTAATGGCCCGGAAACCATGACAGGCGCAACCGCCGGGCGGTTGAAACGGACCGAAGCGCGGCAAGCCGTCGGCGGGTCGGCCAGCCCGCGTATTATAATACGTCGCACTAAAATACGCGATCCGCAATGTGCTCACGGATGGATATTCGTGAGACATTTGGCAGCAATCTCAGACACTACCGGCTGAAAGCTGGAATCAGCCAGGATGCGCTGGCGGCAAAGATGGGCGTCGATCGCGCCCATGTGAGCGCCATGGAACGCGGCCAGCAGAACGTAACGATCGTGACGCTCTGGCACGTGGCGATGGCGCTGGATGTAAAACCGGCAGCGCTTCTCGATGATCGGCCGAAGGACAACTGAAGTGAGAAGCGGCCCCGCCCGTGTCTGGGCGGGGCGCTCGGCGGCGGCTCAGTCGCCGTTCTGGCGGCGGGCGCGCGACCAGATGAGGCTGTAGCTCTCCTCGCCCTCGATGACGGTGTCGTCGAAGAGGTTGGCGTAGATCGGCGCGGTGAAGCTCGGGTCGTCAAGCTTGAGGCTCAGATAGTCGCGGCCCTCGTTCGAGCGCTTGGACCAGGCGGCGCCGATCTCGGCGCGGCCGACGAAGACGCGGTGGCTGGGGGCGTTCTCGCTGGTCGAGCCCTCTTCGGGGATGATGCGGACGTTCTTCGCCTGCACGCTGAGGGTGACGATTTCACCGACGAACTCGTCGCCGGTCTTCTTGAAGGTTCCAATGGTGGCCATGTCAGTTCTCCTTTTGGCTTCGAGCCCGCGCCCTTCGCGGCCTCGATGGCGATCGAAGAGGCCGGGGCGACCGCCGACGCAGCCATTCATGGCCCGCAGCGCAGCGGAGGACGGCGGGGATGGTCTTTCTTGGACCCGCAAGGGTCGCTCGCGAGGAATGGCCCTCGGCCAGGGGAAGAAAGACCATCCCCGCCGTTGCGGCCGAGGCGGTCGAGGCGTCAGCCGGCTCCGGCCAGATCAGCCCATGGAGAGGCCGTGATGGACACGGGTGATGGGGTATCGGAGAAGACCTGACAGCCGCGCATGGACACCGGCAAGGTCCCGGCAACGTGGATAGCGTGAAGACAGGAGATGGCGTGCGATGGGCGGAGGCAGGTGTTCGCGGTGGATATAGCCAGACCGCGAAATGCGTGAGCTAGGGGTATTGATTGGACCGAGTCGTGCTGCCGCCTGGCTGAGGCTCGTCTCGCGGGATGCAAGCGACGGAGGCTTCTAGAGTGTCGATTTCAGACGAGAGAAACGCTGGCCTTCATGCCGAGTTTAAGAAACGCTAACGAGCGGAATGCTCACCTCAACGACGATCAAAATCTGGGCGGAATTGCCCACCGGCGTTAAACTGATCGAACGCATCCCACGGCTCCTCCTCCTCAAGGTCTGTGCTCTTCGCGTGTGCGTCGAACTGAAGAATTGTGATGGATATGTCCAGAAACTCTGAAATCATCGCGAGTTCACGGACTGGCTCGGATCCTCGGCTAAAAGACCATATACCCGCAGGCTGGCTGACGGGCACCTCGGAAGTAAAGCCAGTGCCTCTTAGGCCTTGAGAGATTAGCGCATTATCGGGCATGGTCATCCCTGAACGGACGAAAACTCCGCTCTTCAGTGCGGACTTGCTGGCTCGCCCCCACAGAGCGAAGCCGTCCCTGGCGACGATCATTGCCGCGCGCTTCTCGGTGAAATCGATCCATTTTCGACAAGCGGCAGTGAGCGAAACCCCGTAGCGGTCGGTGATATGGTTCAGCAGATTGGCAGTCATTTCCTGACCATCCACCTGCTTCCGGTAATCATCGAGCGGCATCAGGAGGAAAGAAGCGAATGTGTCCGCTTGTTCTTCGCGAAGCCGCTCGGTTTCACGCCATGCATTGGAACGAAGTGGTTTGCATTCGAAGCCGCAGTTTTTTTGAAGTACGCCTGTAACATAGTCGCCCGCGCTCAATGCTGAGCGATGTAGCTGATAATGGCCAAACTCGTGGGCGATAGTAAAGCGGACCCGACCGCCGTAGCGTGGATCATCATTGTACACGATGTGCCAGCCGGGTCGCTTGCCATGTGGCCGGAGCATGCCCTCGAAACCGGGTAAATCTCCACCTACAATCTTCTCGATCGGGTCCTCATTGTTTTTGGATACTTCTCGGGCCAACGCCTCGACATCAACCGGAAAACGATCCTCACCAAGAACGTGACGGAGCATGGTTGAGAGCCGATTGGCCTCTCGTTGAGGGGATGTCCGTCTTTCTTCAACCATCAATCTTCATCCAAGATGTCGAGCATCTTGCGCAGGCGTTCCTTTACGGGCGCGTCGAGTTTCCTGTACTTGCGATAGAAGGCGGCGTCTTCGGCGTTTTCTGCTTCTTGTTCGCTATTTCCGCCCAACAGATACTCGGCGGTCGTGTCGAGAGCGACTGCGATCTGGGCCAGTTTTTCGGCTGAGGGGCGGGCAACCTCCTTGTTTTCGATCTCCCACATATAGCTCTTGCTGGACCCGACCCGGTCAGCGAGCCCCTCCAGCGTTAAGCCACGTTTCAGCCTGATCTCGCGAACACGTTCTCCCAAGGGTGTCGGCATAGTGGTCCTTTTTCCGGCGGTTCGTTTTTACGATACTCATAGTCCTTGACATACCATACGCGCAATCCCTATCTTCCGGCTTAGTTCGTCATAACGAACTTTGATTCACGCTAATGCCCTACGACGGAGGTCAAGATGGCTGGAGATCGGAAAGCGGGAACCCATCATGTGGTGCCGAACCCGGATGGCGGTTGGGATGTAAAGCGCGGCGGTGCGGCGCGTTCAAGCGGTCACTTCGACACGAAGCGCGAGGCAGTTGACCGTGCTCGCGAGATTAGCCGGAACGCTGAAACCGAACTCAAAATCCACAATCGAGACGGAAGGATCAGTAGCAGCGATAGCCACGGAAATGATCCATACCCGCCTGAAGGCTGAGGAGCAGATGTGATGGGAATCGAATACAGACGAGGCCACCGAAAGGTGAATAGCAAGCAGTTCTTTGATGGGATCAAGGAAGACATCATTAAAGGCGCCGAGAACGAAATCGAACTTCGATTGAAGAGGCTTCGTGATCCGAAGACTGGGCAGCCGGTTAAAGTCACAAGAAAAAGAGTAAACGGCGAGGCCACATGGTCGATCGAGGGTTCCCCTGAAGCGATAGAAGCTGCGAAGCGAATCATTGGGGGAACATGAGACATGCGTGCACCCATATCGAACGGATTGTTCAGCCCGCCCGCCACGATGTTGGGCAGCTTGTCTGGGTTCGATGGTGTCGATACCAACTATAGTTTCGGCATCTACGAAATTTGGGCGATCCCGTCGGCGTTTAACGCTGTCTATATGTTCTGCAAACTAGAGGGTTCGGTCCATGTTCCGCTCTATATCGGCAGAGCGGAGAACCTTGCGAACCGACTAAGCGGCCATGAACGGCTTGAGGAAGCGATTTTCCAAGGCGCAACGCATTTGCTTGTGCATGCTCCAGGTCATGCGGCCCGAGTTGGATTTATCGAGGCGGAGCGGCGACTAATTATTCGCTACAACCCTCCCTTGAATACACAGCACCGCAGTCTGTCACTCTGGAGATAATTAATGGTTCGCCGAATATCCTCTTCTCAAGCACGGAGTAAACTGCGGCAGGCGCAATCAAAGCTGCGACAGGCCCAGACCAAACGCCGTCAGGCCATCTCTAAGCTCAATCAAGAGATTCGCGCTTACAACAGCAAAGTAAGGGCGCATAACGCTAGAGTGCGCGCCAACCGAGAGCGCCTCCGTCGAGAACTACAGAAGCTCGCTCGTTCAACATCGCAGCCTCGATACGTGACTTACCGTGCGTCTGTGCAGACGGTTCAGCAATCTTACCTCAGACTAGAACAACACGCTGAGACGAATGTTCACGATGGCAGTTTGGATCGGTTTTTAGATCTTTCCGAACGAGAGGCGGCCAACTCTGTGAGTGTAATCAACGCTCTCCACGGCGAGTCGACCGAAAACGAGAGCGATGTGGCACCGCCAGCTTCGTCCATCGACCACATTTTAGATGCGATATCACCGGATGTTCGTAACCGGTGGCATGGGGCTTTGTATGCGCTGAACCCGCAAAACCCAGACGCGGCCCGCCATTTTTGCACCAGCGCAAGAGAACTCCTAACTGAGATCCTCGAACGTTTTGCAAGAGACGATGAGGTCAAAGCAGCCCAGCCGAATTGCGACTTGACGCAACAGGGTAAGCCGACACGGCGAGCAAAGATACGCTTCTTTTTTCAACGGCATGGAGTCATCGACGAGGCAGTCACCGACTTTGTTGAAGATGACATGGAGAACGTGGTCCAGCTCTTTCATATCTTCAACAAGGGTACGCACGGAGACTCGGGGCGGTTTGAGCATTCCCAGTTGCTGGCCATTCGTGCGCGCGTAGAAGGAGCGGTTTCGTTTCTCTGGAGCATCATAACTGGCGAGGCTTTCGCATAACACTGGCGGATTAAGATCTACGACATGCTCCATCTTTATTGGGTTTAATTGTCGGATTTTTTGCTGAGTCCCAACAAGCTGGTCAAAATTATGAGTTAGTTTTCAATATTTATTTGTCATTGACGGCGGGACTGGAGACGAATTGGCTGATGCTCTCGGCGCATCGTCCTCCGGCCCAGCAATGAAGGCGATCCGCGCCCAAGCCGTGGCGCCAACGACGATGGCGCCGATCCACGCGAAGACGAGCGTCCAAGCCTCGCCCGCGCCGCCGATCTCGGAGAGGCCTTTGATGGCGTGGTAGCCCGCAATGCCTGCGGGAGTCGCATAGACAGCGCCGATGGCGAACCTGACGGGTACGGAACGGATCGTTGCGAAGGCGATCTGCCCGGCGATGAGGGTGATCGCGCCGGCGAAGAATGCGGACACGAACGCCGCGCTAAGGCCGGCGTCGGCCCCATAGACATACATGCCGACCGTGACGGCGACGAAGAATGGGAGCGCATAAACGGCGAGCGTGAACAGCAAATAGATGATGACGCCGAGCCCGAGCGCGCTCAAGATGGCGGATATGAACATGGGCGGTCTCCTCGATGAGAGCGCGTCCCCAACCGCCGCCATGACGCAATTGAAGTATAGCGCAAGTTGTCGCGCACCGGAATATTCCGGCGCGCGTTCAAGTGATGCGCAGCGGGCGTCGCGGGGTCACGAAGCCCCCGCTTTCCGTAGGCGGAAGTCGTAGAGAGGGACGCCCATCTGCCTGGCCTTGTCGGCCAGGTTGTCGGTGATCCCCGAGCCCGGGAAGACGATCAGCCCGATCGGGGCTGTATCGAGGAGCTGGTCGTTGCGCTTGAACGGGGCGGCCTTGCCGTGGCGCGTCCAATCGGGCTTGAAGACGATCTGCGGACATTCGCGATTGTCGGCCCAGCAGGCGGCGATCTTTTCCGCGCCTTTCGGCGACCCGCCATGCAGCAGCACCATATCGGCGTGTTTGGCATGCACCTTGTCGAGCGCGGCCCAGATTGCTGTGTGGTCGGCGACGTCCGTCCCGCCGGCGAAGGCGATCTTGGTGCCGGTCGGCAGGAGCGGTTCGAGCTCGGTCTTCCGCTTGGCGGCGAGGAAGTCGCGGCTGTCGATGAGGGATGCGGTCAGATTGCGCCGGTTCGTGTGCGAGCCGGAATGTGGATGCCAGGTCTGACCGAGATGCGCCTCAAAGAGGTCGGCGGCGAGATCGCGCATGCCTTCATAGGCGTTGCGGCGCTCGATCAGCGTGAGGCCCTGTGCGGTCAGCTCTTCGAGTTCGACTGAGCGGACCTCCGACCCGTCCTGTTCGCGCTGGGAGCGTTTTTGCGCTTGCTCGTTGGTGTCGAGTTCGCGGTCGACGCGGGTCGCCATGCGGTGGAAGACATTGGTCGTCGACCAGAGCAGGTCTTCCAGATCGGGCTCGAGCCGTGTGTCGTTCAGGCTGACGATTAAGGCGTCGAAGATGTCGCTCAGTGCGCCTCGTAGTGTGTCGGCGTCTGGCAGCGGTCTTGGGTCGGGCTCGCCGGCGAAGGGTCGGTAGCCGTGGAGTTGCAGCTCGTCGAGCACCAAGGCGGTCGATGAGCGGCTGGCGGTGTCGGCATGATCGGTCATGGCGGATCGTCTCCTCGTTCGAAGACCGCGCCTCTCGCGGCCTTCCCGGGCGACGGGAAAGCGGCGGCCGTCCGGGCCTGCATTCTCAGGGGTCCCCATCGCGCTCGCGCGATGGGGTGGAACCGGAGCGTCAGCGGAGGACGGCGGAGGCGGACCCGTTTTGTCTCGCGATGCAAAGCCGAACCTCTGGTTCGGCGGCGGAAAACGGGGCCGTCGCAGCCGTTGCCGGACCGGGCGGGCTCCGCTCCGTCTCGCCCCTCTCAAGGAAGGCCGGAGGCGTGGCTCTGTATCGGGGGAACGCAGCATCCATGAGCAATGCGCCGTCATTCTGGCAGCGATCGATCAGGCTACGGAGGATGGCAGCAGGATCGCGGCGTCTTCCCGCGCCAGTTGACGCCGAAGGTGCGCGCGGAGGTCCTGCAGCCCGAAGGCGCGCAGATCCTCATTGGCGTCACCTTGTCGAAAGTGGAGTGGCACGGTTTCGATGCCCTGCTCGTGCGCGCGTTCGGCCAAAGCCTCGGTTGCGATACGGCCCGCCTTGTCGGCGTCGGCAGCGATGTAAAGGCGATCGATGCCGGTTGGCAGCAAAAGCGCTGCGAGGTGGTTCGCGGACAAGGCCGCGATGACTGGCAATCTGGCGAGTGCCATGCGCAGCGACAGCATGGTTTCGAGGCCTTCGCCGGCTGCAACGATGCGGGCCGCTGCGCCGATGCGCACGCCGTGACCGAGCAGATGGCCCATCGCCTTGCGGTTGGGATCGAGCGGCGCCTTGTTCGCGGTCTCGGGATCGAGCCAGGTCCGGTGCAAGCCGGTGATGTTGCCGTCAGAGTCGGTAACCTTAGCCAGCAAGGCCGGCCAGGCTTCTGGTCTGTCCTTGTCGGTACGGTGCTCGCGCCAGTAATAGCAGTTCGGGTGGAAGCGCAGGGTGCTGACGGTCCGGACACCGACGATGCCGCGTCCGGCGAGATAGCGCTCCGCGAGCGTGCCTGTGATCCGTTTGCCCATGGTCCACAGCCGTCGTGCGGCTTCCGGCGATCCGGTCGGCGCTTTGGCAAGCAGTTCCGGCTTCGGCGGTTCGGGCCGCGGCAGGCTGAGGAAACGGCGGGCCTCGTCGAGGGTTTCACCGAGCGTGGCGAGACGCAAGTTCGCGGCGATGAGGTCGAGCAGATCGCCATGTTCGCCCGTGGCGGCGTCGGTCCATTTGCCCGCCGCGCCCTTGCCCGACGACGGCCCGGTCAGGCGCACGTAAAGGCTGCGGCCGGGCGCGTTTTCGACGTCGCCGACGATCCAATAGTGGCCCTGCTTCCGCCCGTTCGACAGGTAATGACGGCAGACGGTTTCGGCCTCGCGGCTGAGACGCTGCGCGAGGTCTGATGCTGAATTCTCCATGTTCGGTCTCCGGGAAGCGCGCACGAAAAAGGGCCTGCCGCGTCCGGCAGGCCCCAGGCGCGAGGGAGCTGGGGGGAGTGCTCCCTCGATTGGTGGTCGCCTCAGGCTAAGGCGGCGACCTGCTCATCATCGTCGATCGGCTCGACATCGCCCACGACCGTTTCGCCGTCTTCTGCCGCCGATTGCGCTTCGCCTTCCTCGACTCGTTCGACATCGCCGTCATCGACGATCTCAAACTCCGGCTCTTCGGGCTCTTCCGCGAGTGGGGCCGTGCGCAGCGGTTGCGGGAGCCAGCCCGTCCCCGCCAGCAGTTCTTCCGCGGCTTCGACCATGTCGGGCTTCTTGAACCCGGCGATGCGGTCGGCGTCCTTGTCGCCCTTCGCCTCGCGCACGGCGGCGAGGATCTGCGCCTTGGTCACGCGGCCGAGATAATTGTCCGCCGTCGGTGCCCAACCCGCCTTCACCATGTCGAGACCGAGTGTCGATGCGAGAACATCGGCGTGGGCGATCTGACGCGGCTTGCGATAATGCGGCTCCTGAACGGCGTTGACGGTCATGGCCACGCAATGGGCGAAGAGTGCGTCGCGGCTGTCGCTGTCCCACTCGATCAGCGCGTCCCACAGGTCTTCCGGTTTCTTCGGAAGGTTGCCTGCCCAGGTCTCGCTCCCGAGATCGATCGACTGGACGTACCTGGCCTCACCGAGGTTCGGCGCCTGCGACCCGAACTGGGTGGAGCGCGGCGTGATCTCGACACAACTGTCCTGGCCGTAATGGTAGAAGAGCTGCAGGACCATCGCGTGCAGGCAGGCGAGCATGGCGAGTTGCGGGTCATTGGCGAGCGCATCGCGCAGCGCCATCGTGCGATGGACGGTCAGCTCGCAGATGAGACGGTCCGAAAGCGGCTTGGTGCCGTCGTCATCCTCGTCTTCGTCGACCTGATGCGCCTCCGCACTGTCGTCCTCGGTGACATCATCCGCATTGGGGTCGGCGGGTGCATCGCCCTCGGTCGCGTCGGTTTCTTCGACCGGTTCATCCGCGGGCCGCACATAGCCGCGTTCGACGCGCAGCCGCCCAGATCCATCGATGCTGACGAAAGCGCCCGCGATGGCATAGTCGTCCGCCTCGAACCGGATCGGACGGTTCTGGAGTGCTTCCATCGCCGTCTCGATCTCGCCCAGCCGCTCGTCGATGTCCTCGGGGAGTTCGTCCGCTTCGGCGTAGTCGTCTTCGAGCTTGTCGTATTCAGCTTTGAGCGCGGTGTAGGTTCGCTCTTCCTCCTCGCTCATCGGCTCGGCCTCGCCGCGGATGCGCCGCAGATCGTAGGTGTGGCCATAAGGAAAGTCGGTAGCGACCTCGATCCACTTCCAGCCTTCGGCGCGGATCGCTTCGGCCTCTTCGTTGAGCTTCTCAGTGACCATGGTCTCGAGCAAGGCCGCGTCCTGCAGCCAGCCGCCATCGTCGGTCTGGAACAGATCGCGGAGCACTTCACCGCCGGCTTCGACATAATTGTCGAGGCCGACGAATTGCGCCCGCCGGTCGGAGGCCCGGACGGCGCCCTCGGTCAGCATGCGGCGGATTTCATACGGCTGCTTGTTGTAGTGCTGCTTCAGCGCGTCCCAGACCCGTTCCTGGCGTTCGTGGTCGGGATTGACCGTGAAGGCCATGAGCTGGTCGAGGGTCATCTCTTCCTCCGCATAGGCCTCCAGCAGGGTGTCCGAGACGGCTGCGAGTTTGAGCCGTTGCTTGACCACATTGACCGAGACGAAGAACGCCGCCGCGATCTCCTCCTCGCTCTTGCCTTTCTCGCGCATCGCCTGGAAGGCGCGGAACTGGTCGAGCGGGTGGAGCGGTGCGCGTTGGATGTTCTCGGCGAGGCTGTCTTCCTCGGCCAGACCTTCGGTCCGCACGATGCAGGGCACTGGGGCCGTGCGGTTCAAGCGGCGCTTCTTCACCAGCAGTTCGAGCGCCCTGAAGCGGCGCCCGCCTGCCGGAACCTCGAACATGCCGGTCTCGGCGCCGTCCTCGTCGAGTACGGGCCGGACGGTCAGGCTCGCCAGCAGCGTGCGCCGGGCGATGTCTTCGGCCAGCTCCTCGATCGAGACGCCGGCCTTGATGTGGCGAACATTCGCCTGGCTGAGCACCAGCTTGTTGAAGGGGATGTCGCGCGAGGCGCTGAGGGTGATCTTCTTGGACTTGGTCATGAGACTTCTCCGCGACGGGCGGCCAAGAGACACTCTCTCGGTCCTCCAAACCCGTCACGAAACCCACGGCCCACCTCTCCCTCTAAGGGAGCGATGGACCGTGGGCGGATGGTTGAGGCGGAACGGAAACGCCTACGCGGCGCGCTCCAGGAGTGTTTTCGCGCGGGTCTCCATGGCGAGGCGCGCGTCCTGCTGCGGTTTCGACCGCGCGACGGCGGTGATGCCCTGTACGAAGTCGAACACGCTCTCGGGCGGACGGCCTTCTTCCGCCAGGACGGTCTCGACGATCTTGGCCGTTTCCGCCTTCGAGAAGCCGCGCTTCCTCAGGAAGTCGGAGCGGTCGTCGTCGCTGCGGGCGACGATGCGCTCGCGCGCCGCGCGGATGCCCTGGATGAAAGGTTGCGGTGAGGAGTCTGCGAAGTTGGCGAGCGCCGGCGCCGCCTCGTGCGCGAAGCGGTTCGCGGCGTATTTGGAATGCCGGATGCTGATCTCCTGGAAGTCCTCGACGCCCCAGAGATTGCGGTTCTGGCAGACGGCGCGGAGATAGAAGCTCGCAATGCCGAGCGTCTTGGCGCCGACCTCGGAGTTCCAGCAATAGAAGCCGCGGAAGAACAGGTCGGGCGAACCGTCGGGCAGCGTGCCAGCCTCAATCGGGTTCATATCGTCGACTAGGAAGAGGAAGACGTCGCGGTCCGAGGCGTAGAGCGTGGTCGTGTCCTTGGTCACGTCGACCATCGGATTGTAGACGCCGGTCGACCAGTCGAGGACGCCCGGAACCTTCCAGCGCGTATCGCCGACGCCGTCGCCCGCGATGCGCTGCACGGCCGCGACCAGCTCATGATCGTAGATGCGGCCATAGTCCGGGCCGGTCACGGCGCGGAGCTCGGTGCGGCCGTTCGCAACCTCCATCGTCTTCACCTGCTCGGCGCGGTGGTTGGTTAGGCCATATTGCAGGTTGATGCCAGCAAGAGGCGCCGGGAGCTGGCGCAAATAAGCCGCCGGCGCGCTGACCAGGCTCGCAAGCTGGCCGAAGCTCCAATGGGTCGGCGCGACCGGCGCCTCGGCGTCCGGCAGGACGAGGGCCAGCTTTTCGGGATCGTCGCGATGGGCTTCGACCCGGATCGCCGCGCTCTCGACCGTCCGCGTCTTGCTCCGCTCGGCCCGGCCCTTCACCGAAGCGTAGAGCTCCGAAAGGGAGAGGAACTTCTCGTCGTCGGGCCGGGAAAACCATTCGGACGACACTCGCCCGTTATGCCCGCCGCGGGACAAATCCACCTTGTAGCCGCCGCTCTCGGGGCGGCCGTTCGTGATTTCAGTTGCTGTCATGGCTGTTCTCCATGACGGGCGGCCCGAGAGCCTCTCTCTCGACCTTCAACCCGTCACGGCGACAGCCTTGGCCCTCTCACTCTCTGGCCAGTACTGCGAAGCGAGAGTTTCGTTTGCGTTGTTTGTTGCGTTTGTGTCGTTTGTGAGCTATATAGGGTTGGTGAAAGGAGATCAGCCATGAACCTCGCGGTTTTGAAGGAAACCGAACTGGTTATGCCGACCGACAAGGAATCGGCGCTGGCGGCGGAGACGGGTCGTCAAATTGCGGCCGTCATCAACGGCGCAGAGACCGTACGGGCGCATTTTGGCCCGAAGGGCGCGGCAACTGTCGAGTTGCCGACCGCAGCGGTGCGGCTACTCCTCGACATTCTTGAGCAGATGGCGCGCGGCAATGCGGTGACGCTCATGCCCGTCCACGCTGAGCTGACGACGCAGCAAGCGGCCGACTTGCTCAATGTCTCAAGGACGCATCTCGTGCAGCTTCTCGACGAAGAGAAGATTCCACATCGGAAGGTTGGCACGCACCGGCGGGTTCGAGCCGAGGATGTTCTTGCCTACCGGCGTGAGACGGAGCGTGCCCGCCGTGAGGCGCTCGATGAACTGACCGAGCTCGATGAAGAGCTTGGCCTTCAATAGCGCATGGATCGGTTTACTGCGTTTTTGGACGCCAACGTCATCTATCCGGCCGGCCTTCGAGACACGCTTCTGCGGCTCGCCGACCGAAATCTCTACCGCGCGCGTTGGAGCGCCATGGTCCATGAAGAATGGATGCGGAACGTGCTGAATGACAGGTCCGACCTCAACTTCGATCAGCTCCAGCGAACCAGGGAGACAATGGATCGGCATTTCCCTGACGCGCTAGTCGTGGGCTTCGAGCCGCTGATAGATGGCTTAAGTCTTCCAGATCCGGACGACCGACACGTTCTAGCGGCAGCCATCAGGGGGCGAGCCGATGTCATAGTCACGCAGAACTTGAAGGACTTCCCGCAAGAGGGGCTCGATCCCTACGAGATTGAAGCTCAGCACCCGGATGATTTCGCCCTCGGCCTTTTCGATCTCTATCCGGGTGCGGTCCTCGGAGCCGTTCGAGACCATAGAGCAGCACTACGACGGCAACCGCGAACCGCTGACGAGCACGTCGAAGCTTATGAAAGGATGGGCATGACGAAATTCTCCTCCGCACTCCAGGAATATGCGGATGTCTTGTAGAAGCGTCGGCTTGGCTAAGGTTGATTTCCGTCTGCTGGTCGCCGAGCGGCACTGCTTGTCGCTTGAACTTACGGGGCTGAGACCATGCAGCGTTCCTAATAACCCTCGCCCTTAGTAACAGAAGAGATGTCGAATACTCCTTCAATCAACTGGACCAACACCTCGGTCAAGGCATTCGCCAAGAACGCAGACCCGTTGACGGCGATGGAAAAAGCTGCGCGAGCTCTTGTGTTGAAGGCGCGCGAGCAGGGTTGGGAAGGTCCTCCCTTCAATCCCCTACGAATCGCAGAAATGCTAGACGTGCAGATCGAAGCTAATTCTAGCGTTGCTGACGCGCGACTGGTGGCAACGGAAAGCGGGCCAAAGATCGAGTTCAACCCTCAGCAACCAAGAGAGCGGGTGCGGTTCTCGATCGCTCATGAAATCGCGCACCTCCTCTTTCCAGACTGGTCGGAGCAGATTCGCAATCGCGGCGGCGACGAGACAGCGGATGACTGGCAGTTGGAAATGCTGTGCAATCTGGCTGCTTCGGAGTTTGTACTTCCGATTGGAAGCCTATCGGCTGCAACGGACATTCCCCCAATCGAAGAATTGATGCGTCAACGCCGCGAGTACGACGTATCGGCCGAAGCCTTCCTCATCCGCCTAGCCAAGATATCCAAGCAGGCTATCGGTATCTTCGTTTCATCGCCAATAGTCTCGGAGGACGGTAGGCGGCATTACAAGATTGACTATTTCGTCAGCTCACCAACCGCACCGAAGATTCGTGTGTCGGGGATGGCGATTCCCGATGAGAGCATCGTGCATCGCTGCACCGCCATAGGGCACACGGATCGCTCGGTTGAGAGCTGGGTACTCGGTACGCCAACGCAGATCGAATGCGTCGGGCTGACAGCCTATCCCGGAAGCGTTTATCCGAGAGTGGCAGGACTGATCAGATTTGACCAAGCCCAAGAGAATCATCATCCGATACGCCTGCTCCACGGAAATGTTCTGGAACCTCATAACGGCGGCATGAAGATCATCTGTCAGCTGGTCAACGACAAGGCGGTGAAATGGGGCGGCGGAGTCGCGCGCAAAATTGCGAAGCGTTTCCCGGACGCGGAAGAGGCCTACTCCGAGCAAGTCATGAAGATCCCACAACGGGATCGCTTGGGGCGCGTAATTTTCTCGAAAGCGAGCGAGGATGTAACTATTGCAAGTCTGGTCGGGCAGGAAGGCTTCGGTCCATCACTTTTTCCCCGAATTCGATACGCAGCATTGCAAACTTGTCTTGAACAAGTCGCCGACCATGCCGCATCCATTGGCGCAAGCATTCATATGCCGAAGATCGGCACGGGTTCTGCAGGAGGAGACTGGTCAACAATAGAAGAAATGCTCGATGATGTGATGGTGCGTGCCGGTTTGTTTGTGACTGTCTACGATGTTCCGCCGAAGCGGGTGCAACTCGAGTTGCTTTAATTGGCAGTGGGGAACGCAAAACTTCGGATCGTACTGCTTTCCGGTCCAATCTGTTCCGGCAAGTCCGCTTTGGTGCGACTGCTAAAGGAGAAGCATGGCGCGAAGATCATCAAGACACGCGAACTTATTCTCAAAAAGGCTCCCAAGACCAAGCCGGAACGCAAAGCTCTGCAACTGGCGGGACAGAGGCTCGACAATAAGGATGGCGGCGCTTGGGTTGGCGAAGCTCTTCAGCGTGCGATCGACGTCTACGCAACGGGACAGACCCCAATGGGCCTTTACGTCGTCGACTCGGTCCGCATCTTGGGACAGATCGAGGCGATCCGACGGGCATACGGTGCCGAAGTTCACCACATCCATCTAACCGCAACGGAAGAGGAACTGCGCAGTCGCTACGACTCACGCAGCAGAGAGGACGACGAAGCGGTCGCCTATGACGAACTGAAGCGAAACCGGACTGAGCGTGACATCGAGAAACTCGCGGCGGTCGCGGACATAGTCGTTTCGACGGACCGCTGTAGCGAAGAAGCCGTTCTCGTCCGGGCTACGGCGCTCCTTAATCTTTATCCGCGGTCGAACGATGCCCTGGTCGATGTCCTGATCGGAGGTCAGTTCGGAAGCGAGGGTAAGGGTAACATCGTCGGCCACATCGCGCCTGAATATGATCTCTTGGTGCGTGTGGGCGGACCAAATGCCGGCCACCAGGTTTATGCGGAGCCGAAGCCAGAGAAATACTATCACCTACCTTCCGGCACGCAGCGGGCTCCGAATGCGAAATTGCTCCTCGGTCCGGGCGCTGTGATCTATCCGAAGAAGCTGCTTGAAGAGATCGCGGAGCACAAGATCGATGCCGAGAGGCTCACCATCGATCGGCGCGCAATGATCATCACCGACGCGGACCGCGAAGAGGAGGTAAAGCGGTTCGGCAGCATCAGCTCGACAGCCCAGGGCGTGGGACTTGCTTCAGCGCGGAAAATGACGGGTCGGTCAGATTACAAAGACAAGAAGGAAGCTTTCCTCGCCCGCGACTGCGAGATCCTCCAGCCTTACCTGGGAAGCGCACGTCAGGTCTTGGCAGACGCGATGGTGGCCGGTCAGCGGATCTTGCTTGAGGGCACGCAGGGCACCGGCCTGAGCCTTCATCACGGTGACTATCCGCACGTGACGACTAGGGATACGACTGTGTCGGGTTGTCTGGCTGACGCCGGTATAGCGCCTTCGAATGTGCGGAAGGTCATCATGGTCTGCCGCACCTATCCGATCAGGGTGGGTGGGCCATCAGGCCCGATGGCGCATGAGGTCGACATGGCCGAGATCCACCGGCGCAGCGGTATCCCGCTGGAGGAACTTGAAAAGACCGAGCGGACGACGACCACGGACAGACCGCGGCGGATCGCGGAGTTCGACTGGCTCCGGTTTCGTGACTCGGTCCAGCTCAATGGTCCAACGGACATTGCTCTGACATTTGTCGACTATTTCGACGTGAACAATCGAAAGGCCTTTCGTTTTGAGCAGCTTTCACAGGAAACGATCAGCTTTGTTGAGGAGATCGAGAGGATTTCAGGTCGACCCGTCTCGCTGCTGTCGACGGACTTCAATTGGCGCAACGTCATTGACCGGAGAGCATGGTGACCGAAGCGGAACTTGAAGAACTGATCGCTGACTGTCCCACGCTGTACCATATGGCGGAGCGCGGCTCTTGGAAATCGATCAAGCGATATGGCCTTCTGAGCACCAGCGCGCTCTTGGACCACTACGCCGTTCATCCGCCAAAGCGCACCGAAATCGAAAGCCAACACCGCCCGGAGAGCGTCGAAGTCACAGGCAACGGCCTGCCTCGCGCCGTTGTACGCGACCAAATCCCGATGAGCGATGAAGGGCTGAGAAGGGCTTTGCCTGATCGCCTTTCTCCGGCGGATTGGTATGAGCTCCTCAACGCCAAAGCCTTCTTCTGGCTTTCGGAGGAACGTCTCCACAAGCTGACGAATGCAAGAGCCTATCGGAACCAGGAACACGATGTTCTTGAAGTGGATACGAGATCGCTCATTGAAGCGCATCGAGATGCGATTTGGCTCTGCCCGATCAATAGCGGTTGTACCAAGCCGATGCCGCATCCCAGGGACGAGACCATCTTCGCGCGTATTCCAGATTATCCGTATGAGCACTGGCGGGAACGGCGACGTCGTCAGGAGCGCGTTGTCGAGTTGGCCGTTGATCACTCGGTCCAAGACATCGGCGACCATGTGAGGCGCGTGGTAGTGAAGCGCGGCACTGAGGTCTTGAGCGTCCTCGAATGAAGTAATCTGACGAAGGGAATTCTTGAGGTCACAAGCCGATGGATCAACCGGAGCGATACAAGCTTATTTGGAATCAGAGCCGTATCCCTGTAATTCTGAGGCGCGCGGGTAAAGGCGAAAAACTCCGGGTCCGCCTTCCATTCGACGATGACAATCGCGACTGGCTTCGGAACCATCGCCGAACCCATCCAGTCTGGATTTCCAATGGTCGATACTGGGAACTGCCAAAAGCTTGGTTTGATGATTTGGTGGAACGTGCGCTGGTGCGATACTGCGGCGTCTATATTTTTCAACCTTTTCGAGAGCAGGAGAAATGCTCTCCGGCTTGTCAGAACGCAATTGGCCACGAGTGCCAGTGTTCCTGCATGGGTGCAAACCACGGCGCAGGTAGCGATGCGAGTTGGTTTGAGGTTTCGGAGACATTCTCTTTTCGATGGGGGCCGAAGGAGTTGGCATGCAGGCTCCTAAGCCGCCGCTGATCGCGGACGAAAACACTTATAAGTCATTGACTGAGTGATCGATTGAGTAATTGCGCTCGTCGCTAGGAGTCTGGCTGACCATTCCCATTTCTGCGCCGACGGCAAACCATCCCGATGCCGAAGGTTGATCAACAATGTTCAATCTTGTATAAGGTTGTTCATGAGTGATGAATCGCCTGACCGAGACTTCCTGCCGCTCAAGGACGCTGCCGAGTACATCGGCGTGTCAGCTCAGACGCTTAGGCGCTGGGACGCATCGGGAAAGCTGAAACCCGTGCGTCATCCGTCGAGCGGCTATCGGTTCTACAAACGGGCTGACCTTGAGCCCTTTCGGCTTGAGTACCGCCGAGCCCAAATGCAAACCGCGGATCAAGACCACCTGTTCCAGTTCCTGACTTCGGATGTTGAGGCAAATGAGAAGCTGAGGGAGCCGCAGCGTGATGCTCATCGCGCGGTGCGACAGCATTTTGCGAAGTCGGACGAACCTGCCATCCTTCAGATTCCCGTCGGCTGCGGGAAGACGGGCGTCATGGCCACGCTGCCGCTAGGTATTGCGAAGGGTCGGGTTCTGATTATCACGCCGAATCTCACCATCCGTACAGGGGTCGCCGACGCGCTGGACTTTTCCAATCCCAAGAACTTCTGGCGCAGGACAGGCGCAATTCACGACTTCAGTTCTGGCCCTTACCGCGCGGTGCTAGATGGCGTTGACGCAAACTTGCATGACTGCAACGCGAGCCACTTCGTGGTCACCAACATTCAGCAGCTTGCAAGTTCTGCTGATCGGTGGCTGCCCCAGTTTCCACCCGACTACTTTGATATGATTTTGGTAGATGAGGGCCATCACAATGTGGCACCTAGCTGGACGAAGGTATTTGAGCGATTTCCCAAGGCCAAGGTGATCAGCCTAACGGCCACACCCTTCCGCTCAGACGGTGTGCGGCCCAACGGAGCGGTGATCTATCGCTATCCATTCACTCGCGCGATGGTGAATGGATATATTAAGCAAATCCACTCCCGGAATGTAGCTCCGGAAGAGCTATACTTCACCTTCCGCGACGATACTGTCCGCCACACGCTTGAAGAAGTCATGCAGCTTCGCGAGGAGGCGTGGTTCCGGAAGGGGGTGGCGCTCGCGCCTGAGTGCAATCGACACATCGTCGATGCCAGTCTCAAATATCTTGAGGAGATGCGAGATCGGACCGGCTTCCGGCACCAACTCATTGCCGTGGCCTGCTCCGTCGATCATGCGCGACAAGTACGCTCACTGTATGAAGAGCGTGGCTATGCCGCCCAAGAAATCTATGGCGAGATGGACAAGGACCGCCGGGAGGGCATCATCGATGCGCTTCGGTCTGGGCGCTTGGACTGCATTGTTCAGGTTCAAATGTTGGGCGAGGGCTTTGACCATCCACCGCTCAGCGTTGCGGCAATCTTTCGTCCATTCAGAAGCCTCTCGCCGTACATCCAATTTGTCGGGCGGGTGATGCGGGTTGTGCACGAAGCGAAGCCAGATCACGAGGACAATCACGCGTACATCGTCTCGCATGTTGGCCTCAGCAACGATGAACACTGGGACGACTTCCGCGAGCTGGACTTTGACGATCAAAGGATGATCCGGGAGTGGATCGCGGCGGACTCCTTTGACGGCGATGGCAGTGGTGAACCCAGAGCTCGACGCTTTGACGAGGGCATGATCGTCGACAACGAAATCATCGGTGAATTCATTGGCAAGTCTTTCCTTGATCTCAATGATGATCGCGTGTTGGACGAGTTCTTGCAGCGTGAGATCGGCGGAGGGATCAAACTTGGTCAACTGCTCTCGAAAGACGAGCTGCGGCAGCGGCTTGAGCAGAACCAACCTGAAGCCTCGGAGCCCAGTGCTGAACCGCTCCCCGTTCAACCGCAGCAGAGGAGAGTGCAGGCTCGAAAACGCCTGAACGAACGGACGCGATCCGTCGCTAACCGGGTCTTGTCTGACCTTGGGTTCGGCGCGGCCGGCAGGGATGTTGGAAAGTATGTGAAGTCGGTTCGGGGTCAATCGAACCGCGACGCCATGATCGAGTTAATGAATCGAAGAGTGAACCAACACATTGGAATAACGAGCAAACAGCGCAGCACCATTAGTGCCGATCAGGCCGAAGACGCCTACGTCGCGCTGGATGAGATAGGAGATCAGGTCTGCGAAGAGATCAGATCGCAGATGGGTCAAGATGCCAAAGACACGTGAAATACTTGGACATGTTTCGGTTCAGATCGCGGGCAAGAAGAGAAAATGCACGCGCAATCCAGGCAAACATTCGATCCCTAAGGGTGAGCGGTGTCTTGTCATCAAGGGCGGCACGTACAATGCTGAAAAGTCTTATTGCGGAGAGTGTGCGGCAGACATTCTGGAACTTGCCGAGAAGCAACTAGAGCAGTTTAAGCTCAGTCTGGCTGAACCGCCAGTATGACCTCTTTGGACATTGCCGTTCGCACCCTCTCGAAGTGAGCATGTTCGGCACAGAAGTTGCGCCTTCGACGGACGCCATATGATGTGTGATGAGAAGGCTGCTCGTTGGAGAATAGTCTGCTGCCGACAACAGTTGGGCCGCCGTTGGGAGCTTAAGCGCTGGACTGCGCGATAAAGCGTGAAAGGGCTTCCCGACGAGCGGTCCGGTCCAGAGCGTAAGCCGTTCGTTTGAATTCGACTCCCGCCAAAAGTCCTTGGATGTACCCGGACACCGTGTCCGCCGCCATGATCAGAACGCTGTCGAGCGAGTGAATGTACTTGCTCGTGATCGATCCGGAGGAATGCCCGACAAGCGCTGCGATCGTACTCTCCGTGAAGCCCAGATCGTTCGCGGTGCTGGCAAAGCTGTGTCGAAGGATGTGGGCCGTGAAGTCAGGAAGCTTGTCGCCATCGAATATCCTGCTCCACTGATTGGGGAAGCTTCCGAAAGTCTTCGATCCACGAACGCCCGGAAACACGAACTCACCCTCTACTGACTTGCGCCGCTCTTCGAGCAGTTCGATGACCTGTAGGCCAACCGGTCTTGTCGAGGCGCCTTCCTTTGAATCCGCAAGGCGCAGACAGCTGTTCTCAAAATCGACTTCGCTCCACTTAAGACCGAGTATTTCACCCCGTCGGCAGCCGGTGAGCGCGAGCAACCGTGTGATGGCGATGGTCGGCGTGAGTTCGGTGTCTTCGCTTGCCTCGCGGAGCATCTTGCCGAGTAAGCGATATTCGTCCTCGCTCAGACGCCGATCCCTTACCTGATCCTTCGGCTTTCGTATTCCATGGGCGACGTTGTGCTCGATGATCCCCATGCTGATGGCATAGGTGAGCATCGATCCAGTGAGGCCGACACATTTGCTCGCCGTCCCACGGCCGCCGCGCAGGACGGAGACGCCGCGCTTTTTACCTGTCTTCCGAACGGCGGCCGTCTTCCCGGCGATCACATCGTTCATCATCCTTGTTACATCGGCCTTCGTCAGATCCTGGACCCGGCGCTGCCCGATGAGCGGTATGATGTGACCGTTCAACGCGCCGATGTTTGTGTAGATCGTTGACGGTCGCTTCGGACGCCCGCCTTTCCCCATGATCAGCCCGGCTTTCATGGCCTCCACGTATTGTTCGGCCAACTCCTTCACGGTCATCGCGTTGCGATCGAGCTGGCGCTCTTCGGCGGGGTTCTCTCCGCGGGCAACCTTTCCGAGTTGCGCCATCGCTTCCTTACGCGCGGTCTCTGCCGTCCAGACTCCGTGAAGGCCGATCGCGTAGCGACGTGAACGGCCGGCCGCACGATATTGAATGACGTAGCTGCGCTTGCCCGAAGCGAAGACTCGCAAACCGAAGCCTGGCAGATCGTCGTCCCAGACGACGTAGTCCTTGTCGCGGATTTCAACCGTGTCGACGAAGCGTTTGGTGAGCTTTGCCATCTGAAGGCGGACCTTTCCGATCGGCCCTCAACCTTGCTTCTCACGTAAGCACTACGTAAGCAGTCGGACGAAAGCTGCGACCTGTTTCTGGATAGAAGCTTCGGAGTGGCGATCTGAAAAGGCAATGCAGATCAGTCGGTTATCGTGCCCCGTCGCGCTCTATCGTGCACTTAGGAAAGGTATCGGTAGCGCCTCCGAAGGCAGAGGTCAGAGGTTCGAATCCTCTCGGGTGCGCCATAAATTTCAATGGCTTAGATGATTTTGCCCTTTGGCCTTTTCCCACAGGAAGCACATAGGAAGCACGGCGAGGGTAAATCCGGGTCAATTCGCGCCACCTCTGGCGCGCGCTCTGCTCCCCCAATAGTAAGTTAGAGATAGATACCTAAGAGAGCTTGTTTTCCTCGGAGCCGCCTTCGCACAAAGCGATGGAAGGCGGAACCGAGGGGAGCAAACGGCGCTTTCCTTGGTGGGTTGGAGCAAGATACCTCATCCTGTCTGCCGCAAAAGGGCTTCGGCCTGTTCTAGCACCAGTTTCACCGCCTCCTCCGAGAGGTCAGGGGGATAGCCGTACTTCTTTAGGATGCGCTTGACGAGCACGCGCATTCTAGCCCGAGCGCTTTCGCGCTTGTGCCAGTCGACCGTTGCGTTCTGCCGAAGTTGCTCCAAGAGTTCATGTGCGATCAGCCGTAGCTTTTCATCGCCCAGAACCTCGATGGCGCTCTCATTTTGGGCCAAGGCATCGTAGAACGCGACTTCTTCACCTGAAAGTCCGGTCTCTTCCCCACGCCTTCGTGCGGCTTGCAAATCCTTTGCGAGGGCGATCAATTCGTTGATCATTTCAACCGCTGAGATGGCGTTGGAATGATACCGAGCAACCGCATCTTCCAAACGCTTCGAGAACGCACGGCTTTCGACGACGTTCGTTTGAAGGCGGCTCTGAACTTCGCCGTTCAAGAGCTTTTTTAGGGCTTCGAGTGCTAGGTTCTTGCGTTCCATTCCTTGCAGTTCTGCGAGAAAGTCATCGGACAGGATGGAAATGTCTGGGCTTTCAATACCAGCGGCACGTAGGACGTCGATGATTTCAGTGGATGCGACCGCGCGGTTGATAAGTTGCTGAACAGCGAAAGCGCGCTCAGTTCCAGAGATAGCCCCTTTGGCTGTCGTTTTCGCAATAGCCGCTCGCACTGTCTGGAAGAAGCCGACCTCATCGCGAATAGCGGCAGCTTCGTCACTTGAAGAAGCCAAGGCGTAGGCTTTGGTCAGCGAAAGAACCAAATCTTGGTAGGCCCGGTGTGCCTGCTTTCGGATTTCGTCATTCGGAGCCTTTCCTGCTTCAACTTCTTGCCATTTGAGCACCCAGTCAATTGCGCCAGCGAGTGCGTGAAGTCGCTCTTGAGGCGTACCCGCCAAGCCGGCATCATAGTCATGCCCATGGAAGACAGACTTTACCCGCTGGAACGTCTCAAGCATGACGGCGACAGCTTCGTCTTCGGGGATACCTGTCTTGTTTTGGTCGTTGGGGCTGTAGTCTTTGAGGGCGTTTTTCAGATTCTGAAGGATGCCGATATAGTCAACGATCAAGCCGCCGGGTTTGTCAATATACATCGTGTTCATGGATGGAGCGTCGAAGCCCGTCAGCCACATGTCGCGAACAATCACCAGTTTGAGCGGGTCGTCCGGGTCTCTTGCACGCTTTGCAATCAGATCACGCCGACGCTTGTTCCCGATGTGCTGTTGCCAGTTCAATGGGTCCGACGCGGCGCCGGTCATGACGACTTTCACGGCACCGGTGGCGTCATCTTCGGAATGCCATTCCGGCCGCAGCTTGATGATTTCATCGTATAGCTCGACACAAATGCGCCTGCTCATACACACGGCCATAGCTTTTCCGTCCAATGCCTTCAGGCGTGCTTCCAGATGTTCGACAAGATCAGCCGCAACAATTCTGAGCCGTTTTTCCGCACCGACTAGAGCCTCCACGGTTGCCCATTTCGCCTTGAATTTCTCAGCTTCGGTCAGGGTGTCATCTTCAACCAGCGCTTCCACTTCGGCATCGACTTTCGGCTTCTCATCCTCGTCCAGCTCGATGCGGGCTAAACGGCTTTCGTAATAGATTGGGACGGTTGCCCCGTCGTCGACCGCGCGGGAAATGTCATAGATGTCAATGTAGTCGCCAAAGATCGCAGGCGTGTTGCGGTCCGCGCCTTCCACAGGTGTGCCCGTGAAGCCAATGAATGACGCGTTCGGCAGGGCTTGGCGGATGTAGTAAGCATATCCATAGCGCCGAATGCCCGTCTTCGTATCGAGCTTGGCATCTAGACCGTACTGGGTGCGATGCGCTTCATCAGCGATCACGATTACGTTCCGCCGGTCGGTCAGAAGCGGGAAGTTCTCTTCCGAGCCTGCGGGCAGGAATTTCTGAACGGTTGTGAAGATCACGCCCCCGGCTGACCGTTCCAAGAGCCGCTTGAGGTCATCGCGGTTTTCGGCCTGCTCCGGCTTCTGGCGGATCAAGTCGCGGCAAACGTTGAAGGTTCCGAAAAGCTGATCATCCAGATCATTCCGGTCGGTCAGGATAACCAGCGTTGGGTTCTGCAACTCCGTAGAGCGAACGGCTAGACCAGCGAAGAAAGCCATGAGGAAGCTCTTGCCAGAGCCTTGCGTGTGCCAGATCACGCCGATCTTGCGATCACCTTCTGGACTGGAGGCGTCGATCGCTTCCTGTACGGCCTTCTGCGCACCGTGAAACTGATGGTAGCCCGCAATTATCTTGAATGGGCCATCTCCACGATCTCCAAAGACGGTGAAATCGCGGATGAGTTTCAGGAAGCGCTCCTGTTGGAAGACACCCTGCAAAAGCGTGTCGAGTTCGGGCGTGCCGGGTGGCGCATAGTCGTCGCCGTCCACTGTGCGCCACGGCATGTAGCGCTCTTCCTGCGCGGTCAATGATCCGATGCGAGCTTTAATTCCGTCAGATGTCACCAGCACCGCATTTGTGCGAAACAACGACGGGATGTCGCGCTTGTAGGTCTCGATCTGGTTGAACGCTCCTGTCAGGGTGGCGTTGACATCTCCGGGATTCTTCAGCTCAAGCACCGCAAGAGGCAGGCCGTTGACGAATAGGACAATGTCAGGACGCCGGTTCTTCTGCCCCTCGATCAGCGTGAACTGGTTGACGATCATCCAGTCATTGGCGTCGACGTTTTCGAAGTCGATGAGCCATACCTTTTCGCCGACGATGCGGTCGCCAGATCGGTATTCGACCGTCACACCCTCGGTGATGAGTGAATGGATGCGCCGGTTTTCTTCGACCGCGTCATGAGTTTGACTCGTCAGAATCTGTCGGATGGCTTCGGCACGGACCTCTTCGGGAATGCCCGGATTGATGCGCTCCACCCACATTTCGAGCCGCTTCACCAGTACCGCGTCCGAGTAAGACGGACGCTGAGGCGATGCGCCATCGGGCGCAATCACACTGCCGTGCATATACATCCAGCCAAGGGATTTCAGCGTTTCGATGCCGGCCAGTTCGACGGTGTCTTCGGAGAAGCCGTTCATGTGGCGGCTGTTCTCTTGTGAGCAGGCGCATCGGATACAATAATCTGAGATGTCACATCATCCCATGCATAGTATATTCTAAGGCAACGCTTTGGGTCTCTCGTGTTACCACCAGACTTTACATGCCAATCAGCGGCAATTCGTCGACCGCTCCAATCGAATTCGTAGGTATCACCTCCACATGGGGCGTTGAGAACGCCGTCCATAATCCGACAATCGCGAAGTATGAGTTTCGATGCACCTCTGAAACTGTCGCGAGCTTCAGTAGCCAGCCACTCAAGGCTCTTTGCCACAAGTTCAACACTTTCGAATTCTGGTCGCTTCAGGCCTCGCCTCGCGACGGAAGTCAGAACAAGCTTTCCCGCAAACTGTTTTTCGCACCACTCGATAAGTGTTGCCCAATCAACAGGGAGTTCCCGTTTGTGCGTTAATTCAACCGCCGTCGTGTCAGTCTTATGTTCTAGCGACTGAATGCGGTAGGCAAGACTGCGGTTCTGATGTTCTGATTCCTCTGCCCTTTGGACCGCGAGTTCATACTCCTCAACGTAGTAGGTGCTCTCGTTTTCCAAGCTTTTGACTTGCTCTTCAAGGACGGAAACTTTTGCCCTAAGCGCGCGTACCTGCGCTGTTTCCGCGACGTCTGTTTGCTCTGCGCGTTCAACTTGGCGATTTGCTATGGCGCTCTTGACTTGAAGATAGGGTATGACGTCTTTGCCCAAAGTCGTTCTGCGGCGACTCTGAAGCGCAGCCAGATTTCGTAACCATCGAGAGCACCGCTGCTTTTCTTCCTCACTCTGCAAGCGCTCTGACAATACAAGTCGGTGGTCGTAGGGGTCTGAATCGTCCGAAAACCCCGGAAGATAAGATCTGATGGCACCGCCAAATGTCGCCCGCGCCTTCCCAAATCGCTCGGTGAAGTACCATGTCAGCATTGCTGGGACGATAACCACCTGAGCCAAGCCAAGGGTGTTACGCGCCAGCTTTTTCGCATCTATAATGGGCTCATTGCTGACACTTGATGCGTCAGCAACGCTCAACATATAGACCGGGATTTGGCGATTGGGGTCGATCAGCCAGTCGCCTAGGACTTTGGCCTCGTCGTCTGATTGTAGGACTGATGGGTCTCCAAGCGCCTTTTGCTCGTTGGCCAAGAGGCCGCCATTCTGTGCGATGTTGTTCAGAAAGAATGGTACGGCGGCTTCTATTGAATAATTGTCTTCCTGGGTGGTCATGATTTGTCGGACAGTAAGAAATGGCACGTCCCCTTTTCGACCACCGATAGTCACCTCGTGGGTCCATGTCCGACCCGGAATGCTCTTGTCTGGGTCCTCGTGGCGCAAAGCCCAAAGGGAAATTTGATCAACATCCAAGTTTATTGCAGCTGCGTTTCGACCGCTATGAGGCAGTTCAAAGTCTTGTCCCTGCCAAGCATGCTCAGGTAGATTCGTACCGGCTTTGCGCTGCACCCAATCCAATATGCATTTGCGCGCCGAGGCGGCTTCTCCATCAAATCTCCCGACAAAGCGAAGAATTTCAATCTCCCGCGTCGCGCGCGGCATGCTCGATCGGAAAGGTAAGAGTGCTTCCTTGAGTTGGTTCATGGTCGAGAGCCCTCATCAAATAGCTTGCCCAGAAACGCTATTGAGGCGCTAATCCTGTCATCGCTAAAGTGCGGCTTGGTCAGCTTGAGTTTCCAAACGGGATCGCTTGTAATGTCAGCTTTCACCGTTTCGACGGATACAGCGATGCGCTTGGCGAGCAAGCTCTGCATGGCGAAGTCAACTGTTGCCAAGCACTCCAATTCATCGCGTGTCTTGGCCGCGAAATGCTTCGTAACCCAGTTGATGGCGTCGTCCATGCGATAGTGTTTGACGAGTGCTTGAGCTTCATGGGCTTTGGCTCCCGGCACGTTGCCAGCGATTACGTTTCCAAATGATGTGGCGCGGCTTGAGCGTCCAATCCATTTTCGGGAGAGGGCTTCGCCGCGACCGCCCTCATGATTGAGGGTCTGGTCGTAGGGACCGGCGGCTTGTTTCTCAAATGTCTGCACGGAGATACCCATGCGCCGGCGAATGAAATAGCAACCCTTCTGCACCTTGACGTTGCCAACCACCGTGTCGCCATCGCGAAAATTCATCACGATAGACGTGACCATAACGGCGTCACGCTCGGTATCTTGTTCCGGTGTCAGATATGGTTCGCCCAGCAAGTCGGTGGGGAACGCGACAACCGTTTCGCTAGTCTCTTCGACAGGCTCAGAAGTTAGGATATCCACCTCCGTTCTGGATTCCGCATCCCGCACGCGCACCGTGCCGGACATCAGTTTCGGTAGGAGGTAGTCGCGGGTGTTGGCGAGGATGCGGTTTTCTTGCTTGTTGTGTTCGATCCGATCGCGGAACGGGCCTGCCAACAGATCAAAGGCTAGCAATGCAGGTTCACCGGGAAACGCTATTTTTGTACTCGTCACCTCATTGGGATTGACTGCGGGGTATGCGCCGCCGTGACTGTCTGCGAGATTGGCGAGGCGCTCGATGTTTTCCGGTCTTGTCGATGCGATGTAGACGAAACTCGCATACTCGGGCAGCTTGGGGCGAAGCACGGCGAAACCTGTGCTGGCCGTGTAGCCTTCGTCAGAAATGAAGGCGTAGGAACCGTTTCCGGGTCGAACGGTGCCGACAATCGTATCCCCCGGTCTAGCGATACGCCTTGCGCGGCTGGGGGCGTCCTTCCATGCCAAGATGTTGATGGCTTCGATCACTCCCCATTTTGTATTGGAGAGATCAACGTAGGTGACCTTGTCAGGGTGATTGCTGGTCTTCCAGCTTTCGTCGTTTACGGTACAGACTGCGTCAAGCGTCGCTTCTTCCCACCCCTCTGGCAGGCCATCCTCACCAAAGCTGTCGGGGAAGAGGGCGGCGAGGCGGGCGGCTTTGGCGGGTTCGGCGATCAGGCCGCCGAGGATGGCGACGGCGTCGGTTGCGCCGTCCATCTTGCGGCGGGTGGGGCCGAAGGTGACGAACCAATCCTTGAAGATCGCCTGCGCCAAAGCCTCCAGCGTTTCATTCATCCGCCGGTTCAACTCGATCTTGTCGTCGAGGGCGGAGAGGACGGTGGCTATCGCTCCTTGCTCACGCTGATCTGGCAGCGCTATGTGCAGCGCCTTCACCTCCGGGAAATAGATGGTTTGGTGCACGCTGCCGTCCGCAAAGCGTAGAAGCGCGGCTCCCTCGGCAATCAGTGCATATTTCAGAAACCGATAATCTAGGTCAGGGCCACAAATCCAGTTTACGAAATCCTAACTGGTGGCCATCGGGCAACCCATCACGATCACATAGCCAACGGAAGCCGTGCGAGAGAGGCATACTGTTTCAGCAGGCAAGACTCGTGCCGCTGAGTTTGCTATGCCAAGCTCGTTTGTGTTTTCATTCGTGGCATAGATTGTGCGCCCATGATTGGCCGTCGCGTCCCGAATGCCTATCCAAGGGATGTCACCGCCCCAATAGTCGTCTCGTTTTCGGCTGGGCGTATGGCCGCTTTCGAGTCTCGCTAAATCCGTCAATAGCCGCCATCGCCATCCCGCAGGCAGCGGTGTTTGTGGGTCTCCCACTGAGATTGCGTAGTCGCCCGGAATGACAGCTTCGGTCGCCTCCCGCCCGCCTATCCGCCTTTTTTTGCCGGTCTCGGTCATTCAAAAGCTTCTCCGAGAAGGTTCTTGATCTGAGATGAAAGCGCGGCGCTCCTCTCAAACTGGGCTGACAGTTCTTCACGATACGCGGCAATTTTTTCGGCAAAGGGAACTCCGTCATCTTCTTCATCGGCTGAGCCAACAAATCGACCGGGTGTCAGCACATAGCCTTTATTCTTGACCTCCTCCTTCGTCGCCGATTTGCAAAAGCCCGGCACGTCCTCATAGCCGCCATCCCGGTTGCGCCAGCTATGATAGGTACCCGCAATCTTCTCGATATCCTCCGCCGTGAACTCCCGCCGCGTGCGGTCGACCATCACGCCCATCTTTCGCGCGTCGATGAACAGGAACTCGCCGCGCCGGTCGCGGTGGCCGTTGGCGCTTTTGTCCTTGGCCAGAAACCATAGGCAGGCGGGGATTTGGGTTGAGTAGAAGAGCTGGCCGGGCAGAGCGACCATGCAATCCACGGCGTCCTGTTCCACCATCCGCTTGCGCATCTCGCCCTCGCCTGATTGTTGTGAGGACATAGAGCCGTTGGCCAACACAACGCACGCCGTACCGCGCGGGGCGAGGTGGTGGTAGATGTGGGACAGCCAGGCATAGTTAGCATTGCCTTGCGGGGGCGTGCCGAACGCCTCCCATCTTATGTCCTCCGCGAGGCTCTCGCGCCACCAGTCCGAAACGTTGAAGGGCGGATTAGCGAGGATGAAGTCGAAATAGGTATTGGAGAACTCGTCGCGGATGAACGAGCCTTCGTTGTTCCAGCGGATGTCGGCGTCGATCCCGCGCACGGCGAGGTTCATCTTGCACAGCCGCCATGTGGTGTGGTTCCGCTCCTGCCCGTAGATCGAGATTTGCCGCTTGGCCTCTTCGACGTGGCGCTGGTCGGAATGGTCCTCGATGAACTTTTCCGACTGCACGAACATGCCGCCCGAGCCGCAGCAGGGATCGTAGACGCGGCCCCGGTAGGGTTCCAGCATCTCGACCATGACGCGCACGACCGATCGGGGGGTAAAGAACTCGCCGCCCCGGCGGCCCTCGGCCCCGGCAAAGCCCGAGAGGAAGTATTCATAGGCCCGGCCCAGCAGGTCGCGCGACTTTTCGCCCTCGGTATGCATGGTGATGTCGGAGAAGAGCACGACGAGATCACCGATCATGGTCTTGTCGAGCGCTGGTCGGCCATAGTCCTTGGGCAGAACACCTTTAAGGGTGGTGCTATTGGCCTTCTCGATTGCCTCCATGGCCGCATCGATCAAACCGCCGATATCGACCTTCTTCTTGTTGCCAGTGACCGGGTCGGTGATTTCGAGATCACGGGCGCGGGCATTGTCCTTGAGATAGGACCAGCGGGCAATTTCAGGCACCCAGAACACGCGGGCGGCAGTGTATTCCTCCGGATCGTCCGGGTCGGCGTATTCCTCCTGCTCGAGCTTGGTACGTTGCGCTTCAAAGGCTTCGGAGATGTACTTCAGGAAGATGAGGCCAAGCGCGACGTGCTTGTATTCGGATGGCTCCAAATTGCCCCTGAGCTTGTCAGCGGCCTTGAACAGGTCCGCTTCAAACTGAAGATCGCCGTTTCCGTTGCGCGCGTTCGCCATTACTTGTTTTTCACTTTGGTGTTTTTTCTCGCGGCGACTGCCTCGGCCTGAATCACGAGCAGTTCGAGTTCTTCGGCGTTCATGCCTTTCGCAGCGTTTGCAAATCTGTCGATGAACGATGCTTTCGCGGGATCGTCTTCCTGAGCGTCAGCAACCCCCAGCAACCAGTTGGGGGTGGTTTGAAGCACCCCGGCGATCGTCTTCAGCGTCGCAAGGTCCGGCTCACGCCGGCCCGCGATGTAGTGGCCATACCTACGCTCCTCCAGCCCGGCGCGCCGAGCAGCTTCCGAGTTTGAAATGCCCATTTGATCGGCTCGCTCACGAAGCCTTTTTGCGAAAATATCCATGCGAACATTTTGTTCTGCATAGACTCCGTTTCAGCCATGTACTATTTGTTGTAGAGGCAGAACCTTATGTAGTAGATGAGCGCGATCAGAATCAATGCCTTACTGGCGAACATGGCTGGAAATAGCCGTTTGGGTTGCTTGTCTCGCACCGATCTGGGGCGCGCTTCTTTGGGAAATCTGGGCGGGGATAGTCCGGCCCCGGCTGATCCCACGATGTGAGATCGAGACAACGGCTTCGGCCCTTTTTGCCGAACACGGCTCACACGCTGCGGAAGTCGCCCTCATCCAAGAAGATCGCGCTTGGCGCTATTCCGATAGCTTTGAGCAAGGGAAGTGGCGACGCGTCCGCCACCACCTCCGGCAGAAATGCTTGGACTCTGAAGAGTTCAAGGTGCGGTGATGCTGTTTCCATCCAGCATCACCTTTTGGGCCGGTATAGCCTACCGGCAAGGCTAAGAAGTAGGTCCTCTATCCTGTGATTTGTCCTGTCCTGTAACCTGAGTTGATCATTCTTCCTTTTCATCGGATAGATGTGATCAAAGTCCTTCTTCCTGTCTTACGATCCATGGTCCTGAGTGCTATCCGCACGGGTGCTTTCGTTTTGGGTGCTGGCGCCCTGCTGGTGGTCCTTGGCCTACGCAATCTCGGCCCAGCGGGTGAACGTGCGTAAGTTGCGGTGCCAATCCAAAGTGGCTTGGCGAACTTCAATACCGCCTTCCTGACTCAACCACAGAATCCAACAATGGTGATTCAGTGGTGGCATCTGAAAGCACGAAACGGCGTTGCATCGGTGTTTCTGTGTTTCATGAATGCGTTTACCGGCGTTTATCGCGTCAAGAGTCGGACAGACTCATTTGGGCGAACCCGCACCTGCGACCTGTTTCCCTCTTTTGCGGGGGTAACATAGGGGAACCCGGCCAAGACGCGCCTTGCTCATTTGATCCTTCGAAGCAGTTCACCGCGCTTGTGCATGGGCCGGGGGTCGTTTCCAGCCAGTGCTTCAATCCTCACTTCACGTGCCAGCCGTTTTGCGATTTCCAGTGACAGATTTCCGGGGCTTCCAAGCGTGACTTTGCCTTGTTTCTTTGTTCCTGCGATCCTGAACATGACCACGTAGCTGCGCCTGCCTGAGGGGCGAACGCGCACGCCGAGACCGGGCGTCATTTCTGACCAGATTGTGTATTCAGTCGCTCTTGGAGCCGCTGTTGCAGCCACTTCGTCTGTGAGTTCGGGCCGCACCACTACGGCCAGCGTTTTCAGTTCCGTGTTCATCTGCGGAACAAAGAGAAGCTCGTCTGGATCGATGTCGTCGATGTACTCGCCGGAAAGCGCCATCGTCTCACGATAGAAGCGAGGCAGCATGTCGCGAAATGCTCTTCGGGCGAATGCATCAGAATAGCCCTGCTGCCGCAAAGCCCAATAGGCATCGTTGCGCGCCCGTGGGTCTTTCGGCCCTACAGGTTTGCTTCGCACTCGGCGGACGGTCTGGGCTTCGGTCGGGTTGCGCCGCTCTTTCATGGCGAAACCCTCTCAGTGATCCGTACGCCACCCCATATGAGCAGCGCACGGTTATAACTGTGATCAGTGGTCGCGTACCTGCGCAACTTCCGCCTCAAGATATCCGGCAATCTGCGGGATGCTTGCGGTCGTGTAGACCGAGGGGCCAGACTTGAGGTAGACGATCCCGCCTTCCTGTCCATTGGGGCGGCCTCCGGCGATCTCGCTTCGCCGCACAAGCGCACCGCCACCCTTGGCCGGAATGAGGATGAAATCGTTGTTTTCGTGTTCCATGACGTAAGTCCTTTCATCGGGTTGTTGTCATGGTGAGACCCTGCGGCCTTCACCTTCCAATACAAACCAGACTCACAGGTGGTGTCAACTTTTGATTTCTTGTAAGTCATTGTAAGTGCTTTCTAATTCAACTCGACCCAGCCATCGTCACACGCGGGAAAGTGCGGTTCGCTTTCTTCCAGTATGGGGCATAGCCCGTTCTGAATTGCATAGGCTTGAGTGGCGGAAGCGGCCTTCGGTGTTCTGTTTTTCAAAACCCAGTTGTCGAGGTCAGTTTGGTCGTAGAACACAGCTGATCCGATCTTGTAGAAAAGCGCGCCGCCGCCAATAGAGCGCAGCTTCGCCAGATAGGACTTGCGCAGAGATTTGTTGTAGCGGGCCTTGAGGTACTGGATCGCCTGATCAGGGGAGAGTGGATTCTGGTCCATGGGGTTTCTCCAAATGGTATGGTTTCACCAAGAGAGGCCCCTTGGTGGATACATATACAGTTTTGGAGCGATTTTTTTCATTTTGCCGGGAAGAGAACCGGCTGGCGGGTTACTATGCGTCTGGTTCCCGCTTCGAAAGCATGGCTTTTGCCAAGCTTCCGCTGGCCTCGTTCAACGCTCGACGCAGCGGGTCATCGGTAAGGTGCGCATAGCGTGCCGTCGTGCTTGTAGACTTGTGCCCAAGCAAAGCGCCAATCATGGGCAGGCTCATACCGCTAGCAACACTGACAGATGCAAAAGTGTGGCGAAGATCATGCAATCTGACGTCTGCAAGACCTGCATGTCGTGAAATGCGTTCCCAAGGTCGTTTGAGGTCGGAGCGTGGTTTGTCAAGCGATGCGCCGAGAAACACATAGGTGCCGACACGCGGCAAGCCTTCCAAGACTTCAACTGCCGCTTCCGATAGATAGACCACCTTGCGCCCAGTCTTGCTATCCGGCAGGTCAAGCAGGCCGCGTTCGAGATCAACTTCACTCCAACGCAGGTCAAGGATTTCACGCAAACGGCAGCCTGTAAGCAGTAGCAAGCGTATGGCGGCGGTAACGTGCGGCGAGATTTTCTCTCGCAAGTTTCCTTCCGATACCGGCCTGTGTTTGGTCTTTGCGTTGTCTTTCAGATGCCACGGCAATCCTATTGTTTCCGCTTCGGTGAGCACTTCGCCTAAGCGCTCGATTTCGGACTGGCTGAGGAAGCGCTCTTTCGCGCCGTCTTTGAAAAGCTTGGAGCCAGTGCGCGGATTGGTTTCGAGGTAGCCTTGGTTGACGGCATAGGTAAAAATGCCACCAAGCAGCCGAACTGTGCGCGTTGCGGTTCCTTTGCCACCTCTGACGATTGAGCGGCCTTTTTCGGTTCGCTTGTCGTGCGCCGTTTTGCCTTTGGCCACGTCGTGCATGAACCGCTCGATATCGGCCCGCTTCACGGTGCTGATTTTTCTCTTGCCCAGCAGTGGGCGGATGTGGGCGTTTATCCTGCCAACATCGGTTGCGACAGTAGAGGCTTTCTTGAGCGCAACACCATGTTCAAGATATTCGTCACACAGCTCCGACACGGTCATTTCAGTGCGCACTTGACGTTCTTCACCCGCCAAGTCCTGCCCGGTTTGCGCAAGTGCAAGATACTTTTCAGCTTCCTTGCGTGCCTGATCGACCGTCAAAACGCCGTAAGTGCCAAGCGTTTTCTTACGCAGCTTTCCGCTTCGACCGCCGATCCGGTATTGCGCGATAAAGGTCTTCTTGCCGCTCGGCCAAACCCGGCATCCGAAGCCTCGAAGCTTGCCACACCAGATGGTGTGATCGCTTGCCCGTGGCTCCGCTCGTTCGACAATGGTTTTGGTCAGTCGCTCATTGCTCATGATCTACAGGTAGCACATAGGTAGCACGCTTTAGGTAATTTGACGTCTATTGAGCCTGCCTCATACAAGCCCATACTACCTATAGGAACCTGATTTATGATGAAAAATCAATATCTAAGAGTACGCCAAAGTCATCGAAGGTAAACGAGCGAAAATCAATTCCTGACCCCTCCGAAGGCAGAGGTCACAGGTTCGAATCCTGTCGGGGTCACCAAATTAATAAAGGTCCGGTCTTGTCACATGGTTTACATTTAATACCGGAGAGACTGTTTACACTTTCTCCGGGGCGAATGGGTTTTTAGTTGGCTCGACCCGATCTTCCTTATTGTCGAAGGATCCCAGATCATAATCGAGGAATGAAACGCGCCAAATGTCTTCGTCGACTTCTCGAAGTCCGAGGATTTGGCCTGCGAAGACCTGACTGAGATTGATCTTCCGCTTTCCGATACAAATGCGGCCGCATTGTGTGACGCGTACGGTGCGCTCATGGAAGGGATATTCGGGTTCGCAGGACGGTTCGTAGACACGGGCGGAGGGTGTATAGAGTTCTCCGGGATAGGCGCCAGCGAGGCCTTGATGTGGGCGCTCATTATTGTAAACCGCCATGAAGCGATCGAACTTTTCCTGCTGCTGGAGGAAGTTGAAGGCTGCCGGCTTTGCCGTTTCGCTATTCAGCGTGAGATGCTTGCGCTCATGACGAGCGTTCTGTTGCAGATGGCCGGGCTTGATGCGCTCGATCCGGATGCCCAGGCGCAGCCACCATACGGACAGCTTGCTCAATCCGAACAGCGCATTCGGGCTGGCGAAGGGCAGGCCGTTGTCGGTGCGAATGGCGGCAGGAAGGCCGAATTCCTTGAAGACGCGCTCGAAAACCTTGAAGGCATAGGCTTCCTTGGTGGTGTGCAGGGCTTCGCAGGCAAACAAGTAGCGGCTGGCATGATCCGTGATCGTCAGCGGATAGCAATAGCGCCGGTCGGCCAGCATGAACTCGCTCCCCGCTTTCGCGGGGACAGGCCTTGAAGCATGCCCTCGGGCTTGACCCGAGGGTCCGCGCACCAGAGCCCGTTGGCCTCCTGCGCGTCATGAAGCTCAGTTCCCCGGGCCTTGTAACGGCGGCGCTTGCGGCGCTCGACCAGTCCATGACGGTCGAGCACCGCATGCACCGTGCTGATTGCCGGAGCCTTGAGCATCGGATATTGCCGGATCAGCTTGTCGCGGATCTTCGGCGCTCCGCAAGACGGATGCTCGCGCTTGAGACCCAGGATGCAGCGTTCGATTTGATAGGGAAGCTTGTTCGCCTGACGATACGGACGCCGGCTCCGGTCAGTGAGACCATCAAGGCCACATTCCCTGTAGCGTTCAAAAATCTTGTAACCTGTCACCCGCGAAATGCCGAACTCGCGGCACAACGGCGCCATCTTCTCACCTTCAAGCAACCGGGCCACAAAACGGAGGCGTTCAATCATAGGTCTACACTCTTTCCAAGGCATTCGGGGCTCCCCCAAATGCCAGATGTGTAAACCATGTGATTGGAATGAACTGTCAGCTATCTCTCGATAAGCTCACTTTGTCCGATCCGGACACATAGGTTACAGTTTATTCCGACGACAAAGGTAACACATTTGCGCCGAAAGGGTTCTTGATGGGCTCCATTCTGCAGGTCTCGTCGTCGAAGTATCCCAGATCATAATCCAGGAAGCTGACCAACCAGATATGGTCGTCGGTTTGCTTTATGCCGGCAGCCTGGCCTGCGAAAACCTGGCTGAGATTGATCTTCTTGCGATGCCTGCAGATCCGCCCGCGGGCGGTGACAATGACGGTCTTGTCATGGAACGGATAGTCGATGTCCGGCACGCCTTGATAGACACGTCGCGCGGGTGAATAGCGTTCCGCGGGATACTGCATGGCCAAGGCCTGATCAGGCCGTTCGTTGTTGAAGTCATCAAATCTGGCCTGCTGTTGGAGAAACGTGCTCCCGGCCGGCTTGGTGGTCTCCAGCGTGAGCGTGGGATGCATGCGCTCATGACGAGCGTTCTGTTCCGGATGGCCGGGCTTGATGCGTTCCACCTCGATCCCCAGTCTGAGCCACCAGACCGAAAGCCGGGACAGATTGAACAAGGCATTGGGGCTTGCGAAGGGCACGCCATTGTCGGTTTGATCGACCTTGGCAATCCGAATTCTTTGAAAACGCGCTCGAAAACCTTGAAGGCATAGGCTTCCTTGGTGGTGTGCAGGGCTTCGCAGGCAAACAAGTAGCGGCTGGCATGATCCGTGATCGTCAGCGGATAGCAATAGCGCCGGTCGGCCAGCATGAACTCGCTCTCCGCTTACGCGGGGACAGGCCTTGAAGCATGCCCTCGGGCTTGACCCGAGGGTCTGCGCACCACAGATCGTTTGGGTGCAACCCGGGCGACAGCGGTGTGCCTCTTGCCTTGTTCCGGCGCCGGCCTCGGCGCTTGACTAGGCCATGACGGTCGAGCACCGCATGCACCGTGCTGATCGCGGGTGTAGGCGCATCGGGATAGCGCCGCCGCAAAGCCTCTCGGATACCCGGTCAGGCCGGGCACATGCCTTGGGCGCTCCCCAGCTCGGCCTGTCCTGCTTTAACCGGAAAATCGTTTTTTCCACCGGCAGCGGCAACTGGTTGGCTTGCCGGTACGGGCGGCGCGAGCGGTCCGTCAGACCCGCAACACCAAAATCCTGATAACGCTCCCGCAACTTGTAACCGGTCTTGCGCGAGATATCGAACTCACGGCAGAGCGGAGCCATCTTCTCGCCGTCCAGCAACCGTGCCACAAAACGAAGTCGTTCATCTTCCACGTTACACTCCTTCCACGGCACCCCTGCATCCTCCGCAAAGGGCCAAAAGTGTAACCTATGTCTCCCGAACGACCTGTTACCCATCTCTCGGGAAGGACATTTGACTCCTGCAAATTTCATCTAAAGCCCTGAAATAAAGGACAATTTGGGTGTTCGAAAACCTTGTTCGCGGCAGTATGCCAAACGGTCATCAAACGCCAATTTTAAGACCGTTTGACGATGTTCAATCTCTCCGTTTTCCCATATTTTCCAAAGGCTTGATAAAAATACCATAGAGTGTTCGAAAATTTCGTCATAGTATCGGAGTGGTTTGCCGCAATATTCGATTTTTTCACGCAGTGTTGCGTCGGCTGTGAAGAATTGACAAGCAGCTGAGATCGCACTGGATTTAGCTGCTTGCCAGTATTTGTTTTTGCAAGTTTTCTGCTCGAAAGCGGCTATTTCCTTGCAACTTTACATCGGCATTTTGCATGATTCACTCTTTTCAGCGGGTGTTTTGGAGGTGTGAACCGGCCATGAGGCCAAAGGTACCGGTGGAGACGGGGCAGACCAATTTGCTCGCATTGAATGCCGAGATTGAAGCCCCCCGGGCAGAGGAAGCGGGCAAAGGTCTCGCGTGGAATTAGCGTATGAATAAACAGCGCAAACTTTCTCCCCATTCAAAAACAACAAACCGCCATATTGGTTGTATATTTTTATCAACTCTACCTTAGCGGGTTGTGTTGGGAGATGTACAGTGATCGCCACCGACCACGAGATTTACCTTTCTATTCGTGCAAGGATCTTCGACGGACAACTTGGTGTCGATACGTTTATTAACGTCAAGGATCTGTCCTGCCAATTAAAAGTGAGTCCCCTGCCAATACGAGAAGCTTTGATCCGTTTGTCTTCGGAAGATTTATTGAATTATAGCAGAAGCAAAGGATATTTTATCTCGAAGATAGACTATAACTCTCTCATTAATGCTTATAATAACATGTACATATTGGCGAAGTGCGCTGCTATCTGGCGGTTGAACAATCCCGCCGATCGTCCCCCACTTCGCTCACAGCAACTCGACGATGTTCATATTTGTCCCAAAAATCTACAGCCGGACTCTATTGACCTGATGCTCGAAGGCGTCTCGGCCACGCTGATGAATGATCATAGTTCACGACTGTTTCTGCATGAACTTCGCCGGACGCGCCCATACCGTTCCTGCATTGCGCCATATCGCGAGGACAAAGAGGAAGTGATTTCAAATCTGTGCTCACTACGTTCATCAATATTGAGCCAGGATTACAAAACCACCCTTTCAAAGACTCGGGAACTTCGAAATAACGCAATAAAATATAGCTCGAATAATTATGAGATATACAGTGCAATTGTGCGTTAAAACCAATTATAACCAGAATATATTCGATTTATATTATAGTTATATTATTAGAAAGCACATTTTCGCCTAATTTCGAGCGGCTAATCTCCGTCGTGAATGCAACTTTCAGGTTCTGTTCGGAGACCAGTTATGAAACAGGAGCACATACATTTTGAACTGCCGGCCGGCATCGTTCCAAACGCGGATTCTGATGAAGTTCGCCAGTCCGCCACGGCTGGCAAAAGCGGAGTTCCGACGCGTGAAGCGTTTTCGGGCGACCAGTACGTCGAAGAACCCAAAGGATATGCGCAGTCTATTCCCGGATTCGTCGCGGACGCCTTGAACCGGACCAAGACGGCCGAAAGGTTCAATCTCGATCACGTTCTTGCCCGCTATCAGAAGGAACAGGGGTTCTCGGTCGACATTGCCACGGATCACATGCGTGAAATGATCCGCTTCCTCTCTCTGGCGGCCACCGCGACCCAGCACGGAAAATACTACGGCATGACCGGTGCCGTGGACGAGCTGTGGCACACGTTCGTGATCTTCACGCGCGACTATGCGGCGTTCTGCGAGGCCGTCGCCGGCCACTTCCTTCACCATGTTCCGGAGGCCGACGGTCAGATGAGCGACGATACGCTCGATCACTACCTCACGTTCCTGGAAGATTACGAAGCGGTCTATCAGGAGCCGGCGCCCATGGCTTACTGGCCCCGACCGACTGGTCTTCACGCAGCAGCCGCGTGCAAAGGCTGCTCGGCCTGCAGTGGCTGTTCCGGTCATAGCTGTACGGTCCATTAAGTCCGTGATTCAAGGACCCCGGGAGACTTCCCGGGGTCTCGGCCGAGAGGTTCTAATATGCACGTTTTATTGCTCGGGAAAGTACCGCCAATTCAAGGCGGGGTCGCAAGAGAGACATGGCTGGCTTGTCGGGATATCGCGGCGGCGGGACATAGCCTCGATGTGCTTACCAACGCCAACGCTATGCCGATCGGCTTCCGGCAAATGTTTCTGCCTAGAGACGACGTAAGTCTGGTGTCGGGCGAGGAAAGCATGCACCTGCAGAACATCGATGAGGTTCCGCCCCAGTCTTACATTCCGTGGGCTCCTCCATATTTCAGCCAGCTCATGAGCTATTGTTTGGAATCCGTCGAAAAGAACCGGCCGGACGTGATCGTTGGCTGGTATCTGGAACCTTATGGGATGGTAGCCTCTGTCATTGGGCAGATGTTCGGCGTTCCGGTGGTCCTGCGTCATGCCGGCAGCGACATAGGCCGGATGAGGAACCTCGGCGGGCTAAAAGGATTTTATGACTGGGCACTGTCGCAAGCGGCTCAAGTGATCACTGGCAGAAATCAGGATGCCATAGAAATCCTTAGATCTGCCGGTGTGAGCGAAACTGCTATTGTCCGTTGCCGCGGTAGGCGGCTTTGTGACAGCTTTTCGCAGCGTCACGAAGATTTCGATTTGAGAACAGTCCTTGAGCACAGTGTGGATTGGTTTTCACGGTATCGGCTTGATCCGGAGACTTTAAACGCACTTAACGAATGGAACCAATCAAGCTTGGACTGCGACGGGCCTGTGATTGGGACCTACGGCAAGATTGCCGAGGTGAAGGGAACCTATCATCTTCTCGATGCGCTCGAGCAGTTGGCGGAGCGCGGTGACGCGTTTTGCTACCGCGGCATCTGGAGCGCAACTCCATATCGCTTGCAACACGCACTTCGTTATTTGCATCAGAAACCTTCGTTGAAGGGCAGGGTGACAATCCTGCCGCCGGTCGCCCCGTGGCGGATCCCTGCCTTCATCCGTTCGTGCAGTACGGTCGCGTTTCTGGAAAACCGGTTTCCCATTGAATTCCATGGTCCTCAAGTGCCTCGCGAAGTCCTGGCCTGCAAGCGGCCGCTGTTGCTAAGCAGAGAGATATTCAACAAGGTCTATTTCAAAGACCAGCTTGCGGAAGAAGTGAATGTGATGGTCATCGAAGATCCGCAAGAGGTGAGCGCAATGGCCGATCAAATAAGCCGCTTGTTGAACAGTTCGGAGCTCCTAAGCTGTCTCGGCCATCATGCTGGAGCCCTGTCTCGAATATTGGAGGCAAAGGCGTTTCGCTCCGATCCTATCGTTGATGTGATTGAGGACATGGGAGGCTATGAACGTAGAACGCACGCATTCGGATGATCCAGGACCAAATGAAGAGGTAAATCTTCAACTGGCAGCGCGCAGTCTATTGACGTCTATTGCACAGCAAAAAGAATTCCGGACAATTTTCGTCTTGCTCGGGGCAAGCGTAGTTCTGTCCTTTTTGGCGAGTGCTTTGCTGTCTGCGGCACCGTTGCTATTCTCAAAAGGCATAGACCAGTTCCAGTCGCAAGACGTCTCCCAATCTCTTGCTGTGACGCTCATAGTCTCATCCGTGATCATTTTCGGGTTGGCGAAAATGCTCATCGAACAAAGGTGGCTGGTCTACCAGCCGGCAGAAAGCAAGCTTCTAAATAGCATTCGCGAAACCTATCTCAGGCACGTGTTGTCGCTGCCATTGGACTTTCATTTAAACCGGTCAATCGGCCGACTGGATTCAATCGTTGGTCAGGGGATGGCAGGCATCCAGGCCATAACCAACATGTTGTTTGTTCAATTATCCCCCCTGATATTCAAGGTGGTGCTGACGACAACGGTTCTCCTGCTTTTCGTAAATGTTGAGATTTCTCTCGCTGTGCTGGGATCGATTGTCGTCTACCTCGTCGTTTTGGTCCTTGGAACTGAGCGGGTGAGCCGTCGTTTGAAAGACGCCCTCGGCAAAACGATCGATGCCCAAGGTGCGGCCGGCGACGCTGTCCTGAATGCGGAAGGCATCAAGGCGCTTGCGGTGGAAGGCAGCATTACAGAAGCCTATCGCTCAAAGCTAAACACCGCGCATACGGCTTTCATGCGCTTTTTTACGAACCGCGGGCTTTTTGGCCTATTGCTCGTCGCGATACTTATTGCCGGCTTCAGTTTCGCCATCTGGATTGCGGTTTCCGACACCGTGGCGGGAGAATTGTCGGTTGGTGCGCTCGTACTCACCAACACCTGCGCTTTGCAGATGTTCAGATCGATGGAAAACTTCAGCTTTTCCTACCGAGGCACCCGGCAATCGATTGAGGCAGTGAAGCGGTATCTGGAGATCTTCGCAATTGCGCGGGAGCCATCGCAGGATGATTTGAAACTGTCCGGCCGCATCGACGGGGTTCAAGTTCGCAATGTCGGGTACAGGTATCCCGATGGCAGATGGGCGACGAAAAACGTTTCCTTTGAATTGAACCGGGGGACGTCCACCGCAATTATCGGCAAATCGGGCAGCGGAAAATCCACTATCGTTCGCATGCTCATGAAAATGCTGGTTCCGACGAGCGGCCAGATCTTGATCAACGACCAAAACCTTGCTGGAATCAACGGCGTCGATCTTCGGCGCCGAACGTCTGTCGTCCCCCAGGACGCAGTGATGTTTAAAGCAAACCTGGCATTCAACATTGCTCTTACGGAGAATCCGGATAGCAATTTGCTTAAAAAAGCCGTTGAGATGGCTAAGTTGTCGCACCTTGTCCAGTCGTTACCAGAAGGTTTTGAAACCGAGATAGGGGAACGCGGTTTTAAGCTCTCCGGTGGAGAGCGGCAGAGATTGGCAATTGCCCGGGCAATCTATCGGGGATCGGACTTCTTCATATTCGACGAAGCGACGTCTGCAATGGATAAGACCACAAAGGCCGAGATACTGCGCCTTATTCAGGAACTGGTCCCCAGCTTCTGCGTTCTGCTTATAACACACGACGAGATGGTGGCGCAGATCGCGGATACGGTTGTGGAAGTGGGGAAGTGATATTCATGGACACTGATATGTGCATCATGATCGGGCAGTTTCGAATTTAGCAGGTGAACCCACCGTCGAGATCTTTGCAAAACACTCGGAACAAATAGTCCACTTGTCCCGTTAAGGTCCACACCGGTACCATCTCGTTTTACCTACGAAAAAGTCGGTCGCAATGAGAGTGGTCGCCACCATCGCCCGTTTCCTTTGTGTAGATTGTCTGGAGACTTATACCAATCTCAATTATCGGTGGCTCATATTCAGGCTTCCCCTTATGGGGCAAATCATGATTCACGATGGCAAACGGGGCGTTTGCCATGGGTGGCCGGATTTCACTTCGCGGGGAATTTGATGCCGGGACGCTGCGGGGTCTTGCCAAGCGGTCGGTCGATGCCAATCAAACGCGGCCTTAGCTGGCCCTTGCGTCGATCTATGAGGGCAGCAAGCGCCTTGAGGCGGCCCGGATCGGCGGGGTCACGCTTCAGGTGATCCGCGATTGGGTTCTGCGCTTCAACGCCGGGGGCCCTGAAGGCTTGATTGACCGCAAACCTCCCGGTGCTGGCCCCCAAACTGACGGTTGACCCATCGTGCCGCCTTGGCGCGGATCGTCGAGGACGGACCGATCCCTGCGGAGCGTGAGGTGGTCCGCTGGGGGTGGTCTGCGGGCGGATCAAGGATCTGGTTGTCTGGCTCCGTGAGGACTATGGCGTGAGCGTTTGCGAAACGACGGTGAGCGGCGCCTTGAAGGACATGGGCTTTGTCAAGCTGACGGCCCGCCCGCGCCACCACGGGCAGAACGAACCTGCGCTGGAGGTTTTTAGAAAAAGCTTCCGCGCGGAACTCGAAGCCCGCAGAGCCCGACTGGGGCCGCAAACACCACTAGAGATCTGGTAGCAGGACGAGGCCCGTGTCGGCCAGAAAACCAAGATCACACGGCGGTGGGCGCGCAAGGGAACCCGGCCGGTGGCCCAGAAGGATCAGCGCACCAAGTCGGCCTGGATTTTCGGCGCCATTTGTCCGCAAAGAGGCGTTGGCGCCGGTTTTGTTGTCCCCTGCTGCAACACGGCCATAATGCAGCTCCAACTCGATGACATCGCGGCCCAGGTTGTGCGCCCGGGAGCCCATGCGCTCCTGATGATGGACCGGCCGGCTGGCATATGACCGGCAAGCTTGAAGTCCCGGACACCATTACGATCCCGCCTTTGCCGCCCAAGGCACCGGAACTCAATCCGGTAGAGAACATCTGGCAATTCATGCGCGACACCTGGCTGTCAAACAGGACTTTCAAGTCCTGCGAACAGATTGTCGATCGGTGCTGCCGTGCAGGGAACAAACTCACAGATCAACCATGGACAATCATGTCTGTCGGAGTGCGGGATTGGGCAAATGGGTTCTTATCAATTTAAATTGGTCTAACTGACCTTCCCCCTTCAATCCGAGCGATTGCGAGCTGGACCTTTCCCCCTTTGAATGCGCGAAGGAGAAGGACGCCTTCGCCCGCACGGGTCTGCTCAAAGTTAAAGTGATCGCACACTTTTCGACGCGGCTGTTTTTCCGCCCTTGGCGATCGACCGGATCTTGGGCCCAAAAAAGCTGCCCGTCACTGTCATCCCGTTGCGGGCGCGGGCGAGCCTTTCTCTGGCCCGGAAGTGCCCGCGATGAGCGCCGCGATGGCGATGATCCCTGCCGAAAGGGCAAAAACCCAGGGTCCCGCGAAATTGTAGAGCAATCCGCCGCCGATCAAGCCCACGATGCTTGCGGCGGCGCCCAGGCTGCTCGCAAATCCCTGGACGGCGCCCTGGAGCTGGTCACCGGCATATTTGGACAGAACCGCCGTGAAGGTCGGCCACATCAAGCCGTTGCCGAGCGCGATCAATAGGGCCGCCAGATAGATCGTTGCCGTCGCGCTCCATAAAAGCAGGGCAAATCCGGCGCTCAGGATCAGGCCGCCGGCCGTCACGAGCACGCGTTCTGCGACGGTCTTGGACAGGCGTGTCAGCAACGGTCCCTGGACAATCATCATCCACAAGCTCAGCACCGCAAAGAATATTCCCGTATCGGTCACGGTCCATTGCAGACTGAGGGCCGCGTGGACCGGAAAGGCGATGTAGAAAAAGCTGAAGCCCAGCATCACCAGGAAATTCACGGTCAACAGGTCCGGCATCAAGGGCAATCTGACGATGTCCGCGTAGGAAGTCTCGTCACAGCCTTTCAGGCGGTAGACTTCCTTTGTTTCCTGGCCGAAAACCTTGCATGCGTTCCGCATCCCCGGCTTGCTGGTCAGGATTTCAGTTCGGCTCTCCCTCAGCCCAAACAGGATCAACACGCTGGCGATGATCGAAATGACCAGCGCCGCAATCACGGGGAGCATTTCGCCGAACGCGGTTGCCCCCAACAGTCCGGCGAGCGCTGGACCGAGGATAAATCCGGCATTCGTCGACATCGCCATCCGGCCGAAATTTTCGGTCCGATGGTCTTCATCGGTGACGTCGGCCAGATAGGCATTGGCGACCGAAACGTTGCCCCCGGTCAGGCCATCGGCGGCGCGCGCGACAAAAAGCACGATCAGCGGCAGTGTCAGGCTGAACTGGCCCAGAAGGACATTGTCAACGTCAAGCAGGGCGTCTGCCGGCAGATAAAAGGCGACCAAGAAGATCATCCACGACAGCATCGTGCCCATCTGACTGAAAAGAAGGACTTTCCGGCGGCCGGCGCGGTCGGACCATCTGCCAAGAATGGGCGCGCCAATGAGTTGAAATACCGAATAGGTCGAGGCCAACGCCCCATAAACGAGGGCGTTGCCACCCCATTTGGCCACCAGGAACACCATGAAGGGAACGACGATCGAGAAGCCCAACGTGCCGACAAAATTCACCGATAGAATAGCAATGATCGATGACCGGCTGTCCGGGCCTGCTTCTATTGCATCTTCTGCCATTTGCCGCTGCCGGCTCCAACATTCGTCGACACACGGAGATGATAGTGGGAAATCCTGGCAAATCGCAGCCTACTATGTGAGCATGCCATAAGCCTGCCGCGCCAAGTCATGTTCCTTCGCTAGTCTGCCGGACCTGGGCGGCGAATGGCCGGTTGTTCGGGCATGAGGTGCGCCTGTGCCCAGTGGAAAATCCAACGTCTGGCATATGTCCTTGAATTGTTTTCGCTTTGCGCTTTAAATATGTTTGTTGACATGTGCATTGGCAGGGGGCGGCCAGCAACTCAATGCTTTCCCGGAGGCCGCGCAGCGGCCATCCGGGACCCAGCAACCACTGCAGTATGTTTTGGAAAGCAACACCTTCCGCGAAGTGCTTGGCCCGGGAAGTGCTTGGCCCCGGCTCGTTGGCCGGGGCGGCATGGTGAGGGTCGATCACCAAAACGTCTCATCACCACGTCAAATCGAACAGGAGTGGGGTTTCGGGAGGAAACGACGCGGTCCAAGGGCCGTCAGCGCCGGGGTTCGGCGCGCCGTATCGCCTTCGCATTCAATTCAATCAATTGCAGGTCAACCAGGGCGCGCTCAAGGTCCGCGGCGGTGGTGATCTTGTAATTGCGCTCCGAGCCCGGGACGAACCTGACATCAAGCCCGGCCTCTCTTGCCACTGCCACATCGTCCGCACCGCTGCCGTCATGCTGCCGGTGGGCCTCAAGGATCCGGTCGAAATGAAAGCCTTGCGGGGTCTGGGCGCGCCACAGCCCCTCGCGCGGGACAGGTTCGCCCGCGTGGCCGTCCTCCGACTTCCACAAGGCATCGACCAATGGCAAGGCCGCGCACGCCCCATCGGCCGCCGCCAAGCCGGCCACGACCGCCGTGATCACGTCTTTGCTGATGAATGGGCGCGCGGCATCATGGATCAGCACCAGATCCGGCGCATGGCTTTCCAGCGATTCAAGACCAAGGCTGACCGAATGGGCCCGCGTCGTGCCGCCATGAACCGGTGCCAGCAAGCGCGGGTCTGATACGGGTCCAAGCGCCGCCGCACACAGATCCTCATCCTCCGCGTTGATGACGGCGCGGACATGGTCGACCGTGTCGACCTGTAGAAAGGCTTCGACGGACCGGCGCAACGAACAGGCGCCGGCAAGCGGGATGTATTGCTTGGGGACTTCGCCGCCGAGGCGGCGCCCGCGTCCGGCGGCAACGATCACGACGGCGACCGACATATGCCCTCCCGGCCGGCGCATCGGCATTTGCCGGGGCTCCGCTTTTCCTGCGCGGCTGTTCGGACGACCACATCAGTCAACGAATTGAAGCCGTTCTTTTGTGTCGATCCCGCGGGCGATTTCCTTCAACCGGCCCGACCGAAACAGGCCGGGCGTGGTCCATTCCGGTTCGTCGCCGGCAAACAGGTCGAGAAACGCAATCGCAAGGGACGGATCGGTGTCGACGTTCTCCTTGAAGCTCCACCACGTCCTTTGGTCGTTCAACAGATCGCTCGCCGTCTGTTTGCCGTGAAAATCGCTCTCCAGCACAAGGGCCCGCACATTCAGGCAAAAGGTCACGTAGAGAAATCCTTCCGGCCAGAAATAAGCCGGCTTCGATTCATCAACATCTCCAGGCTGAAACACGGCGCGCGCCGGCGCGTATTTGATCAAGGTGCGGAGCATCAGACCGGCGGCGAAACCGACATAGGCGGGCTTGTCGTCGGACCGGGTCGGCTTTTGGGCATTAAAGGCCTTCAGCCAGTCGACGAACACCTTCGCCAAAATGTCCCGGTCCACGCTGTAGCGGTTGCCCGTTTCGTTCGACGTATGTTTGACCTGTTCCTCGAACGCGGCGATGAACCACCGGAGCCGGCGGGCCGATTTGCGAACCGGCATTTCCGCACTGAGTTGATCTGGAAGCGTCATGGCCGCAGTCCTAAAGATGCGCGGCCAGGGTCGGCAAGAGCCGGGCCACATGCTCCGGATCGTCGATCGCCGCGAAAATGTCGGCCTTCATGGCGAGCGAAAGGGCGGAGGACAGGTCAAGCAGACGCTCCTCCTCGTCCAGGTTCACCGCGCGCGCGGCAAGAAGCCAGACCATCGTTGACACCAGCGCAAGGTCGATGACTTCCTGGTCCTCGGCCGTATGCCGGCCCGGCATGCCCGGCGCCCGGCCGATGGCCGACGACTGGCGAATGCTCGACAGGAGCTGCGCGGCCCGTTGACCCGGCGTTTCACCTGAAACCGGTGATTTGGACGCCAACCGGGCGGCCAGGATCGTTTCGCTGATCATCAAGTGATGCTGATGTTTGCCGGCCTGCCAGAGCCGTTCCCAGGCAAATGCAATCACGCTGGCGCATCGTTCCTGCGCTTGCGCGCCGCTCTCCTTGCCCATCAGGACGTCAGAGGCAACCAGAATGTCCTCAAACGCGATGGAGGAATTGATGAACTTGGTGCCCGCTTCTTCAAGGGCATCGAGCGCGGAGCGCACAGTTGACCGCACCGGATCCGGCAACATGTTGGCCGCCGGCTCCAACGCCTCTTCCGTCATTTCCGCAAAGGTCGCCACGCCGCGCATGGCATCCCGAAGCGGCTTTTGCATCGCGGTCAAGAGAAACAAGGGCGGCGGTTGTTGCATTTGGCGCTTCCGCTTAAAGCTATCGGCTCACGCCGCAGAATAGCAGCGCGTTGGCGTGTTTTCCATGAAAGTTAGCGTGCCCTCGAGCGAGCTGACCACGGCCTGGGAGCCAAGACCCATGGCGTTTTGCGCCGAGGCCGCCTGGCCGAGGCGGACGCAATCCTCCATGGACCGGCCAAGATGCAGGCCGGTCGCAAAGCCCGCGTTGAAACAATCGCCGCAGCCACATGTGCAGACCACGTCTATGTTAAAGGCCGGAACGTCGATCCGGGCTCCCCGCTGGTCCCGGTACATGGCACCATCGGCGCCCAAGGTCAGGATCACTGCGCCCGCGCCCTGTTCCAGCAAGAACCCGGCGATCTCTTCAAGATCGGTAAGCCCGGACAGCGCCATCGCCTCTTCTTCGGATGGCATGAAGTAGTCGGTGCTTTTCAAAAGCGGCCGGATGAGGGAAAGATCATCCGGAGTGGAGGCGAACACATCGAGCGTCGTGATGCAGCCCCTGGCCTTGGCCTCGGCCATCACCTCGGCATTGCGGCCCATATCCATCCGGTCCATCAACCCGACCCCGCCGACGTGAAAGATCTTCGTGTCCAGCACGTGGTCGATCATGGTCTCGTCGACATAAAAGCCGGCCGTCGCACCCAGTTTATGAAGCGCGGGGCGGGCGCCGTCCGGCCGGGTCGTGACGATGCTCGACGAGGTCGAATACCCCTCACACCGCTGCATGCACGCCGTGTCGACGTTAAAATCAGCAAGGCGGCGCAGGACCCAATCGCCCATCAGGTCGTTTCCGACGCCGCCGACGGCCTGCACTTTCATGCCGTGTTTGGCCGCGACAATTGCCGCTGATCCGGCCGCCCCGGACACAGCCAGAGCAAAGTCCTCGACAAAAAAGGTGTTTCCTCCTGGGGGCAGATCGTTCACTGGCCGGCACAAGGCGTCAAAGGTGTAAAATCCCATGGAGGTGTAATCAAATCGCATGCGGTGCTCCCTCTAGGCCCGGTGGACGAAATGCATCTTCAGTTCGTCCAACTGGCCTAGCCCAGGCGTTCTCCGGTCTCAAAGTCAAAGAGGCAAATGCGGTCCGGGTCAAATGCGACGCTCATCGGGGTGTCAAGCGCGGCGCGGAAATCCCGGCCGGCCTTGACCTCGAACAGTTTGTCGCCCGTCTTCATGGTCAGATAGGTGATGTCGCCGGTTGGTTCGACCCCATAGACCAGGCCGGTCAAATGCGCATCGGTTTCGGACAGACTGCAATCCTCCGGCCGGATGCCCAGCGTCACGCGCCCGGAAAGATCGGTGCGCAAGCCGGATACCGACACGCCTTCGGCCGTAAAGGTGCCGCCGGAAAGACTGCCACTAATCAGATTCATCGGCGGCGCGCCGATGAATCCGGCGACGAATGTGTTGGCGGGATTGTTGTAGATCTCATCCGGTGTGCCGATTTGCTGAATCAAACCGGACTGCATGATGACAATCCGATCGGCCAGTGTCATCGCCTCGATCTGATCATGGGTCACGTAGACCGTCGTGATCTTCAACTCCCGCTGAATGTGCTTGATCTGGACGCGCATGGCCTGCCGCAATTTGGCATCGAGGTTCGACAGCGGCTCATCCATGAGGAAGACCTGGGGTTCGCGGACGATGGCGCGAGCCAGGGCGGCGCGCTGGCGCTGACCGCCCGACAAGGCCGCCGGCTTGCGGTCGAGATAGTCGCTGAGTTCGGCCATCGCGGCGGCCCGGCGCACCATGTCATCATGCTGTTCCTTGGGCACGCCGCGCATCCGGAGCGGAAACCGGATGTTTTCATAAACGGTCATGTTCGGATAAAGGGCATAGCCCTGGAACACCATGGCAACGTCCCGGTCCCGGGCGTCGATGTCGTTCATCAACTGGCCGTCCATGCGCACGTCACCCTCGGTCGGGTCCTCAAGCCCGGCGATCATGCGCATGGTCGTGGTCTTGCCGCAGCCGGACGGCCCCAGGAAGACGACGAACTCCTCATCGGCGATGTCGATATTGACGTCCCGGACGCCCCAGGCCGCACCCCATCTCTTCTGGATTCCCGACAACTCGATCCGTGCCATAATTTTATCCCTTGACCGCGCCCATCGTCAGGCCACGCGACAAGTGCTTCTGGATGGCAACCACCACAAGAAAGACCGGTAGGAAGGCCAGGAAGGCGACGAGTGCGATTGCGTTGTAGATCACGCCGTCGGATCCGCCGGTGAAATTCGCCAGCGCGACGGACATTGTATAGGCGTTGGGCGTTGATGCGATCAGCAGCGTGAAGAGGAATTCGTTGATCGCAAAGATCATGGCGATCACCGACGCGGTGATGATGCCCGGCAAGATCGCTGGAATGATGATTTCCCAGAGGATCCTCAGATCGGACGCCCCGTCGGTGCGCGCCGCGTCCTCAAGTTCCTTCGGAATATCAAGCATATAGGAGCGTATGATCCAGGTCACGACGCTGAGATTGATCGCGGCATAAATGAGCATGAGCGCCCAGATCGTGTCGAGCAGGCCGAAATTGCGGAACAGGAAGAAGATCGGAATGGCCACGATCGCCGGCGCCATCATGCGCGTCGACAGGATGTAAAAGCCGATGTCGTCCCGCCCGCGGTACTGGTACCGGCTGAGCGAATAGGCCGCCGGGATCGCAAGCACCAGATCGATCAGCACCGACCCGATGATCGCCAGAACCGAGTTCCTAAGATATTTGGCCATCGGCCAGTCTTCCCAGATCATGTGCCAGGCATCGAGCGAGAAAGTCGGCCAGTAGATCGGCTGCGGGGTGATGATTTCCACCCGGGGTCTGAGGCCGATGGAGAGGAACCACAACACCGGGGCGAGGCAGAAAAACGCCCAGGCCCCCAGGATCAGGTAGCGTGTGAAATGGCTCTCGCCGCGGGACCTGCGAACGCTTGCCATGACCTAGGCCTCTTTGACGCGATGGAGATACATTTCGCTGGGAAACGCATCGGACAAGATCAAGGAAATCCGGCGCGGGTACTGCCCCCGTATGATCAAGCCGGAGTTGCGGCGGAAGTGAGCGATGCGGGCCCAGTGCCTCGGGCGAGACATACGACGTCGATCAGGTACAAAGCGCGGCTTGACCGTCGGGCCCATGCGTCCCATAGGGCCTTTCCCGACATCTCCTGCCTCTTGTCTCACGGCATGCGTCTCCCATTCACCCACGGGGCCTAACTCCGCGACGACACGAAGGCGCGCTTCACGACAAGCTGCGCGATGATGATGGTCAGGATCAACATGATCACCGAGGCCGCCGACGCGTAGCCGAAGTTGAAGAACTTGAAGCCGGTCCGGTATATGAAATAGCTGATCGTCTCGGTCCCGAAGGCCGGTCCGCCCTTGGTGATGATGAACACATTGGCAAACATCGTCGTGATATCGATCGCCCGCAAGACCAAGGCGACGACGATGACCGGTTTCATGAGCGGCAACGAAATGTACCAGAAGATCCGGAACCAGGACGCTCCGTCCAGGCGGGCGGCCTCCTCCACTTCCTCGTCCTGACCCTGAAGGGCGGCGACAAAAATGATGAACAGGAACGGCGTCCATTGCCAGACATCGGCCAGGATCAGAAGCGACCGGCTCATCCAGACCGAGGACTGGATGGCAAGATGGGTGTCGATCATCCCGAGGCGGATCAGAATGTCGGAAAACACCCGCGCGTCGAGAAACGCGAGTTTGTAGATGAAGGCGACTGCCGAAGGCATGAACAGCATCGGGATCAGGAAAATGATCCGCCAGCCTTGAACCCACGGGTCACGATAGGCAAAGAAAGCCAGGGTCAGCGCGATCACGCATTGCAGCGCCAGGGAGATCGAGCCGATCACCAGCGTGTTCCACAACGCGCCCCAGAACTGATAGTCGTTTAAGAGATTGGCGTAGTTGGCAAATCCGACCGGCCGCCAGGGCCCGAATTTGACCGCGTAAAAACTTTGAATGATCGCGTACACGCCCGGATAGAGCGTGATCATCATGAGATAAAGGACCGCCGGCGCGACCAGAAGGTAGGGAAAAAGCACCTTCAGGCGTTTGTTTCGCCGCCTGAAGGTCCGAGTTGCCGAAGGTACCGGGGCAGCCGTGGCCACCCCGGCCCCCGACAGGGAGGAACGCGTCATACCGGGGTCCTGTGTCCGTGTTGGTTCAAGCCCAGCCTATCAGAACGGTAAAGGCTTGCCTTCGCCAACATAAAGACCCGGCGCCGCAGCGGCGTAGTCGACCGGATCATTGCCGGAATAGAACCCGTTGTCGGTCATGATCTGCTTGACCGCGGCGGCAGCGTTGTCGAGCGCCTCTTTCGCGGAGATCCGGCCGACGACGGCACGGTTGATCTCGTTGCCGATCGCCTGCTCGATCGGGAACGCGCCGGGAAGGCGCGGCGAACACCAGGCGTGATGCAACGAGTCGCCCCACACCTTGGCCGGCTGCGAGACGGCTTGCAGGTTCTCGTTCTCCAGAACCGACTTGTAACCGGGCGCCACACCGTTCGCGTTGGCTTCGTTCATGGCCATGATCGACGCGGTGGTCAGGAAGCCGAGCATCAGGAACGCGCCTTCGGCGTTTTGCGCCGACGCCGACACGCATGAGGTCGAACCGGCAATGTTCGGCGGAGCGAACCGGCCACCTTCGATCCGAGGCTCGTAGATCGTGACAAAGTCGTCGACGATCTGGCTTTGATCCGGACGCATGGCCTGCGTGCCTGAATCCTGCCAGCTGATGTTCGTCGCGACCTGGCCGCCGAGCCATGCGGCGCGGTTTTCCGGCCAGCCGGCACCGGCATGGCCTGGATTGGCGTTCTTGGCGAGTTCGAGAATGATTTCCAATCCCTTCATTCCGGCATCGCCGTTGAAGATCGGTTCCCAGTTCTCGTCGAACAGCATCATGCCGGCCTGCGCGGCAATGTGCTCCCAGGTGTAGGTCGACCAGAAGCCCGGAGCGACCATCAGGCCGACACCCGAGACGCCCGGCTCGATGTTGTTGAGTTCCTTCGAAACGCGGATCAGCTCGTCATAGCTCGGGACCGAATTGACCTTGTCGATCGGACCGCCGAGCAGTTGTTCCATATAGCCCTTGCGCAGGTGGACCATCTGGATATCGCAGTCAAACGGGATGCCGTACATGGTCCCGTTGAAGAAGCCGTAATTCAGCCGGTAGGTGTCATAGAAATCGTCGAGTGGAAGGCCCCACTTGCTGGCGAAATCATCGAGCGGGTAAAGGAACCCGGGCGCCGCGAAATCGCCGAGCCACGGTGAGAAGAACTGAAGCGCATCGAAGGAGGCATTGCCGGAGATGAACTCAGCAAGCGCCTTGTCATAAAAACTGTCATCCGGGATCGGCACGAGTTCCACTTCAATGCCAGACAGCATCTTGAACGGTTCCAGGCCTTCGGCAGCCGATTCCGTATCCGCTGCGCCAATTGCAAAGCGGACCGTCGAGCCGGAGAGCTCACTGCGGACCTGCTCCCAATCCACCGTGCGGATCCAATCCTTGCCGTTGTCCCAAAACGGCTTGTCATCGGACATGCCGTAAAGATCGCGGTAGTCCTCACGGACATAGCCTGAGATTGAAATCTGATCCAACACGCTCTGCGGGTCGGGAAGATCTGACGCGGCCAGCGCGCGGCCCGTCCAAGCCGAACCAGCGCCCGCTGCGACCAATCCAGCGGCGGAGCTCGTTTTCAAAAACGAGCGACGGGACATTCCTCTCGAGAACATCATCGAAATTCCTCCCTCGGGTCTATGGTAGTGTCCAGCCGGCCGCACCCGATGACCGCCGCCCGGTTTTGAACAAATTTCCTCCTATGCAAACTTTTGTTCACACCGCATTTTCTGTCAAGCGCTCATTTTACCAGTTTTCGCTGCAAGGCAGCATTTTAACTGCATCCTGGACGGTAAAACCGCAATTTCAAACGCGTGGGATGCACCGTCTTGAACAGATGAGAAGATATGTGTACAAAAGTTCATCACCTTCGAACGGCGCACATCCGAAAGGCACGCCCATGTCCTCCAACATCGCTCTCACAGGTCTTGCGCGCGACCTTGAGACCCGCGCTGCGGCCGGACGGCCTGTGAGAATTGGCCTGGTTGGTTCCGGAGAGATGGGAACCGATATCGTCACCCGGGCCAGCCTGATGGACGGTGTCGAGGTCTCGGCGATCGCCGATATCAATCCGGCAGCGGCCCACAGGGCTGTTGAAATAGCTTATCAGTCAGAGGGGCACAGCGTCGATGCCTCCGGCGCCGACGCGATCAACACGGCCATCGAGGGCGGCAAGACGGCCATCACATCCTCCGACGCGATGATTGACTCGGGCCTGATCGACGTCATTGTCGACGCCACCGGCGTGCCGGCCGTCGGCGCGGAAATCGGCCTGAAGGCCATGGAACGCGGCAAACACCTCGTCATGATGAATGTCGAGGCCGACGTGACGATCGGCGCCTATCTCCGCCACGAATCCGACCGGCTCGGCGTCGTCTACAGCCTCGGCGCTGGCGACGAGCCGTCCTCGTGCATGGAAATCATCGAATTCGTCTCCGCGATGGGCCACAAGGTGATCTGCGCCGGAAAAGGCAAAAACAACCCGCTGAACTTCGATGCGGTTCCGCATGAATACGCCGCCGAGGCAAAGGCGCGGAACATGAACCCGCGGATGCTCGTGGAATTCATCGACGGCTCGAAGACCATGGTGGAGATGTCGGCCATTGCCAACGCCACCGGCCTCGTCCCCGATATTGACGGCATGCACGGCCCGGCCGCAGGTCCCAAGGACCTTGCAAACGTGCTGATACCGGAAAGGGACGGCGGCGTGCTGTCAGATATCGGCCGGGTTGACTACTCCGTCGGCAAAGGTCTTGCGCCCGGTGTGTTTGTTGTTTGCGAAGCCGAGCATCCCCGCATCTGGGAGCGCATGACGGACCTCAAGATGGGCGACGGCCCCTATTTCTCGTTCATCCGTCCCTATCATCTGACATCCCTTGAAGTGCCGCTGACCTGTGCCCGGGCAGTCCTTTACGGAAAGGCCGATATGATCCCGCTGGCCAAACCGATGGCCGAAGTGGCCGCGGTGGCGAAAAAGGACCTCCAGCCGGGCGAAATCCTCGATCTTTTGGGAGAATACACCTATCGCGCCTGGGCCATCGAAGCCGGGCGGGCCCGCAGCCTGAAAGCCCGCCCATCAGGACTTTTGCCCGGCGCGACCGTGACCAGACCGATCAAAAAGGGCGATCTCATCACCGAGGACAACACGGCCTTGCCGAAGGATTCCCAGATCGCGGTGTTACGCCAGCGCCAGGACGAATTGGTCTTTGGAAAGGATCTTGTCGATGCCTGATCAAGAAGCGTCCGGCAACAGCCCCTACGCGGTCCGGACATATGAACCCGCGCGTTTGATCGAAGCCCTGCGCAAGATGCATCTGATCCGGCGCTTTGAGGAAGGCGCGGAAGACAGCTACATGCGCGGCTTGATCCACGGCACCATGCATCTTTCCATCGGCCAGGAAGCGTCGGCCGTTGCCGCCTGCATGTCCTTGACCGACGACGACAAGATCACCTCGACCCATCGCGGCCACGGCCATTGCATCGCAAAGGGCGCGGATCTCGGCCGCATGTTCGCCGAGTTTTTCGGCAAGGAAACCGGATATTGCCGCGGCCGCGGCGGCTCGATGCACATCGCGGATGTCGACAAGGGGAACCTCGGCGCAAACGGCATTGTCGGCGGCGGCATCCCGATCGCCGTCGGCGCTGCCCTTTCAGCAAAACGGCTCGGCACAGGCGCGGTAACCGTGTGCTTTTTTGGCGACGGCGCGAACAACGAGGGCGCGTTCCACGAGGCCCTGAACATGGCCGCCGTTTGGACATTGCCGGTCATCTTCGTATGTGAGAACAACAAATACGGCATGTCGACCTCGACCGAGCGATCGACTGCGGTCAAGAACATTGCCGAACGGGCGGGCGCGTATTCGATGCCCGGCGAGACGGTGGACGGCAACGATTTCTCCGCTGTCTGTCAAGCCATCGACGCCGCCGTCAAACGCGCCCGCGATGGCAAGGGCCCGAGCCTTATCGAAAACCTGACCTACCGCTGGCGCGGCCATTCCAAGTCCGACCGGAACCGGTACCGGACGAAGGAAGAGATTTCCGATTGGCAGGCCAAGGATCCGATCGTACGGATGAGCCGGATGCTGAAGGACCATGGCATCATCGACGATGCGGGGCTCGCCAAGATCGAACGGGATGTCGCGCAGACGATCGAAGAGGCCATTGCCTTCGCGGCCGGCAGTCCGTCGCCCAAGATCGACGAGGCGACCCGGTACGTTTATACCGACGAGGCTGCGGCATGAATGCCCAGACCGGCGCTGCGGCCAGAGAGCTGTCTTATGCCGAGGCGATCCGCGAGGCGATGGACATTGCGCTGGCGACCGACGAGCGCGTCGTCCTGATGGGCGAGGACATTGGCGTTTACGGCGGGGCGTTTCAGGTCACTGGCAACCTTGTCGAGAAATACGGCACGGACAGGGTGATCGACACGCCGATCTCCGAACTCGGCGGCGCGGGCGTTGCGGTCGGCGCGGCCATGACCGGCCTGCGGCCGATCTTTGAATTCCAATTCTCCGATTTTGCGACCCTGGCGATGGAGCAAATCGTCAACCAAGCGGCCAAGGTCCGTTATATGCTGGGCGGTGCAGTGTCCGTGCCGGTGGTCATGCGGTTTCCGGCCGGATCAGGTACGGGAGCTGCCGCGCAGCACTCTCAGAGCCTGGAAGCCTGGTTTGGACATGTGCCGGGGCTGAAGGTGGTTCAACCGGCCACACCGGAGGATGCCAAGGGCCTGCTCCTGGCCGCGCTCGACGATCCGGATCCGGTGATGATCTTCGAACACAAGATCCTTTACAAAATGAAGGGCATGGTTCCGGAAGGCCACTACACGACCCCGATCGGCAAAGCCGCGGTCCGGCGGGAGGGAACGGACCTGACGATCGTCTCCACGTCGATCATGATGCACAAGGCGCTCGACGCCGCGCAAACGCTTGCCGAGGAGGGCATCGATCCAGAAGTCATCGACCTTCGCACCGTCCGGCCGATGGACCGGGACACAGTCCTTGCCTCCGTTCGAAAAACCGGGCGTCTCATCTGTGTTTATGAAGGGGTGAAAACGCTTGGCATCGGCGCGGAGGTCAGCGCCATGGTCGCCGAAAGCGACGCCTTCGACTTTCTGGACGCGCCCATCATACGGCTCGGCGGGGCCGAAAGCCCGATCCCTTACAATCCCGAGCTCGAAAAGGCCGTCGTTCCGCAAGTACCCGACATCCTCGAAGCCGCACGTTCGCTCGCCAAAGGCATGATCTGATGCCGACCGAAGTCATCATGCCGAAGGTCGACATGGACATGGCCTCGGGCAAGATCACGACCTGGCATGTCGGCGAGGGAGAGGCGGTCGAAAAAGGCGACCCGCTGTTTGACATCGAAACCGACAAGGCGGCGATGGAGGTTGAATCGCCGGGCAGCGGGATCCTGCATCATCGCGCGGCAGAAGGCCGCGACATCCCGATCGGCATGCCCGTTGCGTGGCTTTACGACAAGGGCGAATCCGTTTCCACCCCTCCCGAGAGCGGCGCACATCCTGAAGATCCGGCGCGCACTGACGCCATCCCTGAGCCCGTGGCTGGAGATGTTTTTCTGCACAAGGACGAGCCACCGGTCGCGCCCGGCGCTGATGACAAAGTGCGCGCCACGCCCCGGGCGCGGCGGCTCGCCCGCGATCATGGCATCGCACTTGGGGACATGACCGGCAGCGGTCCTCGCGGGCGCATACAGGCCGCCAATGTCGAAGCTTTCGCCGACGGCCGGGCGCCTCTCGGGGAACCATCGGTGGCGGCCGCACCTGCCAGCTTTCACCCCCAAGCTGGCGATCTCAAGGTCAGCCGGCGCGGGTCCGGGTCCGGCGTCCCGGCCGTCCTCATTCACGGATTTGCTAGCGACTCGCATTCTTGGGCCGCGTTTGAACCGCATCTCGGCAACAGGCCCCTCATTCGGATCGATCTACCCGGCCATGGAAAATCGCCGCGCCGGGCACCGGCCAGTTTCACGGCACTGGCCAGCGAGCTGCGCCAGGCTTTCGATCAGCTTGGCTTGGAGCGCGCCCATCTGCTCGGTCACAGTCTCGGCGGCGCCCTTGCGCTCGCCATCGCAGACACGCGCCCCCGCAAGATCGCCAGCCTTACCCTCCTCTCGCCGGCCGGCCTTGGGCCGGAAATCAACGGTGAGGCGATCGCCGGGATCTGCCGCGCCAACCGTGCGGAGAGTCTGGGCCCTTGGCTCAAGCGCCTCGTCGGCGATCCGGATTTGATCACCGATCGTTATATCCGGACGGCGATGAAGGGCCGGGCTGACCCGGACCTTCGGGCCGCGCAGACAGCCATGTCGGACGTGCTCTTTCCCGATGGAACACAGGCCTTCGACCTGACCCCGGCGCTCGGCCGGCTTGCCATGCCCAGCCGCATCATCTGGGGCAAGAGCGACACCATCATCCCATGGCGGCATGCTTTAAGGGCGAAGGGTCAGACCGCTCTGCACCTTTATCAGGGTCTTGGACACACGCCGCAGTTCGAAGCGCCGGAGGAGCTTGGAAAGTTGATCGGGGACAGCCTATGATGATCAAGGCTGTTCTGAGACATCGCTGATTATGAGTGAGATCCAAAGGCACAACGGCAAACCAAGGCCGGCGCGGGACCCACAGCAGGTGCTTCGGATACGTGCCGCCTGGCTCTACTATGTCGAGGGCATGACCCAGTCCGACGTTGCCAAGACGCTGAACGTGAACCGGATCATGATCACCCGGCTTTTGTCGGAGGCAAGGTCCCGCGGCGAAGTGATCATCCGGGTCAAATCCGAAATCGGTCCGCTGGTCCAGCTTCAAAGAGAGCTTGAAGCCGAATTCGGCCTCACCCGCGCGATCGTCGCCCCCCTGCCGGACGAAAACATCGATCCGACACGCGCGATCGCCGCCGCGGCCGGGGCCTATGTGACCGGCTTGATGGCCAACAACATAACGGTCGGGGTCGGATGGGGCCGGACCCTGCATTCCATGTTGCCGTATATCGAGGGGCGCAGCCTGACCGGCGTGCGGGTCATCTCGCTGCTGGGCGGAATCGCGCAGGCCCGGCGGTTCAATCCCGCCGAATTCGCCTGGCAGTTCGCGGAACTCTTCAAGGCGGAAGGTTATCTCATTCCCGCACCGGCGATGGTGGATTCGGCCCAAACCCGCGACGCGCTTTTAAAGAATTGCGGTCTCGATCAGATCTTCCAGATGGCGGAGACCTGCGACGTGGCGCTGTTGTCATGCGGCGGCATCGACGCGCTGACGACCTCTTATCGGGTGGGGTATATTTCGGAAACCGAACGGCAATCGATGACCGCCGGAGGCGTCGTCGGGGACGTTCTTTACAACTTCCTCGACCGCGAAGGACGTTTGGTCGACCATCCGGTGAACGACCGCTCGATCGCCATGACCCTCGACCGGTTGTCACGAATTGAAAACAAGGTGCTGATCTCCGGTGGCCGGGAAAAGATCGACATTATGCGCGGCACAATGAAGTCGATCCGTCCCCAGACCCTGGTGACGGACGAAGTCACGGCCAGCCAGCTTCTGCAACGGGCCGAGCTTCCTCTTGCCGCCGACATTCACTGATTCCCGGTAACACCCGTCGCTTGTTTTCTCTCCCGAGTTGGGCGGCGACGGCAGGTGGGTGCGCTAAATCAGCCACATGACTCCGGCCAAAACAAAGATCGCGATGAACAGGGTCTCACCGCACAAAAGGCCTACGGATTGCGGCGGGATTTTCAGAATCCGGCGGAGCTCGGTCTTCATACCGACTGCGGCGATGGCCGTCAGCATCGCCCATTTGGAGATGGCCCATAAAATCTCCTGCAGCACCGACGGGACCAGCCCCAGAGAATTCGCGCAGGCCAAAACGACAAAGGCCGCGACAAATCCGGGAAGAATCGGCGGTGCTTTTGCGCCCTCCGTCCGCCCGGCATCGAACGCCCGCAGCGACAGCGTCAGGATCAGCACGAAAGGTGCGAGCAGCGTGACCCGGATGAGTTTGACGGTCGTCGACGTCTCGCCGACAGATTCGGACACCGAAAATCCGGCACCGACAACCTGAGCCACATCGTGGATCGTACCGCCAAGGAACACGCCGGCGGCCAGGTCGCTCAAACCGAATCCTTGCGCGACCAGCGGATAAACCACCATCGCGATGGTGCTTAGAAGCGTCACCCCGAACACGGTGAAGCTCAGATTGCGCTCGGAAAACTCGTTGCGCGGCAACACAGCGGCGATCGCCATCGCCGCCGACGCCCCGCAGATCGCGACCGCCCCGCTGGTCAGGATCGCCAGGCGCCACCCGCGGCCGAGAAGCCGCGCGGCCAAAAACCCGAACGCCACGGTCACAATCAACCCGGCCACCATCAGGCCAATCACCCCGAGGCCGAGCTCGGCGAACACCTCGAAGCTGATCCGTGCCCCAAGAAGCGCCACACCGATGCGCAGGATCGACCGGGCCGCGAAGGATACACCCGGCGCGCAACTGGTCTCTTCCTGAACCAGGAAATGCAGCGCAAGGCCCAAAAGCAATGCCATCAGCATGGCCGGCGCGCCATAGTGATCGGAGAGGAACTGCGCCGCCAGGGCGGCAAGCCCGCACACCAGGAGCCCTGGCCAGAGCGTGGCGAAGTGTTGCGCGAGACCGCTCGGCTTCAGTGTTTTTTCCTGTGTCATACCGCAAATCCGATCCGCAGGATCTATGAAAACAAGCCCATCGGCAGAGGCACATCAAGCAGATACCGAAAGCCGAAGGTAAAGAGCACAATAGTGAGGCCCACCCCAAGAATGAGCCCCGTCCACGCCTTGCCGCTGGACCGCTCATGCTGAGCCGCGAAAACAAGAACGAGCGCCATGGCAATGCCGGCCAGCGCAAAACCCAGTATCGGGATCAGCGCCGCACCACCGAGCATGGCGATCGGAACGAGGCTGCGCCGCACCGCCGAGCCCTGCGGACCGCGTTTGCTGGCTTTGCGTTGGACCAGCATCAGCACCACAGCCAGAACGACGAGGACAAGCATGCCGATGGCCACGGTGCGCGGAAACACCGCCGCCTCCGGGTTCAACCCTGCCGATTGAACGACAACAATGAGTGCCACGCCGCCGAAGGCGAGAAACGCGATCAGATCCTTGGCGATGGCGCCGACCGGGGCGGACGGCAAGCCGGGCTGGCGTGCGTCACGGCTTCTCCTATCAAACAGGCGCCGGATTTGCGGCCAGAACGGATAAAGGAAGCTCAGGACCGTGAGAGCGATGATGCCCATGGACAGCGGCCGTCCGAAGAATTGACCCCACAGATCTCCGATCGCATCGCCGATTGTCCAGCTTTGGACGAAGCCCTGCTCTGCGATCCGGCCCAGGATCAGACCCAGAACGATCGGTGAGACGGAAAACCCGCGCCGTCCGGCGATCCAGCCGATCACACCCAGGCCAATCATCAAAACGACGTCGGACAGGTTGTTGCGGATCGCGAACGCGCCGATCACGGTCATGAACGCAACAACGGGAACCAGCGCGGTTTTGGGCGCCTGGACAATGGCCCGGTAGGCAAAACGGCCGATCAACAATCCGACCGGCAACATCAGCACGGTCGCCAGGAACAGGCCGAAGATGAATGTGTAGACGACGCCGGAGCCGTCCGCGAACAGCGCCGGACCGGTGCGCACGCCCTGGACCAGCAACGCGCCGAGAATGACCGCATCGGGCGGCGTCCCTGGAATGCCAAGGACCAGCGTTGGAATGAACCCGCCACCAACGGTGGCATTGTTGGCCGATTCGGTGGCGATGATCCCGCCCGGATTGCCCTTGCCATAGGGCTCGCTCGTCTTGTTCGACCGCCGCGCCTCCGAATAGGCGACGAGCCCGGCGATCGATCCGCCGGCGCCCGGCAGGGCCCCAACCAGTGTTCCGATCACGGAGGAGCGGATGACGTTGAATTTGTTACGCAACAGCGCGCCAAACGCCTCCGGCAACCGGAACCCCCGGGTCTGTTCCGCCGGTTCCAGATGGCGGGCCGGCGTGGCGACCAGGTCGATCAGGACAGGAATGCAATAAAGCCCGATCAAGGCGGAGACGATCTCGACACCGCCCAGAAGCGTCTGCGAACCGAAGGTGAACCGGACCTCGGCGCTGGTTTCGGAAATCCCGATCGTTGAGATCAACAGACCGAACGCGGCGCCGATCAAACCTTTGAGAAAGTCGCCGGTCGACAGCGCGGCGATCAGAGACAGGCCGAAGATCGCCAGCCAAAAATACTCCACCGGCCCAAAGGCCAGCGCGGCGTTCGCCAGCGGCGGAGACAACAACAAAAGCGCAAGGGCCCCCACAAGACCGCCGACCACGGAGGCCAGGCACGCGACGGAAACCGCCAGGTCCCCGTCCCCGCGCTTGGCCATTGGAAAACCGTCGAAAGTGGTCGCGATCGCGGATGGGGTGCCGGGCGTGTTGAGGAGGATGGCCGCATAAGCCCCGCCGTAGATCGCACCCGTGTAGATCGCACCCAGCAGGATCAGCGCGCTGTCCGGCGGCATCGCGAATGTGATCGGCACCAGAACGGCAACCGCCATGGTCGCCGTAAGGCCGGGGATGGACCCGATGATCGTCCCCGCGGCCACCCCCAACAGAGCAAGGCTCACGTTAAACGGTGTCAGGGCGGACAGCAGGAAATCGAGCATTCAGGGCACTCCGGCCGGAAGCATTACGGGAGGCGGGCCGGCGGAAGTGCCGGCCAGTCGATGCCAAACCGCGGCCAGATCCGCTGATCCAACCGCGGCCGTGCAATCATCGCGTTCTTAGTCGATCAAGCCGACCGAACGCGCCGCCGCCAAGTATCCTTCGGATTTTTCGGCCATGAACGCGTCCATTTCAGCGCCATACGCCACGTTTGCGAGCGCAAATCCGGACTCGAGCATCTGCTTTTGGAAATCCGGATCGGCATTGATCGCCGCAATGGCGTCAGACACTTTCTGACGCAACTCTTCGCTCGCACTTTGGGGCACGGCGACACCGCGATAGGCGCCGGACACAATGTCATAACCGAGTTCGCGGAAGGTCGGGACATCGGGGAAGGCCGGATGCCGTTCTTCCATCGCGACGGCCAGCATGCGCACGGCATCGCCCTGCGCGGCGCCGACGGTGGTGTAGCCCCATTGCGCTTTGACCTGACCGCCCAGCATGGCGGTGGTCGATGCGCCCGTGCCTTTGAAGGAGACATACGTCGTGGTGGTCCCGGCCAATTCGTCGAACCGCACCTGCGCCAAATGGTTCGCGGTTCCCTTGCCGGAGCCCGACATGGTCAACTGACGCGGATTTGCCTTGGCGTCGGCGATCAGATCGTCAAGCGTTTGGTAGGGGCTGTCCGCCTTCACGACCACCGCATCGGGCGTGTAGTGGAAGAAATACACATTGACGATGTCTTCGGTCTTGAAGCCGACATCGCCCTGGTTCGGCTTGACGATGATATGCGGCAGGTTCGTGCCCATGATCACCGAGCCGTCGCCGGACATGGTGTTGAGCTGGGACCAGCCCACTGCTCCGCCGCCGCCAGGCTTGTAGGAGACGACCATGTCCTCGCCGAACAAGGACTTGAAGAACGGTTGCTGGAACCGCGCGGTGACATCGGATTCACCGCCCGGTCCGAAGGGAATGATGTAGTCGACCGCGCCGGCCGGAAAGTCTTCCGCCACGGCGGGTCCTGCGGCGAGACCGACGGCGGAGATGACGGCCGCGGCACAGAGCTTCTTCAACATTGGTTTTCCTCCCAAGTCTTTCAATTGGCAGTGAATGTCACGTGCCGCGGCCGGCCTGCCAATACCGGGGCGGCTTTGGCTTTATGCGGTAACCAGATCGAGAATTTCGGCATGCAATTTCGGCGCAATCACCACGCCATCGCGCGATGCAGCAGCGCGCCGGTCAAACCGGCCCGATCCGGGCAACCGTACGCCGTCTTGGGCCGTCATGGCGGATAACAGGTGCTCCAAACGCGTCGTGAAGTCCTCCTGAAGCGCACGGCCAGGAGCGAAAGCGATCAACGTCTGTCCAACGCCCGGGGGATCGCCCTCCGCATCAAAAAACGACGTCGCCTCATAGGAATGATTGGCCCCGGTCAGGGTTGCGCTGAGGATCTCGACGATCAAAGCCAGCGCTGCCCCTTTTGCATCACCGACGGGCAGCATGGTGCCTTTCAAAGCCGCGTGAGGATCAGTGGTTGGCCGCCCCTCCGCGTCCAGCGCCCAACCTTCCGGGATCGGTTCGCCGGCCTTCGCCGCCGCCATGACCTTGCCGCGTGCTTTTTTTGACAACGACAGATCGATGACGAGGTGCATGCCGTTGGCGCGCGGCGCGGCAAAGGCAATCGGGTTTGTGCCAAACAGCGGCCCAAATCCGCCCCAGGGCGCCATCGCCGGCGGAGAATTGGCGACCATCAGCGCCACAAGGCCGCGCTCGGCCAAACGTTCCACATGGGCGCCAAGCTGCCCGCAGTGGTGGGACCGGCGGATCAACGCCCCGGCAATGCCGGTTTCCGGTGTCATTTGCCCGAGCGCCTCGATCGCCGCGTCGATCGCGGGAAAGGCAAATCCGTTGCCAGCGTCAACCGCCGCAAGTGCCGTCCCGGCGCGCTCGACACGCGGCGCCGCCGCGCCATCCACTTTTCCAGATCGGGCTTGCGCCGCGTAAGCGGCCACACGGGAAAATCCGTGCCCAACCTGGCCGTCAATTTCCGCCGCAACCAGCGCACGCGCGACGCAGGCTGCGTTTTCCGGCGTTACACGGTTTGCCTCAAGTGCGCGGCTCACGAGCGCCTCGGCATCTGCGGGCATCAATCGAATTGCGTTATCGTGCATGGGACAAGACCTGTTTGACATTTTCGACCGTGACGGCCGACACGCGTTCGTTCGCTTCCAGCGTCACGCCAGCAATATGCGGTGTGAGAATGAGATTGGGAACGCCTTCGAACACCGCGGCCGCGGTCAGTGGTTCCGTTTCAAACACATCAAGCGCTGCGCCGCCAAGATGCCCGGACTTCAGCGCGGCCGCCAGAGCCGCCTCATCGACGACACCGCCGCGCGCGGTGTTCACGACAATGGCGCCTTCCGGCAAAAGCGACAGCGTATCGGCGTTCACCATGCCGCGCGTCTCGTCGGTTAACGGAACATGCAGGGACAAAACGTCCGCCCGCGAGAGCAACTCCTGTGGACTGACACACCGCGCAGCCGATCGCCAGACCTCCGCATGATCGGGAAGAAACGGATCATAGGCGGCAATCTCCATGCCGAGGGCCCGCGCGCGCTCTGCCACGGCCTGTGCAATGCCGCCAAATCCCCACAGCGCCATGCAGCGGCCGGAGACCTCACGGCCGATCAGGCTGCCTCGTGGCCATGTACCCGCCAACATGGCCTCGTTCGACGCGTAGGCCCCGCGCAGCAATTGAAGGCTGACCGCGATGACGTATTCGGCGACCGACACGGTGTTGGCGCCGGTGGCCGGGCACACAGCGATGCCGCGCGCTTTACAGGCATCAAGATCGATGTTGTCCAATCCGACGCCGAGACGCCCTACGACCTTCAGCGCCTTGGCCGATCGAAGAAGCGCGTCGTTCACCTGGGTTCGGTTGCGGACGATTAAAGCGTCCACATCGGCCACGGCCGCGCTCAAACCTTCCGGATCGTCGACGAGACCAGGCGCGTAGTGCACCTGGTCCGCCGGTCCGAATCCCTTCAGCGCGGCCTCATCCATGAATTCCGAGATCAGAACTTTCATCGCTCAGGCGGAGCGATACAGTTTGGTCATCGAGAATTCGCGGTGACCCAGCGCTTCAGCGGCGGTGTTGCGGCCATTGGCCGTGCGGCAGATCATGTCGATGAGCTCATCGCCTGCTTCGTCGATCGTCATATCCCGGCGCAAGATCCCCGAAACATCCACATCAACATGCTCGCTCATGGTGCGAACGGTGCGCGGATTGGCCGTGATCTTGATCACCGGCACAATCGGGTTGCCGATCACGTTGCCCTGGCCGGTCGGGAAGGTGTGAATCACATACCCGCCGGCCGCCATCAACGTGACGCATTCAGCCGCCGCGGAGGACGTATCCATGAAGTAGAGGCCATTCCCAGACTTTGGTTCTTCGGCCGGCTCGAGAATATCGACATACTTCGATGTCCGGCCGATTTTCTCCAGGTTGCCTAGGGCTTTTTCCTCAATCGTCGTGAGACCACCCTCAATGTTGCCCTTGGTCGGCTGGCTGTCGGACAGATCGTCGGTCTGGTGGGCGAAGATCACGTCGTCCTGATAGGCCTTCCACATCTTGTACCAGCGCTCGCCGACTTCCTCGTTCACGGCCCGTTTCTGGCAGATGTGCTCCGCACCGGTGATTTCCGAGGTTTCACCGAAACAGCCGTAAACACCCTCCGGCAAGAGCTTGTCATACATGTTGCCAACGGTCGGACAAGAGCCAAGGCCCGTGGTCGTATCGCTTTCCCCGCACTTGGTGGAGATCCAGAGCTCGTTGAGCGCGCATTCCTCTCGCTGGAGCTCGCTGGCGAAATGGACAAATTCCTTGGCCTTGCGGCTGGCATTCATGATCGTGTTCAAATCGCCGTTTTGCTCGATCGAAAACCCTGCGACCGGCTTGCCGGTGGCGGCGATGCCGTCGACCACCTTCTGGGTCCAGCCCGGCTCGATCCCGATCACGACACAGGCGGCCACATTCGGATTGGCGCCGGTTCCGATGATGGTGCGGAAGTGGAGATCCAGGTCGGCGCCGAACTGGAGGCGGCCATAGGCGTGCGGGATTGCCATTGTACCCTTGATGTTGTTCGCAACCGCTTCGCACGCGGCGTTCGAAATGTCATCAAGCGGCAGAATGACCACATGGTTGCGCACGCCCACCCGGCCATTTTCGCGCCGGTAGGCCATCACTGTCCTGTTTGCATATTTGGAAGACATCGACACGCTCCTTACCAGCGTTTGGTTTTGCAGTTGTGGGTGTGAACGTGGCTGCCCTTGGGAATGTCGGCGATGAACCTGCCGATATCCTCGCCATATTTGATAGCAGTATCACCTTCCTTCAGATCCTTCAGCGCGATCTTGTGCCCGATCGGCACATCTGCGCCCGCCGTCAGGCGGAAGGTGGAATTGTCGTGGGTGACACAGCACAGCATGTCTGTGCCCGCCTTGAGGCCTTCAACCACAACAACACCGACATTGTCGGTGTGGTCATGCACAAGCAGGTGCGGAACGCTCATTTTCTTGATCCCCTTTTGACCGTCTGGCAGTGTCATATCATATACATGAATTCTTATACAAGAGTAATTATGCAAAAACTTGAGGTGCCTGAGTCCGCGTGTTAACGCTGGAGCAAACAGGAGGCGCGGTTTGGAACGGCCACTTTATCGCGTGGTGATCGATACGATCGTCGAACGGATCGCGAGCGGAGCGCTTCCGCCCGGCGCCATGCTGCCCAGTGAAACACAACTCGGAGCGGAGCTTGGGGTCAGCCAGGGGACGGCACGCAAGGCGCTGGGAGAGCTGGAACGCCGGGGGCTGGTTCAGCGCGCGCAAGGCCGGGGCACGTTCGTCACAGTTCGCACGCCGGAAAGCTCGTTGTTCAATTTCTTCCGCTTGCGCAATGTGGACGGCAGCCAGGAAACGCCGAACCTGGAGCACGAAACCGTCCGGCGGCGGAAAGCAACCGCGCGGGAGCGCGACGTGCTGTACGGCGCGCCCCATGACGTGATCGAGATCGATCGACTACGAAGCCTGAACGACGGAGAACTCGTGCATGAGATCTCTGTCATATCGGCCAGCATGTTTGCCGGCCTCGACGAGCGCGCGCCGCTCCCCAACACCCTCTATGTCTTTTACCAGCAGGCCTATTCCATCATCATCGTGCGGGCCGACGAACAGCTGCGCGCGCAGCCGGCGTGCTCCGCTGATGCGGAACGTCTGAATGTGCCGGAGGGAACGGCATTGCTATGTGTGGAACGCCTTGCGATCGACGTCCTGGACCGTATCGTCGAGCGGCGGGTCAGCCGATTTCCGACCCGATCCCACGCCTACATCATTTCACTGACGTAAACTCCCATCGGGGAGGGCAAATTGCTGGCCGGGACTGCGACCCGGCAACACTCAGACTTTTGGGCTGCGGCCTTGCCGGAGACGGCGGCAATTCCTGGACGGAATTCAGACTACCAGTCCCCGTTCCCGGTCAGCGCCAGAGCCGCCCATGGCTGGGTTTCGGAATTCGTTTCCGCCGACAGCGTCGAGGATACAATCTCGGTCGTTTCGCCGCGGACACGCTGCGAACTGGCAAGGCGGTGGCGGATCGCGCGCTCAAAAAGCGTCAGCCGCTGGGCCTGGTGCACCCAAATCCGTCTCAAGGCCGGATCTGGCGCCGTGCGAAGCGCAACGATGGCGCGCAGCGTGAGCGCTCCGTTGAAATTCCAGAACGTGTCCATTGTCCGCTGGCGACCGTTTTGCAACTCGAAATCAACGCCAACCAGATCCTGTATGGACCCACCAAAATACTCAATATACATGGTGTCGAGACGGTAGGCACTGAACCCGAGATGGATGCTTTCAAGCCACTTGTGCTCACGCAGATAAACCGTGCCGTAGATCAGCGTGAGAAGACACGATCCGTGACAATCCGGATACGGCAACGCATCGTTTTCCTGGCCCATCAGAAAGCCGCTTTGAGGGCGGCCGGCAACGCCCGAGTTCCTGCGCTCAAACGTCATGATGATGTCGCAACACGCGCGCAGCGCATCGCGATATTTCGTCTCGCCGGTCGCCTTGATCATGTCGGTATAGGCGAAGGCCATGAATGATACCGAACGGGAGAAGAGTGCCGCCTGCCTGGATTGCGCCGGCTCGATGAACAACGCGTTGTAAGCGTGGTGATAGTAGTCGACCCGGTCCTGAAGGAAGGCCTTCATCGCCGGATCTGATGACAAAGTGCAGTCTTTGGTCAGGCTGGCGAAGCAGCGGCTATAGGCCTTCACCTCCGCGCCGTAGTCATAGGAAACCGAGTAGTCGATCGGCGCCTGCAGGCCGGGCACGCGGGTGATCGCTTCTGCGAACATCCGCGCATAGATTTCCGGCCGGTTGTAAAAGCCACCCGATGTGATGATCTTGTGTTCGCCGGCAACGAGCCGCGCGCCCGCATGACGCCCGCTGAACCTGTGTTCCGACGCCACGGTGCGCAGGGTTCCAGTGGTATTGCGCGTCCCAACAAGCCGGTGGATTGGCGAACCGGCTTTGGGCAAACAGTGCACAGCCAGCGCAAATCCGCTCAGATGCGAATCCTGGACCACCGCCCAATAGTCAGCGCCGGCAGCATCAAGGCCCTTCCGCAAATTGCCACTTTCCGCTTCCGGCTCCGAACAACCGGCCCTTACGAGCTTAATGCTCTCGTATCGGACATCGTTTTTCGACGGGCTGAGTTCATCAAACACAAAGGCCAGAACCACATCCGAAACGCTGACCCCGGGGTCGATCTGAAACTCCGCCTCGATTTCCGCGATCACGGTATTGATGCGGACCGTTGTGGAATAGGTAACCGTTCCAATGCGTTTCTTCGGACCAATCCCAGGAACCCGGTCGACCACGATCTCCGCGACCGAGACAAAAACGACATGATCCGGCGTTTCTTCAATTCGGCTGGAGACGATGGCCTTGCCGACCGGAACCGAATGGCGGATCCCGCCGAAGGAAAAGGAAACGTAATGCCGGCCAAGGACGGCATTTCGCGCGGTCCGGCCGTCATGAAACCGCATGCCGAGCGAAACCTCTGCCCTTTCCGGGCGGGCGCCAATATCCAGCAGACCGTGGGTGTAGGCGGCCACCCCGTCTGACCGGGCGAGTTTTTCCAAACGCGGGGCAGCAATTCGCCTGAGGATGAGAGCGTCCTCGGACATATCGGTCAAAAAGCTCAGGATCTGCGGAACGACCTCGCGATTGTTCCGCCAGACGGTCTCCGTCCCCAGTAGATCGAGCACTTTCGCGTTGTCGTCGGACCAGAACCAGATGTCACCGAGAACGGGATGCTCCGTCTCCGACACCGCCATCAATTCGCGTGGAAATTTTGGCGTTCGCTTCAGCAAGTATCGGATTATGAAATTGGCATATTCTAATTGATTGAATGAATTCACCTTGCGGGTCTCAACTTATGGGCCTCAGCTGCAAATATAAAACAGCCCTTGGCGTTTAGGCTTTTATCCTTCCGTTAAACATATTAAATTCAACCGGAATTGCTACTCAAGCGGAAATCAATTTTTCTTAAGAAAGCGGCCATGCTACGGACTATCTAGCCATGTATCATTCCCGTAAATACTTAGATCTTCTCGAAAGCGTTCAATGACTCTCTCTCAATCAGATGTTGAATATGCGTTTCGCCTCATATTAGGGCGCGAACCCGAAAGCAAAAACACTGTCGAGCATTTCATGACCCGCTGCGGATCCTTGGAGGACCTGCGCACGATCCTGATCAATTCTCCGGAGTTTGCCGCAACAACCGGAAATCAGTTTGGCCGGCCCGACATGGCGATTGTCGACAACCGCACGAACCAGGTGGTCGACTTCGGAGCGACCACACAGCAACTCCAGGACCTGTGGGCACAGGTTGGCCGGTCGTGGGAAAGCCTTGGTCAGGACCAGCCGTTTCATTCGGTGGTTACGCTGGATGAATTTTCGCCCGAGAAAATTGACGCGAACGCGGCCGAGTTCTGGGAAACCGGCGTGCATGACACGAACAAGATCCTGGACATCTGCAAGAGTTGCGGAATCGATCTCACGCCGCTCAATGTCGCTTTGGAATATGGCTGCGGCGTTGGCCGTGCTTCGGTCTATTTGTCGAGCTTGTTCAAGACGGTGCACGCACTGGACGTTTCGCGGCATCATCTCGATATCGCGCGGCAACGCGCCGAGCAGCTTCATCTCGACAATATCGATTTCCGCCTTGTTAATCCCTCGAGCTTCGAAGAACTTCCCCAGTTCGATTTCTTTTATTCGCGCTTGGTGCTGCAGCACAATCCGCCACCGGTCATTGCGTTCATCCTGACCGGCCTGCTTCAAAACCTGACACCTGGCGGTGCCGGAGTTTTCCAGGTGCCGGTCTATATGGCCGGTTATCGCTTTGGCACCGCGCAATATCTCAAAAGCACGCCACCGGACCTTGATATGCATTGCCTGCCACAATCGGAGGTTTTCGATCTGGTCGCCCGGGCTGGCTGCACCATTTGCGAAGTGCGCGAAGACGGAGACGTGGGCAAGTTCGGGGAATGGGTGTCCAACACGATCGCCGTTCGCAAGACCCTTTAGACCATCCTGGATCCGATCGGACGGCCGTTTTCTTCGCGGGCCAGGAGGGCCTATCGACGCGTCAGCCGTCGTCCCCCAATCGAACGGCTTTTACCAAAGACCAGATCACTTCTTCGCTTCTGGAGGCCTCCTGCAAGACCCGCACGGCGGTGATGATCAGCCGGCAGCTCGGCAGGCTCGACGACAGATTGTGGATGCTTCCAGACGCAAGATCCTTGCGCGCCAGTGAAAGCGGCACCCAGGCAACGCCGATGCCGGTCGCGGCGAACTCAAGCGCGGCCAGCGTCAGCGCCGTTTCGACCCGCGGCACGGTGTCGGTCAGGCTTCGCACGCGCGGCAAAATGGTCCGGTCCATGACCTGACCCAAGAAGACGTCATTGGGGTAGGCAACGATCGGCAACTGGCCGGATGCAAACCGTTCGTTGAGGTGATGCGTGTCGGCCGCCGAATAAACGGGGATCAGCCGGTCATCCCCGATCGTCTGGCTTTGAAGATAATCCGCCGACTGCCCGAGCTTTTGGTCGGGCAACTGGTAAAGCAGCGCAAGATCGGCCTGGCGGGACAGAAGCAGACTAAAACAGTCGTCCAAATTCGCCGACCGCAGCCGGACATAAAGCTCCGCATCCCGGCTCTGAATCACCCTCAGGAGACGGGGCGTGAAGGCCGCGGTCAGGGCATGCTGACTGACAATCACCAATCGGTTTCCCGACAGGCGGCTGCTGCGTTTCAGATCATTTGCAAGTTGTCTCAGATTGCCCACAAGACGGGCAATTTCGGCCTTGTTTTCGTCCGTGGTCGGATGGAGCTGGATCGGTTTGCGCGTCCGGTCAAACAGCTCCACCCCCAGATGAGTCTCAATTTGCTGGATCCGCCTTGAAAATGCGGACGGGGTTAAGTGGCGCCGGTCTGCCGCCTCTGTGAATGAGCCAGTGTCCGCCACCGCAAGGATGTCCTCAAGCCACTCCAATCGCATGTCAGCCCCCAAATTGCAGAAATTGCAATTTAGATCGAGAATTTCGAATTTGCATCCGCTTATTACCTCAGCAACAGTAGGGGAACACACTTCATCAAAAGGACCGGTCATGCACCTTGCGCGTTTTCCTCGGCTCTTTCTTGCGCATCTGCCAACGCCGCTGGAACCGATGGAGCGCTTGAGCAGGGAACTGGGCGGGCCGGAGATCTGGATCAAGCGGGACGATTGCACAGGGCTTTCCACCGGCGGCAACAAAACCCGGAAACTGGAATTCCTGATGGCCGAAGCCGAAAAAATGGGCGCGGACATCGTCATGACACAGGGTGCGACCCAGTCGAACCACGCGCGGCAAACCGCGGCCTTTGCCTCCAAGCTTGGAATCAAATGCCACATCCTCCTGGAAGACCGCACCGGGTCGAACGATCCGAATTACAACTACAACGGCAATGTTCTGCTTGATCATCTGCACGGCGCGACGACGGAAATTCGGGCCGGCGGGCTTGATATGAATGCCGAATTGGAAGCGGTCGCGGACACTGCGCGCAACGGCGGGGCGAAGGTCTACACAATACCCGGTGGCGGCTCCAATCCGACCGGTGCGCTCGGATATGTGAATTGCGCGCTGGAATTGGTTGGTCAGGCCAATGATCGCGGGCTCGTCATCGATCATCTGGTGACAGCCACCGGCAGCGCCGGGACCCAGGCCGGTCTGATCGTTGGGCTAAAGGCCTTGAACGCCAATATCCCGCTTTTAGGCTTCGGTGTCCGCGCGCCGAAGGACAAACAAGAGGACAGTGTTTTCAAACTGGCGCGCGCGACGGCGGACAAACTCGGCATCTCCGGCATCGTGGACCGCGCGGATGTGGCGGCCGATTGCAATTATGTCGGTCAGGGTTACGGTATTGCCCGTTCTGATACGATAGAGGCAATCCGCATGTTCGCCGAGCTGGAAGGTGTTTTGTTGGACCCGGTCTATTCCGGAAAAGGCGCGGCCGGCCTGATCGACTATGTGCGCAAGGGCCGGTTCAAGAAGGGCGAACGTGTCGTCTTCCTGCACACCGGCGGAGCGGCGGCCTTGTTTGGCTATGACCGCTTGTTCAGCGGCAGCCCGATGGCCGAAGCGGCGGAGTAAGCCATGCGCCTTCCCCCATTCAAAGGCAGTTTTACCCAACAGGAACCAATCCCGGAAGCCGCGATCGCCGCGGCCACCAACGTCATGCGCACCGGCCGTCTCCACCGATACAACACGGTCGATGGCGAGGTTCCGGAGACGGTTGCGCTTGAACGGGAATACGCGCGATGGCAAGGCGCGCCCTATTGTCTTGCGGTCGCGTCCGGCGGACAGGCGATGCAGATCGCGCTCCGCGCCGCCGGTGTGACAGACAGTGACAAGGTGTTGACCAACGCATTCACGCTGGCGCCCGTTCCAGGAGCGATCGCCGGCGTTGGCGCAGAACCGGTTCTTGTCGAGATCACCGAAGACCTGGTGATCGACCTTCAAGACTTTCGGGAAAAGGCGCAGGCGAGCGGCGCAAAATTTCTTGTTCTTTCCAACATGCGCGGACATTTGTGCGACATGGACGCGCTTTCAGCACTCGCTGACGAGCTCGGCATTGTGGTTATTGAGGACTGCGCGCACACAATGGGCGCGGCGTGGCGTGGTCAAAAATCCGGAAATTTCGGCCTGGCCGGATGCTTTTCCACGCAGACCTACAAGCATATCAATTCCGGCGAGGGTGGATTTATTACGTCCTCCGATCCTGTATTCATGGCGCGGGCGACCATCCTTTCAGGGTCGTACATGTTGTTCGACCGGCATGGCGCGGGACCGGACCCGGACATTTACGCTGACATCAAGCTCGACACGCCGAACTTGTCCGCACGCATGGACAATTTACGCGCCGCAATTCTGCGTCCGCAGCTTGTCGGTCTCGACCGCGCCATCGCGCGGTGGAATGAGCTTTATGCCGCCGTTGAGTCCGCACTTCACGGCTATCCGTCCATTCGCCTGCCCGTTCGCCCGGAGCCTGAATTTTACGTCGGTTCGTCCATCCAATTCCTGATGCCCGATATCGACGAAGCCATGGCCCGCGCCTTTATGCGTTCGACCGCAGAACGTGGTGTGGAACTCAAGTGGTTCGGCGACCGCGAACCGGTCGCTTTCACCTCCGCCCACACCAGTTGGCGCTTCGTGCCACCACACTCGTTGCCACACACCGATCGCATTTTGTCCGGACTGTTCGATATGCGCCTGCCACTGACGTTCTCAGTGGCTGATTGCATGTTGATCGCCGCGCACATTGTGGATGCCGCTACCGAGCTGATGGCCGATGCGTAGTCAAAAACAATTGCGAACGATCGGTGTTCTGGGCGGCATGGGCCCCGAAGCGACGCTCCTCTTCATGCAGCGGGTCCTTGCCGCTGTTGATGTCCGGGACGACGCCGACCACATCCCGCTTCTGGTCGATCAAAATCCGCAGGTCCCGTCGCGGATTGCCGCGCTGATCGAAAAAAAGGACCCCGATCCGGCCCCGGTCCTCAAGCAAATGGCCATGCGCCTCGAAGACGCCGGCGCCGCTGCGCTGGTCATGCCGTGCAACACCGCGCACGCCTATGCGGCCGCCATTCAGGACGCGGTGAGCATTCCTTTCTTGTCGATGATGGACATCACCGCGGCGGTCATCGCCGGGAAAACGCCGCGCGCCTGTGTGGGAATACTTGCCTCGCCGGCGGTAAAACTGACGGGTGTATTCGAAGCGCCCCTTTCCGAGCGCGGCCTCACCCCGATTTATTCTGACAATCAGGACCAACTGCTGTCGGCGATCAAACGGCTCAAGTGCAATGGGACCGATCCCAATGCGCGCAAAACGGTCCTCGCCGGCGCGCGTACGCTTCACAGCGCCGGGGCGGACATCATCCTGATCGGCTGCAGCGAGTTCTCGCTTCTTGGCCGGGACATCGAACGGATCGCACCGGCCATCGACAGTCTGGATGCGCTGGTCGCCGCCACCGTTTCCTATTCGCAATCCGGGGAGCCTGGCTTCGGCCGCTCCTCCAAGCCCGCACATCGACCGGGTGCGGACACGCCCGAAAACCAAACCGGTCCTTTACCAAGGGAAGCAGCAGTATGATGAAATCCGTAACCAAAACGGTGCTTGCAACGAGCGCATGCGCGCTTGCAGCCGTTTCGACCGCCAGTGCCGCGGACCTCGTTCTCGGCGTGCCCAACTGGCCAGCGGCCAATGCCACAGCCAACATCCTGAAGGTCGTGATTGAAGACAATTTTGGCCTTGAGGTGGAGCTTCAGAACGGCACCAATCCGATCATCTTCGAAGCCATGGACGCCGGATCGATGCATCTTCATCCGGAAGTCTGGATGCCGAACCAGCAAAACCTGCATGACCGGTATGTGGGGGAAAACAAGTCGGTCGTGATGAACACCAATCCGGTTCAAGCCGTGCAGGGCATGTGTGTTCCGACCTACGTCGCCGAGGAATACGACATCAAGAGCATCGAGGATCTGACCAATCCGGAAAAAATGGCGATCTTCGACAAGGACGGCAACGGCAAGCCGGAAGTCTGGATCGGCGCACCCGGCTGGGCCTCGACCGTGATCGAGCGTATTCGCGCCCGGTCCTACGGTTATGACGAGGTCATGGACTTGCAGGAATATGACGGCTCGGTGGCCTGGGGCGCGCTCGGCACGGCCGTTGCGGCGAACGACCCGTGGATCGGCTTCTGCTACGATCCGCACTTCATCTTCGTCGCCTACGACCTGACGATCCTGGAAGAGCCGGCCCACGATCCGGCGACCTGGACGATCATTCAGCCGACAGACGATCCGGCATGGCTGGAAAAATCGCAGGCTTCGACCGCCTGGAAAGGGGCAACACTGCATCTGCATTATGCGGCGAACGTGCGTGAAAACTTCCCCGAAGTCGCCGCCATGTTCGACGCTTATAAAATGCCGTCCGAGGCATTGAGCGAGATGGGCTACGCGCTCAGCGTGCAGGGCGTGGATGCGGCCGATTTTGCCCGGGACTGGGTTGCCTCCAATGAAGAGGTCGTGCTTGGCTGGCTGACCAACTGACGCCGGCCCGGGCGGGCGCCGGATCTCCGGTTCCCGCCCGCCTCCCGCCGCCCGTTTATCCTTTCCGCGCCGCGAGCACGCCATGTCAGAAGCCGTTGTTGAACTGTCCAACGTCTGGAAAGTCTTCGGAAAAAAGGCCCAACAGACCGTCGAGGCCGCGAACACCGGCGAACTGACAAAAGCACAAGCCCTGGAAGAGTATGACAGCGTCATCGGGGTCCGCGATGCGAGCTTTTCCGTCGCGCGCGGCGAGATTTTCTGCATCATGGGCCTGTCCGGCTCCGGAAAATCCACGCTGGTGCGGCACGTCAATCGCCTGATCGAGCCAACGGCCGGAACCATCAAGGTGCTCGGCCAAGACGTCAGCGCGATGGGCGCGAAAGAGCTTCGTCAGATGCGCTCGCACCATATCGGCATGGTGTTCCAGCACATGGCGTTGCTGCCGCACCGGTCCGTCCGCGACAATGTCGCCTACCCCCTCGAAATCCGGAACGTGCCCAAATCGAAACGATGGGCGATCTCCGATCACACCCTGGGGCTTGTTAACCTGGAAGGCTACGAAGACCGGTTGCCCCGGGAGCTTTCCGGCGGCATGCAGCAGCGTGTGGGGATTGCGCGCGCACTCGCCTCCGATCCGGAAATCCTGTTGATGGACGAACCGTTTTCCGCGCTCGATCCGCTCATCCGGCTGCAACTCCAGGACCAGTTCAGCGCGCTGGTTTCGGAGCTGAAAAAAACCACCTTGTTCATCACCCACGATCTCGATGAGGCCATACGGATGGGCCACCGGATCGCGATCATGAAGGATGGCGTGATCGTTCAGATCGGCACGCCGGAGGAAATCGTCACAAAACCGGCCGATGACTATGTGCGCGAATTCGTTCAGGGCATTTCGCGCCTGAAACTGGTGAAGGCGCACACGATCATGGAGCCGCTCAACGGCGTTGACGTCGCTGCTCTCAACGGAGCATTGCGCGCCGATGGCGATACAGACCTTGACGCCCTGATCGATCTTTCCGTCGACAGCGCGCATCCGGTTGTTGTCACCGATGACGGCCGCGACGTTGGCCTCATCTCAAAAGCCACGCTTTTGCGCGGCATCCAGGGCGGCAAATAGGAGACCGGAATGGCAGATGAAGTTCTCCATGCGAATGTGGCGGCCCGTCCGGCCGCGCCCGCGGTCGCCGATATCGAGGTCGACCGCGCGGAACTCGACGCATCGATCGCAAACTTTGTCCAACAGAATGCGGGTTACTATCAGCGGATCTTTCACAAGATCCATGACAACACGTCCGGCATTCCGCTCACCTTCAACAAGGCCGCGGCGCTGCTTGGCCCGCTTTGGGCGGCCGCGCGCGGCGTGTGGGGCCTCTTCTGGGGCTTCTTGATCCTGGAAATCATCGCCTGGGTCCAGATCGGACGTGGCACCTGGGGGGAGCTGGGCGCTGAAAGCCTTCAGCAGGCCGTTCGGCAGGAAACGCGCGCCCAACAATTCCTGGAAAGGGCCGAAGCGGCACGTGCCGCCGGAGAGGACCCCTCCCGGTTCGAAACGCTTGGCAACAACTTGATGCGGGCCGCCGAGCGATCGCGCGAAGCGGCGGATGCCGCGGCGGCCGACGCGCTGATGATCCTGGCTAGCGGCCTGATCCTCCTGCTGATCCTGCGCGTGGCGCAAGGCATTTGGAGCAATATCGCCTACGAAAAACAGTATTCCGACTGGCGCGTCACACCTGAGCGTGTGCCGTCCGGCGTGAACCGGCTCAACACGCTGTTTGGCGCGGTTCTGGTTGTTGCGGTCATGCCGCTAACCGTTTACCGGTTCACGGTGGAAAACGTCCCGGACTATCTGACGGCGTTTCCGGCAAATTCCGACTATTACACCAACACCGCGCGGTGGCTGGAAGGCCAGATCGATTCGGCCGCCTCGGCCGGAGCCGGAACGTTCGACGGCATCGTCTTCGGGGTGAGATCGATCCTTGATACCGTCTCCCTCGCGTTGATCGGGACGCCATGGCCGGTGGTGATGACCGTGATCTGCGTCATCGCCTGGCGTTCGGCCGGTCCGCGGGTCGCGATCTTCACCGCCGCCGCCCTCGCCTACATCGCCTTCCTCGGCTATTGGGAAATCGCGATGGAGACGGTGGCGCTGGTTGGCGCGGCCGTTGTGTTGTGCGTGATCATCGGGATTCCGCTCGGCATCTGGTTCGGCAAGTCCATGCGCGCTTACAAGCTCGCGGAGCCGGTGCTCGATCTGATGCAAACGCTGCCCGCGTTTGTTTATCTGATCCCGATCATCGCCTTTTTCGGCACCGGCAATCCGCCCGGTATCCTGGCGACGATCATCTTCGGCATGCCGCCGGTGATCCGCTTGACCGCGCTGGGCGTGCGCGGCGTGCCTGACACCATCAAGGAAGCGGCGTCCGCGTTCGGCGCCTCCAACTGGCAGATCCTGCGCGATGTCGAAATTCCACTGGCGCTGCCGTCGATCATGACGGGCGTCAACCAGACCATCTTGATGTGCCTGTCGATGGTGGTGATCATATCGCTGATCGGTGGCGGCGGTCTCGGCCAGGTCATTCTCGAGGCGCTGCAATTTGCGGCCAAGGGACCGGGTCTTCTCGGCGGCTTCGCCATCCTGTTCGTTGCCATGGTCATCGACCGGATCGTCCAGGGCGCGTTCCGCCGCGCCGACCTGAAACGCTGAGGTCAAGTCGCGGCGGACTACTGCCGCAAGTTCGACAACTGGGACGGCGCCAAAGCCGGGCGAAGACATTCCGGCATCGATCCTTTTCACGATGGGCCTGGGTGAAGAAACGACTGTCCCTTTGGCGATAAGGCGGCCGGTCCCGACCATGTGCTGCCAACCTCCGGCGCGGCCCGCTACACGGGCGGGCTGTCGGTCCACAAGGACATGAAGACCATCACCTGGCAACGGGCAACCCGCTAAGGATCTCGTCCCGTCGCAGAAGCAACGGCGCGCATCTTGCGGCTAGAAGGCATGGACGGCCATCACCCGGACGGCGGAGCTCCGTCGGGAAAAGCACCTTCCGGAAAGAGCGTTCGATTTACCGGCCGCAGAACAAGGTCCCGCCCTCTGGCGCCCCCTGCCGTCGGGCCTATCCGTCCAGCGCGCGTTCCAGAGTTGCCGGTTCCGTCGCTGGACCCGGGCCGCGTGTTGCCCGCCGCGTCAAAAGCACCCGTCGCAGGAAGGCCACGATGAAAACCGCGGTCAGGACGAGGACGATGGTGGGCGCGGGCGCGCTGTCGAGGAAAAAGCTCAAATACGTGCCGGTGAGCATGGACGCCATGCACACCGCTACGGCCACAAGCAGCATCTTGCCGAAGCTGCGCACGATCAAAAACGCGATGGCACCCGGCGCGACGAGCAGGCCAATGGCGAGAATGAGGCCGGCGGCGGACAGGGTCGCGACCACCGCCAGGGATATTCCGGCCAGCAATCCGTAGTGCAGAACCGCCACGGGCAGGCCCGAGGCCTGCGCCTGGGCCGGATCGAAGCTGTGCAACAGAAGGTCTTTCCATTTCAACGCGATGGCGGCCGAGACGGCGAGAGATATCAGTCCGGCGGTCCAGAGTTCGCCCGCATCAACACCGAGCATGTTGCCGAACAGGATGTGATCAAGATGGGCGCCCGTGTCGATCGAGACATAAAGCACGATCCCGACCGCGAACATGCCGGAAAACACGACCCCCATGACCGTGTCCTGTTTCACCCGGCTGTTGTGCGCCAAATAGCCGGTCGCGATCGCGCAGCCCATGCCGGCGGCGAACGCCCCCAGTATCAGCGGGAAGCCGAAGATGTAGGCCAGCACGATGCCGGGCAGGACGGCATGACAGATCGCGTCGCCCATCAGCGCCCAGCCCTTCAGCACCAGATAGCAGGACAAAAGGGCGGTGGGCACAGAAACGATGAGTGCGATCAAAAAGGCGTTCTGCATAAAGCCGAAACGGAACGGCAGCATGAGGGTGTCGATGTCCATCACCCCGCCTCCTTGAGGCTGGGCACCTCTACCGCACCCGGCCGGTCGCGCAAGGCGGCCGCGGCTTTCCGCTTGGCAGCCAGGAGCCCGTGTTTGGGGGCGAATACAAACGCCAACAGAAAGACCAGTGTCTGCAGGCTGACGATGATCCCACCCGTCGCACCGTCGAGAAAATAACTGGCATAGGCGCCGAAAAAGCTGGTTCCGGCCCCGATGGCCACGGAAGTCAGGATCAGCCGCGGAAACCGGTCGCACAGCAAATAAGCCGTCGCGCCGGGCGTCACCACCATCGCGATAACAAGGAACGCACCGACGGTCTGCATGGCCGCGACCACCGACGCGGACAGGAGCACAAAAAACATAGCTTTCAGGAGACCTGGATTCAGGCCAATGGAGCGCGCGTGGTTCTCGTCAAAAAACGTGACCAACAGGTCTTTCCATTTCGCCAGCAGGACGGCCAGCGAGAAAAACCCGATCAGGGCCAGTTGCAGCGTGTCCTCCGGCGTGATGGCCAGGATGTTGCCCATGGTGATTGTCTGGATGCTGACCGACATCGGATTGACCGACACCATGAAGAGGCCAAGCCCAAAAAACGATGTGAAGATCAGCCCGATAATGACGTCCACCTTCAAGCCGGAGCGTTCGGACAGAAACAGCATCGCGCCGGCCGCCAGCCCGCCCGCCAGAAAGGCGCCCAGCGCGAAGGGCAGTCCGAGGATATAGGCGCCGGCGACGCCCGGCACGACGGAATGGGACAGGGCGTCGCCGATCAGCGACCAGCCCTTGAGCATCAAATAGGCGGACAGGAAGGCACAGACCGCGCCAACGAGGGCCGACACCCACATGGCATTGGTCATATACCCGTAAGTGAAGGGCTCGAGCAGATAGGTCATCGCTCGCCCGCCTCGCTGTGCACGGTCTGCTCGCCATACTGTACAAACGGACGTTCATCATCGGTCAGGATCGTCACTTCACGCGCGTCCGCATCGTCGTGAAGCTGCGCGCCGCCGAGCGTGACATGGCGCAGGACACCGCCAAAGGCCTGTTCCAGATTGGCGCGGGTGAATGTGGTTTCCGTCGGCCCATAGGCCAGAACCGTGCCTTTCACGAGGACCGTCCGGTCGCAGAATTCGGGAACGGAGCCGAGATTGTGCGTGGAGACCAGCATCACCCGGCCTTCGTCCCGCAATTCCCGGAGGAGCGCGACAATCTGTTCCTCGGTCTTGACGTCGACGCCGGTGAACGGTTCGTCGAGCAGGATGACCTGACCGTTTTGGGCAAGCGCCCGGGCCAGGAACACGCGCTTGCGCTGACCTCCGGACAACTCACCGATTTGGCGGTGGCGATAATCAAGCATGTTCACCCGGCGCAGCGCCTCGTCGACGGCGGCGCGGTCAACGGCTTTCGGCCGGCGCAAGAAGCCCATATGGCCATAGCGGCCCATCATCACGACATCTTCGACAAGAACCGGAAAGGCCCAGTCGACTTCCTCCGACTGGGGAACATAGGCAACCAGGTTGTCGCGCAGCGCTTCTTTAACCGACCGCCCGAGCAGCCGGATGTCGCCGGCCGCGGCCGGCACGAATCCCATGATCGCCTTGAAAAGCGTTGATTTGCCCGCGCCATTCACCCCGACCAACGCGGTCACCGTGCCCCGGGGAATTTCAAAACTCGCATCGTGCAATGCCGTGTGACCGTTGCGGTAGGTCACGGTGACGCGGATTGCCAGGATTCCGCTGCCCGGACCATCCTTCGATGTCGGAGTTTCAAATTCAGAGACAGCGTCGAGCATCAAGGATCCTTCAATAGCTGCGGAGCACTTCAACTCCCACGGCAAAACGGACCTCCGCGATCCTGACCGCGGAGATCCGAATTTTTTTCTTCTGCCCGGCGGCGTGTGGCCGTCAGTTGATGCCGGCGGTCAGACCCTTTGCGACCGTGGTCGAGGTCACCCTCAAAAGATCAAGATAGGTCGGCACCGGACCGTCCGCCTCGCTGAGCGAATCCACATAAAGAACGCCGCCATAAGCCACGCCGGTTTCCCGTGCCACCTGCTCGGCGGGCGCGGTGTTAACCGTGCTTTCGCAGAACACGACGGGGATTTCGTTTTCCCGAACGCCGTCGATCACGCTCCGAACCTGTTGCGGGGTGCCCACTTGATCCGCGTTCATGGGCCAGAGGTACAGTTCCTTCATGTTGAAATCGCGGGCCAGATAGCTGAAGGCCCCTTCACAGGTGACCAGCCAGCGTTCGGCTTCCGGTATCCGCGCCACCTGTTCCCGTAAGGGCTCGAGCGTCGCGCGGAGCTGATCCTTATAGGCCGCGGCGTTTTTCACATAGATCGCTGCGTTGTCCGGATCGTGCTCGGCAAAAGCCTCAACGATGTTGTCGATGTAGATCAGAGCGTTGTCGAGACCCATCCAGGCATGCGGATTGGGTTTGCCCTCATAGGATCCGGAGGCGATCGCGATCGGATTGATGCCTTCGGTCAGTGTGGCGGACGGAATATCGCCCAGGTTCGACAAGAACTGTTCGAACCAGAGCTCCAGATTCATGCCGTTCCACAGGATCAGATCGGCATCGCTGGCGCGCACGATGTCCTGGGGGGTCGGTTCATAACCGTGAATCTCCGCGCCCGGTTTGGTGATCGACACGACATCCGCCGCGTCGCCGGCAACGTTTTGCGCCATGTCGGCAAGAACGGTGAATGTGGTGACGACCTTCATCCGGTCTTCGGCCGCGGCAACGACCGTCATGGACGAAAGAAGCGCCGTTGCAGCGGCAAGGGTCGTGGAAATCCGGGGCATCAACAACTCCATACGGGGCATTAGACTATGACAGGTGTTATTGCGAGGCAATTGCAAAAAGTCAAGCCAGTTGCGAATGATTTGCATTTGTAAATAGCGCCCCACAGCCTCACCGGCCAAGACGCCTTGACTTCTGGCATATGCCCGGGACAATCGGCGCGGACAACCGGACTGACACCAGTTCGTTCGAAATGCCCTTTCCCCGACACATGCACCTCGATTCAGCGAAAGCCAATATGACCGAGACGTCCCCGCCCGTCATTGCCCTTGAGATCGAAGGCCCTGTCGCTCTGGTCGGGCTGAACAATCCGCCCGTCAACGCCGCCTCGCAGGCCCTGCGCGCGGGACTTGTGAAGGCGATGGACCAGCTCGCGGACAACGACGCTGTCGAAGTCATTGCGATTTACGGGATGGGCCGGACGTTCATCGCCGGGGCCGACATCCGGGAGTTCGGCAAACCGCCACAGGCGCCCAGCCTGCCGGATGTGTGCAATCGCATCGAAGCGATGCAAAAGCCCGTCCTGTCGGTGTTGCATGGCAACGCCTTGGGCGGCGGATTGGAAGTGGCCCTTGCAACGCATGCGCGCGTCGCGATTGACGGTCTGACGGTCGGCTTTCCAGAAGTCACCTTGGGAATTCTGCCAGGTGCCGGCGGGACCCAGCGCGCCCCGCGCCTGACCGGCATGAAGACAGCACTGGACCTCATCACGACCGGGAAACGCATCGGCGCCAAAGAGGCACTTACTCATGGATTGGTCGACAAGGTCGTTGCCGGCGATCCGCGCGACGTGGCATTGGAATCTGCGCAGGCCGTCCTATCAGGCGAGTTGCCGACGCGCCGCACTGGCACGTTGACCGTCGACAACGACACGGCCGCCTTGAAGGACGCTGCTGAAACCCTTCGGAAAAAACAGCCGCTGCTGTTTTCGCCGCACAAATGCGTCGAGGCCGTCGCGGCCAGCGTCAAACCGCTTGAGGAGGGATTGGCGGAAGAACGCCGTCTGTTCCTAGAATGCATGGAAAGCCCCCAGCGGGCCGGTCTGATCAACGCGTTTTTTGCCGAACGGGCGGTCGCCAAAATCCCCGAAGCCGGCGCCAGGCCGCGGACTGTGAACGCGGTCGGGGTCATCGGCGGCGGCACGATGGGATCGGGCATCGCCACGGCCTGCCTTCTTTCAGGGCTCACCGTGACGCTCGCCGAACAAAACACAGAGGCTGCAGAGCGTGGACGCACGACCATCGAGACCAACCTGGACGGCGCGGTGAAGCGCGGCAAGCTCACCTCCGGCCAGCGCGCCGAAATCCTCTCAAACCACCTGAGTACGACGACCGACTACCAGGATTTCGCTGAAGCCGATCTGGTGATCGAGGCCGTCTTTGAGGATATGAATGTCAAGCGGCAGGTGTTCCGGCAACTGGACGATATCTGCAAAGAGGGCGCGGTTCTGGCCACCAACACCTCTTATTTGGATGTGAATGAGATCGCCGCTGAAACCCGCCGTCCTGAAGATGTCGTCGGGCTTCATTTCTTTTCACCGGCCCACGTGATGAAACTCTTGGAGGTGGTCGTCGCCGACAAGACCGCCGCCGATGTGGTCGCGACCGGATTTGCCCTTGGCAAGCGCCTCAAGAAGATCGCAGTGCGCGCCGGTGTGTGCGACGGATTCATCGGCAACCGCATCCTGTCGACCTATAAAAAGACGGCCGAATATCTGATGATGGACGGTGCAAGCCCGCAGGAAATCGACACGGCCCTGACCAACTATGGATTTGCCATGGGACCGTTCATGGTCGCGGATCTGGCGGGGCTCGATATTGCCTGGGCCAGCCGCAAGCGGCTGGCCGCAACCCGCGCGCCAGAGGAGCGCTATATCCCGATCGCGGACCGGATCTGCGAGCAAGGCTGGTTCGGCCGGAAGGCCGGTAGGGGCTATTATGTGTACGGCGCGGATGGCCCGTCACCAAATCCGGAAGCCCTGGCGATCATCGCGGACGAACGGACCAAAGCCGGGATCGCCCCGAGGGTTTTTTCGGAGGACGATATCACCAGCGTCATCATGACCGCGATCATCATGGAAGCGGCCACCGTTCTGGAAGACGGCATCGCGCTGCGTCCTATCGATATCGACGCGGTCTATCTGTTCGGCTACGGCTTCCCGCGGTTTCGCGGCGGACCGATGCACACGGCCGATGCGATCGGCGCCGCCGAACTGGTACGCCGGATCGAGAATTACGCCAAAGCGGACAGCTATTTCTGGAAGGTCCCGCAAAGCCTGGCGGAGATGGCCCGGGATGGCTCGACCTTCGCGGACCGCAGCAAAGAGGCCTGACATGGATCTGAGTTATACGGCCGAAGAAACCGCCTTTCGTGGTGAGGTCCGGGCGTTCTTGAAGGCCCGGCTACCCTATGAAATCGCCGAAAAGGTGCGCCGTCATGTCGAGCTTTCGAAAGCCGACATGGAACGCTGGCACGCGATCTTGAATGAAAATGGCTGGCTTGCCGCCAGTTGGCCGAAAGCCTATGGCGGCGCTGAGTGGACCGCCGTCCAGGTCCATATCTTCGACGAAGAAGCCGCCATGGCCTACGCCCCGCGCATCGTCCCGTTTGGTATCCACATGCTCGGCCCGGTCCTGATCAAGTTCGGCACCGAACAACAAAAGGCCGAGATCCTGCCGCGCATCCTTTCTGGCGCCGACTGGTGGTGCCAGGGCTACTCGGAGCCGGGGGCCGGATCGGATCTTGCCAGTCTGAAAACCCGGGCCGTGCGCGAAGGTGACCACTATATCGTCAATGGCCAGAAAACCTGGACCACGCTGGGTCAGCACGCCAACAGGATCTTTTGCCTGGTCCGCACCTCGACGGACGGCAAGCCGCAGCAGGGCATATCGTTCCTGTTGGTGGATCTCGACACGCCGGGCATTGAGATGCGTCCCATCCGGTTGATCGAAGGCGGCCACGAGGTCAATGAAGTCTTCTTCACCGATGTCCAGGTGCCTTGCTCCAATCTGGTGGGTGAGGAAAACCAGGGATGGACCATCGCCAAATACCTTTTGACCCATGAACGCACCAACATCGCTGGCGTCGGGCATTCCAACCAGGCCCTTGAACAACTCAAAGCCCTGGCAAAGACCCAACGCCGCAACGGCCAGCGGCTCATCGACAATCCCCTGTTCGCGGCGCGCCTGGCCCAGATTGAAATCGATCTTGAGGCCATGAAGATCACCAACCTGCGGATGCTGGCCGACGCACAAAAGAACGGCGCGCCGGGGCCGGAAAGTTCGATCCTGAAGATCAAGGGCACCGTGATCCGCCAGGCGATCAACGATTTGGCCCGCCGGGCACTCGGTCCGGCCGCCGCGCCGTTCCCGTCCGAGGATCTGGACCCAAACCTGACGATCGCGCCGCGCGACCACACCAACACCGCGGCGGATTATTTCAACAACCGGAAAATCTCCATCTATGGCGGATCCAATGAGATTCAGAAGAACATCTTGAGCAAAACCGTGCTGGAGCTTTAAGCCGATGCAGTTTGAGGCGACCGAAGACCGCCGGATGCTGGCGGACACTTTGAACCGGTTCTTGAGCACCGAATACGGCATGGATGTGCGGAACGCGGCCGCCTATTCAGCGCCCTATCACGCGCCGGAAAAATGGACGCAGCTTTGCGAGCTTGGCACGCTCCTGGCGCTTACCAGTGAGGAGCAGGGCGGGTTTGGCGGCACCGGTTTCGACGTCACGGCTGTGTTTGAACCGCTCGGCCGGGCGCTCTGCCCAGAGCCTGCCTTGCCGGCGTTGATGGCGATCCGCCTTCTGGCGGCGGCCGGTCATGATCTGGAACCGGCCATGTCCGGCACCACGACATACGCCGTCGCCATCGGCGAAATGGAAGTCCCTTACGGACTTGACGGCCTCTCGACCACCGCGCGCCCGGGCGGCGATGGGTTCCGATTGACTGGCCGGAAAAGCGTCGTTTATGGCGGCCACATCGCCGACCGCGTGCTTGTGGCCGCGCACCGCGAAGGCTCGGCAGACGACAAGCCCGGCGTGTTCGCGGTCAATGCCAAGGACATCACCGTCTCCGGCTATGGCCTGATCGATGGCGGTGGCGCGGCCGAGCTGTTTCTTGAGGACGCGCCGGCGGAGTTGCTTCTTGCCGATGGAACGGCCGGCCTTCAAGACGCGCTCGATGCCGGGGCCCTTGCCCTATGCGCCGAGGCGATTGGCGCCATGGATGTTCTGTTTGACATGACACTGGACTATCTGAAGACCCGCAAGCAGTTCGGCACGCCGATCGGAGCGTTCCAGGCGCTTCAGCACCGGATGGTCGACCTGAAAACGGAAATCGAGCAGGCCCGATCAATCACGATCCTGGCCGCAAGCCGGATGGGCGCGCCGGACCAGTCGCGCGCCGTCTCCATGGCGAAGAACCTGATTGGCCGAACCGCGCAATTGGTTGCGGAGGAAAGCATTCAGCTTCACGGCGGGATCGCGATGACGTGGGAATATCCAGGCTCGCACTACGCCAAGCGGCTCGTCATGATCGACCACCAGTTCGGCGATGCGGATTATCATCTGGAACGGGTCATGGCGGCGCATCAGGTCGCATAGACCGCCTCCGCACGGCCTAATGTATCAAATCGCCGTCAGCCCACCATCGATCGCGACCGCCTGACCGGTCATGGCGCTGTTTTGCGGCGAGCACAGCCAGAGCATGGCGTCGACCACTTCCTCCGCCGTGACCACCCGGCCCATCGGGACCCGCGCCGTGATCCGCGCCGACGCGCCGGTCCGGTCGAGCGCATGACGGTCTTCCAGTTGACCGGACAACTCGTCGAACATCGGCGTCGCGGCGAAGGACGGGCAGAGCGCGTTGATGCGAATGCCCTCGCGCGCGACCTCGTCGGCGGCTGACCGGGTCAGGCCGACAATGGCGTGTTTGGCGGCCGCATAGGCCGCGAGGTGGCCTGCGCCGACAAGACCGGCAGCGGACGCAACATTCAAGATGACCCCGCGTCCAGCGTCCAGCATCGGCGGCAATTGATGCTTCATGCCCAAAAAGACGCCGCGCGCATTCACGGCCATCATCCGGTCAAAGGTTTCAACCGGAAGCGTGTGGAGCGGCGTGAACGCATGAGCGATGCCAGCGTTGTTGACGGCCACATCAAGGCGCCCGAAGCGGTCAAGAACATGGGCGATATGGCGCGCGACCTGATCCTCTCTCGAAACATCCACCTGTTCACCGAACACCTCGGTGCCACTGGCCCTGATCTCGTCGGCGACGGCCGCCAGCGCCGCCTCCGAAACATCCGAAAGCGCGAGCCGCGCGCCCTCGGCCGCGAACTTCTTGGCAGCCAATGCACCAAACCCGCCAGCCGCCCCGGTGATCAGGACCGTTTGACCGGAAAATCGTCCCTCAGACATTGCCCGCCGCCATCAAGCCGTCTTCGGCAAATCCCGGCACATAGGCGCCAAGCTGCAATCCGCGCTCCGGGTCGGAGGCGTTGCCGTCAAGCGCCCGCTTCTTGACGCCTTGCAGGATCGCGGCCATGCGGAAGGCACAAAAGGCCACGTAAAATCCGAAATTCTCGATCCCATCGATGTTCATGCGGCGGCAGTAGTCGGCGACAAAGGCGTCATTTTCGGGAATGCCCAGCGCCGGCCGGTCGACGCCCAAAAGGCCGCGGTGCTCAGGTCCGGTCGGCCGGCCCCACTGCATGATCAGTGCGGCCAGATCGGCAAACGGATGTCCGATTGTCGACAGCTCCCAATCGAGAACGGCAAGGCATTTGGCGCCATTCTGTTCGAACAAAAGATTGTCGATCCGGTAGTCGCCGTGGACCAGCATACGGCGCCCGTCATCCTCCGGCGCGTTTTCATCAAGCCAGGACATCAACCGGTTCATCTCCGGAATGTCCTCGGTCGCCGTTGTATGATACTGCCGCGTCCACCGGTCGATCTGACGGCGGTAGTAGCTGCCCTCCGGCCCGAAATCCGACAGCCCGGCTGCACTCAGATCCACGGAATGGATTTCCACAAGCACGCGGTTCAATTCGTCATAAATCCGGCTCCGCATGGCCGGTTCCAGGCCCGGCAGCCGGGGATCGTCGAAGGTCCGGCCCGCCACATCCTCCATGACATAAAAGGCCGATCCAATCACGCTGTCGTCCTCGCAGAGGACAAACATTTGCGGAACAGGAACGTTCGTACCGGATAGCGCCTTTTGGACGCGATACTCGCGATCCACCGCGTGAGCAGATTTCAACAACGTGCCGGGTGGCTTGCGCCTGAGCACATAGGACGCGCCCGGCGTCGTCAGACGGAAGGTCGGGTTGGACTGGCCACCGGAGAATTTTTCGGCCGTCAAAGGTCCCGTGAAGCCCGGAAGATTGGCTTGAAGCCAATCCGAAACGGCGTCCAGATTGAGCTGCTGAGCGCCGCTTTCTTGGGTTGTCTGGGCGCCGGACATCGCGATCTCAGCCCTCCGTCCCGCAAATCCGGCGCCGGGCGTCGTGATACTCCCGTTCGATGCGATCGACGACCTCAGATACAGGGCCAACACCCTTGATCGCTCCAATGCCCTGGCCCGAGCCCCAGATCTCCTTCCAGGCTTTCGGTTTGGCAGATCCATCCTTGAAGTTCATCGAGGATGGATCGGCCTCAGGAAGATGATCGGGATCAAGGCCCGCGAGGGCAATCGAGGGCTTCAGATAGTTGCCGGAAATGCCGGTGAACAGCGTCGATGTGATGATGTCCTCCGCGCCGCCCTCAACCAGCATTTGCTTGTAGTCGGGCAACGCATTGGCCTCGTCGGTCGCAATGAACGCGGAGCCGATGTATCCCAGATCCGCGCCCAGAACCTCAGCGGCGAGCAGCGCCTCGCCCGTCGAGATGCAGCCTGACAGGAGCAGCGGCCCATCGAACCATTCGCGAATTTCCCGGACAAGTGCGAAGGGCGATTGCGGACCGGCGTGGCCGCCCGCACCTGCTGCGACGGCAATCAAGCCGTCCGCGCCCTTCTGGATCGCCTTTTTCGCGTAGGTGTTGTTGATGATGTCATGGAGCGCAATCCCGCCACAGGAATGGGCGGCCTCATTGACTTCCGGACGCGCGCCGAGCGAGGTGATCCAGATCGGCACCTTCCAGCGGGCGCAGATGTCCAGATCCCGTTCCAGCCGGGCGTTCGACCTGTGCACGATCTGGTTCACCGCATAAGGCGCGGCCGGCCGGTCCGGATTGGCCTGGTTGTGACGGTCAAGCGCCTCTGTAATTTGCTGTAGCCAGATGTCCAGCATGATCGGATCGCCGTCCTCCTCACGGGCGTTCAGCGCCGGAAAACTGCCCACGATCCCGGATTTGCACTGCGCGATCACCAGTTCCGGGCAGGAAACGATGAAAAGCGGAGCGGCGACCGCCGGAAGTCTCAGTCCTTGCAGCGCTGACGGCAATGCGCGTTTGACCAGCATGTGTGCTCCTTGCCTACGACGCGGCGCTGTTTCCACCGGGCCCGTCCAAATACATCCGGTTCAGCCATTCGGCCGTCAATGCCGGTCGCTTCTGACCTTCAATTTCGACCGTCACCGCCCATGCGGTATCGAACGCGTCCGCGGCTTTCAGTTCAAGCGCTTTCAGCACGAACCGGCCGCGGATCCGAGCGTTCGACAAGACCGGCGAGAGGAAGCGGACCTTGTTGAAACCGTAGTTGACGCCCATCCGTGTGCCGACGATCTCCGGCTGGGCATCATAGGCCATTGCCGACAGCATCGAGAGCGTCAGGAAACCATGAGCGATCGTCGTGCCAAACGGGGTTTCGGCTTTCGCACGGTCCGGATCGACATGGATGAACTGATGGTCCTCCGTGACATCCGCGAATGCATCGATCCGGGCCTGATCGACGGCGAACCAGCGCGATACGCCCACCTCCTGCCCGACCAAAGCGGTCAGTTCGGCAAGCGAAATGGATGCCGGACGCTTGGAAGCGGTCACGTCTTCGGCATCCGTCGCAGCGCGTGCCGTTGCATCCACCTAAACGGCGTCTGGCAGCGCATGATCGGCGAATTGCTTGCGCAACGTGAGTTTCGACACCTTGCCGGTCGCCGTCAGCGGAAGACCGTCGACGTAAACGACATCATCGGGCAACTGCCATTTGGCGAAATGCTCGGACAGCATGTCAAGAAGCTCTTGCTTGTCCGGCCGATCCTCATCGCGCGGCTGGATGACGAGCAGCGGTCGCTCGTCCCATTTTGGATGCGGAACGGCGATCACCGCGCAGCTCATAACCTTGGGATGCGACATGATCACATTTTCCAAATCGAGCGAGCTGATCCATTCGCCGCCCGACTTGATCAGATCCTTGGCGCGGTCAGTGATGGTCAAGAAACCGTCTGCATCAATCGTGGCGATATCGCCGGTCCGAAACCATCCATCGGCGTCAAATACATCGGCATTGGCGGCTTCGTCCTCAAAATAACCAGCGGTGACCGTGTTTCCCCGCACATAGAGGTTGCCCGGCGACGTGCCGTCATGTGGCTGTGGCGCGCCGTCGTCGTCCACGATCTTGAGGTCGACGCCGAACAGGCGCCGCCCCTGCGCGCACTTTCGGTCGATACGCTCCGCCGGCGGCAAATCATCCAACGCCTTGGGGAGGTTGCCTTGCGTTCCCACAGGGCTCATTTCGGTCATGCCCCAGGCGTGACAGACATTGACGCCCGCCTGCTCAAACGCCTCGATCATGGATTTCGGCGCCGCGGAGCCGCCAATGACCACATCGGCAAAGCCGGCCGGCAATCGGCCTTCGGCCCGGATCTGGTTTAACAGGCCGATCCACACCGTCGGCACGCCCCAGGCGGAAAACACCTTCTCGCGGTCCATCAGGTCAAACAGGCTTTTTCCGTCGAGCGCCGGGCCTGGAAAAATCAGCGATGCGCCGGCGAGCGGCGCGGCATAGGGCAAGCCCCAGGCGTTGACATGGAACAACGGCACGACAGGGAGGATCTTGCGGCCTTCCTGCAACACGTTGGGGAGAGAGACAGCCAGCAACAAGGCGTGCAGAACCGTGGAGCGGTGGGTGTAAAGCGTGCCCTTCGGGTTCCCTGTGGTGCCCGACGTATAACAAAGGCCCGCGGCCGTATCCTCGGGAAAATCAGGCCAAACGATCGTTTGAGGTTGATCCTCAAGGATCTCTTCATAACAGAGCAACCCCGGCAGCTTGCTGTTCGGCATGTGCGCCCGGTCGGTCATGACGACAATGCGCAGATGTGCCGGCAAATCACCGGCGAGACTTTCCAGGATCGGGATGAAAGTCAGGTCGGTGAACAGAAGCTGATCATCGGCGTGCTTGATGATGTACAGCATCTGTTCGGCGGAAAGCCGCGGATTGATGGTGTGGCAGACCGCCCCCATGCCGGACGTCGCGTAGTAGAGTTCAAAATGCCGGTACCCGTTCCAGGCAAGCGTTGCGACGCGGTCGCCGACATCGACGCCCAGGTCCCTTAGCCCCCGTGCCAATTGGGCGACCCGGCGGGCGGTCTCGCGGTAGGTCGTACGATGGACATCGCCTTCGGTGCGCACCGAGACGATTTCGCCGTTCTGATGGGAGCTCGCCGCGAATTCGAGAATGTCCGCGATCTTCAGCGGACGATTCATCATCAATCCCTTCATTCGTTTCCTCCCGCGCTGTTGCGCGCTTATGGCTCTGCAAGGCAGTGCAGTGTTTTGCCTCACTATAGAGGCGGACCGCGGGATGAAAAGACGTCACATTAGACAGTTAGCGAGCGGCGGTCGCCGGCGATACCAAGGCAGCTTGACCGCCGGCCACGCAAGGTTCACCTAAGGGGTGAGTTCAGTCGTATGGAGGCCGGCCGATGCATCTTCGGATACCGCCACCTGTCATTGGTCTTGCCGGGGGCGCCGCAATCTGGTTCGCGGCCAAGGCGGCGCCAGCGTTGATCGTGTCCTTTCCGGGCCGTGTGATAGTTGCTGGCGTTCTTGTGGCAATTGCCGTTTTGATCGAAGGCGGGGGCGTTTGGCGGTTCATCCGTCACAAAACCACTGTCAATCCCCTCAAACCGGATCGTGCGTCCAGCCTGGTCGTTACAGGCGTTTACCGATTCAGCCGCAATCCGATGTATCTCGGTCTGGTGTGCCTTTTGGCGGCTTGGGGCGTTTACCTCGGCGCACTCATTGCGACGCTGATCGTCGTCGCGGCCGTTGTCTGGTACTTGACGGAGTTTCAGATCAAGCCTGAAGAGGCCGCGCTTGAAAAGCGGTTCGGCGATCCGTACCACGCCTACAAACAAAAGGTCCGGCGATGGCTTTGAGACAAACCGGTAACCCAAATCCAAATGCCGCCCCGCGCGGAATGACGCCCCGGGTGGCGCTTGCTGTTATGGCGCTTGGTATGCTCGGTTTGTCCGCCTGCGTGTCTGCGGGCGTTGGCGGCGCCGTTGTCACGTCGACCGGCACGGTCGAAAACGGCCAGGTTCAAACATCGACCACCGTCCGAAGCGGCGGTGTCGGCATCAGCGCCCCGGCCACGCCGCCGCCGGTTCGACCCTATTGATCCAGCGGGACCGGCCAGCCGCATCCCGCTGGTCAAAACCCTTTGACAGGGCGAAAGGATTGATCCAAACGTCGCCCCGCGGTCCGTTGCCGCTTGTTTTCCGCCCGGGGACCTTTTTGAATGCCAGAGCATATCGTCATCGCAGTATGCACGGCCCAACGGCCGAAAATGCTGATGACCTGCCTGAGCAGCCTTGACCGGATGCGGATCCCGGAAGGGGCCCGGCTTTCCGTGGTTGTCGTTGAAAACGATGCCGAGGCGTATTTCAAAGGCGAAAGGGCGGATGAAGCCCGCGCCCGGTTCACAATCCCGGTGGCCTTTTATCATCAGCCCCGGCGCGGCATCCCGTTCGCGCGCAATACGGCACTGGAAGCTGCCCTTTCCCACGACGCGGACTGGATCGCGCTGATCGATGACGATGAACGGGCGGAACCGGACTGGATCGAAACCCTCCTTGCCGCTTGCCGGTCGCACAATGCGGACGTTGGCAACGGCCCGGTCCGGCGGATCTACGAGGTGCCCGCGCCCCATTGGTGGAAGTCCCAACTGCTCAAACCGCGCCCGACCGGGACGCTCATTACGGAAGCGCCAACCAACAACATTCTCATGAGTGCCCGATTGGTGCATCCAGATGGGCTAAGGCTCCGATTTGACGAACGGCTGACTTTCGGCAGCGAAGACATCGACTTTTTCCGCCGGGTGCATGCGGCCGGCGGAAAAATGATCTGGGTGGACGATGCGCTGGTGGAAGAAGACATCCCCGCCTCGCGCGTCACCACGTCGCGGCTCCTCAGCCGCATGCACATGGCCGCCACTTCCGGAACATTCAACATGGTGCTTCGTGAAGGCCGTACAAAAGCCGCGCGCAAGTTCATCCCCAAAAGCACCCGCCGGATCGTGATCGGCGGCCTGGCCACCATCATCGGTTCCCTGACCAGGCCGTTTGCCAAAAAACGCGGCGAGAAGCTGTTTTACTATGGGCTTATCCGGATCATGAAGGGCGCGGGAAACCTGCGCGGCCTTATGGGCCGGACCCATAATTATTACGACGTGATCGATGGCCATTGAGACCGCACCGGCGAGAAGGACACTGGCCCATATTCATCTCGGCGAGGACGGCGGCGCGGAACGGTTCTTCGTGCGCTTGTCCGGCGCGCTTGCCGGCCACGGTGTCAAACAGGTCGCGTTCGTCCGGCCGGGCCGGCCCTGGCGCGAGGATCTCGCCCGCCACTGCGATGTGCGCGAGGTCCGGTTCAGCCGCTCCCACATCAAGCGTCACCTGATCCGGTGGCACATTGCCCGCCAGATCCGGGCGTTTGGCGCCACAACAACGCTCGGCTGGATGAGCCCGGCCAGCAAATGGATGCCAAAGCCCGGCGCCGAGATGAAGACGTTTTTGCGGCTGGGTGATTTCCCGGACACGTTCAGAACCTACGGCAATGTCGAACGGCTGATCGGCAACACACCCGAAATCATCCGGCAGGCGGGCGAAATGGGCTGGCCGCAGGACCGGGCGCACATGATCAGCAATTTCGTCGCGCCCATGTCGGCTGACATTGCCCCGGCGAGGCGAACCGATCATAACACGCCGGAGGACGCCACCGTTGTGATCGCGCTCGGACGGTTCGTTGACCGCAAACGGTTCGATTTGGTGATCCGGGCGATCGGCACGCTGCCCGGCGTCCACGTCTGGTTGATCGGCGACGGGCCGCTGAAACCGGACCTTGAAGCCCTTGCCGCCACGCTTTCAGTATCCGATCGGGTTCACTTCCTGGGGTGGCAACGCGACCCGGCGCCGTTCTTAGAGGCCGCCAACATCCTCGCCTGCCCGTCGGATGACGAACCTTTGGGCAATGTGGTCCTGGAGGGGTGGAACGCGGGCCTGCCCGTCGTTGCGACGGCGTCGCAAGGTCCAAGCTGGCTGATCGAAGAGGGCAAGACTGGGCTGCTATCGCCATGCGGCCATCCCGATGAATTGGCGGCCTCCATCAAACGGATCGTGGACGGCCCGGCGCTCCGGGAAACGCTTGTCGCCGCCGGGCACGCACAAATGTGCGACCGGTTTTCCGAGGACGCGGTCAGCCAAGCCTACATGGACCTTCTTTTCGGCGCGCACGCCTGATCGCGCGGCCCAGATCAAGCAGGACAAAATGCCGATATTCATTTCGCCCAAGAAATTCGTGAAAAATCGAATTTGGGGGACGCGCGACGACAGCGCCTTTTGCCGCGCCTTCAACCTTTACACGGCCAAGAACAAGAGCTGGAAAATAACCGTGTCGTTCGACGATGGTTTTTATCGCGTGACCGATACCGAAGGATACGAGATTGCGGTGCTGCACCGCGACCGGCTGCCGCTTTACAAACGCGGGATCCGGCACCGCGCCAAAAGCCTGTTGCGCGATTATATGATCGACCCGTCCATGATCGAGGCCGGTGACGTTGTGATCGATTGCGGGGCAAACATCGGCGAGATCGGCGTGGGCTTGATGCTCGAAGGGATCACGGCCCGCTACATCGCCTTTGAACCTGGCCTGGAAGAATTCAGGGCCTGTCAAACCAACAATCCCGCCTCGGAGTGTTTGAACCTCGGCCTTTGGAATGAAGACGGAACCCTCACCTTTTACAACAAGTCGGATACCGCCGATTCATCGCTGATCGAAATATCGGATTACGACAGCGTCACGACGGTCACGACGACGGCGCTCGACCGGTTTTGCGCCGATCACGGCATCGATACCATCAAGGTCTTGAAACTCGAGGCTGAAGGTGCGGAACCGGAGATCCTGCAAGGGGCGGAGCGCATGATTGCCCGGACGCGGTTCATTGCGGTCGACTGCGGATTTGAGCGCGGCGTGGCACAAACCTCAACGCTGCCGCAGGTCGCCAATTATCTGATCAAAAGAGACTTTGAGCTTAAGTCCTTGCGCAAGGACCGGCTGACGGCTCTGTTTGAGAACACTGCTTTGTCGCGCTGAGTCAGGTCACCACCTGATCAAACGAGATCGCAAAAAAGGACGCGTCTCTCAGATCCTCGCATTTGAATTCCGCCCCTCGGGCATCCATGTTTTCCAGCGCTGATGCATTCAGATCATATGCGCCGTTTGCACCTGTCTTTTTCATCCGCGCCACCGCCGATCTCTTCCCATGCTGAAGGGCGTGAAACTCCCGCGAGACCGCATTTCCCAAGGGCGTGATCGTGATGTTTTGAAAGCCCGGATGCGATAGGAGGCGCGTCAACTCCCGGATCCCATAGCGCCGAAACCCATGATAGCGCGTCTCGAAGTAGCTCATCGGTGCTGGCACAAGATGCAGGTGCTTGAGCGTCACGGGTGCATCGCACCCAAACAGGTCAAAGATCCGGCAGTCGTGGTGTACGTGCTCCAGAACGCTTTGTGAAAATATGTTCCGCGCATGTCCGATATCGATTTTCTCTTTGCCGAGCTCCGCGGTCCGGAACACCGCGCGCTCGTTTTCATAACCCTTCCAAGCGTCACGGCGTTCGATGTCGAAACCAAGATACGCGGAACAGTTCAGCAGTTTTTTCAGATGCTGGGAGTAGTGGCCAAATCCGCATCCCAGATCGACAATCTCGCACTCCGGTTCAAGTTTTTCTTTCGCGAATTCAAGAAGGTATGAGTAACACAGGACCCTGGTCGGGCTGGCGTCCTGGGCCTTGGAGCCGAATGTCTCGATGATTTTGGATTGATCAATTACGGGATCAAAATCAAGCACCGTGAACCGGTCCGACAAATGCCCGGCGCGGGCATAGAGCCGCTCCAGACCCGCGTTCATACGATAGATCGTGCGCTTCAGCGACGGCTGCGGCACATCGCCCGAGATATTGCTCAGCGAGCTGTTGTAGGCCACCATCCCGATGCTCCACTTTCAACGTCTTTGAGGCCGGAACACGCCTTACCCGTCATCGTAGACCGTCCCCTTTTTCGCCATCGTATCGAAATCAAATCCAAACGTCTCAATATCGGGCGCATACCAATCGGCGACGATCTGGATCGTGCGTTTGTCGAAATAGTCCTTGTAATCCAGTCGCTTTTTAAGCGTGATGTTGCGCCGCTCCAGTGATCCAGGCAATCCAAAGTACCGTTCAGCGTCGGCATCGAAGTTTTCCAGCCGCAAAATGTCAGCGGCAACGTCACCCGCTTCGTTGACGACATAGTCGGTCTGCGGATACCACCCCCGCACAGCTCGATGCCAGAAATAGGGCTTGCCGTCCCATTTCAGACGGTCATCAAGAAATGCCTCAAAATCCCGTGGCGCGTAGTTTTCCGGCGCGTTTCCGGTGTCCATGACCTGAAGCGCGAAGGTGTAGCGCGAGACGACCCGCGACCAGGGATTTCGGACAATCGCAAACGGCCTCGCCGCCTTGCGGACGGTGGCGTCGACATCGCGAAGGCGGGCATGCTCGTAGCCAGGATGATCTCCCGTGGCGCGCATGGTTTGAAGGACCGCGTCCGCATAGGCCCTGCTCTTCAACCGCCGCCGGGACGCGGTCAAAACGCGGTCCGCCAACTGCGGCGCGTGGCGGATCGACATCCCGCCATTTTTCGGGATGTGGATGAACAAATACGGTTTGCGGGCGAGGCCATACATGGCCGGTGCGAACTTTAAAAAATTCTTGATCTGGTAGTCGTCCATTGGGTTTTCTTGCGGGGCACCGGCTACAACCGAACAAAGGCCACGCGGCCCCTTTCCCAAAGCTCTTTTCGATTTGAGGGAGCCTTAGCTGATAGCGATCTTTCTGTCCATCAACGACCGCGCTCATGATGGGTCAGACGGCCACGAACCGAGCAATGCGCCCGTGTTTAACGCTTTTGCTTTTCACATGGCTCGGCAGCAAACGCCATGACCGGCACCTGTTCAAGTCTAGACAATAAAATCGATCCTGGCCACTTGGACCGCCACGTCAAATCGCGTAGCGCGCGCCGGTTCACCGTCGAGGTTCATCTGAATGGTGTTCTCGGTTTCCAGCGTAATTCGGGAGGACCTGGTCTCGAACACACTTTCCCGGAGTGCGTTCGGTCCTTGTTCGAACAGTGTGGCCAGCATCTCAGGAACACGATCGGGCGTAGGATATGGAATGATCGTGAGGTCAAGCAGCCCGTCATCGACTTTGGCCTGCGGGCAAAGTTCGACACCCCCTCCGGCCCGACGGCCATTGCCAATGGCAAGCGCCAAGAAAGCCCCGTCCCAGGAGAAATCCGGGCCCGATATCCGCCCCTCACAGGCCGCCAACTCCGAAAACCGATGCAGTCCGGTAAATAGATAGGCGGCACCGCCAAGAAGCTTTTTGAGTTGCGGGTCGGTTTCCGTGGTTATGCGCGCGCCAAATCCGCCTGTGGCCATATTCACGAAGTACCGGCCATTGACTTGCCCGACATCGATCGGCTTCGCAGGCGACTCGGCCGCCCTTTGGAGGCAATCAGGCAAATTACCCGGATCAATTCCGAGCCCGAGCGCAAAATCATTCGCCGTGCCCAAAGGAAGAACACCGAACGAGACCGGCGGCCTTTGATCACCGTTTAGACCCGACAGCGCTCCGGAGATGACTTCGTTCACGGTGCCGTCGCCGCCACCGGCTATGACGGTATCAATGCCTTCCTGCTCCGCCAATTCCATCGCCTCGCGCCCGAACCGGCCTGCATCACCAGCTTCCCAGGTGACACGAACGGACACGGAATGGCCTTGCTCACGCACATGTCCAACAGCCGCTCGGACGTCGTCCCGTCCGGCGGATTTGCCGTTCAGTATCAACCGGAGATGACGGCTTTTCATGGTGCTCTTGTCCCTTGTCACTTTTCCGATCTGATCGATCCGCAGGCAAAATACTCTGCCACGGCAGATCACCCTGGAAGCAGCGTTTCCTGGTCCGCACGGGCCATTCGAGCTTCGTCCAACAGCCAATCGCGAAACGCCGTGACGACCGGCTTTGACGTCCGGTTTTCCGGATAGACAAAATGGTAGGCCGACCGCTGCGCAAGGGCCAGGTCGCAAAGCTGAACCAGACGCCCGGCCGCCAGTTCGTCCTGAATAAAAAAGCGTGGCATCAAGGCGGCGCCGACATGGTGGATCGCTGCTTCGGATACCATGACAAACTGTTCAAAACGCGCGCCTTGAAACGCCGTTTCCGCCGCAACGCCGGCAAGGTCAAACCATTGGCGCCAGGCAAGCGGGCGCGTTGCGAGTTGCAGCCGCGGCACATTGGCCAGGTCTTCCGGAACACGGATGTTGTGGCGGTCGCGAAAGACGGGCGAACCGACCGGGATGACTTCTTCAGGAAACAGAAAATCGGCGATCGCACCGGCCCAGACCGGGTCGCCATGGTGAATGGCCCCGTCGAACGGTTCATGTTCGAAATCAAACGGTTGCAACCGGACGCTCAAATTGAGGCCGGCGCTCGGATAGATGCGCAAGAACCGCGCCAGCCGTGGCGCCAGCCACCGTGTGCCAAACGTGGGAAGGACAGCAAGATTTAAGACGTCTTCGCGGCCGGCATAGGACATCACTTGCCGGGTCGCGGCGGTCAGCGCTTCCAGCGCGCCGCGGATGTCATGCAGATAGAGACGGCCAGCATCCGTCAAGACGATGCGTTGGCGGACACGGCGGAACAGCTCAACGCCAAGCCGGTCCTCCAGATGCCGCACCTGCTTGGAGACCGCGCCCTGGGTGAGATGAAGCTCCTCGGCGGCCCGGGTGAAGCTGGCGTGCCGGGCCGCGCATTCAAATGCAATCAGCGTGTCGGCTGGCGGAACAAAGGCTCGTTTCATGACGGACACTCATTGGCAGTCGGCATAGTTCATTCCAAATTGGCATGAATAGAAGAGCAGAAATAGCTTTTATCCGGCGCGTCGACCAACCATTATCCGCGCAATCCGTACGAATTGACCAGATATCAGCTTGCAGCAACGGGCGTTGGCCGCGATATGCAAGGCACGGGAGACACGAAAGATGAACGCACCTGCAAATGTGAAATCCTCTACGACCGGAGGCGGTGTCTTCGATTGGCAAGATCCCTTCGCGCTGCGGGCGCAGCTTAATGAAGACGAAATCCTGATCATGGAAACGGCGCGGGCCTACGCCCGGGACAAGCTGCTGCCGCGCGTGATCGACGCTTACCGCGAAGAAACGACCGACCGGGCGATCTTCAACGAAATGGGCGAACTGGGTCTGCTCGGCGTGACCTTGCCGGAAGATTATGGCTGCGCGGGCGCGTCCTATGTGTCCTATGGATTGGTGGCACGGGAAGTCGAACGGGTCGATTCCGGATACCGGTCGATGATGAGCGTTCAGTCGTCGCTGGTCATGTATCCGATTTACGCCTATGGCTCGGAAGACCAGCGCGCGAATTATCTCCCGAAACTGGCGAGCGGTGAGTTTGTCGGCTGTTTTGGTCTGACCGAACCTGATGCTGGTTCTGATCCGGCCGGCATGCGCACCCGCGCCGTCAAGACCGACGGGGGCTACCGGCTGACCGGCTCCAAGATGTGGATCTCGAACTCGCCGATTGCCGATGTGTTCGTCGTTTGGGCCAAATCGGAGGCCCATGACGGCGCCATTCGCGGGTTCGTTCTCGACAAAGGCATGAAGGGCCTGTCCGCGCCCAAGATCGGCGGCAAATTATCGCTGCGCGCCTCGATCACCGGCGAAATCGTCATGGACAACGTGGAAGTGGGTGAAGACGCGCTGCTTCCCAACGTGTCCGGACTGAAAGGACCGTTCGGCTGCCTGAACCGGGCCCGTTATGGCATTTCCTGGGGATCCATGGGAGCTGCGGAAGATTGCTGGACGCGTGCGCGGCAATACGGGCTTGAACGCGAACAATTCGGACGGCCGCTGGCACAAACGCAGCTCTTCCAGAAAAAGCTCGCCGACATGCAGACGGAAATCACCCTCGGCCTTCAAGGCGCCTTGCGCGTTGGACGGCTGTTTGACGCGGGCAAGGCCACGCCCGAAATGGTGTCGCTCATCAAGCGGAACAACTGCGGCAAGGCCCTCGATATCGCCCGCCAAGCCCGTGACATGCACGGCGGCAACGGAATACAGGAAGAATATCATGTCATGCGCCATTCCCAGAACCTGGAAACGGTGAACACCTATGAAGGCACACATGACGTTCACGCGCTGATCCTTGGCCGGGCTCAAACCGGCTTGCAGGCGTTCTTCTAGGCCGACCCCTATCGTACGACCGCAACTTCACGGGTCGGGCCGGCTGATATGGCGCATAAGTCTGCAGATGTTGTCATCGTCGGAGGGGCCGTCATGGGCTCCTCCGTTGCGTGCCAGCTTGCGCAACGGGCTGATTTTTCCGGGCGGATCGTCGTTGTTGAAGCCGATCCCTCCTATCAGACCTGTGCGTCCGCGCGGTCCGCCGCGTCGATCCGCCAACAGTTTTCCACCGCGATCAACATCGAGATTTCGCTGTTCGGGATCGCGTATCTGCGGGACATCGGAAAATGGCTGACCGTCGATGGCGAACAGCCGGAAATCGGTCTTCATGAGGGCGGTTACCTGTTCCTGGCGACGGCCGACAAGGAACAGATCCTGCGGGACAACCACGCGCTCCAGATCGCGCATGGCGCTGATACCGCGCTTTATGACCGCGCCGGTCTGGCGCAAAAATTCCCCTGGCTGACCACCGAAGACATCACCTCAGGATGCCACGGCCTCAGCGGAGAAGGCTGGTTTGACGGCTATGGGCTCATGCAGGCGTTCCGCAAGAAGGCCCGCTCCACCGGTGTTGAGTACATCGCCGCCCGCGCGGACCGGATCGAAAGACACGGGGGCGACTGGACGGTTGGCCTCTCGAATGGAGAGAGGATCTCGGCTCCAGTTCTGGTCAACACGGCCGGCGCGTCCGGCGGCGCTGAGATCTGCCGCCAAGCCGGGCTCGACGTGCCGATCCGCACAAAAAAGCGCTGTGTCTTCACCTTCGACTGCCGGGAGCGTCTGCCCAGCTTTCCGCTGCTGATCGATCCGAACGGCACCTATGTGCGGCCAGAAGGCACCGGTTACATCTGCGGCTCCGCGCCCCCCGCCGATCAGGATCCCGATTGTGAGGATTTCGAGGTCGACTATGAGCTGTTCGAAACCCATATCTGGCCGACGCTCGCTCATCGCGTCCCGGCGTTCGAGACCATCAAAACCGGACCGGCTTGGGCAGGCTCCTATGACATGAACCTGTTCGACCACAACGCGTTTGTCGGCGGCGTTCCCGGCCTTGACGGCTTTTACCTTGCGCTCGGCTTTTCCGGCCACGGCCTGCAGCAAGCGCCCGCGATTGGCCGCGGCATGGCGGAACTGATCACGACCGGCCACTTTGAAACGCTTGATCTTGCTCCCCTTGGCATCGAACGGCTGACGTTAAACCGTCCACTCATCGAACGGAATGTTGTCTGACAAAAACGGCAATGTCATTCCGCGACGAGCACGTCCGACCGGCCGGCGGTTGGCTGGGCCGAGCCGTCCTGAGGCGGGGTTTTAAGTGGTTTGAGCTCCTGGCGCACCGCCGGCCGGGATTTCCCCTCCGCCGGCGATGCTGTTGGCGGCTGTTGAGCGGGCGTATCGGCCATTTTTGTTGACGGTTGATCGTTGTCGCTTTCATGACGCGCGGCTTCGGTCCAGCCAACGACCTTCGACAACGCGCTGGCTACTGCCGCCCGCACATCACCAATCCGGGATTTGTCCGGCTCGAATGGCGGTGATTCGTGCCTCAAATAAGACCTTTGGGCCAACACCATGGTCATGGCATGAACGCCGTGATCGGGCTGGCCGCAAGACGTTGTGATGTAACCACCCGAAAAGCTGTCATCGACGCCGACAGAAAATCCGGGCACGCCGTCGAACGCGTTGGCGAATACACCGCGCAGCTCCGGGTCGCATGACCGTCCGTCGCCCGACCCGATGCTGACGATCGGCAAGCCGCCATCACAGACACCGCGGATGCGCGATCTCATGGACTGGCAATCGATGAGCACAATCCTCTTGTGGCTGTGCCGCAGACGATTGATTTCCAGCCGAAGCGCGTCATGAAAGGGTTTGTGAAACAACAACAACCGCTGCTCGATTTCGGTCGGGCCGGGTTCTTCATCTGGCCGGTAGATCCGTTTGCCGTCAAGCGTCGCCGTTGGGCACAGGCTGTTTCTTGCAGCGTTCGAAGGCTCCGCCTGCGACGGATCCTTGTCGACGTCAACCACATACCGCGACACCGTGGTGCGGATGAGCGTGGCGTCCAATTCCGCCGCGAAGGTCAGAACCTGCTCCAAACGCCATGACATATCGGTCTGCAGGCGACCGGTCGCGTTGAAGCGGTTTAAAACGGCGTCCGGCAAAACGCTTCCGGAATGCGGCAGGCACAGGACCAGAGGGCTGTTTCCCTTTTCAATCCGGATCATGACTCAACCTTAACACGAGCACTTGCCGCGCCTGCGACTTTGCCGCCTTTACTTTACGGAAACAAGACGAATTGAATGTTTCAGTGTGAAAGGCGCCAGCTTCGCGGCGCACCTGGGATCGCAGCGCAACAATCCTTATAGGCCGCAACGGTCGGCGATTCCCACCCAATGCGTTGTTCACCACCTTGCATCCACGGATTCTTTTTACCGATAGACCGTGTTGAACCGTCCGCAGGATCCGCCCTAGATAGATTGCTTTCCAAGACAAAAGAGGAAATCCGTATGACGCTCCGACACGGCAAGGACTTTTTGATGATTCCAGGGCCCACGACCGTGCCGGATGAAGTGCTGAGAGCGATGCACCGGCCCGCCGTGGACATCTATGAAGGCCCCCTTCTGGAAACAACGGATGTTTGCCTGGCGGGCTTGAAGCGCCTGTTTCGCACCGAGGGACAGCCATACATCTATGCGGCGAATGGACACGGCGCCTGGGACGCGGCTCTTTCCAACACGCTCAGCCGCGGCGACAAAATCCTGGTTCTTGAATCGGGGCTGTTCGCAACGGCCTGGGGCGCGGCCGGCGCGGTGATGGGCCTGGATGTGGAAGTGTTAGAGCGCGGCTGGCGGCACGGCGTTGACCCCGCCGCGCTTGAGGCCCGCCTGGCGGCGGACAAGGAACACCGGATCAAGGCGATCCTTGCTGTTCAGGTCGACACGGCATCGGGTGTGTGGAATGACATTCGCGCATTGCGCAGTGCGATCGACGCGACCGGCCATTCCGCGCTCTTCATGGTCGACACGATCGCCTCGCTCGGTTGCATGCCGTTCGACATGGATTCATGGGGCGTCGACGTCGCGCTCACGGGCTCGCAAAAGGGACTCATGTGCCCCCCGGGGCTGTCATTCGTCGCCGCCGGACCGCGCGCGGTCAAGGCGCATTCGACCGCGGACCTTCGGACCAACTACATGGATTGGACGTTTCGCAACGGCTCGGTCCACTACCAGAAATACTGCGGCACACCGCCAGAGCATTTGTTGTTTGGATTCCGCGCTGCCTTGGAATTGTTGTTCGATGAGGGGTTGGAGCCGGCCTGGCACCGCCATGCTTTGCTGGCCGAAGCCACAAGGCGCGCCGTGCAACGCTGGTCCGAGGAAGGCGCAATGGAGTTCAACGTCACCGATCCCCACGCACGATCGAACAGCGTCACGGTCGTTCGGTCGAACGGGTGGGACGTCGATCCCTTGCGGTCGTTCGTCAAGGACGTTTGCGGCGTGACCATTGGCGGGACAATCGGCGAACTCGCCGGGGAAGGATTCCGCATTGGCCATATGGGTCATGTCAATGCCGTCATGCTGATGGGAACCCTGTCGGCCATTGAGATGGGCCTTTCGAACCTTGGAATTCCCCACGGTCGCGGCGGCGCCCAGGCGGCGCTGGAATACCTGGCGCAAGCCGTCAAAATATGAAACCTTGAAAGATCCCCCGCCCGCGGCCGGCATAGCCATTTAATTTAAATCCTCCGGTTGCGAAGCACCGAAATCCGCGTGGCCTTTTCGACGGCGATGGGACGCGGGCGACCGGAGGCGTCAGCCGCGCCGACGTCAAAGCGTCTCTTCAATACGGTCGCAAATGGTTTTCAGGACTTCGATGCGCGCGTGGTGCTTGCTTTCCGATGAGACGAGCGTCCAGGGCGCAAAACTGGTCGAAGTGCGGTCAACCATGTCCCCGGCAGCGATGGTGTATTGATCCCACTTCAATCGGTTTCGCCAGTCGTCATCGGTGATTTTGTGTTGTTTGTAAGCCGTGTCTTCACGGGCCTTGAAGCGGCGCAATTGCTCCGACGCGCTGATGGCCAGCCAGAATTTGCAGATGATGTAGCCAAAATCCGCGAGTTCCTCCTCGAATTCGTTGATTTCGCTGTAGGCCCGGAGCCAGTCTCCATGGCCGGCGTAGCCCTCGACCCGTTCCACCAGAACCCGCTCGTACCAAGAGCGGTCGAATATGGCGATATGGCCGCGCCGTGGCAGCCGCCGCCAGAACCGCCACAGATAAGGCCGCGCCTTTTCCTCATCCGTCGGCGCTGAAATCGAATGAACCTTGTAGATCCGGGGGTCAAGCGGACGGATCACGCGCCGGATCGCGCCACCCTTGCCCGCCGCATCGTTGCCCTGAAACACCAAAACCATGCCGTTTCTGGAAAAGCGGCGCCGGTCCGACAGATCCGACAGCCGGGCTTGCAGTTCATCCCGCTGCTTCTCGTAATCGGCCTTGCCCAGCTTGGCCGTCAGATCGATGGCATCAACGGCGGTCTTGCGCTTCAGCCCGCCCACAACGGGTGGCGCGGCGACCGAGTGGGTTTCGCCGTCGGCCAGTTTCAGTTTCATTTCCCGCGCGAGCGTCTGTCCGACCGCGGAATCGCGGTATTCGGGATCCTGTGACGGAATCACAAACCAGGGCGCATGGCCTTTGCTGGTCTCCAGAATGATTTCCTCGCCGACCGTGCTCGCCTTGGCGTGATTTTTCAGGGCCGCCCAGTCGGCAAGCACATGCCGCGCCGCGTTTTTCTTTTTGCCGATTTTCTTCAATCGGCGCTCCTGGTCCTCGCGCGGCAACAAAAACCAGAATTTCAAGAGCAACGTGTCCTCATTGGCCAGCATTTCCTCAAACCGGCGGATCTTGGCCAACTCGTTGCCGAATTCCTGGTCGTCCGTCTGGTCATAGATCCGATTGCGAAGGACCTGTTGATACCAGCTTCCAAACACAATCGCGGTTTCGCCCTTTGCCGGCAGGTCGCGCCAATAGCGCCACAACGGCGGGCGCAGGCGCGCTTCGTCCATCGGGTCGCCATAGGCATTGCAAATCAGATGGCGGGCATCCATCCAGGCATACAGTCTGGCAACACACTCACCCTTTCCCGCGCCATCCAGTCCGTCGACGACGATGATGGTGGAGAAGTTTTTTTTCTCGATCATTTCCAACTGTGGCACGAGAAGGGATTCTCGGATCTTCGGCTCGAGCTTCTTGAAGGTCTTTTTGTCCATTTTTTGGGGCAAACGTGCTGATTCGAACATTCTCAGAGTCCCGTCTTGGCATCTCACGCGCCGTCACTTGCCGTAAGGAACACGCGCGCGGCCGCCACTATACCAAGTCTGGCCGCACCCAACCAAAACAGGCTCTCCGCCGGCCGCATTGGTGGTTTTGCGCGCGATCGGCGGCGCGGCATAGCGCCATTGTTTTTTCGGTGTTGGTTCCGGCCATGCCTGCCTATATGAAGTTATAGACAATATTTGGCGTCCGCCGGCCGGAACCGTCCTTGTGCAGGGTCGATGTCCCTCACAGTTTTCATGATGATGCCGTGACCGAATTCCTCGAACAAATCGTCACATTCATAGGCGACAACCCTGGGATCGCCGGTTTCGTCTGCTTTGCGGCGGCCATGGGCGAAGCCCTGTTCATTGTCGGACTGGTCGTCCCAAGCACCGTCGTGCTGGTCGGCGCGGGCACGCTTGTGGGACTTGGCAAACTGGACGGATGGTCGATTTTCGTCTGGACCACACTCGGCGCGACCGCCGGAGACGCGATTTCCTATTGGGTCGGCTACTACTACAAGGACCGCCTGCGGAAAATCTGGCCGCTGTCCAAGTATGCCGGCCTGATGGATCAGGGCGAGGCGTTTTTCCGGCGCCATGGCGGCAAGAGCGTCTTCATCGGGAGGTTCGTGCCGGGCGTCAAGTCCGTTGTCCCCGGCATCGCCGGGATGGCCGGCATGAACGCAACGCACTTCACGGTCGTCAATGTTACATCCGCGATCGCCTGGACGGCGACGCATCTGGTCCCCGGCATTCTCGCTGGCACGGCGCTCAGCGCACTCGGCGAGATCAGCGGACGCCTGGCGCTTGTCGTTGGCGCCCTGTGCGTCGTCCTGTTCCTGGCGGTTATGCTCGGCCGCTGGCTCATATTGATCATCATCCCGCTTTTTCCAGGTGCCCACGCGGCGATTATCCATTGGTTCGCCGGCCGCGAAGATCGGATTTCGCATTGGATCGCTGAGACGTTTGACCCCGCCCATCCCCGGTCGATGGGCATGCTTGTTTCAGCACTTTTGTTGCTGATCACAATGCCGGCGTTTTTCTGGCTGGTTGGCGAGGTTGCGCCGGGCGCGCCCATGGTCCGTGCCGACATTGCGATTCTCAATTTGTTCGAGAGCCTTCGCACACCGGTCGGCGACAAGATCATGGTGTTTGTCACCATGCTCGGCGACGGGATCGTGGTCACCGTCGTTGCCGCGGTCATCGCCGTTTACCTGTTTGCCCGCAAAGCCTGGCGACGTGCGACCGGCTTTTTGATTGCCATCGTCTCGACGGCGGTCTTTGTCCCGCTCATCAAGCTCATGCTGCACCGTTCGCGCCCGATGGAGCTCTATAGCGGCGCCGATGCCTATAGTTTCCCAAGCGGCCATGCAACGCTCAACGCTGTTCTGTTCGGCATTTGCGCCGTGTTGATTGCCCATGAACGCAGCAGATGGGCAAAGGCGGCGATCTTCACCGTGGTGGCGGTCTTTGTACTCACCATCGGATTTTCGCGGGTTTATCTCGGCGCCCACTGGGTTTCCGACGTTCTGGCCGGCCTTCTCTTTGGAATTGCAATGGTTTCAGCCTTCGCGTTTGTCTTTGGCCCAATTCACAACGAAAAGGTCGGCCGTGGAACACTTGCCACTTTGGTGGTCGGCACACTCGCTGTCTTCGGGACATGGCATGTTGCCCGCACATTCGACACGGCGCTTGCCACGTTTGTCCCGCGCAGCGGCGGACAAGTGATGACGCTGGCGGATTGGCGCCAATCCGGCTGGGCCGGTCTGCCGCCAAACCGGATCGAACTGAACGGCGAAATCGAGGAACCGCTTGTCATTCAATATGCCGGACGGCCTGAGATGATGGCCGAACAACTCCGCGGTCTTGGGTGGCGGCCCGCGCCGAAATGGTCTTTGACCAGCGCCAGCGGCTTTATTGTCGGTGAAACACCCGCCGAGGATTTGCCCGCTTTGCCGCGGACGCAAAACGGTCGGCAGCCTGAGCTTGTCATGATCCGCAATGATGGGCATCCCGGCCTGAAGGAGGGGCGCTGGATACTGCGTCTGTGGCCGAGCGATGTCCGCATTGTCCGCAGCGACCGGGTCCACCCGGCTTTTGTGGGCAGTGTCGTCCATGAGGAAATCGTCCGGCCGATGGGCGAGTTTTCGGGTCCGACCACGGATGTGGAAACCCCGGACCTTTCTCAAAATCCGACGACGCAGCTTCCTGGTGCCATGATCCGCTACCGGGCCGACGGGACCGCCGTCGTGCTGACCAGCCAATCCGACTTTGAGGAACGCCCGGCAAATGGCCTTGAAACAGCTCCACCACCGCCAACGGAAAACTGATCCGGCCAACGGCATCCGGTGGCGCGACAATTTGACAGTGGGTGCAACCGGATATGAATCATGGATTTTTTTCATGGTCTTAGAACGGATTTTGCGGCTATGTCGGCTTGGTTCCGGTGACGTGAACAGGACCTGCAGGCTTGCGGGATTGATCTATACATATTAATATTCGAATAAATGAAACTATAGGTGCTCGAATGACAACAGAATTCACCCCTTTTGCCGCATTGCTGGGTGGTTCCCTTATCGGCGTGGCCACCGTGGCACTGATGGCGGTCCATGGCCGGATCGCGGGAATCACCGGCATTGTCGGCGGATTGCTCGCCGCGCCCACGTCAGCGGATTGGGCATGGCGGGCCGCGTTTGTCGCCGGCATGATCGCAAGTCCGCTGGCCCTGGCACTGATGACCGGTCAAATGCCGGCCATCTCCGTGCCCGTCCATCCTGTCCTTTTGGCGGTCGGCGGATTTCTCGTCGGCATCGGTGCCTCCCTTGGCACCGGATGCACAAGCGGGCACGGTGTTTGCGGGATATCCCGGCTGTCGGCCAGGTCGATCGTCGCAACGCTGACCTTCATGGCGACCGGTCTGGTCACCGTGTTCGTCGTTCGTCACGTGTTTGGAGGCTGACCGATGAGTAAGCTCTTATCCGCATTCGCCATTGGATTGGTGTTCGGTCTCGGCATCACAATCGCCGGAATGTCGAATCCGGCCAAAGTCTTGAACTTTTTCGACATTGCCGGAACGTGGGACCCAAGTCTTGCTTTTGTCATGGGCGGAGCATTGCTGGTGACCGCGATCGGTTACCAGTTTGTCTTCAAGATGGATCACCCTTTGCTTGCCTCCGGCTTTTCGCTGCCAACCCGCACCGATCTTGATGTCAGGTTGATGGGCGGCTCGGCGGTGTTCGGGATTGGGTGGGGCCTCAGCGGCTTTTGCCCGGGCGGTCTGGTGCCGGCACTTGGTCTTGGCCGGATCGAACCGGTTGTCGCGGCAACCGCGCTGATTGCCGGTATGATCGCCGTTCGGGTCGTAACAAACGGGGCCGACCGCAAGTTTGCCGCATCGAACCGCTAAACAGAGCAGCCTGGTTTAGCAAAATCGCTTGATTGGCGGCCGCCATGGCCAGCACAAGGCAGAGCGGCCCGCCGCGCGGAAGGAACAAAGCAATGCCGAATTCAAACTATCCGGTGGACATGACAGTCAAACCGGACGTGACCGGTTTCTTCGACCCGGCCACAAACACGATCAGCTATGTGGTCAAAGATCCGAACTCAAACGCCTGCGCGGTGGTCGACAGTGTGATGGACATCGACTACGCCGCCGGCCGGATCACCTATGATCATGCGGACGAAATCATCCGTTTCATTCAGGACAACGATCTTAAACTCGAGTGGTTGATTGAGAGCCACGTCCATGCGGACCATCTGTCGGGCGCCCCGTATATTCAGCAAAAACTCGGCGGCAAGCTTGGAATTGGCGACAAGATCACTGTCGTTCAACAGACATTCGGCAAGGTTTTCAACGAAGGCACGGAGTTTCAACGCGACGGCAGCCAGTTCGACCGGCTGTTCACGGATGGAGACACCTATCAGATCGGCACGATGACGGCGTTCGTCCTGTACACGCCAGGCCATACGCCGGCCTGCATGGTGCATGTGATGGGCAATGCGGCGTTTGTCGGCGATACCCTGTTCATGCCCGATGGCGGCTCAGCCCGGGCCGATTTCCCCGGCGGGGATGCGGGCGTTCTGTACGATTCCATCCAGAAAGTGCTGGCGCTACCGGACGATATGCGCCTCTTCATGTGCCACGACTATGGACCGAATGGACGCGATATTCAGTGGGAGACCACCGTCGGAGATGAAAAGGTCCATAACATCCATGTCGGCGGCGGAAAAACCAAAGAAGAGTTCGTCAAATTCCGCACTGAGCGGGACGCTCAGTTGGACATGCCGAAACTGATCATCCCCTCTTTGCAGGTCAATATGCGTGCAGGGCAGTTGCCACCGGCGGACGAGGACGGCAAAACGTTCCTGAAAGTGCCGGTCAACGGACTTTAGGCGCAACACTGCAGTGGGAAGGACCGATGGCATGACGCCGAAACAGATCAACGCTGATATTTCTGTAAGCCCGCAGATTCTGGCGGATGACATCAAGGAAATCGCCGATCTCGGATACAAGGCGGTGATATGTAACCGCCCGGACGGAGAAGCGTTCGACCAGCAGGACTACCAGGAGATCGAGGCGGCGGCGGTCGCAGCAGGCCTAGAGATCCGGTATCTGCCGATCACATCCGGCGGGCTCATGGAAGACGATGTGCTGGCCTTTGATGCGGCCTTCGCAGAGTTGCCGAAGCCGGTCTTCGCCTATTGCCGGAGCGGCACCCGGTGCGCCACCGTTTGGGCCGTTGCCGAGAGCCGGAAACGGCCGGTCGAGGACATTGTCCGCGAAGCGGCCACCGCCGGCTACGATCTGCGGCCGATGTTCGGTTTGGCCGGATAAGGTCCCTCGACCCTTCCAACCGCACCTTGCCCGGGCGGCCGACTTGACCCGTCGCCTCGGGCCGATCCAGGCCGCCCGTCACAAGCGATTTCATGAGCACCTTCAAACGCTATTTTCCGATCCTGACCTGGGGGCGGACCTATAACCGGGAAACGGCGACGAGCGATTTCATCGCGGCGGTGATCGTCACGATCATGCTCATTCCGCAGTCGCTCGCCTATGCCCTTTTGGCCGGGCTGCCCCCGGAGGTCGGATTATATGCCTCGATCCTGCCGCTGGTTGCCTACGCGGTGTTCGGGACCAGCCGGGCGCTGGCGGTCGGCCCGGTCGCGGTGGTGTCGTTGATGACCGCGTCCGCGGTTGGAGAGTTCACACAACAAGGAACACCTGAGTACCTTGGCGCGGCGATCGTGCTTGCTTTCCTGTCCGGCCTGATGCTGGTCACAATGGGACTGTTCCGCCTTGGCTTTCTGGCAAACCTCTTAAGCCATCCCGTCATATCCGGTTTCATCACTGCATCGGGCCTTTTGATCGCCGCCAGCCAGCTCAAGCACATTCTGGGCGTCCCGTCCGATGGACACACGCTCTATGCGATCGTGTTGTCGCTCGGCAGTCATGTTGGCGACATCAACTGGATCACATTGTTGATCGGCGCCACGGCGACCGGGTTCTTGTATTGGGTGCGCAAAGGATTGAAGGCCCGGCTCACCGGCCTCGGCCTTGGTCCCTTCCTCGCGGACATCTTGACCAAGGCCGGACCGGTCGCGGCCGTTGCGGTCACCACGCTGGCGGCAGCCCTGTTCGATCTCGGATCACACGGCGTTCGGCTCGTCGGCGACATTCCGTCGGGCCTACCCATCCCGCAACTGCCGCCGTTTGAATCCGATCTTTGGCTGCAACTTGCCGCTCCGGCCCTGTTGATCTCGGTCATCGGCTTTGTCGAATCGGTGTCTGTCGCCCAAACGCTGGCCGCCAAGAAACGCCAGCGCATCGATCCCGACCAGGAACTAATCGGGCTGGGCGCGTCAAACATCGCCTCCGCGGTCTCCGGCGGTTATCCGGTCACCGGCGGGTTCGCGCGGTCCGTGGTGAACTTCGACGCGGGCGCGGCAACACCGGCCGCCGGCGCATTCACCGCCGTTGGGATTGCAATTGCTACCTTGTTTTTGACGCCGTTGCTCACGCACCTGCCCCAGGCAACACTTGCCGCGACCATTATCGTCGCGGTGTTGTCTCTCGTCGATTTCGGGGCCATTAAGCGGACCTACGCCTATTCCAAAAGTGATTTCACCGCGATGGCGGCGACAATCCTCATCACATTGTTTTTCGGGGTGGAGCAGGGCGTCGTCACCGGCGTGCTCCTGTCGATTGCGCTTTATCTCTACCGCTCCAGCCGGCCTCATATGGCGATCGTCGGTGTTGTGCCGGGCACAGAACACTTCCGCAATATCGACCGGCACAACGTGGTGACTGGAGACCGGGTGCTGACGCTGCGCGTCGACGAGAGCCTGTTTTTCGCCAACAGCCGGTATCTGGAAGACAGGATCTACGCGCTGGTTGCCGATAAACCTGAAATCGAGCATGTCGTTCTGATGTGCCCGGCGGTCAACGAAATCGATGCCAGTGCTCTGGAAAGCCTGGAGGAAATCAACCACCGCCTGTCCGACAGCGGCGTGACCTTTCACCTGTCGGAAGTCAAGGGACCGGTCATGGACCGGCTGCAAAAGACCGATTTCCTGACCCATCTGACCGGCCGGATCTTTTTGAGCCAATATGAAGCGCTGTGCACGCTCGATCCTTTAACCGCCCACATTTCCGAATCCCGCACGCCGAAGAAGAACGCGCAGTCCGACATCTGGACCGGACCTGAAATCTGACCGCCCGCCCTATTGCCCGATTGGGCTCATCACCGGGACAATTGCGCGGCAGAACCGGTAATAGACTGGGGGCCGCTCACCATCCTGCAGCGACAAACCCTGCGATCCGCGTTGACGCAAGGTCACAAGACCGATCGTCTCCGCGCCATCGTCAAGGACACAATTCAACGCCGCCCTTTGCGCGCCCTTGGGCCGCTGCTCGGCGCCATACACATTGCAAATCTGATCCGGCGTCTCCAACAAACCGCGATATATCGCGACAATCGCGCCTTCAGATCCGGTGTCGATCCGGGTCAGCGCCGCGCAGTCGGCCGCCTGGCGTGTCCAGATCCCTTGTGCAAAATCGGCAAACCGCAGGTCCAAGACCTTGCCGCTCAAGATGGATGGCGCCGATCTAATGGTCACCTGCCGGTCACCCTTGACCGCCAAGGCAGGCAGCGCGGTGACACTTGCCAGAACAAGACCAGTCACAACCACGGCCATTCGTCCGATCACGGTGACGCTCCCCGGTTCCACACCATCCGTGGTGACCTTAAATGGCAATCGCCGCAAAACGCAACGCGCCGCACGCTGCATTGCCGCATTTCTGCGCTTTAGCGCCGGCCGTCATCCGTCGGCGGCACCCTGGAAAAAAGTTCAGATAGGCGATCTGTTTTGACGGATTCATTGAAGAACCGCGCAGCGCAATCTTGAAAAACCCGAACAAATAAGGAACATTTGAGGAATGAACACGCGTAGACCTACTTCCGGCTCCAGGATCGCGCTTGACGATCCACTCACCGACGGGCGTCAATCGGAACGTGCGCTTATGGTCTGGCGCGGTACGGCGCGCTTGTTGCGGGGCCTGAACTATGCCTGCCTGGCGGAGGTCACGCTGGCTTCGGGCCGCCGCGCGGACCTGTTGGCGATGGGCCCAAAACAGGAACTTTGGATTGTAGAGGTAAAGTCCTCGATTGCCGATCTGAAAGCCGACCACAAATGGCCGGATTATCGCCAGCATTGCGACCGGCTCTTCTTCGCAACGCTCCCGGACGTGCCAGCGGAAATCTTTCCCGGCGGGGCAGGCCTGATCCTCTCGGACGGTTTTGGCGCGGAAATCGTACGTGAAGCGCCCGAACACAAGCTGCCGGCGCCGACCCGAAAAGCCGTTAGCCTGCGGTTTGCACGGATGGCAGCCCAACGTCTGCATGACCTGCAGGATCCGGATGCCCGCGTGCCGTTTGACCTTCTTTGAAGCCAATCCGCTCCCGTTCACCAACGTAAATACCCGAGCGGCAAGCCCGGGAGGGAAGGACAGGTGCCCGTGACGACAAAAACGCCGCTGCAGGTGGTGTGGTTCAAGAAGGACTTGCGGGTACACGATCATGCGCCCCTGGCTCTGGCCGCGCAGAAGGGGCCGGTCCTGCCTCTTTACATCGTCGAGCCGGAGCTCTGGCACCAGCCGGATATGTCGGCCCGCCAGTACGCCTTTGCCACCGAATGCCTCATCAGCCTTCGCGGCGATCTGGTCACCATCGGACAGCCGCTGGTTGTGCGCACCGGGGATGTCATCGACGTCCTCACCCACATCCACGCAACCAGCGGAATCGCCGGGCTCTGGTCGCACGAGGAAACCGGCAACGCCTGGACATACGCACGAGATGTAAAAGTTTCGGCCTGGTGCCGGGCCAATGGGATCACCTGGACCGAGCACCGTCAGACCGGCGTCATTCGGCGATTGACGACCCGCAACGGCTGGGCCCGCCGCTGGGATCAGTTCATGGCCCAACCTTTAGTCACGTCACCCGCCTTAACGCCCGTTGGCGACCTCCCAATCGGGCCCTTGCCCAGCGCGCGTGACCTCGGCCTTGCCGCCGATCCGTGCCCCCAGCGGCAATCGGGCGGACGCGAAGCCGCTTTGAGCACCCTGGAAAGCTTCCTCTCGGAGCGCGGGCGTTCCTATCAGAAGGCGATGTCGACGCCCGTGGCCGCGTTCGAGGCATGTTCGAGGCTGTCGCCCCATTTGGCGTGGGGCAGCGTATCGCTCCGCGAAGTCGCGCAGGCCACCCAAATACGGCAGCGGTCGCTCCATGAGACCCGCGGACCGCACACACGGAAATGGCAGGCATCGCTCAGGTCGTTTTCCGGCCGTCTGCACTGGCACTGCCACTTCATGCAGAAGCTGGAAGACGAACCGCGCCTGGAACACGAAAACCTGCACAAGGCCTATGACGGACTGCGTCCCAGGACGGCCGGCGCCGAACGTCTGGCGGCATGGCGATCGGGCGAAACCGGGCTTCCCTTTGTCGACGCGTGCATGCGAGCCCTTGCGGCAAGCGGCTGGATGAACTTCCGGATGCGGGCCATGCTCGTCGCCGTTTCCAGCTATCATTTATGGCTCGACTGGCGAGAGCCCGGACTGCATCTGGCACGCCTTTTCACCGATTATGAGCCCGGCATTCACTGGCCGCAGGTGCAAATGCAATCGGGCACCACCGGCATCAACACGGTGCGCATCTACAATCCGGTCAAGCAGGGCAAGGACCAGGATCCGGACGGGCTGTTCATCCGCACGTGGGTGCCCGAGCTCCGGGACATTGATCAATCCCATATTCATGAGCCCTGGAAGGCCGAAAATGCCGGACGGACTTTGGGAAAGGCCTACCCTTTTCCGATCGTCGACCATCTGTCCGCAGCAAAGGACGCGCGGCAAAGGGTGTGGGGCGTGCGCACCGGGGCCGCGTTTCGCAGCGACGCCAACAGCATTCAGGAAAAACATGGCAGCCGCAAAAGCGGGCTCGCCGTGCGCGGCCGTATAAACTCCCGCCAAAAGCCGAAGGCCGCGCCCGAGGCACAGGGCGATCTGTTTGCAGCATCCGGGGGGCAGAAATGAAAATGCGGCGAAAGGGCGACTTGCCGCAGAAGACCTGCCCGGCCTGCGGCCGGCCGTTCACCTGGCGCAAGAAATGGGCCCGGACCTGGCACACCGTCCGGTATTGCTCGGAGCGCTGCCGGCGGACGAAGACTTCGGAGAAACCGACCCTTACCGCTGGATCGCCTTGACGTCCTCCATCACCGAGCGGGACCAGGACACAGCATCGTTCTGACACAGACGATCAAACATCAACTGCCAGCGGTCCCGGCGTTCGTCGAGCGGCATCGTGATCGCGGTTTGCAGACCGGCCGCAACTTCTTCCGCCGAATGCGGATTGACGATCACAGCCTCTTTCATCTGCTCCGCGGCTCCGGCGAAGCGCGACAGGACAAGCATCCCGGGGTCCTCCGCCCGCTGGGCAGCGACATATTCCTTTGCAACAAGGTTCATTCCGTCGCGCAGCGGTGTGACAAGGCCGATCCGGCTCGCCCGGTAAATGCCGGCCAGCGCGCGCCGGGGGAAGGATCGGGTCAGAAAGCGGATGGGCGTCCAATCCAGCTCCGCGTACCGTCCATTGACCCGCCCGCTCAGTTCCTCAAGTTCCCGGCGAATCTCAATATAGGCGTCAAGCTCCGCGCGCGACGGTGGCGCGATCTGCATCAGCGACAACCGGCCTCGGTTTTCCGGATAGTCCTTCAACAGGCGCTCATAGGCCAAAAACCGTTCTGGAAGCCCTTTTGAATAATCGATCCGGTCCACGCCGATGATTTGCTGCCGGCCAGCCATCAGTTTTTCCAACCGCTTGATGTGCTTTTGCGCATCCGGCGACATGGCGAGTTTCGAAAAAGCGTCCGCATCAATGCCGATCGGATAGGCCCGGACCCGGATCACACGGTCACCGAAGCGCACCTGATGATCGCCAAGATCGGTGGCCCCGGCTTCCTCGACCGCGAACCGGCGGAAATTGTCCGCGTCCCGCTCGGTCTGGAACCCCACAAGGTCATAGGCAAGCATGGCCCGAATGATCAATTTGGCGTTCGGAAGGGCGGCCAGGATTTCAGGCGCGGGAAACGGGATGTGCAGGAAAAACGCCAGGGGATTGGTGACGTTCATGCCCCTGAGGTCCGCCGCGAAGGTCAGGAAATGGTAGTCATGCACCCAGATCACATCATCGGACTGGAGCATGGGGCCGAGGCGCGCGGCGAAGCGTTCGTTGACATACCGGTAGGTCTGTTCGAACCGCCGGTTGAAATCGGCAAGATCCAGCCGGTAATGCAGGACCGGCCACAAGGTGCGGTTCGCGTAGCCAGCATAAAAACCGTCATAGTCGGCCTGGGTGATGTCCAGCTGAACCATCTGAACCGATTTGGACCGGGTTTTCTTCAGGGTCGAAAACGTGCCCTCCGGCGAAACATCACCGCTCCAGCCGAACCAGATGCCACCGGTTTCCGTCAGCGCGTCGACAAGGGCAACCGCCAATCCGCCGGCCCGGCCGGTGTCCTTCAAAGGTCCGACCCGGTTCGATACGACGACCAGACGCGCCATTCATCCGCCTCCCCTATAAATGAACCATCTTCGTTCCAAAAAAGGTAGACTGCGCCGGTATAGCGCCGCCTTGATCTCATTCCTCCCGACATCACCGGGCCGGCCGAATCCGTTCGGCCCATTCAATCCAACACGCTAGATCATGCTCTCCCAACCCGCACTGAGCCGGACCGCGCCGTTGATGATGCCAACCATCGAATAGGTTTGCGGAAAATTGCCCCACAGCTCACCTGTAGATGGAGTCGTGTCTTCCGACAACAATCCGACATGATTCCGGCAGGACAGCATGGTTTCGTAGATTTCGCGCGCTTCGTCCTTCCGTCCGATCCGGGCGAGCGCGTCGATGTACCAGAAGGTGCAGATGTTGAAGGCGTTTTCCGGCGCGCCGAAGTCGTCCGGCGCATGATAGCGGAAAAGATGATTGCCGCGCCGCAAGCTTTCGCCGATCCGGTCAACGGTCGCGATGAACCGCGGATCCTTTGCCGGCAGAAATCCGACCTCGGCCATCAACAGCAGACTTGCATCAAGGTCGCTTCCCTCGAAACTCTCGACAAACGCATCAACTCTGGCGTTCCATCCCCGCTCACATATCTCAGCATGGATCTTGTGTGCGCGATCGCGCCAATAGGCGGCCCGGTCGGTCAGGCCGAACTGGTCGGCGATCTTGGCCAAGCGGTCGCAGGCCGCCCAGCACATCAACGACGAGGATGTGTGAACCCGCGCGCGCGTTCGCAACTCCCAGATCCCGGCATCGGGCTGATCATACATGGCGAACGCCCGCTCGCCGACCTGTTCCAGGCGGCGGAAATCCTCAAGGCCGGGCTGATGCAACAGGCGCTTGTCGAAATAGGCCTGCGCTGCGCCCAGGACGATATTGCCATAAACGTCATGCTGAAAGTGCTCATAGGCCTGGTTGCCAACGCGAACAGGCCCGTTGCCGCGATATCCCGGCAGGTCGACGATGTTCTCCAGGAGCCGGTCTTCCATGCCGATGCCATAGAGCGGCTGGACGTGCCCACCATTGGTGATCGCAGCGATGTTGTTGAGGTAGCGCAAATAGTTTTCCATCGTCTCCATTTCGGAGAGCGAGTTCAGTGCGCGGATCACGAAAAACGCATCGCGCAACCAGCAATACCGGTAATCCCAGTTTCGTTCGGTTCCGGCCGCCTCAGGGATTGAGGTCGTGGCCGCAGCGATGATTGCGCCGGTCTCCTCGTATGTGCACAGTTTCAAGGTCACCGCCGCACGGATCACCGCGTCCTGATATTCAAGCGGCAGCCCCAGCCGCCTGGTCCAGTGCCGCCAATAGACTTCCGTGTTTTCCTCAAAGTCGCGGCACATCTTTTCCGGATGATCGGTCAGCGATTCATCGGGTCCAAGATGAAACGACACGGACCCATCGAGCAGAAACGGCGTCTCCTCCCGCACATAAGTGATCGAAGCATTGGTGGTCATGCGCAAGGTCGTCCCGTTGCCCACCCACCGGATATGGTTGGAGCCGAAGGTCACGTCAGGCACCCGCTGTCCCCAGGCAAGTCGAGGCCGGCATCGGACACGGATGCGCGGATGCCCGGACAAGGGGCGAACCCTGCGAACCACGGCATTCGGCCGGAACATCCGGCTCTTGGCCGTGAACCGCGGCGCAAAATCCGTGATTTCGATGGCATTGCCCTGGCCATCGAACACCCGCGTCTTCACGATCGCCGTGTTCGGAACGTATTCCTGCTCGGACCGGACCGCGCCATTGAGTTCAATGGCAAACGCTCCATCACCGTCCTCACCATTTGTCCCAAGCAGAGCATGAAAGACCGGATCGCCGTCGAACCGCGGCAGGCAGCACCACACGATCGTGCCCATTTTGTCGACGAGCGCGGCCAGGGAGCAGTTCCCGATCATTGCAAGATCCAGCGAGGCCGGCGAATTGGCTGGCGCAGTCCACGACATTCGTTAGTTCTCCGCTGAGATGGGTTCCGCGGCGAGCCAGGCATGCACAGCCGCCACATCCTCTAATCGAAACCGGGCACAGCTTTCGCCCGCCCCTACCTTGACGCCAAATCCGCCCAGAGCCTGGGCGGCGGCGTGGCCGTCCTCATCCGTCACATCATCGCCGATGAAGATCGGAACGCGTTCGGCAAACGGCGCGTGATCCATGAATTTCCGAAGCGCATGGCCCTTGTCCGTCGTGTTCGGCTTGGCTTCGACGACCATCTTGCCTTCTACAAGGTGAAGATCCGGCATGGCGCCAACGGTCTCGGCCATGAAACGGCGCACGTCCTGCTCTTTGTCCGGACTAGCGCGATAATGCACCGCCAAGGCCGGACCCTTCGTTTCCAGAAATACACCCCCGCGCAACACATCGGAGCCTTCCAGCGCGGCTTTCAACGCGTCGATTTCCACGCTCGGAAGGTCCTGAATGATGTCCGCCCCCGGCATCGACCGATGCTCAAGACCATGCAGGCCGGCGGCCGGGAGGTGCAACGGCGCGAGATGGTGGTCGATTTCGGTGATCGGACGGCCGGATATCACCGCGACCGCGCCTTGAAGCCGGTCCCTTAAGCGCGCCAGCACATCTGGAAGCCCGGACGAAACGGATACCGCATCGGGCCGGGGCGCCAGATCAACGAGCGTGCCGTCGAAATCGAGGAAGAGGGCCTCTTTTGATCCAAGTGGTGGGGGAAGGTTCATAAAGCCGTCCAAGACTGCGCGGCCAGGTGCCAGGGGATCTGAGGGTCAAGTGTCCTCGTTGTCTTTAACAAATCCGCCGGCAATTGAAAGCGGCCGCGGGCAGATGTCCTCGGCCACTTTGAGTTTTCACCTACACATGCAGATTTACAAGGCTTTCCAGGTACTCCTGGCGGCCGGATTTTGGCTGGGGTTCCAGGTTGCGACCATGAACACGTTCCGAAAGTGCCTCCAAAGTGCTGTCACCGGTCAGGATCGCCGCATTTTCAGGCGTGTTCCAACCCGCATAGCGGTCGTCGACAAAGGCCTTCAACCGGCCATTCTCCAACATCGCAACCGCCGCTTTCAATCCGCGCGCGATCGCGTCAGCCGAGCCCACATGTGCCTGGATCAGATCGACCGGATCGATCGATTGGCGGCGCAGTTTGGCATCGTAGTTGGTTCCGCCGGTCGTGAACCCGCCGGCCTTCAGGATCTCGTAAAAGGCGAGCGCCATCTCCGGCACATTCATCGCGAACTGATCGGTGTCCCAACCGGACTGGTAGTCGTTGCGGTTGATGTCGATGGATCCGAAGATCCCCAGCGCGGCCGCCAGACCCAGCTCATGCTCGAAGGAATGCCCGGCCAGGACGGCATGGCCCTGCTCGATGTTGACCTTCACTTGGTCTTCCAGACCGTACCGGCGCAAAAAGCCGTAGACCGTCGCGACATCGTAGTCATATTGGTGCTTGGTCGGCTCCTGGGGTTTGGGTTCGATCAAAATCGTGCCGTCGAAGCCGATCTTGTGTTTGTATTCGACCACCATTGAAAGAAAGCGGCCGAGCTGATCGAGTTCGCGCGACAGATCGGTGTTGAGCAGCGTCTCGTAGCCCTCGCGGCCACCCCACAGAACATAATTCGCCCCGTTCAGACGGTGTGTGACGTCAATGGCGTTTTTCACCTGGGCCGCGGCATACACAAAGACATCCGGGTCCGGATTGGTCGCAGCGCCGGCCATATAGCGCCGATTTGAGAAGAGATTCGCCGTTCCCCAAAGGAGCCGCAGGCCGGTTTCATCCATCTTGCGTTCAAAAACGTCGGCGATGGCGTTCACATTGGCATTGCTTTCGGCAAGCGTTGCCCCTTCAGGCGCGATATCCCGGTCGTGAAACGTGAAGAACGGCATCCCGAGTAGCGTGAACATTTCGAACGCCACATCGGCCTTCAGCCGTGCCTGGGCCATCGGATCTCCGCCAGCGGCCATCCAAATCCGCTGAAACGTGTCGCCGCCGAACGGATCCGTGCCCGGCCAGCAGAAATTGTGCCAGTAGCACACGGCAAACCTGAGATGATCCTCCATGCGCTTGCCGAGGACCATCTCATCCTTGTCGTAGTGGCGATAGGTGAGCGGGTCGGTGCTGTCCGGCCCGGCATACGGGATCGGTGCCAAGTCGCCGAAGAAGCCTGTGCTCATGGGGGTCTCCTTAAAAACCGGCCTGTTTCAACGCCGGATAGAGCGTGCGCCAACGAACATAGGCGTCGGCATAGGATGCCGTCAGATCGGCGCGGGGGTGGATGGTCTTTGCAAGGGGCGGCGGTGAAAACACGCCGTCCGTCGTTCCAAGAGCGGCGGCCTGACCCAGCCGCGCCGCGCCGAGCGACGCGCCGAAATCGCCATCTTCGGGCACATCGACCGGAACGGCGAGCACACTGGCGATGATTTCAAGCCAGACGTCGGACCGGGAGCCGCCACCGACGGCAAGCACCCGCTCGATTGTCGTTCCCGCCGTGCCTAACGCAACCAGGCAATCCTTCAGCGCGAAGGCGACCCCGTCGAGCACCGCGTGCGTGACCTCATCCTGGTCCGTCCCATGGGACATGCCGAAAAACCCGGCGCGGACGGCCACATCGTTGTGGGGGGTCCGTTCGCCGCCAAGATAGGGCAAAAAGATGACCTCGGACGGACGGCTGACGGCGCCAAGGGCGGAGGTCAGCGCGGCGGGGTCTTTGCCAAGCGTGCGGGCCAGCCAGTTCAGGCTGTCCGTTGCCGACAGGATCACGCCCATCTGATGCCAGGTCTCCGGGACGGCATGACAAAAGGCGTGGACCGCGCTTTCCACATTCGGCGAAAACCGGTCGTTGGTTACGAACAAGACGCCTGAGGTCCCAAGCGACACGAAGGCGGAGCCCGGTGTCACGGCCCCGACCCCGCAGGCCGACGCGGCATTGTCCCCTCCGCCGCCAGCTACGACGGGCGCTGATTCCATACCCCAGCGCTTGCAAAGCTCAGACCGCAAACGGCCAGAGACTTCCGAGCCTTCAACAAGCCGCGGCATGTGCGCCCGGGTCAAACCTGTCGCGTGAAGAAGATCCTCCGACCAGTCGCGCGCCGCAACATCCATCCAGAGCGTTCCGGCGCTGTCGGACATGTCCGAGACATGGTCGCCGGTCAGTTTCAGCCGGACATAGTCTTTCGGTAAAAGCACCTTGGCGAGCTTTTCGAACACATCAGGTTCGGTCTCGCGCACCCATTGCAGCTTTGGGGCGGTGAAGCCCGGCATGACCCGGTTGCCGCCAAGGGACAGGAATTTGGGTTCGCCGGCTTCCAGATCCGCGCATTGCTGCGCCGAGCGGCCGTCGTTCCACAAGATGCAGGGGCGCAAGGGCCGGTCGTCAGCGCCAAGCAGCGTAGCGCCATGCATATGGCCCGACAGGCCGATCCCGCGCACACCGGGCAGTTCCCCAGGCAAGCGCTCATGGAGGGCGTCGAGCACGGTTTCACATGCTGTCCACCAGCTCTCCGGATCCTGCTCGGACCAACCCGGGTGCGGGCGCTCGACGGTCAAATCCGCGCTCGCGGAGCCTACCAGACGCTGTTCATCATCGATGATGATCGCCTTGACCGAACTGGTTCCGATGTCGAGACCGATATACATGAGGTACGCCCCTCATAAAGACCAAAAAAGAGTGCCGGATGATCCCGGCACCGATCGAAGTTGAGGCCATCAACCCGACGCTTGTTGTCCACATTGCCTTCGCGCGGCGGGGGCCGGACAACGTGGCGCGCTGATGGTCACGCGGCGGCGACTTCCGGATTGATCGCACCTGGTCCTGGAATTGCGCCCGGCGGGCATTTGCCGAGAATGATCATTCCCAAGAGGTCGTCCTCACTGACCTTGTCGACATTGACGGTGCCGACAACCTGGCCGTTTTTCATGACAGCCGCACGATCACACATCTCCTTGACCTGGTGGATGTCGTGGTCGATCAGGAAAATGCCGAGGCCCTGTTTCTTCAGTTCCTGGATAAGCTCCGTCACCATCTTGGTTTCTTGAACGCCGAGAGCGGCGGTCGGTTCATCCATGATCAGTATCCGGGCGTTGAAATAGACCGCCCGGGCAATGGCGACCGACTGGCGCTGACCGCCCGAAAGTGCCTTCACGGGTGCTTTGAACTTCCGGAAATTGGGATTGAGCCGGCCCATGATCTTGCGCGTTTCGGCCTCCATGGCATCGTCATCGACGAACCCGAGCGGCGTCACCAATTCGCGGCCAAGAAAGAGGTTCGACGCGGCATCCAGATTGTCGGCCAGGGCCAGTGTCTGGTAGATCGTCTCGATGTTGTAATCGCGCGCGTCCCGCGGGCTTTGGATCGTGGCAGGCTTGCCGTCGATCAGGATTTCCCCGCTGTCCGCCCGATAGGCGCCGGAAAGCACTTTGATCAGCGTCGATTTTCCAGCGCCATTGTGGCCAAGCAAGCCAACGACCTCACCGGGATAAAGCGTGACGGACGCATGGTCCACCGCATGTATCCCGCCGAACGAGACGCAGATTTCCTTTAAGTCAACAAGGGGAGTCATGGTGATCAATCTCCCGTGCGTTTGCGGTAAATGATGTCGACGAGGACTGCGACGACAAGAACGATGCCGACCACGATGTTTTGCAGCGGCGCATCCACACCGACCATCGCCATGCCCGATTGAAGCGACTGCATGATCAGAGCGCCGAGGATCGCGCCATAGATCGTCCCCACGCCTCCCGACAGAGCCGTGCCTCCGATCACCGCGGCCGCGATGACGCGCAATTCGTCCAGCGTCCCGATATCGTTGGAATGGAAGGTTTGGCGGGACGACGCCACGATGGCCGAAATGGCGCACAAGACACCCATCATGGCGAAGACCTTGACGGTCAGGAAGCGGGTGTTGATACCGGACAAGGACGCTGCGTCCGGATTGCCTCCGGCCGCGAAAATGTACCGGCCCAGCCGTGTGCGGCGGGCAATCATGGTCATGACCACGGCAACGATAATCAGGACCAGAACCGAAACCGGCAAACCGTAGCCAGCCGTAAACCCGTCAGGCAAAACCTCGCCCCGTGCCTCGAACATCCGTTTCAGCCGGGGTCCGGGGATTTCATAGGCATTCAGAACCGCGATAAAGCCCAGGATCGTTCCGGAAATGATCATCCCGAGAACCACTTCCGCCCAGAGCGGCTTGACCGGGAATTCGTGCGAAATCTTGGCGCGCCGCGCTTGAAACAGAACGTAGACCGCAGCGGCGACGGCGATCACACCCACAATCCAGCTCCAGCTTTCGCCCAACGTGCCGTTGATGCCGCCGAACAGCTGGAAATTCTCGTCGAGCGGACCGATGGTCTGGCCGTTGGTCAAGTACCAGGCCACGTTCCGCCAGACGAGAAGGCCGCCGAGCGTGACGATGAACGCGGGAATTCCCAGATAGCCGATGAGCCAGCCGTGAAAGCCGCCAATAACAAGGCCTGTCGTCAGGCCGACCAGGATCGCGACCGGCATCGTCAGCGGGTGGTTCAGTCCTAGGCCGAGCCACTCCGGAGTGACAAGGGTCTGCGCCATCGCCATCATGGCGGAGCAGGTCGCAAGCAGCGATCCGACCGACAGATCGATGTTCCGCGTGACGATCACAAAGACCATTCCGGTCGCCATAATGGCCACGGACACTGTCTGAATCGTCAAATTGAAGACGTTTCGCGGCGTGAGAAACCGGCCGTCGGTCACGAAATCAAAAACCAGGCATAGAACGACAAATGCGCCGATCATGCCCAGAAGACGCGTGTCAAGTTGTAACGCAGAAAACATACTGCGGGCCGTCGGGGTCTTTGACCCGGACATGGCAGTTTCCAACATGGAACTACTCCTTCAGGAGACCAGTCTTGGGCATCGGGTGGTCTTACCCGGAGGCAAATCGGCTCTTGGCCAACTCACCGGATGCGGGCCCCGGTCGAACGCCGGGGCCGCGCGCAATGCGTATCGGGGATCAGTTACAGGGAGCCGGGCCGCCCTCAACGCCCTGACACAGGGCGTCCTTGGTGATCCAGCCGGCATCCACAACGACGGACAGATTGTCCTTCGTGATCGGAACCGGGGCCAGGAACCGGGCCATCAGCGCGGTGCCGCCGGGCGATGTCCAGCTGCCGGCACCGGAAATGTCGGACATGGACGTACCACCGGCCATGGCAACGGCGATTTCGCCGGCGGCCTTACCGAGTTCACGGGCGTCTTTCCAGACGGAAACGGTCTGGGTGCCCTTGGCGACACGGTTCAGCGCCGCATGGTCACCGTCTTGTCCGGAAACGGGGATACCTTCCATTCCCTGAGCCGTCAGCGCAGCGACAACACCACCAGCGGTTCCGTCGTTCGACGCCACGACGGCGTCAACTTTGTTGTCATTTGCGGTGAGGATCTGTTCCATATTGCGCTGCGCGTTCGCCGGCAGCCAGCCATCCGTATAGGCCTCGCCAACGATCGTGATCTTGCCGCTGTCGAGCGCGTCCTGCAGGATTTCCTGCTGACCACCGCGCAGGAAGTCCGCATTCGGGTCCTGGGCCGATCCCTTGATCATGACATAGTTGCCTTCGGGTGCGGCCTTCAGGACCTCACGTGCCTGCATGCGGCCCACTTCAATGTTGTCGAAGGTCAGGTAGAACGCCCGCGGGTCTTCAATCAGGCGGTCGTAGCCGACAACCGGGATGCCCTCATCGGCGGCAGCCTGGACCGCCGGGCCGATAGCCTGCGCGTCCTGGGCCAGAATGATCAACGCATTCGCGCCTTGGGCGATCAGCGCTTCAATGTCCGACAACTGCTTTGCCGAAGAGCTCTGTGCGTCCGCGGAGATGTACTGGGCGCCGCCAGCTTCAAGGGCGCCCTTGATGGCCGCTTCATCCGTCTTCCAACGCTCTTCCTGGAAATTGGACCAGCTTACGCCGACGACGATGTCTTCGGCCTGCGCGGCGGTCAAAGCGGTGGCGGTCAGAAGCGCACCTGCCAAAAGTGTGGTTAGTTTACGCATTGCGATGTTTCCTCCAATTGGCGCCGCCAATCGAACAGCCGCGCCTTTTATCTCCTCCACAGGACACGTTTGAAAGCATCCTGCGCAAATGCCACGCTTCTTATTTTTTTTGGCATCCGAAAAAAATAATTGCTCAAAAGCGGATCGCCTGTCAACATGGTTTTGCAAAACAAGCCGGACCCACTACAAAAAAAGACGGCGGCTGGACCAAAAAAGACCGGAAAACCGGCGGTTACGAGGAAACTACAACAAGAAGAGCGGCGCGAGGATGGCACGCAAGGCAGACCGGGATCAAATCCGGAAACAGAATCGAAGCATCATTTTGCAGACCTTGCGCCGCAAAGGGCCGATGGCGCGCATCGATCTTGGACACATCACCAAACTGAGCCCGGCAACGGTCACGGCGATCACATCGGACCTTCTGGATCACGGCCTGATCGAGGGAATCGAAAGCGACGAACCAAAAGCCCCGCAAGCCCGCGGCCGGCCCCGGTCTCTCCTGCGCCTCAACCCGGATGCGGCCTGCGTCGTCAGCATCCGGATCTCGGTGAACACGATCGATCTGTCCCTGACCAATTTCGCTGGCGAAACGTTTTTTTCCAAGCGGGTACCATTTGAAAGCGCGCACGCCGATGCCGCCAATTTTCCGTCCACCCTGGTCGGCGCGGTGAGGCGGTTCCTCAATGAAGCCGGCGCATCGGCCGACAAGGTTCAGGAAATCGGCGTTGCCGCGCAAGGTGTGGTCGAAACCGACGCGGGGCTCGTTGTCTGGAGTCCGGCCTTTGCCGGGCGCAAGATCCCCATCGTCGGCCCGCTGGAAGAGGCCTTTCATGCCGATTGTCTTATCTCCAACGATACGAACATGATCACGGAAGCGCTCCATTGGTCTGATCCGGAGCGCTACAGTGGTACATTCGCTGTTGTCATGCTCGACTACGGGGTCGGGATGGGGCTCTATCTTGACGGACGCCTTTTTGCCGGCGCGAACGGCACCGCCGCCGAATTCGGGCATGCCAATCACATTCCGGGCGGTGCCCTATGCCGGTGCGGAAAAAGGGGCTGTCTTGAGGCGTATTTGTCAGATTATGCGCTGGTCCGGGCAGCCAGCCGGCTGCCCGAAACGACCGATCCGACGGACATCAAGGCCGGTGTCGCGAGCCTTACCCGACTGATCGACCGCGCGGCAGCCAACGACGCCGACGCCCTGCAGGCCTTCCACGATGCCGGCCATGTTCTTGGCTACGGGCTTGCCCGCATCGTCGCGCTGATCGATCCGAAGACCATTGTCCTGACAGGAGCGGCCATGCGGGCCTTTGCCTTCATGGAGGAGGCAATGCGCCAGGGCCTGGAAGAAGCCTTGGTCGCGGACCTGCGGGAGAATTTTACGATCGATGTGCTTCCCTGGAACGAGGACTATATCCGGCGCGGCCTGGTGGCCCAGGCCATGAGCAGGATGGATCGTAACTTTACCGGCGATGATATCGAGCCGCGCGTGTCGTTACCGGGCGCGGCGGCGGAAGGAGTTGGCGCGTGAACGGATTGCCGCTTGTCGCCCTTGCCGGACTGGCGGTTTGCGGTCTGGCCGGACCGGTGTCGGCGTCAGAAGCGCAACCGCCCTGGTCGGAACGGGTCCTGACACAAGACGTCGACTTTGACGCCATGGCGAAGGCCGCGGAGCCGCCGCTCGACGACCTGATCCAGTTCGGTGAGCGGCTTTTTACCGGCAAGTTCGTCAAGGCCGACGGCGCCGGACGGCCGGAAGCCACGCAAGCGATCGTTCCGACCAAACGCCGGCGGCCCGCGCCGCAAACCTTTCAACGGCTCGCCGGCCTCGACGCCAATTCCTGCGCGTCCTGCCATAACGACCCGGTCGCTGGTGGCGCGGGCGATTTCACCACCAATGTGTTTGTCTCGGAAGGATTTGAAAGCGCCGATTTCGACACGACGGATCCCCAGTTTTCCAACGAGCGCGGCACGAACGCACTGCATGGAGCGGGCCTGATCGAGTTGCTGGCGCGTGAAATGACCGCCGATCTTTGGGCGGCGCGCGCCTCGGCGCTGAGCCGGGCCCGGAGCAATGGCACACCAGAGATTGTCGAATTGTCGTCCAAAGACGTCTCGTTCGGACGCCTGACGGCCCACCCCGACGGATCCCTGGATGTGTCCGGACTGGACGGCATCGACGCCGACCTGATCGTCAGGCCGTTCAGCCAAAAAGGAGTTTTCGCGTCCCTGCGCCAGTTCACGGTCAACGCGCTGAACCACCATCATGGCATCCAGGCGCGGGAGCGCTTCGGCGCCCAATGGACCGGGACGGACGACTTCGATGGCGATGGCATTGCCGATGAAATCAGTGACGGACAGGTGTCCGCGCTCGTGGCCTGGCAAGCGGCCCTGCCGCCGCCGGTGCGGGCGGCAGGCTTGCCCACGGCCTGGCAGAGGGCGGCGGCGGACGGCGAACAGCTCTTTCAGGATCTTGGCTGCGCGGAGTGCCACCGGCCGCATCTGCCGCTGGACAGCCTGGTTTTTGCGGATCCGGGCCCCTATGAGGGGGCCGGAACGCTCCGCCAGGCCGATGTCAGCGCCGGTCTGAACCTGGATCTTGAAACATTGACGTGGGCCGCAACCCTTCCCCGTGATGACGAAGGCCGGGTCCTGGTGCCGCTTTTTGGCGACCTCAAGCGCCACAAGATCGCCGATGCGGCCAATGACCGGCTTGGCAATGAACTGCTCAGCCAGCGGTTCGTTGCCCGCGATGTGTTCATCACCGCCGAGCTTTGGGGCGTCGGCAGCACGGCACCCTATGGACACCGCGGTGACATGACGACCCTCGACGAGGTCATCCGCGCCCATGGCGGATCGGCAACCGGCAGCCGAAAGGCCTATGAGGCGGTCGATGAACGAGAGCGGCAATCGGTGATCGCCTTCTTGCGCACGCTGGAGATCCCCGAATGAGGACGGCCCAAGCGCTTCTCCTGTCGGTCGCCGCGACGTTTGCGGCCGCAAGCTCGTCGCACGCAAATGGTGAGCGCGATGAACCGTCCCTGGCGCCCATCCCACGCTTTGTCGAGCAGGCAGTTCAAGCCGGGCTTGCTCACAGCTACGACGGACCCTGGGAGTATTTCGTCGGCGGCGGAGTGGCGATCTTCGACTGCAACGGCGACCGGAAATCCGACCTGTTTCTGGCCGGCGGCAAAAATCCGGCGGCCCTTTACGTCAACACTGGTTCTCCCGGAGACCCGCTCGCGTTTCAAGCGCAGGACACGGGCCTGTCAGATCGCCACCGCGAACGGGTCCTCGGCGCTTATCCGCTCGACGTCAACAACGACGACATCCTTGATCTCGTGATCCTCAGGCTCGGTGAAAACCTGCTTCTTCAAGGCACGGGCGATTGCCGGTTCGAAGTCGCCAATCGGGCCCTCGGCTTTGATGGCGGACGGGACTGGACCACGGGTTTTTCGGCAACCTGGGAAACCGGCGCCACTTATCCAACGCTTGCGTTCGGCAATTACGTCGACCGGTCCGCACCCGGGTCGCCCTGGGGGACGTGCCATGACAATGTCCTGGCGCGTCCTGATCCGGGCACCGTGCCTGGTTATTCCGAGCTTTTCCGGCTGTCACCGGGGTATTGCAGTCTGTCGCTGATGTTCACCGACTGGAACCGGTCGGGCGAACCGTCCTTGCGGATTTCAAATGACCGTCACTACTACCGGGGCGGCCAGGAGCAGCTCTGGGCCCTTCCCGCGGACCGCCCACCGCGGCCATACCGGAGCTCGGATGGCTGGCGGTCGGTGAAAATCTGGGGCATGGGGATCGCGTCGATCGATCTCAACGTCGATGGTTTTCCCGAATACGCCCTGACCAGCATGGGCGACACCAAGCTGCAGACGCTCGACGACGAAGCCGACGAAACGGTGCCCGTTTATCGCGACGTCGCGTTCGATCGCGGGGCCACGGCGCACCGGCCCTATACGGGCGAGGACCTTCGCCCGTCCACGGGCTGGCACGCGGAGTTTCAGGACGTCAACAATGACAGCTTGTGGGACCTCTTCATCGCCAAGGGCAATGTTGAGGCCATGCCGGATTTCGCCGCCTTCGATCCGGACAACCTGCTTCTCGGGCAGTGGACGGACCGGTTCTTGGAAGTCGGCGGCGAGGCCGGGATCGCCCTTGACCGGCGTGGCCGGGGGGCGGGCCTTGCAGATTTCAACAATGACGGCCTCCTGGACCTTGTCGTCGTCAATCGCGGCGCCCCGGTCAGCCTGTTCCGCAATGTCGGAGCGGGAACGGATGAACGGCCCCGCCCCCTCGGCAATTGGCTCGCCGTCGATTTGCGCCAGCCGGGAAAGCCCAACAGCCGGGCGGTTGGCGCGCGGATCAGCGTCAAGATTGGCAACCGAACCGTCGTGCGCGACGTGCAAGTGGGCGGCGGGCACGCGTCGGGTCAGTTGGGGTTTGTGCATTTCGGCCTCGGGGTCTCCGAACGGGCGCAAGTCCGGATCCGGTGGCCGGACGGTGATTGGAGCCACAGCTACCGGGTGTTTGCCAACTCCCATGTCATCGTGGAGCGTGGGGCCGCCCAGGCACGGCTATGGTATCCTTAGCCGTGGCCTTGCAGATGAAAATGATTTGGTCCCCAACCGGCCGGTCAGACTATCTGGCGCAAGTGTTGTCCCGAGCGCGTGCCTGTGACACACTGGGTTAACGTTAACGAGACCTTAATTCTTACGGCCTTCAGCCATGGCAACGATCCTGCTGGTGTATTTGGCGGTTCATAGCTTGATCGCATTGGTCTTTCTGGTGTTTTCCGCCGCCGAACTCGTTGATACGGGACGCAGCACACCCGCGCGCCTTGCGGCCACTTTGATCGCGTGCGCGGTTTGGCCCGTGACGCTTGTTGTGATGAGCATCACTGTCCTGCTGGCCCGCGCATCCGCTCGCAGGGCATCGGCCGGTGCGCATCTTGCGCCGCGCGCGGGCAATGTGATCGCCTTTCGTCGGCCGTCCTGATTTCTTTCAAAATCTGGTTCGCCAAGTCTGCCGGACTACGCCGCCGCCCCGGCTTTGCGCTGGATTGGCTTGTGATTTCGCACGGTGCCGCGAATTTCAGCAAAGCGTAAAACTCACCTAATCGATTGATCCTCAACACAATTAATTCTTGAATTTCATAGTCATATTTCTTTGCTTGCGGAAAATATTTGACTAATTGTTCAAATTTTTTTCCAATGTTTCAGACAGTCCGCACATCTCATGAGGTGGACACAGAAATAAATCCAATCGCCTTACTTCCGGAGGCCCTTGATGACCCAAACGAACGCCGCCGCTGACGTTGCCTCAGGGCGTCTGTCCGACGAGGAATACGCACGTAACTTTTCCGATCTGCACCCGCTTCTCGACCAACATGAAGCGACTGTGGAGGCGGACCGGTGCTATTTCTGCTACGACGCGCCGTGCGTGCAGGCCTGTCCGACCAGCATCGATATTCCGCAGTTCATCCGGCAGATTTCAACCGGCAACCCGACCGGGTCGGCCAAAACGATCTTCGACCAGAACATCCTCGGCGGGATGTGCGCGCGTGTCTGTCCGACCGAGACCCTGTGCGAACAGGTTTGCGTGCGGGAAGTCGCAGAGGGCAAACCGGTCAAGATCGGGCAGCTTCAGCGCTACGCCACCGATCACTACATGGCCCATCACGACACAACGCCCTTTGCCCGCAAGGAGCCCACGGGCAAAAAGATCGCCGTTGTTGGCGCGGGACCGGCCGGGCTTGCCTGCGCGCATGCGCTCGCCGTCGAGGGCCACGCCGTCGATCTCTTCGATGCGCGCGAAAAACCCGGCGGCCTCAACGAATTCGGCATCGCCACCTACAAGACCGTCGACAATTTCGCGGCCCGCGAGGTCGAATTTGTCCTGTCCATTGGCGGTATCGAGCTGAAAACCGGCATGAAGCTCGGGGACAATCTTGATTTGGCGGAGTTGCGGGCCTCCTACGATGCCGTGTTCCTTGGCATCGGCCTTGGCGGCGTCAATGCTCTTGGCCTTGAAAACGAGCAGAAGGACGGTGTCTTGAATGCCGTCGATTTCATCGCCGATCTCCGCCAGACGGGCGACTACGGAAGCCTTCCCGTCGGCCGCCGTGTCGTGGTCATCGGCGGCGGCATGACGGCGGTCGATATCGCCGTTCAAACACGGTTGCTCGGCGCGGAGGATGTCACCATCGCCTATCGCCGCGGCCAGGACCGGATGAATGCCAGCGAATTTGAACAGCACCTGGCGCAGACCAGCGGCGTCAAGATCATGACCTGGGCGCAGCCCAAAAGCCTGGTCGCGGAAAACGACCATGTCACGGCGATCGAGCTGGAACGCACCCGCGACGAAAACGGACAGCTGGCCGGCACCGGCGAAACCGTCACCCTTGCCGCCGACATGGTGTTCAAGGCCGTGGGGCAGACCCTCGTTCCGGCCGATCTGAACGGCTCGGGCGCTACGATCGAACTCGATCGCGGGCGCCTCGTGGTCGATGCCGACCGCAGGACCAGCCTGCCCGACGTATGGGCCGGCGGCGATTGTATCCTGGGCGGAGAAGATCTGACCGTCGCCGCGGTCGAGGACGGCAAGATCGCCGCGGCTGCCATTCACCGCGCAATCAGCGCCTGACCCCTGGAATTCTGGAGATCCTGTCATGGTTGATCTGCGTTCAAACTTCATCGGAATCAAATCCCCCAATCCGTTCTGGCTGGCCTCGGCCCCGCCGACGGACAAGGAGTACAATGTCGTTCGCGCCTTTCAGGCCGGCTGGGGCGGCGTCGTCTGGAAAACGCTCGGCGAGGATCCGGCGATCGTGAATGTCAACGGACCCCGCTACGGCGCCATTCACGGCAAGGACCGGCATCTGATCGGCTTCAACAACATCGAGCTGATCACCGACCGGCCGCTGGAAGTGAACCTTCAGGAGATCAAGAAGGTCAAGCGCGAGTGGCCGGATCGGGCGATGGTCGTGTCGCTGATGGTCCCGTGCGAGGAGCGGAACTGGATCGACATTCTCAAGAAGGTCGAGGACACGGACGCCGACGGGGTGGAACTGAATTTCGGCTGTCCGCATGGCATGAGCGAGCGCGGCATGGGCTCGGCGGTGGGCCAGGTGCCGGAATACATCGAAATGGTCACCCGCTGGTGCAAAAAACACACGCGCATGCCGGTGATCGTGAAACTGACGCCGAACATCACCTATATCCGCAAACCCGCCCAGGCGGCAAATGCGGGCGGCGCCGACGCGGTGTCCTTGATCAACACCATCAACTCGATCGTCGGCGTCGATCTCGACGCGATGGCACCAACGCCGACGATCGACGGCAAGGGCGCCCATGGCGGCTATTGCGGCCCGGCCGTCAAGCCGATCGCGCTCAACATGGTGGCGGAAATCGCCCGTGATCCGGCGACACATGGCCTGCCGATTTCCGGCATCGGCGGCATTTCGACCTGGCGCGATGCGGCCGAGTTCATGGCGCTTGGCGCCGGCAATGTCCAGGTCTGCACCGCGGCCATGACCTACGGCTTCAAGGTCGTTCAGGACATGATCGAGGGTCTGAGTGACTGGATGGACAGCGCCGGTTATGCGTCCGTCGACGAGATCGTCGGCAGGGCGGTGCCGAACTGTTCCGACTGGCAGCATCTCAATCTCAACTACATCGCCAAGGCCAAGATCAATCAGGACCTTTGCATCAAATGCGGCCGCTGCCACATTGCCTGCGAGGACACGTCCCACCAGGCGATCACAAACATGGTCAACGGCGAGCGGATGTATGAGGTGATCGATGCCGAGTGCGTCGGCTGCAATTTGTGTGTGAATGTCTGCCCGGTCGAGGATTGCATCACCATGGAGCCGATGGCCGCGGGCAGCACCGATCCGCGCACCAAAATGCCTGTTGTGGCGGATTACGCCAACTGGACGACCCATCCAAACAACCCGATGGCGCGCGAAGCGGCCGAATAATCCGTCAGCGCGCGGTCCGTTAAAGTTGTATTTCTTACGGCGCTGGCGACGAATTGTCGCTGGGGCCTTATTTTAGCTCCCGGCCGGCTCCGCGGTCATAATCCGGCGAAGGACTCCGAATACCGTCAAATATGACAGTGTCATGACCACTTTCGCGACCCATAGACCCGCGCGACTGGCGGCACTGACCCACGGTAGACGGAGGACGGAATGGCAAGTGAGATGAAAGCTGCGGTTGTGCGCGCGTTCGGGGCGCCGCTCGATGTATCGTCAGTGCCCAGGCCATCGGCACAACCGGGAAAAATCGTTGTCAAGATCGAGGCCTCCGGCGTCTGCCACACGGACCTGCACGCCGCGGAAGGCGACTGGCCCGTGAAACCGGCGCCGCCCTTCATTCCAGGGCATGAAGGCGTTGGCGTGGTGGCAGAGGTCGGCAGCGGGGTGACATCGGTCAAGGAGGGCGACCGGGTGGGGATTCCCTGGCTGCATACCGCCTGCGGCCATTGCCGGCACTGTGTTGGCGGCTGGGAAACGCTGTGCACGGACCAGCAGAACACCGGCTATTCGGTCAATGGCGGCTTTGCCGAATACGTGCTGGCCGATCCCGATTATGTCGGCCATTTGCCGGACAATCTGGAGTTCGCGCCCGCCGCGCCGATCCTGTGCGCCGGCGTCACGGTCTACAAAGGCCTCAAGGAAACCGATACACGGCCGGGCGACACGGTGGCGATCATCGGTATTGGCGGCCTTGGGCACATGGCGGTCCAATACGCCAAGGCCATGGGCCTCCATGTGGTGGCCGTCGACATTGCCGACAGCAAACTGGCGCTCGCCAAGAGCCTTGGCGCGGACATGACCATCAATGCAGCCTCACAAGATCCGGTCGCCGCAATGCAAAAGGGGGGCGGGGCCAACGGCGTTTTGGTCACGGCCGTGTCTACCACATCCTTTTCCCAAGGCTTTCACATGCTCGGCCGCGGCGGCACCATGAGCCTGGTCGGCCTGCCGCCCGGCGACTTCCCGCTGCCGATCTTCGACACGGTGCTGACCCGCAAGACGATCCGCGGCTCCATTGTCGGGACCCGCAACGACCTTGCCGAATCGCTGCAATTCGCCGCAGAAGGCAAGGTCGCCTCCCACTACAGCGAAGACAGCCTCGACAACATCAACGCCATCTTTGATCACATGCGCGCCGGCGCCATTGACGGCCGGGTCGTGATGCGGATCTGATCAACCGGCAGAGAGCACAAAAAGGCCGCCCCACCGGGCGGCCTTCGCTTGCCGATAGTCTTTTTGCTACGCAGCGTCGTTCTCGGGCAACGTCCCGAGGACCCTGATATTTCATCGGCTTGTGGATGCTCGGGACGTTGCCCGAGCATGACGCGCTACAGATCAGTTGGTCTTTCAGCGGTTAGAGCTGGTCCGTCACTGCCGTGGAGGTTGCCCCTTCCGGCGCCTTGGTGATCACCGGATCGGACCCGCCGGCCAGCAGCGTGTCGACGGTGCGCTGATAGGCATCCATGTCCAGCTTGCCGTCGGAATCCGCAACGAGCTTGTTGATCTCGCCGACCATCCGCACTTGATGCTTCTCGGTCTGCGCGCCAGTGGCATCGTTCTCCAGGACAATCTCCGCGGCCTCTTCCGGGTTTTCGGCCGCGTAGGCCCAGCCCTTCATCGACGCACGCACGAAGCGGGCCAGTTTGTCGACCATGGCCGGGTCTTCCAGGCTCGATTCAAGCACATAAAGGCCGTCCTCCAGGGTCGCGACGCCCTGATCCTCGTATTTGAACACCACCAGTTCCTCGGCCGGGATGCCGGCATCGATCACCTGCCAGTATTCGTTATAGGTCATCGTCGAGATGCAATCGGCCTGTTTTTGCAAAAGCGGATCGACGTTAAAGCCTTGTTTGAGAACCGTGACGCCGCCGTCGCTGCCGTCGGTCGGAATGCCAAGCTGGCTCATCCAGGACAGGAACGGATATTCATTGCCGAAAAACCAGACGCCGAGGGTCTTGCCGCGGAAGTCTTCCGGCGAGGTAATGCCGGTCTCCTTCCGGCAGGTCAGCATCATCCCCGATTTCTGGAAGGGCTGGGCGATATTCACCAGCGGCACGCCCTTTTCCCGGGACGCCAGCGCTGACGGCATCCAGTCGATGATGACATCCGCGCCGCCACCTGCGATCACTTGCGGCGGCGCAATGTCCGGACCGCCCGGCTTGATCGTGATGTCGAGGTTTTCCTCGTCGTAAAAGCCCTTGTCCTTTGCCACGTAGTAGCCGGCGAACTGGCCCTGGGTGACCCATTTCAACTGCAGGGTCAACTCATCGGCCGCTTGCGCGGCGCTTGCGATGAAGCCCGCGCCCAGCACGCTTACCGCCGTCATCCAGACCGTCTTCTTTAACGTCATTCCCCTACTCCCTCTTATGCGGTCCCGTCGGGCCGCTCATCTTGACCGATGCCAAACAACGCACCGCGATGCTTTTTTCGACAAAAAAAAAGCGGCGATCATCGGCCGCCTTTCGGCGGTCCGGCCGAGACCGATTGGTTCCCCATCACGCCAACGCAGGAGGACCCAGCCAAACCGGTCTCTGACCATTTGGTCAAGAAATCGTAGGGACTCGCCCTGTGGGGGGTCAAGCCGAATTTTTATTCAGCCCCTGCCCGCTCAAACGGAAAACGCAAAAAGCCCCGCGCTGCGCAAACAGGCGGGGGACATGTCATGTTGTTTCATTGGACGCAGAAAACGCCAGGTCGGGGAAGGCGGAACAGCGTAAGTCTTGATGTTGAAGTTTATTTTCTCTGTTGTTAGCGGGCCTGGCGGCGACCTACTCTCCCGCGTCTTTTGACGAAGTACCATTGGCGCTGGGGCGTTTCACGGCCGAGTTCGGGATGGGATCGGGTGGGGGCGCCCCGCTGGGGCCACCAGGCCGGCTAAGGACAGATTTTTTTGTAAAACTGGTCTTTTGTCCTCACGGTTGAGCGGGCCCTTGGCCCTAACCTGCGGACGGCGTGCCAAACGCTTGGCGGCGCACGGTCGTGCTTGCGAGCCTTGCGGCTCGAGGTCGTTTCTCTGAGGACTGGTCTTGATTGTTTTGTCCTCACGCGCGTTCGCCCTTTCGGGCTGCGCTCCGGACGGGGCGCGCAAAAGTGCGCGGCGGCCGGCCGGCCTTGCGAACCTTCCGGTTCGTACTCTTTTCCCTAGAGGGTGAAGAGCGCCTGGCCTTTAGAGGACTGGTCGTATTTTTCGATTGGTTTTGATCCGCTTTGGCAAGGAACAAGAATTCCGACACTTGGCGGACGCAAGCGTGCCTGCGTGCCGGCCACATTTGGCCGCGCTGTCTGCAGCCGTT
>JAEPNV010000042.1 GCA_017643215.1 Roseibium sp. | reverse complement strand
GTTCAGGGCTCGGCCCTGGGCGCACTCAACGGCGAGGAGCAGTGGGAAGACAAGGTGATGGAGCTGATGGAGGCTGTGGACTCCTACGTTCCGACGCCTGAGCGTGACACGGAGAAGCCGTTCCTGATGCCGATCGAGGACGTGTTCTCGATCACGGGCCGTGGCACGGTGGTGACCGGTCGTGTGGAGCGCGGCGTGGTGAAAGTCGGCGAGCAGATCGAGATCATCGGTATGCAGGAAGAGAAGCTGACGACGACCGTGACGGGCGTTGAGATGTTTCGCAAGCTGCTGGAGCAGGCGCAGGCCGGTGACAACGCCGGTGTGCTGCTTCGCGGCACGAAGAAAGACGAAGTGGAGCGCGGCATGTGTCTGGTGAAGCCGGGCAGCGTGACGCCGCACAAGGAGTTCGAGTGCGAGGTGTACGTCCTGTCGAAAGACGAGGGTGGTCGCCACACGCCGTTCTTCAAGGGCTACCGTCCGCAGTTCTACTTCCGTACGACGGACGT
>JAEPNV010000041.1 GCA_017643215.1 Roseibium sp. | reverse complement strand
ATGGCGGCGAACTGAAACAGCGTATCGAGCAGTCCTATGATATCGTCCGGGCCAAGCTGCCCGCCAAGGTCCGCAAGGCGCTGCCCGAGCGCAGCAGAGCGGAGGCGGTCTGATGTTCCCGCGCCCCATCGAAAAAGCCACTCCGGTCGCGCAGTTCGCTTACAAGGCGGCGCTGCCGGTCGCTTTGTTCGTCTGGCTCCTGCCGCTGCTGGCGATCTTCCTGACCTCGATCCGCCCGGCGATCGACATCAACACCGGCAACATGTTCGGCATCCCCAGCGACACGCTGATCATCACCATCCCGACGGTGATCCTTTCCGTGTCGCTGGCCTGCCTGACAGGCTATGCGCTGGCGGTCTACCGGTTCCGCTGGGCGCTGCCGCTCTTCTTCGTCTTCGTCGCCGGCAATTTCGTGCCGTTCCAGATCCTCATGCTTCCAGTCGTCGACCTGTCGGTGCGGCTCGAAATGATGAACACCATCCCCGGTCTCGTCATCTTCCACGCCGCGTTC
>JAEPNV010000040.1:254-519 GCA_017643215.1 Roseibium sp. | reverse complement strand
CGCAATACGCGATCACCTCCTCAATCCGGTTCGCAGAGGTCCCGTAGGTGCCCAGGGCTCGAGCCAGCTCGATCAGGAAGCGTGCTCTGGGCTCATCAGGGCGCGGCTGCTTGAACTGTGCGGCCGCGTTCATGCCCTACATCGCCCCGCCATCAAACACAATCCGCTCACGCTCACGGTGCGGGTCCGGCTCAGGCACTGCCGACAGCAGCGACTGCGTGTACCGGTGCTGCGGGTTCTCGATGATCTCCTCGCGCGTGCCCTC
>JAEPNV010000040.1:0-244 GCA_017643215.1 Roseibium sp. | reverse complement strand
TATACATCACCGCGATCCGCTTGCAAACATGCTGGATCACCGCCATGTCGTGCGAGATGAAGAGGTAGCTCAGCTGGAACTCCTCCTGCAGGTCCATCAAAAGATTGATCACCTGCGCCTGGATCGACACGTCCAGCGCCGAGGTCGGCTCGTCACACACGATGAACTTCGGCTCAAGCGCCAACGCGCGTGCGATACCGATACGCTGACGCTGACCACCAGAAAACTCGTGCGGATACCGGTC
>JAEPNV010000003.1 GCA_017643215.1 Roseibium sp. | reverse complement strand
CGCGAGGGCGGGCGCACCGTCGGCGCCGGCGTCGTCGCATCCATCATCGAATAACAAACACGGCCGGCCGGGCCTGCCGCGGTTCTTCCATAGAACCCCGGCGGCGGGCCCGCCGACTACCTCGGGAAGTCTGAAATGAACGGTCAGAATATCCGGATCCGCTTGAAGGCATTTGATCACCGTATTCTCGACGCCTCCACCAAGGAGATCGTCAATACGGCAAAGCGGACCGGTGCGCAGGTGCGGGGACCCGTGCCGCTGCCGACGCGGATCGAGAAGTACACCGTGCTTCGCGGCCCGCATATCGACAAGAAAAGCCGCGATCAGTTCGAGATGCGCACGCACAAGCGGCTTCTCGACATCGTTGATCCGACGCCCCAGACGGTTGACGCTTTGATGAAGCTCGATCTGGCCGCTGGTGTGGACGTCGAGATCAAACTCTGAGGCGGATCGAAGGGGACACGTCAATGCGTTCTGGAGTGATCGCTCAGAAGGTGGGCATGACCCGTATCTACAATGATGCGGGCGAGCATGTGCCGGTCACGGTGCTGCGGCTGGAAAAGTGCCAGGTTGTGGCTCACCGGACGGACGAAAAGAACGGCTACACCGCGCTGCAGGTCGGCGCCGGTCTGGCCAAGGTCAAGAACACGCCCAAGGCAATGCGGGGCCATTTCGCCATCGCCAAGGTGGAGCCGAAGCGCACGCTGGCTGAGTTCCGCGTGTCGGCGGACAATCTGATCGATGTCGGCGCGGAAATCACGGCTGACCATTATGTCGAAGGCCAGTTCGTCGATGTGACGGGAACGTCGATCGGTAAGGGTTTTGCCGGTGTCATGAAGCGCCACAACTTCGGTGGCGGGCGCGCGTCGCATGGTAACTCGATCTCGCACCGCTCGCACGGTTCGACCGGTCAGTGTCAGGATCCGGGCCGGGTGTTCAAGGGCAAGAAAATGGCCGGTCACATGGGCGATGCCCGCGTGACCACGCAGAACCTGAAGGTTGTGCGCACGGATGTGGACCGCGGTCTGATCATGGTCGAGGGATCGGTTCCTGGCGCCAAGGGCGGCTGGATCGTGGTTCGCGACGCGATCAAGAAGGCGCTGCCGGATGGCGTGCCAATGCCGGGCGCGTTTCGTGCGCCGGATGGCGCCGCGGTTGTTGCCGAGGCCGCCGGGAAGGAGAGTGAGTGATGGAACTTGAGGTCAAGACCCTGGAAGGCGGGGCGGCCGGTTCGATCACGGTGTCGGACGAGATTTTCGGTCTCGACCCGCGCGCCGATCTGATCCACCGCGTGGTGCGCTGGCAGCTGGCCAAGCGCCAGGCCGGGACACATAAGACGCTGAAGCGCTCGGAAATCACCGGCTCGACGAAAAAGTTCGTCCGGCAAAAGGGTTCGGGCGGCGCGCGTCACGGCAACCGCAAGGCGCCGCAGTTCCGCGGCGGCGGCAAGGCATTCGGCCCGGTCGTGCGCGACCACAGCCATGACCTGCCGAAAAAGGTCCGTGCGCTTGGCTTGAAGCACGCGTTGTCGGCCAAGGCCAAGGCGGCAAGCCTCATCGTCGTTGAGGACGCCAAGGCAGCCGAAGCAAAGACCAAGGCCGTCAAGGCACAGCTTGCGAAAGCCGGTCTTGCCAGCGCGCTGATCGTGGACGGCGCCGAGGTCGATCAGAATTTCGCACTCGCCTCACGCAACATTCCGCATGTGGATGTGCTGCCGGTGCAGGGCATCAATGTTTACGACATCCTGCGCGCCAACACGTTGGTGTTGACCAAGGCGGCGGTGTCGGCACTTGAGGAGCGCTTCAAATGAGCAAACTTCCTCACTACGACACAATCGTCGGTCCGGTGATCACCGAGAAGGCGACCATGGCTTCGGAAGAAAACAAGGTCGTGTTCAAGGTGGCCAGCGATGCCACGAAGCCGCAGATCAAGGCGGCGGTCGAGGCGTTGTTCGGCGTCAAGGTCACGGCTGTGAACACGCTGGTCCGCAAGGGCAAGGTGAAGCGGTTCCGCGGCCGTCTCGGCCGTCAGTCCGACTTCAAGAAGGCCGTCGTGACGCTAGCCGAAGGGCACGCCGTCGACGTGACCACCGGGCTCTAAGGCGGGGACGGAAAGAAAATGGCACTTAAGACATTCAACCCCACGTCGCCCGGCCGCCGCCAGCTTGTGCAGGTGGACCGGTCCGGTCTTTGGAAGGGCAAGCCGGTCAAGACCCTGACCGAGGGCCTTTCCAAGTCGGGTGGACGCAACAACACCGGCCGCATGACGGCGCCGCACCGCGGCGGCGGGCACAAGCGGTCTTATCGTCTGGTGGATTTCAAGCGCCGTAAGTTCGATGTCCCGGCAACGGTTGAACGGCTGGAATACGATCCGAACAGGACCGCGTTCATCGCCCTGATCCGCTATGAGGACGGCGAACTGAGCTACATCCTGGCGCCGCAGCGTCTGGCCGTAGGCGACACCGTCGTGTCCGGTCAGTCGGTCGACGTGAAGCCGGGCAACGCCATGCCGCTCGCCTCGATCCCGGTTGGCACGATCGTGCACAACATCGAGCTGAAGCCCGGCAAGGGCGCGCAGATCGCCCGGTCCGCGGGCGCGTTTGTTCAGGTTGTCGGCCGCGACCAGGGGTACACGACCTTGCGCCTGATGTCCGGAGAACAGCGCCGGGTGCTCGGCACCTGCATGGCCTCCATCGGCGCGGTCTCCAATCCGGACCACGGAAACATCAATCTCGGTAAGGCCGGCCGGTCGCGCTGGCTTGGCCGGACGCCGCACACGCGCGGTGTTGCCATGAACCCGGTTGATCACCCCCATGGTGGTGGTGAAGGCCGGTCCTCTGGTGGTCGTCATCCGGTTACCCCTTGGGGCAAGCCGACAAAAGGCAAGCGTACGCGGCGCAACAAGCAGACGGACAAGTACATCGTCCGCAGCCGTCACGCGCGTAAGAAGTAAAGGGCAAGGATCGTGGCACGTTCTGTCTGGAAAGGTCCGTTTGTCGACGGGTACCTTCTGAAAAAAGCGGACAAGGTTCGGGAATCCGGCCGCAACGAGGTGATCAAGACCTGGAGCCGCCGGTCGACGATCCTGCCTCAGTTCGTCGGGCTGACCTTCGGCGTCTACAACGGTCAAAAGCACGTTCCGGTGCTGGTGTCTGAAGAGATGATCGGTCACAAGTTCGGCGAATTCTCGCCGACCCGGACCTATTACGGACACGGCGCCGACAAGAAGGCGAAGAGGAAGTAACGATGGGCAAGCCGAAGCGTGAGCGGATGCTCGCCGACAACGAGGCCCGGGCCATGACCCGGATGCTGCGCGTCTCTCCGCGCAAGCTCAACCTCGTTGCGGCCGCGATCCGCGGCAAGAAGGTCGGCAGCGCGATCGCCGATCTGACATTTTCCCGCAAGCGCATTGCGCAGGACGTCAAGAAGACCTTGATGTCGGCGATTGCGAACGCGGAAAACAACCACGACCTGGACATCGACAACCTGGTGGTTGCCGAGGCGCATGTTGGCAAGGCTTTTGTCATCAAGCGGTTCCAGGCCCGGGCGCGCGGCCGCGTCGGCCGGATCGAGAAGCCGTTCTCGAACCTGACCATCGTCGTGCGCGAAGTCGAGGAGAGTGCCTGATGGGACATAAAGTAAACCCGATCGGCATGCGCCTCGGGATCAATCGTACCTGGGATTCGCGCTGGTTCGCCAACAAGGGCGATTATGGCGAGCTGCTTCACGAGGATTTCCGCATCCGCGAATACCTCATGAACGAGCTGAAACAGGCCGCGGTGTCCAAGATCGTGATCGAGCGTCCGCACAAGAAGTGCCGCGTGACGATCCACTCCGGCCGCCCGGGTGTCGTGATTGGCAAAAAGGGCGCCGACATTGAGCGCTTGCGCAAGAAGATCGCCGAGATCACCCAGTCGGAAGTGCACATCAACATCGTTGAAGTGCGCAAGCCGGAGATCGACGCAACGCTCGTCGCCGCATCGATCGCCCAGCAGCTGGAACGCCGCGTGGCCTTCCGCCGGGCCATGAAGCGGGCCGTTCAGTCGGCCATGCGTCTTGGGGCCCAGGGCATCCGCATCAACTGCGGCGGCCGGCTCGGCGGCGCTGAAATCGCGCGGATCGAATGGTACCGTGAAGGCCGTGTGCCGCTGCACACGCTTCGTGCCGATATCGATTACGGCGTTGCCTCCGCACATACGGCGTATGGCGTGTGCGGGGTGAAGGTCTGGATCTTCAAAGGCGAAATTCTTGAGCACGATCCCATGGCTTCTGAGCGCCGTGCGACCCAGGGCTCGGATGGTAACCAGGGTGATCGCGGCGGACGCCGGGATCGGGGCCGCGAGCGCGCAGCGTAATTTCACGCTGCCAGCTGCCCGGTAAACACGAGAGACGAGAGAAGAACGATGCTGCAACCGAAGCGCACAAAGTTCCGCAAGCAGCACAAGGGCCGCATCCACGGTCTGTCGAAGGGAGGCACCGACCTCAACTTCGGCGCCTACGGTCTGAAGGCTGTTGAGCCGGAGCGCGTGACCGCGCGTCAGATCGAAGCGGCCCGCCGTGCCATGACCCGTCACATGAAGCGTGCGGGACGCGTGTGGATCCGCATCTTCCCGGACGTTCCGGTGTCCTCCAAGCCGGCGGAAGTCCGCATGGGTAAGGGTAAGGGTTCGCCGGACTACTGGGCCTGCCGTGTCAAGCCCGGCCGGATCATGTTCGAAATCGACGGTGTGCCGGAAGACGTGGCGCGCGAAGCCATGCGTCTTGCCGCGGCCAAGCTGCCGATCAAGTGCCGGTTTGTCCAGCGGATCGGCGACTGAGGCCGTCAAGGAGTTAAGAGCCATGAAGGCGAGTGATGTAAGGGCAAAGACCCTCGATGAGCTCAGCACCGAGCTCGAAGGCCTGAAGAAGGAGCAGTTCAACCTGCGCTTCCAGAAGGCCACGGGGCAGCTTGAGAACACCGGGCGCGTGCGGCAGGTCCGCCGGGATATTGCCCGGATCCAAACGATCATGCGCGAAAAGCGCGTGGCGGCAAGCGCGTAAGGAGACGACTATGCCGAAGCGTATATTGCAGGGCACCGTCGTCGGCGACGCGAACGACAAGACGGTGACGGTGCTGGTGGAACGTCGTTTCACGCACCCGCTGCTGAAAAAAACCGTGCGCCGGTCGAAAAAGTACCGCGCACATGATGAGGCCAATGCCCACAAAATCGGCGACTCGGTTCAGATCGAGGAATGTGCGCCGATCTCGAAGAACAAGCGCTGGACCGTGGTCGCCAACTGACCGCGTTCCGAAGGTTGAGCATCAGGCGCCCGTGGCAGGTGCGCCAGTAGAAGAATAAGGCAGCCAGTCATGATTCAGATGCAAACAAACCTCGACGTCGCCGACAATTCCGGCGCCCGTCGTGTCATGTGCATCAAAGTGCTCGGCGGCTCCAAGCGTAAGTACGCCAAGGTGGGCGACATCATTGTCGTGTCCGTCAAGGAGGCTATTCCGCGGGGCCGTGTGAAGAAGGGCGACGTGATGAAGGCGGTCGTCGTGAGGACGGCGAAAGACATCCGCCGGCCCGACGGCAGCGTGATCCGGTTCGACCGCAATGCGGCCGTTCTGGTGAACAACAACAAGGAGCCGGTCGGCACCCGTATTTTCGGCCCGGTGCCGCGCGAGCTCCGTGCCAAGAACCACATGAAGATTATTTCGCTCGCGCCGGAGGTGCTCTGATGGCTGCGAAAATCAAAAAAGGCGACACGGTGGTAGTGCTTACCGGGCGCGACAAAGGTAAGTCGGGTGAGATCGTTCAGATGTTCCCGGCTGACAACAAGGCCCTTGTGCGCGGTGTGAACATGGTTCGCCGGCACCAGAAGCAGACGCAAAACCAGGACGCAGGGATCATCGCCAAGGAAGCGCCGATCGATCTTTCGAACCTGGCGATGGCCGATCCGAAGGACGGTAAGCCGACGCGCGTTGGTTTCAAGACCAATGACGATGGCGACAAGGTCCGTGTGGCCAAGCGTTCGGGAGACCTCATCGATGGCTGAGACCCAATATGTTCCGCGTCTTCGCACGCACTATGACGACGTTGTGAAAAAACAGCTTCAGGAACATTTCAACTACACGAACCCGATGATGGTTCCCAAGTTGGAAAAGATCGTCCTGAACATCGGCGTCGGCGAAGCGGTGGGCGATTCCAAGAAAGCCCGCACGGCTGCCGAAGACCTTGCGCTGATCGCTGGCCAGAAGCCGGTCGTGACCAAGGCGAAGAAGTCGATCGCAACGTTCAAGGTCCGCGAAGGCATGCCGCTTGGCGCGAAGGTGACCCTGCGCCGCCAGCAGATGTACGAATTCATGGACCGTCTGATCACCATCGCTCTGCCGCGCGTGCGCGACTTCCGGGGTCTGAACCCGAAGAGCTTCGATGGCCGCGGCAACTACGCCATGGGCATCAAGGAGCACATCGTGTTCCCGGAAATCGAGTACGACAAGGTCGACCAGATCTGGGGCATGGACGTGATCGTGTGCACCACGGCGGCGAATGACGACGAGGCGCGCGAATTGCTGCGCGCGTTCAACTTCCCGTTCAAGAAGTAACGGGCAAGGAAGGGAACGACGATGGCGAAAAAAAGCGCGGTCGAAAAGAACAAGCGTCGCGAGAGGCTTGTCAAGAAATACGCTGAGAAGCGCGCTGCCCTCAAAGCGATGGCGAAAGACGACAGCCTGACCCTTGAAGAGCGGTTCAACGCACGCCTCAAGCTTGCCAAATTGCCCCGGAATTCTGCGCCAAACCGGGTTCGCAACCGCTGCGAAGTCACCGGCCGTCCGCGCGGATTTTACCGCAAGCTGAAGATGTCGCGTATCGCGCTGCGTGAACTGGGTTCGCTGGGCAAGATCCCGGGCCTGGTGAAGTCGAGCTGGTAAGGAGACACTCCCATGGCAATTTCTGATCCGTTGGGGGATTTGCTGACCCGGATCCGCAACGCGCAAATGCGGCGCAAGTCCAAGGTCAGTTCACCAAATTCCAAATTGCGGGCGCATGTGCTTGATGTGCTCGTCAAGGAGGGATACATCCGTGGCTACACCACCGTCGATTTCGACAGTGGCAAGTCCGAGCTGGAAATCGAGCTGAAGTACTTCGATGGCGAGCCCGTCATCCGCACGATCGAGCGGGTGTCTAAGCCGGGACGCCGGGTGTACTCGTCGGTTAGGAACATCCCGCACGTGTCCAATGGCCTGGGCGTGTCGATCATTTCGACGCCGCGCGGCGTCATGAGCGACCATCAGGCGCGGGAAGAGAATGTAGGCGGTGAGGTGCTGTGCCGCGTCTTCTGATGCTGCAGTCCTGCCAAGTGTAAAACAACAAGGTTGGTCAGATGTCTCGTATTGGCAAAAAGCCAGTCCCCGTGCCGAGCGGGGTAACGGCAACGATCAACGGCCAGACTGTTACGGTCAAAGGGCCGAAGGGTGAAAAATCCTTTGTGCTCAATGATCTGGTCTTGGCCGAAATGACGGATGATGGGATCAAGGTTGATCCGCGCGGCACGTCGAAATCGGCCCGCTCCATGTGGGGCATGAGCCGGACGATCGTGCAGAACCTGATTACCGGGGTGACCGAAGGCTTCAAGAAAGACCTTGCGATCACCGGTGTCGGTTACCGCGCACAGGTCCAGGGCGACAATCTTCAACTGGCGCTGGGTTTCTCACACGATGTGATCTTCCCGATTCCGGAGGGGATCGAGATCAAGTGCCCGAAGCCGACGGAAATCAGTATCACCGGGACCGACAAGCAACGTGTCGGCCAGGTCGCGGCTGAAATCCGTAAGTTCCGTTCACCGGAGCCTTACAAAGGCAAGGGTGTGCGGTATGCGGACGAGTTCATCGTCCGTAAAGAAGGCAAGAAGAAGTAACGGACCGGGATCATGGCGAACACCAAAGATGCTTTCGGACGCCGCCGCGACCGCGTGCGCCGTTCGATCAAAAAGGTGGCGAACGGACGTCCGCGCCTTTCGGTTTTCCGCTCGTCGAAGCAGATCTACGCTCAGATCATCGACGACGTGAAGGGACACACAATTGTCTCGGCCTCGACGATCGATAAGGACGTCAAGGGCGCCTTGAAAACGGGTGCTGACGCCGCAGCCGCGGCCGCGGTTGGCAAGCTTGTCGCCGAGCGGGCGGTTGCCGCCGGTGTCAAACAGGTCGTGTTCGACCGGGGCGGGTACATGTATCACGGGCGCGTGAAGGCGCTTGCCGATGCCGCCCGCGAAGGTGGACTTGAATTCTGACCGGCGCCCGCTGGCGCTCCTAAGAACGGAAGACGTATAAAATGGCGAGACAAGACAATCGCGAGCGCGAAGAGCGCGACAGCGAATTCGTCGACAAACTGGTCCACATCAACCGCGTCGCGAAAGTGGTCAAGGGCGGCCGCCGTTTCGGCTTCGCCGCGCTTGTCGTGGTTGGTGACCAGAAGGGCCGCGTTGGCTTCGGCCACGGCAAGGCACGCGAAGTGCCGGAGGCAATCCGCAAGGCGACGGAAGCCGCCAAGCGCACCATGATCCGGGTGCCGCTGCGCGAAGGCCGCACGCTCCACCACGACGTGGAAGGCCGGCACGGCGCGGGCAAGGTCATCTTGCGCGCTGCGCCAGCGGGGACTGGGATCATCGCAGGCGGGCCGATGCGCGCGGTGTTCGAGACACTTGGCGTCCAGGACGTGGTTGCCAAATCGCTGGGATCCTCGAACCCCTACAACATGGTTCGTGCGACCTTTGCGGCCCTGACCAAGGAAGACAGCCCGCGTTCGGTCGCGGCGCGCCGCGGCTTGAAAGTCTCGGTGCTGCAGTCGCGCCGCCGGGACATCAATGAGGATGCGGCTCCCGCTGCCGCCGAGGCTTGATCTCGGCGTCTTCGGCGCCCACTTGAACGAGGGGTTGTTCCATGGCGAACACCGAAAAGACGATCACGGTCGAACAGATCGGGAGCCCGCTGCGCCGTCCGAAAGACCAGCGCGCCACGCTCATCGGTCTTGGCCTGAACAAGATGCACCGCCGCTCGACGCTGAAGGACACGCCTGAAGTGCGCGGCATGATCAACAAGATCCAGCATCTCGTTCGCGTTGTTGATGACGCGTAAGCGGGATCGGGAGTAAGAGACATGAAGCTCAACGAACTTCGGGACAATCCCGGCGCGGTCAAAGAGCGCACCCGTGTTGGACGCGGCATCGGGTCCGGCAAGGGCAAGACTGGCGGCCGTGGCGTCAAGGGTCAAAAGTCCCGGTCCGGCGTGGCGATCAAGGGTTTTGAAGGCGGCCAGATGCCGCTTCACCGCCGGTTGCCCAAGCGCGGTTTCACGAACATTTTTGCCAAAGACTATAACGTTGTGTCGCTCGGGCGCGTGCAGCAGGCGATCGATGCCGGTAAGCTGGACGCAGCCGCACCGGTCACAGTCGAAGCTCTGAAGGCGGCTGGGATCGTCAAGCGGGTCCGCGACGGCGTTCGGCTCCTCAGCGATGGCGAGCTGAGCGCAGCCGTCACCTTTAAGATCGCCGGCGCCTCCAAGGCGGCCAAGGAAGCGGTCGAAAAAGCTGGCGGCAAGGTTGTCGTTCTGGGGGCTCAGGCCGAATAGGCCTGGGCTCATCCCATTTGTCGGTAATGAACTGACCGGAGTAGGGCATGGCATCGGCCGCCGAGCAACTGGCGTCAAATCTCAATTTCTCAGCTTTCGCCAAGGCTGAAGAACTCAAAAAGCGCATCTGGTTCACACTGGGGGCGCTTTTGGTTTATCGACTGGGCACTTACATCCCGTTGCCCGGCATCAACCCCGAGGCGTTCGCCCAGGCGTTCAACCAGGCACAGTCCGGCATCATCGGCATGTTCAACATGTTTGCCGGCGGGGCCGTGGAGCGCATGGCGATCTTCGCGCTCGGCATCATGCCTTACATTTCAGCTTCCATCATCATGCAGCTCATGACGACGGTTTCGCCGACGCTTGAGCAATTGAAGAAAGAAGGCGAGCAGGGCCGGAAGGTCATCAACCAATACACGCGTTATGGCACGGTGATCCTGGCCGCGTTCCAGGCCTATGGCATCGCCGTCGGTCTTGAAGGCGCGACCAATGTGGTGACGGATCCGGGCTGGTTCTTCCGCGCCTCCACGGTGATCACGCTGGTCGGCGGGACGATGTTCTTGATGTGGCTCGGTGAGCAGATCACCTCGCGCGGCATCGGCAACGGTATTTCGCTGATCATCTTTGCCGGCATTGTCGCGGGTCTTCCTGGCGCCATTGTCTCGACGCTCGAACTCGGCCGCCAGGGCGCGCTTGCGACCTGGATCATTTTGGCGGTGATCATCCTGGCCATTGTCGTGATCGCGTTCATCGTCTTCATGGAGCGCGCGCAGCGGCGGCTGTTGATCCAGTATCCGAAGCGCCAGATGGGCAACCGGATGTTTGAGGGCAATACCTCCTTCCTGCCCTTGAAGCTGAACACGGCCGGTGTGATCCCGCCGATCTTTGCCTCGTCGCTCTTGCTTGTCCCGGCAACCATTTCCGGTTTCTCGCAAGGACAGGGCAGCAATGAATGGCTGACGACGATCACCGCGCTGCTCGGTCATGGACAACCGTTGTTCATGATCTTTTACGCGGCCATGATCATCTTCTTCTGTTTCTTCTACACCGCGATCGTGTTCAATCCGAGCGACACGGCGGACAATTTGAAGAAGCATGGCGGTTTCATTCCCGGAATCCGTCCGGGCGAGCGGACCGCGCAATACATCGATTTTGTGCTCACGCGGATCACGGTGGTCGGGGCGATCTACATCACCCTCGTTTGTCTATTACCCGAATTCCTCATATCGGCGACGGGCGTTCCGTTCTATTTCGGGGGGACCTCATTGCTGATTGTCGTGAGTGTGACCATGGATACCGTTTCGCAGATCCAGGGCCATTTGCTTGCGCACCAGTATGAGGGTCTGGTGAAGAAAGCAAAGCTGAGGGGGAAACGCCGATGAGGCTCATTTTGGTCGGACCGCCGGGAGCGGGGAAGGGGACCCAGGCCGGGCGCCTTGTTGAAAAGCACGCGATCGTCCAGCTGTCGACCGGTGACATGCTTCGGGCCGCCGTGAAGGCGCAGACCCCTGTGGGTCTTAAGGCCAAGGAAGTGATGGATCGCGGCGACCTGGTGTCCGATGACATCATGGTACGGATCATTTCAGACCGGATTGACGAGGCGGACTGCGCGAACGGATTTATCCTGGACGGCTTTCCGCGGACGATTGCCCAGGCCGACGCGCTCGAAACACTGCTCCAGGAAAAGGGTCTGCGGCTCGATGCGGTCGTCGAACTGGAAGTCGACGATGACATCCTGGTTGAGCGGATTGAAACGCGGGCCAAGGAAACCGGCGGCGCGCGCGCCGACGATAATGCCGAAACCTTGCGCAAGCGCCTTGAAGTCTACCACGCCCAGACCGCGCCCGTGTCGGACTACTACAAGTCCAAGGGGCTTCTTAAGCCGGTCAACGGCATGGATGACATCGACGACGTTGCGGCCAGTATTGATATGGCGTTGAAGGATGCCAAAGCCGCATAAAACGGCGTGAGTTAGCCGCTAGCAGGGAAAGGCGGAAATACGCCAAGCCAACGCGTCTTTCTGTCTTGACGAAAGGTGGAAGAGCCGTTAAGGACGCGCTCACTCCTATAAAAAGGTTTACGCCGAACTCATGGGGTCATGAGAACGGCTCTATTCGTGCTTGTGCAATCAGGCACTGAAAACTCCCGCAAGGGCCGGCCTCCACCGGACGCGGGATCAATAACAGCCGCGGCACGCTGCCGCACGAAATGGAGATGCAAGTGGCCCGTATAGCAGGCGTCAATATTCCGACGAACAAACGCGTAGTGATCGCGCTTCAGTATATTCACGGCATTGGACCGAAAAACGCGCAGGAAATTGTCGAAAAGAACAACATCGACTCCGGTCGGCGTGTAAACGAGCTGTCCGATTCCGAGGTGCTGTCGATCCGCGAGACGATCGACCGTGACTATCTCGTGGAAGGCGATTTGCGCCGTGAGACGGCCATGAACATCAAGCGGTTGATGGACCTTGGCTGTTATCGGGGCCTGCGTCATCGCCGCGGCCTGCCGGTGCGCGGTCAGCGCACACATACGAATGCCCGTACCCGCAAGGGTCCGGCAAAACCGATCGCCGGCAAAAAGAAATAATCACCCGCGATTGGTGGTGGAGCTGCCGGTGTTACGGCAGTGCAGAGATCGAAGTAAGGACACCATATGGCAAAAGACACGACGCGCGTTCGTCGCCGTGAGCGGAAAAACATTTCGTCCGGCGTTGCGCATGTGAATTCGACGTTCAACAACACGATGATCACGATCACCGATGCCCAGGGCAACGCGATCTCCTGGTCGTCTGCCGGCGCGCTCGGCTTCAAGGGATCGCGGAAGTCAACCCCTTACGCGGCCCAGGTCGCGGCCGAGGATGCTGCGAAAAAGGCGGCCGAACACGGCATGCGGACCCTCGAGGTCGAGGTCCGGGGCCCGGGCTCAGGCCGCGAATCGGCGCTGCGGGCCCTGCAGGCGGCCGGTTTCCTGATCACGTCGATCCGTGATGTGACGCCAATTCCGCACAATGGCTGCCGTCCGCGCAAGCGCCGCCGCGTCTGAGGATTGAAGATCTCCAGGCAACTTTATCTCCAATGGCAAAGAATTGTCCGGCGCTTTTGCGGCCGGACGGGATAGCCGAGGGGCATGAACGTGACCATTCAAAAAAACTGGCAAGAACTGATCAAGCCGACCAAGCTGGATGTGAAACCCGGTGACGAGCCGCGGTTCCTGGCAACGGTCGTGGCCGAGCCGCTGGAGCGCGGCTACGGCTTGACGCTTGGCAACGCTTTGCGGCGCATCCTGCTGTCTTCGCTACAGGGCGCGGCGGTGACCGCCGTTCAGATCGACGGTGTGCTGCACGAATTCTCGTCGATCCCCGGTGTTCGCGAAGACGTGACCGACATCGTCTTGAACATCAAGGAAATCGCCATCCGCATGGAAGGCGAGGGTCCCAAGCGCATGGTCGTGCGCAAACAAGGTCCTGGCGTTGTGACGGCCGGCGACATCCAGACCGTGGGCGACGTGGAAGTCCTCAATCCGGATCTGGTTCTGTGCACGCTGGATGAAGGCGCTGAAATCCGGATGGAATTCACCGTCAACACCGGCAAGGGCTATGTGGCGTCCGACCGCAACCGTCCGGAAGACGCGCCGATCGGGCTGATCCCGGTCGACAGCTTGTACTCGCCGGTCAAGAAAGTGTCCTACAAGGTGGAAAACACCCGTGAAGGACAGGTTCTGGACTACGACAAGCTGACGCTGAGCGTGGAAACCGACGGATCGCTCAAGCCGGAGGACGCGGTCGCGTTCGCCGCGCGGATCCTGCAGGATCAACTTTCCATCTTCGTCAACTTCGAGGAGCCCCAGCGCGAGGTTGCCGAGGACACGGTCCCGGAACTTGCGTTCAACCCGGCCCTATTGAAGAAGGTCGACGAGCTGGAGCTGTCGGTCCGGTCGGCGAACTGTCTGAAGAACGACAATATCGTGTATATTGGCGATCTCATTCAAAAGACCGAAGCGGAAATGCTGCGGACGCCGAATTTTGGCCGCAAATCGCTCAACGAGATCAAGGAAGTTCTCGCCCAGATGGGTCTCCATCTTGGAATGGAAGTCGCCAACTGGCCGCCGGAGAACATCGAGGATCTCGCCAAGCGGTACGAAGACCACCAGTATTAAGGGCGCACACGTCCTTCAACGGAGCAACCGGGCAAGTGCTTTTTTGAAAGTGAGCAGACTGCCTGACTAAGGAAAAGGAGAGCGCCATGCGCCATGGGAAAGCCGGCCGCAAGCTCAACCGGACCTCTAGCCACCGCAAGGCTATGTTCGCCAACATGGCCGCGTCGCTGATCAAGCACGAGCAAATCGTCACGACGCTGCCGAAGGCCAAGGAAATGCGGCCTATCATCGACAAGCTCATCACCTTGGGCAAGCGCGGCGACCTTCACGCGCGCCGTCAGGCCATTTCGCAAATCCGCGATGTGGCGATGGTCAAAAAGCTGTTCGACACGCTCGGGGAGCGCTACAAGGATCGCAGCGGCGGATACAGCCGCGTCCTGAAAGCCGGCTTCCGGTATGGCGACAATGCCCCGATGGCCGTCATCGAACTGGTCGACCGGGATTTGACCGCGCGCGGCGCGGATGACCGGGCCCGCGCCGAGGCCGAGGAAACGGCGGAAGCCGCGGCCTGATCGCAGTTTGACCGTATAGCGAATTGGGGCGGGCCGGACCGGTCCGCCCACTTTGACGACAATCTTCGTTTGATCCGTCGTCATCCTCGGACAAGGTTCCGAGGATCCACAAAAATCAAAGCGTTGTGGATGCTCGGGACATGCCCGAGCATGACTGTCGAGAGATAAACTGGTTTGTCATTCACCTCGGGCGGGCCGAACGGTCCGCCCTTTTTCGTGGTCCAATCGTAACCAAACAGGCTGGGGCCGGACGGTAAAATATCGCGGAAGACTACCGCTTGGGGATATCTGGGGCAGGGCCTCCCGCGTTTGTGTTTGTCTCAAAAACTCCCTATCTGGCATGTAGCACCGATGAACAGGTTGCGAATCGCCAGATGATAGGGAGACGGGCATGGGCTTATGGGCGATGCGGACAGTGGGTGCCTTGGTGGCAACAGCACTGGCCGGTCTCATGATGGCCACCGACGGCGCAAAGGCACAGTCGAACACTCCGCAACGGCTGGTCCCTGAATCAGCGGCCGAGATCAAGCTCTCCTTCGCCCCGCTCGTCAAGAAAGTCGCACCGGGTGTCGTCAACGTTTATGCCAGCCGGCGGGTTCTTCAGCAGCGCCCGGCATCACCCTTTTTCGACGATCCGTTCTTCCGCCGGTTCTTTGGAAATCAGGGGCCAGGCTTCGGCCAGCCGCGGGAGCGGGTGCAGTCCTCGCTCGGCTCGGGCGTCATCATTTCGGCCGATGGAACGGTGATCACCAATCACCATGTCATCAAGGACGCGGACGAAGTCCGTGTGGCGCTGAATGACCGGCGCGAATATGATGCGGAGATCGTCCTGAAGGACGAACGAACCGATCTTGCCGTCCTGAAAATCCAGGCGCCGGGTCCCTTCGATCATGTCGCATTCGCCGAGGCTGACAGCCTGGACGTCGGGGACATCGTCCTGGCGATCGGCAATCCCTTCGGCGTTGGCCAGACGGTGACTCAAGGCATCGTGTCCGCGCTCGCGCGCACGCAAGTCGGCGTGACCGACTATCAGTTCTTCATTCAAACGGATGCTGCCATCAATCCGGGCAACTCCGGCGGGGCGCTTGTCGACATGACCGGGCGTCTGGTCGGGATCAACACGGCGATCTTCTCGCGGTCCGGCGGATCGAACGGCATCGGGTTTGCCATTCCGGCGCGCATGGTCCGGTTTGTCGCCGCCGCCGCTGACCAGGGCGGCTCCGTGCGGCGGCCGTGGCTCGGGGCAACGGTGCAGACGGTGGGCGCGGAGATCGCCGATGCGCTCGGCCTGGACCGGCCTCGCGGCGTGCTGGTCACCAATGTGTTTGACGAGTCCCCGGCGATCCGGGCGGGATTGCGGGTAAGCGATCTGGTGATTGCGGTCGACGGAAACGAAGTCGCGGACCCGGATTCCTTCGGATTTCATTTCGCAACCCGTCCGCTCGGTGAGCCTGCGCGCTTTACTGTGTTGCGCAATGGCCGGCAGGTTGACGTAGAATTCGTGCGCGAGGCGGCCCCGGAAACCGTTCCCCGGGATACCCGTGTCCTGACCACCTATTCGCCGTTCGAAGGGGCAACGGTGATGAACCTGTCGCCGGCGGTCGCCGAGGAGCTTCGGCTGGAAGGCCGCTATGAGGGCGTTGTCATTGCCGAGGTCGGTCCGGGCAGCACGGCCGAGCAAGTCGGATTGCGGCGCGGTGACATCGTGCGGGCGATCAATGACCGGGAAATGCGAAGCACACGGATGCTAGAGAGCTTTACCAACGTGCCGCCGCGGGTCTGGCGCATGGACATTGAACGCGACGGCAAGGTCAACCGAATCGTATTGAGAGGATAACGCGATCGGATGAGCGATCTCTTCGCAGCTTCGGGTCTCGATCAAAACACCGCCCGGCCGCTCGCCGATCGGGTCCGCCCGCAAAAGCTTGCGGATGTGGTGGGGCAGGATCGGTTGCTCGGACCTGACGGCGCGCTGTCGCGGATGCTCAAAACCCGGAGCCTTGGGTCGCTGATATTCTGGGGCCCGCCCGGCACGGGGAAAACTACCGTCGCGCGGCTTTTGGCGGATGAGACGGATCTCGTCTTTGAGCAGATCTCGGCCATTTTTTCGGGCGTCGCCGACCTGAAAAAAGTCTTTGAGACCGCGCGGGCCCGTCGCATTGGCGGCCGTGCGACGCTTTTGTTTGTCGATGAGATCCACCGGTTCAATCGCGCGCAGCAGGACAGTTTCCTGCCGGTCATGGAAGACGGCACGATCACGCTGGTGGGGGCGACAACCGAAAACCCGTCCTTCGAGTTAAACGCCGCCCTTTTGTCCCGGGCGCATGTCATGACGTTCGAGCCGCTGAATGGCGCAGCCATCGAAAAGCTCTTGAGCCGGGCCGAGGCACTGGAAGAAAGGCCGCTGCCGCTCACCGGCGACGCCCGGTCCGTGCTGGTGCGCATGGCGGACGGCGACGGCCGCTCGGCGCTGACGCTTGCCGAGGACGTCTGGCGGGCCGCCGAAGAAGGAGAAACCTTCGACGCGGACCGGCTGCAGGCCATCGTGCAGCGCAGGGCGCCGGTCTACGACAAAAGCCAGGACGGGCACTACAATCTCATTTCCGCCTTGCACAAGTCCGTGCGCGGCTCGGATCCGGACGCGTCGCTCTACTGGTTTTGCCGCATGCTCGACGGCGGCGAGGATCCGATGTATCTGGCGCGCCGTCTGATCCGGATGGCGGTGGAGGACATTGGGCTCGCGGACCCGAACGCGCTTGTTCAGGCCAACGCGGCCCGGGATGCCTATCAGATGCTGGGATCGCCGGAAGGGGAACTCGCGCTCGCGCAGTCTGTAGTTTATCTGGCGACCGCCCCGAAATCGAACGGGGTTTATGTCGCCTATAAATCGGCCATGAAAAGCGCCCGAGCGAGTGGGTCCTTGCTGCCGCCGAAACATATCCTCAACGCGCCGACCAGGCTGATGAAGGACGAAGGCTACGGCGCGGATTATCAGTACGACCACGACGCGCCGGATGGTTTTTCCGGTCAAGACTACTTTCCAGAAACCATTGGCAGGCAAACTTACTACCAGCCTCCGGACCGGGGCTTTGAACGGGAGCTGCGCAAACGGCTGGACTATTGGGCGCGCCTGCGGCGCCAAAAGACAGCCGGGGACGCGGACTAGGGTCAGGACTCATTCATGTGATTGAAATGGCGCTGCGAACGGCAAAGAGATGCGAGGAGAAACGCGACAAGCGGGCTGGTGGCCCGGTTGAGCGGTTCGACATAGCAGATCGAAGCCGGTCGCGCGTCCCTGCGGGATATGAGCAATTTGCCCCGCTACAGCGTCGCAAGCCCTTGAAAACCGGAAGGTTTCCTGCAGGCTTGCTTCTTGTATCGAAGCAAATTGCTTCATACCATTTCAACCAGATTAATGGGTCCTGACCCTAGCACGGCTGGACCAACTGGAAACGAGCGGTATGGGCGAATGAAGGAAATTGAGCTCAGGCTGGCCTTGGTCTTTTACGGCGGCGTCTCGCTGGCGATCTACATGCATGGCGTCAGCCGAGAGATCCTCAATCTGGTCCGCGCCTCCGCGCGCCGCTCCGCGCGCACGGCGGGAGACGGAAATCCCGCATCCGCCGCGCAAAACGGCTCACCAAGCGAACAGGCCTATGCCAAGCTGCTGTCGGAAATCGGTTCCTTCGTGGATCTGAGGGTCGTGACCGATGTCATTGCCGGAGCGTCGGCCGGAGGCGTCAACGGGATTATGCTCGCGAGAGCGATTGCCCATGATCTTCCGATCGATGGCCACCGCGATCTGTGGCTGAAAAACGCCGATGTCTCGGAATTGGCACGGCCGCAGGACGGCCTGGCCGGGTATCTGAAATCCGGCGTGTCGCCAATGCTCGACCGGCTGGTTTCCGCGCAGCTAAAGAAGAAAATCGATGAGCCCGAGACCCGTGAGAAATTGCGCCGGTTCATGCAATCGCGCTGGTTTTCACCGCCGTTTTCCGGTGAATCCTATATCGGCTGGATGCTGGATGCCTGCCGCGAGATGGATCATGCGGGTGAACCCGGCCGCAGCCTGATCCCGCGCGGGCAGGCCCTCGATCTGTTCGTGACCTTGACCGATTACACCGGCAGCCGCCGGCGCATCCGGATCGACGACCCGGCCTATATCGAGGAATGGGATCATCGGAAAATCCTGACGTTTGAAGCGCGGCACCGGGCCTCGGGCGAATTGGACAGCGAGCTTGGGTCCGGGGGCGTGCCGGAACTGGTGTTCGCCGCGCGTGCCACATCCTCCTTTCCCGGCGCGTTTCCGCCCGCCACCATTGCAGAGATGGACCGTGTGCTGCACGACCGGGGGGATGCGTGGCCGAACCGGGACGTCTTCATGCGAAATGCGCTGGAATTGAGCGGCAATCGTCCTGAGCGGCATTGTTTTGTCGATGGCAGCGTGGTGATGAACAAGCCGTTCGCCCCGGTGGTGGAGGCGATCAAACGGCGCCCGGCCGCGCGAGAGGTGGCGCGCCGGCTGGTCTATGTCGATCCGGTCCCGCCTTCGACTTCGCGCTCCGGCGCGGCTGGCGAGGAACTGCCCGGGTTCTTCCGGGTGATCTTCGCCTCGATGGCGCACATTCCACGCAACGAGCCGATCGGCGATGAACTGCGCGACATTGAAGCGCGGAACCGGCGTGGACGCTGGCTGGCCAAGATCATCGCGGCGGCCGATCCGGTCGTCGACAAGGCGGTTCGCCGGATCCTGCCGTTGCGGCTGCGGATGCGGCCGGAAACGCTGACACGGACCCGCGAGCGCGCCAATGCGGCGGCCCACGCAAAGGCCGGCTATGCTTTTTTGAACTACCAGGCGCTCAAGCTTCACGCCGTCGCTGAACGGCTGGCGGTGCTCGCGACCGATCTGGCGCGGGCGGGCGGGCGCAAAGCGCGTGCGGAAGGTCTGAACGCCCGCATCGGGGGGCATTTCGAGGCGCTCGCGGCCACGCCGCTCGACGGGCCGCTCAAGCCCGATCCGGGGGTTGTGCGCGTTCTGCGCGCCTTCGACGTTGACTACCGTGTGCGGCGGCTGCGGTTTGCGATCCGCAAGCTCAATGAGCTTTATCAGGCACACGGGATCCCAACGACCGCTGGCGGCGGGCCCGTCAATGGTACGTCAAACCGGCTCGACCAGCTTAAAAGTGTCCTCTACGAACAGATCGACGCGTTCAACGCCCGCTGGACGCCGGAGTTTTTCAGCGCAGCCAGCCGGGAGGCCGCCGAGGCCCTGTGCCTGCAAACCCGGATCGATCCCACTGACGGATCCCTGGGCGATGCGGCCCTGTTCCGGTTTTTTGATGCAATCAGCGAGGATATGGGCCTTGCCGAGCTCGACCGCACGGTCGACGAGATCTTCGGTCTTCTGGCGGCGGATCTGCTGGATGGCGGGTCTTTCCGGGCGCTTGTTCAGGCCTATGTCGGGTTCGCGTTTTATGATCTGGTGATGTTCCCGGTTCTTCAGCGCAACGACTTTTCGGAGGTCAACGAGACCTTGGTCGATCGTATTAGCCCGCAGGATGCGACCAGCCTGTACGAAGAGGGTTTTGAGCTGAAAGGCAGCGCGCTCAATGCGTTCGGAGCGTTCTTTAACCGGGGATGGCGGGAGCACGATTATCTGTGGGGCCGGCTCAACACCGCTGACCGGCTGATTTCCATTCTGTTATCGGTTTCAAGCGAGATCAAGCTGCCGGACGCCGTCGTCCTGAAGCTCCGCCAGACCGTGTTTCAAGCGATTATCGATGAAGAGCGGCCGCACCTCACGGCGATCGGAAGTGACATCGAACGCCTGCAAGCGCGTATTGATGAGCTTGTTCAAAATGGCGACGAACCTGAGACCATCCGCCGCGCGGCTTTTCACGACACGTAAAGTATGCTTTGACATGGCGCGACTGGCCGTTCACCCCGTTTGCAGGGGAGGGCGGCTGACATGATCAAGCACGACTGGTACCCATGCCTTTTGAAAGTCTGATTGCGGAGAGCGGTGTTCTTGGCTTCCTGGCGCTGTTTGCAGCGCTTTATGCCGCCAGCCTGACCGTGCTCTTCGCCACCGGCGCGACGATGGTTTTCCTAAACCGGCGGCACCCTGAACGGCGCATTCAAAAGCGCGAGCCGTCGCACCGGGCGATGGATGATATCAAGTCGTCCACGAAGCAATTGTCCATCACCAGTCTGTGCCTTGCCATCGGCCTGTTCGCCCAGGCCAAGGGCTGGACGATCGCCCCGGTCGCCTTGAGCTGGTGGTCGGTGCCGGTGTTTTTTGTTCTGTCGCTGATCCTGCACGATGCCTGGTTCTATTGGGGCCACCGGATCTTGCACACCAAGATGTTCTACCGGTTCCACAAGCCGCACCATATGACGATAACGCCGACCGTCTGGTCGAACGATGCCGGCTCCAGCGTCGATACCCTGTTCGCCCACAGTTATTACGCATTGGTCCTGTTTGTCATTCCGATCCCGCCGGCCGTTTTCCTGGGCCACCGCCTGTTCGACCAGGTGTCGGCCGCGATCGGTCATTGTGGCTATGAGCATTTTGCAAGTGCCTCCGCGCGCAAGCCGTGGCCGCTTTTGTGCACGCTCTACCACGACCAGCATCATCAGTACTTCGTCTACAATTATGCGAACTACTTCTCGTTCTGGGACCGGCTGTGCGGGACGATCCACCCGACCTATGACGGCAAGGTCGAGGGCTTCGAAGACCTTTATGCCCAGCACAAACTGTCCGAACGGCGGGACAGCGCGTGATGGATATGGTGTTGGACTATCTGATCACATTCGCCGTCATCTATGCGGTCATGTTGACGGTCTACTTCGCCACCGGCCTCACCATGACGGTGATCAACAAGCGGCATCCGGACCGGCGCATTCAAAAGGACCGCGACGGGATGAAGCGGGTGCGGGGGGAGATCATTGCCTCCTTGAGCGCGCTGGCCACGTCGTCGGTGTTGTTGTCGGCCGGGTATTTCGCGCAGGTTCAGGGCTGGACGCTGTTCGCGCCGCTGCCGCTCTCTTGGTGGTCGTTCCCCCTGATGTTCGTCGTGTGCCTGGTCCTGTTCGATGCCTGGTTCTATTGGGGGCACCGGCTGCTGCACCTGCCGGCCTTTTACAAGTGGCATGTTCCCCACCACCGGTCCATTGCGCCGACCGCGTGGAGCAATGACAGCTCGACCACCGTCGATACGCTGATCGAACACGGGTTTTACCTTCTCGTCTGGTTCGTCTTGCCGGTGCCGGCCTTGTCGGTCTTTGCGCTAAGGCTGTTTGACCAGATCTCCGGCATGGTCGGGCATTCCGGATTTGAGTATTTTGCGTCCAAATCCTCGCGTTGGCCGTCGCCGATGATTTGCACGACATTTCATGATCTGCATCATTCCCAGTTCCACTATAATTACGGCAACTTCTTTTCGTTCTGGGACCGGGTGTGCGGCACCGTGCACCCGAAATACGATCACCTGGTCAAGGCGATGGAAGAGACCGGCCAGGTTCCCGATTTTGAAGAGACCAAGGTCGCGAACAAGGCCGCCTGACCGGCCGCGAACAGATGATGAGCGAAACACCCGATGCTCGACCAGATTGTGACAGTCCTTCTTGAGTTCCTGCCGATCTACGCGGCCGTTTATGCGGTGAACGTCTTTTTGTATTTCGCCACCGGCTGGGTGCTGGTTGCGATCCAGAACCGTCATCCGGAGCGGCGCATCCAGCAAAACCGGCGCGGCGAAAAGCGCATGTGGAAGGAAATCCGGCTGAGCGTCATGTCGCTGACCGTGACCGCGGGGTGCCTGGCCGGCGGGATTTTCCTGTCGCTCAAGGGCTGGACGCTGGTTGATCCGCTGGAACTGTCCTGGTGGTCGGTGATCTTGATGTTCGTCATCTCGGTGATCGCGTTCGACACCTGGTTTTACTGGATGCACCGGTTCATGCACACGAAACTGATGTACCGGTTCCATGCCGAGCATCACCGGTCCGTGGCCCCGACCGTCTGGAGCACCTATTCCGACGATCTCGTCGATGCGTTCGTGATGCAGAGCTATTATCTGTTCGCGGTCATCATCCTGCCGATCCCGGTCATGGTGCTGATCGCGCACCGGCTTTGGGATCACTTCAACGGCACGATCGGGCATTCCGGATTTGAGTTTTACGCCTCGCCACTTTCACGGATGCCGTCGCCGATGGTCTGTGTGACGTTCCACGACCAGCATCATTCCCGCTTCCGCTACAACTTCGCCAACTTCTTTTCGTTCTGGGACCGGGTCTGCGGCACGATCGATCCCAAATATGACGATCAGGTCCGCGCCTTTGAAAATCTGGGCGCCGAGAAGAAGTCCAAACCCGTCGCCGCCGGCGAGTAGCCTCTGCCTAAGGAAAAGCAGGGGGCCGAGCCAGGCTGGTAAACCGCGCGCGCGGCAGGGGAGCGCCGCGCGGTGCCCGTCCTCCTACGACTTTATTAACCATAATTGTTGAAAGATTGCGCCAGCGTCGAAGATCGGGCGAGCGCATATGGCGTGGTCCTGCCACTGCATAAGAACGGCTTCGGTTCGCTGGTTTTTCCGCCGGACGCGGGAGCTGTTAAAGATGCAGCCAATCGGATGCCGACGTCATGCGTTTGCCAGACGCCTGTTCGCCATTTTCAGCATTGTGCTGTGTCTTGGCGGTCTTCGCACGGCCCATGCGTCCGAACTTTTCGACAACACCATCACCTTCTTGAACGGGCGGATTGTTCTGGAAAACCCGGTTTCCAGATGCACCGGCACATGCGGTGTCCATGTCTTCGCCGGATCTTTCCTGGATACGGACATGACCGAGGTTTTCGGTCTTGAAGGCTATGTGGCGCCCTGGAACTGGACCTATGGGACGAGCAACATCGCTGGCGGTGCCGTGTCGCGCCGCCTGGCGACCGTGTTTCAATCCGTCGATCTGGAAGCCGAACTCGGGTTCGGGCAGAGATTTGGCGGCGGTGCCCATGCCACCGAGAGCTGGGCCGCATTTTATCTCCGCTGGCACCGTTTCCCCTGGAACCGGTATCTTCATACAACGGTCGCGGTGTCGACCGGCCTAAGCTATGCAAGCCGCATCGACGACATCGAGGTGGAAAGATCCCCATCCGCCACATCGCGTCTTTTGCATTACTTTTCGCCGGAGGTCACCTTCGCGCGGCCAGACCACCAGCATGTCAAACTCGTCCTCCGGCTTCATCACCGATCCGGCGGACGGGACTACGTCTTTGGCGACACGGACATTTTTAACGGCGTCTCAGGAGGCGCCCAATATCTGACCGCGGGGCTGAAGTATCAATTCTGACCGCAAGTTCGCGCCCTTGTTTTTTCCCGGTTCCTGCTTTTGACCGTGTCTCCGGATTGCGATAAGGCTCCGGGGAAGGGGCGAATGCAAATGAACCACCTTATTCTTGTCATGCTGGGCGGCGGGATCGGCGCCGGATTGCGGCACCTCGTTGGGCATGCGGCCCTTCGGCTGTTCGGTCCCGGTTTTCCGGTCGGCACATTGACCGTCAATGTTGCCGGATCACTTGTTATGGGGCTGTTGATCGGCTGGCTGGCCCGTCACGATGTTCCCCATGCCCAGAACCTCCGCCTCTTTCTGGCGACCGGGGTCCTCGGTGGTTTCACAACGTTTTCAGCGTTTTCTCTGGACACGGCCGTCTTGTGGCAGCGTGGAGACATGACATTGGCGCTCATCTACATCGTGGTCTCGGTTGTTCTGTCCATCCTGGCTGTGTTCGCGGGTCTTTTTATCATGCGCGCCGTTGCGGCGTGATCCCGCACGCCCTTTCAAATGGCGTGAAATCGGCCTATACGCGGGCATTCAGGATCTTCAGCCGCGGCTTGACCTGATCATTCCCGCTGGTGATGCGAAAGAACAACAATGTCCGCTGTTGAGCAAAAGACCGTCACCGCCGACGAAGCGGGAATGCGGCTGGATCGGTGGTTCAAGGCCCACTATCCAGGCCTTGGATTCGGGCGGCTGCAAAAACTGCTTCGCACCGGCCAGGTGCGCATCGACGGAAAACGGGCGGAGAGCAACACACGGATCGCGACCGGCCAAATGATCCGGATACCGCCCTTGGGCGTTGAGCTGCCGGCGGACGACAAGAAAAATGCCCGGCCGAAATCCTCCAAACTCCTGGCCGACGACAAGGCGGCGGTCGAGGACATGCTGCTTTTTGAGGACAGCCAGGTCATGGTGCTCAACAAGCCCGCGGGACTGGCCGTTCAAGGCGGCTCGGGCCTGAAGCGTCATCTCGATGGCATGCTGGCGGCGTTTGCCAACAAGAAGGGCGAAAAGCCGAAACTGGTGCATCGCCTTGATCGCGAAACCTCCGGCATCATCCTGGTCGCCAAGACACGCAAGGCGGCGCAGGAGCTGACTAAAGCGTTCCGGCACAGGAACACCCGCAAGATCTACTGGGCGATGCTCGCCGGTGTGCCCAAGCCGCGCCAGGGGCGGATTTCAACCTATCTTGCCCGCGACGAAGGCGAGGAGCGCATGAAGGTTGCCCGGCACGGGGAGGACGATGCCCAACATGCCGTCTCACTCTATTCCGTGTTCGAACAGTCGGCCCAAAAACTCTCCTGGGTCACCATGAAGCCGGTGACCGGACGGACCCACCAGTTGCGCGCGCACGCTGCCCATATCGGCCATCCGATCATCGGCGACGACAAGTACTTCAACATCGAGAACTGGGAACTGCCGGGCGGCATCCAGAACCGCCTGCATCTTCTCGCCCGCCGGATCGTCATCCCGCACCCCTCCGGAAACGGCGTGATCGACGTTTCCGCACCGCTGCCGCCGCACATGCAGCAGACCTGGAACCTCTTGGGCTTCGAAGTGTCAGACTATGACCCGGAGACGGACGATCCCGAGTGAGTGTCAAAATCCCTGAAACAGCGCTGTCAGGATCAGGGCCACAAACGTCGCCGAGACAGCGCCGGCGACCAGCTTCCACGCGTCTGAACGTTTTTTCAGTCCCGGCCAGCCAAGCGGTTTGATGACCTGGATTGCGGCCAGGCAAAACAAAAGGACCAGGATGATCTTGGTCACGGGCGGGCTCCGGGGCAGGGTGACATGCGCCTCCTGCATAGCGGCCCGCGCCCGCCAAGTCGAGGGAGCGACGCGCGCCTCCGGGCCCTTGACCGGACCCGCAAAACCGGCCACATGCGGGTCAAGATGGCAAACGAGGGAGAACCGAACGGGTCATGAACCTGGTCATTTTCGATTGCGACGGCACACTGGTCGACAGCCAGAACACGATCCTGCATGGGCTCGAAGTCGGCTTTGAAGCGGTGGGGCTGGCGATGCCCGATCGCAAGACGGCGCTTTCGATCGTCGGCCTTTCCCTGGAGCGCGCGTTCGCCGAACTGATCGGACCCGGTAAGGCACATCTGGCGCCGGCGATGGCGGATGCCTATCGAACTGAAAAGATCGCGCGGCGGGACGCGGGCGATGATTTTGATCCGCTCTATCGGGGGGCACGGGAGGCGCTTGATCGGTTGGCCGAGCAAGACGATATGCTCCTTGGTATTGCAACGGGCAAGGCGCGGCGCGGCGTCACGCACATGATCGAGACCCATGATCTTCACGGCCGGTTCGTCACCATCCAGACGGCCGATACCTCGCCGTCGAAGCCGCACCCGGACATGATCCACCGGGCGGTCCGAGAAACCGGCGTGGAGCCGGCGGCGGTTGTCATGGTGGGTGACACGAGTTTCGACATGGAAATGGCACGTGCCGCGGGGGTCCAGGCGATCGGGGTCAGTTGGGGGTATCACGACGAACCGGCGCTCCGGCGGGCGGGAGCCTTTGACGTCATCGACCACTTCGACGACCTTGACGCGGTGCTGGCGCGGGTGCTGGTCGAAGAGGCGGAAACACTCTGATGCGTGACTATCTGGAATCGCTCGAACAGGCCACGGCAAAGGATCCGGAGCAACGGGCGCGCGAATTGTCGCGGCGCGAGTTGCCAAAACGGTTCTACAAATCCGCCGAAGCCGTTGAGGGCGAATCAGGATTTGCGATTCACCTCGATGGCCGGCCGGTCAAGACACCGGCCCTGAAAACCTTGCTGTTGCCGACGGCGGCGCTCGCCGAGGCGGTTGCGCGGGAATGGAACGCCCAGGAAACGGAGATCGATCCGGGCCGCATGCCACTGACCCGGATCGCCAATTCCGCCCAGGATGCAGTGACCGTTCGGTTTACCGAAGTTGCCGATGAACTGACCCGGTTCGCGGGGACAGACGCGCTGTGTTACCGCGCCAACGATCCGGACGCGCTTGTCGCCCGTCAGGCGGCGACATGGGATCCGGTCTTGGCTTGGGCGGAAGGCGTACTCGGACACCGCTTCGTCCTTGTTGAAGGCCTCATGCATGCCGAACAGTCCGATGCCTTGATGACAGAGTTTCGCGCCAGGCTCGATGCGCTCAACCCGCTTCATCTGACCGCCTTTCACACGGTGACGACTTTGACCGGATCGGCTGTTCTGGCGTTGGCGCTTGCCCATGAACATCTTCCGGCCGACGAGGTTTGGAACGCGGCCCATATCGAAGAGGATTGGAACATCGAGCGGTGGGGCGAGGACGCGGAAGCGGCGCAAATGCGGGCCTATAAACGCACCGAGTTCAACGCCGCCGCGCTGATTTTGGCCGAGGGATAACGGGTGGACGCGGCGGCAATCAGACGTCAAATTCCTCGATGTCGGCAAAGGCCTGGCGCAGTTTTTCAGACCAGGCGCCGGACAGTTTTTGAAAATACGGATCGTCCTGTTCAATGCGCCGCTGACGCTCAGACGAAAAGCTGTCCGTGTTGTACAGAAACAGATCGATCGGCATGCCGACCGACAGGTTCGAGCGCAGCGTGGAATCGAACGACAAAAGCACCATTTTTGCGGCTTCGCCCAGGCGCATGTCGCGGCGCGTCACCCGGTCAAGGATTGGTTTGCCGTATTTGTGCTCGCCGATCTGCAAAAACGGCGTGTCCTCGGACACTTCGATAAAATTGCCGGCGGCGTAAATCTGGAACAGCCGCGGGGCTTCCCCCTTGATCTGGCCGCCCAGAATGAGCGTGACCATGAAGCTGTCTGCGGAGGCAGCCAGCGCTTCGCCGTCAATTTGATGCACCTCTCGAACGGCGCTGCCCACCAGGCGCGCGGCCTGGAACATGGTGTCGACGGTCATGAGCGTCGGCTTGCCGTCACCGGCTTGCACGATGTGTTCGGAGAGCAGCGAGACGACCGCTTGGGTGACGGCCAGATTGCCGGCCGACATGAGCACCAGAACCCGGTCATCGGCCTTTTCCCAGGTGTGCAGTTTTTTGAACGTGGCGACGTTATCGACGCCGGCATTCGTGCGGGTGTCGGCGGCAAACACCAGGCCCCGGTCCAGCTTCAGTCCCACGCAATAGGTCATTGGGGTCTCCAGCCACTTGCCGGCAGGCATAAGCGCAAGATGCGCCCGCGCGGGCAACAAAGGCGCCGATATGAGCGGCAGGCCCCACAGCTTCTATTGCTGCTGTTGAGAGGCGCTCTGCAAGACATCCACTTCCACCTGAAGATTTTCGTCCGTTCCACCGAAACGGATGCCGCGAATGGGAGCAGCGGAACGCGAGTCGAGCCCTGTGGTCAAGCGGATGTAGTGGTCGGTGGGGCAAATCCCGTTGGATATGTCGAACCCGACCCAGCCAAGGTCCGGCACGAACACTTCGGCCCAGGCATGGTGGGCCTCGGAGGCCTGCTCTTCTTCAAGCAGGAGATATCCGGAGACGTAGCGTGCGGGGTAGCCGATGGCCCGGGCGGCGGCGATGAAGATGTGGGCATGGTCCTGGCAGACGCCCTCACCGGCCGCGAGCGCGGAAACGGCGGTCGCGTGGGTTTCGCTCACGCCGACCTTGTAGTCGACCTTTTCCCGGATCGTGGCCATCAGGTCGTGAAAGCCGGACACTGGATCCTCTGCGTTCACATGGTTGGCCAGCCGGCGGATGGCCTGGTTCGCCCGGGTGAGGGGCGTGACCCGGGTAAAGATCCGGGTGGGTGCCGCTCCGCGCTCAAATCCGATCACACCGTGAATGTCGTCGGTATCGACCACGCCCCGCGCGGTGATTTCGACCTGCTCGATGGTCTTATCGCTGGAGACCATATGAACCAGATTGTCGAACGCATCCCGGTAGGTCGTCGCCCGGTGAATGCCGGGGGCGTCAATTGCCCATTCGGAGATTGTCTGGCCGGCGCCCGAATTTGGCGTCAGGCGCAGCTGCTGCATGGCATTGGCCAGCGGGCTGTCATAGCGGTAGCGGGTTGTATGTCGAACAGTCAGGCGCATTTTAAAGTCCGGAACGGCGGGCGCGGTTACGCAAAATTATAGTCTTTTGAGAGCTGGTGAGAGAAGGCATTGTTGCGCCCGATAAAATCGGTGAGGAAGTCGTGCAGGCCATTTTGATAAATGTCCCGCATTTCGGTCTGGCACAAGGTCCGCCAGATGTCGGCGGCCATATCGAGGCTTGGCTGGCGACCGCCGTAGAATTGGGCAAGGTCGTCCGAGACATCATCAATCCAGTCGTAGCAATAGGCAAGGGAACGGGGCATTTCCTTTCTGAGGATCAGAAACTCGGCGATGTTGAAGGCGGTGAGCCTGGCTTTGGGATAGGCGAACCGGTAGCTGCGCCTTCCAGAAAGCGCGCGCAAGATGCCGGTCCACTGATGGCGCTCCATGGAACCGTCACCGATCACATCGCTGTCGGGAAGAAGCACCCAATACTGGGTGTTTAGGACCCGTGCGGTGTTGTCGGCGCGTTCGACAAAGTTGCCAAGCTGGCTGAAATGATACCCGTCGTCGCGCAGTACCGTGTTGAGCAACGCGCCGCGGAACAGATGTGACCGCTGACTGATCCAGGACAAAAACTCCGGCAGTCTGTCCTGGGTGATCGATTGCGGATTGACGTCAGCGAACTCGATCCAGGTCGTGTTGATCGCCTCCCAGAGTTCGGCCGTGATTCCGGTGCGCACGGAGCGGGCGTTGTTTCTGGCCTGTTCCAGGCACACGCGAACGCTGGATGGATTGTCCTTGTCGAAGATCATGTAAGAGGTCACGCCGCGCGGGCTGACATCCCCGATCTTGGCCTGGTACCCCAGATCGCAGCCCGAACTGAGAAGCGCGACGCGCCAATCGTCGATGGAACTTAACGTGCCGTGCGCCACCATGGTGCTTCTGTTGGCCACCTCAAGCATGCGCGCGATGTTCTGGGCGCGCTCGTGATACCGAGACATCCAGTAAAGCGAGGAGGCCGTTCTTCCAAGCATGGCCGGTCAGTCCTCCAACACCCAGGTGTCCTTCGTGCCGCCACCCTGGCTGGAATTCACCACCAGCGAGCCCTTTTTGAGCGCGACGCGGGTCAGTCCCCCCGGCGTGATGCGGACCTGGTCGCCGATCAGGACGAACGGGCGCAGGTCGACGTGACGCGGCGCAACGCCTGTGGCCACATGGGTCGGGCACGCCGACAGGGCCAGCGTCGGCTGGGCGATGTAGTTTCCCGGATTGGCGGTGAGGATCTTGCGGAATTCGGCGATCTGACGCTTTGACGCCGTCGGTCCGATCAACATGCCATAACCGCCGGAGCCATGGACCTCCTTGACGACGATGTCGGCTAGGTTGTCGAGGACATAGGCCAGATCTTCCTCGCGGGCACAGTTCCAAGTCGGGACATTGTTCAAGATCGGCTTTTGGCCGGTGTAGAATTCAATGATGTCCGGAACATAGGCGTAGATCGCCTTGTCGTCGGCAATGCCCGTGCCGGGCGCGTTGCAGATCGTGACGTTGCCGGCCCGGTAAGCGTCGAACAGGCCCGGGACGCCGAGCATGGAGTCCGGCTGGAAGCTGAGCGGGTCGAGAAACGCATCGTCGATCCGCCGGTAAATCACGTCGACCTGTTGTGGATCGCGCGTGGTGCGCATGAACACCTTGCCCTCATCGACAAATAGATCGCGGCCCTCGACGAGCTCCACACCCATGGAATCGGCGAGGAAGGCGTGTTCGAAATAGGCTGAATTGTAGATCCCCGGCGTCAGCACGACGACGGTCTGCTCCGACTTTGCCGGGTCCGGCCCGACGCTTTCCAGCGTCTGGCGCAGGGCTTCGGGATAATGTTCGACCGGCGCAACGCGGTGGATCTGAAAGAGTTCGGGAAACATGCGCATCATCGTTTCCCGGTTTTCCATCATATAGGACACCCCGGACGGCGTACGCGTGTTGTCCTCCAACACATAGAACTCATTCTCCGCCACCCGGACCAGATCGGTTCCGATGATGTGCGCATAGACTTTCCGCGCGGGGGTGAATCCGACCATCTCCGGCAGAAACGCCTCGTTTTGCAACACGAGATCAGCCGGAATACGCCCGGCGCGAATGATTTCCTGCCGGTGATAGATATCGTGCAGAAAGGCGTTGAGCGCGCGAACCCGCTGGTCGATCCCGGTCGAGAGCTTGCGCCATTCCGATGCCGACAGGATCCGGGGGATCGGATCGAAGGGGATCAGTCGTTCGGTCGCCTCGTCAGAGCCGTAGACCGCAAAAGTAATCCCGAGGCGCCGGAAAATCGTCTCCGCCTCGCGGCTCTTCCGTGTCAAGAAATTGGGAGGTTTGGACTCAAGCCAATCATTGAGCTTGGAGTAAGCTGGACGTGGTTGCCCGCTTTGATCAAGCATTTCGTTGAAAAAGGTCCGCTCGGCCGACATGAACTCCCCATTTGTCGCTCTTTTTTCAGGCAACCATGACAGAGCTGAAAATGCAACCCAAGCCGATTAAGTGTGCGCCAGTGCCTAATTCGTAAGCAGAGCAAAGTGGTTGCGTGTCGCGGGTTCACGTTGCACTCGGCGTTCATGCTGTCGCAGCCGGCCTCTTGGAAGCATGATGAGCGATCCAAACTCCGCCTTCGGACGGCCTTCGCCCTTGTGCTGACTTTGCCCGGCGGATTTCGCATGCTACCACCCGGTGCCAGTTGCATGTTGGGAGAGCAAAATGAAGGAAATCCTCGCCGAGTTGGAACGCCGCCGGGATACGGCGCAGTTGGGGGGTGGCCTTCGCCGGATCGAGGCCCAGCACAAGCGCGGCAAACTCACCGCGCGCGAACGCATCGAGGTTCTGCTCGACGAGGGAACCTTCGAAGAATTCGACATGTTCAAGCAGCATCGCTGCACCGATTTCGGCATGGACAGCCAGCATATTCCAGGTGACGGGGTGGTGACCGGCTGGGGCACTGTGAACGGCCGCACGATCTACGTGTTCTCCAAGGACTTCACGGTGCTCGGCGGGTCACTGTCGGAAGCGCACGCGGAAAAAATGACCAAACTGCAGGACATGGCCTTGCGCAACCGGGCGCCGGTGATCGGCCTGTTCGATGCCGGCGGCGCGCGTATCCAGGAAGGGGTCGCGGCGCTGGGCGGATATGGCGAGGTGTTCTCCCGCAACGTTTTGGCATCCGGCGTCATTCCGCAGATTTCCTTGATCATGGGGCCGTGCGCGGGCGGCGATGTCTATTCGCCGGCGATGACCGATTTCATTTTCATGGTTCGGGACACCTCTTACATGTTCGTCACGGGCCCCGATGTGGTGAAGACCGTCACCAACGAGACCGTGACGTCGGAAGAACTTGGCGGAGCCTCCGTGCACACCACCAAGTCGTCGATCGCGGACGGGGCATTCGACAATGATGTCGAGGCGCTTCACGAGATGCGCCGGCTGATCGACTTCCTCCCAATGCACAACCAGGCCGATGTGCCTGAGATCGAATGCCACGATGATCCTCACCGGATCGACATGAGCCTCGACACGCTCATTCCGGACAACCCCAACAAGCCTTACGACATGAAGGAACTGGTCCTTAAAACGGTCGATGAGGGCGATTTCTACGAGCTCCAGGAGAGTTTCGCGGCCAACATCATCACCGGCTTTGGGCGCATCGAAGGCCGGACGGTGGGCATCGTGGCGAACCAGCCGATGGTTCTGGCGGGCGTCCTGGACAGCGATGCCAGCCGGAAGGCGGCGCGCTTCGTCCGGTTCTGCGACTGTTTCGGCATACCGATCGTGACGTATGTGGATGTGCCCGGCTTTCTGCCTGGGACCGCTCAGGAATATGGCGGGCTCATCAAGCACGGCGCCAAATTGCTGTTTGCATTTACCGAGGCCACCGTTCCGAAGGTCACGGTGATCACCCGCAAGGCCTATGGCGGGGCCTATGACGTGATGAGCTCCAAGCACATTCGCGGCGACATCAACTACGCCTGGCCGACGGCGGAGATCGCCGTCATGGGTGCCAAAGGCGCCGTTGAGATTATCTATCGCGCCGAACTCGGCGATCCGGACAAGATCGCCCAGCGCACGAAGGACTACGAGGACCGGTTCGCCAATCCGTTTGTCGCGGCCGAGCGCGGTTACATCGACGACGTGATCCGGCCCCACTCCACCCGGCGCCGGGTGGCCCGGGCGCTTGCGCTGCTGCGGTCAAAAAAGGTCGAGCTGCCCTGGAAGAAGCACGACAATATCCCGCTTTAGTCATCCCACCCGAAGGGTTTGAACAGGGGCTCGCGGCACTCATATGCGACCGGGCATCGCGGATTGTCCCGCGTGGCGGCATATTGGACGAACAGCGCCTCCCAGTAGTCGCAATAGCGAATGTTCGACACGAACCGGGAGTAGGTGTGGTGTCCGGTCGTGAAGACGACCGCGCCCCGCTGTTTGACCATCGCCTGTGCCTTGGCGCAGGTCATGGTTCTTAGATCCGGCCGGGCTTCGGCTGCGGTGCTGACCGCGAGCATGCTAAGGGCAAGCGCCAGTGTCGTTACCTTTGTTCGGGCCATCATGTTATCCTCGCCTGTTGTCCGACGGCCGGCGAGGCTTCGGACCAGCCGTCAAGCCGCTGCGGCCGCCAGTCAGATCATAGTATGCCGGGGATTTGAGGACAGCCTGTGACGAGCGGCACACATGTGCGCGATCGATCTTGAGATCGCCAATTCAGCCGAAACGCCGCGAACCGAGCGTCAGGTCGGCCGCCGGGTTTTTTCCCAGTCTGTCCTGCACGCGTTCGATGGCAGGATCTCCCGCGCGCCCCGCAACGAGAAGCCGGCGAACCGGTCGTCTTCAAACAGAACCGCAAACTTGGCCGATGTCCGCAAGCGGTGCCAAAAATATGCGAAACTGTCGGAGCACGCGGCGCAATCGGTCTGAATGAAGCCGCGTTCGTCGACGCGGAATTTGACCATCTGCCGGTCGAGTTCGATACGGACAAGGGAGCCCGGTTTGGGCGGCTTGCCGTCGATGTCAAAGCTGATGAGGGTGCCAAGGATCGGACGCTGATCGTTGCAAAAGATGGTCACCCGCGCGCCGTCGCGGTTGATCGTCCAGTACCGGTCGAAACCTTTGATGGTGTCGCTGTGCCAGCGGCCGGACTGGCCGGCCAGCGCGGTGGTCGAAAACACACAGGCGATGGCGATCACCATAATCAGTGTACGAAACATTCGGTCACCTTCCAGATTCCAGACACAGGTAATTTTCGCGATAAATGCATTAAATTTAAGATAATTTTCCGGTTCCCCGCTGCAATTTCAGGTGATGGCCGGCTTATTGCGCAAGATTTCGACGCTGACCTGCCCGCTGGCGATCGGCAAAGGCGCTCCGGGCTTGTGGATGCGCACCCGGACTTTTTGAATGCGGGAATCGGTATCGAACAGGGCATCGGCCACCGCGCCGGCAAGGCGTTCGATCAGATGATAACGGGTTCCGGTGACGACCTCCTCGACCCGTTTGGCCAGCGAGGCATAACATACGGTGTCGGAATACCGGTCGCTGTGGCTCGCTGGTCCAAGGTCGAGCCAACAGGTCAGATCGACGTGAAAGCGCTGGCCGAGCCTGGCTTCCTCGTCATGCACACTGTGATAGGCGTGAAATACAAGACCGTTCAGATGGATGGCGTCCATGTAAACCCTGCCTTTTTGAACGGGGCCGGATTCTGCCGATGGAATGCAGCGGTTGTTCAACTGCCTCTAGTCGGTTCAAAGAGGAAAAGAAAGAGGACAGGCGGCGGCGAATATCGTGAAACAGACGGCCACACCTTTTTTGGGACGTCCGGGTTCGCCAGCACGGCGGCGGTGGTCATCTTTTGGATATATTGCGCTGCGACGGCGCACCGCCTACAAAACCGGCAATCAAAACTTTGGGGCGGAGCGCAGATGTTCTCGAAAATCCTGATTGCAAACCGCGGGGAGATCGCTTGCCGGGTCATCAAAACGGCACGGCGCATGGGCATCAAGACCGTGGCCGTTTATTCCGACGCGGATCGCGATGCCCTTCACGTGGAAATGGCCGACGAAGCCATCCATATCGGGCCGGCTGCGGCCGCCGAGTCCTATCTGATCGCTGAGAAGATCATCGCGGCCTGCAAAGAGACCGGCGCCGAGGCGGTCCACCCCGGCTATGGATTCTTGTCAGAGCGTGCCAGTTTTCCCGAAGCGCTCGCCAAGGAAGGCATCGTCTTCATCGGCCCGAACCCGCGCGCCATCAAGGCGATGGGCGACAAGATCGAATCTAAGAAATTCGCCAATGACGCGAAGGTCAGCACGGTGCCCGGCTATCTCGGTGTCATCGACACGCCGGATCAGGCGGTCGGGATCGCGGAAGAGATCGGCTACCCGGTGATGATCAAGGCCTCGGCCGGGGGCGGCGGCAAGGGCATGCGCATTGCCTGGAACGCGGACGAGGTGCGCGACGGCTATGTCCGCTCCAAATCTGAGGCCGCCTCGTCCTTTGGCGATGACCGGGTGTTTGTCGAAAAATTCATCGAGAATCCGCGCCATATCGAAATCCAGGTGCTTGGCGACAAGCATGGCAACGTGATTTATCTGGGCGAACGCGAATGTTCCATTCAGCGCCGGAACCAGAAGGTCATCGAGGAAGCACCATCGCCGCTTCTGGACGAGGCGACCCGCCGTGCCATGGGCGAGCAGGCTGTGGCGCTCGCCAAGGCGGTCGACTACGATTCGGCCGGCACGGTCGAGTTCGTGGCCGGCCAGGACAAGAGCTTCTTCTTCCTTGAGATGAACACCCGGCTGCAGGTCGAGCACCCGGTCACTGAACTCATCACCGGCGTGGATCTGGTGGAGCAAATGATCCGCGTGGCGGCCGGGGAAAAGGTGGCAATCGTGCAGGACGAGGTCACACTCACCGGCTGGGCCGTGGAGAGCCGGATCTACGCTGAGGATCCTTATCGCAATTTCCTGCCGTCCATCGGCCGTCTCGTCCGGTACCGGCCACCGGAGGAGGGTGTGGCCGACGGTCTGACGATCCGCAACGACACCGGCGTCGTCGAAGGTTCGGAAATCTCCATGTATTACGATCCGATGATCGCCAAGCTGATCACGCATGCGCCGACGCGTGACGTGGCCATCGACGGGATGAGCGAGGCACTGGATGCGTTTTACGTCGATGGCATCCAGCACAACGTTCCGTTCTTGACCGCGCTCATGAACCACCCGCGCTGGCGGTCCGGACAATTGGCCACCAGTTTCATCGACGATGAATATCCCGATGGATTCGCGCCGGCCGAGCCTGATGACGCAGCCAAGGGCCTGCTGGGTGCGGTGGCCTTGTCCATGGGCGCGCTCAATCGGGAGCGCCTCGATCATCTGACCGGACGCCTGCGGGCGCATTCGGGCGCGGTACGCGAGGACTGGGTCGTCAAGGTCGATAGCACCTACCTGCCGATCCGCCTTGCGGCCGGTTATCCGGGAACGCCAATCGAAATCGACGTCGCGATGAACGGCGGACCGATCGTGTCCGTCGAATCGGATTGGGCACCGGGCGATCACATGTGGAGCGGATCGGTCGGCGGACGGGCCGTGACAGTGCAAGTGCGGCCGGTGCTTGGCGGATACCGCCTGGACTGGCAGGGATATTCAGTGATTGCCAAGGTGATGAGCCCCCGCATTGCCGAACTCGATCAGCTGATGCCGGAAAAAGTGCCGGCGGACACCTCCAAAATGCTGCTTTGCCCGATGCCCGGCCTGGTCGTTTCGATCGCGGTGGCCGAGGGCCAGGAGGTCAAGGCTGGCGAACAGCTTGCAATCGTCGAGGCCATGAAGATGGAAAACGTTTTGCGGGCGGAGCGCGATTGTGTCGTGTCCGCGATCAAGGCTGCGGCCGGGGACAGCCTCGCGGTCGATGCCGTCATCATGGAATTCGAGTAGCCGTCGAAGTGGCTCTGCGCGGACCGGCGTAGTGAAGGGGTGCGCCGTGTCGAGTTGTGTTTCAGGCCGGGATGCGGACGGGTGGTTTGTCCGCCAGGAACGCGTATTCAAACTCGGCCAGCGGCATGGGCCGTGCGAACGCAAAGCCCTGCAGGAGCTCGCATCCCTGATCGGTCAGGATGCGGGCGTGTTCGGCTGTTTCGACGCCCTCTGCCAGGACTTCAATGGCCAGTGAGTGGGCCAAGTCGATAATGCTTTTGACGAGTAATCGGGACTGTGCGGAACGTACGATCGGCGCGACGAGATTGCGGTCGATCTTCAGCCGGCGCGGTCGCATCTCCAAAAGGCTGAGGATCGATGCCCGCCCGGATCCGAAGTCGTCAATCTCAACGTCGATCCCCAGCTCGCCGAGGGCCTGAAGATTGCGCCGCGATGTCTCGTCCAGGGCGTCAAAGAGAACCGCCTCGCTGATTTCGAAATTCAACGCGCCAGGTTTTACGCCGGCTTCCTCCAGCTTGGTGATAAACTGCGGCATTGTCAGCCGCTCGGCCGAGACATTGACGGAGATCCGCGACCCCCAGCCGAATTTTTCGGTCCACCGGGCTTGCGTGCGAACAGCCTCCACCAGCATAAGTTGATCGATCTCATCAATCACTTTCAGCGATTTGGCCAAGTCCATGAATTGGCTCGGCGCAAGCACTCCACGCTCCGGATGGCGCCAGCGCACCAGCGCTTCAGCGCCGGCCACCCGCTGCGCGCGCGCATCAATGATCGGTTGATACAACGGGAAGAACTCTCGGCGCGTGGTGGCCGCGATCATGTCGTCGGTGAGTTTGGCCTGCGCCTCGAAGGCGATGCGCAATGCGGGATGGAACAGTTCATAGCGGTTCCGTCCGTTTCGTTTCGCCCTGTAAAGAGCGATATCGGCGTTTGTCAGCAGGGTTCCAGGGTCGGCCACCGCTCCAAGGTGTCCATCCCGGTGGACCGCAACGCCAATGCTGGCCCCCACCGTGCACTCAATGCCATGACATTTGACCGGCCGGTTGAGCGCGGCGAGCAGTCTTGCCGCCAATCCCTCGATCTCCTGTTCCTTCTCGAATTCGGCGACAATGACGAATTCATCGCCATCGATCCGGGCGATCATATCGCTGCGCCTCAATTTGCTCTTAAGAAGTCTAGCTGTCTGTTTAAGAATGGCATCGCCGATTAAAGGACCGAGCGTGTCGTTGATTTGCTTGAAGCGGTCGAGGTCTATGCTCAAAAGGGCGAAGCGCACGGTACTGTTTTGCGGCATCGCCGAGCGGCGCGCGATTTCCTTGAACAGCCGCCGTCTGTTCGGCAAGCCCGTTAATGCGTCGGTTTCGGCCAAGTCCCTGGATTCGCGTTCGGCTTCAGTGCGGCGGCGGACCTCGGTGTTCAGGTCGAATAGCCGACGGATGGTGAAAGCCATAAGGAAGACCGGGAGGACGAGCAATGCGATGATAATTTCGTCGAGTTCGTATTGCTCGTGATCGCGTGTGTAGTCATGGAGCTTTTCAAACGCATCGAACTCGCTGAGGATCGCTGCGAAAACAACGACAACAATAGCAAAGAGGATTCCTTCGATTAAAATGCGGTTCCAATGGCCGGATGTCACAATCTGATTGGTTGAAATACCCATGGCTGACATTCCAAGTGTCTATAACTCACGCCACTCAGACACGAAGAAGTTACCAAACGGTGATTTTATAGCAAATAGCACTGTAATTAAGTAGAATTACTTCTCTCTTAGGTTGTATATCATGTTGTGGTCTTTGTCGGAGGCTGTGTTCATCTAACGGTATTGAAGTTAAAACTTCCGTTGCGGCATGATGCCGGTAGAGGAGGCGGAATTGGAAAGCGTTGCGGTCGAAGTTCGGATCACCGGCAAGGTCCAGGGCGTGGGTTATCGCGCCTGGTGTGCTGAGACGGCCCGTGCAATCGGCGTGTCGGGCTGGGTGCGCAACGCGCCCGATGGGTCGGTGGAAGCCGCCTTTGGCGGCACACGGGACCAGGTCGGGAGCATGCTGAAAGCAGCGCAACAGGGGCCCGCCTATGCCAAAGTTCTGGCCGTCACGGTAACCGGCAGGGACATCCAGGTCGGGGACCGGTTCGACGTCCTGCCGACGCGGCGGCCGTCCTCGTGAGCGTGCCGTCCGGCACCGGCGGGCTTCGCTCCCGCGCGGCGGGGCCGGTCTTATCCGGTCCTCAATTCAGTCGCGCCGAAGAGTTTTTCAAACTCCGCTCTAAGGACGCTGTCATTTTCGGCCATCGTGACCGGGATCCCCAGATCGACGAGGCTGGTCACGCCGTGGTTCCGCACGCCGCAGGGGACGATCCCGGAAAAATGGGTGAGCTCCGGCTCCACATTGATGCTGATGCCGTGGAATGTGACCCATTTGCGGACCCGGATACCGATCGCGGCAATCTTGTCCTCGACCGTCGCGCCGCGGTCAGGCCGGCGGACCCAGACCCCAACCCGGTCCTCGCGGCGCTCGCCGCGGATGTGGTAGGACCACAGGCTGTTGATCACCCAGGCCTCCAGCGCGGCAACGAACGCACGGACGTCCTGCCGCCGGCGTCTCAGGTCCAGCATGACATAAGCCACCCGCTGGCCCGGCCCGTGATAGGTGTACTGGCCGCCGCGCCCGGTTCGATAGACGGGGAACCGGTCGGGGGCGATCAGATCCGCGTCATCGGCGCTGGTGCCGGCTGTGTAAAGGGGCGGGTGTTCCAGCAGCCAGACCCGCTCCGGCGCCTGGCCCGCCGCGATCTCGGCGACTTTGGAGTCCATCGCCGCGATCGCGTCCTCATAGGCGACCGGCGGGTCGCTGATCACCCATTCGACCGGGTCCGCCCCGTCCTTGGGGAAAAAATCCAGCGGAAGGGTCTGACGGTCTTGCAATGACATGGGGCGTTAAGTCTTTGTTAACCTTTTGGGCGCCGTATCGGGAGGATTAACGAAGCGTTAAATCCGGTGCGCGCCGGACCCACACATAAGGATGATCGGTGCCGATGGCCACCTTCGACGACATCAATGTGGATATTTCGGTGGTTCTGGGCACCTCCGAGATGCCGATCCACCAGCTTTTGCGCATGGGCCGCGGCGCTGTGATCGACTTGGACGTTACCGAGGACGATGATGTGAAGATCTATGCCAACAGCACGCTGGTGGCGATGGGGCAGGTGGTTCTGCTTGGCGAGCGGATCGGCATTTCGATCACCGAGGTGCTCATGCGCAGCCCGGAAATCCGGCCGATGCGCACCGACGGCCCGCTCTGATCCTCTCCCGTTTCGCGACATGCCGGACCCCGTGGATGTTTCTCAAAAATCGGCTTGCGCGGCAAAAACCCATTTGCTACACGGTGGCCCTTGGCGCGGACGGCGCCGGACACTAATGGGCGGTCGTGGCGGAATTGGTAGACGCGCAGCGTTGAGGTCGCTGTGGGGTAAAACCCGTGGAAGTTCGAGTCTTCTCGACCGCACCATTGAACAAGGGTCCGCACCGGACCACAAAACCGGCGATAGGCCGGTTTTTTATTGTCTGGATCTGTGGCGCCATTTGCCCGGCGCGAGTTTGCCCCGCGAACCGGAAACCTCGAGACCATGACACGGGCCGGTATTCGACGGGTGCGAGCGGCCGCACTTGCCGCGTTGTTGTCGGCCTTTGCCCAGCCGGCCGCGGCACAGACCCTTTCGCGGGACCCGGGCACGTTTCCGGCACTGACGTGCCAGCAGATCTGGTATCTCGTTCACGAAATCCGCGCCGAGGGACGGATTTGTCCAGCAAACCGGCGCGCGGCAACTGCGTTCCGATCGGTGCCGCGCTGTATCTCGGATGACGAACGGATTCTTTCGTCCGGTGTCCGTGACTACCTTGCAAAACTGAGGGACGTTGGGCGAACCAAGGGCTGCCCTGATTTATAGCGCCGTCGCGCGAAGTTTGTGGAGTTTGGCGGCCCGCCATCTGGCGGGGCCGGTCCATCCCCGGTAGGGTCCTGACACCGGCCTTGGACGGTTCCGTCCCGTCCGCCATCCGGTCATTAGCGACAGGTGCGCGTTCCGCTCATGGAGGTGGTCGAAGATGCAGGTTGAGGCCGTTGCCGACCCGGTGCCCACGCCGCGCGTTCCTGTGCGCGACGAGGAGGGGCATCTCAACCGCGACTTTATCGGTGCGGTGGAAACGGCCGTCGATGCGCAGGATCAAGCGGCGCTCTCGGTGCTTGCCGCCGATCTTCACGAGGCTGATACCGGCGACCTTTTGGAAGCGCTCGACAAGGACCGCCGGGCGGCGTTCGTCCGTCTGCTCGGGACGGATTTCGACTACACGGCGCTGACGGAAACGGACGAGGCGATCCGGGTCGAACTCCTGGAAGATGTTCCAAACGAGGTCATTGCCGAGGCGCTGGGCGAGCTCGATTCCGACGACGCCGTCTACATCCTTGAGGATCTGGATGAAAAAGACCAGGCGGAGATCCTCGACGGGCTGCCCTATGCCGACCGGGCGCAGCTCAAGAAGGCTCTCGACTATCCGGAGGAGAGCGCCGGGCGGCGCATGCAAACCGAGTTTATCGCGGTCGCGCCCTTTTGGACGGTCGGCCACACGATCGACTACATGCGCGAGGCCCGCGACCTGCCGGACAATTTTTACGAGATCTATGTCGTCGATCCAGCCTTCAAGCTGATGGGCTCGGTGCATTTGGACAAAATCCTGCGCACCAAGCGGGCCGAAAAGGTGACCTCCATCATGGAGGAAACCCGGTACGCGGTTCCCGCGACCGAGGATCAGGAGGAGGTGGCCCGGACCTTCGAGCGCTACAATCTGGTTTCGGCTGCCGTCGTCGACGAAAACGAGCGCCTCGTCGGCGTCTTGACGGTCGACGACATCGTCGATGTGATCCAGGAAGAGGCAGAGGAGGATCTGCGCGCGCTCGCCGGGGTGGGCGATGAGGAAATCTCCGACAGCGTCGTGACGATCGCTCGGTCCCGTTTCACGTGGCTGGTCGTCAATCTTGCGACCGCCGTTCTGGCCTCCGTCGTGATCGCGCTGTTTGAGAACACGATCGAGGCCATGGTCGCCCTCGCGGTCCTGATGCCGATCGTTGCCTCCATGGGCGGCAACGCGGGCACACAGACCATGACCGTGGCCGTCCGCGGCATTGCAACCCAGGAACTCGGCGCGCGCAATATGCTCCGGGTTTTGAACCGGGAAATTCTGGTCAGTTTCCTCAATGGCGTTGCACTTGCCATCTTGATCGGCGTGACCGCTTGGTTGTGGTTCGGAAGTCCGGGCCTGGGTTATGTCATCGGCGGCGCGATCATCATCAACATGCTCTTTGCCGGCCTGTCGGGTCTGCTCATTCCGATCGCGCTCGACCGGATGAACATCGACCCGGCCATTGCCTCCAGCGTGTTTGTCACAACGGTCACGGATGTTGTCGGCTTTTTCGCCTTTTTGGGAATTGCCGCGCTTTGGTTCGGCCTGCCGTTTTAGAACGCCTTGCCGTGGGTCGTTCGGATTTCCTATTGTGGATCAAACGAGGAAGCGGATGAACGCCAAGCCGCCCATCGATGGCATCCTGGAGACCGCGGTCTATGTCGATGACATGGCGGCCGCCCATGCGTTTTACGAGGGTGTCCTTGGACTCCCCCGCATGGTCAAGGGCGAGCGTCTTTACGCCTACAACGCCGGCCCGGCGCAGACGCTGCTGGTCTTTCACAGGGGCCATACCGGCGACGATGTACCAACGCCGGGCGGTGTCGTGCCCGGACATGACACCAATGGCCCGTCGCATTTCGCCTTCCGGATCAGCGTTGAGCAGATCCAGCCGTGGCGCGACTATCTGACCTCCGTCGATGTGCCGGTCATTTCGGAAGTTGTGTGGCCGGCCGGCGGGACCAGTCTTTATCTCCGTGATCCTGACGGCAATGTTCTGGAGCTTGCCGCCGCGCCGCTGTGGCCGAATTACACCTAGGCCCTGTGGACGCATTGGAAAGGCATTTCTTGAGACAAGAGGCGAGAGATGGCGGGAAACGACCCGCAGAGCGTATCGGCGATACGGTCAAGGGGCGTTTCATGCCAGATCGACGTCTCTCGTCTCACCCAAAGGGCCGGACCCGCATCGCCCAAACCCGGCGCAAATCCGTCTTGATGATGGGCGCGCATCACCTGAGCCGGATTGCCTTGATCTTGGACGATGCGTTTCCCGGCGGAATGCGTCTCCAATTCGTCCAAAGGGCCTAGCCCCGGCCGTTTCATTCGATATGCTCAATCACTCAATGTCACAGCTGTTCTGGCCCGGTCTGAGGATCTAATTGGGGGCATCCATGGAATTCGTTCTTCCGCTCGTCACGCTGGCGGCAGTGCAATTGCTGGCGGTGATCAGCCCGGGCCAGTCCTTCGTCGTCGTTTCCAAACTTGCCCTGTCCAGCGGCCGGGCGCCAGCTCTGTTCACCGCGGCCGGTTTGGGGGCGGGCACACTGGTCTGGGCAAGCGCCGCGATTGTCGGGCTGGCCGTGGTCCTGACGACCGTTTCGTGGCTCTACGCCCTGTTGAAAATCGCGGGCGGTGCGTATCTTCTTTACCTCGCCGTCATGATCTGGCGGCACGCCGATCAACCCGTCGAGACGGCGGGCAAGTTCACGGCGAACATGCCACCGGTCCGGGCCTTTTGGCTTGGTGTGTTCACCCAACTTGCCAATCCGAAAGTGGCGGTGTTCTTCGGTTCTATCTTTTTTGCACTACTGCCGGTTGGCGCACCGGCATGGGTCTATCTGGCGGCGATCGCGCTCGTGGTGGCCAATGAAATTGTCTGGTACGGCCTCGTTGCGATCGCGTTTTCCGTGGAACGGTCGCGTAACGCCTATCTGAAAGCGCGCATTTGGATTGACCGGATCATGGCCGGCGCACTCGGCGCGCTGGGCCTCCGGTTGATGCTGGACGGGAGCTTCGACAAGACCGGGTAACCGGACTTCACAACTGCGCAGGCATAAACGGGTACGGTCGTAGCCTCGGGGCGGCAGGAACGGACACCACATGGGACTGGTGCAGACACTGTTGAAGGTGGTGTTCTACGCGGCTATCGGGGCGGTTCTCTGCATTGCAGGAGCAGCGTATTTTTTCATGACGTGGGAACCGGACCGGGACGACTTTCCCTTGCGCGGGATCGATGTGTCACATCATCAGGGCGTCATCGACTGGGCGCTCGTTTCCGGCGATGATGTTGCCTTTGCTTACATCAAGGCGAGCGAGGGCGGTGACTTTCAAGACAGCGCGTTTTTGTCGAATTGGAACGGCGCGGCCGCCGTCGGGCTGGCGCGGGGCGCCTATCATTTTTTCAGCCTGTGCAAGGGCGGGCCGGAACAGGCGCGCAATTTCCTCCGTGTTCTGCCGAAAGACGGCGCGATGCTGCCGCCGGTTCTCGATCTGGAATTCGAGGGCAATTGCCCACGGCGCCCGCCCGTGGAGGAGGTCCTCCAGGACATCAGCGCCTTCGTCACGGCAGTGGAACAAGCCACGGGCCGACGCGTCATGATTTACGCGCCGAAGGACTTTCACCTGCGGTATTTGAAGGACCACAATCTCAACCGGCAAATCTGGGCCCGGTCCTTGTGGCGCTCGCCGGACTATGTGCCGGACTGGACCGTCTGGCAGTATCACCAGCGCGGGGCTATCCGTGGGATCGACGGTGATGTGGATCTGAACATTCTGAACGCCGGGATCACGGTTAACGATCTTTTGGAAAATGAATAAAATATTGAAAATATTTTAGAAAAAGCAATATATTGACTTTAACGTAAAAAGCGGAAATGGTCGCTGCACGGACGGAGACGGCATGCAGCGGCTATACACCATCACCCAATTGACGCGGGAATTCGACATCACGACCCGGACGCTGCGCTTTTACGAAGCGCAAGGGTTGCTGACGCCCCAACGGCGCGGCCGTCAACGTCTTTACCGCCCTGCCGACCGGACACGGCTGAAGCTGATATTGCGCGGAAAGCGCCTTGGGTTCTCCTTGTCCGAGATCCGCGAGATCATCGAGATGTATGGCCGGGCGCCCGGTGAAGCCGGCCAGCTCCGGCTCCTGATGGGCAAGATCGCCGCCCGCCGCGCCGAACTGATCGAAAAGCGGCGTGACATCGAGGTCATTCTGGCCGAACTCGATGAGGTGGAGACCGGGGCGCGCCAGCGCATGGCAGAAATCGGATCGTCTGCCGAACTGGAGGAGCGCTGATGCAATTCGCGCCGAAGGATCCGGACTGGGAGGCCCGCGTGCGCGGCAGTTTCGCGGCACAGGCCTTCATGTCGTACCTGGGCGCGGAATTGTGCCACGTGGCACCGGGCGCCGTTGACATTGAATTGGCGCTCAGACTGGAACTGACCCAGCAACACGGCTTTTTCCATGCCGGCAGCACAACGTCGATTGCCGATTCGGCGGCCGGCTACGCGGCTTTGACCTTGTTTCCGGCTGGCAGCGGCGTTCTGACAACCGAATTCAAGATGAACCTTCTGAATGCCGCCAGGCAGCCGCGGCTCCTGGCCCGGGGCCGTGTCGTCAAACTCGGCCGGACGCTGACCATCTGCCGCGGCGATGTCTACGGGCTTGGCGAGGATGAACAGGTGCATGTGGCCACGGGTCTCTTCACCATGATGTGCCTGTCCGGGATGGAGGATTGAGGCCCAGATGGTTGAAACGTTCATTCGGCCGTTGAAAGCAGAGGACCGGGTTGCGTGGTCGCGGCTTTGGACCAGTTATCTCGATTTTTATCAGACCCGGCTCCCGCCTGAGGTGACCGAGGATCTGTTTGTCCGGCTGATCGGCGAGGGCGGGCACAAGGGCCTTGTTGCTGAACGCGGCGGTACGCTGATCGGATTTGCCCACTACCTGTTTCACCCCTCCACATGGTCGGCCGCGCCGAGCTGTTATCTGGAGGATCTTTTCATCGAAGCAAACATGCGCGGTACCGGCGCCGGACGCCGTCTGATCGAGGCCGTTTATACCGCGGCCGACCGTGCCGGCGGCGGCGCCGTTTATTGGCACACCCACCACCAGAACGTCCGCGCGCGCCAGCTTTACGACCGCGTCGGGAACCTGACCGATTTCGTCAAATATGAGCGGCCCCAGGTCACGAACTCATAACTGAGCTTGGCCGCCGACAGGAGGAACACCGATGATCCGCAACGATTTTCCGTCGTTCAATTTCAACCTTGGCGAGACCGCCGACATGCTGCGCGACAGCGTCCGTTCGTTTTCCCAAGACCGGATCGCGCCGCTGGCCGAGCGCATCGACCGAGAGGACTGGTTTCCGCGTGAGCTGTGGCCCGAAATGGGCGACCTTGGCCTCCACGGTATCACGGTCGAAGAAGACTGGGGCGGGGCCGGCCTTGGCTATCTGGAACACTGTATCGCCATGGAGGAGGTCAGCCGGGCATCCGCCTCGATCGGTCTTTCTTACGGCGCGCATTCGAATCTGTGCGTGAACCAGCTCCGCCGCTGGGGCAATGAGGCCCAGAAGACCCGGTATCTTTCGAAACTGATCACCGGCGAACATCTCGGCGCGCTGGCCATGTCCGAACCGGGCGCCGGCTCCGACGTTGTCTCGATGAAATTGCGGGCGGACAAGAAGGGCGACCGGTACATCCTCAACGGCTCAAAGATGTGGATCACCAACGGCCCGAGCGCGGAGACGATGATCATCTACGCCAAGACCGATTCCAATGGTGGTCCGCGCGGCATCACGGCGTTCCTGGTCGAAAAGGATTTTCCTGGATTTTCGGTGGCGCAAAAGCTCGACAAGCTCGGCATGCGCGGCTCGGAAACCGGCGAGCTCGTGTTCCAGGACTGCGAGGTTCCCGAAGAGAACGTGCTCGGGAAAATCGGCGAGGGCGTCAAGGTGCTGATGTCCGGGCTCGACTACGAGCGTGCGGTTCTGGCGGCCGGCGCCATCGGCATCATGCAGGCGGCGATGGATGTGGTCATCCCGTATGTCCATGAACGCGAACAGTTCGGCCAGCCGATCGGCACGTTCCAGCTCGTCCAGGGCAAGGTCGCGGACATGTATGTGATGATGAATGCGGCCAAGTCCTATGTCTACGCGGTGGCGCAGGCCTGCGATCGCGGCGAGACGACCCGGGAGGACGCGGCGGGCGCGATCCTCTATGCGTCTGAAAACGCCACCAAGATGGCGCTTGATGCGATCCAGCTTCTGGGCGGCAACGGCTATATCAACGAGTATCCAACCGGGCGGCTCTTGCGGGATGCCAAGCTCTACGAAATCGGCGCTGGCACCTCGGAAATCCGCCGCATGCTGATTGGCCGCGAGATTTTTAATAAGACGAGCTAGAGGCAGAGCTTCAGTCTCCGAACTCACCTCACGCGCGCGCGAAACGGAACGGGTACTGAAGACCGGGTCCGGTCACCGTCGGTCGGGCAGGATCTTCAACCAGGCCCCGGTCGAATTCTCCCAGCGGGCACTCGGCGAAAAGAGCTGACAGCGCGGTGACAAGGTCATCAATGTCCTGATTGCTGTGATGCGGGGCCGGAGTGATGCGCAGGCGCTCCGTGCCCCTTGGCACGGTGGGATAGTTGATCGGCTGAATGTAAATGCCGTATTGCTCCAGCAATCGGTCCGCGATGGCCTTGCAGTGGACCGGGTTGGTGACGCTGACCGGTACGATGTGGCTGGGATTGTCCATGACCGGCAGGCCGGCCGTCTTCAGCCGGTGTTTTACGGTTTCGGCCCGCTCCTGATGGAGCGCCCGTTCCAGATCGTGCTTGCGGAGATACTGAACGCTCGCCAATGCGCCGGCCGCCAGAACCGGCGATAGCGACGTGGAAAAGATAAAGCCGGGCGCATAGGAACGGATCGCGTCAACGCAATCGCGACTTGCCGCGATATAACCGCCCATGACGCCATAGGCCTTCGCCAGTGTGCCATTGACGATATCGACGCGGTCGGCGACCCCGAGGAAAGAAGCCATGCCGGCGCCTCCATCCCCGTACATGCCGACGGCGTGCACTTCGTCCAGGTAGGTCAGAGCCCCGTATTTTTTGGCAAGGTCACAGACCGCTCCGATGTTGGAGATCGTCCCGTCCATCGAATAGATGCTTTCAAACGCGATGATCTTGGGCGTCGACAGCGGATATTCCTTCAGCTGGCACTCCAGGTGATGAAGATCATTGTGCCGCCAGATCCGCTTTTCGCCGCCGCCGCGCCGAATGCCCTCGATCATCGACGCGTGGTTCTTGGCGTCGGAAAAGATAACGGCGGCAGGCAACAGCTTTGCCAAGGTGGACAGCGTTGCATCGTTGGCCACATAGGCCGATGTGAACACCAAAGCCGCGTCCTTGCCATGAAGACTGGCCAATTCTTCTTCCAGCGCGACATGATAGGTGGTGTTTCCGGAGATGTTCCGGGTTCCACCGGCGCCCGCGCCGGTGGTGTCCAGGGTGTCATGCATGGCCCGGCGGACAACCGGATGCTGGCTCATGCCGAGATAGTCGTTTGAGCACCAGACCGTGACGTCCTTTTCGTGCGCCCCGACGCGGTTGACGGCCTTGGGGAACCGACCAGCCAATCGGCGGAGATCGGCAAACACCCGGTACCGTCCCTCTTCCTGCAACGCGGCAATCTTGTCTTGAAAGACTTTTTGGTAGTCTGCTGCGACTAAGGTCATGGCTTTTTTCCTTGATTGACGCCACAGCACCACCTGCTGCCGGATCGGGTGCTTGATTTCTTGTGAGATTTCCAATTCGGCGCGGTCGCTGAGCGAGCGGCGGACCCTCGCCACCGTGATCAGAAACGGCTCTTGTCAGCGTGCGACAAATCTGTGTCGGCACATTTACGTACTTAAAAGCCAGCTTCTTGTGACCCGGCACGCATTGGCCGGTCCGGCTCGAGCCCGGCTTGTTTCGGGATGAACGTTACGGGCTGCTGCTGTGAAAAAACTCCGGCGATGGGTGTCCGGGCGGGACGGTCCCGCCCGGATTTGTTGTGTCAGGCTTTGAGGTCGAAGCGGTCGGCGTTCATGACCTTGGTCCAGGCCGCTACGAAGTCGCGGACGAACTTTGCCTCGTTGTCGTCCTGGGCGTAGACCTCGCTGAAGGCGCGCAGGATCGAGTTCGAGCCGAACACCAGGTCGGCGCTGGTCGCGGTATACTTGACTGCGCCGGTCTTGCGGTCGCGCAGCTCATAGGTGCCGTCCGCGTCCACCGGCACCCAGCGGTAGGCCATGTCGGTGATCGTCTGGAAGAAGTCGGTCGTCAACTGGCCCTCACGCTCGGTGAAAACGCCGTGCTTGGAGCCGGCGAAGTTGGCGCCGAGCACCCGCAAACCACCCACGAGGACAGTCATTTCAGCTCCCGTGAGGCCGAGGAGCTGTGCCCGGTCGAGCATCAGTTCTTCGGGGCTGACGGCGAACTTTTCCTTTTGCCAGTTGCGGAACCCGTCGGCATAGGGCTCCAGCACCGAGAAGCTGTCGGCGTCCGTCTGGGCGTCGGTCGCATCGCCGCGTCCCGGTGCAAATGGTACTTCAATGTCATGGCCGGCGGCCTTGATCGCCTGTTCGACCGCGACATTGCCGGCCAGCACGATCACATCGGCCACCGATGCACCGGTTTCCGCCGCAATCGGCTCCAGAACACCCAGCACCCGAGCCAGGCGGTCCGGTTCGTTGGCCACCCAGTCCTTTTGGGGAGCCAAGCGGATACGGGCCCCATTGGCACCACCACGCATATCCGATCCGCGGAATGTCCGGGCACTGTCCCAGGCAGTTGCGATCATGTCGCTTGCGCTCAGACCACTCGAAGCGATCTTGGCCTTGACGGCTGCAACATCATAGCCGGTGTTTCCAGCCGGGACCGGGTCCTGCCAGACAAGTTCCTCGTCCGGTACGAACGGGCCCTGGTAGTTCGCCTTCGGGCCCATGTCGCGGTGGGTCAACTTGAACCAGGCGCGCGCGAACGTGTCGGCGAGGTAGTCCGGGTCCGCCTTGAAGCGTTCGCAGATCTCCCGGTAGATCGGATCGACCTTCATCGCCATGTCGGCGTCGGTCATGATCGGGTTGTGCTTGACGGACGGATCCGTGGGATCGGTGACCTTGTCCGCGTCCTTGATGTTGATCGGCTCCCACTGCCAGGCGCCGGCTGGTGATTTTTTTAGTTCCCACTCGTAGCCGAACAACAGCTCCAGATAGCCATTGTCCCACTGGAGGGGATTGGTCGTCCACGCGCCTTCAATCCCTGATGTAAAGGCCGTGTTGGCCTTGCCCTCTACAAAATCAGGATTTGACCAGCCAAATCCGGCATCCTCAAGCGCGGCACCGCCTGGCCCTGCACCAATCTTGTCGGCGTCTCCCATGCCGTGTGTCTTGCCGACGGTGTGGCCGCCGACGGTCAGAGCCGCGGTTTCCTCGTCGTTCATGGCCATGCGGGCGAATGTCATGCGCACATATTTGGCCGTCTCCGCCGGGTCCGGATTTCCGTTCACACCTTCCGGATTCACGTAGATCAGACCCATGTGCGATGCCGCGAGCGGGTTGTACATGGAGTTGGCGTCATCCAGGTCTCCGACGCGCTGGTCGGTGGGCGCCAGGATTTCCGTATCGTTGCCCCAGTTGATGTCGATTTCCGGGCCCCAGATATCCTCGCGGCCAAAGCCGAAACCGAAGACCTTAAGGCCCATGTTTTCATAGGCAACTGTCCCGGCAAGGGCGATCAAGTCGGCCCAAGAAAGCGCATTGCCATACTTCTTTTTGACCGGCCACAGCAGACGGCGCGCCTTGTCGAGGCTGGCGTTGTCGGGCCAGGAGTTGAGCGGGTCGAAACGGATGTTGCCGGTGCCTGCGCCGCCGCGCCCGTCGCCGAGGCGGTAGGAGCCTGCCGCGTGCCAGGACAGCCGGATCATCAGGCCGCCATAATGCCCCCAGTCGGCCGGCCACCAGTCTTGGCTGTCGGTCATAAGTGCGTTGACGTCAGCCCAGACCGCCTTGAAATCCAGCCCCTTCACTGCCTCGCGGTGGTTGTAGTCGCGGTCCATGGGATTGGAGCGGGCATCGTGCTGATGCAGGATATCAAGGTTCAGCGCCTGCGGCCACCACCTGGTGGGGTTGTTGTTGATGCCGGTATTGCCGCCATGCATGACCGGGCATTTTCCTTCGCTCATTGCGTCCATTTTGCGTCTCCTGCGTTTGCTGATTTCGCTATCTAGTTCTGTGTGTGAGGGTTTGTAGCCCTTGATGCATCTGATCCGGTCCGGGTTGCGATGGTGGGGTGGAACGATTCAAACGCTTGGTTCGTAGTTCAAAGCCACCGGCCCCGGGTGGACAATGAATTGGTCTCGTTGCAGGCACCTCTTTGTGTTTGGAGTCAATGCTGGGCGGGCCTGAACAAGCGCGGCATTTACGCCGCAATATGACTGTCTGCACCGGCTCTCATTCATTTGTTAGAATAGTTCTAGCAAATCTCGATCATCAGAGGAATTTGTATTTTCTGATTTTTGTGATAAGAAAATATGATGATAAATATCACCATCCGACAAATGCGCTATTTCGAGGCCTTAGCCCGTCACGGGCACTTCAAACGGGCGGCAGAGGCCTGTGCGATTTCACAGCCGGCGCTGTCCATGCAGATCAAGGAGCTTGAGGACGTACTGGGCGCGATGTTGTTTGAACGGGGCGCCCGCCAGGTCCGGTTGACCCAATTCGGCGAGGAGGCGGCCGAGCGTGTTCGCGGGATTTTGCGGGCCGTCGACGAGTTGGGAGACCTGGCCCGCGCGGCGCGAAACCAGATGGTCGGCCGGATCCGAATCGGTGTCATTCCCACCGTCGCGCCCTATCTGCTGCCGACCGTGATCAGCAATCTCGCCCGGGCGCACCCGGGCCTCGATATCCACGTACGGGAAAGCGTGACGCGGCGGTTGATCCAGGAATTGGCGGAAGGCCGGTTGGACGCGGCCGTGGTCGCGTTGCCGGTCTCTGAGACGTCGCTGGAGGAAGTCCCGCTGTTCAGCGAGCCGTTTGTTCTCGTGCGCCATGACAAAGATGCGGAAAAGCCGGTGCCCAGCAACGAATCCTTGCGCGAGATGCGGCTGCTCCTTCTAGAAGAGGGGCACTGCTTTCGGGATCAGGCGCTATCGTTCTGCAGCATGCCCTCCGCGCCGCCCCGGGAGGTGTTGAATGCCAGTTCCTTGTCGACACTTGTCCAAATGGTCGGGGCGGGGATCGGCATCACCCTTATCCCGGAAATGGCGGTCCCTGTCGAAACCCGGTCCGCCGGGGTATCCATATCGCGGTTCGATGAGCCGCAACCATCCAGAACACTTGGGATGATATGGCGGAAAACCAGTCCGCTTGCGCCCCAGCTGAGCGAAGTTTCTGAGATCATTCGTGCTTCGGCAGAGGAGATGCGGGCCGCCGGTCGGGCTTCGCATTAAAGGCATTGCCAAGTCCGGTGATGGCGGGCAGCATTGGATATCTCGCCAAACCTGAGCGCTAATAGAGCCATTCCAGGCGCAGACCAGCAGGCGACATGAGCGACACCTTTTTCCGTCCTGTCTCGGGGTTCGACCTGCCGCGGTTTGCCGGCATCCCGACGTTCATGCGCCTGCCTCATATCGGTTTTGATCACCCGCGGTTTTCAGAGGTCGATATTGGCCTTGTCGGCGTTCCCTGGGACGCCGGCACGACCAACCGGCCGGGACCGCGCCACGGTCCGCGCCAGTTGCGCGACATGTCGACGATGATCCGGGCCCAGAACGGGGCGACGGGGATTCGGCCGTTCGAGTTGGTGAATTGCGCCGATCTTGGTGATGTCGGACCCAATCCTGCAAACCTTGAGGACAGTCTTGCCCGAATCACAGCCTTTTACGGCCGGCTGGTTGAAGCCGGCATCCGGCCCTTGTCCGCCGGTGGTGATCACCTGTGCTCCCTGCCCATTCTGCGGGCGCTTGCCAAGGACCGGCCGCTCGGCATGATCCATTTCGATAGCCACACGGATCTGTTCAATTCCTATTTTGGCGGCATGAAATTCACCCATGGCACACCGTTCCGCAGGGCGATCGAGGAGGGGCTGCTCGACCCCAAACGGGTTGTCCAGATCGGCATTCGTGGTACCGCCTATGACAGCGAAGACCGGGAATTTGCCGCAGGTGTTGGCGTGCGCGTGATACCGATCGAGGAGTTTTTCGATCGCGGTGTTGACGATGTGATGGCCGAGGCGCGGGCCATCGTTGGCGCCGCCGCGACCTATGTGTCCTACGACATTGACTTTGTCGATCCGGCTTTTGCTCCCGGCACGGGAACACCGGAAGTCGGCGGACCGACCTCGTTTCAGGCCCTTCAGGTGGCGCGGCTGCTCGACGGCGTGAGCATTGCCGGCGCGGATCTCGTCGAGGTGTCTCCGCCCTTTGATCAAAGCGGGGGAACCGCTTTTCTGGGCGTGTCGATCCTGTTTGAGCTCTTGTGCAACATGGCGCGGAACGTCCGCGCCAGTGGATCCTAGCGGGCCACGGGCATGGAGGTCACCGACATCCATATCGCACCGCTGACGCCCGGCCGCTGGCCGGATCTGGTGGATTTGTTCGGACCGGACCGCGGTGCAAACAGTGGCTGCTGGTGTTTGTGGCCGCTTCTAAGAGCCAAGGATTGGCAAGTACTGTCCCGCGAGCAGCGCAAGGCCGGATTAAGGCAGCGCGTGGAGGCGGGTCCTGCGCCTGGCCTGTTGGCCTATGCGGATGGCCAACCGGTCGGATGGGTCGCGGTCGGACCGAGGGCCGGCTATGTGCGGTTCCAGCTGTCACGGACCTCCAAGCCGCTTGACAAAGACCTAGAAGACGGGCCGCAAACGCCCTTTGCCATCACCTGTTTTTACATCCGCGCCGGTTGGCGCAAGAGCGGGCTGATGGGGGTCTTGGGCGAAGCGGCGGTCACCCACGCCCGGCAGGCCGGGGCCGATGCCGTGGACGCGTGTCCGATCGATCCGGAAAAACCCTTGCAGTGGGGCGAGGGATTTGTCGGGATGGCATCGGTGTTTCGCACGCTCGGCTTTGAGGAGATCGCCCGGCGATCGCCGCGCCGGCCGCTGATGCGGCTTTGGCTGGACCAGACGCAGAAAGAGGCGTGAGGACATGGGCAGGACAGGCGAAACGGATCTTTCCAACCTGATCCCGCATATGCGGCCGATGCTGGATCCGGAGCCTTATGTGTTTTGCACCTTCGCGGCCAAGACGCTTGCGGACCTTGCGGAGTATGAGCCGATCGGGCTTTTTTGCGAGACAGAGGGCGTCACGGCGATCCTGAGCGTTGAGCGCGCCCGGGAACTGGGATTGGCCGACGCGGACTGGTACCGGCGGATCACGTTGACGGTGCACTCCTCGCTAAGCGCGGTCGGTTTGACGGCGGCCGTCGCGGCGGCGCTTGGAAATGCCAGCATTTCGGCGAATGTCGTCGCCGCCTATTTCCATGATCACGTGTTCGTGCCGTCCGAGGACGCGGAGCGGGCGCTCAAGGTGCTTCTGGATCTTTCTGCAAAGAAGATGTGATCCAACGTACGTTTTTGGACCGATCGCGGCGGACTGATCCGCCAAATTGGACAAGCCGGTTGCAATTCGCGGCCCGGCTTCCCATTGCTAAGGGGAACGTAAAAGGGGCAGAGCCATGCAGCGGGCCAGGCGGCGTCTTGCCGCGGTGATGTGCGCGGATGTGGCGCATTACGCGCGCTTGATGGAACGGGATGAGGACGGGACGCTCAACCGGCTCAAGTCCTACCGCGATGTGATGTCGGCACTGACGGAGCGCCACAACGGCCGGATCGTCAACACGTGGGGCGATGCGGTCATCATCGAGTTTTCGTCCGTTGTGGAAGCGGTCCAATGCGCCGTCGATATCCAGACCGAGCTCAGCCTGCGCAATGCCGACCTGCCGTCGGCCCACAAGATGGAGTTCCGGATCGGGCTAAATCTCGGCGACCTCATGGTCGAGGGGGATGACATCTACGGCGATGGCGTCAATGTGGCGGCGCGGCTGCAGGAACTGGCGCCGGCAGGCGGCATCATGCTCTCGCAATCGGTCTATGACCAGGTTCGAACCAAGCTGGCGCTGGGGTTCGATCCGGTTGGCCGGCAAAAGGTGAAAAACGTCTCGGAGCCGGTCGAAACCTATTCGGTGCGCCTTGGCGGGCGAAACGAACCGGCGGCGCCATATGCTGACCCGCCCGACGACCGCGGTGCCGGCGCGTCCGCGGCAGGCGGGAGCGCCTCAGGTCAGGTGCCGGATTGGGACCAGAAGGCCGAACAGGTCGCCAACGGCTTTGAACAGGCCCGCAACTGGCTGCGCCGGCAGCCAAAACGTGTGCGTACCTGTGTCTTTGTGATCGGTTTCTTCTTCGTGCTCAATCTCCTGACCACCGGTCTGTCGCCGTTATGGTTCGTTTGGCCATCCATCCCGTTCATCCTCGCGCTTCTTTGGCATTTGGTCGTGCGAAAGCCGGATGGTGATCTCGCCGGACGGTCCGGTTCGATGGATTGAAATGACAACCGGTGTGGCTATGTTGGCGGGCTGGTAACTCTTTTGGCGCTCCGCAAACCTTGCGAATTGCGGGGCGCGCCGTCATCGCCTACACATGAGCCAACGACTCAGACCGGAAACCGGTTCCAACTTTGGGCCTTCCAGGCTCTTCCACTCAACGGAGTACTTGCCGCGCATGCATGATTATTCGACCAAGGTGCCCGCCCGTCTGGACGATGAGGAAGAGGAAAAGACCAAAACCCCGCCGTCGATCCAGGTCGACAAGCACCTGTTTGAGGCGCGCACCGTCCTGATCACCGGACCGATCACCCAGGAATTGGCGCGCGATGCCTGCGCCCGCCTTCTGGCGCTGGCTCAGGTGTCGAACGATCCGATTACGGTCATTGTGTCCTCGCCCGGCGGACATGTGGAATCGGGCGACATGATTCATGACACGATCAAGTTCATTTCACCGGAGGTCCGCATCCTGGGCATGGGCTGGGTGGCCAGCGCCGGCGCGCTCATCTATGTGGCGGCCAAGATAGAAAACCGCCTTTGCACGCCCAACACCCGGTTCTTGTTGCACCAACCGTCCGGCGGGGCCGGCGGCATGGCGACCGACATCGAGATCCAGGCGAAGGAAATCATCAAGATGCGGGATCGCCTGAACAAGATTTTCGCCGCGGCGACGGGTCAGCCGATCGAGCGGATCGAAAAGGATACCGATAGGGATTATTGGATGAGCCCGGAAGAGGCCATTGAATATGGCCTGGTCGGCAAGGTCGTGGACAACGTCTCCGAGATCGGCTGACAGTGGCCGTGTTTTTTTGACCACAGCCGCCGGCGGGAACCCGCCGGCGATTGTGTTTGGGCCCTTGAAAGAGGTCAGGCGCGCGCGCCTGATTGTGGTTGTTCGGGATCGTGCAAACTTGGTGCGTTGGGCGGGGAAAGAACGGGCAGCAGGGCCCGGTCCATCAGTGCCCGGAGTTCCTGCTCTTCCGCCGGTGCGCCAAAGGCGCCGACAAGTTGCCCGATAAAATCAGGATAGGCTTCGACCGACGGGCAAATCGGGGCGATCAGGACATGCGGCGGTGGGCCGTCGTAGATCGGCGCGCCACCGAAAAGGAAAATGAAGAATTCCGCAAGGTCGTCTTGCGACACGGTCGCCGTTTGCGCGTGCCGTGCGCCATCGGCCGTATCCTTTGCCAATTGCTGCACAAGCCGCCGCACCGCCTGGTCAACGGCCGGACGGCCGCCAAGCCTTAAATACATTGTCATGAGTCTGCCCTCGATCATGCTGCCATCGCCGCTCACATTGGTCGAAACCCGATTTCACGCCTGTGACATTTGTCACGGTTTCGTGGTTTCAGGCCGGTGCGCGCATCCGGTTCCCCAATAGATCTGTCGATCGAACGCCCAAGCCACAAACCCGCCGAAGTGGCGGACTACGACGGGCCTGTCCGGTGTCGGGAGAGCGAAGGTCCTGCTCGTGTTTTTTTATCTTTCCAAGATCATTTTTTTCGTCGTTCGCCCCTCGAATTTTTTGCTGCTCTTGTTGATTGGCGGACTGCTTCTACTGTTTTCGAACAGATCGCGGCGGCTCGGCCGGGACGTGATCGGGCTGGCCGTGATCGCCCTGACCGTGTTTGGTCTCGGCCCGGGATCGAACCTCCTAATCCTGCCGCTAGAGGAGCGGTTCGCTCTGCCCGCCGATCCCGGCGCAGTCAATGGCATTCTCGTTCTGGGCGGGGCCGTTGACACGATCGTCACCAGCAACCGCGCGCATACGGCCTTGACCACCTCGGGCGAACGCGTGACGGTCGCTGCCGAACTGGCACGCCGCTTTCCAGGCGCGAAGGTGATCCACACAGGCGGGGAAGGCTTGTTGATGTCTTCCGGCACCACGGAGGCGGACGGCGTGGCGCCGCTGCTCTTGTCCTTCGGGATTGATCCGGGCCGGATCGTGCTGGAGGAGGCCGCGCGAAACACTTTCGAGAACGCTGTGTTCACCCGCGACCTGATTGATCCGGAGCCGGACCAGCGCTGGCTTCTGGTCACATCGGCCTATCATATGCCGCGGGCCATGGGGGTTTTTCGCGCCGCGGGCTGGCGTGGTGTGATCGCTTATCCCGTGGACCACAGAACCCGTGGCTGGCAGGATTGGAAAAGAGGCTTTTCGGGCATGTCGGAGGGGCTTCGGCGAACGGACATTGCGGTCCGCGAATGGATCGGTCTGTTGGCCTATCGGACGACGGGGCGTACGAATGCGTTGTTTCCCAGCCCATGAACGTCGTCGACGCATAGGTGTACCGGGCAAAGTGTCCGTGACGCGCATGAGGCCTTTTACACTTCGCGGTTTACACCCATATAGTCAGTCGAGGTCTCGAAAACGGGGTACTGTCTCATGGTCATGGAAGCGCCGCTCGTGGCGGCCGACGTCACCCAATGGCTTTACAGCGATGGCGTCGGGCGGACCGATAGTCTTGATTTGATTGAAGAACTTGCGCACAAGCTGCGCGCGGGCGGAGTTGCGGTCGACCGTGTGACCACGGCCATAAGTGTCCTTCACCCAAACGTTCGCGCCGAATCGGCCATCTGGACAAGCGACGGAACGCGCGAACTGCGGCGGTTCCCGGGCGGCGAAGAGCTTGATGCGCGCTACAACAACAGCCCGTTGAAAGTCGTCCACGAAACCGAGGGGCCGGTGCGTTTCGTCGTCAGCCCAACGAAGCAGGGCGATGAGTACGGCATCGTCGAGGACCTGCGACAGGACGGTTACACCGATTACATCGCGCTGCCGATGCGGTTTTCCGACGGGTCCATCAAAATCATGACCTTCGCGACAAAAGCGCCGAGCGGGTTCAGTCCCGGCAACATCGGTGTGTTTGAATCGATCATGGGGCCGCTTGCGACGGTTTGCGAATTGCAGACTCTTCGCCGGACCGCCGGGACGTTGCTCGACACCTATGTCGGCGGCCGGGCCGGCGGCCGCGTTCTGAACGGCACCGTGCGGCGCGGTGAGGGCGAGTGGATCTCGGCCGTGGTGAGCTTTGCCGACCTGCGCGGTTTCACGCGCCTGTCCAACACGTTGCCGGCCGACAAGCTGATCCTGTTCCTGAACCGGTATTTTGGCGCCATGACCGAGGCAGTGGAAGCGCATGGCGGCGAGGTGCTGAAGTTCATCGGTGACGAGGTGATGGCGATCTTTCCGTATGAAACGGACGAAGAGGCGGCCGATGCCGCCCGCCGCGCGCTGCTGGCAGCCCGCGACACCGGCACGCGGATCAAGGAGATCAATGCCAACAACACGTGCATCTACACACCCGACATGAGTGTTGGCATTGCGCTGCATGCGGGAAACGTCTTCTTCGGCAATGTCGGAGGTGAAACCCGCCTCGATTTCACCGTGATCGGCCCGGTCGTGAACCTCGCGTCCCGCGTTGCCGAGCTGGCCAAGGATCTGGACGTGGAGATTCTCGTGACCGACGCCATCGCCGGCATCATGGGCTGCCGGTCGGGCCTGTTCGGAACCTATGAGGTGAAGGGATTCGACGAGCCGGTATCCGTATATTCGCCGGGGCTCACCGGCGAGGGCAACTTGAGCTTTTGCCCGGACAACGCCGCGGCGCGCGCCCTTGAAGCGAACTGACGACGAAGAAGCACGAGCAGAACAGCCAAGGTCGCGGCGGCGAAGACTTCCGGTCCGGCGAACCAGCCGAGGAAGGCAATGGCGAAGAACCACGCCCGCTGGCCAAGATTGAAGTGGCGGCCCGCCAGCATATTGAGGTCCGCGGCCCTGGTCGCAACTTCCTGAATGACGGCCGGGTCGGCTTGGCCCCGTTCGGGAACTGCGCCCATGACGATGCTGGCATAGTTGAACAGCCGGTACGCCCAGCCGAATTTGAAGAAGCTGTAGGCGATAATTGCCATCAGTCCCAGAACCTTGATTTCCCAAAGGGTTCGGCTTTCATCCAAGGGGATCGACAGGTCGCCGGCCACGCGCAGCACGATTTCCGTTGAATCCAAAAGCGTGAAACCGGCACCGATCGCCAGAAGCGCGGCCGATGCAAAAAAGGCCGTACCATGCTGCAGTCCTGAAAGGATTGCCGTGTCCATGATCCGAACCTCGCGCGTGGCCATCGTCAGCATCCAGTGGCGCCGGTATTCGTTCATGGCATGCGACAGGGTCTTGGTCCGCCACGGGCTGGTGTCGATCACGATGTTGAATCCCAGCCAGGCGAACAGGAACCAGCCGACGGCGAGGAAATCGAGAGGGGACAAAACAGAGAACATGGAACGGTGGTAGCCCTCGATCGAGATTCGAATTTCTGACGGTTGATTCTCTTTACCGTAGCTCGGACCGCGACCCAAGTCCTTCAAGTCTTTGAAAGACTGTGCGGAAATTCAGCTTTGCATTTGAGTGATAGCTGGTGCCTCTTTTTTGCACTTGCGAAAGCTTAAGGGTTCATTTACTTCCACGCCCCATTGAGGCCACATTTAGCGCCGTGTTCAAGCGGCGGACGGGGACACAAAAGGGTTTTCATGGAAGAAAACGTGCAAAAATCCTGTTGGGGCGTAACGGTTTGGACCGTGCTTGCTGTTGCGGCAGCACTGGCGCTGATCGTTTTGTTCAACGATGCCGACTCAGCTCAACAGGCTGCCGCGATCGCGCAATAAGGCGCGTTGCAGGATCGAATTGAAAAGCGCGGCACAGTCCGCGCTTTTTTGGTTCTTGCCTGACTTTTCTTTTCAGGTGTTCAATTCCGGCATGCCATCGCGATCTTCGTGAGACTTGTGCAAAATAGCCGCCGCAGGATCACGGTGGATTGATTCCGCGGGTCGCGATGTTAGATCAGGTTCATGACCCTTCATCTCGTCAAGCTCTGCGTCGGCGCGGACAGTGTTGAAAACCTGCAGGCCTGGGTCGACTTCCGGCAAGAGCAACGGCGCCTCGCAGGCGAGGCGGCGGAACAAACCCACACAACGCGCATGATCCCGACGCGCCGGGCAGAGCTTCTGAATGGCGGATCACTTTATTGGGTGATCAAGGGAAAGATCCAGGTCCGCCAGCGCCTTCTTGATATCCGGCCATTTACCGATCAGTCCGGCGTCAAACGGTGCGATCTGGTTTTGGAGCCAGAGCTCGTCCTCACGCGGTTTCAACCCAAGCGCCCGTTTCAAGGATGGCGGTATCTGAAAGCCTCGGATGCCCCGGCCGATGTGCGCACTGCGGGTCAGGCCGCGGCCATGCCCGACGCCATGCGGCGGGACCTGTCCGAACTCTGCCTGATTTGACGCCCGTTTCGCGGGACTTGCCTGAGACACTACAGCGCGCGACCTTGTTATTTGAACCGTTCTCGCCCAAATCTTGGCGAGGGACTTATTTTTTTATAAGCGAGGCAGGGTCATGGGCGGACGGCCTCCGGTCCGCGGCGGAACACAGCCACCGCAGAGCCAAGAAAGCACCTCCAGTGCTTCCGATATCGATACATTTCTGTCCAAGGTGGCAGCGGCCCCGCGGCAGCAAGGCGGCCGGGGACGGCTGGTTTTTGCCCTTGATGCGACCATGAGCCGCCAGCCGACCTGGGATCAGGCGTGCCATCTTCAGGCCGAGATGTTTCAGGAAGCGGGTAAAATCGCGGGCCTTGATATCAAGCTGGTCTATTTTCGTGGTTTCGGGGAATGCCGGGCGTCGCGCTGGTTCACCAAAGCCAACGAACTCGCGGCGGCCATGTCCAAGATCGATTGCCGCGGCGGGCGGACACAAATCGGCAAGGTGCTGACCGCGGGGCTGAACGAGGCGAAGAAGGACAAGGTCCATGCGCTCGTTTATGTGGGCGATTGCATGGAAGAACATGTCGACGATTTATGTCACAAGGCCGGCGAACTCGGCTTGCTGGGCGTGCCGGTGTTTCTGTTTCAAGAAGGCCATGATCCGGTCGCCGAACAGGCCTTCCGGGAGATCGCCCGCCTGACAAACGGCGCATTCTGCCGGTTTGATGCCGGTTCGGCGCGCCAACTCGGCGATTTGCTGAAGGCCGTTGCGGTCTATGCCTCGGGGGGACGCGATGCGCTGGCAGCGCTGGAAAAATCCGGTGGCCAGGGGGCCCGGTTGTTGATCAGGCAAATGAAGTAGCGTCCGGATATGATCTTTTTGTTGATCGGTGTTGTCTTGTTGATCCTGCTTTTAACGGCGGGGCAGGGCTTTGTGAAAGCCAATCCGGCTGACCTGGCGCGCAAGATCAGGACAACCGGCGGTGTGCTGCTGTTGGCGCTTGCCGGATTGTTCGCTGTGACCGGGCGGCTCGCCTTCGCCATTCCCGCGGCGGGCTTTGGCCTATCCTTGCTGGGTTGGGGCGGATTGGGCCGGCTTGGGGGGCGTTTCGCCGGCATGTCGGGCCGGCCCTCGCAGGGCCAGCAGTCGCGCGTTCGCTCGGCCATGATTGAGATGGAGCTTGATCATGACAGTGGCGAGATGACCGGCCACGTGTTGGCGGGCCGGTTCCAGGGCCGGGCGTTGGACGATCTTGACGCTGAGGACCTGAAGGTGTTGTGGCAAGAGACCGGCGCAGATGGCCAAAGCCGCGCGTTAGTCGAAGCTTATCTCGACCGCCGGTTTTCCGGCTGGCGAGAAGACTTCCAGGCGGATGGCGCACAGGGGCAGCGAAGCGCGGCGAGCACGGGCCCCATGACAGATGAGGAGGCCTACCAGATCCTGGGGCTTTCTCCCGGCGCCGGGGACGCGGAAATCCGAGCGGCGCACCGCCGGCTGATGAAGCGGCTCCATCCCGACCACGGGGGAACGACCTTCCTGGCGGCGAAACTCAACGAGGCTAAAGACACTCTTCTCAGACGACATTGACCACATCCATTACGCATTACTGATAGATGGCAAAGCAGGCGAATCTCTTGCGTTTCAACGTCCGGCACGCATTCCATGCCGCCGTTTTGGTTTCAAAACCGACGAAACGGGCGCGGTAAAGGGTCTGCCCGTCCGCCTCGACCGGCTCGGTATAGGGCACACGCTTGCGAAGGGCTGAACCGGTGGCCTCCGTGGCCCGTTTCAACATGCCAATCGCGTCGTTCTCCGTTTCGGTGGCCGCGATCTGGATCTGCCAGGTCGGCTCCTGTTCCTGTGTATCGCTGGTCGCCACGGTGACGACGCTGTCGGTGTCGTCTTCGTCGGCGCTGCCCGCCTCCAACGGTGTTCCGGTCACAGGAACGTTTGCCGCCGCCGTTTCAACCGGCGCGGCGATGGGCTTTGGCGGGCGTACGGGCGGCAAGCCTGCGGCCTCGAATGCGCCGTCAAATCGGGACCGGACCAGTTTGGGCGGAACCGGGATGGAACCGGTGAACGCCGCGCTCATGTCAGCCGTTGCCGGTTTGACCGGTGCGAGCGCAAGTACCGTTTCCGGGGCGCCGGGAGCCGGTGATGCCGCGGTGACTTGCGCTTCCGCCGGAGCGGTGACTTGCGTTTCCGCCGGAATTGGTTTTTCCGGCGCGCGCGCGACAACAGTCTCAACCGCAGAGCCCGGTTTCTGTTGCGGTGTTGGAACGTTGGAAAAGGCCGCAGCGTTGAAACGTTTCCGGAGACCGCGGCTGGCGATGACCGGCGCGGTTTTGGGCCCGCGGCTCGCCTTGTGCAGATACCGGCCGATCAGGTCTTTCATGTGGGCGTTGCGGGACGCGCCGGTCCGGCCGCCCATGACGACCGCGACAACATGACGCCCGTTGCGCTTCACGGACGTGACAAGGTTGAAGCCGGAGGCGCGGATGTATCCGGTCTTGATCCCGTCCACGCCTTTGACCCGACCGAGCAGCTTGTTGTGATTGCCGTAGCGCCGGCCCTTGTAGGTGAACACGCGGGTGTTGAAGTATTTGAATTCTTCCGGAAACCGTTCTTCGATCGCCCGGCCGAGCCGGGCCATGTCCCGCGCGGTGGTCCGTTGCTTGGAATTGGGCAGGCCGTGAGCGTTGCGGAAGGTTGTCTTGCTCATGCCGAGCTGACGGGCGGTGCGGGTCATCCGGCGCGCGAACGCTGCTTCCGATCCGCCGATGTTTTCCGCGACCACCGTTGCGACGTCATTTGCGGACTTGGTGACGAGCGCGAGGATGGCATCCTTGACCTTGATCGTCGAGCCAGGCTTGAGGCCGATCTTCGACGGTGGACGTCCGGCCGCGTATTTCGACACTTTGAGGCGGGAATTGAGGGTAAGGCGACCGGCTTCCAATTCCTCGAACACCACATAAAGGGTCATGATCTTGGTGAGCGAGGCGGGGAAGCGGTAAGCATCCGCATTGTCGGCATAAAGCGTTTTGCCTGTTTTCGCGTCAACCACGATCCCGGCATATTTCGGGTTCGCCGTCGCGTACGTGCCGCCGCCGATCAGAAAGCCCGCAAAAACAGCCACCGCAGCGCCGCGGCCCAGGTTTCGTGCAATGCGGCGAAAACGCATACCAAACACAGTACTTAATCCCATTCTGGGCCACGATATCGTTTGTCAATTCAATCGTCGGCCGGCCAAAGTGCCCAACGATTCGCCCAAGCCCGCGGAAGTGTTCATTTCATTTGAGGGAAACGCAGTTACGAATGTGTAAATTTCGTCGCGAATTGCCGCCAAATTTTTTAGATTAATTTTAATCTTAACAATCGGTAAATTAAATAAAAGCATATAGATTTAAGAAGAATGTATGTATAAATATTCTTCAAGATTCGTTTCCTGTGTATTTCCTTTGTCATATAAATCCTACGATGGAGCTGGTCCGCGGGGCTTTGTTATGAGGTTTCATGTGCCGTTCCGTCACCATGCCTGACCCCGGTGGTCCCCGTCACCGCCGGTTTTGTTGCAATGCAAAAATATGATTGACATCTATTGTGCAGTGCATAATATGGAGCTCGTAGGTCAACGCGAGTTCACGCTTGGCGGGTCGTCGCGTTCCGTGCAACAGACCGCGCTAAAACGCCAGCGGATAAGGGCAAAAGAATGCTGAACAATCTCGATGAAATTCAAAAACTGAGCAAAGACAACATGGATATGGCCATGGAGTCTTTTGGCGCTGTGAGCAAAAACATGCAGGCCATCGCGGCCGAAGTTGCTGACTACCAGAAAAAATCCTTCGAAGAAGGCTCTGCCGCAGTCGAAAAACTCGTCGCGTCCAAGTCTTTGGACAAGGCGTTTGAGGCGCAGAGCGACTATGTCAAGACGGCTTACGAAGGCTTTGTCGGCGAGATGACCAAGCTTGGTGAAATGATCACCGACATGTCGAAAGACGCTTACAAGCCGTATGAAGGCTTCATGGCAAAAGTGGGCAAATAAGCGCCCACGCAGGCAATTCGGACTGATCGATTGCCGAAAGCCCGGCTGTCCACAGCCGAGTCAGACCGCTGACAGACCAATCGACCTTTCTGTCGTCATGCTCGGGCCCGTTCCGAGCATCCACGTCGATTTGAATGATGCGGATCCTCGGACCCTTGTTTGAGGATGACCACGGAAAAACATGGGATTGTCATCAACCTCAACCCGGCTGTCCACAGCCGGGTTTTTGGTATTTACACATTCATTTTTCCAAATTCGAAGGGGCCCGGCCGGTCCCCAGGGCTGAAAGCTCTGCTCCGCGATCATGCTGATCTTTTAAACGAAATTCGCCGACCTACATTACAGTCGGTGGGACGAACGGCATCCGGGCCCAGGCGCCCACGTGAACTTGACCAAAACGACCGTTGCGCCCGGCGCGCCAGCACGGCAGGATCTAGTCGGTTCGGCCAATGGCAGAGGCTCAATTCCATGTTACCGTTGTTGGACGGTGCGTTCAAAACGACTGCATCGGGTTTTACCCTCAAGCGGGCGTTGGTACATTCTCAGGGTCGTCAATGAAAGGCAGTAGGCACTGACATGGCAGGTGGGGCTGACTATGACGGCGACGGCGGTGATGCCGGTACGGTCGTTGTTACCAGGACCAAAACGATCACGAAGCGCCCGAACCTTTATCGGGTGCTGCTGCTGAATGATGACTACACGCCGATGGAATTCGTTATCCATGTTGTGGAAAGCTTCTTCCAGAAAAACCGGGAAGAGGCGACTCGCATCATGCTGCATGTTCACCATCATGGCGTCGGCGAATGCGGAGTTTTTTCTTATGAAGTCGCCGAGACCAAAGTGACACAGGTCATGGATTTCGCACGCAAGCATCAGCATCCTTTGCAGTGCGTTATGGAAAAAAAGTGAGGGATATGTAACGTGCCGTCATTCTCACGCAGTCTGGAAAAAGCCCTCCATCAGGCGTTGGCGTTCGCCAATGAGCGGCAGCAGGAATACGCCACGCTGGAGCACCTTCTCCTGGCGCTGCTCGATGACCAGGACGCCGCTGCCGTGATGCGTGCCTGCAACGTGGATCTGGATGTCATTCGCCGGAACCTGCTCGACTATATCGAGAACGAACTGGACAATCTGGTCACCGACAGCGACGAGGATTCAAAACCGACCGCCGGATTCCAGCGCGTCATCCAGCGTGCGGTCATTCATGTTCAGTCCTCCGGCCGCGAGGAAGTGACCGGCGCAAATGTGCTGGTGGCCATTTTCGCAGAGCGGGAAAGCCATGCGGCCTATTTCCTGCAGGACCAGGACATGACCCGCTATGATGCGGTCAACTACATCTCCCATGGTATCGCCAAGCGGCCCGGCTTGTCGGAAGCGCGACCCGTGGAAGGCGCGGACGAGGAGGAGGCGATCTCGGGCACGACCAGCGAGAAGAAACCGAGCCAGAAGACCGACGCGCTCGAGGCCTATTGCATCAACCTCAATGAGAAGGCGGGCAAGGGCAAGATCGATCCCCTGATCGGCCGCGACGACGAGATTTCAAGGACCATCCAGATCCTGTGCCGGCGGTCCAAGAACAATCCGCTGTTTGTCGGCGACCCGGGCGTCGGCAAAACCGCGATCGCGGAGGGCCTCGCGCACCGCATCGTCAACGAGGACGTGCCGGAGGTCCTAAAGGACGCAACGATCTTTTCACTCGACATGGGCGCGCTTCTGGCCGGCACCCGCTACCGCGGCGATTTCGAGGAGCGGCTGAAGCAGGTCGTCAAGGAGATTGAAGATTATCCAGGCGCGGTGATGTTCATCGATGAGATCCACACCGTGATCGGGGCAGGCGCCACGTCCGGCGGCGCCATGGATGCCTCCAATCTGTTGAAACCGGCACTGGCGTCGGGCGCGATCCGCTGCATCGGATCGACCACCTACAAGGAATACCGGCAGTTCTTCGAAAAGGACCGGGCCTTGGTGCGCCGGTTCCAGAAGATTGATGTCAACGAGCCGAGCATTCCGGACGCGATCGATATCCTGAAGGGTCTGAAGCCCTATTTCGAGGATTTCCACAAGGTCCGTTATACCCACGACGCGATCAAGACGGCGGTCGAACTGTCGGCCAAGTACATCGGCGACCGGAAGCTGCCGGACAAGGCGATCGATGTGCTGGACGAGACCGGCGCGTCTCAGATGCTGGTGCCGGAAGGCAAGCGGCGCAAGACGATCGGCGTCAAGGAAATCGAGAACACGATTGCCACAATGGCGCGTATTCCGCCGAAATCGGTCTCCAAGGACGACGCGGCGGTGTTGTCGAGCCTTGGTGCCGACCTGAAACGGGTCGTCTATGGCCAGGATCCGGCGATCGACACGCTCGCTTCGGCAATCAAGCTCGCCCGGGCGGGCCTGCGCGAGCCGGACAAGCCGATCGGCAGCTATCTGTTCTCTGGTCCGACCGGCGTCGGCAAGACGGAAGTGGCGCGGCAGTTGGCGTCGTCACTCGGCGTTGAGTTGATCCGCTTTGACATGTCCGAATACATGGAACGCCACACGGTTTCGCGGCTGATCGGCGCGCCTCCCGGATATGTCGGGTTCGACCAGGGCGGTCTTTTGACCGACGGGGTTGACCAGCATCCGCATTGCGTTCTGCTCTTGGATGAGATCGAAAAGGCGCATCCGGATCTGTTCAACATCCTGTTGCAGGTGATGGATCACGGCAAGCTGACCGATCACAACGGCAAGCAGGTCGATTTCCGGAATGTCATCTTGATCATGACCACCAACGCGGGCGCGGCGGACATGGCCAAGATGCCGGTCGGCTTCAATCGGGTGAAGCGGGAAGGGGACGACGCTGAGGCGATCAACAAGCTGTTCACGCCGGAGTTCCGAAACCGCCTCGATGCGATCATTCCGTTCGGCAACCTGCCGATGGAGGTCGTCTACAAGGTGGTCGAGAAATTCGTCATGCAGCTTGAGGTCCAGCTCGCCGACCGTGGCGTGACCTTCGAACTGACCGAGGACGCGGTCAAATGGCTGGCCGACAAGGGGTATGACAGCCAGATGGGCGCGCGGCCACTCGGGCGGATTATCCAAGAACATATCAAACGGCCGCTGGCGGACGAGGTTCTGTTCGGCAAGCTCCAGAAAGGCGGCACCGTTCGCGTCACCGTGTCGGAGGATGCCGCCGGCCTGCTTTTGGAAAGCGTTGAGGACCGCAAGACGCCGCCCGCCAAACCAAAGGCCGCGGCAACCGCCAAGCCCAAGCCAAAACGGCGGCGAAAGCCGGCGGGCGCAAAATCGGCCACCAAATCCTCCGGTAAGTCGGGTGGACCCGGCGGCAAGGGCGGGACCAAGAAGAGCCTGGTCCCCAAAGTACCGCTGGCGGATTGATTGCTGCGTAAAGGGACGGCTAAATCGAAAGAGGCGCCCGACCGGCGCCCCTTGAGGTTGATGACACTCCCCGATTTTTCCGTGGTCATCCTCGGACAAGGTTCCACTGTTGTCCGGTTTAACCCGGTTGTGGGATGTTCATTGTCAGCCGGCAATCCTCACCATGCCGCCCCGGCCACCGAGCCGGGGCCCAGCACTGCGCGGAAGGTGGTGTTTTCCAGAACAAAATTCAGTGATTGCTGGGTCCCGGACGGCCGCTCACGCGGCCTCCGGGACGGCATCGAATATGGGGCCACGCCCACGCCAGATTCCATGTCCTTATCCGTTTTGGCCGCGCAAAGCGCAATGGAGTCAATGACATATGCCTACCCCTGGATTTTAAACCGGACAGCAATGGGACATGCCCGGGCATGACTGCCGTAAGTTCGACTGGTTTGTCGGCAGTCTGAGGGCCGCCCTCGGGCGCCTCTTTTTTTGTTTGTGATAGGGTCGGCTTATGATCGACCAGACAGTTTTGTGGACCTACCTGGCCGTGCTCTTGGGCTTCGTGTTCATACCCGGGCCCGCGGTCTTGCTGACCCTGGCGCGGGCCAGCGGATCGGGGACCCGCGCCGGATTGGCGACGGCGGCAGGAATCGCGGTTGGCGATCTGGTGCATACCGTCATGGCCGTGCTCGGCCTTTCAGCCGTCATCCTGGCGTCGGCGACGCTGTTTACGGTGATAAAATATCTGGGCGCGGCCTATCTCGTTTATCTCGGGATCTGCGCGTTCCGGGAGCGGGAGGCACCGGGTGCCGGTGTTGCCGTTCGGGGCATGACGGCACGGCGGGCGTTCCGCCAGGCGGTGCTTGCCGAAGTTCTCAATCCAAAATCGGCGATGTTCTTCCTTGCCTTCCTACCTCAGTTTGTCCAGCCGGAAAACGGGCTGGTAGCCCTTCAACTGACCATCCTGGGCGTGCTGTTTGTCGCCATGGGCCTTTTGAGCACGCTGACAGTGGCCGTCTTCGCCGGGCGCCTGGGGACGGTCCTGCGCGGCAGCGCAAGGGTTCGCCGCTGGCAGGGCAAGGTGATCGGCACGATCTATTGCGGGCTCGGTGTGCGCCTCGCGCTGCATGAGCGCTGACGGTAGCCGGTGCCCTCATCGTCGAAAATCTGCATGCCGCCCAATGCCGTCGGTCAGTCTTGACTCGCTTTCCAAACATTCTCCCAGGCGAGGCCGCGAAATCCAGGGCCATCGACTGTCTCCATAAAGGATATATTGGCCCGCCCCTGGTTCCACTCGATGAGGACGGGATCATCGTTCCGGTCAATGGTGACATCCCAGCCGATCAGCCCGGAAATCGGCGTGCTGTCGTGTTGCTGTCGGCAGAACTCAAGAAGCCGATCGAAATGCGGGATGCTGCGACCGCCAAAGGGCTGATGGCTGTCGGGGTGGGCTGCAATGGTTCGCCAATCGTAGGTTACACCGTCGGCCGACAACGCGCCGGTTTGTGCATTGACCGCCACGCGGATTGACTCCGCGGACCGGACGATATCGGCGCCGGCCCGCGCCAGCCGAAGGTAACAGGCACGGGCTTGGGCGGGCGCGCCCGGCATCTTGACCGTCGTGATGCGCACCGTCGCCACGCTGCCGGGTGTAAAATCATCGAACCAGGAATGCTGGTATATCGGGGCCTGGATCACGAGGTCTCCGAGCCGCTCGATCGAGGTGATGTCGAAATCGTCGCGGGTTGCTTTATGAACGCCCAGGCCTTGCAGGGAGACGTCGGTCTTCACGAAGACCCGGTCACAGTCCGAAAAAAGGTGATCAATGACAGCGTCGCGGGGAATCGGACGATAGGACGCGTCAAGCCAGAATCCCCTGATGAAATACACAAGATCGGTCATTGGCGGATCGACCAGGATCCGCTTTGCGAAGGTCTTCCGGTCATAGGACGGAAACGGCGTCCAGGAGGGAATCAAGACGGCATGAAAGTAACTCGAGGGGATCAATCCTTCGAGGAATTCGCCGCGCCATGCGGCATAGGCAAACAGCCCGGGCGCGTGATCCCGGGAACCTAGGATGTCCCTGGCATAGTCCTTGATTTGCCGCATCTGAGCGCTGGAAAGCGCTGCTTCCGGCCGAAGTTTGATGATCTGCCGATAGTCCGCCCAGGCCTTCTTGTTGGCCCGGTCTACCGCTGCGGCAAAGCGCCACTTCGAGGCCAGTTTTTTGGCTTCCGACCGGATGCGGTGTTTGAGCCTCAAGATCAATCGAACCTTCCGCTATGCAACGACAGTCACGGAAAGAAGACACAAAGCGCTGGACCAGGCAACGGTTTGACCCGATCCGGCGCTTGAAGCCGGGCCTCACCGACATGTCCTGTCCGCGCGCCGTCGGGTCACCCGCATGCACTTCAAGTCGGTAAGGAATAGCGCATGCTGCGGGTGACGCGAATGGATCGCCAATTTCTCTCCGTTTGTCTGCGCCCGGCACATTCGTTAGGGATTGGGAGAGGAACCTGGCGAGGAGACGTTTTTCGTGACAGACACCAGAGTCGCGCTTGTGACGGCCGGCGGATCGGATGTGGCCGCTTATGTGACCGGGCAGAACATCCGGATCGACGGCGGCCTCACCCGGTCTGTGTGAGCGGCTGATCCGGAGATGATCCCCTGATTGACAGGAGGGTGCCCGCCGGATTTATAAGGAAACCTTCCTATTTTCCTTCTGCTCCTTGAGGCTTGATTGCGCTTCATGCCCGCACACGGCGACATTAATCCCACACCGGCGCCGCTGCCGCCGGATACCGCGCCCGGTCGGGTCTGGATGGTGCGCGGGGCCCGGGCGGCGATTTCGATCCCCGCGATGATCCTGACCGCCGCGTTTGTCGGTTACGCCGGTCTTGCGCGGGAAAGCGGGCTCAGCCTGGCGGAAACCCTGGCGATGACCGGCTTCATCTGGGCGTTGCCATCGGTCGTTGTCCTGACCGGCGCGATGACATCGGGTCTCGGGTTGATCCCGGCGGCCTTCGCCGTGGCGCTGGCATCCGTGCGGTTGATGCCGATGACCATCGCGTTGCTGCCGATTGTCAAAATTCCCGGAAAAACAAAAACCTGGCAGCTTTTGATTGCCTCCCATTTCGTGGCCGTGACCGCCTGGGTCTATGCGATGAAACACCTGCCGGATCTTCCCAAGGAGGGCCGGCTGCCGTTTTTCATCGGCTTCGGCGCGACCGTGTCGAGCTTCGTGTTCGTCATGACCGGCATCGCCTATCTGGCGGTGGAGCAAATGCCGCCGATGGTGGCCGGGGCGCTGTTCATGCTGACGCCGGTTTATTTCCTGTGTTCACTGTGGGGAGCGGCACGGCTTCGGGCGGACAAGGCGGCAATGATCGCCGGGCTGTGCCTTGGCCCGCTGTTCTTCCTCTATGTGCCCGGCCTGGATCTGTTGTGGACCGGGCTGATTGGCGGAACCGCCGCCTATCTCGGCACACGGGTTTTGCGGCGGGGGATCTCATGAGCGGCGAAGCGCTTTTGAGCACCTGGTGGGGCCCGTTCGTCATGATCCTGGTCGCCGGATGGCTGGCCACCGACATTTGGCGCTGGCTGGGGGTGTTGGCCGGGGGGCGGCTGCGCGAGGACAGCGAGGTGTTGATCTGGGTGCGGTGTGTCGCAACCGCGCTCGTTGCGGGCGTGATCGCGAAGCTGATCCTGTTTCCGCAGGGCGCGCTTGCCGACACACCGATGGCGCTACGGCTGGCTGCCGCCGCCGCCGGTTTCGCCGCTTTTTTGATCTTTGGCCAAAGGGTGATCATCGGCGTATCGGTCGGGGTCGCAGTCCTTCTGGCAGGCTGGACCGCTGTCCTTCAACTCAATTGATGGTACCGTTTATCCCAGCACTGCCCGGATTTTCTCCGCATGGGCCGCCAGAACGTCATTGTCGGCCATTTCGCCGGTATGCGGCCGCAGGCTGACACCGTCAAACCGCGGAATGACGTGGACATGGGTGTGAAACACCACCTGACCGCCGGCCGGTTCCGAAAACTGCTGGATGGTCGTGCCCTGCGCGCCGAATGCCTTGACCACCGCGTGCGCGAGCTTTTGGACCGTTGCCATCACGGCGTTCAAATCGTCCTGCGCAATGTCGAAAATGTTGCGGCTGGGGGCTTTCGGGATCACCAGAACATGACCGTCGCCGCGCGGCATGATGTCCATGATGGCGACCGTCATGTCGTCCTCATAGATCTTGTGGCTGGGCAGGTCGCCGCGCAAAATTTTCGCGAAAACATTTTGATCGTCATAGGCCGGTGCAGACATTTTGGATCCTCAACAAAAGCCGATTTGCGCGGGAGACTAGCCATGATCGCAAAGTTCGGGCAAGCGCTTTCCCGGCCTTGTGAGGGAGGGTGCATCCATTGCCTGCGGGTGTGCGGACCTTGAGAAACTGATTCAACGGGCTCCAATCAACGAGTCCAATCAAGGGACTGCGGGAAGTGTTTGAAGTGTCAATTGCCTTGTGGGACTGGAAGAGGCCCGCCTTTTGGGCGTGCAACTTGTCCGGTCAGTAGTGATAACGGCATTGCGCGATCTGGATTTGATCGTCCAGCACCCGGTAGACAAGCCGGTGTTCGCGCGTGATCCGGCGCGACCACCATCCCGACAGCGGTCCGCGAAGCGGCTCGGGTTTGCCCGTGCCGCTGAAAGGCGTGCGCACGCATTCGCGGATCAGCTCATTCACACGGTGCAGGTGCTTCTTGTCCTGAGCCTGCCAGCAAAGATAGTCGTCCCACGCCTTCTCGTGAAACACCAGTTTCATTCAGAAAGCGGCTTTTCTTCACCAAGGCCGATGTCCAAGTCGGATATCGCCTCAATCAGCCGGTCGGCGTTTTTGGGACTTTGCAGCAGATATCGCGTTTCCTCATAGGACGCGAAGTCCTCCAGCGACATCAGCACCGCGGCGGGTTTTCCGGCGCCCCGTGTGATGACGACTGGCTCATGGTCCTGATTCACCGCATCAAGGGCTGCGGCCAGGTTTTTGCGAAGCTCGCTGTATGACGTCGTTTTCATGGTAAAGATGTACGCATTTACGTACCTAAAATCAAGTCTTGGGTGTGCGCGGGCCTACCCGTCCTTGCGGAACGGGGCGTGGGCCGCGAGCATTTGGTTTTCCCGCTCCACTGCGGTTCGTTCGTGGCTCAGGAAATCGGCGACCGCGTCATGCAGACCCTCGTGCGCGATCCAGTGCGCGGATCGGGTCGTGACCGGCAGATAACCGCGCGCGAGTTTGTGCGCGCCCTGCGCGCCGGCTTCCACGCATGCCAGTTTCCGGTCGATGGCGAAGTCGATCGCCTGATAATAACAGACTTCAAAATGCAAAAACGGGTGGTGCTCCGTGCAGCCCCAGTGCCGTCCGAACAAGGTGTCCGATCCGATAAAATTGAGCGCGCCCGCCACATACTTGCCAGCACGCTTGGCCATCACCAAGAGTGTTTGCTCGGGCATGCGCTCGCCGATCAGGGAAAAGAACTCCCGGTTGAGGTAGGGCCGGCCCCATTTGCGCGTGCCGGTGTCCTGATAAAACGTATGAAACGCGTCCCAATGGGCTTCGGTCAGATCGCTGCCGGTGATCCACTCAATCTCGACGCCGGCCGAGAGCGCTTCACGGCGTTCCTTTTTGATGGCCTTGCGTTTGCGGGACGCAAGCGCTGCCAGGAACGCATCGAAGCTCTCATAAGCGTCGTTTTTCCAATGGAATTGCTGGTCGGTCCGTTGCAGATAGCCAAGCTCTCCAAGCGTGTCCCATTCCTCCCGGGTCATGAAGGTCGCGTGAACGGAGGAGGCGCCGCTTCGACGGCAAACCTGGACAAGTCCGGCAGCAAGGGCTTGGAGACCGGCGTCGCGGTTGATTTTTGGACTGGTCAGAAAGCGACGGCCCGTTGCCGGGGTGAAGGGCACCGATATCTGCAGTTTTGGATAATATTCGCCGCCGGCCCGGTGAAACGCCTCTGCCCAACCGTAGTCGAACACATATTCGCCTTGAGAGTGGCTCTTCAAATAGGCCGGCACCGCGCCCCAGATGTCGCCGTCGGCATTTTCCAGAACCATATGCCGCGGCAGCCAGCCGGTGCGAGCGGTCGCGCAGCCAGCTTCTTCCAGTGTGCTTAAAAAACTGTGAGAAATGAAGGGGTTAAAGTCTGTGTCCTGATGTGTTGATTCAATCAGTTCAGAAAGTGAGTCAGGTGCGTTTCCGCAACCGCAGCGGCTCAATCGGCCGCTTTCGGTCACTGTCCATCCGGGATTGGCGACCGCGTCCCAATCCTCTGGCTTGATGTCCTTCATGCTGGAAAGAATGCGCAGCGTTGCCGAGGCCGTGTCCTCAGCGCTCGATGCGGTCATGCTCTCAACCCTGCGTTCGTTTCCATATTGCGAAAGGTAGCGTTGGCATTTCGCAGCGCAAGGGGTGTTGTCGCCCTTTGGCTACTCGTGGTCCGGATCAAATCCCTCAAACACCATCTGGTCGGCATACCGCGCCGCGCGGGCGCGCTCTTCCGCCGTGCGCACCGTCCAGGTCATCACCGGTTTGTTGAACGCGCGGCGCAAAAGCCCGGGGGCGGGGCTTGGCAGATCATTGATGCAATAAGAGATGAAATCTGGCCGGGTTCTTGGAAAATGCAGCATGTGTCGCAATGCGAAACGGTGGACGTTCGACAAGCGCCCGAATTCACCGCCTTTGCGCGCCGCGCTGGCCACAATCCCGCGAAGGACAGCCGGATTTCGGGCGCGGGCGACGGCCAGCATGTCCGGATCGAATGTCTTGATGGCCGCAGGACCGGAATAAGCCGCCGTTAAATCCGCGACATGGCGCACGAAATCGGCTTGGGCCCCCGGACGCATCAACGATTTGATCTCGATGACGACGGCCACCTTGCCAGCCAGAAGGTCGAAAAGATCCTGCAACAGCCAGAGCCGGTCTCCGCCGGTTTTCATGTTCATGTCGCGCAGTGCTTGAGCGGAATGGGCGATGACCTTGCCGGTGCCTTCAACCAGCCGGTCAAGCGTGTAGTCGTGAAACACCAATGCCTGACCGTCCGCGGTTTCCTGAATGTCAACTTCGATGCCGAAACCCCGGGCCATGGCCGCGGACACGGCTTTCGGCGTGTTTTCGATGACGCCGGCGCCGGCGTCGTGATAGCCGCGATGGGCGATCGGCCGGGCAAAGATGTCCTGCAACGCAGTCATGATCGGCGGGTCCAAAAGAGGAAAGCCGGCCCTTTGCAGGCCGGTCTATTTCACGGCGTCCACCGGCAGGCGGATGGCTGAGTGTGGGCTCAGGCGATCTCGAAAACCGCTTCGATCTCCACCGCCGCGCCAAAGGGCAGGGATGCCGCGCTGACGGCGGACCGGGCGTGGCGTCCCTTGTCGCCCATGGCTTCAACGAGAAAATCGGACGCCCCGTTCACGACTTGCGGCTGTTGCGTGAAGTCGGCGGTCGAATTCACGAAACCGACGATCTTGACCAACCGGACAATGGCTTCCAGGTCGCCCGTCGCCGCCTTGGCCTGTGCCAGCAAATTGATCGCGCACAGCTTCGCGGCAGCCTGGCCGTCCTCCAGCGACACCTGATCGCCGACCTTGCCGACAAATGCCAGTCCGTTCGGCCCCATCGGCAACTGGCCGGAGACAAACAGCTGGTTGCCCGTTCGGACAAAAGGCACGTAGTTGGCGGCCGGGGCCGCGGCTTCGGGAAGCGACACACCGAGATCGGCAAGGCGGCTTTCAATTGTCTGGGTCATGGTAGTTTCAACTCCGGCGAGGATCACGTGCCGGTGTCTTGGAACAATCGCGACGCGCCCGCAAGCCGGAAAACCGAATCCAACACTGCAAAAACCAGATCAATTTGGAAATGATTACAACTCGGGCAACGCGGCATCTCCAGCCCAAAACAAAATTGACCCTGAAACTGGGTGCTTGGGGCTGGCGACCAATCCAAGAAACGCCTAAGTTGAGACGCGGTGAATCGTGTGCATTAAACCCGCTGGAATAGGTGGATAAAGGCGAGTATTCATGCCCCTAAGTGTTCGTGCGTCGTTGATTGTTGGATTGATGCTGGTCGTGCCGCTGGATCCGGTCGCCGCGTCGCCGACCGGCCTGGCCCCGCATCGCGCGGTCTATGACATGAGCATGGGGGATATCGACGCCCAATCGAGCCTGACCGGGCTGAGCGGGCTCATGGTCTATGATTTCGCCGGTGATGCCTGCGAGGGCTATAGCGTCACATTCCGCTTCGTGACGGAATTCCACGACGAGTCCGGTAGCTCGCAAGTGACGGACCTGCAAACCTCATCGTTTGAAGAGCCCGATGCCACTCGCTACCAGTTCTTCAGCAAGACTTATGTAAACCAGAATCTGGTTGAGGCGACCCGCGGAACAGCACGCCAGAATGCGGATGCCAAGACCATCGATCTGGCGGAACCGGAAAAACGGCAAGTGGATATCAGCGGAACCGCGCTGTTTCCCACCGAGCACTTGCTCCGCATCCTGAAAGAAGCCAGGGATGGTGCGACTTTTGTGGCGGCCGACGTCTTTGACGGATCAGAGAGCGGCGACAAGGTCTACAACACCACCACGGTCATCGGCGCGCCAAAGCAGGACCCAACACCCGTGCAGGATCGCCCTTTGCGGCCCTATGCGCCGATTGCCGATGCGGTCCATTGGCCGGTGACAATTGCCTATTTCGATTCAACGGAAGCAGATGCCGGTGAACAGATGCCGGTCTACCAACTGACCTTCCTGCTTTATGAAAACGGCATCAGCCGGGAGTTGATGCTCGACTACGGTGAGTTCACCATCAAAGGCAAGCTGCGGGCGCTGGAGCTCTATGAGACGGGCGACTGCCCGCAGTAAAGCGACCGCGGATTATTGCTCGTCCGGTCCAGGCCTGCGCGTGGAATGGACAAGGCCCAATTCGATCGCCGATGTGCCGAACTTCTCATTCAATGCGTCCATCGCCCGTTCCGCCTTCTGCCGCTGTCCGGCTTTTTGATCGACGAGATCAAGCGGATCGGCGCCATCGGCGGCCGTAAGGTCGCTGACACCAATTCCGATCAGGCGGAACTTTCGTCCGTCCGTTTCTACTTCCAGCAGTTCCTCGCCAATGCGGAAAATCCGGTCGGCGAGTTGGGTCGGGTCGGACAGGTGACGGGCCCGGGTGATGGTCTTGAAATCGGCCGTCTTTAGTTTCAGCGTGACGCCACGGCCGGACAGATCCGCTTTCTTTAGCCGCGATGAAACCTTTTCAGCCAACTGGCGCAGGATCGGGCGCAGGACCGAAAACTTGGAGATATCCGTTCTGAAGGTGGTTTCGGAGCTGATGCTCTTGGCGGCCCGTTCCGGGGATACGCTGCGATCGTCCTCGCCCTGTGAAAGTTGCGCGAGCCGCAATCCCATCGTGCCGTAACGCCGCGCCAGATCGGTGTGGTCCATGATCTGAAGCTGGCCAATGGTCTTGATGCCGTCGCTGGCGAGCTTGCGCTGGAACACTTTGCCCACGCCCCAGATCAGGCTGACCGGTTGGCTGGCCAGGAAGGTCTTGGCTTCGGCCGCGCCGATCACGGAAAATCCGCGCGGTTTTTCAAGATCGGAGGCGACCTTGGCCAGAAACTTGTTGGGGGCGAGCCCGACCGAGGCGGTGATACCGACTTCCGCCTCGATCTCGCGGATGAGACGGGCCAGGGTTTCGGCGGCACTGGCGTGGTGAAGTCGTTCGGTCCCGGTCAGGTCGAGAAACGCCTCGTCGATGGAGAGCGGCTCGACCAGCGGGGTGAGGGCGCGCATCCGCTCGCGAATGTCGCGCCCGATCGCAGCGTATTTTTCCATGTTCGGACGAATGATAATCGCGTCCGGACAGGCGTCCAGCGCCTTGAACATGGGCATGGCCGAACGGACGCCGTAAATCCGGGCGATGTAACAACAGGTCGACACGACGCCGCGCCGGCCGCCACCAATGATCACCGGCTTGTCGGCAAGGTCCGGATTGTCGCGTTTTTCAACCGCGGCGTAGAACGCGTCGCAGTCGATATGGGCAATCGTCAGCCGGTCCAGTTCAACATGGCTGACCAGGCGCGGGCTCGCGCAAGACGGGCATCTTGCGGCCGATGGTTCGCAGCGGACGCCGCAGTCCCTGCACAAGGCCCGGGGCCGGTCGGCGCGTCCGGCGGAGGATTCGGAGGCAGGCGGCGCGGTCATGGCGGGGCCGGTCGATCGCAGCTTCAACGGTTCACTTCATCGCAGCATACCTTCAATGAAGCTGGCTGTCTGGTGCCAATCCCCGGTGACAAGATCGATGTGATCCTGCTGGCTCAGCCGCGCGCGGAACCTGTCGTCGGCAATGAACTGGATCTGGATCGCGGACGGCAGGCTCGCATTGACCGAGCTGTGATTGGCCGGGCTGTCGTCGATGAACACAACTGGATCCGGACGGCCGGCCGACAAGGCGGCGACTGCACCGCCCTTGGGTCCGGAATTTGTCACGACAGGAAAGGAAAGGCCGTAGGACGCCAGCAATCGTTCCCGGACCGGCTTGTTGTGGGCGCCCGGCAAATTGGTCAAGAACACCACGTCCCAAGCGGCAGACAGTGCCAGCAGCGCGTGGTTGGCCCCCTCGACGAGGTCCTGTCGATGGTTCTCCGCATCGAAAAACGCCTGGATATGCCGGCGGACCGTGTCGGCGGCAAGCGGCGTCTGTTCGTCCTGGCGGGCAATGTTTCCGGTCAGCCGGTAATCGGCGGTCAGAAATCTCAAGCCTTGCCCCTGGAGATAGGTTTCCATGTGGCGGATGAGGTGCAGCACCACCTCATCGACATCGCAAATGATGAGCGGCCGCTGCGATAAGGGCAAGGCGGCGATCTGGTTGAGCACCTCCCGCGATGGGACGATCGGTTCAGGCATCGTCCGGGACCCTGCCGGCAAGCGCATAGCGGGCGGCCGCCATCATGGTCGGGCGAATGCCCGCGTTTTCGCAAAAGCTTAAGAGCAGTGCCTCGTCGGCCATGTAGAATTCCAGCACACCGGCCAGGAACCCAGGCTCGGCGGCGGCAGAGCGAATCGATTCCGGCCCGATCCCGGAGACGGCCAGAAACCGACCCACCTGTTCCGGGTCGCGGGCGAGCTGCAACAGCGCCTGCGTCGCGATTTCCTGTGCCGCGTCAAGGGTCATGGCCCGATCCGGTCCGTTCCTCATTTCGTTTTTTTGCCTTTCCGAAACGATTCCACGTTACAAGGTCAGGTAATGCGGAAACGGGCCGCCGTCCAGCACCGGACAAGATGACGCGGTCACAATGCAAGGAACCGGCTGAACACCGGAAAAGGGCCAAGCGATGGCAAAAACCGTGTTGATCGTGGAAGACAACGAACTGAACATGAAGCTGTTTCATGATCTGCTCGAAGCCCATGGTTATGCCACATTGCAGACACGCACTGGTCTGGAAGCCCTTGAACTGACGCGTGAACACAAACCGGACCTCATCCTGATGGACATCCAGTTGCCGGAAGTCTCCGGACTGGAGGTGACGAAGTGGATCAAGGAAGACGATGAGCTTGCGTCAATCCCGATCATCGCGGTGACCGCGTTTGCCATGAAGGGGGATGAGGAGCGGATCCGGCAGGGCGGCTGTGAGGCCTATATCTCCAAACCAATTTCCGTTGCCCGGTTCCTGGAGACGGTTCGCTCTTATATCGGCGATGTTCCGGCCTGAGGATGCTTCAAGCCGCGTCAATCCGGTGTTTGCTCTTGTCGCGCGGATTGATTTGACCGCCGTGGGCCTGACCACGGCGCATTAAGGTTACGCATTTACTAAAAAACACGCGAACATTCGACATAACGTTGCATTGTGTTGATTTGCGCCGCCACTTCAGTAGTGTGGCATCAAAAGGAAAGCTTTCCGACACGGACACCGCTGGCTGAAATCGGCGCGCGATGCCGTGAGCTTTCCCTACGGAGTGCTCAGGTCCGCCGCATCTCCTGGGTCCGTGGGGCAGACCGGCTCGGGAGCAGGCCGAAGAGTGGCCTCCTCGAATGCCTGCTTCCGGCCGGTCACCGCTTGGTTACAAATACATAGCCCAGATTAAACCCGTTCGAGTGGATTGACGCACACAGCAAGACGCACAATCGCGTTCAGCCACCCGCGTAAACGCTGGCTGACATGGGCGCCGCCCAGCCGGGCCGGCACAATGCATCAACAAGTTCGAAGGAACCGGCCTTCTCCGTTAAGCCGGTGCGCTGGCTGCAAAGGACAGGCTTCGTGGCGCATTGCCGTCCGCCGCCCTCTTTAGAGGTCATTTACGGATCCGTGATCTAGACTCAGACGTAGACCTCGGCAAATTCCGCCATCGTCGATCTGCCAATGTGTATTTGACGCTGCGTCAACGGTATCCCGAATTCACTGTCCACAATCTGCGATGGCTTTTTCCAGTCCATGGATGAGTTCTTTTACACCTGATTAATATTGCGCCGCCAATACTCTTTGTTGAAACTATAACGGAGGGAGAGATGCGGCTTCTCGCAAATCTAAAAATCACAACAACAATGGCAATCGCAAGTGCTGGCTTTCTAGTCTTGGCAATGGGCGTTGTTGGCTTCATCGTTTATTCAGTGGCTGACAATCAGGCCAAGCAATCCGCCGTGGCGAAACAGGACACGAGCTTGCGCATCGCTGCAACACTGTTCGCCGAGCGGATCGAAGGTGCTCAGATCCGCTGGACGCCAGATGGCAGTGTCGCACGGATAGAGTTGGAGGAACTGCCGGAATTCACAGATCACGAATTGATCGAGACCGTGACGCGCATGACCGGGGAAACGGCGACGGTGTTTGCCTGGGATCCTGAAACAAAGGACTTCTGGCGCAAAACCACAAACATCATCAAACCTGATGGATCGCGCGCGGTCGGCACACCGCTCGGGGTGAACGGTGCGGTTTATCCGGTCATCACCGCGGGCAAAACATTCGTCGGCCAGGCAAACATTCTCGGCAAGGATTACTACACCATCTATGAGCCGATCTTCTCCTCATCCAATCAGATCATCGGCATCTTGTACGCGGGTGTCGAAAAGGGCGCTGTGCAGGCCAATGTCCGTGAGCTGATGACTTCTTTCGCCATGCTGACAATTCCCGTAATCGCGCTGTTCGTGGTGCTGACCTGGTTCATGGTCCGGCGCCTGCTTCAGCCGGTCACGCAGATGGCCGCGGTCACCCGCGAGATCGCCGCCGACAACCTGTCGATCGATGTGCCGTTTGTTGAGCGGGACGATCAAATCGGCGATCTGGCAAAATCCGTCCAGACCCTGAAGGCCCGTTCGGTTGAGCGCCTGGAGCTGGCGGAAAACCGCGACGCGGACGAAGCGTCCAAGTCGGAGCGCCAGAAGGCGGTTCAAGAATTGATCGACGGGTTCCGGACCAACGCGCTTGGCCTGCTTTCGTCTGTCGCGGACACCGCGTCCACCATGGACCGGACCGCAAACGACCTCCGCTCACTGGCGCGCGAGAGTTCGAACCATGCAGCGGAGACCGCCCAATCCTCAGAAGAAACCTCGACCAATGTTCAGACGGTGGCCAGCGCCTCGGAGGAACTGGCGGCATCCATCCGCGAGATTTCCGGCCAGGTTGCCCGCACGACCGAGGTCGTCGAGCGGGCCACGGAAGGCACGCGGACAACCAACCAGAAAGTCGAGGGTCTGGCGGCATCTGCCGGAAAGATCGGCGAGGTCGTGACCCTCATTCAGGCCATCGCCGAGCAGACGAACCTTCTTGCCCTGAACGCAACGATCGAGGCCGCGCGAGCCGGCGAGGCCGGAAAAGGCTTTGCGGTTGTCGCCTCGGAGGTCAAGGAGTTGGCGACCCAGACATCCAAGGCGACAGAGGAAATCGGCGCGCAAATCTCGGCGATCCAGGATGCCACCCGCGAATCGGTTCAGGCCATTGCGGGAATCACCGAGATCATGGAGGAGGTGAACAACTACACTTCGACCATTGCTGCGGCCGTCGAACAACAGGGCGCGGCAACCTCCGAAATCTCCGACAATGTCCAGCGGGCATCGACCGGTACTCAGACGGTTTCCGACAACATGGTCAAATTGTCGGGCGCGGTGGAGACGACCTCCGAATCGTCCGAACAGGTTCTGGCTTCGTCCGGCGAGCTGACCCACAAGACCGAAGCATTGAAAGCCGAGGTCGAACGGTTCCTGGACGGCGTGGCCGCGGCCTGACCGCCATACCGAAAACGCAGAAACAAAAACCCCGCCGGATTCCGGCGGGGTTCTTTTTTAGACCGCGCTCAGTCGGCGGTTATTTGATTTTGGCTTCCTTGAATTCGACGTGCTTCTTGGCCACCGGGTCGTATTTCCGCTTGACCATCTTGTCGGTCATGGTGCGGGAGTTCTTCTTGGTGACGTAAAAATAGCCGGTGTCGGCCGTCGATTGGAGTCGGATCTTGATGGTCGTCGCCTTGGCCATGGCCTGGTTTCCTGTGTGTTTTTGCGGGCAGACGGGTGGCATGGCCAGTCGGCTGGCGGACAAGATGCCCAATGTCTGAAATCAGCGCGCAAAGTACCCATCAAGCGGCCAAAGTCAAGTATTGCCGCCGCCGCACGGGAAAATTCGATCCGGCCGCGGAAGGACGCCGCGGCGTGCCGCGTGCGGAGGTGTTCAAATCACGTCGCGCATAAACTCGCCCTTGCGGAAATAGTAGTAGGGCACGGCCGTTTCAGGCGACAGGTCCGGATCCTTTTCGAGGCGTTGTTCCAAGTCGCCCAAGATCGTTTTGGTGATCAAGGGCAGCTCCATGTGCCGGGCGTCGTCCAGGGTCGGCCAGACACAGTCCTCCAGTTCGCCGGACGGGCCGTGGCCTTCCGGCAACCGGTCGGCAATCGCATCCGCCCATACGGCGAAGAACCGCGTGTCGAACCGGCGGGGGCGCCGGGGCGGCGTGATTGCCCGGGCCACCATGCGCAGCGGTCCAAGGTCCGGTGCAATGCCGCGGTCGGCGAAGGCCTCAAAACCGGGCCCGAGGCGCGGCGCCTGTGCGTCAGCTTGCCGGCCGACAAAGATGCCGGCTTCCTCATAGGTTTCACGGATCGCCGCCAGCGCGAATGCTGACACCCGCGCTTCCGACTTGACCGATTTCAAGTCCTTGAGCAGCCGGGCCTTGACCAGCGGATGATAGGGCAGAACACCCTTGATGCGGGAATCGGTCCGGTCCACCCGGCCGCCCGGGAACACGAACTTGCCGGGCATGAAGGCATGGCGGTGGTGGCGCCGGCCCATCAGAACCTTGACCTCACCGGTATTGTCCCGGTCCAGGATCAACAATGTCGCGGCGTCCTTGGGCCGGATGTAGGGGTGATTTCCGGCTTGTTCGTCTCGGGCCAGCTTGGCGGCCATTCCTGATTTCATCTAAGCTTCGCGGCTGGATCTGGGTGCGGGATGTCTTCGCCAGCATCGGGGTCGAAGCCGTGCATGTAAAGAGCCCATTGCAGATTGACCAGGGCGCCCTTGACCGGCCGCATGAACATAATGGCCAAAAGCACCGTCAACGGCAGCCAGATGACCATATGGATCCAGATCTCGGGACGGAAGAACACCTCGACGGCCAAAAGGGCGGGAATGATTATATGGCCGACAATCGTGATGGTGAAATAGGGCGGCGCATCGTCCGCGCGATGATGGTGCAGGGCCTCGCCGCAGTGGTCGCAGGCTGGCTGGGTGGCCAGAAAACCGCCAAACAGACCACCGGTGCCACAGGAGGGGCATTTGCCGCCGATGCCGCGCAATATCGCGCGGCCCACTTTGCGGTCCGGCTTGTTGGTGCGCTGAAGAGGGCTGTCTCCGGCCGGCGCCAGCAGGTCTGTCTTGTACTGCACACTCATCGCAGCTTTTTCCCGCGTTTTGATTTCATCTTTGAGGCTGAAGCGCGGACGCCGGACCGGCGAACCGGTTTCCGGCGCCCGCTGTTTCCGGCATGCCGTCCCAGGCTGATCATCTCAAAGCGCAAAGCACCGGCAAACGGCGCCGCTTCAATGAGCCGGACATCAACCCTGTCGCCAAGTTGGTAGGTTTCACCGGTTTTGTCACCAATGAGGGCATGCGACCCTTCGTCATAGCGGAAGTAGTCGAGGCCGAGCGTGCTGGCCGGGATGAAGCCATCGGCGCCACTGTCATCAAGGCGCACAAACAGGCCGGATTTCACCACTCCGGCGATCCTGGCCTTGAATTCCGTGCCGACCCGGTCGGCCATCCAGAGCGCGATCAACCGGTCGATCGTGTCGCGCTCGGCCAGCATGGCGCGGCGTTCGGCCGCAGAGATGTCGGTGCCGATGACGTCAAGTTTCGCCTCGATGCCGTCCGGAAGACCGTCGCCGCCCAGACCGAGCGCCTTGATCAGGCCGCGGTGCGCGATGAGATCCGCATAGCGGCGGATCGGCGACGTGAAATGGGCATAGCGGCGAAGGTTGAGCCCAAAATGACCGATGTTTTGCGGCGCATACTCCGCCTGGGCCTGGCTGCGCAACACCACCTCATTGACGAGATGGGCGTGCGGCGCGTCCTTGACCATCTCCAGGATGGCATTGAAGACGGCCGGGCGCATCCCGCCGGAGGCCGGCAGCTTGATGTCGATCGTTGCCAGGAACTCCTTCAGCGATTCCAGCTTTTCCGGTGTCGAGGCATCGTGGATCCGGTAAAGGAGGGGGGATTTCTTGGCTTCCAGCGTCTCGGCCGCGGAGACATTCGCCTGAATCATGAACTCCTCGATGAGCTTGTGGGCATCGAGGCGTTCAGGCACGTAAACATGGTCGACGGTGCCATCCTCCTTCAGCTTGATCTTGCGTTCGGGCAAATCAAGCTCCAGCGGCTCGCGCGCCTCGCGCCCCGTCTTCAGGCATTCATAAGCCATCCAGAGCGGCTTCAGGACGCCGTCGACCAGCGTTTCGGTTTGGGCGTCAGTGACGCCGTCCATGGCTTTTTGTGCCTGGGCATAGGAGAGTTTCGCAGCCGAGCGCATCATTACCCGGTGAAAGGTGTGGCTCAATTTGCGCCCGGACTTCGAAAACACCATCCGGACCGCCATCGCCGGCCGGTCTTCCTTATCGCGCAAAGAGCACAGGTTATTGGAAATGCGCTCCGGCAGCATCGGGATCACCCGGTCGGGAAAATAGACCGAGTTGCCGCGCAGCAGTGCTTCGCGGTCGAGCGCTGTACCCGGGCGTACATAGTGGGCAACGTCCGCGATCGCGACATAGACGATATGCCCGCCATAGTTGTCCGGGCCGCTGTCCGGTTCGGCGAAGACGGCATCATCATGGTCTTTGGCATCGGGCGGATCGATCGTGATGAGCGGCACCTGGCGCCAGTCCTCGCGCTGGCCAAGAGATGTGATTGCTTCCGCGCGCTCCGCCTCGGCCTCGACACCTGCGGGAAAGACATGCGGAATGCCATGTTGATGAAGGGCGATTTCCGACACCGCCTTTTCGCTCATCATGGAGCCGAACCGTTCAACAACGGCCCCGCGCGGATGACCGTAGCGGCCGGACCGGGTCACCTGGACACTGACCAGATCGCCGTCCTCGGCTTCCTTCAGCTCGCCCGGATCGATATCGATCTCGCGCTGCTTGCGGTCGATGGGTTCAAGGTACGGCGGCAAATCGCGCTCGCGTTTGCGCACAATGCCGAGAACAGCACCCTGCTTGCGCTCCAAGAGCTTTATGATCCGTGCCGCGTAGGCCGCGTCCGGACCGGTCTCCGCTTCGGTCAGGCGGATCAGTGCCCGGTCACCGAGCCCGGGCTGCGGGCCCTTGCCTTTGACCGTCAGCACCAGGATCTGAGGCGGATCACCGGCCTCATCGTCCCAGTCAACCGGCACGCCAAGGAGTTCGCCGTCGCGATCCCGGGCCGTCATGTGCGCGACAAAGACCGGCGGCAGGTCACCTGACCGGATCAGGCGCTTGTGGCGCTTTTCGATCAGGCCTTCATCGGCCAGATCCTTGAGCATTTTTTTCAGATGTATGCGGGCGCCGCCGACGATCCCAAAATGCCGGGCGACTTCCCGCTTGCCGGCACGGCCCGGATTGTCGGCGACAAAGGCGAGAATGTCGTCGCGGGACGGCATCTCGCCCGGGATCTTGGCGTGTTTACGTTTGCTGTGCTTACGCGGGCCGATCCGTTTGGCGCTCAAGTGTCCGCATCCCAGGGCACGTCATCGGGCCCGGCACCTGCCACGGCTTTGGCGGGGGCTTTTTTCGCGGCGGTTTTTTTGGCCGGTGCTTTCTTGGCGCCGGATTGCGCCGCGCCATTCGCCGCTTTGGCCGGGCTTTTTTTGGCCGCCGGCTTTTTGGCGGCCTTTTTCTTTGTGCCGCCCTTGGCCGCCTTTTCAGAAATCAGCTGTAGCGCCTGGTCCAGCGTTACCGATTGCGGATCGACATCCTTCGGCAAGGTGGCGTTGATCTTGCCGTGGTTCACGTAAGGCCCATAACGGCCATCGCGCACGGTGATCGCGCCGCCCTCGTCCGGGTGCTCGCCAAGATCCTTCAGGGCCGCCGGTGTTGCCCGTCCGCGGCCGCCCTTGGCCCGTTTTTCCGCAAGCGCATCCACGGCGCGGTTGATGCCGACCGAAAACACTTCATCGGGCGAGGTGAGATTGGCATAGGTCCCCTCGTGCAAAACAAAGGGTCCGTAGCGGCCGATGCCGGCGCTGATCATCTTGCCGTCCTCGGGATGTGGACCGACCTCGCGCGGCAGGGACAAGAGTTGCAGGGCCTTGTCGAGATCAAGGTCCGCGGCCGACCAGCCCTTGGGCAGGGAAGCGCGTTTGGGCTTGGCTTCCTCGCCGAGCTGAACATAGGGACCAAACCGACCGGACCGAAGGGACACGTTGAGACCGGTCTCAGGGTCCGTGCCGAGCACCTTCGGGCCGTCATCGGCGGCCTCTTCGCCATCAGCGGACTTGGCGAGCTGACGGGTGTAGTTGCACTCCGGATAGTTGGAGCAGCCGATAAACGCGCCGAAGCGGCTGACCTTGAGCGACAGCTTCCCGTCGGCGCAGGACGGGCAGGCGCGGGCGTCGCTACCATCCTCTTTCGGCGGGAAGATATGCGGACCCAAAAGCTCGTTCAGTGAGTCGATGACTTCGGCGACCCGAAGGTCCTTGGTCTCGTCGACGGTCGCGGAGAAGTCGCGCCAGAAATCGCGTAACACATCCAGCCAGGAGAGTTCGCCGGCCGAGATTTTGTCGAGCTGTTCTTCGAGGCTCGCGGTGAAATCGAATTCCACGTAGCGGTTGAAAAAACTCTCCAAGAACGCGGTGACGATCCGGCCCTTGTCCTGGGGAACAAGCTGCTTTTTTTCCAGCTCGACATAGTCCCGGTCGCGCAGGGTCTGAAGCGTCGAGGCGTAGGTTGACGGCCGGCCGATGCCGAGCTCCTCCATCTTCTTGACGAGGCTTGCCTCCGTGTAGCGCGGCGGCGGGGTGGTGAAGTGCTGAGACGCCTCGACCGGTTCGGCCTTGCCGTCAACCGAGCCGAGGGTCAGGGCCGCGCCCTGATCGACCGGGGGCAGGCGCTTGGACCCTTCGTCGTCATCATCGTCGCGCCCCTCCTGATAAAGCGCCAGGAAACCGTCGAAGCGGATCACCGATCCGGTGGCGCGGAGCTGGGCCTTCTTGCCGCCGCCACTTGCCGTAATGTCGATGGTGGTGCGCTCCAGAACCGCCGATTCCATCTGGCTCGCCATCGTGCGCTTCCAGATGAGGTCATAGAGTCGGGCCTGGTCGGGATCAAGAAAGCCGGCGATGTCCTTGGGGCGGCGGGCAAGGTCGGTCGGGCGCACCGCCTCGTGGGCTTCCTGTGCGTTTTTGGCCTTGGAGGAATAAAAACGGGGCTTTTCGGGAACATATTTGTCGCCGAAATCCTGGCCGATCACCGCGCGGGCCGAGGCGATCGCTTCCTGCGCGATCTGCACCCCATCGGTCCGCATATAGGTGATGAGACCGGAGGTCTCGCCGCCGATGGAGATGCCCTCATAGAGCTTTTGCGCCACCTGCATGGTGCGCGATGCGGAAAATCCGAGCTTGCGGGAGGCTTCCTGCTGGAGCGTGGAGGTCGTGAACGGGGCCGCCGGATTGCGTTTGGCGGGTTTGGACGCGACGCTGTCGACCGCATAACTCGCGCTTTCCAGCATCTTTTTGATGCGGGTGGCGTCGGCTTCGGTCTTGATGTCCTGGCGGCCGACTTTCTGACCGTCAAACGCCGTCAGCCCTGCCTGGAACGCGGCGCCCGCGGGCGTCTTCAAATTGGCGAGGATCGACCAGTATTCCTGTGGCTTGAAGACCTCGATTTCCATTTCGCGGTCGCAGATAAGGCGCAGCGCAACCGATTGCACGCGTCCGGCGGAGCGGGCGCCCGGCAGCTTGCGCCACAAGACCGGCGACAGGGTGAAGCCGACCAGATAGTCGAGCGCGCGCCGGGCCAGATACGCATCGACCAGCGGCGTATCGAGCTGGCGCGGATTGTTCATCGCGTCCAGGATCGCCTGTTTGGTGATCGCGTTGAACACCACACGCTCAACCGGCTTGTCCTTCAGGACGCGCTTTTTCTGCAGCACCTCCAGAACGTGCCAGGAAATGGCCTCGCCCTCGCGGTCCGGGTCGGTCGCCAGGATCAGCCGGTCCGCATCCTTGACCGCGTTGGCGATCTCCGACAGGCGCTTTTGAGACTTGGAATCGACCTGCCAGCTCATGGCGAAATCGTCGTCGGGCTTCACCGACCCATCCTTGGGCGGCAAGTCGCGGACATGCCCGTAGGACGCCAGCACCTGGTAGCTGGAGCCGAGATACTTGTTGATCGTCTTGGCCTTGGCCGGCGATTCCACAATGACGATGTTCATGAGAACCCAAAAACGAATGGCCGGGGCAGTGCGCTGCCCCGCGTGATTGTTTGAAAGCTGAGCGCCCGACAATCTTGGATCGCGGGACGCCTGTCAAATGGACCTTTGCGAACCTGTGGTCAAGTGATCAGCCGCTATGGTCGCTGTTGCCGGGAAATTTCGGCACCGCGTTGAACTCAGTACAAAAGAGACACCTTGCCGCCCCGATGCCGTTCCAAACGGCCGGCGAGTTCCAGTTCCAGCAAGATCACATGGACGGTCCGTGTCGGCGCGCCGGTGAAGCGGATCAGTTCGTCAATGTCGACCGGGGCGACACCGAGCGCTGAGACGATCTCGGTTCTAAGGCTGTCATCCGGTTCGACAGGTCCTGGATGGTCGTCCCGGTCCGGTTCTTCGATGTCCGAGGCGAACGGCAGGTCCGGTTCGATCCGGCCGGCAAGGCTTTCCAGGACATCGGCGGCCGATGTGATCAAGGCGGCGCCCTGGCGGATCAGGCCGTTGGTACCTTCGGAGCGCGGATCGAGCGGCGAGCCGGGCACGGCGAACACCTCCCGGTTTTGCTCCAGCGCGAACCGGGCGGTGTGCAGGGAACCAGATTTTTTGGCCGCCTCGATGACGATGACGCCAAGTGCCATCCCTGAAATCAGGCGGTTGCGGCGGGGAAAGTCGCGGCCGCGCGGCTTCCAGCCGATCGGCATTTCCGAGACCGCGTTGCCGCCATGTGTGAGAATGCCGGAAAGAAGCGGCCCGTGCTCGGGCGGATAAAGCACATCTATGCCGCCGGCGAACACCGCGACGGTGCCGGTCGGAGCACTCGCCTCATGGGCGGCAGCGTCAATGCCGCGGGCAAGACCGGAGACGAGAACAAATCCCTCCGCTGCCAGATCCCGGGCAAGCAGGGCGGCGAATTTCCGGCCGGACAGCGATGCGTTGCGCGCGCCGACCATGGCCAGCATCTTCGGGGTACGAAGGACCGGGCCGCCGAGAACCGAAATCAGCGGTGGCGGTCCGTCGATGTGCCGCAAATGCGGGGGATAGTCGATTTCGCCCAAGGCCACGAGCCGGGCGCCCGCGCGTTCATGCTCGGCGAGTTCGGCCCGCGCTTCATCGAGCGGGCAGACGCGCAGGCCCGTCTTGCCGCCTTTGCGCGACAAACCGGGGAGGGCGTCCAGCGCGCGTCCGGCCGAGCCAAAATGGTTGATGAGATCGCGGAATGTGTGCGGGCCGACGTTTTCCGATCGTATCAACCGGAGCCAAGCCAGGCGCTGGGCCTTTGAAAGGCGCGGGGTTTTATCGCTGGACGGCTCGCCGGTCACGGGTCTCCGGTTTCAGACACGGATTTGGATTTGGCCCCGATCCTGGATTCCTTTCCGGCAAGCAGACGGCGGATGTTCTCGTGATGCTTGAGCCACAACAGAACCGTGAGCAGGGCAAACATCTCCGCCATTTGCGCCTGACTGAAGGCGAAATACAAGAGCAAGGGTGTGGCGAGGCTCGCGGTAAGCGCGGAAAGGGACGAATAGCGGAACAACGCCGCCAGACCGACCCAGATCAGCGCGAAGAGCACGGCCGCCGGCCAGTGGACGCCCAACAAAATGCCGAGATAGGTGGCCACCCCCTTGCCGCCGCGGAATTTCAGCCAGACGGGGAACAGGTGTCCGAGAAAGGCGCCAAGGCCGGCGGTCAGCGCCAGATCGATGCCATATGCCTGATGAACCACGGCGACCGCAACCGTTCCTTTTAGCGCATCACCCAACAGGGTCGCGGCGGCAAGTTTCTTGCTGCCCGTGCGCAGGACGTTGGTCGTGCCGATGTTGCCCGAGCCGATCTTGCGGATGTCACCGAGCCCCGCCATGCGGGTCAGCACCAGGCCAAACGGGATCGAGCCGAGCAGATACCCGAAGGCCAAGGCGGCCAGAAAATATGGCCAGACGAACTGCCAACTGATCGGATCGGGCACGTTTCTTCTTTCGCTAAATCACAATCAGACCGGTCCAGCTCCAACGCCCGGTCAAATCTCCAGGCCCTGTAGTAACATGGATTTCCGGATCAAGGGCGCGATTGAACGAGCACCCGTTTGATTCGCCTGCGTTTTCCAACGTTTTGCCCGTTGGTTCGGACGCCGCGGAGAAATCCGATTACAGAATAAAGCGCCGGCAGATCAGTCTGGCGCACGCACTGGTCGTCCAAAGCGAGCGATCAGAAGAGAAATCACGGCGCCCGACACGCATCCAAACAGCCCGTAATAGAGAGAATATGGTCGCATCAGCCAGGCATAGGCGGCAAGGACAACCATGATGGCAGATATGGCAAGGCCCAAAAGGATGATGACCAATGACAACACCGTGAAGCGATTGGACCGCCAGTAATTGCGTCTCCACCGGATGAAAACGATGGCGACCGGGGCCCAGATCGCGCCCCACCAGGCAATCGCGAGGGCTGTCGCCAATGGCGCTCTTACGACTTTAGCAAATTCAATTGAAAGTATTTCCGCGAACGCTGCCGGGCGCTGAGCGAATCCGAAATCTGACTCCATATATTCTGGATAGTTCGCGGGTTTGCCTTCTTTCACAAACAGTTCGCCGGGCGTCCATTCCTCGTAGCGTGGTTCATAAAAGACGCTGTTCAACTCGTCGTAGACCGTGCAAAATGGCGGGCTAATCGATTGTGAACAGTGAATAGACAGCGCTCCCGAGAGAGGCGTAGCGGCGAGCAAAAATCCATTGTTGTCTATCGCCACAACCCGCTGCGGATCTCCAAAAAATATGCCATCGCCGTTGAGGATCCTAAGACTGATTTTCCCCAATTCCGGTGTGGTTATTTCGCGGACTTGTCCGAAATACGGTGAATGCGCGGATGCAACCGAGTTGAAGGTCAAGACGGGTAAGCACAAGAGTATGAAATTTAGGAAAAAACCAATTCTTTCCAGCGGTTTTCTGGTGAATTTTACTTCGGATTCATACCGTTGAATCAGCGCCGGTTTGTGGATTGAATACACGCCTTCCTATTCGTGTGCGCTTCGCAATCTCGTTCACGCATATTCGTAGACCGTGCGGCCCGCAACGACGGTTCTCAATACGCGGCCGGAAAAGCGGGCGTCCTCGAAGGGCGTGTTTTTCGACCTTGATCGGATGGCCCGCTTTTCCAGGATCCAGGGCCGGTCGGGATCGAAGACGACGATGTCGGCCGGTGCGCCGGCAGACAGCCGCCCGGCGTCAATCCCCAACCGGTCGGCGGGCCGGTGGGTCATGGCGCCTAAAAGGGTCGACAAATCGACCTGATCGGCGTGATAAAGCCGCAGGGCCGCGGCCAGCAGGCTTTCCAGGCCGATCGCGCCGTCCTCTGCTTCCGCCCACGGGTGGCGCTTGGTTTCCACATCCTGCGGATCGTGGTTGGAAACGATGAGATCGATGGTTCCATCGGCGACCGCCGCGATCATCGCCTGCCGGTCGTCCTCGTCGCGCAGCGGCGGCGACATCTTGAAGAAGGTGCGGTAAGGCCCAATGTCGTTTTCGTTCTGGGTTAGATGATTGATTGAGACGCCGGCGGTGATATCAAGCCCGCGGGTCTTGCCGATCCGGATCGCCTCCGCCCCGTCGGACGTAGAAATGAGGTTGGCGTGGTATTTTCCTTTCGCCATGCCGACCAGGCGGAGATCGCGTTCGATCATGATGATCTCGGCCTCGCGCGGCACGCCCGACAGGCCTTTCCAGCTTGCGTTGAGGCCGGCATTCATGACGCCGCCGGCGAGATCCGGGTCCTCCGTGTGGTGGATCACCAGGGCATTAAAATCACGGGCGTAGGTGAGCATCCGGCGCATGACCTGCGCGTTGCGGACCGACGAGTGACCATTGGTGAAGGCGACCGCGCCGGCCTCCTGCAAAAGCCCGATTTCGGTCATTTCCCGGCCTTCGAGGCCCTTGGTGAGGGCGGCCAAGGGATGAACATGCACCCGGGCCGTGTCGCGGGCCCGGCGCAGGATGAAATCGACCAGCGCCGGATCGTCGATCACCGGATCGGTTTCGGGCATGGTGCAGATGGTCGTGACACCGCCTGCTGCAGCGGCATCGCTGGCGCTTGCGAGGGTTTCGCGGTGTTCGGCGCCGGGCTCGCCGACCGACACGCACATGTCGATGAGGCCGGGCGCCGCGATGGCGCCGCCGCAGTCGATGATATCGGCGCCGTAGGGCGCGCCCTGGTTGGCCGCTTCTGGCCCGGCGGCCAGGATCGTCCCGTCTGCGACGACAATCGACCCGGGTGCGTCCAGCCCGCGCGCCGGATCGATCACCCGGGCGTTGGAAAGAACCAGCGGTTTGGGAGCGTCAGTGGCCAAGATGTCGGTCCTCAGTGATTGGGCAGATGGGCGGCCAGCGCTTCCAGGACGGCCATTCTGACAGCAACGCCCATTTCCACCTGTTCGCGAATGAGGCTTTGCGGACCATCGGCCACGGCCGCGTCGATCTCCACGCCCCGGTTCATGGGGCCAGGATGCATCACCAGTGCATCGTCCTTGGCAAAGGCAAGCTTTTCCGCGTCCAGCCCATAATAGCGGTAGTACTCGCGGACCGAGGGGATGAAGGCGCCGTTCATCCGTTCAAGCTGCAAGCGCAGCATCATGATTATGTCGGCGCCCTTCAGGCCCTCGCGCATGTCCTGGAAGACTTCCACGCCCATCTTGTCGATGCCGCTGGGCAGCAGCGTTGATGGCGCGACCGCCCGGACCCGCGCGCCGAGCGCGTTCAAAAGGATGATGTTCGACCGCGCGACGCGCGAATGGGCGATATCGCCGCAAATGGCGACGGTGAGCCGCGCGATCTTGCCCTTGTGCCGGCGGATCGTCAGCGCGTCGAGCAGCGCTTGCGTGGGATGTTCATGGGGGCCGTCGCCGGCGTTGACGACCGAACAGCCGACTTTTCTGGCGAGCAGATGCACCGCGCCGGCCGCGTGATGGCGCACGACCAGAAGATCGGGATGCATGGCGTTGAGCGTTGCCGCCGTGTCGATCAGCGTTTCGCCCTTTTTCACCGAGGACGCGGACACCGCCATGTTCATGACGTCCGCGCCAAGCCGCTTGCCTGCAATCTCGAACGAGGATTGGGTCCGGGTCGAGGCTTCGAAGAAGAGATTGATCTGGGTGCGCCCGCTGAGGACCGACTTTTTCTTTTCCACCTGCCGGCTGATCTCGACCGCCTCGTCCGCCCTGTCCAGAAGTCCCAGTATTTCATGGGGTTGAAGCCCTTCGATCCCCAGCAGGTGGCGGTGGGGGAAGGGCATGTCTCGATGGGAATGGGTCGCGGTCATCAAAGCCATGGCTTAGGCGGAATCGGCCCGTTGCACAAGCACGGATATCGGTGCTGCCCGCTCTTCACACGTCAAGGCCTGGATTTGGCAGTTTGCGGCGCCCGAACCGGAATTGATCGACGATCCGGTTGGTCATGGCCGTGCCTATGCTCACGTTTACGTAAGATGATGTGCTACGCTGGCAGCCTGCTTTGCCATCAGGAAAGGCCCGCCCAATGCGCCTTCACCAGCCCCCTCATATGCCTCTGGATGATTCCATTGAGTTTTCGACCCATGATGTCACCAACCAGGCCCCGGCCTATGGGGATGTCAACCTTTATCGGACCGACCCGGTGCTTCAGGCGTGTGTGTCGGGTCACGTCGGCGCGGGCGGACGCGATGAGCTTTCCGATCATGGCGTGAAGGCGGGATCGGCGGAATTCCTGGAGCTCGGGCGTCTCGCCAACCGCTATCCGCCGGAGCTGAAAACCCATGACCGTCAAGGCCGGCGGCTTGATCAAGTGGAATTTCATTCGGCCTATCACGACCTCATGGCCGATGCGGTCTCCGACGGCCTTCATTGCGCGTTATTGGAGGGCGGCGGGCCCGGGGCACAGCTTGCCCGGGCCGCTAGGTTCTATCTGACATCGCAAGCGGAGACAGGTCACACCTGTCCGATCACCATGACCAATGCGGCCGCGGCCGTGTTGAGCAGGTATCCCGAAGCGGTCCAAGCGTTTTTGCCGCTGATGCGGACCCGTCAATACGATCCAAGGTTTCTTCCGATCGCCGAAAAGTCGGGGATTACCATCGGGATGGGTATGACGGAAAAACAGGGCGGCACGGATCTGCGGGCAATCAGTTCGACCGCCGAGGCCGGCAATGATGGCTACTATTCCATCACGGGCCACAAATGGTTCTTTTCGGCGCCGATGTGCGATGCATTTCTGGTGCTGGCAAAAACAGCGGCCGGGCCGAGTTGTTTCCTGGTGCCCCGTATTCTGCCCGATGGGCGGATCAATGGTCTGCGGCTCCAACGGCTGAAGGACAAGCTCGGCAACACATCCAATGCATCTTCGGAGGTGGAGTTTCATCGCGCCGCCGGAATTTTGATCGGCGCGGAGGGCCGAGGAATTGCGACCATCATCGATATGGTGACGCCGACCCGGATCGATTGCGCGCTGGGCTCGGCGGCACAAATGCGCGCCAGTGTGGCCCGCGCGGTCCACCATTGCCGGCACCGCACGGCGTTCGGGCATAAACTTATCGATCAGCCGTTGATGAGCGCCGTATTGGCGGACATGGCTTTGGAAGCGGGCGCCGCGGCAGCGCTGGCCTTCCGCCTGGTGGATGCCGCCGCCCGGGCGGATGTCGACGAGACCGCCGCGGCCTATGCGCGGTTGATGACGCCAGCAATCAAATACTGGATCTGCAAGACCGCCCCCGCGCTCACCTATGAGGCGATGGAGTGCCTTGGCGGCAACGGTTATGTGGAAGATTTCGACATGGCCCGGATCTACCGCGACGCGCCGGTCAACGCGATCTGGGAAGGTTCGGGCAACGTGATGGCACTGGATGTTTTGCGGGCGCTCACCCGGCACACCGAGGCGCTTGATCGTGTCCTGAATGACCTTTCCAGCACCGGCGCGCCCGGCCTTTCCGATGCCTGTGAGGACCTCCGCAAGCTGGCGCCGGACGCGCTTCACGATCATCGTCAGGCACGAGCGTTCACCGAACGGCTCGCCTTGGCGGGCGCCGCATCCGCCTTTGCCAAAGTCGCGCGGGATCCCGATATTGCCAGGACCTTCGCGGACACGCGGCTTTCCGGTAGATGGCGGTCGACCTATGGCCAACTGCCCGCCGGTTTTGCGGCCCGTCCGGCCATCGACGCGCTCTGCCCGGTGGGTTAGCCGCCCAACAGATAGACGGCGACCGGGATCGTGATGGTCGCGACAAGGGTTTGAAGCGTCAGGATTTCGGCCATCAGCTTGGAATCGCCGCCCATGGCCCGCGCCATCAAATAGGAGTTTGCCGCGGAGGGGACGGACAGAGCGATGATGACCACGGTCAGGGCCGCGCCGGTGACGCCAAAAAGGGCTGCATACCCCGCGCCGAGCGCGGGCATGACCAAAAGCCGGATGAGGGTGCCGCTGGTGAGCGCCGGACCCGGCTTGCGCAAGGCGGCCAGATCCAGCCCCGCGCCCACGCACATGATTCCCACCGGCAGCGCGGCGGCACCGGCGATGATCAAGGTGGAATTGACGACCTGAGGGATCGGCAGACCAATCACATTAGCTATCAAGCCGGCCGAAATGGACAGGATGAACGGATTGGTCGCCAGGTCGTTGCGTGTTTTTTTGACCGTCGGTGCTTCGGCGTTGGCATACCGCGAAAGCACCAGCACACACAGGATATTCAGGATCGGGATCATGATCACCATGGCAACGGCGATCAGCGCGACGCCCTCCGGGCCGATCAGGCTGTCCGCGATCGCCAGCGCGATGAAGGCGTTCCATCGCACCGAGCCTTGAAAGATTGACGTGTAGCGCGGGCCGGAAATGTTCCAGATGCCCGCAAATGCCGGGCGCGCCACCAGCAAAAGGGCGGACATTGAAAAGATCGCGGCAAGCAACGCGCCGGCCATTGGAAGCGTCGGCAAGGTTGAAAAATCAAGGGCCGCGATTTTTTCAAAAAGCACCGCCGGAAAAAAGACGTAGTAGGCGATCCGCTCGATCCCTCGCCATTGGTCGCCCGTGATCAATCCGGTCCGGGCAACAGTGTAGCCAAGCGCGATCACCAGGATCACCGGCAAAAGGGCGTTCAACGTGTTCAGCATCGGCGTAACAGGAATGCGCGTGTTGGACGGGCGCTCAAGGAGAGTCGTCTTTGGCGGTTAGATGTCCAAGGCGGTCGAGGAAGCCTTGGAGAATAAAGGCTGCTGCCATCTTGTCCACCACTTCGGCGCGTTTGGCGCGGCTGGAATCGGCCTCCAACAATGTCCGCGTGACGGCAGCGGTCGACAGGCGCTCGTCCCAATAGGTGATCGGAAGCTCGGTTTTTTGCGAGAGATTGCGGGCGAATGCTCGGGTTGCCTGCGCCCTCGGTCCTTCCGATCCGTCCATGTTGAGCGGCAGACCGAGCACAATGCCACCGACATGATGCTGGCTGCACAGTGCCAGAAGATGATCTGCATCGGCGGTGAACTTCTTGCGCCGGATCGTTTCCATCGGCGTCGCGATCCCCCTTCCGGCATCCGACAGGGCCAGACCGATTGTCTTGGTGCCAAGGTCGAGGCCGATGAGGCGGGTGTCTGGGCGCAGTGCTTGTACGAAGTCGTCAAGCGGAAGGGCAGGGTCGGAAGCCATGGCCCGCATGTAGCAGGCGCGTCTTTCAAGGGCCAGCCCCGCGGGTGCGGCCTGTGTGGTTGAGCAATCCCGGCGCGCGCCTATAGTGGCAGTCAGACGAACTACGTTTGGGAGGCAGAGAATGAAACTCACCTGGTACGGACACTCGGCCTTCAAGGTCGACATCGCGGGAGCGTCGATCCTGATCGATCCTTTTTTAACCGGCAATCCGGTGTGTCCGCCCGACATTTCCGCCGAGCAGGTGGGTGAGGGTGTGACGCACGTGCTATTGACCCACGGCCATGACGATCACATTGGCGACAGCATCGAGATCTTGAAGAAGACCGGCGCGCAGCTTACCGCCAATTTCGAGATTTGCATGTGGGCGAACGGCAAAGGCGTCGACAACATCAATCCGATGAATTCCGGCGGCCTGGTGGATGTGGGTCCGTTCAAGGTCGGCATGACCCAGGCGCTGCATTCCTCGTCCTCGCAGACCGAAGGCGGGATCGCGGTCTATCTTGGCAATCCGCATGGACTGATCGTGGAGGCGCCGGACGAGCCGGTCCTTTATCACATGGGCGACACGGATGTGTTTTCCGACATGGCGCTGGTCAATGAACTCTACGGCCCGAAAATCGGCATCGTACCGGTGGGCGACCGGTTCACCATGGGCGCCCGTTCCGCCGCGCTCGCCTGTACACGGTTCTTCGATTTCGATGCGATCGTGCCGTGCCATTACGGCACGTTCCCGATCCTCGACCAGAGCCCGGACGCTTTCATCAGCGCGATGGGCGACGATGCGTCCAAGGTCAAGGTGCCGGCCCCAGGCGAGATGATCGACGTCTGACGCCCGTTGCCGCCGCTATGCCACAAAAAAACCGGTCAAACCTCCCGGACTGACCGGTTCTGTGAACGCGTCCTTGGAGGACGCGGGGCTTAGCGGACGATGGGTTCCTTGAGGTCCTCGGGCTTCTTGTCCTTGATGATTTCCCAATTGAGCGTCGCGTTGGTGATGAACTTGTCGACATCCGTTTCAAACCGCTCTTGAACGGGCAGCGAATTGTTCAGGTAGAGCTTGCCGTCGACGATCTTCCAGGCGTCGGGAATGACCGGTACCTTGAAACCCATAGCGGCGCCAAAGGCACAAAAGCCGCCGAATTGCGGGGCGTATTTCGCCGGATCGGCGACAAAGAGATCGCGGTTTTCGGCAGAGGAGAACTTCCAGGTCACGTCATCGTAGACGGCTGTATAAGAGTCCGAGCCTTCAACGGGTTTACCTTCGGTGAAGTAGGCGACCGGATCCGTGCCGCCGATTGCGGCGCCGTCCTTGACGAAGGTCGTGATTTCGTCGGCAAAGGCCGCGCCGGACAAAAGCGTGGCGGACAGGGCCACGGCGCCAAAAAGGGTCTTGAATGTCATCGGTCATGCTCCCTGAGTGAGACGAGCGGCCGCGCCGCCGCTTGCCAAAACACTTGCGGTCTCTTGCGCCAAAACGCCAATCACGCCTTTTCACGGGATCGACAGGCCCGCGCGAGGGGGCGGCAACGGGATCAGGCGGGTTCTGAGTGTCGTTCGGCCGCGCTGCTACCGAGGCCGAGAACGAGATAAACCACGCGGTCCATGTCCGGTTCATCCTGCGGCGAACGAGCGTTAAAGGCACAGAATGAGTTTTGCCACAACCAACTGATCAAAATTTCGGTTCTGGTGTCCATGTCCCGTTCGAAAGCGGTGGCGATCAGGATCTGGCGGATCCGGAAGCGAAGATCCTGCTCCAGCGTTTCGGCAATGGGCGCAAATGCCAGATCAAATCGCAATCGGGCGAGGGCTTGCCCGACCGGCGCTTGAAAAACGTTGGTTCTGAATTCATTCAGCAAAAGCGACAGATCCCGGGCGGGGTTGGTCCGCTCGGGGGCCGGCGGCACAAATGCGGAAAGCGCGGCCTCTATGGCCGCCTGGGCAAGGGCTGTTTTGTTCGCGTATCTGCGATAGATCGCCTGTTTGCTGGTCTTCTCCGTTCTTGCCAGAGTGTCCAGGGACAGCCTGTCAAACCCGGAGTGCGCAAGGTCCTTGAGCGCTGCAGCAAGAAGCCGGCCTGTGAGAACAGGGTCGGTTGGCCGGCCAGCTGCGCGCGCTTCACGATTGGTCATTATTACGGTCCTTTAAAGGACCGTAATAATTAGATTCTCGCCCGCTACAAGGGATTTTCACTTGCATCGCACCCGCAGGGCAAGGCAAAGAGCGTTCGACTTCAACGACCAGATATGAGGCAAGAATGTCCGTCGACACCGACACCGTCAAACGCGTCGCCCGGCTCGCGCGCATCAAGGTCAGCGATGACGATGCCGACCGGATGACCGGCGAACTCAACGGCATATTGGGGTTCGTGGAGCAACTCGACGAAGTGAACATCGATGGCGTCGAACCGATGACCTCTGTCGTCGAGCAGACCATGAAAAAGCGGCAGGACGGCGTGACCGACGGCGACAAAGCCGAAGCCGTCACAGTGAACGCGCCGGCATCGGAGGATCATTTCTTCATGGTTCCCAAGGTGGTCGAGTAGCGTCTCATGACCGTCGATGCACCAGACATCGCCGTTGTATCGCCGCTCGCCGCGGACATGCGGGCGCTGATCCGCGAGCTCAACGGCGTTCTGTCTGCCCTGACCCCGCCCGGATACTGTTACCATATGACCCCGGAAGAGATGGCCGGTGAACGGACCACCGTGTTTCTGGCGCGGTTGGGTAGACATGCCGCCGCGTGCGGGGCGCTTCATCGTCACGAGGGCGGGATCGGCGAAGTCAAGCGCATGTACACCCGTCCCGCGTATCGGGGACGCAAGCTGGGCGGCGCGATCCTGGACCAGATCATCAAGACCGCACGCCGGGAAGGCTTGTCGGAATTGGTGCTGGAAACCGGCGACAAGCATCATGCCGCCTGGCGCACCTACGAGCGCGCGGGTTTCACCCGGTGTGGCCCTGTTCTTGACTACCCTTCCACCCCGTATTCGGTTTTTTACCGCCGGCCGCTCGTGGCCGAGGACGAGATTTGAAAATGACTGACCTTACAAAACTCACCATCGCCGAGGCCCAAAAAGGTCTGAAATCCAAAGATTATTCGGCGGTTGAACTGACCGAGGCATTCCTGGCCAACATCGAGGCGGCCAACACGTCCCTCAATGCCTATGTGGCGGTGACCGGCGATCAGGCGATGGCCATGGCCAAAGCGTCGGACGAGAAGCTGTCCAAAGGCGAGGGCGGCGCGCTGGAGGGCATCCCGCTCGGCATCAAGGATCTCTTTGCCACCGAAGGTGTCCACACCCAGGCCTGCAGCCACATACTCGACGGTTTCAAGCCGCGGTACGAGTCGACCGTCACGTCCAATCTTTGGGCGGACGGAGCGGTCATGCTCGGCAAGCTCAATATGGACGAGTTCGCCATGGGCTCGTCGAACGAGACGTCTTATTATGGCAATGTCGTCAATCCGTGGCGCAAGTCCGGCTCCAACGCCGCGCTCGTTCCAGGTGGGTCGTCGGGCGGGTCCGCGTCCTCTGTCGCCGCGCGCCTGTGCATGGGCGCAACGGCCACCGACACCGGCGGTTCCATCCGCCAGCCCGCCGCGTTTACCGGAACGGTCGGCATCAAGCCGACTTATGGCCGCTGTTCGCGCTGGGGGATCGTCGCCTTCGCGTCGTCTTTGGACCAGGCCGGTCCGATCACGCACACCGTTCGCGACAGCGCGATCCTGTTGAAATCGATGGCATCGGTCGATCCAAAAGACACCACCTCGGTCGACATAAAGGTGCCGGACTACGAAGCGGCGATCGGGCAATCCGTCAAGGGCCTGAAGATCGGCATTCCGAAGGAATACCGGGTCGACGGCATGCCGCCCGAAATCGAGGCGCTCTGGCAACAGGGCATCGACTGGCTGAAGGATGCCGGGGCGGAGATCGTCGACGTTTCCCTGCCGCACACCAAATACGCGCTGCCGGCCTATTACATCGTCGCGCCGGCCGAGGCGTCGTCGAACCTGGCCCGTTATGATGGGGTCCGCTACGGCCTGCGGGTGCCGGGGAATGACATCGTCGACATGTACGAGAACACGCGGGCCGCGGGCTTTGGTTCGGAGGTCAAGCGCCGTGTTCTGATCGGCACCTATGTCCTGTCGGCCGGGTACTATGACGCGTACTACCTGAAGGCCCAGAAGGTCCGGACGCTGATCAAGAAGGACTTCGACGACACCTGGGCGGCGGGCGTTGATGCGCTGTTGACCCCGGCGACACCCAACGCGGCCTTCGCGCCTGGCGAGATCACCGACCCGGTGACCATGTATCTCAACGACATCTTCACGGTAACCGTCAACATGGCCGGACTTCCGGGGATTTCAGTACCGGCCGGTCTCAATCCGGACGGTCTGCCGCTCGGCCTGCAATTGATCGGCAAGCCGTTTGACGAGGCGACACTGTTCCAGGTCGGACAGGTGATTGAGGACGCAGCCGGCACTTTTGAACCGGAAAACTGGTGGGCGTGACACGTCCGACCCCTCAGGTATGGCAAACCTCTTGAGCGTTGAAACGTGACCCACGACGTTGAGACCCTGGTGATTGGCGCCGGTGTCCTGGGCCTTGCCGCGGCACGGGCGCTGGCATTGGCCGGCCGCGAGGTCTTGGTCCTGGAGCGCCATGGGTTGATCGGCTCGGAGACCAGCAGCCGCAACAGCGAGGTCATCCACGCCGGGATTTATTATCCGACCGGCAGCCTGAAGGCCCGAATGTGCGTCGACGGCAAAAAGCAGCTCTACGCGTTTTGCGCCGAGCGCGGGGTGGACTATGCGCGGACCGGGAAGCTGATCGTCGCGGCGGACAATGACCAACTCGGCGATCTGGAGCGAATCCGCAAAAAGGCCGCGGAAAACGGGGTCACCGACCTGACATTCCTGTCAAGGTCCGAAAGCTTGTCCCTGGAACCGGCTCTAGATGTGGCGGGCGCATTGCTGTCGCCCTCCACCGGCATTGTCGACAGTCATGGCTTCATGCTCGCGCTCGAAGGCGAACTCTCCGCCAATGGCGGCCAGGTTGTGCTCAACACGGATGTGGACCGGCTGGAAAAGCTGAACGGCGCGGGCTTTCGGGTGCATTTGTCGGATCAGGAAACGGGCGCTTACGCGCTCACCTGCCGCGAGCTTTTGCTGTGCGCCGGCCACGCGGCGCCGCGCCTGGCCGCGCAGCTTCCCGGCATGACGCCGCCCAAGGCCTATCTGGCAAAGGGCAGCTATTTCAAGCTGGAGGGCAGGTCACCGTTTTCCCGGCTGATCTATCCGGTGCCGGAACCCGGCGGGCTCGGCGTTCATTTGACACTCGACCTTCAGGGCCAGGCGCGGTTCGGCCCGGATGTGGAGTGGGTCGACACGATCGACTACACCGTGGACGCGCGGCGCGGCGAAAAATTCTACGACGCGGTCCGCCGGTACTGGCCGGGCCTTCCCGATCATTCCCTTGTTCCCGACTATGCGGGTATCCGTCCGAAGATCGTGCCTGCCGGCGCGCCTGCGGCCGATTTCCGGATCGAAGGGCCTTCAGACCATGGGCTTTTGGGCCTCGTCGCGCTTTACGGCATGGAATCGCCGGCGTTGACCGGGGCCCTGGCGATTGGAGAGGAAATACGCCGAAAGCTCGTCGGATAAGATCGGATTTGTGCTGACGCATGGCCTGAGTTTTGATCGAGGCCGCCCCGGCTTGATAAAACGCTCAAGCCGGGCCGGAATTGGGCCGGTCACAGGTCGCTGTTGTCGGTTGGTTTTTGGTGACAGTTCCCGGATCTTCCGCCGTCATCCTCGCACAGCCGTGGACACGGTTCCGAGGATCCAAATCACTCTAATGGCTTGAGGTTCTCGGGACAGGTCCACCGCAGGCTGGTTCAGATAGCGAGTGCAGACGTATCAATCTGATATCGTTTGGCTTTTCGTCTCGACACGCAGGGTGGACATGCACACCGAAACGGCGCCACTTGGCCTCTCCCCCCTTGAGGGGGAGATGTCCGCGCATGCGGACAGAGGGGGGTGAACCACACCATTTTAAACAGGATTCACCATCAAATCTGAGGGCCTTAGACCCCCCTCTGTCTCCTGTCGGAGACATCTCCCCCTCAAGGGGGGAGAGGGGTGCTTGCCGCTGGTTTCAGTAAAAACATAGCCACTTGAAATTAGACCGGACAGCCGTGGACACGGTTCCCGGGGATCCAAATCACTCTAACGGCTTGGGATGCTCGGGACTGGTCCACCGCCACCCGGCCAGAAATCGAGCAGCTGGCATCTGTCTTTGAATCGCTTGGACTTTACGTGGCTAGAAGCGTCGGAACACGGGATCTGGCATGGGCCCAACCAGCAACCCCATGCCGTCCCGGAGGACGCGGAGCGGCCGTCCGGGACCCAGCAACCGCCCGCATTTTGTTCTGGAAAACGATACCGTCCGCAAAGGGCTGGGCCCCGGCTCGGAGGCCGGGGCGGCACGGTGAGGAACGCTGGCCAACAAGGAAATCCCACGGCTGCGGCAAACTGGACAGCGGTGGGACAAGCCAGAGCATGATGACCGAAAGACTACATGGTTTGTCAGCAGTCTGACGGCCGTTGTCATCGGTTATTCAGTTGCGAACGGACCCGTTCAAGTCCGAGCCGGGTGATTTGGTAGGGACCGCCGCCGCGCGATGCGACATAGCCCCGTCGTTTCAGTTTCTTGAACAGCGCAAGCGTGCATCCGAACCACGACCAGCCGTCGCGTGTCACGGTCCGGTTGTCGATGATGCGGCCGCGTACGTCTTTTTCGACGACAATGCGCCCGCCTTGCGCCAGCAGGTGCAGCACCCGCTGTTCGGCTTTTGAGATGTCCATTGGAAGAGTTTCTTTAATGCGCACAACACCAGCGCACTGACGGAAATGCCGTCAATGCCGCGTTTCAGTGTTCACTGCCCGGTCTGTGATCGACCGGGCCTCAGCGGGACTCCAACAATCCGCGCATAAAAACTCCATGTGATGTTGCGAGGCCGATAGCAGGTTCGCCCCGGCTTTTCAAGGCGCGCCGGCCATCAGTTGCCCTCGGCGGGCCAGTAGCCGGTTTCCGCATGGCGGGCAACGGCGAATGTTTGCACGTTCTTGGATCCGCATTGGGCGCAACGCAGGGTGCCGCCAATCACCGCGATTTTCGTGTCAACCGGATACCTTGCGGCGCGCATGTAACGGAACCGATGGCAATCCTGGCATTTGAGCCCCAGACGCTGGCCCGACGCGTTCAGCTCGCCGATGGTCATCGGGATGTCTTCGCCTAGCAGTGTCACGCGCTTCGCCTTTCACGAGAATTGAAAACCATGGCCACGTCTTGGAATGAATACATAGGGCGTATCCCGCGTAATATAAGGAACACCTTGATCGCAGACGGCGATCGCAACACTATGACGCGGATGATTTTCAAAAGATGCTCGCCATGGCCCGGACCTGTTGCTAAAGACGGCCCATGATCACGCTCTCTGACACGTGGCTGGACCTTTTCGGGCTCTCCGGCCTCCTCAATCCGCTGGCACTCTTGATTGGGGCCTGGCTTGGCTGGCGGGCCGACCGGTTTTCGAAGATCTGGATCGCCGGATTTGCCGCCGCCGCGTTGTCGCTGATGGCCGAGACGGCCTTGAGCTTCACCGGTCTTCCGCAGCCGATTTCCCAGGACGCGGGCGCATTGGCGATGTTCCCGTTCCGCTTCGCCGCTGGTGCCTTGGCGGCCGCAATCACGCTCGGAATTCAGCGCTGGCGCACGTCGTGATCAGCGCCTCCGGCTAGCTGTCTTTCATGCCCGCCGCCCGCCCGGTTAAAAAGAGCTTGAACAGGTTCGCGTTCGGGCAGGTTTCCATCGGGGCTGCGGCGCCGTCCGGATGGCTTTCAAGCCATTTCTTGCAACTCTCTGGCTGGTCGCAGGTCATACACCGTTCGGCCGCCTGGCGAAGGTCCGCGCCTCCGCTGTACCCCTCCGGCAAGGCGTCCATCGCGCCGATGGTCTCCAGCATCCGGCCCATCAATTGGGCGCGTTCGTTCATTCGGTCCATCCAGCGCATCAGGCGCGTCCCCCGGTGTTTTGGCGTGCCTCGCCGCCGATAAGTTGCGCCAATGCCGGTCAACCCGCCTTGATCAGGGTCAATCCCGCCATTTGGCAGGGGAGGGCGCGGCGATGATGTCGACAGGACGGCTGTCTTCGGGAATGATGTGCTGCCAAGTCGCGGGGGCGAATCGCCGCCAGGTCCCGTGACCTGGACTGCGCGCGAAAACCGAGGCAATCACGCATGGTCGCATCCGTTTCGCTGGTGCACGCGTCATTCAAAGGATCAACGGCACCGGCAACGGTGTCACTCGAGCCCGGCACCGAACTTCGGGCACGGGTCGACGCGGCGTCGCCGAACGGCGTTTTGCGGCTGACCGCCGGGGACTTGCGGCTCGATGTGCGCACCAGCCAGCCGCTTCCGCCGGGAACAGAAGTGGCTGTCCGCGTCACCGGAGAACCTGGCCGGCTGAACATCCAACTGACACCCGTGCCATCCGGTAACGGACCACAACAGACCGGTGCCGCGCCGCCGACCGCCGCGGCCCGTGCCGCGGTCCAACCAGCCGCTCAGGTGCCGGTGGATGGCGGACCACCACAGGCCGGTGCGGCATCCGGACGTCTTGCTGCCGGACCCGCCGGATTGGCAGCACACGTGCCGCAGGTCCAACTGCTTTTGGCGCAAGGCGAACCGGCGCCGACATCCGCGCCCATCCCGCCGTCTACAGGCGGGCAGGGCCGTGCAACGCCGCCGGCCCAGGGCCCGGTTCAGGGACTGGCCGGGGCATCGGTTGGCAGTGCGGCCGTCGTTCCGGCGCAAAAGTCCGGACCGTCATCCGGCACCGGGGGCAGCTTGCCGGCATCCGGACGGACTCAACCAATCGCGACGGTGCCGGTGCAAGGTGGTCACTCCAGCGGGACGAGCCCCACGTCTTTGCCAAGCGGGCAACCCAACACGGCAGCATCCAACGCAAACATGAACCCGAACGGTCCTACGTCTGCCACGGTCCGGTCCAACGGCGGCGGTGCCGAAGGCGCATCCACCGCCGGACGGTCCGGTCTTGAAAGCGCTTCAGGTGTCCCTCGGGCGATGTCCACACCGGCCGAGACCCGCGCGCCCAATCCGCGCGGTGCAGCCGATGCCCGTCAGCCGGCCGCCGCGCTAGCAAATCGGCCAGGTGCGGCCGGTGTGCCGGGGCCAGCGGTGCCCGCACCCAACGGGCAACCTCTGTCGGGTCCGCCGTCCGCTGCTGCCAGCCGTGTTTTAGAAGGGGCGCCGACTGGCGCGCCGGCATTGGCAAGCGCTCGCCAGCCCTCCGGCGCGCCGATCGCGCCTTCCATACCTGCGCCCTCCGGGAGGGCTGAGGTTTTGCCGGCTGGCGCCGGTGCGGCCGGGTCGTCAAACACCAGCGGCGGGCCGACTACGCCCGCCATCGCCCGTCCCGCCGATCCTGTCCCAGGCCAAGCGCCCACAGTCCAAGGGGGCGCTGCGGCCGCAAAACCGTCCGCACAGGCGGCGCATCAACCCGCGACCGGGGGACAAGATCCCGTCCGTCCGGCGCTTCCGGGTACAACGCCCGCGGTGCCGGCGACGCCGCCCGGTGCCGCCGGAGTTTCCCAGGCCGGCCCTCCAGCGCCGATCACGTCCATGGATATGGACGCGGCGCCTACCGCTCTGGCACGGCCAGCTGGCGCAGTGCCAGACCCGGCGGCCACAGTCGCCCGGCCGGCCTCCGGCCCCACGGTGGCCGCGTCCGGATCACCGCCCGCCCGGGATCTGCCGCGGCCCGCAACGCCTTTCCAGACAGCTTCCGCCGCGCGCCCGGACGCGGCGGCAAGCGCGTCCGCCCGTCCACCGTCCGCGCCGGTGCCTGTGGCGGCTGACGTCACCAAAGCGGCGAAAACGCTGATGCCACACCTCAATGAACACCATTCAAGCCTGGCCGTGGTGTTTTCCCAGATCGGGGCCTTAAGCAACCGGGCCGCTGGTGATCCTGAAGCGCTGCCGGACCCGGTCCGCAAGGCCATGCAACAGATCCTGGGTCTGCGTCTTTCCGGCGATGGGCCTTCATCAGGCCAGACCCTTCAAAAAGCGGTTCAAAATTCCGGCGTGTTTCGCGAAGCGCTGATGAAAACGGGGTCCGGCCACCCATCCGGCCAGCCAGGCGCTGCGCCGCAGACCGCGGGCGCCTCCGGCCCGCCGATTTTGGCTGCCGATCTCAAGTCGCTGTTCCTGCATTTGAAATCCATGCTGCGCACGGCCGGGGTTGAGCCGAGCGCACACAAGCCTTTGACGCAGCCGCCCATGCCAAGCCTTTCGGCGCTGCCGCGGCCACAACGGTCCGTTGGGTCGGAAAATGGCGGCACCGAGGGCGGCGCGCCGCGCCTGGCCGCCCGGCTGCTCGGGGAAATCGACTCCGCTCTGGCGCGCATCCGGCTGACCCAACTTGCCAATCTCGGACTGACCGGGGAGGACAGCAAGGCGCTAGGCGGCCGGCCGATGGATGTGGTGGTCGAGCTACCGATCACGGCGGGCCAAGACACCGCGATCCTGCAAATGCAGGTCGGCCGGGACCGGGACGGGACGGCGCGCGCGACAGAAGACGGCGCGGCCTGGCGTTTGCGGTTCGCGCTGGACCTTTCGTCCACCGGCCCGCTTGAGGCCGCTGTAAGCTTGCGCGGCGGGCAGACCTTTGTCAGCCTTTGGATCGACCGCGCCGATACGTTCAACGCGCTCGCGGAGAGCCGGCAGACGCTGGAGGCCGCGTTCGCGGACGCGGGATTGGATTTGCAGGAACTCCGTCTTTTACGCGGGCGCCCGCATCAAGGCGAAACACGGTCCGGCACCCGGGTGGACCGGCGCTCATGAGCGGCACGTCCCCCGGCGAAAAACGCGCGGTTGCGCTGAAATACGACAAACAGGGCGCACCGACCGTGACGGCGAAGGGCGCGGGCAGCGTCGCGGAACGGATCGAGGAACTGGCGCGCGAGGCCGGTGTTCCAATCGAGCAAAATCCCATGATGGCCGAAGCGCTGTCGCAGATCGAGCTCGACGAGGAAATCCCGATGGAACTCTACCAGGCGGTGGCCGTGCTGATCGGCTTCATCATCCGGACCGGCAAAGCGCAAAATCCGCCGGCCGGCGACAAAGCCGATTGACCATCGATCATGCGGGATTACTCGACCGGAAAGTTTGGCCGGTCGGTGTTGTAATGCGCGGCGAGGTAATCGAGGATTATGGTGCGTTCGTCCGGCGGCGGATCGTCCATGCCGTGTTCGTCGACCATCCAGATCAACAGCTCGTCCCAGTCCGGCCGCGACAGCCCTTGCTGGGCGATGATCATCTCCGAATGGCAAGCCGTGCAGGTATAAAATGTTTCCTCAACGCCGGGCGCGGCGACGAGCCTGCCGAATTCACTCTCCGCGTTGGCCGGGAGTTGAGCACTTAAAGACAAGGCCAGGCCAGCCAACACCATGCGGTCCGCGATCATGCGATCTCCTTGTCTTAGTTGAAAAGGGCGGCCGATCTGGCCGCCCAGGGTCTTTTCACGCCTCATCAGGCCGCGCGGACGGCGACACGGTGCATGGTGTTGTTGAGATAGCCCTTCGGGTTCCAGTTGATGGCAAAGGGCTGCATCTGGCCGGCGCTGTCCGTCGCGCGTGCCCAGATCTCGTAGTATCCGGCTTGCGGCAGCGTCAGTGTCGTGCGCCAGTTTTGCCACGCGCCGTCGTTGACCGGCGCATCAAGATCGGCGCGGGTCCATGTGGCGCCGAAGTCCATTGACACGTCAACGGCATCCACCGTGCGGTCACCTGACCAGGCATGGCCGCGCACGTCGATGGACCGGCCGGCCAGCGCGCCGTTTTCCGGACTGGTGATCAACGACTTCACCGGCATCCTCTCGATGATCTCAAAGTCTTCCGTGGCGACTTTTTCGCCTGGCTCCACCGGACGATTGGGGACGCGGTAGGACGTGCCGGTCATTTTCGGTCCGTCATGGACGATGTCGCGCAGGTAGATGCGTTTCAGCCACTTTTGCGAGCAGGAGCCCGGCCAGCCCGGGACCACCAGGCGCAGCGGCGCGCCGTTGTTGGCGTGGATCGGACCACCGTTCATCTCAAACGCGATCAGCACATTGTCCGTCAAGGCCTTTTCAATTGGCAAACCGCGGGAAATCGGCAGTTTGTCCGGATCGCCGGACAATTGCGCGTCGGCTCCCACATGCGCCGTGTAAACAACGTTGCTTTTGACGCCGGTACGGGCAAGAACATCCTTTAACCGAACGCCCGTCCACTCAGAGCACGCGACCGCGCCTGTGGTCCACTGATTGCCCTTTGCCGGCGGATCGAACGCCCACCGGCCGTTGCCGCCGCATTCAATCACCAACGCCATGGACGCGACGTCGAATTGTGATTTCAGGTCGGCGATGGAAAGCGAAAGCGGCGTATCGACCAGGCCGTCGACCGTCAGGGTCCAGCCCGCGGCATCCACATCTTCCGGCGGCGCGCCATTGTTGCGGATGAAATGCCGCGCGGTCGGCGTGATCGCATCGTCGAGCAAGTGGGCCGGCGTTTCCGCGTTGATCGGCCGATCGTTCAAAAGCCGCAAGCCGTCCTTGCCCGCAAGAACGTCCTCGCTCGCCATTGCCGCCGGCATAAAGCCTTTCGGCAGGTTGGCGGCAAACGGGACATTCATGCCAACCAGGGCCGCGACGCCCGCAAGACCGGAATCGCGCAGGAACCGGCGCCGGTTCCGATCGTGTCCGGTGTTTCCGCTCGGCTCCAAATTGCGCTCCAAATCCTGGCGATCCTGTGTGTGGTTCTCCTGCATATTGTCCTCCCGCGTGATCGTTGTCCTGGCCATTTTATCAGCGGCGTTTGCCTGCGGACTATCGTACCGACCGCGCGGCTTCGCGCCGTTTGACCGCGCTCCTATGAAATGGCCGCGGCCTGTCTTTTGGCTTTAAAAGTCTTTTCGGATCGGGCGGTCAAACCATCGGGTCACCGCACCGATCCATCCGATCAAACAATGCCTTCTTTTATCGCACAGAGGGCCAATTCCCGACAAGGCTCGGCGATCCCGCGATGAACCCCTTGCAGGTGAGACCATTCCCGACTAGGCATCAGGGCCGGCATACACCGCGCCGCACGTTTCCTCCCAAAACGGTCCCGAGCGCGAAGTTGAAAACAGGACACATACAAACATGACGATTGTCGAGGCCCGCACACCCGATCCGAAAAAGTTCATCAAGGGCGCGACCGGCGATTGGGAGATCGTGATCGGCATGGAGGTCCACGCCCAGGTCACATCTGACGCCAAGCTGTTTTCCGGCGCCTCGACCGCCTTCGGCATGGAACCGAATTCCAATGTCAGCCTGGTCGATGCCGCCATGCCGGGCATGCTGCCGGTGATCAACGAGGAATGCGTGCGCCAGGCGATCCGGACCGGGCTTGGGCTGAAGGCCGAGATCAATTTGAAATCGGTGTTCGACCGAAAGAACTATTTCTATCCGGACCTGCCGCAGGGCTACCAGATCTCGCAGTACAAACAGCCAATCGTCGGTGAGGGCACGATCCTTTTGGATATGCCGGATGGCCAGATCGAGGTGGGTGTCGAGCGGCTGCATCTGGAGCAGGACGCCGGCAAATCGCTGCATGACCAGCACCCGTCCATGTCGTTCGTCGACCTCAACCGGTCGGGCGTTGCGCTGATGGAGATCGTCTCCAAACCGGACCTGCGCTCCGCCGATGAGGCGAAGGCATATCTCACCAAACTTCGCACGATCCTGCGCTACCTCGGCACCTGTGATGGCAACATGGACCAGGGCTCCATGCGTGCTGATGTCAACGTGTCGGTGCGCCGGCCCGGCGAAGGCTTCGGCACACGCTGTGAGATCAAGAACGTCAACTCCATCCGCTTCGTCGGCCAGGCGATCGACTACGAGGCGCGCCGTCAGGTGGCGATCCTGGAAGATGGCGGCAGCATCGATCAGGAAACCCGGCTGTTCGACGCGGTCAAGGGTGAGACCCGGTCGATGCGCTCCAAGGAAGAGGCGCATGACTATCGGTATTTCCCGGATCCGGACCTTTTGCCGCTGGAATTCAGCCAAGCCTATGTCGACGATCTCGCCGTGCACCTGCCGGAGCTGCCGGACGACAAGAAGGCACGGTTCATCAAGGACTACGGCCTCAGCGACTACGACGCCGATATCCTGGTCGTTGAAAAACGCTCGGCCGATTTCTTTGAGGAAGTTGCCGGAGGCCGGGACGCGAAACTTGCCGCCAACTGGGTGATCAATGAACTGTTCGGCCGGCTGAACAAGGAAGGCCTGGAGCTGGCAGACAGCCCCGTGTCAGCCGCGCAACTCGGATCCATCGTCGATCTGATCAAGGGTGGCACGATCTCCGGCAAGATCGCCAAGGACCTTTTTGAAATCGTCTGGAGCGAGGACGGCGATCCAGCGGAGATCGTCGAGGCGCGTGGCATGAAGCAAGTCACCGACCTTGGCGCGATCGAAGCCCTTGTCGACGACATCATCACCGCCAATCCGGACAAGGTCGAGCAGGCCAAAACCAAGCCGGGCTTGCTTGGCTGGTTTGTCGGACAGGTGATGAAGGCATCCAAAGGCAAGGCCAACCCGCAGGCGGTCAACGATCTGCTGAAGGCCAAGATCGGGCTGGAGTAGGCGCGCGACTGGGCGGCTCAGCGCCGAGTCTATCTCGGTGGTTTGGCCGAGACAAGTCGGGACATCGGCGCTGTTTTTGGCCGGTACTTCGCAATCGATCATCAACTTGGCCGGGAGACCGGTTAAGCATGCCGGTCTTCAAACACGATCCGGTCAATCATGCGTACGGCGTGAAGCACCGCCTCTCGTGCTTTGTCTTCGCTGAAGTTCAGATGGCGCATGGCCTCGCTTTCTACAACGCTCGCGATGCCGTGGATCGACGACCACACAAACATGGCATCCAGGTCCAGTGTGTGGTCGTCCCGTTTCCGGATAGCATTCAGCCGCGCGCGCAGAACATCGAAGGCCGCGCGCGCGTCCTCGGCCAAACCGATGTCATGCGCGACCGCGGGCCAGGGCGTGCCGAACATCAATCGGTACTGAAGCGGGTGCCGGGCCGCGTAATCCAGATAAACGAACCCAAGCGTCCGCATAGCGTCTTCCGCCGTGCGTGGCTGTCCGGCCTCATCAAACGCGCTTGAGCGCAGCGCATCGGCGAAGTCCTTCAAGCACCTGCGGATGACCTCGGCGAGAAGATGATCGCGCGAGCTGAAATGCTTGTAGGGCGCCTGGTGCGAGATCCCGAGCCTTCGGGCGACTTCCCTGAGACTGAGCGCTTCTAGGCCGCCGCTGGCGATCACCGACATGGCCTCGCTGACGCAAGCGTCGCGGATCGATTGGGACGGCTTTCGCGGCCGATTTTCCGCTGAATCGGTCATGTGAACGGACCAATCGTAAAATGCGTGGTTGACAGTGTCAACTCGATCGGTAAGGATCTTTTGGTAGACAGTGTCAACCCAATGAAAGTCGCCGTTCACGGGCGCTGTTGGGTCGCGCGCAAGTGCCCTCAAAAGGGCAGGTTCCAAACGGTAAGGAGGCCCCAAATGATCCGAACGTTGATTGCTATTCTTTTGGCCGCGGCCGGCCTCGGCGTCTTCGCACAAGCGCCTAAAGCGGGCGAAATCCGTGTGAATGTCTCTGGTGTTTCCGGCGGCACCGGCCAGGTCGGATGCGCCTTGCACGCCTCCGAAGACACGTTTCCGATGGGGCACAATGGCGTTCACATGGTGTGGGTCCGGCCGAAGGGAGAACGCGCCACGTGCGTGTTCAAAAATGTGGCGGCCGGCACGTATGCCGTCGCGGTTTCGCATGATTTGAACGGCAACAGGAAAATCGACACTAACCTGTTCGGCCTTCCAAAAGAGGCCTGGGGTGTTTCGGGAAACATCCGTCCCGCCCTCCGCGCGCCGCGGTTTTCCGAAGCGGTGTTTGTCGTGGCCCGGCGCCCCGTCGAACTGGCCGTGGTGGTGGACAAATGAGCCGGCCCCGTCTTCCAACGCGCCTTGCCGCCCTTGGCCCGATGGCTTTGGTGACGAGTGCGTCCGATGGCATTGGGCGGGCTGCCGCCGCTGATCTTGCTCGTCTGGGATTTGATCTTTTGCTGGTTGCCCGCCGGGGCGACGCCCTGCGGGAATTGGCCGAAGACCTGCGGATGGCCCACAATGTGACAGTCGATGTTCTTGCCGCCGATCTTGGTACGGCGGCCGGCGTCCAAGATGTCACGCAGGCAATCGCGGGCCGGGACATCGGCGTCGGGGTGCTCGCGGCTGGTTTTGGCACATCGGGCGGTTTCACAAACGCCGATCTTGCCGAAGAAACGTCGATGCTGGATGTCAACTGCCGGGCGGTGCTCGTGCTGTCCCACGAATTGGCGCGGGCGATGGCGAAAAAGGGGCGCGGCCAGCTTGTCCTGTTCGGGTCCATCGTCGGATTCCAGGGCAATGGCTCAACCGCCACCTATTCCGCGACCAAAGCCTACATCCAGAGCCTTGCGGAAGGCCTTGCTCGGGATCTTGCCCCGTCCGGCGTTCATGTGCTGTCGGTCGCCCCCGGTCCGGTTCATTCCGGTTTTGCCGGCCGGGCGGGCATGACCATGGGCGCGGCGGCCCGACCGGAGGCGGTTTCCCGCGGGATCACGGCCGCCCTTGGCTCAAGCGGCACGATCCGGCCCGGCTTGCTGTCAAAGATCCTTGGGTACAACATGGCAACGTTGCCCCGGTTTCTCCGGATCCGGCTGATGACGCGGATCATGACGTGCATGGCCGGCAAGAGCGGTCAAACGGCGCGCCCGGCGGCCCGCGAGGCAAACCTCTGAAGACTGGCGCGGCCGCCGATGCTTGAATTCGGCGGCACGCACCCGGACGTGAACGGCAATCGGGCTTGCACTGGCGGCGGAAAACCCTAAATCATCGCAAGTTGACGATGAATATACGCGCCGGCGGATCGCCGGAGAAGGGGAGCCATCCATGTCCGCCACACAGGAAAAGCCGATCGAACTCTATTACTGGCCGACGCCGAACGGCTGGAAGATCTCGATCATGCTGGAGGAACTGGGCGTTCCTTATGACCTTAAGCTGATCAACATCGGCAAGGGTGACCAGTTCGAACCGGAGTTCCTGAAGATTGCCCCGAACAACCGCATGCCGGCGATTATCGATCCGGAAGGTCCGGGCGGCGCGCCGATTTCCGTGTTCGAATCCGGCGCGATCCTGCAGTATCTCGGCCGGAAATTCGGGCAGTTCTATCCCTCGGATGAGCGCAAACGGGTTGAGACCGAGGAATGGCTGATGTGGCAGATGGGTGGTTTTGGGCCGATGCTGGGCCAGAACCATCACTTCCGGATCTATGCCCCCGAACAACTGCCCTACGCCATGGACCGGTATTTGAACGAAACCCACCGGCTTTACGGGGTCTTGAACAAGCGCCTGGAAGGGCGGGATTTCGTCGCCGCCGATGAGTACACCATCGCCGACATGGCGATCATCGGCTGGGCGCAGGGCTGGGAACGCCAGGGCATGGATCTGGACGAGTTCGCCAACGTGAAACGGTGGAAAGCCGCCCTGGAATCGCGTCCGGCTGTTGAAAAGGGCCTGGCGGTCGGCCGGGAAGAGCGCGAGAAACTGGCGCTCGCCGACGACAAGGACGCACAAAAGATCCTGTTCGGGCAACGGGCGCGCTGAGCGCCCTTCTAGCGCCGGACGTCACCGGACCCGGCGCCAGACTTCCTGTTCACAGACCCGGAATAGCACCTTGACGCAGCCCTTGACCTTGAGCCGGCCGGGGCGGTCCAGGGTCAGCGTGGCATCGGCGCCGAAGCCGCGGCGCGGGTCGTACACCCGGGCGCGCCATCCCTCATTGTTTCGTTCCACGCGCCAAAGCACCGTCAGCCCGAGCACCTTGCGGGTCCGCTTGGCGAAGTCCCGGTTGCGCTCGTCGCGCTGGCTTTGCAGCGTCCGCCCGGGCAGGGGCTTAAAATCAATCAATCGGCCGCATGGTGCCGGCCCGCATGGCTCGATGCGGACCGTCGCGCCGGCGGGCGTGCGCCAATCGCCGGTAAGGGCCGCTGCCGGACCGGCGAGGGACGGTGATATCACGCTCGTCGAAACCAGAACGGCCACAGCGGCCGCTGGAACGGTCCACCGACACCAAGCCGCGCGGCGGCATTTTCTCAGGGTATTCCCGTTCTGGTGGGTCATCGCGGCCAGCATACCCGCTTGCGGCGCGCTGGGCCATCGGTGCGGGGGCCTGGAACGGCCCGCGCTGTCTACTTCACCCGCGTCCAGGTCTCGCCCTTGCAGATCAGACCGCCCATCACGCAGCCCTCCAGCTTCAGTTTGTTGGCCGCTGTCAGCGCGATAAACCCGGTATGGGTCTTGCCGTCCTCAGCGTTGTAGACCTTGCCCTTCCATTGATCCTGCTTGCCGGTCGGTTTCATGGACCGGACAATCTGGACACCAAGCAGCGGCCGGTCGCGTTTCGAAATGTCCGGGTTCTTGATGTCCTTGCGCGGCTCGCGGAGCCAAACCAGCTTGCCGCACAGCGCGCCGCCGCATTCTGAAATGCGAATTTGGGACGCCCCGTTGGGGCGCGCCCATGTCCCCTTCGCTTCGCCAGCCTGTGCCTGGGAACTGAAAATGGCGGTCAAGACGCAGCCAACCGCAAGGCCTGTGGTCAATACTCGTTTGCGCATGAATGGGTTCCTCCCGAACGCAGTTCAATTTCCGTATACGTCAACGGTATGTACAAGGTGCGTCCGCGGCTGAAAACCCGTGTCCCAACGTCAGCACGGCGCTTTTTTTATGGGCCGGATGATCTGGCCGATAGGAGCAGGGCCGCTTGATCGCCGGACGCCGCGTCTGCCGATCGCGCCCTGCCAATTCGCGCCGTGGTGAACAAATCCCTTCCGCGGCCGTGCGCATTCAAAACAAAAGCGTTTGATTTTCTTGCTGGATTCGGCCTGCCGTCGTTACCGTTTGGTGAACTTCATGATTTCGTAAGTGTCTGTTCGCCTTGCGTTAATTCTAACTCTTAACCGCCCTTTTAGCGCCAGTTTCGAAGATAAGCCCATGAAACGCAGGCGAAAGTTTGGGACGCAGGCGTTTCCAGGATGCCGTTTCGGCATGGGATAAAGGGGAGAGCGTCATGGCTCGTTTTGAAGTGCATTCGGCCGACATGGCCGCGTTCGGGGAAGCGCCGGTTTCCGCCGACATTTTGTTTCAGATGGGACTGGACAACGCCTGCGGGCGGAACGGGACGACCGATCTGGTCACGGCCCACAAATGGTTCAACATCGCGGCCTTGAAGGGCAATACGGACGCGGCGCGCTATCGCAAGGAGATCTCCGGCGAAATGAGCCCGGCGGAGATCGCGGCGGCGCAGCGCTCGGCGCGCGAATGGCTGTCCATGCAGTGACGGGCGCCAGCGGCGAACAGGCTGGAGACGCGGCGCCGGGCAGCGAGGCCGGCCCCGTAGAGCGAACACGGGGGGCAGGTTGGACCTAAAAACGGTCCGCCTGCCTTTTGCCTTTCGCTGGGCGGGTTCCCGCCCACACGGCCCCTATGTGATGTGTCCTTGGGGCAGACTTTGCCGCTGACCCGTGTGGGCCGGTCACCCTTCCGGCCAGGACCAATCCCGTTCAACCGGTGTTTTCCAGTCAACGGCGTTTGCGGGGATCAGGTCTTCCAGTTTTTACCACCAATGTGGGGTGTTCTCGCGCGCCGCGCATTTGATGCTTGTAGAAATAAACCGGAACCCCAAAAAAACGCTGTTGCAAAACACTGAGAAATCGCGGTAATTGGCGGCAAGGAGAGGTGGCCGAGTGGTCGAAGGCGCTCCCCTGCTAAGGGAGTAGACGGGCAACCGTCTCGAGGGTTCGAATCCCTTCCTCTCCGCCACCTATAAGTCATTGATTTTATATGTTTTTATGCGTTTTCGGGCGGTGTTTTGATCGTTGTCCATTTTGCGTGACCATGATGCGACGCGGCGCTGCTATGACGAGAAAACACGGAAATTGACCCTGAAGCGCCCGTGTCGATCCTGCCCGGTCGCCTGGCTATTCAAAACGTGATCCCGGTGCCCTTCGTCGCGAAGACGGCCTTTGCCGCGCGAGGCCTTGGTATCCGGAGCGCGGCGATCATGTTCGGTCTTGGCATCGGCTGTTTGAACCGGCGCCGCGCTCAGCCCTCTTGGTCAGTGTGCGATGAGGCGAACATAAAGACCGCGTCACCATGCCGGGTGTCGCCATTGCCGGAACAAGCGAAGGTGGAAGGGATTTGAATCTTTTGTAGGCAGGTTTTGGTCACTCAGGACTTGAGCGTCCGGATGTTTCAGGACATTTGCTGCTGCCGGATCTGTTCGCGAAGCGGCCGACGCGGACCCCGCTTTCCGGCCATTTTCACCCAAGACCCTTTGATGGATCAGAACGGCTGGGTGTCAAAACAGAGAACGGTGTCAGGGCGCGGCCCGGGCGCCGGCCAATGAAAACGCCTGTCCGCGTCCTCGATGGGGATGTCATTGATACTGGCCTCGCGCCGGCGCATGAGACCCTGTTCATCAAACTCCCAGTTTTCATTTCCGTAGGATCGCCACCACTGCCCGTCACCATCATGCCATTCATATCGGAAACGCACCGCGATCCGGTTTTCCGAAAAGGCATGCAGATCCTTGATCAGACGATAGCCGTTCTCCGTCTCCCATTTGCGGGTCAAGAAGGCGACGATAGCCTCACGGCCCTGAAAGAACTCCGACCGGTTCCGCCAAACACTGTCTTCGGTGTAGGCCAGGCTGACTTTAACGGGATCGCGGTGGTTCCACGCGTCCTCAGCCATACGCACCTTCTGGCGCGCGGTCTCCTCGGTAAACGGTGGAAAGGGTGGTCGGGACATTGACTGATCTTCTTGGGATGGGTGCAGAACAAGAGGACCGCGGTGCGGAGCAAACTCCGCACCCGAATGCCGCGCACTACGCGGCATGCGTTGGTATCACCAGGCGTTGTAGCCCAGGAATTTGCCTGACATTTCGACTTTCACACGGTCCCCCTTCGGATTTGGCACACGTGTGATGACCATGTCGAAATCGATCGCTGACATGATGCCATCGCCGAATTCCTCATGAATGAGCGCCTTGATTGTCGGTCCGTAGACGCCGACGATCTCATAGAGGCGGTAGATACACGGATCGGTCGGCACGGCCTGCGACCATACCTTCGTCGGGCATTCTTCCAGGACACTGACCGCCTCGACGGGCAGCCCCAGCAGCGACACCAGCGCTTCGGCCTTTTCCGTGGGCATGGAGTTCATGCCGACACAGGCCGAATGCGTCCAGACTGGCGACATGCCGATTTTTTCGGCGATCCCCTCCCAGGTCAGCCCCGACTGCTTTTTGGCGGCAAGGATCAGCGAAGCAACATCATCCTTGCTCATGAGGGGTTCTGTGATCGTCATCTGGTTCATGGGGTCCTCCATGTTTTACTGATTGATTGCGTAAACGTTGGGCCGTTCAGGTTCCGTTGTGTCATCGTCACCGAACCGGACCGTCTCCGGCCGGCCGCCCGGCAACGTGCTCTTTGTGCCGGCAAGCTCCTTTGAGCGCCGGGCGAGGAAATGGACGAGGTGGTTGCGGACCTTGTAGTAGTCGGGGTGTTCGACGATTTCGTCCCGGGATCTGGGCCGGGGAATTCCGACCTCGACCGATTCAGCCACCCGGGCGAGCGGCCCGTTGGTCATCAAGAGGATGCGGTCGGCGAGATAGATGGCTTCGTCCACGTCATGTGTGATCATGAAGACCGTCTGGTTGGTCCCGCGCCAGATCTTCAAAAGCTCGTCCTGGATGGTGCCACGCGTGAGCGCGTCAAGCGCTCCGAACGGCTCATCGAGCAGAAGAAGCTCTGGCTGTATCGCAAAAGCGCGCGCGATGGAGACGCGCTGGCGCATGCCACCGGACAATTGTGAGGGTTTGCGCAGTTCGGCGCCTCCTGACAGCCCAACCATTTCGAGGTACTTGTAGGAGTGCGCCATCACCTGTTCGCGCGACCACTCCCGATGCCGGGCCTTGACCGCAAAGGTCACGTTCTTGAGCGCCGACAGCCAGGGCAGAAGCGAGTAGTTTTGAAACACCACGCCGCGGTCGAGACTTGGGCCCTTGACCTCCTTGCCGTTCATGATGACGCCGCCTTCGGTCGCCTCATCAAGCCCGGCCAAGACGTTCATGATTGTCGATTTACCGCAGCCCGAATGCCCGATGATGCAAACGAATTCGCCTTTTTCGATCGAAAAACTGACGTCTTCGAAAACCGTCAAAGGTTCGGAGCCGCTGTCCGGCGAGGGGAAGCGTTTAGCAAGTCCCTCGATACTCAGGAATGAATTTGCCATTGCCGGTCCTCACTCAGTGTATTGCACGCCGCGCTGAACCGCGCCGAAGATTGCGTCCAGGATCATCCCGACCACGCCGATCATCAGGATCGAGAAAATCACCGAAGTGAGGTCGAGATTGTTCCACTCGTTCCAGACGTAGTATCCAATCCCGGTTCCGCCGACCAACATCTCAGCAGCCACGATGACCAGCCACGCAATCCCGATGGAGATCCGCATCCCCGTCAAAATCGTCGGGGCAGCGGCCGGCAAGATCACTGTGAAGGCTGTCTTGATCGACCCGAGTTCATGGGTTCGGGCGACATTGATCCAGTCCTTTCGGACACCGGCCACTCCAAAGGCCGTGTTGATCAACATCGGCCAGATTGAGCAGATGAAGATTACGAAGATGGCCGATGCCTGACTGTCTCCGATGACAAACAAAGCAAGTGGCATCCAGGCCAGCGGCGATATCGGCTTGAGAATCTGGATATAGGGGTCAAGCGCCTTGTACATGAGCGGCGACATGCCGATCAAAAACCCGAGCGGAATGGCGATGGCCGCGGCGAGAAAGTATCCCGTCAAGACCCGGTACAGTGAATAACCAATCTGGATGCCGATGCCCTTGTCGTTGGGGCCCGCATCGTAAAACGGGTCCGACAATTGCTCCCAGGCTTTTGACAGCACTTCGGATGGCGGTGGAATGCCGGCTTTCGGCGCGCCGCCGCCCGTAAGAAGCTCATACTCGGTGAGTTCGCCAGCATCCTTCTGGGACGGTATGGAGAGTTCCCAAAGTGTGAGCGTGAGTGCGAGGATCGCGACCGAAAGGATGATCGATCGCAATCGAAGCGGAAGGGGTTTCGCAAACAATTCCATCGATCACGCCCGTCCGATCGCGAACGACTGAACATATTCTTCCGGTTTGTCCGGATCGAACTCCTTGCCCATGATCGTGTACTTCTCATAGGTCTCGGTCGGCGCTTCATAACCAAGTTCGCGCATGATCCGCGCACAGTCGGACGCCAGGTACACCTCTTCGGCCACCGATTTGTAGTCGACATCGCCTTCGATATAGCCCCAACGCTTCATCTGGGTCAGAATCCACACTCCCATCGAATGCCAGGGGAAAGGATCGAAGTCGATGCGATCCGGGACGTCCTGGACGTTTCCTAGCCCATCTGCGAACCGGCCGGTGAGGACCTGCTGAACCACCGGCACGGGCTGGTTGAGGTAGTTCGTTGGAGAAATTGCTTCGGCAATTTCAACGCGGTTGTCCGGATTGGCCGCATATTGCGTGGCGTCGACAATGGCCTTTAACAGCGCGCCATAGGTGTTCGGCAATTCGACCGCAAACGCCTTGCTGGACGCGAACGCGCAACACGGATGCCCCTCCCAGATATCTTTCGTGAGAATGTGGATGAATCCGATCTTTTCCCAGACAGCCCGCTGATTGAACGGATCGGGCGAAAGGTAACCATCGAGGTTGCCCGCGCGCAGGTTCGCCACCATCTCCGGCGGCGGCACGACGCGGATCTGAATGTCTTGGTCGGGATCAAGACCGTGTTCGGCGACATAGTAGCGGAGCAGGAAATTGTGCATGGAGTATTCAAACGGCACCCCAAACTTGAAACCTTTCCACTGTTTGGGATCGCGCTTGTCGAGGTGATCGTTGTGAAGGACGATCGCCTGGCCGTTGATGTTTTCAACTGCCGGCATGATGTAGGGCTCCGCGGTCGAGCCCGCGCCCAATGTCATCGCCAACGGCATCGGCGTCAGCATGTGACTGGCGTCATATTCGCCATTTAATGATTTATCACGGGCAACGGCCCAGCCGGCGGTCTTGATCACATCCGCATTAAGGCCGTGCTTTTCATAAAAACCCATGGGCTGCGCCATGATGATCGGCGTCGCGCAGGTGATGGGAACAAATCCAATGTTCAGATCGGTCTTCTCAGGTGTCCCCAGTTCATCGAGCAGAAGGGCCTTTGCCTGGTCGATCGGGAAAACGGATGCCAGGGCGCCGGCCAGTGTGGTGCCACCGAGCATCTTGGCAAAAGACCGGCGAGAGAATTCGTTTTGGCCGAACACAGACCGTACGACCGCGCTTTCGATCGCCCGCTCCATCATGGCTTCACTGCTGGTCGGCAACTGATCCGTCGAAGGCGCGTCGTGATGATGACCGTGCCCTTCGCTGCAGGCCTTGCATTCACATGCCGCGCCGTGAACCAGATCGACATCACCATCATAGGGATTGCCAAGACTCTTGACTGCCATTGGAGTTCCTTTCCGCCGTTGCCGCGTCTCGTTCGGCATTTGCCTGCCACTGCCCCGGCCGTATCACCGCGGCGCTATGCGTTTTAGAAAAGCAAGCGATGTGCCAAAACGCACAAGGAAGTTAAATTCAATAATATCAATGATTTAAATGGTGCTGGCGGCGAAGGGCTATTTATGCGATTTTGTAATTTACGAGATTGAATAAACGGAATTACGAAATTGAGTAATCACGCGCCGCCTGGCATTGGCGATTGGAAAATGTTTGGAGCAGGAAATCCGGTCGGACCGACGATGCTCACGGCTGTCGTCTCCTGGATGCCTCAGCCATCAATGATTGTCGAACCCGGCACCGATTGCATCATTGCGGCCAATGAAGCCGCTTGCGAGTTGTTCGGGCTTGAAACGCTCGCTAATACAACCTTCACAGCGCTGCACCCCGGTTTTGAATCTGAGATTGCCGTTTTCGCGGAAGAAGCGATCTATCGCGGCTTTGCCTGGACCCGGCGGATCGAAGGGTGTCACCAGACCGGCAGCAGCCTGGCACTTGAATATGCCTGCAAGGCTTTCAAGGACGAGAATCGGACATTTCTCGTTTTGTCCGCCTGTGATCTGGTCGAGCAATCACGCCGCGAAATCGAAACCGACGATGCGGCCGCAAAACACTCTGGGATCATGGAATGGCGCCGCCTTCAGCGGTTCTTCCACGAGATGGCGCGGCTGAACGACCTCATTCTAACGGCTGCCGGGGACGGGATTTACGGTGTGGACGCCGACGGGAAAACAACCTTCGTCAATCCGGCCGCCGAACGGATGTTGGGCTGGAGCGCCGCCGATCTCATCGGCCGCGACATGCATTCGCTTATTCACCACAAGCATCCCGATGGCTCCGCATATCCGGCGGAAAAATGCCCGATCTACAATTCCTTCCGCCACGCCCGGGTTAACAGGGTCGAGGACGAGATGTTTTGGCGAAAGGATGGGAAGCCTGTCAGGGTCGAATACACGTCAACGCCGATTCTTGACGCGGATGCGGTTCTGGGTGCGGTGATCTTGTTCCGGGATATTTCGCAACGGAAAGAGCAGGAACGCCAGCTCACGGAGGCTCTTGCAGAAGTGGACCGGTTACGGAACCGCTTGGAGATGGAAAACGCCTATCTCCAGGAAGAAATCCGCGCCCAAAGAAATCATCGGGAGATTATTGGAAGTTCGACCGCGATTGCCGACACGATCCGCCAGATTGAGCTGGTTGCATCCACTGAAGCAAATGTTCTGATTATCGGCGAAAGCGGTACCGGCAAGGAACTGGTCGCCCAGGCGATCCACGACGACAGCCCCCGCCATGAAAGGCCGCTGATCCGGGTGAACTGCGCGGCAATTCCAAGGGAACTGTTTGAAAGCGAGTTTTTCGGGCATGTCCGCGGTGCGTTTACCAGCGCGCTGCGCGACAGAGTGGGGCGGTTCGAGCTCGCTGATGGTGGAACACTGTTTCTCGACGAGGTCGGCGAGATCCCAATGGAACTTCAGGGAAAGCTCTTGAGAGTCCTTCAGGACAAGAGCTATGAACGCGTCGGCGAAGAAAAAACCCGCAAGACAAATGTCCGGATCATCGCTGCCACCAACCGAGACCTGCAGACGGAGGTCGAGGCTGGCCGGTTTCGCGAAGACCTCTATTTTCGGTTGAATGTCTTTCCCATCATGCTGCGGCCGTTGCGTGACCGCCCGGATGATATTCCGCCGTTGGCCGAGCATTTCCTGAAGCTATGTTGCCAGAGACTCAACATCTCAAAGCCCATGCTGTCACGGGCCAATGTGGCAGATCTGATGGCCTATGACTGGCCGGGCAATGCGCGAGAGTTGGAGAACGTGATTGAGCGGGCGGCGATCCTTTCCCAGGGCGGCCGGCTAAGCTTCGAACTGCCAAACATCTTGCCGCGTACGGCGGTTGTCGAGGATAAAAAAGTCACGAAGGCATTCGAGACGGACGCGGAAATGCGCGGACGGGAAATGGCGAATATCAAAGCCGCCGTTGACGCCGCCGGTGGCCGGGTCTCTGGCCCAGGCGGCGCGGCAGAGCTGCTCGAAATGAAACCGACAACCCTATACTCGCGATTGCGCCGCCTCGGACTTCGAGACTGATCCATCGGTTGTTTGTTCGGTCGTTGGACGATCTGGCGTGAAGTCATCCATTTAAGGTCCGTCGCTCAAAGGTCGGCTCGCGGCGGAACGCCGATCGTGCCAGGACACACGGTTTTCGCCTTGTGTGGCCCATGACGGGATTCACAATCGGACGCAAATGCATAGGACCGGTTTGCGGGAGCGATCAAGCCGCCGTGGGTGCGATCAAGCGGCCGCAGGACGCGGTATTGGAACCATCGCCACCGAGTGCGTGATCAGATCACCGATACAACGAACTTTTATCCAATGATCTGTCACGGGCAGAGGCTGGCTGGGTACCGATTGTTGCCCTTGCGCCAGACGATTAACTGCCCCCGATCCAGTGGAACGCGCGGCGGACGTCGTCCTTTGCGCCGCCGGTCAGGCAACGGCCGTGCGAGATGATGAGATTGTCGAAATCCCAACCCAAGATGGTGTCTATGCTCCGGCGCAGCGCCGCCTTGTCCCGAATGCTGAGCTTGATGTCCAAGGAGACGCCTCCATCCTTTCCCAACACGCCCGCCACGTGTTTGACGCCGCGCCACATCCACGAATTACCGGCTGCCTCGTGTTTTTGGATCATGTCCGTGACGATCAGCGTGCCGGACCGTCTGTGCAAGAACTCGACCTCGTCGAGCACGGCATGTCCTTCAATCACACAATGATCGATGTCACGGTTCCAAGGTGTTTCGAGGTTGTTTGTCAGCAGCGCATCGACGGCGATGTCGGGGTGGCGCTTGCTGAATGCCGGAGAGGCCCAGACCTTGGCGGACGGATAGAGGGCTTTCCACGGTTCGATGCCCAGGCTGTGGATCTTGTTGGGCGCAACGAGGTGCTCCACCGTGCCCAATTGGTCAATGGCGCGTTGACGCTCTAGCGTCGGTTGGACGGGCGAGTGAAGCCAAAGGCCGCCCGACGCCAGCCGAACGACCGTCATCCGTGTCGTGAACGGCAAGACGCCGAACATACGGACATCGTCGCCATCCATGATCCATATGTTCGGTCCAAAAGGTTTCATGTTGCTCGTCACTTTCAACGGCTTGTGTCTGGGGGCAACACCTTCCTCGCGGCCTGACCGGATGGCGTTGTGAGCGCCATATGGTGACCGTTTGCCCGCCCGACCATTCGATCCACACCTGTTTCACGCTAAGTCGATATCTGGTCGATTAAAATCGGTGCGCGTGTGCGCCCTTTGGGTTCGCAAAATACGGCCTGGGACTGGTTGGACCGCGCGGCGCTCTGGACGCGCGGCTTGCGCGTTGACGCCGCGCGCCCCTCCGGTCGGCTGGCCCGCGTTTTGGCTGTTAACCCGAGACCAGTTGTTCAAAGGCGCGATGAAGTTCGTGCTGGCCCCGCTGGCCTTCCAGGATCGCCTGCAATTCGCCGTCACCATTGAACAGGAGCAACGTGACATGCTGGACGCCATAACGGTTGGCAAACGCGCGGCCCTTGGCCGATTTGATGTTGGCAATCACATAGTCGAGCTCGCCGTCATCAAACCGGTTGAGTGCCCGTTTGGTTTCGCGCTGCAAGGAAACGCACAAGGAGCAATTGGGATCGTGCACCTGAACGATCGTCGGCCGGCCGTTGGCGACCCGGGTCAGGTCGTGGGCATGCGTGGTGTTGCTGACCATGTTCGCGATGATTGCCCCGGCACCGCCGACGAGACCAAGGCCGATGGCGCCATTGCGCAGTTTCCGCAGAACGTCCCGGCGGTTGGGCTCGACTTTCTCCGCGGCGTACGCCGATTTGGGCTTTCTGGATTTTTGAGCGGATTTCGTTTTGCTCGATTTCTTCATGAGGGTGCTCCTCAATGGTTTGGCGTGCCATAGGCAGCGCCGGTTTTGTCAAGTCACGAGGATGGGCGCGCCGGGCCGGACCCGGTCGTAAAGATCGATCACGTCCTGATTGATGAGCCGCACACAGCCGCTGGAGACGGCCTTGCCGATGGAGTGCGGCTCGTTGGTGCCATGCAAACGGTAGAGCGTGTCGATATTGCCCTCAAAGATGTAGAGGGCTCGCGCACCAAGCGGGTTGCCGAGGCCCGGCGGCATGCCGCCATTACGGACACTCCATTTTTCAAGATGCGGCTCCCGCGCGATCATGCTGTCGGGCGGAGTCCATTTGGGCCAGGGCCGTTTCCAGGCGACCCGGGCGCGGCCGGACCATTCAAAGCCCTGCCTTCCCAGACCGACGCCGTAGCGCATGGCGGTGCGGTCCGGTTCCACCAGGTAAAGGTAGAATGTCCTGGTATCGACGATGACCGATCCCGCCGGTTCGTCGGTCCTGTACGCAACCCGCTGGCGCCGGAACTCCGGCGGCAGGACTTTTGGGTCCAGCGCCGGAACAGGGAATTGTTCACCTGGCCGGGCGCCATAGTTTTTTGCAAAAGCCGCGTCGAACATGGCAAGCGGGTGCACCGGCCCGGCCGTCTCCGACGTTGTCGTGCATCCGGCGAGCGCCAAACCGGCCAGGCTTGCGCCCGTAGTGACGAACCGCCGCCGCGTCAGTTTAATGGTCATCGCTGTCGTCCGTTGAACTGGGCGTTACAGAACGACGACCGGTGTTCCGACCGGAACACGGGCATAAAGATCAATCACATGGTCATTGATCATCCGGATACAGCCGTTCGATACCGATCGGCCGATCGACGACGGCTGGGTGGTCCCGTGTATCCGGTAGTACGTATCGCGGCCGTTGCGGTATAAATAAAGCGCCCGCGCGCCGAGCGGATTGTTGATGCCACCTGGCACGCCGCCCGCATAACGGGCGTATTTTTCCGGTTCGCGGCGGATCATGTTTTTAGTCGGGGTCCAGCTCGGCCATTCGGCCTTGCGTTGCACGACCGCCTGGCCTTTGAAGGCCAGTCCGGCGCGCCCGACGCCCACACCGTAGCGCCGCGCGCGGCCCCAGCCTTCGACCAGATAGAGAAAATGATTGCGGGGATCGACCACGATCGTGCCAGGCGCGTAGGACAAGGCATAGCGGACGCGCTGCGGCTCGTAGAGCGGATTGAGCTTGAAGGTCTTTTTGAACTTGGCGGTATGATGCGCCCTTGCACCCGCCAAGGGGGACGCGGCCGCGAAGGCCAGACCGCCGACCAGTAGGTTCCGTCGTGTAAGCACGGGGATACTCCTCAAATTTCACTGATTTTCAGGTGCGCTGGCGCGCACGCAATTTTCGAAAATCACGAAATCGGAGGGCGGAGATCCACCGGGTTTGCCAGGGAGACGTTGGCCGTTGCCCGAGGCGGTCCATGGCCTTGTCCCGTATCGCCGGCAACGGTTCCGGCAATGGTGATCACGCCTTTGCAATCCGGTTTGCAGGGCGTGCGTTCTGTTTCCGGCGGTTTGGCGTCCTCGCAACAGGTCCGATCCGCCGTGGCCAGAAAGTCCTTTGATATCAAATCGATGGATGCGCTGATTTGCGGTTCTGACAGCGAAAACTTGTCCGTCCCCACGATGTTTTGCATCGGGGCGGCAAAAACCATCGCCACAATCAGAAAGATCCTCAACATGGGCGAAGTCTACCAAAGCGGGTTAAAGAACCAATACCGTTTTACATCACGCTCGCGTTATGGCCCGTCACGTGTTGTTGAGCAGACGGCAAGATTTACCCGTCCGGCCGTTCAAACACCTTCACTGTTTGTGGGCGTGGACGCCGGCCGGCCCAAAGCTAGATGTTGGAGGGCGAATGAGGACTGTCCAATCCATGCATGAGTTTTATTCAGATACCCAGACCCGCCCGACCCGGGCGATGCGGGAAGCCGCCTTGACCGTCGACTTGGGCGACGAGCGTCACGACGCGGATCCGGCGACCTTGGAGCTGTGCGCACGTGTTGCCGAACTGCTTGGGATGGACGCGGCGCTGTTCCTACCGTCCGGCACGATGTGCAACGAGATCGCGATTGCCGTCCATACGCGGCCCGGCGACGAAGTCATCTGCACCCGCGAAAGTCATATCATCTTCGCAGAAAGCGGCGGGCCGGCGGCGCTGTCCGGTGTCATGATGTGCCCGGTTGACGGGGAACGCGGCATGCTCACGCCCGATCAGGTGAGGGACCATGTCCGTCCCCGCTCGGCGCACGCGCCCCGCAGCCGCCTTCTGGTGGCCGAGCAGACCGCCAATCTGGCCGGTGGCGCCGTTTGGCCGGTGGACCAGCTCAACGCGGTGGCGGCCGCGGCCAAATCGGCCGGTCTTGCAACCCATCTGGACGGTGCCCGCCTTCTCAATGCGCAGGTCGCGACCGGCATACCGGCGGCCGACTATGCTCGAGACTTCGACAGCGCCTGGATTGCGTTCACCAAAGGCCTTGGCTGCCCGGTGGGTGCGGTTCTGGCCGGATCTCGCGCTTTCATTGAGGACGCCTGGCTGTTGAAACGCCGATGGGGCGGGGCCATGCGCCAGACCGGCGTCCTGACGGCGATGTGCCTCTACGCACTTGACCATCATGTCGCGCGGCTGGCCGACGATCACGCCCTGGCCAAGTCCATCGGCGCGCGGCTCGCGGACCTTCCGGCGATCGAGGCGGTCCTGCCGGTCGACACCAACATCGTTATCGCGGATCTTGCCCCGTCCGCGCCCGATGCCCGAGAAACGGCGCGGCGCCTGCGCGAAAGGGATGTCACCGTAACGGTCGTCGGCTCCAGGCGGCTGCGGATCGTGACCCATTTGGATGTCGGGCCTGCCGATGGCGATGCGCTCATTGCCGCCATGGCGGCGATCGCCTAGCGCCAATGGCGAAACCGCGGGCGGCCCCATACACCTTTCTCCGGACCGGCCTATTGGCGATCAACTGGCCTGCGCCAGGAACGGCCGCCATCCGCCATGGTCTGTGATATCGTCGGCGCCATCGATCCCGGCCGCTTCCACAAGGAATCCCTTGACCTCCCGGCCATCGGCTAGGCGGACCGCGCCGATCGAGAGCGGGGCGGGAACCGTGCGCAAGAAATCCCCGAATGCGGTTTCGGGCAGAGCCCAGGTTTCCACTTCGATCGAAGCCCCGTTCGCGGCCCGCAACAGGCCAGGCCGCGCCGGTGGACCCCCGGCCAGCGCATAGAGGCGATAGGCCGCGGCTGTGCAAGTCCTGGACAGAAACCGGCCGCCTCGGGTCGTGAGGTCCGAATTAAGCGGCAGCCCGGACATATGCGCGCCAACAACCGCAATTTCGATTTCCGAGCCAAGTGGCCCGGCCGGCAATTGTTCGGCCGATGGAAGACCGTGGCCGGTGGCCCCGAGCGTCGGCGCCGTGCTGCGATGCAGGGCGTTTGCGACGGCGGCCGGCAGTACATCCTGGCCCGATGGCGCAAGCAGGGTGATGCTGCCCGGCCGTCCGTCTGAGCGTGGTTCGGCCGGAACCGCGATCGCGCACAGGTCCATCAGATTGACGAAATTCGTATAGGTCCCCAGCCGCGAATTCGGTGTGATCGGATCGGCCTCAAGATCCGCAACCGAGTAAAATGTCGGAATTGTCGGGACACACAGAAGGTCGACGCTTTTCAGCAGCGGTTCCGCCACCCGCTTCAACTCGGCAAGGCGGTAGATGCCGCGGAAGGCATCGGCTGCGCTAAGCCGGTCCGCCGCGCTGATCACCTCGCGAGTGACCGGATGAACAGCGTCCGGATTGTTCTTTAGGAGATCCTCTATCACGGTCATGCGCTCGGCGACCCATGCGCCTTCATAAAGCATGTCGGCGATCTTGTAGAAGGGCGTGAAATCCATCGGCACAATGCGCGCCCCGAGCGTCTCAAGCGTGTTCAAGGCCGCCTGAAAACTCTCGGCCTGGATAGCATCACCGAAAAACGCGATCGTTTCAGAGTTGGGAACGCCGATCGTCACCGGACTTGGCGGCGCGCACAGCTCCGGCGTCCGCAAGGGCCGCGCGAAGGCATCGGCCGGATCGTATTTGGCGGCGCATTGGAACGCGCGCCAGGCATCTTGCACCGTCAGCGCAAAAATCGAGATCGTGTCGAGCGTTCGGCAGGCTGGAACGACGCCGGTGCCGGACAGGGCGCCGAGCGTCGGTTTCAGGCCGACAATGTTGTTGAGCGCGGCCGGCACGCGGCCGGATCCCGCCGTATCCGTGCCGAGCGAGAACGACACGATGCCATGCGCCACGGCAACGGCCGACCCGGAGGATGAACCGCCCGGGACGATTTCGGGGTCGACCGCGTTTTTCGGCGGCGGGTAGGGGGAGCGGATCCCGACAAGACCGGTGGCGAACTGGTCGAGATTGGTCTTGCCGATCGCCAGCGCGCCGGCGCTGCGCAATGCCGTGACCGCGAAGGCGTCATCCTTAGCGTCATAGGCATAGGCGGGGCAGGCGGCGGTCGTCGGTGTTCCGGCAAGGTCGATGTTGTCCTTGATCGCAAACGGAATGCCCCACAGCGGGTGGCTCCGAGCGTCGAAGGGCGGCAGCGCCTCGGCTTCGGCCACCAGATCCTCAAGGGCCTTTAGATGCAGAAAGATGCCGTCATCGGCCACCGCACCGATCCGGCGATAGGCTTCGCGCACAACATCCGCCGGCCGCACGCCGGCCTGGTAAGCCGCATGTAACGCGGATATGTCAAAACTCAGCCGGCTTAGATCTGGAGTAGTGTTCATTTTTATTCGTCCTCTTCCAGGATCTTGACCGGGCGTTCCCACTGGATCAATACGACGCATCCCTCGTCCGACCAAACCGAGTGGATGCTACCTTCCGGATTGAGCACCATCGTGCCGGCGCGATAGCGTCCTTTTTCGTCGCTTTGGCTGCCTTCCAGGACGAGAATCGTTTCAAGCCCGGTGTGCATGTGGCGGGGCACCGTGGCGCCCGGGTGGTACTTTAAAAGCGCGACGGCCGGTTCGCCGGAGCAGATTTCACAGATTTCGACGCCATCCCGGAACGGAACGAACGCGAAGTCGCGCCACCCGCCGGACACAAGATCTGGAACGATTAATGAGTCAGCCGCGGAGCGCAACGCCGATGTCCGCCGTTGTGGCCGTCCAGCCGACAATCGCGCCCTGGGCGCGGATCATGTCGATGGTGGCCGTCTTGAATTCGGGAAAATAGCTTTCTGTCGCGTCGGTCGCCAAAAGGCACTCAAAACCACGGTCGTTCGCCTCACGCATGGTGGTCTGGACGCACACTTCCGTTGTCACTCCGGCAAAGATCAGGCTGCGAATGCCGAGCTCCTGGAGGTATGCGCCCAGTTCTGTTTGGCAAAACGCGCCCTTTCCCGGTTTGTCGATGACGCGTTCGCCCGGCAACGGCGACAGTTCCGGCACGATATCGGCACCCGGTTCTCCGGCGATCAGAATGCGCCCCATGGGGCCCTCATCGCCGATACGCAAGCTTGGCGCGCCGCGGCCGCGTTTGGCCGGCGGGCAGTCCGAGAGGTCCGGTTTGTGGCACTCCCTTGTGTGGATGACGGGGATGTGGGCGGCCCGGCCCGCGGCGATCAGGCGGGCGACGGTCGGGACAATCCGGGCGAGCGGCGCGACATCATTGCCGAGCGCGGCGCCAAATCCGCCCGGCTCGATGAAATCGCGCTGCATATCAATGACGATCAGCGCGGTGGAGCCGACATCAAAGGAGAACGCGAACGGGCGCGCGGCCGCGACAACCGCCATCACGCATGTCCTCCCATGTGGTGGCCGATGGTGGCGACATCGGCTTCGTCCGCCCGGCATTCATAGGCGATCCGGCCTTCCGACATCACCAGCACCCGGTCGGCGAGTTCCAGGATTTCATCGAGGTCCTCCGACATCAAGAGGACGGCGGCGCCCTTGTTGCGCGCGTCCATGATGCGGGCGCGGATTTCGGCAACGGCCGAAAAGTCGAGGCCGAAGCAGGGATTGGAGATGATCAGAAGATCGACCTCGCCGGTGAGTTCGCGGGCGAGGACCGCGCGCTGGACATTCCCGCCCGAAAGGGACGCCATCTGGCTGTCGAGTGATGCGGTCTTGACCTTGAAGGCCTCGACAAGCTCCGCCGCCCGGCAGCGCATTTCGGAATTGGAGAGCCAGAAACGGGTGCCGCTGCCGTTCATGTCGAAGCTGCGGAATGCGATGTTCTCCGTGACGGACATTTTCGGGGCACAGGCGTTGTGAAGCGGTTCTTCGGGCAGATAGCGCACGCAATTGATCCGCGCTTCCTCGCGGGTCGCGTGATAGGAGGTGCCGTTGACAACGATGGAGCCGGCCTTCACCGGCCGCTGTCCGGTCAGGATCTCCATGAACTCCATCTGGCCGTTGCCGGAGATGCCCGCGATGCCGACAATTTCCCGTTCCCGGACATTGAGCGCGTCGATGGTGACATCCTTCAGCCCCGAGCGGTCAAGGGCGCGCGCACCCGAGACACTGAGGACCGGTGCGCCGCTTTGTCCCGCGCGGTCGGCGGGCGCGGCCGGCGCCTGGTCGCCCATCATCATCGCGGCCATATCGGCGTGCGACAGATCGGCCACCTTGCCGGCGCCAACCAGCTTGCCGCGGCGCAGAACCGAAACCTCGTCGGCGTAGGCGGTGACCTCCCGAAACTTGTGCGTGATCATCAGGACGGAAATCTGGCCGGCCTCGCACAGGCTCCGGACATGGCCGAGGACCTCATCGGCTTCTTCCAGCGTCAAGACCGATGTGGGTTCGTCCAGGATCAGAAACTTGCGGCCAAGATAAAGCTGCTTGAGGATTTCCAGTTTCTGTTTCTCGCCGGCCGCGAGCGCCCGCACCGGCTGATCGAGAGGCACGGAGAAGGGCATTTTGGCCATGAACGCGCGGAGGTTTTCGCTTTCGGCGCGCCAGTCGATCACCTGCGGCGTGTCGCCCCGGCTGATCACCAGGTTCTCGGCGGCGGTGAGGGAGGGGACCAGCGTGAAGTGCTGGTAGACCATGCCAAGGCCAAGCGCGTGGGCGGCGCGCGGATCCGGCACCTCCACCTCGTGTCCGCCGACCATGAGCTGGCCTTCGCTCGCGTGGTAAAAGCCCATCATGCATTTGACGAGCGTCGACTTGCCCGCGCCGTTCTCACCCAACAGCGCATGAAACGAGCCCGGGGCCACGCCGACCGAGACGTGATCGAGCGCGGTAAACCCGCCGAACCGCATGGTCATTCCGACGGTTTCGACACCCAGCGCGCCTTGGGGATTGGTGCTCTTGACCGTCATGGCAGGTTTTCGATCAAGGTTGTGCTGTCGGAGACGGCGCCGAACACCCCGCCTTGCATCTTGACCATTTTGATCGCGGCCTCATGGTTGCCCTTGTCGGTCGCTCCGCAGCAATCCTCCAGCAACAGGCACTCGAAGCCGCGGTCATTGGCCTCCCGCATGGTCGTCGACACACAAACATCGGTGGTGATGCCGGTCAGCACGATGTTGTCGATGCCCTTTGTCCGCAGGATGAGTTCCAGGTCCGTTGCGCAGAAGGAGCCTTTTCCGGGCTTGTCGATGATGATTTCGCCTGGCGCCGGGGAGAGTTCGTCGATGATGTCCCAGCCCGGCTCACCACGCACCAGGATCTTGCCGCAAGGGCCGGGATCGCCGATCCCCGCGCCGATCTGGCGCGACCGCCAGCGCTTGTTGGCCGGAAGGTCGGAGAGGTCCGGCCGGTGCCCCTCACGCGTGTGGATGATATGGTAGCCCTTGCCGCGCATAGCGGCGAGCACGGCCTTGATCGGTTCGATCGGCGCCCGGGTGAGACTCAGATCGTAGCCCATCTTGTCGACATATCCGCCTTTGCCGCAAAAGTCGGTCTGCATGTCGATGACGATCAGGGCCGTGTTGTCCGGCCGCAAATCGCCGTTGTAGGGCCAGGGGTAAGGGTCGGACGGAACCGTGACTGTGAGCGTGGCCGTGTCCATTATTCGGCGGCCTCCGGCGCCTTTTGGCCATAGAGACGGGTCGGGGCCGGAAAGCCGCAGGAGGTGCCGTCGGTGACCTTGACCTCATCTTCCCAGGGGAGGCGATAGCGGCCAGCGGCAAGGTCGGTCATGTAGGTGTAAGGGCAGTCCATCGCGCCGCCAGCGACCGCAACGTAACCGCGGTGGCCGAACTGGTAGATGTTGTTTTCAACGCCCCAGCCGGCCCGCGCCTCGCGCACCAGGTCTGGACGCACCTCGGCGGTGATAATCTCATCGGCCCGCCCGCTGGCGCCATGGGCCATGATCGTGCCGTCGAAATTGACGATCATGCCTTCGCCCATGCTGTCGAAGGTGCCGTCGGAGCCGCACATGCAGACATTGGCGGTGACCATCAGATTGCAAAAGGCGTTCGACTGATTGGTGAACCGCCAGCTGTCGCGGATCGGAGCGGTGTAACCGGCGGTGCGCAGCATGATTTCCGCACCCTTATAGGCGGCTTCTCGCGCCATTTCGGGAAACATGCCGTCGTGACAGATGATCAGCGCGATCTTCGCGCCATTGGGACCATCAATGACCGGAATGCCGAGGTCTCCGGGCTCCCAGGGCTCGACCGGCACCCAGGGATGGAGCTTGCGGTAATAGAGTTTCACGTCGCCGGTGTTGTCGATGATGATCCCGGTGTTCCACGGATTGCCATCCGGGTTGGCTTCCATGATCGAAAAGCAGCCCCAGATGTCATTGTCGATGCAGGCATTTTTGAAGGCCGCGACTTCCGGGCCGTCTATGGCGCACATGATCTCCGGATTGGTGTCCATCGACAGACCGTGCAGGGCGTATTCGGGAAACACCACAAGATCCATGGTCGGCATATTTCGCCGGGCCTTGGCGACCATGGCGACGATTTTGCCGGTCTGGGTGGCAAGATCCGCCCTTGTCTCGACCACGGGAAGCTGAAGCTGAACAAGGCCCAGCACCACGCCGTTTTCCGATTTGTTGAGGCCGCCCAATCCGCTCATGGGATGTCTCCTATTTGGTGATGGACAACTCGCCGGGCGCGCCATGCATGGCGCGGGTGGGCGAGGAGGTTGCGATCAAGACGCCGAGCGTCAGCACATAGGGCGCGGCGTAAAAGAGGTAGTAGCCTTCCGAAAAACCCGCCGATTGCAGAGCCGGTCCGAGGGCGCCGGCACCGCCGAACAAGAGCGCGGCCCAAAAACAGGCGATCGGGTTCCAGCGCGCGAAGATGACAAGCGCGACGGCCATCAGGCCCTGGCCGGAGGAAATGCCCTCGTTCCAGCTGCCGGGATAGAATAGGGACAAGTATGCTCCGCCGATGCCCGCGAACGCTCCGCCCGCGGCGGTCGCCAGCGTGCGAATGAGCGCCGGGCGAAGGCCCATGGCCCTTGCAGCATCCGTGCTGTCTCCGACCACGCGGATCAACAGGCCGATGCGGGTCGCGCGGAACATCCACCACATGAAGATGGCGGCGGCGATGCCAATCAGGAACAGAACATTGACCCGCAGCGCGGCCTGCACCTGGGGCAGGTCCGACCACCAGCCGAAGTTGATCGAGGGCAGATCCGGCGCGACCGGCTGGATGTAGGGTTTTCCGAAAAAGAACGCGAGGCCCATGCCAAGCAGCATCATCGCGATGCCGATGGCGATGTCATTGACCCGGGGCAGGGAGCAGATCAGGCCGTGGACCAGTCCAAGGACCGAGCCGGCAAGGGCGGCGGCCAGAACCCCGGCCCAGGGTGAGCCGGTGAGATACGCAACGGCGTAACCGCTCATCGCACCGAACACCAGGGTCCCCTCCAGACCGAGATTGATCCGGCCGGAGCGTTCGGTCAGAACCTCGCCGAGCGAAACGAACAGGAACGGGGTGGAGACGCGGATCGCGCCGCCGATGATCGCGATGGGAATGGCCCACAGGCCGAGATCGGTGTCCATCAGCCGCGCCCCCAGCGTTCAGGCGCAAAGATCCGCAAGCGGCCGTAAAGCGTGTCGCTCAATAGGATTGCGATGAACACGAAGCCCTGCAGCACCAGCGTCGTGGCGTCGGGCAGACCCATGCGCCGCTGCACCAGTCCGGAGGACGCCTCGAAGCCCGCCAGAAGGATCGCAACGGGGATCAAGGCGAGCGGATTGTGGCGGGCGAGGAAGGCAATCAGAATGCCGGTGTAGCCATAACCGGTGGCGAGCGAGCCGTTGGCCGAGCCATGGACCGCGGCCACTTCAAAAGCCCCGGCGAGGCCCGCGAACGCGCCGCCAAGCGCGGTGAAGCCAACAATCAGCCGGCCGACGGGAAGTCCCTGGACCTGCGCGGCGCGGACATTGCCGCCCGCCACACGGGCCGCGAACCCCCATGTCGTGCGCTCAATCAGCACCCAGGACAAAAGACAGCAGACGATGCCGACCGCCAGGCCCCAATGAACGTCCATGCCGGGCATGTCGCCGATCCGCAGATGATCGGCGAGCGGGGCGGTGGAGGGCTTGTTGAGGCTTGCCGGATCACGCAGCGGGCCTTCCACCAGATGGTTCATCAGCGCGATCGCAATATAGGCCATCAACAGGCTCGCAATGGTTTCGTTCACACCGCGGTAGTGGCGCAATGCCCCGACCGCACCGATCCAGGCGGCGCCGGCAAGGCCACCTGTGAGCGCGAGCAGGGGAATGGCGAGCGGACCGGGCAGCCCGGTAATGGCGCCAGCAAGCCCGCCGGCCATGACACCGCCGAGCACGATGGCGCCTTCGCCGCCAATCACCACCAGACCGAGCCGCGCGGGAAGGGCGACGCAGAGCGCGGCGAACAAGAGCGGTGCAGTGCGTGACAGCGTGTTCTGCCAGGAAAACCAGGTGCCGAATCCGGCCTTGTAGACAAGGGCGAAAAACTCGGCCGGGGATTTTCCAAGGATCAGCAGGAATAGCGAAAACACCAGGAAACCGGCGAGCAATGCGCCGAGCGGGATGAGGACAGCCTCTGAGCGGCGGGCGAGCGCGGCTTGCCAGCCGTCGGCCGCAAACACACCCGTTCCGCCGCCCGTCAAGGGCTGGTCCGCCATCGCCATCCCGCGCGCGCCCTTTATCCGTTACGACGTTGAGCCGATCACGCCTTCAACCAGATAATCCATGCTTTCCAGCTTGATGTCGGTCTCGACGAAGGCTTCGCCGGCCGCTGCGATGACACTGCCCGTGTTGTCGTTAAGCGGGCCTTTGATCGCCGCGAAACCGCCTTTGATGATCTCGGCCTTGGTTGCCTCGAATTGGTTGCGGGCTGCATCTGAGACCGCCGGTCCAAGCGGGCTCATCTTGATGAAACCGTCGGCCAGACCACCGCGCACGAAATTGTCGATCGTGCCGCCGGCCATGACCGTCTCGACCATGCCGGTATAGACCCCGGCCCAGTTCCATTCCGCGCCGGTCAGATACTTTTCGGGCGCGAGCGGAGACTGATTGGCGTGATATCCGCAGATGAAGCAATCGCGTCCGGCCGCCGTTTCCATCACCACCTTGGGGCCGTCGACATGGCAGGTGATGACGTCGCAGCCGGCATCGGCGAGGGCGTTGGTGGCTTCGGCTTCCTTGACCGCCAGCGACCATTCGCCAGTGAAAATGACCTGGCAGGTGATTTCCGGATCGACCTGGCGCGCGCCGAGCAGGAAGGAGTTGATGTTCAACAAAACCTGCGGGATCGGCTTTGCGGCGACGAAGCCGATCTTTTTTGTCTTGCTGGCATGTCCAGCGGTGATGCCGTTGAGATACTGGCCCATGCCGATATAGCCGAAATAACTGCCGACATTCATCGGGTGCTTGTCGGCCGACCACAGTCCTGCCGCGTGCTGGAACCGGACATCCGCATATTTCGGCGCGACCTCGAGAATATGCGGGTCGAAATAACCGAAGGACGTCGGGAACAACAGGCTCGCGCCGTCAAAGTTGATCATGGATTCCATGGACTTCTGGACGTCCACGGTTTCCGCGACGTTTTCCTCCTCAACGACGGTGACGCCTTCAAGCGCCTTGACAGCCGCAGCGCCTTCCGCGTGCGCCTGATTGTAGCCGAAGTCGTCTTTTGGCCCGACATAGATGAAACCGACCGTCAGTGGGGAACTCGCTGACGCGATTTGGGGCATGGCGCTGAGCGCGCTGGTTCCGGCCAAGGCGGCACCGGCCTTGAGCAGTACGCGGCGGGAAAAGAGGGGGGAGGACATGTCCGGCTCTCCTGTCGTGATGTCTGAACGCGGCAGGCGCTTTCGGAGCGCCTATTCTATCTCTTTCAACCATGCGGGCTGACCCCGGTGCTGTCGTCTGCTAAGTTTGCATCGAACCGCTGTAAAAAATGCACAGGTCTGCCATCTTCCCATGCGCCATTTGATGCCGCTTGCCTATGTCGACACAATCGCGCGGGCCGGCTCTATCCGGAAGGCGGCCGAAACGCTGGCCATCACGTCCACCGCCTTGAACCGCCGCGTGCTGGGGCTGGAAGAGGAACTCGGTGTCGCGATCTTTGAGCGGTTGCCGCGCGGCGTGCGGCTGACCACGGCCGGCGAACTGCTGATCGCCCATATCCGCGGGCAGATGTCCGATTTTGAGAAGGTGCAGAGCCAAATCGCGGATCTGGCCGGCGAGCGGCGCGGTCATGTCGCCATCGCCTGCAGCCAGGCGTTGCTGCCCTATTTTCTGCCCGAGCAAATCGCCGACTACCGCGCGGAGCATCCCGCGGTCACCTTCAGCGTCAGTCTGCGCGACCGGGCCGCCGCCGAGCAGGCGCTGGTGGATTTGTCCGCCGACATCGCGCTGATTTTCGAGCCGGTCTATCTGCGCGACATTCAAGTGCTTGTTTCCGTGCCCCAGACCTTGCATGCGGTGATGGCGCCGGACCATCCGTTGGCCGGTCAGAAAAAAGTGCGGATCCGGGACTGCGCCGACTATCCGATCGGACTTCCTGCTGCCCAATACGGTGTCCGGCATTTGCTCGATCTGGCGCTCAAGCGCTCGTCCGTCTCCCTGCCGGTGTCCGTCGAATCCGACAGTTTTGAGTTCCTAAGGTGCTATCCCAGACGCGAAAAGCTCATTTCATTCCAGATTCCGATCGGACTTCCGGAAACGGGCTCCGAGGGCGGCGTCATGAGCCTGCCGATCGATGACCGGGATATGCCCGCCGGAACGCTTTATCTGTGCCAGCTTCGCGGCCGCGCGCTTCCGGTGGCCGCGGCGAAGTTTGCCGGACAAGTGGAACGGGTGCTGGACGAACGGTTCGGATAAGGTGGTTTTACGACGGACCGTTCCCACTGAACTCAGCGGCGATCAAGGGACTTATCTGAAGTGGGCTGGCTTGAACTCGCGGTGGCTTTTTTGGCGTTCTTTGGGACGCATACGCTTCCCCTGCGTCCGCCGGTGCGGCCCTGGCTGGTCGCACGGCTTGGCGCGGCCGGATTCGGTTTGGCCTACTCGGCTTTGTCGCTTCTGATGGCGGCCTGGTTGTTTATCGCCGCCGCGCGGGCGCCGCACGTGCCGTTGTGGTCCTGGGCACCTTGGCAAAACCTGGTTCCGTTGTGTGTCATGCCGGTCGTTTGCCTGATCGTTGCGTCTGCGATCGGGCGGCCGAATCCGTTTTCCTTCGGCGGCGCGCAGAACGACCATTTTGATCCGCCGCGGGCCGGCATCGTGCGCTACACGCGCCATCCATTGCTCGTTGCACTGGCCCTGTGGGCGGGCGCGCACCTGATCCCGAATGGCGATGTCGCGCACATCTTGGTGTTTGGAAGTTTCGCGGGTTTCGCGCTCTTGGGTCGCCGCTTGGTCGATCGGCGCAAGAAGCGGGACATGGGCGCGCGATGGTCCGCGCTTCGCGAAGCTGTTGCGGCGCAGCCCCTGGCGCCGCGGCCCCTGTCGTGGCCGGGCGCGCTGGTGCGGGCCGGGTGTGGTGTTTTGCTCTACGTGTTTTTGTTGTGGATTCATCCATGGCTGTTTGGCGTAAACCCTATCGATTGACTAACAAACACGCGCGGATATACCGGCCGGTACATGGTTGGCGGATCAAAGACCGTGGTAAGTGAGTGGAAGAGACACGATGGACATTGCCTATACCTCAGCGCCCGGCCGGGGCGATATGGATCAGCTTCTTTACAAGCTTTCCGAAACGCTCTCGGCGCGCGGGTACCGGCCGTGCGGCACGGTTCAGATCAACACTGCGTGCGGCGACGAGGGGCCGTGCGACATGGATGTCAAAATCCTTCCCGACGGGCCGACCTTGCGCATCTCGCAGAGCCTTGGCCGGCATGCGCGCGGTTGCCGTCTGGACCCCGCGGCGCTTGAAACCGCCGTTGCGCAGGTCGGGGCGACGCTTGATCGAGGCGCCGACTTTCTCCTGGTCAACAAATTCGGCAAGCATGAGGCCGACGGCCGGGGTTTCCGGCCGGTGATCGCCGAGGCGCTTGCCCGCGGCCTACCGGTTCTGGTGGGGCTCAATTCGCTCAATACGGCTGCGTTCAATGACTTCACCGGCGGTCTCGCCGTCGCTCTACCGCCTGAGGATGAAGCGCTCACCGATTGGCTCCTGGCACGCCTGCCGGTTGGTGAAACAACGCCGTAGCTTTTGTCAGAACCGGCTTTCGCATGGTGCCCTTTAACGATCGCGTGCCCGCTTGTTTGTCGCTGCCCTTGACGTTCTACGGGGCGTTTGCGATTTAGGGCGTAAAGTTGAACATGGGATGACAGTTTATCGTGCGTGCTCCCTTTGAGGTTGGACGGCCCGGAATGACCTGTGGGGCGAACACGGCTGATGCTGCGGGCGTCATTCGCACCAGGGCGGAGGACATGTCCTGACGGATCTCCTGGCAAACCGCATCAAAACGGGACAGTCCACCCGGCATCCGCGCCGAACCTTGGCTGGCAAACCGCTGACCGTCGCCGCGCTGACCGTCGCCGGTCTGTGCCTGCTGCCGATGGTTGCTGTCGCTGTCGCCGCGTCCCTTGGCTCGCTCGACACCCTGTCGCATCTCGCCGATACCGTGTTGCTTCGCTACACCCTCACGACGCTCGCGCTGATGGTTCTGGTCGCGGTATTCACCGCGGTGATCGGGGTGAGCACGGCGTGGCTGGTCACAATGACCCGGTTTCCCGGGGTGCGGCTGTTCGAGGTGGCGCTGGCTTTGCCGTTCGCGTTTCCCGCCTACGTCATGGGCTATGCCTACACCGATTTTCTGGATCATCCAGGCGCGGTGCAGACAGCCCTAAGGGCGGTCACCGGGTGGGGGCCGCGCGACTACTGGTTTCCCGAGGTGCGCAGTGTCGGCGGTGCGGCGATCATGCTCACGCTTGTGCTGTACCCGTACGTCTACCTTCTGGCGCGCGCCGCTTTCATGCAGGAATCGGCGACCGCGAACCTTGCCGCCCGTGCGCTCGGCCGTGGTCCCTGGGGGGCGTTCTGGACCATTTCGCTGCCCATGGCGCGGCCGGCGATTGCCGGCGGTGTGCTGCTTGCGGTGATGGAAACCATCGCGGATTTCGGCACGGTGAGCTATTTCGGGATCCAGACCTTCGCGACCGGGATCTATACAAGCTGGTTTTCGCTCGCCGATCGGGGCGGCGCGGCGCAGTTGGCGCTTTGTCTTTTGATCTTCGCGCTGTTCCTGGCAATCCTGGAGCGAACCCAGCGCGGGGCCGCGCGCAGTCATGGGGCGGGCAAGCGGTTCGAGCGCTCACCGCCAGCGGAGCTGCACGGCTGGGCCCGGTTCGGTGCGATCCTGCTGTGCGGTGGGCCGGTGTTTTTCGGGTTCGTCCTGCCGCTGATTCTGCTTTTCGAGATGGGGATCGGGTCGGAACAGGACCTCTTTTCGGACCGGTATCTCGGGTTTATCCGGAATTCCATCACGCTTGCCGGTGTCGCTTCGCTGGCAACCGTGACGGCCGCCGTTTTGATCGCCTTCAACCAGCGTCTCAACCCGGGCCGGCTGGCGATGGGCGCGGCGCATATCGGACGGATCGGGTATTCGGTGCCCGGCGGCGTGATCGCCGTCGGTCTGCTGGTGCCCTTCGCGCTGCTCGACAACTGGATCGATGCGCGCGCCGAAGCCTGGTTCGGAATTTCGACGGGACTGATCTTCACCGGCACGATCACGGTGCTGGTGATGGCGTATATGGTCCGGTTCATGGCCGCCGCGCTGAACAGTTTTGAAGGCGGATTGACGACGATCCATCCCAATGTCGATGCGGTCGCCCGGACGCTCGGGCAGTCGCCGATGGGCATGTTGTGGCGGGTCCATTTGCCGATCCTGCGGCCGTCGGTCCTGACCGCGCTCCTGATCGTGTTTGTCGATGTGATGAAGGAACTGCCCGCGACTTTGATCATGCGGCCGTTCAATTTTGACACCCTGGCCGTGCAAGCACATCGGCTTGCCGCCGATGAACGGCTCGCGGGCGCGGCCGTTCCCTCGCTGGTGATTGTCGCCGTCGGCCTTTTGCCGGTCATACTCGTATGCCGGATGCTGGCGCGCCATCCAACCCCTGGCCGCTCCAATGCCGCGCGGATCGAAGAAACCTCCATGCTGCCCTCTTGAACGGCGCTGCTCCTAAAGCAAAACGCCCTCCGGCCAAGATCGGCGGGAGGGCGTTTTTTTGTTTGTTGGCTGTGAGCGAGGGATTACTTCCAGCCAGCCTCATTCAGCAGCTTTTGAGCGGCGGGAATGTTGGCCGCAATTGCCGATGCCTCAATATCGTCGGGCTTGAAGAAGCCGAGCTGGGCAACGGACGGGCTGATGCCGACGCCCGGTACCGCCGGATACTCATCGTTGCCGGCCGAGAAGTATTGCTGAGCCTGGTCAGAGGCGAGGTACTCCAGGAACCGGACCGCGTTTTCCTTGTTCGGGGCAAAGGCCGCGACCCCGCCGCCGGACAGGTTCATGTGCGCGCCGATGGTGTCCTGGTTCGGAAACACCCAGCCGAACATATCCAGGCTGTCGGACACGCCGTCGACGGGTTTGCGGATGGCCCGGCCGAAATAGTAGGTGTTGGACATGGCGATGTCGCACTCGCCTGAGACGACGCCGCGGAGCTGATCGGTGTCACCGCCCTGCGGATCACGGGCGAAATTGGCAACAACGGCCTCGGCCCACTCCTTGACGGCGTCTTCACCCAGATGCTCGATCAGGGCGGCGGTGATGGTCTGGGTGTAGACGTTGGAAGAGGAGCGGATGCAGATCTGGCCCTTGTATTTCGGGTCGGCCAGATCCTGATAGGTCTTCGGCGGATCGCTGACGTCGTTCTTGTCATAGAACAGGATGCGCGCGCGCTGGGAGAAGCCGAACCACTGATTGTCCTTATCCTGGACATAACCCGGCAGGCGAGCCTCCAGCACTTCCGATTCAATCGGCTGCAGCAATTCCATGCCCTTGGCCCGCTGCAGACGAGAGGTGTCCACGGTCAAGAGGATGTCGGCCGGGCTGTTGGAGCCTTCGGCCTGCATGCGCGCCAGCAGTTCGTCGGCTTTGCCTTCGATGCGGTTGATCGTGATACCGGTCAGCTCTTCGAAGTCCGAATAAAGACGTTCATCGGTGTCATAGTGGCGTGAGGAATAAAGGTTCAGTTCGCCTTCTGCGAGCGCGGCGGGTGCGGATGTGAGCAGCAACGCTGCCGCGACACCGGCGCAGGCGAGCGGGGAACGGACGGTAAACATGGACATCTCCCTTGAGAATTCGATCCTGGTCAAACATGACCCGAATACTCAAGTATACGATCCAACCCGTGGGTCAAGAAAAATCGGAGTTTTACACTCAAGAAATGATGCCGCCGGTGCGCATGGCCGGTATCGCGTCTTTATGAGCGTTTAAGGGACCACCTGATCCGGGCCGGATGTTTGGATCATTCGCGGGACCGCCGGCCCGCTATCGCCATACGGGAAAGGATTGGAGACCCGAACAGATGTCGATGCAGCAGCGCGCCGACGACATGCACCGCAACGAGGACCCCGAGTGTGGCGCTTAAATACACATGAGCGACCCGCGCCAAGCTGGAGAGCCATGGATCGAATGGCAGCGCGGGCAGGGAAAGGGCAGAAAACAACCGAATTTCATAACCGAGCGCTGCAAGCTTCACATATCCGGTCACGGGCAAAAGAAGAAGGACGATGTAAAGGCCGCTGTGAACCACGCCAACCAATCCTGGCAGACCCGTTCGAACAGCCGGTGCGGCCTGACCGGATGGGCCCAATCGGATGGCAAGGCGCGCCAGAGTCAAGACCAAGATCAACAGCCCGAGAGAAATGTGGGCCTGAACGAGCGCTTCGGCGAGAACGGGCCGGGGTTCGTAAAGCAGCGCGTTCAGCCCGGCCAGGGTACATTGCGCGGCAACAAGACTAACGGTTGTCCAATGCGCCAGCCGGAGCCAGGGACCATGCCGGTCGTTCACCTTTCGGCACCTTCCAGATAGACTTGAAGCGCGCAAGGGCTTCTCCCGCCCCGGTCACATGTAAAACGCGACTTTCCGAACGCCCTGGCTGCATCAAGGGCTGGTCTGGTGAACACAAGACCAGTATCGGCGGCTTGCGCGTGGCAAGAAAGGCAGGATGCTTGCGGGCGGGTCTCAAGGTTTGGCGTACCCAGTCCGTTAAAGGAACCATATTGCCAGCGGCCGTCGACCTTTTGCATATGAAACACGGTGCTGAGGTCGCCCGGCCGGTAGTAAGTTTCCATCAAAATCCGCGTGCCGTCTGGAAGCGCTTCGCCGGCAGCTGCTTGGTCGATGGTTTGCCTGGTTGTCAGCATACGCCGGCTGGTTCCGTCGGACCGGTCGACCTGGGCATAAGCCACAAGCGGCACACCGTACCGTTCAATGGTCTGGAGCGCCGTATCGGCGCGGGCCGAATACGCGACGAGGCCGATGCACAACAAGACAATAACCCTCTGCATTCCGCCGCTCCTTGTTTTCAGGTGAGACTTGTCTTGATCCGGTCGGCCTTCTCAATAAATCTGATCTATTGAACGGGTTGTCGATCTTGGTTTTCGATAATTTTGATAAATGAGAGTTATCCAATGCTGGGTTTGACCGACTATGAGAGCGTCATTGCCATCGCTGAAGAAGCACATTTTCGGCGCGCGGCCCGGCGGCTTGAGGTAACCCAACCCGCACTATCGGCCCGTCTGCGCAGGATTGAAGAGCATCTTGGTGTGCGCTTGTTTGACCGGGAGCGGGGCGGCGTGCGGTTGACGCCCGCGGGCGAACAATTCGTAGAAGGGGCTGCGCGCGTGATTAGCGCCGCCAAGGAGGCGGCCCAAAGCGCCCGGAACGCGCATATCGGACTTGGCCAAACACTCCGGATTGGGATGACCCAAGTCGCCGCGCGCCAACTTGTCATCCCGGCATTGTCCGAGTTTTGCCGGCGTCATCCGCAAGCGCGTCTGCGCCTATTTGAAAGCACGACGGCCGCCTTGGAGCGCCACCTGGAACTTGCCCGTATTGACGCGGCCTTCCTGCACCCGCCGCTTCACGCCCCCGGACTGTCCGAGGCGCATATCGTCACCGCACCGCTTTTTCGGTTCTCGCCCGGGCCAAAGTCTGCAACGGGCCGGCCGATCGTTCGGTATCCGAGAGCCGAAGCGCCCGTGCTCATGACCCAGCTTGGCCGACTGGACGATGAGTACGGAGCGTCCTTCGCACCCGCCGAAGCCGACACAATGCTCGGCGCTTTCGTCCTGTCCCGGGCCGGATTCGGCGACGTGATTGCCCCAGAAGCGTTTCCGGGTCTTTTCGGACTTGGGATGGACGGGGTGGCCGGTGCTCCAACGGGCCTCACGCTGGAGACCTCGTTTGCCTGGAGGAGCCTTGATCGGCGGCCGCTCATTCGGCAACTGGCCGAGATCGCCGTGGAGGTCTCAAGTCCCGGCGTACCGGCCGGCGCCAGCTTGCCTGTTTGACCCAAACCCTCCGGAGGCAGGCGATCGATGCCCGTCTGGCAGGCCGTCACGCCCCGGCCGTCTGCGTCCTGCGTGAAGCGGATAGACACACGGACAGACGCACTATGGAAGTCGGATACCGTGATCCCCTCAGCGCCGACCACCGCGAACCTTGTGCGTTCGCTATGATCGACCCTTTGACCGGCTGGATTTGCTTTTCAAAGAGGGGTGATTAACCGGCGGATTTCTCCGATCGCTTTTTCAGCAACAACGGAAGGCCGAAAAGCGATGAAAACGGGAATGGATTGTTCGTCCACAACGAGGTCCTCGAACCGCCTTTGGTCAGCAGTGTCAGCCCGAACAGGGAAGACAGCGGGAACGGGTTTTTCGTTAGGAGCCGTGTGCGGTTCTTTCCATCCGTTAGGAGCGGAAAGCCGAAAAGGGACGACAACGGTGTGCCCGACCCGATCAGTCCGGGCGTGGTCCGTCCCGTCATAATTGTATCGTCCAAGAGAACAGGCAGGTATTTGTCATTATAGACCCGGGGCTTGTCGCGGGTGCCGACAAAGACCTCGGTGTGTTTCACCTCGGTCCGGATGGGCTGGAAACTGTCGGTGATTTCAATGGCGCGCAGGGATCGGCCAAAGGGCGCCCGCACGACAAGGAGTGCATGTCCCTCGGCCACCTTTTGGGCATAGATCGTTGCCGCATTCGGATAAACGCCGGCTTTCCTCAACTCACCGCGGATCGCCGAATGATCGGTGTCGTCCGGATCATCCTTGCCGGTCACAACGTCGATATCCCGCTCAAGATAGTCCTCCGACTTCAAAGCGGAGACCACACGCGACGCTTTTCGTTTGTCGTTGTAAAGACGGGTAATGATGGTGGTCATGATATCTCCAATCCGTCCCCGATAAACGGTTCCGCTACGTTCCGGGGCCGCCCTTTTGGCCAGTTCGCTTTGGACCCGGCTCGGCCAAAGCCTGAGCTGACGACCGTTTTCATCCTGCCTTACCTTCAACTCTGATGACATTTGGATCAGACGCCCGGTTTGGCAAGAGCGGCCACAATGCCGCGATGGTTTCCAACATCCAACAGTTCCAACTAGCGGTCTGAATGTCAAGTTTTAGTTACTGTTGAAAATGTCAACTAAATATGACACTTTGTTGGGTGGCATAGTCGAATTGCACCGTTTTTGGGTGTGAGGCGGCATGCCCGAGGGACGTCATCTGGTCCAGCTAGGGGCGGACGCGCGACCCGAGGCGAGGCGAACGCTACGGCAACAGACAGCAAAGGACTGGTAAAATGGAATATGATCCGGAAAAAGTGTGGCCGACTGGTCTCACTGTCGCGGAGGCGGAAGAAGTACACAAATACCTAATCGATGGTACGCGTGTATTCGGCCTGATTGCCCTTCTCGCCCATATCCTCGTGGCGGTCACCACGCCATGGCTCGGCTAAGGGGGTAAATCATGAATAACTCGAAGATCTGGCTTGTCGTGAAGCCGACCGTCGGTATCCCGCTGTTTTTGAGCGCTGTTGCCGTCGGCTCCTTTGCGGTTCATGTCGCCGTCCTCACCAATACCGGCTGGGTCGGAGACTTCCTGTCCGGGGAACCGCTTGGAGCATCTTCAGCATCGCTCGGCGCCCCGATGACCACGGCCGCCGCGGAAGGCTTGGCGCCTGTCCAAGCCAATGCAACTGGTCAGGCCATTGGTGCGGCTGGACAGACGATTACGATCGTTTTGCCGGATGGCAGAACGGCAACGGCTGTGATCGATGCGCCATTGACGACCGCGGCAGCTTCACTTGCGGCGCCAGCCGGGCAAATCAAGCCCGAATAACGTGCTGGCTTAATCATCCAGGCGTGGGATCAGATCCAAAGCACTTCGCCGAGATTCTGTGTCCTCCGTCTGGATCACACATTCGCCTTGAGAGGCATTCATGTCGCGGTACCGTGAGTTCGCTCTGAACCAGATTGCCCGCGTCGGTCCACGCTATTTGCCATTTGCGGACGCGGCGACGGAGAGCCTGCCGCTTTCCCGTCTGTTACGGCTTTCCCTGTTTCAAGTCACGGTCGGCATGGCGCTTGTGCTTTTGGTGGGCACCCTCAATCGCGTCATGATCGTTGAATTGAACGTGTCGGCGTCTCTCGTCGGCATCATGATATCCTTGCCACTGGTGTTTGCGCCGTTCCGCGCCCTGATCGGTTTCCGGTCAGATATTCACACATCGGCTCTTGGTTGGCGGCGCGTCCCCTTCATCTGGAAGGGCACAATGCTTCAGTTTGGCGGTTTTGCCGTCATGCCCTTCGCGTTGCTCGTCTTGTCGGGCTATGGCGAGGCGGCCGACGCGCCGCTTTGGATTGGCCATACCAGCGCAGCCATTGCATTTTTGCTTGTCGGCGCCGGCGTTCACACGGTCCAGACCGTTGGCCTCGCTCTGGCGACCGATCTCGCACCGCCTGAAAGCCAGCCAAAGGTGGTTGGACTAATGTATGTCATGCTCTTGGTGGGCATGATTGTGAGCGCGCTGATATTCGGATTTCTGCTTGCCGACTATACGCCCGGGCGTTTGATCCGCGTAATCCAGGGCGCGGCGGTTGTCACGATTGTGCTCAATGTCATCGCGCTTTGGAAGCAGGAACCGCGCGACCGTGATCGGGCCCGGTCGGCCGCACCCAAGCCGGATTTTATCGGATCCTGGAAAGCCTTCGTGAGGGGCGAGAACGCGATCCGCAGGCTCTGCGTGATCGGTCTTGGAACCATGGGCTTTGGCATGGCGGACGTGCTTCTAGAACCCTATGGCGGCCATGTTCTGGCCATGTCGGTGGCCGGAACGACCCAATTGACGGCGATGCTGGCCGGCGGCGGACTTATTGGCTTTGCGCTGGCGTCACGCGTGTTAAGCCGGGGCATGGATCCGCTGTTGCTTGCCGGATATGGCGCGTTGGTTGGTGTCCCCGCCTTTCTAGCCATCATCCTGGCAGCGTCCGGGGCATCGACCGTGCTTTTTGTGACCGGAACGGTGCTTGCCGGCTTCGGCGCAGGATTGTTCGGGCACGGAACCTTGACCGCGACGATCCAGCTTGCGCCAAAAGAGCAGGTCGGATTGGCGCTGGGCGCATGGGGTGCGGTTCAAGCGACAGCAGCCGGAACGGCCATCGCCTTTGGTGGCATCCTTCGGGATATCATCGTCAGCTTGCCGGTCGGTGATCTGTTCGGGCCGGCGACAGCCTACATCGCCGTCTTTTCGCTTGAGGCCATGTTGTTAATGGCGGCGTTGGTCGCCGTCTTCCCGCTCGTTTACGGCAAGCTCGTCCGCGCGACGCGGAGCGAGGCGGTTTAGAGCAGCGCGCCGGATACGCGGAATGCTCCGTTCTGGCTTTAACTACGGGCCATGGCCTGGTCGAAGTCGCGGCAGGCAAAAGCCGCGAGTTCGCTCAACGTGTTGTGCACGACATTGGAAAGCCGTCTCTTGACCGCCCAGCCGGCCAGAAGGGAGAACGGGAATTTGAGATCCGCGGTCACTGCAAAAGTCACGTCGGTTGCATCGCTTGATCGCGGCGTCAGCGTCCACCGGCCGCGCAGGACATCGATGAAAAACGGAATGTCGTCGCTGGTCACCGAATACTCGATGTAGCGCTCGACATCGTTGTAGTCCTCGATGGTTTCCGTCAAAACGCCGAAACAGGTGTGGCAAATTCGGCCGCCGACGGGCGCACCGCCGATTTTGAGCGCCGACATGTCCGGTTTGGATGTGTCCACGGTGCTCGACCAGGCGCTCACCTGGTCGAATTCCTCGCCAATGATGTGCCAGATGCGCTTGTCCGGCGCCGCGATCCGAAACGTGCTCGAGACTTTCATTCCCGTGGCTCCATGCCTTTTTGCTGGCCCATCTTGGATTTGGGATGGAAATAAGCCAAGACAAATTGAAATCTGTCGTTCGCAGCAGGATTTGACACCGATATGATTGCCTTTGACGTGTTTTGGCTGTTTTTCGCCGCCTCGCTGGCGCTGGGCGCGGCGCCCGGGCCAGACAATCTCTTTGTTCTGACTCAATCGGCGCTCTATGGGCGGATGGCGGGTGTGGTCGTCACGCTGGGCCTGTGCACCGGCCTCCTGGTCCATACCGCGGCCGTGGCCATCGGCGTTGCCGGCATCTTTCAAACGTCCGCGTTGGCGTTCACGCTCTTGAAAGCGTGCGGTGCCGCCTATCTCGTCTATCTCGCCTATCGGGCCTGGACGGCGGGAGCGGCCGAGTTGGAGGCGGACCGGCCGGGGCGTTTGCCGTTCGGCGCGCTCTACCGGCGCGGTATCGTCATGAACATCACCAACCCGAAAGTGGCGATCTTCTTCTTGGCGTTTTTGCCGCAATTCGCCGATCCGGCGCGCGGACCGGTCGTGGTCCAAATCGTGCTGTTTGGCGCGATTTTCATTGTGGCCACGGTGCTTGTTTTTGGCGCGGTGGCGATCGGTGCGGGGACACTTGGCCCGATCCTGCAACGCACGCCGTTCGCGCAAAAACTGATGAACCGGATCGCGGCGGTGATTTTTGCCGGATTGGCCGCGCGCCTGCTTCTGACACAACGGTGAGGCTGATCGATACCAGTCGTAATTGAACAAAAAACGCCGGCGGAAGCTGATGCCTCCGCCGGCGCTGCGCTCACGTGAGAAGCGTCGTTTTAGGCTCCGATCTTTCCGCCGCCCTGCTTGGTCACGACGACCACGGACGGGCGCGGCGGCATGCCTTCGGCAAAGTCCGGCCAGCGGGTCGCCGGGTCCTCAAAAGTCGAGTTCCGCTCAAAGCCTTTGAAGTCCTTCGTGCCGTCGGTGCCGGGGTGCTGGACGGCCAGGAACAGCGTCTGCGAATTGTCGGCGAAGTAAGGCCCGCAGAGCTCCCCGCCGACCGGGCAGCGGAAGAACAGCTTGGAATGGCCGCGCAGCTCGCCTTCGGTTTCGAGCGAATAGAGGCCGTCGGACTTGCCGGTCTTGCCCCAGCCCGAGCCCTGGTCGGTGGAGATCCACAAACGGCCATCGTCGTCGATCGCGCAGTTGTCCGGCGAACCGAACCAGCCGCTTTCGCTGGTGTCCGGGTGCCACTGGGCGCCGACTTCGGCAATGGTCGGATCACCGCATTTGACCAGGATCGACCAGGTGCCACGGGCTGAGGCATGGTCGCCGCCATCCTCCTTGATCTCGATGATATGGCCGAAGTGGTTTTCGGCGCGCGGATTGGCCGCGTTCTCATCGCCCGGCTTCCGGCGGGTGTTGTTGGTCAGCATGATGTACGCGGTCCCGTCGCCGCGCGGCTGCGCGTCTTCCGGACGGTCCATCGGCGTCGCGCCAAGAAGGTCGGCGGCAACGCGGGTGTCGATCAGGACATCGGCCTGGCTGTTGAAGCCGTTTTCCGCTGTCAGCGGGCCTTCGCCGAAGACAAGCGGCAGCCAGTCGACCGTGCCGTCATCGTTGAAGCGCGCGACATAGAGCGTGCCGTCGGACAACAACTCGCTGCCGAAGGTTTCGTTGCCGGTCACCGTGCCGTTGGAGACGTATTTGTACTGGTAATCGAACCGGTTGTCGTCGCCGGAATAGATCACTAGCTTGCCGGAGGAGGACACCGCCGTCTCCGCGCCTTCATGGCGGAAGCGGCCGAGCGCGGTGTGCTTGATCGGTGTTGCCGACGGGTTCATCGGATCGACCTCGACGATCCAACCGAAGCGGTTCACTTCGTTCGGCTCCTTGTCGATGTTGAACCGGTCGTGATACTGGCCCCAGGCATACCAGCGGCCTGGAACACCGTAGCGCTTCATCTGCGCGGCCTCGGCCTGGCCCGAGATGTCCGGTTTGCCCTCGGCATCCACCACATCGGTCCAGAAGTAGCCGTGGAAGTTTTCCTCGGCCATCAAGTACGTGCCCCACGGCGTCATGCCGCCGGCGCAGTTGTTGATGGTGCCGATCACCTTCATCCCGGCCGGGTCGGCGCTGGTCTTCATCCGGTCATGGCCGGCGGCTGCGCCCGAGAAGGTCATTTCGGTGTCGAGGGCGGTGATGCGGCGGTTGTTCGCCCCATCGCGCACGACGGACCATTTGCCGTCCGAACCCTTGACGATCTCGACGACGGTGCCGCCATGGGCCGCCATTTCGATGTCGACGAGATCCTTGGTCATGCCCTCGAAGCCGGAGCGGTCCTGGCGGCCGAGGCCAGGGAACATCACCTCTTCGTTGGTGTATTCGTGGTTTACGCACAGCATGCCGCGGCCCGGCTCGATTTCCGCAAAACCGACATAGTCGTTGTTGTAGCCGAACTGCTTGGACTGGGCCGCAGCGCTTTGGTTCATCACATCGAATTCCGGCGCATCGGCGGTGATCGGATCACCCCAGCGCAGCAGGATGTCGGCGTTGTAACCATCCGCAATATGATGATTTTCGTCGTTGCCCCAGGTCAGTTCGTCGAATGCGAACCGGTCGTTGGCGGCGGCCATGGCGTCGCGCGGAGCAACCAGCGCCGTCGTGCCGAAAAGGGCTGCGGCGGCGGACACACCGAGCGCGCCCCGCAGCACGTCGCGGCGGCCGTAGCGGCGGTTGATCACGTCGCCGATGGTGTTGCCCAGGTTGGGATTGGTCGGAATATCGTCGAACGCTTCGAAGGCTTCCGCCTTGTTGCCGAATTCGGGGTCGGCGATGATTTTTTCGCGGATATCGTCTGACATTCGTGCCTCGCTACTGCTGTTTGCTGGGTCGAATTTGGTACAAGAAACCGCGCGGGTTTCTTGAGCGCGGACGTTATGGTTCGACTATATCAGATACATGACAAAAAGCGCTTCGATGGCCAAAATATAGTCGTTTTTACGTAGGGTTTATTCGGACACGGCAAGATGGCGGGCCGGAAAATCCGGCCCGCCTTTCAAGTCGGATGGCAGACGGTTGGAGCGTGACGCCTACTGGCCCTGTCCCAACGAAAATCCGGCTTTGCCGTCAAAGGTGTAAAGGTTTTCCGTCTTAATGACCTCGACACCATGTCCCGCGAGCGCCGAGATCAGGCCGGCCACGTCCTGTATGCCGGTGCCGTCTTCTTCGAAAAGGTAGCGGCAGCGCCAATGGTCGGTCTTGAAGGTTTCCGGCAAGCCTTGCGGCCAGACCTTCACGCCGCGATTGGTGATCATCGCGAGATCCATGCCGTCGGGACCTCCCGCCGACTTGAGCATGTGCGCCAGATCGTCCGCCGACTGGCCGGACCAGGACACGAAGATATCGACGCCGACCAGCTTCTTTTCCGCCGGCGCCGGGCGCGGCGCGGCCGGGACCGTGACCGGTTCTGAACCAATCCCGTAGTCGACCGGCTTCAGCCGGGCGGGCAGCGTGCCCAGCCGCTCAATCAGCGCGTCCGCAAAGCCGCTGGTGCCAACACGAATGCGGCTCTGGCCCTCACTGTAGATGTCCGCTGTGTGAATGCCGTCCTCGATTGTCTTCAGCCAAGCATTGTGGAGCCGCGTCGCCACCTGCGACTGGCCGACATGGTTGAGCATCTGGACCCCGGCCAGGATCAGGCCCGACGGATTGGCAATGCCCTTTCCCGCGATGTCGGGCGCCGAGCCGTGGATGGCCTCGAACATGGCAAAGCTCTCACCAATATTCGCCGACGGCGCAATGCCGACCGAGCCGCTGATTTCCGCGGCGACGTCGGAAATGATGTCGCCATAAAGGTTGGAGGTCACAATCACATCGAACAGTTCCGGATTGGCCGCCAGCTTCGCCGTGCCGATGTCGATGATCCAGTGATCGGCTTCGATCTCGGGATACTCCGAGGAGATCTCGTTGAACACGGCATGAAACAGACCGTCGGTCAGTTTCATGATGTTGTCCTTGGAAAAACACGACACCTTCTTGCGCCCGTTCGCCCGCGCATATTCAAAGGCGTAGCGGACAATGCGTTCCGTTCCAGGCCGCGAGACCAGTTTCAAACACTGATAGACCTCGTCGGTCTGCCGGTGCTCGATGCCGGCATAAAGATCTTCTTCGTTTTCCCGGATCACGACCACATCCATGCCCGGATGATGTGTCGGCACGAACGGCGAGAGCGCCGCGCAGGGGCGGACATTGGCGAACAATCCGAGCGACTTTCGTATGGTCACGTTAAGCGACTTATAGCCGCCGCCCTGAGGGGTCGTAATCGGCGCCTTGAAGAAGACACCGGTTTCGCGCAGCGTGTCCCAGCTGGCCGCGTCGATCCCCGCCGTCTGACCGGCCTCGTAGACCTTCTCGCCGATTTCGATTTCCTGCACCGAAAGGCGCGCGCCGGCCGCCGACAAACAGCGCAGCGCCGCTTCCATGATTTCCGGACCGATACCGTCCCCATAGGCAACGGTGATTGACGCGGCTTTGGGTTCGACAAAAAGCTCGTGGGCGGGCACGGCATGGATGTTCATCGGCGGTCTCCTTTGGTGTTTCGACGGTGATGTAGGTTCGGAACCGTAATTGTTGAAATTAATTCGAACGCGTATATTCATTTGAAAAACTCATGGATATCGGCGATGGACACCATTGATCCGGCCCTGTTGCGGGCCTTTGTTTTGACCGCGCGGACCGGCAGCTTCACCAAAGCCGGGGAAACGCTGTTTCGCAGCCAATCGGCCGTGTCGCTTCAAATCCGGAAACTGGAGGATTTTCTCGGCGAGCGGTTGCTCCGGCGCAATGCGCGTACGGTGGTTCTGACCCCGGCCGGCGAGCGGCTCATGACGTTCGCGGAAAAGATCCTGGATCTGAACAGCGCGGCCATTGCCGCATTTCGCGGGGAGGACGTCTCCGGGCTGATCCGGCTCGGAACGCCGGAGGACATCGCGACCACTTATTTGCCCAAGGCCCTCGCAGCGTTTGCCGCGGCCCATCCGAAAGTCAGCCTGGAGGTGACCTGCGATCTGACGCTCAACCTTCTCGACCGGTTCCGGGACGGGCGCCTGGATGTTGTGCTCTTGAAACGCGAACCGGCCGCCCCGATCGGCGGTCAACGGGTCTGGGCCGAGCCGCTCGTCTGGGTGGCCGCAAATCCGGAGCTTTTATGGCCGCGAGCCGGGCTGCCGCTCGTTGTCAGCCCCGAACCTTGTGTCTATCGAAAACGGGCGGTGGAGGCGATCCGCAACACCGGTCACGAACCCCGCGCCGCCTATGTCTGCGGATCGCTGGCCGGGGCGCTCGCGGCCGTGCGGGCAGGCCTTGGGATTGCGGTCCTGCCGGAGCACATGGCGCCGCCCGATCTGGTCGTGGAGACCGGTGACCGCATGCCGGCCCTGGAGGCGACGGAGATCTTGATGGTGACCGCGGCGGATGCCGGTCTTGCGGCACGGCGGCTGGCCGATGTGATCGAGGCGGCGTTTGAAGCCGAAGCCAATTCGGAAGACGGCAAGACCGGCGGGCTTGGATCCGCCGGTCAAAGTTCTGGATCCAATGCCGGTTACGCCGCTTCCGGAGCGTTGACGCGCGGATAGAGCGTTGCGATCTCACCAAGCGGCGTGCCGGCGGGCAGTGTGTCGAGTTCCGGACGCCACGGGCAGGCAATGTCATCCGCCGGGCTGTTCAACATGCCGAGCGCCTTGTCGGCCGAGGCCGGGATCACCTGGCGCAGGGCTTCAAACACAATCCGCAGGCAATCCAGCGTCACGTAAATCACCGTCTGGCAGCGTTCCACGGTCGCGGGGTCCTTGATCAGATCCCACGGCGCCTGTTCCGCGAAGTAGTTGTTCATCTCGTCGCAGACCGTGATGACGTCCTGGACCCGATGCGGGATGTCGGCAAGATCCAGCCAATTGGCAAAGCCCTCGGTCGCCTTCATGACCGCGGCGCGGATCGCTTCGTCCTCGGACGTTAGGTCGTGCCGATCGGGCAGGTGGCCATCGAACCGGCTGCGGGCGAATTTCGCCGCCCGCGACAGAAGGTTGCCGATCTTGTTGCCAAGTTCGCTGTTGTAGGCTTGGCGGATGTATTCGACCGAAATCTGGCTGTCGGTGTCGGCCCGCATATGACGGGCGAGATACCAGCGCAGCGCATCGGCGCCCATGGTGTCGACGATCTCGACCGGATCGACGACGTTGCCGATCGACTTCGACATCTTCACGCCGCCCGCGCCGACCCAATGGCTGTGCACGGACAGCTTCTTCGGCAGCGGCAGATCGGCGGCCATCAGCATGATCGGCCAGTAGACGCCATGCGGCTTCAAGATGTCCTTGCCGATCAGGTGCTCGCAGGTCGCCCACCAGGCCTGGTAGTCGCCGTCCGGCCAATCGATGTTGGTCAGATAGTTGGTCAGCGCGTCGAACCAGACATAGGTCACGAAACTCTGGTCAAAGGGCAAATCCACGCCCAATGTCACCCGCGATTTCGGCCGGGAAATGCACAGGTCCTCCAGCGGCTCGGCGAGCATCTGTTTGAGTTCCGTCTTGAAATGCTCGGGCGTCACGAAGTCCGGGTTGTCCTCGATGTGCTTCTGCAGGGCCTGACGAAACGGTTCCATCTTCAGGAAGTAGTTGGTTTCGTCGATCTCCTCGATCTGCATCGTCGGATGCAGCGGACACTGACCGTCTTCGGTCAGGTCGGACTCCTTCTTGAACTGCTCGCAGCCCTTGCAGTACTGGCCGGTGTATTCGTGCTTGACGATCAGGCCCTTGTCGAAAATCGTCTGTTCCATGCCCGCGACGGCCGTCTTGTGGCCGTCCTGGCTGGTGCGCACGAAATAGTCGTATGTGACATCGAGCATGTCGAACACCTTGCGGAATTCCGCGCCGCGCATGTCGAGATATTCGGTGATGTCCATGCCCAGGTCGGCCGCCGCTTCCTGGTTCTTCTGGCCGTGTTCGTCGACGCCGGTCGACAGCATCATGTCGTACCCCAAGGCCTGACGGTTCCGTTTCAGGATGTCCGCGACGATCGACGTGTAGGCATGGCCGATATGCGGCGAGCCGTTCACATAGTAGATCGGGGTCGTGATGTAGCTTTTCATCGGATGCTTTCGATTGATGCGTTGACGGCCGATGTGCGGCAATCTTGGTAGATGGGCATTGGCGCGCGGCCCGGCAACAGCGCGCTTACACCGCACGACGCGTATATTTCACAGTCCCAGGGTTAAAAAAAGCCCCGGTCGAAACCGGAGCTTTGTTTTCCGCCGGGCGCCGGGCACGGCGGATCAATAATGAGGCCGCTTGGTGACGTCCTCCAGCGTCAATGACAAGCCTGTCGGGCAACTGTTGCAGCCGCACACGGATCCATCCTGGGCGGCTGGATATTGGTTGGTCCATTGGCCGTTCCAGCCGCCGTGGTCAAGGCATGTGGCGTTGCAAATGGGCGGTGCGGAAGCGTTGCCGAAGATCGGTTGGGCCGCGGGAAAATCGCAGCCGCATGTGTAGGCGGTCCGCGTCTCGGTCTTGATCGTGCTGCCAACGGACGTGATCCAGGTTCGCGCTGACGCGTCGAGCTTGAACATCAGCGGGTTGTTGTCGGTAACAAGCGACAGCATGTTGGCATAGAGCGGGTAGGTCTGCGCCAGGGTCTTGAAGACACTGGTCCGGGTCGCCATCAAGTATTGCGGATTTCCGCCCGTCGTTTCGGCCTTGTAGGCGTTCACGACCGTGTCCGAGGCGGCCATCACATTCGCCAGTTGAACCGCGAGCGCCCGGCGGCCCGGATTGGTGATCGCCGCATTGACGCCGATGACATCAGCGTAAAACAGCGGCCGGTTGCCGGCATTGGACAACGGCATCACCTTGAAATCGATGTTCGCCAGGGTGGAAGCGCTCATCTGAGACATGCTTTCCGTGTACCCGACATACGCGGTCCCATAGCCGGAATTGTACCAGGCCGCACGGCCGTAGGCCGGCACGTTGTGGGCGGTCGCGTCCCGGAAACTCGCCATTGACATGATGGAGGTCATGTTGGCGATGGCTTGCTGGTTCAGGTTGCTTGGGGCCGGCTGTGGCAGCGGGTAGGTCCCGGTGAGCGAATGGGCCGTGTCGGCGTAAAGGGCGACATTGGTTGTCGTGCCTGCCATATCGACCATCAGACCGCGCCGGTCCGGCGGAATTTCGGAGGTGTAGGTGCACTGGCCGAGGGCCGAATTGACGTCTGATAGGGTCGTGGCGTTTTTCAGCGCCGTATTCGCCTTATCGAAAAACAGGATGTTGGCGCAGCCAAGCAACGGGATCGCGTAGTAGTTCCCGCTGACCTTCACGCCATCGATCGCATAGCTTAGAAAATCCGATTCATTGGCAATCTCGCCCGGGCTCATCGACGCCAGATAGCCCTTGGACCGGAAGTACTCGAAATACATGGCGTCGAAGACAAAAACGTCATAGGTGGACTTCGGGTCATCACTGTAGCCGCCGTCCCACTCATTGGTCGGAACATAGACGAGATTCACCGACGGCTGGACCTTCTGCCATGCCTCGGTGATGGCCGTCTTGAACTGGTCGACCCGGGGGACGTAGGGGTAGAGCGCGACTGTCAGGGTCTCGGCGATCCCCGCTTTGACCGGCAACAGGACGCCGGCCAAGACGATTGAAAGCGCGATCACGCCGCGTCTTGCGGCCGCGCCCATCGCGCGAAGGCCAGTCCGCCCGGTGCGCGCGGGCCAATTCATTCCGAATATCCTCATCATGGTCGTGTCCTCTTCGGTACGCTGTCGCCGAACCGGATTTCGGACGGTCAATGCGCGGATGACCGCCACCGGTCGGGGCATTGGCCAAACGCGTTCCCTCCGCCGGACAAAAAGGTCCGGCCAGCCCAAAACTCCGATCATGTTGTGTTCGTTCGAGAGTATGCGGCGCCGGTTGGACGGCTTTTTATGGCTTTATGCGGCGCTACAAATCACAACTTATGGATGTTGTTTTTGTTCGTCAACTCTGTGTTGCGTCCGTACGGGCCCCGCCAGCCGCAACGTGCTTGGCGCCACCGAGCCGGCCGCACCCTTGTGCCGGATTGGCTTCTCTGGACGCGATCGCGCGGAAGGTCATGCCCGAGATCAACTCCTGAAAGCCGTGCATGAAAAGCAGGTGTTTTGAGCACGGCCGGGGCGGGGCGCCGATACCCGGCGGCGCCGGCTGTTCGTCACGGCACCTCATGGCCGAGGGCAGCCTCGTAGAGACGGAACCAGGTTTCACGGTCCAGGCGGACCTTCAACGCGTCGGAGATCCTGGCGATGCGCTCAAGCGCGTTTGTTCCCAGAACCGGCACAATGCCAGCCGGGTGGGCCAGCAAGAACGCGACGGCCACGGCGCCGCGGTCGACGCCGGCCTCCGCCGCGACCTCGTCAAGCACCGCGCCAAGCTCATCCTTGCGGTTCATCAAGGCGCCGCCGCCAAGCGGCGACCAAGCCATGACATGGGTGCCCAGCCGCTGGTGAAAGGCCAGATCTCCGTTGCTGAACGGCCCCAACGCGCCAAGGCTGATCTCCAACTGATTGGTCACAAGTTGCGTGGACATGGCCGATTGCAGCAGTTCCCAGTCCCATGGCCTGAAATTCGATACTCCGACCGCGCGGACCTTGCCGCTTTTAACCAGATCATCCAGCGCTGGCCCGGTGTCCTGGTGATCCATCAAAGGGTCGGGCCGGTGAATAAGGAGGAGGTCGATATGGCCGGTCGCCATGTCCTGCAGTGACTGATCAACGGCCTTTTTAATGTGCGCGCGGGAGGTGTTGTAGTGTTTCACCTTCGCGTCGGCATAACGGCCCATCGGCGCGACGATGCCGCATTTGGTGACGATTTCCATCTTCGACCGCAAAGCGGGGTTGGCCTTGAGCGCGGCGCCCAGCAGGCCTTCGGCCGTGTAGCCGCCATAAATATCCGCCTGATCAAACGTGGTGATGCCCTGGTCGAGACAGGTCTGGATCTTGCGGTCGACATGCGCCGGCGAGGTGTCCGGATCATCGCCGAGCCGCCACATGCCGTAAACCAGACGGCTTATTTCCAGGTCAGGGGCAAGGCTCACGCGGTCCATTGGCAAAGAACTCCGAATTCCATGAGGTGTCGCCGGCGTTGCGGAAAGCACACGGGCAACAATGGGCAGGCACCTAACCTTCTCCAGATGGGCACCGCCTGTAAAGCCACGTCTCCGAATATCCGGCAGCAGACCGTTGTGATCCGGACCGGCGTCCTTGCCTGTCCGTTCGTATGGCCGCGCGGCAAGGACAAGCGATAAAAAAACGGCGCCAGGGATTTACCGGGCGCCGGTCAGTTGGCTGCAACACGGATCCGGGCGCCGCGTGGCGAAGGCCCGGATCCGCAGGGGAAGCGCTTAGGCGCCGAAAATGTCGGTGGTGATGCCCTCGTACCAGCCAATCGATTCTTCGTAGGTCGCTTGCCGGACGGCGGCGTCCTCTCCGGTCTGGCTGATGAATTTCGACGTGGAGGCGATCTTTTCGTCCGACGGCGCGTATTGGGCGCCGACCTTCACCCCGTCATTGGTTTCAATCAGGCTCCAGCATGTGTTGGAGTATTTGGCCGGGAACACCCGGGCGTCGATGAGATCGCCGCGGATGGTCATGGCCGCGACCTTGGCCTGGCTGTTGGCCGAAAACCCGGATTTGGGCATGTCGCCGGCAATGCACGCATCACCCAGCACAAAGATGTTCTCGTCCATCTTGGAGCGCATCGAATAAGGGTCGATCGGGCAGAAGCCGCTGTCGTTGGTGAGCCCGGCCTTTGCGGCGATCATGCCAGCTTTTTGGGCCGGGATCACATTCACCAGATCGCCGGTGAAGATGTCCAGATCGGTCTCCACTTCGCCCGTCGACGGATCGACACCAACGATCCCGCCATGAACGTCGGGGCCGTACCATTCGATCATCCCAGGATAGTGCTTGTCCCAGCCTTCCTGGAACAGAGCCTGCTTGGAAAACTTCGGCTTCGGATCGATGATCACGATCTTGGAATCGTTCAATCCCTTGGACTTGAGCATATGAGCGAACATGGACACCCGCTCATACGGCCCGGGCGGGCACCGGTACGGATTGGGCGGCGCAACCATGACGATCTGCTGGCCGTTTTCGATCGCATCAAGCTTGGCTTTCAACAGTTGCGTCTGTGGGCCGGCCTTCCAGGAGTGCGGCATGATTTCCGCCGCCGCCTCGGAATATCCGGGCACGCTGTCGTAGATGAGGTCGATCCCCGGCGCCACAATGAGCCGGTCGTAAGGCACCTTGGACCCGTCGGCCAATGCCACCGTCTTAGCGTCCCGATCGACCATATCGGCCATGGCGTTCACCACGGTGATCCCGTAATTGGAGGCCAAGGTGTCATAGCCGTGTGTGATGGACTCAAAGGTACGGAATCCGCCCAGATACAGGTTGGAAAAGAAGCACGTCGTGTACATGGCGTTCGCTTCGATCAGCGTGACGTCCATTTCATCGCCCGCGTCCTTGGCCATGTACCTGGCGGCCGTGCCGCCGCCTGCGCCGCCGCCGATCACGACGGCCTTGGGTTTGCCCTGTGCGCGGGCATAGTAAGGCATGGCCAGGGTGGCGGCGCTGGCGCCGGCCAACACACTAAAGCCGCGGCGGGTTAATTGGGGCATGTCACTTCCTCCCTCTTGCGATGCGGTCGGCGAATGGCGGGATCGGATCCCCTATTGAGGATCGAGTGCGCCGAAATAGGCCGCCAAAGCCGCGATCTCCTCATTCCCAAGGTTGACGGTCATATTTTGCATAACCTGATGGCTACGGATATTGGTTTTGTATTCGAACAGGGCACGGATGAATGAATCCTTCGGCCAGCCGACAATGGAGGGAATGCCGTCCGCGCGGCCGGACATTTGGTGGCACGTCACGCATTCGCTGGACAGATATTCACCATAAGCGGCATCGCCGTCCAATTGCATGGCGACTGCACCCATTTCCGCGCGGGCCAGAACCGGCGCGGCCTCCGGGCCGGCCGGCGCATTGACGCTCAGCGCTTTCAAATAGGCAATGACGTGAAGGCGATCGTCCCGATCGCGCATGCCGCGGAACGACATGCGCGTGCCGGGCACGAACTCGCGTGGTTTTTCCAGGTAGACATCGAGCGTGAACTCGTTCCAGACGAGGCCGTTCCTGCCGAGTTCCTTCATTGCGCTCGAGTATTTGAAGCCCTCGAGAGACCCGGCAGCGCGACCGAACAGGCCGTCCAGATGGGGCCCAACCCCGTTGCGGGCGTTGGCGCCGATCTCGTGACAGGATTTGCACGACCGGTAGAGCTTCTCGCCTTTGCCTGGATCGCCGCCCTCGGCGGCGGCACCGTGCGTGCCGGCGATCGCCATCAGGAAGGCGGCCGCCAGCCCTGCACCGTTGGCACTGGCGCGAGAGCGGTCACCGCGTGCCCTTGGCGTTCGGCAGGCGTCCCGACCGGGACCACCCTTTCCGCGATGGACTTCCCCCATTCGCGTTTCCTCCCCCGTAATTCACGGCCCGTGCCGGGGCCAGTCCTCCATGTCGACGGCTTGGCACGGCAGCCGGCCGAATTGCGCCGGCGTTGGGCGCCGGTCAGTCGACCGCACCGACCGCCGCCGCGTCATCGTCACCGGAGTCTGGCGTCACATCGAGAATGCGCGCCCGCATGGTGATTTCAACCGGACCGGGCTTGCAATCCGTCATACACGGTTCGCCTTTTTCGGCGTAATGAACTTCGTCCAAGCGGTCATCGGGTATGAAATTGTCCTCATTCGGTAGCCGAACCTCAAGGAAATTCGCCTTGGACAGTTCGAAATCCTCGTCGTCCACCAGGTCGTTCAGGTAGAGCAAATAGGCCGTGATGGCATAGACATCGTCGTCGGACAGGGACCGGGCATTGCCGAACGGCATCGCGCGGCGGACATAATCGTAGACGGTCGAAAGGTAAGGCCAATAGGAACCGATGGTCTTTTCCGGCCGATCTTCGGTCAAGGTATCATGACCACCGGCCAGAACCGGCCAGCGGCCGACCGCCTCGCCGAAATCACCATGGCAAACGGCGCAGTTGTCGGTGTAAAGCACTTCGCCGTCCGCGACCGTTCCTGAACCTTCGGGAAGGCCCAAACCGTCGGGGCGTATGTCGATGTCCCAGGCGGCGATTTCCTCCGGCAGGGCAACCCGCCCGATACCGTAGATGCCGCCGTCACGGAGACTGGTTACAGCCGCGGCTCTGGCAACAACTGTCTCGGGCGCGGTCGCCGCCGGCGCAGAAGACGTGTCTTCGCCGGTCGCTGCCGCGCTGGAATAGGTCGCCAGATAGGCAATGACGTTGTCGAGATCGGCATCCTTGCGCAGACCGGCAAACGCCATCTTCGTGCCCTTGATGAACTCCTTCGGCTTTTTCAGATATGCCGATAGGCTCTCATCATCCCAGACGATTCCGTCCTCGCCCGCCTTGATCATCGCCTTGGAGTATTTATAGCCGTCAAGACCGCCCGCGGCCCGCCCGAAAACGTCGTTGAGCTGCGGCCCGACCTTGTTCTTGGCGCCGTCTCCGACCGCATGGCAGGCGGTGCATTTCTTGAAGACTTTCTGGCCGGCATCGATATCGCCGGCCGCAGCCCCCGAGGCCATAAGCGGAAATGCGGCAAGCGTCGTGCCGAGTGCCAGTGCTTTAAGAAACTTCGACATTTTCGACCGCTCCGTCTTTTTGCACATACCAGGTCTGGATGCCGTTGTTGTGGTAGATCGAGTTCTCGCCCCGCGCGGCGCGCAACTCGTCCTTCGTCGGCTGGTAAAAGCCATGCTCGTCCATCGCGCGCGACTGCAGCAACAGTTCGGAGCCGTCCCAATCGATGTCGAGATAAAATCGGTGCAGCGACTTCGACAGGCTTGGTCCGTCGATCCGGGCGGTTGTCCAGTTGCGGCCGCCGTCGAGAGAAACATCCACGCGGGTGATGCGGCCGTTGCCAGACCAGGCAAGACCTGAAATGACCATCGGACCCTTGCCATGGCCAACCGGCGCCTGCGGGCTCGGGCTGGTGATCACCGACTTGGGCTCCATGACCCAGGTAAACCGGCGGGCCTTTCCGGTCTCCAGAAGGTCCGTGTACTTGGAGGTTTCCTCGCGGTGGTGCCAGGGCTGATCGCCGACTTCCAGCCGTCGGAGCCACTTGACCCACATGTTGCCTTCCCAGCCTGGAACCACCAGGCGCAGCGGATAGCCTTGCTCCGGCCGCAGCGCCTCGCCGTTCATCTTGAAGGCGACCAGGCAGTCGTCGAGGGCCTTTTCCATGGGAATGGAACGGGTCATGTGCGCGGCATCGGCCCCTTCCGGCAAAAGCCACTTGCCGTTGGTCTTGACGCCTGCCTCGTCTAGCAGGGTCTTGAGCTTGACGCCCGTGTACATGACGTTGTGGATCATGCCGTGGGTGAACTGGCAGCCGTTCAACTGCGAACCGCGCCACTCCATGCCGCCATTGGCCGCGCATTCCAGGAAGTAGACATGGTTTTCGCGCGGGAACCGCTTCAGGTCTTTCATGGTGAAGACCAGCGGCGTGTCGACCAGGCCGTTGATCATCAGCCGATGATCGGCCGGATTGATCTCGGCGACGCCGCCATGATGGCGCTCGAAGCAGATGCCGTTGGGCGTGATGATACCGTCGAGCTCATGCAGCGGGGTAAAGTTGATCGAGGCGACCGTGTCGGCCGTCAACCAGGGCACATTGCGCCGGACGACATGGGCCTCGAATTCGGACGGCATGCCGTATGGCGCTTCGTCGACCCCGGCGCCCAGGTACCGGTTCCAGTCCTGGATTTCGGTGATGAGGGGGTCGCCGCCTGCGCGCGCGGTGGCGGGCAGGGCGCCGGCCGCGGCAACCGCGCCACTCGTTGCCAGCCCGGCCTTCAAGAGCGACCGGCGCGAGAGGTTGGGAGATCCCGAACCCTTGGTGTCAGTCATCTTCATGTCCTCAGGTTTCGCATTGAAATCATGGCGTTAAACAACAACCTTCACAGACTGATTGTCTGGTAGTTTCACGGTTGGATTGTTCGTCAGATGCGCTTCGACTACGTCCCAGATCGCCGGACCTTCGGTGTCCTCGTTGACCGAGGCCCAGCCGGCGACGACGTAATCCTTGGCCGGATCGATCGCTTCGCCGGTCGCGATCAGCGTCATGCCGGAGATGCGCTCACCGATCTGTTTGGCCGGATCGATCGTGTAGCCCATGCCGCCGACCCGCACCATGTCGCCACCCTGCTGGTAATAGGGATCGGGATTAAACAGGTTGTCGCCAACGTCTTCCAAGATGTCCTTAAGCATCTGGCCGCTCATGGTCGACCGGTAGGCGGCCGGATAGGTCATGGCGCAGGCGTTATGAAGGTCTTCCACGGTGATGTCCTGCCCCGGCAGCACGCTTGTGCCCCACCGGAAGCCGGGCGACAGCGCGATCTGCGCGTCGCGTTCTTCAAGCAGAGCCTGGCAGATGAGATCATCGAACGTGCCGTTGAAGTTTCCGCGCCGGTACAGCAGGCTTTCGGTCCGTCCGATCGTCCGCGACAGCTCGGCGGCATAGGGCGCGCGGACCTCGTCGATCAGCCCGGCCATGTCGGCGTCCGGCGTAATGACATCCGAAAAGACCGGGATCAGCCGGTAGCTGTAGCCGGCAACCTTGCCGCCCGTCACGTCAAGATCGAGCCGCGAGACGAACTTGCCGTTTGAGCCGGACGCGATCACCAAGGTGTTGTTGACGATCACCGGTTCGGGCAGGGCGTCATGGGTGTGGCCGGTCAGGATCACATCGATGCCGTCCACACGGGAGGCGAGTTTGCGGTCCACGTCGAAGCCGTTATGTGAGAGGAGAACCACAAGCTCCGCGCCGTCCTCGCGGGCGGCTTCAACGTGGGCCGCAATGTCTTCCTCGCGGATGCCGAAGGACCAGCCCGGGATCATCCAGCGGGGATTTGCAATGGGCGTGTAGGGGAAGGCCTGACCGATGACGGCGATTTTGACACCGCCGCGCTCGAACATCTTCCAGGGTTCAAAGGCCGGCTCGTCCCATTCATTGTCGTAGATGTTGGAGCCGAGAAACGCGAAGGGGAGGCTGTCGATCACCTCTTGCACCCGGTCCGTGCCATAGGTGAACTCCCAATGGCCGGTCATGGCGTCCGGCTGAAGCGCGTTCATCACCGTGATCATGTCTTGGCCCTGGGTCTGGTTGGCCGTGTAACTGCCTTGCCAGGTGTCGCCGCCATCCAGCAGCAGCGTGTTGTCCGCGCCGCGCTCGGACCTTATGCGTTTGATCACCGTGGCAACCCGGTCAAGGCCCCCCATCTTGCCGTAGGATTTGGCGAGTGCGGCAAAGTCCTCGGAGGTGAGGGCGTAGGCATCCGGCGATCCCGGTTCGATGTTGTAGAGCTTCAGGAAATCGGCGCCGGTGACATGCGGCGGCTTGCCCTCAACCTCGCCAATGCCGAGATTGATCGATGGTTCGCGGAAATAGATCGGTTTCAACTGGGCATGAATATCGGTGATGTGAATCAGCGTCACGTTCCCGGCCGGTTCCATGGACAAAAGGGCGTCTTCACTCAATGATTGCTGGGCCATCAGTTTTGACCAGCGGCCCGCCATTCCGGAGCCAATCAGCGCGCTGGTGGCAGTTGCAGCCATCAGGAATTCGCGTCTTGAAAACATTCATGCCTCCACTGCATCGGCGGCCGGGCCGGGTATTGTCCGGCGCCAAGGCACAGTTTCCCCGTTCGCGCACAACCCCTTGTGCACCGGCAAGGAAAGGACCGATGGAATTCTGCTTGTTCGGGCGCGGTCTGCGGCCCGGCTGTCAATGGTGCGGCAGGCGGCCGCCGCACCCGTGAGCGTCCCTTGGGATGCCTTTTATTCGTTACTGGCGCACGGCGGGCGTTTCGACCGAAAGGCCGGTTGCGCGCCAGGTGACATAGACTTCAAGCGCCATCAGTTCGTCCGAAAACGCGGCCGGAAACTCCGCGCGAGTATCGCGAATACAGCCGCGGAAACGGTTGTGGAGCGAAACCATGGCGCTTTGTTTCAAGCGGTACGTGGGGAATCCGTTCACATTTCCCTGGCTCAGATGGTCAGCGCGGATGTAGTTGCCGTTGTAGTCCTCGTGGCAATTCGCGCAGGCCATGTTCAACTGACCGGTGCGCCGATAGTAGACTTCCTTGCCCTTATCCCACCACGCCTGCATGTCGCCTTGGGACAGGTCGAGTCTGACGGGCATGCCGAGTGACTGGTGTTTGATGAAGGTTGTCAGGGATTTTTGATCGGCCGCATCGAACTTGTAGGGCTCTGCCTGCATGTTGTCTTCGCGGCATTTGTTGATCTGAAGCTCGATGTTGAGCGGGCGTCCCGCTTTCTCATCCCATTTTGGATAGGCCGCACCCAGACCCTTCATGCTTTCCGATGCATCGCCGTGACAGGAGGCACAGGACTTGCCGGCATCGCCTTCCACCGTGTTCCAGATCTCCTCGCCGCGCTCGACATAGAGCATGCCCGGATTCTGAAAACTGTCGGCTTCAAGAGCCCGCGTTTCATCGGTGCGGTAGTGCCACCCGGAAATCACCTCATCGAGTGGGTGGCCTTCCGGCGCCTTGACGCGCGTGGTGATTTCCAATTCATCATCGATCACCAGCTTGTCGTCGGCGGGGCCACCTGCCCACGCTGCGCCGCCAAGTGACGTGGCAAAAATTCCGGCCATCATGGTGTATTTTATTGTCGTCTCGGCCAAATCGTCTCCTCCCGATTCTTCTAATCGACGCAGGTCACATGACCCGCGCTGGCTTATTCGACTGTCAGTTTTTTCTCGGTTGTGTAGACGCTGCCGTTGTCATCCACCCAGGTGAATTTGAACGTGCCGCTGTCTTCGATTTTGGCGTTGAATTCCAGATATGGATTGGCCGAAACCGCTGGGTCCATGTCGCAAGTGAAGACCACCTGGCCATTGAACTCGCAGGTGAACTTGTTGATGATCTGGCGCGGGATGAGTTCCCCGGTCTTTTTGTCCTTGCGCTGGCCCGATTCCATGGGATGGCTGATCAGGGTCTTGATCGTAATGACTTCGCCCTTCGAAGCCTTCTTCGGAACCTTAACGCGGGGTTTTGGAGCTGCCATGATGCGTTCCTCTTTGTCTGGTCCGTCCCGATCAGCCGCCGCAGCCGCCGATGGTGACCTTGACCTCTTTGGTGTCCATGAAGGTTGATCCGTCGCTCATCTTGGCGATGGCAATGACGTTCTGGGTTTTCGCCAGCCGGATCCGGGTCTTGGCTTCCGCAGCGCCGCTGATGGCTGTGAAGTGGAAGGTTGCAACAGCCGGGTTCGGATTGCCGTCAGCCAGGATCATGACCGATTCCACATAGCTGTCCGCGGTCATGGGACTGTCGACCGAAACACCGACCGGAACCGTGTTGCCATTTTCGGCGATTTCGGGCGTGTCGAGTGATACCTTTCCTTCCGCCGGCATAGCGCCGCCGGTAAAGGCCTTGATCGCGGCATCTGTTTCAGGTGTTGCGGCGATGGTCGCCTTCGGACCGAAGGCGATGAAAGCGGCAAAACCGGCTGTCAGGCCCAGCGCTTCACGTCTAGACAGGGTCATACCTTACTCCTTGTGAATTCTCAGTTTTCCTTAAGCGTCATCAGATAGGCGACCACATCTTCCACATCCTGTGCGGACAAAATGGTCGTGCCTTGGTGCTTCTCGGCGACATTGACGCCAACGTTCATGGTGTAAAACCCGGGCATGATCGTCTGCTCGCCGAAGACCTGCTTGCTATCGACCATGATCGCCCGCAACTGCTCGGCGCTCCAACGGTCCGCAACACCGTTCAGTTCCGGACCGACTTCACCGTGAAACAATTGGTCGGCCAGATCGGCATTGGCGTGGCAGGCAAGACAATTGCCCTTCTTCCGGTCCGCGAACGTTTCGCGGCCGACCGTCGCATCGCCCGGTAGACCGGTCAAAGAGGCTGTCACCTCCATGTCAACGATTTCGACTTTTTCAGGCGCAACGGTCTCTGCGGTCGCTGCGCCACCCAAAGCCATCGTTGCGATGGCTAGTGAATACAACACGCCCTTGGTCATTGTGTCGGCTTTCCTCCTCCAAACGAAGTGGTTGGATCCACTTCTTTGCCGAGATCCGATTCAGACCCCGACGGCTTCCTCATATCAAAAGATATGATTTTTTGCATGTGTTGTCGATACGCCTTTTCACGCATTCGACGAAAGACGGTTTGAACAGGGTCATTCCGCGTCGAGGCGGCCTTCGGCGCGCAGTTCGTTGATGATGCGCGCATGATACTTTTGGAAATGCTCGTCGCTGTCATAACCCTTGTCACGCACCCAGCGGAACATGTTCAAAAACGTCCATTTGCCAAACGCGCCCGGCATCGTCGCAACGGCGGCCTGCGGTACGGTCGCGTCCTCTGGCACGTCTTCCGGCAAGAAGACAATGGTCGGCGTGAACACGTACCCCCATTTGCGGGCGGCGGTCTTTTCGGTCAGGCTCGTTCCGTCAAGGTCGATGACCTCCTCATCGCCGAACATGTTGTATTGCACGACCATGAAATTGGCCTTGATATAGTCGGACACTTCCGGGTCAGTAAGGATTTCCTCGTGCATCTTGCGGCAATAAATGCAGCCGCGCTGTTCGAATATGATCGCCAGCCGCTTGCCGTCTTCGGCCGCCATCTCGATGTCTTCGGCCATGTCCTTGAAGGTGATCGTGAACCAGTCCTGCTTGTGCAATCCGTCCTCACCGATCTCCGCGGCCGGCAGCGGTCCCGCCATCAGCAATAGGCCCGTGAAAAGGGCCAAGAAACGTCCAGGCATTTTCTTACCTCCCGTGTCGTTATCCGATCTGAGTGAAGACGGGGAACGTGTCGAGCAGCCAGAAGGCGATCGCCGACATCTGACCGGTGATGAACAGGATCCCGGTCAAGACCAGAAAACCGCCCATCACCTTTTCAACCGTTCCCATGTGCTTGCGGAACCGGCCTGCAACCGACAGGAACCGGCTGGCGAAGGCACCCGCCAGAATGAAGGGTATCCCAATGCCGAGCGCATAGACCGCCAGAAGGCCGGCGCCGCGCCAGATCGTGTCGGAGGATCCGGCGACGAACAAGATGGCCGCCAGAACCGGGCCGACGCACGGCGTCCAGCCGAAGGCAAAAGCCAGGCCCATGATGAACGCACCGACCAAACCGACCGGTTTGCTGTCAACCTGGATCCGCGCCTCGCGGTAGAGGAGACCGATCCGGAAGAGCCCCAGGAAATGCAGTCCCATAAGGATGATCAAACACCCTGCGATGATCGCGAGCGTGTCGAAATGCCGGGCAATTGACTGGCCGATCACGCTTGCCGTCGCGCCAAGCGCGATGAACACGACGGAAAATCCGGCGACAAAGGTGACGGATGACAAGAAAACCCGCCGGCTTGTCGCCGCGGTGGCCGCGTCACCTTTTAACTCATCGACGCTGACGCCGGCAAGATAGCACAAATAGGGCGGAACGATGGGCAAGACGCAGGGCGACACAAATGACAACAGCCCAGCCAGAAAAGCCGCCCATACGGACACATCCAGCATGTCGGTCCTCCCGGAGAGTGTTGTTGCGCGGCGATTTCCGCGGTTTGATTTTAAAATATTCAAAAACTCATATATATTGCAAACACTGATTTGAACGAGGTGCGTTGTGAAGGCTTTTGTCGTTGCGGGTTTGATATGGTTTGCCGGTGTTTTGAGCGGTTTGGCCCTGCCGGTCACGCCCGCAAAATCCGCGGAATTGCTGATGCTGGAGCAGCCTGGCTGCAGCTGGTGCGTCCGTTGGAACGAGGAGATTGGCGTCGTCTACGCCAAGACGCCGGAAGGACAACGCGCGCCCTTGCGCCGCGTGGACATCACCGATGACTGGCCCGGCGACCTGGCGGACGTCCGCCCCGAGCGGCTCACACCGACCTTCATTCTTGTGGAAAACGGCCGCGAGGTGGCGCGGCTCCGGGGCTATCCGGGCGAGCACTTTTTTTGGCCGCTTTTGGCCGAAATGCTTGAAAAACTGCCGTCGCCGCTCAATTAACACGCAGCGACGGAGGGCTTAGATGAAGCGTAGTTGGTAAAATGGGGTTAAACTGACGAGGCTTCTGGCAGGAACAGATGGAATGCGCCGAACAAATCGCGCGCAAGACGTAAGACGGACGACGATGAACCTACCGGCTCTCAGCAAAGACATCGAACCCGCCGAGTTCGCGGTTCTGGTGGAGCAGGCGCGCAAAGCCAGCGATCTGTTGAAAGCGCTCTCGCACGAAGTGCGGCTCCTGATCTTGTGCCTGTTGTCGGAGGGGGAAAAATCCGTTTCCGAGCTGGAAGACATTCTGACCATGCCGCAAGCCGCCGTTTCCCAGCAGCTCGCGCGGCTGCGCCTGGAAGGGCTGGTCAAGTCGCGCCGCGACGGGCGCCTTATTTACTACAGCCTCGTTGACAACGAGGTGAGCTCGATCATTTCCGCGCTTTACGATCTGTTCTGCAAGGATGTGCGTCCAGAAGGCAAATAGAGGCTTGCAAGAGGCCTGATTGCGGCCGAGATCCTCCGGGCAATACGCATGTAGCGCTCGCCTTGGCGCACGGGTGCGATGCAGCACACGGATCGATTGCCCCTTAGGTCCACGCTTGATACGCTCAAGTTTGCGCATGCCGCCCGCATGCGACAATAAAGGGAGAGGCCTCTCACATCGAGGGGCATGAAACGCTGCGATGGGCGAGATCGATAGCATGATCCTGCTGCCTTTGTTGGGCGCAGGCGCCGGAATCGTGATTGGATTCCTGGCACGTTACAATCATTTCTGCACCCTGTCGGCGCTGGAACGCCACTGGTATGCCGGCGACAGCTCCGGGACCCGCACTTGGGCGCTGGCGGCTTTGACGGCATTGGTCGCGACGCAACTCCTCGCTGCCGCCGGTCTTGCCGATATCCAAAGCTCGTTTTATCTCGATCCATCCTTTGCCTGGACCGGTGCGATTGCGGGCGGGGTGATGTTCGGCTTTGGAATGGCGCTTGTCGGCACGTGCGGCTTTGGCGCCGTCGTCCGGCTTGGCGGCGGCAGCCTGAGGGCGCTGGTGGTCCTGACGGTCATCGGTCTTGCGGCCCTTGCGACCCAGCGCGGGATTCTCGGCCAGCTTCGTGTTCCGCTTGTCGACGACCAGGCAATTGATCTTGGCTTTGCCGGCGATCAGTCGATCGGCAGTCTGGTCTCCGCGTTGATCGGCGTCAACGTGTCGGGCTTGGTGGCCGGATTGGTGGCGCTCGCGGGCCTTTATTGGGTGTTCCGGCCGGCCGGTTACCGCCGTCAGGGCGTCATGATCGCAACGGGCGTCGCCATCGGTCTGGCGATTGCCTTCGGATTTTTAGCGACGACTTTGATCGCTGGCCGTGCGCTGGATCCGGTTCAAATCGAAGCCGGGTCGTTTGTCGTCCCGGTCGGGGACAGCATCCTTCAGTTGATCACCTATACCGGCGTTCTGCCCGATTATGGCGTTGGCCTCATTGCCGGAACGCTTTTTGGCGCCATTCTGGCCGCCCTCTGGAAAAAGGACATCCGTTGGGAGGCGTGCGATGACGCGCGAGAACTTGGCCGGCATATCGGCGGTGCCACGTTGATGGGCGTCGGCGGGGTGTGTGCGATGGGCTGCACGGTGGGGCAGGGCATCACCGGCTTTTCGACCCTGGCGGTCTCCGCGCCGATCGTGGTCCTGTCAATTGCGTTCGGCGCGCGTCTGGGCCTTGCCTGGTTGTTGGAAGGCTCGATCCTTGCCGCGTTTCAGCGCAATGTCAGCGACGGCGGTCAGGCGGCGGAATAGCGCTCCCGCCTGGCGGCGTTTATCCGGTTGGAACAAAACGATAGGCGCTGCCGCTGCGCTCGGCGACACCATGCCCGGGATGCGGCAGGTGGTATCCGATTATGCGTGTCTTTTCGGCTGCCAGCCGGTCCAGAAGAGCGGTCCGCGTTGCCGCGCCCTTGTCTCGGTCCTGATCGCTGCCCGACTGCCATTCCGGCTGTTCGAATGAAATGACCGCGTTGGTGATCGCGTCGCCCAGAACCAGCACGCTTTCGCCGCCGCCATGGAGCATGTAGGACATGTGCCCTGGTGTGTGTCCGGACGTGTCAACCGCTTCGACGCCGGGCAGCACCTCCTGGCCCGGTTTGACCATGGTCACCTGGTCCTCGATCACCGCAAACCGGTTCTGCGCACCGACGGCGAAGCTCTTGCGGGCGTCGTCCATCTGGTCCACCGCATCGTCAGCCATCCAAAAGGCCCACTCCGCGTCCGGCACCCAATACTGGGCTTCATAAAACAAAGGATCGTCGAAATCGTCCAGAACGCCCCATAGGTGATCGGGGTGGGCGTGCGTGAAAATCACGTCGGTGATGTCGGCGGGGTCAATTCCAGCATCTTCCAATCCGGCGATGAGATCGCCGGCGGTGGGCTGGAAATTCGGTCCTGAGCCCACATCGAAGAGAGCTAGCCGGTCACCGGACTGGTAAAGCGTGACGTTGCAATCGGGCGTCAGTTGGTCGGTGGCCAAGCCGTGCGGTTCAAACAGGGCTTTGATCTCGTCTTCTGACTGTTCGGGGAGCACGAAATTCATCGGCAATGTGAGCGTGCCGTCGGAAAAGACGGTTACCTCCGCCTCACCAAGCGTCAATGACGCGGATTGGGCGAAAGCGCGGCGCGGAAAAAGACCGTTGGTTCCGAGACTTGCTGCCGCAACTGCGCCGGCGCCGACCTTGAGGAACTGCCGCCGGTCGATGGGTATGAATGGGTTTTTCGGCATCGCGTCCTCCATATATGCAATTATTTGAATTTATCTACGTTTCTTTGAGCAGGGTCAATGCGCCTTTGCGCGGAGCCGGGCATGTCTTGCTCCGGCCGGGCGTCATAGCAGCGGTGCGGCGGGGCCTGCGGGGGCACACATGGACCTGACGATCTTTCTTGATTGGTATTCCGAGCCGTTGGTACTTGCCGCCGGCGGGCTGGTCGTCGGGGTTATGTTCGGCGCATTCGCCCAGCAAAGCCGGTTTTGTCTGCGCGCGGCCGCGCTGGATTTCTCCCATGGCCTGTTCGGTGTGCGCCTGTCGGTCTGGTTGCTGGCGTTTTCGGCCGCACTGATCGGCACGCAGGTCCTGACCGGGCTCGGCGAAGTACAAGCGCAGGAAGCCCGCCAGATTGCCTCGCCGCAAAGCCTGTCCGGGGCGATCATCGGCGGCCTGATGTTTGGCGCGGGCATGGTGCTGGCCAGGGGATGCGCGAGCCGGCTTCTGGTTCTTTCAGCGACCGGCAACCTGCGGGCGTTGTTGTCCGGTCTGGTGTTCGCGGTGGTCGCACAGGCCAGTCTGCGGGGCATTTTCAAACCGGTTCGCGAATGGATGGCGGGCTGGTGGACCACCGCCGATATCGGCGGCAACGATCTTGTGGCCCATCTGTCCGTGTCTCAAACGGCAAGCCTTGCTTTTGGCGGACTTTGGCTTGCCGCCGGGATCGTGATTGCCGTCCGCGCCAGGACGCCGGCCTGGCAGGCCTTCGCCGCGTGCGGAGCGGGTCTAGCGGTGCCGCTGGCCTGGTGGTTCACGTCGTCGATGGCCGCGCAAGCCTTCGATCCGGTTCAGGTGGAGGGTGTCACATTCACCGGTCCGTCCGCTGATACGCTGATGCTGTTCCTGTCCCCGCCTGGTTCCGTGCTCGACTTTGATATCGGCCTTGTGCCTGGCGTGTTTCTCGGGTCGTTCCTTGCCGCGTTCCTGACCCGCGAACTCGCCTTGCAGGGATTTGAGGGCGGCCGGTCCATGGCGCGCTACCTGACAGGGGCCGCTTTGATGGGGTTCGGCGGCATGCTCGCCGGTGGGTGCGCGGTCGGGGCAGGGGTCACCGGTGCATCGATCTTCGCATTGACGGCGTGGCTGACCCTCACCGGGATCTGGATCTCCGCCGCGGTGACAGATCGGGTGCTATCGCATGCCGGGACAGTGTCCGCGGCAGCTTCGGCCCGTGTTGCCGTGCGCGGTTGAGCGGCGATTGTCACTTCCAATGCCGGCGGACCGCGCAGCCCGCGCGGCAATGGGCCAGAACGCGCAACGCGCGCCGTGGCACCAGATTAAATCGGCAGATCGCGGGCATCGGCGATCGCCTCCATCGTCATGTAGGACGTGACCGTATCGAGATCGACCTTCTCGATCAGGCGCTGATACACCCGGTCGAATGCGTTCATGTCTTCGGCGATCACCTTCAGCATGTAATCGTAGTCGCCGGCGACTCGGTAAAAATCGATCACGTTTGGGATCGCCAGAACCTCCTGCCGGAACGTCTGAAGCCAGTCCTTGGAATGATGCCGCGTCCGGATCATCACAAACACGGTCAGATGAAGACCGAGTTCCGCCGGATCGAGGCGGATCGTGTGGCCTTTGATCAAGCCCAGATCACCGAGCGTTTTCAAACGGCGCCAGCAAGCGTTTTGCGACAGACCGACCGTTTCGGCCAAGTCACGCTGAGACAGGCGCCCGTCCCGCTGAAGCGCGCGCAACAGAGCGCGGTCAATATGATCGATTTTTTCTTTCATAGCGGATCATATGACACAAAATAGGTGTCAATGCGAGGCAATTAGGTGAGGAAACCCTCGTCGGATCGATCATATTATCGATCCAACAGATTGGAGAGGGCCGATGACACACAGCGAACACACAGCAAACGCATTCACCCGTTTTCGGGAGAGCCTTGAATCGCGAACGGTTGTCGAGGATTTACGCAACGGCTTGATCGGCGAGGGGATCTCGTTTGATGGCCCGTTCGGGCCACGGGAACTCGTTTATGCCGACTACGTCGCCTCCGGGCGGGCGGTGAAGCACGTCGAAGCCTTTGTGCTTGAAAAGGTTCTGCCGTTTTATGCCAACAGCCATACTGAAGCCTCCCATGTCGGTGGCATGATGACCGGGTTGCGCGAAGCGGCCCGGGCCGAAATCGCCCGTTTGTGCGGGGCCACAGCGGATTACGCCACGGTTTTCACCGGCTCGGGCGCCACAGCGGGCCTCAATCGTCTTGTGCATTTGCTCGGCGTGACCGACGCGGTCGCTGGCGGAGACCAACCGCTTGTCGTCCTCGGTCCTTATGAGCATCACTCCAATATCCTGCCCTGGCGGGAAAGTGGCGCGGAGGTGATCGAACTCGGCGAAGCGGCAAACGGCGGGCCGGATCTCGTTGAATTGGAGCGGATCCTTCAAGCCGCCGCCCCGAACCGGCTGATAGTCGGCGCGTTCTCGCTCATGTCCAACGTCACTGGCATTGTGACGGATGCGGACGCGGTCACCCGGCTTTTGAACCGGTATGGCGCGCGCAGCGTTTGGGATTGTGCCGGCAGCGGACCTTATCGGCCAATCGACTTGAAAGCGGGGACCGACGCGCAGAAAGACGCGGTTGTTGTCTCACCGCACAAGTTCATCGGCGGACCGGGCGCATCCGGCGTGATGATCGTTCGAAAGGAGGCCGTGCGCCGGGCCCGTCCGGTTCTTCCAGGCGGCGGCACGGTCCGGTTCGTGTCGCCCTGGGCGCACGACTACACCGAGGACCTTGCGGCCCGCGAAGAGGCTGGTACGCCCAACGTGGTTGGCGATATCCGCGCGGCGCTGGCGTTTCTTGTCAAAGAGGCCATCGGTCAGGAGCGGATGGATCGCCGGCACGCGGACCTGCGCCGCCGCGCCACGGAACGGTGGGCGCAAAACCCGGCCATTGAGATCCTCGGAAATGCGGATGCGCCGACCCCTGTCCCGGTGTTCTCGCTTCGGGTGAAAGACCTTCAAAACGGTGGCCATGTTCATCAGCAGTTGGTCACCCGATTGCTCTCCGATCACTTCGGGATTCAGGCGCGCGGCGGCTGTGCGTGCGCCGGGCCTTACGCGCATCGGCTATTGGACCTTGATCGGGACGCGTCGGATGCGTTGCGTATCGCGATCCTGTCCGGTGACGAGCGGGAAAAGCCCGGCTGGACCCGGCTGAACCTCAGTGTGCTGTTGAGCGATGAGAAGGCCGATAAGATCATCGATGCCGTTGATGCGCTCGCGGCGGATCCTGTTCGACTGAGCGAGGGCTATATGTGCGATCCCGCGACGGCAAGATTCCGCTCGGTGGCCAACGCGGCCTAGAATCGCGTCGACCAAACCTGAGAGCGGCAGGTTTCCTTGAAAGGACAGGGGGTTCCGTCGGCACGGGCGCGCCGGCGGGATCCGCCGCGACAAACCCCTTGTGGGCCGCCGCGCGATTGTGGCCGCGGCGGCGTTTTTTTGCCGCATTTAATCGCACCATGCGGTTCGACCGTAGCAGCGCGCGGAGGGGCCGGATGCCGGCAATCGATTCCATCAAAGCAGTTTTTTGGGCGGCGGGTGCGGCCGTCCTGGTCTCGCTGGCTTCGTTTGGCATATCGCCCGCCCATGCGATACAAAGCTGCGTGAATTCGCTGAAATCCCAGGCGGTTTCCGCCGGGGTCCGGCCGCAAGTGGCGGAACGCATGCTGTCGGGCGCCACGTTCGATGAAAAGGTCGTCCGGTTTTCCAAGACCCAACCGGAAACCAAGATCCCCATCTGGGATTACATGGCATTTCTCGTCGATGCCGAGCGGATCGCGGACGGCAAACGGTTGTTGACAAAACACCGTCAGACACTCGCCGCCGTCGAACAGCGCTATGGCGTCAACCGCCATGTTGTTCTCGCCGTTTGGGGCATTGAAAGCGATTTCGGCGAGTTCCGCGGTGACTTTTACACGCCCCATGCGCTTGCCAATCTGGTGTGCGCCGGTGGCCGCCGGTCGTCCTATTTCCGCGGCGAGTTGATCAAGACCATGCAGATCGCCTCCCGGGGCGATGTCCCGATCAACGCGTTTCAAGGATCGTGGGCCGGAGCGTTTGGCCAGACGCAGTTCATGCCGACGACCTATACGCGGCTTGCGGTGGATTTCGACGGCGACGGCCGGAAGGACCTCGTCAATTCCATCCCCGATGCCCTGGCCTCGACCGCCAACTTCCTGAAAGACGCCGGCTGGCGGGACACGCGGCCCTGGGGCTTCGAAGTCAAGGTGCCAAAAGGGTATTCCGGGCCCGTTGGGCGCAAGAAACGCGCGCCGCTTTCGACCTGGGCAAGCCGCGGCCTGACCCGGATCGACGGCAAGGCCCTGTCGGGAAATCTGCAGTCGGCGTTAATCCGGCCAGCGGGTGCAGGCGGGCCGGCCTTTCTGGTGACCCGCAATTTCAACGCGCTCAGATCCTACAACGCGTCGACGTCCTATGGTCTTGCCATCGCGTTGTTGTCCGAACTGGTCTCCGATGGCCAGCCGTTCATGACGCCCTGGCCGACCAACAATCCGGGTTTGTCGCGCGCGCAGCGCCTTGAATTGCAAAAACTGCTTAACCGGAACGGATTTGACGTTGGAGAACCGGATGGCAAGGTCGGGCCGAAAACCCGCGCCGGCATCAAGGCGGCGGAAGCCAAATACGGCATGCCCGTGACCGGGCGCCCGGCCTGGAACATCTACTCCGCGCTGGGCGGGCGCTGAGCGCGGTCTATCACTGTTCTTCCAACCGGTCGTTGGCCGGTGGCGGCGTACGCGAGAGGGCGGCGATTTCGGCGCGGAGCGCCGGCGTCATCTCGACATCGACCGATTTCAGGGCCGGGGCAAGCTGTTCGCGATTGCGGGCGCCGATGATCGGCGCGGTGATCGCCTCATGTGCGCCGACCCAAGATACGGCGAGCGAGACGGGATGAACGCCAAGCCCGTCGGCAAACGTCGTGAAGTTTTCCGCCACCTCGAACACCCAGGGCTCGCCGTAGCGGGCGGCATACATGGTGTTGTCGGACAAACGGGTGCCGTCCGGTTTCACGCCGGGCCGGAATTTGCCCGAGAGCAGTCCGCCGCCGACGGGGCTATAGGAGATCACGCCGAGGCCTTCCGATTTTGCCAGCGGCAGGATCTCCGCCTCGGCTTGCCGCTTGACGAGATTGTACATGGGTTGCAGCACGTCGAACCGCGCCCAGTCCTTCAGCGCGCTGATGCCGAGCGCTTTTGCCACCTGCCAGGCCGCATAGTTGCTGGCCCCAAGATAAAGAACCTTGCCGGACCGCACGACATCCTCCAGGCCGCGCAAGGTCTCTTCCAGCGGCGTCTTTTCATCGAACTGGTGCACGAAATAAACGTCCAGCCGGTCCGTGCCCAGACGGTTCAGGCTCGCGTCGACGGCCCGTGCGACATGGCGCCGGTTCGTGCCGCCGGAATTCGCGTCTGGGCCCATGCGGTTAAAGACCTTGGACGTGATGATCATCTCATCGCGGTCCGCCGCGATCAATTTGCCGAGGATCTCCTCGGCCCGTCCGTTGCTGTAGATATCCGCGCAGTCGAAAAAGGTGATTCCCGCGTCCCGGCAATCGGCAAACATGGCCGCGGACGTCTGCTCATCGGCGTCGCCGCCAAAGGACATGGTTCCAAAACACAGCTCCGAAACCTCGATCCCGGTCCGTCCGAGCGGCACATACTTCATCGGTCCAGCCTCTTTATGAACATTGAGCTGTGAACAAAGCGCAGCAAACAGTCTTTCGTCCAGCGGAAACGAAGGTCGGTGTTGTCAAGTTGTTTGTTGCAACGCAATATATGGCAACAGAGACCATATGCGGGAGAATGAGGATGGCAGGGCACATCCTGACAGTGGCACAGCAAAAAGGCGGCTCCGGCAAGACCACACTGGCCGCCCATCTGGCCGTAGCCCTGTCGCAAAACGGCGGACAACCGGTTGCCGTTCTTGATGTTGATCCGCAAGGCTCTTTAGGCACGTGGTTCGAAGCCCGCGAGGAAAGTCTCGGCGAGCACGCGACCGGCCTGGAATTCAAGACCGCGTCCGGCTGGGGCGCCCGCCGGGAAGCCCGGGCGCTGGCGCGCAGTCACGCCTTTGTGGTCATTGATACGCCGCCCAAGACCGATACCGATGCCAAGCCGGCCATCGATGCGGCCGACCATGTCATCGTGCCGATCCAGCCAACGCCTGTGGACCTTTGGGCGACGGAACAGACGATCCAACTTGCCGCCCGTGAAGGCACGCCGGCCTTCCTGGTGTTGAACCGCGTGCCGCCGCGTGCCTCGCTGACACAGGAAATGGCGGACGCCATCAATGCGTCGGGCTACGAGGCGCTGGAAGCCCGGCTCGGCAACCGGACCGGATTTGCCGCCTCCATGGGCAAAGGCCGGACGGTGATGGAAGCGGCGCCGAGTGGAAAGGCGGCGGCTGAAATGGCGGCGCTTGTGAGCGAACTGATCCGGCGGATAGGTTCGTGACCTAGGCCTACGTACTAAACCTTAGGCCCGTGGGATTCGGCGCTTTCGCCTTGTCACGGTCACGATCGCGTGGTGCGCTTTCTTTATCCGGTCAGGATTGGGCCGGCGGGAGGATTGCGTCATGGCAGACCGCGGATTCAAAAAGCATTTCTTTTGTTCAATTGACTTGGTTCCGGTGGTGAGGTCAGCGATTTCGGCTGGCGCGGGGCTTTGCATTGCTATCGGCCTTGCCGTGCTATCTGAGCCGGTCCTGGCGCAAGACCGGCGCATCGTTACGATTGAGGACGCGGACTATTTCGGCTCGGACTACCGGACGGTTCAGGATGTCGATCTTGAGGCGTGCAAGGCGGCCTGCCTTAACGATCGGCAATGCCGGGCTTTCACCTTCAACACCTCCGCCGGCTGGTGCTTTCTGAAATCGGATTTCGGCCAACTTCAAAGCTTCCAGGGTGCCGTCGCCGGACGGGTCGTAGAGGTCCAGGTGCCCCGGCAGACCGCCGAGGCCGACCGCGCGGCTGAACTCACCTTTGTCACTGGGTCGGTGATCGATGCGGCCAGAACCTACGCGGTGCGTCTGCGCGAGACCGTGTCCACCGGCGGCGAAACGGCGGGTCAGCTGCGGAACGCGGGCGCACTTGCCTTAAGCGAAAACAACGGTGCAGCGGCTGAACAACGCTTTGGCCGACTGATCGTCTTGGAACCGGACGATTTTGGTGCGTGGTCTCAATTGACCCGGGCGCTCTTGATGCAGAATCCACGCGACTGGCAGGACCGGCAGACCAATCTCGACAACGGGGTCTCGGCGGCCATCGGAACATATTTGCGCGCCATCACCGTGTCCGAACGGGCCTTTGCGCTTGAACTGCTCGGGACGGCGCTGGGCCGGCAGGAGACCTGGCGTCCCGCAATCAAGGCGTTGCGGGCGGCCCTGGTGCTCCAGGAGCGGCCGGAATTGCGCCGCCGTTATGATCAAATGGTGGCCGAACACGGCTTCCGGATCGTTGATCATCAGGTGGACTCCGATGCCGCATCGCCGCGGATCTGTCTTGTGTTTTCGCAGGACCTGCCGCGCGGTGCCGATTTGAGCCCGTATGTTTCGGCCACGGGAACCGGCACACTGTCGGTTGAAACGGATACCTCCCAAATCTGCATCGGCGGGGTGCAACACGGTGCGCGCTATAGCGTCACCGCCCGGAGCGGGCTGCCGGCCGCCGACGGCGAGATCTTGGAAAAATCGGCGCGGCTGTCGATCTACGTCCGCGACCGGGCGCCGTCCGTGCATTTTCCGGGGCGCGCCTATGTGCTTCCGGCCGGCGGGGATCCGACGATCCCGATCGCGTCGGTCAACACGAGCGAAGTCGAGACCGTGATCCACCGGATTGGAGACCGAGCGCTCGCCTCGGCGGTGCGCGACGGACGGTTTTTGCGTCAGCTTGGGTCCTATCAGGCGGATCTGATCGACAGTGAACTTGGCGAAAAAGTCTGGACCGGCACGGTCGAAACGGAAAACCGCCTTAATGAGGACGTTATGACGGCCATTCCGCTGTCCGAAACAGGTCTTGATCTGAAACCCGGCGTCTATGCCATGACGGCGCGCTCAAAGCTCGACACCCAGGACCGCTGGGGGCCGCAAGCGACACAGTGGTTCCTGGTCTCCGATCTCGGACTAACGGCGATTTCCGCACCGGACGGTTTGACCGCCAGCGTGCGGTCGTTGTCATCGGCCGCGGCGGTCGCCAATGTCCCCCTCCGCTTGGTTGCGATCAACAACGAGGTCCTGGGCACCGCAAAAACCGACGCCGCTGGAGTTGCCAGGTTTGCGCGTGGCCTGACCCGTGGTGCCGGCGGCATGGCACCGGCCCTTCTGGTCGCTGAAACCGCCTCCGGCGACTATGGGTTCCTGGATTTGCGCAAACCCGCCTTCGACCTGTCCGACCGGGGCGTGGACGGACGGCCCGCGCCGGGTCCGCTTGATGTCTTCACCTGGACCGACCGGGGCATCTACAGGGCCGGTGAAACCGTGCGTCTCCAGGCCTTGCTGCGCACCGCCAAGGCGCATGCGCAGCCGGGCTTGCCTCTGACCTTCGTGGTCACGCGGCCCGACGGGGTCGAACACGGCCGCCATGTGGTGCAAGACAGCGGACTGGGCGGGCATCTTCTGGATCTCGGTCTGGATCCCGGCGCGCAGCAGGGGCTGTGGTCCTATCAGATTTTCGCCGATCCGGACGGCGAACCGCTCGCCCGGACAACGTTTCTGGTCGAAGACTTCCAGCCCGAACGGGTCGACTATGCGCTTTCGACCGATGAAAGCGCCTTCCGGACGGATGCCCCGACGCCGGTGTCCCTCTCGGCCCGCTTCCTTTATGGCGCGCCGGCCGGCGGACAAAGCCTTGAGGGCGACATCATCGTCAGCCCCGTCCGCACCTTAGAAGCCCATCCCGGGTATCAGTTTGGTCTTGTCGATGGCGAGACCTACCCTGTCCGCGAGGTTCTGCCATCGGGCCTGAAAACGGATGGGGAGGGGAGCCTTACTTTTCATGTCGATCTTCCAGCGCTTCCCGCGACGACGGCGCTCTACCAGGGCGAAGTGATCACACGTCTTGTCGAGGCCGGAGGGCGGTATGTCGAGCGGCGTCTTGAGCTTCCCGTGCGCGCAGAAGGGCCGCGCATTGGCGTCAAACCGGCCTTTGACGGCGGCGTCGATGAGGGCGGGCCGGCGCCGTTTTCCGTGATTGCGATCGATGAAGACGGCAAGGCAATCGGGGCGGGCGAGGTCACCTGGACGCTCGCGAAACTGGACCGGCGCTATCAATGGTACCGGATCGATGGATCCTGGCGGTTTGAGCCGGTGACCACAACACGGCGGGTCGCCAGCGGCGAGTTGGAGATCGGCGCCGATGCGCCGGCCGACCTGACTGTGCCGGTCGAGTGGGGCGAATACCGGCTGGAGGTGGTCTCAGCACACCTTGGCGCGGTCACGAGCGTCGAGTTTTCAGCGGGTTGGTACGCGGCCGGCGCCACATCCGACACGCCCGACTACCTCGACGTGGCGCTCGACAAGCCAGGTTACCGGCCCGGCGACACGGCGCTTTTGCGTCTGGTGCCGCAAATGCCGGGCAAGGCGGTCGTTACGGTGATCGCCGGCGGCGCGACGCATGTCGACACGATCGAAGTGGGCAGCGATCCGGTGGACGTCCCGATCCAGGTGAGTGACGGTTGGGGCGCAGGCGCCTACGTCACAGCCAGTCTTTATCGGGCGATGGATCTTGCCGAAAACCGGATGCCATCGCGCGCAATCGGTCTGAGCTGGCTGCAGGTCGATCCCGGCGAGCGCATGCTGAATGTCACCTTGAGCGCGCCGGACCGAAGTCTTCCGGAAACCGCGCTCGATGTTCCGGTCCGGATCGAAAACCTGGCGCCCGGCACCGAAGCCTATGTCACAGTGGCTGCGGTTGATCTCGGCATTTTGAACATCACGGGCTATGAACCGCCGGCGCCGGAAAGCTGGTATTTTGGCCAGCGCCGGCTCGGGGCGGAAATTCGTGATCTGTACGGCCAGCTGATCGACCGGACGCTGGGCGTGCGTGGCCGGGTGCGGTCCGGCGGAGATGCCGGAGCCATGCGCTTGAACGCCCCTCCGTCGGACGAAGAGACGGTGGCGCTTTTTTCCGGCCTCGTGCGAGTCGGCGGGGATGGCACCGCCGTTGTTCCGTTAGATCTGCCCGGCTTCAACGGCACCTTACGGCTCATGGCGGTCGCCTGGACAGCGGATGGCGTCGGGCATGCCGTTCAAGACGTTGAAGTCCGCGCACCGGTGGTGGTGAGCGCCAGCGCGCCGCGGTTCCTGGCGCCGGACGATCAGGCGCGGCTGGTCTTCGAAATCGACAATGTCGACGGTCCTTCTGGCGCACATACGTTTTCCGTTTCGGCCGGCGAAGGCGTGCTTTTGCCCGCAGCCGACCGCAATGAACGCGTGTTCGATCTGGCGGCCGGAGATGGCGTGACCGCGCTTGTGCCGATCACGGCAGGCAGCGCTCCCGGCCGGGTCGAAGTCACGGCTTCGGTCACAGCACCCGACGGCAGCCAGACTGACAAGCGGGTCGTACTCGACATCAAGGATACCCAGCCGGAAGTGGTGCGGCGCTCGGCGTTTGACCTTGCCAGCGCGGACAGCCTGATGCTGGATGACGCGCTCTACGACGGCCTTCGGCGGGATACCGTTTCCATCAAAGTCACGGCCGGCGGCGCGGCGCGGATCGACATCGCGGGTCTCTTGGACAGTCTGGACCGGTATCCCTACGGCTGCACCGAGCAGACGACAAGCCAGGCTTTTCCGCTGCTGTTCTTAAGCGGGCTTGCGGAGAACGCGGGTCTGGGCGGTGTCGCCGAGCTTCGGGAAAAGATCGAGACCGGAATCACAGGCGTTCTGGCCAATCAGTCCGCGGGCGGCGCGTTTGGCCTCTGGAACAGCTACGCGACCGGTGACACGTGGCTGGATGCCTACGTGACGGATTTCCTCTCGCGCGCCCGCGAGCAGGGGTTCGTGGTTCCCGACCGGGCCCTGACCGCTGCGCTCGACAATCTTGAAAACCGGCTCGCCTATGCCTCCGATTTCACCGAGGGCGGCGAGGATATCGCCTATGCGCTCTATGTTCTGGCGCGCAACGGGCGGGCCGCAGTTGGCGATCTCCGCTATTATCTCGATGCGAAGCTGAACGCGTTTTCCACCCCGCTTGCCAAGGCGCAACTTGCGGCGGCGCTTGCGCTTTACGGCGAACGGGAGCGGGCGGCCATTGGGTTCGATGCCGCTGTCGGGGCGCTGGGCACGGCGCCTGTGAGTGGATATCGCGCCGACTACGGAACGCGTGTGCGTGACGGGGCGGGCGTTGTGACCTATGCGGCGGCGTCGGACGCGGATCGGCCGTTGCAGTCGCGGGCGATCGCCGCGTTTGAGACGGCGCAGTCTTCGGCGCGGTCCTATTCCACGCAGGACATGGCGTGGATGCTGCTTGCCGCCCATGAACTGAAAGCCGAAGCGCAAGACACGGACATTTCCGTCGACGATATGGCGGAGCCCGGACGGACCGCCTGGTCGTTTTCAGGCGCGGACCTCGCCGGTGCCCCGGTGAACCTGAACAATCGCGCGGCAGATCCTGCAAGCCTGCTTGTCACGGTGACCGGGCAGCCGCAGGTTCCTGAGCCCGCCGGCGGGACCGCCTATGCGGTGGACCGGGCGCTTTATGATCTCGACGGCAAACCAATTGATCCATCCGCCGTGCCGGTCAACACCAGGATCGCTGTCGTTGTGACGGTGCGGGCGCTTGACGACCTGCCGGGCCGGCTGATGGTCGTTGATCGGTTGCCGGCCGGTTTTGCCATCGACAATCCGCGTCTTGTGCGCTCCGGCGACCTCGGCGGTCTTGATTTCCTATCCGCCATCGATCAGCCGGATCATGTCTCGTTTTATACAGACCGGTTCGAAGTCGCGGTGGATCAAACACGGTTCGATGGATCTGAACTCACCTTTGCTTATCTTGCTCGCGCCGTCACGCCCGGCTCATTTGCTCACCCGCCGGCGAGCGTTGAAGACATGTACCGGCCGGAGCGCCGGGCGGTGAGCGCCAGCGGCCGCATGACGGTCCTTGGACCGGTCCGGTAAGATGGCGGCGAAGCCGGTCCAATTCGGGCGCTGGGTCCGGAGGCAGCTTGGTGTTCTGCTCGTGCTGATTTTGATCGCGGGCGGCGTAGCGGGTGCGATCAAAGGCCGGGCGGATATGACGTCGGCCAGCGCCGTCCTTCGCATGGTGGACCTGCCGGTCTCCACGGTCGTCCTGGACCGGCGCGACCGGTTGTTGCGGGCTTTTTTGAGCGACGACGACAAATGGCGGCTGCCGGTGCGGCTTGAGGATGTCGATCCGTTTTATCTGACGCTTTTGATTGCATTCGAGGATCGCCGGTTTTTTCAGCACAATGGCATTGATTGGCGCGCGCTCGTCCGCGCCGCTGCGCAATTCGCGGTGGAAGGGCATGTGGTCTCCGGCGGATCGACCCTGACCATGCAGGTCGCACGCCTTCTGACGGAACGCCCGACACGCAGCCTTGGCGCCAAGTACACACAGATGCTCCAGGCGCTGGCCCTGGAGGATGCTTTGTCGAAAGACAAAATCCTTGAGCTGTACCTCCTGCGCGCCCCGTTTGGCGGAAACCTGGAAGGCGTTCGGGCGGCGAGCCTGACATGGTTCGGCAAAGAGCCGGGACGGCTGACCCCAGCTGAAGCCGCACTGCTTGTTGCCTTACCACAAGCACCCGAAGGCCGGCGGCCGGACCGGTTCTTCAAGAATGCCAAGGCGGCCCGTGCCCGGGTCCTCGACCGCGCAGTGGCGGCCGGTCTTCTTTCAAGCGCCGAAGCGGCGGCTGCAAAACGGGAACGGCTGCCATCGCATTGGCGTCCGGTGCCCCGTTTGGCGCCGCACACCGCCAGAGCCGTCGCGAGCCGAGCGCCGGAGCAAGCCATTCACCGCCTGACACTGGACCGGGACTTGCAGTCGTCTTTGGAAACTCTTGCCCGTGACCGCGCCGCGACGTTTGCGGACCGTGTTTCCCTGGCGCTGCTGGTCGCGGATCATTCGACCGGCGAGGTCCTGACGTCCGTCGGTGCGCCGGACCTTCTCGATGGCGCGCGCCTTGGCCATGTCGATATGACCGAGGCAATCCGCTCGCCCGGGTCCACGTTGAAGCCGCTTATCTACGGCCTTGCCTTTGAGGATCGGCTTGCCCATCCCGAGAGCCTGATCGATGACCGGCCGGTCGATTTTGCCGGATACAAACCGACGAATTTCGACAGGTCCTATCAAGGTCCGGTTTCGGTGCGTGAAGCCTTGCAGTTGTCCTTGAACACACCGGCTGTGCAGTTCCTTGAGGCGGTCGGACCCGCCCGGCTGCTGGCCCGGTTCAAGCGCGCCGGGATTGCTGCGAGGCTGCCGCGAAAAAAGATGCCGGGACTTGCCATCGGACTGGGTGGGATCGGCCTGAGTCTGAAGGATCTTGTTGCGCTCTACGCGGCGCTGGCCCGGTTGGGCGATCCCATAGGCTTGCGGATCGAACGCCCGGACGGATCCTCTCAACCGGACATGACGTTGGCGCGGCGCCCGCTTCTTTCCAAAGAAGCGGCCTGGCAGGTGATGGATATCCTGACCGGACTGCCGCAGCCGCACGCCGCCGGCGGCGCCCGGATCGCCTATAAGACCGGAACCGCCTATGGCCACCGGGACGCTTGGGCTCTCGGATTCGATGGACGGCATGTCATCGGTGTCTGGGTCGGCCGGGCGGACGGAACGCCGGTTTCGGGGCAAACGGGCGCAAAGGCGGCCGCGCCGATCTTGTTCGAGGCCTTCCAGCGCCTTGGTCCCGAACGCGCCGCGTTGCCGCGGCGGCCCGATACGGTGCTGGCCGCAGCCCATGCCGACCTTCCCGCGCCGCTGCGCCGCGCCCGCCTGCCCGAACACGCGGCGACCGCGAATGCTTCGGTGGCGGACGGTCCGGACCTGCGCATTGCTTACCCGCCCGATGGCGCCACAATTGATCTTGGTCATTCAGTCGGCGGTGATCCCATGCCGCTCGTTGTTAAACTGACAGGTGGAACATTGCCGTTTTCGGTATTAATCGACGGTGCACCAGCGGCCGGTGCGCAGCGCTGGTATTCCCGGCAAGTTCGGCACGACATCGCAGAAAAGGGATTTGTCAGCGTGGCGGTGATCGACGCGGCCGGAAGAACGGCCTCCTTGAGGCTCCGATTGAAATAGTGCGCGGCTCAAGGGGCCGGTGGTTCTTGTTGGTCACGCAGCTTTCCGTCAGGCCGGACCGGAGGGCCGGATGGACTTGATCAAGGGAATCGGACGAGCTGCGAAACCGGGAATACCATTGATGTTTTGTGAGCTGAAAACCGGCGATTCCACGTCCAAATCTTACTGGGATCTTAATGGCCTCCCTGAATTTGTGACATTCCTACCACACCCGCTTTCAAAGGCGCCGCTCCGGCCAGTCGGAATGCAGTTCCGTGTTGAACCGGAAAAGCGGATGCGTATGGTCACACTTGCGAGCAGCTTTCGGGCTGCACTGCTTTGCCCGCCACGGACGTCCAACCTCCGGTCTGGGACAAAGTCAGAATACTTCGCGGGGATATGGTTTCACAATTCGGCGTCAGCCACCGTGGGATCAAAATTGAATTGACTGATTGGAGGTCAGATATGAACTTTAAGAGCTTGATGCTCGGTGCCGCCGCTGCAACCGCAGTGACCGGCGCACACGCAGCCGACCTTCCGGTTGCTCCGGAGCCGGTCGACTACGTCCGGATCTGTGACGCCTATGGCTCCGGCTTTTTCTACATTCCGGGTACCGAAACCTGCCTGCGCGTTGGTGGCCGTGTCCGTACCGAGTTCCGCTTCAATGACTTCGGCGACGAAGGCGGCAACTCCTGGGATGCAGACACCGACACCTCGACTGCTTTCCGCGCACGTGGCTATGTCCGCCTCGATGCTCGCACGAACACCGAGTTCGGCCTGCTGCGGACCTACACCGAGCTGTTCTTCACGAACACCACCGGTGCTGGTAACCCAGTCGGTTCCGACGCTCGCGTCAACCTCGACAAAGCCTTCGTCCAGTTCGGTGGTCTGACCGCTGGTCGCGCTGGTTCGTTCTACGACTTCTACACCGGTGCAAACTGGGGTGCTGTCCTGAACATGGGCTTCGCCGATAACGGTGCAGTCAACCTGTTCGCTTACACCGCTGCGTTCGGCAACGGCTTCTCGGCATCTGTCTCCGTTGAAGATGGTACCGACCGTCGTGCCGCTCTGCGGACCGTTGGCGCTGGCGCCCCGACCACCCTCGGTGGCGTGACGCTGACCGGTGGTCACAAGTATCCGGATCTGGTCGCCAACCTGCGTGTTGACCAGGGCTGGGGTTCTGCTCAGATCATGGGTGCCCTGCACCAGGTCTACTTCAACCGCAGCGGCGCCGGCTCCCGGACCGCCGGTAACGAACTCGGCTGGGCCATCGGCGCTGGCGTGAAGTTCAACCTGCCGATGATCAGCAACAGCACGGAACTCGGCTTCCAGGCTGCTTACTCTGATGGTGCACCGAACTTCGCTGCTTCCTCGAACAGCGCAACCGCTGACGCCATCGTGAACGCAGCTGGAACGGCAATCTCCACGACGACCCGTTTCGCTATCGGCGGTGGCATCAGCCACAGCTGGACGCCCACGCTGTCCTCCGGCCTGACCGCAAGCTACATCGACACCGATCATGGCTTCACCGTTCAGGACTCCACCGAGTGGAACGTCCAGGGTAACCTGGTGTGGAGCCCGGTTTCCGGCCTCGCGATCGGTGCTGAACTGGAATACACCAACCAGGATTGGAGCACCGGTGGCACCAGCGGTTTTGTTGACAACGATGCAATCGTCGGTGTCCTCCGCGTTCAGCGCACCTTCTAAGTTGATCTCTTAAATAGAGTGAAACGGGAAAACCCGGCGGAAACGCCGGGTTTTCTTTTTGTTTGCGGCCTGTTTGTGGATCATCGTCCGCAAGCCTATTCATCGACCCGGACGGCACGTTCGGCCGAAGCCGGCGCGAACCTATGAGACCGGTGCGGATTTTCGAAAGAATTCCGCTATCGCCTGCTGGGTCGCCCTGTCCCAGAGCAGGGGCGCATGGCCCTGATCCTTCACTGTGACAAGCTCTGCAGATCCATGACGGCGCCGCATTTCAGCGCATGTTTCAGCCGTCAAAAGATCAGACAGTGCCCCGTGCACAATGAGAAGCGGCGTCTCCTTGAGGCCGTCGAACAACGGCCAGAGGTCCGGCCAGGGCGTGCCATCATCGAAACTGGCAAGCTGATGGCTGAGGGCCGGATCATAGTCGAGCACGATGCCGCCGTCCCGTTCCGATCCGAGTTGGCCGGCAAACCGGAGCCAATCCGCTTCTGTCATGGTCGGAAACTGGGTGCCTAGACCATGGGCAAGGTCGCGGGCCAGCGCGGGCATGTCGGCATGACGCATGCTGCGCCCGATGGTCGCCGCAAGGCGGTGAATTGCCCGCATTTCGACATGAGGCCCGATGTCATTGAGGACGACGGCAGCGATCCGGCCCGTGTCATAGCGCTGGCTCATGGCCATAGCATGGAGACCACCGCGCGACGTTCCGAGGATGGCGAACCGGTCAAGTCCCAAATCATCGACGGCGTCATCGATGTCTTGGCCTTCGATGGCGAGGTTGTAATTTTGCCATTCCGGATCCCAATCACTTTGGCCGCGGCCACGGTAGTCCAAGACAATGACGCGATGTCCCAGTTCTTGAAGAAATTCCGCTACCGAATTGAAGTCGCGTGTATTTCTGGAAAGGCCCGGAAGGCAGAGTATGGGGAGCTTTGTGTGGTCGATGACCGTGGGCCGCCTGTCTACACCTGACAAACGCAAACCATCCCGGCTGTTCCAGGTAAATCTTGAGGGGGCAAGTGCTTCGTTTGCTGTCGCCGATTCCGCGCCCGGCCTGGCCTGGATAGGATCCACCCGCATGTCCTCCCTCGTCATCATTGTTGTTGCCTTTGAACCTAGCGGTGTTGGTCTGATCTTGCCAGCCGCCGGTGGGTCGCTATGGCCCCGGGAATTCAGCGCATTGCACCGGCCTACCCCATTGCCCATGCAGGGGCAGGACAGTATGGTGCCGCCCTGCTGTCACACCACAGACCGAACAAAATAAAAACCCGAGGAAACCGGACATGTTCAAAGGATCGATTCCAGCGCTGATCACACCTTTCAAGGATGGTGCGCTCGATGAGAAACGGTTCCAGGAATTTGTGGAGTGGCAAGTCGCGGAAGGCAGCCACGGTTTGGTGCCAGTTGGAACGACCGGTGAAAGCCCGACCTTGAGCCATGATGAGCACAAGCGGGTCGTGGAACTGTGCATCGAGGCGTCCGACGGGCGTGTGCCGGTGATCGCCGGGGCAGGGTCGAACAACACGACCGAGGCGATCGACCTGGCCAAATTTGCCGAAAAGGCCGGTGCGGATGGTCTGCTTGTCGTTACACCGTATTACAACAAACCGAACCAGGCCGGTCTAACTGCACATTACAAAGCCATCAACGATGCGGTCGGACTGCCGATTCTGATCTACAACATTCCCGGCCGTTCTGTGATCGATATGACGCCGGAAACAATGGCAAATCTGTTTGAGACGTGCGCGAACATTGTCGGCGTCAAGGACGCAACCGCCAATCTCGCGACCGCGAGCCGGCAGCGCCAGCTCTGCGGCCCGGATTTCATCCAATTGTCCGGTGAAGACATCACGGCGCTTGCCTTTAATGCCCATGGCGGACGGGGATGTATTTCGGTCACGGCCAATGTCGCGCCGCGTCTCTGTTCGGAGTTTCAGGCGGCCTGTTTGGAATCGGACTATGCCAAAGCGTTGACCTACCAGGACAAGCTGGCGCCGCTTCACCGGGCCTTGTTCCTTGAACCCAATCCGACCGGGACCAAATACGCCTTATCGCTGCTTGGCCGGATCGAGGAGGAACTGAGGCTCCCGCTGGTGCCGGTCTCCGACGGGACCAGGGCCGAGATCCGCGCTGCCATGGCCCATGCCGGTTTGATCAACTGAACTTCCGGACTTCGGCGGCCAGGCGCCACCGGTAAGGGCGTAAAAGGACAACAACATGGCCCAGAAACGCGGCGGGCCTCCAGGTCGGACGGTCGTTTCCGACAATCGGAAGGCCCGCTTCAACTATGAAATCGAAGACACGTTCGAGGCCGGGATTGAGCTGAAGGGGACCGAGGTGAAATCCCTTCGCACCGGCAAAGCCAATATCGGCGAATCCTATGCGGCCGAGCACGGCGGCGAAATCTGGATCTACAACGTCTATATTCCCGAATATCTTCAGGCCAACCGCTTCAACCACGAACCGCGCCGGCCGCGAAAGCTGCTCTTGCACAAGCGCGAGATCGGTAAACTTGCCGGAGCCGTTCAAAAGGAAGGCAAGACGATCGTTCCGTTGAAGCTCTATTTCAACGACAAGGGCCGGGCCAAGCTGGAAATCGCGCTCGCGCGCGGCAAAAAGGTTCACGACAAACGCGAGACGGAGAAAAAACGCGATTGGCAGCGCGAAAAAGCGCGCGTGATGAAGGCGTACAACTGAGGAATCCCACAGGCGGCGACACTGGCCGAAACAGGAGTGATAAATGCCGCTCCTGACCGCCAAGCCGGCTATGAGCTGGTGTGGACAACTTGTGGATAACTCGTGGAAAAGCGGTCGCGGAACCGCTGCTTACTCTGTGGACGCGACAAGCGTTTGAAGCTTGTCCCGCATGTTTCCCTCGATGGGCACAGGACGGCGTGTTGCGCGATCAACCAAGACGTGGACGAACCGGCCTTGCGCGGCAGCGCGTTGGCCGTCTTCCTGAAACAGCGCGATCGTGTAAACCACGGAGGACGACCCGAGTTTTTCGATCCGGATACCCGCCCATACGGTCTCAGGAAAGACCAGTTCGGAAAAATAGTGACACCCGGTCTCAACCACCAGAAAGACGTGCGTCGAGGTGGTCGGCGCCAACAGGCCCTCGTCCACATACCAGCCGTTGACCGCCGTATCGAAGAAACTGAGATACTGAACATTGTTGACATGGCCATAAATGTCCACGTCCATCCAGCGGGTCGGCATGGGGCGAAAAGTCGTGAACCCGGACCGAGTGAGGGGGTGCGGACGGGCCATATTGGGCGCAGTTCCGGTCATCACAGCGCGGCCTGGTAGATGGCGAGCGCGTCGGCTTCGCCCAACTCCCTCGGATTGTTGACCAGAAGCCGGGTCTGCTTCATCGCATCGCGGGCCATTTTCGGAAGATCGCCGGCCGATATGCCCACATCGCGCAACCGGGTCTGAAGCCCGAGTTCCTCGCACAAGACATGCAGTTCATCGGCAAAAGCGGCAGCGCGTTGTTCAAAGTCGCCCAGCAGCGACAATTCAGGAAACACATAGGGGGCGATTTCGGCATAGGCTTGCGCTGCTGCCGGTGCGTTGAAAGCAAGCACGTGCGGCAGGACGAGCGCGTTGGACAGGCCGTGTGGCACATGGAACGTGCCGCCGATCGGATAGGCGAGGGCGTGCACGGCGGCAACCGGTGAGTTTGCGAACGCCATGCCGGCCAGCATGGATCCAAGCAGCATGGCACCTCGTGCGGCCCGGTTCGCAGGCTCAAGCACGGCCGTCTCGATGTTGGACCCCAGGAGCTTCAAGGCTTCGACCGCGAGCGCCTTGGAAACAGGGTTGTTGTTGGCGCTTTTCGACGCAAAGGCCTCGATGGCGTGCACCATAGCGTCGACGCCGGTCGCGGCCGTGACATGGGCGGGAAGGCCCAGCGTCAGGTCCGGGTCCAGAAGCGCCAGGTCGGGCAGAAGGATCGGGGAGACGACCCCGCGTTTTTCGTCATCTTCGACCGTGATGATGGAGATCGGCGTGACTTCCGATCCGGTCCCCGCCGTCGTCGGCACCAGCACGAGGGGCAAACGCGGGCCCTTGGCGTTGCCAACGCCCCAGGCCTCGTCAAGATCCTCCTCACTCTTCGCCAAAAGCGCGACAAGCTTCGCGACATCAAGCGAAGACCCGCCGCCAAAACCGATCACGCTGGTCGGACGGACCCGATCGGCAAGAACCGAGGCAGCGTCAAGAATGGAGAGCGCCGGATCTGCCGTAACCTCGTCAAACACGGAGACGGAATGGCCGGCCGCTTCCAACGAGGCCAAGGGCGCGTCCAACAATCCGCAGGCAATGATGCCCTTGTCGGTCACAATCAGGGGCCGTGGCCCCAGAAACGGCGCCGCATGACGCGCGAGCTCCGCCGCCGCGCGGGGCTCAAATACAATGTGCGCACTGGTGTTGAAGGAAAAGGCCCCGATCATGATCGTCCCGGTCAGGTGGTAAGCGTGTTTCAGCGCTCACAATGACGGCTCATCGCGGTCACGTCGAGAGGTGGGCTCCGGATTAAAGATCTCGCGGCCCGAACTTGTTGGAGCGGGGAAAACCGGTCGGCGGCAGGCGCCCGGCCTGGCCGCGTTCGCCGCGCCAGTCCGCAAGTTCCTCCAGCGAGCGGTTGAAGCTCCGGCCGGAGGAATCGGTCCAGGTCAGTCCCTTGCCGCCGGTGAAGACACGGATATCGGCGATGTTGCCGTCCCGGTACCGCTGCAGGCGAACGCCGCGGCCGCGGGTCATTTGCGGGATCTGCGCAAGCGGGAAGATCAGGAGTTTCCGGTTCTCGCCGATGACGGCAACATGATCGCCTTCCGCTTCCACGCATAAACACGCTTCTGCCGGGGTGGACAGATTGAGGACCTGTTTGCCTTTCCGCGTGTTGGCGACCACATCACTCTCGCCGACCAAAAATCCGCGCGCTTCGGTGCTGGCGACCAGAAGCTGGCGGCCGGGCTTGTGGACAAAGGCGCTGACCACGTCCTGAGCCTCGTCCATTTCCACGATCAGGCGGATGGGTTCGCCATGCCCGCGCCCGCCCGGCAACCGGTCCGCGCCGATGGTGAAGAATTTGCCGGCGGTCGAGAAGATCAGGATCTTGTCTGTGGTTTCCGCGTGGAAGGCGAGTTTCAAGGCATCGCCCTGTTTGAAGGACAGGCCGCCAAGATCGCTCTGGTGGCCCTTCAGCGCCCGGATCCAGCCCTTTTCGGAGACGATTACGGTGATCGGCTCCTTTTCGATCATCGCCTGCTGGATGTCGTCAATGTCATGGTCCGGTGCCTCGCCAAGTCCGGTCCGGCGGCGGCCCAATTCCGTGTCCGGGCCATAAGCCTTGGCGGTCTCGCTGATTTCCTTGGAGATCCGGGTCCATTGCCGCTGGTCGGAACCGAGCAGTTTGGTAAGCTCATCCTTTTCCGCGGTGAGTTTTTCGTGCTCCTTGCGGATCTCAAGCTCTTCCAGCTTGCGCAGGGACCGCAAGCGCATGTTTAAAATGGCTTCCGCCTGAACATCGGTGAGTGAAAACACCCGGATCAGTTCCGCCTTGGCTTCATCTTCCTCGCGGATGATGCGGATCACCTCATCCAGATTGAGATAGGCGACCAGGTAGCCTTCAAGCACTTCCAGGCGGTGGTTGATCTGGCCAAGCCGGTGCCGTGAGCGCCGGATCAAAACCTCTTTGCGGTGGTCGAGCCATTCGCGCAGGACCTGCTTCAGACCCATCACCGTCGGGACGGTGCCCTTCGAGAGCACGTTCATGTTGAGCGAAAAACGGCTTTCCAGATCGGTCAGCTTGAACAGCGATTCCATCAAAAGCGTCGCGTCGACATTCCGTGATCTTGGAACCAGAACGACACGGATATCCTCCGCCGATTCATCGCGGATGTCGTCGAGAAGCGGCAGTTTGCGGGCGGTAAGCAGTTCGGCGATTTTTTCAATCAGCCGGGACTTTTGCACCTGATAGGGGATCTCGCTGACCACCACGACCCATTGGCCGCGGCCAAGATCCTCAACCTCCCATTTGGCGCGGACGCGGAAGCTGCCCCGGCCCGTGGCGTAGGCCTCCCGAATGGTGTCGGGCCCCGATACGAGCAAGCCGCCCGTCGGGAAATCCGGTCCCTTGATGAAGTCCAAAAGCTCGGCGGTCTCGGCCTTCGGGTTTTTGATCAGGTGCAGCGATGCCTGGCAGAGCTCGTGCGCATTGTGCGGCGGGATGGAGGTCGCCATTCCAACGGCGATCCCCGACGACCCATTGGCCAGAAGGTTCGGGAAGCCACCCGGCAGCACGATCGGCTCGCGGTCCTCGCCATCGTAGGTTTCCCGGAAATCGACGGCGTCCTCGTCCAGTCCGTCCAGAAGCCGCTTGGCCGTGTCCGTCAGGCGGGCCTCGGTGTAGCGCATGGCTGCCGCGTTGTCGCCATCGACATTGCCGAAATTGCCCTGGCCATCGATCAGCGGATAGCGCTGTGCGAAATCCTGGGCAAGGCGCACGAGGGCATCGTAGACAGCCTGGTCGCCATGGGGGTGGTATTTACCGATAACATCGCCGACCACACGGGCGCATTTCTTGAAGCCGGCGCTCGGGTCCAGTTTCAACAGCCGCATGGCATAAAGCAGACGGCGGTGAACCGGCTTCAAGCCATCGCGCACGTCCGGAAGGGCCCGGTGCATGATCGTCGACAGCGCATACGCGAGATAACGCTCTTCCAGCGCGGCGCGCAGATCAATGCCTTCAATGCCGTCCGGTCCGGAGGGCGGAATCAGTTCATTTCCCATGTTTAAGGGCTACCGGTTTCCATGAGTTTTCTCAATCGGCACGCGCGGTTTTCCGCGCAATTCTGCGGCTTTTCGGGTCAGATCGGGTGCGAGTGTGATTTCTCGGCTCTCCGGCTAACCGAAGCTCCACGGATAGTTGGCCCGGTACTCGCGCTCCAGCGCATTGAGGACCCGCTCTCGGACGTCCGCGATCCCGGTCATGGCCGGTGACTGGATATCACGGTCAAGGAAAAAGCCGGTCAGCGCCAGTCCGGACTTCACGTCCTCATAGGAAATCTCACTGCCGGGCTGGCGTTGGCCCTCGACCAGAAAGCCGGGCAGGGGCAACAGGCGGTCATGGTAGGGCTGTCCGGCATCCCGGTTGACGGCCCGTCCCGATTTCGGCGAAACATAGGCCAGATCATCGGTTCGCCCGGTTGCCGCGCATGTTTCAAGGTCCAGCCCGAAGCCGAGCTCATTGAGCAGTAAAAGCTCAAACCGGACGAGCAACGGGCCGGCAATGTCGAACCGGTCCAGATGGTCAAGGACCACGCTGAGCGCGGAAAAAAGCCGCGGATGCGCATCGCGTTCGGGCAACAGCCGCAGCAGCGCGGCGACATGCTGGACGGCGTGGAGGGCAAATGCCGTCGACATGACGTCGCCGGACCGCAGGTTCACCGCCTCGGCGGCAAAAACGCCGAGGTGATCGGCAAGCCGGGCCCGCCACGTCAGGTGCAACTCGTTGCCGGGTTGGAGAAGCGGCTGCTTCTTGCGCGACCGGCCGCCGCGCACCAGACCCAAATGCCGGCCATGCTTGGCCGTCATCACCTCCAAAATGGTGTCCGTTTCCCCGTGTTTGCGGGTGCTGAGAACCACTCCGGGACCGGTCCATTCCACCTTTCGCGCGCCTTTCGTCTTATCGAGTGTTGCAAGGCTGCCTTACTTTGGGAAATCGAGACCCATCTCCCGATAGCGCTCGGGATCGTCCGCCCAGTTTTCGCGCACCTTGACGAACAAAAACAGGTGGACCGGCGCTTCCACGATATCCGCGAGCTCGGCACGGGCGGCCTGCGAGATCGCCTTGATCGTCTGTCCGCCCTTGCCGAGCACGATGCTTTTCTGGCTGCCGCGTTCCACGTAGATCGTCTGCTCGATCCGGACCGACCCGTCCTTGCGGTTTTGCCACTGCTCGGTTTCGACCGTCGAAATGTAGGGCAGTTCCTGATGCAGGCGCTCAAACAGCTTTTCGCGGGTGATTTCGGCCGCAAGCAGCCGCATGGGCAAGTCGGAGGGCTGGTCTTCAGGATAAAGCCAGGGGCCCTCCGGGGCCGCGCCGGCAAAATGATTGAGGATCGCGTCAACCCCGTCACCGGTCAACGCGGAGACCATGAAGGTTTCGGCAAACGGCAGGATCTGGTTGACCTCCTGCGACAACGCGAGAAGCCGGTCGCGTTTGGTCACATCCACCTTGTTGAGGATCAACACCTTTTCGCCGGGCAGGTCCTTCAACCGGTTCAGGATGGCATGGACCTCATCATCCAGGCCTTTCCGGGCATCGATCAGGAGCGCGGTCAGATCCGCGTCGCGCACCCCGCTCCATGCCGTGTCGACCATGGCCCGGTCAAGGCGCCGTTTCGGCTTGAAAATGCCCGGCGTGTCGACAAAGACGAGCTGGGCCGCGCCGTGCATGGTGATGCCGCGCACAATCGCCCGGGTCGTCTGGACCTTGTGCGTGACGATTGACACCTTCGTGCCGACAAGTTGGTTCAAAAGCGTCGATTTTCCAGCGTTCGGCGCACCGATCAGGGCGATGAAACCGGCGCGTGTGGCGTCTGTCTGCCGGGTGCCGCCGGGTTCGGCCGGAAGGTCGAAATAGTCGCTGGACGGTTCGGGTGGCGGGTCGGCCGGCCCATTTTTGTCTTGAGTGTTGGTCAAGGCGTCTACTCGTTCCACACACCTTCGCGCCGCAACACTGTTTCGGCTGCGTTTTGCTCGGCAAGCCGCTTGGATCCGCCGGCCCCCTCGCCACGTTCAAGGCCGGTCACGCTGACGCCGACAACAAAGTTCGGCGCGTGGTCGGGTCCTTCCCGGGTCAGGACCTGATAGTTCGGCGTCGGCAATCCCTTTGATTGCGCCCACTCCTGCAGGGTCGTCTTGGCGTCCCGCAACGGCCCGCTCCAGGACAGCATACGCGGTTTCCAAAGCCGCTGCACGAAGGCTTCGGCCGCCGGATATCCGCCGTCGAGATAAATCGCCGCGATCACCGCCTCGCATATGTCCGCCAGGAGCGCGGTTTTCTTGCGGCCGCCGGTCTGGGCTTCGCTCAGCCCGATCCGCATGGCATCGCCAAGGTTCAGTTCGGCAGCGATCTCCGCGCAGGTCTCGCGCTTGACCATATGGTTGAACCGGCGCGCCAGTTCGCCTTCCTCGGCGTTGGGAAAGTTGTGATGCAGCATCGTTGCGACGACCAGGCCAAGGACCCGGTCGCCGAGAAACTCCAGACGCTGGTAACTCTGATTTCCGTTCTCGCCGGGCGTCAAAGCGCTTGCGTGGGTGAGCGCGCGCTGCAACAGGTCGGGGCGTTCAAACGCATATCCCAAGTCCACGCCTGGATCGAACGGCTTTTCTGCGGCTTTCCTCGCAGCCATCGTCAATTCCCTGACTAGCCGCTGGCCCGTCCAGCGCGCGGTGGTGTCACAGCGTCTGGAACAGACGGTCCCAGCGCACGCTCCAGGGCCATTTCCAGATCATCCATGCCGGTTCGCCGTCCTTGACGGAGAAAAAGAGGATTTCCGCCCGGCCAATGAAGTTTTCGAGCGGAACCGGCCCCACGGAAGAGAGAACCCGGCTGTCGATCGAGTTGTCCCGGTTGTCGCCCATCATGAAATAGTGGCCTTCGGGCACTTCGTAGACCCGAGTATTGTCCCATTGGCCGCGTTCGGTCAGATCCAGCGTGTCATAGGTGACGCCGTTGGGCAGCGTCTCGCGGTAACGCGGCACCCGCTGCACGCCGCCAAACGAGGTTTGTTCGATGTAGTCGTCAATGCGCTCGCGTTTGACCGGCTCGTCGTTGATGTGCACGACGCCGTTGATCATCTGGATGCGGTCGCCGGGCAGTCCGATGACGCGCTTGATGTAGTCGGTCGAATTGTCGCGCGGCAGCTTGAAAACCGCGATATCGCCCCGTTTCGGCTCACCGGAAAACACGCGCCCGGAAATCGGCGCCAGTCCGAACGGGAAGGAATAGCGCGAATAGCCGTAACTGTATTTGGACACGAACAGATAATCGCCGATCAGCAGCGTATCCTTCATGGAACCGGATGGGATGTTGAACGGCTGGAATAAAAACGTCCTGACAATGAGCGCAAGCAATAGAGCCTGCACGATCACCTTGACGGTCTCGTAGAGGCCGCCCTCCTTGTCCTTCTTGGTGTCCGACACGCTCATTCTTTCCTTTGGCAATAAAAAGCCGGGCCGATATGGTCCGGTCAAACGCCCGCTCAGTCCGCCGCACTCTTACCGGCTTGCGGGGAAGGTGGCAATCCGCTGGCGCCGTCTTCCCTCGGTTTCGCTCAAACGATCCGTTTACAAGCCGTTACCGGCGGATTTCGCGGATCCCGCCACAATCAGGGAAGGGCAAGCGGATCCGGCCAGTCGCGCGGCCAGGCCGTGATCACGACAAACGCCTGGGCCAGGGGAAAATCGTCCGTGATCGTCAGATCGATCCGCGGCAGAAACCCCTCCGGCGCCATCGCCGACAGGCGCTCGGCCGCGCCGCCGGTCAAAGCAATGGTCGGTTTGCCGCTTGGCAGGTTCACGACGCCCATTTCGCGCCAGGCGACGCCCATTCTAAGGCCTGTTCCGAGCGCTTTTGAACACGCTTCCTTTGCCGCGAATCTCTTGGCGTAGGATGCGGCGCGCTCGGCCCGGCGGTCCGACTTTGCCCGTTCGATATCGGTAAAGACGCGGTTCGTGAAGCGCTCGCCGAACCGGTCGAGGGTCTTTTCGATCCGGCGAATGTCGATCAGATCGCTGCCAATCCCCAAAATCATGCAGTCTTGCGCCTCCGTTGCGAAGATAGATCAGCTTGCCGGTGATTCGGGATCCTGTCCGAGCGCGTTCTCAAGTGCCCGTTTGCGTTCCAGCTTCTTTCGCCTGCGCCTTTGATACACTTCCACGCTTTTGAAGACGATGACATAGCAAATGATCGCGGTCGCCAGGCCGAGGGGGATCGCACCAACCAGCATCGGTTTGATCAACGGCAGGACGGTGTCCATTGAACGGGAGAACAAACCGGCCTGGAATTCGGCTTCCAGATTGGCCGGTGCCGAAGGGACGGCTTCGCCGCGCAAAACCATCTGGCCGACCTGAAAGGTGATGGTCCAGATGAACGGAAAGGTCAGCGGATTGCCGACGCCGGTTCCGAATGCGGCGGCAATCAGGTTGCCGCCGACAACATAGGCAAGCGCGAATGCGATCAGAAAATGCAGCCCGATAAACGGTGTAAAACTCGCAAAGGCACCGGCGGCAAAACCAATGGCGATTGCGTGCGGCGTGGCCGTCAGGCGCAACACCCGCTTGCTGAAATAGCGCGTTGACCGGGCCCAGCTGTGGCGTGGCCACACGGCGACTCGAAGGCGCTGGATCCGGGAGGGCGATTGTCGGCGGCGAAACAGCATCAGGTGTCGTCATCCGGCGGACCAACGGCCGCTGTTACGTTAGCTCAATCCCCGGCTTCCCGGCTTGACGGCGGGGATCGCCTCCAGGTCCGGCGGAAGGTTATCAGGCTCATAGGCCGGAACCTTGTATTCGGCAAGAGCGATTAGGGGAACGCCCGCTTCAGCCGCACCTGCGGACCGGTCGATCAAACAGGACACGGCCAGCACATTGGCCCCAAGGCCGGTGAGCGCTGTGACGGCTTCACGCCCCGACAGGCCGGTGGTGACAATGTCTTCGACAACCACCACACGGGCGCCTTCCGGCATGTCGAACCGGCGCAGACGGAAATCGCCGTCCTCCCGTTCGACCCACATGGCGGGAACGCCGAGATGGCGCGCGGTCTCATAGCCTGGGATGAGCCCGCCAAGCGCCGGGGAGACAATAAAATCGATCGGGCCAAGGTTCGCCGATATGATTTTGTCGGCAAGGGCCCGGCAGAGCCGTTCGGTCCGGTCCGGATACATAAAGACCCGCGCTTTTTGTAAGAACACCCTGCTGCGCAGACCGGAGGTCAAAATGAAATGACCTTCCAAAATCGCACCGGCGTCGCGGAATTCTTTCAGGACTTCATCGCGGTTCATAGGCATCCAGTTCCGGTTTTACGGCTGTGCCCCGGTCAGCCATTGACACGGGTCACACTCGAGACATTGGTTTTGGACCGGAGCTGATTGATGATCCGGTTGAGGTGTTTTAGATCCCATACTTCAAGATCAATGATCATCTGATGAAAATCCGGCGCTTTACGGACCATCTTCACATTGTCGATGTTGCCGTTGTTTTCGCCGATGACCTGGGCGATGACCGCCAGCGACCCCGGTTCGTTGGCCGCCGAAATCGCCAAGCGTGCCGGAAACCGTTCGGGATTGTCGACATCAATGTCCCAGCGCACATCGACCCAGCGTTCGGTCTGGTCGTCGAACTCCTTCAGTGCCGGCGACTGGATCGGATAGATCGTCAGCCCTTCCAGGGGCGTCAGGATGCCGACAATCCGGTCGCCGGGCACCGCGCCGCCATTGGGCGCGAACCGGACGGGAACGTCGCCGGAAAGCCCGCGGATCGGCAGCGCGGGTCCGTGGTCAACACCATTTTCCGCATCGGCGTGGCCGTCGCCGGGCTGCTCCATGGCATTGACCGGGATCCGGAACTTCAATCCGGCCGCTTTCTTGAGATCGAACCAGCCTTCCTCGGGCATGGGCGTTGAGTGCGCCGCGCGCTGGTCCTGATAGTCGGGATGCGCGGATTTGAGTACCGATTGCGCGCCGATGTCGCCGCGGCCGACGGCGGCAAGAAGTTCGGCGACATTGGGCTGATTGTGATCGACCAAAGCGGCTTCCAGTAAAGATTCCGAATATGCCTTTTCCGCCCGCGCGAAGGCGCGTTTGAGAATGTGTTCGCCAAGCGCGCCATATTGCTTGCGCACCGATTCCCGTGTCGCGCGGCGGATCGCGGCCCGCGCCTTTCCGGTCACGGCGATCGCCTCCCAGGCCGGCGGCGGCGTCTGTGCGGACGAGCGGATAATCTCCACCTCGTCGCCGTTTCGAAGTTCCGTAACCAGGGGCATGATCTTGCCGTTGATCTTGGAGCCCACGCAGGTGTTTCCAATACCGGTGTGGACCGCGTAGGCAAAATCGATCGGCGTTGCACCGCGGGGCAAGGCGATCAAACGGCCCTTGGGCGTGAAACAAAACACCTGGTCATGGAACAGCTCAAGTTTCGTGTTTTCCAGGAACTCTTCGGGTGTATCGCCCTGCGACAACAGATCGATCGTGCGCCGGAGCCACTCATAAGCGCGGGAATCGTCGGTCAGGCCCGCAATGTTGCGCCCGCCGAGCTCACCGTCCTTGTAAAGCGCGTGGGCCGCAATGCCGAATTCCGCCACCCGGTCCATGCCGGCCGTGCGGATCTGAAGTTCCACGCGCTGGCGGGACGGACCGACAATTGTCGTGTGGATCGAACGGTAGTCGTTCTGCTTGGGCGTGGAGATATAATCCTTGAAGCGGCCCGGAACGGTTGACCAGGTCGTGTGAACCACGCCCAGAACCCGGTAACAGGCCTCGACCGTGCCGACCACGACGCGGAACCCGTAGATGTCGGAGAGCTGCTCAAAACCGAGCGACTTTTGCTGCATCTTCCGGAAGATGGAGTAAGGCCGCTTCTTGCGGCCTTGAACGATGGCGGCCATGCCCCGTTCGGCAAGGCGTTCGGTCAGCGTCTTTTCAATGTCCCGAATGAGATCGGCGTTGCGTTCGTGCAGGCCGACCAGCCGCTCGGAAATCGTTTCGTAGGCCTCCGGATTGAGGGTCTTGAAGGCAATGTCCTCCAGTTCCTCACGCATGTCATGCATGCCCATGCGCCCGGCAAGCGGCGCGTAGATCTCCATCGTTTCTTCGGCGATGCGTCCGCGCTTGTGCTCCGGCATGTGGTGCAAGGTGCGCATGTTGTGCAGGCGATCGGCCAGTTTGACCAAAAGCACCCGCACATCATCGGCGATCGCAAGCAGCAGCTTGCGGAAGTTTTCCGCCTGTTTCGCCTTGCGCGAGACCAGGTCCAGCCGGGAGATTTTCGTCAGACCTTCGACCAGCTTTCCGATCTCGGGGCCGAATACCTTGTCGATCTCCGATCGCGTGGCATCCGTGTCCTCGATCGTGTCATGCAGGAGCGCGACGGCAATCGTTGCGTCATCAAGCCGCAAGTCCGTCAAGATGGCCGCGACTTCAAGGGGATGGGAAAAGTATGGGTCGCCGGACGCACGTGTTTGTGGGCCATGCTTTTGCATGGCATAGACATAGGCCTTGTTCAGGAGCGCTTCATCTGCCTCGGGATTGTAGCGGGTGACTCGTTCAACGAGCTCGTATTGGCGCATCATGCCAGATGCCCACTTGCGCATGGGCCGGTCCGGCGGCCCCAAACAGTTTGGTGCGCCCGGATCGGCCGTAATTGACCGGCAACCGGGCGCTGGATGGTCGGTCGATCAGAGGTCGTCGCTGCGCTCCGGCGGAACCAGGCCCTCCAGACCGCGCAGAAGGTCCTCCTCCGACATGCGATCGAATTCAACCGCGCTGTCGTCGACCGTGTTGATCTGTGTGGCCGGTTGTGCGGCGGACGGTACAAGCGGCACGGCATCGGCTTCCGGTTCATCCACTTCCACATACTTCTGCAGCGAATGAATGAGATCTTCTTTCATGTCTTCCGGGCTGACAGTCTGCTCGGCAATTTCGCGCAGCGCAACGACAGGGTTCTTGTCGTTGTCACGGTCAATGGTCAACGGCGATCCGCTTGAGATCATACGAGCACGATGTGCGGCCAGCAGCACCAGTTCGAACCGGTTTTCGACCTTGTCGATGCAATCCTCGACGGTCACGCGCGCCATACGACGTCTCCATGGCTAAAGGTTTGGGAGTTTCGAACTTCAAGCGTATAGTCATGAGGTGGGTGGAATGCAACCCCTCCGCAGATCCGTCCGGCGTCAGCGCAAATACACCGCTCGCGGGAAAACGCACGAGAAAACAATTCACAATCCCCTTTTAATTGGGGTTTTCGATTGCGAGGCCGCAGGGAAATAGTGTAGCGAGGGATCGCGGTCAAAAAAAACAGGACATCAGATCGCGCGGGATAAATAACACACAAAATCTGGGGTCCGAATTCAGGCTCCGGACACTATATGCACAGTATGACGGTGTTTTTCGACGCCTTTTAGGTGGATGTGACGGGCGATCACAGGGGCCGCCATGGGAGAATGCATATAGTATAAGAAAGGTCTCCTCTAGAATGTTTGACGCAAGAGAAAAAGTTGCTTTGTTCATTGATGGGGCAAATCTTTACTCGACTGCGAAGGCCATCGGGTTCGATATCGATTACAAGCGGCTTTTGAAAGAGTTCCAGGGCCAAGCGTATCTTCTGCGGGCATATTATTATACCGCCCTCATCGAAGATCAGGAGTACTCTTCGATCCGTCCGCTCATCGATTGGCTCGACTATAACGGCTACAAGGTCATCACCAAACCGGTGAAGGAATTCGTCGACAGCTCGGGACGGCGCAAGGTCAAGGGCAATATGGACATTGAGCTGGCGGTCGATGCCATGCAACTCGTGGAGACCGTTGATCACATTGTGTTGTTTTCCGGAGACGGCGATTTCCGGTCTCTCGTGGAAGCCCTTCAAAGAAAAGGCCGCAAGGTGAGCGTCGTTTCCACACTGAAGACCCAGCCGCCGATGATCGCCGATGACCTGCGCCGCCAGGCGGACCATTTCATCGATCTGGCAAGCCTGGCGTCCAAGATCGGCCGAGATCCGGCCGAACGGCCCGCGCGCCCGCAGATGGCACAAGACTTCGACGACGAAGACGACGATTATTGATCCACGGTGGCGGTTCTGTCCGTGTCGAGTGACAACCAGCCTCCGTGTGCGCCCGATCCGCCGTTGACCTGCGCGGTCTGCCCGCGGCTGGTTGGCCTCAGATCCGAGCTTAGAGCCCGCCATCCGGACTGGTTCAACGCCCCCGTGCCGTCGTTCGGAGCGGACGATCCCAGGCTGCTGATTGTCGGATTGGCGCCTGGAATGCGCGGCGCGAACCGGACCGGACGCCCGTTTACGGGCGATTATGCCGGAGATCTGCTTTTCGAGACGATGCTGGAATTCGGCTTTGCCGAAGGGGCCTACGCGGCGGATCCCGGCGACGGTCTGACACTGCGCCAGGCGTTGATTACCAATGCCGTCCGGTGCCTGCCGCCGGAAAACAAACCAACCGGCGCGGAAATCAAGGCCTGCCGGCCCTATCTTCTGGCAACGCTCGACCAGGCGCCCTCGCTCGCGGCGGTGCTCGTGCTGGGCCGCATTGCCCATGACACGTTCCTGACCGCGCTGGGTATGCGGAAATCCGCCTTTCCGTTTTCCCATGGCGCTGAGCACACGCTTCCCGGACCCCGACCGCTGCGGCTTTTCGACAGCTATCACTGCTCCCGTTACAACACCAACACCGGGCGCTTGACGCCGGCCATGTTCAAATCGGTGTTTTCCAGGATAAGAGAGACGCTTGACCGGGAGGTTTAAGCAGGTCCCGCGGCTGAACCGACGCCAAGCGGTTAGAGGTTGACGTCAAAGCGCGTCGATTTCGGCATCAACTTCGTCCCAACCTTCCGGGCCAAGATGTTCTTGTGGGCGGAAACGGGCTTTGTAGGCCATCTTCGACGAGCCCTCGACCCAGTATCCCAGATAGACATAGGGCAGGTTCATGCGCCGGGCCCGCTCGATATGATCAAGGATCATGTAGGTGCCGAGACCTGTTCCGGGGCTGCCGGGTTCGTAGAACGAATAGACCATCGACAGGCCATCGGCGAGTTGATCGGTCAGCGCGACCCCGAGCAGGGGACCTTCGCCGGCGCCGGTGATGAACGTGTCCGGGCCCCGCCGGCGGTATTCAATCACCATCGTTTCGACATGCGTGTCCTCGACCATCATCGCATAGTCGAGGATACTCATCTCGGTCATACCGCCACTTTCGTGGCGGGCGTAGAGGTAGCTTTTAAAGAGGTCGTATTGTTCGGCCGAAGGACTTGGCGGCATGCGCGCGCCGATGATGTCCTCGCCCGCCTTCCATTGACGTTTGAACGATTTGGTCCATTTGAAATCCCGGACCCGGACCCGGACCGAGACACAGGCCCGGCAGTTCTCGCAGGCGGGCCGATAGGCAATGTTCTGGCTGCGGCGGAAACCGCCCTGCGTGAGGACGTCATTGAGCGCCGGGGCATGGTGGCCGATCAAATGCGTGAACACCTTCCGCTCCTGCCGTCCGTCCAGATAAGGGCATGGCGCTGGCGCGGTCAGATAGAATTGCGGGTGGTCGGTTGGATGGCGCGTCAATGCCGGTTCCCGTGCTTAACCGCGGATGAGCTCTGTGTCACAGACCATAATACCATGGCGCGACCAGGGAGAAGGTCAACCACAAAATCAGCGCCAACGGAACACCTGCCCGGAAGAAGTCTGTGAACCTGTAGTGACCCGGGCCCATGACGATCAAGTTGGTCTGATAGCCGATGGGGGTGGCGAAGGAGCTGTTTGCCGCGAAGATCAGACACACAACAAAGGCTTCGGGCGGTTGGCCGACTTGCTCGGCCATATTCACCACGATCGGAGTGAAAAGTACGGCGGCCGCATTGTTGGACAGAAAGTTTGTCAGCACCATCACACAGAAATACAGCACCGATAGGATGACGGCCGGGGCCTGGCCTTGAAGCACGTGGACAAGGGCCGTTGCCACGGCATTGGCACCGCCGGTCGCGTCAAGGGCCACAGCCCCGGCCAGTGAGGCGCCGACCAGCATGTAGATGCGGCTGTCGATGGCCCGCATGGCCTGACGAATGTTCAGGCAGCCGGACGCGATCATGGCAAAGGTGCCGGTCACCGCGGCGGCGACGATCGGAACCAGTCCTGTCGCTGACAACGCCACCACGGACGCAAAAATGATCAGCGCGCGCGGGGCATACAGGCGGCGGGGCACTTCGGCTGTCGACCAGTCAAGCAGCAGAACGTCCCGATTGCCGCGCAGGCGCGCGATCGCCTCGGCCCCGCCGGCGACGAGCAGCACATCGCCGGCTTCAAGCCGGATGTCGTTCATGGCCATGCGCGGCATGCGGCTGCGCCGCTGAATGCCCATCACGACACATCCCGTGTCGGTGTGGAAACCGGACTGCGGCAGCGTCCGTCCCATCAGCCGCGACGCCGGCGCGACGACCACCTCGGCAAGGGTCATGGATCCTGGCGTTGCCGCATTGCCATCAGCGGCATCGGGATCTGAACCGGCTTCGGTGTCCATGATCGGCTGACGGCGCGACAACGCGTTGGCAAGAGCGGTGCGGGTCGCCGCAACGATGACCGTATCGCCCGGCTTCAGCACGAGGTTTTCAAACGGCGGCAATATGGGTTTTTCTCCGCGCTGCACCAGACGCACGGTCATGTCCTTCAAGGCCGGAAACATGCCCGAAACGGATTCCACCCCGACAAGCGGATGGCCGTATGTGATCGCGATTTGAGCGATAAATTGCTTGCCGGACACGCCCTGGATTTCGTCGGCCATGGTCTTTCTGGGCTGCAAAAACCGCGGCATGACGAACAGCACGTAGAGGCTCCCAGCCGCCGCAAGAATGAGCCCGATCGGCGTAAAACTGAAAAACCCGAGTCTCAGATCGGAAACCTGGGCGGCGTAGTTCGACACAAGCAGGTTTGTGGATGAACCGATCATCGTTGTCATCCCGCCCAGGATTGCGACAAACGACAGCGGCATCAGAACGCGAGAGGGAGAATGTCCCATCGTCGCGGCCACCGCGCTCAGGATCGGCAGGAACATTACGACCACCGGCGTGTTGTTCAAGAACGCGCTGAGCACGCCAACCGTGCAAAGGATCGGCACGGTCGCAAGGTAGGACCGGCCGCGCGTCCAGCGCACCATGGCTTTCGCCGGCCCTTCCAGCGCATCCGTCTGAAACAGGGCCTGGCCGATAATGAGGAGGCAAATCACGGTGATCAGAGCGGGATTTGCGAAGCCGGCAAGAAAATCGGCGGGCGTGATCATCCCGGAACCATTGTCGACCGGAAGAACTGTGAAGATCACAATAAAGGCGACGACAGAGCCGAGCGCCACGATTTCAATCGCATAGCGCTCAAGGGCATACAAAACCACCGACGACGCGATCACCAAAAATGTCAGCGCCATGGCCATGTCAACTGATTGCATTCGCCCACCCGCAGCCGCATCCGGTGCCCGGTGATTGCCGACGGCGACACCGGACCCACCATGGACTGGCACCATAGAACAGGGCCGGGACAAAGAAAAAGCCCCAAACTTCCACCGTGCCCCTCCATTCAGGAATGGCATTGCGCGGTCCGAATGAATCGACGATTTTCGTTTTTCGCCAATTAATCGCGAGTGATCTCAAGCATTAAAATAGAACAGTTCTAGCTCCAACAGATTATCGAGGATTAATCTATCATTTACCAGTCGATTAAAATTGGAATCAAAATAAACACGATCAATCAAATCTTCAGGCCGCTACGATATTCGCAGAACTAATCACAGATGAAATCAAGCAATCCGGGCCGGCTAGATGACGAAGCGTGTATCGGTGGTGGAAAAAACCACCAGCTTTCGAACGCCTCAAAAGGGTGATGAGATTACCAGCGATGCGGAGCTCTTTTCGAACCTGATCGCCAAACACTGTACCGATTCCATCGTCTTCACCGATCCGGCGGGCCTGACGCTTTGGGCGAACACGCCGTTTTCGATCATGACCGGATACGCTCTTGAGGAGATCGTCGGCAAGAAACCGGGCGCGGTGCTGCAGGGTCCAGACACCGATCCCAAGACCGTTGCGGACATCCGGCGCGCGCTGGCGGCGCAGAAGAGGATCAGGACCGAAATCCTCAACTACACCCGGCAGGGCGATCCGTACTGGATCGATTTGACGATCACGCCCGTTCACGATTCGCACGGCAATTTGACGCATTTCATGTCGATCGAACGGGACATCTCGGACCGTAAAAACCACACCGAGGAAACGGAAAAATCGCTCCTGGTCGAGTTTGAGCGCCGCCGCGAACGTAAAATCCTGTCCCAAATGGCAGAATGGCTGTTCGCCGCGCGCTCCCAGGCCGAATTGCAGGATATCGTCGCCAAGTCGATGGACCGGATGTTCCCGGGAACATCGGGCGCGTTTTTCGTTTACTCCAACTCGCGGGACATTCTCAAGCGCGTGAGCCATTGGGGCAATCCCTGCTCCACATCGCACCTTCATGCCAATGAATGCTGGTCATTGCGCAAAGGGCGCGCTTACTCCTACGGGACCACCGAAATCTATTTCAGCTGTGAACATGCTGAAGACATCGACCATGTCTATTTCTGTTTGCCCATCATCGCGCATGGGGAAACGATCGGCATGATGCACATATCGTTTCCGGACCACCCGATCAACGAGACCGATTGCGAACGTCTCAAAGACGCGCTGACGGCGACTTGGGAGCTGTCTTTGATCTGCGCGGAACAAGTCAGCCTGGCCACCGCGAACGTCAAGCTCCAGGACGAATTGCAACAGCGGTCGGTCAAGGACACATTGACCGGGCTTTGGAATCGCCGCTGGTTCAACGAAACGGCGAGCCGCGAGGTTCAGCGGGCCAACGAAAGCGGGGCCTCCTTGTGCCTTGCATCCATCGATATCGATCACTTCAAGAAGTTCAACGACACGTTCGGCCATGACGCCGGGGATGTCGTGTTGAAGGCGTTTGGTGTTGCGATGCAAGAACAGTTCACCGGAAGCTGGTTCCCCTGCCGGATGGGCGGCGAGGAATTCTGTGTGCTGTGCTGCGCCGTGTCACCGGAGGATGTACTTTCCCAGCTTCATGAGCTGCGCAAGGCGTTGGCCCAGGGCAATCTGATCTATGACGGCAAGAAACTGCCCGCGGTCGCATTTTCATCCGGTGTCAGTGTGCTGGAGACCGCCGAAGATCTGACAAGCTTTATCAAGCGGTCGGATGAGGCGCTGTACGAATCCAAGATGGCCGGCCGCAATCGCGACACGGTGGCTGCCGAGCCGGCATAATCATCCGCAAGCGTGCCGTTCAGGGCTTTGAAGACCCTGTCATTAACAGCACCAAACCGGCTCTAGACGGCCGGCGCGCGGGTCCCGGCCGCTTCGCTGTTGACGACGACCGTCCCCAGCACGATGTCGTGGAGCAGACGTTTGCGGTCGGAAAACAGGGACACCAGCAGAACCAGCGGCGTCAAAAGGGCGACGGAGAACCAGAACAACAGGGCGTGCATGGCCGCCAGAAGCGGGTAGGGTTTGGCGCCGTACCACAAGCGCATTTCAAGGCCCATGGCGCGCATGCCAGGTGTCGCCGCGGCCGGGCCGCCCAATGTGAACGCGACATATAACAGCGCCACGGCCTGCCACAGAAACGCGTAGAACAGCCAGGCAAGGCCGAGGGTGAATATCCCCAGAAAGAACACGACGACCGCCGCGGCTCCAAAGAGCAGCGCGATCGCGATCACGTCGATGAAAAACGCGAAGATCCGCCGGGAGCGCACACCGGAAAAAAGGTCTGGGCGAATGAGCGGATCGAACATGTCCTCGCGTGGCCCGGCCGTTGAATGGTCGGCGGTCATAACTCGTCTCCAAGGTCAAACATGGCCTTCATGTGGGGGCAGCCGCCGCCGATCGCAAACCGCCGCCGGGCATTGGGGGCGCCTCATGGCTCATCGCTCATCCGTTCCAGGTCCACGAAGCGGACGCGGTAGCCGCGGGCCTTTAGGGCGTCGACGATCTCGATGCCGTGCATTCGGTCGAAAGCTTCGAACGTGACATCGAGCGTGGCGCCCTTGGCGGGCACGTTCAGGAACAGCCGATTGTGGGCTACCTCGACCACGTTGCCTTTCAAGGTCCCGATGATGGTCGCGATCTCACCCAGAACACCCGGCCGGTCGGGCGTGTCGATGCGCACGGAGACCAGCCGACCGTCCCGCGTCAGCTCGCGAATGACGATCGACGAGATCAGGCGTGGATCGATGTTGCCACCGCACAGGACGAGACCGACACGCCGGCCGGCAAACCGGTCCGGTTCGCTCAACACGCCGGCGAGCCCGGCGGCGCCCGCGCCCTCTGCGACAGAGTGCTGATAAACGAGATAGGCGTTGATGGCCCGTTCGATCGTGCTTTCGGGCACCGTCAGGATGCGGTCGACGGTCCTTTTGACGATTTCGGTCGTGAGGCGGCCGACCTGCCGGACCGCAATGCCCTCGGCGATTGTCGGGCCTTCGCAGGTCACGTCCTTGCCGTAAAACGCGCCCCACATGGCCGGATAGAGCTCCGTTTCGACGCCGACAATTTCAATATCCGGCTTCAGGGCCCGGGCTGCGGTCGCAATGCCTGAGATCAGCCCGCCGCCACCGATCGGCACGACCAGGCAATCAAGGTCGGGGATCTCCTTGAGCATTTCCAAGCCGATGGTGCCCTGGCCGGACATCACATGCGGATCGTCGAAGGGATGGACCCAGGTCAAGCCACGATCCGCGGCGATCTTATCCGCTTCCGCCTTGGCCGCGTCCACCGTTTCCCCGGCCAGGATCAATTCCGCGCCGAACTCCTTCGTCGCCGCGATTTTCACGAACGGGGTGTTCTCAGGCATCACGATCGTGACCGGAATGCCAAGGCGCGCCGCGTGGAACGCCACGCCTTGCGCATGATTGCCGGCGGACATGGCGATGACGCCGCTTTTGCGCTCCGCCGCGCTGAGACTGAGAAGCTTGACCAGCGCGCCGCGTTCCTTGAACGAGCCGGTCACCTGCATGTTCTCGTATTTGACCGATATGTCCGCGCCGGTCAGTTTGGACAGGCGCCGGGCCGTCAGGAACGGTGTTTTGAGAACGGCGCCGTCGATTTGAGCGGCCGCGGCTTCAATATCGTCAAGAGTGACAATCGCGCCCGCCTCGGTGGTCATCGCCCGCGGGCCAGGACTTCGGCCACACGCGGCGCGAAGTAAGTCAAGATCCCGTCCGCCCCGGCCCGTTTGAACGCCATCAGGCTTTCCATCATCACCCGCTCACCGTCGAGCCAGCCATGCGCGCTTGCCGCCTCGATCATCGCAAATTCGCCGGACACCTGATAGGCGTAGGTCGGCACCTGAAACGTGTCCTTGATCCGCCGGATGATGTCCAGATAGGGCATTCCCGGTTTGACCATGACCATGTCCGCGCCTTCGGCGATGTCGAGTTCGGCCTCGCGGAGCGCCTCGTCCGTGTTGGCCGGATCCATCTGGTAGGTGCGCTTGTCGCCGACGAGCGTGGCGTTGGTTCCCACCGCGTCCCGGAACGGGCCATAAAAGCCGGAGGCGTATTTCGCCGAATAGGCGAGGATCTGCTGGTCGCGGAAGCCGTTGGAATCGAGCGCCTGGCGGAGCGCGCCCACCCGCCCGTCCATCATGTCGGACGGGGCGATCACATCGGCGCCGGCATCGGCCTGGATGAGCGCCTGACGGCAAAGCTGCTCGACCGTTTCGTCGTTCAAGATCTTCTCGCCGTCCATGATCCCGTCATGACCGTGGCTGGTATAGGGATCAAGGGCAACATCAGTGATGAGGCCGACATTGTAGCCTTCGGCGCGAATGGCCCGGCACGCCCGGCAGACAAGGTTCTGATCGTTCAGCGCTTCTGTCCCGGAAGCGTCACGAAGGTCCGGATCGGTGTTCGGAAACAGGGCAATCGCCGGGATTGAGAGCCGCATGGCGTTTTCAGCCTCGCGCACCGCTTCGTCAACGGACAGACGGACCACGCCCGGCATGGACGGCACCGGCTCACGCACGTTTTCGCCATCGACGATAAAAAGCGGCCAGATCAGGTCGTCCGTGGTCAGCGTATTTTCCCGCACCAGCCTGCGTGACCAATCCGACTTCCGGTTGCGCCGCAGGCGCCGGCCTCCCAGGATCTCGTCCATATGGGCACCGGTGATGGCGGGGGAACGGAAGGAAGATGTCATCGTTGGCGTTTCCAGGCTGGCGATGGTCAAATTGGCAGCGGGTTCATCCCGTTTTTATGCAGACTAACATGGGACCATGTGGCCTCCAAATATCTGCAAAACAACCAGATTTAATGGTAAAAATCCAACTGATTGACGTAAACGTCAAAAAAAGCTAAGCCCAAGTCCATCCTGTCGCGGACCCCATATCCGCGACCGGCAGCGCTTGGGGAGGTGGAGCCGTGGATTTTGCGTTCAATGAGGACCAGCGCGCCTTTCAGGACATGGCCGGGGCGTTTGCCCGCGAGGAAATGGAACCCTTCGCAAAGGACTGGGATGAGACGAGCACGTTTCCCGTGGACACTTTGCGCAAGGCGGCAGCCTTGGGGTTCGGCGGGATCTATGTGCGCGACGATGTCGGCGGGTCGTCGCTGACGCGGACGGATGCGGCGATCATCTTCGAGGAACTCTCCAAGGGCTGCACGTCAACGGCCGCCTATATCTCGATCCATAACATGGCCGCCTGGATGATCGACACGTTTGGCGACGCGGATGTCCGGCAACGATTTTTGCCGGATCTGTGTTCCATGCAGCGTTTTGCAAGTTATTGCCTGACCGAACCAGGATCCGGATCGGATGCGGCCAGCCTTCGCACAAAGGCAGTATCGGACGGCGATGACTACGTCCTGAACGGGTCGAAGGCGTTCATTTCCGGCGGCGGCGTGTCGGATGTCTATGTGACCATGGTGCGCACGGGCGGTGAGGGGCCAAATGGCATCTCCTGTCTCGCAGTTGAAAAGGACACGCCGGGCCTGAGCTTCGGGGCGCAGGAGGCAAAACTTGGCTGGAAAAGCCAGCCGACCGCGCAGGTTAATTTCCAGGATTGCCGGGTGCCGAAAGCCAATCTGATCGGGGCGGAAGGCGAGGGCTTCAAAATCGCCATGGCCGGGCTCGACGGCGGGCGCCTCAATATCGGGGCGTGCTCCCTCGGTGCGGCCCAGACCTGTCTCGACCGGTCGATTACCTATCTTCAGGACCGAAAACAATTTGGCCGCCCGCTCGCCGAATTTCAGGCGTTGCAGTTTCGTCTGGCCGACATGGCGACCGAACTCGAAGCCGCGCGGCTCCTTCTGCACAAGGCAGCGGGCGCCGTCGATGCCAAGACCGGCGATGCGACCAAGCTCGCGGCCATGGCCAAGCGGCTGGCCACGGACACCGGGTTCAAGGTCGTCAACGAAGCGCTGCAGCTTCACGGGGGCTACGGGTACTTGCGCGACTATCCGATCGAACGGTTCCTGCGCGATGTCCGGGTTCACCAGATCCTGGAGGGCACCAACGAAATCATGCGGGTGATCATCGCCCGGCAATTGCTCAAGCCATGACGTTTGACGATCATTCCTTTTCCGGAGAGCGCTTTGTGACCGACGATATCCTGTTCGAACGCCGCGGAGATGCCGGATGTGTGCTGCTCAACCGGCCCAAGGCGCTGAACGCGCTGACGCATGACATGGCGAGGGCACTCGCAGCGCAATTGACGGAGTGGGAGAGCGACCCGTCGGTCCGGCATGTCGTGATCAAAGGGGCGGGCGATAAGGCGTTCTGCGCGGGTGGCGATATCCGCAACCTTTATGAAGCCCGTCAGGCAGGTCAGACCGCTGGGCTCAGCGACTTTTTTTACGACGAATACCGCCTGAACGCCCAGATCAAGGCTTATTCCAAGCCCTACATTGCGTTGATTGACGGGATCGTCATGGGCGGCGGTGTCGGCGTCTCGGTCCACGGATCCCATCGGGTTGGCACCGAATACATGCTGTTTTCTATGCCGGAAACCGGCATCGGCTTTTTTCCGGATGTCGGCGGCACGTACTTTCTGCCGCGTATGCCAAAGGCGACCGGCATTTATTGTGCGCTCAGCGCCGGGCGTTTGAAACAGGCCGATGCGTTCGCCACTGGCGTTCTCACCCATGCCGTTTCGCGCGACCGGCTGGCGGATCTTGAAGCCGCGCTTGAAACCGCTGAGGAAATTGACGCGGTTCTCGCGGATTTTCACAATGATCCGGGGCCCGCGCCGCTGATGGACAAGGCGGACGTGATCGAGCGTGCCTTCGGCCAGGCGTCCGTCGCTGAGATCATGGAGGATTTGGACCAGGACGGCGGAGACTGGGCGGCCAAAACCGCGGCGGCGATCCGCGCAAAATCGCCGACCAGCGTTCACGTTGCCTTCGAGCAGATGCGGCGCGGTGCTGAACTCGATTTTGCCGGCTGCATGCGCCTTGAGTTCCGGATCGTGAACGAAATCCTCAAGGGACATGACTTTTTCGAAGGCATTCGCGCGGTGTTGATTGACCGCGACAATGCTCCGGTGTGGCAGCCGGACCGTCTCGACCAGGTGGACAGCGCCGCGCTGGACGCGTATTTCCAGACACCGGATTGCGGCGACTTACCGCTCTAAGTTCCGACTGACGTCAACTGAACCGACCGGAGCCGACATGATCACCACCTTCCAGGAGCTTTTGCGCGCACGGCCGCCCTGGAGCACGGTCCTGATCTGGTATCTGCGCGCCATAGCATTGCTGTTGATCGGCGGCGGGGTCATTCACTGGGCGCGCATCGTCGGTTATGTGCCCTGGCGCGAGGTCTGGTTTTGGGACATGCCGATCGCGTGGCAGGCGGCGACCGTCTTCTTCGGCGTCCTGGATCTTGTGGCGGCGATCGGCCTGTGGCTGACCGTATCGTGGGGCACGGTTATGTGGCTGGTGCGCGCCTTCAGCCAGATCGTGATGCACACGATCTTCTGGGAGACCTTCGGCCGCCGGCCCTATGAGATCTCGTTCTATCTTCTGACGATCGCGATCTATCTGCTTCTGCTCTATCTGATGGAGCGCGAAAACCGCGCCCGCTGAACACTTAAAAGACGCCGGCGTATTATGGCGGCCGGTCGATCATGCTTGGGAGGACCACAATGGCTGCGACAATCGGATTCATCGGGCTTGGCAATATGGGTGGGCCGATGGCGGCCAATCTGATCAAGGCCGGGCACCGGGTGCTGGGGTTCGACCTGGCCGAGCCGGCCCTTGATGCCCTGGAAAAAGCAGGCGGCGAACGCGCGGGCGGTGTCGTGGCGCTGGCGTCTGAGGCCGATGTGGTCGTTTCCATGCTTCCCGCGGGCGCCCATGTGCGCAAGATCTATCTCGGTGATGACGGTGTTTTGGCGAACGCGAAGGCGGGCGCGCTGCTGATCGATTCCTCCACCATCGATGTCGACAGCGCACGCACGTTCGCGGCCGCGGCGGCCGAGCGGGGTTTTCCGATGGTCGATGCGCCGGTCTCGGGCGGTGTGGCCGGCGCGGCTGCCGGGACCCTCACGTTCATGGTCGGCGGTACGGATGACGCGTTCGAACGCGCCAAACCCTATCTCGCCGTCATGGGCAAGACCGTTGTGCATGCCGGCGGGTCCGGCAATGGTCAGGCCGCCAAAATTTGCAACAACATGATCCTCGGCATTTCCATGATCGGCGTGTCGGAGGCGTTCGTTCTGGCCGAACGTTTGGGGCTGGAGGCTCAAAAGCTGTTCGACATTTCGTCCACGGCGTCCGGACAGTGCTGGTCGCTGACCTCCTACTGCCCGGTACCCGGGCCGCTTCCGGCATCACCCGCCAACAATGATTACACGCCCGGATTTGCCGCTGAAATGATGCTGAAGGATCTCAAGCTCGCGCAGGAAGCGGCCCATGCCAGCGGCGCGGCCACGCCGCTTGGCGCGGAGGCGGCGGCGCTTTACAGCCTGTTCTGCAATTCGGGCGGCGAGGGCGCGGACTTTTCCGCGATCGTCAAATTCCTGCGCGGATCAGCGTAAACAGCACCTTACCCGGAGTTGTGGAATTTTCGTTCACCTCTTAACAGAAGATTTAGTGTGTCTTTTAAGCGGATTTTAGAGGCGCGCCGCTAATCTGTGTCTCAAGGTGGAAAAAAACCACCGGATGACAGGAAACAGAGGCGTATACACATGATCACGGCAACCAGGGCAGTCGATGCAGTGGTTCAGAGTGAGGACGAGGCGGATATCAAGCCGCTTTATCTCGACGCTCTAACCCTCGTTGAGCGGCTGCATAGACGACTCCTCGACGTTATCAAGGACGAATTCGACCGGATGGGCCGGTCCGACGTCAACAGCGTTCAGGCGCTGCTGCTGTTCAACATCGGCGATGCCGAACTGACAGCGGGCGAATTGCGGACCCGGGGCTACTATCTTGGATCGAACGTGTCTTACAACCTCAAGAAACTCGTTGAGACCGGGTACATCCATCATCAGCGCTCGCGCATGGACCGCCGGTCGGTGCGTGTCAGCCTGACCGACAAGGGCCAGGAGGTCGCGCGGATCGTCAACGACCTTTATGAGCGCCATATCCTGTCGGTCGAGCAGGTGGGCGAAGTCGGTCGCGACGACTTTGTGCAAATGAACCGGTCGCTGCGCCGGCTGGAGCGCTTCTGGACCGATCAGATCCTCTATCGGCTTTAAATCGACAGCAGATCCAGATGACCAAACAAACGCCGCTCCAGGTTCTGGGGCGGCGTTTGACGTTGATGACACTCCCTGGTTTTTCGGTGGTCATCCTCGGACGCCGTTCCGAGGATCCATAAAAATCAGAGCGTCATGGATGCTCTAGGCAGGCCCACGGCTGTCCGGTTCAAAATCCAGGTACTGTCCTATATCATTGAATCATTTTCACTTTGCGTGGCCAAACGCGAAAAGGACATGCGATCTGGCATCGGGGCTACCCAGCAGTTCTATGCTTTCCCGGAGGACGCGCAGCGGCCGTCCGGGACCCAACAACCCCTGAATTTGAATTTGGAAAACAACCCCTTCCGCAAAGTGCGGGGCTCCGGCTCGGCGGCCGGGGCGGCATGGCGAGGATTGCCGGCTGACAATGAACATCCCACAACCGAGCCAAACCGGACAACAGTGGGACAGGCCCGGGCATGACTGCCGAAAGATGAACTGGTTCGTCAGCAGTCTGAAACGCCGCTTCAGGTTCCAGGGCGGCGTTTTTCGTCCCTTGCCGTCCGGCGGCTTCACATCGGATCGTCGCTTAAAAGAGCGCGGGCGGGTCGAATTCCCGAACACGACATGATGTAGACACATTGCGGTGACTTATGTCGCCCTGCTCGGATGCGCCCCGTGACGTCACACCATGTCAGGAAATTACGCTTCGGCTTCACGCAGTTGTGCGGTCAACGTGATGTGGATCACATCGGGATCAGCCGGTAATTTGTTAATCATAAAACGCTAGCCTTGCGGCGAATTTCGCCGGCGACCGGCCGGCACCTGGCAACACAGGTCGAATTGGGTATTGGTAGATGCAAGCGCACGTGGGTGACACCGGATCTCTTTTGAAGAGCCTTGCGACGCGGGGATCGATCGTCCTTGGCCTGTGCGCCATCGTTCTGGGCGGAGCGGTTCCCGGCAGCGTGGTGCCCGCGGCGGCCCAATCCGCCTCGCCGCTGGATGCCCTTCGCCAGTACAAACAGCGCGTGGAATGGGAAGACCGGTTCCAAGCCACCATGGACTCCCTGCGGGCGATGGAATCAAGTTCGCCGACGCTGTCACCCGAAACGGCCGACCATATTTCTATTGCCATCAACCGGTATTCGCGGATTGTCCAAATGGGCGGCTGGGGCCGCGTGACGGGCACGGGAAAGCCGCTGCGTATTGGCGTTAAAGATGCCCGCGTGGTGGAACTCCGGCGCCGGCTGATCGCCTCCGGAGACCTGGAGCAGACCGCCGGTCTGTCCAACACGTTCGATTCCTATGTGGATGCCGGCGTGCGCCGCTTCCAGATGCGCCACGGACTTATTCCGGACGGTGTTGTCAGTGAATCCACGGTTGTTGCCTTGAACGTGCCGGCCAATGTGCGTCTGCGGCAGCTGGAAACGAACCTTGTCCGCCTGCGCGCCATGTCCGGGTTTTTGGGCGACCGGTATGTGATGGTGAACATTCCGGCTGCGGAGATCGAGGCGGTTGAAAACGGCCGTGTTCGCTCGCGCCACACGGCGGTTGTCGGCAAGATCGACCGTCAAACGCCGATCCTCAACAGCAAGATCTACGAGCTGAATTTCAATCCGTACTGGACGGTGCCGGTTTCCATCATCCGCAAGGATCTCATTCCGAAAATGAAGGAAGACCCGGAGTACCTGGCCAAGAACAAGATCCGGATCTTCGACTGGAAGGGCAATGAATTGTCCTGGCAGGAAATCGACTGGAACACCGAGGAAGCGACGAAGTACCAGTTCCGTCAGGATCCCGGCGAAATCAACTCGCTGGGCAGCGTGCGGATCAACTTCCACAACGAGCACCAGGTCTATCTGCACGATACGCCGTCGAAAACGTTGTTCGGGTCGGACTACCGGTTCCATTCCTCCGGGTGCGTGCGGGTACAGAACGTGCGTGAACTTGTGACATGGCTGCTGCAATCGACCACGCCGGATTGGGACCGGGCTCAGGTCGATCAGATCATCCGGACCGGCGCACGCGAGGACGTTCGGCTCAAGAGCGCGATCCCGCTTTACCTGACCTACATCACAGCGTGGTCCAATGCCGATGGCGTGATCCACTTCCGCGATGACATCTACAATCGCGACGATCTTTACAGCACCGGCAATCTGGACGCCATCCAGGCTCAGTTGCAGTAATCCGCGCGATCCCCAGAAACTTCAATCCCGGCAGGGGTGCCGCCTTGCGTTCTGCCGTTGAACGTGTGCCTATCCTTCCTGTGATATTGGAGGCGAAGGCGTGAGTCGTTTGGCGGGCCGGCCCGGCCACATCTATCTTGAGCTTTATCCGGTGGGTCAGCAGATCAAAGTATCCGCGATCGATGCCGCGACCGGCCTGGAAGTCTCCATTTTCGGGCCGACATCGGCCTCGCAAGAGGATCTTAAGCGTCTGGCCGTCCGGAAGCTGAAGCACCGGCTGGGGCAGGCCGTCCGCACTGACGATGTCCGCAACGATCCGAGCTACTACTAAAAGACGCCGCCGATGTGTTGTCGCAGTTGCGCCCGCAACAAGGGGTTGCCGATCGTCGGACCAGTTCAAGAGCGGTGATCCCCGGCGGCAATCCCATTCCGCATGACGTATTTGCGCGGGGCGGCGTCGGGAAGGGCCTTGGTTCCTTCCGGTCCGTGTGTTACGTGCTTGCCTCCATGGGCTGCCGAATACGACACGGGACAGCGTGCGGCGGCGGCAATACAGCACATGCAACGACAGCGACGAGGATGGTGCGATGTCTCTGACCGACCAGGCGAGCAGTCAATCTGCGATTTCCGATTTCTTCTCACGGCCTCTGGCCGACAGCGACCCGGATCTGTTCGGCGCCATCCAAAAGGAGTTGGGCCGCCAGCAGCATGAGATCGAGCTGATCGCATCGGAAAACATCGTCTCAAGGGCGGTGCTGGAGGCACAAGGGTCGGTTCTGACCAACAAATACGCCGAAGGGTATCCTGGCCGGCGCTATTATGGTGGCTGCGAATTTGTCGACATCGCCGAAAATCTCGCAATCGATCGCGCCACAAAGCTGTTTGGCTGCGGATTTGCCAATGTGCAGCCCAGCTCTGGAAGCCAGGCCAATCAGGCCGTGTTCCTTGCCTTGATCAAGCCGGGCGACACCATCCTCGGGATGAGCCTTGACGCCGGCGGGCACCTCACGCACGGCGCACGCCCGAACCTGTCCGGCAAATGGTTCAACGCGGTTCAATACGGCCTCGATCTGGAAACCGGCCTGATTGATTATGACAACCTTGCTGCGTTGGCCCGCGAGCACAAGCCGCGCCTCATCATCGCTGGCGGCTCCGCCTATTCCAAACAGATCGATTTCGCCAAGTTCCGGGAAGTCGCCGACGAGGTCGGCGCGTATTTCATGGTCGACATGGCGCATTTTGCCGGCCTTGTCGCGGCAGGCGAGCATCCGAGCCCGTTTCCGCACGCCGATGTCGCAACCACCACGACCCACAAGACCCTGCGCGGTCCGCGCGGCGGGTTGGTGCTGACCGACAAGGAAGACATCGCGAAGAAGATCAATTCCGCGGTTTTCCCGGGTCTGCAAGGCGGTCCCTTGATGCATGTTGTCGCGGCCAAGGCGGTGGCTTTCGGAGAGGCTCTTCGGCCGGAATTCAAAAGCTATATCAGAGCCATGCGGGAAAATGCTAAAGTCTTGTCTGAAACGCTACGGTCCGGCGGTGTGGACATCGTTTCCGGCGGGACGGACACCCATTTGATGCTCGTCGATCTCCGGCCGAAAAACCTGACCGGGCGCGATACGGAACAGGCGCTTGGCCGCGCGGCGATCACGTGCAACAAGAACGGTGTTCCCAATGACCCGCAAAAACCGATGATCACATCCGGAATCCGGCTTGGAACGCCGGCGGCAACGACGCGGGGCTTCGGTGTGGCAGAATTCCGCGAAGTCGGGCTCTTGATCACGGAAGTGTTGGATGGTTTGACCGGCCTCAACACCGAAGGCGGCAATCCGGCGGTTGAAGCGGCCGTGAAAGCCAAGGTAGAAGCTTTGACAGCGCGCTTCCCGATCTACTCGATGTGAGTCGGCGGGCGTCTGTCAGGAGCCTGAAACATGCGATGTCCGTATTGCGGCGGCGAGGAAACCCAGGTCAAGGATTCCCGGCCGACGGAGGACAATACCGCCATTCGCAGGCGGAGAGTGTGCAATACCTGCGCCGGCCGGTTCACGACATTCGAGCGCGTCCAGCTTCGTGAACTCATGGTCTTGAAACGCAGCGGCCGCCGTGTGCCGTTCGACCGCGAAAAACTGATGCGCTCGGTCCAGATCGCCGTGCGCAAGCGTCCTGTGGAGCCGGAGCGGATCGAGCGCATGGTCAGCGGCATCGTCCGCCAGCTTGAAAGCGCCGGCGAAAGCGATGTGACGGCTGAGACCATTGGTAACCACGTCATGGAAGGCCTGAAGGGCATCGATGACGTGGCCTATGTCCGGTTTGCCTCTGTTTACAAGAATTTTCGCGAAGCCAAGGATTTCGAAGCGCTTCTGGATGAACTCAGCGCCCCGGACCAGCCGCCGGTTGCCGAACGTTGACTGCATTTTTGCCCATTTCACAGTCTTTTCAGAATATGACCGTTTCAACAGAGACCGACCGGCGTCTGATGGCGGCAGCTGAACGCCTGGCCCGCAGGGGTCTTGGACGGGTTTGGCCGAACCCGCCGGTGGCGGCCATGATCGTCGGTGAACACTCATCGGGCGCACCGGTGATCCTGGGCCGCGGACTGACCGCGCGCCCGGGCGGCCCGCACGCCGAGGTCAACGCGCTGAAAGCGGCCGGCGATCTGGCACGCGGGGCGACATGTTATGTGACGCTGGAGCCGTGCTCGCATTACGGCCGGACGCCGCCCTGTTCGCTGGCACTGATCGAGGCGGGCGTGAAACGCGTGGTAATCGGCATGCTGGACCCCAATCCGCGGGTGGCCGGCCGAGGTGCCGGCATGCTGGAGGCCGCGGGGATCGACGTGACGGTCGGTGTGCACGAAGCCGCATGCCGCGCGCTCTACACCGGTTTTACGTCAAGGGTGAAGCACCAGCGGCCGATGGTGTTCTTGAAACTGGCGGTCTCGCAAGATGGCTATATCGGACGGGAAGGGGCCGGCCAGATCAAGATCTCCGGACCACTCTCCATGCGTCACGTTCATGGATTCCGGGCGACCTATGATGCGATCCTGGTCGGGATCGGCACGGCGGTTGCCGATGACCCGCTTTTGACCTGCCGATTGCCGGGCATGCTGGACCAGTCGCCGGTGCGCGTGGTTGTTGATACCGAGGCACGATTGCCGCTCAGCTCAAAGCTGGTGGAAACGGCCGCTGACGTGCCGGTCTGGGTGATCTGCGCAAACCATGCGGATCCCGAACGGGTCGAGGCGCTCACGCGCGCTGGCGTTTTGGTCGTGCGTGTGCCGGCCCCGGGCGACCGGATCTTACCGGATGTGGTTCTGGGCGCGCTGGCCACACGCGGGATCACACGCGTGATGGTGGAGGGCGGCGCGCGCATTGCCGAGGCGTTTCTCGACGCCGATCTGGTGGATGAGTTGTGTATCGTGACCGGAGCCGTCGAGGTCGGCGCCGGCGGCATACCAGCTCTTCACAAGCGAAGTCTTGATGCCGTGTTGTCGAGCCCCACGTTTGAGCGGGTTGATACCGGTTTGATCGGCGAGGACCGGTATACGCATCTCAAACGCCGCGGAGCCTGATATGTTTACTGGGATCATCACCGATCTTGGCGAGATCTTGAGCGTCGAGCAAATTCCCGCCGGTATACGCACACGGATTCGAACCGCTTACGACAGCACCACCATCGACATCGGCGCCTCGATTGCCTGCGGCGGCCCCTGCCATACGGTCACGGCAAAGGGAAAGGACCCGGACGGAGAATGGTTCGAGGTGGAATCGGCGGCCGAGACTCTGGCGCTGACCACCGTGTCCGGCTGGGCGCCTGGCCTGCGGCTCAACCTCGAGCGGTCCCTGACCATGGGCGCGGAACTCGGCGGGCATCTGGTGTTGGGGCATGTGGACGGTTTGGCCCGGATCACGAAGCGGGAAGACCACCCCGACTCGGTCTACTTCCAGTTCCAGGCACCGGCTGAACTCGCCCCTTTCATCGCCAAGAAGGGCTCTGTCGCGCTGGACGGCACCTCCTTGACCGTCAATGAGGCGGATGGCGATCTGTTTTCGGTGTTCTTGATCCCGCATACGCTCACGGTCACGACCTGGTCGGACCGCCAGACGGGTGATGATGTCAATCTGGAAGTCGATATGATGGCGCGCTATGCGGCGCGTTTGGCCGAGTTCGCCGCGCCCCGCTGACCGCGGGCTGCGGCTTTTTCGCCGCTGCGGCCGCCAGGACCTCAAAAGCGCCAAACGAGACCCGTTGCGCACTGGACAAACGGCCTCAGGCGTGGTTCCTGTCGCGGCCGCAAACAGGAACAATTACACATGAGCACAGCACCCAAGATCCTGATCATCGAAGCCCGGTTTTACGAGGATATCGCCGATGCGCTGGCGCAAGGCGCCATTGCGGCGATCGAGGCAGCCGGTGGCACGTTTGAGCGGATTGCGGTTCCGGGTGTCCTGGAAATTCCGGCGGCGCTGTCGATGGTGATGACGTCGATGGAAAACAGCGATGATGTCTATGACGGCTTTGTCCTGCTGGGCTGTGTCATCCGGGGCGAGACATCGCACTACGACATTGTTGCAAACGAATCCGCGCGGGTGATCATGGATCTGGTGGTCGATGCGGATTTGGCGCTTGGAAATGGCATCCTGACGGTTGAAAATGCCGATCAAGCTTGGGCGCGCGCACGGGCTGGCGAAAAGAACAAGGGCGGAGCGGCGGCCGAAGCCGCGCTTCAGATGATCCGTTTGCGTGAACGCCTTGGAGTATAGTGCGGCAATGTCCAGCAAGGTCGATCAGGCAAAGCCTTCGCAAAAATCCGTCCGTCCGGCCAACAAACGCGGCGTATCAAGGCTCGCCGCCGTACAGGCGCTCTATCAAATGGACGTCGGCGGCGCGCCGCTTTCAAGCGTGATCAGCGAGTTTACCGCGTTTCGTCTGGGCAAGGAAATCGACGGCGAGCAATACCGCGACGCCGATGAGCAATGGTTCAAGGCCATTGTGTCAGGCGTTTATGAGGACCAGAAGTTCCTTGATCCGTTCATCCACAAAGCCCTTGCAGAGGGCTGGCCGCTGAAGCGGATCGACAGTCTCCTGCGCGCCATCCTGAGGTCCGGCGCCTATGAGCTCTTGCGCCGCAAGGACGTGCCGGCGAAGGTCATCATTTCCGAGTATATCGACGTTGCCAAAGCGTTTTTCGAAGAAGACGAGCCAGGGCTGGTGAATGGCGTGCTCGACCGGCTCGCCCATGAATTGCGCCACTCGGAACTCGATGGGGAACCGGCGGGCGGCGAGGGCTGACCATGGCCGGTGACCGGCCGGGCGAGTTTCAACTCATCAAGCGGTATTTCGCGCCGCTGGCGCAGGACCCCGGCAGCCTTGGGCTCACCGACGACGCGTGTGTCTTTTCGCCCGACCCGGGAACCGACCTTGTTCTGACCAAGGATGTTCTGGCGGCCGATGTCCATTTCTTCGGCACCGATCCGGCCGAGGCGATCGCCGCCAAGGCGCTCAGGGTCAATCTGTCGGACCTGGCCGCCAAGGGTGCCCGGGCCAAAGGATACCTTTTGGGCCTGGCGTTGCCGGCGGACTGGACCACCAACTGGCTGGAGCGGTTCTGCAACGGCCTGGCTGCCGACCAGGCCACATATAGTGTCAGTCTTTATGGCGGTGATACGATCCGGTCCGGCAACGGTCTGGAAATTTCCATCACCGCGATCGGTGAGGTGCCCAGCGGCAGGGCCGTCCGGCGGTCCGGCGCGCGGCCGGGCGATGTCCTGTTTGTCTCCGGCACGATCGGCGACGGCGCCGCCGGGCTCAAGCTTCGATTGAATCCGAGACTTGCAGGTAGAACGGGGCTGTCGACGGATGAGGGTGATCACCTTTTGGACCGTTATCTTCTGCCGCGCCCCCGGACGTCCTTGGCGTCTGCCGTTCAAGATCACGCCTCGGCGGCCCTTGATGTGTCGGACGGCCTTTTTCAGGACGCCCGGCATCTGTGCCAGGCGTCCAATGTCGGATTTGAGATCGACTGTGAGCTCCTGCCTGTGTCGTCCGCCGTCGAAAGGATACGGAACCGGGCCCCGGATCTTTATGCATCCTGCGTCAATGGCGGTGACGACTACGAAATCCTGGCCTGTGTTCCAGTTTCCCAGTGCGACGCGTTCGAAGCATCAGCGCGAAACGCGGACTGTCCGGTCACCCGGATTGGGCACGCGGTTGCAGAGCCCGGGGCGCTCAAACTGGTGAATTCGGGCTCGCTTGCGACAAGTGCCGAGGGCGGCGGCTTCAAGCATTTTTGACCGCCATCGGCTGTCATCTGCCGGCCTTGACGGAATTTACCATCAATTGGGGGCTGCCAACGGCCCGAAGCTCGTGTAGGCAAGGGCTCGCTGCGCCGTGAGATTGCGCCGCGCGCACCCTGCCTGGATTCACGCAAAAATGACGACGACCGCAGACCTGACCCCCGTAGTCGACGACCGCCTGGCCAAGCGGAACGCCTTTTTCCTGGCGCTCGCGCAGGCAATTGGCGGCGCGCTGGCCTCGATCGTCATCACCACCGGCCCGCTGATTGGCTACATGATGCTCGCCGAGGACAAGGCGCTGGCGACCTTGCCGGTGTCCGCGATGGTTCTGGGCACGGCTTTCGGAACATTGCCGGCGGGCATGGTCATGCGCCAGTACGGCCGCCGGGCCGGGTTCATGGGGGCGTCGCTGGTTGCGGCAGTCTCTGGATTGATCGCTACATTCGCTGTGTTTGAGAACAGTTTTGTTCTGTTCGTCGCCGCCTGCGGCATCGGCGGCTTTGCCGGTGCCTTCGTGCATCAATACCGCTTCGCGGCCGCCGATACGGCCAGCGAAGCGTTCAAGCCCAAGGCGATTTCCTGGGTCCTGGCCGGCGGCGTTTTGGCCGGGGTTGTCGGCCCGCAGACAGTGATTGCCACAAAGGACATGTTCGACCCGATCATGTTCGCCGGCACCTATCTTGCGCAGACCGGCCTCTCCCTGATCGCGTTTTGCCTCGTCGCCCAGCTCAAGATCCCAAAACCGCCGAAACGGGAAGTCAAGACCGGCGGACGGCCCATGCGGGTGATCATGATGCAGCCGCGTTTCATGGTCGCGGCGGCCTGCGGAATTTGCTCCTACGCCTTGATGAGCCTTGTGATGACCGCCACGCCGCTGGCGATGATCGCGTGCGGTCTGTCTGAAACCGACGCGGCGCTCGGCATTCAGTGGCATGTGATGGCGATGTTCGGGCCGAGCTTTTTCACCGGCAGCCTGATTGCCCGGTATGGCAAGGAACGGATCGTCTCCATCGGTCTTGCGCTGCTTGCCGGTTGCGCGGTCGTGGCGCTGATGGGCGTGGACCTAGCCCATTTCTGGATCGCGCTGATTCTGTTGGGCCTTGGCTGGAACTTCGGCTTCATCGGCGCGACCGCCATGCTGACCGACACCTACCGGCCGGAAGAGCGGAACATGGTTCAAGCCACCAATGATTTCCTGGTGTTCGGTTTCGTGGCCTTTGCGTCGTTTTCCTCCGGCGCGCTCTTGAACGCCTTCGGGTGGGCGACCATCAACGGCCTTGTCTTCCCGTTCGTTGTGCTTTGTTTTGGCTTGCTGATTTGGCTTTGGCGGCATGAGCGCAAGCCCGCCGCGGTGAGCTGAGACCACCCCGTTCGCTTGCCCTTGCTGCACCGCGGTTGCGGCACTGCGGCAAACGTATCATTCCCGAAATCGACGGTAATTGGTAAGGGTACTTGACGTGTGTCGCGTCTTTGTTTCTAACGTGCAGATCAGCGGTGCGTGTCAGTGCCTGCGCACATTGTTTTGGGGCCGGCAAAGATAACAAAAACAACGGCCTGCCCGTCACCTGGGAGGAATTATGACCGAACTCGTCATCATTGTTTGTGGCTTACTGTCGATCGCCTATGGGGCTTGGGCGATCCAATCCGTTATGGCTGCGGATGCCGGTAATGCCCGGATGCAGGAAATCGCCGGCGCGATCCAAGAGGGCGCCCAAGCGTATCTCAACCGCCAATACACGACCATTGCGATCGTCGGGGCGGTTGTCTTCGTCATCGCCTGGATCCTTCTGTCGGGAACGGCTGCCGTCGGCTTTCTGATCGGCGCGGTTCTGTCGGGCGCCGCCGGTTATATCGGCATGATGGTCTCGGTCCGGGCGAATGTGCGCACCGCACAGGCATCGAGCCAGAGCCTGGCCGCCGGTCTTGAAATTGCCTTCAAGTCGGGCGCGGTCACCGGCCTGCTCGTGGCCGGTCTGGCGCTGCTCGGCGTTGTGGTCTACTACACGATCCTCACGTCGATGTTGGGCTACGCACCCACCGACCGTGTCGTGATCGACGCGCTCGTGGCGCTCGGCTTCGGTGCGTCGCTGATTTCCATCTTCGCCCGTCTGGGCGGCGGCATCTTCACCAAGGGCGCTGACGTTGGTGGTGACCTCGTCGGCAAGGTCGAAGCCGGCATTCCGGAAGACGATCCGCGCAATCCGGCCACGATCGCCGACAATGTGGGCGACAATGTCGGCGACTGCGCCGGCATGGCGGCGGACCTCTTCGAGACCTATGCGGTCACGGTGGTCGCGACCATGGTTCTGGCCTCCATTTTCTTCACCGGTGACGTTGCGACGGAGCTCATGCTGCTGCCGATGGTGATTGGCGCCTCGTGTGTCGTCACGTCGATCCTGGGCACGTTTTTCGTCAAGCTCGGTGCCAACAACTCGATCATGGGCGCGCTTTACCGCGGGTTTATCGTGACCGCGGTGCTGTCCGCGGTGGGGCTCTTCCTGATCACCTTCTTCTGGCTCGGGTTCGGGACAACCTACACCTTGACAGACGGCACCAGCTTCGACGCGCGGCATCTGTTCTATTGCGGCCTTGTCGGCCTGATCGTTACCGGTCTGATCATATGGGTCACGGAGTACTACACCGGAACCAACTTCCGGCCGGTCCGCTCGATTGCCCAGGCTTCCGTCACCGGGCACGGCACCAACGTGATCCAGGGTCTGGCGGTCTCGCTGGAAGCGACCGCGTTGCCGGCGCTGATCATCATCGCCGGTATTCTGGTCACCTACAGTCTCGCGGGCCTGTTCGGCATCGCGATCGCCGTGACAACGATGCTGGCTCTGGCGGGCATGGTGGTCGCGCTTGACGCTTTCGGTCCGGTCACCGACAACGCCGGCGGCATCGCCGAGATGTCGAACCTGCCGGATGAAGTGCGCTCAACGACCGACGCGCTCGACGCGGTCGGCAACACCACCAAAGCCGTCACCAAGGGCTACGCGATCGGCTCCGCCGGTTTGGGCGCCCTGGTGCTGTTCGCCGCCTACACCGAGGATCTCCGGTTCTTCAGCGCATCCGCGGCGGAGGGCTCGATCTTCAGCGGCATCAATGTCGACACGCTGTTCACCCTCTCCAACCCTTACGTCGTGGCCGGTCTGTTGTTCGGTGGTCTTCTTCCCTACCTCTTCGGCGGCATTTCCATGACCGCCGTCGGCCGCGCGGCGGGCTCGGTCGTGGAGGAAGTCCGGCGCCAGTTCCGCGAAAACCCGGGCATCATGGAAGGCACGGTGCGCCCGGATTACGGACGGGCGGTGGACATGCTGACGAAGGCCGCAATCAAGGAAATGATCATTCCTTCGCTGCTGCCGGTGCTGTCGCCGATTGTCGTGTTCTTCGTGGTGCGGGCTGTTGCAACACCGGCGGACGCCTTTGCGGCGCTCGGCGCGATGCTTTTGGGCGTGATCGTGACCGGCCTGTTTGTCGCCATTTCCATGACCGCTGGCGGTGGGGCCTGGGACAATGCCAAGAAGTCGTTCGAGGACGGTTTCGTCGACAAGGACGGCACGACCCACCAAAAGGGATCCGAAGCCCACAAGGCCTCGGTGACCGGCGACACGGTTGGCGATCCTTACAAGGACACGGCCGGCCCGGCGGTGAACCCGATGATCAAGATCACCAACATCGTCGCGCTGCTCCTGCTGGCGGTGCTGGCGCACTGAATTGGTGCGGGATCCAAAAACAAAGGCCCGGTCGTTTGACCGGGCTTTTTTGTTGGCACGCGAGATGCCCTGTCCGTTACAGCGTCGGGTTTCGCGCGCCGCGCAGGATTTGCGTCAGGAAGCCGTAATCGGCGCCGCCCGTGCGGGTCCGGCGGGTGCGGAAGTCGACCACCTTGCCGTCCTGAAGACCGTAGTTGCCGAGATCACGGACAAATCCGTCCTCGTCGAAATAGACGGCCACGATCCGCTGCTCAACGATGTCCGGGGCCAAAAACGCGGTCGTTTCGGTGACCTGTGAAATATAGTAGTAGGCTTCACCGTTCAGGTTGGATCTGGTCGACGGCGACCCTAAAACCAGTTCCGTCTGTTCCTTGCTGGAGCCCACCTGAACCTGCGACAACATATCGTTGGTGATCACATGGCCACGCGTGTAGGTCTTCGTGAAACACCCGGCCAGCGGCAGGCTCAGGAGAATGGGTAGGAGGACGGCGTGTGCCTTCAGTCTCATGCGGCTCTTCCCGTTGCGCCGGCTAGGGGTCGCTGGCGGCTATAACACGTTCACAATTCCGGCACAGTCCCTAGCGTGGGCGCGGCCCCTTGGCAACACAGTATCAGTGGAGACCAGAATGCTTTTCGGGTTGTTCAAAAAACGGAACCGCGATGCCGAATTGGCCGTCTACAGCCAAATCGTGGCCCAAGCGCGGCAACCGGTCTTCTACACAAAGTTCTGCGTTCCGGACACGGTCGACGGCCGGTTCGACCTGATCTTGATGCATGCCGTTCTCTATTTCCGGCGGTTGCGCGGCGAACCGAAGGATGTGGCGGCATTTTCCCAATCCGTCTTTGATTTCTTCTTCCAGGACATGGACGGGTCCTTGCGCGAAATGGGCATCAGCGATACGCGCGTTCCCAAGAAAGTCCGGGTCATGGGGGAAGCCTTTTACGGCCGCGCGGAGGCCTACAGCAGCGCGATTGACGACGAAGATCTGGACGCCTTGGGTGCAGCGATCGGGCGCAACGTGTTTCCCGGCAATCCCGAACCGGTCGCGCAAATGGGTTTGGCGCATTATATGGTGGTTGCGGCCAAGCATCTGGCGGCGCAGCCGACAGACGTGTTCTTAAGCGGGCAAATCGACTGGCCCGATCCGGCCGCGTCAACACCGAAGACATAATCGACATGAGCGACCTTCAGTTTCCCTACTCCTTCCCTTTTTCCGCGTCGCGCCTCGGCAATGCGGAGCAGCACATGGTGATCGAGCCCGACGCGGCCGCATTGCAGGCGCTCGCGCACGCTTACGGCGTTGCCGGCATTGCCGCGCTGAAGGCGGACCTGACGCTCAAGCCATGGGGCAAGGAAGGGGTCCGGGTGACGGGACCTTTGACCGCTGTCCTCAAGCAAACCTGCGTTGTCAGCCTTGAGCCTTTTGAACAGGCGCTTGAGGACGAGATTGACCGGACATTCGTGCCGGCGCAAAAGCGGCCCCGCCGGGCTCGGGACCTCAACACGGACGGCGAGATCGAGATCGATCTGGAAACGATGGACCCGCCCGACATCATGGAAAATGGACTGATCGACCTTGGCGCCGTGATTTGCGAACAGCTCGCGCTCAACATCGATCCGTTTCCGCGCAAGCCCGGCGCCAATTTTCATGCCGACGACGCGGACACCCAGGATGAGGACGCGCCGGCGCCGTCACCGTTTGCCGCGCTTGCTGGCATGAAGCTGCGAACCGACCACTGAATGATCCCGGCAGGGAACGGAAAACGGTTGTTTCAGAAGCGGAAACCGTTATGTTCGCGCCGGTTCAAGATGCGTCGCCCTGTGTTGGTTGCGCATTTTCCATGCGCGCAATCCGTAGAGGCTTGCGCGGTCAGGCGTGGCTTCAAAAGATCCATTTGATGGCGAAACCCAAACCAATTTCCCTTGATGTCATGGGCGGCGATCACGGTGCGGAGGTGGTGATCCCCGGCGCCGAAATCGCTTTGGTGCGCCATCCGGATCTGCGATTTCTGCTGTTTGGCAACGAAAAGGTCGTCCTGCCGATCCTGGACAAGCATCCCCGGGTGCGCGATGCCTCGACGCTGATCCATTGTGATGTCTCGATCGCCATGGATACCAAACCCAGCCAGGCGTTGCGTCAAGGGCGCTGGCGCTCCAGCATGTGGCGCTCGATCGAAGCGGTGAAAACCGGCGAGGCGTCTGTCGCGGTGTCGGCGGGCAACACCGGCGCGCTGATGGCGATGTCCAAGTTCTGCCTTCGAACCATGGCGAACATCGAGCGGCCGGCGATTGCCGCGATCTGGCCGACGACCCGCGGCGAATCGATCGTCCTCGATGTGGGCGCGACGATCGGCGCGGACGCCCAGCAGCTGATCGATTTTGCCATTCTCGGCGGTGCCATGGCGCGGGCCCTGTTCGGAATCGAAAAGCCGACGGTCGGGCTCCTCAACATTGGCGTGGAGGAGGTCAAAGGGCTGGAGGATGTGCGCACGGCCGGCCGTTTGCTGCGCGAAACACCGCTGCGATCCTTGAAATATGCCGGTTTCGTCGAAGGCAACGATCTGGGCAAAGGGTCGGTCGATGTCGTGGTGACCGAGGGCTTTGCCGGGAACATCGCGCTGAAAACCGCCGAGGGAACGGCCAAACAGATCGGTGGCTATCTGCGCTCGGCCATGAACCGGACGCTGATGTCGCGGATCGGCTACCTGTTTGCCAGAAGCGCATTCGAGCGGTTGCGGGAGAAAATGGACCCGCGCAAGGTCAATGGCGGCGTTTTTTTGGGGCTGAACGGCATCGTCATCAAAAGTCACGGCGGCACGGACGCGGAAGGCTATGCCTCCGCCATCGACCTGGCGTATGACATGGTACGCAACGAACTGACCCACAAGATCGCGCAGGATCTCGTACACTACCATCGCGGCCGCTTCGCCGAAGCGGCGCCAAATTCGGAAGGTGATTTGTGAGCGTCATACGGTCGACCGTCCTGGGCTGCGGCAGCTACCTGCCGGCCAAATGCCTGACCAACAGCGACCTGGCGGCGATGGTCGACACGTCGGACGAGTGGATCGTGCAACGCACCGGTATCAAGGAACGGCATATCGCGGCCGAGGGTGAAATGACCTCCGATCTGGCTCTGGCGGCGGCCAAGGCCGCGCTGGCCCATTCCGGTGTGGACGCGCAGGACATTGATACGATCATTCTGGCGACCGCCACACCGGACAATACGTTTCCGGCCACCGCGGTCACCGTCCAGGCGCGCCTTGGCATCCATCACGGCGCCGCCTTTGACGTTCACGCGGTCTGCTCGGGATTTGTCTACGCACTGGCGACGGCCGATGCCTATTTGAAAGCGGGCATGTCAAAACGCTGTCTGGTGATCGGCGCGGAGACGTTTTCGCGGATCCTTGACTGGACCGACCGGACGACCTGTGTGTTGTTCGGCGACGGCGCCGGCGCGGTGGTCGTGGAAGCCCGCAACGGCGGCGGCACAACGGCGGATCAGGGCATCTTGACGTCACATTTGCGCTCGGACGGCCGGCACAAGGACAAGCTTTTTGTCGACGGCGGCCCGTCGTCCACGCAGACGGTCGGACACTTGCGCATGGAGGGCCGGGAGGTCTTCAAACACGCGGTCGGCATGATCACCGATGTGATCGAAGACGCGTTCGCGTCGGCGGACATCACGGCGGACGATCTGACCTGGTTCATTCCGCACCAGGCCAACAAGCGGATCATCGATGCCAGCGCCAAGAAACTGAAAATCGCACCGGAAAAGGTGATCACGACGGTTCAGGCGCACGGCAACACGTCGGCGGCGTCGATCCCGCTGGCCCTCGACACGGCCGTGAAGGACGGTCGGGTGAAACCGAACGATCTGGTCCTTCTGGAAGCCATGGGCGGCGGCTTTACCTGGGGCTCGGTGCTGCTGCGCTGGTCGGGTCCGAATGCCGGCACCGTCATAAGCTAAAAGTTAACGAATTCGAGAGTTCCGGTTGACCGGCTGGCCGGGACGCAATACCGTACTGGTTCGCGGCGAGTTCTCTTGCAAAATCAGCCATATCGATGGCAGTTGGCCGAGGAGGGATTATGGGCGGTCGGACAATCACCCGCGCGGATCTTTGTGAGGCGGTTTATCAAAAGGTCGGTTTGTCGAGAACCGAATCCTCGGAATTGGTCGAACGGGTGCTGTCGGAAATCTCCGATTGTCTGGTCACCGGTGAAGCGGTCAAATTGTCCTCGTTTGGATCTTTTGTTGTCCGGTCCAAGGGCGAGCGCATAGGACGGAACCCCAAGACGGGCGAGGAAGTCCCGATCTCGCCGCGCCGGGTGATGGTGTTCAAGCCCAGCAATGTTCTCAAGCATCGGATCAACGAATCGTTGACCGGCAAGAGTTGACCCTCGACCGGTAAAAGCCGAGCCTCCGGCCGAGGACCTTATTCCCGCCAGTTTTACAGCCGCCCAAAATGTCTCATGAAAAGAGCCCGGATGCGTTTCGGACCATCAGCGAAGTCGCTGAGGACCTTGATCTACCACAGCACGTCCTCCGGTTCTGGGAAACCCGGTTTTCGCAAATCAAGCCGCTGAAACGCGGCGGAGGGCGGCGCTACTACCGGCCGGACGACATCGAACTCTTGCGCGGCATTCGCCACCTTCTTTACGGCGAGGGCTACACCATCAAGGGCGCGCAACGCATCCTGAAAGAGCAGGGCGCCCGCTTTGTCATGCAGGTCTGGCGGGAAGACGGTCTGCCCGTCGCCGTCATGACCCGTCACGGTGATGGTGCGGACATGGCCGCAACGGACGCAGCCAAGCACACCTTGTCTGAAACGCCCGAACCGTTGCCGCGCGGGGTTTTGTCGGAAGGCGAAAGCCCGCCCGCGGCCTCCGCCAAGTCTGGTGGGTTCAGGTTGATGGATCGGCTGCGCGGGACCCCGGAGCCGGCGGCGGAGCCGGAAACGCCCCAAACCCTGTCCAAGGACGATGTCCGCAAGCTGCAATCCACCCTTTTTGAGCTGCTGGAATGCAAGCGGATCCTCGATCAGGTGCGGTGACACTGTGATCGAAGCAGTGCGGTCCTTTGCGCCCGTGCCGTTATTTCAGCCCGACGCAAGACGCATAAAAACTCGTCGTGGCCGGCCAGTCTGAAAACAGGCCGACGATACCGGCGTCGCGCGCCAGCACATCAACGACCTCAAACACCTTGCCGTCGCCGGTGATCGCGTCCGATACGGTTTGGAAGTACCAGCCACCGCCGCCGGCAAGCGGTCCGGACCGCTCCAAAGTCCAGGTGATCAGTTTCAGCCCGGCCTCCCGGGCAGCCTTTGCATAGGCGGAGGGAACGATCTCGCCGTCTTCCAGTGTCATCAGCACCCATAGCGGCGGGGCGAGGTAATTGACCCCCATCTCTTTCAGTTCCGCCATGGTCGGCGAGAGGCGCTCGGGCCGCATCGGATCGAAGCTGTCCTGCGAAATCCGGCCGTCGAGGTAAACCGCCTGACGGCCGAATTCCGGTTCGTTTTCAATCCAGTACAAAACGTCGTTCAAGTTGAACGATTGCGGAAACACGTCCTTCGGAGGAATGCCCGCGGCCTTATACTCATCGATCAGTTTTTGCGCATAGTCCGCTTGCGTGAAGCCGTCAAAAGGCATGTCAACGGTAGGTGATTTCAGTTCCGGCGTGAATTTCCCGCCCAGCGATTCGATCAGTTTGATCGACTGCGCATGGGTCAAGAGCGTGCCGGTCGTCGCATAAAGGTCCGTGCGCCAGGCTGCCGTTCCGTCGACATATTCCTCGATCGTGGTGGCCTGCCGGTTCGCCGCGTCCATCTTGCCTTCCAGCGACATGAACTCGGCGAGCGTCAGGTCGGACGTCCGGCACTCGGCGGCCGCCTTACGGTCGCCGTCTGCCGGGATAAAGCCTTGCGTGCACTTGGGCGCGAGATCCGACACAAGAATATCGGTCGTGGTGTGGAGATCGTTCTGGGCGTGCCGGCAGACAAGCTCCTTGTCGGCTGTAAACGTGACATCGCACTCAATGATCCCGGCGCCCATGACCGCCGCGGCCCGATAGCTTTCCACCGTGTGTTCGGGGAACTGCAACGGCGCGCCTCTATGCCCGATCGAAAAGTCCGTTTTCTTGACCGGTTCACCGATGCAGGCCTGCAATTCGGTCTTCAGTGGGCCGTCATCCATCTGGTCGATCAGATAAAACGGCCGGGGGCCGAGCTCAATGCCGTCGGCGGCGGCGAGGGCGGGGGCGAGCACACTGGCGCCAAGGGCCAGGGCTCCCAGGACAGAACGGCATGACATGACTGATGTCTCCCATTGGCAAGAATTGGCGGCGGTGGGTTGCAGGGACGGCCAGTCCAAAGGATTGTGGCGCCTCATGCGGCGCGCCACGCAATTTTGAGTGAGGCCGGGCCGCGCACCGACAGGCCCCGTTTGTAGACAGGATTTGTGTCAACGAGGTCAATATGGGCGAACCGCCTGAGCAGCGACGCGAACACGATCTCCATGTTCAGACGGGCCAGATGGTTTCCGAGGCAAAAATGCGCGCCGCGCCCAAATGCGATGTGCCAATTCGGCGTCCGCCCGGCGTCGAACCGGTCCGGCTCCGGAAACTGCCCGGGATCCCGGTTGGCCGCGCCATACAGCACACCGAACTTGGTGGCGCGGGGGAAAGTCTGGCCCGCGATCTCGACGTCTTCCGTGCAGTAGCGATGGAAAAACGGCAGCGGCGATTCAAACCGGAACATTTCCGGGATCGCGGTTTTGAAGAGCGACGGGTCCGCCCGCAACCGGGCCATTTCCTCCGGATACCGGAGCAGCGTATGCATTCCGCTGCCCAAAACATCGATCGTCGATCCATGGCCGGCCATCAGGATCAACATGGCGGTTGAAATGAACTCGTCCGCCGACATGTGTCCGGCTTTTTCCGCCGCGATCATGCCGGACATCAGATCGTTTTGCGGCGTGGCCATCCGCTTGTTCTTCAGGTCCGTCAGATAGAGGTAGAACTCTGTTGTGTTGCGTTCGGCCAGTTCCTTGCGCGCGTCAGACCGGTCGATGTCGAAAAACTGGACAATGTTCTCCGACCAGACCCGAAGCTGCGGACAGTCGGCGTCCGGGACGCCCAAGATGCGGCCGATGACATGGCCCGGCACCCGGGCGGCGAAGTCCTCGACGAAATCCAGCTCGGTCCGATCCGTCAGGTCGTCAATCAGACCGTCGACATAGGTTTGGATTTGACCCCGCAACGTATCGACCATGACCGGTGTGAACAGTTTAAAGACCTGTTTGCGCAGGCGGTCATGAACCTCGCCGTCGCGGTCGAGCAAGGAGAACTGCACGAACCGGGCATGGTGGGGCATGTCGTGCCAATTGCCGGCCCGCTTTTGCGCCGCGATTTCCTCCTCGCTGGCGATATGATCCATGGCCCGCACCATCCTCGCATCCGTCACGATCTGGTTGACGTCGGCGAAACGGGCCGCGAGCCAGACATCAAACTCTTCAAAATAAGTCAGTCCGGGCGTTGCCCGAAGGGCGGCGTAGTAGGGATAGGGATCTTGGGCGAACGCTTCGGACAGCGGCGCGAAGGCAGGGGTGTTGGACAGCGTCATGGTCACCATCCAGTGTTCCCGGTTCGCGGCTTGCATGCAAGCAAAACAAACTCTTGCGTGTTCCCCCGGCCGGCGCAAGAGAATGGGGCGTCAGCTGTCCAGTGGGGAAATGACGATGTGGCCCCGACCGGAAGCGGTTAGCTCAGGTGATCGGCGAGGCGCAGCGTCAGTTGAAGCAGTGGCAGGGTCGGGTTGTTGTGGCCGCCGGTGACAAAAACCGACGACCCGGCGACATAGAGATTGTCCGAGCCGAACACCTTGCAGTTGGCGTCGACAACACCATAGCGTTTTGACGCCGACATGCGGGTCCCGCCCATATGATGATGTCCGGCAATCTCGTCATGAGTTGGAAATTCGCCCTCTCCATAGACCCACTCATCCAGGCGAATCCGGCCCAGGTCGTCGTCCAGAAGCCACTGATTGAAGACGTCCGAAGCGGTGCGCGCGGTGTTTCGATCGACTTCCGATATGGTCCAGTGCAATTCCGACTGGGGAACACCGAACCGGTCCTTTTTGGTCGCCGACAGGCCAACCCTGTTGTCAAAAGTCGGGGCTTGTTCCCAGGCGGCGCGAAACCGCGCACCGCAGATAAGATTGCGTCCCGCGAGTTCCATCGCCCAGCGTCCGACGGTCGGGGCTACACACATCAGGTCCTTGACGAGCCGCTTGGTCGCGCCGCCGCTTTGCTCCTCGACACGCAACCCGCAATTCAGGGTGTTGAGTTCGCGCTGACGGGCTCCGGTCAACGCGAAGAACTGACCGGTCGATATCGGATTGGATACCAGGGCTTCGCCGAGGGTAAAGTGCGGATGTTCCATCCAGTACCGCCCGATCGGCAGATCATTGTCCATGAATTGTGTGCCGTGCTTTTCCCGGAGCCACAAAAGCTGCCGGGAATTCTCGATGCCGCCCATCGCAAAGACGAACGTGTTTGCGGAGATCTCAAAAGCGCGGTCCTGGTAGCTGGCAAAGGTTGCCGAGGTCACCCGTGATCCGGTTCCGGCAATGTCGGTCAGGTTCGCGTTGAGGAACACGTCGACATCGGCCGAATTCTCAAGCTCCGCTTGGTATTTTTTACCGAACCGGACCGGTTCCGGGGTCTTGATCTCGAACCGGATGACGCCGTGTGTGTCGTTGACAAGTACGTCGTCATAGGCATCGTCCGTGTCGATGATGCTTGACGCTTCCTTAAGGTATTTGGTGAGTTCATCGAGCGATATCGGCCAGACATACTGGTCGCCCAGATAGCCGCGGTCGAAGTCGATCGGTTCAAACGGCCGCGACCAGCCGCCCCAATGGTTTGTCGAGCCACCGAAATAGCGCAGCCGGGTGATGTCCAGGTCGAAATAGGGATCACCGATGACCTCGCCATTGTAGCATTCCTGGGATTCGGCGGTGAATTCCATCCCGCCGGCCTCGCACAGCGCCACTTTCTTGCCGCGCCCGGCCAGCTTGAGGGCCAGCACGATCCCCGCGGCCCCGGCCCCAACCACACATACATCGTAGGCCGTTCGCGGGGCTTCGCTGAGCTGATTGAGGTCGAACAGCATCAGACGTCCCCGTCCTTTAGCACCCAGCCGCTCTTGATCCGCGTTTTGATCAGCGCGCCAACGAACGGGATCTTTAACGCGAAGGTTCCAAGGAGCACACCCAACCCAAATTGACGCCGGTTCATTACTTCCTCCAAGCGAGGGCGATTCGACTACAGCATGACAAGAATCAGTAAAATGCGTTATTGGCGTGAAAATTTAGATAAGCCCTCGGCGCAGAGCAATCAGCCCCTGTCAAAAATCTGTATGCTTTGAACTGGCGCGCAGCAATCGCCGAGGGTGCGGAAGCTGATGTGGACCGCCGTCGGTGCCGGGTCCCGGTCGCCCGAAGGCATATTCGCCAGGAGGACAGCGGCGGTGCCTAAGGCATATATGCTCCGCCATTGATCCATAGGACCTGACCGGTCATGAAGCTGCTTTGCGGCCCAAGCAGGAATTCGATCGGTCCGGTGACGTCCTCCGGCTGGGCGATCCGGCCCATGGGAATGGCCGCGGCCATCTGTTCGACCGGGACCAGGCTGTCGCCGTCTTCGTTCGAACGGCCTGTGCCGCCGGTTAAGAACGCGGTCTGAACGGGACCGGGCGCAACCGCATTCACCCGCAGTCTTGGCGCGGTTTCAAGCGCAAAGGTCTTGGCAAGAGCGATGACGCCGGCCTTTGCGGCCGCGTAGGCGCCATGGCCCGGCCGGATGAACTGGGCCAAACCGGAGGACACCAGGACGACCGATCCGCCCTCCGACATCAGCGGCAAAAACGCCTTGGTCGTCAAAAAAACACCGCGCAGATTGCCGTTCACAGTGTCATCGAAAGCGTCCAGTCCGGTTTCGGCAAGCGGCGTTACACCGAGAGTGTATCCGGCGAGATTGACGAGGCCATCCAGCCCGCCCTCTGGTTGTTTGAGCGCGGCCACCGCGTCGTCGATTGCGGCAGGTGAGGTGACATCAATCGGGATCGCCGGCACGCTCATTGGATGACGGGTGAGCGATGCCGGAAGGTCGAGCGCGACGACATCGTGACCGGCACCGGCGAGCGCGGCGACAAGCACACGGCCGATCCCGCCCGCCGCGCCGATGACGGCAATGCGGCGCGGTGCGCTCATGCGCCGGTCTTTCCCGCCCGCATACGCTCGCCGGCCAGGCTTTCGAAATAGGCCAGGATCTGGGCCTCGGACACGACATCCGCGTATTTCGCGTTCATGTCGAAGAGATTGGCCTCATGCGGTCCCGAATGCCGGTCGCCACAGGCCTCGGCCACGACCGTGGTGATAAAGCCGTGCGACATGGCATCGACACAGGTTGCGCGCACGCATCCGCTGGTCGTCAGGCCGGTCAAAATGACGTTGTCGATCCCGCGCGCGTGCAGTGTCGACGCCAAAGACGTGCCGAAAAAAGCGCTCGGGTACTGCTTGGTGATGATCAGTTCGTCCGCCTCGGGAACCAAGCCGTCGGCAAAATCGGCCGTCCGCCGGCCCTCAACAAAGGCTTCGAGCGGCTTGGCTTTTTCAAAAAACCGGCCGCCGTCGCGTCCGCCTTCCTGATAAAGAACCCGGGTCAGGATGACCGGCACACCGGCGGCCCTGGCCTTGTCGCGGATCCGGAGGGCGCTGGAAAGCGCATCGTCGACCCCGGCATAGAGGGGGCAATCGGGATCGAAATAGGCGTGGGCGAAATCGACCATCACCAAAGCCGGGGACGTGCCAAATCCGGCCTTGTTGTCATAGACGCTGGCGTAGTTTTCCTGTGCGCTTTCGCTCATCAAAGCTCCCCGTTTTTTCAGACAGAACGATACGCCGGGCCGGGCGAGGCGCGCTCAGCTCACATATTTTTTCTCAAACGCCCAAACATCTTCAAAGCCGATCAACTTGTTGAACGCCTCAAACGGGAAAAGCTCCACTTGCTCACTGGTCTTGCCGTTTTCCAGAAGGTCGCCATAGGCCTTTTCGAGGGCCGCGGCGGCGGCCAGGAAGCCCAGGGCCGGGTGGATGCCGATCTGATACCCCATGGAGGACAGTTCGTCGGCGGACAAAAGCGGCGTGCTGCCGCCATTGACCATGTTGGCGAACAGCGGGCCATCAATCTCGTCGCGCACCTTGTTCATCTCGTCGATCGATTCCGGGGCCTCGATGAACACCACATCGGCGCCGGCCTTGCGGAACGCCTTGCCGCGCCGGATGGCCTCGTCGATGCCGAGCGACGTGCGCGAGTCGGTGCGTGCGATGATCAGAAAGTCATCGCTTCGGCGGCTGTCGGCAGCCACTTCGATCTTGCGCAGCATGTCCTCCAGCGCAATCACGCGCCGGCCCGGCGTATGGCCGCAGCGCTTGGGAAACTCCTGGTCTTCCATCTGCATGGCGCTGACACCAGCGTCCTCGTAGCCGAGAACGGTGTGCTGGACATTCAGCAGACCGCCATAGCCGGTGTCGGCGTCGGCGATCACCGGGAGCTGGGTCATTTTGACGATCTGTTCGATCCTCTCCAGCATGTCGCGGTAGGTGGCGATCCCCGCGTCGGGCAGCCCGAGATAGGATGCGACCGTGCCATAACCGGTGATGTAGAGCGCCTTGAAATCCATGCCATCGGCGATCTTTGCCGAAATCAGGTCAAACACGCCGGGTGCCAGGATGAATTCACCCTTGTTCAAAGCCGCTTTCAGTGCCGGATCTGCCATCAATCTCTCTTTTTGTTCTGGCTCGGCGTTGGCCGAGGTTGAATTCAAGCCTGAATTTCGGCCAAGCGGCCATGGTCTCTTGGGGCGTCGGTAATGCCGGCCGCGCGCAGGCAGGCCCAGAGCGTCGCCTGATTGGAGGTGACGACCGCTACGCCGAGGTGCGCCTCCAGGTCGGTGATCAGCGCCTGCGTCGGGAAATCGGTGCACAAAAGCACCAGTGCGTCGCTGCCCGGCACGAATGTCGCTATGGCATGGGCCCGCACATCTTCAAGCGTGGTGCGGGCAATGCGCGGATATTCCGATGGTCCGCTTTCGCCGATCCCCAGTCCGGCGATCCGCTGGATGCGAAATCCATTGGCCTCCAGAAAGGTCATTTCGTGCCGGTTGAGCGCCTGTCCGTAGGGTGTTGCAACGGACAGTTTCACCGCACCGAGCGCTTTTAACGCGGCAATGACCGCCGCCGACGTCGTTACGGCTTCGATCCCGTGGCGCGCGCGAAGCGCATCGGGGAGGGCGCCGACAGGGTTGACCATCGACCCGGCCGTGCAGGCATAGGCGATCACATCGGGCGCGGCCGGCTTGAGCATGTCAAAGGCAAGATCCAGGTCGCGGTCGAGCCGTTCGCGCCCGCTCTTGGTGCCGATGTCGCTGTGCAGCGCCATGCGGTGGGTATGAAAGGACACGCCATCGGGCATGGCCAGCCGCCATTCGCTTTCATTGACCGTGTTGGTCGGCGGCACGATCAGCCCCAACTTCGCCCGCCATCCATATGTCGACTGATGCCGCAAGGCCAAAACCGTCTGATCTGATGTCTAAATTTGTTCGACTATTATGATCCTTGGCTCGATATTTGTCCATATGTATAATCCAAGCCATCGGCCATTTGGGCCTTGGCCGGGATCAATTTTTACATTTTCCGTGTATATTTGATTGGACAAATGTGGATTGACCACAGCACACAGGAAAAAGAACCGCGCTGGATTGCCATGCCCCCCTCCAAGTCCATATCCGACGACCCGACAGCCGCCGCACCGCGCTATCAGCGCATCCAACGCGTTTTGGAAGAACGGCTGGCCGCCGGCGCCTACCCTCTGGGCTCGCTCATGCCGACAGAGATCGAACTGGCATCGGAATTCGAAACCAGCCGGTTCACGGTGCGCGAGGCGCTCCGGCACCTGACCGACCGCGGGTACATCACCCGGAAGCAGGGCATGGGAACCCGGGTCGTGTCCACCGATCCCAAGACCGAATACGTCCAGTCCTTTGACTCGCTTGAAGAACTGTTCCAGATCGCGGTGGAAACCTGGTTTGTCTTTCACGAAACGTCGAAGGTCGTGCTCGATGCCGAACTTGCCGGACGCGTCGGCGGTCAGGCGGGCGAGGAGTGGTTCAAGGTCACGGGCGTGCGTTGGACCCAGCCGGGCGGCCGGGCGATCTGCCACGTGCAAAGCTATATTCCAGCGCGTTACGCCGACGCGGTCGCGGCGCTGGAAGACCACGAGGGGCCATTCTTCAGCCTTCTTGAGCGCCACGCGGACGGGCCGATCGATGAGGTGGTGCAGGAGATCCGTGCCGTCGCCATGCCGGCGGAGATCAGCCGCACGCTTGGTCTTGCGAACGGGTCGTGGGCATTGCAGCTTTTGCGCCGCTACCGCACGGCTGGCGGTGTTCTGATTGCCTCGTTCAATTGGCACCCGGCGGACCAACTCACCTACACCATGCGGATTGAACGCCTGCGCGGCGCCTAAGCCGCCGGTCCTGACTGTGGCGGTTTTAGATCCGTTTCGCTGCCGGTGCCGCGGCCGTGCCCAGACGGGCCGCAAAAACCCAGATCAGCGCCCCGCCGATCGCGCCGGCGATGTTGAGCGCCGGGCCGAATTCGATCATGGAATGCGGCACGAACAGCGCGAGCCCGACGGCCACGCACAGGATGCGGGTGACCGGCGTCAAGAGAACACGGAACCATCCGACAACCCCGGCGGTCACAAGGCAGATCCCGGCGGTCGCCGTCGCCATCGCCAGAAGGCTGTCAAACGGCCCGGCGCCCATCATCAAGAGGGCCGGAGAACCGACAAACAGCATCGGCACAAGAAACGCGGTCCAGCCAACCCGCACCGCTTCGACCGCGGTCATCATGGCCGGCGCCCGCGCCATGTTGGCCGCGACAAAGGCGGCGATGGCGACCGGCGGCGTGATCATCGACAACATGCCGAAATAGAGCACAAATAGATGCGCGGCCATCGGCTGGATCCCGAGCTCGATCAGGGGCGGAGCGGCGAGCGCTGCCAACAGCAGATAAACCCCGACCGTCGGCAAACCCATGCCCAAAATGATGCACAGGACGGCGGTCAGGCCGAGCAGCAGGAGCAGCGACCCCTGGCCCACCTGAACGAGGAAGAAGGTCAGACCAAAGCTCAGGCCGGACAGGTTGAAGACGCCGATCACGATGCTGGCCACGGCGCAAATGAGAATGATGTCCAGCGCGATCTTGCCGGCATCGACCAGCGTCTGGATCAGGTCGCGCCCCGAAATCCGCGGTCCCTCATAGGTCTTGAACAGGGCGATCACGAAGAGCGCGCCGAGGGCGACGAGCGCCGCCGTTTCCGGCCGCAAATTAAAGGCGAACAGGCCGATGATCAGCAGGAAAAACGGCATCAGCACGAACCAGCCGCGCCTGAGCACGGACCACACGGACGGCCGGTCGCCCTCGATCGGTTTCAGATCACGCCGCGCGGCCTCGAAATCGGCGAAAGCGAGGAGAGAGACATAGTACAAGATGGCGGGAATGAGCGCGGCGGCGACCACCTCGGAATAGGGAACCCGCAGGTTCTCCGCCAGAAGAAACGCCGATGCCCCCATGATCGGCGGCACCAGCTGCCCGCCGGTGGAAGAGGAGGCCTCGATCGCCGCGGCGGTCTTCGGCCGGTAGCCGGCCTTCGTCATCAACGGTATGGTGATCGCCCCGGTGGAGGCGACGTTGGAGACCGCGCTGCCGGAAATGGAGCCGAAAAACGCTGATCCAAGCACGGCGATCTTGCCCGCGCCGCCGCGCGTGCCGCCCAGCAGACTGACGGACAGGTCGGAAAAGAAACTCGAACCGCCGCTGGCCATCAAAAGCCGCGCCAGCACGACATATGGGACAACGACGACAACCGCGATGGTGAGGGCCGCCCCGACCATGGAGGCGCTGTCCAGGATCGCGAAAATCACCAGCCGTTCAGGCTTGACCGCCCGCGACTGCAGGGGGCCGGTGAGGTGGTCGGCAAACAGCGCGTAAAGGCAGATCGCGCCGAGAATGGCGATGAGCGGCCAGCCGATGGCCCGGCGCACGGTTTCCAGCAGCAGCACCAGCCCGATGGAGGCAACAATCAGGGCCTCGTCCTGGGCGTAAAACAGGTTTTCTGTCAGATACGGAAACCGCCAAACGAGATAGATGCCGTAGGCGAAGGCAAAAAGGGCGGCGATCCGGTCGTACCAGGGCGCGTCTTCCGCCTCGCGCGCCCGCCGCGCGAACGAGCGCTTGAGAAAACAAAGGCCCATGGCGAGCGCCACGCTGGCGATCAGCAGTTGCTCGGTCCAGATCCGGATGCCCAAAAACAGCGGCGCCCCTGACGCCCAAAGGAGCGCCAGGATCGGGATCAGGGCCGCACCAACGGCCGCGCCAACGTGGATTGCAGATGGCCGCATCAGCCGTGCCTCTTCGCCGGTTCGACGATCAGCGGTTCCAAATGCCCTTTTCCTCGAAGAACTTCACAGCGCCAGGATGGTAAGGCAGGTTCACGTCCTTGCCCATCCGGTCGCCGTCAAAGCCGTCGAAGAACGGACCGGTCGCGAGCAGGTTTTCTTCAGATTCATAGAGCGCCTTGACGACCTCATAGACCTGTTCATCGCTCGTGTCCTTGGATGCGAACAGCGTGTAGTCATAGGCCATCACATCCGTCGGCGCCTCGATGCCCGGAATGCCGGAGGACGGATCGACCCGCAAAAGGTACATCTGCGGCAGCCATTCATTCATCCGCGTGACGGCTTCTTCCGATTCGTCGAAATCGATGTAGCGGATGCCGCCCATGGTCGCATGAAATTCGCGCGCGGTGGCCGCGCCGACCACGACGACGGTCACGTCGGTCGACCCTTCACCGAAACTCGCCCACATGCGCGGGAAATTGGGCACCGGTACGTTCGACACATCATCCGGCGTCATACCCGCATTGGCGAGATAGGCATTGACCACGTGCTCACCCAGCGCGCCCTTGGAAAAGGACGGCACGCGCTTTCCCTTCAGATCAGAGACGGATTGCACATCGCTGTCGGCTGGCACGATGAAGCCGGCCCGGAAGGGCATCAGCGTCGCGACCATCCGGAGGTTTTCGTTGGGCCGCCCGTCCGACATGCCGGTTCCGGTGTAGGCGAAATACGTCTGGACAACATTGGCGATGCCGAACTCCAGCTCGCCGGCATTGACCAGCGGAATGTAATCCGCGGTGTTGGCGACTTCCTGCGGACGCATTTGCAGCGGCGAGGCTTCGGAAACCGCGGCGGACAGGGCGCGGCCGATCTGGCTCGTGCCGCCGCGGGCGGTCGAACCCAGCGCGACGACCTGTGCGACCGCGGTGTGCGCTGTCATCATGATGAATGCGCCAGCCAATAGCGATTTATACAGCATTATCAATTCTCTCCCGTCTTTACCCTGTCGAGCCCGCGGCGGATGCCGCGCCTTTCAAACGACAGACAGACCCCGTTTTGCGCCTCCGCGCCTCACAACATCTGTCGCGTGTCCCCCATTCCGGCAAGTCCCGGTGAGCCGGGCGCTTGACCTTGAAGATGGCGGGAAGCGGCCGCCTCCTTGGCCGATCCCGAAGTCCGGTTGTGCTGCCGTGGCTTTCCGGCTGTGTGATTTGGACAAATTGCCAAAATGGCCTTGAAATGTCCAAACCTTTCGGTCACATTGAAATCAACATTCGATGCTGTCAAGTGAAACATGCGCAGTTTTACGGCGGTCTGACGCAGGTTCGCTTGGTTTTACAGGCGCGGCGCGGCCTTGTCTCAAGCGGCGCTCACGGTGTGCACCGGCGGCGCAAGCGGGGGGAGGTCGCCGATGGTCGACAGTTTGGGTTACAGAATGAAGTTCGGCGTGATCGCGCCATCCACCAACACGTCCGTTCAACCCGAATTCGATGCCATGCGGCCGGTGGGCGTCACCAACCACTTCTCGCGCATTGTCATCCCCGACAATCCGGTCAACAGCGACGATGATTTCAACGCGCTGATGGACAATATCCGCGAGACGATGATGCAGTCGGTCGATGCGGTCATGTCGTGCAGCCCGGACTACCTGGTCATGGGCATGTCGGCTGAAACCTTCTGGGATGGCCTGGAGGGCTCGGTCGAGCTTGAAAAGCGGGTCGAAAAGCGCGCTGGCGTGAAGGTGGCGATGGGCTCGGATGCCTGCCAGGCGGCGCTCAAGGTGTTTGGGGACATCAAGCGGATCGCCGTCATCACGCCTTACATGCCGGTCGGTGATGAGCAGGTGCACCGGTTTTTCACCGATTGCGGCTTTGACGTGGCGGCGATCAAGGGCCTGAAATGCAAAAGCCCGATGCTGATTGCGCATGAATCGGAAAAGACCTTGCGCGATGCGATCATTGAGCTCAACGACCCGTCGGTCGAGGCGATCGTTCAGGTGGGCACCAACCTGGCGATGGCCCGCCTTGCCGGCATCGCGGAATTCTGGATCGACAAGCCGGTGATTGCCATCAACACGGCGACATATTGGTGGGCGCTGCGCCAAAACGGCATCACGGACAAGGTCCAGGGCTTCGGGTCGCTTCTGTCCCACCATTGAGCGCGGCTCACTAAAAAAAACCGGAACTGGCCCGGGTTGTTCAGAGACGCCGGGCAGGTCAGCAAAGGAAAGCCATTTCCCATGTCATTGCGTGAGATGCTGGGCAAACAGCCAAAAAGCGTGACAAGCCACGTCGGCGGCCGGTTCGTCGGCGCCGAGGGCACGCCGATCGAGGTGGTCGATCCGGCGCAGGAAGCGGTGATCGCCCTCCTGCATGAAGCCGATGGCGATGAAGTCGACGCGGCAGTTGCGGCAGCCCGGTCCGCATTCGACACCGGACCGTGGCGCGGCGCGAGCATCACCGAACGCCAGCGTGTTCTGATGGCGATCCATGACCGGATCATGGATCACGCAGCGGAACTGGCGGAGCTGGAGACCATCAACACCGGCATTCCGCTCACCCAGACACAAGGCATGCACGTGCCGCGCGCGGCGCATAATTTCCGGTTCTTCGCCGAAACGATCAATCAACTGGGCGGTGAGGCTTTCACCCAGGAACGCGACGTGCTGTCCCTGGTCACCCACGAACCGGTTGGCGTGTGCGCCCTGATCGGACCGTGGAACATGCCGCTCGGCTTGACGGCGATGAAGATTGCCGGCGCGCTGGCTTTTGGCAACACCTGCGTGGTCAAGCCGTCGGAACTGACACCGCTGACCGTCGCGCGCCTGGTCGAACTGGTCGCCGATCTTTTGCCAGACGGCGTTCTCAACCTCGTCAACGGCCGAGGTCAGGTTACGGGCGCCGCGCTTGTCTCCCATCCCGGCATCGATATGGCCTCGTTCACCGGCGGCACGGAGACGGGGCGAGCGATCCTCACAGCGCTCGCAAAGGGAATCAAGCGGCCGGCGATGGAACTCGGCGGTAAGTCGGCGAGCATTGTCTTTTCCGATGCCGATCTTGATTATGCCCTTGATGGCACGCTGCTCGGCAGTTTCATGAACAACGGCCAGATGTGCCTGGCGGGCAGCCGGATCTTTGTTCAGCGGCCCGTGGCCGATGCCTTCATTGAGCGTTTCGCCGCGCGCACGCGCAACCTGAAAGTCGGCGATCCCTTGCAAAGGGGCACGGAGATCGGTCCGATGATCAACCGGGCGCAGAGCGAGCGCATGCTGCGCTACGCCGAGACCGGAGCCGGCGAGGGGGCGAGGTTGCTGGCGGGCGGCGCGCCGTATCCAGGCGGCAATCGCGGCTTTTTCGCCCAGCCGACGGCGATGCTGGCGCCGGACAACGGTCTGGCTATCTGCCAGGAAGAAATCTTCGGACCGTTCGCGACCCTCCAGGTCTTCGACGAGGAAGAGGAAGTGATTGCCAAGGCCAACGATTCCGATTTTGGCCTGGTCGGTTATGTCTGGACCGAGGCGATGGAACGGGGCCTGCGGGTGTCGTCGGCGCTTCGGACCGGGACGGTTCTGGTCAACACGCCGATCGTGCGGGATCTTCGGACCGGCTTTGGCGGCTACAAGATGTCCGGTCTTGGCCGGGAAGGCGCCAAGGGCTCGCGCGCCATGTTCACGGAAGAAAAAGCGACGATCATCGCCCGCGGCAAGCGCACGTTTCCGGCAATGGGGGTGAGCGGATGACAGTCTCCGTCGAACCAACAAGCGCGGCGGCGGCCCCGGCGCTATCGGGGCGATGCGTGATCGTGACTGGCGGCTCGCGCGGTCTGGGACGCGAAATGGCGATGGCCCTGGCTGATGCGGGCGCGCAAGTCGTCATCACCGGGGCGCGGCCGAGCGCGGCGCTGGAGGACACTCTGAACCTGCTGAATGACGTGGCCGGCGCGCGTCCGAAAGCCATTGCCGTGACCGCCGATGTCGCCGACCCGGACGCATGCGCGCGGATGGTCGCCGAAACGATCCGTCAATGCGGGCGGCTTGATGCGCTCGTCAACAATGCCGGGCTTGGCATGCGCGTCGTGTCGGAGACGTTCAACACCGAACCGACGAAATTCTGGACCACGTCGGCCGAGGCCTGGCAGCGGGTCATCGACACCAATCTCAACGGCGCGTTTTATGCCGCAAAGGCGGCGGCAAGCCACATGGTGGAGCGCGGCTACGGCAAGATCATCAACATTTCGACCAGCGCGCGGACCATGGTGCGCGCCGGGTATGCGCCCTATGGTCCGAGCAAGGCGGCGCTTGAGGCGGCCTCGCGGATCTGGGCGCAGGATCTGGCCGGAACCGGGGTCGATGTGAACGTTTATCTTCCCGGCGGTGCGTCCGACACGGATTTCATTCCAGGCGGGGCAGGGCGCACCGGCGCGGACGGCAATCTCCTGCCGGCCGACATCATGCGGCTCGGCATTGTCTGGCTGTGCTCGGCGCGCTCGGACGGTGTGACCGGCGGCCGCTTTACCGCCCGGCTATGGGATGACAGCCTGCCGCCCGATGAGGCGGCGGCCGGGGCCCGGACCCCAGCGGCCAGCGAACCGGCCATTATGTGACATGACGCGGTCAATTAGGACCAGGCTTCTAAGGAGCAGGAATGACACCCGAACGCGATGTTTTTGAGCACTGCGACCGAACGGAGGAACTGGCCGGAGCGGAACGCGAATGAGTGCGCAGACGGACAGGATCGTCATTGTCGGCGGCGGACCGGTCGGATTGGTGCTTGCAAGCTTCCTGTCGGCCCGCGGGATCGCCTCTGTGGTGATCGAACGGTCGAAAGAGGTGCCGAAGGACCTTCGGGCGTCCACCTTTCATCCGCCGACCCTCGACATGCTCGACGAGATCAAGGTCACGGACACCTTGATCGCCCAAGGCCTCATCTGCCCGACCTGGCAGTTCCGCGACCGCCACGAGGGCGAGGTCGCGACCTTCGATCTTGGTCTCCTGAAAGACGAGACGGGGCATCCCTATCGGCTGCAGTGTGAACAGTGGAAACTCTCCGAAGCGCTGCAGGCACGGGCGGCGGACGATGATGCGATCGAGCTGGTGTTCGGCGCCACCGCGGTCGCGGTCGCCCAGGATGATAATGGCGTGTCGGTGACCGTGGAGCGCGAGGACGGCACCCGCGAGATCTTTGGCGGGCGGTATGTGATCGGCGCGGATGGCGCCGGCTCCGTTGTGCGCAAGGCCTTTGGCTTGACGCTGCAGGGGACGACCATCCCCGAACTCTTCCTGTCCATGTCGACGCCGTTTCCCTTCGACGAGGCCATCCCGGACCTTGCCAACATCGCCTACATTACCGATCCGGAGGAGTGGGTCGTTCTGTTGCGCACACCGACGCTCTGGCGCGTGTTGCTGCCCAACGATCCGGACCAGCCGGACGCGGAGATGTACGATCCGGCCAACATGGACGCGCGCATCCAGGCGCTGTGCCCGCAGGACGGGACCTATGAGATCGCCCATGCCACCGCCTACCGGGTGCAGCAGCGGGTCGCCGACAAATACGTCGCCGGACGGGCGATACTTGCCGGAGATGCGGCGCATCTCAACAATCCGCTCGGCGGCATGGGGCTGAATGGCGGCATTCACGATGCGACGAACCTCGTCGACAAGCTCGTCCGCATCTTTGCCGGCGGCTCCGCCGAGGACTTGCTCGGGATCTATGAGCGCCAGCGCCGCCAGGTGTGCCTTGATACGGTCCAGCAGCAGTCGATCCGCAACCGGCGCATGATGGGCGAGAAGGACCCGGCGCAGCGCCGCGCGTTCCACGACGAATTGCGGCGCACGGTCGCCGATCCGTCGGCCCATCACGCGTTTGTTCTGCGCTCGTCCATGATCGCCTCTTTGCGCGATGCGGCGCAGATCCAATAGCGCCGCGGCGTTTCCCACGATAAAACCAGGTTCGATCTCACCATGTCCCAGTCCATTCGCCTTGCCGCCGGCTCCGGTCCGACCTTCGGCGTCGATGACCTTGCCTGTGCCGCGGCCACCCATCTCGGCTGCTGGGAGGACGAAGGCTTGTCGGTCTCCTGGACGCCCGCGCTTGGCGGCATCGCGGCGATGAAAAAGATCCTGGCCGGGGAGGTCGACGCGGCCTATGGCGGCCTGGGGCCGGTGCTGCACTTGCGGGCCGGCGGAGAACCGCTGCGGATCGTGGCCTCCATGGCCCGCGCGCTGGCGCAGAACCTCGTCGTTCAGCCGAAGTTCGACAAGGTAAACCAGTTGCGCGGCGCCTCCTGGGCGGTCGACGGCATGGGCGCGCTCAGCCACCACATGGCACGCTGTATCCTTGCCGCGCTGAGCATCGACGAGGCGGATATTGACTGGCGTGTCGCCGGTCCGCCGCCGGAGCGGATCGCGCAGCTCCTTTCCGGGGAGGTGGACGTTTCCCTGATCCGGGTCGAGGAAGCGCTGTCGCTCACCATGGACGACAGCAATGATTTAAAGATGCTCTTAGGGTTCGCCGAGCTGAAAAAGCTGGTCGCCGTTCAGCCGCATGGTGTGCTGGCGACGACGGCCGGCTATATCGACGCCGAGCCGGAGGCGGTGCAAAAGCTTGCCCGCGGCATCATCGTCGCCTCGCGCCGTCTTTACGACCATTTCGATGATTTCCTGAAGACCTATGAGCACTATGTGTCGGTGAAGCTGCCGGCCGCCGAGATCGAGGCGATCTGGGCCCAGGAACGGGCATCGGACGGGTTTGCGGTCAACGGCGAACTGACCCCGGCCCATTGGGACCGCCAGATCGCGTCTTTCCAGAGCCTCAATCCGGATTTGCCGGCGCTGGCGCGCGGCGATGTGATCGACAGCCGGTTTGTCGTCAACGCCCTCAAGGACCTTGGCACGCGGCCCGGTCCGGATCAGGGCCCGGCCGCTTAAGGCGGTTCGGGCACCGGGCCCGGCTGCGGCGATGAGAAGTTCTGCTGATCCGCGGATATTCGGATCGTAAAAAACTGGGCCCAAAACAGAAAGGGTGTCAGCTTTCGCTAACACCCCCCTGTTCAGGTCAAGTTTATCGAAGGGCCATCGCCGCCGAGGCAGTGAAAACCATCCGCCTTGATCTCAACGTGGCCAAAGGAATTCGGGTGAAAACCCCTGGCCCGCGTTCCCACAACCCGAAGGCCGAGGGGCGCGCTGATCAAACAGATAACCCGCTGCTTACCAGAGCTCCGGGGCGCTTTTTTGCGGAGCGCTCCGCATAAAGCGCGTTCTGGTTGCCTCACAGCTGATCCCTTGCGATGCCGCAGAACGGCGCCCCAAAGGGCTGTGACCAGTCAGCGGTGTCATGGGCCGGGTTGTTCGGGTTGGCGGTCCTGAACAGGTCCATGTCTTGCTGTGAGAAGGAGTTCAGCACAGGTTTTTCGTGCTGTCGAATCGCGCCTGTGCACGAGTGTGAAATCCGGGGAGTTTGGTGCGGTGTACGTATTTTCCCGTATTGCCAGCTGTCCCGTTAAAGGATCGGCCGACCTGCCATCCTGATCCGCTGGCGTGACACGCCCGTGTCGGCCGACCAGTGGACCCGCAACCAGGTGCCCCGGTCGCACCCGCGTACTCTACGGGCGTTTGAATGCTTCCCCGCGCCGGAAAAGTCAATCCCCGGCCGTCCCGCTCACCGCAGGAAAAGGCGGATCACGCCTGGACCCGAACGCAGATCCTGGGCTGTCGTCAAATGTTCAGCGCGGAGGCGCAGGCGCGAAAATCGCGCACGGCCGGGCCCGCGCCGTCGAGTGATACGGACACGGCCTGCTCGCCGAGCAGGGCGGTGGCGGTGTGGTTGAACTCAAGCCCGTTCAAGACATTGCCGAAGCCCTTGTCGGTGACCGTCAGGGTTGCCCCGCCAGGTGAGATGACATGCCGGCCGGTCGTGATCATGTTGCCTTGCGGCCCGTCGAAACGCATCGTGAAGATCGGTCCCTTCCGCCAGGGGCGATCGGGCGTGATCGCGATGGCGTATTCCGGGATCGCCGGATCGTAGGTGACGCGAACGGAGGCTGTTTCGCCGTCGTGGACCAGTTCACAAACGGGGCCCGGCCGGGCCTCCCAGGCCAGCGCCGGTGCGGCGGTTAAGAACAGGATGGCAAGGGCGCGGAACATAGGAATTGACCTATCAAAGTGTGAAGCTTGGCGTGTTGGAAACCCGCGGGTTTGTCGCCGCGCGGCGAACACCGGCATTGCAACTGACTAGACGTGTTGGGCAGGCGGCCGATGACGGCGACCAGTCCGCCTTGACGCCTACAAGAGCGGTTTTGACTAGTCGACCACCCGGAACCTGACGCCTTCGGAACTGATGTAACGCTTGTCCCCAAGCCTTTGAAAGCTCACGCAGCTCGTGCCCTTGGCCGGCCCGCGCGGAAAGGTTGAACAGATCTGGTTTCCGCGGGCGCGCCATGTCCCGTCCACCGACCCAAGCAGCGCCCGTGCCGACACCACGCCGCCGGGCCTGTAGCGCATCGTCACCCGCATCCCGAACCGGTGGGTGACAATGGTCTTGTTCAACATCTCCCGTTGCACTTCCTGCGCGGTCAAGGTGCTGGCGAGCGTTGGCTGTGGGGCGGCAAGCCCGGCCAGCAGCGCAATCAGAACGTATCGTGTCATTGTCTCACGGCCTCATCCACGACCAACTTGGTTTGGCTTTCAGGAACGGTCTCAAATTACCGCCCCCCGCGTTGCATCGGCGATCCGGACACCGCGATGGCCCGCAGGATCCAGGCTTTTTTCACCGTCTGCCGGACGGCACGTTCTGGCGGCGCGCCGTCCGGCTCAGTGTCAAATGTCACCGAAAGCCGCAGCGGTTCCCTTACTTAAGGGAACGCTAATGACACCTAGGACCGGCGTTGGTCAATTCAATACCAAACAGTTCCGTTGGGAGACCGGGCCACAGTGACGCGGTGTTTTCAGTCCAATGGACATGGCATCCTTTGATCGCGGCTTGGCAAGTCCGCAAACGCCGTTCCGACCCGCCGTTGTCCGGTCAAATTTCCCGTCGCCGCTGCATTCGCTGAATCTGGCGGCAGGCACCTCCGCTCCGCCCTTGAGGCAGGGCCATCGCATGTGGCGGATAGGCCGCTGAAACAATCGGTGTCACCCCGGACGACCCTCGGGAGATCCGGGGCCCACTCGTTTCCAGAGACTTGGCGTGTTTTGGGGAATCTGCTTGAAAAAGGCATGCGTTTCAGCAAGTTGCACCGCGAGGAGACCCCGGATCTGCGCTGACGCTCCGTCCGGCGTGACGGTCTGTGACGAGCGCAAACCACCCACAAATCCCCGTGAAAGGCGGCCTTTGTGCCACATGCGATAAGCCTGCCCTCAACGGGAGATGTCTCCGACAGGAGACAGCGGGGGCTAAGGCTCTCAGAGTTTGCGATGGGTCTGGTTTGCAGAGGCGTGGCACTGCATACCAGCTGCGGCGGTTGGTGCCGACCACCACCGCGAAAGAGTCTGGATTATTGCCTACCCCGCTGAAGACCGATGGCTTCGCGATCGGTCAGTTTCTCTGGAAACACAGATCCGGGCCGAGCCGAACGGCTATCAGAGGCGGTTCTTCACCCCCTTGATTATCGCCGGATACTCGATCGAGGCGGTCTGCCGGACGTGCGAGAAGATGCTCGGCTATCCGGAGCGGTGGACCGAATTGGCGCCGTCGGAAACGCCGTCCGGGTCCAGATCCGCCAGCTGATCGGCAACGCGATTTTGAGGACCGAGCGGGAGAAGCGGGTGGACGGCTAGTGGAAAAGAGGCATCTGCTAAGGTTGTGAGTGGGGCTAGGTGCGCTCTATGATAAATAGCAGCGTGTCCGATATCGCCAAAACATACAAATTTACTGCTAGAATCAGGTTCCCCAAATGTCTGTGTTTAAGCCAGTTTTTGAAGACATCAATGCTGCTGACATCAATCAACTGGTGGCAGACGCCCAACAAGAAGGCCGGAACATCGAGTTTAAGCGTGAGATGTACGGCAACGCTGACAAGGACAGAAAGGAATTCCTCAAAGACGTGAGTTCATTTGCCAACTCTGCGGGCGGGCAATTGATCATCGGCATCGACGAGGATGAGGGGGTCGCAACAGCGGTGCGCGCCGTGGAAGGTAACGCCGACAACCAGTTGTTGCGATTGGAAGGGATGGCAAGAGCTGGCATCGAGCCCCGTATCGTAGGCTTGAGAATGCACCACGTGCAAATGGCCGAAAACCAGCACGTGTACATAGTCCGTGTGCCCAAAAGCTGGAATCCGCCCCATCGCGTCTCTTTTAAAAATTCAAACCGATTTTACCTGCGGTCTTCAGCTGGGTCGCATGAAGCGGACGTCGAAGAGCTTCGTGCGTTGTTTACGAATGGTGCTGAAATGCATGAACGGATGACGGAGTATATAGTAGAACGCACAGAACTTATCCTTGAAAACAATGGCATAGTCCATATGGCACGGGCTAACAACGAACAACGCGGCTTTCTTGTCCTTCATATATTGCCGCTCGCGGCGTTTGCAGGTGGGATTCAAATTGATGTTGCCGCTGCAAGGGACTTGGCAGACGATTTACGTCCAATGCCTCGCGTTGGAGGGCACCCCCGCATTAATTTCGATGGATTCGCACATGTCGCACAAGGCGACCCACCGGAAGGGTACACACAGGTATTTCGCAATGGAGTTATCGAGGCAACTCGGGCAAACATCGTACGGCATCATGACACTGTTCTCCGAATCCCGTCGGTACTGTTTGTTCGATACCTCTTTGAGAGCCTGCCATCTTATATGAGCGCGCTACAGGCTCTTGATGTACCTCCGCCATTCGGCGTCTCAGTTTCTCTGGTGGGGGCACACGACGCGATCCTTGGCCTTGGTGAACAAGCGTGGGCACTCGAAAATCAATACCCGATCGATCGACGGATCCTCAATCTGCCAATACAGATCATTCCTGATTTTGCCGAGGACGCAGTTTATCGAAGAGCATTGATTCCGGCGATTCATGCATTGTGGAATGCAGTGGGGTTGGCGAGTGCTGATGAATTTCTGGCCGATTTCAATTAAAATTGCCAGTTGTTCTGAAGACCGTCAGAAAGACACTAGAAAAGGGCGCCCAGCGAACCGGGCGCTATAGGGTCAGCTACAAGGTCCGCTGCCGTTTCTTGGCAGTTTCCTGGCGCGGAGCAATCGCCAAAAGTAGCTAAAATATTGAAAAAATTGGTCGGGCAGGCCGGATTTGAACCGACGACCCCTTCACCCCCAGTGAAGTGCGCTACCAGGCTGCGCTACTGCCCGAACGGCCCTTACCTAACTTGTTCGCTGGGCCTTCGCAAGCGGGATGTTGGCGCCGGGACTATCTGGCCAAAACCGGAGCGCCCGCCGTTCCATCCGGTCGACGGCGATCATGCCCCAGGCGATGCCGTAGAGCATGTACATGTGCCGCCAGTGGTCGGTGTCGATGATCAGGCTCAGGACCAGGTGCGCGGCAAAGACGGCGAAGACACACTGCACGAACGGCGTCCAGGGCCGGGACTTGAAGAGGAGCGGCACCAGGGCCGCGAAGGTCCAGCCGGCCATCAAGAGATAGACGGTGCCGCCCAGCCAGCCATAGGTGGTGAAGCCCTTGAGATAGACGTTGTGCTCATCCTCTGGAAAGTACTTGTTGAACTCCAGCGGACCGAGGCCGAGCGGGCGTTCCAGAACCATCTCGAAGCCGAGCGCATAGCGGGCAAAACGGCCGAGGCGGGCGCCGTCGTACTCCTGGACCAGCCGGGCCCGCTGCTGGAACATGTCCGCGACGGTGTCGATCGACAGGGCGATGGCGATCAGGACAAACACGGCGAAGAGGCCGAGCGCGCCGATGCCGATGAGGCGCAGGCGGCGGACGGCGTTCTGTTCGCAGATCAAGGCCAGCACATAGACAATCAGCGTTGAAATCGTGATCACGCCCCACGCGCCGCGCGAAAAACTCAAGAAGATGCCAAGGAGCAGGATCGGCAGAAGCAGGAGCGACGCGCCGTTGCGGGTGATCGGATCGCGAAGGACGCCCTGGATCAGCACCACGGCCGGGAGCACCAGAAAGGGCCCGAACACATTGGGGTCCTGGAAGGTGCCGCGCGCGCGGTCATAAAGGGTGAAGAATTCCGCGCCGGGAAACAGTTTGAAATACCCGGCGATCCCGATCAGCGCGACGAGCGTTCCGCTGGCCAGATAGGCGTTCTGGATGATGCGCACCCGGCGCGGATCCTCGCTGACGATCGCGGCATAAAAGATCGCGGTGATGGCCAAAAAGCCGGTGACGGCGATGTAGATGGCCCCTTCGGCCATTTCGCTCGCAAGCGGAATGGCGGCAATGCCGCCGGCCGTATAGACCATCATGCAGATGATCAACGGGCCGAATTCCTTGCGCAGCTTCAGGCCGCAGGCCATCCAGACGACCGACAGAACCACCATGTAGAGTTCGTAGGGTGCCGGTTCCTTGATGACAAAACCGGACAAGAACACCGCCACCCACAGCGCCACGTTGCCGACCGAGGCGGTCGACACCAGAAAGGCGGGCCGCGCCGAACCCGGCGGACCGAGGGTGGCGGCCGCCTGGGTCAATAGGCATTCTCCGTGTTCAAGAGCCGGAACGGCGTCAGGACCAGGATTTTAAGATCAAACAGGATCGACCAGTTCTCGATGTAATAGACGTCGCATTCAACACGTTTCTGGATTTTCTCCGGCGTGTCGACCTCGCCGCGCCAGCCGTTGATCTGCGCCCAGCCGGTGACGCCCGGCTTGACCTTATGGCGGGCGAAATAACCGTCGACGACCTCGTCCCAGGTCCGGTTGTCGGTGTGGGCGTTGACCGCGTGCGGGCGCGGGCCGACCAGGGACAACCGTCCGGTCAGAACGTTGAAGAGTTGCGGCAACTCGTCGATCGAGGTCTTGCGGATGAACCGGCCGACCTTGGTGACGCGCGGGTCGTTCCGGGTCACCACCTTCTTGGCGTGCGGGTCGGCCATTTCCGTGTACATGGAGCGGAATTTCAGGATCTCGATGATCTCGTTGTTGAAGCCGAAGCGCTTTTGCCGGAACAGGACCGGACCCTTGCTGTCCAGCTTGATGGCGATGGCCGCCGCGATCATCACCGGGGTCAAGGCAACGAGCGCCAGACTGGCAAAGACGACATCGAAAATCCGTTTGCCGACCATGTCCCAATCGGCGATCGGCTTTTCGACCACGTCGACAAACGGCACGGCGCCGATGAAGGAGGCACCGCGATTGCGGAAGCGGACCTTGTCCGTATGCGCGGACAGGCGGATATCGACCGGCAGAACCCACAGCGTGCGGAGCAATTCCAGGACCCGCTTTTCCGCGCGCAGCGGAATGCACACGATCAGCATGTCGATCCGGGCGCGGCGTGCGAATTCGACCAGCGCGTTGATGTTGCCGAGTTTCGGATAACCGGCGACGACGGGCGGTGACCGGTCGTTGGCCCGGTCGTCGAATATCCCGCAAATCCGGATGTCGTTGTCGGCCTGGGCCTCCAGTTCGTGAATGAGGTCGGCCGCCGCCGATCCGCCGCCGACGATCACCGCGCGCCGTTCCAGCCGGCCGATGCTGATCCAATGCCGGACACAGAGAAACACACCCAACCGCAGACAGATCAGTCCGGTCAGCGCCATGGCATACCAGGCGCCGAGCCAGAACTGGGAGAGCGATGCGCCGACCCCGGTCGTCGTCCGCAGGATTGCGAACACGCCGAACATGAGCGTCAGACCCGCCGCGACCCGGCCGACCTGCGCGAGGCCCTGGCGCATGGTGGAGACCTGATAGGCGTCGACGGCCTGAAAGAAGACCAAGGAGAACAACAGGGCGGCGGCGATGACCGCGGCCATCTGCCATCCGGCCTGGAAACCGTTCGGGTCGATGATGATCGCGGCGGCCGCGCCGGCGAAGATGATGCCAAGATCAAACAGCCGGACGGTGCCGGACAAGACCGGCACCGAAATCCCGTCGTCACGGAGTGAATGGGCGATCTCGAGCGCTTCCGGCGAGAGCAACGGTCCACCATTTGATCCGACGGATGCCGGTGTATTGCCATCGCCTGCCGGGGAGCGGTGCAGGTTTGCGGTCAGCCGTTGACGCAATTCTGACTGGCCATTGGCCGGTTCGGCCTCACCAAGCGAGAATTTGGAGCGGGCGGTCGAATTGCTCATTGGCCGCGTCCCGTTCTGGCGTAAACGGACTGGGTGATACCGGGTGCAGCCGCTTGACCGGCTTCGCGCGATGCACCGGTGTCGGCCGGAACCAGGCCGCGCAGCTCCTTGTAGAGTGTTGTGATCCGGTCGCTCATGAGATCGGCGGAAAAGGTTTCAGCGAGACAGCTGCGCAGTTCCCTGGCGGCGGCGGCCATCGCGTCCGGATGAGCTAGCGCCACCTGCATGGCATCGGTCAGTTTGCCGATATGCCCGGGCTCGATCAGGCGGCCCGCATAGCGTCCGAAGACTTCCGGAACGCCGCCGACGCGGGTTGCGATCAGGGGCCGCTGTGCGGCGACCGTTTCCAAAATGATGTAGGGCATGGCCTCCGCGCGCGAGGGCACGACGACGGTTTTCGCCAGCCGGAACGCGCGCCGGGCGGGCAGGGGCCCTTGAAAGCGCACCCGATCGTCAAGGCCAAAATCCGCCACCATGGCGCGGTAGCGGTCTTCGTCCGGGCCTTCGCCGACGATGCGCGCCGTGGGCGCCTGGCCGGTTCTGAGCTTGATGTTGTGCAGCGCCTCGATGAAGACGTCGGCGCCCTTCAGATCGCGCAGCATGCCGATATAGACAAAATCGGCCGCATCCGGATCTTCGCAGACCGGCGCGAATTCGCCGGACTGGAGACCGTTATAGACCATGCGCGCCGGAGCGTTCGGGTGGCCGACCTTGGACTCATAGGCCGCGTATTCATAGTCGGACACGAACACCAACCCGTCGGTGAACCGGCCGAGAAGGCGTTCAATCGAATGATAAACCTGGCCCTCGAACCGGTTGGGATCATAATGCAGGCTGCCGCCATGGGGGCAGTAGATCCGGGTGACATCCTGTCCCTTCAGGCGCAAGACCGTTCCGATCGCGCGGATATAGGCGCCGCCCTTGGCGCCATGACCGTGCAGGACGTCGGGCTTTAGATCGCGGACATGGCGGTAAAGCTCCAAAGCGGCGCGAACATCTTGAACGCTCAGCTGCCGCTGCATGGGAAACCGCGCCAGCCCGAGGCTCAGCTTGGGGCGCAGGTCCTCGACCAGTTCATTGTCAAATTGGCTGCCCGTGGTGCTGTCGCAAATCAGTCCGACCGCGTGGCCGGCATCCGCCTGGCAGGTCGCCAGGTCGCGGATGTGGCGGAAGATGCCGCCGATCGGCGAGCGGACACAATGGATGATCCGAAGCGGTGTCGTGGTCATTGCGCAGGTTCCCTGTTTCGGCTCCCGGATTTCTTGTTGAACCCGTGAAGCTGATGACCTGCACGTTACCGAAAACAGATGAGTCCCCGGTTAATCGGGGCGGTCCGTCAGAAATAGCGCTCGCGGACGTAAATCGTGTCGCCCGGGCGAATCGGGTCCGATAAGGGCACACGTCCGTTTAGGATTTCACCGTTGATCTGGCGGGTGATATCGACATCCGCCTGCCGGGCCCGCGCGGAAAAACCGCCGGCTGTCGCGATCGCGTTCTGGGCGGTCATGCCCGGCACGTAGTTGTATTGGCCCGCGCTTTGCACTTCGCCCATGACGAAGACCGGCCGGTAGGTTTCGACCTCGACAGACACATCGGGATCGCGCAGATAGCCTTGCCGGAGCTTGTGAGAGATCCCGTTGGCGAGTTCGATCTGGGTCTTGCCGCGCGCGGCCACCGCGCCGATCAAGGGAAAGGAAATATAGCCTGCCTGGTCAATGGTATAGCTGTTCGAAAGATCGTCTTGACCGAATACGAGAATGCGCAGCCGGTCGCTGGAATCCAGCTGGTAGGGCTGTGTCAGGATCTCGTGAAATGCCGTCGGCGGACGCTTGTATCCGCTGCAGGCAGTTAAAATCACGCACATGGCCAAAACGAGGTACGTGCGACCGGACATGGACGACTCTCCTTAATTGCCCCGCCAAGATCGCAAGTCATGGTTAATGCCGGGTGAAGAGGCCCGTTGAACCCGCTGGACCCGGTCATTTAGGCATGGTCAAATGATTAACGTCTGAAGATGCGGATCGATCGGGCGCTTAACCGATCGCTTACCCTAATTCGTCATAGTCGCCGGAGTAATTCGGAGTCTTGGCGATGAATGGTGCGCGCAACGCGGAAGTTTCTGACGATCTGGCCCTTGATCTTGGCGGTCTGCTGCGTGCCATCGGCCGGGCCACCCGCTGGCTTGTGCCTCTGGTTCTGGGCGTGCTGGCGGTTACCTTAATCGGACTGCAATTCGTTCCCTCCAATTATATGGGCGAAGCCAGGGTTCTGATCGAGAGCACGGACGCGGATTTCCCGGGCAGGACACGCGGCGTTGAGGAGGAACGCGCGCTTCTGGATACCGAGGGCGTTGCCAGCCAGGTGCAGCTTCTCATGTCCGCCGATCTGGCCCGGCGTGTCGCCAAACGGCTTGAACTGGCGTCGATCCCCGAATTCAAGGCGCAGGGCAGCGGTTCGATCCTGAACGACATTTTGGTGGTGTTTGGCCTTGCGAGTGATCCGGGCCGGTCCTCGCCGGAAGAGCGGGTCCTGAAGCACTATTACAAGAACCTCGACATCTACCGCCTGGAAGGGTCCCGCGTGATCGCAGTCGAATACACGTCTCGCGACGCGGAACTTGCGGCCGCGGTCGCCAACACGATCCTCGACGAATATGTCGCGCTGCAATCCAACGCAAAACGCGAGACGACCGAGGTCGCCGCCTCCGCGCTGGAGCCGCAAATCGCCCAACTTCAAAAGGAGGTCCAGTCCGCGCGCAAGGCCGTGGAGGACTTCCGCGCCCGGGCTGACCTGCTGGTCGGGACGGACAATACGACGCTCAGCCAGCAGCAGCTTGCCGAAATCAGCAGCGAATACTCCGAAGCGCAGGCCACCAAGGCCGAAGCGCAGGCGAAGGCGGATCTGATCCGGCAATTGCTGAATTCGGGTGGCTCGCTGGAATCGGCGACCGATGTGCTGGAATCGCAGCTTATTCAGCGCCTGCGGGAACGTCAGGTGGCGATCCAATCGAACATCGCCGAATTGTCGATCACCTTGCTGCCGAACCATCCTCAGCTTCGCGCCTTGCAGTCTCAGCTCAACGACTACAACCGGCAGATCCGGTCCGAAGCGCGCAAGGTGCTGGTCGGGCTTGAAAATGACGCGAAAGTATCAAGCCAGCAGGCCAAGGCGCTCGAAACACGGTTGAACGAGTTGAAGATGGAAGCCGCGCGGTCGAACGCGGACCAGGTGCGGTTAAGTGAGCTGGAGCGCGAGGCCAACGCCAAGGCGGCGCAGCTCGACGCGGTGTTATCCCGGTTCCGCGAGGCCGATACGCGCCTGAGGGCCCTGGCTTTGCCGGCCGATGCGCGGATCATTTCCAGAGCGAGCGTGCCGATCGAGCCGTATTCGCCCAAAATCGGCGCGATCACGGTTGTCGCCACGCTGGCCACCTTTGTGCTTGGCTGCGCCTTCGTCGTCATGCGCGAATTTCTCTCCGGGAGTGCGCTGCGCCGGGTCGCTTATGAAACGGACTCGCCGCCCCGCCAGGTGGCTGCAGCGCCCGCAATGCATCGGCCTTCAGGGACGGGGGACGGTCAGCCTTTCGGTCATTCAGGACCAAGCGCTGCGTTCGTCCCGATCCAGTATGGCGGTTACACCTCCGGTGCCTATAACTTTTCCGGGATCCGAGCCGGACGCATGGCCGACTATGTCGCTGGGATGGCGCCGGAAAGACCAGGCCAAAGCGCGCATGCCGCTGTCCATAGCGAAACGGCGGTCCCGGGATCGGCGCCCTTGCCCGATGGCGCAGACCTCGCCGGCTGTGTGGCTGTTTTAAGTGTCGACGATCCGATCGTTTCCCATGAGGTCGCGTTCGATCTGGTTCGCTCTGCGGCGGCCGCCGGCAAATCGGCGCTCCTTGTCGAGGTGTTTCCCGAACAGGCGGATGACGCGGCCGCGCCCGGCTTTTCCGATCTGGTCGCCGGCGATGCGGCTTTTTCCCAGGTGATCTATCAGGATGGACAGTCCGCGGCCCATCTCATCGAAGCCGGGCGGGTGCCGATATCCGACCCGATGGCCGAGGACATGCGGTTTCACGATGCGCTCGGAGCCATGGCCAGGACACACCAGCTGGTTGTCATCGACCTCGGCGCCATCGATGGCAGCAAGGCGAGCGCCAACATTTTGGGATTTGCCGATCGGGTGTTCGTCGGTGCGGCGTCCGGAGAGCACGGGCAGGAGCTTGTCAGCGCGGCGAACCTTTTGGCCCGCAACACCGGCGCCCAGGTCGAGGTCGTATCCGGGGGGCAAATGGATGGTAGGCCGCTGGCGGGTTCAGGCTGGGCCGCATAGACGAACCTTCGAACGCTGTCAGATATGCCCGAAGCTCAGTCCGCCCGGCCGGCGCGTTTGGTCGATGCGCGCCATTTCCGCGCCTTGCGCACCAGCGACCAGATCGTCTCCGAACCACGGATCGACGCCTTGACGGTCTGGCGGAGCTGAAGCGCGGCGACTGCGGCTCGGCCCTTGAGCGTTGCCGGCAAAAAGGCGTCGCGCAGCGTGACCGGCGACGTCCAGGAGCGTTTGTAACGCTCATCGCCAAGTCCGAAATCAAACACCTCGACCTCCGGGTCGGCGCAGGCGGCCTCGACAATGTGATTGATCAGGATGATCGCCGGACTGTGGGCGGTCAATTCGGTGTTGCCGACGCTGGTGGCGTAACCGGTCAGCGTGCCGCGATATGTCACGCTCAAATACGTCGCCTGGATCGCCCCTCCGGCTTCCAGGATCCAGATGTCCAGCGATGCGGATGGGTGGGTCGCCGCCGCGTCGATGCGGCTCAAATCCGCCAGAAATGCCTGTTTCGCTTTGTCGCTGAAGCCGCTTGGAATCCCGCTTGTCACGGCCCGGACCTTGCGCTGATGCAAAAACGCGTCGAGGCCCAACCGGACCTCGTCCTGTGTGGTTGCCTTGAAGGCCCGAAAGCCGCCCGCCTCGCCGAGCAGCTTGCGCTTGCGCTTGAGCTTGCGCCGTGTCGATTTGCTGTGCGTCTGGACAAAAAGCTGATCGAAGGGGCGGTCGAGCGCGCGCTGGAAGACCGAACTGGGGCTTGGCTGCGACCTGGCCTGGACCAACGGGTGCGCCCGTCCGGCCCAGGACTCGGGCAGGTTTTCCAAAAACATGACATCGGCGCCGGCTTCATCACACGCTTTTTGAAGAAGCGCGCCGAGCGCGCCCGGCGGTACGGCGGCATAGGCCTGCGGAAGCCACAGGCCGGTGTTCTGATTGGCAACCTCCGACCCCAGAAACGACAGCATTGTCACGGCAAACCGGCGCCGTTTCACAAGCGGCAAGATAAACACGGGCCGTTGCGCGATCGTGCCGATGACAATCACGGGTTCGGCCCGATCACGGGTGCCGATGGTGTCGCACCAGGCCTTGCACCAGCGAAAGGTCTGATAAGGCCCGCCGATGCCGTCAACTTCCAGGGACTGCCACATCGGCTCGGCGTCCTCAAGACCGCTCAGGATCTGAACGTCGATCATCGACATGTCCGCCGCCATATCGATGCCGGCGTGCGCGGCGGGACCGCCCCGCGCCGGATCGGTAATGTCAAACGCGGTTGTCTTTGAAAGAGCCGATGCCATCGGCGGCCTCTTTTGCGTTCGATTTCAACTCTCGGCAGAAGTAGCAATAAATCTTAAACAAAGCGTGCCATAGAAGGAAAAGACTGCGCGTTTTGGACCACCAGCTATGAATGTGCGACAAACGGTTTTCCGGCACGGATTTAAGGTGCTCAAAGCCAGCGGGGCCGGCCGCGTGCTTGCGCCGCTGACGCAGGGCTTTGGTGCCGTGTTCATGCTGCACCATGTCCGCCGGCCGCGCGCCGATGCCTTCCAGCCCAACGCGCACCTGGAGATTTCGCCGGAATTCTTGCGCTTTACGGTCAATCGGATCCGGGAGCAGGGCTATGACATCCTGCATTTGGACGAAGCCGTCGATCTGCTCAAATCCGGTTACGGCCGCAAACGCTACGCCGTTTTGACCTTTGACGACGGCTACCGGGACAATCTTGATGTCGCCTATCCGATCCTGCGGGAGCTCGGCGCGCCGTTCACCGTCTACATCACCTCCGGTCTTATCGACCGGGAGAGTGAGCTGTGGTGGATCGCGCTTGAGCGGCTGGTGGCGAACAACGACAAACTGGCCCTGTCCGCGCTTGATCTTGAAGACGGCATTTCCTGCCGAACGACCGAGGAAAAGACCGCCTGTTTCGACCGGATGATCGACGTCCTGGGACGGGAGACCACCGAAAACGAGCAGCGTGTGATTGTCCGTGCGCTTGCCGAGAGCCGTGGCCTGGATCTATCCGCGATCGCCGATGAATTGATGATGGACTGGGACGAGGTCCGCCAGCTGGCAAGCGACCCGCTCGTGACCATCGGCGCCCATACCCATGACCACTTTGCGCTCGCGCGTCTGGACGCCGCGTCCGCGCGCGCCGACATCATGAAGGGCATGAAGCGCCTTGAAACCGAACTGGGTTTCCGGCCGAAACACTTCGCCTATCCCTATGGGAAGGACTATGCGGTCTGCGAGCGGGATGCCGCTGTCCTGAGAGACCTCGGATTCTCGTCCTCGGTGACCACGTTTCCCGGACTTCTAACCTCCGCCGCCGCCCGGGATCCGATGATGCTGCCGAGGGTATCGCTGAACGGGCGGTTTCAAAACGGCGAGGTCCTCGACCAGTATTTGACCGGCGCGCCCTTTGCGCTTTACCGCGCCGCCCGGTGGGCCGCCGGCGGGTTCGGGCTCAAGTCCGCTGTTTACCGCCTTTTTCCATCCACCAGATAATCGCGCCTGCGGGAACAACCCACACCAATCCGGCGACCGCGTAGTAGGCGAACGCTGCCCAGCCGCTCGCGTTTTGTAAGGTCATGTCGCCAATGACCATGGCGCAAAACGCATAGACAATGACGAACACGACCAGAACGACCATACCGATGAATTTTCGCAGTGACGGCACGGGGTTCACTCCTGTGTGAAATGCGGATGGTGAGGGCGGTCAAGTGTCGCAACACCGACCAGCGGCTTGCCCAATTACCGGTGCACCTATATCTCAGCTGGCCAAAGGTCAAATCCGGGGCAGCACATGGCGGTGACATCGGAGATTTCCCAAGTAAGCGCGGGCGCAGCACAGGCTGGTGCTGCGGACACGGCTGCGCTGCGCAACCGGGCCCTGGTGCGCTGGTGGCTCTACGGTGTTTGCACGCTGATCCTGATCATGGTCGTGGTGGGCGGGGCCACGCGGCTGACCGAATCGGGCCTGTCGATCACCGAATGGAAACCGATCCACGGCGTGATCCCGCCGCTGACGGACGCCCAGTGGGAAGAAGAGCTGGAAAAATACCGGCAGATCCCGGAGTACCAGCTCATCAACAAGGGCATGAGCCTCGACGAATTCAAGTTCATTTTTTGGTGGGAATGGGGGCACCGGCTGCTCGGACGGGCGATCGGTGTGGCGTTTTTTGTTCCCCTTGTGGTGTTTTGGGCCCAGGGACGTCTGGAGCCCTGGCTCAAGCCCCGGCTTGTCTTCGCGCTATTTTTGGGTGGATTGCAAGGCGCGGTCGGCTGGTGGATGGTCGCCTCCGGGCTGGTGGAGCGGACCGATGTCAGCCAGTACCGTCTTGCCACGCATTTGACGCTGGCGTTTTTCATTTTCGCCTATCTTTATTGGCTTGCCCGCCGGCTCGCGCCGCACGATCCGCCGTCTTCAGAGGAACGGTCGGCGCTTGTGCCCCTTGGGTGGGTGTTCCTCGGCCTGGTGTTCTTGCAGCTCTTTCTGGGCGGTCTGGTCGCCGGCCTCAACGCCGGATTTGCCTTCAACACCTGGCCCCTCATGGATGGTCAGATCGTGCCGGACCGGCTCTTTGTAATGGCACCTTGGTGGATCAACCTGTTCGAGAACGTCATGATGGTGCAGTTCCAGCACCGTATGACCGCCTATCTGCTGATTGCAGCGGTGCTGTATCTTCTCTGGCGCACACTGCGGGCATCAAAGCGCCCGGCGCTGATCCGTGTAACCGCTGTCCTGTGCGGCTTCATTGCCCTTCAGGCCGTGTTCGGAATCTTGACGCTGATCTGGCAAGTGCCGCTCGACATGGCGTTGATCCACCAGGGCTTTGCGGTGTTCGTGCTGGCGGCCAGCATCGAATACCTGGTGGTGCTGAAAGGCAGCTATCCTGTGGGCCGGAGTGCTCAGCGCGAAACGGGGATCACTTAAAAAAGCCCGCCACGTGACGGGATGAGGGTGCGGACACTCCCCGGTTTTTCGTCGTCATCCTCGGACAAGGTTCCACGGCTGTCCGGTTAAACTTCAAGCGGCCGCCGTTTTGCTGAAACCAGCGGTAAGCACCCTTCTCCACCCTTGAGGGGGAGATGTCTCCGACAGGAGACAGAGGGGGGTCTAAGGCTCTCAGAGTTCGCGGTGAATTTGGTTTGTTGTGACCAGACTCACCCCCCTCTGTCCGCATGCGCGGACATCTCCCCCTCAAGGGGGAGAGGCCATGCCGCGCCCTTTTGGTGTGTATGTCTACTCTGCATGCCGGAACGAAAAACCGAACGATATCAGATCGTTACGTCTTCATTCACGGGTTAATCCGACAACAGTGGGGCAGGCCCGAGCATGACTGCCGAAAGACCAATTGGTTTGTCAGTAGGCTGAGCCCGCCACGTGACGGGCTTTTGCCCGATGTGTGTCGCTGCTACGCGGACAGCGCCTGATCCAGATCGGCGATGATGTCCTCGACATCCTCCAGGCCAACGGAAATCCGGACGACGTCCGGCCCCGCGCCCGCGGCGGTCTTCTGCTCATCGGACAGTTGGCGGTGGGTCGTGGAGGCCGGGTGGATGATCAGGCTGCGCGTGTCGCCGATATTGGCCAGATGCGAGAACAGCTGGGTGTCGGAGACGAGTTTGACGCCCGCGTCATAACCGCCTTCCACGCCGAAGGTGAAGACCGCGCCGGCCCCCTTGGGCATGTAGTTTTGCTGGTGTGCATGATAGGGGTCCTCCGGCAGACCGGCATAGGACACCCAGCTCACCTTGTCATGGCCGGCCAGGTGCAGGGCGACCTTCTTGGCGTTGTCGGAATGGCGCTGCATCCTGAGCGGCAAGGTCTCGATCCCGGTCAGGATCATGAACGAATTGAACGGCGAAATGGCCGGCCCCAGATCGCGCAGGCCCAGGACCCGGCAGGCAATGGCGAAGGCGAAATTGCCGAACGTTTCGTGAATGACGATGCCCTGGTATTCCGGGCGCGGTTTGGACAAAAGCGGGTAACGGTTATCGGCGGACCAGTCGAACGAGCCACCGTCGACAATCACACCGCCCATGGAATTGCCGTGGCCGCCCATGAATTTCGTCAGCGAATGCAGGACGACATCCGCGCCGAAATCAATCGGCCGGCACAAATACGGCGTTGCCATGGTGTTGTCGACGACCAGCGGAATGTTCCTGGCCTTTGCGATCGCGCTGATCGCCGACATATCCGTGATGATGCCGCCGGGATTGGCCAGGCTCTCGATAAAGATTGCCTTGGTGTTCTCGTCAATCGCCGCTTCGAATGTGGATAGATCGTCCGGATCCGCCCATTTCACCTCCCAGCCGAAGCTCTTGAAGGAATGATTGAGCTGGTTGATCGAGCCGCCGTAGAGCTTGTTCGCCGCGACGATGTTGTCGCCCGGCGTCATCATGGCGTGGAAGGCCAGGAGCTGGGCCGAGTGACCGGAGGCAACGGCAAGGGCCGCTGTTCCGCCCTCAAGCGCGGCGATCCGCTCCTCAAGGACCGCGGTCGTTGGATTGGTGATCCGGGTGTAGATGTTGCCGAACGCCTGCAAGCCAAACAGCGAGGCGGCGTGGTCCACATCATCAAACACGAACGACGTCGTTTGATAGATCGGCGTTGCCCGCGCGCCGGTCGCCGGATCAGGCTGCGCGCCTGCGTGGATGGCCAGCGTTGAAAAACCCGGAATGCCTTCGCTCATAAAAATTCCTCCGTTTCGTCAGAGGCTTTTGAATGATGCAGCCCCTCGGTCGGCGGCATCTTGGCCGAAGGATCGGACAAGGTCAAAGACTTGGCGGGGCAGCGGCAAAGGTTTTGTCCAATTGGGTGACGCGGCGGGTGAAAGACGTTTCGGGTCCGGCGTCAATCGCCGCCGTCTCCGGCGAACCCATTGTCCGCGCCGCCATCCAATTCGATCGAAAATCCTTGTCGGCCGCCACGGTCGCTGGCCGGATAGGTCGGCTCACCCTCGGTGCATTTCACGAAGACATAGAGACCAGCGGCAATGAGACCCGCGGCCGCGGCAAGAAGCCACTCGAAGGGTGTGAAAAAACGGATCAGGTCTTCCATGTCCATACCTCCTCAAAAACCGGTTCCGGCTTGGAGAACGCTGGCGATGGACGGAGGATAAGACTTGGCCGTTAAGCGAAGGTGAGGCCGCCTGCCGAAACCGGGTCAGGCCTGCTTGCCTTTTGGTCCGAGGCCCCGGTGCTGAAATCCGGCCTGCAGCGTGGGTCGTTTGGCGGAGACCGTGCGCGAATTCACGCCGGCCCAGCCGATTTCGCCGGATAGCCGCCCGTATTCGATTTTCGGGCACCGGTTCATGACCACCTTGATGCCGGCCGCCTCCGCACGCCGGGCTGCTTCATCGTTGCGGACGGTCAGCTGCATCCAGATGACCTTCGGCAGGCGCCCGGAGGCCAGAATACCGTCGACGATGTGTCCGGCCGCCTCGGAATTGCGGAAGATATCAACCATGTCCGGCACGCCGGGAAGGTCATTAAGACCGGCATAGACCGTCTGTCCGAGGATCTCCTTGCCGGCCTGTCCGGGATTGATCGGCCACACGTCATAGCCCTTGGCAAGCATGTATTTCAGGACGAAATAGGACGGGCGCACGGAATTGGCGCTGGCGCCGATCATGGCGATGGTCTTCACCTCGTCCAGGATGGCCCGGATATGGGCGTCGGAATAGGTTACGTCGGTCACGCTAATGTCCCTGATCGTCGCGTTTGGGCCATCCAACAGATCTCGCCTGAGTGTGCAAGCTGGATTTTGCCACCGTCTCACGCCGCGCTGTCTACCCGGATTTCGCCCTGGTGCAAGAAACAAAACCTTGAAAAGCGTGTGAGATCCGCCGGGTTCGGGAGACGGATGTCACCGATATCCGGCAGAGCCCTTGGCGCGCGCTCAAAGCTCCGGTCGATCTGCGAGAGCAGCACCAGAACCAGCCCGCGCTGCCGCGCCGCTGCCTCCAGGTCGGCGAGCTGGCGGTCAAGGTCCGGATGGCTGCGCCTTTGATCGAGAAGCTGCAGATAGTCGACGACAACAACGGTCCCGGGTTCTGCGTCCTTGGTGCGCGCAACAATGTGCGCGGCGCAAATCGCCTCGCTTGTGTCGAGGACAAGCCGCCCGGATGTCTCCTGAGGCTTTGCGTGCAGATTTTCCAGATGGCGGCGCGCTTGATCTTCCGTCATCTCGAGCGAAAAGACATATCCGGCCCGGCCCGCCGCGCGCGCCTCGGTCAGGATCTCAAGCGCCAACAGCGTTTTGCCGTGGCCGGGGCGGGCACCAATGAGCACCAGCCCGCCGGGGGCGAAGGAATGGAGCAGGCGCCTTGCCGGGGTGCGCCGGTCCGCCTTTGCCGCAAGATGGCTCCAGGACTGGAACCCTTCTTCCTGCGCGATCCGGTCAAGGGCGGCGCTCAGTGGGATGTCAATGTGGCGGGAAAGCACCTTGGCCTTGCGCTTCAACCGGAAGATGGGCGCGGATAATCTCATCTTTAAGGTCCCTCCGTCGCCGCGCGTTTGCCGCAATCCCTCCTTGTGCGTCCGCGCGGATCAACGTGGGTGTCAGATGATGCCCCGCATGTCGTTTGCTTCCCCATGTCGGAGGGGGGCGGCGCGGGCCGAGCCGTCGAATGAGACTAAAAAACCGCGCGCTGATTCTCAAGCCGGCCGGCCTGTTCTTGGACCCGCCAGGTCACCTAAACCTGCGCGCGTCAGCTGTCGGTCCATGCCGGATCGCGCTTTTGCAAAAAGGCGTCGATGCCTTCTTCGGCGTCGCGGGCGAGCATGTTTTCCACCATCACATTGGCGGCGTGGTCATAGGCGTCCGACAACGGCATGTCGAGCTGGCGGTAAAAGGCTTCCTTGCCGACTTTCAGCGTATGCGAGGATTTGGAGGCGATCGTCTCGGCGTATTTCTGGACAACCTGTTCCAGATAGTCGCGCGGCACCACCCGGTTGATGAGTCCGAACGCCTTGGCGGTCGAGGCGTCGATGCTTTCGCCGGTCAACAGCATTTCCATGGCGTGTTTGGGGGCCACATTGCGCGACAGGGCCACCATCGGGGTCGAACAGAACAGGCCGATATTGACGCCCGGCGTGCAGAAGGTCGCCGTGTCGGTTGCGAGCGCGAGATCACAGGACGCCACCAACTGACAGCCGGCGGCCGTTGCCACGCCGGTCACGACCGCAATGACCGGCTTCGGGTGGCGGACGATCTGCTGCATCAAATCCGAGCATTGGCGCATGATTTTTTCGTAAGTCCCGCGGCCCCGGTCGGCCTCCGCGCGCGCGGCCGTCAGTTCCTTCAGATCATGGCCGGCGCAAAACACCTTGCCCTCGGCGCCGAGCAGAATGACGCGGATCTCGGGATTTTCCGCCGCAGCGGTCAGTTCGGCCGCGAGAGCCGCCATCATCTCACGCGACAGCGCGTTCATGCGCTCCGGGCGCTGCATCACGATCCGGTAGACCCCGTTGTGGAGGAGCGTGCCGACGAGCGGATTTTCGTGATCGGCTGCGGGGACGGCGGCAAGGTCGGTCATCTCGGGCTCCTGTTCGGTCAGGTCGGCTGCTGCCGTTATAGCCAATTGCCGCCCCGGCGCGATAGGCGAAAAGGAGCGCCCCTTGGCCGGTTCCATCACTTCACCGTCCCGGAAGACGACGGGAGAGATCGTCTTGGCCCCGACCGTGTCGCAAAACGGTGGCTCACTGGCACGATGCCCGCCGCCTGCGCTCCCTCTCCCCCGGGGGGCTACGGGATTCACACATTTTGGAGGGTCCATCCGTGTTTGATTGCGTTGAACTGTGTCAGGCCGCGGAGCATGACGATGGGGCCGGGCTTTCCATAGTAGCCGGTCCACCCGCCCAGCCTTGCAAAGACCCATGCGGCATAGGCCAGGGAGTTTGTTGGATGGGGGTTTTTCTGTTTTTCGGTTTTGCCCTCCAGGCTTTTGCACACCCGTTTCAGCGCGGGGCCGTCGGCGGGGTCGAGCGCGGTCTCCAGCGGCGTTCCGGCCGTGCCGTCGCGCTCGGCGACCAGTTGCATCACCGTGACGGCGGCGATCAGGATGGCCGTGACGAGTTTTTCCAGCGGCCCGCCTTCCTTCTGGCGCAGCGCTTCCATGCAAAAGCCCCTGGTCTTCATGGTGCGGAACAGCTGCTCGATCGTCCAGCGCCTGCGGTAAAAGCCGATCATGCGGCGGGCGTCGGCGAGGTCGGTCACCGCGTGGCTGGTCAACAGCAGCCAGTGCGCCGGCTCGGCGCCGTCAGGCGCATTGGTTTCGCGCGCGACCACCACCGTGACGCGCACCGCCTCCGGCAGACCGCTCGCCGCCGTGCGGTTTCGCGGACGCGCCAGCGCGACCTCGCCAAAGCTGACAACAAGCCGCGCGCGGCGCGCCTTGCGGCCGGCAAGGGCCGGCAGATCCACCTCCATGTCTCCCGCCTCCGCCAGACGGCCGGCTTCTTGAAACAGCGATCCGCCCCCGCACAGGCGCCGGTCCTGCCCGGCGCGCACGAGCTTTTCCACGCCGGTCGGCTTGTGGGCGAAACAGTCGTAGATATCGCCCTCCCGGTCCTCCACAACGGTGACGCACGCGGCCCCGCCCGCCGCCAGCGCCGCGGCGCTGCGCGCCCCGTCAAGCCAGCGCCGGCTGTCCTTGGCGGCGAAATCGCGCTGCTGGTGCGTGCCCTTGCGCCCGCCCTCACGCGACAGGAAAATCGCATCGACAAGCCCCAGCGCCGTGCCCTCGCTCGCGTCCACCGCCAGAACCGGATGGCACGACAGGCCAACACCGGACCCGTCCACCCGGACCGACGTCGTGTCCTGGATCGCCAGGACATGCCGCCCGCGGACGGCCTTCAAGGTCCGTGCCCGCGCCGTCTCAAGCATCTCCTGCGCCCTCACGCGCGAATTGTGCAAAAACCGGCCGATCCGCATCTCGCCGGCCCGGTCCCCGCCAAGACGGCGCACGCTGACCCCGCACCCGCCATGCGAAACCAGCCGCTCCAGAAAAAAATACCGGCCTGCTCCAAACGCGCATCGCCAAAACGCCCAAGCCTCATATCCATCCAAAATCTCCTCATCCAAAGCACACGCCCACAGAGTCAGAACACCACTCCAACGACAAGAAAAATCAGATGTGTGAATGTCGTAGCCCTCAAGGGGGGAGAAGGCGTGCTTGCCGCTGGTTTCAGCAAAAACCACGGCCGCTTGAAGCTAAACCGGTCAGCAGTGGGCATGTCCCGAGCATCCATAACGCCATGAATGATATGGATCCTCGGAACTTTGTCCGAGGATGACGACGGAAAAACCGGGGAGTGTCATCAACCCCAATAGCCCGGCGATTGCCGGGCTTTCTCGTGTCATGCGTGAAGGCACTCCTGAAGGATCAGTTGCGTTCCTTGTCGACGAGGGCGTTGGCCTTGATCCAGGGCATCATGCCGCGCAGCTTCTCGCCGATTTCCTCGATCTGGTGCGCGTCGTTCAACCGGCGGGTGGCCTTGAACTTGGCGGCGCCGGCCTTGTATTCCTGCATCCACTCTGAAGTGAACTTCCCGGTCTGGATGTCGGTCAGAACACGCTTCATTTCCGACTTGGTCTCGTCGGTGACGATGCGCGGGCCGGTCACATACTCACCCCACTCGGCGGTGTTGGAAATCGAGTAGTTCATGTTGGCGATGCCGCCCTCGTAGATGAGATCGACGATCAGCTTCACTTCGTGCAGGCACTCGAAATAGGCCATTTCCGGTGCGTATCCGGCTTCCACCAGCGTCTCAAAGCCGGCCCGGATCAGTTCGACCAACCCGCCGCACAAGACCGCCTGTTCGCCGAACAGATCCGTCTCGCATTCTTCCTTGAAGGTCGTTTCGATGATGCCCGAACGGCCGCCGCCGACACCCGACGCATAGGACAGGCCAAGATCGAGCGCGTTGCCGGTCGCATCATGATGCACGGCGACAAGGCACGGCACACCGCCGCCACGCTGATACTCGGACCGGACCGTGTGGCCCGGGCCTTTTGGTGCGACCATCAGGACATCGACCGTGTCCTTCGGCTCAATCAGGCCGAAATGCACGTTGAGGCCGTGGGCGAAGGCGATCGCAGCGCCGTCGCGGATATTGGCGGCAATGTGATCCTTGTAGATGTCGGCCTGGAGTTCGTCCGGGGTCGCCATCATCATCAGGTCCGCCCAGCCGGCGGCGTCGGCCACGCTCATGACCTTCAGGCCATCGGCCTCGACCTTTTTGGCCGTGGTGGAGCCCGGGCGCAGGGCAACGACAATCTCCGAAACGCCGCTTTCCTTCAGATTCAGCGCGTGGGCACGGCCTTGCGAGCCGTAGCCGATAATGGCGACTTTCTTCGATTTGATCAGGTTGAGATCGGCATCGCGATCGTAATAGACACGCATGGAACTTCCTTTCTTCCGTTGGTACCTGGAACCGGGGATCTCCCGCATTCCATCGTTCTGTGGGTGTTTCTGGTGGCTCGTCAGGCGCCAAACAGGCGGTAAAACCGGTCGACGGTCGTTTCTGCCTGGGCGGTCAGATCCTGGTCGGCGGCGCTTGCAGCATCACCGAGCAACAGGCGGATGTGAACATCACGGACGGCCAGGCCATAAAGCACCTGATAGGCCGTTTCCGGATCGTCAAACTTCAAAAAGCCCTTGTGGCGTCCCGCTTCTAAAAGCGTCCGGGCCCGTGCGGAAATCATGTGCTTGCCGCGCAAGAGCAACAATTGGCCCAGCCGATTGTCATCGCGGTTCGACTGTCCAATCGAGAGCCGGTTGAGCGCGAGCGACGTTTCACCAAAAAGGACTTCCAAGAGCGCCCGCACAAAACCCGTGACATGGGTGCGGTAGGTTTCCGCATCCGAGGTTGCGCCGGCCTCGGAAGGAAAGTGCACCTTGCTCGCCTGATACGCGACGACGGCGGCCAAGAGGCCATCCCGGTCTCCGAACCACTTGTAAAGGCTTTCCTTCGAGCAGTTCGCCGTCCGCGCGAGACCGGCGGTCGTCAGCGCTTTTTCTCCGCCCTCCACCAGCAGCCCGAGGGCATGTTCAAGCACCGCCTTTTGACGTGGTGTGAAGGCGAAGGTGTCGGCCGGTGTTTCGGAACGGGCGCTGGTCAAAGCTGCGGCGGGCATAGTGTACTTTCAACTGATCGGCAACGCGGACGGCCCAGACAATAGTCCGAACCGTACCGTACGGTTCGTATGCGGTTATGGCGAATTCGGCAAGGCCCGTCAAGGTGGAAATGCCGGACAGGGCCGTAAGGGAGTATCAGCCAAGCCGCAAGGGCAATCGCATTTAGCGGTCCCACCCACTGCTGTCCGGTTTAACCCGGTTGTGGGATGTTCATTGTTATCCCGCATGCCCCACCATGCCGCCCCGGTCCCCGAGCCGGGGCCCAGCACGTTGCGGAAGGTGCTGTTTTCCAAAATAAAATGCGGCGGTTGCTGGGTCCCGGACGGCCGCCCACGCGGCCTCCGGGAAGGCATGGAACTGCTGGTCGCCCCGATGCCAGAGCGCATGTCCTTATCCGTTTTGGCCGCGCAAAGTGCAATTGGTTCAATGACAGTTGCCTGCCCCCGAATTAAAACCGGACAGCAATGGGTCACACCGCTGAGACAACCAGTGCCATCAAGCCTGGTCATGGCGTCGCCCCGTGCACGGTGCCTCTCCTGCGTTCTTCCGGACGCAACACCTCTGCTGTGTCCTTCTGGACGGAGCGTCTTTCTCTTCGTCTTCCCGGACGCAGCGCAGCGGAGATCCGGTATCGGCGCGCCCCGGAACCCGATAGGGATGAAGTCGTTGCCACAAACCCAGTGGCTCCCCGATCCCGGGTCGCGCCTTTGGCTTGCCCGGGATGACGGATAAAGGTCAGACAGAGATCTGACAGTGATGCTCGGACAGCAGGGGAACTGCCCCTAATTCACCGCTTTCGGCGTCCGGATGGTGATCGCCGGGTTCATGGGAAAGAAGTTCATCGGCATGATGTGAACGGTCTTCCACTCGGTCGACATGACCGGCCAGTCCTCCATGCGCGGGATGTGATGGAAACCGGCGGTGAACCAGGTCACGAGATCGGTGTTGGTCAGATCCTCATCGTCTTCGATCCAGGCGTGAAGGCCGTCCGACCCATCTGAGGCGAAGGCGAGCTTGCCGCCGGCATAGCGTTCCTCCGGGTCGTAGGCCGTCGTCCAGACGCTGTTTTCGATATAGCGGTTGCGGACCATCGGCGGGTCGCCCTCAAAATCGAAGGGGCCATAGGCGATCGAGCCGTGATGGATCATATAGCCGGGCCGGTAGCCGAGATAGCCGTCCGCGTTGGTGTTCATGATGTGGAAGTATTTCGGCTTGAAGGCGCTGATCTGGAACGTGCCGGCCTTCTCGCTGTCGACCCGGTCACTGCGCACCGTCCAGAACGATTTGCGAGGGCTGTCCGCCGGCACGTCGCCGGCGACGATGTTCTGGACCATCATGGTGTTGTCGGGCCCGTCAATGTCGAAGTCGAGGCGGAAATTGAAATAGTGATCGTGATAGGGCGCGACCAGATTGGGCGCAATCAGCCGGCCATAGCGGGTGTCCTTGGCTGCGGTCGCATCGGCCATCGAAGTGCTGTTCACCCCCTTGACCGCATCAAGGCCGGTGGCACCGATCTTGATGTGGATCTCGCCGTTCTGCTTGAACCGGTAGTCGATCAGATAATCGTAATTGCCAACCTCGGACGCGGACCGCACGACCAGTTCGGTATCCGGGCGGCCTTCCGCCGGGACGAACGTATCGGGGCCTTGCGCGAAGACCTCAAAATGGCGCCAGGCCGGATCGCCGATATTGCGCTCGAACACGCACAGGGCGTCGGGAATTTCCAGCGGATTGCCGTTGTCGTCGTGAATGAGGGCGGGCAGGAAGGTGGCGTAGGACGGACAGTCGACGCCACGTGTCAGCGGCGATAAAAACAGGCCAAAGCCATATTCACCGCTGTCCATATAGGTGCGCCAGTACCAGCCCGAGGTCGGATCCATGTAGGGCACGAAGACTTCCGACAAATGCGCCTGGTAGAGAACCGAGCGCCAGCGGTCGCCGTCACGCACGTTGATATCCGACAGCACAACGCCGGGGCGCTTGTCTGTGCGCACCCGCATCTGCCAGATGTCCCAGGAGATCTGGCTGCCGTTGACGGTGATGCCGGAGCCGGGTTCGCCGGTTACGGCGGCCGTCACCCGGTCCGCGCGCAAGGATGCGCGCCCGGCGATCTCCTCTTCGGTGTAGCCCCAGGCATCTTGCGGGATCGCCACCGGCTCCTCGTCGATCACATCCAGGACCTCGGCGGCGGCGAGATCGACGGCCGCAAACAGGCCCTCGATCGGTTTTGCGTAAAAATTGGACCCGGTCGGGTTCACATAACAGGGCACCTTCATCAGGCGCTTGCCCTGTTCGGCGTCGGTGAAAAAATTGCCGGCCGTCAGCGGCAGGCAGAAGACATCGTCCGGGGTCAGTCCGCGTTTTTCAAGGCCCGCGGCCATTCTCGGGTCGCCAAGGGCGGTTTCCATCGCGGTGATGAATTCGGCGAACATCACCATCGGCTGGCCATCGAGCGGCGCGGCGCGCTCCACTTCGCGGTCCGTGATGTTCACCACGGCCTCATGGAAGGTCCCGTCCTTGAAAAGGTGCACGGTCGCCTTGCGGTCCGGCGCCGATCCGGACCGCACCTCGGATTTGTGCGGCTCGCGCAACTCGATCAGCGGATACAGTGTGTCGTCCGTCGCCGTGCCGTTGTCCCTCAAGATCGTGGTCACGGACGTGATTTCCTCGGCGCTGAGCCCATCAAGGGGATGCGATTGCGCAAATGCGGCGGCGCCACTGAGTACCAGCGCGGCGGCGCCAGCCAACAACCCGGATTTGAATTGCATGAGGCCTCTCCCTGTCTTTTATTGACCGACTGGTCGGTCATTAATTTGCGCCCAACACGCAAGAGATGCAAATAAAAACGGTAGACGCCTTTCAAAATGTGTCGCGCGGTGTCCATCCGATCCACAAACAGCGGCAGACCGTAGAGCGTGCACGAACACTTTCGACAGGAGGGGCACGTGTCCCGATACTTTGTCTCCGTCACCGGACTTCGTTTGAAGGGCCCCCTTAGCACACCACGGTTTTGGTGGCATGCGATCCGGTCCATGACCCAGGCGCGGCAGGCGGACGGAAATCTTATGGCCGAGGCCCGCACCAAAGATGGCGTGCATCACACCTTGAGTGTCTGGGAAAGCGAGGCGGCGATGAAACGGTTTCTGTATCGCGGCGCGCACCGCCAGGCGATCAAGGCATTTCCGGCTATCGCAACAGGGGAGACCATTGGCTATGAGGCCGACGCTATTCCGGGCTGGGATGAGGCATTGGCGGTGTGGCGGAGAAAGGGGCGGGCCTATACCGCACCGAACGACGCGCACAGACCGGCCTTAAACACGAATGAGGCGTCGGATTAACCAGGTTTCTGACTAAAGCTCGCCCATGGCGCGGCGGAAGCGGGCAACGCTTTCAGCAAATCCGTAGATCAGGGCGTCGGCGGTAAAACCATGGCCGATCGACATCTCCCGGATGAAGGGCGCGCGATCGATCAATGGCGGGATGTTTTCAACCGTCAGGTCATGACCTGCATTGACGCCAAGGCCGGCGTCCCCGGCGGCCTCCGCCGTGGCCACGAGCTTATCGAGTTCGCGCGCCGCCCGGTCCGGCGCGTCGTGGCATGCGCCATAGGGGCCGGTGTAGATCTCGATGCGTTCGGCGCCAAGCCGGGCCGCGTGCGCTGGGGCCGCCGGGTCGGGATCGCAAAACAGTGACACGGTCACCGCCCAATCCTTGGCAGTGAGGATGGCCGCTTCGAGCGCCGACGTGTCCTTCGATAAATCCCAGCCGTGGTCGGAGGTCGTCTGGTCCGGATGATCGGGCACAAACAACACCTGATCGGGCCGGGCCGCACCGACAAGGTCCAGAAAATCGGGTGATGGATAGCCCTCCAGGCACAGTTCCTTGTTGGGGAACCGGTCCTCGATCAGCTCCGCGAGGTCGTGAACGTCGGATTTGCGGATATGCCGTTCGTCCGGCCGCGGATGCACGGTGATGCCCTTCGCGCCAGCCTCCATTGCCAAAGCCGCAAGTCCGGTCACGCTCGGCCAGGGCAGATCACGGCGATTGCGGAGCATCGCGACGGCATTCACATTCACGGAAAGGCGGGAGGTGGCCATTTTCTAAAAATCCGGTTCAGGTTCTTCCAGCGCGCATTGAAGCATTTCCTGCGCCGCCTGTAAGTTGGCCGGAAAGGTCTTGAAGTCAAACGGGAAATTGTCCCTAGGGACAATAGCAGCGCGGTGGCCGCGCCCGAATCCAATCGACGGTGCAGTCAAGGAGCACGCCCCGGCACAAGGCGCCCGCAAATGACAGAATATGCTTTGACAGGAAATCAGCACGAGCCGAGGTCGCCGTGCGGGAGAACAGCCCTTGTCCGAAAGGTTCTTCGAGCGCGCAATATGGTGTGTTCCTCGAATTATACACGCAATAATAGAAATTTTCTGAAGACAATGCCGTCTTCAAATGCTACCTTGAGATGCATTCCTTTACGTCAATAAGCGTATTTCAAGTGGAGGTTGATATGGACGAAAAACAAGTTGCAAAGCTTTTGGCAGACGCTCAGGTCGGCATTGGTGCGGCGCTGAAGGGCATGAAGAAGGGCGGTGCAGAAATCAGTGTGCTTCCGCCGGGGATGGAAACTGCCGCAGGCAATTTGGGCTGCGATTCCGGCTGCGACTCTTCTGCGATCGGATTAAAAGTCAAACGCATCAGTGAGCTTGAGGACCTGGCCGCGACAAAAGGCGGACGCCTTGAGTTGCAGAAGATCCTCCTGGAGGGGCCGGAGGTCGCTGGCCACAACATCGGGTGCGATTCCGGCTGTGGCTCGGAGGCTTTTCTCGGGACCACGCGCTGACGCCGCCGCGTAATCCAAAGACCAACACGATTCTGTAGGGCTTAACGGGCCATGCGCTCCGCCTGCCGTATGTCGACGGGTTTGTCCGCGACATGCGGCAGGCGTGTGCGGCACACCATGGGCGTTCGGGAGGACACTTGTGCTGAAATTGTCTAGGTATTGCGTAGCATCCGAACCGTTTGCCGACAGTGACTCCGGTCATATCAAACACGTTATCATGTCCGGGCGAACCGGCGAGGTCCGCGTCATCGACGCACAAGCATGGGATAATCTGACAGCTGCAGACGAGGGATATGCGGATATTTCCCCGCAGACGCGGTATGAATTGACGGAGATCGAGGCCCTGGTTCCTGAGGGCGAGGACGAGCTTTCCGTCATCCTGTCCCGCAATGAGGCGGCGCAAAAGGACTCCCGGCTTTTCTACCTTGTCATTCAACCGACCGCCTCCTGCCAGCTTGGCTGTGGCTACTGCGGGCAGGAACACACCAACCAGATCCTCGACACCGCCGACACAAAAAAGCTTGTCGACCTTGCCGAGCACAAACTGTCGGCCGGCGATGTCGAAGTCTTTCAAGTTGGCTGGTTTGGCGCCGAGCCGCTGAATGCACTCAAGAAAGTCTATGAGCTGAGTGCAAAATTCCAAAAACTGAGCGAACGCCATGGCTGCGCCTATGGCGCGAAAGTGGTGACAAACGGCGTGAAGCTGAAGCACGGTGTCGCCGCACGGCTCAACCATACCTGCGGCGTGAAGATGGTCGAGATCACGCTTGATGGGGACAAGAGCTTTCACGACAAACGCCGGTTCACCAAAAAACAGCGTCCGAGTTTCGACAAGATCTATCAAAATCTGCTTGCCGTGGCGCGCGATCCCGATATCGATTTCCGTCTCAACATCCGCTGCAACGTGGACGAGGAAAACGTTGACGGTGTCTTCCCCCTAATCGAACGGCTGGCCGACGACGGCCTTCAGGATCGTATTCAGTTTTACACCGCCCCGGTCCATTCCTGGGGCAACGATGCGCATCTTCGGGCCGTCGAAAAGGAACGGTACGCCCGCTGGGAAGTCGAGTGTATCGCCTTCCTCGTGAACAAGGGATTCCGGCCCAGCATCGTGCCGAACCGCAAGGATGTCGTTTGCCTGGCCGCCATGGATCATGGCCTGCTTGTTGATGCTTACGGCGAGGCGTTCGACTGCACGGAAGTGTCCTTCGTTCCCACATATGGTGACGATAACATCTTCAAGATCGGCACAATGAAAAACGGCGTCGATCAGGGTGCGCGTTCGATTTTCAAGGATTACGCCAAAGGCGTCGCACACGGCGAATACCCCTGCGGCAGTTGTGAGATCCTGCCGCTGTGTGGCGGGTCCTGTCCCAAACAGTGGAATGAGGGCCTATGCCCGTGCCCGCCCACCAAGTTCAACATTCGCGAGCGGATGCTGCTGCATTATTGCGCCTCCAAGCTTCAGCCGGCGGGATAGGGCGATGAACCCGCGGAAGACCAAATCGAAACCGAACGGCGACCAGATCGGTGATCTGATCCGGTTCGTCGAAGACGATCTGTCCTCCAATCAACCGCGAACGCCGGCCACCACATTCGACCGGGAGCTGACGCAAAAGCTGCATGACATGGTGCCGGATGCTGATCTCGTCCACCTCCAGCAGTGCGCTATCCGGCGAAACGCCGCCCTCCGACATGCACGAGAGAAGAAAAAACACCTCTCGCACCAGCACTTTGTGGAAGTGCGCGCCTTGCTGCGGTCCGTGCCTGCGCAGCCAGCGACGAGGCTGACGATCCTATCCTTTCTGTACTCTGCGGAGGCCTATTTCCACTTCAAATTCTCGGAAAAAGGGGTCGCTGAACGGTTTTTATGGCGATCCTTGAAGATCGACCGGACGCTTCAGGATCGATACGGCATTGATCCGATTGACATCCATCGATTGCAAACCGCCTCGAACTTTTGCCGGATGTGGAAGGGCGGGGGCGAATTCAAGCGCGCGTTGCCGGTGCTTCTAGACGCGGCTCGCTATGCCGCGGGGAATGAGGCGGCCTGGCCGTTTCCCGAATGCGCCACCCGGCGGCGTATCGGACGCTCGTCGGAGATCTGGCGCGCGATGACGCATCAGCTTCTGGGCGAGCTGTTCGTCGGACTTGCTGAGGCGCAAGATGGTGTCGAAGCCGGGGAAATTGCGCGTTTCGTGGACCAGGCGTGCCAGTCCTCCGACGCGATTTTACCAGACTTCATCCGGTTGCCGCTGGAAGCAAAACGCGCGTTTTTCGAAGACGATCCCGGCGCGTTCCTTTCCCGAGCCCGCGTCGCCCTTGACCCTGGCTACGCCGAGAATCCGCTCGTTTATTTCCTGCTATTGAGGGATGTCGGTGTGGCGGTTCGGCCTGACAGTCCCGGCCAGGCGGATCAGATCATGACCCTTGTCCGGCAGGGTTCCGGGCGCTTCCAGCGGGTGCCAGCGGTCTTGAGCCGGCATTGACCCGTCGGGCGTCGACCGGGCCCGCGTGGTGGCACTCTTCGTTCGCTGTCCAGCCGCCCGCCGGCTTTGGCCTCACACCCGGTTCAACAGCCGGGCACGGATGGTGTTCGGCAGGGCACGGATTTCTTCCAGGATCTTCACCGGCTCTTCGACAGGCGAGTCGACGTCCAGAACAACATACCCAATGTCCTGATGGGACTGCATGTATTGGGCGTGAATGTTCAGATCGTGGCGGGTGAACAGGTCGTTGAGCGTGCGCATGGCGCCGGGCGCATTGTGATGCACCTGGATGAACCGCGTGGCGTCGGTTCCCTTGGGAAGCTGCACCTGGGGGAAGGCGACCGCGCCCACCGTCGAGCCGACGTCCGAGTATTCAACCAGGCGCTTGGAGACCTCCTCGCCAATGCGCGCCTGGGCTTCTTCCGTCGAGCCGCCGACATGTGGTGTCAGGATGACGTTGTCGAAGCCGCGCAAGGGGCTGACAAACTCATCGGTGTTCGATTTCGGCTCGACCGGGAAGACATCGATTGCCGCACCCGCCAAATGGCCCGAGGTCAGCGCCGCCGCCAGCGCGTCGATGTCAATGACCTTGCCCCGTGCGTTGTTGATCAAGAACGCGCCCGGTTTCATCTTGGCGATCTGATCTGAGCCAAACATGCCCTGTGTCTCGGCCGTGTCCGGCACATGCAGGGACACAACGTCGGCCGCTGACAGCAGCGCATCAAGGCTTTCGGCCGGCGTGACGTTGCCATGCTGGAGCTTGTCGATCGTGTCGAAATAGATCACCCGCATGCCCATGGCTTCCGCTAGGTTGGAAAGCTGCGTCCCGATGTTGCCGTAGCCGACAATGCCAAGCGTCTTGCCCCGAACTTCGCGCGAGCCGGCCGCGGTCTTCAGCCACCGGCCCTCATGGGCGGCGGAGGATTTCGAGAACACACCACGGAACAGCATCACGATCTCGGCGATCGTCAGCTCCGCCACCGAGCGGGTGTTGGAAAACGGGGCGTTGAAAACCGGAATACCGCGGGTGAGCGTGGCCTCCAGATCCACCTGGTTGGTGCCGACCGAAAAGCAACCAACCGCGACCAGCGTATTTGCGGCCGCGAGCACTTCCCCGGTGACCTGGGTGCGGGAGCGGATACCCAGGACATGAACGCCCTGAAGCTTCGCAATCAGCGCGTCCTTGTCGAGGGCGGTCGGCAGGACGTCGACATTGGTGTAGCCGGCCTTTTCCAGAACGGTCTGCGCCGTTGGCGAGATGCCCTCAAGGAGCAGCCAACGGATCTGGTTCTTCGGCCGGGACAGACCGTGCATCATGGCGTCGGACCTTCGCTAGGATCGTGTGTCGAGGCGATACGGCATAGTGCCGTATCCAAAAACCCGCGTGACACAAACGCCAGCCCTGGCGTTCGTGAAACGCCGATGTCCTATACGCGCTCGGGCGTATAGCGTCTAGGGCATGGATGCGGTGGGCTCGTGCGGATGACGCCAAGGCTGGGTCGGGCGGCAAATGGGCGGCTCATGCGGAGGAAACGGGTTTATGAGCACGGCGAACCAAACCGTAACCCTCATTGGCCGTTCCGGTTCCGCATGTTTTGCTACTCATGAAAAAGTTGGAAGACGGACATCACGACATCGGCAAAGGCGTTTCCAGCTGCCGGTCTCACAAGCCCGCATTCAGAGCTCGCCGGTGCTGCCCTCAACGCTGCGATCACGCCGGACAATTGCGTGCCGGCAGATTGTGCGGCGTGATGATCTGCAGATCGCTGAAATGGATTGGTTGGACCGGCGCTATTAATCCCTGCCGCGCCGCGAGCGCGCGAAAGGCGCCAGCAATGTCCCGCCTCAAATCGTGATGAAGAATAAAACTGATTTCCCGATCCCGTAGGAGCTGATAATTGTCCGCATCAAGGTCATGGGCTATGAAATGCTGCGGCGATCGCCGTTCCTCGCGCAGAACCTCAAGAATTGTCCGGTTGCCGCCGCCCATCGAATAGACCGCTGCAATATCATCGACACCGCCAAGCTTTTCGCTGAGCTGCCGCCTCGTGTCGCCCGTAAGCCCGGCACCGCCCACGATCTCAAGGATCTCATTCTGGGGCCTTAGGGCCAAGATCAGGTCCCGGAAGTTGGAATAGCGTTCCGCCTCTCCCTGGAATTCCTCCTGACTGCGGTTTGTCAAGATGGTGCCTCGAGCCGGCCCCATCACATTTGCCAGAAGGTAGGCTGCCGTGCGGCCGGCCGCGGCATTGTTTATGCCGACATAAGCCGATCGCCGTGATCCGGTGATATCGGTCACGAGTGTAACCGTCGCGATCCCGGCCTCTTCCAGTCCGTCGACAAGCCTTCGAACGGTCGGAATATCGCGCAGTTTCAGTATGACGCCGTGACTGCTCCGCTTTTTGATCCGAGACAGAGCGTCCTCTATCTCGCTTTCGGTCATGGTTTCCTGAAACAGGAACCTTGGCCGAAATACTGCCTCTGAATGTTCCGGCAAGACGGTTTCGCAGGCGGACTTGATTTGGCGGCTGAAGCGCTGCGGCGCTTCGACGATGACGTCGACAAACATGCGCCGTCCGCGCGCGGCCAGTTGCCGCTCCTGCGTTTCCAGTTCTTTGACAGCCGCTTTAACCCGTGCGCGCGTTTGCGGACTCACATGCGCGCGATTGTTCAAGACCCGGTCGACAGTTGCCGTGCCCAGCCCCGCCTGACGGGCAATCTCTTTGATCGGGAACCGATGAGTCATTTGATGGTTTATTGATGTGTATGCGCCGCCGCTCAAGGCCTTGCAGGATTTAGTATCGGTTCGAGAGCGGAGGAGACGATATCATGCTGAACCCGAACGCGCAGCCCGATGGGTACTATTCGTCCGAGCTTTGTGACTTGGAGGACTTTGCTGAGATGGTACGCCGTGAGGTGACGCGGGCCGATGTGCCAAACGCCAGTACCATCGAGAAAAACATCCCCGTCTACGATATGCCGGCGCTTGCCGACGCGCTGACGAGACGACAAACCCGCCGCGTCCTCATGTCCGAATGGGCAAAGGTCCTTCACAGCGGCGCCGGCGTTTTTGTGCTAAAGCAAGCGCAGCCCAACCATGGCGCCATCGACGCGGCGACCGCCGCCTACGGCCGGATCATTGCTCAGGAAAAAGCCGCGGGCGACAACGCGGCGGATCATTTCGCCACGGCTGGTAGCAACGACCGGATCTGGAATTCTTTGCAGAAGCTCTGCTTGGCCGCGCCGGAAGTCTTCATAGAGTATTTCGCCTGTCCGGCGATTGATGCGGCGGCCGAGGCGTGGCTCGGCCCGAACTACCAGATGACAGCCCAAATCAACCTGGTTCGCCCGGGTGGCACGGCGCAACAGCCACACCGGGATTATCATCTGGGCTTTCAGACCGCGGAAGTCAGCGGCGCTTATCCGGCCCATGTCCATGACTTGTCGCCCTTAATGACGCTTCAGGGCGGCCTTGCGCACTGCGACATGCCGGTTGAAAGCGGACCGACCACGCTTCTGCCGTTCTCGCAGTTGTATCGTCCGGGATACGCGGCCTGGCGCCGCAGCGATTTCCGGGACCTTTTCGAGTCCCACCATGTGCAACTGCCCTTGGAAAAAGGCGATGCCATCTTCTTCAATCCGGCGCTTTTTCACGCCGCCGGCGAAAACCGCAGCGCCGATGTTCATCGAATGGTCAACCTGTTTCAGGTGTCCTCCGCCTTTGGACGGGCGATGGAGAGCGTTGATCGCGAAAAAATGTGCCAGGCGCTCTATGAACCGCTTCGGGGCGCTTGGGCCAGACAGGATCTGTCGGAGGTGGATCTTGCCGCGGTGATCGGATGTTGCGCGGAGGGGTATTCCTTTCCGACAAACCTCGATCTCGACCCGCCCGTTGATGGCCTGGCCCCTGAAACCCAGGCGGCGTTGCTCATGCGAGCCGTCAAAACGCAAATGACGGACAATCATTTCCGTGACCATCTGGAAAAACAGGCCGCGCGAAAGCGGGCCTGATCAGCCCAAACATACAGCGCCAGCCGCCGCGCGGAAGGAGCGTGGGGACGTTAACGGCAAGCGCGTGGGCCGGGGACAAGGTATTTTACCTCTTAGCCCGGTGGCCAGGCGTTTGCCACGAAGAGATCGAAGGTCACTGATTGCAGAAAAGCGCCGTTCTTTGCGTTTGGCAAGCAGTCCATAGATCAAAAACCTGAACCAATTCGCAGTCAAGATGCCGACCTTCAGGGCGCTGAGCAGCGCTTCAACGGACCGTTTGACACCGGGAAGTCCCAGCGCAGGGTGAGGTCGTCGCCGGTCAGGATCAGGCCGAGGAAATACGGGCGGACGGTATCCTCGCCGCACAGCGCATGGGCAGCCGTGAACAACCCGCCGGGGCGCGACTCCATCGGACCCCAGCTCAGCCGGCACCAGAGCTGCCCGTGCCGCAACCACTTTGAACTGATCTCAAACGGTTCCGCCAAGACGGATCCGCCGGGCTTGATCGGCTCACGCGCGCATTGCTTTGCCGTCCCCCACGTCCCGTAAAACGCCGTTCGGTCAGCCGCGGTGGCGGGCAAACAGAGGGCCGTCATCAAGGCAATCACAAAAACAAGACGCATCCCGTTTGGATAGCGCTGCCCGACCACACCCGCTAATCACGTCGGTTTGATCAGGTGCCGGATGTCCAGGGCAAACCGCCTCCAAACAGCGGTATTCGCGCAGCGCTCACACTGCCCTGATGTGTTTGTGATTGGTCGGCCAACATGGCGGAGACCTAGGATGGCGCCGCATGCGTGGCCTGTCTTGCCGATGACCCGGCAGGGCCCAGCGTCAGACACATTCGCGGAGGATGATTTCATGGCAGCGGCACTTGGCGTTCCGTCCCGGATTTTGTTCGCCGTATCCTTTTGGGCTGTCCTTTGTCTTTTGGCGTTCCAGGACGTTATGGCCCAGGATGCATCCCCCCTGCCGGACTACGTGATTGCGGCCTATGGCGAGCGGCCGCCCATCCCCGACGGTCCGCTGTCAGAGGATCTGAAGACCGCGGTTCAGGTGGCGTTTGTCGACAGCATCACGCTATCGGCTTGGGGCCGGGACCAAATGGATGCGCTCGCCACAATCGGCGCGTCGAAGGATCCCCGGCTTGGCTGGATCATCAGCGACTTGATGCGCTTTGTGACATCCCCGCAATTGAACGCGATCCTTGCGACCACGGCCTCCGATCTTGTCGGCAAAGACATGAGGCAGCAAAACGCCTGGGGTGTCCTGACCGAACACCTCATGGCCTGGAACATTCCGGCACCGCCCGGCTATCTGGAGGTCAAGCGGACGATCTTCACGACGATCATTCCCGGCTGGGACAAGATCTTTGTTGAAGGCGACATCGATTGGCGGCTGGTGTCCTGGGGCGGGGTTTTGATCGACAACCGCCCGCACGACAAGACCGACGATCTTTGCAACTGCATTCCGGCCGCCGACAACCCGGAAGTAATCAGCGCGGCGGAGGCGACCTGGCTCAAGGATGACGACATCGTCTTCGGCATCACCGTGAACGGGCAATCCCGGGCCTATCCGCGGCGCATCATGGAAGTGCGTGAGATGGTCAACGACACGCTCGGTGGCCGCGATTTGGGGATCCCCTACTGCACACTTTGCGGCTCCGCGCAGGCCTATTTCACCGACCGGCTGCCGGAGGGCGTCGAACGGCCGATCCTGCGCACCTCCGGGCTGCTGATCCGGTCCAACAAGGTCATGTATGACCTCAACACCTACTCGGTGTTTGACACTTTTCTCGGCCATGCGGTCACCGGGCCGCTTGCGGACAAGAATGTGAAACTTGAACAGGCCAGCGTCGTGACGACCGATTGGGGTCGGTGGAAGCGGGATCACCCTGAAACAACGGTCCTGAAGGAGCAGTACGCCCTCGGCCGTGATCCGGATTTTCGCAACACGCGGGATGCCGATGGCCCGATTTTTCCGATCGGGGACGTCGACCCGCGCTTGCCCGTTCATGAAGACGTGATCGGCGCGATTACCGCCTCTGGAAAACCGGTGGCGTTTCAGAGAAGCAAAGCGCTGGTGGCCCTGCGCAACGGAGACGAGATCGCCTTTGCGAATGTGCGTCTGAAACTCGACGGCGGCGGCATTCGGGCTGTGGATGCAAACGGCGCTGATCTTGGCAGCCACCAGGCCTTCTGGTTTGCCTGGTCGCAGTTTCACCCCGAGACCGCGCTCTGGCCCGAGTAGGGCCTGACCAAAGCGCGATCCAAGATTTGCGAACTGGCTTCATCCGCACCGAACACGCGCGCGCTGCAGGCCGTTTCCACCCGCATAGATCCGCACATAAAAACGCCTGCCACGGATTGACGGCCTGCTGAGTATCTCTCGAACCGGTGAAATTCGGACCTACAGCCCCTCCGGCCCCCTTTGCACGGCGGCAACGCCGGTACGGGAGACCTCGACCAGTCCAAGTGGTTTCATGATCGAGATGAACTGTTCGACCTTGTTGGTCCGCCCGGTGATCTCGAACACAAAATGCTCCGTCGTGGCATCGATGACGGTCGCCCGGAAGGCATCGCCGAGACGCAGGGCTTCCAGACGCTTTTCGCCGGTGCCGGCAACCTTGACCAGAGCGAGTTCGCGCTCCAGCGGCTTGTCCTGACTGGCCCGCCTGGCCTCGACCGTCAGGTCCGTCACCCGGTGTACCGGCACAAGACGGTCGAGCTGGTTGCGGATCTGTTCAATCACCATGGGCGTGCCCGTGGTGACGATGGTGATGCGCGACAGGTGCTTTTCGTGCTCGGTCTCGGAGACTGTCAGACTGTCAATGTTGTAGCCGCGCCCTGAAAAAAGGCCGATCACCCGGGCAAGCACCCCGGGTTCGTTGTCGACCAGCACGGAGAGGGTGTGGGTTTCCTGGACATCGCTGACCTCGGCGAGGAAATAGGCCGACGGCGCGGAGAGATTTTGGGCGTTCATGTTCTTTGTTCCTTGTCCGGGGCGTTACACCAGGGCCTTGCCTTCGGCGCTGATCGCGCTGGCAACGGCCTCGTCATTTGCCTCGTCGGGCAGCAGCATCTCGTTGTGGGCCTTGCCGGAGGGGATCATCGGGAAGCAGTTGGCAAGGTTCGCCACCCGGCAGTCGAACAGGACGGGCCGGTCGACCGCGATCATCTCCTCGATCGCATCGTCCAGATGGCCCGGTTTGTCGACCCGGAAGCCGACACCGCCATAGGCTTCGGCAAGCTTGACGAAGTCCGGCAGACTGTCGGTGTAGGAGTGTGACAGGCGGTTGCCGTGCAAGAGCTGCTGCCACTGGCGCACCATGCCCATATACTGGTTGTTCAAGATAAAAATCTTGACCGGCAGATTGTATTGAACGGCCGTCGACATTTCCTGGATGTTCATCAGGATCGAGGCATCGCCGGCAATGTCGATGACGAGCGCGTTGCGATGGGCAATCTGCGCGCCGATGGCGGCCGGAAGCCCGTAGCCCATGGTGCCGAGACCGCCGGAGGTCAGCCACCGGTTCGGCGCCTCGAAGCCGTAGAACTGCGCGGCCCACATCTGATGCTGGCCGACCTCCGTGGAGACGTAGGTCTCCCGGTCCTTGGTCAGTTCATAGAGCCGCTGGATGGCATATTGCGGCATGATGACATCGTGATTCGGCCGGTAGGCGAGGGAGTTGCGGGCCCGCCAGGTGTCGATCGTCGCCCACCAGGCCTTCAAGGCCGCCGCATCGGCGCGGGCCGACGACGTCCGCCACAGCCGGACGAGGTCTTCCAGAACATGGCCGACATCACCGATGATCGGCAGATCCACCGTTACGGTCTTGTTGACCGAGGAGGGATCGATGTCGATGTGGATCTTCTGCGAATTGGGCGAAAACGCGTCCAGGCGCCCGGTGATCCGGTCGTCGAAGCGGGCGCCGATATTGATCATCAGATCGCAATCGTGCATCGCCATGTTGGCTTCATAGGTGCCGTGCATGCCGAGCATGCCCAGCCAGTTGTCACCGGAGGCTGGATAAGCGCCCAATCCCATCAATGTTGATGTGATCGGAAAGCCCGTCAGGCTGACCAGTTCGCGCAGCAGTTGGGCGGCCTGAGGTCCGGAGTTGATCACGCCGCCGCCGGTGTAAAGGACCGGTTTCTTGGCCGCCGCCATCATCTCCACGGCCCGGCGCAGCGCGGCGGCATCACCCTTCACCTGCGGACGGTAGCTCTTGTGGGCCGCGGCCGGATTGGCGCTCGGCCCACTGTAAACCCCTGTCGCGAACTGAACGTCTTTGGGAATGTCGACCACGACCGGCCCCGGACGGCCGGAGGTCGCGACATAAAAGGCCTCATGCAGGACGCGCGGCAGATCCTCGATCCGCCGGACCAGCCAGTTGTGCTTGGTGCAGGGTCGCGTGATCCCGACCGTGTCGCATTCCTGGAACGCGTCGTTGCCGATGAGATGCGTGGGAACCTGGCCGGTGATGCACACGAGCGGAATGGAATCCATCATGGCGTCGGTCAGCGCGGTCACCATGTTGGTCGCGCCGGGGCCGGATGTGACCAGAACGACGCCGGGTTTTCCGGTCGCCCGGGCATAGCCCTCGGCGGCATGGCCGGCGCCCTGCTCATGGCGCACCAGGATGTGGTCGAGCCCGTCCTGCTGGATGATCTCGTCATAGATCGGAAGCACGGCACCACCCGGATAGCCGAATACGGTATCAACACTTTGATCCTTCAGCGCCTGGATCACCATTTCGGCGCCGGTCATTTCCCGTGTCATTTCCTGCTTCCTTAGTCTGCGACCCGTCCGACTGGAATCGGGCTTTGGCTCTTCTTTCATGTTTCGCGCAGCGCGTTAAGCCTGCGCTTTGGCCCGCTTTTCCGGTCGGAGGACCCGGCTGCGGGAAATAAAAAAAGGCCCCGAAGGAGCCTTGTCATGCGTGCCAGCGATCCGGACAGGTTATCCCGTCCCGATGGCACGCCTTCCTACTACAAGAATGAGAGACATCGTCATCTCGATGCACCGTCCTGCTTGCCCATCACATTTCCCGTCGCGGCCATCCGCGCCAAGCTGTTCCGCAGACGGTACTCCCGCCTACACCGCGGCGCACACTAGACAGAGGGCCTGGAGGGGTCAAGTCATAATATCAATTGTTGCTCGAAAGGGGGCGTTTGTTTTTGAAAGTTGCAGATCTTCGTTTCCGGCCAACTGCCATGGCTGGACCACCTGCGGGACGCGCCCACGGATGGTCACGGGCTCGGCTAAGCAATGGCAGCCGGTCCAAGCTGTCGCCTTCGACCCCGCTGGCAACCCCATTTATAAGAGGCTGCCGCTTATCCTTCGGAATGAAAACAGATATGATGCCAAAGGTGCTCTTTAGACATCGGGTTGTTCATGGGCCAGGCCGGCTCCGAGTTGAACAATGCAAAAGGCTTCGGCGAGGGGGGCGGCGTGGCAAAAACATTCAATCTTTATCTGATCCGGCCGTCGAAATACGACGACGATGGCTACCCGATCCACTGGCTGCGGACGTCAATCCCGGCGAACTCGTTGGCCTGCATCTATGGCATTGCCGAAGACTGCCGCGACCGGAACGTGCTGGGTCCGGAAGTCGACATCCAGGTATGTGCCATTGATGAAGGCAATACGCGGGTCCAAGCCGCCAAAATCGTTCGGGAGATACGCGAAAGCGACGCGAAGGCGCTGGTCTGTTTCGTCGGTGTTCAAACCAATCAGTTCCCGCGGGCGATCGACCTGGCCCGGCCGCTTCGCGCCGCCGGCATCCCCGTATGCATCGGCGGTTTTCATGTCACCGGTTGTACGGCGATGCTGGCGGCGCCAACGCCGGAAATGGTCGCGGCCCGCGATCTCGGTATCAGCTTCTTTCTGGGCGAAGCGGAGGGCGGCCGGTTCGATCCGGTGCTGCAAGATGCCTATCACGGCGCGCTTGCCCCGGTTTACGATTTTCTGCGCGACCTGCCCGATCTGGAAGGGCAGCCGATCCCGATGGTGGACAAGGCGGTCATCGAAAGCTCCACGATGGGATACAGCAGTTTCGATCTGGGCCGCGGCTGTCCGTTCGAATGCACGTTCTGCTGCATTATCAACGTTCAGGGCCGCGGCAGCCGGTTTCGCGCGCCGGGGGACTTGGAAACGATCATTCGCAAACACAACGAACAAGGCATTACGAAGTTTTTCATCACCGACGATAATTTCGCCAGGAACCGGAGTTGGGAACCGCACCTTGATACATTGATCCGCCTTCGGGAAGAGGACGGGTTGGACTTCACCTTGATCATCCAGGTCGACACGCTGTGCCACAAAATCCCGCGGTTCATCGAAAAATGTGTTCGTGCCGGGGTGGACCAGGTTTTTGTCGGTCTTGAAAACATCAACCCGGACAATTTGGCCGCCTCAAAAAAGCGGCAGAACAAAGTCACCGACTACCGGGCCATGTTCCTTGCCTGGAAACAATATCCGGTCGTGATCACCGCCGGATACATCATCGGATTTCCAAACGACACGCGGGCCTCCGTTCTCCATGACATAGATATCATCAAGCGCGAGTTGCCGATCGACATCCTGTCCCTGTCGATTTTGACGCCCTTGCATGGGTCCATGGACCACAAGACCGCGGTCGAAAAGGGGGAATGGCTCGATCCGGATCTCAACAAATACGACCTGACGCATGCGGTGTTCCGGCACCCGAATTTCGCCGATGGCGAACTCGATCGGCTCTACCGGCAAGCCTGGCGCCGGTATTATAGCCGGGATCACTGCGTCACCGTTTTGCGCCGTGCGGCAGCGCTTGGCAGCGACAAGAAAATGACGACCGCAAACCGTCTGCTGCTGTATGGCGAGACCACACGTCTGTATGATGTCTATTCGCTTGATGGCGGATTTTTCCGCATCAAACATCGGCTGGACCGGCGCCCCGGCCTGCCCAAGGAAAATGCGGTTCTGTTCTATTTGAAGTTTTGGCCGCACGCCCTTCTCAGCGTTTGCTGGCTCACATTCCGGCGGTGGCGGTACGAGCGCGTTACCATGAAACTCTGGCACGATCCGAAGCGATTCGACTATATGGACAAGGCCATTACGCCGCCGACGGAAGCTGAGTATGACACGCTAGAACTGTTCACGCAGACCCGTGGTGGTGCGGAGGCCGTGAAGAAGCACCAATGGCTGAAAAAACTGACCCGCTCGTCGAATAAAGGGCAGGCGCCCAAACCGGCGTGAGGTAAACCGGCCGTTGGGCGCAGCTTGTGCTGTCCGCCAGGACCGGGACGGCGTTGCCGGTCCGCTGGGGCGCCATGAACGGGATTGCCACCGCCGGTAACTGTGCCTATAAAAGCGATCGACGCCGCGCCATGGCACGACGGCGGGCAAGGGTGTGTAGCTCAGTTGGTAGAGCAGCTGACTCTTAATCAGCGGGTCCAGGGTTCGAGTCCCTGCTCACCCACCATAACTTATTGGAATTATTTGGTAGATTTAGGTCAGACTGCGTGACCTTTCGTGCGGCCTTGCGGTATACGAATTTAATTTCGACTTCTTGTAACTTATTGAAAAGAAAGAGTTTTGTTTTTCTCACGCTATGAATTCGTACAGCCTTTGATAGAATTTTCATTTTATGGTGTTGCGTTAACTATTGAATTTGTTTTTTGAATTTGAATAGTTAACTGAAATTCGGCTTGAAAAAAGCTGCCGTAGGTTGAAAATCGTATGCGACTTTCTTCTTTAGGTAACTCTTTGATTTTGTTGACCGGGGCAGCTTGTTTTAGATCAGCGGTTCTAGCCGAAAAACCAAGTTCTTGAAATTGCCTTTTCGGACTGAGTTGTGAGAGTATTTGCGCTCGAAATTCCGCTCGATATCGGTAGTTATTGAGAATTGATTGGATGGTTTCATGTCAGAAAATAGGGATGGAGAAGTAAAGAAGTATCTCTCTGATATATTGGATAATATTATCAAGCTGAATAGGGAGGTATCTAATTTGCGTGTGGATGTGGTTAATCTCAGTAAGAGAATTGAGCCCTTTGAGGGGGAGAAAGACTTCAAATATATTGACGAGAGCTTTTTCCAAGAAACTCGCCCGCGAGACTTTCAACAGTGTTTGGAATTGATCAGGACGGTCCGGGCAGCCGTTCGAGAGGCTGAGGGCTACACACGATTTGCTGCATCGCGAATGGAAGGAATTTCTGCAGATGCCATCTCACGCGAAGAAATGAAGCCGTGGCTAAAATCGAACAAACGAAATGAACAAGAATGAGAAGCCTCGGTGCGGCCTCTACCAAAAGGTTGTTTGTGGCCTAAATTCGTACGACTTATTTGTTGATTTTATGTAAGTTATTGAAAAATACGGTTCAGCTAAAACTCTTAATCAGCGGGTCCAGGATTCGAGTCCCTGCTCACCCACCAATTTCTCTTTTTCCAGCGTCCGGCTCGACAACATGGGTGACGGTTTGTACCGGAGACACGGATGACAACCGCCTGCCGAACGGGTTGTCGACTGCGTGCGGCTTTCTGCGTGGCACCGGACCTGCTGGTCTTGGCGTTTCGGCGCGGGCCCTGCGGGCCGAGGCGGGCCGTCGGTCACCGCGATCTGAGACTTTGGCTGATTTGTGGTTGCGGCTCACGCTAAGGCATACTGTTAAGTGGGCAGTGTCAAACATACCCTCCCTTTTTCTTCGCACTCGTATAAATAGGGCGGATGGCGTTTTGCGCTCTGATGTTGCCGGAAAATGCAAACATGTCGGCGAAGAAAGAGATGACCGGGGATGCACAGGCTGGACTTTGAGATCGACAAACCGCGTCTGCGGCGGGCATGGGGCAAGATCGATCAGGTGTTCAGCAGTCACGGATTAACGCTTCGGCGAGGATACGATTTCGAAGAGGTTGACCGTTTGGCGGCGCTAAACGGGATCAAGGTGTTGGAAGCGCATTTCACGCCAAAGCTCAACACCTATACCAACGGCCGGGCGTTTTGGCTCGGCCTGATCGACAGCAACGGCCGGTTGGTCGGCCGGGTATGCGCGCGCCTTGATGCGATGGTGCCGCCAATGACCCTCACCGAATTCTGGCGCAAGTACTTTCATCGTTGCTATCCAACCGAACTTGGCGAACGGGTGGTTCTTGCTCCGGACCAGCCGCGGTTCGCGCAGTACATCACCGGCAAGACCGTTTATCTCGGCGGAACAGAGGTCAATGCGGATTGGCGCGGCAAAAAGCTCGGCGGCTACCTAAACCGAATGGCACAGATCGAGGCGCTGGACGAGTGGGATGCGGACTATTTTTACGGCTGGATGGAAGCGCGCACGTTCAAGAATGGATTTCTGCTCGATTGTGGCTTTGCCCGGGTGCATGAACAAGCGGTCCGCTGGTTGAGGGGCGGACCGGCGCCGATTGACGACAATCTGATCCTTGCCGCCAATTCGAGAGAGGACGTGTTGGACATGATCGACCGGATGCTCGATGGACCGCCACGACCCGTAACAAGCAAAAAATCCGCTCAAAACCAGCCCCGGATCGAAACTTCAGAACCAGACGGTCCAGCGTGAGGTCGGGCGTTCCACGACCCAACAGCGTTCCGGTGCGTTGAACGTCGTACCACGGCTCACCGGCGAGCGCGGCGTTGTAGCCGGCCGCCTGGCGTTTGCGGTACATGAGCGGGAGCGATTTGGGGGGTTCATTGGAGGCTGCGGCCTGCGGAAAATAACGCCGGAAGGTTGTTTCCTTGCCGATGAATTTCACAGGCGGCACATCGTCCTCGATGCAGATTGGCGCGAAGAGCATAAGGTGTTTTGAGACACGGCTCATCCGGCAATCGCGGACGATCAGGCCGTTGTTCTCGCGCCAGGTGCGCAGCAGATAACGTGCTTCCTCGCCCGCGCTGCCGTTCTCCACATGCGACAGGTCGAGCCGCTCAACAAAGGCGGTCATGGGAGCCTCCGGCGTAACCGAAATGGGGCGGCTCATAGCCTTTGGCCAGCGCCTCTTCAAAAATCTCGCGCCGGGCGGCATCGGCCAGTTCCGCCTGTTCCCGTTCGTTGAGCTTGCCGATCTGATCATGATCGAACAAATCAAAACAGTAAAAATCAAGCAAATAGAGGCAGTCGAACTCGGCCGCGATTTTAAACAGGTCAAGAAATTTCAGTTGCGACCTTGAGAAATTGTAGCTGCTTTTTTCAATCATCACTCGGCTTTCTCCAGGCGCTGTGTTTTTCTTTCGCCATTTTTCGATAGACGTAAAAAACGGTCTCCAACACTTCATGCTGGTTCATCCGCTGGTGTTCGGGCAACAACCGATCGGTTTGTTCGACCTGATCGAACGCGGCGTCGAACAGGGCGCGGTCGATGCCGCGCGGTGCGGGTTGAGGCGCTGTCTCGCGATCCCCTTTGCCGCGATAGCCGAGGTCGGGCAGGGGAACATTGAGCGATTCATGGAGCTTCAATAACTCCGCCGCACCCAGGTTCTGCTGTCCGGATTTGATTTTCGAGATTGCCGAGGACGGGAGATCGAGCAGCGCGGCGATTTCCGACTGCTTGTGGCCGCAGGTTGCGAGAACTTTTTGAAACCACAACTGGATTTTTCGCGTTGACCCATCAGTGGCAGCCTGCATACCGTTCATACTCCCGTCTGTTTTTGCGATTTTAGCAATTATTATTTCTAAAATCGATAAAAAAGACGTGCAGAATGGAGTTTTTGCAACCCCTCCGGGGTGTCACATGCGCGGACCGTCGGGCATCCACCGCTGCATGTAGACCACGTCGATGAACCGGCCGAACTTATAACCCAGTCCTTTCGCGGTGCCGATCAATTCAAAACCATGTTTGCGGTGCAGCGCGATCGAGGCGGCGTTGGCGCTGTCACCGATCACCGCCATCACGGTCGCAAACCGTTGCAACCGCTCGGCATCGGAAAGCAAGGCGCCGAGAAGCGCAGTGCCAATGCCGCGGCCGGTGCGTTCGGGCGCGATATAGACAGAATCTTCGGCAGTGAAACGGTAGGCCGAACGGGCCTTGTGCGGGCCAAGATAGGCATAGCCTGAAAGCCCGTCATCGTCCTCGGCGACAAGCCAGGGATACCCGCCCGCACGCAGTTCGGACAACCGCGCTGCCATCTCCCCTTCGCCCGGCGGCACCTCTTCAAATGTTGCAGTGCCATGGAGCACGTGATGGGCGTAAATCGTGGCCAAGGCGGCGGCATCGCCGAGCTCCGCGGGACGGATGATCAGCGGCGCTGCGGACGCTGGTCCGCTTTTTGTGGTTGCAATCGCCATCGAAAGGCTCACACGTCGATTGAGTGGGGGCGCCAGGCAAAACGCGCGCTTCAGCCCGGGGTCAGGACTCATTAATGTGATTGTAATGGCGCTGCAACCGGCGACGAGATGCAAGGATAAACGCGACACGCGGGCTGGTGGCCCGGTTGAGCGGTTCGACACAGCAGATCGAAGCTGGTCCGCGTCGCTTCGGGATAGGAGCGATTTGCCCCGCGACAGCGTCGCAAACCTTTAAAAACCGGAAGGTTTCCGGCACGCTTGCTTCTCGTATCGAAGCAAATTGCTTCATACCATTTCAACCAGATGAAGGGGTCCTGACCCTAGTCCCATTCGCTTGACGATTGCATGCAAATACCGATCGCCCTTTGACCGCCTGTGTGCCACTCGTCGAAGGCCCTTAAACGCACGGCAGGCTGGATCGACGCGTGCCACGTGTACTGTCCAACGATCACAGGCTTTCGTATCGTCTGTTGCCTTCAATAAATGTCCGTGGTGGCCTGCGCCAGGATCAATGGAGACTTGGCGGTGGAGGGGCTCAGAATGCGGCGGATGGCGCCGTATGCGGCACAAGCCGTCATATGCCCCCGTTCGGAAAGACTTGGCGGATCGGGGCCTCGGCGCATACTGTTCGATTTGACACTGCTGCAAAGCCGATCCTGCGCCACTCGGCGGCCGGGAAAGGGTTACAGCACCGGATGAGATGATCGAACAGGGAGGCTTGTCATGGCCGCCATTCCACCCGTTTGCGATTTTGGCTGGCCGGCGCCGGATTTCACGCTGCCGGCCACGGACGGTCAGACCTACAATCTTGGCGATATCGCCGGCCCGAACGGCACGCTGATCATGTTTATCTGCAATCACTGCCCTTATGTGATCGCGGTGCGGGACCGGATCTTGCGCGATGCCCGCGACCTTCAAGCGCTTGGCATTGGCGTTGCCGCGATCAGCTCCAATGACGCGGAGGCCTATCCGCAGGACAGCTTTGAAAAAATGATCGATCTGGCGGAAAAGGAGAACTTTCCATTTCCGTATCTGTACGATCAAGATCAATCGGTCGCGCGGGCCTACGGGGCCGCCTGCACGCCGGATTTTTTCGGCTTCAATGCAGCGTGCGAGCTGCAATATCGCGGCCGGCTCGATGCATCCCGGTCCGAGGCCGGCCCACCGGACCTTCGGCGGGACCTTTTTGAGGCCATGCGGCAGGTCGCGGAAACCGGCAAGGGGCCGGCTGACCAGATCCCGTCCATGGGCTGTTCCATCAAGTGGAAGGCTGGCTGAACACAGCCTATCGTGGTTCTCACTTCCGCGCGCCAGCGCGGGCTGGTCCGGGGCATGGTCGGCAGCGGCGCATGGTGCGCACGCGCGGTTTCCAGGCAGTCCGCGCAACATGGGCCGCCGAGGCCGTATCGGATCGCCGCGCATCTGGCGCCCTTGCGACGCACTCCTCAACTCAGCCGAATGATCGAACACAGCGCCAGCGGGATCTGCGCTTGTCATGGCGCTGAGCATCCATCCGGAGTCTTGCCGTGACCGGCTCACGCTTCGCTTTTGTCGGGCAATTGCAACCGCTACTAAATTTAAAGTTTAGTCTTTCAATCATTTTGTTCTATAAATGTTTTTGTTTTGATCCAAAATCCACTGATTGCCCTGGTGTCATGAACGATGCGGGGTCCGGCGCGGCGAGATGACCGTCATGCGTCCCGGTACCCGGCAAGACTGCAAAAACAGGCGCGGTTTTTTCGCTGAATATTTTCACAAGAAAAATTTCCTGACGTCCCATGGATCAACATCCGAGAGCAGTGTTTGGGCAGGAGCTGAGGAGACAAGAGTGCCAAGGCAAAACGGTTCCGAAGAAACCGGCACACTGCGTTCGGCCGGGTTGTGGATGAGCTGGATCGACGATGCCTGCGTGTTGCGGCGCCGGGCGCTGAGACTGACGAAAGGCAACCAGGAAGATGCGGAAGACCTGCTGTCGGCCACCTTGATCAAGGCCGTGAGCCATGTGCAACGGCATGCCACGGACGTGCGCGAGCCAAGGGCGTTTTTGTTGTTCGCCATGAAAAACGAGCACATCAGCCGATTGCGCCGGCAGAGTTCGGAACGTCAGGTGCGCGACTTTCATGCCGATGTCTACCAGGACAACTCGGCGGGCCTGTCGGATACGCAACCCGATCAGGAGCACACGCTGCGGCATCAAGATGCCTTGCGTCAGGTTCTCGGTGTCGTGAGCGGTTTGGCACCGGAGCTCGGCGAGGTGTTCCAGCTACGGTTTTGCGAGGACTGCACATACCGGGAGATCGCAAGCCGTCTGGCGATTTCCGAGCCGCTGGCCCGCAAGCGCGTGCAGCATTTGCGCGACCACCTGCGCAAGGCCCTGGGGGACGAGCAGCTTCAGCAGATTCAGGACGGGCGCCGGCTTTCACAAGCGCGCGGCTGACGCGTCTTTGCACATGCCGCACCGCCGGTCGGCGGACGCCTTCGAAACGCCGCCCGGATTTCCGGCCGGAGAGGATTACATGACGGGACACGATCATGGCTGATGTCGTCAATGCACAGGTCACCGATGCGGTAACCCAGACCAATGTGAAAGTCGTCGCCGAAGCGCCGGCCCAGGCGATCGCGAGCCTTTATCAGGTTGCCAGTCATGCGTCTGGACTATCGATTCAAAACGCGGTGCACAGCCAGCAGGCGATGAACCAGATCACGACGGCGGTCGTGTCGAAAGCGTGTCAGCTGATCATGGATATCGGCGAGAAGTAACACCGCATCCTCCGGAGCATCCTCATGTGGTTCGATAAACTCTTCCAGAAGAAAACACCTGTTCAGGCACCGCTCTCAATGGCCAAGGCCGAGCCGATTGCAGGGGATGCGGAACCGGCGCTTCGCCGCGGCGCCGACGGCCGGTTGCGGCCGAAAAAGGTCAAAAACAAAGTGTCGCCGAGGAGCTTAGGTTCGGCCGGTGTTGACGACAATGGTTCGGCGTCCGGGGCATCAGACGGCCAGAATGACAACGCCGGCAGCAACAATGGCGGCCAATCGGGAAACGGCACCGGCGGACAGCCGGGCGCGCCCGACACATCGGCTCTGAATGCGCAAATCGTCCAGGCGGTGCAGTTTTCCAACACCGAAACCGCCTCCTACGACAGTGAGATCGTCACCACGCCGCCTGAAATCATGGTCGGCCAGGTGACCGGTCTCGCGGTGCAGGACGCTGCCAATTACATGAACGCCATCATGCAAATCGCGGTCGCCGCGCAGGCCGTCGCGATCAAGAAGGCGGCCGAGGGGCCCATCCACGCGATCGAGGAAATCCCGCTGATGAAGGAAATCCAGAATATGGTGTCCCAGGCGGTGACGGTCTACGGCAACGTGAGCGACACGGCCGGGTCATCCGCCCAAACCGTATTTACGGATCTGAAATCCGGATAAGGCGTGAAACAGGTGGAGCAATGTGATGCAAGATGCGAGACAGAACCGGGAAAATGCCCATCTGACAGGGCCGGTGTTTGCCGTGCATTTCAATGACACGGACGGCGATGACGAGACGCCTAAGACGCCGCCGGAGCCAGACGGGACCGGGGACACGCCTGAACACCAGAAGCCCTTGCGCGACGTCATCGAAAGCTTGAGTCCGGATCAAAAGGCCGCTTTACGGCTCCTCCTTCGACGCATGCTTGGACCGCGAAAGGGCGAATAGGATTTCCGCGCGACCGTAGAACCGGGTTTGGCGGCTGATCTGGCTGTGCTGACGGGAGAACCGCATATGGATACGGAACTGGAAGTCATCTACCGGCGACTGGATCATCTCATCACGCAAGGTATGGTGGGATGGATGGAGGCGCTTGAAAGCGACGGCGAGCCGGCTGATATCGATCGCCTGTATACCGCCTATCCACGGTATCTGTCGCTGCTTTCGGCCGCGCGCTGGACCTTGGTGAACGCCGAAATCACCGTGAACGCCATTGTTGCGCCAGATGCCGTTGACCTTCCAGCCGCCGAATTCCCGCCGGTGTTTTTTGGATCCGGCGCAAGCGGGAACATCATTGTGTGCTGTTGTTGTGCGTCCGCGCAAGGACGGCCAGAAGCGTGCCATTGTTACAACGGACGCGGTGTCGAACGGGACTGGAACCAGACCATCGGCGCTGAAGCAGCCGGTATTGATGAGCGCGGCGAAGACGCGGCGGCCGATCCGGAGATTCAAGCCGAAACCGCCGTTTCCGAAACGGTCACCATTGAAGAAACGCGCCTGAAGGAGACCGACAATGCCGGAGCAAAGCCAGGAGAGCGGAAAGGCAAACGCAAGGGCGGGAGCGGCTAGATCGGCCAAATCCGCGCCGGCCGACGCGCTGAAGTCCCTGCTTGAGAGCTATATCAAGACCAGCGCGCTGCAAAACGACTATCAGGCCGCTTACCGGTCACTTCCCACTGTCATCGAGGTCGCGGGAGAAATCCTCAAAAAGCGCGAGGAAAGTGAAAATGCGCTGGATGAGGGGCTGAAGGTCGTGGAGAAAGTGCTCCAGGACGCCAAGGACAAGGCCGAAACGCTGTCCGCGGACCTGCAACATCAGCACGACCTGCTTCAGGACATCCTGCAGAACAAAAGATCGCTGACGGAGATCTTGAAGACCGCCAAGGCAGGCCTGGCCGCGGCCGGTTCAGACGCAACCGCCGCCGGCAGCGCGCCGCCGTTTCCAAACGGCATCCCGGGACTGGGCCCGGCGGACCCGAAGACCGCCTATCAGCTCAACATGCTGACCGCGAACATCCAGTCGATGGTGTCCCGGGAAGTGGAAAAGCAGCTCGCGCAACTGCGGGCTCAGGCGGAAAAAATGATGCAGAAGCCGACATGACCACAACATGGACATGCCACCGGCCGGTTCCTCTTTTGTTCGAAAAAACACAATCATTTAGTGGGTTTATCTGTTCACGCGCGGCAGCACGAGACGTCCTAGAAGGTGCCGATAGCCGGCAAGACCGCCGGCACAGCATTAAGGAGTAACGAAATGCCTGATCCTGTAACGGTGAACCCGATGGTCACGGACGCCGTCACCCAATCCAACGTGAAGGTGGTGGGCGAATCTCCGGCGATCGCCATCAGCACCCTTTACCAGTCGATGGCCCATTCGACCGGTATTCTGTTCGAAAACGCTGTCTCCGCCCAGCAGCAGCAGAACATTCTTGCTCAAGCTGCGGTGAACCAGGGCGTCATGCAGATTTACAGCATGGACACCATGGCCGGCGCGGGCGCCACGGAGAAGGTCGGTCAGACCGGTGTTTCGGACAACCTGACAAGCCTGCTCACGGTGCTGAACGCTTTCGGCGGCGGCCGGTAGGCCCGGCCGGCACATACAACAACGCGCCCTTAGGCTTCGTTCCGGACCAGCCGGGACGAAGCTTTTGGGCGTTGTCTTGACATTTTACTACAACTATGGAGAGTGTTATTGCGTGAATTCGCGCCGTCATCGCCACTTTCAAGGCAGACCGCGCGCGGCAGGGGCCAGATGTTTCCAAAGTCGGCCGGCGGGCTGCGCCGGTCAGATAGAGGATGTGTCCCATGCCGCAAGCGAAAACCACCACCGACACTGGTTCATCCACCAATCCACAATCCGAACCCGCCGGGCCGGCAAACATTGAAACAATGCCGCCGGGCATGGGCCCTGGCGTCGCCATGGCCGCCATTTACGGCTCGCTGGCCCACTCAACCGGCATCTTGTATGAAAACGCCGTCGCCGCCCAGAAGCAGCAAACGATAGCCGGTGACGTCCTCTGTTTCATCGCGGTCCTGGAAGCCCTGGCCCGGTCCGCACCGGCCGCCAAAACCGCCGCGTCCGCCGTCTCCGACGACGAAGAGGTTCTGAAACTGCTCAAGGCCCTGAAGGCGGCGGCATAAGCCTCACTCCCCTGCAGTGGCGGGCGGCTTTCCGATAAATTGCGGACTTCTCAAAAGGGCGGCGATGGCGGTATAGAGGGCGCGGACCGTTCCCGATCACTCTGTTTGCTTGCCGTTCCGCCATGTTCCGGTTTCTCGTTGCCGCGCTCTATCAGTTCACGCCGCTTGAGGATTTTGAAGATCTCCGCGATCCCTTGAAGGCCTATTGCACGGCGCGGAATGTGCGCGGCAGCCTGCTTCTGGCCTCAGAGGGCATCAACGGCACGATCTGCGGGCCGGAGGCGGGTGTGCGCGACGTGCTCGCTCACTTGCGGGCCGATCCGCGCCTTGCCGGTCTAGCCCACAAGGAATCCTGGACCGACCGGCATGTCTACAAGCGCATGAAAGTGCGGCTGAAACAGGAAATCGTGCGGCTCGCGGTCGACGGCATTGATCCGACCGAGGTCGTTGGAACCTATGTGAAGCCGGAGGACTGGAACGCGCTGATTGAGGATCCCGACGTCGTCGTCATCGACACGCGCAACGATTATGAATACGCCTTCGGGACGTTTGAGGGTGCGGTGAACCCCAAAACCCAGTCGTTCCGTGACTTCCCCGCGTGGGCGGAAAACGCGAAGGAACTGACCCAAAAACCGAAGGTCGCCATGTTCTGCACCGGCGGCATCCGCTGCGAAAAGGCGACGTCCCTGCTCAAGCGGTCCGGATTTGACGAGGTCTATCATCTTGAGGGCGGGATCCTGAATTATCTGGAAACAGTCCCGGAAGACAAAAGCCGCTGGAAGGGCGAGTGCTTCGTCTTCGATGACCGGGTATCGGTCGATCATAACTTGCAGCCGCGTTGGGGCGCCTGGATCCCCGAGGAAGCCCGGCATGTGATCAATGAGGACACGGACTACGACGCGGATTGACGGTCCGATGAGGCAAAATCCGGATTTTTCTTTAACCTTTCATTAACTTCCCGTAATCTGCCGCTGCGGCATGGAGGCGAGTGGGGGAAGTGTGATGCGTCGAACCGTTTTATCGGTGGCCCTGGCCGCTGGGGCCTGTCTCGCTGTTGCCGGTCCGGCATGGGCCGGCGGAAAGGCGCTCTCCTGTTACGAAAAGGCTGTCGTGCCGGCCGCGTACAAGACCGTGCACGAGCGGGTGCTCGTGAAGCCGGCCACCCGCCATGTGGTCAAGAAGCCCGCGGTCTACGGCTATAGAACCAAACGCGTGGTCGTCCAGCCGGAGCGCGTGACCTATCGCAGCGTCGCACCCATCTATCAGACCCAGCATCGCAAGGTCCTGGTCCGGCCAGCCAGCGTTGGCTGGGAATACCAATACCGCAAGGGCCGGAAGGTGCTGTGCAAGGTCAAGCATCCGGCTGTCTACAACACGGTCGCCCAGACCGTTCTGGTCAAGCCCGGCGGCCGGGTCGCCATCCGTCAGCCGGCGATTTACGGAACGGTCAAGGAGCGCGTTCTGGTGCGCGCGGCGTCCTCGCATGTGGTCCAGCAGCCCGCGGTCTACAAAACGGTCACCCGCACGGTCAAAGTGCGCGACGCGCAGGCGGTCTGGCGGCCGGTCTCGGCCCGCTGTTACAAGTGATCGCGCGCTGACGGTTCTGTTTCAGGCTGTCTTGAAACGATGGGCCGGAAGGCCCTTTGCGCCGTGGCCGTCGACAAGATAGAGCGCGCCGGAAACACCGTCGTCCGTCTCCGGTGACGCCTTCAGGCTGGTGATCACCAGCTGGTCGAGCTCGGGGCCGCAAAAACACGGCATGGTCGGCTTGGGGCAGGGCAGGGCGATCGCGGCTGTGATGCTGCCGTCCGGCGCGAAACAGTTCAAAACGCCGGCCGAGACGCCCGCGCTCCAGTAGTTGCCCGCAGCGTCTACCGTCGCACCGTCCGGCCGTCCGGTGTCGTCGGCCTGCTGGGCAAACAGCATCTTGGCGCCAAGCGCGCCGGTTGCCGGATCGAACGCGTAAGCCTCGATCCAGCCCGGGCTTGAATCGGCGTGGTACATGGTCGTGCTATCTGGCGACCAGGCGAGGCCGTTGGAGACATAGAGTTCGTTGCGGATCTGAGCGGCATCGCCTGATCCGTCTATCCGGTAGAGGCTTGCGATCGGCGCGCGCGGCGACCTGATGTCCATCGTGCCGACCCAAAACGCGCCGTCCGGGCCGACCTTGCCGTCGTTCAGGCGGGTGTGGGGAAGGTCCGGCTCGATCTCCGCCAGCACGCTGCGATCGCCGGTTTGCGGATCGAACAGGATGACCTTGTCCCAAACCGCCACGATGAGCCGTCCGTCCCCGCAAAGGCCAAAGGACCCGACTTCGGTCTCGAAAACCCACTGGGTGGTCTCCCGCGTGTTCCAATCCATGGCGTGGATCGCCCGGCCCTGGATGTCGGCCCAAAACAGCCGGTCGGTGCGCTCGTCCCAGGTGGGGCATTCGGCGAGCTGAAACGTCGTGTCCAAAAGACGCGTGACGGAGGTCGGCACGGTGGGAGTTCCTTGAAGGTGACAAGTGCGGAAGGGGACTATAGACCCGCGGCCCAGGAAGGTCGACCGGTGACAGTTTCGCGGACGGCGGGTTTTGCGGATCAGCCAGTGTCCATGGGAAACGCCGTGCGCCGGACAATCGGCCGGATGGCAAAGGACGACTTCATCCGCAACACTCCGGGCAGACGGGCGAGTTCTTCGCGGTGAATGCGTTCGAAGTCGAGCGGATCGGCGGCCGTGACCCGCATCATGTAATCCGCATCGCCGGCCATCAGAAAACACTCCATGATTTCATCGGACCGCGCCACGGCCCGTTCGAATGCCTCCAGGACCTCGTTGGACTGGCCGACCAGGGAGATCTCGACAAACACGTCCATGCGCCGGCCGAGCTTCCGCTGATCGAGCAGGGCGACATATTTGTCGATGATCCCGCTTTCCTCCAGTGCCCTGAGGCGGCGCAGACAGGCGGACGGCGACAATCCGACCTTGTCAGCGAGATCGGCATTGGCCATGCGCCCGTCCGCTTGGAGGACGTCCAAAATCCGCCGGTCGATCAAATCCAGTTTCATGACATCACTCGCTCACATAAAATTCTATTATTCGATAAATTTGTCGAATAATATTGCAAGATTAGGCGATATCTCTGCATATACGCAAGCACATGCGGACAAAAGGGGCGTAAAATACACCGCAAATGGACAATCATGCGGAGGAAACGTCATGCGGATCGGAGTGCCAAAAGAAATCAAGAACCACGAGTACCGGGTCGGTCTGACACCGGACAGTGTTCGAGAGATAGTGGCGCATGGACACGACGTGTTTGTCGAAACCCTGGCCGGCTCCGGCATCGGCGCCGATGATGCGGCCTATGAGGCAGTCGGGGCGAAGATCCTAGCCTCTGCGAAGGACGTCTTTGACGCCGCAACCATGATCGTCAAGGTGAAGGAGCCGCAGGCCGTCGAACGCGCCATGCTCCGCCCCGACCATATTCTGTTCACCTATCTGCATTTGGCGCCCGATGCGGCGCAAACCGCGGATCTTGTGCGCTCCGGGGCGACGTGCATCGCCTATGAAACGGTGCTGGGTGCTGACGGAAGCCTGCCCCTTTTGGCGCCGATGTCCCAGGTCGCCGGACGGCTGTCGGTGATTGCCGGGGCCAAGGCGCTTGAAAAGGAACATGGCGGATCGGGAACGCTGATCGGCGGCGTGCCCGGCGTGGCGCCGGCCAAGGTCGTCGTGATCGGCGGTGGCGTGGTCGGGTCCCATGCGATCACCATGGCGCTGGGCCTTGGCGCCGATGTGACCGTGTTCGACCGCAATGTTTCGGTTCTGGCCGACTTGTCGCAGACCTACGGCCCGGCCTTGAAGACCATCTATTCCACCCGCGCGGCGCTGGAACAGCACGTGCTTGCGGCGGATCTTGTTGTCGGCGCGGTCCTGGTCGCCGGTGCGGCGGCGCCCAAGCTGGTGTCCGCCGACATGGTCAAGCGCATGACTGCCGGATCGGTGCTTGTCGATGTCGCGATCGACCAGGGCGGCTGTTTTGAAACCTCGCGGCCGACGACCCACTCCGACCCCACCTACATCGTGGATGATGTCGTGCATTATTGCGTGGCCAACATGCCTGGCGCGGTGCCGAAAACGTCGACCGCGGCGCTTAACAACGCAACCTTGCCGTTTGCGCTGGCCTTGGCCGACAAGGGCCCAAAACAAGCGCTGCTGGATGATCCACTGTTCCTGCCTGGCCTGAATGTTCACGCCGGAAAGGTGACATGCAACGCCGTCGCCGAAGCGCTTGGATATGATTATGTCGATCCCGTCACGGCGCTCACCGACACCGCGAGCCAGGCGGCGTGATGCGACAAAAAGCCCTGCCGGGACAGCCTGGCAGGGCCTGATTGAACCAAAGATTGTTCCGTTGAACCGGACCGGATCTAGGGGCAGGCAACCGTGTAGGGCGTTCCTTCCGGGTCGTGTGCAATACAGCTTCGGGGCGTCGTCACAACGCCGATGAGGCCGCCGCCGACGGCGCCGATCGCCGCACCGGCAACCGCTGCTCCCGCCGTTGACCCGGCAGCCGTACCAATTGCCGCGCCGGTCGCGGCGCCCAATCCGCCGCCAATCAGCATCCGGTCCCGCTGGCTCTCGGTGTTGGCCACGCAGCCGGAAAGGAACAGGGCCAATACCGCGGCCGCCAAGCCTGGCTTCATGCAAGGGCTCCGTCGGTGAATTGTCGAATCACCGACAGTCTATCGCGGCATTTGGCCTGCGTCGGTCCTGTCTTTATTACGGGCAGGCGACCCGGTACGGGTTGCCATACCGATCATAGGCGACGCAGTTTTTGGGTGTCGTCGCCGATCCAATGATCGCGCCACCGGCGCCGCCGATCACGGCGCCCGCGATCGCCCCGCCGGCACCGCCGCCGTCAATCGCAGATCCAACCACCGCTCCAGTAGCAGCGCCTAGGCCGCCGCCGACGAGCGCACGATCACGCTGGCTGTCGGACTGGCAGGCTGTCAGCAACAGGGCTGTTGCGCCGAGTAAAAATAGCTTTTTCATGCACTTGTCCTTGGTGCTTGTCCAGAAGAGTTAATATATCAGGTCCGTTACGGGCAGGCGACCCGGTAGGGATTGCCGTTCCGGTCGTAGGCCACGCAGTTTTTCGGCGTCGTCGCGGATCCGACGACCGCCCCGCCGACACCGCCGATCACCGCGCCGGCGATTGCACCGCCGGCGCCGCCGCCATCGATGGCCGATCCGACGACCGCTCCAGTGGCAGCGCCCAATCCGCCGCCGACGAGCGCCCGGTCACGCTGGCTGTCCGATTGGCAGGCGGTCAGCAGCAAACCGGCCGCCGCGACGAGAATGAGTCTTTTCATGGTTCGGGACTCCCATTTATCTTTGGTCACTCAAGGCAAAGCTTGACGAAAGTGTTGTGTCAATGAGTTCGATCAAATCGTTCTGAGGCAAGCGCCCGTTGTTTGCGATACCAAGAGGTTAGTCCGCTTCGTGACGTCCGGCAATTCGCGATTTCTCCCCAAAGCCTGTTCGTCAAGTCCGGCTTTCCCTTGTTTGATGCTTTTAGCCCGGCCGCTGGCGTGTGCAGTGATCGGTAGGATATAAAAGACCGCGCGGCGAAAATGTGGCGGCCGGCTTGCGCCGATCTATTCAGCGGCCTTGTCGCGCCCGGATGTGATCGACCAGACCCTTGGTCGACGAATCCTTGTCTGTGGCTGGCGCTTCCCCTTGCACAATCGGCAGCAAAGACGTGGCAAGCTCCTTGCCCAATTCCACGCCCCATTGGTCAAAGGAGTTGATTTGCCAGATAACGCCTTCGACAAAAACGCGATGTTCGTAAAGCGCGATCAGTCGGCCCAGTGAAAAGGGTGTGAGCCGGTCGTACACGAGTGTCAGCGACGGCCGGCTGCCCGGAAAGACTTTGTGCGGGGCGAGGCGGTCCACGTCCCCATCGGCCATGCCGGCGTCGCGCAATTGGTCCTGCGCCTGTTCAAGCGTCCGGCCGCACAGCAGTGCCTCGGATTGGGCAAGGCAGTTTGCGACGAGCAGATCGTGATGGTGCGCAAGATCGGGTTCGTGTCCGCTGGCCGCCACGATGAACTCGCACGGGATTACGGTCATGCCCTGATGAAGCAATTGGTAGAAGGCATGCTGGCCGTTTGTGCCCGGTTCCCCCCATACGATCGGACCGGTGTTCATTGCAGGGTCTTCGCCGGCCAGCGTCACGCGCTTGCCGTTGGACTCCATGTCCAATTGCTGGAGGTAGGCCGGTAGGCGGGCCAGGCGCTGGTCGTAGGGAAGCACCGCCCGTGTCGCATGTCCGAGCAGATCCCGGTTCCAGATGCCGATCAGGGCCATCAGCACCGGCAGGTTTTCAAGGAGTGGGGCGCTTTGAAAATGGGTATCCATGGCGTGCGCGCCATCTAGAAATTCATGGAACGCGTCCGGACCGACAGCGAGCATCAGCGGCAAACCGATTGCGGACCAGATGGAATAGCGGCCGCCGACCCAATCCCAAAAACCGAACACACGGGCCTCGGAGATGCCGAAGTCCGCGACCTTGCCGAGCGCGGTGGATACGGCGCAAAAATGGTCGCCGACCGCCGCTTCACCCAAGGCATCGGCGATCCAGCCGCGCGCGGTCTGCGCATTGGTCATCGTTTCGATGGTGGTGAATGTCTTTGACGCCACGATGAAGAGGGTGGTGGCCGGATCAAGCTCCTTGAGCGTGTCGGTGATGTGGGCGCCATCCACATTCGAAACATAGTGCAGGGCGGGGCCATCGTGATAGGGCGCCAGCGCAAGCGTCGCCATCGCCGGCCCGAGATCGGATCCGCCGATGCCGATGTTGACGATGTCGGTAAACGGTTGGTCTGTCGCACCAGACAGTTCGCCCGAACGGATCCGGTCGGCGAAGGAAGACATGCGGGCAAGTACTGCTGCGATATCCGGCATGATGTCTTTGCCATCGACATAGACCGGATTGCCGGTCCGATTGCGCAGCGCCGTATGCAGGACCGCGCGGTTTTCGGTGCGGTTGATTTTTTCGCCGGAAAACATGTCAGACCGGTGTTGTTCGACCCCGGCTTCATTTGCCAGGCCGGCCAGCAACGTCATCGCCTTTTCATCGACATGGCACTTTGAATAGTCGAGTATCAGATCATCGCAGGCGGCTGAAAACGAGCCGAACCGATCGGGATCCTCGGTGAACAATTGAAGCAGCGGTCGGGACTGGAGGTGCTGTGCGTGATCGGCCAATGATTTGAGTGTTTCCGGCGGTGCCATACGGGCTTCCTCACGCTGATTTGGGACATTGAATTGGCTTGGCAAAACTGCCAGCACGGCAATAGCACAGGCGGCAAAGGCTTGGGAGAGCCCATGAGTGGTGTTGACGCCATTCCTGCCTTTGGGCCGCGCGGGCGAACGCTTGGACAATAGACCGCCAGGACGACTTGTTTCGGAGAAACTGTATTTACCGTCTAAGGTCCCCGGAGCGCCATTGCGGCACCGGCATCGAACCATTATCAAGAGCGCCATGCTCACGTTCGCGGCCGCGGTCTTTTTTCTGTTGATCACACCCGGTCCCGGCGTCCTATCGACGGCAGGTGTCGCGTCCGGATTTGGGGCCCGCCCGGCGCTTTGGTATGTTGTTGGACTGTTTATAGGGACCAATTTGGTCGCGCTTGCGGTGGTCAGCGGGATCGCGGCCGCCGTGTTTCAGGTGCCGTTTTTAAGGCAAATTCTGTTTGCCGCATCCGCGGCTTACCTTTTGTACCTTGCGGTAAAAATCGCCTTTTCCGGCAACCGGATTGCCTTTATTCACGCGGAACGTCCGCCCGGTGTCGGTGGCGGGCTGGCGCTTCAGGCGATCAATCCGAAGGCCTACGCGGTCAACACAGCGTTTTTTTCCGGTTTTCCCTTTTATCCGGAAAGCCTGCTGATCGAAACGGTGGTCAAGTTCGCGCTCGTCAATGCGATCTGGATCCCTGTGCATCTTGTCTGGCTTGCGGCCGGTGCAACGCTGCACCGGTTGGATCTGTCGCAAAACAGCCATTTTCTGATCAATGCCACGATGGCGCTGTCGATGCTGGCCGTTGTTGCCTTGGCCGGCTTTGCCCAGACCTAAGCCCTTTGGGCGAACTGGAGACCCATTTCGCCGGGAAACACATCTCCAATTCGTCGAAAGGGTCAAATTTTAAAACCCTACGGAATTTTTACAACTTATGATAGATTTTCATGTCTATAAATTGAAAGGGGAAGTTTTATTCCCGATTTTAAACAACTGGAAACCTAGATTCGCTATATAATGTCCAAATTGATTAGGAGATCCTACTTTTATGCATGCCCTGGTCCATCTTCAGGACAAAGCTGACGCCAGCGAAGAAGTCCTCGTAGTAGACTTTGACAATTTGACTTGTGTGGCCGCAGTTGTTTCCAATGTCAGCGAGTGGGGCTGCCGTTTAACTTCGGATGACGCTGCCGAACTGCGAAAAAACATCGGCATTCGTGTCGGAGAGTCGGGCACGCTGGTCAAGGCTCAGGTGACCGCGGTCAAAGGGGCTCATGCATCCGTTGTCTTTTTAAAGAATGACAAGTCTGTGGTCGACAAGCGCCGGGAGCGGCGGAACAATGTGTCGATCCCCGTCAAGCTGACGGACAAGGATGGCACGGCCGAGATTTCCGGCGTGATCGTCGATGCCGGCGCCAATGGCTGCCGCATTTCGGCTGTTGGTCTGGCCGAACTGCCGGACAAAGTCATGCTGTCCATCAAGAAGTTCGATAAACCGGTCCTTGGGGAGTTTGTCTGGCGCAATGACAGCAGCGCCGGCTTGCGGCTGGTCTGGGACACGCAGGACATGTCCGACGTCGCGTCTGACGACAACGTTGCCGTTTAGGTTTTGACCAATCCGGCCGCAGCCTTTGCGCGTGCCTCAATCCCCGGCCAATCCTCACCCGCAATGGCTTGCGGATCGGCGATCCACGACCCGCCGACGCACAGGACGTTCGGCAGGGACAGATAGTCCGATGCATTGGCCAGGCCGACACCGCCGGTCGGGCAGAATTTGGCCGCCGAAAGCGGCGAGGACAGGGATTTCAGATAGGCGGCACCGCCGGCCTGTTCGGCTGGAAAGAACTTCAACCGCGAATATCCGCGCTCCATCAAACGCATGACCTCCGACGCCGTCGCGGCGCCCGGCAGCAATGGGACGCTGTGTTCGTCCGCGGCGTCCAGCAAAGCCTCGGTCGCGCCCGGCGATACGATAAACCGTGCGCCGGCTGAAACCGCGGCGTCGTATTGCTCCGCGTTCAATACCGTGCCGGCGCCGACAATGGCGCCTTCCACATGTTCGTTGACCGCGTCGATGGCCTCCAGCGCGTGACCGGTCCGCAAGGTGATTTCGATCGCCGGAAGACCGCCCCGGACAAGCGCTTCGGCCATGGGCACCGCGTGTTTTGGATTGTCGACGATCAGCACCGGGATCACCGGCGCCGCGCACATGATGTTTTCGATCTGTTCGATGTTCTGCGGCATGTCTTGTGTCTTTCCGGCCCGCCAGCCTTTGCCAATCCCAGTGTCGTGCGCCGCGTGTGGCGCCATGTCGATTGTAGCGGTCTTTGCCCTGCGGCCTACCCGGCAAAAACCGAGGCGCCATTGTCGGCGGTGCCGACCACGCGGCGGAAGGCGGTGAACAGGTCCCGGCCGACACCGTCATGGTGATCGCTGAGATCCTGCGTCGCCAATGGCCGCGCGGCAAATTCCTCTGCGTCGACCAAGACGTCCAAAGTGCCGCTGATGGCGTCGATGCGGATCATATCACCGTCCTGGATCCGGGCGATCGCCCCGCCATCGGCCGCCTCGGGTGTGACGTGAATGGCGGCCGGGACCTTACCGGATGCGCCTGACATGCGCCCGTCGGTGATCAGCGCGACCTTGTGCCCCCGGTCCTGAAGGATCCCCAGCGACGGCGTGAGCTTGTGAAGTTCGGGCATGCCGCAAGCCTTTGGGCCCTGGAAGCGCACCACGGCAGCGATGTCGCCGGTCAGTTCTTTGTTGTTGAACGCGGCCAGGAAATCCTCCTGCGAGTGGAACACCCGGGCCGGGGCTTCGATGACATGACGCTCCGCGGCAACGGCCGAAATCTTGATCACCGCCTTGCCGAGTTTGCCAGTCAGCATTTTCAAGCCGCCGGTCGGCTGGAAGGCCTTGGAAACGGGCGCAAGCACCGTCTCATCGCCCGAGACGTCCTGGACCGGCTCGCGAACGACGTTACCGTCTTCATCCAGCTTGGCCTCGACGGTGTAGCCCGACAGATCCGTGCCATGAACGGTCTTGACGTCCTGGTGCAGATAGCCCGCCGACAGCAGTTCCCGGACCAGAAAGCCGAGGCCGCCGGCGGCATGGAAATGGTTTACGTCCGCCTTGCCGTTCGGGTAGACGCGGGCCAAGAGCGGCACGACGTCGGACAGGTCCGAAATGTCGTCCCAGGTCAGTTTGATGCCGGCGGCGGCGGCCATGGCCACAAGATGCATGGTGTGATTGGTCGAGCCGCCGGTGGCGTGCAGGCCAACCACACCATTGACGATGGCCTTTTCGTCGATCACTTCGCCGGCCGGCGTGAATTCGTTGCCAAGCGCGGTGATGGCAAGGGCCCGTTTGGTCGCCTCCCGAGTCAATGCTTCGCGCAAGGGCGTGCCCGGATTGACGAATGAAGCGCCCGGCAGATGCAGGCCCATGATTTCCATCAGCATCTGATTGGAGTTGGCCGTGCCGTAGAACGTACAGGTTCCGGGCGAGTGATAGGCCTTTGATTCCGATTCCAGCAGCGCGTCCCGGCCGACCTTGCCTTCCGCATAGAGTTGGCGGACCTTGGCCTTCTCGTCATTGGATATGCCGGTTGTCATCGGGCCGGCGGGCACGAACACGGCCGGCAGATGCCCGAAGGACAGGGCGGCAATCACCAGGCCCGGGACAATCTTGTCGCAAATGCCTAAAAACACAGCCGCGTCGAACATCTGATGCGACAGGCCGACCGCCGCGCCCATGGCGATCACATCGCGGGAAAAGAGAGACAGTTCCATGCCGTCCTGGCCCTGGGTGACACCGTCGCACATGGCCGGCACGCCGCCCGCCACCTGCGCCACGGCTCCGGCCTCGCCAGCCGCCTGGCGGATCACATCCGGAAACCGCTCATAGGGCTGATGGGCGGAGAGCATGTCGTTGTAAGCGGTGATGATCCCAAGGTTGGGCACCACATCGCCGGACAGAGCGGCCTTGTCCGACAGCCCGCAGGCGGCAAAGCCATGGGCGAGGTTGCCGCATGACAGCCGCGAGCGCTGCGGTCCCTGATCGGCGGCCTTGCCGATCCGCTCCAGATAGGCCCGGCGGCTGTCATGGCTGCGCTTGATGATCCGTTCGGTCACGTCGCCGATCGTTGCATGGATGGTCATCGCGTCCTCATCCCGTTTCGCGCCGGCAGGTCATGCCGGTCCGTTTGATGGTCCAAATTCGTCTCGTTATGCGTGCGTTCCCGCCAAGCGCATCCGCGGTGCGCCCGGCGTCATCTCACATGTCGACCGTTGGCCGAGGGCCACGCGGTCACAGTCCGTCTTCGGCCCAGGTCCGGCCGTCGCGCTCCACCAGCGCGATCGAGGCCGAAGGGCCCCAGGTGCCGGCCGTGTAGCCGCGCGGCTTATCCTTGGCCGATGCCCAGGCGCTCAGGATCGGATCGATCCACGCCCAGGCCGCGTCGACCTCGTCGCGCCGCATGAACAGCGTCTGGTTGCCGCGGATCACATCCATGATCAGGCGCTCGTAGGCGTCCGGATTGCGGACCTTGAACGCGTCGGCAAAGCTCATGTCGAGCGGGACCTGGCGAAGGCGCATGCCGCCAGGACCCGGGTCCTTGATCATGATTTTCATCTGAACGCCCTCGTCGGGTTGAAGGCGGATGATCAATCGGTTCGCGGAGATCGTACCGGCCTCGCCGGAAAAGATCGAATGCGGGATCGGCCGGAAGTGAACCACGATTTCCGAGACACGCTGTGCCAGGCGCTTGCCGGTGCGTAGATAGAACGGGACGCCGGCCCATCGCCAGTTGGCGATTTCGGCCTTCAAGGCAACGAATGTCTCGGTGGTGCTGTCCGCATCTCCGAGTTCGTCCAGGTATCCGGGCACGGCTCCACCGGCCGAAGCACCCGCCCTGTACTGGCCGCGCACGGTCAGTTTCTCGGCGTCCTGCTCGGAAATCGGCGACAATGCCTTTAACACTTTCAGCTTTTCGTCCCGGACGCTGTCCGCGTCCATGGATTCCGGCGGTTCCATCGCGACCAGGCACAAAAGCTGCAGAATATGGTTTTGCACCATGTCCCTGAGGGCGCCCGCGGTGTCGTAATATCCGGCGCGGCCGCCAACCCCCAGTGATTCCGCCACCGTGATTTGGACGTGGTCGATATGCGCGCCGTTCCAGAGCGGTTCAAAAAGCGCGTTGGCGAACCGGAGCGCCATGAGATTTTGGACCGTTTCCTTGCCCAGATAGTGGTCGATCCGGAAGATCTGGTGTTCATCGAACACCCGGCCAACCGTGTCGTTCAAGATCTTGGCCGATGTTCCGTCCTTGCCGATCGGCTTTTCGATAACGACGCGCGAGTGTTTGTTGACCATCTTGCCCTGGCCAAGCTGTTCGCAGATCGGGCCGAAGAGGTCGGGGCCGACCGCCAGATAAAACGCGCGGACAACATCAGGCCGTGCGTCTAGCACCTCTTTAAGGGCATCAAATCCCGCGCCGGTTCCGATGTCGATCGGCAGGTAGGTCACCGTGTCGAGGAACGCGTCCAACTGCTCGGTCGTGTGATCCTTGACATGTTCCTCGACCGCCTGGCGCACCCATGCCCGATACTCGTCGTTCGAATAGGTCCGCCTTGCGCTGCAAATGACGCGCGCGCCCGCCGGTACCTGGCCGTCATTGAACCGGTGATAAAGCGCCGGCATGAGTTTGCGGTGCGCGAGATCCCCGGATGCGCCAAAAACCACGAGATCGAAGTCGTCGACCTCTATGATGCGTGCCACCATGTGCTGGCCCCCAAAAGTGTTTTTCCGCCGGTCTTTTAAATCGATTTAAATCACTTGTCAGCTGTTTATTTCGCAGTTGCAGCAAATGCCGGGATTTCCTGGCGTTTCGGCAAATCCGCGCCGCGCCGCGCGCAGGTGATCGCCGCCGCGCTCACCGCACCCGACAAAAGATCGTGCAACGCGCCATCATCCAGGCTAGCCAGAGTATCCCGCGTTGTCACGGCCCACTCGCAAAGGCGCCACAGGAGGGCCGCCTGAAACGTGTCGCCCGCGCCAACAGTATCCTGCACCAAGACGTTTTCTCCAGGGACGGAGACATGGTGGTGCGCGGTAAACCCGTCGGCCCCATCGGCGCCGCGCGTGACGACCACCAGGGAACAGCCATATCCGACCCAGCGCCGCGCGATCTCCGCCGGGTTCTCACCTGGATGGATCAAGGACAGGTCCTCATCGCTGACCTTCACAAGATCCGCCATGCGGACGATCGCTTCGGTGTTCTCGCGCCAAAGGTCCATATCCGCTTCCACGGTCGGGCGAATGTTGGGATCGAATGACACCAGGCAGCGGCCTTTTTCGCGAACGACCAGTTCCTTGAGCGCCGACGCAATCGGTTCGACCAGCGCGGTGTAAGACCCGATGTGGATGAAATTGGGCGATGTTCTCAACTGCGGACGATCGTCAACCGTCACCATCCGATCGGCGGCGCCGGTCCCGTAAAACGTGTAGGCGGGTTGGCCGCCGGCTGTCTTTTGAACCAGGCTCAATGTCGTCAGTGCCGGGCTGCGATGCACATATTGCGTGTCCACGCCTTCACGCGCGAGCCGGTCGACGAGTTTTTGCCCGAGCATGTCGGTTGAGATACCGCCGAAAAATGCCGCCTTCGCATCCAAGCGGGCCAGTCCAACCGCCACGTTAAAGGGGGATCCACCGATATGGGCTTCAAAGGTCGGCGGATCGGCATTCGGATCGTCGGCAAAAAGGTCAAACAATGCTTCGCCGCAAACGAGGATCATGGGTGAGTTATCCGTGGCGTTAGGAAAGCCGGCCAAACTTGCGCATTCGACCGGTCAGGTTTTGTCATTTGCTGACGGTCAGGTGGCCACGTCCGCCGGTGGCTCCATGGCGCCGGTCATCATCGCGACCGCGTCCGACATGGTGTAATCGGACGGTTTGATCACCGCGATCCTCCGGCCAAGCCGATGGATGTGGATGCGATCCGCGACTTCAAACACATGCGGCATGTTGTGGCTGATCAAGATGATCGGAATGCCCTTAGCTCGCACGTCCTGGATCAGTTCCAGGACGCGCCGGCTTTCCTTCACGCCAAGAGCGGCCGTGGGTTCATCCATGATGATGAATTTCTTGGCAAAGGCCGCCGCCCGCGCGACCGCAACACCCTGGCGCTGACCGCCCGAGAGCGTCTCAACGGCCTGATTGATCGATTGAACCGTCATCAGACCCAGTTCGGTCAGCTTGTCGCGGGCGAATTTTTCCATCGCCTTCTTGTCAAGCTGACGGAACACCGATCCCATGATGCCCGGCTTGCGGAGCTCCCGGCCGGCGAACATGTTGTCCGCGATCGACAGGGCCGGGGAGAGCGCCAATTGCTGGTAGACGATCTCGATGCCCATTTCCCGCGCCTGGATCGGCGATGCGAAATGCGCCGGCTGCCCCTCGATCCGGATTTCGCCCTCGTCGGGCTGGACGGCGCCGCAGATCGCTTTCACGATCGTGGATTTACCGGCGCCGTTGTCACCGATCACCGCCAGGACTTCCCCGGGATAAAGGTCGAAGTCCGAGTGATCGATCGCCGTGACATGGCCAAAGCGTTTGACGAGCCCGCGACCTTGAACAACTGGTTGGAGAGACATCACGCCGACACCTTTCTGATCCACTGGTCAACCGCCACGGCGGCAATGATCAAGACGCCGATGAGCAGGTAGGTCCACTGGGCGTCCGCCCCAAGCAGGCGCAAACCGAGTGTGAAAACCCCCACGATCAAGGCGCCGAACAAAGAGCCTAAAATCGCGCCCCGGCCGCCGAAGAGGGATATGCCGCCGATCACCACCGCGGTGATGCTTTCGATGTTTGCAAGCTGGCCCGACGTGGGCGACACCGATCCAATGCGGCCGATCAGGGCCCAGCCGGCAAAGGCACAGATCAATCCCGAGGTCATGTAGACGGAGATAAGAACCTTGTCCGCCCGGATCCCGGAGAGTTCCGCGGCCTCCTTGTCGTCTCCGACCGCATAGACATGGCGTCCCCAGGCGGTCTGGCGAAGAATGTAGGCCATCACCAGGAACAGGAGCAGCATGAAGACCGCGCCGTAGGTTAATCGCGCGCTGCCCAACTGGATGGTCGTGCCAAAGAACTGAAGCAGAGGCGCGGCCTCGGCAATTTCCTGGGACCGGATGGTCTCGTTCGCCGAATAAAGGAAATTCGTGGCCAAGACGATCTGCCACATGCCGAGCGTCACAATGAACGGCGGGAGCTTGACCTTGGCCACCAGCCAGCCGTTGATGAAGCCCATGAAGGTGCCGCAGGCAAGGCCGCAGGCAACGGCCACCGACGGCGGCAGGCCATAGCGGAAGGTGAACTGGCCCATCACGACCGAGCTGAGCACCATGATCGCGCCCACGGACAGATCGATGCCCGCGGTCAGGATCACGAGCGACTGCGCGGCGGCAACGATGCCGACGATCTGGACCTGTTGGAGGATCAGCGTCAAGGCGAAGGGCGAAAAGAACTTCGAGCCCAAAAGCAGACCGAAGATCGCGACCGACAGCAACAGAACGATGAGCGGCACGAGCGACGGATTGGTGTGCAGCACGTGCTGTATCTTATGTAGCGGACCACTTCGGGTCTCGAACTCGGCAACTTGGTCGCTGGCTTTGGACAATGACTTTTCGAAGTCCTGCCCTTTTGATGCAGTCTCTGACATTGGGGAACTCCCGGATGTAGCGAGTGCGGTCTGGTGCGCCGTTGGCCAAGCTTATTCGACGAGGCGACCGTGGGTCCATGGAGAAGGGGCAGAAGCCGCCCCTTCCGTTCATCTGGCCGCGGGGATTAGCCCCAGCAGCGGTCGGTGCCTTCGGCGACCGAGATCGACTCAACGCCATCGACCGGTTGGTCGGTGACCAGGGCGACACCCGTGTCGAAGAAGTCCTTGCCCGGGGTCGGTTCCGGCTTTTCACCGTTGTCGGCCCATCTCTTAATCGCCTCTATGCCGAGCGACGCCATCAACAGCGGATATTGCTGCGAGGTCGCGCCGATGACCCCATCCTTGATGTTTTGCACGCCCGGGCAACCGCCGTCGACCGACACGATCAGGACATCATTTTCACGGCCGATGGCCTTGAGTGCTTCATAGGCCCCGGCGGCCGCCGGCTCGTTGATCGTGTAGACCACGTTGATCAGCGGGTCCTTGGCGAGAAGGTTTTCCATGGCGCGCCGGCCGCCTTCCTCGTTGCCAGCGGTCACGTCGTTTCCAACAATCCGCGGATCGGTTTCGTCACCCCATTTGTTGGGATCGACGAGGTCGATGCCGAAGCCCTGCAGGAAGCCCTGGTCGCGCAAGACACCCACGGTCGGCTGCGAGACGGCAAGATCGAGCATCCCGATCCGGGCATCGGCGGCGGCATCGCCCAGCTTGGCGGCCGCCCATTTGCCGATCAATTCACCGGCAAGGAAGTTGTCGGTCGCAAATGTCGCGTCGGCGGCATCAATGGGGCTCAACGGCGTATCCAGCGCGATGACCAAAAGGCCGGCATCCCGCGCCTGCTTGACGGCCGGAACGATGGACGACGTGTCCGATGCGGTCAGCAAGATGCCTTTCGCGCCATCGGCGATACACGTCTCGATTGCCTGGACCTGGGTCTCATGGTCACCGTCGATCTTGCCGGCAAAGCTCTTCAGCTCGATGCCGAGTTCATTGGCCTTTGCCGTTGCGCCTTCCTTCATTTTCACGAAAAAAGGATTGGTGTCCGTCTTGGTGATCAGACACGCGGAGGTGTCCGCGGCGACGGCCGGCGCTGCCGCCATGACTGCAAGTACCGAGCCTGCTGCTAATAATTTCCGGATCATGATGCGTTCCTCCCTGGCCATGTGAATTCACTGTCGGTTGAGAGCGGCCAGACCTGGTCCCAACCGTACCTCGCTTGCGGACGCGGCTGCGTCCTCGTTTCGGATCGCAGCTCCTGCTGATCCAAGGGTTTTTCCGCCGGTCAGGATCGTCGTCCGCGGCGAAAAATTGAAAAACAGCGGCAGGCTTGCCGCGCCGATCGCGCCAGCATCCTGTCCAAAACTGCCGAACAGAATCTCAGGTGTTTCGCGCGCCTCGGGCGCCGCCGCCGCAAGAGATTCGGAAAGCCCGGAAACCAATCGCTGCGCGAACACGCCATCGAGATCGCTGTCCACGATCACCAATGGAATGTCGAGCAACGCGTAGGCGGACCGGAGCGCGGGCGTGAGCGCGTCGATACAATCGGCGAGCCATTCCTCGAAGGCGGGCGCGCCACTGTCGACGGCGGCCTGTAAATCGAGGCGGCTGAGGGACGTGAAACCGTCCGGTTGAAGATGCCGCGCGAACGCCACGAGGGAGGCGCGGGTTAGCAACAAATCCCAGCCGTCGTCCGACTTTGGCGCGGTGCTTAGCCGGCTTTGAGGCACCGGGATCATCGCCACGTCGCCCGCATTGCCGGTCACGCCCCGGACCACGTCGCCGTTCAAGATCAGTCCGCCGCCGATGGCCGGACCCAGGAACAGGTACAAAAAGTCGTTGCGCTGGCGCCCATGGCCATAAAACAGTTCCGCGACCGCGGCGGCCGTGACATCGTTTTCCACGAATACGTCGCGCCCGGTCGCTGCCCGAAGCGCGGCGCCCATATCGTAGCTATCCCACTTCTTGAAGCTGGCTTTCGGAAGGCCAAGTTCACGAAGCCAGGCGCCGAGATTGAAGGGCTGCGCCAATCCGATCCCGGTAATGCGGGCCTGTTCGCCTTCCTCCAAAAGCCCGCCGAGCTGCGACAGATCATCCTGGATGATGTCGAGCGTCTTTTCCGGTTCCGGCAGGATCATGTCGTGTCCGCGGCGGCCGATGACCTTGCCACCGAAGTCCAAAAGCACGGTTTCCAGGTTGGTGCGATCGATCCGCACGCCAAACCCGAAAGCCCCGCGGGGGGCGAGCTGGAGGAGTGTTGCCGGTTGTCCGCGGTTTCCGTCGTGCCGTTTTCCGGTTTCCTTGATGAGGCCGTCCTCGGTCAGGGTCTGAATGATGCCGCCGACGGCCGCGTTGGTGAGTTTGGCCGCGCGTGCCAGATCCGATTTCGACGCCTCGCCGAGCCGCCTTAAGAACTGAAGGACGATGCGCTCATTGTATCGGCGCAATTGCGCCGAGTTCGAGCCACGGCCATTTTGCCGGTCCTGCTTCACGGTTTTCTCCCCGGGTTGGCCGGCAATCACCGGCGGTTCAGTTCCGTGATCGCGCCCATATTCATTATTAATTATTCTTGATTTAAATAATATTTATCTAGAGATTTTTGTCAATTTTTTCTCTATTTGCGACGCAGCAAACGAATAATGCAATGCGGTAAAAACATGTGCGGGTTGAGCGAATCGCAACGCTTTGCTTGGGACCGGTGGAGTTGGCGGTGCAGGCTGGGCCTGCGGCTGCGTGATTTGTTTAGCGGTAGGCACGCGCCGGTCCGGTCGATAAATTCATTCAAGGCCGCTTGAATCGCCGGCACCGGCGCACTGCACGCGGCAAAAGTCATGGAAGGGTACGCATGTCCTACGCCTCCGCGGAGTTTCTTAACCGGGCCATCGCGGCCGGATCGGGTGCCGTGCCCGCCGATCTGGTCATCAAGAACGCCCGGCTGTTCAGCGTTGTCGATGGAAGCGTCCGGGAAACCGATATTGCGATCGTCGGAGACCGCATCGTCGGGACCTACGGGACCTATCGCGGCGACATGGAAATCGACGCCGGGGAGCGGATCGTTGTCCCAGGGTTCATTGATACCCACCTCCACGTTGAATCCTCCCTGGTCACGCCGTTCGAATTTGACCGGTGCGTGCTCCCCCACGGTGTGACGACGGCCATCTGCGATCCGCATGAAATCGCCAACGTGCTGGGCCTTGAAGGCATCCGGTATTTCCTTGATAGCGCCCTTCAGACGATCATGGACCTGCGCATCAACCTGTCCTCCTGCGTGCCGGCCACCGCATTCGAAACGGCCGGTGCCTGTCTCGAAGTCGAGGATCTTTTGCCGCTTCGCGGACATCCAAAGGTGATCGGGCTGGCCGAGTTCATGAACTTTCCAGGCGTGCTGGACCGCGATCCAAACGTGCTCGCCAAGCTCAGCGCCTTTCAGGACGGTCATATCGACGGGCACGCGCCGTTGCTGTCGGGCGCGCCCCTCAACGGCTATCTGGCCGCCGGCATACGCACGGACCATGAGGCCACGACCGCCGGCGAAGCATTGGAGAAGCTTGCCAAGGGCATGACGATCCTGATCCGGGAGGGATCGGTTTCGAAAGACCTTGATGCCTTGGCGCCGATCCTGCAGCCGGATGTATCGGCGTTCGTCGCGCTTTGCACGGATGACCGCAATCCGCTGGATATTGCCGAGGAAGGGCATCTGGACAGCATGATCCGGCGGCTGATCGCCAAGGGGATCCGGCCGCTTGACGCTTACCGGGCCGCGAGCTGGTCGGCGGCGACCGCTTTCGGCCTGAAGGACCGGGGCATGATCGCGCCGGGCCGGCGGGCGGATCTCGTCCTCCTGGATGAGTTTGAGGACTGCCGCGTTGCGTCGGTCGTGTGCGGCGGGCGGCCGGTGACCGAAGCATTGTTCGCTGAAAGGACCCAGATCGCACCGGTCGGTCTGGACAGTGTCCGGCTTTCACGTGTCGAACCGGATGATTTTGCGATCCCGGCACAAAACGCAGAGGTTCGGGTGATCGGCGTGACGGCCGGCCGGATTCTGACCGGCGATCTGGTGAAATCGCTGCCGGTGACCGACGGATTGGCACAAACCGATGTCGACCAGGATGTCCTGAAAGTGGCTGTGGTGGAGCGGCATAAGGGCACGGGAAATATCGGCCGGGGATTTGTCTGCGGATTTGGCATGAGGGCGGGCGCGATCGCCTCGTCGGTTGGCCATGACAGCCACAACATCTGCGTTGTCGGCGCCAGCGACGAAGCCATGGCCCGCGCCGTGAACCGGGTGATTGCGATGAAGGGCGGTTTTACGGTCGCCGATGACACAAATGTGCGGGCCGAGCTGGCCTTGCCGCTCGCCGGTCTCATGAGCCTGGAGCCGTTCGAGACGGTCCGGCAGGCGCTTGAAGAGCTGCGAGCCGCGGCGAAAGGCCTGGGCTGTACGCTGCCGGAGCCGTTTTTGCAGGTGGCGTTTTTGCCGCTTCCCGTCATTCCGCATTTGAAGATCACCGATCTGGGCTTGTTCGATGTCGACAAATTCCAGCTTGTTCGTTGAACCGGCATGCTGCTGACGCTTGCCGTTTCCGGCTACCGGTCGCTGCGTGATCTGGTCGTGCCGCTGGATCAGATCACGATCGTGACCGGTCCCAATGGTAGCGGTAAATCGAGCCTATACCGGGCCATTCGTCTGCTGGCCGATGTGGCCCAGGGCAACGCGGTCGCGTCACTTGCACGTGAAGGCGGATTGCAATCCACCCTTTGGGCGGGGCCTGAGACGATCTCAAGGGCCATGAAACAAAAAAGCGTTCCGGTTCAAGGCACGCGGCGTCAGGACGTCGTCAGCCTCAAACTGGGTTTTGCCGATGAAGACTACGGCTACGCGATCGACCTCGGCCTGCCGGTTCGAGACGCAACGTCCTTCTTCAACGCCGACCCGGAAATCAAGGCCGAAGCCCTTTGGGCCGGCGAAGTCCTTTCCCGGCGCAATGAAATCGCCGGCCGTGCGGGGCCCACGGTCCGGGTTCTCAACCGCGACGGAAAGAGGATCCCCGTTGTTCGCGATTTGCCCAGTTTCGACAGCATGATGACGCACGCGGCCGACCCGCGCGATGCGCTGGAACTCCTGGTCATGCGCGAGCGGATGCGCGGCTGGCGGTTTTACGATCATCTGCGGACCGACAGCGCAGCGCCAGCGCGCGCGGCGCGGATCGGCACGCGGACACCGGTGCTGTCGGCGGACGGTGGTGATCTTGCCGCGGCCTTGCGCACGATCCAGGAAATCGGCAATCCGGCTCTCCTGGACGAGGCAATCGCGGACGCCTTTCCAGGCGCACGCATCGACATCCAGGTGACGGACGGGCTGTTTGAAGTCGTCATGCACCAGCACGGATTGCTCCGGGCGCTGCGCGCCGGCGAACTGTCGGACGGAACGCTGCGCTATCTCCTGCTTGCGGCCATTCTCCTGACGCCGCGCCCGCCGCCTCTCCTGGTCGTCAACGAGCCTGAAACGAGCTTGCATCCAAGCCTTCTGGCGCCGCTTGCCCGCTTGATCGCCAAGGCCGGGGAAAAAACCCAGATCATCGTCGTCTCGCATGCCCATGCGCTCGTGGATGCCCTGACCGGGGCGCCATCGGTCGTCCTTTACGAACTGCGGAAGGAATTCGGCGAGACGGTGATCGACGGCATTGAGGCACCGGCCTGGTCATGGCCGAAGCGTTAGGCCCTGCCTTCATGAGGTGTATTATGATTTGGGCGGCAGGCTTGTCCTGATTGCCGATCTGGCGCGTCTTTTTCGCACGCGTGTCGTAACGTCGCCGGTTGACGTAAACGGAAGCTTGTGTCCATGTCGGGGGTAAGGCCGAAAACGGCCGTGTTTGTGACCGGGTGGAAACAAAGGTGAGGACGATCCCGACGGGACCGTGGCGGATGCGGCGACGGTCAGGTGGGGGCGCAACGTCAGCCATCCGCGATCAGGCAACACCAATTGCGCGTTGGAGCACGTTATGTCGACTGTGGAGGAGTGGGTTGCGGGTTTCACGCCGCGGCCGGTGCACGAATATCTCGAAGAGACCATCAGAACCTTTGGCGACCGTCCGGCCATGGACTTCATGGGCAAGGTCTGGACCTATGCCCAACTGGGAGCGATGGCCGACCGGACCGCGGCCGGCCTGCAAGCCATGGGCGTCGGTCCAGGCACGCATGTGGGACTTTGCCTGCCCAACACCCCGTTCTATCCCGTCTTTTATTTTGCGCTTCTCAGGATCGGCGCGACGGTCGTGAACTTCAATCCGCTTTATGTGGAACGTGAAATCGCCTCCCAGGCGCGTGATGCGGATGTGCGGATCATGGTCACGATGGATCTCAAACTGATCTTCGACAAGGTCGAGGAGGTCCGCAAAGAGAAAATCCTCGACACGATCATCGTGTGTCCGATGGCCGACTGCCTGCCCACGGTCAAGAAGGTTCTGTTCAGTCTGTTCAAGCGAAAGGAATTGGCGGCTGTCCCGCGCGATCCGGCGCATATCCAGTTTGCTGATCTGCAAACCAAGGGGGCATCCGTTGCCGCGGCCGACATCGATCCGGCCACCGCGGTTGCTGTGCTTCAGTACACCGGCGGCACGACCGGTGTCCCGAAAGGTGCGATGCTGACCCATTCAAACCTGTCGGCCAATATCGAACAGATGCGCGACATCTTTGACAAGGCGCGGCCGGGCCAGGAAAAGATGCTCTGCGTCCTGCCGTTTTTCCATGTCTTTGCCATGACCGTTGGGCAGAACCTGTCCGTCGTTCTGGGCGCGGAAATGGTGCTTCAGCCACGGTTCGAACTGAAGGCCGTCCTCGATGTGATCAAGCGTAAGGGCGTGACCCTGTTCCCCGGGGTGCCGACCATCTTCACGGCGATCAACAACTCGCACATGACCAAGAACTATGATCTGACGACCATCGACCTTTGCCTTTCCGGCGGGGCGCCGCTGCCGGTGGAAGTCAAGGAAGAGTTCGAAAGACTGACAGGATGTATCTTGGTCGAGGGGTATGGATTGACCGAATCCTCGCCCGTCGCGGTCGCCAATCCGCTCGACCACACCAGCCGGGCCGGATCGATCGGTCTTCCCGTGCCAGGCACGAATGTCCGGTTCGTGGACATCGAGGATCGCAAGACGCTGGTGCCGCTTGGTGAAAAGGGGGAACTCTGCCTCCAGGGCCCGCAGATCATGAAAGGATACTGGAAGCGCGATGATGCGACCGCCGAAGCAATCGAAGCGGACGGGTTCCTGCACACTGGCGACGTCGGCTATCAGGATGAGGATGGATTCATCTATCTCGTCGACCGGATCAAGGACCTGATTTTATGCTCCGGCTACAATGTCTATCCGCGCGTGATCGAAGAGGCGATTTATCAGCATGACGCTGTATTGGAGGTGATCGTCATCGCCATACCGGATGAATATCGCGGCCAGTCGCCGAAAGCCTTCATCAAACTGAAGGAAGGCCATCAGGTGACCGGCCCTGAAATGAAGGAATTCCTGAAACATCATCTGTCGGCGATTGAGCTGCCGCGCGCGTTTGAGTTTCGCGATGAGCTGCCAAAGACCATGGTCGGCAAACTCTCCAAGAAGGAACTCGTGGAGGAAGAGGCAGCCAAACGCGCCGCAATGGAAGCCAAAAGCGCATAGGGTGTCTGCCCCACGATCAGCGGCACCGGCGTGGCGGCATGCCGGTTGCCTCGCGAAAACCGCCCTTTGGCCCTGCAAATACGGTGCTTCGTCGAAGCCCGGGCGCGGCGGTGGCCCGGTTTCCCTTGCCAATCCGCGGGGAGCACTGTACCGACACGTCGCACCCTTTTTCGCCACCCGTGATCCGCGATGCTGGAAACTCTGCCGCCCTATCTGACCACCCGTGAACTTGCCGACCTCATCCGCGTCAAGGAACGCAAGGTCTATGACCTGGTTGCCACAGGCGATGTTCCGCACAGCCGGGCGACCGGGAAACTTCTGTTTCCACGCGACGCGGTCCTGGCCTGGATCGACCAGGCCGGGGATGCCATGGAAGGCGCGCAGCGGCCGATGGTGGCGCTTGGCAGCCACGATCCGCTGCTGGAATGGGCCTTGAGATCGTCCGACTGCGGCCTTGCCAGCCTGTTTGACGGCAGTTTTGACGGTCTGGCCCGGTTCGAGCGCAAGGAAGGGCTCTTGACCGGGCTCCACATACCCGACGAGACCGGTCACGGCTGGAACGTTCAGGCGGTTGAAAAGACGTTCAAGTTCAAGCCGGTGGTGCTGATTGAATGGGCGCGGCGGCAGCGCGGCCTGATCGTGGCGCCGGGCAATCCGAAGCGGATTGAATCATTGTCCGATCTTGCCGGAAAACGCCTGGTGCAGCGCCAGGAAGGCGCCGGCAGCCATCTGTTCTTGCGCAGCCTGCTCGCCGCGTCCATGGCCGGCCTGGAGGCGGTCATTGAATCCGGGCCGCTCGTGCGCGACGAGCGCGACGCGGCTCAGGCGGTGTTCAGCGGCGAAGCGGACGCCGCTTTCGGCCTGGAAAGCGCCGCGCGGCAGGCGAGGCTGAACTTCATTCCCCTGCGCCAGGAACGTTTCGATCTGCTGATCTGCCGCAAGGATTACTTCGAACCGCCGATCCAGGCTCTTTTGGGATTCACCAGGTCCAAGGCATTTGTTGACAAAGCGGCGCAGCTTGGCGGGTATGACATCGGCGCGCTCGGCAACGTGCATTTCAACGGGGCCTGAAGACCGGCGTCAGTTGTTGTATCCGCGTCCCTCCGCATCCCGGCTGAGGGCCCGGCCACGCACCGCCTCCCGGCGCACGGTGTAAAGCGAGGCCGCGATGATGATGGCCGCGCCGATCAGCGTCTCAAGACCGGGCCAGTGTCCGAAGATAATCGCTCCGAGCAACGTCGCATACAAAAGCCTTGTGTAATCGAGCGAGGCGATCGCGGTGGCTTCACCCGCCTTGAACGCCCGAATGTTGGACATCTGCGCGGCCCAGGATATGACACCGATGATCAGCAGTAGGCCCCATTGTTCAAGGGTCGGCGCCTGCCAGGAGAAATAGGCCGGCACCGCCATGATCAGGCCGACAAACACCGCCTGATAGGTCAGGATCGTTACCGGTGCGTCCGTGCGGGTCAGGATCCGCAGGATGATCATCACCATGCCGGCACAGGCAGCCCCCGCGATCGCCAGAAGTGCAAACGGGTCGACAAGGCCGTCGCCCCCCGGACGGAGCATGATGAGAACGCCGACGAAGCCAAGAATCGTCGCGCCCCATCGGTGCAGCCCCACCTGTTCGCCCAGCAAGAAGATGGCGAAGATCGTGATGAAAAAGGTTTTTGAAAAGCTGAGCGCGGTCACATCGGCGAGTGGCAGCTCGATGATCGCCGTAAAACCGCATAACATGGCGGTCGATGCGAATATCACCCGCGCGGCCTGCAGACCGGGCCGTTCTGTGGCGAGCGAGGTGGGCAGGCCCGGAAGGATTTTCGGCGCGACAATGGCCACCATAACGGCTTGCCGAACGACAAGGATCTGAAAAACGCTCAAGCCTTCGCCGACCAGTTTGATCAACGCGGTCATGACCGTGAACAGGAACGCGGCCTGGAGGATCCACAATGCGCCGATTGTGTTGGCAGGCAAATTGCCGGTACCGGTTTTCAGCCGTTGCCAGCCGGATTGCGGAGGCAGACGGCCGTGTTCGCCGGGTGCGTTAGAGTCGGCTTTGTCAGGTTGCGGCAAATCCGTATCCGGTATTGGGGTTAACGGTGCATGCGTGACCGTGTTTCGCGGACTATCATCCGCTGACGCCACTTTCGATGCAGCACCACAGGAGCGCCATGCGGTGAGATGCAGGCGGGACCATAATGGATCTGCGGGCTGTGACAAACCCGGCTGTGTGCAGTTCCCTGGAAGCAGGCGGAAAAGACAAACAGACTGTTCACTGCCGCGGGCGTTGTGCGGCCGGGAAATTGGCGCCAAATCTGGAGAAACGGTCTTGGAAGGAAAACGCCATGCAAAAGATTCAAACCCAAGGTGTGCATCACATCACGCTCGTTGGCGCGGACAGGCAGACCTCCATTGATTTTTGGGAAGGCCTTCTGGGCATGCCGTTTGTGTTCGAGCAGCCCAACTTGGACAATCCCAACCAAAGCCACCTTTACTTCGATCCGGGCGACGGGCGGTTGATCACGATCTTCACCAACGAGGAGCGGACGCCGGACGCCTCGGACGCCGCCCAGGATATCGGCAATGTGCACCATCTGGCGCTGACCGTGTCGCATGCGACCTTCCGGCAGATTGCCGGGCGGCTCGATGAGCGCGGAATTTCTCACAGCGGTCCGAAGGACCGCGGGTTCATGGACTCCATCTACTTCCGCGACCCGCTCGGCCTTTTGATCGAACTTGCCAGCTACCGGTTTGTTCCGCCGGAGGGCATCGCGGTCGGCGAGGTCATGCTGGAAGCGCACAAGATCCGCGTTGCCCGCGGGGACTACAACATCCAGGAGATCCATTTGGCGGATGCGATCGAAAACCTGACACGGTCGTCGCGTGGCAGTCTGTCCGATGATCGCGCGCCGAAGGACCCATATGCATAACGCGGGTCCTTCGCGCAGCTTCACATGGGATTGTTCAAGGCGGCGTCAGTTGATAAAACCGCCCATCGGCCAGGCCGAACACGAAAGAAAGTCCTCGTGGCGTATCCCTTGTCGCGATGTCTGTTTCCAATGGGGCGGGCAGATCGATCGAGGCTTGTTCGGACAGGGTTCGCTTTTGGAATCCGACCACCATCAGTGTCCGGCGGCTGTCGGTTGGCAGCAGCAAGTCCGGCAAGCCGTCACCATCCAAATCGGCGGTGGCCGACAATCCCATTTCACGGGCGCCGATGGCGTGATTGGAAAAACCGCGCAGGGACGCAAGCCGGCGTAATTCGCCGTCAAGATAGGCGTAGAAGACCAACGTGCCGCCAATGTGCGGTGTTTCCACATAGGCAATCTGTCTGGTTCCAAGACCGGCAAAATCGGCGATTCCCGCAATGTTCAGCCAGCGGTTCGGGATGCCAATGAACGGGGTGCTGGCCAACTGGCGCAAGACCCCGCCGCGCAGACTGTAGATTGTGACCGACGCACCGGCTTGCAGCGACGCGCGGATCGTGACCACCTCCATGCGCCCATCGCGGTCCAGGTCGATCAGGCGCGGTGTCCTGTCCTCAAAAACCTCCGTTTCCGGCAGTCTCATCGTGATTTCCGCGCCATCGGCCGTGCGGATGGTCAGACCTGAGGCCTCGATCGCATCACCCAGGATACCATGCCGGTAGCGGTCCGTCGGTGCGACGTACCAGGCCGCGCGGATGTCGCCCGCTTCGGCACGATCCACGCCCCCGTCCGGTAATCCGCCTGGCGCCGACTCAGATCCCGTTTCCAGAACCGCCATGGCGTTCCCGGCTGGGATCTGGTCCAGCGACCATGCATGGGCGTTTGGCACACTATGCCCGGCCGGCAGGACCCATAGGAGCGTCAACGCGGTCAAGACGGAACGGGAATAGGTCACAGCGGCCTCTGGAAAGCTGGATTGGACGTCATGATATGCACAGCGGCGCAATTGTGCACGGCCGGCGTAACAGCCGCGTTTTAAAGGTGGGTTAGCTTTGCTGGTCAACGCCGGACGGGTTTTTGCGGCGCTGCACTGGCGTCGCACCGGGCGCAACGCTATGTTTGCCGATAACCAATGCCGCGCATGAATTACTGACATGCCTCCGGCGCCTCCCAAGCTCATAACCAAGGTCTTGCCCCATGAACCAGATGGTCACCCCCAAGTTTGGCATCGGCGCACCCGTGCGACGCAAGGAAGATGACGCGCTGATCAAAGGCCAGGGATTTTACACTGGGGACTACCTGCCAGAGGAATGTCTTCATGCCCATGTCCTGCGCTCACCGATCGCCCACGCGCGCTTCACACTCGGCGGGCTCGACGCGGCCCGGGCAGTGCCAGGCGTCGCGCTGGTTCTGACGGCGGCCGATCTTGAGGGCGTTGGGACAATGCCGACCAAGGCGCGCATGAAGCAGGTCGATGGTACCAACCATGCGTGCCCGCCGCAGCCTGTGCTGTGCTCCGACACGGTCCGCTATGTGGGCGACGCCATCGCGTTCATCGTGGCCGACAGCGTCAATACCGCCAAATCGGCCGCGGAACTGATCGAACTGGATTTTGAACCGTTGGACGTTGTGGTGGGAATTGAGGAGGCGCTTGCCGACGGAGCGCCCCTTGTCTGGCCAGACTACGGCTCCAATGTCGCCTTCACGCTTGCACATGGCGACCCGGACACATGTGCAGCGGCTTTCCAGCAAGCCGATCGCGTCGTCTCGATCGATATCGTCAACAACCGCTTGGTCGCAAACTACATGGAACCGCGCGGCTGCGTGGCGGAGTTCGACGCCGAAGCCGACCGGTTCACGCTGACGCTCGGCACCCAGGGCGGCCACGGCATGCGCGACCTCATCTGCAACGACATTCTTGGCATCGATCCGTCGAACATGCGGGTTGTCACACCCGATGTCGGTGGTGGTTTCGGCACCAAGCTGTTTTGCTACCGCGAATATCCCCTGGCATTAATCGCATCCAAAACGCTCGGGCAGCCGGTGAAATGGACCGGTGAGCGCATGGAGCATTTCGTCACCGATGCCCATGGCCGGGACAATCTCACCCATGCCGAACTGGCGCTTGACAAAGACGCGAAAATCATCGGCATGAAGGTGCATGTGAAAGCCGCGATGGGTGCGTATTTGCACCAGTTCGGGCCGTTTATCCCGTTTGTGGGAACATCCATGTCGACCGGGCTCTACAGTATCCCGGCACTCGACGTGACGGTCACCGGCGTTTATGCCAACACCGTTCCCACCGATGCCTATCGCGGGGCCGGACGGCCGGAGGCGGCCTATCTCATTGAGCGTCTGATTGAAAAGGCCGGCGAAGAAACCGGGCTTGGATCGATCGAGATCCGCAAGCGCAACTTCATTCCCAAGGACGTGCTGCCCTATACGACTCCGACCGGACGCATGTACGACACAGGGGACTATGAGGGTCATTTGACCGACGCACTCAAGGCCGCCGATTGGGACGGCTTTGCGGCGCGCCAGCAACAAAGCGCGGCCGACGGCAAGTATCGTGGAATTGGTCTGTGTTCCTACATCGAAGCCTGCGCTTTTGCCGGCGGCGAGGAGGCGACTGTCGAGCTGAACGGCAACGGCACCGTGACCCTTTTGATCGGCACGCAAACCAATGGTCAGGGCCACGCGACGGCCTACGCCCAGGTGATCGCTGAGCAGTTCGGCATCGATCTTGACGCGATCGAGGTCATCCAGGGCGATACCGACCGCGTGCGTCAGGGCGGCGGCACCGGCGGATCGCGGTCCATTCCGCTTGGCCTGCCGTCGGTCAACAATGCATCGAAAATCCTGGTCGACAAGGTCAAGGAAAGGGCCGCGGAGCAGCTAGAAGTGGGCACGGACGACCTGGAACTCGTCGGTGGCAACGTGCGGGTCGTCGGGACGGACCGGCAGGTCAGCCTGGCGGACGTCGCGGCGCAGGCGGGCGAAACGCTGACCGGTCAGGATATGGTCAACCAAACCGAGGCGACGTACCCGAATGGCACGCATGTGTGCGAACTGGAGGTTGATCCGGAAACCGGTGACGTGACCGTTTTGAACTACGTGATCGTCGACGATTTTGGTGTCACGGTGAACCCGCTTCTTCTCGCCGGGCAGGTCCATGGCGGAACGGCGCAGGCGATCAGCCAGGCCTTGTGTGAAAGCACCGTTTATGACGAGGAGGGCCAGCTCTTGAGCGCCTCACTCCTGGACTACCGGTTGATCCGGGCCGCGGATCTGCCCGATTTTGACTTTCAGACCCGGAACGTTCCTTCGACCACGAACGCGCTCGGCATCAAGGGGGCGGGCGAGGCCGGAACCATCGGCGGCTGCGCCTCGGTCATGAACGCCTTGCAGATGGCGCTGCGCGACGGGGCAGGCGTCACGGAGCTGATCCATATGCCGGCCACACCGGCGAAGATCTGGGACACGATTCAAGCGGCGAAGGGCTGACCGCGACAAGGGCCCGCGCTCGACACGGCTTGGGCGATCGCACGTGGCGCATAGGCCGCCGTTCGCCGGGCGATGTGAACGGGGCGTGCGTCAAGGATTGTCCTCCCGGGCAAGCCCAAGGCGCGTCCCGGGATCGGGGAGCCGCTGTGGTCGTGGCGGCTTTCCGGTTCTACGTGAGGGCGGCATGGGGCGCGATATGAACCCAGAGGCCACCGTCACTCAACGGTTCGCCGGCCCCGGCTCTCCGCTGCGCATCGGCCGGGGTGACCTGGGAGAGGGGGTGCGCGCAAGATCGGAATCACAACTGGAGGGCGATTGGATGGCGAGGCCGCTATTCCATATGTCCGGACCCGCGTTACTCGGCCGGCATGGGGCGGGGAACACCGCCACCGCGCTCATACTCCCAAATATGGCTCTCGAAGGCCCGAAGACGCTTATAGACCGAAATGAGTTCGACGATCGTCGGCCAGGCGTTGACGAGATACTGAAACGAGTTCTCCACCCGTCCGAAGGCGCGGATGATCTGCTGCATGACGCCGAGCGTGATCGTGGCGCTGACGAGGGTCGGTCCGAGGGCGATATAGGGAATGAGAACGGAGGCTTGAAGGTAGGCGTAACGCGCCACATCGAAATAAAGGTAGTGGAAAAAGAGGCGGAAATAGTTCCGACGGACATGGCTGAACAGTTGGATCACCGATGGCGGCTCGGCGCGGCTCTCGTCGTCCTCGCCGTAGACCAGTTCCTTGCGGTAAGCGGCTTCCACCTTCTGGTTTTCGAATTCCAGACCCGGCAGCTTGAAGCCGACAGCCGCCAGAAGCACGGTACCTGCAGCGGCGGAGATGATCGCCACATAGACCAGCGAGTGGGACACCTCGCCGATCCACGGCAACTCGGTCACGTTTGACGAGAGGTCCCAAAGCAGCGGCAGGAAGGCGATCAACACCAAAATGGCCCGCATGAAGGACACGCCAAGGCCCTCCATGATCCGGGCAAAGCGCATGGTGTCTTCCTGGACGCGCTGGGCTGCGCCCTCAATGTGCCGGACGGCCTGCCAGTGTGACATGTAATAGTGGTTCATCGCCGTGCGCCATCGGAAGATGAAGTGCTTGATGAAGAAGTCCAGCATCACCGCGACGAAGACATATTTGGCGGCGATGTAGCCAAAGGTGGCGAGTTCGCCGAAATAGGTTTCAAGAGTGACCGAACCAGGCTCGCCCAAGGCTTGCTGGACCGTGTCGTAAAACGTTCCGAACCATTCGTTGATTTCGACATCGAGCTCGACCTGGTACCAGCTGCCGACCAGGATCAGGACCGACCCTGCCCAGGCCCACAAAAACCACTCGCGGTTGGCGAAGAAGGATCGGAACATTGTGCAAGGCCTTTCGATTCGGTCGTTTGAACCACTATAGGCGTCAACCTGCCGCAGGCACGCCGGGAAGCAAGACCCATGGACCAATTGTGAACAACGCAAAAGCTGGTCGGCGGCCGCATGGCTGGTCTGTGCAAAAGGGCCGGCCTGAAGCGTTGCAAAGACGGCGGATGACGCGCATATGTCTAATCGCTCGATCGGCGTTTCCGGGACATTGCCTCCGCGCCCACACAGTCGACACCGGCTTTGATTCGGATCTTTCCCCTGTCAATTCCGTGCCATTTGTTTGGAGCAGTCTGCCGGGCCGGCGCCGTGTTCCTGAATACGCAGATTTGCGCTGGCCCATTCAAGGTCCATTCCGTGGCGCTTCCCGCCCAATTTCCCAAGATGTCCGGGCCTCCCGCGCCGACAGGACAGATCCGGCAGGCGCCGCTCCTTGGTATTGCGCTGAAGCTTGCCTCGACGGCCGCCTTCTTCCTGATGGTCACGCTCTTGAAAATCGTGGCCGAACGGGTCCCGATTGGTGAGATCGTCTTTGCGCGCAATTTCTTCGGTTTGTTTCCGGTGCTGATTATGGTCGCGGCGCGGCGCGAGCTTCTTTTGGCCTTTCAAACGCCGAACGTTGCCGGGCATGTGGGGCGTGCCGTGGTCGGGATCCTGGCGATGGTGTTCTCGTTCATGGCGTTCCATCTGTTGCCGTTGCCCGATGCCACCGCCATCGGGTTCGCCACGCCGCTGATCGTCGTCGTGCTGGCCTTTTTCCTTCTGGGCGAGACGGTGCGGGTTTACCGCTGGAGCGCGGTTGTCGTCGGATTGGCCGGGATCCTCGTGATCCTGTCGCCGCATATGGGCCGTTCAGATCTCGGCACTGCGGAAACCATCGGTGTGGTTTGCGGGGCCCTCGGCGCGGCCTTCGCCGCGCTGGCCATGATTTTCGTGCGAAAGCTCTGCGAGACGGAGCGCACATCCACGATTGTGACCTGGTTCTCGGCATCGGCGACCGTGTTGTCGTTGCTGACGCTTCCGCTGGGCCTGATCCTCCCGAGCCAGGCCTGGGTCGTGCCGGACCCGACGACCGCCGGGCTGCTTATTTTGATCGGCGTCTCGGGCGGCATCGGGCAAATCCTTCTTACCCAAAGTTATCGTTATGCGGACGCGTCGACGATCGCGCCTTTTGATTACATCAACATGTTGTGGGCCGTGGCGGTGGGCTGGCTGGTGTTTTCCGAAATCCCCGTTCCGGAGGTGATCGCGGGATCGGCGATCGTGATGGCCGCCGGCATCTTCGTGATCTACCGCGAGCACAGACTGGGCCTTGACCGGACCAAAAACCGGCGCGCGTCGACGCCCTCCAGATCGTAACGGCTACGGCTTGTAGGTGAAATTGGTGACCGCACTCCGGCTGCCGTCTTTATAGGTCAACTGGACGGCGATCGTGGCGATGCTGCCGGCCGGAAATGTCAGATACGGTTTGTCCTTGGTGATGGCGTTCGGGGCATCGGGATCACAGGGCTGCAGCGGCCAGACCTGGTCGACCGGTTCGCCGTTCACCCCATAGGTGACGGCGTTGAGACCGCAGGTCCAGCTTTCAAGATGGGTGAAGTAAATGAGCTGATTGCCCTGCCAGTCGCGAAACGCGACCCAGCTGTCCGAGGTCATTTCGAGGATCGGCTTGATCTGCTCGGGCGACAATCCGGCGGCCGCGACAGGCGTGGATCCCACGAGTGTTGCCAGCGCGGCGGCGGCCAAACGGGTCATTTGCATTGCTGCGCTCCCTTGCCGGCCGGTCACCTTATTTGTTGCCGGTTCAAAAGGCCTTGAAGGTGATGATGGTCTTGGTGTCCTGGATGCCTGGCACCGGATGCACCTTTTCGTTCACGAACCGGCCGATGTCGTCATTGTCGTCGATATAGAACTTTACCAGAAGATCGTAATCGCCGCTGGTCGAATAGATCTCCGAGGCGATCTCGGCGTCCGCAATGGCGTTCGCGACCTTGTAGGTTTCACCGAGCTGGCATTTGACCATCACGAAAAAGGGGATCATCGGGCGTTCCTGCGTGGCTGAACCTTGGATGGGTCCGACATGGCCCATTGCGCCTTTGCAGTCAATTCCCTTCCCCGGTTTCCGGTTGTGCTTGCAATGGGCGTTAGTCCTTGTTAGCTGTCAATGCATCTCATGGGGGTGCCCGGCGCAGGTGATCGGGCTGAGAGGCGAATGGCCAACTCCTTGAACCTGATCCGGCTGATACCGGCGGAGGGAGTTGAGATGATGTCTTTTGGGCCAGCGGGCCAATCCACCCATATAGTCGACCCGATCATGGCGCCGCGGCGAGGTTCGTTCGGCAGATGAACGCGCCGTCTCCTGCTTTGACACCTGCCATGGTTGGGCGGGTTCTCGACCAGATCCGTGCGCGCGCGCCACGCGTTCATGCTCTGACGAACACCGTGGCGCAGACCTTGACAGCCAACGTTTTATTGGCGCTGGGCGCTGTGCCGTCCATGACCGTCGCCGCGGACGAGGTGAGGGCCTTTACCGCCACCGCCGACGCGCTTCTTGTCAATCTCGGCACGCTGGACGATGAGCGCCGGCGAAGCATGCCGCTGGCGATCGAGGCGGCGCAATCCTGCAAACGGCCGTTTGTGCTCGATCCGGTGTTTGTCGACCGGTCGCCCGAGCGGGCGGCGTTCGCCCAAGCCCTGATCGGTCTTTCTCCAACGGTTCTGCGCGTCAATCCGGACGAGCTTACCGCGCTTTCGCCGAAGGCAATCGGGCCGGCGGAGATGGCCGAAACGGGTCCCGTCGTCGCGGTCACGGGCGCCACCGATCGGGTTTTCGGGCCCGGGCGGCTCACTGCGGCGCTGGCAAATGGGCATCCCCTCTTATCCAAGACGACCGCGACCGGCTGCGCGGGCGGGGCGGTGATCGCGGCAAGCGTTGCGGTGTCCAACAATGTTTTTTCAGGCGTCTGCGCCGGGCTTTCGATCTTCAACATCGCCGGCGAAATCGCGGCCGAACGCGCGCGCGGGCCGGGCAGCCTCGTGCCGGAACTGCTTGATGCCTTGTACGGACTTTGCGCGGCCGATATCGCAGCACGCCTCAAAACCGAACCGGCCTAAGGTCCAACGGGAGAACACGACATGACCGCCATTGCGGTGACGATTGCAGGGTCCGATTCCGGCGGCGGCGCCGGAATTCAAGCCGATCTGAAGACCTTTTCCGCACTTGGTGTCTATGGCGCGAGCGTGATCACCGCGCTCACGGCGCAAAACACCCTGGGCGTAACGGCCATTCACAACCCGCCCGCCGATTTCGTTTCAGCGCAAATCGACGCGGTCTATTCGGACCTTTCCGTTGGAGCCACAAAAATCGGGATGCTGTCGGTGCCCGAGACGATCCGCGCGGTCGCAGCAGGCCTCAAACGCCATGAAACCGGTCCGGTCGTTCTCGATCCGGTGATGGTGGCCGCGTCCGGGGATCCGCTTTTGGCCGACGCGGCCGTCGAGGTATTGGTTGGCCAGTTGCTGCCCTTGGCGGACCTTGTGACGCCGAACCTGCAAGAGGCCGCGCATATCCTGAAGTCCCGGCCTGCGTCCGACGAGGAAGCGATGCGCGCCCAGGCGCGGCGGCTCATGGATCTTGGCGCCAAGGCGGTGTTGATGAAGGGCGGCCACGGCACCGGGCCGGACTGCGCCGACCTGTTGCTGTCGCCGGCCGGTGAAACCTGGTTCCGGGCGCCGCGCCATGCGACCGAAAACACCCATGGGACCGGATGCACGCTGTCTTCCGCGATTGCAGCCGGCCTTGCGAAAGGCGCCGACCTGGCGGGATCGATCAGCGCGGCAAAGGCCTACATCACTGGCGCGATCGTCGCCGCCGACACCCTCGACATCGGCGCAGGCCATGGGCCAGTGCACCATTTCCATCACCTTTGGGAGAAGTTGGCATGACCGGTAAATCCGTTCAAAAGGGCGCGGCGGCGTCCATATCCCGTCGGCACGCTTTGGGTCTTGGTGGTGCGGCGTTGGGTGCAGCACTAGCTGCGCCGTCCGTCGCCCGATCGGAAAATGCGCGTGTTTCCTGGAAAATGGTGACCTCCTGGCCGCGCAATCTCCCGGGGCCGGGCGTCACCGCGCAGCGGATTTCCGACCGGGTCGCGGCCATGTCCGGCGGAGCCTTTCAGATCCGGCTTTATGCCGCCGGGGAACTGGTGCCGGCGCTTGGGGTGTTTGACGCCGTGTCCGCCGGGACGGTGCAAATGGGCCATACCGCCTCGTTCTTCTGGCAGGGCAAGATCCCGGCTTCCGTGTTCTTTACCGCCATTCCGTTCGGGCTCGTGCCGATCGAACATCTCACCTGGATCGAACAAGGCGGCGGCCAGGCACTCTGGGAGGAGCTTTACGCGCCGTTCAACATCAAACCGGTGATGGCGGGCAACACCGGCATTCAAATGGGCGGATGGTTCAAACGCGAGATTGCCTCGCTCGACGACATCGGCGGTCTGACCATTCGCATGCCCGGCCTTGGCGGGGAGGTGATGCGCCGTTTGGGTGGGACCCCCGTCAGCCTGCCGCCCGGTGAAATCTACCAGGCCTTGCAGACCGGCGTGATCGACGCGGCCGAGTTTCTCGGGCCCTGGTCGGACCGGGCGATGGGCTTTCAGAAGATTACAAAAAACTACTATACGCCGGGTTTTCATGAACCGAACGGCACGGGCGAGGCCTTGTTCCATCAGCCCGCCTTCGACGCGTTGCCATCGGATTTCCAGTCCGTCCTTTTGGAGGCGTGCCGGGCGGAAAACGCGTTTGCGCTGACGGAGAGCGAATGGGAAAACGCCGGCAGCCTCGTGGCCCTTCAACAGCAGGACGGGGTCGTGGTTCGCGACTATCCGGCGGATGTTCTGGCGCGGCTGCGAGAGATCTCGGGTGATGTGCTGGCCGAGTTTGCGGAGAAAGATCCGGTCAGCCGGCAAATCCTTGACAGCTACCAGTCGGCGCGGGCGCGTCTTTCACCGTGGAGTGACGTGTCTCTCAGACGGTTTTTCCGCGCGCGGGACAAGCCGGCCTGAGGCGTCGTCTGTCCGCCCTGCGCGGGATGCGAAAACCCAATGCAGAAGCAAGATCCCTTGCTCGGCGCGGCCGGTTCAAAAGACCGACCATTGGTGTTTTTACCCACAAACGGCTGTGGATAATCCGGGAAGTTGTGACATTTTCGCAACGTCCTTGATGAAAAAATCAAGGCCGTAAATTCGAGTATTTTTGCCTATTTTTTGTGCAGGATGGACGATTCGTCCGGCATGCATTCCATTTTTTCCAAAATTAGGGGCTAACCCTTACGTAACGTGTTTGCCAGCGAAGGAACTGCGATGGTATCCTCGGATATATTGCATCGCAGCGTATCAATAGTGCAGCGCATCATCACGCGAAAACAGATTGATCCTGACACGTTGGTTTGAAAGACCTTTCACTGAAATAGTTGAATTCTCCCGTGGGCGGAGGATTGGGGGGAGACACTTCGAATGCATCGGTCAACGAAAACTATCGCACAACTTTCGACAGCCCTTGTAAGCTTGGTAATTGTTACAGGGTCTGCGCACGCAGGCGCGTTCGCACTTCGGGAGCAAAGCGCCTACTATCAGGGGATGTCCTTTGCTGGAAATGCAGCCGGCGGCCCCTCGATTTCCTCGATGTTCTGGAACCCCGCGTCCATTACCGGTGCGGCCGATGGTTTCACGTTTGAGGCCCACAATTCCTTCATCATTCCCGAATCGTCCATGGACGGGACGTTTACACCCTCGGGCCTTGTTGCCGGTTTGGGCCAGCCTGCCAGTTCGGCGCCAAGCGGAGACCTGGCGTCGGATGCTTGGATCCCGGCGACCTATACGACTTACCGGCTCAATGACGACATTGTCCTCGGGCTTGGCGTCAATGCCCCCTTTGGCCTGAGCACGAAACCGGAAACCAATTGGGCCGCGCAATATTATTCGCGGTCGTCGGAAGTCTTCACGATCAGTGTTAATCCGACCGTCGCCTATCAGGTCAACGACATGTTGTCGGTCGGGGCGGGCGTTCAGGTGCAGTACATCCAGGTCCGTCTGAAATCCGCTTATGCGTTCGCGGCCTCTCCGGCCGGAAGCCCGGCCTCCACCCAGGTCAAGGGCAGTGACGTCGGATTTGGTGTGACGGCGGGCCTCACCTTCAAACCCCTGGACGGCACCGTCTTCGGGCTTGGCTACCGGTCCACCGTGTCCCACACATTGGACGGCAATTTCAGCAATCCGGCGGGCGTGGCGGTGGTGCCGGGCGTCGGCGCCATCCCGTTTGCCGGCAGCCGGACGGGCATCGAGGCCAACGTCATGATGCCGGACATGGTCACGTTGTCCGCCACGCAGGACATCACCGACAGGATCCGCGTTGCCGGAACCGTGGAGTGGACCAACTGGAGCCGGGTCGGAACGATCCATTTGACTTCGACCGGCGGCACGACAACCAATCCGACCGGCCTTCCGGATCTTGAGTTCAACTATGAAGACGGCTGGTTCTTTTCCGTTGGCGGCGAATACGACTGGAACGAGGATCTGACCCTGCGGGCCGGTATCGCCTACGAACTCTCGCCGATCGACCAGAACATCCGGTCGACCCGCCTGCCAGACAACGACCGGCTGTGGTTGTCGGCCGGATTGTCCTGGGAACCGATGGACCATGTGGCGCTGGATCTCGGCTACACGCATATCATTCCCGATGACACCCGCGTCAGCATCACGCCGGGGCATCAGGACTACAACGCCAATATCGGCACCTACACATCCGACGTCGACTCGCATGTCAACATTTTGACGGCCGCGCTGCGGGTAAAGTTCTGAAAAATAGGTGGATTTGATCAAGAACGGCCCGCGACGCGCGGGCCGTTTTCGTTGGTGGTCGGCGAGGCGCGGGCCGCTCAAAACGCGGCCGGGTAAAGGCCGCCATCCAGCAAGACATTTTGACCGGTGAGGTACCCGGCATGCGTCGAGCACAGGAAGGCGCATGTCTGACCAAATTCGTCCGCGGTGCCGAAGCGGCCTGCCGGGATCTGTTCAGCCGATCCCTGCCGGACCTCTTCCAGCGTTTTGCCGGTCTGTTCGGCTTCCCGCTCCAATCCACCTTTGAGGCGGTCCGTGTCCATCTTGCCGGGCAAGAGATTGTTGATGGTCACGCCTTTGCCGGCGACCTGCCGGCAGACACCTGCCAGAAAGGCGGTCAGTCCCGCGCGCGCGCCGCTCGAAAGGTCAAGTCCTTCGATCGGCATGCGGACTGAAAGGGACGTGATATTGACGATCCGGCCAAACCCGCGGGATGTCATGCCCGGCAACACGGCTTGAATCAGCTCGATCGGCGTCACCAAGTTCTGGACCACGCCATCAAGCATCGCCGCCCGGTCGAGCTCAGTGTAATCCTTGCGCGGCGGGCCGCCATTGTTGTTGACCAAAATGTCGGGCTCGGGGCATGCGGCCAGGATCGCCTTTTGCCCTTGCGCGGTGGATACATCGGCGGCGATGGCGCTGATGGCGACATTGTATCGTGTCTTCAAGGCCTCGGCGGTGTGCGAAAGAACGGCCTCGTTTCGTCCATTCAGAACGATGTCACAGCCAGCCTGCGCGAGCGCTTCGGCGCAGCCGCGGCCCAGGCCCCGGCTCGACGCGCATATGATGGCCTTTTTGCCTGCGATCCCAAGATCCATCTGATTCAGTCCTGTTTTTTTTGGGTTTTTCGAATGTCGTCGCCGGCCAACTTGTGGCGTGGCCACCTTGATGGCAAGGGCGGGAATGGCGGATAAAGGACGGTATCGGAAAGCTTCATGGCGGGGATCGCAAATCGCGGGCCCGCAATTCGGCAAGCAATGGCCCGTGGCCAACCGGCGCTGTCATAATAGTGATACCTGAATCGGATCTATAGCGCTCCAGCATGCATTTGGAGCTGAAATCATGTCAGCGACTTCGACATCGCGCCACTATCGATCCTTGTTCATCTCAGACATTCATCTTGGAACCCGCGGGTGCCAGGCGGAATTGTTACTCGATTTTCTGCGCAAGAACGACGCCGAGACGGTCTACCTTGTCGGTGACATTGTGGACGGGTGGCGCCTGAAGCGCTCCTGGTACTGGCCGCAAGCCCATAATGACGTCGTCCAAAAAATCCTCCGCAAGGCACGCAAGGGCGCCCGCATCATCTATATTCCTGGCAATCATGACGAATTCCTTCGGGATTTCCTCGGCACGCATTTCGGCGGGGTCGAGGTCACCGATACGGCGATCCACGAATCGGCCGATGGCCGCCAGTATCTGGTCATTCATGGCGACCAGTTCGATGTGGTCATTCGCCATGCCAAATGGCTCGCGTTTTTCGGCGACAAGGCCTATGTCAGCGCGCTGGCGATCAACACCTGGATCAATGTGTTCCGCCGCCGCCTTGGGCTGACCTACTGGTCCTTGTCGGCCTGGGCGAAGCTGAAGGTCAAGAATGCGGTCAGTTTCATCGGCCGCTTCGAAGAGGCGCTGTGCGACGAGGCCCGCCGGCGCGGTGTTGACGGCGTCATCTGCGGCCATATTCATCACGCCGCGAACCGCGACATGAACGGCGTCCACTACATCAATACGGGCGACTGGGTCGAAAGCTGCAGTGCGGTCGCAGAGCACCATGACGGGACGTTTGAGGTGATCCAATGGGCGAAGCCGAAACAGGCCGATGCGCTGCCGGCGCCGGCAAAGGAACGGCCGGTCGCCGCATGACATCCATATTGATTGTCACGGATGCGTGGCACCCCCAGATCAATGGCGTCGTCCGCTCGCTCGAACGGACCGCGGAAGAATTGGTTGCCATGGGCATCAAGGTTTCGTTCTTGACGCCGCAGTCATTTCGCACGCTGCCCTGTCCGACCTATCCCGAGATCCGGCTCTCTCTGACAATGCCCCGGCGCATCCGGCGGATGATTGGCGACCACGATTGCGATCACCTGCATATTGCAACGGAGGGTCCTCTCGGGCTGATGGCCGCGCAAGCGGCGGTCAAGGACGGGCGGCCGTTTTCGACCAGCTATCATACCCGGTTCCCGGAGTACCTGTCGGCGCGCCTGCCTGTGCCGCTGTCGTGGTCCTACGCCTGGCTGCGCCGGTTTCACAATTCGGGCAACGGCTGCATGGTCGCGACACGCTCGCTTGAGGATGATTTGCGGGCTCGGGGCTTCAAAAACCTCATGCGCTGGTCCCGGGGTGTGGATGAGCGGCTGTTCACGCCCCATGAATCTTCGATCTTGCCGGACAGCCTCAAGGGCCCGGTCTTCATGTATGTGGGCCGGGTCGCGGTTGAGAAGAATGTTCGCGCCTTTCTCGATCTGGATCTTCCCGGATCGAAGGTGGTTGTCGGTGATGGACCGCAGTTGGACAGCTTGCGGCGGGAATTTGCCTCTGTCCTCTTCACCGGCGCGAAAACCGGTGAGGCGCTTGCCCGTCATTATGCATCGGCGGATGTGTTCGTGTTTCCCTCGCTGACCGACACATTTGGCAACGTGATGCTCGAAGCGCTGGCCTGCGGGGTGCCGGTCGCGGCTTATCCGGTGATGGGGCCAATGGATGTGATCGCGGACACGGGCGCGGGTGTTTTATCGAACGACTTGCGCCAGGCCGCGTTGGACTGTCTTGACATTCCCCGTGACCATTGCCGGGCGGTCGCCATGAACTACACCTGGCGGGCCAGCGCTCGTCAATTTCTCGACAATGCCCTTGCCGCGCAGCGCATGTTTCATGATGAGAACAAGGCTGCGGCCGCTTAGGGCCAGCCGGGCGTTCGGGATTGCCAGGCGCCAGACAACAGCGTTTGTTCACGCTTCGGGATGATGCCAGGGCGAAGCGTCTGATGCTGGCGACAAAGCTTCTCTTTTGTGGGCCCAACGCCTACTCTGTGTGAAATCAAGACCGCCGCAGTGCGATCGCGTCGCGCTGTATTGCCGGTCCATTCGGGGACAGGTTATGGGAGTCTCGTTCGACACATCCAGATCAATGGTCACGCGCGCGGATATTGATGCCGCCCGGCGCCGCATCAAGGACGTGGCGTTCAAAACGCCGCTTTTGCGGTTTCCGGTTCTGGACGACGCTGTAGACGGCACGATCCTCATCAAGCCGGAAAACCTGCAGCGGACCGGGTCCTTCAAATTTCGCGGCGCGTACAACTGCCTGTCCCAAATCCCTGAAAAAACGCGTGAAAAGGGTGTCGTTGCTTGTTCGTCGGGCAATCACGCGCAAGGCGTTGCCGAAAGTGCGCGGCTCCTCGGCATTCCGGCGACCATCGTCATGCCAGAGACCGCGCCGAAGGTTAAATTGCAGCGCACGCAAGACGCTGGCGCCAGAGTTATTACTTATAAGCGCGGGGTCGAGGACCGGTATCTGATCGCGGCGGATATCCAGCAGCAAACAGGCGCAACGTTCGTGCATCCGTTCAATGACCCGCACGTTATCGCCGGCCAAGGCACGGTCGGCGCGGAAATCGCGGAACAAGCGGACGCGCTGGGCCTCAAGCCGGACGCTGTGTTGGCGTGCACGGGCGGCGGCGGATTGTCCAGCGGGATCGCGCTGGCACTGGACGCAGACCTTCCCGGGACCGTGTTTCACACCGTGGAACCGCGTGAGTTTGACGATTACCGGCGCTCTTTATCCACGGGAGAGCTTCAGCGGAACGAAAAGGCCGTCGGGTCCGTGTGCGACGCACTGATGTCCGAATCCCCCGGTGAGATCGGATTCTCGATCCTCTCCCGGCTTGCCGGCGAGGGTGTGGCGGTGTCTGACAACGAGGCGTTGCGCGCCGTGGCCTACGCGTTCCGTGAGCTCAAGCTTGTCGTGGAACCGGGCGGTGCCGCGGCGCTCGCGGCCGTGCTTACCGGACGGTTCTCCGCTCGAAACCGCGTCGTTTGTGTGGTCTTGACCGGAGGAAACGTCGATCTCGCCATGCTGGAGCGTGCCCTCCATCTGGGCAAACCCGGGATGGTTTAGGCGCAGTTGACGAAAGGCGTCTGCAATTCATCCACATGGCGGACGCCGGTCCAGCCAATCAGACCGGGCTACGTTCTATTTGGCAAACCTGGGTCATTTCCCGGCGATCCGGTGGCTAGCGAGCCCGGCAATACTTATGCAAATTCTTGAAAAAATGGGATTTCCGGATGCGCGACTGCTTTTGTCGGGCTGAACGGCCGCCAGTCGGCCTCCGTCAGATTTGAGGGGGAGAATCCTAGATATCTTCAAAAATCTCGCTGCGTCAGATTTGTGTATTTTGGTTGTATAGATAGATGAATCTGTCATTTTGAAATCGATAGATAGAATTAATTATGTAAAATATCGTATTTATTGTGAAAAGTACGCAATTAAGTAAATATACGAGTGTTGTTATCAGTTAAACTAGAGTAGGTATTTGCACTAATATATCGATTTAACCAATTATTAGCTGCATGAGTCCCAGTATTTGCGCAGATATTCTCTCGATCACAAGTAAGCCAAACGGTACAGGGGCCTGCATGACGACCAATACACTTAGCGAACACCGGCAGTTTTATCAGATCGAGCCGGAGGACGAAAAAATCGCAAGGGCCCTCTGGTCCGTAGTCGAGCCGCAACTTCCTGAGGTGCTGGCTGGTTTTTACGTTCATATCAAAACCGTGCCGCATTTGAACAAGCTGGTCGGTGATCAGGTACCGCGGCTGATCGCGGCACAGACAAAACATTGGGGTGCCCTGTTTACCGATGGCATAACGGATGAATATCTGGAGCGGGCCCGCCGCATCGGTTTGGCGCATGTGAGGGTCGGACTTGATCCGACCTGGTACATTGGCGGTTATTCCTACACCTTGTCCCAGCTCAGCCGTGTCTTGCTCAAGCAACATCGCTTTTCGCCGTCGAAAGCCGCGCGGAGCATCGAGGTGATCAACAAATACGTCATGATCGACATGGATATCGCCATTTCGACCTACCATGATGAAACCCTTTCGCGGATCGAGGCCCGGGAGCGTGACATCAGGGCGGCGATCGAGCAGTTCGAAGGCGTTATGCAGACCGCGGTCGGGGAGGTTGGTTCGGCGTCTTCGGACCTGGAGACGACGTCCGGCAACCTGACGGGCGTCACGGTGGACATCAACGAACGCATGTCGAGCATGGAAACGTCTTCCACCGAAACCGCCGACGGGGTTCAGGCCAGCGCGGCCGCGACCGAGGAGATGGCCGTTTCCATCGAGGAGATCGGCCGGCAGGCGGCCAAATCGAGCGACATCTCGCGGCAGGCCGTGGAGGGCGCGCAGGCGACCAATCAATCGGTGAAATATCTTTCAGATGTCGCCGATGAAGTTGGATCGGTGATCGGGCTGATCTCGGAGATCGCGGCACAGACCAACCTTCTGGCGCTCAACGCCACCATTGAGGCGGCCCGCGCGGGGGAAATGGGCAAGGGATTTGCCGTCGTCGCCTCCGAGGTGAAGGAACTGGCCGGTCAGACGACACGGGCAACCGAGGAAATCACGGACAAAATCGCCAATATTCAAAAAGCGACACGCCAGTCGGCAAAGGAAATCGAGGACATCACCTCAACGATTTCTCAGGTCGCGGAGATCGCGACGAACATCGCGTCGGCGGTGGAAGAGCAGACCGCGGCCACGGCCGAGATCTCTGAAAACGTGACATTGGCTGCGGACGGCAGCCGCCGGTTCTCCGAGCAGATTGGCGCGGTTCGCGGTTCGCTTGAACAAACGGAACAAACCGCTGAAAAAATGGGGTCCTTGTCGGGCACGTTAAAACAGCAGGCGGCAAAACTCGGCGATGAAAGCCGGTCTTTCTTCCAGAAGGTCCTGTCTGCGGAGGGGCAGCCGGACCACCGCATGGCCGTTGGCGAATAACCACGCGGCCAGGCGGTCATCGGGAGCTGCGCCCGGCCGGAAACGTCCGGACGCAGCTCTGGTTTTTGACAATCCATTTCGTTTTCCATCGTCGTGCCCCCTGCCGCCGGGTTAAACCCGAAAGTGGGGTGTTTTTGTTCGCCCGCAGTCCTCACCCTGCCGCCCCGGCCACCGCGCCGGGGCCCAGCACTTTGGCGAGGGTGTTGTTTTTTAAATGAAATACGGTGGCTGCTGGGTCCTGGATGGCCGCCAAGCGGGGCCTCCGGGAAGACATTGAATGATGGGCCACGCCTATGCCGATGGCGTGACCTTGCGCGTTTTGGTCAGCCAAACAGAAAATGGTTCAATGACATAGGCAAGCCGCCGGACTTTAAACCGGACAGCAATGGACTTGATCCGGCAATCCAGTCCGTGATCTTGGCTAACGGATCGTGCGAGCGGAAGTGATACGGAAGGGATCCCATGGTCGGGCCACGGGAGCACGATGCGCGGGCGAGGCGGCGTTTTCTGCCGCCGTCCTCCCGGACGAAGCGATGCGAAGATCCCGGGACCGGGGCGCGGGTCTGGATCAGTTGAACAAGGCCTGGCGTTCGGCTTCGCTCAATTCTTCGAGCGGATCGCCGGCATCGGCACTGGCCAACTCCTCGGCCGCTTGCCATGCGTCATCGGCCGCCGCCTCCGAGGTCTTTGTGTCGTTGTCGAACAGCTCGTCGATCGCGGCCTCGTCGAGAACCTCGTCCGGAGCGTGGGCCGCCTCGAATTCCGTCGTTTCGGTGCTGTCGTTGCCGTAATCGCTGTCTCCGGATGTTTCGACCGACCCGCCGGTGTTGTTGGCGAACATGCTGTCAATGTCAGCAGGATCCATGGGTTCGCCGATTGCGCCCGGTGCCACATCCGTATCGTCAACGGCGGCATCGGCAACGTACGGCGCAGGGTTTTCCGTCCCGGTCTCGGCCAGGGCCGCGGAAAAGATATCGGCGCTTGCCGACATCAGCTCATCGACGTTGGACTGGGAAACACCGGCGCCTTCATGTTGTGGCCCGTTGAGAAGGTGCGCGTCCGGGCGGCTGTCCACCGGCCCGGCGGTGTCGTCCGCTTCCAGATCGTCAATGCCCCAGATGTTGATCATCAAGTTGATGCGGCTTTCCAGGTACCTCAGAACCTGGACCACTTTGTTGGTCCGCTGGCCGGTCAGATCCTGGAACGAGCACGCCATGAAGATTTCTGTGGCTTTTTCATCAATGTCATTGCAGGTGGCATCATCGGCACCCGCCTCACGCAACGTCCAGGCTTGTTCCTGGATCTTCTCGGCCGCTTCCAGAATCACCTGGGTTGCGCCCTCGGTCTGCGTGACGATCGCGTCCAGTTCGTGGGAGGCGTCGACGAACCGGTTCGAGGCCTGGTCTTCTGCCTTGATGTTTGCGATCTCTAGCTTGGTGCGCTCGATCGCGTCATGCATCTCAGCAATGTCGAGCCGGATCTTGTCCAGATCCGGAACCTTGCGCTGGCGCGTAACGACTTTCTCAAGGCGTTGAATTGCATCAAGAATCTCCCGGGATTCCGGCGTCTTGTGCCGCTTGACAAACTCCTTCAGGAACCGGCGGCCACGGTCCGATTCCATCAAGGTTTGCTCAAGGGTCTGGTATTCGGCCTCGCCGATCAGATCCGTCTCATCCTGTTGTGCGTCCGCGTGCATGGGCAGGTATCTCGGCTTGCTAATGGGTCCAGTGTGCCGTAACCGGAGCTACTCGTTTAAAAAGCTAAATGGAAAATCGTTAACATCCCTTTAGGATGATCACCGGGCCGGCCCGCCATGCGTTTTCAAATTGGTGATGTGAATGCCGTCGCCGGTGCGCTGTTTGCGTGCCATTTCTTCGGATTTGGATTGTTCCTGCCGTTTTTTCCGCTGGTGCTGGAGGACCGCGGCCTGTCACTTGCCGAGGTCGGGTATGTGCTCGGTGTGGCAACGGCAATTCGAATTGCCGCCAGTCCGGTCATGGCCAATCTGTCCGACCGCAGCGGGAGGCGGCGGCTATCCGTCTTCGTCTATTCGCTCGGGGGGTGCCTCTGCCTGGCTCTGTTCATGGTCAGTTCCGGGTTCTGGTCCGCCGTGCTCGCGGTTTCCGGCCTGATGGTGTTCTGGGCGCCGATCGTGCCGCTCAGCGACGCCTATGCGCTGGAGGTCGTTCGCCGGCATGGCGGCGACTATGGGCGGATGCGGCTCTGGGGCTCCGTGGCCTTTGTCGTGGCGAACCTCTTCGGTGGCTGGGCGGCCCTGAGCGGGGCCACGGAGATGCTGCTTGCGGCCATCACGGCATCCACCCTTGCAACAGGCCTGGTGGCCGTCTTGCTGCCTTCCATGGGGTCGGGGCGATCGGAACTGACTGGCCCAGCGATCTCAGGTGTGCCGGTGTTTCGCGAACCGTGGTTCTGGTTGTTTTTGCTTGTGGCCGGCCTGCTCCAGGCCACACATGCCGCGTTTTACGGGTTTGGGACCCTCTATTGGACGTCTATCGGACAGGACACGTTGTCGATAGGCGTTTACTGGTCCGTCGGGGTTGCAGCGGAGATTTGCCTTTTTCTGGTCGCTGGCCGCTTGGGACCCTGGTTCAGTCCAACACGGCTTATGGCACTGGCGGCCATTGCGGGCATACTGCGATGGGCCCTTTTCCCGTTTGCGGTGACGCCGCCCACGATTGTCGGTTTGCAGTTGTTGCACGGTTTGAGCTTCGGGGCCGCCCATTTGGGTGCGGTCGCAGTGCTGTCACAAATTATCCCTGCGCGGTGGGGCGGCACCGGCCAAGGCCTTTTGTCGACGTCTTCCGGCCTGCTCATGGCTGCCGGTCTTGCGCTGTGCGGTCCGCTTTACACCGCTGATCCCGCGTGGGCGTTCTGGGCGATGGCGGTTTCATCCTCATGTGCTGCCGGGATGTTGCTCTTGATCAGACCGGTCCTGGCGGCGCGGCTTTTAAAGTCTCCTCTAACTGCCTCCCCATGACGATCGGCGGGCTTGTTCCTTTTTGGAACCGCGCTACGCGGTCACCAGCGCCGGCGGCATGGTGCCGATAAGTGCAATAATGTCGCATCCGTGTTTTCACAGTCTTGTGACAGAAAACGCCGTTCGTAAATGAAGCACCAGGCTACCGAGGCGTAGTTCATTCATAATACTGACTTGAGGGAGAACTCCATGGCCTGGTTGGGTGTTGGTTGGGAAAAGTCGCATCTGAAACGCTATACATTGCCTCTTCTTGCTGCCGTCATGATTGCCGGCGGTGCGATTCCTGCCGCGCAGGCGTGCGAGGGCGACGAAGTGCTGTTCGAAGACAGTTTCGACGACAATCTCTGCAATTGGCCGTGCAATCCGGATCGGGGCGGTATCTCGGAAGGTGTGTTCATCATCAAGCCAACCGCCGGCAAGTCTTATTCCTCGATCCTGCCAACGTTCTTTTTCAAAGATGCCGACATCTGCCTGGACATGGAGTTCGCGGAAGGCGAGGACGTTGAAGCCGGGCTGCTGTTCTGGGCCGAAGACTACGACAATTACTTCCAGTTCCTGATCAGAACCAACGACAAGTTTGAAATCTATCGTCTGAAGAACGATGAGTGGACAAAGATCGCGATCGAAAGCACCGGCACTGCGATCAAGCCGGGGCTGGACGTGTCAAACCGGCTGCGGGTCACATTGAAGGGAAACCTCGCCACGTTTTATGTGAACGGAAACGAGGTGCATAAAATGCGCGGCCAAAAACCAAGCGGCGAAACAAAGATCGGTCTTTACGTGGGCGGCGCATCCGACACACGGTCGGCGCGGTTTACGGAAATCAAGGTGACCGACGTCCAATAGCGATGGGCTCGTGGGCTGCGGGCAAGACGGAGCTGCTGTCTTCCGTTGCCCGCGCCTTGTCGGTGGTGCCGAGCAATATCGGTCACCGCATTTTTGATGTCATCCCCATAGGGCGGAGTCCGGCGGGTACACCGTGCTGCCGTCGAAGCGAAGGCCCGGTTCGCGGTCTCTTGTGAGAAGCAACGGACCGTCCAGATCGACATAATCGGCTGTTTGCGCCACCAGGACCGCCGGGGCCATGGCCAGGGATGTACCGAGCATGCATCCCACCATGATTTTGAAATCCATCGCCCGCGCGCGCCCGGCAAGGACGAGCGCCTCGCTCAAGCCTCCTGCCTTATCAAGTTTGATGTTGACCGCATCGTACCGGCGGCGGAGGTCTGCAAGGTCTTCGCTCGTGTGCAGGCTTTCATCCGCGCACACGGGAACCGGCCGGGACACGCTTTCCAACAGGTGATCCGCATCGGCTGGCAGCGGCTGTTCAATGAGAGCCACACCGGCCTGGCTGCACGCCGTCATGTTCGGGCCGTAGCTTGTTTGCGTCCACGCCTCATTGGCGTCGATAATCAGAGCTGAATGCGGCGCGGCCTCGCGGACCGCGGCGATGCGCTCCGGATCGCCGTCACCGGCGAGTTTGATTTTCAGGAGCGGGCGGTGCGCGGCTTGTGCCGTCGCCGCGGCCATGGCGTCCGGCGTGCCGACGCTGATCGTGAACGCGGTCTCCAGCGGGCGGGGCTCTTCGATCCCGGCAAGTTGCCAGGCCCTCCGGCCACTTTCCTTGGCTTCCAGATCCCAAAGGGCGCAATCGACGGCGTTGCGCGCCGCACCTGCCGGTAGAAGTTTTTGGAGCTGCCGCCGGCTGGCACCGGCCTCCAGGTCCGGCAGGATGTCTGCGATCTGAGCCTGCACGCTCTCAAGGCTCTCGCCGTAACGCGGATACGGCACACACTCGCCGCGGCCTTCAAGGCGGCCGCGGGTGATCTTGACGACGAGAACCTCCGCATGTGTCCGGCTGCCGCGCGAAATGGCAAAACCGCCCGCGATTTCATAGCGTTCGGGGATGATTTCGATGTGTGTTTTCATGGTCCGCCGAATTCCGCAGCCACTTTGTCGACAATGACGTCGATCCCAAACCTGACCGGGTCGGTTGCCGGAAGGCCATGATCCTCACCGACCTTGGCCAAAAATGTCCACGCCTCGTCTTCGTTGAGTGCCATCGTATTGACCGCAATTCCGATGCAGCGGATGTCCGGGTTCGTGAGCCGTCCGGCTTGCACGGTGAAGTCGATGACCTGTTGGATGGACGGGAGCGGCGTGCTGACGCCGCGCATCGTCGTGCGCGTTGGCTCGTGGCAGACGATAAAGGCGTCCGGCTGTGAACCGTGCAGCAATCCCATGGTGACGCCCGCAAAAGAGGGGTGAAACAACGACCCCTGGCCCTCGACAACCTGCCAGTGGTTGTCATGGGTTGCGGGCGAGAGCCATTCGGCGGCGCCCGAAATGAAGTCCGCCACCACCGCGTCGAGCGCAACACCCCGGCCGGAAATCAGAACGCCGGTTTGGCCGGTGGCACAAAATGAACTTTCATAACCGCGCGCGCTCATGGCCCGGTCCATGGCAAGGGCCGTGTATTTTTTCCCGACCGAACAATCGGTGCCGACGGTCAAAATCCGTTTGCCCGGCCGCTTTGTGCCTTTGCCGGTCGGAAACACTTCCGTGTTGTGACGCACGTCATAGAGCGACCGGCCACTGGCTTTTGCGGCCGCGGCGATCGCCGCGATGCTTCCCAGGCGAACATGAAGGCCGCTTGCCACGTCCATACCCGCATTGAGGGCACTCACGATCGAGTCCACCCAATGGTCTGGTAATCGCCCGCCGGCATTGACTGCTCCGACGACCATGGTCTTCGCGCCTTTCTTCGCACCGTCCTCAATTGCCATGTCGGGCAAGCCCGTATCGGCAACGCAGCCTTCAAGCCGAACCTGGCCGATACACCAGTCCCGCCGCCAATCGACGATCCCGATCGCGGTCTTCGCGGCCAGGGCATCCGGCACGTCACCGAGAAACAGAAGATAGGGATGAGCGATTTCCATGAGCGATTGCTTTCCGACTGATGTCCAGTTCGCGGCGGCTGGACGTTGAACTCACCGGTCAGGTATACGAGGGGAAGGATTTCAGCGGCAAGAGGGCGGCGTATTTGCCATGGCGTTCCTGGAAAAAAACATAGCCCCTGCGTATCGGGTTGATGCCACGTCCTCCGACCAGCAGATGTTGTGCCTGAGCGGCGATTGGACCGTCAGCACTCTGGCTGCAGCGGAAAAACTGATCGATTCCGTCGTTGTCGATAAACACCGCCTGACCTGCATCGACACGTCCGCAATCGGCGTCATCGATACCAGCGGGGCATGGTTGGTCCACCGTTTGCGCGGCACGCTGGAATTTGGCGGACGGCGTGTGGAATTGTCCGGCCTCAATGACGTGCGGCGGCAATTGTTCGACCAGATCGAGCGCCATCATCCGCCGCGTTGGAAGCCCGACAGGCTTCGTTTTTCCATCGTCGGATTTCTCGACGCAACGGGTCGCCAGGTTGTCAATGTCGGCAAAGATGGTGTGGCGATGCTGCACATCCTGGGATCGCTCGGCATTGTCGTTGCGACGGTTCTTTTGCAACCCAAACGGCTTCGCGGGATTGCGGTCGCCGTGCAGTTCGACCGCAGTTGCATCGGCGCAGTCCCGATCGTTGCCCTCATGAGCTTCCTGATCGGCGCCATTATCTCGCAGCAGGGCGGGTTTTATCTCCGCCAATTCGGTGCCGATATCTTCGTGGTTGACCTGGCCGGTATCCTGGTGCTGCGCGAAATCGGCGTGATTTTGACCGCGATCATGGTGGCCGGGCGGTCCGGCTCGGCGTTCACCGCCGAACTTGGCGCCATGCGCATGCAGGAAGAGGTCGATGCCCTGCATGTGATCGGGCTCAGCGTGACGGAAGTTCTGGTCCTGCCAAGGATCCTCGCGTTGATGATCGCGCTGCCCATTTTGACCTTTATCGCCGATATCGCCGCCTTGTTCGGGGCCGGACTGACCGTTTGGGCCTATCTGGACATTCCGCCGGCAGCATTTCTGACCCAGTTGCAGGCGGCGGTGACGCTGGATACGTTGATGGTCGGGATCGTGAAGGCCCCGTTCATGGCACTGATCATCGGATTGATCGCCTGCGTTGAAGGCCTCAAGGTCGGTGGCTCCGCCGAGTCGCTCGGTCGGCACACCACCATGTCGGTTGTGAAAGCGATTTTCCTTGTTATCGTGGTCGACGGCCTGTTCGCCATCTTTTTCGCGTCGATCGGTGTCTAGGAATGTCAGTTGCCGAAGTCGCCGAGCCGCCAGTCACAGCGCCCCAAACAGATGGGCGAACGGATATCATTTTGTCCGTACGAGGTGTGACGGTCGGTTTTGGCACGAAAATCATCCTTCAGGATCTGGATCTCGACGTCCGCCGCGGCGAGGTTCTTGGTTTTGTCGGCGGATCGGGCACGGGCAAGTCGGTCTTGATGCGGGCGATCCTCGGGCTGATCCCGCGACGGTCGGGCTCGATCAATGTCTTCGGCCACGATCTTTCGACGGCCTCCGAAAAGGAGCGGCGCTCCATCGAACGCCGCTGGGGCGTCTTGTTTCAGCAAGGCGCCCTGTTTTCCTCGCTCACGGTCAAACAGAACATCCAAGTTCCAATGCGCGAGCATTTGAGACTGTCGCCTCGATTGATGGATGAACTCGCCACATTGAAACTTGAACTCGTCGGGCTGCCGCAGGACGCCGGTGACAAGTTTCCCGCGGAACTTTCCGGCGGCATGATCAAGCGTGCCAGTCTGGCACGCGCCCTTGCGCTGGACCCGGATTTGGTGTTTCTGGACGAGCCGACGTCCGGCCTCGATCCAATTGGGGCGGCGGCATTTGACTCGCTAATTGATAACCTGTGTGAGACGCTCGGGTTGACTGTCTATATGGTGACCCACGATCTGGACAGCCTGCATTCGATCTGCGACCGGATTGCGGTTTTGAGGTACAAGAAGGTTTTGGCGATCGGACCGATCGACGACATGATGGCGAACGACGACCCGTGGATTGAATCCTATTTCCGCGGCGCCCGCGCCCTGCGCCGGACATAGGGACGGTTTTGCATGGAAACCCGGGCAAACTACATCGTGATCGGCGCCTTCTTGGTGGTTACCCTGATTGGTGCGTTCGCCTTTATCTTCTGGCTCGCGGCAACGGCTGAAAACCGCGAGAACGTGTTTATGCGGATCATCTTTCCGGCCCCGGTCACGGGTCTGCCCGTCGGCGGGCAGGTGCTGTTCAACGGGATCCGGATCGGCGACGTGAGTTCGCTTGATTTTGATCCAAGTGACCCGACCAAGGTGATTGCGACCGTTCGCGTTAAACCCGACACACCGCTGCGCACGGACACAAGAGCGACGTTGAACTTCACCGGATTGACCGGTGTGGCTTATGTGGATCTGAACGGCGGCAGTCTGGATGCGCCCTTGCTGCTGGAAAGCCCGGATGAAGGCATTCCAGTGATCTATGCCGACCGGTCCTTATTTGACGATATTACGGACGGGGCACGGGACGTTTTGCAACGGGCCGATTCGACAATGAAAACCATTGACGAATTCCTGAAAGAAAACCGGCCGACCGTGACTCGGACGCTGCAAAATGTTGAAACGTTTTCCGAGGCGTTGGCATCGAATTCGGATGGCGTGTCCGATTTCATGGCCAGCATTTCGTCCGCGACGGATGCCTTTGTCAGCTTGTCGGGACGCATGGAAGGCCTGGTGGATGAGGGCGAACGCATCCTGGCGGCCATCCCGTCCGACAAGGTCACCGAAATCGTTGACGACTTCAGCCGGTTCTCCAAAAGCCTTGGTGATGCAAGTGGTGGCATCGATCTGATGATTGCCGACGCGCAGGCCGCTGCAAAGGAATTGCAGACCTTTACCGAGCGTTTGAACCGCGGGCTTGAGGACGTGGAACTTCTGGTCGAGGCCATCAAACCCGAGGATGTTCAAAAAATTGTGGGCGGCGCCGCAGCGCTCGGCGAGATGCTGGAACAAAGAACGCCGGAAATCGAAGCCATCATCGGATCCACAACGACGACGATGCAGAACCTTGCGGAGGTGTCGCAGACGATCCGCGAACAGGATCAGACGATCGCCGAGGTGATCCAGAGCGGGCGCGACGTCATGGGCAAGGTCGACACGATTGTCTCCCGCGGCGTTGAAATCGCCGGCGCAATTGACCCGGACAGCGTGTCCAATGTCGTCGCGTCGGTTGAAACACTGACCGGGAACCTCAACGCCTCGCTTGGCCGTGTGGATGCCATTGTGGCCGAGGTGGATCCGGTGACCGTCGGCCAGGCGGTGGACAACGCGGCCCGCGTGATCGAGAACTTCAACAATCAGGAAGTTCAGATCAACGAGATCATCGCATCGACAAAATCGTCGATCCAGAACATCGAGGCGGTGACCGCGACGGTGCGCGGTGAGGAAGACCGCATCATCGCGCTGATCGACGATCTCCGTGTGGCCGCGTCGCAATTCACCGAAACGCTGGCAAGCGCCGATGGCGTCATAAGCGCGATTGAACCGGAGCGGGTCGCCAACATCGTCGGATCGGTCGAAGATGTGACCGGTGGGCTTGCCGGACAGCGCCAAAGCATCGATCAGATCATCATTTCGGCCCGTGCCGCGGCCGATAACGTCGCCCGAATCACGGGCGATCTGTCCAAACGTACACCGGACGTCGATCAGATCATCACCGACGCAAAGGAAATGACAGCGACCTTGAACGCGACCTCCGTCCGTATTCAAGGTCTTGTCGACAACGTTGGCACCATGGTGGAAGGCGACGGCGAGGGATTGATCAAGGAGGCGACGCAGGCCGCGGCCGCGATCCGTAAGGTCGCCGAGGCCTTCGAAAGACGTGCCGATTCCATAGCCGACGGTCTGGCGAAATTCACCACGCAGGGTTCGGCGGACTTTGTCGCCGCGCTCGCGCAGGTCAATCGGACCCTGATCTCGATCCAGCGGGCTGTTGAAAGCTTCGACCGGAATCCACAGCGCGTGATCTTCGGCGGCGACGAGGTGCCGACGTACACGGGCGGGCGCAGGCGGTGAGGGGCTGGGCGAATACTATGACAAGAGCTGGAATGCGGGGCGAGCGGGGTCGTTTAACGTCATGAGCAGCGGGTCGGGAATGCTTCGCCGGCGCGACGTGCTGGCGTTTGTGATCGGTGCTGCGGGGCTTGCCGGATGCGCGGGCTCCGGCCCGACCGCCCTTTACGGTCTGACGGCGGCGGAGGCGGCGATCCCCGGCGGGCGCCGCCGGGGCGCGCAGGTCCTCGTGCCGCGCCCGAGAGCCCTCAAGGCGCTTGACACGGAATACATAGCGGTCGTCGACAGCGGTCCGGTCTACAGCTACTTCCCACGGGTTGCCTGGGCCGATTCCCTGCCCAGCGTGGTTCAGTCCAAGATTGTCGCGACGCTTCAAAACACGGGCCGACTGCGCGGTGTCGGGCTGCCCGGCGAAGGCCTTTTGATCGACTATCAACTGCAGACGGAGCTACGGGCGTTTGAACTGCGCATCGACCAGGGCAACCGGGCGGTGGTCGAAATCGCCGCGAAGCTCGTGAACGACCGCAATGGCCGGACGTCGGCAAACCGCGTGTTCCGGGCGGAGACCCCGTCAGGCGGGACTGGGCCAGACCAGGCCGTCGCGGCGCTCAACCGTTCCGCCGACCGCGTGTTTGCCGACATGGCGGTCTGGACGATCCAGAACGTTTGACCGGTCAAACGACGCCCGCGTCAAAGCAGCATCAGCGACAAGGCCGGCACCGCAATCAGCAAGACCAGTCGGACGATATCTGCGCCCCAGAACGGCAGGATACCAGCGAAAATCGTGCGAAGCGGGACATCCGGGAGAACCGACCGCAGAACAAACACGTTCAAGCCGATCGGCGGCGAGATCAGGCTGATTTCGGTGACCACAACCACGATGATCCCGAACCAGATCACCACCATCTCCGGGTCGGACAGAAGGCCGGCGCCGAAATCCAGGGACGTGACGAGCGGAAAGAAGATCGGCACGGTCAGCAGGATCATCGACAGGCTCTCCAGCACCGCGCCCAATATGACGTAGATCAGCACCAGCACCAGCATGACCATGTACGGATTCACATCAAGCGAGGTCACCCAGGAGAGGATGGCGTCCGGCAGGCCGGCATAACTGACGAAATTGGCAAACACCTCCGCGCCGATGATGATCGCGAAGATCATTGCCGTGGTGCGGGCGCAATTGACGCCAGCGGTGAACAGTTTCGACCAGGTCAAACCGCCGGCCATCAGCGCAATCAGCAGCGCGGTCGCCGCGCCAATGCCGGCCGCCTCGGTCGGCGTGAAAAACCCGCCATAGATCCCGACCATGATGACCAGGAAGAGGCCGAGCACGGCCAGAACGCCCCACAAGTCGCGCTTGGTCAATATGGGTGCCTCGCGCGCTTGTGGCGCAAGCCCGGGCTTGAGGCGGACGGCGACCACGACCGCGCCCATGTAAAACAATATGCCGATCAAGCCGGGGATGATCCCGGCCACAAACAGTTTGCCGATATCGGCCTCGGTGATGAGGCCGTAGATGATCAAGATGACGCTGGGCGGGATCAGGATCCCGAGCGTTCCGCCGGCAGCGATGGCGCCGGTGGCCAGACTGTCCGCATACCCGACCTTGCGCATGGACGGCATGGCGACCTTCGACATGGTCGCGGCGGTGGCGAGCGACGACCCGCAGACCGCGCTAAACCCGCCGCAGGCCACCACCGTTGCCATGGCGAGGCCGCCGTGCAGCCGGTAAAGCCCGGCATTGGCGGCTGCAAACAGGGACTGGCTGACCCCGGAGATGGTCAAAAGGTTGCCCATGAGAATGAACATGGGAATCACCGACAGCGTGAAGGACAGGCCCGTGTCGAAGGCCGTGCTGCCAAGAAGGTTCAGCGCCGCGTTCCAGTTGCGCAAGGCCGCAAATCCCGCCGTGCCCACCAGGATCATGGCCAGCGCGACCGGGACCCGTATCAGCACCAACGCAAACAGGGCGGCAAAACCGATCGCGGCCTCAATCACGTTGACGGTCCTGGCTGGACGGTGTCCTGCGGGGCACGAACAGGACAAGGGCGCTTAGAAGGCAGGATGCCGCGCCGAGAAACCCGATCAGATAGAGGGGGATCTCAAGGGAATCGGTGACCTGCCCGTACCGCTGAAGCCGCAGGGCATGGTGCCAGATCTGATAGGCGATCGTAACAAACACCAGCGCGGTCGCCGCTGTTGCCGCGAGCGCGGAAAAGGACCGGAAAGCCCGGTTCCTGACCCCTTCGAGCAGTTCGACCTCGATGTGTTCCCGGGCCTGTGTCGTGAGCGGTAGCGCCAGGAAAATCAGGGTCGCCAGCATGAGCTCCGTCAATTCATAGGCGCCCGCCACCGGCCGGTTGAACACGTAACGGGCCACGACATCCACGCAGATCAGTCCGATCAGCGCAAAGAGCACCAAAACACAGGCCAGACCTAGTGTTTGTTTGATCCCAAGCCAGATCGATGCGAGCCGGCTTGGGCGCGTGGTGTCGGCGTTCGGCATGATTTTTAGAACGATACGCCGGTTTGGGCCCGGAGTTCAGCCAAGGCCGCCGCACCGTCAAAGCCGGTTCCTTCGACCGCCGCGGCCCATTCGGCCTCCTTTTTGGACGCGATCGCCTTGATCGCCTCGGTCACGGGCGCGGGCGCGTCATAGACCTCGATACTGGTTTCGGCCACATAGGAGGCTCCGGAGCTGTCGGCCGCGTCCCAGACCTTTCCGGCCAGGTCGGCAAAGGCAGCCCCGGACACGCCTTCAATGGCGGCACGGTCGGCGTCCGACAGGCCGTCCCATACGCTCTCGCTCATGACCAGGAACCAAGACGTGTTGTAAATACCGCCCGGCAGTTTCATGGAGTATTTGACGTGGTCGGTCAGGTTGAACGCTTTCAGGGCCTCCATCGGGAACGTCACGCCGTCGATCACGCCGCGCGACAGCTTTTCGTAGACTTCGCCCGGTCCCATGAACTGGGTGGTGATGCCGAGTTCCTGGGCCAGATCGGCGATATACCCGCCCGGCGTGCGGATTTTCAGACCGGCAAAGTCCGCCGGGGTCTCGATTTTACGCCGATTGTTGTGGAACATGCCCGGGCCATGCACGAAGAGGCCGAGAAGTTTTGTCCCTTGATGTTCAGCCTGGGCGTCCAGAGTGCCGCCATACACATCCCAATAGGCCTTCGACGCGGCGGTTGCCGTGTCGCCGATGAAGGAGAACTGGCCGATGCGCGAGCGCAAGAACCGATCATCCTTGGTGAAGGAATGAAGGCCGTAGGTGATGTCGGCGACACCATCGGCGGCAAGATCGTAGTGTGCCGGCGGCGGCCCGAGCGGTTTGGGCAGGATGCGTATGGAAACCCGGCCGTCGGTCGCGGCTTCGACCTGTTCGGCCCAGGGCTGCATGACGCCGGTCACGACCGGATGTTTTGGCGGCAGCCAGGACGACATCACCAGTTCGGTCGCCAGGACGGCACTACCCGTCAGCGTCACGGCGGCAAAAGATGCAAGGCCGAACAGTCCTTGCAGGGATTTATGTCTCAGCATGGATCCGTTTCCTCCCTAAAGTCATGCTATTGGCGGATTTGGCGCGATGCGGCTCTTGCTCTGCGCGCCAAAGAACTTTAGTTTCAAATGTAACTAAGTCAACTGGAATCGAGGATGAAACCGGCTATGGCTGATGGAACTTCTGAACGGCTCTCTGGAAAACAGTCTGCAACACAGCCGGTCGGTCCCATGGATGCGTCCAACAACGCCAGTTCTCAAGACTTTGATTTACAGTCGTTTTTTCCGTACCTGGTGCGGGTTTTTTATTCTGACGTCACGGCCGCGCTGGCGGAAATCTATACCCGCGATCACGGCCTGACGCCGTCGGAATGGCGGACGATGGCCATCCTCGGCGCAACGGGCCGCATGCCCGCGGCGGAGATCGTCGACCGGTCGAGCATGGACAAGGTGTCGGTCAGCCGCTCGGTCAAAAAGATGCACGCGCGGGGTTTGCTGGAAAAAGCGGACAATCTGGAAGATGGCCGCAGCACGCTTTTATTCCTCTCCCACGCCGGGCGGCAGGTCTATGAGGACATCGTGCCCAAGGTGCTTGCGGCGGAGGCGCGCATGTTGAAGGGGATCGACGACCGTGATTTTGAGGTGTTCTTGAGTGTTATGCGGGCAGTCCGTCAAAACCTGACCCGATAGGACGACCGGCTATTCCTCGGCTGTCTCGGGCCGCTGACGCAGACCCGGTGACGGGCCGGTATCGAACCGGGGGTTGGCGGTTTTCAGCACCGGATTGCGGACCGACACGTTCTGGCGGCTTTCGCGCCAGACAACGAAAACCCCCGATGTGATAATCACCAATGAGCCGACGGCGACAAACGCGTCCGGCTGCTCCATGAAGAAGACGGCCCCAAACAGTGTCGCCCAGATGATCTGGCTGTATTGTGTCGGCGCGATCACGGCCGCGGGCGCGGCGCGGTAAGCGGAAATGATGCAGAACTGGGCAATCACGGAGAGCAGCCCGACGCTTGCCATCATGGCCAGATCGACAAGTTCGACCGGTTTGTAGACCACCGGCATCAGTCCTCCCATCACGGCCATCGACAGGAGCATCGGGTACAGGATCAGGACTGCGGACCGCTCCTGACTGCCGATCTTGCGGACGACGATCGACGCGAGCGCCGCCGCGCACGCCGCCGTCAGGGCCGCGATGTGGCCCAGGGTGATCTCCGTCATGCCGGGCCGCAGAACGATCAAAACACCGAAGAGACCGACCACCACCGCCGCCCATCGTTGGGCACGGACAACTTCGCCCAGGAACGGCACGGACAGGGCGGTGATCAACAACGGGGCAGAGAACAAAAGGGCGTAGACCTCGGTCAACGGAAGCGTTGCGAACGCGTAGAATGCGCTGGCCATCGCCAGAATGCTCAAGGTCGCCCGTGCCATCACAAGCCAGGGGTGTTTTGGCCGGAAATTGGCCTCGGCCCGGTCGGCCAGCATGATGGTTGCCATGGGAACGAATGCGAACAACATGGCGAAAAAGATGATCTGGAAAACGGAGTACGTCCCGCCGAGCGCCTTGATCAGCGCGTCATGCGTGGCGAACAAGCCAAAGCCGATAAACGCGAAGCCGAGCCCGCGCAGGGGAGTGGGAGGCGTCATGGGCAAAAGGTGGACTTGTTAGGGATCGAGGCCCCCACCTTCTCGTTCATCGACCGGCGGGTCAAGGCAGGATCGGGTCCAGCGGCGCGATCGCGTGCCGTTCGCGGCAAACGCCCCCTCAGATCGTCCGCGTCCCGCAGGCTGTCTTCAACGAGATCAATGCGCCGTCCGTTCAGGCCTGGCGTTCGGGAATATGAACAACAAGGCCATCGAGCTCCGCCGTCACCTTGATCTGGCAGGACAGCCGCGACGTCGGCTTCACATCATAGGCGAAGTCCAGCATGTCCTCTTCCATCGGCTCGGGCTCACCGGTCTTGGATGCCCATGCTTCGTCAACATACACATGACACGTGGCACAGGCGCACGCGCCGCCGCATTCGGCTTCGATCCCCGGCACCATGTGCTTGATCGCGTTTTCCATAACGGTGGAGCCCTCCGGCGCGTCCACCTCTGTCTGACCGCCATCGGCTGTGTGGTATGTGATTTTCGGCATGCTTTGGATCTGACCAGGTCTGGAGAATTTCGGTGGGTTCCAGACCGACATAAACCTTCGTGCAAAAAGGTCAAGAACTCTGCCGGATCGGAGCGCCTTTCCAGGCCGCGCCGATCCGCCGATCCGGCAAAAAGCTTAGGGTTTACCCGGATAAGAGCTCGGAAATATACCGGTTCGCCTCGATTACCGCCTCCGAAAGCGCAGTGTGGGGGGCATCGCGTCCGGCGCCAATCTCAGCTTCCATAGCCTCACAGGCTTTGCCCACATGTTCGGCGCCAACGGCACGGGCCGATCCCTTCAGCGTATGGATGATCTCCGCGCGCGCCTCAATATCTGTCGTGTCCGCCAACCTGGCGAGCATCGCGGCGGACTGGGTCTTGAAGAGCTGCAGGACCTGGAGTTCAAGATCCCGGTTGCCCATCGTGTTCGCCGCAAGCCGTACGAGGTCCACAGGCGGGCGGGGGGCGGAATTCGGGACTGCGCGTATTGCCGAAGCGTGGGTCATCGGTTCGTCCGGATCGGTGCTGGCCGGTTTCATTTAAACCCGCCCGCACATGAAACGGGCGCGATACCCGGTCAGTGTCCAGCACAATCAGCGAACGAACGGTTAAGCGGCCCGCGCAAGGAGCGTTCAGACGCCGATGTCCCCAGGAAATTGAGTTTTTGGTTAACGGGCGCCGGTGTGCCGGAATTGGCTATACTGGTGAAAACCGTTTTGCCACCGGTGTTTGCGCCCGCACAGCCTGGTCGAATGTTCAGATGCGGCATTAACCTTTCTTGCCTTTTCCGGCTTTGGCGAGCACCGCGCGGCCCGCGTCCGTGAGCTTGCAAACGAGCCAGTCAGGCTTAATTGGATTGGAAAACCAAGGCACTGCCCAGCCCGCGCCGATGCACGCGCGGATGGTTCTAGCTGGGATCTCGCGTCCGGCATCGTCAAACAGCGGCAATTTCCCGCCCGGCTGATCCAGCCCTTTTGACAGCCATCGCGCCTGCGCCGGGCTCGGCATGCGCGGTTTGGACCCGGCCGCGGTGTCCGTTTTGTCCGCCGCATTTTGTGTCACCGACATCTCCTTCTCCGGGCTGCTCGACCGTCCCTAGGTTCTTCTCGCCATTGCCGTTTCTTGTCCATTGGGTGAGAGTGTGCCATTAGGTAGAGCGATGCGGCAAGGTGGGGAAAGGGCTGTGCAACAGATCGTTGTCCGGTCGGCTGCGGCGGCCCCCCGCCAAACAGAGGACGGACATCTGATCGCGCAACGCCCAGAACGGGCCGGCGAATTTGATGGCACGGGAATCGACGCAGACGGTCGACACCTCGGCAATCCGAGATGACCGGTGTGTATAGAGTACGGACGTGAGGCGATCCAACCATGGCAAATCCCCCGAAGGTGAAAGATCCTGCGGAAGCGGCACTGTCCGCGGTCGAAGAGGCCCTTAAGCTCGACTTTGGCGGACCCGACGGGCAAGCCGAGACTGCGCAATCCACGGACGCGTCGGCGGCCGAGGCAGCTTCTGCGTCCGCACCGGCCGAGGGCGCCGGCACGTCCGAAGACAGCCGCGCATCGCGCCGCCGGGGACGCTCGAACCGTCCGCCGGCCGCCAATGACGACCGCCGGAACATTGGAAACCTCATTTTTGCGCTCCAGCGCAGACCCTCCTCCGCGCCATTTTGGGGCGCTCTTGCTTTGAGCGTGCTCTGGGGCGGTGTCGGATCCAGCCTGGCTATGACCGCCTTTGGTGACCGGATTGGCGCGATCAGCAATCTGACGGCGCTGTCGCAATCGCCGGAGCTGATCCTGGCCGGTGTCGCCATCATTGTCCCGATCATCTTTTTCTGGGTGATGGCGATGATGATCTGGCGCGCGCAGGAAATGCGGATTGTGGCGCGCGGCATGACCGAAGTCGCGTTGCGCCTCGCGGAACCGGAGGATATGGCCAAGGAATCTATCCTCAGCGTCGGGCAAGCCATCCGGCGCGAGGTGGCCGCCATGGGGGACGGGATCGAGCGTGCGATCGCCAGGGCCAGCGAGTTGGAGGTCCTTGTCCACAACGAGGTGTCCTCGCTTGAGCGGTCCTATAACGACAATGAACTGAAAATCCGCTCGCTGATCGAGGAATTGGTCAGCCAGCGTGAATCCATCGCCAACAATGCGGATCGTGTGCGCGAGACCATCTCCGGCGCGCATGAGAGTTTCGCCGCGCAGTTGTCCGCGACCTCCGAGGATATCGGCAACTCGATGGACACCGCAACGCAGCGTATGGTCGAATCGGTCAGTACGCGCGTGAGCGATCTGACTGCCTCGTTGGACGACCGCATCGAGGTGCTCGGCTCGTCGATTTCCACCTCGGGCAACGAACTGGTCGAGTCGCTGACCGTGCGGGCGGAAGACTACGTCGCGCGCTTGAGCTCCACTGGGCAGGATATGGTGGATACCCTGTCTCAGACCGGAACCCAGATGTCGGAAACACTCGTCGCGCGCGGCGGCGAGGTGAACGAGCGGTTCGCCGAAACCGCGGACCGGTTCGTGGAAACGCTGACCGCGCGCGGGGCCGAGATCAACACCACGCTCTCTGACTCCACACATACGGTCGTCGACACGCTCAATCAGAAGGTTGATGAATTCCGGCTTTCGCTGGAGACCACCGGCTCAACCGTTGGTGAGACGATCACGCTGAGGGGCGAGGAGATCAATGCAAACCTGTCGCTGACCTCCGGCCGGTTGATCGACACGATCACGACCCGGACAGAGGAGCTGATCGGTACGGTCGATACACGGGTCACGACGCTCGATGCGTCGCTTGCGGCAACCGGCGACCGGGTCGTGGAAAGCATTTCAGAGCGCGGGCAAAACGTGACCGATGCGATCTCCATCAAAGGTGCCGAAATCGTCGAGACCTTGTCCGACCGGAGCACCGAGGTCGCCGAAATCCTGCGTGGCACCGGCGAATCCATCGTCGTCGACCTGTCTCTGCGCGGTGGCGAAATCGCCTCCAAACTCGATGAGACCGCCGGCTCGCTGACCGAGACGATCTCGGTTCGCGGCGGCGAACTTGCCGAAAAACTCGGAACGATTTCGGAGCGGATCCACACCGCGATCGCCGTTAACGGAACGGAGCTTGACGACCGTCTGGCCGCCCGCGGCAGTGAGATGGCCGCGCTGCTCGAGCAGCAGAACATCACATTCAAGGAAACACTCGAGACAGCATCCGCCGATGTCTCGGCAAGCCTTGGCTTCCAGACTTCGGAATTCACGCAAAAACTCGCCGAGACCGGAACGCAGCTTGCTTCACTCATCGGCAGCCGCAGCGAACGGCTGACCGGCGACATTGCGACGATCGGCGAGCAGATCGCTGAAACCATCGAGGTGCGCGGCCGGTTCGTGGAAGAGAGCCTGTCGGCACGCCTTGGCGAACTTGACACGATCGTCAACGACAAGGGCGGTCAGCTCGTTTCCGCCTTCGATACCAAGACGCTTTTGTTGTCGGAGTCGCTCGACAGCCGGCTGGCGACGCTGGACACGACCTTTGCGACGCGCATCGACACCATGGACGCCTCGCTCGGCAGCCACATCAACACGCTCGATCTGACGCTCGACCAGCGCACCGCGAATTTCGAGGCGGCGCTGGAAAGCCGGACACAGATCCTGTCCGACGCGATCGAACACCGGACTGTCGGTATCACCGATGCCCTGGAAGAAAAGACCCGCAACATCTCCGATGTCCTGGCGGATCGTTCGGACGCGATCACCGTGCAACTCGGCCAACGCGTTGAGGCCGCTGGTACCAGCCTTGCCGAACGCGCCGAGGAAATCGGCAAATCCTTGAGCGACCGCGTCGATACGGCCTCCGGCGCGATGGCCGAAAAGGCCGAGCATCTGGCCGCGACCATGACGAGCGGCACGGAACGGATCGACGAGACCCTGGACGCCCGGGCGCGCCAGATCAGTGAGACGCTGATTACCAGGACACGAGAAATCGCCCAGGCGTTTGTGGACGGTCAGGGAGAAATGACAACCGCCCTCGACAACCGTCTGGCCGAGGCCGGCAGCGTGCTTGCCAAGCAGAGCGCGGAATTGACCGAGTCCTTGTCCGAACGGATTGCGGAAATCAACGTGTCTCTCGGCGCGAAGGTGTTTGAAGTCGCCGAAACGCTCGACACGCGGGCGATCCAGCTGGAATCGGTCCTGAACGAACGCCTGGAGACGATTTCCGGCACCTTGACGCAGGAAAGCGAAAAGGCGCTGGAAACGCTGACATCGGTCGTTGGCGAGGCCGGTGCGACTCTGTCCGGCGAAAGCACCCGCATGAAGGATATGGTTCAAGAGGCTGTGGCTCATGCCGTGACGCAACTGTCCGAAGAGCGCGGCAAGACCGTCAGCCTCGTGACCGGCGCGGTCGACGATGCGACGGCCAAACTGTCGAGCGAAGGCGAGCGCATGCGCGAGATCGTGCTTGGTTCGGTCGGGGAGGCACGCGGTGTGCTTGTCGGCGAAAGCCAGAAAGCCGCCGAAGCGGTGACAAATTCCATGCGCGAGGCCAGCACCAGCCTGACCGGCGAAAGCTCCAAGGTGAGCGAGCTTGTCCTGTCGGCGGTTGCCGATGCCGCCCGCTCTATGGCCGCTGAAAGCGAGAAGGCGCGGACACTTTATGTCGGCAGCCTTGCCGAGTTCTCCGGTGCGTTGACCGGAGAGAGCGAAAAGGTCCGCGAGGACCTCAGCCGGACGATTGCCGAAATCTCCGGCAATCTTGCCGCCGAAAGCGAGCAGGCCCGCCAGGCACTGGGCGAAACCCTTCAGGAAATCCGCGGCCGGATGTCCAACGAAGCGGATGTCGTGCGGGATCAGGTCAACTCGGCGGTGAACGAGGCGGCCGAGTTGCTGGTCAGCCGCGGCAACGCGGTCGCGAACGAGCTTTTGGAAAAAGCCACCACGCTTCATGAAGCCTTCGGTGAACGGTCCGGCGAACTTGCGAAAATCATCGGGACGGACGGCAATGAGCTGATCCAGGCGATCGAAACCCGGGCGCAGGATCTGACCGGACGAGTGTCGGATGTCCACAGCGCGATCCTCGATGCGATCACCGTCAAGGGCCGGGAGGTTGCGGACCGGTTCGCGCAGAACGGTCTGGAAGCAACGCGTTCGCTGGTGGAAGCCGGTGACCGGGTCGCGGCGAACCTCAATGAACGCAGCGAGCGGGCGACCAGCCTGCTGACGGAAACCAAGCAGCAGCTTGAGCGGGATGTCGGCGACATTTTGGAAAAGCTCGAGGCATCGAACGCCAATCTGAAGGACGTCGTCGCCAACGCGGGCGATAATCTCAACGAAGTCGAGCTCAATCTTGGCCGCCGGGCAGGTGAATTCCGGGCGGCCGTCGAGCGCGCTGTCGGTGACGCGAAATCGACCACGGGCCTCATCGGCGAGCAGGCCGATGCGCTGCGGACGGTGACCGAAACGACGCTGGCGGATATCCAATCCCTGTCGAACCGGGTTTCCGATCAAACGTCAGAACTCGCCTCCGCCCTGCGGCATCTGGAAGAGATCAACCGCTCCGTGGAAGGCCGTGTTGTTGAGCGCAAGACCGCCATTGAGGACGTTGCCGGAACGCTGCTTGCCAAGACCGAGGCGGTCGACACGCTCATGCGGTCGTTCACGGCGACCTTGTCCGACACGGTGGAAACCGCCGACGACAAGGCGCGCGAAGCGGCCAACATGCTCGGCGCGGCCGCCGAAGCCGCCGCCAAACAGGTGGCCGACCAGTTCGAATCCATGCGCCTGACCGCCGGCATGGAAGGCCAGAAAGCCCGCGAGGCGATTCGCGCCGCGCAGGACGACATCATGGCCGAAATGTCGCGGACCGTCACCGAGGCGTCGGACCGGTTCAACGATGCGGCGACCCGAATGCGAGACGTTGCCCGCGAGGTGCATCGCGAGTTGGAGGCGACCCGTAGCGAACTGAAGCAGGGCGTTTTGAACCTGCCGGACGAGGCGGAAGAATCAACCGCGGCGCTGCGCAAGGTGGTCAACGAGCAGATCCGGGCGCTGACGGAGCTTTCCGAGATCGTTGCCAAGCAGGCCAACACGCTCGACGTGTCACGTCCGCAGGAACGGCCGGTGGCCGCGGTTGCCGCGCAACAAGCGCCGGCGGCCGTGCAGGCGGGCTATGCCCCGGCCCGGCCGCAGCCAGCTCCCGTTGCCGAAGCACGACCCCAGACCCCGTCACGGGCGGAGAATGCGCCGCGCCGCACGGCACCGGCCGCAGAACCGGCGCCGGCAGCCGGCAAAGGGTGGATGTCGGACCTGTTGCGGCGGGCCTCGCGCGACGATGAACGGGATGCACCCGGCCAGGGCCGCGGTCCGCTGCAAACGGTCGAAAGCTTGAATTCGCTGTCGGTGGACATCGCGCGGGCAATCGATCACGAGACGTTCATCGATCTGTGGGACCGGTACAAGCGCGGCGAGCGGCATGTGTTCACCCGCCGGCTCTATACCCTGCAAGGCCAGCAGACTTTTGACGAAATCCGTCAGAAATACGCCCGGGATCCGGAGTTCCGCTCCGCCGTGGAGCGGTATGTGGCCGATTTCGAACAGCTGCTGACGCAGGTCGCGCGCAATGACCGCGACAACATGCTGGGTCAGACGTATCTCACCTCCGACACGGGCAAGGTCTACACCATGCTCGCCCATGCCAGCGGCCGGCTGGACTGAGGCGGATATTTGCCCCGGGCGCGGACCTTTGGCCTGCCCGGGCGCGTTTCCTACAGCACACCCACGGGTGTCCTATTTGAGCCACCCCACTCTCCCTCGTCCTCTCGGACGCATCGCCTTTCCCCTCGTCTTCCCCGACGGAGCGAAGCGGAGATCCGGGATCGGGGCGGCACGACCTTGATGTGAAATCGGATGCCGCCGCGAACCCAGTGGCTCTCCGGCCCCGGGTCGCGCCTCTGGCTTGCCCGGGGTGACGACGCCGCGCGCAAGCCACACCTTTCGTTGTTGAGGGCAAGGCGGTTCGGGCGGCCTATTCAGCGGCCTGGGCCGCGGGCCGGCGCAGCCAGAAGTCGACCTCGTTGCCCTCCGACGGATCGGAGGGGATCAGTGTGGCAAGGATCAGGCTGACCCCGGCCATCGCCGCACCTGACAAGAACACCGCGGCGGGCGAATAAAGCCACACAAGACCGAAGACAACCGGAATGAACACGGCGGCGATGTGGTTGATCGTGAACGCCACGCCGGCCGTTGGCGCGATTTCCGCCGGGTCGGCGATCTTCTGGAAATAGGTCTTGATCGCGATCGCAATGGCAAAAAACGCGTGGTCGATAACATAAAGCGCGGCCGCGACGGTGGCGTTGGTCACAAAGGCATAACTGGCAAACACGCCGATCAAGCCGACATATTCCACGATCAGCGCCTTGCGTTCGCCAAACCGCACGATCAACTGGCCGATCTTCGGGGCAAGCAACATATTGAATGCGCCGTTGAGAAAGAACAGCGCGGCGACTTCATGAACGTCGTAGCCGAATTTCTCGACCATCAGGAACCCGGCAAAGACGGTGAAGATCTGACGCCGGGCGCCGGACATGAAGGTGAGGGCGTAGTAGAGCCAATACCGCTTGCGCAGGATCAGCTTCTTGTGCTGCGCGACGCCTTCCTTGAACCGGGGATAGGCCATCATCACGAAGGCGAGAACCACGAGCGTCAAGCCGCCGGCCACGGCAAAGACCGTCGTGAACGAGAGGTCGAACATCCGCCAGCCGATGAAGATCAGCCCGTAGGCGATCAGTTGGGCGAAGGCGCCGACGGCGATGATCTTGCCGAGGCTTGCGGCCGCGCTGGCTTTGGGAAGCCATTGAAGCGACAGCGATTGCGCCATGGTCTCGTAGTAGTGAAAGCCGATCGACATGATCAGCGTTGTCATGAAGAAACCCATGGTGGTCGGGAAATAGCCGGTGACTGCGACGCCAACGCCCAAAAGCAGCAGCGAAACGTAGGCGAGCGTCTGCTCACGCATCACCAGCAGCAGATAAACCGCCGCGAAGCTCAGGAAGCCGGGGATTTCTCGGATCGACTGCTGGATACCGATTTCGCGCCCGGTGAAGCTGAGCTCCTGGACGGCGAAATTGTTCATCAGGTTCCACCAGGCCGCGAACGACAGCTGCATGGCGCCGGCCATAATCATCAAAAGGATGGCGGGTGAGCGCCAGCCGGTGGCTTTTGCCGGGTCAATGCTGGACGTGAAATAGGTCATTCAGAGCCAAATCCGCAAAACGAACGCTTTTGTTTTACGGGCGGCATGCCCTTGCGTGTTAGCGTTGTTTTGTCATGATATGTTGTTCAGTCGCCAATAACACGCTGGGACACTGTGACCATGGGTATTCATCCGGATATGGCATCGATGCCCCGGGAACCGTTCTCCGCCCCGGTCGCCGGCTTTGCCTGCACACAGAAAAAGGGAACGCGCAACAGGCCCCATGCCCACGACTTTGCACAGTTGTTCCATGTCGTCAGCGGTTCGGCGGCGGTCGAAACCGAACTTGGGACCTATTTCGTGCCGCCGGAACGCGCATTGTGGATCCCGCCGAAGCTGGAGCACCGGGGCCGGTACCTGATCCAGACCGACGTTCGGTTTCTTTATGTCAATCAGGCGCAGGCCCGCGCATTGCCGGCGACACCCCAGGTCCTGCATGTCACGACGCTGCTCAGGGAGTTGATCCTGGAGTTCATGTCCTATCCGCGCGCGGACACCGTCGATGGGCCCGCGGCGCGGATCGGGGCGGTCATTCTGGATCAGCTGCGATTGCTGCCGGCCGCGCCGTTGACGCTGCCGATGCCCCGCACCGGCAAACTGCGCGCGGTGTGCCAGGACATGGTGCGATGTCCGTCGGACAGTCCATCGCTCGCCGAGGCTGCGGCGCGCTGCGCGATGTCGGTCCGCTCGTTCGAGCGCCGGATGAAATCGGAAACCGGGATGTCCTACCGGACCTGGAGCCGGCAGGTGAAACTGTTCCGCGCCCTTGAATTGCTGTCCTCCGGCCGGAGCGTGTCGGATATCGCCCACAAGCTCGGCTACCAGGGGCCGAGTGCGTTTGTCGCAACGTTCCGGAAAGCCTTCGGGGTCACGCCCGGACGGTATTTCACCGATATTTCAACCGATTGATCTGGCTCATAGCCAAGACGTGATTCGATCGGCAAGCATCCAGAACCATATTGAGGGGAGAAAGCCATGTTCAAAAAAATCCTCGTTCCGATCGATCCCGCCGAACCGGCCTTTGCCGATGACGCCATTGCCAAAGCCAGCCGTCTGTCATCGGATTATGGCGCGGCAATCCATCTGCTTGCGATCTGCCCGGAAGTGCAGAGCTTTGTCGCCAGCCAGTTGCCTGAAGGCTTTCAGGACGCGGAATTGACGGAAACGCGGAACATGCTGGCCGGTGTTGCCGAACGCATGGGACTGGACGACGGCAAGGTCACGACCGAGGCCCAGATCGGGTACGTCGACAACGCGGTCATTGAGGTCGCGCAGGACTGCGGCGCCGATCTGATCGTCATGACGTCACACAAGCCGGGCTTTTCGACCTATTTCATCGGCTCTCACGCCGCGCACATTGTCCGGCACGCGCCCTGTTCGGTGATGGTGCTGCGCGGAGAATAGGGCTGAGCTGATCCATGCGGCCGGCCCCCGTGGCGATGCTACCGCGCCAGCTCCTTCATGGCCTCGGTCAGACCCTCCACGGTCATCGGAAACATCCGGCCGGACATCAATTCGCCAACCATTTGAATGGAGTGGGTGTAGCGCCAATGCTCTTCCCGCACCGGATTGAGCCAGACGGCGCTTGAGAACTGGGTCATGACCCGATGCAGCCACGTGCTGCCGGATTCGTCGTTCCAGTGTTCGACCGATCCGCCCGGATAGGCGATCTCATAGGGGCTCATGGAGGCGTCGCCGACGAAGATGACCTTGTAGTCGGCGGGGTACTTGTGGAGGACGTCGAATGTGTCGATCCGTTCGGAATGACGGCGGCGGTTTTCCTTCCAGACATACTCGTAAAGGCAGTTGTGGAAGTAAAAATGCTCCATCACCTTGAATTCTGACCGCGCGGCGGAAAACAGCTCCTCGCACACGCGGATATGGTCGTCCATCGAACCGCCAATGTCGAAGAACAAGAGAACCTTGACCGCGTTGTGCCGCTCCGGACGCATCTTGATGTCCAGCAGCCCCTTGTGGGCGGTAGCGCGGATCGTGTCATCGAGGTCAAGCTCCTCGGCGGCGCCGGTGCGGGCGAAATTGCGCAGGCGTTTCAGCGCCACCTGAATGTTGCGGGTGCCAAGAAGCTGGGTGTCATCGAGATCCTTGAACTCGCGCTTGTCCCACACCTTCACGGCGCGCCGGTGGCGGCTTTCCTTTTGGCCGATCCGGACGCCCTCCGGATTGTAGCCATACGCGCCAAAGGGAGATGTACCGGCCGTGCCGATCCATTTGTTGCCGCCCTGGTGACGGCCTTCCTGTTCCTTGAGGCGCTCGCGGAGCGTTTCCATCAGCTTCTCAAAACCGCCGAGGGCTTCGATCTGGGCCTTCTCCTCGTCGCTCAGATGCTTTTCGGCCAGTTTGCGCAGCCACTCTTCCGGGATTTCGGCGGCCGGCGCCTCGCTCATCAGATCGAGGCCCTTGAAGACATGGCCGAAGACGCGGTCGAACTTGTCGAGATTGCTCTCGTCCTTCACCAATGCCGATCGGGCGAGATAGTAAAAATCCTCCACCCGCCGCTCGGCGAGGTCCAGCTCAAGCGCATCCATCAGCAACAGATATTCGCGAAGAGAGACCGGCACGCCAGCCTGCTTCAATTCGGTAAAGAAGGTGATGAACATGAGCCAAACCTATCCGCAGGTTGGCGGCGTGTCGACAGGGTCGGGAGCAGGCCGCCCTCCCGGATCGCTCGGCAATCAAATTTCATGTGCGCTGGTCCAGCCGCGGTCCTATCATCGGTCCAGGTCTTTTCGGAGGATAGGATATGCGTACTCCATTTGTGACCATGGTATTGGGGCTTGCCATGCTGATCGGCGCCGTGGCGCCGGGAAGTGCCCATCACGGCTGGGCCTGGACCACCGGCAACAACATTGAACTCTTCGGCATTGTAACCGAAGCCCGGCTCGGCAATCCGCACGGGGTGTTGAAAGTCGACGCGGAAGGCGATGTCTGGACCGTTGAGGTCGGACAGCCTTGGCGCAACGCGCGGGCCGGCCTGAAAGAGGGCGATCTGGCGGTGGGGAAGGAAATCCGGTTCATCGGTCAGCCATCCGCCAATCTTGAGGACCGGATCCTGAAGGCGGAAAAGATCTATATCGGCGGCCGGCTCTACGACCTTTATCCCAATCGTGACTGAGTTTGTTCCCGATCTTGCCAGAATGTTGGCGGGCAGCGACGTGGCGACATGGCTGCGCACCGCGCGCTGGGGATATGCCTTCCTCAATGGTTTTCACATTCTGGGGCTCGCGCTTCTGGTCGGCTCCATCGTCCCGATGGACTTGCGGCTGATCGGCATCACACGGCGCCCAGCCGTTCCGGACCTTGCCCGCGCGCTGGTCCCGGTCGCCGCGGTCGGGCTCGGCCTTGCCGTTATCACCGGGTTTTTGCTGTTTTCGGTTCGGGCGAACGAATATCTCGGGCTCTGGATTTTTCAATTGAAGCTCGGCCTGATTGCCGTGGCTGGCGGATCGGCGCTCCTGCTTCACATCGCACACGGCTTTTTGCTCCGGACCGCGCCCGCGGGCCGTCTCAGGCTGGCTGGTTTGCTCTCCATCACGTGCTGGCTCACGGCGCTTTTCGCCGGCCGCATGATCGGTTTCATGGGCGACTAGAACGCGCCATCAGTTGTCAGATGCCGCCGGACGTGGTGTCGCCGGTTTCGGCAGCTTTCATCAATTCACTCATGAATTCGGAGACCGTCGGTCCCCTGGTCCTGACAAAGGGTGCCGGGCGGCAGACGGCGATCGCCGCGATGCCGATCCGGGCGGTCAGGAGACCGTTGACGACACCTTCTCCGAGCCGCGTGGACAGGCGCGCCACCAGTCCGTGACCCAGGAACTGGGACGCGAGGCTGTCGCCGGCCGCCATGCCGCCGGTGAGCGCCAAATGCGTGCCGATATGGCGAATGAGGCGCAAGAACCCCAGCATGCCCGGGCGGCCGCCATAGAGCGCCGACAACCGGCGGATGATCCGGACGTTCTCAAACAAGACCGCCAGAAGGTCCACCAGCGCCCGGGGGCTGACGGCCGTGACCAGCGACACGCGCTTCGCGCTGTTCAAGACGATCCGCCGGGCTTCGCTGTCAAGCGGCGCAAGCAGGTCCCGCTCGGCCAAACCAACAAGATCGCGCCCGTCGATGACCTCGCGCATATGACCGGAAAGAATGCGCCGGTTACGGGCGGTTTCGGGGCGGTCCTTGTAAAGCGCGATCAAGTCGCCAAGGGCGCCGCGCGCCGCCACGGCATCGTCGTCCTCCGCGGCTTTTTCCAGCCGTTCCCGCAATCCGTCGATCTTGCCGAGCCGCGCCAGGGCGACCGCCTCGCGGATCAGCAATCCGAGAAGGCCGAAAACGGCAAGCAGCGCAAGTGCAACACCGGTCCATCCCAGCCAATCGGTCCGGGCGAACAGATCGCGGATCAAGTTGTCGACCGCCAGGCCAACCGCAAGGCTGGCCAGCCCGCCAAAGCCAAGGGCGATCCAGGTGCCAAACCGTACACGCCGTCCGGCCGGAGGCGCGGGGCGCTGAAGCGCAATCGCCTGCCCGGCCTCGTCCGACATCGCTGCCTCGGCGGTCAGCGGATCGGCTGCCGGCTCCTCTTCGAACTGCACGGTTTTGTCATCGAGCCGGAAGGCGGCCGGTTTTCGGACGCTCTGGCGGCCGGGCGGAGGGGTCGACTCGGTCATGCCAGCCGGTCTCCGATCAGGAATTCAAGGGCCCGGTCGAGCCGAATATGGGGCAGGGACAGCGTCTTGCCTTCCGCGGTCCGGTCGAGTTCCGGCGGCCGGAAGCGCAGGAACTGCAAGGCCGGATCGGCATGGCCAGGACCCGCTGCTCCGGCTGGGGTGGTTGCCGTGTTTGCCGGTCTATCAAACAGGGCTGCAGGATCATCCGGCAGGTCCCCGGGAAACATCGCGATTTCGGCCGTGCCGTCGTAGCGGTCGCCATTGAGGCGTTCATCGGGCATCGGTGTGCCCAATATCGCGGGCAGTTCCTGGCCGCCATGGCGCAGCGTGGCTTCCCGGGTCGCCCGGACGGCGGCCATCGCCAGCACCTCGACCTTTGCGCCTTTGAACCGGGCATGATCGATCCCGCGATTGACCAGGCGCCGCAAGATGGCCTGCAACCGGTCATGGTCATCGCGGTGCAGATGGTCGGCCTTGGTCGCCGCGAACAGGATCCGGTCGATCCGCCGCGTGAGAATGGACGACAACCAGCTATGGCGCCCGGGGCGGAACGCGGTGAGGACCTCGCCAAGCGCGTCTTCCAAATCGCTTAGGGCAGCCGGTCCGGCGTTGATGGCGTGTTGCACGTCCACCAGCACGATTTGGCGGTCAAGGCGGGCAAAGTGATTGCGGAAAAACGGACGAACGACATGCGCTTTATAAGCCTCGAACCGCCGTTCCATCATGGCCCGCAATGTGCCGGCACGGGGCGCTGCGGCATCCACGGGAAACTCCAGCGGCGAAAATGTCAGGGCCGGGGATCCGTCCAGATCTCCCGGCATCAGGAACCGGCCGGGCGGCAGCATCGACAGGGCATGGGCATCAGAGCGGCAGTTGGCCAGATAGGCCTTGAACGCCGCCGCCAGCCGCTGCGCGTCCTGCTCGCTCTCCGGCGCGTCCGGTTTGGTCTCCGCCAGCAAGCCAAGGAACTCCGCGGACAGGCTGGACCGGTTCGCCGCACGTGCCCGCTTCAATGCGGAGGCGGAAAACGCGGCATAGGACTTGGTCAGCAGCGGCAGATCCAGCAGCCATTCGCCTGGATAATCGATCAGGTCGAGATGGAGCCGGCCGCGGCCGAACCGCCGATTGAAAAAATGGGCGCTTTCATAGTCGATGGTCAGCCGCAGTTCGGACACCTGGCGGGTCGATTCGGGCCAGATCCGATCGTTGACGAGCGCCGCGACATGGTCCTCGTAGTCGAACCGGGGAACCGCATCATCCGGTTGAGGTTGCAGCCGGGCGCTGGTCAACCGTCCGCCTGAGGCGGCCTGGAAGACCGGCAGGCGGCCGCCATGGACAAGATTGTGCACAAGCGCGGTGATGAATACCGTCTTGCCGGCCCGCGCCAGACCGGTAACGCCTAGCCTGACTGTGGGAACCGCCAGATCGGTGACCGCATCGGTCAGATTTGCCAGGGTGAGACGGGCGTCTTCGGCGGCGGAATAAAACGTGGACAATTCGAACCTCCGCCGGTCATGTAGGGCCTGGCCCGTATCCGCGCAATCTCAGAACACAGGTTCACCCCAGTTCGGCCGGCGGGTGCGTGCTCTCACGTTCGAGGGCCCGGGGTTTGATGAACCGGTCAAGGCGGCCGCTCTGCAGCGTGATTTGCGACCAATCACTGTGCTGAAAATCGATCACGGCCAGGCCGGCCGTTGGAAACTTGACGGCCAAATCGATCCAGTCCGGCCCGCTTCGGTCTTTGACCAGGGAGCGCGCCGATGCTTCCGTTGCCGGATTGTGACCAACGATCATCAAGGTGTGCGCGTGGCCGCCAAATTGCCGGATCACGCCCAGATAGTCCTCGTCGCTCCTGTCATAGACCTCCTCGCGCAAATGGATGTCGGCCGGCCGGTCGAGGAGCGTCAGAAGCGGAAGCAGCGTTTCGCGCGTGCGCTGGGAGGTCGAACACAGGATCCGATCGGGGAGAAGACCGGCTTCAACGATGTATCTGGCCATCAACGGGGCGGCGCTGCGTCCGCGCGCGTTCAGGGGCCGGTCCTTGTCCGCGAGCCGCGCGTCGCCCCAATCGGATTTGGCGTGCCGGTAAAGCAGGAGACGGGTCATGAAAGGCTTCCTGTTTTGGTCATGCCGCGTCCTGCCTTATCAGGTCGTCTGTCGGGCCGAGGCTCAATCCTGCCGTGTCAGCATCGCCTTGAACGCCGCAACGGCGGGGCCGACTTGGGTTTCCTGTGCGGGCAGCGTGTAGGACAGCCACAGCGTGTAATCCGATTTCTCTCCCGAAAAACGCCACAGTGTTTCGCACATGGCCGAATCCGCGCCGCCGCCCGTAATGAATGTCACGCCGGTCTCTGCGATTCCAGTGACCTTGGCCTGCGAAAAACCGCCGGCGCGATAGTTGTTCAAGAATGCACGGGCCGCGCTCGCGCCGGTGCCGGACAAGTGTTTGCGCATGATCGCCTGCATGCCGCCTGCGGCTGAATACTGGCAACCGGCCAACCGGTCCGCATCGGCTGCCAGGACCTTCGTGCGGAAGAACGGTCCGACAACATCCGGACAGCGCATTCCGGAAAAATGGCGCATGCCGTCAACGATGCTGACCCAGCCGACCTGCTCCTGGTTCTGGGTGCGGGGCGCTGCGACCTGTGCTGCGGCGGTCGTGATCAGTGCCGCCATGCAAAGCCCGGCCGACAGCCAGATCGTGGCCGGAGACGTTCGGCGCGCGCGTGACATCGGGCGGTTTCGGTTCATGCGCCGGTGGTCCTATCCGCGTTCCCGGCGGGCCATGAAGGCAAGACGCTCGAACACATGAACGTCCTGCTCGTTCTTCAGCAGTGCACCATGGAGCGGCGGAATGAGTTTGGACGTGCTGGTGCTACGCAGGGTCTCCGCGTCGATGTCCTCGTTGACGAGAAGCTTGATCCAGTCGATCAACTCGGAGGTCGAGGGTTTTTTCTTCAAACCGGGGACCTCCCGGACGTCGAAGAACAGGCGGAGCGCTTCGCTGAGCAGCCGCGGCTTCAGGCCCGGAAAGTGCACCTCGACGATCTCCGCCATGGTTTCGGCGTCCGGAAACTTGATGAAGTGAAAGAAACACCGGCGCAAGAACGCGTCCGGCAAGTCCTTTTCGTTGTTGGACGTGATGACAACGATCGGCCGCTGGGATGCCTTGACCGTTTCTCCGGTCTCGTAGACATGAAACTCCATCCGGTCGAGCTCCAGCAGAAGATCGTTCGGGAACTCGATATCCGCCTTGTCGATTTCATCGATCAGAAGAACCGGCCGGTTTTCGGCGGTGAAAGCTTCCCAGAGTTTGCCCTTGCGGATGTAATTGTTGATGTTCTTGACCCGCTCGTCGCCGAGTTGGCTGTCGCGCAGACGGGAGACCGCGTCATATTCATAAAGGCCCTGTTGCGCCTTGGTGGTTGATTTCACATGCCACTCGATCAGTGGAGCCCGCAGCGCTTCGGCCACCTGTTGGGCAAGCACCGTCTTGCCGGTTCCAGGCTCACCCTTCACCAAGAGCGGGCGTTCAAGGGCAACGGCGGCATTCACCGCAATCCGCAAGTCTTCCGTGGCAATATAGCTATCCGTACCTTCAAAGCGCATGGACCGGTCCGTGTTGTCAGTGTCCGCCAAATCAGCTCGTTTTTGAGTCCTGACCCTAAGGTCCGGGCTTTTGCGGCGCAAGGTATCGCCATCCCCCTGCACACAAGAACCGCAGGGCGAATTCTACCGGCCGGAGCTGGCAGATTTTGCCGCCCGGTCGCTTTTTGCCTGGAGGTGGCATTAGGGTTCAATTGCAGCCAGTCAGCATAAGTATCTGTAATAAATGAGGTAATTTTTCCTGTTGGGATGTGGCACGGCACTTGCCAACCGATGAGCACTTATGGGCGCGTGCCTGGATCCATAAAGAGGATTGAAGATGGGTATCTATGGGGCAATTAACTCAGCCGTGTCGGGTCTGGCGGCGCAGGCAACGGCATTGGAGAATATCTCCGGTAACGTTGCAAACTCGCAGACGACGGGGTTCAAACGGCTCGACACGACGTTTTCGGATCTGGTCGCCGGCGGCGGAGACACGCAGGCGAGCCAGGTTGCCGGTACGACCTACGCGACGTCCCGGGCGACCAATACGATCCAGGGGGACATCGCGGCAAACGATGTGTCGACCTACATCGCAATCAACGGCGAGGGCTACTTCGTCGTGACTGCGGCCGACGACATTGTCGACGGATCGACGACCTTCGAAGACGCGTCGTTCTATACCCGCGGCGGAGACTTCGAACTCGACTCCGAAGGTTATCTGGTCAACGGATCCGGCTATTATCTGAAAGGCTTCCAGCTGGATGCGACGACGGGCAACCCCATCGGCGATCAGCCCGAGGTCATTCAGATCAGCAGTCAGCCGTTGCCGGCCCAGGCAAGCAGCCAGATCGCCTACCAGGCCAACCTTCCGCCAACGCCGCAGACCTCGAACTACGTTACGGCCAGCGACGATCTTCTGGACACGAGCGGTACGATCACCGCGACCAACCACATCCTGATCGCTGACCAAACGGCCTTCATCAACTCGTCGATTTCCGGTGGATCCACGACGATTTACGATGCCAACGGTTCCTCGATCAACGTTGAACTGCGCTGGGCGAAGACCGCGGCCGATACGTGGAACCTGTACTACGCCAGTGACGGCGATGCGACAGACTCTTACAAGCTGATCGGTCAGGCCGACTTTGACGCCGCCGGCCAGATCAACTCGCTTGCCGTGCCCGGCGACGCGGGTGTCGACGGCAACACCTTCTCCGGCACCAACACTTTCACGGTCGCCACGATCGCCGTCGACGGCATCACCGCGACCGGCATCGACATTTCCTTCGCCAACGGATCGCTGACCCAGTTCGCGTCCAGTTCCGGCAACGCGACCTCGGTGTCGGTGGATGGTGATGGTTATGCGGCGGGCGAACTTGTCGGGATTTCGATCGATGAATCCGGCCGGATCAACGCGGCCTATTCCAACAGCCAGACCCGCGCACTTTACGAAATTCCCCTGGCCACTTTCGAGGCCGAGCAAAACCTTCAGCGGGTTGATGGCGCTGCTTTTGCTGCCACGCCAACCTCCGGGGAGCCGGATCTGACCGGCGGCGGGTCGATCATCGCCAACGCGCTTGAGCTTTCAAATGCCGACATCGCGTCGGAGTTCTCCAAACTGATCATCACGCAGCAGGCCTATTCCGCGAACTCGCGGATCGTCACCACGGCCGACGAGATGCTCGATGATGCCCTGAATATGGTCCGGTAAATCCGATGAGTGGTGCCAGGTGGCCAGCCTCACGGCCACCTGGCACTTTGTTTCACAAGGGGACACGAGGCTGAGCCATGGGATTGACGTCCGCCCTCAATACCGCGCTGTTCGGCCTGACCTACAATCAGCGTCAACTCGACGTTGCCGCCCAGAACATCGCGAACGCCGATACCGCCGGCTACACGACAAAAGAAGTGTCGGCCAAGGTGTTCTTCGATGGCGACGGCAATGTCTCCGGGCTTCTGTCGAACGATATCAAGCGGGCGGTCAGCCTGGAAATCCAGACGTCCTATTTCGACTCCCTGGCGGATACGGAATACGCAAAACAGATCGCGAACTACACCAATGATCTGGACCAGATCTTCGGCACCATTGAAGATTCCTCAAACGTGGCGGCGCTGTCGACGGAGCTCACCAATGCCCTGTCCGCGCTCGTGAATGATCCTGGCGGCTATGCGGCCCAGCTGCAGGTCGTGGCGGCGGCCGATGCCCTCTCGACAGAGATCAGAACCTCTTACGAGCAGATCCAGAACCTGCGCCAGCAAGCGGATTCGGCCATCTCGCTTCAGGTCGAAACGGTCAACAGCCTGCTCCAGAGCATCCAGGATGTCGACTCGGACATCCGCGACCTGTCCACGGCCGGCGCGTCGACCGCCGATCTTCAGGATCAGCGCGACCGGTATGTGGAGCAACTGTCCGGCTATATCGACGTCAACGTTTCCAACAATGACGACGGCACCTTGCTGATCCGCAGCAATGGCGGCGAACTGCTTTACTCCGACAACAAGGCATCGACGCTGTCCTTTACGCCCAACCCGGTCTTGCAGCCGGGGCAGGCCGGCAATGCGGTGATGGTCTCAACGCCCGGCGGGACGACCTACAACCTGATCACCAGCTCCAACTCCGGGTCGATTGTGGCGTTGACGGAACTGCGCGACGAGGTCCTTGTCGAAGCGCAGGCGCAGCTTGATGAAATCGCGGCGGAAGTCTCGCTGGCCTTTTCCAACGTCACCGTTGAAAGCACCGCGGCGACGGTCGGGCCGGACACCGGGTATGTGCTGGACCTGTCGGCGCTGCGGGCCGGCAACACCATAACGATTTCCTACATCGACGCGGCCAGCAATCCGCAGACGGCCACCTTGGTCGCGGTGGAAGACCCGACCCTTTTGCCGCTGTCTGACAGCGCCACGCCGCGCGCCGACGACACGGTCTATGGGGTCGACATCTCCAGCGGTGTGACCGCCACCTATGTGACCAACATCATCGCCGCCCTTGGCGCGACCGGCCTCAATGTTGCCGATGACGGGTCCGGCAATCTGCAGGTCCTTGGAAACACCGGGACCGGGGTTGCCGTCAACAGTCTCACCGCCGATGTGTCCGTCGATACCTCCTCTGACGAGGGGCTTGGCCTGAACGTCTTCGCCGACACCCGTGACGGGACGGTGGATTTCACCGATGCCCTCGAAAACGGCGGACAGCGGCTCGGCTACGCCATGGGCATCGCGGTCAATCCGGAACTGGCCGCCGACCCCGCGCAGCTCGTCCTCTATGAGACAACCCCGGCGCAAAACTCCACCAATGATCCGGCCCGGGCGCAGTATCTTCTCAACGTGCTGACCAACGATGCCGCCACATTCGATGCCGATGCGGGCATCGGTTCGGCGACAACGCCGTTCCAGGGCACGGTCCTGCAATATGTCAACCAGGTTGTCGCGCACCAGGGCAATCAGGCCCAGGACGCGCAGACCTACAGCGCGTCCAAAACGGCGCTCACGACAAACCTGGCGATCCGCTACGAGGAAAGCTACGCGGTCAATGTCGATGAAGAGATGGCGTTTCTGGTCACGCTTCAAAACGCCTACGCGGCCAACGCCCGTGTCATGCAGGCGGTGAATGACATGTTCGAACGCTTGCTTAACATCACATAGGGTGCGGCATGGCAGTTGACTCCATCACAACGTCCAGAAGCTACCTCACGCAGCAACTGACGAGCCTCAACAAGGCGCTGACGGAAAAGACAACGCAGCTTGCGACCGGCAAGGTGGCGCAGACCTATGGCGGGGTGGGCGACAACCGGCTGATCGATCTGGAACTCACCCAAAAAGTCAGCCGGATCAGCTCCTATCAGGAAACGATCACGCAGGTGAACCTGCACATTGAATCGCTCAATGTGACGCTGGAGCGCCTGGAATCGCTGCGGATCGATTCCAAGGCCGCACTTGATCTGAACGACTTTGAGTTGCAGACCGACGGACAGACCCGTACACAGGCGACGGCGGAAATCCTGCTGCACGAGGCGGTCAGCCTGCTGAACACCGAAGTGGCCGGATATTATCTTTATGGCGGCACGGACGCCTTCAGCAATCCGGTGGCCGGTGTTGCGGACATCTTGAACGGCGCCAACGGGCTAGACGGTCTCAAGACGGTCTCGGACGAGTATATCGCCGCCAATCTGGGCGCCGATAATCGTGGCCGGCTGACAATCGACCCGCTGGTGACGAACTATGCCGGCGCCGTTCCGACGGACTCGACCCTCACGATATCCGAGGATGGCACGCATGATTTCGGCTTCGACATTGCCAGCGTGACCAACAGCCTGACAAATGTGGCCGTGGTCGGGCCCGCGGGCACGGGAACCGATCCCGACACGTTCGATGTCACGTTCACCGGACAACCGGGGCTGGGCGAGACGCTTTCCCTGGAATTTACGCTGCCGCCCACGCACACGCAGACCTACACCCTGGAGCTGACCGCCGCCAGCGACAATTCGGTGGCCGGCACCTTCGCGATTGGCGCGGATCTTGAGGAAACGGCCACCAATTTGCGAAACGAGATCATTGCCGCGATCGAAGAGCAGGCTCAAACGACCCTGAAGGCGGCCGCCGCCGAATGGGCCGCCGATGAGTATTTCGACACGTTCGCCGGCAATGACACGCTGCGGATCGATGGTCCGCCGTTTGAAACTGCGACCGCCCAGGTAAGCGGCGCCGCGACGACAATGTCCTGGTACACCGGCGAGAATACCGCCACCACCAATGCGCGCCTGGACAAAAACGCGCTCGTCGACGACAACCTTCAGGTGAGCTATGGCGCGCGGGCGAACGAATCTGGAATCGCGGATGTGGTCAAAGCCTTGGCGTCCTTTGTCGCGGCGGACTTTTCCGGTGGTTCGAGCATTGATGAGCAGTACTACACCGCCCTTACGGAGAACCTCAGGGCGGTTCTGGAGCCCAACAGCGCGGACCAATCCGGAATTGTCGACATCACCACGGAAGTCTCGATCGCTTACCGGACGGTCCAGCAGACCGATGAGCGCCATATCCAGATGAGGTCCAGCTATCTTCAAACGATCGGGGAAATCGAGGGCGTCGACAACGAACTGCTCGCGGCCGAGATCATTCAGCTCCAGACGAATATCGAGGCGTCTTACCGGGCCTCGTCGATCGTCTTCAATCTCAGCCTGGCCGATTTCCTTTAGCGGCGTGACCGCCTGAGTGGTTGACGGGCCCGCGGGCGCCAGCCGCGCGGTGTCGCCACTGCTGTCCCGTGTGGCATGCGCGAGCTGGAATATCTTATTGAACCAACGGGGCTTTCCGGCCGATTGCCCTATTCGGCGCGGGCGCGCAGGCCTTCCGCGATCGCCCGGTTGATGTTGATCATGACAGAGAGCTTGTTGGGCTCAGGATCTGCCATGATCGAAACGGTTTGCTTGAAGGTGAAGACACCGAGCGAGGCGATGTTGTTCTTGATGTCTTGTGGTAGGGCGCTTTCCGCACTTGTGGCCGATGTTACCAACACGGTCCAGAGCTTGCGGTTATAACCCAGGGCCTCGTCGCGCTCGGCAAACGAGCTTTCGTCCCATTCATCCTTGATCAGCTGAAGCCTTGCTGCGGCCTTCATCAGAAGATTCGCTTCCAGCTCCCTCGGCGACACCGCCACCTGGCTCGTTTTCTGGTAAGCCTGCGCTGCCTGTTTGTACATGACCGATTAGCGTCCCCTCGTACTCGATAAGCTTCTTGGCTTCTTTCAATGCTTTGTAAAAGGCGCCGTTGATGATCGAGTTGCTGATGCGTGTGACATATGGAATTGTGCTCGGCGCGGCCCTTACAATGTCGTTCACGAGAGTGAAGTAATTCTCCTGAATCTTCTCCACATCTTTGGACAGATACATCAGCTGAACGGCCAGATAGACCCGTTTTGCTGGTGTATCCGCGGTGGTCGGGGTGAGAATATCCTTTTCCCGGAGGATTGGCGCCTGGCCTTCGATGAACAATCGGGTCCGCTGATTGTCATTGGTGATGACACTGTCCCCGATAATAATGCGTTCGCCCGGCTTCAACTCGACCTTGAGCGCCATTCCTTGACCTCCACGTACAAGTATTGTCCCTAAACGTTAACCAAAGTGTTAACCAACGCCGACAATACCTTAACCACCTGATGTCGGCGAATTAACCAAAGAGACCGAGAACGCTTTGTTCCGCCTGATTGGCCAGGGACAGCGCTGTTGACGAAAGCTGCTGCCGGGTTTGAAGCGCCAGCATGTTGGCACCTTCCTCGTTCATGTCGGCGATGGTCAGCGCCCCGGCACCGACTTCGAGCGTGTTGATCAGTTGCTGGGTGAAGTCCGTTCGAATTTCAACGGTCGACAAGCTCGCGCCAAATGAACTTGCTGCAGATCTTAGCTCTTCCAAAGCCGAATTGATGGCCTGGAGCGTTCGTTCAATATCGGTGTCGGTCTTGAATTCCGAATCCGTCGCGGTCAGCGCCACCGTTCCCGATGTTGTCGCGAACGCATCGATGTTGAAGTCGGTATTGTCGCTGGAGATGTTGAACGAGACTTCGCCGATCAGGCTGATGCTGCCGCCGGAGAAGGTGGCGCTCAACCCTTTGACATTGTTGATCAGTGTGACCAGGTCAGACACGGTCGTATCGGCGTCGATCTCCAGGGAGGCCGGCTCGAAACCATTGCCATCGGTGATCGTCAGGGTGTCGCCAGCCTGGAAACCGCCGGAACTTACCAGCGTGGCGCTTGCCGTCATGGCCGCCGTTGTCAAAGTCGTGGCCGCGGTCGAAGCCGTGACGCCGCCATCGGTGGCTGTGCCGCCACCTGCGGCGTCTTTCGATACGCTCAAGGTCGCTGCGGTGCCAAGCCCCGATGAGATCGTGATCGCATCCGTCGTTTCGTCGAACGACGCCTCGAGCCCACCTAACGCGTCGATGGCATCAACATAATCCTGCACGGTGTTGATCGTTACACCGACGGTAAATGTATTCGTCGTCGTGCCATCGGAAATCGTGACCACGTCGCCATTTGCCCACGTGCCCAGATCACTCAGGTTTGACGACGCTTGGAGACCGGTCAGGCTCAGATTGGTCGATCCGCTTTGCAGCGAAAACGAGCTCGTTGCGCTTGCGCCGGTTATCAGATCGTCGAGGTTCAATCCGGTGTCCAGGCTTGTGTCGGTGAAGTCGACCGGACGCACCGTCAGGTTTGACGTGCTGTCCTCATTGAAAATGACTTCCAGATCGTTGCCGAGACCGGCAAGCAGGTTCTTGCCCTTGTAGCCCGCATCCCGTGCCATATCCTCGATCTGCTGGAGAACGTCATTGTATTGCTGCGCATAGATCTTGCGCTGGTATTCACTCTGGTTTTGAAGCGCTTGGTTGGCGATCGCCTTGGCCGAGTCCACCAGTTTGGTGATCGATTCAATACCGTCGCCCGCTGCCTTTATGGTTTGAACCGCTTGGCCCATGTTGTCGAGAAGGTTGGACAGATCGCCCGCCCGGTCATTTAGCCCCGCGGCGGTGAAAAACGAGTTCGGATTATCAAGCGCCGAATTGACCTTCAGCCCAGTTGCAAGACGTTCTTGCGTTCTTGATTGCAAATTCGCCGTGTTCTTTAACGAGAGAAGGTTTTCCCGCACAGCGCTGGTAAGGACAATATCACTCATCTGGCTTCACCGCATCAGCTTGCTTGTCTTGTCGGCCTGAATTCACTGGGTAACCGGCTAACGATCTACAGAGGCCGAAATGTAAATGAAAAGTTACGCGATGATGCAGCCTTTAATGCTTTGCTAACAAAAGTTACCAAAAGATTTCTTTCAAGCCTTTGAATCCCAAACGTAAAATCTTGGCGCGCTGCGCGCCTCATTGCCTCAAAAAGAAAACGGCGGGCCGATGGCCCGCCGTCCTGATTGTCAGGTTGTGAGTCGTGCGTCTGACTGATTCTGTCAGAATTAGAACAATGACAGCACTGTCTGATCCGCCTGCGACGCGAAAGACAGCGATGTCGAGGCAAGCTGCTGCCGGGTCTGCAATGCCAGCAGGTTCGCGCCTTCTTCGTTCGTGTCCGCCAGGGTCAGGAGACCGGCACCTTCCTGCAACGTGTTGATCATCGACCGGGTGTAGTCCTGCCGGATCTCCACTGTGGACAGGTTGGTCCCGAACTCGGAGGCCTGGGACCTCAAGTTGGACAAGGCGTTGTTCAAGCGGTCGACAACCCTGTTGATGTCATTGTCCGTGGCAAATCCACTGTCCGCCAAAGCGGCGATCACCACACCATCGGCATCCGCGGTAAAGGCTTCCGCGTTGAAATTGGTGTTGTCGCTTGTCAGCGACAGATCGGTGTCGCTTTGCAGGTTCACACGGCCTGTGCCGGTGTTGAAGGATGCGCTCACACCGTTGAAATCGTCCAGGAAGTCGACCATGTCGGCTACGGTCGTCGAGGCTTCGATTTCAAGCGATCCGAGCTCGAAGTTGTTGCCGTCGGTCAGGGTGAGGGTGTCACCAACCTTGAACGAGGCGGAGTTTGCAAGAAGGGTGGTACCTGCACTGTAATTGCCGGACGTAACGGCAACCAGGTCGCCGGCATTGGTCGTGTCACCGGTACCGTCGTTTCGAAGGTCGGCCGTTTCGTTCGTGATGATGGTCAGTTGCCCGGTGCTCTCGTCGAACGTCGTCCGCACGCCCGGGGCCGCTTCCAGTTCATTGATCAGATCCTGAACCGTTGTCGCGCCGCCGACGGTCAAGCTGACACCGCCGACCACCGCACCGGAGGCCGCCGCGTTGAAGAGCTGGATCACGTCGCCGACCGCGGCGCCGGTGAAGGCGCTCAAGAGAGAGCTGGAGTTGAGAACCTGACCCGTCGCGTCGGTCAGGGTGAAGCTCTGCTGCCCGCCCTCAAGCTGGAACGACGTCGCGCTGCCCTGGCCTTCCAAGAGATTGGACAGGTTCAGGCCGGTCGAAAGCGTGGTGTCGGTGTAATCGATCGCTTCAATCTTCAATTTGGAGGTCGAGTCCTCGTTGAAGATGGTGGTCAGATCGTTGCCGACGCCGGCCAAAAGGTTTTTCCCCTTATAGGAGGAATCCTTCGCGACATCCTCGATCTGCTCCAGCAACTGATTGTACTGTTTCGCGAAAGTCTTGCGTTCATACTGGCTGCCGGTCTGGAGCGCCTGGTTCGCTTTCGCTTTCGCGGTTTCGACAAGGTCGGTGATGGTTTGAATACCTTTGTCGGCCGCCTTGATCGTCTGCAGGGACTGACCCATGTCGTCGAGCAGGTTGTTCAGATCACCCGCGCGGCTGCTCAGGCCCGATGCCGTGAAGAAGGAATTCGGATTGTCGAGGGCCGAATTCACCTTCAGGCCGGTGGCCAGTTTTCCCTGGACATCGGACAAAAGGTTAGCGGTGTTTTGAAGCGTGAGGAGGTTCTGCCTGACGGCAGCTGAGAGGGTGATCTCAGACATCTTTGCGTCCCTTTCCTGGGTCCAATGTACTTCTGCTCGTCCTGAGCAGGTCGGAAAGGATCATGTTCCGTTAACCCTAACCAATGGTTAATCCGTCGCAATTTACGGTTAACGAGAAGTTAAAGCTGCGAAACGATAGAAGTGGCCAAGTCGAAGTTTTCACGAGGTTCAAACCGGTGCCCCACATAAATCGGCGGAATATCGGGGCCGTGGATTTGTCGGCCGGGCACGCGTCTCCTCATTTTTTCGGAGGGTGCGTTTTTCTCGAAAAAACAAAAAAAAACGGCGGGCCGGAGCCCGCCGTTTCCGATTTTCGGTGGTGCCGCTGGGTTAGAACAACCGCAGCACGTTCTGGTCGGCCTGGGCGGCCAGGGACAGCGAGGTGGAGGCGAGGGACTGCTGGGTCTGAAGTGCCAGGAGGTTCGCGCCTTCCTCGTTGGTGTCGGCCAGGGTCAGCTTGCCGGCGCCTTCCTCCAGCGTGTTGATTAAAGACCGGGTGAAGTCCTGACGGTTTTCCACGATGGACAGGTTGGTACCGAAGGTCGACGCCTGAGCCCGGAGGGTGTCCTGCGCCTTGGTCAGTGCCGAGAGCGTTGCGTCAATGTTGGCATCGGTCGCGAACCCGTTCGAGGTGCCGGCGTTGAACGCCGTCGTGGTCAGCGCGCCGGTCGACGACAAGCTGAGATCGATCGAGGTCGTGACGTCGATGCCGGTGGCGCCCACGGCCGCACTGACATCGGAGTTGGTGCCGCCGATGAATGTGGCGACTTCGGTCACGGTGGTGGAAGCCGTGAGCGTCAAGGTGCCAAGCTCGGTGCCGGTGCTGTCGGACAGGGTCAGGACGTCGCCGGCGGCGAAGTCGAGATCGTCGACGATGTTGGCACCACCGGTCAGGGCCGCGGTGCCCGAACCGCTGGTCAGGGCGAGGGTCGTGGAGCCGTTTGCGGCGGTGGCCAGATCCGACAGGTTCAGGCCGGTCGAGGAGGTGGTGTCCGTATAGTCGACCGCGGAGATGGCCAGTGTCGACGTGCCATCTTCGTTAAAGGTCACCGACAGGTCGTTGCCGGTGCCGCCGAGCAGGTTCTTGCCCTGATAGCCGGCATCCTTGGCCAGATCCTCGATCTGGGTCAGGAGTTCGTTGTATTCAGCGGCAAAGTCCTTGCGCTCGGACTGGCTGGAGGTTTGCTGGGCCTGGTTGGCCTTTGCCTTGGCGGCGTCGACCAGATCGGAGATCGCGGTGATGCCCTGGTCGGCGGCCTTCAGCGTCTGGACCGACTGGCCCATGTCGTCAAGAAGGTTGCCCAGGTCGCTGGCGCGGTTCTGAAGCCCCTGGGCGGTGAAGAACGAATTCGGGTTATCAAGGGCCGAATTGACCTTCTTGCCGGTCGCCAGGCGCTCCTGGACACCGGACATCATCTGCGAGGTGGATTGAAGCGCGTTGAGATTGTTCCGAACGGCGCTCGAGAGGGTAATATCGGGCATTCTTTTCCCCTTCCTAGGAATACGCAAAACAGCAATCCGTCCTGGATTGCGGAACTGATCAGACGGTTTTTTCGGGAAACAGGGGGTAAAGAAACGTGGTTAGTCGCAGTTAACCTTAACAAAGCGTCTCCAGACAAAAACGGCGGGCCCGAGCCCGCCGCTTTCTTTCGTTTGAAGCCCGCTTGTTCTTAGAACAACCGCAGCACGTTCTGGTCGGCCTGCGCGGCCAGGGCCAGGGAGGTGGAGGCGAGGGACTGCTGGGTCTGAAGTGCCAGGAGGTTCGCGCCTTCCTCATTGGTGTCGGCCAGGGTCAGCTTGCCGGCGCCTTCCTCCAGCGTGTTGATCAAGGACTTGGTGAAGTCCTGGCGCCCTTCCACGATGGACAGGTTGGTACCGAAGGTCGACGCCTGGGCCCGGAGGGTGTCCTGCGCCTTGGTCAGCGCCGAGAGCGTTGACTCAATGTTGGCATCGGTCGCGAACCCGTTCGAGGTGCCGGCGTTGAACGCCGTCGTGGTCAGCGCGCCGGTCGACGACAAGCTGAGATCGATCGAGGTCGTCACGTCGATGCCGGTGGCACCCACGGCCGCACTGACATCGGAGTTGGTACCGCCGATGAACGTGGCGACTTCGGTCACGGTGGTGGAAGCCGTGAGCGTCAAGGTGCCAAGCTCTGTGCCGGTGCTGTCGGACAGGGTCAGGACGTCGCCGGCGGCGAAGTCGAGATCGTCGACGATGTTGGCACCACCGGTCAGGGCCGCGGTGCCCGAACCGCTGGTCAGGGCGAGGGTCGTGGAGCCGTTTGCGGCGCTGGCCAGATCCGACAGGTTCAGGCCGGTCGAAGAGGTGGTGTCCGTATAGTCGACCGCGGAAACGGACAAGGTCGACGAACCATCTTCATTGAACGTGACCGACACGTCGTTGCCGGTGCCGCCGAGCAGGTTCTTGCCCTGATAGCCGGCATCCTTGGCCAGATCCTCGATCTGGGTCAGGAGTTCGTTGTACTCAGCGGCAAAGTCCTTGCGCTCGGACTGGCTGGAGGTCTGAAGAGCCTGGTTGGCTTTTGCCTTGGCGGCATCCACCAGATCGGAGATCGCGGTGATGCCCTGGTCGGCGGCCTTCAGCGTCTGGACCGACTGGCCCATATCATCGAGCAACGAGCCCAGGTCGCTGGCACGATTCTGAAGCCCTTGCGCTGTGAAGAACGAATTCGGGTTATCAAGCGCCGAGTTCACCTTCTTGCCGGTTGCCAGACGTTCCTGGACACCGGACATCATCTGCGAGGTGGATTGAAGCGCGTTGAGATTGCTCCGAACGGCGCTCGAGAGGGTAATGTCAGACATTACAGATTTCCTTCTGTTTCAAAACCCATTCTTCTGAATGGCGAAGGAAGTCTGCGAAGTATTGTTATACCGATTGCTAAGTAATACGGTTACCGTGTTTTAAGTTTAAATCCTGGTAAAAGAATAAAGTAAACAAAATTGGTTAATGTGCCGCTGGGGGAGTGCGTGAGGTTTGCTCTGGACCGGTCCGATGAAAGCAGCCAACGGTCGGGCGGGCGGACCGCGGTAACGGCCGCCAACCATATAATGTGTCAGACTGTGCGCTTGACCGAAGCGTCCTGTGCCGGTTCCGCCTGGTCCGCGATCGACTTCGCATAGGCGCGCAGCTTCAGAAGCGTCTCGCTCGGCACCTGCCGGATCACCTCGCCCGATGCACTGTCCGTTGCGATGAACACCAAGCTCTTGCTGTCGGGATCGACAACATTGTGACGCTCAACCCGCTGGTCGGGGGGTGAGTCCTTGTCAGTTTGGCGCGTGTCTTCCGTTTGTGTTGCGGGCGTCACGGTCCTGGTGGCGGGGAGTTCCGTCCGCGCCGCAGGTTCGGTCCGCTCAGGGGCCCGCGTGACCGGCGTAATTGCCGTGTAGGACGGCAACGGCGGCCGGGCCAGTCCCGTATCCATCGTTTTCCCTCCGGGTTACTCGATACATCACCCGATACTGACAATTGTACGATCTGGAAATGAATCGGGCGTTAACGGAAAGGTTAGAATTGATGGGAGCGGGGCGAAAATGATTCGTGAGCAGGCCAGCAAGCTCATGCGTATGGCCCGCACATGCTGCGTGTGGACGTGCGGTATCTGCGCTACAGCGACCGATTGAGCGCAATGCCCTGGGCCGTAGCCGCGCCTTGCGGTGCCTGGCCGCTTGATCCGTAGGTGTTGCTCTTTTGCTTGGCGCCCACTGATTTGGCGACCGTCGACACGATGTTGCCCGCCACCTCCTTCGCAGTCGCCAGGACGGCGAGATTGATGCGCAAAACCGGCTGGAACTCGGCATGCTGGCGGCGCAGCTTTTTGGTGGCATCCGGCGACAGGTTCCCTAACGCGATCGCGTTCTCGTTGGCCGCAATCATGCCCCTTGTGTATTCATGTATGAGCCTGGCCTTTTCCGGCTGGAGCAGCCCGGCCGCCTTGAGGTGGCCTGATCTGACCAGATCCGTCTCCTGCTCAATGGCGGCGAGAAGCCGCTCCATCGTCTGAATAAGCGCGCTGCAAAAAGCCTCGGCATCGGCCCGGCTTTTTGGAGGATCCTGGGAAAAGGGCAGATGAGGTGTTTCGCTATGGGCGGTCATGCGGAAGCCTCCTGGAGGGCGAGCAGTTCCCGTTCGACGGAATCGGCGAGGCCGATGCCGCCGGATTCGGATATGGAACGGGCGTATTCATTGATCAGCAGACCTTGCCAGGCTTCGGCGCCTTCGCCGCTGCCCCAGGTGCCGCCATTTTCCATGCCGGTGAACATCGACTGGAGCATCTCATTGAGGAACACAGCCTCGAATTCTTCGGCGGCCTGCCGAACCGCGGACTTGTTGGTCCGGTCGACGCCGGTAAGCGCGTCTTGCGGATTGGATTGGCTGGAGACGGCGACCGGTGTCTGGATCATCACAGCACCTCGATCTCGGCCTGGAGCGCACCGGCGGCCTTGATCGCCTGTAAGATCGAGATCATGTCGCGCGGGCCGATGCCAAGCGCGTTCAGTCCGTCGACAAGCTGCCTCAAGGTGACGGTTTCCGGGACAATGGCGAGCTTGGAGTCGCTGTCGTCGTTGACGTTGATGTCCGTGCGCGGCACCACCGCCGTCTCGCCATTGGCAAAGGGCAGCGGCTGGGCGACTTGCGGGGTTTCGGCGATGCTCACCGTCAAGTTCCCCTGGGCAACGGCGACCATCGACACCCTCACGTCCTGCCCCATGACGATGATCCCCGAATTTTCGTCTATGATGACCCGGGCGGCCAGATCCGGTTCCACGATCAATTGCTCGATGTCCGTCAAGAGATCGACAATGTTGCCCTCGTATTGGCGCGGCAGATCGATGCGCACCGTGCCCGGGTCCATCGGTTCGGCGGTCGGCATGCCAATCAGTTCGTTGACCGAAAGCGCGATGCGGCGGGCCGTCGTCAGATCCGGATTGCGCAGGGCAAGCCGTAGAGTTGTCAGCGACGCGAGCTTGAAAGCAACCTCGCGTTCCACAAGGCCGCCATTGGCAATCCGTCCCGCTGTGGGAACGCCGCGCGTGATCGACGTGGCATCACCTTGAACGGAAAATCCGCCGATCGCGACCGAACCTTGCGCGATCGCGTAGACCTCGCCGTCCGCGCCGACCAGCGGCGTGACCAGCAGCGTGCCGCCTTGAAGGGATTCGGCATTGCCGAGTGCGCTCACACTGACATCGATCCGCGTTCCTTGCGTGGAAAACGGCGGAAGATTGGCCGTAACCATCACCGCGGCCACCGTATCGGTGTTCAGATCCACGTCCCGGGTGTTGACACCGAGCCGTTCCAACATGGCCTGCAGGCTTTGGCGGGTGAACGGTGCGTTGCGCAACGTATCGCCGGTGCCGTTCAAGCCAACCACAAGGCCATAGCCGATCAGCTGGTTTTCGCGAATACCTTCAAAATCGGCGATATCCTTGATCCGCGATGCCGCGTGGCTGCCGCTGACGCCCGTCAGGACCACAGCAATGGCGACCATTACAAAGAGAAAGGCGGATACGGCGCCGGGGCGGATTGCGGTCAATGTGTTCATCGCTGGAGTGACGTCCGATACCCATGTGTTTTCTTGTCCCTGCACGCGATCGCGCGCAGGATGATGACCCGCATTATGCGAGAGCCGTGCCAACTCGCCCGCCGCTCGTGGGATCGGTCTTGGCGGCGGCAAAACCGGCGCATCCGCCCCATTTTTGGTTGCAGTCTGAAAAGCCTGACATGCCGGGTTCAAAAGAACGGTGAAGTCTGACCGGCAAATCTTGCCGCCGGCGTAGGGAGTCATTTACCCTGACCGGCAGATTCTAACGACCAGAGGCCGATCACGAGGGCCGCGGTCAGACGAGTGGACCAAAGGATGCGCATAACCGGCAACAATCCGGTCACGGGCGTGCAAGGGCGGGTGCCGAAAAAGCGTGCCTCCGGCGATACCGGCACGTTCCAGCCAGACGTGGGCGATGAAGCCGTTGCCGCGGGGCCGGTGTCCGGCGGAACGGCAATCCACGGAATGGACGCGCTGCTGGCGCTTCAGGAAGTGCAGGACCGCGGCAACCAACTGAGCGCGGCGGCCCGGCACGGCCACGCGCTTCTCGACGGATTGGAGGCCTTGCGGGCGGATCTGCTGGGCGGGCGGGTGCCTGAGGACAAGCTGGAGGCTCTCGCAAAAGCGGTTGAAGAACAGGCCGAAAGCGGTGATTTGCAGGTCGATGAAGTGCTCCGCGAGATCGAATTGCGAGTGAAGGTGGAACTTGCCAAATTGGGCCGATTCTCCGGCTGATCGGCGAAGGCGGCACGATAACGTTGAGCCGGCAAGGAACCGGATCGAGCCACAAGCGGCTGAAATATTTTGATTTTTTCCCACAGAAAAATCGGCAACTCCACCGTTGTCGGGGTGCGGAAGCGGAGATATATTGCGCGCGACCTAAGGGTAATCCGGAGCTATCTATGACGGTTGAGCTTGAGTCAGACTATCGACCCTCGGAACACGAGCCGTTCATGAATGACCGCCAGCGCGAATACTTCAAAAACAAACTGCTGGTTTGGAAAGACGACATTCTCAAAGAAAGCAAGGAAACTCTTGCAACCCTCCAAGAGGAAAGCCAGAATCACTCGGACTTTGCCGATCGGGCGTCCTCGGAAACTGACCGTTCGATCGAGCTGCGGGCCCGGGACCGGCAGCGCAAGCTGATCGCCAAGATCGATTCCGCGCTGGAGCGGATCGCGGACGGAAGCTACGGCTACTGCGAGGAAACCGGCGAACCGATTTCGTTGCGCCGGCTTGAAGCGCGCCCGATCGCGACACTGTCGATCGAGGCGCAAGAAGCGCACGAGCGGCGCGAGAAAGTCTACCGGGACGACTGAGACGCGGGGTTCTTGAACCGCCTCTTCTTTAAAAAATAAGAGGCACGGCGCTCGGGGAGCGAGACGCCGTGCCTCTCATCAGCCGCGACAGACCAGCTTCTAGAACACAGGCCCGACGCGGCAGGGGGACCGAACAGCCGGCAATCGCCCCAATTTGTCCACAGGGCCTAGAACGGCAGCAGGATATCCATGACCTGACTGCCATAGCGGGGTTGCTGGACATCGGTGATCTGACCCCGGCCGCCGTAGCCGATCCGCGCCTCGGCGATCTTCTCGCTGGTGATGGTGTTGTCGGACCGGATGTCCTCCGGCCGGACGATCCCGGCGACGACCAATTCCCGGACCTCGAAGTTCACCCGCACTTCCTGCCGGCCCTCGATCACCATGTTGCCATTCGGCAGCACTTGCGTGACGACCGCGGCGATGTTGGTCCTCAGCGTTTCTTCGCGGTCGACGGAACCTTCGCCTTCGAAATCGGCCGAACTGTTCACGCTCGCCAGATCGCTCGCCGCGGTTCCAGCCGGCAGAAAGATCGTGTCGATCGCCGTGCCAAGGGCGCCGCCCGCGCCGGAGGAACTGGTGTCGGCGCGGCTGCGTTCGGTCCTGTTGTCAATCTGGGCCTCATCGGCAATGGTCACGGTGACGGTGAGGATGTCGCCGACCTGGCTGGCGCGCTGGTCTTCAAAAAACGCCCTGTTTCCAGACCGCCAGAGTGAGTTTGGGCTGTAATGTGCCTTTTGCGGTTCGGGCATCGGCATTTGAACAGGCCGGTATCCGGGTGTCGTGGTCGGGTCCTGAATGGCGTTCAGGGGCGGCTGCTGGCCGACCTGGGACAAGCGTTCCGGCGTGCCGCAGGCCGCAAGGAAGGCTGACAAAGCCACGGTGATGACCAGCGGTCTGACCTGATTTTGGAATGTCATTCGGCCGGTCCTTTAAGGCTTGCAATGCGCGCGGTGGCCGGCTGGGCCACGACCTGGCCGCGGGAGGCAACCATGGCCGGGATGATGCGTCGCGATTGCGGATTCATGACATCAATGAGATCGCCCTTGGCGCCATCGTCCATGGCTTTGCCGCGGGTGGTCAGTTTCATTCCCGCGATTTCATAGGTGATGGTCACTTTCTCGCCGCGGCTGATGAGGATCGGTTTGGCGAAGTCGGACCGCGCGAGCGGCATGTTCGCCCGCAAACCGCTTCGCGCCGCCAGGCCGATGACATCGGTAAGGTCGGTCAGCGCCCGGGCCGGGATCTTGGCGCGGGGCATCCGGATCGAGGTGACGTCTTCCTGCCTCAGCAGGGCGCCCCGGCGCATGGGCTGTTGCAGCACCGCAACTTCAATCATCTCCATGGCGTGGCCGGTCACAGTGACAGGCAACCGGCCGCCGGCACCGGCCACCGACAGATTGACCGAAAACCGGCCGTCGGTCCTCGACCATAGCACCCGTTCAACCCGGACCGGATCGTCGGCTGCCGGGTCCGCCTCAATGGTGCCGGGCACATTGTAGAACGTGATTGCCAAATCCGCCGGCAAGATGCCGGCGTCGCGGCCGGCCAGGGCGGCCTGGATCATCGGCTTCAAACGCTCGTCGTCAAACACTTCTGCGCGGCGGTGGACGACGACGGACCGCAATCCGTCCATCTGCGCGGCCAGAAGTCCGGCCGCCCGTGCACGTTTGACCACAAGTTCGGCCGGGACCGTGCCCGATGTGCCCAAATCGGGCGACCGGAACAAAGGTACGTCCGCATGGTCACCCGCGCCGGTGAAGAAGTCGCCGACCGTCACAATGTCCGACAGGGTATGGACTTCGGAGCGCAGAACCGGCCGGTCGCCAGCTAGCGCGACGGCGGGCGCGGTCAGCAGGCCGACGATCAGCCCGAAGATGGTACAGAGACGTGTCATCTTATCCCTCCCGCAGGCTAGCGGATGTTGCTGGTGGTCGAGTACATTTCATCGGCCGCCTGGATGACCCGCGAATTCATCTCGTAAGCGCGCTGCGCGGAAATCAGATCGGCGATCTCCGTCACGGCATCGACATTGGCCATTTCCAAAAACCGCTGCTGGACATCGCCAAACCCGTTGGTGCCGGGATTGTCCGTTTGCGCAGGACCGCTGGCGTCCGTTTCCAGGAACAGGTTGTCACCGATCGCTTCCAGGCCCGACTTGTTGACGAAACGGGCCAATTCGAGTTGGCCAAGGTTGACCGACGCACCGGCTGCGTCGATCGCCTGAACCGTGCCATCGGCCGAGATGGTGATGTCACGGGAATCGTCGGGAATGTTGATTCCCGGCTGAACGGTAAAGCCGTCGACGGTCACCATCGTGCCGTTCGCATCGCGCGCGAACGATCCGTCCCGGGTATAGGCGGTCGTTCCGTCCGGCATCTGGATCTGGAAAAACCCTTCGCCGCGGATGGCGATATCGAGGTCTTTGCCCGTCTGCTCGAGCGAGCCCTGGCTCATGATCCGGGCCGTCGCCGCAACCTTGACGCCAGAACCGACCTGCACGCCGGTCGGCACGATCGTGCCGGCGGTCGAGGTTTCCGATCCCATCCGGCGCTGGTTCTGATAAAGCAGATCCTGGAAGTCGACGCGCTGACGCTTGTAGCCGGTCGTGCGCAGGTTCGCGACGTTGTTGGATATAACTTCGACATTGCGTTCCTGCGCTTTCATGCCGGTCGCCGCGATGTGGAGTGATTTCATGTGTTCAGTCCTCCTGCGGGTTAGGCTTGGATCCGGCCAAGGGTGCCGATCGCCTGCTGGCGCAAGTCATCTGAGTCTTGGAGCAATTTGCTGATGGTCGCGTACGCGCGCGTGATCTCAATCAGGCGGGTCATTTCCGAGACGCCATCGACATTGGATTGTTCGATCGCGCCCTGGACGACACGGACATCGGCAACGGGAAGTGGCTCTTCGCCCGTCAACACCGTGTCACCGATCTGTTCCAGGTTCTGTGGATTTTCGAACTCAACGACCCGTATCTGCCCCCGGATTCCGAGGTCGGTCGAAATCGTGCCGTTGCGCGCGATGGTGATCTGTCCGTCTTCCGGCGTGAACGTGATCGGACCACCCGCCGTGAGCACCGGCCGGTCCTGAGTCGATACCAACTGGCCGTTTTCGTCCAACGTGAAGGCGCCATTGCGGGTGAAGGCTTCGCCCCCGTCCTCCAACTGGACCACAAAAAAGCCGTCACCTTCGATGGCCAGATCAAGCTCGTTATCGGTCAGTTTTAGGCTGCCATCCAGCATGTCCGTGCGCGTGCCATAGTCGCTCACGTAAGACAGGCTCTGGTCGGCGTTGTGGAATTCTGTCGCTTCGGCGAGCGGCATGATGAATTCCTCAAACAGCATCCGCTGGGCCTTGTAGCCCGTCGTATTGATGTTCGCCATGTTGTTGGCGACGACATTGAGCTGATTCCGCAAGACGGCTTGGCGCGAAAGCGCAATAAGCTGTGCGTTCTCCATAATTTAACGGTTCCTTTTGCTCCCCGAAGAGCGCTTGGCCTCCCCAGGCCGCCGGCTCGCGGAACCAATTGCACGTGCCGTGCCAACCGGCAAACTTTTGAAAAAGCTGGGTAAAATCGGAGATACGGGCGTGCGCCGGGCAAAGCTTTCCGGCACTAATTAACCATCTGGCAAGAATTGCCGGGCGGGTGGCGTTAACCATTTGGTAACCACTCGTTAACCATTAACACATTAGATACATGTCACGCGTGTGCGTGATCCGGGCTGAGGTTGATGATGGCGGATGAGAGTGCCGTAGCCGGTGAAGACACTGGCGCCGAAAGCGGCGGAGCGGGCAAAAAGAAGCTGCTGTTGTTCGGCATCATCGGGCTTGGCGTTCTGTTGGCGGCCGGCGGCGCGGCCTACTATTTCCTGGCGGCCACCGACGAGCAGGTGGCCACCGCGGAATCCGCGCAGCAGGAAGCCGAGGTCCAGAAGCCGGTTGTGTTTTATGACCTGCCGGAAATGACGGTGAACCTGTCGACGGAAGGGCGGGCCACCTACCTGAAAGTGCGGGTTGCACTGGAGGTTGAGAATCGGGCGACAATCGAACGAATTCAGCCCTTTCTGCCCCGCATCCTGGACGCCTTTCAGATCTATCTGAGAGAGCTGCGTCCCGCGGATCTAGAAGGATCCGCCGGTCTGTTTCGTCTGAAGGAAGAATTGCTCAGACGCATCAATCTGTCGGTTTACCCGGCGCGTGTCGATGGGGTCCTGTTTAAGGAAATCCTCGTGCAGTGATGGTGCGAAATGGCTGAAGACGACGATGATCTGTCCGAAGAGGACATGGCCGATGCCTGGGGCGCTGCGCTCGCCGAGCAGGGGGCCGGGTCGTCCGACGACGATGATCTAGCCGCTGCGTGGGGCGCGGCCCTTGAAGAACAGGGCGCGGGTTCCTCGGACGACATGGCTGCCCAATGGGCCGCCATGATCGACGACAGCGAGCCCGATCTGGAAAACGCGACCCGCGGCGCTGACCGTGTCCTGAACCAGGAGGAAATCGACAACCTCCTGGGTTTCAACATCGAAGACACGATTGCAGGCGATCAAAGCGGCATCCGGGCGCTGATCAACTCGGCGATGGTGTCCTACGAGCGTCTTCCGATGCTCGAGATCGTGTTCGACCGGCTTGTTCGCCTGACGACCACGTCCTTGCGGAACTTTACCTCTGACAACGTTGAAGTCTCGCTGGACTCAATCAGTTCGGTCCGGTTCGGAGACTATCTGAATTCCATTCCCCTGCCGGCGATCCTCGGCGTTTTCAAGGCCGAAGAATGGGACGGCTTCGGCCTGGTGACGGTTGAATCGAGCTTGATCTACTCGATCATCGACGTCCTGCTCGGCGGCGGGCGCGGCACGACGGCGGTCCGCGTTGAGGGCCGGCCCTACACCACGATCGAGACCAATCTCGTCCAGCAGATGGTCGCCTTGATCCTGCAAGATGCCGAACAGGCCTTTGCCCCCTTGTCTCCGGTGCATTTCAACCTGGAACGGCTGGAAACGAATCCGCGCTTTGCCGCCATCTCCCGGCCGGCCAACGCCGCAATCCTGGTCGAATTGCGGATCGACATGGAAGACCGGGGTGGTTCGGTCGAAATCATGATGCCCTATGCCACGCTTGAGCCGATCCGGGATCTGCTCCTGCAAATGTTTATGGGCGAAAAATTCGGCCGCGATCCGATCTGGGAAGGCCACCTGGCGACCGAGATCCACACCGCTGAGGTCGAGGTCGATGCCGTGCTTTACGAAACCCATCTGCCGCTCGGACGCATCCTCAGCCTGGATGTCGGGCAAACCCTCGTCTTCGACATCGACCCCAACGAACCGGTGACGGTGAAATGCGGCAACGTGCCGTTGACCGAAGGCACCCTCGGCAAGGTCGATGATTCCATTGCCATTCGCGTTGCAAAGAATTTGCGGAAACCAAAAATGACGCTCGCTGCGTTTGAGCGCGCCATGCAAAACGAAATGGAGCAACCATGAGCACTTTGCCCGTTGGACTCATCATCGAAATCATGGTCGCCGTCCTGCTCCTGGTGACGATCGGGTACTGCTGGATCTTGAACAACCGGTTGCAACGTCTGCGGGCCGACGAAGAAACACTGCGGGCGACCATCTCCGAGCTCATGACGGCGACAGAAATTGCCGAACGGGCCATATTGGGACTGAAAGCGACGGCGGCGGACGCCGACAAGACGCTGGGCGGCCGGTTGCTGGAAGCGGAAAAGATGTCGCGTGGCCTGTCAGATCAGGTGGCGGCCGGGGAGCGGATTTTCGTCCGCATCAGCCAGATCGCCGAGGCGGCCGGCGCCGCGGGCGGGGCAAGGGCGGAATACCGGCCGGAGCCGGCCGAGCCCGCGCAAACGGCGGCCTATCCCGAACCACGCATGGGCGCCAATGCGGTTCCGGCTGAGGCGCCCAAACACCGTAGCGCGCGGGCCGATGACATCCGCAATGCCGCCGCGGAAGCGACCGCACGCCTTGAGCGGTTCCGCCGCCGGTCGGAGGGTGCCGCCGCATGACATTGCGCCTGCTTCCGCTTCTCGCAGTTTCAGCCAGCGCCCTTCTGGCGCTGAAACTGCTTGGCATGTCCTTCGACACCAATCCGGACATTTTGCCGATCCAAGAAGCGGCGGCGCAGGAAAGCGATGACCAGGCGGACGCAGAAGTTTCGGGCGGCGCCATGCCGCCGGATCTGCCCGAAAGCCTCGAACCTGCCGCGGCGCCCGACGAGGCGCCGTTGTTTCCCGAGTCTCTTGAAATCGGCGGATCGGCGGCGGAGCGGGCGGTTCTGGAAAGCCTCGGCGAGCGGCGGCTGGACTTGCAACAGCAGGAAGGCCAGTTGGATTTGCGTGAAAAACTGCTGCAGGCGACCGAGGAACGCATTCAACGGCGGGTTGACGAGCTCAAGGAACTTGAGCAGCGGATCGAAGCGGCTGTCGAAGAAAAACGCCAGCAGGAGGCCGGCGAGATTGCAGGTTTGGTCACCATGTATGAAAGCATGAAACCAAAAGACGCGGCGCGGATCTTTGACCGCCTGGACTTGCCGGTGCTCTTGAAGGTGGTCCGACACATGAAACCCAGGAAAATGGCAGGCATCCTCGGCAGAATGTCGCCGGAAGCCGCTGAAAAGCTGACGATCGCGATCGCAGGTGTTGGAGAAATGCCGCAAGACGACGTGGATGAGGCGTCGGACGCGCTGCCGAAAATCCAATCAAACTGAGCAATTCCCTGGGATTTTATCGCGCAATGTAAGGGCGCGTTAAGGCCGCGTGACATAACAATTGGCGTTGGAGATTTCCGGGGAACCAATCGGTGCCAGGCAGGACGAGGACAACAGGTGACGGCGCGGGCTTGCTCCGCCGGATCGCCGGGCGCATTCGCCCGGCGGTATCTGTTTCGCGTGTTTGGCGCGCCTGCATTCGGGTCGCGACAGTGTTGGGCCTTGCCGCCGGCAGCCTGGCGCAGGCGCAGACATTTGAACCTGTTGAGCTGCGAACGAGCCCCGAGGCCGGATACGGACGCATGGTTCTGACGTTTCAGGACCGCACATTGCTGCCGATCTACGATGCCGTCATCACCGGCGGTGTTCTGCGGATTTCCTTTGAAGATCCGATCGACATCGATGTGGATGACGTTCCGCTCAGCCTTAGCGAGTACATCACAATCGCGCGGCGCGATCCGGACGGCAGCGCAATTCGGTTCGCGCTCAAGGACCGGTTCAAGATCAACACCCTGGAGGCCGGCGAAAAGCTGTTTGTCGACATCCTGCCGCTCGATTGGCAGGGATTGCCGCCCGGTCTTCCCGATGACGTCGTCCGCGAACTCGCCAAACGCGCCGAGGAGGCGATCCGCAAGGCGCGGGCGCTCGAGCAGGCGCGGCTGAAAGCCCAGGAAGGGCCGAGCGTGATCCTTCGGATCGGCGAACATCCAACGTTTACGCGGCTTGTCTTTGATTGGTCGCTCCGCTTCGACACCGCGTTTGTGCGCGAGGACGACATCATTCGCGTCACGTTCAACCATCCGGCCAATCTCGACATTTCCCATTTGCGGGCCAACCTGCCCGACGGTGTGGTTGACGCGACCGCGTTCCTCGACAAGGGCAAACTGAAGTTCTTGATGCGCATCGAGCCGTCTGTCGATATTCGCGCGTTCCGAGAGGACCAGACATATGTGCTCGATATCACTCCGAGCCAGGACGCACCGCCTGATCCGGTGAACGCCCAGATCGATGAGGAATTGTCGGGCGGCGGGGGCGGCGATCGCAATGGCCTGATTGTTGCCCCGGGCAGCCGCAATCCCGAACCGGTCGTGCCGCAATCTGAAGCCGCTCCGCCGCCGGCTGTCTCCGGCTCGAATGAAACGCCCACGAATGGGGCGGATCCGGCGGCGGCCGACGAAAGAAATGTCGCAGCGGCCGCGGCCCCACCGGCCGTGCCAGCGCCGGCACCCACTCCAGTGGACCCTGAAACGGCCCCGATCGCGAGCGCGGATGCCGAGCGGCAGGTGAACACGGCCGACTTGAACAATCCGGACGGCAGCCCGATTACCGCCACTCCTGACATCACCGCAGCGCAAAGGATCCCGGGCGAGGTGGCGGATGTGACGGCCGCGATCCCGCAAAACGACGGATTGGAGGCCGGCGGCGTGGCCCCCACCGCCGTGGACCAGCAATCCGCCATGGTGCCTGAAACCGCACCGCCGGTCACCATCGACCCAAATGCCAGCGCCGCACCGGATGCGGTTCCGCCTGCGGTCGTCATTCCGACCGACGAGAGCACCGCGGAGGTTTGGCGTGCACGCGGGGGCGCGGATGCGGTCAGCCAGATCGCATCACCCGAGCAGCCCCCGGCGAATTTCGCGGATCAGGTCCGCAATTTTGTCGTCGCCGAAGCGCGGCGGATCGGGAACACCGTGCGGGTCGTGTTTCCGTTTGGTGAACCGGTATCGAGCGCAGTATTCCGCCGCAACGACAATGTCTGGATCGTATTTGACACCGACGCGACGATCGAAACGCGCGGAATGGTGTCGGCGCTGTCGGACATGGCCGAAACCATCGATGTCAGCCAATATGACGGATTTCAGGTCTTGCGGATTGATCTGAGCGACCCGGTCCTGGCGACTGTCGGTCTTGACGGCAATGCCTGGTCACTTGTGATTGGCGACATGATTCTGGAGCCGTCCATTCCGCTTCGCCTGGAGCGCAATATTCGCGGTGATGGCGGGTCCATCTTGCGGGTGCTTTACAAGGATCCGCAAAACATCCGCAAAATCGAAGATCCGTTTGTCGGCGACGCCATCTCGCTGGTGACCGGTTTCGGACCGCCCCGTGGTCTGTTAAAGGCGCAAAACTTTGTCGACCTGAACGCTCTGAGCTCCGCGCAGGGTGTCGCGATCGCCGCCAAATCCGACGATGTGAGTGTCAAGATCCTCGGCGATGACATCATCATCGAAAAAGACGGCGGACTGGCGCTGTCCAACAAACACCTGCGGGGCGGAACGGGCGTGTTCAACTCGATCTCCAATCCGAATGAATCGGATTACGTGGAGTTCGTATCGCTCACGACCGAGGGACCTGAAACCTATCGCGACCAGTTGCGCAGGCTTCAGGAAAAGCTCAGTGCGACGCCAGAGGGCCGCCGGAGCGATCCGTTGATGGAATTGTCGCGGTTTTATCTCGCCCACCAGTTTGCCCAGGAAGCGCTCGGGTTGATGCAGCTGGCCCTCGAAGAAGACCCGGCCCTGGCCGAGGACAGCTCGTTCAATCTGATGTTGGGCGCGGCGCAGGCAATGGCCAACCGCCCTGACGAGGCCTATGCCCACTTGAACCGTCCGGATCTGAAAAACAGCCCCGACGCGGCCATCTGGCAAACCATAGTGGACGTTGCGCTCGGCCATTGGACACAGGCGCGGATCGCGATGCCCCGGGGGCGGGCGGTCATCGGCAATTATCCGCCGGCCATCCAGACCGAGTTCAATCTCGCCGCCGCCCAGGCGATGGTGGAGTCCAACGATTTCGGCCTGGCGAACAGTATCCTGGCGGAAATCGAGCCCAGTGACGTCGCCCGGGCCCAGGCCGCACGTTACGATATCTTGCGCGGACGGGTCGCCGATGCATCGGGCCGGTCCCAGGAAGCGCTGACAGTGTTCGATCTGGTCTCCCGTTCGGACGACCGCCCGCGGGCCGCGGAAGCTGAATACCGGGCCTTGCGGATCCGGTATCGGGATGGGGAAATCGGTATCGATGAGGCGATCGATCAGCTCGCCGGTCTGTCCCTTTCATGGCGCGGCGACGAAATCGAACTGAAAACACTGCGTTTCCTGGCACAGCTCAACGCGGAAAAAGGCCAATACCGCCAGGCGTTCGAAGCCATGAAATCGGCCGTTCAGGCAGACCCTGAATCCGAGACGACGCGCCTGCTGCAAGAGGAAATGAATAGCCTGTTTGTTTCCCTCTTTCTCGACGGCAAGGCGGATGACATGTCGCCGGTCAGGTCGTTGGCGCTCTACTACGACTTCCGCGAGTTGACACCCATCGGGCGTCAGGGCGACGAGATGGTGCGTCTCCTGGCCAAGCGCCTTGTGGGAGTGGACCTGCTTGACCAGGCCACGGAGCTGTTGCGCCATCAGGTCGACAACCGCCTGAAGGGCGCCGCGCGGGCCCAGATCGCCGCGGACCTGGCCGCGATCTATCTGATGGACCGCAAACCGGACCAGGCGCTGCGTGTCCTCAACCGCACGCGGCAGGCCAGTCTGCCGTCCACGCTCGAGCGCCAGCGCAATATCGTCGAGGCCCGCGCGCTGACCTCCAGCGGGCGGCCGGACCTTGCGCTTGAACTGGTGCGCAACATGCGCGGGTCGGATGTCGACCGGCTGCGAGCCGATACCTTCTGGGCGGCACAAAGCTGGCGGGACGCTGGCGAGCAGCTGGAAGCGATGCACGGCTCCAGGTGGTCGGACAATATCCCGCTCGACGCCCTGGAGCGGCGCGACATATTGCGCGCCGGGATCGCCTATTCCCTTGCCGAGGACCAACTCAGCCTCGACCGGCTTCAGACCAAGTACATGCCGAAGATGGCCAACAGTCCCGAGGCGCTGGCGTTCGACGTCGTGACCCGGCCGATTGAAGCCCAGGGCGTGGAATTCCTGGAAGTGGCGAACCGGCTCGCGGACACCGATTCCCTTGAAACCTTCATGGAAGAATACCGCCGCCAGTACATGACGCCGTCGGGCGGTTCCGACCAGGCGTCCGTTCCGGGTGAGGGGCCCGATAACGGCTAAGACTGCCCGATAACACCCAGGCGTTTTCTAGGAAACGGCTTGGGCGCCGACCTTCCGCAATTCCGATTTGTATTTGAAGATCAGGTCGGGGATCGCCCGCGTGCTGCGCTCAAGCCAGACGCATCGGGCCTGAAGAAAAGCGCGGTAGGTTTCAGTCCCAACGCCGGTCTTGATCATCAGCTTCATGATCGCAATGTCGGCGTCCGACCTGATCGTATCCATCACCGCTTCATCCCGGAGCTGGAGCTGACGGGCCAGAAGCCAGCCGACCGCGTCCATGCGCTCATCGTCGATCAGCGTGCGCAAAATACTGTCAAATGTCAGTTCACCGTTGGCGATGTGGATATGCGCCTCATGGCGGGAATAAAACTCGCCGTCGATTTCAATATCCGCATCACGGTCGACATTGCCGGCGCGAGCGGCAAGCTTTTCAAGATCGTTCGCTTTCAGCGCCTTCTCCAAAACCGGCGGAAACAGCGGGCAGCCGGACTCCAGCACCATCGACAGCGTTTCATGGAAACCCTCGTCCAAGAGCGCCCGTTTTGCAAGCGCGGCGAGCACATTTTCTTCGGTATTGGCGAATATCAAGAGCGCCAAGCAGGCCTTGACCGAAAGAGGCGTCGAGAGATTGTCGAGAAGCAGGAGCGTGATCGGCCGCGATCCACGGGCGATCAGCGTATCGCAGATTTCTTCCGTCAAATCGGTGCGCCGGGCAATTGATTTGCGATGCTGGTTCGACGCGGTGCGGGCGATGTTTTTAAGCGCGTCTTCGCTGATAACCGGCGAGTGTTCGAGCACGGGTTCGGAAAGCGCGTATTCCTCCTCGGCGAGCCGGTCGGCAAGGTCGGACGTGATGCGGTCGGTTTTTGCGAGCCGGACCACCAATTCATAGCGGGCCGCCCGGTCGAGTTCCTCAAACACCGACAGGACGATACCTGAAAAAAGCGCTCGCTCTGTCGGCGAGGGATCAACCTCGGTGGAGCGCGCGTATTCGGCGACAAGCGCCCGGATCAGTTCCGAGCGGGCGGCGGGTTCGCGTATCCGAGCAAGCTGTTCTAGCTGTTGATGTAGCACCGGCAGAGGGCCTGTTTCGCAGTGTGGCCGGCGAACACACCGGCGTGAGTCAAGATCTTAGCTGCGTTTGTGTTAAATAATGGTAGTGAATCTTATCGGTGGGGCGGACAATTTCGCACCTCGTCTGGCAACGGCAGCTACCCGCCGCCGAAACTTTGTACCAGTGACCCCGCGACCAAGTTCCATCCATCCACCAGCACGAAGAAAATCAGCTTGAACGGCAATGAAATCACGATCGGGGGCAGCATCATCATGCCCATCGACATCAGCACGGACGCAATCACAAGGTCGATGATCAAAAACGGGAGATACAGCAGAAATCCGATCTCAAAAGCGCGCCGCAGTTCGCTGATCATGAAGGCGGGAATCAGCGTGCTGAGCGCCAGATCCTCCGGCGATTGCGGCGCGGGCTGGCCGGACAGTTCCTGGAACAGTGCCAGATCCTTCTCACGGACCTGGGACAGCATGAAATCGCGAAACGGGTCGGACGCCCGTTCGAACGCCTGATCGAACTCGATCGTGCCTTCGACCAGCGGCTGGACGCCCTCGTCATAGGCCACCTGAAAGGTCGGCGCCATGATGAAAGCGGTCAAGAACAGGGCAAGGCTGACCATCACCATGTTGGGCGGCGCGGTTTGCAGCCCGATCGCCGAACGCAGCAGCGACAGCACGACAACGATCCGCGTGAAACTGGTCACCATAACTAGGATCGACGGGGCCAGCGACAAGACGGTCAGCAACGCGACAAGCTGAACCGCGCGTTCCGTCAGCGTGGCGTCGTCTGAAAATCCGAGCGTGATCTCCTGCGCTGCCGCAGGCGAAAGGGCTGCGCCCGTCACTGCGGCAAAACTCGCTAGAAGGATGAAAAAACGCCGCCCCAAGAAAGGCCGGAAACCGTTTCTCATGTCTTTTGCGGTCCGTGGATCTCGTCCAGGAGCTTGGCCATTTCTTCCTCGATGGGATTGCGTTCGATGGGGTTTTGCTGGATCGGCGCCGTTGTCCGGGTGGTCTTCAGAGGCGCCGAAGGCGTTATGGGTTGTTTTGTTTTCGTGCCGGCCGGATGCGTGGCCACCTCTTTGATTTCTCGTTCCGGCGGCGCGTCTGCCGTTTCTGGACGGATCGGTTCCTTGGATTTGGCTTCGGTTGATCCGGCGTCCAGCGTTTGATCGGCATTGGCCGGCGGCTGCGCCTCCAGCGGTGAATCTTTGCCGCTATCCTCCGTTTTTTGCGGTGCAGGCGGCGCCTCGGCCAAAGGTTCGCCGTTTGAATGGGGTGCGGCTTTTGCGGTTTCGGGTTCAACGGCCGGAGGGCTCCCGCCCGGCTGCGCCTTGACCGTCGCCATGGACGTGCCTCCTATCGCTGCTGCCGGTGTTTCCGGGGGAGCGGACACCCCGTCATGGCCGCTTGTTTGCGTGTCATTGGTGGCGGGTCCGGGCAACTTCGCCGTCGAAGTTGGGCTTTCCGCTGTCGAGTCGCTTGCGTCGGGGCGCGGTTGGTCTGGCTGGCTGCCGACGGCACGGGCAAGGGCCGTTTTGGCGCGCGCGGCCGGTCCGGAAGCGGGTGGGGTGATTTTTGGGCTTGGCCGGGCCGCGCGGCTGAGCGGGCGGGTCAGGGCTTTGGCGAAGCCCGCCATTGTGCCGCCGGATTTTCCCGACGTTTCGTCAGCACGGCTGGTCAGGGCTTTGTCGGCCGCACCGGCGGACGGATTTTGCCCTCGTGCGTCCGGACGCGGATCGGGGGCGCTCAATCCTGTTGGAACGGTCGCATCTGTTTCTGGCCGCACAGGTCCCATTGACCGCGAAGCACGGCCATTGGTGGAGGCCGCTTCGTTGGCTTGCGGCAAAGATATGCTTGGTTCGGCCTTCGGGAGGTTGTCGGTCGGCGCAAATCCGCCGCGGACCGTGCCCCGCTCTCGGGAATCGAACCTGGAGCGCAAAGCAGTGATCGGCGCCGCGCCGGATTTGTAGCCGGCCTCCTTGGGGTCCGTGTTGACCGATTCTGGCCGGCTCGGTGCTGTGCCGATCCGGGCCGGGTCCGCTTCGGCGGCCTTGTCCCGCAGAATATCGGCGGCAGATCCTGCTTCTGATCCTGGAGTGTCGGTGTCAGCAGGCGCGGAGGCCACTCCGCCACCTTGCTGCAAGTGAAGCTGCGGCTGAAGTGGGGCCGCCTGGCGCTGGTGCGGAACAGAGAGCGGCGTCCCGCGGACAATGCCCTGCTCGACGACCACGTCACTTGGGCCGCCGATCAACAGCAGATGTTCCACATTGTCGCGCCGGACAAGGATCAACCGGCGTCTTGTGTCGACCGTTGCCGCGTCCATCACGGCGATCCGGGGTTGACGGTTGCGGTGGCCGGAAAACGGGGTTCCCATCAACCGCTTCAAGATGATGACAAACAGGGCGAACAAGACGAGGACCACGCCGAGCGACACGCCAAATGCCAATGCCCGTGCCAATCCATCGCCGACGCCGAATGTGTTTTCAATCCAACTGTACATTCAACCCTCTTCGGTGCCCGCAGGCAGCCCGCCGTGATGACGCCCGGCCGCACAATCGGGCCGGCGGCCTGCTGGCTCAGGCCACGCGCCGGTCCTCATCTGCAGCGGGCAGGTGCTCCCGTCCGAATCTTTAATCCTTGTCAAGGTTAACAGAGGTGGGCAATTTCTGCCTGTTTGGCTGGGGTCAAATCGCGCAAATTGCGAGGCTCATTTCGCATCGTCCACGGATTTCTGCGCGCGGGCGGCCGGCCGGCGCGGCGGGCGTTAACCATTCGTTAACCTTCCAGGCGGCAAGGTTTGCCGAGTTCGTTAACCAATGGTGACTCGCATGGCGATATCCGATCTTCCGCTGTTCCAGGCGCTCAAATCCAAGATGCAATGGCATCAGGTCCGTCAGGGCGTTCTGGCGGAAAATGTCGCCAATTCCGATACGCCCCAGTTCCGGGCAAAAGAGCTCAAGGATTTCAAGTTCGAGGACCACATCGGGCGTGACCGCGTTGGGCTTGAGACGGCCGTGACCAAGGTCGGACACATCAACAGCATGATGCGCAGCGACGTCGGCAGCGATGTGGTTGAAAGCGACATGTTCGAGATCACGCCGAGCGGCAACAATGTGGTCCTGGAAGAGCAGATGATGAAAGTCACGCAAAACCAGATGGATTTTCAGGCCGCGTCGACCCTTTACACAAGGGGAATGGGCTTGATCCGGACGGCCCTGTCAAGAAGCGCGTGACCTTGTTTTCATGTGATTTGGCTCCTCCGGTTTGGCGGGCTGACACAGATCGAAACACGGACGCCGCGCCAAGGAGATCCGCAATGGATATGATCAAATCGCTGTTCATCGCAGCGTCCGGCTTGAAGGCCCAGAACGGCCGGATGCGGATTATCGCCGAGAACATCGCCAACGCCGATTCCACCGGCAAAACGCCCGAGGAAGAACCGTACCGGCGCAAGGTGCCGACCTTCCAAAGCCATTTTGAGCGCGAACTCGGCGCTGAGCTCGTGAAGCTCGGCAAGGTGTCCCAGGACATGTCGCCGTTCATCGAAAGCTATCAACCCGGACACCCGGCCGCGAACGAGCAGGGCTATGTGCGTGAGCCGAATGTCAGCACGTTGATCGAAACCGCCGACATGCGCGAGGCCCAGCGGTCCTACGAGGCCAACCTGAATGTGATCGAAGCCAGCCGCCGCATGCTCCAGCGCACGATCGATATCCTGCGCGCGTGACCGGCAGTATCCATAGGCGATAAAGGGAAAAGGTCATGGCGAGCCCGACAATTGCAAACAACGCCTATCAAATGGCGGCAAAACTCACACAGCAGATGGGCCAGGAGCCGTCGCCGGCCTCCGCGGCCGGGGTGGACTTCGGGCAACTGGTCGACGAAGCGGTGTCGACAGTCCTCGACAAGGGGCAACAGGCCGATCAGAAGGCGATCGGCTTGGTGGAAGGCAAGACCGATGTGGTTGACGTTGTCACGGCGATTGCCGAGACCGAGATGGCGCTCGAAACCATGGTGTCGGTGCGCGACCGGGTGATCTCCGCTTACGAAGAAATCATGCGGATGCCGATTTGATGGCCCGCTCCGAGGCGCAGGAGACCTTCAATGGGCGGTGGTGAAGTCCTCGATATAGCCCGCGAAGCGGTTTGGACTATGATCCTCGTCGCCGCGCCGGCCATGCTGATCGGCCTGGGCGTCGGCGTTGTGATCGCGCTGTTCCAGGCGCTCACGCAGATCCAGGAAATGACGCTGGTGTTCGTGCCGAAGATCCTGGCGATCTTCTTGACCTTGCTTGTGTCCCTGCCGTTCATGAGCCAGCTGCTTCAGGCGTTCACCGCGCGCATCGCCGAGCTCATCCTGACGACATCCTAGGCCCTGTGGACGAATTGGAGACGCATTTTGTGAGACAAGAGGCAAGAGGTGGCGGGAAAAGACCCGAAGAGCGTATCGGCGATACGGTCAAGGGGCGTTTCATGCCAGATCGACTTCTCCTGTCTCACCCCAAGGGCCTGGCCCGCATCGCCCAATCCCGGCGCACATCCGTCTTGATGATGGGCGCGCATCACCTGCGCCGGATGTCCTTGATCTTGTCCGATGCGTTTCCCGGCGAAATGCGTCTCCAATTCGTCCACAGGGCCTAGAGCTGCTCGATGAGCATCCAGTTCGATTTCCTGCCCCAGGTCGTCGCGGTCTTCATGCTGATGTTCGCGCGGCTCGGCACGCTGTTGATGCTGCTCCCGGCCTTTGGCGAAAGCTCGATCCCCATGCGCATGCGCCTGACGATTGCTCTGGCGCTGACCCTGGTACTTTATCCAATGGGATCGGCCTACTATCCGCCCAACGTGACGGACAACATGGCCGGGCTTGTCGTTTTATTCGCCGGCGAGTTGTTGATCGGGTTCGCCGTCGGTCTGTGCGCGCGGCTGATTACAACGGCGCTTTCAACCGCCGGCATGATCATGGCCAGCCAATCCGGTCTTGCCTTCGCGCTCGGGACGGACATGAGCAATACCGGACAGCAGGGCGCTCTGTTCGGCAATTTCCTGTCGATCCTCGGCATGACCCTCGTCTTCGTGACCGACAGCCATTATCTCGTCATCGCCGCGCTGCACGACAGTTTCACCCTGTTCCCGCCCGGATCTCCCGTTCCGGTCGGCGATTTCGCCGCCAACGCGACCCAGACGGTCGCGGCGGTCTTTTCCATTGCCGTGCGCATGAGCGCACCCTTCATCGTTGTGGGGATCGTGTTTTATTTCGGGCTCGGGCTGTTGAACAAGCTGATGCCCCAAATGCAGATCTTTTTCATCGCCATGCCGGTCAACATCATGATCGGGTTCTTCCTTCTGCTGGTTCTGCTGACCACCTTGATGACCTTCTATCTCGGTCATTTCGAGGATGCGATCGGCAAGTTCGTGGCCGGCTAGGAGACCGTCATGGCGGACGAAACGGATGATGCAGAAAAGACTGAGGACCCCACGCAAAAACGCCTCCGCGAGGCGCACGACAAAGGCGATGTCGCAAAGTCGCAGGAGGTCAGCACCTGGTTCACGCTGGCCGGAACGACCCTGGTGGTTGCCCTGTTCGCCCCGGCCATGGCCGCCGCGCTTGGCGGCATGCTGAAAGGCTTCTTCGAGCATGCCCACCACATCCCGGTGGACGGGTTTGCGATCAAGGCCATGTGGCGCGACACCGGCCAATCGCTGGCGCTCATCATCGGGCTTCCGCTGATGGCGCTCGTGCTGATGGCGATTGCCGGAAACATGGTGCAGCACAAACTGGTGTTCAGTCTCGAGCCGGTGAAGCCGAAACTCTCCAAGGTGTCGCCGCTGTCCGGCTTCAAGCGGCTGTTTTCCGGCGAGAGCCTGGTCAATTTCGCAAAGGGGATGCTGAAGATCGCCCTTGTCGGCGCGCTGATGGTGCTTGTGTTGTGGCCGCACCGGGATGAAGCGGAAATCCTGATCTTCGCCGATACGGTGATCTTGTTGGAGGAAGCCCGGATCCTGGTCCTTCAGCTTCTGGGCGCGGTTCTGGCCTTCATGACCGTCGTTGCGGCCGCAGACTTTGCCTATCAGCGCAACAAATGGTTCAACAAACAGAAAATGTCTCTGCGCGAGGTGAAGGAAGAATTCAAACAGACCGAGGGCGATCCCTTGATCAAGGGTAAGATCCGCCAGATCCGGATGGAACGCGCCCGCAAGCGCATGATGGCCGCGGTGCCGGAGGCAACCGTGGTGGTGACAAACCCGACGCACTACGCCGTGGCGCTGAAATACGAGCAAGGCATGGGCGCGCCGGTGTGTCTTGCCAAGGGCGTCGACGCGGTCGCGTTGCGCATGCGGGTGGTCGCAAACGAGAACGATGTGCCGATCGTGGAAAACCCGCCGCTCGCCCGGGCGCTTTACGCCACGGTTGAAATCGATCAGGAAATTCCTGAACAACACTATAAGGCCGTTGCGGAAGTCATCGGCTTCGTGTTCGGCATGCGCAAACGGGCCGGATGGCGGGCTAATTAGGGAATTCCCAGCCATGCGTGTTGAATTCCATGGAGCGGCGCTGAATGCTTGTGGGGAGCCTGTTTGACGATTCGGGCCAGGGAGTAACGCGAGATGCATGACTTGGACGGTGCTTCGAGCGAACCGCTGATCGACCGGCCGGAGCGGACCGGAAATCTTTGGCTGCTGATCGTGCTTGCCCTGGTTCTGGTCGGGGCGGCGGCCGGATTTGCGGTGATGGATGAAGCGCGCGCGCAGCCGTTCATCCTCGGCCTGCTCGGCATCTTGGCCGTCGTCGGCGTGTTTTGCCTTTTTGCGGGCGCTATCGGCTTTTTGCGGCTGGCGGCCCGGCCCGGGGAATCGAGCCCGATCGCGTCGGCGCTGCTGGCATCTCTCGACGAGGGCACCCTGGTCACCGATATGGACGGGCGGCTGATTTACGCCAATCAGGCCTATGCCGATCTGACCGGCGCGGAGGCTGCCGCGGACGTTCGGGTCGTGGAGCGGGTCTTTTCCAATGATCCGGATGCGGCGGACGCGATCTACCGGCTGTCCCAGGCCATGCGCGAAGGACGCCGGGCGCAAGAAGAAATCCGCATGCCGTTTCCGCTCGGCCGCAACGAGGGACAGCCACGCTGGTACCGGGTCGCGATCCGGCCCCTGTCGGTCACCCCAAAGGGCGGCAAGACCCGGCAGTTGTCGGTCTGGCTGATCGCGGACATCACGCGGGACCGGGCGGAGCAGGAGAACTCCTTCCAGGAACTGCAGCGCGTGATCAATTTCCTCGATCATGCCCCGGCCGGGTTCCTGTCCTGCGACGCGACCGGACAGATCGTCTACCTGAACGCCACGCTGGCGGACTGGCTCGGGTATGACCTGGCGCAGTTCGAGGTTGGGGACCTGTCGCTGTTTGACATCGTGCGCGGCGACGGCGCGGAGCTGATCCGTTCGGTCAAGGGCCAGGCCGGTGAGGTCAAGAGCGACACGTTCGACCTGGACCTTGTCACCCGGTCCGGCCGCGGTTTGCCCGTGCGCCTGTTGCACCGTGTGCCGTTTGGCGAAAACGGTGTCGCCGGTGACAGCCGGACGCTTGTCCTCAATCGTTCGCGCGGCGAGGAGGCCTCGGAGGCGCTTCGGGCGGCGGAAGTGCGGTTCGCGCGCTTTTTCAACAACACGCCGATCGCGATTGCTTCGCTGGACACCGATGGCCGGGTCCTGCGCACCAATGCGCCGTTCCTCAAGCTGTTCGGCGCGGTCGACGTACCCGGGGAGGCGCCGAAACTTGAGGACTATGTCGCCGAAAGCGGCCGCGAGGATCTGTCGAAGGCGTTGCGGGCGGCCGCGCACGGCATCGGCGAAATCGCGCCGATCGACATCCCGCTGGTCGAAGGCAACAATCCACGATCGGCGACGTTTTATGTCTCGGCCGTGCAGGAGGGGGAAGGCGACGGCGAGGCCGCCATTGTCTACGCGCTGGAAACCACCCAGCAGCGCGCCCTGGAAGCCCAGTTCGCGCAAAGCCAGAAGATGCAGGCCATCGGCCAGTTGGCCGGCGGCGTGGCGCATGATTTCAACAATGTCCTGACCGCGATCATCGGGTTTTCCGACCTGCTTCTTGCAAGCCACCGGCCGACCGATCCGTCCTTCCAGGACATCATGAACATCAAGCAGAACGCCAACCGGGCCGCCGGTCTTGTCCGCCAGCTCCTGGCGTTCTCGCGCCGGCAGACCCTGCGGCCGCAAAAGCTGGCGCTCAACGACGTCCTGGGGGATCTGTCGATCCTGCTCGACCGGCTCTTGGGCGAAAAGGTCGAGCTTCAGGTCGTGCACGGCCGCGATCTTTGGCCGGTCATGGCCGACCTCAATCAGCTTGAACAGGTGATCGTCAACCTGGCGGTGAATGCCGGCGATGCGATGCCGGACGGCGGGCGGCTGACCATTCGCACATCCAATGTGGATGCCGCCCAGTCCACCCGGTTTGAAAACACGCGCGGCATGCCGCCGGGCGAATACACCCTGGTCGAAGTGGAGGACACTGGTCACGGCATGCCGCCGGATGTGATGGAAAAGATCTTCGATCCGTTCTTTTCCACCAAGGAGGTCGGCAAGGGCACGGGGCTTGGCCTGTCCACGGTCTACGGCATCGTCAAGCAGACCGGCGGGTTCATCTTCTGTACCAGCGAAGTGGACGAGGGCACGACCTTCCGTTTGTTCCTGCCCCGGCATATCCCCGATGAGGTGGAGGACGAGAGGCCGCAGACCGGTGAGCCGGAAGCCGAAAAGGTCGAGGATCTCACCGGGTCCGCCTCGATCCTCCTGGTGGAAGACGAGGAGGCCGTGCGGGCGTTTGCTGCCCGGGCACTGGCCTCGCGCGGCTATACCGTCCATGAAGCGGGCTCCGGCACCGAGGCGCTGGACGTCATGGAAGAAACCGACGGCAAGGTCGATCTCGTCGTGTCCGACGTGGTCATGCCGGAAATGGACGGACCGTCGCTGCTCGTGGAGCTGCGCAAAACCCGGCCGGATCTGAAGATCATTTTCGTTTCCGGATACGCCGAGGACGCCTTCGAGGAGAACCTGCCGGAGGGCGAACAGTTTTTCTTCCTGCCCAAACCGTTCACGCTCAAACAGCTCGCCACCACCGTCAAGGAAGTGCTGGAGAGCTGACCGGTTTGATCAATCAGGTTTGTGCAGTTGCCGGTCCCGGGTGCAAGATCCCGGTCAAAAGAGCGCGGATCGCGGCTTCGTAGTCCTTTTCCGGAGCGTTCCGGGCGATTGCCAGCGCGGCCCGGTCAAAGGCTGCCGATAAAAGGTCCGCCATTGCCTCAACCGGAAGTCCGTGGAGCGCCCCTGCGCTTTGCGCATGCCGCAAGCCGTCCACCAGCGTTTGTCCGCCGGTGGCGCGGTCGATTTCCCGCATGGCGTCCACACCGAGCACGCTTGGGCCTTCCAACAAGAGAAGCCGGGCCCGGCCGGGGGCCGTCATCGCGGAAAAATAGGCGCGCGCTCCGTCCATAAAGGCGTCTTCTGGGGATTGCTCCGTAGATGTGACTTGGGTGATCTCATCGGCGATCGCTTCGGCTTCTTCATAAAGCACCGCCCGGAATACCTCGGCCTTGTCTGTGAAGTGGTGGTAGAGCGCGCCGCGGGTCACCGAGGCTGCCTTTACGATATCCGCTGTACCGGTGTCCGCGTAGCCCTTTTCGGCAAACAGCGTCCGTGCCGCGGCGATTAGAGCGCGCCGAGTTTCCGCGCGGCGTTGGGCTTGCGTCCGGCGGGGCGATTCATCTTGCATACATGCAGCCTGTATGTTAATTGGAATATACATACATACAGTATGTATTTTTTCAGGTTTTTAAACCCCCACCCAGGAGCGATCTCATGAAATGCACACAGTACTATCCGGTGATCATGACAGATCAGGTGGCCGAGACTGCCCGGTTCTACCGGGACCATTTCAGGTTCAAGGCGCTGTTCGAAGCCGACTGGTATGTCCATCTGCAAAGCGCGGAAGTTCCCTCCGTCAACATCGCAGTTCTGGACCGGTCACATGAGACGATTCCGGCGGCCCGGCGTGGGAAGAATGCGGCGGGGCTGCTCCTGAACTTCGAGGTGGAGGATGTAGACGGCGAATATGACCGGGCAGTTCAAGCCGGTTTGCCGGTCTTGCTCGGCCTGCGCGATGAACCGTTTGGACAGCGGCACTTCATCACACAGGATCCCAACGGGGTGATGATCGACGTGATCAAGCCGATCCCGCCATCTGAGGCGTTCTTGGCCCAATACAACCCCGAGGCCGTTCCTGCTTGAGGAGAAGCGCCCGGTCTCCGGCCGTTCCGCTCAGACCGGTTGGGGCGGACCGCAGTTGTCCGCTTCAGGGCACATACGGCCTTGCCCGCTTGACGTTTGGTCAGATGGTTTAAAATTTAAAGTTGAATATCTTGCGGATTGCTACCACCATGCCGGGGTGGAACGTCATCGGTGTCGTCAGCAATGGTCCAAAGCGATTCATTTCCGGTCCTGCCGGTCGAGATCAGCAAGTACTGGGTCGAGGACCGTCTGCTGCTCGTGGCGCCCAAAGTGCCGGCTTGGCTGGTTGTCGACGTCGACACGTTTAATCTTTTGGATCAACTGCGCGCGTCCCAGCGGGGCTGTGGGGCGGAAATCCCGGCCGATCGCCAAGCCCTACGCCGTCTGAGAGACCTCGTCTTCCGGCACAATTTTATCGAGCGCGCCGAGCCCGCGGAAAAATACATCAGGGTTCAAGCACACTTGACCAACCGGTGCAACCTTCGCTGCCCGCACTGCTATGTCAGTTCGGGTCTCGCGGAGCCGAACGAACTGGACAAGGACGCCTGGTTCGACGTTTGCCGCTTTTTCCGCGGCCTTGATGCGCCGATCCATTTTTCTGTCAGCGGCGGCGAACCGACCCTGGTGAAATGGCTGCCAGATCTCATGCGCTACGCGAAAATGGATTGTGGATTTCAAACGGCGGTGCTGACGAACGGACTGCTGTTGAGCGATGAGAAGATCAAACAGCTGGCCGGCGTGGTCGATTCCTTCGCCGTCAGCCTGGACGGGGCTTCGGCCGAAACGCACGATGCGATGCGTGGCCGGGGAACGTTTGCCAAAACGGTCAATGCCCTGCACGCGCTTTTGCGGACCGATGCCCGGGTCGGCCTAAACATTTGCGTCCGTCGCAGCAACGCTCAAGACCTGATGACCAATCTTGGGGCGCTCCTGTCCACGTTCGACCGGACGGTGGATGTTGATCTGGCCTCCGTGATCCCCGAGGGGCGCGCATTGGAGTTTTCCGGGGAGACCCTTCCGCCGGATGAGGTCCAGGCGAACATCAGCACGATCTCGAAGCAGTTGTTGCGTGACGGTTGGGCCCCGACCAGGGCCTCGCTTCGTGAAAATTGCGGTTTTGGGACGAGTTTCGTCATCTACGCGAATGGCGATGTCTCGCCCTGCATCACGCGGCGTTTTCGGCGCGGCAACATCCGCCGGGATGGGGTTGAGGGCGTGTTTGCGGACCTCACCCGCCTTTCGGAGAAGATGAAGGTCCAGAACCTGCCCGAATGCAAATCCTGCGGCCTCAACACGCTGTGTGGCGGAAAATGCCACCTGCCACAGGTGCGGGCCGGTGCTGCAGATTTCCAGAATGAGTGTTCCGAAGGTTTCAAGGAGCAGTTTCGACGGGGGTTGACCCGTAGGTTCGATATCGTTGAGCGCCAGTTTCATGCGTAACCGCTCTTCGCAGAATTTATTGGAAAGGAGCAGATTATGTCAGCACATTTCAATGACGATGCCAGGATCCAACCGTCCGCAGAAGAAGACGTTGCTTTTGTCAGCACCAAGGGGTCCGCGCTGAACTATGTCTTGTGGAACGCCAGCGCCGAAGTGTTTTGTGAAGACCGGAACAATCCATCGCTCTGGAAACTGCAGGAGGGCGCCCCTAGCCTTGGCGACTACGTTGCAGCCTTCAACAAGGCATCGACGCCGGAGGAAAAAGTCAAATGCGCTGCAGAGTTCAAGGGCTTGAGATGGACCGTCCACGTTCCGCAGATTGTCGTCGGCAACGGCAGCATGCGGCTGACCGTCGGTGACGTGGAGGGCGGAATGTGGACCTATAAACCGAAAGAGGGCGTCCATGCAGGGGTGAAAATCGCCTGCCCCGACGCGCGTATGGGGGCACCCATCCCGTTAAGCGTCCGTGCAGTTTCGTCCTTGGAGGAGTTTGAGAAATCGGGGGGATCCGGACTGATCGTGGACCGGGTCGGCACGATCTAAGGTCACGAGGTAAGGGCCGGGCAGCCGCTGCCGCTTTCAGCCCGGCTTTTGAGGCCCTGCAGGCTCTGCATCGTGTTGGGATTGCCGGGTAGAACGAAACTTTGTTCCAGCGCGGTGCGGGCATTGTTGATGACCGCAAGGTCCTGAACGGCGAGCGTGTCGCAGTTCGAACCGGTGAACCTGACGCGAATGCGGATCACCCGATCGCCGTTATCGGACGGTCCGAATTCGGCGTCGAGCGCCGGGTTTTCGCCCGTCATCGTGCGTTCCATGACAACCATGTTCGGTTCATCCTGGACGACGGCCGTCCCGCGCTCCTGGGCGCTCGCCACAAGAGCGGAGCGGACCGATGGCGGCGCCGCGGCAATCCGGACACTTTGCGCGCCGGCCGGGACGTCGAGCACGGGCTGGTCCGGCAGGCTGGCCCGCTGGCTCGAATTGGACTGGCAGGCGGCCAGCGCAAACAAGGCACCTGCGGCAATGGCAAATCTCAGCATGGACAATCCCGGCTGTCGTAATGGTCCCATGGAACCGTCGGGCGTGCGCTCCGGCCCGCCATAAGTGTCGATCACGTTAACACCATCCGCTTGCCTGTGTCATGGCGGATCGCAACGCGCTGAAGGCCCTAGAACCGCTTGCCGGTCTTGAATCCGCCGCCGCCAAAACCGCCACGTGATTTGAAGCCGCCGCCGCCAAAACCCCCGGCGCCAAATCCCTTCGAACGGCGCCGTCCGCCGAGGCCGCGGCCACTGAACCCGCCGCCCATGGAGTGCGGCAGTCCGGCCCCGCCAGGAAACGCGACCTTGCCGCCGCGTGGCCGCCGACGCCGGTGCGCCTTCTCGGCACGGGCCCAATACTCGGCCGCATTGATGCCGCCCTTGACCAGTTCGCCGAGCAGCAAGGTTGTCAGGCTGTCATTATCGAAGGTCGATTCCCACCGGTCATAGCCGTGGGACCGGAACCGGCTGACCACGTCGGCCAGTTGGGCCCGGCGCGCGGAGATATCACGCTGCAGTTCCCGGTCCTGACGCATTTCCCGGGTCAGGGTTTCCATTCGCTCCGCCAGGTCCTCGATCTGGCGGACGATTTTTTCGTCCTCCGGCGATGGCGTCGCCAGGGCGTCGCGCCAAAGATCCTTCAGGTCGTCGCCTTCCAGGGATTTTGCCAGAAACGCCTCGGCCTTTTGATATCCTGGATCTTCGCCTGTACTGAACTCCTGCAGGGCCTTCGACACCGTGTCGATCGCGCGGTCGAGGTTGTCGAGCTTTTCGTCCAGCGCGGCGATCTCCTCCGACAAGGCTTCCACTTCGCCGATCAGGTCTGTGCCGGCGGCCGTTTCCATTGCGGCCCGGCTGAGCGCGGCGAGTTTGTCGTCCTCCGCATCGGCCTTGTCCGCGCAGCGCTCCGCATGATCGGCGAGCCGGTCGGGCAGGGAGGTCAGCATGGCATAGTTGGCCCTGGCATCATGATAGCCGATCAGCCCCGCGACCCAGCGGTCGAGCGCGCGCACCAGGCCGCGCCGGTCATAGTCCGGTGTGCCGAACGCCCGGTTCCACAGATACATGAACAGCCGATCGTCTTCATAGGCCTTGCCCTTGCCCGCGCGATCTGCCAGCGCGGTTTCGGCCTTGGCCGCGGCCGCTTCCGCGGTCTGGGCCGCCTGAAGCGTGATTGCGCGCTGGGCGAGATACGCCTCATCGGCCTCCAGCGCGCTGTCGACCGTCTCCATGAGCGCGTCCATGCGCTCTTCGGCAGCGTTTTGCAGCGCGCCCTTTTCGTCCCGCACCTGTAGAAGGCCGCTGCGTTCCGTCTCCTTCTGCCGGCGATCTTCGACCAGAACCTTGAGATCGGCCGTCCGCTTTTCCAACAGGCGCCGGGCTTCCCGTGCGGCCGAATCCAGCCGGATATCCAGCGTTTCGATCGTCTGGGTGTCGAGCCGGAACCGGGCGAGATCCTTGAACGCCTCTCCCCGGCGCGTCTGAAAATCGGCAAACGCGCGGGTTGCCCGCTCGATCCGGTTGCCGAGTTCCGCTTCCTCGCGGCGGAGATCTGCCAGCGCCGCCTCTACCGAGGCCAAAGTCTGCCGTCCGGTCAACATGGCCGCGCCGGTCCTCTCCACGTCATGGCCGGTCCGGCTACCATTCGGTTATCGCCCCTTCGCGCACGCCGTCTTGCCAGTCAATCTCCAAGGTTCCGCGTGTTTTGGTGCCGAGCAAGGAGTCCTGCACGATGCCGTCGGTCACCTTGTCTTCCCGAACCCGCTCGAAAAGCGCCTGCGACACGCGCTGCGCCCATATCGTGACCTCCCGGGTGCGGCTGTCCTCTTCCGAGGTGATCGACCGCGTCAACGCCGTGCCGTCCGGGCCGATCGCCTCCACAACGATATAATAGTTGGCGGCGGAGCGGTTGACCTCGGGAATGCGTTCCACGCCGGTTGTCGTGCCCGGCCGGGAGACGATCCTTACCTCGAACACCTCGCTGAGCTGCGCCGACAGGGTACGCAAATCATTGACGGCCTTGCGGGCGGCGTCCGCGTTTCCGTCCTCCGCGGCAATACGGCCATCGCCAGCCAGACGTTCGGCTTCGGCCAGAATGCCGTCTTGCGCGGTGAGACCTTCGATACGGTTTACAAGGCCGGCGATGTCCTGCGGGATGGTTTCGCTCAGTTCCCGCTGCAGGGCGGCGACCGCCCGCTCACGCGGACCGACGACCAGCATTTGCCAGGCAAGCACGGCGACCACAACGGCCGCGACACCGCCCGCCAGCCATTTCGACCAGGACAGCCGGGTGATGTAGACATAAGCCAGCGCGCGCGACAGGCCCGCAGGCGGCGGCTTGTACACGAACCGGTCCTGTTTCAGTCCTTCCACGCCCGCTTCCAGGATCCGGTCCGGCACCTCGATGCCCTGCGCGGCATAGATCTCGCGCAGGTGGGCGATCATATGGGCGTCGCGATCGCCGGCGGCGATTTCCTTTTCCACGACGGATTGTTCGTGGCGGAGCGTGTCCACCACGTCCATCGCCATCATCAAGTCATCCAGCGGTGCCTGTGCCTTGTCCGCCATTCAGCCCTGTCTCCGCCGCGGAAGTTCTAACCCACCAGCGCGTTGCCTTCAGCGGCAAGTTTGGCCAGCCGACGTTTGCCGTCTTCCACTGCGGTCCGGATCTCCTCGGAGTTCTTCGTCGACATTTCACGCATTTCGTTGATGATCTCGCGTGAATGCAATTGGAAATTGACGACGGAATCGACCAGCTTCTTCACCGAAGCGGCTTGCACGGTTGGCCCGTATCCGGCCTTGAGCGCCTCTTTTTGGACCGCATCGCCAATTTCGGCCAGTGTTTCCAGGCTCTTGTTCACGCCTTCCTTCATGGCGTTCAAGGTTTCGGTGGATTCGTGCAGGCCCTGAAGGCCGGTAAACGAGGCGTTGAGCGCCGTCAGCACCGATTCGTTGGTGGAAAAGAAGCTGACGGATTGCGCGTAAACCCGTTCCTTTGCATTGGTTGTCTGCATCAAACGCGCCATGATCACTTCCGACGTGTTGTACCCGATTGTCAGGTTGTCGGACAGGTCCTTGGTGATCTGATAGCGCTTTTCCTCGTCCTGCATGACCCTTAGTTTTTCATCGCGCGCAAGCTCCAGACGCGCTTTTTGCGCGGGATCGTCGCCTGCAAAGCCATTGACCTCCGCCGAGGCGGCTTCAAGATCCGCCTTGGCGCCGTCCAGCTTGCCGGTGGCGGCGTTCAACAGCTCAAGGGCGGTGACCTCGGCCTGTTTCAATGCGCCGCGGAAATCCCGGTAAGAGTCGAGGATGGTCTGCTCGCGCTCGATCTGGTCCTTGGTGGCCCGGGCAACGTCCTTGTAGGTGTCGCGAATGTCCTGGAACCGGTCGGAAATCGTGCCGCGGCGCATGTCGCGCCATTTGTTGGCAAGGTTCTCGGTGAAGGAAATCTTGCCGTCGGCCAACTGGTCGACCAGCGCCTTGGCATCGTCCCGGATGGAGTTGAAGCGCTCGGTGATCTCCTCATAGCGTTCGCCAATATCCATCTGCTGGACCTGTGAGCGTACGACCTCGTTGAAATGGGAGGCCTGGCCGAGCGTGCGGGTGATGATCAGCACCTTGTCCGGCGACAGGTCGGCAATTTGCTGCAAAAGCGCGTTGATCGGCGCATCGGTCTCCGTTTCCGGCGTGATGCCAAGGTCCCGGAGTTTGGACAAGGCCCGGTCCAGGTACTGCAACGGCGACAGCCCGCCAGGCGAGCTGGTTGCCGGCATGTTCTGTGCGTCCGCGGTCTGTTCCACCATCGCCATCTCCTCAAGTCTGTCCGGACGTTTCGCGGTCCGATCGGCGCAACCAGCGCGCCGCAGCCCGTCAACTAAGGACCGGCGGACGTGGGCCTGTCAACGACCTTAGGTAAGCTTTGAAAAACAAGCCGTGTTTGGTGTTACTTCCGGGCGACAGTCGTCACGCCGGGGCCACGTTCGGCGCGTTTGATGCCGCCCCCGGCGCGGCCGTTTCCGCCGCCGTCAGGGCCACCGCGATTTGCGCGGCAAGGCGCGCGTTGCCGCGGACAAGGGCGATGTTGGCGTCCAGACTGCGGCCGCCGGTCAGCTGGTAAATCGTCTCAAGGACAAAGGGCGTGACCTCCTTGCCCCGGATGTTTTCCATATGCGCCTTGGCATTGGCGGCATCGATGTATCCGATCATTTCCTCCCGCGGGATCTGGTCCGCCTGCGGGACCGGATTTGCGACCAGCACGCCGCCGTGATCGGCAAAAACGGACCGCGTCTTGATCACTGCGGCAATGTCTGCGGGATTGTCGAGCCGATACGGCGCCTTGATGCCGCTTGCCCGAGACCAGAAGGCGGGCAACTCATCGGTTCGGTAGGCGATTACGGGCACGCCCTTGGTTTCCAGAACTTCGAGCGTCTTCGGGATGTCGAGCAGCGCCTTGGCCCCGGCCGAGACCACACAGACCGGCGTGCGGCCAAGCTCGTCAAGATCGGCGGAAATGTCGAATGTGTCTTCGGCGCCCTGGTGCACGCCGCCGATGCCGCCGGTGGCAAACACGTGAATTCCGGCAAAATGGGCCGCCATCATGGTCGCGGCCACGGTCGTGGCGCCCGGCCGCCCTGTCGCGACGGCCAGGGCCACATCGGCCCGCGAGCACTTCATCACATCCTGCGCCCGGGCAAGCCGGTCCAGATCAGCATCGCCAAGCCCAATCCGGATCTTGCCGTCCAGGACCGCGATCGTTGCCGGCACCGCCCCGGCGGCCCGGATATCGGCTTCGACGGCCCGGGCGGTGTTAACGTTTTGCGGAAACGGAATTCCGTGGGTGATGATGGTCGATTCCAGCGCAACGACCGGAGCGCCGCGGTCGAGTGCCGCGCGTACCTTTGCATCGACTTGGAAGATGGACGACAGGGACACCAATTGCTCCTTTTAGATACTGGCCGCCAATTTCACGGCGTGTGGCCGGACCTGGCCTGACCGTTATGAAGCCGACGGGCCTTGAGCGGGCCACAGCTTTTCCCAGGTGAGATCCGGCGCGACCGCGCCGGCGCTTTGAACGGTCAGCCGGGCGGCCGCCTGACCAATGTCAAGCGCGTCGCGGAGCGGCATGGACCGGGCAAGGGCGGCCAGCGTTCCGGCGATCAGGGCATCTCCGGCGCCCGTGACATCCTTGACCGGGGCGGGCTTTCCGGCAAGGCGGACTGTCTGACCCGATGCGGACAGGCAAAGGCCATCGGCGCCATCGGTGACCACCACGGTGGTCCGCCCGCCCGTCGCCAGCGCTGTCGCCAAGTCCTCGGCGGTGGCGCTGGACCTTCCTCCCGAAAGCGCCGCGGCTTCCACACGGTTCAAAAACACTAGGGTGGCGCGGTTGAAAACGCCGGTGAGGCGCACCGCCTTGGCGGCCGAAACCCCGTTGAACACCAGACCGCCGGCGGGGGCATGCGCGGCGATCCGCGCCAGCATGTCCGGCGGGCAGTTGGCATCGGCGAACCACAATCCGTCTTTGCCGACATTCCGGATCGCATCATTCAAATCGGCGTCGAAGAGACCGGCCGGCGCGGTGGACAGGATGTGATCGTCGACACAGGCGGCGGCCAATCGCCCGTCCGGGCCGTGGAAGGCAATATACCGGCCGGTCGCCATCCCGATTCGAACGTTAAGGCAGTGCGGGACGCCCTCCCGGTCAAGCGTTGCCCTGATCTCAACGGCGGCCTGATCGTCGCCGCAAACGCCAATCAGCCGTGCCGGCACCGCCAGCCGCGACAGGGCGCGGGCGACATTCGCCGCAACACCGCCCAACCGGACTTCAAACCGCGCCGGCGTGGAGGTGTCGGGTGCAACGGGCACCATCGCATGCGCGAGCGTATCAAGGTAGACCGCGCCAATGCAGACGACCGGCCGGATCCCCGTTCCCGCCTTCGGCGCGCTGGCTGCCATGCGTGCTCCATGTGATGATCTGGGTGGTGATCTGGATTGCGGGCGTGCCTATCAGTTTGTCGGGCGGCTGACAAGGTTACCGGCGATTCTCATCGGAATTGGGATCAGGCGGCGCAGACAGGATTGAAACGGGGAGAGAACATATTTTGAACAATCTCAAAAAAGTTCTATTATTTCAATAATTTACGCCCTCTTGAAAAAATAGAACAAAAAGGGTACAAATGACGCGGTTTGAAACGGCCCGCCGGTCGTGGAATAAGGAGCGCTCTCAAGATGTCGCAAAGCACACTTCGCCTCGTGGAAAGCAGCCAGATGGACAAGACGAAAGCGCTCGATGCCGCGCTCAGCCAGATCGAACGGGCCTTTGGTAAGGGCTCCATCATGCGGATGGGGCAGGGCCAGGCGGTCGAGGTCCAATCCGTGTCCACCGGCTCGCTCGGCCTGGATATCGCGCTCGGGATCGGCGGTTTGCCGCGCGGCAGGATCGTGGAGATCTACGGGCCGGAATCCTCCGGCAAGACGACGCTTGCCCTGCACACGGTGGCCGAGGCGCAAAAGGCCGGCGGGATCTGCGCCTTTGTTGATGCGGAGCACGCGCTCGATCCGATCTATGCCCGAAAGCTTGGCGTGAACATCGACGATCTGTTGATTTCACAGCCCGATGCCGGCGAACAGGCCCTTGAAATCGCCGACACGCTGGTCCGGTCCGGGGCGATCGACGTTCTGGTGATCGATTCGGTCGCGGCCCTGACGCCGAAGGCCGAGCTGGAAGGCGAAATGGGTGACAGCCTGCCGGGCATGCAGGCGCGGCTGATGAGCCAGGCCTTGCGCAAACTCACCGCCTCGATCTCCAAGTCGAACTGCATGGTGATCTTCATCAACCAGATCCGCATGAAGATCGGCGTGATGTTCGGGTCGCCCGAAACGACGACCGGCGGCAACGCGCTGAAATTCTATGCCTCCGTCCGGCTCGACATAAGGCGCATCGGCGCGATCAAGGACCGGGACGAGGTGGTCGGCAACCAGACGCGGGTGAAGGTGGTCAAGAACAAGCTGGCGCCCCCGTTCCGCCAGGTCGAGTTCGACATTGTCTATGGCGAGGGCGTGTCGAAGACCGGCGAGCTCATCGACCTGGGTGTGAAAGGCGGCATCGTCGAAAAATCCGGTGCCTGGTTCTCCTATAACAGCCAGCGTCTTGGCCAGGGCCGGGAAAACGCCAAGCAGTTCTTGCGCGAAAACCCGGAGATTGCCGATGAGATCGAGCTCGTCATTCGCCAGAACGCCGGCCTGATTGCCGACGCGATCATCGATCCGGACGGCGGCGAGGACGACGACAGCTGAAAAACGCGCCCCGATTGGCGCGCGGCCGACGTCGAAGGGCGCCTCGGGGCGCCCTGACGCTGATGTCAATCCTCGATGTTTCCGCCGTCATCCTCGGACACGGGTCCACTGCTGCCCGTTTAATTCGAGAGTACAGACGTATCAATCCGATATCGTTCGACTTTTCGGCCCCGCATACAGAGTGGACAACCACACCGAAAGGCCGCGACATAGCCTCTCCCCCCTTGAGGGGGAGATGTCCGCGCATGCGGACAGAGGGGGGTGAACCGCCCCAGTTCAGACAGGACTCACCTTCAAGTCTGAGGGCCTTGGACCCCCCTCTGTCTCCTGTCGGAGACATCTCCCCCTTGAGGGCTACGACATTCACACATCTGATTTTTCTTGTCGTTGGAGTGGTGTTCTGACTCTGTGGGCGTGTG
>JAEPNV010000039.1 GCA_017643215.1 Roseibium sp. | reverse complement strand
GCCCTGAAGGCCGACCATCATGATGACGACCGGCGCCGGCGCATTCAGGTCGATCGTCTCGGCGTCCGAGCCCAATGTCTCGACAAGTTCGTCATGGACGATCTTGACGACCATCTGGCCGGGCTTGACCGATTTCAGGACATCGACGCCGACCGCCTTTTCGCGCACGCGCTCGACAAAGCCGCGCACCACTTCCAGCGACACATCGGCTTCGATCAGCGCGCGCCGCACCTCGCGCAGCGCCGCGGAGACATCCTTCTCCGACAGCGCACCGCGACCGGTCAGCGACCCGAAAATCGACCCCAAACGGTCTTGAAGCGATTCAAACATCTGTTCGTTCCATCCCCGATTTCACCGGCTCCGGCGGTGCCGGACCCATGGCGTCGAGATAAGCATCCGCGCACGCAAACCCAAACGCCAAAGCACGAACGCACCCGAGGGCGCATCGCGCTGTCGGGTGTGGACCTCCGGGGTCGTGCCTGTCAGGCGCCCCGGTCGGCGGCTCGGAGACGGGTCTCGTCGCTAATCGGCGCGGC
>JAEPNV010000038.1 GCA_017643215.1 Roseibium sp. | reverse complement strand
ATCTCGGTGATGCCAGCGCCCCCATCGGCCCAATGCTTGCACAGGAACGCCTCAGCACCCTGTCCTTCGACAAACTCCTTGACCGCGGCCACTTCGGCATCGGTGTCGGAGACGAAGTGGTTGATGCCGACCACCACAGGAACCCCGAAGGATTTGAGATTGGCGATGTGACGCGCGAGGTTATCGCAGCCCGCAACCACCGCATCGACAGACTCGGTGCCCAGCTCGTCCTTCTTCATGCCGCCGTTCATCTTCAAGGCACGGATCGTGGCCACGAGCACCACCGCATCGGGCGCAAGCCCTGCCTTGCGGCATTTGATGTTCATGAACTTCTCAGCCCCGAGATCGGCGCCAAAGCCCGCTTCGGTGACAACATAGTCTGCCAGCTTCAGCGCGGTCTTGGTCGCGATGACCGAGTTACAGCCATGGGCGATGTTGGCGAACGGACCACCATGCACAAAGGCCGGGTTGTTCTCCAGCGTCTGCACCAGGTTTGGCTGCATCGCGTCTTTCAGCAGAACCGTCATCGCGCCATCCGCA
>JAEPNV010000037.1 GCA_017643215.1 Roseibium sp. | reverse complement strand
ATACAAGACCAGGGAACGCCCGGGCACCGTCGTTGTCGATCCCTATAACAACTATCTGTACTGGACCCTCGGCAACAAGAAGGCGCTGCGCTACGGCATCGGTGTCGGCCGGGCCGGTTTTGCATGGAATGGAGAGGCGCTGATCCGTGTGAAGCGGCCGCATCCGATCTGGCGCCCTCCACGCGAGATGATTGCGCGCAAGCCGTCACTCGAACGCTATTGGGAAAAAGGCTATCCGCCGGGGCTCAAGAATCCTCTCGGCGCCCGCGCCATGGATCTTTGGCAAGGCGCGACGGATACGCTGTACCGGATCCACGGCACCAACCAGCCGAATTCGATCGGAAAAAGCGTTTCTTCCGGCTGCATCCGCATGTGGCAACAGGACGTGATCGATCTGTACAACCGGGTTCCTCTGAGAACCAAGGTTGTCGTGCTGGACAAGAAGCCGGAGACGGAGACCGAAAGCGCGGCTTGATCGGAGGTTGCAATTTGAAATCCCGCCAGCTCACAATCGGTGAGCTGCAAAACGCGCATGAGCCGTG
>JAEPNV010000036.1:265-546 GCA_017643215.1 Roseibium sp. | reverse complement strand
AACGACCATGCCGTCGACGGCGTTGACAGTGCTGCAGGCGGAGCAGGAAAGCATCGAGAATTTCTCGCTATTTTGCAATCACATCACGATCATCCCGACCATCAAGGCGATCTTGGACAGCCCCGATTTGCAGATCGACGGGTTCCTGGGGCCGGGCCATGTGAGCATGGTTATCGGCACGGCGCCCTATGACTTTATTTCAGCCCACTACAATCGCCCCTTGGTCGTCGCCGGGTTCGAGCCTTTGGATATTCTGCAGTCTCTTTGGATGCTGTTGAAGC
>JAEPNV010000036.1:0-255 GCA_017643215.1 Roseibium sp. | reverse complement strand
ACATCAAGATTGCCGACCCGAAATCCTGCCAATGCGGCGAGGTGCTGAAAGGCGTGATCAAGCCCTGGGACTGCAAGGTGTTTGGTCGCGCCTGTACGCCCGAAACGCCTTTGGGCGCCTTGATGGTTTCCTCGGAGGGGGCCTGTGCGGCCTATTACCAATATGGCCGCCTTGATTTAAAGACCATGGCTGAAAATTCAGATGTCGCAGAAGAGTCTGCGGACCAGGGTGCGAGGAGCGTCGCATGAACGAGAT
>JAEPNV010000035.1 GCA_017643215.1 Roseibium sp. | reverse complement strand
GCGAGTATTTTGTCGAGGCGATGCTGGAATACAAATACCGCCTGCGCGACAATTCGGTGATGCAGGCAATCATGGCAAGCCTTGGTATGGAAGAATTGGCAGCGCTTGCGACCGATTTTTCGACCAAGGAGTAGAGGTTGGAGTTTATGAAACGTCGTTAATTAACGGATCAGGAACAAGAAAATGAGCAGTGTCACAAGGCGAACGTTCAACAAGTTTCTCGGCGCCGGTGCAGGTGCCATGGCAATGCCGGGCATTTTGCGTGCCCAAGGCCGCAAGAATGTCGTGATTGTTGGCGGCGGTGCAGGTGGGGCGACGGTGGCCCGTCATTTGGCGGAAAAGGCCGGTGGGGCAATCAACATCACCCTGATTGAGGATTCCGAGAAATACACGACCTGCTTCTTTTCCAACCTGTATCTGGGTGGCTATCGCGATTTTGCGTCGATCACGCATGGCTATGATCGTCTGATCAATGATTATGGCATTCGCAAAGTGACAGCCCGGGCAGAAGAAATTGATCGCACAGCCCAGCAGGTGCGCACATCAACCGGGGAAACCATCCCCTATGAC
>JAEPNV010000034.1 GCA_017643215.1 Roseibium sp. | reverse complement strand
CAGGGCGTTGAAAAAGTCGCTGGCGCTTTGGATTCAATCATGATTCCTTTCGATCCGATGGGATTAGAAGGATTAGAGATGCGTGGTGGCGACGATGGAACGGGCGAACTTTTCAGTTACGTCGATCTCGAGGCACGGGTGCGCAAGGATCATCCGTTGCGTAAGATCCGTGAGATCGTGAACACGGCGCTTTCGGCTCTGAGCGGTGACTTTGCGGCGCTTTATTCTTCGATGGGCCGTCCTTCTATTGCACCGGAAAAGCTGCTGCGGGCGATGCTGTTGCAGGCTTTTTACTCGATCCGCTCCGAGCGGCTTCTGATGGAGCGGCTGGAATACGACCTTCTGTTCCGCTGGTTTGTCGGTATTGGCGTTGACGATCCGGCATGGAACCATTCAACCTTTTCGAAGAACCGCGACCGTCTGCTTGACGGTGACATCGCGGCAAAGTTCTTGGGTGCGGTTCTAGCGCAGCCCAAGGTCAAGAGACTGCTGTCGACGGATCACTTCTCGGTCGACGGTACCTTGATCGCGGCCTGGGCCTCGATGAAAAGCGTCCGGCCAAAGGACGACGCAAACAACGACACTGGCGACGGCGGCCCGTCCGGTGGCGGACGCAATGGCGAAG
>JAEPNV010000033.1 GCA_017643215.1 Roseibium sp. | reverse complement strand
AACATCGGGACGATTGGTCACGTTGACCACGGGAAGACGACGCTGACGGCGGCGATCACGATGACGCTTGCGGAGGCCGGCGGCGCGGAAGCCAAGGCCTATGACCAGATTGACGCTGCGCCGGAGGAAAAGGCGCGCGGGATCACGATTTCCACGGCCCATGTGGAGTATGAGACGGACGCCCGTCACTACGCGCACGTGGACTGCCCCGGTCACGCCGACTACGTGAAGAACATGATCACGGGCGCCGCGCAGATGGACGGGGCGATCCTGGTGGTGTCGTCGGCCGACGGCCCGATGCCGCAGACCCGCGAGCACATTCTTCTGGCCCGCCAGGTCGGCGTTCCGGCGCTGGTGGTGTTCATGAACAAGGTCGACCAGGTGGACGACGAGGAGCTGCTGGAGCTCGTGGAGATGGAGATCCGCGAGCTTTTGTCGTCCTATGAGTTCCCGGGCGACGATATTCCGATCGTCAAGGGCTCGGCTCTGGCGGCGGTTGAGAACCGGGACGATGCGATCGGCCGCGGCGCGATCAAGGAGCTGATGGCGCAGGTGGATGAGTACATCCCCACGCCGGAGCGTCCGAAGGACCTGCCGTTCCTGATGCCGATCGAGGACGTGTTCTCGATCTCCGGCCGCGGCACGGTGGTGACGGGCCGGGTGGAGCGCGGCATCGTCAAGGTCGGCGAGGAAGTGGAAATCGTCGGCATCAAGGACACGCA
>JAEPNV010000032.1 GCA_017643215.1 Roseibium sp. | reverse complement strand
GCCCGCTGGTCGCACCTACAAGCCAACGCCAAGCAACCCGGCATCGGCAAGCTGATCGACGAGGCCATGCTGGCCATCGAAAAGGTCAACCCGACCCTCAAAGGGGTGCTACCCAAAGATTACGCCCGCCCAGCCCTGAACGCGGTCATGCTGGGGGAACTGATCGACTTGATCTCCGGTATTGCGATGGGCGAAGGGAAAGACAAGTCCCGCGATGTGCTGGGGCGGGTCTACGAATACTTCCTCGGTCAGTTCGCCGGATCCGAAGGCAAGCGTGGCGGCGAGTTCTATACGCCCCGTTCGGTGGTGCGGACCATGGTTGAAATGCTCCAGCCCCACAAAGGCCGCGTTTATGACCCCTGCTGCGGATCGGGCGGCATGTTCGTGCAGTCGGAAAAGTTCGTGGAATCCCACGAAGGCCGGCTGGGCGACATCGCCATCTATGGGCAGGAAAGCAATTACACCACCTGGCGGCTGGCGAAGATGAACCTGGCCGTGCGCGGCATCGACGCCGACATCCGGTGGAATTCCGAAGGCAGCTTCCACAAGAACGAACTACCCGATCTGCGCGCCGATTACATCCTGGCAAATCCTCCCTTCAACATCTCAGATTGGGGCGGTGAACGTCTGCGCGAGGATGCCCGCTGGAAATATGGTATTCCGCCCGCTGGTAACGCCAACTTCGGCTGGTTGCAGCATATCCTGCACCACCTCGGCCCAAACGGCACGGCTGGTGTCGTTCTGGCCAACGGCTCCATGTCATCCACCCAGTCAGGCGAAGGCGAC
>JAEPNV010000031.1 GCA_017643215.1 Roseibium sp. | reverse complement strand
GTTGGTGCCCGTACCGCCCCGACCTGTCATTTCGTGTGTCCTGCCGGTCATTGTAAACTCCCTGCGTCGCGCTGCCATGCCGATGGTCCGGAAAGGGCCATCGGGCCCTTTCCGCTTTGGCCAACCTACCGCCGGCGGCGGCGTTTTGCCGTGTAGCCTTCCTTCAAGATCTTTCGGTAAATCAGATCAATGTTGGAAAAATGCATCGCAACCCCCCGAAAATACCGGGCCGTTCCCGCCGCGCCGATCGCCTCTGCATAAACAGCCATTTCAAGCGACTTAGCCGCCTTGGCCCTGACATCCTCAACCTCGAAATAAACGCGTTCCGTCAAATCCGCGCGATTTAACAGACAATTTATACACTTGCTCAAAGCACGCACTCCCTAATTGGGAAGACATGCCAATCGCAGGATCCGGCAGGCCGCACCGGTCCATTGCCCAAACCGTCTTGGGGATGAGCACACCAGTCTTGCCGCCATGCGTTCGCCCGAAACGCAGTAATCCTGGTGACGCCCCCCTTAACTCAATACGCCGGGCATCACCCATAATAGTTGCATTTACAGGATTATATACTTTAAGTTTAATATTGAGGATATATTTATGTATGCGTGAGTGAATTCGCCATGCCGGAGGACAACAATGCTTGACGACACGCGTGGACTCGGACTTGCCCTTCTCGCCTTTGCCGAGGAGGTCGCCCGGCTGTCTCCAAAGCTTTTCGACGAAGCGGTCAAGGTGGCCTATGCCAAGCTCGACGCCGAGGCCGCGGCTGAAGGACCGGCCCGCGATCTGCGGCTTGGATTTGAATTTCTCGATCTTGCCGAAGGCAACGCGCATCGGCATACAATTCCGCCTAAAGATCTATCCGCCCTGCAATGAAGCCGCCGCCGGACAGGGACGAAACGCCCGCCCTGGCGCAAGGCGATCTGGCCCATCTTTCAATGGTGC
>JAEPNV010000030.1 GCA_017643215.1 Roseibium sp. | reverse complement strand
AGCGGGAAGCCCCCCTCGAAACCAGGTATCCCTTGAGAGCCGTGGAAGACGACCACGTCGATAGGCTGGGTGTGGAAGCATGGCAACATGTGTAGCTGACCAGTACTAATAGCTCGATAGGCTTCAGAACGCTCTCATGCACACGGACGAGCGGAACCATATCAACGCATATATATTCCAGACAAATACAGAGCTTTGCGCTTCGACGACCTGGTGGTCATGGCAAGGGTGCCCCACCCGATCCCATCCCGAACTCGGACGTGAAAGCCCTTAGCGCCGATGGTACTGCGTCTTAAGGCGTGGGAGAGTAGGTCGCCGCCAGGTCTTCAAAGCGCAAATCAATCAAAACATATCGTTCCTCTTCAACTTCCCGTTCCCGGCAGGCCGGGATCTCCGATCGGGCCGAATTTTGAACGGGATGGTAGGGAAACCTGCCGCTGACAGAAGACGCGCAGAGCCACGCTTGAGACCCCGTCTCCACGGTTTTGCGACACTGGCGCGGGGTGGAGCAGCCCGGTAGCTCGTCAGGCTCATAACCTGAAGGTCGTAGGTTCAAATCCTACCCCCGCAACCAAATAAAAGCCCTTAACTCAATGAGTTAGGGGCTTTTTTGATTCTTGGAGTGTGTGCTTAAATGGGCCACTGGAATCACTATGGAATCACGCGAGAGCGAAAAACTGAGAACTGCTCCTATTTTGCCTATTTGATTTGTGGAAAACTGAGCGATCATCCTGCACAGCAGGATAGTTTGCTTACGTCCTTGTCGAAAGTTTGCGCGGCAAGCTTCAGGCCTTCCACCGTCGTGAGGTATGGGAAAATAGTGTCTGCCAAATCAGTAACAGTTAGCCCGTGCTTGATGGCCATGACCGCTGTCTGAATACTGTCAGCCCCTTCTGGAGCCATGACTTGTGCTCCCAGCAGTTTGTTGGTGTTCTTGTCTGCGACAAGTTTTATCAGGCCCCGCGTATCTCGCGCCGCCAGCGCACGAGGAACATGATCAAGGCGGATGATGGAGGTCTTTACGTCGATCCCTTTTTCTT
>JAEPNV010000002.1 GCA_017643215.1 Roseibium sp. | reverse complement strand
GATCTTTGGCGCCGGCGTAACGGACCGGTCTGAAGATCCGGTGACCGGCGACCTTTTTTGAGCCTGCGGGGTCTGGCGCAGCGTTTCAAAAAAGCCGCGCCTCGTATCCGGCAACCGGTGCGCCACACCCCACGCACCGCGCGCAGAAACGAGAAAGGCGCAACTGCCGCCACTCAAGGGACACAGAACCCGGGCAGGCGTTTGGCCGTGCCACCTCCCATCTTCCCATCGCGCACCCGGCATGGCCCCGGGCGCCTGCCATCCCGTTTTTTCCATGAACGGGACATCGACCACCAAAACGCTGCGGAGAGATCCGGCGGCGCTGGTGGTGCTGAACGTTGCACCGTTCGAGAGGACCGCTATCCGATGGGGCCGCTTTGTGCGATACATCCGGTCACCGCAGCTTATTCCGGATTCGTTGTTTTCAACGCCATGAGGGCCGTCATGAAACCCAGCCGCGATGTCTCCCGTCTCGTTGAAATCATGGCGGCCTTGAGAACGCCGGGCACCGGCTGCCCCTGGGATCTGGAACAGGATTTTACCTCCATCGCGCCCTACACCCTGGAGGAGGCCTACGAGGTGGCCGACGCCATCCACAAGGGTGACATGGACGATCTGAGGGAAGAGCTCGGCGATCTCCTGCTTCAGGTGGTCTATCACGCGCGCATGGCCGAAGAGGCCCGGCATTTCGACTTTCATGACGTTGTGGAAGGCATCACGAAAAAGATGATCCGCCGCCACCCGCATGTCTTTGGCGACGCGGATGCCCGCTCCGCCGGCATGGCCAAGGGCATGTGGGAGAAAATCAAGGCCGAGGAAAAGGCCGAACGCAAAACGCGCCGCGAAGCGCTCGGTTTGGCCCTTGAACGCTCCACGGGTTTTTTGGACGAGGTACCGACCGCCTTCCCGGCCCTTCAGGAGGCCGACAAGCTGCAGCGAAAGGCCGCCAAGGTCGGGTTCGACTGGGATGATCCGGCCCGCGTTCTCGACAAGCTTGAGGAAGAAACCGGCGAACTGCGCGCAGAACTTGCCACGACCACACCCGACCGGGACCGGATCGCGGACGAACTCGGAGACATCCTGTTCGTCTTCGCCAATCTCGCCCGCCATCTGGACATTGATCCGGAAGAGGCGCTCCGGCGCACCAACCGGAAGTTCCGTGGCCGCTTTGCGGCGATCGAGGCCACCGCCGACACCAATGGCACAACGCTGGCCGACATGTCACTCGATGACATGGAGGCCGCCTGGCAGGCGGCGAAAGGCAAATAGCCGGTCATGACCGCATCACGCTGGCGAAGGCCTCCCGGAACGGGCCGCGCTGCTTGTCGGACACCCGCACCTTGGCCGTGACGGTCTCCTCGCCGTCATTGCGTTCAAGCACCTCCGAGACCTGATAGAGACGGGCCAGAAGGGCGCCGTCGGCGACCGGAATCTCGACGGTGAAAACATCGTCGTGGCGGGCCATGAAGGCATCGATCCGGCCATAGAGCCGGTCGATCCCCTCCCCGGTCAAGGCGGACAGGGCAATCGGCCCGGTGTCGGCGGCTTCGCACAACAGCTTCTGCCGGTACTCGGGATCAAGGGCGTCGATCTTGTTCCAGACCTCGATCACCGGCGCGTCGTGGCTGCCGGTGACCCCGAGTTCCGCCAGCGTGTCCTTGACATCCTCGGCCTGCGCGTCCGTGTCCGGGTGGCTGATATCGCGGACATGCAGGATGAGATCGGCCTCCAGAACCTCCTCCAGCGTCGCGCGGAAGGCCGCCACCAGATGGGTCGGCAGATCGGAGATGAACCCGACCGTGTCGGACAGGATCACCTCGCGGCCATGCGGCAGCGCGATCTTGCGCAAGGTCGGGTCGAGCGTTGCGAACAAGAGATCCTTGGCGAACACGTCGCTTTCGGTCAAACGATTGAAAAGGGTGGATTTTCCGGCGTTGGTATAGCCGACAAGCGCGACCACCGGCTGAGGGATCTTCTTGCGTTTCTTGCGGTGAAGCTCGCGTGTCCGGCGGACCTGGTCGAGCTGCTTTTGCAGCGCGATGATGCGGTCCTGGATCTGCCGCCGGTCGGCTTCGATCTGCGTTTCTCCCGGTCCGCCCATGAATCCGGCGCCGCCGCGCTGACGTTCCAGGTGCGTCCAGGAGCGCACGAGCCGGCTCTTTTGCCAGGTCAAATGCGCCAGATCCACCTGAAGCCGGCCTTCCTTGGTGCGGGCCCGGTCGCCGAAGATCTCCAGAATCAGACCTGTCCGGTCGATGACCTTGGTCTTCAGACGCCGTTCCAGATTGCGTTGCTGGACCGGGGTCAGCGGGTGATCGACGACCACGAGATCCGCGTCCTCGGCGGCGACCATGCCGGCGAGTTCGGCAACCTTGCCCTCGCCGAACAGCGTCGCCGGCCGGGGATTGTTGATCTTGACGACGCCGGAACTGCAAATGTCCAGATTGATCGCGGCGCTGAGGCCGACCGCCTCGTCAAGGCGTGCGGACGGGCTGCGGTCGGGCCGCTGGTCGGCGGTATCAGCGTCCCGGCGCGTACCGAGCACCGGTTCCACAATGATGGCGCGAAACGGCTGCGGCCGCCGGTCGATCCCCTGTTTGACCGTCCGGCGGTCATCTTTGGCATTGTGTTTGGAAAACTCGTCCGCTCGGGGCTTGGGTTCCAATCAGTTTCCTGCCTTTTCAGCCGCGTCTTCCGCCGGTTCGAACAATTGCACCGGACCATTCGGCATGATGGTCGATATGGCGTGTTTGTAGACCAGTTGCGAATGCCCGTCGCGCCGCAACAGGACGCAAAAATTATCGAACCAGGTCACGACGCCCTGAAGTTTGACCCCGTTGATCAAAAAAATCGTCAGGGGAGTCTTTTGTTTGCGAACATGATTGAGAAATGTGTCTTGAAGGTTCTGCGCGCGCTCAGCCATTCGTGTTTTTATCCTATATCGTCCGTATGCGGCCGGGCATCCGGATCTTTTATATCTTTCACCGCTGCCGGAGCCTTGAATATCAGTGCTGCCACCCCACCAGCGTGCCCATTTTCAATGTGCCGCACATGCTTGTCCATATGGTCTTGAGCCCAATAGCTTTTTTCGTTCCAATCCGGCTGTGGACCCACGAACCACATCCGCATGCACGTGCTGACACTCATACTTTCTGTAAATCAGTAGCAGTATGGAATAGATGACGCAATGCGGTTGCAACCGTACCAGGGTGGCCATTTCCGACTATCCTGTCATCGATTTTCACCACTGGCATGACAAGTGTCGAGGCGGCCGTGACGAAGGCTTCGCGCGCCGAAAGCGCCTCCTCCAGTGAAAACGGGCGCTCTTCAAAGCGGATTTTTTCCCGGTTCACGAGGTCGAGCACGACCGCCCGTGTGATGCCTCTCAAGATGCCTGAGTCCGCCGGCCGGGTCACCAAAACGCCCTCGCCGGTGACAATCCAGGCATTCGTCGACCCGCCTTCCGTCACATTCCCTTCGTCATCAATGTACCAGGCCTCCTTGCCGCCGTTGTCCTTGGCGTGCTGCTTGGCCAGGACGTTCGGCAGCAACGCGACGGACTTGATGTCGACCCGGGGCCACCGGTTTTCCGGATAGGTGACGACATTTATGCCCGCCTCCGCCTGGCGATCTGCGGCCGCCGGGCTTGTGTTGCGGGCGGTGACAACGATGGACGGGGCGACGTCGTCCCCTGGAAAAAAGTGGTCCCGGCGCGCAACCCCGCGCGTGACCTGGATGTAAACAAGGCCGCTATTGACCTTGTTGCGCCGCACCACCTCCTTGACCACGAACTCGACCGCCTTACGCGTTGCCGGCCAGGCGATCCGCAACTCGCGCAAGGACCGGTCAAGCCGGTCAAAATGGCGTGGCATGTCGATGATGTGCTGGTTCCAAACCTCACAGACTTCATAGACGCCATCGGCGAACTGATAACCGCGGTCTTCAATGTGCACGGCCGCGTCCTTGTGCGGCACGTATTGCCCATTCACATAAGCTATTCTGCTCATTGTGTTTCCTTTTGTTTTGCGCGGCGAACCGGCCAAATTGAAGACGCCTGAGAAGGTTAGAAAAACTCGATGCTGACCCGGAACATCTGCTCCACCTGACGGACCCGGCTGGCGACGGCGAAGATGACGATCCGGTCCTGTGCCTGGATCTGCACATCGCCATTGGGCGTGATCACCTCGCCCTTGCGGAACACCGCGCCGATCCTTATGCCGGACGGCAGTTCGATGTCGCGCAGCGGCCGGCCAACAAGGGGGGACGTATCGAGCGCCTCGGCTTCAACGATTTCCGCCGCACCGTTTTGTAAGGAGTGGACGCCGCGGATCCGGCCGCGCCGGACATGTTGCAGGATCCGCGAAATCGTCACCGCGCGCGGATTGATGAACGCGTCGATGCCGAGCGCTGCGGCGAAGGCCGGATAACTCGGATTGTTGAGAAGCGACAAATTGCGCCGGCAGCCCAGCTTCTTGGCCATGACGGCGCACAGGATGTTGACCTCGTCCTCGTTGGTGAGTGCAACAAGCGTGTCGGCATCGCCGACATCCGCCTCGTCCAGAATATTCTGATCAAGCGCGCTGCCGTGAAGGATAACCGATCGTTTCAACTCATCGGCAATCAGGACGGCGCGTTCGCGCGAGGCTTCGATCAGCTTGATCTTGGCGCTTTTCTGGCGTTGCTCAAGGGCCCTGGCGACATAGAGCCCGATGTTGCCGCCGCCGGCGATGACCACACGGTTCGCCTCCGGTTCCTCATGGCCAAAAATGCCGAGTGTCCGGCGGACCTGATCGCGCTTGGCGACCACATAGGCCAGATCGCCGACCAGGAGCGAATCGGAGCTTTTGGGCACGAACAGCTTGTTGTTCCGGTGGATGCCGACCACAACGGCGCTGAGGTCCGGGAAGAGCTCCGTCAATTGCCGGAGCGGCGTGTCGACGACCGGGCAGTCGTCCTCGCACATGATCCCGACGACCACGACATGATCGTCGGCAAACCGGACGGTCTCCACGGCGCCGGGAAGCGACAGGCGGCGCAGCACCATCTCGCCGACCTCGATCTCCGGCGAAATGATCACGTCAATCGGCAGGTTTTCGCGGGAAAACAGGTTGCGCCAGCGCCCTTGCAGGTAGCTTTGCGCCCGTATGCGCGCGACCTTCGTCGGTACGTTGAAGATCGAATGGGCGACCTGGCACGCGACCATGTTCACTTCATCATAGAGCGTCACGGCGACAATCATGTCGGCTTCTTCGGCGCCCGCCTGGGCCAGCGTATCTGGGTGCGCGCCATGCCCGACGAACCCCCGCACGTCCAGCTGGTCGCCGATCGCCTGAACCAGCCGCGGCGAGGAATCGATGACGGAGACGTCGTTTTCCTCGGCCGCAAGGCGTTCGGCGATCCCGTATCCGACCTGGCCTGCGCCGCAAATGACGACTTTCATGTGGGGGGTCCTTCGCGCCGGGCGTTGCGGTGGTCTTTAAAAGCCGATGGTTGGCCGGTCAGCGCTGGAAGGTCAAGACAGGCCCAGCGTTTTGAGCTTGCGGTGGAGCGCCGACCGCTCCATGCCGACAAATTCCGCGGTCCGCGAAATGTTGCCGTCAAACCGCTTGATCTGGGCCTGCAGATAATCACGCTCGAAGATTTCGCGGGCTTCGCGCAAGGGAACGGACATCAAATGCTCGCCGCCGCCGGTGGTCGGAAGGTTCGGCAACATGGAGCCGATTTCGGCCGGCAGGAGGTCGGCGGTGATCACGCTGTCCGGATCGCCGCGGCTCAAGATCAACAGCCGTTCCACATTGTTGCGCAACTGGCGGACATTGCCGGGCCAGTCGTGGGTTTGAAGGACGGCCATGGCGTCATCGGCAATCGGGCGCAGCGGAATGCCGGAGGCGGTGGAAATCTGCTGCATGAAGTGTTTGACCAGCACCGGAATGTCCTCCCGGCGCTCGGCGAGGCCCGGAACCCTTAAGGGAACCACGCCCAGCCGGTGATAAAGGTCCTGCCGGAACAGGCCAGCGGTGATGTGATCCTCAAGGTTCTTCGATGTCGAGGACAGGATCCGGATATCGACCTGAACCTTGTTGGTTCCGCCGACGCGGGTGAAGCTTTGATCGACCAGGACACGCAGGATCTTGCCTTGCGTCTCGGCGGGCATATCCGCCACCTCATCAAGGTAAAGCGTGCCGCCATGCGCCTCTTCCAGGGCGCCGACCTTGCGCAATGAGCCGCGTTCGTCCTCCACGCCGAACAGTTCTTCCTCCATCCGGTCCGGCGTGATGGTGGCTGCGTTAAGCACGACAAACGGGCTTTTGGCGCGGTGCGAGGTCTGATGGATCATGCGGGCCGCCAGTTCCTTGCCCGATCCGGAAGGGCCTGAGATCAGGATCCGGCTGTTGGTGCCGGCGATCTTCTGAATGGTTTGCCGGAGCTGGTGCGTGGCGCTGGCGTTGCCGATGATGTCGAACGTGTCGAGGCTGCGTTGTTTCAGGTCGCGGATTTCGCGCTTGAGGCTGGAGGCTTCCAATGCCCGCTCGGTGATGTGGATCAGGCGGTCGGTCTTGAACGGTTTTTCGATATAATCGTAAGCGCCGCGTTTGATGGCCGAAACGGCGGTTTCAATGTTGCCGTGTCCGGAAATGATCACAACCGGAAGGTCCGCATCGGTTTCCTTGACCACATCGAGCAAGGCCAGTCCGTCGAGCCGGCTGCCCTGCAGCCAGATGTCCAGAACGACCAGGGACGGCCGGCGTTCCTTGATCGCGGCAATGGCGCTGTCTGAATCTCCGGCCGTGCGCGTTCCAAAGCCCTCATCGTCGAGAATTCCGGCGATCATGTCGCGAATATCGGCTTCGTCATCAACTACCAAAATATCATGGGCCATGCGTAATCACTGCTTGTTTTCAGAGTGTTGTTCGGCGTCGGGGGCTTCAGTGGCGGTTGTGCGAAGCGTCAACCGCACCTGTGTGCCGGTCCCGCCGGTCACAACGTGCGGGGCATCCATCAGTTCAATCCCGCCGCCGTGGTCCTCCATGATCTTGCGCACGATCGCAAGCCCCAGCCCCGTCCCCTTCTCCCGCGTTGTCATGTAGGGCTCCAGAAGCCGCTGCCGGTTTTCGTCCGGCAATCCGACGCCGTTGTCTGTGACGGCGATCACGACCGTGCCGTCTTCCGCGCTGACCGACACGGTAATCCGCCCGGGCTCCAGGTCTTCGCCTTCGCGGGCCGATATGGCTTCGGCGGCGTTCTTGATGACGTTGGTCAGCGCCTGGCCGATCAGACGCCCGTCAAACGTGGCGCTGACCTCGTCCTCGGGCAATTCGGTGACGATCGTGACATCCGGATTGCCGACCGTCTGCATGAACGCGGCCTCGCGGACCGCGTTTCGAATGTCCCCCTTCGACTTGCTGGGCTTTCGCATGCGTGCGAAGGAGGAGAATTCGTCAACCATCTGACCGATGTCACCGACCTGGCGGATGATGGTGTCGATGCACTGATCAAAGACCGACCGGTCGTCCTCGACCGTCTTGCCATAGCGGCGCCGGATGCGTTCGGCCGACAACTGGATGGGCGTCAGCGGATTCTTGATTTCATGGGCGATGCGGCGCGCCACGTCCGCCCAGGCGGAATTGCGCTGCGCGGAGACCAGATCGGTGATGTCGTCGATCGTGACCACATGGCCGTATTCCTGGCGTGTGGATTTTTCGCTGGTGGTTCGCACGTTTACGGTGCGAAGGCGCCCGCCCCGCTTGAGTTCGACCTGCATTTCCGGGACCCGGTCGGCCCCCTGTTCCAGAACATCCTTCATGTAGTCGGTGAGTTCGGGAAGCACCTCGTTGATCGGCCGGTTCAGGATCGAGACCTCGGCCGCGTCCAGAAGCTGTTCCGCCGACCGGTTGACGAGCCGGATCGAACCCTCGTCATCGATCCCGATCACCCCTGTGGAGACACCCGACAGAACCGCCTCGTTGAACCTGCGCCGCCGGTCGATCTGCTCGTTGGCGGCAAGGAGCGCATCCCGCTGGCCCAAAAGCTGACCGGTCATCTTGTTGAACGTCGCCCCGAGATTGGAAAGGTCGCCGCTCGATTTTGCGGTTTCGACCTTGACCGACAGATTGCCCTTGGCGACTTCATCGGCCGCGGAAATTAGGGTCCGGATGGGCGAAACGAGCCGGTTGGCAAATCCAAAGCCAATCCAGATCGCCGACAACAGCAAGACCAGGGCAACGCCCAGATAGACGAGCGCAAAGGCGACTTGCACGCCAAACCGGCTGGTTTCAAGATCCTGGTATTCCGTGGCACCGGATTCGGCCAGGCGCATATATTCGATCACGCGCGGGTCGATCGTGCGGGTCGCGTAAAGGTAAAAATCGTCGAAGGCCGACAGCTTCATCACACCGCCGACGAGGTTCGACCTGCCCGGCGCAATCATTGCCGGATCGCCGGACTGGGCCTTTTGAAAACTGTCCCGGGGCGGCAGCAGAACACTGGCGTTGGGATCGGTGATGATCCGCGTGACCACCGTGCCGTCGCCCTGCATGATGAACGCAGCCAGAAGGCCGCGGACCTGCGTTTGCGCCTGGAAGAAGGAATCGAACCGGGTCGGTTCGAAGTCATAGATCGCCCGGGCCCGATCGATGTCATTGGCCATGGCGATCAGGTCACCACGCAGCACACGGGCATGTTCCTGTAGATAGGCCTGCGCGACCGTCAACGCGTTGCTGATGATCTGCCGTGTCCGCTCCTCAAACCAGCGGTCGAGACCGCGGTCGAGGGTGACGGCGGCAAGGATCGCCATCAAGATTGCCGGAACCGCGGCAACAACGCTGAACAGCGTCAAAATGCGGACATGCAGCCGTGCCGCCGCCCGGCCCTTTCTCCGCGCGGACCACAATTTCCAGATTTCCCAGGAAATCGCCCCAATCAACAAAAGCGCAAGCAAGCCGTTGACGGTCATCGCCGACCAGACGACCTCCTGGGTCGGCGCAATGGGCGTCAGACCCATCAGGATCGCAAATGTGACGCCAATCGACACGAGCGCCACGATCATGATCGCAAGGCCGATACGCCGTGCAATTCGGCTGCCAGAGACTTGTCCCTGAACCGATTGCTGGACGGTTCCCAGTGTCATGCGTCCTCGACAAAGGTGAAAAAGGCGCGTGTCCGCGCCGTTGAGTCGTCAAACCTGCGGCACACTTACCACACAATGTTGCGAAATTGCGACATAGCGGGCGGCGAGACGCATAATGCTGGCCGCCCGTGGACCTAAGGTCGAAATTGACGCCTTGCTCGGGTGAAACCGTCTCACCAGGCTGCGTCCTGTGGTTGAGCGTTGCCCGGATGCATCATCCGGATTGATCCGGACGGGTTTTTGCTACCGCGCGGAACGAAGCACCTGAATGTCGAGGTCGCGGATCTTCTTGCGAAGCGTGTTGCGATTGACACCCAACAGCTCCGCGGCCTTGATCTGGTTGCCGCGGGTGGCCGCCAACGCGGCGCTGATCAGTGGATACTCCACTTCTCTGAGGATGCGATGGTAAAGGCCAGGCGGCGGCAAGGCTTCGCCGAACGTGTCGAAATAGCCCGACAGATACCGCTCCACAGAGCCGCTCAGGTTCACCGTCTCGTTGCTCTCTTCGTCAAGCGGTGAAACGGCCGGCTGGCTGAGTTCGTGTTCCAGAAGGCTCTCGCCGATCACATCCTGGGGGTAAAGCGCGGCAAGCCGGCGGACAAGGTTCTCCAATTCGCGCACGTTGCCCGGCCAGCGGTATCGCCGCATCAGGTTGAGTGCCGACTGATCCACCTGCTTGGGCGGCAGGCCTTCCTTTTCCGCCAGAGAAAAGAAATGGCGCACGAGGTCGGGAATGTCCTCGATCCGCTCGCGCAGCGGCGGCAGGCGGATCGGAACGACGTTCAGCCGGAAATACAGATCCTCGCGAAACAGGCCCTGGTTGATCAGATGCCGCAGGTCCTTGTTGGTGGCCGCTACGATCCGAACATCCGTCTTGATCGGTGTGCGGCCGCCGACCGTGGTGTATTCGCCCTGCTGCAAGACCCGCAACAGCCGGGTCTGGGCCTCCATTGGCATGTCGCCGATCTCGTCGAGGAACAGCGTGCCGCCGTCGGCCTGCTCGAACCGGCCGGAACTGCGGTTCTGGGCGCCGGTAAAGGCGCCCTTTTCGTGCCCAAACAGTTCCGCTTCGATCAGGTCCCTGGGAATGGCAGCCATGTTGATCGCCACAAATGGCCCGTTTCGGCGCTTGCCATAGTCATGCAGCGCGCGGGCAACCAGCTCCTTGCCGGTGCCCGATTCGCCGTTGATCATCACGGTGAGGTCGGTCTGCATCAGCCGGGCCAGCACCCGGTAAATCTCCTGCATGGCCGGCGAGCGGCCGACCAGCGGCATGGTTTCGCCGAGATCTTCCGCCTCGGGCGGGCGCCGGAGTTTCGGTTCCTCCAAGGCGCGCCCGACCAGCCCGATCATTTCCTTCAGGTCGAAGGGCTTGGGAAGGTATTCATAAGCTCCCTTTTCCGATGCCTTGATCGCCGTCATGAACGTGTTTTGCGCGCTCATCACCAGCACCGGCAGTTCCGGCCGGATCTTCTTGATCCGCGGCAAAACATCGAAAATGTTCTCGTCGGGCATGACGACGTCGGTGACCACAAGGTCGCCCTCCCCCGAACTGACCCAACGCCAGAGCGTGGTCGCATTAGAGGTGAGCCGTACCGTATATCCGGCGCGCGACAGGGCCTGGTTTAAAACCGTCCGAATAGCGGCATCGTCATCGGCAACGAGTATAGTGCCTGAGGGCATATCAGTCAGTCCTGTCGGTGTCGGGTTGACCGGGATCGGCGCCAGCGCCGGAATAGGCGGGCATCAGGATCCGAAAGCGGGTTCGGCTGTTCTGGCGGTCGCATTCGATTACACCGCCATGGTCACCGATCAGTTTGGCGACCAGGGCCAGTCCGAGCCCAGAGCCGTTTGTCTTGGTCGTGATGAACGGTTCGAACAGGTGCGGCACGAGGTCGTCCGGAACGCCAGGTCCGTTGTCCTCCACGCAAAATTCCAGCGGCAGGCTGACCCGCTCCCCCGTGCCCGGCACGGACAGCCGGACGCCCGGTCGGAAGGCGGTCGTGATCCGGATGTCTCCGTCGGGATCACGACCGATCGCTTCGCTGGCATTCTTGATCAGGTTCAAGAACACCTGAATCAACTGGTCCTTGTTGGCATAGACCGGTGGCAGCGACGGATCATAGTCCTCGCTGAGGCGCTGATGGCGGGCAAAGCCGCTCTCGGCAAGGCGTTTGACGTGATCGAGCACGACGTGAATGTTCACCGGCTCGCGCTCGATCGGGCGTTCATCGGAAAAGACCTCCATCCGGTCGACAAGCTTGACGATCCGGTCGGTCTCGTCGGTGATGAGGCGGGTCAAGGCGCGGTCTTCGTCGGCGACGGACTGCTCCAGGAGCTGGGCCGCGCCGCGGATGCCGGACAGGGGGTTCTTGATTTCGTGCGCAAGCATGGCCGCCAGCCCGGTTACGGTGCGCGCCGCGCCGCGGGATGTCAGTTGGCGGTCGATTTTCTCCGCCATGGTCCGTTCTTGAAACATCAACACGACGGCGCCTGGACGTTCGGCGACGGGCGCGGCATTGATGTCGACGATCTTCGGCGCCCCGATCCGCGGCGAACCGATATCGACCTTGTATTCGTTCACCGGCGCGCCGCGTTCTCGGACCTGTTCGATCAGGGTCAAGAGCGGGCTGCCAAAGGGAATGAAATCGCTGATCGGGTGCCGGCGCAGAACCGACACGCTCGAGCGCATGAAGAATTCCGCCGCCATGTTGGCCGATTCAATCACGCCGTCGGGCGCGACCAGCAGCACCGGATGCGGGAGGGTGTCCAAAATCGTTGGGCCGTCATTCGCAAGGGCGGCCGCGCGGCCGCTTTCGAGCTCCGACACGCTCATGCGGCCACCTGACATGGTTCAAAGCCATCCGCCCACCGGCGCAGGACGGCAATCACCTCACTGGGGTCGGAGGCAGTCAGGACCGTTTTCCGGTCAATGGGCGAAAGACCGGTCTCATCCGGCGCCTGATCCAGGTACCAGGAGACATGTTTGCGGGCGATCCGCACACCAGGCCCTGTCCCATAGTGCGCCAGGATCGCGTCGTAGTGGGTCAGAACCAAATCCGCGAGCGCCCGCCCCGCCGGCGCCGGCCGGCGTTCGCCGGTGTTCAGAAAATGGCCGACATGGCCCGGTAACCAGGGACGGCCATAGGCGCCGCGTCCGATCATCACGCCATCGGCGCCGGAGGCGGCCAGCATGGCAACGGCCTCGTCCAGCGATGTGCAATCGCCATTGGCAATGACGGGTATGGAAACCGCCTTCTTGACCCGCGCGATCGCGTTCCAATCGGCCTGACCCTTGTAAAACTGGTTCCGCGTGCGGCCGTGGACCGTGACCATTTGCACGCCGGCGGATTCCGCCCGCCGCGCCAGGTCCGGAGCGTTCAGCGACGTGTCATCCCAGCCAAGGCGCATCTTCACCGTGACCGGCACGTCCACCGCGCCAACCGTTGCCTCGATCAGGGTCAGGGCATGGTCGAGATCGCGCATGAGCGCGGATCCGGAGTAGCCGCTTGTCACCTTCTTGGCCGGGCAGCCCATATTGATGTCGATGACGTCCGCACCCAGGCCGGCGACGATACGCGCGGCCTCGCCCATCCATTTGGCTTCTCGGCCGGCCAGTTGCACCACGTGCAGGCCGCCGGTCTGCGCTTCGGCCCGCATCTGCGTTTCCGCATCGCCCTTGATGAAGGATTCGCTGGCCACCATTTCGCTGACGACCATGCCGGCCCCAAAGCCCGCCGCCAATTGGCGGAACGGCAAGTCGCTGACCCCGGACATGGGCGCGAGCACCGCGCGGCACGTCAGCCTATGCGGACCGATGCTAAGGCCCGGCGTCGCTGATGCCGGCCGGACAGTCAAATTATTGCTCATAAGCTGTGCACACTCAATTTTGCCTATATAATAGACAGATGCCAGCCATCAGCAAGAGCCAAATTGTTTTGCTTCCGCCAAGGCCGTTGAAAACGAAGGTCTATTTTTGCCGCAATTGACGTGCGGCCGCCTGTTTATCCGGGTGATCTCAATGACAAGCACGGCCACGGCCTATTCGCCCGAGCCTCAAACCGTGGTGACCACTGGACCCAGGAGGTGAACCGGCGCGCCGCCGTTCGATTCCTCACCAATGAAAAAGGGTTTTTTGGGCGAGCGGCCCCCCGCTCGCGCGCATTCACCTGCCTTCTAGCCGCCATTTTAAAGAACAGCCAGTGACTTTGTGCTCCGGTTCGGGATATAGCGTCGTGGGACTTGCCGCCGGTCCCTTGCCCTTTTGAAGGGGGATGTGAAAAAATTCATGCCTGTTTTCGCGGCCGATCCCGCCCGCGTGCGCTAAGTTGTGAACATGACCGATAATCCGGCCGCCCCCGCCCCCGCTCCACTCGCAGAACTGCCGGATGTCCGGGTCGGAAACGGCTATGACGTGCATGCCTTTGGGCCGGGGGATACGGTTGTTCTTGGCGGTGTTTCCATCCCTCACGAGCGGTCCTTGAAGGGGCATTCGGATGCAGATGTCGTGTTGCACGCCATCACGGACGCGATCCTTGGCGCGCTCGCAGACGGGGATATCGGATCACATTTTCCCCCGACCGACCCTGCCTGGCAGGGCGCTGCTTCGGATCAGTTTCTCCAGCACGCGATTTTAAAAGTCGCCCAACGCGGCGGGCGCGTGGCGCATATCGACGTGACGGTTGTTTGCGAAGCACCGAAAATAGGTCCGCACAGGGACCGGATGCGGCAGGCCATCGCGGATATCTGCCAACTGCCGACCGGCCGGGTGTCGGTCAAGGCCACGACCTCGGAGCGGCTTGGGTTTACGGGACGAAAGGAAGGCATTGCGTCACTTGCAACGGCAACGTTGCGCCTGCCTTTCGATGCGGAGGAGGAAAAGAACCAATGACCGGCGCCGATCAAGACACCGGTGTTCACGCCTTCGCCGACTTGATCCCGATCGCACAGCCCATTGTCCGGGCATTTGCCGACAAGGGCTGGATGGTTGCAACCGCCGAATCGTGCACCGGCGGGCTCGTTGCCGCGCTCTTGACGGAGGTGCCGGGCTCATCGGCCGTGGTTGATCGCGGCTTTGTTACCTATTCGAACGAAGCCAAGGCGGATCTCCTTGGCGTGCCGGTGGACCTCATAAAATCCCATGGCGCGGTCAGCGCGCCGGTTGCCAAGGCAATGGCCGAAGGCGCGCTTGCCAGATCACGCGCGGCCGCCGCCGTATCGGTAACCGGCATCGCCGGTCCGGGCGGCGGCAGCCCTGAGAAGCCGGTCGGCACGGTCCATTTCGGCTTGGCGGTTGCTGGGCAGCCCGTTCGCCACCACCATCGCGTTTTTGCCGATCACGGACGCGCATCAATCCGTCTGGAGAGTGTCCGGACCGCGATCGAGTTCTTGTCGGCGGCGCTCCAGCCGGCAAAACAAGGCTGAGTGACACGCCGCCAGCATAAAATAATTGTCAAAAATTAGGAGTATGGAAAGCAGTTTCACCGATTGTGCATTGGGTGAAATGCGAGGGTTGTTCGATGAAAGCCTTATGCGCAGCCGGCATCGCCATTGTTTGTGCCGCAACCGCCGCCATGGGCGACGGTACCCCTGTTTCCGGTGATTTTTACATGGTTTCGCGCAGCGACCGGAACGATTTCCACGGAAGCCATCGTATTTTTCAACGCCCATCAGCCGACATGCGCAAGGTGGTGTATTGCGCGCGCGCGTATTGGGTCCGGGCCAGAACCGTGGCGTGGACCCAGCTTCAGGTCGATGACGGCCGTATCGTGCGCGTTGAATACAATCGCGGCAGCGGATGGCGGCCGATCTGCGAGGATCCGGAGCGTCAAGTGTCCTTGAAGGACCTTGGAATTGCGCTTGAGCCCCAGCAGGTCATGCATTCGCTGGACGACCACCAAGAACCGCAAAGTTTCTTCGACGCCTTCAAAAAGTCCTTTCAAGACGCGGGCGCGGCGGTAATCGACCAAACCTATCACAGCCGCTGATTGATTTACGCGCGCCGGACAGAACAGCGCTCCTGAAGGCGCCCCGAATTCATTCAAATTTTCTTAAAATCCGCATTCGCGCCTCAGCAATTCTCACAGATCCCTATTGTATGGTTTGGGTCGAGTGAGTGTGTTCGCGCCATGCAATGCACCTGGCTCATCCGAGAAACCTGGATCGGGTTGTGACATGTTGGGACGAGTTTTCGCCACAATGACATTCCTGTTGATGTCGTGTTCGCTGGCCATTGCCGCTGATAAGGCACATAACAAGGGTGACTTCTTCGTCATCTCGCGTGGGGCTGACGGCGGATTCCTTGGAAGCCATAAGATTTTCAGGGAACAGCAGGACGGTCTTCACGAGGTCTTCTATTGCGGGCGGCCCTATTGGGTTCGAACCAAGACCGTGGCCTGGACCCAGCTGGAACAGGAAAAGAAACGCGAAGTGCGGGTTGAATTCAACCGCGGTCGCGGATGGCGACCCTTGTGCAACCGGCCAAGCGATCAAGTCACCTTGGAAGATCTTGGTTATTCGGTCGAACCACATCTTGTGGTGATCAACGATGGTATCGTGATCGAGCGCATGAACCGGTTCTCCGCTATCAAGAAGTCGTTTCACAAGTCCACCGGTGACGTTTTCAACAAGACCTTTCACGGACGCTGAAGCCGGAACAACGCCAATAAGGGAGCGGCCCCGCACGGCTCCGCCATGTCCCGATGCGATGGTGTTTGAACGTCAGTCTCTTTATTCTGGCCTGGACTGGCACGGACACGCTTGCCGGCGCGGATGAACACGACTTCTACCTCCTGTCCATGACCGGAACTGGTGAATTCAGCGGATTTCATGAAATTCTGGTACAACCGAAGCCAGGCTATCGGGAAGTCGTCTACTGCGAACGGCGTTTTTGGGTCCGTGACGCGACCGTGCTGTGGGCCGAACGGGAGGCCGCCGCCGGGCATGACCTCTTCATCGAAGCCCAAGCCCTTGATGACCGGGGAATTTACTGCCCGGACGCGGACAGGCAGGTCACGCTGGAAAGCCTCGGTCTTTCAAACGACGAGATCGAACAGCTGCGCAGCGGATCGACCGGCGAAATGAACCGCGCGTCGCGGATAAGAAGCATCCGAAAAGCGTTTCAGCCCGTTCAATAGCCGGTATAAGAATCAGGTGCCGTACACCTGATCGGCGCGCGCTTCGAAGGCGCTCGAGAACTTGCGGAAGGCGCGGTCGAACATGGTCCCCATCAAGGAACCGAGCGTGCGGCTCTTGAATTCATAGGCGATGAAAAAACCGACATCACAAACGGCCGCGCCCCGTTCGGTGAACGTCCATTTGTTTTCCATATGCCGGAACGGACCATCCAGATACTCCACCAAGATCGCCATTTCCTCCGGCCGAAGCTCCACCCGGCTTGTGAAGGTCTCCTTGAAGACCTTGTAGGCCACTGTCATGTCGGCAATGAGCAGTTCCCGCCCGGCGCCCAGATCCTTGCGCCCGCGCACATGCAACGCCTGGCAAAGCGGCACGAATTGCGGATACTGCTCGACATCTGCGACAAGATTGAACATGTCGCTGGCGCTGTGACGAACCTTGTGGGTGGAAGTAAAACTGGGCATTGAGGATTTGAGTGTTGTCCGTGACGGGGGATCAGTGGCCGAGTTTGGCCGCGCGGGCGGCCTTCAGGTCCGCGAAATCCTCACCCGCATGGTGTGAAGATCGCGTCAACGGGCTGGCGGAGACCTTCAAGAACCCTTTGGCATAGGCGATCCGCTCATAGGCCTTGAACTCTTCCGGCGAGACGAACGACATCACCGGATGGTGTTTCTTCGACGGCTGCAGATATTGGCCGATCGTCAGGAAGTCGACATCGGCCGACCGCAGATCGTCCATGAGCTGAAGCACTTCGTTGCGTTCTTCGCCGAGCCCAACCATGATCCCGGACTTGGTGAACATCGACGGATCCAGTTCCTTGACCTTCTGCAACAGCCGGATGGAATGGAAATAGCGCGCGCCGGGCCGGACGGTCAGGTATTTCGACGGCACCGTTTCCAGGTTGTGATTGAAGACGTCCGGCTTCGCGTCAACGACGATTTCCAAAGCCCCGTCCTTGCGCAGGAAGTCGGGCGTCAGAACCTCGACCGTCGTCTTGGGCGAGCGGCTGCGGATCGCAGCGATCACGTTTGAAAAATGCGTCGCACCGCCATCATCGAGGTCATCCCGGTCGACGGACGTCACGACGACATGTTCCAGGCCCATCGTCGCCACGGCTTCCGCGACACCGGCGGGTTCGTCCTGGTCGACCGGTCCCGGCATGCCGGTGCGCACATTGCAAAAGGCGCAGGCTCTGGTGCAGGTGTCGCCCAGGATCATGAAGCTGGCGTGTTTCTTCGACCAGCATTCACCAATGTTGGGGCAGCCCGCTTCCTCGCATACGGTTACGAGATTGTTCTGCCGCACGACCTCGTGCGTTTCCCTGTAAACCGGCGAGGTCGGCGCCTTGACGCGGATCCATTTCGGCTTGCGCTGAACCGGATTGTCCGGCCGGTGCGCCTTTTCGGGGTGACGGGGCCTGAGGTCCTGCGCGTCCTTGCGCCGGTCCCCGGTCCTTTCAAGCGTGTCAACGATCGTAACCATGGCGTCTAAGTGTCGTTCCTCGACCGAAAAATCAAGTTTTCTCTGGTTTGGCTGCTATGCGTCATTCGTAGGGCGCACAAATTGCGAAAGGCATTCTTGCGTCTTTGAAGTAAGCGGGCTCGATTTGCGGGTGGTTTCGTCCATCTGGACAATGACCGTTTTTGCGCGCGCGGCAATCCGGCCATCTTGAAAGACCGCCTGATCCAGCGTCACTGAACTTGTCCCAATCCGCGTGATCCGTGTTCCGGTCTCAACGTCTCCCGGCCAGTTGATTTCCGAAAGAAAATCGAGCTCCAACCGGGCGATGACAAAGGCGCAGCCGGGTGCTGCCAGCGGGCCGTCCTTGTTATAAAGAATTTCGACCCGGCCGGTTTCCAGAAACGTTGCAAAAACCGCGTTGTTGACGTGGCCTTGCCTGTCCGTGTCGGCGTAGCGCAGCTTGTCCGTGGTCCGCGACGGAAACGCGTCCAGGGAGTGGGCGGGATCTTCAGCCCCAATGTCCGTCGCCGGTGTGCCCATCACCCGAACAGCTTCTTCCACAGAAACAGGAACAAGATCGCGCCAAGCGTCGCCACGATGAGCTGATCGATGAAGCCTCCGGTGACATTCAATCGGAACATGTGCGACAACTGGCCGCCAACGAGCGCGCCGACCAGCCCGACCACGAGACTGCCCAAAAACCCGCCGCGGCTGTTGAGAACCCGGTGGGCGATGGCGCCGGCGATCACGCCGATGATGATCCAGAGGATGAAGCCCATACCGGGTCCTTTCCGAAGCGTTTCACCTATCGTTCATCACGCCAGGACGCGCGCGATCAGGACAACCACGATCGCGCCGGCCGCAGCCACCACAACCTCGTTGACGTAGGAGTTGCCGAGATTGATGTTGATGCCGGCCATCTTGAAGAGGAAACCACCGACAAACGCGCCCAACAGCCCCGTCAGCAGATAGCGGATCAATCCGCCGCCGCCGACAAAGAAACTGGCCAGCCAGCCGGCCAGAATACCGATCACGCACCAGATGAGAATTGCCTTGATATCCATGGTCAGTCTCCGTGCAGGGGCGGACGAAGGACCAGCGTGATCACAAGCCGATCCGGGTTTGAGAATCTCGGCGCCCGAGACCGTTCTCTAAAACTACGCGTTTAAAACCCTTCCATAGGCGTCCAGCACCGATTCCTTCATCATCTCAGACAAGGTCGGATGCGGGAAGATCGTGTGCATCAGATCTTCTTCGGTCGTCTCCAGGTTCATGGCGACCACAAAGCCCTGGATCAGTTCCGTCACCTCCGCCCCGCACATGTGCGCGCCGAGCAGTTCGCCGGTGGTCTTGTCGAAGATGACCTTGATCATGCCGTTGTCTTCGCCAAGGGCGATGGCCTTGCCGTTGGCATTGAAGGAGTAGCGGCCGACGCGGATATCGCGGCCCTGCTCTTTCGCCTTGGCTTCCGTCAGGCCGACGGAGGCGACCTGCGGGTTGCAGTAGGTGCAGCCCGGGATCTTGCCGTGATCCATCGGGTGGACGCCCGGCACGCCGGCGATCTTTTCAATGCAGATCACGCCTTCATGTTCGGCCTTGTGCGCCAGCATCGGCGGACCGGCGACATCGCCGATTGCGTAAATGCCCGGAACGCTGGTCTTGCCATATCCGTCGATGACGATGCAGCCGCGGTCCGTTTTCACGCCGAGGGCTTCAAGGCCGAGATTTTCGATATTGCCCTGGACACCGACGGCCGAGATCAGATGATCGGTCGTGATCTGGGAAACCTTGCCGTCCTTGGTCTCGACATGGGCGGTGATCGAATTGGCCGCCTTGTCGACCTTCGTGACCTTGGCTTCGGTGATGATTTTCAGACCGCGTTTTTCCAGCGCCTTGCGCGCGAACTTGGAGATTTCATCGTCCTCGACCGGCATCACATTGGCCATGAGTTCGACCACCGTGACGTCAACGCCCATGGAGCGGTAGAAGGACGCGAACTCAATGCCGATGGCGCCCGATCCCATGACCACCATGGTTTTCGGCATTGTGTCGGGTTTCATCGCCTCGAAATAGGTCCAGATCAGCTTGCCGTCCGGCTCGATACCGGGCAGCGCGCGCGGACGGGCGCCGGTCGCGACGATGATGTGTTTGGCCGTGTAGGTGCCCTCGCCTTTCGTGCCCTTGGGCGCGGGATGCTGCGGCTCCACGGCGGGCTTAGACGGCTTGCCGACGACGATCTCGCCGGGCTTGGTCAGCTTCGCCTCGCCCCAGATCACGTCGATCTTGTTCTTTTTCATGAGGAAACCGACGCCGCCATTCAGGCGTCCGGAGACGCCGCGCGAGCGGGCAACGACGTCCTTCACATCGGCGGTCATCGTGCCGTCCAGCTTCAGACCGAAGCTTTTGGCGTGATTGGCGTGATCGAGAATCTCGGCGGACCTAAGCAGCGCCTTGGTCGGGATGCAGCCCCAGTTGAGGCAAATGCCGCCCAGGTGTTCCCGCTCGACAATGGCGGTCTTCAGCCCAAGCTGCGCGGCGCGGATCGCCGTCACATACCCGCCCGGTCCCGAGCCGATGATGATCACGTCGTAGGCTGTATCGGCCATAATCCAATTCCTGCACTCAAGAAGATAAGACACCGGCGCGGCCCCATGTCCGGGAGCCGCGCCGCCGATCGGAACCGATCAGACCAGCATCGACATCGGGTTTTCGATGTAGCCCTTGAAGGCCGCCAGCAGCTCCGCGCCGAGCGCGCCGTCCACGCAGCGGTGGTCGGTGGAGAGCGTCACGGTCATGACCATGGCAACAGCCAGCGCGTCGTCCTTGACGACGGGGCGCTTTTCGCCGGCGCCCACCGCCAGGATCGTCGCGTGCGGCGGATTGACGACCGCGGAAAAGTCTTTCACGCCCATCATGCCCATGTTGGAGACCGCCGTCGTGCCGCCCTGGTATTCCTCCGGCTTCAGCTTGCGCTCCTTGGCGCGCCGGCCCATGTCCTTCATCTCGTTGGAGATGACCGACAATGGCTTCATCTCGGCCTGGCGGACGATCGGGGTGATCAGGCCGCCGGGGATCGAGACCGCAACGCCAACGTCGGCGTGCTTGTGCTTGACCATGGCGTCATCGGTCCAGGAGACGTTGGCATCGGGAACGTCGCGCAAGGCCAGCGCCAGCGCCTTGATGGTCATGTCGTTGACCGACAGTTTATACGCCGGCTTACCATCCTTGTCGGTCGGCGCCGCGCCGTTGAGCTGGGCCCGAAGCGCCAGCAGCGCGTCGAGCTCGCAATCGACCGACACATAAAAATGCGGAATGGTCTGCTTGGATTCCGTCAGCCGCTTGGCGATGGTCTTGCGCATGCCGTCATGCGGCTCAAGCTCGTAGGAGCCGTCCTCAAACAGCTTCAGGACCTGCTCCGCCGACGGACCGGCAGCGGGTGCTGGGGCCGGTGCCGCGGCAGCGGGCGCGGCGGCCGGTGCGGCCGCGGCCTTGCCGGTTCCCGCGGCGATCGCCGCCTCAATGTCGCGTTTGATGATCCGGCCATGAGGACCGGACCCGGACAGCTGGGCCAGATCCAGGCCGTTTTGCTGGGCCAATCGCCGGGCCAAAGGCGAGGAAAAGATGCGTGAACCGTCCGCTGTGCTCGGCGCGGGCATTGGGTCTCCGGCCGCCTTGGCGCCGACTTCGATGACCGGCGCACTGTCCGGGACGGCAGGTGCCTTGTCAGGCGCATTGCCCGCCACCGCGCCGGTCCCGTTTCCGGACGATTCAAGCGCGCTGGCGTCCTCACCGTCTTCCAGAAGCACGGCGATCAGTTCGTTGACCTTGACGCCTTCCGTGCCTTCGGGAATGACGATCTTGCCGACGGTTCCCTCATCGACCGCTTCCACTTCCATCGTCGCCTTGTCGGTTTCGATTTCGGCTATGACGTCGCCGGCAGAGACCGTGTCGCCTTCCTTGACCATCCACTTGGCCAGGTTGCCCTCTTCCATGGTCGGAGAGAGCGCGGGCATGGTGATATTGATTGGCATTTAAGCCTCCCTCGCTCTCGTTCAGGCCGTGTAGGTGACCGCCTTGACCGCGTCGATGACTTCCGGAACGCTCGGCAAGGCAAGCTTTTCCAGGTTCGCCGCATAGGGCATTGGCACGTCCTTGCCCGTCACGCGCAGAACCGGCGCATCGAGATAATCGAACGCCTTTTCCTGAACCTGATAGGCAATTTCCGACGACACCGAACACATCGGGAAGGCTTCCTCGATGGTGACGATCCGGCCCGTTTTCTGGACAGAGGCAAGCACCGTGTCGATGTCGAGCGGGCGGATGGTCCGAAGGTTGATCACCTCGGCGGAAATCCCCATTCCAGCAAGCTCATCGGCGGCCTTGGTGGTGTAGGTCATGCCGATCCCCCACGACACCAGCGTCACGTCGGAGCCGGTCCGTTCCACCTTCGCCTTGCCGATCGGCAGGACAAAGTCGTCCATGTCCGGCAGTTCGAAGGACTGGCCGTAGAGGATTTCGTTTTCCAGGAACACGATCGGGTTGGGATCGCGTATCGCGGCCTTGAGCAGACCCTTGGCATCGGCCGCCGAGTACGGCTGGATCACCTTCAGGCCCGGCACATGGGCATACCAGGCCGCATAGTCCTGGCTGTGCTGCGCCGCCACGCGCGCGGCCGCCCCGTTCGGGCCGCGGAACACCATCGGCGCACCCATCTGGCCGCCGGACATATAGAGCGTCTTGGCGGCGGAGTTGATGATCTGGTCAATCGCCTGCATGGCGAAGTTGAAGGTCATGAATTCCACGATCGGCTTCAGACCGGCCATCGCCGCGCCAACGCCCAGTCCGGCAAAGCCGTGTTCGGTGATCGGCGTGTCGATCACCCGTTTTGCTCCGAATTCGTCGAGCAATCCTTGCGTGATCTTGTAGGCGCCCTGATATTCGGCGACCTCTTCGCCCATCACGAAGACATCGCCGTCGCGGCGCATTTCCTCCGCCATGGCATCGCGCAGAGCCTCGCGCACGGTCGAGGTCTTCATGGCCGTACCGGCCGGGATCTCGGGATCCTCCGCCGGCTCGGAGGCAACCGACGCGGCGGCCACAGGCGCCGGCGCCGGGGCTTCCGCAGCGGGAGCCGGTGCGGGGCTTGCGGCGGCCGCGGGCGCGGCGGCAGCGGCGTCGGCCGCGCTGGCGTCTTCGCCCTCGGCCAGAAGAATGGCGATCTTCTCGTTGACCTTGACCGCGTCCGTGCCCTCGGCGACCAGGATCTTGCCCAGGGTGCCCTCGTCAACGGCTTCCACTTCCATGGTCGCCTTGTCGGTTTCAATTTCGGCGATGACATCGCCTGCGGATACGGTGTCGCCCTCGGCTTTCAGCCATTTGGCGAGCTTTCCTTCCTCCATCGTCGGCGACAGGGCCGGCATCAGGATATCGATCGGCATGGTTTCCCCCCGCCCTTAAAGCAGAATATCGGTGTAGAGTTCGGACGCGTCCGGTTCGGGATCGGTCTGCGCGAATTCGGCGGCTTCGGCCACATGGGCGCGCACATCCTTGTCGATGGCTTTCAGCTCGTCTTCTGTCGCCCAGTCCTTGTCCAGAAGCCGCTTGCGGACCTGCTCGATCGGGTCATGCTCGGTGCGCATCTTCTGCACTTCGTCCTTCGACCGGTACTTGGCCGGGTCGGACATGGAGTGGCCGCGATAGCGGTAGGTGACCATTTCCAGGATGTAGGGGCCCTTGCCGGACCGGCACCAGTCCATGGCCTTTTCCGAGGCCGCCATGACGGCGCGCACATCCATGCCGTCGACCTTTTCGCCCGGAATGCCGAACGAGGCGCCGCGCTGGGACAGGTCGGTGGTCGACGAGGCCCGCTCGACGCTGGTGCCCATGCCGTAGCGGTTGTTTTCAATCACGTAGATGACCGGCAGCTTCCACAGCCCGGCCATGTTGAAGCTCTCATAGACCTGACCCTGGTTGGCCGCGCCATCGCCGAAGAAGGTCATGCAGACATTGCCGTTTTCGCGGTACTTGTTGGCGAACCCGAGACCGGTGCCAAGCGAGACCTGCGCGCCGACGATGCCGTGGCCGCCATAAAAATGCTGTTCCTTGGAGAACATGTGCATGGACCCGCCCTTGCCTTTCGACAGGCCGCCGCGGCGTCCGGTGAGTTCGGCCATCACCCCCTTCGGATCGAGGCCCATCGCCAGCATGTGGCCATGATCCCGGTAGGCGGTGATCATCTGATCGCCTTCGATCTTGGCCATCTGCAAGCCGATGACGACGGCCTCCTGGCCGATATAGAGGTGGCAAAAGCCGCCGATATACCCCATGCCGTAAAGCTGTCCGGCTTTTTCCTCAAACCGGCGGATGAGCAGCATCTCGCGGTAGGCGTGGAGTTCCTGGTCCTTGTCGAACTCGGCGATCGCGGGCGCCGCCTTCTTGGCAGCCCCGCGGGACCGGCTGGCGCTTTTGGCGGCCGTGCCGGATGATGACTTTTTCGCTGTGGCCATGACCCTCTTCTCGGCGTGACGTTTCCCCTTAGACAGGCCAGCGGAGAGTAACCCGCAGACCTTGTCAATCCAATCCTCTGTATTTTCCGAAAGTGCGGATGTAGATGTCTGTTTTATAGCGGGTTATTCAAATAAACTGAAATTAAGTTAATACCCTGAAATCAACTGAAAACTAGTTTACAATTGCGTCGCCGGTGGTCGGTCTTAAAATGATCACTTCCTGGGGGTGGATCATGTTTAAATTGAGGCGCGCGCGCTCATCCACCATGTCCGGATCAAGGCTTTCAGGGCGCATCAGACTGACCCGTGACACCAGTTCCTGGCGTTCGGCGACGAGCTTGGCAAGATCGGTTTCCAGCTTGTTGACCTCGTGCTCGATCCGCGCCCGGCCGACAAGGCCGAGTTCTCCGTTGAGCGCGTGAAAGCCGAAATAGGCAAGCGCGGCAAGAGCGGCGGCGGGTATGATGAGACGGCGCAGAAACGATTTTTTGCGTTGGCGGGTGGGTGCAGGCACGGAACTTGGAGACCTTGACGCGATGACTGTGGTCTAATGCGCGTTATGATGCCGTCTTGCGCTTAACAGATCGTTTCCCGCCTGCGTCAAACCCGGCCGGCCCGGCGCGTCTTGACCCAGGCGTTTTGCCGCAGCCCAATTGAGCCAGATCACAGACGGACGGGGCGGCGGAGCAGAGACTGACAAAAGGTGGACAGGCCGGCGGCATCACCGCTTGCGGGCCATCACGAAGGAGCTCTGCTGCGCTATGGCCGATACGTATATAGCCCCGCGGCAGCAAATGGTGCGCGATCAACTGGAAGCGCGCGGCATCAAGGACAAAAACACCCTTGCGGCCATGGGCAAGGTGCCACGCCACCTGTTTGTGGCCCAGGAGGACCGGCAGTGCGCCTATGGAGACTATCCCCTGCCCATCGGTTCTGGGCAGACGATTTCCCAGCCCTATATCGTCGCGCTGATGACGGAGGCGCTGGGGCTTTCGGGCGGTGAAAATGTCCTGGAGATCGGCACTGGCGGTGGTTATGCGGCCGCGGTGCTTGCCGAAATCGCCAAACAGGTCGTGACGGTCGAGCGGGTCGCGGACCTGGCCGATCTTGCCCGGGACAATCTGAGGGCATCCGGCCATCAAAACGTCACCGTGATCTGCGGGGACGGCACGCTCGGCTGGCCGGAGGACGCGCCCTATGACGGGATTTCCGTGACCGCCGGCGGGCCGAGTGTCCCAAAGGCCCTCAAGGACCAACTGGCGGTTGGCGGGCGGCTGGTCATGCCGGTGGGACGCTCCAGCGGCAGCCAGGACCTCATCCGTCTGACCCGTGTGTCGCAGGAGGATTTCAAGGAAGACAATCTGGGCGGCGTCCGCTTCGTGCCGCTGATCGGCGCGGAAGGCTGGACCCAGGCCCCGGTCTGGTTCTGAGCGCGCGCCCGGCCTGCCGCACGCCGCCCCTGCCGTACGCCGTCAGATATCATTAAGCACGCTGGCTGAATATCCTGCGTTCAGCCGAGGAAGCCTTTGAATTGGCGCGCGGGTCCGTTCAAACTACCGCAATCATGACGGGCACTCCTGATTCCGATACACGTGGCAGCCGAAAGCGACGCGGCCCGCTCTTGGATGCCCTCCCGGAAGACGCGCAATCGGCCATCCAGGACCCAGCACGCCCGGTGTTTCGTTTAAAAATCAGCATTGCCGCAAAATGCTGGACCCCGGCTCGGCGGCCGGGGTGGCACGGCGCGGGGCGGCGTCCCGTGTGGCAAGCCGAACTCTTGACGTTCAGCCGGACACAAGTGTCAACAACCCGGTATAGGCGGCCATGACAAAAATCCTTGTTGTGATCGGTCTTGCGGCGGCCGCGCTCACCCTTTTGGGGCTGTTCGTCAATCAGATGTACCCGGTCTCGACCCTGCACTACCGGCTCGATGTCACGTTCGAGGTCGACAGCAAACAAGTCACCGGCAGCGGCGTGCACAGGCTCCATACGAAACGCTTGCGGGGGCTGAGCCAGAAGATGTTTCTGCTGACGGCGAGCGGCGAGGCTGTGATTGTCGACCTGCCTGACCGCAAATCCGTCTTTGTGCTTCTGACCAGCCCGACCCCGGACGGGACCTATACCGGCGGCGTGAAGGGACGATACGACTTCCTCCTCGCCGATGCCTGCGGCCTTTGGGAAAAACGCGATGAGCTCGGCCCGTCCGGGTTCGTCCGCTTTCTCGGGACTGTGACAGGCACATGCGCGGTTCCGGAGGAAGAGCTGCCGCTGATGGTGGCCTTCGGCGACGAGGCCGATCCGACCTCGGTGGAGCGGGTGTTTCCCGGCGATCCTGAACCGGTCCTCGGGCCGGGCGTGCGCTTTGTGGGCGCGAGCGTGACCGTCACCGACGCTCCGGTCACCACCGGCATCGCTGACCGCCTGACCTGGCTATCGGAGTATCCAGAGCCCGGTCTGGACAGCCAAGACCGTTCCAGCACGTCAAGATTGGCAAGAATTTTGAAACATGGCTATTTCCGGAGACCAAGTCGTGACTAACTCGACCCTCGACTATGCCTTGATGGCGATGGACAGCTATTTTCGAGACCGCCTGCCGGCCGGTCTCCGGCCCGCGCCAATGGGATCGCTCCATGGCCAAACTGATCACAAGAAGCGGCTGTCTCACGACGCTCGGCGTTTTCGGGCGTGACCGCGATCGGCTGGGGGCTCGTGTCCTGGTTCGCGCCGATGTCAGCCGGTCCTGCTGCAAAAAACGAAGTTTGCGCACACTTTCCCAAAGTCAGTCTAGCGTTGACCCACAGCAAGAGGGATCTTGAAGACAGCCTTTCAACAATCATTGCTTCTGTGCATTCGAGATTTGGTCCCATAAATTGGGATGAGTTTTCAAATTGTTTTCGATCTTTGGGCCGGAGTTACCAGGTTATGGTCCTTCCAAAAGATGGTGCGGTCACCCCCGAAGTTGCGCGTTTCACAATCGACCGTTCGGGAATATGGCCGTTTTTCCTCAACGTGCCTGGGAGCTCCAACGGCAAGTTCACCGCTGTTTTCAGGATAGTCTCCGAGGATGAAGTTGTGGTCATTCGGCGGGGCGGCGAACCGGAACAGCTCCAACTGCAATTGCTGGACAATTAGGGCGTTCACAACTTGGTCGCGCTAAGTTCGTTTCGTGATCCTGTTCACCGGTCCGGTAGCGTTGGTTGGCTCCCGTCCGAAGACATCCTCACGCCGCTGCCGCGAGCCGTGACAGTTTGGTCAAGACCGTCGCCGTGCCTTTGAGGCGGGTGTCGGTGCTGTCCCATTCGCGGCTGAGCACCACCTTCTGGTCCGGCCGGATCTTGGCCAGAACCCCCTGCTCGGCGATATAGCTGACGAGCGCGCCGGGATTGGCGAACTCGTTGTTGCGGAAGGTGATCACGATGCCCTTCGGGCCGGCGTCGACCTTCTCGATATTGGCCTTCCGGCACAGGCCCTTGATGAAGACGATCTTCAAAAGATGCTGCACCTCGTCGGGCAGCGGCCCGAACCGGTCGATCATTTCCGCGCCGAAGGCGTCGATTTCGCCGGCCTCGGTCAGATCGCCGAGCCGCCGGTAGAGATTGAGGCGGAGCTGCAGGTCGGGCACGTAGACCTCCGGGATCAGCACCGGCGTGCCGATGTTGATCTGCGGCGACCATTGCTCCTCGCCGAATTCCGCCCCGCCGTCCTTGAGTTGCGCCACCGCCTCTTCCAGCATCTGCTGGTAAAGCTCGAAGCCGACCTCCTTGACGTGGCCGGACTGTTCCTCGCCCAAAAGATTGCCGGCGCCGCGAATGTCGAGATCGTGGCTGGCAAGCTGGAAACCGGCCCCGAGCGTTTCGAGCGATTGCAGCACCTTCAGGCGGCGCTCGGCCGCCGGCGTCAGTTTTTTCGTCGCCGGCACGGTGAAGAGCGCGTAGGCGCGGGTTTTTGAGCGCCCCACCCGGCCCCTGAGCTGATAGAGCTGGGCCAGACCGAACATATCCGAGCGGTGGACGATCAGCGTGTTGGCGGTCGGAATATCAAGCCCCGATTCCACGATCGTGGTGGAGAGCAGCACATTGTACTTGCCCTCGTAAAAGGCGTTCATGACGTCTTCCAGTTCGCCCGGCGGCATTTGGCCATGGGCAACGGCGACTTTCAGTTCCGGCAGGTTGTCGTCGAGAAACTGCTTCTGCTCGGCAAGGTCCGCGAGCCGCGGGCAGACATAAAAACTCTGTCCGCCGCGGTAGTGTTCGCGCAAGAGCGCCTCGCGCACCACCAGCGGGTCAAACGGCGACACGAACGTGCGCACGGCGAGCCGGTCCACCGGCGGGGTGGCGATCAGCGAGAGTTCCCGAACGCCGGTCAGCGCCAGTTGCAGCGTGCGCGGGATCGGGGTCGCCGACAGCGTCATGACATGGACGTCGGATTTCAGCTGCTTCAGCCGTTCCTTGTGCTTGACGCCGAAGTGTTGCTCCTCATCGATGATCAAAAGCCCGAGATCGCGAAAGGTGATTGATTTGCCAAGAAGCGCGTGGGTGCCGATGACGATATCGACCGAGCCGTCGCTGAGGCCCTTCTTGGTCTGGGTGAGCTGTTTCGCCGGCACCAGGCGCGAGGCGTGCGCGACGTTGATCGGCAGGCCGTGAAAGCGCTCCGAAAACGTCTTGAAGTGCTGGCGGGCGAGCAGGGTCGTCGGCACGACGACGGCCACCTGGCGCCCGGACATGGCGGCGATGAACGCGGCCCGCAGCGCCACTTCGGTCTTGCCGAAGCCGACATCGCCGCAGATCAGCCGGTCCATCGGCCGGCCGGAGGCCAGATCGTCAAAGACGGAATCGATCGCGGTCAGCTGGTCGTCGGTCTCCTCGTAAGGGAACCGGCTGGAAAACTCGTCGTAGACGCCTTCCGGCGTTTCCACCACCGGCGCCGTCTTGAGCGCCCGTTCGGCGGCCGTCTTGATCAACCCGTCGGCGATTTCCAGGATGCGTTTCTTGAGCTTCGCCTTGCGGGCCTGCCAAGCGCCGCCGCCGAGTTTGTCGAGCTGAACCTCCGTGTCCTCCGAGCCGTAACGGGACAGGAGTTCGATATTTTCAACCGGAAGATAGAGCTTGTCGCCGCCGGCATATTGCAGCTCCAAACAGTCATGGGGCGCGCCGACGGCCTCGATGGTCTTCAGGCCGACGAACCGGCCGATGCCATGTTCGACATGGACCACGAGATCGCCCTCCGACAGGCCGGAGGCCTCGCTGATGACATCGGCGCCCTTGGCCTTGCGCCGGCTCTTGCGCACCAGCCGGTCGCCGAGGATGTCCTGCTCGCCGATAAAGGCAATGTCCGGCAGTTCAAACCCGTGCTCGATGCCGAGCACCGACAACGCCGCGGTCTTTTCGGGGAGCGCGCGCACGGCGTCCATCGTGTCGGCAAAAACCGCGTTGGAAAGGCCATGGTCGGAAAGGATCTGGCCGAGCCGGTCGCGCGAACCGTCCGACCAGCAGGCGATCACGGTCCGTTTGCCGTCTTTTTGAAGTCCGCGCACGTGGTTCGTCAGCGCGTCGAAGATGTTGACGTCGCCGGCGGTGCGTTCGGCGGCAAAATTGCGTCCCTGCCGGCCGGCAAGATCGATGACGGTCTTGCCCTGCCCCGGCGGCGGCGTGAACGGATCGAGCGCCGCGGTGGCCATGTCCGCGAGCGATGCGGTCCACTCACCTTGCGTAAAATAAAGCCGGTCCGGCTCGACCGGCATATAGGGCACCGTTCCAGCGCTCGTGCCCTGATGCCGGGCCTCCGCGCGCGCCGCATAGTGATCCTGGGTCTGGTCCAGCCGCTCGCGAACGGCATCGGCTGCGAGCGTATCCAAAACCACCGGCGTATCGCCGATATAGTCGAACAGGGTTTCGAGCCGTTCGTGAAACAGCGGCAGCCAGTGCTCCATGCCGGCATAGCGGCGGCCGTCGCTGATCGACTGATACAGCACATCGTCACGGCTGGCGGCGCCGAAACTGGCCAGGTACGACCGGCGGAAGCGCGAGATCGCCTCGTCGGACAGAACGACCTCGCTCATCGGCACCAGATCAAGGTGTTTAAGCTGCTTCAAGGTGCGCTGGGTCGCCGGATCGAACGAGCGGATCGATTCCAGCGTATCGCCGAAAAAGTCGAGCCGCACCGGTTCGCCGCTTCCCGGTGCGAACAGATCGACAATGCCGCCCCGGACCGCGAACTCCCCGGTTTCGCGGACGGTGGGCGTGCGCGAAAAGCCGTTCTTTTCCAGCCAGGATGCGATGTTGGCCATGTTGAGCTGGTTGCCCGGCGCCATGGAGAGCGTCTGCTCGGCCATCCAGCCCCGTTCAGGCACCCGCTGAAGGGCCGCGTTGACCGTCGTCATCAAAACCGTCGGCCGGGGGGATGTCACGCCGCGGGAAAGGTGCCCGAGCGCCAAAAGCCGCCGTGCGCTGATCGCCGCATTGGGGGACACCCGGTCATAGGGAAGACAGTCCCAGGCCGGCAGCTGGAGGACATCGGCGCCGGGGTGAAAGAAGGCGAGCGCTTCGGTCACCATCTGCATGCGGGTGGCATCGCGGGCGATGAACACCAGCGCCAAGCCGGATTGCGCATGGTCTTGCAACAGCCGCGCCAAAGCGTAGCCTTCCGCGCCATCGGGCACGCTCGCCAGCGTCACGTTGGCGCGATCGTTCAACAGGCGTTCAAACACCGGTTTCGTCCCGTCTTTAGTCTTCAGGTGTTCAGTGAGGCGATGTTGGCCTCGTGATAGGCGATGATGCGCCGGTAGAGCGGTCCATCCCATTCGGCCGGCAGCGGCCGGCGGCCGGTCATCCAGGCGTAAAGATCCTGGTCATGCGCGGTCAAAAGATGTTCAAGTTCCGCCAGTTCGGTTTCGTCCAAATCATCGATATGCGCCTTCGCGAAGCCGCCCAGCAACAAATCCATCTCTTTCATGCCGCGGTGCCAGCAGCGGAACAGGATTTTTTTGCGCCGGGGATCGCGTCCGGACGGATCGGAACCGGCGGAGCCGCTTTGGGAAGACGTCATTGGAAAGCCTAAACCTGTGAAACCGCATCGCCACGTGTGGCGGCTATATAGCGCGCGATGGATCGCCTGTCAGCATTGCTATTGGCGCACCGGTGGTGTTGCCGGGGCGGCGCGGCCTGTGCGACATAGGGCGGCGTTCCGCTGTTCCTGGATGACTTCTCGGCCCCATGCGTCCCCCGGTTCTTGATCCGCTGTTTGCACCGGTCTCCGCCCTTCCCGGGATCGGGCCGAAAATCGCGAAAACCGTCGCCGGACTGGTGTCGCGCGCGCCGGACCGGGACGCGACGGTCGCCGACCTTCTGTTTCACGTCCCCCATGCGGTGATCGACCGCAGCCACAAGCCCGGGATCGCCTATTCCGAAAACGGCGAGATCGTGACGCTCGATGTCGAGATCGGCCGCCACCAGGCCCCGCCGCGCGGCGGCAAGGCGCCCTATCGCATTCAAGGCTTCGACGACACCGGCCAGATCACGTTTGTGTTCTTTCATCCGCGGCGCGACTGGCTGGAAAAGACGTTTCCAGAAGGCGCCCGCCGGATCGTGTCCGGCAAGGTCGAGTGGTTCAACGAGCGTCCGCAAATGGTGCACCCGGACTATGTGCTGCCGCCACAGGACGCCGCCGCCCTGCCGGTCATCGAACCGGTCTATCCGCTGACCGCCGGTCTTGCGGCAAAAACCTTGCAAAAGGCGATGGCCGCCGCGCTTGAGCGGGTGCCCGCGCTGCCCGAATGGCTGGATCCGGCCCATCAAGCGCGCGAGGCTTGGCCTGGCTTTGCAAAGGCACTTGAAGGACTGCACCACCCGCAACGAAAAAACGATCTCAACCCGGAGGCGCCGGCCTATCGCCGGCTTGCCTATGACGAGCTATTGGCGAGCCAATTGGCGCTCGCCCTTGTCCGGGCACACATGCGTCAGCTTGGCGGCATCGCCCGCACGCCACAGGGCGATCTGCAAAAATCGGTGTTTGCCGCCCTGCCCTTTCAGCTCACCGCCAGCCAGGCCCAGGCGATTTCGGAGATCAACGCGGATCTGGCGCGGCCGGTGCGCATGCTTCGGCTGTTGCAGGGCGATGTCGGCTCGGGCAAGACCGTGGTCGCGCTGGCGGCGCTGGCCCAGGTGACTGAAACCGGCGCGCAAGGCGCCCTGATGGCACCGACGGAGATCCTGGCGCGGCAGCACTTTGCCTCCATGGAACCGCTTTGCGCCAAGGCCGGGATCCGTCTGGCGCTCCTGACGGGCAAGGACACGGCCAAGGCACGGCGCGATATCCAGGAAAAAATTCTTAATGGTGAGATTGACCTCGTTGTTGGAACCCATGCGCTGTTTCAAGGGTCGGTCGCGTTCAAGAGCCTTGGGATCATCGTGGTCGACGAACAGCACCGGTTCGGCGTGCACCAGCGGCTCGCCCTGTCGGAAAAGGGCAAGGGCGTCGATGTTCTCGTCATGACGGCGACGCCGATCCCGCGCACGCTGGTGCTGACCAGTTTCGGCGATATGGATGTGTCGCGCCTGACGGAAAAGCCGGCGGGCCGGAAGCCGATCACCACCGTTTCGGCATCGCTCGACCGGTTGGATGAGATCGTGGGCCGGGTCGGGAATGCGATCGGCGCCGGCCAGAAGGTCTATTGGATCTGCCCGCTGGTGGAGGAATCGGAAAAGATCGATCTGGCCGCCGTCGAAGACCGGCACCGGGTGTTGGAGTACGAATTGCGCCAGCCGGTGTCCCTGGTGCACGGGCGGATGACGGCGGATCAAAAGGACGCCGGGATGACAGCCTTCAAGACCGGAGACACGCGGGTGCTGGTGGCGACCACGGTCATTGAAGTGGGCGTCGACGTGCCCGATGCCACGATCATCGTCATCGAACATGCCGAGCGGTTCGGTCTCGCCCAGCTTCACCAGCTTCGCGGCCGGGTCGGGCGGGGCGACAAACCGTCCACCTGCGTGCTCTTGTTCAAGGGGCCGCTCGGTGAAACCGCCGCCGCGCGCCTCAACATCATGCGCGAAACCAATGACGGATTTCTGATCGCCGAGGAAGATCTGAAGCTGCGAGGCGGCGGCGAAATCCTCGGCACGCGCCAGTCGGGCATGCCGGGGTTTCGCATCGCCCAGGCCGAGCACCACACCGATTTGATGGAAACGGCCCGCAACGACGCCCGTCTGATCCTGGAAACGGATCCGCAATTGCAGTCGCCGCGCGGGCAAGCCTTGCGCGCCCTGCTATATTTGTTTGGGCGCGACGAGGCGATCATGTTGCTCAGGGCCGGATAAAACCGCACGGAGACCGATCAGGCGTCCTCGCGCGGCGCCGCGCCAACGGCCCGGCTGCTTGACCGTGCGCTGACCTGTTCGGCCGCGGACTTGTCCATGAACTCTTCAAGCAATTCCGGATACTCGGGATTTACGAGCCCGGCCGAAATCACGAGTTTGGCCGCGTCCTCCACGCTCATGCTGAGCTCGATCACATCCGCTTTCGGCACGAACAACAAGAACCCGGAGGTCGGATTCGGTGTGGTCGGGAGGAACACCGACATCATTCCCGATTTCTCCGCCAGCCGCTTGGCCACTTCGCCTTTCGTTTCGGTGGAAATGAAGGCGATCGCCCAAAGACCCTGGCGGGGATACTGGATCAAGGCGGCCTTGGTGAACGTGTTGCCGCGTTCGTCGAGGATTGTTTCGAAGATCTGTTTGAGACCGCTATAGAGATTGCGCACCAGCGGCATGCGGGCAACCACTGATTCGCCGAAGGAAATCAGACTGCGGCCGGCGAAATTGGCGGCAAGAAACCCGATCATGGTGAGAAGAACAGCCGCGACGATCAGACCGAAGCCTGGAATGGAAAACGGCAGATAGGTCTCGGGATGATAGACCCGCGGCACCAGGGGCGTGACAAGACCGTCGACCCAGTTGATGAAGGTCCAGGTGAGCCAAAGCGTGATCCCGATGGGCCCGGTGATCACCAGACCGGTCAGGAAATAATTGCGCAGACGTGTCGCGAAGTGACCCTTGTGCCCCCCGGCATGGTCATCATGTGTATGCTTGTCCCGCGTCATGCGCCAATTCCGCTCCAGAGTTCCGTCGGCATTCGTCTCATCGCCCGTTTTACCCTACATAGGAACCTATATGACACTGCGGTATTCCTTGCCTGTGTTAATTTTGATCGATCGAACGCGCGTGTTGCGCGAATTGGAGGCAATGCGTGCGGCGTGCCACATATAAGGTGCTCGGATTCTGCTGTCTGGCCGTCGGCGCGGTCGGTGCCGTTTTGCCGGTCCTGCCGTCGACGATCTTTTTTATTCTGGCGGCCGCCTGTTTTGCACGCTCCTCACCGAAACTTGAAGCGCGGATGCTGAGCCACCCGACCATCGGACCGCCCATCAAGGCCTGGCGCGATCATGGCGTCATTCCGGTGCGGGCAAAGATCTTCGCGCTTGCCGGCATGACGGCGGGTTTCATCCTGTTTTTCTGGCTGACCAGCCCGCCGGTCTGGCTTCTGGGTGTTGTGGGGCTGGTGATCGCGGCCTGCGCGGGTTTTGTCGCCTCCCGCCCCTCGTCGATCAACGCCGGCGAATAGGGACAGCCCTCATTCCACGGTCACGGATTTGGCGAGATTGCGCGGTTGATCGACGTCCGTCCCCATGAAGACCGCCGTATGGTAGGCCAAGAGCTGAACCGGCAGCGCATAGACGATCGGCGTGATCAGGTCATGCATGGCCGGAAGGATGATCGTCTCCGCCGCGGCCGATCCCTTGTCCGCGCCATTCTCATCGGTGAGGAGCACGATCCGGCCGCCCCGGGCGGCCACCTCCTGCATGTTGGAGACGGTTTTTTCGTAAATACCGTCATGCGGCGCGATGACGAACACCGGCAGCGTTTCGTCGATCAGCGCGATCGGACCATGCTTGAGTTCGCCGGCCGCATAGCCTTCGGCGTGGATGTAGGACAGCTCCTTGAGCTTCAAGGCGCCTTCCAATGCCAAGGGGAAATTCGTGCCGCGCCCGAGATAAAGCGCGTTGGACGCTTTGGCGAGGGTTTGGGACATGGCTTCGATCGCCGGTTCGGTTTTCAAAGCCGAAAGCGCGAAATTGGGCACGGCGGCGAGCGCCTCGACGAGTTCCGCTTCCTCGTCCACCGTGATGTGACCCCGAACGAGCCCCGCATGCACGGCCAAGGCGGCAAGGACCGTCAATTGGCAGGTGAAAGCTTTAGTCGAGGCCACACCGATTTCCGGTCCGGCAATCGTTGGAAACACCACGTCCGCCTCGCGCGCGATGGTGCTTTCCGCCACATTGACCACCGCGCCGATGACCGCGCCCTGCGCCTTACAATAGCGCAGTGAGGCCAGTGTATCGGCGGTTTCGCCGGACTGCGAGATAAACAATGCGCAGTCGCGGCCCGACATTGGCGTTTCGCGATACCTGAACTCCGAGGCGATGTCGATTTCAACCGGCAGCCGTGCGTATTTTTCGAACCAGTATTTCGCGACAAGTCCGGCGTAAAAGGCGGTGCCGCAGGCGGACAGAACGATGCGGTCGAGGGATTTGAAATCCAGGGCCTCGATTGCCGGGATCCGGATCCGTTTTTCTCCAAGATCGATGTAGTGCGACAGCGTGTGGCCGAGCACTTCCGGTTGCTCGTGGATCTCCTTGGCCATGAAGTGGCGGTAATTGCCCTTGTCGATGAGGCCCGCGGTCACCGCCGAGCGCGATTCGCGGCGCGATACCGGCTTGTTCTGGGAATCGAAGATGGACACCCCGCTTCGGGTCAGGACCGCCCAGTCGCCTTCCTCCAGATAGGTGATGCGGTCGGTGAACGGCGACAGGGCAATGGCATCGGAGCCAAGATACATTTCGCCCGTGCCGTGCCCGACGGCCAGGGGCGAGCCTTTTCGCGCGCCGATCAAAAGATCCTCGTCACCCTCGAACAAAAGCGCCAGCGCGAACGCCCCTTTCAGCTTCGGCAGAACCTCCGCGACAGCCTCCTTGGGGCTGAGCCCGGACGACAGCTTCCGGTCGATCAAATGAGCGACCACTTCCGTGTCGGTGTCCGATTGAAGGTCCCCGCCCGCGACCAGGATCTCGTTGCGAAGGTCTTGAAAATTCTCGATGATCCCGTTGTGGACCACGGCAACGCGGCCCGCGATGTGCGGATGGGCGTTGCGGACGTTTGGCGCGCCATGCGTGGCCCACCTTGTGTGGCCGATGCCGGCGTTGCCTGCAAGCGGACCGGACGCCAGAGCCGATTCCAGATTGCGCAGTTTGCCCTCGGCCCGCTTTCTTTGAAACGCGCCGCCGTTAACGGTCGTGATGCCGGCCGAATCGTAGCCGCGGTACTCCAGGCGCTTCAACGCATCGAGAAGCTGCGGGGCAACCGCTTCCGTTCCGAGAATTCCGACAATTCCGCACATCGGCCATGATCCTTGTTTCGCACCGCCAGCGGACCCCGTTTAGACGAGCGATCGCCGCCGTTTGAAATCAATCCCTGTTGCAATCGGTGACAATGAACCTGGCCCGCCGCAATGGAAGCGCGCCTATCGGGTCTTGTCTTTTTGTGCCTGAAGCTTCGCGCGCAGCGTCTTGGCGCGGCCTTCCTTGTTGACTTGCCGCTGCCGCCCGACGGCCAGCGCATCGCGGGGAACCGGATCGGTCACGACGCTCCCGGCCGCGACATAGGCCCCTGTTCCAAGCGAGACCGGCGCCACCAGCGTGCTGTTGGATCCGACGAAACTTCCGGCCCCGATCTCGGTCCGGTGTTTGTTGATGCCGTCATAGTTGCAGGTGATCGTACCGGCGCCGACATTGCTGCGGGAGCCGACACTGGCATCGCCGATGTAGGACACGTGATTGACCTTCGCGCCAACGCCAATGGTGGCGTTCTTGATCTCCACGAAATTGCCGATATGGGACTGGTCGGAGAGCGTCGCGCCGGGGCGCAGGCGCGCATAAGGCCCGACCACGCTCCCTGCTCCGACCTTCGCGCCTTCCAAATGGCTGAAGGCGCGAATTCTGGCGCCGTCCTCCACGCTCACTCCGGCTGCGAACACGACGTTCTGTTCAACAACGACATCGGCGGCAAGCCGCGTGTCATGGGCGAAGAAAACCGTTTCGGGCGCAATCAAAGTCACGCCGTTCTCCATCGCCGCCTGGCGCATTTTCGCCTGAAACACCGCCTCGCACTTCGCCAGTTGTCCCTTGGTGTTGATGCCCTGGACTTCATCCTCTTCGGCGGAGACAGCCACCACTTTGAGGCTCTGCGCGTTGGCGATTTCAACCGCGTCGGTCAAATAATACTCGCCCTTGGTGTTCTGATTGCCGATCGCATCGAGGATGCGAAGCGCATGAACCCCGGAAAATCCCATGATGCCGGAGTTGCAGAAGGTGGCCACGCGCTCAGAAGCGCTTGCGTCCTTTTCTTCCCGGATCGCGGCCAGGCGATCGCCGTCCATCAGCAACCTGCCGTATCCAAAAGGGTTTTCCGCCTCGAAGCCGACCACGACCATATCCGCGCCGGCACTGAGAGCCTCGCGGACGCGGGCAATCGTTCCAGATGTCACCAAAGGGGTGTCGCCGAACAGAACCAGGATGTCGTCGGCCCCGCTTTCCAGGGCGCGCCGGGCCGCGAGAACGGCGTGCGCTGTCCCAAGGCGTTCATTTTGGACAAAAGGCGCCACATTCTCCCTGGCGCGCAGTTGCGTCTCCAGTTCGTCCATCTGCGGTCCAATCACCACCGCGATAGCGTCGGACCCGGCAGCCTGCACGGTGTTCAAGACGTGGCTGATCATCGAAAGTCCGCCGATTTCGTGAAGCACTTTCGGCAATTTGGAACGCATCCGGGTTCCAAGGCCGGCGGCCAGAACGATGGAAAGGCAGGTGCGGTGTGGCATTGTGGTTTTCCGGAATGACGCGCCATTGACCGGCGCCGGTGATGTGCGTTCAGGCGATATGAAGTTCTGGGGGGAAGCAGGTTCTCATTCGTTGTTCATTAACCGTAAATGCGGTGAAATGGGATGCCCTGCATGCAGATTCGCCGGCGACGAGAAAGATCCCGCTTTGCCCGAAACCCGACAGCCCTCTTCTATCGCAGAAAAGGTGAAGGAAACGCTGACCCCGCAGCGTCTTTCCCTGACTGCTTGGGCTCTGGCGGCGATCTTGTTCGGCAGCATCGGATTCGCATCGGTCCAGTTCTCAGAACCAGCTTTAAATTTCAATGACCGGTTTGCGGCGATCGGGACGCCGCTGCCGCCGAACGGCCCGGTGTCGGTCACCGGATCGATTGATGGCGACGGTCCGCGATTCGACATTGGGATTCATGAACGGCGCGATGCGCCGGCCGGCACGCCGACCGAGGACGCGCTGCGCGCCCGGATCGACATGCTTGAGCGTCAGTTTATCAGCATGCGCCAGGTTCTCGACAGCTATTCCGATCAGCAGGCCCGCGATCTGCAGCGTCTTGCCGTTCTCGAACACATGCTGGAAAACGCGCGCGCGCCTGAAGAGGATGCCAGTCGCCGTATCACGCCCGTCATTCCGGACACCGGTATGGCCGTGACCGGGATGCCGACGCCCGAAGCAGCCAAACCCGTGATGAGTGAGGGGACGGATGCCCACCCCTCCGCGCCGGGTGAGCCGATCGCTTCTGCCGGGCGCGATGCGGCTGTTGAAGTGGTCCCGATCCGTGAAACACCGCAACCGGCCGATTTCGATCCGTTTGCCGGCACGCCGGTGCGCATCGTCGCTCTGCCGACCGGCACATCGGCGCCCGAAGCGACCGGATCCATCGATCCGCAACAACAGTCCGCCAGCCCGGCGCCCGCCGCCAATCCGCTCCGTCCGCAAATCGTGGAGCCGTCGGCCGCGGTCGGACGGTTGCGTGGCACCGGGGGCTCCGTGCTTCAACGGTCCGATTTCGGCGCGGTTGTCGGGCAATATGCAACCCGCTCCGACGCCGTTGTGGCGTGGGCGGGATTTGCCGAACAAAACGATGAACGGATGCGCAATCTTCAGCCTTTGCTTCTTGCCGCCGAGACTTCTGAAAACGCGGTCCAGCTCATGGTCGGCCCGTTCGGAAACGCAGCCGACGCGGCCGCGGCCTGCCTGCAACTGCTTGACATGACCGCCACGTGCCATCCGGCCCTTTTTGCCGGCGAGGCTCTTAGCGCTGAAGAACTGGCGTTGAATTAGAGTGAAGTGGCCGCCGGTCAGCCAATCTGCTGGAACACCGGGAAAGTCTCAAGCAGCCAGAAGGAAAACACCGCCATCTGGCCGGTCAGGAACATGACGCCGGTCAGCACCAGCACGCCGCCCATCGTCTTTTCGACAAGGCCCATATGCTGTTTGAACCGGCCCATGAACCGCAGGAACGGCCCGGCAAACATCGCCGCCAGTAAAAACGGAATGCCGAGACCGAGCGCGTAGGCGCTGAGCAGCAGCGCGCCCTGGGCAACGGTGTCCTCCGATCCGGCAACAAACAGGATGGCCGCCAGAATGGGTCCGACGCACGGAGTCCATCCGAAGGCGAACGCGAGCCCGATCAAATAGGCACCGATAAAACCGGCCGGCTTGCGCTCCACATGGACCCGGGCCTCCCGGTACAAGAGCCCGATCCGGAACACGCCGAGAAAATGCAGCCCCATCACGATGATGGCCGCGCCGGCAATGTATCCCAGAAACTGAATATGCTGGGTGACGAACTGACCGAGCAGGCTGGCGCTTGCACCAAGGATCACAAACACAGTGGAAAAACCCGCGACAAAGGCCAGCGCGCTCAAGAACACCTTTTGCGACACGCCTGCCCGGTCGTTTTCCTCGCCTGTGAGTTCCTCAAGGGATACGCCGGCCAAAAATCCGAGATACGGGGGAACGAGGGGCAAAACGCAGGGCGATACAAAAGACAGGACGCCGGCAAACACAGCGCCCAATATCGTGACTTCCTGAAGCATCAAGCACTCATGGCTTTGGGGAGGCACCCCGGTTCATGTCCATTTCGCCCCTTCTACGGCAAGACCCATGCGGAACAAAGGCCGATCCCCTTCACCTTTGTGCGAGCGGTCCGTGCGAGCGCGCTGCCCTCAAGAACCACCACTTCGCGGCGTGTCAGTCGCGGACAACCAGCACCGATTGGTCCGCGTGGCGCACCACACGGGCAGCATTCGGGCCCAAGAGATAGTCTTTCAACTCCGGCCGATGCGATGCCAGCACGATCATGTCGCATTTCAGTTTGTCGGCCGTCTTGTTGATTTCCTCGTAGATCGTTCCGTGCGCAATGTGCCCCTTGATCGCCACGTCCGGCGGCGCGTGGTCTTCCAAAAACGCTTTCAGCAGGTCGCCTGCCTTGTTGAGCGCCTCAGCCTCATAGTCCTCCGGAAAGTATCCCCCGACGATCGAACGGCCAAAATCCGGAACAACGCTTACCACATGGAGCGCAGCACCAAAGGTGCGCGCCAGCGCAACGGCCGTGGGCAAGGACTTCTCCCAGGAACTGGCTTCACCGAGATCGATCGGAACAAGTATGGATTTATACATGTGCCCAATCCTCAAAACGCTGGAACGTCGGTACGGCGGCGTTGCAGACCGACGATGACCACCAACAGCAACAGCGCCGGAATATAAAAGACCTCCTTCGCCATCCGCTCCGCGTCCAGTTGAACCTTGGTCACTTCGACCGGCGCGTCAGCATAGAAGTCGAAATCCTGGAGACGCTCAAACAACAGCGTTCCGGGGAACGGCTCCTCCAAAATCGCCCGGCCGTCTTCTTCGAACATGGTCAGGCCGAGCGTCTGCAGGCGGCTCGTACCATCCGCTTCGGCGCCAAGCGGCAGCATCAGCGTCAGGTCGACGATCTTGTCCGTATCATCGAAATCCGGGCCGCGCACGACAAGCCGGAGATTGCTGTCTTCGGGCATGGCTCCGGCGATCTCGACAATCTCGGTGCCTGGCCGGTCATCATAAGGCGGCTGGACGTAATCGAGCCAAAAGCCCGGCCGGAACAACGTGAAAGCGATCAGCAGCAACGCAAGGCTCTCCCATATTCGACTTCGGGCGAAAAAATATCCCTGGGTTGCTGCAGCAAACAGCATCATCGCAATGACGGCGACAACGAAGATGAACACGGCTTTCAGTGGACCGACGTCAATTAAGAGCAGCTCGGTGTTGAAGATAAAGAGGAACGGCAGCAAGGCCGTCCGGATATCGTAGGCAAAGCCCTGAACGCCAGTGCGGATCGGATCACCTCCGGATATTGCCGCGGCGGCGAAGGCCGCAAGACCAACGGGCGGTGTGTCGTCCGCCAGAATGCCGAAATAAAACACAAACAGGTGCACGGCCACCAGCGGGACGATCAGTCCGGATTGCGCCCCGACGCTGACAATCACCGGCGCCATCAGGGACGAGACCACCATGTAGTTCGCCGTTGTCGGCAGTCCCATCCCCAGGATCAGGCTCATGACGGCCACCAGGAGCAGCATGATCATCAAGTTGCCGCCGGACAGGAATTCCACCAATTCTCCAACCACTTGGTGCGCCCCGGTCAAAGACACGGTGCCGACGATGACGCCCGCCGCACCGGTCGCGACCCCAATGCCGATCATGTTGCGCGATCCGGCGATCATACCGTCAAAGAGATCCCGTCCGCCCTGGCGCAATCCCTCGGCCATGGAGCCGCTTTGCCGGAACAGGGCCTTGAGCGGGTGTTGCGTCACCAAAATCACGATCATCCCGACCGTCGCCCAGTAGGCCGACAGGGTCGGCGACAGGCGCTCAATCAGGATGCACCACAGCAAAATCACGATCGGAAGCAGGAAGTGGAAGCCGGTGACCGCCACATCCCACGGGCGCGGCAGCACCTCCATTGGTGCGTTGGGGTCGTCCATTTCAAGATCGGGCCGCTGCGCGGCGTACCAAAGCAGGCCCATATAAGCGCCAAGGAACATGACCACCGCCGTGGCGAAGGTCATGCCCGGGAAGACAACCTTGATCCAGCCGAGACCGTAATAGACGACCGCGCCCAGGAGCGCCATCGCAATGAAACCGAACAGGACCCCGGAGAGCTTGCGGGCGAGCGTCACGGTCGCCGGCGGCCGTTCCATGCCCTTCAGGTCGAGTTTCAGCGCTTCGAGATGGACGATGTAAACAAGGGCGATATAGGAAATGACCGCGGGCAACAGCGCGTGTTTGAGGAGCGTTGGATAGGCAACACCGGTGAATTCGGCGATCAGGAAGGCCGCCGCCCCCATCACCGGCGGTGTCAGCTGTCCGTTGGTCGATGAGGCCACCTCGACGGCGCCGGCTTTTTCCGGCTTGAAGCCGGTGCGTTTCATCAGCGGAATGGTGAATGTTCCAGTTGTCACCACATTGGCAATCGACGAGCCGGAATAGACCCCGGACAGAGCGGAGGCGACGACGGCGGCTTTCGCCGGCCCGCCGCGCAAGTGACCGAGGAGGGCAAACGCCAGTTTGATGAAGTAGTTGCCCGCCCCGGCCCGCTCCAAGAGGGAGCCGAACAGCACGAACAGGAAGATCATGGACGCGGATACGCCAAGGGCAACACCGAAGACGCCTTCGGTCTGCATCCAGAAATGCCACATCGCCTTGCCGAAGGATGCGCCTTTCCACTGCATGGCATCCGGCAGAAACGCCTGATCCCCGAAAAAGACATAAAGGACAAAAACAGACGCAACGATCACCAGCGGCAGGCCAAGCGCCCGGTAGACGGCGATGCCTAGGCTGAGCATGCCGATCGTGGAAAAGATAAGATCGCCGGTGGTCGGCAAGCCGGCCCGGGCCGCGATTTGGTCCTTGAACACCAGGAGATAAAGACAGGAGGACGCGGCAACGACCGCCAGAATCCAGTCATAAATGGGAACTTTGTTTCGGGCGCTGTGCTTGAACAGCGGATAAGCCAGCATCGAAAGCGCCAGCCCGAAGGCCAGGTGGATCTGCCGGGTTTCCTGGTTGTTGAACACGACGTTGACGCCAAACGCTTCCGTCAAAATGAACGGAATGGTCGAGGCCACGTAGAGCTGAAACAGGGCCCAGACGAACGCAAGCGCGAGGATGAATTTGCCGGCGAACCCGGCCGCGTTGCGCGCGCCGGTTTCCACCTCGGCAACCATCATGTCGACATCGACGTTGGCCGCCGTCTTTTGCCGGGATTCTTCTGCCATGAGTGTTCACGCCCCCGCTCTTGTTCTTTTCCGGCTCTTATGGCGTCCGGTCATTGGCCGCGCGGCTGTGCATGCCAAGCACGCAGCGCGTTGTCTGTTCGGGATGGGACATCGCGCTGGTGACGGTCCCTGAAACGAAAATGGGCCAGGCGGGGTCACCGCCTGGCCCGGCACGCTGGCGTTATCTCCAGCCGCGTTCCTTGTAGTATTTCTCCGCGCCCGGATGGACCGGTGCCGACAGGCCGTCATTGACCATTTCCGCTTCCTTCAAATTGGCGAAGGCGGGATGCAAGCCCTTGAAGTCAGTGAAGTTCTCAAAAACGCCCTTGACCACCGTGTAGACAACCTCATCCGGGACATCGGACGACGTCACGAACGTTGCGCCGACACCGAAGGTCGACACGTCGTTGTCGGTGCCGTTGTACATGCCGCCGGGGATTGTCGCCGTGCGGTAATAAGGATTGTCCGAAACCAGTTTATCGATCGGCGCACCTTCCACAGACACCAGTTCGACGTCGCAGGTCGTGGCAGCTTCCGTCACGGCCGCGGCCGGATGACCAATCGTGTAGATCATCGCGTCGATCTTGCCGTCGCACAGGGCTTGGGCCATTTCGGAACCCTTCAACTCGGAGGCAAGCGCAAAGTCATCCATTGTGATGCCAAACGCCTCCATCACCACTTCCATGGTCGCGCGCTGACCGGAGCCGGGATTGCCGACATTGACCTTTTTGCCCTTCAACTCCTCAAATCCACCAATGCCGGTATCCTTGCGGACGATCAGCGTGAACGGCTCGGGATGCACCGAGAACACCGCGCGCAGCTTCTCGAATTTACCGGCATCGGCGAATTTCGACGTGCCGTTATAGGCATGGTACTGCCAGTCGGATTGCGCAACGCCGAATTCCAGCTCGCCCGCGCGGATCGTGTTGATGTTGTAGACGGATCCGCCGGTCGATTCGACCGAACAGCGAATACCATGCTCCTTGCGGTTTTTGTTGACCAACCGGCAGATCGCGCCGCCGGTCGGATAATAAACACCGGTCACGCCGCCGGTGCCGATCGAAATGAACTGCTGCTCGGCCGCTTGTGCCGCGCCGAAGCTGCCGGCGACGAGGGCCGCGCCAAGCGCAAGGCTCGCGAGTTTCATTGGGTAACCTCCACCTATTGTTATCGGCTCGTTCAAAAAGCCGCCGGATCACGTGATCCGAATGCGAAAGCTAACCAAAAACTTGACGCAGAGAAAACCCTTGAGATTGAAAATAAGACAACCATCGACCCGGGCAGACGCATTTGCGTGCGATCGGCCGTTTCCGGCCGGCATGGCAACGGCTGCCAGGTGTCATTTTCGTGCATGCAAACGGTGCCCATCCGGGCGCATATGCCGGCTTTAACCTGCGCCCGATAGACAGGAACGCGCGCTATGCGCCGCCGGGCAGCTTAAGTCGTGCGGCCGCCGTTGATCACCTCAAACAGTTGCTGGCGCAACACTTCCTCCGGCGCGCCATCCTTCAGCCCCTGCCGCCACTGGTCGATCACAAGACGCAGCCCGAGCGTATCCCGGTTGTGGGGCAGTTCGCCGACGAAACCCGCAAAGAACCGGTCCAGGCGGTCACGGTCGATGACGCCCTGATCGATCAGACCATGGATCAGCGTCATGGTCGCGGCGATGTGCCCCTTGACGAATTCAAGCTCAATGGAATTGAGTTCTCTGTCCGCTGGATAGTACTGCATCCGGCCTCTCATAGATTATTCGCAAGAGCGGAATAGTTTCCACTCGCAGCGCCAAATGTTTCCGCCAACCATTCGCAATTTTACATATGGCGATAACAACCGGTCTGTTGAACAATATTTCACTTCATCTATATTTAACACGAAATCGCCGCGACCAGCAAACGGCAAGACAGCAAACAGTACCATGTTGGGTATTATTATGAATGAAAAACCGCCGTTTTGCGGGGCATTTGACATCGGCCGGTCATCATTGCCGTGCCGGATGGCTTGAAATATTCCATTTTCGCCCTTGCATCTTCGACCGCCCCGGCCTACACACACGCCACGCCGCCGGTGCATTCGACCGGCCGCGTCAAACATCGCCCAGGCGTTTGGTGGTGCGAGCCGATAGCTCAGCTGGTAGAGCAACTGACTTTTAAACGGTCGGTTAGCAAACAAAACCAGCAACATAGCTGTAAACGGCCTCAATATCCCTGCTTTATAGATCAGTGCCTTGGCAATTCGGCTGTAAACCGACAAGCCACGCCTAGCGGGCGATCGGGGGGTGTGCGATGACCCACCAGCCGACCGCCTATCCGCTTGCCTGGCCGGCCGGATGGCCGCGCACGCCGGCGTACAAGCGCAACGACAGCAAGTACCAATTCCGGAAGCGGCGCGCCTACGCGAATCAGTCTCCGTTCTGGAGCTTCGCCGAATCGCGGGACGCCCTGGTTGTCGAACTCGAACGTCTCGGGGCTCGCAATCCGGTTCTGTCGTCAAACTTTCAGCTGCGTCTTGATGGGCTCCCATCGGGCTCCGCGTCGCGGCCGGCTGATGAAGGCATAGCGATCTTCTTCGAGCTCAAGGGCCGGCCGATGGTCATGGCCTGCGATGTCCACGTCCGCGCGGAAGAAAACATGCGATCGCTGGCCTTGTCGATCGAGGCCATGCGGGCCCTCGAACGGCATGGCGGCGGCGTCATGATGGAGAAGGCGTTTGACGGCTTCGCGGCCCTGCCTCCCCCGTCTTCTGATAACCGGCCGCATTGGTCCGCCGTTCTTGATCTGCCCAGGAACGCCACCCGAAGCGATATCGAGAAAGCCTTCAAGCACAAGGCAAGAGCCGCCCATCCGGATCACGGCGGAAGCAACGCGCAAATGGCCGCTCTGAATGCCGCCCGCGATGAAGCATTGGGGGCGGCTCATGATTGAGGCTTTGATTTTAATTGCCGTTTTGGCGCTCGGATGGCTGGGTCATTTGGCTGGTGAGGTGGTCGGGACCTACCCGGAACACAAAACCCGTGGTCGCCGCGTCGCCCGTTGGCTCGGACTTGGATTGGTCGCTCTGTCAATTCTGGTCGCGAGGTACGTTTGATGGCTGAGAACAGCGGCATCGAGTGGTGCCATCACACTTACAACCCCTGGATCGGTTGCACGAAGATCAGCGCGGCCTGTGACAACTGCTATGCAGAGGCATGGGACCGGCGCGGGATGCAGCAGAAGGCCAGCCGGTGGGGTCCGCATGCAACGCGAACGCGGACAAAGACCCGGCCGAACGTTCGGAAGTGGGATCGGAAAGCAGCCGAGCTAGGGATTCGCTATCGGGTGTTCTGCGCCAGCCTTGCGGACATTGCCGACAATCATCGGTCGATCGATCCGGTATGGCGGCGTGACCTGGTCTCGGACATTCGCGCGTTTCAGAACCTCGATTTCCTGTTGCTGACCAAGCGCCCCCAGAACGTGGCGAAGCTCTATCCGGACCTGATGGAAGACTGGCCCGCCAACGCGTGGATGGGTGTCTCCACAGAGAACCGCGAGGAAATGCTTAGGCGCGGTGAGGTTCTGGCGACGCTGCCGGCATCAATCACGTTCTGGAGCGCCGAGCCGCTTGTCGAAGATCTTGGTGTGATCCCGAGAGAAATCATGCCGTCATGGGTCATCACCGGCGGCGAAAGCGGCGCACAGTATCGCCCTGCAGATCCCGACTGGTTTCGATCCATCCGCGATCAGTGCAAAGCCGCGGATGTCCCGTTCCTGTTCAAGCAATGGGAAGGCAAAAACCAGAAAGAGATCAAGGCGAAGGGCCGCGCTCTCGATGGTGTGATCCACGACGGATACCCAGCCGGGAGGGCGGCATGACAGTACGCCCGACCCTCTTTGCAACACCCATGGTTTGCGCGATTCTGGAAGACCGCAAGACGCAGACACGGCGGGTATTGGTTCCGCAACCGACGATGAAGCCGGGTGTTAATCCGGATTTCTCGCAGTTCAGAGCATTCCCGCACGGCCGCGATCATTGGTGCCTGCACGGCAGCAATGAAGCCAGCGAACCATTTGAGATCCGATACGCGGCCGGCGATCTGCTTTGGGTAAGGGAGGCTTGGCGGACGCCCGAGAGTTTGGACGGCCTGTCACCAAGGCAAATCGCCGAACGATGCGAAGAATTGGGCTATCGCGGCCCCTGGTGCCCGCGCGTGACAGAAGCGGACAACCTGACACACCAATGGTGCGAGGAAGATGGTTTCCGCGATGATGAACCAGCGGGAAGGCTTCGCGCCGCCAGGCACATGCCCCGCTGGGCTTCGCGGCTCACGCTCAAGGTCACCAACGTTCGGGTGCAGCGGGTGCAGGCGATCAGCGATCAAGATGCTATGGCGGAAGGGGTCGAGGTCGCCGTTGCACCGGTTGCCGGTCGCGACATCGATATTGACGGCGACTATTGGCCGGGCGGTCCCCGAAGGATGTTCAAGACCCTTTGGAACGGGCTCAACGAAGCCCGCGGCTTCGGCTGGGAAACCAATCCCTGGGTGGTTGCGGTCACCTTCTCGGCGATCAAGGCCAATGTCGACAAGGTTCTCGAAGATGAAGCGAGGGCCGCATGACCATCACCTCCCCGATCCGGCTGCTCACAAATATCGACGCGCCCTATGACAAGCGGTTTCCGTCGGAACTCACCGACTGCGTGGTCACCCGTCAAAAGCCCTGGCTTCTGACAATCCGTGAGCCGTTGCAGACCAAAGCGCCGGCACCGCCCAAAGCACAGCCGTTCTGCTGCTACATCCGGACCATCATCTTCTATCACAGCCCTTACATCATCTCTCCTTTCGGAGGCTTTTGGCGCGACAGCTCCGGCGCCCTGCGCAGATCCCAGCCCGGATCCTTCATCCAGTGGGACGAGATCAAATCCCGGCTGTGCGGGCGCGACGTCATCGAGTTCGAAGGCGAACAATTCGACATGGGTTCTGGCCAGGTTTTCTGGATGTCCGTGCAGGGTCAGCGCCGCCGGTGGTGGATGACACGCCAAGCCAGACGGAGGGCGACATGATCTGTCCCTCGATGCAAATCCTTGAGCTCATCGCGCGCGGCGCCCTCTTTGTCGTCAACCATTCCGCCGGCAAAGACAGCCAAGCCATGCTGATCTGGTTGCGGGTCTTCGGAATCCCGGATGATCAGCTGCTCCTGATCCATGCCGATCTGGGAGAAGTTGAATGGCCGGGCAATATCGAGCACATCCAGTCAACCGCGCCGGATCTTCCTTTGGTGATTGCCCGGCCCCGCCGCTCGCTCCTGGAGATGGTGGAAGACCGCGGGATGTTTCCCTCGCCGCAACAACGGCAATGCACCAGCGATCTCAAACGCGGTCCCATCGAACGGGAGATCCGGCGGTTTCTCAAGGCGAATCCGCGTTTCAACGGTCTCGTGGTCAATTGCATGGGCATGCGGGCCGAAGAAAGCCCGTCCCGCGCCAAGGCCACCCGGTTCCGCTTCAATCCACGAAATTCAAAAGCCGGCCGGGAATGGTACGACTGGCTTCCGATCTTTGATCTGACCGTCGGTGAAGTTCTCCGAATGATCTTTGCCGCTGGTCAGGCGCCGCACTGGGCTTACTACGCCGGGATGACCCGCCTGTCCTGCTGCTTCTGCATCATGGCCAGCAAGGCGGATCTGACCACGGCCGCCGGGCTCATGCGATCGCTCTATCGCACATACGTCGAGCTGGAACAGCGCGTCGGGCACACCCTGTCCATGAGCCGTCAAACTCTTCCTCAAATCACAGGGATAGCGGCATGAAAGCGCTCACTGTCTGGCAGCCCTGGGCAAGCCTGATCGCCTGCGGCGTGAAACCTTATGAATTCCGGGGCTGGTATGCGCCTAAATCCCTGATCGGCGAACGCATCGCGATCCACGCCGCGGCCCGCAAACCCAAACGCGAAGAAATCGCTGACCTTCTCCTCCAATTGAAGGGGCCCGAACCATGGACCATGGCGCTTATGCCGGGTGCGATCAAGCACTTGGACTATTGGCTCGCCAATCCGGACCGGCTTCCGCTCTCCCATGTCGTTTGTACCGTTCGGCTTGGTTTGCCGGTCCTTGGAAGCGATCTCGTCAAGAAGTTCGGCGGACCCGTCAACGATAGCGACCGCGATCAGCACTCCAACTGGGGCTGGCCAATGCTGGATGTCGAGCCGCTCGTCCCGCCAGAACCAGCCACCGGAAAACAGGGCTTCTGGAATTGGAGGGTTTCATGACCGATCCCCGAAAACCGATCCATCATCCGGACGAGGAAACCCAAAAGGCCGTCAGGCTGATTGTCCACGGCCACCTTCTGGACTGTACCGACAAAGCCACAAAGGAGCTCAAGTGCACCGGCGCCTCCTTCGTCATCATGGGGCTCGGAATGTGGGCAGCGGAGCTTGCCGAGATCGATGCGAAGGCCGCGTCGCAGCTGCTGGCATCGTTGAGCAACTTATACAATCCCCGAACCAATGGTGGTCAGAAACGGCGGGCCGAGAAACAGCGCCGCCAGGCGGTGGCCGCGCTATTGGCGACGGCCGACCTGACGATGGCCAAATCGGAGGGATCGGCATGACCCACGGTTTCGCGAAGGAAACGGGGCTCTGCGCGTCTTTCCTGCAGTGCATTCCGGAAGGCTGGACCGCCTATCCGGAAACCGGTGGCTTCGACATCCTGTTGTCCCGGGGTGGCGATGGGTTCCAGATCGGGATCGAGGCAAAGCTCAGGCTCAATCCTGATGTCATCATCCAAGCGATGGAAGACCGGACCTGGGCACTCAGTACCGGGCCCCAACCGGATTGCCGCGCCGTTTTGGTTCCCTCAAGGGCACCGCTGAAACTGTCTCCTATCTGCGCTGCGCTTGGGATCACCGTGATCCGAATGGAAGACGACTTGAAGTATGATTCTGAGGGGCGGGTCCAATGGTTCGGCGGCGCTCGCGAACTGGTTAAACTGAAATGTGGAAGCCACCGCAGACCGTTCGGGCCAAGGCTGCCGGGCGAAACCCGCTACGGGACAGAAAGTTGGTTTGAGCGTTGTCCGGAAAGACGCATCCGGCTTCCCGACTACATCCCGGATGTTGTCGCCGGAGATAAATCGCCCGTCGCGCTCACGGACTGGAAGATCAAGGCGATCAAGATCGCGGTGACCTTGGAAAAGCGCGGCTTCGTCACACGCCAGGACTTCAAGCATTTCAAAATATCGATCCAGCGCTGGATCGACCCTTATTTGGCTTGGCTGATCAAGGACGGCAACGGCGGCTGGGTGGCCGGCGCCGGTATTCCCGACTTCAAGGCTCAGCACCCCGTCAACTACGACCAGATCGCCGCCGACTACGAGGAATGGAAGGCGCCGGATCCGGCCCGACAATCCAACATGTTCGACAAGAAGGACTCCAAAGCATGATCGAGAAGGAAATCCGTGTCGGCCATCTGTGTTGCGGATCAGGATTCGGTGCGCTCGGCTTTCGCCAGGGATCGGCCCGTGTCGGCAACTTGACCGCCCGGTTCCGCAACATTGGCGGGATCGACGTCGACCCGGCCGGAATTGCGGATTTCGAGCGCTTCGCGGGATGCAAGGGCACCCTTCTCGACCTGATGAGCTTCGAACAGTACGTGGCGTTTCATGGCAGGAAACCGCCTGCCGGATGGCGAGAGGCCACACCCGCCGACATCCACCGCGCCATGGGCTTCGAACGCCCGCATATCTGGTTCATCTCGGCGCCCTGCAAGGGCTTCTCCGGGCTCCTTTCCGAAAAGGCCTCCCGCCACCTGAAATACCAGGCACTGAATGAGCTGACGCTGCGCGCTGTCTGGCTGGCCATGGAAGCCTTCAAGGATGATCCCGTCGAGTTCTTGCTTTTCGAGAACGTTCCGCGCATTGCCAATCGCGGCCGGCCGCTCCTCGACAAGATCGAGGCGATCCTTGCCCACTACGGCTATGCGTTTGCCGAAACCACACATGACTGCGGCGAACTCGGCGGGCTGGCCCAAAGCCGGAAACGATTCCTGCTGGTCGCCCGTCACCGCGAGAAGGTGCCGCCCTTCCTCTATGAACCGCCGAAACGCCGGCTCAAGGGTGTTGGTGAGATCCTGGAAAAGCTGCCGGTCCCGGGCGTGCTGACAGAAGGCATGCACCGCCTGCCCCGCCTGCAATGGAAGACATGGGTTCGCCTCGCATTTGTCGAGGCCGGTTCTGACTGGCGCAGCCTGAACAAGCTCAAGGTCAAAGACGGATTTCTGGAAGACTACGGGATCGTGCCGCAATCGGACTGGCGGGACGGAATCCTTGGTGTCTTGGGGTGGGATCAGTATTCCGGCACCGTGACAGCCTCGGCCGAGGCGACCAACGGCCGGTTCAATATCGCGGATCCGCGCCCCATTGATGCCACGTGGCAGAAATCGGTCCTCGGAGTCCGGAACTGGAGCGATATTTCGGGAACGGTCACCGGCCGCAGCACGGCGACAACCGGGGCATTCTCCGTCGCCGATCCCAGGGCCCCAAGCGGTGCCGGCGAATACCAGCAATATGGTGTCAGGGCTTGGGCCGACACATCAGGTGCTGTCATCAACGTGAAATCGCCTGGTCAGGGCAGCTATGCGGTCGCCGATCCCAGGACCGGTTACGGCGCGAGATCCCATCAGAACAAGTTCCACATTGTTGATTGGGATGAAATGGCAAAGACTGTCACCGGCGCGCATCAGGTGCAAGGTGGGGGATTGTCCGTCGCCGATCCCCGGGCTTCCGGCTCATTCGAAGGTGGCGGCAAGTATCGGGTGACAGCCTTTGATGAAGCGGCCGGGACCGTCATCGGCGGCAGCACCACCGGACAAGGCGCCTTCGCGGTCGCCGATCCGAGGACCTTCCAGGGCGGCAAGGCGACCTACAAAACCCAGAGCCACTACGGTGTCGTCAGTTGGGACAGCGCCAGCTACTCGGTTCCCGGCTATGCGAAATATGACCGTGGTGCATGGTCGGTCTCGGACCCCCGGTTCATTTTTTCGACCTCATTTGAGGCGCAAGAAATTGATTTACCGGAACAGGACGAGCGGCTGGTCGCGCATATCACGGCGCTTGATGGCACCTGGCACCGGCCATTTACCACACTGGAACTCGCCGCCCTGCAGTCGCTGTTCGATCTCGAGGAATGGGATCAGTTCGAAATGCACGGCGAATCCGACTCCGCGTGGCGCGAGCGGATCGGAAATGCCGTCCCGCCGGCAGCCGCTCGATCGATCGCCGGGGTCATGGGCCGGACGCTTCTCCTGGCATGGGCCGGGGAAAGCTTCATGTTGTCGGCCGATCCGATCTGGGTCCAACCGCTGACAATCGCCCTGTCGGTGGAGACGCCGGCATGAACAAGCATGTCCGTCATCCCGGCAAAGGTGGCAAGGGTGGCCGGACCTATCAGCCGCCGATCGATCATGCCGCCGTCAAGGACGGCCGGACGGTCTTTCCCTCCACGGTGAAGGACCCCGACGATGTCGGCAACATCCTGAAATCCGGCCATCACAACCCGAAGATCGGCAAGAAGGTCACCAAGGGCCGCTGGAAGGGATTCCCGATCTATACGCTGACCTTGGAAGAGCGGAAGACCTGCCCACGGGACTGTGCCCTCTGGCGGGCATGCTACGGCAACAACATGCATCAGGCGCAGCGCTGGCGCCACGGCCCGGACCTGGAGCTCTTCCTTGAACTGGAGCTCAGAGATCTCGCCGAGAAGCATCCCGGCGGCTTCGTGGTCCGTCTCCATGTGCTCGGGGATTTCTACAGCGTGAACTATGTGCGCCGCTGGCACCTGATGTTGGAGATGCTGCCGCAGCTGCACGTCTTCGGTTTCACGGCCCGGATCGATCCCGAGGATCCGATCACCAAGGAGATCGCGGCCGTCCGCCGGGCGTTCCCGGACCGCTGGTATGTGCGCTTTTCAGGGACCGACCTCGATGAAATGCAAACGCTTGCTTCCGAGGTGGTCGACATGCCTGACCAGGCGCACCGGACGTCTATCGTGTGTCCGGAACAGACCGGCAAGACGGCGGCGTGTGCCACCTGCGGCCTGTGCTGGCATTCCACGAAAAACATCGCGTTTTTGAGGCATTGACGATGGTGACCCGCCTTCCCTGCCTTGTTCCGTTTTGCCGGCGCACCCGGGGTGATCGCAAGAACGATCCCTTACGGCCGGGCCTGGAATGGATCTGTGCCGAGCATTGGAGGCTGGTCGACCGGTCTTTGAAGCTGAAACGCCGTCGACTCCGCCGGCGGCATGGAGACAGTCCCTGCGGACGCCGACTGGATCACTGGATCTGGAAACGAATGAAGGCCCAGGCGATCGAACGGGCGGGAGGAATCAATTGATCCTGCAACGGAAAGGAAAGGCGCCATGCGCATATACCCGACAGAGCTGACCCCTGCCCTGCGCGACGCGTTGAGCATAATGCTCTGGGATTCCGCTGGCATCGCAGAAGCCTTGCGCCTCGAAGGTCACGAGATCCCCCAAAAGGCGGAAGACGAACAGGCCCATGCCCTGCATTGGTGCATTGGACTTGTCCTGGAGCATGGAGACAACTGGCGCGAAGTCGGCGCCAAGCGCCTCATAGCTATCGCCGCATCTGAAACAGCAAAAGCGGAACCTGAAAACCCATGACCGAGAGCGCTTACGTTCCAGGGGTGTGGAAATGCCCAAAATGCGATTTCCGGCTCATTCAAAGCAACTTGAACGCGTTGGACGGGACGGTCACCGCGAGAGATCAGCCGGGCGACAAGTGCCCGAACTGCAGTTCGCCTTTGTGGCGGGTCTCATGGAAAGACGAGGCGCAGGAAAACATGCGCATCGCCGAGAACCAACTCAATCGCGCCCTGAAAGCCGAAGCTGAGGTCGAGCGTCTTCGTCGCATTGTCTGCCTTTATGGGAACCGCGCCCGAATGAGCAATGCAGCCGATCCCGTTCTCCAACAGTCGATCGACGACGCTTTCGCTCAGGCGCAGAACCAGTGAATGGAGGCCTTATGGCAGATGCAACTGGACCAATCAGCACCCTCCCTGGACGCGGGCACGAAGTCCCGGAAGGGCAGACATGCGACGAACACCCAGACCGCCCGGCTGTTGCTCGCATCCAGGGCGAAACGGACTCCATGGGCTGCGAAATGATCGACATGTGCCAGGAGTGTTTGGATGAGCACAGGGCTTACATGCGATCGCCCGAAGCATCCACCGGCTTTTGCGATTGGTGCAAGGAAGAGGCGACCGACATCGCTCCGCGGCGGGATCCCGAAGAAGGGATGTGCGGACCCGTCTATCAGGTCTGCGGGGCATGCCGGAAACGCGAGGATGACCGCCTAGAAATCGAGGCTGGAACCTATTGGGGCGAGTGACAAAGGTAATCCCAACACCATGATGAAACGCATAGAGGAAATTGAAGCGGCTTTACGCGCCGCGTTCCCGCATTTCCAGAATGACGAGCCAATCACGCCGGAAGCAATAGCGAGGATCGGTGCCGAGTGGCACGACATGGTCGTGAATTGGGCGCCGTTCAAAACAGAGATCATGTTCTTCGACCAAGACGGCGAGCCCCGCAAAATCGAGTGGTTTTCAGGAGAGCCGGAAGCCGGATGTTTTGACGGGTATGTGATTCCTGTCGATGCCAGTTGGCGCGTTAAAGAAACAACCTGATCTGCCCTGGTGGCAGACCCGCGCGGCCGGTTGAAATAGCCGCAGAGAGACAGTCACGGACACTAAGTGTTGGACCCATCGCAGCCGGTGGAAGCCCGGCACCTAACTGGAGAAGGAGTCCGCAATGCGTTGGAAGGCGACGATTTATTACCGAACCGATAATGGCACTATCGACATTCGGCACATTCTTGATGAGCTAGCCGATATTCATGAATACGTCGAGCGCGGGCCGCATTGGGACACGATTGAACGTGTTGTGATTGAGCGCATTAATCACATCACAAACCAATCCCTCACCGTCGAACAGGCGGAGCGCCTCTAAACGTCGAAAGGAAGGCCCGATTGTTTCCCAAATCTCAAAGGCGGGTGACACACGAACGGACGCTGGAGCTATATCGGGCCGGTTTGATCACGGCCGGTCTGGTCCGTCACCTCGCCTCCCGTGATGAGATCCTGAGCCTCAAGGCCGACAAGGCCGGTGTGCCGTCTAAAGATACACTCGACACCGAGATGAAGTAGGACCGTTAGGAGGCCCCATGTTTGAACCCGGAGATATCGTTGAATGTACTCGCTTCGAAATCTCGGAAGCCGCAAAGCGCCGTGTTGCGCAATACCCGCGCTGGTTCAAATTGAGCCCGCTCCTTACACCGATGGCCAAAAAGCTGGATCGCGGCTCAAAGTGAAGTGGACATTCCGGCGGTATGCGTTGGAAAATGATGATGGAAAGAAATGAAAGAGGCACCAACCCAATGACCAAGCCCAAGGCGGACCAGCTGCGGTACGATGCTGATGGGATTGACCGGTTGCTCAAGGCGACACAAACGGCCCTTGCCAATGTTATCGAACAAAAGCCGCCACAAGTCATACTCGATTTCGACAGCGACGCATGTTCGGTAAGGGTCTCAGTTAAAGTGCCCCCGCCTGATGCCATTGTAGAATTCAATGAGGCTGCGTTTGCGGAGTATTTGTATGTCGAATTATTAGATGCGTTGATGGACGCGCAAAACAAAGCGACAGGTGACGAATGATCAGATGTCCGGACATGAGGCATGGCTTAAGATGATCTGGTCCCTGCTCCCGGAAATCGGCCGGTACTCGAAGCTGGTCCGCGATCTCGACACATACTACATTCGCGCGGACCGGTTGGGATATTCCCGAGCCGATGCTGAAGCGATCCTCGATGAGGAGATGAGTAAGGCCCGGGAGTCGCTCTCGTTTTCATCGGCCGCCGCTTTAAAGGCGGCAGCTCGAAGGCTCGCCACTGCCAGCGTCAACACCATATGAAACTCACCTGGCGGCGGACCTGGCCACACAAGCTCACAGATGGAACGGGAACGCATCCAGCGCACCCCACACTGTGCGCACGTGTCTATCTGGAGCCGGACGGCCGGCGATGGTTCTGGGTTGTCAATGAAACCCGGCTGATCGCGCAAGGCCTCGCCAACACAAAAGAAGATGCCAAGGCATCGGCGGAAACCGCAGCAAGCCAATGGGCAGAGATGAAGCAGCAGTGACCGTTCAAGGCAGTACGCACAAAAAAAAGCCCCGCATTGCTGCGGGGCATTGAGTCGGGCCGGCTTGGAGGTGCCGAGCCTTGGGGAGCTGATAAGTTTCCGAGAGACGCAAACCAATCCGGGCGGAGGTTCACTTCCGGCCGCGCCAGATCTCCATGAGGTCGCGGGCGAAGGATTTCGGATCGCGTGAAGCGCGCAGGACAAAGACGGCAAGGTTCCGGCCGGTCATTGCCAGGATTCCCGCCATACCAAAGGCCCATGCCTCTGAAAGGCTCAACATCTGGCGCACAGGTTCACCGAATACGAGTGCTGCCATGAACCCGACAAAAAACGTCATCAACCGGTCGCGCACCGATAGGTCCTTCGGCAGCGCCGCGCCGATCGCAGCGAAAATGGCAATGACCGCGAAACGGCTCAGCGGCAGCTGCAACAGCCAATCGGTCCATTCTTTCATCTATTTTCCCAATCGATTTGAGAGCGACAGCAGTTCACCAAATCCGCAGCAAAACGGGCCTGACAGGCCAAGGCGGCCATGCGGGTCAACAGATGGCCTTCAGCTGCGCACCTTCACGCAGCCGGCGTCTTTCATGCATTGGATGTTGTGCGCGACGAGCTCACGCGCGAACGCGCGATCCTGCTCCACGATGCAGGAGCGCACCGCAGCGTTGGGAAGAAGCTGACGGTAGCCAAGACCGTCAGTCACACCGCCCGTCGATGAACACGCCGCCAAGCTGCTCACAGATAGCGCGATCATCCATTGGCCAGACTTGCGCATCGGTCTCGTTCCTTTCATTGAGCTGATCGTTGCGGCTTTTCAGATCCCGGATCTCGTTCCGGGTCGCTTCGTCTGACTTACCGCGCAGATATCCGACCCCCTGCGCCGCGGCGAGCGCCAGACCAACGGCAAGCAGGAGCAGTGCCGTCCGGCCGCCATTGGTCGTCAGAAGGAAACGGAGAACGGCCGTCACAGCGCCGTCCGCCCGGACATCTTGTTGAGACGGCGGCCGATGATGTCGCGGTTGTGCCAGGCGAAGAGGGCGATGCCGGCGACGACAACGCCGGCGGCAATCCAGATCCAGGGCAGATCCGAGAGGTAGCTGAGACCACCAACACCGGTTGCCGTCGGCACCAGCTTCTTGGCGCCGGATTCCACGGCGCGCTTGACCATGCTGGCATCCTTGCGCAACTGGGTCAGCGTTGCCGGACCCAGGACGCCGTCGTTTTCAAGGTGGGGATGAAGCGCCTGGTAAGCGAGGATCGCGGCCCGGGTCTTCGGCCCGAAGATTCCGTCGATCGCACCGGGATCGATGCCGCGCCCTTTCAGGAGTTCCTGGGCCTCCATGACATCCGGCTCCGGCTTCTTGATGTCTTCGTTCTGGACGTGCCGGGCATTGCCGGTGGAATAGACGCCGTGCTCGATCAGCGCGGCCTCTTCCTTGCGGCGTCTGACCAAGCCTGCAAGGGTCCGGCCGGCGGCCGTCGTTCCGGTCTTGCGCAGAAGCCGGGCAGATTCACGAACCGCGCTCCGCTGTCCTGTAGCAGAGCTGGTCTGAAGCGACTTCTTCAGGGCTTGGGCCCATTTCCATTTCAGGCAGCGCGGGCCCAGGTTGTAGCAGGCCGACGCACAGGCATCGTGCTGGTGCTGCGGCAAGTCGCCGATCATGGTCCGGACCGGTGGCTCGTACTCCTCGGCCAAGAGTGTTCTCAAGATGACATCGGCATCGCTCCGCGAGACGCGGTCCCCCATGCGGAGCGAGCGGCCCCATTTCTCCTTGGCCCAGGCCTTGAAGACGCCGCTGCGCATTGTGAAACCGTATCCGATGGTGATGATTCCGACCGGGTCGAGATAAGCCCGGCCGACGAAACCCTCATGCGATGCAATGAAGGCCAATCCCTTTTTGCTGACTTCCGTCATGCGTCTACCTTCCCAATGAAAAGGCCCGCGCAAGGCGGGCCCGTGGTCGTCGTGTGGAGATGATCAATCCCAGAGGGATATCGTCGGCGCCGGCGGTTCAGATGGAAGCTGCGGCAGCGTGATCGTGAGACCGGCCGGTAAGTGCGGTCCGTGCTCGGCAAGCCCGGGATTGGCGTCGAGGACCGCAACGGTTGCATGCCGCCCGTAGTAGTTCCAGGCGATGAGGTCGACCATATCGTTCTCGGCGGTCACGTATGTCGCGACCCCACTTGGTGAGATGTCGAATTGCATCCCGTGCTCCTGTTATGCCGTCGGGATCTCGCATTCCAGCGTCGTCGTGTACGCCTTGGATCCAGACCAGTAGTGGGACACAGTCTTTGCCCTCCACGGCCCATCAACACCCGGCCTGACACCGGCGACCTGGACAAATGCCTCCGCTTGGGCATAGGGATCACCCGCGATCGAAAACGTGGCGCTGCCCCCTGCCCTGGAGAGCTCCTTGACCTTGGCTTCCGCGGCTTTGGTGGCATCCTCTTCGCTTTGGAACGGCTGGCGGATGACGAACTCCGGTCCGGAGCTGCCCGTTTCCTTGATGACAACAGTGTTCCTTGCCTTCTGCCGATCGAACCATGTCGCTTTGACCGTTCCGTGTTTCGGCTTGTCGACCAGCGTGACCTGGTAGCCGCCTCCATCGGCCAGGAGATTGAGCCCGGGCGCCACGACGATCGAGGGAAGCGACAAGCCGGATGCGGAAAGGCCGGCGCCGTTCTGGATGACCACAAGCCGGCCGGATTTGACCGTGACCCCGCCATCGATCTTCTTTGCGATGCGTGTCGCAAAAGCGATGTCATCCTCTTCGGATTGGGCTTCATAGACGACGGTCTTTGAGGCCAGGGATGGAGAGATCGCGAGGCTCAGTCCGTTCCGGCCGGCGAGCTTTTGGAAGATGCTGCCATAGGTCGGATACTCTTCCCTGGTGTATGACTCCGTCCGCTTCTGCTTTTGCGCCGACATCGCATCGGCGGACTGTGCCGAAACCGTGATCGTCTGGGGATATCCGGCAAAGGAAACCTGGTCGACAATGAAGTCGCCAAAGTTCCTGACCTGGTCGACATACCCGGCTATGGCGCCGAGAGTCTGGCCGGTAGACGGGACCGCGAAGACACCATTGGGATCCGAGACATCGAGCTGCAGATTATCGGCATTCTTCCCGGAGCTATCGACGATGGTCAGCGCCAAACTGAATTGGGATAGAGGACCGGTGATGCTCTGACCACCAGCGGAGATATCGAAATACGGCCGCATCAGAACACATTGACGAACGGAACTGTTCCGCCGGATCCAATCGGGATCCCGCCGGAAATGTATCGGGTCAACTCAAGCGTTGTCGTGACCTCACAGGGCAATCCGTCGGCCGCGAAAGTGGTCTGGCCTTCGTCGACCGCGGTTGCCACCCAGCGGCCGAAGACCAGACCACTGACATGCACGAGAAGATGTGGAGTCTGAGCCGTTACGGCGTCCCTGACGCCGCTCAGCTGAGACAGGCCGCCCTTGTTGAGATGATGGGGGAAGAACGTGGACTCCAGACTGATCGTTTCCTCACCAGCCCCCAGCAGATGCGTGATCGGCCGTCCGCCGACCACCGGCGCGCTCTGGACCCTTGCGGCCGTATTACGTTTCAGCTGCTCGACCGAATAGGTCGGCACGGTGAACCGGAATGGTCCCCAACCCATAAGCATGGCTGACCTCAGTCGTAGGAAGGACGTCCGTCGAGCGCCCGCTGTTGTGAGCGAGACAACTGCCGCTCCAGGACACGCCCGATTTCGCGGGCCGCCTGGAGTGGATCAGCGGATGACACATGGAACGTGTTCTGAATCGTTACCGGACCGCCGGGAAGCGACGAATTCGGATGAATGCGGCCGGCGCCAGACGGCGTGAAGAGCTCAGGCCCCTTTTCACCAACAAGATATGTCCGCCTGGCAAGGACAGGGCCGCCATGGGCACGCTCGCCCGCGATGGCAGGTGCCGGCGTTGGACCTGTTCCGACGGATACACCCAAGGACTTCAGCATCTGGCCAATCCGCGCTGCCTTGTCCATGGTGGCATCGAGTGACGACTGATCGATGATCGGCTTGACCGTGATTCCCAGTTCGGCCTTGACCCGTTCGGCCAGCGCACGCGCCTCTGCCGAGGTCTTATCACCGCTGCGAATGATCTCTATGGTATAGCGGTCCAGGGCGTCCTTCGCTGCCTGTGGCCAGTCCTTGGTGTGCTTGTCTATTGCGGCTCCGGCCTCGTCGGCGGTTTTCCTGGCATCCGGACGCGCGGCCAAGGGCCCTTCACGGGAACGCCTTTCGGCAGCTGCGAAGAAAGCCGCCTGTGCAAGGATATTGTCGGTATCGGACATGTCTGGCGCACCGACCAGACTGTTGAGGACATCACCGAGGAACTTGAAAAACTGAGTGATCTTCTCGTAGGCGTAGTCCAGATCGAGATAGCGGTCCCAATCGATAGAACCGAGGGTTTCCCAGCCCTTTTTGAACCAGCTGGCAACGTTACGGCCGGCCGCCTCGAACTCCGAATAAAGAGCTTGCACCTCTGAAATTTCGTACTCGACACGCTCGGCCAGCCATTTGCCCCAGCTTGCCCCGCTCTTGCGCCACCTCCACTCCGACCCGGCTTCCCGATCTCCTGTGACCCAGCCGTAGAACTCGCGGACCTTCTGCCCGAGCCTGTCAACCAGCTGTTGGGTTTTTGGCCCCATGTTTCTCTGGAACGATGTCGAGAAACCCTCAACGGCCGATGTGATACTCTTCCAGTTCTTCACGGCGAGATAGCCGGTGAGCGCGGCGAAACCACCGACCGCCCAGGTCAACGGATTGATCAGGAAACCGACTGCCGCGGCAACGCCGGCAACGGCAAATCCAAGCGGTGCAAGGGCTCCAAGCGCCAGCAGTGCATATGTGCCAAACTCCAGGAGCGCGGGATTGAGGCTGGCAACGGCCCCGACAGCACCAGTGAACTCGCGGATCGCCGTCATCGCGCTATTCAGCACACCGGAATCGGAAAGCATCATGATGAAGTTGTCGATCACGGCTCTCAAGTGAGCCCAGTCACCGACCACACCTTTCATCCGGATCCTTGACATCCGGTCGGCCGCGCCTTTGTAGCTTTCCTCCATCTTCGACAGCGTGCCGTCGAAGTCTCCGGCCATGACAGCCATGATCTTGGCTGCGTGCCTGGCCCCGAAGATAACAGGGAACAATGCCTCAGCATCGGGATTGTCCCGCACTGCGTTGAGGAAGCCCTGGAGATCGACCTGGGTTCCGAGAACGGTGAGGTTCTTGGAAAGGGCATCTGCGAGGACGTTCCTTGGCAGGACACCTTCGTCCCCGAGCTCCGCAGAAATAAGATCGGTCAACTGAGCGACCATTTTGGCTGGCGCCTTGGAGAACTTCGGGTTCTTGAGAAGATCGTCCATTTCCGGGATGAGCCCTGAGGCGTCGATCCCCTCAAGCGACAGGGCATTGGCCAGCTGTTCGCCGGTGATGGTTTGCGCGCCCTTTACATAATCCTTGATGTTGATATTGAGCCGTTCGAACGCCGCCATGGCGTCCTTCGTCGGCTTGATCATCCGGATCAGCGCGAACCTCAGACCGGTACCGGCGTTGGAACCCTTGATACCGTTATTGGCGAGCATCATGGTGGCCGTTGCCATCTGCTCCAGGCTCATGCCTGTTGCCGCCGCGAGAGGCGCCACATACCGGAAGGCGACCGCCATTTCCTCTATACTGGTATTCGACCGCGTCGCAGCGTAAGCGAGAACATCGGAGATCCGCTGCATCGTCTTCGACGTCTGTTCCGTGGATTCCATCGGGAGCCGCATGGCTTGCGCCACGTTGGTCATGATGTCGGCCGTCTTTCCCAACGCGATATCGCCGGCGAGCGATGTGTTGAGCGTGTCCTCTAGCCCACCCATGATCTGTTTGAAGGTCATGCCGGCGCGGCCAAGCTCGAATGAAGCGTCGAGGATGTCCTTGTTCAGGAACGGATAGCGGGCATTGAGCTGCTTGCCCAGGGCTTCCAGCCTTTCGCGCTGCTCCTCGGTTAGACGACCGACCGCTTCGGCCGCGTTGCCCATTTTCTCGTAGTCATAGACCGATCGTGCGGCGGCACTGGCGCCGGCCAGGATTGGTGCGGACAATAGAGCGGTATCGTATGACGCTCGCCGCGCGGACCGGCCGAGATGGGCAAAGGCCCTCGCCCCGGCCATGCTGGCGCCGCCGAGCGTCTTGCTTACAGTTCCGAGCGTCGTCAACGACCCGGTGATGGCCCTTGCGGGGCCACTCACCCGGTCGATCAGGCGCATGATCAGCTTCGCTTCGCGTGCCACGGACATCGTATCGCCTCGAAAATCTTCTGCGCCTCGGGAAACCAGATTTCGACAAGCTCATCGAACGGCATGTCGAGCAGATCGGTCCGGTTGAAGTGAAGTGTTGCCGCTACGAATGCTGCGTATTCCGCCCAGCGGAAGCAGTTCGCTTTGCCTCCTCCAGGATGCGGCGGGGCAAAAAAGGCTCGGCTGCCTCCATGACGGACAGATAGTCGTCGCCATCAAGATAGTTGATGACCTCGACAGGTGCCCCTGTCATGATCGAGAGAAGGAAGGTCTCCGCCTCATCTTCATTCTTGTTCTGATGTTGTTGAAGAGATTTCAAATCCCGGCCGGTCATCCGACGAACGGTCAGTTCCGAATAGACCTTGCCGTCGAACTCGATGGGAAATGCCAACTCGATGGCCTTCTCCCGTTTCGTTTCACCGACATACTTGGGTGGCGGTTTCGCCGCTTGTTCCTCGGCGGCCCGGATCTGTTCCGGGCTCGCGGCCTTTACAACTTTGGTCATGCTCAGTACCCGAGATCCCGGTTGATGCTTGCGATCTGGTCAAGGCCATTGACAATGCGCTTCGGCGGCCAGGCCTGCAGCTCATGGATGACCTCGTTATCGGCCTCGTAACGGAAGTAGAGGATTCCGTTGATGATGAATTCCAGGCCGGATTTCTCGCCACGCTGCCAGCGATCCCGTGACCCGCCATTGGCGGAGCCCTCGACCACGCAGACATGTGCCTCGGTGCCGGAGTTGCTTTCGGCCAAGACGGAGCCGCGGAAGATGACCCTGGAGGTTTGGCCGGGACCACGCGCGAGTTTTTTCATGATGTCCGGGGAATGACCCGCCATCTTCACCGTGATCTCAAGGGCCTGGATCGCGGCGATAGGTGTGGTGACACCGAGATCCATACCCCCGCCCCGATAGTCCTGGGTGACCGGGGTCGGGATCGGGATTTCGATCTCTTCGGTGTCGTAGCCGAAGTCTTCACCATCGATGAACATGGTGAAACCTTGAAGAATGTGCCGCATCGTGCTGGCTCCTCAATCGCGTGTGATGAATGGTTCAGAGAACCCGGCCGGAGAGACGTTCGATCTCCCGCACGACGTTGTCGGCCAGCACCTCGTAGTAGCCGGTGTTCCGGCTGAACATGAATGTGATGTGCTCGATCGGAGCAGGTGCTTCCGCGTCGTAGGAGATGTAGAGATGGCCGGAAACCCAGGTCTCTTTTGTGTTCAGCGACGGATCGAGCCAGACCCGACCGCCCAAGGTGGCGCCAAGTGCCTGCCAACGCCGGAGAGCGCTGTTCACGGTCTCCGCGATGTCGAGGAGCACCTGTAGGCCGAACGGCTTGTCGATGAACGGCTCATGCGCGAGCTCGATGGACTCGATGATCGTGTCGTGGGCGCGTCGCACCGACCAAAACGCGTTGAGCCCATCGGAGTTCGGATTGCGGGAACCCCAGAGCTTGTACCCGCCAGAAGGTGAGCGGACGATTGTGGCGACCTCGTTCTTGTTGAGGTACTGGGACTCCGCAGATGGATCATGGAGGCTGTGTTCAATTGGCCGCGCCGCTCCGACGATACCTTCGATGACATGGTTCGACGGCGAAACCCAGAACCCCTCATCGTAGTCGACACGGGCCTGGAGGCCGGCAACACGTGCGGCAACAGGCTGGGCGACGATGCTGCCGTTCTTGGAAACCTTGCAGTGCGGATCCACGATCAGCATTGGCCGGGTTGCGTTGAAGTCGAGACGATAAGAAACAGCGGCTTCGTTCGTCGTGTTCGGACCATCAACGATGACACCAGCACGCAATCTGTTCGCCACGGTCAATAGTTCAACAGCGACGGGATTGGCCACGTATCCAAGGTTGGCGGTTGCCGTTGCACCGGAGCCCACGGGATTGGAAATCTCCACCGATGGCGTTCCGCTGTAGAGGGTGCCACCGTTCGTGACATTGATCGCGGTTATCGCCCCGTTGGTCACAACGGCTGTCGCGGTGGCGCCACTCCCGGTCCCATCGGTGATCGTTACGGTTGGTGAGCCCTCGTAGTTCTCACCGCCATTGGTCACCAGAATCTGAGTGATGACACCTCCGGCGACCTGTGCGGTGGCCGTCGCGCCGTCGCCGCCGCCCGTAACCGTGAGGGTTGGAGCGGTGGAATAACCGTATCCCGGATTCGTGACGGTGATCCCGGTGACGACACCCGCATCGACTGTTGCCGTCGCCTGGAATCCAGTCCCGTCGCCTGAGGCTGTGACCCGGGTTGCGCCGCTTGGGTAGCCGGTACCGCCAGCGGTGACGACAACTGAACCGACACCATCGGACGGCCGCGTCGAGGTAAAACCTGGAGCGATGAGAAGCTTCGGCTTCAGGTTCAATTCCGGCTGCGACCGCAACAGGGCGTGCATCCCCGTTTTTGTCAGCGAGTTGCCGAGGACATTCGCCATTTCGATGTTGGGATCGGCGTCATCATTGACCCGGACCACTACGATGGTCTGGGAGGCTCGCGTGGCCTGATCGAAAATGCCTTCGATCGCATCGACCAGCGTGCCCGTTGTACCTAGGTTTGTGATCTCACCCTGATAGCCATGGACCGCCACCGGTGTATTGATCGGCCATGCAACCGCATCAGCATTCGGAGCGGTGCCCACAAGCCCGATGATGCCGGTATCGATCGTCGCGACGGGCTGCGGCCCGTTGTTCTTCTCGATGGTTTCAATACCGTGGAGATAGATGTCGGTCATAGGTCAAGCCTCATCTGCTGGCCCGACGGGCGGGCACAAAAAAACCGCCTCAAGGGCGGTTGGTCGGGGTTGGTGTTTCAGGCGATCAGAATTTGAGCGGCGGTGTCGTCAAATCGATGTCCGATGCCGCGTTGTCGGACTGAACGACGATCTCCATCGTCTCGACAGGATTGCCGCCGTCGAGCGGCAGGCCGAGGAACCGGATCGAGCGCGAGTAGGTTCCATCATCGTTGACGATCTCCGTCACGATGATGTCGCGCACGTTCTGCAGCCGGAGCTTGACGTGTTCGGTCTGGGGAAAGGAATTGCTCATAAGGGCTGATCCTTCGAATTGGCGACGGGCTTTTTAGAACTTCACCGGCCCAACGCACGCGCCTAGCGGCCGTCTCGTTGGCCTATGCCGGCCAGCCTGGGTTAGCGAGAATGGTGTCAACATCGGCGGGCGTTCCCGCCGCGGCGATCTGGATCTCCAGCGCATCGCTGTGGGCCCGGATTGCCTTGATCGCCGTCCACGCGGCGGTGGCAACTGTGTTGGCGTCCTGAAGGTCCTGCGGCCAGAGCGTGGGGTCCGGACCGTGCGTCGTGATGGCCTCGGCCGCCAGGGCCAGTGTGTTGCGCTGCTTGAATTCCGGCATGATGGCCAGGATACGTGCCTCGGCATCCGCCTTGATTTTGGTGACAGCATCGGCCTGGACGTCCACGAGCGCCGGCGGCGACGTGTCGATCAGATATTGCGCATGTTCATCGGCCGTCATCTCGCGGACGGCGTCCCCGACCTGGATCATCGGATTAGACATTGGCCGTCCTCGCAGGTTTCTTGTAGACGCTGATCTGCGGCTTCAGATTGGTTGGCATATGGGCCAGCCCGATGTTGCCGGAGTTCCAGGAAAACGTCAGGCCGGTCAGCGCGTTTCCGGCGACAACATTTCCAGCCAGGCTGAGGTTCGAAAAACTGACCCCATAGGACGCACTGTTCTCGAACCGGCGGGTTTCGGCGAAGATCGGCACGCACTTATTCACGCCGCTACCGAATGCCTGCTCGACGTTCACATCAAGGATGTGAAGCCTGATCCAGACCGGCGAATAGCTTGCCCCCTGGGTGGTAAGCCCCCAAAATGTCGAGTTCGTGACCGTGCCTGTGTTGGTCGTGGTGTGCTCCACGAAAGATGCGAAGTAGTGAGAACTCGTTGCCGTCACATCGGCGCCATCCACCATCGCCCGAAGGTTGGGATAGGTGCTGGTTACGGTCTGATGGCCGAAGACCGCCTCGACATAATATTGCGCGGTCAGATCAGGGAAGCAGTCCGTGATCGAGACCGCGGCCACATTCTCCGTGATATCGATCGTCTTGACGTGCTCGTAGGCAAGACGGTTGTCGAGCAGCGCGGCGACCTCAGCTTCGGAAAGCCCAGCCGAACCGGACCCTGCCGGCTTTCCGTTCGCGGTCGAAAGTGTCCGGAAGCCGACCATCAGCCGATCTCCATCACGGTGGCATAGGCCTCGCACGTATCGGGCTTGTCGCATGTCAGCCTGAGACTTTCACCGGCGGCGACCAGGCGCTTGGCGTCGAGCGCAACGACCTCGCCAACGGCAACCGGATGATCCTTGATCAGGTCGAACGCCTTGGTTCCCCCCGCATGGCTCGCCGTCAACGTGATCTTGCGGGTGGCCGGGATCGGCGCATAGACCTTGTAAAAATCGGTGTTGTTCTGGAAATAGCTGGCGCTGACCCCGATCACGCCGAACTGGTCCTGCCATGCATTGTCTTCGGTGGCGAGCGTATTGTCTTGCGTCACCAGCTCAGCACCATCCGATGTCAGCGACCACAGCCGGTAGCCGTTGGACCCATCCCACATCGCGGCGAAGGCCTTGGTGCCTTGCATGAAGCCGGTGGTGAAAAGAGGAGCGTAGTTGACGCCGACCCCATCAACATTGACGGTGTAGGTCTCCGTTTTGGTGTTGTCGGCCGAGTAGACATGGCCCGGGTAGCCCCAAAGGAACGACCAGCCGTTCGTGGTGTAGCCATAAAGCGCGCTGTAGGAATAGGAGGTGTTGACGCCCGTCGTTCCGGTCACGTGGTCTTCTTTTGTCGACGCGCCGGCGCCGGCCGTGAAATCAAGGCTGTGAAAGCGGGAAATCTCGCCATAGGTGTTGTTGTCGTATAGGGCAGCAAACGCGCTGTCGGGTCCGGTACGGATCAGGGCAATCAAGTCGTTGCCGAAATACGTCTGACTGGATGTAATCGGCTGGCTGTTGCCCGGCGTGCTATTGCCCGAGCCGGTTGTAAAGATGTTGTAGTAATTGCTCGGAGAAACAAAAGCGGGCTCGAAATACGCAAATCCGTCGCCACCATAGCTGAGCACGATGCAACCAAACCGATAGGGTTGATAATTGCTGTGATAGGTCGACATGGCCCATTGTGTGCTGGGCGCTTCGTCAACCGATTTAGGAAGCGACATCCGCTTGATATACCGGGTACACGCGCCGCTGCCTTGAACCTCGAAATTGAGATAACTCGCGGTCAGGACTGTGGTCGGATCATCGATGACGACATCAAACGATGAAAACACGGCGTTGGCGACGTCATAGGTCGAGGCGATCACCTCGTAGTTTTCATTCAGAACGAACAGACCATAGCCGGCATAAACATACGCGTTCAACTCCTCCACCCAGCGGGCGCGGGCCGGGTTCTGGAAACCGATCGACAGGAAGGTGCCATTAAGGACATGTGTCGCGGACGCCTTCGTGGTGTGGCTCATTTTCGGGCCGCCGTCAGCCTTATTGACGCCAACAAGGAAATCCTTGAACCCGACGACAATGCTGTCCCAGCCGAAGCCGTTTATAGTGTCGGTAGAGCCGTTGCCGTTGCGCGTGATCTGATGCCGGGCGCTTGAGTATGCGTCCTCCTTGACATGCACGAGCCCCGGCCCGGCCTGGATGGCGCAGATGAGCGCGTTGCCAGAACTGGTGGCAATTTGAGTGTCGCCGGCAACCGCCGTGGTGTCGTCGTAATAGACCCGGCTGTAGACCTGATAGGACACTCCGCTGTTGCGCCAGAGTATAACGAAACCGTAGGTACCGTCGTCGCGAAGTTCCTTGACCTGCAGTTTGTTTGAGCTGTCCACACCGGTTGCTGTGATAGCGCCGTAGACCGTCGTGCTCATGGTATTAAGGGCAGTGTCATAAGTGAACCGGCACATGGCGAGGTTGCCGGTTGACGTGAAGTAGACGTGGGCGAACTGATGGTTTGTATCGTGCGCGCGGACAATATAGCCGTAGCCGCCGGAGAACGAGTGGATTTGAGTGACGGTCGGCGCGGCGCCATCGGCGGCGTGGACCTCCTGGACCCTGGTCGTGGTGCCGTTGTGCGTGGTGATCAGGGCGTAGTCGGGTTTCAGATAAGCGCCACAAAAGGTGCCTGCATTGGTGGTCACGACGTCGGCCGCAATTGAGACCTCACCGTTGAAGGTGATGACGAGCGTGGCCGGATCAACTGTGTAGCTGCGCAGGACTTCACCGCCGTTTTGATCGTAGCAAAGGAACCTGTCCGGCCCGGCTTTGACGAGGTGGGTCTTATGCGCCCAGCCGCTGTCTTGGTTCGTGGAGCAACGGACAAGGGCCGGTGGGCCGGAGCGGGCGACGCGGGTGGCCGGGTTCCACTCAATGGCCTGGACGTATTTCCGGTACGGGTAAGTCAGGTAGTCCTGGACAAACACAATCGACAGTGTGTCGGTCAGGTTGAGGACCTGGGGCTGATTGTTGTGGTGGCTGTTGGTCTCGTCGGTCACGAACGTGCCGATGTAAAACGGCTGTTCCGTCGTCGGATCAAACACAGGATCGATCAGCGAGCCCCGGTTGGCGACCTCGAGGCTTTGCACAACGGTGTTCTTGTCCGCCGCACCGGTGACGATGGCGGTCGAGGTTGCCGGGATGTTCTCGATCACATCGGCGCGTGTGCTCATAGGGCGAACTCCATGAAGAGGGCTGTCTCGGCGATCTTGCCCCGGACCTCTTCCAGGGCGGACTGAACATCAGTTGCCGCGACATCGGAAAAGGGCGTCACGGCAACGGCAGCGGCATTAAGCGCGTCAAGCTTCGTCTTGTCGGCCGGCCCCATCAGCCCGGCCCGGGTTTTCGTGGCAAGCCTACTCATGTGGCAAACACCCTCTTTGTATCGACGTCGAGCGTGACGCCGTGGGCAGCACCATGAAGGAGGATGGCCGCGCGGACCTCATCCGTCATCTCGGACCTGACGGCGAGGTTCGCGTGCCAGCCGTCATCGATCACCGGCGGCGTGATTTCAGCGCCTGTGTCCGGGTCATAGACACCGGGTGTGATGACAACGGACCCGATCGGGATGAAACAGTGGTTCAAGCCGGACGGCACCCATTGCCAGGTGCCGATTTCGTCCTGTGCGACCAGGGTTAGACCATCTGCAAGGGCGGCAATCGCCGCGGCCTTGGCGTCGTCTTCGGTCGGCGCCCTGAGGCCAAGGTTTACATAGGGGCTCATGACGTGATGGCCTCCAGGATCGGAGCGGGATTGACTGTTTTCGAGTAAATGACGCGAGGGATATGCCAGTTGGCGCTATTCCCGTTCGCGCCTGCGCCCAACATCATTTCTGTTAATGTCGTCGGGATTGTTGCTGATCCGTCGACCACAACCGAAGTACCATTGGCTGAAAACGCTAAATCGTCATTGAAAAACGCAGCAGCCAATTTGTTGATAGAGGAGTTAGGGAAACCACCGATCTGAGATTGAGATACCCCTGCGTTGTTTATTTTGAAGTACCAATCATCGTGTAATTGCCTGTGAAAAAAACCAATTTCGTTGTCAGTCGTGCCGTCATTTAACGACAGTGGCCAAGGGAAAGCTCCAGTTTGAAATCCAGAGTTGACTGCCTCCACATAAATCGTCCCGCCGCTTTCCGACAACAGTTCAGCAATATTACTCAGGACCGCAACATCCGCCGCCCGGCTGGTCGCAACCCCTTCGCATTTGATATAGGACGTGGCGATCGTGCCGGTTTCGAGCTGCACCTTCATGTTCGTGATCGTTCCGCTCACGCCCGCAGCATTTGAACTTGGATAGAGGAACACCGCAGCTCGCGTGTTCGACGCGCCTGAGTTACCGGTGATTTTTATCTTTATCTTTGTGCTGGATTGATAAATCTTTCGGTAGTCCGCCGGGATCGTTGCGCCTCCACTCGTCAGCGCAACCAACGTGCCATCCGGGTGGATGTCGATCTTGTGCCGGATCGTTGTTCCGCCAGTATCGAAGTTCCATTGAATTTGGGTTCTTTGAACTGGCAGATCCAACTCGTAAGACACGGTGTAATCCGTGTCTGGCGTAATGCCGTTGATGACAATCCGTATATGGCCACTATCCGCCGTGTTGCTGGCGGAATTGGCTGTTGGTGTCGCATCGGCTGGAAGCCAGTCGGGGGCGGAAAAATCTTCCGGCCACGCCAAAAGGTTCGTCGCCGCCCCTTCCACAAGGAGGCCTCGGGGCGCGCCTGTTACAGGATCATGATCGAACCGCGGCACATCGGCGGCGGCGGTTTGCAGCACCCCTTGCGCGTCGAAATACGTACCCGCTGACGCCCGGGCGAAATCACCCACGAACCCGTCCACACTGGTCAGGATCAGATCCAGTGTGACGTCGCCCATCAGATCGGCGGGGTCGATCGCTTGTAGCGTCGGGCTCAACTCTTGCAGCGCGGCCTGAACGTTGGTGCCGGTCATGCCGGTCGGCGGAACAACGGTCACCGTTCCCGCAGTTGTCGACACGGACTGCTGAAGCCACGCCGAACCGGTCCAGAAGAACAGCGCGTCGACATCGCTGTTCCAGTAGAACATGCCTTCCTGGAGCGGATCGCCGTCATTGTCCGTGACTGGCTCGTTCGCGGTCGTGAACGAGCCGAGGAACTTGTCCTCGAACGCATCGAGCGCGCCCTCAGCCGCGGCCTGCGCCGCCAATGCCGCATCGCGCGCCGCCTCGGCCGCCGTCTTGTGACCGGCTGCAAGTGCCACCTCGGCCTGCGCATTGACCACCTCGGTTTGCGCGTTGACGACTTCCGCGGCCGCGTTGACGACCTCGGCGGCGGCGAGCGCCACCTGCGCCTGGGCATCGACCACGCGCTGCGCAGCATCACCCGCATGCCCCTGGGCGGCATCCCTCGCCGCCTCGGCCTCGTCCTTCGCCGTCACGGCGCCTTGTTTCAAAAGAAGACCGGCGATGCCGCCGGCGGCCGTCAACGCGATGACGCAATCCGAATGCGGACCGACCGCGCCATTGGCCTCGATGACATCAATCGCGAGCTGACCTGTCGCGCTGTCGTAGTCACCGACCGGCTTGCAGATCAGATAGTCGGTGTGGTTGTCGGCCCGGGTGATCGACAGGAACGGCGACAGCACGAAAAGATCCCGGGCCGTGCCTTCGGCCAGCGTGACCGTCTGGGTTCCTGTCTGGAATGGGACCGCGCCATCGAGGTCCGCCATGAGAAAGCCCATGGACGCCAGATCAAGGACCTCCGCCACCAAGGGCTGCAGCACGATATCGATCCGCTCCTGGCCGAGCTGGACCAGCTGTTTGGCCTGCGCTTCCCAATCCTTCTGGATCAGCTCTTGCTCGTGAAGGCGCGAGTCCAGACTCTGGAAGACACGGCCCAAAAAAGCGGCATTGAGCTTGGTCTTGCCGTCCTGGATCAGATACTGGCTGTTATACAGCAGCATAGGCGTATCTCTCGCTGACCATGAACGTGTCGGAGGACGACACCGCGGTGCCGGTGATTTTCGCGGCAAAGGTCTGTGTCGGGGTCACACCGAGATCAAACACCGCAGTGCGAATAATCGAGTCGCTGTCCAGGACCTCGTCCGTGGTGGAAACCGCCGCCACATCGCTGCCGCCGACCACGAGCGCGATCGTGCAGTCATGAAGCGCTTCGTCGAAGTTCTCCAGCCGCGTCTTGATCCGGATCTTGGACGCCTGATTGCCGGCGCCGACATCGATCAACTCGGAAATATGGACCATGCCGCTGCCCATCCGGCCGACGGTGATCGCTGAACGCGACCCGATGCCCAGAGCCGGCATGACATCCCGGGTGCCCATGAACGTCACGCGCAGCGGCAGGATCGCCGAATTCTGGGACCAATCGAACTCAGCCAAGGACTGACCGGCGTGAATGGCATACCAGGCGCCGTTGTACTGGACCTCGAACCGCAGCGAGCATCCAGCCGGGGTCATCATTTCCGATTCGAACTTGACGTTGGTCAGACCGCCGGCAAGCTGCAACGGCTGCAGGTCGACCGTCACACTGGTATCGTCGTAGTTGTCGAAAGCGAGCTTCATCTCGACGTCGTAGGAGGCCTGATCACCCGGCGCCGACCAGGTATCGGCCGCGGTCAGTGCAAAGTGCTGCCCCTGTGAAATCCCGCGGGTCCCGGACGCCAGGTTCAAGGCATGGGCACCTTCCGACAGGAGCACGACCGCGAACCGCTGCCCGGCGGACAAATAAATCGGCGGAACCGTGATCGGCGTCAGGCCATTGACCGGCGTCACGTTGAGCTGGGTGAAAGTTACCGTGGTCCGCGACAACGTCCGGGACATCTTCGGCGCGCCGGCTTCGTCGGTCTCGCACAAGATGATCGTCATGCCGTGGTTGCTGTCGAGCGAGGCAAACGACAGCTGGACCTCGTTCACCCAGCCGCCCCGCGCCATCATGAAGGTCTGGGCCCTGCCATGGGCGGTGTGATCGACCGTGTCGGTCTCGGTCGTGTAATAGGTGTAGGTTTCCGAGCGCGTCGTGGCCGGCTCGTAGCCATCATAGCGCACCTCGACAAAGTCAGGCCCGCGGGCCGATGGATTGACGTTGGTTGCGCTGTAAGGCTGCCCCGCAACGGCAAGGACCGGCGGATAGGCATTCTTCGGGAAGGTCTGGATGACGACATCGGCAAGGCCGGCGACCTGGACCGACCGCGTCCCGGTATGCGCCACTGATCGTGACGTCGTCGAGGAATAGCTGTTGAGGGCGGCAGAGCCCTGCCGGCTGCCCTTGATGTCCAGAACGGTGGCTTCATTGGCCTTCGGCCGCACGATGTTGTCGACGACCGTTACTTTCGGATCTGAAGCGTTGAGAAGAGCGAGACCTCCCAACGGCGTGTCTTCGGCGGCGAACGGGAAGCGCAGACCGCCGGACAAACGCGCATTGTAATCCAAATGGTCGGTATCGGACTTCGTCGGTGTCGAGAACAGCTCGACATCGTGAAGCAGAAACAGCGACGTGGCACTGACTTCGGTCCGCAGATTGTCGATATCAGCCTGAAACTGCTGGTCCTTGGCTTCGAGCTGCTGGATCCGGGACTCATGATCATCGGTGACCGCCCTGTTCGCTTTCAACGCAATGGCGGCGGCCATCGTGGCCATGTCGGACCGGAATGTTGCCAGGGCATCCTCGATCAACGCCCGCCACAGGGCCATGTCGTCGATCGCGGTCTGATTGCGAAGCGCTTGCGGCAGGATGTTGGATGTCTCGTAGCCGATCGATTCAATCCCCGATGTCGTCAGGACAACGCGCGCGATCAGGACATTGTTGTTCGGGATCGTGGGGTCGACCGGGGTTGTCGCTTCCGTGCCGTAGAGGGTGCCGATCTCGGCGGATCGCAATGCCTCCATCGGGACCGACTGCGGTTCGGTGGTCCCGGCTTCGGCATCGATCAGGAAATCCCGCGGTTGAACATCGGTTTCGACCGCCTGCCCCCATGCCGTAATCAAGGCAACCTTCTTCTGGCTGACAGGCCGTTGACTGAAGAGGTCGATGACAGTGGATGTTACACGCCGGTGCACGGCGCCGGCCGAATAGAACCGGCCCTCGCCCAGCGTGATTTCCCAGGTGCCGGTTTCCTGCGGTGAGAACCCGGTGAAAAACAGCCCGGCACCAAAACCGTCGGAAACCAGGCGGTCCAAGGCCGCTTGGGGAAACAGCATCATGTTGTTCAGATCGGCAGACTGCAACTCCTGCCGGTCACGATGAATGACCCGCCTGTCCATGTCGGTCCTTTCTAGGATTTAAAGGTTCGGTACGAGACCGCCGGCAACGATTTCGCCGGCCAAAATATCTCCGGCCTCGACCTGCCGGACTGTTTTCGTGTTGAGCCAGATCTTGTCGCGCAGCGCCTTGCCGGCGCGCGTGGCGTCTATGACCCGATTCAGGGATTCCCGCGGTGTGTGATAGATGAAGCCGTGGACGTAACCGTTGACCGCCCGGCCCGGCCGCTTGTTGCGGACCGCGACTTTCAGCTCTGCATGAAAGGCCGGCATGCCAAGCCTGGTGTAGCCGACATGCATCGCCCGCGGCCGGGCCGCTGGAAGGCGATCCTTCTCGAACAGGAAGAACCGCTCATAGATCCGCTGCCAGGCCGTTGAGGGCGGCAGAAACCGCTTGTTGAGCACATCGCCGGTAAACATCTGCGTCTTGGTCCGGGTGCCCTTCTCGGCAACACCCTCGGGCTCAACATAGGTCGGCGTCAGGCCCGTTGAGACGGTCCGGTACTGGCTTTGACCGATCCGGTAATTCCATTCGCGCGGGATTGCGACCGATACGATTCGCTCCGCAACGTGATCGGATAGTGACAGGAACAGCTTTGCCTTCGGCGGTTGCCCGGCATAGATCCCGTTGGTTGGTTTTGGCGGCAGGACGATCTCTTCATAGTCGGTCGCCTGGCCGGAAAACTCGGTGAACTTGACCGTGCGCAGCGTCAGGTCCGTGAGAGACCCATCGCGCGGTTCATAAAGCTTCGCCCGGCGCGCATAACGCGTATATGTCGCGGCATCGTAGGGCTTGCCCTCGCCGATGAAGTGCTTGCCGCGTTGGTTCGCAGCCGTCGTGAAGGTCTTGAATTGCTGCTGCGATCGCTCCGCGAAGCCATAGATCCGGAGCTGCTTGAACCTCGCCAGAAACCGATCACGCTCGGCGTCGGTCAGCGCCGGCATGGCATGTGTCTTGTCAGGTGGTACCAATGCCCTGACCAAAGTTCCGCCCGACAGGCGGACGTGCGATTCGAGGGCCCACAACGTGCCTTTGTGACGATGCAAATCGTAGGCGATGGAAACGACGTGACGTTTCTTCTCGACCGGCCAGTCGTCATCCCAGACATCGACTGAAAGCTGCCAGGCCAACCAGGGCAGCAATGCTTCTGGGACGGTGTCAGGGTTATGGATGTCTCTCAGTGCAAACGGAATACCGGTCCGCGCCGCACCGGCCTCGTCAACAGCGATTTTGAGCGCCGTGCCGTTGTCGGGGAGTATGTTCACTGGTCGACGCCTTTATAGGTGATCGATTTCGACACCACCCGGTAGCAACCGCGACCGTCGACGATAACGTCTTCCGTCGGCTTTTTCAGCTCGACCTCATAGACGCCATCGGTGTGCAGGCGCGAGATAATGGCGCTGCGGCGCAGGTCGTAGCCAAGAAACCGGGTTGCCTCGATATGCTCATCGAGCGCGTTTTCGGCGGTCTCAAGAACAGGGGCCCATGCCGGCCCGGGGTAGAGCGTTAGACAAGCCTCTATGTCCACAGGTACGATTCTCGGTCCCCCGACCGAAACCGTGTCGGTCAACGGTTTGACCCGATCGCTCAACAGGTGCTCACGCGCCGACGTCAGCTGTGCATCGGTCGGCGTCGGATCCTCCGCATTGTTCATGATGGTCACAAAGACCGAACCGGGCGCCTGACGGGTGGCCGACGCATCCCGAAGTGTCCGCACTGCCAATAACGCATGATAGATGTAAGCAGCTTCCGGACCAGCTGACGAATAGGCTTCGGGTGCGAGCTGGATCCTACGCCGATAGGCATCATCAAGCTCGCCCTCGTGCCGCGGTGTGACGAACATAGAGCCAATCTGGTCGAGGTTGGTGCGGGTCGAAGAAGAAAGGAGAAGCGCCTTCACCGCATCATTTACACGTTGGCGGAAAAGCACTTCCCTTTCCGCGAAGGCCTCGATCAAGATCCGGGCAGGTTCGCTTTCGAGGTCGATATAGCCAGCGATATCCGGAAAGCGGGCAACCACATCGTCCCGCAGCGCCTTGATGATCTCCTCGACGTCCAGCGTTTCCAGAATCTCAGGGGGAGCCAGCTCCGCAAGATTGATCTGTACGAAGCGTGTCGAATTAGCGCTCATCGATACCTCTAGGAGAGAACCCGAGTGTTGCTCTCGAAAGCGATCCGCTCCATCAGGCGATGCGCGGGAAAAACAATGTTCTTCGGCGAGATTTGGCTGTAATCGCGGAGGTGACCGAGCGGGAAATAGTCGCCGACGATCATGATCGCGACCTGGCCCGGTTCGGCGACATCTACACGCACTCGAGAGATGTGAAAACGCGGCTCACCATACCACGCACCGTTGACCCACCGTGGTTCCAACGCTTCCGCAACAGCCATGATGAAATTCACAACGATCTCTTGGTTTTGCGGCTGGTCGATCAGCTTCGGAATGATTGCACCGAAGTCGCGGCGCTCGACGCGGGAGCCGAGTTCCGTCGTCAGGATGATCCAGACGCTTTGAACCACATGCGCCCAACCGGTCAGTCTCCGACCGGTTGTCATGTCCATCCCGACAGACATCGGTCAGTCGGACGACTTCTTCTTTGCGGCGGTTTTTGCTTGAGCCGGCTCGTCAACGACGGGTGCTTCCACCTCCGGGCGGATGGTCTTATTCATCACAAGGTATTTCGCCTGGTGTACATCAAGCGAAATCGTCTCACCCACAAGCCGATACTTACCCTCGATCCAACCTTCAGCAATAACTTCATACCTTTTCATTGTGCTGCTCCATCAGTGTGGGCCATCGGTGTCGCTGCTGCCTCTCATTACGCCACCGTGGACGTGATCGTCCGAGATGTTCGTTCCGTTGTGCGTGACCTTGTCGCCGACGATCTCAACGGGCCCCTCAATCGTGATGGCACCCTTCAATATGATCTTCCCCGCGATGACTTCGTGCGCCTCGCCGGTCGTCTTGATTGTGGTCTCGCCAACCTTGCGCATGCTTTCACCCAAAGCGCTGTGCGGCTGCGGGTTATCGTGGGTGTATCCGCCGGGCAAGATCATGGCTTTGGCTGGGTCACCGGACGGCGAAAGAAGAACAACACGTTCGCCTACGGTCGGCGGATTCCAGTCGTTCACCGCCCCCGCCAATGTCAGCCATGGGATACGCTTGGTCTTCAGGTCGGCGGCATCCACGATTGCGGTGCCGTCTTCAAAAACCTCAGTAACAACGGCTTCGCGCACGATATTGTTGGTTTGGCGTTCTGTCTCGACCTGGCGCTCCTCAATCGCCTCGATCCGGCGAATTAGCTTGGAGACAGCAAGATCCAGTTCGCTCATCACAGGCCCGGATTACGGATAGACATACGTGACATTGGACGGCAGTCTGACCTCTGGGCCCGTGTCATAGCCGAGATTTCGGGCTGTCGCGGTGCTGTAGCCCATTCCGAAGGCGTGTTGCTGGGCAGCTGTCAGTGTCCGCTCATATGCGGCGCGGATATAGGCGACCCGATCAGCGTATTCACCACGAGTTTCCAGCTCCGTGAGGAATGGTTCCACGTTCTGCGGGACTTCACCGTTTTGAGGATCCCGCAAGCACTTGCCTTCAATGACGATCTGCCGCGCCGCGAGTTTTTGGCCACCCTCAACAGTCGCTCCCCGACGGCTGACGACACTATCGTACGCGTGCATGAGCGCCCGAAATGTGTCGGCTGCAAGGTTTTCAGCTTGAAGCGCATGAAAGATCTGGGCTTCAAAAATATCTAGAGTCGTCTCCAGCTCGGCATCGATAAGTGGATATTCAAGCTGGTAAACATCGTCATCGGCCTCGCTGACCAACGCGCAAAAGATCTCGAATGTGACCGTGAGATGGCGATGCTTGTTCTGCATCGATCCGTGTGCCAGCGCATCCTTGTCGTAATCGGTATAGACGACGCAGATCGGATAGGAATGCTTGTTCCGCAGGCTCTGAACCGGTTCGATCTTGCTGTCGAAAACATGTTGGCGGGCAAGGGTCGGATAGGGTTCTTCATTAAAGTTGAGCAACGCGTTTACCGCGGCGACGCGAACAACCCACCTGTTCAGGATCACGCTTGCGCTCCGATGTGCACCAGATGCAGCTGCATTCGTGATTGCCCGTCGCGCCGAACGTCGACGACCTGGAATGCTGGCAAGGCCGGCATGTCCAGGAATTCAATCTTGTCGCCTGCGCGCGGCTCGTCATCCAAGCTTGCGAAGTGCTTTCGATCAATCGAAGCTATCGCGTCTCGACCGGAAGACAGGGCACGCAAATCATTGGCCTCGCGATAGGTTTTCCGCACACCGAGTTCGATGCCGTAATCCTTGCCGAGATATTCGAAGATCACCGGCCCCTCGACCGTGGGCCGCGTCCCATCTGGCTGCCCCCGCGAATTCGATCCTGCCGCCGCCTTCGGGGTCAACCGAAAACGACCATCGTTCAATGCTCGATCGACGACGCTGGAAACCATCCGATCCAGCCGATTGAAGACGGCCATTTCAGCTGGTCTTCGCCGACGCGTTGGCCTTCGGCGCCTTCTTGTCGGTCTCCGGTTTGACCTCCTCGATCAGGCCCCCATCCAGATAGGGCTTGGCATGGTCTTCCGTCAGTTTGGTTTCATAGCCCTCGCCCCGGAACTGACCAAGCAGCAAGGTCCGGATTTTTACACGAAATGTCTTCATCACTTCCTCCACGGAAGCGCCGGGATAAACCCGGCGCTCTCAGAATTAGAACGAGCCGTTGAGCCGAACCAAGCCGGTGCCGGACGGGTTAGCTGCGGCGGCAACAGCAACACCGCATTTGGTATTGGCAGTAGCGACGCTCGTCGCCAGACCCGTTGCGGAGTCGCGATAGATTGCATCTCCGACCGCCCACGCTTGAGCGGCAGTTTTCGCGAGTTCAAAGACGCCGTTGACCGACAACTCGTACTCTTCGCCTTCGGCTGCGGGGCCGGTGGCAACACCCACAATGGTGCCGTGTTCGTAGAGTGAACCCGAGACGACACCCCCGGTCGGCGCGATCATCGTCAGCACGTTCCCGGGTTTGATGTAGTTCTTCATGTCCTTGCCCTTTCGGAAGTCAGGAATCAAAAACGCCGGTCAATGCCGGCGTGACGGTCCTTTAGAGTTGGAGGGTTAGGCCTATGCGCCGTTCGCGCGGTAGAAACCGCGGTAGTCGATAGGGGCGGCGCCGAAATCGAGCCTGACCTTGACCTCCATGCCATCGACTTCGAAGCCCACACGGGTTTCCGTATAAGGTCCTTCGTTTCCTTCGAGATATGCATACTCGATGGTGTCGACTTGGTTTGGATCAGCGACGAGATGCCAGTTCGTTGCCGAGATATCGGACAGCCGATCCTCGACAATGGGCGTCAGCGACTTCACGAAATCGGGGACGATGTCGTCGGTCCTGGTTGGCGCGAAACTTCCGAGCAGCTTTGCGGCCGTGACTTCCAGCTCGGTCGGCAGGAGGAGAAACCTTGGCCGAATACCGAGTCGGTCGCGCTCATCGATATCCTTGTGTGCGGCCATCTTTTTCCGCCCAGCGGAAATGCTGGTTTCGGAAAGCGCAGAACCAGCTCCCGTGCCAAGGTTGTTGTGGCTGCTATGAAACAGCGCGGTACCGCTGCTGAGCTTCTGGTTATTGACGATGATGTCCCAGACCGTCTTGGATTCCAGGCGGGAAACAGCATTGCCGAACTTGCTGGCGAGATTCGAGAAGACCCCGAGATCGTCATTGATCACGGCCTGCCGGGTGATGCCAATGATCCGGCCGTAGGTGGCAATCCGGAAGCTTTCCTTGCCTTCGCCCAGCGTGGTCGATTCGAACTCGCCATGTTCGTTGACCTTTGTCAGATCACCGACTTCACCCAGCTGAATCCGGTGCATATCCTTGAAGTCGGTCGCCGTAATCTGGCGGCAAAACGGCCGGAACGTCTGTGGAGTGGCGTCGTAAGACCGCCGAAGCGTCCGGTTCGTCAGCTGTTCCATGACGATCGGAAAGTCGCCGGTGGCATGAAAAGCTGCACGGGCCACGGCATCGGCTGTCATGCCACGGACGTCTTCGCCGCGTGCTGCCATGAGCGCCTTTGCGATCTCCTTCAACGTCATGCCGCGCCAGTCTTTGCCAGCCTCGGTGAGCTCAACGACACCAGGGTTCAGGCGGTGCTCAAGCGCATTGACGACCGATTCCCGCCGGGTTTCAACTTCATCCTGGGCACCACGCGGTTGAGGAGCCACGGAAAAGGTCGGGGTCTTCTCCTGTTCGGCTGCTAGGTGATTGACTACAGCCGCACGGAAGTCGGAAACCGAAGTGCCATCTGAGATGAATGTAGTCGTCATTTCGGTAGGCAAATTGAGCCGATGCCCCTCACTGGTTATCGTGGCGACGCGCTCACGCTCCGCTGATGTTGCGTCGGCCCGCTCGGCGGCAACATCTACTGTCGGTGCCGGCGCCGAGGTGGTTGCGGGCGGGGCAGCCGGAGCAGGATCATTGCGCGTTTCAGGCTGTACCTGAGCTGGCGGATTGGCTGATGCGTCGGTCTGACGAGCGGCGTCATTTCCTTCGGGAGCCGGTGTGGGGTTCGGCATGTCACTGTCCTCATGTTTAAGTGCCGCATTTGCAGCGTCTTCCTCGTGCCGGACCACGAGACAGTCATAGGTTTCCGCAGCCTCAGAACGAGAATGCGCTCCGGCATCCGCAGGGATAGGCACCGCGGACAATTCCAAGGGTTCCCAATCGACGGCGACCAGCGTTGGAAGCTCGCCATCGTCACCTTCCGACTTTTCATAACGGTGGATCCTGTAGCCAACGCTGACAGGGAAAGGATGTCCGTCTTGTAGATCCTGAAAAAGGCGTTCGCCGCGTTCATTGCGGGACAGCTTGACCACTGCTGTCGCAATGCCGTTTTCGATTTTCGCCGAACCAGGAACAACGGTCCCAAGCCGGGATTCCATGGTCCAGTTGTCGTGACTGTCCAGCAACGACATTCCAGTTCCGAACCGCTCCAAACGGATTGCGGAAGGGTCCATGGATAACTCTTCCATGTAGAACCCTTCGCTGAAGCTGTAGCGCTTTACGCGGGATCCGGTAGACCAAATGACCTCCACGGTGCGGTCTTCCGCATCGAATGACTCGACTCGGATCTGGGCATCGCCAAAGAGTTTCGGCAGGCGGATCGTTTCATGCTGAGTCGGCATTCGCTTCTCCTTGGTCGGTGAACTGAAGTTGGCCCTGAAGCGTCACGTTGCGGGGGTCGGAATCGAGGACCAATTCCATTTCATCGAGCTTGGCGTTGGACTCCTTGATTTGGCCAAGGACTTGCTCGGGGATTCCGCCGTGCTCGGCTATGACTTGCGCAAGGCTTTTAAAGCCGGACCGAACTGCGATGAGATCGGCACGCATGTCATCGAACGGGTTGACGTGCTCAAACCGCGGGAATGTCCAAATGACCGGCACAGGTCCAGGCGGGATCTCACCCATGAACTGGGCAATGGACAGGAACCAACCGTACGTTGGCCGGCACCAGTTCTTCAGAATGAAATGCTTCTGGATCGAACGGATGAACTTCTTGTACGCCAGCATGTCCGCCCGGAACGTCGAATAGTTCATCTGGGACGTATCACCGGTCATCAGCACATGCGGACAACGGATCCCAGCCGCAATTCCGCGCGTCGATAACCGGTTGAACGACTCCTGAGAAAGGGTGACGGCCGGGCTGTTGAATTTTACGTCCTTGCCACCGTGGGCGACGGCGAATACGCCGGGTTCCATCTTGGAAACGTCTTTGCCTTTGACATCCTTTACAGCAACACCAAGATGTGAAGGATCACTCTGTGTGGGGTCCCCCAAGCCGTCGTCCTCACCGGGAATAATCACACCGACAAGGCAGGCTTCCAGCTTCTTCCGCCAGAGTTCTGCGGTGTCGTAATCCTGCAGGTCCTTGACATCAAGGATAATGGGAGCCGTCCATGGTGCGCCACGGCACTGGGTGCGTTGCGCTTCATAGAGATGCACGATTTGATCAGCAGGGATCCGCCTGCTTTCGTGATCACCAACCCGCCACTGGCTACGATTTCCCGGGTGGCGCGGGAACATCCAATAACCCGTGCGGCGGCCAATGCCATCGAATTCGATTCCGTTGACAACTGTTCGGCTAGCGGAAGGTGACTGCCGGGCGTCGTCGATATGGTCGGGCTCCAGCATCTGGATCTGCAACGGAACCTTTAGACCGTCGCTCATCCGCCGGATGCGTTGACGGCCAAGCATTTCGCCGGCAACTACCATTTCCCGTGCTGCTAGATGCTGCATGCCGTGGTAGGACAGTTGCCCGCCGGGATCGCAGTTCTCCGACCATTCGTCGAACAGCTCATCGATCTTCTTGTTCAGGTCAGCGTCGCCGGTATTCGCCCGCGGTGTGATCCCCTCTCCGACAAGGTTATCGGCATGTACTGTGGCGGCCTTCGCAACATGTTTGTTGTTGCGCTCCAGATCGCGCGACCGTTCACGAAGCAAAGCGCCGGACAGCGCCAACTCTGTGTCGGCCGACGTGCCGGCCGTGCGCCAGCCGTCGGTACGGCGCCCCTTGTTGGCGCCACCATAAGCCCGTTCAAACGCCTCAAGTCGCACTCGGCTCGCTGCTCGTTTGATGCCCCATTGTGGCGCTACGAACGCGATCGCTTTGTCAATAAAATTTGTCATCAGAAGTCGCTGTTGAAACTTGCGACAACGATGGATGCGCGCTTCTGACCTTGGGCGGCAGCGATCTCATTTTCGAGTGCGGCGATGGCCGTTTTCAATTCTGCCTCTGTCCGGTACGTGACGTCGCGATCGTTAAACTTGACGCGCTGGGCACCGGACCAACGGATGCCTTTGAGCTCTTTGAGTAATTCCTGCTTCTCCTGGAGTGAAAGACCGTCGCTCACCAGTAACTCCCATCGCCAAGCCAGGACTCCCCGTCACCGGCGTCTTTTGGTTTTGCCTTGGCCTTTTCAGGCTCCACGCGTTTGCGAACTGGCGAGCCTTCGCGCAGCTTGCTGACATTCAGAAGGGAACCCGCCGCGGCCTGCATCGCTTCGCAATCGAAATAGTGGTTGTCCTTCGATCGCTGGACCCAGATCACCGCACCGGACGGTTTCTTCAAACGGGCTTCAGATACGACCTGCCGGCAGTAGTCTTCGGTGACATCCGTTGGCAGATGCCAGGCGCCCAGCTGTTCAGGGTCCCAGTGAAGGCGCTCATGCACCCAGCGCTTCCAGTGGTCGGTGTCGAGCCGGTGGAGCTCCAGCGCCTTTGGCATGATCTTGCCGCGGACGTTCACATCGATCTTCGACACCTGGATCGGCCGGACCATGGCGGACGACGCACCTTTCGTCGGCCGGACCAACCGTTTGTGCTTACGGCAGAACTCGTAGACCATGTGCACGGGCACTGTTTCTTTCTTGCCCGGCCGGAAACCCGCATCGATCAACGCCAGCCGGATCGGTATGCCATCCCACGTCTGCTCCAGAACGTCTGCCAGGCTGTCCCAGACCCCCTCCTCATGGGTCGGACCGAAAAGCTGGCCGGCTTCGATCAACCATGACGTGGCTCGCGCACCCCACCCTCGTGCCACGTAGTAGATAGAGTTCAATTGAACGTCAGCGGTGAGCGTGATCAGCTTCACGTCAGATGGGACTTGGCCCATTTGGTAGCTTTCCGAAGCAAGGCCCCGAACCTTTTTCCAACTCGGAACCTCACCAGTGCCATGAACATAGAGCTCGCCGAACGAGCCGTTCATCACAGCCTGTTTCTCGTCGGAATCTCCGCTCCGGATCGTATCGACGAATTCCGCAGCCCTGGCGCCCCAGCTCACGAATGGGGACGCCAACCCAGAAACCCAGAAGCTGATCGTCCAACTTTCCGGAGGTGGACCGACAACCGTACCATCGGGCTCTACCCGCTGGCCCGGCGCAACATAGACACCGTGGTCGTTCATCCATTCCTTGTTTGAACGATTGGACCCTTGTGCATCCACATCGTTCTGATGGATCGGCATCCCGCAACAAGGGCACTGGAGATGTGCCGTCTTCATCGCAAGCATCGGATCGGAGGGCAAATCTTTGCCCATCTCGTCCTTCGGTTTGTCCCACTTCAGACAGCTGAAGCGCGGAATGAAGTATTCGGAACAATGCGGGCAAGGCCAGGCCCAATGGTACCGCGTACCCGACTGCCAAAGCTTCCAGACTATGGACTGGATTTCTTTGGGATCGTGTTCCGCCCAGAAAGCCAAGCCGCTATCCTCGTCTATATCGATTTCGGACGGCCCGATGCTGGGTGTTGAAACGATCGCGTGGCAAAAGTCCGCATAGGTCTCACCCCGTTTGTCGACCAACCGGAGCGGGTTGCCGGCACCCTTGACATTGGCCATCAGGTCATCGGCTTCATCGGTGAAAGCGAGTCCGAACGGGTCAGATTTCAACGCCGTTGAGGATCCGCCATGCGCTAAGCGGAGCGGAACACCAGCAACCAGTTTCTTGGTCTTGGTCATCCGCTTCTTCCGACCGACCTTTTTTTTGAGGGCAGGTGTGCCGGTCAGAAGATCGTCGATCCGCGGTTCCCACTGTTCGGTCAGGAACTGCTTGGTTGGTCCCAAATACAGCATGGGAACAGGAGCGGTGTCCCAGGTTTTCCCGATGATATCGAGCAAAGTGTCGGACTTGCCGCCTTGGGCAAACATGACCAACACCACCCGCTTGCCCTTGCGCTCATCAACCGCCCTGGCAAACGGAATCGTGTACGGGGTTAAGTTTGGGTTACGCGGCCCCGGATGCCCGGATGTCGGTGGATAGACCCGATTGTTCCGCCCCCACTCGTCAGATGTCGTCCTCGGGGTCGACTTCAGTAGCAGTGATGCCCGTTCGAAGAGCTTGTCCGCTTTTGGCGAAATCCCGAGAGACTGAATCTCGCTCGGCATCTAGGATCTCTTCAATCCGGCGTCGTTCATTGATATCCCTGGAGATCCGCGCCGGCAGACCGGACAACGATTGGAGAAAACGACCGACGACGTCATCCAAAACATCAATTGCTTCACTGAGTGTGATCGTGTCGCGGTCGTCACGCGCCAGCTTGCGAGCGAGCAGCTGCTCACGGCGTTCCTGGACCCGTTCCAGCGCAGACGGTGCCGCCTTCTCGAATTCCGTTCTGAGCTTGAACGCGATGAAGGCCTTGACGTTCTGATGGACAGGGAACTTCCCCCTGCCCTCTTTGGCGATCACACCCTCGTCGACCAACTGGTTCAATCGCCGCGTGGTCACGCCAAGCAGTCTTGCCAGCTCGGCACTGCCGACCTGCTCCGGGATAACCCGTTTCGTCATCCGGTCACTTCGCGTATTGGTTGGTACAGACCCCGCAATTTCGGACCCTCATTGACGTTGCCGCTCGGTCTGGTTGCAATCGTCTTGTCCGTTTCTGCAGATCGGGCCGCTCAGTATTTCAAGATCTTCGCCATGCGCTTAACAACGTGGCGCTCCAGTTCGACCGGGCCAACTTGAAGGAACGTCTTCAGCGACAGATCCTTGTCTAGTTCCTTGCCGAGCGCGGGACCATAAAGCGCCCGCACCAAAAACCCGCGTCTCCCCTTGCTCCTGAACCGGCCTTTCGAATCGCGGGGTTGATCCGGTTTGGATCCGAAGGTCCAGAATTCCTTGGGCAAAGTGGCCGATGTCTTCGTGCTGGGCCGCAGCGCGAAAAAACCGCCTTCTCTGGCAAATGACCGTTTGAACGTCCGCGGCGCATTCCAAACAGACGACTTGACGAAACCCCGATCGAACTCATCCCGGCCGGCATTATATCGTTTTGCTGTCCTGCCCTGGGTGCTCAGAGCACGAAGACCCTTGTAGATCTGGACCTTAGCACCCTTCTTTCGAGCGGAGATCTCGAAGGACAGATTACCTGGTCTCGATATGCCGTTGGTGTTGGCCACCACATAGCTTTGGTAATGACCTGGAGCGACGGCCATCTGCTTTTTCACGGCCTTCTGGACCTGTGTCTTCGTCCGCCGGCCAGCGTCGACGACACCACGATGCGCTTCGGCACGCCATTTCCCATTAGCGAGGAATTCGACGCGTTTGCGAAACGTCATCAAGTGTTTGGTTTTTAACTGAACTTCGATCCGCATCGGCTTGTCCTGCCCTACCCCGTAATCGGAATCGGAAGCGACGTTTTAATTTGTCAGAATTCGCGCAAATACTGCGCTGCCGCCGCCCCGCGGCCGGGGGGTGTCGAGAAAGAACCTATAGGGGGCGGGTCCGTTCGTGCGTCATCAAGTGCGCCATCGGCTCCGCTTCTGGTCCATATCGGGCGATGACAGCGAGCGTGCGCTGCGCAGCATCTGGAAACCGACCAAAAACGGGGAAAATCTCAAGGATTGGTGACGGGTGGCTTTCCCGGGCAAGCCGGGTAGGTCCGCATACCTGTCAGCGGCCCGCACAGTGCGAGATATGCAGGCACCATGCGGACCCTGTCGCCAAGGTCGCAACGTATGGGATGACGTCGATGGGGCGCGGCGCCAGGAGGTAGAACCGGACACAAAAAACCCGGCGGTTTTTGCCGCCGGGAACAAGTCGCGCTACCTCATGTCCGCAATTTCATGACTCCAATATCGCCAAAAAACAAGCCGTAAAATCCATTTATTCCAAATATTTTGTCTGAATAATTCGCAGAATTCCGCCATTTTGACGTTATGTCATAGCTCGAATTGGATTTTTTGGCGCTTTATGGATTGTAATTGGCGCCAATTTGGATTTTAATGCAAATCACCAAATGGGATTGACCAGATGGGGCGCCGCAGGGGTGGCGCGTTCTTTGACAACATAGAAACCGACCTACCCGCTTGTTTGGGTACGTGACAAAGCCAAGTGATTCGCTCTGACGGGTCCGGCGCTTTGGGTGCGGCCTTTACGGGATAACGGCAAAGTCGGGACGAAATAGACCAGCCGGAAGCGGCTGGCGTTAGGACCGTCAAACAATTGTTTGCCGCACTGCATGGGTAACCATGTATGCCACTTTGCGGATTTATGACGGCGGCGGCGGACCGGGCCGTGACTTATGAAAGCCGGTCAATCCGAATATCACGGGATAAACGACAAGGCGTTGCGACGTCTTGTGCGGTTGCCAACAGACAAAACAAAACACCCCGAATTGAGAAGTAAAGCGAAACGCAAACGGGCAAGCCCCTCGCAACCGTGCCACGGCACGGCGAGCGGATCACTTGCCCTAGTAAACCGGTAACACCGGAACATTGCGCGGCACACTCACAAGGGGCTTGGCTGGCCTACTTGGCTTATCTGGCAGGGGAATAGGATTCGCACGGCGGAACATAACGCGGTTGACTTGAATGAGCGTGACGGCGGTTCAAGCAAATGATCGATTGACAATCGGCCGCACCGTATAGGCGCCTCCCCGGTCAACAAGTGGCCGGACTGAATAACAATCGTCACCCTTGGAATCTGAAAAGGCCGGAGCCGGTTAGGTTCCGGCCTTTTGGCGTTTCAATGGTGAAGCGATAGCAGGAAAGGGAAATCAAATGACCATTAAAATCCTCAAAGGCCGTGCGTTGACCAGAGCAATTGCGGGCATCGGCAAAAAAGCGGCAACCTTTAGCGTAGCCTTGCATGAAGTCAGCTACGGCGCGGTCAATCATCGTGCGGAACACGGGTGTGTATCCCATCTGAACAATATCTATAACAACGTGCCAACGAATTATCGCGGCATGATCCGCGTTTGGGCTTGTGAGTTCGGTGCCGTGACGTTCAACAGCGACGAACAAGCCTTCGAACTGGCGAAGAAAAAGGACTGCGACCTTGACGGCGCATTCAATACGAGCCCGGCGGAATTTGTGAAAGGCAGTAAGAAAGGCGGCAAGCGTGCGGCGAAAGCCTTGCAGGAACGCGTTGCCGACATGATCAAGAAAGAACTGGAAACCGACGGCGGCGACCACGAATTGGCGAAAGCCTTGCAAGCGTTCCTGCTGGTCCGTGAGCGGACCGCCAATGCGAGCGCTGAAGTTATCAGCGTTGAAGAGGCGAAGGCCGCGAAGATCGAAAAAGCCGCTGCTTGACACCTGCCCCATGCCCGCCCCCGGCACTTGCCGGGGGCTCGTGTGTCCCTGTCGCACCATCTAGGTGAAGCGTCACGGCTACACGCCGAAATCCCGCCATTTTTTAAAAAACCGCCTCTACTCCACGGGAGGAGTCTGTCTTGCGTCAGGCGGTTGACCTGGAGGACTACCCATGAACACGCTCGCACATCCCCACTATGAAACCCCGCGTCAACGCGACCGCCGCCGCGCGCGTGCCGACGTCAGCCGCTGGCTGGACGAGTGCATCCGCAAGCGGGATCGGTGGGAATCCGCCAAGATCCTGACCGTCTGATCACATGGTCATCACAGGTCTAACCCACCGCCGCAACGGCGTGTTCGGCGCCGGTTACTATCACGCCCGGCTGAAATGGCGCGCCAACGGCAAAACGATCGTTGGCACCGCCATTGTGTTCGAAGAGCCTGAACACGTCGCGGTCTATTCAGATTGCGGCGACAGCTACGCCTGCGAGGATTTCGAGAATGATCTGCGGATCTTCATTGAAAGCCAAGCGGGTCAACAAATGGCCTTTCCGCATCTCATCGCCTGATCAGCCGAGGAAAAGACAATGGCCCTCACCTTTGATACACTCGCCTATGCAAAGACACTGCAGGAAAAGGGCGTTCCGCGCGAGCAAGCCGAAGCGCACGCCGACGCGGCCAGGAGCTTCATCATGGCGGACCTTGTGACCAAGGAAGATCTGAGGATCGCGCTGGAAATCCAGACCAACAAGCTCACGCTGCGCGTCGGGTCGATGCTGACCGCCGTCATCGGGTTCTACGTGCTCATGGAGCAGTTTTTTACCTGATCCGCGCGCCCACTGCCGACACTCACCAGACCCGCCACAAGGCGGGTTTTTTGTTGCCTCTTGAAAGGGAAAACCCCATGCGCCGCACTGCCACGCTTGCCCTCGCCCTGTTCCTCGCCGCACCGGCCGCGGCCGAGACGACCGGCTATCACGCCACGGGCTGGGCCCATCGCCATTACCAGACCTGTGTCTCGCTCGGCATTGTCGCCCCTCATGCGGCACGCCTCATCAGGGCGGATTTCAGCCTGCCCGGCTTCAAGAACGGTTACCACGACGCCGGTATCGACATGATCGAATCCATGGCCAGCGACGGCCATGTCGACGGGATCCGTAATTGGTGCGCCGATCCATGGGCGTTCTATCCCTCCCCGAACGCCGCCCGCTAAGCCCCCTGTCTCCGACTGGAAAGAACCGCCCGCCCTCACCGGCGGGTTTTTTTGTGCCTGCCATCCAGCCCCCAAGAAAGGACACCCCCATGAATGTGATGACCGAAATCCCGTCCGTCTCCAACACGCTCGCATCCCGCGCGCTGATCGTGTCGCTGACCATCCACCAATGGTCAGGCCGCCGGTTTGACCGCAAGATCAGCGACGAAGTCAACGAGACCCACGGCGCGGCGAACGATGCCAGCCGGACCACAAAGTCTCTCGTTCCCAAGTCCGCACTCGCCGGGATCCAGAAGATCGCAAGCGCGATCCGCACCGAATTCAATCAACGGTCGCTGCCGTGGCTCGATGATGGACAGCGCGTCATCGCGGCCGAGACCTATGTGGCGCATGCGGCCTGGCTGAACAGTGAGCGGGCGAAGTTCGACGCCGCCGTGCAAGAGTTTCTTGTCCAGTACCCGACTTATGTCGCCGAGGCCGAAACGCGGCTTGGGGCCATGTTCAACACCGGCGACTATCCGCCCGCCGAGGAGATCCACAAAAAGTTCGGCATGGAAATGCGAACCCAGAATGCTCCGGACGCGACGGACTTCCGGGTTTCGGTTTCCGACGCTCAGGCCGAACAGATCCGCGCGGAGATCGAGCAGACCGTCAACGAGGCGACGCGCCGGGCCGTTTCCGATGTTTACCGGCGGGTCCGGGATGTCTGCGAACGGATGGTGGACCGGCTCAACACGTACAAGCCCGCCCAAGGCAAGGGCGAGCGCGCCGAGGGTGTCTTCAAGAATTCGCTCGTCGAAAACGTCCGCGACCTGATCAAGGTCATGCCGTCGCTCAACATCACCGGTGATCCCGAACTCGACAAGCTCGCCAAGCAGCTCGAAACCATCGCCAGGCACGATGCCGACGTGCTCAGGATCAGCACGCCGATCCGGCAGGACACGGCCGCCGAGGCGCAGAAGATCCTCGACCAGATGAACGCGTTCGTCGCATGAGCCTGACGGCCATTGTCGAAAGCATCCCGCCGGAGGCAAAGCGCGGTGCCATTCCGGCCTTCCGGCTCTTTGCAGCGTATTGCGGCGGCACACCACCGCCGCGCGTTCCCGGCATGGACACAGTCCTGCGCCTATCGGTCCGGATAGCCGTTGGGCGCACGCCCGAAGAGGCCGCGGCCAAGGAATACCTCTACCGCTGGCGCCTGGCGCTCCAAAGCCCCGTGTTCGGGGCCCCTCACCCAATCGGACTTTAGAAAGATGCGAAATGAAGCTCTTTTCCGCAGATGTGACAATCGCCGCGACGATCCTTGTCGTGGCGGAAAACGAGGAGGAGGCAAAGGCCCTCGCCCTCTCCACAAACAATGAGTTCCTGGAGTTTTCGGACCGGCGCCAAGAGGTCGCACGCGATCTCTATGTCACCGGCGAAACCTACTCCGCCGACATGCCGCAGATCAGCCTTTCCCCGGCCATGACGCTCTACGCCAAGCCGGAAGATATCAGCATGGTCAGGGTTGACGATTTCGAGGAGGCGCAAAATGGGTGACAGAACCTGGGTATCATATGAACTGCGCGGAGAAATCCGCGACTTCGTGGCATTTAATTCCCTCTGCAAGGCCGTGGCCAGTGAGCGCATCGCAGATGAAAACGGCTCGGTGTTCAAAGAGCCCGCGGCAGTGGCTCACTACATCGCGGCCGGCAACACCACTTTTACCTGCTCCGACGGGAACTACGGCAAGGTCGAGGAATTCGAATGCGTTCTGCAGATTCTGGACGTGCCCTTCATCACGAAGCACGGCAATGGTGACAACTACGACAGTGGCGGCGGGTTTTGGTCACGCGACGAGGAAGATTCCTATGTCGGCGATGGGCCAAGCATCGATCCGGATTATCTAGGTCTGCTCCTCTACGAGGAGGACGCCCTCGCCAAAATCCAAGCAGCCGTCGAAAGGGCAAAACGCGGCAGCGGCGATCACCTTCCGCCCTTCTCCATCCCCGAAACCGTCCTGGCCAAAGCGCGCGAGAATGGCCTGATCCCGACACCCAAACCGGATGGTGCCGTGACACACACGGTCAAGATGTCGGAGACGGTCTATTACGAGTTCAAGATCGATCTCCAACCCGGCGCGGATCCTATCGAAGCCGCAAAAGCGCATTTCGTCACCGGTCCGGATCCCAGTTGGTTCACCCACTGCGAGGATCGCAAAGTGCTGGAGGTGACCCCCGCATGACCGAAAAAACCTATCCCGATCAAACCGTTGAAACCGCTGCGCGTGAAGCCGGAGCCAACGTCATCGTTGCCTGGGAGATGGAAGGCCCGAAGAACAGCGACGTTGCATGGATGACCTGCTTGGTCATCGGCGCGACCGTTGTGATCGTCCAGACCTTCGAGACCGGCGGCTGGGAAGCTTACGTCCCGGCGTCCGACTCATGCCGTCGCGATGTGACCATCGATGCCGTGCTCAGGCGCTGCGGCGTCATCAAAGCTCCTTCGCCCGAAATGACGGACCTGATTGCCAAGCTGGAGCCTATTCAGGACCGGCTCGCCAAAACCGGCTGTTACGTCGATACCATCAGGGATGCCTACCATATGCTCGGTCAGATCACCGGCCGCACCCTTGAAGATGCGGAGGGCACCTCATGACGACCGTCCGCGACATCTCACGCATGGCTTGCCCGGAGTGCGACGGCACCGGAGCCTATAAGCCCGACTGCTGGCTCTGTGAAGGCGAGATGATCATTCCGGTCCAAAAGGCTCTGGATGAGGGTTTTGCCGAGGATGATCTGGAAGATGCATATGACGGTTACTGCCGCTGCCCCAGCTACGAATGTCATGGCGACAGTTGCGATCTGTGCGAAGGGGAGGGTCGAGTTACACAAAGAACAATCGACGATGAGATCACGCGCGTTCTGCTGTGCGCCATGGATGGGATTGTGCCAGCTCGGCGATACGTCCTTGCCAGCGGACGCATCTCACACTCAGACGAACTCCTCGCCAGATTTGCCGGGGTAGAGTGCAGGAAGCGCGGCTGGATCAGTTGGTTCGTGTCGATCATGGGGGACGAAATCAGTCTCACTCCTGATGGCGAGGTCGAAGCCCGGAAGCGTCAAATCGAATGGCTCCGTGAGGGCGACGTGTCGCTTCGGTACATCGACGACGTTGGGCGCTTTGAAGACGACGGCGGACCATCGAGACCAGAAATCTAGCTCAAACAACCAGATGAGATCGTGGCCTTTGCGACGATCTTAACCCACCCCCAACAACGGAGAACACCTTATGGCTTCTGTCGCTCTCGACAGGGCAGCGATGCTGCTCGACACCTATATCCGCGCTGACGTGCCCGTCCATCTCTGGGGCGCCCCCGGCATTGGCAAATCTGACGTCGTCAAACAGGTCGCCAACGACCACGGCGCCGAACTGGTCGATATCCGCTTGTCCATGTTCGATCCCGTTGACCTCCGCGGCCTGCCCACAACGGCGGGCGGCGAGACGAAATGGCTTCGCCCGGCGATCTGGCCCACACAACAGGACAGGCCGGTTTTCCTGTTCTTCGATGAACTCGACCGCGCGGCCCCGGCGGTTCAAAACGCGGCCCTTCAGATCATCCTTGACCGGAAGATCGGCGAGCACGTCCTGCCCGACACTGTGCGGATCGTGGCCGCCGGCAATGGCGCCACCGACCGGGTCGGCACCAACCGGACGTCTTCGGCCGGCAACAACCGGTTTGCCCATATCGATGTGGAACACGATCTCGACGCCTGGAAGGCATGGGCCCTGAAGACCGGCCTGCATCCCATGATCATCGCGTTCCTGTCCTTCCGGCCCGCTCTGCTGCACGACATGAGCGACCGCAGTGCCAAATCCTTCCCGACGCCGCGCGCCTGGGCGCAGGTTGCCAACTTTGCCGATAGCCCGGATCAGATCCGGCTTGATCTGGTCACCGGCCTTGTCGGTGAAGGCCCCGCCGCCGAGTTCGAGGGGTTCGTGAAGACGTTCAAGTCCCTGCCGTCCCTTGACGGTGTCATCGCCGATCCGCAAGGCGCGCCGGTGCCGAGCGACCCGGGCGCCCTCTTCGCGCTCGCCGTCGGTCTTTCGATCAAGGCGGACCACCAGACCTACGGCAACGTGCTGACCTACGCGCGGCGGATGCCGAACGATTTCGCGGCGCTGATCGCGATCGATGCCACGCGCCGGGACAACGGGCTCTACCACACCCAGGCGCACACCGATTTCGTGCGGGACAACCGGGAGGTCTTTCAATGAGCACCCCTGTAAACATCCTTGAAAAGCGCCTGATGAAGGCCCGGGCGCAGCTCTTGATGAACCAGCCGTTCTTCGGCTGCCTTGCCGTTCACCTGAAGCCGGTTGAAACGGCAGACCACCCGGCCTTTGCGACCGACGGGGAGTCCCTGTTCTACAATCCCGACTACGCCGACGGTCTGACCAACGCCGAGCTACAGGGTGTCATCGCTCATGAGGTCATGCATGTTGCGGCCGACCACGTCACACGGCGTGGCAACCGGTCCATGGCGAAGTGGCAAAAGGCCTGTGATCTGGCGATCAACGGTCCCCTGCTGGAGGCGGGTTTCACGCTGCCGGGCGAACCCCACCATGACCCGGATCTCGACGGCCTGTCGGCCGAGCAGATCTATGCCCGGCTCCCCGATGACAAGAACCAGAACGGGGATCAAAACAGGGATCAAAACGCCGGGGGCGGATCGTCCGGCGCGGGATGCGGCGAGGCTCTGGATGCGGCCCCTGCCCATGACGGCGCCGCCCTTGGCGCGGTCGAGGCCCGCACACAGGCCGTTGTCCGGCAGGCCCGGATGCTGGCCCGCAAAGCCGAAGGCGGCTTGTCGGAGGATCTGGAACGGCTGATCGGCGAGTTGACCGCGCCCAAGGTGGACTGGCGGGACATCCTGCGGTCGTTCATCGATGACCGGGTCCAGATGGACTTCTCCTGGATGAAACCCAACCGGCGGTTCATCGCGGACGGGATCTACCTTCCCGGACAGGTGCCGGACGGAATTTCCCATGTGGTTCTGGCCGTCGATACCTCGGGCTCGATCGATCAGGCCGCACTCGACGCCTTCGCCGCCGAGATCCGCGCGGCCTGGGAGGACGGTGCCGTCGACAACCTGACCATTGTCTATGCCGACACCTCCGTGAAGGGCCACCACACCCTGATACCAGGCGATGTATTCGACCTGACCCCTGTCGGCGGCGGCGGGACATCCTTTGCGCCGACCTTCGACTGGATCGAGGAGCATGCGCCGGATGCCGTGGCGGTGATCTATTTCACCGATCTGAAGTGTTCGACCTTCGGCACCGAACCGGCCTGCCCCGTTCTCTGGGCGACCTGGGGCGATCCGCGCGCCTTCGACCGGCTCGCCGGCAAGGCCCCCTTCGGCGAAGCCATCTTCATCTCACCGGAATAGGAGACCATCGACATGATGACAAACGTGGAACGGGCCGAGGACATCGGCCCGAGCGTGACCGCCTTTGCCGAGCGCATGGGACTTGACGGCGAAGACCCGGAGGCGGTCGCCGCCGACATGATTTGCAACATTCTGCATTGGGCCATGCGGAGCACAAGATCCGGCGCCGATCCCCGGGCAATCGCCATCGACGCTGCCCGGTGTGGCATCGCCCATTTCATCACCGAAACCAACATCGACTACAGCGAATTCTTCGTTGACGAGGTCGGGCCGGAATGCCTGACGGCGGTCGAGGCCCGCTGCAACGGCGAGACCTGGCGCTCGGCCACTGGCGTTCCCACCACCATTGAGAGGACTATGTGATGTCAATATTCCAAGTCAAAGCTGTCATTTCCGTTGAGGCAGGCTCGGTGATTGAGGCCGAACACACCGTTCGAGTTGCCCTCGGAGAGAGTTATGTGAACTCCCAGATCGGGACATGGCGATTCGACGGCGTGACCACACCGGATCCCGAACTGAAACTCACCATCCAGCGCTTGCGAGAGGCGCTGATCCAGATCAGCAAGATCGAGGATCCCAGATCCGGAGACCGGGGTCAGATCCGGTGCGCGCGGCATATTGCCAAGTGCACCCTCAAAGAGATGGACGCCCTGCCGGAACAGGAGCAAGCCGCATGAACATCGCGCACCAACCGTATCGTGGCACGATCACCTGCCGCGTGGAGTTTTACGCACCGGACGATGCCACGGCGCATTCGGTCCTCGATCAGTGTGCAACCACGATTGGGGCGATGAACCTCCCCCACCAGGTCAAAGAGGTGTCCGCCAACGTGCCATGGCCTGCAACGAAATCAATGCCTGAAACCTACACCTATCTTGAGATGGAAGCCGCGCTGTGTGTATGGGAGTGGATCAACGACGTCACCTTGCTGAATTCACATATCAAGCGGGACAACTGGGTCGAGATCAGGAACGCCGTAGGTTCGGCCGAACTGCGCCACCAGTCCATAGAGCTCGGGCGTTGGTGCCTCCGTGTATTTGACATCTGCACCAAAGACGACCGGGATATCTTCAGCGCCCATTCTTACGACTGGGACATAATCCCGGAGATTATGAATCATGCTGTGGATGAGAATGGCGAGGCCATCATCCACGCCGAGGCCTTACCTGATCCCGCAATCATCGCGCCGCTCGTGGTCAAGTCCTTGACGACGTTGTCTTTCGATGAGTGGAAAAAGGAACTCGACCGTCAGATGAAGCATCGCCTGTTCATTACGCTGGAGGATGCGGGCGTCAGTGAAATGGTAATCGAGGGTCATTACGGGGACTACATCCAAGGCGAACAAATTGGCCAGTTGATCGACCGGTTTCGGGATAAGCATGACCTCGACGATAGGGCGATCTCCACCTGGTTGGCGTGACCACCAAGACAGTCCGATGACCGCCGCCCTTGAGGCGGTTTTTTTGTGCCCAGCAGAAGGAGACGTTATGTCCGCCCAACCAAAAATCATGCCGGCCCCGGCTGCCACCCTTCCGATGAAGCCGCTGATCGCGGCGCTCACCAATGCCTGCAAGGTGATCGAACGCAAGGAAACGATCCCTGTTCTGACCGCCGCCAGGATCACGGCCACCGGCGGCGGCGTGTCGGTTGTCGCCACGGATCTCGACATGATCACAAGCACGTTTGTGCCTGGCGCCGTCGATCCCGATTTCGAAGTATTGGCCCCGGCACACACCCTCCTCGACATCTTGAAGAAATCGGATCCGGAAACGCCGGTCCGGATGGAGCCGGGTGACAAGGCCATTCATGTCGCGATCGGCGATTTGACGCTGACCCTGAATGCCGCCGGCGAGCTGAAGGACTTCCCGAAGACAGAAGCGTTCCAGTCGAACCTGGAGAAAACCAACTGCCGGTTCACGCTGCCGGCCGACACCTTCCGGGACGCCCTGGAGCGGGTCAAGATCGCGATCTCTACCGAGGCGACCCGGTACTATTTGAACGGCGTTCTGTTTCAGGCGGTGAACGACAATTTCGTGATCGTGGCGACGGACGGGCACCGTTTGGTGCGGGTGCGCCTGGATCTGCCGGAGGCGGCAGGCGCCCTCCCCGATATCATCGCCCCGCGCGCCTTCATTCATGAGGTGTTGCGGCACCTGAAGGCTAAGAACTGCCCGGACCATGTCGATATCGCGGCCACAGATTCGGGGGTCTCGATCTCAATCGGTCCGGATGTCGTGATCGAAAGCAAGGTCGTCGACGGCAGCTTCCCGGACTATGCCCGGTGCATTCCGCAAGCCGGGTCGATGTCAATCACGGTCGATCGGAAAGACGCCTTGTCAGCCGTCAAGAAGGTGACCGTGATCACAAGCGAACGCGGCCGGGCGGTGAAACTGGGCGCAACAGATGGAAAACTCGTTTTCGAAACACGTCATCCAGAGACCGGCACAGCTGCGGTGACCATCGACGCCGCCAATGACGGGCCACCGCGCGAGATCGGCTTCAATGCGCGATATCTCACCGACGCACTCGGCACGATGACCGGAGACGCCTGCCTGCACTTCGAGAACGAGCACGAACCCTGTCTGATGGCGGACAGAGCGGCCAGCAATGTTGATTATGTGCTCATGCCACTGCAGTTGTGACTACTCGCGAGTGAAACCGGTGTTAATCCGATCAAGGCGCGGCGCCGGCCCGACTTCTTTAACAAAACCCACGATCGGGAAGGAACAGGCCGGTGGCGTTTCGGATCCGGAACACGTGACAATCATGTCTCGGTAAACGGGCAGCACGGTGTGAAAGATCTCGGCCGTGATGGTCGCGATCGTGGCGTCATCCACTTTCACATCGCACTGCAGGGTGCGGCTGTTGGCCTGATACCAGTGGCAGCCTTCGACCGTCACCTCCTGGCCGACGAGATCCGGTCCGCTAAAGACAAGATCGAGCGGCGTCACGCTCTCAAAGGCCGCAGCTTCCACCGCAAATCCCGCCATCAACGCAAGCATCAGGGTCCGCATGGCTTCTCCTCCAGCGCGGAATCAAAACATTCGGGCCCGCCTTCTGTCAACCTGAGCGAGTTAGTCCAACATGAACGCAATCGTTCCCCGCAAGACAGTGGAAGAGGTCGTTGCCGCCCGCAACGAAACCTTGCGACGCTATGAAGAGGCCTTCGGCAAGGTGGCCGAAGCCAGTCAGGCCCTATCCGATGCAAGGGCCATGTGGAAGGAGGCCGCACCTTCCGTTGAGGGGCGGTATTACGACGCCGGCAAAGAAACAAAGGCGTTTTTCAAGGTGGTCCAGATGCCGGACCGCGAACAGTATCTGGCCACCGCCCGCCGCCTCGTCGATATCACGGTCTGGCAGCATGTGGTCGAGATCAGCGGCATCGAGGATCTGATGGACCGGGAGGAGAAGGACAAGCTCCGGTCCCAAATGCAGTACCGGGCGCCGAAGTTCCGGTCGGCCAACAACTTCCTGGAAACCCTGTTGAAATTTGTCGAATGGGCGGAAGAAGATTCCGAACACGGCGATATTTTTGGGACCCTGCGGTCATTCCAGAGAGAGCTCAAGGATCTTGCAGATGGTCCAGAAACCTTCGAAGCCCTGGGCGAGACGGGGATCGAAACAGTCCGCGGCTATGCAAGACGCATGGTTGATGCCGTCAAGGCCGCCGATCTAAACGGATCGGTGTGGCTGCAAGACCTGACCACGGCCGTTGATGCATTCGAATCTCTCATCATCAACCCCAAGGGCCTGCCGCCGGTCACCGTCGACAACATCATGGCAACACTGAACGGTCTCCTCGGTCAGTCCAACGAAATCTTCATGCGCGGCGTCGCCAACTCGTTCTCCGCGCTTGACCGGCGGTTCCGCTCCCATGACGGCTTCAAGATCGGTTCCCGGATCATCATCGATCGGTTGTGCGACGCCGATGGCTGGCTGAGCTACGGCCGGCGGGAAGATGTCTTCGTCGATGTCGAGCGGATCTTCAAGGTTCTCGATGGCGGCAAACCGGGCGCAATGTACGGCAGCATCATCGAAGTGATCCGACGCGAACGCGGTAACAGCTTGAATGCACGGTATAGCGAACATGAAGGTGACTACTTCAAGGTCCGGATCTTCAAGAACGGCAACGCCCATCTCTGGTTCACCCGCAAGGACCTGGTCCTAAAGGTCAACAGGATCCTCGCCGAATACTATGGCGAGGTGGTCGGCGATGGCATGACCAAAGAGGAAGACCCCCTCAAGAACGTGAAAACAACACCGGCCAAGCGCTATGGTTTCTATCCAACACCGGACGCCGCGGTGAAAACGATGCTCGATCAGGTCCCGCTCTATCGCTCGAAAGACGACCCGCCGCTCAAGATCCTGGAACCGTCGGCCGGGACCGGCAACCTGTCACGTCCGCTCGCCGCCGAACGGACCGGGTCCCACCGTCAAAGCTACGGCGAGCCGAGCATAGAATATACCTATCGGCACGATGTCGACGTCGTTGAGATCCAGCCGCACCTCGCCGATGCCCTGGAGGCGGATGGCTGTTACAACCGGGTTTTTAAATCGGACTTCCTGGCCTTGCGTCCGGAGACCACCGGTCTCTACGACATCATCGTGATGAACCCGCCGTTCGATCGCGAACGCGACATAGATCATGTCGTCCACGCCCTGAAATTCTTGAGACCTGGCGCCACGCTTGTGGCCATCATGTCGGCCGGAACCGAGTTCCGGGAAACCAAGAAAGCCAAAGCGTTCCGCGCGCTGGCTGCGACCATGAGTGCTGATTGGCGCGATCTGCCGCCGGGGTCCTTCGCGGAATCGGGCACTTATATGAACACGTTGATCTTGAAAGTCCGGAAGCCTTCGGGGCATTAAGGGGCAGGAGATAAGCCATGAGCGACCGCGATCTTTTGGAAAGCTTTGCCGCCCGGCTCGGCTACCCGCCTCACCAGACGGCGAAAGCCGCCGAGCTCCTGGATCTAAAGGCCCGCACGGTCGACCGGATCCGGTCAGGCGAACGCCCGCTGACCCAAACCGAAAAGCTGGCGATGTCGGCGATCCTGGCCGATCTGCCTGCCTGGGACGACAGCGAGTCGGCGTGGGCAACGATCGAGAAGCTGCAGGCCGTGAAGAAACTCTTCGCGGCCTAGAGAGAGACCGGCCGGAACCGGCAGTTCGGCCAGCGGTCCCTGAAGTCAGTCAGGGCAAGAACGTGGAAGTGCACGGCCGCGCAGTCGAGCCCGCACAAGACCTGCTCCAGCACATCGTGTTTGATCCGGATCGCCCGCACTTTTGTATCTTTCTTCTCGCGGACACCATCGGGCAGTCGGAACGACCATTCATCACGCCAGATCGTTGCCTCCAGAAGCTGGAAGAGGTCCTTCGGCATATCCTCGCGCAGTGTCCCGATGGAAAATATCGCCTCCAGTTTCGACTGGGCCAGCAACCGGGCACCGGATACGCCCCCCGGCACCCGATCAAGATCCGGGGACTTCAATCCCGGGATCTCGGATGCGGCGATCGTCGAGCGAAATGCGATACCGGCTTCGGCACGGACCGTGGCGATGTCCTTGACCATTGTGTCGTCATGTAGCCGATCCGCGAAGATCAGCCATTCCAGCGGCGCAGCATTATGATCGAGCACATTGAATTTCTGCCGGCTGAAGACCAAGTCAAGGCTACGCCCGTCCCGGCCGCCGAAGCGGTTCTGTTCTTCAGTGAAACGCGGGACATAAGGACCCGGAAACCGCCAGTTCTCGAACCCGAACAGCCGGGCGGCCTGGGTATAAAAATCCTTGCGCCGCTGCTCAAATTCCGGCCCGCGCCGATAATAGAATCCAAGCGGCTTGGCGACGAGATAAGGCCAGCCATACCGCGGCGGCTCGGCAAGGCGGATCGCCCGGGCTTTCTTGAAGGCTTTGGTGATGGCGTTCATGTCCTAACCTTTTGAGCGACGGTTTCGCTGATCCTTCAGGAGTGGCAGGATCGTCCAGTCGAAGGTTTTGAGCCGGCCGCCGCATCTCAGCGTCTTTGCATCCTGATCGAAGTGAATGGCTTTGAGATCTGATAGGTGATCCTGCCGTTCGTCATCGCTCATCGCGGTTCGGTTCGAAAATGGTGAACGGCCGATGATGCCGGAGACCTGCTTACGGCCAAGGCCCAGCGTCATGGCGATAGTCGTTTCAGTATGCCCCTTCACCCACAAGGCATAGGCGATAAACAACGTGGCATCGCTGTAACGCCGCCGCCCCATGCCTTAAAGCCACTCCACCGGATCGGGTGCGCTTATCCATTCCTGGATCCGGTCGACATCGCTGATCGCACGGTCCACCTGACGCTCGTAAAAAAGCTGCAACCAGCCTGGGTCCAGCCGAAGGATAACCGGGGCAAGCTCCCGGTGAATCTGCATCAGGTTGCGCGGTTGGCCGGGATCACAGACGACCGTGTTAATGACGATGCCCTTGAGCTTTCCCGCCCGTTTCATTGCATCCGCAGCCTGGGGGGTGGCGCAAACGACCACCTCATCCGGTTGATACTGCTTGATCAGGCGGTTGATCCGCTGGCTGTTGCTGCCCGTTAGGCCCACAATCGTTATGCAGGCCTTCAGAGCTGTTCCGATTCCGAATTCATCCATGCCGGATCTCCTAAAGCGGCAACTGATCGATTTCACTCACCCGGAACGCCGGACCGTTGAACAGGAACTCGCGCATGTCGCCTGGGCTGCCATCGCGGTTCTTCATGACTGTGATCTCGACCTTGCCCTTGGCGGCCCGGTAGTTCTTCAGCCATTTCTGGAATTCCTTGCTTGCCTCTTCTTCATCGGGATCGGCAAAATGAGGCCGCCGGTCCTGCAAGAATTTGTCGCGGCGCACCAAGCCGATCACCCAGTCCGCGTCCTGCACCAGCGCCCCGCCCCCATCGAGGTCGGAAAGGAAAAAGGATGGATCGTCCCGGCGCTGTGATTGCTGCGTCACCTGGGACAGAACAACGACAAGGATATCGAGCTCCTTGGCCATCGCCTTGAGTTCGCTGGTCACCCACTCCATCCGGTCCCATTTGTTTTTGAACGGGCGATGGGACTGGATCAGGCGCAGGTGGTCGATCACCACGGATCCAAGATTGTACTTGTGTTTGAGATGAACACAGCGGGCCCGGATCTCTTCAAGCGGCAGCTTCGGCCGCGCGTCGAGAAACAACCGCTCTTCATCGAGCCGCGCCTTCGCCGCCTTCAGTTCGTCGAGCGCAAAGAGCTCGTATGTGCCGTTCAGGATTTCTCTCGACGAGATATTGGACTCGCCGGCCAGCGCGCGGCGCGAAATCCGTTTGTGGTGCATCTCCAGCTGGAACAGGATCGACGGCCGGTAGAATTGGCATCGCCGTGCCAACTGGACACCGACGACGGTCTTGCCGCTGCCCTGCGGTGCCCCGATCGCGCCGAGATCGCCGGGTAAAAGCCGCCCCATGATCTCGTCCAGCGTGGGCAGCCCGGTATCGAAACCCGGGACCTGGCCGCTGCTCTGGGCATCCATGCTCTCCTCAAGAACCATCGCCGCGCTTTGGCCAAGGGTCAGCAGCGGCTCGGTTTCGGAGTTGATCTTGATGGCCTCGATCCGCTCCTGAAGGTTGGACAGGATCACGCTTGGCTCCTGTCCTGGCTTGCCGAGTTGCTTGTTCAGCCAGGCGCCGGCCGCCTGCATCTGGCGGACGCGCCAGGCGTTGACGACATCGTCAACATAGTCGAACGGCGAGACACCGTCGGTCTTGTCGAGATCCCGGAGCAACGCGGTCAGGTAGTTGAGTGTGAGCAATCCGTCCTGACCATTTTCGGAGTATTCCTCGCCGAGCCGGGACACCAGCATCTGCAGACCGGCCCGGTTCTTCGTGGCCATGAGGTCGCCGACGGTGGCATAGATCCGCTGATTGATCGGCCGCTCGAAGTGGTCGGCGCGCAGGACATCCGACACATCGAAATAGGACGGCGGGTGATTCAGGATCGCGCCGAGAATTGCACGCTCCGCCGTGCCCGCGCTGCCTTGTTTAGCCGGCGTGTTCAACATAGATCTCCCAAAGATCGTGGTTGTCGCCCAGCGCGGCGCCCGGCTGGACAACGCAATCCAGCCCAAGCGCCTTGAAAACCGGCGCGGCCGACTGAGTGGCCCGGGCCCCGGGCGGTGTCAGAACACGGCCCTGCCTCTCATCGAACTCCGCCCGGTCGCCGTCTTCGAAAAGATCGATGCGCTCGATAAAAGGCGGTGGCTGGAATCCGGTAAGCCCGGCCGTCGACAAGGCAGACCAGACCGGGAACCGGTGCCTGTGCAGGAACCACGCGCCAAGCGCCGTTTCCGGCCCCTCGACAAGCCCGACCCGTGGGCCGTGGCCGCCGATCCGGATCGCTCCACCTGACACCGGACCGAGCTGGACCTTGGTGTCAAGGTCGGGCCGTTCCGTCTCCAGTTTCCCGCCGTCGGAAGAAAGAAAGATGCGCTGGAGAGCAACGATGTCGCCAAACGGATCCCGGATGAAAAACACAAGCGCCGGGAATGTGGGGCCGAACTCAATGACGTGGCCGTCCTCGTCATAGACCCGCAAGGGATCGTATTCGACCGCCTCGTGAAACCCGATGTGATCCCGCTGATCGTCGGGCCAGTCCTTGACCGGGGGAAATCGGCGCCGGGTCAGATAGGTTTCGCCAATCGTGGAGCCGATCGGATGGCATTCGGCCGCGATTTCGTTGGCGGTCTTGATCTTGAGAGCACGCCGGCGCTTGGCCCGCCGCTCGCGCTCGGTCCTTTGCTTTTCCTCCTCCGCCTGCCGTTGCTTCCGCTCCTGGTCCAGCCGCGCGCGCTCGTCCGGCGACAGACGGCTGCGCTCCAGGCCGAAATAGTCGCGGGCCCAGTCGTAGGCGATACGGTATTCGTCCCGGCCCTTGTGCCGGCCGGTCAACGCATAAGCAATAAGGTTGATCATGGACCCGCCGATCTTCTGGGAGTACCGGTTCCAGCTGCCGCGCTTGTCGCCGTTGAGATAAACAACAAATGAGGATGAATAGCGCTGGTGTTTCTTCTGCGGTGTCAGAAGCGCCTTGCCCCTGACCTCCATCCAACCGGGATAGAGCGCGCTCAGGACGGCCTCGACATTTTGTTGAAGCCGCGCATGGATTTCATAGGTGTCGTCGCTAACGACCACGGCGATTCCGGGACCGGCCGCGGTCCCGCTCCTGGACGGACAGAATTTCGAGGTGGCGCAACGCCTGTTCGATCTGGCCGAGCAGGCTGACGAACCGCTGGGCCTCCTCCCCTTCCAGAACCATCACGACTTCACCGGCCGGATTGCCATCGCTCATGAGACAACGACGTTGGTAGTAGCCGAGCTGCATCTGCATTTCATGCAGGGTGAGATTGTCCTGGCTCATGAGGCGACGGAAAACAGATCCTGTGTCGGGGCATGCTGTTCACGAAGCCAGAACGCAATGCAGAGGCCTTCGGCGGCGTCGCCGCTCTTGATGTCGTGGCCATGTGCTGACACCAGCGTCTTCGCCTGTTTCTTGTACCAGGCAGTCGGGTTCTTCTCGTTGGCAGGAGCAGTTTTGATACCAACGGTGGAGCGCCAGGTCTTTACAGGGACATACCGAGGCTCAAGCCCGCGGCGCACACACACAGCGGCCGCGCCAAAGGCAAGGCTTTGCAGCATATGGCTGGTTTCGAAATTGGTGTTGCCGACCTTGGTGGTTTTCAAGGACTCGCCGGCGAACAGACCGGAATAGTCCACTTCGGTCTTGTTCCGGGTCAGATTGCCCGGTTTCGGCTGCTCAATGGCAATGATATCGGGCTTCATCTTGCACAGCCACGCATCGAGTTGCCGGAAAAACCAGTCCCCGACCTTACCGGCATATGTGGCGTCGAGTTTGCCCTTTGGCAGGTTGAACGGACGGTGGATCGGACAACGGAACGTGCCGGCCTGAGCCCCGGAGGGCGTCACCAGACCCCACCCGGTACAGCTCTTCGATACGTCCAGGCCGGCATACCGCATCAATCGTCCCCGTCGGCAAGGGCGTCGTTGAAGTCGTCGGCGTCCGATTGGTCATCAGCATTGGCGGGCTTGATCACTTCAGCGTCGAAGCTGTCCCCGTCGCGCAGTTTCTGGATCGCGAAGAGTTTTTTCTGACCGGCATGCCAGGCCTGGATCCAGGCGTCGGCCTCCGTCGTCCCGGCATCATAGGGCGCGACACACGACTTGCCCTCGACACCTGCGGTATAACCTTTTTCCGTCGCCTTTTCCTCGGCGGATCGGCGGTCGACATCGAACAGTTCGCCCTGCGTACCGATCGACAATCCGGACCAGCGCGCGGCATCGACCATGGCCTGGAGCTTTTCCTTGAACGCGGTCTCGCCGGTGGCCGTATCGAGCTCGATCATGTCCTTGATCTGCTGAACGCCGCTGTCACCGAGTTCCGCCTTGATGACCTTGCAAACGTTCTTGAAATCGGCGTCAGCCTTTTTCTTCTCCGCCAACGCAGCCGCATATTTCGACTTGTGCATGAAGGCGAGCGCCTTCCGGTCTTCCTCCGACAGGGAGTTGTGGCCGACACTGGCCGAGCTGTTTTTCGCCATCGTCCTTCTCCTGGTTCAGGCGGGGGTCTCCGCGCCTTTCTTCGGCAAGGTCCCCCACTTTTGGGACCGTTTGATCGTGAGTGCTGTGCGAATGCGGACGGCGAGCACCCCAAGCGGAACCGGGCCAGCTGTGAGCAGGGCGTCCATATCGTCAAAAGCCTTGAGGTAAGCCTGTGTGGACCGCGGAACCGCCGCGCCGGTGCGTTCCATGACGAGCAAGGAAAACCCGTCCCGGTCCATGAGGTAAATGCCGCGGGTCCGGTCGTTGTCCGAAGCCCCGCCCGGCACCCGTTCAAAATACGGGGAACCGGAATCGACCAGTGTCTTGATCGTCTCAACCACGGAGCGGTGAGGCCATTGAAAGAAACCGGCAACAGCGCGGCTATCCGTGTAGGCGCGATCGTCACGGGCGAACACGCACGGATCGGCCGGTGTCAACGCAGACACGAAAGGCGGCATCGGCTGATCGCTGTTACGAGACATGGTCAGGCAGCCTCCTGATCGAACTTGCCGGCCTCGTCTCCGAAGGCCTCCCATCCCGGCCGTGTCTCCCGGCTGAAAAGGTCCAGACGCCGTTCGGCCGCCGGCATCAGCCGCTCAGCCTCCTGGTAGGCCTCATCGGGTTTTCTGGAATGCTCGCGGACCGGTCCCTCGATCACGGTCCTGACGCTCTTGGTCGTTTCCGGATTGCCCATTGTGAAAAGCACAAACGGTTCAGAGGCGGAACGCAGACGGTACCCGTTGCCGAAGGCGAGCTTGCCGTGCTTGGTGCGTTTCACCCAAACGCCGGAAGTGACAAACTTGAAACCCCACGCCCTCCCCGCGCAGATCTGCTGATCGATCATGGGATGGGTGGCCCAAAGCCACAAAAGGCACGTCTTGCTGGCCAGATATCCGATCGGAAACTCTTTGATAATCTTGCTGATCTCGGCCGTTTGGTAGTGCCGGTCTGGCCCCTTGCTCAGCCGCCCTTTTTCGGACCAGGTCTCGAACCGCCAGTGCGGATCGGCCATGATGAAGTCGTAGCCGAACATCGGGAGTTCGCCGAAAGGCCAGACCTGGGTCATTCGCCGGTCCTCTGCCCGTTTTTCTTCGCGATGCGGGCATTAACGACTTTCAAACAGGCTTGGTAGAGGTCCTCCAAAGTGCAGCTGGCGAGCTCGCACAAGAGCGCCCAGTATTGAATTGGCGGAACGGAGATCTCTTGCTGCCACTGGTACGGCGCCCAGTAGCCCAGCTTCATTTTCCGTTCCATGGCGCAAGCGTACACCTTCGCGGCGCCACCTGAACGTTCCAGGATGTCTCTAAGTGAAAAGGAACCAGTCATGCACGACACTCGCCCGATGGATTTTTATCCCAGGTCGCAGATTGGATTAAAAATCCATTTTGTCAAGAACGATTGGCGGTATACTCAACACATGGAGACTTGGAACGAACGATTCAAACGGCTACGCAAGGAGAAATTCCCAACAATGCGGGCCTTTGCCGACGCCAGCCAACTCAGCTACGATGTTGTCAATAAGTACGAGAGAGGTGATATTAGAAACCCTCGTGGCGAGACCTTTGAAGTCATGGCCAAGACGCTCGGCGTGACAGCGTCGTATCTTCGGTATGGCGAGCGCAATGACCACGCCGACGCGCCGCTTTTGGGGGAAAAGAGTTTGGACGACGGCCGAAAAAAAGAGATCATCGACAACTTGTCGATGCTCACGGGTCTCGATCCTGAGTTGTTTGATAAAAAAATCATGCAGACAAGTTGGCATCTCACAGAGACAATAGATCAGCAAGTTTTTGGCGGACACTGCCCGCCAATGGACACCGCAAAAATCAACGCAGTGATCTATCATGGTCTGAAGGACCTGCTGAAAGTCCCTTAAGGACATCGCCAGCAACAAAGATACGCCAGACCGGTCAACCACTTGACCGGTTTTTTTATTTCCCCGTTCACAACCTATCAGCGCGCATAGATTGATAGACACCACTTTGGTTGCCGTGCTTCTGTGTTTTGTGAGGCCACTCTTTTCAATCGGGTATGGAGCGCCATAGGACAGGGCAGAGTGAGAAACCTCAATGGATTATAACTTAGAAGCGCACACCTTCGACACGAGAACGCGAAGAGAGCGAATAGAATCCAATCATCAGCAGGCGTTGGCTGTGCTGGAAGAATTCAACGCAATGGTGCTCTACGAATCTGCGATGGAGCAGATATTTCAGGTGACGGATCCCGAGTGCCTCACACCGGACGAAAAACACGAAATGACAATGATCGCAAAGCTTTGGATTCGCGACTTTGTCTTACAGTACTGGGAGATTTCTTGATGGAGCAATTCGTCGAGCGCCTCCCGTTGGAAGGGTTGGACCGCGGTTTGTTTGGTGATGTTTCGTCCCAACTGATGCGCATTTGGCATAGTACGAACGGAATCCTAACCCCGGAATACAAGCCAATCCTGCCTTACCTGCTGAACCTCTCCGCCAGGGCCAAAACGAACGATGTTCCAGAGATACTACAAATCGGCCGCCGGTCTTTGATGGCCAATGTGTTCGGAAGTGACTGGGCTCTGGCACCCGCTGATGAAAGATCAGAGATCTCGCCGGAATTCAGGGGCTTTGTGGCTGAAGGCTATCACCGCGCAATTGCCGACCTGGAACCACAGCTCGACATAGTCTCGTCGCCACTCGAACTGCCGGGGGGAAACACGATTTGGGTCACCTATACGCGATTCATCGCCCCGATTAGTCTTGCTAAGGGGGTCAGGCTTCTTTTGTCCGCAGCTGAAGAGGTTCATCCAGGTGTGGGCTTCCTGTCATCATGTCGCACAGACTCTCTCGGTCATTCGCCACGAACCATACACTTGCCGGAATCTCGACCGGCTCATGGGCCCACCGCAGGACATCGCGATGCTGCCGGGTAAAGCCGTAAAATTTGGCTAAACCTCGCTCCCAGTTGTCGTGATCGGCCATGAGAGCCCAGATCAGGTCCGGTTGCCAGCGCACCAGCGCTTGGAGCTGCGCGATCTGCACCATGATCGGTGCTAAACCGTTCCCGCGCAGCTTCTCCGACACCCACAACTCGCATAGATAAGCGGCATTGGTGGGTTTTATGGTGTGAAGCGCACGGGCAACAGAGCGGAGCGCCGCAGGCTCCCCATCTTTTCCGGTCAGTACCCTCGGCAGGTATTCCTCCAGGTATTTCGCAATTGACCAGCCAGAGTACCAGTCGCGGCGACCGGCACAAACGCTCACAAGCGCGCCTGCCTCGTCTCGGCCGGCGATATAAAAGACGTCTGCTGGTTGGTATGTATTGAATTTCCGAGACAATAGTACGGTCAAGTGTTTGCTTGTATCTATGGTCTCATTCTCCAGATCAGCGACGGATGTACCTTCGGTAAGCGTGATTGATTGACGCGTTAAATACTCGCGGCGAACATGTATTGCCTCGGCGATTTTGAGGAATTCGATTTGACTTATGCCAGATTCTTCGATTTTCATACTAATTATCCTTCAACCATCGAGTATCGTTAGTATAGCGGTTTGATTTGTTTCTGTCGGAAGGTGGGTTCAGAGCCGACCGGGCAGACGAGACCCAAACCCGTGGTTGCACGAGTTGAACCGTCACCCGGGGCATGTCTCTGCCGTGAAGGCTGGGACGTCGCATGCCGGGGGGCGCGGTCGTCGGCTGGACCGCGCGCCGGGGTACTTTTTCGGCCAGCCGGCCGGTGACACGGGCACACCCCTCTCGACGAGACCCGTCAGCGCTACGTCACATCCCATCCTCGCGCCGTTTTTAAGGCCGGTCGGATCGGTCTCCGCATGAACCGGCCAGCCGATCTAAATCCAAAATTGGATTTTTATGCAAATTATTTCTTGACCTCATTTCAAGTTGGATTATTAATCCACCTATCAGCAGGTGAACCAAATCCACCTAAAACCAGATCACATTCAGGATCTATCTCTATGAAAATCGTTTCCCTTCAAGCCGAGAACTTTAAACGTCTCAAGGCCGTTCAAATCGATCCTGCTGGAAACTTCATCGAGATTTCCGGGGAAAATGCACAAGGGAAATCTTCTATCCTTGACGCCATTTGGGCGGCGATTGGCGGCAAAGCGGCAGCACCGGTGAAGCCTGTGCGGATTGGCGAAGAGGTCGCCATAATCGCGGTCAACCTTGGTGAACTCGCGGTCACCCGCAAGTTTATCAACAAGGATGACGGCACGGTCACGACGTCCCTGACGGTCACGAACGAGGACGGGCGGCGGCTGTCCCCTCCCCAGGACATTCTCAACGACCTGACCGAGGCGCTGACGTTCGATCCGCTGGAGTTCACCCGCCGCAAGCCGAAGGACCAGGCGCACCTGTTGCGCAAGTTCGTTCCCGGCTTTGATTTCGAGGCCGCGGAAGCCAAGCTCAAGGAGCTCGAGGACAAGCGGCGCGACAAGAACCGTGATGCCAAGCGCGAACGCGCAACGGCCGACGCGCTGCCTCTGCCCGAGGATTCCCCGGAAACGGAAGCCGATACCGACACGCTTCTGACGGAGCTCGAAGAGGCCACAACCACAAACCAGGCCAATGAACGTCTTCGTCTTCAGCGCCAAGGCCTGACTGATGAGATCACCGCTGTCCGTGTACGCATCAGTCAGGACCAGCACCGCCTCGCGGAACTTGAACACCGCCTGGCCGAGTTGCACGAGCCGGCAGAAGACGTCGACGTTGCCGCGGTTCGTGCCCGCTATGATGAAGCCATGGCGCAAAACGCGGCCTTCACGGCGGTGGAGCAAAAACGCGCCCAGGAGCAGCTTGCGGACAAGACCGAAGCCGAAGCCAAGGCTCTGACCGAGGAGATCGCCGCGCTTCGGGACGCGACCCTTAAAGCCGTTGAAGCGGCGAGTCTCCCGGTCGAGGGCCTGACTTTCGATGAGACCGGTGTGTCGCTCCGCGGCATACCCTTTGCTGATGCCAGTCAGGCCGAGCAGCTGGAGACCGCGATCGCGGTCGCGGTGGCCCTTGATCCGAAACTGCGTGTCGTGCGCGTCAAGGACGGCGCGCTCCTCGGCGAAGCCGCCATGCGCAAGCTCGCGGAGTTTGCCGATGCCTATGACATGCAGATCTGGGTCGAAACCATCGAATCGGCGCGGCCCTCGGCGATCCAGATCGTTGACGGCGCCATCTCGGAAGAGGCGTGACCATGGCCCGGATTTATCTTCTTGCCGCGGGGGTTCATGACGGTCCGAAAGACTTCCGTCACCGCCTTTTGGCCGCCGGGCACAGCGTTCACGTGCCTCAAAGCACGGAAGCAGAGCACAACACGCTTTTGGAACACCCGATCGAGTATCCGATCGGACTTGCCGCGATTGCCGAGGAACGGCGCGTGATGAGCTGGGCGGACACCTGTATCCTTCTGGTGCCGGCGCTTCCCTACGGTTTTCTCGTCAGCGGATGGTTCATCGGGGCCGGCAAACGGTCAATTCTTGTCCACGATCATCTCAAGCTCACGGCATGGGACCAGCTGTTCACGGACTTTGCCAACAACACCGATGAAGCCCTTCAAATGCTGGAGGGCGACCGATGAAACCCGGCGACATCGTCCCAAACGGACTTTACTTCAATCTCCCCGAAGAGATCTATCACGCCGATCCGGACGCCCTTGGTTCGACCGCGCTCAAGGGCCTTGTCGTGGATCCTGTCGAGTGGCAGTTCGACAATCTTTACGAGGAAGACAAAGACACCGAGGCCCTGATCTTCGGTTCCGCGCTTCATCTACGCATGCTGGAAGGCCGGGCGGCATTCGAGCGCCGCTTCTGCGAGGCCTACGTCCCCGATTTGTCAGGCGACGTCCTGGTCACCAAGCATGACCTGACCGCCTGGCTCAAAGAACACGGTCAGACCGGCCTATCCGCTTTGAGAAAGGATGATCTTTGCCGCCGGGTTCTTGAACTCGATCCGGACCAGCGCATCGAAGAGGTCGAGCGGCGTACCCACGCCGAAGAGACGGAAGGCAAAACCGAACTGAAGGCCCGGCGTTGGGGTCAGATCAACGTCGCCTGCCGGTGGGTGCAGCGAGATCCCCTTCTGTCGGCCGTCATGGAGGATGGCACCTTCATCGAAGGCGCGCCCGAGGTCTCGATTTTTTACGAGGACAACGGTGTGCGCCTCAAGGCCCGGCTCGACCGGATGCTGCGCCACGCCATCGTCGACCTGAAATCCTTCGCACCGTGGTGGAGGAAGCGGATCCAGATCCAGGTCGTCGAGGTCCTGGAGCGTATGAATTATGACCTCCAGGCCGCCGCTTACCTGCGCGCCTGGGACCATGCCAAGCAGGCATACGCGGACGGAACCCTGGCGGTCTTTGGCGACGAGCCGGTTCCCGGCTTTCTCGATCAGGCCTTCGACCGCGACGAGCCTAAATGGATCTGGGTGATGATCAAGTCGAGGGGCGCGCCGCAGCCGCTTGTGGTCGACTGGCGGGCCGAGATCGCCAAGGCCACGGCCGGGCGCGAGATCGACACCGCCATTGAGACTTACCGTGACCTGGTCGCCGAGTTCGGGCGCGATCAGGACTGGCCGCCGCGCCATGCGGCGCTTGAGCTCTTCGACACGGATCTTCCGACATGGTGGGGCACGAAACGATGACCGAGGGACAGGACGTTGTTCTCCGCGAGACCGCGGCCGAGCTGGATGTGTTCGAGCCGATTGGCGTGTTCGATACCGAACGGTTCGAGGCCGTGACGCGCGTGGCCAATGTGATGGCACAGGCGTCGCTTATTCCGGATGCCCTGAAAGGCAAGTCGCCGGAAGAAACCTTCGGCAACTGTTTCCTCGTCGCGAACCAGGCGGCGGGCTGGAAAATGGATCCCTTCGCGGTCGCCCAGTGCGTTTCCCTCGTCCATGGCAAGCTCTGTTACGAGGGGAAACTTGTGGCGGCGGTCCTGCGGGCCCAGCTGCGCATCGAGCTGCACTATCAGTTCTTCGGTGAACAAGGGACCACCGGTTTCGGCGTCATAGTGTCCGATACGCCGGCGAATGCGGACGGAACATATCCGCCGGGTGCGCGGACGGTTCCCGGTACAGTCGGTGAGTGGCAGACCTTCAAGAGGGCGGAGGCCAACAAGCCGGCGGCGCCCAACGACAACTGGACGAAGAGCCCGGCCCGCCAGTTGCGTTATCGCGGTGCCCGGGAATGGTGCCGGGTCTATGAGTCCCGCGTCATGCTCGGTGTCTATTCCGAAGATGAATTTGACGAACTGGACCGGTTTGCCCGGTCCGAACGGGCGCGGAACGTCACGCCCGGAGACAACCCCCTCGTGGACTCCTCCAAGACCGAACCGTCAAAAGGCTCCGGTCAGGAGGGGCGCCGGCCGGACACGACGTCCGGAAAAGGCGCAGGGACGGGCGGCGCCAGGCCCGATCAAGCGGCGTCGCCCGGGCCCGGCAAAGCCACGCCGGACCAGAAAAAGCTGTTCGAAAAGTTCACAGCGGCGCTTCTGCCGATGCGCGGCGACAACTTGAGCAAGGCCCGGAAAGCCTTCTGGATGGAGCACCCCATCCCTGACGCCGAAAAGACCGACGCGATACGGGAGCTCGAAGCCAAGATCTTCGAGGCTCACCAGAACCGGGATGCCGGCAGGCTGTCGATTACCGATTGCAAATCTCATGTGGCGGAGCTGATCGAGGAGGTGTTTTCGTGTTCCTCTTCCTGAAGATCGACACATCCGGCCTCCTCCGCAACGACCTGCCCTTGTCGAGCGATCAGCAGCCCTGGGCGGTCCGGATCGCATTCGAACATACAGACCGCGACGGCAAGCGCATCAATGCGATCGACGTCCTCGTGAAGGCAGATGGCCGGTCGATCAAGCCCGGTGCCCTGGACGTTCACGGCGTCTCGCTGCGCGAATCCGAACAGCTTGGTCTCAAGGAAGCAGCCACACTGCACATGCTGGCTGATGCCGCGGGGAAATCCGACTTGGCGATCAGCTACGCCGAGTTCGATACACAGGTGATCGACTCCCTTTTGATCCGGCTCGCTGCGGCCCTGAAGAAGGATCCTGAGACCTACCGGCGCCGCTGGCGGCGGCCGGGGCTGACATTCCTCACCATCCAGGACCCGGTTGCAAAGATCGAATGCGCGCTTTCGAGCGAGGTCGATGGAGAGGAATGGCGCCGTCCGACCCTTGCCGAAGCCTGCGATATCCTTCTCCCGGCCGGTGCGCAGGTTAGCGGGTCCACGACTTGGACCAACCTTGAGCGAACCGCGCGTCTGTTTTTCACCCTTCGGGACAAAGGCCATTTCCAGGAGGTCTTGCCATGCTCAGCGGCGTGATTGCGATTTTGAAGATCGCTGTGTTGATCCTGCTCTTTCTTGGGTCACTCGCGTTCATCACCAACGGCGTCAAAAGTGCAATCTCGCAGGAAGGCGGGTCACCCCAGCGCGCTGAGCATATCGCCGTTGGCAAGTGCTTTGGCGGTGTTCTTGTCGGAGTTCTGCTTGGCGCCCTCGCCGCCATCTGGCTGGGGGGCACGTCATGAAAGTGCGTGTCCTCGATTTTGAAACCAGTGGTGTCCCGACCGACACACGCAAGGCGATCTGCGAAGTCGGCTATACCGACTTTGACGTTGAAACTCATGAGATCGGCGACCCGGCGGGATCGCTGATTGATCCGGGGCACCCGATCCCCCCGGAAACAATGGCCGTCCATCACATCCAGGATCACGACGTCGTCGGCTGCCCCTCCCCGGCCGAGGCCTGCCGGATGTTGATGGACGGCATGGGCGAGGACGATCTCTTTGCCGCCCATTATGCCGAGTTCGAGCAGTATTTTTTCCGTGGCGCCGGCCGGCGCTGGATCTGTACCCACAAATGCGCGGTGCATTTGTGGCCTGAAGCCCCGAGTCATGCAAACCAGGTCTTGCGTTACTGGCTGGGCTTCGAACTGGACGGCCGGGCCATGCCGCCACACCGGGCCCGGCCGGACAGTTTCGTTACCGCGCACATCCTCGGCCGCATGCTTCAATGCAGGTCGATCGACGATCTTGTTGCCTGGACCGAGGGGCCCGCGATCCAAACCAAGGTCACCTTCGGCAAACACAAAGGGTCGCACTGGCGGGATCTCGACCGGGACTATCTGCTCTGGCTGCGTGACAACGCGACGGGTCTTGATGCCGACACCATGGCGACAGTCCACTACTGGCTGGAGCGGTCGTCATGAACACCGGCCCGTTCCGAAAACCACGCATTGTCGACAAGCCCTACACGGCCTGGCTCCACGAACTCCCTTGCGTCGTGACCGGCTACATCGGTGAAGAAATCCAGCAAGCGCACATCCGATTTGCGGACGCCGCTGCGGACAAGGATCTGACCGGCGGCGGACGCAAACCCGACGATTTTTGGTCGCTGCCCCTTCATTGGATGGAGCACGCCCGCCAGCACTCCATGGGCGAGCGCGCCTATTGGGAGATGGTCGGCAAGGACCCGCTGGCGCTCTGCCGGCAACTCCACGCCATGCACCCGGCCACCCGCCGGGCCACTACTTTCATTCTCTCCCAAGTCAGACGCACCAGGAGGTAGCATCGATGTCCGACCATATTCGCGATGCCTTGAAGATTGGAGGCAGCAAACCAAAAGGCCTGGCTCCGGATCCCGCCGGGGGGACGCCTCGTCTTGCCGCTCACGCGCAAGAAACCAGCGCTGCCATTCATCAGACGCGCAACCAGGCCATCGACCTGGACCGGACCCTGCTCGATATCGCGACGCTTCGGCGGCGCGAGATCCGCGATATCGACGTCGATATCCAAACCAAGCAGCGGGAGATCGCACAGGCCGAAACCGAGCACGCCGCACTGGTCGAGCGTCGCGAGATTCTGGCCCGTGAACTCGCCGGCACCCAGGCGGCCCTCGTGGCATTGAACCAGGACTGAGGAGCAGACCATGTCCAAGAAAACACCTAATCCGATCGATGCCTATGTCGGCAGCCGGGTAAGGCTCCGCCGCATCATGATCGGCATGAGCCAGCAAAAGCTCGCCGATCATCTCGGCATCACGTTCCAGCAAGTCCAGAAATACGAACGGGGCGCGAACCGCATTGGCGCAAGCCGGCTGCAGCACATCGCGACAATTCTCAAGGTCCGCGTCGCATTCCTCTTTGACGGTGCGCCGGGATCGCCTGACGAAGCGGCGGCCGAAACGGTGAAAATGGACACGATGGCGCTTCTGGCCGCGCCGAACGCGTTCGACTTGCTGACGGCCTACACCGCCTGCACGCCGGAGACCCAACGGTCTCTTTTGAAGGTGACGGTCGCCGCATCCCAAGCCGCCGCCCCGGCGGCGTAACCCTGAAGTCCAAAGGAAAGGACTGAATCATGAGTGAATTCAAATTCGACCTGAAGGCAACCGTCATGCTGACCGTTTCCGGCGAGGTCGGGAAGGTCGTCGGCCGTGCCCAGTACACGAACTCGGCCGACCAGTATTTCATCCGCTACCAAACGGCCGACCTCCGCGCTGTCGAAAGCTGGTGGTCCGAGGACGCGCTGCAAAAAGTGGACGTGCCGAGCGCCGCATAGCTGGCCCGCCCCAAACTGGGCGGAGCAGCCTCCGCCCCTTTTTCAAGCCGCCGGCGTGGCGGTTTCAAAAAGAAAGGGATCCAGACATGACTGAGCCGGCTGAACTGAAATTCTGGATGGTGTGGCGAGAAGGAAGCATGTCCATGGTGGTTCAGCACAGCTCGCATAAATGCGCGCTGAAGGAAGCAGAACGCCTGGCCAAAAACAATCCGGGCAAAGTGTTCTTCGTAATGTCGGCAACGGCGGCCGTCGTGGCCGATCATCCCAAGGCCCGGCAACTCAAGCTTCGGTATCGGACCCGCGGCGAGTTGATCGATGACGAGATCCCGTTTTGAGGAACATCCAATGGCATACGCGCATATCGACTATGGCTCCGCAAAAGCAGAATTCTGGGGTCCCTTCAGCATGGCGGACGTCGAGAGCCAATTCTACAGGCATGCCAATCAGTGCTTTGGGATTCGTAAAAGCATCATGAGTTTCGAACTGACTAAGTTCGAACCCGACACCGGACTCCCGGCACCCTGGTCCAAGTTTGAGGGCGCCACCGTTCTCTTGAAGCATGGCATGGATGTCATCGTCTGGGGTGCAGACGGCGAAAAGATCAAGAGTGAATGGGATTAGGAGGAAGAATTGACGGGGGCGCTGCATCGAGAGCGATGACACCCGAGCCCATCCGACATACGCCGCTGCGGAATGGTGAGCCGCAGGGATGCAGCCAGAGGATGGGATCCGCGGCGACGGACATTAGGGGGCCTGTGCCGGGCCTCAACTGAGCTCGCCGGCAAAGCCTTCCCAGGGCAGGCAGACATCAAGGGAGACAGATATGGTCATGCCGTGGCACCGAACCGATTGGACCGTTGAAGACTGGATTGATTACGCCTGGCAAATCGACCGCCGGCGCTGCGGCCGTCCCCGTGTGGAAGCGGCGAGACGGCATATCGCCCGTTTTCCGGCCGATCGGCTACGGGTTGAGATCGACCGCAACGTGTTGGACGCCCTCCTCAATATGATCCTCAACTGTCATCCAAATACATTTGGACGGCCAAGCCGCGGGTATCGCGCGGGACACTGGACAACCCCGGTCGTGATGGATGCAAACAACCAGCTCTTCAAACTGAATCGGATCGGGCAAAGCAACAGCTGGGCCGCCTGATAGGAAACCCGGATCCACACAAGGTATCGTGATGGCAAAACACGCAGATCCCAAGGCCCTGCCGCACCCGCGGTTGATCACCAAGGAAGCCGCGGCCCATTACTGCTCCATCAGCGAATCCTCGTTTGACGGCTGGATGCGGAAAGGGCTGGTACCGCCGGCGGTAGAAGGCACCAACAGATGGGACCGGAAGGCAATTGACGCCCGGCTTGACGAACTCAGTGGCTTGACAATCCCGGCACACTGCACGCCGAATACAGATTCGGCTGATGCAAACGCCGAGGATCATGATCCTGACGACTGGGGTGATCTCGCATGATTTTCAAGGCCAAAGGTATCCATCGGGTTCGCAAGAGACTGGCGAATGGCGCGCACTGCTACTACTACTACGTGGTCCGCGGAGGACCCCGGTTCTGGAAGTCTGATGCGCCCGTTGCCGAAGACAGCCCGCCGCGCGCCTTCGTCACGGCGTACGAGGCCGGTAGATCGAGGCTGCGCGCCGGAGCTGAAGAGCCGGTTCATCCGCTCTCCCTGGCCCAGACCATTTCAGAATACCGCGCTTCGCCGAAATACCGGCGGTTGAAGCCGATCACAAAACGGGAATACGAGCGGGCCATCGAAGAGGTCCTGGCGGCCTTCGGAAAAAAACGCCTTTCCGCTTTTACGAAGCCTCAGAACAGAAAGCGGATCAAGGCCTGGCATTGGTCTTTTGAAGACACGCCCCGCCAGGCCGATATGTATCTCGGCATGCTGGTTACGATCCTCAATTTCGCGGTCGACCAAGGGGATATCCCCAACCATTGCGCGGACCGGATTGAGCGGTTGCACGAGGCCGATCATTCCAATGTCATCTGGCTCCCGGAAGAGCAGCAGGCGCTGATCGATGCGGCCAAGCTCCCGTCCCGCTATCTGATCATCAGCGCCGCCTTCACGGGCTTGCGGCGCAAGGATGTCTGCGCGATCCCGGCCACGGCTGACAAGGGCGACCATCTGAATTGGTGGACGTCGAAATCAAATGAGCGGACCGAAGTCGTGATCCCGATCGTTCCCGAATACCGGAGGCACCTCGACGAGCTCAAGGCCTACCGGGCAAGGTTCGAAGTCCCGCCGATGACGCTTCACTGTAACAGCCGCGGCAAGCCGTATACACCGGACGGCCTGTCGAGCTGCTTCGATGATGCGCGCTCGGTGGTCAAGATCGACAAACGGTTTCACGATCTCCGCGGCACCGCTGTTCACAACTTCATCCGCGCCAACTTCCTGGATGACGAGATCGCCGAAATCGTCGGCTGGGCCACGAAAGATGTGCGCGCGATCCGCCGGAAATATGCCGACCGGGCGACAATTGTAAACGCCGCGATCGAGCGTCTGAAACGGTCCAGCCAGTGAACAAAAGTGTAAACCGACAAAAAATGCTGTAAACCAACGGGAAGATCGAAAAATGCCTCTTGCAATAAGTCCCGGTTATCATTACACGGTTCGCCAATGGGAGCCGATAGCTCAGCTGGTAGAGCAACTGACTTTTAATCAGTAGGTCCAGGGTTCGAGCCCCTGTCGGCTCACCATACGTAAGACTTTCAAAACATTTTCAAAATTGCGATTGAGCTCAGCTGGCGCGCGCCGAACAAACGCCGAACATGCGGCCCGGCGCGCCATTCATGCGGCGGCGCACGGATGGTCTGCTCCCCGCCGGTCCGGACCTTCGGCCGGGCGATCGCAGTTGGCACCAAGCCATTCACCGGCCCGTGCGTGTCACGGACTGTCATCCGAGGCAAGCCAGAGGCGCGATCGGAGGCCGGATGGCCACCGTGAATGCGGCCGCTCTCCGGTCCACGCCGGACCCATTCCGCCGCGGACACAATTCTCCGCAGGACGTGCGCCCGGGACGACCAAAAGGACAAGCGCCGCGTCCGGCAAGACCGAATCACCCGGGTTTTTCGGCCCGCTCCGGCGGGCGCTACCGCGGCCAGACGGTCTCATGCTGCCGCTTCGAAATTGCTTAGTGCGCTCAATCGAAGACTTGAAAAGACACAGCCATGACTTATCCTTGACCTTCGATGATACTGCGCCTGTCCTTCGCGTCTAACACCGCCGGCTGGCCACCCGTCCGTCCGCCTACCGCTCCTCCATCACCTGGCTCTTGATCACCGTCCGGGGGCTCAAGGCCCGTTTCGGCCCGATATGGATGTTGCCCCATTTGTGGTTTTCATCGAGCTCGACGAAGTCGCCGGCCGCGCTCACCGCCGAGGCCAGGGTCTGGTTGCTGAGATGCGCATAGCGCTCGGTTGTCGAAATATGGGCGTGGCCCAGGAGCTTTTGAACCTCGTAGATGGACCGGCCGGAGTTGACCAGGAAGCTGGCAAATGAATGGCGCAGATCGTGCAGCCGGACATTGGCGAGTCCCGCCTGTTTGCGGGCCGTGTCCCAGGCAAAGAAGATCGAGGCATAGGGCAGGCCGGTCTTCGGATTGGGAAACAGCCAGTCGGATTTTCCCCTGGACGGCAGGCTGTCGATCAACTGGCGCAGATGGTCGGAGATCGGGATGGCGCGCGGGCGCCCGGACTTGGTCTCCGGGATCAGCCAGAAGGCCTGTTCGAAGTCAAAATCGTCCCAGGCCGCGCGCAGCGCCTCCTGCTTGCGGGCCCCGGTCAGAAGCAGAAAACTGACGATGTAATACAGAAACGGATTGGACGAAACCTTGAGCGCATCATTCAAGCGCGCGACTTCTTCTTTGCTCAAGAACCGCTCGCGCTTGTGGTTCTCGCGCAAAAGACCGACCTCGGTCGCCGGGTTTTGGGTGATGCCGGCGATCTTCCACTTGATCACCAGATTGAACAGATGGCGGATCAGGAACAGCACCTGATTGGCCGTGCCTTCCGCATACCCGTTCCGTTTCAGGCCGTTGTGGATCGTGACGATGTCGGCCGTGGTGATCGTGTCAAGGCGCCGGCTGCCGAGCGGCGGCTGGATGTGATGCTTGTAGCGGTAGACGTCGTTCTTCCACGATTTCTTGTTGGACTGGGCAAAGGGAATGTATTGACCCTCGAAGAACGCATCGAGCGTCGGCGTCGCGCGCTTTTCATCCTTTTCGGCGAACGGATCCTCGCCGGCGGCGACTTTCGAGCGGATGTCGACGGTCAGGTCGCGCGCCACATTGAGGGCCACCGACGTCGCATCGCCGATTTTGTAGTTGCGCTGCGCGCCATACTGGTCGGTGTAGCGCACGTAATAGGTCTTGCCGCCGGTCTCGCGCACCTCCAGCGTCAGCCCGGCCACCGTCGTGTCGGCATAAACGGTGCGTTTTTTCCCGTCTTCGCACCTGGCGGCCTGAACCGCCCGTTTGGTAAAGCACAGTTTTGGCATGATCCCCTCCGTAACCTGGAGCCTTTTGTTGTTGAACGCGCACCACCTCGATGCGCGCCGGTGTCACCACTGCACCTCGCACCTGTTCAACCGGCAACCAGATCGGGCGTTTTTCCCGACCGGGTTGCGCTCTGCGAAGGCCTTGATTAGCAAAATTGAAATCGGATTGTAGGTAAAAATACGCCCGCCCCATCGATCCGCCGGTCTCAAGCGCCTCGAACCCGCATTTTTTGGTGCACGCAATAATGCAATCGGACGTTGCGTCGTGAAGTGTTTACGGAATTTTGGAACGTTCCGCGGAAAAACCGAAAATCGATTTTTTCCAAAACCGCTGAAAACCGTGCCTCCCCCCGAATTATGAGGGATCGCAAAAGCCGGCACAGGGTTCCGGTCAACACCGCCGTTGCTTGTCAAAGGCCGGCAGGATCCGCGCATGAGCAGCCTGCACCCCTTGGACCACGCGGCCGGATTTAGAGCCCGCCCGGCAATCAGGAGGCGGTCATCGCGCGGATTGACACCCCTGATCACAGGTGGTAAGAATTGCAGTGTCAATTCGGCCGTTGTTTCAAGCATTTGGCTCGTCTTTGTCGATAAACCGGCGCCCGCCAAAGGGCAGCATCCGGTGTTTACGCAGGCCGGAACGCGTTAAGCGTGTGTGATCTGCATATTCTGTCTAAAGTCGCAAAGCCCAGGCGCACGGCGACCAGTCGCGCCCGCAACGCGTGCGGGGCGCGGTCACCATGTTGCCGGATGGGACGCGGAAAAGGCGGTTACATCGGCCCCCTCCCCGGAGACGTGTCTAGAGCTGATCGTGAAACCGCGTCCGAACCTGGACCGGACCGGCCGGTCATGGGGGCCTTCATGGTTCGCCGGACCGGCCCGTCGCCGGATCGGCGCCGAAGAGCGCAGACATTTTGGGCGGATATCGTTTGCCGGCAATCCTCATAGCCCAGCGGGCGGATCGGCACACGGAGTGTGGCGCATGCCCCCGCGCCCGGACCTTTGCCGGTGGTCGGCCGGCGATCGCTCGCCCAAACCCTGCGACTCTTACGATGGGCGTAATTGCGCTTCGCGAAAGTATTCGCCGGGCGCAGGGGGTGTTTTTGATCCGTTACGCGATCTTTAAATGGCGGATACCAAGCCATTCTTCTGTACTCAGGACGTCTTTTTATTAGGATGAATAAATTATAAATTCTCCTAGTTTCAAAAACAAGCAACTAATAAGGGAATCTAACGCTGCGGAATAATTATGGTGTGTTGGCTATTATTAAAAATATACGCAAAAACTACGTATATACACCTAATTTTGGCTGTCGGCGGATCGGATCACCTCTTTCCGACGCGGGTCCATCGTCATGCGCCCCGGTCCTTGAACGCCGCGACCCTCAAAACCCCGATCTTGACCCGCCAGGCGAGGCCTCTAAAGGCAAAGGCGCGGTGGTCTTCCGAAAGACCGTTAAGAAGCGCGAGCGCCGACATCATTGGAGAATTTACGCAGTGCCCCGCGGATCATGACATCATTGGCAAGTCAGAAGGCAAATTGATTTAATTCAATAGAAGCATAAAAAAGGGGCGACCTAGCGGTCGCCCCCTATCACTACCGTTTGCTTCGTCCGATCTGCGATTAAACGAAGTTTGCATCCACGAAGGTGTCAGAATTGGTCACGCCTGCGAGCAGTGCCACCTGACCAACATCAGCGGCTGAAACATCGGTGTTTGTTGCATCAAGGTTACCATTGACCAAGTATACTTGGGTCTCGTCAGTACCCTGAACAACGATCACTGACTCTGTGGCAGCAACGACTGTTGTGTTAAACACGCCACCTGCGGCCGCAAACAGATCTGCAAAATCAGCACCACCAAAGTCTTTACCATTAATCGCAGCATTGAAGTTGACAGTGTAAATGGTGTCATCAGCAATTGCTTGGTTTCCAGTCAAATTAGTGATGTTTGCGCTGATCGCTGCCACGGTAATACCAGTGAAGTCATTGGTATCCAGCGTGTCACCTCCGCTAGCAACTGCTCCAACATTGAATCCTGTAACGGTGTCTGTACCATTGAGCGCCGCAGTGGTGAGGAAGTCGATCTGATTGGAACCACCGCCGGAAATGTCAATCGCATCATTGCCGCCAGCGCCCAATAGTGCATCGTTACCGGCACCAGAAATGAGGCTATCAGCCTGGTTGGTGCCGTTGATTACATCAGCGTTGCCGGTACCAGTGACAGTAGCGCCGGTCACCGCAGTTGCTGCATCCAGTGTGACTTGCAAACCACCAGAACCTGTCGTTCCAGAGGCATCTACTGTGGAAACAATCGTGCCGCCAGAGCCGAACGTCAGCGTGACGTCATCATTTGCTCCAGAGCCCGCCAATACCGTTATGGACGAAACCTGTGCGGCATCCAAATCAACACTGTTGGCCTGATCGGAACCAGATGCGTCGATCGTGAACGTTTCTATACCTGTGATATCAACGTCAACGTTACCTGGACCGGCAGTGTTGTTGATGTCGAGTGTAAGGCTATCGCCTGAGCCGGCCGCATCCGACAGGTTGATGTCAGCTGCAGTGGTTCCACCGAAGTTGGACAATCCCGTATTGAGGATGATGGTTGCACCAGACGTTAAACCAGACACAACAGGCGCGCCGCCGCCACCAGCACTATCGGTATCAAACCGCAGTTGGTTCACTCCAAAGCGGGACGCATCAACTTCGTCGTTCGAAGCATCATCGACAATTGCCAGAATTTCGAAGTTGGAAACATTCGATTGAACCGCGGCCGGATCTGCCTCAGTAATTCCGATCAGCAGTGTGTCGGTACCGTCGCCACCATTGATTGTATCGTTTGCATCATAAGTGCCAGACACATCAATCGAATCATTGCCCGAGCTGCCGGTGACAGTTAGATCCCGCGCGCCCGCATCCAGGTCCAATGTGACGCCGCCAGAGTTCGAGCTAGCATCAACAGTATTCAATGCTGTTACGTCAACCGCATCGAGTTGCAATCCTTGAGAACCAGCTATTGATATACTGGTCACTGCGCTACCAAGACCTGCCACATCGAGGAAACTTCCGGCCGATCCCTGAGAAGTGATCGTGACGGTTTCAATCACGGCATTCCCGATACCGGATGCGTTGCCGACATCCAAGTCAATTGATCCGGCTGATGTCCCAGTCCCTTCCGTCACAATGGACAGCGCATCGGAAGAACCTGATACAACGCTGTCTGTAAACTGTATGTCAGTTTGTCCCGTCGCCATCCGCAAGCCAATAGTGGCCAAAGAACCGATATTGTCGACTGTTAGGTTGCCACTGCTTTGATTGTTCCAGATCTGTGAAGGAGAGGACCAATTCTGTGCGTTAATTGTGGAGTTAGCCGTATCTTGAATGAAGAAATTCTCCACGTTCGACGTCGTAAGCAACGGACTGGTCGTGTTATCAGTGATCGTTATGTTGAACGCGTCAGTACCACCGCCGCCATCAACGGTATCACCGGTTTGATAGGTTTGAGTCGCCTCGGCGGCCGCATTAATCGAACCGATAATCGTATCCGCGTTATCCGTGCCAGTTACGTTGTCGATTCCGGTCGTCAGCGTAAACGTCTGCCCGACACCCGCATCGCCAGTGCCCAAAGACGTCGTTCCGTCAAAGACTGTCGCAATGTTGGCCGTCGCCGTGTTGCCGGCTGTCGTCAGCAGCGTATTGACCGCGCCAGAAATGTTGGCCTGGAATTCGGCCGAGTTGGCGAAACCAAGCAGAACCTGCTCAAGGCCGAGTCCGGTCGCGATCCAGGCATCGACTTCCGCGCCGGAGGGCGTGCGGCCGAGAACGTTCTGGTAAAGGCCGGTCAGCGTCGTGATGTTGACTTCCGTGGAGCCGTAGCGCGCGGTCCACTCGGCCGACAGCACGAAACCTGCCGCAAGTTCGGTGGTCGTGGTCGTGCCGGCGACGAGACCATCGACCCAGCCGTCAATCCCGGTCGTGTCCGGCACGCGGCCAAACGCGGCCTGATAAATCCGGACAACCTGCGCGACGAAGGTCTGCGCTTCAGATGAGTTCACGATCGCGTCGAGCGCCTGCGCGCTGGTCAGCGCGCCGGAGTCGATCAACGCAACCCAACCGGACAGCTCAGAGGCCGTCGGAGCACGCTGGAGCACGTTGTTGTAGAATTGAGTAACGGTAGCGGACGTAGTCATATCCATAGTCCCTTGAGCGAGGGGACCAGGACGCACCGATAAATAAATCAATCTGTTAATGATTTTTTAACGCTTCATAAAAACCCTTCAAAATGAGGACCCACTTCCGCGCACACAAGCCCGAAGTTGGGTGTGCCGGAGACCGGTCCGGTTCCCGGTCTATGGGGCGCGGGTTTTCGGGCTTTTTTGAATGCCAATCACACAATCCATACTCACAATGGAATCTCGTTTCGGGCGCCGCAGCGCCCGGCTTAACGGCTGGAATTGGCGCAAGCGCCGCCGATCCCGGCCGGATTGGCCGTTCGGGCATGGAAAAAGGCGGGTTGGGTCGTGAGAACTGATAGCCGGGACATGGCTCAACCCAGTAGCGGCCGGGCGAGCCGATCAGTTTAGAGGAGGGCTGGCCCGTGAAAGCGCCCTGACGGCTCAAAAACACGCCCAGGAGCGCGAAAGCCGGCACAGGCGACGGGTCGGAGATGGCAAACGGAGAATTCGGCCGCAGACGGGTGTCTGAAGGCCTTTCTCGCGCAAGGCAAGGGTACGGCCGCCATGCCGATCCGAACGCGTCTTATGAACGCCAGCGGCAGCGCCACCGATCGCTACTCAGCTCCCCGCGGCCGTCTCCGCGTCCTGTGCCGGCGACCGTGCCTCATCTGCCGTGCCGCCGGTCAACAGGCGTTTGACCTGTTCGCGCAGGCTTTGCAAGACGACGTAAAGGACCGGGATCAGGATCACGCCGAACACGGTCGCAAACAGCATGCCGCCGAAGACGGCGAATCCGATCGCCTTCTGGCTAGCCGCCCCCGCGCTTGAAGCCGTCATCAACGGCACGACGCCAAGCAGGAACGACAGCGCTGTCATCATCACGGCCCGGAAGCGGAGATGCGCCGCCTCGATCGCCGCCTCGCGGATGGATTTGCCGGACGCCCGTTGTTCCATCGCGAATTCAACGATCAGTATCGCGTTTTTCGCACCGAGGCCAACCAGCATGATCATGCCGATCTGGGTGTAGAGATTGACGTCACCGCCGGTGACCATGACCGCGACAAAGGCACCGAGCAGCGCAACGGTCACCGACATCAGGATCGCGACCGGCATCGTCCAGCTCTCGTATTGGGCGACCAGAAACAGATAGGCAAAGAGGATGGAGAGGAGCAGAATGAACAGCACAATCTGCCCCGCGCCCTGCTGCTGGGCCGCGGTGCCGGTCCACTCGTAGGCATAGCCGGGCGGCAGCGCCTCTACGGTCGCATCTTGCATCGCGTTGATCACAACGCCGGTCGACGCGCCGGGGGCCGGCTCGCCATTCACGGACGCGGCGCGGAACATGTTGTACCGGTTCAGGATCTGGGGTCCGAGCACGTTTTCGGTGGTCAGCAAGGTCCGGAGCGGAACCATCGTCCCGTCACTCGATCGGACATAGAGCCTGCCAATGTCGTCCACCCGGTTCCGGAACTCGCCCTCCGCTTGGATCATCACTTTATAAACACGCCCGAAAATATTGAAATCATTTACATAGTAGGATCCCAAATACGCCTGGAGCGTGGTGAAGACGTCGGCGACATTGACACCAAGTGTTTTCGCCTTTTGCCGATCGAGATCGATGAAGATTTGCGGAACGTTGGACCGGAAGGTGGAATAGGCCTGGCCGACCTGGGGGTTCTGGTTGGCCGAGTACACCAGCGAGCCGATCGCGGAGGCAAGGTCCTGCGGTGTGCCGCCGCCGGTTTGCTGCACCTTCAACTCCACGCCGCCGGTGGTGCCAAGGCCTGGGATCGGCGGCGGATTGAACGCAATGATGTTGGCCGATGCGATCGTCGAGAATTGACGCCAGAATTTGGCCAGGATGGCGTTGATCCGCAAGTCCGGCTCCTGGCGCTCTTGCCAGCCGGTCATTGTGGTGATGACCATCGCCGAGTTCGACGACAGAGCGGAGTTGAGGATGGAAAAGCCGTTCACGACGACCGTGTTCTCGACGCCGGCGGTGGCGCTTGCGATGTTGACGATCTCCTCGGTCACGTCCTCGGTTCGGGCAAGGGCGGCGCCGTCCGGCAACTGGACATCGACCATCAGGTAGCCCTGGTCCTCTAGCGGCAGAAATCCTTGAGGCAAACGTCCGCCCAACACGACAATCAGCGTGATCACGCCGGCGACGGCGACAAGGCCCAAAAAGGCGACCCGGACGAGGCGGCGGACCAGGCCCGTGTACCCGTCCCGAACGGTGCCGATGATCCGGTCGAACAGCGCAAGCAGACCTTTCGGCGGACCGGACCGGGCCTTCAGAATCAGGCCGCACAAGGCCGGCGACAGGGTCAGTGCGTTGATCGACGAGATCACGACCGCGACCGAAATGGTCACCGCGAACTGCGAATAAAGCCGGCCGGTGATCCCGGGCATGAAGATGGTCGGAACGAACACGGCAAGAAGCACAAGGGTCGTGGCGATCACCGGACCGGTGATCTGGCCCATCGCCTTGGCTGTGGCCTCCTGCGGGGAGAGCCCCTCGTCCGCGATGATGCGTTCCACATTTTCAACGACGACGATGGCATCATCGACAACAATGCCAATCGCCAGAACAAGGGCGAACAATGAGATCGTGTTGAGCGACATCCCGAGCGCCATCAAGACGGCGAACGTTCCGATCAAGGAGACCGGGATCGCCACCGTCGGGATCACCGTGGCGCGCCAGTTGCCCAAAAACACGAACACCACAGTAACCACGAGCAGGAATGTGATGAACAGGGTTTCGATCACGTCGTTCAGCGATTGCTCGACAAAGTCCGTTGTGTTGAAGGGTACGGCGTATGCGACGTCATCCGGGAAGGCCTGCGCGAGTTGGTCGAGGCGGGCAAGAACACCCTCCGCGACCGCCAACGCGTTCGCCCCGGGCGCCTGGTAGATCGCAAGCACCGTCGAAGGTTGCCCATTGAACTCGCCGGTCGCCGCGTAGATTTGCGCTCCGAGCTCCACCCGGGCGACATCCCCGATGGTAACGATCGCGCCATCGGCGCCGGTCCGCAGGACAATCGCCTCGAATTCCTCTGGTGTCGCGAGCCGGCCCTTGGCCTTGATCGTGTATTGAAACTGCTGTCCGTCGGGTACCGGCGGCGCGCCGATCTGGCCGGCGGCGACCTGGATGTTCTGGTCGCGGATCGCGGCAATGAAATCAGTTGGTGTCATACCAAGGCTGGTGAGCCGGTCAGGATCGAGCCAAATGCGCATCCCGTAGGCGAAGTCGGTCAACACATCGGCCCGGCCGACGCCCTGGACCCGCGCGAGCGCATCCTTCAGGTTGATCGACGCGTAGTTCGACAAAAAGACCTCGTCATAGGTCCCGTTCGGCGAGTAGAGCGTCACAACCAACAGCATGTTTGTCGACGCTTTTTGAACGGTCACACCATTTGCTGTGACTTCGCTGGGTAATTGGCTGGTGGCCTGGGATACCCGGTTTTGGACATTGACGGTCGCAATGTCCGGGTCGGTGCCGACCGCAAATGTCACGTTGAGCGAATAATTGCCGCTATCGGCACTGTTGGACGACATGTAGATCATGTCATCCACGCCGTTCACCTGGGCCTCGATCGGCGCGGCAACGGTTTCTTCCAGCACCTCCGCATTCGCACCCGTGTAGGTCGCGGACACATTCACGACCGGTGGGGTGATATTGGGAAACTGCTCAACCGGCAGCGCGACATATCCCAGTATTCCGGCAATGGAAATAACGAGTGAAATAACCAGCGCGAATTTCGGCCGGTAGATAAAAAAACTTGAGAACATTTAACTCTGCTCCGAAGGCAGAGTCGCAAGGACTGCCTCGACCGGCACGCCGGGACGCACTTTTTGAAGACCTTGTACAATGACGCGTTCGCCGTCCTGGAGACCGCTCTTGACGACAAAATCCCCGTCGACCTGGGCACCGAGGTCCACATACCGTTGCTCGACGGTCTCCTGTGGCCCGACAACCAGCACAAAACTGCCTTTCTGGTCGCGCTGGATCGCGGCCTGCGGGATTACCAGTTCGGGTGTCTGCTCCGGCGCTTCGATGATAACCGACACGAATGTGCCGGCCAGAAGCGTCCCGCTCTTGTTTTCAAACTGACCGCGGAAGGACACTGTTCCCGTCTGGCTGTCGACCTTGTTGTCGATAAAGACAATCTTGCCTTTTTCGCTAAAGTCTTCGCCGTTCGGCAGGATCAGGCTCAGATCCGGCGTGATACTCGGATCGATGTCGTTCGGGTTGATATTGTGCTGTCGGACAGCGTTGAGGTATTGCGCCTCGCTGACGGAAAAGTTCACGTATACAGGTGCCTGGCGGATCAGTTGGGCCAAAGGCTCCGTACCGGGTCCGACCACCTCGCCCACACTGTAAGTCGTCTTGCCGATCTGGCCGGGAAACGGCGCCGCGATTTCGGTATAGCTGAGGTTCAAGTTGGCCTGGTCGACCGCGGCATCGGCCGCCTGAACGGAAGCCTCTGCCTGTTCCTTTAGCGCCACTGTTGCCTCATAGGCTGCTTCGGAAACGTGACCTTTCTCAAAAAGATCCCGGTCCCGTTTTTCATCCGCCGCTTTCAATGCTGCATCCGCGTTCGCCGCGGCAAGATCGGCCTTGGCCTTTTCCAGGGCCGCCTCGTACTCCGATTTTTCAATCGTAAAGAGGAGATCACCCTGTTTGACGATCGAGCCGTCTGGTACGGCTTTGGATTGGAGAAAGCCGTTGACCCGCGCGACAAGGCTGACCTGGTCCACTGCAGCCACCTGGCCGACGAAAGTGGCACTTTCCCGGATTTCCTTCATCTGCGCTGCGGCAACACTCACCGACGGAGGCGGAGCCTGAACAGCGGTCTGCTGGCTGTCATCCGAACAACCGCTCAGCACGGCAAGCATTGTCCCCGAGGTCAGAAGAAGGCGAAGCAACGGGGTGGAATTGGAAAACAGCATCATCGGAAGGCTCCGGTCTGACAATCCCGGTCAGCGCCCAATCAGCCGCCGGACCAAACTAGACTACCCACGGATAGGCTGTTTCAACAAGATATTAAAAACGCTAGGGCAAATCGCGGTGCGGCGGCTCGTTAGAGGCCTTTTCGAGGAAACACGAGCGGCAATAGACGCAAGCCGGTGCTATGCGTCTAATTCGGCTGAAGTCCGATTGCCCATGCCAGAAAGGACGGCCCTTAGGCGGGGACATTAAAGTGGCGTCAGTATGAGCGTCATTCCAAAAAAGTCAGCCGCCGGAAGGACCTGTGTCTGGCCCAATCCGCTGCAACCGATTGTCAGCGCAGCGATGGCCGGGAGGTCGTCGGGCAGTCTTTGGGCATTTTGAACGCCATAAAGCTGACTGAAGGCCGTTGGCGTGAGCACCACGATCGTGCCGCGCGGCGTCTTGAGTTCGAGGCCAAGGCTGGTCGCTCGCATTTCCCGCTGGCCGCTGAAGCCACCAAGGAACGCGTGATGATCCGACGGATCATCCGCAACCAAGACAACGTTCACCACCGTTTTGGCGCCGTTCTCGTGGCGCTGAAATGCCGAGTTCCAAAAGTTTTCCGGATACCGGTTCCGGCATGTGAAATACCCGATTCCCGGGGCCAGCGGATCGCTGACGAATGTCAGATCGAACCCGACCGTTGCCGTGCTGCCGTCCTTGAAAGTGGCCGTGCGTTCGAAAGAAAACGGTGCGTAGGTCTTCAGATGAAGGTGCTCGAAAGCCGCCCGGTCAGCCTCCGGGTCGTGACTTTCCAGAACGAGCATCGCCGGGCCTTCGCGGCGTTTGAGAAAATCCCGGTTGAAGCCGCCAAAGGAAAATTCATCTGCGTGGATGTCCGGGATGCGGTCCGGTTCGGCAACGGTGAGAATTTCGATGAAAAATCCGTCCAACTGGATCAGCCGGTTCGCCGTGCCCCACGAATGTTGGTTGCGCGGCCCGACTGTGAAGCCAAGGGCTTCAAATCCATAAGCGGCCGCGTCCAGATCGTGAACGGCCAAAACGAGATGATCCAATCCGCGAACCATGGCTCTCCTTCGCTCTGTTTAGTGACCGGACCGCCCGTTACACGAGGCGGCTTTGGTGGACGGCGGCTTCCACGAAGGACGCAAACAGCGGATGCGGTTCAAACGGCCTCGACTTCAACTCCGGATGATACTGCACCCCGATGAACCATGGATGATCCTCAATCTCCACCGTTTCAGGCAGAACACCGTCCGGCGAGGTTCCGGCAAAGAGCAGGCCGCACGCTTCAAGCTGGTCCCGATAGCCAATATTGACCTCATAGCGGTGGCGATGGCGCTCAAAAATGCTGTGCGCTCCGTAAATCTCGGCAATCCTGGAGCCGTCCTTGAGCGCCGCCGGATAGGCACCCAAGCGCATGGTGCCGCCAAGGTCGTCATCGGCGCCGCGAACCTCCCGCGCATTGCCGCGGACCCATTCGGTCATCAGCCCGACCACCGGTTCTTTGGTCTTGCCGAATTCAGTCGAGCTTGCCTGAGAAATACCGGCAAGGTTTCGCGCCGCCTCCAAGACCGCCATCTGCATGCCAAAGCAAATCCCGAAATACGGCACCTTGCGCGTCCTGGCGAAATGGGCCGCGGCGATCTTGCCTTCAGAACCGCGTTCCCCGAAACCGCCTGGAACGAGAATACCATGAACGTGCTCAAGAAACGGGCTCGGGTCCTCCTTTTCAAAGACCTCCGATTCGATCCACTCGATATTGACCTTCACTTGATTGGCAATACCGCCATGGACCAGGGCCTCGATCAGCGACTTGTAGGCATCCTTGAGGACCGTGTACTTTCCCACGATCGCGATGGTCACATCGCCTTCGGGATTGGCAACGCCGCGCGAGATGGTCTCCCAGCGATCGAGAACAGGCGCCGGTGCGCCGGTGATGCCGAAGGCGCTGAGCACCTCGCCGTCCAATCCCTCCTTGTGGTAGGCGATCGGAACATCATAGATCGATTTGACGTCATAGGCCGGAATAACGGCCGTTTCGCGCACATTACAGAACAAAGACAGTTTGCGGCGCTCGTTCTCGGGGATCGCACGGTCACAGCGGATCATCAGGATATCCGGCTGGATGCCGATTGACCGAAGTTCTTTAACAGAATGCTGCGTCGGCTTTGTCTTCATCTCGCCGGCGCTGGCGATGAACGGCATCAAGGTCAAATGCACATAAACCGCGTCACCCCGGGGCAGATCGTTTCCCAATTGACGGATCGCCTCGAAGAACGGCAGCCCCTCGATGTCGCCCACCGTGCCGCCAATCTCCACGAGCACGAAATCATACTCGTCATTTCCGGAAATCACGAAGTTCTTGATCGCGTCGGTAACATGCGGAATGACCTGCACCGTGCCGCCGAGATAGTCGCCGCGCCGTTCCTTGGCGATGATCTCCTGATAGATCCGGCCAGTGGTGATGTTGTCCTGCTTGTTCGCCGGACGGCCGGTAAACCGCTCATAGTGCCCGAGATCAAGATCCGTTTCGGCCCCGTCATCGGTCACGAACACCTCACCATGCTGGTAGGGGCTCATGGTCCCTGGATCAACGTTGAGGTAGGGATCGAGTTTTCTGAGCCGGACCTTGTACCCGCGGGCCTGGAGCAATGCGCCCAAAGCCGCCGAAGCCAGTCCCTTGCCAAGCGATGAGACCACGCCGCCAGTGATGAAAATGTATCGCGCCATGGAGCAATACCATATCCTTGCCGAGGGCCGGATGACCACTCGCGAATTGAGTTAGGAACACAAAAATGCCCCGCGAGGAGACCGCGGGGCTTTTGACGGGTGGGCAAATCAGTTGCCCTTACAAGATGATTACTGTGCGGCCGGAACTTGCGGTCCGGAGGGCTGGCCCTCAGGGCGCAGCGAATCGAGAATACCTCCGCCCGATCCGCCATCTGCCGGCGCTGGAGCACTGGGCGCTGCGCTTGGAGCCGCATCCAGGATCGAGGCCGGACGTTCGGTGTTTTTCGCAATCAAGCTGAGCGCGAGCGAGGTGCCGAAGAACGCCACAGCCAGGATCGCGGTCGCGCGCGTCAGAACGTTCGCGGATCCGCGGCTCGACATGAAGCCGCCACCCCCGCCGCCTCCGCCGCCAATTCCGAGCGCACCGCCCTCGGACCGCTGCAAGAGAACGACGAGCACGAGCGCCAGAACGATCATCAGGTGGATGACGATGACTACGGTTTCCATCGAATGCCATATCTTGGTTGCTGGAGTTGGCGGCCTTCTACACCAAGGCAAAGGCGCTGACCACCCTCACATGTGGGTTTTCGGCACCGCGCGTCAACCTTGCCTAGTTATAGGTCTCGACGATGGCCATGAAATCTGACGCTTTCAGGCTGGCGCCGCCGACCAAAGCCCCGTTGACATCTTCGACCGCCATCAGCGCCGCCGCGTTTGCCGGTTTGACCGATCCCCCATAAAGCAGGCGGACCTTGTTGCCCTCCTCACCGATCCGGTCGATGAGCACCTTGCGCGCTGCCGCATGCATTTCCGCGACATCGTCGGTCGTTGGCGTCAGACCCGTGCCGATGGCCCAGACTGGCTCATAGGCAATGACCGTGTTTTCAGCTTGCGCTCCGTCCGGCACCGATTGGATGAGCTGATCGGAGACAACCGGAATTGCCTGCCCGGCTTTACGCTCCGCCTCCGTCTCACCGACGCAGATGATCGCCGTCAGCCCGCTGGACCAGGCGGCCATCGCCTTATTCCTCACATCCTGGCTGGTCTCACCATGATCGGCACGGCGTTCGGAATGCCCGACGATCACCGCGCTCGCCCCGGCATCGGCCAGCATCGGCGCGGAAATATCGCCTGTATGCGCGCCGTTCCTTGCGGCATGGCAATCCTGGCCGCCGACGGTAATCGGGCCCTCGCCGGCCACGCCTTTCAATCGAGAAAGCAGCGTAGCCGGACCGCAGATCATGCAATCGGCCTTTTTGGCCAAGGCCGGCGTCATCCGCTGGCACATGGCGCGGAACTCGTCCAGATCGGCTGTCAGGCCGTTCATCTTCCAGTTTCCCGCCACCAGGGGCTTGATTGTGTCGTTCATGATGCCTTGGTCCTATTTTTTTAATGACAAAAATCCGCCGCGCTCTTAGAGCAAAACGAGCCGGTTGTTGCAATTCGTGACATGACCGACGGCAATATCGGGTTCCGTTCCCACGCTTGCTCCGCGGCGACTGCCTCACTATGATCCGCGCGCCTTGCGGGCCATGACGGCACGTTCAAACGCAAAGGCATCCGCGACGGCGCGGCAAGACGGACAAAGACAGGAGACACTATGCTTGACACGTTGCGCAAAGGTACCGGTACCTGGGTCGCAAAGATCTTCATTGCGCTGCTTGTTTTCAGCTTCGCCATTTGGGGTGTCGCCGATGTGTTTACCGGCTTCGGCCAGAACGTGGCGGCGAAGGTCGGTGAAACGGAAATCTCCACGTTTACCTATGATCGGGCTTACCGGCAGGACCTGAACCGCATCGGCCAGCAGATCGGCCGGCCATTATCGACCACCGACGGCGTGCAATTCGGCATCCCGCAACAGACCCTTGGCCGGCTCGTCGCCGAAGCGGCCATGAACGAGTCGGCGCGCCAGCTCAGCCTTGGCGTATCCGACACGCGGCTTGCCGGCCTTATTCAGGCCGACCCCGCCTTTCAGCGCCCCGGCGGCGGTTATGACCGGGCACTGCTTGCGCAAATCCTGCGCAGCAACGGCCTCACGGAGGACGAGTATGTCGTTGAGCGGCGCGATCTTGCCGTGCGCCAGCAACTCGCTGAAGGTGTCGCGGGCGGCATGGATACACCGCTCGCCTATCTGGAAGCGCTTCATGCGTTTGAAAACGAAATCCGGGACGTGCGGTATCTACGCCTTGAACCGAGTTTTGTCGGCGACATCGAGGACCCTGCCGAGGCGGATCTTTCGGCTTTTTTCGAAGGCACCCGGTCTGACTTTCGCGCGCCTGAGTACCGCGAGATCATGCTGTTGGAACTGACGCCGGAAACGCTGGCGCGTCCAAATGACATCACCGAGGAAATGGCGCGAGATGAATATGACCGCGACAGCTCGCGTTACTACCAGCCGGAACGGCGGCGCATCCGTCAAATGGTGTTCCAGGTGCCGGCCGAAGCGGCCGAGGCAGCCACCCGCCTGTCCGCGGGCGCAACGTTTGAAGACCTGATGGCGGAGCGGAATCTGTCGGCAAATGATGTCGATCTGGGTGTGATGGCACGTGGCGATTTCCTTGACGACGCGGTCGGCGACGCTGCCTTTGCACTTGGCGAGGGCGAGACAAGCGGCGCCGTCGAAGGCAGGTTCTCGACGGTCATTTTGAACGCGGTAGAAGTTCTTCCTGAAACCACGCAGCCATTTGACGAGGTCAAGGACGAGATCAAGGCCCTGCTGGCAGCGGAGGAAGCGGAACGGGAGGTTCTCGATCTTGTCGACGAAATCGAGGATGCCCGGGCCGGCGGGGCCCTGCTGGCCGAAGTCGCCAGCCGGTTCCAGCTTACCACCAGCACGCCGGCCGCATTCGACCGGCAGGGGCGCGATGCTGAAGAAACGCAAGTCGCCCTGCCGGACGCCGATGGCTTGATCAGTGGCGTTTTCGACAGCGATGTCGGCGTTGAAAACGATCCGTTACAACTCGGGCGCCAAGGATTCCTTTGGTACGAGGTCACGAATGTCATTCCGGAACGCGATCGTGAGCTGGATGAAGTCCGGCCGCGTGTAACGGCGGCCTGGAAAGACCAGCAAATGCGAACCCGGCTCCAGGAGCGGGCGCAAGCGCTTGCCGATCGGCTCCGGTCCGGGGAGACGTTCGAAGCGATCGCGGCGGATACTGGCCTTGAGACGGCCACGGCCGAGGCTGTCAGCCGCGTGCGGCCGGCCGCCGACTTTTCCCGGGCTGCGATTGACGCTGTTTTCTCCGGGCCAATCGGAACCGTTGCCGCGGTCGAGGGCGCCAATGGTCCGGCTGAGCTGGTGTTGAAGGTCGAGAATTCGAGCGTGCCCGCTTTCTTTGCCGAAGCTCAGGATGTTCGGGCGATACGCGCACAGTTATCGCAGCAGCTTCAGGATTCGCTGCTCGGACAGTTTGTGTCCGATATCGAGGCCCGCGAGGGTGTGGAAGTGAACGATGCTGCGATTTCCTACGTGATCGGCCTCACCGAGCGGAACGGGCGGTAAGAGGGATTCCGGTCGCAGTATGAGCAGCTTCAAGGACTATATCGCCAAGGTGTCGGACGGACAGCCCTTGACGGCCGGCGAGGCCCAAGGCGCGTTTGACATCATTTTGTCCGGCGCGGCGACACCATCGCAGCTTGGCGGATTTTTGATGGCCTTGCGGGTGCGCGGCGAAACCGTGTCGGAAGTGACCGGCGCCGTCGCGACCATGCGCGCAAAGATGCTTCCTGTATCGGCACCGCAAAATGCGATCGACATCGTCGGCACCGGCGGCGACAACAGCGGCAGCTACAACATTTCCACCTGCACCGCGCTGGTTGTGGCCGGATGCGGGGTGCCGGTCGCCAAACACGGCAACCGGTCGCTGTCATCCAAATCCGGTTCGGCCGAGGCCTTGAGTGAACTCGGCATCAACATCGATATTGCGCCGGCACGGATCGCAGCCTGTATCAAGGAGGCCGGAATCGGCTTCATGTTCGCGCCCATGCATCACGCGGCAATGAAACATGTTGGCCCGACGCGCATCGAGCTTGGAACCCGCACGATTTTCAATCTGCTGGGACCATTGTCCAATCCGGCCGGTGTCAAACGGCAGCTCGTCGGTGTGTTCGCCCGCCACTGGGTCGAGCCGGTGGCCGAGGCGCTGCGTAACCTTGGATCGGAGCATGTCTGGGTCGTTCACGGCGCGGACGGGATGGACGAAATCACCACCACCGGTCCGACTTTTGTCACCGAATTGAAGGACGGCGAACTCAGATCGTTCGAAATCACGCCGGACGAACTCGGTCTGATCCGGGCAAAACCGGAGGACCTGAAAGGCGGACTTCCGGCGGAAAACGCCGCGGCGCTGCGGACGGTGCTGTCGGGTGTTAAAAATGCTTATCGGGATGTCGTCCTGATGAACGCCGCGGCAGCGCTTCTCATTGCCGGCGCCTGCGACGGGCTTGCCGACGGTGTGAAGATGGCGGCAGACTCCATCGACAGCGGCTCGGCGGCAGATCGCCTGGAACGCCTGGTCGCCACCTCCAATGGATGAGCCGATGGCCGACATTCTGCAAAAGATCGAACGCTACAAACGCGCGGAAATCGCGGCCGCGAAAGAGGCGGTTCCGCTGTCCGAACTGAAAGCGCAGGTTCAGGACGCCCCCGCACCGCGCGGATTTCAAACGGCGATCGAGACCAAGATCGCGGCCGGAAAACCGGCCCTGATCGCGGAAATCAAAAAAGCCAGCCCGTCGAAAGGTTTGATCCGCGCCGATTTTGATCCGCCGGAGCTTGCCAGAGCCTATGAAGCCGGCGGCGCGGCCTGCCTTTCGATCCTGACCGACACCCCGTCGTTTCAGGGAAAGCCCGATTACCTGAAGACCGCGCGCGCAGCGGTCTCACTGCCCGTTCTGCGCAAGGATTTTCTTTACGACACTTATCAAGTGTTCGAGGCCCGCGCGTGGGGTGCCGACTGCATCCTGATCATTCTGGCCGCGGTCTCGGATGATGTTGCCAGGGCTTTAGAGGACGCCGCCTTCAACCTTGGCATGGACGCGTTGCTTGAAGTTCATGATGAAACCGAGCTTCATCGGGCGCTGGCCCTGAAATCGCGGCTGGTCGGCATCAACAACCGCAATCTCAAGACCTTCGAAACGCGCCTTGAAACCAGCGAAGTCCTGGGACCACAAGTCCCGTCCGACCGGTTCGTGGTCGGCGAGTCCGGCCTGTTCACGCCTCAGGATTTGGAGCGGATGACCCGGGTCGGGATTTCGACATTCCTGATTGGCGAAAGCCTTATGCGCCAGGACGACGTTGCCGCAGCAACCCGCGCGCTTTTGGCACCGGCGTCCAAGACAGCGGCGGAATAGGACCGGCAATGAGCGGCGATCCCACCCTCACCCATCTGGATGAATCCGGCGCGGCCAACATGGTGGACGTGTCCTCAAAAGACGTGACCGGCCGGATTGCGGTGGCCGAAGGGCGGGTGACGATGTTGCCCGAAACACTTGCTCTGATCCGGTCCGGAGACGCGAAAAAAGGCGACGTCATCGGCGCGGCACGCCTTGCCGGGATCATGGCGGCCAAACGTACGCACGAGCTCATTCCGCTCTGCCATCCTTTGATGCTTTCCAAAGTGGCCGTGGAGATTGAAGCCGATGACGACCTGCCGGGTCTGCGCGTCACGGCAACGGCGAAAGTGAGGGGCCAAACGGGGGTTGAGATGGAGGCGCTGACGGCGTGTTCCGTGGCGTGTCTCACCATCTACGACATGGCCAAGGCGGTCGACCGGTTCATGGAAATCGGGGATATCCGGCTGGTCGAAAAAAAGGGTGGTAAATCAGGCCATTGGCGCCGGGGCGACGCGGATCCCGCAAGCGGCGCGCTGGGAACGTGACACCATGAGCCTAATGCCCGTCGCCGAGGCCCGCCGGCTGCTGCTGGAGGGGGTTGCGCGCCGCGAAACGGAACTTGTCGATCTATCGAAGGCAAACGGCCGGGTACTTGCCGAGGACCTCGCCTCCACCCGCACCCAGCCGCCCTTCCCGGCCTCGGCAATGGATGGATACGCTGTCCGCCATGCCGACGTCGCCGAATCTTCCAAAACCCTCTCGGTGATCGGCGAAGCACCGGCCGGTCATGCCTTTGGCGGGTCCGTTGGCCACGGCGAAGCGGTTCGGATCTTCACCGGCGCCCCGGTTCCAGAAGGCGCAGATACGATTTTGATCCAGGAAAACGCGCGCAGAACCGGCGATGTCATCGAAGTGCTCGAACCGCCGGCAAAGGCCGCGTTTGTCCGGCCCGCCGGACTGGATTTCAAGAGCGGTGAAAGGCTCCTCGCTGCCCCCACGGTCCTGAATTTCAGGGGCTTGGCGCTGGCCGCGGCGATGAACCACGCGCAGCTTCCGGTGGTCCGCCGTCCGGTCGTCGCGATCCTTGCGACGGGGGATGAATTGGTGCGGCCAGGTGAAAACCCCGCTCCGGATCAGATCATCGCCTCCAATCACGCCGGCGTGGCCGCGCTGGTGGAGGATTGCGGCGGCGTTCCGCTCGACTTGGGCATATCCAAGGACGATCCGGTCGAACTGGCAGGACATGTTAAAACGGCGCTCGCAGCCGAGGCCGACATTCTGGTCACCCTGGGCGGCGCGTCCGTCGGCGACCATGATCTGGTCCAGGACGTTTTGGGGGCCGAAGGCATGGACCTGGCGTTCTGGCGGATCGCCATGCGGCCCGGTAAACCTTTGATGGCGGGGCATCTCGGCCGAACCAAGGTTTTGGGATTGCCGGGAAATCCGGTGTCGAGCCTGGTGTGCAGCTTGTTGTTTTTAAAACCGCTTTTGAAGACCATGCTGGGTCTTGGCGAAACGGAATATGAAGAGCGTATCGCCGAACTCGGCGCGGATCTTCCGGAAAACGACCGCAGGCAGGACTATGTCCGCGCACTGCTGGACACGGGGACCGACGGCCGGCTTGTCGTGACGCCTTTCGAAAAACAGGACAGTTCCATGCTCGGATTGCTGGCCCGCTCGGGCGCTCTGATCGTGCGCCCACCCCACGCGCCCCGGGCCGGGGCCGGCGAAAACGTGCCGATATTGATGCTCTGACTTTTGCTTGATGCGCGAGTTTCCAAGAAAAAGGCGGCCGTTGAACGGCAGCCAACCAAACTGCTGACAACCGCCTGAACCTTCAACCGGTCATGCTCGGGCCTGTCCCGAACATCCATCACGCCTTGAAGGATATGGATCCTCGGAACCTTGTCCGAGGATGACGATGGAAGGGTCAGAGGAGTGTCATCAACCTAACGGCGGCTGCATCACAGCCGCCGCTCCATTCTTTAAGCGGATTCTTGGCCGGACGCCTAGCTGGCCGCCTCGACGGCGCGCTTGGCCATCACGGTGACCAGATTGGCCCGGTAGGCACTCGAACCGTGAATATCGGACAAAAGGTTGTCCGCGCTCACCGAGATGCCCGCGACTGCGTCCGGTGCGAAATTGCTTGCTAGCGCCGATTCCATTTCAGGTACTCGAAACACACCATCCTGGCCTGCGCCCGTGACAGCAACCCGCACCGATCCGTCGGCCTGCTGGGCGACAAAAACACCCGCCATGGCATAGCGCGAAGCCGGATTTGGATATTTCGCATAAGCCGACTTTGCCGCGGCCGGGAAGGATACGGAGGTGACGATTTCGTCGTCATCCAACGCGGTTTCGAACATGCCCGTAAAGAAATCTTCGGCCGAAAGCGTCCGCTTGTTGGTCGTGACCGTCGCATTTAACGCCACCAAAGCTGACGGATAGTCGGCCGCCGGATCGTTGTTCGCGATTGAACCGCCAATCGTTCCCATATGGCGCACGGCCGGATCGCCGATACCACCGGCGAGTTTCGCAAGGCCCGGGATCTTTTGTTTGACGAGGTCAGACGCGGCCACCTCCGCGTGGGTTGTCGCGGCACCGATCGAAATCGCGTTGCCGTCCTCGCAAATGCCCTTCAGTTCCGCGATCTTGGTCACGTCGACAAGGTCGCTTGGCGCCGCAAGGCGCTGTTTCATGGTCGGCAAAAGCGTCTGCCCGCCGGACAGCAGTTTGCCGTCGTCGGCCTTGGCCAAAAGCGCAGCCGCATCGGCAACGGAGCCAGCGCGATGGTAGTTGGTCTCATACATGAGCGTTTCTCCCCTTCGGTCCGTCCGCTGAACGCTTGTCCGGTCCGGACCTCGGTTGTCGTCCAATTCAGGATCGGCGGACCGGTCAACGCCGGCCCGCACCTCATTACCTTGCCTATTCAGCTGCCGCCTTTGTGGTGGTCTGGCAAAGCTGCCAGACCTTCTCAGGCGTTGCCGGCATTGAAAGGTCATTTGACCCGATCGCGTCGGTGATGGCGTTGATCACCGCCGGCGGGGACCCGATGGCTCCGGCCTCGCCGCACCCTTTCATCCCGAGCGGATTGCCGGGACACAGGGTCTCGTGCGTGGACAACCGGTACTCCGCTGGCAGATCGTCGGCGCGGGGCATGCAGTAATCCATATAAGACGCGGTCAGAAGCTGGCCGGTGTCGTCATAGGCGGCATTTTCCAGCATCGCCTGCCCGATGCCCTGGGTCAGACCGCCGTGCACCTGCCCTTCGACGATCATCGGGTTGATGATCTTGCCGAAATCGTCCGAGGCAACAAAGCTGATAATGTCGGTCGTTCCGGTTTCCGGATCGACTTCCACCTCGCAAATGTAGGTCCCGGCCGGGAAGGTGAAGTTGGTCGGATCGTAAAACGCCCCTTCCTTGAGGCCCGGCTCCATGCCGTCCGGCAGGTTGTGGGCCGTGTAGGCGGCGAGCGCCACTTCGGTAAAGGTGAGTTTCTTGTCCGTTCCGGCGACCTTCAATTCGCCGCCCTCGATGGTGATGTCGCCTTCGGCGGCTTCCATCAGGTGGGCGGCAATCTTCTTGGCTTTGGCCTCGACCTTGTCGAGGGCCTTGACGATCGCGGACATGCCGACCGCGCCGGAGCGTGATCCATAAGTGCCCATGCCGAACTGAACCTTGTCGGTGTCGCCATGGACGATGGAGACAGCATCCGTATCCAATCCGAAGCGCTCGGAAATGAGCTGCGCAAAGGTGGTCTCGTGCCCCTGTCCGTGGCTGTGCGAACCCGTGAGGACCTCAATCGTTCCCACCGGGTTGACCCGGACCTCGGCCGATTCCCACAAGCCGACACCGGCCCCAAGCGAACCGACGGCGGCCGACGGCGCAATGCCACACGCTTCGATGTAGCAGGACAGACCAATGCCGCGCAGTTTTCCGCGCGATGCAGCTTCCGCCTTCCGGGCGGCGAAACCATCATAGTCGATGGCCGCCATGGCAGCGTCGAGCGTCGCCGAATAGTCCCCCGCGTCATAGCACATGATGACCGGGGTCTGATGCGGGAACTCGGTGATGAAGTTCTTGCGGCGGAGTTCGGCCGGGCTGAGCCCAACTTCGCGGGCCGCGGTTTCCATCATGCGTTCCAGAAGGTAGGTCGCTTCCGGGCGCCCGGCGCCGCGATAGGCATCCACCGGCACGGTGTTGGTGTAGACCGCTTTCACATTCGCGTGGATCGCCGGAATATTGTACTGGCCCGACAACAAGGTCGCATAAAGGTAGGTCGGAACCGATGAGGAAAAGAGCGACATGTAGGCGCCCAGATTGGCGACGGTCTTGACCCGAAGACCGGTGATCTTGTTGTCCGCATCCAGCGCCATTTCGGCAACGGAGTTGTGATCTCGGCCATGCGCGTCGGTGAGGAAGGCCTCGGTCCGGTCCGACACCCATTTGACGGGGCGCTCAGTCCGCTTGGAGGCCCACAGGCACACCATTTCCTCCGGATAGATGTAGATCTTGGAGCCGAAGCCACCGCCGACATCCGGCGCAATCACCCGGAGCTTGTGTTCGGGTGCGACCGCGTAAAACGCGGAGAGAACGAGCCGGGCCACGTGCGGGTTCTGCGACGTCGTGTAGAGCGTGAAATGCTCCTCGGCCGTGTCATAGATGGCAAGCGCCGCCCGGGGCTCCATGGGATTGGGCGCCAGACGGTTGTTGGTGATTTCCATCTTGGTGACATGGGCGGCGCCTTCAAACGCCGCGTTCACCGCCGCTTCATCACCGATTTCCCAGTCGTAGATAAGATTGTTGGGCGCTTCTGGATGAAGCTGCGGCGCGCCGTCTTCCATGGCTGCGACCGCATCGACGATGGCGTCGAGTTCTTCATACTCCACGACAACGGCATCGGCCGCGTCGCGGGCCTGGGCTGCGGTATCGGCGATCACGACAGCCACCGCCTGGCCGACGAAGCGGACGATTTCCGGCTCCATCGCGCGCCACGCGCCCATGTTCATCGGCGACCCGTCCTTGGAATGGATCATCCACCCGCAGATCAGGTTGCCGATCCCGTCGCCAACTAGCTGCTCGCCGGTCAACACGGCGTCAACGCCGGGCATGTCCTCAGCAGCGCTGGAATCGATCGACACCACCTTCGCATGCGCGTGCGGCGAGCGGACAAATGCCGCATACCCCATGCCCTGCGCGGTCATGTCATCGGTGTACCGGCCCTTGCCGGTGATGAAGCGCTTGTCTTCCTTTCGAACGGCGCGTGCGCCAATCCCGTCAACGCCCATATGTCTAACTCCCATTATCCTCGACATGCGGACCCCGTCCGGTCCCTTCGCCAACGCAGTTTTCAACCCGCTGGCGATTTGCCTTTAGTGGCGACAAAGGTGGCCTGAAGGCCGTTCCCATCGCCAACCGCGCCCTGTGACGGCCTGCCGGATCCTTTCTCCTCGCGTCATCTGCTGAATTCCCTCCAGAAGCAGATGAAAATGGCCGAAGTGATCCGCCGGTTTCGCGCGGCGTGAAATTCCCCGCTTTACTCGGCGGCCTGCTGGAGACCCGCCATCTCGTCGGACGCGGCTTTGATGGCCTTGACGATGTTCTGGTAGCCGGTGCATCGGCAGATATTGCCTTCCAGTTCGTGACGGATGGTGGCCTCATCGAGGTTCCCGGCGCCGTGCCGCTCAATCATGTCGACCGCGGCCATGATCATGCCGGGCGTGCAGAAGCCGCATTGAAGGCCGTGATGCTCGCGGAAAGCAGCCTGGACGGGATGCAACGTGCCGCCCTTGGCAAGGCCTTCCAAGGTCACGACTTCAGTTCCGTCAGCCTGTGCGGCCAGCATCGTGCAGGCCTTGACGGCCTTTCCGTCGACATGAATCACGCAGGCGCCGCATTGCGAAGTGTCGCACCCGACATGCGTGCCCGTGAGGCCCTGGTTTTCGCGGATGAAAGCGACAAGCAGCGTGCGGTCCTCGACCGTTCCCGACACGCGCTTGCCATTTAGAACCATGGATACGTGAGCCATAAATCTCCTCTCCCAAACTAGCGCAGGTTTGTTCCTGCCCGTTCCCTTTTTGGCTGGCGGTGACCGCCCGCCATTCCTCAGCTCATGAGTGCCAGGACCACGATCACCGCACCCAGCGCAACCAGTCCCCAGACCATCGGACCACCATAAGCGCCCTTGCCGGCCGCCGTTTCAAGGCGTTCCTCCGCATCGTGGAGCTTTTCCTCAATGGCATGTTCGGCCTCGCGGACCGCCTTGACCGCTTCAGCCGGCGTGTCCTCGATCGCGATGCGTTTGGCGTCCTCAACAACGCCCGCGTCCATATCGTCGGCGCTTGCCGGAGCCTTATCTTGCTGCGACTGAGCGACCTTTTCAGAGAACGACCGGAAAAAATCGTCGGCCATCTTTTTAGCCGTCGAATTGATCAGCCGGCTGCCCAGTTGCGCCAGTTTCCCGCCAACTTGGGCATGGGCCTTGTAGGTCAGCACCGTTTCGGCCCCGTCTTCGGCAAGCGACACGTCGGCCGAGCCTTTCGCGAACCCCGCAACACCGCCCTTGCCCTCGCCCACGATCGTGTAGCTTTCCGGCGCGTTGATGTTTTCCAGCGTGACCGTGCCTTTGAATTTCGCCTTGACCGGTCCGATCTTGGACGTCACCGCCGCATGCATTTCGGTCGGGCTGGACATGTCCAAGGAGTCGCATCCTGGGATGGAGGCCTTCAGAACCTCAGGGTCGTTCAGCGCGGCCCAAACCGTCTCGCGGGGCGCAGGAATCCGGTAGGTTCCATCCATATCCATGGCAACGTCCTCCCAAACGCCGCGATTTGATCGCAGTCGTCAACATCTCAATGACCTTTAACAAAGAACAGCTTGCACGAACTGTACACTGTACTTTTGGACGGACCCCACCCGCTTTGCATTTTTTGAATTCCAAGGTTACAACTTTTAAGCGGCGCGGGCAGCCCCATTCATAAGGGGTAGGCCGTGTTCTGGAGGAGAGGATGCAGCCAAGGGGCGGCATGACATACGGCTGTGGTGTTGTCTTACTGACGACCGATCAGCCGGGCGACGTGCGATTCTGGGCCGAATTAAAGCAGGCCGCGGAGACCGGCGAGTATTGCAAAGCCCTCCTGTTTTTCTCCCAAAGCCGGTTTTCACCGGACCAAATACGGGACGAAATGCGGCGCAGCGCGCCAAGCTTGAATTATGCGGCGTGTTCCACAGCCGGCGAACTCGGCATCAAGGACTACTCCGAAGGCGGTCTGGTTGCGCTGTTGTTTCCCAAGGACTGTTTTAACGTTTCCGCGATCTCCATCCCTGACATCCGGAGCATCGGCTTCGACCGGATCGTCACCAAGGTGGCCGAGGCGCGGAAGAATTTTGCCCTTGAGAGGTCGGACGCCGTTCACCGCGACGGTTTGCAGACCTTCGCGCTGTGCCTGATCGACGGCCTGTCCGTCGTTGAGGAGACCGTGACTGCGGCGCTCCACTGGGGTCTCGATGATATCCCGCTCCTGGGCGGATCGTCCGGCGACGACATGCGTTTTTCCGAAACGTCCCTGATCTTGAACGGCAACGTCAGCAACGATTGCGCGATTCTGCTGCTGGTGCGCACATCGGTCCCCTTCCAGATCTTCAAGACCGACAATTTCGTCCCGACCGACCGCAAGCTCGTGGTCACCCGGTCCGACCCGGAGCGCCGGATTATCTATGAGTTCAACGCCTCCGAAGCGGCCAGCGAGTATGCCCGGGTCATCGGAAAGGCGGCCGATGACCTGTCGCCGATGTCGTTCGCCTCGCACCCGCTGGTCGTCCGGGTCGGCGGCGAATATTATTGCCGGTCGGTTCAAAAAGTGAATTCGGACGGATCGCTATCCTTCTTTTGTGCGATCGATGACGGCATTGTTCTCACAGTTGCCGAACCACAGGGCATGACCCGCACCACCCGGCTCGCCTTTGAAGAGGTGCAGCGCCAGATCGGCGGCATTGATTTCATTCTCGGCTTCGACTGCGTCCTGCGGCGGATCGATGCGCAAAACCGGCAAGCCACCCATCGCATCCAAAAGCTCTACCAGGAACACAACGTTGTCGGATTCAATACCTACGGCGAGCAATACCATTCCATGCATTTGAACCAGACGTTCACCGGTATCGCCTTTGGCAAACCCCTTGATATTGGGGGGTGCGCATGAGCCTGTCGGACATCACCGATCCGGACCGCCTCAAGCGGATCAACAACGCGCTGGTGAACCGCGTGGAACTTGCCATGGACCAGCAGCGCAATGCGTTTTCGCTGTTTCAAACGGCAATTTCCCTGGAAGGCCAAGTCCGCCGGCGCACCGATGAACTGACCGCCACATTGCGGTCCTTGGAAGAGGCGAATGCGGAGCTTGCGCGGCAAAAGGAGATCTCCGAGCGCGCGGATCAGTCAAAGACCCGCTTTCTGGCCGCGGCAAGCCACGACATCCTTCAGCCCTTGAACGCGGCGCAACTGACGATCTCATCCTTGCATGATCTCCAGGTCAATGACCTTGGCCGCACAATGGTTCGGCAGGTGGAACGCTCGCTCGACACGATGAACGAGCTTTTGCGCACGCTTTTGGACATCTCCCGCCTAGACGCCGGGGTGACCATGCCGAGTTTCACATCGGTTCCGATCACACCGGTCGTGGACAGCCTGTTGTCGGACCTGCGCCCGGTCGCAGAGCGCAAGGGGCTCAAGCTGCGCACCGCAATCACGCAGGACTATGTTCACACCGATCGCGTGATGCTGCGCCGGGCCCTGCAAAACCTGATTTCAAATGCCATTCGCTACACCGATCACGGCGGTGTTTTGATCGGCACGCGGCGCCGGGGTGACTTCGTCTCCATCGAAGTGGTCGATACCGGATGCGGGATCCCGGCCGATCAGTTGGAAGTGGTGTTTGAGGAATTCCACCGCGGCACTCATGGCAAGCTGGACACCGACGATGAATGCGCGCTGGGGCTGGGTCTTGCGATCGTGCGCCGACTTGTGACCGCTCTTCGCCACGAATTGAGCGTGACGTCAAAACTGGGCGGCGGCAGCACGTTTCGCATTCTTGCAAAGCGGGCCAAGGCCCAGCCGGTTCCCATCCGTCCGGACCCGCGCGCCGCACCCCAGCCTGGACGGGACGCCTGCCTTGCCGGAAAACGGCTTCTGGTGATCGAAAACGACGGTGCCGTGCTGGACGCCATGTCGATGCTTCTGGAAAGCTGGGGGTGCGAATACCGGCTTGCGACGTCGCAAAGCCGGGCCTTTGAGGCCTTGTCCGGCATGACCTGGATCCCGGATGTCATCATCGCCGACCAGCATCTTGATCACGGTGATCTTGGCACGTCGACGCTTCGGGCGCTCGCTGAGGTGCTGCCTGACCCGGTGCCTGCAATTCTTGCAACGGCGGACGCGTCTCCTGAGGTGGTGGAACGGGCAGCGCAGCTCCATGCGGAATACATGCCCAAACCCCTTCGCCCGGCCCAATTGCGGGCCTTGATCAGCCACCTTTTGTCGGGTCAGGCGTCGTCAAATACTGGTTGATCGGCGACAACAACTGAAAATCAATGCGGTCCGGAGTGTTCGGGCGGCATGGTGACCGGCTCGATCGCGCCGAGCGTTTCAAGCTTCGTCACCTCAATCACGGCCTGGGTCCGGCTGAAGACGTTCAGCTTGCGCAGAATCTCAGACACGTGCGCCTTGACCGTTGTTTCGCCCACCTGAAGCTCATAGGCGATTTGTTTGTTGAGCAAGCCGTTACACAGCATCTTCAGCACCTTCATCTGCTGGGGCGTAAGGCTTGAAAGGCGTTTGATCATTTCCTGGGTGCGGTCATCGAGTGCATCAGGACCGTCATTGTCGGCAAATTGCTCCGGAATATACACGGCGCCGTTCATGACGCGCTGAATGGCTTCCGCCAACGCAGACTTTTTCGACGATTTCGGAATGAAACCGGCGGCCCCGTAGGCGATGACTTGAGAAACGATGCGTGGATCTTCATTGCCGGAGACGACCACGACCGGCAACCGCGGAAAGTGGGTGCGCAAATGCAACAGGCCTTCCATGCCCTTGACGCCGGGGATCGAAAGATCAAGCAAAGCAAGATCAAACCCGGTGTCGGTCTGCAAAATGTCGCAGGCCTCGCTCAACGACGCAGCATCCTGGGTATCGGAATCTGGATAGGCCAGCTCGACAGCCCCATGCAACGCTTCGCGAAACAGCGGATGATCGTCAATGATCAGGAACTTCGCCATCAAGCCGGTCTCAAGCAACATCAAATCAGGCCTTTAGAATATGATCCGTTTGGTCGGCGGAACCGGGGCCTCGTCACCAGCTCTGCCGAATGGGCCCCTGCCGGCCGATGACAGCCGGCAGGGATTTCATCTGTCAGTTGGCCGAGGCAAGCCGCTTGGGAAGCTTGAACACCCAAATCATACCGCCCTGGTTCAGGTAATTCACCTTCTTGGCGACCTCGCCGCCCCACAGCGGCACAGCGCCGCCCCAGCCGGACGCCACAGCAATGTATTGCTCGCCGTCCATTTCCCAGGTGATCGGCTGACCGACAATCCCGGATCCGGTCTGGAAGGACCACAGTTCTTCGCCCGTGTCCGCGTCAAACGCTTTGAGTTGGCCTTCCGGCATTCCGGTGAACACCAGGCCGCCGGCCGTCGTCATCACGCCGCCCCACAGCGGGGCATTGTTCTTGTGTTCCCACTTGACTTCGCCCGTGTTGGGGTCGATGGCCTTCAAAGAGCCGATATAGTCCTCGAAGATCGGCTTGATGGTGAAGCCTGAGCCCAGATATGCCGCGCCCTTTTTGTAGGTCACCGGCTCGTTCCAGATGTCCATGCCCCACTCGTTGGAGGGAACGTAGAACAGGCCGGTATCCGGGCTATGCGCCATCGGCATCCAGTTCTTGCCGCCGAGGAACGATGGGACAGCGAAGACAACCTCGCCTTTTTTGCCATCCGCGGCAACGCTCGGATCACCGGGCCGGTTGGCCTCGTTGAAGATTGGACGTCCGTTGTCGTCGATGCCTTCCGCCCAGCTGATGTTCTTGACAAATGGCCAGGCGTCGACAAATGCGCCGTCTTCGCGGTTCAGAACGTAAAAGAAGCCATTGCGGTCAGCCGTTGCGTATCGCTGGTTGCCGTTTGCGTCGACAAACGGGATGACTTCATTCACGCCGTCAAAGTCCCAGCCCTCGCGTGGCGTGGTCTGGAAGTGCCATTTGATTTCGCCGTTTTCCGGATCGATCCCCAAACGGGACGCCGCATAAAGGTTGTCGCCTTCCGTGCCGGCCGGGTTTCCGGCCGCGCGCAGCCAGCTGTTCCAAGGTGCCGGGTTGCCGGTACCGAACACCAATGTGTCGGTGTCCGCGTCATAGGTTCCGCCGAGCCAGGTGGCGCCGCCGCCGTTTTTCCACATGTCGCCAGGCCAGGTCGCGTTCAGCGTCCCCGTCATGGTGCTTTCTTCACCTTTGTAGGTGCCCATGTGGCCTTCAATGACCGGACGGGTCCAGACGAGTTCGCCCGTTTCCGCGTCGCGCGCTTGAACTTCGCCCACGACACCGAACTCACCGCCGGAGTTTCCGGTGACAACAAGACCGTTCACGATCACGGGCGCGGCCGTATAGGAGTAGCCGGCCTTGTAATCGGCGATCTTCTTACGCCAAACGACATCGCCGGTCTTTTGATCGAGCGCGACGATGCGTGCGTCGAGCGTGCCGAAATAAATCTTGTCGCCATAGATCGCCGCGCCGCGGTTGATCACGTCACAGCATGGCAAAATGCCTTCCGGCAGGCGGGCATCGTACTGCCAGATTTCGTCACCGGTTTTGACGTCGATCGCATAAAGCCGCGAATAGGACCCGGTCACATACATCACGCCATCATAAACAAGCGGCTGGCTCTCCTGTCCGCGCTGCTTTTCACCGCCAAGGGAAAAGGCCCAGGCGGGAACGACAAACTCAACGTTCTCCTTGTTGATCATTTTCAGCGGCGAATAACGCTGCTGATGACGGCCCATGCCATTGGTCAGGACGTCGCCGGTGGTGGCCGTGTCGTTGGCAAGATCCTCTTCGGTAACATCGGCCTGCGCTGTGGTCGCCGCGAGCATTCCAATGCCGGCGACAGCGAAGAATTTCTTCATTCCTGCTTCCTCCCAGGTTCGGACTGGAACCTTCACGTGCTTCCCGACACGTCTCGAACAATTCTCGAGCCCAGGCTCCCAACACGCAGTCTAGGAGAAAGGCCAAAGCCGGAGAATTGCACCATAGTGCACACCGGACCGCCTGGCATACGCGAATTTACTTAGATAGCGAACGGACGCGGACCGCTACCGCAGGGGTTGCCGGACCCGCCTGCCCTCAATCGACATTGACCGGGACGGGAAGCGACGGCTCAAGTGGTCGGCCGCTGTCCAGCCAACCGTCGGTGCCGTTTCGGAACCAGAACACATGCCCGTAGCCCAGTCCCGCCACCCTTTGGGCGGCATTCCAACTCATCCAGCAATCAGCCACACAAAAGACCAGGATGGGCCGGCCAAGATCGCCTTGGGTCAGATCTTCAAGATTGTGGGCAAGATAGGCGGACATGTCCGGTTCCAATGCCCCGCGGCCGACTTCCGGCAGCCAAACGGCGCCCGGCAGCGTTTCGCGCGGCCCATGGACCAGCCAGGTCCCTTCCAGCTCGTCGTACCGCGATTGCAGCGCGCCCGAAACGTCGATCGCCAGCGCACCTTTTGCCAGAAGGTCCGCGGCCTGATCGGCCGCGACGACCTCAACCGGAGGCGGGATATCCTCGGGCGTCGGGGCCCGGTGGCGGGCGATCCGGAAGCCGGTCTGGTCATGAAACAGATCCGGTCTGCGTTCCTGGATCGACTTGTAGCTCTCCGGCCAGGCCGGGGGCATCGGACCTAGCACCATTGCGGCGGCCAGAAAGACGGCACAACACGGGCGAACGCCCGCCTTCACCGAATTCAGTATTTTTGACCGAAAGTCCAATTCATCGCCCTCCCCGCGTTGCTAAGCTACGGCAAAATATTTTGGGAGGAAATCATGCGCGTGTTGCATCGCGTCGCGGCGGTTCTGCTGGCCGTGGCCACTTCCGTAGGGATGGCAAGTGCCGCCGAGCCGGTTCTGAAAGCCGCGGTCCTCAAGGTCGGGACCGTGAACTGGGAACTCGACACCATCAAGCATTATGGGCTCGACAAGCAAAACGGCTTTAAGCTCGAGGTCGTCGGTATGGCGGGCAATCCGGCTACCCGGATCGCCTTTCAAGCCGGCGAGGCTGATATTGTCGTGGCTGACTGGCTTTGGGTCGCGCGCCAGCGCGCGGACGGAAAGGATTTTGTGTTCATTCCCTACTCGAAAGCCGTTGGTGGGTTGCTGGTCCCGCCCGACAGCGACGTGCAAAGCTTGAAAGACCTGGCCGGCGGCAAGATCGGGATTGCCGGCGGACCGGTCGACAAGAGCTGGCTGATCCTGCGGGCATACGCCGAACAACAATACGGCTTGGACCTGAAGGCGGAGACCGAACAGGTGTTCGGCGCGCCGCCGCTGATATTCAAGACCGCGCTGTCCGGTGAGACCGATGCGGCCATCAATTTCTGGCATTTTTCCGCCAAGATGAAAGCGGCGGGAATGCGCGAGGTCATCTCCGTATCCGAGGCAGCCAATGCCTTGGGACTGGATCCAAACACGCCGCTGCTGGGTTATGTCGTGCGCGGGGAGATGGTGCGGGACACTCCCGAGCTTGTCCGCGGGCTTATCGATGCCTCGCGCGGCGCGAAGAGCCTGCTTGCATCGAAACCCGAAGCCTTTGACCGCCTCCGGCCGATCATGCGGGTCAAATCCGATGCCCAGTTTGAAGCACTCAAGACGGGCTTTATCGCCGGCATCCCGGATCCGGAGCCCGTCAACGAGGCACAGGCCGCGAAAATGCTGGAGTTGATGGCCCGCCTTGGCGGCGAGAAACTGGTCGGCGCGGCGACGACGCTGCCGGAGGGGATTTTTGTCGGTCCGCAAGGCTGAGCCTAATCCGGCGCACCGAGCGCTGGTGCGGCTGGCATCGCTTGGGCTTTTGCTTCTCGGCTGGTCGGCATTGGCCGTTGGTGTCGCTGATCCCGAAACACTGCCCGGCCCAATCTTCGTCGCCGGGTTGATCGTCCGGGAAATCCTTGACGGCGCTTTGCTCTACCATGTGGCCGTGACCTTGGCGCGGGTGGCCGCGGCGTTTTTTCTGGCCATGTCGATCGGCCTTGCCATCGGTCTTTTCATGGGCCGGCGGCCCGCCGCGGACAGGTGGCTGGATCCGTGGCTTGTTGTGTTTCTCAACCTGCCGGCCCTGGTCACCATTGTCCTGTGTTACCTTTGGATCGGGCTGACGGAAGTGGCCGCCATATTGGCGGTGGCCATCAACAAGATCCCCATGGTGACCGTCTTGATCCGCGAGGGCGCCCGCGCGTTTGATCCGGCGTTGAGCGATATGGCGTCGGTGTTCCGAATGCCGCCCGGCAAGCGGCTTCGCCATGTGATCTTGCCGCAACTAGCCCCTTATGTTGCCGCCAGCGCCCGCACAGGCACGGCCTTGATCTGGAAGATCGTTCTCGTCGTTGAATTCCTCGGCCGCTCCAATGGTGTTGGATTTCAGATCCATCTCTATTTCCAACTGTTTGATGTGCCGATGGTATTGGCTTACGCGCTGGCCTTCATCATGGTGATGCTGGCCGTGGAGGCCTTCATTCTGCAACCATGGGAGACGGCGGCAAACCGCTGGCGGCGCGCGTGATATCAGTCCGGCTGGAGCGCAAGGGATTTGGATCGGCCGAAGTGCTGGGGCCAGTCTCTCTCGATATCGCGCGCGGCGAGTGTGTCGCCCTGCTCGGTCCGTCCGGGATCGGAAAAACGACGCTCTTGCGCATCATTGCCGGCCTCGACAAGGACTTTGAAGGCTCGGTTGAGCGGCCGGAGCGGCTCGCCATGGTGTTTCAGGAGCCGACGCTGCTCAATTGGCGCTCGGCCCTGCAAAACATCATGATTGTCGCCGGGCTCTCTAGCGATGCGGCGCAGGATGCGCTCGAGGCGGTTGGTCTGGGCAACAAATCGGGCCTTTTTCCGGACCAGTTGTCGCTCGGCCAGCGACGGCGGCTGGCGCTCGCGCGTGCTCTGGCCGTCCGGCCCGATTTCCTGATCATGGACGAACCGTTCGCGTCCCTCGACCCGGACCGTGTCTTAGCGATGATCAATCTGACGCGGACTTTGCTCGCGCAACAGCCGGTCGCCACCTTGTTCGTCACCCACGCGCGCGAAGAAGCCGACCGTTTGGCCGACCGTATTCTGGTGTTGTCCGGACAGCCGGCGTCGCTCGCGTGATTGTTCGAAGCCGGCGCTAAAACACCCGCTGGAATTTCCACTCATCGGCGTCCGGCGTCACCGCCTGCCAATCGTAGTTTTCGTCCTGCAAGTCGCGCGCGATGCCAAATCCCTGCTCGGCCGATTTGTCGATATAGCGGCGCCCAAGCGCCGGGTCGGCCTCCACACCGTATCCGCGAAGAAGATCAAGGCCATAGTTGAACTGACCGATCGGATCGCCCATTTCGGCCGCGCGCCGGTCCCATTCCGCGGCAGCGGCCGGATCCTCCCGGTCGCCAAAACCGTTTTGTTCCATATAGGACATCCACGTCATGGTGCCCGTCCAGCCCTGGTCCGAACAGTTTTGGAAGATCGTCCGCGCGGCGTGATGTCTTCCGCCCTTGGTCATCAGGTAGCCTTGCGAACAAATGACCATATCGACGTCGCCTTCCATGGCCCGTTCGAGAGACCGGCTGAGGCTCATTTCATCCGGATTGAGGATGCCGCCAGGATCGGTTTCTTCCGCTAACGCGCTCGGGCCAGTCGTCAAAAGCGCCAGAACCGCAAAACACCCGATGGCCTTCATCATCTCGCTCATCCTCCCAATGGGCCCGACGCATGGACCGCTACGCCTTCCGCCGGATCATACCACGGGCTGGATCGTAACCCCACAGACTGCCGGCCAGAAAGACGGCAAACGCCCCCAGCACCCACAATAGAGCCACCGCGTTCAGTTCGCCGTAGAGCGCGAAACGCACCAGTTCGACGGCATGCGAAAACGGGTTCACCGCACAAATGTCACGCAAAATGGTCGAGGCTTCGGCCATCTTCCAGAGCGGGTATAGCGCGGTCGACAGAAAGAACATCGGAAAGATTACGAAATTCATGACCCCTGCGAAATTCTCCAGTTGCGATATTGTCGAGGACAGCAACAGTCCAAGCGCCCCCAACATGAGACCGCCCAAAAGAAGGGCCGGAAACACCAGGACATAGCCGATCGCGGGAAATGTGATGCCAGTCAGCGCGGCGATCGCCAAAAAGGCATAGACCTGAACGATCGAAATCAGCGTGCTGGCGATGAGTTTTGAAAACAGCAGCCACCAGCGCGGCAGTGGGCTGGTTAAAAGCAGGCGCATGGACCCCATTTCGCGATCATAAACAAGGCTGAGCGAAGACTGCATGCCGGAAAACAGCAGGACCATCGCGCAAAGCCCCGGCACGATATAGACCTCGTAGGTGATGTAGGTCTGATAGGGCGGCATGATCGACAGCCCGAGCGCGGCACGAAATCCCGCCGCAAAGACGATCAGCCAGACCAGCGGGCGCACGAGAGCCGCCAGGAACCGGCCGCGCTGGGACACAAAACGAAGCGCTTCCCGCTGGATGATCGCAACAAGGCAGATGACGGCGCCTCTCATGCGACCTCCCCGGCAGCGGTCATTTGCAAGAACCGGTCCGCCAGCGGCGCCGCGCCGGCGATTTGCGCGCTGGTCCCATCGGCCAGAACACATCCCTTGTGCATGATGACAAGCCGGTCCGACGCACGGATCTCATCAACCAGATGGGTTGCCCACAAGACCGTCAGTCCAGACGTTTCGGCCAGATCATGGACGTGGCCGGTGATGGCCTGGCGCGTTGCCGCATCCAATCCGACGGTTGGCTCATCCAGCAACAATACAGATGGGGCATGAATGAGCGCCCGGGCGATTTCCATGCGCCGCCGGTGCCCGCCATTGAGCGCGCGGACCTTTTCGCCGGCCCGTTCCGCCATCCCTAAGCGGCCTAGCGCGCTGTCGATCCGCTGACCGGCATCACGCCCCGACAAGCCGTGAAGGGCCGCGAAATAGACCAGATTGCGCCGGACCGACAAATCGAGATCAAGCGTCGGTTGCTGGAAAACCACGCCGATTTTCCCGAGCGCGGCGCGCGGATTGTCATGGAGCGAAATCCCGTCGATTGAGATCGACCCCGATTCGGGAACGAACAAACGCGTCATCAGCGCAAACAGGGTCGATTTTCCGGCCCCGTTCGGTCCAAGCAGCGCGCAAAACGCGCCGCGCTCAACAGAAAAACTGACGCCGTCAAGCGCCAGTTTCTTGCCGTATCGGTGCGTTAGCGTCTGTACGCGAAGGCCCGCTGTCACTCGATGGTGATCTCCAATGACTGGAGTTCGCTGCCCGGCACGCCAAATCTATAGGTGCCCGGTTTGATCGCCAGGAAGCTGATTTCGGCGGTTCCGGCTTCATCGAATTCCAGGCTGTCGACGCCCAATGGCCGGATCTCGATCCCTTCGATGACGATCTCATCGATCCAGATGGCCCGGAAAAACCCAGCCCCGGCAAGCGCCAGTTCCTGACTGCCATCGGCTTCGATCTCAACTTCATAATAGGTGCCGGACTTGAGCCCCAGTTTGCCGGATTCCAAAAGCGGCATACCTGCGGACAAGGCCAGGGTCGGAAGGTCCTCCCGGTTGTCGCGCGACAGGATACCGGCCGAGCCGAACGCCGGACCGTCATCGTCATCATCATCCGTGTCACTGGCCAAAGCCGGTCCGGTCGCAAGGACGCCAGCTAAAACACATGCCATCAAAAAACGCATTATCATTCCTCCCACCTAGAAGTCAGTTTGTCGGCCGATAGGCCGCGCCCCAAGGAAAACGTCCGACCTTGATGCTCTTGACCGCCGCCAATTCCGCGACATCGATCACCGTGACGTCGCCGGACACACCGTTGGTCGTGAACAAAAGGCTCTCATCGCCGTTGAACGCCATGTGCCAGACGCGCCGGCCGACCAGGATGTAGTCAAGGACGTCATAGGTCTTTTGATCGACAACGGCGATGTGGTTCGACGGGCCGAGCGCGACAAACACGTACTTGCCGTCTTTCGTCATCTCAAAACCCACGGGTTGCACGCGGTCCGGGTGAATGCCCTTGATTTCAAAACCGATCTTGCCTTTTTCCGCCTGGCTGGCGACGTCAAAGACGGTGATCGTGCCGCCAATCTCCGAACTCACCCAAAGCTCGGACCCGTCCAGCGTGAATTCGGCATGCCGCGGGCGCTGATCCACCAGGGTGTTGGCAAACAGCTGCTGGCTGCTGGTGTCGATCCAGTGCGCCATATTGGTCGTTTCGGACGTGGTGATCGCGATCTTGCCATCGGGGGAAACCGCCATCCCTTCCGGCTCGATACCGACGTCGATCTGCGCGATCACGGTTCGCGTCTCGGTGTCGACCACGGTTGTGATCGCATCGTCCTCGTTGGCGATGTAAAGGTGCCGGTTGTCAGGGTGCAGAACGAATTGCTCGGGATCCTCGCCCGACGGCAATTCGTGGAGGACCTTGCCGGTCTCCGGATCAATCACCTGCACGGTGTCGCTGTCGGACGCGCACAGATAAAGGACCGAATGATCGATCGCGAACGTGATGCCGCGCGGCCGTTCGCCGACATCGATTGTCCGCGTGACTTCAAGCGTCTCAACGTCAATGACACTGATGGTGTCGTCCTTTTCGTTGGACACCCAGATTTCGTCTGCCGCGACGGGCACGGCCAGTCCTGCGGCGAACACCGCGGCAAGCAATACAGATAGACGCATCGGTTACTCCTCAAACGCGGTGCAGGCTGTTTCGGCCTGGTCGATGCCAAGCGTGTCGAGCTCGGTGCGCTGGTGCAGGAAGCCCTCAAGCGGCGCCAACGCGACCAGCGCTCGGGGATTGGTGAGCGGAATGGGCTGCCGGAGCTGGCCGTTCCAGGACCTGAACGTGAGGGGCCGGCCCTTGAACCCGGCAAGCTCGAAGGCCTCGGAAAACAGATAGTCGCGGATGGTGTCCCGATCTGCGGTATTGGTCCGCGTCACCGCCTCGCCGATGGATCGGACGGCCGCCCAGGCAGCATAATCGATCGGGCGCATGTCCCGCGCGGCGGCTTCCTCGAACCGGTTTTGCAGCTGGGCCGCGCCCCATTGTTCGACCGTCCGGTCCCACGCCACCGGCACCAGGCCCTCGGTGCCTGCGACCGGCCGCGGCTCCCAGGTGTTGTAGGCGACATACCGTCCAAAATCGCCGGGTTCGTCAGCGATGATCATCAGATCGTGCTGGGCCAGATCCTGTGTGAACAAAGGGACTTCCTGCGCCGCATTGCGCCGCATGTCCGCGTCAAACTCCCAGGTTTTCGTCTCGCGCAGGCGGACGCCGAATTTTTCCGCCGATTTGGCAATCGCCGCGGCAAAAGCCTGATCACCGGTGCGCGTTCCCGCCAACATCACCCAGTCGGTCCATTTCCGCCGCACCGCGAACTGGGCCAGTGCGTCGGTCAACATGGCGCGCGACGGCAGCGTGTGCAGGATGTTCTGCCGGCAGGTCTCGTTGCGCAATGTTGTTTCCGGCGCACCGGCGTTGAAAAGCACGGCATCGGCCGCATCGGGATGATCGGCAAGCGCCAGCAGGTCGTCAGCCGGTGCATTGACGACCACAAACGGCGTTACCGACAGTAGTTCTTGCGCCGCGGCGAGGAAGTCTCCGTCCTCCGGAACGACCCGGACATCCAGCGTATAGGTCTGTTTTAAGAACCGGCCTGTCGTCGCATTATCCGCAAGCCCGACTTCCGCGCCGGCAAGCCCCTCGTTTTCCGGCAACGGGTCCAGATTGGATAGCACCGGCGGCGCGGGCGTGACCTGCTCCAGATAGCCAATGGTGACAGCAACCTCAGCACGTGCGGTCAATGTCAGCGCGCTCGCAAAAACACAAGCAAGGATTGGCCGAGCCAAAGCCATGGTATACCCGCCTCCCAGTATGTTTTTCTAGGGCGGCTTGCCGCCTTAACTTACCTCCCGACGGTAACCTACGTCCTTCTTCATAGGCAAGAAGTGCAGGTTTGTCCCATGGTACAATAGCGTTCTGTTCCCACATCGGACTATGACTTGACGGACGACTCGGGAGGAGTGTTTCGATGTTTTCGCGCAAGCTGGTGTTGGGCACCATCGCGGCTGGGGCCGCGTTGTCGATCTTTGTCACGAGCCAGGTCCGGCCGGTGAATGCCCATGGCGATGTCGCCCCGCAGGCCGTCGATACGGCGGGCCTGCCGCAACTCGGCGAGGAATGGCTCGCCGAAAACCCGTGGCGGGATCCGAGCAGTGAATACTGGGCGATTGCCGTTGATATCGGCGCGTCCGGATACAATCAAAACTGCGCCCGGTGTCATGGCCTTGAGGGAATCTCCGGCGGTCTTGCCCCGGACCTCAGATATCTCGAAGCCGACGACTATGGCGACGAGTGGTATCTTGAGCGCTATCAGAACGGCTACACCCAAAACGGCATCACCAAAATGCCGGCCTTTGGTGAACTGCTCGGACAGGAAGCGGCCTGGGCCATCAGAACCTATCTCGAAACCCGACCGGACGATGGCGCTTTGGACGATCATGCCAATCGGTTGAAGGAAATCCGCGACAAGATCAAGGAAATGTCGGACGCGGGTAAATCCCCTGCGGAGTTTGCGGCTGACATTGACGCCTTCAAGGCGGAGATGGCGGAAATCGCCGCGACGGTCGAAACGGGGTCTGGAGCGCCAAAGGCCGACTCTGTCGCCGCGCGCGCCGTGATCATGTTGGACGGCTCGGACGGCAGTTTGAAGAACACGGCGGAAGTGTTGACCATAGGACTGTCGGCGGCTGAATAATGCTCAGTTCCCGGCACCCGATCATCGCGGCAGTGGTTTTGGCCGCCGGTCTTTGGACCGGCGGTTCCGCGCTTGCGCAAAACTGCGCGAACGTGAAATTCGGCCAGGATGCCGAGCGCAAGCCGCAAAATGTGGGCCGCGACATCGTCGGCCAAAGCCTGGACGACATCCAGGATCGCGGCTTCATCCGCTTCGCCGTCTATGAGGATTTCGCGCCATTTTCCTATAAGGAAAAAGGTGTCCTCAAGGGTGTCGACATCGATGTCGGCCGGCTGATTGCCGAGGATCTTGGCGTGGAGGCCCGGTTCATTGTCACGGCGGCCGATGAGAACGTGGATGGTGATCTGCGCAACAATGTCTGGCGCGGCAAACTGCTCGGCGGCCAGATCGCGAATGTCATGCTGCACATTCCCTATGACCGGGAACTTGGTTGCCGCAACGAGCAGGTTGTCCTGAACGGCCACTACTACACCGAACAGCTGGCCATCGCCTATCGGACCGACGACTACCCGGACGGCCCGCCCTTGCCGGCCTACTTCCGGTTCGACACCGTCGGCGTGGAAAACGACACATTGTCCGACTTTTACCTGTCCAGTTTCGCACGCGGACAGATCATTCCGAACATGCGCCGGTACGACACGCCGGAAGACGCCATGGCGGGCCTTGCCGCCGGTGAAGTGATGGCGGTGATGGGTCCGCTGTCCCAGCTTGAACACGGGCGCACGGAGGAGATGGACATCCACATTCCGCCGTTTCCCGGACTTTCCAGGTCCAGTTGGACTTTGGGCATTGCCGTAAGGCATAATTGGCGGCCGCTGTCTTACGCGGCCGATGATGCCATCCGATATGCCGTGGAGGACGGCCGGATGGCGGAGATCTTCGCGCGTCACGGCCTGACATACACCAAGCCGGACTGGTAGGAGGCGCACATGAAAAGCGTGTATTTGATGGCGGCGGTCTTGTTGTCCGCTCCGGCTCTGGCGCTGGATGAACCGCGAACCCCCCTCTCCGATCCGCTGCAATCGGGCATGTGGTCCTATCATCAAAAGAACCTCTTGGGCGATCCGGAAAAGATTGAATTCGACGACCGGGTGATCGTAAGTGCGCCCGCCTCCGCCGAAGACAGCTTCAACGTTCCTGTGCTCGTCGATGCAACAGCGTTGGAAGACGTCCAGCAAATGGTGTTCCTAGTCGACTACGGGCCGATCCCGAAGATCCTGACCTACTGGCCGGAACAGGCGGAGCCGAAGATCTCGTTCCGGTTCAAGATTGATCAGGCAACACCCGTACGCGCGGCTGTCCAAACCGGAGATGGTGTCTGGCATATCGGTTCGACGGTCATTGATGCGGCCGGTGGCGGATGTTCGGCGCCCGCGGCCGCTTATGCATCCGACGACTGGGAAGAGCATCTCGGCAAGGTCTACGGCCGGGTCTGGCCGGATCGCGGCAGGGTCCGTATGGTTGTTGACCATCCGATGGATACGGGGCTTGCCGACGGTATTCCAATCTTCATCATCGAGGATCTGGAACTCGCGAACGAAGCCACAAAGGAAAAACTCGCCCGGCTGGAACTTTATGAACCGGTGAATGAAGACCCCGCCTTCACGTTTTATTTCCCCGATGGCGCGCTTGGTTCCGAAGTGCGCGTCGAAGGCCGGGACAACAACGGCAATGAAATCGATGCTTTGATCAGCGCCGTTGTCAGCCAATGAACCTGTCCCGCCGATCGTTCCTGGCTGGAACGGCTGGGACGGGCGCGATGGTGTGTGCCCCGTCCGCTGCCGTGTTCGCGGCCCCCAAGAAGGCCTATGACCTCAGCCCGGTTCAGGTGGCCGACGGGCTTTGGATGATCGAAGGATCGACCGAGTATTTCACGTCGGAAAATGGCGGCGCCATCGTCAATTGCGCCTTGATCGAGACCGGCACTGGCATCGTCATCGTCGATACCGGACCGTCCCGAAGGTATGGCGAAGCGTTGCTCGAAGTGGCCCGCGGCCTGAACGGGCGCGGCGTCACAGCCATTGTCATTACGCACCATCATCCCGATCATTTTTTCGGCAATCAGGTGTTTGGTGCCACGCCGATCCACGCCTTGCCGGAGACCCGCGCGCTGGCCGCAAGCGAAGGCGACGGATTTGCCGACAACATGTACCGCCTGCTCGGCGACTGGATGCGCGGCACCGAGCCCGTTCCGCCAAACGCAGACATCGCCAGCAGTCTTTTGGAAATCGGCGGCCGAACGTTCCAGACCCTGCCGCTTTCGGGGCACACGGGCGCGGATCTGGCACTTTTGGACCAAAAGACCGGCACGTTGATCGCAGGAGATCTTGCCTTCTTGAACCGCGCGCCCACGACGCCGCATGCGGATCTGGATGCCTGGCGCGCGGCGCTGTCAACCCTTGAAGGCATCGATGCCGCCGCGATCCTGCCCGGCCACGGTCCCCTTGACAGGTCCGGCCAGTCCCTGACCCAAACGCGCGCCTATCTCGACTGGCTCGAGGCGACGCTTGAAGACGCGGCTTTAGAGGGGCTGGACATGGTCGAGATCATGGCAAGCGAATTGCCGCCCGAATTCGCCGGCATGGGTGCCATGCCGCAGGAATTCCATAGGTCCGTGGCCCATCTTTATCCTCAGATCGAACGTGAAGCCTTGCCGCTCGGCAACTGAACGCAGGCTTCCGCTACAGGCGGATGAACGCCCCGCTGGCGTTTTCAAGCCACACGCGGCGGACACTTTGCTGCTTCAAAAGGCTGTCCGCAAGCCGCCGGTCAGGCGCCAAAGCGAGCGCGGTTGATATTCCATCGGCGATCGTCGCCGTTTCAGCTTCAACGGTCACCGACCGCCAAACGCCACGATCAAGTGCAAGATCCGGCCGAACGATATGACCTCTGCCGTTTCGGAAGGCTGTGCCCGTGGGTGAAGATGTTGCGAGCGCGGCGTTTTTGAGGTCGACTTGGTCAAGCAACCGATCACCCTGCCCCGCGATCCCGATCCGGGCCGGATCGGATCCGGCCCGGTACTCACCAATCGAAACCAGGCAGCGGTCAAAACCATGGGCGGCCAGTGTCTCGGTCACCCTGTCAGTGGCAAATCCTTGCGCGATCCCGTTGAAGGTCAGTGCCATGCCAGGTTTGGCGAACCGCAGCACCGGCCCGTCGCGCAGGACTTTCTGCCATCCAACCAAATCCGACAACCGCGCGGCGGTGTCTCCATCGATGTCTCCGGCACCGGCCGCCAGTGCGACCATCAGCGGCTGCACGGTTGGGTCGAATAGTCCCTTTGTCCATTCGTGGATCTCGTCGCAAGCGCCGACCAGCCGGGCGAATTCCGGCGGCATTGACAGATGGCCCGTCTGGTTGAGCCATAGGAGGGCCGACGCCGGTTCATAGAGTGAAAACAGCCGCTCCATTCGCCGGATCGTGTCGGTCGCGGCGGCGAGTGCCGTTCTTGCCCGCACCGGATTGCCGGTGTGAACAGAGATCTCCGCCCGTACGCCAAGCGCGCGGCCGCGCCATTTGAGGGGTTCGCTCTTGCCAGCGGCCGGAACGGGTCCGGCAAGTGCGCAGCCGGCGATAATCTGGACGAACCGGCGCCGCGACACGGTCATATCGGACGCCCCCGGCCGGCCAACACCAATGGCACGCACTGTTTCGGATCGTCGTGAATAGTCACGCAGTCAAGGCATTGGAAACATTCGTCATACCGGATCGCGCCAGATGGCTTGATCGCATTGTAATTACATTTGACGCGGCAGAGCTGGCACGGGCTGCCGCATGCGTCGCGGCGCGGGATCCACTGGCGCAGCCTGAGGAAGCCGCCGATCGCCATTACAGCGCCCAAGGGGCAGACATATCGGCAAAACCCCTTGAAAAACACCATACCCAGCAACAGCCAGAACGCAGCGTAGGCGACATAATACCATTCGCGCCAAAAGAACGTCGTCACCGCGGTCTTGAACGGTTCAACTTCAACGGCCGCGTCGAGGGCGGCCGGCGAGCCAAAGGCAAGTCCGACAAGACCGGCGAGCACACCGTACTTGACCATCACAAGGACCCGGTCGACGCGGTCCGGAACACGGATTTGCGGCAGCCCGAGACGGCGGCCGGCATGGTGGGCGAATTCCTGCATGGCGCCGAATGGGCAAAGCCACCCGCAAAACAATCCGCGTCCCCAGGCGAGGAAGGACAGGATCACGACCGCCCAGATCAACAGCGAAAAGGGATCATAAAGGAGGAACGCGAGGCTCTGCCCGTCTACGATGGCCCGCAGCACACCAAGCACGGTCGTGATGGACAACTGCCCCTGCCCCCACCAGCCGATAAAGCCGATCACCAGCGCCAGAACGCCAAGCCGGACCGCTGTATAGTGCTTCTGGCCGGCCAAACCGGACTGCGCGAACAACAGCAGCGGGACAAGCGCAGCCAATCCGCCGGCCAGAACCGACAGGTCGGCAAGGCGGTTTTCGACAGCCTGCCGCCAGACCGGGACCGGCGCTGCCGGAGTGTTTGTTTGAAAAAACCGCGCATCGGTTTGGTGCGTGAGCGCAAAATCGACGGTGCCAATCTCAGGCCGGAAAAAACCATGTTCCCGGACGGCCCGAACGGAAAGCTCCCACGGCCGGGTGGGATCGAAGCCAAGCCGCCGGTCGGTGCGCAGGATCATCGCGGTTCCCTCCGGAACGCCGTCTTTCAATTCCACATCAAGATCCGCGTCACGCAGCGCGATCGGAAGACCATCCTGAGATGCCGTGATCAAGTCGGGGCTGGTGTTGCGGACAAACTCGTCTGTCACCAGGCCGTGTCGTCCGGCGTCGATGACCAGCAATGGCTCGTCATCGGGCGAGAGTTCACGAAACTGGTCAAGTTGGTTCAGGCTTTCCGGCTCCAGGACAGCCGCGGCGATTGACGGAGGTCCAAGATCAATCACCCAAAGATCGAGGAAAGGCGCGGCGGGCGTGTCTTTGGCTCCCGGATCATCATCGGCCCACAGGGACCCGGCGAAAGCCCGATCGACTTCCGCATTGGGGACCAGACGTCGGCTTGCCAATCCCTGCGACACCAATTCCGCCCAAGTCAGCGGTTCCAGATAATTGAGGTCCGGCTGGGCGGCCGCGCCACCGCCAATGCCCTGCAATTTATCCCGCGCGATTTTGAAGGCCGCCGCCAACAGGCTTTCATGCGCAATCCGAACGCTGGCCGTCGCTTTGGTGACGCCGTCCAGATAGACGAGCGAGCTGCCCGTTCCCTGATCTCCGTAAGGCACGCCGATCACCAGACTGTCGGTGATCGAGTGGCCGCGATACTGGGCGATGAACGCCTGAAACGGGGCTTCACCCAGCCCGGACACGAAGATCGGCTCGTTGTGGGACAAAAGCTCCACGTCGATGAGCCGCCCGTCCAGCGTCAGGCTGACGAACAGGTTGATGGGCGCGCCGGAAAATCCCGGCAGCGGCGCGATCGGCAGGGTCTCAAACGCATAACCGGCCAGCCGGCCATCGAGATTGTGCAGCTCGAAGGAGCCGTCCGGGAGCTGATCGCCGATTTGGTAGGGCGGCTCGATCAGCAATGCGGCCCCGGCCCGGTCGAGCTCTTGCGCCGTTGCCAACCCGGCAAGCAGAAACGCGGCAGACATGAGTGCGATGGCCTTGCCGACGACAGCTTGGCCAATCCCTGAAACCCCTCTCATTGTATAAGTTTTTCCGGCCAGCCGGCGTCTGGCAACTGTCCTTTCGATCAAAGCTGCGTGTGGGCGGCAGGCCTCGCCGGGCGCGCTATGCACGAAAGGCCAAAGCCGCAATTGACCCAGATCAAAGTTGTGACGCTGCCACCGGCGTTCACTCTTCCGGTCCAGATCAACGGCTTTTTAATCGAATTGGACTGAGCGGCCGAAAGTTGATCGATTTGAAAGCCTTCGAGCAGGGTGTCCGCTTCCGTATGGACACAGACTGCTCCGGGAGAGGAGCAAATTCATGTCAGTCCGGCTGTCGGTTCTCGCCGCCTGCGCCCTGTTTTCAATCGGGCCGGCCCATGCATTAGATGTCTTCGAGGATGCCAAGGTCATGGCCGGGGAAATGCTCTACAAGCAAGAGTGCCGGCGCTGCCATGCGCCCGATACGGACCACGCCAGTTACGGCCCGCCCTTGGAAAACATCATCGGCCGCGGAGCTGGGACCTACCCGGACTATGACTATTCGGTCGCATTGGCCGCCTCCGGCATTGTGTGGACGCCGGCGGCGCTGCGCGCCTGGATGGAGGACAATACCGGATTTTTGCCGGGCACGAAGATGCGGCATGTGGGCATTCAGGACCGGACCGTCCAGGACTTCATCCTGTCCTATCTTGGCAGCATCACGACCCGGGACGCCAAAAAGATCAGCGAATAAGACTCAACGGGATCGGACATTGGGTCCGTATTTGTCCCGTTCAAATGGCCGAACAACGCCGGCGTCCGCGCCGGCGGATCAACTCGGCACCAAATCGCCGGTCATGACATCGCGAACCACGCCTCGAAAGCCGCGTTGACGGCCTCCGGTTGTTCAAGCGTCGGCAGGTGACCGGCCTCGGCGATGATCTGAAACGACGACGAAGCGATCAGCTTGTGCATCAGTTCGTGCCGGTCGCGGGGGCACAGCAGGTCCTGGTCGCCCATCAAGATCAAGGTTGGGACGGACACGGTCTTGAGGGTTTCCTGCTGATCGGGACGGGTTTGCAAAGCGCGCAATTGCCGCTCAAACACATCCGGTCCAAGCCCTAGCGCCATGTCCATGCACAGGTCCAGCACGGATTGTTTGTTCGGCCCGTCCGCCAGGTAGTTCGGCTTCAACTCATCGCGCATCACCGCCCGCAGATGCCCGGCCCGCACTTGGTCTATTTGCGGTTCGCGCCGCGCCTTCACCTCGCCGCGTTCGGCAAGCGGATTTGTGTCCATCAGGCACAGGCGCTCGACGCGCTCCGGCGCCTGATGCAGGATCTCCATCGCAATGATCCCGCCCATGGAAAGGCCCGCCAGGGCAAATCGTGGCGGTGCCTTTTCCAGGACATCGGCCGCCAGCGCGGACACGTTATCACGGCCGCAGATCGGCGCCAGATGGATCGGCCGCGTGCCGGAAAAGGTATTGATTTGCGGTCCAAAAAGCCGGGCATCGCACATCATGCCCGGGATCAGGACCAGTGGCGTCACGCCCGCGCTCCGGCGATCGCGGCACCTTCCGCAAGAGCTGCAAGCTTGGCATAGGCAATGTCCGGATCGACGGCCCCAAAGCCGGCAAAGGTCCCAAACCCGCAGTCGGAGCCTGCAATTACCCGGTCTGCCCCCACGATATCAATAAACCGGTCGAGCCGCTGAGCCACCAGATCCGGGTGTTCCACGAAGTTCGTCGTCGTATCAACCACACCGGGGATCAGAACCTTGTCCTCGGGGATCTCTGACTTGCGATCCTGGAACACCGTCCACTCATGGGCATGGCGCGGATTGGACGTTTCAAAGAGAACATACCGCGCCCGCGTTGCCATCAGCGTCGAAAACACCTTGTCCATGGAGATGTCGCAGACATGCGGGCCTTCGTAATTGCCCCAGCAGATATGGACCCGCACCCGGGCCGGATCGATGTCCTCAAGGGCGTGATTGAGCGCCTCGACATGGGCCGCCGCGATCTTGATGAAGTCATCGTCGGAAAGCTCGGAAAACAACATATGCCGGGAGAGCGCCAGATCCGGGCAGTCGAGCTGGAGATCCAGACCGGCCGCGACGATGGTTTCGTATTCCGCCTTCATGGCGTCAGCGAGCGCCGCCAGATACGCCTCTCGTGAGGGGTAATGGTCGTTCTGCAAAAACAACGAGATCACCCCCGGAGACGCCGCGTTCATGAAGCCGCGCGTGACATTGTGCTCGGCCATGGCCGCCTTCAGGTTGGCGATATCCTTTTGCAACTCGCCCTGGCCCTTGGACCGGACCTCGCCGGTGCACATGGGACGCGCGTATTTCGGCGTGCCGCCGCTTTCGGCCAGGCGCTTCAAGAAGCTTGGAAAAAGCTTCAGGTCAGCCGGTGCGTTGCGCGGGGCGTCACCGGAAAACCCGGTGTACCGGTCTTTTACATAGGTGGCGTATGAAATCTTGGACGTCTCGCCATCGCTGACGATGGTCACGCCGGCATCGACTTGCCGCTTCACCGTTTGCGAGACGGCCCTTGTCATCGCCGCGTCGAAGTCTGGCGGATCGTAGGGATCTTGGTGCTCCCGCGCGAAAATGAAATCCACCACCTCTTGGGTGCGCGGCAGCGAGCCGACGTGTGTGACCGCGATCTGCGCCATGATTTTCGTTCCCTCTCCGCGGACGCGTGCCCGGCGCCGGTGTTTTTATCAGTGTGGCTGCCAGGTCGGACCGGCGGGGTCGTCCGTATTCATAATTCGGAAAAGGCTCGCTTCGCCGCTCATCGACGGAGTCAGGCTATGCGACAGGCCGGGCGGGATCGCACACGTGTCGCCCGGTGCGAGGGTTCGTTCACCGCCGGCCCATCGAAGTGTCCAATGGCCCCGCATGACCATGATGACTTCATGGCGATCCAGGCTGCACTCGGTGTCCGGCAAAGATCCCCGTGTGACGAACTCAACTTCAAATCCGGGCCGGTCCTTCAAGAGGCCGGCCTCGCCGATGACCTGGCACGGTTTGCCACTCGCAAGAGCCATCATGTCCCAATAACGGGCGACATAGTCGCGAATGACCTGATCATTCGCGGGCTCGGCATACCGCTTAAGTTCTTCGTCAGTAAGCAGAGGCATGGGGTCAACGCCGTCCGGCAAGGATTGGCCTTGCTTGGTGTCATAAAGAATGCCGTTTTCCCCCAGGACCAGCCCGTGGTCCTTGGCGTCTTCGATGACCTGCGGCGCCCAAATCACGCCGCCGCCAGCGTCGTCACCGCCAAGGATCGCCATGATCATCCCGTAGTCGGTGCCGATGTTTTCAAAGCCGCGAAAGATCCCGGTCGGGATGTTGAAGATATCGCCTTCTTCCAAAACGACCTCGCCGGCCGTGCCCCAACGCCCCCAGAAGAACCGCCAGCGGCCCTTCAGGACAAAAAACACCTCGGCCGTTCGATGGGAATGCAATGAGTTCCGGCATTTGGGCGGCTGGCCGGCGGCCCCGATATTGAACCCGGGCGTGTCCTTGATGTGAACATGCTGATCCGGACTTTCCGATACACCACCGCCGATGATCGTGAAGTTTTCCTTCTGGTCTGACCCAGGTGTATGCGCGTCGATGAACGCCGTCCGGCAGGGTTTCAGATCGCCATAGCGGACAATGCGGGTTTCCATTTCCTCAAGTGTCATCTCGGAGCCTATTGATCCGGCCTTAGCCGGTTTGGAGCGCGATCTGTTTCCAGATCGCCGTTTCATCGAAAAGCACATATTCTCGGCGGAGCCCCCACGGGCCGAACTCCGCATGAGCGGCCCCTATCACATGGACTTCGGCGCCGGTCGGAATGCCGAAGACGCCCCATCCGTCATGTTTGCCGTTGAGCGACCAACGAATGGCCGCGCGTGGCGGCATCATCGGGTCGTCCCGGCCGATCTGGTGGTCGATTTTGAAGTCAGCCGACGGGAAACTGGCGCGAAGCCCCATCCAGAACCGGTCGGCATCGCGATGGGACTGACCATTCACGCCGCCTGGATAAGCAAGTTGGCAAGCCCGGTCGTAGTCTGATTCAATTGCCGCCATGTCCGCGGCCATGATCCGGGTCAGGATGTCGGCGTATTTCGCGCCCCATTCATTGTCGTTGCCCCGGCCCTTGTAGGGGCCAGGCTTGTCGATCGAAGGGGTGAAGGGTCTGACGCAGTCATCCGGTCCGCCTTCGCGCGCGATCAAGTCGTGGGCATACTGTTTTGGATCCCATCCCATCTGCCGGACAATCGCACCCTGGTCGCGGATCAACCATTCATCGTTGATTTGATTGTTGATGGCGTGGCAGTCGGCAATGATCCGGTATCGGAGCTTTTTGCCGGTCGCCTTGCCGTAAACGCCGTCGCCTGCATGGGTCGCGGTCGAGATGATCCGGTGAGAGGACAGCATGCCGTCTTCCGGCGAGCCCGACCAAATCACGTCCTCACCCAGCAGTTCGCGGTCCGGAAACTCGGCAAGCGTTGCCATCGTGGCGCCGATCACGTCCTTGTTGCCGACCACCACCGAACCCGGCGAGCGGACGATGATGTCCTCGGAGTAGTACTGATGAAGCGTCGCGATCTTCCGGTCTTCCCAGATCTCCTTGGTGATCCCGATGATGTAATCGGGAAAATCCGACCAGCGCGGATCAAAGCCTTTCATGTGACCATCCTTGCGGAACGCGGGCCGAGCCGCGGATCATCAGCGGCCCGTCTATCTTGATTTTCTGAACGTCGTTGGCACCGTGTTCGATCCACTCGAGCAGGATCGAAACCGTTGCCTCCACCATGCGATTGGAGGGTTGGCGTAAGGTCGTGAGATCGTAGGCCGGCCAGGACGCGAGCGGGACGTCGTCGTAGCCAACCACCGAGACGTCGCCGGGCACATCGAGCGTGAGTTCCGATCTCAGAACATCCATGACCGCAAAGGCCATATGATCGTTGCCGACAAAGACCGCATCCGGCCGGTCGGGACCGCGAAACAGCTCGCGCGCCGCGTCCGCCGCGGTCTCGCGCCTGTACATTCCGTCGATACAGGCGACAAGCTCCCGCCCTAGATCCTTCAGGCCGGCCCGGAACCCGGCCTCGCGGTCACGGCCCGTCGACGATCCGGCCCATCCGGCGATATGGGCGATCCGCTGATGGCCACCTGAAACAAGGAATTCGGCGATCTGATAACCGCCATTGTAGTTGTCCGAGGTGACCTGATTGAGCCGGGGATCGTCCTGACCCCGGTTGAACAGCACAACAGGAACACCGGCGGCCGCACACCGTGCGGCAAGCTCGTTTGACATGGCAACAGAGGCGGTGATGATCCCGTCGACCTGGTAGTCGAGGAGTTCGCCCATGACCTGGTCGACCATGTCGTCGTCATTCGACACCATGAAAACGAGGATGTGATAGCCGTGCTGTTGCAATGCGTTGGAAAGTTTTTCAAGCGCATCCGGATAGAACTGGTTTTCCAGGTAGGCAACGACGAGACCAATGATGCGGGACCGCCCGGTAATCAGTGAACGGGCCAGGACATTCGGCCTGTAACCGAGTTCATCGGCGGCTTTGAGCACCTTTTCGGCCATTTTCGACGACACGGACGCGCCGGGCGTGAACACCCGGCTGACCGCGGACTGACTGACGCCGGCCCGCTTGGCGACGTCGATCGATGTGACCTTCTCGATGCCCATCAGTCCGCCGTCCAGCCTCCGTCCACCATCAGCGATGTGCCCGTGACAAGGGCCGAGGCGTCGCTCGCCAGATAAAGCACCGCGCCCATAATGTCCTCCACGACACCGGTGCGGCCGAGCTTGATCTTCTGCTGGATCCACTCCACCCGCTCCGGGTTCTCGAACGTCGCCTCGGTGAAGGGCGTGCGGATGAAGGTCGGACAGATCGTGTTGACCCGGATCTGCTTCGGACCAAACTCCAGCGCCATCGCTTTTGTGAAGCCCTCGACCGCGAATTTGGAGGCGCAATAGACCGCCCTGTCGATTCCGCCGACATGGGCCATTTGCGAGGACATGTTGATCAGCGAACCGGGTTTTCCGGCCTCAAGCAGCCCTCTGGCAACGGCCTGCGTGACAAAATAGGCGCCCCGTAGATTGACGTTCATGACCGCGTCGAAATCGTCCGGCGTGGTCTCCACGGCCGGGCTGTGGCGGGCAAGGCCCGCGCTGTTGACCAACACATCGAACGGGCCGTGTCGTGCCACCTTGTCCTGCATGTCCTGAACGTCCGCCACATCCATCTGCAGTGCGGATGCCGTCCAGCCCTTCGCCGTCATCGCCTTTACTGCATCGGCAAGCTTGTCCGCCCGCCGTGCCGCCAGAACTGTGTTGCCGCCGGCTTCGGCGAGGGCGGTTGCACACGCAAGGCCAATTCCGGAGGATGCCCCGGTCACCAGGATCCGCTTGCCTTGAAGAGAAAAACTCGGTGTTTTGGGAAGATCGGTCATTGGAGCGCTCTCCCGGTCTCCGGATCAAAGCCCAAACGGGCCTTGTTGAACTCCCTCAAGCGCTTGAAGACGTTGACACCGAGCTGGGAATAGGCATCGAGCAGGTCCACCATCACCCAGTTTTCCCGGATGAGGCCGTTTTCGAGCCGCCAAAAATCGAGGCTGCGCATGGTGATTTTGGTGCCCGTCGGTGCAATCCCCATCCAGCCATCTTGCGTGACTGTCTGGATCATGTTCGGCCAGCCGGTAACGGCGGCATAGTTCCGGTCGCCAAAGAAGTGGTACTCGATCTCGTCGACATATTGCCCGCGGTCGGGCATAGCGTTCAAAAACGGGATCTGGTGCCAGTTGCGAAATCCTTTGATGCCCCGCCCCGTCCCGATCCCCGACGGCCCGTACCAGTTCATCCGTGGGTGCCAGAACCGCTCCATCTCCATCACTTCCGGGCCGCCGAGCGAGGGATGTTTTTTGAGATAATCCAGCATCTCGATGATGTGCTGGCAGGTCTCATGTCCCTGGTCCGCATCATAGGGTCCGGGCACAAGGCCGTCTTCGGTCGCCGGTCCCGGCACATGCCACTCCAGGCCGAGGCTCGGCGCCATCGGCCAGGCGCCCGCCTGCATCATCACCTCCGGCAGATCCCAGAGCGCTTGAAACTCCACGACCTTTCCGTTCTCGAACCGGTAGAACTCGTGGAAGCGCATGACCGCTTGATGGCCGGTCGGCGGGATGTCCAAAAACGGCTTTTCAAACGTGCCGGTGTAATAGCCGCCGCAGCCGACCCAGTTGGCCCCTTCTGGCGTTGGGCCCGCCATGACGATGGAATCGCGCCGTTCCAGATCCGGTATGGCCCGAAACAGCGGCGTGTAGGCTCCGCTATAAAAAGCGTCTGCGCCGACCGTGTCACCAAAGGGGTGCGCCAGCCGGAACAAGGCATCGTCAGCGCACAGATCCTTCAGCGCCCGGCGGACAGACCCCTCTTCAAAATCGTACATGGCGGCCCTTACCGGCGCGATCAGCGCCTTGTGGGCCGTATGCCGGTCGGTGGTCATGCGCCAGCCACCTTCATGGCCGAATAGTCGAGCATGACGAAGGTCTGGTAAGCGGGCCGCGCGCAGAGCGCATCGTAATAGGATTTGAGGCTCGGCAGGTCCGCCCGGTCGAAATCAAGCGTGTAATACCGGTATAGCAGGCTGCCGATCTGGTAGTCGGCCAGATTGAGCTCTTCCCCGCCAATAAATGGTCCCTTGATCAGACCCTGAACGATGGCCATCGCGATCTTGAGGGCCGCTTCGGCCTGGCGAAGGGCGGTGTGATTGCGGTCATCGGCCGGCGTGCGGATCAGTTGCCAGAAGATCGTCGGGATCAATGGCACGTATATATGCTGGCGGGACATATCGGCCCACCTTTCGATCTGCGCCGCAGCCATCGGGTCGGGCGGATGCCCGCCGTAGCGGCGCATCAGATAGCGCAGGATCGTTACAACTTCAGAGATCGCCTTTCCGCCGTCTTCCAAAACGGGCACCAGCCCGAGCGGGTTCATGGCCAGGAATTCGTCGGTGTCCGTGCCGCCGAACGGACCACCCACATCGAGGCGCTGGTACTCAACACCCAGTTCTTCCAAACACCATATGACCGGCTGAACGTTGGCCGAGGTGATACGACCGTGAACGGTGATCATTCCGCAGCCTCCCCATACGGAACGTTGCTGCGGCCATACCGGCGGACGCGGACATTGGCCTGTTCCGCATGACCAACAAAGCCTTCCAACATGCAGAGCCGCGAACAATAGGCGCCAATTTCGGCCGCGGCCTCGTCGGTCAGGATCTTCTGGTAGGAATGGGTCTTGAGGAATTTCCCGACCCACAGCCCGCCGGTATAGCGGCCGGCCTTTTTGGTCGGCAGCGTGTGGTTCGTGCCGATCACCTTGTCGCCGTTGGCAACGTTCGTGCGCGGTCCGAGGAACAGCGCGCCGTAGCAGGTCATGTTGTCGAGGAACCAATCGTCGCGATCGGTCATGACCTGGACGTGTTCCGACGCGATCTCATCGGCGACAGCGAGCATTTCGTCATAGGTCTCGCACAAAATGACTTCGCCGTAATCCTCCCAGGACTTGGCGGCGGTCTCGGCCGTGGGCAGGATCTTGAGCAGGCGTTCAACTTCGGCAAGGGTGTCCTGCGCCAACTTCCGTGAGTTGGTCACCAGGACCGCCGGAGAGTTGTAGCCGTGCTCGGCCTGACCGAGAAGATCGGTGGCGCACATTTCCGCATCCACGGTGTCGTCCGCTATCACCATGGTTTCGGTTGGACCGGCGAACAGGTCGATCCCGACCCGGCCGAACAATTGGCGTTTGGCTTCGGCAACAAACGCATTTCCCGGCCCCACCAGCATATGAACCGGGTCGATGGTCTCGGTGCCGATCGCAAGCGCCCCGACCGCCTGAATACCGCCCAGAACATAGATCTCATGGGCGCCGCCCAAATGCATGGCCGCGATCACTGCCGGGTTCGGCGCCCCCTTGAACGGCGGCGTGGCGGCGGCGACCCGCGGAACGCCTGCCACAGAGGCGGTCGCCACCGACATGTGCGCCGACGCCACCATCGGAAACTTGCCGCCGGGCACGTAGCAGCCGACCGATTGGACGGGGATGTTCTTGTGCCCGAGGATCACGCCCGGCATGGTTTCCACTTCGATGTCGGTCATCGAGGCGCGCTGGGCCTGCGCAAACGCGCGCACCTGTGCTTGCGCGAACTTGATGTCCTCCATGTCCCGGGGCGTAACCTGGTTCATCAAGGCTTCGATTTCCGACCCGGAAAGACGGAACGAAGCCGGTGAATAATTGTCGAATTTCTCCGACAGTGACCGTACCGCCGCGTCACCGCGGGCTTCGATGTCGCTGAGCGTCGCCTCAACGATGGATCGAACCTTGGCGTCGTCCTCAGAGCGCTCGGTTTCCGGTTTGCCGCGCTTCAGATACTCAATCGCCATTTGTTGTCCTTCTGACATTTTCCGAGGCGCTGTCGGCCACGCCTGATCCCATCTTCTCATAGTCAAATTGCATACGTATGCAATATAACTGTCTAAACCAAATCGGCCGATCAAACGCGGCAAGGCATCCCCGTCCGCGAAGATCTCAGCCCGCCGGGTCAGGATCTGGCGCCGCGCGCTCGCCGCGGTCAAAAGCCTCCCATCCCTCACCGTCAAACACGTCCCTGCCCAACTGGGAAAGCACGTGCGGAAAATCGACCATCACCCAATTGTCGACGATCTTGCCGTCAACAACCTTCCAGAAATCCATGTAGCGGATTTCGACCTTTTTGCCAGTTGGCGCGATCCCCATGAACACGCCCGAATGAATCGCCTCCTGGCGCCCGAATGCCGCCGCCCACTCGCCCATGTAAAGACGCGCCTCATCGATGCAAACCTTGTCGGAGAACGCAGCCTGGAACGGCTTTTGCCAATTGTCCTGGAATTCCTTCAATCCGGTCTTTGTGCCGCAGCCGGTGTTTCCCATCCACCGGAAGCCGTCGGCGAAGAACGCGCCGATATCGGCGATCCGATGGTCATTGAGCCCGTCGACCATTTTCTCGATAACGCGCCTTGTTTCATCGGTCTTGGAAAGATCCGTATTGCGGCTCAAAACCGCTTGTTCGGGACGCGATCCTTTCATGATCTGGCACTCATCCCTGACTATCCTTTAACGGCACCGGCGGTCAGCCCGGAGACGATCTGGCGCTGGAAGATCATGACCAGCAAAAACAGCGGCGCCGTGATCGAAACCGCGGCCGCGACCGCCTCCACCTGATCCGTGGTTGTCGTCTCGCGGTTGAAGTAGCCGGCGATCGCGGGAACCATCGTTTGGTTCTGAGCGTCCAGCAACAGCGAACAGACGAGATAGTCGTTGTAGGCCAGAAGGAAGCTGAACAGGCCGGTGGTGATGACCCCCGGCCACATCACCGGCATTATCACCCATCGGAATGCCTGGAAATGCGTGCACCCGTCCACGCGGGCCGCCTCGTCAAGCTCGTTCGGAATATTCTGAAAGAACGAGCGCAGCATCCAAATCGTGAACGGCTGATTGATCGACACCAGCACGGCAATCACAGCTAAGGGTTTTCCATAAAGCGTCGGCGCGGCCTCGCCCAGGATAGGACGCAGGATCTCGGCGGAATTGATGAACGGCGGCAGATAACCGGCAACCAGAACCGAATGCGGCAGCGCCCGGAACACCAGCGCAATGATCAGGATCCAGAACGCGAGACCGGATCCGGACCGGGCAAGGCCGAAGCCCGCCAGTGTCCCAACCGTCAGCGAGACCGTCACGACACCCGCCGTGACAATCAACGAGTTGATGAAGTTCTCATAAAAGGCGTTTTCAACCCAAACAGCCTGATAGTGTTCGCTGGTCAGGCCGATGATCGGCGCGCCGAACGGTCCGAGAATGCCGTTCAATCCGCCAAGGACCGGCGGCAGAATTCCGAAGAACACGATCAGAAATCCGATGCCGTATGCCAGCGCGCCGACAATCCAGCCGAACGGCAAAAGCTCCGGCGGTGTCAACCTGGTGACCAGCTCCGGCAAGCGGTTCATGGCCAGATGGATCGTCCCCCACAAAACCGCGATGCCGACAAGGATATCGAGAACCGAAAGCCCCCGCCCCGTCGCCACGGTTTCCGGTCCGAAGATCACCGCCAGCGGATTGGCCGCAAAGGCATCCACGGGGTCCTTGAAACTCATCACGGCGATCCAGAAGATGGGAAACGCCGCCAGAAGACACCAAAAACCCAGGAACGCGGCCGAAGACAGACGCAGCGACAGGGGCTGGCGCATGGAGGTTGGAACGCTCATACCCGGCCTCCCTTGTGGTCCCGCCAGGTCTTGCGCAGCAAGGGCACCAGCAGGATGACGATCCCGATCATTGTCAGCATCGCGCTCGCCGAGGCGCGCGAAATCGACCGGTTGCCGCTGTCATCCGGTGTCAGGAAATCATAGGTCAGCCATTGCAACGAAATGCGATGGGCCTGGCTGGAGAAGCCGACGATCTCCTCAAACACCCGATAGGAATCCATCAGGTGGATCAGTGAGATGAAGACAATCAGCGGCATCAAATGGGGGATAACCACATAGCGAAGCCGTTCCCAACGGCTGGCGCCGTCAATGATGGCCGATTCCAGCGTGTCCTGATTGACGGTTTGGAGGCCGGCGTAAAACACGACGAAGGCAAACGGCGCCACGTGCCAGACGCGGTAGAACATCATCAAGAGCTCAATTGTCCAGCCTTGCGCGAACATGGCGATGTCGCGGGAAAGCCACCATTCCAGGAAAGCGGTCATGATCCCGTCGCCGATGAAAAGCCAGCGGATCGAGAGCGCACCGATCACCGGCGTGATGATGAAGGGCAACAAAGACACAAAGATGATCGGTCCGCGGATCAGCCGGCTGGCATTGTTGACCGCGACCGCGATGGCCAGGCCGACACCGACCACCAGCGGCAGGGTCACCAGCGTAAAGGTCAACGTGAACCGCAGCGCCTTCCAAAAATCGATGGTCAGCAGCGTGTTGAAGTCAAGCGCCGACAGCGCCGCCCAGGCCCGGTCGGGTTCCAGCACGTTACGGTAGCTTTCAAGGCCGACATACCGGACCTCCGTCACGACCTTGCCGTCCTCGCCCAAAATGGGCTGGGTCTTGAGTTCCGTCACACAGGTCTGTGTCGGAAAACCGGGCGTGCAGGTTTCCACCTCCACGGTCTCGAACACCGGCTGAGTGACGTAAAAACTCTGCAGGAAGACGCTCACCAGCGGCGCTGCGATAAACAGCAGCATGAGGAAGATCGACGGGCCGACGAAAGCGGCAAAAGTCTTGAACTTCATCAGTAGCCCCTCCCCGGTTCACGCAATGCTCGGATCGAATGGCAAGGGACGGACATCGCCCCCTGCCCGGTTCAACTGTTTAGCCTACTGGATCAGTCCGGCTTCCTTGGCCGATGTCCGGTAGGCGTTGGCGATGTCGCGCAGTGTCGTCTGCGCATCCTTGGCGCCGGTCAGATAATCGGCGACACCATTGCCAAGAGCGGTGTGCATCAGGCCCATTTGCGAGCTCGCAGGATAGGGAACTGCGCCCGCTTGGGCTGTCTCCACAACGCCCTGGGCGAGCGGTCCGGGCTCATAGCCCTCGATCAGCCAGACGGCCGCATCATTGTTGGCCTTGACCATGTCCGGGTTCATGCCGGCCATGGCAACGCGAAAAGCCGCGTCCGCCTGTTCGTCAGAAGCGTTTTTGGCGATGACAATGCCGTCCCACCACAATGTCGAGGCGGCACGTTCGGCGGCCGTTGGCGCGCCAGCCATCTTCACCTTGCCAACCACCTGGGACTCGTTGGGATCATCCATCGCACCGGCGCGGCTCGCCCAAAGATTGGCCATGGCGATTTTGCCCTGCTGGAATTGTTGCTGGACGTAAGTGGAATCGGAGACGAGATATTCAGGGTCCATGAAGGCCGTGAGCTTCTTCATGGTCTCCAGGGCCACAACGCCCTTGTCGTTTTCGATCGACGGCTCATTGCCATCGCCAAAGAATTCGCCGCCCATGCCCAGATACATGTTGACGAACTCCTGGGCGAGGTTCCAACCGGTCTTGTAGGTTCCGCCGACGGGATACTCGACAACGCCGGCGGCCTTGATCTTTTCCGCCGCCGCCAGAACTTCGTCATAGGTCTTCGGCACGGAAATCCCGAGATCGGACAAAAGGTCCTCGCGGTACATGAGATGCTGCGCATTGACCATCATCGCGATGGCCATGATTTCGCCGTTGATCTTGATGAGCTGGTTCGCCGTGAGATTCTGACCGTGTTTTTCAACAAGGTTATCCAGCGAGCGAACCGTCCCCTCGTTCATCAGCGGAACAAGCGTGCCGTTGGCGACCCCGCCGATTTGATACAAGGAAGGATCCGCGGCAAATGCGGCCGGCTGTTTCGTGCGGAATTCCTGGTCGAGTTCGGCCTCGAAATTGCCGCACTTGGCCATCGCATCTGTAACCGCCTTCCAGGCTTCAAAACCCGCGGATAGCGACTTGACCGGGACTTCGTTTTGAAAGTCGCATGCGGCCGCGCCGCCTATAGCCGCCAGTGACAGTCCGCCGGCCAACAGAATCTGCTTTATCATCTTGCAAGGTCTCCCTGCTGTTCGCGGCGCCCTTGCCCGGCGCCCCTCCTTCAAAGTACGGGTTCCGGCCGTTGCGCGGCCGGCATGTTCAAGTGTCGATCCGGGCGCCCGTCCCGTGGTCGAAGAGATGGCAGATCGTGGCCGGGACCAAGAGGCCCACCTTCGCATCGATCTCGATCCGGTAGTCCTTGCTGGCTTTGACCGAAACAAGCGCCCCGCCGGCCTTGACCGTAATCATCGTGGCATCGCCAAGAAGCTCCATCGTGTAGACCGGCGCGGAGATCTCGGCCCCGCGTGCGTCAGCGGCGACCGCGGCGTCCTCGGCCCTGAAACCAAGCGTGACCGGACCATTCGGACCTTTCAGCCCGGAAATCGTCGCGTTCTGACCGGTAAAGACGCCATCTTCCAGATGGCCTTCCATCAGGTTCATCGCGGGTGAGCCGATAAAGCCGGCGACAAATGTGTTGGCCGGGCGGTCGTAAATGTCCGTCGGCGTGCCGACCTGCTGGACCACGCCTTGTTTCATCACCACAACCCGGTCCGCCAGGGTCATGGCCTCGATCTGATCGTGGGTCACGTAGATCGTCGTGACCTGAAGTTCGTGCTGCAGGTTTTTGATCTGGGCCCGCGTGGAGACCCTGAGTTTCGCATCGAGGTTGGAGAGCGGCTCGTCCATCAAGAACACATTCGGTTCGCGGACGATTGCGCGAGCGAGCGCGACCCGCTGACGCTGCCCGCCGGACAGCTCGGCCGGCCTGCGGTGCAGAAAATCCGTAAGTTCCACCATCTCGGCCGCTCGCATGACCCGGGCATTGTGTGTCGCCGGATCCACCTTGCGCACCTTCAGCGGAAAACGGATATTCTCGTAGACGTTCATGTTCGGATAAAGCCCGTAGGACTGGAACACCATGGCGATGTCCCGGTCCTTTGGATCAAGGTCATTGACCACCCGGCCACCGATGACGATGTCACCGCCGGTCGCCTCTTCGAGGCCGGCAATCATGCGCATTGTTGTGGTCTTGCCGCATCCGGACGGACCAAGAAGGACGAGAAACTCGCGGTCAGCTATGGTCATGTCGAAATTATCGACACCGACGAAGCTGCCCCAGCGTTTCGAAACGTTTCTGAGCTGAATCTCGGCCACTACCGGCCCTCCCGCACTGGCGAGTGGCGCCATTATGATTGTGTTTGTGGGCGCGAACTTGCGAATTTGCCATTCTAGCTAGACACAAGAGTTTACATTTGGCAATGATTTTTTGCATACGAATGCAAAACACTTCGAAAGATCTGAAATGGACGATTTCCGACGCGCGCCACACCGGTTCTTGAACCGGCTGTTTTCCAGCGAAGACACAAACTTGACCGACCTTGTCGCCGGCAATGTCACCGCGGACAGTGTCTGGGACCTTGCCGATCCTGGCGGAACGCTCACTGGCGTGGAACACATCATTGAAGGGTTCGTTCGCCCGCTCAAAACCGCGCTGGCTCATGTGCGCCGGCGCGACGAACTGTTCATCGGCGGCCCCAACAGACGGGCGCCTGGGGGGCATTGGATCGCGTCCGTCACGCACTATGTCGGCAACTTCACGGCGCCCTTATTCGGTGTAACGCCGTCCAATCACCTGGTTTTTTTCAGATCTGGCGAATTTTACCGCGTCGAGCCGGATGGCCGGATTTCCGAGGCCAAGATCCTCTTCGACCTTCTGGATCTGATGCGCCAGGCCGGGCGATTTCCGCTTCCAAACGTCATGGGCACGGAAATGTTGTTTCCCGGACCCGCGACCCATGATGGCGTCCTGCCCGATTCCGGCGTGGACGGCAGCAAAACGCTGGACCTGTGCGAGGCCATGTTGGCCGATTTGAAGGACTTCGATCCAAATGATTTTTCGTCCAAAGGCCAGACCGGTGTCGACGGTTACTGGCATGACGACATGCTGTGGTATGGACCCGGCGGGATCGGATCAAACTACAGGTGGAGCGGATTTGAAAACGACCATCGCGCGGGCTTTCTGACCGCGTTTCCAGACCGGGTGGGCGGCAATCACTATTGCCGGATCGGTGATGGCAACTACGCGGCCGTGAGCGGCTGGCCGTCCATGACGATGACGCACAAGGGCGACTACCTGGGTGAACCCGCCTCCGGCAAAAGCCTCACCCTTCGAGTGATGGATTTTTACCGCTGCGCGGACGGCAAGATCATGGAGAACTGGGTCTTGCTCGACTACATCCACCTCTTCCGGCAGATGGGCCGCGATCTGATTGCCGAGTCCAACGCAAGCGGCACCCCCAGATAACGCTGGCTTTCCCGGCCGGAAAGGTTCGGCCGGGAACTTACTTTGAGCGAACGGCGAACGTCAGTTGGCGCCAAGGGTCAACGTGGCGAGATCCTCGCCGACAAGCGTTTGACCGTCATACCCACTGTCAAGCACGGCCTGTTCGTAGTCGGCCTTGGAGAGGGCGCCATCGGGAAGCTTGTACGGCCCCTGCCGCGGCGCCCCAACGGGGGGGATTAGATGTGTCAGCACCAGGTTTTTGACGCCGGCCCGCTTTGCAAGAAAGCCCAGATCGGTTGCCGTGCTCTGGCGCCAATAGATGGGCGGCGGAAAGCCGGTCCCGCCCTCCGGTCCCATCACCGGATGGATGGTGGAGTGGACGAGAATATCAGCCCCTTGGGCCAGTTTTTCGACCTGGGCCGACGTGGAACTGTCCCGCGGCGGTTTCCGGACGTCGTTACCGGCATCACCGCCAATGACGACGCTGCCGACCGGCGTATCGACCCGGTAGGACGCGTGGCCGGCGATATGGGTGGATTGGATTGCACTCACCGTCACGTTGCCGGACCTCCAGACGTCAACCGGATCCTGTTTCAATGGGAAATCCTTCACGATCAAAAGATCGGCAGGACCTCCCGGCAGACGTTTTTTGTTTTCTGCCAGCCGCTGGGAAATTTCCCCCGACTGGATCAGCGCATCACCGATATGCGCGGCGTATTTTTGGCAACTCATGGCAACGCCCAGTGGATTTTTCACCTCTTCCGCGCACACAAGATCAACCTTCGGCCCTTGCGAATTGAAATGCCAGCGCAACTGCATCATGTCCGCGAGGCCTTCCGTGTGATCGGAATGCAGATGCGTGAAGAAAACAGCGTCCAGCGTGCCGACCGGAACACCGAGTTTGGAAAGGCTTTGGGTGGTGCCGCGCCCGGTGTCAAACTGCAGCCGAACATCCGAGCAGTTGCTCTCGTTCGACCCGAACTGCACGAGGGTTCCAGCACCTGCTTGCCCCTTGAAGACAGGGGGGCCGCCCTGAACTCCGGTGATCGACACCTTCATGCAGTCTGCGGCAGACGACGCGGCGGACACAACCAACGCGGCAAAAGCCAAGGCAAGAACTGAGCGCATTGAACCCTCCCATTTCATCTATATTTTTTTATTTATCTTATAATATCGATATTATTGTGTTTTTCAATTGAAAATCCGCGCCGGTTGGTAAGCAAAGTCATCTGCGGGGTCACGCCTGCCGAATTCCTGAGCAGCCTGCCTGCATTTTCATCCATAGGCGCGTTTTCGTATGGTTTGACATTCATGTATTACCTTCAAATTTTTTCACATAATTCTGTTATATAATGACTATCTAAGATGAGATCGCAAAAATTCCGATTTGGCACAGACCTTGCGGTACTGGGCTTGTGCAGCGCGCCTAGGGATCCAGTCCGTCTTGCGACACAGGACCGAGAGGCGCACACCGGGCAACACGGGCAAACACCCAACCGGTGACACGGCGGGACAAAAACCCGGGAGACAACTGCACGAGGTTTCGCGCGCGCGAACCTGCTCCCGGGCGTGCGCAACCTTGAGGATGGGAACAGCCGGAAACATCCGGCCCAGATCAGGAGACGCGCACGCCATGATCAAGAATTTCGCCAAAGCCACGCTGCTCGCCGCAGCCCTTGCCCTTCCCTTTGGGCCACAGGCAAGCTTTGCAGAGGAAAAGACAGACTTCAGCGTCTGCTGGTCGATTTATGTCGGCTGGATGCCTTGGGGTTATCTGCAAGACAGCGGCATCATGAGGAAATGGGCCGATAAATACGACATTTCGGTCGAGATCGTTCAAATCAACGACTACGTGGAATCGATCAACCAGTACACGGCCGGTGAGTTCGACGGCTGCTCGATGACCAATATGGACGCCCTGTCGATCCCCGCTGGCGGCGGCGTTGATACGACCGCGCTGATCGTCGGGGATTATTCCAACGGCAATGACGGGATCATTTTGAAGGACAAGTCCGTGCTCGCGGACATCAACGGCCAGAACGTCAATCTCGTTGAGCTGTCCGTATCACACTATCTGCTCGCCCGCGCCCTGGACACCGTGGATTTGAGCGAGCGGGACCTGACCGTCATCAACACGTCCGACGCGGACATGATCGCCGCTTACGCGACACCTGACGTCACCGCGGTGGTGACCTGGAATCCGCTTTTGTCGGAAATCGAGGCGCAGGCCAACGCCACCAAGGTTTTTGACAGCTCCATGATCCCGGGCGAGATCATCGACATCATGATGGTAAACACCGAAACGCTGGCCGACAATCCGAATTTCGGCAAAGCGCTGGTCGGGGCTTGGTATGAACTGATGGCGCTGATGTCTTCCGATGGCGAGGCGGGCGCGGCTGCGCGAACGGCCATGGCGGATGCCTCGGGAACGGATCTCGCCGGCTACGACGCCCAGCTTTCAACCACGAAAATGTTCTATGATCCTGCCGAAGCCGTAGAGTTCACGAAATCGGCGGAGCTGCCGGCAACGATGAAGTTCGTGGCCGAATTCCTGTTCGACAAGGGCATATTGGGTGAAGGCGCGCCGAGCCCGGAATTTGTCGGTGTATCGTTCCCGGACGGCTCGGTTTATGGCGACGCGACCAATGTGAAGCTGCGCTTCGACACCACCTATATGGAAATGGCCGCGTCCGGCAGCCTTTGATCGCAAGTCTGGCACTGGTCCGGCATAGAGCCGGACCGGTGCCGACCCTTTCCCAAGATTGATTGGCCATGCGTATCATCAACCGGACCCCGAGCCGGCGAACCGCGTTTTTGCTCGGCTTCTTGCCGTTTGCCGCGACGGTCCTGGTCTACGCGGTCGCGAGCCACTACCGCCGCCTGGACAATCCGGCCGACAAGCTTCTGCCTTCGCTCGACAGCATGGCGGCCGCCTTCTGGCGGATGGCGACGGTTCCAGACCGCCGCTCCGGCGACCTGCTGTTGTGGGTGGACACGGTCGACAGCCTGTGGCGGCTTGGCATGGGGATGACGGTCTCAACCACCCTCGCGCTCGTCCTTGGCATCGCCATCGGTTTCATTCCGCACATCCGCAGCGCGCTCGCTCCTTACCTTGCAACGTTTTCACTCATTCCGCCGATCACGATTCTGCCGATCCTGTTCATCACCTTCGGCCTCGGAGAAGCCTCCAAGATCGCCCTGATCGTGGTTGGCACGGCACCGGTGATGATCCGCGCGACTGCGCAGGCCGTGCTTGATATTCCGCGGGAAATGATCATCAAGGCCGAAACGCTCGGGGCGTCGGTGTGGCAAATGGTAACCCGCCTGGTCCTGCCGCAGATCCTGCCGAGACTGATCACCGCGCTGCGGCTCGGGTTGGTGCCAGCGTGGATCTTCCTGATTTCGGCAGAGGCCATCGCATCCACGACCGGTCTTGGTTACCGGATCTTCCTGGTCCGGCGCTATCTCGCGATGGACATCATCCTGCCCTACGTCGTGTGGATTACGCTGCTGGCGTTTGTGCTCGACCGTTTGCTGCTTCTTCTGTCCCGCCGCGCGTTCCGCTGGCATCACCTGGAAGGAGAGGCTCTGTGACGTCAGCCGGAACACCCAGGGTCGCCGTCAAGAACCTGTCTAAATCCTATGGCGAGGCGCCTATTCTGGAACGGGTTAATCTGGACATCGATGCCGGCTGTTTTTGCACCATCGTCGGGGCATCGGGATGCGGCAAATCCACGTTCTTGCGCATGCTCTTGTCGCAGGAGCGCCCGACGCAGGGAGATATCCTGCTCGACGGCCAAAGCCTGCCGGACGAACCGACACCTGACCGGGGCATTGTCTTCCAAAAATACTCGGTGTTCCCACATCTCACGGTCTGGGAAAACCTGATTCTGGCGCGTGAACTGGAACAGGCATCCCTCACGGGGCGGCTGTTCGGCCGGGCCCGGAAGTCGGCCCGCGAAAGCATCGATGGTCTTTTGGACCGCATTGGCCTCAAGGCAGCCGCCGACCGTTACCCGGCCCAGCTTTCTGGCGGGATGCAACAGCGTCTAGCCATCGCCCAGGCGCTGTCAAAACAACCACAAGTGCTTCTCCTCGACGAGCCGTTCGGCGCCCTTGATCCGGGGATCCGTGTGGACATGCACGACCTCTTGCTCAGTCTTTGGCATGAGGAAAACATGACCATTTTTATGGTCACCCACGACATTCACGAGGCCTTCAAACTCGGCACGCGCCTTTTGGTGTTCGACAAGATCCGGCATGACCCTCAGGCCCCTGAAGCCTATGGAGCCACCGTGACCTACGATCTGCCGCTCAGCCATGACAAGACCGGCGGGCCAGAATTGCCTGGCGACGTGATTGAAATCCTTCGGACGGCGCCGTAGGGCGGCACCGCAGACACATAGAAAACCAAAGAGGAAACCCACATGAGCGAGTTCGGACATCAGGGACCGCAAACGCGGCACAAGGCAGCCGGCGCTTCGATCCGGACCAAGAGATCCCGCGCGCACCATCCCGATTTCGACAAGCTTCAACTGCGCGGCTGGAAGGCCGTCGAGGCCGAAGGCCTCCTTCCCTCCGCCGCCTGGGAAAAGGAACGACAATGGGCTTTGCGCATGGGTTTGACGGGCTCGGACAGCCTGGAAGACAAGTCGATCCCGACTTTTGCGCGCGGGGAGCTGCCGCACTACGCGGGCATCAACACCTTTTTGAAAGCCCCCTATATCGAGGACGCAACGGAAGTTGGCGCCTATGACGCGGCGATCATCGGGATACCCTTCGACGGCGGTACGACCTACCGGCCGGGGACCCGGTTCGGACCGCAAGGTGTGCGAAAGATTTCCGCGCTTTACACCCCTTACAACTATGAAATGGGGATTGATCTGCGCGAGCAGATGACGCTTTGCGATGTCGGCGATGTGTTCACCATTCCCGCCAATATCGAAAAGACCTTCGACCAGATCACCCGTGCCGTCAGCCATGTGGCCTCGTCCGGCGCCTTGCCGATCATGATTGGCGGCGACCACTCGATCGGTTTTCCCTGTGTGCGTGGCATAGCCCAGTGCACATCCAAACGAATCGGCATCGTCCATTTCGACCGGCATATCGACATCCAGGAAAAGGATCTCGACGAGCGCATGCACACAACGCCGTGGTTCCACGCCACGGACCTTGCCAATGTGCCGGCCGTTAATCTGGTTCAGGTCGGGATCGGCGGCTGGCAGGTGCCCCGCGAAGGAGTTGCCGAGGCCCGCAAACGCAACACCAACATCTTCACCATGCGCGATGTCGAAGAACTCGGCCTTGCCGAAACCGCCGCCCGGGCGCTGGAACTGGCCTGGAAAGACGCCGACGCTGTCTATATCTCGTTCGACATCGACAGCGTCGATTGTGGTTTCGTTCCGGGCACCGGCTGGCCCGAGCCGGGCGGCTTCTTGCCAAGGGAAGCGTTGGAGCTGGTATCCCTCGTGGCCGCGGAAGGCATTTGCGGCCTGGAGGTCGTGGAGGTGTCTCCGCCCTACGACACGTCGGACATCACGGCCCTCCTCGCAACGCGTGTGATTGTGGACGTTCTTGGAACCTTGGTGTCACATGGCAAAATGGGCGCCCACAAGGCGATCATCGACAAGCCGGTGACCATTCCGGCCGGACCGGACGTGGAGTGAAGCAATGGGTCACGGACATCACCACCACCATCATCACGATCATGAGCATGGACCACACGATCATGGTCCTGGACACAACCACCGCCATGCCGATCATCTGCATTCGCACGTTCATGCCGGGTCTCGATCCGGCGCGGCCGACGAACTCAGGACATTGGCCACCAGTTTTATCGATGGCTTCCGGTCGGCCCCGGACAAGACGAGCTACCTGCGCCTTGCCGGAATTCCGTTCCACCGCGAGGGCGAGGACGGCTTGATTCAACATCTGGTCGATGCACAGATCGTGTCGAACTGGCAGATTGGTACCGCCTCGCCCGCCTTTGCCTCGCGCGAACTTGTCTACATGCCGTTTCCAGGAGAGATGGTGAAGGACCGCGAGACCATGACCTTCGTTTATGTGTCCCTGACGGCGCGCGCCGATGTCGATCTGATCACCCTGTTGAGCGAAAAACTGACCCAGGAGCCGAATTCATGACCAACACGTCCCCTCTCCTTGCCGTAGCCGGTTTGATGTTTCCGGCAACCGCGATCGCGCATTCCGGCGCGCATGAACCGGCAAGCCTCACGGCCGCCCTGTCCCATATCGCCTTGTCTCCGTTCCACATGGCGGGATTGGCCCTTGCACTCGCAGCGGGTGCGGGCATTGTCATCATGTTCAGGACCCGCATCCGCCGAGGATGGAAAGAAAAGGCCAAACTTTCCCGGAAAACGGATCGACGGACGCCCGGCAATTAGCCGCGGAACGGCTCCGGCACCCAGTCGGCGCAAATCGGGAGGGACCGGTCGAGCGGCAGATGCACGGCCGCCCCGGTCCGGGCCGCGTGGTAGATCGCGGCCACGAGCTCGATCGAGCGGACGCCATCAGCCGCGGTCACGACCTGTGCGGGTTTCCCCGCCAAATCCATGGCGATCGCCAAAAAAAGGCCGGCAAATCCTTCCGGTCCAAAAGCGTCGCGGTCGGCCAAGCCACCCAGGACGTCATCAACTTCGGCCTGCAGCCCGGGATCGCGGGCATGAATCACCCACGCTGCTTCACCCGGTGCATAGGGATTGCGCCCGCTTTCAACGGTCAGTTTTTCAAAGACGAACCGGAACCGCGTTTCGTCGCGAGCGCTCCCGAGCGTAACAGACGAAGTGACGAGACCGCCGGAGGCCGTTTGCAATGCCAGCGCCGCGCAGTCCTCCGTTTCGATCGGATTGACGCGCGTGTCGACAAATGCCGACACAGCCGTGACCGGCCCAAAAACCTGAGCGATCAGATCGTGGATGTGGATCGCATGGCCGAGGATGGCTCCACCGCGCTCGCTGGCCCATTTTCCGCGCCAGGGCACCGCGTAGTAGTCACTGCCCCGGTTCCAGTGTGTTTCGGCAGTGCCAACCAGAGGCTTTCCAACCAGATCCGCCGCTTGCAGGGCGGCAAGTTGCTGAAGCGCCCGGCCATAGCGGTATTGAAAAACCGGATAGAACCGTTTTCCGGCCCGGTGCGCGGCATCGACGAACGCGTCAGCTTCCAACACGCTGCCCGCCACCGGTTTTTCGCAAATGACGTGCTTGCCGCTTTCAAACGCCTTTTTTGCGACAGGCGCATGAAGATGCGGCGGCAGACAAATATCGGCGAGATCAATCGACGGATCGGCCAGAACGGCGTCAATCTCTGTCTCGATCCGGCATCCGTTGGAACGCGCGGCCAATCCGGCGGCGCGCTCATTGTCCAGATCGCAGACCACTGCAACTTTAAACCGGTCCGGAAGGGCCAAAAAACCATCGAGATGCTTTTCGCCGATCCCGGCGCCCAAAATCGCGACCTGCAGCACCATCCCGACCGCTACCCTGTCAAGTGACCCAGCCGGGCCGCCATTAATTGCGCCTTGAGCGCCAGTTCCATGACCTTGAAACAGTGGGCCTGGGACATTGCGGTCCCGGTCCGGTTCATGACGTCGTCGGCAAGCCGGCGGAAATAGGTCAGCGGTTCTTGGGACGCGTCGATGTAATCGCACTGCTCGCCATTGACGAGAAAGACGTGGTCGGTGCCTTCGCGCCCGCAGAGATCGACATATTTGCGCAGTTCGATCGTGCCGTCGGTTCCCAAAATGGTCAGCCGCCCATCGCCCCAGGTCGGCAGCGCATCCGGCGTGTACCAGTCAACGCGGATATAGCCGTTGCCGGTGCCGCTGCGGATCAGGATCTCGCCGAAGTCCTGCAGGCCGGGATCGCCCGGATTGGCGTAGTTCCCGACTGAGGACGCGACGATCTCCGCGTCTGTCGAGCCGGTAAAAAACAAGAATTGGTCGATCTGGTGAGAGGCGATATCCGCCAGGATACCGCCATACTGGTCGTCCTGAAAGAACCAGTCGGGCCGGAGCGCCCGGTTCAACCGATGTGGCCCAAATCCTACGGTTTGAATCACCTGCCCGATCGCCCCGGCTTGCACCAACTCCGCGGCCTTTTGGACGGCCGGGACTTCGAACCGTTCTGAGAAATCGATCGACCAGATCCGGCCGGTCTCGGCGACGGCCTGCTTGATCTCCTGGAGCTGCGCCAGAGTTGTGCAGCCCGGCTTGTCGGTCATCACATCCTTGCCGGCCCGCATGGCCTCAATCGCCCGGTCCGCGCGCCGGACCGGAATATCAGCCAGGAGGATAAGATCGACCTCTGGATCGGCCAGCAAGTCTGCCCGGTCCGCAGCCCGCGGGATATCCGGAAAGCGTTTTTGGAAACCGTCCACCGGCTGTGGATTGCCCTCCGTCCACCAGCCCTTGCAGGTACAGCCAAGGTCCAGCATGCCGGCGAGCTGGCCGAAAATATGCCGGTGATCAACACCGATCACCGCAACGGTCGGACGTGTCATGCGTTCGCTTTCACTCTGGTGGGGATGTCGGGGCGATCGAAATCGCGCGTTTTTCGCGCGAAGAGGTAACCAGCGCGTCGATCAGACAATGGACTTTGAGCACGTCGCGGCCGGAGACTTCAAACGGCCGGCCGGCCATCACCGCCGATGCGAAGGATCTGATCAAGCTTTGATGCCAGTCATGCGGAAAGGCCATGGGATCGGCGCCGCCTCCGGTTCCCGAGGTTTCTCCATATGTATCGGTCTTGCCGTCTCGATGGCGGACCGTGAGAACGCCGGCTTGCAGGTGTGCGCTTGCCAGGGTTCCGTCGATGGTGATCGAATCCGCATCGCCGGGAAAGGAGGCGGTCGTCGCCATCAGGGCGCCTGCCGCACCGGTTTGAAACCGCAGACCAGCGGCAACAAAATCCTCCGATTCCATCCGATGAAACGGCGTTGTCACCGAAACGGCCTGGACTTCTTCGACCGGCCCGGCAATCGCAAGCATCAGATCCAGCGTATGAATGGCCTGTGAGATGAGGACCCCGCCGCCGTCACGCGCATAGGTGCCGCGTCCGGGTTCATCGTAGTAGGCTTGATCCCGCCACCATGGCACGGACACCCGGACAACGCCGATGTCACCGAGCGCACCGGATGCGACGAGTGAGTTCAGCGTCTGCGACACCTTGCGGAACCGGTGCTGAAAGACGATCCCAAGCTGAACGCCGTGTGTGTCGCAGATCCGGACAAGCTCTTTGGCGGCTTGTGTGGTCCGTTCGACCGGTTTTTCCATCAGGATATGTTTGCCGGCCTCAGCGAACCGGGTCACGAGTGCGTGGCGCTGATTAGGAGGCGTAATGATCAGCACAGCGTTGACATCCGGATCGTCGGCCAGCGCGTCAATGGACGGTGCCGCAACAAAACCGTGTTCTGCGGCAAAGGCAGCCCGGGAATTCTCGGTCCGGGAATAGACCCCGCGGACATCGATCAGATCGCGCAGATCATTGAGAGCCCGGGCATGGGGCGTTGCCGCCATGCCGGTGCCAACGACAGCCAAACCAAGCCGGTTGCTCATTCGGAAATCCCGTTGGCGATCACGTTTCCATCCGCCCCGAACAGATGCATCTGCGCGCGGTCGAAGCGCAAATGGATGGTTTCGCCGCGTTCGACCGGCAATTGCCCCAACTGGTGGACGGTTAATTGCGGCAGGCCGTCGACATTACAATAAAGATAGGTCTCGCCGCCGAGCTGCTCAGATAGTTCGACCGTTGCGTTCACATCGGCGGAGGCTTCATCAACGATTTCAATATGTTCCGGCCGCGCACCGAACGTCACGTTGGATTGGTCGGAAAGCCCGGGTACACTTGGAACCTCAACCGTTTGCGGGCCGGCATTCAAATGATAGCCGCTGCCATTGGCCACTGCCTTGGCCTCCATCAGGTTCATGCGCGGTGAACCGATAAAGCCCGCCACGAATGTGTTTTGTGGTCTGTTGTAAAGATCAAGAGGCCGCCCTGCCTGCGCGACGTTGCCGCCGGACAGGACAACGATCTTGTCGGCCAAGGTCATCGCTTCCACCTGATCATGGGTCACATAGATCATGGTTCCGCCAAGCTTTGCATGTAGCGCCGCCAATTCCTTGCGCATGGTCACGCGCAGTTCCGCGTCCAGATTGGACAGCGGCTCGTCAAACAGGAACGCTTTGGGGTCGCGCACAATGGCACGCCCGATGGCCACGCGCTGGCGCTGCCCGCCCGACAACGCCTTGGGGCGGCGGGCAAGATAGGGCTCGATCTGAAGCAGGCGCGCGGCCTCGTTCACCCGGCGGTCGATCTCATCCTTCGGCATCTTGGAGTTTTCCAGGCCGAACGCCATGTTTTTGTAGACCGTCATATGCGGATAGAGCGCATAGGACTGGAACACCATGGCAAGGCCGCGCTCGGACGCCGGGATATGGTTCACGACCTCGCCGTTAATCACCACCTCGCCGGACGTGATCTTTTCCAGGCCGGCAATGATCCGCAAAAGGGTCGATTTTCCGCATCCCGAAGGTCCGACGAAGACAACAAACTCGCCGCTGTTGACCGCCAAATCAATGCCGTGAATGACTTCGACCGTTCCGTAGGCCTTGATCACGTTTTTCAAAAGGATTTCAGTCATCTCACCCCCTTGGCCAACGCCTTACCGGCTGCGGGCCATGGCCGCTTGGCGCGGCTCTGCCTTTTGCATGCGCAGCGGCGGATGCCCTTTGAGGATCTGCCGCATGTCGTCCATCATCATGTCCCGGATCCGGGCGTAGGACGCATTCATTCCGCCCGCCAGATGCGCGGTAAACTGGACATCCGGTATCTGCCGAAAAGCGGCGTCTTGCGGCACAGGCTCTTCGGGAAACACGTCGACGGCCGCCCGGAACCGGCCGGATCCCGCCAGGTTCAAAAACGCATCGAAATCGACGACCTCCGCTCGTGAGCCAAGCACAACACTCGCGTCCTCGGCGATCATCTCAAGCTTCTTGCGGTCGAGGAAACCTTCGTTCTCGCTCGTCACGCCGGCAAGAATGAACAAGAACCGCGCCTTGGACAAAACCCCGTCCAGCGAAGTGGGTTGAACGCCCTGGAGGTCCAGATACCGGTCCGACAGCAAGGGATCATGTGCAAGGACGCGGCAGCCGAACGGCTGGAGCAGCGGCAGAAGGGCCCGTCCGAGATTGCCGAAACCGATAAATCCGACATCGGCGCCAAATAGGCTGTAGGCGGTTCCGTTGCCGGCAATGCCGTAACGCTCGTGCCCGGACCGAAACAAACGATCGGATGCGGCAAATCCACGTGCCAGCGCGATCGCCTGGCCAAGACAGTATTCGGCAACCGCCGGTGCCATGGCCGGCGCTGCCGAAAGCACATGAATGCCGCGCCGATGGGCTTCGCCATAGTCGATGTTCGGTTCCCAATTGGCCTTGACGTTCAAGATCGCCTTCAAGTTTGGGGCGCGATCGAAACGCTCGGCCGGCATCGCCGTCTGCCCAACGATGATGTCAACGTCCGGAAGAAGGCTCTCGACCAGATCGTCGGGCGCGCGCGAACCGAAATGGCTGACCACACGGCCAAGTTCCGCGCAGGCCGCCTGGACATCGGGTGTGAACACCATGGCGTCCGTCCGCGGGAACGGATCAAAGAAGATCAGCGGCGTGTTCGCCATCACTTCATCCCCGATGACGCAATGCCGGTTGTGATGAACCGCTGCAGGAACGCAAACACCAGTGTGACCGGGATCAAGGTCACGACGGTCATGGCCAGCACGTAGTGCCACTGCACGTCCAGTTCGCCCTGGAAGGCATTGAGACCGATCTGGAGGGTGTAGACCTCGTTGCGGGTCAGAACGACCAGCGGCCAAAGGAAGTCGTTCCAGCGCCACATCACGGAAAAGATCGCAAGCACGGCAATCGCCGGAAGCGACAGCGGCAGCACAATCCGCCAGTAAATCGCCCACTCACTGGCCTTGTCCATGCGCGCGGCCTCAATCAGGTCCTTGGGGATCGTCAACATGTACTGGCGCAATAAGAACACGCCCGTCGGCGTCGCCGCACCCGGCAGGATCACCGCCCACAAGGTGTTGACCATGCCAAGCTGGGTCACGACCAGATAGGCCGGGACAAGAATGATCGTGACCGGGATCATCAAGGTGCCGATCACAAACAACATGATCGCGTTCCGGCCCTTGAACTCGTAAATCGCAAGCCCGTAGGCGGCCATCGAGTTGATCAAAAGCGTGATCAGCGTCGAGACCAGCGTCACGACCACGGAGTTCTGCAGGTAGCGAAGGAAATTGAAGCGTTCGAGCGGGTCGACATAGTTTTCAACGGCGACGCGCATTTCCCGGATCGGTTCGCGGGCCGCAATGGGCACGCTGATCCGCTCGCCCGGATCGGCCGGGTCCACCATTTGGGACATGATCCCAATGCGCCGGATCTGCGCGAGTTCCCGGACGGATCCATCCTCCATGGTCACATTGAACAGCGGCAACGGGTCGTCGTAACCCTCGACCTGCACCTCGATCTGGCCAAGCGGCAAAAGGGTCGGCGGGAATTCAAGCAGGCCGGCCGGTGTCTTGAACGACGACAGGACGAGCCAGACGACCGGCCCGAACATCAACAGGACCCCGAGGAACAGGTAGATGTAGGTGAAGACATCCGTCCAGTGCCACTGGCCGCCCTCCCGCTTGCGGGTCAAAAAGGCGGTGACGGACCGGTCGGACGCGGTTGTTTGGGCAAGTGCCATCGGTCAGCCCTCGTCCTTGCGCCGCGTCACGGCCAGTTGCACGAGCGTCAGCACGAATAGAACAACGCCGAGGACCACGGACGCCGCCGAGGCGAGCCCGAAATTCTGGACCTGATTGGCAAATCCGGTCGTGTAAATATACTGGACGATGAACTGCGTTGCCGTGCCCGGCCCACCGCCGGTCAGAACGAACACCTCGTCGAAGATCTGAACCGACTTGATCAGCGCCAACACGATGACAACCAGCATGTTGGGCCAAAGAAGCGGCAGTGTGATCCGCCAGAACACCCGCTCCTTTTTGGTGCCATCCATCTCCGCCGCCTCATAAAGATCAGGGGGAATGGCCTGAAGTCCGGCTAGCAGGATCAGCGTGTAAAACCCCATATGCGCCCAGACGGACACGAAGATTGCCCAAAACATGGCCCAGGTCGGATCGACAAAAAACAGGATGCGGTCGAGCCCCATGGACACCAGGAACGCATTCAAAACGCCGTCGCGCAGCAGGATCCACTTCCAGATCAGAGCGACGACCACCGGCGACAGGAGGACCGGAAAGAAGAACACGGCCCGGAAAAATCCGCGCCCGCGGATTTCGCGGTTCAAAATCAACGCCGTCACCAGCGAAAACAAAACCATGAAACCGACCTGGAAAAACACAAACACGCCGGTGTTGAAGATCGCCTTCCAGAACCGGTCCTCACGGCAGGTGGCCGGATCCGTGTAGTTTTCGCACTGGAACAGATAGCCATACTGCTCGCCGCCGACATAGGGCCGCTCGCCGAGATAAAGGTTTGTACCGCCGGTGACCGAATAACCAAGGCTCAAGAACAGCGGCACGATCACAAAAAGCCCGAAAAAGGCGAGATTCGGCAGCAAGAACAGGTAAGGCATCGACCCGATGCCCAGAAGGCGCTGCAACCACCGAAACGGAACATCGAGCAATTTGAAGAAGGCCACCGCCGGGACCGACAGGGCTGATTTCACGCGGTGCCCGATGGTTTCCGGCTCGGCACGCGGATCGGTTTCCAGGACCATGGACTAGGGCTCGCGGCTCGAAAGGACCGGGACAACGGCGTCCCGTTCGTTTGGTCTCCGCCCGGCGCGGATTTTTAAGATCAGCGCCGGGTGGATTTTTTCAGATGAGCCGTTTTGGCTCGCGCCGCGCGACTAGCCGTCGCGTCTCTTTTCGGCGATTTCCTTCTCAACGTCTTGGGTCATGCGCTCAAAGGCCTGGTCCAGCGTCATTTCCCCGACGATGGCCTCGCCCAGGCGGGAAATCAGCGCGTTGAACATCACGCGGTTGTAGACATAGCCTTGAAGGTCGAATGCGACCGGCGAAATGCCCGGCACCGCGCCGGCGAACGTTTCAAGAGCGTGTTTTGCGCGCGGATCGTCAGTTTTGAAATCCACGCCCGATTCCGCAAGGCCCAAATGCCCCGGAATGAACAGGGTCCGGCCATAGAACTCGTTCAAGACTTCTTCGGACGACAGATAGTCCATCAGTTTGCCGACTTCCGCCGGATGCTCGGTGGTCTTGAGTGCCACCAGCGCGGCGCCGCCGGGCATGCCGGTACAGGCCGCCGGACCGCATGGCGCCGGCACGGCCCACCAGTCAAAGGCATCGCCGATCTTCTCGGCGAACTGGGGGATCTGCCAGGATCCGCTCATGTACATGACGACGCGGGCGTTGGCGAAATCCTCGTTCGCCCCAAGATACTGTGATCCGGAGACCGAACCCCACAGATCCTTGGCCATCGTGCCGTCCTGGTGCCAGTTGTAGAGCGTGGTGGCCATCGCCTTCAGGCCGTCATCCACCAGCGCGGGCTCGCCATTGGCGTCGAACATGTTCGCGCCCATCGCAATTGCAGGACCCGCCACCCGGTGTCCGGACCGGTCCCAGGCCATCGGGATCGGAATGTCGAGCTTTTTGGCGACATCGTTGACGGCCGCCGCCCAATCGTCCCAGGTCGCGTTCTCGCCGGGCATATTCACGCCGGCCTGCTCGAACAGCGTCTTGTTGACGTACGGCCCGGTCACGGTGAGTTGCGTCATGAAACCGGAGATCTGCTCTGGTTCGCCGACCGGCTGCATCCAGTTCAAGAACGGCCCGAAGTTTTCCCGCCAATACGCCGGGTCGGACACATGCGGCGTGAGATCAAGATAATGCCCGGACAATCCCCCAAGATCGGTGACACGCGCAAGGTCCGGCCCCTCGCCGGCCGCAAGTTGAACCGGAAGGCTCTCCAGGATGGCCTTGTACGGCAACACATCGAGCGTGACTTTGATGTCGGAATTCTGCGCCTCGAACTTGTCGAGGATGTCGCGCATGACTTCGCCCTCGATGCCGTCATTGTACCACGCGATCCGAAGTTCGGTCTCCGCAAGGGCGGCGCTGGCCATCAGGCCAAAGGCGGCCACGCCGGCGGCGACAGATTTACGCAAAAAATAAGCCATTTCCAATGTCCTCCCACTTTTACTGGTATACTAGTGCACAATTACCTCTAAATCAATCGGCCTCAATCAGCGCAATGAGGCGCCAAATTCGCCCAAAGCTCAATCTGTTTTCACATCCGGACCGTTCAAAACTGTCCGCACATGGCGGTCCATCTCGCGTGCCGCTCCCTCACCGTCGCCTGCCCGGATCAGATCTAGAATGCGCAAATGATCGCGATAAGCAGCCATTGAGCGGCCCGGGATCGACGACATCAGCGCAAGCCTTTGACGATCGACATGTGCCTTGACCGTCTGGACCAACTGCCAGGCGCGCGGCAGGCCCGCCTGCCCCGCAAGCATCCGGTGGAACCGCTCGTCGAATTTGAAGAATGCTGCATAGTCGTCGTCAGATGCCGCCTGTTCCTGCATGGCAAGATTTTCCGAAAGTCCTCCCTCGTCCAGGCCCTTTGCCGAAAGCTGGCGGACGACCGCCTGTTCCAGCGCCGATCTGATGAGAACCGCTTCAAGCATCCGGTCCTCATCCAAGGGGGCCACCACCGACCCGACCTGCGGGCGGGTCACGATCAGGCCTTCGGCTGCGAGTTGCTGCATCGCCGCGCGCAGTGGCGTGCGGCTGACATCGCACAGGCGCGAAACATCACTTTCATTGACGTTCACGCCCGGCGGCAAACGATTGTCGATGATCCGGGCGCGCAATGCCTGGTAGAGCTGCGGGGCGATCGCCGTTGCCCTGTCGATCTCAATACCGGCGAGCGCCCTGACCAGGGGTGCCTGATCAAGGTCCTGTTCAAGCTGCGCCATCGAGTTGCCCCTTGCTCGTTGCGGCGAAGGTCAGGCCCGCCATGACACCCCTGAGTTCCGCAAGACCTTTCAACCGGCCAATCGCCGGGTATCCGGGCTGGGCAACCCGGTGCCGGTCGTCCAGAATGTCCTGCCCGTGGTCAGGACGCATGGGGATGTCATGGTCCGCCCGGCCTTCGGTTTTCCGCCGGCGTTCCTCTTCCAGAACGGCGTGAACCACTTTGACCATATTGGTCTGTCCGCCAAGGTGTTCGTCCTCAAAAAACGAACACGGAACCGTTTCGGCCTCGCGCGTCACGTTTCGAAGATGCAGGAAATGAATCTTTGGTCCGAAGCGCCGGACCATGGCCGCGCAGTCATTGTCCGGGCGCGCGCCCAGCGAGCCGGTACACAGTGTCATGCCAACCGAGGGGTGATCGATGGCGGCAAAAAGCCGGTCATAGTCTGATTCCGTCGACATGACGCGGGGCAGTCCGAGAAGCGGAAATGGCGGATCATCGGGATGACAGCACATGCGGATGCCAACGCGCTCGCAGGTCGGCGCCACGGCCTCAAGAAAATCAAAATGATGCTGGCGAAGCCTGTCCTCGCGAATCCCGGAATAGGCCTGGAGCTGATCCTTGATGCCATCAAGCGTCCAGTGCTCGGCAGCCCCTGGCAGACCCGCAACGATGTTGCCCGCCAATTTGGCCTTGTCCCGGTCTTCCATCCTGGAAACCCGCGCCTCGGCCGCCTCATGTACCGCCTCCGGAAAATCTTCCGCGGCTCCTCCCCGCGCCAGGATGAACAGGTCGAACGCGGCAAAATCGATGAGATCGAAGCGCATCGCCGTACCACCATGGGCGACGGTGTGGGCCAGATCGGTTCGGGTCCAATCGAGCACCGGCATGAAATTGTAACAAACGGTGCGGATACCGGCGGCGGCCAGGTTCTCCAATGATGTCCGATAAGCGTCCAAATCCGCCCGCCAATCGGCAGTTTGGGTTTTGATATCCTCCGATACCGGCAAACTCTCGACAACCTCCCAGGCAAGACCGGTCGCGGACCCGTCAGGCAGGCATTCGATGTCCCGTTGACGCTGGATGATCTCGGCAGGGGGCCATGGCAGTCCGGTCGGGATGTGATGCAACGCGGTCACGATGCCCGCCGCACCCGCTTGCCGGATGTCGGACAGCGTCACCTTGTCATCTGGACCAAACCAACGCCATGTCTGACGCATTCCGCTCCCCACAATCAAGAATACTAGTGTACTACTTTAGCGGAACAAATCTTCTGCGCAAGACGGATTGGCGGGAGATCGGGGCTGACCATGGCGGTGAGGTGTCACTGGTTCGCCAAACAGCGTGACGACGGTCCTTGAAGCTGGCACGGTGTGGCCCATGGCCAGTTCCACGCAAGAACCGCCCGGCAAGGGACCACTTACAATTCGAAACCTGTGTGATCTGTTGGGTTTGACTTGTGAGCTGACGACAGCAGTCTCTCCGGCGGCCCGGATCATCGCGGAGTGGCCCACAGGTTTTGGCCATGTCGAAACCCTGAGCCTTGCCATTCAAGATGAGGATGTTCCAGCGACCTTGATCCGGCCTGCCGGGCCAGGGCCGTTTCCCGCCGTGCTTTACTGTCACGCTCACGGAAACCGGTATTCGATCGGGCGCAGCGAGCTTGAACTTGGCCGGCCGGCGCTGCGCGAGCCGGCATACGGGCCCCGTCTCGCGGAATCCGGGATCGCATCGCTTTGCCTCGATATGCCGGGCTTTGGCGCCCGTCAGGTCATGGGAACGGAAAGCAGCCTTGCCAAGGCGCAGCTTTGGAAAGGCCGGCCCTTGATCGGGGTGATGCTTGCCGAACAGATTGCGGGTATCACCTATCTTTGCGGACGGCCGGATATACGGCCCGACCGCATTGCCGGGCTCGGGATTTCGATGGGCGCGACATTGGCCTATTTCCTGGCGGCGCTCGATGGGCGGATCCGCGCGGTCGCCCATTTGTGCGCCTTTGCCAATATGGCCCCGCTCATCGCGTCCGGCGCGCACGATCTTCACGGTCCCTATATGACCGTGCCCGGACTGCTGAAACAGGGCGATCTGGCCGGCGTTGCCGCTCTCGTTGCGCCGCGGCCGCAACTGATCTGCGCCGGCTTAAAGGATCCGCTGACGCCGCCGGACGCACTGATGCCTGCGTTACGAACCGTCGAACGGGCCTATCGTGACTACCCCGCCAACCTGCAGGTGGTGGTCGACAAGACCGCCGGACACGAGGAAACGCCGGGCATGCGAACGGCCGTTGAGGCGTTCCTCACGCAAAACCTTACCGATCCGCACTCAAACGAGACAATGCTCGGGTCGTGATAGTCGCACCGGCTTTTGGTGAGAGGGCCAGGTCCGAATACAGACACCGGACCTGGCTCAATTCCGATTAGTATTGACGGAACAGGGCCACCAAACGTCCCTGCACCCGGACCCGTCCGGGTCCGAAAATACGCGTTTCATAGGCCGGATTGGCCGCTTCCAGCGCGATCGACGCGCCTTTTTTCCGCAACCTTTTCAAGGTCGCTTCTTCTTCGTCGACGAGCGCGACGACAATGTCACCGCTGTCGGCCGTTTCCGTCCGCCGGATCAGCACCGTATCGCCATCCAAGATGCCGGCTTCGATCATCGAATCGCCGCGCACTTCAAGCGCATAGTGTTCGCCCTTGCCCAGAAGATCGGGTGGAACGGAGATGGAATGACTGTGGGTCTGGATCGCCTCGATCGGAACGCCGGCGGCGATCCGGCCCATGACCGGGATCTCCGCGCCCGTGTCTATGCCGGGATTGGCTGCCGGCTCCGCCGCAGGCGCGACCTTGCCTAAGGATCCTTCGATGACTTCGGGCGAAAAACTCCCGCGCCCGCGCGGCGCTCCAAGCCCCGGCGCGATCGAATCAGGCAACCGGATCACCTCCATGGCCCGCGCCCGGTTCGGCAGGCGCCGGATGAAACCGCGCTCTTCCAAAGCGGTGATCAGCCGGTGGATGCCGGATTTGGAACGCAAATCCAGGGCCTCCTTCATTTCGTCGAAGGACGGCGGCACGCCGGTTTCCTTCAGCCGTTCATGGATGAACATCAAGAGTTCGTACTGCTTGCGCGTCAACATTCGCGTTTCTCCAAGCGCACCGTGAAGGGTACAAATCAGGAACGTACCATACCTGTTCTCACTGTGTTCTACAACTGTTAAGGAATGATTGCCGGATTGTCCTGGTAAGCGTGTCAGAGTTGTCCGCTTCCCGTGAAGCCGGATCGGCCGAGATTTTGCGGCAATGGACGTCTAATGCCGAAAGACACGATCTGATTGGCAACCAGCCTTGCCAAAACCAGGCGTGTCGTTCCGCGTCTGGCGAACCCGGCCCGGACAATCCAGTCCGGATCAGTTCCAAGGCGGGAATGAGATAGACCACGGCCCTCACTCACTCCGCGGCCAAGATGTATGCGGTCCAATGCGGGGTCGATTCAAAGACCGCAAAAAGACCGCCGGACATACACGCCGCCATTCACGTCCACGCTATAGGCCCGAAGCTCACCGCCGACGAATTGACCATGAAACTCATCGCCGGCCAGATGTGTGCCGGACGTGGTCTGATGGGTCCGCCCATGGTCCAGCCAATACCCGCCGAAATTGGCACTTGCCGAGACAACGAACGGATCGAACTCTCTTTTCAAGGCCGCACCGGCACCGATCTGATATCCAATTTGGCTGAAATTCGCGCCGTCTGGATTGACCGTTTCGTAGCTGCCGGCAAGCTCGAAAAGCACGTCGTCGGCGATTTCACGTTGCCCTCCAACCGCCACGCCGGATATCCGCGCATGGTCAACGAGATGTATCGTTCCGGGCAAGACAGGCCAGTTCCCGACGTCGCATGGTGCCGCGCATGCTCGCTTTGCGATCAAATAGCCGCGCGGTCCGAATTCCCATTCATGGCTGCGCGGAACCGCTGTCGAGCATTGCGTTGATGAACGACGAAAACAGCTCGCCCTGCGAACTGATCCTCAACTTTGTATAGATGTTCCGGCGATGAATCCGGACCGTTCCAGAGGAAATCGACAGAAGCTTCCCGATGGCGTCCGCTGAGTGCCCTCGAAGGGTCAGCTCAACAATCTGACGTTCCCGAGCCGTCAAGACCCCCTCGCCGATGCTGCGAAAAGCGCTTTCGATCCGGTTCTGCATGCTGGTGGACTGCGCGCTGTCCGCAATCGTCAGGTCTTTCCAATTCTTCCGGCAGGCCGCATCAATGACGGGCCAGATCCTTTTCAAGGCGCGCACTTCGGCATTTGAAAACTTCTTCTCCTTGCGCATCAAAGACACGACGATGAGAAGATCCGCGTTGATGCGGATCAGGAAACCAATCTCCTCCGCCAGTCCGGTCTGGGCATAATAGCTGCGGTAATATTCGCCCTGATAGAACCGGTCGGGAGCAATCTCCCGCATACGCCAGAGCCCGGTTTCGGCCGGATCCAATGTGATCAGGAAAAACGGGTCGAGGAGATACGGTCCTTCCTGATATTCCTCGACATGGAGGATGCGCCGGTCCGGCGGGAAATCGTCATAAAGATCAATCGGCCGCTCGGATCCGACATAGCCAAAAATCACGGTAAAATCGTAGGGCGCCACTTCGCGCAAGCCCTGCGCCAGCACGGGCCCGAATCCGGGCGACCCAATACCCTCCACTATCCGCCCGGCGGCGTCCATCCAATCCATCCGCGGCTCCCGGCTCCCCATCTATGCGAATAATCATATAATGAATTGAATATTTACAGTACTGGGCGGATTCTCTCAAATATATTCATTCCTGCAATATGATGCAGATTGGATCCCATGGCACATATTCCGGTAGATCTGCAATATACCGCGAATAAGCAATCGGACTCCCGACCGCCCATCGCTGCACTACGGAATGTTTCGAAGGTCTTTGGAAGTGTCATTGCGGCGGACGCGCTCAATCTCAGCATCGCCCAAGGTGAGTTTTTGTCGTTTCTTGGCCCCTCAGGCTGCGGCAAGACGACCGCGTTGCGCATGCTTGCCGGGTTCGAAGCCCCGACCAGCGGCGACGTCCTGATCGACGGTCAAGCGGTGAACGACCTGGAGCCGTACCGGCGGCCTGTGAACATGGTGTTCCAGAGCTATGCTCTGTTTCCGCATTTGAACGTTTCGGACAATATCGGCTACGGGTTAAGGCAGCGCCGGCCCCGATTGAGCCGGGGCGAGATCGCTGGAAAAGTCGGACGGGCTTTGGAGATCGTTCGGCTCACCGGTTTTGAGAGCCGGCGCGTTTGGGAAATGTCAGGCGGACAGCAACAACGCGTGGCGCTTGCCCGTGCGATCGTAAACGAGCCGAAACTGCTGCTTCTGGACGAGCCGCTCGCCGCCCTTGACCGTAAACTGCGCAAGGAAATGCAGATTGAATTGCAGGACCTCCAGCGGCAAATCGGGATCACCTTTGTCCTGGTCACTCATGATCAGGAAGAAGCGCTCTCCCTCAGCGACCGCATATGCGTCATGCGCGGCGGCCGGATCGTTCAAACCGGCAGTCCGCAAGACCTCTATGATCAACCAAAATCCCGCTACGTCGCCGACTTTGTCGGCACATCAAATTTCTTCGACGGCACAATCGATGCTGTCGTTGACGGGATTGCCACCCTCGCAACGCGATCCGGCCTCCGGCTTCAGGGGGCCGCGACCGCCGGATTGAGCGTCGGCGCCGCCGTGTGTTTGAGTGTTCGTCCGGAGCAGATCCGGATGAGCCGCGATGCGGTTCCCGGAGGTCTGGCGTGCACGGTCCACAACCGGATCTTCCTGGGCGAACACACCGAATATCTCGTCCAGCACCCGGCGCTCGGGACCGTGAATGTGCTCACGCCCCGCCTGATCGAATCTGGGGACATGTCCTTTCAAACCGGCGAACAGGTCCACATCAACTGGAACCCGGGCCGGGCCCTCGTGCTCAGCCCCGACTGAGGCTTTTCAACCCACGTAGCAGGGAGTACCGGCAGATGAAAGACAATGGCTACATTTCAAAGCGGAAGTTCATGGAAGAGTTGAGCCGCTACAGGAAGGGCTCGGTCAGCCGCCGTCATTTCCTTGGCGTCACTGGGCTTGGCACCGCGACGCTGGTTCTTGGCACGGCGGTCCCCGGGCTGCGCCCGCGCCCGGCCCGGGCGGACAGTCACATCGGCGACAGAGTCGTGCTGGCGACATGGCCGAACTATCACGACACCGCGAATTTCGACATGTTCACCGACGCGACCGGCGCCTTCGTCCAGGTCAATGTGTTTGGTTCCAATGAGGAAATGCTGGCAAAGCTTCAGGCCGGCGGCAGCGGTTGGGATGTCTTTGTCCCGACGAACTACACGATCACAACCTATGTGTCGGAAGACCTGATCGAGCCACTCGATGTCTCCAAGTTGCAAAGCTACGACGCAAAGGCGTTCGAGCCGCGGTTCTCGGACGCAGGCACGGTCGACGGTACGTTATACGCGGTGCCGAAGAACTGGGGCACCACCGGGTTTGCCGTCAACACGGCGCATGACGGCGGCAAGGCGCTGACAAGCTGGAAGGACTTTTTCGACCGCACGACGGACGATTTCTCCGGCCGGACGATGGTCCATGACTATCAGCTGACTACCATCGGCAATGCACTGAAGTATTTCGGCTATTCCTTCAACTCGGTGAACGAGGCAGAACTTGCCGAGGCGGAGAGACTGCTGATTGAGGTGAAGCCGCATCTCTTTGCGATCTCGTCGGACTATCAGCCGGCCATGCGTTCAGGCGATGCCTGGCTGACCATGTGCTGGACCGGGGACGGCAAGCAGCTCAACAGCGATATACCGGAGATCGAATACGTGCTCGGACGCGAGGGCGGGGAGATCTGGAGCGACTACTACGCCATTCCCAAAGGCGCACCGCACCGTGAAGCAGCTTATGCACTGATCAACCACATGCTCGATCCGCAGGTGAATGCCCGTGAGGTTCAGGCCCATGGCTATCCGGTCGCGGACGCGAACACGAATGCACTTTTGCCGGAGGAGATCCTGAATGATCCGATCCTCTATCCGGCCCAAGAATTGCTGGACGCGCTTGAGTTCGGTGCCGCGGCGACGCTGACCGATCCCAATCGGGCCGAGTTGCTCGCGCGGTTCAAGTCCGCCTGACTGCGCGGGCGCACGGCACGAACATGACCCGAAGCGAACGCAATTGGCTGCTCGTTGCACCGGCCGCGGCATGGTTTGTGGTCATGCTCGTGCTGCCGCTGAGCGTCATCTTCGTGTTCAGCTTTGGAGAGCGGGGACCGGCCGGAGGCTATGTTCCCGCTTTCACCCTTGAGCAATATGCAAATCTGCCGGCGCGCTTCACGGCGTTTAAAAACACCATGATCCTGGCGCCGGTCGGGACCATCGCCGCCATGCTGATCGCTTATCCATTGGCTTATCAGCTCGCCGTGCGCACGGATCCGAAGTGGAAAACCATCCTTCTGGTCCTGGTGATCGTTCCGTTCTGGACCTCGATCCTGATTCGCAGCTACGCATGGATCTTCATCCTTGGCGGTCGCGGCCTCCCGGCTCTTCTTGAAATGGTCGGCATTGAAGGCGTGCGGTTGATTTACACGCCTTTCGCGGTTCTGATCGGTATCATCTACGGTTATCTGCCCCTGATGGTGTTTCCGATTTATGTCAGCCTCGACCGGCTCGACAAACGCCTTTTGGAAGCATCCGCCGATCTCGGCGCAAAGCCCCTCCGCACGTTTCTGACCGTGACCCTGCCATTGTCGATCCCAGGCGTTGCCACCGGATGCATGCTGGTCTTCATCCTTCTGATGGGTGAGTTCCTGATCCCTGCGCTGCTTGGCGGCGGCAAGGTCTTCTTTGTCGGCAACGCTTTGGTCGATCTTTTTCTGCAATCGCGGAACTGGGCCTTCGGGTCGGCGGTGGCGTTTACCTTGATCGTCATCATGCTGGTCACGGTAACGGTTTACATGCGCGTGATCGCACGGCTGCAAAGCGGCCGCGACGACGTGTCAATCATGTGAGGGCGCGATGCGTATCTATGCCGTTTGCGTCTATCTCTTTCTCTACACCCCGATCGCGATCATTGCGCTGTTCAGCTTCAATGCCGGACGTCACGCCAGTCAGTTGCAAGGTTTTTCGGTGCAGTGGTACGCCCGGGCCTTCAAAAATCCCTTTGTCATGGACGCCCTGGAAACAAGCCTATTCGTCGCCTTTGTGTCGGCGACCCTCGCCAGCATATTGGGGACGCTTGCTGCAGTCGGCCTTCAAAACATTCGCGGTCCCGCCCGCGCGGTCTTTGACGGGGTTATTTACATCGCGATCATGATCCCCGGGATCGTTATCGGCATCGCGACACTGATCGCCCTCGTCACAGTGTTCGACGTCCTCAATCCGCTGCTTGCATCACTGTGGTTCGAGGGTGGGCAGCCTCCCCGCCTGTCGATGGGAATTGGATCGCTGATCGCGGCCCACACGATGTTCACGATGGCGCTTGTGATCGTCATCGTCCGCGCCCGGCTTGCGGGCATGGAAAAAGTGCTGACGGAGGCATCGGCTGACCTTTACGCCACGCCATTGGGCACCTTCCGCCAAGTGACGCTGCCGCTGATCGCACCCGCGATCCTGGCCGGTTTTCTTTTGAGTTTCACGTTCAGCTTCGACGACTTCATCATCGCGTTTTTCGTGGCCGGGTCCGAAACCACGTTGCCGATCTACGTCTTTTCGTCAATCCGCCGAGGCGTCACTCCGGAGATCAACGCCATCGGGACCATGGTCATGGTCGCCTCATTGCTTTTGTTGATCATCGCCCAGCTCATCCTTCGGCGGCGGCCAAGGAGTTGAGGTCGTGCGAGGTTGGGGAGATGTCTATGCAGCTTGAAAACCGGGTTGCCTTCGTCACCGGTGCCGGGTCTGGAATTGGAGCCGCCGGGGCGAAAGCGCTGGCATTTGAAGGGGCCCATGTCGTTGTCACGGACCGGGACCGCGCCGCGGCCGAAGCCGTGGCGGAAGCGATCGTGCAAGAGGGCTGTCGGGCCGAGCCGCGCACCTTGGACGTGCGTGACGATACCGCGCTTCGCTCAGCCATTGCCGACAGTTTCGAACAGCACGGACGCCTCGACATTTTACATTCCCACGCAGGCATTCAAATCGAAGGGAAGCTGGAAGACGTCGAGGTCGAACACATGGACGCATCCTGGGCCCTCAATGTGCGCTCGCATTTCGTTGCCGCACAGGCGGCGCTTCCAGCCATGAGGGCAAACGGCGCCGGCAGCGTCATCATCACCGCGTCGAACTCTGCAATTCAGTACGACCGTGAAATGATCGCCTATTGCACGACCAAGCATGCGATCCTGGCCATGACCCGGCAAATGGCGGCCGACTATGCACCGGAAAACATTCGGTTCAACGCGCTTTGCCCGGGCTTCATCGATACGCCGTTCAACCGTGGATTCGAAATCCAGATGGGTGGACGCCACAAGCTCGAGGACTACATCGCCAATGCGATACCGATGGGCCGATTTGGCACCGTTGAGGAGATCGCCGACAGCATCGTCTTTCTGGCCTCCGATCGCTCGTCGTTCATGACAGGACACGCGCTCGTCATCGATGGCGGAGAGTGTATTTAGTCTTGTTGCCACTTAATCCGGCCGGTGTCCCAGCGGAGCGCTCATGACGAACTTACCAAGCAGTGCGAATGTCGTCGTCATCGGCGGCGGGGTCATCGGAACGTCGGTGGTGTATCATCTGGCGCGGCAGGGCTGGAAGGACCTCATCCTCTTAGAACGCAAACGGCTGACGTCGGGCACGACCTGGCACGCCGCCGGTCTCATCGGACAGCTCAGGTCCTCGCCCAGCATGACCCGGCTGGCGAAATACACCCAGGAGCTCTACAGCACACTTGAAGCGGAGACCGGCATTTCGACAGGCTTCAGGCGGTGCGGCTCCATTACCGCCGCGTTGACGGCCGAACGCCGCGAGGAGGTTTTTCGCACGGCCGCCATGGCCCGGGCCTTCTGCGTAGAAGTCGAGGAACTCAGCCCTGCGGACATCAAGACCCGCTACGAGCACCTCAATACAAACGGCGTGACCGGTGGTGTCTGGTTGCCAAGCGACGGCCAGGGCGACCCTGCGAACATTACACTGGCAATGGCGAAAGGTGCGAGGAACGCAGGTGCACGGCTGGTGGAAAACGTAAAGGTCACTGGTTTACCCCGAAAGGGGCGCCGTGTCCTGGGGGTCGACTGGCGGGATGATGACGGCAACACCGGGCATATCAGGTGTGAGCATGTCGTGAATTGTGCGGGCATGTGGGGACGGGACGTTGGCCGCATGGCCGGCGCGAATGTTCCGCTACATGCATGTGAGCATTTCTACATCGTGACCGAGCCGATCTCCGGTCTTGGGACCCTGCCGGTTCTCAGGATTCCGGACGAATGCACCTATTACAAGGAGGATGCCGGGAAACTGCTGCTCGGCGCCTTCGAACCGGTTGCCAAGCCCTGGGGCATGGACGGCATTCCGGAGGCGTTTGAATTCGATCAATTGCCGGAGGATTTCGACCATTTCGAACCGATCCTCAAAGCGGCCTGCAGCCGGATGCCGTTGCTCGCCGAGGCCGGCATTCATACCTTCTTCAACGGCCCCGAAAGCTTCACGCCGGACGACGCTTATCACCTCGGCCTGACGCCTGAAACCGACAATTTCTGGGTGGCGGCCGGATTTAACTCCATCGGGATCCAGTCGGCGGGCGGAGCCGGCATGGCGCTCGCCCAATGGATGGAGGACGGCGAAAAACCTTTTGATCTGGGCGCCGTGGATATTGCGCGTATGCAACCGTTCCAGGGCAATGCGCGTTACCTTTATCAGCGGTCAAAGGAAACGCTTGGGCTGCTCTATGCCGATCACTTCCCTCACCGCCAAAAAGCAACGGCACGGGGTGTAAGACGCAGTCCGTTCCATCATCACTTGCTCTCACAGGGCGCGGTCATGGGCGAGGTGGCGGGATGGGAGCGTGCCAACTGGTTTGCACGAGAGGGACAGGAGCGAGAATACCGCTACAGCTGGGGCCGGCAGAACTGGTTCGAAAACGCGGCACAGGAACACAGGGCGATCCGGGAAAATGTCGGAATGTACGACATGTCGTCTTTCGGAAAGATACAGGTCGAGGGTCCGGATGCCGAGGCGTTTCTCAACCTGGTGTGCGGCGCCAACATGTCGGTCCATTCCGGGCGGATCGTCTATACGCAATTCTTGAATTCTCGGGGCGGGATCGAAGCCGACGTTACGATCACGCGGCTTTCGGACACTGTATACCTGGTCGTGACACCGGCGGCGACACGCCTTGCAGATCAGACTTGGTTGTCGCGCCACGCGGGCGCCTTTCGCGTGACGATCACTGACATGACCAATGCAGAGAGCGTCCTCGCCGTTATGGGCCCGGCCTCACGGGATTTGCTGAGCCGGGTCAGTCCGTGCGATTTTGGAAACGCGGCAGCACCTTTTGGGACAGCGCGGCCAATCGAAATCGGCATGGCCGTGGCCCGCGCCCATAGGATGAGCTATGTGGGCGAACTTGGTTGGGAAATCTACATCCCCACCGATATGTCGGGGCACGTGTTCGAGACGCTTCATGAGGCGGGACAGAAGGTGGGCCTGAACCTCTGCGGCATGCACATGATGGACAGTTGCCGGATCGAAAAGGCCTTCCGGCACTTTGGGCACGACATCACGACCGAAGATCATGTGATCGATGCCGGTCTGGGATTTGCCGTCGATACCGCCAAGCCGGATTTCATCGGTCGGGACGCGGTTTTAAGACGCAAGGAAATGGGGCCGCAAACACGGCTGCTGCAATTCTTGCTGAAGGATCCCGAACCGCTGCTCTATCATTACGAACCGATCTTTCGAAACGGCGAATTCGTTGGGCATCTGACATCCGGTAACTACGGTCATACGCTTGGCGCGGCTGTGGGTCTTGGTTATGTCTCCTGCGCGGGCGAGAGCACCGATGAGGTTCTGTCATCCACCTATGAGATCGACGTCATGGGAGAGCGGGTCGCAGCGACAGCATCAGTTCGCCCGCTCTACGATCCCGGCGGCCGGCGCATGAAAGACTGATCCCATTTGCCTTCAACCAATGGCAATGAATTAGCTCTTACGCTAACCAAACATTTCGACGAACCGGCAGAGCCGGACCCGGGGGACGAGACCTGGGAAACGACCGTCATGACACGCACCCTCGGCTGGGCGCCTAAACGGCTGCCGTCGCCCGCTGCCAGAGCGCGTCGGCGGCCGCTTGCGCATCCGCCATGATGGCCGCCGCGTCCACCTTCGTCGGCTGACCGTCCTTGACCACCTGTTCGCCGTCGACAAACACGTGCGCCACGTCGCGTCCCTGGCCGACATGGACGAGATTTCCGAGCGCGTCGATCAGCGGGGTGAAGTGCGGGCGCCTGGCGTCGATCAGGACAATGTCCGCTTTTTTGCCGGTTTCCAGCGAGCCGATGTCATCGGCCATGCCCATGGCGCGGGCGCCGTGGATGGTCGCCATGTCGAGAACGTCCTCCGGCTGCCAGTCGCTGGAAATCCGTCCGGCCTGAAGGCGGCCGATGGTCAAAGCCCAACGCATGAGTTCGACCATATCCGCGTGCATATTGTCGGTCGAAAGGCACAGGTTGGCGCCGGCATCGCGAAGACGGAGCGTCGGCGCCATGGTGCCCCCGGTGGCATTGCCCTTCGGGATGTGGGCAACGTGAATGCCGGCCCGGCCCGCGCGGACAATATCATCGTCGCTCATGAAGATACAATGCGCGGCGATCAGCTTGTCGGAAAGGAGCCCAAGCTCGTCGAACAGTTCGACCGGCGTCTTGCCGTCGCGCTCCTGGATACGCTCAACCTCGAGTTGGCTTTGCGCCAGATGGGAGGTGACGATCAGTCCGGTTTCATCCCGGGCCTGACGCACCTGTCTTAAAAACGCGGTCGAACACGTGTCCGGCGCGTGGGCGGCGAGTTGAACGCCGAGGCGTCCATCAAACGCGCCATGAAAGCGCTGCGCGAGCATCAGCGCATCATGCAGCGTGCGCGCGCCGATCGCCGGATCGTAGTCCCAGCGCCCGTTGGAGACGCCGGAAAAATCCACATCATGAATGCGGCCACAGGCGGTCACCCGCAAACCCAGTTCACCCATGGCCGGGAGCGTCAGCTCCGTGTGGACATAGGTGTCGTTGATCAGCGTGGAGCCGAACAGCATCGCCTCCAGCGCGCCGAGACGGGCGAGCGCGACCGCCTCATCGGGTGTCACCATATGGCCCTGCGGCACGCCGGGCGTGTAGGCCGGGGCAAAGCCCATGTCCTCCGCAACGCCGCGGACCATGGTCAGGATCGTGTGGGTGTGTACATTGACGAGCCCGGGGATCGCGAGCATTCCGGCTCCGTCAACGGTTTTGGCGCCTTCCGGCACCGCGCCGCCGGCCGGGCCGATCTCCAGAATACGGCCGTCCTTGACCGCGATCCGGCCGTTGGCGATTTCCGTCCGGTCCGGGTCGGCGGTAAGGATATGCACATTGTCGATGACAAGATCTGCGGCGTCGCGCATCGATATGACCTCAATGTCGGGCGATGTGGCGGAGAAACTTTTGTGTAGCGGCTTTTTGAGGAGACCCGAAGATTGCCTCGGGCGGCCCCTCCTCCGCGATGACGCCATCGGCCATGAACACCACGCGATCGGCGACGTCCCGAGCAAAGGCCATTTCGTGGGTCACGACAATCATTGTCATGCCGGCCTCGGCGAGCGCCTTCATGACATCAAGCACTTCCTGGACGAGCTCCGGATCAAGCGCGGAGGTCGGCTCATCGAACAGCATGATCCGCGGTTCCATCGCGAGCGCTCGGGCGATCGCGACCCGCTGCTGCTGCCCGCCGGACAGTTCCGAGGGACGCTTGTCCACATGGTCCGCCAGTTGAACGCGGGCAAGTTCCCGCTCGGCCAGTGCCTCAGCGTCCGCGCGCTTCAGACCGCGCACCTTTTCCGGGCCGATCGCGGTATTCTGGCGGGCGGTCAGATGGGGAAACAGGTTGAACCGCTGGAACACGAAACCGAACTGCCGGCGCTGTTCGGCCATGCGCGCCTCGCTGGCCGAACGCCAGGCACCGGAGGGCCCGTCAAAGGCCCCGCCGATCGTTTCGCCGTCGAGCCAGATCGTGCCGCCGGTCGGCGTCTCCAGCCTGTTGAGGCATCGGAGGAAGGTGGTCTTGCCGGACCCCGACGCGCCGATGACCACCACGGTCTCCCCGGCCGACACATCCATGTCGACGCCTTTCAGGACCACGGTCTCGCCAAACGACTTTGTCACGTCTTCAGCGCGCAGGCGCGGGAAGCTGCTCACCATTGCGGCAACCTTTCTTCGAGTTTTTTCGACAGGATCGAAAGCGCCTTGAGGAGCAGGTAGTAATAAAGAGCAAGCAGCGTGTAGATCTCGAACGGCACGAAGTGGATCGAGATGATGGCCTGGCCGGCGCGGGTCAGTTCGTAAACGGAGATCACCGACAGGAGCGAGGAGTTCTTGACGAGGCTGATGAGCTCGTTGGTCAGCGGCGGCACCATCTGCCGATAGGCCTGGGGCAAGAGGATCCAAACGAGGATTTGACGGTTGCGCATGCCGATCGAGCGCGCCGCCTCCGTTTGCCCCTTTTCAATGGCGCCAACGCCGCCGCGCACCACTTCCGCGACAAACGCGGCCGCGTTGATCGACAGGGCCAGAACGCCGGCCCAGAATTCATCCAGCCGGATCCCGATCACCGGCAGGGCAAAGAAAACAAGAAAGATTTGAATGAGCAGCGGGGTTCCGCGAATGAAGTCCACATAGGCCGCGACGATCCAGCGCAACAACCTCGTTTCAGACAGCGCCGCAAGGCCCATGGCGATGCCGAGGACGAGGCCGAGAATGGCCGAGAGAAACGAGACCTGCACGGTCACGATGGCTCCCTCGGCCAACAGCGGCATCGCCTTGGCAATGATATCCCAGTCGATGTTCACCGAAATTGCTTTTCAGCGGTCACCTCTTAGGAAAAGGACGGGATGTCGTCGGCCAGATCCATACGGAATCCGAACCATTTCTCCTGGAGCTTGTAGATCTCGTCATTGGCTTTCAGACGGGTCAATTCCGCGTCCAGAAAGGCGACGATTTCCGGATCCTCCTTGCGCGCGGCAATGCCCGCCCAATTCGGCTTGCCGACCGGACGAACAAGCGCATAGGCGCCGGGCCGGTCCTTCATGACCTGTCCCAGCGTCGGCAAGGTGTTGAGGACGCCATCGACCGAGCCTTGGCTGAGCGCAAGATAAGCTGCCGGATGATCGTCATAGATCTTGACGTCGGCAAAGCCGGTACCGGCCGCAGCGCTGATTTCCTCCGCCAGACCATCCTTCATCATCTCGCCCGGGGAGCCGAGCTTGACGCCTAGCACCTTGCCGGACAGATCGGCGACGGTCTTGATGGTCTCCGTGTCATCGGCCCGGATCAACAAGGCCTGCGAAGCCTCGGCATAGGGAATGGAGAATGCGACCTTTTCAAGCCGTTCTTTCCGATAGCTCATTGAGGACATGATGACGTCGAAGCGGCCGGCATAAAGCGCCGGGATCACACCGGACCATTGGGTGTCGACGAACTCCGCCTTCACGCCGAGGGACTCGCACATCACCTCCGCCAGATCAACATCGTAGCCGACGATCTTGCCGGCATCGCGGAACGTGAAAGGCGGATAGGTCGCCTCGCAGCCGATCATCAAAACACCGGCGGATTTGATATCCTCCAGGGTCTTGCCGTCCGCGAATGCCGGCCGGATACCGGACGCGGCGACGATACCGGCCGCGGCGGACGTGGAGAGGAACTGGCGGCGGGTGAAACGATGCTTGGTCATGTCATATTCCCATCTGGTTAGCTCGAGTCTTGAAAAGCAAGTCCGATGCCAAAACTAATATATTGATTTAATTATTATATTTTATTTTGAATGCCATTTTGCTCGAAAATTGCGCACGGCCCGCCTAAGCTGCGGTCATCCGCCGGCGATGGCCTTCGAGAGCGCGGGAGAGAATCCGACGGCATCCTTGGCGGGGATAGTCTTTGATGCATTGTCCCGCCCACCGAGCCGGACGAGCATTTCAGCCTGACACACGGCGGCGCAAATCGGATCAACGACCGGGGCGCCAATCCGCGGCGCCACCTTCGATGCAAGTCCGGCCAACGGCGCCCCGGCCAGAATGACAACATCGGCATTGGTTCGGTCGATCGCCTCGTTCGCGATGGTGACGAGGTCGTCGATGATTTCGTCCTGAACAGTCAAGACCGACGCGAATTCCGCATCCGGGATATAAATCCCCGCAAACCGGGCCCCAAGTCCGTGCTTCGCGACACAGTCCGCGTACCACCGCTCAAGGGTGTGGGAAAACGTGACGAACGCGAACCGGTCGCCGAGCATACAGGCCGACAGCATCGCCGCCTCCGCCATGCCGACAACGGGAATGTCGAACAAATCGCGCGCGGCCTTCAGACCCGGATCGCCGAACGCTGCAACAATCGCCGCATCGGCCCCGTTCTCATGGCGTGCGATCAAGTCAAGCAATTCCGCTCCGGCAAGGAGCGCTTCCGGCCGGCTGGCGATATAGTTGACGCCGCGCGCGGCCGTGATCGGAACCAGCTCGGTTCCAGGCCCCATAACGGTCTGGCCGACTGCGACCATGCGGTCGGTCATGGCCTGGGTGGTGTTCGGATTGACGACAAGTATTCTCACGCTCGCTCCAGTCCGGTCCACAGACCGGCATTCTTGAAAATCGCTTCCGCCTCGGCAGCGGCCTTCAGGACGCGGCGATCCGCGCCAATCCGTCCGACAATTTGAAGCCCCACCGGCAGACCGTTCAGGCCTCTGCCGCAGGGAATTGATATGGCCGGCGTGCGGGCATGGTTCCAAAGCGGCGTGAAAACTGCGTGCCCGCGCGGCGGTACCGTGACACCGCCGATCTTGTCCGGGCCAAGCCGGTCGTTGGGCCACGCCACGCAGGGTGTTGTTGGCCCGACCAAAAGGTCAAAGGCGCGAAAGGCTTCGGATGCGGCACGTCTGATCTTCCACGACGTTTCAAGTGCGACCGCCAAATCCGCGCCAGTGTATTGAAATCCCCGTTCAATTTGCGCGGCGATGTCAGAATCGAACATTTCCGGGCGCTGGCGGTAGGCCGCGCCGTAAAGCGCGGCAAGGCCCGCATGCTGAAGCGGCATCAAGTGGTCTTCGCGGGCATCCGCCGGCCATACTGGGTCTTCACGGGTCAGCGTCCAGCCGGCAGTGTCCAGCGCATCAACGGCCTTATCGACCGCGTCCGCCGTATCATCATCGACGGGAACATTAAGGCCGAACCGTGGGCTATAGGCGGCCGATCCTACCGCATCCGGTTCAGCTTCCAACGCGTGAGAGCTTGCCGGATCGCCAGCGTCGAACCCGATCAGCGCGTGAAACATCAAAGCCGCGTCAGCCACATCACGTGCGATCGGGGAGATCGTCGAAAGATCCCAGAACGGTTCCGGAAATCCCGGTCCGTAGGGGATCGCGCCGATGGACCCTTTAAATCCAACGATGCCGCAATGGCCAGCCGGCCGGCGTGCGGACCCGCCCGCATCGGTTCCCAAAGCCGCCGCGACGAGGCCTGCGGCCACTGCCGCCGCACTGCCGCCGGACGATCCACCGGGCGTAAGACTATAATCCATCGGGTGCCGGGTTACGCCGTAAGCCGGCGTACGTGTGAGCCCCTTGCAGGCAAACTCCGAACAGGTCGTGACCCCGACGATGACGGCACCGGCCGCCCGCGCCCGGCGGACGGCGATCGCGTCCTGGGGCGCGACATGATCCGCAAAGAGCTTTGAACCTTGTGTGACCGGCCAGCCTTCGACCCAGATATTGTCCTTGACGGCAAGCGCGACGCCCGCAAGCGGCAGGTTTTCACCGGCATTCAAACGGTCGCGGACGGTTGCGGCCTCGGCGAGGCTACGGTCGCGGTCTCGTGCGGTGAACGCGTTGATTGCCGGATTTCCCGCGTCCACCGCATCAAGTACGGCTTCGATGACGGCCGTCGGATCCGCATGCCCGGCGTTCACCACCCTTGCCGTTTGAACCGCCCCGCGCACTACTGGATCATCCGGTTGAGGCCAACGGTGCGGGCGGACACCATGAGCGCGATCAGCGCCATGAGGATCAGACCGGAGGAAATCGCCGCGATTGTCGGATCGGGCGTTTCCTCCAGATATTGCAGCATCCGGATGGGCAGCGTCTTGTTGCGGGCGTCGGTCAAGAAGATGGAAATCGGATAATTGTCCATCGATGCAAGAAACGCAAAGAGCCCGGCCGTCAGGAAGGCGGGCGCCAGGTTCGGCACCATGACACGCAGGATCGCGGTCGGGTATGGCATGCCAAGCGTTCTGGCCGCATCGATCAGCGAGAAATCGAACTGTTGCAACGAGGCGAGCAGCGTCCGCATCACATATGGCAGCGTAATGATGATATGGGCCAGAAGAAGGCTCCAATAGGCGTCTCTCAAACCCATTTCCCGGAAGAACTGCAGCAGCGCAACGCCAACCACGAGGCCGGGCATCATCAAGGGCGACACGACGAATGTCGCGATCGCCTCGCGCCCCGGGAACCGGCCCTTTTGCACGCCAAGCGCCGCGGCCGTGCCGATGATCAGCGCGATCACGGTGGACAGGAAGGCCAGGTTGAGCGACAGGACAAGCGAGTCCATCAGGCCGGACTTCCGCCCAAGTCGCTCGTACCATTTGAGCGACCAGTCCGGCGGTGGCAGCGTATACACCGTCGACGACGTAAACGAGACGATGACCGTCACCACGAGTGGTGTCAGCAGGTAGACCACGACGAGCGCGGCGAACAGCCAGCACAGGACAACGGCAACTCTGTCCGTCCGCGTCATACCCGCGTCCCCTCGAACCGGCGCAGAAGCAGAGATGAACCGAGCACGACCGCGATCGCAATCAGGAGCAGGATCGCGGAAATCGTCGATCCAAGCTGTGCGTCGCGGAAGAAGAGGTAGGAACGGGCGATCAACATGGACAGCGTCGCATGCCGCTCACCCACGATCAGGCTCGGAATAACATACATGGAGATCGCCAGTGAAAAGACAAAGGCCACGCCGGCGATGACGCCGGGCAGCGTCAACGGGACGATAACGCGGAAGAACCGGAAGAATGGCCCGGCCCCAAGGGTCGCGGCCGCGGCCGACAGCGACGGATCGATCTGACGAACGACCGCGTAGATGGGAAGGACCATGAATGGCAAAAACACGTTCGCCGATCCGACAATGAGCGCTGTTTCGGTAAAAAGCAGGCGGATCGGCTGGTCAACAATCCCGAGGAAAACCAGGGCCGAATTCACGATGCCATCGGATCTGAGCACGATCGACCATGAGAAGGCTTTGACGATCACACCCACCGACAAGGGCAGGATCATGGCCACAAGAATGAAGGATTGGACAAAACCCCGGGCGCGGGCCAGCGCAAAGGCGGTCGGATAGGCCAGAACGAGACACAAAAGGGTCGAGAGCGCGGCCACCCTGAAGGTCCGCCAGGTCACCGCTAGATTGATCGGATCTGAGAAGAATTCGATATAGCCGGCGATCGAAAAATGGCCGTCGGCATCCCGAAAGCTTTGAAGCAACAACAGCGCGAGCGGCAGCGCGAACAGGATGGCGAGGTACAAAAGTCCCGGCGCGGCCAGAAGCACAAACGGATCAACGCGCCACCTCATTTCCGGCGGGGCTTGCGCGGCCTCAGTCGCGGCGCTCATGGGGTGGCCTCCGCAGGGTAAAGAAGCGTTGCCTCGGCGGGCCAGGAAAACGTTGCGGTCGTCCCCGCCGCAACACGGATCTCGTCGGATGCCGAAAGCTCGGCGACCAGCCGGTCATCGCCGGTCGGAACGGCATAAACATGCGTTTTGGAGCCAAGATGCATCACATCGGCGACCGGCGCGCTCAACACGGTCATTCCGTCCGCGGGTGTGGCACCGACCGAAATACGCTCCGGACGGACGCCCACCAATACCTTCGCGCCCTTCGTGAAGTGGCCCGGACAGGTCAGCTCCCCGTAGCTGGTGTCAACGGTGATCCAGCCCTCTCCGGCCGCCGTCACGGTGCCCGCCAGATGGGTTGAAAGGCCGACGAAATCGAGCACGAACGCCGAGGCCGGCCGCGTGTAGAGCGTGACCGGATCGGCATATTGCTCGATCCGCCCGCCGTTCATCACGGCGACCCTGTTCGATACCGACAGAGCCTCCTCCTGATCATGGGTCACGAAGACAGCCGTCATGCCCTTTGTCTTCAGAAGGCTCTTGAGTTCAACCTGCATGGTCTCGCGCAATTTGCGATCCAGCGCGGAAAACGGCTCGTCGAGAAGCAGGAGATCCGGTTCGACCACAAGCGCACGCGCAACGGCGACGCGTTGTTGCTGGCCGCCGGACAGGGCGCCCACGGGTCTGCCGGCAAAGTCGGACATCCGCACGAGCGCCAATGCGTTTTCGACGGCGCTAGGGATTTCCGATGGTGCGATGCCGCGGGCTTTTAGTCCAAACGCAACATTTTCCGACACGTTCAAATGCGGAAACAATGCGTAGTTTTGGAAGACGACGGAGACGTTCCGCTTGTGCGCAGGGAGTTTCGTAATGTCCCGCCCGCCGACCACAATCCGCCCGGCGTCGGCGCCGATTAGTCCCGAGATCAGCCGCAAAAGCGTGGTCTTGCCGCAGCCGGACGGACCAAGCAGGGAGACGAGTTCGCCGCGTTCCACCGCGAAATCGAGTGTTTCGACAACCCGTGTCGCGCCATAGGCTTTGGAGACCTTCTCAACCGACAGATACGCAGGATCACCGGTCCCGGCGGCCATATCGGCCACCGGAACCTTTGTGGTGTGCAGCATCAGGCAGCCATCAGCTTGTCGAACCGTTCGATCCAGTCCTTGCGGTTCTTGGAGACGAACGCCCAGTCCGGGCCGAACACCGGCGTACCCTCGGGGATCACCGACATGCCCGTCACTTCGGTGTTGGCCGGAAGCGAGTTCGCGTAGGTGGCGATCTCCTTTTGCAGATCGGCCGACAACATCTCGTTGATATAGGCCGTCGCAAGCTCCGGATTTGGGCCGTCCTTGACCATGCAAATGCCTGACGGCATGGCGAAAATGGTCTCCTTGGGGGCGGCCAGATCAACCGGTGCGCCTTCTGCCTTACGGGTCAGCGCATAGGAGGAGAATTGACCGGAGAGCATGGAGATTTCACCTTGCTCCAACAGGTTGAAGCTCTGCGTCATCACCGTATAGACGGAAAGAACCTGGTCCTTGAGCTCGCCGAGTTTGTCGAACGCTGCGTCGATTTCGTATTGGGCCTCAGTTAGCGGCTTGCCGGTCGAAAGCGCTGCGGCGGCGAAGAGCGTCCACATGCCTTCCGTGTTTTGAAGCGACGGAATGATGATTTTTCCCTTCGCCGCCGGATCCCACAACGCTGACCAGCTTTCAACGCCGTCCATGGCATTGGTGTTGTAGGCAATCCCGGCCCAGGGCTGGACATAGTTGGCCCACATACCGTCCATATGCACCGCGCCGTCACGAAGTTTCGTCATGTTCGGCACAAGCTCCGGCGTGATCGGGGTTAAAAGCCCCTCCTCCACCGCCAGGATCATCACCGGATCATCCATCTGAACCACCGACAGGTAGGGCTGATCCCGGTTGCCCCGCATCTTTTCAAGGTTGACCGTGGATTTGGTGCCCTCGAACAGAACCTTGGCGTCATACTTTTTCTCAAAGTTCGGAATGACGATCTGTTCCATCCAGGCCGTGTGGCTGCCGGCGCAGCCAATCACGATCTCCTTGGTTTTGGCGCGCAGAACGGCGGGCATTGCGATCGTCGCCGCAGCGCCAAGCGCGGTGGTCTTCAAAAGCGTGCGCCGGTCGATCCCCCGGCGGGTCTTATCAGTCGTCATGATCACCTCCAGCCTGTCCCGGTCCCCGTGACCGCGGTAGCTGAACGACAATCAAATTGCATGCCATTTTTATTTTTCATTATTTTACAGATATATAAGATTATAGCGACAGAGCCGTTGAAATGACTTTGCACAATTGGCGCGCATTTTGGCTTCTGGTTGCGCAATTAATTGCCGCAAGATGGGGCGTCCGTAGGCGCTCAGACGGCTTCGTGATCCGATCCCGGGAATGTCCACCTGCAGCCGTCCAGGCGGGCGGTCCGGATTGGACAAGCGCCGAATCGCCGGCCGCCATCCACAAGAACGTGAATTCCGATGACACGTGGGGTCCGATGTGGCACGAATGGATTTTGGAATTGATTATCTAGAGTTACATGACGGACATTCTGCAATCCCGCGCGCCGCCGCCGCAGCCCAAGAACCGCCTGTCGCGACGCGAACCGGCGGCGAAACAGATTCTCGAAATGCTGCGCGAGCGGATCGTGAAGGGCGATCTGGCGCCGGGCGCGCGGATTGTCGAGCGCACGGTTTGCGCGGAAATGAACGTATCTCGGACACCGCTACGGGAAGCGCTCAAATTGCTGGCGATCGACGGGCTTGTCCAGATTTCCCAGCACAAAGGCGCAACGGTCATGCCGTTCACGCCGGAGGAGGCCCTGCAGCTCTTTGAAGTCCTGTCCGGGCTCGAGGGGCTGGCCGCTGAACTCGCCGTCTCACGAATCGCAAATGCAACGCTTGCGGACCTTCGCGCCAAACACGACCAAATGCGCACCCATTTCGACCGCGGCGAAAAGGACGCCTATTTCGAGCTCAACAGCGCGATCCACACAGCCATCGTCGAGGCCGCCGGCAACCCGATCCTGGCCTCAACCCATCACGCGCTGCTGCTGCGGGCCAAGCGCGGCCGGTATATGGCGATTGTTGATCCCCACCGGTGGCGCGAAGCGTTCGACGAGCATGAAGCGGTGATGGACGCGTTCGCCAAGAAAGACGCCAAGCGCGCGGGCGAGGTTTGGCGGACGCACCTGATCCACACCGGCGAAACCGTCGCCGACGTTCTCAGAGCCGCCATGCCCGATTGAGCCACCTGCCGCGCGGGTAGGCGCGCGCTGACGCAGTATTGTGCATTTGACCCGACTTCGGCGCGAATTCATTCCGGAAATTTATTGCAATAAAAATAAAATTCAGAATGGCATGCAATTTGAACTGTCCTGCCGGACTTTGGAGGGTCCGGTATGGCGAACGAGGTTCTTGTCCCATTTAATCAAAGCGCAGCGGTCTTGACTGCAAATCGAAATCGTCTGGCTGAAACTTGGGTGGCTAACGCTCCCGTCCCAACCGTTCGATCGAAAGTCGATGCGTGGAGGCAGTCCGTGCCGGCTTGTCGCGGGACCGTGTCGTCATGACCGCGTTCGATACCATCATCACCGGCGGAACGATCGCGACCGCGGCGGACACTTTCCAGGCCGATATCGCCATTCAAGGTGGCCGGATCGTCGCGATCGGTGAGGGTCTTTCCGGTGCGGCGCATACCATCGACGCCCGGGACCGCCTTGTCTTGCCGGGCGGCATCGACAGCCATGTCCATATCTCTCAGCCGTCAGGGCCACGGGTCGTCATGGCCGATGATTTTAATTCAGCCACACGCGCGGCCGCGTTTGGCGGCAACACGACGGTCATGCCCTTCTGCCTCCAGCAGTCCGGACAATCGCTCCGCGACGCGCTGACCTGGTATCATGGCCTCGCCGACGGCAACTGTCATGTCGACGTCTCGTTCCACCTGATCGTCACCGATCCCACGCCGCAGGTTCTCGGCCAGGAACTTCCCGCGCTCGCCGCTGAAGGCTACACGTCGATCAAGCTGTTCATGACCTATCCGGGCTTGAGACTTTCCGACCGGGCGATCCTGGACTCCCTTGCCGCCGCCAAGGCGGCCGGCACACTGGTCCTCGTTCATGCGGAAAACGATGATGCCATCGAGTATCTGCGTGACACGGCCGAAACGGCCGGCGACGTTGCGCCGAAGTTTCACGCCTCGACCCGGCCGATCCCCGTCGAGCGGGAAGCGACCCACAGGGCGATCACGCTGGCCGAAATCGTCGACGTGCCGATCATGATCGTGCACGTATCCAACCGCGAGGCCATGGAAGAGATCGACCGCGCCCGGCGCCGCGGACGGACCGTGTTTGGGGAAACCTGCCCGCAATATCTGGTGTTGACAGCGGACGATCTTGACCGCACCGGATTTGACGGCGCCAAATATGTGTGTTCGCCACCACCGCGCGACACGGACAGCCAGGCCGCCTGTTGGGAAGGCTTGGAACGTAACGTCTTCGACGTGTTTTCATCCGATCATTGCCCGTTCCGCTACGAGGACCCGGAAGGAAAGAAACATCCCGACGGGCTGAAAACTTTCCGCGCCATTCCAAACGGCATTCCAGGCGTCGAAACGCGGCTGCCAATCCTGTTTTCGGAGGGCGTCAATCGCGGCCGGATCGACCTCAACCGGTTCGTCGCATTGACTTCGACGAACCACGCAAAGACCTACGGGCTTTATCCGCGAAAAGGGACGATTGCTGTCGGTTCCCATGCCGATATCGTTCTGTGGGATCCCCAGCGGGTCCAAACCATCCGCCAGGAAAATCTTCACCACGGTGCCGACTACACGCCTTTCGAGGGGATAACCGTTACCGGCTGGCCGGTCCTGACCATGGTGCGCGGGCAGATTGTCTGCGCCAATGAGACGATGACCGCGGAACGGACCGGACAGTATCTTCGCCGCGGCCGGCCGGCCGGATATGCCTGACGGCCATCATCGCGGGCGGTCGGTCGGGCGATATCGGTCGGCTCACCGGTGCCACGGACGCGGTGGCACCGTCTTCGCCTTGCGCCAATCCTTGACCACCGTCCGAACCTCCCCCGACCGTAGATCCTGTTCGGTTCCAAGCCAGATCGACACCGCGCCGACCGCCCGCCGCTCTTGCCCGGACAGTTTAAAGGGTGCGCGACAGGGAACCAATACCTCCAAATCCGTAACGACAATATCGGCGCGCGCGCAGTCGTCGATCAGCGCTTGCCCGGCGGTCGGAAACGCCAGGATGAGAGGCCGCACGGAGATTGTTCGCTCAGGGGCCGCCGAAACCGCCTGACCACGCATTACTGGACTGTTGCGGCCGCCCGGCGGATAGGCTTTGACCACACAGCCAATGGCATCGCATGTCCGCTGATCCGGCAGCATTTTCCGGTCTGGAAAAGACTTTGAACCTACACCGTCCATTTGAAGCCACATGTCGGCTTCAAATCCGGCGCGACGGGCAGACAAGCGGAGCGTTCCCATTTCATCACGCGCGGCCACCGCTGCGCCCGATCCGCCGATTTGTATATCGGGCGGGCGGGCAAGCGCGAACAACAGCGCGCCGGCGGTGATCGGGGCTACCGTCAACAACCGTCCCCGTCCCGGCAGCAGTAGAAGCAAAAAAAGGCCGGCCACGAGGAGCAATGTGGTCAGTGATCCAGGTGGTACCAGCGTGCCGTCGCCGGTGTCGATTGCCGCGGTAAAGGTGGCAACATCCAGCAGTGCCGAAAGACCGGCCTCCATGACTGCGAGCGGATAAGCCGCCAGCCCGAACGGCATGGAAAGCAGCGTCAAAACGCCCATCGGCATGACAACGAGCGAAAACACCGGCATCCCGAGCATGTTTCCGACAAGGCCATAGGGCGCGATCCGGCCAAAATGGTGCGCGCCGATAAGGCCGGTGGCCATGCCCGCTACCAGCGCGGTGATGAACAATCCGCCGATCCAAACACCGAGCCAGCGAACCGACCGCCGGAAAAGCCCGGCCTGCTCGTATTTCCGGATCCGGTCCGTCTGCCGGCGCCGGAACTGCTGATATACCGCGACAAGACACAGGACGGCGACGAACGACATTTGAAAGCCGGGGTGAAACAACCGCTCGGGCGCCAGCGTCAACAACACGAGCCCGGCCAGCGCCACGCTCCGGAGCGTCAATCCGCGGCGGCCGACCAGGATCCCCAAAAACACCAGGGAAATCATCAAATAAGAGCGCTGGGTCGCGACCGAGGCGCCGGAAAGGCCCAAATAGACCGTGGCCGCCAGAAGCGCGGCCACGGCGGCAATCCGGTGAACCGGCACTGCCACCGCAACGGATGGGATTGCGGCAAGCAGCATCACGAAGACGGAGAACGCTCCGCCCGCAAAAAGCGCCATATGCAGCCCAGATATCGCAAGGACATGCGCAAGACCCGCTTCCCGCAATACCTCCTCCGTGGGCTCGGTGATCCGGTCGCGATCGCCGACAAGAAGCGCAATCGCGAGCGCGGTTGTCTCGCCATGGCGGGAGGACAAACGATCGATGGTCTGAGCGGTTGACGTCCGGATGCCGGATAGCCAACCGGTAAAGGCGATGCGGGCTGCCGGCGAACCGAGGCTAGCAGGTTCGGGCGGTCCATAAGCATATCCGGTCGCGCCGATCTGCGCGAAATAGGCGGTAAAGGAAAAATCGTATCCACCTGGCCGGACCGGTCCGCCGGGCGGGTAGAGCCTTGCCCGCAATTCAACCGCGTCCCCGGCCATGACCACCGATCGTTTTGGCACGCTCAGTCTCACCCGGCGGGGTCGCCCGTCGGGGATTGCCGACGCTGGCGCAGACATATCCACGACCTCGACAAGCAGGCGCGGGCCACGGTCCGTCATTCTTTTTTCAAGCACCCAGCCGGAAAACGTGGCAACCGCGGGCGCCGCGAACCGCTGTCCGTCGACATGGGCGGTTCTGAGTGCGCCGCACACCACACCGGCAAATGACGCCATGGCGAGAATTGCGAAAGGTCCAAGCCGTGCCCTTGACCAGGCAATCAGCGCGCCGATCGAGCAGGCCAGAAAAATCGGAAGCAAGACCAACAGGTTCGGCTCGTCCGGCAACGCGAAATAGAGCCAGATCCCGCCGCAAAACGCAAATCCAGACCAGAGCAAATGGTGCCTTGACAGAAGGTCACGCGTAGACGTCAGACGCCGGTTTTGGTCTTCAAGACCTTCGCCCAGCAGTGTCGTGTCGACCGGCCGGATCCAGTTTGCCCAGGGAAAGGATTTTCGGCCGTGTATATTCTCCTGGTCGCTGTCGAGGATCGGCGCAGACGGCGCCGCGTCATCATCTGTCGAAGGTTGCGTGCCCTTAGTCGACACCATCCCTCCAAAGTTCGCCGGCCGGAAAGGTCTTCATCGACCAGCGCGCCGCTCCAGGCGGATGTTTTGCCTTTCGACTGCCTGTGCTAAGACCCCGCCAACCTCGGCGTCCTCGCCGCCTCTCCTCCCATTCTGGCAGAGACCTTTAAAAAGAACCATGGCACACCAAACCGTTACGCGATTTGCCCCGTCCCCCACCGGCTATTTGCACATTGGCGGCGCGCGGACCGCGCTGTTCAACTGGCTCTATGCGAAACACGACGGCGGCAAAATGCTGCTGCGGATCGAAGACACAGACCGCGCGCGGTCAACGCAGGAGGCGGTCGACGCGCTGGTCGACGGTCTGACCTGGCTCGAACTCGATTGGGACGGTGAACCTGTCTCCCAGTTCGCCCGGGTGGAACGCCACCGCGAGGTCGTGGAATCCATGCTTGAAAACGGCAGCGCCTACCGGTGCTACGCGACCGCCGAAGAACTCGACCAGATGCGTGAGGACCAGCGTGCGAATGGGTTGCCGCCCCGCTACGATGGGCGCTGGCGCGACCGCGATCCGTCCGAAGCGCCCGAGGGCGTGCCGCCGGTTGTCCGCCTGAAAACACCACTAGCCGGTGAAACGGTTGTCGATGACAAGGTGCAGGGACGGGTTGTCGTTCCGAACAAGGACCTCGACGATTTCGTAATCATGCGCTCGGACGGGACCCCGACGTACATGCTGGCTGTCGTCGTGGATGATCACGATATGGGCGTGACCGACGTCATCCGGGGCGACGATCACCTGACCAATGCGGCCAAGCAAGTCCTGATTTATGAGGCCTTGGGCTGGGACAGTCCGGCCATGGCCCACATTCCCCTCATCCACGGGCCGGACGGCGCGAAGCTGTCGAAACGGCACGGTGCGCTCGGGGCCGAAGCCTATCGCGAAATGGGCTACCTACCGGCGGCCATGCGCAACTATCTGGCCCGGCTCGGCTGGAGCCATGGCGATGAGGAAATCATGTCGACGTCGGACATGATTGCCTGGTTCGATCTCGGCTCGGTCGGCAAGTCCCCGGCCCGGTTCGATTTCAAGAAGCTGGAGAACCTCAACGGCCACTACATGCGGGCAACAGAGGATGCCGCGCTCTTGGTCCATTGGAAGACATACCTTGCCCACACAGACGACGGCGCTGCGATCCTCGACTGGTTGAATACCCATGAAGGGACTGCCCTTGCCGCCCTGCCCGGCCTGAAGGAACGCGCCAAGACCCTCGTCGAACTGACGGCCAGCGCGTCTTATCTCTGGCGCCAACGGCCGCTGGACTTGGATGAAAAGGCAGCAAAGATCCTAAACGATGAGGCCCGGGCGATCCTTTCCGGCGTCGTGTCGTGCCTTGAAGCGGCTGAAGATTGGACCGCGGACATCTTGGAGCGTGAAGTCAAGGCGTTCGCCGAGGCCAAGGCATTGAAACTCGGCAAGGTGGCGCAACCGCTTCGGGCAGCGCTGACCGGACGCGGCACATCACCTGGCATCTATGATGTGCTCCTGGCACTCGGCCGCGACGAGTCGCTTGCCCGCATCAAGGACCAGCTTCCACCTGCGTAGACGCCGCCGTTGGCCGGCCCGTTTTGCCCGACGGAACGGGCTATTCCGTCCCGCCGCGGAAACCGGAAAGGTTCAAGTTGGCCTTTAACCAAAGCGCTAGACCGGCCTGCTTGCGGCACTGCGGCAAATGGGATAGGCAGAACCCGACCATTTCTCCCGTGCTGTCCGGCTGCAATCGGATTTCGCGAATTAAATCGCGGGAACAAGTATTTAGACGGGCGCGCGAGACTTACAGAAGGGGGTTACCTGAATGGCCGAAAAAAACGCTGAGCTTCAAGTAGGTGTGCAAAACCATGCCTTCGACGTTCTTGACGGCACCATTGGCCCGTCCGTTGTCGACATCTCTTCGTTGTACAATGACAGCGGGATGTTTACTTACGATCCGGGATTCACGTCGACTGCGTCGTGCGAATCAAAGATCACGTATATTGACGGCGATGAAGGCACGCTGCTTTACCGCGGCTATCCGATTGAACAACTGGCCAATCACGGCGATTTCCTCGAAACCTGCTATCTCTTGCTCTACGGCGAATTGCCGACAAAGGCCGAAAAGGACGATTTTGTCCACCGGGTCACCTATCACACGATGATCCATGAGCAGATGAGCCGGTTCTTCTCCGGCTTCCGGCGGGACGCGCACCCGATGGCCATCATGGTCGGCACGGTTGGCGCACTCTCGGCGTTCTATCACGATTCAACCGACATCGCCGATCCGCATCAGCGTATGGTCGCCTCGCTGCGCATGATCGCCAAGATGCCGACGATCGCGGCGATGGCCTACAAGTATCACGTCGGCCAACCGTTCGTTTATCCGCGCAACGATCTCGATTACGCGTCAAACTTCCTGCACATGTGCTTCGCCGTGCCGTGCGAGGAATACAAGGTCAATCCGGTTCTGGCCCGCGCCATGGACCGGATCTTCATTCTTCACGCCGACCATGAACAGAACGCATCGACCTCAACGGTCCGGCTCGCCGGTTCCTCCGGCGCCAATCCGTTCGCCTGCATCGCGGCCGGCATTGCCTGTCTTTGGGGACCGGCCCATGGCGGCGCCAACGAAGCGGCTTTGACCATGCTGTCGGAAATCGGGTCGGTTGACCGGATCCCCGAATTCATTGAACGGGCCAAGGACAAGGACGATCCGTTCAGGCTGATGGGTTTCGGCCACCGGGTCTACAAGAACTACGATCCACGCGCCCGGATCATGCAAAAAACCACGCATGAAGTGCTGGGCGAACTCGGCATCAAGGACGATCCCTTGCTGGATGTCGCGATGGAACTGGAAAAAATCGCGCTTAACGATGACTATTTCGTCGACAAGAAGCTCTATCCGAACATCGACTTTTATTCCGGCATCACGCTCCGTGCCCTCGGGTTTCCGACCAACATGTTCACCGTCCTGTTCGCGCTGGCCCGCACCGTCGGCTGGATCGCGCAGTGGAAGGAAATGGTCGAGGATCCGTCTCAGCGTATTGGACGCCCGCGTCAGCTCTATACCGGATACGAGCAGCGGGATTACGTGTCCATCGATCAACGCCGCTGAGGCGTCCAAGGCTACGGCATATGAGGGCGCCGGAACCGGCGCCCTCAGACTGCTGACAACCGATTTTTCTTTCGGCAGTCATGCCCGGACCCATTCCGCGCATCCATAACGCTTTGATTTTTATGTATCCCCGGAACCTTGTCCGAGGATGACCACGGAAAAGTCAGGGAGTGTCATCAACCTCGGGCGGCCCGTTGAGGCGGCCATTTTCTTTTAAGATCCGACGGATTTCGGACCGCTTTGCGGTCAGGCCCACCGGTTCAAGCCTGGAGGCGGCGGAGCACGATATCGGCGGCCGCACCGCTTTGGCTGGCGCCATCGGGCAAACGCATGACCTGATCGAGCCGTTTAAACGCATCGATCTGCTCCCGGCGGCCCGGTGTATCCGATAGCAGCGGCAACACCGCGGAACTCAGCGCCACCGGATTTGCATCATCATCCAGAAACTCGGGAATGACATTCTGATCCAGAATAATGTTGGGCAATACCATGGACGAGACGCCCGCAAACGAAAACAGTTGGTTGAGTTCTTTCACCCGCCTGTAGAACCAATCGAGCTTGTAAGCGACCACCATCGGAACACCGGACAAGGCCAGTTCGAGCGATACCGTGCCCGATGCCGCCAGAGCCGCATGCGCGCGGCGGAACGCGGCCGCTTTTTTCGCCCGGCCGGTGACAATCGACGGCTGTACCGGCCAGTCTTTCACCCCGCTCCGAATGACGTCTTCCAGATGACCCACGGCCGGAAGGACAACCTCAAGATCCGGAACCGCTTTTGAGATTCGGTCCACCGTTGCGCCGAAAGTGTCCATAAGCCGTCCGACTTCGGATGACCGGCTGCCGGGAAGCACAAGAAGCACTTTATGCTGCGCGGCAATATCGGGTCGTTCACCGGGCGCCGGCCTCAATTCAGCCGCGTTTTCGCTGAGCGGGTGGCCTACATAGTGCGTCGGCGGCCCGCCGAGGCGTTCGTGAGCTGCCGGCTCGAACGGCAGGATCGCCAAGAGGTCATCGACATAGGCTTTCATTTTCCGGGCCCGGCCCGGCCGCCAGGCCCATACGGACGGGGAGACGTAACCAACAATTGGAATATGCGGCGCCCGTTTGCGGACGCGTTTGGCGACATTGTGGGTGAAATCCGGACTGTCGATGATGATCAAAACGTCGGGGTTCGCCGCGACGATGCCATCGACGGTCTGGTAGACCCGTTTCACGATCAACGGCAGGCGCTGCAAAACAGCCGTCATGCCCATGACCGCGACATCGCTCATGTCGAAAAAACTGTCGAGGCCGGCCGCCTTCATCCGCTCGCCGCCAAGCCCGATGTAAACAGGAGGGTCAGGCAGGCGGGTTGTTAGAGCGGACATCAGTTCGCCGCCAAGGGCGTCCCCGGATTCTTCGCCGGCCACCAAGGCGATGGAGACCGGTTTGGTGGCGTTCATCACCGGCGCCCTCACCTGACCGTGGAGCGTTCGACACCATAAAGAAAAAGACCGGCCGCATCCGCCCGGGCAAGTGTCTGCTCCTTGTCCGCGATCAACGCGCCGCCCGCTTCAATCGCAATCCCGGCAAGCTGGGCGGCGGCAGCCAGATCAATCGTATTCGGTCCGACCGTGGGAAGATCCACTCGCAAATCCTGATGGGGCTTGGCCGCCTTAACCAGGACCCCGGCCCGCCCCTTGGCGCGCACTTTGCCGCTGGTCCTGAGGTCCCGGCACCGCTGCAGCATTGCGTCGGTTCCTTCTGCCCCCTCCAGGGCAACCACGCGGCCAGCCACGGCCACCGCAGCTTGCCCGATGTCGAGTTCACCAAGGCGTTCGGTCGCCTTGAGCGCAAGCTCGAGATCCCGCATTGCGTCCGGCCCCGGTTTGATCCGGCCAAGCGCGCCCGCCTTTGCCAACAATTCCGGTGCGACGTCCTTGATTCCCACGACCCGGTACCCCTCCACCTCGAACAAGCCGATCACCTTGGTCAATAGGCTGTCATCGCCGCCCATCAATGCGCGCATGATCGTCGGAAGCCGGCGCAGTGTGCCGAGATCACCCAGGATCGATCCAAAGTCCGGACGGTGCGACACGCCGCCGATGAGCAATACATCGCGGCAGCCTGTTTTTCTCAAGAACTGATAAAGACGGCCGATTTCGCCCCAGCCGAGTTCGGTTGCCGCCCGGGCCCTTGTTTCCTCGGAGGCTTCACCGCGGATCGCCACGATGCAGCTCTTGCGTCCACGCCCCGCAAGGGCGGCAACGACCTGGGACGGCAGGGCGCCGTTTCCGGCAATGACGGCCACCGGTGCGTCCGCAGCCGCGGAAAGCTCCGTCGACATCGGCCTCAGTCTCCGTTGCGCGGTGTGCAGAACCGGCGATCGTCCTTTTCAAGAATGAAATCGGTCACGGTTTTCACCAAAGGCTGATCGGCGGTCCGGGCCGCAAGAAGTTCCGCGCGTGAGCGCAAAGTTCCCTCCTCCGTTTCAAACAGCTCCTTGTAAGCCGCGCGGAGGGCATGGATCTGTTCGCGCGGAAAATCCTTGCGTTTCAAACCGATGAGATTGAGCCCGGCGAGCCGCGCCCGGTCGCCGATCACCGAACCGAAGGGGATGACGTCAAACTCCACGCCCGTCATACCGCCGACAATGGCGCCGGTCCCGATGCGGGTCCACTGCCGTACGGCGCTCAGCCCGCCCAAGATCACATGGTCGGCCAATTCGACGTGACCGGCGAGCGTCGCGTTGTTGGCAAGGATCGCATAATCACCGACTTGGCAATCGTGGCCGACATGCGATCCCATCATGAACAGGCAATTGTTCCCGACCCGGGTAATACCGCCGCCACCAGCCGTCCCGGGATTCATGGTGACATGTTCGCGGATCTGGTTGTTTTCGCCAATTTCAAGGCGAGTCTCCTCGCCTGCGAACTTTAAGTCCTGGGGTTTATGACCGATGCTGGCAAACGGGAAAATGTGGCTGCCGGCGCCGACCCTCGTATGGCCGGCGACCGCCGCATGCGATTCCAAAATGACGCCATCGCCCAACTCAACATGCTTGCCCACAACCGAATAGGGACCGATACGGACCCCGCGCCCGAGTTTGGCGCCCTCGTCAATGATTGCGGTTGGGTGAATATCGGCCATTTGTCCTCACGCGTCGACGAGCATTGCGCTGATTTCAGCCTCGGCCACCTTGGCGCCGTCAACTTTCGCAACCGCCTCGAATTTCCAGATATTGGAACGCTGTTTGATTTTATTGACGTGGAAGTGCACCTGATCGCCCGGCACGACAGGTTTGCGGAACTTCGCCTTGTCGATGGTCATGAAGTAGACCAGTTGCGGAGGGCTGTCCGCACCGAGCGAATGGACACACAAGGCGCCGGCAGTTTGCGCCATGGCTTCAATGAGAAGCACGCCGGGCATGACCGGGCGCCCCGGAAAATGGCCCGTGAAATGCGGCTCATTCGCCGTCACATTCTTGATGCCGATGCAACTCGTATCGCCGTCCATATTGATGATCCGGTCGATCAACAGGAACGGATAGCGATGCGGCAAAAGCTGCATGATCTTTTGGATATCGGCGCTTTCCAGTCCACTTTCCCGATGTGTGTCCATTCCAATCGCCCCTTGGCGCCGACGCGCCGCTTTATCCCGTTTCGTCGTTTACGACCCCGAGCCACGCTCCGCAAGCTTGCGCACGGCCGCCACTTCACGAAACCACTGCTTGACCGGCTTTGCCGGCGTCCCGCCGTATCGCGCGCCGGCCGGGACGTCACTTTCCACAACGCTGACTGCGGCGATCTGCGCGCCCATGCCGATGGTGATATGCCCGCGCACGCCGCTTTGGCCGCCTATTGCAACAAAATCTTCCAGCGTGCAACTTCCCGACAAGCCGACTTGCGACACGATTACGCAATGCCGCCCAATGGAAACGTTGTGCCCAATCTGAACCTGGTTGTCGATTTTCGTGCCCTCGCCAATGATCGTATCGCGGTTCGCACCGCGGTCGATGGTCGTGTTGGCGCCGACCTCAACGTCGTCTTGGATGATCACGCGGCCGATCTGCGGGACCTTGAGATGGCCCATCGGTCCCATGGCATATCCAAAACCGTCTTGCCCTACACAAACGCCCGCGTGCAGGAAAACCCGGTCGCCGAGAACCGCATGTTCAACGGACGCGTTCGGTCCAACCACGCAGCCGCGGCCAATCCGCACACCGCGACCGACCACCGCGTTGGCGCGAACCACTGATCCTTGTCCGATTTCTGCATCGGGCCCGATGGCAGCGCCCGGTTCAACGCTGACGTTGTCTTCAAGACGCGCCGAGGGATCGACAAAGGCCCTGTCCGATACCCCGTCGCTTGTGGTGTCGGCGGGTATCATCGCCGCGGGATACAAGTTGGCCAGAACTTTGGCCCAGGATCTATACGCGTCCGAGCACACCAGCACGGCGACGTGCTCCGGCACCTTGTCCCGGTGTTTTTTGGGCACCAGGCACGCCGCGGCCCGTGTTGCCGCAAGCTGATCGCGGTAGATCATGTTATCGAAGAAGACCAAATCCCCGGGGCCGGCGTCCTCGACCGGAGCCACACCCGTGATCAAGGTTTCAACGGTCCCACGATACAGTTCTGCGTCCGCCCATTCGATGATCTTCGCCAGTTCAACCGGACCGGGCTGCTCGAAAAAGGTCGGATCGGACATGATCAGGATTTCCAACACTCAACAAAGGGGATCGGGCCGGACGAACACAAAACGACCGCCGACAGGCGGCGGCCGCTGGAACAGTCGCCGATCGATCGTTAGAACCGGGTGCCGCCGCTGAGCCGGAAGACCTGGGTTTTGTCAGCATCGTTCTTCACGACGGGATAAGCAAAATCCATGCGCAGCGGGCCGAACGGCGACCGCCAGCGAAGTCCCGCGCCCACCGATGTGCGAAGATCAAAATCGTTGGACACCACGCTTCCCGATCCGCCGTTGACAGCAACAAGATCGTCGTCCGCGCTCCATAGGGATCCGGCATCCGCAAACACGGCACCGGTCAGGCCGAGTTCCTGGGGAATGAGCGGGAACGGAAACGTCGTTTCAACCGTGCCCGCCACATAAACCCGGCCACCGAGCGCATCGCCGGTCACCCGGTCGCGCGGACCGATCCCCTGATTTTCAAAACCGCGGATGATATTGCCGCCGACCATGAACTGTTCGGACACGCGCAGCCGCTCGCTGCCCAAAGCCTGGATATGGCCACCCTGGACGCGGACGGAACCAACCACGCCAAGATCCGGCAGGATCTCCTGGTAGGCGCGCGCTTCGGCAGTGGTCTTGATGTAGTTCGAATCTCCGCCAACACCCGCAAACTCCTGTCCAAAGGATGCAAAGTAGCCATCCGAGGGATCGAGATTGCGGTCAAGCGTGTTGTAGATGAATTCATATCCGGCAATCGACGTCAGGAACGTCCCCAACGAGTCACACACGGCACGTGACAATCCCGAACTCGCCGGGCAGTTGGAAATGTTGGTCGCCTGATTGTTGGAGTCGGAGTTTTGCTCCTCGAAGATCTTGTAGAACAGGCGAAGCCTCAGCTCTTCCTCGCGCAACGGCAACGTAAATCCAAAGCCGCCGCCGGTTGTATCCGAATCAAAGGACCGGAAATCGTTGGCATCGCGAACACGGCGGTAGACATCAAGGTCAAGCGCAATCCGGCGGCCAAGGAAGAACGGTTCTACAAACGCAAATTCGTAGGTCTGCGTATCAGCGCCCCCTCCGACCGCAAGGCGTACGAACTGCCCTCGGCCAAGAAAGTTCTTCTCGGTCAACGAGATATCGCCGATCACCCCGTCCGAGGTGGAATAGCCCACGCCGAAGGAGATTTCACCCGTCGGCTTCTCCTCGACTTCCACGTTCACAATCACGCGATCCGGCGCGCTGCCTTGGGACGTCGAAATCCGAACGTTCTCGAAGTAATTGAGGTTTTTCAGGCGGCGCTCCGCCTTGTCGAGCAAGGTACGGTTAAACGCATCGCCTTCAGCAAGGTCGAACTCCCGGCGAATGACATACTCGCGGGTCCGGTCGTTGCCGATGATGTTGATCCGCTCGACATAGGCGCGCGGGCCTTCCTCGATATAGTAGATCAGCGAGATCGTATTGGTGTCGTAGTCACGCAAGCCCCGCGGACGCACCTGCGCGAACGCATAACCCTGTTCGGCCAGCCTGATCGTGATGTCTTCGATGGACTGCTCAACCCGCAAGGCGCTGTAACGCTTCCCGGGCCGCGTACGGACAACCGAATAAAGCGCGTCCGGGTCGACATCGCTAAGGGACGACACCACTTCAACGTCGCCGAACGCGTATTGCGGGCCTTCTTCGACCGTAAAGGTCACGAAGAAGACGTTCTGTTCCCGGTCCAGATCGGCCGTGGCAGAGATGATCCGGAAATCGGCATAACCCTTGTTGTTGTAATACTGGCGCAACAGTTCCTGGTCCGCGGCAAGCCGGTCCGGGTCATAGGTGTCGCTGCTGCGCAGCCAGCTCAGCAAGCCGCTTTCGCGGGTACGGATCACATCGCGCAAGCGGCCGTCGCTGAAGGCCTGGTTGCCAATGAAGGTGATCCGCTCAACCCCGGTCTTCCCGCCTTCGTCGATTTCGAACACCAAATCGACACGGTTGTTGCCGCGGTCAATGGTCTTCGGCTCGACGGATGCATCGAACCGGCCCGAGCGGCGATAGGCTTCGAGAATGTTTTGAACATCGGATTCCACGCGGGCGCGCGTCAGCATGGACCGTTCCTGCGAACGGATCGCTGTATTGAGCGCATTGTCTTTGAGTTTCCGATTTCCTTCGAAAGACACCCGGTTGATGATCGGATTTTCGCTCACCGTCACGATCACGGTGCTGCCCCGGGGATCGATATCCACGGTGGCGAACAGACCGGTGGCGAACAGGGCTTTCAACGATTCGTCGACGTCAGCGGCGCCGTAATTGCGGCCGGGCACGATCGTCAGATAGCTGAGGACGGTTTCCTCTTCGATACGGGTGTTGCCCCGCACGATAATGTTCCTGGCGACAGCAGCTTCAGCGCTGGTAACGGAGAGAGGCGACACGCCTTCCGGCAGAATTGCGGAAACGGATACGAGAGCGACCGACAAAAAAACGGCCCGAGTAAGGTTCTGCAATCGCTGCATTAGTGCGCTATGCCTTTTTCGTATAATACACGCCCAAGACGGCACCAGCGCGCCAGATTCTCGGGAACCGAAATCGTTTTACAGTCTTTTCCCGAATACGCAACCGAAGTCGAGGCCAGAAATCGATTTGTCTTGAAGGCGTTGCGGCGATGTCACGGCTGTCCTCACAGTCTGCTCAAATGGATCACGTCATTCCATGTCGCAAACACCATCAACAGCAGCACGATCCCAAGGCCGATGCGAAAACCGATGTCCTGGACACGTTCGCTGAGCGGTTTTCCGCGCACGGCTTCCGCTGCGTAAAAAACCAGGTGACCACCATCGAGCATGGGGATCGGCATGAGGTTGATCAGCCCGATACTGATGGACAGGATCGCTGCGAGCGACAACAGCGGAACGATGCCCTGTGTCGCGACCTGCCCGGATACCTGTGCCACGCGGATCGGTCCACCGAGCTGATCGGCGGCCTCACGGCCCGAGATCACGCCCCAAATATAATCAAGGGTGCGACCGGCGACATAGAACGTGTCTTTCGTGCCCTCCGCGACCGCCTCAAGCGGACCGAATTCCTTATGGATCAAATCGTCCTGCTCAATGCTGCGGGTGACGCCCAGAAGGCCGATTCTTTGCCGGTTGCCAAAATTGTCTGTGATTTCCCGGTATTGAGGCGTCACGGTGAGCGTTTCGACGGCGTTGCCCCGCCCGACTTCCAGAACCAGCGGCACATCCGCGCTGGCCGACACGATCCGCTGAAGCTCGTTGAACGTTTCGATCTTCCGGCCGTCGACGCTGAGCACCACGTCTCCTGGCATGAGACCGCCGATTTCTGCAGCACTGTCTGGCTGAACGGAATCCACCACCGGGGTGGTGACAGTTTTGCCGAAGGTGAGAAAAATGAACGCGAAAATGGCGATCGCGAGAAGAAAATTGGCAAATGGGCCCGCGGCCACGACCGCTGCGCGCTGCCAGACCGGTTTTGCGATAAACGCGGTCTCGCGTTCCTCCGCGCTCATCGCCGCAACGCGGTCGCGGTCCGGAACACTTGCCGCGTTTTCGTCGCCAGCAAACTTCACGTAACCGCCGAGCGGGATCAGCGACAGCTTCCAGCGCGTTCCCTGTTTGTCGGTCTTGCCAATCAGCTCGCGGCCGAAGCCCACGGAAAAGGCGTCAACCTTGACGTTGCACCACCTGGCGACCAGGAAATGGCCGAGTTCGTGAAAGAACACCACGATCGTCAATACAAACAGGAACGGCAGGATGTAGCCGATAACAAGGCCGTAAGCCGTGGTTAAAATGTCCATTCATGCATTCCGTTTCGCAGATGGGCACGCCGCCCAGGTTGGCGACCCTACTAACAAGACAAATACGGCACGTTAATGGACATGCGATTTTTCGCCGCGCGTGATCAATGACGTTAAAGCCGGCTTAAGGCGCCGGACGGGCCGCGATCCAGTCAGTGCAAATCTTTCTTGCGATCGAATCTACGGCCAATGTGCCGTCCAGTGTTTGCGCGCCGCCGAGTTCACCCCGCCGGTCCAACGCGTCGATCGTTGCCTCGATTGCGGCGGGAATATCGAGGAACCGGATCCGCCGCTGGAGAAATGCGGCGACTGCGATTTCATCAGCCGCATTAAGCGCCGCAGTTGCACCAACTGGGCCGGCCAGGGCTGAATATGCCAGCCGCAATGTCGGAAACCGGTCGAAATCCGGTTTTTCGAATGTCAATGCCGTGATCTGGCTGAGATCCAGGCGTTCGACCGGGGTGTCCATGCGTCCTGGCCAGGCGAAACAATGCGCGAGGGGTGTTCGCATGTCCGGCGCACCCATTTGCGCGAGCAAGGACCCATCCTTGTACTGCACCAGCCCGTGCACGACCTGTTGCGGGTGAACGAGGATATCGACCTGATCCTTCGACACCGGGAAGAGGTGGAACGCCTCGATCACCTCAAAACCCTTGTTCATCATCGTCGCACTGTCGATGGTGATCCGGCTTCCCATCGAAAAATTGGGATGTTTCAGCGCCTGGTCCGGCGACACGCCGGCCATTTCGTCACGGCTGAAGGTCCGGAACGGCCCACCCGATGATGTCAGGATGATTTTTTCGATTTCAGACGCGTTGCCGGCTTCAAACACCTGAAAAATCGCATTGTGTTCGCTGTCCACCGGCAGCACTGTCACCCCGAGATCGGTGGCGGTCCCCATGAAAAGACCACCGGCGCAGACAAGGCACTCCTTGTTGGCTAACGCCAGCGTGCGGCCCGCCTTCATCGCCGCCAGCGTCGGCTCCAGACCGGCTGCGCCGACGATCGCGCCGACCACAATGTCCGCCGGCCGGTCAATGGCCTCCAACACTGCCGTTCGCCCCGCGCCGTTCAAGATATCGGTGCCGGACAGCGCTTCATTCAGGTCCGGTCCGCACGTGTCATCGGCAACGACCGCGCAGTCGGCGCCCACCGCTCGGGCTTGACGCGCCAGTTCGTCCACATTTCGGTTGGCAACCAGCGCGACGACATCGAACCGCGCCGGATCCCGGCTGATGATGTCGAGGGCGTTCTTTCCCACCGACCCGGTTGATCCCAGGACAGTGACGCGCAAGCGCTCCGCGTGGTTTTCAATGGGCGCGCGCGCCGGCGCTGCGGAGACATCCAAAATCGTTTACCTTCCGTTTAGCCGAGAGCCAGACCGGAAATTGGATCCGCAAGCGGACCACCGGCAAGCAGGCCAAGTATGGCTGCCATGATAGCAGCCGCGACGAGCCCGTCCACCCGGTCCATGATGCCCCCGTGTCCTGGAATCAGCTCGCCGGAGTCCTTGACCTCGAAACGCCGTTTGATTGCCGATTCCAACAGGTCGCCGGCCTGGGAGGCAATAGAAAGAAACCCGGCAAGCAGGATCCAGCGGACCAGAAGGTCCTGTCCGGACGCAGCCGCCAATCCGCCGCCCAGGACGACGGCCGCACATAACCCGCCTGCGGCGCCGGACCAGGTCTTATTGGGCGAGATTTTTTTCCATAATTTGGGGCCGCCGACTGCCCGGCCGGCAAAGTAGGCAAAGATGTCGGTCGCCCAGACGACGGTCAACAAAAAGAACACGAACAGCAGGCCGTCGGGCGCCGAGCGGGCCGAAAGCAGGGCATACACCGCAAGGCCGCTGTAAAGAACGCCCTCCCCGGCCCAACGCCCCTTTTTGTCAAAACCGCTTAATGCATAGGTCACCAGCGCCCCGCCCAAGATCGCCGCGATTGATGCAGCCGCAAAACCAACGTGAAACGCCAGACCCGCGCCGATCAGCACTGCGTAGCCGAGGATCGCGCCTCCCGATGCTCTGTCGGTTCCGGTGATCGACAGCCACTCGACCAGGAACAAAATCCCAGCCGCGATCACGATGGCGAGGAATACCGGACCGCCAAGATACGCGGCCAAGAGCACCAGCGGACCGAGCACGACCGCCGACATGACCCGGATCTTGAGGTTAGAAGACCGCTTCGCGGCGGATTTTTCCGAGCCGCCCTGCGGTCTGCCGCCATGCTCAGGCGCGGCGGGCATGTTAAAGGACTTTGGCGGTCAGTCCGCCGTAGCGCCGGTCACGGCCGCAATACTCATCCAAGGCTTCGTCAAAATGGTTTTCGTCGAAATCGGGCCAAAGAACCGGTGAGAAATGCAGTTCCGAATACGCCACTTGCCACAGAAGGAAATTCGACAACCGCATCTCGCCGCTTGTGCGGATCAACAGGTCCGGATCCGGAATGCCGTCCGTATCGAGCGCACCGGTGACGGTCTGCTCGGTAATCGCGGATGGATCGAGATGACCGGCCGCCACGTCATCGGCAAGCCGCCGAATGGCCCGAACCATTTCGTCGCGCGCGCCATAGTTGAACGCCACCACGAGCGTCATGCCGGTGTTCAGCCGCGTCAATGCCTCGGCATCTTCCAGAAGGACCCGAATTGCCGGGTCAAGGTCAGCTCTTTCGCCCACCACCTTGATCTTGATGTTGGCCTCATGAAGCTCCGACAGGTCACGCCTTAAAAATCGGCGCAACAGGCCCATCAGGAAATTGACCTCACTTTCCGGACGCCGCCAATTTTCCGAGGAAAAGCTGAAGATCGTGACATATTCGATCCCGATCTTGACCGCGTGCCGGATCGTGCGCCGCAACGCTTCCAGGCCGTGCCGGTGGCCTTCGGTTCTTGGCAAGCCGCGCGCCTTTGCCCACCGGCCGTTCCCGTCCATGATAAAACCGACGTGCCGCGGCAGAACGGGCCGGTCGAGTTCCGGGTCAAACGCATCCTGTAAACGTTCAGGGCTGGCGGTCATGAACTCCCCCGCGTGGCAGGCAGACGCAAAGGCAGGGGATCAGACCTGCGAGATTTCCTGCTCTTTCTTGGCAAGCATGCCGTCGACCTCACCGATCTTGGCGTCGGTGAGTTTTTGAACCTCGTCAGACGCCGCGTGCAGGTCATCCTGGCTGATTTCGCCGGCCTTTTCGGCCTTTTTGGCCATGTCCATACCGTCGCGCCGCACATGCCGGATCGCCACTTTGGCCTGCTCGGCATATTTGTGCGCCACCTTAATCAGTTCCTGGCGGCGTTCCTGGTTCAATTCAGGGATCGGTAGGCGCAAAAGCTGTCCGTCGACAACCGGATTGAGGCCAAGGTTGGATTCGCGGATCGCTTTTTCCACTGCCGCGACCATGCTCTTGTCCCAGACCTGGACCGCGACCATGCGCGGTTCGGGAACGCTGACCGTCGCCACCTGGTTGATCGGCATGGACTGCCCGTAGGCGTCCACGTTAATCGGTTCCAGCATCGAGGAGGATGCACGTCCGGTGCGCAGTCCGGCAAATTCGGTTTTCAGGACCGACAGGGCCCCTTGCATGCGCCGCGTCAGATCGTCCAGGTCCACACCGTCAACCGACATATCGTCCTCGCTTGTTTCTTGTTAATTGGCAATCGGAGGTCAGGCCGGCGCCAAAATGGCACACTTCCCCTGAAACACAAGAGCCACAACTTTGCTTATTGGCAAAAGAATCAGCCGCCGACAACCGTGTAGGTGCCGGTCTCCTGTAGAACGCTGACCAGCGCGCCGGGGGTGTGGATTGAGAAAACGATCACCGGGATACCGTTGTCACGCGCCAATGCAATGGCCGTTGTGTCCATCACCTTCAAATTGCGGGTGATGACTTCGTCAAATCCAAGCGCCTGGTAGCGCTCCGCGTCCGGATTGACCTTCGGGTCTTCGGAGTAAACGCCGTCGACCTGGGTTCCCTTCAAGAACGCGTCGCATTTCATTTCCGCAGCGCGGAGCGCCGCGCCGCTGTCGGTCGTGAAAAACGGATTGCCCGTTCCGCCGGCAAAAACGATGACATCGCCATCTTCCATATAGCGGTCCGCAACGCGTTGCGTGAAGGTCTCGCAAATGGAGGGAACCGGCACCGCAGACAACACACGGGCCTGGACTTTCAAGCGCCGCAGAGCATCGGCGATCGTCAGGCTGTTCATGATGGTGGCGAGCATGCCCATATGGTCACCGGTCACCCGGTTTCCGCCCTTGGCCGCAACGGCCACGCCGCGAAAGATGTTGCCGCCGCCAACAACAACGCCGACCTGGGCACCGAGCGCAACAGCATCGGCGATTTCCTTGGCGATGCGCTGGACGATCATTGGATCGATGCCGAAGGTCTGCGACCCCATCAACGCCTCCCCGGACAATTTCAGGAGGATACGTTTCCAGCGCAGCGGTTTGGTCATGGGAAAACCTTGATATCAAAATCGAGTCACATAAAAAAGCGCCGGTCGAGGCCGGCGCTTTCTTGAGGCAGTTACTGCCCGGTGGCCGCGGCCACTTCCGCAGCGAAGTCCTGTTCTTCCTTCTCGACCCCCTCGCCGAGCGCAAAACGCACGAAACCGGTGAGCTTCACGCCCGTTCCGAGGTCTTTGGCCAAGGCCTCGACCGCTTGCTCGACGGTCTTGTCTGGATCGATCACAAACGCCTGCTTGACGAGTGTGACTTCCTCATAAAACTTCCGCAAGCGTCCTTCGACCATCTTTTCGATGATGTTGTCGGGCTTGCCGGATTCGCGCGCCTGCTCGACGAAGACCGACCGCTCGCGCTCCACGACCGCCGGATCGAGTTCATCCGTGTTCAGCGCCAACGGGCTGGTGGCCGCCACGTGCATGGCGATCTGCCGGCCGAGACCGGACAGCTTGTCCTTGTCGCCGGACGATTCAAGGCCGACCAGAACGCCGATTTTTCCAAGGCCGTCGGACACCGCGCCGTGGACATAGGTCGCGACCACGCCTTCGGACACGCTCAAGACAGCGGTCCGGCGCAGCGTCATGTTTTCGCCGATGGTCGCAATTGCATCGGTCACGGCGTCGGCAACCGACTTGCCGTCAAGGTCGGCGGCAGACACGGCGTCCAGGCTGCCATCGGTCGAAACCGCAACGGTCGCGACCTTCTTGACCAGATCCTGGAACCCTTCGTTGCGCGCAACGAAGTCGGTTTCGGAGTTCAGTTCAATCGCGGCCGCCTTGCCACCTTCGGCGGCCACGCCAACCAGACCTTCGGCGGCCACGCGGCCGGCCTTTTTTGCGGCCTTGGCTAGGCCCTTGGTGCGCAGCCAGTCAACGGCCGCTTCCATGTCGCCACCGCTTTCTGTCAAAGCGGTTTTGCAGTCCATCATGCCCGCGCCGGATTTTTCGCGGAGCTCTTTTACCATCGCAGCGGTAATGCTCATCGGTCGCCTCGTGGAGGGAGTTTAAGGTGCCACATGGTCATACCTGACGGCCGCCATGTCATTGTGACGAGGCCGCACGTTCGTGCGGCCCCGGAAAGTCAATCAACAGGTTTCCGCGGCCAGCCGATGGCGGCACGCGGTGAATCGCCTAGGCTTCGGCGGCCACAGCTTCCTCGGCCGGCGCTTCGGCGGGCACTTCCGCAGCTTCGGCCAGGGCTTCCTCGACCGGCGCTTCTTCAGATGCACCAACATCCATGCCAGCGGCGCCCTGGGCGCGCGAGATGCCGTCAATGGCCGCCCGTGCGATCAGGTCGCAGTACAGTGTGATGGCACGGCCCGCGTCGTCATTGCCCGGCACCGGGAACGTGATGCCCTCAGGATTTGAATTGGTGTCGAGGATCGCTGCAACCGGAATACCCAGCCGGCGCGCTTCCTGGATCGCAATCGCTTCGCGGTTGGTATCGATCACGAACAATAGGTCGGGAATGCCGCCCATGTCCTTGATGCCGCCGAGGTTTCGCTCCAGCTTCTCGCGCTCGCGGTCCATGAACAGCCGTTCCTTTTTCGTCAGCGCGTTGGCCTGATCGGACGACAAGGTCTCCTCAAGTTTGCGAAGACGCTGGATCGACTGGGAAATCGTCTTCCAGTTGGTCAGCATGCCGCCAAGCCACCGGGCGTTGACGAAATATTGGGCCGAGTTGCGGGCGCTGGTGGCGACAGCTTCTTGCGCCTGGCGCTTGGTGCCGACAATCAGCACCCGGCCGCCGCCGGCGACGGTGTCGCTGACCGCTTTCAGCGCCTGGTGAAGCAGCGGAACGGTTTGTGCCAGGTCAATGATGTGGACGTCATTGCGGACACCAAAGATGAACTGGCCCATGCGCGGGTTCCAGCGGTGTTTTTGGTGGCCAAAGTGCACGCCAGCTTCCAAAAGCTGACGCATGGTGAAATCGGGCAATGCCATGGCCCTGAACTCCTGCGTTTTCCGGTTTAACCTCCGCAAGGTGTTTTGGGCGCCGCACTGAACATGGGGTCAGCTTGGCGTCACCGGAAGGACACACCGATCAGCTCGGGATCCGCTCCTTGCGTGTGGAATGGCGGCGTTATAGTGGCGCGGCAAGGGAAGTTCAAGGCCTGAATCGCCGCGTTCCAGGCAGACCAGCCTCTTGGCAGGGCCGAAACGCGGCGCCCGGCTTTGACGGAACAGCTAAAGCCGGTGGTTCAAACGTTCAGGCCTCACGCCATCTGGACTTCCAGAACGCCCGGCACCGCCTTCAGTGCGCCCGCGATTTCCGGCGACAGGCGATAGCGACCGGGCAGCTTGACTTCGACTTCCCGCGCACCGTCGTCCAGTTGCACGATGACGGTCACATCGCCCTCGCCGCGCGTTGTCAGGTGCCGCGACAGGCTTTGAACCGGCCGGTCATCGCGCACAAACACCCGCATGCTCTTTTGGAGCTGCGCCGCCATCTTGTCGATCGGATCGACCTGCTCGATCCGGATCGAGGGTTCATCGTCGCGCATGTCGGCGCTGACAAGGAGGACCACGGACCGGCCGGGCTCCAGCATGTCGGCGAACTGGCCGAGCTTTTCCTTGAACAGCAAGCCTTCGAACTGGCCCGTTGCATCGGACAGGCGGACAATGCCCATGCGTGTGCCGGTCCGCGTCTTGCGCTCCTGTTTGGAAATCACGGTCCCGGCAAGCCGCCCGTTGGACGCCCCTTGCTTGACCGCCTCGGCGAACTTCGCCCAAGGCTGAACGCGCATCTTCTCCAGGACCGCACCAAATTCGTCGAGCGGATGCGCCGAGAGGTAAAATCCGATCGCCGCATGCTCGCGCTGCAACTGTTCTTCCGCCGTCCAGGGATGAGCCGGAGCCAGTTGCAGGTCCTCCTCACCGCCGCCGCCAAAGAGCTCATTTTGGCCGAGCAGCGTGTTTTCCTCGGTCCGCTGCGCTACGCCGATAATCCGGTCCAGCCCTTCAAGAACCCGGGCGCGATCGGGTTCCAATTCATCGAACGCACCGGCCGCCGCGAGATTCTCCAAGGCCCGTTTATTCAGCGCTTTCGGCGAGATCCGCCGGGCGAAGTCGCCGAGATTTTTAAACGGGACGTCGCCGCGAACCGAGACGATGTGCTCCACGGCCTGCTCGCCGACGCCCTTGATCGCGCCCATCGCATAGACGATCTTGCCGTCGGAGACGTCGAAATGAACTCCGCTGCGATTGATCGACGGGGCCAGAACATCGATGCCCATCCGCCGTGCTTCCTGCCGGAAATCGCCGAGCTTGTCCGTGTTGCCAAGATCCAACGTCATGGACGCGGCCATGAATTCCACCGGGTGGTTCGCCTTCAGCCAAGCCGTGTGATAGGAGACCAGGGCATAGGCGGCCGCGTGGGATTTGTTGAAGCCGTAATTGGCGAATTTCGCCACCAGATCGAAGATCGTGCCGGCCTGGCCCCGGTTGATCCCGCGCTCCACCGCGCCATCGACAAATCGCGCCCGCTGGATTTCCATTTCCGAGGCGATTTTCTTGCCCATCGCGCGCCGGAGCAGATCGGCCTCGCCGAGCGAGTAGCCGGACAAGACCTGCGCGATCTGCATCACCTGTTCCTGGTAGACGATGATGCCGTTGGTCTCTTTCAAAATTGGTTCAAGCAGTGGATGAAGATAGTCGGGCGCCTGCTCGCCGTGCTTGACCGCGTTGTAGACGGGAATGTTTTCCATCGGTCCCGGCCGGTAGAGCGCGACCAGGGCGATGATGTCCTCGAACCTGTCGGGCTTCATGCCGGCCACGGCGCGGCGCATGCCCTGGCTTTCCAGCTGGAACACGCCGAAGGTCTCACTCGCGGCAAGCAGCTTGTAGGTCTTTGGATCATCGAGCGGCAGACCGGCCACATCCACGCTCGCGCCGGTGCGTTCAATCAGTTGGACGGCCGTATCGATGACGGTCAGGGTTTTAAGGCCAAGAAAATCGAACTTCACCAGCCCCGCATCTTCAACCATCTTCATGTTGAACTGCGCGACCGGCATGTCGGAGCGCGGATCCCGGTAAAGCGGAACGAGCTGCTCAAGCGGCCGGTCGCCGATCACGACACCGGCGGCGTGCGTGGAGGCGTGCCGGTAAAGGCCTTCCAGCTTTTGCGCCATGGTCAACAGACGGTCGACTATCTCTTCCTCGCGTGCCGCCTCACGCAGCCGCGGTTCATCGTCGATCGCCTGGGCGAGCGTGACCGGATTGGCGGGATTGGCCGGCACGAGCTTGCACAAACGGTCGACCTGGCCGTAGGGCATTTGCAGGACGCGCCCGACGTCGCGCAGGACGGCCCGGGCCTGGAGCGACCCGAAGGTGATGATCTGGGCGACCTGACGCCGGCCGTATTTTTCCTGGACATAGCGGATCACCTCTTCCCGCCGGGTCTGGCAGAAATCGATGTCAAAGTCCGGCATCGACACGCGTTCCGGGTTCAAAAAGCGCTCAAACAGCAGCGAAAAGCGCATCGGATCAAGATCGGTGATCGTCAATGACCAGGCCACCAGAGAACCCGCGCCCGATCCCCGGCCCGGGCCGACCGGGATATCCTGCGCTTTGGCCCATTTGATGAAGTCCGCAACGATGAGGAAATAGCCGGGAAACTTCATCCGCTCGATGACGCCGGTCTCATAGTCCAGCCGGTCCCAGTAGTCCTTTTCGTCAAGGCCGGGCGCGAGGCCGTGCGCGTCAAGCCGCGCCCGCAAACCCTCCTGAGCCTGGCGGCGGAGCTCTTCGGCCTCCGCGCGGTCCGCCTCCTCCGCATCCGCGCCCGCGCCGGCAAAACGCGGCAGGATCGGGCTGCGCTTCATCGGCCGATAGGCGCAGCGCCGCGCGATCTCAACGCTCGCCTCCAACGCTTCCGGCAGATCCCGGAACAGGTCGATCATTTCGGCCCGGGACTTGAAGTGGTGTTCGGGCGTTAATCGGCGGCGGTCGTCCTCAATCAGCACCCGCCCCTCGGCAATGCAAATCAGCGCGTCATGGGCTTCATAGTCCTCGCGATTTGGAAAAAAGGCCTCATTGGTCGCAACGATCGGCAGCCCGGTTTCATACGCCAAATTCAGAAAACCCGGTTCGGTCCGGCGCTCGGCCTCCATGCCGTGGCGCTGCAGCTCGACGTAACACCGGCCGTCAAAGGCGCCCGCCAGGAATTCCAGCCGCGAGCGGGCAATCGGCTTGTTGCCGGCCAAAAGCGCCTTGCCGACCGGGCCGTGCACGCCGCCGGTCAGCAAAATGAGACCCTCGGCCTTTTCGCGCAGGTAGTCACTGCTAACATGCGGCTTGAGACCTGTGTCAGTGTCCAAAAACGCCCGCGACGACAACTCCAGGAGATTGCCGTATCCGGTTTCCGACATTGCCAGAAGCACGACGTCCGACAGCGGTGGATCGTCCCGCCGCTCTCCGCTCAGACCGTCCATGAAATCAATCGCAAGCTGGCAGCCGATGATCGGCTGAATTCCGGCTCCCCACGCCTTGGCGGAAAATTCCTGCGCGCCAAACAAGTTGCCCGTATCGGTGATTGCAAGGGCCGGTTGACCATCGGCCTTGGCCAAGTCGAGCAGCTTCTTGACCGGCAACGCGCCTTCCAGCAAGGACAAGGCTGAATGCACCCGCAAATGGATAAATCCGGGACCGAGTGGGCGCGCGTCCGCGCCATGGTCCATGGCCGTGCCGGTCCGCTCAACGCTCATATTGTGCCCCTCACCGATCTCGATTCGCAGGCTCAAGTGAACATTGACCACCACGAGCTGTCGAGTGAGGCAGGGGGCTGTCCCCGCTGTTTTTCAGTAAAGACGGTGTTGCGGACTGTCCGCAACGCGCCGCGTAAGCGCGGCTTGATTATCCGCCGAGCCGGACAAGAACGTCGCCCCAAACGGCAAACGTTGCCCAAAAGCTTGTAAGGGCGCCAAACGCCGCAAGGTCGCGTGCCAGATACACCATGTAACTCCTCCAACGCCGGATCGAGACTTGTTTGACAATGTTATATTTTTGTTCTCTTTGCAAGCGCTTTTTGTTCTCATATGTGTCAACTGGAATAATCCAACGCGGATTTTCGCCGTTCCTGATTTGGACATGCGTATTGACACGTAGACGGCGGTTTATTGGCCGCTGGCCCTTGCGCGCTCAGGTCTCAAGCGGATGGACGAGGCCGTTTTCCAGGGTGATGGCGCGGTCCATGCGCGCGGCAAGGTCCATGTTGTGGGTGGCAAACAAAGTGCCGACCCCGGAGGCGCGCACGAGCGCTTGAAGCGCCTCGAACACATAGTGGGCGGTCTTCGGATCGAGATTGCCGGTCGGCTCGTCCAGCAACAGGATCCGCGGCGCGTTGGCGACCGCCCGGGCGACGGCAACCCGCTGCTGCTCACCTCCGGAGAGTTCTGACGGGCGGTGCCCGGCCCGGGCTCCAAGGCGCAGATACTCCAGGAGTTCTTTGGCCCGCTCGGCCGCGACATTTTTGGGTAGTCCTCGGATCATCTGCGGCATCATGATGTTTTCAAGCGCGGTGAACTCCGGCAGCAGATGATGGAACTGGTAGACAAACCCGACATCGTTGCGCCGGATGGCCGTGCGCTCATCGTCAGTGAGTTCGGAGCATTTTTGCCCGACGACATAGACCTCGCCACCGTCCGGGCGCTCCAAAAGCCCGGCGATGTGCAAAAGTGTCGACTTGCCGGTTCCAGACGGTGCGACCAACGCCACCATCTCGCCGGCGGCAAGCGCAAGGTCCGCGCCGCTCAGCACATGCAGTGCGCGGCCGCCTTCATCGAAGCTGCGGGTGATGCGACGCAGCGCCAAGACGGAGCTGCCGTCTTGTGGGGAAGCCGCGTTGGCACCTGGATTGGCGCGAGCGTCCATCACTCGTACCTCAGCGCTTCCACCGGATCGAGGCGCGCGGCCCGCCAGGCCGGATAAAGCGTTGCCAGCAGCGACAGGATCAACGCCATCACCAGCACCATGACCGTCTCGCCATTGTCGATCTCCGCTGGCAATCGCGACAGGAAATACAGCGTCGGGTCGAACAGCTGGGTCGACGTGAGCCATGAGATAAACTGGCGGATGCTTTCAATGTTCCAGCAGACCACAAGACCGAGCAGGAACCCGGCGAAGGTGCCGACACATCCGATACTGGCACCCGTGATCAGGAAAATGCGCATGATCGCGCCGCGCGTCGCGCCCATGGTCCGCAGGATCGCGATGTCACGCCCCTTGTCCTTCACCAGCATGATCAGTCCAGAGATGATATTGAGCGCGGCCACAAGCACAATCAGGGTCAAGATGATGAACATCACATTGCGCTCCACCTCGAGGGCGGAAAAGAACGTGACATTGCGCTGGCGCCAGTCGGTGACGAAGGCCGGCCGGCCGGCGCCGTCCTCCACGGCCGTCTTCATCGCCCCGACCGCGTCCGGATCGGTGACATAGAGCTCGATGCCGGTCGCGCGCCCGTCCATGTTGAAATAGCCCTGCGCCTCCGTCAGCGGCATGAACAGGAAGGTACTGTCATATTCGCTCATGCCGATCTCGAAAATCGCCGAAACCGGATAGGCTTTCACCCGGGGCGTGACACCGATCGGCGTGACGTTGCCACGCGGCGAGATGATCGTCACATTGTCGCCGAGCGTGACGCCAAGCCGCTGCGCCATGCGCGAGCCGATGGCAATGCCGCCGCCATCGTCAAAGCCGTCAAGCGCCCCGGCGCGGATGTTGTTGGCAACGAGCGGGATCCGGCGAAGATCGCTCTCGTAAAGGCCGCGCACAAGACCGCCCAGATTGCCCGCCGGACCGGAGACAAGTGCCTGACCTTCCACGAACGGGATGGCGCTGATCACATCCGCAACACCTTCCAGGCGGCTGGCGACGGCATTGTAGTCGGTCAGCGCAGAATCGACCGGCTGGACGAGCATGTGTCCGTTGATCCCGAGGATCTTGCCCAGGAGTTCGCTGCGAAAGCCGTTCATCACCGCCATGACGATGATCAGCGTTGCAACGCCCAGCATGATGCCCGCGAAGGAGAACCCGGCGATGACGGATATGAAGGTTTCCCTGCGCCGGGAGCGCAGATAACGGCCCGCGATCATCCACTCAAACGGGGCAAACGGCCGCGTCTTGTGTTCCTCAATCCCAGTGTCCACCGCCGCGTCCGCCACGCTCATGTCCCGTTCCAATTTTTTAAGCGCTCCTGACCCTAAGCCGTCAATGCCGGAACGAGCTTGTTGACGACAGCATCTGGGGAAAGAAGTTCTTTCTCGCCGCTCGCCCGGTTCTTGACTTCCACTACGCCGTCTTTCAGGCCGCGTGGTCCGGCCACGACCTGGTACGGCAATCCAATCAGATCCATTGTGGCAAACTTGGCCCCGGCCCGCGTGTCGGTGTCGTCATACAAGACCTCCACACCGGCCGCGGTGAGCTTGCCGTATAGATCCTCTGACGCGGCATCGGTTGGGCCGTCGCCCGGTTTCAGGTTGACCAGCCCGACGTGAAACGGCGCGACCGATGCCGGCCAGATGATTCCCGCCTCATCATGATTGGCCTCGATCAGGGCGCCAACAAGGCGGGAAACGCCAATCCCGTAAGACCCCATGTGGACCGGAACTTCGTTGCCGTCCCCGGTCGCCACCTTCGCGCCCATGGGATCTGAATACTTTGTGCCGAAGTAGAAGATATGGCCCACTTCGATCCCGCGCGCCGAGACCCGCGCGGATTCGGCAAGGGTCTCGAAGGCGGCCGGATCATGCATTTCGTCGGTCGCGGCATAAGGCGCCGTCCATGCCTCGACGATCGGCGTGAGATCGGAAAAGAAATCTGTGTCCGCCGCCGGTGTTTCGAGGTCAAGCAGAGCCTTGTCACAATAGACTTCACTTTCCCCGGTTGAAGCGAGGATGATGAATTCGTGGCTCATGTCACCGCCAATTGGGCCCGTTTCGGCTTTCATCGGGATGGCCTTCAGACCCATTCGCGTGAATGTTCGAAGGTAAGAAACGAACATGCGGTTATAGGCGTGCCGGGCAGCCTCCTTGTCGACGTCGAAGGAATAGGCATCCTTCATGAGGAACTCGCGGCCGCGCATGATGCCAAACCGCGGACGCACCTCGTCCCGGAACTTCCATTGGATATGATAGAGGTTGAGCGGCAGGTCCTTATAGGACCGGACATAGGCCCGGAAGATGTCGGTGATCATCTCCTCGTTTGTCGGGCCGAATAGCAGGTCGCGTTCGTGCCGGTCGGCAATGCGCAGCATTTCCTTGCCGTAGGCATCATAGCGGCCGCTTTCGCGCCACAGGTCTGCCGGCTGGATCGTTGGCATCAAGACCTGGATCGCCCCCGCGCGCGCCTGTTCCTCCTCCACGATACGTTCGATTTTCCGCAACACGCGCAGCCCCAGCGGCAGCCAGGAGTAGATACCGGCAGATTGCTGGCGGATCATGCCGGCACGCAGCATCAAGCGGTGGGAAACGATTTCCGCCTCTTTGGGATTTTCTTTCAGGATCGGCAGAAAGTATCGGGACAAACGCATCGGGTTCTCTCAAATGTCGGGGCACATGCCGGTCGGAGCGCAGTCAAAGCCCATGCCGGTCTCAAAAACAAGCCCCCGCCAGAGACAAGGCGTGTTTTTGGGCACCAGTGACCGCTTTCCAGCCACACGCGACCGAGCGATGCCGCCTCTCCAAACCAGCGGCAAGCCGGCTAAACACGCCAATCCGGTCCTGCTAATTCATTAGGCAAGCAAAAAAAATAAGCGCGCACGCACAAATACGTGACAAACAGATCACGGTAAGATAGGGTCCACCTCCATAATAAAAAGGGTCCGGCAAACGACGTATGGATCCTATACAGGCATCGCGGTCTGAGTCTTGGGAGGAAGCACCTTCAGGCGCGCCATCTGTGGTCGCAGCCGCTTCGCAAGTAGACAAATGTCGCGGCGAAGATGAGGGTGATTAGACGCGGAACTTAAAAAAGCAGGGCAATGCCCTGCTTTTTTTTTGGCAAACCCGGATGAGGGTTCGCGCCCTCCCGACGTGGTTGATCGCGCCCTATCGCGGCCCCGGCAACGGCAGATCCAAAAGCGAAAAACCGGCGTCGCGCGCCACGACATAAATCGTGAATACAATGGCCGACACGATCGTCGTCCAGATGATCACCCGCCGGAATCGCGGCCGCACCGGTGCGCCGGGCTCTGAGCCCGGAACGACGTCGCCGGCTTCATCCTGCGTCTGGCGAAAGCCGAACGGCAGAACGGCGAACAGCACGATCCACCAGATCAGGAAAAAGACCGCCATTCCATACACCACAGACATTTGCGATCAGGCCTCTTCAAGCTCAGTGAGTGTGCCGCAAAAGTCTTTGGGGTGAAGGAACAGGACCGGCTTTCCGTGCGCGCCGATTTTCGGTTCACCATCACCAAGCACACGCGCACCGTCCTCAACCAACTTGTCCCGGGCGGCTTTGATGTCGGCGACTTCGTAGCACACGTGGTGGATCCCGCCGGACGGGTTCTTTTCCAGGAACTTTGCAATCGGGGAGTCCGCGCCAAGCGGCTCAAGCAGTTCGATCTTGGTGTTCGGCAAGGTGATGAACACGGTGCTGACCCCGTGATCAGGCTGTGGCACTTTTTCGGAAACCTCGGCGCCAAGCGTATCCCGATAGACGGCGGTTGCCGCCTCGATATCGGAAACCGCAATCGCAACGTGATTTAGCCGTCCAATCATCTCAGTCTGCTCCCTTTCCCACATCCGTAGCGGTTTGGCCCGTTACAGCCGGGTGACGAGCACTTTGCAAAGCGTCTTTTTGCCCCACACGTCAAGAACGGCGGCCCGGGCGGCCCGCCGCGCGGCCTCCGCGATCAGGTCCTTGTCCTTGCGGCGCGCCTTTGGAATGCTTGTCACGGCCCCGACAACCGCTTTTTCAACAATGTCTTCCATCGGTTCGCCGTCGTCGTCCGTATCCGGCAGACCCGCCAGCGCAATCTGTGGATCGTCCAAAAGGTCACCGGCCCGGTTGACGACGAGCGCCACGACAGCCGATCCGGCAAAAGACAGTTTGCGGCGTTCGCGCACGCCGGTCACTTCCGGATCATCAAGGATGGTGCCATCCTTGACGAGGATGCCGTGCGGTGCTTCGTCGATCACGCCTGCCGAGCCGGCGTTGAGGCGCACGACATCTCCGTCCTTGGCCCGTATGACCTCTCCAACACCCTGCGATTTTGCAAAACGCGCATGTGCGGCAAGATGCATCGGTTCCCCGTGAACGGGAACCACGACCTTTGGCTGCACCCGTTGGTAGACCTGTTCCAATTCGCCCCGCCGCGGATGACCGGAGACATGCACAAGCGCGTCGCCGTCAGTAATGACGTCGACATCGGCGTCCGCGAGGTTGTTCATGACCTCGATGACGGCCTTTTCGTTACCGGGAATGGTGCGCGAGGAAAAAATCACCAAATCGCCATTGGAGAGCGCGATGTTCCGATGGTCTCCGGCCGCAATGCGCGCCAGAGCGGCCCGGCTCTCGCCTTGTGAGCCAGTGCACAAGAGCACCACTTTTTCGCGCGGCAGATAGCCATACGCTTCCTCGTCGTGAAACGCCTTCAGGCCATCGAGATATCCAAGTTCAGAAGCCACATCGATCATCCGGTGCATCGACCGGCCAACAACGACCACGTCTCGGCCGGCGTGCTGGGCCGCTTCCGCGATCGCACGAATGCGCGCAACATTGGACGCAAATGTCGTGACCGCGATCCGCTTCTTTGAGGAAGCCATGATCTGCTTCAGTTCGGCCGCAACATCGGCTTCCGATGGACTGACACCATCGCGGACCGCATTGGTGCTGTCGCACACAAGGGCCATCACCCCTTCCCGGCCCAGTTCCTCCAGCCTTTTGAGGTCAATCGGGTCACCGACACCTGGCGTAAGATCGACCTTCCAGTCGCCGGTGTGAAGCACCATTCCGGCCACGGTTCGGATCGCGAGGGCGCAAGGCTCGGGGATGGAATGCGCCATTGCGACGAACTCAACGTCAAAAGGCCCGATATCGATCCGGTCGCCTTGCCGGACAACCGTCACCGGAATGTCCTCCTCCAGCGATTCGGAGTCCACCTTTGCCGCCAGCAGGCCGGCCGTGAACGGGGTCGCATAGATCGGAACCTTCAAAAACGGCCACAGATGGATCACAGCGCCATAGTGGTCTTCATGGGCATGGGTAATCACCATGCCAACGATGTTGTCGACTTCGTCTTCAAGAAACTTGATGTCGGGGACCACAACATCAATGCCCGGGAGTTCCGGCCCGGCGAAGGTGACGCCGCAATCGACAATCAACCACGACCGGTCGTTCTCCGGCCCGAAGCCGTATAGGCCCAGATTCATTCCGATTTCGCCCACGCCGCCCAAAGGCAAAAAGACGAGGTCATGTGTTCCGTTTTTGGCGCGCGGCATTGTCAAGTCGCTCCAGATGATGGGAAAGCGCCGGACGAACCATGTGGCTGCAAGTCCGGCAAAAAGACATCACCGGCGAAAACCGTCTTCCGTTCGCCGGTTTCAAGACACAGAACGAGATGGCCGCGCGCATCAAGGTCCAAAAAAGTCCCTGATACAACATCGTCGCCGACACGCACGGTGATCGACTGGCCAAGATGTGCGGCCCGGGCAAGCCATGCGCGGCGCAAGTCCTCAAAACCGTTCACCGCCCGCCAAGCCAACAACCGCCGGTTCAACGCATCCTGCAAGTGGCCGAACAAGACCTCCGGCAAAACGCGGTAGCCGAGTGCGGCAAGGTCCGTGCACGGATAGAGCGCCGATTGGGGATGGGAGACACAATTGACGCCGAACCCGAGGACCACGGCGAACCGGCCGTTTGCCAGCGCCTCTGCTTCCAGAAGGATACCCGACAGTTTCGCGCCGCCGCTGATGAGATCGTTCGGCCATTTGAGGAGCGCCAGATTGTGCGTGCCGGCTGCGCGGTCGATGGCCTCGGCAAGCGTGAGCGCGGCAACCAGTGGCAGTTCGCCGATGCGCGGAGACGGGGCCGGGTCGACCAGAAGATAACTTGCGAAAAGGTTGCCTCGGCCGGATTCCCAATGGCGTCCGCGCCGACCGCGTCCGGCGGTTTGTTCATTCGCCGTGACCCATACATCGCCTTGATCGCCGTCCCGTGCCTTGGCGAAGGCGATTGTGTTCGTCGAACCGACCGAGTCATGTCGTTCAACGCGTGTGCCCGGCGCACCAGGCGCCGGGCGATGAGCCTGCCGATCCGAATTCATGCGTTAGAACAACGACCCTGCAGCGGTCTGCGCGGCCGTCACGATCGGTCCCGGGACCACGGCGAACAAGATGATGAACGCTCCAGACAGGCCGAGAACAAACCGAAGCTCCACGGGCATCGGATCGAATTTCTCGGCCGGTTCATCGAAGAACATGACCTTGATGATGCGCAGGTAATAGTAACACCCGACGACGGACATCAGCACGCCGATCACCGCGAGCGGATAAAGCCCGGCTTCGACGGCGGCGGAAAACACGAACCACTTGCCGAAGAAACCGACGAATGGCGGAATGCCGGCCAGCGACCAGAGCAACATCGCCAGGATGACGGCCATCGGCAGGTTCGTGCGCGACAGGCCGGCGAGCTCGTAGATGTCCTCAACCATGCCGTCCTTGCGCCGCATCGACAAAATGCAGGCAAACACGCCAAGCGTCATGGCGAGATACGCGGTCATGTAGAAGATGACGCCCTCGACACCGGTCTGGGTGCCGGCCGCGAGCCCGACAAGCGCGTAACCCATGTGCCCGATGGAGGAATAGGCCATCAGCCGCTTGATGTTGGTTTGCCCGATGGCCGCGAACGCGCCAAGCGCCATGGACGCAATGGACACAAACACGATCACCTGCTGCCAGTCGGACGTCACCGGCTGGAACGCGTCGATGATGATCCGGACCATCATGCCCATGGCCGCCACCTTCGGCGCAGCCGCCAGGAACGCCGTGACCGGCGTCGGCGCGCCCTCATAGACGTCCGGCGTCCACATATGGAAGGGAACGGCCGAAATCTTGAACGCCAGGCCGGCGAGGATGAAGACGAGCCCGATGATCAGACCGATCGATGCGCCTTCCTGGGCCAGAACCGCAGCGATTTCGGGAAAGCCGACCTGTCCGGTGAACCCATAGACCAGCGACATGCCGTAAAGCAGCATGCCTGAGGACAATGCACCCAGAACAAAGTACTTCAGGCCGGCTTCGGTCGAGCGCACCGAGTCGCGGTTGATGGCGGCGACGACGTAAAGCGCAAGGCTCTGCAATTCGAGGCCCATATAAAGCGCGATCATATCGTTGGCCGACAGCATGAGCATCATGCCAAGCGTCGCCAGAACGATAAGAACGGGATATTCGAATTTGTCGAAGCTTTGTGAGCGGGCGTAGGCCCAGGACATCGCAATCGCGAAAAACGAGCCTATGAGCACGAGCAGTTTCATGAAATAAGCGAACTCGTCGGCAACGAACGATCCGCCGAATGTCTCTCCCAGTGTCGGCAGAAACAGCATGACCAGGCCAGTGGCCGCCAAGAGGCCCATCGAGCCGCCGAATACAAGGTGGGAGATGTTCCGCCCGCCAAACACGCCAATCATTAAAAGCACCATCGCGCCGACGGCGAGAATGATCTCCGGCATGACCGGCATGAGATCGGGCACTTGTGTCACGTCCGACATTTGTCTTGCCTCATACCGTTATTGCGCGCCAACCGCGGCCTGCTGGACCGTTCCAGCAGCCTCAAGAGCGGCGGTGTATTGGGTGATCAGGTTGTCGACGGCACCCTGGGTCACATCCAGGATCGCCATCGGATAAAAGCCGAAGAAGATCGTCAGGGCGACCATCGGAAGAAGGATGGCCTTCTCACGAAGGTTCAAATCCATGATCGATTTCAGGCTTTCCTTGTTGATTTCCCCGAACACGACGCGGCGGTAAAGATACAGCGCGTAGGCCGCCGACAGGATTACGCCCGTTGTGGCGAAGAACGCCACCCAAGTGTTGACCTGGAACGCGCCCATCAATGTCAGGATCTCGCCAACGAACCCGCTTGTGCCGGGCAGACCGACATTGGCCATCGTGAAAATCAGGAAAGCGACGGCGTATTTCGGCATGCGGTTGACCAGCCCGCCATAGGCGGAGATCTCACGCGTGTGCATGCGGTCGTAAATCACGCCGACGCAAAGGAACAACGCGCCTGACACAATACCGTGCGAGAGCATCTGGAAGATGCCGCCCTGCACGCCCTGCGGGGTCATCGTGAAGATGCCCATCGTGACGTAACCCATATGGGCAACGGAAGAATAGGCAATCAGCTTTTTGATGTCTTCCTGCGCCAAGGCCACCAGGGATGTGTAGATGATCGCAACGATCGACAGCGTGAAGATAAAGGGCGCGAACATGTCCGATGCGATCGGGAACATCGGCAGGGAAAACCGCAGAAAGCCGTAACCACCGAGCTTCAGCAGAATGCCGGCCAGAATGACCGATCCGGCGGTCGGCGCCTCCACGTGCGCGTCCGGCAACCATGTGTGCACCGGCCACATTGGCATCTTCACAGCAAAGCTGGCGAAGAAGGCGATCCACAGCCAGGTCTGCATCTCCGCCGGGAACGGATGGTTCAGCAGAACCGTGATGTCGGTCGTGCCGGCCTCCCAATACATCGCCATCACGGCGATCAGCATCAGGACCGATCCAAGCAGCGTGTAGAGGAAGAACTTGTAGGACGCGTACACCCGCCGCGCGCCGCCCCAGACCCCGATGATCAGGAACATCGGAATCAGGCCCGCCTCGAAGAAGATATAGAAGACGACCAGATCGAGCGCGCAGAAGACGCCGATCATGAGCGTTTCCAGGATCAGAAACGCGATCATGTACTCCTTGACCCGGTTCTGGATGCTTTCCCAGCTTGCCAGGATGCAGAACGGCATCAAGAACGTGGTCAGGATCACGAACAGGATCGAAATCCCGTCAACGCCCATCCTGTAGGTAATGTTGCCGGCGAGCCACGCGCTTTCTTCCACGAACTGAAAGCCCGGATTGTCGTAGTCGAAGGCAAACCATATGAACAACGACAGGATAAACGTGAACACCGTGGTGACCAGCGCGACCATCCGGATGTTGCGCTTCGCCCCCTCATCATCGCCGTTGACGAGAAGGATGAAGAGAACCCCGAGAAGCGGCAGGAAGGTTGTGAGCGACAGAATCGGCCAGTCGATCATCAGTTGCCTCCCCCGGTGAACATCGACCAGGTGATTAGCGCGGCCACGCCGATCAGCATCGCGAAAGCGTAGTGATAAAGATAACCGGTCTGCAACTTGACGACCCAGGTGGTGACATTCTGGACGCGCGAGGCGACCCCATCAGGACCAAATCCGTCAATCACTTTCCCGTCGCCCTTCTTCCAGAGCTGACGGCCGACCCACATCGACGGGCGGACAAAGAGGAAATCGTAGAGCTCATCGAAATACCATTTGTTGAGCAGGAACTGATACAGACCAGCATGCTGCTCTGCGAGCTTCTTCGGCGTTTCCGGCGAGCGGATGTAGAACTGGTAGGCCACGACAAGGCCGACCACCATCATCACGAAGGGCGAGACCTTGACCCATTTCGGCACCTGGTGGAACTCGTGCATGATGTGATTGTCGGCGCCGAGGAAGATCGCGCCTTTCCAGAACGCATCATAGCCATCGCCGATGAACGGTGTTTTGAACGCCATGCCGGCCAGCACGGCGCCGGCGGCCAGCAACAGCAGCGGCACCAGCATGACCCAGGGCGATTCGTGAACGTGTTTCATCACGTCGGCCGGCGCGCGCGGTTTGCCGTGGAAGGTCATGAAGGTCAGGCGCCACGAATAAAATGACGTCAATCCGGCGGCCATCACGGTGAGCCAGAAGCCGTAAAGCGCCATGCTGTTGGGGTGGTCGCCCCCGGCTGCCGCGTAGGCGGCCTCGATCACGGCGTCCTTGGAGATGAAACCGGCAAAGCCGATATAGGTCAGCGGAATGCCGACACCGGTCAGCGCCACCGTGCCGATCATCATGGTCCAGTAGGTCCACGGGATGTGTTTGCGCAGGCCGCCCATTTTCCGCATGTCCTGCTCGTCCGAGACGGCATGGATCACAGATCCCGCGCACAGGAACAACAGCGCCTTGAAGAAGGCGTGGGTAAACAGGTGGAAGATACCGATTGAATAGGCGCCAACGCCCAGGGCGACGAACATGTAACCGAGCTGCGAACATGTCGAATACGCGATCACGCGCTTGATATCGTTCTGGACGAGCCCGACGGTCGCGGCGAAAAAGGCCGTGGTCGCGCCGAAGAAGGTCACGACGACCAGCGCCGTCTGGGAGTATTCGAAGATCGGCGACAGCCGCGCCACCATGAACACGCCCGCCGTCACCATGGTCGCGGCGTGGATCAGCGCCGAAACGGGCGTCGGGCCTTCCATGGCATCCGGCAGCCAGGTGTGCAGCAGGAACTGCGCCGACTTGCCCATGGCACCCATGAACAGAAGCAGACAGACCACCGTCAGGGCCGCGTCCGCGGTCAAGTGATAGCCGAGGAACGTCATCACCGGCTCGTCGCCAGCTCCCTCGACAAACGGGCCCACATTGGCGAACACCGTCGACAGGTCGATGCTGTTGAACAGGAAGAACACGCCGAAGATACCGAGGGCAAATCCGAAGTCCCCGATCCTGTTGACGACAAACGCCTTGATCGCTGCGGCATTGGCCGACGGCTTCTTGTACCAGAAACCGATCAGGAGATAAGACGCGAGCCCCACCCCTTCCCAGCCGAAGAACATTTGCAGCAGGTTGTCGGCCGTGACCAGCGAGAGCATCGCAAAGGTGAACAGCGACAGATAGGCGAAGAACCGCGGACGGTGCGGATCGTGATGCATGTAGCCGATGGAGTAGACATGCACCAAAGCCGAGACGGTGTTGACCACCACCAGCATGACGACGGTCAACGTGTCGACGCGGATCGACCAGGTGACATCAAGGGCGCCGGCCGTGATCCAGCGCAGGATTTCGATCTGATAAAGGCCGCTCGCGCCATAACCGACCGAGAAGAACGCCCACCACGACAAAAGCGCCGCGATAATCACCAGGCCGCTGGTGATGTATTCACACGCCTTCGCGCCGAGGGCCCGGCCGAACAGGCCGGCGATCAAAAACCCGATCAGGGGCAGGAACAGGATTGCGGTATACATCGGTCCCTAACCCTTCATCATGTTGACGTCTTCAACCGCGATCGAGCCGCGGTTTCGGTTAAAGACCACCAAGATGGCGAGCCCGATGGCCGCCTCGGCGGCCGCCACCGTCAGGACAAGCAGTGTGAAGACCTGACCCATCAGATCCCCGAGGAAGGACGAAAAGGCGACGAAGTTGATATTGACCGCCAACAGCAGAAGCTCGATCGACATCAAAATGACAATCACGTTTTTTCGGTTCAAGAAAATCCCGAAGATCCCGATCGTGAACAGGATCGCCGCGACCGACAAATAGTGCGACAGACCGATTTCCATGGGCGCCTCGCCGTGCTCCCCTTGATTAACCCCAACCGGACGCGGCGCGGAGGAACTCGCCACCATCCAGATCATGCGATTGCGCGGTTGACCGCGTCGTTAAATGCCCTTGCCGGTTTCGACCTTGCGAACCTCGATGGCCGTTTCCCGTGTGCGCGCGACCTGCGCGGTGATGTCCTGGCGCTTGGCATAAGGCTTGTGCCGAAGCGTCAGCACGATCGCGCCGATCATCGCCACGAGCAGCACCAGGCCGGCCACCTGGAAGAAGAAGACGTATTTCGTATAAAGGACGTGGCCGATCGCCTCGATGTTGGACAGCTCCGACAGCGCCGGCGTTGGCTCGGCCCCCTGCGCTATGAGATCCGGCGCGATCACCCATGCGCCGATCCCCAAGAGCAGCTCGATCAACAGGACAACACCGACCAGCCCGCCAACCGGCAGATACTGCAGGAAGCCCTGGCGCAATTCAGTGAAATCCACGTCCAGCATCATCACGACGAAGAGGAACAGAACCGCGACCGCGCCGACATAGACCACCACCAGGAGCATCGCCAGATACTCGGCGCCAAGCAAAATGAACAGCCCGGCGGAATTCACGAAGGCCAGAATCAGGAACAGCACCGAATGGACCGGATTGCGGGACGCGATGACCATGAACGCCGACGCCACGGTGACGCCAGCGAAGAGATAGAAGAAGAAGGCTGTCAGGAACATGGAAGGGTCTGCCTGTCGTCTGGCCGGGACCGGCCGGATCGGGCGCCCCGCGGCCGGATTGCCGGGCGGCGCTTAGTGGAGATGCGTCTTGCTCCTAACGGTAAGGAGCGTCCATTTCAATGTTTCGGGCGATCTCCCGCTCCCAGCGGTCGCCGTTTTCGAGCAATTTGTGCTTGTCGTAATAGAGTTCTTCACGGGTTTCCGTGGCGAACTCGAAATTCGGCCCCTCGACGATGGCATCGACCGGGCAAGCTTCCTGACAGAAACCGCAATAGATGCACTTGACCATGTCGATGTCGTAGCGGGTGGTGCGCCGCGTGCCGTCATTTCGCCGTGGTCCGGCCTCGATCGTGATCGCCTGCGCCGGGCAGATGGCCTCGCACAGCTTACAGGCGATACACCGTTCCTCGCCGTTCGGATAACGGCGGAGCGCATGCTCTCCGCGAAACCGGGGGCTGACCGGCCCCTTTTCAAACGGATAGTTGACGGTTGGCTTCGGCTTGAAGAAATACCGCATGGCGAGAAAAAACGCCGAGACGAATTCCTTCAAGAACAGCGATTTGGCGGCCTGATCAAGTCCCATCGATCGTTGCCCTTCTTCATCCCTCAACCGGCGAGACTGCTGCCGGCCCAATATCCGATAATCGGAAATCCGACCATCGGCACTGCAATGATGAGCGCCTGCAAAGGTGCTCTGTACTTTCCGGCAAACCCGCCGTCGCCCCCGGCTTGCCGGTTTTTCATTTCCGCCGCCTGAAGCATGCCCGTCAGGATCTTTTGATCGATCCAGCCAAGGTAAAGCCCCAGTGCCGCGCCAATCAGCCCGGCAATGGACAAACTCATGCCTGCGGCGCCCAGCCCATGACCATCAGGACCGCGGCAACGGCCGCGACCATGAACAACGACAGGGGCAGGAACACCTTCCAGCCAAGTCGCATCAACTGGTCATAGCGGTAGCGCGGCACCATCGCCTTGACCATGGCGAACATGAAGAACACCAGAAGCGACTTCAAAAGGAACCACACGACCCCCGGCACCCAGGTGAATGGCGCAAAGTCGAACGGGGGCAGCCAGCCGCCCAGAAACATCACCGTTGTCAGCGAGCACATGAGTGCAATGGCGACATATTCGCCAAGCATGAACATCATGTACGGCGTCGAGCCGTACTCGACCATGAAACCGGCAACCAGTTCGGACTCAGCCTCCGGCAGATCGAAAGGCGGCCGGTTGGTCTCCGCCAGCGCCGACACGAAGAACACGATAAACATCGGAAACAGCGGCAGCCAGTACCAGTTGAGGAACGCCAACCACGGAACGCCCAGCATGGTGGCAAGGCCCGTTTGCTGCGACATGACGATTTCAGTCAGATTGAGCGAACCGGCGCAAAGGAGCACCGTGACGATGACGAAACCGATCGACACCTCGTATGAGACCATTTGCGCCGCCGATCTGAGGGCCGACAAGAACGGATACTTGGAGTTCGATGCCCATCCGCCGATGATGATCCCGTAGACCGACAGCGAGGAGATCGCGAAGATATAGAGAATGCCGACATTGATGTCGGCGATCACCCAGCCCTCGGCGACCGGCATCACCGCCCAGGCGGCGAGTGCCAGAAGTACGGTGATGAGCGGGGCAATCAGGAACAGTGGCTTGTTGGCCCCGGCCGGGATCACCGGTTCCTTCAAGACGAATTTCAGCAGATCGGCAAAGCTTTGCAGAAGGCCCCAGGGACCGACCACGTTCGGTCCGCGCCGGATCTGGACGGCTGCCCAGATCTTGCGATCGGCATAAAGAACATAGGCTATGATCAGCAAAAGCGCCGCCAGGAGAACGAAGCTTTGCAGCGTCATCCAGAGAAACGGCCAGCCGTATGTGGTCATGAAATCCATACTGGTCCCCTGCCCCTACTCGGCTGCTTCCGCGGCACGTGACTGGGCCAATGCCGAACACTCGGCCATCACATTGGACGCCCGTGCGATCGGGTTCGTCAGATAAAAATCGTCGACCGCGTTTGAAAACGCCTTGGACGTGAGCGAACCCTTGCCGGCGTTCTTGGCATACGCCTCCAGGTCGGCTGTCGCGCCCGGCTCGATCATGTCGATGGAGGACAGATGCGGATGGGCTTCAAACAGGCCGCTCCGCAGCTCCGACAACGAATCGAACGGCAGCGCCTGGCCGAGAGCGGCGGACAATGCCCGCAAGATCGCCCAGTCCTCGCGCGCATCGCCTGGCGGGAAGCCGGCACGTTCGGCCAGTTGCACACGCCCCTCGGTATTGACGTAAAGCGCCGATTTTTCGGTATAGGCCGCGCCCGGCAGGATGACGTCCGCCCGGTGCGCCCCGCGGTCGCCATGGGTGCCCTGATAGACAACAAAGGCGCCCTCCGGCACATCGACTTCATCGACGCCAAGCAGAAACAAGACATCCATCGCGCCCGGCTCAAGCATGGCCCCGGTATCCTTGCCGCCCTCACCCGGCACGAAGCCGATATCGAGCGCGCCAACCAGGGCTGCTTCATGGTGCAGGACGTTGAATCCGTTCCAGTCCTCGCGGACAGCGCCGCGCATTTTCGCAAATTCGGCCGCAAGCGCCAGAATTTCCGCTCCGTCCGGTCGGTTCAGAGCGCCTTGCCCGACGATGACCATTGGATTTTTGGAGGTCGGTACATAGGACTTGTCGTCCACCAGCGCTTTCAAGCTGTCCGGCCCGGCACCGACATAGATCGTGTCATAGGTCAAATCGGCGTTTTCACCGATAATACCAACATCCATGCCGCCGTGAAGCCAGCGTTTGCGGATCCGCGCGTTCAGCACCGGTGCCTCGCGGCGTGGGTTGCTGCCGATCAGCATGATCGCGTCGGCCTCTTCAATCCCCTGGATGGTGGTGTTGAAAATGTAGCTGGCGCGTCCGTTTTTCGGATGCAGCGGCGACCCCGGATAGCGGGCATCAATGTTTGCGACACCCAAGCGATCCATCAGACCTTTGAGCGCGAACATCTCCTCCACGCCGGACAACTGCCCGGCAAGTGCGCCGATCCGGTCCGGGCTGGAGGCGGATACCTTGTCCGCGATGATCTTGAAGGCTTCCGCCCAGGAGACCGCCTGTAGCTTGCCATCCTTTTTGGCATAGGGCCGGTCGAGGCGCTGGGTCTTGAGACCGTCCCAGATGTAGCGGGTCTTGTCGGAAATCCACTCCTCGTTCACTGCCTCGTTCAGCCTCGGCATGACGCGCATGACTTCCTTGCCGCGGGTGTCGACCCGGATCGCCGAGCCGACCGCGTCCATCACATCGACGGTTTCGGTCTTGTCGAGTTCCCAGGGCCGGGCATGGAATGCATAGGGCTTGTGGGTCAAGGCGCCGACGGGGCAAAGGTCAACCGCATTGCCCTGAAGCTCGGAGGAAAGCGCCGCTTCCAGATAGGTGGTGATCTCCGCGTCCTCGCCGCGGCCGATCAGACCCATATCCGCCACGCCGCCGACTTCCGTGGTGAACCGGACGCAGCGCGTGCAATGGATGCAGCGGGTCATGATCGTCTTGACGAGCGGACCGATCTCCTTGTTTTCGACCGCGCGCTTGTTTTCGTGGAACCGGGAGCCATCGACCCCGTAGGCCATAGCCTGGTCCTGCAGGTCGCATTCGCCGCCCTGGTCGCAGATCGGGCAATCGAGGGGGTGGTTGATGAGCAAAAACTCCATCACCCCTTCGCGCGCTTTTTTCACCATCGGCGACTTCGTGTCGACGACCGGCGGCTCGCCGTTGGGCCCCGGACGCAGGTCCTTGACAGACATGGCGCAAGAGGCGGTCGGTTTGGGTGGACCGCCTTTGACCTCGACCAGGCACATGCGGCAATTGCCGGCAATGGACAACCGGTCGTGGTAGCAAAAGCGCGGAACCTCAGCGCCGGCCTCCTCGCACGCCTGGAGGAGCGTGTAGTCCGACGGGACGTCTACCTCATTGCCGTCGATGATCAATTTTGTCATCGGCTGATCTCCAAATCCCGTAGCACTTATTCCGCCGCCGCCAGCGCTTCTGTGCGCGCCTTTGGACGTGCGACATAGTCGTCAATACGCTGTTCGATCACCGGCCGGAAGTTCCGGATCAGCCCTTGAATTGGCCAGGCGGCCGCGTCGCCAAGCGCGCAGATCGTGTGGCCTTCCACCTGCTTGGTCACCTCAAACAGCATGTCGATTTCCTCGCGCGAGGACTGGCCCTTGACCATGCGCTCCAGCACGCGCCACATCCATCCGGTGCCTTCCCGGCATGGTGTGCATTGGCCGCAGCTCTCGTGTTTGTAGAAGTAGCTGATCCGCGCGATTGCCTTGATGATGTCCGTGGACTTGTCCATGACGATTACGGCCGCCGTGCCAAGACCAGAGCCCAGGTTCTTGAGCGAATCAAAGTCCATCGGCGTGTCTTTGCACTGGTCGGCCGTCAGGCACGGTACCGATGAACCGCCCGGGATGACAGCCAGCAGGTTGTCCCAGCCCCCGCGGATCCCGCCGCAATGACGATCGATCAGATCCTGGAACGGGATCCCGAGTTCTTCTTCGACCGTGCAGGGCTGGTTGACGTGGCCGGAGACGCAAAACAGCTTCGTGCCGGTGTTATTCGGTTTGCCGATTGCCGAGAACCAGGCGGCGCCACGCCGCAAGATGGTTGGCGCCACTGCGATGGATTCGACGTTGTTCACCGTGGTCGGGCAGCCGTAAAGCCCGACATTGGCCGGAAACGGCGGTTTCAGGCGTGGCTGGCCCTTCTTGCCTTCCAGGCTCTCCAGGAGCGCGGTTTCCTCGCCGCAGATATAAGCGCCCGCGCCGTGATGAAGATAGATGTCGAAATCGTAGCCGTTCTTGTTGTTCTTGCCGATGAGGCCGGCATCGTAGGCCTGATCGACCGCCGCCTGCAGGCGCTCCCGCTCGCGGATGAATTCGCCCCGAACATAAATGTACGCGGCGATCGCATTCATGGCGAAACCGGCGACCAGGCACCCTTCAACAAGCGTGTGCGGGTCATGCCGCATGATCTCCCGGTCCTTACAGGTCCCAGGTTCAGATTCGTCGGCATTGACAACAAGATAGGCCGGGCGGCCATCGGATTCCTTCGGCATGAACGACCATTTCAGGCCGGTGGGAAAGCCCGCGCCGCCACGTCCGCGCAATCCTGAGTTCTTCATTTCCTGGACGATCCAGTCGCGCCCCTTGTCGAGCAGCGCCTTGGTGTCGTCCCACTGGCCGCGTTTCTTCGCGCCCTCAAGACCCCAGTCATGAAGACCGTAGATGTTGGTGAAGATCCGATCCTGATCTTTCAGCATCGCGTTCCCCTACTTGTCCGTTTTACCCGAGGGCGCATCCTTGGCGGTGCGCTTGGAAAACTCGGTCTCGCCGCCGCCGGCCAGGATCTTGGCTTGCGCGATCCAGCCGTCGCGTTCGATCCGGCCCTTGAATTTCAGCCGGTTGTCGACCCAGGCCACTTCTTCCGGACCCCAGGCCGCGATCTGGTCGAAATGGAAAACACCGAGGTCGTGCAGCAGGCTCTCCAGCTTGGGACCGACGCCTTTCAGCTGTTTCAGATCATCCGCTTGTCCATCCCGGGCTTCCGTGAGCAGATCCGGCTCTTTTTCCGTCGCGGTTTGAGCGCTGGAGCGTGCGACCTCCACCTCGGCACGGTCTGAGCTGTCCGGCCGAGCCACATTCTGGGCCCTTGCCTCTGGCGTCGCCGCCTTGACACGGTTCGACTTGGGCGGCGGAACCTCCTTGGATGCCGGTTCCGCGATCTTCGTCGGCGCAGGCGCCGCGGTCTTGGGCTCTGCTTTTTTCGCAGCCGCCGCCGCGAACTCGGCCCTGACCTTGGCGACCGCATCCTCGGCCGGTGTCGGAACGCCATTATAATCCGCACCGCCGGCGTTGATGGCAGCACCGGCAAAGGCGTGGGACGCCTTTGCCGCGCCATCGACAACATGCGGCACCGGCGCGCCGCCCTCCGTGTTGTCATTGATATCGGTCAGACTGGTCGCGCCGCCTTCCGGCATGGCAAATCTGCGGCCGTTTTGCGGACCCGGTGTCACGTCCCGATCAGCGGCGATGTCGTCCAGCAGCCTATTGAAACTGTCGGCGGTCAGATCCTCATAGGTGTCCTTGAAAATCTGAACCATAGGCGCGTTTACGCACGCGCCAAGACACTCCACTTCTTCCCAGGAAAACAGCCCGTCCTCGGAAATCTCATGCATATGTTTTGCAATGCGGCTCTTGCAAATCTGGATGATGTCCTCCGAGCCGCGCAGCATGCAGGGCGTCGTGCCGCACACCTGGATGTGGGCCTTTTTCCCAACCGGTTGAAGCTGGAACATCGTATAGAAAGTGGCGACTTCCAGAACACGGATATGCGGCATGTCCAGAAGATCGGCGACGCGGCGGATTGCCGGTTCTGACACCCAGCCGTCATTTTGCTCCTGCGCCCGCCACAGCAGCGGGATCACGGCGGAGGCTTGGCGCCCGGCCGGATACCGGTCGATCAGCTTGTTGGCCCACGCCAGGTTCTCAGGCGTGAAGTCAAAGCTATCTGGCTGTTCCGCGGCAAGTCTGCGCACCGCCATTGTTCGTTCCCCGTCTCAATTCTCATGCCTACGCCGCGTCCCGGCTTTAAGGCTTGAATTCAGTCTACGATCCGGCCCGCCCGATTAGCGGTCGACCTCGCCAAACACGATGTCCATGGACCCAAGCACCGCCGATACATCGGCAAGCTGGTGGCCCGAACATACAAAGTCCATCGCCTGAAGATGGGCATAGCCGGGCGCTTTGATTTTGCACCGGTACGGCTTGTTGGTCCCGTCCGCGACCAGATAGACGCCAAATTCACCCTTGGGCGCTTCCACCGCCGCATACACCTCACCGGCCGGCACGTGATAGCCCTCCGTGTAGAGTTTGAAGTGGTGGATCAGCGCTTCCATGGACCGCTTCATTTCCCCGCGCTTGGGCGGCACGATCTTTCCGTCTGTCGACGCGACCGGCCCCGTCTCCACCGTCAGCTTTTCCAGACACTGTTTCATGATCCGTACGGACTGGCGCATTTCCTCCATGCGGATCAGATACCTGTCATAGCAGTCGCCGTTCTTGCCGATCGGAATATCGAAGTCGAGATCGGCATAACACTCATAGGGCTGGCTCTTGCGCAGATCCCACGCCGCGCCCGAGCCGCGCACCATGACGCCGGAAAAGCCCCAGGCCCAGGCGTCTTCGATGTCGACCACGCCGATATCGACATTGCGCTGCTTGAAGATGCGGTTGTCGGTCAACAGGCCCTCAATGTCATCGAGCGTCTGCAAAAACGGATCGCAGAAATCCCAGATATCGTCGAGCAGGTCCCGTGGCAGGTCCTGATGCACCCCGCCCGGTCGCACATAGGCGGCGTGCATCCGCGCGCCGCAGGCGCGCTCATAGAACACCATCAGTTCCTCGCGCGGCTCAAATCCCCAAAGCGGCGGGGTCAAGGCGCCGACATCCATTGCCTGGGTGGTCACGTTGAGAAGGTGTGAGAGAAGCCGGCCAATTTCAGAATAAAGCACCCGGATCAGCTGGCCGCGCATGGGCACGGTAATCCCCAGCAGCCGTTCCACCGCCAGCGCAAACGCGTGCTCCTGGTTCATTGGCGCGACATAGTCAAGCCGGTCGAAATACGGAATGGCCTGAAGATAGGTCTTGTGTTCAATCAGTTTTTCGGTGCCACGATGCAACAGGCCGATATGGGGGTCGACCCGCGTCACCACCTCGCCATCCAATTCCAGCACGAGGCGCAGAACGCCGTGTGCGGCCGGGTGCTGGGGACCGAAATTGATATTGAAATTGCGAACCTGAGCCTCAGCCATGATGAGGTTCCTGTTTTTTGGCAAAGTAAGCGAACACTTCCGGCCCGGTCATCTTGCGGGTTTTGTTGGCGAACGCGTAGTTGGCCGGTTGCTCATCGACAAAGATTTCCGTGGTGAAGTCGAAGACGGACGGATCATCGAATGCTTGCGCGGACACGCTGGTGTGCGAGCCGTCCGCCATGCGCCAGAACAGGGTCGATCCGCATTTTGAGCAAAACACGCGTTCACCGTAGTCCGAGGACCGATAGACACCGAGCGCGTCTTCGCCGTCCAGTTCAACGCTTTGCCCGCAGCCAACAGCCATGAACGTTCCACCAGTCCAGCGCCGGCACATGGAACAATGGCAAACGCCCATTTCGGTCTTGTCCGGCACCGCGGCGAAGCGGACCGCACCACAAAGACACCCTCCAGAAAGCCGGTCGTTCATCCAGACGCCACCCTAGTTCGTCGTGGCTTTTTCGTCGCCGGGAAGCACATAGTCGGTGCCCTCCCACGGCGACAGGAAGTCGAAATCGCGGAATTCCTGGGTAAGCCGGACCGGCTCGTAGACGACACGTTTCTTTTCATCGTCATAGCGGACCTCGACAAATCCTGTCAGTGGAAAGTCCTTGCGCAGCGGATGTCCGTCAAATCCGTAGTCGGTCAGGATCCGGCGCAAATCCGGGTGACCGGAAAAGAGGATGCCATACATGTCATAGGCCTCCCGTTCGAACCATTCCGCACCAGGGAAAATCGATGTGATCGACGCGACCGGAGTTTCTTCATCGGTCGCCAGCTTGACGCGTATCCGGTGGTTCTGGACCGGTGACAGGAAATGATAAACGAGGTCGAAGCGTTTTTCGCGGCCGGGCCAGTCAACCCCGCAGATATCTGTGAGATTGCTGAACTTGCAGGAACTGTTGTCGCGAAGAAACCGGATCACATCCAAAATGTCAGAGGCGGCGACCACGATGGTCAGTTCGCCGTACTCGACACTCCAGGACAAAACAGACTCGCCCAAGCCGAGCGCAATATGCTCTGCGAGTTCCTCGAGCGTTTCGTCCATGATGCATCCTCATTTGCGATAGGCCGCGTTCACGAAGACCGGACCCAAAAACTCGTCATGTTGGCGCACGCGCCGTCTACCGTTCGATCGTCCCCGTGCGCCGGATTTTCTTCTGGAGCATCAGCACGCCATAAAGCAGCGCTTCGGCGGTCGGTGGGCAGCCGGGAACATAGATATCGACCGGCACAACCCGGTCACAGCCGCGGACGACCGAATAGGAGTAATGGTAATAGCCCCCGCCGTTCGCACAGGACCCCATGGAGATCACGTAACGGGGTTCGGGCATCTGGTCATAGACCTTCCGAAGCGCCGGTGCCATCTTGTTCGTCAACGTGCCTGCAACGATCATCACGTCGGACTGGCGCGGCGAGGCGCGCGGCGCAAAACCGAACCGCTCAGCGTCATAGCGCGGCATGGACATCTGCATCATTTCCACCGCGCAGCAGGCGAGCCCGAAGGTCATCCACATCAACGAACCGGTGCGCGCCCATTGAATGAGGTTGTCGGTGGATGTGACCAGAAAGCCCTTGTCGGCCAGTTCATCGTTCATCTCGAGGAAAAACGGATCGTCGGCGCCAATCGGCTTTCCGGTATTCGGATCAAGGATGCCCTTGGGCTGCGAGGCAACCACTGGCTTGGAGGTCGTTGTCAATCCCATTCCAACGCTCCCTTTTTCCACTCATAGACGAAACCGACCGTCAGCACGCCGAGGAAGATCATCATCGACCAAAATCCGAACCAGCCGAGATCCCCGAACACAACCGCCCACGGAAACAGAAACGCGACTTCGAGGTCAAAAATGATGAACAAGATCGCAACCAGGTAAAACCGCACATCGAACTTCATGCGTGCGTCGTCAAACGCATTGAACCCGCACTCATAGGCCGACAGTTTTTCCGGGTCCGGATTCTTGTAGGCGATGATGAACGGTGAAATAAGCAGGGCGAGGCCGATCACCAAAGAGATACCGATAAACACGACGATCGGGATATACTCTCGCAGCAGTTCTTCCATGTCATTCGCGTCCTTGCATCAGGGACTTGCCTGAGGCGGTCTTCCAACGAAGGCCGCGTCGCGCTCCAAAACGCCGCCAACAGGACCCAAGCTGCCCGTCGGCCAAGTGAAACCGACGCGCGTCGGCACGCTTATCGTACGGTACGGTGCAACGCAAGACCCCTTGCCAATCAATCGATTGACCGGATTGTGCTCTGCACACGCCGCCCTCGCACGAAGCCCTTGTTTCCTTGAATATTAGAAGGAAATTCCCACGCTGCACAGGGTTCGGGCCAATTCGCCGCAGCGATAATCGAACGCGATTTTGCCCGTGGAATTGACGGGCGGTTGCATGACAAGCCTGCCGCCACACGCCAGATGCGGCGCAGTGAGTCGTTTCACGGCACAAGCAAGCCGTTTTCGAATGGAAAAACAAAACCGTGATCCGTAAGTGGCGCGAGTGACGGGGCTCGAACCCGCGACCTCCGGCGTGACAGGCCGGCACTCTAACCAACTGAGCTACACCCGCTTCGCGCACCGAGTTGATAGCGGTGCGAAGTGGCGCTGATGTACGGCGGTCAGCCTGGGAAGTCAAGCACCGCGAGAGCCGTTTGGAAACCGAATTTTGAACCGCGCAGCTATCGCCGCCGAATACGCCCGATTTGTTTGCCAGCTGCGGCGGACGCACTTCAAAAAAATGGGATTTCGTTTCCAGTCCACGTCTGCTTCTGGCCCCCAATTTTCAGAAAAACACAAGACACCCCAAAATCCGGGAGGTGACCGCGATCCCGTTATGTATTCATTATTTTTGACAATGGTCACCCGCTGCCGCGCCGAATGGACAGTCGATATGCATGTCCCAGACATCGAAAAGCTGACACGACTTCATTTCAATCGCTACCTGGCCGAAATTGACGCCAGTACCGCCGTGGCTGGAGAGGCTTACGATGTGGTGATCAAACGCGTCATCCACGACCTGACCGCACGGGCGGCGGAAAACAGCCACGAGGAACGGAAGCAATCGCAAGAAGACGGCCAAGTCGGGCCACCATCTGCCTGCCCGAAACACGATCGTGACGCCAGCCTGGCTGCGCAGATTAACGTGGCCGACAAATTTGCAAGAACAATTTCCGACATGCTGGCCTCCCAGCAGCCCGGCGCCGGCCCCAACAAGACCAACGGCCAATAGCCCAGCCGAGCCTGACCCCATTGGAATTCTGCCCAGGCAAGAGCAGTCCAACATAATCCGATATAAAATGTGTTTCCTGCAACCGCCGGATGCCGCCATGGCCGGTTGGCGCGGAGTTGCTGGCTGAGCACGGACCTCGCATCTGGGCCACACCGGCACAGACCTCCGCCCGATTGCACGACAAGGTATCTCCGTTTTTCAAATGCCCACCGGAACCAGAGCGGCACACAGCATGTGACAGCATGTGGTTGTGTGGCTTGCCCCTTGGATTCGCGGAAGCCGGAACGATTTGGATTGCACCAAACAATGCCGGCCACCATTGCGAGAATTCTGCTTTCTTATTTGCTAAAAAAATAAGCATCCAAAGATCAAAAAAATTCAAAAATTAGTCGCATATCCACCCGCATTATCAATCCTCGCAAAACACTAAGCTGCAATAAATCATATATTTTTTATTATTTTTCAGATAGTTAATCCCATATCGATTTTGCATTCCGCAGCAACGCCGCGCCTAAACCCGCTTGTGATCAACGAAGCGGCTTGCTTTTTTTGAGAATAGAAAGTCAAATTATAAAAAGCGCATGCACACATCGCGAACCAAAAATCGCGGTGATTAAGAGGTCACAAACGAAATGAGGTTCGACATCGGACAGATACGTACCGAAGTGATCCGCGGCGAGAGGTCCTTTGTCCGCGACATGGCGCAAGCCGCGGCAAGCGTGGATGTCACCCAGATCTTCGACAACGCCCGGGCCACCGCCCGGGACCTGGTGGCGGTTTCAAAACGGGAGGACCGGGACAGGTTCTTGCTGTCGGGATCAGGCGACAGCCTGTTTGCCGCGGTCAGCGCCGCGCCGGCCATGCGGCAATGGAGCGGCCTTGATTTTCGCGCGCTGACATCGATCGAGTGCGCCCGCTACGAGTTGCCCCATACCGCGGACCAGGCCGTCATGATCGCCGTCTCCAATTCCGGAGGCTCAACACGCACCCGGGAGACGGCGGCGCTTGCCCGCAAGCTTCACGTGCCCTCGTTTGGCGTCGTCGGCAAAGCCGATGGGCCGCTCGCCAAGAGCGCTGACACGATCCTGCACCGGCCAGTCGCTTTGAACGGGGAGCCGCCGGCGTGGTCGCCTCGCGTCTTCTTGAACGCGGCCGAGTATATGGCCGGGCTGACGGCCCTTTACGCGTTGGGGCTTCACGCTGCCCGCGAGGCCGGAACCATGACTGATTCGGAAGTCGCCGATTGGCGCGAACGTATCGCCGTGGTGATCGCAAACATCGGCAACACGGCCGAAGCCGCCGAACCTTTGATGCGCGGCCTCGCCATGTCGATGGACGGTGCGCGGACAATCTGGGTGCTTGGCGCGGGGCCAAGCCGCGGGAGCGCGGATTACAGCGCCGCGAAGTTCCACGAACAGGTGCCTATCAACGGCGTGGCGCAAGATCTCGAGGAATGGGCGCATCTTCAGTATTTCCTGACGCTCGACTGGGGCCGCGCGGCCATCGTGCTCGTGCTGGCACCGAAAGGTCATTCGGCGGACCGGGCCGGCGAAATGCTGAAGGGCATTCGTCAAGCCGGAGGGCGCGCAGTGCTGTTGACCGACGATCCGTCGCTTCTTGCACATAACGATGCGGAAGCCGTTGTCGAAATGCCCGGCGTTTCCGACGAGCTCCTATCGCCACTGACCTTCCACGTACCCGCCCAGCTTTTGGCGCTGCAATTGGCCTGGCGGCGCAAGGTTCCCGAAATTCCGCTGCGCCGTACCGATGACTACTGGCTGATCCGCGGCGGCGGAATGCAAGCAGGCCTTTAAGGTGCGTGCCCGCCGGCACAACCGGTCGCCCTGGCGGCCAGAACAGGAGAGTGAATATGAGCATTACACGCCGAAGCTTTACAAAGACGGCCCTGGCCGCGGGCGCGGTTCTGGCAGCGCCGTCGATCGTGCGCGCCTCTGACCGGGAACTGGTGATCATCAGTTACGGCGGCGCTTTGCAAGAGCCTCATCGCTGGCTGGGCGACAAGCTGCAAAACGAGATCTCCGGCCTGACCGTGCGGCTTGTGCCGAGTGAAAGCCAGGATATCGTCGCCCAGATCAAGGCCGCCCAGGGCTTCAGCCCCTATGATGCCATGCCCAACGGCGAACCACCGCACCTGATCGCGATCCGCGACGGCTATATTCAAGAGCTCGACCGTTCCCGCCTGGAAAACGCGGGCAATGTGGTTCCCGAATTCTGGGACAAAACCCAGGGCTACGGCGTCCCGGCGACATTCTCGCTGATTGGCCTTGCCTACAACGAGGAAATGGTGGAAACGCCGCCGACCAGCTGGGCCGACATGTGGAACGAAGAATATGCCGATATGGTCGGCATTTGCCGGACCTCGTCGAACCTTGGGCTCGGGACGCTGGCGATCACGGCGAAAATCTTCGGCGGATCTGAAACCGATCTGGAGCCCGCCTGGCAGAAACTGAAGGAACTGAACCCCCTGGCCGGCCGCAGCCCCCGGATCCTTGCGCAGATGATGGAACGCGGCGAAATCGCGATCGCACCGTTGTGGAACAACGATGCCGCCGTCGCGGCGGAAAAGGGTCTGCCGATCAAATTCGTCAAGCCGGATCCGGGGCCCGTCGCCATCTTGTCGGTCATGTCGGAAATCACCGGCGCCCGCGACAGCGAGCTCGTCTATCGCTGGATGGATGGCATCATCAGCACCGAGTACCAGGAACTCGCCGCCAACGCGCCCTACTACTTCGGCGTCACCGTCCAGGGCGTCGACGTGCCGGAGGCCGCGCGGCCCTACACACCATCAACGCCCGAAGAGGTCGCGTCCCTGCAAACGGTCAATTGGGCCGAAATCGTCAAGGTGCGTCCGGAACTGGTGGATCGGTTCGACCGTGAATTCGCAACCTGAACCGGACATCGGGGCGGCCAACGCCGCCCCGATGCTGACCGATATCCGCCGCCAACCCGATGTACTACGGGGCCTTGCCGCGCGGCTCAATGATATCGACGCCTTTTGCCGGGAGCATCTCGTGCCCGGACCGGATGGCCGGCTGATCGCATTCGGCAGCGGCGATGGCTGGTTTGCCGCGCGAAGCCTTGCCGCCGACGGGATTACACCGGCCTCGGGCCTGGAGATCCTGGGTGACGTCGGCCCGCAACTGACGTCCGCCGACCGGGCCATTGCCATTTCCATGTCCGGCAATGTCGACCGGACCGTGGAGGCGGCCGAAGTCGCGAACAACGCGTGCGGCGGTGCGATTTGCCTGACCAACAGCGAAGGCGGCCGGCTCGCCGAACTCGGCCTTCCCAATATCAGTCTGCAATTGACGGACATCGCGCCGTTCTTGTGCGGCACATCCAGTTTTCTGGCAACGCGGGCGATGCTCGGCCTGTTTGCCGGGTTGAACCGGGGAACGCCACCGGATGATTTGGCCGCCGGACTGCGCGCAACCGCCAATGTCTTGGAAAAGGCCCTGCCCGACGCAGACTCAATCTCCCTTAAGGTCGCGCAAGCCTGCGCTGGCGCGCCGGGACTGCGGTATCTGTCCTGTGGACCTGCCGGTCTGGCCATCGCCGACTATGGCGCCGCAAAGATCGTCGAACTGTCGGGCACGCCCGTCTGGAGCGACGACATAGAGGAATTCGCCCATCGCCAGTTCTGGACCATGTCCGAAGGCGAAGTCGTCGTCCTGCTGCCGACCAGCCCGGCCGTCGCAGGAATTGCCGCGGAATCGGCAAAGGCTTTGCGCAACATGGGTGTGCGCAGCCTGACCGTCGCCCCTCAAGGCATGGACACGGGCGGCGACTGGACCTTCACATGGGAAGCTACACCTGGCGTCGACCCGTTATCGATGGCAACAGCGGCGATGCAGTTTTTCGGCTATCATTGGGCGCAAGCGACCGGATTTGATCCGAACCTAAGGATGCATCTCAAGAACGACACCAAGCGGTTCAAAACAAGCCGCATGCTGACCCGCCGGTCGCTTTTGGCACAGGCAGGCAACGCCAAGACGGCGGTCTAAGGAAAAAACATGATTGAGGCGAACGGGGTCAACAAGCATTTCGGGTCGAACCACGTCCTGCGCGATTGCACAATTTCAGTGGACACCGGTGAAGTCGTGACGCTGCTGGGCGCCTCCGGCTGTGGTAAGACCACGCTCTTGCGATGCATCGCCGGTTTCGAAACGCCGGACAGCGGCAGCCTGGTTCTGGCGAACCAGGATGTCACGCGCCTGCCGCCAAACCGCCGCGATGTCGGGTTCGTGTTTCAAAACTACGCCTTGTTTCCGCATATGACCGTCGCGGAAAATGTCGCCTATGGTCTCAAAGCCCGAAAGACGGCGAAGGAGACGATCCGCGCCGAAGTCGATAAGGTGCTTGACCTCGTCTCGCTGACCGAATTCGCCCGCCGGTATCCCAAGTCATTGTCCGGCGGGCAGCAGCAGCGTGTCGCGCTGGCACGCTCGCTGGTGCTGCATCCGAAGGTGCTTTTGATGGACGAGGCCTTCAATGCGCTCGATGCCAAGCTGCGCGGCGCAATGCAGATCGAACTGCGCAAGATCGTGAAACATGTCGGGATTACCGCGGTCTGTGTCACCCATGACCAGGCCGAAGCTCTCACCATCAGTGACCGCATCGCGGTGATGGCCGAGGGACGGATCCAGCAATTCGCCGCTCCGGACCAGATCTATGACAAGCCGGCCTCGGCCTTCGTGGCCGACTTTGTCGGCGCGGCCAACATCCTTCCGCGGAAAAGCGCGGAGCGTTTCAAGACCGCGCATAAATCCTTGAACGGCAGCGGTGCGCTTGTGATCCGCCCTGAGAATTTCGCTCTGTCCCCTTCCTCTCAAGGCGGCGGCGTCAAAGGCGAGGTTGTTTTTGCCCGGCTGACGGGGCCAGCCATGGAATACGAGATTGCGCTTGCCGATGGCACAATCCTGCGCGCGCTGGTGGACCGGGACCGGCAAGAACCGCTTGCTGTCGGCAGCACCGTTGAAATCACTATCCGCAATCCGGATGCGTGTGTTCCCCTGCCGGGGACTGCATGATGGCGGCAGCATTCTGGACCAGGTTCCGCGACGGGCGCGGCATATGGCCGGCCGTGCCCGCCTTCGTGTTCCTCACGATCTTTTTCATCATCCCTATGGCGGTGTTGTTGTCGTTCGGCTTTACCGAAATTGAACGGGGCCGGATCCAGGACAGCGGCTTCACCTTGCGCTATCTGACCGGCACGCTTCAGGACGACCTGTTCTGGTGGGTCTGGTGGAAGTCTTTCTATATCGGCATCCTGTCGACCCTGCTGTGCTTTCTGCTCGCCTATCCGCTCGCCTATCTCTACAGCGAGAGCGGGCGCACCATGCGGCTTCTCATCCTGGTCCTGACCATCTCGCCGCTCCTGACCAGCGCCATTGTGCGCACCTATGCCTGGCTGGTGCTGCTCGGCGGGCGTCGCGGCGTGGTCAATTCCACCTTGATCGAACTTGGCGTGATTTCCCGGCCGATCCGGATGCTGAACACGGATTTCGCGGTGATCGTCGGGATGACCCAAGTGCATTTGCCGTTCATGGTGCTGCCGCTGATCACCGTGCTGGCCGCCCGCGACCGCAACATGGAGGCCGCCTCGCTCGGCATGGGCGCAAGCCGGCTGGCGACTTTCTTCAAGATCGTGCTGCCGCTGTCGACACCCGGCATCGTCGCCGGCCTGACGATCGTCTTTGCCCTGTCCTACACCAACTTCATCATCCCGCAGCTTCTGGGCGGCGGGGGCTTTACCACGCTCGCCGTTCAGGTCTATGAGCAGATCGTGGTCGTTTTGAACTGGAGCAAGGGCGCAATGCTGGCGCTCTTGTTGCTGGGAAGCTGCTTCGTCTTCATCTTGCTCATCGGACTTGCCGGCAATCGCGTGATGCGCTGGAGCCAGAAGGAGGCGGCATGACGCACTCGGCCGAGATAATCACGACCGGACCTTCCGGCACCATACTGGCGGATTGGATCGACCGGGTCGGGTTTGGCCTGATTTGGGCGCTCGCTGCGTTTGCGCTGCTTCTCCTGATCGCGCCAAGCCTCATCGTGGTGATGATCTCGTTTACAGAAACCGCCTACATCACCTTCCCGCCGCAGGGCTTTACATTGAAATGGTATGCGGATTTGTTTTCCCGTCAGCAGATCATCGATTCGGCGATTACCAGCCTGCGGATCTCAGTTTGGTCTACGGCCATCGCGCTGACACTCGCCGTGCCGGCCGCGTTTTCGCTGGTGCGCGGCCGCTATCCGGGCAAGGCGTTCGCCGGCGCGCTGATCGTGGCCCCGCAGATGATCCCCGGGATGGTCATCGGCGTTGCCCTTTTGTTTTTCGGCGCCTACATCGCGTTCCGGCAATCCGACCTGATGCTGATCCTTGGGCTGACGGTCTTCTGCCTTCCCTTTGCGGTGCGGCTTGTCATGGCGCAGCTCCAACTGCTCGATCCGGCCTTGGAGGAAGCCTCCCTTTCGCTCGGCGCCACCCGCAAACGGACATTCGTTCAAATCACGCTTCGTCAGATCATCCCCGCGATCGTCGCCGGGGCGGCGTTCGTGTTCATTGAATCCTTCGACAATCTCACCGTGGCGCTATTCACAGCCTCTCCGCGCGGGCGGCCGCTGTCGGTGGAGCTTTACAATCTCGTGCAATATGACAGCAGCCCGATGGTCGCGGCCCTCTCCAGCCTCGAAATCCTGTTTGCTTTTGTCATCATGCTGGTCCTGTCGCGTTCGGTCGGATTGGAACGGCTCGCAAAATGAGCAGCCCCATCCGTGACCTTCGGGGCTATGGCGAAAACCGGCCGGACATCGTCTGGCCGAACGGTGCGCGTGTTGCCGTCTCGATTGTCGTCAACTTCGAAGAGGGCGCCGAGCTTCAAGTCGGCGACGGAGATCCGGTAAGCGAGCGCATTGGAGAGGTCATTAGCGTGGTGCGCGAAGGCGACCGGGACATTGGCCAGGAACAAATTTTCGCCTATGGCATGCGCGCCGGTCTGTGGCGGATGCTGGACGCCCTTGACCGGGCTGGATTGACCGCGACGTTTTTCTGCTGCGGACGCGCGGTCGAACGCAGCCCGGAGGCCGCGCGCGCGGTCGCCCGCCGCGGACATGAGCTTGCCTGTCATGGCTGGCGCTGGCACCCGCATTCCGACTATGCGTCGCGCGACGCTGAGACAGCCGATCTGAGACGGTGCGAAGCGGCCCTCCGGGACGCCACGGGAACGGCCCCCGAGGGCTTTTTCTGCCGCGGCAGCGAAAGCCCATGGACACGCAAGATCCTGTCCGAACTCGGCTATTTTTACACGTCCAACGCTTTCGACGACGACCTGCCCTATCGCGATCCGGATCATAAGGACCTGCTTGTCGTGCCTTATGCGCTCGATACCAACGACATGAAGTTCTTCCATCCCAATGGCTTTGTGCGGGCACACGACATGACGGGCTATGTGTCCGATGGTCTTAAAACACTGATCGACGAGGCGGCCCGGGGAAAATCGGCGATTTTTAACGTTGGTTATCACCTGCGCATAACCGGGCGGCCCGCCCGGTTTTCGGCCTTCGCCGACACACTGACCATGCTGAACGAGTTGGGGGATGCGGTCTGGATCGCCCCCCGCCGCGACATCGCGCGTGCGTTTTCCGGGGCGATAAGATGAGCCCGGAGAAAGGGCCGGTCCTTCTGATCAATCCGAACGGCAGCACGGCCACGACCCGCGCCATGGCGCGGATTGCCCGCCAGGCGTGCCCTTCGCTCCGCCTGAAAGCCGTCTCGACCCCCGGTGGACCCGATGTGATCACGACGCCTGACCTTTTAGACGCAGCCTCCCGCGCCGTTGCGGGCTGCAACGTACCGCACGCAACCGCCGGCGTCATTGTTGCTGCTTTTGGAGATCCGGGCCGGAAGCGGTTGGCTGAGCGTCTCGACTGCCCCGTCCTTGGCATCGCGGAGGCCGGCATCGCGGAAGCCGCGCGCGGCGGACGGGCGTTTTCGATCGCCACCACAACGCCGGATCTGATCGAACGGATCCGGGAGGCCGCCCATGCGTATGGACATGGCGATCAACTGATTTCCGTACAGGTGACAAAAGGACCGCCGCTGGCCGTCATGTCCAATCCCGACCGCCTGCAACGGGAAATGCGCGTCGCCATTAAAGCGTGCGCCGAGGACGGCGCCGAGGCCGTTGTCATTGGCGGGGGCCCGCTCGCCACAGTGGCCCGGCAGCTTTCGCCTGAAAGCCCATTGCCGCTCATCGAACCGGTGCCGGAAGCCGCCCGGCGGATGGCCTTGATGCTTCAGGGCGCGAAGGTCTGACGCCAATGCGCGGCGATTTCGCGGCGGGTCGCGATCCAGGCGCCGCCGCGTTGATGAATCCCCTCCAGCAGCATGTCGAGACCGTCAATCCGTGCTGGCTTGCCGATCAGCCTCAAGTGCAAACCCACCGACATCATCGCGCCGCGCCCTTCCCGGCTCAGGCGGTCGAAAGCCGTGAGGCAGTAGCTGGCAAAATCCTCGCCGGTGATGAAACCGCCACCTGGCTGGAACCGCATGTCGTTGGTGTCGAACGCATAGGGCAAGATCACATGCGGGTGGTCATGTCCACCGGTGAGATACGGCAGGTCGTCGTCATATGCGTCCGAATCATACAAGAACCCGCCATGTTCGATGAGGAGCCGCCGGGTGTTGACGGTCGCCGCGGAACGGGTGTGCCAGCCGACCGGCGGAATGCCCGAAATCTGCGCCAAGGTGGCATGCGTCTTTGCGATGATGTCACGCTCGGTCGCTTCGTCCATGCCCGCGTGCCGTTCCCAGCGCCAGCCATGGCAGGAAATCTCGTGGCCGCGTTCGGCCGCATCCTTGATCAGCCACGGCGTTGCTTCGGCCGCACGGCCGCAGGTGGAAAAGGTCGCCTGAACCCCGTGGCGGGCCAAACACTCGGCGATCCGCCAGTACCCGCGCCGGGGACCGTAGCCGAAGTGGCTGGTCATGCACGGGTCCGGCGCGCCGACGACTTCCTCGCGCGCCTCGTAAATGCTCTCGTTGCGCTCATCGCCGTCAAGAATCGAAAGTTCGGCCCCCTCCTCGACATTGACGACAATTGAAACGGCTACGCGAGCACCGCCTGGCCAGGTGACGTCCGGCGGCGTTGCGCCATAGCCGATCAGATCACGTTCATCTGCGCTCACGTCTCCTCCCCCGGCCACGTCCGGCTGCTTTGCCGGTAATGCGGCGCGCCTGACGGCAGACGGTAATCGCGATAGACATCGCGCACAAACGGCATCACGTCCTCGGCCAGCTCCCGGCGCGCCAAGGTGTCAGCGTCTGGCGCTGTGGCAAGCGCCTCGGCAATCTCGCTTAAAACATCGTCCCGGTCCATACGGGTAAACCGGCCGTTCTCCAATACCGGTTCGCCAGCGACAAGGACGGTATGCACCGCCGCCGGGCGGGCCCGGTGCACCAGCACCTCATCAAGGCCCCGGGCCGGGTCCTGGTGCGGCCAGGTCACTTTGCGCCAGTCCAGAATGACCAAGTCCCCGGCCGATCCGGGCCGAAGCGAACCGATCGTGGGTCCAAAAGGCGTGGTCCGGGCGCCGTGATCGCTCGCCATACGCAGGACCTGAGCGTGGGTCGGCGCCGGCGCATCAAGGCCGGGCTCGCGGTGCATATGCAAGACCAGCCGCATTTCCTGCAGCATATCCCGGTCATCGTTGATGCCCGCCTCATCGATCCCCAGAGCAACGGGCAGACCCTTGGCAAGAAACCGGTTCACCGGGGCGATCCCGCTCTTCAGCCGCATATTTGAACTGCAATTGTGGCAAATGGCACAGCCCGCCTCCGCGCAGCGGTCGACGTCGCTATCGCTCATCCAGACCCCGTGGCCGACGGTCAGGCGATGGGTGACCAGCCCGCGCTCCGCCAGATAGGCCAGCGGCGATCCGCCCGTCCGGCGGCGGGCATACTCCCACTGATAGGGTGTTTCCAGGACGTGCGCGTGCATGGCCATGTCCCGCGCCTCGGAGAGGTCAGCCACGGCCTCGATCGCCGCATCGCTCATCCAGTGAAGGTTCGACGGAGCCAATTGCACCCGCTGTTTTTCCCGCCCGGCCACCATGGCCTCAAGCGCATCTGTCAGCGCGATCTGGTTGGCGAGCGGCACGGTATAATTGTCGAAATAGGCGGCCAATGCGGGGCGCAGCGCCTCCGGCAGCCGGGACAAGAACGCCTGGTCGTCCTCGTAGACCAGCCGGTTCTGGTCGCGGATCGCCATGGAGAAGGAGACCCGCATACCGATCTCGTCATAGGCGCCGAGAACCGCCGACGCTGTGCTGTGCAAGCCCTCAAGACCGCCCGGTGCGCGGCTGTGGAGATGCTGGACGCAGGTGACGCCCGACGCGATCATCTCGAACGCCGAATAAAGCGTGTCGAGCCGGGGATCGACCGCGCGCAGACCCATTCGCGAGGCGAACCAAAGCTCCAGCGGATGATCGGGCGAACCAAGCTGGAAAGGGGTCAGGCCAACATGGTGATGCGCGTTGATCAGGCCGGGGATTACGACCTGGCCAGGTCCGCCGAAGCGTTTTGCCTCCGGATAGTGGCGGTCCAGTTCCGCCGCCGGGCCGATCTGCTTGACAACGCCCTCCTCGATTAGGACGGCGGCATTGCTATGTATGACCGGCGTGTCTCCGTGAAAGCCTTGCAGCACATGATCGCCGCTCACCAGGACGCCGCTCATGCTCCGCGCTCCCGCAGGACCATGCGCCGGCCTCCCTCAGGCGTGTACACCATCCCATCGCGCCATGCGGCGAAGCGGGCGCGAACAGACTCAGGTGGTGTTTCAAGGAGTGGCGCTGCACCATACCCAGCAACGGTGAAGGACGCCGCCGTAGCGCCGGCAAGAGCGGCGATTTCGGGCGGATGTGTTACAAGCGCGGCCATGAATGCCCCGCAAAAGCTGTCTCCGGCTCCGGTTGTGTCGACAACCGGTGCTCCTGGACAGGGTGGCAGGTGGAATTCCATATCGCGCGCGGCGTCGTAGAGCAGAGCGCCGGCGCCGCCGCGCTTGATGACCACAATCCGCGGCCCCATTCCGGCAAACTGACGCGCCGCCCGCGACCAGTCGCGGCAGCCCGTCAGCTTGGTCACCTCGTCCTCGCTCGGCAGAAAGATGTCAACCGCGCTGATCAAAGCGGCCAGACGGGGCACGTTGCCGGCGATGTAGTCTTCCTGGGGATCAAGGGCAACGCGCGCCGCGGTCTGCCTCTTGAAGAACGGCACCAGGTCTTCCTGGGCCGGAAGGGCCATGGCAGAGATCAATACCCGGTCCGCGCCCAAAAAGGCCTCCGGCACGTCGCCGGAGCGCGGCGACAGGGTGTCGAAGTCCTCGGGCGCGTTGTAGAGCGTCCAGTGCCGCCCGCCGGTATCGTCATAGACGACCTGATTGTGAAGCGTCGGGCAGTCGCGGGCCGGTAGTCCGGCAACGGACAGGTTCGCGTCGCGGATGCCGCCAGACACGCTTTGCGGCAGGTCCCGGCCGACCGGTGCGACCATCTCGGCCGTTGGATCCCAGGGCCTTGCGGCCAGCACGGCGTAAAGCGCATCGCCGCCAATGCAGCCAGGCCGTTTTTCGCCCGTCGGCAGGACCACATCGTCCATCGTCAGATTGCCGAGACAAATGAGCGCCGGTCCTCCCGTTTCAGCCATTGTCCGCCCTCTCAAATTCCCCGAGTGCCATGTGAAGCGCGATATAGTGCAATGGGATTGTGAAGGTCAGCGCGGCCAGAGCTTCAGGGCCCGACGGCAGGACGACCGTCTCGTCGCACAACGCGGAAAGCGTCTCGTCGCCCGCGCTGACAATGCCGACAGTGTGTCCGCCCCAGGCGCGGACCTGCCGGGCCGTATCGGCCGCCCGTGCCCGTGAGGGCCCGTCCGGCGCCAGAATGATCATGCTTTCGCCCGGCTTGACCGATGTGTAGTGATGCACTTCCTCAAGCGGGTGCGCCTGGCCGTGGCCAGACGTGCATTCCTTGATCTTCGCGGCGCCAAAGAGAGCCGATGCGAATGCCGGGCCACCGCCGCAAAGATGCACGAGCCCGTCACCCGACAACCGCCGGCCAATTGCGGCCGCCGGCCCGGCTGCGGCCGCGAGCGCAGCTTCGACCTGACCGGCAAGTGCCTCCGGCAGAAGCTCCGGGGCGGGTTCTGGCCGGCCCATCGCCGCGCCAAGCGCACCCGCCAACTGCACCTCAAGCGCCATGGCCGCTGTCGAGGCCTGAGTCGGCCAGCCCTTGCGCTCAGCTGAGATCAAGAGCCCATGGTCGGCGATATCGGTGATGGAAGAGCCCGGCGTGTTGGTCAATGCGACGGTCGCCGCGCCTTTCTGACGGGCTGTCAGCATCGCTTCGACAGTGCGTGGCGTCGTCCCGGAGGACGACAGGCCAAGAACCACCGTCTGCTCATCGATAAGCGCACCCGGGTAGTAGGCAAGGTCAAGCGCCTGAACCGGAATCGCCGGCAAACCTGTCGCTGCCTCCCACACCAAACGCATGCCGATGTGGCAGGCCAGGCTGTCGCCGCACCCGGTCAAGACGATCCGCTTTGGACGACGGGCGGCAAGCTCCCGCGCGATGGCGCCGACCACTGGGCGGTTTTGCTCGATGGTCTGAGCCACACAGGCCGGCTGCTGCTCGATTTCTGTCTGTGTGTGCCCGACACGCCGCCGCCGCTTGGGATCTCCCGGATCATCGCTTGGAAGACCGGAGATCAGCTCCGCCTCGGCTGTCGTCAACGCGCGGACCAGGTCCTGATCGGCCGGTGGGATCGGCGACGAGGCGCCAAGCAAAGGCGATATGGGCACGTCCAGCCTCCCGGTCATGCGGCCACCTCGTCCATCAATGCCCGGATCCGGGCCGGGTCCCACCGGTCCATCGCATCCGGCGCCGCGCCTTCGCGGCGCAAGGACGACGACACGATGACCCCTTCGGCGGCCGTCAGCGCCTGGCGGACATTCGAGCGGGTGACGCTTCCCCCAATCAGGATCGGTGCCCGGATCCCCCGTGCCCGGGCGCTTTCGATCCGTTTGAGTGTGTCTTCAAAGCCGGCGCCGGTAATGACCAGGGCATCCGCGCCGAGTTTTGCCGCCCACTGCGCGGCCACGTCATTTGGAACCGGCGCCAGCGGCACCGCCGTCCGGTCGTGAACATCGGCAAAGATGCGGATATCCGTCCGCCCGATTCCATCGCGGTAGGCAACCGCCGAAGGCCCAAGGGCGGTCCGTGTGCCTTCCGCGTTGACCGCAGCGCCGGTAAACACCTTCAAACGCACGAAACCGGCCCCGCAACCGTCCGCGATCGCAATCGCCGCCGCAGGATCATGGGCTTGAACGATGATCCCAAGGTCAAGTTTTGGAAACTCGCGCAGAAGCGCAGTGCCAAGAGCCGACATCCGTGCAATGGTGCGCGGCGCCGCATCCTGCGGCTCCACGGTTTCGTCTTGCAGCTTGATCGCGCCGATTCCGTTTGCAACGAAAGTGCGCGCATTTGAAAGCACATAGTCTTCATACCAGCTCATTGGCCGCGCACCGGTCTTTTGAAATGCCGGCACCTGGAGCGCCGCAACGATATGATTCCGCATCGTTCTTTGTGGTATTCCCTTATTCAATCTGAATCGAAAGACCGTTCGCAAGACTTAGGATTTGCCTGGAACCCAGGTTCGGATAAGGTTTGCGCGAAACGGTGCCAACAACAGGTGACTTGACATATAGATGGAAATGAAAGCTTCCGAAAGGCAGAATCGTATTCTCGACATGCTCCAGGCGAACGGACGTGTGGACATTGCCCAATTGTCCGAAGATCTTGGCGTATCGACCGTGACGATCCGCGCAGACCTGAACCGCCTGGAGAACGCCCAGTTGTTGCGGCGGGTCCGCGGCGGGGCGGTTGCCGCCTTCACCGGCCGTTACGACGCCAGCGCCGATGTGCTGACGCCGCCGAACCTCCGGCAGAAGGAGCGGATCGTCACCGAGGCGCTGAAACTGGTCTTCAACGGGCAAACGATCTTCTTGAGCAGCGGAACGACCGCCGAACTGCTTGCAGCACGCATCCCGGCCACCATCACCGACCTCGTAGTGGCGACCAACTCGATCAATGTCGCCCGGATCCTCGCCGATCATCCCGGCGTTTCGGTGATCGTGACCGGCGGCACCTTGCGTTCCAAGGTCAATTCGCTGGTCGCACCGCTGGGCGATGTCCTTTTGCGGGAAATCAACGCCGATCTCGGCCTTTTGAGCGCGTCGGGCGTCGACGTGGACCGCGGCTTCACCAACGCGTCCTGGGCCGAGGCGGAAGTGGCCAAAGCGATGGTGCGGGCGGCCAAGCGTGTCGTGTTCCTGGCCGATCACAGCAAGATCGGGCATATCGCCTCCGCGCGGATCGTCGGACTGGGAGAGGCCAACGGTCTGATCACCGACAGCGGCGCACCCTCGGACTTCCTGCGCGGCGCGCGCGAAAAGGGCCTGGACATCATCACCGCCTAAAACGCCGCGAAACGGCGCCGAATCCGGATCGTTCAAAGTGTGCTCCGGCCACTTCACGTCCCCCGCCCTCGGATCGACATAGGGCGCCGTAGCGTCCTTTGACCGGCACGGGCCGTCATAAATTGGTAGTGTCCGATCCGCTGGAGCCATGACAGCGCGCCTGGTCAGCACCGCGGCAGAAGCCATTTCAAGGCGCCCCGGGGCCTGACACCGTGCGCGAAACCGTGCGCACGTTTTTAATCATGTCATCCAAGTCATTGAAAAATATGGTGGGCGGTGAGAGACTCGAACTCCCGACATCCTCGGTGTAAACGAGGCGCTCTACCAACTGAGCTAACCGCCCGTCAGGTGGCATGTCCACCTTGAGAGCGCCGTTTTATGCACAATTTTCCGGATTGGCAAGTCCGCCGTTGCGCCTCCTAAAGGCACCCCAAGAGGCAGCTTGCCCGCTTCGGCCGATGGACCGCATGGGCGCGGAGCACTCACGTAAGGCCACGTGATCGCGCGTGCCCGTCGGCCTTGACCCAAAATGAAAAGAACCTGCATGCCCGTCGGCACACAGGTTCTTAAAAAAATACCGCGAAAGGAAATTATACGTTCACGGCATCCTTGAGGCCCTTGCCGGCCTTGAATTTGGGCGTTTTGGATGCCGGGATCTGGATCGTCTCGCCCGTCCGGGGATTGCGGCCTTCGGTTGCCGCGCGCGCGGACACGGTGAAATTGCCAAAACCGATGATCCGGACTTCGTCGCCCGACTTCAACGTTTCGGTGACCGCGTCAAAAGTCGCGTCGACAGCTTCGCCCGCCTGGGCCTTCGTGAGGCCTGTCTTTTCTGCGACGGCTGCGATTAGATCGTTCTTGTTCATAGCAGATACCTTTCTAAGAAACGGCGGAGTGCCGACGATTCCCGTCAGTGCCGTTGCCGGAAATTCGGGCGAAATGCGCGCGAACGCAAGCCATTTATGGCGGAAAACAGCCAATCCCGGCGATTATTCATAAGAAAAGCCCCGGCAAAGCCGGGGCTTGACATGTTTGCAACAGGTTGCCGGCTTAATGTGCAACCACACCAGCACTTTCGTCGTCCGCAACCCCGGACTTGGCAGCCGTCTCAGCGGCCGCTTCATCCCATTCGATCGGCTCCGGCTGGCGCGTGAGCGCGGTCTTCAAGACCTCTTCCATGCTTGAAACCGGAATGATCTCGAGCAGATTTTTCACCGAGTCCGGGATCTCCGCCAGGTCCTTGGCGTTGTCTTCCGGGATCATCACCTTCTTGATCCCGCCGCGAAGGGCCGCAAGCAGCTTCTCCTTGAGGCCGCCAATGGGAAGGATCCGGCCGCGCAGCGTGATTTCACCGGTCATGGCCACATCCCGGCGGACCGGAATGCCGGTCAGGGTCGAGATCACGGCAGTCGCCATGGCAATCCCGGCCGAAGGACCGTCTTTTGGTGTCGCCCCTTCCGGGACGTGGACATGGATGTCCTTCTTGTCGAACAACGGTGGTTCAATGCCGAAATCGACGGCGCGCGAGCGCACATAGGATGCGGCGGCGGAGATCGATTCCTTCATCACATCCTTGAGGTTGCCCGTAACGGTCATCTTGCCCTTGCCGGGCATCATGACGCCTTCGATGGTGAGCAGTTCGCCGCCCACTTCCGTCCAGGCCAGCCCGGTGACAACACCGACCTGGTCCTCCAGTTCGGCCTCGCCATAGCGGTACCGCGGAACCCCGAGGTAATCCTCAACCACCTCCTCGGTCACGGTGACCGAGGTCTTGTCGCTCATCAGGATATCCTTCACGGCCTTCCGCGCCAGCGTTGCCATCTCGCGTTCCAGGTTCCGGACACCGGCTTCACGGGTGTAGCGGCGCACCACGAAGCGCAACGCGTCGTCCTCAATGGCGAACTCGCCTTCGCGCAATCCGTGATCCTTCTCTGCCTTCGGAATCAGGTGCCGGCGGCAGATCTCGACCTTCTCGTCCTCCGTGTAGCCGGCGATCCGGATGATCTCCATCCGGTCCATCAGCGGCGCAGGAATGTTGAGCGTGTTGGCCGTCGTCACGAACATCACGTCGGAAAGGTCATATTCGACTTCCAGATAGTGGTCCATGAACGTGGAGTTCTGCTCCGGGTCGAGCACCTCCAACAGGGCCGAGGACGGGTCTCCCCTGAAATCCATGCCCATCTTGTCGATTTCATCGAGCAAGAACAGCGGATTGGACTTCTTGGCCTTTTTCATCGACTGGATCACCTTGCCCGGCATGGAGCCGATATAGGTGCGCCGGTGGCCACGGATTTCGGCCTCGTCCCGCACGCCGCCGAGCGACATGCGCACGAACTCACGGCCCGTTGCCTTGGCGATCGATTTGCCGAGCGAGGTCTTGCCAACACCGGGAGGTCCAACGAGACACAGGATCGGACCGCGCAGCTTGTTCGCGCGGCTTTGGACCGCAAGATATTCAACGATCCGTTCCTTGACCTTCTCAAGGCCGTAGTGATCGGTGTCCAGCACCTTTTCGGCCAGCGCCAGGTCGTGTTTGACCTTGCTTTTCTTGTTCCACGGAATGCCGATGAGCCAATCGAGGTAGTTTCGCACGACCGTCGCTTCGGCCGACATCGGGCTCATCTGCTTGAGTTTCTTGATCTCCGCGGCGGCGCGCTCCTTGGCCTCCTTGGACAGCTTCGTCTTCTTGATCTTTTCTTCCAGCTCCGCGATCTCGTCGCGGCCGTCCTCGCTGTCGCCAAGTTCCTTCTGAATGGCCTTCATCTGCTCATTCAAATAGTACTCGCGCTGCGTCTTCTCCATTTGGCGTTTGACGCGCGAACGGATGCGCTTTTCCACCTGCAGAACGGAGATTTCGCTCTCCATCATGCCAAGAACCCGCTCGAGGCGTTCCGAAACGGAAACGACCCCAAGGATTTCCTGCTTTTCGGGGATCTTGATGGCAAGGTGCGAGGCAATCGTATCGGCGAGCTTTGAGTAGTCGTCGATCTGGTTGACCGCGCCGAGGACTTCGGGCGAGACCTTCTTGTTCAGCTTGACGTAGTTCTCGAACTCCGCGAGCACGGACCGCGCCAGCGCCTCGACCTCAATGTTCTCGCCGTCCCGCTCAGGAAGCACAGTAGCCTGCGCTTCATAGTAGTCAGACCGATCGGAATAGTCACCGATCTGTGCCCGGGCGCCGCCCTCCACCAGAACCTTGACCGTGTTGTCGGGCAGTTTCAGGAGCTGCAGGACTGTCGCCAGCGTGCCGACATTGTAGATCTGATCGGGTTTGGGGTCGTCGTCCGCGGCGTTCATCTGGGTTGCCAGAAGAATGTGCTTGTCGGTGGTCATCACCTCTTCAAGGGCGCGGATGGATTTCTCGCGGCCAACAAAAAGAGGCACAATCATGTGGGGGAACACGACGATGTCGCGCAAGGGAAGCACAGGATAGACGGCCGAACCGTCATCATCGAAGGAGCGGATTTCTGTGTCGCTCATTATTTGTCCTTTCGCTGCGTGCCCGGTCCCCCGAGAGCGGCGGTTCCAGGCACTTCAAGGACGGCCGCAAGAAGGAGCCTTGCAAGGCCAAACCGGAAAACCCCATTCGGGCGTTTCTCAGTCCGCTTCGCCGTCACGTTAACCTATAGGTGGACACCTGCTCACCCGGTGTCAAGGCAGGGCGGCAAGCACCCGGTCAATCCCTGTTGACGAGTCAAAACATGGCGGAAAACCGCACATTAAGACAAGGAAACATCTCGACTTTGACGAAAAATGCCGCCCAGAAAGGCGGCATTTTGCACGTTCTGATTACCGCGGCAAACCCTCAAGCGCTGGTCGCGGAGCTTTCTTCCCGGTCTTCGTAGATGTAAAGCGGCCGCGCCTTGCCCTCAACCACTTCCGGTGAAATCACCACTTCCTTGACGCCCTTTAAGCCGGGCAGCTCATACATGGTATCAAGAAGAATCGCTTCGAGGATCGACCGCAGGCCGCGGGCGCCGGTCTTGCGCTCGATCGCTTTGCGGGCAATGGCTTTCAGCGCGTCCTCGTGGAACGACAGCTCGACCTGCTCCATTTCGAACAGCCGCTGATACTGTTTGACCAGAGCGTTTTTCGGTTCCGTGAGGATCGTCACCAACGCATCCTCATCAAGATCCTCAAGCGTCGCGATGACCGGGAGACGGCCGACAAATTCGGGGATCAGGCCGAATTTGAGAAGATCCTCAGGCTCGAGCTCGGAAAACAACTCGCCAATGCGGCGGTCTTCCGGCGCTTCGACCTTGGCTTTGAAGCCGATCGATGTCTGTGTACCCCGGTCGGAAATGATCTTGTCCAGACCGGCGAACGCGCCACCACAGATGAACAGGATGTTCGTCGTGTCGACCTGGAGGAACTCCTGCTGCGGATGCTTGCGGCCGCCCTGCGGCGGCACGGAGGCGACGGTGCCTTCCATGATCTTCAATAGGGCCTGTTGAACGCCCTCACCGGACACATCCCGGGTGATCGAGGGATTGTCGGCCTTGCGGCTGATCTTGTCGACCTCGTCGATGTAAACGATGCCGCGCTGGGCGCGCTCGACATTATAGTCCGCCGCCTGCAGCAGCTTCAAAATGATGTTCTCGACATCCTCACCGACATAGCCGGCTTCCGTCAGCGTGGTCGCGTCGGCCATGGTGAAGGGCACATCGAGGATGCGCGCGAGCGTTTGAGCGAGCAGCGTTTTGCCGCAGCCGGTCGGCCCGACCAACAAGATGTTGGACTTGGCCAGTTCCACGTCGTTGTTCTTCGAGGCGTGGTTCAAGCGCTTGTAATGATTATGAACGGCGACGGAGAGAACCTTCTTCGCACTCGCCTGTCCGATGACATAATCATCGAGAACGTTGCGGATCTCCTGAGGCGTCGGGATGCCATCCCGCGATTTCACCAGCGAGGACTTGTTTTCCTCGCGGATGATGTCCATGCACAGCTCGACACATTCATCACATATGAAAACCGTCGGGCCGGCGATCAGCTTGCGAACCTCGTGCTGGCTCTTGCCGCAAAAGGAGCAGTAAAGCGTATTCTTAGAATCGCTGCCGCTGGCCTTTGTCATGTAATCAACCCCGTAGTCTCTGGAAGAGCTTAACCCCGAAGCCGAGGCCAGTCTCCCCATTTCTTTCCGGACCAGGCCCAATTTAGGCCGATCGCCGATCGATGGAATGCCCGGGGGCGTTTGTTTTCCATCATTTCAATGTGACCATGCTTCGCCAGTAAAAATCAACATAGGTTTAAGGCGAAGGTGAAATCCGGCACAAATCAAGGGTTTCGACCGTTTTGACGGCCGTTCCGCCCTTTCATGCTGGACATTTTAGCGCTCGGATTCATTCCCCAGACTGGCGCGGTCACTGATGACGCTGTCTATGATTCCAAATTCCTTTGCCTTTTCGGCCGTCATGAAGTTGTCGCGTTCAAGCGCTTCTTCGACATCGTCAAGGCTCTGGCCGGTGTGCTTGACATAGATCTCGTTCAATCGCCGTTTCATGGCGAGGATTTCCTGGGCATGCAGCATGATATCGGCCGCCTGGCCGCGAAAGCCGCCGGACGGCTGGTGTACCATGACGCGCGCGTTTGGCAGGGAAAAGCGCATGTCCTTTTCTCCAGCCGCAAGCAGGAGCGAACCCATCGATGCGGCCTGACCGATGCACAGCGTCGAAATCGCTGGCCGGATGAACTGCATCGTGTCGTAAATCGCAAGCCCGGATGTGACAAGACCGCCCGGCGAATTGATATATAGGGCGATCTCCTTGGAGGGATTGTCAGCCTCCAGATACAAAAGCTGCGCACTGACGAGCGCGGCAAGATGATCTTCAATGGGCCCGGTCAGAAATATAATGCGCTCTTTTAAAAGGCGCGAATAGATATCGAAGGCCCGCTCCCCCCGATTGGTCTGCTCCACGACCATGGGGACGAGAGTGTTCATGTAGATATCGACAGGATCCTTCATACCTTATCCATATTCTTCGAGAGGACACTTGGACAACGCCGTCCAAAAACGAACCGACGCCCCGCCGGCCGCGCACAGGCGGCGATCAAAGCCCGGTACTCAGGTGAAAAAAGCGACAGCCCATACATAAGGGATGTCGCCTCATTCGCAAAGGGATGACAGGCACGGCGTGAATGCAAGGTTAAATCTGCTGCCGTGCCCATCCAAATTGTGTTGGACGGACAGGCTTACGCATCGTCATCATCCTCGGCAACGAGCTTTTCAAGCTCGTCCTTGCTGACCGTCTTGTCGTTCACCTTGGCCAGTTCCAAAATGAAATCGACCACCTTTTCCTCGTAGATCGGCGCCCGAAGCGATGCGATGGCCTGCTGGTTGTTCTTGTAAAACTCAAACACCTGCTGTTCTTGTCCGGGGAATTGACGCACACGCTCGTAAAGCGCGCGCTGCATTTCCTCGTCCGTCACCTGGATGCTGTTCTTGTCGCCGATTTCAGACAGAACCAGTCCGAGGCGCACGCGGCGTTCGGCGATCTTGCGATAGTCTTCGCGAGCCGCTTCCTCGGTCGTGCCTTCGTCCTCGAACGTCTTTTCGTTGCGCTTCATGTCTTCTTCGACCTGGCGCCAGACGATGTCGGCCTCCGAGTTCAACAGGCCCTCGGGAAGATCGAACGTGTAGATCTCATCCAGCTTATCCAGGAGTTCACGTTTGACCTTCTGGCGGGTCATTGCGCCGAACTGGCTCTCGATCTGGCCTCGGATAACGTCCTTGAGCTTGTCCAGCGATTCCATGCCGAGCGATGATGCAAATTCATCATCCACCACCGCTTCGCCGGGCGCGGCCACTTCTTTCGCGACAATGTCGAATTGTGCTGTTTTACCCGCAAGGTGCTTGGCCGGATAGTCTTCGGGGAACGTCACATCGATCGTTTTTTCCTCACCCGCCTTGATACCGACCAGCTGCTCCTCAAAGCCGGGGATGAACTGCCCGGACCCGAGCACCAACTGGCCATCCTCGTCGGCGCCGCCCTCAAAAGGCTCTCCGTCGATCTTGCCGACATAGGACATGGTGACCCGGTCGCCGTCCTCGGCAGCACCGTCCTTTTCATTGAACGGCTTGTTGTTTTGCGCGATTTCCGTAACGCGCTCGTCAACCTCGGTGTCGTCGACTTCAACAACCGGCCGCTCGATTTCGATGGTCGAAAAATCGATCAACTCGAAATCGGGCAACACGTCATAGGACATCTTGAATGACAGATCCGCATCGCCGGCCAGGATCTTTTCCGCGTCGTCATCCGGCAGATCGATTTCCGGCGTCAGCGCCGGACGCTCCTCGCGCTCCTCAATCGCCTTCTGGCTGGTTTCCTGGATCGTGCTCGACAGGATTTCGGCCATCGCCTGACGACCGTAGAGCTTTTTCAGATGTCCAACCGGCACTTTTCCCGGACGAAAGCCCTTGATCTGCGCCTTCGACTTCAAATCGTCCATATACGCGTCGAGCTTTGTGGCCAAATCGCCGGCGGGAATGTCGATTTTCAGCTCTCGCTTGAGGCCCTCGGCGAGGGTTTCAGTGACCTGCATGGTGTTTTGCTTCGTCCTCGGTATGGAACGCCCCGTTCCAAGTGTTTTTATGAAATTCCGTATCCCGGTCTGCCGGCGGCGGTCGCCTTGACGCACCGCTTGACGGGCCATGGGACCGTTGGGACATGGTGCGGGCGGAGGGACTTGAACCCCCACGGCTTGCGCCACCAGAACCTAAATCTGGCGTGTCTACCAGTTCCACCACGCCCGCAATGGCCGGTCGGCCCGAACCCGGGGCGCGGCCTCTATAGCACCGGGTTTTTGAGCTTTAAAGGACAAATGACGTTTTTTGGCGCGCCGCAGCTAGGATTTGTCCACAAGGTCGCCAATCACCTTTCTCAGCGCTGGGCAAAGGTCTTCGGCAATCAATCCGGGCCCGGCGGCCGCGCCGGCCGCGCCATGAAGCCACACGCCCATGGATGCGGCCTCGAATGCCGGTAACGCCTGCGCCAAAAGACCGGTCACGATCCCTGCCAGCACGTCCCCGGATCCGGCCGTTGCAAGCCATGGCGGTGCATTGTCGTTGAGTGCCGCAACACCGCCCGGCGCGGCAATCACGGTATCGGCGCCCTTCAACACGATAACCGCCTGGCTGCGGTCAGCGGCGCAGCGCGCAGCGGCAAGTTTGTCCATCGAAGCCAGGTCCGGAAACAACCGGGCGAACTCGCCGGCGTGCGGGGTGAGCACGACCTCGTCGGACGCGTCGTCGATCGCCCGAAACAATTGGTCCGGTTCGTTTTCGAAACTGGTCAGCGCATCAGCATCGAGCACACTGGCGCAACCGGCATTCAAAATCGCCTCGGTCGCCGCCCGGCATGCCTCGCCAACCCCGAAACCGGGTCCGATCAGGGCGGCGTTCAATCGCGGATCGGACAACATCGCCGAAATGCCGTCGGCGCCATCGACTGATTGCAACATCACCGCCGTCAAATGCGCCGCATGCGCCAAAACGGCGTTCGGCGGTGATCCGACCGTCACCAATCCGGCCCCGGCACGAAGGGCCGCGCCCGCCGCCAGACGTGCTGCCCCCGTTGTCGTCATGCCGCCACTGAACACAACCGCATGGCCACGGTCATATTTGTGGCCGCCGGGCCTTGGTCCCCGCCAGCAATCCTGCCAAAGCGCAGGCGCGTTCCAGAACGCTTTCGGCGAAATCTCGGTAAGGACAGCGGCCGGTATGCCGATCTGTCCACATACCACCGGTCCACAGTGAAACCGCCCCGGTGCCAGCAGATGGCCGGGCTTGAGGCGGAAAAAGGTCACGGTTTCCTGCGCCTTGATCGCCGCACCCATGACCTTGCCGCTGGCCCCGTTGATCCCGGAGGGCAGATCGACGCTGACCACCGGGCATTTCGCGGCATTCACCTTTTCCACGACGCCGAGCGCCTGACCCTTCAAGGGCCGGTCGAGACCCGCGCCGAACAACGCGTCCACGACGACTGTGCACCGGTTGAGCTCCATCTCAATGTCGGCGTCTTCGGCCAGGACATCCTCGGTGCCCATGGCCTCGAAAGCCAGGCGGGCATCTCCGGCCAAGCGGTCCGGCTGGCCCAGCAACCAAACATCGATCTCGTATCCCGCTGATTTGAGCAACCGCGCGGCGACAAATCCGTCGCCGCCGTTGTTGCCGGGGCCGCACAGGATTAACACCCGTCCGCCGGACGGCTCCTTTCGGCGCACCGCGTCCGCAACCAAGGAACCGGCCCGCTCCATCAACTCGATCCCGGGGGTCCCCGCATCGATCGTCAGTTGGTCCGCCCGGCCCATTTCAGTGGGCGTCAGCAGAGCTAACCCTGCGCGCTCATTGTCTGCGGCCGCCGACAAAACCTACCTCCGCCATACAAAGATTCCCTTGCCTCAGATTGATCGACGGCGGCGACCTTTGTCGAGCCGCCCCGTAAATTTCTACCGAACTGCACATTTAATAAGCATTATGATTATTTTTTAAGCTACTCTTGCCCCGCGTCACCCGCGCCCGGCGGCCCCGGCTTCCCCATCTGCCCCTTTTTTTGGCGAAATCCGGTTCTTCGGCGCTGTGTGTCAAACAGCCGAACCGATTGGCATACATCCTGCTTTCGCCACCGTGAAAAGCCCATGACCCAAGGGCCACGAAATGTCAGCGGCGACCTCCGCCTCATCCTGATTTTCGGCCAAACAATTTGGAGAGAGACACAAGGTGATGAAAAAGATTGAGGCGATCATCAAGCCGTTCAAGCTGGACGAAGTGAAGGAGGCGCTCCAGGAGGTCGGACTGCAAGGCATTACGGTCACAGAGGCCAAGGGATTTGGCCGTCAGAAGGGACATACGGAGCTTTATCGCGGCGCTGAGTACGTTGTGGACTTTCTCCCCAAGGTTAAGGTCGAGATCGTGCTGTCCGGCGAGATGGTGGAACAAGCGGTGGACGCCATCCGTTCCGCGGCCCAAACCGGCCGGATCGGAGACGGAAAGATCTTCGTTTCCAACATCGAGGAAGCGGTGCGCATTCGGACCGGCGAATCCGGGGTAGACGCCATCTAGTTTGCCCGCTATCGGGTCCTTTCACGCAATCCTCACCTCATGCCTGGTCCTGCCGGATGCCAATCAATTGTGAGCAATCCGGCCGACCGGCCCAAAACCCAAACGTTCACACAAAAAAGGGATGAACAAACATGACAACAGCCGCTGAAGTGCTGAAGGAGATTCAGGACAAGGACGTCAAGTTCGTGGACCTGCGTTTCACCGACCCTCGGGGCAAGATGCAGCACGTCACCATGGATGCTGCTCTGGTCGATGAAGACATGTTTGCCGAAGGCGTGGCCTTCGATGGCTCTTCGATCGCCGGCTGGAAAGCCATCAACGAATCCGACATGATGTTGATCCTGGATCCGGAATCGGCGCATGTCGATCCGTTCTTTGCCCAGTCCACGATGGCTGTCTTCTGCGACATTGTCGATCCGATCACCGGCGAAGGCTACAATCGCGACCCGCGTATGACCGCCAAGAAGGCCGAAGCCTATGTGAAGGCATCGGGCGTGGGCGACACGATCTTCTTCGGCCCGGAAGCCGAGTTCTTCATGTTCGACGACGTCCGGTTCTCCGCGGATCCGTACAACACCGGCTTCGTGCTGGACAGCACTGAACTGCCGTCCAACATGGGATCTGAATACGAAACCGGCAATCTCGGCCACCGCCCGCGCACGAAGGGCGGATACTTCCCGGTTCCGCCGGTCGACAGCGCGCAGGACATCCGCTCCGAAATGCTGTCCGTCATGGGCGACATGGGTGTTCCGACCGAAAAGCATCACCACGAAGTTGCTGCCGCACAGCACGAGCTTGGCATGAAGTTCGACACGCTGACCAAGTGTGCCGACAACATGCAGGTCTACAAATACGTTGTGCATCAGGTCGCGCACGCCTACGGCAAGACCGCAACCTTCATGCCGAAGCCGGTCTTTGGCGACAACGGCACGGGCATGCACTGCCATCAATCGATCTGGAAAGACGGCGATCCGGTCTTTGCCGGCAACCTTTATGCGGACCTGTCCGAGACCTGCCTGTTTTACATCGGCGGCATCTTGAAGCATGCCAAGGCACTGAACGCCTTCACCAACCCGTCGACCAACTCCTACAAGCGCCTGGTCCCGGGTTATGAGGCTCCGGTCCTTCTGGCCTATTCGTCGCGCAACCGGTCGGCCTCCTGCCGTATCCCGTTCACCGCATCGCCGAAGGCGAAGCGGATCGAGGTGCGCTTCCCGGATCCGACCGCCAACCCGTACCTGGCCTTCGCCGCAATGCTCATGGCCGGGCTCGATGGCATCAAGAACAAGATCCATCCGGGCGATGCCATGGACAAGAACCTTTACGACCTGCCGGCGGAAGAATTGGCGGAAATCGCCACGGTCTGCGGCTCGCTGCGTGAGGCGCTTGAGACCCTTGATGCCGATCGCGAGTTCCTGAAAGCCGGCGGTGTGTTCGATGACGACCAGATCGACGCCTACATCGAGTTGAAGATGGAAGAAGTCGAGCGGTTCGAAATGACCCCGCATCCGGTCGAGTTCGACATGTACTACTCGGTCTGACCGCATCACGCGTTCAAACAGAAAAGGCCGGGCACTTCGCCCGGCCTTTTTGGGTTTACACAGTTAAAGGCCAATGGGCCTTGGTCACCGCCAGGTCTCTGTCGCTTCGACCCACTCCCGCGTCCGCGCCACCGGATCGGCATTTCCGGTCACATCCGTGATCACGGCGGCGCTGTCCGCCCCATGTTCCAGCGCCTGCACCGCCCGCACGGGCGTCAGCCCGCCGATGGCGACCAACGGAATCTGGCCGATGCGCTCCTTCCAGGTCCGCAACCGCTCCAGACCCTGCGGCGCGAACGGCACCTGTTTTGCCGTTGTCGGAAAGACCGGTCCGAGGGCGATGTAGTCCGGATCGGCATCAAGCGCGGTCTGGAGTTCACTGTCATCATGGCTGCTTAGTCCGAACTTGAGCCCGGCGGCGCGGATTCGATCAAGATCGGCGGCCGCCAAGTCCTCCTGTCCCAGATGCAGCCAGTCGCACCGCTCTTCGATCGCCAACTGCCAGTGGTCATTGATGACCAGGGTGACGCCGTGCCGGGCCGCAGCCGCTTTCGCGGCCCGGATTTCGCCGCGAACAATGCCCGGATCCGCCCTCTTGATCCGCAACTGCGCGAAACGAAGACCGGACGGTCCGAGCCGGTCGATCCAGGCGGCGCGGTCGATGATGAGATAAAACGGATCGAGCTTCATGACCAACGGATTCCCGGCACGGCGGCGTGCGTTTCTGAGTGTTACACAAATGCCGGCCGCCAAGCGTATCTGGGCGGCGCAGCCGGATGGCAAAGCACCAACCCAATCCTGCCCTTATCAGATGACAGCCGAGATTTACATCCAACAATTCACGGTATAGAGCCTGAGGGCCGCCATGCAGCGGCGGCCGGAACAGTCCACGGGAATCCAATATGAGCGAGTTCAAATCAGAGTTTTTGAAGGTCCTGTCTGACCGCGGGTACATCCATCAGATCTCGGATCCTCAAGGCCTGGACGCGCTGTGCTCAAAAGAGACCGTGACCGCGTATATCGGGTTTGACTGCACCGCACCGAGCCTTCACGTGGGCTCGCTCGTCCAGATCATGATGCTGTACTGGTTTCAGCAAACCGGCCACCGCCCGATCGCGCTGATGGGCGGCGGCACCACACGCGTCGGCGATCCGTCCGGAAAGGACGAGAGCCGGAAAATGCTGACACCGGACCTGATCGAGGACAACAAGGCCGGCATCAAGCGTGTGTTTGAGAAGCTGCTGACCTTCGGCGACGGACCAAACGACGCCGTGATGCTCGACAACGCGGACTGGCTTTTGTCGCTCAATTACGTCGACTTTCTTCGGGAGATCGGCCGGCATTTTTCCGTCAACCAGATGATCCAGCGCGATTCCGTGCGGCTCCGGCTGGAACGCGAGCATCACCTTTCGTTCCTGGAGTTCAACTACATGCTGCTGCAGGGCTACGACTATCTGGAGCTTTACCGGCGGACCGGTTGCCGTCTGCAGATGGGCGGATCGGACCAATGGGGCAACATCCTCTCCGGCACGGATCTTGTCCGGCGGCTGGAAAGCGTGGAGACTTTTGCGCTCACCTCACCTCTTCTGACGACCGCGTCAGGCGCAAAAATGGGCAAGACCGCCGACGGCGCGGTGTGGCTGAATGAAGAGCAGTTGTCCGTCTACGACTACTGGCAGTACTGGCGAAACACCGAGGACGCCGATGTCGGGCGGTTTTTGAAGCTGTTCACCGTCCTGCCCATGCCAGAGATCGACAGGCTGGCTGCGCTTGAAGGGTCGGAAATCAACGAGGCGAAGAAGGTCCTCGCCACCGAGGCGACAGCCATGTTGCATGGCCGCGAAAAGGCGGAAGGGGCCACCGAAACAGCACGCAAGGCGTTCGAGGAAGGACAGACCGCGGCCGGGCTTCCAACGGTTGAAGTCTCAAGCGGCGAACTGGAGAACGGCCTCGGCGTACTGACCGCATTCGTGCTGGCGGGCCTGTGTGCCTCCAACGGTGAAGTGCGGCGCAGTATCAAGGGCGGCGCCGTCAAGGTCAACGATCTTGGCGAACGCGATGACAAACGGCTGTTGTCACTTCAGGATGTCACAGCCGACGGCATCATCAAGCTGTCTCTTGGCAAGAAAAAGCATGTTCTTTTAAAGCCGGTCTGAGTTTGGCGGTTCACGGCGGCAGGCCGCCGTTTCAGCGTCTATTGGAACTCAAACATGCGCCGGAAGATGCCCGGCGCGATGGCCGAAACCGGATTGACCGCAAGCACCGGATCCGTCAGCGCGCCGGACAAACGGTACGTGACGCCGATCAGACCCTCGCCCGTGTTCCCGCCGAGCGCAAATCCCAGAACGGGTATTTTCGCGAATATGTTGTTGAGCGCATAGATCGGAACGAAAGTTCCGGCAAGGTCAAGCGTCTGCGTTTTCAAGTCCACCGAGCCTGAAACAGTGCCGCCGAACACCGCGCCCTGAAGCGCCCCGCGCTCAATCGTCAGGATGTCTCCCGTGCGGGCAAACACGATCTCAAGCGTTTCGAAGGAGGCGTTGCCGCCGCCAAGATCGCCCCCACCGATCAGGACCCGGCCCGGGTCAGACCGGTCCGCCAACAGACCCGGCCGCTCGCGCAAGCGCTGAATGGCCGGATCATTGGTAATGGAGAGCTCGCGGACACTGAACTGACCGGTCCAGTCCGTCGCGGTCGGCAGGACGGCGTTGAGCTGACCGATCCCGCCGCGCATGCGTTCATAAAGGTCCAGGAAGCTCAATAGCGCACCGGCATCCTGAAAAGTTCCAGCGGCGCGCCGACCCTCACCGTCAGGGCTCATTGTGAATTCAAGGGGCGCGCGGCCGTTGAGTGTCCCCGTCAGGGTCGCCGACCGCACACCCTCGCTGTTTGTCTCAACCGTTCCGGTGAACTCGTCAAGCCGCGTGCCGTTGTAACCTGTGACCTTGGAAAAATTCGCCGTGATGGACAGGGACTGGGCAAATCCACCGTCAACGTCCGATCCGGAGGCGCGCATCTGCCGGATGAGGCCGCGCGCATCAAAACTGCTGCCCACCATGGCGACTTTGTAGGCGTCGGGTCCGGACCGTTGAATGCTAAGCGAGGCGTCATCATCAGGCCGCAGCCGGAACCGCGCAAACGATGCGGAGACAACGTCACCGTCCGCCGACAACCTGATGGAGCCGGACACATCGACCCCGTCGGCCGTGAGCGTAAAGTCTTCGATTTGGCGTTCGGTTTCGGTCTCTCGCAGGCGGAATGTTGCCTCAGCCGGCACGCCGGCGGCTTTCGCCCAGCCGAGTGGCGTCAGCGCGACTTCCGCCTCGGCCAGATCGACAACAAATTCCCGGTCGCCGCTTTCGTCGCGCACCTGCATCGACACAGGACCGTTGACGAACGCGGTGAGGTCTATGCCGCGCTCCTTCAGTTTTTCCGTCGTCACCTCCAGGCTAACGCCCTGGCGTGCCTCTACGCCCGATCCACCAAGAGGCAGCAAAAGGTCGATATCTGCGGGAAGGCCGTCCAGTTCACCTTTTCCGGTAATGGAAACCTGCGTTGGATCCACCTGAACGACCACATCCGCGTTGCTGACCACGTGGCCCTTGATCGGTTCGCGGGCCGAAAAGCCGCTCGTGACGGCCTCCGCCTGCCAATCCACATCGTCGAGAACGATTTTTCTCTTTAACGGGAACCGGGCCTCAACAACCATTGAGCTTTCCCCGGAAAGTCCATTGCCGACCAGTCCGGCGCGCTCAAGCACGCGAAACGGCTCGCTGTCGACAATTGTTCCAATATCTGCCGTTGCCCCTTCCAGCCGGGTTTCAAGCGCCGCTTCCTTGCCGACCCTCAGCGGCAAGTCAAAAATCCGGAAGGTCAATTCCGGAACGTCGACGACTTGCCCGGCGGTGTCTTCGGCAGCCACTGTCCCTCCGACGGCCTCAATGGTTAGCGTTTCATCGGCAATGCGCAGCGTTCCATTGAGCCCCCTCGCCTCCGGGACTGTTCCGATCGGCGCAACCCGCGCGCCAGAAAAACTCATGTCGAGCAGCATGTCGTTGCCGGACCAGCCCGCATCCGGATCGCTTTGATCGAAGGCGGGGGGGCGGATCGCGGCGGTGTAACTCGCCTTTTCGATCAGACCGGTCTTGATACGATCAATGATCCAACGCCGGGCCGGTGGCACCAGCGTGATCGGCCAAAGCTGCTTTGCGATCGCGATCGGGACTTGTTCGGCGTGCGCTGCGAGCCCCAAATATGGACCGTCAGCGCCGATTTGAACCGAACCGACCATCTGAAAATCAGCATTCCCGGCCCGAATCCGGACAGTGTCGAAATATAGCGTCCGGTCTTGCGCGGAAAACCGCCCGACCAACTGTGCGGCGTCAATGCGCACGGGCGGGTCCGGGATGTCGGAAGAGCCGAACTGCGCTGTTTCAGTGGCAAGGCGGACAGTCCAATCGTTTCCCGAATCTCCCGGGGGTGCGATTTCGCCAGTTAGATAGACCTGCGTGTTGCCGCGAATGACATGGGACCGCAGGACCTGGATCGCGTCCTTGCCTTCGCGCCAGAGCAACGATAATGCCGCATCGTCGAAGCGAACCGAAGTGCGCCCCAACTGAAACCAGCCGTTGCGCATGCGCCCGACAAGATTCGCGCTTTTGAACGTGCCGTCCAGACCAAGCCGGGAATCGAACGTGATGTCGACCGGCAGGCCCAAACCCTTGCCCGACTTGATCGTTTGGTCCGGATCGAGGACCTCCCGAAAGGTGATCCCACGCACGGCCAAAGCGATCCGTCGTTCGGCCGCATCGGCATTCGAAGCGCGCAGAAATTCCAGTTCCCACGGCCCGGCGTTGCCCGCGACCCGCGCCAGCGCGGTGATTGTGCCGTCTTCGTCACGCCGGACGTTGGCGTCGATGCCACCGGACCGCCATTCGGTTGGCCCCACCAGAACAACCTCGCCATTACGCACATCGATGAAGCTCAAAGATCGCCTGGCGAATTCCGCATCGACGACCTCACTCACGCGATCAATCGCCTCCACGAGACTGTCCATACTGGGCGCGGTCACCGTAGCCGCACCCGAAACGCCGAGACGAACCCGCGGCCGGTCCAGTGCGAGCGATCCAAACCCGATGTTCCCGGTCAACAGCTCACGGGTGCGCAACGGGGCCTCGACATGGGGAAGGAAAACCTCAACCGGCGTTTCACCGGCAATCGTCAGGTTCGCTTCGCGGACGATGACCGTCGGGCCGTCCGCCGCAGTGAAATCTATGGCAGCTTCTGCAACACTCAGACGCGTCGGGCCGGTGCTGGCCATTTCTCCCATGTAGTCGGCGAGAAAAGGCAGAGAAATCGGTCCTGAGGCGATTCTTATGGCGGCAAAGCCACTGAATGCACACAGGCCGGCAATGCCGGCAACCATAATCCAACGCCGCAAGCGCCGGCGTCTGGGCGGCGGTGTGTGATGTCCAGAGCTGTGCGCTTGATCCATTCGCGTTGTTTTCTCGTTGCCGTCCACAGCGCATGTTGTCTCAGCGCATGTCGAAGCTGCTTCAATCACACCACACAGTCGTCAGGTAATTGAACGAGTCGCCCCGCGACCTATGATACTCCGAACCGGACTGGAAAAGCGACTGTCGGACCTTCAACCGTGGTTTCATCGACTGCGCTGTCCATGCCGATACAAACCGAACAAGTGTGACGGAAGGAAGGCGGAATGAGTGACCTGGCGACCGGAATGGCAGCTCCCGATTTTGACTTGGCGACAGATGGTGGCGCTCGCGTTTCCTTGAGCGCTTTGAAGGGCAAGACCGTCATTGTGTATTTTTATCCGAAGGACGATACCCCTGGCTGCACGAAGGAGGCGATAGCGTTTTCCGGTCTTGCAGCGGAATTCGAGGCGATTGGCGCGATCGTCATTGGCATTTCGCCGGACAGCGCCGAAAAACACGACAAGTTCAAGGCAAAACACAATTTGACAGTGCGCCTTGCCGCCGATCCGGACACGACCACGGCTCAAGCCTATGGCGTTTGGGTCGAGAAAAACATGTACGGCAAGAAGTATATGGGTGTCGAACGGGCAACCTTCCTCGTAAAGGCTGATGGCACCATCGCCCAGATTTGGCGCAAGGTGAAAGTCCCCGGTCACGCCGATGCGGTGCTTGCCGCGGCAAAAGACCTTTAGACACACCGTAAAGGCCGAAAACCGACCGGATGCCAGCCGTCATGCACGCCGCCGCACCCGCCACGCTTGTCGCCGGCGCCCGGTCGATTGTCCGCGCGGCAGATCCCGATGAAAAAACCGGCTTGGCGTTTGCCACGGCACGCGCCTGGTTTCAGCGCCGCCTCGCGCTTGGCACGCCGACCCGCGACGGCCATATGCCTGACCGGCCAGGCCGTCCGGAGCGCCCGGTTTTGCTTGCCCCGCGCGACATGCCGAAACGCAAGCTCGGCGGGACCGCGGGGCGAATCGCCCTGATCCACTCATTGGCTCATATTGAGTTGAATGCGGTCGATCTGACCTGGGACCTGATCGGCCGGTTTGCCGATGTCCCATTGCCAAGGTCCTACTACGACGACTGGGTGCGCGTTGGCCTTGAAGAGGCGAAGCACTTTTCCATGCTCCAGGACCGGCTTTCGAAACTTGATGCGGCCTATGGCGACCATCCAGCACATGACGGGCTCTGGCAGGCCGCTCAGGCGACGGGCGCGGATCTCGCCGCACGGCTCGCGATCATCCCTCTGGTTCTGGAGGCCCGCGGGCTCGACATCACGCCGCCCATGATCGCCAAGGCCCGGGACTTGGGAGATGATGACACCGCGAAAGTGCTGGAGGTGATCTACCGGGACGAAAAGAATCACGTGGCGTTCGGAGCAAAATGGTTCCGCTATTTATGCGACCGGACCGGCAAACGGCCCGAGCCCGCCTTTCACGACTATGTCCGGACGCATTTCAAAGGGCATCTCAAGCCTCCCTTTAACGACCGGGCACGCGCGGAGGCCGGATTGACACCCGGTTTTTACAAACCACTTGCCCGCCTGACCGGCTGAATGCCCTTGCGGCATAGAAAATATTAACCTTACCAAATTCTAATCATGGTCCATGTCAGGCGAGCTGAAGTGAGTGATGTCAGCGACCATGAATAAGCAGAACGCTTTCCAAAGGCCCGCGCGTGCAAACAGTTTTACCCGTCCCGAGCGAATGCTGAATCGCGCAGCATTTCCGATGCCCTTCATTGAGCGAAAACATGCACTGGCGGCCGCGTTTGCGTCCCTATTCGCGGTCACTCTGATCACCGGATGCTATGCCGTCTACGTGATTATGCGCGACGACATGGTCGCGGTTGCGGATGCGGAAAAAACCGAGCTTGAGCTTCTTTACCAGGACCGAATCGATCGGCTGCGTGCCGAGATCGAACGTTTGAACAGCCGGCAAATCGTGGATCGTGAAAGCGTCGAGTTGCAGGTTCATGAACTGATCCGCCGCCAACAGACAATCGCCAAACAGCACGCGATGGTAGAAGCTCTTGTGGACCGGGCAGAACAAAGCGGCATTCAGATCATAACGGGCCGGCCCGTCCCGCCGCAAAAGCCTGTCCGCGCACCCTCGACCGCCGCTGTGGCACCACCAGACCATCTCCTGGCAATCGGCGGCGAATCCGAGCCCTTGAAAGACCCGATCAAAGCCCTCGGCCTTCGCGGATCGGCCACAGACACACCCATTGAGCCTGGTTTGGGCGAGCCGCTGGCAACGGATGAACATGCGGTCCTGGACAATGTCAAAAACAGCCTGCGCATGATGGACCAGCGCAGCAACGCCGCGCTTGATGCGATCGCGGTCGCAACGGAAGGTCAGATTGCCACGATTTTGGCCTCCATGCGCCCTCTGGGCGTCAGTCTGGCAACGGCGGCAGGTCCCGGAACGGCAACCGGTGGCCCGTTTGTTCCGGTCACCGGGCAAAGCTTCGCACACCGTGTCGGCCGCGCGGCGCACGCCCTTGATGCACTCGAAGATCTCAAATTCGCCGCCGGTCGCCTGCCGATCGGACGACCGGTGCTTAGCGCCCGGATTTCAAGCGAGTATGGGCCCCGTCTCGATCCGTTCTTGAAACGATGGGCCATGCACAGTGGAATTGACTTCAAGGGCCAATACGGCGCACGGGTGTACTCCGCGGCGCCCGGAACGGTCAGCCATGCGGGCTGGAAAGGCGGTTATGGCAAGATGGTCGAAATCCGGCACGCCAACGGCCACCTGACCCGCTACGCCCATTTGAGCCGTCTTCAGGTCGCGGAAGGTGACCATGTTCTTGCCGGCGATGTCATCGGCAATATCGGATCAACCGGACGGTCGACCGGCCCGCATCTTCACTATGAGGTGCGAACCGAAAACGGGTCGGTGGATCCGGCGGGTTACGTCGCCGCCGGAGACCGTCTGGCGCAAATCCTGGGCCGCTGACTCGTCCATGATCTTCAGTGTGCCACCAGCCGTCTGGCGCTCGCGATAACGCGTCTTCACTCCACGTCCTCGACGACTGCCGGCTCGCCGCCAAAAACCCGTTGCGCCAAAGCCGCTTCCATGAATTTGTCCAAATCACCGTCAAGAACATCGCCCGGCGACGTGCTTTCCACACCAGTGCGCAGATCCTTCACAAGCTGGTAGGGTTGCAGCACGTAAGATCGAATCTGGTGGCCCCAGCCGATATCCGTTTTGGAGGCTTGCTCCGCATTGGCCGCCTCCTCGCGCTTTTTCAGCTCCAACTCGTAGAGCCGGGCTTTCAGCATGCTCCAGGCCGTGGCCCGGTTCTTGTGCTGGGACCGCTCTGACTGGCACTGAACAACAATACCCGTCGGTTGATGGGTGATGCGGACCGCTGAGTCGGTCGTATTGACATGCTGACCGCCCGCCCCTGACGCGCGGTAGGTGTCAATCCGGCAGTCGCCCTCATTGACGTCAATTTCGATGGAATCATCGACGACAGGGTAGACCCAGGCGCTGGAAAAGCTCGTATGGCGGCGGGCGTTGCTGTCATACGGAGAGATCCGCACCAGCCGGTGTACGCCGGATTCGGTCTTCAGCCAGCCATAGGCGTTTTCACCCTTAATCAGCAGCGTCGCCGATTTGATTCCAGCTTCCTCGCCATCGTGATACTCGAGCACCTCGACCTTGAAGCCGTGTTGCTCGGCCCATCGGCGGTACATGCGCAACAGCATCGCCGCCCAGTCCTGGCTTTCGGTTCCGCCGGCGCCGGAGTTGATTTCCAGATACGTGTCGTTGCCGTCCGCCTCTCCGGACAAAAGCGATTGGAGCTGGAGCTTAGCCACACGGTCATTTAGACCCCGAAGAGCATCTTCCGCTTCTTCGATGACCGCATTGTCATCTTCCTGTTCACCAAGCGCGATGAGTTCAACGTTGTCGGCAAGATCCTGTTCAAGCGCCTTGACCCCGTTGATGCCGTCATCAAGTTGCTGGCGCTCGCGCATCAGCTTCTGCGCGCGGGACGGGTCGTTCCACAGCTCCGGATCTTCTGACGCGGCATTGAGTTCATCTAGTCTGACAAGGGCCTGATCCCAGTCAAAGATGCCTCCTCAGCAGGCTGATGGCCTGCTTGATTTCATCGACGATGGCTTCCATTTCGGCGCGCATCGAACACCTCGCGAATTGCTGAACTGGACCGGACTGCCCAACCGCAGATCCCGGCCTTTTGGGGAATGAGCGCGGAATGTAGCGCCGCGCAGATTGTGTGTAAACACCGGATAAGGCGGCCAAAACCGGTTCAGTAGAGCCCGCCGGTACCGCTGAGCACGGCTTGTCCGGCTTCAGGCGAAACCGTGCGCGGTATGCCCATTTCATCCTGAAAGCCAATCACCGAATAGCTGTCCGGCGGCGCCATGCCCGGCTTGAAGGCCTCAAGGATTGCCCCGGGCGATCCGGCGGCGACGCGAAGACCGGTCCGCTTGTCGATCGGGATGAGTTGCAGGCCCGCCGGAACCCGGAATTCAACAGGAGGTTTACCGGCAAGGGCCTCCTTCATGAACCCGGTAAAGATTGGCGCCGCGACCTGGCCGCCGGTCGCGCCCCGTCCCATCGGGCGCGGCGTGTCGAAACCGACGAACACACCGACCGCCATATCCGGCGTGAAACCGACGAACCATGCGTCCTTCTCGTCATTCGTCGTGCCGGTTTTGCCGGCAACAGGGCGCCCGACGGCCTGCACGCTGGTCGCCGTTCCACGCCGCACGACCCCTTCCATCATTGAGGTGATCTGGTAGGCCGTCATCGGGTCGAGCACCTGCTCGCGGTCGTCGATGAGATTCGGCTCCTCTTGTCCGTTCCAGGCGTCCTGGGTGCAGCCGTCGCAGATCCGGCTGTCATGTTTGTAGATTGTGCGGCCGTACCGATCCTGTATCCGGTCAATGAGGGTCGGCTGAATCTTGCGCCCGCCATTGGCAATGGTCGCGTAAGCCGCGGTCATGCGCATCACGGTCGTCTCACCAGCGCCAAGCGACATGGACAGGACTGGGAGCATGTTGTCGTAGATGCCAAACCGTTTGGCGTATTCGGCCACCAGCGGCATCCCCATGTCCTGCGCCAGGCGAACGGTCATCACATTCCGGGATCGTTCGATCCCGGTTCTCAGTGTCGACGGGCCATAAAACTTGCCGCCATAATTCTGCGGCCGCCAGGTCTCAAGGCCCGGCCCCTGGCTGATTTCAAGCGGCGCGTCCATCACCACGGATGACGGCGTGTAGCCATTGTCGAGCGCGGCTGCATAGAGGAACGGCTTGAAGGACGAGCCCGGCTGCCGGTAAGCCTGCGTGGCGCGATTGAACTCGCTCTCGGCAAAACTGAAGCCGCCGACCAGCGCCAAAACGCGGCCCGTATAGGGGTCCATGGCAACCAGCGCGCCGGACACGCGCGGGATTTGCCGCAGCTCATAAGTCCCGGGCGCGACGTTGCTTTCCTCAACATAGATGACGTCACCAACGGACAACACGTCGGAAACCGCGGTCGGGGCGCGGCCGCCAGTGCGTGCCCAACTCATGGTGTCGAGAAAGAGCTTGCCGGTGGTGCGCTCGCTGGACAGCCGGCCGGACACCAGATCGGGCGGCTGGATGCCAACGGTCGCCTCGCCCGCCTCGGCTTCAAGGACGACCGCCAGAGACCATTCGGGAATGTCTTCCAGGGCGTTGATCTTGGCCAGTTCAACGCCCCAATCGGCGCCAATCGCGATTTTGTCAACCGATCCACGCCAGCTGCCGCGCTGGCGGTCGAAACCGATCAGACCGTCCATCAGTGTCTTGCGCGCAATCACCTGCAATTTCGGATCAAGCGTCGAGCGGACTGACAGGCCGCCCTCATAAAGCCGTTCTTCGCCGAAAATATCGGCCACCTCGCGGCGCACCTCCTCGGTGAAGTACTCGGCCGCGAAAAGCCGTGTCCCGCGCTCGCGCGGCTTCACGTCGAGCGGCTTGGCCTTGGCTTCTTCGGCTTCTTCTTCGGTGATGTAGCCATTTTCCAGCATCCGATCCATCACCCAGTTGCGCCGGCCGATCGCACGCTCGGTCTGACGGAACGGATGATAGTTGTTCGGAGCCTTGGGCAGAGCCGCCAGATAGGCCATCTCATCGAGCGTCAGTTCATGAACCGACTTGTCGAAATAGACCAGCGACGCGGCCGCCACACCATAAGCGCCAAGGCCAAGATAGATCTCGTTGAGGTAAAGCTCGAAGATCTCGTCCTTGGCGTAGGCCTGCTCGATCCGAAGCGCCAGGATCGCTTCCTTGATCTTGCGCTCAACCGACACTTCGTTGGTCAACAGGAAGTTTTTCGCCACCTGCTGTGTGATCGTCGAGGCGCCTTCCGGCCGGCGGCCGGTGCCGAAATTCTGGACATAACGGACCACGGCCCGGGCGATGCCTTCCGGATCGACGCCCAGATGCCGGTAGAAATTCTTGTCCTCCGCGGACATGTACGCATGTTTCAGCCGGTCGGGAATGGCTTGGATCGGCAGGAACATCCGCCGCTCGCGGGCATACTCGGCCATCAGGCTGCCGTCAGCCGCATGGACGCGGGTCATGACCGGAGGCTCGTAATTCTTCAGCGCGGTATAGTCGGGAAGATCCTGGCTGACGTAATCGAGATACATCCAGACGCCTGCGGCAACAAGCAGCCCCAAAGCCGCCCCGATGCCGAACAGGTAGCCAAACATTTTAACAAGGAACGTCATGCAGCGAGCTCGTCTTCCCCGGCTCTGATTCCCGATACCGGCCGTTATATACCACAGCCTTCTCAAACCGGCCGCGCCGGGCTCAATCTAGCCCGGGGATATTGGGTTTTCCTTAAGCACCAATATGGCGATGCTGAGGCAAGGACCCAAATCCAAACGCGGACGGGCTACTGTGCGGCCACGGTGCCGGTCTGGGCCGCATCCTGGGCAAGGCGCGGGCGGAAATACGCATCGATCGCCTCGACCATGGCATTCGCCATACGCTCGCGCCACGCTTCCGAAATCAGCAGTTTCTCATCATGTTCATTCGAAAGATACCCGAGTTCCACCAGAACGGACGGAACGTCATGGGCCTTGAGCACCGTGAAACCGGCCGAGCGATGCGGATTGTTGATCAGGCGCACGGCGCTTTCCAGTTCCGCGACCAGGATGCGTGCGAAATGGACGGAAAAGTTCCGGGTTTCGCGGCGGGCCAGATCGAGCAGGATGTCGGTCACGTCGGTCGGCTCCTCCGCCAGTTCGACGCCGGCGATCACGTCCGACATGTTTTCACTTTCGGCGAGCTCGGCGGCCAGCGCGTCCGAGGCCCGGTCCGACAGAGTATAGACCGTTGCGCCGCGAACCGTTTTGCGGCCGCGGCGGACGGAATCGGCGTGAATGGAGATGAACAGATCGGCTTCGGCCCGATGTCCGATCGCCACCCGCTCGCGCAGAGGAATGAATGTGTCGTTTTCGCGCGTGAGCTGAACCTGATACCGGCCGGACTTTTCAAGTTTGCGCTTCAAAAGACTCGAAAAATCGAGGACCACGGCCTTTTCAAGCGTTCCGGCAATGCCGACTGCCCCCGTATCAATGCCACCATGACCGGGATCAAGCATGATCAATGGCCGGTCGCGATCCCGCGCGGGGGTCAGCCGGTCGCCTTTTCCGGCGGTGGCCCGCGCCGCGACGTGGCGGTTGGCACGTGATTCGCGCGCAAACACGATGAAGTCCGAACGATTCGACTTCACCAAATCGATCACCAACCGAACAGGCTGATCGTCGACCGCTGGCAGAACAAACATTTTGTCAACCGCCACCGGTTCGCCGAGATCCACAACAATCCGGGATTTGCCGGGCGCAAACAGTCCATACCGCCATGCAGAGACCAACCCCCGCCCTTCGCGGCCGGCTTCGCTCGGCAGATCGAAACCAATTTGCGGGAAGTCCAGAATCAGACGGTAGGGATCGGCGAGCGCCGACACGACCGGCGTCACCTCCTGATCGAGATCGAGGACAAATCGTGTTCGCACGTGATCTCCGGCCACACGCGCACCCGTGACCACCGCTTGCCCGACCGCCGGCGTGGTCGCGGCTGCGTGCGCGGGCGGCGCAGCGCCGGTCGTCATCACGACCACCAAGGCGGCCAATGAAAATCCCACGACGATCAGTTCCCGGAAACGCCGAAACGTCCGGGATTTTGGATGTCGGTTGTCTTTCGAAAACACCATGAGGCCCTTGCCGAGCATTGCCGCATCCGCGCCACCCAGAGCGGCTTTAATGGGAACCACACCGCCGGTAAAATGGCCAGTCCTTTTCACATTGCTTGCAAAGCGGATCAGCCGACCTTACAAGTACCTTACGGATTTCGATCCTGCACCGATACCGGTCCAGATGGTTTCATTGAGTGGCTTTCCACATGCCATCGCTTCAGGCCAAGGCTCACGGGACAAAAATCTGGCAGACCTGAGGCCGTTTGCCCGTCCCGTAAAGCCCTGACGGGCGCCTGGACCCGATATCGGCTCAGGGTACGGTATTGCCCATCTTGACTGATTCCTGACTGAGACGACAGCACGGAGTGAGCGCGAAGACTGGGTGGATGCCAGTCCGCGGCAAATACCGATGCGGCAACGGCGGCCGAAAGGCCGCTTTGACCGCATCCTGAAACGGCACAACGACTTAACTTCAAGGGCCAGCGTCGCCCAAGGAACCCGCGCGATGAACACCGGTATCGACATCAAAGCAGGCCCCGCCCCGGCGGCCGCTTCGCTCGATGCCTCGTCTGCGCAAGACGCCCGGTCTTATGACACTGTTTTTAAAACCAGAACGGCAGCGGCTGTCGCCTTGAGCGAGGCGCGCGCAAGGTGCGCGCAAACACGCGCTGCCGTGGAGACATTCACCAATGGCAAACAAAATGCTGATCGACGCGGCCCACCCGGAAGAAACCCGGGTGGTCGTGGTACGTGGCAATCGGGTTGAAGAATTCGACTTCGAAGCAGCGAACAGGAAACAACTACGCGGCAACATCTATCTTGCGAAGGTCACGAGGGTTGAACCCTCGTTGCAGGCCGCGTTTGTGGAATATGGCGGAAACCGGCACGGGTTTCTGGCCTTCAGCGAGATCCACCCCGACTACTACCAGATTCCGATCGCCGATCGTCAGGCGCTTTTGGAGGCGGAAGCCTCTGAACGTGAGCAGGACGACACGAACGAACCTGAGGAAAAACCGAAGCGCCGCCGGCGCACCCGGGCTGCGAAAAACGAATCAAAAGCCGACACCGTTGCAAGTGATGTAGCCGAGGAGCCCGCTGGCGCCGAAGCGGAGGCAACCACGACAGACAACGATGCTGCGCAACAGCCGCAGGCCGCGGAGGTGGCTTCGGCAGATGATGTGCCGGCCGGCGAGGTAGCGGAAGCGGAAGCTGCCGCAACGGACGGCGAAAACGATGCGGCTGCCGATGACGCACAAGATTCCGAATCCTCGAGGGATGACGCGGAAGCGTCGGCCAAGTCCGCGGCCGATGATGATGTTGCAGACGACGATGCCGATGGCGACGAGGATGGCGACGACGTTGAATCGGTCGGCGCGGAAGACGCGATGGAAGAGGTACCCGAGCGCCGGCATGCGCCCCGGCGCCAGTACAAGATCCAGGAAGTGATCAAGCGCCGCCAGGTGATCCTGGTCCAGGTGGTCAAGGAAGAGCGCGGCAACAAGGGCGCGGCCCTGACGACCTATCTCTCGCTGGCCGGACGGTATTCCGTTTTGATGCCGAACACGGCACGCGGCGGCGGCATTTCGCGCAAGATCACGCAGCCGACGGACCGCAAGCGGCTGAAGAAAATCGCGTCGGAACTGGATGTTCCGGAGGGCATGGGCGTCATTTTGCGCACGGCCGGCGCAAGCCGCACCAAGGCCGAGATCAAGCGCGATTTTGAGTATCTCATGCGCCTTTGGGAAAACGTGCGGGAACTGACTTTGAAATCAAGCGCGCCAAGCCTCGTTTACGAGGAAGGCAGCCTGATCAAGCGCTCGATCCGCGACCTTTACAACAAGGATATCAACCAGGTCCTGGTTGCCGGCGATGAGGGCTACAAGGAAGCCAAGGGCTTCATGCGCATGCTCATGCCGAGCCATGCCAAGAATGTTCAGCCCTACCGCGATCCCTCGCCGCTGTTCATCCGCTCCGGCGTCGAGCCTCAGCTTGACGCGATGTTCTCGCCGCAGGTGACATTGAAGTCCGGCGGTTACATCGTCATCAACCAGACCGAGGCGCTGGTGTCGATCGATGTCAACTCGGGCAAGTCGACGAAAGAACACAATATCGAGGACACGGCGCTCCAGACCAATCTGGAAGCAGCCGAGGAAGTCTCCCGTCAATTGCGGTTGCGCGACCTGGCCGGTCTTGTGGTCATCGACTTCATCGATATGGAGGAGAACAAGAACAACCGCACGGTCGAGCGCAAGCTGAAGGAATGCCTGAAAAGCGACCGGGCGCGCATCCAGGTCGGCCGGATCTCGCATTTCGGCCTTTTGGAGATGTCGCGGCAGCGGCTCCGCACCGGTGTTTTGGAAAGCTCCACGACCCCCTGCCCGCATTGCAATGGCACGGGCATGATCCGCTCGGTGGAGTCGGTCGCACTGCATGTTCTGCGGTCGATCGAGGACAATCTCCTGAAAGGTGCCACCCACAACCTTGTCATCCGCACAACGACATCGGTCGCGCTCTACATTTTGAACCAGAAGCGGGCGCATCTGTCCGATCTTGAAACCCGCTTTGCGGTCGAAATCGCGGTCCACGCGGACGAAATGGTGAATGGTCAGCACTACGTCCTGGAGCGTGCCGACCCGGTCGACCGGTCTCGGTTTCCCGCGCCCGCCCTTGTGGTTCAACCCGATACGATCGATCCCGCGGACGAATTCGATGCGCAGCCGGATGTTCCGGAGGAAGCGGAGGCCACACAGGAAGAAAGCGAACGCGACGGCGATCGGGACCGCAAGCGGCGCCGGCGCCGCAAGCGCCGCCGTGGCAGCGAGAACGGAGATGCCGCTCAGGACACGCAATCGGCGTCCGATGACGAGACGCAGGAAGACCGGCAAAGCGCAGCAAGCAGCGAAGACGGCGACGGAGAGGACGAACCGCGCCGCAAACGCCGCCGGGGCCGGCGCGGCGGGCGGCGCGGACGGCGCGGCGCCGAGGAAACGGATCTGCAATCGGCGGATGCCGGCGACGAAGCCGAACAGCCGGGTCCTGAAAAGACGGAGCAGATGGTCGACGGCGGATCTGCGCAGGACCAATCGACCGCCGGCGATGACGCACGATCGGCCGCGCCTGCCGATACGCCTGAGGAGAGCACGGCCGCACCGGTTGGATCTGATCCGGTTGAGACCGCGGTAGCTGTTGAGGCGGTGGACCTTGGAACGCCCGCCTCGGACGAGGTGGAGGCGCCTTCACCCGACGAACCGGCCGCTGCGGCTGAGACGCAGGACAGCGACGCTGAGCCGGAACTGGTGGCCGCGGGACCTTCGCAGGACCAGGATAGGGGCGCACAGGATGCCGAAGACGGCGATCTTCCGGCAGCACCAGCCGAACCGGTGGTCACGAGTGAACCGGCTTCGACCGAGGCCGGTGCAGAGGAAAAGCCAAAGCCAAAACGCGGCGGCTGGTGGCAGCGCCGATCATTCTTCTAGAACGCGCCACATACATCACAGAAAATTAGACGGCCCGCACCGGCTTGGTGCGGGCGTTTTGTTTCAGGGCGACAGACGGCCCTTAACGCATAGGCCGCCTATCCAAGCCATGCCTTTAGCCGCCGGACAGCCTCTTCCATGTCCGGATAGGCGCCGGCGAATGAAAACCGGAGAAATTCGGCCCCGTGAACCGGGTCGAAATCCGCGCCCGGCGTTGCCGCAACCCCGGCCTCGTGCAACATCGCGTTGACGAACTCCAGGGAATTTGCTGAAAAACGCCGCGTGTCGGCATAAATGTAAAACGCGCCATCGACTGGCAGCAGACGGTCAAAACCAATCTTCGGGAGCTCGGTCAAGAGCATTTCCCGGTTGCGTGCATAACCGTCCCGAACGAGCACAAGGTCGTCCGTTGCATCCAGCGCCGCCGTTGCGGCGATCTGCGACAGCTCCGGCGGCGAAATGTAAAGGCTCTGCGCGATGCGCTCGGCCGGACGGACCAGAACCTCCGGCAGAACCATCCAGCCAATGCGCCATCCGGTCATGCAGTAAAACTTTGAGAAGCTGTTGATGACAATGGCGTTTTGGGATGTTGAAAGCGCGGTCGCCTGAGCCTTTCCGTAGGTCAGCCCGTGATAGATTTCGTCCGAAATGAACCATATCCCGGCATCATCGCAATACCGTACCAGCGCAGAGAGTGCATCCGGCGTCATCATCGTTCCGGTCGGATTGGCCGGACTTGCGACAAGGACGCCCTTGACCGGTCCGTCCGCACGCGCTTTTTCCAGGTGATCGGGCGTCAGGCACCAGCGCGTGTCCTCGCCGACCTCGATCTCGACCGGGACCAGCCCCAGCGCGCGGATGATGTTTCTGTAGGCCGGGTAGCCCGGCGCCGTCAGAACGATGCGGTCGCCCGGATCAAATGCCGACAGAAATGCCAGATTGAAGCCCGCCGATGAGCCGGTCGTCGCCACGATGCGTTGCTCCGGCACGTGGACGCCGTAGGTTTCGCCATAGTGCTGAACCAGCCTGTGGCGCAAAGACGCAAGACCGCGTGCCTCCGTGTACCCGAGGCGGCCATGGTCGAGCGCGGCGCGGGCGGCTGTCAGTGCCGCGGCTGGTGCGGGAGCGGACGGCTGTCCCACCTCCATATGGACAATGATCTTGCCCGCTTCCTCAAGCCGCGCAGCTTCTGCAAGAACATCCATGGCAATGAAGGGAGCCACATTGCTGCGGTTCGAGGGGCGCAAGGACGTCGCTGTCATGGGGAAACCTGCCGGATTGGAAAGGGGCCTGAAGCCGCTGGTATCTAGCATTCGCAAGGTGCCGTTGCCACAGTCAAAATCCGGCATTGCGCGGGCCCGGATGCCTTTGGCCGCGCTTGACCGAATTCGGGCCGGGCCATACGGTCGCCAGATTTATCGCCCTGTGTAGAGCCAAGGCCCTGTGGACGAATTGGAGACGCGTTTCGTGAGACAAGCGGCGAGAGATGGCGGGAAAGGACCCGAGGGGCGTATCGGCGATACGGTCAAGGGGCGTTTCATGCCAGATCGACGTTCCTCGTCTCACCCGAAGGGCCGGACCTGCATCGCCCAAACCCGGCGCAAATCCGTCTTGATGATGGGCGCGCATCACCTACGCCGGATGTCCTTGATCTTGGACGATGCATTTCCCGGCGAAATGCATCTCCAATGCGCCCACAGGGCCTAAACACAGGAACCTGAGAGACATCGTGAAGTTGAATATCGTCCCAAGCCTGTCCTTTGAGCACTGGGCAAAAATCCGGCTCGCCGGCCGGCGTATGCTTGCGTCCCTTTGCGCGCTTGCCGTGGCGCTGCCGGTTGCCGCCACGCCAGTTTCGGCACAATCGGGCCGCACATCTGTCTCCCTGGTCCGCGACGCGGAAGTGGAATCGCTCCTGCGCGACTACGCCGATCCGATCTTCAAAGTGGCCGGTGTCGCAAGCTCCGAGCCTGAGATCATTCTTGTCAACGACAAGACATTCAACGCGTTCGTGCCTGACTCCCGGCGCATCTTTATCAATATCGGCGTGGTCATGCAGTCCGATGCACCTGGCGAGGTGATCGGCGTGATCGCGCATGAAACCGGGCACATCGCTGGGCGGCACCTGGTCCGCCTACGCTCTGCGGCCGCCAATGCCCAGATCATGTCGGTGATCGGCATGATCGTCGGCGCCGGGGCGCTCGCGGCCGGTGCGGCCTCGGGCGCAAGCGGGGCAGCCTCCGGCGGCGCGGCAGCGGTGATCGGGGCCGGCTCATTCGGTCAACGCTCCTTTCTGGCCTATCAGCGCGGCGAGGAAGCGGCCGCCGACCGGGCCGCGCTGCGCTATCTCAACGCGACCGGACAAAGCGCCAGGGGCATGTTGAGAACCTTCGAGCGGATGGCCGAACAACAGATGTTTACGGCCAGATATGTCGATCCTTACGCGGTCAGCCACCCGATGGCCCGAGACCGGTTCCGTTCGCTTGAAACGGAGGCCCGCAAGAGCAAATACTTCGACAAACCGGAAGACTATATCCTGCAATACCGCCACGACATGGCGAAAGCCAAGCTGATAGCGTTTACCAGCCATCCGAACGCGGTCGCCCGCGCCTATCCGCGCGGCGACAAGAGCCTTCCCGCCCAGTACGCGCGCGCGATCGCCGCCATGCAGACCCGGTCCAAAAACGCGTTGAACCAGATCGACGCGCTGATCCGGCAGCAACCCAACAATCCCTACTTCCACGAAATCAAGGGCCAGGCCCTGCTGGAGCGCGGCAATCCCAAAGCCGCCATCGCACCGTTCAGACGGGCTCTGCAACTCAAGCCGCACGAACCGCAGTTTCAAATCTGGCTGGGCTATGCCCTGGTCAGTTCGAACGATCCGAGCGTTCTTCCCGAAGCCGAGCGGATCTTGAAGAACGCGCTCCGAAAAGATCCGAATTCGGGTGTCGGCTACAGCCAGCTTGCCATTGCCCATGCCCGCCAAGGCGAAACCGCGCAGGCGGACCTTGCAACCGCAAGGGGGTTGATGACCCGCGGCGAATTTGCCTCCGCGAAGCGCTATGCCGCGCGCGCTCAACAGAAATTGAAGCGCGGCAGCCCGGCCTGGCTTCAAGCGGACGACATTCTGGCGTACAACCCTCCTGAGTTGGCCAGACGCTGATCCGCCGGGCCACGCCCTTTTTTGGAGCATATGATGAGTTTTTTCCCCCGCATCATGGATGCGATCAAGTCAGGCGTTGCCGGCCTTGTTCTTCTTTGCGCTTTGATCGCCTCCGGGCCGAGCGTTGCCCAAGACATGGACCGGACACAAATTGAAAACATCGTCCGTGAATATCTGCTGCAGAATCCGGAAATCATCGCCGAGGCGCTGAACGAACTCGACCGCCGCCAGAGGGAAGCCGAAGAACTCGCGCGCGTTGCGGCTTTGAACGACTCCGCCGACATTCTTTTCAACTCGGCCCGACAGGTTGTGCTCGGCAATCCTGACGGGGATGTGACGATGGTGGAGTTTTTCGACTACAACTGCGGCTATTGCAAACGGGCCTATGGCGACATGGTAAAGCTGATTGAGGCCATGCCGAATTTGAGGGTCGTTCTCAAGGAGTTTCCGGTCCTGGGACAAGGATCGGTCGAGGCCGCGCAGGTGGCGGTTGCAGTGAATTCCGTCGCTCCTGACAAATACGGCGCCTTTCATGAGGCATTGCTGATGCAGCGCGGCCAGGCGAATCGAAGCAGCGCGATGCGTGCCGCGCTTGACCTGGGATTGACCGAGGAAGACCTCGCGGCGGCACTGGCGACCGACGAAGCCGGTCAAACCATCGAAGAAGTCTACACCTTGGCAAACCGGCTTGGCCTGACCGGGACGCCGTCATATGTCATTGGTGATGAAGTGATTATGGGCGCGGTCGGATATCAGGAATTGCGCTCCAAGCTAACCGCTCTGGAAGCCTGCGGCGAGACCACCTGCTGACGGCCGCAATCGAAAGCCGTTGTGGCCAAACGGGGCTTTTCCTTGCTCCAATGACTGCTTATAAGAAGCAAGAGGCCCGGAGTTGCTGGCAACTCCGGGCCTCCGTTCTTACATGTCCAGCGCCTGGCTTGGCGCGCACCGGACACCCAATTGCGCAGACACCATGAGGCATCACGCGCCGATCCGGCGATGGCCTTGAACACACACGGGGGGCTTGTCGCCGCAGGCCAAAAAAAGCCGGAACCAAGACCGCGTTCCAAGGCCCAAATACGAAAGCCAATAGAAATGTCCAAGGATAACAATAAGTTCGACACGGACCTCATCCGAAACCTTGCCGTTTTGTTAGACGAGACAAACTTGTCCGAGATCGAACTGGAACAAGGCGACTTGCGGATCCGGGTCGCACGCCAGTTGCACATCGAAGCGCCCGTGGCCATGGCTGCGCCCGCCCCGGCTCCGAGCCAAGCCGCGGCGGCCACCGCGCCGGCCGCTGCACCGTCCGGCGCTGCAAATGACGCGGATGCAGGCCCGCATCCCGGCACCATCGTCTCACCCATGGTCGGGACCGCCTACCTTGCGCCTGAACCAGGCGCGCGCAAGTTCATCGAAGTTGGCGACAAGGTGACCGAAGGCCAGACGATCGTCATCATTGAGGCCATGAAAACCATGAACCATATCCCTGCGACAAAGTCCGGCGTCGTGAAACAGGTTCTGGTGGAGGACGCGCAGCCCGTGGAATTCGGCGAACCCCTGATCATCGTCGAATAAAGGCGTCCCGGCATGTTTTCAAAGATCCTGATTGCCAATCGCGGCGAGATCGCGCTTCGCATTCTCCGTGCCTGCAAGGAACTCGGCATTTCCACAGTGGCGGTCCATTCAACGGCGGACGCCGATGCCATGCATGTCCGCCTCGCCGATGAGAGCGTGTGCATCGGGCCGCCGGCCGCGCGCGACAGCTATCTCAACATTCCCAATCTCCTGGCCGCCTGCGAAATCACCGGTGCCGACGCCGTTCATCCCGGTTACGGGTTCTTGTCCGAAAACGCACGCTTTGCGGAGATCCTCGAAGCGCACAACATTGAATTTATCGGCCCGACCGCGGAGCACATCCGCGTCATGGGCGACAAGATCCAGGCCAAGCAAACGGCCAAGGACCTTGGAATTCCGGTCGTACCGGGATCCGATGGCGCGGTCACCGCGTCCGATGACGCCAAGGCGATCGCCAAGGGAATCGGATATCCGGTTCTCGTGAAAGCGGCGGCGGGCGGCGGCGGCCGCGGCATGAAAGTGGCCCGCAGTGAAGCGGACCTCGACACTGCCCTTGCCACGGCCCGCGCCGAGGCCAAGGCGGCGTTCGGCGACGATGCGCTTTACATGGAAAAGTACCTCGGCAAACCGCGCCATATCGAAATCCAGGTTCTGGGCGATGGCAAGGGAAATGCCGTGCACCTGGGCGAGCGCGACTGTTCGCTCCAGCGCCGGCACCAGAAGGTCCTTGAAGAAGCGCCCTCACCTTCCTTGAACACCGAGCAACGCGAGGAAATCGGAGCCGTCGTCGCCAATGCGATGCGCAAACTGAAGTACCGGGGCGTTGGAACGGTGGAGTTTCTCTATGAGAATGGAGAGTTCTATTTCATCGAGATGAACACCCGGCTTCAGGTCGAACATCCGGTGACCGAAATGATTACCGGCATCGACCTGGTGAACGAACAGATCCGGATCGCGGCTGGTGGAAGCTTGGATATGGTCCAGGAGGACATTCGTTTCGAGGGCCATGCGATCGAATGCCGGATCAATGCGGAAGACCCGCGCACCTTCGCGCCCTCGCCCGGCACCATCACCTACTACCACACGCCGGGCGGCCTTGGCGTTCGCGTCGATTCGGCTGTTTATCAGGGCTACCGGATTCCGCCCTTTTACGACAGCATGATCGGAAAACTGATCGTCCACGGCCGCAACCGGGTCGAGTGCATGATGCGCCTGCGCCGCTGCCTGGACGAGTTTGTCGTTGACGAGATCAAGTCGACCCTTCCCCTGTTCCGTGATTTGGTGGACAATCAAGATATTGCAAATGGTCAGTACGACATTCATTGGCTGGAGAATTATCTGGCAGACATGTCGAGTTGACCGAATCCGAATGTGCTTTGGATAACCGGCTTATTCGATGGCGGGATACAAAGACGACATCGTTATGGAGATTACGCCGCAGGTCTTGTTGAAGGCCTATGCCTGCGGCTTGTTTCCCATGGCTGAATCCGCCGATGATCCGGGCCTGTTTTGGCTGGAACCGGAACGGCGCGGCATCCTTCCGCTCAACGAGTTCCATCTTCCGCGCCGCTTGCGAAAGACCATCCGCAAGGACGTCTTTGAAATCCGGATCAGCAGCGATTTCAACATGGTCATCGACGGCTGCGCGTCGCCGATGCCGGGCCGGCCCAAGACGTGGATCAACAAGGAAATCCGGCGCCTTTACAGTGACCTCTTCGATATGGGCTACTGCCACACCGTCGAAGCCTGGCAGGACGGCGTCATGGTTGGCGGTCTATATGGGGTGAGCCTCAACGGGGCGTTTTTCGGTGAAAGCATGTTCGCCGCGGCAACGGATGCGTCAAAGGTCTGCCTGGCGCATCTGGTCGCAAGACTGATTGTGGGAGGCTACTCGTTGCTCGACACGCAATTCGTGACCGAGCACCTCAGCCGGTTCGGAACGGTGGAAATCAATCAGGCCGACTACAACGAACGGCTTGCCGAAGCCTTGCGCCTGGAAACCGACTTTTTCGCATTCCCGGCCAATGCCTCCGGCCTGGACGTGCTGACCGTGCTGGCGAACTTGAATGACGGGCGGGACGGATAAATCAGCCGGAGACCGGCTTTGCCCTCGGTATCCCAATGATGTCGATGCCGTCGTCCGGCCCGGCCAGCGGATCCTCGCCCTCGGGCGCGGCCGCGGCGATCGGCGGCCCGGAGTAATTTTCCGGCGGCGGCACATCCGATGCCAGTTTGCAGTCCGTCAGCCAGACGTCATAGACCGCGTGCTCGACCGCATGAAGGCCAGGGCTTGCGGCATACATCCAGCCGGAAAAAATCCGGCGGACTTCGTTGTTTAGCGTGATTTCATCGACTTGAACGAAACCGGTCGTGAGCGGCGTTTCGGTCTGGGGGCGCGTGTGGCACACGCGCGGCGTGACCTGCAGCGCGCCAAACTGAACCGTTTCGCCGATATAAACGTCAAACGAGATGATCCGTCCGGTGATCTTGTCGAGGCCGGAAAAGACAGCAACGGGATTTTCGATTTTCGCCGCAATGGCCGGTGTCGCCGCAGCCGCAAATATACCGGCCAAGACGGCGACCAGGCGTGTCATCGCCCCGAGCCCGTTTCGCGAAAACAGATTTGATTTCATATCGCTGTCGTTGCTTCGAGTGTCATGAACACCGCCGTGTTGCCGGCAAATGGCTGTCGGCGCGTCCGATTGGCCATGCGGTACCATTCGAATATGGCTGAGCCAAGACGCGGCGTTTCCCGCACGACACTGACATTGACCGCCGCCGGATTCAGCCAAGGTCACCCAGACGGGATTCAGCCAGTTTCACCTTTTCCAGCCGGGCGGCGAATTCCGCCATTTTTTCCCGCTCCCCGTCAACGACCTCTTCGGGGGCTTTTTCGACGAATTTCGGATTGGCCAGCTTTTTTTCGATTCGCGTGATCTCACCTTGCAGTTTGCCGACCTCCTTGGTCAGCCGTGCCTTTTCGGCGCTCAGATCAATCACATCGGCCAGCGGCAAACAGATCGTGGCCTCGCCGACGATGATCTGCGCCGCGCCTTTGGGCGCAGCGTCGGCAAACTCGACCGTTTCGGCCCGGGCCAACCGCAAGATCGCGGACTTGTGCCGCCCGACGCGGTCCTCTGTTTCAGATTTCGCACCAACCATCACGACCGGAACTTTTGCACCCGCCGGGACGTTCATCTCCGCGCGAACGGACCGGATTTCCGAGATCAGATTGACAAGCCAGTTGATTTCACCGGCCGCCGCCTCGTCGCTCACCCGCGCTTCGGGCCACGCGGTCAGCATCAAAAGCGTGTCGGCCCTTGCCCCCTCGTCGCCGAGACGCTCCCACAGTTCCTCGGTCAGGAACGGCATGAAGGGATGCAGCACTTTGAGAATTTCGTCGATCGCCCAGGCAGCCGTTGCGCGTGTTTCGGCTTTCGCGGCCTCGTCGTCGCCATTGAAAACGGGCTTGGCAAGCTCAAGGTACCAGTCGCAAAACGTATTCCACGTAAACCGGTAGACGGCACCTGAGGCATCATTGAACCGGAACTCGTCCAGCGCGCTGGTCACCTCGGTGATGCAGCGGCCGGTTTCCGTCGCGATCCATCGGTTCAAGGTGAGTTTGGCGGAGGCCGGGTCGAAGCCTGCGGCGCGTCCGCAACCGTTCATCTCCGCAAAGCGGGCCGCATTCCACAACTTGGTGGCAAACCGCTGTCCGCCCTCCGCCGCCTGATCGGACATGCGCAGCGTGCGGCGCGACTGCACTTCCTGGCTGGCCAGCGCAAAGCGCGTGGCATCGGAGCCGTAAGTGTCGATCAATTCCAGCGGGTCGAGAACATTGCCGAGCGACTTCGACATCTTCTTCCCGTTTTTGTCGACCACGATCGAGTTGATATAGACCGTGTGGAACGGCACCTCGTTCATGAAATGGATGCCCTGCATCATCATCCGGGCGACCCAGAAAAAGATGATATCGAACCCGGTGACGAGAACGTCCGTCTTGTAATAGCGGTCGAGTTCCGGCGTCCGGTGCGGCCAGCCAAGCGTCGAGAACGGCCAAAGCGCGGAGGAAAACCATGTGTCGAGGACGTCCTCATCCCGTGTCAGCGCCTTTCCGCCGGCCATTTCAATGGCTTCCGCTTCAGTCTGTGCGCAGTATTCATTGCCCTCTTCATCGTACCAGACCGGGATCTGGTGGCCCCACCAGAGTTGGCGGGAAATGCACCAGGGCTGAATGTCGTTGAGCCAATTGAAATAGGTCTTGTCCCAATTGCCCGGAACAAATTTGGTCTCGCCGTCCTGAACAGCCTTCAACGCGGGCGCGGCCAGGGTCTTGGCGTCGACGAACCACTGGTCGGTCAGCATCGGCTCGATCACGACTTTCGAGCGGTCGCCGAACGGCTGCATGATCTTTTTGGATTCGACCATCGGCAGGCGCGCCGGACCATCCGCCCCTTCTTCAAGAGGGCGCACAGTCGCCTTGGCGCTCGGGGTCCATTCCGGGGCTTGCCCCTTCATCCAGGCGACCTCTGGATAGTCGGCCGGGACGGTGACCGCCAGGCCTTCGGCCGTGATCTGATCAACAACGCGTTTGCGCGCCTCAAAACGATCAAGCCCGCGCAGCTCATCCGGAACGATGTTGATGAGATCGATCTCGTTGATCGTCATCTCAGCACCATCGATGATGGCCTGCGCCTTGGTGGCCTCCTCGATGTAAGGCGCCCCGTCGGCACGCATATGCCCCTTGGTGTCCATCAGGCGGTACATGGGGATCTTGTTGCGGAGCGCGACCTGATAATCGTTGAAATCGTGCGCGCCGGTGATCTTCACCGCACCGGAACCAAAGTCCGGGTCCGGGTAGTCATCGGTGATGATCGGAATCAGGCGGCGGTGCGCCTTCGGTCCAACCGGGATCTCGCACAGCTTGCCGACAATCGGCTTGTAACGCTCATCCGACGGGTGAACGGCAACGGCCCCGTCGCCGAGCATGGTTTCCGGCCGCGTGGTCGCGATCGAGATGTAATCCCGCGTCTCGCGAAGCGTAACGTTGCCGTCCTCGTCCTTCTCGACATATTCGTAAGTCTCGCCGCCGGCCAGCGGGTACTTGAAGTGCCACATATGGCCATCGGCTTCGATGTTCTCGACCTCAAGATCGGAAATCGCGGTCTCGAACTTCGGATCCCAGTTGACCAGACGCTTGGACCGGTAAATCAGGCCCTCATTGTAAAGGTCGACAAAAACCTTCAGCACGGCCGCCGACAGATTGGGCGACATGGTGAACTCGGTCCGGCTCCAGTCGCACGACGCGCCGAGACGTTTCAACTGGCCGAGAATGGTGCCTTCCGACGCCCGCTTCTGCTCCCAGACCCGCTCGACAAACGCGTCCCGGCCCATCTCTCGGCGGCCCGGCTGCTGGGTTTCCATCAACTCGCGCTCAACCACCATTTGCGTGGCAATTCCGGCATGATCCGTGCCTGGTTGCCAAAGCACGTCAAATCCTTGCATGCGCTTCCAGCGGACCAAGATGTCCTGGAGCGTGTTGTTGAGCGCGTGACCCATATGCAAGGACCCGGTCACATTCGGCGGCGGAATCACGATGGAATAGGCGGGCGCGCCGGGCTTGGCGCCGGCGCCGGCCTTGAAGGCGCCAGCCTGTTCCCAGGTTTCGTAAATCCGCGGCTCAACGCTCGCCGCATCATAGGTCTTCTGGAGCATGAAATAGCACTCAACTGGAGGACAACCGGTTGCACCGGACGGCCCCCGTGTAAATCGGATGCAGCGGATCAAGTCAACAGGAGATAAGCCCGCACCTTACGCGAGCGCGCCGACCGGCTGATCCAATTGGCAGAGATACTGGCGATCAGAGCCCGACCCGCCCAAGACCATACGAAAACGGCGCTCAACCAGCGCCTTTTCCAGCCGCGCGGTGTCTGAAAATCAGCGGCGGCGCGTGATGCGCTGGATTTCCTTTTGCACCATCTGTTCGACCATCCCGGGAAGGTTCTCGTCAAGCCAGGACTTCAACATCGGTCGAAGCATATCCTGAATCAGCTCTTCCACGGTCTGTGCATTGCCGCCGATGAACATGGAAGAGAGCGTATCAAGCGATGCATGGACGGCCTCGCCGGTATCGGAGGACGTCAATGGAGCATCCTTCGCCACATTGGGTAAATCGCCGGCCGGCACGGGCCGGGCCGGTTCAGGTTGCGGGTCGACCGCTAGGACATCGTCTTCGACAACGCCGTCTACGAAGGCAATGTCGCCGGCTTCATCTGGCGTATCCGGCATGGCATCGACAAGATCGAGGTCGACGTCGTCCTCTGACAACTCGAGATCTTCGGTCAGTTCCAGTACGTCTTCTTCCGCGTCCTCCCCGGCCATATCCTGGAGCGCGTCCTCGGCCATGGCGGCCGCCATGTCATCGGCATCATCATCAACGCCATCGTCCGCAGGCTCATCCATATCGAAGAGCTTATCGAGGTCGTCCTGCGACATTTCGGTGGAATCGCCCATATCATCCGCAGCCTGAGGTTCAACCTGGTTCTTGCTTTCAGGTCCGGCCGCTGCCGGATCCGAGTCCTGTCCGTCGCCGGCCGCGTTTTGGGAATCTTCGTCGGAGATAATACGGCGGATCGATGCGAGGATTTCCTCCATCGAAGGCTCTGCGGCCTGTTTCGCCTCTGCCATGAATTCCCCCGTACAAACCGGCTACACCACGGACCATTCAGACAAATCTGCATGATTCGTTAACCCGGATTATGGAGAGCAAAAGAAACAGCACAAAGCGGGCGAGCCGCCTTCTGCGGCCTTTTCCCCTTTTTAGATGACATTCGGGCGCAGATTGGCGCGATTTTCCGGCCGTTTTGAGCTTTGGCGCTGTTGCCGTGAAACGGTCCCGGCGGCGCTGCGTTTTTACCGGGTCGTGGGACCGATTCGCCTTGCGACCGGTTATCGTCCGTCGGGCGTTCTAAGACCGAACCACTGACCGCGAACAGCGTCGTAATGCTCGGTCGGCTGGTAGCGCGCGACCGCAAGGTTCAGCGTGCCGGGATCAAGGCGGCCGACCGCGGACACCAACTGATAGCCGCCAACGATCCGGTTGCGTTGAGCGGTGACAAGATTGACTTGCTGGCTGATGAGCTCGCGCTGCGAATCGAGCACATCAAGCGTCGTGCGCTGGCCCACGCGCTGTTCCTCGATCACGCCTTCCAGAGCAAGTTGCGATGCCGCGACCGCGGCGCGGGCGGCTTCAATCGACGCGGCCGCCGCCTGATAATTGCCCCAGGTCGACACAACATTTGCCCGCACTTGATCCCGGACGACATCAAGCTGAAGCTGGGACTGGCCGAGTTCTTCCTTCGCCTGGCGGACACGTGAGGACACCGAACCGGCCTGATAGATCGGGATGCTCACCCGGCCGAAGATGGATGCGGTGTCCGTTCTGTCGATGTTGGTCGATGGATTCCACGTCCGGCTAAGCGTCCCGTCCAGCGATACCGTTGGTAGCAGCTCGCCTTCGACCGCCTTGACATTGAAGATCGCCGCGTCGACCAGGTGCTGCGACTGACGGATCAGTGGCTGGTTCGTCTCGCTCGTTTGCAGGGCGGCGTCCAGAGTTTTGGGAACGATCGCGTCAATCGACGTGTCCGCTGAAAGATTACGCGCCTCGCGGCCCACGACCTGGCGGTAAATAGCCCGGCTCGCATTCAAATTGGCCAGCGAGATGTTTACATTTGCGCGCGCTTCGGCCGCGCGCGCTTCGGCCTGAGATACGTCTGTTCGGGTTCCCTCGCCCACCTCGAACCGGTCGCGGGCCGCCCGGACCTGTTCCACCAGGAACTGAAGGTCACTGCGGCTCAAGGAGACGAGCGCCGTGTCCCGAATAACGTCGACATAGGCCTGCGCTGCCGCCAGCAGCGTGTCCTGTTCGGTGGATTTCAGGCTTTCGCGCTGCGCCCGAACGATGGATTCGGCCTGACGGGTGGAATTGATCGTCCTGAAGCCGCGAAACAGGGCCTGGTTCACCGAAAGCGAAATGGCGGAGTTAGTCCGATAGCTGTCAACGCCCGCGGTTCGGGTGCGGATCCGGCCCACATCCGCCGACGCGGAAACAGTCGGCCGCCAGCCGGCAAGCGCCTGTGGGACGTTCTCATCCACGCCGCGCAGCTCGGCACGCGCTGCATTCAAGGTCGGATTGTTGTCGTATGCCAGCGCAAGCGCTTCACCAATGGTTTCCGCCAATGCCACACCTGATCCGCCCGGCGTTGCGGCAACCCCACCGGCCATCAACACCGCGACCAAACCAGATTTTAGTCGTGAACGCATGAACAACGATCGCTCCTTAGCGGCCTACCCTGCCAATATGTTAACTTGCGTAACTTGCTCTGTGTGTATGCGCAACCGCCGCGCCGCGTTGAACGTCAAAATTCCCGAACTGCGGCTACTGCGCAACAGATGTGCATTGAACCGCAAGGATTTGGCTGACAAGCGACTGAACAATCCCCAGCGAACCGGGACCTCGGGCGGCCGAGCCCTTAAAACTCGAACTCGTGTGCCTTTTCAAATCCCGGCAAAACCGGCGCGGATGCGTTGAAGCCGAACCTTGCGCTGATCGCGCCCTCCGAGTTTTGGTAAAGACGCGCGGCCCCGGATCCACCGCGGCCCTCGATCACGACAAGACGGCCGTCGGGCTTCAGTTGACCCAAAATCGCGTCCGGCAAGACGTCGACGGCGCCATTCACGACGATCACGTCATAAGGACCTTCTGAGGGATATCCGTCGACAAGCGCCCCTTCCACGACAGCGGCATTTTCGATCCCAAGATCCAGCAGCACCTCGGTCGCCGCATCCGCAAGGTCCGAATTGTCCTCGACAGCGACGACAGACGCGGCGAGTTTCGACAGGACTGCCGCGCCGTAACCGGTACCGGCGCCGATCACCAGGACGATGTCGTCGGACCCGATCCGCGCCAGTTGCAGCAATTTGCCGAAGATATGGGGCTTCAACAAAAACCGGCCCGACCCGGCCGGCCCGACCGGCAAGTCTTCGTCGATATAAGCCACCGCCCGCCGGGACGCTGGAACGAATTTTTCACGGGGGACCAATTCCATGGCGTCGAGAATGCGCAGATCCGTTACGTCATTGGTGCGCAGCTGGTTGTCCACCATCCGCCTGCGGGACTGGGCGTAGTCGGTCATGTCGGCCTCGTGTTGATCCGCCGGTCGATTTTCAAGAGGTTCCATAGCGGTCGCCGACGGCGCTGACAAGCGGTTGATCCGTGCCCTCGTGACTTCACGGACCCCATCCCTGCCCGAAACCCGTCCCGGCTGGCTGCAGGATCACAGCCGGCGATATTTGCGCCCGCCGCGCATTGAGGTCTTGATTATGTCCGGCAACTGTTTGATAAGGCCGAACGCACCGCGTGAGGGCCTCTTGGCGGAGTGGTGACGCAGCGGATTGCAAATCTGCGTTCGAATCCTGATTAATTCCTTGATTTTTCTGTCAAATCCGTGATTTGAAAAGTGCATAACAATTGCTGAAAAGGGGCCGAAATCGCCCTGAATTGCATAACGCTTTTCCATGAAACTCACCTGGCGCCGGACATGGCCTCACACCCCCAATGACGGCACTGGAACACACCCTGATTATCCGGATAGACGGGCGCGCGTTTATCTTGAAGCGGGCGGCACACGATGGTGGTGGTTCGTGAGTGACTGGCGGAAGATCGGAACGGGAATCGAAGAGACGAAAGAGGAAGCCAAGGAAGCGGCTGAGGAGGTGTTTTTTGGGGAGTGAACCGAAGCAGGTTCAAGGGGCCGGGGTGAACCAAACGGGATTCAGTAATCAAGATCCGTTTCTAAACCCGCCTGCTTTTTCTCCAGCCGCTCCACTTCCCGCTGCCACTGATCGCGCATCGTTCGGGCGTGACTTAACTCGCGAAAGTTCTGCTCTCGCCAGCGGCGCAGGATGTCCTCCCGATCGATGATCGCATTGACCTTTGCATGTTCGCCCGCTGCGATGGCGTCATACGCCGTTGCCCCGTCAAGCTGAGGATGCGGACGGCTGAGCCATTGGTCTATCTCACGCGCGGTGTAATGCGCTTCGAGCCGCTTGCTGATCTTCATGGCTTCGAATTGGGCGTCAGGCATACCGGCGCTCCTTATTTGATTACGCCATTCTCTCGCGCTGTTCTCAGATTGAAATCCATTCGACCATCTTCTGATAGAATGGCGTCGCGGTTTAGATTCATGAAATCTGCTGTCCACGCATTGCCAAGCATGCCATCTGGACACCGCTCTTTAAATCTAAACAACCAACGAAACCCTCGCCGCTCCCAGCCATAAAGATACGTCCGCGCGTTTTCTCCGTTGTTGTATGCCTGGAACATTGCAGAGCTTAACAAGTCGCTCAGCGCAAACGCCGCCTCTTGTTCTTCATCTCTAGCCATCCCTACGGCTCCTTAAGTTTCTGACCCACTATCATCATCAAGCATAATGATGGTCCCGTCGTCACAGATAGCCCTTATCGCCGCATAAGCGGCATCACCACATTCAACGTCGGGGTCTGGCTCATTATGCGCCCTCGCGAAAAACAGAGCCCTGTTGCAGTCGCAGGCATAGTTGCCCTCAGTCCAAATGTAATCAGACTCTCTGTCCGGCGACGACTCAAAGTAATCATCGCGATGGCGTCTGATTTCGCCTGTTTCGTTCTTTCGAAGCTCAATCCATGCGCCCATCCCGGCGCTCCTACATTTACAGGCGGCAAAGCTGTTTGGCGGCTTCGCTCTCCATCGGGATATTCGCCCCGCCGGCATCATCACAGATGTGGACGTGCCATGCCTTTATGACGCCACCGCAGTTGGGACAGCGGGGCTTATCCAGATCTCGTGAGCGGTACTCCATTGCGCAAAGCTCAAGCTCTTCATCGGTCAGTTTCTTTGGGTCAATCATTCTCGCCGCTCCTTCATTCACCCATCAGTCTTTCAATATTGTCCAGAACCCATCGGCCAAACCATGCGTCTCGTTGAGCATCTTCAAGCCGCCCTTCTTTCCGATATTGCACTGAACGAAGAAGCGCACTTTGCCCGACTTGCCAGAAATACTGGCGCCGTAAAACCGGGTCGGATTCCATCCGGTCAAAGTGTTCCTCGGTGTAATGCACCGGTCGGCAATCCTATAATTTCAGCACGGAATCCACAAACCGTCATCGGCGGGCTGGACCCATAGCTTGCTGCCTCTTTGATAGCTGTGAAGAAAGCCAACGGGTTCATTGACGATCTCGACAAGCCACTTTCGATCTTCTGTAGTCAGACGCTTAGCCCAAACTCGCTCACCGAACAGTCGGACCTTGAGGTGATCGTTGTCGTTCACGTCCGGCGCTCCTTATTCTTCGAACGGAATTTCCAAGCCGTCCGCGTCAAAATAGACTGGACTATCGAAATCGCCTGAATTGCAATCCGGGCATTGGATCTCAACAACCACTGTTCCCAAAGGGTCCGTATCATCCTTCCGGGCGCGCATTTCCTTTTCGCACTTTGAACAACGGAGCGTGACGAAGTCTCCAGGCGCCACACCACACGCGGCATCAATCATTTTCTCTATTGGTGATGGCACCGCATTTGCTCCTTATGAATCGCGGCCGCATTCAGAAACTACAAGCTGTCGCCAGTCACATTCTGGCTCGGGCGGCTCTATTGCTGCCCTGCGGGCTTGCTTGTCTTTGGCCTTGCGTTTTTCCTGTCGGTCTATCGCCCGATGCGCCCTGTCCGAAGATATCTCGCCACGCATAACCGCTTGAAAAGTTTTCAACGTGACCATCCCGGCACTCCTCAGTTTTCTTGGTTCTTTTTCGAAACCACCCAGCCTTTTAGCGCCAGCGCATACAGCACTTTCCGGGTACGCTCTTTGACTTCATCGCGAAGGTGAAGGGTATCGCCGCGACTGCATAAGTAATCCGTTACGTCGTTGATTTGCGCGTCAATATCCGCCTTGACTTGATCCAAAGTTCTGATTTCCACTGTCGGCGCTCCTTCATTTCACACGCCCCTAGTTCTTGAGCGTGTACCATGTTGATGTCTTGAACTTCGGAAAGCGTGGTTTGCCGTCCTCGTTCTAGGTGAAGTCTTCACTAAGAAGGCTCAGGCTTGCGTATCGCCTCAAGCGTTTTCATGCGGATGTAAGTGCTCACCTTCAGCCCCACCCTGCTCGCCGCCGCCCCAAGTTCTTTGCGCTCTTTAAGCGTTAAAGGGACCACTATTCTTTCTTCACGGCATGACTTGAGAGGCTCTTTGTGAACGTCTTGCCCAACGCTTTTCAGCGCGCATCCGATTGCCTCAATTGCATCTGGCAGCGCCACGCTAAACAGCTCTTTTTTAACGTGCTTCCCCGAAAGCCGGAGTATTTCGTGCGCAGCTTTTTCAACCTGTTCCGCATTCGACGACCAGTCCGATTGATAAAGAACAGGCACCCCGCCCAAGGTTCTTGATCGCCGGTTTGGATTATCTGAAAAGCCGACTTTTGAAAGCCCGCCTCCCATATCCATGACGTAAATTCGTCCGGGCCTAGCCATCCTGCACCCCTAAAAATTTTTTAAGCGCAGTTTCTAAGACAGCGGTTTTGGATGGCGGCACTGCCTGCGCCGCTATCCACTCATCCAGCTTCTTCAAAAGCTCAGGGTCTAGCGCGAAGCTGACCATCTTTTTTCTGCGTGCCATTTCCATGGTTAAGCATATAACAAACGAGTCCGCAAATGTCAATACAAATCGATATTTATATTGACTTGCTGGGACAAATGGACTAAGATGCCATTAACGATTGAAGGAATCTGTCGATGAGCCAAGAAGCACCGCGTCTTCCGACACTTCGAACCCCTGACGGGATCGTCAAAACGATTGATCAATGGAAAGAGTTTGCGCGGAGGGATGATTGCCTTGACCGGATGGTCCCGAGCGACCTGCGCCTCATTCTTTCGAACTTCAAACCATGAGGCCCCTTGAGATGAGCGCCCATACAGACGACGTCAAAGCCGAGATCCAAAATGAACGGAAATTCATTGAGGTAGCGACTTTCCTTTTTACGGCGTTCGCTAGAGGCGTCGCGCGCCGCGATGTGAGCAGCAAACGGATGTCACAATCAGAAGCGGATCAGTGGGTAGATGACGCATCCACTTCATTCAAAACAGAGCTTCGCAAATATCTAAAATAGAGGCTGGACCGATGGAAGGAGCGACAATCAGCTTTGTGACATGGCCGGACGGGAAGGTCTCCCAAGCGAGCTTGACCGTCGCGGGTGAAGATATGGCACGGCAAAAGGTGATCGCAGAGTGGATGCCTGAACGGTACTTCGGCGATGCGATAAACGGCTTCATGGCGAATGCGATTTGGCGCGGAATGTGTGCCAAGGGCTTCAAGTCTTGGACAATCCGGATCGGGGCTGATGGAAGCCCTGAATTGGACGAGCACTAACACCGCTAGGAAAGGCCCGGCATGTCCGAGGAACAAAAGCTGATTGCCGAACTGGCTGCGCGCTTCATGGTTGCGCGAATAGAACAGGGCGGCGGGACAAATGACGCTGCCTACGCAAATCAATGCCTGATGTTGGCCCGGACAATCGTCCGTGGTGCAACCAACAAATAGAGGCCCGGACATGAAGATCGAACGCATGTGCAGCGTTCACGGCGACAGGCGTGGCCCGCCAAAGGGCGCGGGTCACAAAGACGGCGGGATGTCTCGCAGCCCCTATCACATTGTTGAAATGGGTGAGGCGCGCGCACTTTGCGGCCGTGATGCTTCTGAATATCTGACAATTGACGAGTGCGACATTAAGGAAGCGGCAGAACATTCGGACTGTTGCAAGCGCTGCGCCAAAATCGCCGATCCTTTTGCGCATGTTGATATGCGCCGCACTGCATAAAGAGAGGCCCCGACCATGAGAGACGTGCTCTCAATGCAAAGAAAAACGCCACTCGACTGCATTCATGTCGGGCGGGCCACTATACCGCCAAACTCGTTGATTGTCGCGTTCAACCGGGTCCCGACCGACAAAGAGGTCAAGTGGATCAACGACTGTCTGAAGCGTGTCATCTCGCTTCAGATGGAAGCATAAGGGGAAGGCCCGGCCAGTGAAATACTTCTGGGAAACGATAGCCGTCATACTGATCATTTTCGGCGCGTTGGTGTTTTTCGAGCCGGAAGAAACTGGCGAGAAAATCGGCAAATTCTTGGCGGCGATTGAAGCCGCCTCAGACGCCTAGGAAGGCCCGGACGATCATGCGCTTGTATCTGGACACCGAATTTAACGGCCATGGTGGCGACCTAATCTCTATCGCTTTGGCTGGTCCTGACGGCGACGATTTCTATGCAGAAGCGCCACCCTTCGGTCACTACGACCCTTGGGTTGCCAAGAACGTTGTGCCCCATCTTGACCACGAAAGAGCGTATATCCGCCCGTACCTCCGCTTTCTTCTAAGAGAGTATTTGCAGGCGCGAGAAGGCTGCACAATCTACGCCGATTGGCCCGGTGATTTTGAACACCTCATGAAGCTCATGACCGGGCCGTCCTACAAAGATAGTTGGATGGTGGATTGTAGGCTCGTCCTTCTCAAGGAAACCGACCCAAGGCCCGAAACACCACACCACGCCCTGTCAGACGCGCGCGCATTGCGTGACTGGCATGAACGCAACCGTAACAACTGAGGCCCGTTCCGGAGGGAGTACGACGGCTGCTGGCGACGTTCTGAGGGCATGGGAACCCCGTGTAACCGAAATATCAGCAAGGCCAGCCATCGCCAGAATGGAAGAAAGGAAAGGCCCGTTATGGACGTCGAGAGACTGCTGAAGCAAAAGTTATTCGATCTCGTGCGCTGCATAGAGCGCGGCGATATTGCGCCAAAAGATGCTGAGTACGGCGGTGTCTTGGTGAAGGATGGAGACGCCTACAAAACGGCATATCTGCGCCTCTCATTCGAAGAACCGGCAACACGAAAATAGAGGCCCGGACGATGACGCTGGTTCAAGCCATAAAGGCAGCAAGGCGCATAACTATTCTCAATGGCGCTATGACCTTGGACATCAACAAAAAACAGGCCCACGAGCTGCGGAGACAAGCCAATTGGGTCCCAGAAGATGAGTGGTTCGAAGATGGCGCAGGCGATGAGTGTCATTGGAAGATTGAGAGCAACCACTGGCTGGTTATGCACTGGCCGCAATAGCGGAAGGAAAGGCCCGATTAATGGAACGCAAAACAATAGAGGTGGTCGCAGAGCCAACGCGTGACCAGGTCTTGGACTTTGCCCGCTCGGCCCTCAGAAATGCGCCATGGGGCACAGTCACCCCGGGACTTATTGAAGCGCTAGAAGACGACCTGAAAAGCGGTCTCTTAGCGCTATCCGTCGAACGTAGCTCATGAGGCCCGGATCATGGCGTTGCGAAAACTCAGCCTTGGATCAGACCTTGAAAATGAACTTTGGGTCTTGATGGAAGAAATGAGGCAAGAGCACAAAATGCACCCGAACGATTGTTCTGAAATGATGCGTCAGGCTTGGGAGAAAACCCGCGAAGATTGGGAGCGCGAATTCCCCAAAATCCGGAACCGTCAACCTGTTTAACAATAGAGGCCCGTCATGACTGGATTGCAGATGAAATACTTTGTGCTGAAACCCGCCGGGGATAGCGCTTATTCAAAGGCGTCTCGCGCCGCCATGCGGGCCTATGCCGAAAAGATCAAATCTGAGAACCCGGAATTGTCCGACGAACTCCTGAGCTGGGAAACCGTCGAACGGCACAAAGCGGCGGGACTTATCGAAGCACCGAGCACGTAATCAGGAAGGCCCGGCTCATGCAGAATAAGCCCGAAAAGACTTGCCCGTTCTGCGGAAAGGTCGGCCGCGTGGTTATGTCGCGTGGACCGTATCGGCGGCCATACTGGCACGTCGAATGCAACAAAGGGCACCGCGGACGGCAGGCGCTATCGCCTGAAAAGGCGACGCAGGATTGGGACACGAGAGCGTAATCAGAAAGGCCCGTTATGTCCAAACGCATCACATTAGAGCGAGTCTTGCGAGACGATGACGATGACGTAGGTCAGAGCACCCGCGAATGGACTCTTTCGATTGACGGCAGCCATATTACTATTCGCGGTCGAGAAGACGCGCCGGTTTTGATGATCCGTGAAGGCGACATTGAACAGCTTCACGAAGATCTTCTTACCCTTGCCTCGCATTGATACAGGAAAGGCCCGATGGAAATCAGTCCAAGGCGCTGAAAAAACGAAATAAACACCGAATTTCTAGGTCAAAGGAAATCAGTCTATGGCTAAACAAGTGAATCTGTTCGCCTACTACATCAACACTGGCGACAACATGCTCATGATGGACAAGGCCGCTGATGGCGTCATGGAATCGTTTGAGCATAAGGACATCGGACGCGGCACCAACCTGATTACAAGCGAACGCGATATTCAATGGCATGTGTCGGAGAAGGACGCCCCGCGCGCCGTGGAAGCTTTGGAGAAAGTCGGTTTTCGGGCAAAGATTTCTCCGCTCCGGGCCATGACTACCGACCCCAGCGCCCATCCCGAATTAGCCGATGAAGCGGCTAGCGCTTTTGAGCATGTGACCCTGGTTGGCGATAGCGATTTACCATTCCCGTTTTCACCTTCCGAACCCGCAAACTGAGGCCCGGCGATGAATGGTCTTGTAGACACTCTAAGGCAAGCATCAGAGCCGCAAATGCCTGATGGCGAGTACTTAGACACAGCACAGCTTACCAGCGCTGCCGCTGATGAGATCGAACTGCTGCGAGCGGCGAACAGCATTCTTGGTGAGAAACTAATTGCCGCTGTTGGGGTTGCCCGAGATCATGGCGCGACCGATTGGGTAGAGGAGAATTACCCCGATTTTCCTGCGTTTGAACGGCTTGAAATGCAGACCAACAAAACCTGACTTATAAGACCCGCTTTGCTGGGCGCAGGAACAGGAGGCTCCAAAGCCGCCATCCGCGAGAGGGTGGCAAGGGTTACATTGGGGGAGTCCCGGTGTTTGCTAGCGCCCTATTCTGGGGGCCCGATCAGCCCTCCTGCGCCCTGCCAAGCGGGTGGAGAACGCCATAGTCAATTATAACCCCCGATTTTCCGTAGCGTTCATCATGTATTAATCTAAATTTCGTAAAGATTGAATATACTTGTCAAAATGCCGGATAGAATTTGCATACCCAAGGATGAAACAATTTCACTCAAGAACTTAAGGTTTCTTGCTGATTAATCGAACCGCGCGTACCCCAAATATATGCCAGCGCGTATACGAGCAAGCCTGAAAAAGTATTCAGAACGCCGTGGGATCAGCATTCACGACTGGTGCCGCCGGGCTGGAATACAGGCTGGCGCCGTTTATTCCTTCATGGATGAGAAGACAAAAGACATCAGCGCGAGCCGGTTGATTGCTTTGGCCGATGCTGAGAATATCTCCCTCGACATCCTTCTGGAGCGTCAGGTGATCGACCGCCAGGCTGTGATAGATGTGGCAGGCCCTCTTATACTCCGCCATGGAGATCGGGTCACAATGGACGAGGTGTCACAGCGCACCGGCTATCCCGCAATCTACCTGCTCCACGAATGGCATGACATCTGCGAACTGATCGTGGACGTCTATATCGATGTTACCCTCGCAAACACCGAACAAGTCATGGCCGAGCCGCCGGAAGGCAAGTCGCTCATCGCGCGGCTGAGGGAATATACCGCCCGGGGTGTTGACTGGGTCCTGGAGCACGAGGATTTTTACCTCGCCGTCCAACGCTGCGTTCTCAAGGTCAATCCGGACAAACAACACGCCTATCTGGACCTGCAACGGCGCATCGCGGGCACGTTCCGGGCCACCGCGCTTGATCCGGCCGACGATCTGATCACTTCCACGGTGGAAGAACGGGATGATCTGGCCCGCGCATTAATCAGCGCATTCAACAGCGATATTCGCGATCTGGCCCGGACCGGAACTGCGGAACACATCACCGATACGATCATTCACCATTATCGGACGATTCTAACAGGTCGGCTTCTAAAATAATTAAAAGTGGACGCGCGATTTGCATATTTCGTGAGAAAATACCTGTTGCCGCAGCGTAAATTTTGGCGATCAATATTCACGTCATAGCTGTGGAGGTCGATCATGCCTAAAAGACAGGTTGCAGACGCGGTTGTAAATCTTCTGGAAGTGATGAGTGACAATGAGGAAGTCGTCATCATGGCCCGGCTTAAACCTGAACAGATGGACGAACTGGCCGCAGCAGGCGCGGAGGACGAAGACGAGGAAGACGGTCACGACCTTGAGGCGGACAAGCACTACTGACCGGACGTGTCGACGCTCTGGACGATTTTCATGCCGACGAGCGCGTTTGCGGTTCCGGCCGTGACATCGATCGTCTGACGCTCGTCCAAGGCAAAGGCAATGCCGTCGAAATCGATGATCGTAATCGATTTGCCGGGCACGCGGCCGATGCGGATTTTTTTGACCAGGCCGGGAGTGGTCATATGTCCACTTCCATCGGCAGGCGGACACGGCCGATTTCCCCAGCGTCGTAGTGGTAGGTGATTCCGCACACGGACCGGCCAGACAGGAAACCGGACCCGAAATGCCATGCATCTTGCGGCACCGGGCTTTGATGAATCTCGGTGATCACCCCCTCGCCCTCCGTCGCGGTCTTTGCCGAGTGGTGGAGGTGGAAGCCGTGGATGTACCGGAATGACGTCCGGCCCCAGTCCTCAGCTCTTCGATGCGCCATGATTGCGGGCATCTTGGCAATCTTGACCGTGTGCCCATGGGTTGCGCCGAGCATCACCCGGCCGAACCGATGCCACCAGAACAAGGACGGGTCGCAATCGACTTCCACCCTTTGCTCAAGCCGGAAATGCGCCGCCAGAAAGAACGCGACCGCGATCGCGCTTTGATCATCATGGTTGCCGGGAAGAACCCGGACCGTGATCTTGTGGTGATGCTGAAGCGCCAGCTCAACGATCCGGCAAAGAAGATGGCCACCGGCGTAAAGAACCTTCGACCAGCGGCCGTCAACGTCCAGGGCGTGGCCCGAGTTCCGCGTCGTGTTCGAATAGGTATCGGAATGAAAGAGATCCCCGCCCCCAAGGATGACGCATTCACCGGACGATGGTGTCAAGGGGATGAGCTGGCGGAACCGGCCATAGATCTGGTCAACCGCCTTTTTGAGGTTCCAATTCTCGCCGCCTGTCTCCTGACCCCAGACATAAAGGCCGAGGTGAAAATCGGAGAGCGGATAGAACGTCAACAAGCGCTCGGCAGGATGACTTGGTGGCGGAAGGGGCTTGGCCACCCCTCGATAGTCCTGAAACGCGTTCTGAAGCACCTCAGCCGCGTGAAGGGCCGACTTTTCGACATCTTCAGCAGTCTTGACCCATTTGGCAATCACCCGGCCGTCCGGATCGACAAGCGCGCTTTCTCCCTTCACCCGGTGGCCGTCGGCGGCCTTGAACACCTCACCCGGTTCCGCGCCGTATTTGATCGATTCCCCTTTGACCGCGCCGTCCTTCATTGAAACCGTCCGGGTCTTGATCGCCATACCGGGCGGGGCTTCCGGCGGGGCTGGCGAATAAAGACCGCGTTTGGCGGCGATGCTGATCCTTTTTTTGTAGGTGGCCTCCTTCAAGCCCAAGTCCCTTGCAGCTTGCGCCTTTACGCCACCGGCGCGCTTTAACGCCTCAACAGCTTCGATCAGACATTCGTCGGAAAGCGGCTCAAGGGACATCATACACACTCCCCTTGCCCGGGTATGCGGTCACACCGGTCTGATGGGGCCGCATAAGACGTCTGGACAGCACAAAAAAAGACCGCCCAAAGGACGGCCCACTTCCAAGGCTCAAGCATGGGATGTCTCCCTATGAGTCTTTGTCCCGGATCTCAAAAAGCCGGTCCAGGCGATCGGCGAGCCGGTCAATCGCGCCAATCACGCGCTCTTCAACCTTTTCCAGTGTCGAAACGGATGCAAACTCCCTTGCTGCTTTTTCGCGGAAGGTGGATAGGTCGTTCTCCAGCCGGTCGACCTTGTCCTTTGCGGATTCGGCGGTCTTCTTGGTGGTCTCGTGGGAGGATCGAAGACGGCCGTAACCGACGGCCGCACCAACGATCACGACCAGCATCGTGAAGATCGTTCCAACAGCAGTGATGATCTGCCAGGGGAGTCCGTCGGTCATTTCGCACACCCTGCGTCCTTGGCGCACTGCCTGTTGTGCTGGACGACCTGACGCGCGAAACGCTCGTCGTTGCGCAGGATGTATTGGCTTGTCCCGGTGTTTGGTGTCAGCCGGGAATAGCCGATACCGTCACCTGAATTCGTCGCACTCTGGCACCCGGCCAAGAAGATCAACGCACAGGCCGTAGCGGTCCAGATTGTCCACTTCTGCATCGGTTTCATCCCGTTCGCGCAATTGGTCGATTGTGATTTGGAGGGTTTCGGTGCGGGCGATATCGGCACCATCCATCCGGCCTTTGACATACGCCCCGCCCGCCAACAAAAAAGCGGCCACAGAGGCCGCGCCGAACATCTGAAGGGTGTTGAGGCCGAACATGGTCAATCCGCCTCCCTGGCGCTCTTGATGGCGTAGAAAACGCCGACGGCCACGGCCCCGACGATGGCGATCGCAATCGCCCACTGGATCGGCCCGCTATCAAGCTGGGTAAGAAGGCCAAGTCCGCCGCCGCCGATAATCGTTTGCAGCCATGTTTGCGGCTTCTTGAGCGCTTCGGTCGGCTTCACATCTTCAGCCTTGGCACGCGGGACCGGTACATCCTCTTGAGGCGCATAGTCCGCAGCCGGGGAAGCAGACAGCAGCTTTTTCGAGTAGGACCGAACTTCCGACACACGGCGGGACCAGCCGTTTTTGTATCGCGGCCAGACGCGCAACCGTTTCATGAAGGCAAGGCGCCGATCGCAGATTTCATCGATGATTGTCGAAAGGGGCTTTCCGCATCTCCTGACCGCATTAAGCGTCTGCGGTCCGATTACGCCGTCAACCGGAACACCGACAACGCGCTGCAATTCGCGGGAAGCTCGACCCGGACCCGAGTTGACCGAGTAGTCATAGACGCAATAGTCAACACCGGCTGGCAGATCGTCGCCCCGCACGGTATCCCAGTATTGCGCTTTATAGATCGCAATTGCATCGGCGCGCGTCAGTACGCGCATATGGTCGGCGGTCACGTAGTAGTCTCGGTTCGCGATCAACGTCGGCGCCGCAATCCCGTACTTGGTGCCGATCAAGCGGCCCTTACCCGCCTTTCCGCTCGACCAATTTCCGGGGTCATGCCGATCGCCGGAATAGCCGCCTTCATGCGCGAAAAGCTTGGGCTTCACGCGCTCGAATGTTTGGATTGCCATAACTTACCTTTCCGGCATTCGAGCCGGTTCTCTGGACATGAAAAAACCCGCCTTCAAGGGCGGGCTGGTGGCCGAAACTGCGATTTTCCTCTGGACTTTTATTCGCTATATGCTAATATAAATCCATGAAAGAGATCGCTTACAGCAAATCCGCCCTGAAGGTTCTGCGCAAGATTCCTGCGAACCAGAAAGACCGGATTGTCGCCAAGATCGAACAATATGCCGCCGACCCGAAGAGCCTTGGCAACAACGTCAAGGCGCTCAAAGGGTCCAGCTATTTCCGCCTTCGGGTTGCTGACTGGCGCGTGATCATGGACGATCAGGGAACCGTCTTGAATATCCTTCAAATCGGTCCGCGCGGTGGCATCTACGACTGAGGAAAACCATGCAGAAGTTCATCACTCCCAACGGCGAAACCCTCGTGATCATGCCCCTTGCCGATTACGAGGCGTTGATTGACGCCGCCGACATCGCCGCCGCCGATAAGGTCAAGGCCGACATCTCCGCTGGCCTGGACGAGCTGGTGCCCGGTAATGTCGTGCACCGGATCGTCCATGGCGAAAACCCCATCCGCGTCTGGCGCGAATATCGCGGCATGAAGGCCAAGGATCTTGCTGCGGCCGCCGACATCACACCGGCCTACCTCTCCGAAATCGAAACCGGCAAGAAGGACGGCAGCATCAAGGCCATCAAGGCCATCGCTGCGGCTCTCAAGGTCGATATGGACGATCTGGTGTGATCACAAAAGCGCCCCGGAGCGGTCACGGCCTCCCCGGGTGCCGCCGCCGAAAAGACTCCCAAACATGTCAGCCACCGTTTGCTGACCACTGCGCGCACGCTCCCGCTGTTCTTCGGCCTGCGCCCGGGCGAAGGATGCGCTGTCTGTCGCCCCGCGATAATTGGTGAAGAAGTCCCCGCCTTGCCGCGTCGCCTGCACGGCCCGCCCTCTTGGGGTCTCGAAGAAGCTTTGTTCTGATACGAACGGAACACCGCCTATCTGACCGGTGATTCCGCGCCCAAGGGCTCTGACGCCATTTCCGAACAGGCTGGTCATTCCCCGCGTGGGCGAGACGCCGCCATACTTGTTCAAAGCGCCCATCGCGAGGCCGCCGATGGGAGTCCCCGTCAAGGCCGTGCCGACAAGGACGTCACCAAAAAGCGTGGCCCGCTCGCGCCGGGATTTCTTGTCCTCCCGCTCCGGCTTGGCACGCGGTGTTCCCGGGATCTCTTCGTCTATCATGGGGAGTTCAACAGCCGGGATCGCCGCCGGTTGGGTCAGGTCCGTCGGCGCGCCAGTGGCCGGTATTGAGGTAATGCCAGGTGCGGACGGCGCGGCATATACAGAGATGCCTGGGGCGGTGATCGACGGGGCTTCAGTGAGAGATCCTGTGACAGATGGCGCCGACGTGAGACCTGCGGACGGCCGCGCACGCGGTGTGGTGGCCGTATAGACGCTCTCCTGATGCGGACTGCGCGTGGGGGAAACGGGCTCTGGGTCAAGGATGGTGTAACCGGTGGGAACAGCCGTGCCCGAAGTATCGCTCGCCGCCACCGCAGGCGCTTCGGAGAACAAGCCGAACGTGTCGTCAAATTGCGCCGTGGTGCGTGGAGCCGGTGCCGACAAATCGCCAAGCATCGGCGAGACGCGGGCCGTCACATCAGCCGGGGCGCCTTCAAAGAACTCCGAAACGTTGCGCGGGGAGTAAGATCCTGCTGCGCTCTGAGCGAGCGGGCCAACCGCGTTGTCCGCAAAGGCTGGATTGGCTGGATTGTCCGGCCGTGCCGTGGGCGTCGGAACACCGCTCAGATTCGTGCTGGCCACCGTGTTGAAACCGTCCAGGATTGATGGCGCCGATGGAACACCGTCATCACCGGACATCAGGGAAAAGAGGCTCCTGGCATTTTCCCCCTGCCGGGCGAAGTCTGTCAGAGCGGTCGGCGCTTCCGGCTGCTGTTGCCCGCGGACACCGATCGCACGGGCATTCGGACCAATCCCCTGATATCTGCTAATGCCAACTTTCGGCGCACCATACCACGCACCCCATCCATGCTGTGCAGCGTGGTCAAGAGCAAAATCAATGCTTTGATAGACGTTTTCCGGATTGGCCGGGTCCAGACCCGTAACGCGCTTGAAGTCATTGCCCATGCCCCTTGGAAAGCCTGTCCCGGGGCCGCCGACAAGGAGCTGAAAAGGGCCATACGACGGTTCGCGATATCCGCCGCGCCTATAATTCGACTGCCAGGTATTCGGGGCTAAACCTTCCGATCGTGCAACGCGCACGGCAATCTCCGGATCGATACCGCGTGCAACGGCGGCATCTCTGATGTAGCGTTCAACCTGATTGACATCCATTGGCATATTGCCACCTACTGAATTGCGGTTGAGGGGAAGGTCATGGTTAGGCTGTTCTTAGCTATAGTCTTTATGACGAGCGCAGCGCTCGCCGCGCCGCAAATCACCTATGAGTACACCGGCAACGGGTCCAGCATCGCTTGCGCACGAAACATGACAGAGCGTGAGTATGATCAGCTATGGATCCGGACGATGCAGGAGCTTGAGTTTGCGGGATACCGGCGTCAGGAAGGTCCAAATCCCGACACGAGCGAATTCACCAATGGATTTTATTACCTGCTGATCACCAAGGAGGACGCCGGATTCTGCGCGATTTACAGAGATGCCTACCAACCGCAAATCCCCGCCCTGCATAGGGGCGAGTGAAGGAACGTTGATGGCCGAAAGACCTCTATTCATCGCCCGCGATGCCTTCACCGTTATTCTCAGCCCAGAAGGAAGGGAATCACGCTCTTGTTTCGCAAACCGGATATTGCTACTTCTAATTTTGCTGTCGAAGTGAGAGATCAATGAAGCACGACCAAACCAAAAAGATCCCGATCGTCCACGATCCCGACGCCCCGGTCATCTTCTGCGATGGTCTATCCGGTGCCTTTGTTCAAAGCGGATGCATCCATCTGCAGTTGGATTCCGTGCAGTCCGACTATTCCGACCCGAGAGACGCGGGCGAAATCAGTGCCGAGCCGCGTAACGTCCGCAAGACGGCCGTGACCTTGATCATGCCGCTTGGCGCCGCGCAAGGTCTCAGTCAGGCTGTTCTCGACATGATGCGGCCGATTCAGGGCAAGGCCTGAGCGGGCGCCCCTGAACGTTCCGGCTTCTTTTTCAGGCGTTGGAAGCCTTTCCCGCACCCTTCTAGGCGCGTAGTGTCCGATAATGACGCTACGGGTGATTTTGACGTTGATCTTCTGTCATTACCCCAGCACGGCCGATCTCAAGCAACTCTTGTTCTGGCTTATTGTTGCTCTGTGGCTGTGGCTGAACCTGCGCCCGCTTCCGCAAACCTCTGAAGAAGAAGCTGCGCACCTTCGTCCCGCTCCGCAATCTGGCGCAGAAAGTTCAATCGTGCGGAAAGTTGGCGCTGATGAAGCGGAGTGATCTGGCCCGGCGCCCCTCGCTTAACTCCGGTCTGTAAGGCCGACGCTTGGGCTTTGGTGTATCCAGACAGCCAGCGCACTGCCCGCGGTGAAGACAGAATACGGGCCGCGATATTCGGTGTCGCAGCAGATAACAGCGCAGTTGCCGGTTCAAAGAGAGCGAACGTCCCGAAGCCTCCTGTGACTGCTCCGGCAGCAAACGCATTGTTTGCGGTGTTGGAATAGTTTGCGGCCCGCTCAACCTCTTTCATCCGCTCCCCAACCGCCACCAAGCTGTCGAGGGCGTTCCGCAACTCCCGATTTTGCCCGAATATGATTGATTTCGCTCGTGGCGTCAGGCTGTTCCATTCGGTCATGAAACGCGAAGCGGAGAATGTCTCGCCAGCCGCGTCTTGCCCCGCAGCGGTCGCTTTGCCCATCCGCTCAATTAGGGTGGCTGTGAACTCGCCTCGCGCCTCGCCGCCCATTGCACGGAACGTAGTAGCAAGACGACGCTCATTAGCTCCGCCCTTGTCCTTGGCCATGCGAATGATGTCATCATAGACACTTTCGGGAGCGGCGCGTGGATTTTTGAGAATATCTCCCTTCAGTTGTGTTGCTTTTAGAGGCGCTTTTATTTCCGCTTGATACCTTCCATAGAGCGCATCCAATTGCTTGAGATCATCGGCCTTGCCGTATTGCGCGGCGATGGTCGTCAAATCCTCTGTCAGCGCGTCATACAAGCGGTTGACGTCCGTTCGCTGGGTGCCAACCGCACTCTCCTGAGAAGGCTTGAATTTCCTAAGAAGCGTTCGCACCTGGCGAAGGGTATCAAACGTCTCGGCCTCACCAAGGCTATCCGCCAGCTTTTTGAGATTCCCATCAGCAAGCAACTCGTTCACAACCGGGTTGTCCGTTTTTGCGGAGACTTCCGCCCATGCACGCTTGAACTTAGACGCTGGCGTGCGCGCGCCCTTCGGGATTCCAAGCGAGCTGTAGCGTTTGTCGAATACATCGCGAGCGCGATCGAGTGTTTTTTGGATACCCGTTACTGCGGATTGTCCAGCATGCGAGCGCGAGGTGATTGGACCAGATACTTTTGCCGTGTCCGTCACAGCATTCGCGAATTCATCCACGTTCTGTTGAAGGGCTTTTGCTGCCGGAGCGCCTGCCACCGGAATAGATCCAATACCCTGACCCGCATTGGCGAATGAGCGCGGCCCGCTGTTCATCAGGTTTGGCGTAATACCTGCTCGTTCCATGGCAGCGACGTTCTGCGCCATCGCTGACGCCGGTTTTGCCGGGGCTCTTGAAGCAACAGCCGCCCCGGCAGGCGGCGCGGTCGCGAGCCCCGGCGAGAATAGCCGGAACAGTGAAACCGGGACGCTTTCATCTGTGGTCTCTGTGCGAGCGAACACCATGTTTTTGCCGGTCGCTTCATCAAAGAGAACAACATGTGATTTTGGATCAACGTCTGTCCATTTGCCACTTTCCGGATCGACCATAACCATGCCGTAGTCGGCTTCCCTGGCCTCGCCAAGAGGCGTTCGAATATATGCCCCGGTCAGATCCCGAACCACCGGACTGGTCCGCTGAGAGGCGGCATACATTTCGTTATTGAACGAGTCCAGGAGCGTTTGGCCGGAACTTCTGCTGCCCGTGTCGGCGCTCAGCGATGAGGAGGCTTGCGCTGTGCCACTCACCGGCTCTTGCTGCCCTTGCCGTTTCTTCAATTCGCGACGGGCCAGTTCTTTCAAGGCTTCCTGTTTAATCTGGTTACCGTCCATTGATGATTGCCCGTAGCTGGTCATCAGTCATGCTTGAAAAATCGGGAACGGATTCCGACCCGGCACTTTGCTCCGGAATAAGACTTGGCGGGACGTAACCCGGACCCGCCGCCCGCTCCAATCCGCGTAGTACCAACTCGCGGTTCTTGCGTTTTTGCTCCACGACAGCCGGGCTATCGCCAGGTTGCGGGAAATATTGTTGAGCAGCGTTTTCGAATTCAGAAGGTGAAATTACAGCACCGGACTCCCGGCGCAGTACAGCATTGACGAAATCACGACGTGCTTGATCATAAAGTTTATAGGCATCTGTCGTTAGATAATTTCCAACCACCGGGATCTCGGAAGCTTTTTCATTTAAGAACGACCTTCCTTCATTTTCGACTTCAAGCAAAATGCGATTGGAATTGGACACGCGGTCCGCAAATCCCGCGGCCTTGCCTTGATCGACGCTCATATTGTTGTTTATTTTCGTCGACTTCGCTTCCGCCAGTTGCCGCTGATAATCCAGATACTGCGGATCTTGCTGCGCGAATTGATATTCCTGCACGGATGTCGGGAGCTTTTGGGCCGGATTCTGCGCCTGGAACACCTTGTAGGCAAGATCCGGCGACTGCGATGCAAGGACGGGATCAATCCCGGGCATGGCTGCCGACAAGGCCTCGCCGACCTGCCGCTTGTTCCGCCGGTCATGCACCATCCGGTAGGCGTCACCGGCTGTCATCGCGCCGCTGTCAATGAGGGGCGCAAGTTCCGGTACGTTGATCCGCGCCCATTCCAGGGTCTTGTTTTTCGCGCTCTGTTTTTGCTCCTTGGCCTCGCGCATTTCCTGCATGTAGAGGGACCGGTCGAGCGCCTGTGGAACGCCTTCCATCAGCGAGACCGGGCGAAGCCTGTTTCCGCCGTTGGCCATCATCTGGACGCCCATTTGAAACAGCGGGCTTTCCATGCGGCGCCGGAAGTCACTGGCAGGAGCGCGCGGGCCGCCCAAAAACTGATTGATCAATCCGGTCATCATTTACCTCACAGGAACAGGCTTGCGGCCGTCAACGCACCGCCGATCATGCCGCCGCTGTTGTTATAGGCCGGCTGCGTCGTGGTCGTGGTGGTCGGATAGGAGTTCGGAAGGAACTGACGGAACCACGTCGCGGTGTCGAAAGGCAGATCAAGGCGCCGTTGATCCATGGACTGCGTTGCGTCCCCGACCCCGCCAAGAGCTGTTGTTGTCCGAAGGCCGCGATCGATCATGTTGTCAAACGCCTGCTCCTGACCGCCGAGGCCCTGGAGGTACTGTCCGGCCGCCGTGCCCATGCCTTGAAGCGACAGACCGGCCGCGTTCAATCGGGCTTGCGTTTCGCGGGCATTGTTTGCCTCGGCAAGCCCGGATGCCCGGTCGAAACCGGCGGACCGAAGGCTTGCTTCCGTCGCCTTGGCGTCGTTGACGTAATCGCGCGCCATTTGCGCCTGCCGGACAGCGCTGCGTGATCCGCCAAAGGCATGACCGGCCGCGTCACGGCTTGCAAGATCGGTCGCCGCTTCGCCGAACCGGTCCCGCATGCCCCGCATGGTTTCGTCGATGACGTCTTCCTGGTACGGGTTCATGTACCTGCGGATGTCGTCCGCGGTTGTCTGGCCCTGATGCGCGGCCTCCTGCGCCGCTCTGCTGGCGTTTGTTGTCGCCTGACGTGTCAGGTCATGCGCGCCCTGATAGGCCGTCAGGCTTGGCGTATTTGGATTTGCGGCCGTGTTCGCCAGCGCCCTGGTATAGTTCATTGCCGCGTTCTGATCATTGGAGAACGGGGCTATGCGGTTTTCAGCCGTTGCGCCCCTTGCCAGATCAGCGGCCGTGTTGGTGCTTTCGCGGAGGATGTCTTCAATCCACGGCTGAAGGCTGGTGGTGGACTCGGTCGTGACCGTATCGCCGCCACCGCCGCCAAAGAGGTTATCCAAGGGTCAGATCCTTTGTCATGATGGTGGCTTCGTATTGATAGTCGAGCGCCTTTACCCAGCCGCGCCGACCGACGATCTTCGCGGCCGAACAGCCTTGTGCGGCGCCAAAGGCTTCAAGTTTTGGGACTGCATCGGCGATCTCCTGAAGTGATCCACCGGCGAGCCAGCCCAGAATGATTTTTTGCCCTGACGGCCGCGTCAGGATTTCCGTGACGATCGCAGACCGCCTGAGCGGCCAAAGCTGCGCGTCGCCGCGCCGGATGGTGTCCCACACCGTCGCTTTGGTGTGAGCGCCGCCGGTTCGTTCGACTGCGGGCTCCAGCCACGGCCAGACCCGCTCGAACTCCGATTTAAGGTCGATCATGTTCGCTTCTGGCCGGATGGTTCGATGTCAAGGATGATCGCTCCGAAACGCCCCCGTGCGTTAGTGGAAGACCCCGACCATTTAAGCTGAATCCGGCGCGCGGTCAGCTTAAACCCGACGCTTTCGGTTGTTGTCGTGAAAGTGTAAGGCCCGCGCGTGATCGGCGTTGCCTGTTGAGGGCGCTGTTTGGCGTTGATGGTGAGGTTGATATCGCCACCCTGATCATGGAAATCAGGTACCGCGCGCCGCAAGCGCATGTGCGTTTCACCATCGTTCAGATCGACATACCCGGTGGTGATATGCCAAGCCAGCGCGCTTCCGTTGGCGCTTGTGCCCTTCTCGTGAAGGTAGATCTTATTATCTGTGCCAAAGCCGATAGGGTTTGATTCAACGCCGGAACTGATCAACGTCGTGCGGGCGAGACTTCCCGTTGTCCAGCGCTTTTCGATGTAGTTGAAGGCTTGATACCGGCTACATTCATCTCCGTCCCGCCCGTCGGGGTACAAAATCCAGAACTCGTTGAATTCCGGATTGATGGAACACTGGATTTTCGCCTGCTGGTTAGCCGCGATGTTGTCGAAGAGATCTTTCTGAACGCCACTTTCAATCGGCACCGGCTGCGATATCGCGAGATCCGAAACGCTGGATTGCAGGGTGTAGGGAACGCCTTGTTTGGTCAGCCAGAAAACGCGCCCTGAATGCGATGTGATCGCCAGAGGCCCGATGGCTCCAGGGCCTTCGCCAAGCAGCACAAGTGCATAGGTGTTGGCGGCATCGGGAACAAGCGAATAGACCGCGCTATCGGTCATGAAGATATTTTGTTCGCGGGATGCAAGACCGGTGATCGCATTACCGCCGACAGCCATGGATAGCTCGCCCGCGACGTTCCCGCTGTCAGGAATCCATGTGCGGTTGTTTTCCCGATCGGACCAGCGAAGAAGAAGCGGATTGTAGTCGCCGTCGGCCTCGATTGTTCCCATCAGGATCACTATGCGATCTGCCGCGACAATCATACCTTCGGAGCGGACCGGCGCCGTATCGATGCTGTAGGCCGTGGCCAACGGCGTCAAGGTGACGTTATCGAGGAAAATCCGTGTGCCCTGCGCCTGGAACACAAGATCAAGCGGCTCAGCAGGCATCGTGATCAGCCGGGAGTATGAGCCGGTCTTATTCAGCTCCAAGCCGATATCAACAATCGCAGGAGCCGATATGCCCGCGTTGATCCCAATCGTGATCCCGCCCGATGTTCCGTTGAGGTTTTCGAAATCGACCGTCAGCCTATAGGTCTTGCCGCCTTCGACCTTTCCTTCGATATCTTGGGATACGTTTGATGTGGTGACGATGTTGAGGAGGAGTTTTTGCTGCCCTCCTGATGAACTCCACGCCCAGTTTGTCCCGAGCGTCCAGTTGTCCGCGTTCAGATCAAATCCGCCGTTGACAATAACATCATCATAGGACGTCGCTGGCTGCCATTCAAACAGGCGCCCACCCCTTGGAAGGGCGAGAAGGTTTTGACCCCAGTTTTGCAAAAACCAAGCGCGCGGATCTGCGCTTGCCGTGCCATCGATGAGGCCGGTATCCAGCGGAATGACAAAATCGACATTCCCGCCGCCTGGTCCGCTGCCCGACGCGCTGGATGAATGTGTAATCGTAAACTTGTCGGCGTTGACAACCGAAACAATGGTGTAACTGCCGTCAACCGTGATCCCGGCAAAAGGCAGCGCATGGGAGAACGTGATTGAATCCCCGACCGCAAGGCCGTGCTGTGTCAGCGTGACCGTGACTGTGGTCGAGCCGGATTCCGTGGCAAACGGATTGGTAAGTGAGCCTTCTGCCTGGTTTGGCGTGATATCGAGAATTGAGCCGCCAATTTCTGCATAAAGCTTGTTGTGCGTACCCCACGCGACGATCTTGTTGCCGTCGTTGTCTTGCCAGGAGTGCGCGCCACGCGCGAGACCGGTGAAGGTCGAGGCGTTTTTTTCCTCCGTCCCGCCCATGATCTGCGGCTTGCCACGCCGAAACCTCACCCACTGCGCGTCGACATAGGCCGACTCGGCAGTTAATTCAGTATCGTCTTTGAAAACGTCGGGCTTAAATTCGACCTTTTTGAGCATCCGGCTTTGCCCTTTGGTAGTCGGCGTTCTTTTGGTCGCGGTTCGCCTGACGGGCGCTCATCAGGGCCTCGAACCGGGCGCGGTAGTCCTTGGCATCCGGCAAGCCCTTGGCTCGCTCCTTGAACTCCGCGCGCAGTTCATCGTCCGTCCGAAGCGCGCCTTGCCGGGACGGGATGAATTCCAGAAACTCGTCCATCAGATGTATGGATTCTGGTAGGTGAACGGCCCGCCGAACCCGCCGATCGGCTGAGCTTCGCCAAAACCGCCGTAGGACGACCCATCCGGGGCGCGGTCGCTAATATCGGATTGCTGCGCGAAGGGATTGAGCGGACGAATGCCGGAGGTCGGGTTGGGCGCGAATTGCCCGCCGCTTCCGAAAACATCGGCCATGTTTGCGGGAAGAACGCCGCCGGTCCAGCCGCCGCCCATCATGTTGCGGTAAGCATCCGCCTGGACCTGCTCATTTTGACGCATCTGCCCCAAAAGGCGCTCATATTCCGCTGCTGCCTTGGACCGATCCACAAAGGATTGCTGATAACCCGGCCCAAGCGCTTGATCGTTGAAAACGCCGGTTCCTTCAGCCGACAGCGTCTGACTGGTGCTCACCGTACCGTCCGGTCCAAGGCTGGAATCCATGCCGATGGAATGAGGACCAGTGGCCTGCGGTGTCATGAAATCGCTGTAGGCCCGATTTAGGCCCGCTTCGCCCATGCGCGCGATTTCGCGGGTGAACGGTGCTCCACCCTGTTCCCAATTGAACATGATAATCCCCTATTCGTCGTAGAGATAAGCGCCGTGTCGGCGGCTGTTGATGGAGGAAAGTCCGGGATCAAAGGACAGCGTGCCCTTTCGCGCTTGGCTCAATTGCGTGCGCACGTCCGAAACTCCCTCGTCACGAATGGGTTTCCATTTCGCGACATCGGAATCGGATTGGAGGTAGTTGAAGCCCTCATAAAGACACGCGGCCAGATAGACGTCCGGGTGATTGGTCAGGAGCCAATTGGTCGTCACCGAATCCGACAGTGCAAACCGCTCCACATAGCGGAACCGGAACGAGTAGGCCTGATCAAGCGGACGATCCATGTCGATCCGGGAAAAGCTGGCATCGATCGCCCAAAAACCCGGCCGCCCGCTGTCGCCATCATAGGCAAATGTGCCGTCTCGCCTCTTTGTCACCGGATGCTCATCGCCGTCTTCCAAGCGCCAGAGCGCCAAGGGCTCCACGATGGACAGGGACGAGGTTGTCAGGCTCCGGCTGTTCGCCGTCCCTGTCAGGGTCGTATCGGTCTCAACGGCCTTGATACGCCGGTTCAAGTGCCCTTCGGCGAGCTTCACGAACAGCGACAGCTTCGTGGTGATGTCGGTGTCGTCTTCCCGGTCAAGCCACGGCTGAAGCGCGTTTTTGAGGGTCGTGTAATCGGAAATGTCCAGATCAGCCATGCGAACTCCTCAAAAAGGGAATGGGGGCCGGAGCCCCCATCCATTAGTTGCTTGCGATCAGTCCGCTGGTTTCCAAAATGGTCTCGACTTCGGCGAGACGCGTTTGGAGGTTTGCGATGACCTGCAGGACGGTGTTGCCCTCGTCAGCCGTGACGAACCCGAAGGGAGACGTCGACGTGACGCCCTGGATCGCATAATCGGCCGAACTCGGTGTGGTGTGCGTGATCGTGGTTTCCTGTGCGGTCATTGCCGACTGCTGAGCCACAGGGGTCGCGTTGTAGAACGAGATTTTGTCGGTTGCGCTCTGGCCAAGCGAAGTGCCCGCCGGATTGCCGTCGGAAAGCTGTTTCACAGCCATGGTCGTGTCCTTTCACGAATGAAAAAGCCGCCGGACGGAATGCCCGGCGGCCGTGATGTTGGGAGGTTACGCGGTTCCGCTGAGGCGGGTCGCAAGGCGCGGATCGATGGCCTTGATCCCGTAGAGGATATCGAGCCGCCAGACATTGGTGTCGTTCGTGCCGTCATAGACCGGAACGATCCGGACGCTGGAGCCCGTGCTCTTGTCCGTTTTCCGGGACGCCGGACGGCCATCCGCCGGAAGCGTCATCGGGACCATCACCAGCGCACCAAAGTTCTGGTGGAACACAAGATTCTGGCGGTAGTCCGTTGAGGCTGCACCCTTAAAGGTAATGGCCTTGTTGTTGAGATCCGTCACGCCGGACGTGACCGAGACGTTCTGTTGCGCACCATTCCAGATCAGGGCCGGATAGATCGTCAGATCGACCTCAGATCCAGCCGCCGTAGCATCAGCGGTGACGACAAACTCCTTCAGGAACGGCAGCTTCTGCTTCGTGACCGAGTTCACCGCGTAGACATCGGCGATGGTGAAGACGTCACCTTTCTTGATTGTCTCGGTCGCGCCGCCAAGAGCATCGATGTGCAAGGTCATCGTCATCGTGTTCTTGACGTCGTCATAAGACGTGGTCGACGCGGTGTAAGACCCGTCAACCAAAGGCGAGCCGGACCGGGTGCCGGTGGTGTGCGTCGGCACGTTCTGGGCCATGTAGGTGTCGACGCCGGCGAGACGGCCAAGCTTTGCTTCCCGGTATGCGCTCTTGACCTCACCCTCGCTGTAAAGGGACGTCTGTGAGCCCAGAAGGCCGGCGTGGTCACTCGGGCCAAGAGCACCGTAGCGCTCACCCAGGGGAACACCGAATTCATTCAAACGCTCAGGCGCCTTGATGAAATCAGCATAGGAATTGACCGTCTGACCAGGCGTGCCGACCCAGTTCGGAATATCCGAATAAAGCGACATCAGGTCCGCATCGACCTCGTTGGCAAGCTGAACGCAGGCCGGTTCGATGACGCGCTTGGACAGTTCCTTGATGTTCAAGGTCAGATCCGTGGAACTGAACTTGAAATCAACACCGCGCTGGCGGTTGACCGTGATCGTGGTCTTGCCTTCAATGACATCCTGCACCTGGATCGTGGAACCGGAGCGGACGGTGAAGTCGGTCGGGCGCCGAATAGAGATGGTTTCACCGACTTCGTAGCCGTTGACCTTTTTCTCGAATTCGTTCTCATACCCCCGGAACACGTTGTTCGACATCACGAGATTGTTGTCGAGGATCATCAAAGCCTCATTGGCAATGACATCCGCGTTAAGTGTGGTATTCGCCATTTCAAAGGGTCCTTCTGGCGGTTTGAAACCGCGCGGGGCCTGGACGTCATCCGACGTTCAAAGCGATTGGATCAGGCGGGTGCTTACTTGCCCGTTCGCCACTTCCGGTATTCGGCCGGACTCATCTTGGAGGGGTCTTTCGTCACCCGGGTTTTCCCGGCCTTCGCACTCACCTTTTCAGTGGGCGTGACATTCGGCTGGGTCTGGGTTTGCTGCGCGCCGGGTTTTCCGCGGGACTTGGTCTGGCGACTGCCACCGGGCTTTGCCGTGTTCGCTGAATTTTGGAGCCGGTAACCTTTTTCGGCGAAATCGAGGAACTGAACGAACTTGGGGTTCAAGTTGGCCTTGATTGCCCCTTGGCTCATGCCGATCACGTTCGCCGCGAAGTCCAAAAGCTCGCGGTCCCGTTGGTCCGACCATCCGGAAATCTCTTTTTCAGCAAAGGCCTTCGTTTCCTGCGCGCGGTTGGCAAAGTCTTGCTCCGCTGCGGCAGATTTCCCGGCCAGGGTCTGATCAAGATGGGCTTTCCGGTTGTGAAGCTGGTTTTGCAGTTCCATCGCGGCGTTGCGAAGGTTCTGCAATTCCCATCGCCCGCTGTTCGCAGCGACGGGATCGTCAATTTCAAGCTTTTCCCAGTCAGTCTGTGACATCTCACTCAGCTTTTGGTGGGTGTCATTCAGTTGCTGACCGATCAGCTTGATATCAGCGTAGGCCTCGCTTTCGGTGCGAAGCAGCTCGCTGTACTGGATCACCTGCTGTTGCTGGCTTTCCAGTCCCTTGCGCTCATCCGCGAGCGCCTGGGTTTTGACCGAGTAGTCCCGGTTCATGTTGTTGAACGTCTCGCCCAATTCCTTGGGAACGTCATAGGAGCGTTTTTCGCCGTTGATCGTGACCTCAACCGACGTCAGTTCCGGCCCGTTGTCCTCGTCAGGATCTCGGTCACCTTCACCGCCTGGATCCTCGTCACCTTCTCCGGCGCCGTCCGGGTCTCCGCCGTCTGCGGAGCCTGTCAGGCTCTCCAGTTCCTCTTCGCCATCCGCGCCCGAAAGATCGGTTTCGTCTGAATTGTCCTCGTCCGACTCGATTGGTGCCGGGTTCGGCACTTCGACATCGGCTTCGGCATGGGTCATCGTTTCGTCAGTCATGACGCGTCTTGCACTCCTCTTGAGGTTGGTGCGTTTTGATCAGCGTTGAGGGATGAATGGCGGCTGTGCCGGGCGAACCGGCTGCGCGCCTTGGTTTTGGGGCTGTTGCCCGAATTGCGGCATCGGCTGTGCGGACGGCACGCCGTAGTGCGGCGGATATTGAGGCTGAATGGAGGCGTAGAGTTCGCCCATTCTTGCCTGCTGATCACCGACAACCTCGATGCGATCCGTCACGCCCTTGAAGGCGTCGATATTGGCTTTCTGCTGGTCGATCCCGACCTTTTGGGTATCGCGGGCGTGCTCGAAACTCTTGTCGGCCAGTTGGCGTTTAAGCTCCGCGTTCTGCTCCTGGAGCGATTTGATGGCTGCCTGACCCTGCTGGATGAGCTGCTGCACCTGTGGCGGCAATCCGCCCTTCGCCTGTGGCGGAACAAGGGCCTCAAGGCGTTTGGCGAACTCGTCAGCACCAGGCCAATCCAGATTGGACGCCAGAAGATCGCCGATCAGCGGTGCGGACTGCGGGAAGGACCGGACGAACTCAATCATCTGTGTCGCGGCTTCCTCACGCCTTGATGTAAAGCTCGGACCGGTGGAGACGATCAGGTCATACTTGCCGACTGTGAGATCATGCATGGCGGTGACGGCTTTACCCATGGAATCGACCATCGGTGCGCCGGTGTCCGGGTCCTGCTTCTGGTACTCCTGATTGATCGGTTTGGTGTCGTCCTTGCCGTCCTCGCCGATCACGCGGATCACGCGCTGTGTGGTGTAGACATGCGGGATCAGGTCGAGGAGCACGCGCCCGGCATGACGGATCGCCCGGGACAGGTTGTCGATGAAGTGGAATGTCGACACATCCCCTTCCCGCTGACGCGCCATGATCGCGCGGCCGGAGGTTTCATTCGATCGCGCGCCAAGGGAGGCATCAAAAATTCCCGTGATCGCCTTGAGGTCGTCAGAGGCATTTAGCGCCTCCTGCAAAGCGCCCGCCGCAACGCCGGTATCAAGCGGCTGCCGCATGGGCGGCGGCTTGCCTTTGGTGTATTCCAGATAGGAGTGATTGACGGTGTTGGCTGTCTCCCAACCATCGTCGGCGTCAAACGTGCCCTCTTCCCCGACCCAGGGAACACGCGGGGCCAAGGCAACAAGTTCCGTGGCGGCCGTACGCCAGTAATTGTGTATCCGCTGCGCATCTTTGGCATCGTGGATCAGGCTGCGGAAATAGCGTTTGCCCTCGACGTTGATCTCGGTGCCATAGACGGGAATGATCGGAATATACCGGCCCGGCCAATCATTGCGCTTCAGAACCTTTGCGCCGGAAAGGATGTATTGGGTGACCTTGTGGGATTTTGTTTCCCGCTCCGCCACCGGTCTGGGAAGGCCTGAGTTCCGGGCAAGGATCGGATCTCGCGCCCAGACTTCGGCGAAGTGCATTAGATCCGGGTCTGTCAGAAGCGCTGACTTTTCGAAAACCAGGCCATCGGACATCTGGACAAGCGTTTTGGTGACTTCCTCGCGTTTCCAGTATTCGGCGATCAAAACCCCGTCATCGTTCAGCCAGCGGCCGTTGTCGTCATTCCAGCCTTCATCTTCCCAATCGACGGCATTGTCACCGTGGGCGCCGTAATCCCGCTCATAGGCTTCCTTGGTGATGCGCGTCGTGACAAAGGCCGTGTTCCAATCGCTGGAGTCGGCGGCCGTGCTATCCGGATCGCCAAAGACCGAGAACGGATTTCCAATCCGGCCGATCCCAAGATCAAGATCGAACGCATCATCAAAGGCATAATCGATGTCGACGCGGAAATACCCAAACCCGTTGTCGACGGCGCACTCAATCGCCGTGTCATAAGCAACATCGGCATCGGACGTGTTTTCAATGTTCCGGATCAGGCCGTTGATAACATCCGCGGTTTCCGGATCTGCGTCGTTGTCGACCGGCAGTACACGGATCGACGGCTTGTTCTGGCGGCTGTCATTGACGACCTGCCGCGTGATCGACGGCAACTTGTTGATCGTCAGGCATGGGCGATTGGCATTCACACGCTCATTGCGGATGGCTTCAGGCCATTGATCCGACATCCGCGCGAACTGGAGGTCTTCAAGGCCCGCCTCACGGTTTTCGCTCTCGGCGTCCTCAGCGCGACTATAGGCCTCCTTGGCTTCGGTCAGCAGCGCGTCTTCATCGAAGCCGTCCGCTTCGCTGGCCGTGGTGTCTTCTGTCATGGAGATGCCTTTAAGGACGCTTCACAGCGCTCTTTGAGGGGGGGGCCGACGCAGAGGTGTTTTCAGTCTTTCCAGACAAACCCGATCGGCTCGGGAAGCCTCATCAGTTCCGATCCGTCTGCGTCGAGAATACCGGTCGGTGTCGCGGTGTGTTCGGACACTTCAAGGTTCGGCAACAGCGGCGCATCATCAAGGATGGGGTCGTAGTTGTCGGCCGCCGATCTGATAATTTTGCGTTTGGCGTATCGTGGCATCAGGCGGCCGCCGCGAGGGTTGCGCGGTCCTTCAACGCCTGAAAAGCAGGGACAAGGAATTTGTCCATCAGCTCTTGCTCTTTGATCTGACTTGGCAGCTTGACATCCACGCCGATTTCCGTGTCCTTCACCGTCATGGAGGTCCGGAGCACATACTCGAAAAAGGTCTTGTCTCCGAACGCCTGCGGTTTTGCCTGGATTTCTGCACGGTCGCATCCCTGCTCCTTGGCGTAGTCCAGTGCGATCTGGTGAATTCGTTGCTTGTCGATCATCATCCCATCCATCCACCTGTACCGCCGACCGCCTTGCGGCGCTTGCGGCGCGGCTCCGGCTCGGTCTTTGCAAAACGAAGCATCATGTAAGCGTACCGGCTGGCGCTGATCACATCATCGCGGATCTTGACGATCTTGCCGTCTTTCCGGTGATAAAGGCGCCGTTCCTCAAGCCAGAGCTGGCACGTGGAGAACACTTTCCAGCGGCCGGTTTGCATCCGGTCGAGAATCGCGATGATGCCAGCCTCGACACCGTTGGTGCCGTCCTCGAATGTGGCCCGCTCATGCCACATGTTGAGACCCTGTTCGCCATATTGTTTCGCGAGCTGATCACCAGATCCCTTGTCATGCTGAAGGCCATCATGCGGCCACGCCCAAATGAGCCACGAGCCCCAAGGCTTCAATGCCGCTGCATGGACTATCGGCGTAGCTTCCCGTTTCCGATAGTCTGATGTGACGTAGACCACATCGTTGTCCCGATCCCATGCAAGGCGCACTGCACCGAACGGGTGGTCATAGCCAAAATCCAACCCGCCGATCTGCGGCCAGTGTTTCGGGACCTCGAATGGCTCACAAATGATCTCGTCTTCGATAACCGGGAAGATCAGGCCTGAACCAAGTGTCGGGATACCTTTTGTTCGCGCCTCTCGCTCATGCGCCGGGTAACTCGCAACAATCTTCTCCCGCTCTTCCGGCGTGAAATGCTCGGCATCATCGATGGTCATCGTGACCACCGCGCGATCCGGGCTGTCTTCCAACAAGAACCGGGCGACAACAGCTGACATGCCCTGCAGCGGGGTAAAGGTCACCATCACCAAGCCGCCCGTGGCGTTGGTGCGGGTTATCCCTTCGAAATAAACATCCTCTGGCGGCTCTTCATCGAACCAAACCAGATCGACCGTGTTCGCCTGCCACTTGGTTCGGCCCTGGTCATAGGACTTGAAATAGACCGTCGAGTATCCGCCGCTGATATGGCGAACGGTGATGCTGTCGAGTGCGTTCGGGACACCCTGACGGCGTGTACGGTCAACAATCGCTTCCGCCGGTATTTCGCCAGTGCCCCATTCCTCTTCTTGCGCCGGTGGCCCCATGAGAAGGCGCTGCACACCGTCTCGGGTCAACTCCCCCGATTCAGACCCCGCCAAAACCACAACAGGTCTGTCAAACCGGTAACCGGCCCAGTCATCCGAATACCGGCCGGTGAGGTGCATTGCCACTTCGGCAGCGCCCGCCTTCGTCTTGCCGAGCTGGTTGCCCGCCTTGAACAGCCGTTCCCGGTGGCTCTTGCCAGCGGCGTGAAATTCGGTCTGCTTGGCGTAAGGCCGGTAGAACCTGAGCTGATTAGTGCGTAGTCTCTTGCTCAGAGCCTCTGCCAGTTCCGCCCTCTCCCTGAGCAGAGAGGTAAGGCTGGATGGCTGCGTCGAGGGTTCGGATACGCTCAAGGAGTTCGTCATCCGACAACTCATCCGCTCTGTTGACGTTCACGTTGAGATCCTTTGGAAGGATGGACGCCACCACCTTCAGATAGACGTCGGGCTTGTCCTTGCGCACATCCTCAATAACGCTCTTGCCGTGCTCTTCCCAATCCGCCAGCATCTCCGCGAGAAAGGCCTCCCCGAGCTTATTGCGCGACCCTTTCGGACGACCCGAGTTTCCCTTTTCGAACGGGCGCCCGACCGGCATACCGTCTTCTCGCGTTTTTTCCTCGTTGTTTCGCGGATCGGCCATATCTAAGATTGTTTCCCTGTTTTGAAATTTTCGGAATGTCCGCCCGTCGGCGATGTTCCATTTTATTGCGCAAAGAACGCCAAAACACGCTGTTGAACGGCATCGCCATCCGCTTCCGGCTCAATCACTGTGCTGATGGCTGCGGCGCCGTTCGAAATCTGGACGTGTACACCACCGGATGGAAACGGGTTTGGGAAGCGCGCGCAGCGTGTTTTCTCTGGCTCGACCCAACCCACCACGCACAGCTCAAACCCGCAACGCCTGCACAGCGCCCTAATTATTTGAAGGGCGAGCTCTATCGACGCCCTGATCATCGACCTTACCCCAGCCTGAAGGTCATGGACCCAGAGGTGTGCGTGTACTCGATCCGGATCTCGGTCTCAGCGGGGAGATCAATCGTTCGAAACCCGTTATCTGTGAAGGTCTCCGCGTCGAATTCTTCCCCATCAAGCCTTGCCTGGAGTTTGACTGACCCGGTCCAGGTGCCGGAGATCCCAAGGCGCGCACCCTTGGCAGGAATCCAGTTCGATGACTGGCTTGAGGTGTAGGTTCCCTTGATCATGCCCAAACCCTTCCCGTATCGATTCCGATTTCAACGCCGTGCGGTTCGCCCAAAGTGATGAGAAGATCCTTGACCTGATCAGCGATGTCGGCCTTGACCTTGAGGTTGGCGTGGAACCTTTCGTCATAGACCGGCGGTGTGAGCTCTTCGCCTGTGTTCAAATTGTAGGTGCCGGGTATAACGAGCTTCCGGCCCACCGGGTCAAAGGCGTGGCGTGCACTTGCGAGAGACCATTGCCAGTTGCCTTGTTCGTCCTGTTTTACCAGGTCAAAGCCATGCGCGATCGCTTCAATAGCTGGGGCCATGGCATCGGCTTCGGTGGGAGCGCGCAGAGTATACGATATATACCCGGTCATGCTGTCCACGCCTGTAGCGTGGCGTTTGGAACGCGGGAGGGGAAGTACATGAAGCGCCTGATAAAGCCTTCAGTCGGATTTAAACCACCAGCCGACCCAATTGTTGCTTCTGTAAGCCCTGTCGGGATTGTCGCACTGAGATCCGCATCACCCAAAGAGCCATTAACGCCCGCCATAAGATCATCGTCCTGGAATGCGAAAGCGATTTTATTTAGGTTCGTCTGATTGACCACTACGCCTGATGAGCCTTGGATTGCACCACCCGCCCTAACGGAACCGTACAGCAGGCCCGTAGAAGATTGAAACAAAATATCAATATCATCATTACTATCACCAAGCCGGGCAACAAAAGGAAAGTTGGACCCCAATGACCCATTACGCTGGACCTCTACATAAATCGCCCCGCCCGCACTATCATACCACACACCGAGATTGGTCAGTGTCAGGACATCAGCGGCACGGGTGGCTGACGTTCCAGCCGTCGCGATGATCGATGTCGCCAGTGAACCCGGCTCAACCTGGGCTTCATCCAAGCTACCCGACGCTGTGCAGGTCAGGCTTGTTGTCGAGGACGTGAATGTAACCGGGGAGCCTTCCGTAACCGTTCCGGTCCCGGCGCCACTGAGGGCAAGTGATCCGCTCCCAATGCAAGATACCGTATACTCAGTGCTGTTTGTGACTGTGACGGACTGAGTGGCCGGTGTGAGTGAGTTCAGGAACAGATTAGTGGATGATCCTTCTAACAAGACCCCGCGTGGAGCGCCCGTCGTCGGGTCATAGTCAATCGCGAGCTGATCGTCGTCCGCTGTCCGGCGCTCCCTACACCGGCCGTTATAGCGCTTCTTGGACGCCCGCGCGTGGAACGCCATGAGATCCTGCCACGGCCTCAGTGTCAGGTTCGATCCAACGGCGTATTGCTGCTTGACAAAATCAATGAGAAGGGTCGGGTTGTGCGCGAGGAACTTTGGCTCCAGGTCGACAGGGCCGCTTAAGAGAGACCGTGTCAGGGGTTGAACGACAGGCGTCAGGAACCCCATCAGACATCCACCTTCGCCACGATATCCCCACGGCAGACCGTGATGGTGCCTTCCGCGATTTCGATCATGGCGCCTGGAAAGCGGTCCCGAAGCAGGTTCTTGATGTAGTAGAAGACCGTGTCATGACACCGGGGGCCGGGCAGCGCGGCCAAAACGGCATTGGCGCGGTTGTCGTCAACGAACGTGCGCAGGGCTTCAATCATTTTGGATCTCTTGAAAACAGGAAAACCCGCCAGCCGGTGAAGACTGACGGGTTTAATGGCTCCCCAGAGCCGGGGGCGTCTTACTTGCCGGGATGGGGCCGGGTCAGATGCGATAGTCAGGCGGGCCGGTCGCTACTCCGGCTCCAGTGCTTTTGCCTTACAGATGCCTCTGCTTGGCGGGGCCTCTTACCTGTCTAGCCTGCGTCTGCCGCATGAGCATTCCAGCTAGGGTCTGGTACTGGAGAGTTCCCCAATCCGACTGCGTGTCTCCGATTCTCCACGCCGCCGCCTGATCTGTGAAATCTTGAATTCGGCGCATAGCTTCGCCGCGTGCAAGCTTTTGGGCCACGTCAGGTGACCGTCATCCTGCTAAATCTGGTTCTGCGTTATGCCTTGTTCCGGCAGGGACCCGCTAACGAACCGCCATGACTGAATTATTGACCATTTCTCAATCCCGATCAAGCGACTTTTTCAAGATCGAAGGTATCAACCACAATTTCCCGCCAACTCCCGAACACCTCCAAAATCACCGTTGTTTTGATTCCCTCAATTGACTTCACCGGAACTTCTTTGTCGGCAAAGGGGCCATTGCAGATGCGCGCGGTGTCCCCTTCCTTGAATTCCTTGTGGGTGCGCATGTAGGCTTCCTTGTCGGGCCTCTGGACACCGTTGGGATGGACCTTCGCCCAGGCCGACAAGCGAACAGGCGGAATCCGCGCCGGTCTGCTGTTGATGCCCACAACGCCTTTGACGGTCGGCAGCTCGAAAATCTTGAGCCAATGCGGAACCGCGCCCTGCCAGAGCTGGTTGGGCGTGAAGCCGACGAACACGTAGCCGACAGCCTCGGGAAAGCTGATCAGCTCCTTGTGCTTCTTGGCCCGGTCGAACTTGTTGCGGTGGCGCCATTCCTTGCGGACCGGGACATAGGTCATCAGGCCCCGCTCCTTGAGGAGATCCTGGGTGACGAATTCCTTTTGGCTCTTGACCCGCAAGGCATACCAGTGGCGGGCGTGGATCAGGTCAGGCGTGATCTTCGGGTGGCGGCGCTTGGCCTTTTGAGGCTTCACACCCTTGTCCCGCTTGCGCTTGATCTTGAGCTTTTCCCCGATGGGCTGTTGCCACAGGGCCTTGCCGCGCCGCTTCATGGATTTACTCCCCGGCTTCCTGCTTGATCAGGGCGAGGATGGTGTCCTCGGATAGGCCGATCCAATTGAGGTTTTTCTGCTCTAGAAACCTTTGGATTTTTTCTGAAAGACGCCGGTCATAGTCCCTCTGGTTTTGCATCCTGATTTTGTGGCCTAGAGAGATCGATTTGAGCGCCGCAATATCAGCATCAAACTCCGCGTAATTTGTTTGTCGCGCCACGCCCGGGCCGGAGGACATGAAATTCATGATACCGCGCGCGCCGAGTCCATTGCACTCAAGACCGTACGACGCAGGGGTCGATTCACTAGGCATATTGAAGAACGCAGAACCCTGTTTTAACGGAGCGCTCGCCAGCGCCTTTTTGATCGCTGAAGGTCCCGCAACAGCCCCGCCGCCGAGAAGGCCCATAAACCCGCGTCTGGTGGTCATGTGACTGCTCCTTATCAAGCAATTCGAACCGCGAAAAACCGGCCATCAGCAACCTTGACAGTTTTGAACCGATGTCCGGTGTGTTTTGCCCATCTGTGCATTTGACCAACAGCGGCGGGGTGAGTCGGGCAGTCAACAATTTCCGCAGATTGGCCGATTTCAATATCAGGGGTAGGACGCATCAGAGCTTTTCTTAAGCCCGTCGCGTACCGGATTTTGTTTCGGTAACAAAATCCCAGAACGGCGCCGCGTGTTGTACCAACCGTTTCCGCGAAGTCCGTTGCTGACATCTTCGAATTGATTGCGTGCTTGATTAAATCCATGCGCTCGGTTTTGCTGAAATCTGTCCAAGCCATTATCTGACTTCTCCTTCTTCAATAGGCACCTTCGGAACGACCGCGAAATGCGTCCAAACGCCTTCCTGTTTCACCATGTCGGGGTTCAACCGGTATCGCTCCCCCATCTCCTCGCAGGACGGCTTGTGAGGGCCGTTGCAACTGTTCCCGAACAGGAGGTGGTTCGACTGCTCCCACATATGCTCGTTGGTGAGTTCTGAGATATCGCGCCAGAACGGATCTGTGGTCAGCATTTCGCACCCTCGCTTTCCGCCTCAGAGAGAATGATTTTCTCAATGACGTTGTGTTCGGCTGGACGCCAGAACTGCCACCAAGCTTCGCGCAGCTTTGCAGGCCGCCACGCCCTGTATTCAAAGGCCATCCGATAGCAACTGACCTTTGCGTCAAGCAAGGTTTTGTGCCCTTCTGAGGAGAATTCCGCTCCGTTGATACGGAGGATAAACATGTATGTCGCCATCACCTCACCTCCGGTCCGAACGGGATTTCATCGTCCATAGGCCCGCCCTGTGGGGCTCCGTAGCCGCTCATGCCGCGTTCCTTTGTTGCTGGTCTTTCAAGACGTCGTTCCAGTCCGCCCCGAACGCATGGGGCAGCTTGACCTCGACATCGATCTTGTGACGGACTTTCAAAATCTGCGCGATCGAATAGGCGGCGGCCTGACCGGTAAAAGTCAGATCACAATCGCCAAATATGATCACGCGCTTCACACCTTCGGGCGGCTCCCATTTGACCATCTGCGAGGAGTTGAGGGTGGCCCAACATCTGACCCGGTGCAGGACTGCGGCCGACAGCGCGGTCTCTATCCCTTCCGCAATGCCGATGGTGTCACCACGAAGCTGCATCGTTCTGCAGGAAACACCCTTGGGCAATCCGCCGGGCATCATCTGCTTGGGCTTTTCGACATCCGCCTTCCGCCCGTCCATGGTCAGGAAGGTCCGGTGGACGGACACGCCCTTACCCTCGCGATCCGATATCTTGGCCACCATCGCCGGAAGGCGCCGGTACTGATTTCCGTCGACGTGATAGGAGCAGGACGGATGATAGCGGATATCGCCATCCGCAAGCCGCCAGTCGATGCCTCTGGCCTCCAGGTACCTCGACACCGGATCATCGCCGGTCAGCGCCTCAGAGCCCTTCCAGAGCGCGGAAGACGCCTCCCTGCACTTGGCGTTGTCCCGGGCCTTGCGCGGCTTTTCCGGCTCGACAGACCCGGCCAGCTTTTCAAGTTCCCGCGCCGCTTCCTGAAAATCCCGGCCGGTGACCTGCATGACGAGATCAACCGGATTAAACCCGCCGCACTGGTTACAGATCGCCCCGCCCTTGCCTTTGGTGTTGAGATACCGGAAGCGGTCCTTGCCGCCGCATACAGGGCATGGGGTGTGTTTGCCCGTGAGGTATTTCGGGTCAATCCCGACATGGGGCAAAAGCTCCGTCCAGCGGTGACGGCAGATGTCGTGAACCGATTTCATGCCGCTTGCCTTTGTTGCCGCTTCGCCCATGCGATCTGCCGGGACTTGAGGTAGCTCAGAACTTCCGGTGAGGGTTCGCGCGGCTCAACGTCGTGCTTGCGGTCCGGCCAGACCCCGAACTTGTTTTTGTAGTTCGCCACCGCGAATTTCGGGTTCTTGTTGTGGAGTTGCTGGTAGCCAAGAAGCTCGGCATACCAACGGCGCTTTTCCTCAATCGGCACCTGCGCTGTCTTGCCGCCGATCTGGGTCAGTTCCCCGTCGGCAACCGCGACCCCTTCAATGTGTTTGGGCGCAAATCCGCACGACGGGCATTCGTGAACCCCGGCGGGCTTGATAAACGAACAGGACGAGCAGACCGAGGGAAGCTTCTGGCGCTTCTCCCGCGCCCCGCCAGAGGATTTTTTCTCCTTGCCGGTGCAGAGCTTAGACCGCCCGATATCCGTCACGAACCCAAGCCGCTGGTGCGTGTCGCTGTGGTCGAGGATGAGGCAATCACCCTTGCCGCTTGCCGTCCGAAGACCGCGGCCGATCATCTGAACGAACAGCATGTCCGATTGCGTTGGCCGGGCCAAAACGATGCAGCGGACATCCCAATCCACACCCGTCGTCAGGCACCCGACCGACGACACAACCTTCAACCGGCCGTCGTGGAATTGCTGGCGGATGTCCTCCCGTTCCTCGATTGTCGTATGCGCATCGACGTAGCCACACGGCACCCCGGCGCGCTCATAATCCGCCTGGATATGCCGGGCATGGGCGCGGTTGACGGCGAAGACCAGTGTCGGCCGGTTCTCGCCAAGCCTCGTCCAGGTCGACACGATGTCGGCCGTCAGATCCGGCTTGTCCATCGCCTCGGCAAGCTGGCCTTCGTGGTAGTCGCCCGCCACGGTCTTGACCCCGGTCAGGTCGGGTGAGGCGGGCCCGAACACCCGGAACGGGCTGAGGTAACCGGCGTCGATCAGCTCTTGTGTGGTCGTTGCCACAAGCAGATCGTCGTAGTGCTTGCCAAGCCCTGACGTCCACGGCGTTGCGGAAAGGCCAACGAACGGCACCTTCCGCCAGCGCTCGTCGGCCATCCACTCGGTTTGGGCCTTGAACAGCTTGTGGCACTCGTCAACCAGCACAACGTCAGCACCCGGATAGGCCCGCCGTTGAAGCGTCTGGATCGAACAGACCTGAACCGGCGCATGGGGATTTGTCAGCTCGTGGTCGGCCTGGACAACACCAACATCCGTGATCCCCTCCCGGTGAAACGCCCGCACCGTCTGGTCGATCAGCGAGATCGCCGGAACCACGAACCCGACCCGGTTGCCCTTGGCCAGAGCGCCGGAGACCACCGCGCAGCCAATAACCGTTTTGCCCGCGCCAGTCGGCAATTGCAGCACCGGACGGCGCTTGCCGGACCGCAGGCTTGCCCGGAGCAGATCGAGTGCCCGGATCTGGTGGGGGCGCAGCCCGGACCTCATGGCCTGCCCTTCCCCTGCGCCTCAGAGAAACTAACTACCCCTGAGTCTTGTTCCCCTTGTCCCGGGGAATCTCCTCTCCTTTCCCCTCCTCTCCCCTCCATCTGCGGAGAGTTTTCCCCACCAACGGGGGGTTCATTGGGCGGCGGTTCGGAACTTGGCCCTTTTAAACCGACATAAGTTCCGAACTCAGGCGGCAATACGCCGGACGAGTTCGGTTTTTTGGGGCGCTGAAACTTGCGGAAGTTCCGAACTGCACCGTATTTACGGGGTCCGACTTCGAAACCCTTGATCACATCAAGGCGGGCAAGTTCGGAAAGCAACCCCTCAATATCGACCGCGTTGTACGGAAACACCCGCACTTTAAGCTCGACGGGTTCCCACTCGAAAACCCCGTCGTCCCATGCATGACACCACAGGCCGAACAGCATCGTCCGCGCCGCGTCCGAAAGCTGCATAAACGACTTGTCCGTGAATATCTCGGGGTGAATGGACCTAATTCTTGGCATGTCTAGGCCTTCGGCTGATGGGTGAGCGCATCCACGCGCGCAATGGAAATGAACGCCGGGCGGTCCATGTGGCCTTCGGGTGGCGAGGAGGAATCCGGCCGGAACGTGCGGATTTCGATCCACCCGATCTTGATCGGGGCGATGGGGCGTATCCGGCGCGACAGGGGGCGGATCGGATTCTTCATGGCGCTCGCCGTCACTCGCGCCCCCATAGGTGCTCTGCACAGCGCCATTCGCCCGCTAAGGCGGGGTTCTTCTGGTCAATAGCCCTCAACAAAGAGACGTTCCGGCCAAACATTCCCCACGCCCCGCAGTGGCACAGGTGATAGAAATGGAGGCCGCCACCGACCGGATCGCGGACGAAGGTTGGTTTCATGACCGCCACTCCACTTTCATGGAGTCTTGAATAGCAGTCAGGAGAATTTCTATCGGAACAGCAATGCTTTCGGTGTCGTATCCGCTGTTCGGCGCAATAACGATTTTAAAGCCGTCTTTGCCTTGCTCGGCGCGTCTAATCCAGTCGCGGCCATTGTTGATCCAGGCGGCGCGAAGATTTAAAAAGGGAAGCAGATAACAACGCTTTGTAGGCACAAAAGCATAGGCAATATAATCGCATGCCAAGTCCTTCTGGACCCATCCCGGTGTGCGCTTGTCCCGGTCAGACCACCGCTCAATGGCAATATCCGGCCAAACCGAATATCTGACCTTCTCATCAACCAAAACCTGTTTGCCGGACGACAAGCAGACAACGCGGTCAATTCCACCCCGTTGAGCCCATCCATCACACCGAACGGAATGCATGGTCTTGAATGCGGGGAACGCGGCCTGATAAACCTCTTGCCACCACGGTGCGGATTCCTGCTCGTGAGACTTTGCCAGAGATTGTTTGAAATCATGCAGCATCGCCGTCCCCCGACTGGTTTCCCCATACGGACCAGCCGTCGCGGGGCGAGCGGCAGAACAATTCAATCTTTGGAAGTTGCGGGTAAAAACCCTCGATCAGTTCATAGTAGTAATGAGGCTTGGCCGAATGATCGCCGCGCTTTTCGCGGTAGACGGAAGATGGCTGCGTACCTGCCAAAGGCGGCGGTAAATCTCCACGTTTGGCAATCAGGAGGATTTCATGCTGGTTCCTTGCGTGATACCCCATGCCGATGACTTCTTTGTCCCAGACCATGTTGGTCCGGTATTCGAAGCCCCACGCATCCAAAACCTGGAAACACTCGGCCAGCTTTGGAGCCGTCGCCCACATGTATAGAATAGCGTCATCGGTCGCCAAATCCTTGACCGGCAATGCGCAAATTTCTTCAAGCGTCATTGTCGGGTAGTGATTTTCAATCGACCGATTCGACCCGCCGACCGGCGGATTCTCATACCGCCAAGGCGGATCGGCATAGATCACCGGAAATCTTGCGGAAACGTCTAAGTCTTCATTGCCCTTGGAAATCTCGGCAATCTTTTCCAGACGCTCCTCTCGCCGCTTAACCGACTTTTCGGCCCGTATGCGCTTGGCGGCTTCAAGGATTTCCTTTTCGCCCCTGGCAACAATATTTTCCTGTTCGGGCTTGGGAAGTGTGGCGACATCAGCAGCGGCGGAAACAGAAACCTTGCCCCGCTCAACCTTTTCAACAAGCTCTGGAGAGCCTTGGCGTTGAACGGATTTAGCCGCATTGACGGTGCGCTCCGACACGTTGAGCATATCGGCAGCTTGAGCGCTGCTCACTTCCTGCAAATTTGCAGAAGGTTCTAAGTCGGTCCTTGCCCCCTGCTGCATGTTCGCCAACTTGGCGGCCACCATGGCCCGTTGACTTTCTTTCAGGTGGCGGCGCTTCAAGTTCAGCGAAATGACGTAGCCAAGCGGATCGTCGCCATCGTATTCGACATAGGGGTAAGCGATTCCGCACTGCCGAGCTGCCATGTATCGGTTGCGGCCATCCAGAACAAAACCGTTTAGGAAAACAATTGGCTCGCGAACGCCATTGGCGGCTATATCCTCAACAAGGCTGTCAAATGCTTCCGAATCCATCATTGGAAACAGGTTGGCGCACTCATGCCACTGTGCCGGTTGGTCGGGAACGGTTTGAAAGTTCACCGCCATTCACCCCTCCCCGCCGCTGTTGTGGCCGCGTGCGAGACGAGCCCAGGCAAGGGCGATCAGGACACCAATCCCCAATCCGCCAAGGACAGAGACAAGGATCTCCATGTCCGACGTGCAGCCGCAGACATGGGGGACGCGCTCAGTGGATTTTTGGAGGAGGGTTTCGGTCACGGGCTCTCCTCAATCATACATTCCGCAGCGGATGGGCCTGCGCTCAGAGGCGCGCACGACCTTGGGCACGGGCACGCGCCCGGCGATCTCCATTACCAGCTTCATCCGGATGGCTTCGGCAAACGCGTCCTTGGAGCGAACGGGGATTGCGAAGGCCCCCGGCCCGCCGATGACGCAATCCTCGAAATACGCGTCGAGGTGGAGCATCGCCTGCCAGGTGTTGGCGCTGGATTTCATCATCAGCGGCAAGCCATTGATGGCGATGCCTTGCGCGGCAACCAGATCACGCACGTCCGTGACCGGCAGCCCTTGGTTGTTTGGGCCGTCTCCGGATATGTCGATCACACGGCGAAGACCGGAATACTGATTGGTGTTGATCAGCTCCGCAGCCTTGCCCAAGGCGCTGGAAATCGAGGTCCGCTGAACTTGCCGCTGCGGGGCCTCCTGGATCTGGGCCGCGAACGCCGCCGCGCTTGCTTGGCCGTCAATCACCGTCCAATCGGCAATGACGTACTGCTGGTCGACGCCGCCCCATTCCATGTAGGCAACGGCAATGCGAGGGATCGGCTGAAGCCGGATCGCTTCAAGGAACTCCGCAGAGGTCAGGGCCGAAACATAACCGGCGCGTTGAACCTCCTGTTCTTCGGTGTCCATGGATTGGGAGATGTCGACGGCAAGGACAAGCTCAACGGCAACCTCTTTCGATGGATCGTAGGTCTTCCAATCGAAATTGACGGGCGCAGCCCCCGCCGGTGTTGCAAGCAGGCTTGCGGAGAGAAGGGCGGCGCGGATCATGCGGCGTCCTCGTGCTCTTGCGGCCATTGAAAAGACGAGACAAGTGCGTTGAATTCGCGATCTGTAAGGGACGCCTTGATGTGATCCAGAAAGGCCCTGTCCCGGTTCTCCTGAAGTTTTCTTTTTTGCTCTCGCTCTAGCCGTCCTCTGGTGTTGTTTACTAAATTGAGAGCGGCTTTCTTGTATTTGAGGGCGCGGCGGGCGCGAGCGGGCCATGTCGGATCTGAAAAACGGCCGACGCCTAGTTGATTTAGCTCAAGCTCGTATTCAATCTCCGCGATAGAGGCCATCAGATAGGCATAGGCGTCGATCGCCTCTTCAACGGACGCGACATCCCGGGCAATCCAGCCCTCTGTAATCTCAATTTCGGGAATGGTGATTTCGTCGAGGTGGACGTCTTTTCGATCCATCATGCCGCCTCCTTGATGGTGAGTTGCAAACCCTCCACGTCCGGCGACTGCGCGACTGAAAAACCGGTGATGATGGTGTTGTTGTCGTCCGAAATGATGCAGTGGGTGACTAAGAGATCCTCAACCGCCTTCAGGTGATTGGACAGATCCCATGCGCGGCTATGGGTCTTCGGGCCGAACACATAGGAAATCGATACGGGACCGGGGAACTTGTGCGGACGCTGGGAATTCAGCATCCATCCCGCTTCTTGTGCCCAATCCTTGTATTTTGTGGTCTTGACCCGGCCAACGCCGGACAGGTTCCGGTACATGGCATTGACGCTTGGGGGCGTGGGAAGGCGAAGTGTGCATTGCGTCATGCAAGCGCCTCCCGGATCGCCGTGTTGACAAGCTCTCGGGCCGGGATGTTCATCTGCTTGGCGCGAGCGCGAACCAGCGTCATCAACGAAGGCTCAATCGGAATCCGATGTCCCGTGTGAAACTGGACCTCCCCAACCAACGCGCTATTTCCAATACGACTGACGGGAAGTGTTGACCGGGCCAACTTGGGCATGCGGACGATGGCGCCACGCTCTTCCAACGCAGCAACTATCCGGTGCACGCCGCTTTTTGACCTCAGGCCCAATGCGACCAAAATCTCATCGAAAGATGGTGGGACGCCTTCTTGATCGAAGTACTCTTCGATGAATTCGAGACAGTCCTTTTGCCGCCGAGTGAGTGCGTAGGTCATGCCGCCTCCTGTTCGATCTCGGAAGGCACGTCGTCCTCGCCGTCGTCTTCAACCGGCTTTGCGGTGGAAAACTCGCCGTCAGTGGCCACCGCACGGTGATAAGGGCAGAACTTGAAGCTTGAGTCCGGATCGACCGGATGGCCGCAGCAGGTGGCGAGACCATCGGCGCCTTTGTCGTCGTCTATCCACGAACACGCGTTCTTGCCGACGTCCAGGATCGAAATTCGGAGGCTCGGGCGAAACACCGGCGGCTCCTTCGGTGCGGGAATGTTCAGGCTGAGCGGCGTCGGCTTCTTTGGTCGGCGCCTCGTTTTGCTCTTCCGGGCCGGGGCCGCGTCCGCCTTGCATCGCAATTCGATGCCCTTCCGGCGCAATCGATCGATCTTCCCGACGATCGCAACGCGCGTTCGGCCAAGTTCTTTAGCGATCTGCGACGAACTGTGACCCTTATTCCAACAGTCGATCAGATACACGACCTCTTCTTGCGACCATTCGCTGTTCATGCCTCCTCCTCCCGCAGGATCTTCCGCCAGCGCTGCACGCCGTGGAGAACGCTGGTGTGGTCAATGCCAAGGAGCTCGGCGATGGAGGGAAGGGATTTGTCCAGTTCAGTGTGGAGCAGATAACAAAGCTCGAACCTTGGCCGGGTGTTTCGCCGCTTCCGGCACCGCTCGCGAAGGTCCTTGAGGGTGACGCCGTGCTTTTCGCAGACAGTCCAGATGATGGCCTCGCGAAGCGCCGCCCGGTAACCGCCTCCGTTGATTTCACAGGCCCGCAGGAAGCAAAGCAGCAAGAGCGGGACGTCCCTGCCCTCAATCCATGTTTCCTCAGGTTCTTCGAACGGAATGATGATGGGGGCGTCATACACCGAAACTTTTGGCGGGAGGGCCTTCGCGCGGCGACGGATCGTATCCAGGCTTATTTCCCGCGCTTCGATCCGGCGGCGGCGGTCCGCGTTGCGGGGCGGGATCAAGCACCCGTTGAACAGTTCCTCGCCGGGCTGTTTGGTGGGGACCAGTCTCATGCCGACCTCCCCGTCAGGTCGACAACCTCAGCCGATCTCAGGACGCTCCGAAGCCGCTCCATTTCACGGATGGCGTCATCGATTTCCTTGAGGCAGTCGCCCTTCTCATCCACCGTGAATTTGCGGTCGCGGTAAGAATCCGTGATCCGCTCCGCAGCCTCGCCGAATTCCTTCATCGCGTGCCCGAGCTGGCAGACCGGGCTGAGGATTAGGGTTTGGTGCTGGACCAAGGACAGCTCGTAGCCGTACATGCGCGCCAGAGCGGCCGTGATGGGTGGAAACCCACCCATGTCAACGATATTGCTTTCAATGTCCGCGATGGCGTAGAGCGGAATGGACCGGGGCTCCTCGCCCTCGCGAATGCTGTACCAGCGCTCCACGTTCTGCCGGAACCTCATGCCAACCATGTCGGCGACCTGTGTCGATCCACCGGCCAGAGCAACGGCGTTCTTGGTGGCCGCCGCAAGGGCAAGATATTGATCCCGTCCCAAATAGCTCATCATGGGTTCATTGATCCTTGTGCGGCAGCCGTGACAGGTTCGGCCGTGTGTGGTGTGGTGCGCGCATGACAACGCCGAAATCCGATCTCAAGGTCCTCATAGGAGGTGCCGCACTTCCGGCAGGCCACCCGCTGAAAATCTTTTTGACGCCAAGCCTCAAGATCGTGTGGGACCGGGACAGGCCGGACGGTAGAGCAGCGGCAGCGGGCAATGAGAGGCATCGGGGCGGCTCCTAGGCTGCACCAGTCGCTTCGCGCGGATAGATGTCCGGGCGAAGCTCCCAACGCGGAATGCCTGTGACCTCCTCAACGCTGAGCGCTCGTTCGGCAGGAACACGCCCGTTTTCCCATTTCAGGACAGCGGCCCGACCAACGCCCAAACGGCGCCCAAGCTCCGCCTTGGTTAACCCCGCCTTCTCGCGGTAGATGGTGAGAACATGTGCCATGCTTCCTAAGTTTCCACAATGGAAACCACAAGTCAAGCAGGAAGTTTCCATTTCTGAGGACGACCGTCCTGAATGGCAACGCTATGTTCGCGTTATGGAAAATGGGCGGGTCAAAAACTACATCCGGGAATGGCGGAACAAGCGCGGCCTGTCTCAGGAACAGCTTGCCGCCGAGATTGGCACGACCAAAAGCAAGGTGTCGAAACTGGAGCGTGGCGACCAACGCCTAGACACCGGATGGATGTCAAAACTCGCCGGGGCGCTTGGCGTGTCTCCTGTCGACCTTCTTGTTGCGCCGAGCATGAAGTCCGAACCGGAGCAAGAACTACGTCCGGCCAAGCTGAAGCAGGCCCGCATTCCGATCATTGGGAATGTTGCCGCCGGTAAATGGCTGGAAATCGACCCGCTCAATCAGGACGAACAGCCGCTCGATTACATAAATTTCATTCCTGACAGCAACTTACCGCTACCGATCACATTTGGGCTTGTGGTCGAAGGGCCGTCCCTCAACAAGATCGCCCCACCTGGTTCGGTGCTGATATGCGTCAGCCTCGCCGATGCGGGTATGGAAGCCCTCAACGGTCAGCTTATTGTTGTCGAGCGCAGCAGGGACAATCATGAACTTGTTGAAATCACGGCAAAGCGGGTCCGATACAAGCCCAGCGGGGCGGTAGAACTCTGGCCGGAATCAAACCATCCTGACTGGCAAGACCCGATCATACTCGACGGCAAAGACACTCGCATTGAGGTCGAAGTCAAAGCCGTCGTAAAGCGGATCATCATCACGCCTTAAAGCTCTGCGGCTACACCGGATTAGGTGGCCTGCATCAAAAAAGTTTCCATTATAGATACTTTTTTCGTTGACATGAGTGTTTCCGTTATGGATACTAATTCCATCAAACGGAAGGGCAAGACCGATGACCACCCGCTTTCTTCATGTCGTCATGGATCTCAACGGGGATCTGTATTCCCCGGAGCTGAATGGCGAGCAGATGACCGACCTTTCCGTGACAGCACGGGATATCGCGGTCGGGGAATGGCCGGGTGAATTCAAGGCGGCGGCCTTTGTCGACTACGCCGGTGGCGCGCCGGAAATCGTCACCGACCATGTTCTGGGCGTCATCGAAGCGGTTAACAGGAGCGCGGCATGATGGGTAAGGCAATCACTGCATATAAGTTGTTTGACGAAAACCTTTCTTGCCGTGGATTCCAGTATGAAGTTGGCAAGACCTATAAGCACGAAGGGGGGATTGAAATCTGCGAGGCCGGATTTCACGCATGCGAGTTTCCGTTTGATTGCTGGAGCTACTATCCGGCTACGTCTCGGATGGCTGAAGTCGAGCTGTCCGGCAAGACTGAAACCGATGGTGATAATACCAAGCTTGTCGCTGCCGAAATCAAAATCAAGGCTGAGCTTTCTCTTCCTGAGTTTCTCAAGCGAGGCGTGGATTACATCCTGTCCAAAGTGGACTGGGATAACGCCGCAGCGACCAACACGGGCGACCGATCCGCAGCGACCAACACGGGCTACCGATCCGCAGCGACCAACACGGGCTACCAATCCGCAGCGACCAACACGGGCTACCGATCCGCAGCGACCAACACGGGCTACCAATCCGCAGCGACCAACACGGGCGACCGATCCGCAGCGACCAACACGGGCTACCAATCCGCAGCGACCAACACGGGCTACCAATCCGCAGCGACCAACACGGGTAAGCATGGGATTGCAATAGCGTCCGGGTTTTACGGCAGCGCTTCTGGCTCAGAAGGAAGCGCGCTGGTGCTGGTTGAGCGGTTGGAAGATTGGGGCTCGGCCGATCACGGAAAAATTCTTCACGTCTGGTCCGGCATCGTCGGGGAAGACGACATTAAGCCCGACGTTTTTTACACGCTTAAAGACGGTAAACCTATCGAGGTGTCGGCATGGGCACCATGACGGACCAGATCAAAGACGGCGGGCCTGCGTTTCCGAGCATGCCGCCGATGCTGGAAGTCCAAGCGGACGGCGAGATAGCGCGCGTTGGTTTTGAAGGCATGTCCATGAGGGACTGGTTTGCTGGTCGGATTGCGGCGGCCTATTGCGCGGATCGCCAGCAGTACAACGCACTGATGAAAGACCGAAGGGACTGCGAACCGGAGCTTTACGTTGCCCGGCAAGCCTACAAGCAGGCCGACGCCATGCTCAAGGCACGAGGTGAAACCCAATGAAGGTCGCCGCCACATGCGCTCATTGCACGGCCGAATTCCAGATCGAACGGGGCGCCCTTAACAGGGCCATGCGGAACAGCGCCCCTGTCTACTGCGGACGTGAATGCTCTGGCCTTGGGCGCCGGAAGTGGAAGTCGCCCGAACAGAAGAAAGCAGAAAAGGCCGCATATGACGTGAAGTGCCGGCGCAAAAACCGGGAGCTGTTGAAGCGCAAGAAGGCGGCCTATCACCAGAGGACCTATGACCCGGAAAAGGCGGCGATTGAGCGCAAGAAACGCATGCCGCGCCACATCGAGTACTGCCGTCGGCCGGAATACCGGACATGGAAACGAGAGTACGACCGTCAACACAGAGCCAAGAAGTTCTATGGCGAATTCTGGGAATGCCACCTCTTGGCGATGGACATCCGCGCGCACTGCCTGACCGTCCAGTCAGACTACGAGATGCGCCGCGAAAAAAGAACGCTGAACAAGACCCAACAAAGGAAACGAGACTATGAACGAGTTATCGGCAAGCTCCCTGAAATCGGCCCTTTGGGAAACCTTGAACGATGTCAAGGCGGACAAGATGGAACCGGCGCGTGCTGACTCCATCGCGTCTCAGGCTCGCGAGATTTTGCGCACAACGAACACGCAGCTTCGCATCGCCCATCAGGCCAAGCGGCCGGTTGCGTCGGACCTGATCGCGTTTGCGGAAAAGAGCTGATGACCGCGTTCCGCCCCCGCGCCCTTCGCAACAATGCGCCCGTGATCGCCTTTGCGGCCTTCACCGTCTGCGTCTTCGCCATCGGCCTTGTGGCCGGTCTTCTGATCGCAAGCCCATGAATTCCCCTTGGAGGCAGCCCCCAACAAGCGCTTCCACCAGCCCGGCGGGGTATTTATCCCACCGCCCCGTCGGGCACCCACTGAAGAAAGGAGGGTCATTCACGAAGCAGCCAATTTCCTCCCCGACTGGCGGGTTCGCCCGCCCCCTTTTTCGAATCCATGCCGTGGGTTTCAAAAAGGGCGCGTAGCTCAACTGGATAGAGCGCCAGACTTCGGATCTGGATGTTGAGGGTTCGACTCCTTCCGCGCTCGCCAAGGAAAGGGACAAGACGATGACAGAGCAGGCCAACTCATGACGCCCCGCCCCCACATCCTCCGCCCGTCCTCTGACAGCCTGAGAGACATGGCGGACCGCTTTGAAGAACGTGCTCGGGACTACTCGGAAACAGCCCAAAAAGGCGCCAGTAGGGAAGCGGACTCCTTGAGGCGCCGGGCCGATGAACTGGACGAGACCACGGAAACCGTGCAGAAACGGAGGGTCGCGGAATGAGTAATGCAGCCCACGAACTTTACAAGGAATCCCGCAAGGCCGCGACCTTCGTGGACGGTATCAAGCACCTGCTTGGCGAGGACGACGATCTTCTCCACGACATGCTTGAGGGCGAAACGGACCTGATGACCGCTTTGCAGAAGGCGGCCGATGCGATCGATGAAGAAAACGTCCTGATCGACGGCATGGACAAGCGTATTGGTGAAATGCAGGAGCGCAAGCGTCTGGCCAAGGCACGGGTACAGCACATCAAGACGCTGATCGAACAGGCCCTAGTCATGGCGGGTGACATGAAGACCGTCCGCCTGCCGAACATGACCATCACGCTCAGGGACCGGAAGCCCGCCCCGGTGATTGAGCGCGAGTCCGACATCCCGTCCCGGTTCTGGATACCGCAGCCGCCACCCGACCCGAAGCTCGACAAGAAAGCCCTTGCGGAGGCGATGAACGGCGGTGCGGAGGTCCCCGGCTGTCACCTGGACAACGGCGGCGTCACGCTTGCATTTCGGAGGAAATAGCTATGAACACTCCTCTCGCCCTCAATTCGTCGCAACTGACCGTCGTTCGCCGGACCATCGCCAAGGATTGCGACAACGCGGAGTTCGATCTGTTCCTTGAGGCGGCTAAGTCCTACGGCTTGGACCCGTTCCGCAAGCAGATCATTCCGCTGGTTTTTGCCAAGGACAAGCCGGACAAGCGGCGCATGTCCATTGTGGTGACTCGTGATGGTTTGCGGGTCATGGCGTCCAGGTGCGGTGATTACCGTCCCGCGTCCGAGCCCGCCCACATTGTCTACGACGACAACTTGAAAGGCCCTACAAATCCGAAAGGTATTGTTTCTGCGTCGGTCAAGCTTTGGAAGCAGGACAATAAAGGCGAATGGTATCCCGTGATCGGGGAAGCCTATTGGGACGAGTTTGCCCCCGTTGCCGACGAATGGGCCTATGACCAGCAAGCAGGCAAGCGCAGGCCGACCGGCAAGAAGGTTCTGGACGCTTCGGGCAATTGGGCTCGCATGCCGATCGTCATGATCGTGAAATGCGCAGAAAGCCAGGCCCTTCGCGGCGGCTGGCCCGAAACCTTCTCCGGCGTTTATGTCGAGGAAGAAATGGACCGGGCACGCACCTTGGACGCCACGGCTTCCGAGATTGTCGAGCAAGAGGAAAAGGACCGGCGCCTTGCCCTGACATCCGGCAAGGATACCGTCCTGATCCAGTGGCTTCCTGACATGCCCATGGAAGCGGTTCCGCTAGGCCAGATGGCAGACCGGGCAATCGAGTGGATCAAGGACCCCTCCCGCAGCCTGGACGACCTGGAGCGGTTCCATGCGGTCAACCGCGTGTCCCTTCAAAACTTCTGGGCACGCTCAAAGAACGACGCGCTTGAGGTCAACACGGTCCTTGAGGACCGGACCGCAGGGCTGGCGAAGCGGGAGCAAGCCGCATGACCTCGCCAATCCTCTACCGCTGGGACGGGGACGCCATGGTGCCCCTTCCCCATTTCCGGGCCAGGTGCGATGACGAGTTCGTGGTCGAAGAGCTATACCCGCTTGTGCCGGACCAGGGCCGTTCACAGCGCAGCCACAATCATTATTTCGCCTGCATCAAAACCGCTTGGCTGAACCTTCCCGAGATGGAAGCGGCGAATTATCCATCGCCTGAGCATCTTCGGAAATTCGCATTGATTCAAAATCGGTACGCCGACGAGCGGTCGATTGTCTGTTCGTCAAAGGCGGAAGCCCAGAGGATGGCCGCGTTCATCAAGCCGATGGACGAGTACGCCGTTGTCCTGTGCCGGGAATGTGTCGTGAAGGTCTTCACCGCGCAGACCCAAAGCAAGAAGGCAATGGGCGCGACGCTTTTCCAGGAAAGCAAGACGGCCGTTCTGGATTGGCTTGAGGATTTCCTCGGCCTTGAACGCGATGGCCTTCGCCAGAACAGCGAGGCCGCGTGATGCCCCGCACCGTCTCCAAATGGATCGGTAAGACAGACGACGCCAAACCCCCGCCCCGTGTTCGCTTGCGGGTGTTTGAGCGCTACGGCGGGGTTTGCCAGATCAGCGGGCGGAAGATCCGGGCCGGGGATCCGTGGGACCTCGACCACACGATTGCGTTGATCAACGGCGGCAAGAACGAGGAAGACAATCTGAGGCCGGTCCTCAAGGACGAGCACAAGGCAAAGACGGCAGACGACATTGCGGAGAAAGCCAAGGTCGACCGGATGCGCAAGAAGCACCTAGGCATACGGAAACCCAAGGGCCGCCCCCTCCCGGGCACAAAGGCTAGCGGCTGGAAACACAAGATGTCAGGCGAATGGGTAAGACGATGAAACTCTCGTGGTTCAACCTATTGCAGATTGTCAGCGGCATTTTGCTCCTGATCTTTGCGCCTCATGCAATGACTGAAGTCTATGGATTATATGGTTTTTTCCTAGCGATTGCAGCAGGCGTTTGCGCTGGGAGCGCCATTGCGTCGGGCGCGTTCTTTATGAGGAAGAATCATGGGCACTAAGGAGATGATGCTGGCGCTTCCTGAAGTGCGGGCGCTGACCGACAAGATCCCAGCCGCCGAACTGTTCATTGAGCCGAATGAGGTGCAGCTCCGCTATTTCCAGAACTCGGCTGAAGAAAAGCGGTCGCTCAGAGAGCAGTGCGAACACCTTGGCATGCCGTGGGCGGCTCGGAAGATCGGTAAAGATCGCTTGTCCATGCACGCAGTAGAAGTCGCGCGGGATATGGAGCCAAGCCTCTACTCACAGGCCGCGCCGGAGGACCCAAAGGAGTTCAGGGACTGGATCGACCTGATGCACAACGCGCCGACCTTCCGTCATGCTGAAAGCGCGCGTTGGTACACGTTGAACGCTTTGGAGGCGCCTAAACCCGACGGCACCTTGCGGGCTGCTGCGATTGCCTATGACGGAAATGTTGGCCCGATTCACAAGGGAACTTCCGTCAAAAGAGTAGTTGCGTACGGAATACAGCACATCCGCATTTCCGAGTGGGAGCGCACAGCGTACGAACTGCAGCGGATGTGGGCTCGTCATAGTATCTTGGGCCCTTATTATCATAGGCCGCTAAGCGGACCTCCGGTCTACAAGGATGAGTTGATTGCCGGGGTTGATTTCGGCGACCTGACTTTTTGCGTGCTAGACACCTTAAGGGCATTCGTAAGCGAAGCCCGTCGCATGCACCATTGCGTTGACAGATACTTTGAACGTCAGCAGCGCGGGGGTTGCCACATTGTATCAGTGTCGACAGGCAACAAGCCACTCTACACGGTCGAATATTCATCGGACTGGCGCCCTGTCCAGATCAAAGGCCCCTGCAACAAGCCGATAAAAAACACCAAACACCTTGAGGCAATCGAAGGATTTGGAACGCACGCAAAATCCCTGATGCATGCCGAGGTGCCTGACCAGCCTGACCCATTGCGTGCTGCGACTGAAGAAGCAGGTCAGCGCCTACCGGGCGCAGCCATCGTGGTAGACGAGAGTCAAGGGCAGTTAACGATCAACAGCGTTACGCCCGACGCGACGAAGCCGCCGACTGATTGGGTCGGTCCGCTTCTCCTAGCCATCATTCTAGGGTCGCTCACACTAGCGATGATAGCCGGGTAAGACGATGACCGCCATCAAGCGCCCCACGACCGACCTATCAACTCAACCAGACGGGCACCAGGCGCACCATAGGGTGCCCGTCGATGAGGTAAGAGAGACGATGAAAGTTGTTATCAGCGCCGGAAGTCGAAAGCGTGCGATCGAAGGGCCATTTCGGCTTTGCGCAGACCGGAGTGACTTGGAGGCAATTCGCAGCCGGATTGATGCCGTCCTAAAGGACGAACGTTTTTCTATGGGATGGGTGTCGATACACCACGAGGCGCCTTTGATTCCCGATACTTCGCCCGATCCTTGGGAGCTATGAGAAAGATTTCGATATGAGGAACAGTCGGAAAGTTGACCGTGTGATCGAGCTTCGACAAATGCCTCCCGAGATTGCACCTAACGGCGTACCAGTCCTTATCGCGGGCGGTATCGCCATGAAGAAGACGGACGGCAAGTGGTTCAGCGGAATGTGTGAACCCGCGTTTTCTCGAGAACTAAATTGGGAGCCGGAATGGTGGGCAAATCTGCCACAGCAGAATGACCCGCTCCCTGACCTCGACGTTCTGTGACAAGAGAGGCCCGGATAGGATGCCAAATCTCTACAAGGTCACGATGTCCGAAATCACGGCAAGGCCGTTCTTTGTCGTGGCGCACGACGAAGCCGATGCAGCCCGCACAGCAGAGCATCAGTGGGCAGAATGGGCTCACCGATCCAACAGGCGGCGCGCCGTGAATGTCGAGCTTGTCGGGTGGGGTGAACAGCATCCACCGACCGACAAGATTGCGTGGCTGATCCAGTCAGCAAATGTGAAATAGGGAATGCCAAAAATGCCCAAAGATACAATCGAGTATGATTTTTGGCTGACGTTCGATCACTCCGGACGTACGCCAAGGCTCACGCGAAATGCACCAGGATTGTCCATTGCAGAGCGGGCAATGAAGTGTTCCGTCGAGTTGCCAAAGGCCGTCTTCAATCAACCCCAGCTCGTTGCCAATATTCGTGTTGAACGTGAGGTGGAGCAAGAACTCACGATTGACATTGAAGCCGCGGAAACCGCTCTCACCGGCGTCGTCGGGTGTGACGTTCTGATGGACGTCCACTATCCAAATGAGGGGGCCGACGAGTGTGAAGACCAAACCGCGTAAGAACGGGCCGGACACATGAACGCGCGCCCGATCCTCGTCAATCAGAAGGACGCCGCTGCCATGCTTGGCATGTCGGTGAAGTCCTTCTTGAAGGAAGGATCGGAAGACCACCGACTTATGCCCGCAGTTACCCCCAAGGTCGGAATGAAGCTCTATCTCGTCTCTGATCTTGAGGCTTGGGCACAGGCGGTCAAATATCCCGGTCAGCAGGAGCAAGAGACCGGGGGAATGTGGGGTGACGAAAGTGCGGCTTAAGGGCTTGTCCATATACCAGCGCCGCGGCAAGTGGTTTGTCTACTACCGTCCCAATGGCAAGCCGCTGGTGAAGTCATTCGAAGGCTCGCGCGCGGATCTGGATAAGCACATCGGCACACCGGCTTTCTTGAAGCTCTATGGAGACATCGCCGACAAGCCAAAGGTCAAGGGATACGGCACGCTTGGCGGGCTTTTCGATTTCTACAAGACGAAAGACCGATGGAAGCGCCTCGCACCGCGCACCAGGGCGGATTATCAAAAGGTGATCGATTGGCTTGACGGCCACCGGCAACTGAACACGCCGCTTGTGACAATCACACCGGCCGATATGGCCAAGACAAGGGACAAGGCCGCAGAAGATCGCTACCCGAAGTTTTCCAACGATGCACTGGCGTTTTTATCGGCCGCCTTTTCCGTTGGGGTTGAATACGGGTATGCGAACCTCACGGTGAATCCGGTTCTCAAGATCCGGAGACTGCATAAGAATTCAAAGACCGCGAACCGCCGATGGACAGATGACGAGTGGTCAAAGGTCTGGCAGATCGCCCCGGCGCACCTTCGCCCGGTGCTTGCCTTGGCAAGATGGGCAGGCCTGCGCGGGCAAGATATCGCCTCATTAAGATGGGATAATATAACAGAAAACAGTGACTTAGGCCAGCGTATAGAGTATACTGCGCAGAAGAACGACATGTTAGTTTATGTCGATATCTGGCAAGAACTAGAAACCGCTTTGGCGCAAGAAACAAAAACGACGCTGACCATTTGCAAGAACTCAAAAGGACGGCCTTACCCGTCTGAAAACGCCATGCGGAAAGCTTGGCAGGACTTCAAGCAAAGTCCGATCTTTGACAAGTTAATACCGACGGGGAAGGACCTGACCTTGCACGGTCTGAGGGTCACATTCGCCAGTGAGCTGCGCGAGAGGGGCCACAGCCCGACCGAGATTGCAGACATGATCGGGGACCGGACGTCGAGGATGGGCAAGCACTATTCACGCGGTGCGGATCTTGGGCGGCTGTCCAGGGACGTGAAATTGAGACGGATGGAATGGAAGTGAGGAACGTGAAATGACCATTCAGCACCCGTGGAAGGGGCACTACATGGAAGGCGCATTTCTTGGGTTTGTATCCTTTGCCGCCTCGCATTTAATGAAACAGTTTGAGGCAGAGTGCGGGTCAATCAAATTGGCTACCAGCGGAATTGATCGAATGATTGACGAGGCAACCGGTCACGATTTGGCCGAAGTGCAACGGTTTGTGGATTGGTGCGTGGTCCAATTTGGAGCGCCAAAAGATTTGGAAATTGAGCGCGAAACATAGGTCTGCCCGGCTTGAGAAACCGGGACGCCGCTGCGGCATTGGGGATGCGATGCAGGCAGTGAGACATATGCATCCCCGGCATTCTCTCTAAGCCGCCGCCCCGATAGAGCGGCGCCGGGTAGTGGCAACCGGCTTTTTATTTGAGCTAAAAAAGCCCGGCCGGGGATTTAGGGTAAAGTGGCAATTCGGTCAATGAAATCAAAGATGTGATACGGCCCGCATGGGCGGGCACTATGCTAGGGGCGCCGATCAGCGCGAATTGGCAAGGCGCGTAAAGGATGCGAAGACTTAAGGTCAACCCATACATGGTGGCGGATCTAATCCGCTATGAACCGGAAAGCGGGAAGCTTTTCTGGAAAGAGCGAAATGACGGCTATTTTGCCACGACCGGACGATGGCAGGAGTGGAACCGCCGCCATGCCGGGACCGAGGCGTTTACGGCTATTGATGGTGATGGCTATCTGCACGGCACAATTCGAAACCAGAAATTCAAGGCTCACCGGATTGCTTGGGTAATTCACTATGGAGAATGGCCGAAGGGTCAAATTGACCATCTCAACGGCGATAGAACGGATAACCGCATTTCAAACTTGCGAGACGTTCCCAACTTGGTCAATCAAAGAAATTGTGTTCGCCGCAAGGATAACACTTCTGGTTACACCGGCGTTTCTTTTCATAGGAGATCTGGAAAATATCGCGCTCGCGTGAAGATTGATGGTCGCGAAATATTCTTGGGCAATTTCGACGCAGCTGATCAGGCGTTCCTAGCGCGAGTGGTTTATCTCTATCGGAACGGCTTAATCGGGGATGCGAGGGGCTTCACGGCCCGCCATGGATCTATCGACAAGAACACCAGATGAACAGAATTTGCCTAACAAATCCAATGTTATGCAAAATGCTGAAAAAACAGGGCTTGACCTGAATCAGTAAGTTGTTGATAAGGCGAAAAGTCTCACTCTGACGGCCTCTTGGCGGAGTGGCTACGCAGCGGATTGCAAATCCGTGTACGCCGGTTCGATTCCGGCAGAGGCCTCCAGTTCCTGTTTTGCTATCCCATCACTGTCGTGGCGCAGGCGCGGATGCCAAAGCTTTTTCTTGACGCGGCCGGGCCGGGTTGACGATGCTGGCACCATGAAAGAGCCAAGTTTCAGCATCGGGGTCGAGGAAGAGTATCTGCTGGTCGACCGGACCACCCGGGCCCTTGCCAGCAATCCGCCGGCGAGCCTGTTTTCCGCGTGCGAATCCGCTCTTGAGGGCTGTGTCAGCCCGGAGTTCCTCAGATGCCAGATCGAGGTCGGCACGCCGGTCTGCCAGTCCGCCGCCGAGGTCCGGGACGAACTCACACTCTTCCGCCAGACGATCGCCAGAGAAGCAGGAAAACATGGCCTTGCACCGATCGCCGCCTCTACGCATCCCTTTGCCGACTGGACCGAACAGCCGCACACCGACAAGGCCCGCTACAACGAACTGGCTGAAAGCATGCAGGTCGTGGCCAAGCGCCTCTTGATTTGCGGCATGCATGTCCATGTCGGGATCGAAGACGAGAGCTTGAAGAACGACCTCTTCAATCAGCTTGCGTATTTTCTGCCCCACCTTCTGGCTCTGAGCACGTCATCGCCGTTCTGGCGCGGCCGCAAAACAGGCTTGAAGTCCTACCGGTTGTCGGTGTTCAACGAACTTCCGAGAACCGGCCTGCCCGAGGTTTTCGAAAGCCACAACGCCTATCGGCGAACGGTGGACGTGCTGGTCAAGGCTGGCGTGATCGAAGATGCCACGAAGATCTGGTGGGATCTGCGTCCATCGGACCGGTTTCCGACGCTTGAAATGCGCATCACCGATGTCTGCCCGCGTGTGGAGGACACCGTGGCGATCGCGGTCTTGTTCCGCTGCCTTTGCCGCATGCTTTACCGGTTACGGCGGGCCAACCAGAAATGGCGCACCTATTCCAGGTTCCTCATCGCGGAAAACCGGTGGCAGGCCCAGCGCCACGGCGTCGGGGCCCAACTGGTTGATTTCGGCCGCAACGAGAAGGTGGCGTTTCGCGATCTGATTGATGAATTGATCGAACTCGTGCTTCCGGACGCCCAGTTCTTCGGCTGCGAAGCCGAGTTGATGCGTGTCCGGGAGATCGCCCAGAACGGCACATCGGCCGACCGCCAATTGGCGCTGGCCGGCGAGGTGGCGGAAGACACGCCCTTGGACCGTGGCAAACTGGACCAGGTCGTGGACCATTTGATCGAGGAAACCCGGACGGGCGGCATTCATCCGGCGGTACGACAGCCGGCGGCCAGCGCGGGCGGCACATAAGGCTGGTGAACGGCAGACCGAACCAGGCCGCTGTTTGCCGGGACATCGCTGATCTCGTCGGGAGTGGCGCTTCACCTTTCCAAACAGACCGGACCGCCCCGCTTGCCTTGTGGCCCATGTCTCTAGTCCGTGTCCGGTCCGCCATTTTTTGCCGGCGCGCTCAGGACGGCATGAGGCGTGGCGTGAAAATAGGCCCGGTCGCCTGTCAGGACCAAGGCGAACTCGTCGATTTCCGCGATCACCCCGTCAGCCGCCCGGGCAAGGCCCGATTTTGGCTTCATCACCCGCCGGGCCAGAACCAGCGTCTGCCGGGCTTGCCCCAACTGGGACAAAAGCCGGTTTTTGTCGAAGTCGAGCGGCGTCCGGCTGCGGCGGATCGATGTCATCGGCAAAATGCCTCCAGCACAGTCAATGTTCTTATTTTGTTCTTTTTCGCGCTGATATGCCGCAAAGTCAAGTTTGGTTCGGGCAGCCCAATACCCGGTTTTGCGGCACCACCGGATTCTGGTCGTCGCAGACGAGTCAACCGGTGCCGCACGCCGCCTGTACTTTTCCCCTGCAATTCCGCTAGAGCTGCCTGTATGAACCGCGCCCCAGGGGCCCAACACGGCTGGAAGGAACTGAGACATGCAGCACGGCGGCGATCTGTCGATTGCAATTGAACGGTTCGGCGGCGCCCCCGAAGACTGGCTGGATCTGTCGACCGGCATCAATCCCTATCCCTATCCGCTTCCTGAGGACCTCACCGCATCGAGTTGGACGCGCCTCCCGGACCGGTCCAGCCTGGACCGCTTGTTGACCGCCGCGCGCAAGGCGTACCGGGTGCCCGATCCCGTCGGTCTCGTTGCGGCCCCCGGCACGCAAGCGCTGATCTCGTTGTTACCGTCGCTTTTACCGGCGGGAGAGACCGCGCTTGTCGCGCCCACCTATGGCAGCCACAAGGAGGTGTGGCTCCGCGATGGCCTCCCGCTCAGCGAAGGTGCCAGCATCTATACGCTTCCGGCCACGGTCAAAAACGTTTTGGTCGTGAATCCGAACAATCCGGACGGACGCCTGACGGAGGCCGCAAGCCTCCTGGAGGTTGCACGCACCCTTGGGTCCCGGGGCGGCTATCTTGTGATCGACGAGGCCTTCGCCGATGTCATGCCCGGCGCCAGCGTTCTGCCGCATCTGCACGACGAGCCGGTGCTTGTGCTGCGATCGTTCGGCAAGTTTTTTGGTCTGGCCGGTTTGAGGCTCGGCTTCTTGGCGGCACCGGCCGAGATCTGCACCCGGGCCGCAGCCCGTCTGGAAAGCTGGGCCGTGTCCGGCCCGGCGCTTGAGATCGGGCACGCGGCCTTGAGTGATTTGGCTTGGCAAGAGGCCATGCAGCGTCAGCTCAGCGACAAGATGGCGGATCTAACCCTGGTGCTTGCCGAAAATGGTTTGGGCGTGTTTGGAGGCACACCGCTTTACGCGCTCGCGGCTGCCAGGAACGCGGCGGATTTGCATGATGCCCTTGCCCGGCGCCAGATCTGGACGCGGATCTTCGACTACGCGCCGACCTGGATCCGCATCGGACTGCCCGGTTCGCCGGAGTCTCTGGCGCGCCTGTCCGGCGCGCTTGCCGAGGCCATGAAAGAAATCTAACCCTCCCAGATGGTGTTCTTCGATCACGCGCTTTGGCTTCTTGTTGCCGCCCTCATACTTGACGCGGCCGTCGGCGATCCGGATTGGCTTTGGAAGCGCCTGCCTCACCCGGTGGTGCTGTTTGGCAAAGCGATCGGCGCGATGGATCGCAGGCTCAACAGAAGCTCCTTCTCGCCGACGCGAAGACGGGCCGGCGGAATTGCGACCCTGATTGTCCTCGTGGCCAGTGCCGGTTTCTTGGGATGGGCGCTTCAGACTGGTTTTGACCGGCTGCCGTTTGGCGAAGCTTTGACCGTTTCTGTCGCGGCGGTGTTCATTGCCCACAACAGCCTTTACCGGCATGTGGCGAGGGTCCGCGATGCCTTGACGGCCGACGGACTATCTGCCGGACGGAAGGCCGTTTCCATGATCGTCGGGCGCGATCCGGCCCGCCTCGATGAGGCCGGTGTATCGCGCGCGGCGATTGAATCGGGCGCGGAGAATTTTTCCGATGGCGTGGTTGCCCCGGCGTTTTGGTTTGCTCTCTTAGGTCTACCTGGGTTGATCGCCTACAAGGCCATCAACACGGCCGACAGCATGATCGGGCACAAGAACGAAACCTATCAGGACTATGGCTGGGCCGCCGCCCGTTTCGATGATCTTGTCAATCTGCCCGCCGCGCGCCTTTCCGGCCTTTTGATCGCAATCGCCGCCCCCCTCGCCGGAGGCTCGGCTTTTAAGAGTTTGCGCGCCATTTGGAACGATGCTGCCAAGCACCGGTCCCCCAACGCCGGTTGGCCCGAGGCGGCGATGGCCGGTGCTCTGGACCTTGCCCTAGCCGGCCCCAGGACTTACGCGGGCTATGTGGTCGACGATCCCTATATGAACCCGGCCGGGCGGATCGACGCCACAGCCCGCGACATCGGCCGGTCTTTAAAGATCCTGAACGGCGCCTGGGCGACAATGGTTGCCGGTGCGCTGGCTGCCGCAGCTGCCCTTTGACCCCAACCCATGAGCTTGAACATGCGCCCCTTCAATCCCGCCGCCGACCGCAACAAGGCCGTCATACTGGAGAGACTGGTCACCGTATTCGCACCCATGCGCCGGGTCTTGGAAATCGGCAGCGGCACGGGCCAGCACGCGGTTCATTTCGCCGCCTCGCTGCCGCATCTTCAATGGCAGCCGAGCGATCTGGCACGCACGATCGCGGACATGGACCTGTGGCTGTCGGAGGCGAACCTGCCGAATGTCGCAGAGCCGCTTTCCCTTGATGTGACGAACGGCCCGTGGCCGCTCCCAGAGCCGAACTCGGCGAATGCGTTCGACGGCATCTACACCGCGAACACCCTGCACATCATCTCCAAGGCGCATGTCGCCGCGTTTTTCGTGCGCGTGGGTGAAATCCTGAAACCCGGCGGACGCCTCGTGGTCTATGGTCCGTTCAAATATGACGGGACCTTCACGACGCCCAGCAATGAAGCCTTTGACGGCCAATTGAAAACCCGGGATCCGGTCAGTGGCATTCGAGACTTCGAGTGGGTTGATGAGATGGCGCGCGCCGAAGGCCTTGAAATCTTTCAGGACCATGCGATGCCGGCAAACAATCAACTCTTGGTGTGGGAGCGCCGGAACCTTGGCCCGATTGGCGCTGGCTGATCAATCCGCCTATCGCCGCGTTTCCGCGATCCGGAGCAGATCTTCAACATCGAGCGCGGAGGCCAAATGCGCGGCGAGATCATACAGCACCCGGTCGATCGTTTGGACATAGGCAAGGTCTGAAGCCGCGCCGAAACTCTTCAAATAGGCGTTGCGGAAGCCGTCGTCAGTGAAAAGGCCATGCAGATAAGTGCCGCTCACCCGCCCGTCGGCGGCGACCGCGCCATCATCACGGACTGCGCCGCCCGATCCGGTCAGCCGCATCATGGGCCGGGCACAATCAGGACCGTCCGTCCGCCCGATATGGATTTCATAGCCGGACACCGGCGCATCGCTCGCCAGATGAATTCCAGCGGCTTCGACCAGGGACTTCTCCGGTGTGAGCACCGTATCAACGTCCAGGAATCCAAGTCCGGCCACTTTACCCTGCGTTCCTTCAATCCCTTCCGGGTCGGAGATCGTGCGGCCGAGCATCTGGTATCCCCCGCACACACCGAGGATGTGGCCCCCGCGCCGGTGATGGGCGGCAAGGTCAATATCCCAGCCCTGGGCCCGGAAAAAGCCCAGATCGCCGATCGTCGATTTCGACCCCGGCAAAAGCACGAGATCGGCATCAACCGGCAAGGGCCGGCCCGGCATGATCAGGTCCAGCGCGACACCCGGCTCCATGCGGAGCGGATCAAGATCATCGAAATTGGCGATCCGTGAGGTGACCGGCACGGCGATCTTGATGCCGTCCTTCGACGGTCCGCTTGTCAGGTCGAGCGCATCCTCGGCCGGCAGTTGTGACGCCGCCTGAAACCAGGGCACGACACCAAGCCCTTGCCAGCCAGTCCGTTTCACGATCTCCCGCATCCCGCTATCGAACAGGCTGGGATCGCCGCGAAACCGGTTGATGAAAAAGCCCTTGATCCGCTCGCGTTCGGCCGGCTCCAGCACGGCGTGCGTGCCGACGACAGAGGCGATCACACCGCCGCGGTCGATATCCGCGCACAAGACCACCGGCAGATCAGCGGCCTCGGCAAAGCCCATATTGGCGATATCGCCGGCGCGCAGGTTGATTTCAGCCGGACTTCCCGCCCCTTCGACCAGGATGAGGTCCGCGTCTGCCGCAAGTTTGGAAAAGCTCTCCAGAACCTTGGGAAGGAGCTGCTGCTTTTGCTTGCCATATTCGCGCGCCCGCATCGTGCCGAAACGTTTTCCCTGGACGATGATCTGCGCGCCAGTGTCGGTTTCCGGTTTTAAAAGAACCGGGTTCATATGAACCGACAGCGGCACCCGGCAGCCCATCGCCTGAAGCGCCTGCGCCCGGCCGATTTCGCCGCCATCGGCCGTCACAGCCGCGTTGTTCGACATGTTTTGCGGTTTGAACGGTCGGACGGACACGCCCCGATCGGCCAGAAGGCGGCACAGGCCGGCAACAATCAGGCTCTTGCCGACATTCGACCCGGTGCCCTGGATCATGAGTGCCGGGACGCGGCCGGACCCTTCGTTTTGCGTCATCGCGCCCCGCCAGCACGTGTTGGGGCCGCCCCGTAGGGCCGGAATTCGTCCGGCACCGGCAACCGGGCAAGATGCAGCTCCAGGATCAGCCGGATTGTCGGCCGTACGGCGAAGAAGATCGATCCGATCAGAAACAGCCAGGTGCCGGCAAAAAGCAGGCTGTCATAGAAGAAGAAGAAGATGCTGCCGATCACGAACATGATAGCCGCGAAGAATTCCACGAGCGTCCGCGCAAGCTCATAGCGCCGGACCAGTTCGCTATGCCGTTCAGATGCGGTGCGGGTCGTCTGATCGAAAACCTTGCGCATGGCACTCACCTTGTTCCATTCAAACCGGTAAACCGGCATTCATTGCCGGGAAGAGAGACCGGGTCGCCTGACGTTGGATGGCTGGCCGCCTAGAACTCAATCCCCTCTTGCGGTTTCACACCGGACCGGAACGGATGCTTGACCATTGTCATGTCGGTCACGAGGTCCGCGATCTCCAGCAACTCGACCTTGGCGTTCCGGCCTGTGATAACGACGTGCACGTCCTCGGGCTTTTCCGTTTTCAGGAACTCCACGATCTCGCTGATCGGCAGGTAATCGTAGCGCAGGACGATGTTGAGTTCATCGCACAGAACCATGCGGTAGTCTCGGGAGCGGATCATTTCCTTGGCCGCGTCCCACGCCTGACGGGCCGCATCGATGTCCCGCTGGCGATCCTGGGTTTCCCAGGTGAAGCCCTCGCCCATGCGCTTGATGGTGACGAGATCGGAAAACCGTTCCAGCGCCATGCGCTCGCCGGTTTCGATCCGGCCTTTGACGAACTGAACCACACCGACCCGGTGGCCATGGCCGAGTGAGCGAAACACCATGCCAAAGCCGGCAGTCGACTTGCCCTTGCCCTTGCCGGTGTTGACGATCACGAGGCCCTTCTCGATGGTCTTCGTGGCCATGATCTTGTCGCGCGCGGCTTTTTTCTTGCGCATTTTATCCGCATGGCGCGCGTTCAGTTCCTCTTCGCTGAGGGCTTTGGCCTTTTCCTCGGTCATGGTTGTGTTTCCTCAAGAAGCGCGGACTTAAGACCCGTTAGCTGGGCATGGATCGAATTACGGCGCGGCGTCCAGAGACCTCTGGCGATCGCGTCCTCGAACCGGGCAACGATATCGCGGTAGGCGGCCGGATTTTCATCCTCCAGGAACGCCCGCACCGTTTCGGTGTCCAGATAGGCATCATAGAGCTGGTCGAAATGATGGTCGCCAACGGCCGGTGTCGTGGCCGCGAAGGCAAACAGATAGTCAAGAGTCGCTGCGATCTCAAAGGCGCCCTTGTAGCCATGGCGCATGACGCCGGCGATCCATTTGGGATTGGCCGCCCGGCCGCGGACGACACGGCCAATTTCCTCCGACAGAGCGCGCACCACCGGCCGTTCCGGACGGGAGTGATCGTTGTGATAGATTTTCGGCGCCGTGCCGGACAGCGTTTCGACGGTCGCCGCCAAACCGCCCTCGAACTGGTAGTAGTCGTCACTGTCGAGCAGGTCGTGCTCCCGGTTGTCCTGATTGTGGATCACCGCATCGACGGATCGCAGACGGTCGGCAAGACCCGATCTTGCGGCGACACCGGCTGCGCGCCCGCCATAGGCATATCCGCCCCAATCGAGAAACGCTTCGGCAAAATCGGCCCGTTCGGCCCAAATGCCCTCGTCAATGAGCGCCTGCAATCCAGCGCCATAAGCGCCGGGTTTTGATCCGAACACCCGGAAACCCGCCCGTTGGGCCGCTTCGTCACGATCAAATCCTTGGGCGACGTACCGTTCACGGTCTTCGGCAACCAGCGCCGCGATCGGATTGGCTTTTTCCGGCTCGGAAAGATCCGCGATCGCCCGCACCGCGCTGTCGAACAGATCGATTTGGTGCGGGAAAGCGTCGCGGAAGAAGCCAGAAACGCGGAGTGTGACATCAATGCGCGGGCGTTTGAGGTCCGACAGGGATCGGATTTCAAAACCCGTGACCCGGCCGGAGCCGGCCTCCCAAACGGGTTTGGCCCCGATCAGCGCCAGCGCCTGGGCAATGTCATCGCCGCCGGTGCGCATATTCGCCGTGCCCCAACAGGTCAGCACCAGTGCGGCCGGCCATTCGCCCTCGTCCTGAAAGTACCGTTCGGCAATAAGCTCAGCCGATTGCGCGCCCAGGCGCCAGGCTGTCTCGGTCGGTACGGCCCGCACATCAACGGAATAAAAATTCCGGCCGGTCGGCAGGACATCGGGCCGGCCGCGCGAGGGCGCGCCCGACGGCCCCGGCGGCACGAACCCGCCGGACAGCGCCATTAGAACCGCGGCTGTCTCCGCGGGCCCGGAACCCGTCACCGCCGGTTTTAGTCGGTCGTAGATCTCCCCTAGGACCGCGTGTGTGTTTTCAAAATCATCCGGCGCGGACCCTCCTCCCACAATCCGGAGAGCCAGCAGCTCAATCCGTTCCACCGTATCGCCGTGCGACCGCCAGGGCGCCGGCGAGACCGATTCCAGAACCTCGGGTCTCGGCCCCTGCCACATATTGGCGAAATCACAATCCAGCGGATCGAAGCCCTCAAATCCCAGATCCTTCGCGATCGCTCTGTGCAGACTGTCGTCGCCGGCCGTTTGGCCGCGGGGAACACGGGCCAGCGCGACCAGGAGATCCGTCAGCAATCCGTCCTTCGGGCTCCGACCTAGGATGTGCAATCCATCGCGAATTTCCAGTTCCTTCAAGTCACACAGATGCGCATCCAGGCGCGCAAGCCGGGTGTCCTCGTCCATGTCCGGCGTCAAGCCGATATCGGTGTCGAGGCCGTGCTGGCCGGCGAGCGCCAGAATGTCCGCCGACAGCGCCTTTAAGCGCCGCGGATCGACCCCGCTCGCCAGATAATATTCATCAAGCAGCGTCTCGAGCTCACCGGCAACGCCGTGGCTTTCGGCCCGGGTGAGCGGCGGTGTCAGATGATCGATAATGACAGCCGATGTCCGGCGTTTGGCCTGGGCACCCTCGCCCGGATCATTGACGATGAACGGGTAAATGTTCGGCACCGGTCCAAGCGCCGCCTCCGGATAACAAGCCTCCGACAGCGCCAGCGCCTTGCCGGGGAGCCACTCCAGATTGCCGTGTTTTCCAAGATGCACGACGGCATCAACGCCGAAATGTTCCCGCAGCCAGATGTAAAACGCGAAATAGTGGTGCGGCGGGACGAGATCCGGGTCGTGATAGGTCTCTTTTGGATCGATATTGTAGCCGCGTGCCGGCTGAATGCCGACGACCTGATTGCCGAAGCGGTGAATACCAAGGCGGAAAGCCCCGCCCACCACATGGGGATCGGCCTCCGGCCCGCCCCAACGCTCGCCCACTGCGGACCGGACACGCTCGGGCAAACGCATGAACGCGGCGGTATAGTCGCTAAGATCGAGGGATTCATATCCGCCGCGCGATTGCCGGTCCTCCAGCGCGTTGGTCACACCGCTGGTCAAAAGATCCATCAGCTCCCTGGAAGAGCCAGGGACCGGTCCCGTCTGGTATCCGGCTGCCCGCATCGCGTTCAAGAGGTTGACGCAGGACGCGGGCGTATCGAGCCCAACCCCATTGGCAAGCCGGCCATCCTTGTTGGGATAGTTGGCAAGCACCAATGCGGCCCTTCGATCTTTGACCGGAGTGCGACCGAGACGGGCCCAGTTTGCCGCAAGTTCCGCGACAAATCGGACCCGGTCCGCGGCGGGCACGAACCGCACCGGCATCGACTGGGTCGCGGCATCGAAGGCGCCCTCCTCCTTGAAGGACACGGCACGCGTCAGCACCCGCCCATCGACCTCCGGCAGAACCACATGCATGGCCAGGTCGCGGACCGACAGGCCCTGGTCGCTGTCTTCCCAGCCGTCTCGCGACGAAGAGGAAAAGACCACCTGCAAGACCGGTTTTCCGGGCGCATCGAGCACGGTCTTGCTGTGGGCGGAGCCTGCCTTGGAGACCGCGAAGGCGGTCGCGTTGAGAACAACATCCGGGTCGGCGCCGTCAAAAAGGCTCGACAAAATAGCGGCCGATTCCGCGTCCTTCAGGCTTGCCACGAACACCGGGAGCGCGTTCACACCAGCGAGATCCAAGGCGGAAACCAGGGCATCGACGGGCGCCGTTTGCGCGCCCTGCACCAAGGCCCGGTAAAACACCAGCGCGGCCATGGGCCGGTCAGGGTCGCGCCAGCTCGCCTTCAAAGCGGCAAGATCGGGAAGACCATGCCCGGGCAGATAGATGCCGGCCCGCGGCAGTGGCACCGGCTGGGCCGGATCAAGGCCCCGGCCGATTTCATGCTCGGCGAAGCGAAGGGCATTGGCGTAGTTTTCCGTGCCGCCCTCAACCAGATACCGCCACAGCCGGTGCACGCTTTCGGCCGGCAAGGTCGAGCGCGCCACGAGATCCGCGTCCCATTTATCGTCGCCGGGCATGACAGCGAGCTTTACCGTTCCCGCCCGCGCTGCTTCCTCCAGCCGTTCCAGCCCGTAGCGCCAGTATTCGGCTCCGCCCAAAAGACGAAGAACCACCAGCCGCGACCCGCTCACCGTCTGATCCACATAAAGGTCGACGGAGTAAGGATGCTGCAATGCCATCACGCTCGCCAGGCGCAGCGAGGCCCGGTTGTCGCCGCGCGCGTCATGCGCCGCGGCCAGACCGCCGAGTTCGGTGTCGGCCGCCGACAGGAACAGAATATCCGCCGGCGTTTGCGCCAGATCGACGGCGTCTGCACCATCGTCAATCCGGCGCGACTGGCTGGCCAGGATGTGCATGAACGTTATGCCGCCTGCCGTTTGGCGCCAAGAACCTGGTCGATTTGGGCCAGATTGAGCCCCCTCAAGCCGATCACCACGAGACGACCCGCGCTTTCCGAGCCGGCGGCAAACCAGGTTTCCACCCGCGGCCCAACGGCCTGGACCATCGCCGGGGCGGCTTTGCCCTCGATCGACACAGCGCCTTTGATGCGGAGAACCCCCGGTACCGCCATGGTCTCAAGCACCCGCGCTTCCACATCCTTGAGGTCGGAAAACCCGGAAACATCCAGCACATGGCTTTCAAAATCATCATGATGGTGATGATCGTGGTGATGCGGATCATCACCATGGGCATGGTCGTGGTGATCGTCATGGTCATGATGGCCATCGTCGTGATGGTGATGCTCGTGCCGGCCTGCCATGTTGTCTTCCGCCGCAGACCCCCGGCCCAGCAGCACGTCACTGGGCAGCCGGCCACCTTCGGCGGTCACCATGTGCACCGCAGCCCGCAGATCCTTGGAAATACGGGTCCGCACCGCATCCATATCGGCGTCCCCCACAAGGTCCGCCTTGTTGAGAACAACGAGATCGGCGCAGCGGAGCTGATCGTGAAAAAGCTCCTCCACCGGGCTTTCGTGGTCAAGCGCCTCGTCCGCCGCCCGTTGCGCGGCGAGCGCTTCTTCGTCCATGGCGATCCGGCCTTCTGACAGCGCGGCAGCATCAAGAACGGTGATCACCCCGTCTACGGTCACCTTCGGCTTCACGCTTGGCCAGGAAAAGGCCCGCACCAACGGCTGCGGCAGCGCCAGGCCGGACGTTTCGATGACAATATGGTCGGGCGGTGTCTCCCGGGCGACCAGCATTTCCATGGTCGGCAGGAAATCATCGGCAACCGTGCAGCAGATGCAGCCGTTGGTCAGTTCCACAACCTCTTCGGCCGCGCAATCTGGATCCGCGCAGCCATTGACCAGCGACCCGTCAAAACCGAGGTCACCGAACTCGTTGACGATCAACGCGATCCGCTTTCCATCCGCGTTTTCGAGCAAATTGCGGATCAAGGTGGTTTTACCCGCGCCCAGAAAACCAGTCACGATCGTTGCAGGAATTTTTTGACCGATTTTCATAAAGTTATCTCCGGTTCTTGACGTGATTTCATAAGAAGAGGTTGCCCAGCCGCCACAAAGACAACCTGCGCACAGACGCTGGCGATATCCTGATTGAGTCGGCCTTGCGCATCGCGAAACGTCCGCGCCAGGCGGTTTTCCGGCACGATCCCGAGACCCACTTCATTGGACACAAGGACGCAAGGCCCGTTGAGACCTCGGATCGCGTCGGTTAGCCGTGCCGTTTCCGCGGCAAGATCGCACTCAGCCATCATGAGATTGTTCAGCCAAAGCGTCAGGCAATCGACAAGGACGACGCAATCCGGGCCCGCGGCACGCATTACCGCGCCCGCAAGATCGAGGCCCTCCTCGATCGTCGTCCAACCGACACCGCGCTGGGCCTGATGCGCGTCGATCCGCGCCTTCATCTCGTCATCAAATGGCGCGCCGGTGGCGAGATAGATCCGGTCAAGGCCGGAGCGCACGCACAATTGCTCGGCGAACCGGCTTTTGCCTGACCGCGCGCCGCCAGTCACAAGCGTGGCATTCCCGCTGGTCATCGGTATACCACCAGCGGTTGGCGCATCGTGCCGGCGTTGCCAGGCAAAGCAATCATCACGCGACCCTTTCGCCGTCCACCCGACGGCGCGAACGAGGTTGACACGATCACGGCCGGTCTCCTGGCTCGCGGATCATCGCGGCGCCTGCGCCTTCCCAGCTTTCATCAAGCCAGTGGCATGGGCAGGGCTACTGTCCGCCTACAGTTGCGGGGGCAGCTCCGGAATGACGGCACGACACCGATCACCGGATTCCCGTTTCATTCCCAAACGCAAAGACGCATTTGGAAAACCGTGACACACCATCTGTAACGCGTCCGCAGCGGCGGAACAACCATTGTGACAGCATCGCATGGCGCGCTGGCGAGGGCATCACAACGGAACATCATCTGGACAAACCGACGGACGGAAAAACGGCGTGATGACCTGCGCCGAAACCGCCGCAAGCTCCCGCTAATCCATTGACGTAGATCGCTTTTTAGTGACCAACCTTGATGGGACGCGTTTTGCCGTAAAAAAACGAAAACAGGGCTTGGCAAACGGCCGATGCGTTTGATATACGCTTGCGCACTGACGTGGCGGCCAAGAGCTGCTACACTATGTGGTGATCCCCAGTAGCTCAGTTGGTAGAGCAAGCGACTGTTAATCGCTGGGTCGCTGGTTCGAGTCCGGCCTGGGGAGCCATCACCCTTCCGCGTGCGATAAAACAATCATCCGATTGGCATGAGGCTCTGACCCGGCTGCCATCACGCCGATAAAACCGCGCGGCCGACGAGATCTTTCCAACATTGCCCTTCACCTATGCCATGGGCCCGGCTGCGGCGGTCTGTGAAGAGTGCTGATGTCTGATTCTGCTGAACGCGAGGCGTCGAATTTCATCGGCCATGTCCAGCGCCAACTCTAATTGTCATTCTCGCCAATGGTCACGGCCGTTTTATTATTAGTATTTTACGCTATATCCTCAATATTTCACCGCAAGATTTCATAAAACCGCATTATTTTCAACTTTTTCTACATAAGTTATGCTTGAATATTGAACGCATAAAGCCCCATCGCCGTTAGGTCATCCAACCGGCAAAACATACTTCCGACGTTAATTGAGGGACCGGTGATAGATTCCTCGGAACAAATTCTTTTTGGCATTTATGGACTTGCGTTTTTCACGCTCGGGCTTGTCATGGCGGTCCGGACAGTCGGTCACGTTGGAGCCGCGATTGTTAGCCGGATGCGGCTCTTGGCCTTGTTTGGACTGCTCCATGGCGTGTTTGAGTGGCTGGTCATGTTTGGCGGCAGTATCCAGTTTCCCAAGCTCACCCTCAGTTTGGCCGCTGTCTCCTTTTTACCGCTGTTTTTATTCGCTTTTTGGAACGGGCCGAGGCTGGCAATGCAGGGGATTGTGATCTCCGCCGCTTTGGCATCGGCATGGCTCGGCGCGGTCATGTTGATACCGACCACAAGCGTTCTGGAGTTGTTTGCCCGGTATTGCATCGGCGTGCCGGCGGCCTTTTGTGCCGGAACGGCGTTTCTTCTCGACCGCTCATTCCGAAACCGGATTGAGCGGCCTTCCATCGCTTTGATCCTCGCCGCCTTTGGCTTCATTGCCTATGGCGCGACCCAGCTGGTTTCTTCTCCGGTGGAGATCGCTGGATTGCCTTTGATCGGGACAAGCCAGTTCGAAGCGGCAACCGGTGTTTCCGTCTTTGCCATACGCGCGGCGATTGCCGTCATCGTCTCTGGTGCAGCGTTGATGCTCATCACCGAATTCGAGGACATCATCCGCCGGAACCTTGCAAACCAGTTGCAGCGCGCAAAGGATCTTGCCGAGCAGCGCAATGTCGAACTCTCCGCCGCACTTGCCCGGAACAAACATCTGGCAACGCACGACCATTTGACCGGCGTCGCGAATCGACGCGGTGTCGAAACTTTTTTGAAAGCCCAGGCGTCCATGCCGGGCGGCGTTGCGATGCTGCACATTGATCTCGACAACTTCAAACAGATCAATGACACGCTCGGGCACGCCGCCGGTGACCGGTTGCTGGAAAACATCGCGCGCAGTTTGAGGGCGAACGTACGGCCAGATGATTTTGTTGCCCGCATTGGTGGCGATGAGTTCATTGTGATCGGCCGCGGAGACAACAATGAGGCCAATCTCCGGTTGCTCGGCGAGCGCTTGAGCGAAGTCCTTCGTGAACCGGTCCTGATCGACGGCCAGTCCTGCCGGTGCAATGTGAGCGTCGGCATTGCGTATGACCAGGGGCCCGTCGACAACGTGGATCAGCTGTTGCTCCACGCAGATACCGCCCTGTACCGCGCCAAACGCAACGGCAAAAACCGGATCGAATTCTTTTCCGAAAAAATCCAGCGGGAAATCATCTACAAGAAGAACCTTGCCGACGAGATCTTCACCGGCCTTGAAGCATCTGCTTTTTTTCCGGTCTATCAACTGCAATTCAATGCAAAAAGCCGTGAAGTTACAGGCGTCGAGGCGCTCGCCAGGTGGAAACATCCAAAACATGGCGTGTTGGCGCCCCAGTATTTTCTGGAGCTCGCCGAAGAGCTAAATGTGATTTCGCAAATCGACTCCGAAATTCTGGCTCAAGCACATCACGACTTTCAGTCGTGGGCGCATCGTGGATTGTCCATTCCCAAACTGTCGGTCAACATTTCCGCCAACCGGCTTCGGGACAACACGCTGATTGACTCGGTGAAAAATCTGGACTTTCAGCCAGGCACGATCTCGTTTGAATTGCTCGAGTCGATCTTTTTCGATGAACCGGATGAACGGGTGTGCGCGAATGTCCGTCGCCTCAGGAAAATGGGCATTGATATTGAAATCGACGATTTTGGGACCGGACACGCCTCCATCATCGCCTTGATGAAACTCTCGCCCTCGCGCTTGAAAATCGATCGGGCTCTGATCGCGCCGATCACCGAGTCGTCCACCCAGCTTCGATTGGTGCGGTCGATTATTGAAATCGGCTTGGCCCAAGGGATCTCCGTGACCGCCGAGGGTGTGGAAACCATGAAGCACGCGGATGTGCTGACCGAGTTGGGCTGTGACACCTTGCAAGGCTACGCGCTGGCACCGCCCATGACGGCCGATGCCATGCTGGATGTTTTGTCGCAAAGGGATTACCGGCGGCGGGCATGACACCGTCGGCCGAAAGCCGCGTTTTCAAAAGAGATTGGCGGGCCGCTTCAGCGTGCGACCTTACGCAGGGTTCGCCTGTCCTGATTGGCAGGCGCGGGGGCACGATGCTGTCGGTTTCAGAGCACGCAAATCTCACACCAAGCACTTCGGCGCCGGAGCCAGGCGCCCGATTTCCCTAAAGTCACTTTTCGATCACGAAAAATGTGACCGGGTTGGTAAGCTATTTTGCCAATAGACAACGGCGTGATAGCCGCCCGGCCTCTCGCAAATCCAACAGGCGACACCCATATATTAATGAAGAGTTACCAAAATCACGTGGATTTGTGATCCAAATTACACTTCTCGGCGGGATTATGGTGTAATAATGGCGAAACCGTGGCCATGAGGTTCACCCGGGCATAAGGCGAAAACGCAACGCTCTACTCTTCGGCCTGCGGTCTTTGGTGGTATTGGCCTTGGGAGGCGTAAAATGCACCAGACAATGAAAGCCGCGGCTGTGTTTGCCGTCCTTGCCGGCTTGGCAACAGCGCCGGCCGCTGCCGCCGGCCTGCCGCAAGAAACCATCACGTTGCCGGAAGACAGCCTTGCCGTCACGGTCGCATCGGCGTCGGTTGAGCAAACCGACCCGTTGGCGAGCGATCTCAGCATCTGGGTCGGCGAAGTGACGCTCAATGGCAGGCAGACGATCTGGGTCGAACTGATCGACGCTTACGGCGAAGTCATTTACGGCTCCGAGGTCAACACCAACGAGACACACCTGTTGCCCGATGGCCGCGCCGTTGTGGTGCGCTCGATCGATCCCGAAACGGCGGTTGCCAAGATTGATGAGTCCCGCGTTGTAAGCGACGCACCGTTGGTCGTTACCCGGCGCGTGATGCATGAGGGCGAAACGGCGACGTCGGTGGAGTTCATCGAAACGACCGAAAAACCGATTGAGACATCCGCCTTGTTGAACGTGGCGGCATTCGGTGAGGCCGTGTGGTCCGGCATTCTCGGTTTCTTCGAAGCGGCGGTCAATCGCGTTCAAGTCGCGTGGAATTGGTTGGTTGACACGTTGCACGCCTAAAAGGCGGGTGTACATAATTGCTCAGAAAAAGCGGCCTGCGGTATGGAGGCCGCTTTTTTTCTTACAAATCAAGCATTACTCGAAATCAAATACTGATCTGACGCCGCGCTTTGGGCGTACCGCGAACATGAACCGCAAAGCCGGTACCGGCGTCCCGGCCGCGCATTGCCCTGCCAACGGTAAAAAACAGCAACAAAGGACACGCCATGCGGATTGCCGTTATCGGCGCCGGCATTGCCGGAAACAGCGCAGCTTGGGCCCTCAGCGAAAAGCATCAGGTTGTTTTGTATGAAAAGCGGCTCCGGCCCGGGGGACACAGCGCGACGGTCGATATCGACTACGACGGCAGCCCAATGAGCGTGGACACCGGCTTCATCGTCTACAACGAACTCAACTATCCCAATTTCACCGCTCTTCTCGATCATTTGAATGTGAAAACCGAAGCAAGCGACATGAGCTTCGGATTTTCAGGCAACAACGGCCGGATGGAATGGGCGGGAACGTCGCTCAATACCGTGTTCGCACAGCGCCGGAACATCGCCTCCCCGCGGTTTTTGCGCATGCTCCGGGAAATCTTCAAGTTCAACAAAAAGGCCCCTACCGATTTGACCAGCGGGCGGCTCTACGGCCGGTCGCTCGGGGAATATCTGGAAACGGAAGGCTATTCCGAGGCCTTCGTGAACGACTATCTTTTGGCCATGGGCGCGGCGATCTGGTCCACACCGTTGAACCAGATGCGGGATTATCCGGCCGAAAGCTTCATTGCATTTTTCGACAATCACCGGCTGATACATACTGACCGCCCATTGTGGCGGACAGTCTCCGGCGGCAGCCGCAACTATGTCGCAAAGCTGCTGGCCCCCCTTTCGGGCCATATCCGGCTGGGCGCGCAAGTGGTCGGTGTCCGACGCGAAAACGGGATCGTCCACGTCACCGACAGTTCCGGCGAGACCGACACGTTCGATCAGATCATTCTGGCGAGCCACACCGATCAGAGCCTGGCCATGCTGGATGACCCGAGCCCGCAAGAGCGCGCGCTTTTGAGCGCGATGCGTTACCGGCCAAACGATGTCTATCTGCACCGCGATGAGAGGTTGATGCCGAAACGCAAGCGGGTCTGGTCGTCCTGGAACTTCATGGCCGACGTCGGCAACACGCCCGAGGACGACGTAACCGTCAGCTACTGGATGAACCGGCTTCAGAACATTGACCGGTCCAAACCGATCTTCGTGACGTTGAACCCGAAAACACCGCCGGCGGCCGACCGCACGTTTGCGCGCTTTACCTATGATCATCCGCAATTCGATGCCGCCGCCCTCGACGCCAAACGCCGGCTCGATATCATCCAGGGCGTCAACAACACGTGGTATTGCGGCGCCTGGGCGGCCAACGGGTTTCATGAGGACGGGATCGCCTCCGGCCTGGCCGTGGCCCGCGCCCTTGGCGGCACTGTGCCTTGGGATGTGGCGCCCGCAGCGGAGGCCATCCTGGAAGCAGCGGAATGATCGGACAAAAGACCACAACAATGGCAAACAACGCGGCGGCGCCGGACGCGGCCGCCGTGCTTTACGCTGGCAAGGTCATGCATCAGCGCATGAAACCGAAGGCACACCGGTTCAGCTACAACGTGTTCTGCGCGCTTGTTGATCTCGACCGGCTGAACGATGCCGGGGCGCAAAGCCGGTTCTTCTCCGTCGGCCGCTTCAATCTTGTATCATTTTACCCGCGCGACCACGGCCCGCGAACGGGTGAAGATCTCAGGGGGCATGTCGACCGGCTGTTGCAGGACAAGGGCGTGGCGCGCCCGGCGCGCGTCCTCCTACTCGCATATCCGCGTATCCTTGGATATGTGTTCAATCCGCTCAGCGTTTATTACGCTTATGATGCGTCAGGCGCTCTGACCGCGGTCGTTTATGAAGTCCGTAATACGTTTGGCGGCCTCCACACCTATGTCGCCCCGGTCCGCCCGGGCCAGTTGAGCGATGCCGGCCTCCGCCAGGACCAGGCGAAGGAGTTTTATGTCTCCCCGTTCATCGACATGGACCAGCACTACCATTTCCGCCTCCTGCCGCCGGGGCGCGCAGTGCGCGTTCGCATTCTTGAGACGGACGGCGAAGGGCCGCTTCTGTCGGCCACGTTCAGCGGCGAGCACCGTCCCTTGACCACGGCGGTGCTTTGCCGGCTGTGTATGAAGATCCCCTTCATGACGCTCAAGGTCATGGCCGCAATTCACTGGGAAGCCTTTAAAATCTGGCGCAAGCGTGTACGCTTTCATCCTCGGCCGAAAGCCGGTTTTATACGCAAATCGCGATCCGGCGATGCCCGGCCCGCAGCCGGTTCGTCGCAGCTTGTTTGAGTGAGGTTAAAGATGATTGCGCCCGTCATTTTGCGAAAGGACAACGCCCGGCAGGCGCTCGCCGGTCTGCCCCGCATGACACGGATGGGGTTCAATCTGCTCCTGTCCCTGCAATACGGCTCCTTACAGGTGACGTTGCCCGATGGACGCATCTTCATCGTCGAAGGCCAGGAGCCTGGACCGGATGCCGTTTTGGATGTCCACGACATGCGCTTTGTCCGCATGGTGGTTCAGGGCGGTGACGTTGGTGTCGGCGAAGCCTATATGGCGGGCTATTGGTCTTCGCCCGACGTGACGACGTTCCTGGAACTGTTTTGCATCAATCGCGACGCCACATTGGAGGCGCTCAAAGGCCGGCCGGTGATGCGCGTTCTGCTGTCGATCCGCCACTGGCTCAACGCCAACACCAAACGCGGGTCCCGGCGCAACATTTCCGCCCACTATGACCTCGGCAACGCCTTCTACCGGGAGTGGCTCGACGAAACGATGACCTATTCCTCCGCTATCTTTGACGAGCGGACCCAATCGCTTGAGGCGGCTCAGGCGTTGAAATACGCCTCGCTGGTCCGCGAAACCGATATCCGGCCGGACCACTCGGTTCTGGAGATCGGATGTGGCTGGGGCGGCTTTGCCGAATTCGTCGGCAAGGAAGTTGGCGCCAACGTGAAGGCACTGACCATCTCGCAAGAGCAATACGACTTTGCACGCGAGCGGATCTTCAAGGCCGGCCTCAACGAAAAGGTCGACGTGTGCTTCCAGGATTATCGAGACGAACGGGGCACCTACGACCGGATTGCCTCCATCGAAATGTTTGAAGCGGTCGGAGAGCGCTATTGGCCGACCTATTTCCAGAAGCTGTCCGGCTGCTTGAAACCCGGCGGGCGGGCTGGACTTCAGATCATCACGATCCAGGACTATATGTTCGAGGACTATCGGCGCGGCACCGACTTCATCCAGCGGCACATTTTCCCGGGCGGCATGTTGCCGCCGCCGGCCAAGTTGGCCGAAATCGGCAAGTCCCTCGGCCTCAACATGACGGCGCAGAAGATCTTTGGTCAGGACTACGCCCGCACGCTCGCGGAGTGGCGCTCACGGTTTTGGGACGCCTGGCCGCGCATTCGCCCGCTTGGGTTCGACGACCGGTTCAAACGCCTGTGGGAGTTTTACCTGCATTACTGCGAGGCGGGATTTCGGGCCGGCAACATCGACGTGCGCCAGCTCGTCTATGTCAAGTCCGGCTGAGCGGCCTGCCCTGCCAGACAAGTCCCGCAGTGTCAGGCCGGGCCTTTTTTCGCCCATCCCGTCGCCCGCGCCACCAGTGGAAAATAGAACCGGTACGGCAACAGCCGCAAAAACTTGAGCTGACGCACAAACGGGCCGGGAAAGGCAATCTCGAACTTTGACGGATGAGCCAGCCCTTTCAATATGGCGGACACGGCATCCTCCGGGCTCATCAGATGAGGCATTGGAAACGGATTGGACTTCGTCGCTGGGGTGTCGACAAAGCCGGGATTGACGATCTGAATACGGATTCCGGCACGGTCGAGATCGAACTTCAACGATTCGGCCATGTTGATCAGGCCCGCCTTTGTCGCGCCATAGGCGGCAGATGTGGGCAAACCGCTATAGCCGGCCACGGACGCAACGATTGCGACCTGTCCGCGCCCCGCCGCTTTCATTTGCGAAATCACCGGAAGCAGGACATTCACCGTCCCGTTCAAATTCACCGCAAATGACGCATGCCATTGCGCCAGGTCGCCCTCAAGGCCGTCCTGCGGATAGTAAACACCGGCGTTGGCGACAAGCAGGCTGACCGGGCCAAGTGTTTCGGCGATGCTTTGTGCATGCGCGGCCATCAGCTCATTGTCGGAGACATCTCCGGCCAGCGGAACGATCCGGCCAGCGGAGGATGCGGCCGCGTCCCGCAGACTGGCGAGCGCATCTTCGGACCGTGCCGTTACCGCCACTGTCCAGCCGGATTTTGCAAATGCCAGCGCAAGCTCGCGCCCAATGCCGGAACTGGCCCCGGTCACCCAGGCGCAGCCATGATCTGGCTGCGCAACATAGTGTTTTGACAAGAAAGCCTCCTGATGGGTCTCACCGGTATACGGCTGCCCCTACAGGTTCAGATTGGCTAGGTGCGGACAAACGGCGCGATAAACCGCCCGACGATCCCGGTCAGTTGAAGCCGGCCCTCCGTGACCGCAAAACAAATGCAGTCCTCACCTTCGTCGGCGATCGGCCGGTGATCCACGTTGTCGTCGGCAAACGCGATGTCGCCGCGCGCATAGTGGCCGTCCGCATCGGAAAATCCACCTTTCAGAACCAGGGTCAACTCGGTTCCGTGGTGAGTATGGGACGGCATGGCGCGTCCGCCGCGCACCCAGAGCAGGCTCACGTTGCAGCCGTCGATCTCGCCGAACTTGCATTCACGCACACCTGGCAGAAGCGATTTCCACGGCAGCTCTTCCATCGACTTGCCAACGATCGAACGGAGGCTGGACGGAGGCGCAGCAGCACCCGCTTCAGCACTTTCGGCGACAGGTTCAATAAGGATCGTCTGGTCGTCGAAAATCGAATTCAACGCCGTCTCCCTATCAGACAGCGCGACCGGCTCCGTGTCTTCGAGCGCCTGCCCGGCCAATGCCTCCAAAGATGCCACGTACCCGTGGTTCCGGTGAGTCATCTCAAGATGCGCGCCGACCAGCGCATGGGCCGGAGCGGCCAATGTGCCAGCGGCGTAGCCGGCCAGCAGCTCATCCAATCCGGTGATGTTTTGTTCCATTGTCTTGCTCGTGCATATCGGCCAGCACCGCACGTACCTGCCGGAGAATTTTCAAAGTTAGTCCCGTTACGCTGCGCGGTCCAACTCAGATCACATTCTTTATACCGGTATTTTAGTGTCTTTTTGGTTCTGATCCATCCGTGTATCAGAATAAGCAGACTAACACTTTCAATGCTTTTGAATGAAGAACACCGGGTTGCGCTTGATCCGGGTGAAAACGCCCTTTAGCGTCGCCAGCCTACCTGCGGCAAACTCAAGGACCCGTGCTGATGGCTGTGTTTTCCTCTGTGGTCGATGCGATCGGCAACACCCCGTTGATTCGCCTGAATGCGCTGTCTGAAGAAACCGGTTGCGAAATACTGGGCAAGGCCGAATTCATGAATCCGGGACAATCGGTGAAGGATCGCGCCGGCCGGCAAATGATTCTGGAGGCCGAGGCGCGCGGAGACCTCAGACCGGGTGGTCTGATCGTGGAAGGCACAGCGGGAAACACCGGGATCGGGCTTGCATTGGTCGCAAGCGCCCGCGGCTACCGGACCATCATCGTCATCCCCGAAACGCAAAGCCGGGAGAAAAAGGACATGCTGCGCCTGTGCGGCGCGGAACTTGTCGAGGTGCCGGCGCGGCCTTTCAAGGATCCGAACAACTATCAGCATGTGGCGCGCCGGCTTGCCGAGCAACTGGCAAAGACTGAGCCCAATGGTGTGTTGTTCGCCGACCAATGGAACAATCTGGACAACCGAAAAGCGCATTATATCACGACCGGGCCTGAAATCATGAGCCAGACCGGCGGCCGTGTCGATGCGTTCATCTGCGCGATCGGGACCGGCGGCACCTTGGCAGGTGTCTCGACATACTTGCGAGAGCAAAAGCCTGGTGTTGTCATCGGCTGTGCCGATCCCCTCGGTGCAGCCATGACCAGCCTGTTCACCACCGGCGAGGCAAAACCGAGCGATGGCGGTTCCATTTCCGAGGGCATCGGGCTTGGCCGGGTGACACCGATCATCGAAGACCTGGAGGTCGAACATGCCTGGTCGATCCCCGATCAGGAAGCGCTGCCGCTCGTCTACGATCTGGCGGAAAACGAGGGCCTGCTGCTCGGCGGATCCTCCGGAATCAACATGGCCGGTGCGCTGCGTCTGGCCAGGCAAATGGGACCGGGACACACGATCGTGACGATCCTGTGCGACCATGGCACCCGGTATCAGTCGAAGCTCTACAACCCGGTGTTCCTGCGCTCCAAGAGCCTGCCGGTGCCGGATTGGCTGGAAAAAGAGGTAAGTCTGAAAGCCCCTTTTGTGTGACGGCGCGGCGCGGACAGGCCGATGAATGAGACCGACCTGCCCGGCGCGGCGGACGCGGCGACGGGTACACTTTTGATCGACGACGCGATCGGCGACTTGGCGATCATGGAACTCATGGCCGAAAATCTCGGTCTGGTTGCGGCCGTCGTTTTTGTCATCTATCTGATCGCCGCAGTTTGTGCGATTCGGGAGATCATGATCAGCCGAACGGCTCAGGGCTCGATCGCATGGCTGTTGTCGCTTATCTTCATTCCCTACGTGACCGTACCGCTCTACTTCGTATTCGGCTGGCGCGCTTTTTCCGACTATTCGACGGTGCAAAAACAGCTTGGCCGCGCTGAGCGCCGGCGCCGGGCGGAAGACCTGAAGCTGAGCGACCGGCAGGACACGCACAACTGGCCGGTGCTGAGCACGGTGTCCCAGCTTCCGTTTCTGGCCGGCAACAAATGCGAATTGCTGATCGATGGCGAGGCCACCTTCGACTCAATTCTGGACGGAATCGCGCGCGCTGAACACACGATCCTGTTCCAGTTCTTCATCATTCGCGAGGACGAGGTCGGCCGCAAAGTCGCCGAGGCGCTGCTGGAACGGGCGAAAGCCGGCGTTGCGGTCTATTGTCTCTACGACGATCTGGGCAGCCGCAAACTGTCCCATGCCTATGTGAACCGTCTACGCGCGGCCGGCATCAAGGTCAGCGGTTTCAATGAAAACCATCGTTATCTGCGCATGCTCGGGCCGATGCGTTTGAACTACCGCAATCATCGCAAGATCGTTGTCACCGACTTTCAGCACGCCTGGGTCGGCGGCCACAATGTCGGCATGGAGTATCTGGGAAAATCCAGCCGGTTCGGACATTGGCGCGACACCCATGTCAAGATTTCCGGACCGGCCGCGATCGCCTGCGCCATGTCGTTTGCCGAGGACTGGTTATGGGCCGTTGGCGAGGAAATCGCACTCCCATCAATCACCGACTTTCCGCGGCCCGGCGACGAATCGGTCCTCGTGATGCCCACAGGTCCAGCCGACGAGCTTGAGGAATGCGCCATCGCGTTCACCGAGGCCGCGGCCCGCTCGCGCACCCGTTTGTGGATTTCCTCGCCCTACTTCGTGCCGTCCATCGACATGCAGACCGCCCTCTACGCAGCGGCAATGCGCGGCGTCGACGTACGCATTCTGCTGCCGGAAAAGGCCGATCATCTGACCGTTTGGCTGGCAAGCCACGCCCACGCCGATGTGATGGTCGATCGCGGGGTAAAGGTCTATCGGTACCAGAAGGGCTTTCTGCACCAGAAGGTCACATTGGTTGACGACGATTTGGCGTCGGTCGGCACGGTCAACTTTGACAACCGTTCGTTCCGGATCAATTTCGAGATCACCCTCTGGTTCACGCATGCGCGCATGATCGAAAAGGTCAGGTCCATGCTTGAAAACGATTTTCAACATGCGCGCCAGACCGGCGCGGACGACCTTGCCAAGCGCAGCTACGCGTTCCGCGTGTTCGCCCAGGGCGCGCAATTGATGTCTCCGATCCTGTAAGATCAGCTTGAAGCGGCCCGCCTTTTGGGCACCCCTTCGAATCCCTTCCACAAATCCGTTGATCGCGCTTTCACGAATGCGCACGGCGGCGTATTGTCGTCAGGCCGCAAACGGACATTCGAACCATGACCTTTTTGCCCGACATAACAACGCTCCTGGCCTTCACAGCCGCCGCGATCGTGCTGATTGTCACGCCGGGCCCCGACATGACGCTGTTGATCGGCAAAACCCTGACCCAGGGCCGGAAGGCGGGACTGGCGTCGGTCGTCGGTGCCTCGACCGGGATCTTGATTCACTCCGCCCTGGCCGCCTTTGGCGTATCCGTGCTGCTGGCAGCGTCCGAGGTCGCGTTTACCGCGCTCAAGATCGTGGGGGCGCTCTATCTGATTTACCTGGCCGTCCAGGCGATCCGGAAAGGCTCGGCCTTTGCGGTCGAGGCCGTGGAGGTCAGCCATGAACCGCTCGGCCGGATCTGGCTGCAGGGCCTTGGGATTAATCTGCTTAACCCCAAAGTGGTTCTGTTTTTCGTGACATTCCTGCCGCAGTTCGTCAGCGCGGCGGATCCGGACGCGGCGGCCAAATTGTTCTTTCTCGGCTTTTATTTTGTGCTTCTAGCGTTTCCAGCCTGCTCGGCCATGGTGCTTGGTGCCGGTGCGCTGGCGAGGTTCTTGCGCGAGAGCCCGGCGGCACTGCGCGCCTTCGATTGGACATTCGCCGGCATCATGGGTGCCTTTGCATTGAAGCTCTTGACCGCACAGTCACTGGCGCGCTGATTGCCAAAAAGCCTCCCGGTATCCTGAGACTTGCGCCAGGACACGAGACTTGCTCAAGTGTCGGGCCTTCTCAGCCACGGGAGACTCACATGACCGCACCTTTGTTTCGGGACGACGCGTATTTGCGAACGTGCGAAGCGAGTGTTGTGGATGTGAATGACCGGGGCGGAATTGTGCTGGACAGGACCGTGTTCTATGCAACGAGCGGCGGCCAGCCGGGCGACAGCGGATTTTTGGAGCTCGACAACGGCACAAGAATCGCGCTTGCCACAACCGTCTACGAAATTGACCGCGCGACGATTGTCCACGTTCCCGCCGAAGACCAGGACGTTCCGCCCCCCGGCACGCAGATTGTCGCGCATATCGATTGGGCGCGCCGCTATCGGCTGATGCGCATGCATTCGGCCCTCCACATCATCTGCGCGGCCGTTGAGACCCAGATCACCGGCTGCCAGATCGGGCCGGACGAAAGCCGGATTGACCTCAACATGCCCGAACCGCCGGACCGGGAGGCACTTGCCGCCAAGATCGGCGAGGCGATCAGCGCCGATTATCCGATCACGACGGAATGGATCACGGACGCAGAGCTGGACGCCAATCCCGGGCTGGTCAAATCGATGAGCGTGAGCCCGCCGCGCGGATCGGGCCGTGTCCGACTGGTCCGGATCGGTGAAGACTTCGATCTTCAGCCTTGCGGTGGCACCCATGTGACCACGACCGGTGAAATCGGCCAGATCGCCATCACCAAAGTCGAGAACAAGGGCAAACAAAACCGGCGGGTGCGACTCCGCCTGGTTGATTGAGGGCAAGGTCTCATGAACCTGTCCGGCAGCTGCCATTGCGGGGCTATTCGATTTTCCGTTCAAAGCAGGACGCCATACCCGTTCATGCGCTGCCATTGCTCGATTTGCCGCAAGACTGCCGGCGGCGGCGGATATGCGATCAACCTGATGGGCGCTGCCGACACGCTCGTGTGCGAGGATCCGAACGGCGCCCAGAATACCTATCAGGCAATCATCGATGGCGAACAAAGCCCGGCACAGCGCGTGTTTTGCGGATCGTGCGGATCCCATCTTTGGCTGTGGGATCCCCGCTGGCCGGAGCTGATCCATCCACAGGCCTCTGCAATCGACACGCCACTGCCCGTTACCCCAGAAACCGTTCAGATCATGCTGGACGCCAAACCGAGCTGGGTGGACCTTGCGACATCTGCACCTGAAAAACGGTTTGACACCTATCCGGACCTCTCCATCGAGGACTGGCACAAAACCCACGGCCTTTACGAAAGTGATGACCCATGACCGAACCCCATCCGCTTGTCTCAACCACCTGGCTGGCTGAAAACCTGGACATGCCGGATCTGGCGGTGGTCGATGGATCCTGGTACTTGCCGCAAATGGAACGCGACGCGCAGGCGGAATATCTGGCCGGCCACATTCCCGGGGCTGTCCGGTTCGACATCGACGATGTCAGCGACCCTGCCTCCGGCCTGCCGCACACCCTGCCCGCCCCGCATGTGTTTGCCTCCAAGGTCAGGAAACTCGGGATCGGCGATGGACAGAAGATCGTCGTTTATGACGGCATCGGCCTGTTCTCCGCGCCGCGGGTCTGGTGGATGTTCAAGGTCATGGGCGCGCGGGATGTCTACGTACTCGATGGCGGCATGCGCAAATGGGTTGCTGAAGCCCGGCCGCTGGAAGACGGACCGGTCAGCCGGCCCGAACGCCATTTCACCGCGCGGCTAGACAATGGCGCGCTAGCGGACATTGATGACATGCGGGCGGCCGCGACCTCAGGCCGCCGCCAAATCCTGGATGCCCGGTCGCCGGAGCGGTTCTCCGGAAAAGCGCCCGAACCGCGCGAAGGCATGCGCTCCGGCCACATGCCGGGTGCCAAGAACCTCCACTACAACGCCCTCATGAACGAGGACGGAACCATCAAGTCGGCAGAGCAGCTCAAGGATCTGTTTGGCGATGCGGGCATTGATCTCTCCAAACCCGTCACGACGACCTGCGGGTCTGGCGTGACGGCCGCCGTCTTGACCCTCGGCCTGACGATGTCCGGCGCGCGCGATCTGGCGCTTTATGATGGGTCGTGGAGCGAATGGGGCGGCCGCGATGACACGGATGTTGTCACCGATCCGGCCTCATAGGCCCGGCCCGCGCCGGTTTCGGCGGGCTTCCGGCAGCATCCGGCACTTGCAGTACGCAAAACGCGGACGTTTCCGCCCGCGCTTTTCGGAATGAATAGTGCTGCGCGATTGCCGTCAGTGATGCAGGATCTGGCTGAGGAACAGCTTGGTCCGCTCATGCTGTGGATTGGTGAAGAACGGCTCCGGCTCGTTCTGTTCCACGATCTGGCCGGCGTCCATGAAGATCACCCGGTTCGCGACTTTCCGCGCAAAGCCCATCTCGTGGGTCACGCATAACATGGTCATGCCTTCCTCGGCGAGATTGACCATCACGTCGAGCACTTCCTTGATCATTTCCGGATCGAGCGCTGATGTCGGCTCGTCGAACAGCATGATCTTCGGGTTCATGCACAAGGACCGGGCGATCGCCACGCGCTGCTGCTGGCCACCGGACAATTGACCCGGATATTTCAAGGCCTGCTCGGGAATCTTGACGCGCTCCAGATAGTGCATCGCAATGTCTTCGGCTTCCTTCTTGGGCATCTTGCGGACCCAGATCGGCGCCAGCGTGCAGTTTTCCAAAATCGTCAGATGCGGAAACAGGTTGAAGTGCTGGAAGCACATGCCGACTTCGCGCCGGATTTCGTCGATCTTTTTCAGATCGTCCGTCAGCTCGTTTCCATCAACCAGAATGCGTCCCTTTTGGTGCTCCTCCAGGCGGTTGATGCAGCGGATCATCGTCGATTTGCCGGACCCGGACGGCCCGCAGATGACGATCCGCTCGCCGCGCATCACCTTCAAATTGATATCGCGCAGCACGTGAAAGTCGCCGTACCACTTGTTCATGTTCGTGATTTCGATCGCCACATCGGTCTCTGAGACCTGCATTTTCGACCGGTCGAGGGTAATCTCGTCAGCTTTGACAGCGTTTTCCGTCATGGGTTCAAACTCCAAATATCCATATCGCGGTGCACGGCGGCCGCGCGTGTGGCGGCCGCCGGAGCGCGGCTAGCGTTTGTGTCCGGTGTGCAGCTTCCGTTCCATGAAAATGGAATAGCGCGACATGCCAAAGCAGAAGACGAAGAACACGATCGCGGCGAACAGATAGCCCGTGTGCCCCTGACTTGGCGTTGACCATGTCGGATCGGAGAAGGATGACTGGATCTGCCCAAGAAGGTCGAACATGCCAACGATCAGCACCAGCGTGGTGTCCTTGAACAGGCCGATGAACGTGTTCACGATGCCCGGAATGACGAGCTTGAGCGCCTGCGGCAGGACGATGAGATACATCATCGGCCAGAACCTGAGGCCAAGCGCCATCGCGCCCTCGTACTGTCCCTTGGGAATTGCCTGGAGACCACCGCGCACGACCTCGGCCATATAGGCCGACGAGAACAAGGTCACGCCGATCAACACGCGTAAAAGCTTGTCGAATGTCACACCCTCGGGCAGGAACAGCGGCAGCATGACCGAGGACATGAACAGAACTGTGATCAGCGGCACGCCGCGCCAGAACTCGATGAAGATCACGCACACGAGCTTGATGATCGGCATCTGGGACCGCCGACCCAACGCCAGCGCGATCCCGATCGGGAGCGAGGCGACAATGCCCGTCACCGCGATCACGAGCGTCACCAGAAGTCCGCCCCAGACCGCCGTTTCCACGATCGGCAAGATCACCGTGCCGCCAATGACCAAACCGGTCAAAAGGAAATAGGTGATGATCGGGAAGACCGCGAGAAACAGGGTTGCGTTCAATCCCTTGCGCGGCACACTCGGAATGAGCAGCGGCACAAGCAGAAGAACAAAAAGCGCGTAGACGATATCCACCCGGTAGCGTTCCTCGACCGGGTAACGGCCGTAGATGAACTGCGGTAGATACGCCTCCACATAGGCCCAGCACGCGCCAATGTGCTGGCCCGGTTCGGTCGCCAAACATGCCTGGCGGTCGTCTCCGGTCCAAACCGCGTCTATAAACGCGAATTGGATGAACGGCATGATGATCGAATAGGCGATGTAGACCCCGACGAGTGTCAGGAGCGTGTTGCCGATCGAGGAGAACAGGTTCTTGCGCATCCAGCCGATGACACCGGTCGTGGAGACCGGCGCCGGCAAGGTTGGCGCCTCTTCGGTTCGAACGTGGAAAATCTCAGCGTTTGCCATGGTGATGCGCTCCTATCGTTCCACGAGCGCCATGCGCTGGTTGTACCAGTTCATGAAGGCGGAGGTTGCCAGACTGAGCGACAGGTAGACGATCATCCAGATCGCGATGATCTCGACGGCCTGTCCGGTCTGGTTGAGCACCGTCCCGCCCACGGACACCAGATCCGGAAACGCGATGGCCACCGCCAGAGACGAGTTTTTCGTCAGGTTCAAATACTGGCTGGTCAGCGGCGGAATGATCACCCGCATGGCCTGCGGAATGATCACGAGCCGCAATGTCGGCGCATTGCGAAGCCCCAGCGCGTGGGACGCTTCGGTCTGCCCGTGACTGACCGCCTGAATGCCCGCACGCACGATTTCCGCGATGAACGCGGCGGTGTAAATCGCCAGCGCCAGCGTCAGGGCAAGGAATTCGGGAATGAGATTGATACCGACGCCCAGTTCAAAGCCCTGGCGCAGCCGGGGACCGGTGTCGTTGAACACGGGATGCTCGAGCGTGATCGGCATGCCCATGACCAGGAACGCCAACACCGGCAGACCGATGATCAGACCGAGCGCGGTCCAGAAAACGGGGAATTGCTGGCCCGTCTCATCCTGCCGCTTCTTGGCCCACCGGCGAACGACGAATGTGGCGATGATGCCGGCGACAAGAACCCATCCGATAATGTCCGCGCCGGGCTCAAAAATCGGCTTTGGCCCGCGCAGGCCGGCGATGTTCAAATGGAACGTGTCGAAAAGCGACCATTTTTCCCGCTTGCCCGGCACGGCGCGTAGGACCGCAAAATACCAAAAGAAGATCTGCAAAAGCAGCGGCACATTGCGGATGAACTCCACATACCAGTAGGCGATCTGCGAAATGATCCAGTTGTTTGAAAGCCGCGCGATGCCGACGACAAAACCGATGATCGTCGCCAGGAAGATCCCGATAACCGCCACAAGCAGCGTGTTGAGAAATCCGATATAAATGGCCCGCCCGTAGCTGGACGTTTCCGCGTAGGGAACAAGCGCCTGGATGATACCAAAGCCGGCGGTTGTCTCAAGGAAGCCAAACCCGGAGGAAATATTCTGCCGTTCCAGGTTGGCGATCGTGTTCGTGACAATGAAGTATCCGGTGGCCACCAGAACCGACACCAGAAGAAACTGGTAAAACAGTCCGCGAACCTTCGGATCATTCAACAGCGAAGCACGCGCCGGCGCCCCCGCCGAGTCCTGCTCCAATACTGACATAAACCCTCGCCCGAGTTTTATTGCAGCCGTCGGGTCAACCCGTTCAGTGCCGGCAAAAGCTGCAATCGAAGGCCATTTCCGGTTCTGTTTGCCCGCAATTGCGGGCGCGTCCCTCGTGACGGAAACGGCGACCCCTGTGGAAAGCCACCTGCGCTTGACGCTTCTTTGATGAGCGATTGCGCCTTTGTTGACTTGGTCTTTGGTCCCCGGCCGCTGCAGCGGCCGGGGACCGGTAGTCTATACCAAGAACCGGTCTTAGCGGATCGGTGCGGCGTAAAGCACACCGCCGTCCGACCAAAGGGCGTTCACGCCGCGGGAGATACCGAGCGGGGTATCCGGGCCGACATTGGCGTTGAACGATTCAGCATAGTTGCCGACATGCTTGATGATGCGTGCGGCCCAGTCATTGGTCAGGCCGATGTTCTCACCAAACGAGCCCTCAACGCCCAGAAGACGCTTGATGCCCGGATTGTCGGTGCTCATCATGCTGTCAACGTTTTCAGAGGACACGCCGAGTTCCTCGGCATTGATCATCGCGTTGAGCGTCCAGCGGGCGACGTTGAACCACTGGTCGTCACCTTGACGCACAACCGGACCCAGCGGCTCTTTGGAAATGATTTCCGGCAGAACAATGTGGTCGCCCGGGTTGGTCAGCTTCAGACGCTGCGCGTAAAGACCGGATGCGTCCGTGGTGTAGACGTCACAGCGGCCAGCGTCATAAGCAGCCACAACCTCGTCGGCCTTTTCAAAGGCGACGATTTCGTAGGGCATGTTGTTGGCGCGGAAATAGTCAGCAACGTTCAGCTCGGTCGTGGTGCCCGTGTTGGTGCAGACCGAAGCGCCGGACAGTTCCAGCGCCGAGGTGACGCCGAGGTCCTTGCGCACCATGAAGCCCTGCCCGTCATAGTAGTTGACGCCGGCAAAGTTGAGGCCGAGCGACGTGTCACGGGTCATGGTCCAGGTCGTATTGCGCGACAGGACGTCGATTTCGCCGGACTGAAGCGCGGTGAAGCGTTCCTTGGCCGAAAGCGGGGTGAACTTCACCGCGGTCGTGTCGTCGAAAATCGCAGCGGCCATTGCGCGGCAGAAGTCGACGTCGATTCCGGTCCAGTTCCCCTGTGCATCCGGATTGGAAAAGCCCGGCAGGCCTTGGCTCACGCCGCATTGAATAAAGCCTTTGGCTTTAACGTCATCGAGCGTGGTCGCGGACGCGCTTGTCGCGGCAACGCCCAAGGCAGCGCCGAGCACAAGCGGAAGGAAATGTTTAGACATGGATATGCAGCCTTTTTTGTTACCCATACTTGTTACTATCGGAACGGCAGGAGGCGGCCCTCCACGCAAGGCCCGATGCTGCAATAGCACCGACCGGACCCATCGCGTTCAACCGGTCAAACCGGCCGATTCCTCCAGGCGTTGATCCGCCATCCCAATGCGCACATTACGATGGTATTTGCGGGGTGCGGTCAAGAGGTTGTAGACATGGAACAATCATATTTCCGCCTTCGGCGCCGGTTTTGGTTACCGGCTGAATGCACAGAAGGTGAACATGGCGATTTCCGCGGCAAATTAGCCGCTTTACGGTTAAAAGATGCGCACTCGAAAGTCGGTCGTTTTTTCGAGCTTGCGACCAACTGACCCGGTCCGCGCAACGCCGGCCTTCCCCCTGCCCCGGCGATTCACGCTTAGGCGGCGAACCGTGCATCATGAAAGCGGTCGCCCCGGTCCCGCGGCGTCAGGCTAACCCACGGCAATTGACCTTTCCAACGAGCGCGTTAAAGTGCCCAACAGTTTGTTTTCATTTGAAAAACAAGCTCAATTCCCTCTTTCCTCCACCGGGCAGCGCATGACACGCAATCAAAATGACAATGCACGCGGCAAAGACACGCAATTGGCGCATCTGGGGCGTGACCCGGCGGGCTTTCACGGATTCGTCAATCCGCCGGTCGTTCACGCCTCGACCGTTTTGTTTCCGGACGTGGAGACGATGGCGAGCGGCGGCCAAAAGTACGTCTATGGGCGGCGCGGAACGCCGACGACGGAGGCTTTGGAGACCGCATTGACGGAGCTGGAGGGCGCGGCGGGCACCCGGCTCGCCAATTCGGGCCTGAATGCGGTCGCCCTCGCTTGCCTCTCCTGTCTCAACGCCGGCGACCATATCCTGATCCCGGATACGGCCTACGGCCCGACCCGGCATTTTGCCCAAACCGTCTTGCCGAAGTTCAACATCGAGGCGGAGTATTACGCGCCGACCTTGAACGCGGAGATCTCCGGATTGTTCAAGCCGAACACACGGGCCGTGTTCACCGAGGCGCCCGGGTCCTTGACCTTTGAAATGCAGGATATTCCGGCAATCGCAAAGGCGGCCCACGCCATTGATGCGACCGTCTTGATGGACAACACCTGGGCCAGTCCGCTTTACTGCCAGCCGATTGCCCTTGGCGTGGACCTCTCCATCCAGGCCGGCACCAAATACATCGTTGGCCATTCCGACGTCATGCTCGGCACGATTTCAGCCAGCGAAAGGGCCTGGCCCGCCCTTGATCACCTGTATGGGGCGATGGGCGCGCATGTGGCCCCGGACGACGTCTATCTGGCTCTGCGCGGTCTTAGAACCCTTTCGGTGCGTCTTGAACGCCATATGAGCAACACGCTCGACGTGATCGATTGGCTGAAGGACCAAGCACATGTCGGCGCGATCCGCTATCCGGCCCTTGAAACCGATCCCGGCCATGACCTTTGGAAACGTGATTTTTCCGGCTCAAGCGGGCTTTTCGGCTTCGACTTTGCACCCGGGACGGCGCCGGAGCAGGCCTCGGCCTTTTTCAATGCCCTCAGCCTGTTCGGCCTGGGTTACTCCTGGGGCGGTTTTGAGAGCCTCGCCATCCCGGTCCGTCTGAAAGGTGTGCGAACCGTCACCGAGCCGGACCCGGATGTGCGGTCGGCGCGCCTGCATATCGGGCTTGAGGATCCTGAGGACCTGATCAAGGATCTCGGTCAAGCCTTTGACAAAGCATTTGCCTGACGGCTTGAGCGGACAGCCGGGGCCCGTCAGATTGGCGGGTCTTTACGCTTTTCCTTGAAGATCAGCCACAAATTGCGGAAGTAGATCAAGAGGCCCAGCCCCTGACCGGCGATGAAGACCGGATCCTGACGCTGGATGGCATAGATCAACAGCAGCGAACCGCCGGCGATGGAAAAGAACCAGAAGGCCACCGGCACGATCGAGCGGCCAACCCGTTCGGACGCGATCCACTGAATCACGAAGCGCATCATGAACATGGCCTGGGCGCAAAATCCGAGAATCACCCAGAAACTGAACTGTTCGACGAAAACGGCATAAAGCCAGTCGTAAAGGGCGTTCATGGCGCGTGTGTCTCTTTCAATCGGACATCGGGCGTGGGGTGGACCCGGCTTCGCCGGCGATCGGCAAGGCCTGGACGGTCGGACGTCGTTTGCGGCGCCGGCGCAACCACCAGACCCCCGCAAGATCCAGGACACCGATCAGGGCGCGGTCGAATATGCCGTACTTGGAAGTGCCGAAGCGCCGGTTCCGGTCTTCGACGTCAATATGGACCACGCCAAAACCTTCGCGGATCACGAGCGCCGGCAGGAAGCGGTGCCAGCTGTCGAAATAGGGCAGTTGCAAGAACACGGTGCGGCGGACAGCCTTTAATCCGCAGCCGCTGTCGCGGGTGTTGTCTCTAAGAATGGCGCCGCGCACCCGATTGGCAAAACGCGAGGCGAAGCGCTTGGCCGCCGACGCTTTTCTGTTTGTGCGCTGACCGGCGGCGAGCGCCACAGCCGGTCCAGCCGAGTCGAGCGCTTCTATCAACTGAGGGATATAGACCGGATTGTTCTCCCCGTCCCCGTCGATGGTCGCCACGATGCGGCCGCGGGCGTTCATCAAACCGGTGCGGACCGCGCAGCTTTGCCCGCACGACACCTCGTGCCGGAACGGGCGCAGCCAAGGATGGTCGGCGGCATAAGACGACAGAACCACATCGGTCCCGTCCGTCGAGCCATCGTCGACGACGATCACCTCGAACCGCCGGTCCGCAAGGGCCGCCGCGATCTCGTCCAGAAGAATCGGAAGGTTCTCGGCTTCATTTTTTGCCGGTACGATGACCGATACCGGAAGGTCCGCCGGCTCTGCGGTCAGCGTTTCGGCAAAGCTCGATGTCATGACGATCCCAGCCGCGCATCATCGGCCTTTGTAGCGTCAACCGTCGGGACAGGATCGGGCAACCGGCGCGCGCGGCGCCGTCCGGTCCAAACACGCCAGACCGCCCGCACACAGGCGCCGGCCGACCGCTTGTTCATCAACGGCAGCACATGTCCGGATTCGGTGAGATAGAATCCGATACGCCGCCGCGCCAGGGCCCTCGCGGTATAATAGGTGAACGTCACGCCAAGCAGCGTTCCGGCGATGACATCGCTTGGATAATGCGCGCCGACCATCACCCGGCTGAAGGCCACCCAAAAAGCGGCGACGACCAGAAGCCACCGGTAGCTCGGGAAGATCAGCGCCAACGCCGTCGCCAGCGCGGCCGCCGTGGTGGAGTGGCCCGACGGAAAACTCGTGTAGGAGTGCTCAAGGGCCAGGATGTCGAAGCGGACCGGACCGACCTCCTGATAAAGCTTCGGCCGCGCGCGGCCTAAAAACCACTTGAAGACAAGGGCAAGAACGCCGGTCGCGGCGACGGTGTAGAAGATGAAACCCGCGTAAGTGAAGAGAGCCGCGACGGTCATGCGCAAGCGGAACAGCAGCCGGCCGGCATCCAGAGCCAACAGATAGAGACACAAAAGCCCGGTGGACCATAAGATCCAGTGCGCCTTTCCCAAATCGGTGAAGGTGTTGAACGTCGCCCAATACTCGTGCGGCAGGGAGCGGATCCAGGGATAGGTTGGGATGTCGAAAACAAGAATGGTGATGCCGACGGTCAGCAAGAGCACAGCGAGAATGTCCTGCGGCCGCTGGCCGGGCCGCAATGCGAAGGCGGTCTGGCTGACACGGTCTTTGCGGCTCTTCACGATCTGACGGACACGCCTGAAATTACCGCGCATACGCGCCGCAACCGTCCGGATTCGTGCTGCCCAGGATGTGTTCTTCATACCACTCACATTATTGCGCGGCCGGACCCGGCGCCCGGTAAAGCCCGATGTCGACATCGTCGCCGCCGTTGATGTTGAGGCCCTCTACCGTGCCACTGATCACCGGCACAAGCGAAATGGCCTGCGCCGCGTCCAAAAACGCCGCCTTTTCCCTGCTTTCTATGGCGGCAATGCGGCAGGTCGAAGGATCACCATCGGCAAGAAACGCGGCTGCGTCCGGCGCATTCGCGATCCGGGTGTCCGTGCCTTGAAGGAAAATAAAACTCGGCTCATGAAACCCTGACGTAACGACGGCCGGATTGGGGCAATTCGGAACAGCGTCAATCGCCGCGGCAAGCCTTGGGCTGACCCAGATCGGCGACAGCGCCGGACCGGCAAATCCCCAGATGGCGATCATCATCAAGACAGACGCGCCCACCGCCCGGGGCAAGGCCTTAAGTGGCTGCGCGCGCAAGAGCTGGCGCCCGGCCATCACCGCCAGTGCGGCGGCGAGCGCGGCAAGGACGACACCGGGCGGAGATGGCCAAATGCCAAAAACGAAAGGCCCGGCAAAGGCGGCCACCGCTATTGCGACCACCGGCACGGCGAGAAGAATGGCCGCGGTCCAGCGCAGCCATTTGGCGGCGGCGGTCCCTGCACCGTCCATCAGCGCTGCGGCGAGCGGCAGAACCAATGCCGGCAACAGCGGCATCGTGTAGTGGGGCAGTTTGGTCGCGACGAGTTCAAAAACGATCCACGACGGGAAAAACCAAGCGGCGGCAAACGTGACCAGCGGACTTTTGCGTTGCTGCCAGATCGTCGGCAGGCAGATCAGGAAAAAGGCCGGCAGCGGCCAGAACACCCCCAACATGGCCGCCAGATGCGTCAAGGGCGGCGCGCCATGGCTTTCCTGCCCTTCCGCGACCTTGCCCAGAAGGTCCCTGCCGATCGCCTCATTGAAGAAGGCGCCATCCGTTGCAAGCCCGATCGCGACGAACCACGGCGAAACCAGGGCCAGCATCCATAAAAGTCCAAGCACCGGAGAGGCGCCATTGAACCAGGCAAGCCGCCGGCGCAACACCATGAGGGCGACCACGGTCGTGCCGACCACCATGGGCGCCACCGGCCCCTTGATTAAAATACCCGCCGCAAGGGCGGTCCAGAAGACAAATCCGAGGCCCCATCGGCGCCGGCCATCCTCCGCAAGCCAGATCCGCGCCAGCGCGCCCTGGGCGAGCACGATGGTGAAGAACAGCATGGCGTCGGTTTTCGCGAGCCGTGCCTCCACATTCAAGATGATCGCCGAGGCGACGAATATCCCAACCATCAACGCGCCGGCCGGACCCATGAAGGCGCGGGCCATCCAAAAACTCGCCAGAACGGCCAGTGTCGCCCCGATCGCCGACGGCAGCCGGTAGACCCAAAGCGGGCTCTCCGCGCCGCTTCCCACGACCTTGGCGGCCGCCACCTGAAGCCAATAGATCCCAACCGGCTTCTTGTGGCGCGCCTGATCCTGAAACCGGATATCGACGTAGTCGCCGGTTTCCAGCATCTGCTTGGTCGCCTGGGCAAACCGGGGCTCGTCCCGGTCAAGCGGCGGCACGGTCCATTGCCCGGGAAAGAAAATCACCAGCGACAAAAGCAGCAAGAACACCGGCGCCGACGCGTCATGCCCGAACAACCGCAGCCAAAACGGACGCCGCTCCGACGGATTGCCGTTGGTGGCACCGTCCGGCGCCGGCCCGTTGCCGGCATTGCCTGAGGTTTCGGCCGTCTCTGTCATAAAAACTCAGTCCGGGTTCAACACCTGAATCGCGCCCGACCATCGCACACGCGGCACCCCGGGTTTTCCGGCCTGTCCTACATGAGCTGGCGAAAAAGGGAAACAGCCACTTGTCCTGTTCTTGGGCTTGGGTATCGTCGCCAGGTGTCGCGCCGCCGTTTCACCAGCTTCGGACCGAAAATGACCGTTCTTGCCCAGATCACTGACCTGCACCTGCGCCCGAGAGGGCTGACCTGTTATCGTGTCAGCGACACGAACATGCTCGCCGAACGCGCCATACGGGCCCTTTTGGCACTCAATCCGCGCCCTGATGCCGTTGTGGTGACCGGTGACCTGACCGACCGGGACGACCCGCGCGAATACGCGCTTGCCAGGCAACTGCTTGGCCGCTTGCCGATGCCGGTCTTTGTGATTCCAGGAAACCACGACAGTTCGAGCGGAATGCGGGCTGCCCTGTCCGACTATCCCGGCATTCGCGATTGCGGTGACGCGGAGAAAATCCGCTACGCCGCCGATATTGGCCCGGTCCGGTTGATCGCGCTCGATTCCCATGTGCCGTCCAAGCCACATGGCCTGATCGGTTCAGCGCAGCTTGCCTGGCTGGACGAGCGCCTTGCCGAAAGCGACCGGCCGACGCTGATCGCCGTTCACCATCCGCCGGCGGTCACCGGCATCCAGCACATGGATTCGATCGGCTTGACGGATTCCGAGGCGCTCGCGGCGGTGATTTCGAAACACCCGCATGTGGCGCGGTTGATGTGCGGCCATGTCCACCGGCCTGTGGTGACCGCGTTCGCCGACACGATCATGACCCTGGCGCCGAGCACCGCGCACCAGGTCGTTCTCGACACGACCGACAACACCCACAGCATGTTCAATTTCGAACCGCCGGCCTTTTTCCTCCACCACATGACCCGCGCCGGCGGCCTGGTGACCCATACCGCCTATGTCGAGCCGTTTCCCGGGCCGTTCCCGTTTTTCGCCGACGAAGGTGTCATCTGGCCGGGAGACCGGGCGGAATGAACAGGCGCGCCGCCGCTGCCCTCCTCGCGGTGTCCATGGGGCTCGCCGCGTGCGGGGTTCTGCCGCAAAACGCGGGCCTTGAGCCACAAACCGTCATTACCGACGTTCCAGTCGACACGAACCGGTTCGCGGCGATGTTGAACGCCTACAGGTCCGAAAACGGCCTGCCGCCGGTTCAAGTGGATGGCGTCCTGAACGGTGTTTCACGCGATATGGCCCGGCACATCGCGGAACGCGACAGTATGAAGACCTGGGCGCACAGCGCATTTGGCCTGTCGCAACGCCTTGAAAAAGCGGGCTACCAGAACATTGCCGCTGCGGAAAACCTGGGAGCGGGATATGCCTCGCTCGAGGCCGCCATGATCGGCTGGCAAGGATCCGAAGGTCATAACCGGAACCTGCTTAATCCCTATGTCACCCGGGTCGGCATTGCCCGCACCAACCGGTCCGACGGCACATGGCGGCATTTCTGGGCAATGACCCTTGCCCGCCCGGTATCCGATGGTCGGCCCGCGCCGCAGTGAATATAGACGGTGGACGCCGCTAGAACGGAAACGGCCGCCGGCTGTAAGCCTCCTCCAGGGATCGGCGCTGCGCAGGGTCGTCAAACGCCGATTTAGGATAAAGCCGCCGTTTGCCAAACCTTGGTTCCCAACTGCACAGATCGGGTGACAGCACCTTCGCGCACGGCATTTTGAGATCGGATCGGGTCGCATCGAAGAGCCAGAGGTCGATGTCCTCGTCAAAGCAGCTCTCGATCAGTTCGTCAGGGCCGTAGATCCGCTCCAGGACCGATGTCTCGGCTGCGGGCCATTCACCGAGCTTTAGATCATCTGAAATGCGCACCGAGCGGCCATAAGCCAGCGCTTTGGACGCGTGTGAGGGATCTGTTCCGGCCTTTTTGGCCGCTTGCGCCGTCAACTGCATCGAGAATTCACCCTGGAGCATCTCCCTTACCGCGCCGTCCATTGCCTCCGGCACACACCGCGCGGCGGCAAATCCCACCGCTCCGCCATAGCCGTCCGGTGCATGCGAAACCGCGGCGAAAACATGCACTTTAAGATCCGTTTGAACTCGAAAAATAGCGGTGACACGGGCCCGCTGCTCCAGGAAATCGGCAAGGGGACTGCACATATTTTGAGCAACAAGGCGCCCGGGGACCGATGTTATCCACAGGCGGTTGTACCAGGCCCGGGCGATTGCATCGCGTTCGGCAAGTTCAAGCAGGGCCCGGCGGGTTGCTTCCTCGATTGTCCCATGGACGGCGCTGCCAACGGTGGATCCCAGAAACGGCGGATGCGCCTGGCCGCCGCCCAACATGACCGCAAACGCCGCCAACTGGGCTGATTGGCCGGTCCGCATATGGGTGACGTGGACCCGGTCGTCGGACAACGCACTCCACTCATGGGGTCCGCCGTCTGATTGCAGCTCAGCGCCGGCGATCCGGCCCCAAAGGGCACGCGTTTGTGCGGGGCTGAACCCAAGAAATGCCCCTGCGTCAAGATCCAATAGTGTATCGCAACGCGACTGCAACCTTTCATCGGTGCCGTCGGGGCGAATGAAAAGGCTTATTCTTTCAGCCATCTCCCCCAGACAGGCGATCGCAGCAAGACCTGCGCTTGCGCCTTGACCGCCGCTCGCCATGCGCCCGGACACTGCCGGTTCATGCGCTTTTGCGCCGGCAACGGCATTTACCAGGCCCGTACAGAAATGGACCGGACAACCGGCAATCCGCACCGGCCTCAGCCTGGGTCCGAACTCCGACAATAGCGGCCAAAACAGTCTCAGCGTTTGAAGGTCGACATCGTTGCCAAGCGCAAGCCCGCCATCGGAGCGGACCAAAATCCCGACCCGCAACAGATCTCCCAGAACACTCCCAACATCCGCGTTGGCCATCGCCTCCGCAAGCGCACGTTCCGTATCGTTCCGCAACAACCTTTCCAGATTTTGAAAAGAGATATTCAAGTAACTTTTCCCCATACAAGAACAACCGAAGGTTTATATACAGTGCGAATATAAATACTTGATTGATTTCAGACAAGCGTGCCCAGACATTCAAACCACGAAGTTTGAAGTGTTGCTAATCATATACTTCAGTTTCGACTACTCGCCTGGGCGGTTTCCACCATCACGCGCCCAGGCGACGTAGGAATTAAAGCAAACCTAATGTTTTCAGGGAAAGTCTGTCATGCCCCAATTGTCCCTCACTGCTAAAAACTCGAAGCTCGGCGAAAAGTTTGCCTCTATCCTTGAGGACGATGCCTCGCGGGCCCGGTTCATGGACAACCCAGCCGCAACGTTGCCTGAAGCAGGTCTGTCAAGCAACGTGACCGTATACGCAGACACCGCCGATACGGTGCATCTGGTGGTTCCGGCCGATGTCGACCGCGCGCGCGTTGCCGCCGATGACGAAGCCTATTTCGAAGAGCTCGGCCGGTTGGCCCTCGGTGCATGCATCTACAAGGATATCGACGAATAAGACAGTTTTGTAACGCTGCCAGTCTCTGGCAGCGTTACGCCAGCTAGGACATTGGAACGAATGGCCCGCTTCCCCTACACAAAGAGCAACACCGCTGATCTTGGCCGCATGCTTGCCCGCGCGGCCACCGATGCGTCCTTCCGCAAGCGCCTTGAGGACGATCCGGCGAAGGAATTGCGGCGGATTGGACTGCCGCCCGTCACAACCGAGCTGTTCGATTTCAAGGTTGTTGACGCCTGCCCCGACGGCGGCACCGTTGTCATGCCCTACAGATTGAACAGGTCGAAACTCGATCTTGGGGACAGGGGCTACTTCGAAACAATCGGTCAATCGCTGACCGGCGGCCGCGTGAACTGACACACCGCGCAGTGGTGATCACGCCAACTCACCCAGCAAAAATCTCCGCACAAAACGGGCTCCTCGGATGAAGTCCGCTCTGGTCCTGGCGTCCTGAAACACACACACGCGTTTGATCCAAACGTCACCATCGGGACCAAGCAACGGATTGATCAACATCGTCTGTTCGAGCCTTGCACCGTACATCTCCAAGACCTGCAAAGCCTCGTCCATGCGGTCAAGACAGATTAAAGCGGCAACCCGGGTTGTCAGCCCGAGAACAGTGCCCGAAGCAGCGCGTTCGATGAATTGAACCGCGGTTTCGAATTCGCCCGCAGCAAAATAGATGTTTCCGAGATATTCATAAAATACCCGTGGCACATTTGTCGACAAAGCACGGGCTTTCATCGCCGTGTTAATGGCAGCGTCGATATCGCCGACAAATCCCAGCCCCTCGGCAACAGACATCAGGTTGTAGGGATCCACCGGACTGAGCCGGCCCGCTTCCCGGAACGCGCGCTGCGCATCATCTGAATAGTCCGACTGAATGGCGGCCCACGCAAACACCCGCTGATTGGTCGGTTGCCATGGGTCCAGGAGCACGGCCCGTTCCGCCTCGCCGAGGATGTCCTCCATGGTCTTGGCCGGTTCGGTGGATTTGGCCGGATAGTAGAGGCGCTGCTTCATTTGAATGGACGCCTTTCCGGCATAGGTCATGGAAAACTGTCGATGCGATTTCTCCAGCGATTCCAGAACCTTTAGGGCTTTTTCGTCGGATTCGGGTGAAAACTCCCAAATCAGAGATTCCGCCTGGCACCATCGGGCAAACGGCGCGTCGATCTGGGGGTTGCGCAATCGGCCGATCACGTGCGCCTGGACCCGGCTGACCGTCTGAAACGCGGCCGCCTGGCCGGCCGAGGCATCCGCCCATTGGAAATAGTCGACGATTTCGTTGAACAGGATACGGCCGGACTGCCGGTCCTCAAACTGGATGTACACCTTCTCCAATTCGTGGTCCTGGCGGAACCGCAAAAGATAACTGCCCACTTCCCCGTCATCCACCCGGGTCAGTGTGTTTGGACCGAACGCATCCTCATACTCGGCCTGAAACAGATCAAACGATCGATAGGACGACAGACCGGCGACAATTTCGTCACGCAGGATCCGCGCCCGCGCCTCCCCGTCCCGGCCCAGGGAAAACGACGCGATGGAGATCTTCGGAAGGCTCACGCTTTCACCGTCTCCCGCCGACAATCCGCCCGTTTGGCCGATTTCGAGAAGATGACGATCAGGCGGCGAAAAATGGTGCGGGAGCCGTGCCGGCTCATCCAGCAATGCCAGTGTCTCTGCCTCCGGTTCGGCATCAAGGTGAGCCTTGAGTTCCCGTCCGCAGGTCTTCAGTTGCTCCAGCGCCCGTTCCCGCTGACCCTGGTTCAGGTATTGGCGGATGAGTATTCTATGGGCCGCTTCCAGGGCGGGATCGATATGAAGCAGGAACCTCGCAGCCATGTCGACCCGGCCGGGATCCGCGCCGCCATTGGCCCGGTCGATGATCCGAAAGGACTTCGATGTCAAAGAGGACCGGATTCGATCCCGTTCGAGCGACAGCCACTCACCGAATTGCGGGTCCAGTCCGTCGAAACCGGCCATGAAATCGCCCCGCCACAAGGCTTCCGCGGCCCGGAATTCCTCCGCGCCGCCGATCTCGACCAACTCGTAGACATCCCTCAAGTCCCATCGGAATGCATCCGCCGTGACGCGGACATGCGTGCCCTCGGCCAAAAGAAAGTCGCGGCCACAAGTCTGTTCGACCGTCCGCAACTGCCGCAGTGCCTGGCGCAGCGACTGCGACGCCTTATCGCGGGCGGTGCCGCTCCAGAACCGGTCGGCCAGTTCTTCCCGTGGCACCGGTCGGCTATGGTTTCGCAACAGAAAGACCAGGATGCCAAGAGCCTTGCGCGTTTTGACCGCGATTGGGCGTCCATTGGGCGCGATCAAACGGGGCACGCCGAGACTTTCAAGATTGAGGAGACTTACCATTCCCCTGTGGTCCTTACGGGATTGTATTCCATACTCGGATCGCCATTTCTATGCACAACAGGCAGACGCAGACCCGAACACGTGCTGCGGAACGTATCACGCAAATTTCACGCTGCAAAACGATGCTCGTCACGCGACGAACGTGAAATTCGGTACGGACTGAATTTTCTGCAAGGATGGTGGGAACCAACATGTCGAAAGCGACCGAAGCACCTGAGGCTCAAGCGTCCCAAGACGACTCGCCCGAAGACACGCTGAAGCGGATGATTTATTTCACCAAGCGCGAGGCTGAAAAGGATGGCCGCGCGTTTTGTGCCTACTTCCTCGATATGGCGCTGAACGCGCTCGATGAGGATTCGGACGAAATGAACGCGCTGATCAAAGCCAAAGTCACGCCCCTGACCCTCAATCGGGCCGGACGTGACACAATCGATGCGTGATTGAACACAATCCACCTGCAGGGGGGCGGCCCGGAGGACATATCCGGCCGATATGGACGGTTCGGTAAGTCCCGGATCATGAGTTTCCCGGCCAAATGCGGCACGGATCCACGCCGTTCAACGGCCGCCCCACCTCCATTCCATCTGGCCCGCTGAACGATACCGGCAGCCCCCGCCAATTCGCCAAAGAATCAGGCATGTTCTCCGGTCCGGCGGACAATGCTGCGGCCAGATGCCTTTGCGATCTCCAGCGACATTCCCTCCGGCCGCATCCGATCAATTGATCGTCGGACAGCCAGCGGTCGCGACAGGCTTATGGTCGGCAGCCATCCACGGCGTCACCCGAGTGCTCCGGAGAAAGTGTAAACAGTCTCTCCGGTATCAAATGTAAACCATGTGACAAGAATGGACCCATGGACCAGTGGCGACCCCGGCAGGATTCGAACCTGCGACCATTCGCTTAGAAGGCGAGTGCTCTATCCAGCTGAGCTACGGGGCCCAATCCGGTCTAACGTTGACATCATGGGACATGTGCGGCGGGCATGACACCGACGAGTGTTGTGGTGCGGTCGCCGGTTCCTGTCAATCCCGGCGGGCCGGAACGCACGCGGTTCAAATGGATCGGGCCGGATGTCCGCGAAGTCCGGCGCAACCGTTGCCTCAATGAGTCCAGGGTGCCCGGCGTTCGAACCTGAAATTGTCCGCATAAGCCGCGCCGCGGACCCTTCGTTCATTCGGCTCTTCCACCCGGTGCGCGATCCCGTTGCGCCGTGCGTAGGCGACCGCCTCTTCACGCGTCTCGAAGAAAAGACGGATCTGCTGTTTCATGTCGGCCGATGAGGTGTAGCCCATCAGCGGCTCAACGGTTCTGGCGATCTCCGGCTCATAATCGAGCACCCAGCGTTGGGTATTGGCCTTTCCCGACTGCATCGCGGATTTTGCCGGACGGTAGATACGTGCGACCATGATTACTTTCCTTGGCACTTTCGAGGACCGGTCGTCCCCGCCAAAATCGTTGGTAGCACGGTTGTTCTTCGCTTTGCTGTCCGTGTCAACCGTTTCGATCCCAAGCTGCTCGCAGCCCGGCCTTAGGCGGGCGTTTACCCTCTTTGGAAAAAGGGGGACGCGAACCAATACAACTCAGGGTAATATCCGCGATTGGTTTCGCCGTTTGGCATCGCCGCTTAATGTGGCGCAAGCTTTGGCGAAGCGTCCATAACGGTGATCCGAAAAAAGGTTTTCCGCCCACAATGCACACGTCTCCCCTGTTCTTGAACCACAACTACGTCCCCGAACATGTCCAGCCGCAAGATAACCGGCTTTACGAACTGAAAGCGGAAGTCGATGCCAAAAACCTGACGGAGATGTGGGATCTCATCTTGAGAGCCGATTACCAGGTCGGCGATGCGCAAGACCTGCCGCGCGAAACGCGCGAGGAATTTTACCGGATTGTAAGTTTGTTGGTCAAAGCTTTCAGCAGATAAGCCTTTTCGCGTTTGAGAAGTGGATCAAGACGTGCTGACGACCAACCGGCCGGTTTTCACAGAGCTGGGGACACAAGCCATCGAAAAGGGCCTCGCCGATCCGCAATTGTCGGCGTTTTACGAAAGCATGATGTCCGGTTTCGGCCTCGTGTCGGAAAAGATACGAGAACATATGCCATATTTGAGCCTGTGCTCGGACAAACTGGACGGTTTTGGTCCGCCGCCGATCTTCTATGTGGGCCGGCGCTGCAGCCAGCGCTTGTTGTTCGGCGAGGATTGGGCCATGCAACAGGGCGATGAACTGCGCACCCCGGATCCGGAGCTTGAATACGCGTCGGCGGAAGGATACCGCGCGGCGCTGGACGGGCGGCCCTATTACGGCTATGCGCGCACGGCACTGCATTTCAAGGGAACCACGGTCGACATCGCCTATGAGCGCTTGATCCTGACCTTGCGCCCCTCGCCGAATTCCACGCGGCGGTTTTGCGCCTATTTCGGCGTTATCCAGGATTTGCTGGAACTTCCGCGGCAATAGTCCGGGCAAGACCCATCAGATCGCGGCGGGTGGCGTAAACCAGCCAATCGTCAGGACGAATATGCGCGGGCGCGACGACCCAGTGTGTCCCGCGCGGGACAAAACGCCGGTACCCGACACGAATGCCAAAGCCTTTCTCGGCGTTGCGTGCGGCCATGAGACCATAAAGATAATCGGGCGACCATTTGAGCAGCGACACCAGGAAGCCGAGCTGCGTCAACGTTTCGGCAAGCCCCTTGCCCCGCGCGTCCCTGCGCAGCCAGAGGTTGCCGTGATAGACAATCTTGCCGCGCATGTAATACGCATCATGGGCATGGTCACGGCCGAGTTCCGCCATCGGTGCCGGATCGACGAACATGCGCCGCTGTTGCTGCTGCCAGTGTTCGCCAAGGCTCCGGTCCCTCAGGTCTTCCAGCTTCGCGGCCTGAACCGAAACCGGTTCGCCGTCGGCATCCCATGCGCCGATCCAGAACGCCATGGCGCCATGAAGATCAAAAAAGCGGCTGGAAAAATCCTCCATCAGATAGCGGTCATCTGTTGACCTTACCGTGTTTTCAAACTGACCGAAGTCCGCGCTTTCGCGCGCGACAAGCCCGGCGGCCGTGATCTTGTCCTGCAGCTTTGAAATAGCGGAGGCGACATCCAATGTCGTATCGCCCCCGTGGGCGGCGAACGCCGTGCTCTCCGTGTCGCGGCCGGACGGTGCATCTCGTCGTCCAGACACGTCATCCGCGCGATCGTTAGACCTGTTCCAGATGCGTTGGTCATTTTTGTGTACGGGCGAATTCATCCGGTCCGATCCTGTTGCTCCGGATCATATCGAACCGGATCCGCCGCAGCGCCGAGATGGACCCCATGCTGATCAACTTGCGGATACATTAAAAGTCAACACCACACCAAAAGAGGAATTGTTAACCGATTTACACAAATAAAAGGTCTCAGCACAATACCTGTGGATGATATAATCTTTTATTGCATACATTATCAGTATATTCGCGCGCCGCTTCGCGTTTAACTTGTAATTTTTGGCCGATTTTCATCAGAAGAGCTGATTCGACGCATAATTAACAAAGATCTTTTGCAGATTAATCGCAAATGATACGGAAACTATTGATTCCGCGACGGCGTTTTTGAAAAGCCGTCCTGTTTCGGTGACAAATCCGGTCCGGAGCGGTAAGGCACGCCCCCAGGCGCCCACGAATACGGCGCTCTGCGTTCTTTGGCATCGTGAAGTGCTTGAAAAATGGTCGGGGCAGCAAGATTCGAACTTGCGACCCTCTGGTCCCAAACCAGATGCGCTACCAGGCTGCGCTATACCCCGATCCGCTGGTTTCTGCCGTTTATCCGCGTTCGGAAGATCCGTCAAGGGCGAACAAACCGGGAATTTGAGGCGTCTGTGGACACTTTCCGGTAAAAGAGTCCCGGAATAGTACCGGACAGTGTTCTCACCCTGTTCTCCCTGCCCCTTGTTTTTGAGCCAAATCCAACAGAAGTACAAAACGCGACCAGAAGTCGGCGCGCGCGGCCGACAAGGCGTAGATTTTTGCGGAGCGTTGCCGCGCTCCGGGTCTCCCGTGAAAAAACCCAGCTGTCTTGCGTGCCGTGTCATAATTATCCCGCCTAGAGCACGGCATTTTCGTTAAGCAGTGGGTGATTAAAATTCGCGACGATCAGCTCGCCGACCTCCGTCGGGGGCGCCTCTGAAATCGTGTAGGTCACCCGCATCCGCTTCATGGCAAATCCGTCGAACACCGCGCGGATCTCTGGCACATCGTTGATCGACAGGATCACCTTGCCCTCGGCCGTGCGCACTAAGTGCGCTAACCGCTCAAAGTGGGCCGGTGCAAAAAGCCCCCTCCCGTAATCATCCTCGCAGCCGAAATTCGGCGGATCGCGATCGATTGGCGCGCCCGGCCGGTCACAGCGCGGAATGAACTCTCGATAGGAGAGGTTTTCAAAATAAACTTAAAAGTGCATTATTCTTGTGGGCATATTTCTGATAGACGCAAATACGCATCATAAGGGAGGTTAATATGTTGTTCTGTAAAGGTTATGTTTCCCGATTGGCGCTTGCGACTGCGTGCGCAATTTCAGTGCTTGGCTCCGGGGTGCTCGCGTCGGAGGCCGAGGTTGCATGCAATAGTTTTTCCGATGATGGAAATATTTCAAATCCAGGAAGTTTCAAGGCGGGATATCTTCGCATTTTTAGAACGGGAAGCGGGCTTGCCTGCAATGCCGATTACGGCGACTTCGGCGAACCGAACAACAACGATGCGAATGACGTCATCAGCATCTTCAACAATTTGGATGACGAACACGCGGCACAGGCGACAAGTGGAGACCCATACTGGTCCAAGAGGGTTGGGGTCGTCGTGTTTTTCCCGTCCACAACCACAAACGTGACAGTTAACGGCCAAGCCCTCAGCTCTGATGAGAAACTGGCAATATCGACGGCCGAAAATTTTGCGGGCGTCGTTCAGCTCGACTTCGAAGGAAACACCTACCACTTTGATCTACAAAAAGCCGCAAACGGAAATGAGATCAAAGGCTTTAGCCTGATGGCTGGACCCGCTACTCTGCATTGTACAAGTTCCGCGGCCAGCTAAACCAACTTGAAGTAGCACAATTTTGGGCCGGCAATCCGGCGTGTTGCAGTGCGCCGGATCTGCCGCGTTGAGACCGGAGAAATGCTATCTATGCCAGTTGGCAACCTGAAAAGCATGTCCCTGGACGAACTCACCCGGGACACCGTCCGTAAGGTGCTGGAGCTTGTCAAAAGCCTGCCCGCCGATCTGCGGACAGTCTTCCGGCTGCGCTTCGTCGAGGATCACAGTTACCGTGAAATCGCCTGGCACATGGCCATCTCAGAACCGCTTGCGCGAAAACATGTCCAGTGCTTGCGGGCCCATCTGCGTGAGGCGTTGAAGGATTGAACCGAAGCCCGACGGCCGGTTGGCGGCCTGCCCTTCCATACGCTCCAGCAGGTCAAAGAGGGCATCAAGGTCTTTATCCGCGATCAGTTCGGCCGGCGTCCGGTCGTCAAGTTCCGGGTTTGGCGTGCAAAACCAGACCGGCATCCGGTCCAGCGTCATCAACGCATCGAGCCGCCGGCCGATCGCCGCGGCCGTGTTCCAGAAATGGATGTTGGTGCCCGTACCGCCCCGACCTGTCATTTCGTGTGTCCTGCCGGTCATTGTAAACTCCCTGCGTCGCGCTGCCA
>JAEPNV010000029.1 GCA_017643215.1 Roseibium sp. | reverse complement strand
TAGAGCATCGGGCGCGAAGTTAGAATCGCAGGATTCCCAAATCAGTTGAAATCTGATTCCCTGTTTTGACGAGACAGGAGGTTTGGATGGGACGTGCGACGAGTTTGGATTTGCGTGAGCGCATGGTTCGCGCTCTTGCGTGTGGGCGCACGTGCCGGGAGGTTGGGGAACGGCTTGATGTTGCCCCCTCGACAGCCGTCAAGGTTCGGGCAAGGTTTCAGGCGACAGGCTCGCTGTCGCCCGCAAAGACTGGACGGCCCAAGGGCTCTGGCAAACTTGAACCCTATCGCGAGGCGATCATCGCAAGGGTCAAGGCGCAGCCCGATATCACAATGCCGTCTCTTGCAGCTTGGCTTGAAGACAGTCACGGGGTTCGTGCCGATCCCTCGAACCTGTCCAAGTTTCTGTGCAAGGCCGGGTTCACTTATAAAAAAAACGCTGCTGGCCGCGGAGAAAGAACGCAGCGATGTGAAAGCGGCGCGGATTGAATGGTGTGAGCACCGCCAGCCCCGCATGCGCCGTCAGCCCGGGCGGCTCGTCTTTGTGGATGAAACCAGCGTGAAGACCAACATGACCCCGCTGCGCGGACGCAGCCTGAAAGGACACCGGCTTGCCGGCCAGGCGCCTTACGGAAAATGGCAGACCCAGACATTCATTGCCGGTTTGCGCTGCGACGGGCTGGTGGCTCCGTGGATCGTCCCCGGTGCGCTGAACGGCCCGGCATTCGACACCTACATAAAAACGCAGCTCGCCCCGGCCCTGAGACCGGGAGATGTTGTCATCCTGGACAATCTGAACGTTCACAAGAGCCCCCGCGCAGCGCAAGCGCTTCACAACAAGGGGGCCTGGTTCCTGTTTCTGCCCAAATACTCCCCCGACCTCAACCCGATCGAAATGGCGTTCTCCAAACTGAAGGCGCATTTGAGAAAAGCCAAGGCCCGCACATTTGATGCGCTCTGGCAAGCCATCGGAAACATATGCGACATGTTCGAACCCCAGGAATGCTGGAACTACTTTGACGCAACCGGATATGTTTCCACATAAACGCCCGACGCTCTA
>JAEPNV010000028.1:5539-12414 GCA_017643215.1 Roseibium sp. | reverse complement strand
CCGTTTGTGCCCTCACGGGCGACCGGCATGCCGTCCTCGCGCCACCGGTCAATCGTGTTGACGCTGGTCTCGAGCGCTTTCGCAAGTCCTTGCCGGTTTAAAACGCCATCGACCGCGCCCTCTGGCAGCGGATACCGTGACTTTTCGACAGTCATGACAACATCAACACCAACAATAACCTGACACCGCCAGCCCGATCACACAGCCCAATGTCCCGCGGTCGCGAATTACCCGCGGGCGACGACGGCCAGGAAGGACCCAAGCCCTCATTTGGCAGTTGCGATCGCGCGGACCATGGCGTCCCGCATATTCGGCACGAGCCTGCGGCGCGCTGTTCGAAAGGCATCGCGCCCGAACCTCAGCTGCGGCCGATAAGTCGCCTTCGGCTCATACGCGACCAGAAGCTTCAGCCGTCCGCCGCGCCGGCCCGGCCGTTGCCAGATCCCGGCAACGCCGTTCACCTCACCGGAAAACACATTCGGCTTGGCAAGCAACCGCTTAATCGCGCCCCTCGACATGTTTCCGTATTTGTTCAAACGCTGATTGACCGGAACGACAATGGCTGACCGTTTCGGCCGCCGCGTGCCGCCGCGCTCGAGCTTTTCCAGATACGCGGACTGGATCGGCTTGAAGAACACGGCCCCGGACAGGCGCCGCTTGGTCGACCGCTTGACGCCAAGGCCCCGCTTTGTGAAGGGCGTCGGCCGGTCGAGCTTCCGGTCCAATGCCCGCTCTTCGGCCCGCTTCACATCGTCAAGCGTCGCGTTGATCGCAAGGGACATGGCAAACGGCATCTGATCGCGCTGGAACCGCGTCAGCGACCGATCAAAAGCGGCGATGTTGGTATCGAGTGAAAGCATGGCTCGCGTCCAACAAAAAACCCCGCGGACGTGGCCAGCGGGGTCGAAATCTTTTTCAGTTCGGTTGTTTTATGTCAAGTTTCAACTTCCGGTCAAGACAAAAATGAAAAGGCCGACTAAATGGCCTTTGATCGGCACATAGACGTTGGCCCATCGCCGACCCATGGCGTCATGGGGCGGGTCGGCCCGCAGGGCTCATGCGCATCCAGCCGGCCGCTCAGCCGTTCGACCAGTGCGTCGAGGCACTGCCACCACAGGACATACTCCTGCCGCATGACGACCGCCGGAACCGGATCGGGATCCAGATAAAACTTGCGATAGGCGCCCCGCTTTGGAACGCGGCGCTTTTGATCCCAGCCATCGTCGCACTCATAGTGAAGTTCCGACATTCCGCCATCGACCGTTGCAACGAGTTGAACGCACATCCGGTACCAGATCTCCCCGCCATTCGGACCGCGCAGGGGCTTCAAATCCGGCAGGGATCCGAATCCGTCCGGCGCCCCCCCAAGCACCGCGTGTTTGCGGATGAGATCGCGCGGCGGCCGCCGCCATCTCAACTTGCCGTCCGGCGCTTCGATGAAAAGCTGTGCCCTTGCATCGGTCAGGGCAAGGTCGGCATGGTGGCCGTAGCACGAAAGTTCGGGCATCGGATTCCAGTCGGCCGGTACGGAGACACTCCCCTCATCTAGTTTGGACACCGCCGCGTGGAGGGTCAGTGCGTCCGGATGCGGCTCGCCACTTGCGGCAAGATCCGGCACGACCCCATAGCGGTTGTCGTCAATCACGGTGAGGAGTTCGACAAAACTGCCGCCGCCAAGCCACGATCCTCCCCCGCCTGACCCGCCAGACTCCCCCGCCGCCTTCGGCAATTCCTCGCAGTAAGCCCATTTGAGCAGCTTTTCGATATCAATCCGCTTTTTCATAGACGACTTATCCTCTTTTGGTGAACAGGGAGGGAGGCAAGGGAGGCAAGGGGCTTCATGGGGGAGGCAGGATTTTGCTTGCCTCCCTCGCCTATCGTTTTGTTTTGATTTTCAAATTTCCCATTTTTCTTCGGTCAGGGAGGCAAGGGAGGCATTTTGAGAAGAAACGCATGAGACTGTTTTTGAACGTGCAAAACCCCATACCCCCAGCCCCTCTCACGCGCGTACCCGCGAATTGCCTCCCCAGCCTCCCCAGCCGCCTATCGTTCTGTAATCCTTCGCACTTCCCGAGGGCGGCAACGTGGCGGGCATGGCGCTTGCCTCCCTTGCCTCCCCGAAATGCAGCCCGGTTTGCGCCTTTGCCCGGCCCTGAAGCTTCAGCCTTTCTCAGCTGCTTGCCATCAATCTCTCACCGCCGGGGGGTGCGCGAGGGGGTCACGTGTCATCAGGCTGCCAGCCGGGATCATCATTGTGATCACCGGGCGGTTCGCCGGGCGGCGCCACGTCCCCGCTCCAATCGGCCTTCAGCCGGATCCCGCGATAGATCGACAGCCCGGCGGTCTTGCTTTTGGAAAAGCCAAGCTTCTTGGCCTTTTGCGGCAAATGGCGGTTGAAGGTCGCGGACGTCCAGACGTTGTGATTTTCCGCCTCGCAAAAGAGCTTGTAGGCGGCATAAAGCGATTTCGGGTCGACCGTGTCGTCCGGGTCGCCGGTGATTTTGCAATAGGCATTGAGAAACGCGCCGACCGGATCGCTTTCCTCCCGGTAGGTGTCGGTCGCCGAGCGCACGATATCGGGCACCTGGAGCCCGTGATTGAGATAGTCGAGCGCGCCTTCGATCAGCCAGTTCAAGATGCCGGACCGTTCGGCCCAGAGCTTTTCCAAAAGCCGCGGGTCAACCTCTTCGACCGGGATCTGCACATCCCAGGGAAACAGATAGACCCGGCGCCAGATGCCATCATCGGCCCCGCGCACATCGGGCTTGTGGTTGCCGGAGATGATCAGCTTGAAGGTCGGATAGACCTCGTTGAACTCGGCATGAAGGCGCCTGATCAGGATCGGTTCGCCCGAGGTGAGCGACTTGATCATGGATTCGCGGAACTTCATGCCCTGCTCGGGCTCGGCCGCGCGCACCATGCGGGCGCCTGGCAGGCGGGCAAGATCCGGTGTCGCCTCACCGCCCTTTCGCCGGTCGTCGCCGGCGAGCGTCTCGAACGGCACGGTGGTCGAATAATCGCCGAGGATCTTGGCCATCAGGTCGACCAGGGTCGATTTGCCGTTCCGGCCCTCGCCGTAAAAGAAGACAAAACACTGTTCGTCGGTGAGCGCGGTCAGAGAGTAGCCGAAATAGCGTTTCAAAAAGCCGCGCATTTCTTCCTGCGGCTGGACCCGCTCCAGGAAGGCGTCGAACAGATCGGCCGATGCGTCAGGGTCATACCGGACCGGCACCAGCTTGGAAATAAAATCGGCCCGGTCGTGCGGGTCCTGGCGGACCGACCAGACGAGCCGCGGTTCGTCCGGATCGGGATTGTCCGGATCATCTTCTGAAGAAAACCGCAAGGTGCCGCTCAGCGTGTTGAGCGCCAGGGGATCGGCGTCCAGTTCGCGCAAGAGTTTGGCACGATAGGGCGCGGCCTCACGCAGCATGTTGTCAAGCTTGCCGGAACTTCCCGATGTCTTGGCATAGCGCCGACGGCCGGATTTTCGGGTGGCGAGCGCTCTGTTAGCATCTTTCATAGTCAGCACCAGGGTCTCGAGCCGGGTGCGTTCGGCCTTGTCGTCCGGATCGGGATCCCGGCCCTTGCCCCGGTCGCCCATCGCCGTCAGCTTTTCCTCCGCTTCAAGACCGGCCTCTATAAGCTTTATCTCAAACGGATAATGCTCAACGAACTTCACCTCTTGGGCGATGCTTTCGGCAGTCAGATGTGCGCGCGGGCGGATCAGCCGGCCGTCCTCGTCCTCGGCCCACCGGCAGCCGTCAAAACAGTGCCAGCCGATGTTCGAAACGTGCAGGACCTCGTCATAAAACCGGTGCAGGAAGCGGCGGCCGTTGCCGATGTCGGTTTCCGGCTCGGCCGCGCAGCGGGCCAAAACAGCCTCTTCTTCGCTGCCACCCTCCCCGGATCCACCACCGGGAGGGGCCGGGGGAGGATCATGGGGAGGATCAATAGGAGGCGGGCTGTCGCCGTTATGCTCGGTCACGTCGGCCATATTGATCATGTCGCGGATCTTCGCCTTGGGATCAGATACGCCTAACCCATCCTCAGTCTCACGAGCCATAACAGCACTCCGCGAGTGTCGATCCGATATTGAAGATCCCGGCAAATATACTTAAGGCTGTTGATGCTGATAAATAAAACCAACCATCTAATGCGCCGCTCAAATCACGCCTTAGGAGCCGCTCATGCTCAGTTTCTTGTTTGTTCTTCCTGCGGTTCTGGTTTGGCTCTTTTTGTGGGCTGTGGCTTGTTACATACACGATCCAAGTGGGACGAAGGGAGACTTCCTCAGCACAATCAGGGACTACCAGGTGCTCGTGGCTAGTATTACGGCATTGGCTGTCGCGACACTGACTTATCTCGGGGTTTGGATGAAGGCTGAATACGATCGTTGGGAAGCGGACAAAAAACGCAAACACGAGACTGAGCAGCACAAAAAAGAACGTTATCGGAAACTGGCGGTAGCGCCGGCAAAAGCAGCAGCAGGCTTCAGTAAGATTTATGACCCGGGAATTAGCTTCCGGACCCGAGAATATGTGGATACTGCTCTCGCAGAAATCGAACAACAAGTTGATTTGATTGCGGAGATCTCGCCGAGTTTGGCCATGCAGACATCCATGCTTGCAACGGCTATCGGAACCATCCTTCACGCGCAGAACGACATAGAAAAAGCGATCTCTGGGAATTTTCAGGCAAGCGCCAAAATTGCGGCTAGCTACCTCTTGGAGATCTCGGCGAGAGTCGCCGGCGAAAACATCAACTATTTGAAAGAAATACCAAAACTGCAGCCTCGGCAAGAGATGGTCGCAGAGGTCACAGTGGGCGCGAATCGCCACCCATCTGAGTTGGGGTATTTCGCGCAATTCTACAACTGGCCGGCTTGAACGAGTAAGGGCAGACATCATTCCAGCCCCTGCAGCACGTCGTTGAAATCAGACCCCTCCGGTGCCCAGGCGGTGGCGTCCCGCCGGCCGGGCCGGGCCCAGCGTCTGGCGCTTCGGGCCATCACCTGCTCGGCGGTGAACCGATCGCTGTCGCCATCGCCAAGACGCACGACCTCGGCGACGCAGTCCGGAATGAGCAGCGCTTTGGGATCGTCCCTGTCCGGCTCCGGGCCCGGTACTTTCAGCGGCCGGCCGGCCTTGTTTTTCAAGCTCGGGTGATCGACGGTCGTCAGCGCCTTGCCGCCCATGGCCTGGAGGCTGATCGACGCCCAATAGGCGGTGCGGTCAAAAAGCGGCGTTCCGGCCTCGGCGATCAGCACCGAGGCGGTCGTCTCCCAGCCCTCGCCGATCACCAGGCGGTCAAATTTTTGGGGCGTCCGGAGCTTGATCGAGGCGCGGGATTTGGATCCGCGGATTTTCTTCGGCGCCACAAGGCTGGGCGTGCCGTCCGCGCGCGGCGCGGCATAGGGATCAGGGACCTTGATTTTATTGCCCGGCCGGGCCGGGTCGATCCAGGTGAGGTGCACGCCGGAAAAGGCGCCATCCGGTCCCGTGATCGGCGCCATCATCACCGGGCCGGAAAAAAGCACGTAAAGTTCGGGTTTCTTCCGGCCCGGCACCGGGCGCTGATGCCAATAGTCGAAATGGGGATGAAACCGGAGCGGCAGGGGCACGGGACACGGGACAAGGCCGCGCGCGCGCAGATACCCGGCCCCTTCGGTCAGTGCCACCCGGCCGCCCATGCCCCAGAGCGCCGCCGCGCGCCGGATTTCCCTTTGCCGGAACTGGTCGGCCGCCCGGTCCTGTTCGGCGCGCTTTTGCGCGCGGGCCTTACGGTCGGCCTCAAGCTGTTCGGGTGACAGTGGCTCGGGTTCGGCCGCCTCGCCCAAAAACGCCATCGCCTCCTCGAAGGTCAGGCCCTTGTGGTCTTGAAGAAAGCGGATCTGATCGCCGGTCGCCCCGCAGCCGAAGCACTTGTAAAAGCCGCGTTTGTCATCGCAGTGGAAGGACGGGGTCGCCTCAACATGAAACGGACAGCAGGCCCAATAATCACCCTGGTGGAAGTTGGACTTGGCCTTGTCCCACGTGACAAAGGGGCTAATCACCTCAGAGACCGGGGTCTTGTCCTTCACCCGGGCAATTTCGGCATCCGAATAGCGGGTCATGCGGCGACCCTGCCCCGGACAAAGATCCGGGGTCCCTTCTGCAACCGGCCCGTGTTATGGGTTTGGGAATGATATTCGAAGAAAAATTGTGGCTTGGCACGCTCATCGGTGCCGCCCTTCTGATCGTTCCCGGCGCTTTTTTGCACACAGTGTGCGATCCAGCTTCGTTTTCGGCAACACGCGAAACCTTTGGTACATGTTCGCGGGAGTGGATCGGGTCCTTGAGCGGGTGGGCCGCGGTTATCGCCGCCTTTTTGACGGTCAGGGCGATATATGCGCAGATAACCGCGCACCGGGAGGAACAGCATCGTCATGCGCATGAGGTCCGGAAGATCGCCGAAGAGCGGCTTCGCGCCGTGCTCAAGGAAATCAATAGGGCTTGGAAGCTGTGCGAGGACATCAGCGCAAATCGCGACACCCTCGACACCAACGCCCCGGTGCGCGAAAGTCCACACTACAAGGCGTTTCTCGCGGCGTACCAGATTGTTTGTTTCTGCATAGCGCGCCAAGACCGTCAGGAGATTTGCGACCTTGCAGACGACATGCTGCCGCTCGATAAGGCGCGCTTCAAATACCTTTGTTCCGCCTTGGAAAGACTCAAGACCACGGTTCCATACTCTTGGGCAGAACTCCCCGACCCTCAGTTCAACGATCCTGATTTTCCACCCTTTTGGGACAGTTGGGTTCATACGGTGACGTATCATCTGGGGGCTATTGGCGACCTCGTGAGGGCCCAGTTCCCCGAGATGTATCCCATCATTAA
>JAEPNV010000028.1:0-5529 GCA_017643215.1 Roseibium sp. | reverse complement strand
GAAGATCGTAACGGCACGCGACGTCTTTGGAGCCGTTCCCATTGATCGCGATCATCCATTTAAAGCGGTCGTGCGCGACGAAAATCCACTTTAAGCGATGATTGGTGGAGATCACCTGGACATAGACCGCCATCACATGCCCTCCCCATTCGCCGCCCGTTCCCGTCGCCAGCCCGCACACATGCTGGACAGCTGTCGCAGGGTCAGTTCGACCGCGCCGTTCTCGATAGCCTTCCGCCGGGCAGACATTGAGACATCGAAATGGATGTAACCCTTGCCCTTTTCCGCCTGCTGCACCCATCTGCGCGCAACACCGATGCGATCGGCCATTTCGTACAACTCGGCCTCGGTATCGGCCACCATGTGCGACATCTTCATGCGGCCGAAGCGCCCCATCGGGTAGCGGTACATATCGTCGACATAGACCGCCATCAGACCCTCCCCACGCGCCGTCCCGAACCCTTGTCCCCGGCAACGATCGGGGATCGATCCGGGATCGCCGGCATGCCGCCATGCAGAACGCCGTCGAGATGGCGGCCCGCCTTGTGCTTGCCGACGTTCCGCATGAACACGGTTTCGCAGATGGCGTCGCCATCAGGTCCATTCGGGAAGCAGCCGGGGTACCGCGCCGGTTTGTGCATGAACGCCGAGCCGATCGACAAGTCGCCGACATATCCGCAACTGCTCACCACCCGGAATTGAGCGCACTCCGGACTTCTGAAGGTCTCCGGCACCTCCGAGTCCGCGACCGGTTTCCAAGCCCCCCACTGCTTGAAAAAGAACGCCACGCGGGCGGCCTTGCACTGGTCGCGCAAATCCCGCGCCCACTGCGGGTGCATCGGCCGCGCGGCCTTGCCCGATTCCCCGCCGCAGATCACCCAATCGAGCGTGTGGCGGATATCGTGAACGTATTCGGGACTACCGTCCGTGACTTTCGGCCCGACATCGCAGGTATAGACCGCGCTTTTTGTCGGGCAGTCGGCGCATTCATCGTCGCACCCTTCGCAGCCGAACGACACGTCATCCCGCGGCACGGGCAAACACCGGCTTTCCGGCCAGTCCAGCCACGGCTGCAGATCCACCGGCCCGAGCAACGGCTCGGCCGAAACAAACCGGACCGCCGCAGGCGTCGCGAGCAGAGAGGGAATGCGCGTGTCGGCGGCCGGCTGATCCTCGACCGACACGCCAAGCCAGACATTCGGCAGTGGCCATTCGGTCAATTCAATGTCAGCTTCGCCGTTGCCCCGCCAATGCTGGTAGAGGAAACCTTTTCCCCCATCGGGCGCGCGGTTCTCGGCCCAGACTTGGCACGCTTTATCCGCGATGTTGCCGATTGAGTCGTCACAGAGATAATCCCGCATCCGCTCGGGCCGTTTGGTCAGCACCTGATAGACATGCTGCGGGGTCAGCGCCATCACGGCGAACACCTCGTCGATCACCGCGTCGGGCACACTTTCATGGAAGAGATCGGACGTGGAATTGACGAAGATGAGCCGCGGGCGTTTCCACTTGAGCGGCGCGAACACCGTGTCATCGGGCGCGCGGCGGAGTAGGCCGGTCCAGCGCGGTTCTTTCGTCCCGTCCGGGCGCGTGACCCATCCGGCAAGCCCATGGCCCCATTGGCCGGGCCCGGAGAACCGGGCGGCCATTTCCTCGGCATAACAGTTGCGGCAGCCTTCGGAGACGCGGGCGCAGCCGCGCACCGGGTTCCACGCGCTTTCCGTCCATTCGATGGTGGTCCGTTGCGCCATCACGCCTGCCCCCGGCCCTTGTCCCCGACAGCGATCGGGGATTGAACGGAGGCCGCGGTCCATTTGTCAAAATGGGTCTTTGAGACGAGCGGCAGGGGCAAGGTCATGAACAGGGCGTTTTGCTGGCCGAAGATCCGGTCGATGGTCCAGTCCGCCTCGCTGAGCGGGCACGGATACTCCGTCCAGGTCTCGATGACCGGCAGGGACAGGCGGAAAGTGCCGCCGCCCTTGGTCAGGCCCACTTCCTGCAGCTCGAATTTGCCGTCCTTTGCCGGGATGACCGCCAGGCGATCAAGGTTCGGTCCCTTGCCCAGCCGGATAGTGACCCGCCATGTCTCCATCTGGAGCCTGTCAATCACCTCGCGCAGGATCAGGATGCAGCCCCGGCGCGGGCCGTTGCGATACCGCCCGACGCCAAAGCGGACCGGGACCTTCGTGGGCGTTTTTTGTTCGGGAACCAGATCGTCCCATTCGTCCATATTGAGGTTCATTGAATGTGCTCCATCGCCCGCGGCGCGCCGAGCGGCCGGATCAGGCCGTCGGGAAGATCAAGGGTTTCGGCGGGGCGGAACCAGCCGGTGTAAAGCCACAATTCGCTTCCGGGCTGTTCGACCGGCAGCACGACCTCGCTCAGCCTCAGCGCCGGCAGGATCTCCAGCACGCCGGGATCGAGGGCCGTGCCGAGGTCGCGGATCCGGTAGACCCGCCCTTTGTGCAGGACGCCCGACAGGCACGGCAGGACCTTGATGCACACAACCGGATCGCCAGGGCTCGCTGTCATCCACCAGGCCATCACGCCGCCTCCGCCGGGGCCGGCCGGGCGAGCGCTGTCAGCGACTCACGCGCGGCCTGGCTGTCGTCGCTGCGCATCGGCATCAGGACGGTCAGGGTCTTGCGGCCTTCGGCCGTGATATGCGCCGGGCTGCCGAAATCCTTCGCCGTCACGCGCACGCGGTCCGCCCCCTTGTGCAACCGGCAGATGTCCTTCAGATACCGGGCCCTGAAGGACCATGTCGCCCCGCCCTCCGGCCAGTTGTCGCAAGACCCGCTATCCAGCCGCTCCACACCCTCGTCGCCAGGACCGGCGGAGATCCGCGTGAGCGTGACAAGGTCGCCCTTTGCGGCAATTTCCAACGACCCGCCGGCATCGGAGGAAAGGCCGGAGAGCCGGCGCAGCAGCCTGTCAAGATCAGCCGGATCGAAGCAAAGCCGCGGGGCGTTGGCGGCCGGTTTCGGCACCACCCGGTGCCAATCGGGAAAACCGCCGTCGATCAGCCGCGTGACGAACCTGGCGCCGGGCAGTTGGAACGCGGCCCGGGTTTCGGAAAAGACCGCCTTCCCGGCGGGCGGCAGGCCGCGCAAGGTCTCGACCGCGCAGCGCGGCAGGATGGGATTGCCGTCAACCCGATGCGCGCAGGGATGGGCGGCGAGCCGGTGGCCGTCGGTCGAGACCAGCACACCCTGCGCCGCCGGGTCCTTCGACAGGCATATGCCGTTGAGGTAATAGCGGGTCTCCTCGGTGGAGATGAACGGCGCGCAGGCATCAAGACCGGGCAGGAACGTGTCGGGCAGGGCCTTTAAGGGGCCGTCCACCTTGGGGGCATCGGGAAAATCATGGCTTGCGATCGACGGCAACAGGTAGCGGCCGCCGTCAAAGGCAAGCACGGCGCCAAACCCGGTTTTGGCCGAGCCGTGCGATGACAGGGTGAGGCTGGCCGCGGGCGGCAGGTTCCGGGCGATCTGCAAGAGCCGGTGAAACGGCACGCAGAGCGACCCGGAAAGCTCCGTCGCGGCGAGTTTGACCGACAGCCACTGGTCCAGATCCGTGCCGCGGATCTCGCCATTGCCGATCCGAACGGTGGCCAGGATCGGAATGGTGCTCCGTCCGGACACCAGTTTTTTGAACGGCTCCAGCGCCAGGCGCAGGTCCCGCGCGGTGGTGGCAAGATGCATGGGTCAGGCTCCCGTTGTTAGACGTTTGGAAAAGAGCGGCCCGGCATCGGGCGCTTCACCTTTCTGGCGTGCCTTGATGCGTTCGCGTTTGCGCTCATCAGGACCGGCGAGACACAGCGCCATGCGGCGCCGAATATCGGCCTGAGATTCCGGATCGCGTTCGATCAGGACCGCGTTAAAACCCTCATAGAACGCCGCCGCGCCGGTGGTGCCGGTGCCCGCAAACGGGTCCAAAACCGTGCCGCCCGGCGGTGTCACCAACCGGACCAAATACCGCATCAGATCGACCGGCTTGACGGTCGGATGGTCCGACCCGATACGATCGTCCGCGTCGGCCTTGGCGGAGTAAAAGAACCGGGCCGCGGAGCCGTTGTCTCCGCGCGGCTGGTGATAGTTGTTGGTCGCAAAGGCCCCGAGAATGCCGTAGGTCTTTTGACCCGATCCGCTATCTGGTTTGACCGGGGCTTGCATGCCCGGAGCCGCCGGAAACGCCGCCAGCACGTCGTCGCTGCCGTCATGGATCAGATTCGCCGGCCAACGTCCGTCTACGGGTCTCGCCTCACCGCTTTGACCAAGGCCGCAGTTTCCGTCGTTCCACGTATTGCCCCCCGCTGACTTTCCGCCCCAGCCGGTTAGTTTTTCTGACTCAATCCTGCAGGCCCCGATATTCACCGCGCCGGTGCCGTGTTTGAGGATGTTGGCGGTGCCCGACAGGCCCTTTTCAAACGGCTTTTGCCCCATGAAAATAGGTTCGATCGCCGGTTTCAGGCTTTGCCCGCCATAGCGGAACGCCTCATACCCCTCCGCCTTGACCTTCGTTGCCTTCGGAAATCCCTGCCCGAACACCCAGGCCATCATGCCGCCCGGATCGGCCGCCTCGACCATCTTCCAGAACACGGCCGCCTGATCGGGAGACAACAAGGTTAGGAACGCGTCCAGGCCGGGCGCGGCATGGAGTTCGGCAATCAGGGGATGGGCGATGAAACCCGCGTCCTCGATCGCGCACGACATGCGACCAAAACCGCGTGTGGATGCAAACGCCAGGAGATAGGCCCCCGGCTTCAAGACCCGAAAGACCTCGCGCCAGACGTCCGGCCGGAAGGCGATGTCGCCGCCATCCCATTTTTTGCCCATGAAGCCGGCCGAAGCGCGTTTGAATGCGCCGGTCTTGCCACTCTTGGCCGCGGCCGCACCTTCCGACCCGAACCGGTTGACGATGCTGGTGAGATGATACGGCGGATCGGTGACCGCGCTGTCCAGACTGTTGTCCGGCAGGCGGTTCAACACCTCCAGGCAATCGCCCAAATAGAGCGACACGCGCCCATCCAGCAGGATCTCCGGTGCCGTCATGGGGCCACCCCCTGCCCCGGACCACGATCCGGGGCCGCGCCAAGTGGGGCACTGGTGTATTCCCGTGAAACACCATCCCGTGAAACCAGAAGGTCAAACGGGTTGAGATCGATCGCCAGACAGATCAACAGCACTGACTGCGCGTTGATCACGTTGCCGCGCGAGGCCCGGTCAACCGTGCGTTTGTCGACCCCGGCATTGCGCGCGATCATGCGATAGGAGCAATCGGGCTGGCCCGCGACCGCCCGGATCGCCGATCCCAGCCGGTCAAAGTCCAGCACGGCGCCGGGCAGAAGATGCGCATAGTGCGGGTTCATGCGGGACATCCCCCGGTCTTTGTCAGCTTTTTGAATTCCGATAGAAACCGCCACTCTGCTTTAATCGGCGACCACGGAATAATGGTGATGCCAAGCGGCGGTTCGGGCAGGTGCCAATCCCGCGGCGGCGGCACCATCAACTGCGCGGCTTCGTCGGC
>JAEPNV010000027.1 GCA_017643215.1 Roseibium sp. | reverse complement strand
GTGGTGACGGGCCGGGTGGAGCGCGGCATCGTCAAGGTCGGCGAGGAAGTGGAAATCGTCGGCATCAAGGACACGCAAAAGACGACGGTGACGGGCGTTGAGATGTTCCGCAAGCTCTTGGACAGCGGCGAGGCGGGCGACAACATCGGCGCGCTGATCCGCGGCATTGGCCGGGAAGAGGTGGAGCGCGGCCAGGTGCTGTGCAAGCCGGGGTCGGTGACGCCGCACACCAAGTTCAAGGCCGAGGCCTACATCCTGACGAAGGAAGAGGGCGGGCGGCACACGCCGTTCTTCACCAACTACCGTCCGCAGTTTTACTTCCGCACGACGGATGTGACGGGCGTGGTGTCGCTGCCGGAAGGCACGGAAATGGTGATGCCGGGCGACAACGTGTCGGTGGACGTGGAGCTGATCGTGCCGATCGCGATGGAAGAGGGCCTGAGATTCGCCATCCGCGAGGGCGGGCGCACCGTCGGCGCCGGCGTCGTCGCATCCATCATCGAATAACAAACACGGCCGGCCGGGCCTGCTTTCGGGTCCGGCCGTTTTTGTCCCCAGCCCTTGCAAAACGCAGGCGGGATGACTATCAGAAGCACAGCTGCGACGTCAGCTGCCTGTAGGGGTATAGCTCAGTTGGTAGAGCGGCGGTCTCCAAAACCGCAGGTCGCGGGTTCGAGCCCTGCTGCCCCTGCCATTTTGCTCTTGATCATGGGCCCTCGAGGGTTTAGACAGGAACCTCGGGTGAGGCGCGCGATGGTTTGTCGCGCGCCCACTCGTATTTAAGAGACCGGGACCGGAATGGCGAAGACCAATCCCTTTACGTTCATTCAGCAGGTGCGAGCAGAAGTATCGAAGGTCACGTGGCCGACCCGTCGCGAGACGGCCGTGACGACCGCGATGGTGTTCGTGATGGTGCTGATTGCCGCCATATTCTTTTTGCTGGCCGACCAGCTGATCAGTTGGGTCATTGGATTGCTGCTTGGCGTGGGTGGGTGATCATCACCAGCCGCCGAACGTGAGACTCTGAAAAGAACAAGAAACGGATCTGAGGACTATGGCCAAGCGCTGGTACATTGTGCACGCCTATTCGAACTTCGAAAAGAAGGTCGCCGAGTCCATTCGCGAGAAAGCCGAGCAGAAGGGTTTGTCCGACCTTTTTGAGGAAATCCTCGTTCCGATGGAAAAGGTCACGGAAGTGCGCCGCGGGCGCAAGGTCGACGCGGAACGCAAGTTTTTTCCAGGCTATGTCCTGGTCAAGATGGATATGACCAACGAAGCGTTCCACCTGATCAAGGACACGCCGAAGGTGACCGGGTTTTTGGGCGCGGATCAAAAGCCTATGCCGATCCCGGAAAAGGAAGCGCTGCGGATCATCAACCAGGTCCAGGAAGGTGTGGATCGGCCGAAACCGTCCGTTACCTTCGAGGTTGGCGAGCAAGTGCGGGTCTCCGATGGGCCGTTTGCCTCCTTCTCCGGCCTTGTCGAGGAAGTTGATGACGAACGCTCCCGGCTGAAGGTGGCCGTGTCGATCTTTGGCCGGGCAACGCCGGTCGAACTGGAATTCGGTCAGGTCGACAAGCTCTGACCAGTCGGGCTGCTGCGGCGGCCTATTCATGCCCGCCCGGTTGGGCGGGGTTATCAGGTGGTAGGTTCCGTCCGCCCTTCGCCGGTCAGACACCAAGAACCGCCCCACCGCCTCCCGCGGAATGGTCAATGAACGTCCATCCCGTTGCAACGGAGTAGATTATGGCGAAGAAAATCGAAGGATACCTGAAACTTCAGGTTCCGGCAGGGTCCGCGACCCCGTCCCCGCCGATCGGGCCGGCGCTCGGTCAGCGTGGCCTGAACATTATGGAATTCTGCAAGGCGTTCAACGCGCAGACCCAGGATGTTGAAAAAGGTGCCCCGTGCCCGACGGTGATCACCTATTTCTCCGACAAGTCGTTCACCTTTGAGGTCAAGACGGCTCCGGTCAGTTTCTTTTTGAAGAAGGCTGCCAAACTGCAAAAAGGCTCGCAGACGCCGGGCCGCGGCACGGTGGGCAGTGTGACCAAAGCCCAGGTCAAGGAAATCGCGGAAGCGAAAATGAAAGACCTGAATGCCAACGACGTTGATGCAGCCATGCTGATGGTCGAAGGCTCCGCCCGCTCGATGGGTCTTGAGGTGACGGAGTAAGATCATGGCGAAGGTTGGAAAACGGATTACGTCTGCCAGAGAAGGCATCGATCGCAATAAGTCTTACCCGCTCGGCGAGGCTTTGACGCTTGTGAAAGAGCGCTCGAAGGTCAAGTTCGACGAAACCGTCGAAGTCGCCGTGAACCTCGGCGTCGATCCGCGTCATGCCGACCAGATGGTGCGCGGCGTGTGCGTTCTGCCGAACGGCACGGGCAAGAACGTCCGGGTGGCCGTGTTTGCCCGCGGCGACAAGGCCGATGAAGCCAAGGCGGCCGGCGCCGATATCGTCGGCGCGGAGGAGCTGGTTCAGCAAATCCAGGGCGGCAGCATCGATTTTGATCGCTGCATCGCGACGCCGGACATGATGCCGCTTGTCGGGCGCCTCGGTAAAGTGCTCGGTCCGCGCGGTCTGATGCCGAACCCGAAAGTCGGCACGGTGACGCCGGATGTGACGTCGGCCGTCAACGATGCCAAGGGCGGTGCGGTGCAGTTCCGGGTCGAAAAGGCCGGCATTGTGCATGCGGGCGTCGGCAAGGTGTCGTTCAGCGAAGAAGCGCTGACGCAAAATGTGAGGGCCTTCCTCGACGCGGTGCAAAAAGCCAAGCCGTCGGGCGCCAAGGGCTCCTATTTGAAGCGGATCGCCGTGTCCTCGACCATGGGTCCGGGCGTGAAGGTCGATCTGGCCAGCGTTGCTGAGTAATCCGGACCGCGCGTCCGTTGCGTAACTGAATTTCGGCCGGGTGACCGGCCGGATCAATCCGGCGGTTTTCTGCCGGATTGCCCTGTCCGAGACTGCAGGTGCCGGGAGACCGGTTTAAGCCGATTGGGCCTGCATAGATGGGTAAGAACCGATTTCCGCTCGCGGAACTTAGGTTCGAACCGGCCTTGCCGCGCTGTGCGTGAGCGAGGGGACAGGACCCTGAGCGTCGTTTGCGCGTTCCCGGGTTCGGGACCAAGCGCCAGGCGGCAAAGGCAAACCGGTGGCGGCAACGCCACCAAACGGAGAAGGCAAGTGGAAAGAGCGGAAAAGCACGCGTTCGTGACGGCTCTCAACGCTGAACTGGGTAAAACCGGCGTTGTTGTCGTTGCGCACTATGCAGGCCTTTCGGTTGCGCAGATGACCCGGTTTCGGGCGTCGATGCGTGAAGCCGGCGGGACTGTCAAAGTCGCCAAAAACCGCCTTGTGAAACTTGCCCTTCAAGGCACGGAAATAGAGCATATTTCCGACCTCTTCCAGGGCCCGACCTTGATCGCCTTTTCAGACGATCCGGTCGCGGCGCCAAAAGCGGTCATGGATTTCGCCAAGGGCAACGACAAGCTCGTTGTGCTCGGCGGTGCTCTCGGATCCACCAACTTGAACCCGGACGGGGTCAAGTCGCTGGCAACGATGCCGTCGCTCGATGAGCTGCGCGCGAAGCTGGTTGGCATGATCAACACCCCGGCGACCCGGATCGCTCAGGTTGTCAACGCACCGGCCGGGCAGCTCGCCCGCGTCTTCAATGCGTATGCCGAGAAGGACAAGGCCGCATAGGCGTCCCCAACTCTGTCTGAACACCAATACTTGGTTCGAACCTAAGGTACTGAAAAATGGCTGATCTTGAAAAGCTCGTCGAAGAACTGTCCACGCTGACCGTCATGGAAGCAGCGGAACTGTCCAAGCTTCTGGAAGAAAAGTGGGGCGTGTCCGCCGCTGCTCCGGTTGCTGTGGCCGGAGTTGCTGCTGCCGGCGCTGATACAGGTGCTGCCGCAGAAGAGCAGACCGAATTTGACGTTGTCCTGGCTTCTGCCGGCGACAAGAAAATCAACGTCATCAAGGAAGTCCGCGCAATCACTGGCCTTGGCCTGAAAGAAGCGAAGGAACTCGTTGAGTCCGCGCCGAAGGCTGTCAAGGAAGGCGTCGACAAGGCCGAAGCAGAAGAGCTGAAGAAGAAGCTCGAAGACGCTGGCGCATCTGTCGAGCTGAAGTAATCCGGGCATCTGCCCGACCGACGGTCCCGGGTTTCCCGGGACCGTTTTTAAGGCCCCGGCGGGAAATCCCGTATCCGGGGCAAACGTCCCAATAGGGGGACGGTTTTCCGAAGCGCCCGGACGCTTAGCGTCCGATTGAAAACGGGGCGTTTCGGGAAGCCGTTACCCGGCCGATACGAGGAGCGACAATGACCCAAACGTTCAACGGTCGCAAAAAGGTCCGCAAATACTTCGGATCGATCCGCGATGTCGCGGCCATGCCCAATCTCATCGAGGTACAAAAGGCATCTTACGACCAATTCCTCCAGGTCGACGAGATGCCGGGCGGTGGCCGTAAAAACGAAGGTCTGGAAGCTGTGTTCCAGTCCGTTTTTCCGATTTCCGACTTTGCCGGCACGTCTCTCCTGGAGTTCGTGTCCTATGAATTCGAAGCTCCCAAGTACGACGTTGAGGAATGCCGCCAGCGCGGGATGACCTATGCCGCGCCGCTGAAAGTGACCCTGCGCCTTATCGTGTTCGACGTTGATGAAGACACCGGCGCGAAATCCGTCAAGGACATCAAGGAGCAGGATGTCTACATGGGCGACATGCCGTTCATGACGGACAACGGCACCTTTATCGTCAACGGCACGGAACGCGTGATCGTCTCCCAGATGCACCGTTCGCCGGGCGTCTTCTTCGATCACGACAAGGGCAAGACCCATTCTTCGGGCAAACTCTTGTTTGCTGCCCGCGTGATTCCCTATCGGGGTTCCTGGCTCGACATTGAATTTGACGCCAAGGACATTGTGTATGCGCGGATCGACCGCCGGCGGAAGATTCCGGTCACGTCGCTCCTGATGGCCCTTGGCCTCGACGGCGAGGAAGTCCTCAACACGTTCTACAACCGCATCGAATACGCCCGCCAGGCCGACGGCTCCTGGCGCATGCCTTTTGACGGTGCCCGGCTGAAAGGCACCAAGGCGTCCTATGATCTGGTCGACGCCGACAGCGGCGATGTCGTTGTGGAGAGCGGCCGCAAGATCACCGCCCGCACGATCAAGCAGTTAAGCGAAAAAGGCGTCGACGCGCTCAGGGTGACCGACGAAGATCTGCACGGTCAGTATCTTGCGGAGGACATCGTCGACACATCGACAGGCGAAATCTACGCCGAGGCCGGTGATGAACTCACCGGCAAGGTTCTTGAGGAACTGGTCGAGCGCGGTTTCCACGAATTGCCGGTTCTCGACATCGATCATGTGAACACGGGCCCTTACGTCCGCACCACACTGGCCGTCGACAAGAACGAATCCCGTGAGGATGCGCTGTTCGACATTTACCGGGTCATGCGCCCGGGCGAGCCGCCCACGATCGATACGGCGGAGGCGATGTTCCAGTCACTGTTCTTCGATGACGAGCGCTATGACCTGTCGGCTGTCGGCCGGGTCAAGATGAACATGCGCCTCGACCTTGAGTGCGAGGACACTGTGCGCACGTTGCGCAAGGATGATATTCTTGCCGTGATCAAGGTTTTGCTGGAGCTGCGCGACGGCAAAGGCGACATCGACGACATCGACAATCTCGGCAATCGCCGCGTGCGCTCGGTTGGCGAGTTGATGGAAAACCAGTACCGCGTCGGCCTGTTGCGCATGGAGCGGGCGATCAAGGAGCGCATGAGCTCCGTTGAGATCGACACGGTGATGCCGCAGGACTTGATCAACGCCAAGCCGGCCGCGGCCGCTGTGCGTGAGTTCTTCGGCTCCTCGCAGCTGTCGCAGTTCATGGACCAGACCAATCCGCTGTCGGAAGTCACCCACAAGCGCCGTCTGTCGGCACTTGGCCCGGGCGGCCTGACGCGCGAGCGGGCCGGTTTCGAGGTCCGCGACGTTCACCCGACGCATTATGGACGGATCTGCCCGATCGAGACGCCGGAAGGCCCGAACATCGGCCTGATCAACTCGTTGGCGACCTTTGCCCGCGTGAACAAATACGGCTTCATTGAAAGCCCGTACCGAAAGGTCAAGGACGGCGCGGTGACCAACGAGGTCGTCTACCTGTCGGCGATGGAAGAGGCCAAGCACTATGTGGCCCAGTCGAACGCGGTTTATGACGCGGACGGCCGGTTCAGCGAAGAGCTGATCACCTGCCGGCATGCGGGCGAAAACATGATGGTGCCGTCCGACAAGGTGGACCTCATGGACGTGTCGCCGAAACAGCTCGTTTCGGTCGCCGCGGCGCTGATCCCGTTCCTGGAAAACGATGATGCCAACCGGGCGCTGATGGGCTCGAACATGCAGCGCCAGGCGGTGCCGCTGGTTCGCGCGGAAGCGCCGTTCGTCGGGACAGGTATGGAAGCCATCGTTGCCCGCGATTCAGGCGCTGCCATTGGCGCCCGGCGGGCCGGTGTCGTCGACCAGGTCGACGCGACACGTATCGTCATCCGCGCAACGGAAGACCTCGACCCGGGCAAGTCCGGCGTCGACATCTATCGTTTGCAGAAGTTCCAGCGGTCGAACCAGAACACCTGCATCAACCAGCGGCCGCTGGTGCGTGTGGGCGATGCGGTCCACAAGGGCGATATCATCGCCGACGGTCCGTCCACGGACCTTGGTGATCTGGCGCTCGGCCGGAACGTGCTCGTCGCGTTCATGCCCTGGAACGGCTACAACTTCGAGGATTCCATCCTCCTGTCCGAGCGCATCGTCTCCGACGACGTTTTCACTTCGATCCACTTGGAAGAATTCGAAGTGATGGCCCGCGACACCAAGCTGGGGCCGGAGGAAATCACCCGAGACATTCCGAACGTTTCGGAAGAAGCGCTGAAGAACCTCGATGAGGCCGGAATCGTCTATATCGGCGCCGAACTTCAGCCGGGCGACATTCTCGTCGGCAAGATCACGCCGAAGGGCGAAAGCCCGATGACGCCGGAAGAAAAGCTGCTGCGTGCCATCTTTGGCGAAAAGGCGTCGGATGTGCGTGATACGTCGTTGCGACTGCCACCGGGCGTCTCGGGCACCGTCGTCGAAGTGCGCGTCTTTAACCGCCATGGGGTGGAAAAAGACGAGCGCGCCATGGCGATCGAGCGTGAGGAGATCGAACGTCTCGCCAAGGACCGTGACGACGAACAGGCGATCCTGGACCGCAACGTCTACGGCCGATTGGCCGAGATGGTCATGGGCAAGACGGCCGTCGCGGGACCGAAGGGATTTAAGAAAGGCACCGAACTGACCGGTGACGTTCTGAACGAATTCCCGCGCTCCCAGTGGTGGCAGTTCGCGACCGAAGACGAGAAATTCATGTCCGAAATCGAGGCATTGCGCGGTCAGTATGACGACAGCCGCAAGCGCCTTGAGCAGCGCTTCATCGACAAGGTCGAGAAGCTGCAGCGCGGGGATGAGTTGCCGCCGGGCGTCATGAAGATGGTCAAGGTCTTCGTGGCGGTGAAGCGCAAGCTTCAGCCGGGCGACAAGATGGCCGGCCGCCACGGCAACAAGGGCGTGGTGTCCAAGATCAACCCCTGCGAGGACATGCCGTTCCTGGAAGACGGGACCCATGTCGATATCGTGCTGAACCCGCTCGGCGTGCCGTCGCGCATGAATGTCGGACAGATCCTGGAAACCCATTTGGGCTGGGCCTGCCGCGGCATGGGCAACCGGATCGGCGAGATGTACGAGGAGTACCGCAAGTCCGGCGAGATCGAGAACTTGCGCGGCAAGATCGTCGAGATCTACGGCGACAACATGAAGGGCGACAACGTTCAGTTTTACGATGACGAGAGCATCGTGCGTCTGGCGGACCAGTTGAAGAAGGGCGTTTCCATCGCAACGCCGGTCTTTGATGGTGCCCGCGAGCCGGATGTCGTGGAGGCGCTCGACGCCGCCGGATACGACACGAGCGGACAGTCCGTGCTTTATGACGGGCGGACCGGTGAAGCGTTCGACCGCAAGGTGACGGTGGGCTATATTTACATGCTCAAGCTGCACCATCTGGTCGACGACAAGATCCATGCCCGTTCGATCGGCCCGTACTCGCTCGTCACCCAGCAGCCGCTGGGCGGTAAGGCGCAGTTCGGAGGCCAGCGTTTCGGGGAAATGGAGGTCTGGGCGCTTGAAGCTTACGGCGCGGCCTACACGCTGCAGGAAATGCTGACCGTCAAGTCGGACGATGTGGCCGGCCGGACGAAGGTCTACGAGGCTATCGTGCGCGGCGACGACACGTTCGAGGCGGGCATTCCCGAAAGCTTCAACGTGCTTGTGAAGGAGATGCGGTCTTTGGGTCTGAACGTCGAGCTTCAGCGCACCGATCAGCCGCAGATTTCGGACGAACCGGCCGCGGACGCGGCGGAATAGTCCGGACGGCATGACACAGACCGAACTTAGACTTGCACTGCCGGGACCGGGAAGAGCGCCGGGAAGCGCGCTTCCGGCCCGTGCATTGAAGGAGATGGACCATGAATCATGAGGTCATGAACCTGTTCAACCAACAGGCTCCCGCACAGACCTTCGACAACATCCGGATCTCGCTCGCGAGCCCGGAAAAGATCATGTCCTGGTCATTCGGCGAAATCAAAAAGCCCGAGACCATCAACTACCGGACATTCAAGCCGGAACGCGACGGCTTGTTCTGCGCGCGCATCTTCGGTCCGATCAAGGACTATGAGTGCTTATGCGGCAAGTATAAGCGGATGAAATACAAGGGCGTCATCTGCGAAAAATGTGGTGTGGAAGTGACGCTGTCGCGCGTGCGCCGCGAGCGCATGGGTCACATCGAACTGGCCGCGCCGGTCGCGCATATCTGGTTCTTGAAATCGCTGCCGAGCCGGATCGGACTGTTGCTCGACATGACGCTGAAGGACCTGGAGCGGGTTCTTTATTTCGAGAATTACGTGGTTCTGGAGCCGGGCTTGACGCCGCTGAAGCAGCATCAGCTGCTCTCGGAAGAAGACTACATCGCTGCCCAGGACGAATATGGTGAGGATGCCTTCACCGCCATGATCGGCGCCGAGGCCATCCGCGAGATCCTGATGAGCCTCGATCTGGAGCGGGAAAGCGAAAAGCTGCGCCAGGAAATCGCGGAGGCGACGACGGAACTGAAGCCGAAGAAGCTGGCGAAGCGGCTCAAGGTCATCGAAGCCTTCATGGAATCGGGCAACCGGCCCGAATGGATGATCATGACCGTCGTGCCGGTCATTCCGCCGGATCTGCGCCCGCTGGTGCCGCTCGATGGCGGCCGGTTCGCAACGTCGGACCTCAATGACCTTTACCGGCGGGTGATCAACCGGAACAACCGTTTGAAGCGCCTGATCGAGCTGCGTGCTCCGGATATCATCATCCGGAACGAAAAGCGCATGCTTCAGGAATCCGTCGACGCGCTGTTCGACAACGGCCGCCGTGGCCGCGTCATCACCGGCGCCAACAAGCGTCCGCTGAAGTCGCTCTCCGACATGCTCAAGGGCAAGCAGGGCCGGTTCCGCCAGAACCTGCTCGGCAAACGCGTCGATTATTCGGGCCGCTCGGTGATCACGGTGGGTCCGGAACTGAAGCTGCACCAGTGCGGGCTGCCGAAAAAAATGGCGCTCGAGCTGTTCAAGCCGTTCATCTATTCGCGCCTTGACGCCAAGGGCTTTTCGTCAACGGTCAAGCAGGCCAAGAAGCTGGTCGAAAAAGAGCGTCCGGAAGTCTGGGACATTCTCGATGAGGTGATCCGCGAGCACCCGGTTCTCTTGAACCGCGCGCCGACGCTGCACCGTCTTGGCATTCAGGCGTTTGAGCCGACCCTGATCGAAGGCAAGGCCATCCAGCTCCATCCGCTCGTGTGTTCGGCGTTCAATGCCGACTTCGACGGCGACCAGATGGCCGTTCACGTGCCGCTTTCACTGGAAGCTCAGCTCGAAGCGCGGACCTTGATGATGTCCACGAACAACATCCTGCATCCGGCGAACGGTGGCCCGATCATCGTGCCGTCGCAGGACATCGTTCTTGGGCTCTACTATCTGTCGATCATGGCGGACGGCGAGCCAGGCGAGGGCATGGCCTTCGGCGATATTGGTGAGATCCACCATGCGCTCGCCAACAAGGTCATCACGCTGCACACGAAGATCAAGGGCCGGTACAAGTCGGTCGACGCGGACGGCAATCCGACGTCGGAGATCATTGAGACCACGCCCGGCCGCATGCTGATCGCCGAGCTTCTTCCAAAGAACCATGAAGTGCCCTTCGACGTCTGCAACAAGCTGATGACGAAGAAGGAAATCTCCAAGATGATCGACACGGTTTACCGGGCCTGCGGTCAAAAGGAGACGGTGATCTTCTGTGACCGGATCATGGATCTGGGCTTCAAGAACGCCTGTAATGCGGGCATTTCGTTCGGCATGGACGACATGGTCATTCCGGACACCAAATCGCGGCTGGTGTCAGACACCGCGGCGATGGTGACCGAGTATGAGCAGCAGTACAATGACGGCCTGATCACCCAGGGCGAAAAGTACAACAAGGTCGTGGATGCCTGGGCCAAGTGTACCGACCGGGTTGCCGACGAGATGATGAAGCGGATTCAGGCGGTCGATTTCGAGGAAGAAAGCGGACGCCAGAAGCCGATGAATTCGGTCTATATGATGTCCCACTCCGGGGCGCGTGGTTCACCCCAGCAGATGAAGCAACTGGCGGGCATGCGCGGCCTGATGGCCAAGCCGTCTGGTGAGATCATCGAAAACCCGATCATCTCGAACTTCAAGGAAGGCCTGTCGGTTCTGGAGTACTTCAACTCCACTCACGGCGCCCGGAAAGGTCTGGCCGATACCGCCCTTAAGACGGCAAACTCCGGCTACCTGACCCGCCGTCTCGTCGATGTGGCACAGGATTCGATTATTCTGGAGCCCGATTGCGGATCGGAGCGCGGCATCACCGTGCAGCCGATCGTCGATGCCGGCAACGTGATCGCGACGCTCGGCATGCGCGTTTTGGGCCGGACCACGGCCGAGGATGTTTTCAATCATCAGACCGGCGAATTGCTCGTTCCGAAGGGCAAGCTGATCGATGAAAAGGATGTGGATGCCATCGAGGCGGCCAAGGTCCAGCAGATCAAGATCCGTTCGGTTCTGACTTGTGAGACCGAAACCGGTGTCTGTGCGACCTGTTACGGCCGTGACCTTGCCCGTGGAACCCCTGTCAACCTGGGTGAAGCGGTTGGTGTCATCGCCGCCCAGTCGATCGGCGAGCCGGGCACGCAGCTGACGATGCGGACGTTCCACATCGGCGGCACGGCCCAGGTGGTGGATTCGTCGTTCATCGAATCCAATGTCGACGGGACGGTGAAAATCCGCAACCGGTCGGTCCAGCGGGACTCGGATGGCAACCTGATTGCCATGGTCCGCAACATGTCGATTGTTGTCACCGACAGCGACGGCAACGAGCGTGCCGTGCACCGGGTGACCTACGGGTCCAAGCTGCACGTCGACGATGGCGACACCGTCAAGCGTGGCCAGCGGATCGCCGAATGGGATCCCTATACACGTCCGATGCTCGCCGAGGTCGACGGTGTTGTTGACTTCGAGGACCTCCTTGACGGGGCTTCGGTTCAGGAAACCGCCGACGAGGCGACCGGGATCACCAAGCGCGTGGTCATCGACTGGCGGTCGTCCCAGCGGGGTGCCGATCTCAAACCGGCCATCGTCATCAAGAACGACAAGGGCGAGATCTCCAAGACCGCCCGCGGCTCTGATGCCCGCCTGATGCTGTCGGTGGATGCCATCTTGTCGGTGCAGCCCGGCGCCACAGTCAAGGCCGGTGACGTTCTGGCCCGTATTCCGCTGGAAAGCGCCAAGACCAAGGACATCACCGGCGGTCTGCCGCGGGTGGCGGAACTGTTCGAGGCGCGGAGGCCGAAGGATCATGCGATCATCGCGGAAATTTCCGGAACCATCCGGTTCGGCCGCGACTACAAGAACAAGCGCCGGATCGTGATCGACCCGGCCGAAGAGGGGGCGGATCCGGTCGAATATCTCATCCCGAAGGGCAAGCACTTCCATCTTCAGGAAGGCGATGCCATCGAAAAGGGTGAGTATATTCTGGATGGCAATCCCGCGCCGCATGACATCCTGGCGGTCAAGGGCGTGGAAGCGCTTGCGGCCTATCTCGTCAACGAGATCCAGGAGGTCTACCGGCTCCAGGGCGTGGTGATCAACGACAAGCACATCGAGGTGATCGTTCGCCAGATGCTGCAAAAGATCGAGATCACCGATCCGGGCGGCACGGAGTTCTTCGCGGGCGAGCAGATCGACAAGATCGATTTCGACGAGGCCAACCAAAAAGCGATCGACGAGGCGAAGGACCCCGCCAAGGGCAATCCGGTTCTGCTCGGCATCACCAAGGCCTCGCTCCAGACCCGGTCGTTCTTCTCCGCGGCGTCCTTCCAGGAGACCACCCGCGTCCTCACCGACGCGGCCGTCAACGGCAAGGTGGATCCGCTGGTCGGCCTGAAGGAAAACGTCATCGTCGGCCGCCTGATTCCGGCCGGGACCGGCGGCGTGATGAAACGGATCCGCCAGATCGCCGGCCATCGCGACGACCTGATCCAGGAAGAACAGCGCAAACAGTCCTCCGACAGTGCGGCGGAAGGATTGCTGGAAGACCTGACAGGCGCGGCCGAATAAGCGGCTTAGATCGAACGATGCACCCATCGAAGGCCGCCTCCGGGCGGCCTTCTAGACTGCTGGCAAACCAGTTTATCTTTCGGCAGTCATGCTCGGGCCTGTCCCGAGCATCCATAACGCTTTGATTTTTATGGATCATCGGACCCTTGTCCGAGGATGACGACGGAAAAACCGGGGATTGTCATCAACCTCAAGGCCGCCTTTGGGCGGCCTTTGTCGTAGCGACTTAGGTGAAATCATGAACGACAATGACAGCGAGGACGGACTCGGCCCGACCGTTTACATCGTGATCGGCCGGGTTTGGGACCACGAGGGCGGAACACCCGAAACGGCCGTGCCGGTTCATGTCCTGTTACGCGGGGCCGACGATGACGATGCGGTCCGCAAGACGCTGGAGGCGCTCTCGGGGCAGGGCTACGTCGAAGCCGAACTCGACCAGATCGGCGTGATGGACGGTGAGCCGGAAGAAGATCTTTACGAGCAGGCCTATGAGGATGCGCTCTCCGGGCATGTCGCCGTCATCACCATGTGAGCGCTATGGACAGGTGTTCTGTGTACGATCGCCCCATTGTCGTCGCGGCGCGAATCTGGCTGGGGTGGCGAGCCGATTCTGAGGGGATTCCAACGGGGATTATCGGAAACGGCGACCCAACGCGCCCGGTTCCCGGTCGCGTGCGAAAAGATCGGTCGCCGGCGCGCGCGTCCGCGTAATGATTTGGCAGATTCCAGCGCGAAAAACGGCGTTTTGTATCGCGTCCTCCACCACTTGCGCGGAATTGTCGAAATTTTGATAAAGCGCTTGACGCCCGGGGTGCGGATGAGTAGTTTCCGCGCATCCCGAAGGCAGGCGGTAAGAACGAAAGCGTCCAGCGCGCCCAAGTGCAGGACGAAGCGATCTTAAACGCTGCCGGGTTCATAGAGGCGAATACGCGTCGATTGCATGACCGCGGAGATATCCGTGGTCCTCTGGTTTTTCGCAGCGCCGGTCGCTCCCATCGGAGCGCGCGGGCGCGATTTTGCATGTCGCGACCTGCGAAATGGCCAGGGCGATACGAGTTTTTGGATGGACGAGGTAAAGGGCACAACATGCCGACCATCAACCAGCTGATCCGCAAGCCGCGGAAGGACCCGCCGAAGCGGAACAAAGTGCCGGCCATGGAGGCCTGCCCGCAAAAACGGGGTGTGTGCACCCGCGTTTACACGACGACGCCGAAAAAACCGAACTCGGCTCTGCGTAAGGTGGCCAAGATCCGCCTGACCAACGGCTTTGAGGTCATCGGCTACATTCCCGGTGAAGGCCACAACCTTCAAGAGCACTCCGTGGTGATGATCCGCGGCGGCCGCGTCAAGGACTTGCCGGGTGTGCGTTATCACATCATCCGCGGCGTCCTCGATACCCAGGGCGTCAAGGACCGGAAGCAGCGCCGGTCGAAATACGGCGCCAAGCGGCCGAAGTAAGGAGCGCATCAGATGTCCCGACGTCACCGCGCGGAAAAACGCGAAATCAACCCGGATCCGAAATTTGGCGATACCGTTGTCACCAAATTCATGAACGCCATCATGTATGATGGCAAAAAATCCGTCGCTGAGCGCATCGTCTATGGCGCATTCGACGTGATCGAGAACAAGACCCGCGAGAATCCGATCGAAGTGTTCCACGCGGCGCTTGAAAATGTCATGCCGCAAGTGGAAGTGCGGTCCCGCCGCGTGGGTGGCGCGACCTACCAGGTCCCGGTGGAAGTCCGGTCCGACCGCCGTCAGGCGCTGGCGATCCGCTGGCTCATCACCGCTGCCCGCAACCGCAATGAAACCACAATGGTCGACCGGCTCTCCGGCGAGATGCTGGATGCGGCCAACAACCGCGGCACCGCTGTCAAGAAGCGCGAAGACACCCACCGGATGGCCGACGCCAACCGGGCGTTCTCGCACTACCGCTGGTAATTCCTTCAAAGGGCTGACGTTATGTCTCGTACGCATAAGATTGAGGACTACCGCAACTTCGGCATCATGGCGCACATCGACGCCGGCAAGACGACAACGACCGAGCGGATCCTTTATTACACCGGCAAGAGCCACAAGATCGGCGAAGTTCATGACGGCGCCGCGACGATGGATTGGATGGAGCAGGAGCAGGAGCGTGGCATCACGATCACTTCTGCTGCGACCACCGCGTTCTGGAACGACAAGCGCCTGAACATTATCGACACGCCGGGCCACGTGGATTTCACCATTGAGGTGGAGCGGTCTTTGCGCGTGCTGGATGGTGCCGTTGCCCTTCTGGACGCCAATGCCGGCGTCGAGCCGCAGACCGAAACGGTCTGGCGTCAGGCGGACAAGTACAACGTCCCGCGCATGATCTTCGTCAACAAGATGGACAAGCTTGGCGCGGATTTCGACCGCTGCGTGACCATGATCCGCGAGCGCCTCGGCGCGACGCCGCTGGTGCTGCAGCTGCCGGTTGGCGCGGAAAGCGATTTTGCCGGTGTGGTCGATCTTCTCAACATGAAGGCGCTGATCTGGCAGGCGGAAAACCTCGGCGCGGCCTGGGACGTTGTCGACATTCCGGCCGATCTTGCCGACCGTGCGCAGGAAGCGCGCGATGCGCTGATCGAAACCGCCGTTGAAATCGACGAAGAGGCCATGGAAGCCTACCTGGAGGGCGAGGAGCCAACCACGGAGAAGCTCCAGGCGCTGATCCGGAAGGGCACCATCAACGGTGAATTCGTTCCGATCTTCTGTGGTTCGGCCTTTAAGAACAAGGGCGTGCAGCCACTTCTTGACGCGGTTGTCGACTATCTGCCGAGCCCGGTCGATGTCCCGGCCATCAAGGGCATTGATCCGAAGACCGATGCGGAAGTTGAGCGCAAGTCCTCCGATGATGAACCGCTCGGCCTGTTGGCGTTCAAGATCGCCAACGATCCGTTCGTCGGCTCCTTGACCTTCTGCCGGATCTATTCGGGCGTCCTCAACAAAGGCACGTCGCTGCTCAACACGGTGAAGGACAAGCGCGAGCGCGTCGGCCGCATGATGCAGATGCACTCCAACAGCCGGGAAGACATCGATGTGGCCTATGCCGGCGACATCGTGGCAATCGCCGGCCTGAAGGACACCACGACCGGTGACACGCTGTGCGATGCCTTGAAGCCGGTGATCCTGGAGCGGATGGAATTCCCCGAGCCGGTCATCGAGATTGCCGTGGAGCCGAAAACCAAGGGCGACCAGGAAAAGATGGGCCTTGCGCTCAACCGCCTGGCTGCTGAGGATCCCTCGTTCCGCGTCAAGACCGACGAAGAGTCCGGTCAGACCATCATCGCCGGCATGGGCGAGCTTCATCTCGACATCATCGTCGACCGCATGAAGCGCGAGTTCAAGGTTGAGGCGAATATCGGCGCGCCGCAGGTCGCCTATCGCGAGACCATCACCAAGCAGGCCGAAGTCGATTACACCCACAAGAAGCAGTCCGGTGGATCGGGTCAGTTTGCCCGCGTCAAGCTGGTCATCGAGCCGTCGGAGCCCAACGAGGGTTATGTCTTCGACAGCAAGATCGTCGGCGGTGCCGTTCCGAAGGAATACATCCCCGGCGTGACCAAGGGGATCGAAAGCGTCATGTCGTCCGGCCCGCTGGCTGGCTTCCCGATGCTGGACATCAAGGCAACACTGATCGACGGCGCGTACCACGACGTGGACTCCTCGGTCCTGGCGTTCGAAATCGCCGGCCGGGCCGGTTTTCGGGAAGGAATTCAAAAAGCCGGACCGAAGCTGCTTGAGCCGGTCATGAAGGTCGAAGTCGTCACCCCGGAAGAGTACATGGGTGACGTGATCGGCGATCTTAACTCCCGCCGCGGCCAGATCGCCGGGACGGAAAACCGTGGGATCGTGACGGTCATCACCGCCATGGTGCCGCTGGCCAACATGTTTGGCTACGTCAACAACCTCCGGTCCATGTCCCAGGGGCGTGCCCAGTACTCGATGGTGTTCGATCACTACGAGCAGGTGCCCCAGGCTGTCGCCGAAGAGGTTCAGGCCAAGTACGCCTGATCCCAACCTCTTGAAGTCAAAAAGAATTAGAGAAACGGAGTCATCCGATGGCGAAGGAAAAATTTGAGCGTAACAAGCCGCATGTGAACATCGGGACGATTGGTCACGTTGACCACGGGAA
>JAEPNV010000026.1:5545-20127 GCA_017643215.1 Roseibium sp. | reverse complement strand
GCCGACGAAGCCGCGCAGTTGATGGTGCCGCCGCCGCGGGATTGGCACCTGCCCGAACCGCCGCTTGGCATCACCATCATTGCGTGGTCACCGGCCGTTGCGAAGCGGGTCTTTTTGGCTGAATTCCATAAGCTGACCAAGACCGGGGGACGTCTCGCATGAACCCGGATTTCGCGCATCTTCTGCCAGGCGCTGTGCTGGACTTTGACCGGCTGAGCCAGGCCATCCGGGCGGTCGCGGGCCAGCCCAATTGCTCCTATCGCATGATCGCGCGCAATGCCGGGATATCGGAAGGCGCGGTCCGCATCGCATCGCGGGGCAACAAGGTGAGCGCGCAAACGGTGCTTTTGATCTGCGCGGCGATCGATCTCAATCCGTTTGACCTTTTGGTGAAGCGCCACGGTGTTTCACGCGAAACGGGCACTTACGCACCTGATGGGGCGCTCCCCCCCGTTCAGGGCCGGGGGCAGGCATGACGGCGCCGGAGATCCTGCTGGATGGCCGGGTGTCGCTGTATCTGGGCGATGTTCTAGCGGTGCTCAAAACCCTGCCGGAGGACAGCGTCGATTGCGTCGTGACATCACCGCCCTACTGGGGTTTGCGGGACTATGGCGTTGACGGCCAGATCGGCCTGGAGCCGACGCTGGCCGAACACCTTGCCGTCATGGTCGCTGTCTTCGAGGAGGTCCGGCGCGTCCTGAAACCGGACGGCACGCTCTGGCTGAATTACGGCGATTGTTATGCCTCCAGCCCGAACGGGCGCAGCGCGGCCGACACCAAAGAAAAAGGCGCTGATGACCGGACATTCCGGGACAAGCCGTTTTCGACGGTCGGACCGATCTATGACCCGGCGGCCGAAAACGGCGACCGCAGGGGCTCGGGTGATTGTTTACAAAAACGGAATGAAGGGTCGAACCACACGGGCCGGGTCGTCGCGGGCGGTTACCTGAAGCCCAAAGACCTGTGCATGATCCCGAACCGGCTGGCGATCGCGCTGCAAGATGCGGGCTGGTGGGTGCGCTCCGAGATCATTTGGGGCAAGCCGAACCCGATGCCGGAGTCCATCAAGGACCGGCCTGCGACCGCGCATGAAAAAATCTGGCTTTTGACCAAATCGGCCCGGTACTTTTACGACGCCGATGTGGTGCGCCAGGCCGCCACAAAGACGGGTACGCCGGGCCATTTGGCGAGCGGCAAAAACAGCCGGGAAAAGGTTCGGCGGACGCCGAATGCTCCGGACAAATTCCCGTCCGGTTGGGCATCAGAATCCGGATCGCATAAACCGCGCGATCACAACAAGGGAACGCGAAAGCAAGACGATATAGCGTCTTCTGCGGCTTCGGCCGGGGCGTCATCGGGGCGCCGAATGGCCGGGTTGAATGAACGTTGGGTTGAGAAAGCGCCCCACAAGCGTGAACCTGGCCGGAACCTGCGCAACTATGAACCGCCGCCAATGCTCGAGCCGGCGGCGCCAGACGTCTGGCGGTTTGCGACTGCGGCATATCCCGACGCGCATTTTGCGACCTTTCCGCCCGAACTGGCGGTGCGTTGCATCACCGCCGGATGCCCCAAGGACGGGCTGGTTCTGGATCCGTTCGGCGGGGCGGGCACGACCGCGCTTGCCGCGCTGATGACCGGCCGCAGGGCAGCGCTGATCGAACTCAATCCGGACTATGCGGCGATTGCCAAGAACCGTCTTGAACAGGCCGTGATGGGACCCGACGAGCGCCGCCGCGCCCGCGCGGCCGCAGATCCGCATGCCGGGCCGCTGTTTTCCAATCCCCAAGTCAGTGGAGGCTGAAAATGACCGATGCAGGCGCTGTTACGGCCGATCAATTGCGTTCCTTCGTGGAGCGCATCGAGCAGCTGAACGAGGAAATCGGTTCGCAGAACGACGACAAGAAGCTGGTTTACGCCGAGGCCAAGGCGAACGGCTTTGACGTCAAGGCTTTGAAAAGGCTTGTCCAGCTGCGGAAAAAACCCGCGCAGGAACGCGCGGAAGAAGACGCGGTGCTGGACCTTTACATGGCCGCGCTCGGCATGACGGGGGCGGACGATGCAGCTGGGTAATCGGCAACTGGCATTGCTGAGGACCGTTGGCACGACCGATGCGCTGGTCGGCGCCACTAAACGCAGTCGGCGCCTAAGCGCGCGCGGCCTGATGCGCGAAGCGCGGCCGGGCGGCCTGGTTCACATCACGCCCGAAGGCCTGCGCGCTTTGGCGGACGCGGCGGACGCCGGGCGGATCTCCCTTGACCCAACACCAGAAAAACGGGGTGTGTGATGGCTTTTTTAACGTCGGTCGGCGAGCTGAAATCTGCGTTGCAACGGGTGATGCCCGCCATTGAAAAATGGAGCGCGTTTCCGTCGCTCACATGCGCGCGTCTTGAAAAGGGAACAGTGACGGCGACCAATCGGGATCTGCGAATCGCTGCGGATTTCAACGGCGAAGGCGCCCTTGATCCCGTCCTTGTCCCGGCAAAGGCGCTGTTCCAAACGTTGGACAACCGCCGCCCGGATATGCCGGTGGAAATTGCCAGGGACGGGGACGCGGTGAGTGTCAAGATTGACGGCGCCGTGTCGTTCTTGATGGCGGGCGATATCTCAGACTGGCCGGACTTTGCACCGGCGGCCGGGCCCGGCGTTCCGCTGTCAAAGACGTTTCACAAAGGGCTCATTCACTGCGCGCCGTTCATATCGGACGAACACACGCGGTATTATCTTCACGGCGTTTATCTGGACGGTGACACGCTTGTGGCAACCGATGGCCATGCGCTCGGCCACCATCCGGCGGGCGGCGATTTGGGCATCAAGGCCATCCTTCACAAGGACATGATCTTGGCCGCCCTGTCGCTTCCGGCGGCGCGGTCGCTGGTCTTTGATGGCAGCCGAAAGGTGGCGACACTACGCGGTCCGGATTTTGAGATCACCGCCAAGGTCATTGACGGTTATTTTCCCGACTGGCGCCTTGTCGTGCCGGATCCGGCGGACGCCCGGTTTTTCGCCGAGTTTGATGGGGCGGAGCTAACGCGGGCCCTGCGCCGTATCCAGCCATTTGCCGATGATCCTCATAGGTATGTGTGTCTTGCCATTGGCGGCGGCGGCGCGGGCCTTTCCACCATCTACGCGGGCGGCGCCTTTTCCGCCCATCCGCTCAGCCCGGTCGCTCATACGCCATTGCAGAGCGATGACGATGACCAACAGATGTTCTATTGCGCGGTGAATGGCGTTTATTTGGCGCGCGTCCTCGGACGGTTGCGAGGCGCGGAACGGGTCCGGCTGTCCTTTTTCAAAGCCGATGGCGAAGGCCCGTTCCTGGCCAGCGCGGCCCCTGCGGGCGACAGCGGGCTTGTTCAGATGCCGCTTCGCGGTCAATCGCGTTTTCGCAACAGCGCCGTGGCGTGTTTGGACGCGGTTGCCGGGACGGCGGGCTAATGCCAAAGCGCCTGCAACTCTCCCGCAAGAAAGGCTGGCGGTTGCCGCCCGGCGCCGTGTCGGTCGCGCGGCCGACGAAATGGGGCAACCCGTTCCGTGTCGGGGACCCCTACCCGCACGGGCTCGCCGGCGCGCCGATGGACGCGGACACCGCTGTCACATGTTTTGAAGCCTACGCGGTTCACGCGCTGCCGGTGCATGAACTGGCGGGCAAGGATCTGGCGTGCTGGTGCGCGCCTGGGTCGCCCTGCCATGCCGATGTGCTGTTGCGCTATGCGAACGGGGGCGGGGCATCATGAGCGTGTTTTTGCTGCCCGATGGTCCGGTCCAAATCGCCTTTAGCGGCGGGCGGACAAGCGGCTACATGCTGCACCAGATCCTTGAGGCCAACGGGGATTTGCCGGATCGCGTCGAAGTGACCTTTCAAAACACCGGCCGGGAAATGCCTCAGACGCTGGATTTTGTCGCCGAAGTCGGGCGGCGCTGGCGCGTGATGGTCACGTGGCTGGAATACCGCAAAGACGCCCCGTTTTTTGAGATCGTCGGGCACCAGGGCGCCAGCCGCGATGGCGAGCCCTTTGAAGCCTTGATCGAACGGCGGAAATTCCTGCCCAATCAGGCCGCGCGGTTCTGTTCGACCGAGTTGAAAGTCAGAACCGCAAAGCGCTACCTGCGGTCGCTGGGTTGGACCCATTGGACCAACTGTGTCGGCATTCGCGCCGACGAGCCGCACCGATTGAACAAGCCGCCGCCGAAAGACCGTTGGACGGTTTGGACGCCACTCGCGGCTGCTGGCATCAGCCGGCACGACGTTGCCGCGTTCTGGCGTCGGCAGCCGTTTGATCTGCAATTGCCGAACGTCAACGGCAATTGCTGGCTGGGAAACTGTGACGGCTGCTTTCTGAAATCGGAAGCCAATATCGCCGCCCTTGCGCGCGACTTTCCCGACCGCGCCGCCTGGTGGGAACGGATGGAAACAAAGGTGCGCGGCCTAACGACAACAAAAGCCGCCGCGCAGTTCTCCAAACGCTACAGCCGGGCCGACATGCGCCGGTACATGGAACGGCAGGGCGATTGGGCGCTGTCGACGGACGGGGCGCTGTGCCAGGCGGCACATGGGGAGTGTGTCGGATGAGCCGTCTGCCCGCCGATCGCCGCCGCGCTCGTGCGCGCCAACCTGCCCGAGCTCGCAGAAGGGCAGGTGGCGGCGTGAGTTTTGTACGAGCCATGGATAACGGTCATGCAACGCTATCGCGCTGCATTTTCAACTTGAGCGAGTTCATCGTCGATCCGGTCACGCTCTGCCATCAGACGATCATGCTCTTCCTCATACCAAGTCACAATTTGCTGATAGTCATCACGGACAAGAACCAAAAGTTCCTGTGTAAGCCGCAATTCCCTATTAAAATTAGCCCCGCACGGGTCATCGTCATACTGGCGCAAGAACTCCATCATTCGCTCTGCGACCAGAATCGCATTGTTCAAATAATTATCGTCCAGCCGGTTAAGCCTGGCTTGTATCGCTACAAGACCATTGGGTCCTCGAATGTTCACAATCTGTGTTTCAAAATTACCATCGTTGTTCTGCTGAATTCGCCGAGTTTGCTCGAGCATGTGCTCAATTGCATTGAAGACCGAGAGCAACGCGTTGCCCTTGGTCCGGTGTTTCTCCAGCTTGTCGTCAATCGTCAACTTTTTGTTGTGCAGACGCTCCTGGAGTATTTGTTTTTTCAGCCATCTTATCGAAAGAACTGCGGCGGCAACGGCGGCAATTGCGGCCGCCCAACCGCTCAACGCGCCGACCCAGAGCCGAAATCCATCGTCTACACCAGAGTGGTAAGCACCCAGCAGCAGGCCGACAAAAAGCCCGAAGATCCCGGCCAGCATCGCGGTGGTGATGTCGCGCGTTTTCATCCCTCAGCACTTAACACGGCCCGGTTGCAAGTGGGAGCCCACATATGAGCGACTCAGCCTTGGCGTGGGCGTGGGGGCAGCCGCTGGAGGCGGCCGCGTGGAAGGTCCTGTGCGCGCTGGCATCGCGGCACACGCCGGGCGCGCCCTTGCGCGTGTCGTTCGTCGATCTGGGACACCGCACCGGGCTATCGCCCATGCGCCTTTGGGTGGCGCTCTACCAGCTGATCGATGGCGGCTTTATCCGCGTGCCGCATGGCATTGCCGAATTCGCCACGATCGAATTGTGTCTGCCGGAACCGAGCCCGGAAGGCGGGGAGGTCGCCGAGTGAGCGATTTACGCGCCCGTCCCGCCCTCCCTTCCGGTAGGTTCATTTGTTGTTCTGGCAGTTGCTGGGCTCTCGGTGATGCCTGCGGGCGCCGCGGCGCCACGCCGCCGCCAGGCACCGATCGCGGCCCAAGCCGCGCCAACGCTGCCGAAGCCCATGACCGCGGCAATGGCCACTCCGATTTTCTGGGCCGTATCAACCGCAGTCTCGACGCCGGAGACTGCCCGGCCGATCTGTGTCCAAATGTCGACGGATACTGTCACCGTTTTCGGGAACCTGCGCACCGGCAGATCCAGCTCCGTGTCGCCGACTTCAAGCTTGTTGCGCAGGACGACCATCAGCTGCAAGTTACCCTCCTTTTCCGGCGTGACCACCCAACTCACCGTTTCCTCGTAGCCATCTGGAATGGTGTACCAGCGGATCTCTGGCGGCTCGATCTTGAAATTGGCGCCCGTGAGCTGCACGCCGACCTTGTTGGTGGTCTCGGTCTCCACAGGATCAAAGGCATCGGGTTCAAGCGTTGTTGCCGACATTTCGCTGGCCGACTCGCTGAGCGTTGCAACGTCATCGCCCGCACGACTCCGGGCGATGGTGATAAAGGCGTTGTGCTCTTCCTTGTATTCCATGTCCGGGAAGAACTCGCCGGAGACGGTGGTGGCCCGCTGGTTTCGTTCGCGCAGGATATTGAGGATCTCCGCCCGCCGGCCGCTGGTGGAGTTCTGGTAGAGTTTGGCAAGGTCGCTGTCGGACAATTCCTCAAGCGGTGGGGCCGGGTCCGGCAGCGCGCCCACACCGGTTGGCGATCTGTCTGGTACCGGCGATCCGCCTGGGGCCGAGGGTGCGCTTGCCGGCAGGCTCGCCATACTGACCGTGAGCTGATCGTAGAGGGCAAACATGGTATCCGCCGGCAGGCGACGGCCTCCGAAAATATGTGGGAATTCAAGGCATATCCGGAGCTGCCGCGGCTGGTCCGCATAGGGCGCGCATCCTTGCAAGGACATGGGCCTGTCCGCCGCCGAAGATGGCAAGTCCGCCATGCCATCCCATGCGCCCTCATCTCTCGCGCTTCCGTTCAACGCATCAAGGTGGAAGCGCATCTGGCTCGTTGCGGACTCAATGAGCCGTTCCATCGATGCCATCTTCGGCGTCATGATTGTGACCACCAGCGCGATCACTGCCGTGATCCCCAGTATCACTCCCGCGATCGTGATCCCACGCATCGATCCGCCTCCCAAATACAAAGGCCAGGACATATCGGGCCGAAAGAATTTAGGCGTGAAAAAAAGCCTTGTTCCCGCATGAAGGGTAGCACGCTAAAGGCGAAGATTCCAGAAAGACGCGTATATGTAGTTGGGGCCGCGCCGTTGTTTGTCCGCCGCAGTCGATGGTCCGGTTCGGGGGGGCGGTCATGAGCCACCGGGCGACCAATTGGGCGGTTGAACAGCGCGGGTTGAAGCCGGCGACCAAGATCGTGCTTTGGCAGCTGGCGGACCGGCACAATCCGGACCATGGGTGTTTTCCAAGTCAAAAACAGCTTGCTCATGATTGCGAAATGAGCCGGTCCAGCGTCAACACGCATCTTGCGATCCTGGAAGAGCGCGGACTGATCCGCCGTATCCAGGCGCGCAACGACAGGACCTTTCAGCAGGAAAACACGCGCTATCTGCTCGCGTTCGAGGACGGTTTTGAGCCGGTTTCTTGCAATGCACAAAGCGGCGGAATTCCGCCAAAGCCGTGTCCGGAAACTGGACACGGAAACACGGGTGATCCCGTGTCCAATTCCGGGCCGATCCCGTGTCCAGAAAATCGCGATTCCCGTGTCCAGAATCTGGACACTAACCCTGTAAGGGAACCCGTAAGGGAACCCGTAATTGAGAGAGAGCGCGCGGGCGCGGGAAATGGCGAGGATGCTGAAGACAGGTCCGAGCCGCTAGCGGTCAGCCGCGAAACCTGGAAACGGCGGCTCAAGCGGGCGCACGGCCTGTGGCCGACGCACACCGTCGACAGCAGCGCAACGGCGGAAAAGGCATGGTTTGCGCTAGATCCGGACGAACGCCTGGAGGCGGCCGACCGGCAAGCCGACTACGTTGCCATTAGCAGGCGCCTTGGACGAACCAAGATTTGCGCCTATGCGGTGTATCTTTCCGAAAAGCGATGGCTGAAACTGCCGCGCAAGGCCGCCACCGACCCGGCCGCCGGTCGATCCGCCCCGCCGTTCGGCAAGCTTTGGGGCGTTGTCCGGTTCGCCGACCTGATGCGGCCGGCCTATGGGCCTGCGCCGCACTTCACCAAGACCGAGGAACGGTTGATCGAAGCGGGCAGCGCGGACCGGGACGTGCTGACCCGGCAAAAGCGCGCCCGCGACGGTTGGCCGGCCGTGACGGACATGCAAGAGCGGGCGGTGCGCCATCGCAAGGGCGTGAGCGTTCCGGCCGAGCTGGTGCCGCTTGGCGAATTGTTCGGCCGCGTGCGCGTCGGCTCGGAGTTGTGGGCGGCATGGCAGCGGCTGCACGAGGAAACGGGATGGCCCTGGTTCGGGCCGGACGGGCAGCTGCCGGATTGGGTCTACATGCCCGCGGTCGCGGATGGACCTTGGCCGCCGGACGATTTGGTCCGTGGCGCATTGGCGGTGTTTGAAACCGAGTGGCGGGCGATCATGGAAAGGGAAGCGGCCGAATGAGCGACAAGAACTTTGCACGGACACCTGTGACCGCCGCGCTGCGCGCTGACTACGATCTCTTGTACACGCTGGTCGGCGTTGCATCGCTGGACTGGATCGTGATCCGGTCCAATCCGAATTGCGAAAAACGCGCGCAAGCCTCGGTCGCTTCAAATGGCGTTGTCGCCTGGTGTCCGATGCGTAGCAGTGTCGGCCGGCGCGGCCGGACCAAAAAGGAATTCGACACGTCGCGGCCGATTTATACCGGTTATGTCTTTGCCGCGTTGGACCGGTCCGCGCATCAAGGTGTGGATAAGGTGGTGGGCTGCGACGGGGTCGAACGGGTGTTGTCGTTCAGCGAGGACCGGCGTCCGCATGTGGTGCCGGCCAAGAAGATGCGGGCCATCATCGAACAGGCATGGGAGGCGCAAACCCGGCAAAACTGGAAGCCGCCGCAACAACTTGACGTTGGTGCGCCGTTCACGCTGCTGATGAACGGATTTGTGGATGTGACCGCGGGCGAAGTGACCGCGTATGACGCGGCAAAGGGCAAGGTGACCGGCGAACTGCACATGTTCGGCCGCAAGGTTCCGGTCCGCACATCGGTTGACAAGATCAAGACGGTCACGGAATAGTCTGGCCTCAGGACGATTCGGTGGATCTCCAGGGCATCGGGCTCGACAATCAAGTCGCCATCCCAAACGGTGCGATCCTGGACGCTGGACCCAGCCGCACATAAGACGCCCTCAGGACGGGTGCCGTGTTGGTGCGATGGGTTTCTATGGCTGAACGGACAAGCGGTTGAAACAGAGAAAACCAGGCTCGCGTGAAGCGGGCCTTTTTTGCGATCGCAGCCATGCTTTCACTCGATACCAACATCACCGCTTTTGAGCGGGACTAAGTTGCGGGCAACTGCTTATGCCTGTGACCCGGTTGTGTCATAATGCCAACTAAACTTATGGGCGTTGGGGAGCGGGCCTTTTTTGTGTGACCGTTTATTGCCATGGCAGACGAAAGAATTCCAACACCCTCAAAGCCGTCAAACACATCGGCTTCCGAAGGGGTGACCTCGCCGGGTGGTGGTCCGTCGGAACCGGCGGCGGTTGCAAGCACAGGAAAAGACAACGGGCCAACAGGGCCTTCTCTTGAAGACAACACTAAGGGTGATACAGCCGCAATGACGGCGCCGTTGGATCGTGGTTCAATCCCAGAACAAGATGTAAGCCAAAAGCATGGTTTCTCCATCGGTAACGTCACCGCTATCGTCATGGCTGGTGCAGCGGTTTTAGGCCTGATCCCAGCCTACTTCGGATTGAATGCAAACACGGTCGATATTGAAAACGTCACACGCGCGCAGGAGAGAATTGACCAAACGAATGAGAACCTTGGCAAGGCGGTCGATCGGATCGACAAAAACCAAATCGACATCATCGCCGCGCAGATAGAAACTATCGGGGAGGCAACGGCTCGTGCAAATGATATCGCTGCCGTCTATACGTTTGTTAATTCTGTTCAAGACATAGAAACTACCAGGGATGCCAACATTACCGACCTAGTTGAAGAGTTTGTGACTTACCAATCTTTGATGAATTCCTACGTCCTGAGCAACCTGTCAGACCTGGAAGACGATTCAGCGGGCTCGGCAATCGGTCAATCTCTGCTCGACCTGAACAGATCATTCACATCCTACCTGTTAGCGCTCGCAGTCATGAGGGCTGAGTTCCAGAAGAGCGATGAACTGCACGATGAGAAGATTGCTGCCGCAGAGGAGAGCATTCCAGAACCTTCCGAACTTCTTGGTGCGATTAGACAGATTAGTGCGGATAGAACCGCTGCCGCAGCGCTAATACGGGATAGGCATATGCCGAACCTCTTTCAAAAGCGGGAGGCTGTTGCGAAAATCCTTGATGTGATTTCCCAGAAACTTGCGGCAATGGGCATTCAAGGACCGGTCGAATTCCCAAAGTGAAGGGTGGCCGAAGCATTACCGAGCTTAGATTTGTCGCGCCGAAACTAGATAAGCATTTCCAACTGGGCTGTTGGATAAGCGTCCAGATTACAAATCCGCTTGTGGCCTTCCTACAAAGCAACATCGACGCTTTTGAGCGGTCGCTGACCCGGTTTCAGCGCGACCAGATGCCGTTTGCCACGTCTCTTGCGATCAACGCGACGCTTGACGACGTGAAGCGGGCCGAAGAGCGTGCACTCAACCGGAAGCTCGACCGGCCGACGCCCTTCACAAAGCGGGGCCTTGGCGTCAAGCGGTCGACCAAGCGGCGCTTGTCCGGAGCCGTGTTCTTCAAACCGATTCAGTCCGCGTATTTGGAAAAGCTGGAACGCGGCGGCACCCGGCGGCCGAAACGGTCAGCCATTGTCGTTCCGGTCAATCAGCGTTTGAACAAATACGGCAACATGTCGAGGGGCGCGATCAAACGGTTGCTTGCCAAGCCGAACGTGTTTTCCGGTGAGGTGAACGGCGTTGGCGGGATCTGGCAACGGCCGGGCCGGCGCGGCGGGCCGCTGAAGTTGCTTGTCGCGTATGAACCGAAGGCGACTTATCGGCCGCAGTTGAGGTTCGGGCGCGATGCCTTTCGAACAGCGCGCCGCAGGCTCTTGCCGAATATGCGGGACGCCATGGTCCGCGCGATCGCAACCGCCAAATGAGGGCCTGGGTCCTTCCTGGCCGTCCTCGCCCGCGGGGTATTCGCGACCGCGGGACATTGGGCTGTGTGATTGGTCTTAGGGTGTCAGGTTATTGTTGGTGTTGATGTTGTCATGACGGTCGACAAGTCACGGTATCCGCTGCCAGAGGGCGCGGTCGATGGCGTTTTGAACCGGCAAGGACTTGCCAAGGCGCTCGAGACCAGCGTCAACACGATTGACCGGTGGCGCGAGGACGGCATGCCGGTCGCCCGTGAGGGCACAAACGGCCAGTCCTACGAATTCCAGTTGTCCGACTGCTGGGCGTGGAAATGCGCCAGGGAACAGGCGGAGCGCGACAAGGCCGCCGAGAACGAAGACGTGATCCGGAAAATGCGCCTGGCGCTGACCGGCGGCTCGTCCGGCGACAGCGAAATGTCGCTCTCCCCAAAAGCGCGGCGGGAGCTTTACGCTGCAGAAAACGAGTACCTGGAAATGTGCCGGCGCAAAGGCGAGTTGATCCCGCAACAGGACGTCTTTGATCTTCTCGATCATATCCTGTCGTCGGTCCGGCGCGCCGTGACCGGTCTTCCGGACCGGCTGTCGCGGGACGCGGGGCTGACCGGCCGCCAGACCGAACAGGCGGTGGCCGCGTCGGATGATCTTCTGCGCGAGCTGCATCAAACGCTTGAAGAGCGGGTCGCCGACTTTGGCGCCGCGCCGGAAACAGCCGCCACCACCTTGGACGCTTTCGCCTAACACTCCCGATGAACGCCTTTTTTCTTCCCCCGCGCTCGCATGGGTGGCGTCCGCCGGTCTATGCCCGCGCGGTCGATTGTCTGGCCGCGGCCCTACCATCGATCGCGCCGCTTGAACGGCTGACGGTGCCCGATTGGGCCGCGGCCAAACGGCGGCTCAATGACAACGGCTCGATCGTGCCCTGGCGGAACGAAGTGGTGCCCTACATGGTGGAACCGGCCGCCATGACATCCTCGCGCCGGTACCGGGCCGTGGTGTTTGCCGGACCCGCGCGCACCGCCAAAACCGCCGGGCTGGTTGAAAACAAGATCGGTCAGATCATCGAATGCGAACCGGGCGATATCCGCGTTGTGCATATGGACCAACAGGCCGCGCGGGACTTTTCCAAAAAGAAGGTCGATGCCTTGATCCGGCATTGCCCGAGCCTCAAGGATCGCCAGCCGAAAGAAAGGGGGTCGAACAACATTTATGACAAGCGGTTTTTGGGCGACATGACGCTCGATATCGCCTGGCCGGTGATTTCCAAGCTGTCCGGCTTTGAAATCCCGACCATGCTTTTGACCGACTATGACCGCATGCCCGATGACATCGACGGCGAGGGCAACGCGTTTGATCTTTCCATGAAGCGGACCCAGACGTTCGGCTCGCGCGGCATGACCGCTGCCGAATCCTCGCCTGGCCGGCTCGTCCTGGATGAAGATTGGAAGCCATCCGCCGATGCGCCGCACATGGCCCCGCCAACCACCGGCATTCTGGCGCTATACAATCGAGGCACAAGAGGCCGGTTCTACTGGACCTGCCGGGACTGCCATGAGCCGTTTGAACCGGACTTTCATCTGATCGTTTATCCGAAGGAGGGCACCCCGGCAGAACGCGGCGCGCAGGCTGAAATGATGTGCCCGCAGTGCGGCGGTGTGATCGCGCCGCGGCACAAGCGGGAATTCAATCTGGACGGCCAATGGCTGCACGAAGCCGCGGACGGGTCGCTGGCTCCGATCGAAGACGATCGGGTCCGGGAAACGGACATTGTCAGCTATTGGTTGAAGGGGGCGGCCGCGGCATTCCAGCCCTGGGTGGAACTGGTCACCAAATACGAGGCCGCGCTCGAAGAATTTGACCGGACGCAGGACGAGACGAGCCTGAAGACAACCGTCAATGTCGACCAGGGTCATCCGCACAAGCCGCGCTCCATGGGGCTTGGGTCTGACATCACCGTTCAAACGCTGAAGGACCGGGCGGGGCGCTTCCCGATTGGCATAGCACCGGCCGGTACGCGCTTCATTCTCGTTTCGGTCGACGTGCAAAAAGGCCGGTTCGTCGTTCAGTTTGAGGCCTATGGCGTGGATCTTGAGCGCTGGCTGATTGACCGGCGCGAAATCCATCAGCCGCCGAAGAATGCGCCTGGCGCGGACAAGCGCGCGATCGATCCGGCCAGATACAAGGAAGATTGGGACGCGTTGTTTGATCTTCTGAACGAGACTTTCCCGGTTGCCGGAACCGGCCTTGCGATGAAACCAGCCGCATTGATCGTTGACAGCGGCGGCGAGGACGGGGTCACGGACAAGGCCTATGCGTTCTACCGGAAGGCGCTGCGCGAGGGTTATCACCGGCGGGTGCATCTTGCCAAAGGCATGCCCGGCTGGGAGCGGGACCGGGCGGTGGAGGCCGAACCGCGCAAGGTGAACGGCAAGCGCTCAAAACGCATGAGCGACCTGACCATCGTCCAGATCGGCACCTGGAAACTGAAATCGGAAATCATCGCCAGCCTGTCGCGGAAGGAACCGGGCGCGGGCGCTTATCATTTGGCTGAGGATCTGCCCGACCAGGTGTTTGAAGAGCTGTGCGCGGAGCGGAAGACCAAAAAGGGCTTTGAGCTGAAGCAAGGCCAGAAGCGCAACGAAGCACTGGACCTTGCCGTTTATGCCCTGTCGCTGGCGATCGTGCTCGGCGCGGAAAGCATCGATTGGGACAACGCGCCGGATTGGGCAGCGCCCGCCGAGAGCAACAGTTTTGCGATCCCGCTTGATCAGCAGCCTCGTCCGCCGGCGCCGGGCGGCGCGTCCGTCAAGCAGACGTCACCGTCCGATCGAGGGCGGGGTGGTTGGATACCCAAAAGGCAAGGGTGGCTTTGATGGCGTATACGCAAGATCAGCTCGACAGGCTTGAAGCCGCGATCGCGCGCGGCGTCCGGACCGTCTCCTACAACGGTGAGAGTGTGACCTACGAGTCGCTGAAGGACATGCGGGCGCTGCGCAATGAAATGCGCGCCGAGCTCGGTGCCACCGTTTCCATGCGTGCGCTCTTTCCGACGGTCCGGCGCGAGGTCTGACGGTGGTATCGTTGACATTGCTGGACCGGATGATCGGGGCGATCAGTCCGGGTGCCGCCCTGAAACGGGCGCAGGCACGCGCGGCGCTGGAATCGCTTGGCGCTGCAAGGATGCACTATGAGGCAGCCACGAAATCGCGCCGCACGGCCGGCTGGCGGATTGTATCAACCGATGCCACCGGCGCGTCCCGCGGCCAGCTGGCCCGGCTGAGGGATGTCAGCCGGGATGTCATTCGCAACAATCCCTATGCGGCCCGCGGCCAATCGGTGATTTCCGGTGCGGTGATCGGCGGCGGGATCATTCCGAGCGTGACCGCCGATCGGGAAACAAGAAAAAACGAGGTCGACGGTCTCCTGGCCGCGCACTTCGATACGGTCGCGATCGACGCGGACGGCTGTAACAATCTCTATGGCTTGCAGGCGCTCGCCATCAAGGCGATCGTGTCGGACGGCGAGGTTCTTGTGCGCCGCCGGTTCCGCCGGTCGACGGATGGCTTGACGCTGCCATTCCAGATCCAGCT
>JAEPNV010000026.1:0-5346 GCA_017643215.1 Roseibium sp. | reverse complement strand
ATGGACCGGCCCGGGCAGGTGCGCGGCGTGCCGTGGCTCGCGCCCGTCATCCTGACATTGCAGGATCTGGCGGACTATGAAGACGCGCAGTTGATGCGCCAGAAGATCGCCGCATGTTTTGCCGCGTTCATAGTCGATCCGGAACACGGGCCCGGACAACCCAAGCCCACGGGGTCCGGCGGTCCGGATGATCCGTCGGTCGGTATGGAACTGATGCCGGGTGTGATCCAGCACCTTGGCGGCGGCCGCCGGATTGAATTCACCGATCCGCCAGACGTTGGCGGCTATGTCGATCACACGCAGGCCGCGCAGCGCAAGGTCGCGATCGGGCTCGGCATTACCTACGAGTCCTTGTCCGGTGATTTGCGCCGCGTGAATTTTTCCAGCGGCCGGATGGGCCGGCTCGACATGGACGCCAATGTCGATGCCTGGCAGTGGCACATGATGATCCCGCAATTCTGCCAGGGCCTTGCCCGGTGGACAGAAGAGGCGGTCAATCTGGTCACCGCGTCGGCCGAACCGTTTGGCACGGACTGGACCCCGCCGCGCCGCCCGCTGTTCGATCCGACCAAGGAAATCCCGGCCATGCGCGATGAGGTGAAGGCCGGGTTTTCGTCCCGGCGCCAGAAAATCCGCCAGCTTGGCTTTGATCCGGAAAAGGTTGAAGCGGAAATCCGCGACGAACGGGCGGACGCGGCCCGGGATGGGCTGGTGTTTGACAGTGACGCTGGAGCGAGCGCGGCGCCCGCCAGGAGCACACTGCCGGCGGACGAAACCGTTGAAGACGACGACTTGAGCGAAGAGGAAGAGAACAATGCCTGAATTGGTTCAGGACGGCACGTTGGTGCTCTACGGCGTTGTCGGCGATGACTACTTTGAAGGCTTCACGTCAAGCCAGGTCCTTGAGGCGCTTTCGGGACTGGGCCAGGAAGAGTTGCTTGTGCGCCTGAATTCGCCTGGCGGTTTCGCCCATGAAGGCATTGCGATCTACAACGCGCTTCGCCTTTTTGCCGGCCGTATCACCGTACAAATCGACGCGGCGGCCCATTCGGCAGCGTCGGTCATCGCCATGGCGGGCGAAGAAATCCGCATGATGCCCGGGTCGATGATGATGGTTCACGATCCATCGAAGATCACGATCGGCAATGCGGAAGATCATCGACGGACCGCGCAGTCGCTTGATTTGCAGGGTGATACCGTCGCCAAAATCTATGCCAGCCGGACGGGTCAATCCGAGCAAGAGATCCGCGCGCTGATGAAAGCCGAGACCTGGATGGATGGGCGTGCTGCGGTTGAAGCGGGTTTTGCAACCGAAGCGGCCGAAGAGGCTGATGCCGCACAAATGTCGGCGCCCGTCTTCAACTATGCCGCCTTCAGCAATGCCCCGGACGCCTTGCTGGAGCTCACTCGGAATTGGCAGGCCGAGGGCGTGCCGATGGTTGCGGCGATGACCGCCGCAGATGTCAAAGAAAGGAACCCTGATATGCCGAAAGAAAATCCGTCGGCGCCCTCCGCGCCTGAAATTCCGACGCCGCCCCCTGCGGCCGACCAGGCGGCGATTGACGCTGCACGTCTGGAAGCCCAGACCCAAGAGCGCGACCGGGTGAATGGCATCTACGCCGCCGTTCGCAGCGCCAATCTCCAGTCTGACGTTGCTGAAGAGCTTGTCAGGCAGGGCGTTTCGCTCAATGACGCGCGGGCGAAAATCATCGACAAGATCGCTGATATGAATGCGGACGATGAGACGGTGAACGCCACCAGGACCCGCGTCACGCTTGATGGGGTCGACAAGTTCAAAGAAGGCGCGGCCAAGGCGCTGATGGCGAAAGCGGAGATTGAGGGCGGCGAACGTAACGAATTTTCGTCCATGTCCCTCATGGAACTTGGCCGGGAATCGCTCAACGTGCGAAATCTGCGTCCCCCCAACGTCACGCGGATGGAACTTGCCGGAATGTACTTTGTCCCGACAATGGCCGGCGGGATGCATTCGACATCCGACTTTGGCGAGATCCTTGCCAATGTCGCCAACAAATCGATGCTGCGCGGTTTTACAGAGGCGAACGAGACATTCCAGCAATGGACGTCGACCGGAACGCTTTCGGACTTCAAACCGGCCAAACGGGTTGGATTGAATGCGTTCGGGGCGCTCACCGAAGTTCCGGCCGGTGCCGAATATACGTATGGCACCATCGGTGAGCACGCCGAATCCGTCGTTCTGGCAACTTACGGCAAGCTCTTTTCCATCACGCGGCAGGCAATCGTCAACGACGATTTGAGCGCGTTTACCCGCATCCCGGGGCGCATGGGAAGGGCGGCGATCCGGACCGTTGGCAACCTTGTCTACGCGGTCGTGACCGGCAATCCGACAATGGCGGATGGAACCGAGCTTTTCCATGCCGATCATGGCAACCTGGCAGCAAGCGGCGGGGCACCGTCCGGTGCCACGATCAATGCCGGGATTACGGCGATGGCCAAGCAAAAGGACCGCGATGGACAAACGGAAGGATCCAACATCACACCGCGCTACATCCTGCTTCCGCATGCCTTGCGGGAGACGGTCCTGCAGGTGCTGAATTCCGAGTACGATCCCAGCAAGACCACCCGGGCCGCCAACACGGTGCGCGGGGCGGTGGAGCCGATCATGGATGCGCGGCTTGATGCGGCATCGGCCACCGGCTGGTATCTCGCGGCCGATCCGAACGCGGCCGATACGATCGAAGTCTCGTATCTCGACGGCATGCAGACACCGACCCTTGAACAACAGGAGGGTTGGAAAATCGACGGCAGCGAGTTCAAGGTCCGGATTGACGCAGGCGTTAAGGCGCTTGCCTGGGAAGGGCTTTACAAAAACGCCGGCGCGTAACCCCTGACAACATCGAAACTCCGAAAAACGGCGGCACCTGTGCCGCCTTTTTTCGTGGCCTGATTTCCAGAACGAAGGACAAGACCGATGAAAAACTACATCCAAGACGGGGACGTGGTTGGCGTTCCCGCGCCCTATGACGTGACTTCCGGTTCCGGTGCCTTGGTCGGCTCGCTGTTCGGTGTCGCGGTGGACGATGCGCTGACAGCTGCGATCGTTCAGCTGAAAACCTCGGGCGTCTTCACCCTGCCCAAGACCACCGGCCAGGCCTGGACGCTCGGCCAAAAACTTTATTGGAACGACACGACGAAGTCCTGCACCACCACGGCGACGGCCAACACGTTGATCGGCGTGGCTCTGGCAGCGGCGGCAAGTGGAGATACCGCGGGCACGGTTCGTTTGAACCAGTCGTTCTGAGCCGGTCTCAATGACCCTTTTTGAAGACATGGGCGCGCTCTTCGTCGACACGTTCGGCGACGGGCGCAGCTTTACGATCGAAACCTCAGCCGGCCCTAAAACAGTCAATGGGATTTACCGGTCGGCGGACACCATCACGCTGCCGGACGGCGATTTTGAAGGGATCGTCACGGACGTTCCGACCTTGCGGGTCGCTCGTGAGGATGCGGCCGGAATCGCCGACGGGGATACGGTGACAATCGACAGCACGGTTTATGCCGTCCGTGCGCCGATGGACGATGGCCGGGCCATGGTTACGTTCCGGCTGGACGAAACCTGATGGCGCATGTTCGCAGCCAAATCCGCGCGGCGGCCAAGGCGGCCCTGGCTGGCGGCACCGTGCCGGCAAGCCGGATTTTTAGAAATCGAGCTAAGCCCATCACCGACGATGATCTTCCCGCCTGGCGGATCTTCACGCCGCAGGAGCTTAGCCAGCCGCTGGAGATCGGATCGCCCCGGCCAATGGAGCGCGTTGTCCGGCTGACGATGGAGGCGGCCGCGCGCGGCGCGGGCTGTGAAGACGCGCTCGATGCGCTGGCGGTCGAGGCCGAAACGCGGATGGCGGCCGATCTGACGCTTGGCGGGCTTGCCCATGTCCTGCACCTGGCGGCTACCGAAATCGAAGTCAGCGGCGAGGGGCGGTCCGCCATCGGCCGCCTGCAGCTGACCTTTGATGTCACCACCACCACCACAGATCAGGACCCGGAAACGGTCCTATAGGAGCGACCAATGACGATTCACGGAAACAAGGGTTATGTCACCGTCGGCGGCACGGAAATCAAGCTGCAGAGCTTTTCATTTGATGTCACTGCGCCCGGTTCGGACGCAACGGCGATTGGCGATGCGGACGAGGTCATTATCAGCGGCGCGCCCAAAAGCCGGTCAGGGACGTTTGTCTTCCACAAAAAGGCAAGCGATCCCGGCCAGGCGGCCGTTACAGAAGGCGCAACGGTGACACTTGCCCTTTATTCGAACGGCAACGCGTCAGGCGCGCAATACGACACCGGCGATGCCTACATCGAAACCATCGGTCGCGCGCAAAACAGAACCGATATCGTTGAAGTCACCGCAAGTTGGCGCGGAACCGGTCCCTGGACACAGGAAACCGTCATATGAGCGCGATCGATCTTGCAAAGGCACACTATCAGCGCATCGGCCGCACGCGCATCGAGGTCCCCGAATGGGGCCCGGACGGCGAACCGTTCGTGATCTACGCAACGCCGATGACCGTTTTCCACCGTGAACAGATCCGGGACATGGGCAACGCGGAGTCGCCGCAAAACCTGATCGATACCCTGATCTACAAGGCGCAGGACGAGAACGGCGGCCCTGTCTTTACCGCCAAGGACCGGCACGACCTTTTGACCAAGGTTGACGGCCGTGTCGTGTCGCGGATCGCCCTGGAAATCATGGCCGGGCCATCGGACGAGGTTCTGGAAAAAAACTCAGAAACGGCCGGCGCGGACTAGTTTTTGCGCTGGCCGATCATCTCAAGAAACACGTCCACGAAATCGAGCAGCTCCCGGACACTGAGTTTCGCGAATGGATCATCTACCTGACGCGGATCAAGCCGGACTTGCAAAGGACCAAGCGATGACCATTCCGCCGCTGGCATTCCAGATTAACGGCCGCGACAAGTCGGGGCCGGCGTTCAAATCCGCGCGCCGCAACATCGGTGATACGCGGCGTGCCGTCGGCCTGATGAACGCCGATGTCAAGTTGGCGTCATCCCAGCTGGTCGGGTTTGGCAAGTCGGCCTTGCTTGGCGCGACGGGGCTCGTCAGCATGGCCGCGGCGGTCGCCAAAATGAAAACCGGTCTGGAGCAATTCGACCGGATTGCCAAGGTCGCCCGGCAAAACGGGCTTGATGGCAGGTTCTACCAGACTCTTGCGTTCATGGCCGGTGAAGCCTCGGTTGAAATCAGCGTCCTGGACAATGCCCTTCGCAAGTTCACGGTTGGCGTCGGCGAGGCCCGAAACGGAACCGGAACGCTCTACACCGAACTCAAAAGGGCCGATCAAGCCTT
>JAEPNV010000025.1 GCA_017643215.1 Roseibium sp. | reverse complement strand
GACATGGACGCCAATGTCGATGCCTGGCAGTGGCACATGATGATCCCGCAATTCTGCCAGGGCCTTGCCCGGTGGACGCAAGAGGCGGTCAATCTGGTCACCGCGTCGGCCGAACCGTTTGGCACGGACTGGACCCCGCCGCGCCGCCCGCTGGTCGACCCGACACGTGAAATCCCGGCCATGCGCGATGAGGTGAAGGCCGGGTTCTCGTCCAGGCGCCAAAAGATCCGCCAGCTTGGCTTTGACCCAGAAAAGGTTGAAGCGGAAATCCGCGACGAACGGGCCGATGCGGCGCGGGACGGACTGGTGTTTGACAGTGATGCGTATAGTGGGAAGGCGGCGGGCGAAGGGAGCGACGGTAGCCAGGAGGTGGATTAGAGGGTGTCGGTCTCGAGCCGGACCGGACATTCGTGTCGTCGCAGAAAACGGTCACTCGCGCGATGCCTTCAAGCGCAAAAGCTGGTTGAGCTTGCGCATGCCAAAAAGCTACGCACCTGCACCCGCTAAACCGACGCTTCCGTTGACTGGGCCGCTAGGATCTTTGGCACCTTGTTCGGCCGAAGGCGATGGGCATCCGGCATGCCTTTTCCCAACAGGGGGCGGAGATAGAGCCGGAACTCATCGGTAACGTCGTGACCGGACGCAGTGATGAACTCGTCGGGCATTGTGCGGGTTTTTCCGGCTACCAGTTCCAATGGGACCAGTTCGTAGTCTACCGAGTAGTGGCCGGTGCGTTTTATCGTCACGGATCCGTCGCGATCGCCGAACATCCCATACTGCACGGCCTTTTCGCCGACTTCGCGGGCTTCATTTTGGTCAACATCGGAAACACAACCGACAAAACTGCGCTGGATATAGCCGAGCGTATCACCTCGGACCCGCGTAATCTGCAGTTTCTCCTTGACTTTCTGCGTCAACAAATCGGCTAGCGCCCCGCTTCCGGACAATTGCACATTGCCATGCGCGTCGCGTTCGGTCTCTTTGGCCAGTTTGGCGATAATCGGTTCGCCCGAGCCGTCATGGATACCTTCACTGACAGCAACGACGCAGCGCCCATGCCGTTCATACGTTTGCTTGATGTCCCTGAGAAACTTATCGATCTCGAAGGTTCGCTCTGGCATGTAGATCAGATGAGGACCATCATCGGAGAATTTCTTGCCCAACGCTGAGGCGGCGGTGAGAAAGCCTGCATGGCGCCCCATGACGACACCAATATAGATGCCAGGTAGCGCCGCGTTGTCGAGATTGATCCCCATAAACGCTTGAGCCACATACCGCGCAGCTGAGGGAAAACCTGGCGTGTGGTCGTTCTCGACCAAGTCATTGTCGATGGTTTTCGGAATGTGGATGCAGCGTAGATCGTAATCCGCCTTACGCGCTTCATCGTTCACGATGCGAACGGTGTCCGAGGAATCGTTGCCGCCGGTGTAGAAGAAATAGCCGATCTGATGCGCTCGAAGGACTTTGAAAATTTCCTGGCAGTATTTCAGATCTGGTTTGTCGCGCGTCGAGCCAAGTGCCGAAGACGGGGTGTTGGCGACCATCTCCAGATTATGGGTGGTTTCCTGGGTCAGATCGTAAAAATCCTCGTCCAGGATCCCACGCACACCGTGCACGGCGCCGTAGATCAACTCAACAGTGCGGAACTTGCGTGATTCCAAGACTGCCCCAACCATGGACTGGTTGATAACCGCTGTCGGACCACCCCCTTGGGCGACCAGTACCTTGCCGTGAAACACAGAGATTTCCTCCCCAACTTATGAATAGAAACTGGCACCAATGATGGTCAACGAACAAGCGTCTAATTGGGCGGCCAGCGCGATCGAACCAGTTCCCGTTAACGATGACTGACGCCTATACGCACATTTATAAAAACCTCTTTGTTTTTGTGACCGCTTCGACCTGAACTCGGAGCGGCGTTCGGCCGCCTATCCTTTGGCGTCTTTAAATCTAAATCCTAACGCCCATGGCGCGGCTTCTTTGAATCCAACCTAAACCTAGAGACCCAACCATGCCCGTTCTAATCCAGGACGGCGCGTTGGTGCTGTACGGCATTGCCGGTGATGACTTCCTGGAAGGATTCACGTCAAGCCAAGTCCTCGAAGTGCTTTCAGGTGTCGACCAAGCAGAGTTGCTTGTGCGCGTGAATTCACCTGGCGGCTTTGCTCACGAGGGCATCGCAGTCTTCAACGCGCTTCGCCTTTTTCCCGGCCGTGTCACCGTTCAGGTGGATGCCGCGGCCCATTCGGCAGCATCGGTCATAGTCATGGCCGGTGACACGATCCGCATGATGCCGGGGGCGATGATGATGGTTCACGATCCTTCGAACGTCACGTTCGGCAACGCGGAAGATCATCGAAAGATCGCAGAAACTCTCGATTATCAAGCGGACGCCGTCGCTAAAATCTATGCCAACCGAACCGGTCAGTCCGAACAGGACATTCGGGCGCTGATGAAGGCGGAGACCTGGATGGATGGTCCCGCCGCTGTCGCTGCCGGTTTTGCAACTGTCGCAATTGAAGAGCCTCACGCGGCACAGATGGCCGCACCGGTCTTCAACTATGCCTCCTATCAAAGGGCACCAGACGCCCTGCTTGACCTTACCCGCAATTGGCTAGCCGAGGGAGTACCGATGGCCGCGGCAATGCACGCTTCTGAATCCAACGAAAGGAGACCCGACATGTCCGATGAAATCGAGATTGATCCCGCTTCGGCGCCCGCGGCGCCGCCTGCCGCGCCACCCGCGGATCCCGTATCCGCGCCGCCAGCGACGATGGAGGCCGCGGCTCCGGTGGTTCCGCCGCCAGCCCCTTCGCCTTCCACACCGCCCGTCCGCACGGACCCGGCCCCTGCGCCCGATGCGACCGCTCTCACCCAGGTTCGGCTCAAGGCCGCCCGAGACGAGCGGGCCCGGGTAGAAGGCATCTTTTCCGCTGTGCGCGCGGCGCGGCTGGAGAGTTCCTTTGCCGAGGAACTGATCAGCGCCGGAATCACAATCGCTGATGCTCATGCCCGAATTATCGATACCATTGCCGAGCAGAACGCAGCTCCAGAAACGATCAACGCGGTGCCGGGGCGGGTGTTGGAGGATGGCGTCGACCGGTTCCGGTCCGGGGTCACGGCCTCGCTTTGCGCCAAGGCCGGGCTGTCCGGCGGCGAGCGGAACGAATTCTCGTCCATGACCCTGTCGGAGCTTGCCCGGGCGTCGCTGTCCATCCGGGGCCTCAAACCGATGGCCTCGGGGAAGAACGATTTGGTAAAGTTTGCCTTCCAGCCGGTCATGGCCGGCGGGATGCACTCGACCTCTGACTTTGGCGAGATCCTCGCCGATGTGGCGTCGAAATCCATGATGAAGGGGTTTTCCGAAGCCGATGAGACCTTCCGGACCTGGACCAGTGCCGGTTCGCTGCCGGACTTTAAGCCCGCGAAGCGTGTCGGGCTGACGGCCTTTACTACGCTCACGGAAGTCGAGGAGGGCGCCGAATACACCCATGGCACAATTGGCGACCAGGGCGAGCCGATCGTTCTGGCGACCTACGGAAAACTCTTTGCCATCACCCGCCAAGCGATCGTCAATGATGACCTGTCGGTCTTTACAAGGATCCCGAACTATATGGGCAGGGCCGCACTCCGCACCATCGGTGATCTCGTCTATGCGGTTTTGTCTTCCAATCCGGCCATGGCCGACGGCACGGCGCTCTTCCATGCCGATCACGGCAATCTGGCAGGCTCGGGCGGTGCGCCGGGGATGGCCTCGATCAATGACGGCATTGTCGCGATGGTCCGCCAGAAGGACCGGGACAAGAAGACGGTCGGCTCCAACATCCGGCCGAAATTCATCCTGGCGCCCTGGACGCTGCGCAGTGTTGTCCTGCAGGTGCTGAATTCCGAATACGATCCCAGCAAAACCACTCGGGCGGCGAATACGGTGCGCGGGGCGGTCGAACCGGTCTTTGATGCCCGGCTTGATACGGCCTCGACAACCGCCTGGTATCTGGCGGCCGACCAGGGACAGCAGGACACAGTGGAGGTTGCTTATCTCGACGGCGTTGAGACCCCAACCCTGGAACAGCAGGCCGGCTGGACCATCGACGGGGCGGAGTTCAAGGTCCGGATTGACGCGGGTGTGAAGGCGCTTGCCTGGGAAGGGCTCTACAAGAACGCGGGGGCTTAATGGGCGGGGCCTAGGTCCGGTCCAAAAACCAAATCCCTCAACCTCTCGCCGTCACCTCATGGCGTGACCATGGGGTCCATGCCGCGATCGAGGCCCAATAACGGTTTGGGTGCGCAGGGCGACGCCCCAAAAGTGCATACGGTCCTGCTGATGCGCGGCTAACAGGCTGGTCCCCGGATCGAGGTCCGGGGCAGGTCCCGTATCTGCGACGCAGCTTTGCTGCGCTTGTGCGGGATGACACTCCTCACACAAAAGGAAGTCTCTCATGAAAAACTACATCCAAGACGGGGACGTGGTGAGCGTGCCCGCGCCGTACGACGTTGTGTCCGGGGCCGGGGCTCTGGTTGGGGCACTGTTTGGCGTCGCGGTTGGCACTGCACTCACCAGTGCGACCGTGCAGCTGAAAACCTCGGGCGTCTTCACCCTGCCCAAGACCACCGGCCAGGCGTGGACGCTCGGCCAAAAACTCTATTGGAACGACACGACGAAGTCCTGCACCACCACGGCAACGGCCAACACGTTGATCGGCGTGGCTATGGCAGCGGCGGCAAGTGGAGATACCGCGGGCACGGTTCGTTTGAATCAGTCGTTCTGAGCCGGTCTCAATGACCCTTTTTGAAGACATGGGCGCGCTCTTCGTTGACACGTTCGGCGACGGGCGCAGCTTTGTGATCGAAACCTCAGCCGGCCCTAAAACGGTTAACGGGATTTACCGGTCGGCGGACACCATCACGCTGCCGGACGGCGATTTTGAAGGGATCGTCACGGATGTTCCGACCTTGCGGATCGCTCGTGAGGATGCTGCCGGAATCGCCGACGGGGACACGGTGACCTTTGACAGCACGGTTTATGCCGTCCGTGCGCCGATGGACGATGGCCGGGCCATGGTCACGTTCCGGCTGGACGAAACCTGATGGCGCATATTCGCAGCCAAATCCGGGCGGCGGCCAAGGCGGCACTGGCTGGCGGCACCGTGCCGGCAAGCCGGATTTTTGGAAATCGCGCAAAACCCATCACCGACGAAGACCTTCCCGCCTGGCGGATCTTCACGCCGCAGGAACTCAGTCAGCCGCTGGAGATCGGATCACCCCGGCCAATGGAGCGCGTTGTCCGGCTGATGATGGAGGCGGCCGCGCGCGGTGCGGGCTGTGAAGACGCGCTCGATGCGCTGGCGGTCGAGGCCGAAGCCCGGATGGCGGCCGATCTGACGCTTGGCGGGCTTGCTCATGTCCTTCATCTGTCAGGCACCGATATCGAAGTCAGCGGCGAGGGGCGGTCCGCCATCGGCCGCCTGCAACTGACCTTTGATGTCACCACCACCACCACCGATCAGGACCCGGAAACGGTTCTATAGGAGCGACCAATGACGATTCACGGAAACAAGGGTTATGTCACCGTCGGCGGCACGGAAATCAAGCTGCAGAGCTTTTCATTTGACGTCACCGCACCCGGTTCGGACGCAACGGCCATCGGCGACGCCGACGAGGTCATTATCGGCGGCGCGCCCAAAAGCCGGTCAGGGACGTTTGTCTTCCACAAAAAGGCAAGTGATCCCGGCCAGGCGGCCGTTACAGAAGGCGCAACGGTGACACTTGCCCTTTATTCGAACGGCAATGCGTCAGGCGCGCAATACGACACCGGCGATGCCTACATCGAAACCATCGGTGTCGCGCAAAACAGAACCGATATCGTTGAAGTCACCGCAAGTTGGCGCGGGACCGGTCCCTGGACACAGGAAACCGTCATATGAGCGCGATCGATCTTGCAAAGGCGCACTATCAGCGCATCGGCCGCACGCGCATCGAGGTCCCCGAATGGGGGCCGGACGGCGAACCGTTCGTGATCTACGCAACGCCGATGACTGTTTTCCACCGTGAACAGATCCGGGACATGGGCAACGCGGAGTCGCCGCAAAACCTGATCGATACCCTGATCTACAAGGCGCAGGACGAGAACGGCGGCCCGGTGTTTACCGCCAAGGACCGGCACGACCTGCTGACCAAGGTTGACGGCCGTGTCGTGTCGCGGATCGCCCTGGAAATCATGGCCGGGCCATCGGACCAGGTTCTGGAAAAAAACTCAGAAACGGCCGGCGCGGACTAGTCTTTGCGCTGGCCGATCACCTCAAGAAACATGTCCACGAAATCGAGCAGCTCCCGGACGCTGAGTTTCGCGAATGGATCATCTACCTGACGCGGATCAAGCCGGACTTGCAAAGGACCAAACAATGACCATTCCGCCGCTGGCATTCCAGATTAACGGCCGTGACAAGTCGGGGCCGGCGTTCAAATCCGCGCGCCGCAACATCGGTGATACGCGGCGTGCCGTCGGCCTTTTGAACGCCGATGTCAAGTTGGGGTCATCCCAGCTTGTCGGGTTTGGGAAATCGGCCTTGCTTGGCGCGACGGGGCTCGTCAGCATGGCCGCGGCGGTCGCCAAAATGAAAACCGGTTTGGAGCAATTCGACCGGATTGCCAAGGTCGCCCGGCAAAACGGGCTTGATGGCAGGTTCTACCAGACCCTTGCGTTCATGGCCGGTGAAGCCTCGGTCGAAATCAGCGTCCTGGACAATGCCCTTCGCAAATTCACGGTTGGCGTCGGCGAGGCCCGAAACGGAACCGGAACGCTCTACACCGAACTCAAAAGGGCCGATCAAGCCTTGCTTGACCAGATCCTTTCCGCGGAAACGGCCGAAGACCGGCTGCGGATTTACGCCAACGCGGTCCAGAACGCGGCGGACGCCGAAGAGCGCGCGGCGTTGGTCAAGGCCGCGTTCGGGCAGCGGGGCGCGGATCTTGTCCGGGTCCTGGAGCTGGGCGCCGGCGCCATGGACACCGCCGGACAAAAGGCACAAGGCCTTGGGAACATCATCGAGGACAATGTCCTGGACCAGGCCGAAGACATGCAGAACCGGCTGGGCAATGCCGCCGATGCGCTCGACAAGCAGCTGAACGCCGCGCTGATCGAAGCCGCGCCGTTGATGGTGAACTTTTATGAGAACATGGCCGCCGTCGTGCGGGTCTCCCGGGACTGGTCAACCGCGCTGGACGATATTCCCGGAAAGCTCAATGAAATCGGCAATTCATCTGTGTTTCGCGACCTGGTCGACCTTATGGATTCGGCCGGGCTGATCGACCGCGACGCGATCGACGCGATAAACCGCCGTTTGAATGGCGGTGCCGGACCGGTGGCCGACAGCACCGCGTCAAACGGGTTCCGAACGGTCGGATCATTCGGCGGGCCCGCAGGCCGGATCGCGGCCGGTTTTGATTTGTTCCCGGACCGTTCAGTGAGTGCCACGTCCGCGCCAGAGGCGTTTTCTTCCATCAACGTCTTTAAGGCCGAACGGATGGCGCTGGCCGAATTGACATCCGAACTTGACAACACGAGCCGCGCGCACCGGGACGCGGCCAGCGTCTTCCGCGAGGCCGAAGGGGCGGCGCGGGACCTGACCAAGGGTTTTGAGACCGCCCAGGAACAAGGCGCGGCTTTGGGCGCCGCGCTGCAATCGGCAACGTCCGGTCTGGTGTCCGATCTGATGAACGGGGTCGACGCCATGGATGCGCTGAAAGCCGCCGGCATTCGCGTCGCGCAACAGTTTATCGAAATGCAGCTGCAGGCGGCCCGGTTCAACAGTATCGCCGGTTCGAACCGTCTCGGCGGCGGCGCCAATCCGTTGTCATTGCTTTTCGGTGGCTTCCGGGGGTTTTTTGCGGACGGTGGGGTGCTCGGTAACGGCGAATGGGGCATTGCCGGCGAAAATGGTCCCGAACCTGTCGTCGGGCCCGCTCAAATTGTCTCAAATGCCTCAATGCGTGCGCTGTCCAATCCGGACGCCGGGGCGAACACCGGCGGTGTGGTGACCATCCACAACACATTTGAGCTCAAGGGCACGGTAACCCAGCGGGATGTCCAGGCCATGATAGATCGCGGCAACGCGCAATCTGTTGCCACCATTAAAAGCGCTCTTCCGGGCATGCAGGTCAGAATGCGCGCAGATGGAGCGCTTGCGTGACGGTCTTTTACGACTGGCCGGCAGCTGTTCGATTGAATTCCATTCTGGTCTATCCATCCGGCGCGCTCGAGGCAGGAAGGTTGTCGAGGGCAGAATTCGACAACTCCGTCCGGATACCGGGCGGCCGGAATATCGCCAGGGCGACATTTGCCACGATGGGCCCTGACACGCTCAATTGGTTTCACTGGTTTGCGGGCCGGATCGCCGGAAACATCATCCGCCTGCCTTTGCACCAAAGCGGCCAGGTGGCGGATACGGCGGAACTTCAGGCTGCCGAGCCGCAGTATCCAACAGGTATTCCGTTTTCCAACACTCAGCCATTTTCGACTGGTTACGGTTTCCAGTTCTCGCCGACCGGGGATGTTCTTACGGCCGTGCAAAAGGGCGATGTGACCGTGACGGCCGACCTGTCCCGGTGGCCAGGGGCCTTGACGTTCGGAAAAGTGTTCGGGCTCGGTTATGGCGTCCACCATGTCCAGGATATCGCCTACACCGGCAGCGTGGCCGATATAGCATTCTCACCGCCGGCGCGGCGGGACATCCTTGCCGGCGAGGCGCTGCGCTTGCGTCCTTCACTCCTTTGCAAGGCGATTGATCCGAATTCCTTTATGGAACCGGTCAAGCACGCACGGCTGGCATCGCCCGGTCCCATGGTATTGCGCGAAGTGATCGATGACAGCCTACTATGACGCTGTTGACGCGGTGCTCAATTCAAAGGGCGCGGACCGTCAGGTGGCGACAGCGGATTGCCTCTATTTCGATTTTCTCGGCGCGCCAATCCGGATCTGGTCGGGGGAAGGGGAAATGGTGACGCCCGACGGTGAAACCTGGACCGGGTTTATGACCACCGACACAAATGGCGAAGCGGTCAGTCTGTTTCACATGCAGCCGATGGGCGATGTGCGCGATGGCAATGCGCCGCTTTATGAGCTCAGCCTGCACTATCTGGACGAAACCACTTATCGCGCTTGCCGGGATGACCGCGACCAGGTCGCGGGCCGCAACGTGCTGATTTCGTCTGTTTTGTTGCCCGACAACGGGTCGACACGGTCGCTGACGCCGCCGGGCGACACGCGGCGTTTAAGAATGCTCGACACCAAGTTCAATGAGCGGCGAACGCGCGGTGATGGCGGTGCAGTGATCGTGCATCGATCAATTGTCGTGACTGCCAAAAACCTCAATGAGGGCCGTTCGCTGACGTTCTTCGGTACGCTCGCCGACACTGTTCAAAGAGCCCGATCAAAACAGCTCTTCGGCATCGAAGACGATCACTATTGCCAGTTTGTCGGCAAATACGCCAACGGATACACCGTCAAGGTTTTCTGAGCCCGTGACAGATATCGAAACCGCGCTGACCGCCACGCTGAGCGCCTGGCGGCGGATCCCTTTTACGTGGGCGGACAGCAATTGCGGTCTTCGGATCGCGGATTACGCCTGCCGATTGACCGGGATCGATCCGGCTGGCGACTGGCGCGCGCTAGGGTGTGGCAAGGGTCGAACCCTTGCCCGTGTGGCGCGCGCCGGCGGTTTGGAAGCGGTCCTGGCGCGGGGTCTGGAAACGTCCGGCTGGGTGCGTGCCGCACCCGCTGAACGCGGCGACATCATCCTTGGTTGCTTGCAGGGTCAGGTGGTCAGCGGACTTCACCTTGGTGCCGGCAAGGCGGCGTTCAGTGCAGAGTCCGGCGTTTTGATCACGAACCGGTTTGACATGCGGGCGGCATGGAGATGGCGCTCTTGAAACGTCTGCGCTCGATCCTTTTGGCGACCACCATGTTGGTTGGTCTTGCTCAACCAGCACACGGCGCGCCTGTCGTCGGCTTCCTTGCAGGTGCCGGTGCCGCATTGTTTGGAAGCGCGCCCTTGGTGCTCAGCGGTGTTGCGGCTTCAACCTCTGCGTATGCGGCTGGCGCGTTTGCCGTCCAGGCGGTGCTCGGCTTTGCAGGCTCCGCGCTTGGGGGCATTTTGGTCAATGCGGCGCTCGGCTTCGCGCTGAACACATTTTTGACCCAGGGTATCGATGCGCCGCGGCCGACACCACAGGACCTGCAGGCGAATTTCATGCTTGCCGATCAGCCGCGGTTCTGGTGCGCGGGTCCCAACCGGATTGGCGGCGGGATTACATGGGCGGAAGCCAAGGACGGCCGTCTCTACAAACAGGTTGCCCATTGCGACACCGAAGCGACATCCGAGATCGGGCTTTATCTCAACGATATCCAAGTGACGCTCGACGGCTCCAATGCGGTCGAGCAGGATGATTTCACTGTCAATGGCGCGCCGTTTGTAAAGATCCACCGGCGCCCGGGCACAGCAAACCAAGCGGCGCAATCTGTCCTGACGAACGCCTTCCCTGAGTGGACGACTGGCCATATCGGCGCCGGTGTTTCCGACACACTCATGACAATTGAGCCGGTCGGCCAGGAAGCACGCCAAAAGATTTACAAACACCGCGGCGTGCTCGGGCTGGGCGAGCCGGATCTCACGCGGGTTGCACTTTTCGGCCGCTGCCATGATCCGCGCAATGTCAATTCGGTCGCTGAAAATCCTGCCACATGGCCAGCCTGTACCGGCAATCCGGCGCTGATCTGGGCAGCGCACAGGATGCAAGCGGAGCGGTTCGCGTTCTCCGCGGGCGATATCAACTGGAATTCCGTCGCGGCCGCGGCCGACGTTTGTGACCTGCCGATCGTCGATCGTTACGGCAGTTCGGCGCCGCAGTACCAATGCGGAATTGCCGTCAACAAAGTCAACGAAACAAACCTGCAGGCTGAGGACCGAATTCTGGCGAGCTTCGATGGCATGCGCTTTGAAGACGATCAGGGCCGCATTGGAATAATCGCCGGAAGCTATATCGAACCGGACGTCACGCTGACGGACGAAGACGTTTTCGACATCGAAAGCGGTGAAGGCGATGACGGCGAAAACACCTTCACCCACTTCCATGCCGAGTACACCGAACCGGCCTATGGCTACAAAAGCCAGCCGTCCGCTCAATGGGTCCATCCGGACTGGTCACAAGGCGATCGCGTCAAGTCCACATCGATCTCGGTCATTCCCGCCATCAATCATCGCCAAGCCGTGCAGCTCGTTCAGGTGGCCGGAATGCGCCAGCGGGAACGCCGTCGGCTTGGTGTTGTTGCGGGGCTGCGGGCGCGGCGCCTGAAAGAGCGGCGGACCGTGCGTCTTGATCTTCAATCAGATCCGGAATTATCCGGCGTGTACGAAATCGCCGGGTTCAAGCGCGAGCAAGGCCAGTTTTTTGTGGCGTTGGTCTTGATCCGGCTCAGCGGTGATTGGTGGACGCTCGCGCCTGGTGCCGAAGGCGAACGGCCGAACCTCAATGTCACCGTCGCCAATGACGTTTCACTGACCAACATTGCGCCGGAAAACATGGTGATCACCGCGGCGCAGATCCAGGCGACCGGCGGCGAGTCCGTTGCCCGTTTCGTCGCCGCTTTTCCAGAACCTGGCCGCGTTGATCGCCTGGTTCAAATCCAAATCCGTTTGAAGGGATCAACGGCCTGGGAAGAAATGTCGGTCCGGTCCGAAGATGGTGCCGCGGCGTCCGGCGTCGTTTCTGACGGTGCGACCTATGAAATCCGCTGGCGGGTTGTCTCGCTGAGCGGCGATGTTTCCGAATGGTCCAACATCGTTGAAAAAGTGGCGGTCGCCGATGCCATCCCGCCAGGGCCTTTGCAGTCTTTTGCGGTCAGTTCACCGTCGGCCGGAACCGTCGACGTGACCATGACGACACCGGTAAGCGGCAACTTCTTCGCAACGCGCATTTACCGCGCCGATTATGCACCCGGTTACGGCGGGCCATATGAATTCGCCAGTGCTGTCCAAGTGCGCGACGAGGTCGGGTTTCCCGGGCAGGCGGACAGTTGGACGGATAGCGGGCTCAGCGCGGGGCACTACGCCTATTGGGCCGACACGCTGAACGGCTCCGGTCAATTCAACGCCAATAACCGATCCGGTCCCCGGACGGTCAACGTCGCCTGACGTTTTCAAACTTCCCCCAAAACCAGACAGACATGGAGCGCCGGCATGGTTGCATCTCCCAGGGCGACCTTTAAGGGATCGCCTGTATCCGATTCCCATCAACCCAATCCCGATGAAATCGTCGCCTTGCTGAATTGGATGCAGTCCGCAATTACGGCCGGTGGCAAGTTGGCCACGTCGGAAGCGGAATTGCAGACATTTCAACCTGCCGAGCAAGGCGCGCCCGGTGGTGTTTATGGCGCGGCAACAGCATCAGAGAACGGCATTTACACCGGCGATCCCGGGGCATCGCCTTGGTGGACCAAGATTGCGGACTGGCCGATCAGCTTTTCAGCGTTGACGAATGTCGCGGGGACGGCCGACGCGATCACCGCGGACGTTTTGGGATCGGCGGCGCCCGGTGAGCTCGCGTGGATCGTCTTTACTCCGATCAGCGCCAACACCGGCAGCGGCGGCGAGACCATCACGTTCGGCGGTGTGCAACACGGATTGAAAAACGGCGCGGGCGGAAACCTGGCGCAGGCCGATCTGGTCGCCGGCGTGACCACCATGGCATTCAAGGATGCCAACGGAAACTTCAGGCAACTCGTGTCCTCGCGCGCGGGGGCCATCCTTGACTATCAGGGCGTTTACAACAACGGCGCGACCTACACCCAAGGGCAGCTGACGGTCAAAAACTTCGTGCTCTACTACCTTACGGTACCGTCCGTGATCGGCGACGATCCGGAAACCGGCGGGTCGGGAAACTGGCTTGTGGTTTTCGATCTGGCCGATCTGGTTTTGAACGTTGCCACGGCGGCGGATCGCGTCTTTCTGAAAACGGTCGATCCCACGACGATCAAAATTGCCGCCATCCATGGCGAGGGGAGCCGGAACGGCGTTTTGTATTGGGACCCGGCCGTCCTGGTCGCCGCTCATTCGGCCGACGTCAACGAAACCACGTATGTCGCGCCGAATGCTCTGGCCGATGGGGCCTGGGTCTATCTCGCCGGCATGTTCGTCGGGAAATATCCAAGTCCGGCCGTGCGGACCGATCGTGACAAGATGCGCGACCGGGCGGACCTTCGCGATTGGGACGGTCTGGACCTGACCGGGGCAAATGACGAAGCCGCCACGATCCAGGCCGCGTTCAATCAAGTCGGGCCGGAAGGCGAACAGCTCTGGCAGCCGGTGGGCGAAATCGCGATCGGCAGCACAATCGATGTTCCGGAAGGTTTGCATCTAAGAGGGCAGGGGAAGTCAACATCAAGCGGCAACAGCAAGTATTCGATGTTCCACATCACCCACGCCGGTGTCGGCTTCACCAACTCAAGTAATACCGGGTCCAGGTCGCTGGTCGGTGTGAATTTCAAACGCTCGCAACCGGCTGTCGGCCCGAGCTGGGCGCCCTCTCCCCATGACTATGACATCAAGATCGAAGGCGGTCAGGACTGGTTGCTTCGCGACCTTCATTTTGTCAACGCCACGAAGGGTATCCAGGTGCTCGGCCGGGAGACCGGCGCGGTCAATTCCGGCCGTATCGTCATCGATCATATCACCGGCCAGTGTTTCGACGTCGGCATGGACTTCACCCATTGTCTCGATGCGCTTTATCTCGATCTGATCCATCTGTGGCCTTTCTGGTCGGCCGACACCAACGTTACCACCTACACCCGCGCGAATTTGGAGGCCTTCAAGTTCGGCCGCGTCGACAATCCAAAAAACGGACGGTTGTTTACGTGGGGGGCGTTCCGCGCCATGAGCGTTTACCAGCAAGGTCCGGTCGGGGCCCTGCCGACCGGCCGCCCGAGCAAGTTGTCTTTCGACACCTTCGGCGCCGACAACTGCAATGTCGGGCTTCTGATCAATGCCGGTGTCGACGGCGCGGACCTTCGCTTCAGCCATCTCTACATCGCCTCAGATCCCGGCGCCCCTGCAATCTCGGGGGAAAACTTGGTCTGGCTTCTTGGCGACAATTGCCGCGTGAATGTGCTCGATCTTTACGGCCAATACACCGACGCGTCCCTGGTCGGCATCAATGGCACCGGCAATGTGGTTTATGCCGCCCGCTCCAGCTCCACGGCGATCGACAACAACAGCAATGGTTCCGGTGAATTCTCGGTCGATGCCGGCAACACGTTGATCCTTGGCTCTGAGCCGCAATGCTCGGCATCAGATCACTATGTCGGCGCCGGCGTCATCGAAACACCAGATTGGCGGGACTACACGCCGACCGTTGCCGCCCAGGCTGGTTCGCTGACGGCCGCAAGCGCCACCGGCAAGTACCGGCGGGTCGGCAAGAAGGTCGAATTCACGGTAACGGCGACGATCACAACAAACGGGACCGGCACGGGGGATATCCGTGTCGGGCTCCCCTTCACCGCTTCGGCGGCTCCATTTCAAGGGTCCGGCCGCGAAACGGCGGCGACCGGCAACATGCTGCATGCCGCGGTTCCCGCGGGCGGAAACGTTGTCGTGCTCGGCAACTATGACAACTCCTATCCGGGCGGCAATGGCCGGGTCTTGACGGCCTCAGGGTTCTACGAAGCCGCTTAGTTAAACCATCAAGTAAATCCGCAGAACGCAAGAGACGTGCCGTTTCGACGGCGCGTCTTTTTCTTGTGCGGATTGGTGTCCGTGCAGTTCAGAAGTCGTCAAAAGAAAGGTAATCAGATGACACATCTTATTGGTTATAGTTATGCACCTGGCGGTTTGGACACAAACGGCCTTCTCATGTCTGTTGGCCCGACCGTTAGTTGGTCGGTGTTTGGTTCGTTCGACTACAAAGGTTCCGTGCGCCAAGCGTGCCGCAATTGGGCCGATGTCTGCGATTTGGAGTTTTGTGAGGTGTCCGATCCGGGTACTTCAATCAATGCGGGCGTTGTCGGCCAGCAGCGCATGTTCCTTGGGCCGATTGACGGATCGTCCGGACAAAACACGGTTGCAAACGCCACCTTCCCGGGAACTCTGCCGTTTTCTGGAAACATCCTCTATGACAGCGATTCGGGAGATATCAACTTCCTGTCCAGCTCATACATGCTGTCCGTCACCGTCCACGAAATGGGGCATTCGGCGATGGCAATGCAGCACAACACTTTCGCTGGCAGTGTCATGAATGGCATCGGCACCGCGACCCCGAGCAGCTATGACAGCTCGGTCGCCGCTGCGAAATACGGTGCTGCGAAAACCTTCGCCCAAAAAGCGGGTGTTCACTCGCTGATCGGCGAAATCTATTCGGCTTATATGGGTACCTATAACCAGGCCCCGGACAACAATGGACTGTTTTTCTGGTACCGGCAGATTGCCAGCCAGTCGCAGAGCTTCCTGACCCTTTGCAATGCTTTGGTCGGTTCCGGGTCAAGCAGCTCGGCGTTCGTCAGCAACCTTTACCAGCGGGTGCTTGGCCGTACCGGTTCGCAAGCGGAAATCGATGCTTGGTTGGCCACCGGAAAATCGAAAGCCGAAACGCTTGACGGTTTTGCCCGTAGCGTGGAGGCGGGCAACTATCGTGCCAACCAATTCTCTTCTGGGCTTTGGTTCTCCTAACGGCGGATGAAAAAGGGTGCCGGTGGAAACCGGCACCCTGATTTACACCACCAAATCGGTGGGCGTCATGTCCGGTGTTGCGATGAAATCAGCCGCCGTAGTCAATGGGTCGGGCAGGCCGTTCCAGCCGTAGTACGAGATATCATACTTGCCAGCGTCACCCTTGTCCGCATCGATGGCGCCTTGAGACAAGATATCGAATTCAATGCTGTTGGAAAAACCAAGCAGGATTTCGGCGGTCGACAATCCGGTGTCCTGCCAAGCCTGTATTTCGGCCGCGGAGCCTTCGCGGAGTAGGACATTCTGGTAAAGGGCCGCGATCACTTGGCCGGTCGGTTCGGTGGAGCCGTATGTGTTGCTCCACTCCTGCGAATTGACGAAGCCGTTGGCGATTTGCAGCAAGGTCGAGGTGCCGTCTCGAAGGGCATCGACCCAATGATCAATACCAGTTACGTCGGCCCGGCGGTCCAAGCCTGCATAGTAGAGTTTCACAATGGGATCGATATAGTCACTTGCTTCTTGAGAGTTGATTATATCGTTTAATACGTCCCATGTTGTTTTCTGTTGGCTGAGTATTTGATTTGTATAGGTGGTGATTTCGCTTTCTTCACCGTCCCTTTGCAGAACATTTACATAAAACCGACTGACAATTTCTTGTGCCGTACTCATTCTTCAACCCCAATAAATGTGTGCTCCGCAGTCACGAGTATTAGGAGCTGTGGGTAGAGTCTGCAACCACCAGACGTGCGAAAAAGTGACTCAGGCGCAAACGCGTAGCGCGCATTGAACGGCGTCCGCGTGGGGGCGCCGCAGAAACCGCACCCTTCACCACTTGTTTTCGGACCCGCCGCGAAGGCGCGTTTTTTTAATGGGAGAACCCAATGACCGATTTGCGTTTCAACACATGGCTTCAAGAGCGGCTCGTCGTCCACGGATTTGAGATCGACGTCGACGGCGATATCGGCAACGCCACGACCCGGGCGCTGCAATTCTTTCAAGACGAAAGGGGCCTTGCCGTTACAGGGCTTGCCACCCAAGAGACGGTCAAGGCGCTTCGCCAGGGCCCGCGCGGCGGCCGAAAGGTGCCGATGATGGACGTCCCGGACCAGACCATGCCGCCTTGGCTCACCGAAATGAACCGGCGCCGCGGGCTTCACGAAAAACGCGACAACGCCGCCCTGTCCGCCTGGCTCCGGATCGGCAAGTTTCTCGGCAATCCGGCGAAACTGCCCTGGTGTGGGGATGCGGTCGAGACCTGCATCGTCAAGACGCTGCCCGATGAAGCCGTCCCGTCCAACCCGTTCTGGGCGCAGGCGTGGAAAGGTTTCGGCCGCGATGCCAAAGGGCCGATCGTCGGATCGATTGGTGTCATCCGGTGGAACAAGCGGTCCGGACACGTTGGCTTCGTGGTCGGCTATGACGCGCGGCGCAAGCGCGTTCACCTGATGGGCGGCAATCAGCAAAACGCGGTGACCATTGCCTCGTTTCCGGAGGCAAAATTCATCGCCTATCGCTGGCCGCTCACGTTCCCAATCCGGCACTACCCGCCGATGCGCGCCCAAAGCCCGGCGCCGGCGGATTTTGCCTCAACCCGATAGGGAGGGACCCCCATGCAAAAGACCTTCAAACGCGAAACGGCGCTGGTCCTGGCGCTGTTTCTCGCCGGCCTGTGTCTTTATGACATCGCCGCCGGCGGTGGCACCGGCGCCTTTCAATGGGCCGAACTGTTTTCCGTGCCGATCTTTTCCCTGGTCGCGCTTGCCTTCGGCGCCGATTCCTACGCCAAGCAATGGCGTCCAAACGGTGCGGCACCGGCTGAGCCGGACCCGGAGATCAATGGTCCGGAACGATGACTGGGCTGATGGACCTGATCGGCGCCGGGTTTGACGTTGTGGTGGCGTATGGCGGCGCGGCCGGGGCCGTGCTCGTCTTCCTGGCACGATTTCACCCCGCCGTTCCGGGCTGGGCGTCGACGGCCGCAGTGATTGCGCTCACCGCCGTGTCGAGCTGGTTCTTTTCCGCCCGGCACCATGACCGGCAGGCCGACATCGACCAGCTGCAAAAAGACAACCAGCGCCTTTCCGCCGTGATCCAGGAGCAGGCGCGCCAGCGCGAGGCGGCCGAGCGTTTGGCGGCGCGCATGGCGACGGCCGCCCGCGACCGGATGATGGAAGCCGACACCCTACGGAGACAAGTTGATGACTACGAAACCGCGCTGGCGGCCGGGACGGTGGCCGCTTGTCCTGGCGATGCTGCTTATGAGCGCCGCATGCGCGCAATCCCCATCCACCCCGATGTTCCTGACGCCAAGCCTGCCGGAGCCTCCGGCGGATCTGACCCTGGCGTGCCCTGACCCGGGCGTGACGGGCGACAAGGGCCGGGATGCGCTTCGCCACCGGACCGCGCTGGCGCGGTGCGAGGCCAGGCGCTCGGGCTGGCAAGGGTTTTATGAGGCGGTGAAAGAGGCGCAGAAAGGGGACGATGAATGAAGCATTGGATCGACTGGCTGGTTCAACTGCCGCTGATGCGGATCGGAGTGATCGCGATCTTCGCCGCGATCGGCGCGGCCCTGCCGAAGGACCTGTCGGTCCGCGACCGGCTGATGACCTTCTTTGTCGGCTTCATGGCGGCGCTGGTGTTCGGTGAACCGGTGCGCCAGATGCTCAGCCTGTCGGAGGCCTGGGCCTTCGGTATGGCCGGGATCCTGGCCATGACCGGACGGAACCTTGCCGTCTTCGTCCTCCGCGCGTCCCGCGATCCCAAGTCCTTCGCCCGCGACCTCATGGAAATCTGGCGGGGTGGAAAGTAAGGGGAGTACGGTGCTGGGCGCAGGTTTTTTTAATGCCAGCTGTGCGAACCTTTCGGATTACTGACCGCATGGCACTCGCGGCCCGAAGCTGCCAATCGTGCCGTTTCCCCGCGTTGCGCCGCAACTCTCACATTGTAGACATTGGCGACTACGAATAGCGCATATGGCTATTCCGGATATCCGACTTAGCCTTCCTATCTATCTCACAGCGACAGCAGCAGGGGCTGCCGGAGCCATTTCGGCGATGAACGGGCTCGCCTGCAAGACGGCTGTTCCATAGTTGACGTATGCCGGTGTTATGCCCGCCTTCATAGCATCTGCCAGCGGCATTTCCTGAGAGTATGTCAGTATCAGCGTGCCGGGTTTTCCATTGGCTGGGTCAGCTTTCACTCGCGTGATGCCCACGAAGAATAGTCTGCGCTGTTCTTCGTCGTAGTGTTGTCTTTCTAGCGGGGTCAACGGATTCTTCGGTGCTCTCGGCAGCAGGCCGTTCACGCACCCTGCAATGATTGTCACTGGCGAACTTAGCCCCTTGCTCTTGTGCAAGCTCATTATACGGACTTCTTCGATTTCTGTCGGGATTTCCGGCTGCGTGATGGCGGTAGTCAATTCGCCGACCAAAGTTTGTGCGTCAATGGTCGGATCAGCAGTAATTGATCCGACGGCGATGTCGCGCAGCTCGCGGGTTTCAGCCTGACCTGCGGGAAACAACGCGTCAACCACCGAAGCAAGGTCAGGCAGCGCGCCAAGTGAATTCAATTCGGCCACGAGCGCATTGAAATCGTTCACAATGCGCCCTGTGTAGGGGATGCTCAATGTGCCTGCGCTCAGCTGACTTAGAGCCTGCCATGGCGACAATCCGGTCGCTTCACAATGGTCGCGAACGCGCCTGTAACCCGCAGCATGAAAATTGTTTCCATTCCGCCCCACCAGCCAGCGCAGCGCAACCCGATCGTCCTGATTGGCGAACAGTTTCAATAGCGCAAAAGAATTTTGTGCCACCTCCCGCTCAAGTTCGGATTCTCTGTATTCGGACCGGGCGGGGACGCCGTCTGCCAGAAGCGCCTCATAGATAGGCGTTCCAACGGCGCGGCTTTGGGCGAGGACCAAAATGTCGCCGGCAGCGGTGCCTGAGGCGATCATCTGTTGGATCGTGGCCACGACGCCCGCGACCTCACGGTTCAAATTCGGGTACTGAGAAATACTCACGGCACCCGGTCCCTTCGCCACAATAGGCAACAGCGCACGGAGTACTGGACGGTGAACATTGTGGGCGATGAGAGCGTTTGCCATATCAACAACGCTGGTCGGGCAGCGGTGACAATCGACAAGGCGCAAGTCGTCGGCGCCTAAGTTATTCAGCAACCAATCGCGAATGCCATCGGGGTGGGCGTGTTTGAAACCGTAAATTGACTGATCGTCGTCGCCGACTATGCAGACTTCCGCCACCCCAGAAAGCAGTTCGATGATCGCTTGCTCTGCCTTATTCAGATCCTGATACTCATCAACCAAGATATGGCTGAACTCTGAGCGTTCAGGCGCGGCAGGATTGGTCGAAAGGTAGCGATAGATTTCCGGGACTACTTCCCCGATTAACATTGCCTCGTGAAAACGCAGCCATTCAAGCAGGTCACGCTGGAACGCGGCTTCCGCCGCGGAGGGGGCGTATCCCGGCATCTGGTGGTTGAGGCGTGCCCACGCCGCTTCATAGGCTTGTTTTAGGTCATTTACGGCCCTCTTTCCGCCGTGAGCGGTCATGAGGTCGCAAACCATGGCTTCCGTCTCGAAATCGTTCAGCGGACGCGGAATGCGCCCGGTAGCCGCGAGAACATGGTTTCGCGTGAGCATTCGTAGGGCGAGGCTGTGAAGGGTGTGTGCTTGCAGTGCGTTGCATCCGGGAACGCCCATATTGACTAACTCGCGGTGAAGGTCCTGAGCCGCAACTCGGGTGAAAGTTACCGGGAGAATAAGGTTGGGCGCAACACCGGCTTCGAGCAGGCGGGCCACCCGGCGTTTCATCGCAAACGACTTGCCGGTGCCTGGCCCCGCAACAACTCGAACGCGCGTGTTCATGGTAGAAGCAATACTGTGTGCCGGTGTACCCGGTGTTAATCCATCAAACCAAGCCATTCTCTGCTCCAAAATACTAGCAACTAACCACTCACCCAGAAGTAGAATGAGTCAAAGTTTTCACGCGATCCAACCGATCAGTAGCTTGTGAAGTTGAAATCTTCAATGTTAGGTTTGGCCGCTGGCTACCGGAACTTTCGGCATTGCAGCTAAATTCCGTTCTCCGCCGAATTTAAACTTCACCGCACCGCAACGGAGGTCTAGGATGGGGCTCGTTCCAGTCATTTATTGCAGAGCGCAAAGCGGATATCGCGCCCAACCCATCCCCTCTTGACGTCCCGCAATTCCGTGAACATAACCGGAACATGGGCGCGCGGTGGACATCGGTGGAGGAACTGGCCGAATTGATCCTGGCGCGGGCGAAGGACGGCCGGACCGTTTCGCTGACCGCAGAAACCGCCGAGACGGTCGCGCGCACTCTCCTGAAAACAAGCGCGCCGGGCCCGCATCTGCAATCCTTGAGCTTTCGCCTGGAGGCCTGGGATCGATCGGGCGCGAACCGGATCGAGATGCTCGCCGCGGCGGGATCCTATCCGTTGATCAGGCTGGTCTATGACGCGGCCGTTCTGACCCGGCCGGGCGACCGGCTGATGGTGCGTCAGGGCATCCGCGTCGTCCTGGACTCCGGCCCGCCGGATCCGGACGCCCCGCAAAACGTCGTACGGCTGGCGTGAGGTCCGTGCTGCCGCCAGCTTCGGCGGTGGACGATCTGCAATCCCGTGGAAAACGTCCTCGCCGAGTTGATCCTATTGAAAAGCACCGTCTTCAACGGCATCGAGGTAGTCCAGGACATCGTCCCCAAGACCCATTTCGACAAGCTCTTCAGCGGTCTTCCCGCCAATCCCGGGAATGGGAAACGAAACAAACCACTTTTCGGCTTCTCCCGCTGTATCAGAATAGATTCTGGCGCGTTCGACGATCCTTTCTCTGATGGACACCATATCAACCTCAACTCGCGTAGCGTGTTCGGGACCACGGCCCCACATTTGCGCTGCCTTTGACCATGGGATTTTTCGTTGACGTCGGCAACGACTGATCACCATTGACGATCAAGCGGCGAGGTGTGTGGCTTGCCCCAAGGCCCGGTCGGGTGACGGTTTCAAGATTGGCCGCAGACGTCTCGGCAATGCCAACGAAAGACAGAGTCCATCCACCGACCCGAACAGGCGTCGCCAAAAAAGGCGTTTCATTTTGCGCGTCCTGTCTGTTCCGCTATGTCAGCCGCCCGGTTGCCCATTGAGTTCAGCGATGGCTTGCAAGACCGCGTCGTATTCGGCGCGGCTGAGATCATCAGCCGCCTCAATGGCATATCTCCACGAGTCCACGCCGACGGGATGAAAACAGCATATGTCGTGAAGCTCGATGCCGAGCGGTTTTACCAGTAAGGTGTAGAGCTTGGCGAACCAGACTTCGCGGTAGCTGGGCCGGGGTGCGGCCTTTTCTTTTCGTAACGCGAACAGGACAGCCGTCGCGTTCCATTTCAGGCTGCTGCGGACAAGGTCATCAATCAGTTTTGGACCGAAATCGAGAAATCCATCCTGGAGGACTTCGTGGCTCAGCACGCCGTTTTTTCTATTTAGGTAGATCGCCCCGAACCACTCAGGCGCGGCGATGGCCATGTGGGTGTCTATGTAGGTGACCACCGCTGACCAGGTGGTGAGGTGGAACCGGTCTGACCGGTGTACGTCCGATCCGATGCGCCGAGTTATCGCGGGAATAAGCCTAAGTGTGTCGATCGTGTCCTCGTTGAGGCCCATCCGGCGCAGGGCCGGCCGCTCGGCGGCGCATAGCGCCGGGACCGTGCGAAACTCAGCCAACAGAACCTTGGCGCAGATCCCGGCTTGCGTGGCCGGCAAGGTCCATCCCAGCAACGCCTCCAAAAGCCGGACACTATGGGCGCGCTCGCCTTCGACCAGGACGTCCTGCACCATTGAAAGATGGGCCAGATCGCCTTGCGCCAGGGCGGGCGTTTCGTCCCTGTCCGGCGGCGGCTTCATTGCA
>JAEPNV010000024.1 GCA_017643215.1 Roseibium sp. | reverse complement strand
GGGCAGGCGTTTGGCCGTGCCACCTCCCATCTTCCCATCGCGCACCCGGCATGGCCCCGGGCGCCTGCCATCCCGTTCTTTTGGGAACGGAATTCGACATGTCAAAACGCCGGAGGGGGACCTCGCGGCGCTGGTGGTGTTGCTGCACGAACCGGTTCCCTCTCCCCCGGGGGGAGAGGTCGGGCCAACGGCCCGGGTGAGAGGGCAAAGGGCGCCCTTACGCGCTCCGTGCGCCGGCCGGGAGTTCGATGTCGATGCCGAGCGTCGTTACCTCGCCGGACCGGTCCATCTCCAGGCGCACGGCCTTCGGATCGATTTCGATCCGCTTGTTGACCACGGCCAGAATGTCCTCGCGAAGCGCGGAAATCAGAACAGCCTCGGAGCCGTCATCGGCCCGCTCATGGGCAAGCAGGATCTGCAGGCGGTTCTTGGCAATTTCCGCGCTGCCCTCGCGCCGCGCAAAGAAACTGAGGAGGTTCATGCCGCTCTCCCCTTGAAGAGCTTGCCGAACAGGCCCTTTTTCTCCGCGGGAATCGAAACCGGAATATCCTCGCCCAAAAGGCGCCGCGTTGCCTCCAGATACGCGGTGGCCGGGGCGCTGGCCTCGTCCGCCATCGTCACCGGCATGCCGACATTGGAGGCTTTCAGGACGTCCTTGCTTTCGGGAACAACCCCAATCAGCGGCACGGACAGGATGTCGACCACATCGTCGACACCCAGCATGTCGCCGATACGCGCCCGGTCCGCATCGTAGCGGGTGATCAGGAGGTGCTTCGGCATGCGCCCGCCCTGCTCGGCGATGACCGTCTTGGCGTCCAGCAATCCGATGATCCGGTCGCAGTCGCGCACGGACGAGACTTCGGGGTTCGACACGATGATCGCCTCGTCGGCGTGACGCATGGCGAGCGTCGCGCCGCGCTCAATACCCGCCGGACTGTCGCAGACCACCCAGTCGAAATACATCCGCAACTCGCCGATCACGCTGGCGACACCCTCTTCGGTGAGCGCGTCCTTGTCGCGGGTCTGCGAGGCCGGCAGGAGATACAAGTTGTCGAGCCGCTTGTCGCGCACCAGCGCCTGTTTGATCGACGCCTCGCCGCGCACGACATTGACAAGGTCGAAGACGACCCGGCGCTCCGCCCCCATGATGAGGTCCAGATTGCGCAGGCCAACGTCAAAATCCACCGCGCAGACCCGGTAGCCCTGTTTGGCGAGCGCGGTCGCGATGGCGGCCGCGGAGGTGGTTTTGCCGACCCCGCCCTTGCCGGAGGTGACCACGATCACTGTGGCGTTGCTCATCCTGCGTTCCACTTCGTCTTTCTCATCGGCCGATCACCCGTCCTGGACGCCGCGCGCCCGGACCGGTCAGCCGAGTTTTTCAAACACCAGCGTTTCGTCCTCGCACCGGATCTGCGCCGGTGCATTCATCACGCCGCCCTCGAAATCGTCGGCGACCTTGTAAAGCCCGTTGATGGACACCAGTTCCGCGTCCAGCCGGGAGCAAAAAATCCGCGCCCCGCCATTGCCGGAGACACCCGCGAGCGCACGGCCGCGCAAGGCGCCGTAGACATGGATCGATCCGCCGGCAATGACCTCGGCGCCGGAACTGACCGAGCCAACCACGGTGACATCGCCGCCGGGATGCAGGATCCGCTGGCCGGAGCGCACCGGCTCGGTGATCAGGATCGACCGGCTGTCAGCGACGGCCGGCACCGTCTGCGCCGCAGCACCCGCCGGGTCCGCGGCCTTGGACCGGGCTGCACCGTTGCCGGCTTTGTCCTTGGCCTTGACCGAAGACGTCAACGGGGCGGTGTCCGGCTGCGGTTCTTGGGCGTCCGGGACCGGCACCTCGGAGGTGAGCCGGCCGCCCGAAAAACTCGGCGGCATCCCGGGCTTCAGCCGGGTTCCGGCCACACCATCGATGCCCATGACCCGGATGGACCGGTCCGCCATGGCGGAAAGCACGGTTTCCAGATCCTCAATCGCGATCTTCTGCCCGCGCACATCCAGGATGATCGGACGATCGATGAAAAACCCGGGCGAGCGCGCAACGATCCGGTCAATCTCCTTAAACCACGCCTCGTAGGGCGGGTCGGGAGTCAAAACGATGGCGATAAAGGATTTTCCCTTGAACTTCATGGGAGGGCCCGCGGCATTGGCAAATCACCTGATGGTTCGGCAAAGGTACCATCGCGCGCCCGGCACAATACCGTTGTGACTGGTTTTCCACCGATATGAACCAAGCCATTTAGAACTCAGTAACTTCAACCTGGTTGCCAGGCCCCAAACCCGAGCTTCGCCGAGTCGATGACCGGGCAACCGCGGATGCAAGTTCAAACCATCGAATCAGCCGGTGTAACGTGGGTTGAATCACCGCGTGTTCGCCACTTCGCCCCTTTGCGCGGCCTCGCCGCTGAACACCGATTCCGGCACCAGAACCTCGCCCCGCGCGATGAGCCGTGCCGTGCGGACCACGCCCGCGGAATGGAACTGCAGACCGGTCCCGCTCAGCGCATAGGTGACGGCGACATCCATCTCGCCCATGGGATGCTCGATCGTGACAACCGCCGGGGAGGCATCGATCGGGCGAACCAGCCCATGCGCCACCGAGCCAGGCAACAACGCGCAGGCGGCCAGGCATTGCGATCCCGTCACCGCCAGCGTCGGATGGCACTGCCAGGGCATGAAATAGCGCGCGCTGATATGTCCGCCGGCGCGCGGTTCCGACAGGAGGCCGAATTTCGGCGTCACGGATTTGGAGACATCCCCCAGCCCCATGCGTTCACCGGCTTCCAGCCGCACCTTTTCCATCCGGTCAAAGAGCGTGCGGTCGCCGTCCAGATCCGCCTGGTTTTCATAGCCGGTGATCCCGAAATCAGCAGCCCGCCCGATCACCATGGGCATGGCCACATCGATGCAAGTGACCGCATACCCGCCGATCGTGTCACATGCCTGGCCGGTCGGCAGCATCACGCCGCAGCGCGAGCCGACCACCTCCAGGAAGTTCAACGCAACGGGCGCCGCCGTGCCCGGAACGCCGTCGATTGCGGCCGTCCCCGCGTAGGTGACCGCACCGCCGGGGGTTTGAACGACCGCCTCGACCAGCGCGCCGGTGTTGACCGCGTGAATGCGCACCGTCGTTTCGCCGTCATGCGCCTTAACGAGCCCCATCTCAATGGCGGCCGGACCGACGCCGACCAGGATGTTGCCGCAGGTCGGCCCGTAATCGACCATCGCCTCCTCGACACCGACCTGGGCGAAGAAGTAGTCGACATCGGCATCGGGCCGGTCCGACCGGCTCAACATGGCGACCTTGGTCGTCACGGCGCTGCCGCCGCCGATGCCGTCGATGTTGCGGGGATTGCCAGCGCCGACGACGGAGATCAGCACCTTCGACAGGGCGTCCTGATCAACGGGAAGATCCGCGCGCTGGAAATACGGGCCGCGGGAGGTTCCACCGCGCAGGAACAGGAACGGAATGGCGGTCTGGGTCATGACGTTTCCTTTGACAAAAGCCCGACGAGCGTTTCGGCGAACGCTTTTGTGCCAAGCGGGCCGCCGAGATCGCGGGTGCGGGTGGCCGGATCGGCGATGGCGCGCTGGAGCGCGGCCCGGATGGCTTCTGCGGGCTCGCGGTGACCGAGATGGTCGAACAACATGGCGACGGATCCGATCAGCGACGTGGGATTGGCCCGGTCCTTTCCGGCAATGTCGGGCGCCGATCCATGTTGCGCCTGGGCGGCCACATGCCGTTCGCCAAGATTGAGAGACGCGGCCAGACCGAGCCCGCCGGCAAGTTCGGAGGCCAGATCCGACAGGATGTCGCCGAACATGTTGGTGGTCACGATGACATCGAACCGGGCCGGATCGCGGACCAGCAAGGCGGCCGCCGCATCGATCAGGACCTCGTCATAGGCGATATCGCCGTGTTCGGCGGCAACCTTGCGCACCTCGTCCAGAAACAGACCGTCGCTGACGCGCATGACGTTGGCCTTGTGGACGGCGGTGACGCGCCGCGCCGGTCGTCCTGCGGCAATCCTGAACGCGGCTTGCGCGATCCTGCGCGACCCGCGCGCGGTGATCAGACGCGTCGCCAGCGCCACGCCCGGCACCGGCATCACCTCGCCCGGTCCCTTGAACATGTTCCGGTCGGCGTAAAAGCCTTCCAGGTTCTCGCGCACGACGACCAGATCGACCGGCGTCCCGATCGGGTTCGGCAGACCGGCATAACTGACCGCCGGGCGGATATTGGCGAAAAGCTCCAGCGCGGCGCGCAGCACGCCGGAGGGATTGTGTCCACCCTCGGCGACGGGCGGATAGGCATTGTGCGACACCGGGCCGAGCACCACGCCATCGGCGGCGCGCGCTGCGGCGATCACTTCGTCGGGTATTGTCGTGCCATGCGGCTTTAAGGCCGCAAAACCGATGTCCATGCGGCTGAGGCCAAGGTCCAGCCCGAACCGGCGTGCCGATTCCCTGGCGACCTGGATTGTGGCCGCCATGATTTCCGGACCGATGCCGTCCCCGTCAAGGCAAAGCAGTTCCACGCGGCTCATCTGCGCCTCACCGGATCGGCCAGGGCAGTTCGACCACACTTTGCAGCAGGCCCGGCGGGAAATCGCGGTTCAGAACCCAACCCATGGCGATCATGAACGACAGCCCTGCCCCGGTGAACATTGCCGACTTGGCCCAGCTCATGCCGGCGCGGACACGGAAGAACACCAGCAGGAACAGGCCCAGCGCCAGGATGAAACCGAGCAGAATGGTCAGACCGAGCAGCGTGGCGAACCAGGCCAGCGTGCCCCACAGCCCATGCGGTGCGGTGGCGTCCTCGCCGCCGGCTTCCCGGTCCGCGAACGCGACGTCGTCTGCCGGTGCCCGAACCATGCGGATCAGCAGACCGGCACAGGCCAGCAGCGTCAGGAACGAGATCGTTGCCGGGAAGATCATGTCCGTGGTCTGGTCGATCATCATGGCATCGAAAAACGAAACCAGGAGATATCCGGTGACCGCCAGCAAAAACAGGAGCGGGGCAAGTTTGGTGCCGGTCGTCACCTCGCCTTCGGGCCGGATTTGCTTCGCCTGGCGGATGCCGAAATAGACCGAGACGACGGTGATCACGATCAGTACCAGAACGATCGGCGTGAAGATGTAGCCCAAACCCTCTTCCAAGGACCTTTGGAACCTGAAGTTGGCCACTTGGAACGCCTGATAGCTGTAGTTTTCCGCCTGGGTGGACAACACGAAGCCGATCAGGAAAGCCGGGCGGGACCAGTTGAACCGGCGCAGGAAGATGCCGAGCAGGCCGATGGAAAACAGCGCGATCAAATCACCCAGATCCTGACGCGACTGGAACGCGGCGAACGCGATCAGCATGAATAAAAACGGCGCCAGAAGCGTGAAGCGGATCGTCGTCAATCGTGCGATTCCGCCCGAAAGGGCGATGCAGAGCCCGGCGCCGACAACATTCGCTAAGGCAAGAGACCAGACGATGGTGTAGGTGATTTCCAGATCGTTGGTGATGAGCTGCGGACCGGCTTCATAGCCCAGTAGCGCCATGCCGCCGATGAACACGGCCATGGACCCGGAGCCGGGGATGCCGAAGATCAGCGTCGGCACGAGGCCGCCGCCCTCCTTGGCGTTGTTTGAGCTTTCCGGCCCGATCACGCCGCGCACGTCGCCGGAACCGAATTTTTCCTTTTCCTTGGAGGTCTGCACGGTGTGGCCATAGGCGATCCAGTCGACCACGGACCCGCCGAGGCCCGGGATCACACCGACCAGAACACCGATCACCGCGCAGCGGATCGACAGGAACCGGTTGCGCCACCAGTCGCGAATGCCGTCAAACCAGCCGGCGCCCAACGACGCGTCGCGCGAGATCGACCGGTCCTGACGCAGCAGGGATACGATTTCGGGTATTGCGAAAATCCCGAGGCCGACGATCACCAGTTTGAGACCGTCATAAAGATAATCCCAATCGTAATCGCTCATGCGCGGCGACCCGCCGGCATCGGCCGCGCCGATCGTGCCGATCATCAAACCGAGACCAGCCGAGGCCAGGCCTTTCAGCGGCAGGCTGCCGGCGAGAACGGCCACCATGGAGAGGCCGAGGATCGTGATCATCAGCATTTCGGGAAGACCGAAGGCCAACACCAGCGGCCGGGCGATCAGGATGAAAAAGGTGAGAATGAAGGCCCCCAAGAGCCCGCCGAACAGCGAAGAGGCAAACGCGGCGGCAAGGGCACGCGCCGCCTCGCCCTTGCGGGCCATCGGAAATCCGTCAAGCACCGTTGCCTGGGACGCGGAGGACCCGGGAATACCCATCAGGACGCTGGCAAACGTATCGGATGTCGGGATCACCGCGACGAGACCAACCATCAGCGCCAGACCCGACACCGGGTCCATGCCGTAGATGAACGGCAGGACGAGGCTCAACCCCGCGATCCCGCCCAATCCCGGAAAGACCCCGACCGACAGGCCCAGCAACACCCCAAGCACTAGAAACATGACCTGCTGGGGATGGAGAATAAGCGCAAACGCTTCCGACAGTGCCGGTAAGGCGGTGGCCAGGATGTCCATGATCAGTCTCGCACAAGCAAGAGGAGCGCGGCAGACCGGCAGGTTGGCCGGCGCACAGGCTGTACACCTCCTCCGTCATGCCCGGATTAGGGGGCCGGGCATCCAGATCGTATTATGCTGGATCCTCGGGACAGGCCGGAGGATGACAATGGAGGGCTTTAGCAACGGCGGGCTGGGCCGGGCGCGGTGGAAGCCGCACCCGGCCGGCAGTCCCTATTTCAAGGTCACGCCGTAGCGGTCTTTCAGCCACCCGACAACAAAGGATTTTGCCGAGTCATCGACCGAGATCGCCTGGTCGAGCGCAGCCACCGCTTCGTCGCCCGTCATTTGCGGATACTTGCCAAGACGTGCGGCAGAGATTTCGGCAAAGTCCGGGCGTTCCAGCACCTTGTTGAACGCGTTGGAGTAGGTGGTGATCATTTCCTCGGTGGCGCCATTGGGCAGGAACACCATTTTCTGCGCAGGGAAGCCGGCGATGAAGAAGGCTTTCCAGGCGTCCCACTCAGGGCCGGAGGGCGCTTCACCCTTCATTTGAGTGTAGACTTCCTTGAAGGTCGGAATGTCCGGGAAGGTCGGGTCGCGAACGATGTTTCCATCGGCGTCCAACGCGCCCCAGGTCATCATCGGAACAGCCTTGCCGTCGTCAACCAATGGTGTGACGCCCTTCAAGTAGGACGAGGATGTCTGATAGTCGATGTTGGCTTCGCCGCGCTCAAACATCAGGCGTCCATCGCCCCGGCCCTTGATGCCGAAAACAGGCTCGACATTCAGCCCGAGCATTTCCCAGGCCAGGAGCGGCACGAGATCCAGGCGGGTCGCGCCCTGGGAGCCGTAGATGAAGTTGACGTCCAAAATGGAGGACGGGTCTTCCTTGAACTTGGCGCCAAGATCCGGCGGCAGGTAAGCGACACCGCCGGTGCCGGAGGCCAGAACCACATTCCAGTCCTTGTACTCATAACGCACACGCGGATCACCGAGCAGATACGGGAACTGGGTCGATCCGGACGATCCGAAAATCGTCAATCCATCGGCTTTGGCGCTTTTCTGGAACCAGTTCGCGCCCTTGGTCGAGCCGGCACCCGGCATGAACTTGACGACCACATTCGGATTTCCCGGCAATGCCTCGGACAGAAGCGGGGCGTAGAAATTCGCCCATTTCGCAGATCCCCCGCTTTCGGAGAACGGGATCACCCACTCAACGGTCTCCCCCGACAGATCCATCTCTGCCATGGCGGGCGCACTGAAAGCAAAAGCCGCGGCCCCGGCCAACAGGCCAATGGATGCGCGGCGCGTGATTTTCGTGAATGTCGGCATTTTTTCCTCCCAAATGCCCATGTCATGTCAAAATGCAAACGCTCCTCCGCGTCCGCATCCCGTGTCTCCGCCCGGCCTGGATGACCGGTTGCGAATTGAACGCTAGCAGGCCAAGCTTTCAGCAGGCTTTCATCGCAAGACAGGTTGGGGCGCAGACTCCCAAATGCGCATCGTCATCGTCGAAGACAACAAAACCCTGGCCAGCGGGCTCGGCCACAGACTGCGGGATCTGGGCCATGCGGTCGACATTCTGGAGGACGGGTTCGACGGCGACCAGTTTCTGGCCGATGAAGGGGCTGACCTTGTCATTCTGGACATCAATCTCCCCGGGCTCAGCGGTCTTGAAGTGTTGAAAAACCTGCGCGGGCGCGGCGACACGACCCCGGTCCTGCTTCTCACCGGACGCGGTGAAACCAGCGACCGGGTCACGGGCCTCGACCTTGGCGCGGACGACTATCTGGTCAAGCCCTTCGAAATCGAGGAGCTGGAAGCCCGCATACGGGCGCTGTCGCGGCGGCGGGGCACCGAAACCTCGCATGTCGTCCAGATCGGCCCGTTGCAGTTCGACCGCGGCGCACGGCGGCTTTTCCGGGACGGGGCGGCCGTCGATCTGCCGCGCCGGGAACTGGCGGTCCTTGAATGCCTGCTCGACCGGCGTGGCCAACTGGTGCCCAAGCGCGTGCTGGCCGATCACGTCTACGGTCTCGGCGCCGAGGTCGAAGAAAAGGTCATCGAGATCTACATTTCCCGGTTGCGAAAACGCCTGGCCGAACACGACCTCATGATCAAGACCGTGCGCGGTCTCGGCTACTACTTTGACGACGGTTCATGACCACCCAAACGGTATCCTTGCGTGTCCGGCTGTTGGTGCTGATCCTGGTGCCTCTGGTCATCATTTCTCTGCTGGCCGGCTACTGGCGGTACACGGCGGCCCGGGCAACGTCCGAGGAGCTGTTCGACCGCACGCTGGTGGCCGTGACCATGGCGATCGCGCGGGATGTGGCGATTGCCGAAGGTGATCTTCTGTCGCCGGTGACGCGCGATCTCTTGAACGATGCCAGCGGCGGCACCCTGTTTTACCATGTCAACGGCCCGGACGGCGTGTTCGTGACCGGATATGGCTATCCGCCGACGAGCCCGCCGGAAGTGCGGGCGCAGGTCAGCTATCCGGTGCTGTTCGATTCCACCTATCGCGCCCAGAGCGTCCGCGTCGCCCGGCTCACGGAGTATCTGACGGCGGCCGGCATTTCCGGCTTTGCCACGGTCACGGTCTGGCAGAACAAGGCCGGACGGGACGCCCTTGCGCGCCAAATGGGCACTCGCGCAGCGTTCCTTATTTGCACACTCATCCTGACCGTGGCGGCCGTTGTCTGGTTCGGCATCAATCTTGGGCTCAAGCCTTTGAAAAACCTGCAGGATGCAATCTCCATTCGATCCTCCAACGACCTGAATGTGATCCGGCGCGGCGTGCCAATGGAGGTCTCCGGGATCGTGCGCACGCTCAACGACCTGTTTGGCGAGGTCTCAAGGGCCATGGCCTCGCGCGATGCGTTCATTTCCGATGCCGCGCACCAATTGCGCAATCCGGTTGCCTCGATCCTGGCACTGGCGACGGCCGCGCGCGATGCGAAAACCGATCAGGACCGCAAGAAAAGGACCGAGGAGTTGGTCGACGCGGCTCGGTACGCGAGCCGGCTGACGCAGCAGCTCTTGTCATACGAGCGGGCCAAGGGGCTGACGGACCGCCAGAATTTCGAAAAAACCGTCGTCGGCGACCTGTTGCGCGACGTCTGCGCCAAAAACACCAAAGCGATCATGGACCGGGGCGCGGAACTGGTTTTCGATGACCGGTCAAATGGCGTATCGGCCGAGCTTGAGCCGGTTTTGTTTTCAGAGGCGTTTCAGAACCTGATCGACAACGCGCTGCGCCACGGCGGGCCGTCGCTGTCCTACGTCAAGATCGAAGTGATGGTGGAGGCCGGGCAAGTGCTGGTCTCGATCGAAAATGATGGCGTTGGATTGAACGCCGACGAGCTCGGCATCGCCTTCGAACGGTTCGGCCAGGTGCGCGGCGGCGACGGCACTGGCCTTGGCCTTCCCATCGTCCGGGAAATCATGCACCAGCACGGCGGATCGGTCGAAACGCGGCCGCAGGAAACCGGCGCCCGCTTCGTCCTGCGGCTTAAAACCTGCTGATGAACACAGCCGGTCCGGTCGTGCGCCGGACCTGACCTGTTGTGGCGCAGGCCAGCTGACAGAATCGAAACCGGAATGCTTCATGCGCCCCCGAAAGCCCCTTACGTTGAAGAGGCAAAATCGTTTATCGCTAGGATTGACCCGGACGGACACATGTCCGACGCTCGGCAAAATCATCAGGGAGGAATTTATGACCCGTACGCTGTTCAAGACGGCCGTTGCTGCACTCGCCCTTTTCGGCTCAGCCGCGATCGCTCAGGCCCAGGATGTGACGTTGACACTGCAACATTTCCTTGGGCCCAAAGCGCCGCCGCATGCCAAGTTCCTCGAGCCCTGGGCCCGGAAGGTCGAGGCCGAATCGAGCGGCCGAATCAAGGTCGAGATCTTCCCGGCCATGGCGCTCGGCGGTAAGCCGCCAGAACTCTACCGGCAATTGCGCGACGGCGTCGTCGATATGGTCTGGACCGTTACGGGTTACACGCCAGGCGTGTTTCCGCGCACCGAAGTGTTTGAACTGCCGACCGTCCACAACAATTCGGCCAAAGCCACAAATCTGGCCATTCAGGACCTCTCGGAGACGCTTGCGGAGGATTTCAAGGACATCAAACCGCTCCTGGTGCACGTTCACGCCGGCAACGCCCTTCATCTGGTTGACGGCTGCGTCGACAGCACCGCGGCCCTGGCCGGAAAGAAACTGCGCACACCCAGCCGTACCGGCGCGTGGATGATTGAATCCTGGGGCGCGGAGCCAGTCGGCATGCCGGTGCCGGGTCTGCCGCAAGCCCTGTCGAAAGGCGTGATCGACGGCGCGCTGATTCCCTTCGAGATCGTGCCGCCGCTGAAGGTCCACGAACTCACGACATGCTCGGTGACCGGAGCGGACAATGCCCGCTTCGGCACGTCGGTGTTCCTGTTTGGCATGAACAAGGACAGCTATGAGGCCCTGCCCGACGACCTCAAGGCCGTGATCGACGCGAATTCCGGTGCCGCCATCGCCCAGGACACGGGTGAATTGTGGGACAGCATCGAAGCGCCAGGCCAGAAGATGCAGGAAGGCACGGGCTCACCGGTCAACGCGATGGATCAGGCGGCAACGGACGCGTTCAAGACCGCGGGGGAAACCGTCGTGCAACGCTGGATCGAGGAAGCATCGGCCGCCGGTCTCGATGCGCAAGGCATTGTGGACGCGGCCCGCGCGGCGATCGCGCAACACACGAACTGACACGGCCTGACAACGGAAACGCCCGCCGCCGGTGAAGGACACGCCATGGGACACATGATTGCGCGGCTGGCCGCGGGCTGGGCGGTGCTGGGCGGCGTGCTGGTGCTGTCGATCATGGCGGTGACCAGCATCAATGTCAGCGCCTTCACCCTCGACCGTATTGTACGGCCGTTCGGGATCGATGTCGCCGGCCTGCCGGGCTATGAGGACTATGTCCGGCTGGCCGTGTCCTCGGCCGCGCTGATGTTCTTTCCACTGTGCCAGGCGCGGCGCGGCCATGTCACCGTCGACCTGTTTGTGTCCTGGCTGCCGCCGGCGGTTCGCCAGGCGCTTGACCGGCTGTGGCTCTTCGCCATTGCCGGTCTGGCTGCTTTTCTGGCCTATTGGATGACAATCGGCATGCTGGAAACACGTTCCGACGGCGCCTTGTCTCCGGTGCTCGGCTGGCCCGAATGGCCGTTCTACGCCCCCGGCGTCCTGTCGCTCCTGCTGTGGGCGGCGGTCGCCCTGAGCCAGATCTTGGGTCCAGAACCGGATGCTTGAGCGCGAAACGATCGGCCTGCTCGGGCTTGGCGTCCTTTTTGTTCTTCTCATCCTCAGGGTTCCGGTGGGCCTTGCCATGATAGCGGTCGGGATTGGCGGCAACTACGTTCTGTCGCTGGTCGTCCCCTATCTGCGCTTCGATCCCTATCTCAAACAGTTCAAGACCCTCATGTGGGGCACGGTCGCGAACTACGAACTGTCGGTCGTGCCCCTGTTCATCCTGATGGGTTATCTGGCCAGCCACGCGAATTTGAGCCGCGATCTGTTTCAGGGCCTGAACGCGGTCGTTGGCCGGTTTCGCGGCGGCGTCGCCATGGCCGCGATCGGGGCTTGCGCGGGGTTCGGCGCTGTCTGCGGTTCATCGCTCGCCACCGCCTCGACGATGGGCAAGGTCGCGCTGCCCGAACTCAAGCGGCTGAACTACGCGCCGCGCCTTGCGACCGGAACGCTGGCGGCCGGCGGAACGCTCGGCATCCTCATTCCGCCGTCGGTGGCGCTGGTGATCTACGCCATCATCGTGGAAGCCTCGATCATCCAGATGTTCCAGGCGGCGATCATCCCGGGTCTGATCGCGGTTCTGTTTTTCATCGCAACGATCGCGGTGCAGGTGCGTCTCAAACCCGATCTTGCGCCGAAAAGCGCGGCGATGCCGGCCGACGAGCGGCGCAGGGCCTATTTGCGCCTGCTGCCGGTCCTGGCGATATTTGGTTCGATCATCATCGGTCTTGGCATCGGTCTCTTTACCCCCACGCCGGCCGCCGCCGTCGGGGCGACCGTGATCCTGCTCTACGGACTGGCCTTGCGGGTGAAAAATCCGGAGGAAGGCCTGACGCTATCGGGCATCAAGTCCTCGATCCTGGACACCGCCTCGACTGCCGGAATGATCTACTTCATCCTGTTCGGCGCCGAGGTTCTGAAAGGCTTTTTCACGCGGGCCGGATTGCCGGCCACCATGGCCTCGTTCGCCTCCACCAGCGGGATCGATCCGTGGATGATGCTGGTTGTGATCCTTTTCTTGTTGATCCTTCTCGGCTGTTTCATGGATTCGCTGGCCATGATCCTGGTGGTCGTGCCGTTCTTCTGGCCGGCCCTGGTCGAGGTGAACGGCGGCGACTATGTCACCGCGGCCACGTCGGCCTACGGCATGGGCCCGGAAGATCTGAAGATCTGGTTCGGGATCATCGCACTGGTCGTCGTTGAACTCGGGCTGATCACGCCGCCGGTCGGCCTCAACGTGTTCATCATCAGCGCGCTGTCGAAGGGCGTAGCGATGAGCCAGGTGTTCCTTGGCGTGATTCCGTTTTTCGTGGTGGAGCTTTTTCGCATCGCCCTGCTGCTGGCGGTTCCGGGCCTGTGCCTGTGGCTGCCCTGGTACCTGTCCGGCTGACGGTCGGGCGGGACATTCGGCCCGATCAATGGCGAACGTGAATTGTCACGATCGCTCCGGTATTGTATACTAAGGTATACTCTACGAAACAAACGCGGCGGAGGACAAGATGGCAACGACCTATTCGGACTGCCTAGCGGTGGCCAAGGCGGAGTTGCGGGCGGCAAAACACCTGCTCGACCGGGAAATCCAGGACTACCCGCCACCCTATTCGGCCTGCGATGAGCAATACAATCATCTGCTGTGCGAACGGCGCCGGATCAGCCGGCTCTTGAACGAGTTCGAGGCCGCCTACCGCGTCCCCACACCCCGCGCGCCTTAAGCCCCGTGAACGAATTGGAGACGCGTTTCGTGAGACGAGAGGCGAGAGATGGCCGGAAATGCCCCGCAGAGCTTATGGGAAATAGAGTCAAGGGGCTTTTTCGTGCCAGATCGATGTCTCTCGTCTCACCCGAAGGGCCGGGCCCGCATCGCCCAATCCCGTCGCCAATCCGTCTTGATGATGGGCGCGCATCACCTGCGCCGGATTTCCTCGATCTTGGACGATGCGTTTACCGGCGAACTGCATCTCCAATTCGTCCACAGGGCTTAGGTTTTGTCTCATGAAAGTTGCCATTCTCGACGACTATTTCGACACGCTCCGGTCCTTGCCGTGTTTTGAAAAGCTCGCGGATCAGGACGTCACTGTGTTCAACGACCATGTCCAGGACACCGATCAACTGGCCGAGCGCCTTCTCCCGTTCGATGCGCTTGTTCTGTTCCGGGAGCGCACGAAGATCACCGGCGCGCTGCTTGACCGTTTGCCGAACCTGAAACTGATCAGCCAGCGCAGCGTCTATCCGCATGTGGATGTCGAGGCCTGCACGCGGAACGGCGTGCTTTTGTGCTCCAACATGCATTCGGGCACCCCGTCCTTCGCGGCCGCCGAGCACACATGGGCGCTGATCCTTGCCAGTGCCCGGCAGATCCCCCAGCAGATGGCCTCGCTCCAGGCCGGCAAGTGGCAAATGGGCGTCGGCAAGACCTTACGCGGCCGCACACTCGGCATTTACGGCTACGGCCGCATCGGAAAGGCCGTCGCGGGCTATGGCAAGGCGTTTGGCCTGGAGGTGTCCTATTGGGCCTCGGAGAGTTCACGCGCCCGCGCGGCGGCTGACGGGGAGACCGTTGCCGAGAGCCGCGCGGCGTTTTTTTCAGACAACGACGTGGTCAGCGTTCACGTCCGCCTGCACCCGTCGACCCGGGGACTGGTCACGCGCACCGATCTTGCGCTGATGAAACCGTCCGCGCTGTTTGTGAACACGTCCCGCGCTGGATTGATCGAACCCGGCGCCTTGCTGGACGCGCTTAAGACCGGACGGCCCGGATTTGCCGCGATCGATGTCTTCGACAGTGAACCTGTGACCGATTCCGACGATCCCCTGGTCAATCACCCGAACGTGGTCGCGACACCGCATATCGGCTTTGTCACTGAGGACGAATACGAGCTGCAATTTGCGGATATCTTCGACCAGGTGGTTGCTTACGCGAACGGCGCACCGATCAACATGATCAATCCGGAGGCGCGGGACAGCGCGCGTTGAGGACTGTGCCATAGAGCATTCTGTGCCGAGCTTGACCCATTGTGCCGGAGAGGGTTTGGGACAAGGTCAAGGGCTTTGGTGCAGGCCGTATCGTGATACGGCCAAGGCGAAGACCGACGGATTTGGCGCAAACCAGCTCGGCCCTTCGGGTTTCCATCCGGCGGACGCCCACGGCGTTGAGCCGCTTATGCGTGGCACCACCACGCATGGCGCGCCTCGCCTTGTGGATCGCCGCGCCGGCCGGGAAACACAATTGCGTTGATCTCAGTACAGAACGCTCTAAGGGCCGCCGCCGCGGGGTTTGTTCACCCCGAAGAGCCCGGCAATCAGCGGCGCGCCGGAGATGACCAGCACCAGCCGGACGAGATGATGGACCACGACATAGCCGAGATCTGCGCCGGCGATGATGGCCAGCACCGTCATTTCGGCTTGGCCGCCGGGTGAAAAGGCCATGAACCCTTCAAGCGGCGCGGCAAGGCCGGTCAGGACGACGATTTCGGCAAAGACGATCGCCAGAAACGCGAGCAACAGCACATAGGCCGCGCCGGACGCCACAAACCGCTGAAGTTCGCGAACCGTGACCCCGACATAGCCAACGCCGATGCCCATGCCGATGAAGAACTGGGCAAAAAGAATGGCTTCCGCCGGCGGGCGAAAATGAATGATGTCCATGATCGACAAAATGCCGGTCACGATCATCGGGCCCAGGATCGAGGCCCCAAAAAGGCCAATCTTGGTGCCGCCTTTCCAGCCGATGAACGCGGCCAACGCCATGATCACCAGTTCATGCACCGGGATATTGGCGGCAGGCTCTCCAACCGGATTGCTAAGATCGACATCCATGAATTGGGTCAAAATGATCGGCGCCAGACTGACGATCACCAAGACCCTGGTCGCGTGGATCAGCGACAGGGCCCGGACATCGCCCCCGGCCTCCTGGCCGAACACGACCATGTCCTGCAGCCCGCCCGGCATCGCCGCATAGTAGGCCGTGACCTTGTCCAGCTTGCAGACCTTGTAAAAGAACGGCACGCCGATCGCCGCGATGACGGCGATATAAAGCGGCACCAACGCCACCGAGGCCAGCATGTTCGGGATCTGGCCAAGCACGGCCGGCGTGATGGATGCGCCGACGGCAACACCGAGAATCGTGCGGGCCGCGATCGAAATCGAGCCGATACCGTGCAGCTTCGCGCCGGCCAAGGCCGCGATCAGGCTGGCGAACATCGGTCCGAACAGAAACGGCAGGGGCAGACCCAAGGCCCAAAACACCAAGACGCCCGCAGCGGAAATCACCAGCGTGAAGACGGTCCGGACGAATGGATGGGACATGGCGATGGGCGGCGCAACCTATGAATGGATTCTCAAGGGGCTTCTGCATACTTTTGTATACTATTTAACCTGACGGTGGAAGCCGTCTTTTGAAACGCCTCCTCTTTTCGCGCCGGACGGGCTCAAAAGACCCGGGTCAGCGTCCGTCAAACAGAAGATGCAACCGCGCCTCGAGCGCTTTTTGAATGTGGGACCGGGCCGCCTGTTCGGCGGCGTCGGGCGACCTGGCCTCAATGGCCGCCAGGATCAGCGCATGTTCCGATTGAGCGCTTTCGCGCCGGCCGGCGACGGAAAACGTCGTTGACGACAAGAGCGCCAGGGAATCGTTCAAATCCTCCAGCATTTTGGCGAGATAAGCGTTGTGGGCGGCTTCATAAAGGGCGCCGTGAAACAACATGTTGATCCGGGCGGATTCGGCGGGATCGGCGGCGCTTTCGGCGAACATCTGGGCGACATGGCGCAGCCCGGCCAGATCGCTGGATGAGGCGTTTTCCGCCGCGAACCGGGCCGCCGCACCCTCCAGCACCGCGCGCATGGCGTAAAGCTCCATCACCTGCGACCGGCTCAGCGTGACCACGGTCCAGCCGCCGCGCTCGCTTTCCACCAGCCCCCTCGCCTGCAATCGGGCCAGTGCCTCGCGCACCGGCGTGCGGCTGACCGACAGGCGACCGGCCAGTTCGTCTTCGCGGATCCGTGTCCCCGGCTCCAGCGTGCCGGTCCGGATCCAGTCGAGCAGGACCCGGTAGACCTGACTGCCCCTTGACGCCTCCCCGCGCCCCCGCTCGCGCGCTTCCGACGCTTGATCGATCTTTGCCATATCCGTCCACGTGTCGTTGCCGGAGGATCATAACGCCGCGCCAACGCGAAGCGAAACGCTTTTTGCATATTTTTGTATACAAGAGTATCCTAAATAGCTATTCTTCATGCAATCATGATGAAAGATAAAACCATGGCGGACGCGGACATGCAGACCGATGTGCTTGTTGTGGGCGGCGGAAACGCCGCCTTGTGCGCCGCCATTGCCGCACGGCGCCAGGGCGCGGACGTGCTGGTCCTGGAAGGCGCACCGAAATTCTATCGCGGCGGCAACACCCGGCACACCCGCAACATGCGCTGCGCCCATGACACGGCAACCGAAACCCTCACCGGCCCTTACCGGGAAGAGGAGTTTTTCGACGATCTGATGCGGGTTACGGAGGGCAACACCGATGTTGACCTTGCCCGCCACATGATCGCCGAAAGCAAGCCGATGCTGACCTGGATCCAGGAGCAGGGTGTGCGGTTCCAGCCCTCGCTCGGCGGCACACTGTCGCTCGGGCGGACCAACTCGTTCTTTCTGGGCGGCGGACGGGCGATGTTGAACGCGCTTTACGCGACGGCCGAGAATTTGGGCGTCCAATTCCGCTACGATGCGCCAGTGACCGACATGACCATTGAAGACGGCCGGTTCGAGCGCGCGACGGCAACACTCGACGGCAAGGCGGTCACGGTCAAAGCAAGGTCCCTGGTTGCGGCCGCCGGCGGCTTTGAGGCCAACATCGACTGGCTGAAGGAAGGCTGGGGCGAGGCGGCGGACAATTTCCTGATCCGCGGCACGCCCTATAACCGCGGCGCGGTGCTGCGGATGCTCTTGGATAAGGGCGTCCAGTCGATTGGCGATCCGACCCAGTGCCACGCGGTGGCGATCGATGCCCGCGCGCCGAAATTCGACGGCGGCATCATCACAAGGCTCGATTGCGTCGTCTTCGGCATTGTCGTCAACAAACACGCCCAGCGGTTTTACGACGAAGGCGAGGATTTCTGGCCGAAACGCTATGCCATCTGGGGCCGTCTTGTCGCCGCCCAGCCGGACCAGATCGCCTATATCGTCTTTGACGCCAAGTCCCTGAACCTGTTCATGCCGTCGCTCTATCCGCCGGTTCAGGCCGATACGATCGAGGACCTGGCGCGAAAGCTCGACCTGCCGGTTGGCGCGTTTGCCAAGACGGTTTCGGATTTCAATGCGGCGGTCCGGCCCGGGACCTTCGATCATACGGTTTTTGACGACTGCCGGACCGAGGGACTTGAGCCGGAAAAGACCCACTGGGCACGCAGGATCGAGGACGCGCCGTTTTATGCCTATCCCGTGCGGCCCGGCATCACCTTCACCTATCTCGGGACACGGGTGGACAAGGCCGCGCGCATGCAAATGGCCGACGGCAAGGGCGCGGCCAACATGTTCGCGGCCGGCGAGATCATGGCCGGCAATGTGCTGGGCAAAGGCTATGCGGCCGGGATCGGCATGACGATCGGCAGCGTTTTTGGAAAAATCGCCGGAGAAGGAGCGGCCCGCCATGCACGCAACTGATCACCTTGCCGAAGCATCCAGGCTCATGACGGTGTGCAATTCCTGCCGTTATTGCGAAGGCCTGTGCGCGGTCTTTCCGGCGATGGAACTGCGCCGGAACTTCGCCGATGGCGACCTCAATTATCTCGCCAATCTTTGCCATTCCTGCGGGGCGTGTTATCAGGATTGCCAGTTCTCGCCGCCCCACGAGTTCAACGTCAACGTCCCCAGGACCCTCGCGGAGGTCAGGGCCGACAGCTATCAGGCCTATGCCTGGCCAGCCGCGCTGCAGCCGCTGTTCAACCGGAACGGTCTTTGGATCGCCGCGATCAGTGCCGTCAGCGTTGCGGCCTTCATCCTGGGTTTTGCGGCCTGGCATGACCCGGAGGTCCTGTGGAGCACGGACGGGAATTTCTACCGCCTGATGCCGCACAATGTCATGGCGGGGCTGTTTGGCGCCGTATTCCTCTTCGCGCTCCTGGCCATGGCCATGGGGCTGCGGGCGTTCTGGCGGGACATCGGCGCATCGAGCGTTGCAGCGGGAAGCGGCGGCAGCCTCTGGCAGGCGATCAAGGATGCCGGTCAGCTCCGCTATCTCGATGGCGGCGGCGTCGGCTGTTACAACGAGGACGAATATCCGACCGACCGGCGGCGGCTCTTCCACCATCTGACCTTCTACGGCTTTATGTTGTGCTTCGCGGCCACATCCACCGGCACGATCTATCACTATGTCTTCGGCTGGGAGGCGCCTTACGGGTATCTCTCGCTGCCCAAATTGTTCGGCATTCCGGGCGGCATCGGGCTGGTGATCGGCCCGATCGGGCTCCTGCACGCCAAGCTTCAGCGCCATGCGGATCTCCGCGATCCCAACCAGTTCGGCATGGAAACCGCCTTTCTGGCGATGCTGTTCGCGACCGGCCTGTCGGGGCTTGTTCTGATGGTGGCCCGGGAGACCGCCGCCCTTGCGCCGCTGCTTGCCCTTCACCTTGGCGTCGTCTTCGCGCTGTTCCTGACGATGCCCTACGGCAAGTTCGTCCACGGGCTTTACCGCTTTGCCGCGCTGGTCTTGTACGCCGCCGAACGCAAGGCGGAACAACCGGCAACGCCGGGCGCGGCAATCGTCACAGCCAAGCCGCTTGATGCCGCAGCCGGCGTGCGCAGCGCCGGATAGGCGGCACATTGCGGATTTTCCGGTCAATCAACGGCACCGGCGCTGGCTTTCCCCCGTCACAGATCCAGACACAAGGTCTCAAAGACCCGGTTCGGGTTGGAGACGAAAATTTCGCCGTCGAAACTGGTCATGCCATCGAGGGTCGGCTTGCTGACGTCATAGGCAAAACCGCAATTCTTGAAGGAGATTAAGTCCCATCCCCAGTCGTGGAACAGTTTTAAAAGCTGGCCCTCGATCAGGGTCGAATGGGTGCCGATGAACATGAACGACACCTTGTTCTCAAGAACATCCCGGCTGGACGCGATCAGGTCATATTCGGCGCCCTGAACATCGATATGCAGGAAGTCGAACCGGTCATAGGTCGCCAGAAGCGTCGCCATGCCGAAGGCCGGAATTTCCTCCACGGCGACCGAGGCGCCGCGGTAATCGCTTTCTTCGTCGTGTTCGGCCGGACGCGCACCGTAGTCGAGATGACCGGGTCCCTTGGGGAAGTAAAGCGTGGTGTCTTCGGACCACGCGGCTCCGGAATAGACCTTCAGATGCACGGTGTCGCCAAGCGCCTCATTGTCCTCCAAATGCTTTGAAATAAAGGCGCATTTGGTCTCATCGGCTTCGACGGCCAAAAGGTTGATCTCCGGGAATCCGGTTCTGAGGCCGCACACAGCCGCTGCGGCAATCCATGGCCCCCAGCCCGCGCCCAGTTCGCCCACCGTCAGGCTCGTCCGCCCCTTTGCCGTATCGACTGCCAGCAGCAAAGCGGCGAATTCGGAAATCCCGGCATAAAGCCCGCCGGCGTTGCGCGGCAGGTCGCCGGCCGCGCACCCGGCCAGTTCCGGCCCCTTCGGCAGGTAGTCGAGCCGGGTTTTGAGCCCCAGGAAGTCGACGAAGTAGCCCTTTACCGGACTCAATTCGGATTTCTTGGCCGAATAGCCGGAAAAGAGATCCTCGCTGGCGACATCCCGGGTGGGGGGCACCAGAGGGCGCCCGGCTTGCAGCACGCCGGCGAGATCGTCGACGACGCCCATCCGGTTCTTCAGGATCAAGATCCTCCGGTTCAGCCGGGCCTGGCATTCAGCGGAGTTCGCGACGGCGACCGCAATGTCGGCCATCGGCAGATCGGACCGGGCCCAGCCGTCGGTTTCCGCAGGCGTCGGCGGGCGGTCCAGGGCGTTCCGGTAGATCCGCTCCAGCCGGTCAATCAGCGGCTTGTCGTGGGCAAAAAAATCGTCCGGTGCCAAGTCCAATATGCGCCCGCAGACCTGCGGTGTGGTCTGTTCATGGCGCCGGAGCGTGTTCACAAACGCATGCAGTTCATCCGGTGCCGGCAGCCGGTCAAGACCGGCTTGAAAAAGCCGGAAGATCAGATCGGTCAGGGCGATCGCCTCGGCGCTCCCGGCAACATATGTGCTGATCTCATAGGCGCCCGCGTCCTTCTCTTCGGACCTTTCGCGCCACACCGCCGCTTCGTCCGCCGTTGGCGCGCGCTGCAAAATGTTCTGGAAAGCCCGCACAACGGCCTCGTCCGCATCGCCCGCCATGTTCCACCCCTGTTTTACTATATTGGCCCGCCGCCAAGCCGCGCATCCGGAGCCGTTATACATGTCCGCTCAAAGTGATGTGATGCTTTTCCGGCTCTCCCGACGGATTTGATCCGGATCGCGCCCGCTGATCCGGCTTGCTGCGACCGGCGCGCGGCGCCGTCAGCGGATTTGACATTCATTGCGCCTCGACAGGGCTCAAACGGCGGGTTAGCTGTCAGACCATGACTGTTTTAAGGCGCTTCAAGGCGCAAATGTGATTGTCGGCATTGCGCCATTGGACCTTGCCCTTCTGGCCGGCGCGGCCTTTGCCGCGGGCCTGGTGCGCGGGTTTTCCGGCTTCGGCACCGCCATGGTCTACCTGCCCGTTGCCGGTCAGATCCTGTCACCGTTCGCGGCGCTGGCCACGATTGTCATCTTCGATCTGGTCGGCCCCTTGCCGAACGTGCCGCGGGCCCTGCGTGACGGCGCGCCGCGCGATGTCCTACGGCTGGTCGCCGGTCTTGTCGTCACGCTGCCGCTCGGGCTTTACACGCTCACCCTCGTCGCCCCGGAGGTGTTCCGCTACGCCGTTTCGCTCACCGCGTTTTTTCTGGTCGCCTGCCTCGTGCTGGGCCTGCGCTATCGCGGCCGGCTGACGCCGCCCCTCATCTATACCACCGGCGGGCTCTCCGGCTTTTTGTTCGGGATTGCCGGCCTTCCCGGCCCGCCGGTCATTCTGCTTTACATGGCGAGCACCCTGCCGGCCTATGTCGTGCGCGCCAACACGCTCTTATTCCTGTTCTTGTGCGATGTGGCGTTGTTGCCGACCCTGGCCCTGCTCGGCCGGCTCGACGGCTCCGCGGTCCTGATCGGCGGTCTCCTGATCGCGCCGAACGTCCTGGGCAACGTGATCGGCGCGCGGCTCTTCAGGCCGGGCCATGAACGCACCTACCGGTGGGTCGCCTACGCCGTCATCACCGCCTCGGCCCTGTCCGGCCTGCCGGTCTGGGACTGAGACCGGGCGTCATTCGCCGCGCAGAGTGTGCGATCGCAAAGGCAATTTCGGGAGAAGAATGGTGCCCAGAGGCGGAGTAGAAAAAGCTCATAAAAACAAATTCTTGCGTCCCCGCACCACCCCATTCGACGACTTTTTGACCATTGATTTTGTTCAGTTAATTTAATCGCGGCCCGCACCTATTTGGGTCTTTATTGAGGTGGTCAACTCCGCCCGCGGCAAGGTGCCTTGTTCTTGGAACCGAGCGCAGAATTTCCTTAGACGGTCCCGATCTCAAAACCTCTCATATCCCGCAAAACCATGGGCACGGGCGTTAACACCATTGGTTCACCTGCCCGGCCAGAGAGAGCGGGGACAAGAGGACGCCTGACAGCACCCGAATTTCAACTATAAGATGCAATGAGCCTTGTGTGTTTACAATCCTTAGGTGCATAATCCTGCCGAGCGAAAACGCTGGAGAGGTTACGGACCATGCCAACTGCAGCTGCAAATGCCTGTGAAGGTCTATGGAAAAGCTGGAACGAGGACCGGACGGATCTCAAACGCATGTCCTTGCGCCTCACCCGGGGCGATCGCACGTCCGCTGAGGATCTCGTCTCGGCAACGCTGGTCAAGGCCACCAGCCATGCCGCCAGGCACCGCGCACCCATTCGCGACCCAAAGGCGTTTTTGCTCACCGTTATGTGGTCGGAACACATCGACCGCCAGCGCAAACGCATCCGGGACAAAGGCGTTTTAAACCGCCATCCGGACCCGACCGGAGGTGTGATCGGGGACTCTGCAGATCCGCGCCCGGGCCCTGATCGCCAAGCCGCTGACCGGGACACTGTTCGTAAGGTGCTGAAGCACGTAAAAAGCCTGCCCGCTGATCTACAAACGGTCTTCCGGCTGCGCTTCATCGAGGATCACACTTATCGTGAAATCGCCTGGCACATGGCCATCTCAGAACCGCTTACGCGAAAACATGTCCAGTGCTTGCGGGCCCATCTGCGTGAGGCGTTGAAGGATTGAACCAAAGCCCGACGGCCGATTGGCGGCCTGCCCTTCCATACGCTCCAGCAGGTCAAAGAGGGCATCAAGGTCTTTATCCGCGATCAGTTCGGCCGG
>JAEPNV010000023.1 GCA_017643215.1 Roseibium sp. | reverse complement strand
TGCAATGAAGCCGCCGCCGGACAGGGACGAAACGCCCGCCCTGGCGCAAGGCGATCTGGCCCATCTTTCAATGGTGCGGGACGTCCTGGTCGAAGGCGAGCGTGCCCATAGTGTCCGGCTTTTGGAGGCGTTGCTGGGATGGACGTTGCCGGCGGTCGAAGCCGGGATCCTTGCGAAGGTCCTTCTCGCCGAATTTGGTACGGTCCCCACGCTGTGCGCCGCCGGCCGGCCGGCCTTGCGCCGACTTCGGCTGAATGAAGACACGATCGACAGCCTCAAACTGATCCGGGTGATTGTCCAGCGCAATGGCGCGGACGCCCCCCATTCTACCGCAATCCACCTGTCGAGCTGGTCGGACGTGGTCACCTACATAGACGCCCACATGGCCAGCGCCGCGCCCGAGTGGTTTGGAGTGATCTATTTGAATAAAAAAAATGACGTATTGAGCCACGAAATCCTCCAGGATGGACATCTTGATTTCGGCCCGAAACTGATTGATGACCTCGTCCGCCGCAGCCTGAAATGGAACGCCAGCGCCGTGCTTTTCGCCTTGCGTAAGAACGATTTCGCGCTCGGACCCAGCCACCGGGAAGTGTGGTTCGCGAAGCTGTTCATGTCCCTCGTCAAACCGTTCGGAATTGTGCTTCATGACGTGTGCTGTTTTAACCACGGCGATGCGGAGTCTTGGAAATATGCCATTGAGGCGGCTGACGATCTCAGCCGCGCCGAATACGACGCGGTCTTGCAGGTCATCGCTGAACTCAGTGGGGAACCGAATGATTAAGCGATGGATCGCTTCGATAATGCGGTGATCCAGGGCGCAAAGGGAGAGATTCCAGCGCTCTCGCGCTCGCCGAAGATACTTGACTCCATGAAAAACGCAATCCGACTACGCCCGCTTCTGCCAGGTGCGCAGAATCGGTCCCTCAAGGCCGATCGCGGGGGCTACGGTTTGCGAATGCTTCGTCGGGCCGGCTCTTGTCTTGGCGGAAAAGGGCCGGCAATCCGGAGCGTTGGCGCGCTCCGGGTCTCCCGTTTTTTTAACAACTAAATGAAAATGCTTCGTCGGAGATTAAACATGCAGAATGAGAAAAAGGGCATTGATTTATTTTCGCTATCCACTGTACCTTTAGTACTCCGTTTTAATGAAATAGTTATATCCCACGCGACTGGTTTTTTTTGGAAGAATATTGACAAACTATTTCTCATTACAAATTGGCACGTTATTTCTGGAGTCGATCCTTTTACAGGAAAAAATATTGACCAGAAACACGGATGCAGACCGAATATAATTGAAGTACTATGGAACTCAAAGAGTGTATTGGGAAACAAAAGCCCATTCATTATCAATCTGTATGATGGTTCCGACGAGCCTGTTTGGCTAATTCACCCCGAGTTAGGCCGAAAGGTCGATATTGCTGCGATCGACGTGGAATGTCCGCCTGATTCGGAACCATATCCAATTAACGAGATGCCCTCGATCGATCTGGCCACTTACATCGGCATGGACCTATTTGTCCTCGGTTATCCCTTAAAGATCACTAACAATGGCTTTCCAATATGGAAAAGAGCCAGCATTGCCTCTGAGCCGCAATTGCTTAACTACACTGATTATCAAGCAATGCTTGTTGATACAGCCACGCGAGAAGGGATGTCCGGCGCACCTGTAATCCAGCGATATTATGGAGCAGTCCCGCTAGTCTCCGGCGGCGTACAAATCGCAGACAAAGGCGGCGCGGCAACAAAATTTATTGGAATTTACTCGGGGAGAATCGGGGCGAACGACCAACTTGCAGCACAACTTGGTTTGGTTTGGCCAAGTAGCCTAATTGAAACGATCGTACGCACAAGACGACTCGATGATTTGGTATAATCGGTTTGTTCTTTGAACATCGGCAGCGTTAAATGGGTATTCCATACGGAGCGTTGCACCTCTCCGAGTCTTCCGTGAAAGAAACGGGAAATCATAAAATGGGGATAAACCGGTCGACGAACGGCCAGGTATTCACACTAGCCGTACAACGTTTTGCGGGGCGTCCGGATCCGGCGGGCCGGAATCGAGCACAATGCGAATGCCCTGACGAACCGGCAGCCGGTCGCGCTGCAGCTCGGCGAGATCGACACCGGCGATTTTCTCGCCGGCGTCGCGTTCTAGGCCGAGTATGCACATGTGACCGACATCGCTTGATCAAACATCCCCCCCAACAAAAAATCGGCCCCTAGAGGCCGGCTTTTTCGTTGAGAAGCGGATGCTCGAAATTCGTAATGATCAGCTCCCCGACCTCAGTGGGCGGGGCTTCCGAAATCGTGTAGGTCACCCGCACCGGCTTCGTCGCAAATCCGTCAAACACCGCCCGGATCTCCGGCACATCGTTGATCGACAGGATGACCTTACCCTCAGCCGCGCGCATCAGGTCCGCCAGGCGCTCAAAATCGGCGCGGTCGAACAAGCCCTTGCCGTAATCTTCCTCACAGCCGAAATACGGCGGATCGCAATAGATCAGCGCGCCCGGCCGGTCATAGCGCGGGATGAAGTCCTGGTAAGAAAGGTTCTCAATCACGACGCCGGCGAGGCGCTCGTGCACCTGCTCCAGCATCGGTGCCAGGGTGGTGAGATTGAACCGCCCCTCCCGCTCATTTGACACACCGAAGGTTTGGCCGGTGACCTTGCCGCCAAAGGCGGTGCGCTGGAGATAGAGGAAGCGCGCGGCGCGCTCCAGGTCGGTCAAGGTGGTCGGGTCGGTTCTCGACAGGCGCTCAAACTCGCTCCGGCTCGTCACCTGGAATTTCAGGCAGTCCAGAAACTGCGGATAATGGCGCTGCAGGATCCGAAAGAGGTTCGCGACATCGCCCGAATAGTCGTTTATGACCTCGGCCTTCGGCGCATAGCGCCGGCGCAGGAAAACACCCGCCATACCGACAAACGCTTCGGCATAAAGATCATGGTCGACGGCCGAGATCAGCTTCACCAGGCGCTTTGCAAGGTTCCGCTTTCCGCCGATCCAGGGCGCAATGGGAGAGATGCCAGCGCTTTCGCGCTCGCCGAAGAGATTTGACTCCATGAAAAATGCAATCCGACTATGGCCCATCTGCGGGTGCGCAGAATCGGTCTTTTCAAGACCGATCGCGGGGGCGACGGTTTGCGTTTGCTTCGTCGGGCCGGCTTCAATCTTGGCGGATGAGGGCCGGCAATCCGGAGCGGAGTGACGCTCCGGGTCTCCCGTGTTAGATTGGGAGAGAGAATATGGAGTTCAGAAATTTCGTTGTGACATTGGTGACCGTGATCGCCGGGAGTGGGATTGGAACGGCGGGTGTTCAATATTTTTCCAAGGATCGCGAACTCGACATACGGATGGTTGAGATCGGGCTGTCGATTCTCCGGGCCGACCCGAAAGAAGACGACCAGATTTCCCCAGCCAGAACGTGGGCGATCGAGGTTGTTGAGAGATTTTCAGGGCAAGCGTTTGACGATGAGGACAAAGCCGCACTGATTAATCAGCCCATCAGGACGCTTCCGTATACGACCAAATTTGAAGATGTTTATGACATGATGTCAAAAGGTACAGGCAATACCACAGGTGACGAGGGCGTGTTCTTCTGGACGGGCGACCCGGAAGACCTTCGGCGCAACTTCGGTGTGTTCCATCCCTCGAAGATTGATCCAACCTATCCGCCGCCCAACTCTCAATCGGCAGATTGAGGGGCAGATGTCCCGCCTTCCCCACATACCGCCGATGACGATTGCCTATCTCGATGATATGGACATGTGTCTGTCGATCAGCTGCGTCCGCTGCGGGCGCATGAAGTACCTGGACAAGGCGCTGTACCGGCCGGAGGACGTCGTTCCGGAGATCGCGAAACGCTACCGACTGACCTGCAGCTTTTGCGGATCACCGACCGTCCTGACATGGCCGATGCAATAATCCGGCTACGGGACCTGGCCGAAGTAAAGCGGATGAAAGCGGCGGCCGGCGCCCCAATTATTCGCAAAACTCAAGGATCACTCGCACTTTTCGCAGGTTAATGTGAAACTTGACCCCACACAGACGGCCCGGAAGTGCACGTATATCTTGTCTAGTGGACTAAGGCCACCAACAACCAAACGAGTTGCGCCCAGAGTCCACACCCCAGTATCCGCACCGCTACCCAAACCACCTTGCGTCGAACGAAACATATTAACAAGCGTCGAATCTAGGGGGTCTGCTTCTTTGTACTCACAAAAATCGTTTTGGATGCCAAATCTGCTTATGCAGTATTCAACCCCAACTGCTATGGGCACCGCCGCGGGGCAAGGCGAGGAACCAATGTCATACATAGATGTTTCTTTTGGCAGCTCAAGCGTACGATTTTCCCCGTAAAATGTCGCGATAGCCGGGACATTTATTACAACGCCATTTGGCTCGGGTGCAACTATTGATTGCGCAGACGCCGAAACAAGCCCAGCGGTAAACAGCGCAATAAACAATGCATAGATGAGCGTTGTATGCATGAAATGAGCCCTCCCTAGACCAATTGCAATTGTTTTTGTATAATTTTCTGACGGAAAATTAAATCAGTGATTGTACGGATATTCTACACACTTATTGTTTTGAGTAGTACTTCAGATAAACTCGATTTCCCCCCTTTGCGCGCCCACCAATGTCGCATCACCTCCCGGAAAACAACCACTTAAAAAACAGGCCGATTTCGGGGCGGATGCTGTAGATCCAGGCGGCCAGGGCAATCAGGGCGGCAGCGAACAACCACAGGCGCACACCGAGCCAGCCGGCGCCGCGCACCTGGTTCTTCACGTCGCGCCATTCGGCAAGCGCTGCCATACAAAATCCATCGAACTGATTGTATAATTATGATATACAACCATTTTGAAAATTATTACTTGGGAGGTTTTTATGGCGAACATTGAGCTTGCTGACCTAAAGGGTGGGGGTCATTACTATCTTCCAGCGGACCGCGGGACAGTCAAGGTAGATTGGGACGAGTATATGAAGATCGACGGGTGCGAAATTACATTTGATGCCGATCCTGACCATGATCGGATTTTGTATGTTAGCATCCAAGCTAAGTTAGCTCGCGTCCAGAAAACGCGCCAACTTTTCGCATTCGGAATTTCTATAAACAATGACAATCCAGACCATCATCGGCGCGCAGGCTGGTTCAAAGAGGGCGTTAGCGAAAGAGCCCATCCCTATTTGGAGATTCCAGCAAACTTTCATGCCTACATAAACCTAGCTCAGCAAAACGATAGCGGCACGGTCGGCCCCTTCAACATCGAAACCAAGGCCAGGGCAAACACCGATGGATCTGCTGAGCTGGAGGACCTTACGATGTCAATACTGGTGTTTCCGTGACAATTTAAATCCAATATGATACCGCCATGGGGCGCTTAGGAAGTTACTTCCCACCCCGCCAGATTTCCATGAGATCGCGCGCAAAGGATTTGGGATCGCGGCTGGCGCGGATGACGAAAACGGCAATGTTGCGGCCGGTCATCGCCAGGATCCCTGCCATGCCGAAGGCCCAGGCCTCCGACAGGCTGAGCATCTGGCGCACCGGTTCACCGAACACCAAAGCGGCCATGAAGCCGACAAAAAACGTCATCAGCCGGTCACGCACCGACAGGTCCTTCGGCAGGGCCGCGCCGATCGCGGCGAAAATGGCGATGACCCCGATCCGCATCAGCGGCAGTTGAACCAGCCACTCGATCCAATGCTTCATTGTGTGTTCCTGTTGGCGCACAGCCGTCTGTAGGTTTTTTTGAGCGCGGCGAGATCCCGCTTGGTGCCGAGCCGGAGGCCGCGCGCCTCGGCCTCCGTCAGGCGCAATTGGTTCCGGACGGCCTTTTCGTAAACGGCACAAAAGGACTCGGCCGCGCCCGGCAAGTCTTGGGGACCGGCCATGAAGCCGAAACAGACGATGAAACAGATCATTTCATCAGCTCCCGGGTGAGGTCCTCATCGCCGAGGCGCTCCATCTCGTCCCGCACGTCCTCGGCGATCTCGGCCGCACGGGCGACGTCGGCGAGGCTCCTGGCGAGCTGCAGGCGCTCGCCTTCGGCGATCAGGCGCCGGCGCTTGACGTGATCGACAAGCGCCAGAACCAGTTTCAAAAGGGCAAGCGCGGCCCCGAACATGTTCATGAACGGGACTTGTTCGGCACCAGCCAGACCAGGAGCGGCGTCAGTCCGGCGATGATGCCGCTGACAAACTCTTCGGATAGGCCGAGATCGATGCCGGCAAAGGTGCTCAGCAGATAAAGAACGGCCATGACGATGGCCGTCAGCGCCTTGTCGATCGACGTGATCATGATTGAACCTCGTTGGATTGAAGGGGCGCCCGTTTGTCGTGAAAAAACCGGCCCGGGCGCAGTCGGCCGGAACCCAATCAAAGGCGGGCGGCCTGGACATGCATCCAGTCGAAATTCCGGGCCCGGCCGAGCGACAGCCAGCCTTCGGCCTCAAACGCCTGGAAAAACGGCACGGCGTCGTCGCGCGACAGCCGTGCGCGCGGGCGTTTCCAGGAGAGCCGGTTGCGGGCCGGATCGAAATCGATGGCAATGCCCCACGAATGCATGGAATAGCGCGAGCCGCCGCGCATGCGCCGCACGTTCAGCGAGCCGCCGAACAAATGCAGGCCGAGCGCCTTGATCTCCCGGGTTGAATAGATCCCCCGGATCCGGTGAAACGCGCGCTCGGCCGAGGCAGCGACCTTTTCATGCACCGTGATCGTGCGGATCGAGATATCGGTCTTCCAGGCAAGCACCATGTCCCACGGCACCTCGAGTCTCGTCTGGTTCCGCCCCACCGGGCCGAAGAATTGCGGCACGTCGCGCTGCCGGGGCCAGACCGAGCGGCGCCCGTCATCAGGTCCATCGCGGTCCCGGTCGGGGATGAACTGCTTTTCCTCGACCGGCACGCGCGAGGAGGGTTTGCGGAGTGCCAGCACCGTTGCCGCATCACCGACGCCAGAGGTGTCGAGCTGATGGGCGGCCTGGAAGTGCTTCAACGCCGCGCGCGTCGCGGGCCCGAAAATCCCGTCGATCGGCCCGCACGGATAGCCGTGCGCCGTCAGGCGCGACTGCACCCATTCTTCGAATGTCATCGGATGTCTCCCATAAAAAAACCCGCAATCGCGGCGGGCTCAAAGACGGATCGGGAAGGCCGGTCAGCTTTGCGGCACGACCGGCAGGAAGTAATGCAGGGCGATGCGTGCCTTGCCGCTGGTGAAGCTCCCCCCATTGGCGGTGAGCACTACGGGCGTATCCGCATAAAACGCCTGCGGGCCGATCACACCGGCGTTTGTCGACCCTTCAGCGATCCCGAGCGACCCGCCGAACTTGGATGCTTCCCCGGATATGCCGCAGTCATAGGAGGTGGCGCCGGTCACCGCTTCCGTCGTCCTTGTCGACACGCCAAAGACCACGGCCCGGTCGGGAATTAGAACCGTGCTTTGAACGCTTGCCCCGCCTAAGGTGATTTCCTCTTCGGCCACCACCATCCGGTTCTGCGCGCCGTTTTGCGTCGATGAGAGGATGGCGACATCCGGCCCGTTCCAACCCGTCCCGTTAAAGACGGCAAATCCGCCCTCGTCCTGGACATAAGCCCGCCAGCCGGCCTGTGGCTGAAAGAAGCTCCAGGCCCCATCCCGGGAACTCGCGATTGTCCCGTCCTGACCAGCAAAACCGCCTGTGGCGCCGGTGGGCACCAGATAGCGGTCACCGTCTGCCGGGCTTCCCGGCGGCACACTTGTCGTCCGGCTCAGAACCGACAGCTCAACGATCGCGTCGAGCATGGCGAGCGCTTCGTTGTGGGTAACGTGCTTCTGGCTTTGACTGCTCGCCAATTCCGGCAAGCCCAGATTGGGGGTTTGTGTCATGGTTGATACTCCGCTTCTTTCGCCATCCCCCGGCCGTAGGTCGCCGAGATCTGGAAGACGGACCAGGTAAAGGGCAGGCCGGCCGCGCCAAGGTCCGTTGCCTGATCGGCGGCGGTGTAGATGACCGATGGTGAGGGCGTTTCAAACGTGCGCCGCAGCGTACCGCCCTGCCGGATCTCGATGTCATAGGCTTCCGTGTCTTCGCCGAGCGGCACCTCGGCCTGTTCCCAGCCGTCCCCGCCAATACGCGTGCGCCGGATCCAGGTGAGCAATAGATCCCCGCCGGGCTGTTCGGCCGCCCTCAGATGAACGGGCGACAAGGGCCGTTCACCCTTGCCGGTCATCGTCACCTGATAGCTCTGGAAGGCGGGGCTTCCGACCGCCGCGCCCGCCGGACCGACCTGCCAGTTCAGCGGCAGGTCCAATTGCGCCCGCTCTATGGTCGGCTGAGCGATCGAACCGGCCAGAAACACAATCCGCGCGCCGCCTGGCGCACCCATTGCCGCCTCGCTGCCCTTTTGACCACGCAAGAGCTTGGAGAGCCGATAGGTGTTTGTGCCAGTCAGCTCGGCATGGGCGAATTGCAGAAGCTCCCACTCGCCGCTTGCGGATTGGATCAACGCCGCGTTACCGCCGGCAAACACCTGGATGTCCTCCAGGCTTTGAAGCGTACCGGACGAGATCTCCACATCGATGGTGTTGGTTCTATCCCAGCGATAAAGCGGCCCGGCGGAAAGATCGCTCAAGGTGACGCCGATCTGTCCCGGCGCGTCGAGGCTCGCCCGGGTGACAAAGCCGCTTTCCGAGGGGCTGGACAAAAACCCCAGGCCCGGCCGGAACGGCAATTTGAACCCGGTCACATAGCCTTGAAAACCGGTGTCGGTGTCGCGCAGCAAGGGACCGTCGATAAAAACGCCAACCGCATCGGCGCTCAAGGGCTTCCCGCCGCTCACCTGGATCCGGCGAAGGCCGACGCCGGTGCCGCGGCGCGGTTCATAAACCGGACCATCGTAACTCTTGGCCTCAAACCGTCGCCCGGCGCCATCCGTCACCTTGCTGAGGCGGACGGTGTGCGGCCGGCCGGCGAACAAAAACGACACCACATCGCCCGGCTCCAGTGCCAACAGACTGTCAGGAAGCCCAAAGGCATACGTCTCCCTGCCGGCCCAGGCCTCGTGCAAGAGAAACTCGGCAAGCGCCTGAACGCGGGAAAAGTCAGCCACGATCGGGGTATCGGTGACCACGACCCGATCGTTTGAGACCATTTCCAGGAGGCCTTCACCGGTGACGAGCTCAAAATCCCGCGCCCCGTCATAGGCCGTCACCCGAACCACCTTGGGCAGATCGGTTTCCTGGGCCCGGCGGATCGTCATCGGCTCCGTGTCCCTGCCCCGGTCAAGCATGCGGTCCGGATCAAGATCCATGACCGGGACGCCATGCCGGCGGGATCGGGCTTCAAGGCGCCCGCCGCTTTCCACCGGGTCAAACGCCATCGCCGTACCCAGCTGATCAATCACTGCCCGGGCGCTGGTGACACGATCGATGATGAAACCATCGGCAACGCCGGCAAAACCGGTCACGTCAAAATCAGCGGTCTCAGTAAGCCCGCTTTTTTCCATCATCAGCCGCGCGATCCCGTCAGCCGTGGCCCCGCCCATCCGCCGCGACAGCCAGTGCCCGGTGGTGAAATTGGCATGATCGGCCCAAATGTCGCTGTCCACCGGAAAGGACGGAAACGGGCGAACGTCCCACGACCAGGCGTAAAACCGGTTCACATCCAGCATCGGCTGGCCGGTGACGCCGGAGACCGGATTGTTGGCCGCGTCCGCCCAATAGCCGGTGATGGCCCTGAGGTACCGGCGTTGAATCAGATCGTCCCGCGCCCCGGACGAAAAATGCGGCACGAAGGATTCAGAAGACTTCGGATCATAAAAAACGTTCGGCTGATTGGTGCCCTTGTCGATCCCGGGGCAGCCGAATTCGGTGAACCAGATCGGCTTTGCTTCCGGCACAAAGGCGGTCTGGTGAGAGGGTGCGAAGACATCCCCGGAGACCGCCCCGGCAAACGTTGTATCCAGACTATTGGCGCCGCCTGTTTGCGTCAGGACGGGCAAAGCGATCTCAAGCTCGGCGGTAAACACGGCCCCGGCTGGAACGTTCGGCCCGATCAGAAGCCGGGCGTAAGCGGCATTGGCGTTTGAGAAAGTGCGGCTGATATCATGGGTCTGGTGCGCCGCGCCGAGCGTGACGCTGGAGCCGGTCAGATAGGAAAACCCGGCGCTGACTTCTTCCAAAAGCAGCTTCACCTCGTGACTGGCGGAAATGACCCGGCCCGTCACCGCGCCGGTCCAGTCCTCGCCAGAACCTGCCGCCGGCAAAGCGCCGTTCAGGACCCTGAACCTTGGAAAGACGGTGCCACCCCCGCCGCTGTTGTCGACGGTCCAGGAAAGCGTCAGGGTGAGTTGCCCGGTGCCGTCATCGGTCACATCGGACAGAACCAGGGCCGTCGTGCTGGTCGCGTGCCACTCTGTGGGCAGCGTTCCGCCCTTGGTCCCGCCCGGCCGATTCCGATGGGCATTCTGCCACCAATTCCGGAGATCCTTGTTGCGGTAAATCCAGGGGTCGCCATAGGCCCCGTCGGTGATCGGCGTGCGCACCTGCGCGGCCCGGTCGGCATCACTGGCGTAAAACCAGTCGTAATACTCCCCGCCCTCGATATTGGCTGTAAGATACTCCGGGTCGTGGATCGAGGAATGGCCCGCCGCCTGGTCGAGATGGCCGGGCGTGTCGCGCCAGTCGGAAAGCGGCAGGTAATTGTCAATGCCGATGAAATCGCAGTCGGGATGCGACCAGACCGGATCCAGGTGAAAAAACACATCAGCCGACCCGTCCGCCGGCCGGTAGGAATGATATTCCGACCAGTCGGCCGCATAACCGAGCTTGACCGTGTGACCCAGCATCGACCTTACATCGGTGAGAAGGCTCACCAACCCATCCACAAAGGGAAATGTGCTGCCTGCGCCCCTCACCCCGGTCATGCCGACCATTTCCGTCCCGACACAAAAGGCATCTACACCCCCGGCGAGTTCCGTGAGTTTAGCGAGGTGCAGGATGAACCGCCGGTAGGACCATTCGGCCGGACCGGAATAGGTCACCGCATTGCCCATACCCCCAAAATCTGAGGGGCTGGCCGTTCCCAAAAATGCCGTGACCTGTGTTTCCGCCGCAGCTGTTTGATCGACCGTGCCGGGCTGGCCGGGCGCCGGATGGCAGGTGATCCGCCCACGCCAGGGATAAACCGCCTGTTCAGATCCGCCATAAGGATCTGGTAGGCCATTTCCGCTTGGCACGTCCATCATGATGAACGGATAAAGCAGCACGGTCAGGCCCCGGCTTTTGAGATCCTGAATTGCGGCAATCACACTTGCATCGTTGGGCGAGCCGCCAAAGGCCGGCTTGCCATCTACGTAAGAGACGACGGTGGCCGTGTCACGGGTCAGGCCCGCCACCTGCCATTCAATCGGTGTTGTAGCCTTGACCGCCTCGATGCGCGGCTCGATCACACAATTGCCGCATCTCGAATCCGTGCCGAACCAGGCCACAACCAGCGCGACCGTGTCGACGTTCGGACAGACGGTCGATAGAAGATCCAGCGAATGCGCCCAGTCCGTGGCATGCGTCTTGGTATGGCGGTTGTTGTCGGTTTTGCTGGTTCCCGAAACGATGTCCTGCACCAGGGTCGGCTCGTATCCGAACTCCGTTGATCCGGGGATCAGGCAGAGACCGCGCAAGGCCTCTTCCTCATAACCGACACTGCGGATGACCTCGAAGGTCAGCTGCGGGATCCTGTTGCCGAAGTCGGCGAGCGGCAGCCGCTCAAAAACGATATAAGCAAGCCCGCGATAGGCGGGTGCGTTGCCGGACCCTTGTTTGGCGTCGATGAGCGGATCCGGCAATTGCGTCTCGGTGCCCCGGTAGATCCGGTGTGTGATCGTGGTCATGTCCAATTCTTTGCCGTCCGCCCAGACCCGGAGCACTTGGGCCACCTCGCCTTCACAAAGGCCCACGGCGAAATTGCCGAAGTAGGAATAGGTCGTGGTGGTCGTGGAGGCGCCGCCCCCGCCCTTGCCGCCGGTCTTTTGCGTGTCGGTGCGCACCTCCTCTTCCAGATTGGTGGCCCAGATCACCTGGCCGGAGACACGCGCAAATCCGGCAATGATGGGGATCGGCGCCCCTTCCGTGGACGACAGCACCTGCAGGTCCTGAAGCCGCGGCCCCTCGACCGACTGCGACCCGCCGCCGGCCGAAAAAAGCGCGCTGTCGATCAGCGAGCCGGCGATCGTTGCCGCCGAGGTGATTGCGTTTGCGACAAGTCCGCCGGCGCCGGTCGCGCCGACAACCGCCGACGCCGCCGCGCCCAGCAAAAGGGTGGCCATGGGGAGGATCCGGGTGCTGGAGGGGGTGTTGGGTCAGCGTGCAATGACCGCAGCTTATGATTTCACGCGACGGTTAAGGGCGGAATTGGACATTCGCTGTATTGAGCACGAACGTCCGTTTTGCGGACTTTGCTGTGGTTCGATGCTCTAGCTCAAATGCCTTGAATGGGCGGTTTCCAGACCTTCGCTGCGGATTGAACGAACGTCCGATTCGAGAAACAGGGATTTCCACGCACGCCACCTCACCGAAGCCATAGCCGATTTTGCCGAGAGAGAACTAACCGGTCAAAGGCGAAGACAAATGATTGTCCCAAGCAAGCTCATGATGGCGAACGTGGTTTGTGTCTTTGAGCAATCCGGTTCCTGCCGAAAGGACAAAACCGCTCCCCTTCGGAGCGACACCGCCAACATCATATACATCGGCAGTTGATACGAGTTCTTCAGACATCGTATTCCATGTCAGGGCTTTGCCGCCTCGGGGACTGGTGACCGATATGTGATGGCCGTCCGTGCTGGCTGCGACCGATCCGATATTGCGGTTCAACTGGCGATAAATCTGGTCATTTGCCCAAATCGGTTTGATAGACCGGCCCGGCCGATAAACCCCCACCAGAGGAACAACATTCGTGGTCGGGCCTTCATATTGGCAACCAAACCAGATGTCTCCATTTGCCGCCTCTGCCATGTGACGGATGGACAATTGATGAAAGTCCCCGGGCAACGCGACGGTTTCAATAAGGTCGCCTGTTGCGGCAGATAACAGCGATATAGATGGCTTCATGGTGGCAAGATTGAGTTTCTGCCGGGGGTAATCTGGATGCGTGACTATCCCGCCATTGGCGACGGCAATATGTTGCCGATCCTTGAGCAACAATGCTTCGTGCGGGCCTATCCCTGCCGTGGCAAATGCACCGATCCGGCGAAAAGCGGCATCAACAGCATATATGCCGAGTTCTCCAGTTTCCTTTTCATAGTCGTTTTCTGTGGCAAAGAGCAAAGCCCCGTCTTGGGAAAAGAAGCCATGTCCGCAGAAATGCCGATCTTCGGGCGACACAAACACATGAATCCGTTGGCGCGTTTCAATGTCGAAAACAAATGCCAATCGATCAGGTCGCCGAGCGAACACAACGGCCGTTTTGCCATCCGGGCTCACGGCGGTTGCGTGTCCGCGCACGTCAATTGGCAGGACGTCCAAAACATTCAAGTCTTCTGAGATGAAGGCCGCGCCATATCTGCCGTCCCGGGTCTGGCAGCAGCTTATGAACGCGGTCTTTACGGGCGCTCCTGCGAAGGCCGGTATGGGCAGACCGCTCAGGGCAACTGTGGCAAGCACCTGACGCCGGTTGAGCATACTAGTCCCCGTCGAGCGAATTGAAACCAAGTGTTAGCCCAAGTGCTGCTGGGTACATTTCGCGGATCAAAAACACCGCTCCGTTCAATGGAAAGAGGACATAGGACAGTTTCTGGTGCCCATCAGTGCTGGTCGACAGGTCAAGCCAATTGTCTTCAAGCCCGTCCATTGTCCTAGTGACCTGCGCAATTTCAAATGACAACGCTGTCGCCTGGCGGACATGCTCCGGAGCGAGCAGATCATTGATGGATTCCTCAAACAGATGATTGACGCTGCTGATATTTGCGGAAACAGTCGGCAGTGTCATGTCCGAACGCCAAAACGGCGCCCGTTTGGGTTTCGCGGATTGAGGTGTGTCATTTAGTGCGGCGGCGAGCTTGACGTTTCGGACGATCTCCAGCTGCTCGCTCGCGGCACGCAAGAGATCCTGGACGGCTTCCCCGTGGGTTTTGTATGGCGATCCATCGGATCCCGCTGATTTCATCAGATCGCCATAGCCGTCAGCATCATTCCATCCGGCAAGAAGAGCATTCGCATTGCTTTCGATGACGCGCGCGATGGCCTCAGCAAATGCGCATCGGAACGGATTGCCCGCGGCCAATGTATCAGACCCGGTACCAAAGAGCACAAACTCAAGGGCAGGCAATCCCTTCACTGCGATGCTCTTGCCCGCCAACACTCCGGAATCGGTGAACTGCGGATCTTCCGAAGCCAAGGCGCGTTGCACCTGCTTCAATCCGCGGCCCTTGCGATCCGGCCAGTAGAATAACTGTTCGAACCGGTTGTCCTCCCGCGCCGGGCCGAAGCGGAACATCTCGACGCGGGACCAGGCAGTCAAAAGGTCCTTGAAGGACGTTCTGGCGGCCGTCAGGTGGTCAGACGACGGCCGAGCGCACAAACGCACCAATGATGTGAGATTGACCGTGGATGCGCCATAAAATGCCTGATGGTTCGGAATGATGACGTGATCAAGCGCCGTTTCCACCGCATTGGCGAACTTTGGGGCCTCTTGCGCATGAAGGTGGGTCGCGAAGACCAATAAACCAATAAAAATGGTCGCAACAACGCTTCGAAAGACGCCCATCACAGACTCTCAAGGAAACGGAGTAGATCGGCCCGCTCGTTTGGTTCGAGGCTGATGACCGCCGCCTGCGCGCGCCCGGCTTCACCGCCATGCCACAGGATCGCTTCCAACAGGTTTCGCGCGCGACCATCGTGGAGGAACTGGGTGTGGCCGTTTACGGTCTCGGTCAAACCGATTCCCCACAAAGGCGAAGTGCGCCACTCTCGGCCGTTTGCGTCTCCCACAGGTCGATTGTCGGCAAGTCCCTCGCCCATATCGTGCAACAGCATGTCCGAATACGGCCAGATCAACTGGAACCGATGTTCGGGCGAGGCCGCATTGCGGCTTGTGACGTAATTCGGCCTGTGACAATCGGCACAGCCGATTTCGTGGAAAAACTCCTTTCCGCGAAGAACGCCGGCATCGTCCACATCTCTGCGGGCCGGGACAGCAAGGTTCTTGGAATAAAACACGACAAGATCCAAAACCGGGTCCGGCGCCTCCACTGAGCCCAAGTGGATTTGGACGCCATCGGGCATGTCAAGACAGGCTGCCTGTTTCTCGGTGCAATCCCCGTGAGAGCTTGGGTTTCCCGGATTGGAAATGCCAATGTCCCCCGCAAACGCGCCCGACGATTGGGCATGCACCGTCGGGTTCGAGGCTTTCCAACCGAACCGCCCCAACACAACCTTGCCACTCGCCGGATCGCGCACCAGACTGGGCTTGCCGGAGATGCCATTTCCGTCCTGATCGTCCGGATCTGCGTTTGCCAGTATATCACCAGGGTGGATGGCTTCCAGAAGCCCAAGCCCAATCATGGGCGGCGCGACACGCGGCGACAGCATGACCTTTTCATCCATTGGTCCGTAGCCGAGATCACCGACCGAATACGTGGGCACCCGGAGAGAGGCAACCTCACCACCGTTCAGAACGATCTCGCGCTCCGTGTATGTCACCAGCATCTTGCCTTCCGCCGGCAAGCCCGGAACCGCGAAGTCCTGCAGTTGGCCGCCGTAGGTCGGTTCCGGGATACGCAGCAATGCCTTTTCCGCAAGGAGTGTCTTTTCCTCCGCCGTGCGTGCTGGAACAGACAGACGCAAAAACATGGACGTGGCCACATCGTTGGGGCCTTCCGGCGGGTGACCGCGGCCATCCTTCAAATGGCATCGCTGGCAGGAGCGCGCGTTAAACAGCGGTCCAAGGCCGTCCGAAGCTTGGGTGGACGAGGGAGAGGAAACCCAGACCTTCTTGAACAAACCGTTGCCGACAAAAAAATCCGCACGCTGCTCGTTTTTCAGGTTCGCAGACGGGTGCGAAAACGCATTGCCATTCACACGCGCGTTGGACGTCGCTGCGCCGCCAGAGTTGGCTTCGAATGGCTGTGGTTTAGAAAAATCCTTAGGCGGCGCGGTAATTGCCGCTACCCGCGCCGCATCTTTGGCGCTCAAATCACCACGATGCGGAAGCAGCGTGTGCTCTTCGCCAAATGCACAATTCACAAAGAAAAGAACAGCGACAACGGTAACGGGCCAAATGCGCGGAGCTCTTGGCAAACTGATGCGTTCCTTGGAAAGTCCGGCGGGCATTGCGCCCGCCGGATGTTCATGACCTGTCATTGGAATACGGCATTTGGATTATCGAGACTGTCGGATCCTTCGATTTCGATTGATCCCAAGCCAAGTGCGGCGACAGCCCGCTCGATCGGCCGCGTCTGTTCGACCAAACCGTCAATCGCCGCTTGCACGACGGCATTGCCTTCCGCGTTGCCTTCACCGATCATCTGATCATACGCCTCAATGCTCTCCGCCCGCGCCTTCATGATCGCCATGGCTGTCGTGGTGGCATCGAGTTTGGCTGTCAGGTCTTCGTGAATATTAGCGTCGGTTGCGGCGACAAGATCACCTATGGATGGCCCGCTAATCACAGATCCATCAACGCGTTTGTAGTGGCCGTTATAGATGTTCCGGATACCAACCTGATCATAAAAATGGCTGTTGTGCGTGTTGTCTGCAAAGCAGTCATGCTCTTCTTCCGGGTCGTTCAGAAGCAGGCCGAGTTTCATACGCTCCCCTGCCAGTTCGCCATACGAAAGGGAGCCCATGCCGGTGAGGATGGCGGAGAGGCCTTTGTCCTCGTCTTCCGTCAGGGCGGCACGAGCCGCACCATCGGCCTCCCAATTGGCCACCATTTCTTCCAGATCTGCGATCAAAAGGGCGGATGCCGCTTTCAGATACTCCGCGCGGCGGTCGCAGTTACCGCCCGTGCAGTTTGTTGTATCGAAGTCTGTTGCCGGCCGCGTGCCGGCACCTGGACCGGTTCCGTTTAGGTCCTGCCCCCATAGCAGAAACTCGATGGCATGATACCCGGTCGCCACATTGGCTTCGATCTCTTCGGCCTCGTGCAGGGTTTCTGCAATTAGGGCCGGCGTTATGGAGCTCGCGTCAACGGGACTGCCATTTACGGTGATGCTTGTGTTGGCAATCACGTTCATCGTGTAAAGGCCGTTTTCATCACTCTCCGCGCCATAGGAAGCATCGACATAATCGATCAGGCCTTCATCAAGGGGCCAGGCGTTGACCTTACCTTCCCAATCATCAACGATCGCGTTGCCGAAACGATAGACCTCGGTCTGTTGGTAGGGCACCCGAGAGGCGATCCACGCGGCGCGGGCTGCTGCCAGAGTTGCTTCGGACGGATTGGCAATGAGGGCATCAATCGCCGCATCCAATGCCTGCGCGGTTAGCAGCGAATCGGAATACTTTGCGTGCGCGATATCGGCATAGGTGGTGAGCACCTCGGATTTCTTCGGCGCTTCGGCGAGGGCCGCGCCCACAATTGACACCGAAAAAGCGGTGGCGAGAAGCATTCTGTTGAGTGTGCCAGACATTCCAATCTCCTGGTAAAATCCGCTGTTAGTGAAGTGTCGGTGTGGAGTTGCTGTCGCTCGAAACATCGAGCCGCAAGAAATCGGGAAGGATCGGGTTGAACCTCAAACCAATTGCGAGGAACACGGCCCCTAGGCTGAACGCGGCTTGCTCGACGGCTGGAAATCGCGTTGGGCGAAACAGCTGGTCAGCACAAATACGTGCGAGAAGACGATCCTCGCTTTGGACAGATGCCACAAATCCTAAAGCCAGCCGTTCATCCCGGCATAGTTCTGAACAATACGGCGGGCGAAAGCTGAGGGTACGGCAGGCGTTCTCTCGGCAAGATCGGGCATATTGCCAAACCGCATCAAGTGCATGGCGCCCGTCGCGGGTTCCCAGTTCTTTGGAAAAGCAGTTCCAGGCCGCGGTCCATGACTCCTTGCTTTCTTCTTGATAGCCCAGAAGCACAGTTCGAAATCCAAATGTGAACAAGCGTTCTGGACGAGCGTGCGCGCAGGGCCTGAACCCATCTGAGTGAAAAACGATGGTCATGATTGCCGCCGTTTGCATCGATTGACGGCAAGCCATGAGCGCCTGCCAGATTAAACATGATCCTATTACTCAAGTTTAAGTCTGGCAAGCTATATCTTGTTGTTTTATTTGGAATTATTCTAATTCAAAGGTACGTAAGTGTATACCCTTAGGCGCGTGTCGCGAGTGATTTCGTGAAGCGCGAGGTGGCTTCTACGGGCAAATGACGGCAAGTACAGGAGTCAGTTTGGTTATCTGCTCAAGCTGTTTTCGTTTATCAACCGGTCGCTTAGGATGAGCCTTTAAAAGCAATTGCAACGAATTGCCGCCCTCTTGCGAAGGATCTCAGCCTTTAGCAGACACTCGCACATCATCGGCTGAACGATCGCAATCCGAGAGTTGGCGCTCCGTGAGGCCGAACAGCGGCGGATAAGCGGGCTCAGCGAGCCATCGCTTTGCCCTGAGTTTTCTTGACAGGGTCTCGCAACTTAAGCATCGTGCGTGCGATGGTTCCAGCCGGGCAGACATGCAGGCCGGATGAAAAGGGAACACGGTGCGGTGTAGCCAACAGGCGCCAAGTCCGTGACTGCCCCCGCAACTGTGAGCGGAGAGCCGATCAGCGATCAGCCACTGGGTTTGGTGATGTGACGCCAACCTGGGAAGGTGCTGAAAGGCAAAGACACGCAAGTCAGGAGACCTGCCATCACGGAACTCTAACCTCGGGCGGGGTGCCCCGAGACGGTGATGTGATGACGAATGTTTCCCAGACACATGTAGGCCCGCACAGGCCGCCTTCATCGCCCGTCTTTCGATCCCCGCCGCGGCTTCGGGAGATGATGCACCATGCTCACCCGCTCGCGGGTCTGTATGTCGGTCTGTACACGCTGCCGGCCGCCTGATTTCGCCGGCCCGGACAATGAACGGCCCGGCTATCAACTGGCCGGGTCCCTTCTGCGCCGCGCACGCGATGAGACGACAAGGCCGTTCACGCTCACGACACGCGGCGTGCGGTGCATGAGCCAGTGCAAGCGTCCCTGCGTCATCGCCTTATCGGCCCCCGCCAAGTTCACGCTCGTGTTCGGTGATCTGGATCCGCAGGCAGACACCGACGCCGTGATGGCGCTGACGCGGCAATACGCCGAAAGCACCGACGGCCTCGTGCTCCGCGCGGACCGACCCGCGCCTCTGCGCTCCGGCATTCTCGGCCGCATCCCGCCACTCGGGTATGCGGGCGAGGCCATCGACGAGAGCATTGTTTTTGATCCCCACGCTTTAAACCAAGAGGAATTGTCATGACGTCTTCCGATAGTGTCCGTTCAACCGCCCACGGAATCCGACGGCATCTGCGGCAAGTCCTGTTGTCATCGGCCCTTGTTGCGGCCGCCCTTTTTTCACCGGTTGCGGCGTCGCCAGCGATTGCCGACAGCGTCACCGTTGGACAGACCTTTTTGGCATCCGGGCTCGACCCGGCCGAGGGTTCAACCGGCTGGGCGCTTGTCACGCATGGCATCGCCGAACAGCTCTTCCGCGTGTCGCGCGATGGTGAGGTTGTGCCGAATCTTGCGGTCTCGGCCGAAGAGCAGGAAGACGGCTCCTGGCTGGTGGAACTGGCATCTGATCGCTTCTTCTCGGATGGGACACTTGTCACGGCGCCTTTGGTGGCCGATGCCCTTAACCGGACAAGCGACGCCAACGCGTCCGCCCGGGCGACGGCGGGCCGCCTCACCTTCGCGGCGCTGGATGACGCGACGCTTCGCGTGACGTCGGAGAAACCGACACCGATCCTGCCATCGATTCTCGCGGAGTGGGCGTTTCCCGTCTATCTCAAAACCAATGGCGCGCCTCTCTTTACCGGACCGTTTGCGGTCGAGACCTTCGAAGCGGGCACAGCCATCGAGATGGTGCCCAACGCGTTCTATGAAGGGGCTGATGAACGGCCGGACGTCACGATCCGCCGGATCGCGGACGGCCAGTCCCTTGCGCTTGCTTTCGCATCCGGCGAGATCGACATGGCCTTCAACCTGCCAGTCGAAACCCTGTCGATGTTCGAAGGCCGTGACGATCAAACCGTCATGTCTTTTCCGGTCGCCTATCAATATATGATGTGGATGAACACGCGCGCACCTGCCCTGAGCGATGTGCGGGTCCGCCGGGCGATCGATTTGGCGATCAACCGCGACGATCTCGTCGCGGCCGCGCGCGCAGGACAGCCCGCGACCGGCGCGTTCGCGGCAGCCTACCCGTTCGCGGCAGACGGGCCGCTGCCTTACGATCCCACGGCTGCCGCGCGCCTTCTCGATCAAGCCGGGTGGACGATGGGCGACAGGGGCGTTCGTGAGAAAGATGGAGAAACGCTCGAATTGGTGCTTTGGGCCTACCCTCAGCGTCCCGATCTTGTGACTTTCCAACCCGTTGTCCGAGCGGCATTGGCCGACCTTGGGATTGCGGTAACCACGCAGGTGACCGAATCACCGAGCGAGGTCGCGGGCAGTGGCGATTTTGATCTGTTCCTTTGGGCAAAGCATACAGCCCCGGCAGGAGATCCCGGCTTCTTCCTGTCCTTGTTCTTTGAGACCGACGCCGCCCGCAACTACTCCGGATGGTCGGATCCGTCCTACGACGCGACGATTGCGGAGCTGCGCACGGCGGCCGATCCTGAGACGAGGAGAGCGCTTGCGCGCCGGGCTCAGGAGTTAATCGCCGAAGGCGCGCCGGTTTCGTTCCTCGTGACACCGAAGTGGCATGTGGGACTGTCGGAACGCGTGGCGGGTTACGAGCCTTGGGGGTCGGACTATTATGTGATCCGTCCCGATTTTGGCACATCGCAGCAACCGTGAGGGACATATGACCAACCTCACGGCAACGCGGTTCGTGGTCATGACCTTCGTGTCGTGGCTCGCCGCCGTTGCCGTGTGCTTCCTGCTCATTCGGCTGGTTCCCGGGGATCCGGTCGATGTCTTCATCACTCAGGTGAATATTCAGGCAAGCGAGGCGCTCATCGATGCTTATCGGGCGCAATGGGGCCTTAACGAGAGCCTGCCCGTGCAATTCGGTCTCTGGCTGCATGGCTTTGTCACACTGGACTGGGGCATCTCATTCGCGACCGGCGCGCCGGTGTCCGGCGAGCTTCTGCAAAGGCTCGGCTGGTCGGCGGCCATTGGTTTTGGCGGCATCATCTTTGCCCTTGCGTTCGGCTCGGGACTTGGGTTCTTCACTGCGATCACGCCCGGCGGTTTTGCCGATCATCTGTCACGCGCCATGGCGGTCGCTGGCCAGGCGCTGCCAGCCTTTGCCGTGGGGGTCATCGCGCTGTGGGTGTTTGCGGCCGAGTTACGGTGGATGCAGCCCTTCGCGGGCGGAACTCTTGAACGTCTTGTCCTGCCGGTCGCACTGGTCACGTTCTTTTCTGTTGGCAGTGTTTCCAGACTTGTGCGCGCGGGATTTGCGGAGACCGTTCAAGCTCCCTATCTGAAAACGGCCCTCGCAAAAGGTCTGCCGTTTCGCAGCGCCGTCTGGCGGCATGGGCGGCGGCGGGCCGCCATCGGTTTGTTTGCAGGGATCGCGCCTGATCTTGCCTGGGTCGTTGGCGGAACGGCGATCGCGGAAATCGTGTTTGGGATTCCGGGTCTGTCCGAGCGCGCGATCCAGGCTGTCGCAGCGCGCGACTATCCGGTCCTGCAGGCCTATGTGGGGTTGGTCGCCTTGTGGATCATTCTGGGGCTGCAGGCCTGTGCGGCCCTACGCAGGGCGCTTGACCCGCGCCTTGCCGATGCGGCACTGGCGTCATGAATCGCCGCGCACACGCCATGTGGGCACTTGCGCTGCTGGGTGTCATGATGGTCGGCGCGGTGTGGCAACCCGTCGACCCACATACGGTCGACCTTCAAGTCACGCTCCAGCCGCCCTCCGGACAACACTGGCTTGGGACCGATCATCTCGGCCGCGATGTCGCCTCGCGTTTGCTCGCGGGCGCGCAACCCTCGCTGTTGGCCATCTCGATCGTGCTCGTGTCAAGCCTTGGCATCGGCCTTATGGCTGGGGTCGCGATCGGATTCGGTCCGCGCGCCGTGTCCGGTCAGATCCGCTGGCTCGCCGAAACCGCATTGGCGCTTCCAACCCTTATTTCCGCGCTGCTTCTATCGGCATTGTTCGGGGCCGGTCTCATTGCAATTTCTGCGGCCCTCATCGCGAGCACGTGGGCACCCTACGCGCTCAGCATTGCAGCCCTTTTGGAGCGCCTGCGCGCGGAAACCTATTGGACCGCGACCTTGGCTCTCGGTTCCGCCAAGCTGGGGGCAGTGCGCCGCCACCTGGTCCCCAATGCTTGGCCCATGGTTGGCGCCCTGGCAGGGGCGGATGCGGGACGCGCCGTCATTCTTGTGGCGTCCCTCGGGTTCCTCGGGCTGTCCTCCGACACCGGAAGGCCGGAATGGGGTGCCATGATCCACGAGTACCGCATGTTCCTGTTCTCCGAACCGCAACTCGTCCTGGCGCCCGTTCTGACGACCGGGATCGTGGCGTTTGCATTGAACAGGGCGTTGGATAACAGGTAGCCAAGTGTGTGGAAGCTGCGCAGCGTTTTGGCCGTTTCTGGAGAAAAGGACTAGAAGCGGACCTAGAGCTGCGTGCTCACAAATGGCAGCTCAGGGCCGACTTACCAACCTGAAGATCGCAACCGAATTACTAGAATAGGCTCGGAGCGGACCTTTTCTGTGGTTCGCACCAACGACCGCACTGGGCCGCATCACCCAAACCCAAACTCTGCCACCGCCCGTTTCTGCCACCAGCCGGTGAGCCCGACCTCGCAGACCCCGGCGCCCTCCAGCGCATGGATGAACCGCCCGGGACCGGAGACGATCCCGCAATGCTTGGCGATCGCGTTTTTTGTCATCCGAAACACCAGCACATCGCCCGGCGCAACGTCCCCGGTCTCAATACGCCGCAAGTGCCGATCGGCCGCGTCCAGCAGCGTTTCTGTGCCGCCCACTTGCCCCCAATCCGGTGAATAGGGCGGCGGGGCTTCCGGCTCTTTTCCATAAAACTCCCGCCACACGCCCCGGAGCAGCCCGAGACAGTCACAGCCCACACCCTTGAGGCTGGCCTGGGGATGGTAGGGCGTGCCGATCCAGCTGCGGGCGATCACAACGACCCTTGCCTTACCGGACAATGGGCGATCCGTCATTGTCCTCCTCGTTCTGCCGGGCGTAGCCCAGCACAAAGTCATTGCCCGGAATATGCGGAAAGCCGCGGAAGTTGACCGCATTGTCGAACTTTGCTTGGCAGGCCTCGAATGTGTGCGGGCATCCGGCCAGCACTGTAAATGTGTCGCCGGCGGCAATCGGATTAACCGGCCGCTGCCACAAGGTGATCTCGACCATCGCCCCATCATTTTGATGTGCTTTTACCTTGACCGTCTGACCTTCATTCTCGCCGGTTTGCCAGGTGAGCCGGCCTTGCGAGAAATGATCATCAGCAAAGCCATCCAGCCCGCTTACCTGAACGACGCGCTCGCTGACGCTGGTGGCCGCGCCGGTGCCCTTGAACGCCGGATCCTCCAAATTCACCCCGCAGCGGGCATCGCCAAGGACCGCGTCACAGCCGAACTGGTAGGTCCGGCCGACCGTCTGCTGCAGTCTGTGCGCCAGGCTGCGGAACTCGGCTTGAAAAGCAAGTTCGCCGCGGCTGACCTCACCGATGCTGCCGCGTTTCAAGATCTCGCGCTGACTGACATCCTGCCAGTTCACCCGGAAAAGGACGATTTCCGCATCATCATAGAGCCCGGCGGCAATGTCGCCTTCCGTAATAGCGTCCGATGACAGCGCGCCTTCGACATCGAGATTGTCGACGGCGAGCCCCAGACTGCTCTCAATCTCGGTGCCGGAAAACCCGGAAAGCGGCTCGAAACTGACCCCGTCAAAGACAAGCGCCCGGTCGTGATCGGTAAATCCCATCCGGACGCTGTCCTTGCGTGTCACCCGCCAGCACCAGCACAGCGTCGTTGCGCCTTGTGCGATATGGGCGGCGAAGTCGTCCGAAAACCGTCTCATTCGCGCACCTCAATCACAGGAATATCCGGCACAAAGCCGAGCCGATGGTTATTCAGCTGAATGTCGAAACGGTCGGTGTTGAACCGGGCCGGCACATCGAATTCGAACCCCGCCGTCACCGCCACCCCGGCAGCCGGCGCAGCCGTGAACGTCACTATGCCGGTCAGCGTGTCGACGCTCCAGCCACTCGCCTGCGCCACGCCATCAAGCGCTACCAGCACTGTTCCAGCCACCGGTTTGCTGATCTGCCGGACGTATGGGTTAAACGCCCCGCCATAGGTCTTTATAAGCTGGAACGTCGTTGTTGCCCCATCCCCGGTTCCGACCGCCTGGTCGGTCGTCGAAGGAACCTCATCCGGTGCGCAGGATTTGTAATCGGCCCAATCCTTCCAGCGAAATGCCGTGAGCCGCCCGCGCCGCTCCTCGAAAAACGCGATCACCGTATCGAGTTCATTGACTGTACGGATTCCATAGCCCGCATTGTAGCGCCGCCGGCTGTCCTGCCACTGGCTGTTGCGCTGTTCGCTCCCCCCCGCCAGCGCGACCACGACGGTTTTGCGCTCCGGTCCACCGCGGCTGCCCAGCGAAATTCCCGGCGGAAACCGCACATCATGAAAGTTGAGAAGCATGTTTTATTCTTCAGGAAGCAGCTATTCGCGTGTCATCCCGCACAAGCGCAGCAAAGCTGCGTTGCAGATGCGGGATCCAGCGCGTCAGCATGAGCGCACGCGAACTCAATTGATCAATTCTCCCCTCACCGCCCCCGGCGGCCACGCTGAATGGCATCGACCAGCCGCCCGGCAATCTGGGTCTCGGAGCCTCGGAAGCTTTCCGAATCCGCAGCCTGAACGGTCATGGTGACCGTGACCGGCGCCGCCTCTGCTGGCTGCGATCGGGGCTCGGCCCGTACGACTTTTTGCAGCGTCTCCTGCGGTACGATCTGCCCCGGCTGCTGGGGTACAAACCATTCCGGCCCGCGCTCGCCGACACCATAGATCTTGCCGGCTTCCACCGGCCCGCCATCGGCCCGGAACCCGCCAAAGACCGGTCCAAGAAGCGCCCCCAAGAGTCCGCCGCCGCCCGCACCGACGCCGTTTACCGTTCGGCCGAACAAGGCCGCCTGCAGCTGCATTTCGATAAACTGCTGCGCGACCCGGATGCCGGCGGCTTTCAGCGCATCCATGGCGTCGACCCCGTTCATCAGATCGGACACCAGACCGGACGTTGCCGATTGCAGCGCGGCGCCGAGGGCCGCGCCTTGTTCCTGTGCGGTCTCAAAACCCTTGGTCAGGTCCCGCGCCGCCCCTTCGGCCTCCCGGAAGACGCTGGCCGCTTCCCGGTGCGCGCGGGTCGTGTTGTCAAGTTCGGATGTCAATTCGGCCAACGCCATCCGTTCGGCCTTAAAGACGTTGGTGGAAGAAAAGGCGTCAGGCGCGGACGTGGCATTGATCTGACGGTCCGGGAACAGATCAAAACCGGCCGCGATCCGGCCTGCGGGCCCGCCGAATGATCCGACCGTGCGGAACCCGTTTGACGTATTGCTGTCGGCCGCCGGTGCGGCACCGCCATTCAAACGGCGGTTTATCGCGTCGATCGCGTCGCGGTCGATCAGCCCGGCCGAGTCCATAAGGTCGACCAGGTCGCGAAACACCGATGAATTGCCGATTTCATTGAGCTTTCCGGGAATATCGTCCAGCGCGGTTGACCAGTCCCGGGAGACCCGCACAACAGCGGCCATGTTCTCATAAAAGTTCACCATCAACGGCGCGGCTTCGATCAGCGCGGCGTTCAGCTGCTTGTCGAGCGC
>JAEPNV010000022.1 GCA_017643215.1 Roseibium sp. | reverse complement strand
TGACACAGTTCAACGCAATCAAACACGGATGGACCCTCCAAAATGTGTGAATCCCGTAGCCCTCAAGGGGGGAGAGGCCATGCCGCGCCCTTTTGGTGTGTATGTCTACTCTGCATGCCGGAACGAAAATCAAACGATTTCAGACTGATACGTCGACACGCACGGGTTAAACCGTACGGCTGAAGGACATGCCCAAGCATGACTGTCGGAAGATAAACCGGTTTGTTAGCCGTCTCAGGCGCGCCGATCTGGCGCGCCTCTTTTCTGGTCCGGGAATGGTCACCGGCTGGCTTTTCAGGTCGTCAAGAAGGCGGCGGCGCGCTCGCCGATCATCATCGCCGGTGCGGCGGTGTTCGTCGACGGAATCGACGGAAAGACCGACGCATCGGCAACGCGCAAATTGTCGACGCCCCGCACCCTCAGGACCGGATCCAACACGTCCGTTTCATTTGGGCCCATCCGGCAGGTGCCGCATAGGTGGTGAACGGTGTTGGCGGTCTCTCTCACCCAGTCCAGCAACTGGCCGCGCTGTGTGACGTCCGGCCCCGGCGACACCTCCGCGCCGCGGAATTCATTAAACGCCTTTTGCGAGAATACATCGCGCAACACGCCCACCGCGTCGGCCAGCACCTCCGCATCCCGGGGGTCTGTCAGATAGTTCACGCGGATATCGAGATCATCTTTCACTCCTGGTCCACGAAGCCGGAGGCGGCCCCGGCTGTGAGGGCGCATGACCGAAGCATTGGCCATGAATCCCGGGCCGATCCCGGCCGCGGGCTTGGAGAAGGGATTGAGCCGGATCGTATCGCTGCCGAAGGCGGGCATGAAATGGCTTTGAACATTCGGGATATCCGATCCGTCCGTCCGGTAGTAGGCGCCGGCCTCCAGCGGAAACACATTCATCGGGCCGCGCCCAAGGAGCCAAGCCTGCAAAAAGGCAGGCGCGGCACGATCGAAACGCGTCAGCCGGTAAAGCGAGACATCCTCGCGCGTTTGGTGGGTAACACGGACCAGCACATGGTCCTGGAGACTGGACCCCACTTGGGGGCTGTCACACACAACGTCTATGCCCAGTTCCCGCAGATGGTCCGCGGGCCCCACCCCGGATCGCATTAAAAGCGCGGGCGACCCGATCGCGCCGCAACACAGGATGATTTCCCCGTCGGTCTCAACCGTCCGCGTCTGGCGTCCCAGTACCAGTTCGACCCCACAGGCGGTGCCATTTCGAAACACTACCCGCGCCACTTCGAAATCCGTAAGCACCGTCAGGTTCTTTCGCTTGCGGACCGGGTCGATGAACGCGGTGGCTGTGGTTTCCCGGTATCCGTTCCGGTTGGTGAAATGATAGAACCCAAAGCCATCGGGATCGTCGTCATTGAAGTCATGCGCGCGTGGATATCCGGCCGCCACGCCGGCATCAACAAACGCATTGGCGAGCGGGCTGACCGGCGTTTCCCGGCGTGACACGCCAAGCGGACCATCTGTGCCATGGTTTGCGGCATCGCCAGGGCCTTGAAAGCCCTCAGACTTCAAGAAGTACGGTTTAACGTGATCCCAGGACCACTCAGGCATGCCGGATTGCGCCCAATAGTCATAGTCCAACGGCAAGCCACGCACATACACCATGCCATTGACCGATGACGATCCGCCCATCACCTTGCCGCGCGGCAGGTCGACCCTCCGCCCCCCAAGTCCCGGCTCCGGTCCGGACGCATAACGCCAGACATGCCGGCGGCCCTTGAGCAGCATCCCCGTCATGATCGGCACCTTGAGCATCGGATCACGGCGCCCGCTACCGCCGGCTTCGATCAGAACCACGTGGTTGCTAGGGCTTTCACTCAACCGTGCGGCGAGGATGCACCCGGCGGTGCCGGCTCCAACGACGATATGGGTGTAGTCCCCGCGGATCATTCCTGGGTAAGCCCAGCCGCTTCGTCGAAGCCGCCTTGGCCCGTGAGCCGGGCCCATGCCGCATAAGGTGGCGTCGCATCCACGTCGCCGTTGGAGATCAGTTCACGCCACAGGTCACAGGCGTCGACAAAATTCGGCACGCCGCCGGGGAACATCGCCAGGCTCAATCCTTCGGCGAGGGCGTCTTCCGAGGCGCCCTCGCGATAGGCGCCACGGATATGTTCGGCAACCCAGTCCCACCGCCTGTGGCACTGATGCGCTGCCGCCAGGCCCACCTCGGCAATCCAGGGCTCGATTCCCGTGCCTTCCAGAAGCGATGCCAGGCCGTTCCGATAGCTTGTGACCGCGTCGAATTGATCCAAATGGGGGCCCCAATGATCACCGACAAACCGATGTAGACCTGCGCCATCCGCCCAGGCGGAAAGAGCCAGTGCCGCGGACACGTCACCAAGCTTGCCGCCGCCTTTGATCAGGCGGTCGATGTGGTGCGTTGCGATCGCCTCCTTGGTCGACACGAGTACGATCAGCCAGACGATTTCCTTCTCCCGTTCGGTCATGGCGCGCGGCTTCAAGGTCATCTCGGTATAGGTGGCATCGTAAGCCGTCAGCAGCCCGGGCGCCGAGACGGCAAGCAGCCCGTGATGCGGCAACAGATATCCCCGCTTGGCGCGGACATTTTCGAGCGCACGCTCAACTTCTTCGACGGTTTGAGGTTTGGTCGGCGATGTATCAGACAGCATGATTTGCCTCGTTATTGGAATTTGGGAATTGAAGCCGGGCGCGGACCTGCGATCGAACTGCCTGGCTGCACGTTTTCAGCGCCCGCGTGCCGGTACACCGGCGGCTATTGCGCGTGCGGCGCCATCTGCCGCCGATCACCGCGGGGTCGGCACCGGATTGCCCGCCAACAGGAATTGGATAACGCAGCGCCATCTTCCTTTGTCCGGCTAGCCTGTCGTCCAGTCGCGAAAGCGGCCGTGCCAATGCGGTTTGCCCGTCACCCAGTCCAACAGAGTTTCCCGTGCCGGCGCTGTCCCGGTGACCGCGAGCACTGACCGCCACATCAGGCATAAATTCGGCGAAACTATTGGCAGTTCGCGGCGGCTGCGGGCGGCAATGACCGGCAACGTCGGAAGGCCGGTCCCAAGAAAGAGGATGCAGTCCAGACCCACATCCGGAAGACTGTCCATGGCTTGTGCCGCCTGTGATGCAGGGGTTGCATAGATCGGATGAAAACTCTCCGCCCGGCCCGCGATGCGCGCAACGGCGACCGGCCGCAAATCGCGTTTGGCCCAGTAATCAAGCGCCGCGGCGTGGAGTTTGTCGCCGTAAGGGCTGATCAATCCCACCCGCTTCGCTCCCAGCGCGCGAATGGCATCGGCAACAGCGGACGCCGCGGTGATGAAAGGATACCCCCGCGCCGCCTCGATTTCCTCCTTCTGGCGCCGTTCGTCCGCGGGATCGACCAGATACGCGGCGCCGGTACACGCAAACATCGAGGCCGAAATAGGCGCGTTGGCGAACCGGTCCAAAGTCGAGTTTTGCTGCGCAACGTAGTCGATCAGACGGGCATCCATGCCGGCCTTGGTGCTGACGAGGCGCGCCGTCGCCAGCCCGTAGCCACGGGGCGCCAAGATCGACAACTCCATTTCCGCAGTGGTATTGGCTTGCGGCGTGAGAACGGCAAACAGGCCGCGCGGGCAGTATTCCGCGGCATCGTGCGGCGGCGCGGCCCTTCGAGCGTTGGACGTCTCCTGCATGCGGTATCCTGTTTCTTTTTTCTGCGCGGCTGTGAGGCCGCTGTGGGTGGTCACTCGATGGGTGCCGCTTCATTTCGAGCTGCCCAGATTTCGGTGCCTTCATTCGGCGTTATCCGGACAAGGTTCATGTTCAGCCGGTACATGTCTGAGCGGTAGTCCACTTCGAGATGCTGAACGGGCCGGCCCTCGCTGTTGCGGACGATCCGGCGGATATGCAACAGCGCGGAGTTTTCAGGGACGCCCAATGTGTCCGCGATCGCGCGCGGCGCATTCTTGGCGGAAACCACCTGATCTGCTTCGTGGATCGTGTGCCCGGCAGCTTCGACCAATGAGAGAATCGGGTGGTTGGCCAGATCGTCGGGTCCGAACGTCCGGCCTATGTCCTCGGGGATATGCGTGATGATGTAAGAGAACGGGTTGCCGTCTTTCAAGCGCAGCCGTTCGACGCGTTGAACCCGCGTCCCTGCATCTATCATCATTTCGTGAGCGATCGCCGCCGGCGCTTCGACATAGTCGAAGGCCAGCAACTCGACGGTGGTGGATTCCCCGATCGCAATGAGGGTGCTTACCAGTCCGGATATATCAGCGGACACGCTGGAGGGGGCACCGCTGTGGATTACCGTCGTGCCCCGGCCGCGCTCACGCCTTACAAGACCGTCATTGGCAAGTTCGTCCATCGCCCGCTTGGCGGTAATTCGCGACACGCCTATTGCGTTTTCCAACGCGCTTTCGGCCGGCAGCCGGACACCCTCGGCAATCTGACCGGTCTTGATCAGGTGCTTGTACCGCAGGTAGATCTGGTAATAGAGCGGCATCGGGCTTTTGGGATCTATCATCCCGATCATCGCCGTGTCCGCAATAGGGGTGCCGGGTGTCACGTCAGCCATAAAAACACCTCTTGTCTTTTAGATCCCGGCTCGACGAACACATCCAAAACACGAGGCCGGCCAATAGTCTCATTGCCTCCCGAGACCGGCCATTGCCCTTCCTCGACCGTCTTTCGGGGGAAATGATTTGCTCCCGGACCATAGTTCACAATAGGCCTCCGATCACGGGCGAACCCGGCGATGTTTGCGGATCACCCGTTAGACGGCCTCTCGGTCTTGTACAGCCAGCCCCGCAGCTTCTGGTCCTGCGCGACAAACAGGTCGATTAATGGCTTGTCGGCGAGGGTTACATCAATGGCGGACAAACCCTTGAGCAGCATCTCCCGCTGGGCAGGCGGCAACGTGAAGGAAAAGTCAAGATCGCCCGCCATCAAACGCTGCGCTTCGAGATCGGCCTTGACATGGCTGCCTGCCAGGACCGTTTCCATCAGCGCGCTGACTTCCTCAGGTGTCAGCACAACCGGCAATACCCCGTTCGCCGCGCAATTGTTAAAAAAGATCGTCCCAAAGCTTTCGGCGGCAATCACCCGGAATCCGAACTCCTTGAGCGCCCAGACAGCGTGTTCACGCGAAGAGCCGCAGCCGAAGTTCGCTCCCGCGACAAGAACACTGGCGCTTTCTCCATCGCGCTGGTTGAGCACGAAATCAGGGTCCGGAGTTCGGCCGCCCTTGGCGGCATCGATGTACCGCAGATTGGCAAAAAGGCCGTCGCCCAACCCGATCTTCGACACCCGCTTCATTTCCCGCGAAGGAATGATCTGATCGGTGCTGATGTTGTCCTGAGCCATCACGACGGCCCGGCCTTTATGTTTACGAAACTCGCTCATCGGGAGGCCTTACGGGCGTTTTGGCCCAGTTGCGCACATCAGAGATCCGGCCCTGTACCGCCGACCACGCTACGGTTTCCGGGCTTGCAATATGCGTTCGCGCGCCGGGGCCCTGCCGTCCCTCAAAATTTCTGTTGGTCGAAGAGATCACCCGATCGCGCTCCCCAAAACTGGCGCCGCCGGCATAAAAGCACATCGCGCAGCCAGGTTCCTGCCATTCAAAACCCGCCGCGGTGAATATGCGATCGAGCCCTTCTTCTTCAGCCGCGCGCTTTACCGCATTTGAACCGGGCACACAGATGGCCTTGACGCCTGGAGCCACCCGCCGGCCGCGCAGGATCCCGGCAGCGCGCCGCAGATCCGAAAGCCGGCTGTTTGTGCAGGAGCCAATAAATGCGGTGTCGACCTTCAGGCCGGCCAGGGGCTGCCCAGGCCGCAGCGCCATATAGTCCAACGCGCGGCTGTCGTCGGGGATGTCCTCCGGCACGGTGCCATCCACCGGCACCGCGTGTTCGGGGCTCGTGCCCCATGACACCATCGGAGCGAGATTGGTGACATCAAAACGGATCTCTTGGTCAAAGGTATAGCCGGCATCGGTGCGAAGGGTTTTCCACCACATGCGTGCCTCGGCAATCTGTGCCGGTTCCGGGCTAAAGGTCCGGCCCTCGACGTAATCGAAGGTTTTTTCGTCAGGCGCGATCATCGCGGTAAACGCACCGAATTCAACGGCCATATTGCACAGCGTCAGCCGGGCTTCGATCGGCATGTCGTCCACAGCCGGGCCCGCGAACTCGATGACGTGACCGACGGCGTGCCGCGCCGAGTGCCGAGAAATCAAAGCCAGGATCACATCCTTGGCCGTCGACCATTCCGGCAATGTTCCGGTCAAGACAATGCGCATCTGCTTGTAGGCGGGAATTCGCAGCGTGCGGGTTGCAAGCGCGTGCTCTGCCTCCGACGTCCCAATGCCCCAGGCCAGGGCGCCCAGCGCGCCCAGTGAACATGTGTGGCTGTCTGGACAGACGATCGTCACACCTGGAAGCGCGAAACCTTGCTCCGGAGCGATCACATGCACGATGCCCTGATCGCGGTCATGCACATCGTAAAGCGTAATGCCCGCGCGCTGCGACTGTTGTCGCATGGCTTCGACAAAGACCTCACCGCCCGGCATACGGGACAGCGCCGGCCGCCCCGGGCGGTTGTCGGCAATGTGATCGATGGTCGCCAGTACGGTTTCCGGTGCGGCGAGCGCGCGTCCGTCTTCTTCCAGGCTGGCCAGAGCGACCGAGCCCGTACGTTCATGCAGCAGAATACGGTCGATAAGAACCAACGTACCCTGATCCTCGAACCGTTTGATCGTATGCGCGGCGAGGATCTTGTCAAAAAGGCTTGCGGGGCCTGAAGTCATCCGACCACTCCGCGCTCCCGCCAGTTGCGCACCTGTTCCTCGTCAAAGCCCAAGCGCGCCAGAACGGCGTCCGTATGTTCACCTGCAACCGGAGGGTCTGATGCGTCGCCGGGCCTGGCTCCGTTCACTTCTATGGGCAGTTTGGGCAGCAAGGCGCTGCGGTCCTGATCGGGAAGGCGCAGTTCATACATGCCCCTTTGCATGACATGCGGATCGTCAAGAAGATCCTCGGGCCGGTTGATCGGTGCAAACGGGAGGCCTGCTTCGTTCAGCTTTTCGATGAGCTCGTCTTTGGACATCTGCGCAAACCTGTCGCGCAGCACGGGAATAATGGAAGCACGATGTTCAACGCGACCGCCATTGCCCGAATACCGTTCATCCGCACCCCACTCAGAAAACCCGAAAACCTCGCAAAACTTCACCCATTGACCGTCGCTCACCACGCCAACGAAAACCTGTCCGTCCTTGGCTTCAAACACATCATACACCGCCCAGGCCGACACTCGTGACGGCATCGGCTGCACGGACTTCCCGGTCACCGCCTGCTGGGCAATGTGCTGGCCGACAAGAAACACCGTCGTTTCAAACAAGGACGAGGTGATATGGGTCCCGGCCCCGCCATGCTGTTCGCGCTGGACAAGCGCGGCCAGAATGCCGATCACCCCAAACATGCCGCCAGCAATGTCGACAACCGACGCGCCGGCGCGCAGCGGACGGCCCTCGGGACCCGTCATATAAGCCAGCCCGCCCATCATCTGAGCGACCTCGTCAAGGGCCGTACGTTGCTCGTACGGACCGCGCAGAAATCCCTTGGATGATTGATAGATGACCGACGGGTTGATCGCGCGGACATCCTCATATCCCAGACCAAGCTTGTCGAGCGCACCGGACCGGAAATTCTCGATGACGACATCGGCCTCCTCAAGAAGCCGCCGGACGATCTGCCGACCTTCCTCGGATTTGACGTCGACACACAGGCTTTGCTTGTTCCGGTTGAACATCGGAAAATAACCGGCGCCGGACCCCGGCAGGCGGCGTGTCTTGTCACCGCCCAAAGGTTCAACTTTAACGACATTCGCTCCCAGATCCCCCAAGATCACACCGGTTGAGGGACCCATCACCATGTGTGAGAATTCAACCACGTTTATGTTCTTGAGAAAGTTCATGTCCCAGGTATCCAAAGTCCATCTTCCAAGGGCGCAAAACCAGCGAAGTCGAAAAAGGAGAGCCTTGCGGCAACAATTTTAGCTATGTTATATTAATATATCAATACCACAAATTTTATGGACTGGTGACATGACGGACATTGATGTGATTGTCAGCGAGGTCGGGCTGCGCGACGGGCTTCAAAATGTCGATCAAGTTCTGGACATTGCGACAAAAAAACGCTGGATCGCCGCGGAGGCCGCAGCGGGCGTGTCGGAGATCGAAGTGGGAAGTTTCGTCAACTATCAGCTTCTGCCTCAGATGGCGGACACCGGCGAGCTTGTCGCCTTTGCCAAGGAAATTGAAGGATTAACCGTCGCCGCGCTCGTTCCCAATGCGAGAGGCGCCAAGGCCGCAATCGAGGCGGGCGTGCACAAGGTCTCGATCCCGGTTTCGGCGAGCGAGACGCATTCGAAGAAGAACGTCAACCGCACGCACGACCAGATGATCGATGAGGTGCGCAACATCCGGTCGATGATCGACGCGTTGCCCGAACAGGAGCGTCCGTATTTTGAAGCTGGGATTGCGACGGCGTTTGGGTGCACGATGGAAGGGCACGTCCCACAGGCAACGGTCGTATCGCTTGCGGAACGCCTGATCGAGGCCGGCGCGGAAGAGGTCGGATTGTCGGACACGACCGGTTACGCCAATCCGGCGATGATCCGCCGCCGTATCCGCGCGGTGCACGCCGCGGTTGGCCGAGACCGCTTGACAGGTGTCCACTTGCACAACACCCGGGGTCTTGGTTTGGCCAATGCCGCAGCCGCTCTCGAAGAAGGCATCACCACGCTGGATTCGAGCCTTGCCGGGCTCGGCGGTTGCCCGTTTGCGCCGGGCGCGAGCGGGAACATCGTGACGGAAGATCTTGTATTCATGCTTGAGGCCATGGGCCTCAAGACAGGCATTGACATAGAGCGTCTTGTCGCCGTTCGCGAACTCTTAAAGGAAGGGCTGCCCGACGAACCCCGCTACGGCTTCATTCCCGATGCCGGTGTGCCTATTGGCTGGCAAGCTTCTCTTGGTGAGCCGTGACGCATCGGCGTGCCAGTCGCCAAATTGTCAACCGGACCGCAATGCGCGAAACCTGTGAGACGTCAAACCGTCCGGCCCGCCTCATGCCCCTCGTAGACGGCCTCAAGAGCGGTACGGGCGGACTGGCAGTCGCCGACTGAAAACCTCCGGGCTCCGATTGGGCGCATCGCATCTCGCACCGAGGTACGGGGGCGGCCTGGAAGCGGCGCGATGACGGCGGATGCAGCGACCTCGATGTGCGACGCGTCCAGGGAGAGGTCGCGAAGCACCGCAGTCCCGTCTCGGTGATCTTCCAGCGAATGGTGGCCGATGATACGAACTTCCTTCTTCCGCAACCGGTCGCGCAGGGCGAACGAACTGTACATGCTGATCGTCCAACCAGGTGTTCCGGATGGTGCGACAAGCGTGACCGATTTGCCGAGGCCGGCGAGGAATTCCGCGACCGATACGACCGACCATCCGCCGATATGATCGACGATCAGAACCTCATCACCAAGCGCGTTTGGGTCGGCAAGGGCGTCCTGCAACGTCAGCGCCGAGCCGCCCGATCGGAGCTGTTGCCCGATCGGATCGGCCCCCGTCGCCCAAATGATGGTTTGCGCGCCAATAGCGGATAAAGTGTCAGGCGTTGCTTCGGTGTGCAGCGATACGCTGACCCCGGCCGCCTCCAACCGGGCGCATTGCCGGTCGATCAATTTGCCGAACTCGCTTCGAAGCGGCATCCGGGATGTCCATGAGAGCGCGCCTCCCAGTGTTTCCCCGCGATCCCATAGCGACACCTCATGACCCCGCTCGGCGGCGACGGCGGCGGCTTCCATCCCGGCGGGTCCTCCGCCCACGACAAGCACACGGTGCGCCTTTTCCGTCCGCACCAGCGACGGCGCGGGCCATTCGCCCTCCCGTCCGGCGCATGGATTTGTAAGGCACGTGATCGCCAGGTTCAGGGCAAGCATGTTCGCACATCCCTGATTGCAGCCGATACAGGGTGTCGTGTCAGACTCGCGGCCGCTTTGTGCCTTGTTGACGATTTCCGGGTCCGCAATGTGCGCGCGCGCCATTCCGACCATATCCGCGCCATCGGAGGCGATCATGTCCTCGGCATGCTGGACGCTCTGATACCGGCAAACGGTCATGACCTTGGGCACATGCGCGACCCCGATGAGCGCCTTCTTTACCGCACGTGTGAGGGGCTGGAACGTCTCACGCTTGAAGGCCATGTCAGCCATCTGCGTCGATACGGTGTAGCTGCCGTGATACGCCGAGTGCGAGACATTCACGAAATCGACCTTAATGCTGTCGGCAAGGGTTCGGATGATCCGGCACATGTCCTCAAGTGTCAGCCCGCCCGGCAAAAACTCGTCGGCGCTGACCCTGATCCCGAGCGTCCGGTCGTCACCCATGCGCGCGCGCACGGCCTTGAGCGTGTCGTGTGCAAACCGAAGCCGGTTCTCCGCCGTTCCGCCATATGCATCTTCACGCTGGTTCGAGGCCGGCGACATGAATTGCTGAAGCAAATGCCCGTGCGCCATCTGCAGTTCGATACCGTCCAATCCGGCCTCGACAAGGTTTTCCGCGACATCGGCGTGCGCGTCGACGACCATCTGGATTTCCTCGACGGTCATCGGATGCGGCGGCGGCGCGGTGCTGGACCACGGGATCGGAGAAGCGGACCAGGAGGGCATCCGCGCATAGTTCCCGTCGATATGGCGCCCAAGATGGATGATTTGACCAAAGAGCCGGCCACCCTCGCTCCTAACGGCCTCGGCGATGTTCTGGAACCTTGGTATGCATTCATGCTCGTAGCCATTGACGCCTTGCTGCCGCCCGAGGCTTGAACGATGGACACGAATGCCCTCGAAAATGATCAGCCCGGCACCACCTGCCGCGCGGGCGCGGTGGTAGGCAAGGTGCCGATCCGAAGGCAGATTGTTCTCGCCGTAATTGGTCGTGTGAGCGGGGACAAAGATGCGGTTACGAATATCTGTCGCACCGATACGGATCGGCCGGAAAACGTGGGGGTAGACTGGATGTCCGGTCATTTAGTCCATCCTCAGCCCGCCGTTCACGGCCATTACCGCGCCGGTCGTAAAGGCCGAATCTTCCGACAGGAGAAAACAGACGGCGGCGGCGATCTCTTCGGGTTTTGCCATGCGTTTCAAGGGTGTGGCGGCGGACATGGCCGCTTTGCGTTCGGGCGGGTGCGCCGCAAGCATTGGGGTTTCGACCGCGCCGGGCGCCACACAGTTCACGGTGATCGCGCGCGGCGCAAGCTCTTGCGCCATCGATTTCGTCAGTGCTTCGATGCCGCCCTTCGAAGCTGCGTAGGCGGTGCCGGTGATCACCCCGCCAGTCCGACCGGCGAGCGAACCGAGAGTGACAATCCGGCCGCCGTCGACAAGATCGTCTTTGGCAGCAAGGCAGCAAAGAAAGGGCCCGGTGAGATTGATCGAGACAATCCTGTTCCACTGGTCCGGCGAAAGATCGGCAAGCTTGCCGTTGTCGACGACGCCGGCGGCAAGAACGAGCCCGTACAGCGCCGGCGTAGAAGTCCGGATCGACACGAACGCCTGAGCAACCGCTTCCGCATCCGTAACGTCAAGGGCAATTGCGGTGCCACCGGTCTCCCCGGCAATCGTGCTAAGGGCCTCCTCATCCCGATCAAGGAGGTAGAGCGGCCCGTACCCGTCCTGCGCAGCCCGGCGGCAAATCGCTGCGCCGATGCCGCCTGCTGCCCCTGTAATGATCAATGCCTTCGTCAAGATCGCGCCTCCCTTTGCGCCTGTCCGAAAACCTCCGCGTCCTTACCGGAGATGTCCGGTTCCCCCTTCTCAGTCACGCCAATGACCTCCGGTCAACGTGCGGACCCGCCTTTTCAGGCTGCGTGGGGCCGGCGGAGACCGGACAATGCGCCGATGCGGTAGATGCCAATGCATGAGATCTGGTGGGCCGTGTTGACGACGCCATGCCGATCGCTGCCGCAACAATACCGGCCTTCCATCGTTCGTTCGGCGCTGTTGAGGGGAAGCGGCTGCTCCTCGGTATTTGCAGCAACCATGGATATTTGTAGGCTCAATTCCATTTTGAGGTCAATTATGGCGCCAAAAAGCGAAAAAGCCACAAGCGACATCCTGATCGTCGGCGCCGGCGCGGCCGGTGCTGCGGCGGCGTGGCGGCTGGCCGGCCAGGGGTTCAAAGTCACATGCCTTGAGCAGGGCGGTTGGGTGAACCCGGCAGCTTCGCCATCATCAAGCCCCGAATGGGAAATGCTAAGGCAGGGCCCGTGGCATCCAAATCCCAATATCCGCAAAGGACCTGCGGACTGGCCAGTTGACGACCGCGAAAGCGACATCGAACCGCTCTTTTTCAATGGCGTTGGTGGCAGCACAATCATGTGGTCCTGCCATTTTCCACGCCTCCACCCCGGTGACTTTTGCACGCGTACGCTCGATGGCTGCGGGGACGATTGGCCAATCGGATACCATGACCTTGAGCCCTATTACGACCTCAACGAACGCATGATGGGCGTTGCTGGCCTGGCCGGTAATCCAGCGTACCCTCCCATGGCGGCACCACGCTCACCGCCTGTCGGCCTGTCCCCGGGCGCACGGCGTGTGGCCGAGGCCTTCAACCGCTTGGGCTGGTCGTGGTGGCCTGCAGATCTGTCGATCAGAACCGGCACCGGAGACCATGTCTGCAACAATTGCGGACCGTGCGAATTGCACTGCCCGCGCCAAGCGAAGGGTGCAACGGATTTAAGCTATTGGCCCGCCGCCCTCAGTCTGGGTGCAGAACTCATCACCGGGGCCCGGGTGGTCGATATCGAGACCGACGGCCATCAAGTTGTGGGCGTGGTCTACTCCGACGGAACAGCCCGTCACCGCCGCACGGCGCCAGTTGTTGTTCTTGCCGCCAACGGTATTGGCACATCGCGTCTGCTTCTTCACACGGGCCTTGCCAACCGGAGCGGACTGGTCGGGCGACGGTTGATGTTGCACCCGCTCGCGCGGGTGACGGGGATCTTCGGCGACCCGCTGGACAGCCATCGCGGGATCGCGGCGGGCGCCCTGGTCAGCCATCATTTCTATGAAACCGACAAGGCGCGCGGATTTCGAAGGGGCGTCAAGCTGCAGGGGCTCGGCAGCCAGGGGCCCGCATTGATCGCTCTTGGCGCTCATGGGCAACATGTTGCCTGGGGCCGCGGGCATCATGCGGAATTCCGCAAGACCTTCGGGCACATTTTTGGCCTATCGATTTGCAGCGACGACATGCCCGATCCGGAAAATCGCATCGTACTCTGCGACAACGCTTCAGACGATGATGGGGTCCCGGTGCCGCGAATGATCTATCGCGTACCGCAGGAAGCCAGGGCCGCCCTCGACTTTGGAAAATCCCGCGCACGCGAGGCACTGAAGGAAGCCGGTGCTATATCGTTGGTCGAGATGGAAACCGTCCGCTCGGCCGGCTTTCATCTTATGGGCACCGCGCGCATGGGCCATGATCCAGAAACATCCGTCGTCGATGGCTGGGGCGAAGCCCATGACCTGAAGGGCCTCTTCATCGTCGATGGATCAACTTTCGTTACCGCCGCCGCGGTCAATCCAACGAATACAATTCAGGCGATCGCATTGCGCGCCGCCGATCACTTGATCCGCACGCGCCGGGCAAGAAACACCTGACCGCCAGGGGGAACGACCAAATCACGAATTGAATTCGGGGGTAGACAATATGTTATATTGGTATAACTTTACCCCAATCTAGGATGGTTTTGGGCTTTAGGCCATTGAGCGGGAAGAAAACCCGCCAAGGCGCTTAGGGTCCTTGGGGAGACGTTTAAATGTCCTTGCGCGACCGGTCGCATGAAAAACCCCAGATCTCCGGCACCATGTTGCCGGCCACCGAACCGCCCGCGAGGCAGTGGGACAGACGCGACCTCGAAGCGGACTGGCCGAGCCTTTTTTACGATCTCTCCGACCTTGCACTGACCCAGATCGCGGCGGCGCTCGACTTCGCTGACCGCAATGGTCTGACCGTCGAAACGGTGGAGCAGGAGGATTTTCGAATTCCCGCGCTCGCGCACGACGTTGCGAGCCTGCGCGAAAGCCTCGATACGGGGCGCGGTTTCAGGGTCATCCGCGGACTAGACGTTATAAATCTCCCGGAATCTCAGGCAGAAATCGTATCTTGGGGGATTTGCAACTATCTTGGGCGGCCAATCCGTCAAGGTATTTCTCACGACCGCAGGTTTTTTACGGTCGTCGACAAGGGTGCCGCCAACACCGACCCCACGCGGATCGGCGCGAGCCCGAAACGCTCTGCCAAGCACAGCGACAATGGCTGTCTCGAGCCGCGCGCGCCAGACTATTTGGGCCTGTTTTGCTACCGATCAGCCACGGAGGGCGGGGACAGCACAATCGTTTCGGCTCGCACGATCTATGAGATCATCTTGCGGGAACGGCCCGACATTCTTCCGCTTCTCTTCAAGACCTACCATTTCCGCGCGCCGCAAGCCCATGTCTGGCCGAGCCGCGGCCCGACCGTGGAAAAACCGATCCTTGAGATGTCAGCCGGGGAGCTTCGGATCGCCTATGCGCGGGTGATGATCGAGCCGGGCATGGAAATGGCGGGCACACCGCTTTCCGCCGACGAACGGGAGGCTCTTGACTATCTGGACGACGTGATCGAGCGGCCAGAGGCGAATTTCCGGCACGTCCTTCAACCCGGCGAACTCCTGATGATGAACAATCGTGTTCTGCTGCACGGGCGCGAGCCGTTCCCGGCCGGCACCGCCGGTGGACGCACACTCAAACGCTTCTGGATGTGGCGCAGACACATCGGCCCGGGCGATGACCCCGCGCTTTTGGATCTCGAGGAATTTGCATGACAAACCAGATCGACGTGCAGGTAAGCCGCATCGACGGCAGCGTCTCAAACGCCCGGTTCGCCGTGAAGCGCATGTACAATTTCGGGTCGGCGACCCGCGATCCGCAAGTGGCGGTCGCCCACCAGGAAGAGGTCGCCAAATCGGGCATTCACATCGCCTTTGACGTTCCTGCCCCGCGCATTTACCCCATTGCGTTGCAGGCTCTTACCTCGGACGACGAGGTTCTTGTGCAGTCGGATCGCACATCGGGCGAAGTCGAAATCGTGATCCATGTGGGCGACGAGATCTATGTCGGCGTCGGTTCCGATCACACCGATCGCGCGCTTGAGACCGTTTCGATCCCCGGTTCGAAGCAGGCTGTCGTCAACCATCTCGCACCCGTCTTTTGGCCCTATGACGAGATCCGCGACAGCTGGGACGACTGCGTGCTGAAAAGCTGGGTCGATGATCGGCTTTATCAGGATGTCGGCGTCAGCGCCTTCCTGCGCCCGGAAGACATTATCGCGCTGCTGCGCGAACGCGTGAACGGCGTCCCGGACCGGGATTTCATGATCTATTGCGGCACGATCGTCAGCGTCGACAAGGCGCTCGGGTTCGGCACCAACTGGCGTTACCAGATCGATTCACCGTCAACGGGGCGAAGGATCGGGGCAACATATCAGGTCGTTGATATCCTTGCAGAAATCAAACCGGAATTTCGGGTGCCTTTCTTCAACCCAAAACGCGGCAACGCTGCGTAGGGGTCCGCACAATCGTAGTAACCAAACAGGGAGACGATATAGATGAAACTTCTTGGATCGAAATACATCGCCACCGGCGTTGCTGCGCTGGCGATGTCCACAGCGATCAGCACGGCTTCACTTGCAGAGACCCTGATCGTCGCTTCCCCAAACGTGCCCGAAGGCTTTGACGGCGACGCATTGAAGGCACACACTCAAAACGTTGTGACACAGGTCTACGAGAACCTGTTTGCCTACGCCAAGACCGAGGTCGATGGCAGGACCGTGCTGGACCCCAACAATGTCGTGCCGCATCTGGCGGAAAGCTACACGGTGTCCGAAGACGGCAAGACCTGGGTCTTCAAGCTGCGCGAAGGCGTGCTGAGCCCATACGGCAACGAGCTGACCGCCGACGATGTCGAGTGGAGCTGGGCCAAGTCCTTCGCGCAGAAGCGGACGGGCAATTTCATCGCGCGCGTATCGAACGTAACGGGCGTTGAGGCGATCTCGAAATACGAGGTCGCGTTCACGTTGTCCGCCCCTTCCGCGATCCTCTTGAATGCCCTGACCCTCTATGTGCCCGGCATCTACGACACGACAGAGGTCAAGAAGCACGCGACCGATGACGACCCTTGGGCGCTGAAATGGATGGAATCGAACACAGCCGGCTTCGGTGCCTATCACCTCAGCCGTCTGCGTGCCGACGACCAGGCACTGTTCGTTGCCAATGAAAACTATTTCGGAGACGCGCCCTATTATGACCGTGTGATCTACAAGGAGATCCCCTCCGAAGCGAGCCGCGTGACGCTCCTGAAAGCCGGTGAAGTCCAGTGGATCGACCGGCCCTCGATCCAGAAGGTCGTCGACATGCAGGCCGACCCCGAAGTGAAGGTCGAACGTGCCACCAGCCGGTCCGTCGCTGCAGCACGGATGAACCCGAAATGCGACCTGTTCTCTGATGTGCGTGTGCGCCAGGCGTTCAACTACGCCGTCGACAAAGACGCCTTGAACAAGGCCGTGTTTGCCGGTCAGGCAGACAAGGCCGGGTCCATCGTGTCGCCGATTATCGCAGGCAGCGCGCAGGACTACTGGGTCTACGACTTTGACCCGGACAAGGCGAGGGCGCTTCTCGCCGAGGCCGGCTACCCAGACGGTATTGATGAGCCCGTTGAACTGCTTTACGCCGACGCCTTCTGGCATCAGGAGCCTGTCGCAATCCAGGTGGCCGACATGTTGAAACGGGTTGGTATCAACGCCCAGCCGACGCGGGTGACCACCTCCGAGATGCGCGCCCGGGCCGCGCCGGCTGTGCAGGACATGTGCTTCTTCACCTGGGAAGACGGTCCGATCGTTCTGGACGCCGTCTATTCCATGTTCCTGATGTCGCATTCGGCTGGCGTGTCGAACCGTGCGGGATACGTGAATGCCGACCTTGATGCGCTGATCGATGCGGGCCGGGAAGAGCTCGACTTCGATAGCAGGCTCGCTTTGATGGACGATGCTCAGAAGATCTGGGCCGCGGATGCGCCCTGGATCCTTGCGGCATATCCGGCAACGTTCGAAGCGATGGCCCCGAATGTGTCGGGCTGGGTCTACTACCCCGATGAGCACGAACGCTGGAAGGAGCTGCGCGGCGACTAATTCACCGACACTCGCGCCGCCGGCAGGTTCGCCCGCCGGCGGCGCGGTTCTTTCGTCGAGCATAGGACAATGGCACGGTGAGCTTTACGCGGTTTCTGGTGCGTCGGACGCTGACGGTCATCCCGCTTCTGTTGGGCGTGGTGTTCATCACCTTTATGCTGATCCGCGTCGGCGGCCTTGACCCTGTAGGCCAACTCGCAGGTCCGACGGCGACCCAGGCCGAGTTCGATATGATCCGCGAGGAACTCGGTCTCGACAAGCCACTGTGGCAGCAATTCCTGATCTATACCGGCAATGTCATGCAGGGTGATCTGGGCGAAAGCTGGCTGTCGAATCGCCCGGTGCTGGATGACATGCTTGAGCGCGCTGTGATCTCGCTGGAGCTGTTGTTCTGGGGTGTCGGACTGGGCGCATTGATTGGCATTCCGGTCGGGTTGCGCGCGGCGTTCCGGCCGAACGGCAAATTCGATCAAACCACACGCGTCCTGTCGCTGCTTGGCTTCTCGATCCCGACCTATTGGCTCGGCCTCGTGATGATATTCGTGTTCTTCTATCTGCTGGACTGGGCCCCGCCAGCCATTGGGCGGATCGGACTGATGATCTTTCCTCCCGACACAGTCACCGGTTCCTACCTGATCGACGGTCTGCTCGCGGCGGAATGGGAGGCGGCGTGGTCCGCGACGACGCATCTCATCCTGCCGGTGATTTGCCTGGCGATCGTCTCGGCGGCACCGATTATCAAGCAGACACGCGCCATTGCATTGGAAGTGCTTTCCTCCGAGACCGTGAGATACGCCCGCGCCTGCGGACTTCCGGAAAGAACAGTGCGGAAACTTGTTTTCCGGAACAGCGCCGTCCCGATCCTGACATTCGTCGGCACCGAAGTGACTGGGCTGGTCGGCACCATGTCGCTGATCGAATATGTCTTTGCCTGGGGTGGGCTCGGACAATATGGCCTCAACGCAATCGTGCGCGGCGACTTCACGGCGGTTCAGGGCTATGTTCTCGCCCTCGCCCTGTTCTCGGTGCTGGTGTTTCTGGTCGTGGACATCATCGTCCACTTGATCGAACCGAGATCGGAGCTGAGCTGATGGCAGAGACAGTCAGCAACGGCATCGAACAGAGCACGACGGCCGAACCGGGGTTTAGCCTGAAAAACAGGCTCATCGGCATTGCGCGCGTCAGCCCGACAATGGCGGCGGGCGTTCTGATCGTTGTAGCCTTCGGCTTCATGGCGCTCTTTGCCGAGTTCCTGATGCCGCACGATCCGGTCTCCGCCTACCATGACCGTGTCCTTCAGCCACCGTCCGCGGAACACTGGTTCGGTACGGACGGCAACGGCATGGACGTCTTTTCGCGGGTCATCTACGGCGCGAAATTCGGTTTCGGCATCGCCATTCCCGCTGTCCTCCTCGCCATCGTGATCGGCGTTCCGGTCGGATTGATCGCCGGATACCGCGGCGGATTTCTGGATGAAGTGCTGATGCGTTTTTTCGACGGCCTTCGGGTGTTTCCGTCGATTATCCTAGCGTTGGCGGTCGTCGCGGCCACGGGGCAATCGCTTTTGAACGTGGTGCTTGTCCTTGGGTTCCTCGACTCACCGGTGTTCGCGCGCTTGGTCCGTTCGGAGGTCCTTGCCCTGCGTTCGTCGGTTTTTGTTGAAAGCGCAAAGGCGGCCGGCAATCCGACCTGGCGGATCCTGTTCATCCACCTTCTGCCCAATGCCGTTCAGGGGGCAATGGCACAAACCGCCGTGCGCGCGGCCTGGGCGGTCAGGATCAGTGCGACGCTCGCCTTCCTCGGGGTCGGCATTCAGGCCCCGACGCCTGAATGGGGCGCAATGATCCGGCAGGGCGCAGAATTCATGGTAACCGGGCAATGGTGGGTTGCGCTCTTCCCGGGCATCGCGCTCATCCTCCTTGTGTTCGGGCTAAACCTCTTTGGCGATGGGCTACAGGATCTGACGGACCCGCGCCGGAGGGCCGCCAAGTGAGCCTTCTGGAAGTCGAGAACCTTCGCACGCATTTTATCTCGCGCGACATTGATAATCAGATCCGCGTGGCAAAGGCGTTGAACGATGTCAGCTTCCGGCTGGAAGCCGGCAAGGTACTGGGTTTCGTGGGCGAGACCGGCGCCGGCAAGTCGCTGACCGCACAATCGATCTGCGGCCTGTTGCGCCCGCCGGCGCGCATTGTCGGCGGCAGCGTTTTGTTTGATGGTCAAGACCTCATCGAGATGCCCCAGGAAGAGCTGAACGCGCTGCGCGGCGATCAGATCGCGATGGTCGTTCAGAACCCGAGGACCTCGCTCGATCCCTTGACGCGCATCGGCGACCAGCTCGTCCGCATCCATCAGGCGCACACGGGCGGCCCGGTAACCGCATCGCGTGGGCGGGCCCTGGACATGATGCAGGCGGTCGGTATTCCCGATCCGGCGAACAGGTCGAATGCCTGGCCGCATGAGTTGTCGGGAGGTATGGCGCAGAGGGTGCTGATCGCCATGGCACTCATGAACAACCCAAAGCTCCTGATCGCCGACGAGCCGACAACAGGCCTCGACGTGACGGTACAGGCGCAGATCCTCGACCTGATGAAAGGCCTGACCGAACGTTTCGGGATGGCGATGATCATCATCACCCACGACCTGGGGATCGTCGCGCATTACAGCGACGAGATTGCGGTCATGTTTGCCGGCACAATCGTCGAATCCGGCCCCGTCAGAGAGGTCTTCGCCAAGCCTGACCATCCCTACACGCGTTCGCTCATTGCTTCGACACCGGAAAAGCTGCAGATCGGCGGCGGTGCCAAGCTGGGCGGCCAGCCACCCGATCTTTACAACCTTCCAAGTGGCTGTCCGCTTCGGACGCGGTGCACCTTTGCCGAAGACGTCTGCGCAACGCCCCCAACGCGCAAACAGATCGGCGGCGGGCACTACTCGGTTTGCCACTTTTCCGGAGCTTTGCCCGAGGGTGGAGGCCCCCAATGACGTCTCCAGTCCTGACAGTCGAAAATCTTGCGAAGAGGTTCCCCACCGGGCGGTCCGGGGTGTTTGTCAACGCGGTCAATGGCGTGGATCTTACGATCGCACCGGGTGAAACACTTGGCATGGTCGGCGAAAGCGGATCGGGGAAGTCGACGATCGGCAGGGCCGTCCTGCGCCTGACCGAGCCAACCGAAGGCAAGATCATCTTCGACGGGCGCGATATCACCAAGATCCCGGAAGGCCAGATGCGCCCGCTGAGGCGGGACATGCAGATGGTGTTTCAGGATCCCTGGAGCGCATTGAACCCAAGAATGCGGATCGGTGATTTGATCGCCGAACCCATGAAACTCCATCTCGGCCTGTCCAAAAGCGAACGTGAAAACAAAACGGTCGACTTGGCCAACAGGGTCCATCTTCGGCCGGAATTCCTGCGGCGCCACTCCAGCGATCTGTCCGGCGGCCAACTCCAGCGGGTTTGCATAGCGCGCGCGATCGCGACAAACCCGAAATTGATCGTACTGGACGAGCCCACGAGTTCTCTCGACCTATCGGTCCGCGCCGAAATCCTCGATCTTCTAAACGAGATCCGGGAGCAGACGCACGCAGCGATGCTCTTCATCAGCCATGATCTGGGCACTGTGAAACTGATCAGCGACCGGATCGTCGTGCTGTATCTTGGCTCCGTTGTGGAAAGCGCGCGCACCGACGAGCTTTTCAGCAACCCGGCGCATCCGTACTCGCAATCGCTCCTGTCCGCGCACTTGCCGGCCGATCCCGCCGCGAAGCTGGAACGGCATGTGCTCAAGGGCGAAATCCCTTCGCCGATCAACCTGCCGTCCGGATGCACCTTCCGCACCCGTTGTCCCGTGGCGAAGGACTTCTGCGAACACGAAGTGCCCAAACCGCATCACATCGGGAGCGCCGAACACCAGGCAAATTGCTTGCGGATCCCGGATGGCGGCAACCGCATTGCACAAACGGAGACTGCATGACCGGCGCCGCTTATCCCCTGCTTGGCAGCCCCATGAAGCTTGGGCCCAAGATCGCCCGCAACCGCATCTGGATGACCGCGCACGCGACCCTTCTCGTGAAGGATCACCTGTTCACAGACTCCCATGTCGCCTACTACACGGCACGTGCCAAGGGCGGTGCCGCGGTCATCACGATGGAAGCGATGGCCGCGCATCCAACGACGCAGCCCTACAAAGGCAAGGCGTTTGCCTTTGATCCGCGCATGGCGGCTGAATACCGCAAGCTCGCCGACGCGGTGCACGAACACGGCACCTTGCTGCTGTCGCAGCCGTGGCACCGCGGGAGGCAGACAAACAGCGTGACGAATGGCCTTCCGGTGTGGGCGCCTTCCGCCATTCCATGCGGTGTTTACCGGGAAATGCCCCATGTGATGACGGGCAAGGACATCGCGGAAATCGTCGAGGGCTATCGCCAATCGGCCCGGATCTCACGCGAAGGCGGCCTTGACGGGGTCGAGGTGCACGGCATGAGCCATGGCTACCTGCTCAACCAGTTCCTGTCACCGGCAACGAACCATCGAAACGACAATTACGGCGGGTCTCTCGAAGACCGGATGCGGATCGTGATCGAAATCCTTCACGCGACCCGTGCGGAGGTCGGTGACGGGATGATCGTCGGCATGCGGCTGAATTCAGACGATGGGCATGAAGGCGGACTGGGTCCGGATGAATGGGCCGACATCGCGGCACGGTTCGAAGCGACCGGGCTTGTCGACTACATCTCGTTGAGCCACGGGACGTACATCAACCGCATGCATATCTATCCGACCTCGCCGGAAGAGCATGGCTTCCAGCTGGACGCGACCGCGCGGGTCAAATCGGCGCTTTCGCTGCCGGTGGTCGGCGTTGGGCGTATTGTCGATCCGGACGAAGCCGAAGGCTACCTCGCGGACGGCAAATGCGACTTCATCGGAATGGCGCGCGCGCTCATTTCGGACCCGCGCTGGGGCAAAAAAGCGATGAATGGCGAAGCCAAGCGCATCCGCCCCTGTGTCGGTGCCAACTGGTGCATGTCGACGATCTTTGCCCAGGCGCCCATTGGGTGCATCCACAATCCGGCAGCCGGACAGGAACTGGAGTTCGACGAGGACGCATTGGAGCCAAGCGAAAGTCCTAGGCGGATTGCCGTCGTCGGCGGCGGGCCCGCAGGGCTTCGCGCCGCATGGACGGCGGCCCGCCGGGGCCATGCCGTTACGCTATTTGAGGCGCGAAACCAGCTCGGCGGGCAAGTGCGCTGGTGGGAGAAGGCCGATAGCCGAAAGGAACTTGTCGCCATCGTCGATTGGCTGATCGACCGCATCGCGGAAGAAGATATCGACGTTCGTTTGGGAAAAGCCGCCGGGCCGGAGCATCTGGCCGGTTTCGACGCGGTCATCGTTGCCACCGGTTCGTCAGGACAAAAGCATGGCTGGACGATGCTTCGACCCGAGAAGTGGGCCGGCCCGCCTTTGCCGGGAGCCGGCCTGCCGCATGTCTACAGCTACACAGAGCTCCTTGAAGCAGAACCGGCCGTCGGCAAACACGCCCTTTTGTTTGACACGATGGGCGGACGGCAAGGTGCGGTGACGGCCGAATACCTAGCCAGACAGGGCGCGAAGGTCACCTTTGTCACGCAGTTGGGGCAGCCGTCACCCGATCTGGCCTCCAGCCGGGACTGGGGAAAGGTCCATGGGATGCTGCTCCTTCTGGGTGTCGACTTCCGCGTTGACAGCGAACTCTCGGAGATCACGGAAACCGGCGCCACGGTCCGCAATCTTTACACCGGCAAAACCGAAACGCTGGATGACGTGGAAACGGTCGTCATGGTCGTGGGCAGTGATGCCCAGGACGCGCTTTATCACGAAATCAGCACCACGGATGGCCCTGAATGCCACCTGATCGGTGATGCCATGTCGCCCAGGCGGGTGAACGATGCAATTCGCGAGGGCGAACTGGCCGCCCGTCGCCTTTGACAACGGAAAGGAAATCTCATGACCCCTGAAGGCAAAGCCGAACTGGACAAGATACGCGAGGTCCGCGGATACACGCTGCCGGTGCACGAGTATCTGGCCGAGCTCGATCCGGAGATGCTGCGCCGCTATGGCAACCTCGCCTCTTACACGCTGTTCGGCGATGCCGAAGGCCGTCCGATGGACCTCAAGACACGGTTTCTGGTTCTCGTGGGAGTCACGACCGCGGTCAAGGGTGATCCGGAAGGCATCGAATGGGCCGCGGTGCGCGCGATCCAGAACGGCGCGACCTGGAAGGAAGTGTACGAAGCCGCCTTTATGGCCGCGCTTCCCGCCGGCGTCCCGGCATTCGAGGCCAGTTGCCGCGCCTTTAACGCCATGAAAAAGGGCGAAGGAATGGTCGATCTCGACGTGCCGGAGGACGATAGCGCGCGGTGAGCGAAACCGCTGATATCGTGATTGTCGGAGGTGGCGCGGGCGGCCTGGCCTTTGCCTGGGCTGTCGCAGATCCGCGGCTGAAGGTTGTGATCCTGGAGCGCGGCGATTACGTCGATCAGCGGCGGGCTCCAACGCTCGACGCCGGGTGGGAGCTTGCCCAGCAAACCCGTTTCAATGCCAATCCAAACATCCGGGCCGGGTCTGCCGATCATCCAGTGGACGACAGCGGCTCGCCAATAAAACCAGCGTTCTTCAACGCGGTTGGTGGTAGCACTGTTCGTTGGGGTGCGCATTTTCCAAGATTTCGCCCCTCGGATTTTCGCCCCCGTACGCTTGACGGCGTTGGCAACGATTGGCCGCTGGACTACCGCGAGCTTGAACCCTGGTACGATCTGAACGACCGCATGATGGGCGTTGCCGGACTTTCCGGCGATCCGGGAAACCCTCCGCGGCGGCGGCGACCATGCCCGCCGCTTCCGCTTTGCCCGGCGACTGAAAAACTGGCTGCCGGGTTCGACAAACTCGGCTGGCACTGGTGGCCTTCCGATGCCGCGATCCTGACAACGGGCCGGGCCGGCAGAGCGCCCTGCAACAATTGCGGCCCTTGCGGATTGGGCTGCCCGCGCTATGCCCGCGCGAGCGCCGATATCGCATATGCGGGCCAAGCGCGCGCCAAAGGCGTCGACATTCGCACCGGAGCAACCGTGACCGGTATCGAACTCTCGCCGCCGGGAAATCGCGTCGAGGCGCTCTCCTATATCGACCGGGATGGCGGTTTGAACAGAGTGGCCTGCGCCGAAGCCGTGATTGCGGGCAACGGCCTTGGGACGGCGCGGCTTCTTCTTGACCAGCGCAAGATCCAACATACGCTTCTCGGCCGCGGATTGATGCTTCATCCGACAGCGATCGTCACCGGCGTTTTTGACGAACCGCTCGCCAGTTACCGCGGCGCCTTTGCCGCAGCACTTGTAAGTCAGGAGTTTTATGAAACTGATACGGCGCGCGGCTTCAAACGGGGCTTCCAGATGCAGGTACTTCGTGGCCAGGGGCCGCTCACCACGGCTCAGGGCGGGTATGGCACCGCGCTTCCATGGGGAAAACAGCACGCGGCGGCCTTCACACGGTCGTTCGGCCGGACCCTTAGTCTCACGGTCACCTGCGACGACCTTCCAGAGCGCGACAACCGGATCGAAATCGACGCCAACCGCACGGATCGCTGGGGAATGCCCATTCCAAAGATGATCTATCGGCTCGGCAAAAACACGAAATCGATGCTGCGTTTCGGGATCGATCGCGCGACCGAAGCATTGACCGCTGCTGGGGCGGACAAGATCAATGTCACCGAGCTCTCGCGCGCGGCCGGGTTTCATTTGATGGGGACGGCACGCATGGCCGAGGACGAGCGCCTCGGCGTAACAAACCGCGATGGCCGGGTACACGGCATCAGCAACCTCACGCTGGCGGATAGCTCGCTTTTTGCCTCCGCCGCACCGGTAAATCCAACTCCGACCCTTCAAGCGATCGCACTGCGCGCCGGACGCGCAATGCGAGACCGGCTTGGTCTTGCTGGAGCAGAGCCCTCATGAGTGATGGCAGCCTCCTTGAAGTACTCCTCAACACGCTTGTGCCCGGCGATGGCGCCGACTGGCCGGCGGCGGGCTCGCACGGCCTTGCAAAAAAGACCCGGGAAATGGCCGGTTTGCAGCCGGATGGCGTGAAAGCGCTCGACGCTCTGCTGGCGATGTTGCCAGCCGGGTTCGAGGGCCAAAGTCAGGATGAACGTGAACATGTTCTGGCGAGGATCGAAGGCGACGCGCCGGAAATCTTCGGTGCCGTGTTGTCGGCGACCTACACTGCCTATTACACCGACCCACGCATCCGCGACGTCATCGAGCGCCTTTGCGGCTACGAGAACAGGCCGCCCCAACCTTTGGGCTACGAACTTCCCCCGTTCGATGAAAGCCTGCTCGACCAGGTGAAGGCACGTGGTCCGATCTGGCGCGTGGTGCCTGAAACATGAGCGGCTATTCCGGGGTTCTGGAGCCGCGCCCCATGGTTGGGGCGGTCGCGATGCTGGTGAACACGATCCTGATTCCCATCATGGGTGCGTCAGTGAAGACCCTCGCGGAGATGGGCGTCGGCACGCTAGAGATGCTCACATGGCGGGCGGAGCTTGTCCTGCTCTTGCTCTTGCCCTTTCTTCTCAAGGCAGAACATCGTGCGGCTGTCCGCACGGCCGACATCAAAGCGCACGCCGTTCATGCAGCCTTCGCGATCGCGACAATGGCGTGTTTCTATTTCGCGCTGAGAACCCTGCCGCTGGCGACCGTGACTTCGATAAACTTCACCACGCCGATTTTCGCCCTTCTGCTGGCGCATCTATTGTTCGGCGAGCGGGTTTCGCTTTCCGGTTGGCTAGCTATGGGCGCCGGCTTTCTTGGCACGGTTCTGATCCTCCGGCCGGACGCCAGCGGAATCGGCCTCGACGTTCTTGTCGTTTTGGTCGGATCCATCCTTGCCGCAGGAATGAATCTCGCCGTACGCCGGATGCCAGCGCGAAGCTCGAACTTCGCAGTGGTGTTCTACCTGAGCCTCTTCGGTGCCATTTTCTACGCGCTGGTCGGAGGGGCATCCTTAACCGTGCCAACACCGACCGAGTTCGGATTGTTCCTGGTGCTGGGATTCGTCGCGCTTGGGGTGCACACCTGTGTCACCTATAGCTACCGCTTCGCGTCGTCGATGATGATCGGCGCGCTGGACTACTTGCGGATCATCTGGGCCATCCTGATCGGATATCTGTTCTTTTTCGAGCAACCCGACCTGCTCGATCTTGCCGGTATTGGTCTGATTATCGTGAGCGGCTGGGTCGTGATGCGCTCGCCCAAAGCATCAGCACCGCAAAACGCTGCATGAATCCGGGGGACTGGCCGCCACAGATCTGATGCCGATCGAAGCCGATACATCAGCGTAGGATCAAGACGTATCTCCCGCGATCCGGTTGAATTCAGGCGTGGCCGTCTCATAGGCGTGGCCCACGCGCAGCACGTTCGCGTCGCCGAACAAACGGCCTGTTATCTGAATGCCCATCGGCAATCCTGCCTTGGATATCCCGGCCCGCACCGAGGCGGCCGGAACGCCCGCAACATTGGCAGGGGCGGTGATCAAGGGTGTTTCAAGAAAATAGAACGGCTTCACAGCATCCAATTCTGGCGGGTCACCCAGCGCGGCCGGATACACCAGCACGTCGACCTCATTCATCGCCGCCGCGGTCGCACGCGCGAGTTCGCGCCGTTTCTTTTGGGCACGGATGTAGTCCTCCGCCCGAATGAAGGCGCCAAGCGTGATACGCGCCCGCGTCAGGGCTGAGACCTCGGCGGCCCGCGTTCGAAAATCCGCGCCGTGAATGGCAAATGCCTCGGTCATCATGATGGTCGAGTTGCAGATGGTGAACTCCATGATATCCGGCAATTGCGCGTCCCGGACGTCAGCGCCAAGTTCCGCCATGACCGCAAGCGCCGCCTCGGTCGCGCCCCGCGCTTCTTCGCTCACCGCAGGATGTTCGGCAAATTGGCGGACATATCCGATCCTGACACCAGCCAGATCTTCCTTAAGGGAGGGCGTGGCCGCCGACCGCGCGACCGGAACACTGGTTGGGTCTTTCGGGTCATGGCCTGCGATGGCATCGAGCAAGAGTGCGCAATCCTGGCTTGTCCGCGCCATGGGACCGGCATGATCGAGCGAACCGGAGAGCGGAAACAACCCATACAGACTCACAAGCCCGTAAGTCGGCTTCAGTCCGGCGATGCCACAATACGCTGCGGGAATGCGTATCGACCCCCCGGTATCGGAGCCCAGTGCGCCTGGAACCATCCCGGCCGCCAAAGCCACGCCTGCGCCGGAAGATGAACCTCCGGCGTAGCGCGCCCGATCCCATGGATTCAACGCATGGGGCACCAGTCCGTCTTTCGAAGGCCCGCCCAAACAAAGTTCGGTGCATTCCAGCTTGCCCAAGAGAATGGCGCCCGCCTCGCGCAGCCGCGCCCAGGCAGACGCATCGCGGTCCGGCACACGATCGGCATACAAGCGGGAACAGACGGTCGTGGGGATTCCGGAGGTATCGTATGCGTCCTTCAGCGCGAGCGGAATTCCGTGGAGGGAACCGCGCCGCCGGCCCTTCGCCAATTCAGCATCCGCCTCGCGTGCCATCTCCAGCGCCAGGTCAAACGTCGGGTACACGAATGCGCGGTAGACCGGATCGAGCGTCTCGATCCGGGCGATATGGGCCTCAGTCAACTCGACCGCGCTGAATTCACCAGCCGCGATCAACGACGACATCTGGTTGAGGGTGAGTTCTGTCACCGTATGCATTCTAAAGCGGTTCCCGCGGGTCAAAACGGGCAAGCGCCTTTGCATCGACGCGGCTTTCGTCCGTCTCCAAGTATCGAAAAAGCTCTGTCAGGCGGACAAAGGCCGCGTGAAGCTCTTCGATCTCGTGATCCTCCGGCTTCAGCCCAATGTGCTTCAACTGAGCCAAAAACATCGCTTCTGTCGTCATGCGGCCTCCGCCAGGAATGGCCGCGTACGGGCCGCATTCCGCCAAAGCTGGTTCCATCGCATCGCAAAAACCCGGTCGCTTGATAGGAACGCGCGCGCCTGCTCGGCTTCTGGACCGCCAAGTGACACGAGATCCGACCCGGCCAAAGCGGCCAGCTGAATTGCGCAGTTTTCTTCGTAGATCACGGCTGCGCATACCGCTTCGGGTATGGTGCGCCCGACCGCGATGATCCCATGATTGCGAAGCGCCAACACGCTGCCGTCGCCCAAAGCGTCCGCCATCCGCAACCCGACCTCGTGGTTTTCGATGATGCCATCGTAGCGGTCGTATGGACGAACCCGGTCCCACAACATCAATGCGCTTTGATAGACCGGACGGAAATCCTCGCCTGCGGCTCCAAGAGCCAGCGCGTGGAAACCATGGGTGTGAACAACCGCGCCAAGATCGGCGCGAGACCGGTAGATCGACACATGGAATGCGAGTGACGGGCTCACTCTGTCTTCCGTCCCGGTATCAAGATCGAATCCGGCTTCCAGGATATCGTCGGCCCTGACGTCATCGAAGGAATAGCCATAGCGATGACCCAACAAGCGCTCCTCGTCCGGGACGCGCGCTGTCAGGTGACCGGCGATCCCGCTGTTCTGCCCTTCCTCGTCCAGGATATGAAATCCGACCAGCAGCTCATTCCGCAATGTCTTGCGATGCGTCACGCACGGCCTCCCTTCTTCGTTGTGCAGCCCACTCCGTTCCGCCTTGGCGCATGGTCCGTCTGGGCCCTCGCGGTTCTTTCCAACGACCGCCGAAACATCCAGTCCGGCGGCGTCGCGCGACCCCTTAAAGAGTGCTTGGCGCGGGTTCGACAGATCGCCGGCCGCTCTGGCGGACCTGAAAGAATTCGAAATCAAGGCCTTCCAAATAAATTATATAGATATATCATTGGGTCAACATTGAATGTCGGGGATAAATGGCTCTTGGCAAGGTCGGCGGTTCGAGCGAGCCCACTGATCCCGGGAGGCTTGGCGGGCAAAAACCGGAACAACCCGCCAGGCACACGCGACACGCCCCCAGGGGCGCAAAAGATCTCGGGTGACGAAAGAAAATCCGAAGCACGTTCCAGGGAGATGTCCATGACCTCATTGGTCGGAAAAACGGCGATCGTCACCGGTGCGGCGCGCGGGATCGGAGCGGCGATTGTCGAGCGGTTCACATCGGACGGCGTTCGCGTCGCCGCCTTTGATCTGAACCCGCCGGCCCCGCCAAACGGCGGCCTGGCTCGTCGGGTGGATGTGTCTGACGAAGGGCACGTCAAAGATGCCGTCGCTGATACGGCGGAAACATTTGGCCGTCTCGACATTCTGGTGAACTGCGCAGCGGCCGACGGTATTCGCGGCGCTGTCACCGAATTGACGCTTGAGGGCTGGAACCTGGTTATGGCAGTCAACCTGACCGGAGCATTCCTGATGAGCCGTGCAGCCATTCCGGCGATGGTGTCCAGCGGAGGCGGAACGATTATCAATGTCGCGTCGCAATTGGGCTCAGTCGCGGTGCCTGCCAATCCCGCCTATTGCGCGTCGAAGGGTGGCCTCATCCAACTCACCCGGGCCATGGCACTTGATCACGCGGCGGGCGGCATTCGCGTCAACGCGCTCTCGCCCGGTGCGGTTCTGACAGAGCGACTGATCGGCGTTTATGGATCCGAAACGGCGGTGCGGGATGCGCTAACAGGCAAGTACCCGCTGGGCCGTATCGGCGTGCCCGACGATCTGGTTGGCGCTGCAGTTTTTCTGGCCTCGGACGACTCCCGGTTCATGACCGGCGCTGATCTCGTGGTGGATGGCGGATATTCGGCGCAATGAGTTTCGAAAACGGCATTGAAGCAAAACGACAAGGATCGGGTCCGCCAGATTGCACCCGGTCGCGGTTCCGACCGTTCATTCCGAACAGGTCAACGTCATTGGACCCTTGAAAGAAAGGTTGAGGGCAAGTGGATTGCGCGGGGCAGGCGGAGCATTCCGCAGGCCGAAAAGATGTGCCGTCTTAGCGGGCAGCCTTAGACCGTTGAGCGCCATCCAGCATGCGGTGAAACACATCCGTCTGCGGGGCCGGAGACCGCGGGAAGGCGGCGCGACTGTGACTGAGCCCGAGGTCCAAGGCGGCCTCGGCCATTTTGTAGGAAAGGGGCCCCGGGTTTATGACCGGTACCGACAGCCGCTCGGCGAGAAAGGCATGCGCCTGATGCATCGTTGTCGAGCCCAGAAGGATGACGTCGGCGCCGTCTTCCTCGATGCACGCCTTCGCCAGGTTTTCCAGGGCCTGAAAGGTTTCGTCTTCCTTGCGCCCCAGCAATCCCTGATTGTCCGGGGTCACGTCCAGCGACCGGATCGAGGCGCAAGCGTGGGCGACACCGAGTTCCATCAAGGTTTTTTCGTAGAAATGCCTCCAATGCGGCCACATCGCGAGGATCGAAAACCGTTTCCCGAGCATCATCGCCATCAGGACCGATGCCTTCCCCGGCCCAAAGACCGGAATCGACAATTCGGACCGAAGCGCAGTCACGCCACTGTCGCTTACCGTATCGACGCAAATCGCATCGAAGCCGTCGGACTCGGCTTTCAAACCGGCCTCAAGCACACCGATCTCCGCCAGGGCCATGTCAGACGCGCTGACATAGTTTTTGGGAGCCGCGCGCACCGACCGGAACTCGAAACTGATCTCGGGACCAAGCCGAACCGCTTCCAACTGCGCCCGCCGCAGGTCGCGGTTTTCTTCGGTCATGGGGAACGGAACGATCACGAGCACTTTTTTCAACTTCAGACCCCTTTGGCAGCAGATGCCGCGCGCCGTCGGCACGGACCCGCAACGTAGAGAACAGGACAATCGGGAGCAATCAACAATGGATCATTTGGGGCTTCTGGCGGACGCAACGGCTCTTGCGGCGCCTTCCGCGGACGTCCGGGCGAAAACGGCTTTGATCCTCGCGGACACGATCGGCGCGATCGTTGGCGGAGCGGCGGAAGCCGAAGTGCGTGCACTGTCCGAACGACTCGCCAACGAGGGGCGCGGAGACGCGGCCGTGATCGGTCATGGCTTGCGGACTTCTCCGAAAATCGCGGCGCTCTTGAACGGGACGGCGGGAACCGCGCTTGAAATGGACGAGGGTCACCAATTCGCCAAGGGGCACCCGGCCATTCATGTGATCCCCGCCATTCTCGCGGCAGCTTCGACAATCCCGTGCCCGGGACGCGATCTCCTCGACGCGATCGCAGTGGGCTACGAGGCCGCCGCGCGCGTGGGTATTGCCACATCGCTGAGACCGTCGATGCATCCTCACGGGACATGGGGCGCCATCGGCGCCGCGGTTGGGGTGCTGCGCTTGTCGGGCAAATCGGCAGCGCAGCACAGAGAAGCAATGAACATGGCCGCGAGCCTGGGATCTACGCCCTCTCGAAACACCATGCTGGAAGGCGGGACTGTTCGGAATGTGTTTGCGGGCGTGTCCAATCAGACCGGCTTGATCGTATCGGATCTGGTGGAGACCGGTTTTTCCGCCGACCGCAACGGCGTGGCAAACGTTTTTGGTAATGTCGTGTCCGATAGCTTCGACGAGGCGGAACTCAGCCGTGATCTGGGGTCCCGCTGGGAAGTCACACGGAACTACTTCAAACTGCACGCCTGCTGCCGGTTCAATCATGCGGCGCTCGATGCGCTGGAGCTTCTTCTCGTAGACGCCAGGGGCCTTGGAGCCGACGCCATCGCAGGAATAACCGTCGAAACCTATGGTCTTGCGGTTGAACTGGGCGATCCGGAACCGCGCAACGTACTGGCCGCGAAGTTTTCCCTGCCCTTTGCCATCGCGGCACGCATTGTCACCGGTTCGACAGGGGTTGAGAGCTTTGCTGCCGGGCGCATTTGCGATGACAGGATCCGCGCGCTCGCCCAACGGGTTGACCTTCGCGAAGATCCGGCCATGAGCGCACGCTTGCCGGATGAACGGCCGGCGCGGCTCACCCTCACGACACGCGACGGGCGCAAATTCACTGCAAAGACCAACACCAATCGAGGGGATTGGCGGGATCCGTTCCACGAACGCGACTTGCGCGACAAGTTCTTCTCGCTCACCGCGCGCGCCTGGCCGCCGGATCAGTCCGAAGCCATCTGGTCGGCCTGCCTTGACCTTGACCGCGCGGCCGACGCGACACCTCTGCTGACCCTGCTCGCAGCACGGAAACCCATCACATGACGCCTCAACAACAGATTGCCCTCGTTGAAAAATACTTCACGGCTGTCGATCAGGAAGACTTGCCCGCGCTTTTGAGCACGTTAACCGAGGACTGCGTTTTTTCCGTCGAAACGCATCGCGTGCGTCTGGAGGGACATGAGGCGGTCAGCGCTATGTTCAAACGGCTGTGGCGCAACCACAAGGCCGTCCGGCATGACCGGTTTGTCTATGTCCCCGATCCGGACGGCAGGCGCATCGCCGCACGGTTTCACGTTGAGAACATCGAGATGGACGGCAGCCTGACGCATAAATCGAACTGCAACTTTTTCGAAATCACAGGGGAAAGGTTTTCCGCCGTTGCCGTTTACATGTCGGGCGCCAACACGCTCGACCGCGCGCCAACTTAGACGTCGTGTGCCGGTGCCCACACGCGCGCTGCGAACGACGTGCCGATGCCGCCTGGCTCGCCACACCGTCGCTCGCCGCCCTTGAAGCGTAACATCGCGGCTCCGGTTCAAATCTCCGCCGGCAACGGGCTGTTCATGGTGGCTGAAAAGAGGAGGTGAGGACGACATGCGACTAGACGGCAAAACCGCGATCGTGACGGGATCTGGCCGCCCGGGCGGCATCGGTCAGGGGATCGCGGCCCGTCTTGCGCAGGACGGCGCGCGCGTCGTTCTGCACGATCTCGGCGGGACAAAGGGCGACATTGCACCGGCGCACGGTGTCGGCACCTCCGGCGACCTTGAGGAGGCGGCATCGGCGATCCGTGCAGATGGCGGCGAGGTGGCGACGTTCTGCGGCGATATGCTGGTGGAAGACGATGTCGCCGGGCTAATGGATTTTGCCGCGGACCGGTACGGCAGCGTTGACATTGTGATCAACAATGCCGGAATCGGTTATTTCTTCGGGCCGCTGCTGGAGATGACGCAAGAGAAATGGGATGCCGTGATGGGCGTGAACCTGCGCGGTGTGTTCTTCGGCATCAAGCACGCTGCGCGCCACATGATCGCTCAAGGGAACGGCGGGCGCATTGTAAACATCGCCAGCAAGGCCGCTAAGACCGGCTCCGCCTTGACCTCAGCTTACACCGCATCAAAGCATGGTGTCATCGGCCTGACCCGCTCCGCAGCGGTCGAGTTGGCGGAGCACAACATCACGGTCAACGCCGTTTGCCCCAACCATATCACCACCGGCCTCGGCGCCTGGCAGAACGATTTCATGTCCAGGGCAAAGAATATGACGGTGGATGATTACCTTTCGGCCATGCGCGCCAGGATTCCGCTTGGGCGCACGGGCCGGGTCGAGGATGTCGCCGCCGCGTGCGCGTTTCTGTGCTCGGACGATGCGGGCTACATCACGGCCCAATCGCTGAACGTTTCCGGCGGGGAGGAGCAACATTGACGTGAGCTGCGCGGCCGTCTCATCCCGGTCCGTTTCAAGCCGGTGCTGGTTTTCGGCGAAGGCCGTATTGACTAAGGTCATATTCGGGTCGCGGCGCTCTCGTCCAGGATTTCCGGAAATCAAAACCGGCCGACACCTGAAGTCCGGCCAGCCCGATGGGAGGGGGAAGTATGTATAAAACGATTTTAATCGCAACGGACGGCTCTGATCTGGCCCAAGTGGCCGTGGAGCATGGGATTCATCTGGCGAAGTCCGTTGGAGCGACGGCGATATTCGTTTCGGTGACAGAGCCGTGGTCGGCGCTGGATATGGCAAGCGCAGCTGAGCACGGTGATCTCGACGCCATCAAGGGTTACGAAGATGCGGCGGCGCGCTCGGCGGAGGCAATCCTCAAAAAGGCCGCTGCGTTTGCGGAGGCCGCCGGTGTCGCGGCTGAAACACGTCATGTCAGCGATCGGGTCGCCGCAGAAGGCATCCTGGAAACGGCGGAGCAGGAAAACTGTGACCTGATCGTCATGGCGTCCCACGGCCGGCGCGGTCTGGGCAGAATGTTTCTTGGGAGCCAGACCGCGGAAGTGCTGGCGCACAGCAAGAGGCCGGTGCTCGTGTTGCGGTAGCGGTCATGGCCGGACGGTCCGAGTGACCAAAAGTTGCCGGATCTGTTTCAGCCGGCAAAAGATCAGTCTTGGCAGGGCCTTCGCAAGTGGATTTTTCGGCCGCTGGAAAGTTGAGGACGGAATTTGGCTGATCAGCTTCATGAGCTGTGATCTGGGATATGTCGACCTGGAGCAGACAACACTGCAGACAATCGGCAACCCGTTCGGCACGAGGTTGTAACCCATGTCTCCGGGCCGGACCACCCAGCGGAATAGCGATCCTCGGACGTGAAGACCGCGTGTCGGATCTTTTCATCGCGGTATCCTACCGTATGTCCGACTACTGAAATGTACGCCTTTGTGACGTACATTATCTGCGGATAGAGTTTTAGGAGAACGACAATGCGCGCGTTCACCGACAGCACCAAAGACATTGACGAACGCGCGACCGAGCGGATGAATTTCCGCACCAAGCCGCACATCAAACAGGCGATCCAGCGCGGCAGCACTCAGCGGCGTGGATGATAGCGTCTTTACGATGAATGCCGCCTATCAGTCCGCGCTTGAAACGATCGCCGCGCACGAACGCACCGTGCTTGGGCCGGTCGATCATGCCGCGTTCTTCGATGCGCTCGAAACACCACCGCAGCCGACCGAGAAGCTGAAGGGCGCATTTGCCCGCCATAAGGCGCGCGTCCTGCCGAAGTGACCGGCGACGCCGGCTAAAAAAACACCATAGAGCCGTTCGATCCAGACAAGCAGGATCGGACGGCTTTTTCCTGTGGTGTCGAACAGGTCGATAACTTTTTCAAGAAGACGGCCAACAAGCTGGCGAAGGCGGACAATGCCCGCGTCTATGTGATGACCGCGCCGGACGGCGCGGTGATCGGCTTTTATGCGCTCAACGCCCATGCGGTCGACTATAAAAACCTGCCGAAGAAATACGCCAGCTCCCGGCCCGCGAATGGCTCGATCCCGGCGGCGTTCCTGTCGATGATCGGTGTGGATCAACGCTATACCGGTCAGGGTTATGGTGGCGACCTTCTGGTCGATGCGCTGTTGCGTGTCGCACAAGCCGCAGAGCAGGTCGGCATCGCCGTTGTGGTTTTCGATGTCTTGGACGACGGGAACCCTGAGCTCGTCGAACGGCGGACAAAGCTTTATGCGGGATACGGTTTCCCACCGCTGCCCTCAAACCCGCTGCGGATGTTTCTGCCAGTCGCGACAGTGCGCAAGCTGCTGCCTGCAGAAGCTCAAGGCCCGTCCAGTTCATGCGGTCAATGATGCGCACGCCCTCCGGGTCGCCATCGGGCACAAAGATGCGCAGCGTGAACGGCTCGCTCATGGTGCGTCTCTCTGAAAAGGCGAGCGGTCAATCACGCTTTGCCCCCTTCATTGCCTCGGTGATCGCCATCGTCTCGACCGACACGCGGGTGACGCGCTTCAGCAGGTCGACAACGTGTTCCTTGTAGTCGGCGAAGCGGTAGGTGTTGAACTTCTCGCGGATCGTCGGGTCGCGCGGCTTCTTCTCCTTGTATTGGTCGAGGATCCACTCGAGCCCTGAGCGGTTGCCGAGCCTGTAGTCCCAGACCTCCGCCGGGATGCCGGAAAGCTGGGTTTCCGAATCAAGCACGATGATCCCGTGGTCCTTGTCGGCCTTGAGTTTCGGCGTCGGCGAAACGCCGGCTTCTCGCGCCTTGTCGTCGGGAACGTCAATGCGCTGAAGCGGCCAGGGCTCGACCATCTCGTAGTGGATGTGCAAATCCATCAGCCGTTCGCCCCAGTCGGCCCACTGCCAGAAATCGGGGTAGAACGGAATGCGCGGGAACTCGCGCTTCAGATTGATCGCATAGGTCTCGCGATAGACCGGATCGTGCAGCACGCCGTAGCAGTAGTGGAAGATCGCGTCCTTGGCGATCGGGCGCGCGACCCTGGCCCGAACCTCATTCCGAGCAGCGGCCAGCGCCGCTCCCTCGGCCTCATCGTGAGAAGCGGCCGAAGGCCGCGTCTCGAAGGATGCCCCGTCCGCCTCGCCCTTCGAGACGGGCGCTGCCGCGCCCTCCTCAGGGTGAGGCGGTGGCCCGAGCGGTGCCTTGCCGTAGTGCTGTTCGAACTGCCTCAGGCCCCAGTCGGTGATGTTGTCGACGCGCTCGCCGGACTTTGAGTAGCGGTGGCGTGGCACTGCTGTAGCTCCGGCAGCCGCCCCGACCAGATGCATATCGATCGCAATGTCACTTGCAATTGCCATGAAAGGTTTCTGGGACGTTGGATCTGTGAATACAAGCGCTCTGTTATTTGAGATCAGAGAATTACCGAATATCGACCTAGATCTATTTAGCATCTCTACCAACTCTGGGTATAATATCATTTTTTGCTTATCAAAGGGTCGATAATAAATATCCACGATGGGCGCTCCACTAGCGTCCAATCTTTCATTTTTCTTGAGTCTATTTTTGATCGAGCGAGTCCATTTGATCGTGCTGTCCAGCTTATCAATGTCTAGCTTGCCATCCCTTGTGCGGGGAAGGCTCGCTCTATCGGCCTCATAGCGATCAATCAGATACGCGATTTGGTCTCGAAGAGCCCAATCCGCACGTCCGTACATCCACTCGTCGCGATTTGTGACCAGTCCAAATGAGAAGAGGCGAAAAATCGAGCGGGCCTGAGAACCGGCTTTAGCCGCCTTCGTCTTCTTGTCGGCGATCGGGATGAGGTCATCCCAGTCGTTCTCGACTTGATTGATCCAATTTTTCCGCTTGGAGGGGATGATAGTTTCTGTCGACAACGACGAGAGATGGGCGCCGTCGAGAAAGGCAAGCTTGTCATCAGCCCGCTCCATTTCCGGCCGGCGGGCATAGCGGATGACAGCTTCCGACTTACCCTTCTTCTTGACGAAGAACGAGATGGCCACGCCGGTCTGGATGCCGAAGACATTATGCGTCGTGCCGGACAGCTTTGGGTTGGCGCGAATGTCGCCGCCAAGATCAATGACCCAGATTTCCGCGAAATCCTCGGCCACCACCTTGCGGAACCCGTCGAAGGTCCGGCTGTCGATGAAGCTACGATTGGTGACGAAGGCGATCACGCCGTCATCGTGGAGCCGGTCAGACGCCCAGCGAAAGAACCGGGCATACATGTCGTAGACCTTGGTCTTCTGCGCCGTTGATTGCGCGATATAGGTCGACTTGATCGTTTGATCGATCCGCTTGTAGGTGCGGTTCTTGTTGTTCTCGTTCTCGTTCTGCTGGTTCGCGTTGTAGGGTGGATTGCCGATGATCACCGAGATCTTGCGCCGGTTCTGGCGCTTGATGCGCTCGATGTTCTCATCGCTCATCGCCCCGAAAAGATCATGCTGGTGGCCCGAGCGGATGCCGAGCGCCGTCACATTGTCCAGCGTGTCGACGAAGCAGAGATTGGGGAATTCGGCATATTGCCCGGTGATCGCGGCGTAGGTCGCCTCGATGTTCAGGTTCGCTACATAGTAGGGCAGGATCGCCACCTCGTTGGCGTGCAGCTCGTTGCGGTATTTGTAGGCAAGCTTGTCGCGCTGGCCGCGGAAGCTCTCCAAGAGCTCGCAGATATAGGTTCCGGTGCCCGTGCAGGGGTCGAGGATTTCGACGTCCCGGTCGATCAGCCCCTTGCCGAAATGCTGCCGGCACAGCCAGTCGGCGCCGTCGATCATGAAGCGGACGATCTCGTTCGGCGTGTAGACGACGCCAAGCCGGTCAGCGGCCTTCGGATTGTAGACCTTGTAGAAGTTCTCGTAGATGACCTTCAGAAAGGTCTGCTTTTCCGAATGGCTTGAGATCTGCGCCGCGTTGGCGCGGATCGCAGCGTAGTAGCGCTCGAGCGCCTTCAGCGTGTCGCGCTTGACGGCACCGGTGAAGAACGTCGCCTCCAGTTCATAGAGCGCCTTGGCAATATTGTTCTCGCGGTGGAAATCGCCCTCGTTGAAGACGTGGTTGAAGATCTCCTCGGTCAGGATGTGCTGGATCAGCATCTCGCGCACATCCGCCTCGCCAAGCGTCGGGTTCACGGTGTCCTTGACGTGGCTGAGAAGCCGCTCCGCCTCCGTACGGAAGCCGTCATTCGTCGCATAGGCGGCGTCAATCTTCTCGCGCAGCGCGTCGAGGACATGCGGCAGGTCGGCCTTGAACTGTTCGACCGCCCTGCGGAATTCCGCGATCTCCGGCCGCTCGTAAGCGAAGAACAGACCAACCAGGCGCTCCAGAGCCTCAGGATCGCGCATACTACAGCGCACCACTTCCTGCCGGTTTTGGATGAGAACGGCCGTGTCCGAGTTCTCGAAGAGGATGTTGTCCTGCGGATAGCCTCTGGCGAACTTCTTCGTGATCTCGGTGTCGAGATCGTCCGCCGTGTCCTTCGCTTCCCAATAGCCGAGCGGCACACGTAGGTCGTGCAGGATCGTGCCGTCGGGATAGACCTTGGTCTTCCGCGTGGTCTCTACTTCCAGTTCGGGAACGTAGATCAGGCCATCGCTTTTCGCCCAGGCTTCCAGGAGGTTCTCGAAGGCGCGTCGAACGACCTGCTCCGTCGCGGTGCCTGAGAACTGACGCAATCGGTCGAGCGCATTGAAGTATTCCTGAATAAGGTATTGCGCCATACGTGCTGATCGGACCAATTGTTGAATCAGAACATCCGCCTCAATCCATCGCATTCTAACCCACGCCTTGGCAACCCAGACTGCAACCCCGGGGCGTTCCATGCGCAGATGTGCTCGTAGAGTGCGAGATCGAACTATAAGAAATTTATTGGGAAATTTGGTAGCGGAGGAGGGACTCGAACCCCCGACACGCGGATTATGATTCCGCTGCTCTAACCGGCTGAGCTACTCCGCCCAAGTCAGTGGTTGCCGGCTGTTGCGCCGCGTGCTGGCCACTGAAAAACGTGCGCTGCTTATAGGATTGGCCGCCGCAGCCGTCAAGCGGTCAAAACCGTTTCCGGCGACGAAACGGTCCGGCCGTCCAATGCTGGAAATCCGCCAACGGCGCGCCGGCAAGATCCAATTGCCTTGGCCGGCAAACGCGCCTGTCCGGCCGGTGCGATATAAAAGGCCGTGTCTGCTCAGCGGCACACCGCCGACCCTGCCGCGTATGGGTGCGGCTGTCCGGGCGGGACACGCAATCCAGCGGCGGCGCAAAGAGGCCGGCCCTTGGAAGAACCGGGCATGCGCCTCAGGCTTCAGGCGGCCGACGCCGACGCGCTATCGATCGTCCAGGCGCCGGACCGTTCGGTCTTGTGGATCCAGCCGCCGCCCAGAACCCGGGCCGTTTCGTCATCGCTGTCGAAAAAGACGCAGGCCTGGCCCGGCGCCACGCCGGTCTCGCCGCTGGCGAGATCGACAAAGGCCTTGCCGCCCAGCATGCGCAACGTGGCGGGGGCCGGCGGGCGGGTCGAGCGAACCTTGGCATAAAGCGGGATCTCCTCGCCCTCGTCGAGCGGCTGGTCGCCGATCCAGTTGAGCTCACGCAGCAAAATGGTCTTTGTCGCCAGCGCCGTGCGCGGCCCGACAATCACCCGCCTCTCATCGGCGTCCAGGCGCACCACATACAGCGGGTCGCCGGTCGCAACGCCGATCCCGCGGCGCTGGCCGATGGTGAAATGGATGATGCCTTCGTGGCGGCCGAGAACCCGTCCATCCATATGGACGATGTCACCGGGTTCGGCGGCGTTCGGACGCAATTTGCGGATCACCTCAGCGTAGTCGCCATTCGGCACGAAGCAAATGTCCTGGCTGTCCGGCTTGCCGGCCACGGACAGGCCGAACTCTGCGGCCAGCGCGCGCACCTTGGACTTGGGCATGCCGCCGAGCGGAAAACGCAGGAAATCCAGCTGCTCCTGGGTGGTCGCGAAGAGGAAGTAGCTCTGATCACGATCCAGGTCCGCGGGGCGATAAAGCGCACGCTTGTTGCCGAGCGGCGCGGAGCGCACATAATGACCCGTTGCCAGCACATCGGCGCCGAGGTCTTTGGCGGTGGTCAGAAGATCGGTGAACTTGACCGTCTGGTTGCAGGAAACGCACGGGATCGGCGTTTCACCGGCAATGTAGCTGTCGGCGAACCGGTCCATGACCGCCTCCTTGAACCGGCTTTCATAGTCGAGCACATAGTGCGGGATGCCGATCGTTTCCGCCGCGCGGCGCGCATCGTGAATATCGACGCCGGCGCAACAGGACTTTGCCTTGCTGACCGCGGCGCCGTGGTCATAAAGCTGCAAGGTGACGCCAATCACCTCATACCCTTGATGCTTCATCAAAGCGGCGACCACGGAGCTGTCCACACCGCCGGACATGGCGACAACAACGCGCGTGTCCTCGGGGCGGCCGGGAAGATCCAGACTGTTGTTCATGTTTCCAACACCAAGATAAAAGCCGCGAAGCGCCCTGACGGGTGGGCGGTGTTTCAGCCGGCTCTTCTGCGAATACGGTGGGCCTGACTACGGCGGCGTGTTCCAATTCGCGCGCACTATATCTGCAAGCTTCGCGAAATCCAATCATTGGCCGCTTTCGCCCGGCAAAGCTTTCCCGCCCGGCAGGGCTTGCCGGGTCTTCCGGCGCGGCGAGATTTGTTATTTGGAAATAAGTATCTGAAATAAATAAGGAAAATCTGGCTTTCGAGTTGGCCTGTCCTTTGCTCCTACCTCGGCGGGTGATTGTGCCTGAGGATATGAGCGCGGGGGTGTTGGTGCTGCCATTTGGATTGCTCACCGGTTTTAATGTGACGGCGAAGGCCGATCCGGCGTCCACGCCTGGCGGGCTGGTCGGCATGCCGGCCGCAGTGGGCGACCGCGGTCAAACCGGGTTCGGCGCGCTTCTGGGGCCGGGCGAGGCCGCGCGAGCGGGCGGTGAGGCATTGGCGGAGCCGTCGCCCGATGGACCGGCTTTCGACGTTTGGACGCTGGCCTATGCGCCGGCGAGCCCCGGCGTGCTTGCCGCCTTTGACGCTGCGTCCGATGTGCCGTCAGCACCGTCCCTCGGCGAGGACGAGAGCGTTCTGGACGCGGGCGTGTCAGGCGGTTTGATTAATGCCGGTGCGGCTCCGGATCCGGATGCGGCCCGTGGAGCAATACCGCCGTCGGTCGGTGTCCCGGCGGGTGCGCAGGCCGCCGTTACAGGGCTCGGCGGAGCACCTGAGGGTGATCTTGAGGTGTCATCCGGCAGGAGCGCCCCTCCGCAGGCCGTGGTGCCAAGTGTGCCGGCCAATGCGCAAGCGGTGGCGCCATCCAAGCCGTCGCCGGATCCGGGTAAGCAGATTGTCCAAATTCCGTCCGACCCTCTGCCCCGCGCGCTCCCGATAGGTGCGGATGCCAAGCCGGGCGCGGACGCGCCGCCGACGCCCGGCGACAAGCCGCCGTCCTTACCGGTTGCCAAGCCGGTAGAGCCATCGGCCTCCGTGCCGGTTGTCGCGCGCTCGTCTGAAGGTGCGCCGGTCAAGCGTTGGCAGAGCGCCTTGCCGGCGGAAGTGCGGGCCGCCGGTCCGGGTCCCATGTCGCCAGCGGCGGTATGGACCGCGCCGGGCCATGGTGACACCCATCGGCCTGGCGCAGTGCCTATGGCCGTGGCTGACGCACCCAGCAGCCTTGGGGCCGAACCCGTGCTGCGGGGGGCTGCGACCGGCGGTCTTGTTGAAGGGCTTGCCGCCGATGCCGCCGATGCTGGCGGTGTCGCCAAGGGTGCTGTGACGACTGGGCCTCAGTTGGTGCCGGCGTCCGCCCGGCCGGTGGTTGAGATCCCTGCCACGCAGCTTGCAGATGTCGATGTTGTCGGTCCTGAGCCGACACTCCCGCGGTCTGAGCCGGTCGTTTCGGCCGCGGCCAAGCAGGTGCTTTCCAACACGCCCGCCGGGCCCGGATCTGATCCGGTGATGCCAGACGCCAATCCGCCGGGTGGTGGCGGCGTCCGAGTGGATGGCGGGGAAACCTCATTGCCTGGCAGCGCCCAGGTGGGCGCGCGCAGCTTGAGCGCCATCGCCGCCATTGGAGGCTCTGGCGCGCAGACCGCGATCCCGGATCCGATAGCCCTGCCGTTGGCCGTTCGGCCAGTGTCCGGAGTTGCGCAAGGCACCACTCCGGCGGTATCCGCTGCCCCCGTCCCCAGCTCCATCCCGCTTGTGACCGCCGCAAGTCCGCGGTTCCAAACCTCCGGTGCCGTCGCTCAAACGGCCATGAAATCCGGTGGAAGTCCCAACGCCTTGGCTGTGAATACACTTGGTCCCGGCGGGGCGAGAGCCGAAACCGGCGCCGCGGGGATCACGATGACGTCGGCGGCGGGCACCGCGATGGCCGTTTCCTTGCAGATTGGTCCAGAGCCGGACGGCGACCCGATGATGGCCTTCGATCCGAGGCTCTCCGGTCAAATGGCCGACACCCCCGTTATGACGCGCTCAGATCCTGTGATGCCGCCGAGCCAGGCCCAGTCTGGCCAGTTGGCCGCACAGGTCGCCGGCGAAATGGCGCGGCATATCCAGAACGCCCAGACCCGGTTCCAGATGCGGTTTGATCCCCCTGAGCTTGGCCGTGTCGATGTGAATATGAAGGTCGCTGCGGATGGCACCGTACAGGCCCATTTGATCGTGGAGCGTGCGGAGACCCTCGACATGTTCTTACGCGATCAGCGCGGGTTGGAGCGGGCGCTGGAGGCAGCGGGACTGAACGCTGATCCGGACGGGCTCAAGTTCTCGCTCAAGGATTCCGGATCCCAAGGCTTTGGATTTGACCGCGATCCGCAGTCCGGGGGGCAGGACGAGGGTGGATCATCTGAGCCTGCCGACAATGATCCGGCAGTTGACGACCCGTCCGCCCAGACCGTGCATGTGAGCATGTCCGGCCGCGCGGATGGATTGGATATCCGAATATGACGGAAGGGACAGCTTTCGGCCGCGCCTGGCGCGCCAAAGCGATGCAAGGACCAGGCCCTGTGGACGCATTGGAGGCGCATGTCGTGAGACAAGAGGCCAGAGATGGCGGGAAAAGACCCGCAGAGCGTATCGGCGATACGGTCAAGGGGCGTTTCATGCCAGATCGACGCCTCCTGTCTCACCCGAAGGGCCGGACCCGCATTGCCCAAACCCGGCGCACATCCGTCTTGATGATGGGCGCGCATCACCTGCGCCGGATGTCCTTGATCTTGTCCGATGCGTTTCCCGGCGACATGCATCTCCAATACCTCCACAGGGCCTAGCGTGACATGTCTGACATTAACGGCATCTCGAATACCAACACCGCGTCTCAATCGAGCAGCTATCAAAGCCTCGTTGGAAACTACGAGCTTTTTCTGACGCTGTTGACGACCCAGGTTCAAAACCAGGATCCGTTGGATCCGCTGGATTCTGCCGAATACACCAATCAGCTCGTTCAGTATTCGGCCGTCGAGCAGTCCATCCAGACCAATGATTATCTGGCGCAGATCATGGCGACGATGGAAAGCAGTCAAGCCAGCGGATATGTCAGTTATCTCGGTACGGAAGTCACGGCGGCGGGCGGCACAACGATGTTGTCCAATGGGAGCGCGAACTGGGCCTACAGTGTCACAGAGGAGGCCAGCGGCACGTTCGAGATCCGGGACGCAAACGGGACGCCCGTCTACTCTGGCGATGTCACACTGTCGCCAGGTGGTGGCAACTTCACTTGGGATGGAGAGACCGACGCCGGCGGGCAGGCGCGCAACGGCGCTTATTCGATTGTCTTCGACGTCACAGATGCGGCAGGCAATGCCGAGCCCGTCTCGATCGAAACCACCGGTGTGGTGGATGGGCTGGACCTGTCAACTGGCACGCCGTTTTTACGAATTGGCGACGTCTCGGTTCCGGTCAGCGCCGTGAGGTCCGTCAACGCGGCATCCTGATCTCAATCTCTTCGGTGCTGATGCGCTGCCCTCGTGTCGAGATCATACTTCGTGGGAACACTTAGCCGGCAGCCCGATACCAAATGCTGCAATGTGCAGAAGCATTGCATTTTGCGACACAGGAATTGTTTGGTTAACAAGTACCTCTATTTTCCTTAAGATTTGACCGCGGTTCGTTTTGTATTAGTAAATATTATTTATGTTTTTGGGTTTTTATAGTTAACAACCCGTCTCCGGGTGCTTAGTCAAATTTTAAGCTGCTGGGGGTATCGTCACACTCAACCTTGGTCATGGTTAGTGTGAGAGTACAATGACCGAACAGATTCGTTCGCGTGTAAAATATGTCATCGGTCCGGACGGCAGTCCGCTTACGATCGCTGATTTGCCCCCGACCTCGACAAAACGATGGGTCATTCGCCGGAAGGCGGAAGTCGTCGCTGCCGTGCGCGGCGGACTGCTGTCTTTGGAGGAGGCATGCCAGCGGTATACGTTGACCGTTGAGGAGTTTTTGTCCTGGCAAAGCTCGATTGAAAAACATGGTTTGGCCGGCTTGCGCGCAACACGTATTCAGCAATACCGCGGGTAACAGGCGTTCGCCTGATAAACAGACGTGCGTTGGATGCGTCTATGAAGGCCGGCCCCGCCGGCCTTTTTTTGCTTTCTGTTGCGATGCGCGTTCCATAGTACCGCGAACGGAAAACGCCGCATTCCTGGTTTGCCGGTCGAGTGTTTGGCGCAGCCGCAGCCAAATCCTGGTCCCCAATAGATCCTGGCCAGACCAGCATAATTCGCCAATTGCCGACCAAAGAGTTAACGTCACCGGCAATTTTTCCCCACCTCAATTGCAATCCGCAACCTCCAATTCGGCGGAAATCCCTCATTTCCTTCATCGGGGATAGCGTCCGTTAACACCTTGTTAACTATCTCGGCGGCAAATTTTGCCCATCAGTTGCTGCGTGGAGCGCATGGATCGCGGATGTCGGGATCCATGTGGCGTGGGGACCATTTATGGGTGGGCATTCGTGAACGGACTTGTCGAATTCATAAAAACACTCGGGCCGGCACGCGTCGCGGCCATGGGGGCGGTCGCCGCCATCTTGATCGGCGTTTTTGCGTTTATCATTTTTCGCGTCACGGCGCCGCAAATGACGACGCTCTACACGGATCTGACGCTTGAGGACTCAGGTGCGATCGTCTCGCAACTGGAAACCCTTGCCATTCCATTCGAGATCAAACGCCAGGGGGCAACGATCCTGGTCCCGAAAGAACGTGTCGCCCGTCTTAGAATGCAGCTGGCGGAGGATGGTCTGCCGACCGGCGGTTCGATCGGCTATGAGATTTTCGACCGGTCCGACACGCTGGGGGCCACCAGCTTTGTTCAAAACATCAATCATCTAAGGGCCCTGGAAGGCGAGCTCGCACGCACGATCTCCGCGATCGACCGGATCAACACGGCACGTGTTCATCTTGTTATTCCCGAGCGCCAGCTGTTCCAAAGGGATCAACGCCCGCCATCGGCCTCCATCGTTGTCAATGTCCGTGGTTCGTTGGGTCAGGGCGAAATACGCGCCGTCCAGCACCTCGTCGCAACGGCGGTCGAGGGGCTTAGCCCGGAACGCGTTTCCGTTGTCGATGAAACCGGCCGTCTGTTGGCATCCGGCGCAGATACGGTGGAAGACGGGGTCATTGGCGCCGGTCTTCAAGAGCGTGTCGTTGCGGTGGAAACCCGGCTCCGCGATCAGATCGAGGAAATTCTGAACTCGGTGGTGGGGCCGGGCCGGTCCCGCGTTCGCGTCGCCGCGCAGGTGGATTTCAACCGGACAACCGAGACAACCGAGACGTTCGATCCCGACGGCCAAGTCGTTCGCTCGACCCAGACGAAAGAGGAAGCCGCCTCGACCGCGGACAACATCAACCAGGTCACCGTTGGCAACCAACTGCCAAATGCCGACGCCAATGATGGGCCCGGCGGACCTGTGGAGCAGTCGAGCCTGACGGAAGAGATTGTCAACTACGAAATCTCCAGATCGACCCGAACCGAAGTGGTTGAAGCAGGGCGTGTTCAAAGGCTGTCAGTCGCCGTGCTCGTGGACGGCACCTACGCGCCAAACGCCGATGGCGAGGTTGCCTACACGCCGCGGTCCCAGGAAACACTCGATCGAATCGCGGTGCTTGTTCGGTCCGCCGTTGGATTTGATGAGGCGCGCGGAGATGTGGTCGAGGTCGTCAATCTTCAGTTCGCCATGGCGCCTCAAGGCGACCTGCTTGCAGATAGTGGTGGGCTGTTTGAGTTTACCCAGGACGACATCTTGCGCTTTGCCGAGCTCGGTGTGCTCCTGTTGATCTCGCTTCTCCTGCTGTTGTTTGTCGTTCGGCCGTTGCTGCGGCGCATTGTGACACCGGAAGAAAAGCAGCCGCAGGAACTTGTTATTGGACCGGACGGGATGCTGGTTGCGGAAACCGAAGTGCCAGCTGACGACGAGGAAGACGAGGATTTCCGGATCGAGTGGCTGGAAGATGCAAAGCAACAAGGCGCGATGCAGGCCAGTTCGATTGCAAAGGTTGGCGACATGATTGCGGACTACCCAACCGAAGCCATCACGATTGTCCGCGGCTGGCTGGATGAGGCGGCGTAATGCAGGGCGATGCGCTTCAAGCACAACTCACCGTTAGTGAGGACGAGGAAGAGCGGGAACTGAAAGGTGCAGAACGCGCCGCCGTTCTGTTGCTGGCCCTTGGCGAGGATCACGGGCGCCCGATCTGGGAAAAGCTGGACGAAATCGAGATCCGGCAGATTTCAGCCGCGATGGCCAATCTGGGGCCGGTGACGCCACTCATGCTGGAATCGCTGTTCATCGACTTCGTCCGGCGCCTGAGCTCCAAGGGCGCCTTGACCGGCAATGTCGATGCCACCGAGCGGCTCTTGTCGAATTTCCTGCCCGGTGACCGGGTGTCGATCATCATGGAGGAAATCCGCGGCCCGGCTGGCCGGAACATGTGGGAAAAGCTCTCGAACGTTCAGGAGAACGTTCTCGCAAACTATCTGAAGAACGAATACCCGCAAACGGTTGCCGTGGTTCTTTCGAAAATCAATTCCGACCATGCCGCGCGGGTGCTTGGCATATTGCCGGAGGAGCTCGCGCTTGAGGTGGTGAGCCGGATGCTTCGCATGGACGCGGTTCAAAAAGAGGTTTTGGAAAAAGTCGAGCAAACGCTTCGGGTTGAGTTCATGTCCAATTTGACCAACACCTCGCGGCGCGACAGTCACGAAATGATGGCCGACATTTTCAACAACTTCGACCGGCAGACCGAAGCCCGGTTCCTGGCCGCTCTTGAGGAGGAAAACCGGGAAGCTGCGGATCGCATCAAGACCTTGATGTTCACCTTCGATGACTTGTTGAAGCTCGACGCGGCCAGCTGTCAAACGTTGCTGCGCAATGTCGAAAAAGATCAGCTCGCGATTGCGCTCAAAGGGTCGACCGACAGTGCCCGAGAGTTCTTCTTCAGCAACATGTCATCGCGCGCCGCCAAATTGCTCGAGGACGATATGGAGGCGCTCGGTCCTGTCCGGTTGCGCGATGTTGATGAAGCTCAGACCAGCATGGTGAACAAGGCCAAGGACCTGGCTGCCAAGGGCGAAATCATGATCTCCAAATCCAAGGGCGATGACGAAATCATCTACTGACGGCGTGAGTACACGGGCCGTGACCTGAACACATGAGCAAGAACGTGAATCCTTCGAAATTCCTGTTCGACATCGATTTCGCCGCTCCGCCGGAACCCGAGGTGGTGGCCGCGCCAGAGCCGGAGATCCCGATGATCGCGGTCAGCGAGCACGAAAAACTTGTCGCCACGGCCAAAGCCCAGGCCTTCGAAGAGGGCCGGGCCCAGGCCTTGAAGGAGCACGCGACGGCCCAGGAGACCGTTCTGACCCAGGAAGTCGGACGGTTGGTGGAAGCTGCGGAGGCCGCCGTTGGCGGTCTTGAAGAACAGCAGCTTGCGCAGGAAAAGGACGCGGCCGGACTTGCCTTCGTGATCGCGCGCCGTCTGTGCGCGCACCTGATCGCCCGCCAGCCACTGGCCGAGGTGGCCGCTTTGTTTTCAGAGTGCCTCGGACCGCTGCGGCGGGCGCCGCATCTGGTTGTGCGCATTCATGAACGGGACATGGAAGCGTTTAAAAAACGGGCTGATCCGATCGTTCATGAAAAGGGGTTCGACGGACGCCTGGTCATACTCGGCGAACCCGATATCGCCCGCGGCGACTGCCATATCGAATGGGCCGACGGTGGCATCGTCCGCGACCGCAAGGCCCTGGAACGGGAACTCGACGGCCGTATCAAGGCCTATCTGCAAGCACGTGCCGCCGAACTCAAGGCGGGCCGGGAGCGGGCGGAGCCTGCCAATCAAAAGGACGCTGAGGCATGAGCGACGAACAGGAAACCGGTATTCCGCTCAACGAGCTGGAAGCGCCAAGTCCGCCGACCGACGGCGAAGACAACCACGGGCCGCAATCGGCTGGCGATCTTGAGGCCGTGTTTGACGTTCCCGTTCGGATTTCGGCCGTTCTCGGTCACTCCAAGATGCACGTGTCGGACCTCCTCAAACTGGCTTCGGGGACAGTTCTGGAGCTGGACCGGAAAGTTGGCGAGGCCATCGACATCTACGTGAACGACCGTCTTGTCGCGCGCGGCGAGGTTGTCCTGGTCGAGGACAAGCTCGGCGTGACCATGACTGAAATCATCAAGACCGAACGGTAGGGGAGAACCAGCCATGCGGCTCTTAATTGTCGGGACATTGGGTGGTCAGCTCAGCGCCGCGTCGAAAATCGCCATGCAACGGGGGGCGCAGGTCACCCACGCGAACGACGTGGACGGCGCGCTCCAGGTTTTGCGTTCCGGCCGGGGCGCGGACCTATTGATGGTGGATGTCAGCCTCGATATCGAAGGCCTGTTGGGAAAACTGCAGGGCGAGCGCGTGCATGTGCCGGTCGTTGCCTGCGGTGTTGATACCGATGCCCAGGCCGCCGTGTCGGCCATTCGGGCGGGCGCGAAAGAGTACATTCCACTTCCGCCCGATCCTGAGCTCATCGCGGCGGTATTGGCGGCTGTCGCACAGGAGCGCGGCGATCTCATCTACCGTGACGAGGCCATGGCTGCGGTCGTCAAGCTTGCTGAGCAGATCGCGCCGTCGGAAGCGTCTGTTCTGATCACGGGCGAGTCCGGGACGGGTAAGGAAGTCGTCGCGCGGCATGTGCACCGGTGCTCGAACCGGTCGTCGAAACCGTTTATCTCCATCAACTGCGCGGCCATTCCTGAACATCTTCTGGAATCAGAACTGTTTGGCCACGAGAAAGGCGCCTTTACCGGTGCTGTTGCCCGGCGGATCGGCAAATTCGAGGAAGCCGATGGCGGGACGCTGCTCTTGGACGAGATCTCCGAAATGGATGTCCGCCTCCAGGCCAAGCTCCTGCGCGCCATCCAGGAGCGGGTGATCGACCGCGTCGGGGGAACACGCCCCGTACCGGTCAACATTCGGATCCTGGCGACGTCGAACCGGGATCTGGCTGAATGCGTCCGGCTCGGAACGTTCCGGGAAGACCTTTTGTTCCGCCTTAACGTGGTCAATCTCAAGTTGCCGGCCCTGCGCGAACGTCCGGCCGATATCCTGGAACTGGCCGCGTTTTTTGTGGACCAGTATTCGCGGACAAACGGTGTTGCCAAGAAGGACTTTTCCCGCGAGGCACGACAAGCGCTCTTGGCCAATCCCTGGCCGGGCAATGTGCGTGAACTTGAAAACACGATGCACCGGGCGGTTCTTCTGGCGAGCGGGGCAGAAATTGACGCCGCGGCGATCAGAATGCCGGACGGCAGCCCGCTCGCGGCAAGCCGGGGGGCGGCGGAACGGGCCGCTCAAACGGCGGAAGCCGTTACGCGATCGTTTGTCGGCCGGACGGTAGCGGACGTGGAGCGCGATCTGATCCTCGACACGCTCGATCACTGCCTCGGCAACCGAACCCACGCGGCGAAAATTCTCGGCATTTCGATCCGGACCCTTCGCAACAAGCTCAACCAATATACCGGCGAAGGGATGGACGTTCCGGCACCCGGCGAGATGCGTGCCGCGGCGCCATAAGGCGCCAAAGGGACTGACGCGTCTTTACTGATGGCGCGAACACATTGGTTTGGCGAAAATCCGGGCGGGACACAGGCGGTAAATGTCAGATACGACCGCAAACGACGAGGCAAAAACTGCTCCTGCGGCTGGCAACGACCCCGGTGCGTCCGTACCGGCGGCGGGCGGGCTCGCGTTCCCCTCAGTTCAGAACATCTGGGACAATCTGAAACGCGGCGACGTGAGTCTGGCGACCGGGATCCTGGTGATCTTGACGCTGCTGATCATGCCGATGCCGCCAATGATGCTCGACATGTTCCTAGCCGTGTCGATCGTCTTTTCGGTTCTGGTCCTGATGACCGCGCTGTTTATCCAAAAGCCTTTGGAGTTCTCGTCCTTTCCGACCGTTTTGCTGATTGCCACCATGCTTCGGCTGGGGCTCAACATCGCCTCCACGCGGCTGATCCTGTCCAACGGCCACGAAGGCACTGCCGCGGCCGGCAACGTCATCCAGTCCTTCGGCAATCTGGTGATGAGCGGCAATTTCGTCATCGGGATCATCGTGTTCGCGATCCTGGTGATTGTGAATTTCATCGTCATCACCAAAGGCTCGGGCCGAATCGCCGAGGTCGCGGCGCGTTTCACCCTCGATGCTATGCCCGGAAAGCAGATGGCCATCGACGCGGATCTGTCCGCCGGCTTGATCGATGAAGCCGAAGCCCGGGCACGCCGGAAAAACCTTGAGGATGAAAGCTCGTTTTTCGGCGCGATGGACGGTGCGTCGAAATTCGTCCGCGGTGATGCCATCGCGGGCTTGCTGATTACCTTTATCAACATCCTGGGTGGCATTTTCATTGGCGTCGCCCAAATGGAGCTGTCCTTCAGCGAAGCGGCGAACAACTACACGCTGCTGACGATTGGCGACGGGCTCGTCTCGCAAATTCCGGCGCTGATCGTCTCGACCGCGGCCGGTCTGCTCGTTTCAAAAGCCGGCGTACAGGGCGCGGCCGACAAGGCGCTTGCGAGCCAGTTTACCGGCTAGAGCGTCGGGCGTTTATGTGGAAACATATCCGGTTGCGTCAAAGTAGTTCCAGCATTCCTGGGGTTCGAACATGT
>JAEPNV010000021.1 GCA_017643215.1 Roseibium sp. | reverse complement strand
CGGGGCGCGGGTCCATCGGCCAGAACACCCGGCCTGTCGCGGTCTGCATCCAATCGCCTTTGCGTGGTTTAGCCATCGCCCCGCCCCTCCCCCGGCGCGGGTCCCCGGCCCTTGTCCCCGACAGCGATCGGGGATCGATCGGGGGTCTGCCCCCGGCCCCGACCGGGGGTCATCAGCGCCTGGACCCGCGCGCCCAGCCCGGCCTTTTCCGTTTCAAGATCTTCCCGCCGGCGGCGGGCCGCGCGGGCGGCCCGGATGCCGCTCGCGGCGATCAGCAACGCATTGGCGGCGAAACGATCCGCCTCCAGCCCGCACCAGGCCAAAAGCCGTGTGCCGGCGGCCGTGCCGGGGCTGTCGCCGTCGAGCAGCGCCCTCACCTGGAAGGTCTTGACCCGCGCCGCGCGGGCGATTTCAAAGGGTCTGAGCCCGCCGAGCCGGAGCGCCTTGCCGGCGACGAACAGCCGGAGCAACAGGATCTGGTCATGCGACCCGGCAAAGCCCACCGGCGGATCCTCCACATCGGTGGGCGGACCGGCCGGATGGGCGGCCCAGAGCGCGGCCGCGGCCGGGTCAAGCGGGGTTTCACACACCTGCATCGGCGTCTCCTTGGGCAATCGTGTTGTCAGGGATGGGATCGCGGCCGTCGATCAGCGAAAAGATGAAGCCCCGGTCTTCGGCCGGAAGCTCGTAGCCGGCGCCATGAATGTTGGTGATGGTGATCCCGAACGGCCGCAGTTTTTGCCGCAGCTTGAAGATCCACACATTGAGGATCGCCTCGCCGGGCGGCTCGGGCCGGTCGCCGTAAAGGACCGTCATCAGGCTGTCGTGGCTCGCCCGCCCGCGCTTCAAAAGATGGCGGAACACCCGCGCCTCGCCCGGCGACAGCGCCCAGGCCGCGGGAAGCGGAACGTCGGCGACGAGCTGTTTTTCCAGCTGCGCGGCGCGCTCGCGCCAGTAGTCGCGCTCGGCCTGGACCCGTTCGAAGAGCGAAAACGCCACCTTGTTCATGACCCGCGTCTCCCGGGTTTGCGCAGCAGCGCGGCCACCTCTTCCAGGCGGGCGGCGTCGGTCAGCGCCGGCGCAATCATGGATCTCAGCGCCTTGCGGTCCGCCTGGCCCGCCCGGGCGAGCCGCTGCGCGGCCGCGGCGACACGGCGCTTGTCTGCGGCAAGGCGGTCCAGGGTGCCTGCGAGGATCGCGGCGTCGGTCATGGCCCCTCCCCGGCGTGATCGGGGACCTGCCCCCGGCTCTGAACGGGGGGGCGGGCCGTGAACGTTAAAGTTGCCGTACACCCCCACGCACATTTCATTGCGGATAGAACAAAAAGAGTACACGATAGGCGGGACTGATTCGCTTTGCCGAGCGAACCAGCCCCTGTCACCCCCTTCTGCAAACACCAAAAGGAGACGATCGGCATGATTTCGAAAACAAATGTGAGGCCGGGCCTCACAACCGGCATCAATACGATGGGCCCGCGCCAGCCCTCCACGTATTCAGCGCCCAAGCCGGATGCCGGTCCGGGGCCACGCCAACCGGCAAAACCGCCGGCCGGTCCATCGAAAGGAAAGTGAAAATGGAACGGGACCGCGACAACATCCGCTTTAACGTGCTGCGCAACGCGCTGTACCACACGGCCCGGCGCCAGTTCTTCGAAAGGCTCAGCCGGATGACAAGCTTTGTTGTCGTGGTTCTTGGCGCAAGCGCCATGAGCGACGTGGCCAGCCATTTCGGCTTTGCCACAATCTGGCTGGGCTTTGCCATTGCCGTTTTTGGCGCGATCCAGTTGGCCTTTGACTACGGCGGCCAGGCGCGGGATCACCAACAGCTTCAGCGCGACTATTACAATCTCTTGGCCGACATTGAAGAAAGCGCCCAGCATGACGAGGCAGAATGTGGAGCGTGGTATGCGCGGATGCTCCGCATCACAAGCGCCGAACCACCCATCCTGCGCGCAATCGATGCCAAGGCCTATAACGACGCCCTCGACGCGGTAGAAGGTGACAGGCGGGAGCGGCTCTATGTTCCCTGGCACCACAAGCCGTTCGGCTGGCTTTTGTCCTTTGACGGCCACACCTATGAGAAAGTGTGGGAACGCGCCGAAAGACTGAAGCGCAAAACCACCACCGCATGATTGTTGAGTAGCGTTCGTTTGCCCTAGGCAGGCGACTGGCCCCGTCATCCCTCCCCCTCCCCGCAAACCTGGCGCGCGTAGAGTTGCAGGACCGCCAGCGCCTCGATCGCGGCCGACAGCTTTTCGATGATTTCAAAATCGGCGATTTCTTCCGGCGTGATCTGGCCGTCATCATTCAGCGCCCGGCAGATCGTGTCGGCCGCCTCGCCGCCGCTTTTGACCGCCGCGCCAAGCGCCGCCGTCCAGGTGGTCGGCACGACCGAGGGTTTGGGCAGCGGCACGAACACCCCGTTCGCCATGCGGCACAGCGTGCGCACCACGTCCGGATCATCGGCGTCGATGGTCAGATCCATCAGAACGTCGAGCGGAACATGCTCATGCGGATGGGCGATCGAGCCGTAGCGGGACAAGGTGCTCTGGCCGACCCGTGTCGCCATTGCCGCCCGGTCCTGTCCGCCGCAGGCGCGGGTGAGCGCGCGCACCGCCGCCTTCAACGCCGCGCGGTCGTGCTCGGTCGTCGGGCGCACGGTCATCGCATAAATTCCTCGATTTTATCCGATGACGCGTCCCGTGCGCTTTGAGACACTTCCGTCGACGGTGCGGCCACAGGGCTGTCTTCCGGTCCGATGCGATCAGTGACCTTCACGGCGAGGCCTTGACCACTCCCTTCACAGACAGGACCCAAAATGCCATTCGTTGTTTCTCCCCCTTCCGCTGCAACCTCCATCAGACTAGAGGCAGTGATCCGCCCTCTGGTCAGTTGCGAGATTCGCTTCGCAAGCTCCCAACTCGGGCGGGTTGTGCCACGTCGGATGCGGGACAAATGCGGCTCTGAGGTCTTTGCAAGTTCGGCAAATGCCTTTGCCGTCATGCCTTCCTCGATGAGAAATTCGTCAAGGGTCATGCCGGCACCCTGCCTCAAAATTACATAATATGCAATATTGATATGCAAAATATTACATCAACTGATTTCTCTTGGCGTTATGGCATTACATCCGCGCTGGCGGATAATTCGCCTATGGGCAAAACACCGGTCAAACTCGCATCTGATTTAACAGGCTTGAAGGGCGAAGAGCTTGCAGAACGGCTCGGCGTTTCTGCACCACATGTATCCAGGCTTAAAACAGGGAAGAGCCCGACCACGACTGACCACATCAAAAAGCTGGCCGAAATATGTAATGTCTCCGAGCAGGAGTTTTATAGCCTGCTTGCCGGGGATCTGGATGTCCGTCCAGGAGCGGGCAATTTTGCCGGTGTTGCAGCTGACGAACCGTTGCTGGTCGAATCAGAGTTGTTCGAACTCGCTTTCGAAGAAGCCCGTAACCTTGATCAAAGATATGCGAATGGCCACGCCAAAAGCTCTAGTGTCAAACGTCTCCTCTATGCGATTTATCGGTTTATAGAAGAGACTAAGAGCGTTGAAAACTAGGACGGGTCATGAGTACGCGCCCTCTAAGAGAATACCGCAAGTCGTTGCGAGAGGCGGTTATTGATGTAGTGCACGACGCACGGCGAGACGGGCTCAACGATATCCCGGAACTTGTGTGCTTCAACATCGCATTACACACCAATCCACATGCGCTGACAGATGAACAGGCAGAAAGATTCGTCACCCGCATGAAAAGGCTCATCTCTGTTTGCCATGTCCAGCGGAGCCTTAAGGTATGAAAGAGTTCTGCCAAACCATGCCGCTCGAACACATCGACCAGGGCGCCGGGGATGACTATTCCCAACGGTTGCTAGAGGTCTGGCGGCAGCACGAAGGCCGGATGTGCGAAGACCTTGTTCCTCTCTTCCCTCGCTTAGTCATGTTCGAGGGCACACCAAAGCGCGGAGATAGTCCGGACCTGCTATTATGCGGAAACGACGCATTGTCCGTGAAGATCCTTGGATCAGGCTGGGCTGAATGCACGGACGAATTCCGCAGCTTTCTTGGGAAGGAGTACTGCGAGCTGGTTGGGCGGAGTTATTTCGAGGCAGCTAAAACTGCCGTGCCCGTCTTTGATGTTGTCCGGGCGGAGATGCGCGATACATGCGGACGTAAAGTCAGCGTTTTTTATCAGAGGCTTATTCTTCCTGTCAGGACGATGGGCGGGTCACGCTTCCTGTTTGGGTATTCTTTCGCGCCTCAAACAGTGCCCGTGGTGCGGGGTGCTTCATTAGTTGGTCAAATCCGTCCTGATCACACAGCAAAAAAGCCAGATTATGCCAATCTTTTTTCAGCGGCGGTGTCTGCCACTCGAAGGCATTTTGGACGCAGCGGTTGAACCCCCAACGAATGGGAAGCCCGGCGTAGGCATGCCAGTCCCGCATCCAACCATACGCGACGGTGGGGCGCCATTCGTCATGGGCAAACAATAAAGCCAGCCGAACGAGTATGTAGGAAAGGTTCTTACCACGCAGATCGTCCCGCGTGACGGCTTCACCCAGATAGGCAAAACGCCCAAAGTAGTTGCGCGCAGACGTCGGGCTGTCCGGCATGATGGAGACTTTTCCTCCTCCCTCGGCATCGAAGGTCCGTTCCCAATACTCCTTGACGAATCGTTGCAATGACCAGGCACTGTCATCGCAACGCGCCGCAACCGTTCCGATAACCGAGTCGCCCATAAAAGCACCGATCCAGAAGAAACGGTTCGGCGGAAGTGTATCCATAGCCCGCTGAAAGTTTTCGCCTGTTTCCGACTTGCCTAGAATCCGGTGCGCAGCCTCAAGTCCCGATACGTCGTTTGAAAACCGAAGGTTTATTGGACCTATCTTGTCGAGCTCTTCGGTCAGCAGACCGACAGCCCTATGCATTTCCAGTTTGTCGATCGGTGGCCTGCTCATGCATCCCAACCCTGCCTCGCATGCAGTGTCATATAAACAGGTCGCCGATTCCGGGTCGAGAGTCCGCATGTTAGATCAACATTTTTTCGTCGAATTACATTTTATGTAATTCTGACATTGCATTATATGTAATATTGCATCATGTTTGGTTATAGACGCAAGGACCCAACATGGACACCACCCTCCAGATCGTGAAGGCCACCGCGCTCATTGGCGTGCTCGCCGCCTCGTTTGTGTGCCTCGTGCTGGCGCTGTTGATCATCGCGCGCCGCGAACAGCTCAAATCCTTCGACCGCGACATTGGCGACGGGTCAAAAGACCGGCGCCCTACCCGCTCCCCCGCCGCATCGGGGGAGACACCCGCGTCAGGCCGGACACCTGGCGCATCCTCCCTGAAGAGCACTGGCCCCATTGCCGCGCGTTTGGGCAATGGGGCCCTTTTTGCCAAGGGGACGACACGGCCATGACCGCCCAGCCGTTCCATGCCGCCTCTGACTTGCCGCCGCTCCAGCCGCCGAAAACATACTGGACCGGCCGAAAGCGCCGGTATCTCGGGGTTTTGTGGTGGCAGTATGAATACAACACCCCCGTTTACACCGGTGCCCGCTGGCAAAACCCGTGGAACACCGACCGGTGGCCCCGCAGGAATTTTTGGGCGCGCCGCAAAACCGCTCCGAAAGGGTGCCGCCTGACGGCCACGCACCTGACGGAGCACTACCTTTCCGATGTTGAATCGTTGGCGATGTCCGCCGAGAGCCAAGGGGACGATACCCTCGCCCGCGACATCCGCGCCGTCGCCAACGCCGCCCAAAACGCTGCCCACCTGCGGTTGCGAAGCTGGTGAGGGACCGATGATGCGCGTCAGCGTAGATCACTTCCGAAAGCCGTGTGGGTGCCGTTCGGCCGGCGAGTGCAGTTGCAACGCCACGGCCGAGTTCGACGCCCTCGACCAATTGGTCGATCGGTTCGCCGCCGCGATGAAATCCAAACTTCGATTGGCGGCGATGGAGCGGGGAAAGAGCGGTTGGGATGACCCGAATTGGCACCCCGAGGCCATCCGGCTCGCTCTGTTCGATCACGTGGCAAAGGGCGATGCGGTGGATGTGGCGAACTTTGCCGCCTTCCTCTGGAATCGAAGTTAGGAACCGGCATGTTGAATGGATTTCAAGAACGAGTGCACGCGTGGATGCTGGAGTGCTTCGGACAGCAAATCGCCGACGATCTGGTTGAGCGCAATCACCGGTTCCTTGAGGAAGCCCTGGAGTTGGTGCAATCCACCGGCTGCACACGATCCGAAGCGCACCAGCTTGTCGATTACGTCTTTGACCGGGACATCGGCGACCCGCATCAGGAGGCCGGCGGCGTGCAGGTGACATTCGCTGCACTTTGCGAAACCAAGAACCTCGACATGCAACAGGCCGCCGAAGATGAGCTTGCGCGTGTCTGGACGAAGATCGAACAGATCCGTGCCAAGCAGGCTGCAAAGCCCAAGCACTCACCTCTTCCGCAGACCGTGTGAAGAAAGACCCGTTCCGGAGGGAGGACGACGGCTGCTGGCGACGGTCTGAGGGCATGGGAGCCCCGTGGTGCCAAAATATCAGCAAGGCCAGCCATCGCCGGGACGGACGTAAGAAGGGAGACCGCTCATGAACCGGGCTGAACGACGGACGGACAACGGCAAGAAGCTGCGGGACCGGCTCACGGCCGAGGGCCGGCATGCCGACGCCCAGATCGTGGCTGAACTGATCCGCTCGCTGGCCGCCGCGCGCGGGACGTGCAAGCAGCTCCACGCCGACAACAGGGCCCTTCGCGGGAGCGGTTCATGAAACGGCCGAGCGCGATCGAGATCGAGGACGCCAGACGCACCGCGCCGCCGGCCGCGGACCGCGCCATGCGCTTTCTTGACGAGACCGGCGCGCTGGTCGCCGATCTCCAAACGCTCCAGGGCGACCTCAAGGCCTGCCTGGACCTCACCCCCCATGACCGGGCGCGGATTCTGACCGTGGTGGACACCTTCAAGACCAAGGCCTTGAACGTCCACTGCGAGGCGATCCGCGCGGTCGACGCCATAAGGAACGGACGATGACCTTTCCCCTTGCCGGCGACGTGCCCGTCCTGACCGCGCCCTGCCAGATGGCGTCCGGAAGGATCGTGGATCTGGCGAACCTCACCGCCGACGACATCCACTTTCCGGACATTGTCGAGGCGCTCTCCAAGATCCCGCGCTTCAACGGCGCAACACCGCATGTGACCTATACGGTCGCCCAGCATTGCTGCCTGATGCATGACCGGGCGGACGAGCGCCACCGGGCGGCGGCGCTGCTCGCCGACTTCCACGCCGCCTATCTGGGCGAGCCCACGCGGCCGTTCTTAGGCCTCGCCGCGCAGCTTTCCGGCGATCCGGACATCTTCATGGATCATGTCCGCGAGGCCCGCGACACCGTGACGGCGGCGATCTACGCGGCCGCGCGGGTGCCCGTCGAGCTGAGCGACGCGGCCCTCCTCGATCAGTTGTCCTATCTTTCCGCGCTCGACAAGACGCTGACCGCCACCGAGGTCCGGGACCTGATGGCCACCTGCCGCAGGCCCGGCCACTGGCGCCTGCCGGAGCCCTTCCCGCAGTCGGTCAAGGCCTGGGGACCCGACAAGGCCCGCGGCGAACTTATCAAGCGCCTTGGCCTCATCGGCGTTCCTGTGAGGGGGTGAGGATGAGCCCGGTTCCCGGCAGTGTCGAAAAACGGCTCGACATGCTGTTTAACGATCAGGTCTGGGTGACCCATACCGCTGCCGCCAGTTTCCTCGGCGTCGATATAAAGACGTTGACCCGGTATGGCGACAATGGTGAGATTTTCTATCGCCTCAGAGGAACACGGCGGGCTTATATCCGGGAGGACCTGGCCGCCTTTATCGCAGGGGACGTGTCATGTCCGTCTATCTTGCCAGAAAGAAAGACCCAAAAACCGGCAAAACCATCCTCAAGTCGCCGTACTATCAGTTCGACTTCGTCCTCCAGATCGACGGGGAGCGTCGTCGATTTCACGGCTCAACTGGCGAAACGGCGCGCGGCCGCGCACAAGAGTTCGAACGGCAGGAAAAACGGCGACTAAGGACGGAAAAGCCGAACGACCGCATGACGCTCGGCGAGGCTTGCCTTCGCTATTTCGATGAAGTCGTCCAGGGTCAGCGGTCCGAGGTCGATTCCCTGATCGCGTTTGCACACTGCGGCCGGTTGATCGGGGATCAAAAGCGGCTCATGTCGATCACGCCCAATGACATAGCGCTCGCCGTTCGAAAGCGCGCCGGCGAAACCAAGGGAAAGCGCAATCACAAACCCGTCGCTCCGGCAACGGTCAACCGCCAGATCATCGAACCCATGCGCCAGATCCTGCGGCGGGCGCGCAAGGTCTGGCATGTGAGCATCGATCTGGAGCAGTTCGACTGGCGGCAGCTCGCCCTGAAGGAACCGAAAGAGCGCGTGCGGGAATTCGTCAGCGACGAGGCGGACCGGTTCTGGGCCGCGCTCCGGCCGGACTATGTCCCGTTCCTCTTGTTCCTGGCCGCAAGGGGCCTTCGCGTCAATGCCGCGATCGGCATGACCAAGGAGGATCTGGACGAGCCGCGGTGCCGGATCCGGATTTGGCGCAAGGGCGACGGCCTTGTCTGGATCCCGGTCACGCGGGGCCAGATGGCAACGATCGTGGCCGAGGCCGCCAGGGCGCCGGGCAAGGCGGTATGGAGCTATGAAATGCAGCGCCATCCGAATCGCGGCAAGCGCCGGCCGATCAGCTATGAAAGCCTGAAGCGGACGATGGCGACGGCCCTCAAGGCGGCCCGCATCACCGACTTCAGGATCCATGACCTGCGGCACGAGTTCGCGTCAAAGCTCTTGCGCGCCACGCGGGACCTCGCCCTGGTGCAAAAATCCCTCATGCATTCCGACATCGCGTCGACCGTGCGCTATGCGCATGTGCTCGATGAGGACGTCCGGGACGGGCTGGAAGCCCTGGAATCCCGGAATAGTCCCGGAATGGGCCATAACTCCCAAAAGGCGGGTCAAAAATAAGAAGGAAAACAGAGGCTTCCCGGCGTTGGCTCAAGTAGTCCCAAACCAGATGCGCTACCAGGCTGCGCTATACCCCGATCCGCTGGTTTTGGCGGTGTATCCGCGATCCGGAGTGTCGTCAAGATCGAACCATTGGGGAATGTCGGGCCGCGGAGGACAAACCTGGATTAAGAGCCCCGAAGCGGCGGTGGCGCTACTTTAAGTGCCGGTCAAACCAACCTTTCAAATCCTCCGCTGCTCGGACACCGGATGCAAAACAGAAGACATGCCTTTTGGGTTAAAATGGCGGCGGAGCGCTTTGCACCTGGCGTCGAATGCGATAGCCATCAAGCAATGTGCAACTAGGGCGATGTAGCGGTGTCGACAGATTTCGACGATGACATTTATCCGGGCTCGGCGGTGGTGTTCATCCGCTCGACCTGGGGCAGCGAGACCGTGACCGGAACCGGCTTTCTGGTCGGCCGCAACGATGTCCTGACCGCGTCGCATGTCATCTACAATCAGGCGCTCGGCGGACTGGCCGATCAGGTCGAGGTCATCCCGTCCTATGACCCGGCAGACATATTCGACGAGCCGGTCTACAATCCCGTCAACTTCAATTATTTCAGCAACTTCGACCCCGATGGCGACGGCCGCATTTCGGCTGGCGACAACCGGTTCGACACCCAAAGCGGGGTCGAGCTCGATATCGCGCTGCTCTCCATGGACGTGCCGCTTGGAGATCAATACGGCTGGTTCGACATCGACTATCAGCATGACGGCGGGGAGGTCGCGGTCCTCGGTCACCCGGGCGCCAACGACCAACGCCTCACCCACGACACGGGCACCGCCTATCTCGACGCCGTCGACGACACGTTCAACATCTCCCTCGACCTTGACATCAACGCCGGCAATTCCGGCGGTCCGATCTACTACACCACCGCCGAGGGCAGTTTTGCCGTCGGCATCGTCTCGACACGTTTCACGGCGTCGGAAATCGGCGGCCATGAAAGCTGGCTCGCCCCGGCGATGGTCGAAAACGACCGCTTCCTGGCGGACTGGAGCAACCGGGCCCCGACGGCGAACGCCGATACCTACAGCACCGCGAGCGGCGGATCGCTGGCCATTACCAGCCTGGCCGGCCTGCTTGCCAATGACACGGATCTCGACGGCGATCTGTTGCGCGTTGAATCCTATGACTATCGCGGCAGTGGATCACTGACCATTTTGCAGGACGGATCGTTCACCTACACGCCCGCGGCCGCGTTTTCCGGCACGGACACCTTCACGTACACGGTCAGCGACGGCAATTCGGGGGCCGACACGGCCACGGTCGAGATCGCCGTCCTGGCGCCCGGCAGCACGGCGGACGTCATCGCGCGCTACTACAACCACATTCTCATGCGCGATGCGACAGACGCGGAACTGGACTCCTTCAGCGCCCTGGTCGACAGTGGCGCCATGACCCTCACGGAAGTCCGGGACGCACTCGTCACGTCGTCCGAAGCGGTCACCTTCGTCGACCAGGTCATTCGCCTTTATCAGGCCGCCTTCAACCGGGTCCCGGACGCGGCCGGAATCAACGGCTGGGTGGACGGGCTGGTGGACGGCTCGCTGAACCTTTATGCGGCCGCCGCCGGCTTCACCAATTCGGCCGAGTTCTTGAACCTTTACGGCACCAATTCGGTGTCCGCAGGGTATCTGGTCGTGCTCTATCAGAACGTTCTGGGACGGGCGTCGACGTCTCAGGAAGTTGATGCCTGGATCGCGACCGGTCAGGACGCCCATGAGATCCTGATCGGATTCTCAAACTCCCAGGAATTCCAGAACCGCTCCGCCAGCGCGGTCGAAAACCTCAAGAAACAGGCCGCGGACGCACAGACGCTTTCCAGCGTCTATGACGGCGCCGCGCCGCTCCTGGCGGACGGATCCATGGCCGCGGCCACGCCTTATCCGGACGAGGAGACGGCAAATTCGCCTGCCATGTTGATGTCGGCGGCGGAGGACCTTTGGCCCGATGTCGGTCTTGTGGGAATGAACGACGACCCAGCCGATCCACTCATTTAAAGTGACGTCCTGCGACCAGACGTGAAACGATCACTCCATCGCCTCGGACCGGACGCGGTCGCCAGGTTTGATGCCGATCGCCGCGCTGGTGCCCGCCAGGATTTCCAAAACATATTGCGCCGCGCCTTCAGACGGAATCACCCGTTCCGAATAAGGAACCGTGTTGTCGGCGATGTGGGTGATCACGCCGCGATCCGATATGAAAATGATATCCAGCGACAGCGGCGTGTTTTTCATCCAGAAAAACCGTTCGCCCATGCCGTCAAACACAAACAGCATGCCCTCATCGGCGGCCATATCCTGCCGGTGCATCAGGCCCTGCGCGCGGTCGGCGTCGTTGGCCGCCACCTCCACCGTGAAGGTGCGCGGACCGGACGCCGTTTCGACGATGAGCTCATCAACCGGAAACGCGGAAGCAGCGGGCGCTGTTTCCTCAGCGTGGCTTTGCACCGCCAGAACAACGGCCGCGAGCATGACCGCGGCGGCCAGGCGTGTTATGGGACTTGAGACCAATCGGAGCTTTTGGATCACGGACAGCACCCTTCAAACTCTGGCTGGCATTGCCAAGCCTTTGAAAAGCCATAGCGCGGTCCGCTGCGTCAAGCCAGCGCCTTTCTGTGGCGCGTGGCAGACCCTATTGCGCATGCCGCCCGGCACCAAAAGCGTTCAAATGTCCGCAAGTCCGAAAAAAATCAGTGCGAGGCCGGGATATGCGTGCCCGCCCCCATTGGGCGGATTTCAGCGGCCATCTTGCCCTTCGGGCCGGTCCCGAACCGCACGAGAACCTCCTGGCCGGGACGAAGCTCGGCAATGCCGAACCGGCGCAAGGTCTCCATGTGAATGAAGATATCGTCGGTGCCCTCGCCCTGGGTCAGAAAACCGAAGCCTTTGACCCGGTTGAACCACTTGACCGTCGCCTGTTCAAACCCGGTCTCCGGCACGACCTGGACATGGGTCCTTGAGGGCGGAAGCTGGGAGGGGTGCTGCGCGGTCGATTCATCCATGGACAGGATCCGGAACGCCTGCAGGCCGCGCGGCCGGTCCAGCACTTCACAGACCACGCGGGCGCCTTCGTAGGCGGTCTGGTAGCCATCCCGCCTCAGACAGGTCACATGCAGGAGAACATCCGCATCGCCATTGTCGGGTACGATAAACCCGTAGCCCTTTGCCACGTCGAACCACTTGATCTTGCCAGCGACCTCAAAGACGTCAACGGCGACATCGTCCGTTTCGATCTCCAGAACGCGGGGATCCGTTGCGGTCTTTCCCCCCATAGCCAAATGTCCCGTGTCTGATCCGCATCAACAAGCCGGCTTGGGCAGTCCGAAGAATCCGCACCGGCTGATTCCTAAACAAAAGGATAACATTCAGCCTTCAGGCGAGAAGGCCCTTTCTGGCGCTAACCACAGGCCATTTGCGGCAATTCAGTCTAAATCATGGGGAAATTGGCAAATGTCTCTGCCAGCGGGGTTCGAATGATCGTTTCAGCCAGTTCATCAACCGGTGTCGCCTCCCGGTTGAGAATCGCCAGGTCCGCACGGTGGCGCACCGCGTGAACCGGCAGCTGGGCCGCCGGATGAACTAGCAGCGACGAGCCCAGGACCAAAAACAGGTCGCAGGACTGGCAGGCCTCGGCCGCCCGTTCCATTTCCTCCTCAGGCATCTGCTGCCCGAAGTTGATCACGGCTGCTTTCAAGAACCCGCCGCACGCCGCGCAGACCGGGCTTTCACCGGCCTCAACAACCGTCCTTTGATCGTCCAACTCCGCGCGCCGGCCACAGGACAGACACGACGCGAACGTCGCGTTTCCGTGGAGTTCCACCAATTGCTCTTGTGGAACACCCGAACGCTGATGCAGTCCGTCGACATTTTGTGTGATCAGGAGGGTCAGGACGCCCGATCTCGCCAGAAACGCCAGGGCAAGATGCGCCGCGTTCGGCTCGGCCTTTTGGAAAACGGCCTGCATTTCGAACCGGCGGGTCCAGTCTTCCAGACGGCTTTCTTCAAAAGCCAGGAAATCCTGGTATTGAACCGGTGCGCGCGTGGACCATATCCCGCCCGGCGAGCGGAAATCTGGAATGCCGCTTTCGGTCGAAATGCCGGCGCCCGTCAACGCCACGATCCGCCGGTCCCGATCACGGGCAAGCTGAGCGGCGAACTCTTGAGCTTCCGTGAGACTTGTGATGATGGTCATAGAATGTTTAATGCTCCGGCCCTGCCCGGTATCGCGCATATGAGGATATGACATGCGTTATTTGCACACCATGGTCCGTGTCAGCGACGTTGACGCGTCACTCGACTTTTATTGCAACAAGTTGGGCATGAGGGAAGTCCGGCGTTATGACAACGAGAAGGGCCGGTTCACGCTGATCTTTCTCGCCGCACCCAATGACGCCGGCAACGCCGCCCAGACCAAGGCCCCGCTTTTGGAGCTGACCCACAACTGGGATCCGGAGGATTATGACGGCGGCCGCAATTTCGGCCACCTCGCTTTTGAGGTCGACGACATTTACGAGACATGCGCCCGGCTCCAGGGCGAGGGCGTGACCATCAACCGTCCGCCCCGGGACGGCTACATGGCCTTCATACGCTCGCCGGACAACATTTCGATCGAACTCCTTCAAAAGGGCGAGTCACTCGACAAAAAAGAGCCCTGGGCGTCGATGGAAAACACCGGAACCTGGTGAGATCACAGGGATTTGCGGGCCCGCCACCGCTGATTGGCGGGGCCGCGGGATTTTTTGAACCTAGCTCTTGCGGGGAGACGCAAACCCGCTTATAAGCGCCGAACGACGCACGAGCGTCGACCGCGCGCCCATCGTCTAGCGGTCTAGGACGCCGCCCTTTCACGGCGGAAACACGGGTTCGAGTCCCGTTGGGCGTGCCATTTTTCCCTTGAAATTTGCGCACAATTGCCGTCGGCGGCGGGCATTTGCATTCGCCCGGCACACATGCATTGTGGTCCAAGATGAACGTCATCATGGGCAAGCCGCGATGGAAGACACCCTCACCATTCAGACAATGTCCGAGACGGACATGCAGACGGCCATTCAATGGGCGCTGGATGAGGGCTGGAACCCGGGCGATGAGGACATCCCGCCGTTCCATGCCGCCGATCCGCAAGGGTTTTTCATGGGCCGGCGGGCCAATGAACCGGTCGCGGTCATCTCGGCGGTCCGTTATGGCGAGACGTTCGGGTTCATCGGCTTTTACATCTGTCATCCCGATCATCGCGGAAACGGCTACGGCATGGCTCTCTGGAGCCATGCGCTTGAGCACCTGAAGGGCCGGACGGTCGGCCTCGACGGCGTCATCGACCAACAGGACAACTATAAAAAATCAGGTTTCGAACTCGCCCACCGCAACCTCCGCCAGGAAGGACTGGCGCTTGTCGATACGCCCATGGATCCGCGGCTTGCGCCGCTCGGACGCGGACTTTTCCCCTCCGTCCGCGACTATGACCAGACCTGCTTTTGGGCCCCGCGGACGGCGTTTTTGCAGCATTGGACGGCACCCGGACAGCCGAGCCGGCGCGGTTTCGCGCTCGTGGAGGACGGCAGGCTGACAGGTTATGGCGTGATCCGGAAATGCCCGGATGGCTTCAAGATCGGTCCGCTTTTTGCCGACACCGACGAGGACGCGGACATCCTGTTTCGGGCGCTGGCCGGTCAGGTCAAGGGCCAGACGGTGATACTGGATACGCCTGAGCCCAATGCCGGCGCTCTCGCCTTGGCCGAGCGTTATGAACTCTCGCCGGTCTTTGAAACCGCGCGCATGTACAAGGGCGCGGCGCCCGACCTGCCGCTCAACCGGATCTTCGGCGTGACCACCTTCGAACTGGGATAAGGGGTCAGGATCCGGTCGCTTTTGCGCCTTGATAGGCCAGGATCGCCCCGGCCAGGTCCTCCAGCGCGGCCCCGACCGATTTGAACAGGGTGATCTCGTCACCTGTTTCACGGCCAGGGTGCAGGCCCCGGGTCAAATCATAAAGATCGCCGCGGATTTCCGACGGATCGAGCACACCGTTTCGGATCGGTTGCACGATATCGCCGCCCTCCTTGGTACAGCCGTCCCGTGTATCGACAAAAACCGAGGCCCGGCGGACCGCCGTGTCGTCGCTTTCGCGCATGCCGGGCTTGAACGCCCCGACCAGGTCCAGATGCGCACCGGGCTTGAGCCAATCCCCGTACACGAGCGGCGCCGACGACAAGGTCGCGGTGGACACGATGTCGGCCATACGGCACGCCGTCTCAAGCTCGGTGACCGCGCGCGCCGTCACCCCATAGGCCTCTTCCGCGGCGCGTGCGACATTGGCCGCCTTGTCCGGCGACCGGCCCCAGACCGACACGGTCTTGATCGGCCGCACAGCGCAATGCGCCCCGATCAGATTGAGGGACAGCCGTCCGGTCCCGACCATCAGAAGATCCTCCGCACCGGTCCGGGCCAAAAACCGGGCAGCGAGCGCGGAGGCCGCGGCCGTGCGCCGGGCCGTGAGTTCGCCGCCATCGACAAGCGCAAGGGCCGCGCCGGTCCGCGCATCGGACAAGAGGTAAGACGCGGAGACAGCCGGCAAGCCCCGGTTGGAATTCCCCGGAACGACGTGAACGATCTTCACGCCCGAATAGGCGCCCGGCACCCAGGCCGGCATCAACAACAGTGTCGCGTCCGCCTCGCCCGGAACGGCCATGTCGTGATGATGGCGCACCGGCATTTCGCAGCCGGTTCGAAACATGCCGTCGAGCGCGTCGATCAGCGCGGCGAACGGCAGGGCCTTTGCGGTTTCGGCTTCGGACAACACCAGCATGGGCGGATCCCCTTGGCTTGTGCGGCATAAAGAAGCCGGCGCTCCGCTGAGCACCGGCTCAATTGACGCAAAACACCACGCGGCTCAGATCGCCAGATATTCCTGCCGCAGCTCCGCGTTGTCGAGCACATCCTGGGCTGTGCCGTCAAACACCACCTCGCCCATGTCGAGAATGACGGCCCGGTCGGCCAGGTGCAGCGCCGCGATCGCGTTCTGCTCCACGATGATCGTCGTGATGCCGAGATCCTTGACACCTTCCAGGATCCGTTCGATCTCCTGGACGATCACCGGGGCAAGGCCCTCATAGGGCTCGTCGAGCAACAACAGCTTGATGTCCCGCGCGAGAATTCGGGCAACCGCCAGCATCTGCTGTTCCCCGCCGGACATCGTGACGCCGTCCTGGTTGCGCCGTTCGGCAAGGCGGGGAAAATGCTCGTAGATCCGCTCGAGCGACCAGCCCTTCGGCTCGGCGATCTGCGCAAGCTCCAGGTTTTCCTGAACCGTCAGGCCCTGGATGATGCGCCGGTCTTCCGGCACAAGACCGACCCCGTTGCGGGCCGCGTCATGGCTTTTCATCTCGTGAAGCGGCTTGTGATCCAGCCAGATTTCGCCATGGGTCAGCATCGGGTCGTCCATGCGGGCAATACACCGAAGTGTTGACGTCTTGCCCGCGCCGTTCCGGCCCAAAAGGGCAAGGATCTCGCCTTCCCGCACGTCGAACCGGACGCCTTGCACGATGTAGCTTTCGCCGTAGTAGCCGTGCATGTCCCAGGCGGAGAAAAACGCCGGAGCACCTCCACGCGCCTTGTGCGGCGGCACCGCGGGCGCGGTCTTGCCGGTGAACTGATCGTCGAGAATGGTCACAGGTGCGCTCCTCCCAGATAGGCTTCCTGAACGCGCGGATCGCCTTTGATGTCTTCCGGCTTGCCTTCCGCGATGATCGTGCCCTGCGCCAGAACCGTCACCTTTTCCGCGAGCGAGAACACCACATGCATGTCGTGTTCGATCACCACCTTGGTGATGCCGCGATCGCCGATGCGTTTGAGGAGATCGATCGTGTTGTTGGTGTCGGCCCGCGACATGCCGGCGGTCGGCTCGTCGAGGAGCAGCAGCTTCGGGTCCTGCGACAGGCACATGGCCAGTTCCAGGCGCCGCTTGTCGCCGCGCGACAGACTGCCGGCAATCGTGTCCTTCTTTTCCGCCAGCCCCACATCCTCAAGCATGTGCGTGGCCTTGTCCCGGATCTCGGCATCCTGATCGACCCGGGCAAACGCATGGAGGGCAAACTCCCCGTCCCGTTTGGCCAGCGCCGGGATCATGATGTTTTCCAGAAGCGTCAGGTCGCCGAAGATTTCCGGCGTCTGAAACACCCGGGACACGCCCACCTGATTGATCTCATGGGGCTTCAGGCCGGTGAGCGAAATGTCACCGAACATGACGGTTCCCGTGTCCGGGGCAAGCCGCCCGATCATGCAGTTCAAGAACGTCGACTTACCTGCCCCGTTCGGACCGATGATCGCCTGAACCGTGCCCTCTTCGACCGAGAAGTTGACGTTGTTGAGGGCTTTCAGGCCGCCGAACGACTTGTTCACACCCTCGACTTTCAAGATTTCCATGTCCTTAAACCTCACTCAGCCGGGGCGGGTGCCGCACGGGACGGCGTTTCGGATTTCTTCTTGCGCGAGAACAACCGTCCCAGCCGCTCGATGCCTTCCATGATGCCACCTGGCAGGAAGATCACGATCAGCATGAACATGATGCCGAGTGTCAGGTGCCAGCCCTTGCCGATGAACGGGTGGATGACGAACACGAGGACGTCAGCCAGACCGTCCGGCAAAGCGGAAAACCACTCGTAAAGGACGTTGTCGTTGATCTTGGAGAAGATGTTCTCAAAGTACTTGATGAAGCCGGCGCCGAGCACCGGACCGATCAAGGTGCCTGCCCCGCCGAGAATGGTCATGAGAACCACTTCGCCCGACGCAGTCCACTGCATGCGCTCCGCACCGGCGAGCGGATCCATGGCCACCATCAGGCCGCCGGCGAGGCCCGCATACATGCCCGAGATGACAAAGGCAGCCAGCGTGTAGGGTTTGCTGTTCACGCCGGTGAAGTTCATCCGCTGCTGATTGGACTTCACCGCCCGAAGCATCATGCCGAACGGCGAGCGGAAGATCCGGATGGCGACATAAAACGCCGCAAGCATCACAACCGCGCACAGATAGTATCCGGCGTTGAACGTAAACAGCCACCCGCCCATCGCCAATTCGAAGCTCTCGCGCATCGGCAGTCCGAAGAGGTTTGCCGCCGGAATCGAGCCGTCGACGGCGCTCACCCCGATGATCCGCGGATCGTCGAGCGCAAGCTGAAGACCCGTTTCACCGGCGGTGATTGGCGTCAGCACCGAATAAGCGAGCGAGAACGACATTTGCGCAAAGGCCAGTGTCAGGATCGAGAAATAGATGCCCGACCGGCGCAGCGAGATGTAGCCGACCAAGAGCGAGAACAGACCGGCGAACACGACCGACATGAAGATGGCCGGGATCACGTTCATGGTCAAAAGCTTCATCATCCAGACACCGGCATAGGAGCCGACGCCGAGGAAGGCCGCGTGGCCGAAGCTCAGATACCCGGTGAGGCCGAACAGGATGTTGAAGCCGATCGCGAAGATCCCGAAGATCAGGAACCGCTGCATCAGATCCGGATAGCCGGCGTTGAACTGCGCCAGTTCCGAGTTTTCCGGGAACGGATTCAGAAGGAACGGCGCCAGCGCGACGAGAACGACCACGAGGAAGAACAGGGACGTGTCTTTTTTGTCTAGCCCAAACATGGCTCAGTTCTCCATCACGCCCTTGCGGCCCATAAGGCCCCGGGGACGGGTCAACAAGATGATGATGGCGACCAGGTAGATGATGATCTGGTTGATGCCGGGCAACAGCGCGACAACCTGTGCCATGGAGGCGAAGCTTTCCAGAATGCCGAGCAGGAAGCCGGCCAGAACGGCGCCGGGCAATGACCCCATGCCGCCCACCACGACGACCACGAAGCTCAGCACGAGGAAGTCCATGCCCATGTGGTAATTGGGCGAATTGATTGGCGCGTACATCACCCCCGCGAGCCCGGCCACGATGGCGGCGATCGCGAACATGACGGTGAACCGCTTGTCGATATCGATGCCCAGGAGGCCAACGGTCTGGCGGTCAGCCATGCCTGCGCGGACCACCATGCCGAACGTCGTGAATTGCAGGAACGCAAACACCGCGCCGATGATGACACCCGCGAACAGGAAGTAGACGATCCGCCAATAGGGATAGATGATCAGGTTGGGATCAAAGCCGATCAGCGCGCCAAAGTCGAAGCTGCCTGAGAAGGCAGGCGGTGCCGGTGTCGGGATCGGGTTGGCGCCGAAGAAGTACTTGATGATCTCCTGCAACACGATCGCCAGACCGAACGTCACCAGGATCTGGTCGGCGTGCGGACGCTTGTAGAAATACTTGATCAGCCCGCGTTCCATGACGAGGCCGACCATGGCCATGATCGGAATGGAGAACAGGATCGCGAGCGGGACCGACCAGTCTATGATCGCCGTCCCTATTTCCGGCCCGAACCAGGATTCCACATAAGGCGTTTCCACCTTGAGTGGATTGCCGAGGAAATCGGTCCGTTCGGGATCGATGGTCGTGAACGACAGCGTCAGGATCCGGCTGAGCGTCACGGCGCAGAACGCGCCGATCATGAACAGGGCGCCGTGGGCGAAATTCACCACACCCAGCGTCCCGAAGATGAGCGTCAGACCAAGGGCGATCAGCGCGTAGGCTGAGCCTTTATCCAGACCGTTCAGAATTTGAAGAAGTATCGCGTCCATAGCTCTCAGCTCGGATCAGGAGCGCGCGAGCCTGAGCCCCCCGCGCGTTTTCAAAGGAAACCGGCAGGGCGCGAACGCCCTGCCGGACATGGGGCATTAAGCGCCCGAGTTGCAGCTGCCGAGTGCGCCGCCAGCGAATTGGGGATGATCAGGTGCGTAGGTCACCTGCTCGACCGGCGTGACTTCGACGATCTCCAGAAGGTCGAATTCAGAGCTCGGGTTTTCCTTGCCCTTCACGACCAGGACGTCCTTGAAGCACTGGTGGTCTTCGGCACGGTAAAGGGTCGGGCCGTTGCCCAGACCGTCGAACTCGAAGCCTTCCAGGGCTTCCACGACACCGCACGGATTGAAAGTGCCGGCCCGCTCACAGGCATCAGCATAAAGCAGCGCCTGGACGTAGCAGGTGTGCGCGGCCTGGCTCGGCGGGAAGCCGTACTTCTGGCCGAACGAGCGCACGAATGCCTTGGAGCCTTCGTCTTGCAACGACCAGTGCCAGTTCGTGGACCCGAAGATACCCTTAACGTTCGCGCCGGCACCTTTGGCCATCAGGCGCGAGTAAAGCGGCACGATGATCTCGAAGTTCTTGCCGTTGACGACCTTGTCGCGCAGACCGAACTGAACCGCGTTGGTGAGCGAGTTCACCATGTTGCCGCCATAGTGGTTCAGAACGAGCACGTCGGCGTCGGACTGGAGGACCGGCGTGATGTAGGCTGAGAAGTCGGTCGCCGCGAGTGGCGTCTTCACCGTTTCGACGGTGTCCCAGCCAAGCGCCTCGGTTGATTCGCGCACCGCCTGTTCGGTGGTGTAGCCCCAGTTGTAGTCGGCCGTCAGGTGATAGGCCTTACGGTCGGCGCCGTAAGCATTTTTCAACACCGGAGCGAGGGCCGCGCCGGACATATACGAGTTGAAGAAGTGACGGAACCCGTTGGCCCGTTTGTCCTTGCCGGTGGTGTCATTGGAATGGGTCAGACCGGCCATGAAGATGACGCCGGCTTCCTGGCAAAGCGCCTGCACGGCCACGGCCACGCCGGAGGACGAACCGCCGGTGATCATGATCGCGCCGTCTTTTTCGATCATCGACTTGGCCGATGCACGGGCGGCGTCCGACTTGGTCTGCGTGTCGCCGGTCACGTACTCGACCTTCTTGCCGAGGATGCCGTTGCCCTTGAGCGCCTTCGACGAGAAGGTGCCAAGCATGCCGCCATCGCCTTCGCCGTTCAGATGCTCGACCGCCAGTTCGTAGGCGCGCAGCTCATCCGCACCCTCGTCCGCGTAGGGACCGGTCTGCGGAACGTTGAAGCCAAGGGTCACCGTCGAGCCGGTTGGCTCGTTGAGGTAACCTTGCGCCCATGCGCGGCTTGTCAGAAGTGTTGGTGTTGCAAGCAATGCACCGCCGGCCGCGCCTGCACGCAGAACAGAACGACGGCTCAGTGGTTTACGAATCAGGGTCATGCTTTCCTCCCAGAAAGGCCCAATGCCAATGAAATTCTGCATCAATGAAATGCAGCGTGCCGGCAGAACCCGAGGCGCTTCCCCGGCCGGTTTCCCAACCCCTCATCGCTCGGCTGCAAGCTGACGAAACTCTAAGAAGAAGCGCAAAGGCCAAGCAATACGACTATCGGCGCGGGTATCCCGGGCACCGCTGGACGGCCTTCCAAAAACGTCATCTTAGGCGTCAAAGGAAAACCTCGATTTGATGCGCCGCAATACAAGGAATTCGTTCATGTTTTACTAGGTTTCGGGCCAGATTTATATGCAGTGCAACATCCGACCATTGGCATTCACTGACGAAAAAGCGGGACGCCACATTAGCCAAAAGTTATAAGACCAGGGACCCGTCCGACGCCGAACGGACACCGTTTTGAAACCGATGTCATCATATTCCCGTTGCGGTACGTGCGCCCTCGGTGCCCGGAATGGATCCGGCAACCGGGGTGCCGCCAAGACCGCATACAAGAGGCGATTGCCGCACGCCGAGGCAGGGAGCAGAAGGAATGGATCGTGTGTCCAGCATCGCGCAGCTTGAGACGCTTTATGGAATACCGGGACGACCTTCTGTGATCACGGCCGCGGGAGATCATACCGTGGACCATTCAGGCACGTCGCCACTTGCCGGAAGACGGCCATGATCTCGCGCCGCCGTTTCCTGACGGTATCGACCACCCTTCTTGCCGTTGGAGGTCTGCCCATGACCGGTCAGGCGATGCCGTTCGGTCCGCCGGACGGGTTCTATGTCCCGGCGGAAGAACACGCCCACGCGCGCACGTTCATGCAATGGCCGGTGAACCGGACCGTCCACCCCGACCGGTGGTTTTTAGAGGACCTTCAAGGCGCCATCGCCCGGCTTGCCAACACGATCGCAACGTTCGAGCCGGTCGTCATGCTGATGGCGCCCGAACATGTCGCGAAAGCCCGGCGCCGGCTTTCCGGCGATATCGACATCTGGGACATCCCCACCGACGATTTATGGGCCCGCGATTCCGGACCTCTGTTTGTGATCGGCGAAGAGGGCGAACTGGCCATCTGCTCGTTGAACTTCAACGGCTGGGGCAACAAGCAGGTGCATGTGAATGACGGCCGAATCGCGCGGCAGGTCGCGAACCGGCTCGGGCTCCGGGTATTCGACAGCGGACTCGTCGGCGAGCCGGGCGGCGTGGAAAGCGACGGCGACGGCACCTTGATCGCCCAGGAAAGCTGCTGGGTGAATCCGAACCGGAACACCCTGACGCGACCGGAGATCGAGGCCCGCCTGCTTGCCGCCTATGGCGCGGAGAAGATGATCTGGGCGCCGGGGCTTCCCGGATCCGACATCACCGACGATCATATTGATGCGCTGGCCCGATTTGCGGCGCCGGGGCAGATTTTGTTCCAGGTTCCGCCGGACGGCGACGATGATCCGTTTTCCGTCTCCGCCAGAACGACCTATGACATTCTCAGCCGGGCAACGGATGCCAAAGGACGGCGTCTTGAACTGACAGAAGTCCCAACGCCGCATGCGCCGCGCGTGCGCTCGCACGACTTTGTGGCGTCTTATGTCAACTACTATGTCTGCAACGGCGGAGTTGTGGCGGCCGAATTCGGTGATCCGGAGACGGACGCTGAAGCCGAGGCGATATTGCGTGAAACCTATCCGGACCGCGAGATCGTCATGCTGAATGTCGATCCGATCGGCGAGGTCGGCGGCGGTATTCACTGCGCGACCCAGCAGCAGCCAGCCGTATCGTGAGTGCCGCCTTTAGCCTGCAGAATCGTTGTCCAGGTTGATGAGACCTGGACGTGGATTGCCGACATCCAGATCGTGCCCGAAGGCGAGGATGTGTCCGTCCGGATCGCGGACGTCAAAATCGCGCAGGCCGTAAAACGCGTCTTCCGGCTCGCGCACGATCTCCACGCCGTTTGAACGGTAGCGGGCGCAAAGCGCGTCGGCATCTGCGACATAGATATACGCCGCCCAGTAGTGGTTTGCTGGAACCGGCCCGTCGGCCTGCGCCCGGTCAAGGGCGATTGTGACGTCACCGTTTTGCACGATCGCGAAATCCGGTCCGTCGCCCCAGGTGCCATGCGAAAAGAAACCGAGTTTGTCGCAATAAAACGCCACGCTGTGATTGACGTCGCGGACTTGCAAAATGGGCATTGACCGGATCATGTTGCCCCCAAATTCGATAGGTGACTGACGTGTCATTTGGATTGAAGCAACCGCTGCGCCATATGACAATTCAATTCCAGACGATTTCCGACCAAAGGGAACTTCATGACCGCCAATCCGCTTCTCACCGACTGGTCCACTCCGTTTGAACTGCCGCCGTTCATGGACCTTTCGCCGGACCATTTTGAACCGGCCTTCGACCAGGCGATGACGGACGCCCGCGCGGAAATCGATACCATCGCCGGCCAGGACGCCCCGCCAACCTTTGAAAACACGGTGGCAGCGCTGGAAAAATCGGGAAAGAGCCTCACCCGGGTCGCCAGCACCTTCTACAATCTGACCGGGGCCCACACCAATCCCGACCTGCAGGCGATCGAACGGGCGCTTGCCCCCAAACTTGCCAAACATTCCTCCGACACGCTGTTGAACGCCGCGCTCCATGACCGCATCGCGCGCCTTTGGGACACGCGCGCGTCCCTGGACCTTGACGAGGAACAGGCCCGGGTTCTTGAGCGCTATCACACGATGTTCCAGCGTGCCGGCGCGGGCCTCGATGAAACCGGCAAGGCACGGATGGCCGACATCTCCCAGCGGCTGGCAACGCTCGGAACCCAGTTTTCCCAGAACATCTTGAAGGACGAGGCGGATTATCAGCTTGTCCTTGAAACGGATGAGGACAAGGCCGGACTTCCCGGTTTTCTGCTGGATGCGGCGGCCGGCGCCGCGCATGAGCGCGGTCAGGACGGCAAACATGTGATCACACTGTCCCGCTCGCTCATCGAGCCGTTTTTGCAGTTTTCCGAAAACCGCGCCCTGCGCGAAGAGGCGTTCACCACCTGGGCCAGCCGCGGCGAAAACGGCGGTGACACCGACAATCGGGCGATCATTTCAGAGACGCTGTCTCTGCGCGCCGAAAAGGCCCGGCTGCTTGGCTTTGATACGTTCGCGCATTTCAAACTGGACGACAGCATGGCGAAAACGCCCGAAGCCGTTCGGGATCTTTTAACGAGCGTGTGGGCGCCCGGCGTTGAAAAGGCGCGCGCTGAAGAAACCGATCTTGCGGACTACGCCCGCCGGCGCGGTGACAACATCACCATCGAGCCATGGGATTGGCGCCACTACGCGGAAAAAGTCCGGATCGAAAAACACGACCTCAACGAGGCGGAACTGAAGCCGTATCTGCAGCTCGACAAGATCATCGACGCCGCCTTCGACACGGCCCATCGCCTGTTCGGCATTTCGTTCAAGGAACTCTCCGGTCTGCCGGTCTATCACCCGGATGTCCGCGTCTTTGAGGTAATGGGCGCCGATGGCGAGCATGTCGGGCTGTTTTTGGGCGACTATTTCGCCCGGCCATCGAAACGGTCCGGAGCCTGGATGAGCGCCTTTCGCACCCAGCAACGCGTCGACGCCGATCAAAAACCGATCATCGTCAATGTGATGAACTTCGCCAAGGCGCCGGATGGACAGCCGGCACTGCTCACCTTCGAGGACGCGCGCACCCTGTTCCACGAATTCGGGCATGGCCTGCACGGGCTGTTGTCGGATGTGACCTATCCCATGATCGCCGGCACCCGCGTGGCGCGCGATTTTGTGGAGCTGCCCTCGCAGCTTTACGAGCACTGGCTGTCGCAGCCGGAGGTGCTGTCCAGGTTCGCGGTCCACTATCAGACCGGCGAGCCGATGCCCAAGGCGCTCTTGGACAAGGTCCTGGCGGCGGAGAATTTCAATCAGGGGTTCGCGACGGTCGAATACACGGCATCGGCCTTGGTCGATCTGGAGCTGCATCTGCAAACCGACCTTTCGGATTTCGATCCCGGCGTGTTTGAGCGACAGGCCCTGGAGAAGATCGGCATGCCCGGCGCCATCATCATGCGCCACCGGGTGCCGCATTTTTCCCACGTCTTCACCGGCGACGGTTATTCGGCCGGCTACTACAGTTACATGTGGTCGGAGGTGATGGATGCGGACGCATTCGGGGCGTTCGAGGAAAGCGGCGACGTTTTCGATCCGGCGACGGCCGACCGGTTGCGACAGCACATCTATTCGGCCGGCGGGCGGCCCGATCCTGCCGAAACCTACAAGGCGTTCCGGGGCCGGGCACCGACGATCGACGCGCTTCTTGAAAAACGCGGGCTCACGGCCGCATGATGGGAGAAGGGCCCGGCCGCACCGGGTCCAGATCTCAGGCCAGAAGGACCGTGCGATGACGAGCCTCCAGATGCCCGCCACGATGGATGATCCGACAACGCCGGTCTTGCGCCTGTGCCTGATCCTCGGCGGGCTGGCTGGCGCCGCCGGTGTCATCCTGATGGCGCTCGCCGCCCATATCGACACAACAGGTTTGGTGCGCACGGCGGCGGAAATGCTGTTGTTCCATGCGCCGGTGATCCTGGCGCTTGGCGGTCTCGCTCAGGTCCGCCGCATCCCGTTCCTGCCCGTCGCGCTGTTGCTTCTGGCGGCCGGACTGACCCTCTTCTGCGGCGATCTGTTAAGCCGGGCTTTCGCCGACCGCCGCCTGTTTCCCATGTCCGCGCCGGCCGGCGGCACGCTGATCATCGCCGGCTGGGCCGCCATTGCCCTTGCCGCGATCCGGGTGCGTCCCCGATAGACCTTCCAAGCGCGCGCCATTGGCGCTAAGACAAGAGCCGTTTTGACAAAAGGATCTTTGCTTTGACGGCCGAGGCATTGGAAGCGCAGCGAAGCGGGTCTTCCGACTACGTTCCGCCCTATCCGTTCCGCTACACCGACATGCCGCCGATCTGGACCTTGATCGGCATGGCGCGGAAGAATTTCCTGTCGATCTGGGGGGTGGACGACTTCAAGGGGCGCTTGCGCAGCCAGAAGGTCCTGTCGCGCGAAATCGTGGTCTGCAACCGCCCGGACGTCGTCCGTGAAGCCTTCCAGACCAAACACGAAGCGCTCCAGCGCAAGAGCCCGCAAATGCGACATGCGCTGGAACCGCTCCTCGGGGACGGTCTGTTTGTCAGCGACACCCAGATCTGGGCCAAGCGCCGCAAGGTGGTCGCGCCGATCATTCACGGCTCAAGGGTGCCCGGATTTGCGCCGATCATGGTGGAAACCATCGCCGAACAACGGGCCGAGTGGCAAAAAAAGGGTGACGGCGCGCCGGTTGATGCGCTGGCCGACATGGCCCATTTGACCGCTGAAATCATCTGCCGGACGATCTTCGGCCGGAATTTGGGAGAGAACTACGCGGCCGAGGTGGTTGAGGGATTCACCGACTATCAGCGCCACATCGACCAGGTCGATCTGATTTCCATGTTCGGCCTGCCCGAATGGCTGCCGCGATTCCGCGGCCGGGCCATCAAGAGTTCGGTGAAACGGATCATGGCCGTTCTGGACGAGATCATCGACAGCTACGCGGCGCAAAAGGAAAAGGGCGAGGCCTCCGTGATCGGCGGTCTGTTGGAAGCGCGCGATGAAGACGGCAAGCCGCTCAGCCGCGAAGCGATCCGCAGCGAGGCGGCCGTGATCTTCATGGCCGGGCACGAAACGACGGCGAACACCCTCGCCTGGGCCTGGTTCCTGCTGTCGCAATCCGACCGCGTCCGGACCAAACTGCACGACGAACTCGACACGGTGCTCGCTGGCAAAATGCCGGGTTTCAAGGACGTTCAGACCTTGCCCTACACGCGTGCGGTGATCGAGGAGACCTTGCGGCTCTATCCGCCGGTTCCGATTCTGGCCCGAGAGGCGATGGCGGACACGGTCATCAGCCAGAAGCCGATCCGCAAGGGCTCGCTGGTCATGGTCGTGCCCTGGCTGATGCACCGCAATCCGGAGCTGTGGGACGATCCGGACGCCTTCACCCCGGAACGGTTTACCGACCCCGACGCCAGGAAACCGAACAAATACGGCTATGTGCCCTTCAGCATCGGCCCGCGGATCTGCGCGGGCCTGCAGTTCGGGCTGACGGAGGCGATCCTCAGCCTGGCGATCCTGGCCCAGCAGTTCGAGCTGCGACTGGCGCCCGGGACCGACGTGCAACCTGTTGCCCGTCTCACCCTGCGGCCGGGTGAAGACCTGCCGATGACGCTGCATCCGAGACATTCATGACGAACGACGGGCCGCCGGCCGGGACGGCGGCGAAACGGGCGCGGCTGTCGGACATTCCGTTTTCCGAGACCCGCCCGGAGGAACCGCCCGCACCGCCCATCTCCGACCTTTGGTCACAGGATCCGGTGCGCAAGCGGGCGGCAAGGCTCCATTGGATCTGGCATCCGTTTGACGGCTGGCTGAATACGATCGCGCATCACGGGTTGGCCGCACTGCCCGCGTCGTTCGTGTCAGGCTTCGGCGCGCGATTGGCGCCACTTGCGTTTTGGCGCTACCGGCGCCGGATTTTCGCAAAGCGGATCGCGCGGAACTTTGCCGCCTTGACGCCCGGCCGCTGGCAGGATGACGAGGATAAAAACGCCGGGCTCCTGCGCTGGTGGCGCAATATCGGCCGCTCGAACGCGGAGTTTTCCATCGTCAACCGGCTGTGGCGCGAAGGCCGGATCGAGGTGGCCGGCCTGGAGCACCTGGAGGCCGCGAAGGCCCGCGGCGGGCCGGTCCTTTTCACCTCCGTTCATCTGGCCACCTGGGAAGCGGTGTTTGTCGCCATTCACGAAGGATTTGCAGGCCCGAGCATCGGCCCGTTCCAGCCCGAACCCAGCCGGTTCACCAACCGGATCGTCTACGGCCTCAGAAAAGCCCGCAACCAGTACCTGTTTCCGCCCGGCCGGCGCTCCGCCTTTCACCTGCGCCGGCTGCTGGCCGCCGGGGAAGCGTCGATGACGATCTTCATCGACGAAGTGCGCGACCGCCAGGTTCATTTCCCCTGCTTCGGCCGGCTCATGCCTGAAGCCGGCAACGCGGTCGTGGCCATCAAGCTCGCAAATGCGACCGGCGGCACGCTCGTGCCCGTTTACCTGCACCGCCTGGACGGGGCGCGGTTCCGCCTCACCATCTGCCCGCCGCTGGAACGGGCCGGGAAAACCTACCCGGTCGCCGAGACCGTCGCCGCCCTCAACGCCATCTTCGAACCGCTTGTGCTCGCCAACATCGAGGAATGGTACATGCTGTGCGAAGTGCGCCTGCCGCCCGATTTCGAAACCGGTGCTTACGCCACGCGGCTTGCAACCGGTATTGACTGAGGCCCGGGCTCAGCCGGTCAGGCGCTCCGCGTGCCAGGCGACATGATCGCCGCCAAAGGTCGAGACGAAGTAATAGGAGTGGTCATAGCCCTCCTGCATGCGGAACACCGACGGCGTCCGGATACGTGCCAGCGCGGCTGAAAACGCCTCCGGTTTCAAGAATTCGAGAAACTGGTCGTTGCTGCCCTGGTCGATCAGGATGTCGGAGCCCCACCCTTTTTTCTGCAACAAGAGCGTCGCGTCATGCGCCCGCCACTGGCTTTCGTCGCCGCCCAAATAGGCGCCGAATTGCTTGCGGCCCCAGTCGCTTTCTGAGGGATTGACGATCGGCGCGAAGGCCGACAGGGACTGGTAGTGGCCGGGATACTTCATTGCGAGTGTCAGCGCGCCGTGCCCGCCCATGGAATGGCCGGTGATTCCCTGGCGCACGGAGACCGGAAACCGTTCCTGAACCAGATCGCGCAACTCGCTGGCGATGTAGGTTTCCATCTTGAAATGCGCGGCCCACGGCGCTTCGGTCGCGTCAACGTAAAACCCGGCGCCCTGGCCAAGGTCATAGGCCTCGTCATCGGCAATGCCCTCGCCGCGCGGGCTGGTGTCGGGAAACACCACCGCCAGCCCGTGCGCGGACGCGTGGGCCTGAAGGCCGGCCTTCACCATGGCGTTTTCGTGGGTGCAGGTCAGACCGGACAGATACCACAAACACGGCACCGGGCCTTTTTCGGCCTGCGGCGGCAGGTAGACCGCGAAGGTCATCTCGCAGGAACAGGCCGCCGAACTGTGCGTATAAACGCCCTGCACACCGCCAAACGCCTTGTTTTCAGAAACGGTTTTCATCGAATGATCCTGTTCATGCCACCGGAAACGGGGCTCAATTCTCCACCAGCGTTTTGTACATCACCAATGCGTCGACAATACCAGCGGTCGGATGATTGAAGGCGTCCGGAAGCCGGCCGACAACCTCAAAGCCGTAGGTCTCCCAGATCGCGATCGCCCGCGTGTTGGTGGACACCACGAAGTTGAACTGCATGGCGCGGTATCCGCGCTGAACGGCTGTTTCCAGGGCGTGTTCCAACATCCGCCGCGCGACGCCTTTGCCGCGCGCGGCGACCGCGGTGACAAAGCCGCAATTGCACACATGCCGGCCGCCGCCCTTCTGGTTCGGGCACAGGTAATAGCTGCCAAGCGGCGCCGGACTCCCAGCCGCCTCGGCCATGAACACCTCATGGCCGTCCCGCCAGAAACAAAGCGCGTTTTCGCGGGAAATGTCGCGGTCGACGGTATAGGTGTCGCCGGCCCTGAAGACCGGCTCCAGCATGGCCCAAAGCGCGTCTTCATCCCCGGACCGAACGGCGCGAAGAACGATGTCGGTCATCAGGTCAGTAGATCACCACCGACCGGATGGATTCGCCCGCATGCATGAGATCGAATCCCGTGTTGATCTCGTCGAGCGGCATGGTGTGGGTAATCATCGGATCGATCTCGATCTTGCCCTCCATGTACCAGTCGACGATCCTCGGCACATCGGTCCGGCCCCGCGCGCCGCCGAACGCGGTGCCTTTCCAGACCCGGCCGGTGACAAGCTGGAATGGCCGGGTGGCGATTTCCGCGCCCGCTGGCGCGACGCCGATGATGATCGATTCGCCCCAGCCCTTATGGGCCGATTCCAGCGCGGTGCGCATCACGCTGACATTACCGGTCGCATCGAACGTGTAATCCGCGCCGCCCTTGGTCAGGTCGACCAGATACGGCACCAAGTCACCCTCAACCTCAGTCGGATTGACGAAATCAGTCATGCCGAACCGCTCCGCCATCTCCTTTTTCGACGGGTTGATGTCGACACCGACGATCTGATCCGCCCCGGCCAGCCGAAGCCCCTGGATCACATTCAGACCGATGCCACCGAGCCCGAAGACGATCGCGCGGGAGCCGATTTCCACCTTCGCGGTGTTGATCACCGCGCCGATCCCTGTGGTCACGCCGCAGCCGATGTAACAGACCTTGTCGAAGGGCGCGTCGGGGTGGATCTTGGCAAGCGCGATCTCCGGGACGACCGTGTAATTGGCAAAGGTCGACGTGCCCATATAGTGCAGGATCGGATCACCATCGAGCGTTGAAAACCTTGAGGACCCGTCCGGCATCAGCCCCTGGCCTTGGGTCGAGCGGATCGCCTGGCACAGGTTGGTTTTTGGGTTGAGGCAGTACTCGCAATTGCGGCATTCGGGCGTATAGAGCGGGATCACGTGGTCGCCGGGCTTCAGGGTCGTCACGCCCTTGCCGACCTCGACGACGACACCCGCGCCCTCATGGCCGAGGATCGCCGGAAACAGGCCTTCCGGGTCGGCGCCGGACAAGGTGAATTCGTCGGTGTGGCAAATGCCGGTGGCTTTGACCTCGACCAGCACCTCAAAGGCTTGCGGACCTTCCAGGTTGACGGTTGTCACCTCAAGCGGCTTGCCCGCCCCGACTGCCACCGCTGCACGCACTTCCATCGCTCTGACCTCCCCTGATTTGTTTGCGGACGGTTTGCCGCCCATTCGATCCGTCTTTTGATACAGCCACAAGAGGTCTGGGGAAACCGCCTTGATTGCGGCGCGGTTCATGCCGGATCCGGCGCCGTGGCCATGTCGCTTTTGTACAAGCCAGCGACCGAAACCCGGTATGCCGTCAGCCCACGGATCGCAATAATGCGGCCGGCGGAGCGTACCTTCGCTTGCCCGGTTGAAGGAGACGTGCTCCCTTGCAGATCACAGGCTGACGGGCGTTTCGGCAAGAATACTCTGGCGACGGACCTTTTGGGGCAGCGGCTTCATGAAGCGATATTCATTTTTGGAACTGGCCAAAAACGCGTTTTCCGCGCACCAGAATTGGGGCCGGCAGTGGCGCGCGCCGGAACCCAAGAGCGAATATGACGTTGTCATCGTCGGTGCCGGCGGACATGGCCTTGGCACGGCCTATTATCTGGCCAAGGAACACGGCATCAAGAACATCGCGGTGCTGGAAAAGGGCTGGCTCGGCGGCGGCAACACCGGCCGCAACACGACGATTATCCGCTCCAATTACCTGTGGGAGGAAAGCGCCGCGCTCTACAACCACGCGGTCAAGATGTGGGACGGCCTCTCCCAGGATCTCAACTACAATGTCATGTACTCCCCGCGCGGCGTGATGATGCTGGCGCACACCGTCCATGACATCCAGGTATTCAAGCGTCATGTGCACGCCAACCGCCTGGCCGGAGTGCAGAACGAATGGCTGACGCCGGAACAAGCGAAGGACTACTGCCCGCCGCTGAACATCTCTAAAAACATCCGCTATCCGGTTATCGGCGCGGCGCTCCAGCGGGTGGGCGGCACCGCGCGCCACGATGCGGTAGCCTGGGGTTATGCCCGGGGCGCGGATGATCTGGGCGTTGACATCATCCAGAACTGCGCGGTGACCGGGATCCGGCGCGCAGCCGATGGATCGGTTGAAGGTGTTGAGACCGCTAAGGGATTCATCAAGGCGAAAAAGGTCGGCATCGTCGCCGCCGGCCACACCTCAGTCCTGATGGAGATGGCCGGCGTGCGCATGCCGCTGGAATCCAATCCGCTCCAGGCGCTGGTGTCGGAACCGGTGAAGCCGGCCTTCCCGTGTGTGGTCATGTCCAACACCATCCACGCCTATATCTCGCAGTCGGACAAGGGTGAACTGGTGATCGGCGCGGGCACGGACCAGTTCGTCTCCTACAGTCAGACCGGCGGCATCCACATCACCAACCACACGATCGACGCGATCTGCGAACTCTTCCCGATGTTCCGGCGCATGCGCATGCTGCGCAACTGGGGCGGCATTGTCGACGTCACGCCGGACCGCTCGCCGATCATCGCCAAAACGCCGGTTTCGGGGCTGTTCGTCAATTGCGGCTGGGGCACCGGCGGGTTCAAGGCGACCCCGGGCTCGGCGCATGTCTTTGCCCACACCATCGCCAGGGACGAACCCCACCCCATCGCCGCCCCGTTCACGCTGGAACGGTTCCGCACCGGCCGCCTGATCGACGAGGCGGCGGCCGCCGCCGTGGCGCATTGAAGGACCGGGCGATGGACAGACACGCGATCAATCTGGCCGACAAGCTCGGCGAGTTTACCGAGCATTGGTCGCCGAAAATCGTCGGCGGCTTCAACGGCAACGATCTCATGGTCGTCAAGGTGAAGGGCGAGTTCACCTGGCACAGCCATCCGGACACGGATGACTTTTTCATGGTCTTGTCCGGCGAACTCGTCATCCAGATGCGCGACGGCGATGTCACCCTGCGTCCCGGCGAGATTTTTGTGGTGCCGAAAGGCGTGGAGCACTGTCCCAAGGCGGACGTGGAAACGCATCTTTTGCTGATTGAACCCGCGGGAACCCCCAACACCGGCGATCCGGACACCGCCGCCGTCAAAACCAGGATTTGAGGTCGAACCGTGCTGCTCATTCACTGCCCCTATTGCGGCGTGGACCGCCCGGAGCTGGAATTCCGCTGCGGCGGCGAAGCCCATATCGCCCGCCCGCTTCATCCCTCCGCCACCACCGATGAGGAGTGGGAGGCATTCTTGTATCTTAGGACCAACGTCAAGGGGATCTATGCCGAGCGCTGGCGCCATATCCATGGCTGCGGCCGGTTCTTCAATGCCGTCCGCGACACTGTCAGCGACAAGTTCCTGACCGTTTATAAAGCCGGCGAACCCAAGCCCGATCTGGACGCTCTGGCGCGCGATGCCCAAAAGGGGGAGACCGGCAAGTGAGCCAGCCGTTTCGCACCGAAAAAGGCGGCCGCATCGACCGCGCCGCCGAAATCTCCTTCACCTTCGACGGTGAAGGCATGACCGGTCACGGCGGCGACACGCTGGCCTCGGCACTTCTGGCCAATGGTGTGCACTTGGTCGGCAGATCCTTCAAATACCACCGGCCGCGCGGTATCCTGACCGCCGGGTCGGAGGAGCCCAACGCGCTGGTCGGCATCTATCGAAACGGCGACCAGACGCCGAACTTGCGGGCAACCCAGGTCGAGCTTTATGGCGGGCTTGAAGCGATCAGCCAGAACCGGTTTCCCGCGCTCGGACTGGATGTCGGGGCGGTCAACGACCTGATGTCGCCGTTCTTTCCGGCCGGCTTTTACTACAAGACCTTCAAGTGGCCGAAGGCGTTCTGGGACCGGGTCTACGAACCGGTGATCCGCGCGGCCGCCGGCCTTGGCAAGCCGCCGAAAAACCCCGATCACGACCGTTATGGCAATTTGTATGCCCATTGCGACGTTCTCGTCATCGGATCGGGGCCCGCCGGCCTTGCCGCCGCGCTCGCCGCCGCCGAGACCGGCGCCAGAGTGATCCTATGCGATGAACAGGCCGAACTCGGCGGATCTCTTTTGTCGGAAGGCTCAGCGACGATCGACGGCAAATTGGCGCCCGATTGGGCCGGAGAGACGATCGCCGCGCTCGGCGCCAAGGACAATGTCACCTTGCTGGCGAGAACCACGGCCTTCGGTTATTTCGCGCAGAATTTCGTCGCCCTTGCCGAGCGCTTGACCGACCACATTTCCGAACCGGATCCCAACGTGCCGCGCGAGCGCCTCTGGCAGGTCCGGGCCCGGGAGGTGGTTATCGCGGCCGGCGCGTTGGAGCGGCCGATGGTGTTCCCGGAAAACGACCGTCCGGGCATCATGCTTGCCGATGCCGGGCGCACCTATCTCAACCGCTATGGCGTGAAGGTCGGGCACAAGGTGCTGGTCGCCACCGCCTGCGACACGGCCTGGCAGGCCGCGTTCGACCTGGCCGACCACGGTGTCGAAATCGCCGCGATTGCCGACATGCGGCCCAATCCGCCCGACGCCCTTCAGGCCATCGCCCAGGCCCGCGGCCTTCGGGTTGAGACCGGCTGCGTGGTGACCGGAACCAATGGGCGCAAGCGCGTCAAGTCGGCGTTGCTTGGGCGGATCGTCGAGGGCGGCGTCACCTCGGCCGGCGATGTTGCCTGTGACGCCCTGTTGATGTCGGGCGGCTGGACGCCCACCGTCAGCCTTTATTCCCAGTCCCGCGGAAAGGTTGTCTGGGACGAGGCGGTTGGCGCCTTTGTGCCTGGCGTTTCCGTTCAAAACGAACGCTCGGCGGGGGCCTGCCGCGGCGTCTATGGTCTTGCCGCAACGCTGGAGGACGGCTATGCGGCCGGCGAGGCCGCGGCCAAGGCGGCCACGGGAAAAACGGCAGCGCTCGCGCGCGCATCATCCAATGGCGCGGACGCGGGCACCGGCGGCGTTCTGGGGACCCTGCCCCATGACCGCAATGCGTCGAAGGTGAAGGCGTTTGTCGACTATCAGAACGATGTGACCGCCAAGGACGTGAAACTCGCCGTCCGCGAAGGCATGCATTCGATTGAACACATCAAGCGCTATACGACCACCGGTATGGCGACGGACCAGGGCCGGCTGTCCAACCTGAACGCGCTTCAAATCGCGGCCGATGCGCTGGAAAAACCATTGATCGACGTGGGCCTGACCACGTTCCGCCAGCCTTACACGCCGACGACGTTCGGGATCTTCGCCAATGTTTCGCGCGGAGACTTTTTCGATCCGGTCCGCAAGACACCCTCGCATGGCTTCGTCGAGGAAAAGGGCGGCGCTTTTGAGGATGTTGGCCAATGGAAGCGCGCCTGGTATTTCGCGGAGTCCGGCGAGGACATGCACGCGGCCGTGGCCCGCGAGTGCGAAGTCGTGCGCAAGTCCGTCGGCCTGTTCGATGCCTCCACGCTCGGCAAGATCGAGGTTGTCGGACCGGATGCGGCCGAGTTCCTGGAACGCATGTACACCAATCCCTGGAAGAAACTGGCGCCCGGGCGCTGCCGATACGGGCTGATGCTCAACGACGCCGGGTTCATCATCGATGACGGCGTCATCGGCCGTCTTGCCGACGACCGCTTCCATGTGACGACCACAACGGGCGGCGCGGCGCATGTGTTCGCGACCATGGAGGACTATCTCCAGACCGAGTGGCCGGATCTTGACGTCTGGATCACCTCCACGACCGAGCAATATGCGGTGGCCGCCCTTCAGGGTCCGAAGGCGCGCGAGGTGATCGCACCTTATATCGATGGCATCGATCTGTCGGCGGAGGCGTTTCCCCATATGAGCGTTGCGACGGGCACGTTCAACGGCGTGCCTTGCCGGCTGTTCCGGATATCCTTCACCGGCGAACTCGGCTTTGAAGTCAATGTCCACCGCCGCCACGGCAAGATGGTCTGGGACACGCTCAGCACCGAAATCGAAAAACACGACGGCGTGGTCTATGGCACGGAGACGATGCATGTGCTGCGCGCCGACAAGGGCTACATCATCGTAGGCCAGGAAACCGATGGCACCGTCACCCCGGACGACGCCGGCCTGACCTGGGCGATCGGCAAGAAGAAACCGGATTTTGTCGGAAAACGCGGCCTCGCCCGCCCCGATCTGGTGGCCGGCGGACGCAAGCAACTGGTCGGCCTTTTAACAAAGGATCCGAAGATTGTTCTGGAGGAAGGCGCCCAGGTGACCAAACTGGCCAAACCGCCGGCCGGAACACCAGCCGAGGGCCATGTCACCTCCGCTTATTTCAGCCCGGCGGCCGGGCGCTCCATCGCGATGGCGCTCGTCAAGGACGGCCGGTCGCTCAAGGGCGAAACGCTGAACATTCCCATGCCGGCCGGCGCGATTGCCGTGGAGGTGGTCGACCCGGTGTTTTACGACAAGGACGGAGCCCGCCTGAATGGCTGACTTTCAAACGGACGAACTGTTCGGCCCGGATGCCAGTGCGGCACCGCTGCTTAACCTCGATGCGGTCTCGGTTCTGGCTTGCGCGCCGCTTGCCCGGCTGTCCCTGCGCTGCCGGGAGACCGGCGTAGCGCCGGCCGGAACGGCATTCGGCCTGTCGTTGCCCATCGAGCCGCTGGCATCGGAGACGGCGCCGAACCGGGCCGCGTTCTGGCTTGGACCGGATGAATGGATGCTGGTCGCCCCGGAAAGCCATCTGGATCAGGTAATGGACGCCTGTGAAACGGCCTTGGCCGATCAGCCGCATGCGCTTGTCGACATTTCCCATCGCCAGGACGCGATCATCGTCAGTGGGGCCAAAGCCGCCTGGCTCCTGAACACCGGCGTCCCGATCGATCTGCATGCGGATGCCTTTCCGCTCGGCACCATCACCCGGACGGTGTTTCACAAGGTGCCGATCATGATCTGGAGGACAGGACCCGACAGCTTTGTCATCGAAGCCTGGGGTTCCTTCATGGAGTACGTCACCGGGCTTCTTGTCCAGGCGGCCGATGAATTGAAGGCGGCGTAGCGGGACTTTTACATTTTTAGCCGATAGTGTTGGCCAAACACATAATTCTCACTGCCGCGCTGTCACGTCTTTTCCGCCCCATGCTGAAAATCGGCTCCTACAACATCCAAAAAAGCATCGGTGTCGACGCACGCCGCCGCCCCGAGCGGACGCTGAAGGTCCTCAACGAGATGGATTGCGACATTGTCGCCCTCCAGGAAGCCGACAAACGCTTCGGGCCGCGCAAGTCAACCTTGCGCCCGGAACTGATCGCTGAGATGACCGACTACAAGGTCGTGCCTTTGGCCCGCCGGCAACACAGTCTCGGCTGGCACGGCAACGCCATTCTCGTGCGCCGGTCAATCAGCATTGTCGATTTCAAGCGGCTTGAATTGCCGACCCTTGAGCCGCGCGGCGCGGTCATGGCCGATGTGAAGGTCAATGGCCAGCTTATCCGCGTCTCGGCCATGCATCTCAGCGTCCTGTCCACCTATCGCAAGCGCCAGATCGCATCACTGATGGCGCAACTCCACCGCCACTCCTACGATCTGCCGACCATCCTGGTGGGTGACCTGAACGAGTGGTGGGACACCGCGCAAAGCCTGAAAATCTTCAATCCGCACTATCAGGTGACAACGCCCGGCCGCAGTTTTCCCGCGCCGCTTCCCGTCGCCAATCTGGACCGGATCGTCACAAGCCCGGAAATCACCGTTCATGAAGCGGGCGTCCACCGGTCTGAAACCGCCCGAATCGCCTCCGATCACCTGCCGGTCTGGGCGACCCTGTCGATCGCCCATGGCCACCCGGCGGCCCGGAACCATGCGCACGCGCCGCCAGCGCCATCCGAACAGGCGGCCACGTAGCGGGCGTTTTCGGGCCGCTTTGACCAAAATCCGAGCCGTGATGCGATTTTGGCTGAATTCGACAGTCACTTTTACCGTTGTCCGCGACCGGAATCGCTTTCCTGCCTGTTTTATTTGCACTAGGATCATTTTTAAGAATAATTCTGGAGATTAAGTAAAAATATGCAGGATTTCGCGCACAGTTTTGTGCTGGCCGGGAACCTGATCCTGCAAGCCGATGCTGCGCTGGTGGAAATTGTCGGCCTGTCGCTGCAGGTCACCGCCACGGCCCTTGTGGTATCGGCGGCGATCGGATTGCCGTTGGGCGCCATCCTGGCCATTGCGCGGTTTCCCGGCCGCATGGTCTTGGTCGTCCTGTCGAACGCGCTGATGGGCCTTCCGCCGGTCGTCGTCGGCCTCACGGTCTACATGCTCTTGTCCAATGCCGGCCCGCTCGGCGTGCTGGGGCTTTTATACACGCCGACCGCCATGGTGATCGCCCAATCGATCCTGATCACGCCGATCATCATCGCCCTCACCCGCCAGGTGATCGCGGACCTCCATCAGGATTATTCCGACACGTTCCGGTCCATGGTCGTGCCCGGTCACACCGCCGTGGCCGCGCTCCTGTGGGACGCGCGGTATTCGCTGATGACTGTGCTTTTGGCCGGATTCGGACGGGCGATCGCCGAAGTCGGCGCGGTCATGATCGTTGGCGGCAACATCAATCACGTCACACGGGTGATGACCACCGCGATCGCGCTCGAGACCTCAAAGGGCGAACTTGCGCTCGCTCTCGCCCTCGGCATCGTGTTGCTTTTGATTGCATTTGCGGTCAACGGCTCCGTCGCCCTCTTGCGCGGCGCGGAAAGGAGCCTGGTCCGTGTCTGAGGTCTTGTCCTTCCCCGGCCATGCCCCGCTCAAAGCCCGGACCGGGCGCTCGGCATTGCCGCTTTCGGTCCGCCAGCTCACCTTCCGCACGGAAGGCATCGATATCCTGCGTGGGGTTAACCTGTCGCTGGAGAGCAACGACCTGACCGTTCTGATGGGCCCGAACGGAGCCGGTAAAAGCGTGTTTCTGCGGCTCATTCACGGCCTGTTACAACCAAGTTCCGGCGACATCCGCTGGGACGGCGCGCCGCTGTCAAAGGCCGTGCGCCGTAGCCAAGCACTTGTGTTTCAAAAGCCTGTGTTGCTGCGGCGGAGCGTGCGCGCCAATCTTTCCTTCGCGCTGGGCCTGCGCGGCTTTGTCAATCGCAGCGCGCGGCTGGAACAAGCCTTGGCGGACTCCGGCCTGGCTGACCTTGCCGACCGCCCGGCCCGCGTCCTGTCCGGCGGCGAGCAGCAGCGGCTCGCCCTGGCGCGGGCGCTGATCCTGGACCCGAAGGTGTTGTTCCTGGACGAACCCACCGCCAATCTCGATCCGGCATCGGTTCTCATGATCGAGGACGTGATCGGACGTGTCCGCGCGTCCGGCGTGAAGATCATCCTTGTCACGCACGATGCCCATCAGGCCAGGCGCCTCGGCGAGGAAGTCGTGTTTCTTCACAAGGGCCGGGTGAGCGAACACAGCCCGGCGGATCTCTTTTTCAATCAACCGCAATCCGCCGAGGCAGAGGCATACTTAAACGGAAAGATCCTCGTTTAATCATCATTTTCGGGAGAAAACTGAATGAAACTTGTAAAGTTTCTATGCGCCGGATTTCTGGCAGCGGGGATAGTCCTGACGGGACCTGGATTGACGGCTCAGGCGACGGATTTCATCGTTGTCCAGTCGACGACATCCACACAGAACTCCGGACTGTTCGACGCGATCCTGCCGGAATTTGAAGAAAAGACCGGCATCGACGTGCGGGTTGTTGCCGTCGGCACCGGGCAGGCGCTCAAGAACGCGGCCAACGGCGATGGCGACGTGCTTCTGGTACACGCCAAACCGGCGGAACTCACATTCGTCGCCGATGGCTTCGGCGTGGAGCGTCTCGACGTCATGTACAATGACTTCGTGATTGTCGGCCCCGCTGACGACCCGGCCGGCATCAAGGGCATGACCGACGCACCGGCAGCGATGAAACAAATCGCCGGAGCCGAGGCCGTGTTTGCCTCGCGCGGCGACGACAGCGGCACCCACAAGAAGGAGCTGGCGCTGTGGACGGAGGCGGGCATCGATCCGGCCGACGCATCGGGCACCTGGTACCGGGAAACCGGCTCAGGCATGGGCGCGACCTTGAACCTGGCGGCCGGCAAAGGCGCCTATACGATGTCCGACCGGGCCACCTGGCTCGCCTTCAACAACAAAGGCAACCTTGCGATTCTCGCCGAAGGCGATGACCGTCTGTTCAACCAATACGGCATCATTCTGGTCAATCCGGACAGGCATCCGTCGGTGAAGGCCGGCCTTGGCCAGAAGTTCATTGACTGGCTGACCGGGCCGGACGGCCAAAAGGCCATCGCAAGCTTCAAGATCGGCGGCGAGCAGTTGTTCTTTCCAAACGCCCGAGGCTCAACCACGAACTGACGGCGCCCGCGCGAAAAGGGCACGGCGGGCAAACCAGTCGGCTTGACGGCATGTATTGTCAGATCGCCGCCGACCGGCGCATGTCGGCCCTGAACCGTTTCAACAAGCGCCGAAGGCCCGGTTCATCGGCGGTTTCGATCGCGCGCGAAACGGACATCCAGACGACCTGCCGCTGGCCCTTTTCCCGAAAGGTTTCGACCTGTTCGCCGAACGCGATGCGATAGACAAGGACCCTGGTCGGGATTTTCGACCCGTTGGCCATGCCTTTGTGGGACCGGAAGCTGCCATACATCGTTTGGTCGACGTCGCCCCGGACCCCCGCCTCCTCGAAGGCCTCAAGAGCGGCCGTTTCATGCGCTTCCAGGTCCGGTTCCGGCCATCCCTTTGGCAGGATCCACCGGCCTTTGTCCCGCGACGTGACCAGCAGCACGTCCGGTTCGCCGCTCGCGGACCGGTGACACAGCGCGGCGACCTGCAAACGCGTGGGCCGGATAAACAGCCCTTTCAACGTCTGCAGCCACGAGGCGGTCGGCGCCAAGGTCGTGTCCATGCTGGTCATTGGATCATAAGTCTTTCAAAACCGGAAAGAATTCGCCTGAATATATGCACGCGCCGGATCGTGTCCAGACAAGAGATGCACATTGTGCACCCAGGACACGTTTTCTTGTTGATGTCTATCGCCTTTCCAAGGCGACATGCCCTGCCCGCCATGCTCCGGGCCAGACTTCGGCACCGCCGCGCCGCAATCTGCGGACCGATTCGACGGGAACATCGGCGACCAAGAACGGCTCTTCCCCGTCCGCGCCATCCGTTGGTGCTGCAAATGCCGCAAGGCCGGTATGGCCGAGTTCCGCCTCGCACGGCGTATAGACCGCCGCGCCCGAGACATTCGTCAGGTTCTGGGTTGTTCCGCGCGCGGCCCCGACCGTACCGCAAACGGTGACGCATGTCATCAATTCGACCGCCCGGGCCTTGGCGCAGTCATAAACCCGGTGATGGCCCGCAAGGCGCTCGGTCATGGACGGCACCAGAAGAAGGTCCAGATCTTCGCCCGCCAGAAGACAGGAAAGGGCGGGGAGTTCAACATCGAGGCAGATCAGGATGGCCATCTTCAAACCGTCCAGCTCGAATGTATGAAGGACACGGCCGGGCTGGAGCGACCAACTGCCCGGATCCTGCTCGCCTGGCGTCAGACACAGTTTGTCCTGCCGGATCTCCCGCCCGTCCGGCGTCAAGAGGATCGCTGTGTTGGTGTAACCGCCATCACCGACGCGCACCGGCATCGTACCCATGAGCAAGGACACACCGTGGCGGGCGGGAAGGTCCCTCAGACGGCCGACGAGCTCCGCGCCGCAGTCGGCCAGAAACGGGATTTCGGATGTTTCCGGCAAGCCATCCGGTTTGAATGCCAGACAGGCCTCGATGGCATATTCCGGCAGCATGAGTAATCGGGCGCCCGCGTCGGCCGCGCGCGCAAGACCGGCCTCCACATGGGCGGCAAATGCCGCGGTATCGGCAGGAGAAAATCCAAGATGAAGCGACCAGAGCGCAATCTTGTAATCTGGCATGACACAGGGTCCGCAGCAGCGTTAAGGTTCCAAAACGCATGCCGCCAAGGCCGGTCGTTTTCAAGGGGCCTCGGCGCATCCGGGCCCGATATCGGCCCGCCGCTTCGGGCTGCAATCAGTCCAAAAGCAGGGCCATGACCGCAATAACCGTGAAAACAAACGCGCTGCCCATCGCCCGGGTGCGCGGTTCGCCGGGAAGCGCCTCAAGCTTGCGGGCCCGACGGACGGCCCGGACACCTTCCAGTGCGCGGTCCGAACGCATATCGATTTCATGAAAAAGCACTTTGAGCTCATCCTGAGCCATGATCCGTCTCCGCCGATTCCTTCAGCCGTGAAAAGGATAATCTTGCGGCGATTGCCAAAGCGTTAACGCCGATTAACTCCGGGCGCACCAACGCTCCCAGACTGTGCTTTAGGACCGGCGTGCCGTGTGTGGATCGGCGACATCCAGGATCTTGAGCTGAACGCGCGGCGTCCCCTGCCAGGTATCGACCGACAACGTGCCCGCCGCATGGACCGACTGGCCGCGCTTGGCAAGCAAGGCCTTGCCGTGCGGCTTGTCCTCGGCCTTGAAGGCAATCGCCTTCAACTGTGTGCCGTCGGGCGACGAAAGACTTGCCCGGACATGACCATTGCCTACGACATCGGCGAAGGCCACCCGATGGGCCGGAAACGCAAAGACCGGTTCGGAATGGCCGGCCCCGTAAGGCCCGGCCTTCTCCAATTGCTCAAGCAGATCGAGGCGCGCGCCGCTTGCGGTCAATGCGCCATCGATCTTGATGTCCCGCGCCGCGCCGGCAACCTCCACCGCCGCCTTCAGACGGGCGTCGAAAAACGCGTTGATGGCGGCCTGCCGGTCCCGCTGCATCGTCAAACCGGCGGCCATGGCGTGCCCGCCACCCTTTTCCAAGAGCCCCTCGTCGACGGCCGCGCGCACCGCCGCGCCAAGATCGACGCCCGGGATGGACCGGCCCGATCCGGTGCCCTTTCCCGTTTCATCGTAGGCAATGGCAAAAGCCGGGCGCCGGTGGGCGTCCTTCAGGCGGGAGGCGATCAGCCCGACGATCCCCGGATGCCACTCCTGCGACCCGGTGATGAGGACAGCCGGGTCGATCGCATCCATGGTCAGCGCCGCCTGGGCACCGGCCTCCTCCAGCATCAGGGCTTCCATCGCCTGCCGCTCGGCGTTGAGCTGGTGCAGCCGCTCGGCGATATCGCGTGCGTCGGCATGATCCTCGCAGGTCAACAGCCGGGCGCCGAGCGCGGCATCACCGATCCGCCCGCCGGCATTGATGCGTGGACCCAGCAGATATCCCAAATGATAAGGCGTCGCCTTCCCGACAACGCGAGCGACATCGGCGAGGGATGCCAGGCCGGCATTCTTGCGCTGGTGCATGATGGCAAGCCCGCGGAGGACATAGGCGCGGTTCAGCCCTTTGAGCGGCACCACATCGCACACGGTTCCGAGCGCGACCAAATCAAGGAGCGCCATGAGATCGGGCTCGGACCGGCCGGCAAAAGCGCCGCGCCGGCGCAGTTCGCGGTTCAGGCCAACCAGAAACAGGAACGAAACGCCGACAGCGGCGAGATGGCCCTGGCCTGACAGGTCGTCCTGCCGGTTCGGATTGACCAGCGCATGAACATCGGGAAGCTGTTCGCCGACCTGGTGGTGGTCGATGACGACCACATCGAGCCCGAGTTTCCTGGCCGTCTCGAACGCCTCGAACGAGGTGCTGCCGCAATCCACCGTGAGAAGCATGTCGGCGCCGCCCGCTCGCAGGGCTTCCAGAGCCGGCCCGTTGGGCCCGTATCCTTCAATGATGCGATCTGGAATGTGAATGACCGGATCAAGTCCAAGCCAGCGCAGATAGCGGGCAAGAACGGCGCAGGACGTGGCACCGTCCACGTCGTAGTCGCCGAAAATGGCAAGGCGTTTTCCCGCCTGGATCGCATCGGCAATGCGCTCAATGGCCTTGTCCATATCCACCAGATTGGACGGATCCGGCATCAGCGATTTCAAAGACGGCGCCAAGAAGGCTTCCGCGGCGTCCGGCAGCACGCCCCGCGCGGCCATCACCCGCGCCAGAACATCCGGAACGCCCAGGCGCTGGGCAATGGCGAGCGCGTGGCGGGTTTCCGTGTCGGACAGGCGCTCGCGCCAAGCATTGTCATTGGCGGACCGGTGAACGCCCAGAACAAGCCGCCCCGGGGCACCGTTTTCCGTAGTTCCGGTCACGACCGGCCCCCGCGCTGTGGTGCGGTGGTCTGATGCACCGTCAAGCCCTTAGCCGAGATGGAATTTTTCCAGTTGCTGATGCTGCGCCTTGATGTACCGCACCGTCCCGGTCGAGGACCGCATGACCACGGTGTGGGTGATGATCTGCTCACGGCCGAATCTCACACCTTGCAGGAAATTGCCGTCGGTGACACCGGTCGCGGCAAACAGCACATCCGGACCGGCCATCTCCTCAAGCTCGTATTTGCGCTTGACGTCCTCAATGCCCATCCGGTGAGCCCGGTCCACCTGTTCGTCCCGCGTGATCACCAGGCGCGATTGCATTTGCCCGCCGATGCAGCGCAGCGCCGCCGCGGCCAGGACACCTTCCGGCGCGCCGCCAATGCCGACATAAAGGTCCACGCCGGTCTCGTCGGGATCGGTCGTGTGGATGACCCCGGCAACATCGCCGTCGCCGATCAGGCGGATCGCCGCGCCCGTCGTGCGGATTTCCTCGATCAGACGAGCATGCCGCGGCCGGTCCAGCACACAGGCGGTCACCTCGTTGATCTTGACGCCCTTTTCCTTGGCAACCGCCGCCAGGTTCTCAGCGATCGGCGCATCCAGATCGATTATGCCCTTCGGATAGCCAGGCCCGATCGCGATCTTGTCCATGTAGCTGTCCGGCGCATTCAAGAGGTCGCCCTCGGGCGCCAGCGCGATCACCGCCAGCGAATTCGGCAGGTTCTTGGCGCAGATCGTGGTGCCTTCCAGCGGGTCGAGCGCGATGTCGACCTTGGGCCCGTTCTTGGTGCCGACATTCTCGCCGATATAGAGCATGGGCGCTTCATCGCGTTCGCCTTCCCCGATCACGACCGTCCCGTCGATCGGCAGCCGGTTCAACTCGCGGCGCATGGCGTCCACCGCCGCTTGGTCCGCCGCCATTTCATCGCCGCGCCCGCGCAGGCGCGCAGCCGCCACGGCGGCCCATTCGCTGACCCGCGCCAGTTCCAGCGTCAAAATCCGGTCCAAACCGCTCGTTGCCCCGCCCTCGGTACCAGCCATCTATGTCTCCAAGCCTCGCCGGATCGCGGGATCAGCCCGCCTGTCGTCCGGCTTCAGTTCATATTCTCGATACGGATCATTTGCGGCTGATCCGCCACCACACCCTTGGACAGGATTACCTCCAGCGCCGCCTTGACCGCCTCTTCGGTGGTTTCGTGCGTGATAAGGATCACCGGCTGCGGCGCCGCGTCCTGAACGTCATAGGGCGTGCCGTTGCGGCGCTGGACAATCGATTCCAGCGAGATCCCGGCCGTTGCCATGCAGGTGGCGATTTCGGCGAACGCGCCAGGACGGTCGTAAACGGCAAGGCGGATATAGTAGCCGCCCTCATGCTTGCGCATCCGCGCACGGATGTAATCCTCAAGCTCGCCCGCCGGCGCGCCCAGAACCGGCGTCCGGTCGCCGCGCGCGATGTCGGCAATATCGGCGGCAACGGATGACGCAGTCGCCGACCCGCCGGCACCGGGCCCGACAAGAACCACCTCGCCGACAAAATCGCCGTCCACGGCCACCGCGTTCAGTACGCCGTCAATGCGCGCGATCGCCGAGGATTTCGGCACCATGGTCGGATGGACCCGTTGCTCGATCCCGGTGTCGGTCCGCTGGGCAACGCCAAGCAGTTTGATCCGGTAGCCGAGTTCATCGGCGGCCTGAATGTCGGCGGTGGTGATCGAGGTGATGCCTTCGATGTAGATCGTGTCGTCCGAGATCTTGGTTCCGAAGGCAAGGCTTGTCAGGATCGCAAGCTTGTGCGCCGTGTCATTGCCTTCAATGTCGAACGTTGGATCGGCTTCCGCGTAACCAAGCCGCTGGGCTTCGGCAAGACAGTCCTCAAAGCTGATCCCTTCCGCTTCCATGCGCGTGAGGATGTAGTTGCAGGTGCCGTTCAAGATGCCGTAGACGCGCGACACTTCATTGCCCGCCAGCGTTTCGCGCATGGTTTTGACGATCGGGATGCCGCCGGCCACGGCCGCCTCATAGTTGAGGCAAACGCCGTTGGCCTCGGCAAGACCGGCCAGCGAAACCCCGTGGCGGGCCAAAAGCGCCTTGTTGGCGGTCACGACATGAACGCCGCGGGCAAGCGCTGCCCGCACACTGTCTTCGGCCGGGCCGCTGTCGCCGCCGATCAATTCAACGAAGACATCGATCTTCGCGCTCCGTGCCATTTCAACCGGATCGGAGAACCAGGTCATGGCGGACAGGTCGACGCCGCGGTCGCGGGTCTTGTCCCGGGCGCTGACCGCGCTCACCTCCACGGCGCGTCCCGCGTTCTTGGCGATCTTGGCCCCATGAACGGACAACAGGCGGACCAGCGACGCCCCCACGGTGCCGAGGCCGGCCACCCCCACTTTCAACGCTTTAGCCATCTACTATGAAATCCAATTCGATCCGGTTCAGCCCGAGGCTCCGAGCGGGACCACGTTGTGCAATGTTTCCGGCGCGCTTTCAAGAAACCGGCGGATATTCCGCGCCGCCTGGCGCAAACGCTGCTCGTTTTCAACAAGTCCGATGCGAACAAACTCATCACCGTGTTCCCCGAACCCGAGACCGGGCGCGACGGCGACTTCCGCTTTTTCTAGAAGCAGCTTGGAAAACTCCAAACTGCCGAGCGGTTTGAAGCGCTGCGGGATCGGCGCCCAGCAGAACATGCTGGCGTCGGGCGCTGGAATCTCCCAGCCCGCGCGGCCGAAGGATTCCACGACCACGTCCCGGCGTTTCTTGTAGGTCATGCGGGTGTCGGCAATGCAGCCTTCCGGTCCGTTCAATGCCGCCGTCGCCGCCACCTGGATCGGGGTGAAGGCGCCGTAGTCGAGATAGGATTTAACCCGGGCGAGCGCGCCGATCAGCCGCTCATTCCCGACCGCGAACCCCATGCGCCAGCCCGGCATGGAGAAGGTCTTGGAGAGCGACGTGAACTCGGCCGTGACATCCATCGCACCCGGCACCTGAAGGACGGACGGCGGCGGCGTGTCGGTGAAGTAGATTTCCGAGTAGGCCAGATCTGACAGGATGAAAATGTCATGCTTGCGGGCGAACGCCACCACATCCCGATAAAACTCAAGATCGGCGCAACAAGCGGTGGGATTTGCCGGATAACACAGGATCACGGCGATCGGTTTCGGCACGGAGTGGATGACGGCCCGTTCCAGCGCGTGGAAGAGATCCGGGCCCGGTTCGGCCGGGATCGAGCGGATCGAGGCGCCGGCCATCAAAAAACCAAATGTATGAATGGGATAGCTCGGATTGGGACTGAGAATGACGTCGCCCGGCGCGCTGATCGCCTGCGCCATGTTGGCAAAGCCCTCCTTGGAACCCAGCGTCGCGACGACCTGGGTGTCCGGATCGAGCTTCACGCCGAACCGGCGGTCATAATAGGCCGCCTGGGCCTTGCGCAGACCCTGGATCCCCTTGGATGCGGAATACCGGTGCGTGCGCGGATCTTGCACCACCTCGGTCAGCTTGTCGACGATATGCGAAGGGGTCGGCAGGTCCGGATTGCCCATGCCCAGATCGATGATGTCCGAGCCCGCCGCCCGCGCCTTTGCCTTCAGCCGGTTCACCTGCTCAAAGACATAAGGCGGAAGCCTCTTGGTCTTGTGAAATTCCTCCATGGCGCGGGTCCTTGCGATCATCAAATGCCGGTCGGTCCGGGCACTGCCGCGCGGTCGGCGCACCCGGCTCCGCGCCCTTGTAACAGCCTCTTTGACGGACTGCACCCGTCTTTCTCGGCCAGTCCTGAAAATCGGCCGTCGACGGGCCTTACCGCTCAGCGGCCGGCCTCAGCCTCCTCAATGTCCTCAAGGGCGTTGGCGCCGTGGGTGTCTCTTAGCCGTAAAAGCTCCGCGGCACTCAGCGCGGCGGCCGATGGCGCTGCCCCGCGGCTCCGGTCATCGGCCAGCGTCCGCAGCCTCACCAGCGTGGCCTCACGGTCCTCGGGATTGACCAGACCGCTTGGTTCGCCAGAAAACAACACTGGCTTGTCACCGGGCATCGGCGGTGTGTCGGTCTCCTCGCCTGTCGCCCATTCCGCCGCTGCCCCACCCGGTGGGCCGGCGCCCAGCGCATCGGCCAGCGTAACATCAGGCCCGGCCGCGCACGCGGCAAGCAGACCGATGGCACCTGCTGCGATCCCCACGTACCTCACGACTGTCATCACCATCTTCTAATCCCGCTGCGGCGCACATGCTCCGACGCAAACCCGGAACATCGGCGAAAGGGTCGCAATTGTCCCGATAGACTCTGGCACCGAAGAATGGGATTTCATATTCGACGGGCAGGCACAACCTGTGTCATAAATAGCTGATATTGCCGGAAATTGGCTGAAAACCCAAGGATCGGCACCTCAGCGGCACACCCGATCTGCCACAAATGTTGGGTCCGAATCCTTGTCTGACAAGGGGCCGCAAGAAGGACGTCGGAGGGAACGCGTACCTATGGCTGATGACCGCCAGCACCCGATGCTGCAATACATTATCAACAATCCCGAGGCCTTTGCCCAAAACCTTGCAAAGACGCTCGAACACGCCGGCAAGGCGTTGGCGGCTTATCTGGAGCCGCGCGAAAAGGGCGAGATCAAGCAGGACGGGACCGACGAACTGACGGGTGTGGTCAAGACGTTGGCGCAGGTCAGTGAATACTGGGTCTCCGATCCCCAACGGGCCGTGGAAGCGCAGTCCCGTCTGTGGACCGGCTATATCGATCTGTGGAATTCCTCGCTCAAACGGATGATGGGTGAACAGGCAGGACCGGCCGTTGAAGCGCCGCCGCGCGACCGGCGCTTTGCCGATCCGGACTGGTCGGAGAACCATTTCTTCGATTTCATCAAGCAGCTTTATCTGATCACCAGCAAGTGGGCCGAGGACATGGTTCACGAGGCCGAAGGCCTGGATGATCACACCCGGCACAAGGCGAGTTTTTACGTCACACAGATTTCCAACGCAGTCTCGCCCTCGAATTTTGTCCTGACCAATCCCGAACTGTTGCGTTTGACCATGGAAAGCAACGGCGAGAACCTGGTCAAAGGCATGCAGCATCTGGTGGAGGACATTCGGGCGGGGCATGGCGATGTGCGCATCCGGCAGACGGATCCGTCAAAATTCGCCGTTGGTGAAAACCTTGCGACAACGCCGGGCAAGGTGATTTCCGAAAACGACGTTTGCCAGGTCATCCAGTACACGCCGACCACGGACGAGGTGCTCAAACGCCCGCTTTTGATCGTTCCGCCGTGGATCAACAAATTCTACATTTTGGATCTGACGGCGGAAAAGTCTTTCATCAAGTGGGCCGTGGACCAGGGTCATACGGTGTTTGTCATTTCCTGGGTGAATCCGGATGAACGCCAGGCGGAAAAAAGCTTCGAACACTATATGAAGGAAGGCATCCTCAACACGCTTGACGTGATCAAGCGTGCGACCCGCCAGGAGGAGGTCAACGCCATTGGATATTGCGTCGGCGGGACGCTGTTGGCCGTCACGCTCGCCTATATGGCCGCCGTGCGCGATGAGCGCATTAAAACCGCCACGTTCTTCACCACCCAGGTCGATTTCACCCATGCCGGCGACCTGAAGGTGTTTGTCGACGAAGAGCAGATCGAAATCCTCGAAAAGCGGATGGCCGAACAGGGCTATCTGGACGGCAGCAAAATGTCCTCGGCCTTCAACATGCTGCGCTCGAACGACCTGATCTGGTCCTATGTCGTTAACAACTACCTGAAGGGCAAGGAACCGTTCCCCTTCGACCTGTTGTACTGGAATTCCGATTCCACCCGGATGCCCGCGTCCAACCATTCCTTCTATCTGCGCAATTGCTATCTGGAGAACCGGCTCGCCAAGGGTGAAATGGTGATCGACAACGTCACGCTTGACCTGAAGAAGGTGACGATCCCGATCTACAATCTGGCAACCCGGGAAGACCACATCGCCCCGCCGCAATCCGTCTTTCTCGGATCGTCCTGCTTCGGCGGACCGGTCGACTACGTTCTGTCCGGATCCGGGCACATTGCGGGCGTCGTCAATCCACCGCACAAGAACAAGTACCAGTATTGGACAAACGGCGAACCCAAGGGCGAACTCACGACCTGGCTTGCGGACGCGGAAGAACACCCGGGCTCGTGGTGGCCGCATTGGGACGGCTGGATCCGCCAGAACGACGATCGTGCGGCAAAACCCCGCAAACCCGGCGCCTACCGGATGAAGATCCTCGGCGACGCCCCCGGATCCTATGTGAGAACCCGGGTGTGATCCACGGCTATACGGTTTGAAATCCGGGGGCAGGCCGATGTCCTTGAACCAATTGCGCATTGCGCGGCCAAAACGCGCAAGGACATGGAATTGGCTTGGGGCTACAAGCAGTTCTGTGCTTTCCCGGAGGACGCACGGCGGCCGTCCGGGACCCAGCAACCCCTGAATTTTGTTCTGGAAACCAACACCTTCCGCAAAGTGCCGGGCCCCGGCTCGGGGGCCGGGGCGGCACGGTGAGGCACGCGGGCTGACAATGAACATCCCACAACCGGGTTAAACCGGACAGAAGTGGGCGCAACTGGAGGCTGATGCGGCCATCGGGCGCGTTAACGTGCGTTGCCGGGCCGTTGCCAAGACGGTATAGTCTCCGCGTGTCCAAACCGACCGTCAATCCCAAGGGCGTGCCCATGAGCCAGGCGCTCCGCCGTGAACAGCGCAACAGCCCGCTTCCCGCGCCCATGCCCGCAGGCACGATCCGCCTTCTTGGGATGGATCCGAGTGTTTGGCAGCGCCACGCATCTCCCTGGAGCGTTTATTCGCGGCTTGCGACCCTGCCCTTTTTGGCGGCGGCCATCTGGAGCCATGCGGTTATCGGTCCATGGCTCGCTCTCCTTGCGGTCGCGGCGGTCTCGGTCTGGCTTTACCTCAATCCGCGGCTGTTTCCAGCGCCCAGGCGCACCGATACCTGGGCGGCCCGCGCCACGTTTGGGGAACGGATCTGGCTGAACCGGTTCACCGTTCCCATCCCGGCGGAGGACGCCAAGATGGCATTGGTCCTGTCTGCTGTCGCCGCATCCGGTTTTCTGGCGCTTTTAATCGGCGCACTTGCCAACAATCTGCTCGTGCTGCTGCCCGGTCTCGTCGTGACCTATGCCGGCAAGATCGCGTTCCTGGACCGCATGGCCGCGCTTTACGACAAGATGCGGGACGCCCATCCGCTCTACCGGTTCTGGTCCGTTCATCCCGACAATGACAACGCGGTCGACCAGGCCGCAATGCCCCCGGCTTGAACAACCACGCTGAGCGTCAGCCGCTCCTCTTTTCCGCCAGAAGACCGAGATAGTGCTGGGCGACGGTGGCCCCGGCAATCGAGGTGATATCCGCATGGTCATAGGCCGGCGCCACTTCCACGACATCGCCGCCAACGAAATCCAGACTGCCGAGCCGGCGCAGGATCATCAACGCCTCCCGGCTTGAAAGCCCGCCCGCGACCGGCGTTCCGGTGCCCGGCGCGAAGGCCGGATCGAGACAATCGATATCAAAGGTCATATAGGCTTTCCTGTCGCCGACCCGGTCCAGGACAAGGTCCACGACGCTGTTGACGCCGAGCATCTCAACCTCCTCGCCGGTCAGGATTTCGATGCCGCAGGTTTCCGGCGCATGGGTCCGGATGCCGATCTGGATGGATTTTTCCGCGTCAATCAGTCCCTCACGCACGGCCCGGCCGACAAACGTGCCGTGATCGATCCGGTCTCCGTCATCGTCCCAGGTGTCCTGATGGGCGTCGAACTGAACGAGGGCGAGCGGACCATGTTTGGCGGCATGGGCCTTCAGGAGCGGATAGGTCACGAAATGGTCGCCGCCGATGGAAAAAAGGTGCACGTCTTGGTCCAGGATCTCCCGTGCCTGGGTTTCGATACAGGCCGGAATGTCGGCGTTCCGGCCATAGTCAAAAACGCAATCGCCATAGTCGACCACGGCCAGGGTCTCGAACGGATCGGCCTTGAACGGATATTGCGGATCGCCGTCAAAGATGGCCGAGGCCCGCCGGACGCCTTGCGGCCCGAACCGCGCGCCGGGGCGGTTGGAAACGGCCGCGTCGAACGGAATGCCCCACACGGCCGCATCGACACCGGCAAGGTCGCGGGAATAGCGCCGGCGCATGAAACTGAGCGCCCCCGCATAGGTGGGTTCATGCGATCCGCCCTTCAGCGAAGAGCCGAGGAAGGCATTGTCGGTCGGGCGCGGTCGGGTCGGGCTCATCGGCGTGTTCCATATCGGACAAGGGGCGGTCATACCCTCGTTCCACAGCGCGCCGCCAGCGTCAATTCGGGCCGGTAAATGGCGGGCAAAAAGGCGATGGCCGAATGTTGATCCGCAGTCGCGTGCGTTCATTTTCCTTGTGCCACAGGCGGCTGACGCCTAAAACGCGCAGGTTTGGCCCGGCGTGGCCCCTCCCCCCGGAATTGGAAGTCCAGCCATGGCGATCTCCGATGCTCATCTTCTGCGCGGCCGCATCCTGTCGTTCCGCCGCCGACCGGATGGCCCGGACGACACAAAGGCCTTCCGCTACATCGAAGACGGCGCAGTGTTGATGGCCTCCGGGAGCATCATTGCGCTTGGGAGTTTCAACGAAGTTCTTGCAGATGCGCCGGAAAGCGTGCCGGTCACCGACCACCGGCCACATCTGATCACCGCCGGGTTCATTGACCCGCATATCCACTTTCCCCAAGCGCAGGTGATCGCCTCCTGGGCCGACCAGCTGCTGGACTGGCTCAACGACTACACGTTCCCGGCGGAAATCCGGTTCGCCGACAAGGCGCATGGCGAACGGATCGCCAAGGGCTTTTTCGACGCCCTTATCGGTCACGGCACCACGACGGCGGTGGCCTATTGCTCCAGCCACCCGAATTCGGTGGACGCGTATTTTGAGGAAGCCGGCCGCCGGGGCATGCGCATGATCGGCGGCAAGACGATGATGGACCGCGGCGCGCCGGAGGCGCTCTGCGACACCGCGCAATCCTCCTACGACGAGTCCAAGGCGTTGCTTGAAAAATGGCGCGGCCGCGGGCGCGCGCTGTACGCGATCACGCCCCGTTTTGCGATCACGTCCACCCCGGCCCAGCTTGAGGCTGCCGGGGCGCTTTTATCCGAGCATCCCGACTGCCATCTTCAGACCCATCTGTCGGAAAATCCCAACGAGATCGCCTATACGAAAGAGCTCTACCCGGACGCACCGGACTATCTGGGGGTCTATGAGAGCTATGGTCTCTTGGGCCCGAAGAGCCTCTTCGGCCATTGCATTCATCTGGAACCCCGCGAAAAGACCCGGATGGCGGAGACTGGCTCGGTCGCCGTTTTTTGTCCGACGTCCAATCTCTTCCTTGGCAGCGGCCTGTTCGACAAGGCGGGCCTTGAAGGTCAGGGCATTCGCACCGCGATCGCCACCGATGTCGGCGGCGGTACCAATTATTCGCTGCTGCGCACGCTGGATGAGGGCTTCAAGATCCTGCAGCTCCAGCGCCAGCGCCTGCATCCGCTGGAAACGTTTTACTGGGCCACGCTCGGCAACGCCGAGGCGCTGTCTTTGTCGGACAAGATCGGCAATCTGGAACCCGGCTCGGAGGCCGATGTCATTGTCCTGAACGCAAGGGCGACCCAGGCGATGGCTCTGCGAATGGAAACCGTCGAAACGCTGGCCGAAGAACTGTTTGTCCTGCAAACGCTCGGCGATGACCGGGCCGTTGCCGAGACCTATGTGGCGGGAAACGCACAAAAGGGTTCCGGCCGCTGACGGGTCCGGCGAGACTGTCTGACAGGACCGGGGCGCAACGGCGCCTAACCCGGCGGCCGCCGTCAGGCGGCTTTTGGCTCTTCCAGCTTTCGTAGCATCTCCTTCTTGTGTTCGGCCAAGGGGGCCATGTTGAGATAGCGCGTCGCCTCCAGCCAGTTTTCATGCATTTCAACGGCCAGGGCCCGGATCAATCTTAGGCAACTGCCATCGTCCGGGAAGATCCGCACCACATGGGTGCGCCGCTTCAGTTCCTGGTTCAGCCGCTCCAGCATGTTGGTCGATTTCATGTGCTTATGATGCTGGCGCGGCAGCCGGTAGTAGGTCAGCGTCTCCTCCACCCAGTCGCACAGCTTGGGATATTTGCTCTGCCATTTGGCCAGCCAGCGCGCCAGGTCTTGTCGGACCTCGCCGAGATTGCGCCGGTCATAAAACCATCTCAGCTCCTGCAGGCAGTCATCGTCGACCTTGCGCGGCACGTAGTCCAGCGCGTTCCTGAGGAAGTGAACGTAGCAGCGCTGCCAGGCCGCTTCCGGCAGGATCTCCCGGATCGCCCGCCTCAAGCCGCAATGGTCGTCGCTGACCACGGGTCACCGGCGCTACGCGCGCTAGGCGGATGGAGGTCGGCGGATCGCCGTCAAGCGGCTCTTTTCGTGGCGCAGCGGCCTGGAGCTGGGAAAGTAAACCGTTGCTCTAACGGTTCCGCCACAATACCGAGCCGACCCCCAGCCGGTTCTTGCTAGAACGGCATTGAAAGCCGTCCGAAGATCGAGGTGCTGGTCACATCCGACCCGAAGCCGGAATAGGACCCGTTGATCTGGCCGTTGAGCCCGTTGGTCAGCGCGACGCTCAACCCGCCCATGAGCGATCCGAAGGCTGTTGGTGTGGAAACAACGGTGTTGCTGGTGGAGAGGAACGAATCCGGCCGAACAAAATTCCAATTGCCGCTCACACCTAACGTGGGCTGAATCAGGGCGATGCTGTCGCTCACATTGCGGATTTGCAGCCCGACTGTCGGTCCGAACACGAAGGTACCCTGGTTGGTCGTATCGCCGGGAATGACCACGCCGTCATTTCTCACATAACGCCGTCGTTTGGCTGTGATGTAGGACAAGGTTAGATTGGGATCGACAAAGAACACCGTGTTCTCCATGCCGGTATCGATCTGAAAGCGCCGGTTCAATGTTCCGCCAAACGTGAAGATATCCGTGTCGAAATTACCCGTAACGGTCGTTCCCCCGCCGGCAATGGCAATGTCGGTGTCGGTCCGTTCATAGGCAAAGACGGGTGACAGCACCGCGCCATGGGGAAGGCGGAATTGGGAGTAGACAGACGCCCCAAAGCCGTCGCCGTCAGTCACCACCGATCGGTCGGAACGCGTCGATTCGCTGAAGGCATATCGGACGATGGCGCCCACGCCAACGCGCGGAAGTAGGGTGTAGTGGAGACCGGCACGCAAGATTCCCGCCTCACTTTTGGCTTCCGCACCTGTGCGATCGTCATCTGTCCAGGTATAAGAACCATCGATCCAGGCATTGAAGCGCCGATCGCCCAGCAATCCTGGCAGGCCAGGATCCGCATACCGGGGGCGCCCCGCCTCAAAGAAGGCATTTTCAATGCGGCTTGATGCTGAACGCGCTTTGGATTTCCGGCGTTCGCGCCACGCCCGCAAGGACGCGGAAAAGGAGATCGAGTTTTCGGATAGATTGAACAGCCCGAAGGGACCGGAGGCGCCATATGCTGATCCACCAGACGATGCGCCCGTTTCGTAATAGCCTGTCGGCGACGTATCACCGGCCAGTGATAGCAGCCGGCCCAGCTGAGCCTTGACTGACTCAAACGCACGATTCACACCCGCTAAATCATCATCCAGTTTGTACCGTTCTCTCTCCAACTGCTCGAGTCGCGCCTGCTGCTCGTTTCGGGTTTGCCGCAACTGATTGAGGCGGTTTTGCACAGCAGCGATCTGACCGGATACCTTGCCAAAATCTTCTTGAACGTAAGGATCATTGGGGATGGGACTGTTCTTCAGATGATCGTGTTGAAACAGCAGCTCACCCAATTGGTCTTCCAGCTCCGAAATTCTTGTTCTGGTATTCAATAAATTTCTGGAGAGCTCAGTTTTTTCTCGGTCGTTCTGAGCGCTTTCGCTTTGAAGCTGTGTTTGTTCTTGCGACAGTTGTTCTTGCCGCGCCATCAGGCGGGTAACCTCTGGCCCGATATTACGGTTGTTGAACCGTCCCGTGATTTGATTCCAGGTCCAGAGCTCCGGATTGTCCTCGCTAAATTCATCCCATTCCGACCCTTCGCCGGTGGGCGGGAGCCAATCGTCGGACCCCGAAATGCCAAAACGCCCCTGAACCACGCCCTCTGTCTCTTCTTGAGAGGTTTGCTGGGTCGGCGTTCCCGTCGCGGGGGTGTCCTCGCTTGGGGGCTCGTCGCCGCCTGGGTCGTCCGGCGTGTCTTCCGGGTCGGGTGGTGTATCCGGGTCCTCTTCCGGATCCGGCTCGGGGTCGGGCTGCTCTCCCGGGTCCGGATCGGGTTCTGGCTCGGGCTCCGGCTCTGGATCCGGGGTGCTTGTTCCGACGCAAGAGACCGTCGCGCCAATGCTGGTGGACGCGCCCTGCAGGCCGACTCGCGCTTCTTGTTGTCCCAGTGCGTCCTCGCGTGAGGCAAGGTTTGCGGTAAATGTGTAGGTTCCGCCGGGCGCGCTGATGAAGAAGTTCTGGGGATCGCGCCCGGTCGTTGCAACCCACACCCTTGCCGTCAGCCCATCGGGGACCCCGGACACCGTCCCGGAAATGACATCGCCATGGGTCAGGTTGAATTGGGTGGTACGAACGGAATTCGATGATCCATCGGACTGCAGAAAGGCGGTGAAACCGTTACAGCTATCAAAAGCGTGGGCGTGACCTGGAACGGCCATGGCGCCGCCGGCCGCGACGAGCGCGGCAAGTACGCCCTTCAACCCGACAGGAAGAACAAGCCCGCGCGATTTCGCGAACGGCCCGCAAACCGGCGGTATTTTTCGCCGGCATGGCTTGAAACGGTTCTGCATGACGCCCCCAACTTTCGCAGATGGCTCCATAAAGAGCGGGGAGCGTGGAACGGCACAACTCCCGCAATTGTGGGGGGTATGGCGCGTTTGCTGGGGTTTGAGCGGCGACAGTTATGGGTTCACCACACAGTGTGGCAAACGCGCGACAGCGTTCCAATAGCGTATGCGAGCGTTACAGGGAGGTTTCGCGACCGTGCCGCCGAGACAATGGCAAAGCGCAACTGCACTAGATCGTGAAGAGCCCGTATTTCAGCCCGCGGGCAACGGCCTGGGCCTGGGTACGGCTGTCGAGCTTCGCCATGGCGGAGCGTAAATAGTCCCGCGCTGTGTGCACGCTGATGCCCTCGATGATCCCGATCTCCTCCGCGGTCTTGCCGAAGGCGCACCAGCGCAGGCAGTCCACTTCGCGCGGTGAGAGTTTGGTCTTGCGGCCATCATAGGGGCGCAGGCCTAGCGTGTTGCGCACAATGCCCTGATGGTCGGCGTCCGGGTCGCGTTCCGTCACGAAGGCATGGAAATAGGTGGCCAGCATGTGCAGTTCACCGAGGAAATGGGTCTGCCGGGCGATCTCCGCCTCGTTGAGCCGGGAAATCAGGTGCACGCCGCCGATAAAACCCGGTTTGGAGGTGGGAAACACCCAGCCCCGGCCATAGCCTTGGTCGACAATATGGTTCCAGCGTGGCGCAGCGGACGGCAGCGGGTTGGCCCAGGCGTCTTCAATGCGGAAGGGCCGCATGGTGCCGGTGGCAAGTTCCGCGACCGCAGGGTCGTCGGACCACCACGGGCTCTCCTCGTCCAGCGGTCCGAAGAATGCCGGCATCGACGTGTAGAGCAGGAGCTTCCACCGGTCGCTCACATCGTAGTCCGCTGCGGTAAAGCCCTGAAAGCCGTAGTGATCTATGATCGATACAAACGCCCGGATGACCGCATGGGCGGTTTCGCTCTGTTCGAACAGGCGCACCGCGGACGAAATGCGTTCCGAATCCATTGTATCGAGTTCCATTCATTCCAAGCCATGAGCATGCATAAAAAAATGGATAACGTCGACAATTGATGCAGGTTCATTGCGCCCGGCGCGCTTCTGCGGCGCCCGAAATTAATTGGAAACCGGCTTGGGAAGCGCGGAGATCTCGGACAGGTTTTTACAGGTTCTGGAGAGCCTCAAGGAAACGGGTCCGGTCCGCATCGCCACTCAACGACGCCGCGCAGTCGATGAATTTCGCGCACAGGCCGTCCCGGTTCAGCGGGTTTTTCGGACCAGCGCGATGGTGTTCTTCAGAACGTTGCGTCCATGTCTGCCCATCCCGGGTCACCGTGGTCACGTCAATGACCACCTTGCTCTTGCCAAGGGCGTCTGTTTACGGATCGATATCCTCGATGACCTTGCGTTGAAACGCCTGGCAGGCGTTGAACATCACAAAGCCATCTGAAAACCCCGCGAGACCGGCTTTTCGGCGCAAAATGATGGCTGCCATCTGGACCGCGGCGCAGAACTTTGCCTCAAGCGCCGCGGTGACGCCGGTCTCGGCCGCGGCCCATGTTCAAGGGTCTCGACATCGTCCCGTGGTTCATACCAGGGCCGGCCGCCATGGTTGCCGCCATGGCAAGAACGTGACCATGTGCACCTCAGACAATCCTATCAGTCTGGAGGCGGCGACAACGGCGCCAAGGACGCCGATCGTTCCACTGGCGTGAATCATCCGTCCGCCGGCGAAATGATCCGGGAGAATGGCCCCGGCGGTTTTCACCTGGACTTCGAAACCGAGCACGAAACGCGCAATCTGGCGCGCGCCCGGTCGTGTCTTGAACACTCATGTCACCCATCCGCCGGGACCAGTTCGACCGTTTTGGTGCTGATCGGGTCAGCAATCAGACACGCGTTTGAAGCCCGGGCACTTCGAAGCCGCCGTATAGGCACAGACGGATCAGGTGCCCGCTGCGGTCTCCGAGGATCGGCGCGAGAATATCCAGTATTTTGACGCCAACCTCTTCCCACGACATACGCCTCCAATTCGTCCACACCGCCTAGCAAAGAAAGAAATCATTCAATTCGGATTCACGGCCAGAAGCCTTCCTCGCTTTTGTGACAGGTCCAGGGGCTATCTGGACCTCCGCAACTCCGATCTCGACAGCGCGCGGTCACCGTTCTGATCTGCCAGCAAGAGCCGTTGCGGAATGTGGGTTACGAATTCTGACCGCGTTAATACGCCATCTCCATTGAGGTCGGCGTTGAAGGGGTTAAGGCCCACGGCCCCACCCCTGTTGCGATTCTGGCCGACGGAATCCCGCAGCAGCGTAAGCTCTGCGGGTCCCAGGATGCCATTTCCGTCGCGGTCGATCTGATCGAAGAGGCGTGCTCGAAACGCCTGCAATTCCGTGAACTGGATCAACCGATCCCGGTTCACATCAATTTCCCGCAGCATTTGGCGGTTGGATTGCGCGTGGGACAGTTGCGGAAACAGGACCATTGTCACGCACAACAACACAAGCGGTTTCGCATTTGCCATGGCTTGGATACTCCCGTCTTGGCGCGTTGCACACGGCACGGTGCACACCTCCACTACGCGCCAGCCCACCTTCACCTACGATTTTTTTCCGTAGGTCTCCGCGTTCGCGTTCGTACGACCTTTCGAGCAGACAGTTTTGAACGGAGAACGCCCATGGAGACCTTCATGTTCGCCGGCCTCGGCCTCTTGATGGCGGCAACCGCTTACGGCGATTTGGCATCGGTGGACGGCATGGCAGGTCTTAAAAGGCTCGATACGAACGCCGATGGCCTGGTTTCACGTCAAGAAGCGAATGCGTTTCGCGCGCTCGTCTTCGACCGTCTGGACGCCAACCGCGACGGCGTGATCACCGCCACTGAAATCGTCGAGCGTCAGCACATCATGCAAATGCGCCTGGAGTTCCGCCAATCGGCCATGGCCCTTGCCGCGTCACAGCTCGATTCAGACGGGGACGGAACCATCACAAAGGACGAGTTCGGCGTGGCGCCGGGGCTTTTTGCGATCTTTGACGTGAACGAAGACGGTCAGATATCCGACGTTGAAGCAGCCGACCTTCTCGATCGTTTCAAGCGTTTGCGGAATTGACCTTGGCCCAGGACGCCGTGCCGACAAGACGAGCCGCTCAACGACGGGAGAACCACTGACCATGAAACATTCAGGCCGGAATAGGTCTCCAAAGAGGAAACCCTTGGACCGCAAAGCACAAATGTTTGAGGAAGACAGGAAATGCTGAAAAGATTTGCGCTCACATTGGCAATTGTACTGATGAACGGGTCAGCTGCATTGGCCGCCCATCTTGCCGTGACCACAGGGAACGTCAATCTGCGCGCTGGTCCGGCAGTCAGTTTTCTGGTCATTACGGTTGTGCCGGCAGGTTCAAGACTTGCGACATACGGCTGCACCGCGGATTACTCCTGGTGCGACGTCTCGTTCGGGGTCTCCCGAGGCTGGATGTCTGCGCGCTACATTCAGGTGGTCTACAACGGCGTACCCACGGTCATCACGCCGGTCATCGCGCCCCGGGTCGGATTGGCTGTGGTCACGTTCAACAGACTGTATTGGGACACGTACTATCGTGCCTACCCTTGGTATAGGGCATGGCCACGGTACTACCGCGCAGTTCCGCCCTACCGTGTCGCACCACCGCCAAGACTTACCTCCTACGACCGGTCGGTGGAGTGTGTTGACGGGACTTGCACGGCCACGCGGTCTGCCACGGGACTCTACGGTGGCTCAGCAACAAACACGCGGACGTGCAGTGGTGGCGAATGCTCGGCGACAAGGGAAGTGGCGGGCCCCCAGGGTTATAGCGCGTCTCGTACCCGGACTTGCAGCGCCAATGATCTTTCATGCAATGTGACCAGAACAGGCCCCGCTGGCAATTCAGCGACGCGCACGTTGACCGGACCCGCAGTTGACAACGCCGTTTCACCACGACGCTGGCGCCGCTGAGCGAGCGGTCATCAACCTCCAGACTTCAGTCAGCATGCATGTCGCCAGTTCCCCCCCAACGCAATCTGGACGATGTCGTGCTGGTCGGTCTGATCGCCAATGGCGATCAGACCGCATTCTCCAAGTTTATGAGCGCCAACCTTAAGCAACTCACCGTGTTCACCACGCGGTTTCTGGCAACCCGAAGCGATGGCGAAGACGTCGCCCAGCAGGTCTTTGTCGACGTCTGGCAGAAGGCGCATACCTTCGACGGCAACAAAGCGTCTCCGAAGACCTGGCTTTACACGATCGCCCGCAACCGCTGCATCGATGTCATTCGCAAACGCCAGCTCCGGCAAATGGTTGGGCTCGACGATAAAACGTTCGATCTCTTCGTTGATGCACCGTCGCCGACACAGGTGGTTGAAAACCGACAAGAACTTCGCCGGACGGTCGAAGCGCTTCATCGCCTTCCCGAAAGACAGCGCCTCGCCTTGCTGCTGAGTGCGGTCGCTGATTTGCCCGTGCGCGAAATCGCCCGTGTTCTCAAGACAAGCGAAGGAGCGACCGAGCAGCTTCTTGTCCGTGCCCGCAAGCGCTTGCGCCAGGCGGTCGCGTTTGAGACACGGCCTTAACCAAGAGGAGTTCAGCCATGACATCCGGCTCCGAAGACAGGGACACCGCCTTTGACCAGGCACTCAAGCAGGTGCTGGATTATGATGTCGATGAAGCACGGATCGAACGCCGGATCCGGGAGCGGATCGCAAATCCCGGCGGACATGCCGGTTTTGGCGGCCGCTTGCAGGGCTTCGTCCTGCTGCATCCGGCTCGCGCAATAACAGTTTGTCTCGCCGGCGCGTTTGTCCTTGGCCTTGCGATTCCTTTCGAACCGGCCGAATTCGGCGGCGATGACGCAATCAGGTTTGCGCTGGGGGACATGTCGCTGGTTCTCGGCCTTCAGGAGACGCGCTGATGAAACGATTGCGGATAGTGCTAATCGCGGTTGGGGTGGTCTCGGTCCTGTTCAACGTGGTGTTCGCCGGCATCGCCACCCGCGTCTACCTGAGATCCAACGAAGGGTCGCTCGCCGGTGTCTTTTTCTCCTTGCCTGAAGATGTTCGGCGGAATTTGCGCCGAGACGCCCGACAAGATGACGGCGGGATCAGCAATGCCCGGGACGCATTGCAACAAACGCGGCGGAAGCTGCAAAACCTGATGGAACAGGATCAGCCGGACATCGACGCCATAGCCGCCACCCTGGGGGAACTGCGCCAGAACACTCAAAGGCTTCAGATCGAAGTGCATTCGGCCATCGTCAAATCCTACGCCGCCCAACAGAGCGAATAGGACAACCAGACCACCTGCGCCTCTGACGCGTGCCGCTCGACTCATGTGGCCAAATCATTGTCTAGCTTGACCGGGCGGAGGCTGATCGTGTGTTCGGATTGCCGGTTGATTTAGCGCCGGGAACCGACATCCGAACTGGTCAGCGCAGGTCCCCGCTCTCAGCGCAAGACGCCAATCCACATCCCGCGCCCGTCCCCAACGAAAAAACCCGCCGGACAGCGCCGGCGGGTTTTTGGGAGGTTGGCAGGTCCGGTTGGACCGAAAAATCAGCGCTTGGAGAACTGGAACGACCGGCGGGCCTTGCGCTTGCCGAATTTCTTGCGCTCCACCACGCGGCTGTCGCGGGTCAGGAAGCCGTTCTTCTTCAAGATGCCGCGCAGCTCCGGCTCATAGTGCGTCAGAGCCTTGGAGATGCCGTGGCGCACCGCGCCGGCCTGGCCGGACAGGCCACCGCCCGCAACCGTGACGATGACATCATACTGGCCATCGCGGTCCGTCAGCATGATCGGCTGCTTCAGGATCATCTGCAGGACCGGCCGGGCGAAATACTCCGAAAAGTCCTTTTTGTTGACCATGATCTTGCCGGTGCCCGGCTTGACCCACACGCGGGCGACCGCGTCTTTCCGCTTGCCGGTGGCATAGGCACGGCCCTGCGCGTCCAGCTTCTGGACATGGACCGGGGCTTCGGGGGCAGCGGTTTCTACGGCGCCGCCCAACTCTTCCAAAGATTGCAGCTCAGCCATTATTCAGCCCTCAATCCGTTGTTCTTTGCGTTGAGGCTCTTGACGTCGACCAATTCGGGTGACTGAGCATCATGCGGATGGGTCGGCCCGGCGTAAACCTTCAGGTTTTTCAGCTGTTTGTTCGACAGCGGCCCGCCCGGCATCATGCGTTGCACGGCCTTTTCGAGGACGCGCTCCGGGAACCGGCCTTCCAGGATCTTGCGCGCCGTGCGCTCCTTGATGCCGCCCGGATGGCCGGTGTGCCAGTAGTAGGTCTTGTTCTGGTATTTCTTGCCGGTGAACACCACCTTGTCGGCATTGATGACGATGACGTTGTCGCCGCAATCGACATGGGGCGTGTAGGTCGGCAGATGCTTGCCGCGCAGATGGTTGGCGATATAGGCGGCGAGACGCCCGACCACCATGCCGTCCGCGTCGATCAAGATCCACTTTTTCTCGACCTCGGCCGGCTTGGCAGAGAAGGTCTTCATGGGAATTTCCCGTGTCTGATCGGTTAAGAACAAGGGCCCGCCTGGGTGAGACACATCCGGAAACGGGCCGCGCATTCGGTTGACGCGCTGTATAAGTCAGGCGCAACCGGCCGTCAAGCACGTTTGTTTGAGCTTCGGTCAAAATTCAACAATGAAAACAATCGACTAGAAAAACGGTATCATATTACCACAAATGAGCGCGAGAATGTCGGCGCTTCGTGTCAGCGCGGCGGGACCGAATAGGTGGCGGTCGCATGGGCGGCCAGATCCTCATCCCCCTCGGCGGCAATGCCGCAGTCCACGACAGCAAGCCGCTTGCCGAGTTTCAGCAGCCGGCAGGTGCTCAGAAGATCGCCCGGCCCCGGTTTGCGCAGGAAATTGATGTTGAGATTTGTGGTGACCGCCAGGGCGACCGGGCCGATATGGGCCAGGATCACGACGTAAGCGGCAAGATCCGCCAGCGCCATCAAGGAGGGGCCGGAGACGGTCCCGCCGGGCCGCAGGTGAAGATCGTTCGCCGTAAACCGCACGACCGCTTCGTCCGGCGCGATGCTGTCGATCGCATAGACCCGCCCGCCGGCATGGATTTGCGGGAATTCCCTGTCCAGCAAGGCCATCACCTCGTCGCCCGTCATGACCGGCTGCATGTCGTCCCCTTTCCCCGTACCTTATCGCATTTCAAACCCGCCTTTTACGTAAACGTCAAACAAGGTCCCGGCAAGGGCGGTCTGTGACGCGGATCTAAAGCCGAAACCGGCCCGTCCCGGCGCGCCGAAAGCCGTCCGGTCAGGGCAACCCCTTTTTCGCAAGGTCGCGGCGGACCGCAGGCCATTCACGCAGACACGCCGGTGGTCCTCGCGGCGGCCTGATCGCACCTGCTCCCGCTCCCGCGGGACGTCATCCCGGGCAAGCCAAAGGCGCGACCCGGGATCGGCGAGCCACTGTGGCCGCGGTAGCTCTTCATTCCTGCGGCCTGGCCCCCTGCCGCCCCGGCCACCGAGCCGGGGCCCAGCACTTTGCGGAAGGTGTTGTTTTCCAGAACAAAATGCAGTGGTTGCTGGGTCCCGGACGGCCGCTGCGCGGCCTCCGGGACGGCATTGAATGATGGGCCACGCCTATGTCAGATGGCGTGACCTTGCGCGTATGGGCCGCGCAAAGCGCAATTGGTTCAATGCCATAGGCCGCCCCGATCCCTGCCTTCGTCATTGCCGGACTTGATAGAGCCTGCCCCAGGCTTGACCCGGGGTTGATCCAATCCGTGATCTTGCCTTACGGACGATCGTGCAAGCGGGACCCAAACGGGATGGATCCCATGGTCAAGCCATGGGATGACGATCGAGGGTGGGGCGAGATCGCGCCTTTGCCCGGTGCCCGCCCCCACGAAACGTCATCCCGGCCCCCGAGCCGGGATCCACTCTCGCCGGCCGCTTGGTCGGGATCTGCAAGGTGTTTCGGTG
>JAEPNV010000020.1 GCA_017643215.1 Roseibium sp. | reverse complement strand
TTCCCGTGGTCAACGTGACCAATCGTCCCGATGTTCACATGCGGCTTGTTACGCTCAAATTTTTCCTTCGCCATCGGCGTCGCTCTCTGTCCAATACGCGGTTCAATCGATAGTGGCTCGAGGCGGGGCGCGTTCCGGCGCTTTGGACATCATCCGCAGGCGACGAATTGCTTCCCGTAAAACTTTTGTCAGGATTGCCGGGCGAAAGAGCCTTCCGTTCCGGACACCCCAGTCAGCACCCATGTTGGAGCGGGTGAAGGGAATCGAACCCTCGTCGTCAGCTTGGAAGGCTGCTGCTCTACCATTGAGCTACACCCGCGCACCGACCCTTGGGAAAACAATGGTGGAGGAGGTTGGATTCGAACCAACGTAGGCATAGCCAGCGGATTTACAGTCCGCCCCCTTTAGCCACTCGGGCACTCCTCCATCTCGTCCGCCGTCACGCCGAAGCGGCCAGGATGGCCAACCGGAGAGCCCACCCGCCGGGCGGGCAATCCTAAGGCGCGTGTTATGCAGATCGGGGATGTTGGTGTCAACGGCGATTTTACATGGATTTACGCAAAAGCAGGGGCGCCCGGACGGCACCCTTTTTCAGGGGCTGAAATCAAAGCCGGACAAATCGCCCCACCATGCCCAGCCGCCGACCGGGACCGCCCTTGCCAGGGTCGAAAAGCGCCGCGTCGTCCGGGGCGATCAAGTGGCGGCCGCCGACTGCCGCGGTTGCATGGCCATCAACGGGTGTAAAGCGGCTGCCGAACAAGATCAGCAGAGATCTCTTCACCCAGCACCAGCGCGCTCAGTCCGTCGGATACCCCGGCATCGGTAAAGGCATAGGCGATGTTCTTGCCGACCCGGTGTCCCCACCCGGCGGAGGTCACCGTCCCGACAACCTCCCCATTTCTTAAAAGGGAATCTCCGGATTGGGCCGGCGCCCGATCGCTATGGAGCACCAGTGTGACAAACTCGCGCCGGGGACCGGCCAGCCGCATGGCGTCGAGCGCAGATTTGCCGACATAGTCCTTGTCCGTTCGGACAAACCGGCCAAGACCCGTTTCAAGCGGATTATATTCCGTCAACATATCTGCCTTCCAATGCAGATACCCCATCTCCAACCGCATCGATTCGACCGCACGCAGGCCAAACGGACCGATCCCGTAGTCCGCCCCGGCCGTCATGATTAAGTCATGGACCGTAAGCGATTGCACGATTGGAACATGCAGTTCGAACGCCAATTCTCCGGAAAAACTCACCGACATGGCAATCACCGGGACGGGGCCGATATGGAGACGCCGCACGCTCAGCGGCGGAAACCCGATTTGTGACCAGTCAGCGCGCGGTGCGGCGGCTTTCAGGACATCGCGTGATCTTGGCCCAGCCAGAACCAGGATCGTGTACTCATTGGTGAGGCTTTGGATCGTAAGGGAGTCGTCGCCCGGCAAATGCTCGCACAGCCAATCCATATCATGGGCTTCCGACGCGGCCGCCGAACCGTACCAGACGCGGTCCGGTGCCAAGTTGGCGATGGTCGCCTCGCTCTTCACCATGCCCTGTTGATTAAGAAGATACGTCAGACCGACCTTGCCGGCGCGGCGCGGCACACGCGAACAGGTCATCCAATCCAGCCAGTCATGAACACCCTCGCCGCTGATCTCAAAGCGGTTGAAGCCGTTCACTTCGCACAAACCGACAGCACTCTGCACCCGCGCGACTTCGTTTCGGACGAGTTCGAACGTGTTGTTGAAATGGAACGAGTGCTCTTCTTCGAAACCCTCTGACGGCCGGAAATAGTCGGCTCGCTCCCATCCGTTGACGGGCGCGAACGCAGCGCCGGCCTCCTGTTGGCGCAGATAGAGCGGCGACACCTTGGCTTCCCGGCCGGCCGGGCGGTGTTCGTGCGGGAGGTGAAATCGGAACTCGTTCTGGTAGTCCTCGATCGCCTTCAGCGCGGTGTACTCTTCCGTGGCATAGGCGGTGAACCGGCGCGGATCCAGACACCAGGTGTCATAGCAAGCCTCTCCATGGGCGATGATTTGCGCGAGCAGCCAGCCATGGCCGCCGCCTTCCCCCAGCCCGGCCCGGAGCCCGGTGATGCAATAGGCGTTGCGTTTGCCGGGGATCTTGCCGACCAACGGCAATCCGTCCGGCGTGTAGGTGATCGGGCCATTGATGATTGACTGAATGCCGGCCCGCTCCAGGCAAGGCAGCCGCCGGAACGCGCCTTCCATTACATCAACCACACGATCAAGATCGCCCGGACACAGCGCGTTGGTGAAATGCGGATCGATTCCGCCAAGACCCCAGGTCTTGCAGTCCTGCTCGTAGAAGCCGATCAGCAGTCCCTTTTTCTCGGCCCGTTGATAAAAGTCATCCGTCGGACAGCGGATGAGCGGCACCCGGAACTCCCCGCCCAGCGCCTCGATCTCCGGGATCGCCTCCGTCAACAGATATTGATGCTCCATGGAGGCGACCGGCAATTCCATACCCATCATGGCGCCAATTTCATTGCAGCGGTAACCGCCGGCATTGACGACAATCTCACAGTGGATGTCGCCTTTTTCGGTCCGCACGATCCAACTGTGATCGGCGTTTTGCGTCAGGCCCGTCACCGGTGTGTGCCGGTACACCGCGGCGCCCGCATTGCGCGCCCGGCGCGCCAATGCCTGGCACAATTGCGCCGGATCGATATCACCATCGAGCGGATCCCACAGCGCGCCCAAAAGCCCATCGGTCGTCATCAGCGGGTGCCGGCGGCCACACTCCTCGGGATCGATCACTTCGAACTCGACGCCCATGCCCTTGGCCATCGACGCAAAGTGGCGGTAACCGTCCAGATGCCATTGCTGTGACGCGAGCCGCAAACCGCCCGTGCCGTGATGATAGTTGATCGGGTAGTCGGGATCGTCCGCAAGGTCTTTGTAGAGCTTGATCGAATGGCTCTTCAGGCCAATCATCGTCTGGTTCGGACCAAAATTCGTCACCTGCGCGGCCGAATGCCAAGTCGTCCCGGAGGTCAGCTCGTCGCGTTCCAGCAGAACACAATCGGTGATGCCCTCCTGCGTCAGATGATACAGCGCCGAACATCCCCCGATGCCGCCGCCGATCACGACAACTTGTGTGTGCGTTTTCATTTCCCGCTCCCGATCTGATGGCACCATCGTTCGCCACGGGCCGAACAGCGGTCAAGCTGGGTTCGAAGATTTGAAAAAATCGAATGGTTATTTTAGTTTAAATGCACAGGACCGAGGATACGAAAGCATGTGTTGGGCGCGCTGTCCGCAAGTTCGGCGCCCAACCGCCCGACGAGGTGCCGCTGGATCACAAGACGCAGCAAACCGGCGAGTTCGCTCGGCATCTGTGCCAAGGCCCCGGACCGGGCTTGCAGCGAGATATGGCGGCTAAAACCCGGAAATGGCAGGGCCGACGCCAGAATCGGCCTCCTAAGTTCGGCCACGCTGGCGGTAGGGCCGAAATTCAAGAAGGCTGACGCTGGTGTGATTGCCCAAGCGCCCATGGCCTCGACCATGGAAAACACGGCCTGGTGGGTCGAAAATTCATGCGCGCGGCGGGGAACAGCTTTGGAGCGGCGTAAGTGTGCCTCGATATGCCGGCCAATCATCAACTCTCGTGAATATCGCACGAAGGGATGCCGCATGAGGTCGTCCGGTCGCCGCGGCGGCGCGATTTCCGCCGACCGGACCAGGATGTACGGGTCGGCGAGGATGGGATGGTCCTCGACCCAGTCGGGCGTCTCCAGCGCTTCAGAGGCAAGGATCAGATCAGCGGCCCGGTTGCCAAGTGTTGCATGGTTCTCGTGGCTCGGACCGCTTTTCACATGAAAACGGAGGTTGGGAAACCGGTCCGTGACGGCCGTCAGCCAGGCTGGAAGAACGACCGTGTCAAAGTCCTCGATCATCGCGATTTTCAAGACCATCCGGGAATTCGGACTGGCTTACGACAACGATGCGGTGGCCGAGGCCACCTCGTCCAATATACGGAGCGCCCGCGGGAAAAAGCTCTCCCCGGCCGGTGTCAGGGCGAAAAGCTGCGCCGAGCGATTGATTAGTTTGGCGCCAACCGCCCGTTCCAGATTGGACAATTGCAGCGAAACGGCCGACGGGCTCGCGCCAAGCCGTCTGGCCGCCGAAGTGACGGCGCCTTCCTCCACGAGGGCGACAAAGACCTCCACTGCCCGAAACGAAAACTTTGATCCACCGGCTCGCGCCATCTTGGTCCTCAATCATTCTTTCGAGTTTTCAGGATCATCGCACAATCGGGCGGCTTTGGCGCAATCATCATGAGCGAACATGTCATGCGCTTGGCGCGGGTGAGGACGGGGCGGTTCGCGTCCGCCGGACGCCATGACGGATGTCAATGCGGGCCCCGACCGGAAAATTCGGTTCCTTGCCCTGACGATTTTTATGTTGTACCTACAACATATGACAGGCAACGGCTCTCAACACGACAAGCTCAGGCGCGACATTGCGGACATTGGCGGTCAATGCCTGGGGCGTGCCACGCGTCAAACCGCCAATCGATTGACACGTCATTACAACCGCTATCTGGCCCCGTATGGTCTGGAAGTGACTCAGTTCACCGTACTATGCGCCATTGCGCTCGATGCCGCGCCGTCCGCCAGTGCGCTTGCCGCGGTAATCGGCATTGAGCGCTCGACGCTGAACCGAAATCTCAAACCGCTTGAATCGGCAGGCCTGATTTCCCGTACCGCCGGTCATGGCCGGACCGTCAGATATTGCCTGTCCGACAAAGGGCTTGCACTTCTCGCCCGGGCGCATCCCGCCTGGCGCAAGGCTCAGGACGCCCTCACCCAGCACCTGCCGCCGTCCGATCCCGAAGCGCTTCATGATGCGTTGAAACGGGTGCGCCGGGCGGTCAAAGCCGCGTCGGCCGATGGCCAGCACGCAGAACCTGACGTCAACCTTCCAACCACGGATGACACATGAACGATCCCGTTGCCAATGATGGGCAATTCCAGGCCGCCGGGCCGAACCCCGCCCCGCTCCCAAAAGGCTCGATTGCAGGTCTGACCGGACTGGAGGCCCTGCGGAAAATGATCGCCGGAGATCTTCCGCCGCCGCCCGCGGCCGCGACGATGGAGTTCTGGCTCACGGAGGCTGATTACGGCCGGGCGGTGTTTGCGTCGCGCCCGTCCGCCGCCTTTCTCAATCCGCTGGGAACGGTGCATGGCGGCTGGATCAGCGCTGTGCTTGATTCGGCTATGGGATGCGCCGTGCATTCGACGCTCGCCGTCGGTGAAGGCTACACCACGACATCCATGACCGTGAACATGGTCCGTCCACTCTTGCCGGAGTCTGGACCGCTGATTTGTGCCGGTGAAGTCATCCACCGCGGCCGGCGCATGGCGACGAGCGAAGCCAAACTCATCGACAGCCGTGGCAAGCTGATCGCGCATGGCTCCGAGACCTGTATGATCCTGGCTGGTTGAGCCACGCGCGATCTGCACGTTCCGACACCCAAACGTTAGTCGACGGCGTCCAATTCAATCGACAACTCGTCCTCAAGGCTGAAGACGTTGTCGTCGCCAATCGACGCGCAGCTCAACGTGATCGAGGCCGGTGTACACGCTTCAAAGAAGCACAGGTTTCCAGGATTGATCTGGAAATTGCCGACAGCGACATAGGTCCCGAAGGGCGTGTCGAACGATGTCGCGCGAAGATCGAGGACTTTGGCATCTTGTGGCGCGATCCAGACCCCGGGCGGTTGCATGGTAATCACCCACGGATAAACGCAGGTATTGGATGTCGGCACGGAATGAAAGTCGACGATTTGCGCAAACGCGGATGACCCAGGCACCAGCGCCAACGCGAAGAGGGCGGCGGCCAGAGTGCGGCCGTAACGAATGAACATGTTTCTGACTCCAGAATTTGGGCGCAAGACCAAAGCCTCGCACCGCGAGAGATTTGGACAACGCCGCGCCGGGGAGGCGATCCGGCGCGGCGCACGCAGTGGCGACCGAATTATTCGGCGTCAAGCCACCGCACGGATGTATCGGCGTCTTTGTCGATCGTGCCGTCCTGTCTGGCCGGCCCGCAGGTCAACGTCAGGCTGGCCGTGGTGCATTTTTCGAAAAGGCAGATATTGCCAGGATTGATCACGCGCGATGCTGGCGGCCTATAGGCATTCAAACCCCATGTGGCTAATGCGATCGTCCCGTCTACAAGTTTGCTTTTATCCGCCGGTATATCGATGACGTTCGAAAAATTCGCGTTTGACAAAGCAACCGTCACTTTGTCGCTGGTACCGGGCAAATTCCCACAGGCGTTCACCGTCGGAATGTTGCCAAATGTAACCAGCGGGGCGATGTCTGGCGCGGCTAGTGCCGGCGGGACCGTCGCCGAGGCAGCGGCGATCAATCCGACCGCTAAGCGTGCGACTGCATGACGCCAAAACGGCGTTTTGCGCTCCCGGATGGGACAGCGTACACGCGAATGGGAAGTCTTGACGGACATAACGAGTCTCCGTTTTAAGATATGGGACCGCGGTCGACAGGCACAGGCGTGAACCCTGCCGCGCGGGCGGTGGTGGCTGAACTACTCGGCGTTCGGCCACCGCACGGTTGCACCGGCGTCCTCATCGATCGCGCCATCGAGCCCGACCGGTGCGCAAGTCAGTGTCAGGCTGGCCGCCGTGCAATTTTCGAAAAAGCACAAATTCCCGGGATTGATCACGCCAGCCACGGGTGGCGCATAGGCATTCAGGCCCCATGTCGCGCGGTCAATGGTCGCGGCGACAACCTTGCTGTCTTGCGGTTGGATGATGGTATTGGGCAGGACATTGCCCGGCGCGAACAGGACCACGGCCGATAAACCACCCACAACGGGCAAGGGGCCGCAGGCATTGGCCGTTGGAACGCTGGTAAACAAGACCGATGCGGCCGTTGCTGGCGTCGCCGTCGCCAGGGCGGCGGTAATCAATCCGGCCGCCAGACTTGCAAGGGCATAACGCCGAAACGGCGTTTTGCGCTCCCCGATCGGACCGGCTATCCGTGAATGCAAATTCTTGAATGTCATGACAAGTCCCCGTTTTGAAACATGTGATCGCGGTCGACCGGCGCATGCGTGAGCCCTGCCGCTCGGGGCGGGCGAGCGAACATCCGCCGGCCGGAAACCGGCGTCAGTTGAGACCTTGGGTGATCGACCAGTTGTTGCCGCTGTCGAGGACGGCGGTCATCTGGTAGACATTGGCCGGAAACAGCACCTCGGCGGTGTTGACCAGCGTTTGAATGTCCAGCACCTCGCCTTGATCAAAGCTGCCGAAACTCACCCAATAGGTCGGATGCGGCGTGAAGATCGCCGCCAGATTCGGTTCTGCATCGACGGCAAACGTGCCTTGACCAGACATGCCGATGCCAAAGACGGCTTTTTTCTTGGGGACCGAGTTGTCGCCATTGATGGTCAGCGACCCTTCCGCGCCTGTGCTGTCCTGGTTGCTGAACTGAAAAGCGTCGCCCGCCTGGGTAAAATCGACCCGGTTTTGCTGTGTCAGCCCCGCCGGCAGGACCTGATTGGCGGTAAAGGTGATCCCCGGCTCCAAGGTGCCTTGCTCGGACCACATGAAGTTGAAATCCAGCGTCCAGCAGAAGTCGACGTCAACGCCATTGGCCACCGGTTTGGCGAACCAGGCCAGGGTGTAAACATTGGGCCGGTTCACATCGATGCCTTGTTGGTAACACAAAAAATCATGCTGACTTTCGCTGCGGTTTTTAAACCGCAATGTGAAAAGCTGCGCTAAACTGTTTGCCTGCGTTGCCATCTTTGTCCCCTTTGTCCAGATTTTGAGCGTTGCAAATCCAACGCCTTTCATCGTTTCCGCGATCCGGGGAGCCGGTTCGAAAACGTTCCTTTTTGAAACTGGGAGCCAGCGCACGGAGAACGAGAAATACCGCCCGTCAGAACCAAGTTATTAAACTTATGATTGCATTTTACTTGACGGCGAAAAGTCGAGAAAATCACCGCCTAAATATTATATAACATTGATTTAATGTATTTAATTTGTAAGAGATTGCAAAAAATTTGACAACACCTTTAGAATGTGTTCATTTAAGGAACCATTAAGACTCTCTTTAAGGTTGTATTCTATACGTCTGTCCGGTGACGGTCGAATTGGCTGTTGCCGAGGACTTGCAACGTCGAATATTGCAGCTGAGAGACTATGAAGATTGGTTACGCGCGCGTATCGACCGATGACCAAAGCATCGGTCTTCAAATACAAGCGTTGAAGCGGGCAGGCTGCCAGCGGGTTTTCACTGACGAAGGCATTTCAGGCGGCACGTTCGACAGACCGGCATTGAAGGAAGTGTTTGAGACGCTGACCAACGGCGATCAGCTCGTCATCTGGAAACTCGATCGTCTCGGCCGCTCACTGTCCCACCTGATAGAGACGGTTGGCCTGTTAGAGGACCGCCAGATCGGATTGGTGTCGATCTCTGAGGCAATTGACACCTCTTCGCCAGGGGGGCTCCTTGTCTTTCATATCATGGGGGCGCTGGCCCAATTTGAACGCGCACTGATTTCCGAACGGACCAAGGCCGGCATGGCCGCCGCCCGCGCTGTCGGACGCACGCTCGGCCGGCCCAAAAAGCTCGATCCGGAACAAATCAAACGGATCGTCAAGGCACTCGACGAGGACGGCGGAACGCTCAGCGCGCTCGCAAAAGAGCTTGGCGTGAGCCGGACGACCATATACCGCGCTCTGCGGGACAATCGCCCGGCGTCGGCGAATGCGGGCCGGACCTAAGTCATGAACACTCCATACCGGTTTCATGAGGTGCCAAATCCGGGCCCGGCCTCCCCTCTTGCCGCGCGGGCCGCTTTGCCTGTACCACGGGCGCCATGACCGAACCTTCGAGAAGCCGCCTCCATCGCCGGCCTGAAAAACCCGCGCCAAAGCGCCCCGGGCAACCGCCTGCGGGCCCGATCCGGATCTACGGGCTTCACACGGTGGAAGCCGCGTTTCAAAATCCGGACCGGAGGCGCCACAAGCTGTTTGCGACCGAAAACGCCCGGCGGCGCCTTGCCGAGCGCGGCGTAAAAGTCGACGTGCCGGTCGAGACATGTCAGCCCCGCGCCCTTGACCGGATGGTCACCCGCGATGCCGTCCATCAGGGTCTGGTGCTGGAGGCCGATCCCCTGCCCGCCTACGGCCCGGACCAATTGTCAGACGGGCATCTGGTGCTGGCGCTCGACCAGGTCACAGATCCGCACAATGTCGGCGCGATCCTGCGCTCCGCTGTCGCCCTTGATGCCGACGCGGTGGTCACCACCGAGCGCCACGCGCCCGAAGAAGGCCCGGTACTGGCGAAATCCGCCTCCGGTGGCCTCGACATGATCAAACATGTGCGGGTGAAGAACATGGCCCGCTTCATCACCGACATGCGGGACCGCGGCTACACCGCGATCGCGCTCGACAGCGATGGACCGGCCCCTTTGGAAGAGACGGCTTTCGGCGAAAAGGCCCTGCTGGTACTGGGCTCGGAAGGAAAGGGCGTGCGTCAGGGCGTGCGGGCGGCCTGCACGGCGCTTGCCCGGCTGGATATGCCCGGCGCCATCCGCTCGCTCAACGTCTCGAACGCCGCGGTCCTGGCGCTCTATGTGGCCCGGCAGAAGATGGGACTTTAAGCCCCGTCCACCGCGTCAAAGCCCTCAAACACCGGCGGCCCGTTATACATGGCCTTGTTGTCGCCGGCGTTCTTGTGCGCGATGCGGAAATGCTCGGACTTGGTCCAATCGATAAAGGCGTCCTTGTCGGCCCAGATCGTGTGCGAGGCGTAAAGCGTGGTGCCGTCCTCGGCCGTCGGGCCTTTCAGCAAATGAAAGCTCTGAAAGCCCGGCACGTTCTCAAGCTGGGAATCCCGGTTGCGCCACACCTGCTCGAACGCGGCCTCGTGGCCGGGATGGACCCGAAACCGGTTCATGGCCAGATACATGAAGTGCCTCCTTCTTCGCCCGCAAAGTAATGCGTCCTGCGCTTTGGCCTTCTCTCCTCCCAGAGCTAACCACCGTGCGCCTCCCGGTCAACACGGGATGAGAGGGGTGTGCCGATTTGTGCGGCCCCTTTCGGGACAACCGTTCCAAGAGGCGACAGGCCCGCCTGTCGCCGCGGAGTCACGCCAGAAATCAAGGGCGTTGGGAAAACGGCCCGCGCGGCCTCAAAAACCTGAATTCAATGGGTGTACAGGAAAAAACTTTCTGATAGAACGCGTTCCATTGCCGGTATAGCTCAGCTGGTAGAGCATCTGATTTGTAATCAGGGGGTCGCGGGTTCGAATCCTGCTGCCGGCACCATATACAAAATATTGATTTCAAACGTATTTTTGCGCAAAAGCGCACCCTGTGCGCCGGCGAGAGAAGCGGCGTCATCGAAGCGCGGGCATCTGCGAACTGTCGCAGAACAGCGTTGCCCGTTACACGGTACTCCAACGACCAAAGCCAGATATGAAGTCACAAGGATGACGGCCCTACCGGTCCTGCGCGATTGATCTTCGAAACATGAGCAGACTGACCGCCAATAGCGCGATGCCGAGCAGTGCAATCCAGACAAATTCCGGCCAGACGGTTTCAAGCCCCGCCCCCTTGAAGACAATGGCCTGACTGCTGGCGGTAAAATGGCGGGACGGCAGGATTAATGTCGCGACCTGCAACCACTCCGGCTGGCCTTCGATCGGCGTTTCACCGCCCGACAACATGAGCATCGGCAAGACCATCAGCATCACGAGGAGCGCGAACTGCGCCATGGAGCGCGCCAAGGTCGCCAGGAACACGCCAAGCGCGGTTGCTGTAAACAAAAACAGCGCCGTTGCGGCCAGGAACAACGCTTTTGAACCGGCGATCGTGACGCCGAGAAACCCTTCCAGGACAAACGCCAGCGCCAGCCCGGCGGCAACCAGCACCACGGCGGCGTTCGCCCAGATCTTCGCGGCCGCAATGTCAAATGGCGCGATCGGCATGGCCAGAAGATGTTCCACCGTGCCGTGTTCGCGCTCACGGATCATGGCCGCGCCGGTCAGGATCGTCGTCAGCCACATGATCTGGCCGATAATCGACACGATGCCGGTGAACTGGACGGTGTCGCGGTTCGGGTTGAACGCGCTGTGAAGCACCAAGCCGACGGGTTCGCGGTCAATAAGGTCGGCGCCGCGCGCAAACCGTTGGATTTCCGTGTTCAAGATGCTGGTGATGTAGTTCGAACCGATGCCGGCCTGTTCCATCGCCGTGGCGTCGATCAGCACCTGGATTTCCGGCCCGCGCCCCACCCGCACGTCCTCTTCAAAACCCGGCGGCACCGACACGACGAACAAAAACCGGCCGGCGTCCATTTGCTCCCCGCCAGTGCCTGGCTCGATTTGAACGACGGGCTGGAATTCCGGCAGCAGAAACGCGGCCGCAAGCGACCGGGACAGGGGCGAATTGTCCTCATCGGAAAAGGCGATGGACGCGTTGTTGACCGACGTCGACACGCCCGTCGCCTCCATGATCGGCGCGAGCGTGAAGGAGTAGACAAGCAGCGCCATCATGACCCAGTCGCGCCGCAGGCTCGTCATTTCCTTTAGTCCGAGCCAGAAAATGAGCTGTGCCCTGCGCATCTACCGCTCCTGTGCGCGCAGCGACAGCGCAGCCAGCAAGGTGAACACCGGCCCGAAGCAGGCCAGCGCGACAATGTCAGGCATGAGCGCCAGCCAGCCGAGACCCTTGGTGAACGCGCCGACGCTCAGATGGAGAAAATAGGAGGACGGCCAGAGCGAGCCGATCACTTGCGCGGCCCCGTCCAGCGTCGAGACCGGCTGAAGTAGGCCGGAAAACTGAAGCGTCGGCACGATCGAGGCGATCGCGGTGGCAAAGACCGCGGCGACCTGGCTCGACGTCATCGTCGCAATCCAGAGCCCGTAGGACGTCGTCGCCCACACATAAAGCAACGCTCCGACAGCGAGCGGCAGCGGATCGCCCTTGAGCGGCACGCCGAACAGGAAGATGGTCATTGCGGAAAGCAGGAGGAAATTGGCGAATGCGATGACGATATAGGGCGCTTGCTTGCCCATTAGGAATTCCAGCCGCGTCGTCGGCGTCACATAAAAATTCGTTACCGACCCCAGCTCGCGTTCGCGCGCAACACTGACCGCCGCGAGAATTGCCGGCAACATGATGAGCAAGATCGCGGGCATGCCCGGGGCCATGGCGGCGATGCTCTCAAAATTCTGGTTGTAGCGGAACCGCGGCTCGATCCGGGCGAGCGGGGGCGTGCGCGCACCGCTCTCACGCGCCATAACATCGAGGAAGGTCTGATGCAGGCCAGAAACGTAGCCTTCCACCGTCTCGCCTTTGAACGGAAAGGCACCATCGACCGTCGCCAGCACCTCGGTGGGTTCGCCTGCCCGCAACTTGCGGCCGAAGTCCGGCGGCATCTCGACGACCAGCGAAACCGTACCTTCGGTCAGACGGCGGCGGCCTTCCTCGACCGAGGCAAGCGGCGGCGTCGGCGAGAAGTAGCGCGAACCCTCGATCTCTGAGATATAGGCCCGGCTCTCCGGTCCTTGGCTGAGGTCGAGCACCGCAAAATTGAGATCCTCGATGTCGAGCGAAATGCCGAAGCAGAAAACCAGCATGAGGAGCGCCGACCCGATAAAGGCAAAGGCAAGCCGCACCGGGTCGCGCAACACCTCGACCGTTTCCCGATGGGCATAGGCGCCGGCGCGCTGAAACCCGCCACCGGGTCGAATGCCCAAAGCTTCCGCCGGAACGTCGGGGGCCGCGACCGGGGCAGGCCGTTCCGCCGCTTCGAGGACCGCGATGAAGGCCTCTTCAAGACTGTCGACCCCCGCCTCTGTCATCAGTTCGGCCGGGGTCCCTTCGGCCAGCACCTTGCCCGCATGCATCAGCGACACCCGGTCACAGCGTTCGGCCTCCGACATGAAATGGGTGGAAACGAAGATCGTCACGCCGTCCTTTCGGGCCAGTTCAACAAGCAAGGCCCAAAAAGCATCGCGTGCTTCGGGATCGACACCGGAGGTCGGTTCGTCGAGAATTAGGACCTGCGGACGATGGATCACGGCAACGGCGAGCGAAAGGCGCTGTTTGATCCCGAGCGGCAGGGAATCGGCGAGCATGTCGAAATGGTCTTCGAGCCCGAATCGCTCAGCAAGTTCGGCAATCCGCGTTTCCCGGTCGGCGAGCTTGAAAATACGGGCGTGCAGCCTCAGGTTCTGGCGTACGGTCAACTCGCCATAGAGCGAGAACGCCTGGCTCATGTAGCCGATGTTGCGGCGGGATTCGCGATCACGCACATCCACAGACTTGCCAAAGAATTGGGCGTCTCCGACGCTTGCCGGCAAAAGGCCGGTCAACATTTTCATTGTGGTCGACTTGCCACAGCCGTTCGAGCCCAGAAATCCGAAAATCTCGCCTTTGTGGATGGCGAAGTCGACCGCGTCGACGGCCGTGAATTGGCCGAAGCGCCGCGTCAGCCCGCGTGCGACGATGACCGGAACGCTGCCGTCCTCTCCCCGCGGCGGGATTGTCAGACTTTGGCCCGGTGCCTCAGTATCGCGCAACCGCCGGTAGGCGGTTTCCAGGCTCTCGGCATCGCCCTTCAGTTCACCTGCAGTGCCTTCGAACAACACTCGGCCGGAATCCATGGCAACGATCCAGTCGAAGCGTTCGGCTTCTTCCATATAAGCGGTGGAGACCAGCACGCTGATACCAGGTCTTTGGGCCCGGATGGCAGCAATCAACGCCCAAAACTGGCGGCGTGAGAGCGGATCCACACCGGTCGTCGGCTCGTCCAGCACCAACAGGTCCGGATCGTGGATCAGGGCACAACACAATCCGAGTTTTTGTTTCATGCCGCCGGAAAGCCGTCCCATGAGCCGGTCGGCAAAGGGGGCGAGGCCGGTCGCGGACAAAAGTGCGGCAATCCGGACGTCGCGCTCAACCGGCCCTTGGCCGAACAGGCGCGAGAAGAATTCAAGATTTTCGCGGACGGACAGTTCGGCGTAAAGATTCCGGCCGAGGCCCTGCGGCATGAATGCGATCGCAGGGCAGACCTTTCGCCGGTGTGTCGGATTGCCAATCGATCCGCCAAGAACGTCGATTGCGCCGGTTTGCAGCGCTTTCGCGCCCGTCACGAGGCCAAGCAGCGTTGATTTGCCGACACCGTCGGGACCGATCAGGCCGACCAGTTGGCCAGGAGGAAGATCAAGCGTCAAGGCGTCCAGCGCGGTCCGTTTGCCGTAGCGATGGGTGACGTCCTTGATCCGGATGGGATGGGCGCCTGCTCCGAGGGTCATTCAAACAACTCGGGCGGAATCCGCCGGTTGAGTGCCTCGGGCCACGGCGCGCCGGCGTCAAGGCGGACGATCGCGACGCCGCGAAGACCGGTCTTCACATGCTCGATCCGGCCCGCCACCAGATCCGGCGGGATCCGGACACGGACACGGAAAACGAGTTTTTCCCGTTCCTCCAGCGTCTCGACCTGCTTTGGTGTGAATTGCGCCTCCGGGGAGACAAAGCTGACGACCGCCGGGATCGCATAGTCCGGCAAAGCATCCAGCACAATCCGCGCCTCAGCACCAATTGGAAGGAGTCCCGCCTCCCTGGCGGGCAGGAACACCTCCATGTAGACTTCCTTGAGACTGAGAAGGGTCAGGATCGGCCCACCGGCATTGACGACCTCACCTGGCTCGGCGAGACGATAGAGCACACGCCCTGGTGTTGGGGCCTGGATCGTGCTGTCACTGATCTGTGCGGTGATCCGGCGAACTTCCGCTTCCGCTGCCGCGATCTGACTGTCGGCTGTTGCGACCCGGGCTTTCGCCGCCCCCAACACCGCTTCGGCCACGTGGCGCGCCGTTTCACGCTCGTCGAAGACGGCTTCCGAAATGTGCTCACTCAAGAGAAGTGTTCGCGCCCGCTCCAATTCTTGCCCAGCGAGCTGCAATTCGCTTTTCCGCTGCAGGACAACCGCTTCGGCCTCGGCCTTGGTTTGGCGCGCGAGCGCCACTTCGGCCTTGGCCCGGTCATGTGCGGCTTGAAGCTCGTCAGTGTCCATCTCGACAAGCACGGTGCCGGTTTCGACCAAATCACCTTCCGCGGCCAGGACCTGATCGACGCGGCCGGCAATCTTCGGCGCGATCTCCACTTGCTCGGCCTCAATCCGCCCATTGCCTTGCACAAAGCCCGCGGGCAGATCCTCATTGTTTTGAGTGACCAAATAATACGCCACGGCGCCTCCCATCAAGAGAAGCGCCGTGAGCGCGAGCGCGATCCGAGGCAGTTTCATAGCGCGGCCCGTCCAAGTTGAAGCGCGGCTCAAGCCCTAACCGGCATCGCCATTCTGCGCTTTGCGTTGCATCAAGTCCCTCAAGGCAGGAGTGGCGACACGCTGGTTTGCGACGCAGATCCCACGGCGAGAATGTCGAGGCGGCATTCGCCGGCCGGACGTAAACGCAGTCAAGACCATCGGAAACGATCGGCGTATGGGTTATGCCCCGCTTCAACCCTGAAAACATCGCCTCTGCAGTTACAGTAATCTGGCAGCCTCGCTCGGATTGTCTGTTCTGAGGACCGCGCGGATTTTCCGCCGTTTGAAGACCGCAGCGGTGCCACTGAATTCAACATCAACGCTGAAACCGAACTGCAAAACGCAAGACCGAATAAAGATATTGAACGAACGAATGTTCATTATTATGTATCGTCTGCGGTTGCGGCGTTTGCGTTGCGGACCCGTGATGAAAGCCGGTTTGACATCCCGCAAGGCGATCGTCAGCAAAACTGCTGAAATACGGGAACGCATGAAGTCGCCAACATCTCGACCGACAGATTTTAAGTTGCCGGAACGAACGAATGCGCCGAATTGCCCTTCAATCTCTGCTTTTCGACATTGGCAAACTGATCACCTCGGTGCTTGGCGTAGCGATCGCGACAACCTTGTTGTTGGCACAGATCGGCATTTACGAAGGCATGAAGGTCGCCTCGTCGCGGGTGATCAACAATTTCGGCGGCGATGTCTGGGTGATGGCACGCGGCACCAATGTGATCGACAACGCGGAAATCATCTCCGCCGGCGTTCGTCCTTTGGTTCTGGCGCATCCATGCGTGGTCGACGCACGCGGCCTTATTCATTCGATGACATTCGCCCGCCGCCCTGACGGCAGCTACGAAGCAGTCGTTCTCGTCGGTGCCGACCCCCGGAGGGAGGCTTCCTACTTCCCATGGCGGTTGGTCGCCGGTTTGCCAAGCGATCTCGCGCAACCGGTCGCAGTGACGGTCGACCGGCTCGATGCCCACAAATTGGGCCTGCCGAAAAACCCGCTTGGCGCCACTTTCGAGCTCTACGGGCAAAACGCGCATGTGGTCGGTGTCACCCGCGGGATCCGGTCGATTATGGTCATGCCCTATCTGTTCACTTCGTTGGACAACGCCCGATCCGTCCTTGGCTTGACCGAAGGCCAGGTCTCGCAATGGGTGCTTGACCTGACCCATCCTTCCTGCGCCCCCGACGTAATCGCCTGGGTCGAGCGTCATTCCGATATTCAGGCGTTAAATTCCAAAGGATGGGCAGAACGCACCGAGCAGTACTGGATCAAGGAATCCGGCGCGGGCAGCATGCTCGGACTGACAGCGCTCCTGGGATTGTTCGTCGGCATCGTGATCGTCGGCCAAACGCTCTACTCCCTGACGCAACAGCATTTCAAGGAACTGGCGATGCTGCGTGTGATCGGCGCCAACGCCGGCGAATTGGTCAGCTTCGTCGCCTGGCAAGTTCTCGTCATTGGCATCGCTGGCGCCGTCCTCGGCACCGGCCTGGCGTATGGAGTTGGCTGGATAATGGAGCGCAGCGACATTGAGGTCAGCCTCTCTAACTCCGTTGTCTCCTTCGGCCTCGTGACCATCGCCGCAATGTGCGCACTCGCCGCTGGATACTCCGTTCGTGCTGTCCTGCGCATTCGCGGCACGGAGGTGTTCTGATGGGCGCGGCCGCAATACCAACACCGCAAAGCGGGATCGCCGCATTGGTCAAGAGCGAACATTTGAGCAAGGTGTACGGTGAGCCACCGCTCCAAACCGCAGTGGTCAATGATGTCAGCGTGGAAATCCGGCCGAACCAATTGACGCTTCTGATGGGGCCGTCGGGATCGGGAAAGACAACTCTGCTGATGATGATGGCCGGACTTGTGGCGGTCAGTTCCGGCCGCATCGAGCTCTTCGGCAACGACATCACCGGTGAAAACATAGCCAAAGCGCCGTCAATTCGTCGCCACGAGCTCGGCTTCATCTTTCAGCACTACAATCTGTTTCCGGCGCTGACAGCGCTGGAAAACGTCGCCGAGGTCCTGCGGCTGAAAGGCTTTGCCGGCAAATCCGCGTATGCGCAGGCCAAACAATCGTTGAAAGCGGTTGGCCTTGGCCATCGGCTTGATCACAGACCGTCGAAACTCTCCGGCGGTGAGCAGCAGCGGGTGGCGATCGCCCGCGCCCTGGCCGGGAATCCCTCGTTGATCATCGGTGACGAACCGACGGCGGCCCTCGACACCAGGACCGGCCAGACCATCACCGCGCTGCTCAAGCAGGTCGTCGGCCCGCAGCGGGGTGTGCTCCTGGTCACCCATGACCCCCGACTTGAACCCCACGCCGACCGCATCCTTCGAATTGAGGACGGCCGGATTATCGCCGATGAGGACAAACATGCGTAAAAAATGGATCTGGCTGACCTCAAGCCTTGTCTTGATCGCCGCTGTCGCCCTGGTCTTCACCGATGATAATGCGAGCGACGTCGCCAAGGTCGAAGCAAAGCAGATCTCGCCCGAGATTGTGGCGCGCGCACGCGTCGATGCGGCGCAAGGGGTGAGCAAGGTGCGGTCCCTGATCGACGGGAAACTTCTCGATGTCCTCGTGCACGAAGGCGATAGCGTGGAGCGGGGTAATCTGGTTGCGATCATCGATAATCCGGCGTTGCAAGCAGAGTTGCAACGGGCTCAGGCGGATCTGCGAGCAGCCGAAGCCGAACTCGAAACGGTCATTGAAGGGATGCGTCCGGAAGAACGCGAGGCGCACGACGCCGCGGTCCGGGCAGTTGCCGAGGAAGTTGAAAAAGCCCGTGTCGAAGTCGCGCGCAAGACGCGCCTTTTTGAAGGCGGACATACGTCCAGCAGCGATTTGGACGAGGCGCTCCTTTGGATGCGGGAAGCGGAGGCAAGGCTGGATCAAGCCCGAGCCGAAGCCCGTCTTGCTCATGCCGGAGGCCGGGCGACGGAGATCAGCGCGGCCCAAGGACGCGTCGGTGCCGCGCGTGCGGGGCTGCAGCGCGCCGAGGCGCAATTCTCTCATACCCGCCTTGTCGCACCGACCGCCGGAACGGTCGTCGGACGGCGCGGAAATCCAGGCGACATCGTCTTTCCGGACGCAACGCAAACGCCGATCGTCGAGATCGCCGATCTGGGCAGCCTGGAAATCCGCATCGAGGTCGAGCAGATAGACGCCCACGCACTTCAAACGGGTCTGAAGGTCCAGCTCCGCGATGCTGAAAACGGCACACCGGTTGGCGAATGCCAGATCGACCGCCTTGGCCAGCGGCTTCAGGCACGCTCCATCGGTGCCGAAGACGCCCGCTTGCGCGCCGCCAGCCAGGTTCGGGCATTTTGGTGCCGGGTCGACACAGCCGACATGAACAGACCTTTGCTGCTCGATCAGCGCCTTCGCGCGGTAATCATACTGCCGGTCATCGATGCTCCGGCGGCCGTTCCAAGGCAAGCAATCTATGTCGAGCGCGGCCAGGCCTTTGTCGATCAGCCGGGTCGGTTTGGCAGTTCCCGTATCCCTGTGAACCTTGGTGTCCGCGATTCCGAGTTTGTCGCGGTTACCGGTCTCGAAGCCGGCGATAAGGTTCTTGTCCCGCAATTGCGGTGACGCAGCCATATGGGCCGGGTCGTGTCGACCTCGGCGGATTGCGCGGCTCAGATCGTTCGAAATCATAAAAGTCAAACACAAAGCCGCGGATCAAGTCCGGCAATCACCGCCGCAGGCGTGGCGTTGCTCTCCCCCGACCAGAAAGCCCGACCATACCGCGTCCTGGCCAGCAATTTGAAAACAAGAAGGCGGTTGAACGTATGAAGAGCCGAAACACACGCACCTGCGGATCTCAAACCTGCGGAACACGCACATGAGCGGCCTCTCGGCTATGCGCCGCAGGGCCATGCTCTACGGATTGATCCTGGCCGCAGGGTGTTTTTCGCTGGCCGACGCGATCGCGGATGTCACGCTGACCTGGGTCATCGCATCGCATACTGAAAGCGCGGGTTGGCTCGGGGTGGCCGGAGCACTCGGCATGATCCCGTTGATCGCTGGCGCCTTCTTCGGCGGCAAGGTGGTTGACCGGATTGGTGCCCGCCGTACCGCCATGCTGGCCGCTTGTCTTGGCCTGACCATTGCCATCGTCATTCCAGTGATGATTGATCTGATGGGGATTGTCCTGCCACTGTTGTTGATATGTATCTTCGCGGCGGAACTGTTTGACACGCCGGCCGAGCTTGCGATCGAAGCCCAATTGCCGGAGTTGGCGCGCTTCGGCGGCATGCCGCTGGAACGGCTCAACGCACTCGACGAACTGGTCGAGACGATCGCCGGGCTTTCCGGTCCGCTGATCGCCGGAATTGTTGTAACCCGGATGGGGACCGTTCCCGCACTTTGGATCGTCGCAGCAATTGCGGCAATCGGTGTCGGCGTTCTTTGGCAGGTGCTGCCCAATCGGCCGGAGAAAGACCGGCGCCGCGCGCGCCATTCGGATCGAATGACGATCCCACAAGCTGCCTCGTTCATTTGGCGGACCCCGGTTTTGCGCTGGATCATATCCTTCAGCGCGCTCCTCGTCATGCTGCTTGCGAGCATGGACGTTGTTCTGATTCCCATTGTCATGGAGCAAGCGGGATGGTCGGCTCAGGAATACGGCTGGGTGCTCGCGGCGGGCGGTCTAGGCGCAGTTACCGGCACAGCCGCCTACGCCTGGAAAGGGCACCTTTTGACGCCCCGAATTGTGGTCGTTGTCGGTATTTTAGGGACCAGCGGCGCGGTTGGCGCGCTCGCGGTGTTTTCCGATATTGCTCATATCTGCCTCGCCGTGGCGGCGGGGAGCGCTGCGGCCGGCCCGATCTCTCCTTTGCTCAATACACAGATGCAACGTCAGACCCCAAGAGCCAACCGGGGCGGTATCTTGGGTGTTGGGACCGGGCTGGTGTTGTTGTGCCTGCCGCCGGGTTTTCTGGTCATCGGATTGGGCGCGGAATTGCTCGGGGCCAAGACGATGCTCGTTTGCATCGCTGTCACGGTCGCCTCCACCAGCATCATCGCAATGACAAGCCCGGCGATACGAGGATTGGCAAACGTCATTCCAGAATCCAGAACGCGGAATCCGCAATCCGCAAAAGACCGGCGTTCGACATGGTTCGGCAAATGATCGCGGTCATGACTCCGACCATTGGAATCGTGAAGTTGCGCATTTGCAAGGCAATTGCCTTCGGCGCGATCGTCATGTTGGCGGCCGCAGCGGGCTCTCTTTCCGCGCCTGCGGCGCCGCAGAAAGAACCGAGTGACGAAACACAAGCGGTCCAGCCGCCGGCCGATCTCGACAACTGGGACGCGCTTTCATCGTTCTTCGACGGAGTGATGAAGGAGGCGATGGAAGAAGAAAAGATTTCCGGTGCGGTGCTGGCGCTAGTGAAGGATGGCGAGATCTTCCTAAGCCAAGGATACGGCCACGCGAACCGGGAGACCGGCCAGATGGCCGATCCGACCCTTTCCGTCTTCCGCGTCGGCTCTCTTGCCAAACCCTTCGTCGGCACGGCGGTTTTGCAACTCGTTGAGCAAGGCAAGCTTGATCTCGATGCCGATGTGAACACTTATCTTGCGGGTTTTCAGATCCCTGAAACCTACCCCGAACCGATTACCCTTTGGCACCTTCTCACGCACACGGCCGGATTTGAGGAGCGAATCATTGGCAAGGATCGCGGCCGGACGGACGATGAAGTGCGCCCCCTTGCGGTATCGCTGCCGGACCTGATGCCGGCGCGTGTGCGCCCGCCGGGCGAAGTCGCGTCGTATTCCAACTGGGGCGTCGCCCTTGCCGGCCACATCGTGGGATTGGCATCTGGTGCGACTTTCAATGACTATGTTGAACAGAACATCTTTGCCCCGCTCCGGATGACAAAGAGCACGTTCCGGGAGCCCCTCCCGGCACCGCTCGCTCAAAACATGGCGGTCGGCTATTGGCACGAAGACGGCGCTTTCGTGCCTCTGGAGTTTCAAATCCTTTCCGATGACGGACCAGCCGGCGCCCTTTCAAGCACGGCGACGGACATGGCACGGTTTATGATTGCGCACCTTCAGAGCGGACAGCTTGGGGACGCGCGTATTTTAAGCGAGGAAAGCGCGGCCAGGATGCATCGCCTCCAGTTTGGTGTTCATCCTTCAATGTCGGGCATGGCCATCAGTTTCGGCATATCGACCTCCCACGGTCGCCACATCCTCGCCCATTCCGGCGCTACGATGGCCTTTCACGCATACATGCTGTTGCTTCCTGAAGAAGAACTCGGCCTTTTCGTCGCGTTCAACGGTCCCGGAGCTGCGGATAAGCACGTCTTCAAGGCGTTCCTCGATCACTATTTGCCCCGGTCAAACACGCCTGCTGCAAATCCGCCAGAGGATTTTTCAATTCGCAGCGCGCGGTACACCGGCACCTACCGCAACAACCGGCTCGCCTTCACACGGCTGGAAAAAGCATTGCGTTTCGACGAACTGACGATCCACGGTACCGGACGCGACACGCTTTTTCTCGGGGATCTCCTCTCCGATCCGAACAATCCTGACGAGGGCGTGGAACTTGTCGAGGTTGAACCCAACCTGTTTTGGAACGAAGACGAGGGGTTTTATGTTGCGTTTTCCGAAGATCCATCAGGGGAAATCACAGGCTTTCATTTGGCCGGCTCGATGCCATCGTTCGATCGCATTGGCTGGTACGAGACACTTCACGCCCTTGTCTTGACGCTTTTCATCTCATTCCTGGTCTTCGGCGTGGGCAGCTTGCGATTGGCGTGGATAGTCATCAGTCCGCATTGGCACAAGACGGCAGCCCGGCCTGGCTGGGTGGAGCTGGAACACGCGGCGCTTTTGGGCATGTGCGTTACCGGCGCTGCATTCGCGGCCGGTTATCCGGCCATGGTTCTTTTGGATTTCGATCCGTTCCGCTACCCGCCTGGGACTGTAATCATGCTCGCCCTGCCGGTAATTTGTGCGGCGTCGACAGTCTTGGCGGGCGGCCTGATCCTCTATTCTTGGATCACAAAATATGGTTCGATAGGGGCACGGCTGGGCAGTACATTAACTGTCGCGGTATCGATCTGGTTTCTTTTTACCCTACACCTGTTCAATGCCCTTGGTTGGCGTCTATGAGCAGCGGGCCAAATGCATTCGCCGGTATCAGTTCCTGGAATTGCGCATTCTCAGCACCTGGATTCGAGTAAACGGCTGACAACGCGGTCAATAAGGTTCACAGCAGAACGCCGGCTTTGATGCGCAGCGTTTTTCTTCGAAAACGCCATTCTCATTGCAACCCCGTCGAGCAGGTCGAGGATTTGCCAGGCGGTCTCACCGGGCTCCAATCCAGCATCGAAACGGCCACAATCGACTCCTTTGGAAAGGACCATCTCAACAGACTTGGCCAGGCGCGCTCTGTTTGTGTTGAAAAGACTGGAGATTTCCGCGTTTCGCATTGCTTCAGCCGCAATCTCGGCGGTTAGAACCGCGATTTCCGGTTGAGACGCCAAATCGAGATAGGCCTCGGCAAACTGCTTGAGGGCCAGATCGGGTTGATCTGACGCGTTCAGGGCCATCTCAACACTGTCAAGCTCGTCAGCTTCCAGAGCCGCAATTTCGGCTATCAGTGCATGTTTGCTGTCAAAGTGATTGTAAAGGTTGCCGAGACTGACCCCGGCCTTGCGGGCAATGTCCCGAATGCTTGTCTGATGAAAACCTTTCTCGATAAAACACTCAGCAGCCGCTTCAGCAATCAATCGCCGCCGCTGGGCGTTTAGTTCGCGCCTGCCCGGGCGGCCGGCTTGTTCGCTCATCACATCCCCCTTGCGGCTCGAGCACTGCCCTCATATCACTCGATTGAGCGTTCAGTCACATCAAAGCGGCGCCGCCGCGGATATCTTACATCCGACGTGCCGGTCGACTTTGTCAAACTGGGTCGAGAACACGCTGATCGGGCTCAACACAAGACATACCGTGTTGGGCGGAATTGATGCTGGTCAAACAGTGATCGGGAGCGATTTGGATGTGCATCGGCCGGTGCCGAACTCCCGCGTCGGCCCGTGTTCGCGCCCGATGAGTTTCAGCGTTCCAGCACGTCGCCTTTGCTCTGATTAAAAAACGTTGGATCTCGCCAAATGCCGGCCCGCGCCTTACGCGCTTTAAGACTTGCCTCACCAAGGTTCGGCGGGCCGTTTTCCCGGGCAAGCGCAGCGCCGATCTCAACGAGAGCCGAGGCAATGTCCGTCAGGTTCGTTGCGCACCGCACCAGCCGGCCTTCGGCGCCGGAAGGCTTGCTCGTGCTGCACTGAATCTGGCGGCCTGCGATCATCGATCGCAAGGCAAGACGCGCCTTTAACCCGCACGCCCAGCGCCCAGTATCGGCGTTCCCACAGACCTTTTTCGGCGGTACGGGATCAACGTCCTGGAGGCGATAGGTCTTGCCCCGCACGCGAAAGGTGACGCTGTCCGGGACACGCACGCTGTTTGGCACATAAAGAATGTCGGGATACGGATTTGACAGGCGCCGGTCGGGCACCCGGGGCAGCTCCATCGACTTTGGATCAACGCGGGTGGGTTTCGTGGTCCAATACACGCCCGGCGCCTGATCCGTATCCCCGGCCTGCGCCAGCCCCACGGCCTCAAAACCGCCCAACAGCAGCGTTAGGCACCCAGCGAAGGTGGCCAGGCGGTACGCCGACGGCCTAACAGGCTTCATTGTGGCCCCGGTTTTCATAGGTACAGACCATGCAGCGCGACAATCCTTGCCCGGTCAACACCGGGACCTTGGGATGATAACGAAAAGCCGTAAAGATCCTGACCCACTGACACTCGTAAAACGGCCAGGATTGAGCAACCGATGAACATGTTGGCACATGGTGCCGGCGTTTCGCGGCGCGGGCAGTGCGGAATTGGGAAAGCCGGATGACGGTAACCGAGGCAATGATTGGCGAAACTCAGCGCGATCGATCCCCGCGATCCCACGTTCAAGTCCGGACGATCTATTTGATCGCTGGCCTCCTTGGCGCTTTGGTCTTGTGGTGCCTGGCTGGAGAAAATTATGCGGCGGCGGCCGAGGACCGCCTCGTGGTCGTGGACAGTGTTGACGCGCCATGGCCCTCGATCGGCAGGGTGAATGCGGCGGGTTATCGACGCAAGGCGATGTGCACCGGCACATTGATCGCCCCGCGCAAGGTCCTGACCGCCGCACATTGCCTTTTTGATGCGGCAACCGGTCGGCCTCATCCGCTCGATGATCTCCGGTTCGTAGCCGGGGTCCGCCGGGATCAGTACGCCGCTGTCGCGCGGGTATCATGCACGCGGATGCACGCAGACTTTGGGTTTCGCCAACGCCCGGATCTGCAAGACGCCTACACGGATGTGGCGGTCCTGATCCTCGCCGATCCAATGGATGTGCCGCCGGTCCGCTTGTATGATCGGCGCAATGCTCCGCAGATCACCAGCTCAACCCCGATCCGGGCCGCCGGCTACCGGCAAAGCCGGCGGTTCCTGCCAACGCTTGACCCCGATTGCCGCGTCCTTGGCGCTGCCGGGCGGACCTGGGTGACGTCTTGTACGACCGAACAAGGAGCATCAGGCGGCCCGCTTTTTGTTGAATCGAACGGCCATTGGACCGTGGCCGGCGTTGTGTCGGGGCGAATTGATGCCGGGCGATCCGCTGTTGCACCCTGGGTGGAATGGCAGGCTCTGCTTGCCCCGGCAAACTGCCCCGCGGCGCTTGACGGAACCGCGGCTTCCGAAACCGAATAACGATGTGCGAGATAGCCAAAATACATTCGCGACTACCGCTCTTGCTCGGATCGCGCCTTGACCGGCGGCCGGATGGCTGGCGAGAATGCCGGTCCAGGGTCCCATTTCGAAAAGATCGAGCCAATTTCGTAGATGCACCAGCACGTTGAGACCTCGCCCGCGGTGAAAACCGATCGACTTGCGTTTGTGGCCAGCGACACGGAAGAGGCAGTGGCCGCCCGTGACCATCTGGCGCGCCGCTATGGCAGCGATGATCCGGAAGACGCCGATGTGATCGTCGCCCTTGGCGGGGACGGCATGATGCTTCAAACCCTTCATCGCTTCATGGGAACCGGCAAACCGATCTACGGAATGAATCGTGGATCTGTCGGATTTCTCATGAACGAGTTCAAGGACGACGAGCTGCGCGCGCGGCTGCGGGCCGCCGACGTGACGCCGATCCATCCCTTGTCGATGGATGCGGTTGACGAAAATGGCGAAACGCGCAGCGCGATGGCGATCAATGAAGTATCTTTGCTGCGCCAGACCTCGCAGGCCGCGCGTCTGCGCATATCCATTGATGGCCGCGTCAGGTTGGAAGAACTCGTCTGCGACGGCATCATTGTCGCGACGCCGGCCGGCAGCACCGCCTACAACCTTTCGGCCCATGGCCCCATTTTGCCGATCGACTCGCCGTTGCTTGCCCTAACGCCGATCAGTGCGTTCCGGCCGCGGCGCTGGCGCGGCGCCCTTCTGCCCAATCATGCCACCGTTGTGATCGACGTTCTTGATGCCAAGAAACGGCCCGTCAGTGCGTCTGCGGATCACACGGAAATCCGCCGCGTTGTGAAGGTCACCGTGCGAGAAGACAGCAACGTGGAAAGCCTGATCATGTTCGATCCAGGCCATGGCTGGGACGAACGGATCCTGACGGAAATGTTCCGCTACTGAGCCGCATGCCGCGGCTGGCAACAGCCTGTTAATCAGGTGTGTTGTACACTTCCGATCCAATTACGCGCAATCGCACGGCTCTGCCGGACTCACGACCGTTCGAGCCAGGGAAGGACACACCCATGGGCACAGAGCCTGTTGACGACACACCGTACGAGGTCATCAAGCCGCCCACCACACTGAAATCGAAGGTGCGTGAGTTGAACCGGCGCGAAGCCGCCAAATTCGACCCGGTCAAGTCGGCCGAAGCCGCCTTGACTCGGCTTTCCGCCAATTTTGGATCCTGGATGGCGAATGAAGCCCAGGCACTGGGTACAGCCTGGCAGGCGATAGCGGACCGGGGCAGCGACGCGGATACCGTAAACGCGCTTTATCAGGCCGCCCACAACATCAAGGGCCAGGCCTTGACACTCGGCTACCCGTTGGTCGGACAGGTGGCAGCGCGGTTCTGCTATCTGTTGGAAGCCCTACCCGCGCCCCACCTCCTGCCGCTACCCCTCACCGCGACTTATGTCGAGACAATCCGGGCAATGGTCGCTGAGGGCGCGCGCGATGAGGACAACAAGACCGGAGCCGAACTCCTGGCCACACTGTCTGATATGACCGACGCCGCTGTAAACGACCTGCCGGCCCGCGAAAACCAGTAGAACGGCGCATTTGCTAAACCACAAGCATGGCTCTGAACGCGGCGCGCGGCGGCAGAGATCGAAGTCAAGCTGCCTTGAGAGCCTCGGGTTTTCGCTGCTCGACATAGGCACGGGCTTCCAGCCGCGCAACATCCACGGAAAACCGGCGTAAAAAGGCGACGATATCCGCATCCCCGCCGATGGTTTCGTCTTGCAGTTCATGGAGCAGATACTCGGTCAGCAACCGAGCCTGGTCGATGCCAAGATCGCAGGTAAAATCCGTTTCCGCCCGCCGGGTGACATCAATCGCCAGCAAGAAGGCCGTATGCGACCGCAGCGGGAGACCGGCCTTTCGCAGCAGGGCCCGGACCACGACGGGCCGCACAGTACGTAAGGTGGCACACAACCGGTCCACTGGAACATGGCCGAGCACCGACAGCGCGTGGACAAAAAGCCGAAGCCGACCACAGCACACCGCCCGCAGCAACAAACGGGTGTTGATTAGCCCTTGAGCCCGCAGGTCCTCAACGAAGAGCGGCAGCTCATCGTCGGCAGCGTCCAGTGCCAAACGCAGGATCACCTTGTCGCCAGCTTCGCTGACAAAATCTGCGCGCGCCTGATCGGGCACCGCCGGATGGTTTTCCAGTTGCAGCGCCAGGGCGCGAAGCAACTGGTGCTTCTGGATGATGGGCAGATCCGCGCGCCGCAAAAGCCGCTCGCGAATGCTGGTCAGATCGCCGAAGCGATCGCAAAGTCGGACAATCGAGGATACCAGCAGGCCGGCGCGCGCATTGTCCAAGAGCGCCGCGCAAGCGGCCGGCTCCCCCACTTCCGCGATGGCGGCGCCAACCATCGGCGACAATGGCCTGCGTTGGGCGATCGCAACCTGGAGCCGGCTCGTGCATTGCGCGGCCAGATCCACGAGTTCCTCATCAGTGAGAACGGGCGAATTCTGAAGAACCGGTTCGGCGACGTCCTCAACGTCATGTGCAAGGCACCGCACGATATGACCCGGTGCGTTGGCGCTGGCCGCCAGGCTTTCCGCGACCGCAAGACGAACGTCCAGACACGGATCATCAAGCAGCAATGTCAGTGCGGCGGCCGCCCCGCGGCGCTCGTCCTCGGACATGGAGGAATACAGCCAAGCCCGGGTCAGGGCCCCGGCGGCGTCCGCCCGGGGTCCGTCCGGGGCGGTTTTCACCCAGCTTAGAAAGTCTTCAATAATCATGCCGATGCAGTGGTGAACCTTCGTATCTTCACCACCGTGACATCAAAGGCTTAACGATCGGTTCACCATGATTGTGGCCCGCCATCCGCAGATGTTCATCACACGGGCGGCAACAGATCCCGCTGCTCATCCTCGGGACGGAACTGCAAAAACCGAGTGAGATCCAATGGACCACCGCCCTGGATCGAGGCCAATTCCTGCACCGCCAGTTTGGAGTCGTTTCTCTTGAGAACCGAATAAGCGGTCTCTTGGACCGCGGCAAAAGCCGACGCAAAACGCGACTTGACCTCGACCTCTTGCGATCCGGCATCGTTCCGGAACAGCGCTTCGAACGGATTGGCTGTTTCCGTCGCCTGGAAGGCGGATAGAATGCGTTGGGTTGGCCGATCTGTTGCCGGTTGCGGGTCCGAAGCCGGCGCAGGGGCGGCCTGGGCATAGACCGGTGCGTCAGGCCGGGCCAGAGGAACGCCCACGGGCTGTTCAGGCTTGGCCATGGGCAGCGCGGCGATTTCGGTCAATCCCGTGACCCGTTCCGGCTTCCGGCCTGATCCGGAGACGCTGGCGATCATGGTGACGGCATCATGTTTGGACACGATCACATCGTAGACCTCGGCCATCGATCGGGCCGCGCCATTTCGGTGATAGAAGATCGGCTTGTTGGCTTTGGCCTGGGCGGAAAATAGTCGATCCGCCCGCATGTCCGGATTGCTCTCAGCGGCACTGATGAGCCGCGTAGCGCCCGTCGCACCAAGAAAATGCGCCATGTAGAGTTCGCCATCACTGGGAGAGCGGCCCAGTTTTCCGCTCAGGTGCGAGGCATTTTTCTGCGTCAGCGCTCCGGCCATTAACGATGAGATCTCAGGATCCTTGCGAAGGTCCAGGATTTCCTTGCGCATTTGGGGGTCAGCGACCCGATACTTGCCGCTGCTGGTTCGCTCGATCTGGTCGGAGTATTTCTCAAGACCATGACGGGCGCCGGCCTGTTTCAAAGTTTCGAGCCAGGTTGATTCGATGAACTGGAATAGCCCGGTCGCGCTGGACGTTCGCGCCTTCGCCGCCGGATTGAACGACGACTCCCGCTGCGCGGTCTTGACCAGATAGTCGAAAGACGTTCCGGTGGATGTACTTGCCGACTGAAAGGCTTGCTCGATCCGAGACGCGATCGAGGTGGTTTCAGCTACTCGCATGCTGCCCACTCCTCGATAAATAATTCTGATGGTTAATTTCGGGTTACAAAGGTTAACAAATCCTTAACAATCCACACCGCCGGATACTTCGTGAGGTTTATAAACAGGCGCCACGGGAAGGGCTTTCATCAATCAACAAACATCGCCTTGGCGGCGAAAAGATGGGTCGAAACAAGTCTGGCGACCGCAGCATGTCATCGTCAGCGGCGGCTATACCGCACCAAAAGGCTCTTTTACACGCTCGGGCGGTCCATCTCGAAAACGTCGTTTATGACCGCATAATCCCGGTAGCCAAGGCGCGCGAGCGGACGAACAAGGGTGACGTCGACTCGCCCATCGACGATAATCCGGTCATCGATATGGACCGCGACGACTTGTCCGAACACTACGAAGTTTTCGGTCTTTGCTCCGTTCAGGTCCTTCAAGCACTCCGTTTTGAGGTGCCTGCACTCAAGGGCTGTCAAAGCGGCGGCGACGCGCGGCGCCCTGACAAGTTTCGACGGCGCCATCTCAAGACCGGCAAGATCAAATTCAGAGGTTTCCGGACCGACCGCCGCTGAGGACGTGTTCATCGCGTCTTTCAGATCCCATGCGGCCATATTGCAAACGAACTCACCCGTCGCGTCGATGTTAGAAACAGAATCCTTGTAGGTCGTCGACGAGAACATCACGATCGGCGGATTGTCGCCGACCGCGTTGAAGAAACTATAGGGTGCAAGGTTCGGCCGTCCGTCGGCGTCGAGGGTTGAAATCCAGCCGATCGGCCTTGGGGCAATTATGGCTTTGAAGGGATTGTGAGGAAGTCCGTGGTCGTTCACCGCAGTTTCATAAAACATTCCAGGTCACGCCTCCGACCAATCGACACGAATATCAGAAAGCACCGGCCGCGCCCGCTCGGTCGGCGGCTGCGTTGGTGTACCGATGTGAACGAAACCCGCAAACCGCTCCTCGTCCCCGCAGCCAAGAAACCGGCTGGCGTCAGGATCAAAGCTGTACCATTCCGTCAGCCATTGTGCGGCAAAACCCGCTGCGCCCGCGGCATTGATCAGGTTCATGCAGGCCGCCCCCGCCGACAACTGCTGTTCCCAGACGGGGATTTTCGGATGAACGGCCGCGCGGCTCACCACCCCAACAACCACCGGGGCACGGGTGAAGCGGGTGAGTTCCTGCTCGCGGCGCTGTGCCTCGAAAGGTCCCTCCTTTTCTTCAGCGAAGGAAAGAAGCCTGTCCCCGATCCGTTGACGGGCTTCGCCGCGATATATGATGAAACGCCATGGAGCGAGCTTGCCGTGATCGGGCACACGCGCGGCCGCGGTCAAGACTGTGTCGAGATCGTTCTCCGACGGCCCGGGCTCTGATAAGGTGATGGACGGATGCGAGCGTCTGGAAAGCAGGAAGTCCAAGACATCCTGACGTCTCGGCGTATACATGTTCATTCGGGAGGCTGCCTGTGTGAAGCTGGTCCAAGGAATGCCCATCAGGTAAGTCATTGGTCACAGTTGTCAACTTTGTCGAATTCGTCTTGAATTCGCCGGAATTGCGCGGGCAAAAAGGCGGCAACGGGAACGCAAACAACGCCGCGAGATTTCGCGGGCGGTTAAAACAGGAATGGGCTGGGTGTTAAACCGACCAGGACGAGTCGCGACCATCGCATTCGCTATAGTCATTGCGCTTTTGATCCTTGCGCTGCCCGGCGGCGCTGGCTGGCAATCGGCAAATCCAATCGGGATCGCCAACGCCGAGGAACCGGTACCGATGCCGCCCCGCGGCAAACCGGACCCGAACGCACCGGTAATCCCGCTTGAAAACCCGATCGAAAACCTGTTGGACCGGCCGCCGGAGCCATTGTTTTCCGATATCCCCCTGCCCTACGCACCCGCCAATCTGCCTGGGGCCGCAGCGCAAGGTGGCTTGGGGCAAGGTGCGCTTTACCTCATGGCCAAGTTGACGCGCGACAGCAACCCGCTCAACACTGGCTTGATCTGGCGGATTTTCAGCGAAACCACGAATGCGGACGGCAAATTGGAGCTGGTCGCAAAATCGGAGGGCGGCGATGCCGAATTCCGGCTGGATCCGGGCGCTTATTTGATCCACACGGCCTATGGCCACGCTTCGGCGACCAATCGCATCGTGATTGGCCGGGATGTTGAATCCAAAATGGTGATTTTGAACGCGGGCGGCGTGAAACTGGACGCCGCGCTGTCGCAAGATCAGCCCCTGGAAGGCGAGGTCACTTTCGACATCTACGGGATGGAGTTTGACGAGCGCGGCGAGCGGAACCTTCTGGTGAGTCGGGTGGCTCCCGGCAGCATCGTCCGTCTCAACTCCGACACCTATCATGTCGTGAGCCGTTACGGGTCCGCCAATGCGGTGATGCGCGCCGACATCCAGGTACTGCCCGGCAAACTGACCGAGGCCCGGGTGTTTCATAAAGCCGCCGACATCACGTTGAAACTGGTCAACGAGACGGGCGGTGAAGCAATTGCAAACACGTCCTGGTCCGTGCTGAGCCCGGGCGGCGATGTGGTCGTGGAAGCAAACGGTGCATTTCCCGATTTCGTGCTGGCGGAAGGCGAGTACGAGGTTCTGGCCCGCAACAACGGACGGACCTTCCAGCGCACCTTTGTGGTCAACACAGGCGAGGATCGTGAGGTCGAAGTCTTGGCCAACTCCGCCGCGGAAATCGAACAGACATCGCTCGCAAACTGATCGGTTAAGCGGCCGCATCACGGCCGCGCGCCAATTGGTAACGCCATCGCCTCTTCAACCGGCCCCGGACCTGGAGCAGCGAACCGCGTCAGCGCCGCAGCAAGCGCTTGCGCTTGTCGGCCGGGCGCATCTCAAGCACCTTCGTTTGAAGGAAGTCCATGATCTGCTTTTGATCCTTGAAGCCCGACAGGGTTTCAAACGGGATTGGCGCCCCCGCACGCGCGGTAATGGCCTTTCCGACGATGCGCCGGAACTCGCGGACCAGCAAGGACAGGCGCAACGTGAGTGAAAACCGGCTGACCAGATGGAACAGCCAGGAATTTTGGCCGTCGAAGTGGATCGGCAGCACCGTTGCCTTGGACGAGCGGATCATCTTGGCGGTGAACGTTTTCCACGGAAGCTCCTCGGCCCGGCCGAAGGGTTTTGTGGCCGTTGCCACCCCGCCGCCGGGAAACACGATGATCGTCGTTCCATCGGCAAGAAGACGCAGGGCCTCCTTCCGGGTCTGCATGTTGGTTTTCAGCGCCTGCTTGGTTTCCTCAAAATCCACCGGCAGCGAGAACGGCCGCACTTCGGGAACCTTCAAAAGTTCATTGTTGATCAAGATCCGGAACGGCCGGCCAAGCTGCTCGGCAAGAGACAGGATCGCCAGACCATCGCCGATGCCGTACGGATGGTTTGCGATGATCACCAAGGGGCCATCCGGCAGATCTTTAGGCGGCCATTCCGAACCGTCGATCCAGACATCCAGATTGATCAGACGGAGCAGGTCACTCCAGATATGCGGCGAGGTGCCGACAGTGGAGGTTTTCCAGTGCTCATAGAGGTCCAGGAGTTTCCGCCGACCGGAAATACCTTCGATCGATCGGATCACCCAACGCTTCAGGCGGGGCTGTTCCGGATTGGCGTAGGAGAATTCGGCGTAATCCAAGGCAAAACACCGCGCGCGAGGGGACTCTGATCAAACTGACAGGCCCGAATACCAGCAGTCATATTTCAGTTTAATGACATGCGCCATGACCCAAGGGAAAGGCGAGCGAAAATGTCGCGCTTTTGCCCAGGGATCGGCCTCCTCCTATGTGGATGGTCTCGCCGATTTAACAAGCCCGGCGGTCATCCCGAAATGCGTTTAAGATCGGGCGAAACCGCTTCATCGGCAAATGCTTCGACCGCCGCGTCCAACGCCATGGCGGTTTGCTCCTTCGATCCGAGGCGGCGGATATTGACCGTGCGCTCTTCCGCTTCCCGACGGCCGCACACGACAATCACCGGCACTTTGGCGAGTGAGTGTTCGCGGACCTTGTAGTTGATCTTCTCATTCCGGAAATCGGTGGCCACGCTCAAGCCCGCGGCCTTCAACCTGTCCGCGACCTCGCGGCCATAATCGTCTGCCTCCGAGGTAATGGTGGCGACGACAATTTGAAGCGGCGCAAGCCACAGCGGGAAATGACCGGCGAAGTTTTCGATCAGGATGCCGAGGAACCGCTCCATCGATCCGCAGATCGCCCGATGGATCATGACCGGGGTTTTCTTCTCCCCATCGCTGTCGACGTAGAACGCCCCAAACCGTTCGGGCAGGTTAAAATCGACCTGCGTCGTTCCGCACTGCCATTCACGGCCGATCGCATCACGCAGCGTGTATTCGAACTTCGGCCCGTAAAACGCCCCCTCGCCGGGCAGAATGTCGGTTTTGACACGGCCGCCGGACTGGGCCTCGATCTGGTGGAGCACCCGTTCCATGATGGCTTCGGCGTGATCCCAGAGTTCGTCCGAGCCGACGCGTTTTTCCGGCCGCGTAGACAGTTTGACGACCACTTCGTCAAATCCGAAATCCTCGTAGACCGACAGGATCAGATCGTTGATCTTGAGGCATTCGGCCGCCATCTGCTCCTCGGTGCAGAAGACATGCGCATCGTCCTGGGTGAAGCCGCGAACACGCATCAAGCCGTGCATCGCACCCGACGGCTCGTACCGGTGCACCACGCCAAATTCGGCAAGCCGCAAGGGAAGATCCCGGTAGCTCTTCAAGCCGTGTTTGAAGATTTGGACATGGCCCGGGCAATTCATCGGCTTCAGCGCAAAGACATGCGTGTCCGTCTCCTGCGGATCGGCGCCATGAACCGCGAACATGTTTTCCTTGTACCAGCCCCAATGCCCGGAGGTTTCCCACAAAGAGGTGTGGAGCACCTGCGGCGCGTTCACTTCCTGGTAGTCGGCGGCAAGACGCCGGCGCATGTAGGACACCAGGGACTGGAACAGCGTCCAGCCTTTGGCGTGCCAAAAGACGACGCCCGGACCTTCCTCCTGGAAGTGGAACAGGTCCATTTCCCGGCCAAGCTTTCTGTGGTCGCGCTTTTCGGCCTCTTCCAGCATGTGGAGATAGGCCTTCAGATCCTTGTCGTTCGCCCAGGCCGTACCGTAGATGCGGGTCAGCATCGGCTTCGTGGCATCGCCGCGCCAGTAAGCGCCGGCGACCTTCATCAGCTTGAACGCGGATCCGATCCGGCCCGTCGCATCCATATGCGGACCGCGGCAAAGGTCGAACCAATCGCCCTGCTTGTAGATCCGGATGTCCTGATCCTCCGGGATCGCATCGACCAGTTCGACCTTGTAGCCCTCCCCCATGTCGGCAAAAACGTCGCGGGCGCGCTCCCGGCTCCACAGCTCCTTGGTGAACGGGGCATTGCGCTGGATGATCTCGCGCATCTTCTTTTCAATGACCGGCAGGTCGTCGGGCGTAAACGGCCAGTCGTCCCGGGTGTCGGGATGGACCCGTTTGAAATCGTAGTAAAATCCGTTCTCGATCACCGGGCCAATGGTCACCTGGGTGCCCGGCCACAGTTCCTGCACGGCTTCCGCCATCACATGCGCCGCATCATGGCGGATCAGCTCCAGCGCGCGCGGATCGTCGCGGGTCACGATCTCGATTTGCGCGTTCGCGCCGATCGGATCGGAAAGATCGGCAAGTTCGCCGTCCAGGGCCACGGCCACGGCCTTCTTGGCCAGCGACCTGGAAATACTGGCGGCGACATCCGCGCCGGTCACACCGGGCTGAAACGCGCGAACGGAATTGTCGGGGAAAGTCAGTTGGATCATGTCGGTCTCCGGCTCACTCCTGCACACGAGGCAGGTAAGCTAAGGGGGTTCTAGGACGCGCCCCACATAGGAGATTTGGCGCCACGGGGCAAGAGCACGGACCGATACAATAGGTCAAGCCAGATTGAGCATAGCGTGCGTCCGGAAAGCGCGTTACTCGGCCGCTTCAACCCGGGCCTTGGCCGCCTTGATCAGCTTTTCGTCCCGGTCGCGTTTTGCCACCGCGTCCGTGCCACCGCGGGTTTCGGTGATCATGGCAAGATCGGCTTCCGCGTCGCGGCCCGTCGGCGTGATGGCAAGATCGGTGTAGCTGCGCCGGTCCGGTGAGGCTTTAACCTTGCGATAGACCCGGTAAAACCGGACCACGGTGCTCAGATAGGCCCAGTGTTTGGAAAGGACTTCCCACGCATAACGTGGATAAAAAACGAGCGGATGCTCGATGGGCATGGCCGGGCGGCGGTCCCTCCGGAACTTCAGGCGGAAATAGCCGCCTTCGAGCGGATGAACGCCCTCGTTCAGCACCATCAACCGGAACCACATCATCAAGAACAGCTTGTTGCCCGGCCGGCCCTTGCGATGGGCCGCCGCGCGGCGCAGCACGGTCTCGATGTGGTCCTCTGAATAATAACTTTCCCAAGCCGCCCGATAGGCCTCTTCCCACTCGTCGTCCGACATTTTCGGATGATGTGATACCCGGTGATTGAGATCGTATTTGTTGAGGTCCGGATCCATCCAGATACCCTTATCAAGAAGGACCTTGTGGTCCTCCGATCCGGGCAGCGGTGTCAGGAAAAAGAATTCCAAGAGATCGAGCGGCAGTTCTTTCTTGATGATCTCGACATCGCGAAGGACAGATTCCTTGGTGTCGCCGGGAAAACCGATGATGTAGCCGGCATAGGTCGTGGCGCCATGATCGCGCCACTTCTGCAGCATCTCCCGGTATTCGGTGATCTTGTTTTGCCGTTTCTTGGCCGCCAGAAGATTGTCCGGATTGATGTTTTCCAGACCGATGAACACCCGCGTCACGCCGGCCCGGGTCGCCTTCTCGATGAAATTCTTGATCCGGTGGCAGAGCGTGTCGACCTGGATGATGAACTTGATGTCGAAATCGTCGTTTTCCCTCAATTCGATCAGCCGGTCGAACAGCGGCTCCCACTCGCGGTTGCGGGCGAAATTGTCGTCGGTGATGAAAAACCGGTCGATCCCTTGGGCATAATTGTCACGGATGATCCGCTCCAGATCGTCAGGGGAACGGAACCGGCTCTTGCGCCCCTGCACGTTGATGATCGTGCAGAACGAGCACTGAAAGGGGCAGCCGCGCCCGAGATCGAAACTCGTGTGCGATCCGGCGGTAAACCGGATATGGCGGGACGGCAGGATCGGGGTCGGCTCGCCCTCAAGCGACGGCAGGTCCGGCATGAAGTTGTAAAGTGGCTTCAAGTCGTCGTTCCACGCATCCCGGAAGACGTCGTCCAGCCGGCCGTCCTCAGCCTCTCCGGCGAAGTAGGAAACGCCGTGTTTTTGCAGTTCAACCATTTCCTGCGGTATTTCGGACAGCATCGAGATGCAGCCCGAGACATGAAACCCGCCAATGGCGGTCGGCAAATCGGCGGCCCGAAATTGAATTGCCAGATCGGCCGCTCTCGGGAACTGGTTGGACTGCACGCCGACAAGCGCAATCATCGCCTTGCCGCCGGCTTTTTTGATCATCCGGATGATCTTGTCCGGACGGATGCGCTTGTTTGTCTCATCAAAAGTGTGAAGGTGGATGCGAACATCGGCCCCAAGCGCGGCCCGTTCGCGGGCGGCTTCGGCAAGGCCGTTGAGGCATGCCAGGGTGTTGGAGGGAATGGCCGAGCGCAGCCACTGGATCGGGTAGCCGTCGTCGTCGTAGTGCGTCGGCTTGATCATGACGAAGTGGAAGTCCTGCGCCGCCATCGGTCGCTCCTCTTCAAAAGCCGCCGCTACACTTGCATCAGACGTCCATGGGGGTCAAACCCTGACGCATCATAACGGCGGAACTCGGCGAGAAAACTACAGAAGCCGGTGGTTTTCGGGGATATGTCGGCCGGTCCAATACCCGTATCGCCAAGGAAGAAACCAGCGCGCGTTTTCGCGCAGATCATCGGGCACCGGATCATATCCGGATGCCCCCCATGGATTGCAGCGCAAAATGCGCGCCAGCCCCATCCAACCGCCGGCCCAAAGCCCGTACCGCTTGAGTGCATCCGCAGTGTACTCAGAACAGGTCGGCGCATAGCGGCAGCTCCGGCCCATGAACAGGGAGAGGCTGTGCCGGTAGATCCATATGAGCCCCAGCCCGAAGCGTATGGGCAAGGAGATACGCGCTTCTGACGCGCGATGGTGCTGTTCCGGTTTGGGATGGCCACACATGGTGTGCATCGGCCCGTTAACTGGTTGAAACGCCGCAACCGAACTCAGGCGGCCGCACCGCCAGGCGCGACCTGCGCGGTCTTCGCACCCTCTATCTGATCGAGGGCGTCCACTACGGCATCGAATGTCAAAAGCGTTGAGGCATGCCGGGCCTTGTAATCACGCACCGGCTCGAGAAACTTCAGGTCCGCAAACCGGCCTGTTGGGGCCTCTCCGCCTTCCTTGAGCATCGCCCGCATGGTTTTCTGCACATCGCGCAATTCTTGTGAACTGGCACCAATCACATTGCGTGCCATGATCGACGCGGAGGCCTGTCCGAGCGCGCAGGCTTTCACGTCATGCGCGAAGTCGGCGACTTTCCCGTCCTTCAGAACAAGATCGACCGTCACCGTCGAACCGCACAGTTTTGAGTGAGCCTTGGCGCTGGCCTGCGGGTTCTCAAGCCGCCCGATCCGCGGAATGTTTCCGGCAAATTCCAGGATCTTGGCATTGTAGATATCGTCCAGCATTCTCGCCTCATCGTGATGCACGGTGACATTGGGGCACATTGCCGCCTTACTCTTCTTTCTTATATAGATCAACGCGCGCGGAAAATCCGCAAGTGGGAGTGTGGTCGCAGCCGATAAATTGGGTCCGCCGATTGGACCGATGGACATCGTCGCACGCTCTGAAACTGTGTGTTCGCAAGCCAACCGGATATGATAAAGAGAGTTGTGAAACGGCGTCTTTGTCTTGATCCGCGAGTTTGAGAACACCGTATGACGAGTGACAACAGGAAGTTAGCGAGGATCCAAATGGACGCTGTCCTCAAGCCGGTCGGCAAGGCATTTAAACGAAAAAACCCGGACGAGTTGACCCGTCCAAGCCGTGAGGAAGCCGAAGCCGCTGTCCGCACGCTCCTTGCCTGGACGGGGGATGATCCGGACCGCGAAGGTCTGATGGAGACGCCCAAGCGGGTGGTGAAGGCATTTTCACAGCTCTACGGCGGGTATTTCGAGGATCCGCTGGAGCATCTGGAACGCACGTTTGACGACGTTGGCGGTTATCAGGACATCGTCATGGTGCGCGGTATCCCGTTCCATTCTCATTGTGAGCATCACATGCTCCCGTTTGTCGGGGAGGCGCATATTGCCTATTACCCGGCTGAAGGCGTCGTTGGTCTTTCAAAACTTGCGCGTGTCGTTGACATCTATGCCAAGCGGCTGCAAACCCAAGAGAACTTAACGGCTGAGGTTGCGTCGACCATTGACGATGCGCTGGCGCCACGTGGTTTGGCGGTGATGCTGGAAGCCGAACACCAGTGCATGACAATGCGCGGGGTTCAAAAACCCGGCGTATCAACGATCACCACCCAGTTCACCGGTGTTTTTCAGGACGATCCGGCCGAACAGGCGAAATTTATGACCTTGGTACGCGGCGGGTCCAAATAGGCTCCGCCGTCCGGCGGGGAGCTTTATTCGTGACACAACAGATGTTTGCCGAACGCGGCCGCAAAGCCGATATTGAAGCGGGTTTCGCGTTTATGCCGAAATTCGACCGGGACGGACTGATCCCGGCCGTTGTCATTGATCATGCGACAAAAAACGTGCTCATGGTCGGATACATGAACGCAGAAGCCTTGGCGCGGACAATTGAAACCGGCGAAGCTTGGTATTGGAGCCGGTCGCGCCAAAGCTTTTGGAAAAAGGGCGAAACCTCCGGCCAGATTCAAAAGGTGCAGGAAATCAGAACGGATTGCGATCAGGATGCGCTGGTCATGTCTGTGACGGTCGAAGGAAACGGGGCGACCTGCCATGTCGGCTATCGCTCATGCTTTTACCGAAAACTGAAGACGCAGGACGGCGGTAAACTTGTCCTTGAGCATGTCGGTGGCGCTCGGGTGTACGATCCGGAGGACGTTTACGGCGCGTCCTAAGGCGGGCCGATCGCCCTTCTGCAAAACACTGAGAACATATCAACAACACGCCGCGCCGTGACCCGGCAGCGCCTTGGCGGCATTCAGATATCTTGAGCGCAACGGTGCCAGTGCCGGCACCGTTGGTTTGTGATCATCGGATTGCGGTCAGGCCATGGTGATGTAGCTGCGCATTTGCTCAGCCTCCATCTCCACTTGGGCGATCTTGTGTTTAACGACGTCGCCGATGGAAATCAGGCCGGCCACCTTTCCATCGGCGACCACCGGAACATGACGGAACCGACCGGCCGTCATTTTGGCCATCACCACGTTAATGCTGTCCTTGTCCGTACATGTTTCAACTGATCGGGTCATGACGCTGGACACTGGTTGCATCAGGGCGGACGCACCCGACACTCCGATGGCTTTGACCACATCGCGTTCCGAAATGATGCCCTGGATATGGCCGTCATCGTCGGTAATTACGATCGCGCCGATCTTGTGCTGGGTCAGTGTCTTACACACATCACTCAGTAACGTTGCGCCGCGCTCCGACACAACCTCCCGCCCTTTTGTGCTCAAGATAGAGGCAACGGTCATCGGCTAACTCCTCCCGTGATCCTAGCCGGGCCCAATGGTTTTCGAACCCGGATCGCCATCATGTCAAAAATTCGTGACGACGCAAACAGCGCCTTTACACGCGGCTAAAACCGCCGCCGCGGAACGGGATCAAGAAGCGGAAACAAAGCCAGTCCCGCCAAAAAGCCGCCAATATGCGCCTGCCAGGCGATCGAGGCGCCGCCGTCGGCAAGCGGCGTGCTCATCAGTCCGAAAAACAGGTTGAGTCCGAACCACACCGCCATGAATCCCAGCACCTGCCGATTGGCAAGGGACTGTGTCAGCGGAACGGCGGGTACATAATAGGCCGCCGAATCAGAGCGCCTAAAGGCGCCGAGTGGCCCGCCGAGTTCGAAAACAAACCGCAAGGCCGCCGCCATTTGGCCTGAGACGGCCGCCGATGCCCCGATAACGGGCGCGGTGTCGCCGTAGTGGGTTACAAGGTGCGCAACCGCGCCGCCCACGGCACACAGTCCCGAAAGCAGCAAGAACCGGGCGGTGCCGAACCGGCGCGCGACGGCACTCCCAAAGATCGCCATCCAAAGAAGATTGAAAATAATATGCATGGCACCGCCATGCAGGAAGGCGTAGGTGACGAACGCCCAGGCATCGGCGGCCAGTCCGCCCGGAGCGAAACTGCTTGCAAACAATTCCGGCGTGTACCGCACCGGCCAGAACGCAAAATACAGCATCAACAAATTGTCCCAGCGTGCCGGCAGGATAAACATGCGAATCACATGGATCGCGATCATGGCAGCGCTCAGCCAGACAATTACAGTCGGTAGATTGAATGCGGGCTGCTGGTCTGGGCGGCCAGGCCTTAGCGTGTGGACGTTCATCAGATCTCCTTGGCGGCTGGACCTTGATTTACGTGTTTTGTGCCGTCCGGCAAGGGACAGTGTGTGAAATTCAACGTGCCGAATTGAAACAGGGTGAATGGCGGGCGGGCAATTTCGGGCGCACGCAGGTGCAACGATCCCGGCTTGTCCGACCGATCATGGGTTTCAAAAACGAACAAGGCGCCGGCGTCTCCCGTGGATCCGCCGGCGCCTTGCCCTCACCTCCCGTTCGTGCCGCGGCCCCACGCTCCCCTGTGCAACCAACCCAAAAAGGCAAATATCAAAAAACGGCACGCGCCACTGCGGTTCGTTGTTGGTTTTATGACCCGCGGCGGCCGTCAAACTGGCGCATTCCGACCGGAGCGGCAATGTTCATTTCCTGTTAACATTAACGACTGGTTGACGCTTCCGAACCTGGCGAAAGAAGGGCGCCTGGCATGCCCCCTGCAAAGTCCTCGTCAAAAGGCCCGGGTGAGCGCTTGAGTGTACCGTTTTTGTACATTGCGATCGGCTCCCGGCATTTGAAGACGTAGGAATACTGGGGCAAAACACATGAAAAACGGCGTCACCCAAACACTATATACGTACTGGGATGAGCTTCGCGGGCAACGCCCGGCGCCAAATCGCAGCGAAATCGACCCTGGCCAGATCCGGGGCCTGCTGGGCGACACATTCATATTGGAGTCAGAACCTTCAAAGGACGTGCGGTACCGGCTCGCCGGAACCCGTTTGTGTTCCGCCCATTGCCGGGAACTTAAAGGCCGGAACTTTTTGCGCGGCTGGGGCGATAAAGACCGCGAAGCCCTGGAAAGCCTCATCGCCGCGGTTCGTGAGGATGCGGCCGCTGCGGTTCTCGGTATTGCCGGCCACACAGAGCAACGCCAGCAGCTCCATATGGAGATGCTTCTCTTGCCGCTCCACGTTCCGGGCGAAGGCCGGGTACGGATATTGGGAAGCTGCACGCCGATGGACCGGCCCTATTGGCTGGGATTGCATCCGCTGATGCGCCAATCGATCACCAGTTTGAGGCTGGTGTGGCCCGATGAACGTCCGATGTTCTTGAATGGCTCCACAAAGGTCAGCAATCCGATCCTGCCGCGATTCAAAGCCGAGGACATGCCGGTATCCACACCGGCCCTGCCGCGCGGCGCTGAACGCCGCGTCGGGCATTTGACAGTGTATGCAGGCGGCAAAGCATGAAGCCAGAATCCCACTTTCGTTGAACTGGCAAGATTGACGAGCATTCTTACAGATCATTAACCGGGCGGCACTAGACTGACCGCACCGCATGACGTCAATCGACTCAATGCAAAGACACACGCGCCCGGCGCGCGGCAACGGGTAAAACAGGCATGGGCGCCCTACTGGCCACAGCGACTGAGGGAAGCAGAACGCTTCAGGCGGCCGACCGCCGTCGCCATCAACGCGTGAAGGTCAATATCCTGGGGCGGTTCATGCTCGAGGACCGCCGTGAATATCCGTGCCAGGTCATCGACATGTCGCCAGGCGGCATGGCCATGATCACGCCGGTTCAAGGGCGGGTCGGCGAGCGGGTGGTTGCCTACCTTGACCATCTCAGCCGGGTCGAGGGCAGGATTTCGCGGGTCATTAACGGCGGATTTGCGGTCGAACTGCGCAACACTGTCCGCAAACGCGATAAAATCGCAAACGTCCTAACCTGGCTTGCCAACAAGGACGAGCTCAATCTGCCCGAAGACCGCCGGCATGACCGGTTCGTGCCGAAAAATCCAATGACAAGAATCGTTCTACCCGATGGGTCTTCGCATATGTGCCGGATCATTGATGTCTCCCTGTCGGGGGCGGCAATTGCCACCGACCTTGAACCTCACAAGGGCGACAGCATTGAAATCGGCAAGATGCGGGCTCGAGTCGTGCGCCGGATCGAGGGCGGCATTGCGGTGGAATTTGCCGCCGTTCAAAACCGGGACCTTCTGGAACATCACATCTCGGCCGATCCCAATGCGCTCAATCAGGCGAGCGTGTAAACTGTATCGGCGGTTCGGCCCTGTGCCGGGGTGACACGGACAGACTCCTCCGGACAGATTTCGAGCCACCGCCATTGACAGCCCGTTCGCGGACATCAATGCCGGATTTTCTGTGACCTGCTGAAGATCTCACTGAACCATTTCTTGCCGTTTCCAGCCAATCCGCCATCCGGCAATTGAACGGATGTGCCGCGCGTCGTCGAACCTGCCTGCATCGCGTGAGGAGCGGGAACGCACGTCCGGCCATCGACAAGAGATCGGTCTAAGACGTCCGAAGGCGCTTTTTTTCAAAAAAAATGCGGCTTGTTCTCGTGCGTCTGTGTTGCGAACACGGAGATTTCTTCGCTCAATTCTCGGACCAGCCAGCTCAAGCACCTGACGGCCCTCTTCGGCAAACTCACTGTTTTCATCAAACATTTGAACAGGTTGCGCGATTTGATCGCAATTTTACTCAAATCAGGATCAAAGTTGAATCAAAATAAAATTTCCTTTTATTCAAATATATTATTGTTTTTACTAAAATAATGCTAAGTATTTATCTTTAGTTTTATCGTGGAATAAAAATCGTCTTGTCAATGTGTTGCCAGCCTTGGGGAGGGCAATACTATGAACACTCGAAAACTTACTTCAACTGCCGTACTTGCATCATTGTTGTTTGCTGGTTGGACCGCCAACGCACACGCCTCGCCGACACGGTTCATGGAAATGAACACCGCCACGTCGGCTCCTATCGGGCACCGCCAGTTTTGCGCTGAAAACGGCTGGGCCTGCCGCGGTGGCACCAATTCACCGGTGGTCGTGAAGTTGACGGAACAACGCTGGCAGGAACTGATCGTCGTGAACCGGCAGATCAACCAGCGGATCCGCCCCGTAACCGATGAAGAGCTCTTCGGCCGGAAGGAATACTGGACCTATCCCGTCAACGGGGCGGGCGACTGCGAAGAATATGTTCTGGAAAAACAGCGGGCGCTTGTGGCCGCCGGCTGGCCGAAAAGCGCGCTTTTGATCACGGTCGCCAAGGACGTCAACAATGCCGGTCACGCGGTCCTGACCGTGCGGACCGACCAGGGCGACATGATCCTCGACAACCAGATCGAAGCAGTGCTGCCCTGGTATGCGACACCTTACCGATACATCAAACGTCAATCGTCTTATGCGCCGGCGAAATGGACCGGCATATCAGACACGCGCGTGACGACGGTCAGCAGCGTTTCGAACTGACAGGATCTGGCGCAGTTGCCCGGCGCTGGCCGGGCCTATGGGAACATCCGGTCGCGTCCCACCCTCCCCATCCCAACCACGACCGGATCCAGGGAACCGGCCAGCCCCCGCAGGCCGGTTCCCGCCCGTTGGGTTGATGGTTTTCCGATAAATCTGCCTCGACAATCCCGTGTGAATGATGGCCAGGTCAGACGGCCCTTAATCCCGCCGCGAACCGTCGCCAGTTGCGCACATAACCCGCCGCCGATGCGGTGATGCCATCCGCGGCCGAACCGTCCAACTGGCGCACGATTTTGCCCGGGACGCCCACAACCAGAGAGTTATCCGGAATTTCCTTGCCTTCGGCCACGAGCGCATTGGCGCCGATGATGCAGTTTGACCCGATCACCGCGCCATTCAGCACCGTCGCACCCATACCGACCAGAGAATTCGACCCGATGGTACAGCCGTGCAAAATCGCCTTGTGCCCGATTGTGCAATCCGCGCCGATGGTCAAGGGAAAACCGAGATCGGTGTGGCACACGCATCCGTCCTGGATGTTGGAGCGCGCACCCAGGTGAATGAGCTCGTTGTCGCCGCGCAAGGTCGCTCCGAACCAGACGCTCGCGTCTTCGTCCAAGCGGACGTTGCCGATCACCGTCGCGTTCGGTGCAATCCAATGCATGTCGTCTGGTGGCAAGTGTGGGACGGTGCCGTCCAACTCAAATACGCTCAAGGCCGATCTCCATTGCAATCTTTAGCCATGCCTAAAGTATGCCGAAGAGCCCGAGCGCGAACTGCATCACCACAAGCCCGGAACACATGCTCCACATTCCGGCAATGGTCGAGGACGCGACCAGCCAGCCGATGGGGCGGCCTTCGATTCTGCGTCCACGGATGGCGTTGCGCATGATGATAAAGGGGCCGGCAAACAAACACACGGCGATCGAGGTGATCGTCCCGACGATGCTATCCACCGGAAAATTGAACCGCGGCGGTTGGTTCGTCAAAAGCTGATAAAAACTGCCCAAAACCCCGGCGGCCACAAATCCAGCGCACGCGATATAAAGCGCAATGAATAGGTCCGACAACACCTTGTTAACTCCTCGTTAACCTTCAGCAGCCGAAGCTGCGGGAAAGTATGTACCGGGTCAAGAGCAAAAGCCGTGCCTTTTCGCGTGCGGCACGAACTGGGCACAAACCGTAGCGGATGCGCCACCGACTTCGGCTTTTCCTTCCCAATACGGGACACTCGTACCGGGACGGGACGGCCGTATCAGCCGGCGGTATGAAAACTCCGCGGAACGGACCGATAGATGATCCCATTGAGCTTGCCTGATGCGACAGGCGTGAAGCCCGACCATTTTAGCCGACTGGTGTGCGGCCTGGGTTTGCTCGCGCTTTTGCATATCGGGTATCTGGCCGGAACGCTTGGTGGCGTATGGATGGCCGGACCGGCGGAGACAGGGGGCGACGGCGCAACAAGGCACATCATTGGCGCACATACGCTTCAGATCCCCGATGAATATGTGAGCGCATCCGCAACGGGCATGTTTGGCAGCACCCGCTCTGTTTCGGCCTCGAACAGCCTGTCCATTGCGGCGCGATGGCCTGATATGGCGCCCGCGAACTCGCCTCGCTCAAGCACATCAGCAGGCGTTTCCCGAGGCGACCTGCTGCGGATCGATATCAGGAGTGCGGAAACGGGTGCAGAACCGTTGCAAGACACGCTGGACCCGGTCTACCGCCGTTTGGCGATCGCGCAGGACATGCCCGGCCCGGCCGGGCTGAAAATCCTGTCTCTTCCGGTGACGGGCGCAAACGAAATTGACGAAATCGTTTATGAAGCAGGCCAGCGCGATGGTTTTGCGGCCCGGTGCAAACGAGAGTCGTCAGTTGATTCACTGATTTGCGAACGCGACATGATCTTGCACGACACGTTGATGGTCACGTATCGCTTCGAACGGCCGCTGCTCGCCAGTTGGGGACGGCTGGACCGCAGAGTTCAGGATCTCGTATTGAGCTATATGTCACGTAAAACAGGCCAATTGAACGACACAGTTGGCCTGGATTCGTAACCAGCCCGATGCTCAGACCTCGTCGAGGTCGATTTCCAAGATCGCCATCTGGAAGTTCCAGCTCAGATCCTCATCTTCGTCATCCCGGAAAATGACGCCGATGAATTCCTCGCCGATGTAAACCTCCGCGCTGTCATCCTTTTTTGGCCGGGCACGTACCTGGAGGCTCTGCAGTTCGAACTTCTTCTTCAAATAGGCTTCGATCTTACGGATTTCTTCCGGATTCACGGGAAACTCCTGATTGCATTCTTGAGCGATGGCTGGGTCGGGTCCGGCCGTGCGGGTTGGGCTTTCAAAGACCCGACGGGAGAGATCGCAAGGTTAAATGAGGTGACTGCGTCGAACCACATCCAAGGGCCCGCGCCCTGATTGTGCCAACGTGCTTATTGACGCGCAGCCTACACATCCCCGCCCGCTTGCCAAGCGGTGCGTTCAGCTTTCCCCGTCTTCCTTTGCAACGTCACTTTGCGGTTCTGTCGCGGCCAAAAGCTGGTTCATGGTCCGGGACGGCTCAGAACAACCGGCCTTGCCCACGACCTTGGCCGGTACGCCGGCGACGGTCGTGTTCGGCGGCACATCGGACAGGACCACCGAGCCCGCGGCGATCCGGGTGCAATGGCCGATTTCGAGATTTCCGAGCACTTTCGCCCCGGCCCCGATGAGGACACCGCGACGGATCTTCGGATGCCGGTCACCGCTCTCCTTACCCGTGCCGCCGAGCGTGACGCCTTGGAGTATGGAAACGTCATCCTCAATCACGGCTGTTCCGCCGATCACGACACCGGTCGCGTGATCGATGAAGATGCCGCGTCCGACCGGCACCGCCGGGTGAATGTCGACCTGAAAGACCTCCGAGGCCCGGCTCTGGAGATAAAACGCGAAATCCTGACGCCCTTGCCGCCACAGCCAATGGGCGAGGCGATGGGTTTGAAGGGCGTGGAAGCCCTTGAAATAAAGCACCGGCTCCAGATACCGGAAACAGGCCGGATCACGATCGAACACGGCGACGATGTCGACACGGAAAATCTCAGAGAGTTCGGGTTCGCTTGCAAGCGCTTCCAGATAGGTCTGGCGGATCAGTGAGGCGGACACGACGTCACGGCCCAGCCGGTCGCCGATCCGGTGCACCACCGCCTCTTCCAGACGCTCATGATTCAACACGGTTTCATACACAAAAGAAGACAGCGCCGGCTCGCTCGCCACCATCGCTTGCGCTTCTTCCCGCAATTGCCGCCAAACGGGATCATGCAAAGCAATCTTCGCAGCCTTTTGATGCGGTGACGGGTTCGGCATGGCTTGTCTCCTTTTCAAGCCGGGAGGCACGTGTTGTACAAGATAGGAGCCCGGCCTCCAAATCCAAAGTCAAACTTGCGGATCATCGAAAGCTCTGCTTCTCCTGCGTGCGGAAATGCAACGCGCAGCAGGAGCGGATGATCGCATGAGCACACCCTTGTCACAGGCCTCACAAGGCGACGGCGAAATCCGCACGGAAACCACCGGCAGCATCGGATGGCTGATCGTCGACAATCAGCCAAAGCGCAACGCACTCAGCCTTGCGATGTGGCGGGCGCTTCCAGCGGCCCTGTCCCGGCTTGACGATGACGAGGCTGTCCGCCTGATTGTCCTGACGGGAGCGGGCGGGCGGAGTTTTGTCGCCGGCGCCGACATTTCCGAATTCGCGGAGACCCGGTCAACTGCGGAAAAGGCCAAAGCCTATGACGCGATCAATGTTGCCGCCTTTGAAGCGCTCAAGACCGCCGTCAAGCCAACGGTTGCAATGATCCGAGGCCATTGCCTCGGCGGAGGCCTCGGCCTGGCGCTCGCGTGCGACCTGCGCCTTGCCGCGACCGGCGCGGTCTTCGGAATTCCGGCCGCGCGTCTGGGCATAGCTTACCCGCTTGCGGCCATCGCCGACATCGTTCAAGCCAGTTCCGCCTCCGTCGCCAAGCGGATGTTGTTCACGGCCGAACGGGTAACGGCGGAAGATGCGCTGCGCCTTGGGCTGGTCGATGAACTGACTGAGCCCGGCGATCTTGAGGCGCGGACCGAAGCACTCGGAAAGACCATCGCGGCCAACGCGCCTCTCACATTGCGTGCGGCGAAGCGGGCGGTCAACGCGGTCGCCGCCGGCGCCCGTCCTGAGGCCATGGCAGAGGCGGCCGCCGCCGGCCAAACCTGCTTCGAAAGTGCGGATTTCAAGGAAGGCCGCAACGCGTTCCTGGAAAAGCGAAATCCGGTTTTTACGGGCCGCTGACCGGAAAGGCCCCTCGCGCGCAAACACGACGGCATTCGCCCGTGGGCCTGACAAATTGAAGAACGCGGCTAACGCCTTGTCATTTATGGGATTTACCGCCAAGTCGCGCCAGCGGCGAACCGCGCAACCTCCAATTGCGGGATCCGCCCCGAATCACCTTTTCAGCAAGGAACGATAATGGCTTGAAATGATTCCGGATTTTTCGCGCGCCCTCAGGTGCGACGCGTCACGCGCTTGCAAAAAGCTCCTGCAGGAAGCCCTCGACCGCCTCGGCGAAGACATCGTTGCGATCGCCGGCAACCATATGCCCGGCATCGGCGATATCGACGAACTTGGCATGGGGCACGAGATCGAGGAACTCGCGGACATGTTCCTCGGTCACCAGTTCGGAATTCCGGCCGCGCACCAGCAAGACCGGAACATCCAGGCGGGCAGCAGCCTCCGCCAGCGCTGCCTGCGTTTCCTCTGAGGCTTTGCGGTCGGTCTTTTGCTTGGTGCGGATGAATTGCGGGTCCCAATGCCAGCGGTAGCGTCCATCCGTGTGGTGCCTGAGGTTTTTCGACAGTCCGGACAGGTCCTTGGGCCGGGCCCGGCTGGGCATATAAAGCGCAATCGCGTCGGCGGCCTCTTCAATCGTCTCAAAGCCCTCCTCGACGCGTTCGGCCATGAACCCGAGGATCTTGCTGACACCAACCATATCCATGCGCGGGGTAATGTCCACCAGCACGAGCGCGGCCAAGCTGCCCGGCGCCTGCGCGCCTTCGGCGAGCATGCCGGCCAATCCGCCAAGCGATGCCCCGACCAGGACCGGCTTCGCCCCGTGCATGCCGCAAATCTGAGCTGAAACCGCGACTAGGTCCGACGCGAAATTGGAAAACGCGTAGTTTCCGGAGGCGACCCAGTCGCTTTCACCATGCCCGCGTTGGTCCATGCAATACACGACATGGCCGAGCGCGGCGATCCGTTCCGCGGCCGCATCCCAGGAATGCCGGGTCTGCCCGCCACCATGAAGGAGAAGGACCGGTTGGCCGGTGCCGTCGAAACAGTCCGCGGCAAGCCGGTTGCCTTCCGCGCCGGTAAAGTGTGTCGGCACCGCGCTCATGCGGCCGTTTCTGCCAGGAATTCCAAAACGCCCTGTTTATAGGCTTTGTCGCCGACGGCGACCATGTGATCGCGGCCGGGAATATCGAGAACTTTTGCATTGGGCATCAAATCGGCAAGGCGTTGAGGCGAGCCGGCAATGTCGTCCTTGGTCCCCACAGCCACGAGCGCGGGGCAAGCAATCCGTGCCACATCTTCCTCTTCGATCTTTTGCCGCGACGAGCGCATGCAGGCGGCAAGTGCCAGACGGTCCGATCCAGTCTGGTCGGCGAAGGCGCGGAAGGCGCGGCCGGTCCGGTCGGAAACATCCTGCAGCCGCTCCGCCTCAAGAGCACTCGCGATCGGTTCGGGATCCCCGACACCGGTAACCATGCCGTAGCCGAGCCCGCCAAAAACAACCCGCCGCACCCGGTCCGGAGAATTGAGAGCCAGAAAGGCCGAAATACGCGCGCCCATCGAGTAACCCATGACATCGGTTGGACCGAGGTCCAGATGGTCGATCAGGCGAAGGGCGTCCTCAGCCATAAGGGGCGCGCCATAAGCTGCCGGATCATAAAACTTCGTGCTTTCGCCATGTCCGCGATTGTCGACCGCGATCACGCGCCGCCCGCTCTTGGTCAACGTGTCCACCCAACCCGGATAAAGCCAGTTCACCTGCTTGTTGGATGCAAATCCGTGGATGAGCAGGATCGGCTCCCCCTCGCCTTCATCCAGATAGGCGATGTCGGTTCCGTTGGCATGAAAATGAGGCATTCAGAGCTTACTTTTACGTAAAGGGAAAACCAGCAGACGCTAGCTTACGGCGAATGTGGCGCGAACGTAAAGGGCTTTGTCAGCATCTGGCGACAGCGCGGACAATGTCTCGAGACCGCGCAAGGACACAAATCGGCCCGAAAGACGGTTCGGCCTCTACACAACATGCGGGCAACTCGTTATGGTCCGCCGCGAACCACGAGTGAGGCAAGGAAACAGGCCCATGGCGGACCAGGTCGTCCCGCATTTCCAGAACACCAGCGGCCACGAATCCGTGGCCATCGGCGCGCGCGAATTCATGTGTATCGGCGCCAATCCGCCGTTTGATCATCCTCATGTGTTCCTTGACATGGGCGATGAAAACGAAATCGTCTGCCCCTACTGCTCGACCCTTTACAAATACGACCCCACCCTGAAGCCCGCCGAGTCGTCCCCCGGAGACTGCGGCTGGTCGCCGGTCGCCGCCTGATTCTCATAAGACCCAACACCCATGCCCTCCAAGGACGCGCCGGTCGCGATTGCAGGCGCCGGGATCGGCGGACTGACCGCCGCACTGGCCCTGAGCCGTGCAGGCCGGAAGGTGTGCATCGTTGAACGCGCATCCGAATTGCGCGAGGCCGGCGCCGGGCTGCAATTGTCGCCGAACGCGTGCGGTGTGCTGCGCCGGCTGGACGTGCTCGACGCGCTGGAACCTGCCGCCGTCGCGCCTGCCGCCATCCGCATTGCCAACGGCCAAACGGGACGCGAGGTGGCAAGCGTCCCGCTCGGCGAAAGCATCAGCCGACGTTACGGCAATCCCTATTGGGTGGTCCACCGGGCCGATCTTCAAAACGCCCTTCTTGCTGCCGTCAAACGCCACACGGACATAGACCTCCGGCTCGGCTGTGAAGTGACCGAGGTGGTCATGAACGGTCCAAGACATGTGGCATTCACGCTGCACCATGCGGGCACCGAGCAGCCGATGGAAGCCGACGCACTGATCGGCGCGGATGGAGTCTGGTCGTCCGTGAGGTCCATTTTCCCGGCCCAGCACGATGCCAGGTTTACCGGGCAAACGGCCTATCGCACGACCATACCGGCGGCCGGATTGCCGTCGTGGATACTGATCAACACCGGCCTCTGGCTCGGACCCAACGCGCATGTGGTCCACTATCCGATTAGCGGTGGGGACAAACTCAACCTGGTGGTGCTAGTCGAAGAAGACTGGACCGGCAAGACCTGGTCGGAACCGGCGTCCTCCGATGCAGTCGCCGGTGCCTTGGCCAACTGGTCGCCGGTCGTTCAGGAACTGGCCGGGCGGGCCAGCCAATGGCTGAAATGGGCGCTCTGCCGGGTCGATGCTTCCCGGCCGTGGACCGATCAACGATTGGCCCTCTTGGGAGACGCAGCGCACGCCATGCTGCCGTTCGTCGCACAAGGCGCTGCCATGGCGATCGAGGACGCGGCCGTCCTGGCAACGTCGATCTCCGCGCACAAGTCCCTTCCCGCGGCCCTGAAAGCCTACGAAGCGGCGCGCAAACCACGGGTTCGCAAAGTCCAGGCGCTTGCTGAACGCAATGCCAGGATCTACCACCTGTCCGGACCGATGGCGTTCGGCCGGGATACGGCATTGCGGCTCTTGGGACCAAAGCGCCTGGCCGGGCAGATGGACTGGATCTACCGCTGGACCGCCCCGGAGTGACCCAACCTGCGGACGTTGCGTCATATGCGAGCCCTTGAGTGGCCGGGCAAGCTGGGCTAAAGGCTTCGCACATTTTGCTTCGACGGAGTTTGGCCATGGCCACCGACAGCGCTGACGAAACCGTGACGGCGGCTTTTCTGGTGATCGGCGACGAAATCCTGTCGGGCCGGACAAAAGACAAGAACATCGGGTTTTTGGCGGATTATCTGACCGCCATCGGCATTGACTTGCGCGAGGTGCGCGTGGTGCCCGATGTCGAGGAGCCGATCGTCGAGGCCGTCAACGCTCTGCGCGGCGCCTACACCTACGTCTTTACCTCCGGCGGCATCGGTCCAACGCATGACGACATCACCGCCAGCAGCGTCGCGGCCGCCTTCGGCGTCGGCATTGATGTCGATCCGCGCGCCCGGGCAATCCTTGAGGCGCATTATCCGCCAGGCCAATTGACGGCGGCGCGTCTGCGCATGGCCCGTATTCCCGACGGCGCGGAGTTGATCGAGAACAAAGTGTCGAAGGCGCCCGGCTTCCGAATCGAAAACGTCCATGTCATGGCCGGCGTGCCGTCGATCATGCAGGCGATGATGGACGCCATCGCGCCAACGCTGAAAACCGGCCGGAAGATGCTGTCACGCAGCGTTGACGCCGATCTTCCCGAAAGCCGGGTCGCGGACAGCATCGCGGAGATCCAGGCGCGGTTCCCGGATACGCTGATCGGCTCATATCCCCGCACCAATGATGGCCGATTCACCACACAGATCGTCATCCGGTCCCGCGATGAAGCGGTCTTGTCCGAGGCAGCGGCGGCGGTCGAAACCGCAATTCAAGACGCGCTTGGCGCCCAGGCCAAATAAAGGAAAAACGATGGAAACCTCCCCGCAAAACAAAGCCTTCCCCGTGTCCTGGGACATGTTCCACCGGGACGCCCGGGCGCTGGCCTGGCGCCTGTCTGGGCAAGGCGAGTGGAAGGCGATTGTGTGCATTACGCGCGGCGGGCTGGTACCGGCGGCGATCGTTGCCCGTGAACTCGGGATTCGCCTCATCGAAACCGTGTGCATCGCCTCCTATCACGACTATGAAAGCCAGGGCGAACTGAAGGTCATCAAACCGGTCGATACCGGGCTCATTGATCTTGAAGAGGGCGAAGGCAGCGGCGTTCTTGTGATCGACGATCTCGTCGACACCGGCAAGACGGCGAAAGTGGTCCGCGACATGCTGCCCAAGGCGCATATCGCCACGGTCTACGCCAAACCTGTTGGCTGTCCGATGGTCGACACGTTCGTGACGGAAGTCTCGCAGGACACCTGGATCTATTTCCCTTGGGATATGGGCTGGCAGTTTCAGCCGCCGCTGGCGCGCGACACCGCGGGCTGATCTTTTCCAATCACATGTAACATTTTGAGCGTGGCGCGGACCTCGGTTTAATGCCGGTCAGGTTTGAGCGGGATAAAAGCCGGTTCCGGCGAAGCCGTTTGTGTCTCAGAACGACCGCTACGACATGTCGCCATTGTTGCGTCAAAACCACAGCCAACGGAAAGGCGTTGGCTTTCGCACTCACATGATTGTGAGCCGGATGCCGTGCCCCCTTTACGGCGTATTTATCCGCATACGGGAGGCGTGAACCCAGGCCAGCAGGTCAATCCGGCTCAGCGCCATGCGCCGGTACCGATCGCTGGCACAACAAATGGTCAGCTCAAGGATCTTAGATGCTCACCCGCCGAACACTCCTCCTGTGCGGTTCCGCCGCGCTCCTGACCGGGTGCGCCAGCGCCAACCGTGTACCTCCGCCGATGCTTGCGGATGACCAGCCGGCACCACATCCCATTGCGCCGCATTATTTGCAGATGTACCGGGCCATGCCGGAGGAACAGTTCCCGATTCCGGCGGTGGATCTGAAAGACATCGACCCGATCTATTTCCGCCAGTTGGTGGACTATTCCTATCCGGAGCCGGTCGGCAGCATCATTGTCGACACCCCAAACCGGTTTTTGTACCTGACGATGGAAAACGGCAAGGCCATGCGCTACGGCGTCGGCATTGGCCGCGCAGGTTTCGATTGGGGCGGACGGGCACGCATTGCCTTCAAGCGGCAATGGCCAAGATGGACGCCCCCGGCTGAAATGATCGAACGGGAGCCGGAATTGGAGGAGTACCGGAACGGCATGGAACCGGGCCTGGAAAATCCTTTGGGAGCCCGGGCGCTCTATATCTTTGAAGGCAACAAGGACACCTTGTACCGGCTGCATGGCACGTCGGAGACCTGGTCGATCGGCAAAGCCGTGTCTTCCGGCTGCGTCAGGTTGCTCCATCAGGACGTGATTGATCTCTACAACCGGGTCCCGAACAACACGCGCATTGTCGTCCTGCAAGCCTGAACTCAAATCTCCAGGGCAACAGCTCGGTTCACCTCAATGCCCGCCGTTGTGACGTCGCAACCCATGGCATAGGCCTCAACCCCGGCATCACGTGCCTGCGCGAAGGCGGCCGCGTAACCTGGATCGATATCACCGGCCAGCGACAGGCGGTCGCAATCGGGGCGCTGGACCAGAAACACCATCGCGGCCCGGTGCCCTTCGCGCACCATATCCGCCAGCTCCGCGAGATGCTTGGCGCCCCGCGCGGTCACTGAATCTGGAAACTCGGCAAGGCCGGGCCGGCGCATCAGATGCACATTTTTAACTTCGACATATGTTCGGGCATGCGTCCCGCCCTCCAGCAGAATGTCGATCCGCGAATTCTTGCCATATTTCACCTCGCGCCGCAGGCTCTCAAACCCGGCAAGGTCCGGAAGGGCATTCGCCTGAAGGCCCTCCTCCACCAACCTGTTGGGATAACCGGTGTTGATGCCGACGAGCGCGCCGTCCGCCTCAACGATCTCCAGGGAGTATTTGAGTTTTCGCTTGGGATTGTCGGACGGCGACACCCACACCCGGGACCCTGGCGCTTTCAAGCCCAGCATGGAGCCGGGATTGGCGCAATGCGCGGTGATTTCGGTGCCGTCCCCATCAAGGACGACATCTGCGAGAAACCGTTTGTAGCGTTTGATCAGCCGGCCACTGACCAAGGGGGTGGAAAACTCCATACGCAGATCCCATGCGTGATCGTGATTGTGACTATGAGGCGGTCTGCGTCCTATCTCGACCAGAAATCCGGATCGAGCAAGACAAGAACGGTGAAAAGCTCCAGCCGGCCGACGAGCATGGCAAAGGACAGCAGCCATTTCGCGCCGTCAGGCAGCGGCGCAAAATTCCCCGACGGGCCAATGATCGGGCCAATCCCCGGCCCCACATTGCCAACCGATGTCGCGGCGGCGGACACAGCCGTCACCAGATCAAGATCGAAAAACGACAGGGCGACCGTGATAATGCCGACCGATCCGAGATAGACAACCAAAAACGCCAGAACCGAAAACGACAATTCCGGCGTCAGTCTTGTGCCGCCATATTCCTCGGACATCACCCTGTTGGGGCGGACCATGCGCCGCAAATGCGCCCGCACCGTGCCGAAGAAGACGAGGAAGCGGAAAACCTTGATCCCGCCGGTCGTCGACCCGGTACACCCGCCGACAAACATCAGCAGGAGCGTGATTCCGACCACAGGCGGGCCCCATTCGGTGAAATCGCCCAGCGCATAGCCGGTCCCGGTGACGATCGAAACCACGTTGAACGTCGCGCGCAGCAAGGCATCGTCAAACCGGAAGTCCATGTTGACGCCCAGATAAACCGTCAAGGTCAACGACACGATGGCCAGAAAGCCAATCAGCGCCCGGACCTGCGGATCGCGCCAAAGCAGCAGCGGCTGGCCTCGAAGTGCCTGGATGATCAGGACAAACGGCAAGGCGCCAATGATCATGAAAACGATCGCGACCCACCCGGATGCCGGATTGGTGAAATAGCTGAACGACAGATCGTGGGTCGAGTATCCGCCGGTCGCAATGGTCGTGAGTGCATGGTTGACCGCATCAAACAGGTTCATGCCGGTCGCCAAATAGGCAAGAACACACAGGACCGTCAGAAACAGGTAAGCCATGCCCAACAGCCGGATCAGTTCCACCGATCGGCTGACGATTTTTTCGGAGCGGTCCGAACTCTCGCTCTGAAACAGCTGCATCCCGCCGATCCTGAGGAACGGCAGTAAAACAATGGCCATAACGATAATGCCCACTCCGCCCATCCATTGCATGAGCGAGCGCCAGACCAACAGACCTGGCGGCAGATCGTCCAGACCCGACAAAACGGTTGAGCCGGTGGTTGTAAAGCCCGAGACGGCCTCAAAAACCGCATCCGCATAGCCGATCCCGAGCCACAAAAACGGCAGAGCGCCAAAGGCAGGAAGTGTCGCCCAAGCCAAGGTGGTCAGGACGAATGTCTGCCGCGTATCCAGCCCTTCCTCAAGCGATCCGCCAACGGCAATCGACAACAGCATGCCGACCATGCCGGTCAGAAGTGCGGAAAACACGAAGGCCTGCCAGTCCGGGTTCTTTTGGGCGACATCGACGATCGCCGGGATCAACATGGCGGTGGCCAGACCGACATAGAGGAAGCCGAGAACGTTAAGAACGGGACGGAAAGAGATCAAACGCTTCGGGTCCAGTCAGGTTCGGGCCGCGAAGTGCTGAAGGTGCGGCGAGCCATAAACGATCGGTGCTGCAATCCTTCCTAGCCCCTTTGCGGCCGATTTCCAATGGGCCAATCAGGCGGCCGTCCGGGGGCTCTGGTCATGGCCGAGTATGCGCGGTCGGCCAACGCGCCAATGCGAAAGGGCCCCGTTATCCGGCGATCCGCCGCGGTGGCACACGACCCATTGGCGGGCCAGACCGGTGCACGGTTTGACCAGGATTACGTATTTCTGCTTACTATTTGGGACTCTCGGCAAGGCGATGCGTAAGATTTAGGCTGGCGCGGAACGTGCTTGATTTTTATGCATGACAGCGTCACTCTCGAGTCCAGGTCTATAAAACGTAAAGAGGTTCCCATGCGACGACTGTTAGGCATTGCCCTTGCCTTCACACTTTCAGCCCCGGCTGCGCTGGCCGAAACGGATGTCAAATTCACGCTGGACTGGAAGTTTGAAGCTCCGTCAGCGCCCTTTTTCATTGCACAGGACAAAGGATACTTCGCCGAAGAAGGCGTGAACGTCACCATAGACAGCGGCGCGGGATCACGGGAATCCATCCCCCGGGTCGCGACCGGCGCCTATGACATGGGCTTTGGCGACGTCAACGCGCTCATCAAGCTTATGGACGAACAGCCGGACTTGAAGGTGAAAGCCGTGCTGATGGCCTATGAGCGTCCGCCTTTTGCCGTTATCGGCCGTGAAAGCCAGGGGGTCACCAGCGATCCGAAAAGCCTTGAAGGCAAAACCCTCGGCGCGCCGCCGCCCGATGCGGCCTTCGGCCAATGGCCGGCCTTTGTCGAGGTCGCGGGCATCGATACGTCCGGCATCACCATTGAAAATGTCGGATTCCCGGTCCGCGAGCCCATGCTGGCGCAAGGGCAAGTCGACGCGATTTTCGGGTTTTCGTTCTCGTCGGTCATCAATCTGAAAGCGCAGGGCGTGCCGGCCGACGATATCTCCCTGATCTTGATGGGGGAGCATGGTCTGGACCTTTACGGCAACGTTGTGATGGTCAACACCGACTTTGCCGCGGAAAATCCTGATGCCGTCAAAGGCGTGCTTCGGGCCTTGGTGCGCGGCTACATAGACACCATGACCGATCCGGCTGCGTCCGTCCCGTTTGTTCTGAAACGCAATGAAGTCCTGGATCAGGCGGTCGAAACGGACCGGATCAACATGGCTGTGGAAGGCTCGATGCTGACCCCGGCGGTCAAGGCCAACGGCTTTGGCGATGTGGACATGGAAAAACTCGGCAAGTCGATCGAGTTCTTGAAGACCTCCATGGGCGTCAGCGACACGCCGCCGTCGCCTGAGCGCGTTTTCGACCCGTCCTACCTGCCGCCGTTGGAAGAACGGATGGTGCCCTAACCGGAAAAGGTGTTACCTCCCCGCCCGCCATGGGCGGGGACTGGTCCTTGCGATGCTCTCAAGGCACACTCAGTCTTCACATAACTAAAACCAACCGGGCGGGGAGCAATCGTGACCGGATTTGTGGAATTGCGCGATGTCCGTCTGGCCTATGGGCCGGGCGGATCGGGAACTCTGGCGCTCGACGGCCTGACCATGACTGTCAAGCGCGGTGAGTTTGCGGCTGTTGTCGGCCCGTCCGGCTGCGGCAAGTCCACGCTGATGAAACTGGCCACCGGCTTGATCCGGCCGCAAACCGGAACCGTCGAAGTGGCCGGCCACGAGGTTGATGGTCCGGTGTCGATCGCCGGCATGGCCTTCCAGAACCCGTCCATGCTGCCGTGGCGCACGACCTTGCGGAATGTCATGCTGCCGTTAGAGATCGTTCAGCCCCACCGCAGCCGTCTATCCAAGGAACGGGAAGCCTATCAGCAACGGGCAGAAGACCTGTTGGCGGTTGTGGGGCTAAAGGGATTCAGCGACAAATATCCCTGGCAGTTGTCCGGCGGCATGCAGCAGCGGTCGAACCTGTGCCGTGCCCTTATTCATGATCCGACCCTGTTGATGCTGGATGAGCCGTTCGGCGCATTGGACGCCTTCACCCGTGAGGAACTGTGGCAAGTCATGCGCGACCTGCATGCGGAAAAAGGCTTCACGACCATTCTCGTCACCCATGATTTGCGTGAGGCCGTTTTCCTGTCCGACCGCGTGTTTGTCATGAGCGCACGGCCGGGCAAGATCATTGTGGAACGGTCGATTGATTTTGGACGTCCCAGGCCGCTCGATCTGACTTACGAGGCCGACTTCAACGACGTGGTCCACGAACTGCGCGCGCATATCGCAGAAGCGAGGACCGCGGCATGAACGAACGCTGGATCAAAGCCGCGCCCTGGCTGTGGACGATCGGCCTGTTCGCGTTGTGGGAAGGCGCGGTCAGGATTTTTTCGATCGAAGTGTTCATTCTGCCGGCGCCGACCGACATCTGGGAGGCGATCGTGAAATACTGGTCGCCGATCTGGAAGAACTCCCTGCAAACGCTCTTGACCACGACGATCGGCTTTCTGATGGCGGTCGGAGGCGGACTCGCGCTCGGCCTTGCCATTGGCTGGAGCCGGGCCATCTACGCCGGCCTTTATCCGATCATGATCGGTTTCAACTCGATCCCCAAGGTCGCGGTGGTACCGATCCTGGTGATCTGGTTTGGCATTGGCACCGTTCCGGCGGTCTTGACGGCGTTCCTGATTGCATTTTTCCCAATCGTTGTGAACGTCGCGACGGGCCTTGCCACCATTGAGCCGGAAATGGAGGACGTGCTTCGAGCCCTTGGCGCCAAGAAGCTCGACATCATGCTGAAAGTCGGCATTCCGCGTTCCATGCCCTATTTCTTCGGCTCCCTGAAGATCGCGATCACACTGGCGTTTGTCGGCTCGGTGATTTCGGAAACGGTCGCGGCCAATTCCGGCATCGGCCACATGATGCTGGCCGCCCAATCGCAGTTCAATGTCCCGCTCGTCTGGGCCGGTCTCGTGGCTTTGGCCGTGCTGGGCATCGTCATGTACGCGGCCATGGCGTGGCTTGAAATGCGCATGACCGGATGGGCCCACAGGTCCGGCCTTCACTGAACCCTTCGATTGGATCTGATCCCCGGGGACCGCGGCGGCGGCCGCCGGGCCAGTTCACCGTGGCCAAATATACCGACGACAAATTCGCTATCCCGATGGTTGTAGTGATAGTTGACTTCGCGAATCTCGATTTACGTCCAATTTTCTATAGAGTTTTTGCAATATCGTTATCTTCTTAAGTCTCTATAATAAAGTGAAGTTATTTAATCCGTATGCGGAGTTGGGGCAATTCGCGTTTCAAGAATTAAATCATTGGTGTTGCGCATCACGATTTTGCTCGTCCTTTCGGTCACCGTGAGCATTGCGCTCATCTCCGCCATAGCATTTATGGACATCGATGAGGCGACGGAGCAAAACGCCGCCATTCGCATCGACCGGGCCGCACGGGCAGCCGCCAGTATCGTCGTTCATACCTATCCGGACCGGTTTGAGCTCATTCGTTCCGCAGACGGTCGCCCGCTTTCTTTACGGCTGGCTGTGGACAGCCCGGATGGCGTCCTGGTTTATACCGATGCATATGATGCGCTTTTAAAGGAAATAGGCCTGACCAACGAAGGGGCCGCAAACCTGTTCCGCTACAATATGGCGGCCGGCACCTTCGACCGTTTTGTCACAACATTCCGCCGTCCCGACGGGTCTCTTCCGCCGCCAATGTCCATCGCAGATGGTCATCCCGCCCACGCCAACCTGGCGCGAGCCATGCCGCATGTCGGCGAGGTGCCGGTCATGGGCCGGATGCGGCTTGCCTATCTCACACCGATCGTGGCCCGGTCGGGCGAATTGGCCGGCGCTCTGGCGGTGGACGTTGGCTGGGCAGACGACTTGATGGCCGCACGGTCGCGCTTGAAAAGCCAGATATTCGGGGCATCGGCGGTCATACTGGCGCTAATGGCAGCCGTGGGTGTGGCGCTGATGCGCGCCGAAACCAAACCTTTGCGTAAAATGGCCGCATTCGCCAATTCGCTTGCCTCCGGGCAAACAACCGGACCGGTGCCTTTTGCAGACCGGAAGGATGAGATCGGTGACCTTGCGCGCGGACTGTCGCGGGTTGTCGATCTTCAAGAGCGCCTTGAGCATTTGGCCTACACGGATCCGGTCACACAGATGGGAAACCGTGCGCGATATCTGACGGATCTTGAAGGCGCGATGCGGGACATGGAAAAACACCCGATCGCACTGCTTCACCTTGATTTCGACGGTTTTGCCAAGGTCAACGAGGCCTTCGGTCAGGCTTCGGGCGATGCGGTTCTGCACCAGGCCGCTGCACGGGTCGCCCGGACGCTGGGATCATCGGACCGCATATACCGGATTGCCGGCGATGATTTTTGCCTGATCCGAACGCGCGGCGCCGACCCGGATGTGTCCCGCGAGGAGGCCGCACGGATCATTGACGCGCTTCGGGCGCCGATCATTCTACCAGAAGGCGAAATACACCTTGACCCGAGTATCGGCGTTGTCTTGCTGCCGGATCATGCAGGCGATCCAGAAACAGCACACCGGACCGCTTGCTTGGCCCTGCGCGCCGCGAAACAGGCGGTTGAACCTGGATATGCCATCTTCACCGATCAGCTTCAGGCCCGGGCAAGGCGCGAACTCGCGCTTGAAGTCGACCTGCGTGAAGCGATTAAAAATCAAGACCTGCAGCTCTTCTACCAGCCGCAGATCTGCCTCCACCGTCAGAAACTGAAGGGCTTCGAGGCACTGGCCAGGTGGCCGAAGGAAGATGGCGGTTTTGTCGATCCGGGCGAGTTTATCCCCATTGCCGAAAAAACCGGCTTGATCATCGAGTTGGGTGCTTGGGTCCTCGATGAAAGTTGCCGTCAGGCGCGCGAGTGGATCGATGGCGGCGTGGACTTCGACTATATCGCGGTCAATGTGTCACCGATCCAGATCTGGCAACCGAACTTTGAACGCCTGGTCTATACAAGTCTCAAGCGCTACCGGTTGCCGGCCCAATACCTGTGCCTGGAAGTGACGGAAAACGTCTTCATCGGACACGACGAGACACGCATGATGGACGTCCTCAAGAAGCTGCGTGGTCTGGGCGTCAAGCTGTCGCTTGACGACTTCGGCACAGGTTATGCGTCCTTGAGCTACCTGAACCGCCTGCCATTTCAACAATTGAAGATCGACCGGACCTTCGTGTCGCAGGCCGACCGCGATCCGGCGAAGGAAAAGCTATTGCGCGTGACTGTTGGTCTCGGCAAAACACTGGGTCTGAAGGTCATCGCCGAAGGCACGGAGCACGCTGGTGAGGTGCAGCTTGCGAAGGAAATCGGCTGCGACGGGGTCCAGGGCTTTTATTTCGGAACGCCGGTTCCAGCTTGCATGATTGAACCGACCCTCGCCCGGATTTCGGCCATTCTTCCAGGTCTCTCCGGTGCCGTGCTGAAAGGCACGGCGTAAAACGGAAGCGCAAACCGACCGCCAGAATGCGACCGTCAACGGCTGGCCATTTCCGCAGTTGATGAGTTCCCGCGCCTGGCGGCATGCCAGCGCATGTGGTCCAACCGCTACGACAAAAACCGAGCGGTTCCCGCGCGTTGACCCGGGTAAGGCTCAGCGGTCCGGTATCTGCAAAGAAGCCGCCAATCCCGCGTCAATCGCGCAGTTCGGGATGCTGAAGCTGCGTCGGGAAATTTTGATAACAAACGGGGCGGAGCCAGCGGGCGATCGCCAGGGTCCCGACGGAGGTCGCCCGCACATCCGTGCTGGCCGGATAAGGCCCGCCATGCATCATCGCCGAACAGACCTCCACGCCGGTCGGAAATCCATTGCAGAGAAGGCGGCCCGCCTTTTCCTCCAGGATCGGAACGAATTCGCGCGCCGTATCGATATCCGCATCGTCCATCTGCAGCGTCGCGGTCAACTGACCGTCCAGGTCCTCCGCGACCGCCAGCATTTGGTCAATATCCGCGCATTCCACGAAAATGCCGGCCGCGCCGAACACTTCGTCGTGGAGCGCCCTATTGGACAACCAGGTGTCCGCATCGGTCTTGAAGGCGGCGGGCATGGCGTTGCGCGGTGTCTGGGACCGCCGGCCTTCCGTCATTTCATCGGAATGGGAGCGCAGGGCATCGACGCCTGCGCCATAGGACCGGCAAATGGCGTCGGTCAGCATCTTCTGCTCATCGGCGCGGTTGAGGGCTTCGACTGCAGTCTCTTGAAGCGCGTCGAATTCCGCTCCCTTCACCGCCAGCAGGACGCCGGGATTCGTGCAGAACTGGCCGGCCCCCATCGTCAGCGACGCCGCCCAGCCCGCGCCGATTTCCGCCGCGCGCGCGTTCATTGCCGCCGGCAGGCAAAACACCGGATTGACTGATCCGAGCTCACCATAAAACGGGATCGGCGCCGGACGGCCGTGGCATTGGTCGTAGAGCGCCCGCCCCCCGGCAGTGGACCCTGTAAACCCGACCGCGCGGATTTCGGGATGATTGACGAGCGCGCTGCCCACGATCCGTCCAGGGCCTTGAAGCATCTGGAACACCGCTTTTGGCATGCCGCATGTGTCGATCGCAGCCAGGATGGCTTGCGCCACCAGTTCCGCGGTGCCGGCGTGGGCCTCGTGGCCCTTGACGATGACCGGGCAACCGGCGGCGAGCGCCGAGGCGGTATCGCCACCAGCCGTTGAAAATGCCAATGGAAAGTTCGAGGCGCCAAAAACGACCACGGGGCCGATTGCCCGGTGCGTCAGCCGCAAATCCGGGCGTGGCAGCGGCGTCCGGTCCGGCTGCGCTTCGTCGATACGCACATCCAGGTAATCATTGGATTCAATCAGGTCCGCGAACATGCGCAGCTGACCGGTCGTGCGGCCGCGCTCGCCGACAAGCCGGGCTTCAGGCAGGCCGGTTTCCTTTTGTGCCGTTACGGTGATTTCGTCGCCGAGCGCGTCAATTTCCGCGGCGATGGTCCGCAAAAACGCAGCACGCGCCGACCGGTCGGTGCCGCTGTAGGCGCGAAAACACGAACGGGCCGCCGCGCAGGCATCATCAACCTGTTGTGCGCTCGCCTGCGCGAATTCCACGTCGTCCAGATCCGCCGATGCCCGTGTTTCAACAGAGGCGGCCCAGCCGCCATTGATCAGGTTTTTCCCAAACAACATCAAGATGTTCCTTTTTCGCGCCAGCCAGTGACCGTAACGGTCCAAATTCAGGCGGCGTCGCGTTCCTTGCGATGGGACTTGGCCATTCGCACCAAAAGATCAAAGGCCTGGCAGGTGGCGCTGACATTTGCCTTGTTCTGTCCGGCGATGTCGAAGGCCGTGCCATGGGCCGGTGTTGCGATCGGGATCGGCAAACCGCCGGCAACCGTTACACCACGCTCAAATCCAAGCAGCTTGATCGCGATCTGACCCTGGTCATGATACATGGTCACCACCGCGTCGACCTCGCCGCGTTTGGCCTTCAGGAACACGGTGTCCGATGGCCACGGTCCCGAAACATTCATCTGGCGTTCCCGGCATTGGCGGACCGCCGGCTCCAGCACGTCGATTTCCTCACGGCCGAACTTGCCATTGTCGCCGGCATGGGGATTGAGCGCCGCGACCGCTATGGCCGGATGGTCCTTGCCGGCCCGCCGGAGCGTTTGGTGAGCCAGTTTAACCGCCTTGATCACGGCGTCTTCGTCAATGTGGTCCGCAACGTCCTTCAGCGGGATATGGCTGGTGACGCGCGTCGTCATCATATCGTCCAGCACATTGATTTCGCTGTGATACTGGTCCCAGCCGATGTATCGCGCGATGTAGCGGTGCTCGTCCTCAAGATCCAGTCCGGCCTTCGTCAGGGAGGCCTTGTTGAAGGGCGCAAACAAAATGCCGTCCACCCGTCCGGCTTGGGCCAGATCCAGCGCCTTGTCAAGGCACCTTAGGGATGTCTCGCCGCCGGCAACGCTCACCTCGGCGGTTTTCACAGCTTCAGGGTCGATGGTTTCAAGATCCAGATGGACCACGCCGGTCTGTGTTTCGAGGTCGTCTTCGGCAACCGTCGTCAGCGCAACCTCCAACGCGGCCTGTTCCGCGCCGCGCTGCCACAGGTGGCCGTCGCCAACAAGAACGATGTCCGCCTGGGCCTCAATGCCGTCTTGGTTCAACAGCTTGGCGATGAGCTCCGGACCGATGCCGGCCGGATCGCCGGGGATGATCGCAAGTCTCGGTTTCACAGCGCGTTTTCCTTTGCCAATGCGGCCTCGCGTTCCTGCTGGGCACGTTTGATGTTGCCGACCGCGGTGGTCAGATGGTTCTTGAGCGCCGCCGCCGCCGCCGGCCCGTCCCGGCGCACCAGGGCGTCGACGATTTGCTGGTGTTCCGCCCACGTGCTTTCGCGGCTTTGTTTGCGCTGCGACGACATGAACCGGGCCCGCCACAGCCGCGCGTTGTAGGTCGCGTGGGTATCGGCCAGCGGCGCGTTGTGGCTCGCCGCGACAATCGCCCGGTGGAACGCCATGTCACGCCGGAACGACGTCACCGGGTCATCTTTGCCGTGGCGCTCGACCATTTCCGCGTTCATCCGGGCGATCTGTTCCAGCTCGTCATCCGATGCGATCGCGCAGGCAAGCTCGCCCGACAAGGCTTCAAGCGCGCCCTGAACACGCAGATAGTCGGTGATTTCCTCAAGGGTCGGATCGGCGACGCGCGGCCGCCGCGAAGCGGAAAACTCGACCAAACCCTCGTTTGCGAGGATTCGAATGGCTTCCCTGAGCGGCGTCCGGCTGATGCCAAGCCCGTCGGACAAGTCCCGTTCCGGCAATGCGGTGCCGGCCGGGAGCTTCTCCAACAGGATCATCTCGCGCAGCGCCGTTGCGGCTTCCTCGGCAAGGCTTGACGGGCGCGCAAGCGAACTACCGCCTGAAACGATGGTTTTAAGGTCAACGGTCTCGTTCATTTACATGCCCCATTTCAGCACAACGGGATCAAGTGGACGAATGAGGTCCAACAGCTGCTTGCGGGTGTCGGGATGCAGCGGTGCGATCGGGTGGCGGCAGAAATCCGACTTGATGACATCACCTTCCACCATCGCGGCCTTGGCCGCGCGAAACCCGCATTGCCGGTTTTCGTGATTGACCGCCGGAAGCACGCTTTGATAGCCCGCGCGGGCGCCCTCCCAATTTCCCTCAGCGTGCTTGGTCAAGATAGGCTTGATCTTGTCCGGAATGAGCGCCGACGTCATTGTGCCGCTGGCCCCAGCGTCGAGATCAGCCAGAAGCGTGATGGCTTCCTCTCCATCAAACGGCCCCTCGATCGCGTCTCCGCCCTCGGCGATCAGCGCCCGCAATTTGGCCGCCGCGCCTGCGCATTCGATTTTGAACAGCTTCACCATGTCGATCTCGCGCGCCATCTTGACCAAAAGCGGCACCGGCAAGTCCACCCCCGAAAGTGGCGCATCCTGGACCATAATCGGAAGACCGGCTTCGCCGACACGGGCAAACTGCTCGTAGATCTGATCGGGCGTGCCCTTCATCAGCGCACCGTGATAGGGCGCCATCATCATCACGACGGCCCCGCCCAAATCCTTGGCGAGCCTGGCGCGGGATACGGCAATATCCGTGGCAAAATGGCTGATCGTGACGATCACCGGCACGCGGCCGGCGACATACTCAAGGCACAGCCTGGTCAGGACCTCCCGCTCGTCATCTGAAATCAGAAACTGCTCGGAGAAATTGGCCAGGATGCAGATGCCGTCCACCCCTTGATCGACCATGCAGTCGAGCACCCGTTTCATCCCCTCAAGGTCGACCCGGCCGTCGTCGTGAAACGGTGTTGGCGCAACCGGCCAGATACCGGAATAGGTCCTGCTCATTCAACAATCTCGAAATGCTGGATATGTTTGTTGGAAATCGTGATGCCGAGCCCCGGTTTGTCGTCGTCCAGCTGCAAGAAGCCATCCACCGCTTCCGGGTCGCCCTCGAATATGTAGTAGAAGAGCTCGTTGCCGACCTCCACGTCATGGACCGGAAAATACTCGCTGATCGGGCAGTTCGCGTTCGCCATGGTCAGATGGTAGTTGTGCACCTGCCCCGCGTGGGGAATGACGGGGATCTGGTAGGCTTCGGCAATGGCGTTGATCTTCTGCGCCGCCGTGATGCCGCCAACACGGTTGGTGTCATACTGCAAGACGCTGACCGCCCGCTTTTCCAGCAATTGCTGACATCCCATGACCGAGAACTCATGCTCGCCGCCGGAAATCGGCACATGGCCCATGGCGTTGAGTTCGGCATACCCATTGACGTCGTCGGCAATGACCGGTTCCTCCAGCCAGCGCGGCTCGTATGTCGCCAGTTTTGGCAGCATGCGTTTGGCGTAGTCGAGGTTCCAGCCCATGTAGCATTCCAGCATCAAATCGGTGTCGTAGCCGATGACCTCGCGCAGCGCTTCCACCCGTTTCAGGTTCTCGCGCATGCCCGGCATGCCGTCCTTGGGGCCGAATCCGAAACGTGATTTGAAAGCGAGATAGCCACTTTTCATGGCGTCCTCGGCTTCCCTTTGCATCGCCTCGACACTGTCGGCGTAGAGTTTGGAATAATAGACCGGGATCTTCTCCTTGGTGCGTCCGCCGAGCAGTTTGAACACCGGCTTTCCGACCAGTTTGCCCATCAGGTCCCAAATGGCGATGTCGATCGCCGAGATCGCCGTCATGCCGACGCCCTTGCGACCCCAGGCGTGGGTCTTGCGGTACATCTTCTCCCAGATATAGGCGTAGTCGAAGGGGTCTTCGCCGATCACCAGCGGCGCGTAGTAGTCGTCGATCGCGGTCTTTACGACCGAGGGCGCGAGCGCCGCGTTGCCAATCCCCAATGTGCCGTCATCGGTCTCGATTTCACAGGTGAGCCATTGGTGAAACCGGAAGCTCGCCATTGCATCGCCATGCTCGTAAAGAACGTCAGATGCGTTGGTGCAGAAGTTGCCCTGCGGCGGAACGGTGGGGCCCGTCCAATTCCAGACACGTGTCCTTATGGATCTGATTTTGGTCATGTCACTCTCCGGTGGATTTCATGGGGGCACGTTGTTTGAACAGCGCCCCCCAAAGGCTCGGACCGAACAGGGCCAGGACCGTCAGGATGAGGAAGAACAGCGTCAGCGGCCGGGTCGCCATGAGCCACCACTGTTCGTCGAGCATCACCATCGATTGGCCGAGCCGTTCCTCCAGCATGCCGCCAAGGATGAGCCCGATGGCGAGCGGCACGACCGAGAAGCCGAACAGGCGCATGAAGTAGCCGATGATCCCGGCACCGAGCGCGACCCAGACGTCGAACATGGACTGGTCGAGCGCGTAGGCCCCGACGATGGAGAACACGAACACGCACGGCCACAGCACCGGCACCGGCACCAGGGTCACCCGGGCGAAGATCTTCGCGCCGTAAAGCCCGATGGCCAGAAACAGCAGATTGACGAACATCATCGACCAAAAGATCGCGAAGGCGAAATTCGCCTGCTCGGTGAACATGGCCGGCCCGGGGCGCAGGCCATGCACCATCAAGCCGGCCAGGATCACGGCCGCGGTCGGGCTGCCGGGAATGCCGAGCGCCAGTGTCGGCACCATCGCTCCGCCGGTGGCCGAGTTGTTGGCGGCTTCCGAGCCGGCGATGCCTTCAATGGCGCCCTTGCCAAATTCTTCGGGCGTTTTGGACCACCGTTTGGCCTCGTTGTAGCCGATCATCGAGGCAACCGTCGCGCCTTCGGCCGGCAACGTGCCGATGAACGTGCCGATCCCGGACGAGCGCAAAATCGCCTTCCAGACGCGCCGGTAATCGTCCCGGCTTGGAAGCTTGATCGCCTTCATGGTGATCTGCTTGCGCTCCAGGTGAAGGTTCGTCGCCTGCACCAGCAACTCGGAAATGCCGAATACGCCGATCATGACGGGAACGAAACTGATCCCCTCGTAAAGCTCCGGCATGCCGAAGGTGAACCGTTCCACCGATGTCAGGAGGTCGACGCCGATCGTCGCGAGCAACACGCCGAGCGCGCCCGCGATCAGGTTCTTGATCGGCGAACCATCGCCGATGGTCGCCAGCATGGACAAGCCGAAGACTGTGAGCGCGAAATACTCCGGCGGCGCGAAATTGTAGGCCGCGCGCGCCAGGAGCGGTGCGGCGATCATCAGGCAGACGATGCTGAATATGCCGCCGAAGGTCGACGCGACGACCGCCATTCCAAGCGCGCGGCCCGCCTCGCCGCGCAAGGCGAGCGGATAGCCGTCAAGGCACGTCGTGGCGCTCGCCGACGTTCCGGGCGTGTTGATCAAAATCGCGGTGATGGCGCCGGCGAAGGTCGCCGAACAGTAGATGGCGGTCAGGGTCGCGATCGCCGCGACAGGTTCCATCGTCAATGTGAATGGCAAAAGGAGCGCCGCGCCGGTGGTGGCGTTGAGACCGGGCAAGGCACCGATCACCACACCGCCCAAGGTGGCCGCGATCAGCAAGGTGATCAGCCCGGGATCGGCAAGCGCGGTGAGGCCTGAAAGGAAGGGGTCCATGCCTAAGTTATCCGTACCAAAGGTTGGTCAGCAGCCCGCGCGGAAAGCGGATTTCGAACGCAAGGTCAAACAGGAAGAAAACCAGGACCGGTACCATGACACCGACCGTGGCCAGCAAAGACGGCCGCCGCTCGCCCCACAGGAACGCCAGTCCGGCGGCAAAGACGCCGAGCGCCAGGAAGAAATCCACCGGCACGAGGGCGACAAAGACGGCCATCAGCACGAAGGTGCCCCAGGTCGCCGGCCCGAGCCGTTCGGTCAGGCGCACCGGCTCCCGCCAGATCGACAATAGCGCCAGCAGTATGATCAGCCCGGCCACCAGCTGCGGGAAGTCCGAGGGTTGAATGCCCCGCTTCAGAATCGGCGGCATGCGTTCGAATGTGGTGGAGATCACGATGGCCAACGCGCAAAAGGCGATGATCGCGAGCGGCACCAACCAGCGGACAAGCTGCCCGTGCGCCTGTTTGTCTTGCATCGTCTTAACCTTGAAAAGACGGCGGCCGGTCCTCGACGGGCCGGCCGCCGCCGCATTCGTCAGGATGGGTTACTCGATAAAGCCGAGTTCTTTCAGGGCCGACTGCATGTCGGTGACCATGGTCTCAAGCTGCGCGCCCCACACGTCGGAACCGGCGACCGAGGTGGAATCCAGCCCGACCGAGGTCAGGAAGCCCTGGTACACGGTGTGGTTCATCGATTTCACCAAGGCGTCTTCGATTTTCTTGGCAACATCATCGGGCGTGTCCTTGTGCACGACAAATCCGCGCACGGTCGAGAAGCTGACCGGAATGCCCATTTCCTTGGCGGTGGTGACGTCCGGCAGGCCGGCCATGCGCTGATCGGCCAGAACAACCATCGGGCAAATGTCGCCAGCCTCGATCTGGCTGGCCGCCTCGGCAAGGTTCAAGACCGCGGAATCCACAGCGCCCGCGATCAGCTGGGTTGCCAGTTCACCGCCGCCGTCAAACGGCAGGATCTTCGGCGTTTTCATGCCGCCCTTGACGGTGAACATGAACGCGGAGACATCATCGATGTTGCCGACATGCGTGGTTCCGTAAGTGATCGGCGCCTCTTTCTGCTTAGCGACGAAGTCGGCCGCATCGGCATAAACACCGCACCTTGTCATCAGGATCTGAGGATCATCGGTGCCGCGCGCGATCGGACGGACATCCGCGAGCGTCATCTTGGTCTTGCCCTTGGCGACGGTTGCCGCGTGGCCGATGGTGAATGTCAGGATGCTGTAGCCGTCAGCCGGTACAGTCAGGTAGTAGTCCATCGCAACGGACCCGCCGCCGCCTTTTTTGTTCACGACCACCATGTCGCCTTTAAGTTCGCGGCGCGCGCGCAGCATCATCATCCGGGTCGTGACATCGGTTCCACCGCCCGCTCCGGCATGCGTGACCACTTCGATCGTTTTTGACGGATATTCCTCGGCGACTGCGTGTCCGGTAATCGTTACACCGGCCATGACCAGAGCGGCGCATGTGCCGCGAAACAGTTTGGTGCCTTGCATCGGTTCCTCCCAACGAGAATGCATGCAGGTTGGAAGCCCTTGTTCCATCCTTGCCTTGGTTTGTATTTTGGAGTTTTGGTATACCAAAATACCGTTCTTTGTAGTCGCATGGACCATGGACTGTCAAGCACCCGCTAAAAATTAGGTGAAATTGGTTCATCACCATCATCGCGGCCGCGCCAATACCGTGCCCAGGCCCGAGGCGATTGTTTTTTGGCCGGCAGCAACATACGCATGGGAAGCACCGCGAAACGTCCAGGTTCACGCGGTAGGGTGCCGAACAGGCCCCACCTGTCAGCATCAGCGGCACACGCTTGCCGGTTGGGCGCTGATCGTCATGGCGACACAGCTCAGATAAACCGGGCGAGAAAGATCACAGGATTGGTGTGCTTCTGCGCGCTCGGATGCCCGCATGGCCTTGGCGGTGGGACGTCTTTTACTGGCGCGCCTCGACGGCGATCCGGATCAAGTCGTTTTGGCTGCGCGCGCCGAGCTTGCGCTTCAAGGCCGAGCTCGTATTCGCCACGGTCTTGTAACTGACCTCCAGGCGTTCAGCGATCTCGGACAGATCCAATCCCTCCGCCAAACAGGTGAGAACCTTGTTTTCACGCGGAGTGAGGTCCTTCAATGGATCCTGCTCGCCCGCCGCACGCTGCGACACCAGTTTGATGGCGACATCGTGATCCAAATGGATCTCACCGTTCAAAATCGTCGTGACGGCTTCTCTGAACCGCGCCGGCGGTGCGTTTTTGGACAAAAATCCGTGCGCGCCGGCTTCAAGAGCGCGGGCCGCGAAGATCGGCCTGTCATTCATGGAAAAAACCAACAAGCGCACATTTGGCAGCACATCGAACAGTGGTGCGATCGCGTCCAAGCCGGTCGCGCCGGGAAGCCCGAGGTCCAACACGACAAAATCCGGACAATGCGCCCGGGCCTGATCGACACCTTCCTCCGCGGACGAGGCCACTTGCACGTCCACAAATCCAAGGTCCCGCAACATTTGGGTGCAGCCAAGGTGGATCATGGGATGATCATCGATGATGAGAGCTGTTGTCATGCGGCGGCCACCGGTAATCTGGCGCATAGGCGCGTACCCGTACTGTGATCCCGGCGCGCGGCCAGATCAAGCCGTCCGCCCAGCGCGGCCACCCGTTCGCGCATACCCAACACGCCCCGTCCCTCCTCCAGCTTCAATCCGATGCCCCGGCCATCATCGGACACGCACACCTCGATCGCGGTCGCCGGTTCATTCGGCACCGGACGGGCGGTGATCTCGATGTGGCTTGGCGCGCCGTGCCGCAGCGCATTGGTCACCCCTTCCTGAAGGATCCGGTAGACGGTCAAATCCACCGTTTCGCTTGTCGCCGGCAAGCCTTGCGCGACATCGGCATGAAACGTGACGTTTGAGGTTTGTTCCTTGAACTGCGCGATTAAGTCCGTGATGACGTCAGATAGCGGCAGCGTCCCAACCGTCACCGGGCGCACCGCATGCAGGACCCGGCGGTTGACCGCCCTGATGGCGTCCACCGCCTGGATGATCCGATCGGTCCGCTCAATCTGATCGCCGGAAGCCTCGCCCCTCAACGCTTCCGTTTCAACGGTAATGGCAAAAAGACAGGGACCCAGTTCGTCGTGAAGCTCGCGCGCGATTTCCTTTCGTTCGTTGTCGCGCTGCTCCAAGAGCCGCTGCGCCAGTTCCCGCCGCTCGAGTGTTGCGTTTTCGAGGCTTTGCGCGAGAGCATCGATCCGCGTGCCCAGCGGCTGTAGATCGCTGCTGGACAGATCTCCCACCCTCGCGGAAAGCTCACCGGCTTCAAGGGCTCTGAGCACCTCATGGACCCGCGAAAGCGGCGCAAGGCCTTTGCCAATCACAAACACCAACGCGGCCAGCAGCGCGCCAGTGGCGATCAGCCAGACCGAAAACAAACCGCGCACATCTTCCCACACCTCGGCGGCTTCATCCTCGGGCATCGCGTGGATCTCAATGAAACCGCGCGCTGCTCCAAAGTCGACCTCCAGACGTTTGGGCTGGAAATCCGGGGTGATCAGGTATTCGAACCATTCTGGAACTGGTTCGTCAGCCTCCTCGCCGGGATTGGCAAAGTTCAGTTCGCCCAGATCGGGATGGTTGACGAGGATCCGGACATGCCGCGGCTGGGCGATACGTTCCCTCAAGGCCAGAAACTCGGCCTCGCCGTGCGCGTCGGCGGCAAGAACTGACAATGTGGACCGTGCCATGGCCACGGCGCTGTCCTGCGCCGCCTGGATCTCAAGCTCAACCGCGTGCCGCGCATTGAACACGATCACCGCCCCCGCGGCCGCGATCACAAATAGATGCGCGCTCGCGATCCACGCAATAACCCGCCATCTCAGTGCCAGGCGTTGCATACGGCCCTCCCAAACCGCCACGGCCCATCCGCGAACGACATAAGTACCTTAGGCCCTAAGGAGGGTCGATTGCACCATAGTGCAGATTTCCTGTTATTCCCGAGATAGATAGGGATGTTTTGCCTCCCCTCTTCGGACACACACCCCGATCGGAGCCGAAACCGCCTGCGCCCAATCCACCATCGCATTTTGTGATTTTGGACCCGGCCCGCCCCGTTCGGCACGTCGACACTATTTTGAATCCCACGAGCGGCACCCATCAAACAACATCTGGATATCCTAAGAGACATCGGCAAACAAACCCAATAAGGAAGCATCGTTAAATGAAAATACAGACCACTCTGTTTTGTTAAATCATAATACTCCCGAAATTTTTTTCCTATTTTTCCCGTAGGACTTATTGACAATACAAACAAATCGCTCGGATCCGCACCATTTTGCTCGACACATGGTCTCAATTCCTTTGGAAGGACTACCGATGCGATCCGTTGGTTATCTTCTTGCCCTCAGCCTGGCGCTTTTGCCTGCAGCGGCACATGCGCATGGTGATGCGGCGCCCCAGTCGGTCGACACGACCGGTTTGCCGGACCTGCCCGAAGAATTGGCCGCGACCAATCCCTGGCGGCATGCCGATGGCGACTTGCTGTTCAAGGCGGTCGAAATCGGTGCCAAGGGCTTCAACAGCAACTGCGCGAGATGTCACGGGCTTGAGGCCATCAGCGGCGGCCTGGCGCCGGACCTGCGGTTTCTGGAAGCCGATGAGTGGGGCGATGAATGGTACCTGGAGCGGGTCCTGAACGGCTATGAGCAAAACGGCGCGGTGAAGATGCCGCCGTTCCAGGACATCCTCAATCAGGAGGCCGTTTGGGCGATCCGCCTTTATATCGAAACACGGCCGGATGATCAGGAACTGGTCGCCCGCAAGGACGAGCTTCACGAGATGCATGACCGCGTTCAGGACCTCAAGGAGGGGTCCGCGAATACGGACGACCTTTTGGCGCTGCTGGAAGAAAAAGGCGCCAGCTTCCAGGCGCTGTCCGGAGCGCCCAGATCGATCACGGTCCTGGATGAGGCGGCTTACATCCTCCGGCAGGACGCAAGCCGCATACGCCCGGCTCTCGACACAATAGCCGGAGCGCTGCGCGACTAGATCCGCAGCCGGCAACCGAAATCCGGCCGGTTGACCTGGATCCGCACAGCCGGGTCCACGCAAGCAAGCTTCCCGACACGGACGCGCTGGCAACGCGACCGTGTGATTGGGCGGGGCTGTCGTTGATCCTCACAGCCCCGCCCGCACCCAATACCGAAATGGCCAGCCATCTAGAGGAGGAAAAACCATGAAACGATTGACGCTTACCGCAAGTATTGCCGCGCTGATTTGCGCTGGAGGGATGTCCGTGGCGCCCGCTTCGGATGTCACCTGGGAAGACATCATGAACGATCATGAGACGACCGATGACGTTTTGATGTACGGCATGGGCAACAATGCCCAGCGCTGGTCGACGCTTGAGCAGATCAACACTGAAAACGTCGAACACCTGCGCCCCGCATGGGCGTTCTCCTTCGGCGATGAAAAACAGCGCGGTCAGGAATCCCAGGCGCTGATTCATGACGGCGTGATCTACGTCACCGGCTCCTATTCAAGGATGTGGGCGCTGGACGCCAGGACCGGCGAGCGCATTTGGCGGTTCGAAGCCCGGCTTCCCGAAGACATCCGTCCGTGCTGTGACGTCGTCAACCGGGGCGCGGCCATTTACGGCGACAAGGTCTTCTTCGGCACACTCGACGCATCCGTTTATGCGCTGGACCGGCACACCGGCAAAGTGGTCTGGCGCAAGAAATTCGGCGACCACAAGGTCGGCTACACCATGACCGGCGCGCCGACGATCGTAAAGGATCGCGACACCGGCCGCGTGATGCTCATCCATGGGTCGTCCGGTGACGAATTCGGAATTGTCGGCAAACTCTTCGCGCGCGATGTGGACACCGGTGAAGAGATCTGGATGCTGCCCTTTGTCGAAGGTCACATGGGCCGCTTCATGGGCGAGGACAGCCGGCCGACCGGCGATCCTTCGGCCCCGTCCTGGCCGAACAATCCGGACGGCACCAAGGTCGAGGCCTGGCATCATGGCGGCGGTGCCCCGTGGCAGTCGGCATCCTATGACCCGGAAACGAACACGATCATCGTCGGGGCCGGCAATCCCGCGCCCTGGAACACCTGGAAACGCACACCGGGTGATAGCCTTTATACGTCCGGGCAAGCCTATGTCGAACCGGCGACCGGCGAACTCATCGGCTTTTATCAGCACACGCCCAATGACGCGTGGGACTTTTCAGGCAACAACGAGATCATCCTCTTCGACTACACGGACAAGGACGGCAACACCCATCGGGCCGGCGCCCACGCCGACCGCAACGGGTTCTTCTACGTGACCGACATTGACGCCTTGTCCAAGCGCGGCGGCGAGATCAACCGGCCGACGGCGTTGCTCAACGCTTTCCCCTTCGTGGACGGGATCACCTGGGCCACCCATATCGATCTGGAAACCGGCCGTCCGGTCGAGGTGGAGGGCCAACGTCCGCCGCTGCCAGAAGAAGGCGAGACCAAGGGCGCGACAATCCAGGTCACGCCTCCGTTCCTCGGTGGCAAGAACTGGAACCCGATGGCCTACAGCCAGGAGACCGGCCTCTTCTATGTCCCGGCCAACAACTGGACCGAAGACTACTGGACAGAAAACGTCACCTACCAGGCCGGCGCGGCCTATCTCGGGCAAGGCTTCCGCATCAAGCGTCTGTTTGACGATCACATCGGGACGCTGCGCGCCTACGAACCGGCCACGGGTGAGTTGAAGTGGGAACACCGCGAGGAATTCCCGCTCTGGGCCGGTGTTCTGGCAACCGCGGGTGACCTGGTCTTCACCGGCACCTCCGATGGCTACGTCAAGGCGTTCCATTCCGAAAGCGGTGACCAGCTCTGGGAGTTCAACACCGGCTCGGGCATCATTTCGCAGCCGGTGACCTGGGAACTGGACGGCAAGCAGTATCTCGGCATCGCGAGCGGTTATGGCGGCGCGGTTCCCCTGTGGGGCGGCGATATGGCGGTCTTGACCACTCAGGTTAGCCAGGGCGGATCGTTCTGGGTGTTTGAGATCCCCGATGCGATGCTGGCGATGGGCCAATAAGCCGGCGCCCAATGCATGGGGCGGCCGTCAAACGCCGCCCCACCAACGTTCCCGAGATCAACAGATCCCCTATCGAACTCAAGTGGGTGTCCAAAAGTTGATCGATTTCAAAGTGTTTGAGCAGCTTGTCCACGTCCAATTGGACGCAAGGTGCTCTGGAACAACAGGAGACACACAGTGTTCCGCAGTTTCTTTTTAACCGCCGTTTCATTGGCAATGGCCAGCGGCGCGATCGCGGCGGACAAGGGCTCAACGGCCCGGATCCAGGCCGCGGCCACCAACTTCCCGATCATTGTCGACACGCCGGAACCGCGCACCGGCCCCCTGATCATCAATGGCTGCGAATTGAAGCCGAAAGCCGAATGTCCCGGCGTCGATCTCAGCCACGCGGATCTGCGCGGCGTCAAACTGATGGGCGCCAACTTGCGCGGCGCCAAGCTGACGCGCGCCAATCTCTACAATGCCACCTTGAAGGGTGCAGACCTTTCGGGCGCGGACTTGCGCGGCGCGACCCTGACCAAGTCGCACATGCAGGGCATGAAAGCCAAAGGGGCCGATTTCACCGGCGCGAACCTCGATTATTCGCGTCTGGCCGGCGCCCGATTTCACGGCGCCAATCTGACCGCCGTGTCCATGGAAGCGTCCTGGGCGCCCAAGATCCGGCTTGTCGGCGCCACCATCGCCGCGTCCAACCTGCAGGAGTCGAAATTCTACGATGCCGATCTTGCCGAAGCGGTGATGGACAACAACAACATCCGCTACGCGATCTGGGAAGGCGCCCACATGGAAGAATGCCGCGGATGCCCGTTCGACTGGTAATCGCGGCTCTGGCGATTTCCGCTCTGTCCGCCGAGGGTTTCGCGGGACCTTTGGCGGACCGGCTTTTGGCCTGCCGCGCCCTAAAGCCGCCGGACGCGCGGCTGCGCTGTTACGACGCGCTGGTGCCCTCGACGGATATGGCGATCGATGGCAAGGGCAGCGCCGTGACCGACCTTTTCACTGTCTCCGCGCCGCGCCTTCTCCGGTTTGAAAGCGCTGATGCGATCATGGTCGTCTATCTGCTCGACGAGGCGGGCCAGGTCGTCCAGAACCTGCATCGCGGCGGCGCCGGGGAAGGCCAGCACCTCATTGAAATGCCCGGCACCTACCGGGTGCAGGTCAACGCGACCGGCGGCTGGTCCTTGCGGCTGGAAGTGCCCTAAACCGCGGACTTGATCATCGCGATCAGTTGACCGCCTGCTGATATTCAGGCTGGGTCTTGGCCCCGGTGATATAGGCCACCACATCCTGCCCGTCGGTGTCTTCTTTGTGAAGGTTGGCGCAGATCCGGCCCCGTCTGAAGACGACGATCCGGTCGACCAGATCGAACACCTGACGCATGTTGTGGCTGATCAGGATCAGCGGCTCGCCTTGCTCCTTCAGCGTCCGGATGATGTTTTCCACCTGGGCGGTTTCCTGGACACCCAGCGCCGCGGTCGGTTCGTCCATGATGGTGAGCTTGGAATGGAAGGTCGCCGTGCGGGCGATCGCAACGCATTGCCGCTGGCCACCCGACATGTTCCGGATCGTGTTCTTGATGTTCGGGATCTTGACCGCCGTCTTCTTCAAGCCGGCCAGCGTCGCCTCGCGCATGGCCCTGTAGTCGAGGATCGAGAACGGGCCGAGATTGAACCTGGTGATTTCCCGGCCCAGAAACAGATTGTCCGGGACATCGAGATCATCGGCGAGCGCGAGCGTTTGAAAGACGGTTTCGATCCCCGCTTCGCGGGCTTCCAGCGGCCCCGTGAAATCGACCGAATTGCCGTCAAAGATAATGTCGCCGGCCGTGCGTTGCTCGACGCCGGTGATCTGGCGCACTAGAGCATCGGGCGCGAAGTTAGAATCGCAGGATTCCCAAATCAGTTGAAATCTGATTCCCTGTTTTGACGAGACAG
>JAEPNV010000001.1 GCA_017643215.1 Roseibium sp. | reverse complement strand
TCTAATCCTTCTAATCCCATCGGATCGAAAGGAATCATGATTGAATCCAAAGCGCCAGCGACTTTTTCAACGCCCTGCTAAGGGTATAAGCGTTGCTTCGTCCACGCGTTTGAAACATCGCGGCGTTGAAACACGATGCGGTCATGGAGCCGGAAAGGACGGTCGTGCCAAAACTCGATGGACACAGGCGCCAGACGCATGCCCGACCAATGTTCGGGCCGCGGGATCTCGCCAACCGCGAACCTTGCTGTATACCGGGCGACTTCCTTTTCCAGGGCAAACCGGCTTTCAAGGGGCCGGGACTGCTTGGAGGCCCATGCCCCGATCCGGCTGCCGCGCGGCCGGGTGCTATAATAGGCATCGGCTTCTTCGGCCGACACAGGCGTAACGAGCCCGCGCACACGCACCTGCCGGCGCAGGCTTTTCCAATGGAAACACATGGCTGCCTTTCCCGATGACAACAACTCCCGGCCCTTCGCGCTTTCAAGATTCGTGTAAAAGACAAATCCCGCCTCGTCGAACCCCTTCAACAAGACCATGCGCACATTCGGCAAGCCGTCTTCGTCGACCGTCGACAGGGCAACCGCATTCGGGTCGTTGATTTCGGCGCCTTGGGCATCTTCAAGCCATTCACCGAAAAGCTCAAATGGCTTCGATGTCTCGGTAAAGTCACCTTTTGTTAACTCTTCTGGCGAAAGCTTGGTGGTTGTCATGGGAACTCTATCGAAGAACTCGGTGGCAAATTGGCCCGCATCAGAATGACCGGGCAGGAAAGGCTAGCACGTGTCGCGTCGCCGTTCATATATCGTGAGCTCCGAAAAGATCCAGTGGAGACGCTGCGCCGGGATGATCGGCGCCATCAGCGCGATTGTCGTTCTTGCCGGGTGCGGTCAGGTCGCCGTGCCGCTCGGCAGCGCGGATGTCGAAACACCGATTATCCTGACCGGGTCGATCCCTTCCGCCGCGGACATCGCCTACACCGATATTGACGAACGCGACCGTGTGATCATCGCGCATACGATCGAAACGGCGTTGACGGACGGCGCCGTTCACGGTGATGCGCCCGCCGCTTTCAGTTGGCGCAACTCCGAAAGCGGCAATTCGGGAACCGTCTCGAAGATTGATCTTGCCGAGATCGGCAGAACCGGTTGTCTTGGTTTTGAGACGACAGCCAACACGATCGCGGGGATCAAAATCTACAACGGCACCGCCTGCCACGATATCTCCAATCGGCTTGCAATCACCGCGTTGGCATCAGGCGCTGCTTGAATAGGCCCGCAATACCGGTACAACAAGCACAAGCGAGCGTGCCGCCCGGACAGGATCTGGAATTTTTTCCTACCGCGCACGATATAGGAGAAAAGACCACTCATCCGGCGCGGCCCGTTTCCGCTCAGCAATGGCATGAGCGACGGCGGGTCCGGCTCGGCGGCACCTGAACGATTTGGTGAATAACATGCGCGATCCCTACACCGTGCTCGGCGTTGCAAAAAACGCCAGTGAAGCGGACATCAAAAAGGCCTTCAGAAAGCTGGCCAAACAGTTCCATCCGGATCAGAACAAGGATGATCCGAAGGCACAGGCGCAATTTGCCGAAGTCAACCAGGCCTATGAGATCATCGGCGACAAAGATAAGCGCGGCCAATTTGACCGGGGCGAAATCGATGCCTCCGGCAAGCCGAAATTCCAGGCACATGGGTTTGAGGGATTTAGCGATTTCCAGGATTTTGGAACGTCGGGGCGTACACACGGATTCCGGCATCAGTCCGGCGGCGGCGGTTTCGACGACATTCTAAATGACATTCTGGGTGGATTTGGTGGTGCCCGGCGAACCGCCGGCGGCCGTGCTGGCGCAGCCCAGGGCGGCCCCAAACGCCCTCAAAAAGGCCAAAATGCCGAACTGATCGCCAGAGTGTCATTGGAAGAACTGGTCAACGCTGGCAAAACACCCGTGACACTTCCCAATGGCAAGACCGTCAACGTCACCATCCCGGCTGGCACACAGGAAGGCGAAAAAATCCGCCTGCGTGGCCAGGGGCACCCTTCACCTGACGGTGGATCGGCAGGCGATGCGCTTGTTGAAATCCGAATAAAGCCACATGCTTTGTTCGAGGTGAAGGGCTCGGACTTGATCCTCGATCTGCCGGTCACGCTCTATGAAGCCGTTCTCGGCGCGAAGGTCCGGACACCAACCCTGACGGGCGCCGTCAACTTGTCCGTGCCGCCCAATGCTTCGAGCGGCAAAGTCATGCGGCTGAAGGGCAAAGGACTTCCGACCAAGAACGGCGGCCATGGGGACCTTCTCGTCAAGCTCCAGATTGCGCTTCCGCCGCATCCGGACGATGAACTCAACACGTTGATGAAAGCGTGGAAGGAGATCACTCCCTACCGCGCCCGCGGCCCGGAATTCGACTGAGATCAGTCTGGCCGCCATTCCAGGTGGCCGGACCTGGCGCGATCGTCAGGATGCGTTGACCGGTCCCAAATCCGCCGGCGCGATGCTGTCATCCGGCACAAAGAAATCCGGCGCAAGCGACTGGCTGGGATCTATCCGGTACTGGTCGAAGTCTGTCGTCCCGCGACTGGCAAGGAACGTGTCGTCGATCAGGAATTGACCGGTGAACTCACGGGCGGGAGATGTGAAGATCTCGTAGGCCGCATCCGCCAGAATGTCCGGCGACCGGCTTTGCAGCATCATCTTGTCGCCTCCGATGATGTTCTTGATCGCCGCCGTCGCGATCGTCGTACGCGGCCAGAGCGCATTGACCGCGATGCCTTGGGACCGCAGTTCGCCGGCAAGGCCAAGAACAATCAGACTCATGCCGTATTTGGCAATTGCGTAGGGGGTAAACGGCGCGAACCACTTTTCCTGCATATCAAGCGGCGGCGACAACATCAGGATGTGCGGATTTTCCGCCTTTGCCAGATAAGGCGCTGCATGTTTGCAACACGCCAACGTTCCGCGGGTGTTGATTTGGTGCATCAGATCGAACCGCTTCATGTCGGTCTGCGCAACGGGGGTCATCTGGATCGCGCTGGCATTGTTGACCAGAATGTCCAGTCCACCGAACGTTTCGGCGGTCTGGTCGACAGCGGCCTTGACCGCGTCTTCGTCCCGCACATCCATCACCAATGGAAGCGCTTTGCCTCCGGCCGCCTCGATTTCCTCAGCCGCCGTGTAGACAGTGCCATCGAGCTGCGGATGCGGCTCGGCCGTTTTGGCCGCGATTGCCACGTTGGCGCCGTCCCGGGCAGCCCGCAATGCGATGGCCTTGCCGATTCCGCGCGAAGCCCCGGTGACGAAAAGCGTCTTGTCCTTCAGCGTCATGATAGGTCCCCCGTTTCGATTGCCCTCAGGCCGAAGCCTTTTTGGTCATGAATGCCTGAAAGGCCGCGACCGTTTCCGGCGCGGTCAGCCGCTCTGCAAAGATCGCCGCTTCCTGTTCGACCCGATCCTCCAACGGTTTCGTGTCGCCTCGCAACAGCCGGCGAGACAACCGCATGGCCTCCGGCGGCTTGGCCGCGATTTCGCGCGCGCAGGCCAAAGCCGCGGCATCCGGATCTTCGACGATCTCATTGACCAAACCGACCTCGTAGGCCCGTTGGGCGGAGAATGGGCGCCCGAGGCACAAGAGCTCAAAGGCGCGCGCGTGACCCATTAATGCCGGGCCAAGCAGGCTGGACCCGGCCTCAGGAACCAGACCCAAATCGACAAACGGCGAGCGGAACAGTGAATTCGGCGAAGCAAAAACCATATCGCAATGCATCAGGAGCGTCGTCCCGACACCAATGGCGACACCATCCACCGCCGCAACCAGCGGTGTTTCGTTTCGGGCAAGCGCGCGCAAAAACCGGACTACCGGTGTGTCAGCCATCTCGACCTTGCCGGCGTAGGACAAAAAATCACCAATGTCATTGCCACCAGTGAACGCCCCTTCATGCCCGCAAATCATCTGGCAGCGGATCTCGTCATCCTGGTTGGCCGTTTCCAGAGCCTCCGCGAGCGCCGAGTACATGGCTCCTGTGAGCGCATTCTTTTTTTCCGGGCGGTCAAGGCGCAAGATTTGGACGCCGTCCTGCACAGACTGCATGATCATGGCAGTTCCTTTCCGGGCGTCCGTTAGGAAGCCAGTGTCTCGGGATCGAAGGCCAGAATGCTCTCTGACGAACCGATGATGTCCTCCTTCAAACCCGCGACATCGCACAGGATCGTCATGCAGTAGCTGCGAGCCATGACGGTCCGCTGCGTTCTGGATGCCCGATCATCCAGCCCCGACCGCAACGCGCCCTTGGCCAAAAGGGCACCGCCGTAGGTCAGACCCGCCAGGCGCAGATAGGGCGTGGCCCCGGCAAGCGCGTCGTCAATCCGGCCTTCCGATTGGGCCGCGAGCATCCATTCAGTCGCCTCTTCAAAATCATCAAGTGCGTTGTTCAGACGTTCGGCGGTATCGCCGAATTCCGGACGGTTCGACTGGGAAACGTTACGGGCGATCTCCCGCAACTCGGCGGTGAACCCGCGCACATGATCGCCGCCCGAAAGCGGCAATTTGCGGGCGACCAGATCAATCGCCTGGATGCCATTGGTGCCTTCATAAATCGGCGCGATCCGGGCATCGCGGAGATGCTGGGCGACCCCGGTTTCCTCCACATAGCCCATCCCGCCGTGAACCTGGACCCCGGCCGAAGCCACCTCGACACCAAAATCGGTCGACAATGCCTTGGCAATCGGCGTCAGCAAGCCGGCCCGTTCGGACCAGTGCTGTCTGTCCTCAGGACCGGTGGCGCAATTGGCCATGTCGATCGCATGGGCGCAGGAATAACAAATCGCACGGGCGACCTGGGTGCGGGAGCGCATGCCCAGCAGTGAACGTTTGATGTCAGGGTGATGGGCGATGGCGACCATGCCTTCGCTTTGTTGGCCCGGAATACGGCCCTGCTTGCGCTCAAGCGCATAGGCCTGCGCATCCTGGCTGGCTCTTTCGGCGACGCCAAGGCCCTGGATTCCAACGGCGAGCCGCGCGTTGTTCATCATCGTGAACATGCAAGCAAGACCCTTGTTCTCTTCGCCGATCAGCCATCCGACGGCGCCACCTTCATCGCCGTAGATCATCGTGCAGGTGGGCGAACCGTGAATACCGAGTTTGTGCTCGACGCCCGCGCAGCGAACGTCATTGCGCGCACCCAATGAACCGTCCGGGTTGACCAGAAACTTCGGAACCAGGAATAGCGAAATTCCGCGGGTTCCGGCCGGTGCGTCCGGAAGGCGCGCCAGCACCAGATGGATGATGTTATCCGTCAGATCGTGTTCGCCGTAGGTGATGTAGATTTTCTGGCCGAAGATACGATACGTTCCGTCGCCTTGCGGTTCGGCGCGCGCCTTGAGCGCATTCAGGTCGGACCCGGCCTGGGGCTCCGTGAGGTTCATGGTGCCCATCCATTCGCCGGAGACCAGCTTTTCCAGATAGGTCGCCCTGAGATTGTCAGAGGCGTGTGTTTCCAACGCTTCGATGGCCCCCATCGTCAAGGTTGGCCCGATCGCGAACGCCATTGAACCAGAATTCCACATCTCCAGCGTCGCGGCGGCCAACATCTGGGGAAGCCCCTGCCCGCCGGCATGTTCGGGGCCGGCAAGACTGTTCCAGCCACCGTCGATCCAATTTCGGTAAAGATCCCGCCAACCCGGAGGTGTCGACACCTCACCGTTTTCAAGCGGTGTGCCGTGGGCGTCGGCGACAGCATTGAGCGGCGCAATTTCCTCCGACGCAAACCGGCCGGCTTCAGTCAAAATGGCCAGGATCAAGTCGTCACTCAATTCCGCGTACCGGTCCAGGGCCATAACTTCCTGCAGCCCGCAAACTTCCTTCAGTGTGAAGGCAATTTCATCGATTGGCGCGCGATACACAGCCGTCCTCCCTCGTTACTTTCGCCCAGCTCCTTACTCGTGGATGCCCGTTTTGTGCCGCGTCTCTTGACCCGGACACCACGCCGTCCCACAAGGCGATGCAGGTATTGAATTGCCTGCAAACTAACGTCGTTTACGTAAACGTCAACCCGATTTCCGGCAGCCGCCGCCGTTTGGCGTTGTTGGTCGCAGGTGTGACTGGACCGGAGTGTTGAATGAAGCGTTGGACCCTGGACCTTGATCACGAATCGCCTACAGACAGCCCACGGGCGGCCGAGGTGGTCAAGGCATTGCGGGATGGAATGCTGGTCGGTGTTCCCACCGAAACGGTTTATGGACTTGCCGCAGACGCTACCCAGCCTGACGCGTGCGCCCGGATCTTCTCGGCAAAGCGACGGCCCCGCTTCAATCCTCTCATCTCCCATGTGGCCTCCTTTGACGCCGCCACCGAGTATGGATACTTCAACGATGACGCGCTTAAGCTCGCCGAAGCCTTCTGGCCGGGACCACTGACATTGGTGCTTCCGAAAAAACCCGGTTCACCGATCTGCGACCTTGCGACAGCCGGTCTTGATAGTGTGGCGCTTCGGGTCCCGGCAGGTCTGGTTATGCGGTTTCTTTCCGAACAAATTGGGGGTCCTCTGGCGGCACCAAGCGCCAATGTGTCCGGAAAAATCAGCGCGACCACCGCCGACGACGTTGTCGCTGACCTCGGTGACAAGATCGCCTATGTGGTCGATGCAGGGCCGTGCCCGATCGGAATTGAGTCAACGATCGTCGCCTGTCTCGGGGACCCCCCTCAGATCCTGCGTTCCGGAGGCGTGTCCCGGGAGGCCATCGAGGCGGTGCTCGGGCGTTCGCTTCAAGATCCCGAACCTGAAGCCGGCGCGGCCCCGCAAGCGCCAGGCATGCTGTTGTCACATTACGCGCCATCGGCCTCGGTGCGCCTGGACGCAGCCGACGTCAAGCCAGGAGAAGCCCTGTTGGCCTTTGGACCAAAACCGCCGCGCTCGCACGGCAATGCGGTCGCGACGCTTAATCTTAGCCCAACCGGAGATCTGACTGAGGCCGCAAAGAACCTTTTTTCCGGACTCCGCCAGCTTGATCGCACCGGCGCGCATACGATCTGTGTGCAAACCGTGCCCGAGACTGGCTTGGGGGAGGCAATCAATGACCGTCTTCGCCGCGCGGCCGCGCCACGCGGCACCGCGATGCAACGTAGTTGAGCATCGGTCCGTATCGGGCGGGTTGGGCTTTTGACAACCGGATTGTGCTCATGCGGTTCGGCAAAAACCGGTTTAAGCGGGAAAAATCCTGATCAGGGACCGCCAGCGCACCGAGGCAGTGCAAAACGAATTCAAACAGCAGGCGGATTTCGATCCTAACAGCATGAATAATATACAGTTCTATCAAAAGATGAGATGATCCAACATCTGTGGACTGAGGCGAGTTATGCACAGTCTATTTCCATCTCATTACAGTAATGACCTCGAAACCTGTCCGTCGAATCATATAGATTAACCAATATATTGAGATGCAGCGGACCTCCCCTCGGGCGTTTTGATGCCCGTACCTTCCTCAACCTGATCTGGCTTCAGATCAGGTCTTTTTTTCGCTTCCGCGCAACGCCGGATCTGGCGGTACCGTAGTGTTCTCCGCCGTCACATACCCCAACAGCCGATTGACAGGATGAAATCGCACGGCTCTGATGATGAGCGTGTCTCGCCTACCTCCTGAACGTTCGGATTCGAACATTGTCGACATTGCTGCTTCATCACCCAAGCTTCCTCGACCATCTGACGCCAATCGGCCATCCGGAAAGGCCGGATCGGCTTCGCGCGATAGACCGAATTCTGGAACACGAAAACTTCCAAGCGCTTGAACGTGACATTGCTCCCATTGGGGCGATCGAGGATATCGCGCGTGCCCATCCGATGGGCTATATCGACCAGCTTCACACGCTGGCGCCGGAAGAGGGGCTTGCCCGCGTGGACGCCGATACGACGATGTCGCCTGGAACGTGGGAAGCGGCGTTGCGCGGAACTGGTGCGGCATGTCGCGCGGTTGACGAAGTCATTGCGAAAAAGGTCAGCAACGCGTTTTGTGCCACGCGCCCGCCCGGTCATCACGCGGAGAAAAACCGCGCAATGGGATTTTGCTTTTTCAACAATGCCGCCGTAGCCGCCCGGTACGCTCAGTCGATGCACGGTCTCGACCGCATTGCCATCGTCGATTTCGATGTCCACCACGGTAACGGCACCCAGGATATCTTCTGGGATGATCCGACGGTCATGTATTGTTCCACCCATCAGATGCCGCTTTATCCAGGATCAGGTGCCGCCAATGAAACAGGCGATGCGGACACGATCGTCAACGTGCCCCTCGCGCCCGGCGACAACGGCCCCGTGTTCAAGGAGGCAATGGACGTAGCGGTCATCCCGCGCCTTGAAGCATTTCGGCCGGACCTGGTCATCATTTCAGCGGGTTTTGACGCCCACGCCCGCGATCCGTTGGGCGGATTGAACCTGGTAGAGGCTGATTTTGCGTGGGCAACCCGGCAGCTCATGGATGTCGCCGACCGATACAGCGATGGACGTATTATCTCGGTTCTGGAGGGTGGCTACGACCTCGAAGGGCTTGCCCGGTCCGTCGCGGCCCATGTGATGACGCTAATGACCGGGTAAAACCGCGGCGGTGCATGTCGACAAACAGTCAATTCGCATCAAAGGCGGACCGACCAGCCATGACCACTTGACGGTTCCGGCCCGGCGCGCGACCGTTCCTTAGTGATTCCGGCCCGATAACATGGAAGGCGCCTTGATGTCCGGTCACTCCGACGACCAAGATGTTTCAAAACTGTCTTTTGAGGATGCGCTTCGGCAGTTGGAGACGATCGTTCGCGAACTCGAACAAGGCAACGTTCCGTTGGAACGCAGCATCGAGATGTACGAACGGGGATCAGTGTTGCGCAAACACTGCGATGGCCTGTTGCAGGCGGCCGAAGCAAAAGTCGAGAAAATCCAGCTCGATCAAACCGGAGCGCCGTCTGGAGTAACGCCGCTCGACGCCGACGGACAATGATCGGTGGTCCGCCGCGCAGCGCGCCGCGTTGTCATCCAATGTCGATTGACGTAGAGGTTGGCCCACGGGTTACTAAACGAAAAAAGACTTTGCAAAATACACTGATTTATTTGTTGCAAGTTTGATCTCCTTTGGTCGATTATTCGTGTTGATGGATTGGCTTGAAGCAGATGAGGAGTTGCGGCTTATAGAGGCCGTACAAACCTGCGGCGTGGAGCCTTGGCTCTGGCCGCAGACCCTTGCTTTGATTGAGCGGGAGTTCAGATGCAAGGCTTACTTGCTAGAATTCTCCACTGACGGTTATCACACGGCGCGATACTGTTCACCGGAGACCGCGGCCGACATTATTGACCTGCTCAATTGCATCCAGGCTGAAGCGGACAAAAGTGCCTTGGCGTTTTTGCTTTTCGAGGCGCCGCTCAACTACCCCTATTGCAAGATGCAGTTGCTGCGCCAGTCCGCAAGGATATCAACAACTACAAACGGTGTTTGCTCGTCAGAAGCATTTTCTGGAAACTCGGAAATCGCCGGAGCGCCCGGCGCGATCACGCCATTGATCAGGAATTCACACCAAATCGTCCTGTTTGCTTGCGTGTTCAACGGATACAGGCCCCACGAAATCGACCAGAAAAAGGCAATTCCAAGTTTCCAAAGGCTGGCGCGGGCGATCACCTCGTCCCTGATGACGTCGCAAAAAGTTGAGAGACTGTCAGAAACAGCAGGTGAACTCGGGCTCATGGTTGCCTATTCGAAAGAAGCCTGCGCCCTGGTAACGCCAGACCTGACCTTGGCGTTGACCACGCCGAGCTTCGACGCACTGCTGCAGCGTGCCGATGTGTTTGAGGCGAATGGCGGCCGGCTGGCCGTTCACGATAAGGGCATAGACACGGCACTGGTTTCTGTCGCCGCCGATGTGTCGTCAGCTCTCCACACACCCAAAGGCCCGTTAAACGCAGCAGAAAGCCCACCGGCCAGCCGAACCCTGTTTGTCGAGGGGAGTATGAACCGATTGGTGCGCGTTGTCCTCAATGGTCATGTGGGCGACCGGCATGGAACCAACGGGGCGCAACGAGGATATGTGCACATTCAGGTGACAACCCAAACCGATGCCCCGGATGAAATGGTTCAATTGCTGCGCAACCAGTTCCATCTTTCCCAGCGCGAGGCGCACTTGGCCCACCAATTGGCCACCAACGGATCAATTCCCGAGACGATGCACCAGCTGGGCATCACCCGCAATACGGTGAAAACCCATCTCAGGCGCATCTATGAAAAGACTGGAACCCAGTCCCAGTTGGAGTTGGCGAACTTGCTGCACGGTCTTTGCCGGCTGTTCTGAAGTCAGATCCGAACCGCGCAAAACCGCGTAAAAAAAAAGGAGCCGTGCGAACACGGCTCCAGTTTATCACTGTGCACGTGGCCCCATCGACCACGTGTAATTGGTATGACAGTTCGCGTAAAAATGCATCACCCACATGGGTGATAACAGGTTGAAAAATGCGTTTTAAGTGACCTTAACGTCACTTCCGTCTTACATATCTCCAACAGAGATTGGCATTTCTGCCATGGTGCAGGAGCATGAGCGCCGGGAGACTGTTTGCTCACCGTCCGGGCATGATGTAAGGCTGCGAAAGTGATCGCCGTTCCTTGGAGCCCATCCCCCACGTGACTTCGAAACCACACACACCGTTGCTCGATCAGGTTCAATTGCCGTCGGACTTGCGCAGGTTGGAAGAAGCTGACCTTGCCCAGTTCGCAGATGAGCTGAGGGCCGAAACGATAGACGCTGTTTCAACCACGGGCGGCCATCTTGGTGCCGGGCTCGGGGTCGTCGAACTGACGGTGGCCCTCCATTATGTCTTCAATACACCCGATGATCGCCTGATCTGGGATGTCGGACATCAGTGCTATCCGCACAAGATCCTCACCGGCCGCCGCGACCGTATTCGAACGCTTCGCCAGGCCAATGGCCTGTCCGGCTTTACCAAGCGGGCCGAGAGCCGATACGATCCATTTGGCGCCGCGCATTCGTCGACGTCCATCTCTGCCGGGCTCGGCATGGCGGTTGGCCGGGATCTCGCCGGCGGAACGAACAACGTGATTGCGGTCATTGGCGATGGCGCGATGTCGGCCGGTATGGCCTACGAGGCGATGAACAATGCCGGGTCTCTCAGATCACGTCTGATCGTCATCTTGAACGACAACGACATGTCGATTGCGCCCCCCGTCGGCGCCATGTCCGCCTATCTCGCCAAGCTGGTGTCCGGTCCCACGTATCAGAGCCTACGCGGCGCGGCCAAAAGCCTTGCCAAAAACCTGCCCCGGCCGTTGCAGGAAAAGGCCGCGAGAGCGGAAGAATACGCCCGGGGCTTTTGGACCGGCGGGACGCTTTTTGAAGAGCTCGGATTCTACTATGTCGGACCGGTGGACGGTCACAATCTCGACCATTTGCTTCCCATCCTGAAGAACGTCCGCGACACGGATCATGGCCCGGTCCTGATCCACGCCGTGACCCAAAAGGGCAAAGGCTATCCGCCGGCGGAAGGAGCCAAGGACAAATATCACGGTGTCGCCAAATTCAACGTGGTGACCGGCAAACAATCCAAACCGAAAGCAAACGCGCCCAGCTACACCCGCGTGTTCGCCAACGCGCTGATCGAAGAGGCGGCCAAAGACGACAAGATCGTCGCGGTCACGGCCGCCATGCCGGACGGCACCGGTTTGGATCTGTTCGGACAGGCCTTTCCTGAGCGCACATTCGATGTCGGCATCGCCGAGCAGCACGCCGTGACATTCGCTGCGGGACTTGCGACGGAAGGATTCAAGCCATTTGCGGCGCTCTACTCGACCTTCCTCCAGCGGGCGTTTGATCAGGTCGTGCATGATGTCGCAATCCAGGGCCTGCCCGTTCGGTTTCCGATCGACCGGGCCGGATTAGTTGGGGCGGACGGGCCCACCCATGCCGGTGCGTTCGATACGACCTTCCTTGCGTGCCTGCCCGGTTTTGTCGTTATGGCGGCGGCCGATGAGGCCGAACTCCGGCACATGGTCGCCACCGCCGTCGCCTACGATGACGGACCCATTTCGTTTCGCTATCCGCGTGGCGAAGGCGTCGGCCTTGAATTGCCGGACAAAGGCGTCCCCCTTGAAATCGGCAAAGGCCTCGTTCGCCAGGAAGGCACAAAGGTCGCGTTGCTGTCATTCGGCAGCCGGATGGCGGAGTGCCTGAAAGCCGCGGAGGAACTCGACGCGGCGGGTCTTTCCACGACTGTAGCGGACGCAAGGTTTGCCAAGCCCCTCGACGACGACCTCATACTGCGGCTGGCCGGCGAGCACGAAGTGCTTGTCACCGTTGAGGAGGGCGCGGTCGGCGGATTTGGAAGCCAAGTCCTGACGATGCTTTCAACCCGCGGTGCGCTCGATCGCGGACTGAAAATCCGGACGCTTCACCTTCCTGACCGTTTCATCGATCAGGACAAGCCGGACGCGATGTATCGTCAGGCCGGTCTTGACTGCGACGGGATCATGAAGACCGTCTTTGAGGCCTTTGGATCAAATGCCGTAACGACATATCGCAGCGCTTGACGAGACACATATGCACCAGCGCCATAGCGCATTGGAAAGCTATGCAAACCAGCGTGATTGACAAAAAAACCGCCACCTGAAAAAGCTGAATGAAACCAAATCGCGTCGGCCACCGCCGGCGTTTTTTTGGTTTGGGCACACGTCTGGAGGCGGGCATGATTCAGACACTCGCGCCGATCTCGGCGCTTCTTCTGTCTGTCGCGTTTTTTGTTCTTGGGCACGGTCTGCAATCGACGCTTTTGCCGCTGGCCGCGTCGCAGGCGGCGTTCACGGACCTTGAAATCGGTGCCATGTCGTCTGCCTATTTTGTCGGTCTTGTGCTCGGCTGCCTCGGGGCACCGCATCTGATCATGCGAGCCGGCCATATCCGGGCATTCGCTGCCATGGTCTCGCTCATGTCCGCGGCCGCCATTCTCCATCCGATTGCCGTTGAACCGGCAATCTGGACACTGATCCGGATCGTTTCGGGCTTTTGTCTGGCCGCGTTTTACATGATCGTGGAAAGCTGGCTGAACGAGCGCGCCACGAATGCAAATCGTGGCACGATCATGTCCATCTACATCGTCATTCTCTTCGGCGCGACGATGGTCGGTCAGGTGTCGATCTCCGGCATGGACATCAACTCGTTTGTACCCTTCGTCGTTGCGTCGGTTACCGCAAGCCTGGCTGTCCTGCCGGTCGCCTTGACAACAACCACGCAGCCCGCGCCGATCGCCCTCGTTCAGTTCCGGCCCATCAAACTCTATAAAACCTCGCCGGCGGCCTTTGTCGGCAGTCTTCTGGTCGGCGTCACCAACGGCACGCTGTGGACCCTCACCCCGCTTTACGGATCGCAGATCGGATTTTCGACCGATCAGGCAGCACTTTATGCCGCTGCGATCATCGCCGGCGGCATGCTGTCTCAATGGCCGGCGGGCAAAATCTCCGACCTCTTCGACCGGCGGATCGTGTTGATCGGGCTGGCTGTGTTAACGGCGGGGACCGCTCTCGGAATTTCGGTGGCGGGTCCAACCGATTTTTACATGGCTGCAGCTCTCGCCGTTGTTGTCGGCGTTTTTTCTCAGCCCTGTTATGCGATCGCGGTTGCCCATGGCTTCGACTATGCCGAACCGGAGGACTTCGTGGAAACCTCGTCAGGCCTGCTGCTCGCCTTCGGCGTCGGCTCGATCATCGGCCCGATGGTGGCCTCGATCCTGATGAGCCAGGGCGGACCGAGCGGCCTGTTCGCGATGATCGTTGTTGTGGAACTGGCGCTCGTTGCCTTCCTCCTGACCCGCGTCCTAACCCGCGCCGCCGTCGATCCAGAGGACAAGACAGACTTCGAATACGCGACCACTGCTCAGGTTGGTTCTGTCATCACATCCGAACCGCTCGATGTGGACGCGGACAACGTCATCCCGCCAGAGGAGTTTCCCGCCTATGAGGATGACATCTATAACTTTGAGACCGAGACGCCGGCGGACGACGACGCATCCGGAGCCGATGATCGAACCGGGGCGCAGGTGGATGGACTTGAGCCAACGGGCGGGGGCGAAGCAGCCGGCAGCGCCAAATCATAAGCCGAGTAGCGGCTTCGCGAGCCGAACCCGGGCTCGCGCCCCCTGTGGCATTTCGGCGCTCGACGCGGGCGAAAAAAACCAACATAGTCCGGCCATGTTTCGACCCGGCCCGACCTTGATGAACTGTCTGCGGCAAGAGCGCATGCCCGTTGCCGTGTTGGCGGCGCTCGGGCTGCTGGCACAAGTGGTGGTCGTCACGCTGAGTTTGGCCCTCTCCCCGTCGTCCGCGCAGGCCTTTGGCATGATATGCCAGCCGTCCGCGCTGGAGCTGGACGACCGGACACGGGCAACCCACGATCCCGGCGACTGCACGTGCGGTCCGGTCTGCGGGCACACGGCAAAAGTGTTGGCAACCCGCGCAGAGGATGACCTTGGCTTGCGGCACACCGTGTCGCTGTCCGCGCGGATTCTCCCTTTTGGGTTGCCGGCCGTTCTGTCCGTGTTGGCGTCCACGGGCGCGATCCGGGCACCCCCTTCCGCCTTGATCTGACTGTTCGGCACAACATCAAATTCAGATCAAGGATCTCGACATGAGCCTTTTGAAAACCCTTGCCGCCGCCGCGGCTCTTTCGCTTGTCTCCCTTTCTGCCCAGGCTGGCGACGTCACCATCGGCGACCTCACGCTGTCAGAGAGCTGGACCCGCGCCACGCCGCCCAATGCCAAGGCCGGCGGCGGTTTCGTCACCATCAGCAACTCAGGCTCAGAGTCCGACCGCCTGGTCTCGGCGGCGTCCGAAACCGCGAACCGGGTGGAGATTCATGAAATGGCCATTCAGGACGGCATCATGAAAATGCGCGAAATGGACAACGGCATCGAGATTCCCGCCGGCGAGACCGTGACATTGAAACCGGGCGGCCTGCACATCATGTTCATGGGGCTAAAAGGCCGCTTTGAAGAAGGTACAAGGGTCCCGGTTTCCCTGACCTTTGAAAAGGCCGGGTCGGTGGACATTGACTTGGCCGTGGCGCCCATGGGCGCGAAGGCCATGGATCACGGCAAGATGAACCACAGCGGACACGGCAAGAACTGAGGGCATCATGGCTGGTATGAAACTTCTCAGATACGGGGCCTGGGCAGTGGTCGCTGCTCTAGCCGCAACGTCGGGCGCCCTGATCTACATGCAAAGCACGACCAGCAATTCCGGCGGCAGTGCCTTGATCGAACCCTTGGCGGCCATCGGCGGCCCGTTTGAACTTGTCGACGGAACCGGTGCGGTGGTCACCGATGCTGACCTGGCGGACAAACCGAAGGTCATGTTCTTCGGCTTCACCTTCTGTCCGGATGTGTGCCCGACCACGTTGTCGGACGTGCAGGGATGGATCGATGAACTCGGACCGGACGCGAACCGGCTTCACTATGCGTTTGTTACCGTTGATCCCGAACGCGACACACCGGAGGTCATGCGCGACTATGTCGCTGCCTTCGACGACCGTATCCTGGCGTTGAGCGGCTCGCGCCAGCAAGTGGATGCGGTTGTGAAAGCGTACCGGGTTTACGCCAAACGGGTTCCCCTTGACGACGGCGACTACACGATGGACCATTCGGCCTCGGTGTTCCTGATGAACGCGGAGAACAGGTTCGTTGGGACGATCGCCTATGGCGAGGCGGAAGAAACGGCGCTTCAAAAGCTGCGCCGGCTGATCGACACGGCCGAGCAGTCGTCATAAAGGAGCAACGGCGTGCGATTGCCGCTTTATGCAGGATTGGCCACGGGAGCGACGCTGCTTATTGCAGCGTCGGGCCTCTTGTGGCTGCGTGCCGGCGAGCGGGTGTATGTCGATAAGTTGCTGGCCGCGATTGCCGGATGTTTTTGATCGAAATGGCGCGGAACACGTCGATCTAGCGGCGGGAGAACCAATCCGACATGCCGGGCCAGCGCCTTGATCAGTTGCTTGTCGAACGAAAGCACTTTGAAACACGCGCCCGGGCCAGGGATGCGATCTTGCGCGGCACTGTGACCGTCGACGGGAAAATATGCTTCAAGCCGGGCCAAAAGACCCGTGACGGGGCAACAGTCTCCGTCGACGACCCCGCTGCCGGTTATGTTTCAAGAGCCGCATTAAAACTCGTAGCCGGCCTTGAGGCCTTCCAGGTGAATCCAGCCGGACGGTGCTGCCTCGATATTGGCGCGTCCACCGGCGGCTTCACGCAGGTGCTCCTTGGACGCGGCGCGCACAAGGTCCATGCGATCGACGTTGGTCATGGGCAAATGCATGAGTCGATTGCGGGCGACCCGCGTGTTGTAATGCGCGAAGGTCTGAACGCCCGCGAGTTGACCGGCGACGACCTCGGGGGCGACCGGCCGGACCTCATTGTGTCCGACGTCAGTTTCATTTCCCTGAAGCTCGCGCTTCCCCCCGCGCTCCATCTGGCCGCACCGGACGCGGAGGGCGTGTTTTTGGTCAAACCCCAGTTTGAAGCCGGCCGCGGCCATATCGGCAAAGGCGGCCTGGTCGACAATGTAGTGGCGGAAGACGTCGCGCGGGATCTACAAAACTGGCTGAACTCGGTACCCGGATGGTCGGCCGGAAATCTCGTGCCCTCGCCGGTCTCAGGCGGCGATGGCAACCGCGAATGGCTGCTTCACGGCAAACGGCAAAACCGATGAAGGCGGCCTTGCCGTAACCTGCGATCGCGGCTAACGCTCGCCCATGACCAAAACCGAACTCCATATCACCGAACTCGGCCATCGCGGCGACGGGATCGCGCTTACCGCGGCCGGTCCGGTCTATGTTCCCGGCGCGTTGCCCGGTGAAACGGTGCTGGCCGATGTCCAGGACGGCCGCGCGGCAGAATATCGTCTCACCAAGGAAAGCCCGGACCGGATCACCCCTCAATGCCGGCATTTCCAACTCTGCGGCGGCTGCACAGTCCAGCATCTGGACGAAGGCCCGTATTTGGCCTGGAAACGGGATCTGGTCGCAAAAGCGCTTACAGGCCGCGGCATCGATCATCCGGTCCAACCGGTTATCGCCGAGACCACGGGATCCCGGCGGCGCGCGGTTTTTTCGGCCGCGCGCGCGGGCCGCGCCATCTTGTTCGGGTATCACGAAGCCGCCAGCAATCGTCTGGTGGATATCGCCGAATGCCCGGTCTTGGAGCCGGCCATCGTGCGGGCGCTCATCGACCTGAAGCGTGTTTCGGCGATCCTGCTGCCAAAGAAGGGCGAAATGCGGGTGACGGTGCTCGCAACGACCGCTGGTCTTGATGTTGCCATCGACAAGGCCGACCGGGGATATGCCAAGAAGATCGCGGATGTGTCCATGATCGCGGCGTCCGCCGATTGGGCGCGCCTCTCTGTCAATGGCGAGGTTCTTCTGGAGGTCCGGCCGCCGGCACTTGACATCGGCGGGACTCCGGTTGTTCCTCCGCCTGGCGGCTTCGTTCAGGCAACGCGGCGGGCTGAGGCGGCGCTCGCGGAACTGGTTTTTGCCGGCCTTGGGGCATCCAAGACCGTGGCCGATCTTTTTTCCGGCAGCGGGACGTTCGCCCTGCGGATCGCCAAAAAGGCCAAGGTCGACGCGGTTGAGGGAGATGCAGCCGCTCTCAAGGCACTGGATGCCGCGATACGCCGGACGCAAGGTCTGAAGCCCGTGACCTTGACCCGAAGGGATCTGTTTCGCAGCCCGCTGATCAAAGAGGACCTCGATCGCTTCGACGCCGTCGTATTCGATCCGCCGCGCGCGGGCGCACACGCCCAGGCTGTTCAGCTTGCCGCCTCAAACGTCAACATTGTCGTGGCCGTGTCTTGCAATCCGGCCACGCTTGCACGGGACCTTCGAATTCTGATCGATGGAGGATATGCGCTACAAACGGTCACGCCCGTGGACCAGTTCCTGTTTTCGCCCCATATTGAGGTGGTTGCGGTTTTAACGAAGGAGACCGGCGATGGAGCGCGCCGCACCGGCTGATACGGCATCCGGCACCCAATCGGTGGACGCTGGACGTCCGAACCTTTTCTCGATCGCCCGCCGCGCGCGCTACGCGGTCGCACAAACGAGCCGGGTGGCGCTCTACACTGTCCATTCGGAAGCCATGCGCCGGATCAACCAACGCATTCAAAAAGACCTGCCGCCGGTTCCCAAACCTGTTCCAGATGGCCCGGTGCCGAGCCAGCGCCGGATGTTGTCGGATATCGCGAAACTGTTCGCCGCCGATTTGAAATCAGTCGAAGCCGGCGATTATCCCATGCCACAGGACGGCACGATGTCGCCGCGCGAGTTGCTGGCGACCAGCCGTGCATTCTTCAAGGACGTGCCTGAAGTTGCGCGCCGCCGCGCCACGGGTGCGCACCAGGAAGTTTTTGAGGACCGCGCACGGTTTCCGGATACGCTGCCGCGCTACTATCGCCAGAACTTCCATTTTCAGACCGACGGCTGGCTGTCGGAGGAAAGCGCAAAGCTCTATGACTTTCAGGTGGATGTCCTGTTTTCCGGGGCGACGGCCGCGATGCGCCGGCGCGCGCTCGTGCCCTTTGCCAGAATCATCCGCCGGAAGGACCAGCGCAAACTCGCCTATATGGACCTTGCCTGCGGCACCAGCGGTTTGCTCGGTCCAGCACTTGGCGCATTCCCGCGCTTGCGCGGCATCGGCGTTGACTTGAGCGAACCTTATCTCTCCGTTGCCCGGGACCGGCTCGGCAATCCGCGCGCGGCGTACACAACCGCCAAAGCTGAGCAACTGCCGTTTGCCGACAACAGCCTCGATGTCGTTTCCTGCGTCTATCTGTTTCACGAACTGCCGCCCAAAATCCGGCGCCAGGTCTTTGCCGAAGTGGCGCGGGTCCTCAAACCAGGCGGCAGCTTCTTGTTCGTCGATAGCCTGCAGACGGGCGACGTGCCGGACTATGACGGCTTGCTGTCACTTTTCCCGCAACTCTTCCACGAACCCTATTACACCTCCTACTTGAAGGAGGATTTCGGCGCGATCGGACGGGACACCGGACTCGAACTGCGCGAGGTCACTCCGGCGTTCGTCAGCCGGATGGCGGAGTTCGTAAAGCCCGCATAGACGCTTTTCAGTATCACTGAAAAAATTCTATCCTTCACCTTGTCCCCGGTGACGGATCGGCGTACATCGGTGCCATGAGACTGGACCATTGGCTGTTGCAGACCGGCGAAAGCCGCAGCGCGTTCGCCCGCCGTGCGAACCTTTCACCGGCATCGGTGACTGCGCTGTGCAACGACCCCAATGCCTGGGTGTCCCGCGACATGGCGCGCAAGATCGCCGATGCCACCAATGGCGACGTCACCCCGAATGATTTTCTCGGCCTTTCCATAACCAAGGAGCACCCCGTGTCCCAGACCCGTGTCGCAGAAGCCATACGCGCGTTCGAGCGCGGCGAGATCGTGGTCGTTACCGACGACGATGACCGCGAAAACGAGGGCGATCTGATCGTTGCCGCCGGCAAGGTGACACCGGAACAGATGGCCTTCATGGTCCGGCATACGTCCGGGATCATCTGTGCTCCGATGACCGTCCAGAACGCGCGTAGGTTACGTTTGGATCCGATGGTCGCGGAAAACGACGCGCCCCTGGCGACCGCCTTCACCATCTCGGTCGACTACCGCCAGGGACTGACAACCGGCATTTCCGCGGACGAGCGATGCGCGACCGTGCGCGCGCTGGCCAACAACAACGTCGCCGCGGAAGATTTCGTCCGCCCGGGCCATATCTTTCCGCTGGTCGCGAAAGAAGGCGGGGTCCTGATGCGCTCCGGACATACCGAAGCGGCCGTTGATCTGTGCCGTCTGGCCGGACTGGAAGAGGTCGGGGTCATCAGCGAACTGGTCAATGACGATGGCACCGTCAAACGCGGCGACCAGGTTGCCGAGTTTGCCGCCGAATACGGATTGACGATGGTGTCTGTGGCCGACCTGATCGCCTGGCGCCAGCGCACCGAGCGCCTTGTGGAACGGATCAACGAGCAACCGATCGAAACGGTCGTCGGTCCGGCCTATGCCATGACCTATTCCACACCATATGACCCCATGCACCACGTCGCGGTCGTCTACGGCGACATCCTGGATGGCCGCAACGTGCCGGTCCGGCTGCAGCTTGAATCGGTCCTCGACGATGTCTTTGGAGAAACACAGCCCCTCGACACGACCATGCAACTGTTCGCCGAACGCGGACGCGGCGTCATCGTGTATCTCCGGGAAGGGTCGGTCGGCGTTGCCCGCCATTCCCGCCGCCCGCGCCCCGACTTGGAAGCGGCAGAATCGGAAGAACACGGATCGGCCCAAGTCCGTCAGGAGCAATGGCGCGAGATCGGTCTCGGCGCGCAGATCCTCAAGGACCTCGGCGTTGCGTCCATTCGGCTTTTCGCGTCCCGCGAGAGGCACTATGTTGGGCTTGAGGGTTTCGACATCAAGATTGAGGAAACCGAAATCCTCGACAGCTGACCTGATTGGCATCGCGGTCTCATGGTTGAAACGGAATCCGATCCTTTTGCGTCCCTGGAAGAGCCGGAAAAACCGGCGCCCTTTGCGCTCGGCTTCGATAAATCGAGCGGCGATGCCCTCGTCTATGGTGCCATTTTATTAGGGGTGATCCTGGCCGCGGTCGGGCTCTTTTCGGGCCAGTATCTGATCATGGCGGGAGCTCTTTTTCCCCTCGCGATTGCCTTTTGGCACTATCCCATGATTGACAGGGGCGTGCCGCAAATCGGGGCGAACAACGACGGATTGTTCGTCGAACGGATCGGTTTCGTGGATTGGGGCGCGATCTCCGGTATCGAGTTGGTCCGCACATCGGTTCGAACGATCCGCCTCGCGCGATTGAAAGTCTCCCTGACCCGCCCCCTGGAAGACGCCATCGTTAAACCAGAACGCTTCCCGATCTGGAAACGCTTTATGATGCGCAATTGGAGCAGCCGGCGCAGGGAGGACGGCACGGACGTCCTCACGATCGAGTTGCACCCGCTGACAAACGATCCCGATACCGTTTTGGCGCGTTTGATCGCGTTTCGGCCGTCCGCAAAACGGACCTCACGTCATTGATGTGACCTTGTCGGCCCCCGCCCTTCTGGTGCAGTCTTCAGCATCACCATCGAAAAACAGAACGCGGCCGAAGCAAAGAATCACAAGCGGCCGCGTCTCGCGCGGGAGGAATGCATGAAATCAACGTTTGTAACCCTGGGCATCAGCGCGCTTGCCGGCCTTGCGCTGGCCGGCGGATCCCAGGCGGAAACACGGATCACCTACAAGTCCGCCAAATCGACGTCCTCCTACTACCAGATGGGCGTTCAGATCGCCGAAGCGGTCAAGGCAGGCTCAAACGGCGACCTCATTGTCACGGTCGAGGAAAGCCAGGGCTCGGTTCAAAACGTCATGGAAGTCAGAGCCAGGGGCGCCGATTACGTATTCACGACACCGCCTGCGCTGGTTCGGCTCGCCCAGGGCGGCAAGGCCATGTTTGAAGGCAAGGGCGACCCGAAATTCGATGAAATCCGGGCACTGTTTCCGATCCCGTCGCTGACGATGCATTTCGTCATGTCAGCGGACAGCGGAGCAACCGACTTTGCCGGAATGGAAGGCAAAACCATCCTGCTTGGAAAAGGTTCGTTCGGTGCGCGCGAGGGCGAGAAGTATCTCAAGCTGTTCGGCCTCGACGGTAAAGTGACGCTTGCCGAAGTTGAACTGTCCAACGCGGTGCCTGCCCTCAAGAACGGCCAGATCGACGGGTTCGTGACCGCCGGGTCCTGGCCGGCTCCGAATGTCATCGAAGCCGCCGCATCCTCCAACGTGACGGTTCTGTCCCTGAACGACGATCAGATCGCGCAGACCAAACGCACCAAAACGGTCATTCCGGCGGGCACTTATTCAGGGCAGACCGCCGAGATCACGACCACGTCGTTGCCGGTGGTGGCCTATACAACAACCGCCATGGACGATGATGCCGCCTACGCGCTGACAAAAACGTTCTGGGACCAAAAGACCAAGATGAGTGAGGGCGCCCCCTGGTGGAAAGGCGTCGACGAGGGTCTGATGGCAACCATTACCGGCAAAATCCACCCCGGTGCCTTGCGTTATTATGAAGAAGCCGGATTCCCGATCACTGATGGGCAGAGGTAGATTTGTCTGCTTTAAGGATCCGGGCAAAACACTGCCCGGATCCGTCCTGCCATTGGCTTGAACCAAAACATGAGACGTGAACCCGCGCCGCTGCGGCTGACCAAGCTCGGTCTGGCGGCCGTTCTGGTTGGATTTCACCTGAGCCTGATATTCTCAGGCCTCGTGCCGAATCTGGTCAGCCGGCCCCTGCACATGGCCTTGGCGCTTCCCTGGATTTTTGTTTTCAGCGACGTGACATCGGGACTGGCTCGGATGTCAGGCATCCTCCTGACGATCCTCGGTGCCGGCGCTTGTCTCTGGATCGCCATCAACAAGGACGCCCTTGGCGACCAGTACGGGTTCTTGGAGGGCGATTTTCAACGCGCGCTGGCGGTCGTATTGCTGGTCTGCGTGCTGGAAGCGGCCCGCAGGGCGATCGGATGGCCACTGCCGTTGGTGGCGCTCGCGGCTCTCCTATACGGCCTTTTCGGGCAGCATATTCCCGGTGAATTTGGCCATGCCGGAACACCGCTGAACAGTTTTCTGGGCACATTGACGATTGCAGAGGGGGGAATTTGGGGATCGCTGACCGGCGTCTCAGTCTCCGTCGTCGCGATTTTTGTGATATTCGGCGCCGTCCTCAATGCCGGTGAGGCGGGAAAGGGCTTCATGAATGTCGCTGCCGCGGCCGCCGGCAGCCTCAAGGGCGGTGCCGCGAAAGTCTCCGTGCTGTCTTCCGCGCTGTTTGGGTCGATTTCCGGCTCAGCCTCCGCGAATGTTGCCTCAACGGGCGCCATCACGCTTCCGGCGATGACCAAACTTGGCTATCCGAAGCGCCTGTCGGCGGCCGTTGAAGCCGTCGCCTCGTCCGGCGGCCAGATCATGCCGCCGCTGATGGGCGCCGGGGCCTTCGTCATGGTGGAACTGACGGGCGTGCCCTACACGTCCATCATATCGGCCGCCTTTCTGCCCGCCGTCCTTTACTTCCTGGCGGTCTGGGCGGGCATCAATGCCTATGCCAGCTGCTTTGACTTGAAAGGGATCGCACCGGAAGACCGCCCAAGCGGGCGGGACGTGGTGATCACCTCCTGTTTCTTCCTCATTCCATTCACGGTGCTTCTTTGGGGCATGTTCATCAGCGGCGTGACACCGCAATACGCGGCAAGCCTTGCCATACTTGCCGGCGTATTGATGCTGGCGCTGGACCGCAGCCTGAAGGTCAGCCCAGCCGCATTCTTCGAACGGGCCGAGCTTGCCCTCTTGACTGCGGCACGACAGGTTTCGCTGATCGCCGCGATCATCCTGTGCGCCTCGATCATCATCGGCGTTCTTGCGATTACCGGCCTCGGCGTGAAGATCACGTCGCTCATACTGTCCGGTTCGCAAGGCCTGTTGTGGCCGTCGTTGTTTTTGACCGCCCTCGCCTGTCTCGTGCTCGGCATGGAAGTCCCGACGACCGCGGCCTACGTGATTTGCGTCTCGGTCGCCGGCCCGGCGCTGATCCAGCTTGGCCTCGACCCGCTCCAGGCCCATTTGTTCGTCTTCTGGTTCGCGCTTCTGTCGACCATCACACCGCCGGTCTGCGGCGCGGTGTTCATAGCCTCGGGCATGATCGGGGAGAACTGGCTCAAGGTGGCGTTCACGGCGATGGCGCTCGGTGTCGGGCTTTACATCATTCCGCTCGGAATGATTGCCAATCCGGAGCTCCTAGACCTTGCCGTTGAACCGCTGGCCGCCTCGCTTGTATTCCTGCGGGTCGCAATCGGCCTGTCGCTTGTGTCCTTCGGTCTGATCGCCGAGCGGGGATGGATACTGCGGGTGACGGCATTGGCCGGTGGGCTTATGCTTGTGTTTGTGCCGGTCTTTTCGGGATAATGCCGAGAACAATCACAATTGGGATAACCGGCAAAGATGTCGGTGTTACCCAAACGCGCCAACTTGCCCGCGGTGGCGCAGCCAGTGGTCGGCCAGGACACAGGCCATCATGGCCTCGCCGACCGGCACCGCGCGGATCCCGACGCATGGATCGTGGCGGCCCTTGGTCCGTACGTCGACCTCTTCGCCGTGCCGGGTTACGGATTTGCGCTCGGTCAGGATCGACGACGTCGGTTTGACAGCGAACCGGACAACCAGCGGATCACCGTTTGAGATCCCGCCAAGCACGCCGCCGGCGTTGTTCGACAAAAACCGCGGCATCCCGTCATCGCTCATTCGCATTTCATCTGCGTTGGCCTCGCCGGTGAGGGCCGCGGCCTCAAATCCATTGCCGATTTCCACGCCCTTGACCGCGTTAATGGACATCATCGCGGCGGCAAGTTCGGTATCCAGTTTCCCGTAGATCGGCGCGCCGAGCCCGACCGGAAGACCCTCAGCAACGATTTCGATCACAGCACCAACGGAAGATCCCGCCTTTCGAACGCCGTCCAGATAGGTTGCCCAGTGTTCCGCAGCGTCCTTGTCGGGTGCGAAGAACGGATTGCGGTCCACTTCCGCCCAGTCCCAGTTCTCCCGGTCGATCTTGTGCGGGCCGACCTGAACCAACGCACCGCGGATCGTTACACCCTCAAGCACTTTCCTGGCGACCGCACCCGCGGCCACCCGCATGGCGGTCTCGCGTGCCGACGAACGGCCACCACCGCGATAGTCGCGAATGCCGTATTTGGATTGATACGTGAAATCCGCATGGCCGGGCCGGAACCGGTCTTTGATCTCCGAATAGTCCTTGGATCTTTGGTCCGTATTTTCGACCAGTAGAGAAATCGGTGTCCCGGTTGTTCTTTGAACGCCGTCCTCGTCGACCATGACACCGGACAGGATCCGCACCTGGTCGGCTTCGCGGCGCTGCGTGGTGAACCGGGATTGGCCGGGTTTGCGCTTTTCCATGAAGCCCTGGATGTCGTCCTCGACGAGCGGGATCAATGGCGGACAGCCGTCCACGACGCAGCCGATCGCGGGGCCATGACTTTCGCCCCAAGTGGTGACCCGAAACAAATACCCGAATGTGTTGTGCGACATTGGCCGACTTTCTCACTTCCTACAGCCGCGACCTTGCAAGATCGAACGGACGAAACGCCGGCCAGCGATACGTCATCACCGGGTGAACCTCAAGGGGCGATGGAAGGCCACAAGTGAGGTGGGCGGTACCGCATGATATTATTTGTATCACCGCTCGTATTTGAATCGGCGCCAAACGCGCCCGCTCATCAATACACTGGTATTTTCATCCGAGTATCAGAAACATAGCGGTAGATTCGGAAAATATTAAAGACCTGCGTGTAACCTCCTCAAGTCAAGTGAGTAACACGATGGGGCGTTGATTGACTTTGCGTGGCCGGTTAACCGGCATCATCATATTTCTTCTAGGACCGAGCATTCTGTTCGCTTCGCTATGGATCAAAGCGTCCATGACGCAGGTCCAGACAATCGACCGCGGGTTGCATGGGCTGGCGGCGATCGAACAACTGACCCCTCTGCTAGAAGACAAACTTCAAAACACATTCGATAGTACGACCGCTCCGCATCCTGACCTGAGCCGTCTTGGGCTGACGATCTCCGAGCAAAATCTGGCCTTGTCTCACTATGAGCGGTTCATCCACGCAAAACTGGTCGGTCGCTCCCTTAGCCATGCGCGCGATTATGTGCGTGTCGTGGCACATGCAGCGAACCTTGGATCCATTTCCGATCAGCAATCGAGCGAGTTCAAATTCCTCATCAGCGACACGATCCCGGCGGTGATTTTCGAAGCCGCCGCGCTGGTTCACATGGGCGATCAGCTGGCGTCCAAGGAAACGATCAATCAATGGGTCCGGATGGTTATCCCTGTCCAGGGCGGACAGTTCAAAGTGGCTGCGGACAATGTGGGCCGCATCACGCCGATGCAGTCAATGCGTCTGCCGGCTGAACGGTCAGAGGAATTGAAGCGCCTTGCGTCGGCGTTCCGGGATGCCAACGCGTCGTTTCAATCGGCCGGATCGGAGTTGCTTTTATCGACCGGCCGCGCGTCCGTTGGCAGCGACATCGTTATCGAACCGGCCTTGGCCCGGTTTCCAGCGCTGGCAAAGGCCAGTATGGACCTTTGGAACGCATCCATTGCCTATATGATCGATGATTTGCAGGGTCGGCGGAATGCGACCCTGCTTCGGCTCGTGCTTGCCAGTTCCGTCGGACTGCTGGTGATCCTGGCTGCATTCGGTCTGGCGATCGTTCTCGGACGCAGTCTTGCTGAACAAACCCAGCAGGAGTTCGATGCACTCGGTTTTCACGACCCCTTGACCGGGTTGCCGAACAGACGCGCCCTCATGCGGCATCTTGAAAACCCGCCGGCGGATAAGGCCTGGCAGACGTCGGGGATGGTGCTGATCGACATCCGGCATTTCAAGGCCATCAACAGCGTTTTCGGCGAGGGCACGGGCGATTCGGTATTGCGGGAGGTGGCGCAAGATCTGAGCAGCCTGGTATCTGGAACGGATTTCATTGCCCGGACCGGCGGCACGGAATTCATCATCGTCCGTCACGGGCTCTCCAAGAGCTTGCGAGAGCTTCGCGATCTTGCCGACACGGCGGCGGATGTGTTGACCCGGGAACGGCACAATGACGGCCGCACTTTGGCGCTGGATACGTGCATCGGCCTTTCGCTCAGGCATGGGGCCGTTGCAGAAGAGACGGTTTTGGAGGCTGCGCTGGCACTCAAGGCAGCCAAACGCAAGGGCTCATCGGCGATCTGTGTGTTCGATCCGGACATGCGCGCTGAATTCGACAAAAACGCCGAGGTCGCAAAAGAACTCGCCCTGGCGCTTAAGAACGGCCGCATCGTCTCGTGGTTTCAGCCGCAGATCTGCGCCAGAACGGGTGCCACGGTCGGCGCCGAAGCCCTGGTCCGCTGGATCGATGACGACAACGGCATCCGCTTCCCGGCGGCATTCCTTCCAGCTGCGGCCGAAGCAGGATATATGGACGCGGTGGACGATACGGTTCGCGGTCAGGCGTTTGAGCTGGCGGCCGAATTCGTCGACGACCGGCCGATGCCGTTTCATGTCGGCATAAATGTCTCAGCAAGCTTCCTAGCGGCACCCGACTGTGTGGAAAGGCTTTTGGATGCCGTTCACGAGGCCGGCCTGTCACCGCGCAATGTGAGTGTGGAAATCCTCGAGGCCGTGATGGTCGACGCAGTGACTTCTGAACCGGTCAAGGCAAATGTCGCAACGCTGTCGCAGATCGGCTTTTTTGTTGAACTCGATGATTTTGGCACCGGGCATTCGAGTATTTCCAGTCTTCGCGATCTGCATGTCGATCGGGTCAAAATAGACCGGAGCTTCGTGTCCGGGGTCGATTCTGATCCAGACTTGCAAAAATTCACCAGCGCGCTGATTCAGTTGGCGAAGAGCCTGGATATCGAGGTGCTAGCGGAGGGCGTTGAAACCCAGGCCGAGCTAGACTGGTTAGCGGCAAGCGGCTGCGATGTTATCCAGGGCTGGCTCGTTTCCAAGGCTGTTCCGCGGGAGGAGTTCCTCGCAAAAGCCGCAACATTCGGAGCCGCAATTTCATTGGAACCGGCGGGCGAAAGGTCCGCACAGGTCGACCAGCTTCGGGTTAATGCGAACGGATAGACCCCGGCTTCAAATCGCGGAATTACGACCATCCACCAGACGCTTCTTGAAGTCTAGCGCAGCCATTGCAAAGCCACCATCCGCGCCATCAATGAAATGAACATGGCGGCTTTCACCGATATCGGAAACAAAACAGGTCATGATCGCGCGGTCAGAGACATGCAGACCGTATCGGAGGAGGCCGGCCTGCCACGCCTCGTCGAGGTTGGCGGTCAGCCGCTGAAGCCCCTGGTCCGACACATCCAGAACAAGACGCAAAGAGTCGTCCAGTTTCCGGTGATCGGTGTTGCGGACGAGTTCATTCATGTAACGGACCGGTTCGAACGGCCCGACGCGGCGTCCGGATTTGTACCCCCACACGAAGGCGACGCACTCGACCATCGCCCTGACGGCGTACCGCAGGCGGCCGGCGGCCGCACCAACCAGACCGATCTCGGCTCCCAATGACCGCGGCAAAAAACGAAACCGAAGCCGGTCGTTGGTCAAAAGAGCAGCGTCCGGTCCATTTGAAAGCGGATCATAGCCAATCGCCTCCGCGATGCGTTCGGCCACTGAGGCAAGAGACGCACCACCGGCCGGCTTCACAATCACTGAAACTATCGCACCGCGCCGGGCCGGAATCGGCTCCCAACGGCAGGACAATCCGTCAAGTGATGGCAGGGCCGAACCGTCCGGATCGATGGCGAACGGTCTGACGGCCTCCGGATTTTTCAGGATCCGCTCAGCGCATTCAAGGCCGTCGCCGATTGCCATGGCCAGATGATTGCCTGGGCTGAGTTCATATTTGCGCAAGCGGATGTCCGTGCCCAGCCCACGCAGATGCGCGACCGGGATCGCGGCAATCCGAAGGTCCAACTGTGCGACATCGCGGGCGAGAACGGCAACACCGGCCAATGCGGTGCGCGCATCAGCTTCGGCTGACGCCGGAACCAGAACAAACGCTCCGTCACCACCAAAAACAAACGGGACATTGTCGCGGTCGAGGACATTCAACACCGAGGCAATCACCGCCGCGCCTATCAGATTGACATCCTTATACCGGCCGGAGGCAATTGCATCCCGGGAACGCACGATATCAGCCGCCAAGACCACCCAATCATCCGGAACCGCAGTATAGGCACCTAGATCACCGAGATCCGAAAAGTCCGAAAATGCGTGGAGTTGCTTATAGAACTCATTGCCCGGCACGCGATCGCCTCACTGGTTTAGATGCAATGGACATGGCACGAGGCGATCTCGCCGTGACGCGTGTCTGGCGGCGAAACCGCCTCAAGGTAACCATAACCTATAGCCAGGTTCCGCTGCTGTCCCGCCAGACAAAAACGCGATCTTGCGGCGTGTCCAGTTTGGGGACCGCATCAGTGGCAAGCCCCTCCAAAAGGCCGCGGATAACCCGAAATACGCCACCGTGTGACACGACAACCGTCGGCCGGTTGACCTCTGCCAGCCATGGCTCGATCCGCTGGCGCAGCATTTCGTAGCTCTCACCGCCCGGCGGCGTGAACCGCCATTTGTCGTTTCGGCGTTCGGCGACCTTGTCTGGAACGTCTTTGGCAAGTTCCTGAAGCGTAAAACCCTCCCAGGCGCCGAAGGTCAGTTCCATCAGCCGGGGATCTGTCCGGTAGGATTTGTTGTCCATCCCCAGCTCCCGGCGCACAAGATCCATTGTGTGCCGGGTCCGGCCAAGCGGCGAGGCGACAAAATCGAGCGATTTCGGACTAACTGCTTCGTCTTCAAAATAACCGCGCAAACGCCGGCCATTTTCCGCCGCCTGTGAAAGTCCTTTGACATTGAGCGGGATGTCCCTTTGCCCTTGCATCCGGCCTTCGGCATTCCAGTCGGTTTCACCATGACGGATGAATACCAAAAACTGAGGCGCCGGCGTCCTAGGCAACAGGGCCGGATTGGATAACTTGGAAACGACCGTCATCACCTGCTCGCATGTTCAAAGGCGTGCCCATGATACGCGCAATCATCGAAGGCGGGTCACCTCGTTTAATCACCATACGCAAAAGGTCCGCGACCTAGTCCTTCACAACGGAGATGTCGGGCGCGTCCACCGCCTTCATGCCGACAATGTTATAGCCGCAGTCGACATGCTGGATTTCGCCGGTCACGCCACGGCCAAGATCCGACAGAAGGAACAAGGCGCTGTCCCCCACCTCCTCGATCGAAACCGACCGGCGCAGGGGCGCGTTATATTCGTTCCACTTCAAGATATACCGGAAATCGCCAATGCCCGAAGCGGCCAGCGTCTTGATTGGTCCTGCCGAAACGGCATTCACACGGATGTTCTTGGGGCCAAGATCCATGGCGAGATACTTCACGCTGGCTTCCAGTGCCGCCTTAGCAACGCCCATCACGTTGTAGTGCGGCATTACCTTTTCGGCGCCGTAATAGGTCAATGTCAGGATCGATCCACCCTCGCCCATCAGCTTTTCGGCCCGCTGTGTGACGGCGGTCAGCGAGTAACATGAGATATCCATTGTCTTGGCGAAATTCGCAGCCGTCGTATCAACATACCGGCCAGTGAGTTCATCCTTGTCGGAAAACGCGACCGCATGAACTAGAAAGTCGATTGTCCCCCACCGGTCTTCTAGCGCGTTGAATACGGCGTCGATGCTGTCTGGATGGGTCACATCGCAATGTCCGGCCACAAACGCATTCAGCTGATCGGCCAACGGCTCGACACGTTTTTTGAGCGCATCGCCCTGATACGTCAGGGCAATGTCAGCGCCGGCATCGCTCAAAGCCTTGGCAATGCCCCAGGCGATCGACCGGTTGTTCGCCACGCCCATGATCAAGCCGCGCTTGCCGTTCATCAATCCGCGCGTTTCCGCCATCGTCATCTCCGAAAAGGAAAAATCATCCCACCCGAACGGGCTGGCCTCCTATCGCACAGCCCCCCCATTCCTTCAAGACTGGCCGTGGCGGAATGAACCGTCGACGCGGACCGGCAAGGTCACTATGTTGGCCGCCGATTTCACACCCTTTCCGAACGAGGATCTGCGCCTATGGAGCCGAACAATCATGCTGAAAACTTCGGCAAACTGATCGGTGCTGGAAACGTGATAACCGACCCGGTCGATCAGGCGCCGTATCTTGTGGAGTGGCGCGATCTGTACCACGGCCGGACACCGATGGTGCTTCGGCCGGGATCGACAGAGGATGTCGGCGCCATCATGCGCTATGCATCCCAGAACGGCATCGCCATAGTCCCGCAAGGCGGCAACACCGGATTGGTCGGCGGCCAAATCCCGCGGGAATCCGGCCTGGAAGTGGTGCTGTCGCTCGGACGGATGAACCGGATCCGCGCGGTCGATCCGCAAGGCTTCACCATCACCGTGGAGGCCGGCGTGGTGCTGGAAGCCGTACAGACCGCTGCGGAAGAAGCTGACCGTTTGTTTCCGCTGTCCCTGGGGGCCCAGGGATCGTGCCAAATCGGCGGAAACATCTCCACCAACGCCGGCGGCACGGCTGTGCTGGCCTATGGCAACACGCGCGATCTTGTACTCGGGCTGGAAGTGGTGCTGGCAAACGGCGAGATCTGGAACGGTCTGCGCACCCTTCGCAAGGACAATACCGGTTATGATTTGAAACAATTATTTATCGGCGCAGAGGGCACTTTAGGCATCATCACGGCAGCCGCACTCAAGCTGTTTCCAAAGCCGAAAAAGCTCGAAGCGGCCTTTGTCGGCCTCGCCAGTCCCGAAGACGCATTGGCCCTGTTTTCCATCGCCAAGGCTCAAGCCGGGCCGGTTCTGACCGGCTTTGAACTGATGCCGCGGACCGGCGTTGAATTCTGCCTGCGCCATCTGGGTGGCGCGCGCGATCCGCTCACCGGTCCGCACAATTGGTATGCCCTGATGGAATTGTCGAGCGGGTCGGATGCGTTCGAAATTCGGGCGTTGCAGGAAGCCATCCTTGCCGAGGCGTTCGAAACCGGCCTCGTCGAAGATGCCGCCTTTGCGCAGAGCCTTCAGCAGGTGAAGGATTTTTGGCACATCCGCCACGGCATGTCCGAGGTCCAAAAGGAAGAAGGCGGATCCATCAAGCACGATGTCTCGGTCCCGGTCGCTCTGATACCGGAGTTCCTTGCCGAGGCGATCGCGGCCGTAGAAGCCTTCGTTCCGGGCTGCCGCCCGGTTCCGTTTGGGCATCTTGGCGATGGCAACATCCATTTCAATGTCAGCCAACCCGAAGGCGCAGACAAGGCGGCGTTTGTCGCCAAATGGGACGAGATGAACACCATTGTCCACGGTATCGTTCACAAATTCGGCGGGTCGATCTCCGCTGAACACGGCATCGGACGTTTGAAGAAGGATCTCCTGCCCGGCGTAAAAAGCAAGGTCGAGCTCGATCTGATGCGCAGGCTCAAACAGGCTCTCGATCCCGAAGGCATCCTCAATCCAGGGCGCGTTCTGCCATAAGCCAGAGGTCGCCTCCTTTCGGGCCGCTAAACGGACTGCCACGGCTGATTTCGCATGGCCCCATCTATCCAGCTTCTCGTTCAGCGCTGACGACTATCGGCCAGCCTGTTTGCGAACCTTAGAAAATTTGACAGCTAACGAGCGTCCGATTTCAAGATCGCACATATAAGTTTTTCGGATAAATGCGTTTTTCTTTGAAAACTCCGATAAAAAGACCCAAAATCTAAAAAGGTGGTTAACAATCGTTAACAACAGATTACGGATCGGCGGCTAATTTGGCGCCGAAGGCAAAGAGGAGGAAACGCGAAAAACCTGTTGGGGCAATAAAGCGGCTTAATAAGCTTGTCGCAAATCCTGACAACCTGGTGTTCAAAAACAACTGAGGCAAACCACTTGATTTCTTGGTCGATCCCGCCAGCCCGACACCCCATCTCATATGGATTGGCTGGGATGATTATGAACAGGAAATCGATCGGCCAAGTGATACGGGTCCCTCTGGAAACACGGACCTCAACAACACGCAACAAAAAGCGAATGTGTTTGGCCGCTATCCTTCTTTAAGGGGCGAAAAATGCATACACAAAGTGCACGTGGCAATGAAAGATGGGAAGTTGTAAAGACCAAACTGCGGGCGGAATTGGGGGACGATGTTTTCTCCAATTGGTTCGGACGGGTCCTTCTTGAGGAACAAAGCGACGATATGGTTCGGCTGTCCGTTCCAACGCGTTTTTTGAAGAATTGGATTCAGCTCCACTACAAAGACCGGATCGTCAATCTTTGGAAAAATGAGGGAGAGTCGATCGACCGGGTTGAGCTCACCGTCAGAGGCGCTATTCGTCCGCGCCGCGCTCCCAGCCTACCCGCACCTGGTAACCTTAATGCGTCCAATTCAAACTATCAGACGCGTGCATTGTCGCCGACGCGGCGCATCGACACCGCTCCGTCGCGAAATGGGACACCAGAGTTGCCCGGGACGATGGGCGATGTTCAGATGCAATTTCTGCAAGGCGCGGCGCTCAAGCCACAGCTGATATTCGATAATTTCGTCGACGGCATCTCAAACGGTTTGGCGTTCACTGCCGTGCGGCAAATGTCCGGCACGGATGCCAAGAATCTTGATCTCCTATACATCCACTCCGGGGTCGGGATCGGCAAATCGCATCTGCTTCAAGCCGCCGCTGCGGCCGTACGGGCGCAGGGCCAAAAGGCGCTCTACGTCACTGCAGAGTATTTCATGTACCACCTCGTGCCGGCTTTGCGGACACGGTCGTTCACGGCGGTCAAGCAGACACTGGACAGTGTCGATCTGCTGCTGATCGACGACATTCAGCTTTTGCATGGCAAGCAGCTTCAGCACGAGTTCTGCCAGACGCTGCGGATGCTGCTGGATTCACCCAAGCGCGTGATCGTTGCATCTGACCGGCCGCCGCAGGCACTCGACACGCTCGATGAGCCGATCCGGCGGCGCCTCGCGGACGGCCTGGTCACTGCCATCCAACAGCCGGACTACACGTTGCGCCGAAACATTCTCGCCAATCGGGTGGCTCTGGCAAAACGTGATTATCCGACATTTGATGTTCCTCACGCGGTGCTCGACCATATCGCGCGGATCGTCACGTCGTCAGGCCGGGACCTGGAAGGCGCGATCAACCGATTGATCGCACACAACCAGCTCACGCACCAGCCGGTGACCCTGGAGCTGGCGGACAAGACCCTTCATGATCTCGTGCGCACGAGCGAGGTTCGCGCGGTCCGCATCGAGGACATCCAGCAGGTCGTCTGCAAGCACTTCAGCGTCACCAAAGCGGACTTGTTGTCGTCGTGCCGCGCGCACACAATCGTGCGGCCGAGGCAAATCGCCATGTATCTTTCAAAGATGATGACCCCGCGTTCGCTACCGGAAATCGGCCGGCGGTTCGGTAACCGGGACCACACGACGGTTCTTCACGCCGTCCGAAAAATCGAAAAGATGGTCAAGGCTGACGGAAGTCTTGCCGGCGAAATCGATTTGCTCAAGCGGCTCGCGCAAAGCTGACGGCTCGAGCCGAGCGCCGTCGCGCCTGAACTTCAGCTCCGGTCCGCCCTATCGCGGTCCGGAGCCGCATGCTTGACAAACACGCCTCGGACACCTACCTCCCGCGCTGGGTTGGGGCCCGGCCGCTCGCGGGCGCATGCGCCTATGGTAAATCCCCTTTCTTCGTTTGAACGGTTCGGAATTTATCGCCGTTCGTTCAGCCCTGTCCTTGCCACGTGCAGGCGACGGCAACGCGAGCCCCGTTTTTATGCCTGCTGACCTTGAAAGGCAGAGCAATGACAATTCCCGACGTTTCGGATCTGAAAAACCAGGCCAGGCGGTTAAGAACCGCGCTTCGTTCGGACCAGCCTCAAGAGCCGAGCCACTGCGATGCATTGGAACTGTTGGCCAAGCAATACGGCTATCGTGACTGGAACACCTTGCGCGCGGCGGCGGTGCATCGAAACCCGTCTCCGGTTTCCCTCGGTGAGAGAGTAACCGGCCTCTATCTGGGCCAGCCCTTTTCCGGAGAGGTCGTGTCGGTGACGAAGCTCCCAACTGCAAGCCGCTACCGCGTCACAATCGCGTTTGATGCGCCGGTGGATGTTGTGACATTCGAGAGCTTTTCGGCCTTTCGGCGCCGGGTGACGAGTGTCATCGACGATACCGGCACGTCCCCGGCGAAGACATCCAACGGTCAGCCGCAGTTGCTGATCGGCCGTCCCGGGCGCTAAAGCCGGGCGCCATCAATGCATCCCTGATGCCCTCCGGTCCAGTTCTCTCGGACCGGAGGAGCGGTGCAATGGGACTGTGATCTAACACTTTTGCGCAATCATCAGATGCCCCGGAACGGGCACCCCGTCCTCATGACGGACGGTAATCTCCTCATTGCTGCGGATCTTGAAGCCGGCCGCAGTGAGTGCCGCCTCCACATAACAGGGAGCGTGCGCAAATCGCTGTTTCGGGCCGACACGATAGGAGGTTTCCAGCCCGTCATCGGCCACCAAGGATTCCGTTGAGAACGCCAGCCAACCGCCTGGTGCGAGCCGGGTTGCGGCGCCTTCGAAAAAAGGCCCGACCGTCCCGAGATACGGAAATACATCCGTCGCCGCGATCAGATCCCAAAGCGGCCTGGTTCCATCGTCCTCCTCAAAATCCCGAAGGAATTCAACCGCCTCGCCCAAATACAGGTCGTCGTAGATGTCCCGGTCAAACGCCAATTCAAGGATACGCTCCGACAAATCAACGCCTGTGCGATGATATGTGCAATCCGCAAGCGCCGTCCCGGTCAGTCCCGTGCCGCATCCCAAATCCAGGAGACGTTCGAACGGGCCGATCCCAAGCCGGCGAATTGTGTCGTGAAGCAACAAGGGGACGCAATAACCGAGCCGGTCGACCAGGATGTCGTCAAACACGTCGGCATGCTGATCAAACAGGGTCGCCACATAGGCATCCGGCATCTTGTCCGGTGAACGCCCCCGCCCCATCGCCGCCAAGCGAATGGCCACACCCCCTGTGTCGGACGGATCGAGCGCCAAAGCCCGCCGGTAGGCGCGTTCAGCACCATCCAGATCGCCGGATTTTTCCAACGCAAGGCCTTGGTTATAGGCGTCGGCGAGCGCGTCTTCTGTCTCTTTGTCCATTGCCTACATATATTCAATGTGTTGGGCAGTTGCGGGAGATATATGGTGGCTGTCGCTTTGCCCAGACCCGATTCAGAATAAATCCAACTGATCAGTATTCGCCGTCATGGAACGCTTCCCGGCCGGCTTTTTCACTGGCGGCTGAGCGCTGATTGCTCCTGTGGGCTCCACGGGCTCCAGAAGGCCAGGATCGTCGTTGGCCACTTTATTCACCCTGTCAGACACCGGCACGGCAACCAGGTAGTCATCCGGGGCCGGTACCAGCAAGGACGCTGCTTCGTTGGCCGAAACATGCACCGTGTCCAACCAGGTCTCGAACGCTTCCGGCATCACGATCGCCGGCATCCTATGATGAATGTCGGCGATCTTCTTGTTGGCCGCCGTCGTCACAATGGCGCCGGTATCAATATCTCCGCCATCGGCGTCGGACCAGGTATCCCACAGGCCGGCGAAGGCCACCACGCCTCCGTCGGCAGGCGCAATCCAGTAGGGCTGTTTGCCGGCGGGCGTCCGGCGCCATTCGTAAAATCCGGAAGCTGGAATTAAGCATCGGTGATGCCGCATCGCGGCGCGGAAAGAGGGCTTTTCCGCCGCTGTCTCGCCGCGGGCATTGATCAAAAGGGTGAAACTTGCGGGATCTTTGACCCACGAGGGGATCAATCCCCAGCGAACCAGTTGAAAGTGCCGCACACCCTGGTCCATCCGAACGGTTGCTATGGGTTGCGTTGGCGCTATGTTGTAACGTTGCGGAAAATTCGGCAATTCGATGTAATCGAAGAGCGCCTTCACGTCGTCAGGTGATGCGGTCAGGCTAAAACGGCCACACATGGTAGGTCCTGGGTCGAGTCCGTCGGTTTGCACTTCCAAAGTCTATTGCAGGGTCCGCGCGGATTAGGCAATTGGCAAGGATAAACAGTTAACTTTGTCACTATACAGCGGTTGTTTGGGGGATGGTATGGAATGCACGAATCCAGTTCTGGGCGACGGACCGCTGGCCGCTGACAAGCTGGAAAATGCGAACATCAATCCCGTGACGGGCCTGGCAACCGACTATCTGAACCATTTCAACGAAGTTGTGATGCTTTTGGAAATGCTTCCGGCGATGCCGGAATGCGCCGAGGATGTGTTGGCCTGGCAACCGGCAAAGTATGAAGAGCACTTTGAAAACTCCAGCTTTTCGGAAAAACAACTTGCCATTCTGGCGTATCGAGCTGCGCCGCCGCGCTTCCGGAACCACCTGGAAAAACAGGTCCGCAAGATCAATGAAACAGTTTTGGACGCGCAGACCGCGTTGCGCGCCGCGCCGGACCCTTCGGCTGTTGCAGGCGCCGTCTCTGACAGGACGAGCTCGCAGATCAAATCCTTGATCTCGATCGCGAGCGGCGTCATTCACGGACACATCACTTCCGGGGCAGACGTTCACGAGGGTGAAGCCGCGCAAGCTGAAATCGACGCCTTGTTCGCTTAGGCCCGTCGACAACGCAGGTGGTCCCGCTATCCACGCGCTCCCCATAGATCCACTGGTGTCGTGATCCTGATCGTGTAACACAAAATCCGATGACCGTTTCCCGCACTTATCCAGCCGTTCCGCTCATTGGCGTGAGCGTCTTGTGTCACCACGACGACAAGGCTTTGCTGGTCAAACGAGGCAGACCACCATTTCTTGGCCATTGGAGCCTGCCCGGCGGCCTTGTCGACCTCGGCGAGCCACTGGAAATAGCCGCAGGCCGGGAACTCCTTGAGGAAACCGGAGTCACTGCCCGCCTGTCCGGCCCAGTCGAAACATTCGACAGCATTCACCGCGACACAGCGGGAAAGGTCGTCTCCCACTATGTGTTGACAGTGTTCGTCGGCAGTTATCAATCCGGCATCGCCGCTGCAGGCGATGATGCGGCTGCGGTCGATTGGATCGCGATCGACCGGCTGGACGCTTTGACAACGACACCGGGCACGCCAGAGCGGATCAGGCGGATTTTGACGCGGATCAATGAAAGCGTCTGCCGTTAGGGAAACATCTTGCCGGCCGCCCGACAAATCACGACCGTTTGTTCGCGCTTGATTTTTCGAAGATGTCCCAGGTCGCCATACTCACTGGAACGTTGGCCGCAATCCGGTGGAAATGCCATGAACCACGTTAGACTCGCCCCAAATCTCAGAAGCTTCGTCATTGCACTCGGTCTGGTGTTCGCCGTCGCGACCCAGGCGGCGGCCGATCCGCGTCACTGGAAAAGGGCTGGATTCACGACCGATTTCTCAAAAACCGCGGTGCCGTTCTCCGAGATCTTTTCTGGCGGCCCGCCAAAAGACGGGATCCCCTCGATCGATGCGCCGAGCTTTGCTCCGGTTTCCGACATCGATTGGCTTGAGGACCTTGAGCCTGTCATCAGGCTTGAAATCGACGGCGTGGTAAAGGCCTATCCGCTCCAGGTGCTGATCTGGCATGAGATCGTCAATGACACGATCGCAGGACGCGAAGTGGCGGTCACCTACTGTCCGCTTTGCAATTCGTCGGTCGTTTTTGACCGGCGGCTTGACGGCAAGACCCTCGACTTCGGCACGACCGGCCTTCTGCGCAACTCCGACCTTGTCATGTACGACCGGCAAACCGAAAGCTGGTGGCAGCAATTCACAGGCGAGGCGATCGTCGGAGCGTTCGTCGGCCGCGAATTGCAGATGATCCCCTCCCGCGTCGAAAGCTTCGCATCGCTCCGGGACACCACACCGAACGCGCTGGTACTACAGCGGCCAGCCTCGGCGCGCCGGGACTATGGCCGCAACCCTTATGTGGGATATGACAGCCGAAACGCGCCCTATCCCTTCTATCAGGGCGACCTGCCGGAAGGGATCAATCCCATGGCCCGGGTGGTTGTTGTCCGCGATGGGGATGACATTCATGCTGTCACGCTTGCGCAGCTTCGCGAAACCGGCCGTGCGTCATTTGGCGATGTGGAGGTGCGTTGGAGAGAGGGGCAGGCCTCGATCCTCGACACGTCGCGCGCGGCAAAAGGACGGGATGTCGGCAACGTGACCGCCATCAAACGCTTGGGCGGCGAAGAGACCGATCTGGTTCACGATGTCACGTTTGCCTTCGTCATCCATGCATTTCATCCGGACCTGCCGGTAGCCGGATTCAGGTAACGCGCCCTTGCAGGGTGCGGTCTTGTTCTTCATCATCCGCCGCATGCTGACCGAGAACCGAATTCGCGGATTTGCATGCGCCGTTCTGATGTCGGCGGCCGTTTGCTTTCCCACCCAAACCGGATTCGGGCAAACACGGCCCGTGGACGCGCCGCCCTATGAGCAGGATCTGATGCGTCTTTCCGAGATCATGGGCGCGCTGCATTTCTTGCGCCCCCTGTGCGGGGCTCCGGACGAGCCCACCTGGCGGTCGCAAATGGAAGCGTTGCTTGAAACGGAAACACAGGACGAAAACCGCCGCCGCCGTTTCATCGAACGGTTCAATCAGGGCTACCGCGGCTTTTCAGCGGTCTACCGTGACTGTACGGCATCGGCGCGTACCGCAATGACACAGTACATAGTGGAAGGGGAAACCATTATCAGCGACGTCACAAGCCGCTATGGCCGCTGAACTGGACACCCTTACGTCATTGATTACCCATTGGTTAACTCTTTTCATCAATGTTGTGGGTTGGCGTTAAGTTTGCGGTTACACCCCGTATCGTTGTCCGAACGCCGTGATATGGTCTTCTACAAGATTCGGGCCGAGCACCCGGACAAGGCACTCAATCAATGCGTGTCGCCAAGAACGGTTAGGAAACGAATGATTAACGATGACTTTGGTGATGCGGCGATGGAAGCGGAATTCGCCGAGGACGAAGATACGCGGCGCGCAGCGCTCGGATTTATCTCCGACGCGTGGGCCGAGGCGATTGCCAATGGCGTCGATGCTGATGCGGTCGCCCACGCGGCCATGTTCACAGCGCTCGCCGATCTTGTCGCTGCCTATGGGGAGGATGCGGTCGCCAAACTGGCCGAGGGATTGCCAGAGCGCATCCAGCGCGGCGACTACACCGTGAACCGGATGTTGCAGTAGACACCCGGCCCCGAGAGCGATGCACTTGGATTTAGGTGTTTCGGTCCTCTTCCTTGCTAAAGGAACAATTCAAAGGCCAGGTCCATATAGATCAGGACACCGAACAGGATCAGCAGCGAGCCCGCAATGCGATTGGCTTTTTCCAGCCAACGGTCATCGATCTTGTTTCGAAGATGGGTCACCACATAAGACAGCATGGCCCACCAGGCTGATGCCCCGATGGCCACACCGCACACCATGGCCAGCGCGCCGATATAGTCGCCGTGCACCGGGCGGTAATGTCCCAACGCGCCCATGATCGCCACGTAGGCGAAAGCCGCCCCAGGATTGGTCAGGACCATGAAGAATGCGGCAGTGGTATCACCGAGGAACTTGCGCCCTCGATCTTTAACACCTGTCTCCAAGTGCGGGTGGGATCTGACGACCTTGACGCCGAATCCCAGAAGAACCAGGCCACCAACGATCTTGATCAGATCGACCTGGGTGTCGATGAAGGTCATCACGGCTGAGACGCCAAACACCGCAACGGCGGCGTAGGCCGTGTCCGCCAAGACGGCGCCGATGCCCACCAACACGCCCTGGCGAAACCCCCACTGGGCGGCGTGCTGAATCGCCATGATGTTCACCGGACCAACCGGCGCGGTCGTGATGATGCCGATGGCAATGCCGATCAGCGCAAACTCCAATACTCCCAAGCCGGATGCCCCTTTTAGGCCCTGCGGACGAAATGCATCTCCAATTCGTCCGCTGGGCCTCGTCCGCGCCTCGCATTGCTGTCGAAAGGATGATGCGAGTATGTATAACAAAGGTGGCCGTTCACTTAACTCATGGGAGCCCCGACCATGCGACCGTATGCGCTCGCCGCACTCATGGTGCTTTGCCTTGCCGCGGTGCCCGGATCGGCCAAGACCGTGCGCACGGACACGATCGAGGTCGAACCGCCCGAGGCCGAGGCGACGACGGTCATACCGGTCGAGGACCTCAATATCCCTTCGGACGAGGTGCCCTCCGGTATCGCTGGCGAAGTGGACGACGCAGCCGGCGCAATGAGCCCTCCGGACGTCTTCTATGATACCGGATTGCTCCCTAAACCCGTGCAGCGCATGCATGCGCAATTGAAGGAGGCCGCGTTGAGCGGCGATCTCAACCGCCTGCGCATGATCCTTGAAAGCAACGAAGTTCCGCCGACCCTGTCTTTGACGGAGATCGGAGATCCAATCGATTTCTTGAAGGAAAGCTCGGGCGACGGCGAGGGCTATGAGATCCTCGCCATCCTCGCGGACACCCTTGAGGCCGGATTTGTACACGTCGATGTGGGCACGCCACAGGAAATGTACATCTGGCCGTATTTTGCGCGGTATCCGCTGACCGATCTCACGCCCCATCAGCGGGTTGAACTCTACCGGATCGTCACATCGGGGGATTTTGCGGAAATGGAACTGTTTGGCGTGTGGTTGTTTTACCGGGTGGGCATCGGTCCGGACGGCACGCTGCACTATTTCGTTGCGGGCGAATGAGCCTCAAGCTCGGCATAGACCGCATAGCCGCGATAAAGGTCCTTCATGTTCAAGGTCATCGCGCTGCAAATTGCCTGGTTTTCCAGAACCGCGGGCAGATCCGCGCGTGGGCTGACATGGAATTTGCCGAGCCAGGCAAACAAAAGCCTCTTGAACGCGCCGGGGAGCCGGTCCTGCTGGCCGAAATCGACGATATGCACGCGCCCGCCGGCCGCAAGGCGCGCAAACCCTGTGTCCAGAGCCTGGCGCCAGATCGGCATCATCGACAAGGTGTAGGAGTAAAATACACGGTCGAAAGCTTCGACGCCAAAACCGTTGACAATCGACGGATCCGCGGCATCGCCTTGTTTGAGGCGAATTTGGCCGTCCAGACCGGCTTTGCGGACATTTTCCGCCGCGGTCTCCAACATGCGTTCTGAAATATCGACGCCATAGTAGACCGCGCCGGGATGTTTTCGGGCCGCAGCGATCAAATTGCGTCCGGTTCCGCAACCAAGCTCGAGGACCGTGCCTCCCTCCGGTGGCGCCAGCCGGCTGATCAGATGGTCCCGTCCCAACAGGTAGTATTTGCGGGTCAGATCATAAACATGGCGCTGGTTGGCATAGATGGCGTCCATCAACCGCGCGGTATCGGCTGTCGCGGTCATGGTCTATCCGTTGAAGACATAAAGATGGAACCCGCCATAGATGGATGACCGGTCCAGTTTGCCGAGTTCAAGGCTTTCCCGCTCTTCATAAGTCCAGCGGTCGAGGGTCTCATCCTTGACCCGCCCGGGAAGGAGAGACGGCTCGGCGGCGGTGCGGAAAACCACGCGCGCGCCCACCCGTGCCGTTCGGGTGACCTCGGACCAAAGAATATTGAGCTGAGCGTCCGTCATCCAGTCCTGCGCATCGAGGAGAACATAGGCGTCGAGGCTGTCGTTGGCCTCGGTCTGCAGGTGTTCGGCGAAATTCCGGTTGAGCACACGGACGCGGCTCGCACGGGCGCGGATCGTTTCAAAATGTTCCCGCTTGAGGTAGGGCGGCAGCGGTCCGGATTCGCCTGACGCCTGTTTCATCGGCGCATAGCCGCGCGAGAAGGCTTGCCAGGCGAAATAGTTGTCGTTGATGGAAAAATCGCAAGCTAGCTTTTCCAACCGGTCACGCAGAACCGCGGACATGTCACCCTGCGGATTACCCGAAACGAGCGACTCGTACTGCGCCGGCGGTATTCCAAGACCGTAAAGAGAGACTTTCTTGGACGTCGCCCAGCGGACAAGACGCTTGTCGAAGAGAGGCGCAAGAGCCGTTTCGAAATAGCTGCGCTGTTCCTCCAAAGAACGGGCCCTCACCATATGCTTTGGATCGATCCCATAGAGCTTGGCCACCAGGTGCCCGAGGCCAATGCAGTATCCCAGCAGGCCGTGATGATAAAGATCGCGGGAAAACAGGGTGATGCGCTTGCGGCCCCAACCGGTGAGATCCCGTCCTTCCCAGTAGGCGCGGCTCTCCGGATCCAATCCATCCCGCAAAAACCGATTGTAGGCGGTGATGTTCGCCTTCTCGTCAGCCTCGCCGAAAAACCGGTAGAACGCGCTGTAATTCGGAAGACGCTGGGCGGCGAGAAGCTTCAACCGCCCCAACGCAACATGCGCGCGGTTCAGGTCGACGGCGGTGATCTGTGCTGGATCGGCAGTGAGATAGGACATCACGTTGCAGCCACCTGATGCGATCGCGACCACACGGCATTTCGGCGTCAGGCGCAGCGCCTTCATATCGACGTCCGGATCCTCCCAGATTTGCGGGTAGACCAGCCCTTTGAACGCGAATGTGAAAAGGCGCTCCAACATGCCATCGAGCGAAGTGGCCCGGGCGCGGTGAACCGCCTTGTCCAATCTGGCCTTGGAGGCGGCGAGCGTGCTTTGCGGCATCGTCAACTTCCGGTTCACGTGGGACGGGTGACGATCCGATACGGCATGCGCGCGACAGTTTGGTGACGGTAGCTGCGCTTCCTGTGGTTATCCGGATAAAGAAAAGGCCCCGGACCCGGGGCCGCAGACTGCTGACAAACGAGTTTATCTTTCGGCAGTCATGCTCGGGCCTGTCTCGAGCATCCATAACGCTCTGATTTTTATGGATCCTCGGAACCTTGTCCGAGGAGGCCGACGGAAAAATCGGGGATTGTCATCAACCCCAGGCCCCGGGAGCGGGGCCTTCCTCAAGGTTGCGGGATCGCGTCAGCGGGTCACAACCACAAAATCCGTTCCAAGACCGGTGTTTCGCTTGAAACCGCGGTCGGTGATGATCAAGGAGGTGCCAGGTGTCAGCATCCGTGACAAATCGGAACGAACCTTGTCGGATATTTGCAACCGGTCCAGCGCGTTGCGCGGCAGCCCGCCACGATCACCTTCGGCCGACACGCCCATCCAATCCACCGACGTGTCGCCCTCCGCAAATCCGAGCGCAGTGAACACATGCGTGCCAACCGGCGCGTCCGGCGTGCTCAATGTGACCGGTGCCTGATATATGTCCCTGAAATTGCGCCGGACCCGCAAGGTGGCGTTGTGCGCGTTGTTGTAACCGGCCTTCTGCCTGATCCGCGCCACCAGAGTGCTTGTAACCTGACCGGTGATCTGCAAGTCGGCGCTTTCCTCAAACAACTCGATGGCTGCTTTGGTTTTGCGGCCGGCGATGCCGTCGACTGGTCCGGCGTTAAATCCCATTTCGTTCAACAGCCGCTGAACGAGCCGCACCTGATTGATCGGCCGGTTCGGGGTCACAATGATGCGCAAGGGCTTGTCGAATTCGGGATTGCCTTGCGCGCGGGACGCATCGTCCTGATCGCGCGCCGCGGCCTCGATGCTGCCGCGAAAGGCTGGATCCGCGGCAATCGCCGCTGAAGAGAGGCTTGCCACCGACGTCTCGTAGTTCGGAGGCTGAAACAGGTTGTCATGCTCGATGATGTCCGGCCGGGTGGTTTCACGCGTCACAAGCACATGCATACCCCGGCTCGTCATCCCGAACAGGGTCTTTGCGAATTGCTTGGGCAGGCGAATGCAGCCGTGGGAGGCCGGATAGCCCGGCAGCCGCCCCTGGTGCAGCGCGATCCCGGACCAGGTCAGCCGCTGCATGTAGGGCATCGGCGCGTTGTCATACAGATTGGAAAAATGCCGACGGCGTTTTTCAAGGATCGAAAACACACCCGTGGGCGTGCTGTAGCCGCGCCTGCCTGAGGAAATCGGTGCCGTCTCGATCAGTTCCGTACCGCGGAAAACGCTGATCTTTTGATCATCGATCGACACCAGCATCTGCAGGGGCGGCTCCGGCGTCGCGGCATCGCCAAGCCCCGTGGCCTGGTTGTCGCGGGCCGCCGCCGTGCCGATCAAAGACGCTGCCACAAGCGCCGCGAGACCGATGTTGCGGACGGCTATAAAACCGGCCACAGACATCAACGGGCGCATTTTACGCAATACTAGATCACCCATCCCCAGAGCCCCATTACTTACTCAAACACAGACGAAAGGACGGCCAACACCTTACGTCAGACTCATGTATTATACGTTATTGGACAAGGTTACTAAAACCTTGGTCACGAATGACTATGCGCTATCACACCGTGATGGTCCAGACTGTATTGCACATCACAAATTGTTGGGTTCAGTAAAATAGTTTGGCGTGTGTGACGCAAAGGACCATGTGTTGCCGCCGCAGAGGCGAGGCTGCGTGCCGTCAATGCTGCGGCATTCCATCCTGAAACAGCACGGCTTCACCGCGGGCGGGTGTGGCGAGTTCGTCCTCCCACATGACCCGTTGGCCGCGAATGACGGTCCCGACGGGCCAACCGGTCACCGTCTTGCCGTCATACGGCGTCCAGCCGCATTTGGACGCAATCCAGTCGTTCTGGATCACCCGCTCCTTCTTGAGGTCGACAATCGTGAAGTCAGCATCGTAGCCCAGAGCGATCCGGCCCTTGCGTGCGGTTTGGAACAGGCGGGCAGGTCCTGCGCTCGTCATGTCGACGAACCGGGCCAGGGACAGTCTCCCGGCGTTGACGTGGTCGAGCATGGTCGGAACCAGGGTTTGCACGCCGGTCATGCCTGAGGGCGAATTCGGATAGGGCTTTTGTTTTTCCTCAAGCAGGTGCGGCGCGTGATCGGATCCCAATATATCAAGGACACCCTGATCCAGTCCCCACCACAAGCGGTCGCGATGGCGTTCGGCGCGAACCGGCGGGTTCATCTGCACGAGCGTGCCCAAGCGCTCATAGGCTTCGTCGGTCAGGGTCAAGTGGTGTGGTGTCACCTCGATCGATACCACATCCTTGTGGTCGATCAGGTAGTCGACCTCCTCGGCCGTCGACAGATGCAGAATGTGGATTTTCGCGCCAACGTCGCGGGCAATCCCAACCAGGCGCTGGGTGCATTGCAGAGCCACGATTTCGTCCCGCCAGATCGGATGAGACCGCGGATGATCCGTGGTGTAGGCGTCCTTTCGCTCGCGCAGCCGGAACTCGTCCTCCGAATGAAACGCCACCCGTCTGCGGGTCACGGAGAGGATGTCCCGGACACCGGCATCGTCCTCCACAAGGAGATCTCCGGTGGACGAGCCCATGAACACCTTGATCCCGGCCGCCGCGGGCAGCCGTTCCAATTCCGGAATGTCATTGACGTTTTCGCGCGTTCCGCCGACCCAAAAGGCAAAATCGCAGTGCATGCGGTGATGGGCCCGCGACACCTTGTCGGCCAGCGTTTCAGGCGTGGTCGTCAACGGATTGGTGTTCGGCATTTCGAACACGGTGGTGACGCCGCCCATGACGGCCGCCCGCGCCCCGCTTTCCAGGTCTTCCTTGTGCTCAATCCCCGGTTCGCGGAAGTGAACCTGACTGTCAATGACCCCTGGAAGCACATGCAAACCGGTGCAGTTGATCGTCTGCCCGGCTTGCGACGCCTCAAAATGACCTATTCCCGCGATTCGGCCGTGGCGTATGGCCACGTCTCGGGGTCCCGCTCCGTCCTGATTGACAACGGTGCCCCCTTTCAAAATGAGGTCATACGTCTCGGCCATCGCTTATCCCCGTTCGTAAAACTGTCAAGGCGGCTTATACGCGCCCGCTCAAACCAGTGCCAGCGAAACCGAACACAAGTGTCTTGCTCTTGCCCTGTCCGTGCCCGAAGCTTATGTGCGCTCAGACACTGCCAGACGGACTCGTTAAAGGATTCTTGCCATGGCTCAGTTGAATTTCGCACATCTGGCCGACCGGGGCGTTGTTCGCATCGCCGGCGAAGACGCCCATCATTTCCTGCAAAATCTGATCACGGTCGACTTGGACGAGATCGACGCGAAGGGTGCGGGATTTGCGGCGCTCTTGACCCCGCAAGGCAAAATCCTGTTTGATTTTCTGATCGTCAAGACTGGCACCGAATACCTTCTGGACGCACCGCTCCAAACCCTGGCGGATCTGATCAAGCGCCTCGGCTTCTATAGGCTGCGCGCCAAGGTCGACATTGAGGATGTCAGCGGCGCAAACGGTGTCGTTGCGGCGTGGGGCGGAAACCATCCTGAGACAGACGCACGGGTGGCCTTCCAGGATCCACGTGTTTCAACGCTCGGCGCGCGCCTGATCGGCGACGTCTCGTCCATTGTCGAAAAACTTGCGCCCCTTGGAACAGCTGGGAACTACGCGGCACACCGGATCGCGCTTGGCGTTCCGGAAAGCTTGTCGGACTTTGCCTATTCGGACATCTTCCCGCATGACGCGGACATGGACGATCTCAACGGCGTTTCGTTCACGAAAGGCTGTTATGTCGGCCAGGAAGTCGTGTCGCGCGTGCACCACCGTGGCACTGCCCGAAAGCGTTTTGTCAGTGTCGCAAGCTCTCAGCCTTTGCCTGAACCAGGAACGGCGATCGAAAGCAATGGAAAGACCGTTGGGTCGCTGGGGACTAGTGCGGCGATCGGCGGCGAGCACCGGGCATTGGGCCTGGTCCGGCTTGACAAGATCGGCACGGCCCTCAACAACAACAGGCCGCTGATGTGCGGCGGCGTTGAGGTGCGCGTCGAACTTCCCGCCTGGGCCCGTTTTTCCTGGCCGGAAACCGCGCCGGCCGATTGATTTTCATCCGTACTCGCGAGCGCCATGTCCAGCAACCGTTCCACCCAAGCGCCCCGTGCCTGGCAACGCATGTTGTCGGGGCGGCGGCTGGATCTCCTGGATCCGTCACCGGTCGACGTCGAGATTGACGATATCGCCCATGGTCTTGCGCGGGTGGCCCGCTGGAATGGCCAGACGCGGGGCGAGAACGCCTTTTCCGTCGCGGAGCATTGCCTGATCGTTGAAGACATTGCGCGGCGGCTGAAACCAGACCTCGACCCGGACGGACAGCTGTCCATCTTGCTTCACGATGCGCCCGAATATGTGATCGGCGACATGATCTCACCGTTCAAGGCGGTGATGGGCGGCGATTACAAGGCCGTGGAAAATCGGCTTCAGGCCGCAATCCACATCCGGTTCGGCCTCCCGCCGAACATGCCCGCGGCCTTGAAGAAGCTTGCCAAACGCGCGGATATCATTTGCGCCTATTTCGAAGCCGTTGAACTGGCCGGATTTGAGCCGGGCGAAGCATCACGCATCTTCGGCACACCGCGCGGGTTCACATCGTCAGGAAACGGCGAGTTCCGTCTTGGACTGGAACCGAAACCGGCGGTCGTTGCCCAGGCGCTGTTTCTCGACCGCTTTAACGCAATCGAGAAACTGCGAATATCCGGCACCAGCAAGAAAAAAACCACCGGGGCGCATGACCACAATCGCGCGAACCGGTAAAATCGGAAACACAAGGTTCGGCCGCTCACCATGCTTCATGTCTGCTCCCTGTCCCGGCTCTCACAAACCGTTGAAAAAGCGCGGGCCAGCCATCTGATCACGCTGATCAACGCCGATACGCGGGTATCCCGGCCGGCCGGTATCGATCCGTCCAGGCATTTGTTTCTTGGCTTCAATGACATCGTCGAACCGATCGATGGTTTGACCCCGCCTGCCGAAGGGCATGTCGAGCGCCTATTGGAGTTCGTCGGTCAATGGGACCGGCGCGAGGCGCTGGTGATTCACTGCTGGGCCGGAATCAGCCGGTCGACCGCCGGCGCCTATATCACCGCGTGCGCCTTGAACCCGGCCGCGAGCGAACAAGACCTTGCCCAGAGCCTGCGCGCCCGTGCACCGTCAGCCACGCCGAACGCGCGCCTCGTTGCCATGGCTGACAAATTGCTGGCACGCGATGGCCGCATGATTGAGGCAATCCGCGATATTGGTCGGGGCGCGACGGCCTTCGAAGGCACTCCGTTTGTAATGCCCCTTGAGTAAGATCATTTAAGGATCAGGGTCCCAAGCCCAATCTGGCAAGGAGATTCCAAATCGCATGGCCCGCCTGGCAACGCTGGAAATCGGTCTGAACGCTGTCATTGTGTCCGTCGCGGCCGGTATGCCCCAAATTGTCCAGGTCGGCGATCCGGCCGGCATGAAACCGGACAGTTTGCCGTTCGGGCCGTTCGACCCGCTGCGCCACAGGACCTTTGAGATCGGGCTGCGGGCATGGGTGGAAGACCAGACCGCGCTGCGCCTTGGCTACATCGAGCAGCTCTATACGTTTGGAGACCGCGGCCGGCATAGCGCGAGCAGCGACAAAGATCCCCATGTCGTCTCGGTTGGGTATCTTGCGCTGACCCGCCAGACGCCAGACGCGGCAGAGATGCTGGCGCGCCACCACTCCGCCTGGCGATCCTGGTACGACTATTTCCCCTGGGAAGACTGGCGGGATGGGCGGCCTGGCGTTCTGGATAAGGACATGCTTCCCGCGCTTGAGGAATGGTCGCGCCAACCACCGTCAGAGGACACGCCCCCGCGTGCGCTCGGACGGTCCGAGCGAATCCGGTTGGCGTTCGGCAACGATCCGGCGAGTTGGGACGAGGAACGCGCTCTGGAGCGCTACGAACTCCTTTACGAAGCCGGGCTGATCGCTGAAGCGCTGCATGATGGCCGCCCCGCCGCGCTAGAGCGTAGTTCCATCCCGAAATTCGGCCGTCCCATGCGGTTCGATCATCGGCGCATTCTGGCGACCGCGCTTTCCCGCCTTCGAGCCAAACTGAAATACCGGCCGGTCGTGTTCGAACTGATGCCGCAGGCCTTCACATTGACGGAACTCCAAACATCCGTCGAAGCGATATCCGGACGTCATCTGCACAAGCAGAATTTCCGCCGGCTGGTGGAAAACGCCGATTTGGTTGAACCCACCGGAGCCACCTCGACCGCCACGGGTGGACGTCCAGCCGCATTGTTCCGCTTCCGCAATACCCTTTACAACGAGCGCCCTGCGCCTGGCCTCCGTGTCGGCGGAAGATGATTGGCTCGTGTCTTCGAGGACGAGGATTAACCATGATCGGTGCCAGGCGCGCAGCTCGACAGCGCATTTCCGCCAATTCCAGGGCGCATTAACGGTCTTTCAAGGTTAAAGCGTCACGATATCCGTATGCGTCGGGTCAGACCCGGCGCAATGGACGGCTCTCGCCCTTAAGGCGCAGACGGATTTGTTTGGAGTTGGCTGCGTATGTTTGGCCCACGTCATCGCTCAAAACGGCGACTTTCACCAGGATCTGCCACCACATCAGGACCGCGCCGCATTCGCTGGACGCGCACCAAACGGGCTGTCGCCGCGAGCCCGCTGGCCTTTTTGTTGCTGACCTCCACGATCGGCCATCAGGACATCTATGGCCTGTTGGCAGGCCAAAAGGACACAGCGCCCCGCTGGGCGCTGGCGCTTGAACCGGCCGAATTCTCAACCGCCATCGCACAGGAAAACGGTCTGACGCAAAGTGGCGCACTTGATCCGGCCGCCGCGCCGCACATGGCTTTAACGTCGACCCTCGGCGACATGAAGCCCGCAACCCTGCCCGTTTTGTCCGGCCTTGCGCGGGACGCCTTCCCGACGCAGCTCCCGGACGAGGCTGCCGTCAACCGGGGCGGCAAAGGCGACCGTCTGATGACCAAAGCTCCCGACCGTGAAATGGTCGATATGTCGGCCGGTACCGTCTATGCCATGCGCAGCCTGATTGCCAACGACAAGCGCCACGAGGAGATGCCGCGGGTCGCGTTCGTAAAACCTCAACCGCTTGAGCCCAATGGCTCGATGCTCGCTGGTGACCTTAATTCGGCAAGCCGCGACGGCCGTCCGCTCGATCTGCAAAAGGTCATGATGGCCCGCAATGCGGCCGCGGCGAGCTTCTCGCTCGTATCCGCCTATGCGCCCGACACCGTGCAAGACACAAGGGAACCGTTTGATGCCCTGTTTGGTGCGGCAAAATACGAACAGGAACTGCCGCCGCCGGAAGATCCGGACAATCCCCACTGGTGGGCGCAAAAACCGCTTCCCCTGTCCGCGGGCACGGCGAAGGAGCAACGGTGCCTAGCCGAAGCGATCTATTTCGAAGCGCGCGGGGAAAGCGAGGAAGGTCAGATCGCCGTCGCGCAAGTCGTTTTGAACCGCGTCAAAAATCCGTCCTATCCGAACACGATCTGCGGCGTGGTTTACCAGAACCGCCACAAGCGGAACCGGTGCCAGTTTTCCTACGCCTGCGACGGCATCAAGGACCGGATCAACAGCCCGTCGGCCTGGAGCCTGGCGCAGCGGCTGGCCCGGGAGGTCTCCGGCGGCGAACAGTACCTGAAGATGGTCGATGCCTCGACGCACTACCACGCGACCTACGTCAACCCCCGCTGGGCGCGCTCGATGTCGAAACTCGGGCAGATCGGACTGCACATCTTCTACAAGACCCACGCCGGCGGCTGGAATTAACGAACGGCTGGACCCCTATTCTCTGGACTGGAAGACATTCGTCGCGACATAGGTGAACAGCAGAACCATGTGCAGGCCGATCAGCGCCACGATCTGTTGAACCGAAAGGTTCGAAAACTCAAGCAGTTCGCTCAAAACGTGGATCGTTGAGATGATGATGATCGTCGACACGATCCGGTGCTTCATGCGCCGGTACGCCCTCTGGCTCTGAATCATCAGATCCTCGCCGCCGTGATGACGCTTCAACCGGTAGGTGTTGAACGTGTTGGTGGCCACCATGATCACCAGATTGGCGATGAACACCATGTCCAGAAGGTTGAGGATCAAGAGAATCGTTTTCTTACGGTCCAGAAACTCGTAGGCGCGGATCGCATCGTAGATATCGACAAAAAAGGTAATGATAAACAGGACCATGGCGATCGCCAGTCCGATCAGGATCGGGATTTGCGCCATGCGGGTCCAGAACGAGGCCGCGTCCAGGCCCATCGGGTCCGGCTTTTTTTCCGGCTGTTCCGCCAAGTCTCGCCCTCCGGTTCAAACTCAATGGCTCGCAGCCTAGACTAGACCAAATCCGTCCGCCTACGCGGCACCTTGCCGCTTTCACTACAGCGTATCGGGGCCCGGGTGATGAACATACGCGCTGAACTCATGCGCGAGCGGCCGCAACCAGTCAACCGCATAGGCTGATATGCCAGCCGAGCTGCCGTGTTTTCAAGCCGTTGAGGTGATAGCAGTGCTCATTCGATCTCGATATCGAGCCCGAGATCCAAAACCGGTGCGGAATGCGTGATCCAGCCGGAAGAAATCAGATCGACGCCGCTTTCGGCCACGGCGCGAACCGTGTTCAATTCAATGCCGCCTGAAGCCTCGAGGACTACCTGCCCATCGGCGATCCGGACCGCATCGGCAAGCCGTTCCGGTGTCATGTTGTCGAGCATCACGACATCCGGCTTTTCGCCAAGCGCCTCGCGAAGCTGGTCGAGCGTGTCGACCTCGACCTCGATCTTGACGAGATGGCCGGCAAACTCTTTGGCCGCGCGGATCGCGGGCGCAACGCCGCCGGCGACCGCGACGTGGTTGTCCTTGATCAGGACCGCGTCATCGAGGCCAAATCGGTGGTTTTTTCCACCCCCGCACCGCACCGCGTATTTTTCCAGCGCCCGAAGTCCTGGTGTCGTTTTTCGGGTGCAAACAATGTGAGCCTTGGTGTGAGCGATTTCGCGCGCGAAGCCATCGGCGGCCGTCGCAATGCCCGAAAGGTGGCCGAGAAAATTCAGGGCGACCCGTTCGGCTGCCAGGATCGCCCGTGCGGGGCCGGACATGCGCGCAACGATCGTACCGGCCACAAGGCCGTCGCCATCCTGCCGCAGCTTGTCAAACGCGACCGCCGGGTCGGTTTGCCGGAACGCGCTTTCCGCAAGGCCAAGACCGGCCAGAACGCCGGGCGCGCGCGCGGCGATCACCGCTTGCGCTGTGGCCCCCGCGGGGATGGTCGCCTGACTTGTGATGTCGCCGGCCCGGCCCCAGTCTTCCAACAGCGCGGCCTTCACCGCGTTGTCTAATAGAAGCTGTGGCACGGCGGGAATTTGAGCGGCCATCAAGATCTCCAAATCGATCGAATTCAGATCGCACCAGGCATGCAGGCGCCGCCGCCGTGACCGCGTTGTCTGTCAAACGCGATCCATCGCCGCGGCCGCGGCAATTTCGTTGACTTCGGTGAGGGTCGTGAACGAACGGACCGCCCATGCCGGGTCCGGGTCGGGAAAATCGGACCGGAAGTGACCGCCGCGGCTTTCGGTCCGTTTGAGCGCCGACGCGGCAATGATACGGCCGGCAATCATCATGTTCTTGATGGAATCGCGCACGCAGGCGGCTTCAGCGTGCGAGATATCCCTGAGCGCCTGTTTCAAGCCATCGGCATCCCGTTCAACGCCGGCATTCTTGCTCAGTGTTTCGCGCAGCACGGTGATGGCGTCACGCTCATCCGTGTTGCGCTGGCTCGGCAAGCCTGGGGCATCATCAAGCGCGTTCCAGAAGGCCGTGCGCGGTGTCGGCATCAGGCCTTGAATGTCCTCGGCGATGCGCGCGGCGAAGACAACCGCTTCCAGCAATGAGTTAGAGGCCAGACGGTTGGCGCCATGGGCCCCGGTCGCGGCGACTTCACCAGCAGCCCAAAGACCGTCAAGCGACGTCCGGCCATTGGCGTCGGTCAAAACGCCGCCCATGTGGTAGTGCTCCGCGGGCGCAACGGGAAGCGGCTCTGTCACAGGATCGATTCCCACGGCGCGGCACGCGGCGTAAACGGTCGGAAACTTATCCGCGAACGCGGCGCCGATGGCCTTGCGGCAATCCAGATAGGCCCCCCGGCCGGCAGCGATTTCCCGGTGGATCGCCCGGGCGACCACATCGCGGGGCGCCAGTTCCCCGTCCGGATGGATCCGGTCCATGAACCGCCCGCCATCATCGTTGATCAGCGTTGCGCCTTCCCCGCGCAGGGCTTCGCTGGCCAACGGTGCTGGATCCTTGCCGACATTCAGCGCGGTCGGATGGAATTGCACAAACTCGGCATCGGCAATCACCGCGCCGGCGCGCGCGGCCATCGCAAGGCCCTGCCCGTTCGCCTCGCCCGGATTGGTCGTCACGGCATACAAGTGGCCGATCCCGCCCGAGGCCAGGACCACCGCCCGCGCGGGAAATGCCATACGCTCCAGGCCGCCGCGCTTACGCGCCAGCACGCCGGTGACATACCGGCCCTCGCCCATCAGGCGTTCGCCCATATAACCTTCCAGGACCCGGATGGAGGGTGTCCGCCGGACCGCGCCAATCAACGCGTCCATGATCGCGGCGCCGGCCATGTCGCCGCGCACGCGCACGACCCGGTTTTCCGAATGCGCGGCCTCGCGGGAAAGTTGTAGCCGGCCCTCCAGATCCTGGTCGAACGGCACGCCGTAGGCCAAAAGATCCCGCACCCGCTCGCCAGCCTCGCGGGTCATCTGCTCGACGATTTTCCGCTCGCAGATGCCGCACCCGGCGGCCAGCGTGTCGGCGCAATGCTGGGCCGCCGTGTCCGTCTCGGAGACGGACGCCGCGATCCCGCCCTGGGCCCAGGCAGAAGACGCCCCCTGCCCGATCGGCGCATTGGAAATGACGGTGACGGGCCGCGGCGCGAGCTTCAAGGCACAAAACAGACCGGCCAGCCCGCCCCCGAGGATGACCACGTCATCCACGTCCTTGCCCGAAAGCGCGGGCACGAAATCGGCAACCGTAACAGCCATCCGTTAGGTCCTGTGCAGGCGTTTGGTTCGGAGCCGGCCGCCGGGCCGATAAACTGGGGTCCAGCGACCGGCAGATCGGTCAGGATTTCAGATTGATCATCCGTTCGACCGCCGCGCGAGCCCTGTCGGCAACGGCCGGATCCACCACAACCTCTTCCTTCATCTCAACAAGAGAATCAAGGATCTTGGTGAGCGTGATCCGTTTCATGTGCGGACACAGGTTGCACGGCCGGATGTAGCTGACATCCGGCGTTTCGCTCGCGACATTGTCGGCCATCGAACACTCGGTGATCATCATCACCTTTTCCGGCCGTTTGGTCTTGACCCAGTCGATCATATGCGCGGTCGACCCGGCGAAATCGGCCTCGGCGACCACTTCGGGCGGGCATTCAGGGTGGGCGATGATCTTCACGTCCGGCTCGATCTTGCGATAGTCACGCAATTCCTCTGCCGTGAACCGCTCATGCACCTCGCAGGCGCCGTCCCAGATGAGCACCTCGACATCGGTCTTGTTGCCGACATTGGCGGCCAGGAACTTGTCTGGGATCAGGAAAACCTTGTCGACACCAAAGCTTTCCACCACCTGCAGGGCATTGGAAGACGTGCAGCAGATGTCGCATTCGGCCTTCACCTCGGCCGACGTGTTGACATAGGTGATGATCGGCACGCCCGGGTTGCGGGCGCGCAAGGCACGCACATCCGCGGCCGTAATCGATTCAGCCAGGGAGCAGCCGGCCCGCATGTCCGGGATGAGAACCGTCTTTTCCGGGCTCAGGATCTTTGACGTCTCGGCCATAAAATGCACGCCGCATTGAACGATCACGTCGGCATCGGTCCGGGTCGCCTCAATGGCAAGCTGCAAGCTGTCGCCGACAATATCGGCAACACCATGGTAGATGTCCGGCGTCATGTAGTTGTGCGCCAGAATCACCGCGTTCCGCTGTTTCTTGAGCGTATTGATCGCGTGAATGGTTGGCGCCAGCACCGGCCATTCGATCGCCGGGATGATGTGCTTGACCTTCTCGTAAATCTCGGTCGTCGCGTCCGCCACCTCCGGCGTGTAGGTCAGGTCGGGGCGCGCCACCGGTGCAAAGCGTGTCTTGGTCGAAGGGCTCTCGTCCCCGTCGCAAGAGGGCATGGCGATTGCTTGGCTCGGGGTCATGGCGACCTCCTTAGACTGAATTCCGGCCCTCAGAGTATTATACTCATTTTGAGCATATATAAGCCAAAAGAAAACGGGCCTTAGGCCCATCGGTTCTTTTGCTCGTTCAGAGTTTATATAAGCGTCTTGGAGAACAAAATCCACCTTAATTTCAACCGCGCTTGCACCAGTGGTTCAAGTTTGCCGGCCTGGCTTTCAACACGCGGTTATTGGAAAGGTCATGACAGGCCGCCACCGATCCACCGGTTGGGCAGGTGAATCGGCGGAAAATCATTCACATCTCTCATAGATCAATCACGAAAAATCGCTTTTCTGAATGAAAAGCAACGCCTACAATCCGCTCCGTTGGCAGCCAGCAGAGACGATCATGACCACCTCCCCGATTTCGCACAAAACCGGACCGAACATCCCGCTCATCATTGCCTGCGGTTGTCTCATTGCGCTCATATCCTTCGGGCCCCGCTCGGCCATGGGCCTGTTCTTTCAGCCAATGACCGAGGCACGGGATTGGAACCGCGAGCTCTTCGCGCTGGCGCTCGCCATTCAGAACCTCCTCTGGGGGGCCGGCCAGCCGGTGGCCGGTATGATGGCGGACCGGTTCGGCACGTGGAAAGCGATGACACTGGGCACGGTGCTTTATGCCGCCGGTCTGGTGTTGATGGTCGATGCGCAAAGCGCCGTTGCCCTCCACCTATCGGCCGGTGTTCTGGTTGGGCTCGGCGTCGCCTTTTCCTCCTTTTCCCTGGTCCTTGCGTCCTTCGGGCGGGTTGTCTCACCCGAACAGCGGTCGCTCGCGTTCGGCATTGGCACGGCATCGGGTTCGCTCGGCCAGTTTCTGTTCGCGCCGCTCGGCGGCACGCTGATCGCCGAGATCGGCTGGCAACAGACACTGCTCGTCTTTGCCGGCCTGATGATGCTGGTCCCGCTCCTTGCCATCGCCTTGCGCGGAAAATCCGTGGCCGTGGGCGCGAGTCCCGAGGTCGCGGATCAAAGCCTCGGCGCGGCGATGGCCGAAGCGTTCGGAACACGTGGCTTTATCCTGCTGACCTTCGGCTTTTTCGTGTGCGGCTTCCACGTGGCGTTCATCACGGTCCATCTGCCGCCCTATATCGACGACCTTGGGCTTGATCCCACGTGGGGGGCCACCGCGATCGCACTGATCGGCCTGTTCAACATCGCCGGTTCGCTGCTGTCCGGCTATATCGGCGGGCGCTATTCAAAGCCGATCTTCCTGTCGCTGATCTATTTCGCCCGCGCCGTTGTGATCCTGATTTTCATCATGCTGCCGGCGACCCCTGTTTCCGTTCTGGTTTTTTCCGCGGTCATGGGGCTGTTGTGGCTGTCGACCGTTCCGCCGACATCCGGGCTGGTCGCGGTCATGTTCGGGCCGCGCTACATGGCCACGCTGTTCGGCTTCGTGTTTTTCTCCCACCAGGTCGGCGCGTTCCTGGGCGTGTGGCTTGGCGGGCGGCTGTTCGACGAGACGGGGTCCTACACGGCCGTGTGGTGGGTCGCCATCGCGCTCGGCGTGTTCGCCGCGATCATCCACTGGCCGATCGAGGAAAAACCGGTTCCAAGACTTGCCGGCGAAGCGGCGGAATGAATTCAGCCCGCCACCTTGGAAAAGTCGGCGACAACATGGGTCGCATCGCGGATTTCGGCAAGGAGCTGCAGCCGGTTTTTCCGCAAGGCCGGGTCTTCGGCGTTGACCAGAATATCCTCGAAAAACCGGTCGACCGGCGCGCGCAGCCTTGACAGCGCCGTCATTGCTGCCTCGAAATCCTCGGCGGCCACCGCACTCTCTGCGTCAGCCCGGGCCGTGTCGATGGCGGCGGCGAGATCAATTTCGGCCTGGTGCTGGAAATGATCGGCGTGCGGGCGGCCGGTCACCGGCGCGCCGTCCTTTTTCTCCTCCGCCTTGAGGATGTTCACCGCCCGCTTGTAGCCGGCCAGCAGATTGGCGCCATCGTCGGAGGAAATGAACGCGCCCAGCGCGTCCACGCGCTTGACGATCATCAGGAGATCGTCCTGCCCCCCAAGCGCAAAGACCGCGTCGATCAGGTCATGCCGCGCGCCTTCGTCCTTCAGGTGGACTTTCAGACGATCAGCGAAGAAAGAGAGGAGGTCGGCGATTTGCCCATCTTCCAAGAACAAGTGAAGTCGTGTGGCCGCAACGCTCTTTTCAGACAGCGTTTGTTGCAGGATTTTCTTGCTGTAAGAGTGCAGTTGGCCAGTCAGACTGAGCCTCAGCCCGTTCTCCAAAACAATCCGGATCACCCCGAGCGCGGCGCGGCGCAGCGCGTACGGATCCTTGGAGCCGGTCGGCTTTTCGTCGATTGCCCAAAAACCGGCCAGAAGATCGAGTTTGTCCGCCAGCGCGACGGCGATCGCCACCGGATCGGTCGGCACCGTGTCGGACGGGCCTTGCGGCCGGTAATGGTCTTCGATGGCAATCGCGACCGAGGCGTCCTCGCCCTGTTTTTGCGCGTAGGTCCGGCCCATGAGCCCCTGAAGCTCGGGAAACTCGTAGACCATCTGCGAGACGAGATCGGCCTTTGACAGCCGCGCCGCGCGCTTTGCCTTGTCCGGATCGGCGCCAACGATGGGCGCCAGTTGGGCGGACAGTGCTTCTAGTCGCCTCACCCGCGCGCCCTGGGTGCCGAGCTTTTCATGGAACACGATGCCGTCGAGTTTCGGCAGATTGTCGTCCAGACGGCTCTTGAGATCCGTTTCCCAGAAGAACCAGGCATCGGAAAGCCGCGCGCGGATCACCTTCTCGTTGCCGGCGACGATCGTCTTGCCACCATCGGGCGCCTCGATGTTGGAAACGAGGATAAACCGGTTCGCAAGCTGCCCCGTGGCCGGGTCCTTGAGCACAAAACACTTCTGGTTGGCCCGGATCGTCAGGCGGACGCATTCATCCGGGATTTCCAGGAACCGCTCGTCAAACCGGCCAGCCAAAACCACCGGCCATTCCACCAGCCCGGCGACCTCCTCAAGAAGGCCGGGGTCTTCCACCAGATCAAGACCCAGCGCCAGGGCCCGGTCCTTGGCATCGTTGAGGATCATGTCCTTGCGCCGGTCGGCGTCCAGGACGACTTTATGTTTTTCCAGTTGGCTCGCGTAATCGTCGAACCGCCGCACCGTGAACGCCTTATCGGCGAGGAAGCGATGCCCGCGCGTCCCGTTTGACGCTTCAATCCCGTCGACGTCGAACCGGATGATGTCCGGCTCTTCCGTCTCCGGACCGAACGTTGCGACGATCGAGTGGAGCGGGCGCACCCATTTCAACGGGCCGGACCCCCATCGCATGGAATTGGGCCACGGAAATCCCCGTACGATGCCCGGCATGAAGTCCGCGATGATGTCGATCGCCGCGCGGCCCGGCTTTTCAATCACCGCGACAAAAAAGTCGCCCTTCTTGGGATCCGACTGCACGTTTGCCTGGTCGACTGAAACAAGACCGGCGGCGCGCAGGAATCCTTCGACCGCCTTGTCCGGGGCGCCGACGCGCGGTCCTTTCCGTTCCTCGCGCGTTGCGGGCGAACCCACCGGCACGCCGGCCACATGCAGAGCCAGACGCCGCGGTGTGGCAAAGGCACGCGCACCCTCATAGGGCAGGCCCGCATCGACCAACGCGTTGGTGACCAGGGATTTCATGTCCTCCGCCGCGCGGCGTTGCATACGCGCGGGGATTTCCTCGCTGAAGAACTCAAGCAGGAGATCGGGCATTGGAACCACATAACCTTTTGGCAGAACGGCGCGGGCGGATGCGCTTTATCAGACGGTGCGTCGTCCGTTACCAACTCGGCCCGCGCTTGTCACCCCCCGCGACCGGCCGGCCCGTCCGGCCACGCCGGTCAGCCTTTACGTTCCGCACCGGGATTTCCGCAGCTTCACTATTCCTCAAGAAAAATGCACTAGCATTTTCAGTAATTGATAAGTTTTACAATATGAGCCACATGTCCAAATCGTTCACATATTCAGCAATGGCGATTGCTTTTATTATAACAACCTTGGCTTGCGGATTTTTATTATCTAAACTCCACGTTCTTGATGTCATTCCAAACCGCCGACTGAACCACAATCCACAGTATGAGGCCGCATTAAGCTATCTGATCGCGGCCATTTTAATTGGCGCAACATACCTGAGCTGGTCCGTCCTCCGGCTCCGGCGGGAGATAGAATGGCGCCGAACCGCCGAGGCGGAGGCGCTTGATCTTGCCGAGAGCGATCCGCTGACAGGTCTTCCCAACCGGCGAAAGTTCTACGCAGCATTTCCGGCTCTGGCTTCGGATCTTCCACCCGGCTTGTCGCGGGCGGTGATGATGCTCGACATTGACGGCTTCAAACCGATCAATGATGTGTATGGGCATACGTTTGGCGACGAGCTATTGCAGATCTTCGCGGCCCGCCTTGTTGAGACCGTCGAGCCCGACGGATTTGTCGCGCGCCTGGGCGGCGACGAATTCGTGATTGTCACCCCGGGCATTCGGGACCAGACGGATGTAGAGCGATTTGCCGAGGACGTGTTGGCGCGTTTCCAGGATCGTTTCACCGTCGGGACCCGGCGCGTGTCCATTGGAACGGGCATCGGCATCGCGCTTTACCCCGATGACGGCTATTCCGCCTCCGAGCTTTTGCGCCGGGCCGATATTGCCCTTTACCGGGCCAAAAAAGCCGGGCGGTTATCCTACCGCTTTTTCGAAGTCGATATGGATGCCTCGATCCTCCACCGGACCTTGCTGGAACAGCGATTGCGCGGTGCGGTCGAGCGCGGCGACGTCAAGGTCCACTATCAGCCTATCCTCGATCTGCAAAATCAGGAGGTGATCGGCTTTGAGGCTCTGGCTCGATGGACCGACCAGGAGCTGGGGGTGGTGCCGCCCTCAGAGTTCATTGCGGTCGCTGAAGATGGCGGCATGATCGCCGATCTGACCGATCACTTGTTGCGCGAGGCCTGCCTGTCCGCAAAGGCGTGGCCTTCACACATCTACATCTCGTTCAATATCTCTCCAGCTCAACTGCACGACCGCGGTTTACCACTGAAAATCATCTCGATCCTGGCCGACACGGGGTTCCGACCGGAAAACCTGGTTCTGGAAATCACCGAGACGTCGATCATGCGCAATCCCACCGCCGCGCTTGAGATCCTCACGCAGTTGTCCAAGGCCAAGATCCAAATTGCCCTTGATGACTTTGGCACCGGTCACTCTAGCCTGGCGTTTTTGAAGGATTATCCGATCAACAAGGTCAAGATCGACAAGTCCTTCACCATGAACATGACACAAAACCGGGAATGCGCAGCGATCGTCGATGCGGTCTTGATCCTGTCCGAGGGTTTGGGATTTGACACGGTCGCGGAGGGGATTGAACAACCGGACGTGCTGCAGCGATTGAACGACGCCGGCTGCCGCTTCGGTCAAGGTTTTTTGTTCGGTGCAGCCGAACCGGCCGAACAGGCCAACCGGCGCGTTATCCCGCCCAACGGGCGGAACTCGACCGCCAATTGACTCCGCTGCCGTAGACTACTCGGCGGCCTGGTTGTGAAATCCGACGCCACCGGCTTCGGTTTCCAAAAACGCTGCGCCACAGGCTTTGGCGAGTTCACGAACCCTGAGTATGTAGCTCTGGCGCTCGGTCACCGAGATCACGCCCCGGGCATCGAGAAGATTGAAGGCATGGCTCGCCTTGATGCACTGGTCATAGGCCGGCAGAACGAGCTGATGGACCGTGGCCGCCGTGGCCGTGCGCGCCTTTTCGCCGGCCGCCAAAAGTGCACGGCATTCACTCTCCGCATCCTTGAAGTGGCGTAACAGCATGTCGGTGTCGGCATGTTCAAAATTGTGCCGCGAATACTCCTGCTCCGCCTGCAAGAACACGTCGCCGTAACTCACCCCATCCGGACCGTCCATGCCGTTGTAATTGAGGTCATAGACGTTATCGACGCCCTGAATGTACATGGCCAGACGTTCCAGACCATAGGTCAGTTCGCCGGAGACGGGCGAACACTCGAACCCGGCGACCTGTTGGAAATAGGTGAACTGGGACACTTCCATCCCGTCGCACCAGCATTCCCAGCCCAGACCCCACGCACCCAGCGTCGGGCTTTCCCAATCGTCCTCCACGAACCGGATGTCATGGACGGACGGATCGAGCCCGATCGCGTAAAGGCTGTTCAGGTAAAGGTCCTGCAAATCGGGCGGCGACGGCTTCAACAGCACCTGAAACTGATAGTAGTGCTGCAACCGGTTGGGATTTTCGCCGTAGCGGCCATCCGTCGGGCGGCGGGAGGGCTGAACAAAGGCCGCCTTCCACGGGCGCGGGCCGAGGGAGCGCAATGTCGTTGCCGGGTGAAATGTGCCGGCGCCCACTTCCATGTCATAGGGCTGGAGAACGACACAGCCGTGATCCGCCCAATAGCGTTGCAGCGCCAGGATCAATCCCTGGAACGAGTTTTCCGGGCGCATGTGGGACGGGAGGGCGTCGGTCGACATGGATGGGTTCCACCGGCAATTGTTCGTCACGCCCGGTCATCCGGACACGCGGCGGACAGGTGCCATGCGGCGCCTTGAAGGTCAAGTCATGCCCGGCGCCCGCAAAGGCCTCGCCTGGCGTGCTCGCCGCTCCCCTCAGTCGGCTGGACGATACCGGCCAGTCGCCGGATCTTTAATCAGGGATTTGACATCGCCTTGATCGGGCCGGGCTGCCATTTCCGATAGCCGCTGTTCGACATCCGCCATTTTCCGCTTTACCCGTTTGGCGATCCAGTACCCGCCGACGGCCAGTGCGGCGAACCCGAATAACTCAGTCATGCTTGACTCCCTTGCGCTTTGGCCCCTCTGGTCCCCCGGTCTTGGCGCTAAAGCCCATAGCGCATCCACATGGCCCGGCTTTCTAACGCGGATATCACATCCTCGGCCAGTCCACCGCGCGGCGCAAGACCAGCATCAGACCCGCCAACCCCGGTCCGGCGTCCGAACAGCCCGCGCGGCATCGTGACCAGCCGTGGCTGGCATTTTTCGCCATATCTCGACCTCAAAATACCGCGCAGATCGCCGATTGAATCCGCAAGGCCCAGATCACGCGCCGCTCGGCCGGTCCAAAATTTGCCGGTGAACAGGTCCGGATTGTCCGAAAGGACGTCTCCGCGCCGCGATTTTACCAACTCGATGAAGATTTCATGGATATCGAGCTGCAGCGATTTCAGATACTCCACATCCTCCGGATTTTCATCCTGGAACGGATCCAAAATCACCTTCTTTTCACCCGCCGTGTAGACGCGGCGTTCAACGCCGATCTTGGCAATCAGGTCCTTGAATCCAAAGCCCGCGGCGACGACGCCGATCGAACCAATGATCGAGGACGGATCGACGAATATCTCGTCTCCCGCCACCGCAATCATATAGCCACCGCTGGCGGCAACGTCCTCAACAAAGACCAGGACATCCTTCTGGTACTCCGCCGCAAGATCCCGGATCCGCTGAAATATCAAGCGCGATTGTACGGGAGAGCCGCCGGGCGAATTGACGATCAGCGCCACGGCCGGCGCCCTTTTCATGGCAAATGCCTTTTCAAGCGGTTGCGCGACCGCGCTCAGCGACAAGCCAGGGCGCAAGGGTGTCCCCATGCCGATCGGCCCCTGAAGCCGAACAACGGGAACAACCGGGCCGCCTTTGCTTTTGAGGAAGGGAAGAAAGCGTCGGAACCGATCAAACACGGGGCAGATATCTCTTTTGAGGGACCACAAGGCCATATAGGTGCGCCCTCTTGGAATATAAAGCGGTTTGCTTCGCGCCGGCGACTCCCGATGGCGGAAGGATCGGGCTCTTTAAAATGCAGCGGGCGGTTTTTCCGCGCATGGTTGCTGGCAGGCGGGCGAAATATCGACCGGTTTTGGAGATCAGCCCGACGATCGGTTCTGTCAGAATGCGAACTGGGCGGCCGCGGGCACGCCCTCAGCGGCGAGTATGCCCAATGATCCTTCCGGAGGAACGCGCAAACTCAGCTGCCCGGTTCTTGGGCGCCGCTTTTTGAGCCAAGCTTGGTGGCCGAACCTTGCTGACATTTACCTCGCGGCTCGACGAGAATTGCCACAGCATTCGAACGCCAGCATGGTCGGCTGAGCGCCAGACGATTTCAGCACGCACCGGCATATCGATGCCCGATATCTGCAGCGTGATGTCCGTCGGCAGGTCCTTGACGTATTCCGTTTTTAGACGGCAGCCGGATTTACTTGCGTCAACGATCGTGCACGCCCATTCGCGCATCGTGGCCGCGTCTACGGCAACGGTCGGGATGCTCACCTGGCGGCGCCGTTCGCGGCGTTTTTCGCGCGGTGCTGCGTCCTTGAATTCAAACCACACGTCCGCTTCACCATCCGAAACGGAGGTGATCCGACCCTTGATCATTTTCTCGACACCGTTTAACCGCAATCCAATATACTCGTGCAGTTCACCCACACGATCAGATAACAGCTTACAGCGGTCGCGTTCGAAGTTTGACGCCGACGCTTCAATGCAAGTCAATTGATCAAGGTCCACGACAAGGACCGGAACAATCGCCTGCGCCGGTATGGTCGCGGTTGCGATGCTCAACAGATCTACCCCTTTGTCTCCGTCGAAGGTACAACCCGTTTGATAAATCTTGGATTAACAGCATTGCAAAAATTCGCGATAATCGCGTTTGGCAACCAGTATTCGAACTTCAGAGTTCACCGAGGCTGTCGTTTAAAAGCTCAATACGCCCGGATGAGTTTAGGAATTGGATACTGTTCGCGCCATGCTCAGCAGTTTCGCGAACTGCCCTCTTGAGTTGCGGTCAATAAACCTCCCTTTATTGCGGTGCTGGCAACCACCTTACCTTAGACTCTCAAGGATTCCGCGCAGAACAGCGGCCCATTCTGCTTCTGAGCGATATAGGTAAGAATAGTGGCTATTTCTGAAGGATCGATCTTCCTGTGTCGGTAACGGGTATCGGCACTATCGCGAGATGTGCGCCGCGCGTTACGGCACCCGCGGCTACGACACCAACGTGTCCAGTCTGGCCTTCAACGAAAGAAAATCACGCCAGGAGGCCCGTTTTTCCAGCGGGCTGCGCAGTAAATAAGCCGGGTGATACGTGGCCATGCATGCGATGGTCCGGCCATTGAGTCCATATTCCATCCAGCGGCCCCGCAGTCTTCGGATGCCCTCTTGCACCCCCAAAAGCGACTTGGCCGATGCGGCACCCAAAAACACGAGGAGTTCAGGATCGGCCAGCTCGATCTGGCGCATAATGAACGGCTTGCACAGTTCCGTTTCCTGCGGCGTCGGCGTCCGATTGCCCGGCGGGCGCCAGGGCACCACATTGGCGATATAGGCCGAGGACCGGTCCAGCCCGATCGCCGCCAGCATCAGGTCGAGCAGGCGTCCGGACCGGCCGACAAACGGCTTGCCCTGTGTGTCCTCCTCACGGCCAGGGGCTTCGCCGACAAACATGATCCGCGCGTCGGGATTTCCATCGGCGAACACCAGATTTTTCGCGGTGAGCCGAAGATTGCAGCCCTCAAACTCCGATAGCGCTTTATGCAGTTCCTGGAGATTGGTCGCGGTTCGCGCCCGTTCGCGCGCCGATTGCACTGCCGCGCCATCGGGAATAACAGCGGATTCCCGCGACGACGTTGCGGGAATGGACAAGGAATCCGCTTGCCTGATGGGTGTTGGCGCTGCGCCCTGCCCCTCCCCAGCGACGCGATCCGCCACGTGTCCGCCGCCTCCGGCCGTGCGAGGGCCGGCGTGGCCCGCCTCCGATGCACTGAGCAAGGTAAACCGATCGACCGGACGCTCCTCCAGGAACCGATCGATGCCCGCAGCCTGGTAAAAATCCAACAGCGCTTCAAGTTCTCGTTCTGACAGGGGGTGTTCTGGCACCTTCAGCCTCCTTGGCCCACTTTAGCCGGCGGCGGCGTGGGCACAAGGCTTCAGATCGCCACAGACGCTTGCGCCGAAGACCCGATCGCCGCGATTGATGAAGGATGTCCAACTGAAGGCGGAGACAATATTTCCGTTTACGTAAACGTTAAACTTGACGCCGATGGCTCAATTCTGTCTATCTCGCTGGCGGTTGCGACGAAAGATGCTGTGCTTTCATCGGTAATTATGTGCGAATAGGAACAGTACGGCCGCAGGGTATCGGCAGAACAGGGGAGAACGCGATGGCTGAGCAGGACGCGCTGGGTGAACGCGAAAGCATGGATGTGGATGTCGTGATCGTGGGCGCGGGCCCCGCCGGCTTGTCCGCCGCGATCCGACTAAAACAGCGTGCCGACGAACAGGGCCAGGACATCAGTATTGTCGTGCTCGAAAAAGGCTCGGAAGTTGGCGCACACATTCTATCCGGCGCCGTGATTGATCCGATTGGCCTCGACAACCTCATTCCCAATTGGCGCGAAGAGGACACGCCGATCAAGACACCGGTCACCGCCGATCATTTCCTGCTGCTCGGCCCGGCCGGGAGCATGCGTCTTCCCAATCTTTTCATGCCGCGGTTGATGAACAACCATGGCAACTACATCGTTTCTCTGGGCAATGTCTGCCGCTGGCTGGCCGGAAAGGCCGAGGCGCTCGGTATCGAGATCTACCCCGGTTTTGCGGCAGCAGAACTTCTATATGACGACGACGGACGGGTGGCCGGCGTCGCCACGGGCGACATGGGCATTGGACGGGACGGCAAACCCAACGCCATGTTCACCCGCGGTATGGAACTGCGCGCCAAATACACCCTGATCGGCGAGGGCGTGCGCGGGTCGCTTGCTAAGCAGCTCATCGACAGATTCGCTTTGGCGGCCGACAGCGACGTGCCGAAATTCGGGATCGGCATCAAGGAATTGTGGCAGGTCGATCCGGCCAAACACCGGCCAGGGCTTGTACAACATTCCTTCGGCTGGCCGCTTGACGGGAGAACCGGCGGCGGCTCTTTCCTTTACCATCTGGAGGACAACCAGGTGGCCGTCGGCTTCGTCGTGCATCTCAACTATGAAAATCCTTGGTTGTCACCATTCGATGAATTCCAGCGGTTCAAGACACATCCGGCGATCTGCGAGACCTTTGAGGGCGGCAAACGGATTTCGTATGGCGCGCGCGCGATCACCGAGGGTGGATACCAGTCGGTGCCGAAACTGTCCTTTCCCGGCGGGCTGCTCATGGGCTGCTCGGCCGGATTTGTGAACGTTCCGCGCATCAAGGGATCCCACAACGCCATGCTGTCGGGCATCATGGCGGCAGACGAAGTCATTGCGGCGCTCGGCCGCGGCGAAGCCCACACGGACTTGACCGGCTATGACGCGGCCTGGCGCGACAGCGAGATCGGCACGGACCTCAAAAAGGTGCGCAACGTCAAGCCGTTGTGGTCGAGATACGGAACGCTCGCCGGCGTCGCCCTTGGCGGGCTGGACATGTGGACGAACGAACTCTTCGGATTTTCCGTGTTCGGCACGTTGAAACACGGCAAAACCGATGCGCAGTCGTTGAAGCCGGCGAAGGACTGCAAAAAGATCGATTATCCGAAACCGGATGGGGTCATATCCTTCGACAAACCGTCATCCGTCTTTCTCTCCAACACGAACCACGAAGAAGACCAGCCGATCCATCTCAAGGTGCAGGACGAGGGCCTGCAAAAGCGCTCCGAGCATGATGTGTTCGCCGGTCCGTCGAACCGGTACTGCCCGGCCGGGGTTTATGAGTGGATTGAAGAGGGGGAAAACGCGCCCCGTTTCCAGATCAACGCGCAGAACTGCGTTCACTGCAAGACCTGCGACATCAAGGATCCAAACGGCAACATCACCTGGACCGTGCCGGAGGGCGCGGGCGGTCCGAACTATCCAAACATGTAAGCCGATTGCCAAGATCGGCATTCCGGCGCTTCCCGTCAAAACACATACGGCGCCGAGGCCCAAGAGCCTCGACGCCGCAGCCTTGCGGACGATGGGAATTATCCGGTCGGCCATGTGCAAGACACGGCGGACCGGTCGCGGTTATTCTGGCAACATGGAGGTTTCCCGCCGTATTTTTACGGTCTGATTAAGAAGCCACCAGATTGCGTTCCGCTGCCACAAGGACATTTGGCGAACGGTTTCAACTCAGATTCCTTGCAACACTTTGTCTTGCGCGCGTCCGAACGTTCGCCGGCACCGCGCAGGCCCATTGGCCGCGTCGCAAGTCTCATGGTCGAAAGGGATTTCCCGTCACGGCATCGCGCGGAGGCGTTGCCACTCCGATCCACCAACTCCACTCATGTCAATGTTCCAAAATCGGTTTTGCCGGCGTTCAATCCCGTGTCCGATCGGACAAAAGATCTCCAAAGCGCTTTGAATTTGCTTCGACACTGCCTGTCACGCATCCGATGGGCGCTATTTACATGACCCTAACGTAAAGGGCAACAATTATTTTCATCAATTGAATTTTTTTTACAACTTCTTGTTTCAAAAATGAATTCGGCGTCACGGCGCCTGAATTCGCCTTCTGCCGGCGCAAACGAACGGCCAGCTCACTCTGCTGGATAGTTGCGGGGGCCCTTGCCGGGCCCGCGCTTGTTCCCGCCGATCTGTTCCGGCCCGGCCAATCTGTTTGGCGGAAGTCGGAGCGGCCGTCTACGCCACCTTCTTGTCCTGACGCGTCCGGCGCCGGTTGCGTGGCCGGCGGGGCTTCGCCCCGGTCTTGGCCTCACCGGACCCGTTCTGCGAACGCGGACGGCGGGGCGGCCGGGCGGGTTTTGACTGTCCAGGCGCGGGGCGTGTAGGAACCTCGCCGCTGGCGATAGTGAGCGTAACACCGGTGAGGCGTTCGATTTGCCGCAAGAGAACGATCTCTTCCGGTCCACACAGCGTCACCGCGTCCCCGCTTGCTCCGGCCCGCGCCGTCCGGCCAATCCGATGGACATAGGCCTCGGCGACATCCGGCAGGTCGAAATTGTACACATGGCTCACGCCGGGAATATCGATGCCACGGGCCGCAACGTCGGTTGCGACCAAAACCTTGATCTCGCCGCTGCGCAAGCCCCTGATGGCCCGGTCCCGCTGGTTCTGGCTTTTGTTGCCATGGATCGATCCGGCCGCAATACCCGCCGCCTTGAGCTTTTTCATCAAACGTTCAGCGCCGTGCTTCGTCCGGCAGAAAACCAGCGCCGTGTCATCCGGGCGCTGGACCATGAGATCGGTCAAAAAGGCGGTTTTGTCGGCGCGCGCCACGAAGTGCACCGATTGCGCGACCTTGTCCGCGGTCCGTCCCGCCGGCGCCACTTCAACACGGACCGGATCCGTCAGATAGGTGGCCGCCAGATCCTCGATCTGTTTTGGCATCGTGGCGGAGAAGAGCAGCGTCTGACGCTGCTTGGACACGAGTTTCGCGATCTTGCGCAGCGCATGAATGAACCCGAGGTCGAGCATCTGGTCGGCCTCGTCGAGGACAAGCACCGAGGCGGTGTCGAGCCGAACGGCGCCGCGCTCCACCAGGTCAAGCAGCCGGCCGGGGGTCGCGACCAAAATATCCGTACCACGGCTGAGGCGCTTTATCTGCGGATTGAGGGACACACCGCCGACCACGGAGGTCACGCTAATCGGCGTTTGCCGGAGGAACAGGCGGATGTTGGCCGCAATCTGATTCACAAGCTCTCGCGTCGGGGCCAGGATCAGGGCCCGCGTGCCTTTGGGCAGGACCGGTTCCGGATCCGCCAAGAGGCGATCGGCCAGCGGCAATCCGAATGCTGCTGTCTTGCCGGTGCCGGTCTGAGCCAGACCAAGCAGATCGCACCCCTTCAACACATAAGGGATGGCTTCGCGCTGGATGGGTGTTGGGGTTTCATAGCCATTTGCTTCAACGGCCTTCAGAAGCGGCCGACAAAGGCCAAGAGATTGAAAATCGGTCAAGTTATTTCCTTGGTGCCGCGCAAGCCAACAGGGCGCGCGGTGTCGCGCCGGTCGCAGATACACGACCGGCCTATTCAAAGGGTGCGGCACAGCGTCAAGCGACCAAACCGGAGTGTCCGGCCGCGGGCCAAGCCGTCAGAACCCTGCGTGAAATGGGAACTGGAAGAGTCACGTGCGCTCTTTGGGCGCTGGTGCCGTGCATCCTGGGCTCCGGGATCTGTCCCGGCCGGTCTATTCGGATCGGACGCTCATTGTTCACGCGCCAATCGGTCACCGGGGCTGCATATCGGCCGTCCCGATGCCAAAGTCAAGCCGCTCACCCAAAATGGGCGGAAACATTCTTATCCTCTCGGCGCGGGCGTGAGGCGCAACAACTGCCCTTCGCCGCTTGTGGTCAGGACGTAAATTGCGCCATCGGGTCCCTGGCGCACATCGCGGATGCGCTCGCCGAGATCGGTCAACAGTCTTTCCTCTCCGGTAACCGTCGTTCCGTCCAGAGTGAGACGTGCCAGATGCTGGCCCCGCAAGGCGCCGACCAAGAGCGAGCCGTTCCAGTCCGGAAATTGCGGGCTGGTCACGAAGGCCATGCCGGAGGGCGCGATGGACGGGTCCCAATAATAGAGTGGTTGCTCCATCCCGGCTTTTGCCGTGCCTTCGCCGATCTTGCCGCCCGAATAGTGCCGGCCATAGGAAATCACCGGCCAGCCGTAGTTCTTGCCAGCCTCCGGCCGGTTCACCTCATCGCCGCCGCGCGCACCGTGTTCGACGGTCCAAAGCGCGCCGGTCTGCGGATGGATCGCCGCGCTTTGCGGATTGCGATGGCCGATTGACCACAGCTCCGGCAGGTGTCCGGCTTGCCCGACAAAGGGGTTGTCGGAGGGCGCGCTGCCATCACGGTTCAAACGCAGAACGGCACCGGAATGATCCGACGGATCCTGTGACCGCGGTCCATCGCCGCGATCGCCGGTCGTCACGAACAACGTTCCGTCGCCGGCAAAGGCGAGCCGGGAGCCGAAGTGGCGCCCGCCGAAGCCGCGATTGTTGCCGGAAAACACCGTTTCGCCGTCCGCCAGAACAAATCCGGCACCTTCGGGCATCAGTCTTGCCCGGAAGACGGATGTCCCGGCGCCCTCGGGCGAGCCTTCCGAAAAGCTCAGATAGACTTCCCGTGTCGTCGCGAAATCGGGAGCAAGAACCACGTCCAACAGACCGCCCTGCCCTTGCGCAAAGACCTCCGGTGTTCCTGGAACAACCGACTGGCCGCCGGATTCGGTGACATATTTCAGCACGCCGTCGCGTTCGGTCACCAGATATCCGCCGTCCGGCAGAAACGCGACGCTCCACGGAAAGCTCAAATCGCTGGTGACCGTTTCAATATTCAGATCCATTTGCGCCATGGCCGGCAGCGGCAAGAGCGCCATCGATCCGATAAACGCTGCCACAACGCCCATATTGCTGGCGCGGTTCGCGCGCCGGACCGCTCGGGAAAAGACTGTCATCGCCATGGAACGCTCCCGTGTCTCCACATCACAAAACTCGCGCGCCCCTTACGGGAAAACGCTTATGCTGCTCTTCTAGATAGGGATGCGTTCGGGAATTACAGTGGCACGGAACGAGGATTATCCCGCCGCCTTGGTCTGCGCCTCCACGCACGACAAGGCCGACATGTTGACGACCCCGCGGGAGGTCACCGACGGCGTGAGGATGTGCGCCGGTTTGTCGGTCCCCAGAAGGATCGGGCCGACATGCAAGGCATCGGTCGCGACCTTCAACAGATTGAGCCCAATGTTCGCCGCGTCCAGATTGGGAAACAGCAACAGATTGGCCTCGCCCTTCAAGCGGCTGTCGGGCATGACCCGTTGGCGCAGGATCTCGCTCAAGGCGGAATCGCCGTGCATTTCGCCGTCCACCTCCAGATCGGGACAATGCTGCCACAAAAGATCCAGAGCCTCACGCATCTTGCGGGAAGAGGCACTCTCCCGTGATCCGAAATTCGACATGGACAGCAGCGCGGCGCGCGGCTCGATGCCGAACCGCTGGATTTCTTCCGCGGCCAGGCTCGCCATTTCGGCGATTTCTGCCGCTGACGGATTTTCCGAGACGAACGTGTCGGTCAAGAACAGCGCGCCCCGGCTGTTGATCAATAGCGACAGCGCCGACAGGTCGCGGGCGCCCTCTCGCATGCCGATGATCTGGCGGATATCGCGCAGGTGGCGGATGAACCGCCCTTCCAGCCCGCAAATCACCGCGTCCGCATCGCCGCGTCGCACGGCCAGGGCCGAAATCACGGTTGAGTTGGTCCGAACCACCGTCCGGGCCGCGTCCGGCGGCATGCCTTTGCGGCCGACCTGGGCGAAATACTCGTCCACATAGTCGCGGTAGCGCGGATCGTCCTGCGGATTCACGAATTCGAAATCCGTGCCCGGCCGGATTTTCAAGCCGAACTTCTGACAGCGGGCCTCCAGAACCTCGGGCCGGCCGACCAGGATCGGGACGGCGATCCCATCCTCCAGCAGAACCTGGGCGGCCCGCAACACGCGCTCATCCTCGCCCTCGGCATAGATGATCCGCTTCGGCTCCTGGGTCGCGGCCTGAATGATCGGTTTCATGATCAGGCCGGACCGGAACACAAACCGGTTCAGCCGGTCGTGATAGGCGTCGAAATCCGTGATCGGCCGGGTCGCCACGCCGCTCTCCATGGCGGCCTTTGCGACAGCGGGGGCAATGCGCAGGATCAGACGCTGATCGAATGGCGAGGGAATGAGGTAGTTCGGCCCGAAGGTCTCGGTCTTGCCCCCATAGGCGCGGGCGGCGACGTCTGACGGTTCCTCGCGCGCAAGCCCGGCGATCGCCTCCACGGCGGCGCGTTTCATCTCCTCGTTGATGGTTGTCGCCCCAACGTCAAGCGCACCACGGAAGATGAACGGAAAACACAGGACGTTGTTGACCTGATTGGGATAGTCGGAGCGGCCGGTGCACATGACCACGTCCTGACGGACCGCCTGGGCGTCTTCGGGCATGATTTCCGGGTTCGGATTGGCAAGCGCGAGGATCAACGGGCCGGAACCCATCTTTTTCACCATGTCGGGCTTCAAGACGCCGCCGGCCGACAGGCCCAAAAAGACATCCGCCCCCTCGATCACCTCGGCGAGCGTGCGCTTGTCGGTTTTTTGCGCGAAGGCGGCTTTCCATTCATCCATCAGGGCTTCACGGCCCTCGTAGACAACGCCTTCGATGTCCGTGATCCAGATGTTCTCGCGCTTCGCACCGAGTGAGACGAGCATGTTCAGGCAAGCGAGCGATGCCGCGCCGGCGCCAGAGGCGACGATCTTGGCGTTTTCAAGTGTCTTGCCGGCAAGATCCAGCCCATTGCGTACCGCCGCCCCGACGATGATCGCGGTTCCGTGCTGATCGTCATGAAAAACGGGAATGTTCATCCGCTCGCGCAGCTTCGATTCGATCTGGAAGCATTCCGGCGCCTTGATGTCTTCCAGGTTGACGCCGCCAAAGGTCGGCTCCAGAACGGAAACCGCGTCCACGAACCGGTCGACATTGCGCTCATCGACCTCAATGTCGAACACGTCGATGCCGGCGAATTTCTTGAACAAGACCGCCTTGCCTTCCATCACCGGTTTCGATGCCAGCGGCCCGATGGCGCCAAGACCAAGAACGGCGGTGCCGTTGGAAATCACGGCGACCAGATTGCCGCGGCTGGTGTAGTCGGCGGCTTTTGCCGGGTCCTTGGCGATTTCCATGCACGGCGCGGCGACACCGGGCGAATAGGCCAGCGCGAGGTCGCGCTGGTTGCCGAGCGGCTTGGTGGCCTGGATTTCCAGTTTGCCTGGCCGGGGATGTTCATGGAAATAAAGAGCTGCTTCGGTCAGGTCGCCGCCGGTTGATCTGTCGTTGCTCATGTCCGCTGCCTTGTTGTTACGTCCCCGGTCATCGTCCGCCGTATGCACCGCCCGGCGTTGGATGATGTTTTCTTTTGGATATTCAGCTTGTGCTCCCGGTGTATCCGGCCCGCTGCCAAATGAGAACCCTCAGCAATAGGAACAACACTACTGCGTTCAGCATGTGCCAGAGGAAGTGGGTCCCAAGCGGGAAACCGTCGCACACCGGCAGATCGAGCGTGCGAAACGTCAAGGACAGCGCAAAGACACAGCCCGTGCCAAGGACCCACAGCGCCAACTGACGGTTCTTTGGATAATAGAACCCGCCGACCACGAAAATCGCGCCAAGAGCGGGAATGTATCCTGCCGACGACCCGATGAGCGGCGCCCAGACTTCGCCGACCATCGGCGACAGCACCAGAAAACCAATCACGATGGAAACACAAATCACCCAATGAAGCTCCAGATACCGGCGCAGTGCGATCAGGAGGTAAAGGTGGATGAACAGGGCAATCGGGATCACGTCGGTCAACAGCGCCCAGCGCGTTGCGAAGGTGTGGAAGAGGAACGAGCCGACCCCGGTCGCGAACACGATGACAATCAACGCCAGTCCGGCCCAATCATCCGGTGTCCGTCGGCGCCACAACCACAATCCGGCCAGCGCGGCGACCAAAAAGGCCGCGTTCGTGATGGCGTTCACCGGCTCGGCCCAGAACACCGGGCTCACACGCTCGCAATAGATATCGATCGTTTCGTTCATTGAAATCCCGCGCGAATTGGTTGCCGGCTCTGCTTTACCCATACCGTGTCGCATTTTGATAACACGATCGCTGGCGGTCCGGCGCGTTCCCGCTTATGTCATGGGCCACAGGAGTTTTTGCCATGCACCGCATCGACGACAGCCGCCCGTTCATCCCGCTCAACATCGCCGTCCTGACCGTGTCAGACACCCGCTCGCTGGAGGAAGACCGGTCAGGCGGGACCTTGGCCGCCCGTATTGAGGGGGCCGGCCACATCCTTGCGGACCGGAAAATCGCCACGGACGACGTGCTGGCCATTCAGGCGGTGGTCAAAGACTGGATCGCGGCCGACGGCATTGATGTCATCGTCACGACCGGCGGCACCGGGTTCACCGGCCGGGACGTGACGCCGGAGGCGGTCGAACCACTGTTCGAAAAACGCATGGACGGATTTTCGGAAGTGTTCCACCGGATTTCCTACGACAAGATCGGCACCTCGACGATCCAGTCGCGGGCGACGGGCGGCGTGGCGGGCGCCACCTACATCTTTGTGCTGCCCGGATCGCCCGGCGCCTGCAAGGACGCCTGGGACGGGATTTTGAAGTGGCAGCTCGACTACCGGCACATGCCCTGTAATTTCGTGGAGATCATGCCGCGCCTCGACGAGCACCTGAAACGCGGCAAACTGAAAGAAGCGTGATGCCAGCCGGCGCCGCCATCAACTCTCGTTCCCACCTGGGTTGCAGCTAACGGCCGTTTTCACGGACGCGGGCGAAGCCGGAAATCCGGGATCTATTGACACCCGTTGACGCTGCGTTTGAACGCAGGCTCGGCCGGGATCACGAATGATGGATTGGCGAATCCACTCTATGCTCCAGATTCGCTGACGGCACGGAGGACCGATGATGAGCCTGATGGTCGATGGTGTGTGGACGGTTGCGCAGCAAAGCTTCGATGGCGCGGACGGCCGGTTTGAGCGCTCAAAAGCCCAGATCCGCAACTGGGTGACGCGGGACGGGGCGGCGGGACCAACCGGGGCGCCGGGCTTCAAAGCCGAGCCCGGCCGCTATCATCTTTATGTCGCCTGGAACTGCCCCTGGGCCCACCGGACGCTCTTGATGCGCGCGCTGAAGGGTCTCGAGGCGCAGATCGGCATTTCCGTGCTTGCCCCGCGCCGGACCGATCAGGGCTGGGTGTTTGATGCCGCGAATGGCTATATCGACGAACTGTTCGGCGCCCATGCGCTTCATGAAGTCTACGCGAAGGGCACCGATGCCTATTCCGGGCGCGTCACTGTTCCCGTGCTGTGGGATACGGCGCGCACCCGCATCGTCAGCAATGAATCGGCTGACATCATCCGTATGCTCAACGACGGGTTTTCGGAACTCGCCCCCGACCGGCCCGATTTTTATCCAGAGTCATTGCGCGCGGACATCGACCGGTGGAACGCGGAGATCTATCCAAAACTCAACAACGGCGTTTACCGCGCCGGCTTTGCCGGAACCCAAGACGCCTATAACGAGGCCGTGGTTGAGGTTTTTGAAACGCTGGACCGGATCGAATCCCATTTGGAGGACCGAATGTGGCTGGCAGGCGATCAGGTGACCGAGGCCGATATCCGGCTGTTTCCAACGCTCGCGCGGTTCGATGTCGCCTATTGGAGCGCGTTCAAGTGCAATCTGCGCCGCCTGATCGATTACCCGAGGCTATGGGACTACGCGCGCCGGTTCCATGCGCTTCCCGGCGTGGCCGAAACGGTCAAATTGGAGATCTACCGCCGCGGCTACCACTCCCGAAGCGAAAAGCGCAATCCGCACGGGATCGTGCCGCTGGGACCCATCGTGGATTTTGCCGGATGACAAGAGCGCGACGTGGAGCGGACGCTCAAGTGCACCAACGTTTTCAGGATGTGCCCTAATTGCCTTGCCGGCCCATGGACAGTCCCTGCGCCAGGTGGTTTCGGACGAAGTAGATCAGCACAACCCCTGGAACCAGCGTCAAGACGCTTGCCGCCGACAACAGCGCCAGATCCGCGGACAGGACCCCGCCCGCCCGGGTCATGATGCCGGCGATCGGCTTGGCGTCGATGGTCGTCAAGGCGTTGGCGAGCAGAAACTCAACCCAGGAAAACGTGAAACAGAAAAAGGCGGTCGCCGCGATACCGGGCGCGATTTGCGGCAACAGGATTTGAAAGAAGAACCGCCCGATCCCGTAGCCGTCGATCCTGGCAATGTCGTCCAGCTCCCGCGGCACGGCGGACATGAATCCTTCCAGTATCCAGATCGCGATTGGCACATTGAAAAAACAATGGGCGATCGCGACCGCGATATGGGTGTCGATCATGTCGAGGTCGGAAAAAATCTGGACGAACGGCACCAGCAGGATCGGCGGTGCGATCATCCGGAACGAAAGAAACCAGAAAAACAGGATCCGGTCACCAAAGAACCGGTAGCGCGAAAACGCATAGGCCGCCGGAACAGCCACCACAATGGCGATGGCAACATTCATCGCCGCATAAATCGCGGCATTCACGTAGCCAAGATACCAGCTTGGATCACTCCAGATGACCCGGTAGTTGGCCAGTGTCGGCGCCTCGGGGATGAGCGTCAGCCCGCCGCCGATTTCGGCATTGGTTTTGAAGCTCATGATAATCAGCCAGTAGATCGGCACCATGAGCAACAGCGTATAGACCGCCGGCGCGACATAGACTTTCCGGGTCATGGGTCAGCGTGCCTTGCCATCGCGGTCCCGCGGTACGATCAACGTGAAGAACACCCACGAAACGCAAAGGACGATCAGGAAGTAAATCACGGCCATTGCCCCGCCCTCCCCCAGATCGAACTGGATCGTCGCTGTCTGCACCAGTTCATGGGATAAAAATGTTGTTGAGACGCCCGGGCCGCCGCGGGTGATCACATAAGGTTCGGTGTAGATCAGGAAACTGTCGATGAACCGCAGCAACAGCGCGATCAACAAGGCCAAACGCAGTTTCGGAAGCTGGATATGCCGGAACACCGCCCAGCCGCTGGCGCCGTCGATTTTCGCGGCCCGGTAGCAATCATCGGGGATCGCGCGCAGGGCGGCAAAGCACAACAGAACCACCAGGCTCGTCCAGTGCCAGGTATCCATCAGCACCAGCGTCAGCCATACGACGACCGGATTGGTCATATCGTAGTCAATGCCAAGCCACAGCGCGGCCGCACCCAGCAAACCGGCATGGGGCAGGACAAGGACTTTCCAGATATAGCCAACCACAAGCCAAGGCGTGAGCAAAGGTATGGCGATCAGCACGACATAAACGTTCGACAGGACGCCCTGTGTCGGCAGGCGCACGGCGATGTAGATGCCAAGTGGGATTTGAACGGCCAGCACTGTCAGCGAAAAGCCCAGGCTGCGCGCGGCCGAGGCGAAAAACTCCGGTGACGTCAGCACGCTGGCGTACCAGTCGAAACCGACCCAGAAGAACCGGTTGCCGGCGAACGTGTCATGGACGGAGTAAAATCCGACCATCGCCATCGGGATGACCCCGCATAGGGTCATGACCATCAGCGCCGGCGCCAGATACCAATAGGCCCGGTTCCCATAGGTCTTCCTCGTCACAAATCACACCCCCAGCGAGACTGAGAAGTCTTACTGAACAAAGGGGCGGTCATCAACCGCGCTGCGGCCGCGCAACCGGCGGGGTACCCGGGCCGGGCAAGTCATCTCGATTTATCGAATGAAGGTCTCGACGTAATCCTCGCCCAATCCGACCGCGGCAAAGTGTTTCCGGCACAGGTCGATCTTGGTGAAGACGTCCTCGTAGCCCAGCACCTTCCCCCAGGGATCGACGTAGCACATGACGCCGTTGACCTGGAAATAGGTGATCATCTCTTCAACGTCGTCGGGCACGACCAGAGTATGGGTCTCACCCGGGGGCTCAAAGACATAGCCGCCCTCGTTCGCAACCCAGTCATGCTCCAGATAGTGCCAACGGCCCTTGAGGACGAAACCATGCACGGGCTGCGGATGCCGGTGACGTGATAAAACGCCGGCCTTGCGCACCTTCAAAAGGTTCATCCAGTAGCCCTGCGAGCGATTGAGGCAAAGCGGGCGGAACCAGACGTTTTCCGCTTGCGGAACCCACAGCCGGTCATCCTCGGGAACGGCGTCCGGGATTACAATCTCGTTCTGCGCGTCTTTCGGGAACGGCAGTTGATAGGGCATTCTCGGATCGGGATCTTTGTCCGTCATCGCCTTCCTTTCACATTGCCAGGTAGCCACCATCGACGGGATAGATGGCCCCTGTGACAAAACTCGCCTCGTCGCTCAAAAGCCAGCGCACAAGGGCGCCCACTTCCGATGGTAGGCCCCAGCGTTTCATCGGCGTGCGCGCCATAATCGCGTCGGTCCGCACCGTATCGTCACGCAATTCTTTGGTCATTTCCGTCTCGATCCATCCAGGCGCAACCGCGTTGACCCGAATGCCATCGCCGGCCCAGCGCCCCGCGAGCGCTTTGGTCAATTGCACCACACCACCCTTCGACGCTGAATAGGCCGGCACAAGCGGCCCGCCAAACGTGCTGAGCATGGAGGCGGTGTTCACGATCGCGCCGCTGGATTTGGCCAGCAGATCATGGGCCGCCAGGCAACATCTCATTGTGCCCGTGAGGTTCACGTCGATCACCTTTTGGAACACGTCCATGTCGTATTCCTCACCCCGGCAGAGAATGCCGGCACAGTTCACCAGGCCATCCAGGCGGTCAAGCCCGTCGAAGAGCGCAGAAACGGACGCCGGGTCCGTGACATCGAGATGACGGGTTTCGATGGCCGCATGCGGCTCGAATGCCGCCAGTTCCTCATGTGAGGCGGAGGCCGCGATCACCGACCACCCCGCCTCCGTAAGGACATGAGATACCCCGGCGCCGATCCCGCGCGTGCCGCCGGTAACGATGACAGTCTTCACGCCTTCTCCTCTAAACGCTCCAGCGCTTCGACGAACCGATGGGCGCGCTGTCGAACATCTTCAACGGTGTACTCGGGTTTGAAAAGCGCCGATCCGAGGCCAAACGCATGTGTTCCCGCCGCGCGATACGGCGCCATCGTCCCGGGCGTGATGCCGCCCACCGCGGCCATGATCGCGTCTTTGGGCAAGACGGCCCGCATCGCCGCGATCGCCGGCGGCGGCACCATTTCCGCGGGGAAGATCTTCAAAATGGCGGCCTCGACATCCAGCGCGGCAAACGCTTCGCTCGGCGTCAGCACACCCGGACACCACGCCAATTGCCGCTCAAGGGCCGCGCGTCCAACATCCGGGTTCATGTTCGGCGCGACGATGATGTGTCCGCCCGCATCGGCCACCGCATGCACATCCTCCGCCGTCAAAACCGTGCCCGCCCCGACAATCGAATGCCCGCCATACCGTTCGGCGATCCTCGCAATGGACTCCAGCGGCTGTGGCGAATTCAGCGGCACCTCGATGATCCTGAACCCCGCATCGAACAGGACCTTTGCAGTCGGCAAGGCCTTCGATGGCTCCAATCCGCGCAATATGGCAATCAACGGATTGACCGCGATGGCTTCCCTGATGGTGATCATGACAACAGGCCCGCCGACCGCGCGATCGAAAAATGACCCATGGCGACGATATCATCAGGCGCCCGGCGGCTTTGGAGCCCGGCAGCGGCAAGCGCGATCTCGTAGCGATCTGCGAGATCGTTTCGCCCGATGATCGTGATCGTTTCTTCCGCCGCCCGGTTGTCCATCTCCGCGGAAATCTCCGAGCCAATGAGCATGCCCGACAGATAGTCGGCGACCATCGATCCCTCGATCTTACCCATCAGCGGCAGCGTGCGGACATGAAACAGATCGTGCAAAAGATGCGACTTCGATGTCAGACCGGCCGCGACGCCCAGATCAAAGCCTTCCTCGCTGAACGGCCCGTCCTCGATGAGCGTGCCGAGGATGGTGTGCCCCTTGAGCGCGGCGTAGATCTCGCCGGTCATGTAGGTCGAATAGTCTTCAATCCGGCCATTTGACACGCTGATCCACTTGCTGTGGGTGCCCGGCATGACAAAGACACCATCGGACATGCCCAGCGCCGAGGCGCCGATGATCTGGGTCTCCTCCCCGCGCATGACGTCCGGGCCGGACTCGTCCTCGGTCGTCACACCGGTCACGAACCGGAGTTCAACGCCGCACTCTGTCTTGTGGGTGACCAACGCGCGGGCAAGCGTGTCGGCATCAAGCGGCAGGTGTTCATAAGGCGTCTCCACCCAGCCGTTCCGGCTGGTGATCATCCCGGACGCCAGGATCGGAAGCTCGCCTGCCGACAACCAGTGCCCGATAAGCTTGTCAAAGACCGCCTCGAAGTTCCGGTCGGAGACGGACATGATGCCTTCGGGCGAGAACATCTTGTCCAGAACCTCGCCCCTGCCGTTGATCAGGAAGGCGCGGAGCGACGAGGTTCCCCAGTCAAGGCCGATCAAGGCGGGTTCAGATGCGCCCGAATTCATTGAGCAGGTCCTCGACGGTTTTGCCTTTGGCGACCCACTTGCGGGTTTCTTCCTCCCGGTCCGCTTGCTCTTGCGCAAGCTTCACGGTTTCATCGGCTTTTTCGAGCGGGATGACCGTCACGCCCATCAGGTCCGCGACGATGAAGTCCCCGGGTTTGACGACGACCCCACCACATTGAATGGGCACGTTGATCGACAGCTCTTCCTTGCGGCCGGAGAACATGGTGTGCGTGCCGCGTGGCGTGATCGCACGGGTCCAGATCGGCCACCCGATGTCTTCAAGTTCGTCAGTGTCACGCCCGGCGCCATCGACGATCATGCCCCGGATGCCCCGGTTCTGCGCGAGCCCGCCCATGAGCCCGCCACAGACGGAGGTGTTGGGATCGCCGCCCGCATCAACGACGATGACGTCACCGGGTTGGCCCATCTCCAGCGCTTTGAGCGGATCGACAAGATCCCCCTTTGACAGCTGGACCGTGATTGCCTGGCCGGTGATCTTGGCGCGGAATGCCGGCTTTATACCGCTGTCCATGACGCCGGTGCGGTATTGCACATCGGCAAACACCGCGGCCGCCGAATAGCACTGCAGAACGGTGTCGAATTTTTCGAGCAGATCGGGCCGCCGCTCGAATTCATTGAAGACCTTGAGCACGTCTTTTTCTCCGTCAATGGGTTGTGATGGCCAATGCGTCGGCGTTGACCGGGTAGTCGGGCCGTTGTCCTGTGAGAACTTTCGCCACCTGAGTCGCCGCCGTAACGCGGGCCGCGCGGATGGATTCCTCCGAGTAGTAGGCGGCGTGCGGCGTGACGATGACGTTGGGCAGGGTGAAAATCGGATTGTCGGCGGGCGACCAGTTCGCCCGCTTGGCCGGCTCTTCCTCCGGATCGTCGAGCCCCGCGGCCGCAAGATGCCCGTCGGTGAGCGCGCGGTAGAGCGCCTTGTTGTCGACGGTGGGGCCACGTCCCGTATTGACCAGGATGGCGCCCGGCTTCATCGCCGCGAATTCCGCGTCCGACAGGAAGTGACGGGTGTCCGGCGTCATCGGCGCCTGCATGAGGATGTAGTCGGACCGGGCCAACAGCACGGCCTTGTCCACCAGTTCGACGCCGTGCTGTGCCGCAACGCTGGCCGGAAGGAAGGGATCAAACGCGATGACCTTGACCCCGAACGCCCGTGCGCGGTCGGCAATCGCCTGGCCGATCTTGCCGAAGGACACCACGCCCATGGTGCGCCCGCGAAGGCGATAGACCGGTTTGCCACTTTGCCAGCGCCAGACACCGGCATGCGTTGCCCGGTCATAGTCGGGGAGCTTGCGCGCAAGCGAAAGCCAGAGGGAAATCGCGTGGTCAGCCACTTCCTCGGTGCAATAGTCCTGCACGTTGGTGACGAGGATGCCCCGGTCCGATGCCGCCGCCACATCGACGATATCAACGCCGACGCCATAGCGGGCGATAACTTCGCATTTGCGCATCCTCGCAATCACCGACGTCCCAATGCGCGCATACTGGTTCATCATCGCGGCACAATCGGCCGCCGCATCAAAGAGGTCCTCTTCCCGTTTGGCCTGCAGGGCGATGACTTTCGCGCCCGCAGCTTCGAGGATCTCCCGTTCGACCTCGACATCACCATAGTCGTAATCCGTGATCACGACCTTCGGCCTGTCAGATCGCGGTCTGAAGGATGGGTGCTCAGACATAGGCACCCGCCGAATAGGTCAATTCGTAGGAATGGCTGTAGAGCTCAAAGATGTTGCCGAACGGATCTTCCATGTAGACCATCCGGTACGGCTTTTCGCCCGGATAGTATTTGCGCACCTGCTGCATGCGCTGGCGGCCGCCAAGCTCCTCGATGAGCTTGACGCGGGCCTCGACATCCTCGTCCTGGACGCAGAAATGGAACAGGCCACGGCGCCAGTATTCGAACGGACGCTCTTCCTCGATCGTGTTGGGAAATTCGAACAGCTCGATTCCGACGCCGTCGCCCAGCGACAGATGCGCGATCCGGAAGGAACCCCAGCCTTCGCCGAAGACGTCGTCGCACATCTGGCCGATCGCGCTGTCATCGTGCTTGACCTCGGTCGGACCCATGATGACGTAAAGCCCAAAGGCCTTGGAATAAAACTCCACGGCCTTTTCCAGGTCGGGAACCGTGATGCCGATGTGGGAAAAAGTAAGTGCGGCCATAGGTTGCTCCTGCGCGTGTCTTAAAGAATGCTTCTGATGATCCCGCCCTCGATCCGGTGGGCGGCACCGTTGGAAGCGGTGTTTGCGGAAATGGTGACGATCATGCGCGCCACCTCATTCGGCTGAACGAAGCGTTGGATCAGCGACGTCGGTTCGTCCGTTTTGAAGTAGTTGTCGACGATTGACGGGAGCGCTTCGCCCTTTTGCGCCGCAAGGCCGTCGAAGTAAGCCTCAACACCTTCTGTCCACGTCGGGCCCGGCAAAACGGAGTTCACGCGGACGCCGGTGCCTTTGGTCAGTTCCGCCATCCCTCGTGTGAGACCGAGCATCGCCGTCTTGGTCACCGAATAATGGACCATCTGCGGCAACGGCTTTACGCCGGCTTCGCTCGCCAGGTTGACGATGGATCCCGTCCCGCGCGTCAGCATGGCGGGCAGAAACACCCGGCTCATGCGGACGGCGGACAGAACGTTGATATCGAAATAGCGAAGCCATTCCTCGTCCGTCAGGTCCTCGAACGGCCTGACCGAGAAGATGCCCACATTGTTGACGAGGATATCGAGATCACCCCGTTTTTGGACAAAGGTGCAAAGTGCGTCGACATCATCCGGATCGGTCAGGTTGCCGGCCTTCCCGGACACGTCCCCAAAAGGCGCGAGATCGCCGACGCAGGCCGCCACTTCGCCGTCTGTCAGGCCGTGCACGACAACCCGCGCGCCTTCTTCCAGGTAGGTGCGGGCGGTTTCCTTGCCGATTCCCGATCCTGATCCGGTGACGAGAACCAGCTTGTCCTTGAGACCGAGATCCATGTCAGGCCGCCTTCTTTTTCGCAGCGGCCGGGGCAACGGATGGCCGTCCCATGAGACGCCCCATCAGGGCCGAGATCTCAGCGCGCCACATATCGATCCCGACCGCGAGCAGGATGATCAGTCCGAGCACGATGTTCTGCACGGACGAGGGGGCGGCGTTCAGGTTGAGGCCGTTCTGGACGATGACAATCGTCATTGCGCCCATCAGGGTCGCGAGAATGTTGCCGCGGCCGCCGGCAAGGCTGGCGCCGCCAACTACGGCTGCCGCAATCGCCTGAAGTTCAAGCGTCTGGCCGTAGTTGGGAGATCCCGAATTCAAACGTGCCGACATCAGCACCGCACCGACAGCCGTCATGAACCCGGCGATCACGAACGTGGTCGTCTGCACCTTCTTCACGTTGATGCCGGTCAGAATCGCGGCGGCCGGATTGCCGCCGACGGCGTAAATCTCGCGGCCCAGCTTGGTGAAGTTCATCATGAAGGCCGCCAGCCCGTAAAAGAAGACGAGATAGAAGAAGGGCAGCGGAATACCGAGCAGCTTGCCGTAGAAAATCGGTTCCAGAGCCGGATCGAGCGAGAAGATCGGCGAGCCGTTGTTGAAAGTCAGCGCCAGACCGCGGAAGGCGATCAGCGCCGCCAGCGTCGTGATGAACGCAGGGATCCGTCCATAGGCCGTGATCAAACCGATCATCAGCCCGAGCAGACCTCCCACCACCAGGATGAGCGGCAAGGCCAGCATCAACGGAATGCCCATGAACTTCAGCATCTGGGCAAGGATCATCGTCAAAAGGGCAACCATGGATCCCGAGCTCAGGTCGATCCCCGCGGCAAAGATCACGATGGTCGAGCCGATGGCGATCAGGGCGACAATGCTCACCTGCAACGAAAGGTTCGAGAGGTTGCCGGGATTGAGAAACCGGTCGGTGGTCAACGCGACGATGAGGGCCACGATCACCATGGCGGCAAACGGACCGATTAACTGGGCATCGAATATCCGCTTCATGCGAATGCCTCCTCTAGTTCGCGAATCCCGGCGGTTTCGGCGGACGCCCGCACGAGATCGCCGTGAGTCAGTTCCGCAGCGTTCAACACGCGCTTGATCGTTCCATGCTGGACGACGGCGATCCGGTCGCTCATGGCGAGCAACTCGTCATGATCGGAGCTGATCAGGACGATGGACTTGCCGGCGCGGGTGAGCTTGTTGATGAGTTTGTAGACGGCGATCTTGGCGCCGATGTCGATGCCTTGCGTGGGCTCGTCGAGAATGAGGACTTCCGCGTTCGAAAACAGCCAGCGGGCGATAACGATCTTTTGCTGGTTGCCTCCGGAGAGGAAGTTGACGGTCTTTTCTTCCGCCTGAACGGAAATCTCCAGATCACCGATCAGATCGTGCGTTGCCCGCTCCTCGGCCTTGAGATCAAGCACCCCAAACCGCGCGAGACTGCCGAGCGCGGCCGCCGTGATGTTGCCGCTGGCGCGGAAGTTGAAGAACAGGCCATCGAATTTGCGGTTTTCCGGGACGAGCGCGAGCCCTGCCCGGATGGCGTCGATTTCCTTGCGAAAGGTGACGGGCTTGCCGTTGAGGATGACTTCACCGGCGGTCAGCTCGTCCGTGCCAAAAAGCGCGCGGGCGATTTCCGTGCGTCCGCTGCCCAAAACGCCGCCCAGGCCGAGCACTTCGCCGCGGCGGAGCTCGAAGGTCGCGTCCTTGACACCATTGTGGGTGGCAAGACCGCGGGCCTCCAGAACGATCTCGTCCTTGGCGTTGTGTTCTTTGGGATAATGTTCGCCGATATCCTCACCGACCATGGCGGTCACGATTTCCTGGACGGTGATTTCGGTTTCGCCGCTGGCGCGGACCACCCGGCCATTTCGAAGAATGGTGACCTCGTCGACGATCCGCTCAACTTCGTCCAGGCGATGCGAAACGTAGAGAATGCCCGTGCCCTTGCTGCGCATCTTCCGCAGCAGGTCGTGCAGGCGTTCGATTTCACCCTCGCCCAGCGCCGCGGTCGGCTCGTCCAGGATGATCATGCGGGCGCGCATCGCGACCGCCTTGGCGATCTCGACAAGCTGCTGCTCGCCAACGGAGAGCCGTCCGGTGATCGCTTCGGTCGAGATGTCGACCTCCATCTCGGCGAGAACGGCTGCCGCGTCGCTGTGCACCTTGTTCCAGTCGACCACGCCGAACGTTGATCTTGGCATATTGCCCAGGAAAATGTTCTCGCCGACCGACAAGGTCGGAACGATGGAAAACTCCTGGAACACCGTGGCGATCCCCATGGCGCGGGCGGCGTGCGGATCGGAAATCTCAACCGGTTGCCCGTCTTTGAGAATTTGGCCGCTGTCGGGCTGCTGGACGCCCGAGAGGGTCTTGATCATCGTCGATTTTCCGCAGCCATTCTCGCCGAGGAGGCCGTGAATGGAGCCGGCAAGCAGTTTGATGCAGACCCGGTCGTTGGCCAGAACGCCCGGATAGGCTTTGCTGATGTCGACAAATTCCCAAAGGGGCGCTTGTGCGGTCATGGCCTCGGTCTCACCGATTGGATGCGGTTTGGGCGTGTCCGGTGGCGCAGGGCGCGCCACCGGGGTGCACTTGGGGCTCAGTAGGCTTTGGACGGCTGCGGGAAGAGCTTTTCGGGCTCCTGGAGCACGGCGATCGCACCGTCCTTGTCCTCAATAGACGTGGGCGTTTCGATCCAGCCGCCGGGATAGGTTCCCTGAAGCGCATCGATCGTTGCGTGCATGGCCGCCTTGCCCATCAGGAAGGGCGAGGTGTTCACGGTCGCCGTGACGTTGCCGGCAGCGATTTCTTCCAGGCCGGATGTGTCCCCGTCATTGCCGAGCAGCACGATGTCCGACCGGCCGAGCGCCTTTGCGGCGTAGGACGCGCCAATGATCATGTAGTCGTTGGCCGCAAAGATCATGTCGAGATCGGGATGCGCCTGAAGGATGTCCATCCCGGCGGTGTTGCCGCCTTCGACGTTCCATTTGCCGTCGATCGAGACGACAACCTCAAAGTTCTTGTTGCCCTCGATCCCGTCGAGGAACCCGCCGACACGCTCGGTCGAGTGATAGCCCGGCTGGCCTTCGATGATGCCGACCTTGAGCGGACCACCGCCATAGGTTTCGATCGCCCAGTCGGCGATCTTATGCGTGCCGTTGCGCTGCGAATACCCGACAACGCCATGGATGGGCGTCGGGAAATTGGGAATGTCGGAGTTGATCATCACGACCGCCAAGCCCTTGTCGACGGCCTGTTTCAAAAGCGGCGCGGCCGCGAATTCGTCATGGGTGCCAAAGATGATGGCGTCGACATCTTGCGTCAGAACATCCTGGATCATACCCATCTGGCCGTTGATGTCCGCGCCGCTTTGCGGGGCGAGCATAAACACCTCGACCCCCTCGTCTTCCGCGACGGCTTTGATGCCCTCGCCGATGGCGATGTAATAGTTGAACTCCGTTGCCGGCGGCATGTAGGCGATCCGGTAGGTCTCGTTCGTCGGCTGGATCGCGTCGATCGGTGCCTGGGCGCCGTCCGCAAGCGGCACGGGCGCCGGATAGTCGGCGGCCATCGCCGTCGCGGCCAGCGCGGCAAAACTCACCGCGAGGGTTGTCTTGAATACGGATTTCATCATGGTTTCTCCTCCTGATCCTGCTTCAGTTATCCCTTGAACGGGGCATCCAAGACGCCGCGCACGCCGGGTTTGACGGCAAAGAGCCCGCCTGAATCCGGTTCTTTTTGAAGAGCGCGGTCGTCGCTCATCAGACGCGATGTCGTGATGTAAAGCGTGTCGAGATCCGGTCCGCCGAATGCACAGCACGTTGGCTTCCAGACCGGCACCTCGATCACCTGGTCGATTTCGCCATTGGGTGCGACGCGGACGACCCGGTGGCCCTCCCATTCAGCGTTCCAGACGCCGCCGTCCGCATCGACACACGAGCCGTCGGGCAGTCCGGGCTCATCGCGAAAGGAGGCGTGAACGCGCCGGTTGGTGACAGCGCCGCTCCTTGGGTCGTAATCGTAGGCCACGATTTCCCGGTCCGGCGTGTCGGCGAAGAACATGGTCCCGCCGTCAGCGGAAAAGCACGTCGAGTTCGCGCAGGACACGCCGTCGATCAGCTTGGTCACGGAAAGGTCGGCGCCGATCGAAATCACCGAGGAATTCGGCGTGCCGGACACTTCATTCATCCCACCCACGATGAGCCGGCCGGACCGGTCCGTCCGGCCATCGTTCATGCGTGTTTCGGGATTGCCCGGTTCGAATTCGCAGACGAGCGTCTCGGCGCCCGTTCCAAGGTCGGCCAGCACGACGCGATCGGCATAGGCAATGATCAGTCCGCCGCTGGCGCGCGGCGCGAAACAACAGACGCGCTCGGCAACCGTTTGCTTTGCATGACTACCCGTTGCGGGATCATAGGACCAAAGGGCGAGCCCCTCGATGTCGGTCCACCACATGCGTTGGTCTTCGGCATTCCAGAAGATCCCTTCGCCGTGGTGATTCCTGCAATCGAGAACCCGCTCTGCTCGCATTTGGCCTTTCCTCCCACGCAAACTGATATCTGATATACCAGCTTGCCTTATCTGGTGTATCAGATATCTTGTAGGACGCAACAGTTTTTTTCAGAGAGGTGCCTTTGATGGCTCTTGAAAGACCCAAGTCGCTGCGGGAACTGGCGCTTGAACATCTGCGCAACAGCATCATCGACGGCACGCTGAAAATGGGACAAGTCCTTTCAGAGCGCGGGATTTCGGAGGAGCTCGGCGTTTCCAAATCGCCGGTGCGTGAAGCGCTGGCACAGCTCAGGGACGAAGGCCTTGTCAGCATTGAACCGCAAAAGGGCGCGCGGGTTTTCAGCCTCACAGACGCCGAGGTCACGCAGATCTGCGACTTCCGGCAGGCGATCGAGACGGCCGCATTCGAACTTGCCCTCAGCCGCGACCCCAAGGGGCTGGCCGAAGACATGACGCGCGTCGTTCACGAGATGGAACGGGCCCGTCAGGACGGCGACGAAAGAGCCTACCTGCAGCTCGATACCGCGTTTCACCATCTGATTTTCAAATATGCGGGAAACACCTACCTGACGGCCAGCTACACCCGCTACGTCGGCAAGATCGCCGCCTTGCGGACCCATCTCGCCAAGCTGCCGCGCCATACCGAGCTGTCGTTTGAAGAACACAAGGGCATCGCGGCCGCGGCCGGTCGGGGCGACATGGACGAAATCAGAGACCTCCTCGCCGAACATATCGGCCGGACGCGCCAGGCCTATCAGAGCGCCGCGATCGTTCTGGAAGGATCGGTCGCCTAAAGGGCTGCTCTTCGGCCACCGGAGCGCCTTACCTCCCCGAAGCTTTCGGTATCTCTTGACAGCCGCCACAAAGCTTTTCAATTGACATCTGATATGTCAGATGTCATATGGCAGCTTGGGAGGAGAGAGTATGACGCTGCAGGACCGTCTTGATAAGGGACCGGATCAGCCGCTGATGAAGCTTGCGGCGGTTCAGAAGAGCTTTGGTTCGAACCTCGTGCTTGACGGGGTCGACTTCGAACTTCGTTCAGGCGAAATCCATGCGCTTTGCGGCGAAAATGGCGCTGGAAAATCCACGTGCCTGGGTCTGCTTTACGGGCTCCACCAACCGACATCGGGGAAGATATTCCGCGATGGCGCGGAGATACGCATCGACAGTCCCGCCCACGCGCAAACGCTTGGCATCGGCTGCGTTTTCCAAGAACTCAGCCTGGCGGGAGCGTTATCGGTTGCCGAAAACATCTATGCCGGACGTGCTCCATCCAGAATGGGTGTTGTCGACTGGCCAGAGTTGCGCAGACGCGCGCGGGCCCTGCTGTCGGAATTCGGGCTGAACATCGACGTATCCCGCCCGGTCGACAGCCTGCCGATCAGTTCAAGACAGATCGTTGAGATCGCCAAGGCGCTTTCGCTGAACTCCAATATCCTGCTTCTCGATGAGCCCACATCGGCGCTCGCGCCCGATGAGGTCGATGCCTTGTTTGGAGTCCTGCGGGGCCTCACCCAAAAAGGGATCGGGATTGTCTATGTCAGCCATCACATGTCCGAAATCTTCCGGATTTCCGACCGCGTGACCGTTCTGCGCGATGGCCGCCGGATCAGTACCCTCCCAACATCCGAGACCTCTCAGGAGCAGGTCGTCGCCGAGATGATCGGCGGCGCGCATCCCGGAGAGGTCAGCCGCAAGGATGCAAGTAAGGGCAAGGACGTCCTGAGGCTTCACCGGTTTTCGAACGACGTTGATTTCAACGACATTTCGTTCTCGGTCAAAGCCGGTGAGATTGTCGGCCTTGCGGGCCTCATGGGCGCACGGCGGAGCGAGATCGTCCGCTCCATCGTCGGCCTGTCGCATGGAGCAACGGGACAGGTGGACCTCAATGGCAAATCCGTCCGGTTCAGGTCACTGCGTGAGGCCATGCGCGCCGGGGTGGGTTTTGTCCCTGAAGAGCGGAAGACGGAAGGCCTCTTTCTGGACCAGTCACTCAGCGACAACCTCGTTTCCGCCAGCCTTTCGCACCACGCCTCACTGGGCATTATGCAAGCCGACTCCGTTCGTGCGGCCAGCCGCGCGGCGATCAAGGCGTTCAGCATCAAGACCCGTGGCACCGGCGAACGGATCGGCGCATTGTCGGGCGGCAACCAGCAAAAGGTCATGCTCGCCAAGTGGCTCAAGCGAAAGCCGGACCTCTTAATTGTCGAAGAGCCCACCAAGGGCGTGGATGTTGGCGCCAAGTTCCAGATCCACGCCGAACTCTTGAGATGCGCGGCTGAAGGCATGGCCATCATCGTCGTCTCCTCCGACTTCCCCGAGCTCGTGTCCCTGTCCACGCGCATTCTCGTCATCCATGAAGGCCGGCTGATGGGTGATGTCGCCGCACACGATGCCACCGAGGACGCGCTCCTTCAAATGGCCGCGGGTCAGAGCGCGTCCATCCCGACGCCCGATCCAGCCCAAACAGGAGACCTGTTGTGAGCACGACCGCCCAAGCCGACCTTTCCGACCGCGAACCGCACTCTCGGCGGGTTCTCCAAGCGTTCGTCGACGTCCGTGAACTGACGCTGATCGTCCTGATCGCGCTGATCATCATCGTGATGGCGAATGTGAACCCCTACTTCCTGAGCTTCTCGAACTTCCGTGCCGTGGCCGTCGGCATGGCCCCCACCGCGGTGATCGTCATCGGAATGGCGATCCTCTTGGCTTCCGGTGGTTTCGACCTGTCGGTCGGGTCGGTCATGGCGCTGTCGTCGACAGTTGTGGCCTTGCTCCTGCTTGCCGGCGTTCCGATCCCGCTCGCTGTCTTGTGCGGCCTTTTGCTCGGCGCGGTTGCCGGTGTGGTCAACGGCGTCCTTGTTACCGGCCTTGGGATCAATCCGCTGATCGCAACCCTCGGCACCATGTCGATCGCGCGCGGTATCGCGCTTGTCTTGACCGAGGGTTTTTCGGTTTCCAGCCTTCCGGCGGCCTTCGCCTGGATCGGAAAGGCCGATTTCGGCGGCTTCCCCGTCATTGTCCTGTTCACCTTGATCCTCGTTGCCGTCTTCGACCTGGCCGTCCGCCATACGCGCTTCTTCCGTCAGGTTTATTTCATCGGCGCCAATGAAAAGGCCGCGATGCTTTCCGGCATCGACGTGTCGCGGGTTCGCATCATCGCCTACGCCTTGACCGGCGCCCTTGCCGCGCTTGCGGGCGTTCTATTGGCATCGCGCCTGATGAGCGGCACGCCGACGGCCGGCAACGGCATCGAACTTCAGGTTCTGGCAGCAGCCGTCATCGGCGGCGCGTCACTGCGCGGCGGCGAGGGCACGATCCTCGGCGCGTTTCTCGGCGTGGTCTTCGTCGCGCTCATCAACAACACGATGACCATGCTCGCTGTGTCGATCTACTGGCAGATGATCGTCACTGGCACCGTCCTCGTCTGCGCGGTCGCGCTCGACATGCTCATCCGCAGCAAGCGGGGCTAGGCCGCGCCGATCAAGGCCCCACCAACAATCAACCACTGATCCAAGAGGGAGATCATGATGACTGATTTGAATGTGAACCGCAGAAAACTGCTGACGGCCGGCACCGCGGCTGGCCTCGCGACAGCGTTCGGCCTGCCGACCCTGTCGAAAGAAGCCATGGCAGACGCCGCGGGCAAGGAGTACGTGTTCCTTTCGATCGTAACACAGGTGCCGTTTTGGGTCGATTACCGGAACGCGATGAAAGACCTTGAAGACCTCATGGGGATCAAGGCGACCTTCACCGGCCCTCTCGATTTCGACACCGCCGCGCAGGCGCGCCAGCTCGACGAATTCATCGCCCGCCGCCCCGCCGGCATCCTGATCTTCCCCGGCGATCCAGCCACGCTGGCCCCCGGTGTCGAGCGCGCCGTCGAAGCCGGCATCCCGATCACCACCTGTATCGGCGACATCCCCGGCAGCCCGCGCTCAACCTTCCTCGGTATCAATGGCGTTCAGGCCGGGCGCGTTGGCGGCGAAATGCTGGCCCAGGCCATTGGCGGCAAGGGCAAAGTCGTGCTCGGGACCTTCCCCGCACCGTCCACCCTTGAGCGCGTAGAGGGCTACAAGCAAATCTTCGCCGAAAAGTATCCCGACATCGAAGTCGTCGATGTCGTGAACGACAAGGCCGATCCGTCCTACGCACCGACCGCCTATCTCCAGGCGATCCAGGCCAATCCCGATATCGTCGGCATCGGCGGCACGGATGGGGACAGCGGCAAGGGCGCGGCGATCGCGGTGAACGAAGCCGGACGGGTCGGCGACATCAAGATCGTCGCCATGGACCGCAACGACGACATGCTGCCCTATATCGAGGATGGCACGATCCATGGCGCGGTTGCCCAGAAATCCTATCTGGAGATCTTCCTCGCCTTCCACATGATGCACTGGCAGAACACGGACGCGCTGAAAATCCTGCCGGACTGGCAGGCCGCCGGCATCAATCCGCTGCCCGAACGCGTGGAGACGGGCGTCATGCCGATCACCGCCGCCAACGTGGCGCAGTTCAAGCACTGACGGCTCTAACCGGCGCGGGTCGTCACGCGCGCCGGTTCGCGAAGGGGAAGTTCGATGGCCGGCATCTGGACAATTTTGTCGCTGAAAAAGGGCGCGCTTGAACTCAAGATGCTGCCCGGCATTGGCGGGCGGCTTTGGGATATCGTGTTCCAGAAAAGATCGCTTCTTTTCCAAAATCCTGACCTGATGCAACAACCTGCGCATCTTTCGGCCTTGAAGGATCTGCCAACACGGTCACCGCAGTTTGGTTTTCCGCTCTGGGGCGGCGAGAAGACCTGGGTGGCGCCGGATAGGGATTGGCCTGATGGGGCGCCGTATCCCGTTCTTGACAGCGGCCCCTATGAGTTCGTCCTCGAAACCGACGATCAGATCGAAATGACAAGCCACATCTGCCCGGTGTCAAAGCTACAAGTGACGCGGCTGATATCCCTGCAGAGCGCGGACAGGTTTTCGATCCATCACACATTAAGGAACTGCGGCACGGTCGAGCGCACGGCCGGCATCTGGTCGGTCATGATGCTCAACCATCCCACCACGATCCGTATCGAGGACCCTCAAGCCGGTACATTCGCGCCGGTCTTCGGCGATCCGGGGCCTTTTGTCCGGACTGGCGGCGCGGACCTGAAAGTCGAGTGCATGATGCAAGGCGAGTTCAAGTTCGGCGTCCAGGCCCCCTCTGGCAACACCGACCTGTTGGCCGGGCACGGCGCGGACGCAGTCCGGCTTCAATGCTCAACGACCAGGCCGCTCGGCACTGATAGCTTCGCCCACGGGCACAATTTCGAGGTGTTCAACTCCGGCGACTATCCTTATTGCGAGGCTGAATGGCACGCGCCGGAGCACCAATTGCGGCCGGGCGCGCAGATGTTGTTTTCCCAAGAGTTCCATGTGTCGATGGATCATCCTTCACCGGCCTGATCGTTGAACACGCCCATAAAGAGGTTTTGAAGGCCATGCATGTTCTTGTCACCGGTGCCGGCGGTCATCTCGGCCGAAAGCTCTTCGATCACCTTGAGGCGCAGGACGGAATTAACGTCACCGGCCTCGACATCCGGCCCGTGGATCACCCCCGCATCCATATTGCCGACTTCGGGGCGGAACCGGACTGGGCCGGGCATTTTGACGGCGTTGACGTGATCGTGCACCTGGCCGGCGACCGGGAGCCGGCGGCCACATGGGCCTCCAGCATCCGCAACAACATGGACGCCACCCTGGCGCTCTATCACCATGCCGCGCAAATGGGCGTCCGGCGGGTCGTCCTTGCCAGTTCGAACTGGGTGCACGGTGACAAGCGGTTCACGGATGACAGGCTGAACCAGGACACCCCGCCCGGGCCGGTGAATGCCTATGGGATGTCGAAGCTGTTCTGTGAGCGCACGGGCGCCTATTTCGCCGCGCATCACGGCCTGTCGGTCATTTGCCTTCGGATCGGGTGGACCCAGTGGACCCACGGCAACCGGCCCGGCCCGCATATGGCCATGGGGCGCTGGGGCCAGGAGATGTGGCTGAGCGACCGGGATTTTATCAACGGCGTTGAGGCGGCGATCACGGCAAAAAATGTCGCGTTCGCCGCGCTGAACCTGATGTCCGACAATCCCGGCATGCGCTGGGATATCGAGGAGACCAAGGCCGTGATCGGCTACCGGCCGGAAGACGGCAGCCCCGCCCGCTGCCCCGTTTCGATCCGCTTGAAATCCCGGCTGAAGAAACTCCTTTCCCGCGACCTGCCACGGTTTTCTGATCGCTGGATGGCGGATTGGTGAGGATTGGGGGCTTGATCCGAGGCGTGGCAATCCTTTTGACCACACTCACTGGAACCGCGCCGCCGTTCAAGTTCCGTGATCGCGAAAGACCGTCACGCCGGAGGTCACATCAAGCGGCCGTCCTTCTCACTGATCAGCGCGGCCCGCGCAGGGCCCCTGCCCCTTGGATCGGTCGTAGAGTTTACCCACTGCTGTCCGGTTTAACTCGTGAGCGTGGACGTATCGATCTGATATCGTTTTCTTTTTCATGCCGGTCAACCATGAGGATATAAGGTTCTGGGACGGGGCCACAGGGCTTCTCCCCCCTTGCGGGGGAAATGTCCGCGCATGCGGACAGAGGGGGGTGAACCGCGCTTTTGCAAACCGGACTCACCTTCAATTCTGAGAGCCTTAGACCCCCCCTCTGTCTCCTGTCGGAGACATCTCCCCCGCAAGGCTGGAGAGGGGTGCCTGCCGCCGGTCACAGCAAAAAACTGCGGCCATCTAAAGCTAAACCGGACAGCTGTTGAGTTTACCGGGGGATGACCGGCCGGTGCGCAGACTGAGAGCGCCAATGTGGCCGGTGCGAATGTCCGTTCAAAGCGGAGATTGGTTCAAAGCACAGCGAATGTCCGAAACGAGCCCTTTTGAGACTTGGAAGCGGTGTTCCGGACGCGGTGATTTGTAACAAGCTGCATGCACATGTACGACCCATACTGGTCATTCCATACCAATAGACTTGCCACCTGCAAAGACGTAGACTCACGCCCCTATTATCGCGCCCGGCAGGAAACCGGTGGGATGAGGAAAGAACGGATTCAGCGAAGGCTAACGGCTATCCTTGCAGCGGATATGGTCGGATACAGCCGGCTCATGGATACGGACGAAGAAGCGACCTTGCGCGCGTTAAAGGCTCGTCGTCAGATCATTTTTAGGCTCATCACCAGACACTGCGGACGTGTGTTCGGTACTGCAGGCGACAGCGTAATTGCTGAGTTCTTGAGCCCGGTGGAGGCAGTGCGATGTGCCGTCGAAATCCAGCGAGACCTCGAAGAAAGCAATGCCGACTTGCCGGAGGGGCGCCTCATGCACTTTCGCATAGGCGTCAACCTGGGTGACGTAATGGTCGAGGGCGCCGACCTTCTCGGCGACGCCGTGAACGTTGCGTCCCGACTTGAGTCTCTGGCGGATGTCGGCGGCGTTTGCATCAGCGGAACGGTTTACGACCAGGTTGTGGGTAAGATCTCAGAAACCTGCGAGTTTATGGGCAAGCAAAAACTCAAGAACATCGACGGTCCGGTTCGCACCTACCGCGTTTTCACTGAACAGGCAAAGCCGGATAGGCCCGTGCGCACGCGCGCTAGTTCCGCGCTCGAATTCGATCCTCCAGAGCGGCCGTGCATCGCCATAGCACCATTCAAGAGTTTAGGCGCCGAACCCGATAAAGACTATCTTGCTGATGGCATCCGATTAGGCATATCGGCAACGCTCACTCAGCTTTCCGGATTGTTCCTTGTCCATGCTCCCGCCCTCAATGCCTACCGTGGGAAAGACGTCTCCGCGCCATCGATTGGCGCCAAGTTCGGTGCGCGCTACATTCTCGAGGGTGCCGTGCAGCAAGCCGGGAACCGCGTACGCGTCACAGTGCAACTCACCGATGTTGAGGTCAAGCAAACCAAGTTTGCGCAACATTACGACCGCGTTCTGGTGGACATTTTTCAGGTTCAGGATGAGATCACCAGGGAAATTATCTCGGCACTGAATATTGAACTCGCAACCAATGAAAGAAATAGAATTTGGTTCAGCAAACTCGCAAGTCCCGAAGCGGTGGAATATTACTATCGGGGCGCCAGCCATTTTTACGAACTCAAGCGCGAGGACAACGTGATCGCGCGGGATTTGTTTGAGAAGCTTTACCGTGTCCAGCCGGCCTCAGTGGTCGGTCCAAGTTATGTCTCGGTCACACATTGGATGGACGCGTTCTTTGACTGGTCCGACTCCGAGGCAGACTCCGTGGATCAGGCCGCTAGTTGGGCGAAAAAGGCGATGCAATACAAGGACAATAACGGCATCGGTCATGCTGTTGTTGGGCATATTTTGCTGCTCGAAGGCAGGCATGACGAAGCGCTGGCGACTTGTTCAGCCGGGGCCAAGCTTCGTTCGAGTTGTCCGCTGGCGCATGGTCTCTTGGGACTCGTGCTGAACTATTGCGGGGATGCAAAGTCAGCGGTCAGGAGCGCCAAGGAGGCTCTTCAACTGGAAAAGGTCTATCCGGCTTGGTTGATTGACATTCTTGCGGTCGCCTACCGGGATTGCGGAGATGTTGAGCTTTCAATTCCAGCGGCGAAAGAATCGTTGCGGCTCAACCCCAAGAACAACGATGCGCGGATAATCCTCTGCAGCGACTACGAACTGTCTAACGCCCACGGCCAGGCTCGGCGTGTTGCGGACGAAATCATCACTAGCGATCCCGCGTTCCGCCTATCCGACTATGCCAAGAGCCAACCCTATAAGAACCCGGCGGCGCTTGATCGCCTGATCGGTATCCTTCGCGAAGCTGGTCTTCCCGACTGACCGCCCGGCATTCAGCGTTTCGCCCCATCGCGTTGAGTTCGTTAAAGAGCCCAGTCAATACAGAATTGCGATGCATCGGCGTTTGCAAGCTGAATGGAGGAGACCCAATCGCATTTAAAACGCCGGAGAAGTAAAGTTGTCCAGCTTACGTCCGTTAATGGCACAATACGGCAGTATGTTTGGCGTCGCGATACGAATATCCGTCATCGACAGATTTGAGAGGTTTGTCCGCCCAACGAACCTCCAGTCGAAGCATGTCAAAGGGTGGCCGCCCGCTATTGCCGCGCCTTTTATCTTCACAGTGTGATTGATGTCAAAACCGGGCACCCGCCCAGAAGGCCGCCCATTACAAATCCCCTAGCCGTGCAGCCTCAAGAGAAGCCGCGGGGGGACGCGCAAGGTGCCGACGCAGAACCGGGCGATGGCCCGGCGCAGGGCCGTCACACGTCCCTCCCCGGTCACCGGCGTCGGGCACACGGCGGCCGCGCGCAGGAAAAACAACCGGCGCCGGCCGATGCGCTTGACGAGGTCCAGATCCTCCATCTCCGGCAGCGGATGATGGCCGCCAAGTTCGGCGTAAAACCGGCGCGACAGCAACAGCCCCTGATTGGCGTAGGGCATGCCCAGACCATAGGACCGCAAGGTCGCCGAGAGTTCGGCGAACCGGGCACCCGGACCGAAGGCATCGAATTTCAGCGGGAAGGAAAACGCCATTCGATCGGCGGATCCAGCCCGTTGCGCCCGCTCGATCGCGGTTTGAGCCTCGTGATGCCAGCCGGTTTCAAGCAGTGTCTCGGGCTGGAGGAACAAGAGCCAGTCGCCGCGCTGGCTGTGCCCGGCGCCGCGCGCCAGACGGTCACTGCGCGGCTTGCGCGCAACAAGCCATTCACAGCCCGCCGCCTCGGCAACGGTCGCCGTGTTGTCGGTCGAGCCGCCATCGACGACAACAACCTCACGGACCATGCCTTCGGCAGCGGCTGGCACGAGCGCGGCCAGCGTGTGCACCAGGCGGGCCTCGGAATTCTCTGTCGGAATAATGACGCTGATCATGCCGGTGTTTTAGCGCCTTTTTTCGGCTTCGGCGAGAAAAAGCCCTTGCCGAATGGCCGATTCCCGCACATGTTCTTGTTATGTTCTCACTTCTTGTGTGCAGCGCGGCATGGTGGAAATTCACAAGGGTCTGATTGACCCCAAATCAGAGGCCGGTCCGGGCGAAAACGGCCCAGCGGCCGTCCATCCGGACCGGCGCCGCGGCCGGGGCGCTGCGACCAATGACGGCGGCCGGTTTGAACCGCTCAAAACCGTGGGCTTCGATGACGGCTGGAACAGCCTGGAGGACCTGCCAGCGTTGAAGACCGAGGTTCAGGTAGAGCGCGCCCGCACGATCATCACCCGCAACACGTCGCCAGACCTTTCCTTCGACCGGTCGATCAATCCCTATCGCGGCTGCGAACATGGCTGCGTCTACTGCTTTGCCCGGCCAAGCCATGCCTTCATGGGCCTGTCGCCAGGTCTTGATTTTGAAACCCGCCTGTTCGTGAAACCAAACGCGGCCGAACTCCTTGAACGGGAGCTGGCCCGGCCGGGCTACGTGCCGCGGCCGATCGCGATCGGAACCAACACCGATCCCTACCAGCCGCTGGAGCGGGGCTATGAGCTCATGCGGGATATTCTCGACGTTCTGGACCGCGCCAATCACCCGGTGGGCATTGTCACCAAGTCGGCGCTGGTCGCCCGCGACACGGATATCCTCGCCCGCATGGCGGAGCGCAATCTGGCCAAGGTGGCCCTGTCGGTGACGACGCTTGACCACAAACTCAGCCGTTCGATGGAACCGCGCGCCTCGGCGCCGCATAAGCGGCTGAACGCGATCAAGATCCTGTCGGACAGCGGCGTTCCGGCATCCGTCATGATGGCGCCGATCATTCCGGCCCTGACCGACAGCGAAATCGAGGCCGTCCTGGAAGCGGCGGCGGAGCACGGCGCGCAGGCCGCCGGATTTGTGCTTTTGCGTCTGCCGCTGGAGGTCGCCACGCTGTTCCGCGACTGGCTGGTGCGCGAGCAACCCGGCCGCTACCGGCATGTGATGAACCTCATCCGCGCCATGCGCGGCGGCAAGGACTATGACGCCAAATGGGGCGAGCGGATGCGCGGGCGCGGACCCTACGCCGACCAGATCAGCAAACGGTTCTCGCTGGCCGCCAAACGGCTCGGTCTGAACCTGCGGCGCCGGAAGCTCTCCACCGATCAATTCGTCGCGCCGCAAAAAGGCGGGGTCCAACTGGATCTCTTTTGACAGGGCACTTGCCAGCGCGTGGACACCGGGCGAAGGTCCGGTCATGACCCGGAAAACCGCCCCTTGCCTTTTCGATCTGCCGTTTCCGGAGGCCGCCGACCTCAGTCTGGAACGCGGCCATGCCGCGCAGTTTGACGGCCTGATGGCCGGTGTGGATGAGGCGGGCCGCGGGCCCTGGGCCGGTCCGGTTGTCACGGCCGCGGTGATCCTCGACTATGGCCGGATCCCCGACGGCTTGACCGATTCCAAAAAGCTCAGCGCGGAAAAACGCGAGGCGCTGTTTCCGCTGATCTGCGAAACGGCCGTTGTGTCGATCGCCAGCGCATCACCCAAATCGATCGACCAGGACAACATCCGCGCGGCGACCCTTTCCGCCATGCGGCGCGCGGTCGAGGGCCTGGGCGTCCGCCCCAGGTATGTGATCATCGACGGCCGCGACATTCCAGACGGCCTTGCGATCCCGGCCCAGTCGCTCGTCAAGGGCGACAGCCGCTGCCTTGCGGTCGCGGCCGCGTCCATCGTCGCCAAGGTGCTCCGGGACGCGATGATGACCCGCCTCGACCGCCTCACGCCCGGATATGGCTTTGCCGCGCATAAAGGCTACGGCGTCCCGGCCCATCAGGCGGCGCTTGAGCGCCTTGGCCCCTCTCCGCACCACCGGATGTCGTTCAAGCCCGTGGCCATGGCGAGAAAACCGTGACGCGGCCGCATCCTGCTTGAGGTTTGCGCGGGACCGGAGCACCACAGCGAGCGCAAGGACTCACCGGCCCCGGGTCGCCCCTTCGGCTTGCCAAGGGTGACGCCGGACCAAGACGCCCCCAACAAAAAACGGCCCCAAAGGGCCGTTCAGACTGCCGACAAACCAGTTTGTCTTTCGGCAATCATGCCCGGGCCTGTCCCACGGCTGTCCGGTTTAACCCGGTTGCGGTATGCCCATTGTCATCCGGCAATCCTCACCATGCCGCCCCGGCCCCCGAGCCGGGGCCCAGCACTTTGCGGAAGGCGCTGTTTTACAGAATAAAATTCAGGGATTGCTGGTTCCCGGACGGCCGCTCACGCGGCCTCCGGGAAGGCACCGAATAGCCGGTCGCGCTGATGCCAGATCGCATGTCCATGCGCGTTTTGGCCGGGCAAAGCGCAATTGCTTCAATGACATTCGCCTACCCCGGATTTTAAACCGGACAGCCGTGGACCGGTCCCGCGCATCCACAACGCTTTGATAATTATGGATCCTCGGAAGCTTGTCCGAGGATGACGACGGAAAAACCGGGGAGTGTCGCCAACCTCAACGGCCCCAAAGGGCCGTTTCTCGAACTCGGATTGCCGGGTGCGGTCAGTTCAAATGGGTCTTGACCTGATCGATGCTGCTGGTGAGCAGATCGTCGGCTACCTTGTCCTTGACCTTGGCGGTCAGGATCGTGCGGGCCGCGTCCACGGCAATGTCGGCCGCTTTCGCGCGGACCTCGGCAACGGCTTGCGACTCGGCCTGGGCGATCTTGTCTTCCGCGGCTTTCGAGCGGCGGGCGATCATTTCTTCCAAGGCCCTGTTGGCTTCCGCCGTCATGCGTTCGGCTTCGGCGTTCGCTTCGGCGACGATCGCTTCGGCCTCGCTTTCCGCTTCGTGGCGCTTGCGCTGATACTCCGCCAGAAGCGCCTGTGCCTCCTCGCGAAGCTTGCGTGCCTCATCCAACTCGGTGCGGATGTCGTCCGCGCGCTTGTCGAGGCCGCCGGTAATCATGCCGGGGACTTTCAAGTACCACAGCAGCGCGAAGAACAGGATCAGACCAACCAGAGCCCAAAATGACGCATCCATAGCCGTTTCCTTATTCCATCGCCGTTTTCAGCGCTTTGCTGAGATCGGTCTTTGTCGGTGCCTTGCCGATCAAGGCCTCAACAAGCGCCGACGTCGTTTCGCCGGCAACGTCGCCGATCTGCGACAACGCATCGGTCTTGATCGCCGTGATATGTGCCTCGGCCGCCGTCAGCTTCTCGCCGAGTTCAGCTTCCGCCTTTTCACGGCGGGCATCGTTGTCCGCTTTCAGCTTGGCACGCGTGTCGTTGGCGATGCTGTGCGCCTTCGAACGCGCCTCGGCCAAGGCCTGCTCATAGGCCGCGATCGCTTCGTCGGTCTCCGCCTTCAGCCGGTTAGCCTCGGCAAGATCGCCGGCGATGCGGTCCTTGCGGTCTTCCAGAATGCCGGCAATCCGCGGGATCGCGACGTTCTTCATGATCCAGTAAAACAGACCGAACGTGATCGCCAGCCAGAGAAGCTGGGACGAGAAGGTCGCGCTGTCAAAGGGCGGAAACGCGCCGCCGCCATGCGCGTCAGCCGGAACTTCGGTTCCCGCCGTTGTGGAATCGGTCTCGGTCGCCATTTCCTGTCTCCAAAACTCTTGGGGGCGGCGCGGGCGCCGCCCTCGCTATCACCGTTTGGAAATCTCTTTTTGAGGAGATTAGACGGCGAAGAGCAGGAGAAGCGCGACCAGAAGCGAGAAGATGCCCAGAGCTTCCGTCACCGCGAAGCCGAAGATCAGGCGGCCGAACTGGCCGTCAGCGGCGGACGGGTTGCGCAATGCGCCGGCGAGGTAGTTGCCGAAGATGTGGCCAAGGCCGATGCCTGCGCCGCCCATTCCGAGACAGGCAATACCAGCGCCAATGTACTTTGCTGCATCTGCTTCCATGACACGTGCTCCTAGTCGATTGTTTTTGCAGTGGGGACAAGCGGCGGCCTACGCCGCCGCATGATGAAGGGATTAGTGGGACGGATGAATGGCGTCGTTCAGGTACATGCAGGTCAGGACCGTGAAGACGTAGGCCTGCAGGAACGCCACCAGGAATTCCAGGGCGGTGATCGCGATTGTCATGCCCAGCGGCAGGATCGCGCCCACGACACCGACGGCACCCGCCGCGCTGAGGCTCACCACGAAGCCGGCAAACACTTTCAAGGTGATGTGACCGGCGAGCATGTTCGCGAACAAACGTACCGACAGGCTGATCGGACGCGAGAGGAACGAAATGACCTCAATCAGCGTCACGAGCGGCACGAGCGCGCCAGGCACGCCATCGGGAACAAACAGCTTCAGAAAACCGATGCCATTGCGCATGAAGCCATAGATGATCACCGTCAGGATCACCAGCATGGCCAGCGCGAACGTGACGATGATGTGGCTGGTGACCGTGAAAAAGTAAGGGAACATGCCAAACAGGTTGGCAATCAGCACGAACATGAACAGCGAGAAGACCATCGGAAAGAACCGCATGCCTTCGGTTCCCGCGGCATCACGCAGCGTGCCGGCAACGAATTCATAGGACATTTCCGAGATCGACTGCAGCCGGGTCGGCACCAGGCCGCGGCCGCTGGTGGAGAATATCAGAAACGCCGCGGTGGTCGCGACGGTCGCGACCATGAACAGCGAAGAGTTGGTGAAAGAAAAATCCATGCCCCCGACTTCAATCGGGAAAATCGTCTGGATCTGAAACTGATGGATCGGGTCGTTCGCCACCGGTCAGCCTTTTCGCTCGTTCAAATCGAAGCGCCTATCGCGCGATCTCATTCGTTTGACCCGTCGTCACGCGGCTTTTTGCGCCGGGGGCCTGTGTTTGGCTCAGCGACATAACCCGCCGACCGCAGCACATTCAAGACCCCTGCCAAAAAACCCAGCAGCAGAAAAATGATCAAGCCGAAAGGGCTCGTCTCAAGCCACTGATCGAGAATCCAGCCAATCCCCGCGCCGGTCACGATGCCCGCGATGAACTCAGAGGAGAGCTTCATCGCCTGGCCGTAACCCGCCGCATTGCCCGTTTTCGAACCCTTGGACGGCGCGTTGGCCTCCTCGTGGTCCGCGAGCACCCGGTTCAGCCGGTCCCGCCGTTCAGACAGTTCAGCTTCCGGCAGTTCCCGATCATCGCCAGACCCGTGACCGTTTTGTGCAGAGCCGTTCATGTGCCCCTCGCACCGGTTGTCGTATCAAGTCCGGCAGCCGGTATACCCCCGTAAGCCGCGCGCACCATAGTCGGCACCCCAAGCGCTGTCAAGAAAAGCCGAAAGCACCTTATCCATCTGTTTTTATTTGATTTTTTTGATGAAATCAGTGCCTTGGGCAGCTATGTCGCATAGGCATTTAGGATCATGGACGGGAAACCGGCCGTTTCTCATCCCGCTTCGCGGAATCGTTCGGCCGTTTCCAGATCCACCGACACGAGTTGCGACACACCGCGTTCGGCCATCGTAACGCCAAACAGACGGTTCATGCGCGCCATGGTGATCGGGTTGTGCGTGATCACGACAAATCGTGTCTCGGTGCGGCGGGCCATCTCGTCCAGAAGATCACAGTACCGCTCCACATTGGCGTCATCGAGCGGGGCGTCGACCTCATCGAGTACGCAGATCGGCGCCGGATTCGTCAAGAAAACCGCAAAGATCAGCGCCGCGGCCGTCAGAGCCTGCTCGCCGCCGGACAAAAGGGTCATGGTTTGCGGTTTCTTTCCCGGCGGACGGGCGATGATTTCAAGGCCGGCATCCAGCGGATCATCCGAATCGACGAGCTGCAATTCGGCCGTGCCGCCGCCGAACAGATGCGTGAACAGGCGCTGGAAATGATCATTGACGATGTCGAACGACGCCAACAGGCGCTCCCGGGCCTCGCGGTTCAGGTTGGAGATACCGGTCCGCAGCCGTTTGATCGCCTCGACGAGATCGTCGCGCTCGCCCGTCAGCGTCGACTTTTGCTGTTCGATCTCCGCAAGCTCTTCCTCGGCGCGAAGGTTTACCCCGCCGAGCCGTTCCCGTTCGGCTTTGAGCCGGTCCAGTTTGCGCTCCAAGGCATCGGTGTCGGGAAGCGGCGCGCCGTCTTTCAGGCCCGCCATCCCGGGCAAGGCCGTGACGGCCACATCCAGATCCTCGGCGATCCGGCGTTCCAGCCCATCCTTGCGTTCGCGCGCGGCCTGTAACCGCTCCTCGGCGCGGACCTTCTGCTCGCGCGATCCGGACAAACCTTCCAGCGCGGTCTTGGCCAGCCGGTCCGCGTCCGCAAGATCGGTCTCAGCCTGTTGCAGATCATCATCCTTCCGCTTCTTGTCGTCTTCGGCGGTTTTGATCGCGGAGAGCAACTGGCGGCGCTTTTGTTCAATCTCCTGCGGCGCTTCAATCAGCTCCTCGCGCTCTTCCGCGGCTTCTTCGTGCCGGGCGTTCAAAACCTCGATCTGATGGGCCGCGTTGGCCGCACGGGTCCGCCAGTTGTCGTATTCGCGGGCGATCGCCTCCAGCCTCCGGTCGCGCATCTGCTGCTCGCGCGCCAATCCTTCCGCCACGGCGCGGGCTTCGGCGAGAGCTGTCCGGGCGGCCGCGACCTCGGTCTGGATGGAGGTGATCTTGGCCGCCAAACCGCTGACGTCAGGCGCCGATTGGAGTTGCTCTTCCGCGTCTTCCCGATGCTCGCGGGCCTCCTTAGCATCCGTACGGATCTGCGCGAGCCGCTCCTCGGCGCTGGTTTTGCGCGCCGCCAGTTGCGACAAGGCCCGCTCCGCCCGGTTCAAGGCGTCTCTTGCCCCCGCCACCGCCGTTTGCGCTTCACGGACACAGGATTTGGCGGATTGTTCCTGTTCGGACGCGCGCTGGACCGCCGCGTGGGCCTCGTGCAGGGACGTTTTCCGAACGTCGACGACGGTGATCGCGTTTTCAATCTGTTCGGCCAGATCAGCGAGCCGGTTCTTTTGGGCAAGCCGCTGTGCGGCGGGCGTTGGCGCATCGGCACCGACAACAAATCCGTCCCAGCGCCACAGGTCGCCTTCAACGGAGACAATGCGCTGCCCGGGTTTTAACAGAGGCTGGATCCGCGCGCCGTCACCGCGCGCGACGATCCCGACCTGCGCCAGGCGGCGCGCCAGAACGTCCGGCGCGCGAACCTGCGCCGACAGCGGTTCGACGCCCGCCGGCCAGGCCGGATCGGGGGAACCTGCGGAAAGCGCGCTCCAATGGACCGGCGCCTCGCGTGAAGCCGGGGCTTCAAGATCCTCCCCCAGCGCCGCGCCGAACGCCGTCTCAAAGCCGGGGGCCACCTCAACCCCGTCCACCACCGGCGGCCAGTCGCCGGTATGGGCTGCGGTCAAGATGGTCCGCAGCGTGTTGGCCTCGGTCTCAAGGCTGGACAGATGCCGTTCGGCGTCGGCCACCTCCTGCCGGACTGCCTGCTCGGCTGCGCGGGCCTCAGCCGTCACGGCTTCGGCCGTGTCGACAACCAGTTCAGCTTCCGCAAGCTGTTCTTCGGCCAGTTCGACGGCGTCGCGCCGTTCCGAGACCCCGTCAACGGCGTTCAGTTCGCTGACAATTGCCTCAAGGGCGGCCGCCGCCTCCACCGCTTGGGCCGACAGGCGGTCGGCGCGGTGTCCGGCATCCACCAGCGTGCGTTCAAGCTGCTGGCGTTCGGCCAATGCGCGCGCATGGGCCGCTGTGTTGTCGGCCAGCGTCCGCTCCAGGCCGCCGACCACGCCTTCAGCCTCAGCGACCTTTTCCCGGGCCGCATCGCCCCGCTCCGACACCGTCTCGCTTTCCTCGGTCAGTTCCGCGCGTTCCTCGGCAAGGCGGGCAAGAACCTCGTCGTTTTCACCGATCATGCGCTGCTCGCGCGAGATGTCCTCAGCCAGTTGCGCCAGACGGCGGTCGATATCGGCAAGCCGTTCCTTGACCCGGCGTTCTTCGGAATCAAGCTCGTTGCTGGCGATCATCAACCGCTGCAATGCCGCCGCGGACCGGGCCGACTGGTCCCGCAATTCGGGCAGTTTGTGCGCAGTGACCGCCTGAACCCGTGCCGCCTCGGCTTGAATGCCGGCCGCCTCGTTGACGGCCTTTTGCGCCTCGGCGAATTGCGTCTCGGCCACGGCCAGCGCCTCGCCGGCCGACGTCCAGCGCAGATAGAGGATCGCCGCCTCGGCGGAGCGGATTTCAGACGACAGGTTGCGGTAGCGGGCGGCCTGGCGCGACTGCCGGCGCAGGCTGTCGATCTGGGCATCGATCTGCACCAGAACATCCTCAAGCCGATCAAGGTTCTGTTCGGCGGCCCGCAAACGGATTTCGGCTTCGTGGCGGCGCGAATGCAAACCGGAGATCCCGGCCGCCTCCTCCAGGATCTGGCGGCGGGCGGTCGGCTTGGCCGAGATCAGTTCACCGATCTGCCCCTGGCGGACCATGGCGGGCGAGCGGGCGCCGGTCGACGCATCGGCAAACAGGAGCTGGACATCGCGGGCACGCACTTCGCGGCCGTTGATCTTGTAGTTGGAGCCCGATTCCCGTTCGATCCGGCGGCTGACCTCCAGCCCGTCGCCGTCATTGAACGCCTGGGGGGCGGTGCGGTCCAGATTGTCCAGGAACAGCGTCACTTCCGCGGTGTTGCGGCCCGGCCGGTTCAAGCTGCCGGAAAAGATCACGTCGTCCATGCCGGACGCGCGCATGTTCTTGTAGGAGTTTTCCCCCATCACCCAGCGCAGCGCCTCCACCAGATTGGATTTGCCGCAGCCATTGGGTCCGACCACGCCGGTCAGGCCGTCGCCGATCACGAATTCCATCGGCTCGACGAAGGATTTGAACCCGACGACACGGAGTTTGGAAAACTTCATCGGCCTCCCCCCGAAGCATGGGTAGAGGCCGACGGTGCGTCTTGGAATTGCTGAATGGCCAAGGCACCGTCGATGCGGCGCTGCCCGACGTCAGAGCTGGTCGTCGATGAGCTTGGCCATTTCGTCAAACGACAGGGCTCCTGGGTGTTTGTCCCCGTTGATGAAAAAGGTCGGGGTCGAGTTGACACCAAACTCGCTCGATCCGCGATCCCGTACAGCATTCACTGCGTCAAGCAGGCCCTGGTTTGTCAAGCACTGCTCAAAGGACTCCTGTGTAAATCCGATCTGTTTGGAGAAATTGAGCAGCGAGTTGTAGGGATTGTCTGTGAACGCCCAACTGCGCTGCTGATCGAACATGATGTCGATAATGTCGAAATACTTGTCTTCCGGCGCGCAGCGCGCGAGCATGAACGCGGCGGTCGCCACCGGATCCAGCGGGAATTCGCGCATGATGAACCGCACCTTGCCGGTCTCAATGTAGTCCTTCTTGATGTCGGGATAGGTGCGGGTGTGGAAGTTCGCGCAGTGGCCGCAGGTCATCGAGGCGTATTCGATGATCGTCACCGGAGCGTCGTCCGCGCCGAGCGTTTTGTCGCCAAGCGGACCGGGGATCAGAAGCTCTTCCTCGTTGTAGCTTTGGGCGAACGAGAGCGACGGCATGGCGAACACGCCACTGACAAGCGCCAATCCGGATGTGGCTTTGAAAAACGTTCTGCGGGATACGGTCACGGCTTGTCGTCCTGTCCAAATACGCGATTTCTCATGTGAAGTCGGGAGGTGGGTGTGCCCCGTCCGAGCGCTCGCGTCAACACAAGTTGGTAATTGTGGCAGGAAACGGGTCAAGACAACAATCCGCGATCACAGGCCGATTACAGCTTCGTGAGCGCGCCGGCCGCACCTTTCCGGCGCTTGCAAGTCCGGGTGAACGGTTCAGGCGTCCTCACCGCGCGCAATGACCAAGGTGCCCAGTTTCTTGAGCGCCTGCCGCAGCCGGTCATTTTCGACCGTGCCAAGCTGGTCATCAAGACGCCGCTCCTCCGCCTCGGTCAGCGGGCGCGGATCGGCCGCCGGGCGGACCGGCTTTTGGGGCACCGGTTTTTGGATGATTTTAATCCGGCCAATGGCGGCCCAGCCAAAAAAGGTATTGATCCGCGATATGATCGCACTAGTTTCATGGCTCAGAAGCAATGCCGTCGGCCCGTCGGTGTGAACGAGCAGCGTCGCAGATGGTGTTTCGGACGGATTCAGCGAGTCCTGGCTCGACTGGCGCGGCCAGATCAACCGGATCGGCCGAACCCGGTCGGCATATCTGGCGCCAACAATCTCGGGCCAGAGTGCGAGGATGTCGACCGACGCAAATCCCCGCTTTCGGCAGGCCGGTTTGATTGCCGGGCCGATCAGGTCCCCAAGTTGGGCGGGGCGTCGGCGTAATGCCTTTTTGCTTCCCGCTCGCTGTTTCAAATCCAAACGGCTCCCGTCCCAGTCTTGTTTTTTCCGCAGCACCCCTCAGGCCGCGAAGTGTTTCACCACAAGATTTTATATTTATCTTTCCGCATTTGTGACAAAACTACCGCCGAAGGGGGTGTAAGCGGCGTTCAACTTAGTTTTCCCTGATTTATCCCCAGTCTTTTCCTGTTCGCCGTTGAAAATCACCGGCAAAACCGCAGGTATGCGGCCATGACCACGCCCGCATCCACACGCCAACTTCTGGACTGGTATGACCGCCACGCCCGCGACCTGCCCTGGCGGACATCGCCCGCCGACCGGGCCCTGGGCGTTGTTCCCGATCCCTATCAGGTGTGGCTTTCGGAAATCATGCTGCAGCAAACGACCGTCGCGGCGGTCAAGGCGTATTACCTGGCATTTGTCGCGCGGTGGCCGACGGTTGCCGCGCTTGCGGCAGCCGACGACGAGGACGTCATGAAGGCCTGGGCGGGGCTCGGCTACTACTCGCGCGCCAGGAACCTGAAGAAGTGCGCCACCACGGTGGCGGAACGGCATGACGGGCGGTTTCCCGATACCGTGGACGGTCTTCAAGCCCTGCCGGGGATCGGCCCCTACACCGCCGCGGCCATCGCCGCCATTGCCTTTGATCGCCGCGCGGCGGTGGTCGATGGCAATGTCGAGCGGGTGTTGAGCCGGTTTCACGAGATCAGCGAGCCGCTTCCAGATGCCAAACCGGCCATCCGCGCCGCGATGGCGGACCTGACACCAAACGACCGGCCCGGAGACTTCGCGCAGGCGGTGATGGATCTGGGCGCGACGATCTGCACGGCCAAGCGCCCGGCCTGCGGCGTGTGTCCCTGGATGGCGGACTGCCGGGCGCGCGCATCGGGGATCGCCGATCAACTGCCGCGAAAGGCGCCCAAAAAACCAAAGCCGACCCGGTACGGCGCAGCGTTTGTCGCCATTCAGGACGGCACTGGGGCGGTGTTGCTGCGGCGCCGGCCGCCGAAGGGCCTTCTTGGCGGCATGAGCGAAGTGCCGGGGACCGGCTGGCATGAGGAATTCGATCACGATACGGCCTTGTCCGCCGCCCCCTTTGCCGCGAATTGGCAGATCCGGCCGGCCCCGGTCAACCACACCTTCACGCATTTCCATCTGGTCCTGACCGTCTACCGCGCGCGTATCCCGGCGGGGCTGGAAGCACCGCATCCATGCTGGTGGTCCCATCCTGACGAGTTGCCCGGCGAAGCATTGCCGACCGTCATGAAAAAGGCGGTGCAAGCCGGACTGGGCGCGGACTAATCCACATCTGTTCGAATGATTGTGGCGATAACCCGGGCTGAGCCCCGACGTTTGCGGATCGCCGCCAGATCACTTATTAACGATATTTAATTTTCCGCTCTCCAAGCATCCACTCCTTAAAACGCTACGTAAGACCGGCAAGAACGGCAGCTTCATTTGGATTTTAGCTCTAAAACAGAGCTTAATTCCTATGAACACAAAACTTATGCTGTTCTTTTGTTAATCTTGGGAGCATATAATGCAGTACGTCAGAAATATCATCTTCGCCCTACTTCTCGTCGTTCCGTTTTCCGTCGCAAAGGCGGCAGAAAAGGACATTGTCGATACGGCAGTGGGCGCGGGATCCTTCAACACGCTTGTCGCCGCGGTCCAGGCGGCCGGTCTGGTCGACACGCTCAAAGGCGACGGTCCGTTCACCGTCTTTGCGCCGACCGACGAAGCGTTTGCCAAACTGCCCGCCGGCACCGTGGAAAACCTTTTGAAGCCGGAAAACAAGGACCAGCTCGTGGCGGTGCTGACCTACCATGTGGTGCCCGGCAAGGTGATGTCCGGTGACATTGCCGGCAAAACCATGGATGTGACGACCGTCCAAGGCGGCGACATTGCGGTTGATGCCACCGACGGGGTGAAGATCAACGAGGCAACGGTCGTGACCGCCGATGTGGAAGCGTCCAACGGCGTCATCCACGTCATCGACACGGTGATCCTGCCGGCGTCCTGACCAGGACTGTGTCAGTATGATGTTCGGCGCCACCGCGCGCCGTATCCTTTAACCCGGCGGGTCCTCCCGCCGGGTTTTTGCCAATCCGGCGTCAAGCGCCGTTTCGCGTCCACCGTATGTGCGTCCCCGTTGTCAGAAAAATCACCAATTTTGCCTCTTGGCCTCCAAGCGGCTGGACCTATAATGTAGAATAGTTCTAAACTAGGCTATTGCGAATCCTAAAACCGGAGGCGGTCCACGATGAAGGGCAGTGAAAAAGTCATTGAGCGGTTGAACGAGGCTTTGTTCCTCGAGCTCGGAGCCATCAATCAGTACTGGCTGCATTACCGTCTCCTGAACGACTGGGGTTATGCGCGCCTTGCCAAAAAAGAGCGCGAGGAGTCGATCGAGGAGATGCATCACGCGGACAAGATCACCGACCGCATCATCTTCCTGGAAGGCCATCCCAACATGCAAAAACTGGCCCCCTTGCGGATCGGCCAGAACATCAAAGAAGTACTGGAGTGCGACCTTGCCGGCGAATATGACGCCCGCGCTTCCTATTCCAAATCCCGCGAAATCTGCCGCGAGGAAGACGATTTCGTCAGCATGCAGCTGTTCGAAGAGCTTCTGGCCGACGAGGAAGGTCATATCGACTTCCTGGAAACCCAGTTGGAACTCTTGGAGAAAATCGGCGAAGAGCGCTACGGCCTGCTCAACGCCGTCCCGGCCGACGAAGCGGAATAGTCAACGTCGCTAGGGGCCGGCCGTGCTTCGGCGCCGGAGTTTTAAATCATCAACGCACGCCTAAGCCGGGCGTGCGTTTTTACGTGCGGTCCAGATCCGAACGGGCGCGGCACCCGTAGAAGTTTCATCTCGATCTACGGGAGGAAGACATGACGAAATCGCTCGCAACCCGATTGGCGGACATGCTCGAGGCGCAGGTCGTGCTGCTGGCGCAACTCGGCCTGATCTCGGCGGCCGCCGACGCCCGGAACGAAGCCCGGTGCCTGCGGCTTTTGGCCGACCTTTCCGACTGACCGACGGAACGAAGGTCTACTGAAACGCGGTCTCCGCGAAACTTCTGAGCTTGCGCGAATGCAACCGGTCGCTCGGCATGCCGCGCAGCTTTTCCAGCGCCCTCAAGCCGATTTCCAGATGCTGAGCCACCTGGCGCTTGTAAAAATCGGTCGCCATGCCGGGGAGCTTGAGCTCCCCATGCAGCGGCTTGTCGGACACGCATAACAACGTCCCGTAAGGCACCCGGAAGCGGAACCCGTTGGCGGCGATCGTCGCCGATTCCATATCGAGCGCAATGGCCCGCGATTGGGAAAACCGGCGGACCAGGCTCTTTTGGTTCCACAATTCCCAGTTCCGGTTGTCGATCGAAGCGACCGTGCCGGTGCGCATCACCCGTTTCAGTTCATACCCGTCATATCCGGTGATCTCCGCGACCGCGTCCTCGAGCGCGACCTGGACTTCCGCGAGCGCTGGGATCGGCACCCAGGTCGGCAGATCCTGGTCGAGCACGTTGTCCTCGCGGACATAGCCGTGGGCAAGCACATAATCGCCAAGGGTCTGGCTGTTTCTGAGGCCCGCGCAATGACCCAGCATCAGCCAGGCATGGGGTCTGAGGACGGCGATATGGTCGGTGATGGTTTTGGCATTTGACGGTCCAACGCCGATATTGACCATGGTAATGCCGCCATGGCCCTCGCGCTTTAAGTGATAGGCGGGCATTTGCGGCAGTTTGGCGGGCGCCTCACCGCTGACCGGCGCCGTGTCACCGGCCCGGGTCAAGAGGTTCCCGGGCTCGACAAACGCCTCGTAGCCGTTGCCGGGATCCGCCAGAAGCTCGTAGGACATCCTGCAGAACTCGTCGATATAGAACTGGTAGTTCGTGAACAGGACATAGTTCTGAAAATGTTCGGCGGCGGTGGCCGTATAGTGCTGCAACCGGTGCAGCGAATAATCGATCCGGGGCGCTGTAAACGAAGCCAGGGGCATGACGCCGTTGACCGGCTCGTGCGTGCCGTTGGCGATGGCGTCGTCCATCACCGACAGGTCCGGCAGATCGAAGATATCGGCCAGCGGCAAGCGCAGCCGCGCGGCCGCCGCCCCGCCCTCCACATGGGTGCCGTCATAAAACGCAAAGTGCAAGGGGATCGGCATGTCGCTGTCGCCGACCAAGACCGGCACGCCATGGTTCTTGATCAACAACGCGATCTGCGCTTCGAGGTAGCTCCGGTATAAATCTGGCCGGGTGATCGTGGTGGCGTGTACGCCGGGGCCGGAGACGAACCCGTAGGACAGCCGACTGTCCAGACGGACATGGCTGTCGGTGGTGACGAACACCTGCGGATAAAAGGCGCGCACCCGGCCGTCAAAGGCTTTGCCGTTCAGTAGATCCTGAAATGCGGCGCGCAGGAACGCGGTGTTGGCCTCGAAGATTTCGATCAGCCGTTTGACGGCTTTGCCGGCATCGGAAAACGGCTCCGTGGCGAAGGCCGGGGCGCATTCGACCGGCCTGGACGGCTGGCCGCCGGATGCAGTGTGGGTAACGGACAATCCATGTCTCCTTATTCTTGTTGTTTGTGCGGACAAGGTCGGTGTTCCGGCGCCGCCGGTCAACAATTGTCTCGGGCCGGTTTGACGTTTTGCGGATCAGCCAATTCCGGCTGATGACCGATGATCGGGTAAGCGGAAACTGCATCCGCGCAAGCTATTGAATTGGCGAAGCAGACGCATTCGCTTACTCTTGCCGTCTCATCTATCAAGGCGGGTCGATCCATGCGCGCATTTTCCGACATCGAAGCCCTCGCCGCCGACCAAAAGGGTGGCCCGGACGCCCTCGCCGCTCTTTTGGGCGAACACAACCTGCCAAAGCCGCCCGCCGAACTCGCCCGGATCGGTGACGATCGCTGGCTGTCCATGTTCACCAGATGCGTGTTTCAGGCCGGCTTCAGCTGGAAAGTGATCGAACAAAAATGGCCCGGCTTTGAAGAGGCGTTCGAAGGCTTCGATGTGGGCCGCATGGCGTTTTTGCCGGACGAAGCCTTCGAACAGCTTCTCAAGGACACCCGCATCGTGCGCAACGGTGCCAAGATCAAGTCCGTCCAGGCCAACGCGGTATTCTTGAAGGACCTGGCGGCCGAACACGGCAGCGCGGCCGCGTTTTTCGCGACCTATCCGGTGGACAACCAGATCGGCCTGATGGACATCCTCAAAAAACGCGGCAGCCGGCTTGGCGGCATGACCGGACCGATCGCGCTCAGGTTCATGGGCAAGGAAACGTTTCTCCTGTCCGGCGATGTCGTTAAGGCCTTGATCCGGGAAAAAGTCATCGACAGCGACCGTTTGTCGAAAAAAAATCTGGCGGCCGCGCAGGCGGCTTTTAATGAATGGCGGACCGCCAGCGGCCGCACGATGAACGAAATCAGCAGAATTCTGGCGTTTTCGGTCGGCACGCCCAGTTAACCTCCTGTAAAGCTTTTACTTAAGTAAACAAAGCATTGATTCATAGTACTCTTTTTAGATTCTGACTTAACGGCTGATTTACCAAACCCGGTAACCATGACACTCGAAATTGCGTGAGGTTTTGCGTCGCAATGAGTGTAATGCGTACCGGGGTGTCCACCGTGGCACCCCATTCTCCCGATGGCCCCGCGGCCAACGCGGCCTGGCTGAATTCGATCCTCAAGGGCGACTGCGTCGCGGCTCTGGAGCGGTTGCCCGCGGGCTCCGTGGATCTTGTGTTCGCCGACCCGCCCTACAACCTGCAGCTTGGCGGGGACCTTCACCGGCCCGACCAGTCCAAGGTGGATGCCTGCGACGATCATTGGGACCAATTCGCCAGTTTTGACGCCTATGACGCCTTCACAAGGGCCTGGCTCCTGGCCGTGCGGCGGGTGATGAAGCCGGATGCGTCGCTCTATGTCATCGGCTCGTATCACAACATTTTCCGTGTTGGCGCAATCCTTCAGGATCTCGGCTTCTGGATCCTCAACGACATCATCTGGCTGAAGTCGAACCCGATGCCGAATTTCCGCGGCAAACGCTTCACCAACGCCCATGAAACGATCATCTGGGCGAGCAAATCCAAGGACGCCAAGCCGACCTTCAACTATGACGCGCTGAAGACGTTCAACGACGACCTTCAAATGCGGTCCGACTGGCAATTGCCGCTGTGCACCGGCGCCGAACGGCTCAAGGACGACGACGGGCAAAAGGTGCACCCGACCCAAAAGCCGGAGGCGCTTCTCTACCGGGTGCTGACCGCCTCGTCCAAGCCGGGCGACGTGGTGCTCGATCCCTTCTTCGGCACCGGAACGACCGGTGCGGTCGCCAAGAAACTCGGCCGCGCCTTTGTCGGCGTGGAACGCGAGCAATCCTATATCGACGCCGCCGAGACCCGGCTGGCCGCGATCGAGACCGGAGACGCCGCCGCGCTGGAAATGCAAAAGGGAAAACGCGCGGAGAAACGGATCCCTTTTGGCAGCCTCCTGGAATGCGGCCTGATGCAGCCGGGCACCGAGCTGACCTGCGCCAAAGGCAAGCATGTGGCCACGGTGCGCGCCGATGGCTCGTTGAAATCGGGCGCCCACACCGGGTCGATCCACAAGGTCGGCGCGCTGGTTCAGAACGCGCAGGCCTGCAATGGCTGGACGTTCTGGCACATCACAACGGATGCGGCCCGGACGCCGATCGACAGCCTCCGCGACACGCTCAGATCCCGCCTGCAGGGATAAGCAGGGCTAAAAGCGACCTTCGCGATCCCCGCGATGCTCTCGCCCCCGGTGGCCCAGAACAGGCGGCCGGGGGCATTTTCTTCTTTTCCGCGCCGCTCAAGAAAAGCTGACCAGCGCCTTGCGGCGCTTGCCAACGGCCAGCGCCAAGCGGTCGTCGGCCGCCAGATCGCCGGCCTTGATCCGCCGGTGCGTGTCCTCGATGACCCGGCCGTTCAGCCGCACGCCGCCGCCCGCCACGAGCCGCCGCGCCTCCCCGTTCGAGGCCGCGAACCCGATGGCGACGAGAAGCTCCAGCAGACCCAGACCGTCGGACAAGCGGGCGAGCGGCAGCGTGTGGGTCGGATCGGCGATCTCCCTGCCGCCGGCAAACAGCGCCTCGCCCTGTTCCAGCGCCGCACGGGCCTGTTCGGCGCCGTGCACCACCGCGGTCACCTGGGTCGCGAGCACCTTTTTGGCCTCGTTCAGGTCCGCGCCTTTCAGCGCGGAGAGCCGGTCCACCTCGTTGATCGGCAATTCGGTGAACAGGCGCAGGAACCGGCCGACATCGGCGTCCGCGGTGTTGCGCCAGAACTGCCAGAACCCGAAGGGCGACAGGTGCTCGGGATGCAGCCAGACGGCACCGGCCGCCGACTTGCCCATCTTTGCCCCGCTTGCCGTTGCAAGGAGCGGAACGGTCAGGCCGTGAAGGCTCAATCCGTCGCCTTTCCGCGCCAGCTCCACGCCATTGATGATGTTGCCCCACTGGTCGGAGCCGCCGATCTGCACGGTGCAGTCATGGCGGCGGGCCAACTCCAGAAAATCAACGGCCTGCAGCATCATGTAGCAGAATTCCAGAACCGTCAGCGGGCTCTGCGCCTCGATCCGCGATCTGACGCTGTCGAAGGTCAGCATCCGGTTGACCGTGAACTTGGACCCGTAGTCGCGCAGGAACTCCAGGAACTTGAACTCCGTCAGCCATTCGGCGTTGTCCACCAGCAGCGCGCCGTCGGGCCCGCGCATGTCGACAAGACGTTCGATGGACTGGCGGATGCCGGCCATGTTCGCCGCGATTTGACGCTCTTCCAGGAGCGGCCGGGTTTCGTTGCGAAAACTCGGGTCGCCCACTTGGGTGGTGCCGCCGCCGAGCACGACAATCGGCCGGTGCCCGAGCTTTTGCAGCCAGCGCAGCGCCATCAACGGCATCAGGTGGCCCACATGCAGGCTTTGGGCCGTGGCATCGAACCCGGCATAGACGGTGACCGGCCCGGCGGCCAGATGGTCATCAAGCGCGGTCAGGTCGGTGCATTGATTGACGAGGCCGCGCTCGAACAGCACTTGCAGGGCTTCGGATCGGAGCTTGGCGGCCGGCTTTCCGGCTTCACGCAGATGGAGGGTCATTTTGTTCGGCATCCTGGGTGTTGGGCCCGCCAGGTGCCTTTTCAACCAAAAAGCCGCCTGACGCGGCGGCTTTTGAGGGAGTGTTCAGTCAGACAAGATCCTACGCAGCCGCCGGTATGGAGGGGACGTAATAAAAGTAAACGAAAGTGGCGGGCGCATTTGTCGACATGGCCGTGATCATGCGGCTCGGCGGAACAATGTCAAGCCCGGATTGTGTCTCCGGATGTCGGCCAGGTGTTCAAAATAAAGGCATCGGGTTTTAGAGCCGTCGATATACAACTTAGTCGGGCAGCGCCCACCGGTTGGTTTGCTTGTTTTGAAAGGACGTTTCATGAGCCCCGATCCAAAACCCTTGTTGACCATGCCCGTTCAGTCATCGGCCGAGCAGCAATTGCCGTGCAACATGACCTTCAGCTATTCCGGGCTGGGCGACGGGACGTATGTTGTCTCACTGTTCGGGTTCACCGCCGGCCCCCCTGCCACCATCAACTCACCGCAATTGATCGTCTCGTTCTATAATCCGGCCGCGTTTTTCAATGGCTGGTCGCTGGGCGGGCAATATGGCGCCTATGCGATGGCTTATCTGGGCGAGGACAAGGGAAAACCCGCGCTGTTCCTGCAAGGCTGGATCACCAATATGGAAAACGAAGGCCGCTTTGAACGGATCGATTACACGTTTCCCGTTGACGCGAATTGAACCTGCCGCGGGGTCCGGCACAAGGGCCGTCCGCGCCCCCTCTCCCCGGCTGAGGAAAGGGGTGGGACGAGGGGCGTGGATCCGCGCTTACGGCCGATCCCGGATGACGTTTTCGACCTCCATCTCACCGTTGTCCGTCCTCCCGGGCAAGCCAACGGCGCGACCCGGGATCGGGGAGCCACTGGATTCTCGGAAGCACGTGTTCCCTATCGGGCTCCGTGCCGCCCCGGTCCCGGATCTCCGCTGCGCTGCGTCCGGGAGGACAAAGAAGGAGGTGCTGCGTCCGGGAAGACGAATGAAAAGATTACTTTGGCCCCGACGGGGTCGCATATCGTTGGTTCATCGCCGCTGATCCGCCAGCCCTTACCCCTCACCCGGGCCGGTGGGCCCTGTGCAACCGGGGAGAGGTAACCGGCATCGGGTCAGCACAAACACTGCCGCAGGCTTGCACCCCGGCGGTTGGATCTTTCATCGCCCGTTTCAAACAAACGGGATGGCAGGCGCCCGGGCCCGTGCCGGGTGCGCGATGGGAGAGTGGGAGGTGGCACGGCCGAACGCCTGCCCGGGTTCTGGTTCCCTTCAAATGACCGGCTGTTGCGCCTTTCTCGTTTCTGCGCGCGGTGCGTGGGGTGTGGCGCACCGGTTGCCGGATACGAGACGCGGCTTTTCTGAGACGCTGCGCCAGACCCCGCAGGCTCAAAAAAGGTCGCCGGTCACCGGTCTTGTCAGAACGGTCCGTTACGCCGTTCTGAAAAGCCTCAAAACCCGGTTCCCGTCACCTGGATCCGGCCGGTCCGCCCCGGGCCCCGCACGACAGGAACGGGCAAAGTATACGGGCAGTGACAGGGGGCGTGGATAAGGTTTTTCAATTGGCAGGAGGGCGGGCGCAGCGGCAAACGGGTGGGGTCTTACCCCGCATTCAACCGTCGTCCCCGCCTCCGAGCGGGGATCTATTGGGTCCCGCACGACAGGAACAGGCACGGCGGCCGCGGACGCCGAAACACCTTGCAGATCCCCACCAAGTGGCCGGCGAGAGTGGATCCCGGCTCGGGGGCCGGGATGACGTTTCGTGGGGGCGGGCGCCGGGCAAAGGTGCGATCTCACCCCACCCTCGATCGTCATCCCATGGCGTGACCATGGGATCCAGACCGCGATGGTGCCCCAGGCAAAGGCGGGTCGATTGGAAAGCGAAGGGAATGGATGCCATGGTCGAGCCATGGCATGACGAGGGTCGCAATGATCCACCGTCCTCCCGGACGCCGGCGCAGCCGGAGAGCCGGGATCGGTGGCTAGGGCGGCACGGGGCAAGGCGAACGACCGAGGAACCGCCGCGACCACAGTGGCGCCCCGGTCCCGGGTCGCGCCTTTGGCTTGCCCGGGATGACGTCCCGTGGGGGCGGGCGCCGGGGAAAGGCGCGATCTCGCCCCACCCGCGATGGTCATCCGCGCCGCCCAACGTGGGAGCGGGCACGGGCGCCCGCCCATCCCCGATCGTCATCAGCGGGCGTGATGGAGCCTGCCCCGGGCCTGACATCCGGGATCGTGATGCCCTTTCCGTCGGCCTGGACGTACCCAACGCGGCCGGCGCCGTTTTCCCTATTCCGCGGCTTCCGGGGTGACTTCGGCCGGTTCCGGCTCGGTCCATTTCAGGACGGGCTTGCGGGCGGCCATGGTCTCGTCGAGGCGGCGGCGGGGCGCCAGATAGGGGGCGCCGGCAAACCGCTCGGTCTCGCCGCGTTTGGCGCGCATCACCAGGTCGCGCATGGTGGCGATGAAGAGATCGAGCGACGCCCGGCTTTCCGATTCCGTCGGCTCGATCAGCATCGCGCCATGGACAACCAGCGGGAAATACATGGTCATGGGATGATAGCCCTCGTCGATCATCGCCTTGGCGAAATCGAGCGTGCTGACGCCGGTATCCTTCAGGAACGTGTCGTCGAACAGCACCTCGTGCATGCACGGCGCTTCGCCGAAGGGCAGGCTCATGAGGTCCTGCAGCCCGACACGGACATAATTGGCGTTCAAAACCGCGTCCTCGGAGGCCTGTTTGAGGCCATCCGAGCCGTGGCTCATCATGTAGGACAGCGCACGCACATACATGCCCATCTGGCCGTGGAAGGCGGTCATGCGGCCAAAGGGCTGTTCGCCGTCCTGAAGGGCGGCTTCCGTCTCGACCAGTTCCAGATCATCGCCGGTCTTGCGGATGAAGGGCAGCGGCGCGAAGGGTGCCAGACGCTCGGACAGGACAACCGGTCCGGAGCCCGGACCGCCGCCGCCATGGGGCGTTGAAAACGTCTTGTGCAGGTTGATGTGCATGGCATCGACGCCGAGATCCCCCGGCCGTGCCTTGCCGACAATGGCGTTGAAGTTGGCACCGTCACAGTAGAAAAACCCGCCCGCGTCATGGATGAGATCGGCGATCTCGATGATGTCGCGTTCGAACAACCCGCAGGTGTTCGGATTGGTCAGCATGATCCCGGCGATGGTGCCGTCATGGGCCCCGATGGTCTCCTTCAGGGCGCCAAGATCAACCGTGCCGTCGTCCTTGGCGGCGATCGCCACGACCTTGTAGCCGAGCAGCGCGGCCGTCGCCGGGTTCGTACCGTGGGCGCTTTCGGGCACCAGCACGATCTTCGGATCGCGGCCGGCGGCCGTGTGCGCGGCCTTGATCGCCATCATGCCGCAGAGTTCGCCATGGGCGCCGGCTTTCGGGCTCATGGCAACAGCGGAGGTGCCGGTCATGACCATCAGCCAATGGGCCAGATCGTCGATCAACTTAAGCGCGCCGGGCACGGTGGAGGCCGGCTGCAGCGGATGAATGTCGGCGAAACCCGGCAGCCGGGCCATCTTTTCATTGAGCCGCGGATTGTGCTTCATGGTGCACGAGCCGAGCGGATAAAGCCCGGAATCGATCGCGTAGTTGTTGCGCGACAGGCGCACGAAGTGGCGCATGGCTTCCGGCTCGGCGAGGCCTGGCAGGCCGATCTCGCTTGTGCGGGCGTGGCTGCCGAGTTCCGGCGCAAAATCGTCCGGTTCGTCAAGATCGACGCCGGTGTTTTCCAGGCGGCCGAACTCGAAGATCAGCGGCTCTTCCATGTCGAGCGCGCGGTTGCCGGTGAAGGTTTTGGGGCGGAAGCTTTCGGTCACGTCACCCGGTGTCGTCGGGCGGCCTTGCGTGTTCATGCTCATGCCAGCACCTCCTTCAGCGCGCTTGCAAAGGCGGCGCGGTCCTCCTCGGTGTTCACTTCGGTGGAGGCGACCACCAAGAGGTTCTCCAGATCGGTTTTGCCGGGCTCCAGACGGGAGACCGGCACACCGGCCAAAATGTCCTTTTCCGCCAGCGCCTCGACCACCGCGTCGGCCCGTTTCGGCAGCTTGACGGTGAACTCGTTGAAATAGGCCGCATTCAGCACCTCAACGCCTGGCACGGCGACAAGCGCCATTTTCAGGGCGACGGCGTTGGCATGGTTGATGCGGGCAAGTCGGGTCAATCCCGCCTGGCCCAACAGCGCCATATGGATGGTGAAGGCAAGACAACAAAGCCCGGAATTGGTGCAAATGTTGGAGGTCGCCTTGTCGCGGCGGATGTGCTGCTCGCGGGTCGACAGCGTCAGGACAAACCCGCGTTTTCCCTCCGCATCGATCGTTTCCCCGCACAGGCGGCCGGGCATCTGGCGGATGTATTTCTGGCGGGTGGCGAAGAGGCCCACATACGGCCCGCCGAAATTCAGACCGTTGCCGATCGACTGGCCCTCGCCAACCACGATATCGGCGCCTTGCGCGCCCGGCGGCTCGATGAGACCCAGCGACACAACCTCGGTGAAGACGGCAATCAAAAGCGCGCCTTTTTCGTGGGCTTTTTCGGCAATCGGCTTCAGGTCGATGAGCTGGCCATAAAAGGACGGCGACTGAACAACCACGCACGACGTCTCGTCGTCGATCTCAGCAAGGATGTCCTCGGTCCCGGCTGGATCGGCGGGCAGGCTGACGGCCTCGTCGTTCGCCATGTTGGAGAGACCCTCGACCACGTCGCGGTATTGCGGATGAAGGCCGCCGGACAGCACCGCTTTTTTTCGCTTGGTGATCCGGTGGGCCATCAAGACCGCCTCGCCCGTGCCGGTGGAGCCGTCATACATGGAGGCGTTGGCGACATCCATGGCGGTCAGGCGCGCCACCTGGGTCTGGAACTCAAACAGATACTGAAGCGTGCCTTGGGTGATTTCCGGCTGGTAGGGCGTATAGGAGGTCAAGAACTCCGAGCGCTGGATCAGATGATCGACGGTGGCCGGCACGTGGTGCTTGTAGGCGCCCGCGCCGACAAAAAACGGCACGGACCCAGCCGACGTGTTCTTTGCGGCAAGGGCGGAAAGCTGACGCTCGACCTGCATCTCGCTGGCCCGTTTTGGAAGGTCGAGCAACCCGTTCAGACGGGCTTTTTCGGGAATGTCGGCAAACAGCGTGTCGATGCCGGGCACACCGACCCTGGCGAGCATGTCGCTCCGGTCGGTGTCTGTCAGGGGAAGGTAGCGCATTGTCGGCTCCCGGTTGTTGTTCGATATGCCCCGGTGGAGGGCGATTTCAGGTCTTTGATTGTCATCACTGTCTTCATGTCGTCACCCCGGCCGAGCGCAGCGCGGGCCGGGGTCGGTGAGCCACGATCTTCGCGGCGATCATGAGGCCCTCACGGAGCCTCCGGCTCTCCGACCCCGGATCTCCGCCAAGGCGTCGTCCAGGAGGACGATCTATGCCTCCTCCGGCGGCGCGATTAGGTTGACCGGCTGCGGTTCGACGATGATCTCGCTGGTCACGGAATTGGCGATGAAACACCGCTCGTGGGCTTCGTGATGCAGCGCGTCGAGTTCATCGGCGCCGGGCAGCACCGTGCCGACCAAAGTGATCTGCGGCCGCAGGACAACCCGGGTGACGGCCATCTTGCGCGGCGCGATGCGTTCCATCACGCCTTCAGCGGCATCGTCATAGGCGTTCACGGTCCACCCCTTCCGCCGCGCCAGATCGAGGAACCACAACATGTGGCAGGACGAGATCGCCGCGACAAAGGCTTCTTCCGGATCGACGGCCGCTTCCACCGAATGCGGCAGCGGAACCACCGTCGGCGAGGCGGAGGCCGGCACTTCGATGCCGCCGTCAAAGCGCCAGACATGGCCGCGGGAATAGGCGTTTTCGGCAAAATCGCCGTTGCAGCGCCAGGCGACCTCGGCCTTGTAGCGGTGGCTCGCCATCAGATCAAAGCGTCTCCACGAAGGCCTTGTAGGCGGCCTCGTCCATCAGCTCAGAAAGCTGGGCGGCGTTGCCGACCTTCATCTTCACGAACCAGGCCGCGCCTTCCGGGTCCTCGTTCACCTTCGCCGGTTCGTCGGCGAGATCGCCATTGGTCTCCACGATCTCGCCATCGATCGGGGCGTAGACTTCGCTGGCGGCCTTCACCGATTCCACGACAGCGGCTTCGTCGCCTTGAGCGACCGTTTTTCCGGTGTCCGGCAGTTCGACATAGACGACGTCGCCCAATTGCTCCTGGGCGTAATTTGTAATGCCCACGGTCGCGATGTCGCCGTCGACGGAAATCCATTCATGATCCTTGGAAAAATAGGTGCTCATATCAGTGTCCAATCCAAATTGCAGGGTCAGGCCTTGGGTTTGCGGAAATAGCGGTGCGGGACAAACGGCATGGCGGTGATTTCCGCCGGAAGCGCGCGTCCGCGCACGATCAGATTGATTTTTGTGCCGGGCGCGCCGTGACCGGCCGCGACATAACCCATGGCAATCGGAGCGCCGAGGGTCGGCGCGAAACCGCCGGACGTGACCGTTCCGATCGCCAGGCCGTCGGCGGAGTGGATCTCGGCGCCTTCGCGCGCCGGCGCCCGGCCCTCCAGCTTCATGCCGACGCGCACGCGGCCCGGCCCCTCGGCGAGTTCGCGCTGAATCCGGTCCGCACCTGGAAAACCACCCTCTTCCCGGCGCCGCTTTTGCATGGCGAATGTGATGGCGCCCTCGACCGGCGACGTCGTTTCGTCCAGATCATGGCCGTAAAGGCAAAGGCCCGCCTCCAGGCGCAAGCTGTCGCGCGCGCCAAGCCCGACCGGCTTGACCCGATCATCGGCCAGAAGCGCGCGAACGACCGGTTCCGCCGCGCCGGCCGGCACGGACATCTCCACGCCATCCTCGCCGGTGTAGCCGGACCTTGAAATGTGACAGTCGATGCCGTCGAACTCCATGGACGACGCGCCCATGAAACTCAGATCAGCGGCCTTCGGCGCATGGGCGGCGACGGCCGCCACCGCGTCCGGACCCTGAACGGCAATCAACGCCCGGTCTTCCACGGTTTCCAACCGCACGTTTTCCGGCAGGTTTTGTCTGAGCAATGCGTAATCAACGTCTTTGCGGGACGCGTTGACGACCAGATAAAGGCGCCCGTCATCTGCTGCCGAAACGGAGCGGGTGACCATCAGATCGTCAACGATCCCGCCCTCGTTGTTCAACAGGACCGTGTAACGCTGCCGACCAAATCCCAACTCCGCGAAATCTGATGGCGTCAGCGCCTCCAGCGCCCGGGCGGTGGTTTCGTGGTCGGGACCGACAAGAAACGCCTGGCCCATATGGGAGACGTCAAAAAGGCCCGCATGCGTGCGGGTGTGCACGTGTTCGGCCATGATGCCGGTCGGGTACTGCACCGGCATGGAATAGCCGGCGAACGGCACCATGCGGGCGCCAAGCTCCTCATGAAGGTCTGAGAGCGGCGTGGATTTCAATTCGCTCTGCGGGTCGGGGGCGGCCATGAACGGGTCCTCGGCTATCCGGTTGCGCAAGACGCAAATCGACCGATCTGCGTGCGCCCCCTCTGTCCCAGAACCTGAGAGATTTCCCGTCCCGCCCTGAGGCGGTCCGGTTACTCCTTCGGTGAGCCGTCTTGCCGGTCGTCCGCCAAAAGACTGCTTTCCAGAGCGTTGAAGACAAGCGGTCCTTTTGCCTGAGAGTTTCCGGGGCGGTTGCTCCTTCGGCGCCGGGATTGTCTCACCCGGCCTCTCCCGCTATGTCTTTTGTGGGTGCGTCATGCATCCACACGGATCTGCCAACGACCCAGATCCACGGCGGGCATCATCTGATTCTGCCCCGCGCTTGTCAACCGCATGAAGCGGCCCGATCCGCACTCGCACCGAGGATGAATGACGGGGATCTTATCGGCGCCCACGTGAATTGGTTTCGAACCCGACCTCGATCTGGCCCGGCTGGTTGCGGGCGATCGTGAACTTGTCCTCGATCAGCGTCCACGTCTCGCTCGGTGCGCCCGCGCCGAGGGTTACCGGGATATTGATGGATTCGGAAAAAAGCGCCGTGTCGCCATCGCCGGTTGCCGTGATCCGGACCGGTACGATTACCTCGCCGCCTTGCCAGGCCGGGCCTGGGGTCACATCGCCTGAAACACCGATCTTGACCCGGGTCTGGTCGCCCCCCTCCGCCTTGCAGGACCGGGCGAAATCCTCAAGGATCACCTGATAAAGCAGACCCTGCGGATCGTTTTCCCTCCCCCGTTCATATCGGATGATCAAATGGGTGTTGCGTTTCAGCCGGATGGGCGGGCAGTAGACCGGCGCGGCGAACGCGTCGGGTGAGACTTCGATCGGCCCTTGGCCGCCGGACGTCACGGTCGAGACAAGGTTTGATGTCTGCTCGCCCAGTCCGCCGCAGGCCGTCAGCATTCCAAGTCCCAGGATTGCGGCCGCCGGCTTCATCCAACGCCCGGCGCCTACCTGATTGACAGCACGTCCCATGGTCCACCTAAATGCCAGTCAGCTTCATTGGCGCGCTTCTTATCAGCTCGCACAAACCTTGGCGAGAGCCCAGGCGCGCGGAATGGCCGCGTCCCCTTGACAGATCAAGGTTCAACGCCCTTATTGCGCTTGGCATAGGAACCGACCTAGCGCGCACTGCCCCAGGGACAGACATGAGCGAACTTTCACGCCAAAAGCCACCGCTGACCATCAAACTGTGCGCCCCGCGCGGTTTTTGCGCCGGTGTGGACCGGGCGATCCAGATCGTCGAACTGGCGCTTGAGAAATACGGCAAGCCCGTCTACGTGCGGCACGAAATCGTTCACAACAAATTCGTTGTCGATGGCCTGAAGGACAAGGGCGCCGTGTTCGTCGAGGAACTCGATGAAATCCCCGACACCGACCGCGAGCGTCCGGTGATCTTTTCTGCGCACGGCGTGCCGAAATCGGTGCCGGCGGACGCACAGACCCGCAAGATGTTTTACCTCGACGCCACCTGTCCGCTGGTCTCGAAAGTGCACAAGGAAGCGGAAATCCACCACCGCCGGGACCGGGAAATCCTTCTGATCGGCCATAAGGGTCATCCGGAGGTGATCGGCACGATGGGCCAGCTTCCCGACGGGGCCGTCACGCTGATCGAGACCGAGGCGGACGCCCACGCCTATCAGCCGGTGTCCGGCCGGCAATTGGCGTTCATCACCCAGACAACACTCTCCGTTGACGACACGGCCGGGATCGTGCGTGTCTTGCGCGACCGGTTCCCCGACATCGTGGCACCCCACAAGGAAGACATCTGCTACGCCACGACCAACCGGCAGGAGGCCGTGAAAGAAGTGGCCCCGCAAGTCGAGGCGATGGTCGTCGTCGGCGCGCCGAATTCCTCGAATTCACAGCGGCTGCGCGAAGTGGCCGAACGCGCTGGCTGCCGGGTGTCGGCGCTTGTCCAGCGCGCGACGGATATTAAGTGGGACGACTTCGACAATGTCAGATCCCTTGGATTGACGGCCGGCGCCTCCGCGCCCGAGACCCTCGTGGAGGAAATCATCGAGGCGTTCTCCGAGCGGTTTGATGTGACCGTTGAGACCGTGCGCACGGCGGACGAGACCGTGGTCTTCAATCTGCCACGGGAACTGCGCGAGATGAGCCGGCTCGCCGCAGGGGCCGCCGGGTAATCCACGATGGCCGTTTATACCGAGGTCGCCGATGAAGAGCTTGCATCGTTCATCGGCTCATACGACATCGGCGCGCTGTTGTCCTTCAAGGGGATCGCCGAGGGCGTGGAAAACAGCAACTTCCTGGTTCACACCGAAGCCGGTTATTTCATCCTGACGCTTTACGAAAAGCGGGTTGATCCGGCCGACCTGCCGTTCTTTCTCACCCTGCTCCAGCATTTGGCGGCCAAGAACATCAACTGTCCGACACCGGTCGCGGCCCGCGACGGATCCGTCCTCGGCACCCTTGCCGAGCGTCCGGCGGCGCTGGTCACCTTCTTGGAAGGCATGTGGGTGAAACGGCCCCGGCCCGAGCATTGCGGCGCGCTCGGGGCGGCCATGGCCGGGATGCATGTGGCCGCGCAGGATTTTGCCATGGACCGGCCGAACGCCCTCGCCGTGTCGGGCTGGCGGCCGCTGTTCAAGGAGTGCGGGCCGAACATCGACAGCGTCACGCCGGGACTGAGCGAGGCGATCGCCGCCGAACTGGACACACTGGAAAACAACTGGCCGAACGGGCTTCCGCGCGGTGTTATTCACGCCGACCTTTTTCCGGACAACGTGTTCTTTTTGGGCAAGGACCTGTCCGGTCTGATCGACTTTTATTTCGCCTGCCAGGACATGCTTGCCTACGACATCGCGATCTGTCTGAACGCGTGGTGTTTCGAACCGGATCTTTCGTTCAACGTCACCAAGGCCCGCGCCCTGTTGAACGGATATGCCCGCGTCCGGCCGCTGACGGAGGCCGAGTTCCAGGCTCTGCCGCTTTTGGCCCGCGGTGCGGCGCTGCGGTTCCTGCTGACCCGACTTTACGATTGGCTGAGCGTTCCAGAGGGCGCGTTGGTCACACCCAAGGACCCGCTTGAATACCTTAAGAAACTGCGCTTTCACCAGAGCGTCGACAGCGCGTCGGCCTATGGACTGTCCTTATGACCGCGCCAATCCGTGTCGAGATCTACACCGACGGCGCCTGCTCGGGAAATCCCGGGCCCGGCGGATGGGGCGCGCTGCTGCGGTTCGGCGCACACGAAAAGGAACTGTCGGGCGGTGAGCAAAGCACCACCAACAACCGGATGGAATTGACGGCCGCCATTGAGGCCTTGAACACCTTGAAGCGGCCCTGCGTCGTCGATCTTTACACCGACAGCACCTATGTGCGCAGCGGTATTTCGGACTGGATGCGCGGCTGGAAGGCGCGCAACTGGCGGACGGCTGACAAGAAACCGGTCAAGAACGCGGATCTGTGGCAAGCGCTCGACGACGCCCGCGACCGGCATGACGTGACCTGGCACTGGGTCAAGGGGCATGCCGGACACCCGGAAAACGAACGGGCCGATGCATTGGCGCGCAAGGGCATGCAACCCTTCAAGGCCAATGGATCCGCAGTGCCGGACGATCTGCCATGACCGCGGGCCTGAGTCGGCAGGCAGCCGCGAGTATCGCCACCTCACCGCGCAAACCGGTTCCGGCGCCAAAGTCGGTCCTGATCATGGCCAATCCGACTGCGGGCGGATACCGGCAAAAGGTTCTGGACAAAGTCCGGCGGGAGCTTACCGCCAGCGGTTTCGATGTACGGTTGCACCTGACGTCCCATGCCGGTGAAATCGGTGATGTTTGTGCCGATCCGTCCTTGCGGATCGGGACATTGGTCATTGCCGGCGGCGACGGATCGGTCAACGAAGCGATGACCGGCCTTCAAGCGCATCCCGCACCGCCGGCTCTTGCGGTCATTCCGTTCGGCACCGCCAATGTGCTGGCGCATGAATTGGGCCTGCCGCGGCGGGCCAAGGCCGTCGCCCGCGCGATTGCCGCCCATCAGGTCCGCCCGCTCCATGCCGGGCGCGCCAACGGCCATCCGTTCGTTTTGATGGCCTCCGCCGGCTTCGATGCGGAGGTGGTTCACGCCATGCCGTTGTCCCTCAAACGACGGTTCGGCAAGCTGGCCTATGTGCTGATCGCGCTGAAAACCGGTTTCCCGCGGCAAAGCCCGGACCTTTTCGTGCATCTTCAAGACGAAACGCTCGCCGGCAAGCTCGTGGTCGTGACCAACGGCCGGTACTATGGCGGCCCGTTTTCCGTGTGTCCGGAGGCGTGCGTTTGTGATCCGGGCCTGCATCTGCTTGTGCTGGAAAAGGACGACCCGCTGTCGCTCATGCGCTTCAGCGCGGCCCTGCTTCTCGGACGGGTCCATAAAACCCGCGGTGTGGTCGCCAAGACGATCCAGCGCGCACGCTTGACAGCGGCAAAACCTGTTGCCGCGCAAATCGATGGCGACCCGTTCGGCACAACGCCCATCTTGGTGGAGGCCGGCGGCCCAACCCTCGACATCATCGTTCCATAAAAATCATGTGGCCAGCAGGCCGAGATCAGGACGCGGCTTCCAGGGGCATGCGGCGCAGCACCTTTGTCGCCTCATCCGCCGACATGGCCTGGCCGAAGAAAAAGCCTTGCGCGTATTCACAGCCGAGCTGATAGAGCTCCAGCGCGTCCGACTCACTTTCCGCGCCTTCGGCAACCACCGACATGCCAAGGTCGTGACCCATGGCCACGATCGTCCGCAAAAGCACCGGCCGCGCGGACTGGCCGTTCGGACGAACAAACGACTGGTCGATCTTGATGGTGTCGAACGGGAACCGTTGCAAATAGGACAGCGACGAGTGGCCGGTGCCAAAATCGTCGAGCGACAGCCCGGCCCCGAGACCGCGCAGACGTTCCATGACCTTTGCCGAATACTCCGGATTGGACATGACCAGGGATTCGGTCAGCTCCAGCTTCAAGGTCCCGGTGGCAAGCGACGAGCGGGACAGGACCGCCTTCACATCGTTGATGAGATCATGTTTGAGAAGCTGGCGGCTGGAGAGGTTCACGGACGCAAAAATCGGCTGCGGCGCCGGCAACTCCCGCTGCCAGAACGCCAGTTGATGCGCGCTTTTTTCCAGCATGTACATGCCAAGATCATCGATCAGGCCGGATTGCTCGGCGATCGGGATGAACTCGGTCGGTGCGATGTTGCCGCGTTTGGGATGCTGCCAGCGCGCCAGCACTTCAAATCCGGCAATGCTCTGGTCAACAAGGCGCACGATCGGCTGGTAAAAGACGCCGATGTTTTCCTTTTTGATTGCCTCACGCAGGTCGTTTTCCAGATCAACCACCTTCTTGCCCAAGGGCCGGAGGATCGGCCGGAACACCTCCTGGCGGTCGCCGCCAAGCCGCTTGGCGTGATTGAGCGCGATTTCGGCGTTGCTGACCAGGTCCTCCGCGCTCTGCTTGTTGCCTTCATAAAGGGCAATCCCAGCCGCGCAGGTCAAGAAAATCTCCCGCTCGCCGAAGGTGATCGGCGCCCGGATCGATTTTCTCAGCGCATCGGTCAGGGCGACGATCCGGTCCGGTTCCTGTTCCGACAGGATCATGAGGCCGTATTGATCACCGTTCAGCCGGGCGAGTGCGTCCTGCGGGCCGATCAGGCGGCCCAAGCGGCGGGCCACCGTCAAGAGGATGCTGTCGCCCGCCGACAGGCCGATGCTGTCATTGACCTGCTTGAACCGGTCCAGATTCAACATGACGACAGTCGGCTTGGCCGCCCCATCGTTGGTCCGGATTTGGGTGACGGCGGTGCGCAGCCGGTCCATGAACAGTTCCCGGTTCGGCAATCCGGTCAAATTGTCATGAACGGCATCGTGCAGAAGGCGCTCCTCGGCCGTCCTTTCTTCCGTCACATCCAGCAGGGTGCCGACACAGCGGATGACTTCCCCATCGGCTCCCACAATGGGCCGTGCCCGCAACCGGAACCAGCGGAAATGACCGTCGTCGGATCTCAGGCGAAAGGTCTGTACGATCTTGCCGCGGCGCTGGTCGATCACCGCATCAAGCGTTGCCCGGAACCGGTCCCGGTCCTGGGGATGCAAAACGTCCAGCCAATCCCGCGCCGGGCCTTCGAGCGTTCCGTGACGCAGGTTCAGGAGATCCTCGACTTCGTTGCCTGTGTAGATACGATCGCGGTCGATGTCCCAATCCCAGATAATGTCGCCCGCACCGGTCAACGCGAGCGCGCGCCGTTCCACGTCGGAGATCAGGCCCTGGGCGATGGCACCACCGGCAAAGGCATGCTGCATGACCGTAAAACCGATCAACAGGACGATCAGCACGAGCCCACCGCCGAGCGCCGGCTGGACGATGTCATTGGCCAGCATGCCGGTGATCGTCAGTGCCGCGCCCGCCAGCCAGACCATCAAAAGGAACCAGGTGGGGATCAGCAGAATCGCGCGGTCATAGCCCTTGAAGGCCAGAACCATGATCGTCACGAACCCAAGCACGCCGATGATGCCAAGCGACAGGCGCGCAATACCGGCGGCAATGGACGGATCCCAGACCGCTACGCCTAAAAGACCCAGCAGCAGGATCAGGGTCGTCAACGCCAGATGCGAATAGTGGATGTTCCACCGATTGAGGTTCAAATAGGCGTAGAGGAAGATGATCAGGCTGGCCGCGAGCATCACTTCCGCGCAGGCGCGGTAAAGCTGGTCGCCGCCCTGCTCGAGGCCAAACACCAGGCTCCAGAACCCGAAATCGATGCATAAATAGGCCAGGACCGCCCAGGCGAGGGCTGCGGTCGCGGGAAACATCACCGTGCCCTTGACCACGAACAGGATCGTCAAGAACAAGGCCAGGAGCCCGGAAATGCCGAGGATGATCCCGCGGTAAAGCGTATAGCCGTTGACGGTCTCCTTGTAGACATCCGGCTTCCAGAGACGAAGCTGGGGCAGTTCGGATGTCGTCATCTCGCTGACGAACGTCACGATAGCACCCGGATCGAGCGTGATCAGGAAGACGTCCGCTTCCAGGCTTGTCTGGCGGACCGGCGCGATGCCCTGACTTGGCGTGATCGACGCGATCCGCGACGAGCCGAGATCCGGCCAGAACAGTCTTGATCCGACAAGCTGAAAAAACGGCGCCACGATCAGGCGGTCGATCTGTTCATCGCCGGTATTGGCCAGCGCAAACACCGCCCAACTGCGGCTGCTGCCATCGCGGGAGGGCACTTCGATCCGCCGGACGATGCCGTCCGCGCCGGGCGCCGTGGAGACCTGCAGCCGCGGGCCGGCATCGGGATAGATTTCAATCGATTGCGTCAGGTCAAGTGCGTCGATGTCCTGGGGAACGGGAATCGGCTCGATGGCCATCGCGCGCTGCGCGACAACCACGGCACACACCAGAATACATGCATAGATCAGGGCCCTTACGGGCCACGCCGTCAGGACGGGCGACACTCGTGACATGGGCCGAAGGAGTACTGGTTTGCGCGCCATGTCACAAGAATTCTTTCAGTCTTCCCCGGGCGTTTCCGGTGCAGAGCTCGGCGGCCGATGCATGGTCCTCAGGCAGGCAGGCAAACAGCACATGGTCCTGCCATACACCGTTGATCAAGAGATAATTCCGCGCATAGCCCTCGCGCCGAAATCCGGCTTTTTCCAGCAGGCGAATTGAGCGCGCGTTTTCAGGCAGACAGGCCGCCTCGATCCGGTGCAGCCCGAGGACATCAAAACAGAACGGCAGAATCATGTTCACGGCGGCGGACATGTGTCCATGGCCGGCAAATCGGGCGCCCATCCAGTATCCCAGCGTCGCCGACTGGCTCACGCCCCGGCGGATGTTGGACAAGGTGATCCCGCCCAAAAGCGTCGCGGTCTCCCGCTCGAACAAGAAAAACGGATGGCTGCGGCCTTCCCGGCGGTCCTTGGCGTAACGCCGCAAGCGGCGCCGGAAACCCGCCTTGGTCAGATCGTCCTGGGGCCAGACCGGTTCCCACGGGCGCAGGAACTCCCGGCTTTCGGACCGCAGCTCCGACCATGCGGGAAAATCACCCATCACCGGTGGGCGAAGGCAATGCGAACCGGTTTCGATCCGGGGTTCGGTGTCCGCGACCAGGGATGTCCGCAACAGCGCCATGTGCCCGGCCCCGGCTCTACATGGAGGCGGCCCGCAGGAATGGCGCGCCCAGGCGGGCCGCTATGTCCTCGGCGGTCATCATACCGTCCACCGGCCCCACGGACGTCAAAGTCGGCGTGGTTTCCAGGAACGTTTCCTGCGCGACCCGGCGGATATCGGCCGATGTCACGGCCTCGATCTTGCCGGACACTTCATCCATCGACAGGATCCGCCCGTGCACCAGAATTTGCCGGGCGATTTGGCCCGCGCGGGCCGCGGGGCTTTCCAGCGCCATCATCAATCCGGAGCGGATCTGCGCCCGGGAGCGGGCGACCTCTTCATCACCGATTGTCTCGCCCGCGAGGCGCAACTGGTCCAGGATCATCGGCATCAGCTCGGCCAGATCCTCCCGGCTGGTCGCCGCGTGAAGGCCGAACAGGCCGGTGTCGGAAAACGCCCAGTGAAAGCTGTAGATCGCGTAGCATAATCCGTGCTTTTCCCGGATCTCCTGGAACAGCCGGGACGACATGCCGCCGCCGAGGACGGATGCCAGGATCTGGATCGCATAATAGTCGCGCGATTTGTACGGCCGGCCCTCGAAACCGATCAGGACCTGGGCTTCCATGAGATCCTTGGCGAGCGCCGTTTCGCCGCCGCGATATTCCGCCTTGCCATCGCTCTCGGCCGGCTTGTCACTGATGGCGGTGAACTTCTTCTCCGCCAAATGGACCAGCGCCTCATGTTCGACAGCACCGGCCGCCGCCAGAACCATGTCCGGTCCGCGATACCGCTCGCCGAGATAGGCATTCAGCGCATCCCGGGAAAAGCCCTGCACCGTCTCCGGCGTGCCGAGGATCGGCCGGCCGATCGCCTGATCCGGCCAGGCGGTTTCCTGAAACAGGTCGAAGGCCCGGTCCTCCGGAGAATCATTGGCGGCGCCGATCTCCTGAAGGATCACATGCTGCTCGCGCCGCAGCTCCTCGGTGTCGAACGTTGAGTTCTGGAGGATATCAGCCAGAATATCGACGGCGAGCGGCACGTCTTCTGCCAGAATGCGGGCATAATAATTGGTGTGTTCAATGCTGGTGGAGGCGTTCAATTCGCCGCCGACGGCTTCGATCTCCTCCGCAATGCCCCGTGCGGTGCGCGACGCCGTGCCCTTAAAGGCCATATGTTCCAAAAGATGCGTGATGCCGTTTTGTGCCGTGCGCTCTGAACGCGATCCGGTGCGCACCCACACGCCCAAGGCGGCGGTCTTCAGATGTGGCATCCGGTCCGTGACCACGGTCAGTCCGTTGTCCAGGACTGTTGTCTTGACATCCATTCCTAGACCCCGCTGCGCACAGCACGCGCATGCTGCTCGATGTAGCCTTCCACCGCGGCCTGATCGGCCGGCAGAATATGCTGGCGCTCGTCCGCGCTCATCATCGGCTCAAGCTCGGCCGGCAAGGCCGGACGCACGCCGCTTGCCTTTTCGACGGCGTCCGGAAACTTGGCCGGATGCGCGGTGCCCAGAACCACCATCGGGACACCCGAACGCTCATGTGATTTGGCGACATGGACGCCGATGGCCGTGTGCGGATCGAGCAGATAGCCGGCCTGTTCAAACGTGTCAGCGATCGTTTGTGCCGTTTGGTGCTCATCCGACCGGCCCGCGGCAAACACGGACCGGATGGTGTCCATCGCCCCGCCATCGATCGAGAAGCTGCCGGATTGGGAAAGCTGGTTCATCATCCGCCGCACGGCAGCCCCGTCCCGGTCGGTCGCTTCGCTTAAAAGCCGTTCGAAATTCGACGAGACCTGGATGTCCATGGACGGCGATGTCGTCGCGGTGACGCCGCGGGTCTCGTACCGGCCGGTCTCCAGGCACCGGGCCAAAATGTCGTTGATGTTGGTCGCGATGACCAGGCGCTCGACGGGGAGGCCCATCTTCATGGCCGCGTAGCCGGCGAAAATATCCCCGAAATTGCCGGTCGGCACACAGAAGGAGACCGGGCGGTGCGGCGCGCCGAGCGCGGCGCCGGCGACGAAGTAATAAACGATCTGCGCGAGGATCCGGGCCCAATTGATGGAGTTGACGCCCGACAGCGCCACACTGTCCCGGAAGGCGAAGTGATTGAACATGCCCTTCACGATGGCCTGGCAATCGTCGAAATTGCCGGTCAGGGCGAGGGCATGGACGTTGGCTTCCGTTGGTGTCGTCATCTGCCGGCGCTGGACCGAGGACACCCGGCCATCGGGAAACAGGATGAAGATATCGGTCCGCTCCCGCCCGCGGAACGCCTCGATCGCCGCCCCGCCCGTGTCGCCAGACGTCGCGCCGACAATCGTTGCGCGCAGACCACGTTCGCTCAGAACATGATCCATCAGCCGCCCGAGGAGCTGCATGGCGACATCCTTGAACGCCAGCGTCGGCCCGTGGAACAATTCCAGCACGAACCGGTTCGGCGCCAACTGGACGAGCGGGGTGACCGCCGGATGGCGAAATCCGGCATAGGCTTCGTCGATCATGGCCTTCAGCGGTTCGTCGGCGATTGCCCCGCCGACAAACGGCTTGATCACACGAAAGGCGACCTCCGCGTACGGCTTGCCGGCAAATGACGCGATGTCTTCGGCGTCGAATTGCGGCCAGCTTTGGGGAAGATAAAGCCCGCCGTCGCGGGCCAGGCCCTGAAGCAGTACCTCGGAAAAATCAAGAACAGGTGCTTCGCCACGGGTACTGAAATATTTCACCGCGCCAATTGCCTCCGCGTATGTCTTTTTTTATCCGTGCGCGGGGCGTTGATCCCGCCACACCTCGTGAACGGTCACCCTAGCTCATACGGCGGCCAAATAAAACTCGTCGATAGAACGGAGCTGCAATTCAATTGACCTGGCGGATCGACGGCATCGCATGCGGCGGAAAGGCGACCGGATTTGGCGCGAGACAGACGCCTTTGAACCTTGGCGGCGCAGCGTTATGCGTGGCCCGCATCGCCGTAGAGCATGGCCGGATCGATGCCCATCGACAACATGGCCTGTTTCCATTTCTCCTCGGAATTCGGATCGAACACCAAGGACGGGTCGGCCGGACCGATCAGCCAGCCATTGGCCTGGATTTCGGTTTCCAGCTGGCCCGGGGCCCAGCCGGCATAACCAAGCGCCAGGATCGCGTGTTTGGGACCGCCGCCATCGGCCAGGGCCTTCAGGATTTCCAGCGTCGCCGTCAGGCAAATGCCGTTGTCAATCGACAGGGTCGAGCGCTCGATGGTGAAATCGTCGGAGTGCAGCACGAACCCGCGTTCGACCTCGACGGGGCCGCCCTTGTGGACGTTCATCCCGCGCACCCGGGACGGCAGCCGGATCGCGGAATCATCATCGAGGATGTTGAGTTGAATGAGCAGGTCTTCAAAGGACAAATGGCTGGCGATCTGATTGAGAACCAATCCCATCGCGCCCTGGTCCGAATGCGAGCACACATAGATCACCGAATGCTCGAACCGGCCGTCCGCCATGTTCGGCATGGCGATCAGCATTTGGCCTTCCAAAGTGTCAAGCTGAACCTTGTCCGTCATTCGGCATCTCCCGAGTGCCGCCGGCCCGACGCGGTGGCGATGGCGGCATGTTCAGACTACCTGCTCTTCTTTAAATTGTTAACGCCGCTGAATGCCGCAAGTGCGGCTTGTTCACGGTTGCGTCACGGCGGATTGACCTTCCACGGCCCACCCATCCCATGACGTTCCGGCTCTCATCGTGTAGGAAGTGGCTATGAGGCAGCTTCTTTCGATTGTTTTGGCGCTGATGGCCGGTGCGGTCACCGCGTTGTCTGCGCCCCATGCCGCCGCGGCGACGTCCGACTGGACTGAGGTCAAAGGCGGGGCGGTCCGGCTGATTGCCAGCGGACCGCTTAAGGACGGGCAGTACCTTGCCGGCTTGGAGTTTTTGCTGGAGCCGGGCTGGCACACCTATTGGCGGTTTCCGGGCGATGCCGGCATTCCGCCTCAATTTGATTTTACCGGCTCACGCAACATTGCCGCCACCGACGTGCTCTATCCAGCGCCAACCCGGTACGATGACGGCTTTTCCCAATCGATCGTCTATCACGACGGCATTGTGTTGCCGATAAAGGTGACACCGGCCGATGCGGACCGGCCGGTTTCCCTTTCTGTGTCCGTGTTCTTCGGCATCTGCAAGGACATTTGCGTACCCGGGGACGCGGAGTTGACCCTGGCGCTGACGCCAAGCGGATCGCGCGACGCCTTGTCTGAAAAACTGATCCGGCGGGATCTGGCGGCCGTCCCGGCACCGGCCGGCGATACGCCCCCTTATATCGCTGGCATTACCGAACGTCCGGGCGGCGACGATCCAGTGCTTGAGATCACCGCGACATTGTCCGGCCAGGCGGGCGGCACGCCAGAGCTTTTTGCCGAAGGGCCGGAAGGGTCCTATATCAGCCTGCCGGATCTGAAAGGCGTTGTCGGCGACACGGCAACCTGGCAGCTGTCCACCCGAGGACTTGCGCATACGGACGGCAAGGCGGATCTCATCCTTGTTCTGATCGATGGCGACCAGACGGTTGAGAGCACACACGCCATCGTTCTGAAGCCGTAACGTAAGGCTGAACCTCCCGTCCACAAGTTTCAAAACCGCGCCTCGACGGCAGCCAGCGTCTACCCTATGTGAGAAGCGAACCGCCGCGGGGTGCGGTAGGGGAGATCATTCTGGAGACACTTCATGACAATCAAGGTAGGTGACCACCTTCCGGACGCATCATTCAAGGTGATGACCGCGGACGGCCCGGGTGAAAAAACGAGCGCAGACTTGTTTAACGGGAAAACCGTTGTCCTGTTCGGGGTGCCGGGCGCCTTCACGCCCACCTGTCACATGAACCACCTGCCCGGCTTTTTGGAGCATGGTGACACCATCAAGTCAAAGGGCGTTGATGCCATCGCCGTCGTGTCGGTCAACGACGTCTTTGTGATGGACGCCTGGGCCAAGGCTTCGAAGGCCAACGGCGCGGTTGAGTTCCTGTCCGACACGGACGCGGCGTTCATCAAGGCCCTCGGCCTCGCACTGGACGCGCCGATCTTCGGTCACACACGGTCGCAGCGCTTCGCCCTGATCGCCAAGGACGGCGAAGTTACGTTCCTGGCGGTCGAGGACAGCCCGGGCGAAGCAACCGCGACGGGTGCTGCCGCCATCTTGCAGGCGCTCTAAGCGCACCGCCAATATCGAAATCGGAAAAGGCGCGGCACCAGGGCCGCGCTGAGGGTGATGACAAATCAGTTTATCTTTCGGCAGTCATGCTCGGGCATGTCCCGAGCATCCATAACGCTTTGATTTTTATGGATCCTCGGAACTTTGTCCGAGGATGACGACGGAAAAATCGGCGAGTGTCGTCACCCTCGGCGCGGCCACTCAAGGCCGCGCTTTTTCAGTCCGGCTGGCCCCGCAGAATGTGCGCGGCATAGGCGAGGAACACACCGATCAGTGTGGCGGCTAGACCGAACCAGGTCAGGGCATAGCCCAGATGATCGTTCTTGAAACGCACGACCGTCTCCCCGGCCTGCGGCAGACCGGTCTCCGGGGTAAACGCCGCGTCCAGATCGACGCTATAGGGCGCCAGGGTTTGCGGACTAAGATCCAGCGCCTCCCCCATCGCACCCGTGTCCCGGGCAAACCAGATCCGGTCGGAAGGATCGGGCGCCGGCGTGGTCCAATTGGGTTTTTCGGACAGGCGCAGCAGCCCGGTGAGGCGCTGCGGACCTTCCGGCACGCTCAAAACTTCGGCGCGGGCACTGTCCGCCAAGCCCTGGGGAATGAACCCCCGGTTGACCAGGACAGTCCATCCATCGCTGGTGACGAGCGGGCTATAGACGAGAAGACCGGGACCGTCATAGGTCCCCACCGGGTCACTCAATGACGTGTAATAAAACGCCGTCCCGTCCTGAAAACGGCCGTCCAGCGAAACTCGAAGATAGTCGGCTTCCGATGACAGGCCGTCCCATGCGTCCGGTCCCGGCGCGGGGACCGGCGGCAGTGTAACGCCAGCCTCGACGCGCTCGATCAATTCGCTCTTCCAGGCCAGCCGGTCAAGCTGCCAGAAACCGAGATTGAGGAGCACCGCGAGTGCCGCCAGGGTGACCAGGGCGGGCACAACCAGCTTGCGGGCCGGCTTGTTGCGGCCGGCGGCGGGCGCATTGTCAGTCGTCAAGCTTGCCCTCCTCGGCCTGATGCCGGAACTGCATCGCAATGAGCAGGCCTTTCAAGGGTCTCAACACGGCTGCGGCGAGAATGGCCGTCAGGGGCAGCCAAAGGACCATGTGCACCCAGATTGGCGGCTGGAACGACAATTCGACGATCAACACCAGGCCGACGATGACAAAGCCGATCAGCATGATGACAAAGACGGCGGGTCCGTCGCCGCTGTCGGCAAAGTCATAGCTCAGCCCGCATGTGGAACACCCGGAGCGAAGGGCAAGAAAGCCGTCGAACAAACGCCCCTGGCCACAGCGCGGGCACCGGCCGGCGAGACCGGCCGATACCGGATTGGCCGATGGATACTGAGCCTTGTCGATCACTCCAGCGGGTCCCTCTTGATGGTTGCCGCACCTTAAACAACAAGCGCCCGGCCGCATTTTCGGGCCGGGCGCCAGTTCAGGTCATCTTCAGTGGCGCCGTCAGTGCAGCGGACCGGCACCCCAGACGTAAATGGCCACGAACAGGAACAGCCAGACCACGTCAACGAAGTGCCAGTACCAGGCAGCAGCCTCGAAGCCGAAATGCTTTTGCGGCGTGAACTGGCCCGCCACTGCCCGTCCGAGACACACGGCCAGGAAGATCGTCCCGACAATCACGTGGAAGCCGTGGAAGCCGGTCGCCATGTAGAAGGTTGCGCCGTAGATGTTGCCGCTGAAATCGAACGCTGCGTGAGAATACTCATAGGCCTGCAGGAGCGAGAACAGGATCCCGAGGATCACCGTCAGCGTCAGACCCCATTTCAGACCATCCCGGTCGTTGTGAAGCAGCGCATGGTGCGCCCAGGTCACAGTCGTGCCGGACAGGAGCAGGACAATCGTGTTCAGCAGCGGCAAGTGCCAGGGATCGAAGGTCTCGATGCCCTCGGGCGGCCAGACACCACCGGTCGCTTCAACGCGCTGATACTGGATCGCCTCGCCCGCGAACAGGGCCACATCGAAGTAGGCCCAGAACCAGGCCACAAAGAACATCACTTCGGAGGCGATGAACAGGATCATGCCGTAGCGCAGATGCAACGAGACGACGCGCGTGTGGTGGCCGGCATGGGATTCGCGGACCGTGTCGCGCCACCAGGCGTACATGGTGTAAAGCACGATCAGCAGGCCAACCGCCAGCAGACCCCATCCGGTCAGGTTGATGCCGAAGACGATGAACGTGTCGTTGTTGACCGCCCGCATGAAGCCGATGGCGCCGAGCGCCATAAGAAACGCGCCAATCGACGCGATAAAGGGCCACGGACTGGGATCAACCAGGTGGTAGTCGTGGTTTTTGGTATGTGCCTCAGCCATTGGCAAGCTCCCCAACGCAATTGGATCCTGCGGGTTGCCGCAGTATTATCATAGTTTCGCTTCCTCGGACGCCTCATCGGCCCGCGCCGCCACCGGCTTTTCGGGTTCGTCGACCGGGAAGAACGTGTAGGACAGGGTGATTTCTTTCACGTGCGCCAGTTCCGGATCCTTGTCGATGTCCGGATCGACAAAGAAGATGACCGGCATTTCTACCGATTCTCCCGCCTCCAAAGGCTGCTCGGTGAAACAGAAACACTGGATCTTGTTGAAATAGGCCCCGGCGGCAAGCGGCGTGACGTTGAAGGTCGACGTGCCGACCGTGAAGTCCTCGCCGATATTTTGCGCCACATAGGCCAACTGGCCGGTCTCGCCGACATTCAGGTCGACCGACCGCTGTTCCGGCTTGAACGACCAGGACAGACCGCGGTTCACGTTTCCATCGAAGCGGATCGTCACAATCCGGTCGAGGATCACATCGCTTTCTTGCTCGGCGACCTGTGTCGTCCCGCCAAATCCGGTTACCCGGCAGAAGAGATCGTAGAGCGGAACCGCCGCGTAGGCCATACCGATCATGAAAACGAACATGCCCACGCAGGACAGGGCCACTTTCAGGTCCTGCTTGCCCGACCGGCGGCTTTCCTGGTTTGTGTCACTCATCCGCGGCCTCACAAAGGACGGTTCATGATTTCAGGTCCCATCTTCACGATTGTGACCACGTAGAACAGGATCACGAGCGCGGCGAGCGTCAGGGCGATCGCGAGCGAGCGGGACCGGCGGCGCTTTTTTTGTTCCGTGGTCAGCTTGACCCCATCATCGCCGGTGTTCATGCCATCATCCTTCCAAGGATGCTTTCCAAAAACAGCACGGCGAACAACAAGAACAGATAGTAAATCGAGAACTTGAACAGGCGGATGCTGGCAGTGCGGGCGACATCTCCCGAACGCTTGCGCCAGACGTCATAGGCCAGCGCGACGAAAGCGGCGCCAAGACCCATTGAAATCACGCCGTAGGCGATGCTGGCATAGCCGAACAGAAATGGTGCCACACCAATCGGCGCCAGCAAAAGCGAGTAGACGAGAATGTGATGGCGCGTTGACTCCTCGCCGGACGTCACCGGCAGCATCGGCACGCCAGCGGTCTCGTAGTCGCCTTTCTTGAAGAGCGCCAGCGCCCAGAAATGCGGCGGCGTCCACATGAAGATGATCAGGAACAGAACCAGGCTTTCCAGGCTGACATTGCCCGTGACGGACGCCCAACCGATCATCGGCGGAAAGGCGCCGGCGGCCCCGCCGATGACGATGTTCTGCGGCGTCGAACGCTTGAGCCACATCGTATAGACAACGGCGTAGAAGAAGATTGTGAAGGCGAGAAACGCGCCGGCGAACCAGTTGACCAACAGCCCGAGCGTCAGCACCGAGCCGATGGACAAGGTCATGCCGAAGGCAAGCGCTTCATCGGGGGTCACCTTGCCGGCCGGAATCGGGCGTTTGGCGGTCCGTGACATGATCCGGTCGATATCGGCGTCGTACCACATGTTCAGCGCGCCAGAGGCACCAGCGCCGACGGCAATACACAACAGCGCGACGGCGGCAAGGACCGGATGGAGAGACCCGGGCGCCAGCATCATGCCGACGAAGGCGGTGAAGATCACCAGTGACATGACGCGCGGCTTCAAAAGGGCCACATAGTCGCCGACCGAACCCATGCCCCCGTCCCAGCGGTCGGTGGCCGGAATGGTCAATGTATCCTGGCGGTCGACAAGCGACATGCCTTCACGTCCTTTACTCACATGCACCGGTCCAGCGGGCGGAATTGGCCAACGGCCGGTGATTTTCTCGTTTTATCAAATGCACCGCGCCGGAGGCCGGCGCGGTGAAAGCGGCCGGTGCGGCGGGCTTGCCCGCCGCCCGGTCGGATCACTTGATCCGCGGCAGCGTCTCGAACTGGTGGAACGGTGGCGGTGAGGACAGCGTCCACTCGAGCGTCGTCGCGCCTTCGCCCCACGGGTTGTTGCCCGCAACACGCTTCTTCGCGAACGCTTCGAAGATGCCATACAGGAAGACGAGCACCGCGAAGGCCGAGATATAGGAGCCGATCGAGGACACGTAGTTCCAGCCGGCAAGCGCGTCCGGGTAGTCCGCGTAGCGGCGCGGCATGCCGTTCAGGCCCAGGAAGTGCTGCGGGAAGAAGATCAGGTTCACGCCCACGAAGGTGATCCAGAAATGGGCCTGGCCGATCGCTTCGCTATACATGTAACCGAACATTTTCGGGAACCAGTAGTACCAGGCCGCGAAGATCGCGAACACGGCGCCGAGCGACAACACGTAGTGGAAGTGCGCCACGACGTAGTAGGTGTCGTGGAAGGCCCGGTCGAGGCCGGCATTGGCCAGCTGCACGCCTGTGACGCCGCCAACGGTGAACAGGAAGATGAAGCCGATCGCCCAGACCATGGGCGTCTTGAACTCAATCGACCCGCCCCACATGGTGGCGATCCACGAGAAGATCTTCACGCCCGTCGGCACGGCGATCACCATCGTGGCCGCGACGAAATAAGCCTGCGTTTCAGCGGACATTCCGACCGTGTACATGTGGTGTGCCCACACGATGAACCCGACCACACCAATCGCCACCATGGCATAGGCCATCCCGAGGTAACCGAACACCGGCTTGCGGGAGAACGTGGAAATGATGTGGCTGACGATGCCAAAGCCCGGCAGGATCAAGATGTAGACTTCCGGGTGGCCGAAGAACCAGAACAGATGCTGGAACAGGATCGGATCCCCGCCCCCGGCCGGGTCGAAGAACGTCGTGCCGAAATTGCGGTCCGTCAGCAGCATCGTGATGGCACCGGCAAGGACCGGCAGGGACAGCAGCAGGAGGAACGCCGTCACCAGCACAGACCATGCGAAGAGCGGCATCTTGTGCAAGGTCATGCCCGGCGCGCGCATGTTGAAGATCGTGGTGATGAAGTTGATCGCCCCGAGGATCGACGACGCGCCGGCAATGTGCAGCGACAGGATCGCCAGATCCATTGCGGGCCCGGGCTGGCCGGAGGTCGAGAGCGGCGGATAGATCGTCCAGCCACCCCCGACGCCAAGGCCCCCTGGAGGACCTTCAACGAACAGCGACAGAATGAGGAGCATAAACGCCGGCGGCAGGAGCCAGAAGGAGATGTTGTTCATCCGCGGAAACGCCATGTCCGGCGCACCGATCATGATCGGGACGAACCAGTTGGCAAAGCCGCCGATCAGCGCCGGCATGACCATGAAGAAGATCATGATCAGGCCGTGCGACGTCGTGAAGACGTTGAACGTATGCGGATTTGAGAAAATCTGCATACCCGGCTCTTGAAGTTCCATCCGGATGCCGACGCTGAGCGCGCCGCCGATGATCCCCGCGATGATCGCGAAGATCAGGTACATCGTTCCGATGTCCTTATGGTTCGTCGAATACACATACCGGCGCCATCCGGTCGGATGATCGTGCGCGTCATGCACATCGGTCGCAGCCATTGTGTGCTCCCTCTTTAAGCTCTTGATAGGCGGGGCGCCTCTGCGCCACGCCGCCTGAATTCATGCGGGCCGCCGCGATCAGTTCGCGGCGACAGCTTCCGTTCCGTCCTTCGTAATGGCGGCGACCTTGCGATCAGCGGCAATGGCGGCCAGGAGCTGCTCATTGGCGGTGTCGAGATCGTCCTGGGCCGCGACGGACCATTGTGCGTACTGCTCCTTGGTCACCACGCGGATCGCGATCGGCATGAATGCGTGCAGGTTGCCGCACAGTTCGGAGCATTGCCCGTAGTAGACGCCGGTTTCCCGTGCCCGGAACCAGGTCTCGTTCAAACGGCCCGGAATGGCGTCGATCTTGAGCCCCATGGCAGGCATCGCAAAGGCGTGCAGCACGTCGGCCGCGGTCACCTGCAAGCGAACGGTCGTGTCGACCGGCACCACCATATCGTAATCCACCGCCAGAAGACGGGGCACTTCATCGACCGTAACACCGCGCGCCTCGGCAACGGATGCGCGTTCGTCGTCCGCGATCATGTACGAATCGAAGTAGAGTTCGTTCATGTTCTCGTCGGTGTATTCATAGCCCCAGTACCACTGATAACCCGTCGCCTTCACCGTCATCTCGTATTCCGGGATCTCAAGCTGCTTGTACAGCAAACGGAACGACGGGACCGCGATGACCACCAGGATCAAGATCGGAACGACCGTCCAAACGACCTCGATCATGGTGTTGTGGGATGTCCGCGAGGGCACCGGATTGGCCTTTGCGTTGAACCGGACCATCACGAGGATCAAAAGCGCAAGCACGAACAGCGTGATCACGGTGATGATGATGAGGGTCAAATTGTTGAACCAGGAAATGTCATCCATCATGTCGCTGACGGACGGCTGGAACCCAAGTTGCCAGTTTCTGATGGCGGCTTCTTCCGCCATGGCTGCCGGAACAAGTCCGGCGGTCGCGGCCGCCGCGGCGGCCCAATGCATGAGACGTTTGAAGACTGCCTTCACGTCTGCGCTCCCTTCCCTCAACCGCGGACGGCGCCGCGGCATACGCATGTCAATCCTGAAACCAGCGCTGGTTTCCCATATCGTCGCGCAAGACTGCACGCCGGCGGTTTTGGCGTGTCGGGTCTGATCATCCGACTCGAAGCCAGGCGGCTCCGCGGGCCAGATAGTAACCACACTCGCGAACTTAACGCGAACTCGCCCTTGGTCTAAGCGGCGATCTGCCGCATCGCACGCCCGACACGTTTCGGGCGCACAAAAACCATAACGGGCGCCAATCTGCAACGGTTATGATGCGATTTCAGGTGTACAGGAGCTTTGACACTGATTGAGGTCGATCAATGACAGGTCGTTTCCGCGGAAAACCTGGCGACAAGCCCGCAGAACTACCCGCACCGGAGGCGCAGGGGCTGGTCACATTCCTCCCCATGCGGCAATGTCGCCCAGATGACATCACCGCGATTCGCCGGCCGGGAGACCCTCCGGACCGGCATCCGCGACTGGACATTTTCGGAGGACCACCCATTGCCCCTTCCGTTACCCGTCAGCGAAAAAGCCGATAAAAACACCGGTATCAGGCGGCTTACCGAGCGGATTCCAGGAACGATAAGAGGCCTTTTCTTCTGTGCCGCGATGGCGCTCGGCACAACGCCCGCGTTGGCACAAGGCGAGGTCCGGTCCAGCCATGGCGACTGGCAATTGCGCTGTGACACGCCGCCGGGCGCGGCCAGCGAACAGTGCGCACTGATCCAAAATGTCACGGCTGAGGACCGTGAGAATGTCGGCCTGTCGGTGATCGTCCTGAAAACCGCCGACAGGCAGGCCCGGATCCTGCGGGTGCTGGCGCCGCTTGGTGTCCTGTTGCCATCGGGGCTGGGTCTTCGGGTCGACGAGGCGGATATCGGCCGGGCCGGGTTCGTGCGTTGCCTGCCCAACGGCTGCATCGCGGAGGTGATCTTGGAAGACGAGTTGCTCTCAAAACTGCGGGCCGGGGCCCAGGCGACCTTCATCATTTTCCAGACGCCCGAGGAAGGCATCGGGATTCCGATATCGCTCAACGGGTTTTCAGCCGGCTACGACGTACTTCCCTAACGTGCCGAAGCACCGATCAAGCCGGCTCGCCCTCACTGTCCGGGGTCTTCTGAGAGGAGCTTTTGCGCGGCGTGACAGAATGGAGCCGGTCGGTTCCCGCATACAGCCCTTCGGCAAGCTGAACCTCCAGACGCTCCTTGTCCCGCCGGCGCACATCCTCGTCGATCTGGGCGATCCGGTCGCTCGGCGTTCCCAGCACCTCAAGCGCGGCGCGGCCGAAGGCCAGGCTTGATTCAAACGTTTCGCGGATTTGATAATCGACGCCCTTCTTGGTGAGTTCCAGCGCGTGCGCGCGGTCGGTTGCCCGGCAGAACAGCTTGGCGTTTGGAAAGCCTTCACGGACAAGGTCGATGGCCTGTTCCATCACCCGGTCGTTCTCAATGCACATGGCGACAAGCGCCGCCTTGCCCGCGCCTGCGGCCGCCAGAACGTCCGCGCGGGTCGCATCGCCATAATAGACCTTGTAGCCAAGCTTGCGGGCATAGGCGATCCGGTCCGGCCGGTTGTCGATCGCGGTGATTTCCAGACCGTCGGAGGTCAGGATCTGCGCCACCGTCATGCCGAAGCGTCCAAAACCGATGACCAAGACGGTCGGCGTTGCTTCCTCGAAGGTTTCCACCGCCGGGTTTTCCACGCCGCTGGCCTTCAGCCGCTCGGCCAGCCACTCCAGACCGAGGCACGCCACGGGCGTCAAAAGCATGGTCAGGATCACCATCGCGTTGAGCAGATTGGCGGTCTGATAGGGAAAGATCTGCGCGCCGACGGCGGCGGTGAACAGCACGAAGGCGAATTCGCCGCCTTGCGGCAAGGTCACCGCAATCCGGAGGGCATCGGAATTCGCCGATCCGGTCACCCGAGCAAGGCCCCACAAGAACAGGCCCTTGATCACCATGATCCCGACAACGCCCGCGGCGATAAATCCGAGATTGTCCGCAAGCACCAGGAAATCCAGGGACATGCCGACAGCAACGAAAAAAAGCCCCATCAGCAATGACCGGAACGGTTCGATATCGGCTTCCAGCGTGTGGCGGAAACTCGATTCGGCCAACAGCACGCCCGCCAGAAACGCGCCCAGCGCCATCGACAGGCCCACCGCCTGCATGATGCCGGCGCTGCCCAGGGCCACGAGCAGCGCGGCGGCGACCATCACCTCCCGGGCGCGCGATGAGGCCAACAGCAAGAACAGGGGCGACACCAGATACCGGCCGGCCAGGATCACGCCCGCAACGGCGGCCACAACCAGCCCGACCTCGGAGATGAGTTTCGTGCCCGTTGACGGCCCTTCGTCGGGCGCAAGGATCGCAACCATGGCCAGAAGCGGCACGATGGCGATGTCCTGAAGCAGAAGGATGCCAAACGCACGCTGACCATAGGCGGAGGACAATTGGCCGCGCTCCTGAAGGATCTGGAGCGCAAAGGCCGTGGACGACAACGCCAGGCCGAAGCCGATCACGAGGGCGGATTCGAATTCGTAGCCGATCAGCCGGGCGATGGCGAACAGGGTCAGGCCGGTCAGCACGACCTGCGCGGAGCCGAGCCCGAATATGTCCCGCTTCATGCGCCAGAGTTTTGCTGGATCGAGCTCCAGGCCGATCACGAACAACAGCAGCACGACCCCGAGTTCGGCGACATGGAGAACATCCTCGCCCGAACCCAGGAAGCCAAGGCCAAACGGACCGATCGCAGCACCCGCCGCCAGATACCCCACCACCGAGCCGAGCCCGAGCCGCTTGGCGATCGGAACCGCCACGACGGTGGCCGCCAGAAAGATGATCGATTCGGCAAAAAAGGGCGGTGCGGATTCTGCTGCCATTCCGTCTCCGTGGCATTTGACTGACCCAACGAGAGTTTACCCGGGTTTGGTAAACAAACCCGAATTTCACCTCTTGCCCAGCACCCAGATGATGATTCAGCCCGACTCTGGACAAAATCTCAAGTCCGGCAACCATTAGAGACCGGCAACAGGTCCGCAAATCCGGCTTACACCGCCGTCCCGCCCACCGTCAGACCATTGATGCGCATGGATGGCTGGCCAACGCCGACAGGCACGCCCTGGCCCTGTTTGCCGCAGGTGCCCATGCCGGGATCCAGCGCCATGTCGTTGCCGATCATGGTGACGCGGGTCAGCGCGTCCGGGCCGTTGCCGATCAGCATCGCGCCCTTGACCGGCGCGCCGACCTTGCCGTTTTCCACCTTGTAGGCCTCCGTGCAGGAGAACACGAACTTGCCGGACGTGATGTCGACCTGACCGCCGCCAAACGAGACCGCATAGATCCCGTCCTTGACCGAGGCGAGGATCTCGTCCGGCTCGGTGTTGCCGGAGAGCATGACAGTGTTGGTCATGCGCGGCATGGGAATATGCGCGTAGGACTGGCGGCGGCCGTTGCCGGTCGGGTCCATGCCCATCAGCCGCGCGTTCTGGCGGTCCTGCATATAGCCGGTCAGGATGCCGTCCTCGATGAGGACCGTCCGCGACGAGGGCGTGCCTTCATCGTCCACCGACAAAGAGCCGCGACGGTCGGGGATCGTGCCGTCATCGACGATGGTCACGCCGGGTGCCGCGACGCGCTCGCCCATCAAGCCGGCAAAGGCTGACGTTTTCTTGCGGTTGAAATCGCCTTCCAGGCCATGACCGACCGCCTCATGCAGCAAGATCCCGGGCCAGCCCGGCCCGAGCACGACGTCGAGCGTTCCGGCCGGCGCCGGCACCGCCTCCAGGTTCACCAGCGCCTGGCGCAGGGCCTCGTCGACACCCGCCTGCCAGTTCTCGGGCGTGATGAACCGGTCGAAGGCTTCCCGCCCGCCGCAGCCGAACGAACCGCTCTCCTGCCGGTCGTCGTTCCCGGCGACCACCGAAATGCTCAACCGCACCATCGGCCGGACATCACGCACCCGGTGCCCGTCCGCGCGCAAAATGTCGACCACCTGCCAAGACCCGGCAAGGGAAGCCGACACCTGCCGGACCCGTGGATCCTTGTCGCGGGCATAGGCATCGATCTCCTGTAGCAGCTTGACCTTGTCTTCGAAGCTCGGGCCGCCCAGCGGGTTGGCGTCGGTATAAAGCGCCTGGTTGGTGCGCGCAGGCGCCGCCGCGTAAGTGCCCGAATGACCGGACTTGACCGCGCTCACCGCGTCCGCGGCCCGTTTGAGGGCCGCTTCTGAAATGTCCCCGGCATGGGCATAACCGGCCGCTTCACCGGCAACGGCGCGCAGGCCGAATCCTTGCGCGGTATCATAATTCGCCGCCTTCAACCTGCCATTGTCGAAGACAAGCCCTTCCGTTTGCCGATATTCGATGAACAGTTCGCCGTCATCCGCGCCAGCGAGCGCGTCGCCGGTGATCCGACGGGCGGTTTCAAGGCCGAGGCCCGATGTTTCGATGAGGTCGGTGTTCATATCGCTCATGTTGTGTCCCTGGCATCGATTTGCCCACACCGGCCGGCTTGCCGGCACATGCGTGCGGTCATCTGGTTTGATACATGAACATAAGGCCGCGTGCGGATAAATCACGCATCATCGCGTCTATATTTCGTCCCGATTGTTGGTCGGATGCACTCTTGTATCTAAGACGCGGGAACCTTAAAACAGGCTCATCGCAGGCACCAAGGTACAACCAGACCCGATGAACCGCTACGAGAGCCCCCGCGTTCCAAACGAAGCCAAGGTCCGCTATCTTGACGGCGACTATCAGGTCGAGGCGCCGGGAACGTTCGTGCGCTGCGCGGTGACCGGGACGGCGATCCCCCTGGATGAGCTGAAATACTGGTCTGTAGAGCACCAGGAAGCCTATGTCGACGCGGCCACGTCGTTGAAACGCTACCGTGAAACCCGGGGAGCGGGCTGACGATCGGCCGGTCTCCGGTCAGGCGCCGCGCCCCACCCGAAATGCCCGGTTGCGGACGGTCCCGTGGACGAGGCTTAACAAGCGCCCGGTCTCCGACACGTTCATGGCCACCAGCAGCGTGGCTGACCGATTCTCCAGCCAGCGGAACACCTCCTCCGGCGCTGAGGCGATCCGGGCCATGTCCTTTTCCGTCGTCACCAGCACATGCCCATCGGTCTCCGACTGCTGAAGCAGCCTCTTGGCATCCTCCTCGGTGAAAGCGTGATGATCGGGAAAGCTGCTTGTTCTGGCGACGTTGAGACCGAGATCCTCCAGCATCCTGAAGAACTTTTCCGGGCGGCCGATGCCCGCAAACGCATGAAGCGGCGTGTCTTTCAGATCCTCATGCAGGCCAGGAACCAGCTCGGCATGCAGGATCGGCAGTCCCTTTCGCGCGGCCAGATGAACCACTTCGTCGGCCTGTCCGCCCGTGCCGACAATTACCAGCACATCGGTCTTGACGATTTGATCGGCGAGCGGCGCGCGTAGCGGCCCGGCAGGCAGGCAGAGGCCATTGCCAACACCGGTTGCAGCGTCCACCAGCGCAAAAGCCAGATCCTTCTTCAGGGACGGATTTTGAAAGCCGTCATCCATCAACAGCACGTCGATATCCAGTGTCTGGGCAAGGCCGGCGCCGGCGACACGGTCGGCCGCCACCACGGTCGGGGCTTCACGCGCCAGTAGGAGGGCTTCATCACCGACGTCCGTGGCCATATGAGCCGCAGGGTCGACCACCACCGGCCCTTTCGCCCGGCCGCCATATCCGCGCAGCAAAAATCCCGGGCGAATTCCGTCCTTTGCCAGAAGCGCGGCAAGCATCAGCGCAAAAGGCGTTTTTCCGGTACCGCCGGCAACATAGTTGCCGATGCAGATGACCGGCAGATTCGACCCGCCGCGCGGGCGCCGGTGCAGGCGCCGCGCGGCGAACCAGCCGTAAAGCCACGCAACCGGCCACAACACAATCGCGGCACCAGACAGGTTTTCAGACCACCAAAACCGGGGCGCTTTCATGCCGGGTCACTCCGTCCCCGCCGCAGCCGGATTTGCGGCCAGAAGCGGTCTCAGATGGGCCATCGTCCGCTCTACGGCGCCCTTGCCGCTGTCGGCAATCGCCCGTGCCGTCGCGATCTGTGTGTCACGGGCGCTCTGATCCTCCATCAGCCGGAGGACGGCGGCGGCGAGATCTCCGGCGTCTTCCAGTTTCACGGCCGCCTGTGCGTCCCACAAATCATGATAAAGGCCGCGCGCGTTGGCGACGCCAGGACCGGAGATCAGCGCGGAACCGAACCGGATCGCTTCAACGGGATTGTGCCCGCCCTTTTCGGCAAAGGATCCACCGAGAAAGGCCACGGGAGCCAGGCTGTAGAAGAGGCCCATCTCGCCCAAAGTGTCGCCGAGAAACACCTGGCAATCCGGTTTCGGGGTTTTGCCCAGCGACCGGCGGACGGACGTAAATCCCTGCTCACCGATCAGCGTGTCGATCTGAGCCCCCCGCTCGGGATGACGGGGGCATAAAAGCAGCAGCGCGTCCGGATGGCTATTGAGAATCTGCCGATGGGCGGCGAGCGCCAGCTCCTCCTCTCCGGGGTGGGTAAGAGCGGCAACCCAGACCGGCCTTGAACCGATCATCGTTGACAACCGGTCAAGCTCGACCGGGTCGGCGGGCGCCGTGCTGGCGTCAAATTTCAAGTTGCCGGGGTAAACGACGTGGCCGCAGCCGAGCGCACCCAGCCGGCGGCCGTCTTCCTCCGACTGGGCCAATGTGAGCGTGATGCTGGCAAACACATAGTGCGCGGTTCCCGGAAGCCGGGACCAGCCCCGATACGATCTGGACGACATCCGGCCATTGACCAGCACCAAAGGGCAGTCGCGGCGGCGGACGGCGTCGAACATGGCCGGCCAGATTTCCGATTCCACAAACAACGCGGCCGCCGGCTGCCAATGGTCCAAAAAGCGGTCGAGAAACACCGGACTGTCAAACGGGGCGTATTGATGGATGGCGCCCGGCGGCAGGCTTTTGGCCGCGATCGCCGCCGATGTGCGGGTCACCGTGGTCAGGAGAACAGTCTGGCCACCGGCTGTCATGTGATGAATCAATGGCAGGACAGAGTTGGTTTCTCCAACGCTTGCCGCATGGACCCAGACGAGGCTCCCGGCCGGGCGCGGCCGGCCAGGACGGCCAAAGCGTTCGCCGCGCCGCGCCGGGTCGTCCTTGCCCTGCCTGGCCCGGATTTCATGCACGAGCCGGTAGAGCGGCCCGGAAAAGCGGGACAGGGCGAGATACAGTCCAACCGGCAGGGGGCGGCGTTCAGCCATCCGGACGGCCGACCAGTTCGTAGGCCCGGCGCGTGGCGTCGTTCAAACCGTCCTCGACCGCCAGACGGGCGGTTTCCAGTTCCGCATCGTCGGCATCCCCCGTCACGTTGATCGGTTCTCCCACCACGATCGAACCGGTGCCAAACGGCAGATTGACGCTGGCCTTGTCCCAGGAATTGAGTTCGATGCTCCGGCTTGTGGCGACCGCCACGGGCAGGATCGGCCGACCCGTATGCTTGGCGATCTGCACAATGCCGGGACCGGCGACCCGGGCCGGCCCTTTGGGCACGTCGGCGGTGAGCGCGACGCTCTGACCGTCTTTCAAGGCGCGCACGGCCTCGATGAAACCGCGCATGCCGCCGCGTTTTAGGATCTGCCGGCTCTTCTGGCTGCCTGACGCCCGGATCAGACCCAGGCCGAGTTTTTGCGCCGCGATCGCGTTGACCTCACCGTCCGCTGACCGCGAAATCATGACTTTTGCGGGCCACTCCCGGGGCTTGGCGAACGGCACCATGAAATGCTGCCCGTGCCACATGGCCACGATCACCGGCAGGTCCTCGCCGTAGCGCTCATAGACGCCGCCCGGTTCGACCACGAACCGGTTGGTCCGATGAACGAACTTCAGGTACTCGGCCATGAATGAGCCAATGCCTTTGAGTACCAGGGGATGGCGGCCAATTTTCTTGATCATCGACAGTGTTGTTCCGCCGCTGGCGCCAATCCGGCCGTCAGGCCGTCGCGTCAGGGTCCATCAAACGGTGCATGTGCACGATAAAATAACGCATGTGCGCGTTGTCGACGGTTGCCTGGGCCTTCGCCTTCCAGGCCGCATAGGCCTCGGCGTAATTTGGGAAGATGCCCACGATGTCGAGGCCGTCGAGGTCCCTGAACGTCAGGCCCTCGGGCGTTTCCAGCTCGCCGCCGAACACCAGATGAAGAAGCTGCTTCGGTTTTTCAGCGTCGCTCATGACCGATCCCTGTTCGCTGCAAGGCGCCGCGCCGCCTCATCCGATGATCCTGGATATGTTGGCCCGGGCCGCCGTGATCAACTGCACCGGGGCCGCGATCAATGCCGGATGACGGGTCGTCTCCCGGTTATAAGTCAGCGCGTTTCCGGCGAAGTCGGTTAACTTGCCGCCCGCTTCCTGCACCAAAAGATCGGCGGCTGCAAGATCCCAATCGCTGGGTCCGGCCCGCGCCACGGCCACATCCACGCGGCCGCTTGCGACCAGGGCCAGCCGGTACGCCAGGGACCGGATGTTCCTGGTCCGCTCAAATCCGCTGGCCAGCACCTCCTGGTTGGCCACCACCGAATGCGGCCCGCTGAGACTTGCACCGGAAATCCCGGTTGTTCCGGTGCCGCGGATTGGTTCGCCGTTGAGGCGCGCCCCGCCGCCGCGCGCGGCAAGAAACATTTCCTCACGCACCGGACAAAACAGCACGCCGACAACCGGCCGGCCGCGTTCTACGACCGAGAGCGACACCGTCCACTCATCGCCGCCGGCAAGGAAAGCCCGCGTGCCGTCGATCGGATCGACGATAAACACCCGGTCGCGGCCCAACCGGTCGGCCGTATCAGCGCTTTCCTCCGACAGCCACCCATACTCCGGGCGGGCCAATCTGAGCACCTCGGCAAGATAGCCGTCCACTTCCATATCCGCTTCGGACACGGGAGATTTGTTGCCCTTGAACCAGGTCTTGGGATCGCCACCAAAAAAGGTGAGCGCGATATCCCCCGCCCGCCGGGCAGCCTCCTCCAGCAGCGCCAGATCCTCCACATCCCGCGGATCGGCGGTCTCGTGGTCATTCACCTGCAAGCGCGAGCCCTTCGATCAGAATCGATGGAGCCGCCACCGAATAGCGCGAATCAAGATCGCTGGCCGGCACCAGGCGCGCGAACATATCGACAAGATTGCCCGCAATGGTGATCCCGCTTACCGGGTGCGTCACCTCACCATTTTCAAACCACAGCCCGGACGCTCCCCTCGAATAGTCGCCGGTGACGCCGTTCACACCCTGGCCGATCAGGTCGGTCACCAAAAGACCGGTACCGGCCTCGGCCATTAACTCCGCCGCCGACTTGGAACCCGGCTGGAGCGTGAGGTTCGTGGACCCTGGCGACGTTCCCGATCCGCCACGTTGGGCGCGGCCATTCGGCGCAAGCCCCAGTTCGCGGCCGGTGGCGCTGTCCAAAAACCAATGATGCAGAACGCCGTCTTCGACCATGTGAAGGACATCAGCGCGCGTGCCCTCCCCGTCGAACGGCCGGGTCCCGGCCCCGCGCCGTTTGAACGGGTCATCAACAATGGTGATGCCCGGCGCGAAAACGGCCGAGCCGCGTTTTTCGCGCAGGAAGCTTGTCTTGCGGGCCACCGACGCGCCATTCACCGCGCCGGCGAAGTGTCCAAGAAGGCTGCGGGCCGACCGGGCTTCAAAGAGCACATTGACAGTCTGGCTTTTGACTTTTTGGGGATTGAGCCGCCGCGCGACCCGTTCCGCGGCTCTGCGACCGATCACTTCGGGAGGGTCCATATCCTCGAAAAACGCGCGGTAATCATAGTCGAAATCGCGTTCCATGGCGGTGCCCTCGCCGCCGATCGCGGTCATCGACAGGCCATGCCGCGAGGTCATGTAGGAACCGGAAAAGCCATGACTGGTCGCCAGCACCACACCGGCAAGACGCCATGAGGCCCCCGCGCCGCCGGATTTGCTGACGCCGGACACCTCGAGCGCGGCGGCCTCCGCTTCCTTTGCCCGGTCGGCCAAGGCATCCGCGGAAACCTGCAGCGGATCGAGCAATTCCAGCTCCGGGACGTCCTTGATCAACCGGCCGGCGTCCGCAAGCCCGGCATAAGGGTCTTCCGGCGCGACCTTCGCCATCGCCACGGCCCGCTCGGCCAGTTCCGCCGGGTCTTGCATTGCGTTTGACGACACGGCCGCGGTCCGCCGCCCGACAAACACCCGCAATGTGACGTCATCGCCCTCGGCGCGCTCGGTTTCCTCCACCCGACCGTCGCGGACATCGACTGACATCGCCATGCCGGTGATGGCCACGGCGTCGCACGCGTCCGCGCCGGCTTTGCGCGCCGCCTCAACCAATTGCGACGCCCGTGCGACAAGAGCCTCCTGATCAATCCAATCCGACATGAGTTTCCCGCTGTTTGATTCTTGAAAGGCCCGGGGCCCGATCCTTGGTGAGTGTTTAGGACGATGCCGAGGTCTCGGCAACCGAGGCCGGCAGCGCGCCCCGGCCGGTTTGGGCAATCAGCGGACGAAATACGGGCATGGATTTTTGGGGCCGCTCCGCCGGCCCAGGGTAAACAGAGGCCAAACGAGCAGGTCAGAATCCGGTAACCCTCTTATCAAACACACTTTTTTAACCCAGAAATTTAAGCGGATCGCCATGACCCGTCGTTAGTGTCGATCCCGTCGAGCGACCCAAAAGAAAAACCAGCATGGGTCCGGCGGAGAGGCACAGTGAAGCGTCAAACACGTACAGAGCAAGCCGCCGGGACCGGGACGGGGTGTCATATCCACCCCGATCCCGGTTCGCTTCCAACCCGGTTTTCGCACCCGATCGGCGATACCGGTCAAACGGTTCAAGTCTATCTCGATAAAGACCATGCGATTGTGAAACGGAACGTCGGCGGCCTTCCGCTGACCCTTGTCGTTCCCATTCATGTCTTTGAAGGGATCATGGTGCGCGTCGTTCCCGGCGAAAGCACCGGCAGCGTTCGCGGATCGCTGACCTTGAAGCATCCGGACGATGCACTGTCCATCACGCTGGCGGACACGGATCGGCCCGAAGATCTCTCAGCCACCTGGACCGCATGGTCGAAGCGTTTGAACCTTCCCATGCTGGTCTGTGACACAGGCGGGGCCGTGAAACCGATTGAGGCCTATCGCGCGCAAAGCCATGCCGCACCTGCGCCCCGGCGCAAGCTTGGCATGCTGACTGGCCGGCGCCCGCGGTTTCTGGTCCGCCGGCGTGTGGGCACGCATGCCGATACGTCCCGTGTTCATCGCGGCGAGCGGGAAATCATCGCCCGCACGTGAACCATGGTCACCGCGCGGGGCTTTTAGGCCTTAAAGGTTGCCGATCATCGCATCCAAGACCAATCCGGCGAAGACGATCCAGCCATAAGCGGTGTTTGACCGGAACAGTTTCAGGCACTGATCCGGATCGTCGATCTTCAGCGCCACGACCTGCCACAGAAGGTGCCCCGCACCGATCGCGAGCCCCGCGAACGCAGCCGGTCCGGCATCGGCCAGGGTCGCGGCCAGGGCAAACAGGACGGTCGCCGCCAGATAAAGCCCGATCAGCGCCGGCTTGGTGCGCTCGCCAAACAGCCGCGCGGTCGAGCGGACACCGACCAGCGCGTCGTCCTCCTTGTCCTGATGGGCATAGATCGTGTCGTAGCCGATGGTCCAGCAAATCCCGCCAAGGTAAAGCAGGACCGGTGCCCAGCCGAGCGTGCCGAACTGGGCCGCCCAGCCCATCAGGGCGCCCCAGGAAAAGGCCAGCCCCAAAAACAGCTGCGGCCAGTTCGTGATCCGCTTCATGAACGGATAGACCGCCACAAAAACAAGCGAGGCCAGGCCAACCGTGATGGCGAATGCGTTGAACTGGATGAGCACCAGGAAACCGACGAGAGCCTGCAAGACCAGAAAGATCTTTGCCTGGCCCCGGGTCACCTGCCCCGCCGGGATCGGCCGGGACCGTGTCCGCTCGACCTTCGCGTCGATGTCCTCGTCCACAAGGTCGTTGTAGGTGCAGCCCGCGCCGCGCATAGCCACCGCGCCGACCAGAAACAGCAGAAGATGCCAGGGATTGGGCCACGGCGCACCGGCGGCAATCGCCGCGAGTGCGGCGGACCACCAGCATGGCCACAGCAAAAGCCACCACCCGATCGGGCGTTCCCAGCGTGCAAGCCGCGCATAGGGCCGGGCCCAGCCCGGTAGGCGGGTGTCGACCCAATGCCGGTTCACGGCATCGGATACCGGACCCGTGTCCTTGGTTGAAAACAACATGACGCCGGTTTAGCGCGTCTGCCCGGCGTAGGCGAGAAGTTTCCCTTTGTCCCGTTTGCCGCCGAAAGGCGCCGGCCGATCACTCGGCCCCGGCCGGATCAAAACGCTTTTCAAAAAGTTGACAGGGGCAGCGCTCAAAGCCCTCCGCCTCAAGCAGCGCGGAAAGCGGCCCGCCGGGTTTTTCCAGTGCTGCGAGGGCCACCACTCCAAACGTGTCGAGATCGGCCACTGCATGACGGATCAGGCTCTTGGAAATGCCCTGGTCCTGACGGCGCGGCGCAACATAGACCTCGTCGATCACGGCGATCCGGCCGCCATGACCGACCGATTGGACAAACAACGCGAGCACAAAACCGCAGGGTTCTTCATTGTAAGTGCCCAGGTAAACCCGCCCAAGGGCCGCGTTCACGAGCACATCGCGCAAGGTCTCACGCTGGTTTTCAGCCAGGGACCGGCCCTTTTCCTTGGCGGACGCCTCCATCAGCACCTCGATCGCGCGGCGTGTGGCCGGTCCGCCCAACAAGACCTGCAATGAGCGGGTCATGGCCAGATCGCTCCCGCCAATTGTCTGGCGAAATCTCTCATGTTAGACCGCCCCCATCGTCGGCGCCCTGCCCCAAAGGATGCGCCTCGTTGCGTTCGACAAAGAGACATCCTGCGCATGAACATCCTTCTCATTGGCTCCGGCGGCCGGGAACACGCGCTCGCTTGGGCGATTTCCAATTCCGCCTTGTTGACCCGGCTTTATGCCGCGCCTGGAAATGCCGGTATCGCCGCCGTTGCCGACCTCGTGGATCTGGACGCGGCGGACCATCAGGCCGTGACCGCGTTTTGCAAGGCAAACGGCATTGACCTTGTTGTCATTGGTCCGGAAGCTCCGCTCGTGGCCGGGCTTGCCGATGATCTGGCGGCGGCAGGGATCAAGGCGTTTGGGCCGAGCCAGGCGGCCGCGCAACTGGAAGGGTCCAAGGCGTTCACAAAAGGCGTGTGTGACGCGGCGGGCATTCCAACCGCTGCCTATGCGCGCTTCTCAAATCCGGACGACGCGATGACCTATGTCCGGGAGAAAGGCGCGCCGATCGTCGTCAAGGCGGATGGATTGGCCGCCGGCAAGGGCGTCGTGGTCGCCGAGACGCTGCCTCAGGCGCTTGATGCGGTCCAAAACTGTTTCGACGGTCAATTCGGTGACGCGGGGGCCGAAGTGGTGATCGAAGAGTTTCTGGCCGGCGAAGAGGCCAGCTTCTTTGTGCTGTCCGACGGCGCGCATGTGCTGCCGCTTGCCACCGCGCAAGATCACAAACGGGCCTTTGACGGCGACCAGGGCCCGAACACGGGCGGCATGGGCGCCTATTCGCCGGCGCCCGTGATGACGGAGGAGCGGATCGCTGAAACGCTCGACCGGATCATCAAGCCGACGATCAAGACCATGGCCGCGCGCGGAACACCGTTCAAGGGCGTTCTATATGCCGGGCTGATGATCACCGGCGACGGGCCGAAGCTCATCGAATACAACACCCGCTTCGGCGATCCGGAATGCCAGGTGCTGATGATGCGCCTGAAGGACGACATCCTTACCTTGATGCTGGCCTGCGTCGACGGAACGCTGGACAAGGTTTCCGCACGGTGGTTCGACGAGGCGGCGGTCAGCGTCGTTCTTGCGGCGAAGGGCTATCCGGGATCCTACAAAAAAGGAACCGAGATCCGCGGCCTCGACGCGTTCGCCGATGATCCAGATATTGAGATCTTCCACGCCGGAACACGCCTTGACGGTGACCGGTTGCTGGCCGCCGGCGGACGCGTCCTCAACGTCACGGCGCTTGGCTCAAATGTGCAGGAGGCGCGCGATAGAGCCTACGCCGCGATCGAACGCATTGACTGGCCGGACGGGTTTTGCCGCTCCGACATTGCCTGGCGTGCGGTCAAGTCCCGTCAAGACTAGGGTCAGGACCAGCGGCACCGCTTGCGGCGCGGAGCCCGCCCATGCCACCCTTGGCTGGCAGCCATCAAGGGAGGCCGGACGTGCCAGGCGGTGAATTGCCGGAACTGTTTCCAGGATTTGAACGACACGAAGTCGACGTGGACGGCCTGACCCTGTTCTGCCGGCGCGCTGGCGACGGTTCCCCGCTGTTGCTTTTGCATGGCTACCCCCAAACCCACGCGATGTGGCACACCATCGCCGGGGATCTTGCCCGGTATTTTGCCGTTTTCATTCCGGACCTTCCCGGCTACGGACAATCGGGCCTGCCGCCGCTCACCGATGATCACGCGCCCTATGCCAAACGGTCGATGGCGGCGGCGATGGTTGCCCTCATGCGGCACTTCGGTCACGAGACATTCGCCCTGGCCGGTCACGATCGGGGTGGGCGGGTCGCCTACCGGCTAGCGCTGGACCACCCTGAAGTGGTCACGCGGATCGCGGTGCTCGACATCCTGCCGACCTACGACTATTGGCGCCGGATGGACCGCGCTTTTGCGCTGAAGGTCTATCACTGGGCGTTTCTGGCCCAACCGGCCCCCTTCCCGGAAAACCTCATCGCGGCCGCGCCGGCCATGTATCTCGACCACACTCTGGCCAGTTGGACCGCGGCGCTCGACCTGTCCGCCTTTGCCGCCCCCGCGCTTCAGCATTATCACGCCGCGTTTGCCCAGCCGGAGCGGATCGCGGCCACCTGCGAGGACTACCGGGCCGGAGCCACGATTGACCTCGACCATGATGCCGCCGACGTGACGGCCGGACGCCGGATCACAGCGCCGCTTTTGGCGCTTTGGGGCGAAACCGGGATCGCCCAGTCAGGCGACACGCCGCTCGATGTCTGGCGGCGTTGGGCCGAGACCGTGGAAGGCCGGGGCATTGCTGGCGGCCATTTCCTGCCCGAGGAAAATCCGGAACAAGTCCTGTATTCTCTTGTCGACTTCTTCAACCGATCCGGGATTTTACCAGATAGCACAAATTCGGCGTGACAATATTATTGTATATACAGAAAAATTCGTGTCATCTATTTGCTGATTGCGTGAAAATTTCCGTAAGGAGAGGAAACGAACTCCCAGGTCATAGACTTCAAAGCCGGCTGTCAGGACGTACGTTCGCCATTACAACGGAACTTCAGATGTTCACTTTAACACTTTCACTTTATCCGTCTTATTACCAATGCATTAAGAGTTCTTTCAATCCAAATTAACTGTTGGTATCTACACTTGCGCTGAGATCAGGGCTCAGAACGTCAATCAAGGGCGAAAGTCCCAAACAGTTTTACGCACTCAAAGTCCTCCAATCTGGAGCCGCTGGTCTTGGTCAATGCGACGGCCATCGCAGGCAAGGGGTTTGACTTGGACATCGAGCAAAAGGAGCCAAACAGCGGTAACGCGGCCCATCACCGGCTGACCTATCACCGGTTCAGCCGGCGGCTGGACTCGGTCCTGAAAAGTTGGAGCGCCAATGGACGGCAAATCGCACGTCCGCTCAAGGTGACCTTTTTTGCGTTTTTGGCTGTCACGGGTGTTGTTCTGACGACGCAAAACGTGGTGAACGAATTCCGAAACCTGAAGAAACCGATCGAATCCACGTCCGCGTCCGCCGCCATGCTTTTTCTGCACCAGAAGTCGGTTGCGTCTTCGGGTTTGGAACAAGCGCTGCTTGGTCTATCGACCAATGAGACATTCAGACGCGCGGTCGCGTCGCGCGATATGGAGGCGCTGCGAAACGAGGCCGATGCGGTGTTCGACGAGATGGCCTCGTTCCATCATGTTTCCGAGTTTTCGGTATATGGCCCGGACATGTCTCCAATGCACAAGGCGCATCTGGACGACTCACAGCCCCCTTTTGGACGGTCGTTGCTTCTCAAGACCGCCCACCGCGATAACACGGTCGTACGGGGCTTGGAGTTTGGCGACAATGGCCTTTTGTCCCTGACGGCCGTGCGTCCCTGGATGAACGGCGATACGGTAATCGGATATCTGAAGATCGCCATGGCGCTCGAGGAGCCGCTCGCGTTTATCGGCGCAACGCTCGATGCCCAAGCGGTCAAGGTTTACCGGCGCGATCAGGCGATTGCCGGCAGCGGACCGGCACTCGGCACCGGCGGGTGGGCGCATGCCGGCCCCTATGCCTATAAAAGCACAACGTCCGAGCCTCTTCCCGCCGCTTTCGGCCAGTCCCTTGCCGCCGGACTTAGCGCACGCGGACTGACGGATCGGCTGTTCATCGCGGATCGACGCGTGAACGTGGTTCATGTCCTGCCGGTCACTCATTCCGACGGTTTCCCGACGACCGCAATCGTGCTCCTGCAGGACGTCACCGACGAGTTTGTGGCGTTCTTGAAAAGCACGGGAGTCTCGTTGCTCATTGGCCTGGCCTTCGCGAGCCTGTTCTGGACGATCTTCAATCGCTTGATCCGGAACCTGCAGCACTCTGTCCTCGCCACCCGGGAGAAGCTTGAAAACGAAGTCGAGACCAACACGCGGAAACTGGAGCTCAGCAAAAATCGTCTGCTTGAAGCGCAAAAGATCGCCTCCGTGGGCAGCTGGGAACGGGATTTGCTCACCGGCGACCTTCATTGGACGGAGGAGATGTTCCACATTGTCGGTGTCCCGATCGACACCTGCAGCGTCATTGCCCGGAAGATGCTGTACCGGCAGATCCCCGTCTCGGAACGCACCATGGTTGAATCCGTGATGGAACAGGCCATCCTCACGTGTTCGGAGTTTGATTTCGAACACCAGATCATCCGAAGCGATGGTGCAGTCCGGCACCTTCATGTGCGCGGCTACGCGACCCCGGACGAGCACGGCGAGGCGCGAAAGATCTTCGGAACCACGCATGACATCACCGACCGTCAGGTCGCCCGCCAGCAAAGCCAGTTGCTGGCCGGCATCATGGAAGCGTCGTTGAACGAGGTCTATCTGTTCGACGCCCACACATTCATCTTCGAATACGCCAACGCCTGCGGCTGCGACAACCTTGGTTACACCATCGACGAGATCACCTCGCTGGCCCCGTGGGATGTCAGCCCTCAGCACAGCGAGCAGTCTTTCCGTACGATGGTTGCTCCGCTGCTGAACGGATCGGTCAGCGCGCTGGATGTTGAGGGCATTCAGCTCCGCAAGGACGGGTCACAATATCCGGTCGAAGTGCGTTTGCAGCTCTACAAGGAACGCAACACGCGCCTGTTCGTCGCGATCGCCAACGACCTGACCGAACGCACCGAACGCGAAAAAGAAACCCGCGCGGCCAAGGAAAAGGCCGAGCGGATGGCCTATTTCGATCCTCTCACGCAACTGGCCAACCGGGCGTGCTGCCAAAAGGACGCTGAACGGCTTTTCGCGCCGGGAGCGGAAGACACTCCCGCCTTCATCATTCACATGGACCTCGACAACTTCAAACGCATCAATGACACACTTGGGCATCCGGCCGGCGATCATTGCCTCGAGGAAGCCGGTGAGCGGCTGAAGACCTGTTGCAGCGGCCTCGGCACCGCTTACCGCTGGGGCGGCGACGAATTCGTCATCATCGCGGACGGTCCGCACGCCGATCCTGAAGAACTGTGCGAACGTGCCAATATCGTCATGCGGGCGCCGATGGAATTCGAAGGCAGCCAGATCTGGCCCTCCGTCAGCATGGGGATTGCCCGATGCCCGCAAGACGGGACCGATTTCGGCACCTTGCTGGTGAATGCGGACCTGGCACTTTATCGCTCGAAGGAAAACGGCAAAGACCGTTGGAGCTACTTCACACACGATATGAAAATCGATAGCGATCAGGAGGCGCGGACGGAAAGCGAGCTGCGTGAAGCGATCCACAGGGACGAGTTTTTCCTTGTGTTCCAGCCTCAGGTCAACATCCGCACCCAAATGGTAACCGGCGTGGAGGCGCTGGTGCGCTGGCAGCACCCGACGCGCGGTGTTTTGGGCCCGGGCGCGTTCCTGCCGGTGGTCGAAAAGACCAACCTGGCGTCCACACTCGGGGAAATCGTGATCGACAAGGCCCTCGCGGCCGCACGCGCCTGGCTCGACAAGGGCTACGCTTTCGGCCGCATCGCGGTCAATCTGTCCCCGTCCCATTTGATCTCGGGGACCTTGCTTGCCGACTTCAACGCCGCCATGAAGCGCCATCAGGTCGAACCGCACCACATCACTGCCGAAGTTCTGGAATCGGTGTTTCTGGACGACGAGCGGTCCGACAATTCGCAGGTTCTGGAGGAATTGCACCGCCTTGGTGTCCACATCGAACTCGATGATTTTGGAACGGGCTACGCGTCCTTGTCCCATGTCGCGGACCTGCCGATCAACGGACTGAAGATCGACAGGTCGTTCACGGCACGAATCCTGACGGACGTCAAAAAGGAAATCGTGGTCAACCAGCTCATTCACCTTGCCCGTTCGCTGGATATCGGCGTCATTTGCGAAGGTGTGGAAACCGAGGCGCAGTTTGGCCGGCTGCGCATGATGGGCGACTTTTCGGTGCAAGGATATCTCATTGCACGGCCGATGCCCTACAATGCCATGACCGACTGGCTCTCCAGTTCACCGGCAGATCTTCGGATTGTGGTTTGATCGTCCGGGCGATCGGAGCTAATCAGGCTTAGGCGCCATCGGAAACAGCAAACCACAGGCCAGAGGTTCAATCATGTCGTATCCGCGCATAGGGCTGGCCCTTGGCGGAGGCGGGGCAAGGGGCATGTCGCACATCCCCGTCCTTGAGGCCTTTGACGAACTCGGCCTGAAGCCGCATGCGATTTCCGGTACATCGATCGGCGCGATTTTCGGCGCCGCGTATGCGAGCGGGCGCACCGGCCGGGAAATCCGCGAAATCGCGCTTGAGCTGTTTTCCGACCGCAATTCCGTTCTTGGACGCCTTTGGAAACTGCGCCCCAAACGGCTCTCCGAACTGTTTAACGGTTCGAACGTCGTGTTCGATCCGCTCAAGGTGCTTGACGTCTTTGTTGCCGAGCATCTGCCGGACAATTTCGAGGACCTCGCCATCCCGTTGAGGGTGTTGGCGACGGATTTTTATGGCTGCCGAGAGGTCGACATCGATGCCGGGCCGCTCCTTCCGGCCATCGCCGCGTCAATCGCCATTCCGGCGGTCTTCCGGCCGGTCAAGCGCAAGGATCAGATTTTGATTGATGGCGGGGTGGTTAATCCCCTGCCCTTTGACCGGCTTCCCACCAACTGCGATGTCATCGTTGCCGTCGACGTCGTCGGCTCACCAGTGCCGCGGAGCGAAAGGCAATTGCCGACGTCCCTGGACGCGATCTTTGGAACGTCGCAGATCCTCATGCAAACCATTACCCAGGAAAAGCTGAAACAAAATCAACCACATGTCCTCCTCCGTCCGGAGGATGACAACATAAGAGTGCTCGATTTCCTGAAAACAAAACAAATCCTCGACCGCGCAGAACCGCTAAGGCAAAAGGCAGTCGAACAAATAGGTAAACTGTTATCCACAGCAGAAAAATCGCCGATACCTTCTGCGTAGAACATCGTTACAATCGGCAATACATCGATTTTTCTATTGATAACTTCCTAATTAATTCAAAATTAATCTATGCAATGGTTAATCAAAGGTGGGTTCAAATTTGTAGGCCACTGCGATGACCAAAGGATCCATTGACCTGGAAGGATGCCCGGTGCCCGAAGAGGTGCTCGGCGAGCTTATTCAAGAATCACTTGCTTCTGCGAGTGAACGCGCCCGGCGTTTGCCGGACGTTCAGCGCAACCGGCTGGCCGTCTACTGCTACCGGCGGGCGCATTTGCGCCGGCTCGGCCTGGCCGTCGCAGCAAACTGTTCGCGCCAGGGCCTGGTGGAAGAGGCCGGACATGCCGGAGAGGTCATCTACCGGCAAGCGCTCGATCCGGACGCGACTGTTGCCGGAGACACGTATTTGACCAGCCGCACGGGCAAACGCCCGGTGTCGCTGTACCGCGTTTAACGAGGTTTGTCCCGGAGCAGGGTCTTCCTCCCACCTGCTCCCACTTGGCAACCGCTCCCACGAATTGGCGTATCTGGAGCGGTTGCCTGTTTTTTATCCCCCGTGACCGGCGTTGATACGCTCTCGGAAATCGCCCGCGACAGCCAGCCACGGCGCGGTAAACCCCGGGTTTCAACTTGCCTTAGCGGCATCGGGCGCTACTCTTGCCGATAGGGATCACAGGCAGGAGCAAAACCTTGGCTGGTTACATCAACGCGAGTGCGGTTGAAACACGGGCTGGCCGGCTGATCGCCGCCGCCACCGGCTGGATGCTGGTCATGCTGGTGCCTGCGCTGGCGGTGTGCCAGCTTGTGGCCTCACCAGGTGAATTCGAGCCGCGGCGGGCACAGGTGGCGCTTGCTCCGAACGAGTTGCAAATCCGTTACATCGGCCACTCGACCTTCGAATTGGAAACGCCGCGCGGCGTGCGCATCGCAACCGATTACAACGACACGTACAGGCCGCAGCATCCGCCGACGGTCGCGACCATGAACGGCGCCCACAGCACCCATTACACGTTCAATCCCGATCCGGCGATCAAGCATGTCCTTTTGGGCTGGAATCCCGAAGGCGGGCCGATCGACCACGACATGACGATCGAGGATGTGCGGATCCGCAATATTCAGACCAACATCCGCGGCTGGGACGGTGAAACACGGCCGCTCGGAAACTCCATCTTCGTCTTCGAGGTCGGAGACCTGTGTGTTGCCCATCTTGGACATCTGCACCACCGATTGACACAGAACGATCTGACCCGTCTCGGCCAGATCGACATTGTGTTCGCGGCGATCGACAATTCCGCGACGTTGCGTCTGGAAAGCATGATCGATGTGCTGGCCGACATTGGCCCGGCGATGGTGATCCCAATGCATTTCCACTTTTTCGGCTCTCTGGATGCGTTCACTGCCCGGGCCGCCGAAGAGGGCTATGTCATTGAGATGGCGACCGATCCCATGTTGATCGCGCGGCGCGACCGCCTGCCGTCGGACAAGACGGTGTATGTGATGATGCCCGGCGGCGGATGAGCTGCGGTCAGACGCCGTTGAACCGGTAGAACCACACCGCGCTGTCGCCGGTTTTTCGCTGATCCAAAAGGTCGAACGCGGCCGGCAGAGTGGGTTCAACGCCCGCGCGCTCTTCGAGAACGCAGATCGCTCCGGTCGCGATCCAGCCGCCGCCGGCAGCTGACTCTAACGCCCGGTCCCCAAGTCCGCGGCCATACGGCGGATCGGCAAAAACAAGGTCGAACGGTTCAATCGTCCCGGCAGCGCCGAGCCGGGTCGCGTCCCGGCGGAAGACCTTGGCCACGCCATTCAGGCCAAGGGCTTCCATGTTCCGGCGGATCACGCCCCGCGCTTCCACGCCCTCTTCGATAAATGTGCACTGGCGCGCACCGCGGCTGAGCGCTTCAAGTCCGAGCGCGCCGCTGCCGGCAAACAGATCCAAGACGCGTTTGTCCGCCAGGTCGACCGCCAGTCCATGGATCAGGATATTGAAGATGCTTTCGCGCAGGCGGTCGCTCGTCGGGCGCGTTGCCTCGGATTTCGGCGCGGCGATGACAGCTCCTTTCAATCGTCCGGCGACGATCCTCACCCGCGTCCTCCGGGCCGCGGGCGTTTGGGGCCGGCCTTGCCGGGACCATCGTCCGTGCGCCGGGATCGGCCATCAGCCCGAGGTGACCGCCCGGCCGGACCGGTCCGCTCGTTCTGGCGCTTGTCTTCAAGCAAGCCGTCCTCGCCCCAAATGCGCCGCCCACGGGATTGACCGGACCGCGGTTCCTCAGCCGGGCCACGCCCGCCCGGTGCACCCTCCCGCCGCGAACGGTCGCTGTCGCCGCGCCGTGTCTTGCCGCCTTTGTTGGTCAGGGCCTTGCCGTCGCGCTCCGACAGCCAGCGTCCTGGGCTCCGTTTTTGCGCGTCGCCTGCTGCCGTCCCGGACGCTTTTCTTTTCGAACTGGGCCCAGCCGGTTTTTCGGCCGGCTTCGCCTGATGGATAATCGGCGCATCAAAGTCGGCGCCGGCCTCTTCGGCCAGTTTTTCGCCAAGCTGGTCGCGCAGTACCCGCCCCCGGATTTCGCGGACAGTGCCCTCGTCCAGATCAGCCAGTTGAAACGGACCGAAGGACACCCGGATCAAGCGGTTCACCGACAGGCCCAAATGCTCCAGAACCCGCTTGACCTCACGGTTCTTGCCTTCCCGCAAGCCAACCGTCATCCAGACATTGTCGCCCTGCTGCTTGTCGAGTGTCGCCTCGATCGCGCCATAAAAGACGCCATCAATGGCGATCCCATCGGCCAGCGCATCGAGGTCTTTCTGCTCCACCTTGCCGAACGCGCGCACCCGGTAGCGGCGCAACCAGCCGGTCGCGGGCAGCTCCAGCACCCGGGCAAGGCCGCCATCGTTGGTCAAAGGCAACAGGCCTTCCGTGTTGATGTCCAGCCGGCCGACCGACAAGACCCGCGGCAGATCCGACGGCAAGCGCTGAAACACCGTCGGGCGCCCTTCCGGATCCTTCGTCGTCGTCACCAGACCGCGCGGCTTGTGGTAAAGCCACAGGCGGGTGCGTTCGCGGGTCGGCAGCGGCGTCCCGTCGACCAGCACCTTGTCCGCAGGACCCACCGTGACAGCGGGCGTCTCCAGTGTCCGGCCGTTGACCTCGACCCGGCCTGCGGCAATCCAGGTCTCCGCCTCCCGGCGGGAACAAAGACCGGCGCGTGCCATCACCTTGGCAATCCGGTCCGCGCCAGGACTGATTGAGGAGGTTGCGGCGTCCCGGTCGTGCGTGCTTCTATTTGCGGCCGGGGCTTTGGCTTTCGTGACCGGCGGTGCCGATCGCTTGGCCGGCTTTTGAGGGCGGGCATTCTTTTCAGAGCCGGCTGCGCGCCGGCGTCCACCGCTGTCACCGGCGGAGCGCGCGCCGCGGCCTTTTGTCGATTTGGATTGGGTCATGCGCGCCTCATATCAGAGCGTCGCCGACGGGAACAGCAAAACGCTATCAAAAACGGATTTTGCCGCATCGCCTTGTGCGAGCCATGTCGTGATGCCCGTCATTATGGCGTCCGCCGCCCCGCCGGGCTAGAACCAGTTCCATGTTCAACCCGCGCTGGCCGCTCCGGACACCGCCCATGACTGTGCCTTTCACTGACGCGACACCCAACTTCATGGACACGGCCCTGGCCGAAGCGCGTCTTGCCGCGCGGCGGGGCGAAGTCCCCGTCGGGGCAGTGCTCGTTCACCAAGGCAAGATCCTGGCGCGCGACGGCAACCGGACCTTGGAGCTGAGCGATCCGACCGCGCATGCGGAGATCCTCGTGATCCGGGCCGCTGCCCGGGATTTGGGGTCGCAGCGGCTGCCCGAATGCGATCTTTACGTCACACTGGAACCGTGTCCCATGTGCGCCGGCGCAATTTCCTTCGCCCGCATTCGCCGGCTCTATTTCGGTGCCGGAGACCCAAAAGGCGGGGCCGTGGAGCATGGCGTCCGGTTTTTCACCCAGCCCACCTGTCATCATGCGCCGGAGGTCTATTCGGGGATTGGTGAGCGCGATGCCGGACGGCTTCTGAAGGCGTTCTTTGCGAAAAAGCGATAGGTTCTTCGCGACCAGGTTGTTGTAAGCGAGCAACACTACTCAAAATCAAATGGGACTCCCGACGAAGACCGGGAGATTGACACGGCGGTGTCATGGCGGCGCAGCAATTCTGCGTCTACCGTACGGGAATTGCGCTTGCGTAAGTTCTTAGTTCTCGGCTTTTCCAGCCGCATTCGAAGGACCCAGTTATGTTTTCAAACCGGCTTCCCGTCTTCCTCGCGGCACTCTTCGGCGGGGCAATGTCCAGTGCCCAGGGCGCCGATTTACCGATCGCCCCGGAACCGATCGACTACGTCCAGGTCTGCAATACCTACGGGCTCCGGTATTTCTATCTCCCGGGCACCGAAATCTGCCTGAAGATCGGCGGCCGGGTGCGCGCCGATTTCCGGGTGGCGAATTTCGGCGATTCCCCCAATGGCTGGGATGCCGACACGGATGCGTCGACACAATTCCGGGCCCGCGGATATCTCAATCTTGACGCGCGGACCAACACCGAATTCGGACTGTTGCGGACATATACAAGCATGTGGTTCACGAACACGACGGGCGCCGGCAATCCGGCCGGCAGCGACGCGCGCGTGACCATGGAATACGCCTTCATCCAGTTTGGCGGCCTGACGGCGGGACGCGCCGATTCGGTTTTCGACTTCTGGGAAGGCTACGCGCTCGACATGCAGATCGAGACCTATTCAGACGAAGAGGTGAACCTCTTTTCCTATACCGCCGATTTCGGCAACGGGCTCTCCGCGACACTCTCGCTCGAGGACGGAACGCAGCGCCGCCAGCCGATCGCCGGCGTCGGCAGCCTGGTGTCGGCCAACCTTTATGGCGGCCACAAGTGGCCGGATCTGGTTGGCGCTGTTGCCGTCGACCAGGCGTGGGGCTCGGCCCAGGTGATGGGCGCGCTGCACCACGTTTATGTCAATGGCAGCACCACAGCTGCGACGGCGAATGGCACGCTCGGCTGGGCCATCGGCGCCGGGGTCGAGATCAAGGCCGGACGCCTGTTCGGTGGCGGTGGGACCATGCTGGCCCTGCAAGGGTCTTATACCGATGGCGCCAGCGGGTTCGGCACCACGGGCTGGAACGGGCGGATCACCGATGCGGTTGTCGTCAATGGCAGCAACCTCAACACCACGAAAACCTGGAACGTCTTCGGCGGCATTCGCCAGCCGCTGACAGAAACGGTAACCGTTAATCTCGACGCCGGTTATCACAATGTGGAGGGCGGAACATCGGCGTTCGATTTCACCCAGTTGGATGTGACACCCAACATCACCTGGCAGCCGGTCCCCGGGCTGTTGTTCGGCGGCGAGGTTCAGTTCCGGGATCTTGATTTCAGCGGCGCCTCGGGCCTCAGCGACCGGAACGAGATTTACGGCACGTTTCGGATCCAGCGGACGTTTTAGAACAACAGACAAACGGGCAGGCTTGGCCAACAGAAACCTATCCCTTCGGGCGTGATCGATGAGCGCTACGGCGAAGACGGATTCGTATCCAGTTCTTGCCAATAGGCGACCACCTTGCCCCACAATCCCCGGAGCCAGAGGTCGCCATGGCCGGCGCCCGCGAAGATCTCAAGCCGTTTTGGATCATCCGCCAGTTGGTAGAGCGCGCGTCCATGCTCAACCGGGATGATCCGATCGTTCGTCCCGTGAACAATGAGAACCGGGGCTTTAATGTCGGCGATCCGCTCGCGGGTCAAAAACGGATCCTTGATCATCGCCTCGACCGGCAGCCAGGGATACTGGGCCGCGGCGATATCAACGACCGCCGTATAGGGGGCTTCCAGAACCACCAATTCGGCTTCAGGGCGGGCCGCGGCGACGGCGGCGGCCACGCCGCTGCCCAGGGATTCCCCATGGACGATGACCTGCCGCCCCTGCCCTGTCAGCCGGTCGAAGAGTTCGACGCCATCCGCGACAAATGCCTCTTCGGATGGCGCCCCATCGCTGCCGGCATAGCCGCGGTAACTTGGCGCGAACAGACCAAATCCGCTGTCGACGATCCGGCGGTAGCGGTTTGCCCGGTTCGACAGGTTGCCGCCTTGGCCGTGAAAATAAAGAACCGTCGGATGTCCGGCCGCCTCCGGTTCGGCGTGCCAGACCGTCAGTACGGTTCCGTCGGCCAATTCGATCCGCTCAACCTCGACACCGGCCAGACCCTTTTCCTCGGGGATTGCCAGATTGCCGTGCGGCTTGAACACGAATGTCCGCTGAAACGTGTACATATACCCGGCTGCCGCGATATATCCGGCCACCAGGACGCTGGTACAGGCGGCCAGGAATCGAACCGCGTTCTTGCGGCGCTGGCGCCTTGGCGGGTGCGACGCATGTGCGCCGCCGCCAGAAGCCCTCGGATCGGCACTCGGTCCACTCATGGCCAGCCACAAACCTTGAAATCAGATAAAACGGTCTTTCCAGCACATGTGGCCCGTTGGCATGGCCTTCAAGAACCGGCGTTCATTTTCGCCCGAACAGCTTTTCAATATCGTCCAGCTTCAATTCCACCCAGGTCGGCCGCCCGTGGTTGCACTGGCCGGACAAGGGTGTCGCTTCCATGTCGCGCAACAATCTGTCCATCTCCTCCACCCGCATGCGCCGGCCGGCCCGGATTGAACCATGGCACGCCATCGTCGCCGCGATGTGATCGAGCCGCTCCTGCAAGCCGGAGGCTGTCTCCCACTCCGCCAATTCATCGACGAGGTCCATCACCAGCCCGCGGATGTCGGTTTCCCCCAGCAAGGCCGGCGTTTCACGGACCGCGATGGCGCCCGGGCCAAACCGCTCGATCACAAGTCCGGCGGCTTCCAGTTCGCTTTCATGATCGGTGAGGCGCGCAACATCGTCTTCTGAAAGATCGACGATTTCGGGGATCAACAGGATCTGCCGCGCGACCGATTTTTGGGCGAGCGCGTCCTTCAAACGCTCATAGACCAGCCGTTCATGGGCGGCGTGCTGGTCAACAATGACCAGTCCGTCTTCGGATTGCGAAATAATGTAGGTCTCGTGAACCTGCGCCCGTGCAGCGCCAAGCGGGCGCTGTGTCCGGTCCGGGTCGGGCACCGTGGCATGCGCGCGCGTATCGGCGGAGGGGCGGACCAGATCGGCCCAGTCCGTATCGACCGCGTAAGCCGGCGCGGCGGCTTCGGCAAAGCCCGGCGCCGTGCTCCCGCCCAACTCCGAAGGGCGGAACGCATCGGCGGGCCAGCGCGCGGCGCCGGGACGTCCATGATGGCGGTCAGGAGCCGCCGGGCCACCCATGCCCTGAGACACCGGCCCATTCGCGGCCGCGCTCAAGACGCCAAGGGCGCGCGCTGCATTCGACGTCGAGGCCCGATGTCCGGCGGCAACCAGCGCCTGTTTCAACGCACCCACCAAAAGCCCACGGACCAACTGGCCGTCCCGGAACCGGACATCGGCCTTGGCCGGATGCACGTTGACGTCCACGAAGGCGGGATCGAGTTCGATGAACAGGACCACGACCGGATGCCGGTCACGCGCCAAAACGTCGGCATAAGCGCCGCGCAGCCCCGACAGGAGCAGCTTGTCCTTCACCGGCCGTCCATTTACGAAAAAGAACTGATGCTGGGCATTGCCCCGGTGATAGGTCGGCAGGCCGGCCAAACCGGTGAGCCGCACGCCCTCACGTTCGGCGTCGATCTCCATCGCGTTGTCAACAAAGCCGGCGCCCAGCACCTGCGCAATCCGTGTCCCGCGCAAATCCGCGCCCCGGGCCGCAGGCCAGGTCTGTGGCTGCCGGTCGCTGCCAGACAGCGAAAAGCCGACCTTCGGATAGGCGAGCGCGATGCGGCGGACGATTTCGGTAATGGCGGCGGCTTCCGCGCGATCGGACTTGAGGAACTTCAGCCGCGCCGGGGTCGCAAAAAAAAGATCCCGCACCTCGACCTGTGTCCCGCGGTGCCGGGCGGAGGGCACGCAGTCGGTTTCGCGGCCACCTTCCACCGAGACCGCCCAGCCATGCGGTTCATCGCCGTGGCGGGTCTGGATCGACAAACGGCTCACCGCCCCGATCGAGGGCAGGGCTTCGCCGCGAAAACCGAGCGTTCGAATGTCAAAAAGGTCTTCCGCGTTGATTTTTGAGGTGCAGTGGCGCCGGATCGCCAGTTGAAGATCGGCGCGTGCCATCCCGATCCCGTCATCGGACACCCGCAGCAGTGTTTTTCCGCCCGCGGCCGTCGTGATCTCGATCGACGCGGCGCCGGCATCGACAGCGTTTTCGACCAGTTCCTTGACCACGCTGGCCGGGCGCTCGATCACCTCACCGGCGGCGATCCGGTTGATGATGTTTTCGCCCAGTTGCCTGACCCGCATTGACCGGCCTTTCCGCAGTTTCCCGTCCGCACGGTTTCCGATATGGTCCGCCGCGTCGCAAGACGATTCTGCGCCATCCTACCAGATCGACCCGCCCAGAGTGATCCCACATGACCGTATCAACGCCCCTTCTCGTCCCCGGCCTTCAGGCGCTGGCGCCGGATTATTCCGCTGTATTGTGCGATGTGTGGGGTGTTCTTCACAACGGGGTCGCCGCGTTCGAGGCGGCCCACGCCGCGCTTTCGACCTATCGGGCCGAAACCGGGGGAAAAGTCGTCCTGATCACCAACGCGCCGCGCCCGGCGCCGGAGATCAAGGCACAGCTCGCCCGGCTGGGGGTCGTCGCGTCGGCCTATGACGATATCGTCACCTCAGGCGATGTGACCCGCGAGCTGCTTTCCGCGCAGGTCGGAAAGTCGGTCCTGCATCTTGGACCGGACCGTGACCTGCCGCTTTATCAGGGCATCGACCTCACCTTCGGCCCCGAGTCCGATGCGGAGGTCATCAGTTGCACCGGTCTGGTCGATGACGAAAACGAAACCCCGGACGATTATCGGGACCGGCTTGAGGCGATGGTTCACCGCGGCGTTCCGATGATCTGCGCCAATCCGGATATTGTAGTGGAGCGCGGTGACCGGCTGGTGTGGTGCGCCGGCGCGCTGGCGCGGCTTTACGAGGACCTTGGCGGGGCCGTGTCCATTCTCGGAAAACCGCACGCGCCGATCTACGAGGCCGCGCTTCGCCGGGTCGACACGCTTTATGGGCGGCCCATCGACCCGGAAAAAGTTCTGGCGATCGGCGACGGTCTGCCGACCGATATCCGCGGGGCGGTGTCCCAGGATCTGGATGTGCTTTTTGTCACCGCGGGCATCCACGCGTCGGACTTCGGGCCCGCCGACACGCCGGACGAGCACCTGATCAGGCGGCGCCTTGTCGAGGAAGGCCTGCGGGCCCGGGCCGCGGTGCCCCGGCTCGTGTGGTAGCTAGAAACAGAAAAAGCCGCCAATTTGGCCGCTTTGAGGTTGATGACACTGCCCGATTTTTCCGTCGTCATCCTCGGACAAGGTTCCGAGGATCCATAAAAAATCAAAGCGTTATAGATGCTCGCGACAGGCCCGAGCACGACTACCGAAAGTTAAGCTGGATTGTCAGCAGTCCGAAAGCCTCCAATTTGGCGGCTTTCGCATCTGTTGCGGGTCGGCCCGTCAGTCGAACAGTGCGTCTATCTCGGCCTGTCCGCCGTTCATCAACCCGTCGATGTCGTTCTGCGACACGCCTTCGCCGGCATGCTGGGGCCCATGCAGGATCAGCTCGCGCTTGCGGCGGTCCGCGTCGGATTCCTCAAGCTCCGCGTCAAGGCCCTCGGGGATCCGCAACCGTTCGATGAACGCCGTCACCCGCTCGTCGATATAGTTCAAAGTCGAAACGACCTTGGAAATCCGCTGCCCGGTAATGTCCTGGAACGTGCAGGCCTCGAAGACGGAAATCATCTTGTCGCTGACCAGCGCCTGATAGGCTTCGGCATCACTGGTGTCGGCGCACATGATCTCTTCGGCGCATTCCATGATCGTATTGGTCGCCGTCTCGGTCGCCTGAACGATGGCATCCAGCTCCCTGCCGGCGTCCGGGATCTTGCTCGCGGTCATGTCGTTGGCGCGCAGCTGCGCGATATCGGACTTCATGTTGGAGATTTCGCGCGCGATTGCGGTCAACTCCTCGGTGACGGCCGGCTGCACGGTTGCCAGGAAGTCATGCATCGACCCCGACATCACCTCCGCCAGATGCATGACATCTGTCAAAGATACATCGCCGCCGCGCTCTTTGTTCTCCTCGAGGAAGTCAATCACCTGCGCCACGTTTTCACGTGTAACTTGGGTCATGGTTCAAGCCTTTCTGCCTTCAGCGACGCCCCCCGCGCGCCTTGAACCTTGGCCGGGCAAAGCCGGGCCGTGCCCGTTCCGGCGGCATCCAGTGGATGACCAAAACGGGGATGTTGGGCGAAAGCGGACGACTTTTGGTCAGGTTTCCGCTTGCCGCACGGATTGCTTTAGTCGGAGAACACCGCTTCGATCTTGCCCTTCAACGTCTGCGCGTTGAACGGCTTGACGATGTAGTTGTTCACGCCGGCCTTTTTGGCGGCGATCACGTTCTCGGTCTTGGATTCAGCGGTCACCATGATGAACGGTGTCTTGCTGAGCCCGGAATCAGCGCGAACCTGCTTCAGCAGCTCGTACCCGGTCATCGGTTCCATGTTCCAATCGGAAATCACCAGCCCGTACCGGCGCTGCTTCATTTTCTCAAGCGCTTCTGTCCCGTCGGCGGCGTCGTCGATGTCTTCGAACCCGAGCTGTTTGAGCAGGTTGCGGATAATCCGGATCATCGTTTTGTAATCGTCGACCACAAGGACCGGCATTTGAAGATCAAGGGCCATTGTCTACTCCATACTGTCAAGTTGCGCGGCCCTCGGCCTTGGGCCCTGGAGACGCGTTCTGACTTCAAAAGGAGAGCACACGGTAGTGTCCTCACCTCCCCACACTTGATCAAACCTAAGCCAACCCCCTGAAAAGACCGTTAATCGGCACATTTTTTCTTCACCGAAAGCCCAATTGCCGATCCCGGCCGCCTTGAATAGCCTTGCGATCCCTTGGCTCAAGGCACCGGTCGGTTGGAATGACAATGCTCGAATTGCGTAAACTTTGCTTTGAAGATCTTTCGGTCGGAATGAGCGAACAGCTCGTCAAACACGTGAGTTCTTCTGATGTTGTTGGCTTCGCGGAAGTATCGGGAGACCGCAATCCAATCCACCTGAGTGAGCATTTCGCGGCCCGGACGCCGTTCAAGACCCGCATTGCCCACGGGCTGTACACCGCCAGCCTTATTTCGGCAGTTTTAGGCACCCGGCTGCCGGGCCCAGGTGCGATATATTTGTCACAGACGCTGAATTTCAAAGCGCCGGTCAAGATCGGCGACGATGTTCTTGTGCGGGTGACCGTCGACGAATTGATGGAAAAGGGCAATCGCGCCCGCCTGTCCTGCGTGTGCCAGGTTGACGACACGGTGGTTCTGGAAGGCGAAGCGCTGGTCAAGGTGCCGCGCCGGGACGAAGACCGGTCCGGCCTTCGCTGATCACCCAGCGCTGCCTTTGCGGCTGGCCAAGGCGCTTGACCTTTCCCGGTGAAGGCGGCAGTTTCCGGCGGGAAAACATCCCCCGCAATCAACCAGCCCCGCCCGCGGTTTCAACGGCGGGTTGGACCTTATCCATACCCGGTTTCGTTCAAGGCTGCCGCCTGATCCAGCAATGAAGGTTGCATGAATGTCCGCTCCGACCCTGACCGGTTTTCAGCACGTTGACAGTCTCGACAGCTTTCCGGACAGCCTTCGGGGGGGGCTGGTCGCGATCGGAAACTTCGACGGGGTGCATCGCGGCCACCGCGCGGTGCTCGATTCAGCGCTGTCGCTCGGCCGAAAGCAGGGCATGCCGGTTTACGCCATGACCTTCGAACCGCATCCGCGGACATTTTTCAATCCGGCCAATCCGGTCTTCCGGCTCACCCCGTCGGTGCAACGCGCCGAGGTTCTGGAGGCGTGCGGTCTGGACGGCGTGCTCGAACTGCCGTTTACCAAGGCGTTCGCGTCGATTGAGGCGGAGGCGTTCGTTCAGGAGATCCTGATCGATACGCTTCGCATCCGCCACGCCATCATCGGATATGACTTTCATTTCGGGCGCGCCCGGGCCGGCACACCGGATTTCCTCAAGGCCGCGGGCCGGGATCACGGATTTGACGTGACCATCGTGAAGCCCGAACAAGACGAAGGCGCGGAGGTGATTTCCTCCTCGCGCATTCGCGCCTGCCTGGAAGCCGGCGACATCGCACAGGCCAACGCGCTGCTGGGTTACCGGTGGTTCGTCGAAACCTCCGTTCAGCATGGGGAAAAGCGTGGCCGGGACCTTGGTTATCCGACGGCCAATTTGCGCCTTGCGGACAATTGTCCGCTCAAACACGGCATCTACGCGGTGAAGGTGGAATGCGCGGCGGGCCGGTTCGACGGCGTGGCGAGTTTCGGACGCCGTCCGACCTTCGACAACGGCGCACCGCTCCTTGAGGTCTTTTTGTTTGACTTTGCCGGCGATCTTTATGGGCAGACGCTGCGGGTGCACCTGGTGTCCTACCTGCGCGCCGAGGACCGGTTTGACAGCGTCGACGCGCTGATCGCCCAGATGGACCGGGACAGCGCGGAGGCCAAAGCCGCCCTGTCTGACCTGCGCCCGCTGTCGGATCTCGACCACGCCTTGTTCTTCGGCGGTTGACGTGCCAGGCACCGACAGCCCCGCCGCAGTTGGCCAAAACGCCGTGGCCGCCATCGGCCTCATGTCGGCGGCCATGCTGATCGTTCCGGTCATGGACATCATCGCAAAGTATCTGTCGGCGTCGATGGCGCCGCTGCAGATCACATTCGGCCGGTTTTTCGTTCAGCTCCTGATCGCCGGAACAGCGGCCATCCTGATCGGTCAAACCCGCGCCCTGCTCGGCCGCCGCCCGCTTATCAATCTTTTGCGCGGCGTTCTCCTGGCCATGGCGGTGCTGTGTTTTTTCACGGCGGTGAAATACATGTCGGTGGCCACCGCCATCTCGATCTTTTTTGTCGAACCGATGATCCTGACCGTGCTGGCCGCAATTGTCTTGAAAGAACGGATCGGACCGCGCCGGATCGGCGCCGTTGTCGTGGGCCTGGCCGGCGCACTGATCATCCTCAGGCCAAACCTTCTGGAAATCGGCGCCGTCAGCCTGCTGCCGCTGGCAACGGCCACCTTTTTTGCGCTTTATCTGCTCTTAAACCGCCTTTACGCGGGCGCCGACGGGCTTCTGGCGATCCAGTTCAGCGCCGGCCTCGCCGGATCGGTCGTGCTCGGTCTTGGGCTATTTGGCATGCCCGTCATCTATCCCGATGCCATCTCCATCATCATGCCGGACCTTGGCCAGATCGGCTGGCTGATCGCGATCGGCGCGATCTCCTTTGTGGGCCATGGGCTGGTCGTCATGGCGTTTCAACGCGGCGAGGCGGCGCTCCTCGCACCGCTCCAGTATCTGGAAATCGTCAGCGCGACTGCGCTTGGATATCTGGTGTTTTCCGATTTTCCGGACGGCCCGACCTGGGCCGGGATCGCGCTGATCGTTTTGAGCGGCCTTTACATCACCCACCGTGAACGGCAGGCGCACCGGAGCGCGTAACCGTAGCATCCGGAGCGTGATTGCGGCCAAACAGGTCGGTGTGCCTTAGGCTGACCCACAGCATCAAAAGGATCGGCAGGGGACCAACCGGCAGGTCCGTAGCGCTGCCGAGGAACCGTGTCGAGGCGCTCAGAACCACCACGGCCAGGAGCGCCCATTGATCATAGCGCTTGAACCCACGCTCGCTGGCCAGTTTCAGGATAAAAATCAGCGGCAGCGCCAGGAACACCAGATCGTAGGACAGAACATAGGGCGTTGCCAGAAGCGATGCGCTGACCAGGACCGCGGCCTTGGCCTCGAACGCGGCGTTGCTCAGCCAGACCCGGACCGTGAGGACGGCCAGCACCAGACCCACCACAGCCTGAACGGCAAGGGCTGCACCGGCGGGCATGCCGATCATGCGCAGCGCGGCGGTCACGGTGTTGTATTTGTACATGGCGACAAAATCGTTGACCAGCAACGAGCGGGCAAACTCGGTCTGCGCGAGGAACGCGACCCACACCTCCGTGCCGAGCACGGCCCAGGACAGACCGGCAAAGCCGAGCGTGACCACCGCGGCGGTGATGAACGCGGTCCAATACCGGCCGGCGATCAGCACCAACGGGATCAGGATCCCGAATTGCGGCTTGAACGACAACAGGCCGATGAAGATTCCGGCCCAAACCATCTGGCGGTTCTGCAAGCAGATCAAACCCGCACCCAAAAGCGCGCAGGCGAGAAGGCTGTTTTGACCATGAACCAGCACATTGAAAACGGCCGGAAGGGACAACACGATGAAGGCACCTTGCCAGGAGCCCCAGATGACGCGGCCCGCCAGCGCGCAGGCGGCCAGGCTCAGCCCCATGAAGACGATATAGGCCGAGGCGAAGGACAGGACGCCGAGCGGCATGACCAGAAGCAGGAATGTTGGCGGATACATGAAGGGAAAAAAGGCATCCTCACCCAAGAAGGGGTGCTGTACGGCGCGAAAGGCCGTGTTGTCGTAGATGGCGCCGGCGCCGCCGGTTAGCGCCTCATGACCGGCCAGCCAGAAGCAGATGAAATCGTTCACCAGGGTCGAGCCCGTCGCGGACCGGTAGTGGTCGAGCAGCCCATACATCACGGCCACCGCGATCAGATAGGCAAACGGGGCGATGTGGCTTGCCGCCCGCGCCCGCTCCGCGGTGATCAACCTTACCTGTCTCACATCCATGAGCCTGTCCTGGATCTGCCTGCGGGAAACGCATTGTCGGTTCACCGCGATTCACTTCGCCTAGACGTAACGGAAGACCCTCAAGGAAAGGTTTCGAACGTAGTTGCGGCTAGGCCCTGTGGCCGAATTGGAGACGCAGGCCTCGGATCACCGGGGGAATTGCTTTTTACGTTTGCGGCAGAGGGTCTTTATTCCGGCGGGCGACACTGATACTAGGTCACGCATGGATCGTATCGCCTTCATTCCCGCCGTGCGGAGCCGCGCGGCCCTGCGAATTACCGGCCCGGCCCTTGGCTGACGCGTGCTTCATGCGGCGCCGAAGGTCCGGGAGTTTCTTTCCATTGGCGGCGGTCGAAGGTCCGCCGCGCTGACATGCACTTGCTGATGATGCGCGCGGCCGCATCCATCCGAACGGATTCACCCAGCGATGACAGACACGACGTCGAGAGATTATTCCGAAACCCTGAACCTGCCGAAAACCGATTTCCCCATGCGGGCGGGCCTGCCCAAGAAAGAACCGGAAATCCTGAAACGGTGGCAGGAGATGGACCTTTACCGGCGATTGCGGGCGCAATCGGCCGGCCGCGACAAGTTCCTCCTGCATGACGGTCCTCCTTATGCCAACGGCCACATCCATATCGGCCATGCGCTCAACAAGACGCTGAAGGACATGGTGACCCGGTCCATGCAGATGCTGGGCTATGACAGCAACTACGTGCCGGGCTGGGACTGCCACGGCCTGCCGATCGAATGGAAGATCGAGGAACAGTACCGCGCCAAGGGCAAGAACAAGGACGAGGTCCCGGTCAACGAATTCCGCCGCGAATGCCGCGAATTCGCCGAGCACTGGATCAAGGTGCAGCGTACGGAATTCGAGCGCCTCGGCATCGAGGGCGACTGGGACAATCCGTATTTGACGATGCGGTTCGAGAGCGAGGCGATCATCGCCGAAGAGCTGATGAAGTTCGCCATGTCCGGCCAGCTCTACCGGGGTTCCAAACCGGTGATGTGGTCGGTGGTGGAAAAGACCGCGCTCGCGGAAGCGGAAATCGAATATCACGACTACCAGTCGGACATGATCTGGGTGAAGTTTCCGGTAATACGCAGCGAATTGGATGATGCGGCGAGGAAGCTTTATCAAACGAAGCACGGTAAAGACGAATATAGACCAATATTTGACGGCACAGCGGTCGTGATCTGGACGACGACCCCCTGGACGATCCCCGGCAACCGGGCGATTTCCTATTCGTCGCGGATCGGCTATGGACTTTATGAGGTCACGCAAGAAGACCTGCCTGAGGACAACCGGGTCCAGAAGGGCGACAAGCTGATCCTTGCCGATGCTCTGGCGGAGGACGTGTTCAAAAACGCGCGGATCACCGGTTTTGCCCGCGTGCGGACCGTGGCCTCCGACGAACTTGGCGCACTCACCTGCGCCCATCCGCTTTCGGAGCTGGACCTTGGCGGCTACCAGTTCGATGTGCCGATGCTTGACGGCGATCATGTCACCGATGACGCAGGCACCGGCTTCGTCCACACCGCGCCGGGCCATGGCGCGGACGATTTCGAGATCTGGATGGAACACCGCGCCGAGTTGGACGCCCGTGGCATCGACACGGCGATCCCCTTCACCGTCGCCGATGATGGCACCTACACCAAGGACGCGCCCGGCTTCGAAGGGCACCAGGTGATCACCCACAAGGGTGAAAAGGGCAAGGCCAACAGGGCGGTCATTGAAAAACTGAAGGAAAGCGGAAATCTCATCGGCCTTGACCGGCTGAAACATCAGTATCCGCATTCCTGGCGCTCCAAGAAGCCGATCATCTTCCGCAACACGCCGCAATGGTTTGTCTATATGGACCGGGACATCGACGGGGCCGGCGACACTTTGCGGGCCCGTGCCCTGAACGCCATCGATGACACGCGGTTTGTACCCATCGCCGGGCAGAACCGGCTTCGCTCGATGATCGAAAACCGTCCCGACTGGGTGCTCTCGCGCCAGCGCGCCTGGGGCGTGCCGATCACCGTGTTCGTGAACACGGACACTGGCGAAGTCTTGAAGGACGAGACGGTCAACAAGCGGATCTATGACGCCTTTGTGGCCGAAGGCGCGGACGCCTGGTTCGCCGACGGCGCCAAGGAACGGTTCCTCGGCAATGACCACGCCCCCGACGACTGGGACATGGTCACCGATATTCTCGATGTGTGGTTCGATTCCGGCTCCACGCACGCCTTCTGCATGGAGCAGCGCGCCGATCTCGATCCCAAGCGCAAGGGGCTCGGCGGCAACGACTACGTGCTTTATCTGGAAGGATCGGACCAGCATCGCGGCTGGTTCCATTCCTCGCTCCTGGAAAGCTGTGGCACCCGCGGCCATGCGCCCTATGACGTGGTCCTGACCCACGGTTTCACGATGGCCGAAGACGGGCGGAAAATGTCCAAGTCGCTCGGCAATCAGGTGTTCCCGCAGGACATCATCAAGCAGTTCGGCGCCGATATCCTGCGTTTGTGGGTGGCTTCGACCGACTATTGGGAAGACCAGCGGATCGGGCCGGAGATCCTGAAGACCAACGTCGACAGTTACCGCAAACTGCGCAACACGCTGCGCTGGATGCTGGGGTCCCTGGCCCATGCCCGGGGCGAGGACGTGCCACTGAGCGAGATGCCCGAGCTAGAGCGGCTGATGCTGCACCGGCTGAGTGAACTCGATGACTTGGTCCGCAAGGCCTATTGGGAGTTCGATTACAAGAAGGTCTTCCATCACCTATTCACGTTCATGACGGTCGACCTGTCGGCCTTCTACTTCGACATCCGTAAGGACGCGCTCTACTGCGATCCGCAGTCTTCAAATCGCCGGAAGGCCGCGCTTTTTGTGATCGACAAGCTGTTCGACTGCCTGGTGACCTGGCTGGCGCCGATGCTGCCCTTCACCATGGAGGAAAGCTGGTGGTCGCGGCATGGTGAAACCGGTTCCGTTCATCTTCGGCAGTTTCCGGATATTCCGGCCGGTTGGCGGGACGATGCGCTGGCGAAAAAGTGGTCCAAGATCCGCACCGTCCGCCGAGTGATCACCGGCGCGCTCGAAATCGAACGGCGCGACAAGCGGATCGGGTCGTCGCTGGAGGCACATCCGACCGTCCATGTCACGGATGCAACGCTGATGGCAGCGCTTGACGGGCAGAACATGGCCGACATCGCCATCACCAGCCAGTTGAGCCTTTCGACGGATGATGGTCCGGCGGACGCGTTCCGGCTCGACGACACACCGGGCGTTGCCGTCGTGCCCGGACGTGCGGAGGGTCAAAAATGCGCCCGCTCGTGGAAGATCCTTCCTGAGGTCGGCAGCGATCCGGACTATCCGAACGTCACCATCCGGGATGCCGATGCCTTGCGCGAGTGGGACACGGCACATAAGGCGGCGTGAGCCAAGGACCGACGGACCCGGCACGATAGCATGAATGCAGAAGACGCCAACGACAGCGCATCACCGGCCTGGCTGTGGGGGCCAGTCAGCCGGTTTGTGATGGTCGTTGCGCTGACCGGCCTAATCCTGGATCAGGGCACGAAACTGTGGCTGTTGCACAGCGTCGACCTGGCCCGGACCGGACCTTATGCGCTTTTGCCCGTGCTGGACATTGTTCTGGTCTGGAACCGGGGCATTTCCTATGGCCTGTTTCAGCAGGACGGCGACATCGGCCGGTGGGCGCTTGTGATCGTGACCTTCGCCGCCACGGTGGCCCTATGGGTCTGGTCGGTCCGCACACACGACCGTTTCGTTGCTCTGGCCCTGGCGCTGATCATCGGCGGTGCGATCGGCAACGGAATTGACCGTCTCGTTTACGGGGCCGTCGTGGACTTCGTGCATTTCCACATCGGCACGTTTTCCTGGTACGTCTTCAACCTTGCCGATGTGTGGATCGTCGCTGGCGTGATTGGCCTCCTCTATGACGGGTTCCTCCGAAGTCCTAATTCGGCCGCAAAATAGCGTTTTAAGTGAAGACGTGATATGGCGATGCGCGAAACTATCAATTACTTAAAGGAGTCTGCTGTGCGGCGGACGCGTTCGATGAAATTCAAAGGTCTGGGCGTGGTGATGGCCTGCGCGGCGCTGGCCGCCTGCCAGGCGGCCGACGGCACGACCCAGGCCCCGGACACGGCGCTTGTTGGCGCCATCATGTCCGGCCTCGGCGCACAGGATCCGAACGTAAAGCCGATTGAGTACCGGGCGAGAGCCCCGCTCGCCATGCCCGCAAGCATGGACGCTTTGCCGGCGCCGGAAACGGAGCTTGCCGGGGCACGTTCCGAGGCTTGGCCGGAAAACGAACGTAATCCGGAGCTTGAACAAGTCCGCGCCCTTTATGCAGATCCCGAGAACGTTCGGAACGAAAACACCGACATCCCCAGACGGCGTTTGTCACCGGATCAAATGCGCGGCATTCGCATTATCGGCGTGACCGATCAACGGCGCCCCCGGACCGCCGCGCAACAGCGTGAGGACGAGTTGATCGGCGGGGCCGCCATGACGCCGACCGAATTGAACGCGCCGACGCCGTTCGGCGGAGCTGAAGAGGAAAAGCCGCCGGCGACCGTCGTTTTGCAGCGCCGGTATCTGACCGAGCCGCCCAATACCTACAATCAGCCATCACCCGATGCGCCGCTTCCCGAAATCATCAAGACGGAAGAGCGCAAGGTGCGCGATGAGTACGACGGCGATCAGAAAGTCGACATGCGCTGCCTGGAAGAAACTGGCGGTGATTGCCGGCGCGGCGTGAACTGAGCCGTTTGCACCTTTTGCCTTTGCAACGTGCCAGCCGAGCTTGCGGCCCCGGGTGGCTGCGTGCGCATAAAGTCATTCAGCCGACCGCGCCGTTTGCACAATTTGACGCCGATCAGCTTTGAACATCCGGTCAATACCGGTCGGGCGTTCATTGAACTTGATGTCGGCAACCCCTTGGCCGGCGCCTCTCGCCGCACGTGAATATGACCAAGATTTAATACGCGGACGGTTTGCCGGGCCCTATATGTCGTCAGTGGGCATGGCCACCACATGCAAGCCACGTCCCTTTTTTGATCATCATGCTTGGGAGCTCCCGTTGTTTTCACTGGTTCCTTTCCGGAAATCGGCTTTGCGGCCAACCGTGGCTCTTACCCTGTTTGGGCTGGCCGTTGCCACGGTCAGCGCTCCAATCACCGTCGCCGACGCACAAGCGCGCGGCGGTCTCGACGTCTCACAGATTACGATCGCCCCGAACCTGAGCCATTTTACCCTGGAGAATGGTCTGGAAGTGGTCGTGATCCCGGACCGCCGCGCACCGGTCGCCACGCACATGCTCTGGTACAAGGTGGGCTCGGCCGACGAACCGGAAGGTCAATCGGGCGTCGCTCATTTTCTGGAACACCTGATGTTCAAGGGGACATCGACCCATCCCAACGGCGCTTTTTCCAAGCTGATCGCGGATATCGGCGGCCGCGAGAACGCGTTCACAAGCCTCGACTACACCGCCTATTTCCAGCGCGTCGGCAAGGAACACCTGCCGGCGATGATGGAGATGGAAGCCGACCGCATGCACAATCTGGTCCTCACCGACGAGGTCGTTGCCCCTGAACGGGATGTGGTGCTGGAAGAGCGCCGGTCGCGCGTCGATGCCAATCCAGGCTCCCGCCTGCGCGAGGCGATGGATGCGATCATGTTCGTCAATCACCCCTACGGCTCGCCGGTGATCGGCTGGGAAAGCGAGATCAAGGCGCTCAACAAGGACGCTGCGCTCGCCTTTTACGACCGGTTTTACACACCCAACAACGCGGTCCTGATTGTTGCAGGCGATGTCGAGCCGGATGAGGTCCGCCGGCTTGCCGAGAACACCTACGGCAAGGTGCCGCGCCGGGCTGAGCCCGGTGCGCGGCTTCGTCCAGCCGAGCCGCCCCTGCAAGGCACCCGCCGGATCGAACTGGAAGATCCCCGGGTCCGCCAGGAACGGTTCAGCCAGGTGTGGATCGTTCCCAGTTCCTCGAATGCAGAGAGCGTCACGTCGGAGGCGCTGGACGTGCTGTCATATGTGCTCGGCGGCAGTTCAAGCAGCCGTTTGTACACCGCGCTCGTTCTTGACCGTGAAATCGCGCTCAGCGCGGGCAGCTATTACCAGGCGACCGCCCTCGACGACAGCAGGTTCGCGGTGTTCGGTTCGCCGAAACCGGGGACGGCGTTGCCCGAACTGGAACAGGCCATCGCCCGTGTCATCGACGTCCTGCTTGCCGATGGTATCAGCGAGGACGAATTGGCACGCGCCAAGCACGCCATGGTCGCGGACGCTGTTTATGCCCAGGACAGCCAAACCAGCCTTGCCCGCATTTTTGGCGCCGCGCTGACAACCGGGTCCACGGTCGAGGACGTGCAGTCATGGCCGCAGCGGATCCAAATGGTGACGGTTGAAGATGTCAAACAGGCCGCGCGTGCGTATCTGACCAAAGAACCGGTCATTGGTTACCTCAAGATGCCGAAGCAGCCGGGCCCGGAGGCCAACGACGCATCCGCGCAGACGACAGAAGAAAGGTCGTAGATTGATGCAACTCGTCACGATCATGCGGCCAAGCGCCGCCGGCACGGCGCTTTTTGCGACCCTTCTCACCTTCTTGTCGTTTCTGCCCGCACAGGCCGTCACGATTGAGCGGGTGATCAGTCCTGGCGGCATCGAGGCGTGGCTCGTTGCGGATGACACGGTGCCGCTGATCGCCATGAATTTTTCATTCGACGGCGGCACGGTCCAGGACCCAGACGGCAAGGAAGGGCTCACCCGGCTCCTGACGGCGTCGCTGGACGAGGGCGCCGGCGAACTCACCTCGGCCGAGTACAAGGCGCGGCTGGAAGAGCTTGCCGTCAGCATCGGTTTCAGCGCCGACAGGGATCACCTTTACGGCAGCCTACGCACGCTGACGGCAACCCGCGACGACGCATTCGCCCTGCTTCGGCTGGCGCTGACGGAGCCGAGGTTTGACGAGACTGACATGGAACGCAACAGGGCCCGACTGATCGCGGGCGTCCGGCGCCAGGAACAGGATCCCAATGCCCTGGCCGGGCGCGCCTTCGTCGAGGCCCTTTTTGGTGATCATCCCTATGCCCGCCGGAGTGGCGGCACCGAGGACAGCCTGAACGCGCTCAGCACGGATGATATCCGCGCACAGATGGGTCGCGTGATGTCCAAAGACAGCCTGGTCATCGGCGTGGTCGGGGCCATCGACGCCGATACACTGGCCCCGCTCCTGGACGACATCTTTGGCGGCCTGCCGGCGACCGGTGACTTAACGCCCGTCGACGACTTTGAGCCCGTTTCGGGCGAGCGCATATCGCTCAGCCTCGAAATACCGCAAACGTCGATCCTGCTCGGATTGCCCGGCCTGAAACGGACTGATCCCGACTATCAAGCCGCTTTTGTCATGAACCACATCCTGGGCGGCGGCAGTTTTACGTCGTGGCTTTATAAGGAAGTCCGAGAAAAGCGGGGCCTGTCCTACAGCGTCGGCACATCGCTTGGACCTTACGAGCATGCCGGCCTTTTGTCCGGTTCCGCCGCGACCCGCCCGGACCGGGCCGGCCAGACGGTCGAGATCATGCTCGCCCAACTGGAGCGGATGGCGACAGATGGTCCGACGCTGGAAGAACTGAACGGGGCGAAGCGCTTCCTGACCGGCTCCTACGCTCTCAGGTTCGATACGTCGGGGAAGATCGCCAGCCAGCTCGTCGCGCTCAAAAACGCCGGGCTCGGCATTGACTACTTCGACCGCCGGAATGCGGAGATCGAGGCCGTGACGCTGAAGGATGTAACCCGCGTGGCGCAGCGGCTCTTGAAGGATGTGGCACCGACCATCGTCACCATCGGTCCTTCGGGCGAAACTGCAACGCAATAAGACCGGATTGTCGGTGTGGCCGCCGGCCTTATTCAGCGGCCCGCTGCTTGCGGGGCGACGTGGTCGGCGCGGGCGTGCCCTGCAAAACCTCGGCCCGAACCGGCCGGGGCGGTGAAAACAGATTGCCCTGGGCCAGCGAAACTTCGTAATCGAGCAGCTCCAGAACCTGGGATTCCGTCTCGACACGGTCCGGGATCAGCTCCATTCCATACCGGTGTAACAGGTCCGCGAAGTCGGACGGGTGAATGTGCCCATGATCGGCCGTCCGCCGTCCGATCAGGAAATCGGCGTGCATCTTGGCGTATTTGAAGCCTTGATGCGCCAGCGCCTTGAAGTCCATTCGCATGTCGGTGATGCGATCGACGGAAAACCGGAAGCCGAGTTCGGCCAGCGCGCTCAGGCTTTCATGCTCGACAACGCCCATGTCGGCGATATCGGCCTGGCTGAATTCGAATATCAGAACATCGGCGTAGTTTCGATTGCTGTTCACGAATTCCAGGAAGCCGGGAAAGAAGGTTTCGTCGACAAGCGACAGGCTCGAAATATTGCAGAACAGGGCGGCATTCCGGTTGCGGGACGTCAGGCGCCGGATCACCTGGACGGACCGGAACAGCAAAAGATTGTCGATCCGCGCGATCTGGCGCGACCGGACGGCCTCCGGCATAAAGACCGCGGCTTCGATGAGCTGGCCCTGGGTGTCTCTGAGCCGCGAGAACGCCTCGTAGAACCGGACCTGCCGCTGGGGCAGCGTGACGATGGGCTGAAGGTGCAATTCAACGCGGTTGCCGTTCAACGCCGAGGTGATGAGCTCGCGCATCGCCGGATCGGACTGCGGTACGGGTGCGGATGCAGGTGTTCCGGGCACCGCCGGAGCAGCGCTCGGCGCTGCGGCCGCCGGTGGCGGTTCGTCCGGCGGCTCAAGCGGCTGTGGAGCGGTGTAGGCCGGTGCAGAGGCGCGATGCTCTACAGCATACCGGGTGTCATCATGACCCGGCTGGAGCGCCGACGCCCGGACAGATGGATCACCATGTGGGGACGCATGGGGCAGCGCCTGCTGAGCGGTGCGCACCGGTTCCGGCGCGGTTTGATAGCCGGGCAATGCAGGTGCCGCAGGCGGCGGCGCCAGGGTTTTTTGATCCTCGATCCGCGTCTCGATATCGCTCATGGCTTCCGCCATTTGCTTCACCAGGGTTCCCAACACCTCGACTTCCGCAAACAGCGGATCGATTTCTGCTCGGGTCTTGCGGGGGAACGTGTGCTCGACGCCGGTCAGGCGTCCCTCCAGATTGCCGACATCCTCATCGATGTCCGCCAACCGGTCTTCCAGGCGATCGACCGCTTCGCTGACCGCGCCGCGATCGCGGCTGCGGCCGACCAGCAAATGGACCACCACCATCGTGCACATCAAGGCCAGGGACAGGGAAACGGCTTCGCCGAACGGCCGCCCGAATTGGAATATCACGATGGCGGCCACCGATGCCGCGATGACCCCCATGCAGAAAACGATAAAGATGGTCGCAGTGCGGCCCATGGTCACTCAGCACTCGTGCACGAATCACAAATTTGACGTTAATGATGCCTTAATCAGCGCCTTGTTCCGACTCAGATGCCAATAGGACAAGGATTTAGGCGGAATTGTCCCCGACAATACGACACTTCGGGTTGGACGGGCAAAAGTCCCCCCGCATTTTGGCAGGCCGGTTCTGCTTTGTCCGTATTCCAACGTATTATGGCTTTTCAACTCAGACCGTGTCTACTAACGTGACGGTAGTGGGCGAGTTCTGCCGGTCCAAGCCGGCAGACGACAGCCTTGAGGGGGCGTCTGGATGGTGACAGCTGGGCACATATCCCAGGGTGCGCGCGCGTGCGCGGACCTGAAGGACGTCGATGATGCGATGGACAATGACCCGTCTGATCGTGGTTCTTCCGACAACACCAACGCCGAAACGGGTGATGTACCGACGACCGGCGCCCGATCGCGCGCGCCAGCGGCGCCCGGCCCAAAAGACGGCTGGGATCCGAGCCAGGGCGAGCGCCGGGATTACCGGACACGCCCCTGGTCCGGCACACCGACCGGCCAGCACCATGCCGGAACACAAGAATACCCGTCAGCCACAGAACACGCGACCAAGCATGACATAAGGGAAGCACTTGACAGTGTCCTGACAAGTCCGGAGTTCAGGTCCGTTCCGCAACTTCGTGCGTTTTTGAGCTTCGTCGTCGAAGCGGTATTGGAGGACCACCCGGATAAGATCAAAGGCTACACGATCGCTGTCGAAGCCCTTGGCCGCAATTCCACCTTCAATCCGGCGACCGACCCGATCGTGCGCGTCGAGGCGGCCCGATTGCGCCGCAGACTGGACGATTACTATACCGGCAGCGGCGCCGACGTGCCGCTGAAAATCGGAATTCCGAAGGGACGGTATACGCCGGTTTTTGTGTTCGCGGCCGCTCAAAGCCCAACAGCCAACGAGACTACCGTTGATCTTGCCGATGTGCCGCACATCGGCCCGGCGGCCGTGGCTTCTGCTTCGGATGTGGCGCCCATCGCCGACAACCTGGTTCCATTGCCTGCGCCAAACGCGCCCGACACCTTGAAATCCAGCACCGGTTCCACTGAATGGGGCGCGCTGAGCCGGCGGCCTCTTTGGCCTGTCATCGGCGCCCATGCCTCCCTTTGGATCGCCGGAGCGTGCTTGTTGGGTTTTGCGGCCGGATTCCTGGTCGGCCGGATGTAGTTGGTTTCCGCCTCCGGCAGCCGGTCGGGCAAAGCGCAGCAGACACCTACTCCGACCGCTCCGGTCGGCCGCGAGGCAACGCGCGACAACGGTTTGTTTACCCTGTTTCGTGAATTATTCGAAAAGGCAATCGCTTTGATTCTTTTCGAACCAGCACACGTGATGGGGGATATCCCGCAATGGGGAGTAATGAGGGCCAGAACCGGCCCGTGATGGTGCGTGTTCTTGATGCCTCGAACTCCGAGGCAAGCCGGACGGCCGCGGTATGTGCAAAACTTTCCCTTGTATGCGCCGAACCGGAAATCTACTCCGATCCATCCGCTTGCTTGCAGGATCTTGCCGGAAAATCGACCGATGTGCTGGTGCTTGATCTTGAGACGATCGGCAACGACGATGCTCTGGAACCATTCGCGGTCCGCTGCCCTTCCACAGTGATCATCGCCGTGTCCGCCCGGGGATCTGTTTCCCGCGCCGTATCGGCCATGCGCGCCGGCGCACACGACTTTCTCACCAAACCGTTCTCGCTGGATGCCTTGGCGCGGAAGATTTCCGGTCAGTTGGACCAGCGCCCGGTCCTTGCACGTGATTTGGTGCCGCATTCGGAGATCGTTACAAAGCTCCCTATGCCAGGCCATGATGGCGGGACCGACGACCTGAACCCCTCTTCGCCGTCCCGGCGTGGCGGAGCGGCGGTGCACACGGACACGTCCGTAGGCGAGGCCAAACTCATTGGTGCGTCCACGGCGATCCGTCAAGTTCATGACCAGATCTCCCGTATGGCGCCATCCCAGGCGCCGGTGTTCATCACAGGAGAGTCAGGGACCGGGAAGGAGCTTTGCGCCAATGCGATCCACGACCTGTCCGATCGCAAAGGCAAACCGTTCATTACCCTGAATTGCGCCGCCATTCCCCGCGACCTTATTGAAAGCGAGATCTTTGGCTACGTCCGCGGCGCCTTCACTGGCGCGGCTGACAACCGGGCCGGCGCCGCCGAACAGGCCGATGGCGGCACGCTGTTCCTCGATGAAATCGGGGAAATGGACCTCCTGCTTCAAAGCAAGCTGCTGCGCTTCCTGCAAACGGGAACGTTCCAGCGGCTCGGCGACACATCCATGCGGTCGGTCGATGCGCGTATCATCTGCGCGACCAACCGCGATCCGCTGGACGAAATCACCGCGGGACGGTTTCGCGAGGACCTCTACTACCGGCTGCATGTTCTGCCGATCCAGTTGCCGCCCCTGCGCGACCGCCGGGAGGATATCGGCCCGCTGGCCCTGTCCTTCCTGGCCCGGTTTTCAACGGAAGAAGGGCGCGGTTTCAAGGGTTTCGATGCGGACGCGGAAGCGTGTCTGGAGAGCTACGCCTGGCCGGGCAATGTCCGGCAACTTGAAAACACGATCCGACATATCGTTGTCATGAACGATGGCGCCTCGATCACACTGGACATGTTGCCGCTCGTGATCCGCGATCCCTCTGGCCGCTCCTCCATTTTGGCGGACTTGTCGCGCGAGCGCACAAGGCCGCCCCAGCCGCACCGCCCGTTTGGCTCGATCGAACCGCTGTGGGCTCAAGAACGCCGGATCATCGAAGACGCGCTGGACGCGTTTGACGGCAATATCGCCATGGCAGCGGCGGCGCTGGAAATAAGTCCTTCCACCATCTACCGTAAACGGCAGGCCTGGTCCGTGCGCAGCGTTTAACCGGCTATCTGTTTACCGCACTGCACGCATTTTCTTGTGTCCATTGGACAAGCAGTCTATATCCGCAAAAAACAACGGCTTGCAATGCGCGCTGAGAGCGCGGTCGGGGGAATGCGGATGTTCGATGGCTTACTTGGACGGGCGGCCCCGGCAGCCATGTTCACGGTGATGGCGGCCTACGCCGGCACGGCGCTGGCCGAGGGCCACGCGACGACCGAGTTTCCCGAACCATCGGCAGCGCTTTCGGCCGCTTTTCAATCGGTATCGGAAAGCTGGGACGCCGGACCCCTTGCCTTTTCAAAAGTGGTGTTCTCCGACGGTCCGGCGACCGGGTACGGCAAGTACCAGCCGCGCTCGTCGTCCGTTTTCGCACCCGAAGAAGCCATCCATGTTTACGCCGAACCGGTCGGTTTCACGGTCGAAGAAGCCGATGGCATCTTCAGTTACCGCATTGCGGCAGATTTCCGGCTGATCAACGCTACCGGGCAGGTCCTCGCGCAGCAGGACGCCTTTGCCGCTTTTTCCAGCGAAGGGCGGAGTGCGCGCCGCGAACTGCCGGCAACCCTCGCGTTCCAGTTCTCCGGGCTTCCGGCAGGTGACTATGCCCTGGAACTGGATTTTGAAGACGAGGTCGGCGGCAAATCGGCAACCGCCTCGCTGCCGTTCTCCATTTCAGCGGCCGAATGAGTTGCCCCCCCTGACCGCCCTCTCCGGGCAGGACGGCTGTTTTGGAGACATAAAAGCAGTTTACCATCGTGGATCCGGCGGAACGCCGGCAGGACACGATCTTAACCCCGCCGGACAAATATTAGACCGGCGCCATTGACATTCCAGCGTTCAATTCATAAATCCGAGCGCAGTTGGCACTCGCCCATGGGGAGTGCTAACAAGCGGGGGATTTTCCTCGCGTCATTCAAACCAAATCATCATGCTTCGCGCGCTGCCCAAGGTGGAGCGTGCCCATGAGAGGAAACAGTCACATGGCATTTCGTCCGCTGCACGACCGTGTCGTTGTTCGCCGCGTCGATTCTGAAGAAAAGACCGCCGGCGGGATCATCATCCCGGACACCGCTAAGGAAAAGCCACAAGAAGGCGAAGTTGTCGCCATCGGCAATGGTGCCCGCAAGGACTCCGGCGAATTGATCCCGATCGATGTCAAAGAAGGCGACCGCGTTCTGTTCGGCAAATGGTCCGGCACCGAAGTCAAGATCGACGGTGAAGACCTGCTGATCATGAAGGAATCCGACATTATGGGCGTGATCGCCTGATCGGCGCCGCTTGTAACGTCACTCCCCAATCCCTTTGAAAGTGAGACGATAAAATGGCTGCAAAGGACGTAAAGTTCTCCTCTGACGCCCGCGAGCGCATGCTGAGAGGCGTTGACACCCTCGCAAACGCCGTGAAGGTGACCCTTGGCCCGAAAGGCCGCAACGTGGTTCTCGACAAGGCCTTCGGTGCTCCGCGCATCACCAAGGATGGTGTGTCGGTGGCCAAGGAAATCGAACTGGAAGACAAGTTCGAAAACATGGGCGCACAGATGGTGCGCGAAGTCGCTTCCAAGACCAACGACATTGCCGGTGACGGCACGACGACCGCAACGGTCCTCGCCCAGTCGATCGTCAAGGAAGGTGCCAAGGCCGTTGCTGCCGGCATGAACCCGATGGATCTGAAGCGCGGTGTCGACCTTGCCGCTGCCGAAGCCGTCAAAGCCCTGGAAGCTGCTTCCAAGACCATCACGACCTCTGAGGAAGTGGCTCAGGTCGGGACGATTTCCGCCAATGGCGACGAGCAGGTCGGCAAGGACATTGCCGAAGCCATGCAGAAAGTCGGCAACGAAGGCGTCATCACGGTTGAAGAAGCCAAGTCGCTGGAAACCGAACTCGAAGTCGTCGAAGGCATGCAGTTTGACCGCGGCTACCTGTCGCCCTACTTCGTGACCAATGCCGACAAGATGCTTGCGGACCTGGAAAAGCCGTACATCCTGCTGCACGAGAAAAAGCTCTCCAACCTGCAGGCCATGCTGCCGATCCTGGAAGCCGTGGTTCAGTCCTCGCGTCCGCTGCTGATCATCGCGGAAGACGTTGAAGGTGAAGCCCTGGCAACGCTCGTGGTCAACAAGCTGCGTGGCGGCCTCAAGATTGCAGCCGTCAAGGCACCGGGCTTCGGCGACCGCCGCAAGGCGATGCTGGAAGACATCGCGATCCTGACCGGCGGCACGGTGATCTCCGAAGATCTCGGCATCAAGCTGGAAAACGTCACCCTGGACATGCTCGGCACCGCCGAGAAGGTCTCCATCACCAAGGAAAACACCACCATCGTTGATGGTGCCGGTTCCAAGGACGACATCCAGGGCCGCGTTGGCCAGATCAAGGCCCAGATCGAGGAAACCACATCCGACTACGACCGCGAGAAGCTCCAGGAGCGCCTGGCCAAGCTTGCTGGCGGTGTGGCCGTGATCCGCGTTGGCGGTGCCACTGAAATCGAGGTGAAGGAAAAGAAAGACCGCGTCGACGACGCCCTCAACGCAACCCGCGCGGCTGTGGAAGAAGGCATTGTGGCCGGTGGCGGCGTCGCGCTGCTGCGCGCCAAGGCCGCGGTCGCCGCTCTGGAGTCCAACAATCCCGACATTGCAGCCGGCATCAAGATCGTCCTGCGGGCTCTGGAATCGCCGATCCGTCAGATTGTCGAAAACGCGGGTGTCGAAGGCTCCATCGTGGTCGGCAAGGTTCTGGAGAACGATGACCCGACCTTCGGCTTCAACGCCCAGACCGAAGAATACGTCAACATGATTGAAGCGGGCATCATCGACCCGACCAAGGTCGTGCGGACCGCGCTTCAGGACGCAGCCTCGGTTGCCGGCCTCTTGATCACCACCGAAGCCATGGTTGCCGAACTTCCGAAGAAGGAAGCCGCGGCACCGGCCGCTCCGGACATGGGCGGCATGGGCGGCATGGGCTTCTAAGAAGCCCATAAAGCCGACCATCGGATTTATGCTGAACCTGCTACGGCAGGTTCAGTGGCGGCATGGGCTTCTAAGAAGCCCTCAGTTCAACGCATTTCGGAAAGGGCGGTCATCGGGCCGCCCTTTTTGCGCGGGCCGCCCGTTGTTCGTGCTTGCGCCGCTTTGCGGTACGGGGAGCGGCATGGGATTCTAACACGCCCACTGACCTTTCGGCAGTCATGCTCGGGCCTGTCCCACTGCTGTCCGGTTTAACCCGGTTGTGGGATTTTCATTGTCAGCCCGCAATCCTCACCATGCCGCCCCGGCCCCCGAGCCGGGGCCCAGCACTTTGCGGAAGGTGTTGTTTTCCAGAATAAAATTTAGGGGTTGCCGGGTCCCGGACGGCCGCTCACGCGGCCTCCGGGAAAGCACAGAACTGCTGGTAGCCCCAATGCCAAATTCCATGTCCTTGCGCATATTGGCCGCGCAAAGCGCAATGGGGTCAATGACATATGCCTGCCCCTGGATTTTGAACCGGACAGCAGCGGGACAGGCCATGGCATCCATGCCCGTCTTTTTCCAAACGGAACTGGACAGCTGGTGGCGACATCGCGGTATGGGTCCCATGGTCAAGCCATGGGATGACGATCAAGGGCGGGGTGAGATCGCGCCTTTACTCGGCGTCCGCCCCCACGAAATGTCATCCCGGCCCCCGAGCCGGGATCGGCGAGCCACTGTGGTCGCGGCCGCTCTCCCGTCCTGCGCCGGACACCATGCCGCCCCGGCCCCCGATGTTTAGTCTTGGGAGATGGTTGACACGTGTTCGGGGACATCGCTGACACCTTCATAGGGTTGAAAGGTCGATTTTGGCGACCCTGTTGGCCCCGAAGAAGACGCCGTATTGACCGTCATGCGCGCTGGGCCTGACGGCCAGGACGTGGCCCTTGAAGGCTTTGGGCACGGGCCACCACCGTCCTTTTTGCTTGCCTGCGAAGTCTGACGGTCAGTTGTCGACGAAATTGCTGATCATGTTGCAGATCGCCGGGAGTTGGAGCGCCGCCTTGGCATCGTCGTCCCGGTCCTCGGAATAGTCGGGATAAAAATCGAACATGTCGAGGGAGTAGATTTCCGCGTCCGGCAGGATCTCGGTGGCCGCGCCCGCTACACCATTTGCGGACAGCCCGTGATATTGCTTGAACGCCCCAAGGCGGAAGAGATTGGCCCAAATGGTCGCGCCCGGGATCGTGCCGCCCCGGCCATTGTCATAGTTTTGCGCGCCGTAATAGGCCTGGAGTCCGGGCCCGGTGATCAGCGAATGGCCATAGTGGATGTCCTCGTCATCCTCCGGTACGAGGTCGAGCACCGCGGCCATGTCGTCGCCCTGCGCCACCGGGACCTGCTCGGCCTCAATTTCAAAATCGATCAGATCAAGGGGACGGTAGAGGCGGTTCGGCGCAGCATCGGCCGGCGTGGTCCAATACGGCAGCTTGCTGACCCAAAACGTGCCAAGGAGCGCGCCCTGATTGACATAAAGGACTTGGGTCGCCGGCGGGTCTTCGCGAGCGGCATTGAGATCGATCAGTTGTTGGGTGGTGACGGCCGTGGCCTGATGGATCAGGCCCCCCAAATTCCCCTGAATCGTGTCGCGGTCGACACCAAGGCGGACGAATACATAGTAGCGGGATTGGTAGACCGGTCCTCCAACAAGCGCCATGTCGGTGGAGAGCGCCGTTTCCAGGTTCTGGATTTGACCAGTCAAGCCGGCAACCGCGAAATAAAGGCGGGTCTGGGCACCGATCGCACAGAAGCCATCCTTGTGGCGCGGTCGCAACCGGACCGAATTATCCGATTGCGCCGGATCATCGGCACAATAGATGCTCGGCAATTGGCCGTTTGAAAACATGATGTTGTATTGGAAATGCGTTGCTTCGCATGCGTCGACGAAACGCATCGTTCCAAAGCAGGCATTCGCAGCCTGGATGATCTTCAGGCTCGCATTGGTCTGGTCCGCCATCACTCTCCCCGTTGTCCGGCCATCACCACATGATGGTTCCAGGACCAAGGACGCAAGACCGGGCTCCGTGTGACGCGACGCCGGCCAGAACGGATCCGCAAGAGCGATCGGCAAACCGGACCGGTCGCGGCGGCGCACGGACAAGATCCGCCGCCGGCAATGACGCGGCTAGTCGCGCGCGGGGATGTTGACGGCATTTTCGCTGGCCGGCCGGCTTTTGCACGTCTCCAGCCAGCGCAAGACGTTTTTCATGTCCATAAGGCCGACGTGTTCACCGGCCTCATAAAAACCATCGATCGTGCGCACCCACGGCCAGGACGCCATGTCGGCGATCGTGTAGTCGCCGCCCATGATGAACTCGCGGCCCTCCAGCCTGCGGTCAAGAACGCCCAGAAGGCGCTTGACCTCGTCGCGATAGCGTTCGAACGGGCGGCGGTCCTCAAAGTCCTTGCCGGCGAACTTGTGAAAGAAACCGACCTGGCCGGACATCGGGCCAAGTCCGCCCATCTGCCACATGAGCCACTGGATCGTCTCGTATTTCTCGCCCGGATCGGCCGGCAGGAATTGGCCGGTCTTTTCGGCGAGATAAATCAGGATGGCGCCCGATTCCCAAAGCGCCAGAGGCGCGCCGTCCGGTCCGTTCGGATCGATGATCGCCGGGATCTTGTTGTTGGGATTGAGCGACAAAAACTCCGGCGTCATCTGGTCGTCCGTTGAAAAGCTGACCAGATGCGGCTCGTAAGCAAGACCCGTCTCCTCCAGCATCGCGGAAACCTTGATGCCGTTGGGCGTGGGCAGGGAATAAAGTTGCAGCCGGTCCGGATGTTGGGCGGGCCATTTCTGGGTGATCTGATAGTCGGACAACTGGGGCATGGTGCACTTTCGGATAGGTAAATCGGGGGGGACAGGCTCAAACCTGTTTTCGAATTGGAGACGACACAGCGCCGCACCGCCTATGTAGGGGCCATGATATAAAAATAAACCCATCGCATTTAGCCGATGAATTTACGTGGCCGATGGCCCGGGCTAAAACACCATGCCAGAGGGGCCTTTGAGACCCGGCTGACACGCGGATCAGTCCCGGTCCTGAACGCGAGTGAAGACCCATGTCAGATGATGCCGACGCGCGTATTGAAAAGCTTGAAATGGATCTGGCGCATGCGGTACGCACCCTTGACGAATTGAACGGCGTTGTCATTGAACAAGGCCGCCAGATCGACCGGCTGACCCGCCGGCTCGCGGACATGACCGACCAGGTCGAGGAGCTGATTGAAAACGCCCTTCCAGGCCACGAGGCCGGGAAACCGCCGCACTACTGAGCGAACCAGGCCCACCGGCCCTTCGACTGATAACCCACGAGGACCCGTTGCCGTGATGAATGTCCGCTATATTCTGAAGTCCCGCCCGTCCGGGCGTTTTTCGCCGGAGACATTCGAGCGTGTGCAGGACGACCTGCCACCCCTTGCCGACGGACAGGCGCGCGTCAAAGTGGCCTACGTATCGCTTGATCCAGCCATGCGCGGCTGGGTGTCGCCGGACACCAAGAGTTATTTGCCACCCGTGGCCATCGGCGACACCATGCGCTCACTGGGCATCGGGATCGTCGAGGACAGCCGGACGGATGCCTATTCGACCGGCGACTGGGTGACCGGATTTACCGGATGGACCGAGCGGCTGGATGTTGCGCCCGGCCAACTCACCGTGGTGCCGCCGACCGTCTCCATGGAAGACTACATGGGTGTCTTCGGTCTGGCGGGGGCCACCGCCTATCATGGTCTGGTCAAGGTCGGCGAACCCAAAGCCGGCGAGACGTTGTGCGTCACCGGCGCGGCGGGCTCCGTCGGCTCGCTTGTTGGACAGATTGGCAAGGCGCTCGGGCTGCGGGTCATTGGCATTGCCGGGACGCCGGAAAAATGCCGCTGGCTGGTCGACGATCTCGGTTTTGACGCGGCCCTCAACTATCGGACGGACGACCTGGATGCCGGATTGGCGGCCTTTGCCCCGGACGGCATCGACCTTCATTTCGAAAATGTCGGCGGCAAACCGTTCGCGGCCGCGCTCCGGCACATGAAAGCCCACGGCCGGATGGTCATGTGCGGCTTTATCTCCGTCTATAACGGCGACCGTCCCGACGAGTATCCGGACATGACCGCCATCATTCGCCGGCGGCTGTCGCTCAAAGGCTTTGTCATGACCGACCATTTCGACACGTACCCGGCCATTTTCGCCGAACTCGGAAAACTCATCGCAGCCGGCAAACTGACCTACCGGCTGGACGTCGTGGATGGGCTCGACCAGGCGCCGGTCGCGATCAACAAGCTGTTTGAGGGCACAAACACCGGCAAACTGGTCGTGAAGGTCGTGGACGCCTAGCCATTGCCACATCGGCCCTGCTCCTCGTTCGGTGCATATGTAGCGGCGCTTGCCGGCAGTTTTGATCCAGGCCAAGGCAGGCAATCATGCGGGCCCGCAAGGTAGGCCGGGCGGCCGGAAGGAGGAAACATGGCACGGACCGCGATTGTCGTTGCGATCGCAGCGCTGTGTTCCGTGGTAGCGATGGCTTGGTGGGTCGGTCGGCCCATGGACGTTGCCGTCACGCAGCCCTACCGCGGCACCGCTGCCGATGTTGTTTATGCAACCGCTGTGGTGGAACCGGAAAACTGGGCCAAGGTCACGGCCGTCGTCCGGGAACGGATCGTGTCGCTGTGCCATTGCGAGGGCGATGAGGTCGTCAAGGATGCGCAGCTTGCCGAATTGGACAGCGGTGACGCGCGGGCCACGCTTCGGGAGCTCGAAGCCCGCCGCACCTTGGCGCAGGCCGAACAGGAGCGCGCCCTGGAGCTCCTGGAACGCAGGGTGATCAGCCAGCATATTTACGATCGCGCCCAGAGCCAGCTCGTCCAGGTGGAAGCCCTGATCGCCGCCCAGCGCGAGCGGCTGAACGACTACCAGCTTGTCGCGCCGATGACCGGCGTTGTCCTGCGTCAGGACGGATCGGTCGGCGAGGTGGCCGAACCTGGCGAAATCCTGTTCTGGATCGGTCAGCCCCGTCCCTTGCACCTTGTTGCGGAAGTCAACGAAGAAGATATCCCGAAGGTTGCCCCGGGCCAAAAGGCCCTGATCCGCGCCGATGCGTTTCCGGACGCGGTCCTGGAGGCCACGGTGACCCGGATCACGCCGAAAGGCGACCCGGTTCTGAAGAACTACCGCGTTTATCTGGGCCTGCCGGACGACACGCCGCTGCGCATTGGCATGACGGTGGAACTCAACATTGTCACGCGGGAAGTGGAGAACGTGCTTCTGGTTCCCGTGTCGGCGCTGGACGGTCAATCGGTCTGGATCGTGCAGGCGGACGGCGACCTGGAAAAGACCTGGGTCAAGACCGGCATCCGCGGCACCCGGGCGGTGGAGGTGCTTGAGGGGCTGGGCGAGGACAGCCGGGTGGTCAATCCGTACCGCGAAGACCTTGAGGAGGGGCAGACCGTGCGGGTCCTCGGCTCCGATAACGGATCATGATGCTGCAGTTCAAAATCGCGGCGACGCATATCAGAAGCCGCCTGCGCCAGACCATTGTCTCCACGCTGGGCGTTGCGCTGGGAGTCGGGTTTTCGATCGCGATGGCGGCGCTGATGGAAGGATCGCAACGCGATTTCGTCGACACCTTGATCAACGCGATCCCGCATGTGGAAATCCAGGATGAAAAGCGGGTGGCGACGGTCCAGCCGGCCAGCCGTGTCTATGATGCCACCGCCATTCACGGCCTGAGGCCGCTGGAGGACTTGCGCGGTATTCGCAATCCAACCGAAGCGCTCGTGTCACTGCGCGAATGGGTCCCGGGCAACATGGCCCAAAGCCTCAGCGGCCAAGCCGTTCTGCGCTACAGCGGCCAGGACCTGGGCGTGACAATCGTCGGCGTTGTGCCCGACCGCCAGCTTCAAGTGTCGCAGATTGCCGAGGACATGCGCCAGGGCCGCTTCCTGGATCTGGCGTCGACGGCGAACGGTCTTGTCATCGGCGACACGGCGGCGAACCGCCTCGGCGCGGCGCTCGGCGACATGATCACGCTGACCTCGGCCGCCGGCCTGTCCAAGCGGTTCAAGGTTGTCGGGTTGTTCCACACCGGCGTGACCGCCAGCGACGAGGGTCTTGCCTATGCGCCGCTCAAAGCCACCCAGATCCTTCTGGAAAAGCCAAACATCATCAACCGGATCACGATCCGGCTTGCAACGATCGATGACGCAAACGATGTTGCGGCGCGCGCCGAACGGCAGCTCGGCTACAAGGCCGTGTCGTGGATCGAGGCCAACGAGGGGCTGATGGAGGCCTTCACGATCCGCAATATCATCATGTACACGGTCGTCGGCGCGATCCTGCTGGTCGCCGGCTTCGGGATCTTCAACATCATCTCGACGATCGTTCACGAGAAGGCGCGCGACATCGCGATCCTGAAATCTCTCGGCTTTCGTGAAACGGATATGCAGATGATCTTCGCCATCGAAGGGCTCGTCATCGGTCTTTTCGGGGCGGTCGCCGGGTCTGCACTCGGATACGCCCTGTCGCGATACATGGCAACGATCGAGTTCGAATACTCCGTCGGCGCCGAGGTAACCCAAATGCCGATCTTCATTTCGCCGATCCACTATCTCATTGCCGCCGCGCTGGCGCTGCTGTCCTCGGGCATTGCCGGATATTTGCCCGCGCGCCGGGCCGCCCAGCTCAATCCCGTCGACATCATCCGGGGAGCCACCTGACGGTCATGCTTGGGTCTTCTCCCGATGCACCGCTTCTGGAAACGCGGAACCTGACCCGGATCCTGCCCGGGGTCGTCCCGGTCACGCTGGTGGAGGATGTCAATCTACAGATCGGACGGTCCGAGTTCGTGGCCATCACCGGGCCGTCCGGATCGGGCAAATCCTCGCTGCTTTATTTGCTCGGACTGCTCGACCGGCCGACACGCGGGGAGGTCCTGATCAACGGACATCCGACCCATGCACGTTCCAGAGTGGAATTGGCCGACCTGCGTCTTGAGCAAATCGGCTTCGTCTTTCAATTCCACTTCCTGCTGCCGGAATTCACCGCATTGGAAAACGTCATGGTTCCGATGCAAAAACTCGCCCGGCTCTCCAAACGGGATCAGAAACAAAGGGCGACCGATCTTTTGGCGAATTTCGGGCTCGGAGACTTACTGAACCGGCGTCCGGCCCAACTCTCCGGCGGGCAGCGCCAGCGCGTTGCCGTTGCCCGCGCGCTCGCCAACGCGCCGCCGCTGATCCTTGCGGACGAACCCACCGGCAGCCTCGACAGCCATGCGACCGAACAGGTGTTCCAGACCCTTAAAGATATCGTCTCAACAAAGGACACCACAATTATTTCCGTCACCCATGACATGGACATCGCGACGCGCATGCACCGGCGCATTCATCTGGTCGACGGCCGGATTGACTACGACCGGTCCCAAACCGACCCGGTTCCCGCCTGAGATCGGTCCAAGCGCCCCGGTCCTCACGCTTCGGACGGTCCCATTCGTGGGTACAATTGACGCTATTTGCTTCGCAGACGGCCAAGCATCGGACACGCAACGTTTCCGCTCGCACAATTGGCTGTGAGTTCATTCAACGCGGCCTCCAGTTCAGTGAGTTCGCTGATTTTCCTGCGCACATCGGCAATGTGGATGTCGGCCAGTTCCTTGACCGATCGGCAGTCATCGCTGCATTGCTCGGAGAGGTCGAGGAGCGTCTTCGCATCTGCGAGCGCGAAGCCTAAGTCACGGCATTTCTTGAGAAAACGCAGCCGGCCAACGTCCGCTGCGGAATATAGGCGCCGGTTGTTGGCGGCTCGTTCCGGTCTTGGAACAAGACCCACACGTTCATAGTACCGGATTGTCTCAATTCCGACCCCGCTTTGCCGGGACGCCTCACCTATCGCGATCATGTGATCATGGCCTGCTTGATCCTGTAGTGACTACAGAATTTATACATGTCCGTGTTCGCTGTCAGAACGCAATGTCGTGATTGCCAAAAAGGACGCATGATGCGCAGTTATCTTGGTGTCAGCTATTTTGCCTCGTTCTCGGCCCTTGCGGTCGCATCATGTTGTGTCTTGCCCCTGGCATTCATGTTGCTGGGCGCAGGAGGAAGCTGGCTGGCGATTTTCGGGAGTATCGCTGCCGTAAGCTACTATGCCTTGGCCTTTGCAACGGCCATGGTCGTACTGGCGTGGTTGATGTCACATAAAAGCGGCACGATACGGCATCTGAAGTGGAAGCTTTCGGCAAGCACGGCGTCAACCGCTCTTGCATGGGTTATCGTTTTCAACGAGACCCGGATCAACGACTACATCATCCTGCGGATGTGAAACCATGACCACACAAACCACCGTTCTGAAGAGCATACTCACCTGCCCCGCATGCGGTCATATTGAAACCGAAACCATGCCGACGGACGCATGCCAATGGTTTTATGAATGCAAGGCGTGCAAAGCGGTGTTGAAGCCGAAGGACGGCGATTGTTGTGTGTTTTGTTCCTATGCCACGGTGCCGTGCCCACCGATCCAGGCGGGCGACCCGTGCTGCGGCAATCCCTGACGCCGGCAGATCCGACGTACGGCATTCACCGCGGTCACAATCGTCGCCCCAACTTGCGGACTTGTCACGGTGTTGCCAACGGCGCCGGGTCATGGCATAACCCGCCCATCATCAAGAGAAGGGCTGGCGCCCTCGCCAACCTGCCGACCGGGCAAGGTGGTTTCCGCAACAGGGATGTGGCCAAGGCGTTCCATACGGAACGGGCAACGAAGCGGTGTTCTTGAAATTGCGCCAGTCCTCCTCGGGAAACCGATGGAGGATTTTATGTCAAAGCCCCCCTTTTCCGGCGGGGACCACGGTCTGGACCGGTCTGCCGTCCAGGCGCTTTCCGGGCAATCTGCGGCTGGTCCAGCCGGTGATGCCTGGCTGGATGCGGCGGAAGACTGTGTGCTTGCGCGGATCGAAACCTTGCGCATTTTCGGCGGATTGCCGCGTCACCTGCCTGCCTTGTCCCATGCGGAGCGGCGCGCGCGACTTGTCGACCTGCTCGGGCTCTGGGCCAGCGGCTGTTTCTGCGCGATCGATGAACGGCTGTTCGCCGACGTTATCCGGCGGCGGCGGCCGGCGCGGTCTTCGGCACCGCTTGCGGCTTGCCGTGCTCATCCACGGCCACCATCGTGAAAGTCGCGTGGGTGACTTTCTCGCGAACGCCGAACCGTTGGCGCAGCGCCCAGGCCTCCAATTCCACCTCCATGGACGACGTGCCGATCCGGCCGATCCGGCTGTAGATGCACAAAACATCGCCGACATGGACCGGCCGGATGAATTTCATCTTGTCCACGGCGATTGTGACCACTCGGCTCGCCGCCCGCTGGCCGGCCGCGATCCCGCCCGCCAGATCCATCTGGCTCAAGACCCAGCCACCGAAAATGTCGCCGGCGGCGTTGGTGTCGGCCGGCATGGCCATCGTGCGCAGGGTCAATTCGCCCACGGGCTGTTCGTCGCTCACAGTCGGTCTCCATAATCGTGGTCGGATGGATTGCGCCAGCAAGCGCACCATATGAAAGGCGTCACAGGGTTGCCGCCTGCTGCAGGATCGAGGGCTGCTCCAGGCAATAGTAGCCGGAAATCCGGCTGATCGTTCCGGCGCGCTTCCAGTCGTTCAGGACACGGCTGACATTTTCCCGGGCCGCCCCGGCCATGTTGGCGATATCGGACTGGCTGAGCTTGTAGTGGATGAGGATGCGTCCGTCGTCGAGCGGTTTGCCGAAGGTTTCGGACAGTTGCAGCAAGGTCTGGGCAACGCGTCCGGGCAGCGGCAGGAAGGACCGGGCGGCAAGAACGTCGTTCGCGTGCCGGAGCCGTTTTCCGACAATCGACAGCATGTGCCGGTAGACGGCCGGATTTTCGTCCGCGAACCGCTGGAACGCCGATTTGTCGATGAAGCCGAGCTGAGCCGCTTTCAAGGCGCTGACTGTCGCGGACCGTGGCCGACCGTCCAGGAGCGCCAGTTCACCGACCAAATCGCCCGGGCCCAGGACGGCCAGAAGCTGCTCGTCACCGTCGATCGACAGGATCGACACCTTGAGCGAGCCTTCCAGGACCGCATAACAGCCGTTGCCCGGGTCGCCGTTTTCAAACAGGACCGTTCCGGCCGGAATCTTCATCGGCCGGGCAAGCCGGGACAAGCCCACGGCAAGGTCCGGCGAGAGCCCTTCCAGCGAAAAGCTGTTGCGCAAAAAATCCTGAATGGCGTCCAATGCCCGTCCCCTGCCGCTTTTTGACTGCCCTGGGGTGTGCCCAATCCGCCCCAAGTGTGACCTGCATCACGTGCATATCTTCAAAGTAAACCTATATTCATAAGCATGGAAGCGGGGCACTCCCCGGCCCGCTTCAGACCTCCACGAAAAACGGTTCCGTCCCCCGCCGGAACCGTTTTTTCGTTTCAGCGCCGGCGTTCAATGCAAGAAGACGTCTTTCGCCACCAGCGTGCGGAAAAACCGGCCGCTCGCCAGGACCTCGCGCTGGCATTCGCGGATCGCGATCTTCTCTTGCGGTTCATCGCGGCGCAGACGCTTGTCCGCCCGGCCCGGGATCGATGCAACGAACGTCATGTCGGCGAGCCCATCGAAATGGTGTTCCAGCCGCACCTGCAATTCCTCAGGATTGTCCGTCTCCGGCAAGGACGGACCGCGCGGCAGAACCTTGACGCCGTTTGGCGCGGCGCGCGCCGACATCCGGGCATGGGCACGGCGTGACTGGACCGGACAAATCAGCAGCGGTGGGGTCTTGAACTTGCACTCCGCGATCGTGTCGATGACGAGCCGGGCAAGGGCGAAGCGTGCCAGCAGTCCGTCACGGACAGCGACAATCGCCGGTTCGCGCTCCATCAGGGAGACGAACCTATCAAGCTGCGCGCGGGCCTCCTCCCGCAGGATGTCGTCAGGCAAGAGCCTCAAGAACGACCGGTGAACCCACTTCGTGCGGCTGGGCATCACCGGGCCGTAAACCTGTTGCATCCGCGCGCTGACCGGCGCCACCCGGTCGCCGCTGAAGGCCAGTGTTACGCCGATCAGCGGCTTGCCACCGATCTCGTCGGCCACTTCCTGCAAGGGCTTGAACTCGCGTGACCACAAGGAACTCGCCACCAGGCAGCCGACGGCGCTCAGCCGCCGCTCCAGAAGAAGCTGGCGCAACGTGCGGTCAACGCCGAAGGACACGCCGTAATCGAGGGCTCCAAGCGTAATGCGTTTCATCGAAGGGGATCGTCCGGCACCGGTCAAACATCACGATGCCCATAGCTGCGCGAAGCCCTTGGATTTTGCAAGGCGAAAACGCTTCGCCGGATCACCCACCGTATTCAAGCGCTTCCAGCGGATTTTGGCTTGGTCCGCGCAGCGCATAGACCCGAAGGTCCTCCAGCTTGGTGCCGCGGACGGTCCGCGGCAGCGTCGCGACCAGCTCCACCTGCTCAAATGAGGCTTCCAGTACCGCGCTCCGGTCGCGCCGGGCCTCGGCGATATAAAGACCTGGCCCCTCGAACTGCAACGGCAGCGGCGCCGGTGCCATGACATAGCGGATGCGTTCATTGGTCTGGAAAACTGGGCGGCTGTCTTTCAATAAAAACGAGAGCTGGCCGGTCAGGCCGTAGCCGGAGGTTAGGACGTAGGCCGCGCCCGCTTGCTGTGCGAGCGCCTCAACCTCCTCGCCGATCTCCGGCCAGCCGCGCAGCTGGAAGGTCGGATCCTTGCGGGCGAATGCGCCCGTCAAGGGCACAACCGCATGGAGTTGCACAACGAGGGCAACCACAACGCCGACAGAAACGGCCGCTAGCCCCCAGCGGCGCCAAAACGCGGCACGCAGGCCAGGGTCCGCGACATAGACCGCGGCCATCAACGCGAGTGCCGGAAACAGCGGCGCGGGCCAATTGCCCTGCACTCTGGAATGGAGCGAATGATAAAGGAGATAGCTGAGGAACGGCAGCACCGTCAGGACCAGAAGCGCCGCCGCGCCATCTTGGGCGACGGTCCGCCGGACAAGGCGGACGGCCCCAAGAGCGGCCAGTACGGCAATCAAGGGATTGAGCAATCCGACCAACGCCCCGGCGAACTCGAAGATGTATTTCAAGGTCAGGCCGCCATCGCCGCCGGCGCGGCCAAACTGCTTTTCAAAGCTCGCCCAGTCGTAAAGGTGGTTCCAATAAAGAACCGGCGAAAACAACAGGACAGCGAGCGCACCACCCGCCCAAAGCTGCCAGGAGAACAGCCAGCGGCGGGCCTCCGGCACCCACACGATCCAGAGAACGATGCCGGCGCCAAAAAACAGAACGGAGTATTTGGACAAGAGGCCGAGCCCGGCGAAAAGGCCGACCGCCAGCCACCAATTGGGATTTTTGGAGGTGTGGAGTTCAGCCAGCGCCCACAGGCCGAGCCCCCAGAACAGCACCGAGGGGGCGTCGGGCGTTGCCAATATGCCGCCAATGCCGACTAGAATGCTGGCGTTGAGAAGCAGAACCGCCCAGCCGGCGACGCGGGCATCGAACAGGATGCGGGCTGTCCGCCACAACACCAGCGAGCCGACGACAGACGACAGGACCACCAGGATCCGCGCCGCGAAGATCGTGTCCCCGAAGACTTGCTGCCCGGCCCAGATCCACCAGCCGATCATCGGCGGATGGTCATAGTAGGAGAGCGCCGGATGAAGACCCCAGAGGCGGTAATACGCCTCGTCCTCGACGAAATACGCGCCGTGGGCCGCGATGAGTTTCGCAAGCGTCAGGCCGGCCACGACCGCGGCCAGTACGCTTGGCCGAAGAAACACAGGCAGATCGGCGTCCCGCGCGGGCCGCGACGCGTTTGCGGCCATCAGATCTTGCGCCAGGTCAGCGCGGCGCTGGCGGCATAGTTCCAGACCGCGCCCATGATGGCCCCGGCGGCGCCCGCGAACCACCAGTAGCTTGGCTCTAGATAGATGAGGTTCGCCACACCGACATTGGCCAGAACACCGACCGAACAGACCGCGTAGAAGGTTAAGAGACCGATCAGGGCATCCAAGCCGCGCAGCCGCCGGTCACGGTAGGTGAGCTGGTTGTTGAGCAGGAAGTTCGACGTCATGGCGACAAAGGATGCGGCCGTTTGCGCCAGATTGAACTCAAAATTGCCGACAAACAAAAACGCCCTGAGGGCCAAAAGGTGCACCAGGAGACCACTGGCGCCCACGAGCCCGAACATCAGAAACCGCACGGAAACGATGTTGCCGAAATACTTGGCCATCAACAGGCCGAAATAGTCGAGCGTGACCAGCGTATCGAGCTTGCTTTCGCCGTGTAAGCGCTCGCGGAAGGTGAAGGGCAGTTCCTTGATCTTGAGGCTGCCGGCCGCGCTTGAGACGATGTCCAGCAGGATCTTGAACCCTTGCGCCGACAGTTTCGGCGCCAGCGCCTCGGCCTTTTCCCGCCGGATCATGAAAAAGCCGCTCATTGGGTCGGACAGGTTCACGTTCAACAGCTTCTTGGCGAGGCCGTTGGCTATGTTCGAGCCCCACTCGCGGATCCCGGAAAGCCCGGTTCCGGAAGAACCGCCATCGACCTTGCGGCTCGCCACGACCAGGTCGGCGCCGGCGCGCAATTCCATCACCATGCGCGGCAGAAGCGTTTCATCGTGCTGAAGATCGGCGTCCATCACCGCCACGAAGGGCGCGGAGCTGGCCAAAATGCCCTCAATGCACGCACCGGAGAGGCCCCGCCGGCCGACCCTGCGGATCACCCGGACGCGCGGATCAGTCTCCGCGATCTTGCGGGCGACGGCCGTCGTTCCATCGGGCGAATTGTCGTCGACGATGATGGCTTCCCAGGCGACCCCGCGCAGGGTGTCGCTCAGCCGGTCCAGGACGACCGGCACGTTCTCCGCCTCGTTGAAGGTCGGCAAAATGACGGAAAGGTCCGCCGGCGCCAGGACTGGCGCCGCAATGCTGTCGTCAGCGGGCGCCTTTAAGGGCGCTTTCGTGTGTGCGGCCTGATCCATCGACCCTTGCGGTGTTTCGGAGTTTGAAAATTGCGCGGAACATAGCCGTCTTTGGGGCAATTGCAAGGCAGCCGGTCCCTTGCCCTCAATTCCTGTTTCGTCTAGGACAGCCCGGACAGTTTCAAGGCCCGTGCCGCGCCCGACCGCGGCCGCGCCGGGCCGCAACGATCTCGCCAGGACACTTACCGCTTCATGGCCAAAAAACCGAACAAACTGAAGGCGCGCCTGCCGCGCGGCTTCGCCGACCGGTCTGCCGCCGACATCCGGGCAACGGACGAAATGCTCACCAGGATCCGGAGGGTCTTTGAGCAATACGGCTTCGATCCGGTCGAAACGCCTGCCTTTGAATACACCGATTGCCTCGGCAAGTTCCTGCCCGACACGGACCGGCCGAACGCCGGCGTTTTTTCCGTCCAGGACGACGACGAGCAGTGGATGAGCCTGCGCTACGATCTGACCGCGCCGCTCGCCCGGCATGTGTCGGAGAACATCAACGACATTCAAATGCCCTACCGCACCTATCGGGCCGGATGGGTGTTCCGCAACGAAAAGCCGGGGCCGGGCCGGTTCCGCCAGTTCATGCAATTCGATGCCGACACGGTCGGCGCGCCAGGCGTCCAGGCGGATGCGGAAATGTGCATGATGATGGCCGATACGATGGAAGCCCTCGGCATTCCGCGCGGCCAATACGTGATCCGGGTCAACAACCGCAAGGTTCTGGACGGCGTTCTGGAGGCGATCGGCCTCGGCGGCGATGAGAACGCGGAGCGGCGTTTGACGGTCCTCAGGGCAATGGACAAATACGACAAGTTCGGATCTGAAGGCGTCCGCCTCCTGCTAGGACCGGGGCGTAGAGACGAAAGTGGCGATTTCACTGCAGGTGCGGATCTTCATGAAAGCGCCATCGACGCAATCGTCGAAATTCTGGACGCCTCCGCGATTGATGATCTGATCGACTTTACCAACGACCTGACTTTCAAGACCGCCGCACTTTCGAAGTTCGCGATCAATGAACATTTCGAGTCCGGTTTCGGGGAGTTGAAGATCATCTCCGATCTGGTGAAAGCGTCCGGATACATGTCGGACCGGATTTCGATCGACCCGTCTGTCGTCCGTGGCCTCGGATACTACACCGGCCCGGTCTACGAGGCGGAACTCCTCTTCGATGTGACCAACGAGAAGGGCGAGGTCGTTCAGTTCGGTTCCGTCGGCGGCGGCGGACGCTATGACGGGCTTGTCAAGCGCTTCACCGGCCGGGACGTGCCGGCGACCGGCTTTTCCATCGGCGTGTCGCGCCTGATGACCGCCCTGAAAAACCTCGGCAAGCTCGAAACGTCCGAGGTGGTGGCCCCGGTTCTGGTGACCGTCATGGACGGCGACACGGAGGCGCTTGGCCGCTACCAGAAGATGGTGCAGGAGCTCCGCCAGGCCGGCATCCGCGCGGAGATGTACCAAGGCAACTGGAAGAAATTCGGCAACCAGCTCAAATACGCCGACCGGCGCGGCTGCCCGATCGCCATCATCCAGGGCTCGGACGAGTTTGACGCCGGCGAGATCCAGATCAAGGACCTCATTGAGGGCAAGCGCCTGTCGGCTGAGATCGCCGACAATGTGACCTGGCGCGAAAGCCGCCCGGCGCAATTGACCGCACGGCGCGAAAACCTGGTCGACACCGTGCGCGAGCTTTTGGACAAGCAGGCGGATGACCGTGTCCGGGCGCGGGGAGCCTGAGGTCCATGGCTCTGTCCGGTACCGGCCTTGCTGCGCCCCCTAAAAACGCGATCGACACGGCCGTGACGCTGTTTCGGGACGCCGGTCATCAACTCGCGGATCCGCCGATCCTGCAGCCCGCGAACGTCTTCATCGATCTGACCGGCGAGGACATCCGGCGGCGGCTTTATCTGACCTCCGGCGCCAATGGCACGGACCTGTGTCTGCGGCCCGATTTCACCATCCCCGTCTGCCGGGCGCATCTGGAGAGCGGCGCGGCCCGTCTTCCAGCGGCCTATTTTTATCATGGCCCGGTGTTCCGCCAGCGGGCGGAAGGCCTTGGCGAAATCCCGCAAATCGGCGCCGAAAGCCTTGGGCGCGCCGACCGGGACGTGGCCGATGCGGACATGCTGGCGCTCAGCGTCCAAGCCCTTGACGCCTTTGGCGCGCAAGCGGCCCAAATCCGGACCGGTGATGAAAGCCTGTTCGTCGCGGTCCTCGATGGGCTCGGCCTGCCCGCCGTCTGGCGTCGGCGTCTCCGGGATCTGTTCGGCGAACCGGAAAAGCTCGCCAAGGCGATTGCCCGGATGGCCGGAAACACCGCGGACGACGATCGGGATATCCGGTTGGGATTTTTATCGGCGCTCGATGGGGCCGATCCGGCCGACGCCCGCGCCGCGGTGGAGGATCTTTTATCGATTGCCGGTATCTCGGCGGTCGGCGGACGGAGCGCGGGCGAAATCGCCGAACGGTTCCTGGAACAGGCCGCGCTTGCAAAGGGCAGCTCGGGCAGCGTTGCCGCGGCCGAGACCCTCAGCGCCTATTTGTCGATCACGGCCCCCGCCGACCAGGCGGGCGCGGCCGTTGCCACCTTCGCAAAACAGAATGGGCTTGATCTCTCCGCACCGCTCGCCGCCTACACGGCGCGCCTTTCGGCGATGAGGGACCGTGGCCTTGACGTTGGCGCCATCACCTTCGACGCGGGCTTCGGCCGCCGGCTTGATTATTACACCGGCTTTATCTTCGAGATCTACGGACCGGCGGGCGCCAAGGGCGGGCAATTGGTTGGCGGCGGACGCTATGACCGCCTGCTCAATCTGCTCGGAGCGAAGGCCGATATTCCGGCCATCGGATTTTCCATCTGGCTCGACCGGGTCGCGGCGGCGACGGGAGCCCGCGCATGAGCAAATTGACGATCGCCATTCCCTCGAAAGGGCGGCTGCAGGAAAACACCAACGGCTTTTTCGCCCGCGCCGGCCTCAAGGTCCTGCGGCCGGGTGGCGCCCGCAACTACCGGGGCGCTGTCAAAGGCCTGCCCGGCGTTGAGATTGCGTTCCTCTCCGCCTCCGAGATCGCCGGGGCGCTCGCAGACGGCACGGTGCATTTCGGCGTGACCGGCCTCGATCTGGTTCATGAGAGCATTGCCGATCCAGATCGAGCGATCCACTTGGTCACGCCTCTCGGCTTTGGCCAGGCCGATGTCGTGGTCGCGGTGCCGAAAGCATGGATCGACGTCGATACGATGGCGGACCTTAATGATGTGGCATCCGATTTCAGAAGCCGCCACGGCCGCCGGCTGCGCGTTGCGACGAAATACGTGACCCTGACCCGGGCGTATTTTGCGAGGCACGGCATCGCCGATTACCGGATCGTGGAAAGCGCCGGGGCGACCGAAGGCACCCCCGCGGCCGGAGCGGCGGAGCTGATCGTCGACATCACGACCACCGGAGCGACACTTGAAGCAAACAATCTGAAGATCCTCACCGACGGCGTGATCCTGAAGAGCCAGGCCCATTTGGTGGCGTCTGTCGCGGCCGATTGGAACGGGGACGCGCTTGGCGCCGCGCGCGCCGTGCTTGACCGGGTCTGCGCGGAGGAAACCGCGCGCGACATGCGCAGGATCCGCGCATCCCTAAAGGACAAAAAGGCAGCCATTGCGGCGACCGCGGACCTTGGCGCGACGCCGTTTTCAGACTCCGAGGGCACCGGTGTTTTGGAACTTCTGTGTCCGAAATCCAAGGTGGCCGACTGCGCCGGCCTCTTGATTTCTCATGGCGCCGAACGGGTGACCGCGGAGGCCGTGGAGTATATTTTCCGGGCGGACAATCCGCTCTACGAACCGCTGGCGGCAAAACTCGGACAAAAAAAAGAGACCGCGTGACGCGGTCTCAAGAAAATCTTGGGAAACCCAAGGATCCTGGGGGGAGATCAGGATGGTTCCCGCTACCGCGGCGAACTGTGTATTTCTACGCACGGCGTCAAAGCCGGATCATTTATCCGCCAACTTTTTTTCAGAGGGCGCAAATCGATTGATGGCCGCCCGGCGGCATACATCACGCCGGCCGCTGCAACGCGGCTCGTTGAGCCTCTACAAGAGGCCGGCAAAAACAGCCCTCAAGATGGTCGTTCACCAAACCCATGGCCTGCATGAAGGCATACACGGTCGTCGGGCCGACGAAGCTCCAGCCGCGTTTCTTCAGGTCCTTGGAAAGCGCAAGACTTTCCGGCGTCGTGGCAAGCGACCGGGCGGTATCGAAATCAAGCCTGTCCGGCCGCGCGGCGGGATCCGGTTCAAAGCGCCAGAAATAGGCGGCCAACGAGCCGAATTCATCGGCCAGGTCCAGGGCGCGGCGCGCATTGTTGACTGTCGATTCGATCTTCTTGCGATGCCGGACAATGCCCGGATCGGCCAGGCACGCGGCAAGATCAGCCTCGGTGAACGCCGCGACCTTGCGCGCGTCAAAGCCCTGAAACGCGGCACGAAATCCCTCACGCTTGCGCAGGATCGTCAACCACGACAGACCGGCCTGAAATCCCTCAAGGCAGATTTTTTCAAACAGCCTTGTATCGTCGGTGACCGGAAAGCCCCATTCGGTGTCATGGTAGCGGCGGTAGTCGTCCAGATCCTGATGCCACCAACAGCGCTCATGGCCGTCCGGCCCTGTGGTCAGCCCGGTTTTCGGGTCGTGCGCGCGTTTTTCATCCCCGGTCACGCCTCTGCTCCTTGCCGTTGGATTTGACCGAATCAGCATTCGGCCATGGTGAAGAGGATCGCCGCAGGCGCCAAAAAGGAAAAGGCCCCGTGTCCGGGGCCTCAAATTGCCGGCACACCTCTGGTTTTCCGTCATCATCCTGGGACAAGGTTCCGAGGATCCAAAAAAATCAGAGCGTTATGGATACTTAGGACATGCCCACTGCTGTCCGGTTTGAAATCCAGACATAGTCATATGTCATTGACCCAATTGCGCTTTGCGCGGCCAAAACGGGTAAGGACATGCGATCTGGCATTGGGGCTACCGGCAGTTCTATGCTTTCCCGGAGGCCGCGCAGCGGCCGTCCGGGACCCAGCAACTACTGAATTTTATTTTGGAAAACGGCTCCTTCCGCAAAGTGCTGGGCCCCGGCTCGGTGGCCGGGGCGGCACGGTGAGGGCTCCCGTCTACAAACTCCATCCCACTGTTGAGCTGAACCGGACAGAGGTGGGACATGCCCGGGCATGACTGGCGAAAGATAAACTGGTTTGTCAGCAGTCTGAGGCGCCGGGTCCGGGGCCAGTTCTTGGTAGCCGGTGATTGAAAACTGGGTTCGACTAGGCGAACAACGCGTCGATGTCGTCCTGTGTCGCGACATTCACGTCGCTGTCGAGCGCGGGACCGTTCAGGAGCGCAGCGTCGCCTTCGGCCGCCGCGCGCATTTCCGCCTCGATCTCCTTGAAGCTTTCGATCCCGCCCCAGATGTCCATCATCTGGATGATCCGGTCTTCGATGAACCGCAAAGTGCCCACCACCTTGGTGATACGCTGCCCGGTCAAATCCTGGAAGTTGCAGGCTTCGAAAATCTGAACCACACGGTCCTGTATATCGCCGGCCATTTCGGCGTCCTGGCCACTGATTCGGGCCGACAAGGTGTTGGCCGTCTCATCGATGTACTCAGCGGCCGCCAGAATGGACTCCGTTGCCCCTTCAGTGCCCATCACAACGGCGTCCAGCTCATTCGTCACCCGGGTCATTTCCTCGCCCTCGGCCCCGGTCGTATGGTGCAAGGTCGCGATTTCCTGCTTGGTCTGGGCGATCGCCTCGTAGATGGCGTCCAACTCGACCTTGAGCTTCGCGGCCTCGGACAGCTCCTTGCGAAACTCGCTCATGAACTTCTCGCCGACGGCTTCGGCGTCGAAGGCCGGTTGTTGGCCGGCATTGTTTTTGATCAGATGCCGCACGGACGCGATCTCGCCGAGCAACTGCTCGTGACGGCGTTCCTCAGCCATCCCCGGATGGCCGTTGGCCTCCGACTGAATTCGTATCAAGCTTTCGGCTCGAAAGGACTTTCTGACCGCGGTCATACCCTCTCCCGTCGTTCTTTCGTGTGCTGGATAGCGCCTTGCGATGTTCTGACGATCTATAACGGGTATGTTTAAATAATTGGTTTCCTCCTTTGCTGTCAGGGTTCTATGGCGTTTGGACAAATCATTTCTTGCCTTCCTCTACGGCTATACTGGCACAAATGCCCGTGTTGGAAGAGGGGTAGACACCGGTATGGTTACGTAACAAGACCAAGCCTGCCCGTGCGGCGGTCACGCTGTTTTATTCAACCCCGTATCGGCGGCGAACTCTTCGTTGCAGGGAATTCGGATCGCAAGGCCGCGGGAGCTTTCGCCCGTCGTTGCGGTCCCGATCTGTTACCCGCGTGCATCAAACGATCGGCGATCTGGCCGGACAGGCCGTTTGGCACCTTTCAATGCCGTTAGGATTCCTGCAGGATTGACCTGCGACCCTGATCGCGTCCGATATTGCCCATCCGGTCCCGTTTGCTGAAAAAAGCGACCTGAAGAGGAATTGTGCTGAACGTGTCCACTATGCGCGCCATTTTGTGTCTGTTGGCATGTTCATGGATCAGCGTCTTTCCGGTCCGGACGGCCTTGGCGGCAACGTTCACGACCAACGAGCTGTTGGACGGTTTTCAAAAGACCGTCTTCGGGCTTGAGTACCGGGCCTGGAGCTGGCGACCTTATCTGGTCAAGAAATACACGGTGCCCGTGCGCTTTTACGTCCACAATCTGGCGCGGCAGGACCGCCGTCCCGTTGTCCATAAGTTCATTCGGGATATCGGCCGGAAAATCCAGGGTCTGCAAACGGATTTCGCGCCGTCGTCGGATGGCGCCAATTTCGAAGTCTATGTTGTCGACCGCACGCAGTATGCCGACGTCGTCCGGCGGGACATCTACAAAAATCCGCGCGCGGATGTGCCCGGCCGCTGTCTCGTTCGGGTCGTGTCCGGGCGGAAAGGCATCAAAAGGTCGGCCGCCGTCATTGTCTCGGATGAAGGCGAGTTCCTGTTTCGCCGATGCCTTGTCGAGGAAATCCTGCAAGGCCTGGGTCCGATGAACGACGATGCGAAACTGACCCATTCGGTCTTCAACGACACATCCCGCCATAGCCGGTTCACGGTGTTCGACCAGATCCTGATGAACATGCTCTATGATCCGCGGATCAAACCCGGCATGTCCGCGCGTCAGATCGAAACCATCCTGCCGCTCGTTGCGCGGGACGCCCGGCGGCTGGCCCGTTAACCACATTGTGCTGATTTCGATCGATTTATCAAAGCCGATCAAGAACACCCGTGCGCGCATCTAATTAACTGAAACCAAATATAAATCATAAATAAAAAGACAAATGTAACTATAAACCGAGATATATCTCTCTGCTGCCTCAGTGTTCACTATCAACTACGAAGTCATCCGTAGCATCCTTTCCAGATCTTTAAACGCGGCGACATGCGATCTGCGGAGGCGATGGTGGTGGGTGGTTCTTTGTTCACGTGGAAAACCAGGCGCACGCGTATGTGTGCCTTGCTGGCCATGGTGATGCCGGCGGTCTTCAGCGGCGCTGGTGCCTCCGCCCCGGCCCAAGCCGGCCAGGTCGCACCGCCGCCGCTTGTTCTAAGCCCGAACCTGACCGAACCCTGGGTGATGCAATTGCGGGCGCCCAATACGCGCAACGCCCGCCAGGCTCCGGCCCGCCAAGCCACCCGCAACGGCGTCTGGCTCCGCCCGCAACGGGTTTCTCGTCGGCAAGCGGCACCAGAGCCTCGCCGCCTCCAGCAACAACGGCAACGGAAGATTGCACCTCAGTTCCTGCCAGCCATCGTCGACTACGCCGGTCCGCATAAACCGGGAACGATCGTGATCGACACCAATGCGCGCTTTTTGTTTCTGGTCCAGAACGATGGTACGGCCCGGCGTTACGGCGTGGGCGTCGGAAAGCCGGGCTTTGAATGGGCGGGCAGCCACAAGGTCACGCGAAAAGCGGAGTGGCCGGATTGGCGGCCGCCGGCGGCCATGCGCAAGCGCCGGCCCGACTTGCCGAAATTCATGCCGGGCGGACCTAACAATCCGATGGGGGCACGGGCGCTTTATCTGGGTTCGACGCTCTACCGCATCCACGGTTCGAACGAGCCCTGGACGATCGGTCATGCCGTGTCATCGGGATGTATCCGCATGCGCAACGAGGATGTTGTCGATCTCTACGAGCGGGTTCGCGTCGGTGCCACGGTCCACGTGATCTGACGGTCGAGAGGCTCTGCCCGACGTGCGGGGATAGGATCGCGGCGCACCCTTCCGGCCGCGGTCCGTTTCACCCGATCGTCAGCCGGCCAACAGGTCCCGCCGTTCCTCCAGTGCTTCCGGCACCGGTCCGCCATAGATCCAGTCAAGCAGCTCCGCCGTGTGAATGATCGGCAGGCCAGTGCCCAGACCGATCTGGGTCATGCAGCCAATGTTTCCGGTCGCAATCAGGTCCGGATTGGTTCGTTCGATGTTCGCCACCTTGCGCTCGCGCAGGCGGGTGGCGATCTCCGGCTGGAGTATGTTGTAAGTTCCTGCCGATCCGCAGCATAAATGTCCTTCGGGAACATCTTTGACTTTGAAGCCGGCGGCCTTCAGAAGATCTTTTGGCTGACGGGTGATTTTCTGGCCATGCTGCATGGAGCAGGCAGAGTGATAGGCGACCGTCAGCTCCGGATGAACACGCGGAAGACCCAGATCGACGCCGGTCAGAAATTCGGTGATGTCGCGGGTCAGGTCCGACACCCGGGCGGCCTTGTCTGCGTAGGCGGGATTGTCGCGCAGCATGAAGCCGTAGTCTTTGATCGTCGTGCCGCAGCCCGACGCGGTGATCAGAACCGCATCAAGGCCCTCGCCTTCCATCTCCCGGGTCCAGGCATCGACATTGCGGCGGGCGTTTTCGAGGGCGGCCTCTTCCTTGCCCATGTGATGGACGAGCGCGCCGCAACATACCTCGCCCTTCGGCAGCACGACCTCATAGCCAGCCCGGGTCAACAACCGGATCGTCGCGTCGTTGATCGACGGCTTCAGAACCGGCTGGGCGCAGCCGGACAGGATGGCGACCCGGCCCTTGCGTTCAGGCGTCATGGCCTTGTGGGTGCCGGGCTTTTCTGACCCGCTCCGGATCGGCGCAGTTGCCGGGGCCAACTCCAGCATGGCGCCCATTTTCGCCAGCGGCCCGCCGGCGCGTTTCAATAGCCCTGCAAAGGGACGGGCGAAAAACGCACCGACCAGCGCCAGACGGAACCTGCCCGGATAGGGAAGCACAAAAGCCAGGATTTCCCGCAGCATCCGGTCGGCGAACGGCCGTTTATAGGTCTTTTCGATATGCGCACGGGCATGATCGACCAGATGCATGTAGTTTACGCCGGACGGACATGTGGTCATGCAGGACAAGCAGGACAGGCAGCGGTCGATATGCTTGACCACCTTGTCGTCCGCCGGCTTGTCGTTTTCCAGCATGTCCTTGATGAGGTAGATGCGCCCGCGCGGACTGTCCAGTTCATCGCCCAGAAGGGCAAAAGTGGGACAGGTGGCGGTGCAAAATCCGCAATGCACACATTTGCGAAGGATCTTTTCAGATTCCGCTGTGTGGCTGTCCTGGAGCTGTTCGGCTGTGAAATTGGTCTGCATGCCGTCCCATATGCATTTACGCAGGTGCGCCCGCCGCCCTTATTGCCATTGATCGTAGGGGCTGCGTTCGGCCTGCACAAGAAGGGGCCGCGTGGAAGCATTTTTGCTTTTTTGCACTAAATCGCCGCCGATTTTTTCCACGAACCAGGTCTTACAATTCACGTTGTACCCCGGCTCATACATCGCGTCAGTTGCCAGCCACCATGCGGCCGGGGCTCAAGATCCCGTGCGGATCGAACTGGCTTTTGATCCGACGCGTCAACGCCGCAAGCGCAGCATCCTGCGGTTCGAAAACCGCGACCGATGTGCGGATCGACGAATCCGCGCGGATCAAGGTCGCGTGTCCGCCTCCAACCGCCGAGACGGCGGCGCGGATTTCGGCATCATGCACGTTTCCGTCCTGGCACGACAGCCAGACGAGGCCCCCGCTCCAGTCATAATAGACATCGACATCCGTGCTCTCGCGCAAGGTGGAGACAAACGCCGGGCCGGCGGTGGGCGCAATGGACACCCGCCAGACCGGTGTGGTCTTGCCGGCAAACACAGTCACATCGCGGACCGATTGCCACAACGCGTCCGATGGTTCGCCATCAATCCGGCCAGCAGCACCGAAGGGGGACAGCAGTGATTGCAGCGCCTTGAACCGGTAGTCCACCGAAGCCTTGAAACCTTCAAGCCGTAACAAGGTCCGCGCCGGGCCGCCGTCGTGGCCGTCCGGCAGATGCGCCGCGCCAGAGACTTCCGCAGATGATCCCATGGCCTGGCACAGGACGTTGATCGCGGCCTCGTCGCCAAGACCCTCAAGAACAAAGGTCGTTGCCATTTCAGGCTTGGGATTGACCTTCAGGGTCAAGGTCGTTGCGACCGCGAGCGTTCCCCACGAGCCACACAGCGCACGCGGAAGGTCGTAACCGGTGACGTTCTTGACGACCCGCCCGCCGGAATTGAAGATTTCGCCGCGGCCCGAAACCGCCTCAAGTCCCAATATATGGTCACGCGCGGCACCTGCCTTGATCCGGCGCGGGCCAGACAGGTTCGTCGCCAAGACGCCGCCGATGGTCCCTTTGCCGGTTTCCGCGCCGAGCAACGGGCCATAGTCCATCGGTTCGAACGACAGTTCCTGGCCACTGTCTGAAACCAGCTTCTCGACTTCGGCCAGCGGCGTTCCGGCCCTGACGGTCAGAACCAGTTCGGCGGGTTCATACACCTCCACGCCGGACACGTCCGACATGTCCAGCACATGCGCCGATTGCACCGGCCGTCCAAGTGCCTTCTTTGACCCCGAGCCGAGGACTTCCAGCGGTGTTTCCTCTGCCGCCGCCCATTTCACCGCCTCGCAGGTGTCCTTTGCATCGCGCGGTTTCAGTATCGCGTCCATAAGATCTCCCAGGCCTTCCGGCCCATACAGTGTTAGAATCGGGGAATGTCCGGAAACGGCAGTTGACCCTTGTGGACATGCATCTTGCCGAGCTCGGCGCAGCGGTGGAGGACCGGAAACACCTTTCCCGGATTAAGCAGATGCTTCTCGTCAAACGCGCATTTAACCCGCTGCTGCTGTTTGAGATCGTCTTCTGAGAACATGTCTGTCATCAGATCGCGCTTTTCGATCCCGACGCCGTGCTCGCCGGTCAAAACCCCGCCAACCTCGACGCAAAGGCGCAGGATATCAGCGCCAAACGCCTCGGCGGCGTCGAGTTCACCCGGCTTGTTCGCGTCATAAAGGATCAGCGGATGCAGATTGCCGTCGCCGGCATGAAACACGTTGGCGACACGCAGCCCATGTTTTTCAGAAAGGTCCCGCATGCCGGCGAGAACCTTGGGCAGCTCCCGGCGCGGAATCGTTCCGTCCATGCAAAGGTAGTCGGGTGAGATCCGCCCAACCGCCGGGAATGCGGCCTTGCGGCCCGCCCAGAAGGTCAAGCGCTCCTCTTCGGTCTCGGACGTCCGCAAATGGCTCGCGTTGTTGGCGTTCGCGATCTCGACCACGCGTTCCAGAAGATGGTCGACCTCGGCTTCCGGCCCGTCCAGCTCGACAATCAGCAAGGCGTCGACATCGCGCGGATAGCCGGCATTGGCAAAATCCTCCGCCGCATCGATCGCCAACTTGTCCATCATTTCCATGCCGCCCGGGATGATCCCGGCACCGATAATGTCGGCGACACACCGGCCGCCGTCCTCGCTGGACGGGAAGCCGATCAAAAGCGCCCGGGCCGTTTCCGGCTTTTGCAGGATCCGGACAGTAACCTCGGTCACCACGCCCAAAAGCCCTTCGGACCCTGTCATGAGACCAAGCAGATCGTAGCCTTCGCTGTCCAGGTGCTTGCCACCAAGGCGGATGACCTCGCCGGTCATCAGCACCATTTCAAGCCCCAGCACGTTGTTGGTTGTCAGACCGTATTTCAGGCAGTGGACGCCACCGGAGTTCTCCGCGATGTTGCCACCGATGGAGCAGGCGATCTGCGACGAGGGATCGGGCGCGTAGTAAAAGCCTTCGTGTTCGACCGCGCGGGTGATGCCAAGATTTGTCACCCCCGGCTGGACCACGACGGCCCGGTTGTCGAAATCGATGTCCAGCACCTGATTGAACTTCATCATCGACATCAAGACACCGTCGGCCAAGGGAAGCGCGCCCCCCGACAGCGATGTGCCCGCGCCGCGGGGCACCACCTTGACGTCGTTTTCATGGCAGTATTTCAGAATCGCCGAGACCTGTTCGACCGTTTCGGGCAACACGACGATCAGCGGCATCTGACAGTAGGCTGTCAAGGCATCCGTCTCATAGGGCCGCATTTGCGTTTCTTCGTGGATGACGCCCTCGCCGGGGACAATCGCCTGCAAGGCTTTGACAATCTCGACACGGCGCGCAATCACATGCGCGTCCGGTTCCGGCATTGCAATCGCCGTCATGCTGATTTCCTTTCCCGTCCCGATTTTCAGTGATCCGATGTCAACCTTGCGGCGTAAAAGCGTCGGATGTGGGTAAGTGTGGCATTTTTCCGGGGTCCCAGTGTGCCAAAACTACGGCCCGGGCGATATGCCAGATCAGCTATAATAATAGTTCCGGACGGTTGAAAATGAGCAATCTGACAGACATGGAAATTTTCGCACGCGTCGTCAGCGCTGGAAGCATGTCGGCCGCGGGACGCGAAATGAACCTCTCACCGGCTGTTGTGTCCAAACGGATCCGCCGGCTTGAAGACAAGCTCGGAACGCGGCTTTTGCAGCGCACGACCCGGCAGATCGCCATGACGGAAGCCGGACAAGGCTTTTACGAGCGCGTGATTGCCATCCTTGCATCGGTGGAGGAAGCGGAAACCTTCGTCTCGCGCGGATCGGCCCAGGCGCGCGGAGTTTTAAAGGTCGCCGCGCCGACGTCCTTTGGCCGTTTGCACATTGCGCCGCATCTCGGTCAGTTTCTTGCCGCCAATCCGGACATTTCGGTCAGCCTCGACCTCGATGACGGGTTTGTCGACATCGTCGGCGACGGCTATGATCTTGCGATCCGGATCGCCGAACTGTCCGATTCCAGCCTCGTCGCCCGCCGGCTCGCGCCCGTTCACCGCATTCTGGTGGCGTCGCCCGACTATCTTGATCAGTTGGGAGAACCCCAGACGATTGACGAGTTGGCGGACAATCACCTGTGTCTTGCCGCGGCGAACCAGGATCCCTGGCGGCTCGTCGGCCCAGACGGCATTCAAACCGTGCGCACCCAAGCACCCGTGCGAACAAATTCCAGTGAAGTGGTCCGGGAATGCGTCTTGTCCGGGGTCGGGGTCGCGTTGCGCTCGACCTGGGATATCGGTCCGGAATTGCGCGAGGGCCGCTTGCGTCTGGTCCTGCCCCAATACCGGGCATCGAAAGATGTCGGACTTTACGCCGTGTATCCGAGCCGACGGTTCTTGCCGGCCAAAGTGCGTGTTTTCATTGATTTTTTGGCCAATCTCTACGGCCCGTCACCCTATTGGGACGCTGGGCTAGACACGTGGCTTACACCGCAACGCGAAGCGCGTGCCGGCTAATTGAAAACCAAGTCCAAGACCTGCGCGTAGACTCACACATCGGCCGGATCACGGTTCGGCCGATGACAGGCGGATGCGTTCTTTGACCAATTGATGAAGGCGCCCCCGGTGACCAAACCTTGTAAGTGACGGTCATTTCTTGTTGTCTAATACGGGGCGCCACACAGCGCTCGAATTGAGGGAGATTGTAATGCAGCGATTGCTGATGATTGCCGGTGCCGCGGTGCTGGCAGTGACCGCTCAAGCTCACGCCGAAGGTGACGCCGCCGCAGGCGAAAAGGTGTTCCGCAAGTGCCAAGCCTGTCATGCGGTCGGTGAAGACGCCAAAAACAAGGTCGGTCCGCAACTCAACGGAGTGGTTGGACGTGCGTGGGGCGCCGTCGAGGGGTACAAGTATTCAAACGCTTTGATCGAGATGGGTGAAGCCGAAAGCAAGGTTTGGGACAATGAGACGCTCGATGCCTATCTCACCAAGCCGAGAGACGTGATTCCGAAAGGCAAAATGGCTTTTGCCGGGCTGCGCAAGGAAGAAGACCGCGCCAACGTCATCGCTTACCTGGCACAGTATGGACCGGATGGCGCCACGCAGTAACGGCCAACGGCCATACGCAGACATTGAAGGCCGGCTTACGCCGGCCTTTTTTGATGATCAGGAACCGTCCTCAGCGTCATCCTGATCGCCGTGCCTTTTCCGGATCTTGCGAACGATCAGCCAGATGCCGATCACGACCACAGGGACCGACAGCCCCGTGACAATGCCCGGGTTTGGCGCGGGCAGGCCGGCTTCCTTTGCCGCTTTGGCCAGATAAGAAATCAGACCGACGACGTAGTAGCTGACCGCCGCCACGGATAAACCCTCAACGGTTTGCTGCAGCCGCAGTTGCAGCCGTGCCCGCCGGTTCATGGACTGCAGCAGACCCCGATTCTGCTGTTCAAGGTCCACATCCACCCGGGTTCTCAGGAGCGTCGTGGCGCGCGCCAGCTTGCGCGACAGGGTCGCCTGCCGATCTTCGACAGACTGGCAGGTCCGCATGGCCGGTGCGATCCGCCGGCTCAAAAACGCAGACATGCTCAACGCGCCGGGGACGGGTTGCTCATCGAGTGCCCGCAAACGGGCATTGACGATTTCATAATATGCCCGGCTTGCACCAAAGCGGAAGGAACTGGCAGCAGCACTGGCTTCAAGCGCGGCCGCAAGACGCGACAACTGATCGAGCAGTTTCCGGTTTCCGTCCAGGCCGAGGCTTTGCTGCATCTGCCGGGTGAGGTTGCTCAGCTCTTCTTCAAACCCGGACACTTCGGGTTGAAGACGGGTGGCCTCAAACAAACCCAGCAAGGCCAGCGACCGATAAGTCTCGATTTCCAGCAAGCGCTGGACGACGGCACCGGACTGGATCGGCGACATCGTTTCGTTCATGACCAGATAGCGGGTCAGACCATTGCCATCGGACCGAAAATCGGTCGCGGCCGTGGCGGCACCGTGTTCAACCTTGAATACGGTCAGGCTAGTCGGATCGTAGTGCCGGCGCCAGGCCTCCGATGCTTGCGCACTGACCAAATCAAGGCGTGTGGCCACAAGCAGAGCACCCGGCGCACGGAACGCGGACCCGAACGGATGGTTTTTCGGAAGCGCGGAGAACGGCGTATCGGCCTCTGCCGGCCCGTCCCAGATGTAAGTCGTGAACTCGGCATGGCGCTCCCAGCTCAAGGTCCCGCCAGCAAAGGGCACCGTATGATAGCGAACCGTCGGCCGGGGCCCGGGTGCACCCTGGCTTGCGCACAGCTCGGCGAACCACGCCAGATCGCCGGCAGATTCCGCCGACGTGGTCGTGAATGCGTAAAGAAGCACGATCCTCGGCACGGACAGCGGACGGAACGGCCGGGCATGCACTTCACCCAAGACCGCTTCGCGCAAGGGATGCGTGCGGAACGTCGGCAAGTCCGTTCCGGTGCCTGTAACGGTTTCGTCCATCCCGTGCCCTTCTCGCATACTCACTCGCAGGTCGGCCCCCCCTGCGCGAATGCGGGGCCTCTCCGCTGCCAAGCATTACGCAGGCCGATGGTCATGTCACCCGGTTTCCACGGATCGGCCGAATATGGCCGCCGGCGGCAATGATTTTTCGGCAGGATTATCTTCGCCCGGATGAAACTGCTTATTGACCGGCCGACATAATGCCGCGGATTTTCAACACCAACCGGGTATCAACCGGGGACTGCATTTCATAAGTGTTTTGCAATGCAGCAAAACACACCGCCACTATACATCGCGGCACCCCAAATTTTCGGCAACGAACCAGAGCCCGACTGCCCGGCCAACCGAACGTAACCTCCACCCCATTGCGGAAGGAATCCGGATCGCGTGCCGGCGACCAAACGCGGAAGTTTATGACGTTTATACCCTTTTGATCATTCAAGTTGCCTGTGCCAACCGCATCCCGCTCAGTGAGCAAGTATCTGATCCGGCCGGGGTGCCAAAGGGCAAATGCTGGGTTTCTGATTGATAGTATTGCACTGCAATAAATACGGGTCTAAGCGCGGTTTGATACCCTGTTCAAAGTTACAAAAGAGGATCGATTTAAATCGGTTTGAATCTATCTCGTGATCCCTATCGGTAGATCTGCGTTCAAAATCAAACGACTTGTCGCGGCGACCATATAGTGGTTTCCTTTGCTTGTCTGATCCCGGCAATACCCTAAAAATAAGTCGGCATAATTGGGAGGAAAGTCATGACTAAATCTGTAAATCGGAGACGATTCCTGAAGGGAAGCGCCCTGGCGGCCACAGCTACGGCGGGGACCTTGGCCGCGCCGGCGATCGCCAACGCGCAGACGACCGTTCTTAAGATGCAAGCCGCCTGGGGCGGCGGGATCTTCCTGGAAAACGCCAAATCCTATGTCGATCGCGTCCACGCGATGGCGGGCGATTCCTTGAAGATCGACCTTCTGCCGGTCAATGCCGTGGTGAAGACGAGCCAGATGCAGGACGCGGTCCACCGCGGTGTTCTCGACGCCGCCCACTACGTTCCCGCCTACTGGTATTCCAAATCCAAAGCCGCATCATTGTTCGGCACCGGCCCGTGTTTTGGCTGGTCGTCCCAAGAGGTGCTCGGTTGGGTGTATTACGGCGGCGGGCAGGAACTGTTCGACGAATTGATGGGCTCTCTCGGCCTGAACGTCGTATCCTTCTTCAACAGCCCGATGCCGGCTCAGCCGCTGGGCTGGTTCAACGAGCAAATCACGGACGCGGCCCAGATGAACGGCTTGAAGTACCGGACCGTCGGCCTTGCCGCGGATGTGCTTCTTGAAATGGGCATGTCGGTGGTTCAGTTGCCCGGTGGCGAAATCCAGCCCGCGATGAAATCGGGCCTGATCGATGCGGCCGAGTTCAACAATCCGACGTCAGACCGTGACTTCGGCATGCAGGACGTGTCCAAGCACTATCACCTGGCCTCGTTCCACCAGTCTCAGGAATTCTTTGAAGTTACCTTCAACAAGCGCAAGTTCGATGCCCTTCCGGCCGAGCATCAGGCCATCCTGCGGCACGCCTCGGAAGCTGAAAACTCGAACTTCTACTGGCACAACACGAAGCGTTATGCGGAAGACCTGAACAAGCTGCAGAATGAGCAGGGCGTCAACGTCTACCGCACGCCCGACTCAGTGATGGCCGCCCAACTCAACGCCTGGGATATCGTGGTCGAGCGCATCGCCGCCGAGGACGAGTTCTTCGCCAAGGTCGTTGAGTCCCAAAAGGCCTACGCGAAAGAGGTGATGAACTACCTGAACCTCAATCAGCCTGATTACAAGCTGGCCTACAACCACTACTTCGGCTGATCGACACCGCTCAGCTTTGGTTGAACGGCGGGGACCGGATCAATCCGGCCCCCGCTCGTCTTCACGTTGAATTGGTCAGGAAATCCCGTGACACGACTAGTCTATGCCATTGAAGGGCTGAGCGTTTGGGTTGGGCGCGCCTTCGGATGGTGCATCATGATCCTGACCCTGTCCGTTTCCTACGAAGTGTTTGTGCGGTACGCCCTGAACGCGCCGACGGTCTGGGCCTTCGACATGATGGTGCAGATGTACGGGGCTCTGCTGCTGATGGCCGGTCCCTACGCGCTGGCCCAGGACGCCCATGTGCGCGGCGATGTGCTGTACCGGCTGATGCCGGTTCGCTGGCAGGCCCGCTTCGATTTCGTGTTGTACCTGCTGTTCTTTTACCCGGGCATGCTGGCGCTGTTTTGGTACGGCGCCGAGATCGCCGCCGACAGCTGGCGGTACCAGGAAGTGAGCTGGAACAGCCCGGCCCGTATCCAGATCTACTTCTTCAAAACGCTGATCCCTGTCGCCGGCTTCCTGTTGATGCTCCAGGGCCTGGCGGAACTCATCAGGTGCTGGCGCGCGATGCGCACCGGCGAATGGATGGCGCGGCTCGACGATGTGAAAGAGACCGAAGACATCCTGGCGGAAGATCCGACCGCCATCAACGCCCAGTCCGGCCGGTAACACGATCGGCGCATCGTTCGTAGGACATGTAAAGAAATGACGAATCCTGAAGTTGCGATCCTGATGCTGTGCCTGTTTATCGGCTTGGTACTGCTCGGATTCCCGATCGCCTTTACCCTGCTCGCCATGGGGGTGGCCTTTGGTTACTACGCCTATTACCAGGGCGGCATCCAGACGATCGGCGACGTCTTCAACAACAACATCTTTTATCTCTTGAACCAGAACACCTACTCGGTGATGGAAAACGACACCCTCGTCGCCATCCCGCTGTTTTTGTTCATGGGCTATGTGGTTGAACGGGCCAACATCGTTGACCGGCTGTTCTATTCGCTCCAAATGGCGGCGCGCAACTTGCCCGGGTCGATGGCGATCGCCGCCTTGATCACCTGCGCGGTGTTTTCAACCGCGTCCGGGATTGTCGGCGCCGTTGTCACGCTGATGGGTTTGCTTGCCTTCCCGGCCATGGCGAACGCCCAGTACAACAAGCGCTTTGCGTCCGGCGTGATCTGCGCCGGGGGAACGCTTGGCATCCTGATCCCGCCGTCGATCATGCTGATCGTTTATGCGGCGATCGCGGAGCTGTCGCCGCTGCGCCTTTACGCCGCGGCGGTGTTTCCGGGCCTGATGCTTGCCGGGTTCTACATCATCTACGTCATCATCCGCGTCGGCATCAATCCGCAAATCGCCCCAAAACCAAGGCAGGAGGATGTTCCGCCGGTCGGGCAGATTTATCTGAACCTGTTGATCTCGTTCGTCCCGCTGACGGTTTTGATCATGCTGGTTCTGGGCTCCATTTTGGGTGGCCTTGCAACACCGGCTGAAGCGGCGGCGATGGGCGCGCTCGGCGGACTTGTCCTGGCCATACTCTACCGCTCGCTCACCTGGCGCAAAGTCAAGGAAAGCGTCTTCCTTACCGCAAAAGCAACGGCGATGGTGTGCTGGCTGTTCGTCGGATCCTGGACCTTCGCGTCCGTGTTTTCCTATCTCGGCGGTCACGACGTCATCGAGCATTGGTTCCTGGGCATGAACATTCAGCCCTGGCAGTTCCTGATCATGGTGCAGTTGATCATCTTCCTGCTGGGATGGCCTCTGGAGTGGTCGGAGATCCTAATCATCTTCGTGCCGATCTTCCTGCCCATGCTCGATACGTTCGGCGTCAATCCGTACTTCTTCGCCATGCTGGTGGCGCTCAATTTGCAGACCTCGTTCCTGACACCACCGATGGCCATGTCTGCCTATTATCTGAAGGGGGTGCTCAAAGACCAGATCCAGCTCGTCGAGATCTTCAAGGGGATCCTGCCCTATCTTGCCATCGTGATCTTCTCGATGTTCCTGATGTACCAGTTCCCGGGAATAGCCCTGTGGCTGCCTGATCAGCTCTTCGGCCCGTACATCCCATGAACGTGACCCTGCAAACCAAAGCGGCGCTGGACTTCGATGCCAGCGCCGCGGCGCGTCAGATCAAGGACGGCCGCTTGTCCTCGGTCGCTTTGGTGACGGCCTGCCTTGAACGGATCAAGGCGACCGATGATCAATTGAAGGCCTGGGCGCATCTTGATCCCGACAAGGCCCTGGCCGAAGCGGAGGAAATGGACGCGATCCGCCGGTCTGGGCGCCCGCTTGGCCCCTTGCACGGTGTGCCGGTCGGGCTGAAGGATATCATCGACACCAGGGATTGTCCGACAGAGCGCGGATCACCGATATTCGCCGGCCGGCAGCCGGACGCGGATGCGGCCGTGGTCGACCGGCTCCGGGACGCCGGCGCCGTCATCCTTGGCAAGACCGTGACAACCGAAGTCGCCTTCGTGCATCCGGCCGACACCGTCAATCCGCATGATCCAAGCCGCACGCCGGGCGGCTCGTCCAGCGGCTCGGCCGCCGCGGTCGCCGCCTATCAGGTGCCGCTTGCCCTCGGCACCCAGACCAACGGATCGGTCATCCGGCCGGCATCCTTTTGCGGCACCTACGGCTTCAAGCCGACGCGCGGCGTGATTTCCCGGCGCGGGATCCTGCAAACGTCCGTCTCGCTCGACCAGGTTGGCGTGTTTGCCCGCAGCCTCGAAGACGTCGCGCTTCTCACTGACGTGCTCAAGGGCTTCGATCCCCAGGACGCCAAGAGTTATTCGCGCCCGCGCCCGGCGTATCGGGACGGTTTTCATGAGGACCCGCCGGTCGAACCCGTTCTCGCTTACATCGAGCTGCCGTTCGCCGACCGGATCGCGGAGGATACCGGCACCGGTTTTCAGGAACTGATTACCTCCCTTGGCGCCCGGGCCGAGCGGGTCGCGGCCCCGCCGATGTTCAAGGATCTCGTCGAGGCCCAGCGGATCATCCACGAATATGAAATCTGCCAGCATCTGAAAGCGACCTTCGACACCCATTGGGCACAGATCAGCGCGACGCTGCGCCCGGTCATTGAACGCGGCCGCTCAATCAGCGCAAACGAACACGCCGAAGCGCTCGATAAGTTAGCGGCCGCCGAGCAGTATTTCGGGGCGTTTTTCAAGGACTATGATGCGATCTTGAGCCCGGCCGCGCCGGGTGAAGCGCCGCCGCTCGGCCCGACGACCGGAGATCCGATCTTCTGCACGATTTGGACGCTGGCGGGATTGCCCGCCCTTTCCATGCCGCTTCTGGTCGGCGATCATGGACTGCCGATCGGCGTTCAACTGATCGCCGGGCAGGAAGAGGATGCGCGGCTCATGCGCACCGCGCGCTGGCTGCTTGAAACACTGCGTGGCCAATCCGGTGATTAGGAGGTCTTATGCTTGAACACCGAACAAAAATCATCGTCGGCCTTTTGGGCACATTGCTCATGTCGGTCTTTGTTGTTGGCCTCGCCCACAGCATCGCGACCGGATTTGCCGGGTTCTGGGGTGGTCTGCCGTTCATCGTGATCGTCGTGTTTGTGCTCGCGATGGCCTTTTACGACTATTATGAGGAGTGCATCCTCGGCAAGGAATGGCACGATCAAAATGACCGCTAAGCCGGTCTTGTGGCTTCCGCGTAAAGTCTCGGCGGCCACGATCGAGCGCGCGCGCCGCGGCTATGAGGTGATCCTCAACGAAGCCGACACCCCCGGTTCGGCCGAGGACATTGTGGCGATGAGCGCTGAGGCCGACGCCATGATGCCCTGCCACTCGGAAGTCTTTTCCGCAGACGTTGTCGCGCGGCTGGATTCGCGGCTGAAGATCATTGCAAACCACTCGGTCGGCACGGATCATTGTGACCTGCCGGCGTTGAAGGCCCGCGGCATCGCGGTGACCAACACGCCGGACGTTCTGTCTGACGCGACCGCTGAAATCGCCATGCTGCTCATGCTCGGCGCGGCACGGCGGGCCGTCGAGGGCGACCGGCTGGTGCGCACCGGCGCCTGGGACGTGTGGAGCCCGTCCTTCATGGTCGGCAAACAGGTGACCGGCGCGCGGATCGGAATTGTCGGCATGGGCCGGGTCGGGCAGGCGTTTGCCAAAAAGGCCCGTGGCTTCGACATGGAGGTCCACTATTACAACAGGACCCGGCTTCCGGCCGACAAAGAACACGGCGCGACGTATCACGCGACGCTCGACAGCCTGTTGCCGATGGCCGATTTCCTGTCGCTGCATTGTCCGGCAACGCCGGACACACGGCACCTCTTGAACGCGGCGACGCTCGATCGCCTGCCGGATGGTGCGATCGTCGTCAACACCGCACGCGGTGCGCTGGTCGACGAGCCGGCTTTGATGGCCGCGCTTAGAAGCGGCAAGGTGGCCGCCGCGGGCCTTGACTGCTTCGAGACCGAACCGGGCGGCAATCCGGATTTTTCAAAATTCGACAGTGTCTTCATGCTGCCGCATATCGGCAGCGCGACCGTCCGTACGCGCGATGCGATGGGGTTCCGCGCGCTCGACAATCTGGACGCCTTTTTCGCCGGGCGCCAACCGAGGGACCTACTTTAGGAAAAATTGGATAAATTTATTGACCAATTCTAGATTTTGAGTCATGACTGTGGCCGTGCCGGCGGCCATAGGGGCCGTTGCGCTTGGGGACCGGCCAAGACATGTTCGAAAAGGTGGCGCATACCCGCACCGCGGACGCGGCGGTGGAGCAGGTGGAAGGCCTGATCCTCCATGGCGTCTTGAGGTCCGGTGACCGCCTGCCGGCCGAGCGCGATCTTGCCGAGCAAATGGATGTGTCGCGGCCCGTCCTTCGCGAAGCCCTGAAAACCCTCGAAATCCGGGGCCTTCTGGTCAGCCGCCAGGGTGGCGGCACCTATGTGGCGGATGTGATCGGGCCGATCTTCTCCCAACCGGTCATCGCGCTGATCGAACGGCATCCGGCGGCCACCGCAGACTATCTGGAGTTTCGCCGGGATATCGAAGGCATGACAGCGGCCCATGCGGCCGACCGGGCCACGGAGGCCGACCGGCAAAGCCTCCAAACCATCGTGGAGCGTATGACCGCCGCCTATGCGGCCGACGATGCCCAAACGGAGGCCGAACTCGACGTGGAGTTCCATCATGCGGTCGGAGAAGCGGCCCACAACGTGATCCTGCTCCATGCGCTCAGATCGTGCTACCGGCTGTTGGAAAACGGTGTCTTTTACAACCGGCGGCGCCTCTATAATCACCCTTCCGCGCGCAAAACGGTTTTGGCGCAACACCGTGAGATCGCCGAGCACATTTGCGCCGGCCGGGCAGAAGATGCCAAGGCCGCCTCCGAACGCCACATCGAATTCGTCAAATCCGCCTTGGAAGAAACCACCCGGCTGGAGGAACGCGAAGCCCTGTCGGGCCTGCGCCTTCAACACCGCCGGGCCACGCCCGCCAAAAATGGTTAAACAAATTATCCAATTGGGAACCGATCATGCCGACCGTTACCGACATCGCCGACCTTCAAGCGCTCGCCCGGCGCCGGGTGCCGAAAATGTTCTACGACTATGCGGACACCGGCTCGTGGACACAAAGCACCTACCATGACAATGAGGCGGCCTATCAGCGCCAACGGCTTCGCCAGCGGGTGGCCGTCAACATCGACAACAGGTCGGTCAAGACGACAATGATCGGCGAGGACGTCACCATGCCCGTCGCCCTCGCGCCGGTGGGCATGACCGGCATGATGCATGCCGATGGGGAAATCCTGGCCGCCCAGGCCGCCGAGGAATTCGGCGTGCCCTACGCGCTGACCACCATGAGCGTGTGCTCCATCGAGGATGTCGCCGAACACACCAAAAAGCCCTTCTGGTTTCAGCTCTACGTGATGCGCGACCGGGGATTTTCTGAATCGTTGATGAAACGCGCTCATGATGCGGGCTGCTCGGCGCTTGTCCTGACGCTGGATCTTCAGGTTCTCGGCCAGCGCCACCGGGACATCAAGAACGGCTTGAGCACGCCGCCGAAGCCAAAGCCGCATGTGCTTATGGATCTTGCCTTCAAACCACGCTGGTGCTGGAACATGCTGCAAACCAAGCGCCGCGATTTCGGCAACATCGTCGGCCATGTGTCGGGCGTGGGTGACATGTCCTCCCTCGCTGAATGGACCGCCGGCCAGTTCGATCCGACGCTCGACTGGTCGTCGGTCGACTGGGTCAAGAAACACTGGGACCGCAAGCTGATCCTCAAGGGGATCAACGACGTGGAAGACGCCAAGATCGCTGCGGGGCTGGGTGCCGATGCGATTGTTGTGTCCAATCACGGCGGCCGCCAGCTTGACGGCGCGCTGGCAAGTTTCGACGTTTTACGCGAGATTGTGGACGCGGTCGGCGACCAGGTCGAAATCCATGTCGACAGCGGCATCCGTTCCGGACAGGACATCTTCAAGGCCATCGCCATGGGTGCCAAGAGCACCTTCATCGGCCGCGCCTACATTTATGGCCTCGGCGCCATGGGCAAGGCGGGCGTGACGAAAACACTGGAGATCATGCACAAGGAACTCGATGTTACCATGGGCCTGTGCGGAGAGACCGATATCACCAAGGTCGGGCGCCACAACCTGATCCTGTAACGGGCGCCCTGCCGTCAGTCCCTCAAAAGCTGGACCCAGCGCCGTGCCAGGGACAGACCGGCCCGGTCCGCGTCCGGGGCATGCCTGGCCGCCTCCTCATCGAGGCGGCTTTGCCAATCGGGCGTGTGTCGGGCGATCACGTCGGCGAACGACGACGACCACTGCCGGGCCTCAGGTTCGGCGACTTCAAAATGAAACTGGGTGGCGTAAGTCGCCCGCCCCAATCGAAACGCCTGGTTCGGGGTGTGTGCGCTTGACGCCAGATGTACCGCGCCGGGCGGCAGTTCCACGGTATCGGTGTGCCAGTGAAAGAGCGGCGCGCCCGCGCCAATGGCGCCGATCACCGGGTCAGTGCATCCGGCCGGCGTCGCGTTGACATGCTGCCAGCCGAATTCGACCGCTCGATCAAGCACATTTTGTCCGCCGAACGCGCGGGCGATGAGCTGTGCGCCGAGGCAAATCCCCAAGATTGGCGTGTCCTGGTCATGTGCCGTCCGGATCAGATCGCAGACTGCGGGCAGAAACGGATACTCGGCATCGGCAAGCGCGGATTGGGCACCGCCCAATACCACCAGCCCGATCTCATCCGACAAACGTTCCGGCACCGGCTCCCCGTCGTACGCAGCGACCAGCCGGGTTCCAATGCCCGCCGCGTCCAAGGCGCGGCCGACCGCGCCGAGCGGCGTGCCCGGGTAGTTTTGAATGACAAGAATTCGCAAAAGCCTCTTCCCTCCAGATCGCTGCCATTTCAATCTGTGCGCGATCGTGTCTGCCCTTTTTCTGTCGAGACAGCAACCAATGACACTGCGCGCGCCACTGCAAAACCGGGTCACGCCTGACGGCGACATTGTCGCAACACCGGCCCGCGGTCATTTCATGGGCAACCGGGGCGGCAAGATCCATGATCCCAAAACACGCACCTTGATGGGCCGGCCATGGGCCTCACGCCGATGGATCTGTTGTGTCACCCGCTTCAAGGGCCGACAGAGAACGGTGATGGGTGACGGGTACACGGAACTGTTTTTCCTCGACGAGGTCACCGCGCTGGCCGCCGGCCACCGGCCCTGTTTTGAATGCCGGCGCGACGATGCCAAACGCTTCCAGGCCGCATTCCAATCGGGAAACGACTTGGACCGGGTGCCATCGGCGGATGTCATGGACAAGATACTTCATGGCGACCGGCTTGTTGGTCGGCTGAAGCGAACATTCTCCAGCCGGCTCGACGATCTCCCTGATGGGGCCATGGTGCTGGTCGACGGTGCAGCGCATGCGCTCAAAGCCGGATATCTGTTTCGCTGGTCGTTCACCGGTTACGACGTGCCGCGGCGGGTGGCGCCAGGCGCATCCGCCGAGGTTCTCACTCCTGTTTCCATCTGCGCGGCGCTCAAGGCCGGATACAAACCCAATTGGCATGAAAGCCTCTCAGGTTGAACAAACGGCCCGCAAATCTCGCGGGATGATTCATTCCTGTTCCTGATTGATGGATCAAGAACAATCATTGGCGGCGATCGCAATTTGAAGGCACAGTGCGGCATTCCAAATCCTTGACCGGACCACCCATGTCGTTAGCCGCCTCCCTGCCGCGTTCGCGCTCCCCTGGCCTGTCCGCCGGAGATTTCGGCCTTTATGGTGCAACGGTGTTTGCGTGGGGCTTCAGCTGGATTGCCATGAAGGGGCAGGTCGGCCCCGTGCCGCCGGAGGTCTCCGTGTTCTGGCGGTTTGTCCTGGCTGCCGCCGTCATGGTCGCCTGGAGCCGCTTTCGCGGCAACGCCCTTGGCTTTCCGTGGACGGCCCATCTGCGGTTCGCCGGTTTGGGGGCGCTCATGTTCTCGACGAACTTCACCCTGTTTTATTATGGCGCTGGCTACATTCCGTCGGGCCTGCTCGCGGTGATTTTCTCAACGGCGTCGATTTTCAATCTCCTGCTCAGCTTCCTGTTGTTCGGCCAGCGCCCGGGCGGTTCGATGCTGTTCGCCGGCGCGCTCGGTTTTGCCGGTGTCGCGCTGATGTTCTGGCCGCAGATCATGGGTGCGGAGATCAACATGGGCGCCGCCGCCGGATTGGCGTTTTGCGTTTTGGGCACGTTGTCCTTTTGTCTCGGCAACATGCTGTCGGCCGCCACACAAGAAGCCGGTATCGGTGTGACACCCGCAACGACATGGGGCATGGTGTATAGTGCCGGGCTGCTGGGACTGTTTTGTCTCGTCAAAGGCAACAGCTTTGCCGTTGACGTCACGCTCACCTATCTCGGGAGCCTGATCTATCTGGCACTTGTTGCATCGGTGATCGCGTTTGGCGCTTATCTAACGCTGCTCGGGCGCATCGGATCCGCCCGGGCCGGGTATGTCACCGTGCTGTTTCCCGTGGTCGCGCTCGGCGTTTCGACGATCTTTGAAGGGTATCAGTGGACGCCCACCGCCCTTGCGGGACTGGGTTTCGTCCTGGCCGGCAATTTGATCATGCTACGCAGGTAACGCGCCCGGACCCGTGCGTGCGGCCTTCGCTAACCGTTATTCGGCCGCCATCTGGCTCGTGACGTTGCCGATGGCGGCGATCAGGTGATTGCACAGCGCGTCATGCATCGGCTGACGCGCCGTTTCGGACCGCAGCAGCGTAATGTCGCAATCGGGCAGCGCGGGGAATCCATCCTTCTCATCCAGAATGCGCATGCCTTCGCGGATCGCACTTTCCGGGAACACGGAGATCGCCAGTCCGGCGTGCACGGCGCCGACGAGGGCTGCCGCACTGTCGCTGGTGTAAGCAACCGAATAGCGCCGCCCTGCACGATCGAGCGCCTCCATCGACATCCGCCGCCAGCTACACGATGCCGGCCCCAACGCCAGGCGCACAACGTCCATGGTATGGGCGCAATGCTGGTGCGACGTCACCCAATACAACGGTTCGCGCCGGATAACCTCACCGCGCACCTCACCCTTGTCGGCCGATGTGACCACCGCAACATCGATATGACCCTGCCGGATTAACTCGTGAAGCTTCGAGCTGGATGTGCATTCCACCTGAACCTCAATCGACGGATTGAGCCGGTTGAACGCCCCCAGAACCTGCGGCATCAACCGGTCGGCATAATCATCGGGCATGCCGAATTCGACATGCCTGACTTCACCTTGGTGGCTGAAAGCGGCAATTGTCTCGTCGTTCAGCAGAATCATGCGGCGCGCGTATTCGACCAGCCGCTGGCCATCTTCTGTCAGCCGGGATTGGCGGCCGTCCTTGGCGAAGATCGGGCGTCCGACCCGCTCCTCCAGGCGCCGCATCTGCATCGAAACCGCCGATTGGGTTTTGTGCACCGCTTCGCCGGCTTTGGTGAAGCTGCCCAGTTCGGCGATCGCCAGGAACGTGCGCAGTTGGTCGATATCAAGCGCATGGCTCATGGAAAGCTCCCGGGACCGACAGGCTCGTTCATAACGCCATAAATAACGGGACACGATGATTTAGGGCAATTTACATCAACAGAATTGAGATTTCAAACGATGCAAGGCCGGCAACCGGGCCGGCCCAATATCCGTGCAAGACGCGCCTACCCGGCCAGTTTCGCGACCGTCAGGTTGTCGAGGGACGAAATGATGTGTTCCACGAGCGCATCCGTCACGGCGGTGTTGTGCCGCCAGGAGCGGATCAATCCGATCTCGCAATCGGGAAGGCGGGGAAATCCGTCGGCCTCGCACAGGACCCGCATTCCGGGCCGCAAAGCCGATTCCGGCAGCACGGAAACGGCCAGCCCCGCCAGCACCGCCGCGCCCACCGCTGTTGAGTTCCAGCTCGAATACAGCAGCCGGGTGTCCCGCCCGGCCTGATCGAGCGCGCTTTGCGCCGCCTTGCGCCAATCGCATGTCGCCCGGCCCAAGGCGAGCGGCAGCGGGTCTTCGTTTTCCACTGCATGTCGGGCGGAAACCACCCACAAAAGCGGTTCGCGTCTGATCACCTCAACACCCTTCCGCCCCTTTTTGTGCACATGGGTAATGATCGCCACGTCCAACTCGCCTTCGGCGAGATAGTTGACGAGTTCGGGCGTCGGCGCGCAGACCACGCTGACCTCGGCGCGCGGATTGGACCGTGAAAACCGTGCCAGGATCTCCGGCAGGAAACGATCGGCATAATCATCAGGCGTGCCGAGCCGGACCAGGCCAGCCAGTTCCGTGTCATCGAAGGCGGCGAGCGTCTCATCATTCAATTGCACAAGCCGCCGGGCGTAGTGCAAGAGACGTTCGCCATGTTCGGTCAGCCGCGACAAACGCCCGTCCCGCACGAAAATCGGCCGCCCGATCCGTTCCTCAAGGCGGCGCATCTGCATGGACACCGCCGACTGGGTCTTGTGCACGCTTTCGGCCGCGCGGGTGAAACTGCCGCATTCGGCGATCGCGACAAATGTCCTGAGCTGATCGAGATCCAGCATTTTCCTGCACTCCCGGCAACGACGGCAACGGGCTGCCATCCCGCTGCCCGCGATATATCACAGGAAACGATAAATCTCATAACAAACATTCGTTGGAATTATGAAATGAGATCCGCCATCTTCAAATCGTTCCAAACAACGCTGAGCCGATATCCGGCCAGGAACAAGCCGTCGAAAGAGCTTCGCCGGCTAACAGGAGAACTTTGCCATGTTACATCTCAAAAGCATCGGATGGACCCGTGTCCCCCTGACCCTGCTGACGGGTGCATGGCGCGCGGTGCGCCATCGCCGGCAGGCCAACAGCCTCCATGGCCTGACAGACGCACAGTTGAAGGACATCGGCCTGACGCGGGACGACGTTCGACGGGCCTACCGCCAACCGCTTTTTACCGACCCGACCATTCTTTTGAGCGCGTGGGCTCTGGAAAAATCGCTCGACCGTTTTGTGACCGGCCGCAAGACTGACGGACCACGGACGATCACACCCGTGCCAATGGCACCGGCCTCCCGCAAACCGGATCCGCGGACCATCACGAAAGCCGCGGCTTAACGGCAAATTTGATCGCAGCCCCTGTCGGCCCTCGGTCCGACACCTGACTGGCCCGCCGCCCCCGGCGGGCCTTTTTTTAAAGGTCTTGCGATGGCGTGTCCTTCGCCACGTCCTTGGCCGCCTTTTCAAACAGGCTGTCAAATGCTTTGAACTGGGACGACTGCAAATCCCGTCCAGCCGCCATCCAGCCGGAAATCAAGGTCTCGAATTCCGAAGGCGCCTGTTCCGGGGGGGGCTGATCGGGTGTTTCCTCAGAGGTATCGTCAGCCGCTTCGGCTTCATCGGTCTGGACTTCCGCGTCGGCCGGCGGCGCGTCCTGGGACCCTAGATTCGGTCTCAAGAAGGCCGACCAGAACGCGGTCATTGCATCCGTATACCCTTGAAAATAATCCGCCGGCCCGGGCCGCGGCTTCGGCCGGCCCCGGGCAAATCCACGCATGAAGGCATCCAGCATGTCCTGTGCCGGCCCGGGCAGATAAGGTCTTGCCATTTGCCCCATAGCCAGGGTCGCAGCGACCGGCATCATCTCCGCGATGGCTTCCTTTTGCAGCCCCGTCACCGTGGCGATGTGGTCGGCCACCATGTTCCGGACCGGCTCGGGGCCATAAAAAAACGTCAACGTATCCGGCGGTGCGGCGGATCCGAAAGGCGCGAAACCGGCGCCAAAAAACGGCGACATCGCCAGCCAATCGGCGGGACCGGGGCTGGGTGGCGCCGCCGCCTGCAGTCCCCCGAAGTGACGAAAGCCGGTCATGGCAGCCGGCAGCAACTGCGCCATCGCGCTGGCCAGGTCCTGGTCCGCCCAGCCGAACCGGTGGCGCATATCCTCGGCGATCCCGACATAGTCAAAGGGGAAGATCGTTGCTAACGTCCCGGACATCACATCGCCTCGTGTTTCGATCCACGTGATCACGATCTGACCAGGAGATGCAGACGCGGCCGAACACCGCCTCGCTCCGGTTCAGACCCCGTGACCTTTGGATCCACCTGTGGCTTCATGATCAACGCTCTGCCCGCGAAGGTCAAATCGCGCGCATAAGCGGCCGCCTGCCAAAGTGCCGCAGCTCTCCGGTTTCAATACGCGTAGTCGTTAAAAACCTGACTAAGGTCCTTTTTCCAAGCGCCGTTGTACCGCTGCAGAAGAACGTCGGCCGGACACAATCCGGCGGCCAGACCTTCGTCGATCGGCGCAAGATGGACCCGCTCATCGAGATCACCATCACTCAGCCTGGCGCGGCGTTTCAGCCCGTCCTGCGCCAGTGCAAGCGCCTCGCGCGCAACATCCAGAACCTTGCCATTTCGAAAAGGCGTATCCAAAGCGTGACGCGGGACATGTCTGCGAAGGTCCGCCCGTTCCTCGGCCGTCCAGTCCTTCACCAATTGCCATGCCTGATCGAGCACGCCGCGGTCATACAAAAGCCCGACCCAGAACGCCGGTAGAGCGCAAATCCGCCGCCAGGGTCCGCCGTCCGCACCGCGCATCTCGATGTATTTCTTCAGCCGGACGTCGGGAAAGAGTGTCGAAAGGTGATTGTTCCAATCGCCGAGCGTAGGACGGGCATCGGGGACCTTGCCGTCCAGTGCGCCGTTCATGAAGGCCCGGAACGTTGTTCCGGTCACGTCATAGTAGGTCTCGCCGCGCTTGACGAAATACATCGGCACATCGATCGCCCATTCGACATAGCGCTGAAATCCGAATCCGGTCTCGAACGCAAACGGCATATCGCCGGTCCGGTCAGCATCGGTGTCGGTCCAGATCTGGGCACGGAAGGACTTGAACCCATTCGGCTGCCCGTCCGTGAACGGCGAATTGGCGAATATCGCGGTCGCGATCGGCTGAAGCGCAAGACCGACCCGCATTTTTTGCACCATGTCGGCTTCCGATGAAAAGTCCAGATTCACCTGAATGGTCGACGTGCGGTACATCATGTCGAGGCCGAGGCTGCCGACTTTCGGCATATAGCGGGTCATGATGTCGTAGCGGGATTTCGGCATGACTGGCATGTCTTTGCGCTGCCAGGTCGGGGCCATGCCAATCCCTAAAAAACCGATCCCCAGAGGCTCGGCGACCTGCTGGACATGGGCAAGATGGGCATTCGCTTCGCGGCAGGTCTCATGAAGGCTGTCGAGCGGTGCACCGGACAATTCGAACTGCCCGCCCGGCTCGATTGAAATGGCCCCGCCGCCGTCCGGATCGGCCAGACCGATGATGTTGCCCGCGTCTTCGATCCGCTCCCAGCCAAGCAGGGTTTCCATGCCGCTCAGGACGGCTTTAACGCCGTCGGCGCCGTGATAGGGGATCGGCTTCAGGTCCGACAGCCGAAAGCCGAATTTTTCGTGCTCCGTTCCGATGCGAAAGTCGTCATCGGGCTTACACCCGGCCTCCAGTGTCGCGGCAAGTTCGGAAAGACTTTCAATTGGCGTGGCATCGACCGTATCACGGGCCATATAGGACGTCCTTAATTCATCAGGCGGCGCGCACCATACATAGGCCGACCGGTCCGCACAACGCGATCTCGGGCGCCCGTTTCGTACACCGCACTTACGACCACGACCGATGTGGTCCGGCCGGCTCCCGTTGGTCGAGCGAACCGAACTGCCATTTAGGACCGTTCGGTCCAAATTGCCAGCCTGTTTTTTATGACAGCGCTTGGTCCCGGACCGGCCAAGGACGTTTCAGGGGCAAACGGGCGAACTTTCAAGACACCCGGAAAACATCGATTGGATCGTCGCGCCCGCGCAAGGTGACCGCGCCCACATGTTCGGAAGGAACCGGCTCGGGGAGCCTTGCGATGGTGTCGCCGCTTGCCAGGATCATGGTCCTGGCGGTCGCATCGATTTGTTTGCCGTATTCCTGCAGGCGCGCGGCGATGTTCACCGCATCGCCGATCACGGTGTAGTTCACCCGGTCGCTTGATCCGATGTTGCCGACCACGACCTCGCCGGTATGGATCCCGATCCGGACCCGCATATGGTGATCCGGCAAGCGTTCGATCACCTCGGCCAGCGCCTTCACGCAAGCCATCGCCTTTACGGCGTGGTCCGGTTGATGCGATGGCGCGCCCCAGAACGCCATCACACCATCGCCCAGGAACTTGTCGATCGTGCCGTTTTGGGCCGCTACCGCCTCCGAGACGATCTCGAAATACTGGCCGAGAAACGCCGCCGTGTCCTTGGCGGACATGTGCGACGCGAGATTTGTGAAACCGGCAAGATCGGTGAACACAATCGTCATCTGACGGGTCTCGATCTGGCTTTTTCCGGCCATGTCCTCCGCGACAAGGCGCTGGACAAGCTGACGCGGCACGTAGCGGGAAAAGGCGTGCAAGGCGCCAATGGACCCGTTGAAGGCCGTGTTGACCTCGTCGAGCTCCGACAGCCGCGAGCGCTCCAACGGCGAGACCGCAGCAAAGTCAAGGTTCTTCAAACTGACCGAAGCCGACGCCAAGCGGTTCAACGGCCGGCCAACCATCCGGCCGAGAAAATAGGACACGACCGCACCGGCGATCAGCGCGGCGGCAGCGACATACAATACGAGCCGTGACTGGTCGAGCGCGGCGCCGAACGCATCGGCCCGGTAAAGCGCGCCGACTATCCAACCCTTTGCGGGGCCGTCGCCGATCTCGTCATAAACCAGCGTGTACATGCCGCCGGGATAGGGGAACAGCCGGCCGGGAACCTGACCGCCCATTTGGCGCACCTGCGGCGCGTCGGTCCAGACAGCGGACAGCGGATCGCCGGTATAGTGACCGGGGGACGGCAATGGCACGTCCGCGCCAGGAGCAAAGGCCGACGGATTGCTGCCCTGGACGGCCACGACCTGTTCCCGTGATTGAAACAGCACGGCCCGGTGCCCCTCTTGCGGGCCGGCGGCATCGATCAGGTCCTGAAACACGGCACGCGGATACACCGCCGCCAGGGTCTGCCCGCCCGCAAGACCGATCTGCCCTTGCAGCGCCGCCAGCCGCCGTTCCGGTTCAAAGGCAAACGGTGTCCAGGCCACTTCATTTACCGCAGGAGATCCCGGCGCTTCCCCGGGCTCAGACAGCGTAAAGGCCGCGCCGGCAGGCAACAGATGAGCAAACCGGTTTTCGAGCGCGGATACCGTCAGCGAACCGGCCTCCTCTGACAGCGAAACCTTGACCGTTGTCAAAAGCAGGGTTTGTTCGCGAAAAAACCGGTCGACCTGTTGCAGATAGCCGGCGACCGTGATCGCGGAGCGTTCATCGAGAAGGCGTACGGTGATCCGGCGGTCCGCCGCGGCCATATAGGCGATCAGCGCACCGGAAAAGACAACGAGAACGCTGGAAAACACCAGCCCGAGCGCGACACCAACGGAAATGCGAAACCGGCGTCGGGGGGCCGCAGGACGCGGTTCGCCGTCCATGTTCTCGACAGCGGGTGGCAATGGGTGCCCGGGGGGAATGACCTCCTGCGCCATCGATCTACGCCCAATCTCCAAGCGTTGCCTGAACGACCGCCAGTGCCGCAACGGCCGCAGTATCGGCTCTGAGGATCCGGGGTCCAAGCGGAATCACGGTGACGAAATCCTGCGTGTTTAAGAGTTCGCGCTCCTCTTCGGAAAATCCGCCCTCGGGTCCGATCAGAACGGCGAGCGGTCCCGGCTCTTGTTCGGCAAGATCTGCGAGCGGCACAAGCGGATTGTGTGTCTCCGATCCCTCGTCACAAAACAGCAGCCGGCGGCCCGGATGATCTGCAGGCCACGTTTTAAGCAGCGTCTTCAGCGGGATCGTCTCAAGCACCTCCGGCACGCTGATGACACCGCATTGCTCGGCCGCCTCGATCACATTGGCTTCCATGCGCTCCAGATTGACCCGGCTCGCCTGGGTGTGCTGGGTCATCACCGGCTGCAGCCGTCCGGCGCCCATCTCGACGGCCTTTTGCACCATGTAGTCGAGCCGGGCGTGCTTGAGCGGCGCAAACAAATAATCGAGGTCATTCGCGGCTGTTTGGGGACGTGTCTGCTCGACAAGTACCAGCGTGCACGCCTTGCGGCCGGTGACAAGGATCTTGGCAAGCCATTCGCCGTCCTTGCCATTGAACACCAGAACGGCATCGCCATCGGCCAAGCGCATGACATTGAGCAGGTAATTGGCCTGGCTCCGGTCGGCTTCGATCCGTGCGCCGTCCGCCAGGATGTGTCTGAGAAAAAGGCGCGGCAGGGTGAACTCGTAACGGGGCATGGCGCCAAGTTAGGCGGGTCCAGTGCGGCAATTCAATGGCCTTCGTTTGGTGGCCGAAGACTGTCCCCGTCTATCGCCACACCGGCCGGCACGCCGCCTTGACCCGGCATCTGACCGGCGCCAGGGTGGGCATTGAGGAAAGGGAATCACCGCTTGGCCGACACGCCCTCCAACATCGCCGAATTCTCGGTCTCCGAAATCTCCTTTTCCATCAAGCGAACGATGGAAGACACCTTCGGCTATGTCCGGGTGCGCGGCGAACTCGGCCGGATTTCGCGCCCGGGCTCGGGGCATGTTTACCTCGACCTGAAGGATGACCGCGCGGTTCTGTCCGGCGTGATCTGGCGGGGCGTTGCGTCGAAACTGAAAATCCAGCCCGAACAGGGCCTGGAAGTGATCGCCACCGGCAAGATCACGACTTTTCCGGGCCAGTCCAAGTACCAGATGGTCATTGATGCGCTGGAACCGGCGGGCGCCGGTGCGCTCATGGCGCTGTTGGAAGAGCGCAAGGCGAAACTGGCCGCAGAGGGCCTTTTTGCCGAAGACCGCAAGCAAGCCCTGCCCGGTTTGCCGCGTGTGATCGGGGTGGTCACCTCGCCGACCGGCGCCGTAATCCGCGATATCCTGCACCGGATCAGCGACCGGTTTCCGCTGCATGTGGTCGTCTGGCCGGTCCGGGTGCAGGGCGAAACGTCGGGGGCGGAGGTCGCCAACGGCATCAGGGGTTTCAACGCGCTTTCACCAGGCGGACCGGTGCCCCGGCCGGATCTTTTGATCGTCGCCCGCGGCGGCGGCAGCATCGAGGATCTGTGGGGTTTTAACGATGAGGCGGTCGTGCGGGCGGCGGCCGACAGCCAGATCCCGCTGATTTCGGCGGTCGGCCATGAGACCGACTGGACCTTGATCGATCTGGCCGCCGACATCCGCGCGCCGACGCCGACGGGGGCGGCAGAACTCGCCGTTCCGGTCAAGGCAGACCTGATGGCCCAGGTCGACGACTTGTCACGGCGCCTGGCGTCTGGCCTCAACCGGCTGGTCGCCAACCGGCGCACGGAACTTCGCGCGGCCGGCGCGGCGCTTCCGGCCGCGCGCGATCTGCTGGCGCTTCCCAGGCAACGGTTCGACACGGCGGCCGGCAATCTGGAACGCGCCCTGATTGTCAACACCCGCGCCCATCGCAGCGCCTATGGCCAAGTGTCCGTCCGTCTATCGCCGCTCCTTCTGGCGCGCGGCACGACCCGTGTACGGCATGACCTGAAAGCCCTATCCGATCGGCAGGCGCGCGCCCTCGTCGTCGCAGTGGCGCAAAAGCGGCAAGCATTCGCCGCGATCACAACACGGCTAACCCCGGAGCGTTTGGCGCAACAGACCACACTCGGACGGGAACGCGCCGGCGCGCTCGGCGAGCGGCTAGACCGGGCGCATCGCGGGCGGCTTTTGCAAGAACGCGCCAAGCTGCAATCCTTGGAAAAGCTGCTGACCTCGCTCTCCTACAAGGAGGTTCTGGCGCGCGGCTACGCGGTTGTGCGGGACGACACCGGCCAACCGGTCCGCTCCACCGCAGGTGTTGAACCAAATGCCCGGCTTGCCATCGAACTTGCCGACGGCACGATCGACGCGGTCGCGCTTGGCGGGGATATGGCGCCCAAAAAGACGAAGACGCCGCCGAAGGCCAAAACAGGCCGGCAAGACAAATCCGGACCGACATCGCAGGGCAGCCTCTTCTGAGACCGCGCCGCACGAGCGGACCCTACCCCATCAAAGACGGCAGGAAGGTGATGATGGACGGGAAGGCCAGAAGGCCGCCGATGGTGAGCACATCCGCGATGAAGAACGGGATGCAGCCACGAAAGACGTCCTGAACGGGGATATCGGGCCGGACACCGGACACCACGAAACAGTTGAGCCCGATCGGCGGCGTGATGAGGCACAGCTCCGCCATCTTCACCACCAAAATACCGAACCAGATGGCGCACGCCTCACCCGAAAGCCCAAACGCGCTGTCGGCCGCCGACACCGTTTCCCCGCCATTCAGCGCCATCACTGCCGGGTAAACCACCGGCAGGGTCAGGATCAGCATGCCGATCGCATCCATGAACATGCCCAGGATCGCATAGGCGAGCAGGATCATGATCAGGACCAGCCAGGGTGACATTTCCAAGCTGACGATGAACGCCTCGAAAGCCTCCGGCAGGCCGGCAAAACCGAGAAACCGCACATAGACCAGCACGCCCCAGATCAACGTGAAGATCATCACCGTCAGCTTGGCGGTTTCATGCAGCGCCTGGAAGAGCTGGCCGAACCGCATGCCCCTGGCAAAGGCAACGCAGAGGACGACAAAGGCGCCAAGGGACCCGGCCTCGGTCGGCGTTGCCAGCCCGAAAAAGAACGAGCAGAAGATAATCGCGATAACGGCGATGATCGGCAGTGTCCCCGGCACGGAGGCGAACCGTTCGCCCCAAGTGTAGCCCTTGACGGCCGGCGCATCGCCCCGGAACGTCGACACACCGACGATGATCGCGACATAGACAAGCGCGGAGAAAACACCGGGCAGAAAACCGGCGATCAAGAGCTTGCCGACCGACTGTTCGACCAGGATCGCGTAGATCACCAGGATCGCGGAGGGCGGGATCAGGGAGGCAAGCGTGCCGCCGGCCGCAACCACAGCCGCGGACAGCCGCTTGGAATAGCCGGCATTCAGCATTTCAGGGATCGCCACCCGGGCAAAGACGGCGGCGGTCGCCACCGACGCGCCGGACACGGCGGCAAAGCCGGCAGTGGAAAACACCGTGCCGACCGCCATGCCGCCGGGCATCCAGCCGAGCCAGCGCTTGGCCGCTTCAAAAAGCTGTTTGGTGAAGCCGGCGTAAAACGCCAGAAAGCCGATCAGGATGAAGGTCGGAAGAACGGACAGCGCGTAGGTCACGGATTTGGAATGCGGGATGGTTCCGGCCATCTTGATCGCGGTGAAGAACCCGCGCTCGAATCCTTGCATCATCGAAAAGTGGATGATCAGGCCCACCACGCCGGTGAAGGCGGCCGCGAACGCCACCCGCATCCCCAAGATCACGAGAACGAGCAGCACGCCCGTCATCATCAGGCCCACATCGAACGGGGTCATTTCTGGCCTCCGGTCGCGGTGTCGTCGCCAAAGGCTTCCTCGATCTCGTGTTGCGCGGTTTCCGTCACGTCCTGAATGACGGGGACGGCGACGGGGACGCGGCGCGGATTGGCCACCATGCGCGCATAACCATAGATCTGCAGGAAAAGGCGCAGCAGCAACAGCGACAGGGCAAACGGCACGATCAGTTTGGACGGCCAGGTCGGCAGGCCGATGTCCATCGTGCTGTCGCCGAAATTCCACGACCGGTCAAAGTGGAACCAGGAGCCCCAGATCAACAGCGCCACAACACACGCCACCAGGCTCACGCCGATCATCTCGCAGATCCAGAGCGGCCGGCCCGACAGTTTGCCAAGGACGATTTCCATCCGGATATGACCGCCGACCCGCTGGCAATAGGCCACGCCCGCGAAGGCGAAAATCGCCATGGCCTGTTCGGTGATGTCGATGAAACCGGGGATCGGCGTGTTGAAGAACAACCGGCCCAGAACCTGGCCGACGGCCAACAGCATCAATGCCAGAATGCTGAATGCGGCAACGAGATTGAAGACGTTTTCAACGTGCCCGAGGGCACCATCGAATCTGATAAAGGTGTTCGAGCGATCCGGAAGCGGATCCCCGGCGATACCTTGAGGTGTCATGGTGTGGAGGCCCCCGAAAGGTCTCCCCGGCACTGAACACGCCGGGGAGCTTATCACGTGCGTACGGAGGCCGGATCAGCCGTTGATGACCGAGCGGACCATGTCGAGCAATTCCTGGGCGGGCAGGCCATTGGCGGTTTGCTCCTGGATCCAGGCGTCATAGATCGGACCGGCCTTTTCGCGGAATGCCGCCAGCTCTTCTTCGGAGAACTCGACCTGGGTGATGCCCCGGTTGTCCAGTTCCGGCCACCACTTGTCGTAAACCGCTGCGTAGGTCGCCAGATAGTGGTCGAGCGCCGGTCCGACGGACTCATCCAGCGCGGTGCGGAACTCGTCCGGCAACGCGGCATAGGCATCGGTGTTCACGACGACCGGGCAATGGACGGTTCCCGGATTGAGGTTTTTGGTCCACCAGTCGGCCACTTCAATGGTCTTGAAGGCCAAATGCGCGTGCGGTGCGAAACCGGCGGCCTGAACGGTGCCGGAATCGATGGCCTGATAAGTCTCCGATGCGGTTACCGATGTCGGCACGGCGCCGACCGCTTCCATCATCTTGCCGAGGCCACCGAGCGCGCGAACGCGCATACCGTCGAAGTCGGAGATCTGATCCGGCGCATCGCCCTTGCCGGCGAAGTTGTACTGCGGCATCGGCGACGGCATCAGCGGCTTGGCGGACCAGCGCGCAAGGTCCTGTTGGACGGCCGGATGGTCGTAAAGCGCCTTGGAAACCTTCACTTCGGTCTCAAGGTCGGCAACGCCCAGGAACGGCAGTTCCAGAACCGTCAGGGACGGATTCTTGTCGGCATGATAAGAGGCGCAGAACTGCGCCATTTCAAACGCGCCGAAGGAAATGCCGTCCAGGTTCTCGCGGGACTTGGAGAGGGCTTCACCATAGTTGAGCTTGATTTCGAACTTGCCGTCGGTGCGGGCGGCGACCTCTTCGGCGAGTTTTTCGACATGTTCGGTGAAGGCGCGTTTCTTGCCCCAAAGGGACACGTTCCACGTCACGTCCGCGGCAAATGTCTCGGTGGCGAAAACCATGCCGAGCACAAGGGCGGACGCGGTGACCGCGTATTTGCGAGTGAGCATATGTATCCTCCCAGATCGTTCATTGCTCCGTTGGCCCTGGCGCTGCGGTTCCGGTTTACGCGGATCCCACACGCCAAGCTGACGGCACTTAAGCATGACCCGTGCCAAAGAGACAATGCATGATGAACGGGCGGAATTCCGGGGGCCGGAAACCGGCGATCGCCGTCGGCGGGCGCGATGATCGGCAAATTTCCGCCGATGCCCCGCCGCCATCGGCAAGTTTCCGCCGCTCACGCGCCGGGATCGGCACCCTCGGACTGCGTCCTGCTGAGACCAAGCCGCGTCATCTTCTCGTTCAAGGTCCGTCGGGGCACGCCCAGTTCATCCATCACCGCGCTGATCCGGCCGTTGTGCCGTTTCAAGGCATTGGCGATCACACTTCGCTCATAGGTGTCCATCAGATCCCGGAGCATGCCCCCGGCACTTGGCCGGCCGGCGCTTTCGGCCCCGGTGACCAGACGCTCGACCGACGGGCGGCCGACGCCCGCGTTCAGAACCAGGCGCTCGGCGGCGTTGCGGAGTTCACGCACGTTACCTGGCCATTCGTAAATGCGTAGAAACGCCTCGTCCCGGCCCGTCAAATCCGGCCGGTCGAGCGCATATTGGGCCGCGAAGCGATTGAGGAAGGTGTCGAACAGCATCAACACATCGCTGCCACGCTCGCGCAGCGGCGGCACGACGATCTCAATCGTATTGAGGCGGAACAACAGGTCCTCACGCAATCGCCGGTCGGTAACCGCCGCGCGCGGATCCATGTTCGCCGCGCTGACAAGGCGGATATCCACCGGCACCGGCTTACGCCCGCCAATCCGGTCGACCTGCTTTTCCTGGAGAACCCGGAGCAGCTTCGGCTGCAGCGCGATCGGCATGCTGATGATTTCGTCGAGGAACAGAACGCCGCCCGATGCCGCCTCGATGCGTCCGGCCCGGAATCGATCCGCGCCCGTGAACGCGCCCGCCTCGTGGCCGAACAATTCCGCCTCCACCATGGTCTCGGGAAGCGCGGCGGAGTTGATGGCGACAAACGGTCCGTCCTTGCGCGGGCTGAAATCGTGCAAGGCCTGCGCGATCACCTCCTTGCCGGTCCCGGTCTCGCCGATGACCAGAACCGCCGCGTCCGTGCGGGCAAAATGCAAGAGCTGCTCGCGCAGCGCCTGCATCGGCGGGCTGTTTCCCAAAAGGCGGCCTTCCAGAGCCGGCGCATCGGCCAGGCGCCGGGAGAGCGCCCGGTTTTCCAGAACCAGCCGGCGTTTTTCACTGGCGCGCCGCACGACATCGGCCATGTGTTCGGGGTCAAACGGCTTTTCGACAAAATCATAGGCGCCGGCCCGCATCGCCTCCACGGCCATCGGCACATCGCCATGTCCGGTGATCAAGATGACCGGAATGTCGGCGTCCAGTTCGGCGATCCGGTTCATCAGGGCAAGGCCGTCGTCGCCTTTCAGCATGACATCGGAGACCACGCAGCCGGGAAAGGCCGGGGACAGCTTTTGAAGCGCGCCGGCGGCCGTTTCCGCCTCAATGGGGTGAAAATCGGCAAGGCCCATCCACTGGCGCAAGGCCGCCCGCATGGACGGATCGTCATCGACGATCAAGACCGGGCACTCGGAACGCGGATCGTTCATTCTGCCGGCTCTGGTTCACGGACCCCGGAAACACCGGCGGGCGGGCGTTGGCCGGTACCGCCCGGGAGGCGCAACAGGAACGTCGCCCCGCCTTGCGGATTGGAAGATACCTCCAGCGACCCGCCGAGATCATCGGCGATGCGGCCGGAGATCGACAGGCCAAGGCCGAGACCGCCGCTGCTGAGTTTGGTCGTGAAGAACGGATCGAAGATCCGCTCGCGCAATTCTTCCGGTACACCGACGCCGTTGTCGCTGACAGAAATGCGAACGGCCGCACCGTCCTGCCGCGCCGACACATGTACCGTCCCGCCACCGGACTGTTCATGGGCCTGGCCGGCCGCCTCCGCACCGTTGCGCAACAGATTGAGCAGGATCTGTTCGACCCGGAGCCGCGCGGTTTCAAGCGTCAGCGCCTCATCGGGCAAATCCATCGACAACGACACGCCGGTCTCGTCGAACCTTGGCCGGGCGATCTTTTCGACCGCCTTTAGGCTGTCGCGCAGGTCAATACGCTCGATCCGGCTTTCGGAAGGGCGCGCAAACCGCTTGAGTTCCTGGGTCAGCGCCGCCATGCGCTCCTGGAGCGATTCAATCTCGTCGAGATTGTCGCGCGCGGCACCAAGATCCTGTTTTTGCAAAAATTTTCGCGTCCCGGCGACAAACATGCGCAAGGCCGCCAGCGGCTGGTTCAACTCGTGCGCCACCGCCGCCGACATCTGGCCGACCGCCGCAAGCCGGTTCGAGCGGGCGAGACCTTCCTGGGCCTTGATCAGCTCCGCCTCCACGCGTTTGCGCTCTTCCACCTCATCGGTCAAACGCCGGTTGAGCTCCCGCAAGCCCGCCGATTCCTGAAGCAGCACCGCCGAGGCCCGCCGAAGTGCCCGGCCCCGGAGCATCAGCAGGGCCACGATGTAGAGCAGGCTGAGACCAATGGCGCCCGCCCAGATCGGCCACACGGTTTGACGCGCGGCTTCGACGGGCACCAGGAAGTGCAACTGCCAATCCAGCAGCCCGACGTCGGCCACCGTGTGCCGGAACGCGCGGCCATCGATGGTCAGCACTTCAGCTGCCGGATCGGCGGTGTTTGTCAATGGCGTCAGTGGTTGAGTGGCGTATTGGCGCGTTTCGTCGATCGCGGCCCGGACAGGACCGGGCACGGGCGCCAGGCTTTTGTAGCGCCAGTCCGCGACGCTGGACAAGAAAATGATCCCGTTGCGATCGGTCGCAAAAACCGTTTCACCGCCTTCCGCCCAGGCCCGCTCCAGGCCCCGCATATCGACCTTGACCACCGCGACCCCGAGCGGTTCGCCGGAGACGGGTGTCGGGCGGGCCAGGAACAGACCCGGTTCGCCGAGCGTTGCGCCAATGGCGAAAAACCGGCCCTCGTCGCCGGCGATCGCGGATTGAAAGTATGGCCGGAAGGCATAATTGCGGCCGACAAGCGATAACTCGTCCGCCCAGTTGCTGGCCGCCAATGTGGTTCCCGACCGGTCCATTACATAGAGAAGGCTTGCGCCGGCGTTGTCGGCCATTTCCTCCAGAAAGCGGTTGGCCGAAGCATCCGTTTGACCGAGGCCAAGCACGTTCGTCGCCCTCGTGTCGCGCGCGATCATATAGGGCAGATACCGGAACTTGTTGTATTCACCGAGGATCGTTTGCCGATAGAGCGTCAGGCGTTCGGCGGCCGTGCGGTCCGCCGCCGCCTCGTCCCACTCAACGGACACGTAGGCAAGCGCCGCCGCGATCGCCAGCAGGACAATCGGTGGAAGCCCCAAAAGAAGAACGCGTTTGGACATGGGCCCTTATCGCCGTTTTGGCGCCGTTGGGCAATTGCCCGGTGGTTCCGGCGGCAAGACCATCGGCTTGTGATCACGCCGGACATGCATGGACAAAGCCGGACATGCCCGGCTAACGTGCGGCCAAAATCAATCCAAACGCGGGCCAATCGACCAAGATGGACTTCTTCATCTCCGAGGAACACCAGCTCATTCAGGACACCGCCCGGCGTTTGTCTTCGGATCTGCTGGAACCCAATGCCGAAGCACTCGACCGGGGCGAGGGACGCGAGACGCTGCTCGCCAATCTGAAGACGCTGGCCGAAAACGGCTTCATGGGACTGAATGTTTCGGCCGAGTATGGCGGCACGGAAGCCGGATCGGTGAGTTTCGCGCTCGCGATCGAAGCTTTGGCCCAGGGTTGCGCCTCGACCACGGTTACCGTCTCGGTCACCAATATGGTCGGCGAAGTGATCCAGGCGGTGGGATCAGAGGAGCAGAAGGCGGCTTACCTGCCCCGGCTCACCGACGGAACCTATCCGGCCGGAGCGTTCTGCCTGACCGAATCAGCCGCCGGTTCCGATCCCTCGGCGATGAAGACGCGGGCGAGAAAGGACGGCAACCACTACGTTTTGAATGGATCAAAACTTTACATCTCGTCGGGCGAATATGCCGGCATCTTCGTGGTTTGGGCCGTGACCGATCCCGATGCACCGAAAGGCAAAGGCATTTCCTGCTTTCTGGTGGAGGCCGGCACCCCGGGTCTTGTCATCGGCAAGGCAGAAAAGAAGATGGGGCAGACCGGGTCGGCCACCAACGAAGTGCTGTTCGAGGATTGCCGGGTGCCGGCGACCGCGATGATGGGCGCGGAAAATGATGGCTTCCGGGTGGCGGTCGGCGAGCTGGCCGGTGGCCGGATCGGTGTCGCCTCCCTGGCACTCGGGATTGCCAGAAAAGCGATGGACACCGCCAAATCCTATGTTGCGGAACGCGAGCAATTCGGACGTCCACTGGCGGATATGCAGGGCATTCAGTGGATGATCGCCGACCAGGAGACGGACCTTGAAGCCGCGCGGCTTCTGATCCTGCAGGCCGCGGCGCTGAAGGATCAGGGCAAGCCGTTTTCCAAGGAAGCATCGATGGCCAAGCTGTTTGCCTCGGAGGCGGCCCAGCGCGCGACCTATACCGCGCTCCAGCTTCATGGCGGCGCCGGCTACATCAAGGATTATCCGTTGGAGCGCTATGCGCGGGACGCCCGCATCACGACGATTTACGAAGGCACGTCAGAAATCCAGCGGCTGATTATCGCGCGCGAGGTGATGAAGGCAGTGTAGCCGCGCCGTTCAACAGGCCTGCCCGCGATATCGTTTTCCGCACAAGGCTTTGACCGCAATCAAAGCCCGCCAGGCTGCACGCGCCTAACGTCTGGAGCAATGGTAGGCGCGGGGACCAAAGCCCGCCCGCCGCATAGGAGGAACCCATATGCCCATCAAGGATATCCTGACCGTTGTCGACCTGTCCGGTTCTCGCCCGGCGTCCAAATATGCCATCGAACTCGCCCGGCAGTACGATGCCCATATTACCGGACTTGCGATTTCGTTCGAGCCGGTTGTTCCGGCCTTTGCCGCAGCCCCAATGCCGGTCGATTATCTGCAGGCGGCACATGAGCAGTCCGTCGGCGCCGCCAAACACGCCAAGGCCGAGTTCGATGAGCTTGCCCGTCTGGCGGCGGTCAAGTCGGAAAGCCGCATGGCGGAAATCCTGACCGGCGGACCGCTTGAAAGCGTCATGACCCACTGCCGCACCACCGATCTTGTTGTCATCGGCCAGGCCAATCCTGACGCGCCGGAGCCCATGCGTGAGCTGCTGATCGAAACTGTATTGTTCGAAAGCGGCGTTCCGGTCCTGCTGGTCCCCTATATCGGCACAAAATCCTTCGAGCCGAACAATGTTCTGGTGGGATGGGACGGCAGTTCGACCGCCACACGGGCGGTCCATGCCTCATTGCCGCTTTTGGAAAAAGCCGACAAGATTACCGTGCTGGTGATCGAGAAAGAGCAAAGCCGGGACAGCCAGCCCGGGGCCGACATCGCCACTTACCTGGCGCGCCACAATATGGATGTCACCATCGAAGTCATCAGCAATCCCCAAACGGGTGTCGCGGACGCGGTGCTGAACTATGTTTCAGATCACGGCAACGATCTCGTCGTCATGGGTGGGTACGGGCACAGCCGCATGCGCGAGTTCTTGTTCGGCGGCGCAACGCGCGAAATCCTCTCGGCGATGACCGTCCCGGTGTTCATGGCCCACTGACCGGCGGAGGTCATCACCCGGTCACGTTTGTCGTTTCTCGTGGCATGGCGGAGGACGAGGCCCTGTGAACGAATTGGAGATGCGTTTCCTGGCGAAATGCGTCTCCAATTCGTTCACTGGGCGTAGGTTCCGCCGCGCCGGCCATCCGGCAACCATGCCTTTGGAACCAAGGTGAAGGCGAGCGAGACCAACTGTGACCATTCGCAATCTCGATGGGTTTTTTGCCCCGCGGTCGATCGCCGTGATCGGCCCGTCCCGCCACCCGGCGGCATTCGACCGCCAGCTTCTGGAGCATCTGGAAGCCGGACTTGACCAACGGCCCGTGCACCTGGTCGGAGTAAAGACGGACGGCGCTTTGAAAGGCCATGCGGTTAGGTCCCTCGATGCCCTGCCGGCCGCGCCAGATCTAGCCATATATCTCGGCCCAAACGCGGAAGCACCGGCCACTGTCGCCCGCCTTGCGGACAGCGGAACGCGGGCGGTCCTGTTCTTATCGCCCGGGTTTGAAGCCTGGCCGGAGGACCTGAAGCAGTCCTGCCGGGAGGCCGCCCAAGAGGCGCGTCTCAGACTGATCGGACCGGGCAGCCTGGGACTGGCCGCCCCGGGCGCCGGATTAAACAGTTTGGTCAGTACAGTCGCGCCGGCGGCCGGCAATACGGCGTTTATCGCCCGCTCCGGCGCGGTCGTGAACGGCACCCTCTCCTGGGCCAAGAACCACAAGACAGGCTTTTCGGCGGTGGTTTCGCTTGGAGCCCGCCTCGACGTCGATATCGGGGACCTTGTCGACTATTTCGCCCAGGATTTTCGAACCCGGTCCATCCTTTTGCACATCGACGCCATTTACGAGCCGCGCAAGTTCCTGTCGGCGGCGCGCGCGGCAGCGCGCTCCAAACCGGTGGTCGTGATCCGCTCGGGGCGCAGCAGCGATGTGATCACGACCGGCCGGTCCCATGCCGGCCGGCTTGCCAATGCCGACCGTGTCTATGAAACGGCGTTTCGCCGCACCGGGCTGATGCGCGTATCGGACCTGGACGAAATGTTCGAAGCGGTCGAAACCCTGTCGCGTATTCGTGTTCCCCAATGCAAGACCATCGCCGTGGTGTCGAACGGGCGCAGCCTTGCCAGTCTGGCGGCAGACCGGATCGCCGATTTGGGCGGCGACCTTGCTGCGTTGTCGACCGACACACGCAACGCAATCGCGACGCACTGCCGCAGCAAACCGGACGGCGCCCGTCAGCATGACCTCAGCGCGCCGATCGTCTTGCGCGAGGATCTGCCGGACGATGCGCTTCATGACGTCTTGAGCGCCGTGTTGTCGGACCGGGCCGTCGACGGGGTGCTGGCCATCCATGCGGGAACGGCCGCCACATCGCTCAAATCCATCGGTGAGACAATCGCGGCAGTGGCAAAGGCGGACCGGCGCCGGACCGGGCGTCGCAAGGCGGTGGTGGCCGGGCTCGTCGGCTGCGGGCCGGGAGACCGCCAAGCGCTCGACGAGGCGCGGGTGCCCTGCGCGACCAGCCCGGCTGAGGCCGTTCGCAGCATCATGCATGTGGCAGATGATGCCGGTGCGCGCGATTTTTTGATGGCGGCCCCACCGAGCCTTCCGGAGGAGTTCACACCCGATACCGCCGCCGCGCGGGTCATCATCGACGAGGCGATTGCGGCCGGGAAGACCTGGCTTCCGCCAAAAGCCGTCAACGCGGTGCTTGCCGCGTATCATATACCTGTCATCGAAACGCGGCTCGCCCAGAGCGGCGAAGAGGCCGGGCGCCTCGCGCAGCCGTTTTTTGCCACAGCCCGCCACTGCGTTGCCAAACTGGTTTCGCCGGACCTGCCGTTCAAATCTCATATCAATGGCGTCCGATTGGGGCTTGAAAGCCCGGAAGCCGTCGCCGGCGCCGCCGATGAGCTTCTGTCCCAAACCCGCGACCGCTTTCCGGACGCAGAAATTGCCGGTATCAGCGTGCACCCCATGCTGGAGGACCGCGACGGGCTGGAGCTTTACATGGGCCTCGCCGATACGCCGACATTCGGGCCGGTGCTTGTTTTTGGGCACGGCGGAACAGGCGTGGAAGACAGCCAGGACCATGCACTTGAGTTGCCGCCGCTTGATCTCAACCTGGCGCAGGCGATGATCAACCGGACGCGGATTGTCCGGCTGCTGGACGGCGGTAAGGCCCGGCCTCGGCTCGACCGGGACGCCGTTGCGCTGACCTTGGTAAAGCTGTCGCAGATCACCATTGACATTCCCGAAATCCTGGAACTCGACATCAATCCGATCGTGGCGCGGCGCGAAGGCCTGCTTGCGCTTGACGCCCGCATGACTCTCGGCCGTCCGATAACCCATCCTGGTCGCAGCGGACGATCCCGTCTGGCGATCGCTCCTTATCCCAAGGAGTGGGAACAGGCGTTGTCATTGAAAAACGGCGACCGTGTTTTCGTGCGGCCGGTCAAACCGGAGGACGAGGAGCTTTTCCGGGCATTCTTCCAGGCGGTTTCGCCGGCCGATCTCAGGCTCCGGTTTTTCGCGCCCGTACAGGACTTCAACCATCGGTTCCTCGCACGCCTGACGCAGCTCGATTATGCCCGGGCGATGGCGTTCGCCGCACTCGATCCGGGCTCTGGAAATCTGGTCGGCGTTGTCCGGCTGCACGCCGATCCAGATCACCTGACTGGCGAATACGCGGTCATGGTCCGGTCCGACCTCAAAGGCCAGGGCCTTGGATGGGCTTTGATGAAACTCATCATCCGTTACGCCAAGGCGGACGGCATTCAGACCATCAAGGGTGAGGTCCTGAAGGAAAACACCTCGATGCTCGGGATGTGCAAGGCGCTTGGGTTTTCGGTTCAAACCTCGCCGGACGATCCGGGCATCGCCGATGTCGTTCTGCCCGTGACCGATCTCGCGCCGGACGGGTGATCTCAGTCTGAGCCAAGCGCGGCCTCGCGGATCTGGCTCAGCGACGCCATGGGCGTGATGGCCTCGGGATCAATCTTCACATGCAGCAGCGCGGGCCGGCCGGCCGCACAGGCCCGCTCCATGGCCGGTGCGAAGTCCGCCGTGGTCTCAACGGTTTCCGCATGCGCACCGTATGACCGGGCAAGGGCCGCAAAATCCGGATTTTGAAGTTTCGTCGCCGAAATCCTCGACGGATAGTGCTTTTCCTGATGCATCCGGATCGTGCCATACATGCCGTTGTCGATCACCAGAACGATGATGTTGGCGCCGTCCTGACAGGCCGTGCCGAGTTCCTGCATGGTCATTTGCAGGCACCCGTCGCCGGCAAAACACACCACAGGCTTGGCGGGAAAGGCGAGCTTGGCCGCGACCGCCGCCGGCAATCCATACCCCATCGATCCGGATGTCGGCGCGGCCTGCGTCCCATAGCGGCGAAACCGGTGGAACCGGTGCAGCCAGGTGGCATAATTGCCCGCTCCGTTTGTGAAGATCGTCTCCTCCGGCATGTTGGCCTCGATCCAGTCCATGACCTCCGCCATTTGTACCGCGCCGGGTGTTTTGGGCCGGGCGCCGGACCAGGCAAGATAATCGGAATGGGCCGCGGCGGCCTGCCCCGCGTTCTTGAGGGTCACCGGCGGCTGAAGCCCCTCGGCCGCCTTGCAAAAGGCCGCCGGACTGGCGTGGATCGCTATTTCCGGGCGGTAGACCCGCCCCAGTTCCTCCGCATCCGGATGCACATGAACGAGCGGTTGGGACGGCTGCGGAATATCCAGCAAGGTGTAGGACTGGCTGGGCATTTCCGACAAGCGCCCGCCGACGAGCAGGATCAGGTCCGACGCCTTGATGCGCGCCGCCAGGTTCGGGTTGATGCCGATTCCGACGTCGCCGGCGTAATTCGGGTGCAGATGATCAAACAGCATCTGGCGGCGGAACGAACAGGCCACCGGCAGGTCGAACCGTTCGGAAAAGCGGGTGAATGCGGCCACGGCCGCCTCGGACCAGCGGCTGCCCCCGAGGATCGCGATGGGACGCTCGGCGGCCCACAGCCGCTTTTGAAGATCGGCCATCAACGACAGGCCGGGATGGGTTTCCACCTGGCGCCAGGGTTCGGGCTGGGGGGCAACCGCGCTCTCGACCAGCATGTCCTCCGGCAATGCCAGGACAACCGGACCCGGACGGCCGGAGGTCGCCACATGGTAGGCGCGGGAGATGAATTCGGGAACACGGTGCGCATGGTCGATTTCGGCCACCCATTTGGCGATGCCGCCGAACATCTGCCGATAGTCCACTTCCTGGAACGCCTCGCGCTCGCGCATGGCGCGTTCGATCTGGCCGATGAACAGGATCATCGGCGTGGAATCCTGCGCCGCCACGTGCACGCCCGCCGCCGCGTTCGTCGCGCCCGGCCCGCGCGTCACCATGCAAATCCCCGGTGTTCCGGTCAGCTTGCCATGGGCGTCGGCCATCATCGCGGCACCGCCTTCCTGCCGGCACACCGTCACGGGAATCTCCGCGTCGTGCAGCGCATCGAGCACGGCCAGGTAACTTTCGCCGGGCACACAAAAGATCCGCTCAGCCCCGTGCCGCTCCAGCGCCTCGACGAGCAGCTGGCCACCGGTTTTCGCGTTTGCGATCATTCTATGCACTCCCAATACCTGGTCCGGAATTCCTCGTTTAAATTTCTATACCGCAGTTCGATTTGGCAGTGCAGCGGCCGGCCGGCGTTATTTGGCAATGGCGTCATTCCCGATTGGAATGAAAAAGCCGCGGCATTGCCGCGGCCACTTCACATTCATCTGTCAGGAGACCTAGCCCTTGCGGCGGACTTCGATCTTCTGCGGGCCTACTTCGGTTTCTTCCGGGCGCGGCAGCGCGATCGTCAGGATGCCGTTGTCCATATGGGCGTCGATCGATCCAGGCTCCGGTGCATAGGGCAAGGTCATTGTCCGCCGAAACGCGCCGTAGCTGCGTTCGCTGAGATGGCGGTCCTTTTCGCTGACGGTTTTTTCCGCCTTCTTCTCGCCCTTGATGGTCAGGGTCCGGTCCGACACCGCGACCTCGACATCCTTTTCAGCGATCCCGGGCAATTCGGCCGTCACTTCCAGCCCGGTCTCGGTTTCCGTCACATCGATCGCCGGAAATCCGGATCCGGTGTCGAACGGCCGGCGGTCGGAGAATTCGCGGAACATCCGGTCCATCTCCTTTTGCAGGGACAACATCGGGTTATCGCTTCTTTCCCAAAACGAAGGGATCAAAGAGCTCATCTGTCATTCCTCCTTCTTTTAGAATCCGGCCGCCGGCCCGGCTTTCAAGCCGGCGCCCCGTCACAACAAAACCCCCGCGGAGAAATCGCCCCAGTCTTAATTCCAGTCGTGAGACCGCACCTTACACCGGCTGTACCGTCACAACCTGGAAGGTGTGCAATTCGCCGTCCTCATCCTTGATCGACACATATTCGCCGGGTGAAAAGGCATGCGCCCCGAACCGGTAGCCGGCTTCGTCATCATCATCGCCTTCGATATCGTAGTGAAACGCCCAAGATCCGCCCGGCCGATGGATGAGGTGGCCGATTTCTTCCTGTTCGCCACCCCAAAACCGGACAACGCGGCAATGGGCCCGTTCCTTTTTCCAGACGGCCGCGTCGATGTGACCGGTTTCGTCCAAAGGCGCCGTGAATTCATAACCATGTCGGGCCGAGCCTTGCGGATACTCCTTGGTTCGGGCCAGGTTCAACCTGATCTTTTTGAGCTCGGGATGGTGACGCACGAATTGTCTCCTTTTGCTGTTACAAGGGGACACTGCCACAGCGCCCGATTCCCTCATTGAGAAGAATCAAACCGCCGCCTGGCAGCCTAGATCGACCGACTATAACCGATTGCGGGGACAAATATGCACGCGATTGACGGGATACAAGGCGCGCTCCAGGAACGGGTCTTTGCCTTCTTGTCGGCTCTTCCCTCCGACGATCCGGCGCAACCGGAGGTCGAGCGCATCGACACCCACGCGAACGTCGTTTTCCTGGCCGGCACCAAGGCCTACAAGGTCAAGCGGGCGGTGACATTCCCGTTTCTCGACTATTCGACGCTGGCCAGACGGGAGGCGGCCTGCAAGCGGGAACTCATCTACAATTCCAGGCACGCCGCGAACCTCTATCTCGACGCTGTGCCGATCACGGAAACACCGGCCGGCGGGCTGGAACTGGGCGGACCCGGGCCGGTCGTTGAATGGGCCGTCAAGATGAACCGGTTCGACACAAGCCAGCAGCTCGACCACATCGCTGCGCATCATCGCCTTCCGGCGGCCCTGATCGACGCGCTCGCTGACATGATGGTGCAGGCGCATGACGCCGCCGAACCCCGTGCAGCCGACGGGTTTTACCACGAGCTTGAGACTTATCTGGCGCAGAACAAAGCGGCCTTCGCCGACCACCCCGACCTGTTTCCGCCTGCGGAGGCCGCGCATCTGGCCCAGGCGGCGGAGAACCGGCTGGCATCGCTGCGCGAATTGATCCTCAAACGCGGCGACCAGGGGCTAATCCGTCTGTGTCATGGCGATGCGCATATGCGCAACATCGTTCTGATCGACGACGAACCGGTTCTGTTCGACGCCGTGGAGTTTTCCGATGCGATCGCCACCGGGGACGTGCTTTATGACCTTGCCTACCTTCTCATGGATCTTTGGGAACATGACCAGAAGCCGGCCGCCAACCGCATCTTCAACCGGTATCTCGACAAGTCCCACCGCGCCGAAGATGCCGACGGTCTGGCCGCCCTGCCGTTTTATCTGATGATGCGCGCAGCGATCCGGGCCAAGATCTCGGCAAGCTCGGCGGCGGTGCAAGCCGATCCTGAGGAAAAGACGCGGCAACAGAAGGATGCACGGGCCTATTTTGAACTCGCCCTTTCGTGTCTTGAGCCCAGCGAGCCGACGCTGATCGGGCTGGGCGGACTGTCAGGCACCGGTAAGACCACCCTCGCCTATGGCCTCGCGCCGTCCCTCGGCCGGGTTCCGGGTGCCCGGGTCCTTCGAACCGATGTGGAACGCAAGGCGCGGCTTGGCCTGGCGGACACGGAACCTGCTCCGATGGATGCCTACAGCCGCGCTGCGTCCGATGCTGTTTATGACGCTGTGTGCGATCAGGCGCGACGCATCCTGGCGGCCGGCCATTCGGCGTTGTTCGACGCGGTGTTTGCCGATGAAGCCGAACGCGCGCATGCCGAAACGCTCGCGGGCGCGGCGGAAGCATCGTTTTGCGGTCTGTGGCTGACCGCACCGAAGAAAGTCATGATCGCCCGGGTGGAGAACCGGTTCGGCGATGCCTCGGACGCAACCCGGGACGTGATTGATTTGCAGTCGACCTATGACGTCGGCCGGATGACCTGGACACCGGTCGATGCTTCCGGCACGCCGGAAGACACGCTTCAAAAGGCCCGCGCCGCCCTGTCGAAATGCGGCGTGGTTCAAAGCCCATAGGCCCGGCTCAACGCCGCGGCGGCCACCGCACAGACAACGGCCACGATGTCCTTGCGCAAGACGGCCATGACGCCGGCCGACACGGCCAGCGCCAAAAGCGCCGGCACGCCGCCCTTCAAGGCGATCGGCAGGACGGTGGACACAATGATCGCACCGGGCAGGGCTTCCAGCGCACGGCGGATGCGCGGCGTAAGCGGTACGCGGCCCATGATCCAATACCCGCCGGCGCGCATGGCGTAGGTCACCGCGGTCATTCCGAGGACCGCAACGACAAAGAGCCAATCCGCGGCGAGCACCGGTTCACTCATCGGCGAACGCTCCAACCACGGCGCCGGACATGGCCCCGGTGAGAATGGCCCAGTACCCGCCAACAAGGAACCAGGTGATCAGGGCGACCGCGCCCGCGGCGAGCCAGCTCACGGTCTGACGCTTTCCCTTCCAAAGGGGCACGAGCAGGGCGACAAAATAGGCGGGCAAAATGACATCAAGGCCCCATTTGGCCGGATCGGCGACCGCGCTTCCCGCCCAGTATCCGGGGATCACCGCACAGCTCCAGACAATCCAGATAAACACGCCGCTGCCGAGGAATATGCCCCAGTCGCGCTCGCCCTTGTCGTATTCGCGCAGCGCAATCAGCCAATTGATGTCGGTCAGGAAAAACAGCGACGGATACGTCTGATAGGACGGCACGCCGCCCAGCCAGGGGCGCAAACTGGCGCCGATCAGAAGAAGGCGCATGTTGACCGCGGCCGTTACGCCGATCATCGCCAGGATGACGCCCTGGGTGAGTTGCGCCTGGTACACCTCCATGGCGACGAATTGGGACGCGCCGGCAAAAACGAAGGAATTGATCAGCAGGGTCTCAGCAAAGGTCAGGCCCTTTTGCGCGCAGACCGTGCCAAACACCGCGCCGAAGGCGACCGTGCCCGGCAGAACAGGCAAGCAATAGCGCACGCCGCGCAGGCACCCTGCAAATGTGATTGAAACCGACCGTTCGCTCATCGCTGTCCAGATGGCCTTCTGCCCACGCGCCGCGCCGGACCTCAGGCAAGGCGTTTGGAGGACCAGACATCGCCGATGCGGCCGGTCAACTCCAATGAATATTGGTGAACCACCCATTCGCGCCATTTGTGAATGGCGGCCGGTCTTTTTAGAGCAGGACGTCGTAAAGCATGCGCAGGCCGGTGAAGCCGAGGAACAGCGCGAACACGAGCTTGAGCTTCGACGGGTCGATGGTGTGGGCGATTTTCGCGCCCAGCGGCGCGGCATAGGTCGATGCCGGGATGATCAGCGCGAAGCCGATCAGGTTGACATATCCAAGTGAAAACGGCGGCCGGTCCTCGACACCGAGGCCGAAGTAGATCGACAACAGCGTGCCCGGGATGGCAATGATCAGGCCAATCGCGGCCGCAGTCCCGACCGCCTTTCGGATCGGATAGCCGAACAGCGTCAAAGTCGGTACACCAAGCGTTCCTCCGCCAATGCCCATCATCACCGAAACGCCGCCGATCATCACACCCAGCGTTTCCTTCAGCGGTGAACCGGGCAGTTTTTCGGCAAGCGCGGCACCGTCTTTTCGAAGCAGCATGTTCGCCGCCACAGCCAGCGCGACGACGCCAAAGACCGCCGTCAAGGCGCCGCCGGAAATGTTGCCGGCCAGCGTCGCCCCGCCGAGGACGCCGATCGCGATCGCCCACCACCAGCGCTTCAACAGGTCCATGTCGACGCTGCCGCGTTTCCAGTGTGCCCGCGCGGAGGAGGTGCCGGTGGCAAGGATCGTCGCGAGCGACGTGCCGACCGCGACATGCATGAGGACGGCGTCGTCGATCCCCAGCACCGTGAACATGTAATAGAGCACCGGTACGATCACGATGCCGCCGCCAACGCCCAAGAGCCCCGCGATGATCCCGGCCACGACGCCGGTGGCCAGAAGGGCGGCCGCCAGAATCGCCAGCGAAACCAGACTGATATCGTCCATGCCGCGTTTTTTCCTTGTTCGGTTGATTTGGCGGCGCACGATAGGCCGCACGTTCGGCGAATGCCAGCGCACAATTCTGTTTCGGTCTCGGCACAGGTGATCCGGGCCGCCACCTGTCGGGGACAGGCCGGGATCAGGATCCACTGACCGGCAGGCCTGCCTTTCGGCGCCGCGCCCAATACCCACGGCGCCACTGTTCAATAATACTGCACTAATCGTCAATTACTCGCGAAATTGTAAAAACCGCTTCGACGCCTGATTTTAGGGCCAACAGCGGCAGGCCTCACAGCGTGCGCCGCCCAGACTTTCACAAAGGATCAGAACCATGAACCAGATGTTCCGCCCCTCCGACGCTCGCGGCAACGCCGATTTCGGCTGGCTGAAGAGCAAGCATACCTTTTCGTTCGGGGAGTATTTCGATCCGAATTATATCGGCTTCGGCGCCCTGCGTGTAATCAACGAGGACCGTGTGGTTGGGTCCGCCGGCTTCCCGACCCACCCGCACAAGAACATGGAGATCATCTCCTACGTCGTCTCCGGCGCGCTGGAGCACAAGGACTCCATCGGCACCGGCTCGGTGATCCGTCCGGGCGAACTGCAGCGCATGTCCGCCGGCACGGGCATCGCGCACAGCGAATACAACCACTCAGAGACGGACCCGGTCCACTTCCTGCAAATCTGGATCGTGCCGGAAAAGGACGGTCTGGCGCCGAGCTACGAGCAAAAGGACTTTTCCGACCGGGTCGATTCCTTGCGCTTGATGGGATCCAGGGATGGCCGGGACGGGTCGGTCACCATCCATCAGGATGTGGACCTTTACGGCTCGCTGCTGACGGCGGATAACAGCGTGACCCATGACATTCAGGCGGACCGCAAGGTCTGGCTCCAGGTGGTCAAGGGGACGGTCTCCGCCAACGGACAGACCCTGTCGGCCGGCGACGGGCTGGGCATTCTCGACGCCGGACCGCTCACGGTTGCCGCCAGCGAGCACGCTGAGTTCCTTTTGTTCGACCTGGCTGCCTGACGACCAACCCCGTGCCAAAGGGCAGTGCCCGCCGTGTCATCGATGCGGCGGGCAATTCATTGTGCGGAAGGATCGTTTAGGTGTTCCGGCGCAGCTCTCCAGGGGTGACGCCGAGCACCGCCTTCATTCGGCTCGTCATATGCCCCTGGCTGGAAAAACCGGTCCTAAACGCGACTTCCGCGAGAGACAGATCGGTCTGGCGGATCAATTCACTGGCCCGGCTCAAGCGCCGCTTCATCAGATAGCGCGCGGGCGTTTCGCCCATTTCCGATTTGAACACCCGGGAAAAATGAAACGGGCTCATGTCGACGGTTGCGGCCAAATCCGTGAGACGCACGGGATCGGCGATCCGGTCCTCCATATGTTCAATCGCGCGCCGCATGGGGCAGCCGGGTTTGATCTCGGCGAGGGTCAGAAGGTAGCCTTTCCTTTTGCGGATTGCCCGCATGATGCCGAGCCCCAGAAGATATCCGCGGCTGTCCATTTCCATCGCCGTCGGCGGATCGTCCGGCGATCCGGCGCGTTCGATATAAGCGGATGCATCCTTTCCGGCCGTTGAATCGAAAAGCGCGAAAAAATCGTCTGGTTCCGCCTCTTCCGGTCCTTCCAGCTCGTCGGCGATTTCGCACAACAGCCCCTGTTTGAAATAAAAATGGCAGTATTCGACAACGCCGGAGGAGGCGAACGTGCCGCCGCTGTGGGGCCGCTGCAGGGAAAGCGCCCCCGTGCTGGCGATGTCCATGCCGCCATTGAGATCAAGCCGGCGCGCGTTGGCTCCGCCGATGTGATAGGTGAAGATGTAGTGGCCGACGCCCGCGAACCGGGTCCCGGCGCCAAGGTTCGCCCTGTGCCTGATTGCCGGCATGTTCCAATGCTCGCCGATCCCGTAAATCGCCGGAAGCGCGCCCTCGCCTTTCATGCTCCGGTACACCTGGCAGTGTTCCGGTTCTTTGGTGAATGAATGACGACCCACTGTGACCCTCTTTGAGCGCAGTTCGATCCGAAACCAATTCAATCCGTCAGTGCGCTACAGGTAGGAAATCTGATCTGGACTTAGAACCGGCGGTACCATCGACGGAAAAACCTATCACGCAACGGTGTCGGGCTGGAAGGGGACGGCCTAGCGGCGCCGCAGATGTCCCGGCGGTACGCCGACCTTGGCCTTAAAGACGTCTGTCATGTGGCTTTGGGACGAAAATCCGCACTTGTATGCGATTTGCGAAAGCGCAAGACCGGTTGTCTGCACAAGGGCCTTTGCCTTCGCGACACGGCGGTTCAAAACATATTGATAGGGCGTCATACCGGTCGTTTTCTTGAACATCCGCGAAAACGTGCTGGTCGGCAGACCGCACAGGGTTGCCAGGTCCTTCAACTCGACCCGAGCAACACTGTATTGGTCGATATACTCGTTGATCTGCTCGATCGCGGCCAGTGGCAAAACGTGGCGATGGCCGGGTGTGTCCGCTCCGGCCTCGCCACCGAGCCGATACAACTCCTGGATCAGGGCCTGGACCAGGGTGTCAGAATAAAGCGGCCCGAGCCGGCTGTCGCATGCAGCTTCGTCAAGGATACGGGTACACAAGGTCGAAATCATCGGCGACGCCCACGGTTCGGCGTGAAGCCGGCCAAAATCGAAGCTGAAATTCGGCGCAAGCCCATCGAGCGCCCCCTTGATGACCTTGCCCGGTATCGAAATGGCGATCGCCGAGGATGGCCCGTCGCGAAGGGCCGTCCAATTCGTGCTTGCGGGCGTCAAATCGAATTCGCCAATGGCGTAGGATCGGGCGCGTCTGCGATCGCCCCCCATCTCCACTTCAAGGGTCACCGGACGCCTTTGAACAGCAAGAACGAATTCTTCAATCGTCCGGTGCACGACCACTGGACTTGGGTAGTCAAGATCGGCAACGCCAACCGATTGGCTACCGGAGGAGTGAAATTGGCGCACGAAGGGTTTGTGGTCGCTGCGCTCCACCAGTTTTTGGAACGTGGTCAACCTATCCAGTACCATCAGTCCAACTCGGTCTGCCTAAAGCCCATGAATTTCTTCCAAGTTTTGGCACAGCCATAAGCTCAACAGTTTCGATCACAGTCGATGCGCCAGCGTACGCTTGAGCAGAAGGCGAGCCAATTGGTTGCCGTCACCCCAAGTGCTGTTTTTGACCACGTCTTGTTCGGGTTCATAACAACAACGGATCGCCGGATTGCGCAAGAATATGGAAAACTACGTGCCAGAATCTGGAATACGGGTCGCGGTCCGGCCCCTATCTCACTTGTGGTGATGAACGCGACTTCGCTCGCCAAAAAACAATTAAACGCGTCTTTCCTATCCCAACATGGCCATCTTGCGACGTAATCGAATGAGGAAATCATGTCCAACAAACCCGAACTTCTTACGCCGGACAATTGCCAGCTGATTTTTATTGATCATCAGCCGCAAATGGCTTTTGGTGTCCAATCGATCGATCGCCAAGTCCTCAAGAACAACACCGTGGCCTTGGCGAAATCTGCCAAGACCTTTGGCATTCCGACGACCATCACGACGGTCGAAACCGAGGCCTTTTCCGGTCATACCTATCCTGAACTTCTGGCCGTTTTTCCCGAACACCCGCTGCTGGAGCGCACCTCGATGAACTCCTGGGACGACCAGAAGGTGCGGGACGCGCTGGCGACGAACGGCCAGAAGAAGGTCGTCGTCTCGGGGCTCTGGACTGAGGTCTGCAACAACACGTTTGCGTTCAGCGCCATGGCCGAGGGCGGCTATGACATCTACATGGTGGAAGACGCCTCGGGCGGCACCTCGAAAAACGCCCATGACATGGCGATGCACCGCATGATCCAGGCCGGTGTCGTGCCGATGACCTGGCAGCAGATCCTGCTTGAGTGGCAGCGCGACTGGGCGCATCGCGACACCTACGATGCGGTTATGGATATCGTGCGGGAGCATTCGGGCGCCTATGGCATGGGCGTCGATTATGCCTACACCATGGTCCACAAGGCACCCGAACGCGTCAGCCACGGCGAACGGCTCGCCCCGGTTCCTGCAACTGGCGGTGCGGTCGCGGCCGAATAGGGCGACGCGACACGGCGATCAGCGCCGGTCCAACCGGCGCCCGACGCGCCCCCAAAATCCATCTTGCGCAGATTGTAGCCGCCGCGATGTCTGCGGCCGGAGGTTGTCATGCCAATTCACCGCCGACAGTTCCTGCAGGGCACGACCGCCTTGTTCGGATCCGGTGCCGTCCCATCCGCTTTTGCCCAGACAAATGACGAGTTCGCAGACCTCGTGGTCCTCGACGGGCGGATCACGACGATGGACCCCGCCCAGCCGGACGCGACCGCTCTTGCCGCCCGCGACGGCCGGTTCATCCTGGTCGGTGATGAACAGGATGTCGCCCCGCTCATCGGTCCGTTCACGCAGGTCATTCGCGCGGGCAGGAAGCGGATCATTCCCGGCCTGATCGACAGCCACACGCACTCCATTCGCGGCGGCGTGAATTACAACCTTGAAGTCCGCTGGGACAATGCCGACAGCCTGGAAGAGGCGCTGCACCTGTTGCGTGTCCAGGCGGAGCGGACGCCGGACGGTCAATTCATCCGGGTCGCCGGCGGCTTTTCCGAATTCCAGTTCAAGGAAAAACGCCTGCCGACGGTCGCGGAGCTCGACAGCGTGGCGCCGAACCATCCGGTTCTGATCCACCATCTTTACAAGATGACGCTCTTAAACAGCCGGGCGATCAGCTATTTCGGCTATGACAGGGAAGACCATCCGACCTATCCGGGCGGCACGATCGAAAAGGATGCGGACGGAAACAGCACCGGCCGGCTGCTTGCGACACCGTCGGGGCTGTTGATGTACAAGACGTTGAGCGCGGCGCCGAAGCTCACCGTTCGGGATCAGATCAACTCCTCCATGCAGTATATGGACGAACTCAATTCGCTCGGCATCACGTCCGTGTCCGATGCCGGCGGCGGTGGCATGGAATTCCCCGATGCTGATCCCTATCAGGTGATCACCCACATGCACCGCGAAGGCCTTCTGACCACGCGTATCGGGTATCACACCTTCCCGCAGGTGAAAGGCCGCGAGCTGGACGATTACAAGGACTGGACCGCGCGCTTCACCGCCGGCAGCGGCGACGACATGCTGAAACTGGTCGGCGCCGGCGAGAACCTGTGCTGGGCATCCTACGACTACGAGATCTTTGCCGACGCCCGGCCGGACATCGACAACGGCGCGGAAGAGTACCAGACGCAGATCATGACGCTTCTGGGGGAAAACGGCTGGCCGTTCCGCCAGCACATCACCTACGATGAGACCGGTGATCGCCTGTTGAAGGTCTACGAGGACGTTGCCAGGGGCGCGGGTCTCGCCGACGGCTGGTTCATCGACCACGTGGAGACATTCTCTGAACGCAATCTGGAACGGGTCGCCGAACTTGGCGGCGGCATTGCCCTGCAAAACCGGCTTCAGTTCCAGGCGGAGGATTTTGTTTCCAACTACGGCGCGGAGAAACTGAAGAAGACGCCGAATTTCCGGTTTATCATGGATCTCGGCGTGCCGATGGGCGGCGGCACCGACGCAACCCGCGTGACCTCCCATAATCCCTGGTATTCGATCCAGTGGCTGGCAACCGGCCTGTCGCGCGGCGGCATGCGGATGTATGACGACGACAACCTTTTGACCCGCGAGGAAGCCTTGCGGGTCTGGACCGTCGGATCGTCGTGGTTCACTGGGGACGCGGGCCGCAAGGGCGCGATCACCCAGGGCCAGTTGGCGGATTTTGCCATCCTCGATCGGGATTATTTTGCCGTCACCGACGCAGAAATCGCAAAGATCACCGCCGCGCTCACCGCTGTCGACGGCAAGGTCGTGTTCGCCAAGGACGACCTGGCGCATCACGACCTTCGCCATGTCCCGCCCGTCAGCCCGGCCTGGTCGCCGGTCATTACCTTCGGGGATACTAGAGACGCCTGACAAACCTCGGCCGGGCCTGCCACTGTCTGCCGGCGGCAGCCTGACGCTATTTGCCGTCTTTTGAAAGGGCCTTCCGGTAGGCCTTGGGCGGCAGTCCCACTTCGTTGTGAAAAGCAGTTGTCAAATGAGACGGATTGGCGAAACCGCACTGGATCGAAATCTCGGTGACCGAAAGCATCGGGTCGGTCAAGAGTTCGCGCGCCCGGGCGATGCGGCGTCCCAGGATGTATCGGGCCGGCGGCTCACCGAAGCTGCGCTGAAACGCGCGGCTGAAATGCGACCGGCTCAAGCCGCTGGTTTCAACGAGATCCGACACTTTGACCCCGCTTTCAAGCTGCGCGTCCACCTGCGCGACCAGCTTACGGACCAAAAACGGCGCCAAGCCCTCGGCGGTGTCTTTCCGGGTGTCGTCCTCAAGAAGGTGTTTCGTCGCGAACCGGGTGACGACAGCGTCCGCCAGCGCATCAAGATACCGTCGCTGCCCGATCGGCTCTGCGATCAAACACCGCCGGATCTCCCGGCAAAGCGCATCCAGGCCCGGGTCCAGACACGTGGCCAATTCGTTCAATCGCCAGCGTCCCGACCCAACGGCGTGGTCGGCTGTTTTCTCGAAGCGCCCGGGATCAAATCCCAAGGCAAGAAATTCCAGTGCCTGATCCTGGATCATGCGCACGCGGATGTCCGGTCCCATCAGCCGGGAACTCCGCGGCGCAGTGCTGCGAAAGACCAACGGGCCGTCGCCGACCGCCCCGCGCGCCTTTGCACCGGTGAACGCATGGACCAGAACATAGAGCGGGACCTGGTAGTGGACTTCGTAGCTGATCGGCGGATGCAAGTGAAATTCGCAGCCCGGCGTCGTGATCAGGATGCCCCAGCCGGGCAGCGTCTTCAGCGGCGGGCCGTTAACGCTCACGATGCGATCGGCGGCAACCTTGATTCCGCTTGCGCTGATCGATCTGGGCTGACGCTGGGGGCTGATCATAGCACAATGATATAATTTTCACTCGATTTCTGAAAGCAGAAAAATGCATGAATTAATATCTATTCATCAGGTGATGAACGAAACAAAAAGTGAGATTCACCTGAAAAGTACATGATATTCAATATTCGGAGAGCGAGTGATGAAGACTGAATTGGAAATGCTTTCGCCCGAGAATTGCGCTCTTGTGCTGATCGATTTTCAGCCCGCGATGTTTCAAGGCATTCAAAGCCACGACCGCATGACGGTCATGCAAAATGTCCAGACACTTGCCCGGACCGCGCGCGTCTTCGGTCTTCCGACCGTGTTGTCGACGGTCGCACGGGACAGTTTTTCAGGTCCTTTCATGCCGGAAGTCACGGAGCTTTTTCCGGGCATGGACATTATCGACCGGACCTCGATCAACTCCTGGCTCGACCCGAATTTCCGCGATGCGATCGAATGTACGGGCCGCAAGAAAATCATCGTGGCAGGCCTTTGGACTTGCGCGTGTGTGTCGTTTCCAACGCTCGACATGCTGGGCGAAGGCTACGAGGTCTACGTGCCGACAGATGCCTGCGGGGACACGTCGAGCGAGGCGCATGAGCGCGCGGTTTCGCGCCTTGAAGCCGCGGGCGCGGTGGCGATGACGTCGCTTCAGGTCGTGTTCGAGCTTCAGCAGGACTGGGCCCGGTCGGAAAGCTACGACGGTGTGATGGACATCCTGAAGCGGCACACCCCTTACGGCATCCAGATCCGGTTCTCCAAGTGGGCCTTGGGCGACCATGCCAGCGAAGCGGGAGCGGTCGCTGCCGAATGAATTCAAACATCCAGCCCGGCGCAGAACTGCGCCGGATCTGACCGGGCCAATGGTTCAGACGTGATTGAAACCGCAAAGGCGCCCGGCCCATGACAATTCGCAAAATGACCGGCGCAGACCGTCGAATTCGGCTCGAAGACGCCTGGAACGAACAAGGACGGGAATGATGGCGACTGCGGATCTCATATTACACAACGGCAAAATCACGACCTTTGACGATGCAAATCCGGACGCGACGGCGGTTGCGATTGCCGACGGCAAGATCCTGTCGGTTGGCGAGACCGCGGACATCATGGGCCACAAGGGTCCAAACACGACGGTCATCGATCTTGAGCGCAAGCGGGTCATCCCGGGCCTCATCGACAGCCATACCCACATCATCCGCCAGGGCAACAACTTCGCCATGGAACTGAGGTGGGATCACGTCCCATCGCTTTCCGACGGCCTCAAGATGCTCAAGGCGCAGGCCGAGCGCACACCCGCCGGCCAATGGATCCGCGTGGTTGGCGGCTGGTCGGCGGACCAGTTCGCCGAGAAGCGGCTGCCGACGCTGGACGAGATCAACGCGGTCGCGCCCGACGTTCCGGTCTATGTCCTGCATCTTTATGATCGGGCGTGGCTGAACAAGGCCGCCTTGCGGGCGCTGGGGATCGACAATCATTTTTACGAGCCCTTTGTCTCCGGCCGCCTTGAGCGCGACGATGACGGCAATCCGACCGGGCTGGCGCTCGCGCGCCCCAACGCCCAGCCTCTCTATGCGCTGCTCGACATGGCGCCGAAGCTCGACTTCGAGGAGCAGGTGACGTCGACCAAGCACTATTTCCGGGCCCTGAACAGCCTCGGCCTGACCTCCGCACTCGACTGCGCCGGCGGGTTCCTGAATTACCCCGACGATTACGGCGTCATCAGTGAACTCAACAAGCGCGGCGAGCAGACCGTGCGGATCGGCTACCAGCTTTTCGCGCAGCGGCCATTGTTCGAACTCGACGACTTCAAGCGCTGGAACGACATCGTCAAGCCGGATCAGGGCGACGATTACCTCAAGTGTGTCGGCGCGGGCGAGATGCTGGTCGCCTCCGCCTACGATTTCGAGGATTTCTCCTACCCCCGGCCTGACCTTCCGAAACGCATGGAGGGCGATCTCAAGCCCGTGCTTGAATTCCTGTTGGAGAACCGGTGGCCGATCCGGTTCCACTGCACCTATGAGGAAAGTGCGCATCGATTGCTGTCGGTTCTTGAAGACGTTGGCCGTGACAAGGGTCTTGAGGAACTGAACTGGATCTTCGACCACGGCGAGACGGTCAGCGAGAAAACCATGGAATGGGTCGCCCGGCTTGGCGGTGGCATCAGCTACCAGAACCGGATCGCGTTCCAGGCCACCGCCTACAAAGACCGGTATGGGGAGGCCGCGCTGAATGACGTGATGCCGGTCAAGAAGATGATGGCCTCCGGTGTCCCGCTGGCGGCCGGGACGGATGCGACGCGCGTCAGCTCCTACAACCCCTGGCTCGCAATCCACTGGGCCGTCTCCGGCAAAGGCCGCGGCGGCGATGTGATATGGCTGGCCGAGAACCGGTTGAGCCGCGAAGACGCGTTGCACCACTGGACGGTCGCAGGCGCCTGGTTCAGCCGGGAAGCGGGCAAGAAGGGCCAGATCAAGGCCGGCCAATTCGCCGATATCGCCGTGCTCGACCGCGATTATTTTGCCATTCCGGAGGATGACATCATCAACATCGAGGCCGACCTGACGCTGACCGGCGGCAAGGTCGTGCACGCCAAAGGCACTTTCGCCGAACATGCCCCAGACCCGCTGCCCGGCCTGCCCGATTGGAGTCCGGTGCCCGCTTTCGGCGCCCCGGGCGTGGCTGCTTTGCTGTCTGATTAAACCGGTGACACCATGGACAAGAAAGTCATACTCGGTCTTTTGACCGGCCTGTCGATCGGGATCGCCTGCCGCGTGGCCGGCCTTCCCCTTCCTGCACCGCCCGTCCTGGTCGGTGCCCTCCTTGTCGTGGCCATGACCCTTGGCTACCTGGCCGTCGACAAATTCGCCGAGCAGCGCGCCTCAACAACCAAGGACCTGTGCGGCGGCCCATCCGGCCAGGCTGCCTCAAAGGATAAGGATACGGTGTGATGGAGGCTTTGATCGGGATCGGTCTCGGTTTTGCAATTGGCGCGGGCTGCCGGTGGTTCGACATTCCCCTTCCCGCACCGCCGCGGCTGGTCGGCGCGCTGCTGGTCGTTGCGATGACCGTCGGCTTTCTGGGCGCTGACTGGGCGCTGGCGCAATGAGAGGCTGGATCATCGTTCTGGCGATTTTGATCGCCCCGGCCGCCCATGCCCAAGATCTGGTTTTTCCAGGCATGGTCGAAGCGCGCGAACGGGCGGTGCTTGCCACCAGCCTTGACGGCCTGCTTGCCCAAATCCTGTTTCGCGGTGGCGAAACCGTTGAAAAAGGCCAGCCGCTCTTTCGGCTTGATACGCGCGCGCTGGATCTGGATGTGACATCGGCCCAAGCCGCGGTCGCCGCACAATCGGCGCGGGCCGGCAATGCCCGTCAACAGCTCGAACGGTTGACACAACTGTCGCAGCGGCAAGTCACATCGCAAGCCAGCCTCGATGAGGCAGCGGCCCGGCGCGCGGCCGCCGAAGCGGATCTTGAGGTTGCCCGGGTGCGGCTGGAACAGGCGGAACTTGAACGCGAAAAGGCAACGATCCGGGCGCCGATCTCGGGCGTCGTGAGCCGGCCAGATGTCGCGCTTGGGGCGTTCCTGGAGGCCAAGGCCGGTCCACCGCTCGCCGAAATTGTCCAGCTTGACCCGGTCCTTGTCGCCTACGACGTGCCTTACCAAACCCGCCTGCAAACGATCCGAGAAACAGGAGCGTCAACGGTTCAGCAGATGTTTGAAGGGCTTGTCCTCACGGTGCGCCTGAACAATGGTGAACAAGTCGCTGCCGGCATTACCCCCGAATTCGCGAGCGCCTCAGTCAATGCGGCGGACGGCACGCTGACAATCTGGGCGGACGTGCCCAACCCGGATCGCGTGCTGCGGCCCGGCATGCGCGTTGTCGTGTCGGCGGAGATTGTTGCGCAGTCATCCGGAGACTAGGCCCTGTGGACGCATTGGAGATGCATTTCGTGAGACAAGAAGCAAGAGATGGCGGGAAAAGACCCGCAGGGCTTATCGGCGATACGCTCAAGGAGCGTTTCATGCCAGATCGACGCCTCCTGTCTCACCCGAAGGGCCGGGCCCGCATCGTCCAAACCCGGCGCACATCCGTCTTGATGATGGGCGCGCATCACCTGCGCCGGATGTCCTTGATCTTGTCCGATGCGTTTCCCGGCGACATGCATCTTAAATTCGTCCACAGGGCCTAGTTGCATGCCAGATATTTCCATCACCTTCGTCGATGAGGGCGCCAAAGGCCGTTATGTCGGGACCTTTGACGGCATTGACGAGCCCGCCGAACTGACCTTCTCGCGGGTCAGCGACAATCTGATTATCGCCGATCACACGGGCGTGCCCGACAGCATGCGGGGCATGGGCGCCGGGCGGGCGCTGGTTGAACACCTGATCGCCGAGGCGCGCGAGAAAAACTTCAAGATCATCCCGCTGTGCCCTTATGTGAACGCCCAGCGCCAGAAACATCCGGAGTGGGCCGATGTCTTCCAAGGCTGACGCAACTGCCCAAAAAACCGCGGAGGGCGGGGCCTGGGCGCCGTTCAAATCGACCGCCTTCCTGATCCTGTGGACGGCCACGGTCGTTTCCAATGTCGGCACCTGGATGCACGATGTCGGTGCCGGCTGGCTCATGACGACGCTGGCGCCCGACCCGGTCATGGTGTCCCTGGTGCAGGCCGCGACCACCCTGCCCGTTTTCCTGTTTGCCCTGGTGGCCGGGGCCGTGGCCGACATTGTAGACCGGCGCAAACTCCTGCTCGTCGTCAATGTTTTAATGGGCGCCGCGGCCGGGACGTTCGCCGTCATCGTGACGGCAGGGGCGGCCAGCGTTGAGATCCTGCTGCTCTTTACGTTCCTATTGGGGACGGGCGCGGCCTTCATGGCTCCGGCCTGGCAAGCGATCGTGCCGAGCCTGGTCCTAAAAAAGGACCTGGCCGCGGCCGTTGCGCTCAACTCCATGGGCATCAACATCAGCCGGGCGATCGGTCCCGCACTGGCGGGCGTACTGATTACGGCCATCGGGTTGTCCTCGCCGTTTGCGCTGAACGCCCTGAGCTTCATCGGCATTCTGGCCGCGCTGTTGATCTGGAAGCCGGCGCCCAAACCGGAAAAACGCTTGCCGCCGGAACCGGTCCTGCCGGCGATCCAGACAGGTCTTCGCTATGCGCTGCACAGCGCGGCGCTGAAAGCAACACTCATCCGTGCGGTCGGCTTTTTTCTGTTTGCCAGCGCCTATTGGGCCATGCTGCCGCTGATCGCCCGTGATCTTTTGAACGGCGGCCCGGGGCTCTACGGCGCACTGTTGGGTTGTGTTGGCGGCGGTGCGGTGATTGGCGCAATGGTTTTGCCGAAAGTCCGAAAAAAACTCGGGGCGGACAATACCGTGGCCGCCGGATCGGTCGGAACGGCAATCGTGTTATTGGTGTTCGCAATCGTGCCGTTCGAGGCGGCGGCCTACGCCGTGTCCTTGCTGGCCGGTTTTTCCTGGATCGCGGTCCTTTCCAGCCTCAATGTGTCCGCCCAGGCCTCTTTGCCGGAATGGGTGCGGGCCCGGGGGCTTTCCATCTATCTGACCCTGTTCTTCGGATCGATGAGCCTGGGCAGCGTTATCTGGGGTCAGGTGGCCTCGTTGGCGGGCATTCCCGTGGCCTTGGTCGGCGCAGCCCTGCTTCTTTTGTGCGTGCTGGCGCTGGTGCGCGGGACCAGGTTGACCTCGCCGCAGGCGACCGACCTCAGCCCGTCGATGCACTGGCCGGAGCCGGTCGTCGATGACAGCCTGGAAGCCGACCGGGGCCCGGTCATGATCCTGATCGACTACGAGGTCAAGCCGGAGGACCAGGACGGGTTCCTCGACGCAATTCGCCGGTTCTCGCAGGAGCGGCGCCGTGACGGTGCGGTCGACTGGCATGTCTTTCAGGATGCGGAGAACCTGACCCGCTGGACGGAGAGCTTCACGATGACGAGCTGGCTGGAACATCTGCGCCAGCACGACCGGGTGACCCGCGCCGATGCGGTTCTGCAGGCCGAAGTGCAAAAATTCCACTCCGGCGCCGAACCGCCCAAGGTCCGGCATCTGATTGCGCCAGATTAACTGAATTCAGCGAGCCGGTGACCCGCGCGGTCGCCGCGCACCAGACCGGCGCCGAGCCAACGCCGCGACCGGGCCGCGCGCGTAATGCCAATTGAGCCAGTCCTGAAAGGCGCATAGGATCGCGGGCCAAGGCCAGTCGGCAGCCGGCCATGCGAAAACTCAAATGCGTGACAGCACTTAAATGGACCTGAATGAAACCGTCACCCAAATGCTTTTACAAAGCATCGGGCTGAGCGATCGCCAAAGCAATGTTAAATCGCTCGACCAGAACGATCTGAACAACCTTCTTCGCTTGTTCTCCAAATGGCGGTCGGCGCTGCTGCAAAACACGTTCTTGCAAAATGGCGGGTCGGCCGTCCGGTCCGGCATCTTTGCCGGGATGGACATGGGGCCGAACGCCGCCGAAGGCTGTTACGTTCCCAAGCTGCTTGGAACCTACGAACAGCCGATCCAGAACTCTATCCAGGACCTTTCGTCCACCGACTATCAGAACATCGTCAACATCGGCTGCGCGGAAGGGTATTACGCCGTGGGTCTTGCCGGGGTGTTCAAAGACGCGCCGATCCATGCCTACGACATCAATCCAGCCGCTCTGGAGACGTGTCGAAAACTGGCGGTGATCAATCAGGTGTCCGACCGCATACAGCTTGCACCGGAATTCAAGCCTGCCTCATTCGAGGACTTTTCAAGGCAGCGGGTGTTTTATTTTGTCGATATCGAGGGCGCGGAGGCCGCGCTGTTTTCCCCCGGGGCGCTTGCCCACCTGGAACACTCGGACCTGATCGTGGAGTGCCATTCGGTCGGGCCGAACAGCATCACCGAGACCCTGTTCGGCCTGTTTCGCCAAACACATGACGTCAAGATCGTCTTCGACAACGGCATGCGGACCCTTGAGAACATGCCGGAGTGGTTCTTCAATCTCGCGCATCTGGACCAATTGTTGTCGGTCTGGGAATGGCGATCAAGCCCGACACCCTGGATCGTCGCATCGGCCAAAAAGCAGTCCCGAACCGGCTAAGTCCACGCACACTCAACCGGATCCCATTGGATTTGGGCCGTCCCGGCTTGGCGGGCCGATCGCGCGGCGGCTATTCCGCCCGCGACTTGTCGGCAACACACGCGCCGAACGCCGCCGAACGTCCATGAGCGAAGGAAATCAAGAAGTTGACTCGGGAAATGGTACAGACGGGTGGATTCGAACCACCGACCTTCGGAGCCACAATCCGACGCTCTAACCTACTGAGCTACGTCTGCCCGGTGCCGGTACGGGGCGGCCCTCGCCGGGCGGCCACCGCCGGTAAGGGCGTCTTCTAACGCGCTTTGGTCCGGCCCACAAGACTGAAATTGGCGCGGCGCGCTGTGTCGTTTGCAGACGCAAAACGCCCCGCACAAGGCGGGGCGCAGCAGTCTTGGTCTGGGGCCGTGCCGGCTTAAAACCGGATCAGTTGACCTTCAGATCCTTGAAGGTTTTTTCAACGGCTTCCTTCACCGGAGCCGACACATCGGAGCTGAGCTTGGTCGCCAGTTCCTGCATTTCCTTGGTCTGCGCGCTAAGCGCGTCGAACTGCTGGCGGGCAAAGGTGGACTGCAGCTCGATGGCTTCGGCCAGCGTCTTCACGCCCATCATGTCCTTCATGAAGGAGAAGGCGGCATCGGCATTGGCGCGAGCGGCGTCGACAGCCTTGTGGTTGAACTCAACCACGCCCTGGCGGGAGGTTTCGAACGTGTCTTCCATCAGGTCGGTCGCGTCTTCTGCCGCGGTCTTGACCTTTGCATAGGCGTCGCGGGCCTGTTCGATGCTTTTTTCGGTCGCTTCACGGAACAAAGCCGGGACTTCCACTTTCGGCATCGCGAAGGCTTCAAAGTCCGGGAATGCCGGAGCCGGAGCGGCCTTGGCGGCTTTCGTGGCGCGGGATTTCGGGGCAGCTTTGGCTGCGGTCGTGGTCTCAGTCATGATCTCATCTCCTTTTCGTCCGGATGCGATCACTCAAAAGGGTCTATTGCCGTGGGAGGTCGGCAGGCGTTGTCGTCATCCGCAGGCTCAACATAGGGATGCTTGTGTTGCATTGCAACAATTTTTTGCGTTGCACAATCAAAACCCGCCGCATTGTAACGCGAATGGCGGCCGCCGGGGCCGCAACCCACCACCGTACCGGTTTGATCCGCCGCCAGAATTTCCTCTGGCGCCGCGATTGGCAAATTCGACACTGCGTTGAACTGCGGACACAAGAAACCCGGTCATCTGGTCTTCCAATGCCCGCTCAGGATCAGACCGTCCGGTGTTCGCCCGCCGCCAGATGTAAAAAAAACCGCGACGATGACCGCGGATTTCAGACCGCCGACAAACCAGTTTATCTTTCGGCAGTCATGCTCGGGCCTGTCCCATTGCTGTCCGGTTTAACCCGATTGCGGGATATTCATTGTCAGCCCGCATGCCTCACCTTGCCGCCCCGGCCCCCAAGCCGGGGCCCAGCACTTTGCGGAAGGTATTGTTGTCCGGAACAAGTTGCGGTGGTTGCTGGGTCCCGGACGGCCGCTCACGCGGCCTCCGGGACGGCATCGAATGATGGGCCGCTCCCATGCCAGAGCGCATGTCTTTATCCGTTTTGGCCGCACAAAGCGCAATTGCTTCAATGACATTCGCCTGCCCCGGATCTTAAACCGGACAGCAGTGGGCTTGGCCCGAGCATCCATAACGGCTTGGCTTGTATGGGTCCCCGGAACGGTGTCCGAGGATGACCACGGAAAAATCGGGGAGTGTCATCAACCTCAAAACCGCGGCGATGGCCGCGGTTTTATGGACGCTGTTCAATGGAGCGTCAGGGCTTGACGGCCTTGCTGGCATCCTGCGCTGTTTTGGTGGCCGTGTTGGTGATGTCCCGCGCCTGCTCGCCGAGCGCCTCCATCTGGCGGCGCATATAATCCTGCTGCAGGGTCATCATCTCTTCCATGTCCTTGGCCTTCACCATCGCCTGGGCGAATTTGAACGCAGCGTCCATATGCTCTTCGGCAAAGGTCAGGCCCTTGCGGTTGACGTCGCTGGCACCGCTTTGGACCGCCGATGCGCTTTCTTCCGCATTGGCAACGGCCTTCTGCGTCACCGACATGAAATCATCAAAGGCTTTTTTTGCCTGGTCGACACTCTTTTCGGCGAAATCACGCATCTGCTCGGGAACTTCAAAGCCCGATTTATCGATTGCCATGGATCCTGTCCCTCTTCCCGTTCGAGTAGCAAGGCCTGCCGCGACCGGCCCAAGGCCCGGGCTCCGTTCGTATCATGACGGCAGGGGCCCCGGCAAATGGCTTTGATCCGATTAACCACGCCTTCATCCAACCGGCGTACCACAAGGCCTTGGCGTGGACGCGCGCGGCCTTTCTCGGTATTAACGGGATGTTTACCAGTTGACTGGCGCAGCCGGCAAAGGATCTGAAGGACCCGTCGCTAGAGCCATGTGGGATTGAACCATGGACACCGATTTATCAACCTTCATGGACCTCAGCGCCCGGCCCGAGCTTGCGGAACTTGCGCTGCAACCCCATCCGGCCTGGGTTTTTTCAAAGGACGGCGCGCACATCCTGTGGGCCAACGCCGCCGGCGCGGCCTTCTTTTCCGCACGCGACGTGGAAGCGCTTTGCAACCTCACCCATCTCAAAGTGTCGCCCGCCCGGTCCCATATCGCGCGGGTCGCGGCGACGGCTCCAACGGAACGGCCGCGGATGGACCGTCTGCGGTTCGACCGCGGATTGCGCATGATACAACTGATGTGCGCTTGCACCCGACTGGAGCTTGCCGCCGATCAGACCGCCGCGCTGATCGTGTGCCATGATCCGGCACTGGCGCTGAACGAACCATCGCTTCTGGCGTTTTTGAAACTGGCTGCCGGGCGCAACCGATCCGCGTTTGTCATCGGCGACGACGGAACGGAGCTGGCGGCAGCCGGCGACGTCGCCGCGCGGCCGGCCGAATCACCCGTCGCACCCGCCTCAGGCGCCGAACGGCTTGATCTTGCCCTCGATCACGAGCGGCACAGCGCATTCGTGAGCCGGTTCGGCGACGGAAAAACGCTGGTCTTGTTTGAAAACGCCCCGCTCGAAAAGGGCCTAGAAAGCGAGACGGTGGCCGGCGCGGACAGGTCCGTGGAAATGGACGATGCATTGGTGGCGGATCCGGTCCCGATCGCCGTCGTGGCAGATGCCTCAGCCGGGGATGCGACCGGCGACGCAACGCTGCCGGATGCCGATTATGAGAACGAGCCGGCGGCCGATGAAGACCACCCATCGCTTTGGGTGCGGGCGCAGGATCTGGCAGAGGATACCCCGGGCGCTGCGGACGACGCGGCGGACGGCGAGTCCGATGGCTTGGAAGCGGATGCGCAGAAAGCTTCGGAGCCGGAGCCCCAATCGGCAACGTCGCACGATCCGGACCAGGACGCTGAACACAGCGACGAAACCGCCGAAACGGCCGGGTTCGAATTTGTGCCCCGGCGCCGTCCGATCCGGTTCGCCTGGAAAATGGACCTTGAGCAGCGCTTCACGTTCATATCCGATGAATTCGCGCAAGCCCTCGGCGGCGGTGCGGCCGATGTCGTCGGCAAGACCTGGGACGAGGTTCGCTCGGCCTTCGGCATCGACACAAACGGCACGATCGCGCATGCGCTGAACCGGCGCGACACATGGTCGGGCAAGACGGTGCATTGGCCGGTGACCGGTCTTGCCCTCCGCGTCCCGGTGGACATGGCCGCGCTTCCCGCATTCGACCGGGACCGCAAGTTCGAGGGCTATCGCGGGTTCGGCGTGTGCCGGACCGCCGACGCCAAGGATGATCCGGAGGGTCCGGTCGTCTTGGCGGCTGCGGGCGGCGCCGAGCTCAAGGCCCCCGCGAGCGATCCGGACGTGGCGGATCCGTCCCCGTCCGATGACACCGCTGCACCGGTCCAGGAGACGGTGACCGCCGTGCCGATGGCCGTGACGGCGCTCCAGGCGGCGTCTTTCCTGGCCGATCCGCCGGACCGCCGCCCAGACAATGATGAAACCGGGCTGGACCCTTCGGAACACGCAACGGCAACCACCGAAACCGCCGATCAGGAACCGCACGAGGGCGAAGCAGATCCCTCGCCCGCCAGCGAGCCCCCGAGTGAGATTGTGGACGATGGTGAGGATGGCGGCGTGGCGGCCGGCGCCGACGACCTTGCCGGTGACACCCTTTCAGGTGACGACGCATTGGAACCACGATCGGATGTGGTCTTGGCCACATCTACGGGGAGTGGAACCGACACGCCGTCCAGCGATGGCGCAACGCCGCTTGGTGCCCAGGCCGCCGCGCTGTTGAGCCAATTGGCGCCCGCGCGCGGCATGAGCAAAAACAGCGCTTCGGAGCAGTCGCCCGTAGAAGAATTGTCAACGGACACAACGTCCGCCGCGGACGGCGACAGTTCTTCCGCCGAACCGGACACGCCGGAGGCGAGCCTCCCTGCCCCGAACGGCCGGGACGCGGCTAAAGCCGAGCAACCGGCGGCCAATTTTACCGAAGACGACAGTGGATCCGACCGAGACACGAGTGACAGTGACGACCCGGACGATGCAGCCGAGACGTTGCAGGCGGCGACCGATTCGGCCGTCTCGGATGTCACAGACGCGGACACCGACCGGACGGTGATTTCGGACGATCAGCCCGGCCTTGCCGGCATCAACGGCCCGGACCCGCTCGAGCCAAAGGATATTGAAACGGCGGTCAAATCGCTCGCCAAGACGTTTCGCACCAACCGCCGGGATACAGACGACCTGTTCGGCGCCGAATTCGGCGAAGCCGAACCTGTTCTTCATCCTGGACAAGACGCGCCGGACAGCGCGGGCAGGCCAAGCGAAGAGCTTGATTTTTACGCTGAAACCGGCGCGCACAAGGACGCCGATGCCGAACGCGCGGAGGCCGTTGGCGATGGGGAACTCGACTTTCCCGAGGAGGAAGCGACCGCGGTTTTGAGCGTTGTCACAAGCAATGTTGACGACGATGACGGGTCCGCCGAAAACCAGCCGGCGGACGACAAGGTCGTTCCTCTGGTCGGCGCCAAGCCGCGCCTGGTCCCGGTCGACACGTCGCGCCTGTCGCGGCCCGATCTTGCCGCCTTCAAGAAAATCGCCGAGGCCCTCGGTGCCAAGTTCGAGGGCGATCTCGGCAAGCTTGACGCGCCGGAGGACAACGAGGACATTGACCTGGCGCCCGAACCGGTCGTGCCACCATCGGGCCCGATCGACCCGCGCCTTTTGGACCGGCTGCCGATCGGCATCGCCATTGCCCATGACCGGGATGTCCTTTACGCCAACGAGACGCTCCTGGCGTTCCTCGGCTACAAGAGCCTTGCGGCCCTTGCGGAGGCCGGCGGCCTGGAAGCGGTCTTCGCGGACGCGGAGGACGACGGCCTTCCCGATGTGGAAGGCACGGACGCCACCGTCGACGACACGCTGAAGGTCCGGCTTGCCGATGGGCGCTTGAAAGCGGTTGACGCGCGCATGCACTCCGTGCCGTGGAATGGCGGCAACGGCCTCATGATCTCGATCGTTGACCGCGACCAAATTCCGCCCAACACGGTCGAAGTTGACTTGGCGCCGGCCGAGACGGCGACAGCGCTGCGCCGCCAGGTGGCGGAACTCGATGCGATCCTGGAAACGGCCACCGACGGCGTTCTTGTTCTGGATCCGGCCGGCACGATCCTCAAGGTCAACCGCTCGGCGGAAGCCTTGTTCGGGGCAAGCCGGGTGGACATGGTCGGGGCGCCCCTCGCCGAATTTCTGGCCCCCGAAAGCCACCGGGCGGCGCTCGACTATCTGGACGGATTGGCGCGCAACGGCGTTGCCAGCGTCTTGAATGACGGCCGGGAGGTGCTCGGCCGGGTGTCTTCGGGCGGCCTGATTCCGCTGTTCATGACGATCGGTCCGATCGCGCAGGCGGAAGGCGACAAGAAATTCTGTGCGGTTCTGCGGGACATCACCCAGTGGAAGACCGCCGAAGAGGAACTGACGCAAGCCAAGCGCCAGGCGGAAAACGCCAGCTCGCACAAATCGGACTTCCTGGCCAAGATTAGCCATGAAATCCGCACCCCGCTGAATGCGATCATCGGCTTTTCCGAAGTCATGATGGACGAGCGCTTCGGGTCGATCGGCAATGACCGGTACAAGGAATACCTGAAGGACATCCGCATGTCGGGCTCCCATATCATGAGCCTGATTAACGACCTTTTGGATCTGTCGAAGATCGAAGCCGGCAAACTGGATCTGAACTTCTCGGCCGTGTCCCCGAACGATGTGGTGAATGATTGCGTTGCGTTAATGCAGCCTCAGGCAAACCGCGAGCGGGTGATTATCCGGGCCAGCCTGCCGGACGCCGTGCCGAACCTGGTCGCTGATCCAAGGTCTCTGCGCCAGATCGTGCTGAACCTCTTGTCGAATGCGATCAAATTCAACAAGTCCGGCGGGCAGGTGATCATTTCCACGTCCCTGGAGGACAACGGTGAAGTCGTATTGCGCGTGCGCGATACCGGCACGGGCATGAGCGCGAAAGACCTGACCGCGGCGCTGGAGCCGTTCCGTCAGCTTCACACGGCACGGCGCGGCAACGGCACCGGGCTCGGCTTGCCGCTCACCAAGGCACTGGTCGAGGCCAATCGGGCGACGTTTCACATCGATTCGGCGCCCGATCAGGGCACGATGGTGGAGATCGTCTTCCCGTCACAACGCGTTTTGGCGGAGTAAGGGCGGTCAATAAGCCATGGCCGGTCGCAACGGCCGGCGCCACCCGCCTCCGGCCCCTGGACGAACGCGGGCGCCATGAACCTTTTGCAGCTTGGGATTGGCTCCTGGCCATCTTGACCCACATCATGGTGCGCGGTCAGGTCATTCGACACATTTGGCAGCCTTATGGCCAAGCGTTTGCCGCGGATAAGACCAAGTGTCGTGAACCCGAGAGATCAACGATGAGCGGGCTGCAAATGACCGTCGGCTGGGCATGGGCAACGATTGGAGCCTTGCTTTACGCCGGTCAGCTTGTCTCGACCATAAGTTTTCCGCTGGCTCAGCGTCTTGGCCTGCAGGAGAAGGCGGCAAACGCCGATCCCCTGGTCGGCCGGCTGGAGCGGATGGCGGCCCGCTGGGATCTTGCCGTACTCTGGCTGCCGCCGATCGCCGGGGTCCTGATGTTGTCGGACCATGCGTTGTGGCGCCCCGTGTGTTTGATCGCCGGCGGCGTTTATTTGGATGCCGGCGGGCGCGAATGGTCCAAGGTCGCGGGTCTGAGCAGACATGGCATCCCGATCGGTTCTGACAAGGAGAGGGTAATCATCTATGCCACTTTTGGATTTTTTGTGCTCTCAGGATTGGCAGGGCTAGCCGTGGGACTTGCCGCATAGCTGATCGACTGGCGATCCCATCAGATTTCAGCGGTCAATCGATCAGGAAAGGGGAACAGGCAGACATGGAGCCGACGATCGTCACTTGGGCGCTCATCTTGTTCGGCCTGCTGACCCATGGCGTTCTTGCCTATGTCTATGCGGTTTTCGCACGCAACCCAAACGGACAGGCTGGAAAGGATTTGATGATCGGCAAGGGCAAGGACTGGCGGGACCAAACCCATTTCAAACTCAACCTCGGATTTGCCTGGACCGACTTTGTCTTCTTCCTGCCGCTCTTTGTGTCGGGAAGCATCGGAATGATTCTTGGTCAGGCTTGGGGTTACCTGTTTTTCGGAGCCGCGGGCGCGTGCGCACTTTACGTCAATATCGCGCTTTGGTTCGTGGAAAAGGAGCACGTCTATCCCACACTTGGTCCCTTCCGTTACTACACCTACTTCTGGGGCTTTTTTGTATACTGGGGCGCACTCGCACTGGCTTATTCGGCCCTGCGGGTCAGCGGTGTGCGATTCTAACAGCGATAAGTTGAGCAGGCGTGATGGAGAAAAAACACCAGATCAATCTGTGGTACGCCTTCGCAGCGGTCATGCTGCTGCTTGTGTTTCAAAGCTGGTGGGAAGCCTACAAGACCGTCGAACCGATCCCCTACAGCCAGTTCGAACAATATCTGCAAGATCGGAAGATCGCGGAAGTCTCGATCAAGGAAAACACGATCGAGGGCAAGTTCAAGGATCCGCTTCCCGACGGCAAACAGTATTTCATCACCACCCGCGTGGAGTTGCCGCTGGCCGAGGAACTCGCGGAATACGGCGTCAAATTCACCGGCGTGATCCAGTCGACCTTTTTGCGGGACCTGTTGTCCTGGGTCCTGCCAATGCTGCTTCTGTTTGGCCTATGGGCGTTTTTTATCCGCCGGATCGCGGAAAAACAGGGCTTCGGCGGGATGATGACGGTCGGCAAATCCAAGGCCAAGGTCTATGTCGAGACCGGTGTCGAAACGACATTCGCCGATGTGGCCGGCGTTGACGAGGCAAAACGGGAACTGCAGGAGGTCGTGGATTTCCTGCAAGACCCCGCCGCCTACGGGCGGCTGGGCGCACATGTGCCCAAGGGCATCCTGCTGGTCGGGCCGCCTGGAACCGGCAAGACCCTGCTTGCCCGGGCCGTCGCCGGTGAGGCCGGCGTGCCGTTCTTTTCGATATCAGGCTCCGAGTTCGTGGAGATGTTTGTCGGCGTCGGCGCGGCGCGCGTGCGCGATCTGTTCGAGCAGGCCCGAAAGGCCGCGCCCGCCATCATTTTCATCGATGAACTCGACGCGCTTGGCCGGGCGCGCGGCGGCAATATCATGGGCGCCAACGACGAAAAGGAACAAACGCTCAACCAGCTTCTGGCCGAGCTTGACGGCTTCGACCCCTCGTCGGGGATCATTCTGCTGGCGGCAACGAACCGTCCGGAAATCCTGGACCAGGCGCTCTTGCGGGCCGGACGGTTCGACCGGCAGGTTCTGGTTGACCGCCCGGACAAGACCGGCCGTCTGGCCATCTTGAAGGTCCATATCAAGAAGATCCGGATCGAGCCGGATCTGGATCTTCAGCAGGTCGCGCAGCTGACCGCAGGGTTTTCGGGCGCGGATCTGGCCACCCTGGTCAATGAGGCCGCGCTGCTGGCCACCCGCCAGAATGCATCGGTGGTCATGCTGGCCCACTTCACCGAAGCGATCGAACGTGTCATCGCCGGCCTGGAAAAGCGCAGCCGGCTTTTGTCCAAGGACGAGCGGCGGACCGTCGCCTATCACGAAATGGGACATGCATTGGTCGCCGCCAATCTGCGCGGCGTTGATCCGGTCCACAAGATCTCGATCATTCCGCGCGGAATTGGCGCGCTCGGCTACACGATGCAGCGGCCGACGGAAGACCGGTTCCTGCTCTCCGTCGAGGATCTTGAGAACCGGATGACGGTGCTGATGGGCGGCCGGGCGGCAGAGGAGATCATGTTCGGTGAAGTCTCCACGGGCGCCTCCGACGACCTTCAAAAGGTGACGGAGATCGCGCGGGAGATGGTCACGCGCTATGGCATGGACGACGGGCTTGGCAACCGGGTCTATTCGCAACCGCGCCAGCAATTCCTTGGCCAGCCGATCGCGGATCTGACGGATGTTTCCCAGGAAACCATGCGCGAAATCGACCTTGCCGTGCGCGGCCGCGTGGAAGCCGCGTTCGCCCGGGCCAAGGAGATCCTTTCCGCGCACCGGCCGGATCTCGACGAGGGCGCGCGCCTGCTTCTGGAACGCGAGACCCTTACTGACGCGGATTTTCCGGCGATCCGCCCGCTATCCGAGCGGCCGGAGGCGGCGCAATAAAAACGGTCCGCCTGATCAGACGGACCGCCGCAGTCAAAAAATGCCGAAAACGCGCGGCTATGCCACCGACGCCTCGGTCTTCGCCTTCACCTCGTCCATGGTGACATCCGGCGCCAGCTCGACCACGGTCAAGCCATGGGGCGTTATGTCGAACACGCCAAGATTGGTGATGATCCGGTCGACGCAATGGACCCCGGTCAGCGGCAGGGTGCAGTCCTTCAGGAGTTTCGGGTCGCCGGACTTGGAAGTGTGGTCCATGATCACGACGACGCGCTTGACGCCGGCGACCAGATCCATGGCGCCGCCCATGCCCTTGACCATCTTGCCCGGGATCATCCAGTTGGCCAGATCGCCTTTTTGCGAGACTTCCATGGCGCCGAGGATCGACAGGTCGATATGGCCGCCGCGGATCATGCCGAAACTGTCGGCGGACGAAAAGTAACTCGTCTGCGGCAGCTCGGTGATGGTCTGCTTGCCGGCGTTGATGAGATCCGCATCCACTTCGTCGTCGGTCGGGAACGGCCCCATGCCAAGCATGCCGTTTTCCGACTGGAGCGTCACGTGGACACCGTCGGGGATGTAGTTTGAAACGAGGGTCGGAATGCCGATTCCAAGGTTGACGTAAAAGCCGTCTTCCAGCTCCTGGGCGGCCCGCTGGGCCATTTGGTCACGTGTCCATGCCATCTAATTGTATCTCCCCGTGCTCAGGCTTCGCGGGTCGTGCGCTTTTCAATGCGCTTTTCGAAATCACCGACGACCAGGCGGTCAACAAAAATGCCCGGCGTATGGATCTGGTCCGGATCGATGCCGCCGAAGTCGACAAGTTCCTCCACCTCGACCACGGTCACCTTGCCGGCGGTCGCCATCATCGGATTGAAGTTGCGTGCGGTCTTGCGGTAAATGAGGTTGCCCTCCGGATCCGCCTTCCAGGCCTTGATCAGCGATACATCGGCGACCAGACCGGTCTCCATAATGTAGGTCTCGCCATCAAAATCCTTGTGTTCCTTGCCCTCGGCAATCAGTGTTCCAACGCCGGTCTTGGTGTAGAAGCCGGGAATGCCGGCGCCCCCGGCGCGAATGCGCTCGGCCAGCGTTCCTTGCGGATTGAACTCCAGCTCCAGCTCCCCGTTGAGATACTGTTTTTCGAACGTGGCGTTTTCGCCCACATACGAGGACACCATCTTCTTGATCTGGCGGGTTTGCAGCAACAGGCCAAGGCCAAAATCGTCGACACCGGCATTGTTCGAAATGGCCGTGACATCGGTCACACCGGTCTCCCGCAGCGCAACAATCAGGTTTTCCGGAATGCCGCACAGGCCGAAGCCGCCTGCCATCACCGTCATGCCATCGAACGCAAGCCCGTCCAGCGCGGACGCCGCGTCCGGATAAATTTTGTTCATCCCATTCTCCCGAAAAAGTGTCCCGGCCGATTGCAGTGCAACATGACCGGTGCCCCTTCCCCCGTCAAGAGGAGACACTACGCTCAGGGACTAGCGGCAACGCGGCTGGTCGGGCCCGCGTTTACGTTAACGGGGAATTAATGGCGTCCAGCCCGCCGGCGGCCGGTGGTCAACGTTTTCAGGACCTTGAGGTGTGATATGGATGGGGGATCATTTGGGCAGGTCCGCCCGGATCGCGGCCGCCTGCCTCCGGTCACCCGACAACAGACGCTGGTTGACACGGGCAGACGGGTCTTGAGGAAAGCCGGTGTATCAGGTTCTGGCCACTGTCATAAAGATCGCCATCGCCTCGCTGATCGTCGGCGCCGGGCTGTCCTTTTTGAACGTGTCGGCCGCAGATCTCCTGGGCCAGGTCGGACTGACGCCGGAACGGCTTTGGACCCTTGTCACAGATGCCGTCGACTGGGCGATCCCCAACATCATTCTCGGCTCGTTGATCGTCGTGCCGGTCTGGCTGGTGATTTATCTGTTCCGCCCGCCAAGAAGCTGAACCGGTGAACCGACCCCGATGACGACGCGCGGCAGCAATCATTCGCAAGGGTCGGAGCCGCCCGGTCCCGCCGGAGCAACACGTCGAAGGGTCAGCTTTTCTGGACCCGCAGGAAGACGTTTCCAGCCTTCAGAACATCTTTGGCTTTGCGCATTTTGATATAAGCGCGGCCGGCAAACGTGAGCGGAACGTTCAAACGGCGCATTGGCTGCGAGACGGCCCCAAACCGTTGTTTGTAAGACTGCAATCCGGTGCCGAAGCAAAATGTTTCGATGCCATGCGCTTTGGCCCACTCAATGATCTGGCTGATCAAAACAATTCCAGGCGACAGCTTGTGCCACTTCGGATCGCCAATCGAAATCAATACGCCATTGAAGGTCTTACCGGTCATCATTCCGATCGCCCCGGCAATCAGCTCTTCGCCCGCCCGAATTCCAAAAACCTGGGCCGGATTGTCAGGACCCGTGTTCGCGGCAAGATCAGCGTAGAACCGGTCCTTTGGCCCGGTTTCAGCGCAAGCCGCCCTCGTCAGCCCCCGAAGACGTTGCCGGCGGTCTGCCAGGAGTTTGGAAAAGACATCGACCCGATCCTGTGGGTCGGTCGCGACGAAAAATTCCGCGCCTTGGCCTTCCAGCTTGCGCATCTTGGCGCGGGCTTCCTTGTAGACCGACTTTTTCCGCCAGCGCGCTTCAGCTTGCTCATCGGTCAAATCAAACGTCAGCGCTTCGGTATATGTTTCGCACGCGTCCAGTTCGAACAAGGGATTGGCCATCCCATCCACGGCCGGCGGGATATTGAAGATATCCAGGACATCCGCGCGGTCCAAGCACCCCAAAAAGGCGGTCCAGCAGGATTTCAACACACGGCCGGACAACGGAATGCCCCGGGCAAGGACGGGCGCGTTCTGATCGGCCAACGTCAGGTCCGGCATCGACGCGATCCGGATCGGCCCGCGCCGGCGCACAAGAACCGGGATCAACATAAGTGGCAGACTAAGACCCCGGTGCTCGATGCTGTAGATCGACAATTCGCCGTTCACCGGCCCGACCATATGCCGCTGGAAACTCTCAAAATAGCGTGGGGACTGGAAGGGCGTGGAAACCGGTCCTCCGGGAAGGCGCGCCCACAATGCCTTCATGTCCGCACGGCTTGGCGCGCTTAATTGCCGGACGACCAGCATCTCCGCGTCGATGTCCAGTCCACCGCGAGTCTGCAGATCAAATCTTGCCATCGCGCCCTCTTAAGCCCACTTGCGAAGACATGCAGTTTACAGGAGGTGAATATATAGCGCGAAAATGGCACAAAGACTTATGAATTCCCGAATAATGGTAAACACCCGCAAACCAGTTCGGCCCGGAATTCATAGAATTTCCTGAAAAAAGAAGATTGAACACATTGTTCTTTAACAATCGTGATCGTGAACAATTCTTCGCGCGACTACAGATTAGGCCTCATGACAGATCGATCTGTGCGTCACGCCGCGCCGCAATCACCGCGCTCTTTGCCTTACGGATGTTGAAGTAGACGTTGCCGGGCAATGTCAACGGCGCCGATAGATTGCGCATGGGCAGCGGGGTCGGGCCGAAGCGTTCCTTATAGGACTGTAGGCCGTTTCCAAAGGAGAACTGGCGCATTCCACGCGCCTTGGCCCAATCGATCGCGAGCGCCATCAAAACCATTCCCGGCGAGTCGCGGTGCCAGCGATGATCGCCGATCGACACGAGAACCGTGTTCAGAAGCGATCCGGCGGCCATGCAGATATTGGCCGCGACCAATTCATCCCCGGCCTTCAAGCCAAGGACAATCGCCGGACTGTCAGGGAACTCCATACGGGCAAGCGCCGCGTAGAACGCGGCCTGATCAGAATTTTCAAGGCCGTTCGACAACCCGATCTCATCGAAACGACGGCGGCGCTGTTCCAGAAGGGTTTCATAGACCCACATCCGCTCTTCGGAAGACCGGGCTTCGAAAAACTCCACGCCTTTCGCGTTCAATCGGCGGCCCTTGCGGACAACGCGTTTGAAGACGCTTTTGCGCCGCCAGATGGCCTCTGATTCAGGAAGGCGAAGGTCCAGCGCCAGATTGGACGTGACCGGATAGGCTTCATCGAGGAACACAAGAGGATTGGGCCGCGCGCCGATGAATTCCGGCATGTTGTAGAAGTCAACGAGATCCGCGTCGGTGATTTCCTGGCGCAGGCACGCCCAGGCGGCCGGATAGTCCTCGCGGGGCAGTGACGCGGCTCCGGCCAGGACCGGCGCGCATTGATCGGCCAGGCTTAGATCCGGCATGGACGCAATCCGAACAGGTCCGCGTTTTCGGATCAGCAGCGGCAACAAGAGGACCGGCGTGCCATCCCGCCGGGATTTCAGCTCCAGAACGTCAAATGCGCCGCTCACCCGCGTCAGCATGTGGGAGCGGAAGCTGGCCAGAAAACCCGGCGTCTGGAACGGCGAACACAGCGGGCCGCCGGGCAGCCGCGCCCACAAGGCTGTCAGCGCTTCAAATGACGGGTCGCGGTGCCGTTGAACCTGATATTGCGCCGCGCGCCGCGCGCCGAACGCATGATCATACTGGGATTGCTCGGCCATATTGGGCTCTTATCAGATAAATCGGGGCCGACTGACCGGTGGGTCAGGCCGTTGGAATAATCCTGTCACGAAATGGTGAGCAAACAGAAAACAGCCGTCGGTTTTGTCAGGTTCAAATGGCACCTAAGTCGGATCGCCGACGCAAATCTTCTCGGCCCTGTGGACGGATTGGGTGCCATTTCGCCGGGAAACGCGTCTCCAATGCGTCCACAGGGCCTAGGATGGTTCGGCATAAGCCGCGCGCTCGTCGCGTTCCTTTTGAAGCTGTTGCCGCTTGGTGACCAGCGACGCGGCGATCACACCAATGGTCACGATCCCGACCAGGATGGTGCAGACCGCGTTGATCTCCGGCGTGACGCCAAGGCGGACCTGGGAATAGATCTTCATCGGCAGGGTCGTCGCGCCCGGACCGGTGGTAAAGCTGGCGATCACCAGATCATCCAGGGACAGGGTAAAGGCCAGCATCCAGCCCGCGATCACGCCCGGCAGGATGATGGGCAAGGTGATCAGGAAGAAGGTCTTGGCCGGCGGGCAGCCGAGATCCTCGGCCGCTTCTTCCATGCTTCTATCAAACCCGACGAGGCGGGACTGCACGACGACCGCCACATAACACATGGCAAAGGTCGTGTGGGCCAGCATCACAGTCCAGAACCCGCGTGCTTGGTCCAGCGCCACGAATAAAAGAAGCAGCGACAGGCCGAGAATGACCTCCGGCATTACAAGCGGGGCGAAGATCATACCGGAAAACAGCGATCGCCCGGTGAAGCGGCCGGACCGGGCCAGAACCAGCGCCGCCATGGTGCCGAGGACCGTGGCGACGCTTGCCGACATGAACGCGACCTTGATGGTCACCCAGAACGCGTCCAAGAGCTGCTGATTGCGGAACAGTTCCGCATACCACTTGGTCGAAAAGCCGCCCCAAACGGTGACGAGCCGCGACTCGTTGAAGGAAAAGATCACAAGAAGGACAATCGGCAAGTAGAGGAACGAAAAACCGATCACCAGCGAGGTGACATTGAACCAGGTGGGACCGTGTCTCATCGATCCTTCTCCGCCATTTTCTGCTGCTGGTTCTGGAAGAGCACGATCGGGATGACAAGCAGCAACAGCAGGATCACAGCGACGGCGGAGGAGACCGGCCAGTCGCGGTTGGCGAAAAACTCCACCCACAAGGTCTTGCCGATCATCAGCGTGTCGGAGCCGCCCAGAAGATCGGGGATCACGAATTCGCCGACCGCCGGGATGAACACGAGAAAACAGCCGGCAATGATGCCCGGCAGGGACAGCGGCAGGGTGATCTTCCAAAACGCTTGCCAGGGCGGGCAGCCGAGATCCTCAGCGGCTTCCAAGAGGCTTTCGTCCAGCTTTTCCAGGCTGGCATAAAGCGGCAGAACCAGGAACGGCAGGTAGGAATAAACGATCCCGATATAGACGGCGATGTTGGTGTTGAGGATCGTCAGGGGCTCGCTGATCACGCCCAGCGTCAACAGCAACTGGTTGAGCAACCCCTCGTTCTTCAAGATGCCGATCCAGGCATAGACCCGGATCAGGAAGCTGGTCCAAAACGGCAGGATCACCAGCATCAACAGGGTCGGGCGCCAGGCCTTTGGGCTGCGCGCCATGCCGTAGGCGATCGGATAGCCGACGAGCAACGTCAGCATGGTGGAGACCCCGGCGATGATCACGCTCGACATGTAGGACTTCCAGTAAAGGTCGTCCTGGGTCAGCCAGAGATAGTTTTCGGCGGAGAGTTCGCGCAGGTTTTCCACCAGCGCCGCCCAGCCTTCGGCCAGATCGAAAGTCGGGAAATATGGCGGGATCGCGATGGCGACCTGCGACAGCGAGATCTTGAAAACGATGAAAAACGGCGCCAGGAAAAACACGAACAGCCAGAGATAAGGCACCGCGATCAGCGCCCAGCCGCCCAGGCTGCGCTTTGGAGTGCTGGAGGCCGGTCCGCCGGACATGTCCTGGCCCTACCCGGTCAAGACCACGCCGGCGTCCCGCTCCCAGGACAGCACGACGTGATCGTCCCAGGTGATGGGCCGCTCGACAAGGCGGGTGATATTGGCAACGGTGGAGCGCAGCGTGCTGCTTTCGCCAACGCGCGAATGGAAAATCGACACATCGCCAAGATAGGCAATGTCCCAGACGAGAGCGCCGACCGCGTTCACGGCGGCCTCGGGCGGCTTGCCGCGCGAGATCCGGATCTTTTCCGGCCGGATCGCATACCAGACCGTGTCACCGGCCGCCGCGGTCACGGTCTGCGCGACATCGATCTGGAAGTCGTCGGCGACGGCCTTGAGGCGTGTGCCGGCGGACGACGCTTCGACCACCTTGGCTTCAATCAGGTTCACATCGCCGATGAAATCGGCGACGAATTTCGAATTCGGCGTCTCGTAAATCTCCGCCGGTGTCGCGACCTGCACGATCTCGCCGGCATCCATGACCGCGATCCGGTCGGCGACCGTCATCGCCTCTTCCTGGTCGTGGGTGACGATCAGGAAGGTCACTTTCAGTTCCTCCTGCAGGTTCATCAGTTCAAACTGCGTTTCCTCCCGCAGTTTGCGGTCGAGCGCACCGAGCGGTTCGTCAAGCAGCAGGACTTTCGGGCGCTTGGCGAGCGACCGTGCCAGGGCGACCCGCTGGCGCTGGCCGCCGGAGAGCTGATGCGGCTTGCGTTTGGCAAACGGCTCCAGCTTGGTCAGCCTCAGCATTTCCTTAACCCGGGCCTCGATGTCGGGCTTGGGCAACTTGTCCTGTTTCAGGCCAAAGGCGATGTTCGCTTCCACGTTCATGTGCGGAAACAGCGCATAGGACTGGAACATCATGTTGACCGGGCGGCGGTAGGGCGGCACGCCGGCCAGATCCTGGCCATCGAGAAAAACCTGGCCCGATGTCGGCGTCTCGAACCCCGCCAGCATGCGCATCAAGGTGGTCTTGCCGCAGCCCGATCCGCCGAGCAGCGCGAAAAACTCGCGTTCGTGGATCTTCAGGCTGAGGTCCTTGACGGCGGTGAAATCACCGAACCGTTTCGTGACACTGCGAAATTCGATGAACGGCGCCGCCGCCGGATCGTCCCACGGTGAAAATTCGCGCCGAACCGGTCCTATCGGCTTCTTGGCCACGCCATCGCCCCCATCCCATTCCCGGCAAGCAAAAACGGCCCCACCGGTCTGGCGGGGCCGCTTAGCTGGCTCATTGGCCGCTTTTCACCGCGGTCCAGGTGCGGGTCACCGTTCGCTGCACGCGCGGCCCGTACGCGGTCACCGTGTAAAGGTTCTTAACCGATTCCTCGGTCGGATAGATCGCAGGATCCCCGATCACGTCATCATTGAGGAACGGTTTCGAGGCCTCGTTGCCATTGGCGTAGTAGACATAATTCGAGGCCTTGGCCATCACCTCCGGGCGCATGATGAAATTGAGGAATTCGTGCGCTTCGGCCATGTTCGGCGCGTCCGCCGGGATCGCCATCTGGTCGAACCACATCAACGCACCTTCCTTGGGGATCGAATAGGCAACCGTCACGTTGTTGTCCGCTTCCGCGGCCCGGTCGCGGGCCTGGAGCACATCGCCGGACCAACCGACCGCCAGGCAGATATCGCCATTGGCGAGCGCATTGATGTATTCCGATGAGTGGAATTTCTGGATGTACGGCCGAATGGTCTTCAAGAGCTCGCCGGCCTTTTCGATGTCGCCCGCGTCCTTGCTGTCCGGATCCATACCCAGGTAATTGAGCGCGGCCGGAATGAGCTCGGTCGGCGCGTCGAGCACGTGGATGCCGCAGCCCTGCAGCTTTTCCAGATTGGCGGTGTCGAAGAGAAGCGACCAGCTGTCGACCGGCGCGCCGTCGCCGAGCGCGGCCGTTACCTTGTCGACATTGTAGCCAAGACCTGTCGTGCCCCACATGTAGTTGATGGAATACTCGTTCCCGGGATCGTACTTTTCGACGCGGGCTTCGATGTCGGCCCACATGTTGTCGAGATTGGACAGTTGGGACTTGTCGAGTTTGGCGAATACGCCCGCCTGGATCTGGCGCGACAGGAAGCTCCCCGTTGGAACCACGACGTCATAGCCGGTTCCGCCGGCCAGCAGCTTCGTTTCCAAGATCTCGTTGCTGTCGAACACGTCGTAAACGACCTTGATCCCGGTTTCCTTTGTAAAGTCTTCCAGGATCGACTCGTCGATGTAATCCGACCAGTTGTAGACATTCACCGTGCGGTCCTGCGCCTGTGCTAGGCCGGCCATCATGCCGACCGCCGCGGCCCCCGCCATAAGACCCTTGATCATGCTTTTTACTCCAGTCCAGAAGGTTGTTTGAACATCGCCCGATCGGGGTTCTGATTTGTTTTTTGGCAGTCCACACTGCCACTTGCCGCTGCGTACCCTGACATTGCCGCCAGCCGATCGTCAAACGGGAAACGGCGCTCCATTTGCCCAAAAACGCGGCGCGGCGAAAATTCGTCAATCGTCAGAGATAGGTCTGCCTTTCCAGCGTCGAAATCTCGCGGCCGAATTCGTTGAGTTCTTCCTTTTTGATCTCCGTCAGCACTTTGTGCATGTCCGCGCCGACCGCCTCTTTCATGCGGCTCGATGCTTCAAACGCGTCGATCGCCTCGTCCATCCAGGGCGTCAGGCGCTTGTGTTTTTCCTCATAGGCGTTGCCGCCGACCGGCGGCGGCGGACTGACCTTGGCGTTCAGCCCCTCCAGCATGCCGGCGAGAATGCCAGTCAGAACCAGGTATGGATTGGCGTCCGCACCGGCAATCCTATGCTCGATCCGGGCCGCTTCCGGGCTGCTTGCCGGCACGCGCAGGGCAACCGACCGGTTGTCGTGCCCCCAACAGATCGAGGTTGGCGCGTAAGAGCCTGGCTGCATGCGGCGGAAGCCGTTGAAGGTCGAGGTGAAGAGCAGCAAGGCCTCCGGCATCGTCTCCAGCAAACCGTTGATCGCATGGCCGAGTTTGTTCGATCCCGTTTCCGGATCGGCGAACAGGTTTTGGCCCGCGCGCTCCATAGACACATGGACATGCATGCCGTTGCCGGGCCACTCCACGAACGGCTTGGCCATGAACGATGCCTTGAGCTGGTGCCGCCGGGCGACACCGGCCACCAGCCGGCGCAGCATCACGACATCATCTGCGGCCAGCAGCGGATTGCGCCGGTGATGCAGATTGAGCTCGAACTGTCCGGGTGCCGCTTCGGAGACCGCGGCATCTGCCGGGATGCCCTGCGCTTCGCACGCCTTGCGCAGATCATCGACCACGGGCAGCAGGGCTTCCAGATCAGACAGCGCATACATGTTCTGGCGGGCCGGGCCGAGATGGGTGGAAAACAGCGGTTTGGGCTGTTCCGTCCAGTCGCCCTCGCTTTCCTCAAAGAGATAAAATTCCAGCTCAAACGCGCAGGTGGCCGTGACGCCGAGATCGTCCGACAGCCGCCCGATCATGCGCTCAAGGACATGGCGTGGGTCGATCAGGAACGGCGCGCCGTCCCGGTGATACATCGACAAAAGGACCTGGGCGGTCTTCCGCTCGGCCCACGGCACCAACTTCAATGTTTCCGGGATTGGCCAGCACAGTCCGTCCCTGTCCCCGGTCTCGATGTGCAGGCCGGTCGATTCGACCTCGCGGCCCCAGACGTCGAGCCCGAACAGGGAAAACGGAAACGCCACGCCCTGTTCGAAGACCTTGCGCAGGGCGGTGCCCGGCAGCCATTTGCCGCGCAGGACTCCGTTGGTGTCGGGCAGGATCACTTCCAGCGTATCCAGATCGGGATGGTCGGTCAGAAAGCTCTCAAATCCCAATTGCCAGCCTGGTGCCGCTGGGTGTTCCAGATCGTGATGGCGAATGTCGACCATGCGTTTTCCGGTTGGTGTGCGTTTGTATCGCGTACCGCGACGAGGGACCGCCCGATTGAATGCTTGAAAAAATGTGATCACTTTCTCAAAATCCTGTCAAGGCAAGTGCCCGCGCAGACGCCGGTTGCCTTGCCGCGCAAACGGGCCGGAGCAACGTCCGGTTTCCAGGAACACTCTCAAAACGATGGTTGACCTCAATCCAATTGTGCCCCCCACCCCGCCGGCGACGCGTGGGGCGACCCGTGAACAGGTCGATCAATCCGTGCGGACCGCGCTTTTGACCGGACGCTTCATTCCGGGAAAGGCCGTGACCTTGCGCGGACTGGCAAAGGACCTCGGCGTCAGTCCGATGCCGGTCCGGGAGGTGATCCAGCGCCTTGCGGCGGAAAACGCGCTGGAAATCCGCGCGAACGGCCGCGTGCAGGTGCCGGAAATGACCGCTGGCCGGTTCGACGAAATCCTGACCGCGCGCCTGCTCCTGGAACCGGAGCTTGCCGAAATGGGTCTGGCCTTTCTAGACCCGGCGGATGTCGACGCGCTGGAGGAGATCGATCTTGAGATCGACGAGAGCCTCGGGACCGGTGATGCGGAAGCTTACATGCGGCTCAATCACGCCTTTCATTTCACCCTTTACCGCGCCTCGCGGTCTGAAATCCTGCTGCCCTTGACCGACAGCCTGTGGCTGCAATTCGCGCCCTATATGCGCACGGTCTACGGTCGCGTTGGCACCCGGAACCTCATTGACTGGCACAAGGCCGCGATCGCCGCGATCCGCGCCGGAGACACGTCCGCGCTGCGCACCGCGATCGCGTCCGACATCCGCGACGGCATGGGGCTGTTGGGCCGCGACGGATTGAACGGTGCCTGACCGGTCCAACTCTCCCGACCGTCGCCGGGACGCCAACCGGATCGCTTGCATATTTTGTGATCACAAACTATCAAGACGGAGATCCGCGCCTCTGCGAACCGGCCCAAGCGCGGCGGATCGTCCCTTGCGGTCAGGATAGGCGGTTCCCCGCAACGAGCCCCGAAACGCCGGATGTATTTCGCGCGGCAACGACACCGGAGCCTTTTCGTGAGCGACGCACCCAGCCCCACCCCGGCCTCCCCCTTGGACAGCCTGCTCGGCGTTCCGGACGGCGACACCGCGAAAGCCTGGCTGCGGGCCCGCACCATCCAGGACATTGAATGCGTCGTGCCCGATCTTGCCGGCGTTGCCCGCGGCAAGATGATGCCAACGGAAAAATTCTTCTCCGGCCCGGTCATGACCATGCCGGCCTCCATCTTCGCGCAGACGATCTCGGGCGAATATCCGGAAAACGACGAGCGGTTTCAGCACAATCCGACCGACGGCGACCTTTATTTCCATGCCGACTATTCGACGTTGACCTCGGTGCCGTGGGAAACCGATCCGACCGCGCAGCTCATTCACGACGCCTATACCCGCGCGGGCGATCCGGTTGAGACCGCACCGCGCAACGTCCTGAAACGGATCCTCAAGCTCTATGACGACCGGGGCTGGGAGCCGGTCATCGCGCCGGAGCTTGAGTTCTATCTCGTCAAGCCGAACACGGATCCCGATTACCCGCTGGAGCCGCCCACCGGCCGCTCGGGGCGGCCGGAGGTCGGCCGCCAATCCTATTCCATCTCCGCGCTGAACGAATTCGATGATCTCATCGACGACATCTACGACCTGTCTGAAAAACAGGGGCTTGAGATCGATACGATGATCCACGAGGAAGGCGCCGCGCAGATGGAGATCAACCTGCGCCACGGCGCGCCGTTGGCTCTGGCCGACCAAGTGTTCCTGTTCAAGCGCACGATCCGCGAATCCGCCCTGCGGCACGACATGTACGCGACTTTCATGTCGAAGCCGATGTCGGGCCAGCCCGGCTCGGCGATGCATATCCACCAGTCCATCAAGGACCGGGAAACCGGCGCCAACATCTTTTCCGGCGCCGACGGGGCGGAAACACCGGAGTTCCTGTCGTTCATCGCCGGGCACCAGGCGTATCTTCCCTATGTCACGTGCATCATGGCGCCGTTCGTCAATTCCTACCGTCGCTTTGCCCGCAACTCCACCTCGCCGGTCAATGTCTATTGGGGCTATGACAATCGGACGGTCGGCCTGCGCGTGCCCTATTCCGACCCGCAAGGCCGGCGGCTTGAAAACCGGATCCCGGGGTCCGATGCCAATCCCTATCTGGCGATCGCCGCCTCGCTCGCCTGCGGCTATCTCGGCATGGTCAAGGGGCTGACGCCGGACGCGCCGCGCACGGGGTATTCGAGCGATGTGATCAAGTCCCTGCCGCGCGGCCTTCCCGAAGCGGTTGGCCTCTTCGAGGCGAGCGAGGACATCATCGAGGTGTTCGGCGAAACCTTCGTCGCCACCTACCGGGCGATCAAATACGAGGAATTCGAGACCTTCATGTCGGTGATCAGCCCGTGGGAGCGGGAATACCTGCTTTTGAACGTCTGACGCCGCTGTCCAAACCCGACTTTGTCCGATCCGTGTGCCGAGGGAGAGCCCGCGATGACCGCCCCATCCAACATCTATCCGACCGCGGCCCTGAAGGCCCTGGACGCGGCCCATCACCTGCATCCGTTTTCGGACATGAAAACGCTGAACGAAGAGGGCAGCCGGATCATCACCAGCGCGGAGGGCGTCTGGCTGACGGATTCCGACGGCAACCGGATCATGGACGGGATGGCCGGTCTGTGGTGCGTTCAAGTTGGCCACGGCCGGGCGGAGATCGCCGACGCCGTGCACCGGCAAATGTGCGAATTGTCCTATTACAACACCTTCTTCAAGACGAGCCATCCGCCGGCGGTCGCGCTGTCGGAGAAGCTTGCCCAGCTCGCTCCGGCGCATGTCAACAAGGTGTTTTACTGCTCGTCCGGATCGGAGGCGAACGACACCGTGTTCCGGATGGTGCGCACCTACTGGGACCAGATGGGCCAGCCGGACAAGAAGGTGATCATCAGCCGCTGGAACGGCTATCACGGCTCGACCCTTGCCGGTACTAGCCTTGGCGGCATGAAGGCGATGCACGGCCAGGGCGATCTGCCGGTGCCCGGCGTCCATCACATCGACCAGCCCTATTGGTTCGGCGAAGGCGGCGAGATGAGCCCGGACGCGTTCGGCGTTCAGGCGGCCCGGGAATTGGAGCGGGCGATCGATGCGCTTGGCGAGGACAATGTCGCGGCGTTCATCGCCGAGCCGATCCAGGGCGCGGGCGGCGTCATCATTCCGCCCGGCAGCTACTGGCCGGAGATCCGGCGGATCCTTTCAGAGCGCGACATCCTGTTCGTTGCCGACGAGGTGATCTGCGGTTTTGGCCGGCTCGGCCGCTGGTTCGGCTCGGACCATTTTGGCCTCGACCCGGACCTGATGGCGATCGCCAAGGGCCTAACCTCCGGCTACCTGCCGATGGGCGGCGTTCTGGTGTCCGACAAGGTGGCGGCGGGCCTATTCGAAAAAGGCGGCGAATTCTTCCACGGGTACACCTATTCCGGCCACCCGGCCTGCGCGGCCGCCGCGCTCACCAATCTGGAGATCATGGAGCGGGAAGGTCTGGTGGACCGGGTCGCCGATGACATCGGGCCCTACCTGCAGGCGCGATGGCGCGCACTGGCCGATCATCCCCTTGTCGGCGAAGCGCGCATGACCGGGCTGATGGGCGCGCTGGAACTGGTGCCGGACAAGGCCGACCGGACCAGGGCGTTCGCCGACACGGGCACCGTCGGTACGATCTGCCGCGATCTTTCGTTCCAAAACGGCCTGGTGATGCGCGCGGTGCGCGACAGCATGATCATCTCGCCGCCGCTGGTGCTCTCCCACGACGAGGCCGATTACCTGGTCGCCACGGCGAAAAAGACCCTTGATGAGACATACGCGGTGCTCAAAAAGGACGGCTGGCTGGATTGATCAGGCCAAATGGGCGGTCGCGATCAGCACCATCAGCGCCGCGAGGTTTTCCTCCGGCGTTTGGATCTTTCGTCGCCCGTCTCGAAAGTACGGGATGGCAGGCGCCCGGGGCGTGCCGGGTGCGCGATGGGAAATTGGGAAGTGGCACGGCCGGACGCCTGCCCGGGTTCTGGTTCCCAAAGCGACACGGCTGTTGCGCCTTTCTCGTTTCTGCGCGCGGTGCGTGGGGTGTGGCGCACCGGTTGCCGGATACGAGACGCGGCTTTTCTGAAACGCTGCGCCAGACCCCGCAGGCTCAAAAAAGGTCGCCGGTCACCGGATCTTCAGAACGGTCCGTTACGCCGGCCTGAAAAACCTCAAAACCCGGTTCCTGCCGCCGCGACCGGACGGTCCGGTCTCGGCCCCGCACGACAGGAACGGGATGAGTATACGGCCAGAGACCGGGGGCGTGGATAAGGTTTTGCATGTGTCAGGAGGGTGTGCCCCGGCTTTTGCCCCGCCCACGGAGCGTCATCCCCGCCCCATGAAATGGAATTGTGCGGGGATCTATTAGGTCCCGCAGCCGTTGGAACAGGCACGGCGGCGGACACCGAAACACCTTGCAGATCCCGACCAAGCGGCCGGCGAGAGTGGATCCCGGCTCGGAGGCCGGGATGACGTTTTGTGAGGGCGGGCGCCGGGCAAAGGGGCGATCTCACCCCGCCCTCGATCGTCATCCCATGGCTTGACCATGGGATCCAGACCGCGATGGTGCCCGAGGTTAAGGCGGGTCGAATGGAAAGAGAAGGGAATGGATGCCATGGTCGAGCCATGGCATGACGAAGGCAGAGACCGGGGCGGCATGGTGAAGATTGCCGGCTGACAATGAACATCCCACAACCGGTTTAAACCGGACAGTAGTGGATCAAGTCCGGCAATGACGAAGGGAGGGATAGTTTGTGGTCATTCTGGACTGCGCGGCGCAGCCGGAGATCCGGGATCGGGGCGGCAAGGTGCCTGGCGCGGGACCGAGGAACCGCCGCGAGTAAAGTGGCTCTCCGATCCCGGGTCGCGCCTTTGGCTTGCCCGGGATGACGTCCTGCGGGAGCGGGCGCGAGGGGCGGGATCGTTGTGCTGTTCCCGTCAATCCGGATAGGTGAGCCGGAGCCGAGTGCTGATCTGGAATGGCGCCGCTCGACGGCGACGGCCCGTGCCGTCCCCTGATGACTATCTGGAATGGCAGGGTGGGGAGCAATCGTGCACAGCTGTTTCCGGCTCCCGGATCACCACCTCGGCAAGATCCGGATCAGCCTATGCCTTTGCGGCGCTTGTTCGGAATGACGGAAGAAGCATTTCGAGACCCGTTCTCCGGCTCTCATGTGCGCCGCGTGTCCTTGCTACTCCGCCGCTTCGCGCACCTCGCGCAGGGAAACGCGGACCCACGGCCGGGTGCCGACGGGGATTTCGTCGACCGTGCCGACGGGCTGCAGGTATTTGGTCACTTCCGGCCACTCGCCGGCTTTGAGCGCCTTCAAGACCTCCGGCTTGGAGATTTCAAAGCTCGTTACGCCGCAGCGGCGGGCCATCGGCACCTGGTCCAATATATAGTTGCCGGTCGCGCGGATGTCGCCGTCAAAGCTCAAATGCTCACGCAGCACCCGCGCGGCGGAAAATCCGCGGCCATCGGCAAAACTTGGAAACGCCACGGCCACAAGCGGAATATCCGCCAAATACGGCGCAAGGCGCTCGACCTCGTCGCCGGGCGCAATGACGACGCCCCAGTTCGCGGCCCGGCTCAAAAGCACGTCCGGCGTATCTAGAAACCGGTCAAGGCCGACCAGAACCGCGCCGTGTGCCGGGATCGCGTCTTCGCCATCGACCCGGGTCCAGTCCTCGTTGTGGAACGCCCCGTCCTTAAAAATCACTGTCATGCCTGGTGCCCCGTTCCTCAAATTCCGCTGCCGTCGATCTCGCGGCCATGTGTCGGCCAGTGAATGCCGCATTCGGTCTTGTCCTGGCCGCGCCAGCGCCCGGACCTTGGATCCTCGCCCGGCGCGACCTTGTCCGTGCACGGCATACACCCGATCGACGGAAAGCCTTGCGCGACGAGGGGATGCGGCGGCAGATCCTTGTCCCGTGCGTAAGTCAAAATGTCGTCCGCCGACCAGTCGGCCAGGGGATTGACCTTGATCCGCCCATTGTCGGCCTCAAGCACCTGAAGAGCGGCGCGCGTGGCGCTCTGGTGGCGCTTGCGCCCAGAAATCCAGGCCGAGAAGCCGTCGAGGGCGCGCTCCAGCGGCAACACCTTGCGGATATGGCAGCACCGGTCGGTGTCGCGCATCCACAAAACGCCGTCCGGATCGCTGGCTGCCAGGTCTTCCGGCGACGGTTTTTCTGAACGCACGCCGGTCAAACCCAGCCGGGCGACCAAAAGGTCGCGATAGCGGCGGGTTTCCGGAAAGAGCTTGCCCGTGTCGATGAAGAGCACCGGCGTTTTCGGGTCAATCTCCGAGACAAGGTGCAGCAGCACGGAAGAGTCTGCGCCAAAACTGGAGACCAGCGCCACCTCGTCGGCGTAGAGATCTTTAATCACCGTTTCCAGGATCTTGTGCGCGCTGGCTCCGTCAAACTGCCGGTTCAGCGCCCGCACCTCCGCGTCCAGTCCGAGATTGGGGTCGAACGCCAGGCTCAAATCATGCGCCAGTGCCATAAAGCGCCTCCTTGAACGGGGCATCGCCGACCCGGCGGTAGGCGTCGAGGAACGTTTCCTCCCTTCCCACGCGCAGGCCCAGATAGGTGTCGACCAGCGTTTCGATCGCGTCGACCACGTCGTCGGAGGAGAAGCCGCGGCCGACGATCTCGCCGATCGACGCGTTTTCGTTGGCCGATCCGCCGAGCGTGATCTGGTAAAATTCCTCGCCCTTCTTCTCCAGGCCGAGAATGCCGATATGGCCGACATGGTGATGGCCGCAGGCATTGATGCAGCCGGAGATCTTGATCTTCAGTTCGCCGATTTCCGCCTGCCGGTCCGGTGTCCCGAAACGATCTGAAATCCGCTGCGCGACCGGAATCGAGCGGGCGGTGGCCAGCGCGCAGTAATCCATCCCGGGGCAGGCGATGATGTCGGTGATGAGGCCGGCGTTGCCCTCCGCGATCCCGGCCGCCACCAGCCGGTCGAACAGGGCCGGCAGATCATCCAGCTTCACATGCGGCAGGATCACATTCTGCTCATGGCTGATGCGGATCTCGTCGTGCCCGTAGGTTGCGGCCAGATCGGCGATCACATCCATCTGCACATCCGAGGCATCGCCCGGGATGCCGCCGATCGGCTTCATGGACAAGGTCACGCTGGTGTGGCCCGGCACCCGGTGCGGATTGAGGTTGTGCGCGATGAATTGCGCGAAGGCCGGATCGGCTGCTGTCCGGGCTTCGACCTTGTCCGACACCGGGGCCAGGACTTCCAGGGGGGGCGGTGCGAAATAGGCCTCAATCCGCCGGACTTCCTCATCCGGCAGGCGCAGGACGCCGTGGCGGATCTTTTCAAACTCCGCCTCAATGTCCGCCTTCAACTCGTCCAGACCGGTCTCGTGGACCAGGATCTTTATACGGGCCTTATATTTGTTGTCGCGCCGGCCATAGCGGTTGTAGACGCGCAGGATCGCCTCCGAATAGGCCAGAAGATCCTCTTCGGGCAGGAAGTCGCGCACTTTTCGGCCGATCATGGGTGTCCGGCCGAGGCCGCCGCCGACATAGACGACAAAGCCGATCTCCCCGGCCTCGTTGCGGGCAAGCTGCAAGCCGATGTCATGCACCTGCACGGCCGCCCGGTCATTGGGCGCGCCGGTGATCGCGATCTTGAACTTGCGCGGCAGGAACGAGAATTCCGGATGAAGCGAGGACCATTGCCGCAGGATTTCCGCGTAAGGGCGCGGGTCGGCGATCTCGTCAGCCGCCGCGCCGGCGAAATGATCGGCCGTCACGTTGCGGATGCAGTTTCCCGAGGTCTGGATCGCGTGCATCTCCACTTCGGCGAGCTCTTCCAGGATCGCGGGCGTGTCTTCCAGCTTTGGCCAGTTGAACTGAATGTTCTGGCGCGTGGTGAAGTGGCCGTAGCTGCGGTCATAGGTCCGCGCGATATGCGCAAGTTTGCGCATCTGGCGGCTGTTCAGCGTGCCATAGGGAATCGCGACCCGGAGCATGTAGGCGTGGAGCTGCAGATAAAGGCCGTTCATCAACCGGAGCGGCTTGAACTCGTCCTCCGACAATTCGCCGGCAAGGCGCCGCCGCACCTGGTCCTTGAACTGCTCGGTGCGCTGATTGACGAAACTGTGGTCGAATTCATCGTAGCGATACATGGGTCTTTGTTCCTTCGGGCCGCCGCCGCTTCAGGGCGCGGCTCCCGCGTGGCCGGGCGATGGTCAGATGCTGACGGGGTGGGCCTGTTTACCAAGATCGGGATGCGTGGTCGGGCCGGTGGCGCGGATGCGTTCGCGCAGGCGGACCGGCACAAGCCGGCCATCCTCCTCGGTGACATCCATCTCGTAAGGACCAACGATCTTCTGGTCCGCGACCGCCTGGTCCGCGACCTGCAAGGCGGCGGCGACCGCGTCCTTACCATCGAACACAGCGGCCCGGGCGACGCGCTCGACCCAGGTGCCGCCGTCGCCGAGCCAAACGACCTCTCCGTCCAGGAGCCGGTTTGCGGTGATGACTTTCATGCTTGAATTCTCCTTCAGGCGGCCGCCACGTGGCGCACCGCCGGCGCGGCGAGCGGCTCTGCGCGCTCCAAGGCGGCGTGACCGACCGCTTCGCCGATCACGATCAGAACCGGGCCATCGATCTCATTCCGGTCGCTCAAGATGCTGAGGTCCGCCAAGGTGCCGTAAAACTGCCGTTCATCCGGATGGGCGGCGTTTTCGATCACCGCGATTGGCGTTTCAGCGCGCATGCCGGCCGCCATCAGTTTTCCGGCGACCGCCGCCGCGACCGTCCGGCCCATGTAGACCGCCACCGTCGCGCCCTTCAGCGCCAGGCCCGCCCAGTCGGGCAGGGTTTCAGATTTGGCGTTGTGGCCGGTCGCGAACACAAGCGTCGAGGCCACACCGCGCAAGGTCAGCGGCAGTTGCGCGGAGGCGGCCGCGGCGAGCGCCGCCGTGACGCCCGGAACCACTTCAAAGCCGATTTGCGCGTCGCGCAGCGCGTCCATTTCCTCCGCCGCGCGGCCGAACACCATCGGATCGCCGGCTTTCAACCGCACGACCTTGTGCCCGGCCTGGCCCAATTCGACCAGCAGTTTCGAGATCTCGGCCTGCGGCACCGAATGGGCGCCTTTGCGCTTGCCAACGGAAATGCGCTCCGCGTCGCGCCGGCCCATGGCGATCACCGCCGGCGGCACGAGCGCGTCGTGGACGATGACATCGGCTTCCTGCAGAAGCCGCTGGGCCCGCAGGGTCAAAAGGTCCTCGGCGCCGGGGCCGGCGCCCACCAGCCAGACAAAACCCGGCTCCTCGGCCATGCCGTTCAACAGCCGCTGGGCCTCGGCCCGGGCGGTGTCGGCCTTGCCGGCATAAAGGTTCGCCGCGACGCTGCCGGAGAAAAACCTGGCCCAGAACCGGCGGCGCAGCGCGCCATCGGTGATCAGGCTGGCCGCAGCGCCGCGAAAGCTTTCCGCAAGCCGCGCCAGATCGCCGGTCGCCTTCGGCAGCATGGCTTCCACGCGGGCGCGGATGTGGCGGGCGAGAACCGGTCCGACGCCGGTGGAGGTGATCGCGACGGCAATCGGAGCCCGGTTCACCAAAGCGCCGGTGTAAAAATCGCACAGATCCGGCTTGTCGACGGCATTGGCGGGAACGCCCATGATGCGCGCGGCGTCCACAACCGCCTTGTCGAGCGCCTCGTCCTCGCGGGCGCTGAACACCATGGCAGCGCCGGTCAACAGGCCGGGCCGGAAGTCCTCGGAGATATGATGCGCGCCCACCGCCTCGATGGCGGCAGCCAAATCGGGGTCGATCGCGGCGGAAATGACTTCAATGCGGGCATTGGTCTCGCCCAGAAGGCGGACCTTGGCGGCCGCTTCCCCGCCATGACCGACGACCAGAACCCGGCGGTCCTTCACCTTCATGAACGCGGGAAACACGTCCAGCCGGTTCCTGGCGGCCTTGGGTTTGATCTGACTATCGGTATTCCGGGCGCCCATCACCGCGCACTCCGCTCCCATTGCACATGGACGTGAATGTAGGTCCGGGTCCTCCAGAGCGCCGGGCACCAGATTTCAAAGGCGAATGCTAGAGCGGAATAGTTTTCCACGACACCGGCCCGCGCGTCCGGATTTGTTCGCCGGGCCGCAGAATCTCGGCGCGGCGGGATGTTGGGGCCGGATGGACAGCCATATCGCGCGGCGCCCCACCTTCGGCATCTGTCTGGATTTTCTGGCAAATTACCCGGCTGGACCGGCCGCATGATCAGGCGCTTTGCTTCACTCCACGATCAAGGCGACCCCGTCCCGGCGCGGATCGCCAATGCCGGTCAGCCGGCCGTCCGGGCCGCAGCGCACACCATGCACGCCGCCGAAGAACATGTTGCCGCCCGGCCAGATCCGGTGATCGGGGAAGGCGGCGATGCAGTCGGCCAGATCCCCATCACGGAACTGACCCTCAATATCAAGATGGCCGGCTTCGACATGCATCCGCGGCGCCGTGATGGCCTCCGCCAGGGTCTCGCCGCGCACGCAGTGGCGTGCCAGCGTCTGGAAAATCGCCGAGCGGATGCGATTGGAGCCGCCGGATCCCAACGCGCAGATGCCGCCGTCCGGTTCGATCACAAGTGTCGGACACATCATGGAGGCCAGACGCGTGTCCGCCGGCCAGTCCGCTCCGCCAAACGGATTGACATCCTCCTCGCCGAGAATGTTGTTGAGCATGAAGCCGAACCCATCAACGACCTCGCCATTGCCGGCGCCGTTCGACACCGTGATCGCGCAGGCATTTCCCTCAGCATCGGCCACGGAAATGTGCGTCGTGCCCTTCTGGCGAAGCGGGGCGCGCGACAACACCGCCAAATCGCCATCCGCCTGGGTCCGTGCCCGGTCGGCGGTATCAAGCGCACGCGCCATATCGATCGGCGCCGGCCCGGCCAGGCGATCCAGCGCGTAGGCGATGATGGTCCCGCTTGCCGCCGGCAGCGGGTTGAGGAAGACGGATGATCCACCGCAGGCGATTTCAAGCGGGTCCCGGTGCTGCACCTGATAGACTTCAAGATCGTGCTTGGTCAGATTGCCGCGATCGGCCTGCATCTTCAGGATCGTCCGGCCGATTTCACTGTCGGCAAATCCGCCGCGGGCCATGGTTTCCAGGGCAAAACCAAGATCCGGATTGTAGACGGTCCCGCCGGCCGGTGGCGGCGATCCGCCGGGTGCGAACAATCGCGCCGCGTCTGGCGTTGACGTTAAAATGGCGAGAACGATCTTCGCCAGATGGCTTTGATACGGTGTGACTGTGACGCCGCCGCGTGCCGCCTGGATCGCGGGATCAAACAGATCGCAGAGGGAAAACCGGGCACCATCGGCGGAAATTGCTTCAACCCCGCGGAAAAAACCGGGTGTTGCAACGCTGGCTGGACCAATGTGAAACCGCTGCGTCGCCGTGCCGAAATCGGCGAGAATATCGACAAATCCCTCGGACGCATTGGGCCCGCGCCGCTTCGGGGTTTGCGGAAAGAAGTCGATCAGCGACACCGTGCCGGTATCCGCCCGCTTGATCATGGCAAACCCGCCGCCGCCCGGCGAGGCCAGAACCGGTTCGCAGACACAGGCCATGGCAAGCGCGGCCACGCCCGCGTCCATGGCCGTCCCGCCTTCACGAAGCATGGCCGCGCCGGCCTTGGCCGTCAGCTCATGGCCGGCGGCAATCGCGCCTCGGATGTTGTTGCCCGTCACCTTGTTGCAAACGCCCCCGGTTGCAGGTCCCGGTGCGTTACTTCATGGACTGAAGCACGGACACATAGTTGGCGACCGCGGCGCCGCCCATATTGAAGATGCCGCCGATTTCGGCATTTTTCACCTGGATGTCTCCGGCCTCGCCGGTGAGCTGCATCGCCGTCATCACGTGCATGGAGACGCCTGTCGCCCCGATCGGGTGGCCCTTGGCCTTCAGGCCGCCGGAGGGATTGACCGGCAGCTTGCCGTCCATTTCCGTCCAGCCTTCCAGGGCCGCCCGCGCGCCCTCGCCTTCCTTGGTCAGGCCCATCGCTTCGTATTCAATAAGTTCGGCGATGGTGAAGCAGTCGTGTGTTTCGACGAAGGACAGGTCCTCCAGGGCCATACCGGCATCGCCGAGCGCCTGGCCCCAGGCCTTCGAGCAGCCCTCGAACTTCAAGATGTCGCGTTTGGACATGGGCAGGAAGTCCTGCACATGGGCCATCGCGCGGAAGGCGACGGCCTTTTTCATGCCGAGCGCGGTCGCCGGATCGGTCAGGACCAGGGCCGCCGCGCCATCGGAGACGAGCGAACAATCCGTGCGCTTCAACGGGCCGGCGACAAACGGGTTCTTTTCGCTTTCGGCACGGCAGAACTCAAAGCCGAGATCCTTGCGCATTTGGGCATAAGGATTTCCGGTTCCGTTCTTGTGGTTCTTGGCCGCAATCCGCGCCAGCGCATCGGACTGGTCGCCGTATTTCTGGAAATACCCGTCGGCGATCTTGCCGAACACGCCGGCAAATCCGGCCGGGATATCGCCCTCTTCCTTCAGGTAGGAGGCCTTCAAAAGGTTCTTGCCGATTTCCGGGCCCGGCGTCGTCGTCATCTGTTCGACGCCCACCACAAGCACGAAGCGGGCATCACCGGTCGCGATCGCGCGCACGCCCTGGTGCACGGCGGCCGATCCTGTTGCGCAGGCGTTTTCAACGCGTGTTGCGGGCGTGAACCGCAGCGCGGGATCGGCCTGAAGGACCAGCGATGCTGTGAAATCCTGGATGGAAAATCCGGCGTTGAAATGCCCGAGCACGATTTCGTCGACGTCCTCCGGCGCAATGCCGGCATCGTGAATGGCGTCAGTCGCCGCTTTCACGATCAGGCTCTCAACTGTTTCGTCAGCGTGTTTGCCGAAGGGCAAGTGCGCCCATCCCACCATTGCCGCGGTCATGTGACGTCCTCCTAAAATCGCCGTGCCGGGAGCGGCGAAAACCGCGCGTATCTTGGACCGGCAGGCCGTTTTGTGATCTTGCAATGCAACAATATGCGTCAAAGTTCCACCAGACGGAAGATCTGACAAGCGCGAAATGACGAAAACGTCAGTGCGTTTCTATTTGTATATATTTTTCCGTGCTTTATCTGACTTATACATTCGTTTTGATACCGAAACCGGCCGGTCGCGGCGGCGCCGCGCGGCGTGGTGCAGCCCATTTCACAGGAATGTCACGCAACGTCAGTATAATAGGGAGGTTCTGACAAAGTCGTGTTTTGAGATGTTTCAAAGCATCGGCCGGTCTTCCTTTGGAAGGCCGGCCTTTTTTTCGGCATGATCGGCCCGGTCATTTGCGGCCTGACCGGCCCGCGCAACCGACCGTTTCGCACATTCCTCATTCGGCAGTGCTTGACCAATCGGCCTGGACAGTTTAGCGGTTTTTCAAAGCGCTTTGAAAGCTGCAAATCCAACGAACGCACCCGGCATTGAGGAGACGGCGAATGTCTACCGCGACCCCCGTCCTGACACAGATCGACGCCCATTCCCACCTTGCGGTTGACACCGACTGGTGGCGCGGCGCGGTCATCTACCAGATCTACCCGCGGTCGTTTCAAGACAGCAACGGCGACGGCATCGGTGATCTGGGCGGCATCACCCAGCGGCTGGACTACATCGCCTCGCTCGGGGTCGATGCGATCTGGCTGTCGCCTTTCTTTACCTCGCCCATGAAGGATTTCGGCTACGACGTCTCCGATTATAAAGACGTCGACCCGATGTTCGGCACGCTCGCCGATTTCGACGACCTCATCGAGGCCGTCCACGCCAAGGGCATGAAGGTGCTGATCGATCTCGTCATCTCGCACACGTCAGACCAGCATCCGTGGTTCGTTGAGAGCCGTGACTCGCGCGACAATCCAAAAGCCGACTGGTATGTGTGGGCCGACGCCAAACCGGAAGGCTCGCCGCCCAACAACTGGCTGTCCATTTTCGGCGGCTCGGCCTGGGAATGGGACAGCGTCCGCTGCCAGTACTATCTGCACAATTTCCTGGCGAGCCAGCCGGACCTGAACTTTCACAACCGCGAGGTTCAGGACGCGGTGCTGTCGGCAGCGCAATTCTGGCTGGATCGGGGCGTCGACGGGTTCCGTCTCGACACGGTCAACTTCTACTTCCATGACGCGGAGCTTCGCGACAATCCGCCCTTGCCGGAGGGGGCGCAGCTCACCGGGGTGGAGACCACCAATCCTTATGCGTTCCAGCATCACCTTTATGACAAGACGCGTCCGGAAAACCTTCAATTCCTGGAACGTCTGCGCCAGTTGCTCGACCGGTATCCGGGGGCGACCTCGGTTGGCGAGATCGGCTCTGACCGCGATGTCATCGCCACCACCGCCGCCTACACCGAAAACGGCAAGCGGATCCACATGGCCTACAGCTTCGACCTCCTGACACCGCAGCGGTCGGCCGGCTTCATCCGCGAGACCGTGGAAGGCATGGAAAAGGGCATCGGCAGCGGCTGGCCGAGCTGGGCGCTGTCCAACCACGACGTCGTCCGGGTGGCATCGCGCTGGGGCGAAGGGGCGGCCCAGGACCGGTTCGCGCCGCTGGCCACCGCGCTTCTGACATGTTTGAGGGGTACGCCCTGCCTCTACCAGGGCGAGGAGCTTGGCCTCACCGAGGCCGACGTGCCCTACGACAAGCTACAGGACCCTTACGGCATCCGGTTCTGGCCCAAATTCAAGGGCCGCGACGGCTGCCGGACGCCGATGCCCTGGGCGACCGACAATGCCCATGGCGGGTTTTCAGAGGCCGAGCCGTGGCTGCCGGTTGCAGACACCCACATGAACCGGTCGGTGGCGCGCCAGTTGGACGATGAACACTCGGTCCTGCAGCGCACCAAGGCCTTCTTGATCTGGCGGAGGGGCTACACGGCGCTCTTGAAAGGCGATCTCACGTTCATCGACAGCGATCCGGAAACGCTGGTCTTCATTCGCAGCCATGAGGGCAACAAGGTCCTGTGCGCCTTCAATCTGGCGGACATCCCGGCGGAGATCGATGTTGCGGGCCTGAGCCTGTTTTCGCTGAACGCGCCCGGTTTCAGTGGCCGTCTCGACGGCGGGAAGCTGCGGTTGCCGGGCCTTGACGCGTATTTCGCCAAGGTCTTGTAGGCAGGCGGACAAACCTGCCTTTGCCGTCTATCTCGTCAGATCAATTGCCCGGCTGATTTCAATGCCCCTGTTGGCGGCGAGATACGTCGGGTATGGCGCGCGGCTTGACGTGTCGATGTCACGCCGCAGCCAGTCTCGTTCCTCCAGTTGATACAGCGATGTCGACAGCGCCCGGTCCGTGATCGGGGCTAAGTCTGCCTTGATCACCGAGAAGCGCCGGGGCGTATGCGTCAACGCAAGGATCGGCACCGTCCAGCTGCGCCGCAGCACCGCAAATTCGCTGTCATCCGGGACCGCCGCCGCGATCCTGTTGGCGGTTTCGGCGGCAACGGCGCCGGTCTGGGTCAACCGGAATTCCGGCCGCAGCGGATGGCCATGCCCGGGATTGCGTTCCAAGAGCTTGAGTTGGACCAGGTGCTCCAAACTGGATGCGAACGCGGTCCGGCTTGCGCGTGTCGCCGCCAGCAGGGGCGCTTGGCGTCCTGGAACACCCTGGTGCAACAGAGCCAGTATGTTCAACGACCAGGCGCGCGACGTCAGCTTGACAAGCGATTTTATGTCCATAAAGTATAGTTACAATACTTTTGCTTCGAAAGGAAGGCCGATGCCGCTTGTCGCTTTGGACAACACCATCACGCTCGCGATTTCCGTTCGGGACCGTCATGCCAGCGCGGCGTGGTATCGCGACAAGCTCGGATTTGAGTTGATCCACCACATCGATGAGGCCGGCTGGAGCGAGATGCGGACCAAGACCGAGGGCGTCACTCTGGGACTGGGCGAACAGACAGAACCTGCGCCTGGCAACACCGTCCCGGTGTTTGGTGTCCCCGATATTGGGACCGCACGAACCGCCTTGGAAGCAGCCGGCGTCAGGTTTGACGGCGAAACAGAGACCATCGAGGGAATGGTGAGCACGGCAACCTTTTATGACCCCGACGGCAACGCCTTGATGCTGGCCCAAGACCTCTCGAAAGGCGATTGACGCCCCTCAGCAGGTGCCTGTGATTTGTAGCCGGTTCGACGGTGTTTAATCGAGACCGGATCCTGCCAAGTTTGGGCGGAGAATGCCACGCCTGTGCGTCAGCTCCGGATGCTTTGCCCGTTTTGATCGAAGAAATGGACACGATCGGGATCAAAGGACAGTCCGACCGTCGCGCCGTCCTCGATCTGGCGGCTGCCATCGGTGCGCACGAGCACGTTTTCGGCATCATCGATCGACACATAAAGGAACGTGTCGGCGCCGAGATATTCGACCACCTCAATCGTGCCGGTCACTTCGCCCGCGCCCGGCTCCACTAGGCTGATATGCTCCGGCCGGATCCCCAGCTTGACCGGTTTTTGCGCAGCGCCCGCATGCAGATAGGCGCCGCCGCCATGGCCTTCCAGGTCGTACCGGTCGCCTTCCACGTGGCAGGGAAGCACATTCATCTTAGGAGACCCGATGAACTGGGCGACGAACAAATTGTCCGGGCGCTCGTAAAGCTCCCTCGGGCTGCCGACCTGTTCGATGATGCCGCCTTGAAGCACGACGATCTTATCAGCCAGGGTCATCGCCTCCACCTGGTCGTGGGTCACATAGATCATGGTCGTGCCGAGCGCCTTGTGGAGACGGGCGATCTCAAACCGCATTTCGACCCGAAGGGCCGCATCGAGATTGGACAGCGGCTCGTCGAACAGAAACGCTTTCGGCTCGCGCACAATCGCCCGGCCGATGGCGACGCGCTGGCGCTGGCCGCCCGACAGGGCCTTCGGCCGGCGGTCGAGATAGTCCTGAAGCTTCAGCACGTCCGCCGCTTCACCGACCTTGCGGTCGATTTCGGCCTTGGGCGTGCCGGCGGTCTTCAATCCGAAACCGACATTCTCGCGCACGGACATGTGCGGATAGAGCGCATAGGACTGAAACACCATCGAGAGGCCGCGCCCGGACGGCGGCTCGGGCGTCACGTCCCGGCCGTCGATCTCGATCGCGCCGCGGCTTGTCTCCTCAAGCCCTGAAATCAGCCGGAGCAACGTGGATTTGCCGCAACCCGACGGCCCGACGAAGATGACAAATTCCCCGTCGGCAATCTCAAGGTCGATGCCCTTGATGACCTGCAGCGACCCGAACCATTTTTCGACCCCAGACAGCCGGATGGCGCCCATGTCTTCCTCCCCGCGATAGTGTTCTTGCGTCGTCAGGCCGCCCGCTGCGACGGATTAGGAGATGCCCAGGCAAGCCAAACGGCCGCCGTCCACGAAAACGATTTGCCGCCGGCGCCGGTCCCGTCGACCGGACTGAAATATTCGGCAAAACCGCTGTGCTTCACCAGACGGGCCGTATCGGCACGCACCCGTTCGGCGCGCGTATGGTCGCCCGCCTGGGTCAGTCCCCTGGCGATCATGAAATTGACCACCGCCCAGACCGGCCCCCGCCAGTAGCGAAGATGTTCAAAGCCTTGATGATCGGGATCATAGGACGGCACCATGTAGTCGACGCGGCCGGCGATGCGGTCGAAATGGGCGCGCAGCGGCGCCAGCACCGCCTCATCGCGCACGCCGGCATAGGGGGCCAGAAAGGCGACGCTGGAGACGCCCTGCCCTAGCTTGCCGGTCTTCAGATCGAGGGTCGTGTGGGCCCCGAGTTCCGGGTTCCACAGTCTCTCGAGCCCGCGCTCCAGTTTGGCAATCCAGCCCTCGATTTCCGGCAGATCCGCATCGAAGCCGAGACGGCGGGCGAGCGCCGCCAGATCGCGGTTGGCCCGCAGCAGAATGAAGGTGATGCCAGGATCCGCGACCAGGAACGGGGATGCCTGCGTGACTTTCCGCGCGTTCCATCCGCAGGCCCGACCGGCGGCCACGATGGCCATATAGCGCTCGTAGTCGATCTGCCGCGGGCGCATTTCCGGATCGACATGGGCCGTGTCCTTGCGGGTGAAGGCCGGAATGCCGGTTGTGTCGACCGCCGACATGGGCGCGTCCCAATCGGGAAGATTGTCGCGGCCCGATTCCCATGGATGAATGATGGCGACACTGCCGTGACCTTGCGGATCGCGGTAGGTGGCGAACCAGCGATGCCAGGCCATCATCTTCGGGAACAGGGCCCGGACCCGTGCCTCCAGCTTGCCTTCGCCGGCGCTTTCAAAAATCTCCCGGACGACGGTCGCGGCGACCGGCGGCTGGGAGTGGCCGGAGGACGGCATCGCGCGGTCACTCGTGCCCCACGCATCGGGGCCGGGAAAGTAACTCGGGTCATCTTTGCGGAACAGGATGTGCGGCACCATGCCGTCATCCCATTGGCCTTCGAACAGGCTCTCGATTTCCTCAAGGGCGCGATCTTGATCAAACGTGGCGAACCCGAGCGCCACGAAGATGGAATCCCAATTCCACTGATAGGGATAAAGCCCCTTGGTCGGGATCGTATAGCCGCCAAGATCGTTGTCTTTGAGGATGGAACGTGCCAGCGCGTCCAAATCGGCGCTCATTTTCTTTACTCCTGGACGGATTGTTTTTGAGTGCAAGGTCATCCCTTGACGCTGCCCGCGGTCAGGCCCTGGACGAGGAACCGCTCGAACCACAGGAAGATCACCAGAACCGGAACCGTCGCGATGACCGCGCCCGCCATCAGATGCTGGCGCGGAACCTCGGACGAGTTCAGCGACACAATGCCCCGCGACAGCGTGAAGATGTCCGGATTGTCGAGGAACATGAACGCGAACAGGAACTCGTTCCAGGCGATCATGAACACGTAAAGCGACACGGAGGCCAGCGCCGGCAGGGACAGCGGCAAAGTGATCTTCAAGATGACGCCGAGCCGGGTGAGACCGTCCATCAATCCGGCCTCCTCAAGCTCCGACGGCAGGCCGCGGAAATAACCCTGCAGCATGTAGAGCGCAACGGGGATGGTGGTGGCCGGATAGACAATCAACAGCCCGACCAGACTGTCGCGCAGGCCGAGCTGCGAGAAGACCGCGTATAGCGGGATCACCAGAACGATCGCCGGGACCATGTAGATTAACAAAACCGACCGTGAGAGCGTTGCCCGTCCAGGGAACCGAAGCCTGGAGACGGCATAAGCGCCCGGCACGGAAAAGAGCAAAGTCAGGATTACCGTTGAGACCGACACAAAGGCCGACACAAGCAGATACCGGCCGAAATTGTACTGGGTGAACAACTCGACATAGGACCGGAACAGGCTGCCGATCCCCTGAGACAGATCGATCGACAGGTCGAGCGGGTTGGCGAGCAGCGCCTGCTGGCTCTTCAGCGACGTCATGACCATCACGTAGAACGGCAACGCCACCATGATGGAGAAGAGGACAAATCCGATGCCCTTGGCGAGGCGGATGTACACGAGTTCCCTGTGATAACGGGTCATCGGGCCCATCGGCACGTCGGACAGACATACCTGATTGGCAAAGGTCAACGCGCCGAGGAACGCTGCGAGCGCCAGGATCTGCCATCCGGTGATCACGCTCATGGGCAGGCTGAACGGCGCGGCAAAACTGACGGCCAGCAGGACCACAAACCCCACCAGCGCGCCAAGCACGGGCACATGCGTTCCGGCCCGGCCGTTTTGGCGCCAGATCAAAAACACCGCCTGGGCCATTCCGGCCAGCGCGCCGGCTCCGATCTGCGGGATCGCCACCGCGCCGGTGACAAGGGTCAGCGTCACGCCGGTCACGATCATGCCAATCGCGCCCCAAAGCGCCCCGCTTGCAACCGCCAGAAGCAGCCCGGACAACGCGCTCATAGCCCTTCCTCCTTGGGCGAGAAGTGCAGGAAGATCATTGCGAAGGTCACGAGCAGGACAAACACGACCACGGCGACCGCCGCGCCCGCGCCAAGGTTGGAAAGGGCAAATCCCTGCTCGTAGACATCAACGGTCAGGGTGCGCGTTCCCGCGTTGCCGCCGGTCAAAAGGAAGATGTCGTCGAACTTGTTGAAGGTCCAAATGAACCGCAACAGGAACAGGACCGACAGGATCCCGGCGAGCTGCGGCAGGGACAGGTACCAGAACTGCTGCAGCGGCGTTGCGCCATCCATTTCGGCGGCCTCATACATGTCGGTGTTGATCGACTGCATGCGCGCCAGGATGAACAGGAACGACAAGGGAAAGTACCGCCACGCCTCGAACGCGATCACCGTGGTCAGCGCCAGCGGGAATTCCATCGGAATGCCAAACAGCGAATAGGAGATCGCCCGTTCGCCGAAGAAATTGATCGGTGTTTCGACAACCCCCATTTTTGTCAAAAGCGCGTTGACCGTGCCGGAAAACGGATCAAACAGGATCACCCAGGTGAAGGCGACGGCGATCACCGGCGACACATAAGGAAACAGAAACAGGCCGCGCAGGACGCTGCGGCCCCGGAAGGCCGTGTGCAGGAGCTGCGCGGCAAACAATCCGAGCACGAGCGCGCCGCCGGTGCCGAACACCGTGTAGTAGAAGGTCACCCGCAGCACCGACCAGAATTCCGCGCCATCGAACACCTCGATGAAGTTTTCGAGAGTGAAATCAAGGCTGGTCAGCACGTTATCCGCATCACCGGCGATCACCGGTTCGCTTTCGCGTCCGGGCCGGTTCAAGGCCAGGAACTCGGAATTCACGGTTCCCTCGATCCTCAGCCGGTCGCGCCATTGGCCTGGAATGGTGCCGATGCCGCAGGTCAGTTCCCGCCCGGAGATGCTGCACAGCTCCGGCACAGTCTCCGGCGTAAAGCCAGCCGGCAACGTGTCGGTCAGAATGACGTCGCGGATTTCCTTGTCCTGGGTGGAATTCCGCAGCCGGTATTCTAGGGTGACCGGGTCACCCGGCGCTTCCGCCGACCCGCGCACGCGCTCGTTGACAAGCACGGTCGGCGGCCTGAGATCGCCCAGCTTCACTGGCTTGACGCTGATCCAGAAGTTGGCAAGCAGCGGCCCCATGACGATGCCCAGGACGATCAGGAAGGTCGGCGCCAGCATGAGATAGGCAAGGCGCGCTTCCCGCCGCTCCATCGGTCCAACCCCCTTGGGCGGCTGACTGGCGGTGTTCGGTCGGGCGAGGTCTTCGGTGTGCGTGTCGGCGGCGGTCATGGGTTCACGTCCAGCTCGGGCATGGGTAACCGGTCAGGATCCTTCAGGGCAATTCGGCCTTGCCCGGGCGTATTTTTCCCGTCCGGCGGGCCAAATGGCGGCCCGCCGGCGGCGTGTCTTGTTCAATCGAGAGCTTACTGGATTTTGGCCAGTTCTTCGTTCAACCGGGCAACGGTCGCCGCGGCATCACGCTCATCATCGATGAACTCCCGCACGAGCCGGTTGATGACCTGCGCGTTGATCATCTTGGACGCCAGCGACAACTGGCCTTCCTGCACGCCCCACCGGCTGGCCGTATCCAGGCCGCCAACGATGCGTTCGATGGTGGCCGCGTCATAAAGATCGGTCAACGGCGCCTTGCGGTCGACGCCAACGGGAAGCTCGGCCCAACCGGCGATGAACTTTTCCGCATCGCTGCCATCGCCCCGGCGGACCGGGAACTTGCCTTCTGGTGCGATCGACAAGGTCGACAAGTAGCCCTCGTCCATCGAGAACTCGACGAACTGGATCGCGGCATCCGTATCGGCATCGTTGGTGATGCCAAAATACCGGATGTCGCCCCAGGCCGCGCCGTCTGGATTGGACGGACCGGACAGCGTCGTTACGATCCCGGTCTTGGAGGCAAGCTCCTTGGAGGTCGGATCGTCGTTGATCGTGGGCGGGGCGCTGTCACGCAGACCGGCCAGTTCGTCGAGAATGAACGGCGACCAGATGATCATTGCCGCTTTGCCGGCAAAATAAAGCTCACGCGACTGTTTCCAGTAAAGCTCACCGGCCGGGGACGCCTTGGCGATGGCTTTGTAGAATTCCAATGCCTCGACGGTCTTCTGCTCGTCCAGCGGTTTGAAGCCGTTGCCGTCAACGGGGCTGATGCCGTTCGCCAGCAGCACATGCTCCAGCACCTGGCTCATGAAGTTTTCGTCGATCTTCGTGGCGGCGACAAAACCGAACATTTCCGGCGGATTGTGCAGTTTATCGACGGCAGCGAGGATTGCCTCATAAGAGGTCGGCGCTGCAAGCCCGTTCTGGTCGAACAGGTCCTTGCGGTAAACGACCATCTGGGTCCAGCCGTCGACGGGAACCGAGGCATATCCGCCGTCATAGGCGGCCATGCCCAGCGCGCCGGAGGCAAAGCTTTCCGGATCAAGATTGCCGATCACCTCCGTAGCGGCTTCCGTATCCAAGATGCCGGCCTCGGCCCACGGCAGCGCATATTGCAGCGTGTGGTAGATCACGTCCGGTAGATCACCGGCCGCGAAGGCGGCCGTCGCCCGCTTGCCGAGATCCTTTTCCGACACCGGAATCACGCTCACGTCAATACCTGTCTTTTCCTTGAACCCGGCCGCCATTTCCTCTTGCTTGATCAAGCGTTCCGGCTGCTCCTCGGTGGTCCAAAACCGCAGCGTGTCGGCCTGGGCCGCGCTCAAACCGGCGACGAGGAACGTCGCCAGCGCCGTGGTTTTCAGCAGTGTCCTCCCAAACATATGCATTCTCCGTTTTCCTCTTTGGTTCACGTCTAACCTCCCAGGAACTGCGCCAGTTCCTGCGGGCTTTTGGCAGGCGGGCCATCCGATGACCTGCGCACCAGTTCGGCACGGGCCAAGTCATGCGGTCGCGCAGGGCCCTCACCATTCACGATATCGATCAGCATGCGGGCCATGCGCCCGCCGGCGGCCTGTGGAGATTGTGAGAACGTGGTCAGCGGCGGATCGACATAACCACCGACCGGCAGGCCGTCATAACCGATCACGGTCACATCGGATCCAACGCGCAGGCCCTTGTCGCGGCACAGGCGCATGGCGCCGATGGCGATCGCGTCCGTGGCGCACAGGATCGCGGTCGGCGGCTCGCTGAGGGCCAGAAGTTCGCAAGCGCCCTCGACACCACCCTGCTCGCTCAAGGCGTGGGACACGATCAGGGCGGGATCCGCGTCCAGACCGACCTGGCCCAGCCCCTTCAAGTACCCCTCGCGACGCTGGCGGGCGAAGTTCAGCCCATGCGGCCCGCCAATGTAACCGATACGCCGGTGACCGAGGCCGTGCACATGCACGACGCCCTCCACGAAGGCGGTCTCGTTGTCGATGTCGAACCAGGCGTAGTCATCGGGGTGCCGCGTGCGGCCGTGCGCCACGAAGGGAAACTTGCGTTCCACCAGAAACGCGACGCGCGGATCGTCCACTTCCGTGCGGGTGACAATGAAGCCATCGACCTTCCGCCGTGCGATAAGGCGTTCATGGGTTTCCAGCATATGGGCGGGCGAATGCGCGGTGGTGACCAGGAGGTCCTGGTCCAAATCGTCCAGCGCTCTGGCGATCCCGTCGATGAACTCGGAAAGGAACGGATCGGCGCCATGGCCATGACCGACCGGAATCACGATCCCGAAGGTATCCTGGCGCCCGCGCTTCAGGCTGCGGGCGGTGGAGGACGGCTGATACCCAAGCTCCTTGACCGCCTTCAAAATGCGTTCCCGGGTTTTCGGCGAAATGTCGGTGTAGTTGTTCAAGACCCGCGACACGGTGCCCTTGGCAACGCCAACATGGCGCGCCACGTCCTCAATCGTGACCGATCCGCGTACGGGTTCCATTGTTCCTCCCAGACGGTGCTCTTGTTTTGTCGAGCTTTTTCGCTCGGCCCCGTCATCCCCGGCTTCGGCGGACTCCAAACACCGCCGTCGCGCATCATTAGTATTACAAAATCGGTTTCGAAAGTCAACAAAACCGGTTTTGGAATCGATAATTCGCAATATTATTGCTTTTAGCAGCAAGGAACCGCCAAACGGGCCGGCGGAAAATCAACGCGGTGCTTTTCAAATCGGCACCAGCCAAGTACCTATGCGCCGTGCAGTCGCAACACCAAGCCCGCTCCCAGACCACGCCCGCCCGATGACCACACGCCTCCCGCTTTCCGCCTTCATCATCGCCAAGGACGAGGAAGACCGGATTTCCGTGGCCATCGCCAGCGTTGCCGACTGGGTGGACGAGGTGATCGTCATCGACAGCGGATCGACGGATGGAACGGTCGAAGCGGCCGAGGCGGCCGGCGCCCGCGTGGTTGCCAATGCCTGGCCGGGCTATGGTCCGCAAAAGCGCTTCGGCGAGGACCAATGCCGGCACGACTGGCTCTTGAACCTTGATGCAGACGAAGAAGTCACGCCCGCGCTTTGCACTGAGATCAAGGCCAAATTCGCCGATGGCAGCCTGATGGATGCCGACGGCTGGCGGATCATGATCCGGGACGTTTATGCCCACGAGGACATGCCGGCGCCCTGGGCTTACGGCTATCACCAGATCCGCCTCTACGATCGCCGGAAGGGACGGTTTTCCGATTCGATCGTTCACGACACGGTCCGGCCGGACCCCGGCGCGCGGATCAAGTCGCTCGCCGGCACCATGGCGCACCGGTCGATCCGCTCGCTTGACTTCCAGGTCACAAAGTACAACCGCTATTCCAACATGCAGGTGGAGGATCTGACGGCGCGGAGACGCCGCCTGCCGCGCTGGCGGCTCTTGAGTGAATTCCCGTTCGGCTTTTTCAAGGCCTATGTCTCGCGCAAATATTACCGCTATGGCTGGTGGGGCTGGATCCTCAGCATCAACTACGCCCACGCGCGGTTCTTGCGGGTGGCCAAGGCATATGAAGCGAACCTGCCGAACCGGCCGGCCCACAACCGGCCCGACCGGCACGGCAACCCGTAGGCCAGGACCGGCGCGCACTTTCTCTCTTCGGACCGACTGCCTATAAGGGCGCCATGATCGATGTTCTCATTGTCGGCGCCGGCCCGGCGGGGCTCTACGCGGCCGACAGACTGTCGGCGGCCGGTTTGCGCGTGGAAATCTGTGAACGCATGCGCAACCCCGCACGCAAGTTTCTGCTTGCCGGCCGCGGCGGACTGAACCTCACGCACGGCGAACCGCTTGACCGCTTTACCGCGCGCTACCGGGACGCCGGGCCGTTTCTGGCGCCAATGATCCACCGGTTTCCGCCGGACGCCTTGCGCGCGTGGTGCGCGGGCCTCGGCCAGGAGACGTTTGTCGGCAGCAGCGGCCGCGTGTTTCCAAAGGCGATGAAGGCCTCACCGCTTTTGCGGGCCCTGTTGCAGCGCCTTTCCACGCAGGGCGTTCAGTTGAGAACCGGTCTGACGTGGACCGGCTACGATCCGGATCTTGGGCACGCGTTTACAACACTTGGTGGCGAGATCCGGCACGTAACGGCCCGGGCGGCGATCTTGGCTCTTGGCGGCGCGAGCTGGCCCAAGCTTGGCTCTGACGGCGGATGGGTCCCGGCGATTCAAGCCCATGGGATTGCCGTTCATGCCTTCCAACCCGCCAATTGCGGCTTTCACGTTGCCTGGTCGGAGCATCTGAAATCCGGGTTTGCCGGCGCGCCGCTCAAACGCATCCGGCTGACGGTCGGCGACACGGCGGTCTCGGGCGAAGCGCTGGTGTCTGAAAAGGGCCTGGAGGGCGGAGCGGTCTACGCCTTGTCCGCCGAGATCCGGGCCAAGATCCTCACCGCGGGCGGCGCGGATATCCTGGTCGATCTGCGGCCGGAGAGAACAGTAGACGAGATTGCGGACCGGTTGGGCGCCCCAAGAGGCAAACAATCCCTCTCGACGCACCTGCGCAAACGGCTGCGCATGTCAAAGGTCGAGCAGGCACTGTTGCGGGAGGCCGGTCCCCTGCCGGCCGATTCCCAGAGCCTTGCCCGGCGGATCAAGGCCCTTCGGCTCCGCTGCACGGCCCCTTACGACATCGACAGGGCCATTTCCTCCGCGGGCGGGATCGCCCTTGGCGAAGTCAGGTCCGATTTGATGCTCAAGAAGCTGCCGGGCGTTTACGCCATCGGCGAGATGCTCGATTGGGAGGCCCCGACGGGCGGCTATCTCCTGCAGGCGTGCTTTTCCATGGCGCATGCCGCCAGCGGGGCAATCGTGGCTGATCTGGCGCCCGCCAAACCTGCGGAGGCCCGCGCATGACAATCATCTATGTGGATGCTGACGCCTGCCCGGTCAAAAACGAGACCATGAAGGTCGGCGAACGGCACAAGGTCCAGGTCATCTTTGTCAGCAATGCCTGGATGCGCCTGCCCGACAGTCCGTTCGCGGAGCGACACATCGTGCCGGACGGTCCGGATGAAGCCGACAAGTGGATTGCCGAAAAAGCGGGGCGCGGCGATGTCGTGGTGACCGCGGACGTTCCGCTCGCCGCGCGCTGTGTCGATGCCGGGGCGCTCGTGATTTCGCCGAACGGGCGGCCCTTCAAGGAAGACGCCATGGGCATGCGGCTGGCGATGCGGGACCTGTCGACGCATCTGCGCGAGATCGGGGCGATCCGCGAAGGCGGCCCTGCCTTTTCCAAAGCCGACCGGTCCCGCTTTCTCAATCAGATGGAAACGGTCATGCGCGCGGCAAAGCGCATGTCGGAGGCCCAGCGGTGACCGCTCAGGTGCGTTGCAACGGGTTGCCAATCCGGAACCAGATGTCAGACCCGACCTCACTCTGGGTGAGCTTGAAAAAATATCCGCAAAACTGCACAAGTTTTATACCGGTCGCTTGCCAACGATCCGGCAGTTTCTTACCTATTGCCTGTTGGCGACAGCCAATCGGGACATGAACTAGACCCGGTAAAGATTGACTTCGGTGGACTGGATTACCGGTCTGCTCTGAATTAACAAGCTTTTCCGTTTCTATTTGACTGCTCGTTTTCGTGCGCTGAAGGACAGGCCTGACGCGCGCACAACCCAAACGGAAGGGCATCACCATGCGTGAGACCGGTACAATCAAGTTTTTCAATCATGACCGGGGCTTCGGCTTCATCACACCGGAAAGCGGTGGCAAGGACGTTTTTGTCCACATTACCGCCTTCGAACAGGCCGGTCTGCCGGCACCGGAAGAAGGTGCAAAAATAACCTTCGTTGCCGAAGACGACCGGCGCGGCCGCGGTAAGCAGGCAGCCCAGCTCGAAATGGCCTAACAAGGGCCTTGGGCCTCGGGCCCAATTCGTCTTGAGCTTCGGAACGCCGGCCCGCTGGTCCGGCGTTAAGGGTGTTGACACTCCCCAATTTTTCCGTCGTCATCTTCGGACAAAGTTCCGAGGATCCATAAAAATCAAAGTGTTATGGATGCTCGGGACAGGCCCGAGCATGACGGTCGAAAGATAACTTGGTTTGTCAGCAGTCTGGCGCCGGCCCACTGGGCCGGCGTTTTTATATGTCGATCCCGCCGCGGCGGCTTTTGGAGGCCGGGTCCCGGCTGTTCCGGAGATTTTCCAGGGCCTGCATGCGCTTTTGGCTTTGCCCGGCGTTTTTCTGGGTCACGCCTGCAATCAGCACCTCCGCGATCGCCATCAGCGCCGTTGACGAATCCCAGGGCGAGGGTACGGCCACCCGGGCCGGCAGCACATGGCTCGCGATGCGGCCGATCGGCGACATCCAACTGTCGGTGATCAGGGCGACGGTCGCGCCTTGTCCGGCCGCGGCTTCGGCGAATTCGATCAGCTCGGTCTGGTAGCGCCGGATGTCGAACACCACCACAACGTCCTTCGGCCCGATCCCGATCAACTGATCCAGCCAATTGCCCTGCTGGCCGGCGACGTGGTTGACGTTCGGCCGCACGATCCGAAGATGGGCCGCCATATACCGGGCCAGCGCATCGGTGAACCGTCCGCCGATCAGGTGCAGGGTCCGCTTTTCGTCGGCGAGCACCCGGGTGAGGCCTTCAAGTTCGGCCTTCGGCAGGTGGGCGAAGGTTTCCCTCAGGTTCTCGACCAGCCGATCGACGAAGGGATCGCCGACCGCTTCCAGCGACAGTTCGGAGCTGCGGGCCAACGGCGAATTGAGCTGGTTCTGAAGTTCCCGCCGCAGCCGGGCCTGAAAATCGGCAAATCCGGGGAAACCGAGCCGGGCCACAAATCTCAAGATGCTCGGAGAACTGACCCCCGCCGCATCCGCGAACTGCGCCACGGTGCCCAATCCCTGGACCGGGTAATTCGCCAAGAGGGCATGCGCGGCTTTGCGCTCGGTCGCGGTGAACTCATCGAGCCGGTCTCGTATGTCCTCCACGAGCGGCCGTTCCATCGCACGCTCCTCCTGTTCCGACCACCGGTACTTTTATCGTTGACTTCCCGGGCGCGCTTGTATGAAATCATACAAAAGACTGTCAAGCACGCAACTCTGTAATAAAAAATACACGCCTTAACGGGTGCGAAACGTATGCAAGGGGCTATCGCTAAAGACCGTCCCGCGGCAACCCGCGGCCATGACCCGGCGGTCCGGATCGTCAACGGAACGGGGACAGGGACGGTTGTGTTGATTTGCGATCATGCCAGCAACCGGTTTCCCGCGCCCTATGACACGATCCTCGGTCTTTCCCAAAAGGACAAAGAACGGCACATCGCCTGGGACCCCGGCGCGTTCGGCGTCGCTTCCGCAATGGCCGAACGTCTGGATGCCCCGCTTGTTTACTCGACGGTGTCGCGGTTGGTGATCGACTGCAACCGCGAGGAAGATGCCGATGACCTGATCCCGGCGATCAGCGAAACGACACCCATTCCAGGCAACAGCCATATCAGCGGCGAGGAACGGGAGCTGCGGCTTGGCCTGGCCCATCGGCCGTTTCACGCCGCCATTGATGCGCTCTTGGATGAACGCCAACGTCTCGGCCGCTCGACCGTGCTGGTGTCGGTGCACAGCTACACGCCCATTTACATGGGCCAATCGCGGCCATGGGAAATCGGCCTGATCGCCAACACCGATCGCCGCCTGTTCGAGCCGGCGCTGGCGCGCCTGCGGGCGGAAACCGCCTATCAGGTCGGCGACAATGAGCCCTACAGCCCGGCGGACGGCGTCTATTACACGCTGATCCGCCATGGCGAGAACCGCGGCCTCCCGTCCCTGATGATCGAAATCCGCAACGACGAGATCGCAACGCCTGCCGCGGAGCACGATTGGGGCGCGCTTCTTGCGGAAACGGTCCATGAAGCCCTGAAGACCGCCGGCGCGGGAGGCGCTCATGCTTAGCGCCATGCGCCTTTATGTCCGCTACGTGGACCGGTTCAACCGGACCATCGGCCGGCTGGCGATGTACGGCATATTTGTGATGGCGGCGATCCTGCTGTGGTCGTCGATCTCCAAGACGTTTTTCCTGCCCTCGCTCTGGACACTCGAGGTCGCCCAGTTCGCGCTGGTCGCTTACTACATGCTCGGCGGTCCGTATTCGGTCCAGATGGGATCGAACGTTCGGATGGATCTTTTCTACGGCACCTGGTCGTGGCGGAGGAAGGCCTGGACCGATGCCTTCACCGTCCTGTTCCTGATTTTCTATCTCGTCATTTTACTGTGGGGCGCGCTGAGTTCGACAGCCTATTCCCTTGGCCACTTCACGCCGGACACGTTCGGCTTCTACGGAACCCTTATCGGCGCCTTTTTCACTGGCGGACCGGAGGCCGCGGCGGCCGAACTCGGCCATCTGGAGCGCAGCGCGACGGCGTGGCGCCCGTATTTGTGGCCGGTCAAGGTCATCATGTGTGTCGGTATCTTCCTGATGCTGCTGCAAGCCGTTTCCGAACTGTGCAAGGACATCTTGCGTCTCCGGGGAGATAAAGCCTGATGTCCTACGAGCTCATCGCCATGCTCATGTTTTCGACGATGATGCTGATGCTGTTTACCGGGCAGCGGGTCTTCGGCGCGATCGGTTTTGTGGCGGTCGTTGCTGCGCTTTTGTTGTGGGGCGACCGGGGCGGCTTCGATCTCGGTTTTTCGGCGGCCATCAAGCTGATGAAATGGTATCCGCTGTTGACGCTGCCGATGTTCATTTTCATGGGCTACATCCTGTCGGAATCCAAAATCGCCGACGATCTTTACAAGATGTTCCACGTCTGGATGGGCGGCCTGTCCGGCGGGCTTGCGATCGGCACAATCGGCCTGATGGTTCTGATCTCCGCGATGAACGGTCTCTCGGTGGCCGGCATGGCCATCGGCGCGACCATCGCATTGCCGGAGCTCTTAAAGCGCAACTACGACAAACGCATGGTGACCGGCGTCATCCAGGCCGGATCGTCGCTCGGCATCTTGGTGCCGCCCTCGGTTGTCCTGGTGCTGTACGCCATGATCGCCCGCCAGCCGGTCGGCCAGCTTTGGCTCGCCGGTGTCTTTCCGGGCCTGATGATGGCGGCGCTGTTCATCCTTTACATCGCCATCCGCTGCAAGATCACGCCATCGCTCGGCCCGGTTCTTCCAAAGGCCGAACGCGACGTCGGCTGGCCGGAAAAACTGCGTCTTTTGCGGGCCGGGCTTTTGCCGCTCGGCATCTTCTTTTCCATGATGGTGCCGTTCATCAACGGCTGGACAAGCCTGGTGGAAAGCTCGGCGATCGGTGCCCTCGCCGCCTTCCTCGCCGCGGTTTTGAAAGGCCGGATGACGCGCGCGGTGTTCGAGACATCGGTCCGCAACACCCTTGGCGTTTCCTGCATGTTCATGTGGATCATCCTTGCCGCGCTCGCTTTCGGCGCCGTGTTCGACGGGCTCGGGGCGGTGAAAGCGATCGAGAACCTTTTCACCGAGCAACTCGGCCTCAATCCCTGGGTGATCCTGATCCTGATGCAGTTGTCGTTCATCCTGATGGGCACATTTTTGGACGACACGGCCATGCTGGTGATTGTCGCCCCGCTCTACGTTCCGCTGGTCGGCGCGCTCGGCTTCGATCTGGTCTGGTACGGGATTCTCTATACGATTACCTGCCAGATCGCCTACATGACGCCGCCATTCGGCTACAACCTGTTCTTGATGCGGGCCATGGCGCCGCCCGAAATCTCCATCCGCGACATCTATCGATCCATCATCCCCTTTGTCTTTGTCATGGCACTGGCTCTGGCGATGGTGATGATTTTTCCCGGGATCGCGCTCTGGCTGCCGGACTACGTCTACGGGAAATGACTTTACGAGAACTCCGAAAAGGAGCGGTTCTTCACCTTAAAGCAACAGGAGACAGCGATGACCTCAAGACGCACCTTTTTGAAGACCGCCGGGATCGGCGGCGCGGCCGTCCTGGCCAGCCCCGCCATCGTCAAGGCGCAGTCCCCGATCAAGTGGCGGTTCCAGACCTACGCCGGCGGCGCCCTTGGCGAGCATGTGACGAAACCGATGGTCGACTTCGTCAACAACGCGGCCAATGGCGAAATGGAAATCGAGCTGTTTTACGCCGACCAGATCGTACCGACGGGCGAGTTGTTCCAGGCTCTTCAACGCGGCACCATCGACGCGGTGCATTCGGATGACGATTCCATGGCCTCGCCGACGCCGCTGCGCCAGTTTGGCGGCTACTTCCCGTTCGCGACCAAGCACATCCTCGATGTCCCCGTCCTCTTCAATCAATATGGCCTCGCCGACATCTGGCGCAGCGAATATGAAAAGGTCGGCGTGGCGTGGATTTCCGCCGCCGGTCAAGACCCGTGCAACTTCAACACCAAGAAGGAAATTACGTCCGTGGCCGACCTCGACGGCCTGAAGCTCTACACCTTCCCGACCGCCGGCCGGTTCCTCGCCCAATTCGGCGTTGTGCCGGTGACGATCCCTTACGAAGACGCCGAAGTCGCGGTGCAGACCGGCGAACTGGACGGTATGGCCTGGTCCGGCATCACCGAGGACTACACGGTCGGCTGGGCCGATGTGACGGATTATTTCCTGACCAACAACATTTCCGGCGCCTGGATCGGGTCCTGGTTCGTCAACCAGCAGCGGTGGGCGGATCTGCCCGAACACCTGAAACAGCTGGTCCTGGCCGCGACGCAGGCGGGACACACCTACCGCAACCAGTGGTATTGGGGCGGCGAAGCGCGTCTGCGCGCACGAGGCGACAAGCTGGAACTGCGTACGGTTCCCGCGAGCGAGTGGGCGCAGGTGGAAGACGCGGCGAAAAACTTCTGGAACGAAGTGGCCGAGGAAGGCGAGATCCAGCAGAAAATCGTCTCGATCTTCCGGGAATACAACGACGTCATCAACCAGGCCGGCCCTCCCTACACCTTCGGCTGAGCTAAACACCCCTGCCCCGGGGGAATCCCGTTTCTCCGGGGCATGCCGCGCTTGCGGCTTCGTAACGACCCCAAACCCGCGGAACCATCCGACCCATGCCTGGCACACTCTCCTTCGAGGACCTGAAAACCGCCATTGCCGCCGGCAATATCGACACGGTCCTGGCCTGTATCGTCGACATGCAGGGCCGCCTGATGGGCAAGCGCTTTCATGCGCAACACTTCATCGACAGCGCCTATCAGGAAACCCATTGCTGCAACTATCTGCTGGCGACCGACCTGGAGATGTACACGGTGGAAGGTTATGCCGCGACAAGTTGGGCGGGCGGCTATGGCGACTATGTGATGAAGCCGGACCTTTCCACGCTGCGGCCGGTGCCGTGGCTGGCGGGCACCGCACTGGTTTTGTGCGACGTTCTCGATCACCACACGCACGCGGAGGTCCCGCACGCCCCGCGGGCCATGCTGAAACAGCAGATCGCCCGGCTGGCGGAGCTGGGCTTGACCGCGAAGATGGCGACCGAGCTGGAGTTTTTCCTGTTCGAGAAAAGCTTCGACGAGATCCGCAAATCCGGCTTTCGGGACCTGGAGCCGATCTCCGGCTATAACGAGGATTATCACATCCTCCAGACCACGAAGGAAGAGGCGGTGATGCGGCCGGTCCGCAACCACCTCTTCGCTGCCGGGATTCCCATCGAGAACACCAAGGGCGAGGCGGAAACCGGCCAGGAAGAACTGAACATCAAATATGCGCCGGCGCTCGACTGCGCCGATTTCCATACCATTTCCAAACACGCGGTGAAGGAAATCGCCTGGGCCAACGGGCGCGCCGTCTCGTTCCTGGCCAAGTGGCGCAGCGACAAGGTCGGCTCGTCCTCCCATATTCACCAGTCGATCTGGAATGACCGGGATGAAAACGCGTTCTGCGACCCGTCCGGCGACTACGGCATGTCGGACACGATGCGGCATTATCTGGCGGGTTTGATCAAATACGCGGCCGACTACACCTATTTCCTGGCGCCCTACATCAACAGCTACAAACGGTTCCAAAAGGGCACATTTGCGCCGACCAAAACCGTATGGTCGGTCGATAACCGGACCGCGGGCTTCCGCCTGTGCGGCGAAGGCACGAAGGCGCTGCGGATTGAATGCCGGATCGGCGGATCGGACCTTAATCCGTACCTTGCGCTCGCCGCGCAGATGGCCGCCGGCATCAAGGGCCTTCAGGACAAGCTGGACCTCGCCCCGCCGGCGAGCGGTGATGTCTACGAGGCCAAACGGGCTGCGGAAGTCCCGCACACCCTGCGCGATGCAAGAGACGCCTTACGCAAATCGAAAATGCTCCGGGAGGCCTTTGGCGATGCGGTCATCGACCACTACGCCCGCGCAGCCGAATGGGAAATCGAGGCGTTCGACCGGGCGGTCACGGACTACGAGGTCGCCCGCGGTTTTGAGCGGGCATAACAACACTGTTGTAACCTTTATGAAGCACTGTTATGTTGAAATTGCATCCTGAACACCCGTGGAGTTGATGCAATGACCAAATACGCACCGTTGAAAACGCACTTAACCGCGGCGGGGTTGTCGCAAATTCCCATGTCTTTCAAAGACATCGAGGTGATCATTTCGGACCGGCTCCCGGCCTCGGCACGCAAGCATCGGGCTTGGTGGAGCAACAATCCGAGCAACAGTGTTATTACAAACTCCTGGCTTGCCGCCGGATACAAAACCGCGGATGTCAATCTCGAAGCGGAAAGCGTGGTGTTCGTCAAAACGAACGCGGATCGGCCTCCGGACCGGCCCGTTTCCGGCAACAATCCGGTTCTCGGCTGCATGAAGAACACGATCACTGTGCCCGAGGGTGTTGATGTCGCCGAACCAGCCATGCCCGAATGGGCGGAGATGGGTATTGCCGGAGAGCAGCGTCATGGCTGATCTGCTGCTCGACACCTGCGCGGTCATTTGGACCGGGAACGGCGATCCGATCAGCGAGGATGCGACGCAGGCGCTGAATGCCACGTTCCGCGACGGCCGGCAAACCCTGGTGTCGCCGTTCACCGCGTGGGAACTGGGCATGCTGGTGGCACGGGCGCGGCTGCGCCTCACCCGCCCGGTTCCGGACTGGTTCGACGATTATATCGAGCGCGGGCAACTGACCCTTGCCGAGTTGTCGCCGCGGATTTTGGTGGAATCGTCCTTCCTGCCCGGCAAGCCACCGGCCGATCCGGCGGACCGGATCATTCTCGCCACGGCCCGCGCGCACAACCTCAAAGTGATAACCCGCGACACCCAGATCCTCGCATACGCCGAAGAAGGCCATGTGAACGCGATCGCCTGTTGATGGAGACCCAATGCCCGACACAATAAAACTGATTTCTCCCGTCGACGGGTCGGTCTATGCCGAGCGCCCGGCATTGGACGGGGCAGATGTCGACAAAATGGTCAGCGCCGCCCGGACGGCCCAGAAAGGGTGGGCCGAAACGCCGACCCGGGAACGTGTGGACCTGTGCCTTAGCGCGCTAGAGGCCCTGAAGGCGATGAATGACGAGGTCGTGACCGAACTCGCCTGGCAGATGGGCCGGCCGGTCCGTTATGGCGGCGAACTCGGCGGCACGGTGGAGCGGACCGAACATTGCGCCACGATCGCCGAAGCGGCCCTGGCCGATATCGAGCGCACCGACAAGCCTGGCTTTAAACGGTATCTGAAACGGGTCCCGCTCGGCATCGTCATGGTGATCGCGCCGTGGAACTATCCGTTCATGACGGCGATCAACACGGTCATGCCGGCGCTGATGGCGGGAAACGTTGTCATCTTGAAACACGCGGCCCAAACGCTGCTCGTCGGTGAGCGGCTGGCGGAGGCCTTTGAGGCCGCGGGTCTGTCGAAAGGCGTTTTCCAGAACATCGTTCTGACGCATGAAGGCACAGAAAAGCTGCTTGGGTCCGGCGCCATTGATCATGTCAATTTCACCGGGTCCGTCGCCGGCGGGCGGGCCATCGAAAAAGCGCTGGCGGGGACCTTCGCCACGCTCGGTCTGGAGCTCGGCGGCAAGGACCCGGCCTATGTGCGGGCCGACGCGGATCTTGACTATGCGATCGGGAACCTTGTCGACGGCGCGTTCTACAATTCCGGCCAGTGCTGCTGCGGTATTGAACGCATTTATGTGCACGAAAGCCGGTTCGACCGGTTCGTCGACGGTTTCGTCGACCTCACCCGGCAGTACCGGCTCGGCAATCCGCTCGATGAAGACACCACGCTCGGCCCGATGGCGCAGCCGCGCTTCGCGGCCTGGGTGCGTGAACAAACGCAGGAAGCCCTGCGCAAGGGCGCGGCCGTCCATATCGACACGGCCAGCTTTGCCATGGACAAGGACGGCACGCCTTATCTCGCACCGCAGGTGCTCACCAATGTCAATCATCAGATGTCGGTGATGCGGGAGGAAAGTTTCGGGCCGGTTGTCGGGATCATGAAGGTGAAGGACGACGCCGAAGCGCTGCAGTTCATGAACGACAGCCCCTATGGCCTGACCGCATCGATCTGGTCGGAAGACGTTGAGGCGGCGGCGGAAATTGCCGACGGCATCGACACGGGCACCGTCTTCATGAACCGCTGCGATTATCTGGATCCGGGCCTTGTCTGGACCGGCGTCAAGGACACCGGCAAGGGCGCGGCGCTCTCGGAAATCGGCTTTCACAATCTAACCCGGCCGAAATCGTACCACTTCCGCGTCGAACACTGAGCAAAGAGTTGCGATTTGGGCGCCGATCACTCAAGGACCGGACCAACTTGCGGCTTTCGTAGATCGTTCCAATTCAAGTCCATCCGAGATCATCAAATGACCACCCTGCCCTCCGTGAACTGGTCCTACCCCACTGCCGTGCGTTTCGGCGTCGGCCGCATCAAGGAATTGCCGAGAGCCTTGAAGTTTGCCGGTATCAGCAAGCCGCTGCTCGTCACCGATCCGGGCCTTGCCAGCCTTCCGATGGTCGCCGACGCCATCGCGGACCTTGAGGCCGCAGGTTTCAAGGCGGCGGTTTTCAGTGACGTCAAACCGAACCCGGTCGACAGCAACATTTCCGCCGGGGTGGCGGCCTACAAGGCGGGCGGTCATGACGGCGTCATCGCGTTCGGCGGCGGATCGGGGCTCGATGCCGGCAAGCTGATCGCCTTCATGTCCGGCCAAACCCGGCCGATCTGGGATTTCGAGGACGTCGGCGACTGGTGGAAACGCGCCGATCCGGACGGGATCGCGCCGATCGTCGCCGTGCCGACCACGGCCGGAACCGGATCGGAGGTCGGCCGCGCAGGTGTTGTCACCAACGAGGAAACCCATACCAAGAAGGTGATTTTCCACCCCAAGATGTTGCCGGCGGTGGTGATCTGCGACCCGGCGCTGACGGCCGGAATGCCGCGCATGATCACCGTGGGCACCGGCATGGATGCGCTCGCCCACTGTCTGGAGGCCTATTCGGCGCCGATGTACCATCCAATGTCGGAGGGCATCGCCCTTGAGGGCATTCGGCTGGTGTTTGAGAACCTTCCCAAGGTCGCAGCCGATCCGAACGATTTGGAGGCCCGTGGCCACATGATGAGCGCAGCGGCGATGGGCGCGGTCGGTTTCCAGAAAGGCCTTGGCGCGATCCACTCCCTGTCACATCCCGTCGGTGCGCTCTACGACACACACCACGGCATGACCAATGCCGTCTTCATGCCCTATGTCCTTGAGTTCAACAGACCGGCCATTGCGCAAAAATTCGATCGGCTTGCGGGGTTCCTTGGGATCTCCGGCGGTTATCAGGGCGTATTGGACGCGATCTTAAAACTGCGCGCGGAACTCGACGTGCCGCATACACTCGCCGGCCTCAATGTTGGCGCCGAACGGCGCGACCTGATCGCGGACATGGCGATTGTCGATCCGACGGCGGGTGGCAATCCGGTCCCCCTCACCAAGGAGGCCGCGCTCGAGATCTTCGATCGGGCCGTGTCCGGAACGGTATGAACGCCTGAAACCGGCATGTGCGATCCGATCGGCCGCCGCAGAGCGGCCGATGGGCGCCCCGTCCGAGGACTTGACCATCCGAACCATCGTAAAAATTAACCTTTTATTCATTTTCCTTAAAATCCGTTAACGCACGGTTGTTGGCACTGTTACGATAAAAATGGCGATTGATCCTTTTTGCGAGGATTGGATGCGCAGGTGCAGGGCAATTGCGGGGGCGGTCGATCCGCGCGCTTTTTTTATGAGCGCGCGACGAGGGCTATTGGCGCTCGTCCTGGCGGCGATCATCCAAACTCCCGCGGCGGCCATTGATGTTCCTTTCACGCCCGAGACCGACCTTCGCACTCTGGCGCGCAGCTATCTTGGCGATGCCGACCTGTGGCCGGCGATCTTGAAAGAAAGCGGCGTCGCCCGGATCACCGATCTTGTGCCCGGCCAGCCGCTCAAAATCCCGACGGACGCGGTGACGGCGGCGCGTAACGCCCTGGAGGCCGCGCGGCAGCAGATCCAGTCCGCCAACAGCGCCGGTGCCCAGTTGTTCGCCTTCGATCAGATCACGGCCGCGATCGCAGCGCATGACAATGCGCTGGAAGCCCAAAAGGCCGCGAACTGGACGGATACGCTGGCGCTCGCCCGTGAAGCCGACACCAGGGCGGCCGAAGCGCGTGTTCTGGCCCAACGGAACCGGGACCAGGCCGCCGAAGCCCGCTTGAGCGACCGCCAGGGGTGGGTCGAAGGCCAGCGCCCGGAGGATTTCGGCTGGGCGGACCGGCAACTCAACGCGATCCTGATCGAGGAAGAAAAAATCCGCACCCTGTCGCGGTCCACCGCGCAGATCACCTTCCGGGACTCCGGGCGGCTGCGGCTCAACGCGAATTCTCACGCCGTCATCCAGCGCATGCGCGTCGACCCGCTCAAACGCGAGGAGGATGCCAAGGTCAGCCTGGTGGAGGGCGACTTTTATGCGCTGCTTGGCGGCGGCTCGGACCGCAAAACGCTGGAAGTCGACGTTCCCGACGTCAACGCGCAGATCGATTCCGGCGATTTCTGGGTCCGCCAGGACCAGGCGGGCGCGAAATTCACCAACTACGACAACCGGCGCGTCGAAATCGCCACGCGCGGCGAACGGGTGGAACTTGGCCGGAACGAGGGTGTCGTCATCCGCGCGGGCGCGGCCCCGCAGGACAAGATCGACCTTGTCGACACACCGGTGCTGCTGTCGCCCCCCGATGACGGCCAGGTGTTCAACGCGACGGCCGATCTCCGCTGGGCGCCGGTGACAGGAGCTGCCGGCTATTGGCTGGAAGTCGCCATTGACGCCAATTTCAACATCATGGTGGATTCCGTCTCCGCCCTGACGGCAGCAGAGTTCACGCTCGAGAACCTCGAGCCGGGCCTTTATTACTGGCGGGTTTTGGCGCTGGACCGGTTCGGGCTTCCCGGTCCGCGCAGCCTGCCGAACCGGTTCGACATGCGGATCGACACCGCGCCGCCGTTCTTGAGGGTCGACACGCCCACGTCCGACCAGATCTACCGCATCGCGCAGGTCCTTGTCAGCGGCGAAAGCGAGCCGGGCGCGCAGGTCCTGGTTGATGGCAAACCCGCCGCCGTCGACGCCACGGGCGGCTTCAAGACCGACATTGTCCTGCCGCCCGGCCGCAGCACGCTCAAGGTTCTGGCGCGCGATCCGGCGGGCAACGAAACCGAGCGGGACCTGGAAGTGGTACATACGCCCGACACGGCCGCCGAAATCACGTTCAACACCGCGATCCCCCGGCGTTCGGCGCGGCACTTCATCGCCAACGGCGCCGAACTATCGCTGTCGGGCAAGACGGAACCGAATGCCCGGCTGGAAGTCGCCAACCAGGATGGCGGGACGTTGGTTGCGGCGGCCAGCGACCTTGACGGCCTGTTTGCCTTCCGGCTGCCCGTGCTCAAGGACACCGAAACGTTCAAGATCACCGTGATCAGCGCCTCCGGCCATCGCAGCGAAGATACCTTCACCGTTTCCGTCGACCGGGCCGGGCCGGACATCGCCCTCGACGCCCCCCTTCCGCGCTTGACCTCCGTCGAGTGGCTGGCGCTCCGGGGCGCGGTCCGCGGCAGCATCGGCGTTACCTTGAACGGGCGGGAAATCCCGCTGGCCGATGACCGGTTCGATGAAGTGATCACCCTGATCGAGGGCGTCAACGAGATTGAAATGGTGGCGCGAGACGCGGCCGGGAACATCACGGTGGAAAGCTGGTCGGTGCAGCTCGACCTGACCCCGCCGGCCTATGTGAGCCATGATATCAAACCGGGATCGGGCGGCCGTGTTGAGCTGGAGGTGAAGGCGGACGATGCCAGCGGGCTCGCCAAGGCGGCGCCGTTTACCTTGCGCGCAAACAACGATGTGATCAGTGGTTTTTTGCGTTACAACAAACTGAGTAAGAGTTACCGGGGCGTCGTGGCGGTCGCCTCAGCGGAGGTCTCATCTGTCCGATTGGCGGACATCGAACTGCAAGATGATGCGGGGAACAGGACCCGAGTGCGGTTGGAATGACAGGGATCGTCGCTGGTATGTATCGTGTCCACGCGTGGCGCTTGAGAACCGTTTGGTTCGGCATTTTTGGTTTGGCAATCGGGATCGCGGCGATTTTGGGCGCCCGCGCGTTGGCCCAGGACGCCTCGCCGATCGAGACACCTCTGCTGGTCACCTACGGCCAGGATGCGCCGACCCGCGAAGGCGACCCGACCCACAAGCAGATCGTCTATATCGACCTTCCCGCGTCCCTGACGGACCGGGTTTATGTGCGCCTTTACGACCCCGACAGCGGCGGCGCCCATGATCTGATTTACGGCCAGGCCAACAGCGAAACCCGGTTCGCGCTCTATGGCGGCGACGGCGCCGATGCCGGTCCGCCGGAAGACGGACGCAAGGTAACCGACGCCGAACTGACGGCCGGCACGCTGTTGGCCGAACGCCGCTATGCGGAGGATCCCCGCACCGACGGTCAATGGGTGGCGTTTGCCCTCGTCTCGCCGGACCAGGGCGCGCTGGTCGGGGACCGGCGCGTCTTCCGTCTTGTGGTGGACGGCGAGCGCGGCAACGACGGCAACCTTTACGGCATCGACCTTAGTCTGCGCGACCGCCGCCTGGTCCCGCCGGAGGGCGCGCGGCTTTATTCCTTCGCCCCGACGATCCGCGTGCCGAACCGCAGCACGTTGACTGAATTGCGCTTCACCGCGCCCGAAGGCGAAACCGACCTGACGATCGAGAACTTCGATGCGGCCTACGGCAAACTGTCGTTGCAGACCGCGTTCCGCACGATCCCGCTGCACCCGTCCGGCCAGGACCAATGGCGCACCGACACGGTCACGCTCGATCAGGAAGAACGGGGCGCGATGGCGGCCATAACGCTGCAGGGCGGCGGTGAAATCCCGAACGATGCCACGTTCTTCATCACCGTGCGCGCGGATCGGCCCGTGCCGCTCGACCTACCCCCGTTCAACTGGATCCCGAACCACCGCCCGGACATTCATGCCGATGCGACGATCCTGGACGGATGCCGGGCCGTTGCCTTCGATGCATCCCGGTCGAGCGATCCGGACGGAGACCGTCTGGCCTTCACCTGGCGGTTTTCAGACGGCACGGTTCTCACCGGACCGAGTGTCGTCAAATCCTATCAGCAGACCGGTCGGTTCTCCGAACGGCTCGAAGTCCGCGACAACTCCGGACAGGTCGGCAACGGGCGGGCGGAAAACCTCGATGTGTTCATCAAGCTCACGCCCGAAGCCCGGATCACCGCGCCGGCGATCGTCGCGACCGGGGAAAGCGTCCTCTTCGACGGAACGAGGTCAACCGCCGATCAGGCAGAGATTGCGCATTTCGCCTGGGCGTTCAACGACGGCCTGAACGCACAAGGGCCGAGGGTTGCCCGGGTGTTTGAGACGCCCGGCGACTATCTGGTCGCGCTCCGGGTGACCGACAGCAGCGGCCATCCCTGCGATACGGCGATGATTGAGGTTCCGATCCGGGTGAATGCCCAACCGGTGGCGGAAGCCGGCAGCGACCGGCGGACCGAAGCCGGCACGCGGCTGTCCTTTGACGGCACGCGCAGTTTCGATCAGGACGGGCGCATTTTGGCGTACCAGTGGAACCTTGATGACGGGACGGTCCTTGATGGGGCGCAGATCGGCCACAATTTCGAGGCGCCCGGCGTCTACCGGGTGACGCTGACCGTCACGGATGATTCCGGCGCGGCAAACGCGGTTGCGACTGACACGGCCATTGTCCTGGTCAACGCGCCGCCGGTTCCAGATGCCGGACCGGATCGAAGTGTCGCCGTCGGCGACGTGATTGTTTTCGACGGGCGCGGCTCGAGCGATCCGGACGGGCGGATCATTTCCTACCTCTGGGACTTCGGCGACGGCGCGCGATCAGAGGGCGCGATGGCCGAGTATGCCTACGAGACGCCGGGAACCTATAGCGCGCGGTTGACCGTGACCGACGATTCCGGCACCGCCAGCCGGGCGCGGACCGATGAGGCGACGATCCGCGTCAACGCCGCGCCGGTCGCCGATGCCGGTCCGGATCAACTCGTCACCGCCAGCGCGGTTCAGTTTGACGGCAGCCGGTCGGGCGATGCGGACGACCGTATCGTCTCCTATGAATGGGACTTTGGCGACGGCGAAACCGGAAGCGGGCCCAATCCCACCCATGTCTACCGGGAGCCGGGCACCTACACGGTGCGGCTGACGGTGACGGACGCGTCCGGAACGGCGCGCAATTCGGCCGACGACACCATGACCGTCGTCGTCAACACCCCGCCGATCGCCGACGCTGGCCCGGACCTCATCGGCGCGCCGGGCGAAGAACTGATTTTTCAAGGAACCCGCTCAATCGACCCGGACGGTGACATTGCCGCCTATGACTGGGACTTCAAGGACGGCACGACCGGACGCGGACCGGTCGCAAGCCATGCGTTTGCGACGTCCGGGCGCTACTATGTTCAGCTCAAGGTCACCGACAACACCGGCCAGGATCGCGCCGTCGATTTCGATGAAGTGGAAGTGGTCATCAATGCGCCGCCGGTGGCCGATGCCGGCGACGATATCCGTGCTGCGCCTGGCCAGACGGTCACGCTCGACGCGCTTCGGTCCAGCGACCCGGACGGCACGGTCACCGACTTTCGCTGGGACATTCAAGGTGTGGACGAGCCGGTCTACGATCCGGCGCCGAGCGTGACCTTTGCCGCGCCGGGCACCTACACCGCGCTTTTGACCATTTCCGACGACAGCGGGGCGGAGAACAGCCTGGACGAGGATGAGGTGGTGATCCGCATCAACCACGCACCCACGGCCGAAGCCGGCCCGAACGTCTTCACGGCGGATAACCTGGTGACCTTCGATGCCGGTACCTCATCGGACGCGGACGGCGATGGTCTGACCTACACCTGGAATTTCGGCGATGGCGCCACGGCGACCGGTGCCCAGGTGGCCCACACGTTTTCCGGCGGCGGAACCTATCCGGTCGTTCTGACCGTCAGCGACGGCACCGGCCTTTCCAACGGCACGGACCGGGATGCCTTGACCGTCACGATCAACACTCCGCCGGTGGCGATCGCCGGCGATGACCAACGCATCTGCACCGGCGACATCCTGGTTCTGGACGGCAGCAAGTCGGAAGATCCCGATGGCGGCGTTTTGAAATACGCCTGGGACTTTGGCGATGGAACCGGGTCGGACATCGTCAATCCGACAAAAACCTACCGCCGCGGCGGGGTCTATCCCGTCACGTTGACTGTGACCGATGATTCCGGCCTGTCCAACGCCGTGGACCGCGACCGTCTCGCGGTGACCGTCGACCAGGCGCCCGTGGCGGACGCCGGGCCTGATCTCAGGATCTGCGCCAATACCGAGATCATCTTCGACGGATCCAAGTCCTGGGACGCGGACGGGGTCGTCAACCGGTTCCAATGGGATTTTGGCGACGGCAGTTCCGGCGGCGGCGACAAGCCGAAACACATCTACCGCCGCGCCGGCACTTACCGCGCGCAATTGACGATCGAAGGCGACCGGGTCGGCCAATGCGACACCCGCGCCCGGGACGAGGTAACGGTGGAAGTGATTGCAGCGCCCGTGCCGGTGATCGATGCCCCGACGGACGTGCCGGTCGGGGTCCCTGTCGTCTTCGACGGCTCGGCCTCCTTTCTCGATGGCGGAGAGTTGACCGCCTACAATTGGGACTTCGGTGACAGTGGCAACGGCAGCGGCGAACAGGCCAGCCACACCTTCACCGCGCCCGGCACCTACCGGGTTGGCCTCACGGTCGACAGCACCGCGCAATCCAGCGACTGCCAGCAGATCACGGCCTATCATCTTGTCAACGTCAACGCGCCGCCGGTCGCCGAGGCCGGCGCGGACATCATCGTCGGTGTCAACGAGGACGTTGTTCTGGACGGATCGGCGTCCAGCGATCCCGAGGGCGCGCTTGCCGGGTATGAATGGGATTTTGCCGATGGCACCACGGCTGAGGGCGTCGTGGCCCGCCACCGCTACACGGAGCCGGGCCGCTATGAGGTCACGCTGACAGTGCGCGACACGGCGGAGCTGGCCAATTCCAGCGCCACCGACACGGTTACCGTGATCGTTACCGACGGCGTGGCGGCGGTCCTCGACGCGCCGGACGTGGCCTGTGTTGGTGAGGAAATCCTGTTGTCGGCCGCCCGCTCGACCAGTCCGGAGGCACCGATCACGGGCTTCCAATGGTCGTTTGGCGACGGCACGCGCTCGGACGCTGAAGCCGTCCGCAAGCGGTTTGTCTCCCCGGGTCAATACAATGTCAGTGTCCTTGTCGACGACGGCATGGGCCGCACGTCCAGCAAACGGGAAGCCTCCAAGGTCATCCTGGTCAACCGGCCGCCGATTGCCGTTGCCGGCCGTGACCGGCTTGTCTGTCCGGGTGTGCCGGTCCAGTTCGATGCCTCAGCGTCCAGCGACATCGACGGCGGGATATCATCGGTTGCGTGGAACTTCGGCGACGGCACGACCGGCACCGGTCTGACACCGGCAAAGACCTTCGACCGGCCGGGGACCTATGAGGTCACCATGCGGGTTACCGACACGTCCGGCTCCGCATGCGCGGTGAGCGAAGACCGGCTGACGGTTGTGGTCAATGCGCCGCCGAGCGCCGATGCCGGGCCCGACCGCCAGGTCTTTGTCGGCGGGGCCAATGACGCGGAAATCTTCAGCGCCTGGCGCTCTTACGATCCAGATGGCACCGACCTTCTGCACATCTGGACCTTTGGGACCGACGGCGAGCGGCTGGGCGAACGTGTCGCGCACAGTTTCAGCGCGCCCGGCGACTATGAGGTCACGCTGACCGTTTCGGATGGCACCGGGCTTTCCTGCGGCACGGCATCTGATAGGATGCAGGTGAAGGTGCGGGCACGGGAAGCTTATTGATCGGCTCCCGGCACCTTCCGGGCAGGGGGCATGCATGCGATTGTCACTTCGCGGGAAGCTGCTTTTATTCTCCATCGCGATCGCGATTTTGCCGCTTCTGACCGCCGGCGAGACCCTGATCCGCATCGCGCGCGATGAACTCAAGAGCTCCGCGAACGACCAGCTCACCACAACGGTCCGGCAAATCAGCACAGAGATCGACAACACCTATCGCGATGCCTGGCTGGCGCCGCTGTCGCTGATCGCCAACGCCGTCGACAATGACGAGTTGAGCGTCGATGCCAAAATCGCTCTTCTAACCCTCGGAATTGCCGACCTTCCCGATATCGTGGCCCTGCAAATCACCGTCGACGGAAGTCCGCAGCCGCTTCTCGTCACGCGGCAAGGCTTCAGCGACGCCATCACCGCCGCCGGCCTTGACGCCAAGGCGGTCCTGCGGCTGGCACCGGACGACGTTGCCGCCTATCTTGCCGGCAAACACAGTCTCGATCGGATCGTGCAGCATCCGCCCGGTACGGACATCTGGCTTGCCAGCATCATCCTGCCACTCAAAAAACCCCTCGGCGGGCGAAACGCGACGCTGTCGGCGCGGGTGGACCTGTCGCGCCTGCGCACGTTCATCGGATCGCACGCGTTCAATCAAACCGGCACCATCACGGTTGTCGACAATACCGGACAGCAATTGTTCGCGCCCGAAGCGCGGGATCTGTCCGACTACGCCATCGTCGATGAGGCCATCAGTCTTCTGGCGCTCCAAACCAGGGTCATCAGCGTCAAACCCTTCGCCCGCCCGGACGGAGCGGTGATGCTGGGCGCGTTCTCGTTTCCAAGACCGTTCGACTGGGCGGTGATCGCGGAAAAAAGCGAGGCCGCAGCCTACTTCACGCTGGATGTCATGACCCGGAACCTGTTGATCTGGGTCGGCGGCGGTCTGGCGGTCGCAGGTCTTGGCGCGATCTTGCTGGCGCTCAGGATTTCCCGGCCGATCCTGAAGATCGGACAGGCCGCGATTGAGGTCGGGCAAGGGAATTTCGCAGCCCGGGTCGACGGGGTGACCAGCCGCGACGAAATCGGCGACCTTGCGTCGCGCATCAACGAAATGATTGGCCAGATCAACGAACGCTTCCAGCTCGCCAAGTTCGTGTCCCACGGCACAATCGACGCCATCAAGGGCTCGGACAAGGACGGCGTGCGGCTCGGCGGATCCCGCAAGCGGGTCGCAATCCTGTTCGCCGATATCCGGGGTTATACGGCGTTTTCCGAAAGCCGCGAACCGGAAGTCGTCGTCGATGTGCTCAACCATTACTTCGCCAACCAGGGCGAAGCCGTGACCCGGCACAACGGCGATATCGACAAGTTCGTCGGCGACCAGCTCATGGCGATCTTTCAAGGGCCCGACATGTACCTCGACGCCGTCAGGTGTGCGGCCGACATTCAGGAGATCATGGCCGAATCCGCGCGGCAGAATCCGGAGTGGCAGCTCGATATCGGCATTGGCATTGATGCCGGCGACGTGGTTGTGGGCGCCATGGGCAGCCCGGACCGGATGGACTACACGGTGCTCGGCGACCATGTGAATCTCGCCGCGCGGCTGTGTTCGGCGGCGGCGCCAAAACAGACGATGGTGTCGGAGGCCGTCTATGAGAAAGCCCTGCCGGCCAATGAGTTCGTGTTCACGCCGCTGGAGCCGATCCGCGTGAAAGGCAAGAGCGCGGCCATCAACGTCTATGCCGCCGAGCCAGGCCAGGCTGTGTCCGCCGGCGGCCGTCCCAGCAGCGCGTTGAGCGCGACGGAATACGTGGAGGCAGACGCATTGCGACCATCTCGCCCAGGCTAAGCGGTTACAGGCAGTCGAACAGATCGTTCTCGTCGATCTGTCCCAATATCTGGCCGTTCCGCTCCACCAGAACCGGGTGGGGTGAGGTTCGTTTCACGGCGATTACCTGGCGAACTGGGGTGTCGGGGGCGCAGCGCGGCGCCTCGACGAGGCCGCCGGGCGACACCGCTCCCATGATATCGCGTGCCCTGAGCACATTGAGCGGATTCATGTGCCCGACAAAATCGGCGACATAGTCGGTCGCCGGGTGCTTGACGATCTCTTGCGGCGTGCCGAGCTGGATGACCCGGCCGCCTTCCATAATCGCGATCCGCGAGCCGATCTTGGCCGCCTCATCCAAATCGTGACTGACGAAGATGATCGTCCGGTTGAGATGTCTTTGAAGATCAAGAAGCTCGTCCTGCAGCCGGTCGCGGATCAGCGGATCGAGGGCGGAGAACGGTTCGTCCATCAAAAGGATCGGTGCATCCGTGGCAAAGGCCCGGGCCAATCCGACCCGCTGTTGCATGCCGCCGGAAAGCTCGTTCACGTATTTGTCGCCCCAGCCGTCGAGCCCGACCAGTTTCAATTGTTCGGCAACCTTTTGGGACCGCTCCTTTTGCGCCATGCCCGACAGTTCCAGGCCAAATCCGACATTGTCGGCCACGGTGCGCCACGGCAATAGGGCGAATTGCTGGAAGACCATCGCAATGCGATGGCGGCGGAGGTGCCGCAGCTCTTCTTCCTTGCAGTTCGCCGGATCGATCGTGCGCGACCCGTCGAGCACCTCGACCGACCCGCGAATGACCGGATTGAGGCCGTTGACCGCTCGCAGCAAGGTCGATTTTCCGGAGCCCGACAGGCCCATCAAGACAATGACTTCCCCTTCAACGACCTCGAAACTGGCTCCCGCGACGCCGAGGATCTGACCGGTTTCCTGCTGGATTTCACCGCGGGTTTTGCCCTGATCGATCAGCGGTAGCGCCGCCTCCGGCCGGTCACCGAAAACGATGTCGACATTCCTGAAGCTGACGACGGGTTGGCTCACGACTTGCCTCCCTCGACTGCCTTGGTGCGGAAGAACCGGTCGAGAACGATCGCGATCAGGACGATGGCAACACCGACTTCAAAGCCCTTGGCAATGTTCACCGTGTTCAGCGCGCGCAGCGTAGGCACCCCCAATCCGTCCGCACCAACGAGGGCGGCAATCACGACCATGGACAGGGAGAGCATGATGGTCTGGGTGAGACCGGCCATGATCTGCGGCAGGGCGTAGGGAAGTTCGATTTTCCACAGGAGCTGGGATTTCGTCGCCCCGAACGCGAGACCGGCTTCCAGAAGCTGTTTGGGCGTCGACGACACGCCAAGCTGGGTCAGGCGGATCGGCGCGGGAATGGCAAAGATCACCGTCGCGATAAGCCCCGGTACCATGCCGAGGCCAAACAGGATCAGGGCCGGGATCAGATAAACGAAGGTCGGGATGGTCTGCATCAGGTCAAGGACAGGCCGGATCGCGGCGAACAGGCGTGGCCGGTGAGCGGCCGCCACGCCGACCGGCACGCCGATCACCATGCAGACAATCGACGCGGCCACGACGAGGGCCAGCGTCTCGGTGGTTTCCTCCCAATAGCCCTGATTGATGATCAGAAGCAGGGACGCCGCGACAAAGACTGCAAAGCCAATCTTGCGGTGGACGGCATAGGCAATTCCGGACGCCACAACCACGATCACCAGCGGATGCGGCGCCTGCAAGAGCCACAGGATGCCGTCGATCATGAATTCAAGCCCGACGGAGATGGCATCGAAAAACCAGTAGGCGTTGTCCGTGAGCCAATCGACAAAGCTCTTGGCCCATGGACCGATCGGCAATTTATACTCGGTCAGCCAGTCCACCCCTGCCCCCGGGTCTCGTTGTTTTGGGGTTTGAAAACGGCCGGGAAACAGATGTCCCCCGGCCGCGCCGATCTTTTTATGTTATAGACCGAGATGAGCCCTGACAGCGCCAACCGCGTCGCCGCCGTCGATCGTCGTGACACCATCAAGCCAGCCTTCAAATGTCGCCGGATTGGCCTTCAGCCACGCCGAGGCCGCATTTTGGGGATCTTCGCCGTCATTCAGGATCGCGCCCATGATCTCGTTTTCCATGGCGAGCGTGAATTCCAGGTTCTCCAGCAATTTGCCGACATTCGCGCATTCACCGACATAGCCGGCCCGCACATTGGTGTAGACCGTGGCGCCGCCAAAATCCGGACCGAAGACGTCATCGCCGCCCGACAGGTAGGCCATGTCGTGGTTGGCGTTCATCGGATGCGGTTCCCAGCCGAGGAACACAACGTCGTTTTCGCGCCGCTCCGCGCGCGCCACCTGGGCCAGCATGCCCTGTTCGGAGGATTCCACGACCTCAAAGCCTTCCAGGCCGAACATATTGCTGGAGATCATGTCGATGATCAGGCGGTTGCCGTCATTGCCCGGCTCAATGCCATAGATCTTGCCATCCAGTTCATCGCGGAAATTGGCGATGTCGGCGAAACTCTTCAGGCCCTTGTCGTAAGTGTATTTCGGCACGGCGAGCGTGTATTTCGCGCCGTGCAAATTGGCGCGTACCGTATCCACCGACCCGTCCTCGCGATAGGGCGCGATGTCCCCCTCCATGGTTGGCATCCAATTGCCGAGAAAGACATCGATGTCCTTGTTTTTCAAAGAGGCATAGGTGACCGGCACCGACAGGATCTTGATTTCCGTGGTGTAGCCGAGCGCATCCAATACCGTGGTGGTTGCCGCGGTCGTCGCCGTGATATCGGTCCAGCCAACATCGGAAAACCGGACGGTGTTGCAGCTTTCGGGCTCGGCGGCCAATGCGGCGGACGTGGCCATAACCGCGCCGACAGCAAGCGTGCCGATCAGGCCTGCGATAGTTTTCATGAAATCTCCCTCCGTTTGGATGCCAGCGGTTCCTATGATTATGCAGCAGACGCGAAAGAAACAACCGGTTCGCGAAAACAACGCGGTCGCGTACAGGCGTTCCCGCGACCATCCGCCTTTTGCCGATAAGGAACCACCTCCGGTTAGTGTTTGCAAGTTTTCATTGATTGATTGATCAATTAAAAATAAGAGACAGGGAGTGAACGAGGTCGACAATGCCCAAGGTTGGAATGGAAGCGGAGCGGCGCCGCACCCTGATCGCGGCGACAGTGGATGCAATCCACGAACGCGGTTACTGCGATGTCACCATGGCGCAGATTGCCAAGCGCGCCGGTGTGTCCGGGGGGCTGGTCCATCACTATTTCGGCTCCAAGGACCGGCTTCTGGCCGCGACCATGCGCCATCTATTGAAGGACCTCGGCGATGGCATCCGGGCGCGGCTAGCCGAGGCTGAGACACCCCGGGCGCGGATTTCGGCAATCATTGAAGGCAACTTCGCCGCCGATCAGTTCCAGCCTGCGGCCATCGCCGCGTGGCTGGCGTTTTATGTGCAAGCGCGCACAACGGAGAGCAACCGGCGCTTGTTGCGGATCTACTCCGCGCGGCTTGCCTCCAACCTGACATTCAACCTGCTTGCCTTGCTGCCCAGGGAACGGGCGGCCCAGGTCGCGGAAGGAACGGCCTCCATGATCGATGGCGTCTGGATCCGGCAGGCCCTTCGGGACGGGACCGTTGACCGCGCCGGCGCGATCGCCCTCGTGGAGGACTATGTCGAGTGCCAGATCCGGCTTCATGCCTTGCAGTCCGAATCCGTTCTCTTAGTGGATTAGCCCCGTCATGAGCGACCAATACGACTTTGTCATTGTTGGTGCGGGATCGGCAGGCTGCGCACTCGCCTACCGGCTGTCGGAGAACCCGAGGAACCAGGTCCTAGTGCTTGAATTCGGCGGGACCGATGCCGGCCCGTTCATTCAAATGCCGGCGGCCCTCTCCTACCCGATGAACATGAAACAGTATGACTGGGGCTATGTCAGCGAGCCAGAACCGCATCTTGGTGGCCGGCGGCTCGCGACCCCCCGCGGCAAGGTCATCGGCGGATCGTCCTCCATCAACGGCATGGTCTACGTGCGCGGCCATGCGCATGACTTCGACACCTGGGAGGAGATGGGCGCCAGCGGCTGGGGATACCGCCACATCCTGCCCTATTACCAGCGCATGGAGACCAGCCACGGCGGCGAGGCCGGCTGGCGCGGCACAAACGGACCCGTTCACGTCACCCGGGGCACCGGCTGGAATCCGCTTTTCAATGCCTTTAAGACCGCCGGCGAACAGGCCGGATATGGCCGGACCGCGGACTACAATGGCGCGCGCCAGGAAGGCTTTGGCGACATGGAAATGACGGTCCACCGGGGCCGCCGGTGGTCCGCCGCCAACGCCTATTTGAAGCCGGCCCTCAGACGGGCGAATGTCCGCCTTGTCACAGGCGCCCTTGCCCGCAAGATCCTGTTTGACGGGCATCGCGCCAGCGGCGTGGAGTATGAAATCGGCGGCGAAATCGTCACCTGCCAGGCGCGGCGCGAGGTGATCGTGTCCGCCTCCTCGATCAACTCACCGAAACTCTTGATGCAGTCGGGCGTCGGACCAGCCGGACATCTCAATGACCACAACATACCCGTCCTGGCCGACCGGCCCGGCGTCGGGCAAAACCTGCAAGATCACCTGGAGCTTTACATCCAGCAGGCCTGCACAAAGCCGATTACGCTCTTCAAACACTGGAACGGCTTTTCAAAAGCCATCATCGGCGCGCAGTGGCTGTTCTTCGGGCGGGGTCTTGGCGCCTCCAACCATTTCGAGGCCTGTGCCTTCATCCGTTCGCGGGCGGGCGTGGCCTATCCCGATATCCAGTATCACTTCTTGCCCTTCGCCGTCCGCTATGACGGCAAGGCGGCCGCGGAAGGCCACGGCTTCCAGGCCCATGTCGGACCCATGCGATCCAAATCGCGCGGCCATGTCAAGCTCACATCCAGCGATCCACGCGCGGCGCCGTCCATCTTGTTCAACTACATGGCCCACGAGGACGACTGGGCGGACTTCCGGGCGGCCATCCGGCTGACCCGTGAAATCTTCAGCCAGGAGGCGTTCGAGGTCTATCGCGGCAAGGAGATTCAACCCGGAGCCGAAGTCGAGAGCGACGACGATCTCAATGCCTTCATCAAGGAGCACGTCGAGAGCGCCTATCACCCCTGCGGCACGTGCCGGATGGGCGCGGCCAATGACCCGCATGCGGTTGTGGACCCGTCTTGCAAGGTGATCGGCGTCGACGGGCTTCGGGTTGCGGACAGTTCCATTTTTCCGCAAATCACCAACGGCAACTTGAACGCACCGTCCATGATGGCCGGCGAAAAGGCGGCCGATCACGTTTTGGGGCATGCGCCGCTTGCCGCGTCCAACGCCGATCCGTGGGTTCATCCGCACTGGCAGACCGCCCAACGCTAATCCCCATCCGATTTTTTTCAGCGAGTTCTTGAAATGCGCGCACAACCGCAAGCCTCCCACTTCATCGGCGGCCAGTATCTCGACAACCCCGGTGGCGGAGACTTGGTGTCGATCTATCCGGCGACAGGCGAGATCATCGCAAGGCTCACTTGCGCCGGCGATCCAACGATTGACGCCGCCATCGCGGCTGCCGAAGCGGGGCAGAAGCTTTGGGCCCAAACACCGCCGGCCGAGCGCGGGCGTGTGTTACGCAAAGCCGCCGACTTGCTACGTGAGCGCAATCACGCGCTGTCCGTCCTGGAAACGCTGGACACCGGCAAACCGCTTCAGGAAACACTGGTGGCCGATGCCGCGTCGGGCGCGGACTGTCTGGAGTATTTCGGCAATCTGGCGCCGACATTGACCGGCGAACATATCGATCTCGGCGGAAGCTTCGCTTACACCAAACGCGAGCCGTTGGGCGTTTGTGTCGGGATCGGTGCCTGGAATTACCCGATCCAGATCGCCTGCTGGAAGGCCGCACCCGCACTTGCCTGCGGCAATGCCATGATCTTCAAGCCGTCCGAAATCACGCCGCTGTCGGCGCTCAAGCTCGCCGAGATCTTGAGCGAGGCAGGCCTTCCTGATGGTGTTTTCAATGTCGTTCAGGGTTTTGGGGATGTCGGCGCCAAACTGATCGCCCATCCCGCCATTGCCAAGGTCTCGCTCACCGGCTCCGTGCCGACGGGCGCGAAAGTCGCGGCCCTTGCCGGCGAACACTTGAAAAAGGTCACACTTGAACTTGGCGGCAAGTCGCCGCTCATCGTGTTCGAGGACGCCGATATCGACAACGCCGTCTCCGCGGCCATCAACGCCAACTTCTATTCCACCGGTCAGATCTGTTCCAATGGAACCCGGGTTTTCGTGCACAGCGCGATCAAAACACCATTCCTGGAAAGGCTCGCCGCGCGTCTTCAAAACGCCGTCCTCGGCGACCCGCTGGACGAGGCAACGACTGTGGGACCGCTGGTCTCCAAATCCCAGTTCGACAAGGTTCTGTCCTATATGGCACTCGGCCTGGAGGAAGGTGCGCGCCTCGTCTGCGGAGGCGGGGTGGCGAACGTCGACGACTTGCCGGACGGCTTGTTTGTCGAACCGACGGTCTTTGCCGATGTGCGCGACGATATGCGGATTGCCCGCGAAGAAATCTTCGGACCGGTCATGAGCGTCCTGGATTTTGCCGAGGAGGCGGATGTGATCGCACGCGCCAACGGCACGGAATTCGGGCTCGCCGCCGGCGTTTTCACGAGGGACATCCAGCGCGCCCACCGGGTCATCGACGCGGTTAAGGCGGGGACGTGCTGGATCAACACCTACAATCTGACGCCGATCGAAATGCCGTTCGGCGGTTACAAGAAATCGGGCATCGGGCGTGAGAACGGCCACGCGGCGATCGAACACTACAGCCAGATCAAGAGCGTTTATGTGGAGATGGGCGGCGTGGAAGCGCCGTTTTAGGCGGCCTTGAATACTCAGGCTCGCTTTTCGCGCCCGCATCCTTATAAGCGACGGCCATGATCGACATCGACGTCCTGGTTCTAGGCGCCGGCGCCGCCGGTTTGATGTGTGCCATCGAAGCCGCCAAACGGGGCCGGCACGTGGTGGTGCTCGACCATGCCAATAAGCCTGCGGAGAAGATCCGGATTTCCGGCGGCGGGCGGTGCAACTTCACAAATCTTCACTGCACGCCGGCCAACTTCCTGTCGCACAATCCCCGGTTCTGTGTGTCGGCGCTGAAGCGCTACACCCAGCATGACTTTCTGGCGCTCGTCGAAAAGCACCGCATTCCCTGGCATGAAAAGACGCTCGGCCAGCTCTTCTGCGACACCAGTTCGCGGGACATTATCGACCTTTTGCTCACGGAGTTGGAAGCCGCCGGCGGGACCTTGCATCTCGGCACCCGGATCACCGAGGTGTCGAAGCCGGATGACCGGTTTTCCGCGGCGACGTCGCGCGGCACCTACCGGCCGCGGTCGCTGGTGATCGCGACGGGCGGCCTGTCGATCCCGAAGATCGGCGCGACCGGATTCGGATATGAGATTGCAAAACAATTCGGCCTCGGTGTGATGTCCCCGCGGGCCGCGCTCGTGCCCTTGACCTTTTCCGACGCGAACCGGGACCTTTGCAAGAAACTCGCCGGTGTGTCGGTCGATGCGGTTGTGTCGGTCGCCAAGACGGCGTTTCGCGAGGGTCTGCTTTTTACCCACCGGGGGCTGTCGGGACCTTCCATCCTGCAGATCTCGTCTTACTGGCGCGAGGGTGGTCCGATCACCGTCGATCTGGCACCCGGACTGGATACATTTGATCTTCTGGCACAGGCCCGCCGGCAGACGCCCCGTCAGGAGATCAAGTCCGCCCTTGCCCGGCTTTTGCCCAAACGACTGGCGGAGGAGATTTCCGCCGAACAGCGGATTTCCGGGCGGCTGGCCGATCAATCCGACAAGGTGCTGCGCCGGGCTGGCACGCGGATCAACCGGTGGCAGGTCACACCGGTTGGGACGGAAGGCTACCGAACCGCTGAAGTGACCCTGGGCGGCGTCGATACCGCCGCCCTCTCCTCAAAAACCATGGAGGTGAAGACCGTGCCCGGACTTTATTTTATCGGCGAAGTGGTCGACGTCACCGGTCACCTCGGCGGCTTCAATTTCCAGTGGGCCTGGGCGTCGGGTCATGCGGCCGGGCAGTTCGTTTAGCCGCTCATTGCGTCAGCAGGGCAAATTGCTGCATCGCAACAATCCAGGTGACCCAATCAAAAGACGCGCTATATTGGCCCAAACACCGGGAGACTTGATGCGGCGGTCCACAATCCACGACGTTGCCCAAAAGGCGGGCGTCAGCCTTGCCACGGTGGACCGGGTTCTGAATGGCCGGCCAGGCGTGCGCAAGGCGACAATCGAAAAGGTCCAGAGCGCTGTCGCCGATCTCAACTATGAGCCGGACGCATTTGCCGCCGGGCTGGCGAAACGGCGCGCCTACCGGTTTCATTTTCTCTTGCCGAATGGTCCGAACGCGTTCATGGAGGATCTGAGCCGCGAAGCCGGCCGGTACGCGGAGACGCTTCACCGCGAACGGATCAGCGTTCACATCGAACCGATCGACGCCTTTGACGGGCACCGGGTGGCGGGGACGCTCGCGGTGATCGACACATCCAATTGTGATGGTGTCGCGGTCGTCGCCCCCGCCTTCGCCGAGGTTCGCGCGGCAATCGACCGGTTGCAGGATCGCGGGGTCCCGGTGGTCACGCTTGTTTCCGACCATCCGCTGTCGACCCGCCAGCATTTTGTCGGCATCGACAACCGGGCCGCCGGACGGACCGCGGGGCGACTTCTCGGACGGTTCCTGCCCAAAACGCCGGCCAAGGTGGCGTTTCTGGCAGGATCCCTCGGGCTTCGTGACCACGCCGACCGTTTTGCCGGCTGCACGGAGCTGTTCCGGACAGAGTTCCCGCATCTTGAGGTTCTGAAGGTTCGCGAGGGACGCGACGACAACGCGCGCAACCGTACGCTCACCGAGCGCCTTCTGGATGACCATCCGGATCTGGCCGGTCTTTACAATATGGGCGCCGGCAACCGGGGCGTCATTTCCGCGTTGGAGGCCAGCGGCCGGACGCGTGACATTGCGTTTGTCGGGCATGAACTCACGCCGTATACGCGGACCGCACTTCAGGACGGCACGATGGACGCGCTGATCGCCCAGGATCCGGGACACGAGGTGCGCAGCGCCGTTCGGGTCCTCAAGGCGCTCTGCGACGGCGCCCCGATCGTCGAAGGCCGGGAACGGATTGGCATCGATGTTTATTTGAAGGACAATCTGCCATCGTCGGCTTAGGCATCCCGGCATTGTCAAAAATGCCATGAAAACACCGCCAACATTGCCGGATTCACCTGTTCGCCGCCGCCGATCCTAAAAGTAGCACCTTACATTCACATATTATCGTTGACGACGGGCCACCGGCACCGCATATCTTATAGATGCGTCTGACTCAGCAAACCAATTATGCCGTACGTGCGCTCATGTACTGCGCGGTCAATCCGGACAAGCCGAGCAAGGTGGCCGATATCGCGGCCAGCTTCGAGATGTCCGAAACCCATTTGTTCAAGATCATGAAGGTTCTGGTCGATGCCAATCTGATCAGGACCATTCGTGGCCGGAACGGCGGAGTCATGCTGGCCCGTCCGCCGGAGAACATCACGGTCGGCGAGGTCGTGCGGGCTGCGGAAGAAAGCTTCCTTCTGGCGGAGTGTTTCGATTCCGGCCGCAAGGACTGCCCGCTGATCATGTCCTGCGGATTCAACGGCTTGCTCCATGAAGCGCTCGAGGCGTTCATGGACGTCCTCGACACCAAGTCGATCGCCGATCTTTCCGAAGACCGTTTCGGGATGCGGGAACTTCTGAAAATCGACACGGACCAACCGATCCGCGTCACCGCCTGACGCCGGCCATTTCCACATTTTGCCAAAAAATCCGGGCGTTAAAATACGGCCGGTGACCGGGCGCGGATACTCGTTTCCGTGCGTTGATGGTGATTGCCTGTTGGCTTCATGGCTGAAAAGCCTGACTGGCTGACCGCCGAGGGAGAGGAGAGGGCGGCTGGCTTGTCGGGCCATTCTCGCTTGGCCGAAGCGTTGCCATCTGCAGATATCCGAAGGACGCGATTTCCGGATCTCTGCCGCTCAGGCATTGCGTTCATACGAAATCTTGAGTATCAGTGTCAAGTATTCCTGAGTGAAAAACTCAAGTTTGGAATTCCTCCAATTGGCCGCTCCAACCCGGTAGGTTTATGATGCGCACGAAGATCCGACAGAGCCGTCTCACGCTTGCCCCCTGCTCCAAGACCGACGCACCGGCTGCGCCGGCCGCTTCAAGTGCCGGGTCTGCGCCGATCCCGTCAAAAACCCTGTTTCAGGGTCAACGCCAATTGCACATTGAACACAACGAGCAGATCTACCGCCTGAGCATCACCAAGTTCGGCAAACTGATCTTGACGAAATGACCGTCGCCGCAGCCCGCTCTAAAGGCTTTTGTCCGTTACTCCGCGGCCACCGGCTGGTCGATCGATACGGCGAAGATGTTCATCGCCTTTTCCACGCCGCGCAGTTGATGGGCACCCATCAGTTCAAGCCCGGTCCGCGTGTCGCCGCCCAAAGCGGCGGCCACGGGATCAGTGATCAACAGAGGCCTGTCCAATTGCTTGCACAGCGATTCCACCCGGCTGGTCTCATTGACCGCACGGCCGATCACCGTGAAGTCCAGCCGTTCCTTCGCGCCGACATTGCCGAAAAACACTTCGCCTTCGTGAAGCGCGATGCCGGCCTGGAGCGGGCGCCAGGCCGAAATCGCATCAAGCGGTTCAGGCGCCGCTTGATTGAGCTCGCGCAATCCGTTCAAGGATTGACGGGCGGCGGCCAGCGCCCTTTCAGCCGCGCCGGAGTGACCCAGCTGCTCGGTTGGAAACACCGCCAAAATGCCGTCGCCGATGAATTTGAGGATATCGCCGCCATGGTCGAGCACGGCTGAAGACACAACCTCGAAATAGCTGTTGAGCACGGTGGCGACGTCCGGTCCGGACAGACGGTCGGTCAAGCGCGTGAACCCGCGAAGATCAGAGACGAAGATGACCGCCTTGATCGCCTCGCCATCGCCGCGCCGGATTTCACCGCTGAGCACCCGTGCGCCCGCGTTCGGACCAAGATAGGTGTCAACCACGTTGCGCGCGATCCGCTGAATGATGTGGCGTTCCACGTGGAGCGCGAACACCTCAAGCAGTCCTTTTGTGTCTTCGGCAATGGTCTCCGGAAATCCGCCGGGCCGCTTGGTGGCAAAGGTGATCGCATTCTGGCGATCGCCCCCGGCCGACAGCGGCATGGCGACGTATTCCGTATATCCTTCCGCGGCCAGCTCACCCATCAACGGTGACGAACTGCGCCCTTCGACCGTCTCCAGATCCGCGACGATCGTCTCGCCCTCGAACATGACCTTGGAGAGCGGATTGTTCTTGAAGGCGGCGCTTTCGCGCGCTCCCGCCGTCGCGGCGATCTCGTCACAAAAACCGTCGCTCGTGTTCCAGACCCACGAAAAGCCGATCAATTGCGGATGGAGCGTCGCGATATGTAGGGTTGCGCGATCGACGTCCACACCAGACGCCCGCGATCGCCACATGAATTCCTCAAACATCAGCATGACACGATCGATGCTGGACGCCTCGTGCAGCAACCAGTTGGTCACGTCCTGCAGGGTTTGCCGCTCAGGTGCACAAGCGGCACCGCGCGCCGAGCGCGCCATCAGATGCACGAAGGGCGGATATTGGCGTGGGCTTGCATCGATTGGTGTATCAACCATGGGGCTCATTCGAACGATTTGCGTTCTTCTTCACATAGTGCGGGCGGGCGAATATCAAAGCCGCGACGCAGGGCGGTTTAAGGGGCGGGCACCCGGCACCCGATCGCTTTGAAGGTATCGTATGCGATGCAAAAAAGGCGGTGCCCGGCCGGACACCGCCTTCTTTTTTGCCATTTGGCCGAAAACTATTTCATTTCGGTTATGACTTCAAAGCCATCGGCACCGACTTCAAACAGGGCAAACGTGCCCGGAACGTCGCCGTTGGCGTCAAAGTTATGGTCACCAGCAGCGCCCTTGTAGTCGATGGCGGTTCCGGCCGCGATCAGTTCCTTGGCCTTGGACCATTCGCCGGGACCGATCGGCTCGCCTTCACCGTTCGAAACTTCGCGCAGCGCGGCCGCCACGCCGGCCTTGTCGCCGCCCGCTTTTTCCAGCGCGAGGGCCGCCAGGAAGGCCGCATCGTAGGAGGTCGTCACAAAAATCGCGTCCGGATCGCCGCCCGCTTCCTTGAACAGAGCGTTGAACGTATCGAGCGACGCCGACTTTTCACCAACCGGCGCGGAGGCGACGAACGTTGCCAGGTTTTCGGCGCCCAATTCGTTGATCGGCGCGTCGGACTTCATGCCATCGCCGCCGACGAACTTTTCAAAAAAGCCGTTTTCGAGCGCCTGGCGCAGGATCGTCAGACCCGTGCCATCGCCGTAGTCGAACAGGACCAGGGTATCCGCGCCGCCGGATGCAAGCTCCGCCAGGTTGGAGCGGTAGGAGGCCTTGCCGTCCTCATGGGCTGCAAATCCGGCGATTTCACCGCCTTGCGCTTCAAACTCGCCACGGAAGGCATTGGCAAGACCGGTGCCGTAGTCGTTGTTGATGTAGGCCACAGCCACCTTGTCATAACCGCGCTCGCGCAGCGTGCGGGCAAGGGCACGGCCCTGATAATCGTCCGACGGCACGGTCCGGAACACCGTGTCGTTATCGGCAATGTTGCTGATTTCGGGTGACGTTCCGGACGGTGTCACGACCACAACGCCGGCCGGCACGGTCACGGACCCCGTAGCTGCAAGCACGGCACCGGAGCAGTGCGGGCCAACGATCGCCAGCACGCCCTCAATGTTCACGGCCTTGGTCGCCGCGTCCGTGCCGCCTTGCGGGTTGCAGGCGCTGTCGCCGACGACGCCGACGAGCGTCTCGCCATCGAGAATTCCGCCCTGGTCGTTGACATGAGTGATCGCCAACCGGGCCGCGTCGATCATTGCCGGAGCCATCGCGGCAATCGGTCCGGACACGCCGCCGATCAAGCCGATCTTCACATCGGCCTTGGCCGGCGCGCTCGCCAGCATCGTCGCGGTCAAAAGACCGGCGGTCACGGCCAAGAGTTTGGTTTTCATAGATCTACCTCCACTTGTGTCCCGGATTTTTCCGGGTTCTGTCTGACACTAAGACTGTACCGATCGCTCGCGGTCAATCCCGGAATTGCCTTGATCGCCGCGCAGCGGCTCCGGCAGCAATCCCTCGGACCTGAACCGCAAGACAAGTTGCAGCAACAGACCAATCAAAAACAGGCGGATGTATTTCGCCTTGACCGCATATTCATGCGGAAGCTGGTCGGTTGCAATCTCCGATACGGACCAGATGGTCCAGACCACCGCCGCGCCCAGGATCGCGCCACGGTTGTTGCCCGATCCCCCAAGGATCAGCATGATCCAGACCAGGAACGTTGCGACCATGGGATCGATCGCCTCCGGCGTGATCGAACGGTTGAAATGGGCAAACAGCGCGCCGCCCAGACCCATGATCGCCGCACCAAAGATGAATGCCTCCAGGCGCCGGTACTCGACGTCCTTGCCCATCGCCCGTGCGGCCAGTTCGTTGTCACGGATCGCGCGCATCATGCGGCCCCAGGGTGAATTGAACTGCCGCTCGACCAGAAGATAAACGACAAGCACAATGGCGGCGACCAGGACCAGAAACGCCGCCTGGGATTCCACATAGGGCCACTCGCCGAACGGCCTTGGCAGCCCGGCGATGCCCCGGGCGCTGTTGGTTAGCGTTTCCTCGGACTTGATGACCAGACGGATGATCTCCGCGACGCCGATCGTGGCAATGGCGAGATAGTCGGACCTGAATCTCAAGCAGATCTTGCCGATCGGCCAGGCAATGGCCGCTGCCGCCACCATGGCGGCGATCCATCCGATCACGAATGGCAAATCATAGCCGCCGATACGGCCATCTGCCGGCGCGCTCGTCAGGATGGCGGACGTATAAGCCCCGACGGCGAAGAAGCCGGCGATCCCGGCATTGAACAGCCCGGCAAACCCCCATTGGATGTTCAGGCCCAGCGCCAGAAGCGCATAAATGCCGATGAAGATCCCCATGAAGAGGGCGTAGTTCAGAAGGCCGATCCATTCCATGACTGCGTCCTCCTAAAGCACCTTGCCGCGCAAAATGCCGGTTGGCCGGACAAGCAGCATGAACAGCAATATCACGAACGCCATGGCGGCCTTGTACTCGCCAGGCAGGATGAGCACCGACAATTCCTCGGTGATCCCGACAATCAATCCGCCCAGAACGGCGCCTTCCACGCGTCCGACACCGCCCAAAATCGCCGCCGCGAACATCGGCAACAACATGTGCCAGCCCATCATCGACTTGATTTCGGTGTTGATCCCGAGAAACACACCGGCCGCCGCGCACAAGCCGCCGGCAATGATCCAGGTCAGCATAATGACCACGCGGTTGTCGATGCCCGACAGCAGCGCCAGATTGGGATTGTCGGACATGGCGCGCATCGCCTTGCCCCATTTGGATTGTTTCAAAAACACGTAGAGCGCGCCGACGAGCCCCAGCATCGCAAGAACGGTGAAGATCTCACGGTCACGGATGCGCAGACCGAAATAGACGTCGGGCCGTGAAATCCCGCGCACATAGCTTTCTGAATCCACACCCCAAATCACCTGGACCACCGCACGGATCATCAGCGCAATACCGAGCGATGCGATGACGGTAATGATCTTGGGGCGTTCGCGCAGGTGTTCGTAAAACACCTTGTCGATCCCGACCGCGACAACAGCCGTTGCCACGATCGCGAAGGGAAGGGCCGCCAGCGGCGAGATGCCGGCGCTGGTGACAATCGCCAAGGCGATAAAGGCACCGAGCGTCGCCAGGTCGCCGTGGGCCAGATGCGCATAGCGCAGGATCGCGAATATCAGCGTGATGCCCACCGCGCCGAGCGCATAGATGGAGCCCAGCACGATACCGGGGATCAGATAGAAGTTGATAAACTCAAGCAGCCCCATGACGCTCTCTTATCCGCCCAGGAACATTTCGGCGATTTCGCGGTTGGACAACAGTTCAGCGCCGGTGCCCTCATGCCGGTTCTGACCGGCGGCCAGCACATATCCGCGGTCCGCGAAGGCAAGCGCCTGTTTGGCATGTTGTTCGACCAGCAAAATCGCAACGCCGGTGTCGCGGACGTCCCGGCAGATCTGGAAAATCTGCTCCATGTATTTCGGCGACAGACCGGCTGTCGGCTCATCCAGCAACAGCAATTTGGGATCCAGCATCAAGGCCCGGCCCATCGCCACCATCTGGCGCTGGCCGCCGGACAAGCTGCCCGCGAGAACCTTGCGCCGCTCCTTGAGGTCCGGGAAGAGTTCGTAGACGCGGTCATAGGCCGCCGTCAGGTCGCCCTTTTTCAAGAACGCGCCCATCTCCAGGTTCTCGTGGATCGTCATCTCACGGAAAATATTGTCCACTTGCGGCACATAGCAGATCCCGCGCTGAACGATCCGGTTCGGCGACCATCCCGTGATGTTGTCGCCGTCAAAGGTGGTGGACCCGCCGCGGATCCTCAATAGCCCGAACACCGCCTTCATGGCGGTCGACTTACCGGCGCCGTTCGGACCGACAATGACGACGATCTCCCGGTCCAGGACATGCAGGCTGACTGAATGCAGGATATCGGCGTCGCCATATCCCCCGGTCAAGCTGTCCATCGACAACAATGCTGCCATCAGGCGGCCTCCGACCGCTCGCCGAGATAGGCTTCAAGAACCTGGGGATCGGACCGCACGGTTTGAAAGTCACCTTCGATGAGCACCTTGCCTTCGGCCATGCAAACGACCGGATCGCACAGCTTTTCGATCATCTCCATGTCGTGCTCAATGAGAATGAAGGTGTAGCCCCGTTCTCTGTTCAATATGGCGATTTTTTCCTCAAGCTTGCGCAGGAGCGTCCGGTTCACGCCGGCGGCCGGCTCATCCAGCAACACCAGCTTCGCGTCGGTCATCATGGTCCGGCCAAGTTCCAGGAGCTTTTTCTGCCCGCCGGATAGATTTCCCGCCCGTTCATGCGCGACATGGGTGAGCCCAAGAAAATCAAGGGCTTCGAGCGCGTTGCGTTCGACCTCAACTTCATCGCGGCAGACGTTTCGCCACGAGAACCAATTGGCCCAGAGTTTTTCGCCGGGCTGGCGCGGCGGCACCATCATCAGGTTTTCCATCGCCGTCAGCCGGTGGAATTCGTGCGGGATCTGAAAGGTGCGCACCAGGCCGCGGGCGAAGAGGGCATTGCTTGAAAGCCCGGTAATATCCTTGCCCTCAAAGGTGATTTTTCCGCTGGTTGGAACAAGCGCGCCGGCGATCATGTTGAACAGCGTCGTTTTTCCGGCCCCGTTTGGACCGATCAATCCGGTGATGGTTCCTTCCCCGACCTTAAAGGAACAGCGGTTCACCGCGCGGAACCCGCTGAAATCCATCACAAGCTGGTCCAGCTCCAGCATGAAGGCTCCTTGCCGCCGTCCCCTTGGCGATCTTGTCTTTGTTGTCCGGCGAGCTTTGTGCCCGCACCCGTGCCGCCGTCCCGGTTATGGGCCGCTGCCGTGTGACTTCTAGCCACCTAAATCCGGCAATCAACAGAAATCGGTGTTTTCGGGCGTGAAACCCGGGTTTTTTGGGTTTTGCCCTCTTTTCGAATTGGCGCGCTCGATGGATGGTGCAGACCAAACCATCTTGCCTGGCACCAGGCCACATCTTCAATTTTTGGAGATTGAAGCGCGCCGGACCGGATTGCCCGGCGATGGTTGAATATATTGGATTTGCGCTGGACAGCCCATTTGAAACGACATCAAAGTTGTTGAACTTTGCGATAAAATTGAGGAATAAACCTCGCTTCTGCTCATATTGACAATGTTCAATTGTTATCAATTTCGTTTTTTATAACATTGGGGGTCGGCTGAAGCGCAGAATCCACGAAGTGATCTCGTTTTGACCGAGCAGTTTGTTGAAAGGGTGCCGATTGTATAAACATGTGAAAGAACATCCCGGCACATATTCGGTTTCCGCGCCTCAGTTGCCGCACAGCGGGGACGAGGATCCGCCGTTGCCTGACGGTCTGAGCCCAGGCCTCTTGTTCGCGCAGTTCCACCGCCTCGACACGGCACTCTGGATATTTGATTTTGACGCTCTGCGGGTGATTTGGGCCAACAGGGCCGCGCTTGAGGTTTGGGACGCGGACTCGCTTGAAGAACTGTCCGCCCGCGACCTGGGCGCCGATATGTCTCCGGCCGTATCCAAACGGTTGAACCAGTACCGGACCGACTTTCACCGCAAGGACATCACCTTTCCGGAAATCTGGACCCTTTATCCAAACGGCTCGCCGCGCACATTGCAGGTGCTGATGCGCGGCATCCGTCTCGATGACGGGCGGATGGCGCTTTATTGCGAAGGTACCGTCGACCACGACCTGCAACCGGAAGCGCTGCGCAGCGCGGAAGCCCTTCTCCACACGCCGGTCATGATTTCAATGTTCGACCGGTCCGGGCATCCGCTCTACCGCAATCCGGCGTCCCGGGCGACATGTATTGGACCTGAAACGAACTTCTTTGCACATTTTGTCGACCCGTCAGACGCCAGCAGGTTGGTGGCGAAGGTGGAGCAGGACATGGACACGCGGATCGTCGCCAGGGTCACCACCGCGCAAGGCGTGCGCTGGCACGAGATCACGGCCCGCGCGTGCTCGGACGCGGCAACCGGAGGTCCGGCCTATCTGGTCAGTGAAGTCGATGTCACTGAACTTCAGGAGACGAGACGACGGGCCGAGTTCCTGGCGACCCATGATCCATTGACGGGCCTGCCGAACCGCGCCTACATCAACGACCGTTTGCCGGAACTGCTGGAAGAAGCCCGGCAAATCGGCGGCAAAGTCTATCTCTATCTCATCGATCTCGACGGGTTTAAGTCGGTCAACGACACTATGGGCCATGCGGCCGGCGATGAGCTGCTTCAGGTCGTTTCGAACACCATTCGTGATTCTGTAGACGGCGCCGATTTCGTCGCACGTCTTGGCGGAGACGAATTTTTGCTGTGTGTTCTCGACACGGAGACCACACAAAACCCGCAAGCGCTCGGGGACGGACTGCTTGCCCAGTTCGAGGCGCCCAAGACGATCGAAGGACGGCCCCATTGCATCCGGTTCAGCGTCGGGTTCTCCGTCTTTCCCGATGATGGCATGACCATGGACGCACTGATCCGCCGCGCAGACCTTGCCCTTTATGCCACCAAGTCCGGTGCCAAATACGCGTGCACCGCGTATCATTTATCGTTCGAGCGCTGAGCGGCGCTGTCGCAGCTGATTGAGTGCGCCGGGGCGTGAGGATGCGACATGCCGGTTGTCCCAAAACGGCAAATCCTGGCGCGCGCGCGCTTTTTGTGTGACGGCGCTGAAAATCCGCGTCATTTTAGGATCCTCCCGTTAAAGCCGGTGATCGCGGATTTGGTCGCATCATGTGAGGATCGATGTTCATCAGCGTTTTCGACATCTTCAAGATCGGCATCGGCCCGTCCAGCTCGCACACAGTCGGGCCGATGGTGGCTGTCGCGCGATATCTGGACCGCCTGCGCGATCAAGTCCTCCCGGAGGAAAACACGGCGCGCATTTCAGTGACGCTGCACGGATCCCTTGCGTTTACCGGCAAGGGCCATGCGACCGACCGGGCCATCTGCCTCGGCATGCTCGGCGCCAAACCGGATACGCTCGACCCGGACGCGGTCCCAGCCATGATCGAGGGTCTGCAAGACCGGAAGAAAATCAATCCGGACGGGCTACCCACGCTGCAGTTCGATCCGGAGACCGACGTGGTTTTCGACTACGGTCCGCCCTTGCCGCTGCACGCCAACGGGATGACGTTCCAGGTGACCGATCATCGCGGCCGGTTGCTCGATGAGCATGTCTATTATTCAATCGGCGGCGGATTTGTGGTCACCGAAGCAGAGCTGCGCAATACGCGCAATGACGAGACCGTCTCAAGTGACCTGCCGGCGTTTCCCTATCCGTTCGCCAGCGCCAAGCAGATGCTTGAGATGGGGGAGGCCGGCGCCATCAGCATCGCGCACATGAAGCTGAAGAACGAATGCTGCTTCATGGCGGAAACGGAGGTGACGGCGGGCCTGGACAAGATCTGGTCGGCGATGGATTCATGCATCAACCGCGGGATCGCAGAGGCCGGCATTTTGCCCGGCGGCCTGAAGGTCAAACGCCGGGCGGCTGACATTTATCAAAAGCTGATCCGCGAAGGCCGGACGAACCGGCCCTTCGAACACACGGTTGTGGATTGGCTCGGTGTCTACGCCATGGCGGTGAATGAGGAAAACGCCGCGGGCGGCCGCGTTGTCACCGCGCCGACGAATGGCGCGGCGGGCGTCATTCCGGCGGTCATGCGCTACTACCTGGATCATTGCCCGGATGCCGATCAGGACGGCGTGCGGACGTTTCTTCTGACGGCGGCCGCCATCGGCGGCATCATCAAGGCAAATGCGTCAATCTCCGGCGCGGAAGTGGGGTGTCAGGGTGAGGTCGGGTCCGCCTCCGCCATGGCCGCCGCAGGCTTGTGCGCGGCTCTCGGCGGCACCAACCAGCAAATCGAAAATGCGGCCGAGATCGCCCTGGAGCATCACCTTGGCATGACCTGCGATCCGATCGGCGGCCTCGTTCAAGTGCCCTGCATCGAACGGAACGCGCTCGGGGCGGTCAAGGCGGTGACGGCCGCGTCCCTCGCCCTTCGGGGTGATGGCAGCCATTTTGTCCCGCTTGACGGCTGCATTGAGACCATGCGCCAGACCGGCATGGACATGATGGAGCAATACAAGGAAACGTCAAAGGGCGGTCTTGCCGTCAACATCGTTGAATGCTGACCTGATCGGATCACGGCGGAAATCTGATCTTTGCGAGAGTTGCTAGATCTGCTGCAGCCGGGTCTTGTGCGCGTGGGAGATATGCAGCCGGGCCGCGGCATCCGCGGCGGCGCCGTCGCCGGCCGCGATCGCGTCGACGATGGCCGCATGTTCCTCAACCGCGGTCTCCCGGCGTTCGGGCGTGTCCAGGGTCGTGCCGGCCATCAGGATCAGCGACAGCCTCAGGTGATCAATCTGGTCGACAAGGTACCGGTTGTGCGAGGCCAAACACAGGCGCCGGTGAAACTCGCGGTTTGACCGCACCAGGCTGTCCTGGTCCTCCACCCGCTGGCGGTCAGCGGTGACGAGGTCCTGCAGGATTTCAATTTCCGGTTTGGAGGCGTGCTTGGCGGCAAGGCCAGCCGCGGTCCCCTCCAGAACTTCCCGCATGAAATAGACTTCCGCGATCTGGCCGTGATCGAGCGTTGGAATCACCATGCCGCGATTGGGCTCATGCACGGCAAGGCCTTGCGCCTCAAGCCGTTTCAAGCCTTCGCGGATGGGTGTCCGGCTGACGCCGAACCGTTCGGCAAGATCCGCCTCGCGAAGCCGGTCGCCGGGCTTCAAATCCCGTTCCTCGATCAGACCGATGAGGCGGTGGTAAATCTCTGATCCGTTCATGAGACGGTCGTAGCCGGTTTTACGGCAAACGGCCAGAGCGATGTCCGGCCAGGCCCTGTGGACGAATTGGAGATGCATTTCGTCCACAGGGCCTAGTGCAGACGCACGCCCTGGCGCCTGAGTTCAGCTTGAACAAGGCCGATATCCATCCGGTCGAACGGCAAGTTGTGCTTGATGGAGACCGCCGCCGCCACCCCCGCGCCCTGCCCCGTGACCGTGCAGCACATCATGTTGCGCGTTGCGGCATGACTGACCTGGTCGCCACCGGTCGACCGGCCGGCGACCAGAAGGTTTCTCACCCCCTTCGGCACCAGTGTCCGGTAGGGAAGCTGAAAATACCGGCCGGTCGTCGGCAGGATCAGGATCCCGTAGCCGTCGATGAATTCGGGAAAGATGCCGACGCTGTCGTCAAACCGGCCCTCGCCGCGGACATCGGCGCCGGTCATGTCATAGACGGCGAGGATCTTGCGGGTGTCCCGGATGCCAATGGTCATGCCGAAATTGCGCAGTTTCGCGCCCTCACAGCCCGGTTGATACCGGCGCAGCGCCTCCACCGCCATCATCGCCTGGCGGCGGCCTTCGATCTCGTTCGCGGTCATGGAGTCCGGGTCGGTGCCGTCGCATTCTGGCAGATGGACAAGGTTCAGATAGGTCAAGTCGCCAGTGTCATAGATCGCGCCCCAGGTACCGGCAATCGTCGTCAGATTGTGCGGGATGATCCCGCTGTCCATCGCCTTTTCGAAGGGTTTGCGCAGGAAGGGCGAAAACATCCGATCTTCCTTGCCCGTGGTCTCCACTGACCACTCGCCGCTCTCCCAATCCTTATAGGTTTGCGGATCGGCCTTGACGGCGTCGATGAACCTGGACCGGTCGACACCCGACATGGAAAACATGACCGACGCGGCCTGCATGTCTTCGCGGGGCGTCTTTTTTGTCGGCGCGCCTGCGCGGTGCGCGACATCCGCATCGCCGGTGGCGTCGATCACGCGTTTGGCAAGGATCGCCTCGCGCCCCGCCTTGCTTTCGGTGATGATGCCGCGGATTTCGTCGCCGTTCATCACCGGCGCGGCAAAGGCCCGGTGCAGCATCGGCGTGATGCCGGCCTCCTCAACAAGCTTGTCGGCGACGACCTTGAAGCCTTCGGCATCCAGCGCATGGCTTTGGGACTGCGGTTCCGGCGTCGCCGCCCCCTCGGCCTTGGCCCGGTCTTCAAATTCCCGGCCGACGCCTTCGGTGTCCACCGTGTTTTGGTGCCGGTACCAGGCAAAGCCTTCGACGCCCACGGCGGTGATATTGCCGCCAAAGCAGCCGAACCGTTCAACCAGCGCCACATCCACGCCCGCGCGCGCAGCGCCCAGGGCCGCGGCAAGGCCACCGGGGCCCGATCCAACGACAAGAACGTCCGTCTCATGAATGACGTCGATCTGCCGCGCCGGTTCGGTGATGTGCTTCATATGTGCCCCCAGTGACCGGTCAATCCACGCCGGTCACGGCGCGGGCTGGTAAAGAACACCGCCCACGACAGGCTGCCGGGCGCCGGTTGTTCCTGGATATGTTGTTGGCAATCCAGCCCTCAGCCGCGCGCCCAAAAACGCCATCGCCTGTGCTTCAAGCGCATCTCCGTCAATCCCATATGCGTCGGAAGATTCCACCTGTCCGACCAGCCGCTTTGACAATTCAGCCATGATGGTCGGATTGCGGCGGCCGCCGCCGCACACGATCCAAAGCCGGGGTTCATCGGGCAGCAGCGCCACGCTGCTTTGAACGGCGGCGGCAGTGAACGCGGCCAGCGTCGCGGCACCGTCCGCCACGGACAAATCCTGACAGAACGCGAAGGAAAACGCGTTGCGGTCCAGTGACTTTGGAGGCTGTCGGGCAAAGAAGGGATGTGTCAGGGCGGCCGAAAGCCGGGCCTCGTCAACCTGCCCCCTCGCGGAAATGATCCCGTCGCGGTCGAAGTCCTGAGTGCCATGCTCGCGAACCCAATCGTCAAGAAGCGCATTGCCCGGTCCAATGTCGAACGCCAAAAGCTGGTCGTGATCGATGTAGGTGAGGTTTGAAACGCCGCCGATGTTCAAAAAGCACAAGGGATCGGACAGCCGGCGGTCCGGCGCCCGGGCGAGCGCGCGATGATAAACGGGCACGATCGGCGCGCCCTCCCCGCCGGCCGCCATATCCGCGGCCCGGAGGTCGGACACGACCGGGATATTCAAGGCGTTGGCAATGGCTTGGGGATTGCCGAGTTGAATGGTCTCACCAATCTCCGGATCGTGCCAGACCGTTTGGCCATGCACGGATAGAAAATCCGGGTTCAAATTTCGCTCGGCGATGAACCGTCCGAGCGCCTCGACGTGATCGGCCGTGATTCTATCAGACAGCGCCGCCCATCCGGAGCGGTCGGCGGGGCCTTCCGCGACACTGTCCAAGACGGCCCTTCGTGTCTCCTCGCGGTAGTGCCCGGTGGCGGTTGGTCCGAACCGGCGAATTGTTTCGCCATCGGTGCCAATCTCCGCAAGGTCAATGCCGTCAGCGGACGTTCCGCTGATGCAACCGACAATCGACCAATCCGTCATAACGTTCCAGCGACCGCATCGAGCGACGCCTCGGCGATGTCGAACATGTCGTGAATCTGCGTTTCGGAAATGATCAGCGGCGGGCAAAACGCCATGGCATCGGCCATGTTGCGCGAGATCAGGCCATGTTCATGAAAAGCCGCGTTGACCTTGAAACCCAGCGCTCCGGGCGTGTTGGCAAGATCCGGATGCGTGACCTCGGCCGCGCCGATCAGACCGATGCCGCGGGTCTCGCACACCAACGAACGCTCATTGAGCCCGGCGAGGCGCTTTTGGAACACCGGCGCCACAGTCTTCACATGGCCGACCAGATCGCGCTCCTCGATGATCGCCAGGTTTTCCAGGGCAACTGCGGCTGCAACCGGATGTCCACTGCCGGTGAAGCCGTGGCCCAAGACGCCGATCGTGTGGGACTCGTCGGCGATCGGCTGGTAAACCCTGTCGTTGATGAGCAAGGCGGAGATCGGCAGGTAGGACGACGACAACGCCTTGGACAGGGTCATGATGTCCGGATCGAGATTGAATTTCGTGGTCCCGAACATCTCGCCAGTGCGCCCGAAACCGCAAATCACCTCGTCGGCAACAAACAGGATGTCGTACTTCTTTAGAACCGGCTGAACCGCTTCCCAGTAGCCGTCAGGCGGCACGATCACGCCGCCTGCCCCCATCACCGGCTCGGCGAAAAAGGCCGCGATCGTCTCCGGTCCTTCGGCCAGAATGAGATCCTCCAGGTCCTGCGCGCACCGCTTGGCGAATTCGGCTTCGTCCTCGCCGTGGCGATGCATGGTCCGGTAGTGCGGACAGGTCGTGTGCAGAACTTGCGGGATCGGCAAATCGAACGACCGGTGGTTGTTCGGCAAACCCGTCAAACTCGCCGAGGCAACGGTCACGCCGTGATAACCGCGAACGCGGGAAATGATCTTCTTGCGCTCCGGCTGGCCAAGCGCGTTGGAGCGGTACCAGATCAGCTTAATCGCCGTGTCGTTGGCTTCGGAGCCCGAATTGGTGAAATAAACCTTCGACATCGGCACCGGCGCCATGGAGACGAGCTTTTCAGCCAGATCCACCGATGGTCCGTGCGTCTTGTAGGTGAAGGTATGATAAAAGGGCAGCTTTTCCATCTGCCGGGCGGCGGCGTCGACAAGCCGCTTCTCGCCAAATCCGACCGCGACGCTCCATAGACCCGCCAAGCCTTCGATATAGCGCTTGCCGGACGTGTCCTCGACATAAATCCCCTCGCCCTTGTTGATGACGAGCGGCCCCATGTCCTCGTGTTTGCGCGCGTCGGCGTAGGAGTGGAGATGGAACGCGATGTCCCGCGCTTCGAGGGAATTGGGAAGGTGTGTCATGAGGCGACTCGCAATAAGAGACGATCCACCTCATGTATCATCCAACGCGCGCGACGACCATATGCTGGCTATTGCGAAGGGGCTTCCGTATCCCGCGCCGCCGCCGCGTTGAAACGGCTTATCGTGTACCGTGCTGCATCAACAATCAGCCAAATTGTTTGCGGAACAAGGGCTGCGATCAGTGGCTGGACGGGATTGACCTGGCCCCCCAGGAGCAACAGTCCGATCCAGCAGATTAAGATGGCACCGACCGCCGATCCACCGTGAAGGCCGGCGAGACCGTAAAGGCTCGCCGACATATCAGGCAGCGCCATCTTCAGACCCCATGCAAGACCAAAAGTCAGCGGCATACCCACCAAGAACAACCAAAACATACTCGTCTCCCTATCATGTGGGATCATCTACGCGCACTGACCGGGGTGGAGTTCATCGGCTGCGTCAAATTGGCTGACTTGGGTGTAAGCACATGCCGATACGGGCAAACTTGAACTTGGCCTAAAGCCGCGCGTGGCTGCCGTCGCACATCGGTTTTTTGTCGCTGTGCTTGCAGCCGCACAAAAACACCTTTTTGTCCGCATCGGCGGTGTATTTGACCGGCGTGAACTCCGTGTCCTTGTGGCTGCCGTCACAAAACGGCTGGTTTGCGCTGCGGCCGCAGGAGCACCAGAAGTAGTTTTTGCCGGCTTCGACTTCGACCGGATACGGTGCCTTTTGGGCGACCAGGGGCTCGGACATCGTGCGTCTCTCCTCTTCACGCGTCATCGTATTCCTGTTTTAGGCAAAGACCGGGCACCGTCCATGCCACAAACCGAAATAGGACATTGGCACTCGCGACTTGAAAGTGCCAAAAGAGGTTCCCAAATCGCGTGAAAAACCAACAGGACCTCGTGGACCATGACCAACCCCGCGGACAAAGAGACTTTTGATTTTCAGACCGAAGTCGGCCGGCTTTTGCAGATCGTGACCGATTCGCTTTACTCCAACCGGGAAGTGTTCCTGCGCGAGCTGATCTCCAATGCCTCTGATGCCTGCGATAAGCTGCGCCATGCCGCACTCACCGCCCCCTCCCTGACGGAGGACGATCCGCATTTCCAGATCACGTTGACAGCAGACACCGCCGCCGGAACGCTGAGCATTGCCGACAACGGCATTGGCATGAACCACGATGAGCTTCTGGAAACGCTCGGCACGATCGCCAAATCCGGCGTCGGATCGTTTCTCGACAAACTCGCGAATGAGGACAAAGACAAGATCAGCCTGATTGGCCAGTTCGGGGTCGGCTTTTACTCCGCCTTCATGGTGGCCAAGCGCGTCGACGTGCTGACGCGCCGCGCCGGTGAAGCCGAAAGCTGGCTGTGGCAATCCGATGGCAAGAACCAGTTCACCATCGAACCGGCGCGCCGCGACGGGCGCGGCACGACGGTCACGCTGTACCTGAAAGACGATGCCAAGGAGTTCCTCGAGGACATCCGGCTACGCACCGTGGTGAAGACCTATTCCGATCATATCGGGTTTCCGATCAAGCTCGGCGCGGACACCTTGAATGAAGCCTCCGCCCTTTGGACGCGGCCGTCGCGGGACATCTCACAGGATCAGTACAAGGAATTCTATCACCACATCGCGCATGCCTTCGACGAGCCTTGGCTGACCGTCCACAATCAGGTGGAGGGCATCGTCAGCTACACGAACCTGTTGTTCGTGCCGTCGATGCGCCCGTTCGACCTGTTCGACCCGGAGCGCAAAAGCCACGTGAAGCTCTACGTGAACCGGGTGTTCATCACCGAGGACACAAAGGGCCTGTTGCCGCCTTACCTCCGGTTCCTGCGCGGCGTGGTGGATTCAGAGGACCTGTCGCTCAACGTCTCGCGCGAGATGCTGCAAACCGATCCCAAGCTCGCCAAGATCCGCTCCAGCCTGACGAAAAAGGTCTTGAGCGAACTGAAGAAGAAAGCCGAAGCCGATGAAGACGCCTTCAAGGATTTCTGGTCGAACTTCGGGGCGGTCTTGAAGGAAGGGCTCGTCGACGATGCCGGCATGCGCGACCGGATCCTGGAGCTCTGCCGGTTTTCAACGACGGGCGGCAAGGAACCGACGACCTTGGCCGCCTATGTCGAACGCATGAAGGACGGCCAGGACGCCATCTTTTACATGGCCGGTGCGGAGACCAGCAAGATCGCCCAATCGCCACATCTGGAAGGCTATCGGGCAAAGGGCGTCGAAGTCCTGCTTTTCACCGACCCGGTCGATGAATTCTGGCTCCGGCACGTTGACGCGTTTGGCGGCAAGGCGTTCAAGTCCGTCACGCAAGGAGCGGCCGCGCTCGATGACATCAAGGGCGGCGAGGAGGCGGAGAAGGACAACGCGCCCACCGCGGATATCGGGCCGCTCATCGCCGCCGTGAAAACCGCGCTTGGTGCCGCGGTCAAGGATGTGCGCGCATCCACGCGGCTCAAGGAAAGCCCGGTCTGTTTGATTGCCGACGAGGGCGACATGGATGTGAACCTTGAACGGCTCTTGCGCCAGCACGGACAGGTTCAAAGCGCGTCAGCACGGGTGCTGGAACTCAACCCGGATCACGCGATCATCCACAAACTGTCGGAACGCGCAGCGCGCGAGGGCGCGGGCAGCGACGCGCTTTTGGACGATGCCGCGCATCTGCTTCTCGATCAGGCGCGCATCGCCGACGGCGATGATCCCGTCGATCCGGCAGCCTTCGCGCGCAGGCTGGCGGCGGTCATGGCCGAAGCACTTTAGGGTCAGGACGAATTGGAGATGCACTTCCCCGGTTTTGCGTCATCAACCTCGGGCGCGGGCCAAACACCGCGCCCATTCTTTTTTCGCAGGTGGCACCGGCCGGCAAAGTCCAGCGATTGCCGCCGCCAGGCTGTGATCGACACTTCTGACAGACCTTTTCGCATAACCGATGCATAGCGCCTTGAGGTTCGTGCCCAAGACGGAGATGCGCGCTTGCATTCCAGCGTCCGCTGGCTTTTTGTGGGGGCTTAATTGAAGACCGCGGCAACGGTACGAACTTGAAACGCCGTGAGGACGATTTGACGGACGAAGAGTTTTTGCATGAGTTCAAGGCGACGCTTGCCTTGCATCAGGACGGCGACCTGAAGGGCGCCGAAGCCGGCTACAAAGCGCTCATCCAGGCCCGGCCGGCGGTGCCGTCTTTGTGGTCCAACCTGGCGTTGATCTACAGGAAGCGTGGCCACGCGAAAGCCGCTGTCGCGATGAACCTGCGCGCCATGGAGCTGCACGCCAACAGCAATGATGATGACGGCTATGCCCGGACGACCCGCAATCTCTTCAATGTCATGCGGGACGCGTTTCGTGGCGACGAAGGCTTGACCATGGACGTGATGGACCCGTCCAACCGGTTGCAGGTGGCCGGCATGACGGATTTCTGGCGCGCCCGGGCGCTGCTCGACCAGTCGCGGGTGCGCGAATCGATCCTGTTCTTCAAGACGGCCGCGCAGTCCGTCGACAATATCCACGACATGAACCTCGATCTTGCGATGGCGTTGTTGAAGATCGGCGAGTATCGCGAGGGCTTTGAAGTCTTTGAATCCCGCTGGCACACCGGCCACATGGATCAGCCGCCAACCTCCGGCACCCGCTGGAATGGTGAAGCGATCGACGGCAAACGCGTCGCCCTCATTGGTGAACAGGGCCTCGGCGACATGATCTTCATGTCCCGGTTCTTGCCTCAATTTGTCGCCCAAAGGCCGGCCCACTTAACCGTTTCGATCCAAAAGGCCCTATGCCGGTTGTTCGCGGGCTGTCCTGGTGTCGACAGCGTGACGGACAAGAAAAAGGTGCCCAACCCGGATATGGACACTTGGCTGGTGGGATTTGACCTCGCCCGGCATTTGCTGGCCGAAAACGGCACATTCCCGCCGCCCGTACCGTTTCAAGTGCCACAGGAAGCGAGCGAGCGGGCGGCCGAATTCGTTGCCCCCTATCTCGACCGCTTCAAGGTCGGGATCGTGTGGCGGACATCCCGCAACAACAAGATCGCTGATCAAAAGACCGTCGACTTCCGGCACTTCTTCAGACTTTGCGAAATCCCAAAAGTCCAGCTTTTTAGTCTGCAAAAGGACCCGTCCGACAACGACATTGTCGCCAATGGCGCCGATCTTCTTGTCATCGATGCCGGGTCTTCCGACGCGGACCTTGCCGATACCGCGGCGCTCATCCAAAAGCTCAACCTGGTGATTACCGTCGATACGGCGGTCGCGCATCTGGCCGGCACGATGGGAACGCCAGTCTGGCTGCTCACGCCAGAACCGGCCTATTGGTATTGGTACGGGGTCGGGGAGCACACGCCCTTTTATCCGTCCATGCGCGTTGTCCGGCAGTCGCGGCCCGGTGTGTGGGACGATGTGTTCGACCGTATTGTCAACGATTTGAAACGGGTGTTGCAGTGACCGTCCAACAAGATGCCGGGCGCGTGTCCGCGCCGATCTCGATCGGCGAACTGATCGACAAGATCACCATTTTGGAGTTGAAGAAAGAACACATCCATGAACCGGCAAAACGCGCAAACGTCCTCCATGAGCTGACGGAATTGCAAGCACTCTGGACCACCGTCAAAGCGTTCGATGGGCACGAAACACTGCTGGACGAATTGCGATCCGTGAATGCTGCACTGTGGGACGTGGAGGACCGGTTGCGGGCCTTCGAGGCGACCGCCGCTTTTGGCGATGCCTTCATCCAGGACGCACGCTCGGTCTACAAGCTCAATGACCGCCGCGCGGCGATCAAGCGCGAGATCAATCTGCGCGCCGGTTCGGATCTCGTGGAAGAAAAATCCTACGCCGGCGCCACCGGACCGGCGGCAACGGCGGATGGCGAGGCACGCTGATGGACGACAATACACCGCCGGCCGAGCGTGCAACAGCCCATGAACGCGCCGCCCTTCAACACCTGCAGGCCGGCCTTGTGGACCTCGACAAGGCGATCGAAGCGGCGGCCAGCGAGCAGGAAAAGGGTGACCTAATTGCCCGGCGGTTCCAGATCGAGCGCCGTCTGACCGATCCATTCTTGTGGTCCTCCCAAGCCGGACAGGATCGCTGGCTCGCCGAAACCCTGTTCAAAAACCTCACCGGCGGTGTCTTCGTCGAAGTCGGCGCGTACGACGGATTAACGGGGTCGAACACGCTGTTTTTTGAGCGTTACAAGGGCTGGTCAGGGCTACTGGTCGAGCCGTCGCCCCATTGGGCGGCCGTTGCACGCTCGCACCGCAAGGCGACTTGCATCGAATGCGCCGTCGGTGGACGTCCGGGATCGGCGACCTTCATGGAGGTCACCAAGGGCTACACGCAGATGGGCGGTCTGACAGGAAGCTACGATCCGGGTCTCAAAAGCCGGGTTGAGTCCGACCCCCGGTTTGAAGGACGGGAGCTGAGCGTCGCGGTTCGCCTGTTGGCCGACATCCTCGCCGAACATGGCCTTCGGGCCATCGACTACCTTTCTTTGGACATCGAAGGCGCGGAAGTGGAGGTGCTGACCTCGTTTCCCTTCACTGACTTCGACATCAAGGCCTGGTCGATCGAAAACAACACGAATACCGGCGCCATATCCAAAGTCATGAGCGAAGCCGGCTATGCGTTTGCCGGCAGGATCGGTGTCGACGAAATGTGGGTGCATGGAAAATACGTCACCCCGTCATGACGCCGGCTTGCAGTCCGAGGCGGCCACCCGGCACAGGGCACCGCCCGGCGTTGCCCCGCAGGCATGACGCACGCCTCAATGCGAAACGGCCGACAATTCTGTCGCGACCTGCCCACGGCACGCGTCCTGAAGCGCCCGTCCCACGGCAATCAGCACCGGGCCATTGCTCTTGAGGGACGCCACACCGTCGGCGAGGTCGATGACCGGTCCGGCCCATCTTTGCTCGCCAGGCCGGGAAATGTCCGAGACGACCACGGCCGGCGTCGAAGGCGCCATGCCCTCGTCCATCAACCGGGCGCTGATCCGGGCGGCCATCCGCCCGCCCATGTAAAACACCGTGGTTGTCGCCGCGTCGGTCAGGCCGTGCCAATCGACGCTTTCAGGTAGATCTCCATGACGGGAGTGACCGGTGACAAACCGCACGGACTGCGCATGCCGGCGGTGAGTGAGAGAAAGACCGAGCGATGCCGCCATCGCGGAGGCGGCGGTGATGCCGGGGACGACGGCCGCCGGTATGCCTTCCCGCTCAAGCCGTTCCAGTTCTTCACCGGCCCGGCCGAAGATCATCGGATCGCCGGACTTCAACCGCACGACGTTGCGGCCCTTTTTGGCAAGGTTCACCATCATGTCGTTGATGTCTTCCTGGCGGCAGCTATCCCGGCCGCCGCGCTTGCCGACCAAAAACCGCTTGGCCTCGCGCCGGGCCAATTCCAGGACCGCGTCATCGATCAGATCGTCGAACAGGATGACATCGGCCGCCTGAAGGGCGCGCACGGCCTTGAGCGTCAGATACTCCGCATCCCCAGGGCCGGCGCCGACCAGCGTGACCTTTCCGGCCGAAACGCCGGCCCCCCGTGACAGGTGGTCGTTAAGACCGGCGCTTGTGGCCTCGTCCTCCGAAGGCGCCCGTCCGGAAAACGCGCGATCGGCGAAGTGTTCCCAAAACCGCCGGCGCTCCGGTCCAGGCGACAAACGATCGATGACTTTCGCGCGGATCCGGCCGGCCAGGCGCGCCCACTCCTGCAGCGAGGGCGGAAGCAGCGTTTCGATGCGCCGCCGGATGGCTTGTCCGAGTATCGGTGCAGCGCCATCGGTTGATACGCCTATGACGACCGGCGACCGGTTGACGATCGATCCGAACTGAAACTCGCAATACCGGGGCATGTCGATCACGTTGACGGGAACGCCCGCGGACTTCGCCGCGCAATAAAACGCCTGCGCTTCGCCGTCGCTTTTAGCATCGGCAATCGCCAGCACCGCACCCGCGAAGCTGTCGGTGCCCCAACTCCGCGCGTGATGAACCAGGCGCCCCTTGACGCTACCCCTTGCAAGAAGCGCCGTGAAGACGGGATGCAGACGCTCGGCATAAACATGCACTGTTGCGCCGGCCGCCGCGAGCAGTTCAGCTTTCCACGCGGCGGCTTCGGTTCCTCCGCAGACCAGCACCTTTCGTCCGTCCAGTTTGTAAAACACCGGCAGGCTGGATAACGCTGCGATACGAGCAGCGCCGCGCGCGGAGGCCACCTCAGCCGGCTTTCGCAATGTCGGTGTCATCGGTTTTCTCCGCAATGTGTTGCAAGAGCCGCGCCTTGATTTCCGACCGGCAGGATCCGCAATTCGTGCCTGCTTTCAAACGGATGCCGATCGCCCGCACGCTCCGCGCGCCGGCAACCATCGCCTGTTCGATCTGCCGCGCGCCAATCTGAAAACAGGAACAAACGATCGCCCCTTTGTCGGGCGTATCCGCTGACGGCCGGCCGGCAAGGACCCGGTAGCGCTCGGATCGTGAGCGATAGGTTTCGGCGAGAAGACCATTTGCCCATTGCCGGGACACAGTCACTGGTTTGCCGGCAAAGAAGAAAGCGCCAACCAGGGTGTCATCCAACCAACCGGCCAATCGCAACCCGCCCTCGGCACGGTCTTCAAACCGCAGCAGATCCAGGTCCGAACGACCCATCAGCGCTTCTGCGAGTGTGGCAAGGTCTGTCTCGCCGTGGCCGGCCAATTCCATCCGCCAGCCGCCGTCGGTCGGCGCGATCGCCCAGTATCCGGCCGGGATCCCGGACGGCTTTTGCCGGACGACGGCAAATCCGTACCAGTCGTAGGTGCGTTTGCGCACAGCGACCGGCGTGAATTTGGAGCCGGGTTGACCGGAGACCGGATCGGTTCGCGAACCAATGACCGCGTCAATGCGTCCCTTGGCGGTCACCTGGTCGGTCCAGTGCATCGGCACAAAGACCGTCCCTTTTTTAACGCGTTCGGTTATCTGCGCGCGGACGACAACCGCCCCATGAGGACTGGAGATTTCGACGAGGTCGGCGTGGTCGATGCCAAGCGCGGCGGCATCCTCCAGATGAAGTTCGGCAAAGGGTTCGGCGATATGGCCGCAAAGACGCGGTGTCTTTCCGGTCCGCGTCATGGTGTGCCACTGGTCGCGGATCCGGCCGGTGTTCAATACGAACGGATAACGGCGGCCGAGCGGACGGGCCGCACCGTCCTTGACCGGGACAAATTGTGCGCGGCCGGATGGGGTGAAGTATCCGCCTTCACCAAAAAAGCGGGGCTCGGACCTCTGGTTGTCGCGGACCGGCCACATCACCGGCGCGAGATCGTCATAGGCTGGGTCGCTGATGGCTGCCAAACCGCCAATGTCAAAATCCCGGCGGCCCTCGTTGCGGAAGGCGGACAACGCAGCATGCTCGCGAAAGATATCCGCAGGACCGGTGTAGTCAAATTCCTTCTCAAACCCCATGCGGGCGGCGACCCCGGCCATTTGCCACCAGTCCGGACGCGCCTCCCCGGGCAGGTCCAAGAACCGTTTTTGCCGCGAAATCCGGCGTTCGGAGTTCGTGACCGTGCCATCCTTTTCGCCCCAGGCGGCCGAGGGCAGGAGCACGTCGGCAAACGCTGCGGTGTCGGTCGCCCGCGTGACATCCGACACGACGACGAACGGGCAGGCGTCCAAAGCACCGGCCACCGCGTCGGCTTCGGGCAAACTGTCGACCGGGTTGGTGGCCATGATCCACAGCGCCTTGATCCGGGCGTCGCCAACGGCCTTAAAAAGGTCAACCGCTTTTAGACCCGGCGCATCCGCGATCGTCGGGCTGTTCCAGAACGTTTGCACCAGGTCCCGATGGTCCGGGTTCTCAAGCGCCATATGCGCGGCCAGCATATTCGCGAGCCCGCCGACTTCCCGTCCGCCCATGGCGTTCGGCTGACCGGTCACAGAAAACGGGCCCATGCCCTCGCGCCCGATCCGCCCGGTCGCAAGATGGGTGTTAATGATGGCGTTCACCTTGTCGGTCCCGACGATGGACTGGTTCACGCCCTGGCTGAAGACCGTCACCGTCTTTTCCGTTCGCGCCACCATGGCGTAGAACAGCGCAATATCCTGCGGCGGAAGGCCGGTCGACTTGGCGACCCGGTTGATGTCGGGCGGCCCAACCGCGTTCAAAGCCGCCTCCAGTCCTTCCGTGTACCGGTCGATATAGGTGCGATTCAGCGCCTTGGATCCGCCCAAATGGGCCAACAATCCATTGAAGAGCGCCACATCGGTGTCCGGTTTCAAGGCAAGATGCAGATCGGCGAGTGAACATGTCGCCGTCTCACGCGGATCGACAACAACGACCCGCATTTTGGGCTTTTCGGCCTTGGCCGCCTCCAGCCTTTGAAACAGAACCGGGTGGCACCAGGCAAGGTTCGATCCGACCAACACAACGAGGTCGGCCTCTTTAAGATCCTCATAGGTGCCGGGCACGGTATCCGACCCGAACGCGCGCCGGTGACCGGCGACTGAAGAGGCCATACACAGCCTGGAATTGGTGTCGATGTTCGCGGCGCCGATGAAGCCTTTCATGAGTTTGTTGGCGACGTAATAGTCTTCCGTCAGGATCTGACCGGAGACGTAAAAAGCCACGCTGTCGGGCCCATGGTTCGCCACTGCCTCGCGAAAGGTCCGCGCGACCAGATCGAGCGCGTTGTTCCAGGTCGCGCGTTTGCCATTAACTTCCGGATAAAGCAGCCGGTCGTCGAGAGACAGTGTTTCACCAAGCGCGGAGCCCTTTGAACACAGTCGTCCGAAGTTTGCTGGATGGTCCGGATCGCCGGCAATCTCCATGGTTCCGTCGGCCGTTGGTGTCGCCAGGATCCCGCATCCCACGCCGCAATAGGGACATGTGGTTCGAACGGTCTGGCCGGCGCACACCGTCATGGCCGCGCGGCCCGCGCCAGGTCGTCGGCGGCCAGGAGCACCTGCCCGCCTTCCACCTTGGCTGCCGTGACGGCGACACTTCCCTCGTCCGCGCCCCGGGCCAGGCCTGTTGCCAGGTCAAACACCCAATTGTGCAACGGGCAGGTCACCGAGGCTCCGTGGACGATGCCCTGGCTGAGCGGCCCGCCCTTGTGCGGGCACCTGTCGTCCAGCGCATAGACCTCATCATCCGCCGTCCGGAAGACCGCGATGCACCCCGCCAGCGTCTTCACCACACGCGCGCCTTGCCGGGGAATGTCGTCAAGCGCGCCGACCGCGACCCAGTTTCTGTTCTCAGCGTTCATTCTGCGGCCTCCGCGGACACGATCGCAAGCGGATTGAACTCGTGCTTGTCCTTGCCGGAGACACGTTCCGACCACGGATCGACCTGCGCGAACTTTTGCGAAAACACAAACCGGTCGAAATAGGCCGCGCGCCGGCCGGCATCGTCAACAATCTGGCGCCGGACCTCGTCATAACCGATCCGCCTGGCCCATTTGTAGATGCGTTCCAGGTAATGACCCTGTTCGCGGTACATCTGGACGACGGCGACGATATGCTCCAGCGCTTCATCTTCGGTTTTCACCAAACCGAGGACCTCGGTCCCCTTGATGTCGAGACCGGCGGCACCGGCAAAGTGAATTTCAAACCCGCCATCGACGCAGACGACACCAACATCCTTGCAGGTCGCCTCCGCGCAGTTCCTCGGGCAGCCGGACACGGCCATCTTGACCTTGGCCGGGGTCCACGAGCCCCACATGAACTTCTCGATGCGAACGCCGAGACCTGTGGAATCCTGGGTCCCGAACCGGCACCAATTCGTGCCGACGCAGGTTTTGACGGTCCTGAGGCCCTTGGCATAGGCATGCCCGGAGACGAAGCCGGCTTTTCCAAGATCAGCCCAGACGGCCGGCAGGTCTTCCTTTCGAATGCCCAGCATGTCGATCCGCTGGCCGCCGGTGACCTTGACTGCCGGGATCTCGAACTTGTCAACAACGTCCGCGATCGCACGGAGTTCGGTGGAAGAGGTCATGCCGCCCCACATGCGCGGCACGACCGAATAGGTGCCGTCCTTTTGGATGTTGGCGTGCGCCCGTTCGTTGATGAACCGGGACTGGTAGTCATCGGCATACTCGTCCGGCCAGTCCGACACGAGATAGTAGTTGAGCGCCGGACGGCATTTGGCGCAGCCGCCGGAAGAGGACCACTCCAGCTGTTGCATCACGTCCGGGATCGTCTTGAGCCCCTTGGACTTGATCAGCCGGCGGACATCATCATGGCCAAGTTGCGTGCAGCCGCACATGGGTTGCACCGCTGCCGGATTGTAGGCATCGCCCAGCGTGAGCTGCATCAGTTGCTCAACAAGACCGGTGCATGTGCCACAGGATGCGGACGCCTTGGTGTGGGCGCGAACGCCATCAAGCGATGTCAGACCCTTTTCCGTGATGGTTTTGGTGATTTTTCCCTTGCAAACGCCGTTGCAGCCGCAGATTTCCGCATCATCCGGCAAGGCTGCAACGGCCGCCGTAGGGTCCAGCGGGGCACCACCCTGATACGCTTGACCAAAGATCAGCGTGTCCCGCATCTCTGAGACGTCCGCCCGCTTCTTCAGAAGGTCGAAAAACCACGGTCCATCGGCCGTCTCTCCGTAAAGCACCGCGCCGACAATGCGGTCCTCCTTGAGGACGAGGCGTTTGTAGACCCCGGCCGCAGCATCGCGCAGAACGATTTCCTCGCGGTCGTCGCCTTCGGCAAAATCGCCAGCCGAATAAAGATCAACGCCGGTAACTTTCAGTTTCGTTGCCGTGATGGACCCGGTGTATGCGGAGTGCCCGCCCGCCAGATTGTCGGCCAACACCTCCGCCATGTCATAAAGCGGGGCGACCAGTCCGTAGCACGTACCGCGATGCTCGACGCATTCGCCCAGCGCAAAGATGTCCGGGTCGCTGGTTCGCATATCATCGCCCACAACGATCCCGCGATTGACCTCTAGCCCGGTCGCTTGGGCAAGGGTCGTGGCTGGCCGGATCCCCACTGCCATGACAACGATGTTGGCCGTGATTTTGGTCCCATCGTCGAGACGGACAGCGCCCACCCGGCCGGTTCCGTCATCCAGGATTTCATGGCTGTTCGCCTTGAGCAGCACGTCAATGCCACGGCGCTTGAACTCCTCGGCCAGAAGATGACCGGCCGCCGGATCAAGCTGGCGCTCCATGAGGGTCGGCATGAGGTGAAGCAAGGTGACATCCATGCCCTGCATCTTGAGGCCGGCTGCGGCCTCAAGTCCGAGCAGGCCACCGCCGATGACCACAGCGCGACCGCCACGCTGCGCGGCATCGAGCATTTTCTCGACGTCCTCGAGATCCCGATAGGTCAGGACGCCGTCCAACTCCTTACCCGGCAACGGAATGATGAAGGGATTGGACCCGGTGGCGACGACCAGCTTGTCGTAGGCAGCGGTTAGGCCATTCTCCGACGTGACCGTTTTGGCGGCCCGATCGATCATGGAAACCTTGGCGCCCTTGTGCAGCGTTACATTGTGCTGCGCATACCAATCGTTGCCATGGGTGATGATGTCGTCATAACATTTTTCGCCCGACAGCACCGGGGACAGCATCAACCGGTTGTAGTTTACCCGTGGTTCGGCGTTGAAGATCGTGACGTCGAAGGTGTCCGGCGAATTGTCGAAAAGGAATTCGAGCATCCGGCCCGGCGCCATTCCGTTTCCGACAATGACAAGTTTTGGCTTGGTCATGAGATGTCCTCGACAGGCTTTCACTCGGCGGCGTCCATGGCGGCCTTTTGGCGGGCAAGCCGCGCCGCCCGCTTGGCCTGGATGGATTGAAGCTGCGCCTCGCTCGGGTCCGCGCCGCCCTCATAGGCTTCCAGGAAGTCGAGCAGTTCCTCGCGATAGGCGTAGTAGTCGGGGTGGGCCAGAAGCTGTTTGCGTGACCGGGGCCGCGGCAGATCGACCTCCATGATGTTGCCTATGCGGGCATTCGGCCCGTTGGACATCATGACAACGCGGTCGGCGAGCAGGATTGCCTCATCCACGTCATGCGTGACACAAATCGCGGTGACCTGGGTCCGCTTCCACACGTCCATCAAGACGTCCTGGAGTTCCCACCGGGTCAGGCTGTCGAGCATGCCGAACGGCTCGTCGAGTAAAAGCAGCTTGGGCGACAGAGCAAAAGCCCGCGCGATGCCGACGCGTTGTTTCATGCCGTTGGACAGGTCCGCCGCCGGTTTTTGCATGGCATCGGCAAGGCCCACCCGGGAAAGGTAGTACTCGATGATGTCGCGTTTTTCCGCGCGGGACGCATCCGGATAGACCTTGTCGACACCGAGCGCGACATTCTCATGGGCCGTCAGCCAGGGCATCAGGGATGGCGCCTGGAACACAACGGCCCGGTCGGGGCCCGCATTCACCACATGGGTTCCATCCAGGATGATGCCGCCCTCGGTGATCGGATTGAGGCCGGCCACCATCGACAGGACCGTCGACTTGCCGCATCCCGAATGGCCGATCAGCGTGATGAACTCACCCTTTTGCATCTTCAGATCGAAGCCATCGACAACCGTCAATGGGCCTTTCGGAGTCGGATAAACCTTCTTGAGCTGGCTAAATTCAAGAAAACGATCATCGGTCACCGTCTGCGCGGCCCTCTCATAAGCGGCCGGCAGCTTGTCCGTCCCGGCGATCCGCTGTGTGATCGGGACGATATTGGGAAGCACGATGTCGCGTTCCAGATCGGCTCCGCGTTCCGCGCCCACCGCCATCAGATATTCGGTGATGTCGGCGCGCAGGCGGATGAAATCATCGTCATGATTGAGTTCATCCCGGTCGCGCGGACGTTTGAACGGCACGGCGAACTCAGGGCCGAGTGTCGCGGTCGTTCCCGGCTTTAGGGGAATGATGCGGTCGGCCAGAAGGATCGCCTCGTCAACATCGTTGGTGATGAGCACGATCGTCTTCTTTTCCTGTTCGCAGATCGCCGCGAACTCGTCCTGCAGCTTGGCCCGGGTCAGGGCGTCGAGCGCGGACAGCGGCTCGTCCAGCAGGAGGACTTCCGGCCGCATGGCCAGCGCCCTTGCCACGGCCACACGCTGGCGCATGCCGCCGGACAATTCCGCCGGCTTCCGGTCCCGGGCATGGGTCAGCCCGACCATGTCGATATAGGTGTCCGCAATGTCCCGCCGTTCGGCCGCCGGCTTTCCCTTGAAGACACTGTCAACCGCCAGGGCGACGTTTCCGAACACGGACAGCCACGGCATCAGGGAATAGGACTGGAACACAACGCCGCGTTCCGGTCCTGGACCATCGATCTCCTTGCCCTTGAAGATGATGCCACCTTCGTCCGGTTCGATCAGGCCGGCCAGGAGCGAGATCAGCGTGGTCTTGCCGGTGCCGGAGAAGCCGACGATGGCAATAAACTCGCCATCCTCCACCTTCAGGTTGATGTCTTGGAGAACATCGGTCCGCTTGGCGCCTTCGCCGTAGGACTTGGAGACGCCGGACACTTCCAGAAAAGCCATCGCCGCCTCCTTACCGGTTCGCCGAGAATGTGAAGGCGCGCTGCAGGGCGAACATCAGCCGGTCCAGCATGAAGCCGATCAGGCCGATCGTCAGGACCGCGACCATGATCCGCGCAAGCGACTGGGACGATCCGTTCTGGAATTCATCCCAGACGAACTTTCCAAGACCGGGATTCTGCGCCAGCATTTCGGCCGCGATCAGCACCATCCAGCCGACACCCAGCGACAAACGTAGACCGGTGAAAATCAGCGGCAGCGACGATGGCAGTACGAGCTTTGTGATGGTCTTCCAGGTCGGAAGCTGCAGCACGCGGCCGACATTCATGAGGTCCCGGTCAACGGAGGCAACACCAAGCGCCGTATTGATCAGGGTCGGCCACATGGAACACAGCGTGACGGTCACGGCCGAAATCAACAGCGACTTGGACAGCCAGTCGAAGGGATTGGCGTAGGTGGCCGAGACGATCATGGTGACGATCGGCAGCCAGGCGAGCGGTGAAACCGGCTTGAAGATTTGAATGATCGGATTGATCGCGCCGTTGAACGTGCGCGAAAGACCCGACGCAATGCCGAGCGGTACCGCGATGATCGTCGCGATCAGAAAGCCGATCCCGACGGTTTTGAGCGATGTTCCGATCTGGTCGATATAGGTCGGCTTACCCGTATAGTCGCGCCACTTGACCTTGTCGGCCCTGCCCTCGGCTTCGAGCTTGGCATTGCGGGTTTCCTGCCGTTCATAAAAGGCGGCGGCCTTTTCGCGTTCGCGGACGTGGTCGTCCCAAAGGTTGACCGCCTGAGTCCAGACCTGCGCCGGTCCGGGCACGGCGCCCAAGGACGTTTGAACCTGAGGCGCAAGCGCCGCCCACAGCATCAAAAACAGGCCGATGCCAACGAGTGGGATAACCAGCACCCGCTTCAGTTCACCCAGTTGCTCCCTGGGATTATCGCCCGCGGCGATCTTCATCAACGGCACCAGCCAGGAAAACCCGAGCGCGTCCAGCCAGCCCGCCGCCTTGTTGATCCGGGTGAAAAGCCGCTCCCGGCGCGTGAGACGGTCCGGGTCCAGACCGGCCGCGGTTTCAGCATTGGCCATTTGAATGGTCCTTATGTCCTTAAAAAGACGTTGTGGGGAAACAAGCGGCGGCGGTGTTGCCCGCCGCCGCGGCCGGCTCAGCCGCCGACCACTTCACTGCCGTCGACGATCTGTTTGCCTTTCAGGCCGATCGGCAGGCTGTCGATGTAGGCGTTGGGGAACCGGCCGTCGTAGGAAATGCCGTCGATGATGTCTTCAGCCGGTGTCGGGGCCTTGTAGCCGTCCGTGTCCCAAGGGAAGTCGGCCTCATCGACATGGCCTTCTTCGACCAGCATCTTTGCCGCTTCCAGATAGATGTCGGGACGGTAAACGTCCTTGGCCACCTGGTGGTACCAGTCATCAGGCTGATGCTCGGCGATCTGGCCCCAGCGGCGCATTTGGGTGAGGTACCAGATGGCGTCGGAGTAGTAAGGATAGGTCGCGAAATAGCGGTAAAAAACGTTGAAGTCCGGAATCTCGCGCTTGTCGCCCTTTTCGAACTCGAACGTGCCGGTCATGGAGTTGGCGATCACCTCGGCGTCAGCACCGACATATTCGGAGCGCGCCAGGATTTCGACCGCGTCCATGCGGTTGGCGTTGTCGTTCTCGTCCAGCCACTTGGCGGCGCGGATCAGCGCCTTGGTCAGCGCTAGCGTGGTGTTGGGATACTCTTCGGTGAATTCCTTGGTCAGGCCAAACACCTTCTCCGGATTGTTCTTCCAGATCTGGTAGTCGGTGATGACCGGCACGCCGATGCCCTTGAACACGGCCTGCTGGTTCCAGGGCTCGCCAACGCAGTAGCCGTGGATGGTGCCCGCTTCCAAAGTGGCCGGCATTTGCGGCGGCGGGGTGACCGACAACAGGGCATCGCCCTGGATCTGCCCGGAAATATCGGTCTTGGAATAATAGCCCGGATGAATGTCACCGGAGGCGAGCCAATACCGAAGCTCGTAATTGTGCGTGGAGACCGGGAACACCATGCCCATATTGAACGGCTTTCCCTCGGCCTTGAACTGCTCGACGACCGGTTTCAGCGACGACGCTTTGATCGGATGCACCGGCTTGCCGTCGGGCTGCATCTCGATATGGGGCTTCATCATGTCCCAGATCTCGTTGGACACGGTGATGCCGTTTCCGTTCAGATCCATGGAAAACGGCGTCACGATATGCGCCTTCGTGCCAAAACCGATGGTCGCGGCCAGCGGCTGGCCGGCAAGCATGTGCGCGCCGTCGAGTTCGCCCGTGATGACGCGGTCGAGCAGCACTTTCCAGTTGGCCTGGGCCTCCAGCGTGACAAACAGGCCCTCATCCTCGAAATAGCCGTTTTCATAGGCCACCGCGAGCGGCGCCATGTCGGTGAGTTTGATGAAGCCGAACTTCAACTCGTCCTTTTCGACATCCAGCATCTCCGCGAACGCGGCGGATGCGGGCATCGCCACCGCTGCCGCTACCAAGGCGGAAAGCGCCACGCGCTTCGGCATCGATTTGAAAATAGTCACGTCCAATCCCCTCTGTTCCGCCGATCCTGGTGCAGGACCCAACGCAGCAACGAAAAAAGCCGCCATTTGATCCGCGCTTGGGAGGCAGGCGGATCAAATCGGCGGCTTTGCCGTTAACGCCCAACCTTGGGCGCCATATGTTGTGAGCCGTCATTGGCTCCGGCCTTCAGATTAGCAGATATCGTGCCAAACGCCGGAGTCTGATTTTATTGATATATTTCAAACTGATATCCGATTGTACGTAATAACCCGTATAGGCCATCCTGATTGCCGGTTAGGCGCATGGCACAGGCAGTTGCCGGAAAATTGTGCAAAGCAGCATCCCGCCCATTAAAAGGACAGGGCGTAGTCCTCGACCGCTGCCGGATCAAAGCGCCGGCGGTCGAAAAACGCCACATCCGATCGTCCGGCGTCGTCCCCCGGACCTGCGACTCCGAGCGCGTCCCGGCACATCGTGCCGTCGAATATGGCCGCAACGCGATCGGCATCTTCTGCCGAATAGGAGATCTGCCGCCATCTGAGCATCTGCGAATAGAACCAGAGCCCGTGCTCCCTGCGCGGGACCGCCCCCGCCTGTCCGGTAAACTGGAAAAATCCGGGAACGTGTGTCTCGCGATCGCCCGCGACCCTCAACCGACCAGTCAAGGCCGGGATGCATTCGTTTGGCCGGCAATCCAGGTATTCCCCGCCAGACAGAAGCTCGGCCAACGCGGCTGTATTGCGCGGATCACCACACCAGGCCGCGGCCTGTCCCAACGCCCGGATCAGCCTGACCAGTGTATCTGGATGTGCGTTTGCCCAGGCCTCCGTTGCCCCAAGGACCTTTTCCGGACTGTTGGGCCAGATAAGCTGCTTGCAGGTGGCGAACCGTCCGGCGCCGGCATCAACCGCGACCGTGTTCCAGGGTTCGCCGACGCAATAGCCATCGAGATGATGGTTGGCCAACGCGTCGGGCATGATCCTTGGTGGAACGACGGTGATCTCGACATCCACCGCCGGATCAAGGCCCGCCGCCGCAAGCCAGTATCTCAGCTCATAGGCATGCCCGGAAAACGGGTGCACAACACCGAACTTCAAATGAGATTGCCCGCGCGTAGCCCGATCGCGGACATGGCTTGCCAGGGCCTGCCCCGAGGCCAGCGGATCGAGGGTTCCGTCCCAGCCCTCATTTGCCATTCCGGCGGCCACGGCAGTTGAAACGGTGATCGCGTTGCCACCCAATCCCAACACCATCGCCGCGCGCATGGGCACCGGCAACGCAGTCAGCTTCAATGTCGAGGCGATCGGCATGGGCGCGAGCATGTGGGCCACGTCAAAATGACCGACCGCCATCCGGTCGCGGATGTTCGCCCAGGAGGTTTCGCGCACGAGCTTCAGACCGATCCCCTCGCGCTCGGCAAAACCGCCTTCCCTGGCGGCGATCAGAACAGCCGCGTCAAGCAAGGGAATGAAGCCGGCGACGACCTGGCGTGATGCAGCGGTCATTGCATCGTCCCCGGCTCAGTTTCGCAATACCGCGCAAAGGCGTGTCCGCACCCCACCGCTCATTCCTCCAAAAGGCCGGCGGCAATGATCAGGCTTTCCGCCACCTCATTGATTTTCCGGCTTTGTTGCATGGCGGTCCGCCGCAAGAGGTCATAGGCCTCCTGTTCCGACAAACCCTTGGATTTCATCAAAATGCCTTTTGCACGATCAACCGTCTTGCGGGCGGCCAGCGCGCCACGGGCCGCCTCCAGCTCACCTTCCAGGCGGGAGAACGCCCGGAACCGGCTGATGGCCATATCCATGATCGCTTTCACCCGTTCCTTCTTGAGGCCGTCAACGACATAGGCCGAAACGCCGGCATCCACCGCCGCCTCAATGGACCCGGGTTCGGAGGTGTCGACGAACATGGCGATCGGCCGGCGGACGGCGCGCGAAACCTGAAAAATGTGCTCAAGCTGGTCGCGGTTGGGATTTTCCAGATCAATGACGATCACGTCCGGCGCAATATCGGCAATCTGCCGGACAAGCCCGGACACTTGATGGATCACGACAACGTGATCATGCCCCGCCTCGCGCAGCCCCTGCTCGATGATCGACGCCCGGATCCGGTTTTCGTCGATGACGAGAATTGAGAGCGCACTGTCCATGCCCTGATTATGCGCAGGTCTATTTCTTATGCAACAATATGCTGCGCCGCACTATTCGAATTTCCAAATCTGCATCCTGAGCGGGCAGTGAATTTCTGCATCGATTTCCGGCATACGGCCTTTTGTCAATTCAGGCCGCAGAAATGCGCGGAATCGGAACACAAAATGCGTATTACTACGTACATCACATGCACTACCTCCGCGTGCACGTCCTGTTAACCAGATGATTCAAATATAGCGATGTTTTTCAAAACCTTCCGCTGAGGAATATTTACAATGCTCAAATCGCTCAGGATTCAAATCGCCTTGGCGGTCATTGTGCCGTTGATCGCGCTGCTCGGTTTCACGGCATTCTTTCTCACCGAGAGCTATCGCGATGCACAACGCGCGGCGGATTTGCTCCCGATTTCAAAAATAGCTCAGGACGCGGAAGCCACACTGCACGAATTGCAGAAGGAACGCGGCCGGACCGCGGTGCTGCTTGCGTCAGGGCATGCCGACAGGCCCAGGTCCCTTCTGCTCGAGCAACGCGAACTGTCCGACGCGGCTTTGGCGAATTTATATCAAGCGGTTGCATCCCTTTCGTTGATGGACACCCCGCTTCAAACTTACATCCAGGAAGCGGCAGGCGAGCTTGACGCAATTGCGGGGCATCGCGCCCGCGTCGACAGCAAATTGGCGACGGGCGCGGAGAACCTGAAGTTCTACACCGAAAGGGTACGGTTGCTGCTCGGGGTGGTCTATGCAGCAGTGCAAGCGAGCCATGACAAGGAATATGTCATCCAGATGGTCCCGTTCGCCCACTTGACGGAGGCAACGGAGGCGGGCGGCCTTGAGCGGGCTCTTGGCGGGCGCCTGTTTGCGAAAGCAATGCTGGATGGAAGCGTCTCGCAAAACCTGTTTCTGGCCTATTACGATCGCTTATCGGTCGAAACGTCCTACCTGCGGAAATTCAAGGAGGAAGCAACGCCCGAACAATTGGCTGCGTTTGACGCCGCGGTGGCTGGCCCGGATGTGGACCAGGTGATGGCGTGGCGCCAAGTGCTGCGCGAGTTGCCGCAAACGCTTGACGGTCAGGGCATTGACGGATCCGTTTGGTTCGCCACGGCCACCAAACGGCTCGGTCTGATCCGTTCTGTGGCTCACTCGTTCGTCGACGCCGCCCAGATCCGTGCTGGGCTACTCGAGGCCAACGCGTGGAACCGTGTCTATACATTGGCCGGCGCGGCACTTGTCCTGGTGGCCGCGACGCTGATCGTCAGCTTCTGGCAGACCGCCGCAATCAACCGGTCCTTGAACACCATCAGACGCAATCTCATTCGGATCGTGGACCGCGAACTCGATTTCGAGATGCCAATGACGGATCGATCAGACGTGATCGGCGAACTCGCCCGGGCCGGCGTCGTCTTTCAGGAAAATGCCCGCATGCGCCTAGCGCTTGAGGCGGACGCGGCCCAGGAGCGCGACAAGGAACGGCTTCGCCAAAACCAGATGGAAACTCTCATCAACAAATTCCGTGAACTCATGGGCGAGGTCACGTTCGATGTCGATACCAAGACAGAGAACATGATCGAAATTGCCGAGCGTGTGTCGGCCATATCCGCAAATGCGTCGAGCGGCGCGGAAACCGCCCGCAATGCGTCCAGTTCATCCTCTGAAAATGTTCAGACCGTGGCCGCGGCGGCGGAGGAAATGGCCAGCGCGATCGACGAGATCATGAACCAGTCGAACCGGGCGAACGAAATCATCAGTCAGGCGACCGGCATCGCACGACAGACGGATCAGAACGTTTCCAGCCTGTCTGACGCGGCACAGAAGATCGGCACCGTTGTCGAGATGATCCGCGACATTGCCGAGCAGACCAATCTTCTTGCACTCAACGCCACGATCGAGGCGGCCCGCGCGGGCGAAGCTGGAAAGGGCTTTGCGGTCGTCGCCGCGGAAGTCAAGGAACTGTCCACGCAAACAGCCAAGGCAACGGAAGAAATCGCGACGCAAATCAGCGCCGTTCAAGGCTTGACGGACGGCGCAGTGGGATCGATCCGCGAGATCACGTCCTCAATCGAAGACATCATGGACGTGACCGGTGCGATTACCACGGCGGTCCGCGAACAAAGTCAGGCCACACGTGAAATCTCGCAGAGCATCACAATGGCCGCCGATGGCACAGGCAATGCCGTTCAGAGCGCCACGGCGGTCAGCAGCCGCATTCAAGAGACGGCCAGCGAAGCAGAGACTGTGGACCGGATCGCCCGAGAGGTGAAGGGGGTTGCAGACTCAATGGCGCGGGGTGTCGAAGGCTTCCTGGAAGAGATGGCCAGTGACGTTGAGGAGCGTCGCCGCGCGGTGCGCGAATCCGGCGGCGGTGAAAAAATTACAATTCATACCAACAACACGGCCCACACCACCTATCTGATCAACGTGTCTAATGGCGGCGCGGGTGTCATGCCGTTTGCCGGCGCTCCTGTGGGAACACACGTGATCATGGAGCGGGCCAACGGAAGCAAATGGCCGATGACCATCATTTGGGCCAACGAATACGGCGTCGGTCTGGAAAGCCGCGCCGAAATGGAAGCGGGCGGCGGCCGCGAAGCAGCATAAGTCAGGCCCCTTCGCTGCCGAATTATCCGGCCGCGTTGTCCGATCAGACAGAGTCATCCTGGTGTCCGTCTGATCGGGCCCAACCGGCAGCCGCGCGCAAACAAAGCCCGGCGCATTTGATTAGGCACGAAAATCCGTCCGGACCGAAATCGCTGTTTAAAGGTGCGCCGCCTCGGTCCGGTTGCGAACCCCAAGCCGTTTTAGGATCGCACTGACATGCAGCTTGACCGTCCCTTCCGATATGCCAAACCGCTCAGCAATGTCGCGATTGGACGCGCCTTGCCGGATGAGCGTCAGTATTTCGTTCTGCCGGCGCGTGAGACTGGTGTTGTGGACGGCCGTCTTTTTAACAGGTTCCGGTCGCGGCTCCGACGTCACAAGGTCGCGGGCCGCGGAAAACGCCATTTCGAACCTTTTGAACGCGGTCTCAAGTTGAGCCGCAGCACCCGGGAAGTCCTCTTCTGTGCCCTCTGACGCCGCCTTGATTGACTGAACAGCCAAGCGGAGGTCTGCCAACGGGCCGGCCAATTCGGCTGCGGCGATATAGGCGAAACGGCCTTCCGCGATTTCGTTGCGCCGGGCTTCGGCGAGCGCCCGTTCCAGAGCCTCCAGCGCCTCGCGCCGGTCGGTCACATCCAGAGCGACGCCATCCCAGATCACCGTGCCATCCGATAAACGTCGTGGCCGGCCCAAAGACCGGACCCATTTGTAGCCGCCCTTCGGATTTTCCACCCGCACTTCAATGTCCAAAGGCGTCAGGTCTTTTGCCGACCGCTCCAAGGCGCCAACGAACAAAGGCCGATCGTCCGGATGAAGCCAGCCATGGTCGACATCATCCGCCGCCATGAGCCTGTCCGGGTCGAGCCCGAAGGACTCACGGACGCCCGAACTCACATACAGATAACGGTATCTTCCGTCCGGCGTGCGCAGGCGCTGCATCGTGTGGCCGGGAAACTGGCCATCGAACAAAGCCGCCACATCAGCGGCGAATTGATTGGGTTTGGAGACGCTTTTCATATTACTTAAGTAATATAATTGGTCAGTATGATCAACATACTTATAACTTATCTATGGCTTTTGTGAAAAAATGGCTCTATCTTTCGCCCTGCTCGATCTGTCGGGCGGGAGGACAAATTGGAAAAAGTCATCATCGAAGCGCGGGTCAATGAACTCGCCACGCGGGCCGGGAATCCGCATGTGCCCTTCTTGCCGGCCGAGATCATTCGTGATGCCAAGGCCTGCTATGACGAGGGGGCGGCGATCGTGCACTATCACGGCCGGACCGCGGACGGTGACCCCGACCACGCCTCAGCCTTCTACCTGGAGACCAACGCCGGAATTCGGGCCGGTTCAAATATCCTGATCCATCCAACCCTCGGCTATGTCGCGAACGACGCAGACGCCACGGGGCGTTTTGCGGCGGTTGAGGACATGATGAAGTCGGCGGATACCGCGCCGGACTTCGCGCCGATGGACTGCGGCAGCGTCAATGTCGATTGGTGGGATCCGCAAAAAGGCACCTACAAGACCACCGATCTCATCTACAAGAATTCGACCGGCACGCTGATGCATTTCGCCGAACGCATCGACCACCATGGGCTCAAGCCCTATCTGGTGTCGTGGAATGTCAGCTTCACCCGGCAGATCCATCAGTTTCTTAAAATGGGCGTGCTCAAGCAGCCCGCTTACATCTGTTTTTGCATGACCGACGAGACCATCTTCGCCGGTCATCCTGGAACCGTCGCGGGCCTTGATGCGCATACGGCGTTCCTGCCGAAAGACTTCGCAACCGTCTGGACGGTCGTGAACTACAAGGGCGACCTCTTCCAACTAACCGACAAGATCCTGCGCGAAGGCGGCCACATCTCCATCGGGCTTGGCGATTACGCCTACACCGACGGGGCACGCAATCTGACGAATGCCGAAGTGATTGCAAAGGTGGTCGCACAGGCCCGGGCGCTGGGGCGCGAACCGGCAAGCGTCGCAGAAACCAAAAGCATTCTTGAGATGCCACAGGTCCGCATCGCGGCCTGACAAAAACCAGGCGTCATAACCACCGGGAGGATACAAAATGTCATTGAAATCCGTGTTATGCGCCGCGTGCGCTGCGACGATCCTATCGGCCGGCGCGGCCGGTGCCGAAACGTTCAAGATGCAAACCTTCCTCGGCGCGAGCGCCGCCACGACCACTGGCTTTGAGGAGATGGCGGCCAAGCTCAAAGCCGACACCAATGGCGAGGTGGACATCCAGGTGTTTCCGGCGCGGGCCGTGGTTGGGCCGACAGAAACCATAGACGCCATTGAAAACGGACTGCTGGACGGTCAGTACACCGGCCCCACTTTCTTTGCCGGCAAAGATCCCGCCATGGCGGTTTTCGGAGACACCTTGTCCGCCTATCCAAACACGGACGTGCGCGACACATGGTTCACCGAAGGCGGGGGCCTGGAACTTGGACGCACGCTCTATGCGAAATACGGCCTGCACATGATCTGCGTCGTGCACTGGCCGCAAGAACAAATCCCGTCGACAGTCCCGATTGAGAATGTGGAAGACTTTCAGGGCATCAAGATCCGGGCACCGGGTGGATTGCCTTCGGATCTGCTCACCCGGGCCGGCGCATCGCTCGTCAATCTGGCTCCGGGCGATGCGATCACCGCGCTGGAAACCGGCGTCCTGGATGCCTCGGATCTTGCCAATGTCGGACTGAACATGGCGTTCGGCATGTACAACAACGCAAAATACTCCGTGTTTGCCCGCCATTCCATGCCGGTCACCGAAATGTCGGTGTCCATCGAAAAATGGAACAAGCTCTCTGACGACGCCAAAGCCAAGTTCGAAGCGGCCTGCAACGGCCTTTCGGACGACCTTTTGACGACGCTCGGCGACCAGGAAGTCGCCGCGATCGACAAGGCGAAAAACGAACTCGGCGTGACCTTCATCGAGTTTGGCGAGGCCGACGCGGAAAAGTTCCGCAACATGTTGCTGGAGGTCTGGAACGACTGGGGTGCCAAGTCCGAAGACGCCCAGGCCATCGTGGACAGCCACAGGGCGTACATGACCTCGCTCGGCATCCTTTAAGCCACATACGGGGTGCCCAATGGACACCCCGCTTCAAGGCGGGCAAGTCATGGATCGGTTCATCCTCCGGCTCGGGGCGGGCATTTCGCTCGGTTTCCTTGCCATCGTCATCATGATGGTTTTCGAAGTTGTCGCCCGATACGGTTTCAACGCGCCCACAATCTGGGCGCATGAAATCGCGGGTATCTTCGCGGCGGTCGCATTCTTGATCGGCGGCGCGTATTGCATGGTGGACAAATCCCATATGCGGATCACGCTCCTGTCCGATGCGGCCAGCCCCGGCTTTCGGCGGCTTGCGGAGTTCATCGGCCTTGTGTGCGGGCTCGTCTATATCGGCGGCCTCACCTATTCCGCCTGGCGCTTGACCGAGCGGTCGCTGCTCCGGTTTCAGCCGGACGGCACCTGGATTCCCGAAACCTCCGGCACATCCTGGAACACGCCGATGCCAGCCTTCATCAAGGCCGCGCTGTTCATCTCGTGCGCGTTGTTTCTTGCCGTTCTGCTCAGGCAACTGTGGCGCTTCTTCCGCCGGCCGAACCGGCAGGCCTCTGACGGCGATCGCGTGTGATGGATATCGGAACTCTCTCTCTCGTGATCCTGTTCGCCATGGTCACCTTGTTGGCGATCGGCGTGCCGTTTGCGTTTGTCTCCGGTGCGATCGCCGTTGTCCTTGCGCTGACAAATTTCGGCATCGGCGGGCTTTTTCTCATCGGCAGCCGTACGGCCGAGTTCGTGTCCTCCTTCGTGTTGGTGGCGGTTCCGATGTTCGTTCTGATGGCCTCGATCATGGAACGCTCGGGCGTCGCCCGTGACCTTTACCGCGCCTTTCATGTCCTCGCCGGTGGCTTGCGCGGCGGACTCGCGGTGATCACGACCGTGGTGGCGGTCATTTTGGGTGCGACCACGGGCATCATCGGCGGCGAGATCGTGCTTCTCGGCCTCGTGGCCCTGCCGCAGATGCTGCGGCGCGGCTATGACAAGAAGCTTGCGATCGGGACAATCACCGCCGGCGGCTCACTCGGCACCATGATCCCGCCTTCGATCATTTTGATCTTTTATGGGATCACGGCCCAGGTCTCCATTTCCCACCTGTTCCTGGCGACGCTCATTCCCGGACTGCTGCTGGCCACGCTTTACATCGGTTACATCGTGATCCGGTGCCACCTTAATCCGGAGCTCGGACCGCCTGCGGATGCGGATGAACTGGCCATGCCGCTATCTGAAAAGCTGAAGCTCTTCAAGGGCGTTGCGTTACCAATGCTGGTTGCCGCCACCGTCTTGATGTCGATCTATACCGGTCTTGCTTCAATCACGGAAAGCGCCGCGCTCGGCGTTGCCGGAACGATCGTTGCCGCCTGGGTCCGGCGGGAACTGTCATGGCAGATGATCAGCGGCGCGCTGATCCAGGCCCTGAAAACCTGCGGCGTCGTGTTCTGGCTTGTGTTCGGCACCAATGCGCTGATCGGGATTTACAATCTTTTGGGCGGTATTGCGTTCGCCAAAGCCCAACTGGCCGGCATTTCCGCCGAGCCGGCCGTGATCATCCTTATTATGATTGGCGTATTCATCCTCCTGGGATTCTTCATCGACTGGATCGGCATCTTGTTTTTGACCATGCCGGTCTTCCTGCCGACCCTGATTGCGCTTGGCTACGATCCGATCTGGTTCGGTATTGTCTTCAATCTGTCCATGCAGATCGCCTACCTGACGCCGCCGTTCGGCCCTGCTTGTTTTTATCTGAAGGGCGCAGCACCCGACAGCATCTCGCTCCAGGATATCTATGCCGCGCAGTGGCCATTCATAGTGCTGCAATTGCTGGGGCTGGCAATCATCGTGCTGTTTCCAAGCCTGTCGCTGTGGCTGCCGAACCTGGTGTACGGGTGATCCGATGGCGAGCGTATCAATCCTCGATACCCTTAACCGCCAAGCGCCGAGCAATCGGTTGGGACCTGCCGACCTGAGGCAAGCGCTTCGCCTCATGCTTCAAATCCGGCGCTTTGAAACGCGTGCTAGAGAGCTTTTTCTGCAAGGCGTGATCAAAGGCACCGCACACTCCAGCGTCGGTCAGGAAGCGATCGCGGTCGGCGCATGCCATGTGCTTTTGCCGAACGACTTCATCCTGACGCATCATCGCGGCCACGGGCACACCATCGCGAAAGGCGCAGATATCAGGGAAATGTTCGCGGAACTGATGGGCAAGGCGACCGGTTCTTGCGCCGGGCTCGGCGGATCCATGCACATCGTGGATTTTGAAAACGGCATCCTTGGCGCCAACGGTATCATCGGCGCGGGAATGGGACTCGGCACCGGCGCTGCCCTTGCCGAACAGCTCAACGGCTCCGGAAACATCGGGATCACGTTTTTCGGGGATGGTGCGGCCAACGAAGGCATCTTTCACGAGGCCATGAACCTGGCAGCCGTTTGGGCCCTGCCGCTGATCTTCTTCTGCGAAAACAACCAGTACGGACTTTCCACATCGACCGAAGCCGTCACAGCCGGTCCGTCCATTGCCGGGCGCGCCGGTGCCTATGGGATGCCCTCGGAGCGCATCAACGGCAACGATGTGATGGCCGTTTACGCCGCCGTTGAACGGGCCGCGCTGCGCGCCCGCGCCGGCGACGGACCGACCCTGATCGAGGCCCTCACCTACCGCTGGGACGATCATTCCATGCGCGCCAACCTTCCGGCCTATCGCCCGGAGGGAGAGGAGGCGGACTGGAAAGCCGCCGACCCGCTTCTGCGCCTCACCGATCAGGCCAAACGCGCGGGCGCGGTTGACGATACTGACTACGAGCAGCTCGTATCTGAGGTTAACGGCGAGATAGAAGCGGCGATTGATTGGGCCAGAGCCCAGCCCGAACCAACGCTTGGCAATGCGTTAACGTTTGTGTCAGCACCGGCACTGGCCGCTTGTCAACCCGAACCTGATCCCGGGGCGCGGCCGATCACCTATCTAAAGGCGATCAACGAAGCATTCCACCAGGAAATGGCACGGGATCCGGATGTCATCGTACTTGGTGAGGACATCGGCCGGATCGGCGGGATCTTCGGAACAACACGCGGCCTTTACGACAGGTTCGGCCGCGAGAGGGTGCGCGACACACCGATTTCCGAAGGCGCGCTCGCCACGTGCGGCGTGGGCGCCGCCATTTGCGGCAAACGGGTTATTGTCGAGGCGCAGCTTTGGGATTTCGTCACCTTGATGATGGATGCCATCGTCAATCAGGCGGCCAAGGCGCGGTTCATGTTGGGCGGAAAGGCCAAGGTGCCGGTCGTCTTCCGCGGCCCCCAGGGTGCCGGCATTCGGCTCGCCGCCCAGCACTGCCAATCCTTGGAATCCCTATTTGTCAATGTCCCAGGCCTTGAAGTCTATGCGCCATCAACGCCCTACGATACCAAGGGCCTGATGGCGGCGGCGATCCGATCCGACGGACCGGTCGTCTTTCTGGAACACAAACTCCTCTACCTTGGCGCAGAACAACCGGTGCCGGAGCAAGACTTTGTCATTTCACCCGGCAAGGCCCGCATTGTGCGCCCCGGCGCGGACTGCACCGTCATTGCCACCCTTGCCATGGTCGAGCGCGCCGTTCAGGCGGCCGAACGTCTGGAGCGGGACGGCGTGTCGGTGGAGGTGATCGACCCGCGTACGTTCAAACCGTTCGATATCGAAACCGTCGTGGAAAGCGTGAAAAGAACCAATCGAGCCGTGGTGGTCCACGAAGCGCCGAAATTCGGCGGCTTCGGGGGCGAAATCGCCGCGGCAATCACCGAGGAAGCCTTCGACTGGCTGGACGCGCCGGTGGCCCGCGTCGGCGCGCCGGAAATGCCTGTTCCCTACAACGACAGTCTGGAACGGGCGTACATGCCCGATGCCCGGGACATTGCCGCAGCCGTCAAGGCCGTGTGCTACAGGAGGTGACACTGATGCCCATTCGCAAGGTCATCGTCCCCGAAGGGATGGAGAACATCTACGACACCTATCACTACGCCCCCGGTATCCTGATCGGCGATACGCTTTACATCTCCGGCCAGGTCGGGCGTGACGCGGACCTGAACGTGGTTCGGGGCGTCGAGGCGCAATTCAGCCAGGCATTCCGAAACGTCGAGAAAGTGCTCACAGCCGCCAGTGCCGGCTTCGACGATGTGGTTGAGCTTGAGACCTGGTTTGCCGATGACATGGCCGACCTGAAAACCTTCATGGCCGTGAAGGATCGTTTCTTCGTCAATCGCTATCCGACCTGGACAGGATTTTCCGTCAAAGGATTCTCGATGCCGGGGATCCTCGTTGAGATCAAGTGCAAAGCCATCCTCGGACTGGCGGACGCATGACACGCGATCTGAAATCCCTGCTTGCGTCACCAGAAACGGTGCTCGGCACCTGGACCCAGATCCCGGCGCCCGAACTGGTCGATCTGATCGGACTGAACGGATTCCAGTTCACGATTGTCGACTGCGAACACGGGCCCTTCGGAATAGAAGCGGCCGAAAACCTGGCACGCGCCGCGGACGCCATCGACATTGCCGCAGCGATCCGCGTTCAGCGCAACGATCCTGCCGACATCATGAAAGCGCTGGACGCTGGCATCCGGCATGTGGTGGTGCCCAATGTCACGACCGCCGAGGAGGCAGTGAGAGCGGTCGCCGCCACCCGTTTTGGCCCGCACGGCCTTCGCGGCGCATGCCCGTGCTGCCGGTCGGGCGGGCATTTCATTCGCAATTGGGAAGCTTATGTTGCAGCGGAAGAAGCGCGTGTCGGCGCGATTCCGCTGATCGAGACCACGGAAGGATTTGCAAACATTGAACAGATCTGCGCGACCGACGGTCTCGCGGCAATCATGTTTGGCCCGTTCGACCTTTCCGTGTCGATGGGTTTGAACGGCAACTGGCGCGCGGGCGAAATCCAACGCGCGGTCAATCAAATGGTGGCCTGCGCGATTGGCGCCGGGCTGAAAGTCATCATGCCGGTGTTCTCCTCCGATGCGGCCGAATGCCAGGACCTGATCGATCAATGGCGTGCGGCCGGCGTCAGCACATTTGTGATCGGCTCCGACAAGATCCTCATTGCGGACGCGTTTGCCAATTGGACCGCGCGCCTTCGAAGCTGATTCCAACCACGTCGGTCAGATTCGGACCGGAATGAAAAGGACCTGGGCATCAACGCCTGAAATCAGGCGGTCTTCAGATAGGTCTGAAGAGCGGCTTTAAGACCGTCGCGCCAGATCATCTCCAGCCAGTCTTCAAAGGCCTCCGCAAACCGACGGTCTTGCGCGAGATCCCCGTAAAACTGGTCCTGTTCCAGCCAGGCACTTGGGCGGTCTTTTGCGGCTTTTGCCGCCATGAAGAGGTCGCTCCAGAATGGATCATTCGGGGCGATGTCGCTGCCGTCTTCCCGGAACCCCGCGCACATGCGCGCCCATGCTGCCTCGACGAGCGCCAGCCCCGTGACCGGAGCGCCGGATGCCAACCGTTCGCGGACCGTCGGCAGCACGAACCCGGTGTGCCGGGACGAGCCGTCAAACGCCACGCGGCGGGTTGTGTCCACGATCGCGGTGTTTGAAAATCGGCGTTCGATCAGCTTGATGTAGTCCGAGGGTGTCATATCCGGAACAGCGCCAACATGCGGCGCGATTTCGCTCCTCACCACCTTGCTGAAAAACGGACCGATCAGGTTGTGCGCCATCGCGCCGGAGATCGTGTCCACCGACAGGATCTCCGCGGCATTTGCGAGCACCTGGTGACCGGCGTTCAAGAGCCGGATTTTCATCGTCTCATAAGCGTGGACCTGATCGGAAAAGATCGCTCCGGCCCGGTCCCAGTCCGGCCGCCCGGCGCAGAAATCATCCTCGATGACCCAATGCCGGAAATTCTCATGGGTAACCGGAACGGCGTCGTCAATTCCAAACTGTTTGGCGAGTTCGATTTCCTTCGTCCCCGTCGCCGGCACGATGCAGTCCACCATGGAGTTCGGGAAACTGCCGTGTTCTGAGATCCAGTCCGCCAAGTCCGGATCGGACAGGCGGGCCAGCGAGACAATGATCTGGCGCAGGATGACGCCGTTGCCCTGGAGGTTGTCGCAGCTCAGGCCGGTAAAGGGTCCGATACCGCGCTCGCGCCGGAGCTTGAGCGCGGCAACCATCGCGCCGAATACGGTCTTCGGCCGATCAGGACGCGCGGCATCGTGGGCGATATCGGGGTGGGAGACGTTGAAACTGTTGGTCACCGGATCGATGTAGTAGCCACCCTCGGTGACCGTGAGACCGACAATGCGGATTTCCGGCGCGCTCATTTGGCGGATAAGCGGGGCGTTGCCCTCTTCGATCGGCAGGTAGTCGATCATGGACCCGATCACCTCAGCCGACGTTCCGGAAGGATCCAGTTCGATCAACGTGGTCAGGCAATCCTGCGCCAGCAGTTTTTCCCGCTGAACCGCATCATAGGGCCGCATTCCAGCGCCGATGATCGCCCAATCATGATCGAGCCCCATGTCAAACAACCGGTGCAGGTACCAGGCCTGGTGCGCGCGGTGAAAGTTGCCGAGGCCGACATGGACGATGCCTGGCGTCAGCGCCATGCGGTCATATCGGGGGACGCGGATGGATGGTTCAAGGGACCCCAGAGTGGCGTTGGACAACCGCATCAGCTCATCCATTGCCCGCCATCAACATTGAAGCACTGCGAGACGATGTAGTTTGCTTCTTCGCTGGCGAGAAAAACCGCCATCCCGGTCAGGTCATCGGCCGTCCCCATCCGCCCATACGGCACACTCTCGCTCACTTCGCGTTTTTTCTGGCCGACCGGTTTGTTCTCGTACTTTGCAAACAGGGCATCGACCCCGTCCCAGTGCTCGCCGTCAACGACGCCGGGCGCGATGGCATTCACATTGATTCCGTGCTGAATGAGATTGAGACCCGCCGACTGTGTCAGGCTGATCACCGCGGCTTTCGTGGCGCAGTAAACGGCGACCAGAGGTTCCCCGCGCCGGCCGGCCTGGCTTGCCATGTTGATGATCTTGCCGCCGCCGCCCCGGGCGATCATGTGCCGGGCAACGGCCTGCATGGTGAACAGCGTTCCACTCACATTGATGTCGAAGACGCGCTGGCAATCGGCGCGATCGATCTCGACAATCGGTGCGGCGGTGAAGATCGCGGCGTTGTTGATGAGGATGTCGATGCGGCCGAACGCGTCGACAGCCGCCGCGACGGCCTTGTCGATACTGTCCTGCCGCGTCACGTCCATGTCGACCGCAATGGCATCAGGGCCGATCTCGTCTGCGGCGTGCCGCGCCCTTTCGGCGTCGATATCGGCAATCGCCACCCGGGCGCCCTCTCGCACATAGGCCTCGGCGAACGCCAGTCCGATGCCGCGCGCGGCGCCGGTGATCAGCGCCGCCTTTCCCGCAAGCCGCGTCATGGCAGCCTCATGCCCTGGGCATCGAATTTGTGGATGACATCGGCGCGCGGGGTCATGTGAATCCGGTCACCGTGGCGGAAGCCGACCTCGCCGTCGGCCCGGACGGCGATGGTGTCCGCGAGACCCGTGTCATGGACATGGAAGAACGTATCGGAACCGAGATGCTCCGATACGCCCACCACGCCGGACCAAGGGCCGTCACTTTCGGAAACCGCGATATGTTCCGGCCGGATGCCGATCGTGTGCGCGCCCAGCTTTTCCGCCTCTGCGCCTTCAATGAAATTCATTTTCGGCGAACCGATAAACCCGGCAACGAACAGATTGCGCGGCGCGCGGTAGAGATCGAGCGGAGAGCCGACCTGCTCAATGTGGCCGGCGTTCAAAACCACGATTTTGTCCGCCATGGTCATGGCTTCAACCTGATCGTGGGTGACGTAGATCATGGTTGTGTTCAGGCGCTTATGGAGTTCGGAGATCTCAAGCCGCATGCCGACGCGAAGCGCCGCGTCGAGGTTCGACAGCGGTTCGTCAAACAAGAACGCGGCGGGTTCGCGCACAATTGCCCGGCCGATGGCCACACGCTGCCGCTGACCACCCGACAACTGACCCGGGCGCCGGTCCAGGTAGTCGGTCAGATTGAGAACGGCAGCCGCCTGCTCCACCCGCCGGTTCTGTTCGGCCTTGTCGAGGCCGGCCATGCGCAGCGGAAAGGCGATGTTCTTTCGGACCGACATATGCGGATAAAGCGCATAGGACTGGAACACCATCGCCAGCCCGCGTTTTGCAGGCGGGACATTCGTCGCATTCTTGCCGTCGATATTGATGGCACCGGACGTGACATCCTCCAGGCCGGCAATTAGCCTGAGCAAGGTGGATTTTCCGCACCCGGACGGGCCGACAAAGACCGCGAATTCACCGTCCTCGATGGTCAGGTCCAAAGGGGTGATGACTTCGACATCGCCGAAGCTCTTGGTCACTTGGTTGAGCGTGATCTGTCCCATGGGTGCAAACCTTATTTCACCGCGCCGAAGGTCAGGCCGCGGACAAGTTGTTTCTGGCTGAACCAGCCGAGGATCAGGATCGGCGCAATTGCCATGGTCGAGGCCGCGCTGAGCTTGGCGAAGAACAAGCCTTCGGGGCTGGAATAGCTGGCAATGAAGGCGGTCAACGGTGCGGACTGGGCCGCGGTCAGGTTCAGCGTCCAGAAGGCCTCGTTCCAAGCCAGGATGAAGTTCAACAGGATGGTCGAGGCAATGCCCGGCACGGCCATCGGCGTCAGGATGTAGAGGATTTCTTCCTTGAGAGTTGCCCCGTCCATCCGGGCCGCTTCCAGGATTTCACCTGGGATTTCCTTGAAGTAGGTGTAGAGCATCCAGACGATGATCGGCAGGTTGATCAGCATCAGCACCATCACCAGGCCGATGCGTGTGTCGAGCAGGTTGAACTGCACGAACAGCAGCGAAATCGGGTAGAGCACGCCCACCGCCGGCAGCATCTTGGTGGACAGCATCCACAGCAGGATGTCCTTGGTCCGCTTCGACGGCACGAAGGCCATCGACCAGGCCGCCGGCACCGCCACCAGGATGCCAAGAACTGTCGAGCCGCCGGCCAGGATCACTGAATTCCACAGGAAGCGCATGTAGTCGGAGCGCTCCTGCACGATGGCGTAATTCTCGAGCGTCCAGTTGAAGGCGAAGAACAATGGCGGGTCGTTGATCGCCTGCGCCTCCGTCTTGAAGCTGGTCAGGATCGTCCAGTAGATCGGGAAGAAGATCAGCAGGCCGATCGCCCAGGCGGCGGCGGTGGTGATGACCTTGCGGCGTGTGGTAACTGCACGGGCCATGGCTGCCTCCTATCGATCGAGGTTCTTGCCGACGATGCGCATCAGGAAGATGGCAACGATATTGGCGAGGATGATTGCGTAAACACCGCCTGCAGAGCCCAGGCCGATGTTCTGGCTGTCGACAACGCGCTGGAAGATCAGGTAGGTGAGTGTCCGTGTGCCGAACGAGCCCCCTGTTGTCACGAAGATCTCGGCGAAGATCGACAACAGGAAGATCGTCTGGATCAGGATGACGATGGTGATCGCGCGGCTGAGATGCGGCAGGATGATGTGCCAGAACCGCATCAGCGGCGACGCGCCGTCCATTTCCGCGGCCTCAAGCTGCTCGCTGTCGAGCGACTGAACCGCGGTCAGAAGAATGAGTGTGGCAAATGGCAGCCACTGCCAGGACACGATCATGATGATCGACTGGACCGAGGCATCGGATAGCCAGGACACCGGTTCGGCCCCGAAAAAGCGCCACAAATGCGCGAGGATCCCGTTCACCGGGTCCATGAACATGTTTTTCCAGACCAGCGCGGACACGGTCGGCATCACAAAGAAGGGCGCGATCACAAGGATCCGAACAATACCCTGGCCCCAAAACGGCTGGTCCAGAAGGATCGCCAGAAGCACGCCGAGCACCACGGTGATGACCAGAACGCCGCCGACGATGATCAATGTCGCCTGGACGCTGGGCCAGAACGAACTGGATCCGATGAACCGGACGTAGTTGGCAAAACCGACCCAGTCGAGGCCACGCTCAAGAGAATCGCCGCGCAGGGGCAGGTACTTCTTGAATGAAAAGAACAGGGTCATCGTGAGAGGCACGAGCATCCAGCCGAGAAGCAGGACAACCGCCGGTGCCATCATCAATCTGGCTGCGGAACGCGAATGCTGGGTTGCCATGGATGCATCTCCCCCGTGGACGGGCAAGGCCGTCGCAGACGATGCGGAATTTTAGGGTGAATGAGGATTGGGGGGCAACCGGCGGTCGCCCCCTAAAGGTGCCGCGGAACGCTTAGCGGTAGCCGGCAGCTTCCATTGCGTCGTTGGTCAGCGCTTGCGCCTTTTCCAGGGCCTCTTCGACCGTCTGCTGCCCGGCATAGGCGGCGGAGAACTCCTGGCTGACTTCCGTCGCAATACCGGCAAACTCCGGAATGGCGACAAACTGGATGCCGACATAGGGCACCGGTTTGACGGTCGGGTTGGTCGGATCGGCCGCGTTGATGCTGTCGAGCGTCATCTGCGCAAACGGCACCTTCTGGTATTCCGGGTTCTCATAGAGCGAGGTCCGGGCACCCGGAGGCACGTTGGCCCAGCCTTCGTTCTTGGCGACCAGTTCGATGTACTCCTTCGATGTGGCCCACTCGATGAACTCCTTGGCAGCCGCTTCCTTCTGAGTGCCTGCCGGGATTGCCAGCGCCCAGGCCCACAGCCAGTTGGAACGCTTGCCGAGGCCGGTGTCCGGCGCCAGCGCGAAGCCAACCTTGTCCGCCACGGTCGAGTCGTTCGGATTGGTCACGAAGGACGCGGCGACGGTGGCGTCGATCCACATGCCGCATTTGCCCTGCTGGAACAGCGACAAGTTCTCGTTGAAACCGTTGGTGGAGTAGCCTGGAGGGCCAGCATCGGCCATCAGCCCAACAAAGAAGTTGAGCGCCTCGGCCCACTCCGGCTGATCGAACTGGGCATTCCAGTCCTCGTCGAACCAACGCGCGCCGAACGAGTTGGCGGTGACCGTGATAAAGGCGCCGCCTTCACCCCAGCCGGCCTTGCCGCGCAGGCAGACGCCGTTGATGTCGTTTTCGCGGTCGGTCATCGCCCGGGCCGCTTCCGCGATGAACTCCCAAGTCGGTGCGTCGGGCATTTCAAGCCCCGCAGCGGCCATCAGATCGGTGCGGTACATCACCATGGAGCTTTCGCCGTAGAACGGTGCGGCATAGAGCGTCCCGTCGTGGGACAGACCGCCGCGCATCGCCGGCAGGATGTCGTCCACATCGTATTCGGCGGACAGATCGTCCAGCGGGATGAGCCAGCCGTTTGCACCCCAAATCGGCGTCTCGTACATGCCTATCGTCATGATATCGAACTGACCACCCTTGGTGGTAATGTCCGTGGTGACTCTTTGGCGCAGAACGTTTTCTTCCAGCGTGACCCACTCGACTGTGTGCCCGGTCTTGGCCGTGAAGTCGTCGGTATAGCCCTGCATGCGGATCATGTCGCCGTTGTTGACGGTTGCAATGGTGATGGTTTCCGCAAGTGCACTGCCGGTGAAGAGCAGCGCCATAGCGGTCGCCGCACCCAATGATGCCCTAGACAACATCCTCGTCCTCCCTTTGTTGGATGTTGGCTGAAGTGTGTGAGACTTCTAGCTGCGAGTCAACAAAATTCTTTACGCGCGTAAATTTTTATTGATTCAAGCGGAAGCCCTCAAAACGAGACGGGCGGGAAACAGCGTCTCGGCCCGCTCGGTGAATCTTTCTCCAGAATCAACAAGTTCAAGCAATGTGTCGACGCTTTTGGTGGAGACGGATTCATAGTCGTGCGCGGCCGTGGTGAGCGCGGGGCAGGTGAAGCGCGAAAATGGGTGGTCGTCATGCGATGCCACGCGCAACGCACAGCCCTCACCGCGGCCCACGCGCAATCCTTTCTCGTAGCAAGCGGCGAGAAAGCCGATCGCAAGCCGGTCATTGCTGCACAGGACGGTGTTGGTCGGTAGGGATTTTTCTGCGAGCACCCGCAGCGCCCCATCATGGCCGATTTCCTCGAACGCCCAGCCTTCGCCGTCGATCTTGATGATGTGCGGTTCTAACCCGTGGCGCTCCATCGCCTCGACATAGGCAACACGCCGCTTGTTGGCGTTCGGATTGGCGGGATTGCGCATCTCGAAGAAACAGGGCGGCTCACCGGTACGGGTCAGGTATTCGACCGTATGCGACACGAAGCTGGAATTGTCTGACCCAACAAAGGCTTCGCCGATACCATCGAGATTGCTGTCAAAAAGGACCGTCGGTACGTCCTTGCAAAAACGTTCAATATGTCCGCGGTCGGACGCACGACCAAGCGGGGCCAACAAAACCCCGGCCGGCTTGAGTGACCGCAACCCATCAAGAAAGTCGTTTTCAAGTTTTTGTTCACCGTGCGAGCTCAGCAATATCGGCCTGAAACCCGCACTGATGATCAGCCGCTCGATGATGCGGGCGATTTCGGCGAAGAACGGATCGGCAAGATAAGGAACGACAACGCCAATGTTCTTTGTCAGGCGGCGGTTCTGGTTTATCGCGTAAACATTGGGCCGGTAGTCGTAGCGCTCGAGCGCGGCCTCGATCCGCGCCCGCGTCGTTTGACGCACGCTGGCCGGATCGTTGAAGTACTTCGAAACCGTCGGCCTAGAGATCCCGCTGACGGAGGCAAACTCTTCCATATTCTTGATTTTTCGCTCGGCCATCCGTTTGCCTTTGCTGCCTTTCACATCGCCCCCGATTGTCTAATCGAATGGTGATCCGTGAATCCACGTCATGCCTCTAATATTTACGCGCGCAAATTTATTGCCTTACGATAGGTGCCGAACGGGAGTTTGGTCAAGCGAGCCGGACTTAACCGGCTTAGAACAGCATCACCCAGTGCGAAAAGGCGATGGACCGGGCGGCACTACTGTTTGGCCCGCGCAAGCGTCCACCAATTTGCCTCGCATCCCCGCAATACCGCGGAATTGGCCCGGGGCACGACCCGGCTGAGCGGTCAAAAGAGATTGCTTTATTGCGCGCTGGCAAACCGGGCAATCCGGCGAAACCTCCAAGGTTCAACCAGACCGGATCTGGCCTCACGCCAGTTCAGCTTCGGTTTCGCAAAGGTGGCAGGCGACACGGGCGCGTTCGGCGCCGAATTCGCGCACTTCGGGCCGTTCTTTTTTACACAGATCGACCGCGAGATGGCATCTTGGATGAAAACTGCAGCCGGTCGGCTTGTTGATCGGATCCGGAATCTCACCGGCTACCGTATCGGCGGTCCGGCCGAATGCGTCGACCCGAGGGGCCGCGTCCATCAGCATGCGCGTATAAGGATGCCGGGGATTGTCAAACAGCGTGTCCCGGTCGGCAACTTCCACCAAGCGGCCGAGATAGAGAACGCCGATTTCATCGGCCATGTAGCGGATCACCGACAAATCATGGCTGATGAACAGATAGGTCAAGCCAAGATCGCGCTGCAAATCCTTCATCAGGTTGAGGACCTGGCTTTGCACCGACACATCAAGCGCCGACGTCGGTTCGTCGCAAACAATGAACTCCGGATTGGAGGCCAGCGCACGGGCGATCGCGATCCGTTGGCGCTGGCCGCCGGAAAACTCGTGCGGAAACTTTTCCCCGTCCGACATCGCCAGCCCGACCTGGTCCAGCAATTCGTTGACCCGGCCATCAATATCGGCCGCGGGCATCAGATCAAAGGCCTTGATCGGTTCGCCGATGATGTGCTTGACCCGCCATCTTGGATTTAACGACGCGTAAGGGCTTTGAAAAATCATCTGGATCCGCCGGCGCATGGCCATTTGGCGTTTGACGTCCGTGATCGCAAAAAAGTCGTCGCCGTCAATCAGAACCTGGCCGCTGGACGGTTTTTGCAGGCCAACAATCATCCGGCCGATGGTCGATTTGCCAGAGCCGCTTTCACCCACAAGCGCGAAGGTTTTGCCCTTTGGAATGTCAAAATCGACGGAGTCGACCGCGGTCAGGAACTGCTTGGCTTCCATGGCAAACAGCCGGTTCAGCCAGGGTTTCGACACATCGAACACGGCCCCGAGATTACGGGCGCTGATCAAGGGTGTCTGTCCGGTCATTCGGTCGCTCCGGTCTTCTCGAGCGTGTTTGTCAAGGTGGCCGGATCATAGAGCCAGCAGGCGACCTGGCTGTCCCGAACGGGTTCCAGAATCGGGATGTCCTCAAAACACCGGGCAACAGCCTTGCCGCAGCGCTGATTAAAGGCACAGCCCTTTGGAATGGCGCGCAAATTCGGCATGGAACCGGGGATCTGGCTGAGTTTGTTGAGATTGCCGGTCGTTGACGGCGTCGACGCCATCAGGCCGACCGTATAGGGATGCGACGGTGAACTCAGAACGGCCCGGGTCGGCCCAATCTCCGCAAGGCGACCGGCATATAGCACGGCCACCCGGTCTGTCGTTTCAGCGATCACGCCCATGTCGTGGGTGATCAAAATCACCGCGGCGCCCCGTTCCCGGCACAGCCGTTTCAAGAGCGCCATGATTTGGGCTTGCACGGAGACGTCCAGCGCTGTTGTCGGTTCATCCGCGATGATCAGGTCAGGCTCGGCCGCCAGCGCCAGGGCAAGCACCACCCGCTGCCGCATTCCTCCGGAAAACTGGTGCGGATAGGCGTCCACGCGTGTCGCCGCCGCCGGGATTCCAACCTCTTCAAGGAGTGCGATGGCGCGCCTTTGCGCTTCTGATGCAGAGACCGGCAGGTGCGTACGGATGGTCTCGACGAGCTGCCGGCCCACCGTTACCAGCGGATTGAGGCTGGTCAGCGGGTCCTGGAACACCATGGCGATCCGCTTGCCGCGAATGCGCCGCATGTCGTCTTCGGGCAGATTGTCGATCCGTTCGCCATTCAGGCGGACTTCGCCGCCGGTGATCCGGCCGGGCCGTTCGATCAAGCCGATTATGGCGGCACCGCACATCGACTTGCCCGCGCCGCTTTCGCCGACCAGGCCCAGAATTTCTCCGGCCCGGACTTCAAACCCGACCCGGTCGACGGGCCGCAAAACGCCCTGGCGAACCGGAAACTCAACGATTAGGTCCGAGACCTGAAGAAGAGGAGTATCTGACACGGGACTATCGCAGTTTGGGATTCAAAATGTCGCGCAACCAATCCCCAAAGAGATTGACGGACAAGGCGAGCGCCAACAGCGTGAGGGAGGGGAACAGAAGGATCCACCACTCGCCGGAGAGAATGTACTGGCGGCCAACATTGATCAGCGTTCCAAGCGACGGCTGCGTTTTTGGCGCGCCGACCCCGAGAAAACTCAGTGTTGCCTCCGCGATGATCGCCAGCGCCAGGCTGATGGTCGCGATCACGAGGATGGGGCCGGTGACATTTGGCAGGATATGGCGAAGCATGATGCTCCAGCGGGACAGACCGATCAAATGCCCGGCCTGCACGTATTCCTTTTCCCGCTCGACCATCGTCGCGCCGCGCACGGTGCGGGCGAATTGGACCCATTCCGACAATCCGATCGAAATGATCAGGACCCAGATGGCCATCTCATCGCGCAGGTCCGGCGGGATCAGTCCCTTGCCGATGCCATAGAGGAGCATGGCGACCATGATCGACGGGAACGTCATTTGGATGTCGGCGATCCGCATGATCACACCGTCAAGCCAGCCGCCGATATAGCCGGAGATCAGCCCGAGGACCACGCCGAGCGTCATTGCAAACAACACCGCGATCACGCCGACAAACAACGAGATCCGCAGTCCGAACAGGATCGTGGACAGGACATCCCGGCCCTGGTCATCGGTTCCAAGCAGAAAATAGTCGCCGGTAAACGCATTCGTGGACAGCGGCTTGGTGAAGCCATTCATCAAATTGAGGCTGGCCGGATCGAACGGCGTGTACGGCGAAAAAAGCGGCGAAAACACGGCGCCCAGAACGAGTGCCAGGAACGTAAGCGACGAGACGATGATGACCGGCGATCTCTTGTAAGAGTACCAGATGTCGGACTGCGTCCAGCGCTGCCAGGTCGATGCCGGTGCCGCTTCGCTGAATTCAGGACGGGCGGACGCGCCCTTTTTTGTCTGAATGTCCATGTTGCTTTCCGGACCTATTTGCCGCTGACGCTGAGGCGCGGATCAATGGCGAAGTAAAGAAGATCGACGACCAGGTTGATGGTCACGAAGATGACGCCGACCAGGAGCAGGTAGGCGGACATGACCGGGATATCGACGAAGCTGACGGCATTGATGAACAACAGCCCGACCCCCGGCCACTGAAACACGCTTTCGGTGATGATCGCGAACGCCACGATGGAGCCGAACTGCAAACCGGTGACGGTGATGACCGGAACAAGCGTGTTTTTCATCGCGTGCCCGAAATTGATCGCTCGCTGGCTGAGGCCGCGTGCCCGGGCAAAGCGGATATAGTCGGTTCTCAGAACCTCCAGCATCTCGGACCTGACCAGCCGCATGATCAGCGTCATCTGATAAAGGCCGAGCGTAACCGCGGGCAGGATCATCGATTTCAGCCCATCGACCGTCAGGATCGCCAGATCAACACCAAACAGGCTCCGCGTGTCCCCGCGCCCGAAGGACGGCAACCAGCCGAGATTGACCGAAAACGCCCAAATCAGAAACACGCCGATGAGAAATGTCGGCAAGGAGACGCCGATCAGCGACGTCGTCATGATGAAATTCGCCAGATATCCGTCCCGCCGGATCGCGGTGTAGACACCAAGAACAAATCCGAGAGAAATGGCGAAGACGGCGGATAAAAGCGCCAGTTCCAGCGTCGCCGGGAGACGGTCCAAAATGACCTCCCCGACCGGCAGGCCGGCCCGGTAGGACACACCAAAATCACCCGACATCGCCCGCTGAAAATAGCGCAGATACTGGACAATGATAGGATCGTTCAGCCCCAGCCGCTCTTCCAGTTCGGCGCGGTCGGCGACCGTGGCCTCCTGACCCAGCATGTTCTCGACCGGGTCGCCCATGAACTTGAACATGGAAAACGACACGAAACCGACGGCCATCAGCACAAGAAGTGCCTGACCAAGCCGGCGGATGATGAAAGCGAGCATTTTATAACGCCAGTCGGACAGTGGAGCCGGATCTTGCGGGGACGCCCGGGCGGGCCATCGGCAACGAGTACGGCTCACACGTCAATGTGTCACAAGCCCAAGGCATTTGGCCGGTTCTTGCAAGGCTTTTCGTTTCGGCGGGTCGCCTGAAAAGCAATCTACGCGCGAAGGCGGCGCGTCCCTGGTCCAGACGTGCCGTTTGCATCACAAAACGGCACGTTGGCAAGCCCCTTACGGCTTAGTTTTTGAAGGTCAGGAACTTGAAGTGCGGCTGATCTTCCGGCTGAACCGCGAAATCGATCGTCTCCGTCATGCCCCAGTTGAGCACCTGGTTGTGGATCGGCAGGTAGAGCGTTTCCGCCTTCACCGTGTCCCAGATCTGGCTGATCGTGTCATTGCGCACTTCAGAATCGGTCTCAGACGCGAGGCTGACGATCTTGGCGTCAACGTCGGCGTTGGAGAATCCGGTCCCGTTCCAAGAACCATATTTGTCGGTGGTCGTGTGGACCAGGAAGTTGAAGATGTACTCTGAATCGAACGTCGGCACGCCCCAACCGAGCATGTAGAAGTCGGTTTCCCGATTGGTGATTAGCGGGAAGTGCTGCGCCTTCGGCTTGGCGTCGAGGTTCACCGTGATGCCAATCTGGCCAAACATGCCGACCGCCGCCTGGCAGATCGCTTCATCGTTGATGTAGCGGTCATTCGGGCAGTTCAGGGTCAGGCCGAAGCCATCGCCGTAACCCGCCTCTTCCATCAGCGCTTTCGCCTTTGCCACGTCGTAGTCGGGATACGCATCCAGAGCTTCCGTCCAGCCGTTGACGAAGGGCGGCATGATCACACCAGTCGGCGCCGACTGGTCGCGCATCACGACCTTCTTGATCGCGTCACGGTTGATGGCGATGTTCATGGCCTCGCGGACGCGTCCGTCCGCAAGCGGATTGGCGCCCTCAACCGTGTCGCTGGTCAGGTCGTCGGCGCCAAGGTTCATGCCGAAGAAAATCGTCCGGTTCTGCGGCGCGGTCGCCAGTTGAAGACCGTCGGTTCCGGCAACCCGAGCAAGGTCCTGCACCGGGACATCCTGGATCAGATCCACTTCACCCGACAAAAGCGCGGCCACGCGCGTGGCGCTTTCCTGGATCGGCGTATAGATGATCTCGGTGACTTCCATCGGGAATTCATCAATGCCCCAATAGTTGTCGTTCCGCTTCAGAACCGTCTCGGCGTCCTGTTTGCGGCTTTCAAGAACGAATGCACCGGTGCCGTTGGTCGCCCGAACACAGGGATTGTCGCCGCCATTGGCGATATCCTGCGGGGCTTCACAGCCATTGGCCGTGGTCCAGTCCGAATCCATGACGAAGAGATTGGTCAGGTTGTTCGGCAACAACGGGTTCGGTCCGTCGGTTTCAATGTGAACGGTGAAATCGTCGACCTTGCGCACTTCCTTGATGGAGGCCAGCAATTCCTTCATGGCCGAAGTCGGCATCATCGCCCGGTTGAAGGAAAAGACCACGTCATCGGCGGTGAAGTCTTCGCCGCCATGGAACTTGACGCCCTCACGCAGCTTGAATTCCCAGACGTTCGGATTGTCGGTCGGGTCCCAGCTGGTTGCGAGCGCCGGGATGATCTGTGCGCTCATGTCCCGCTGCAGCAGGCCCTCGTACATCTGGTGTGCGAGCGTGTGGGTCGGGCCCTCGTTCTGGGCATGCGGATCGAGCGTCAGCGAATCGCCGGCACGTGCCCAGCGGAGCGTTTCAGCATTGACCGCGCTGATCCCGGCGCAAATCGCCAGGCTGGCGGCGGTCATTTTCAAGATGGTTCTCTTCATTTTTTTCCCCTTTATCGACAGGCCCGTGTTTCCGGTTTGTGTTTTGGAGTGGGCTCCACCGTATTGTTCAGAACAAATCAGCTTGCGGGTATGGCGTCCTATGAGGCCCTTACTGCGCGATTACCGCTGACGTCCCTGCCGGGTAACACACCGCCCCGTTGGGCAAGAGTCAATCCATTAGTAGATCCCCGGTCGTGCCTGCTTAAAGTTTTATCGGCGTGGCGAAAAAAAGCCCATTCAATTTCTCGAAAAAGGGCAGCCCGCATCGATATCTGCGTCGTCTGCGGCACCGTTTGGTCCGCGCGCTCCCTGTCACCGCACCGGTGACACAGCACCGGTGGAGGCAACCGAGCCGGAAAGCAGTTTTTTGGCTTGCTGGCGCCGGAAAAATGCGGAAGTCCGCACGGGGCGTCACCGACCCGCGAACATCCGCAGGTTGGTTTCAGACGACACCGCGCGGAGGCCGAAATCCCAGCGGTAGTAGCCGAGGCTGTCTTTACGCAGCTCCGCAAGCGTGGCCGATTCCGGCTTGGTCACATCCGCGGCTGATCAGCCCCTGCCAGACGGTCAGCAATCGGCGGAAATAATGCGTTTTGAAATCATCTTACTCTATCTATACTTGTTTAATTTATCAGAACGCAATTATAGGTATTCTTGGCTGTCGCTTTTGGCATGTTTAAATCCGGTGCTCATACGGCTCTGAATTTCCTATGCCGCCTGATTTTCCTTCGCTTTTTAAGCCGGACGGCCGCCTGCGGGAATGTTCAGAAGCGCCGATTTTCAATGTGAGCGAAGGCACACGCCAACGCTTCGATTGACTCATTCGGGAAAGTCCAGATGTGATGTTTGACCGGCGGATAGCTTGCGCCCGGCGACGGCCGACTTGCCGAACCAGTACCAGCCGAATGTGAAGGCCGTGGGTCTCGTTCGCGTTTTCGCCGCCGCGCCATTCTGCCCCAACTACGCGGGGACCGGCGGGTAAACAGCAAGTCTCATCGTTCCCCATCCCAGCCAATTGGCCGGGAAGGCAACGGGCCATGCGGCCGCTCTACAAGTTTTTATAAAAACAGGACTTTGAGACCCAGAGGCCGGACTGGCTTAAGGTCGAGCCGACACGGCAACAAAACGCTGCGGCCTTAAACGCGAACGATTTCTACGACGCGGCCGGATATGACGAAAAAACTTTGCCGGTGCCATCGGTCCGGATCAGGATGACGTCGTAGGCTTCGCGCGCGTCTTCGGGACCCATTCCCGGTGATCCATATGGCATGCCCGGGACGGACAAACCAATGGCTTCAGGGCTTTCCTCGATCAAACGCCTGATGTCTGCCGCCGGCACATGGCCCTCAATCACATAACCCATGATCTCCGCCGTATGGCAGGACGCCAATTCCGCCGGAATGCCCTTGGCGCGCTTCAACTGCACAAGATCGGCCGGCAGCCATTCCTCTTCGGTCACGTGGAAGCCTTCCTCCTGCAGAATTTTAACCCATGCCGTGCAGCACCCGCAGCCTCGTCCTTTGACGACATGGATGGACTTGGTCGGCAGAGAAAAGGCTGACGATCCCGGGACTGCCAGCGAAACTGCGGCTCCAATCAAGAGTGCTCGCCGGTCCAGTTGCACCATTTTCGCGCCTCATTCGGTTCGATACCCATTGGGACGTCCTTAGCATACGTCGATTTCGTTTGGCAGCAAAAGCGACCGCTCAGTGACCGAGACAAACGAACGACCCCACGGCAAGAGCGAGCCCTGCAAATGCTTCGGTCTAGGCTACCGGTGTGTAGGGCACGCCTGAAACATTGACATAAAGCGCATAGATGGAATGGCTTGAGGCCATGAACAGGCGGCTGTTGGCCCGCCCGCCGAAGCACAGATTGGCGCAGCGTTCGGGAAGCGCGATCCGGCCGATCGGCGCGCCGTCGGGCGCAAACACCATCACACCATCCAGCGCGTCCGATCCCATGCCCCATCCGCACCAGAGATTGCCTAGAACATCGACGCGGAATCCATCCGGTGTGCCAGGTCCGGCATCGATCAGCACCTGCTTGCCCCCGATCGACGTACCGTCGGCAGATACGTCATAGACAAGGATCTTTCGGTTCGGCGTACCGCGGGATTCGACGATATAGAGCTTTTGCTCGTCCGGTGAAAACGCCAGCCCATTCGGGCCCAGAATGTCGTCCGCGACGATGGTCGCCTGTCCGGTTTCCGGATCAAGGCGGTAGACGTTCTGCCCCAGTTCAGGCTCGGCCTTGTGGCCCTCATAGTTGCCCTGAATTCCAAAAGGCGGATCGGTGAACCAGATCGAACCGTCGGACTTGACCACAACGTCATTCGGGGAATTGAGGCGCTTGCCGTCATAGCTGTCGATCAGCACGGTGATGCTGCCATCAAATTCGGTTCGGGTGACCCTCCGTCCGCCGTGCTCGCAGGTCACAAGCCGGCCCTGACGATCCCGTGTCTGTCCGTTCGCAAAATTCGAGGGCTCGCGATAGGCGGACACCCCGCCCGTCACCTCGTCCCATCGCATGATGCGATTGTTGGGAATGTCGCTCCAAAGAAGGTATCGGCCGTCGCCGAACCAGACTGGCCCCTCATTCCAGCGGCAGCCGGAGGCGAGGCGTTCAACACCGGCAAGCGGCAGTTTCAGTTCGTCAAATCTTGGGTCAAGGGAGATGACCGAAGGGTCCGGATAACGCGGCGAAGGCTTCCAGGCGCCAAATTCACTGATGTCGTCTGACATTCTCTTTCGCTCGATCTCAGAATCATGCGGGGATACGGGCTCAGGTCACCGGACCCGGATTGAACAGGGCGAGCTGGTTGCAAAGACCAAGGCGTTCCGCGCTGGTCTTCTCCCCGCCGGCGACCGCCAGGATCTTTTTAAAGATCTCCATCCCCATCGATTCAAGCGTATCGCCGGCCGAGATGATCCGGCCCGCGTCGATATCTACCAGATCATGCCAGCGCCGCGCCAGATCAGTGCGTGTAACGATCTTGATGACCGGCACTTCGGACAATCCGTAAGGCGTGCCCCGCCCGGTGGTGAAGACGTGCACATTCATGCCGGCGGCAAGCTGTAGTGTGCCGCAGATGAAATCAGACGCCGGTGTTGCGGCAAAGAGCAACCCGTTTTTCGTGGCCCGCTCGCCTGCCGGAACCACACCGGAAATGGGCATGGACCCGGATTTGCTGATGGATCCCATCGCCTTTTCCACGATGTTCGACAGGCCGCCCTTCTTGTTTCCGGGGCTGGTGTTGGCGCTGCGATCGGTCAGACCCATTTCCAGATAGTCATCGTACCAGGCCATCTCGCGAATGAGATCCCGTGCGATCGCGGGCGTTGCGGCGCGCGCGACCAGCCGGTCAATTCCATCACGCACTTCAGTCACTTCCGAGAACATCACCGTGCCGCCCGCCCGGACGATAAGGTCAGCCGCGATCCCAAGGGCGGGATTGGCGGTCACGCCGGAAAACGCATCGCTGCCGCCGCACTGCAATCCAACAACGAGATCGGAGGCCGGGCAGGTTTCCCTCTGCCGGGTGTTCAAGGTGGTCAAATGCTGTTCAGCCGACTGGAGGATCGACGAAATCATCGCCTCGAAACCGACATGCGTCTCATCCTGCAAGGTCACGAGGCTCGCGGCGCCGCCATCACGGGAGCCCGGCGCAGCCGGCGCTTGAAAGATCTCGGGAAAAAGCCGCGCCGGTTGCAGCTTTTCACAGCCGAGGCTGACAACCATCGTTGAGCCGGCAAAATTCGGATTGCGGGCGATGTTGTGTAAGGTGCGGACCGGAATGGCGGCACCCGGGGCTTCGATTGCCACGCCGCATCCATAGGTGTGATCGAGGGCGACGACGTCGTCGACATTCGCGAACCTTGGCAGCATCTCGCGCCGGATCCGGTCGACCGCATGGCCGACCACACCGGACACGCATTGCACCGTGTTCGTGATGGCGAGAATGTTCCGGGTTCCAACGCTGCCATCGCGGTTCCGGTACCCTTGGAAGGTGTAGCCCTCCAACGGTGTGATGTCCGTTTCGGTGCCCAAAGGCGGGGCCAACTCGGACAGGACCGGTGGCGGCGGCATGTTCAAATTGGCTTCGTTGATCCAGGAGCCTGCCGGGATTGGGCGGGCCGCATGGCCAATCACAACGCCGTAGCGCACGACCGGCTCCCCTTTTTCAAGGGTGGTCAGCGCAACCTTGTGCCCCTGCGGCACGTTTTCGGTGAGCACCAGCCCGTCAATCTCCTGTCCCGCCGCGAGCCCACCGTCCGTGGCGACGACGGCGACATTGTCGTGCGGATCTATGCGGATGAGACGCGGATTACCGGTCATGGGATCACCCCTGCACCACCTCGTGTCCGGCCATCAGCTCCAGCGCCCGGATCATGCCGGAATGATCCCAGGCAGAGCCACCATTGGCGACGCACGCGTTGAAGAGCTCTTGTGCTGTTGCCGTATTTGGCAGGCTGACGCCCATCTGCCGCGCGTTGGACAAGGCAAGGCCAAGGTCCTTTTGGTGCAGTTCGATGCGGAATCCGGGATCAAAGGTGCGCTTGATCATGCGCGCGCCATGTACTTCGAGGATCTTGGACGCCGCAAAGCCGCCCATGAGCGCTTGGCGCACCTTTTCCGGGTCCGCACCCGCTTTGGCGGCGAATACCAGCGCTTCGCCGACCGCTTCAATGTTCAGCGCGACAATGATCTGGTTTGCGACCTTGCAAATCTGGCCGTCGCCAACGCCCCCGACCCGTGTGATGTTCTGGCCCATCACATCCAGGAGCGGCCGGACGCGGTCAAACGCGGCCTCCGACGCGCCGCACATGATAGTCAGACTGCCGGCCTTTGCGCCGACTTCGCCGCCGGAGACAGGAGCATCGACATAGTCGCAGCCAAGATCATTGATTTTCCGCGCAAATTCTTTGCTGGCGAGCGGTGAAATCGAACTCATGTCAACCACGCATTTGCCGCCATCCAGACCACTGGCCACGCCGTCTTCGGCAAAAAGAACCTCCTCGACATGCGGCGTGTCGGGCACCATCAAGATGATCGTCTCGGCATTCCCGGCCACATCTTTCGGGGTTGTGCAGGCGATCCCGCCGGCCTCTTTCAGGGAGCCGGGAACGCCGCTGCGCGAGTGGAGAAACACTTGGTGCCCGGCTGTGATGAGGTGTCCCGCCATGGGCGCGCCCATAATGCCAAGACCGATGAAACCGACATTGCTCATTTGGTCGTCCAGTCCTCAAAAAGGTCAATATCCGGAATTGTTTGGAGCTGGCATGCCGTCGCGCATCGCGGACAGAACCTGCTGTGACCCCGACGCCATTAGCCGCGCGTCCGAGGATATGGTAACGAACTGAAACCCCATCCCGATCCGCTTCAGCGCAGCTTTCGGAGTGCCATTGTGAATACCCGCGATCTTGCCGTGTTCCTTGGCTTTTGCCGCGATGAGTTCGATCGCCTCGGCGGCCGGCGGGTCAACATCGTCAAAGGTCGGGCGGCAGCCAAGCGCCAATGAAAGGTCAGACGGTCCCACATAGACGGCATCCAGACCCGGGGTGGCCAGAATGTCTTCAAGGTTGTCCAAGCCTTTGCGGGTTTCGATCATCGCAAAGACCACAATCGTATCGTTGGCGTTCTGCGGGTAATCCGGCCCGCCATAAAGCAGACCCCGGATCGGACCGAAACTGCGGGTTCCGATCGGCGGATACTTCGTGAAAGCCACCAGTTTCTCAGCATCTTCGCGCGAATTGATCATCGGGCAGATGATGCCGTAAGCCCCGGCATCCAGCAGTTTCATCAGATGCGCCGAGTCGAGCCACGGCACGCGGGTCATAGGAACTGTGCCGGTCGTTGAAATGGCCGTCAGCATCGACACGGCCGCCTGATAGTCGACGACACCGTGCTGAAGATCGACCGTAAGTGAATCCCAGCCCTGATGGGCCATCATTTCGGCCGAAAATCCATTGGGGACCGTCAGCCAACCATTCACGGCCGCGCTTCCCGATGCCCAGATCTCTTTTAATGTGTTCGCACGCATGCATTCGGCTTTCGTATTTGATGTACCCCCGCGCAGGTCCGGTAGTGGCGCTGCGTGTCAGTCTTCATGGATGGTGTCCGTGCAAAACAATCCGCCCTGGTAAATCGCGTCCGGGTCATCGCGGTGCGGCGGTGTCTGCTCGGCATCGAGCTTGGCGCGGAACCGCTCCGAGCTGTGTTTCGGCCGCCAGCCGAGATAGGCAACGCTGCTGTTGTCCCACCATGTGGACTGGTTGTCCGACACGCCATAAAGGACAGGGCACCCGAGCCGCGGCACACGGAAGACCCGCTCAATCAATGAGATCAGATCGTCCGCACTCAGCCACGACGACAACATCCGGTGGCTGGGCGGCTCGGGAAAACACGAGCCGATGCGTACACTTGCCGTCTCAATTCCGAATTTGTCGAAATACATCTGGGCCAGGGCCTCACCGAATACCTTTGACACACCATAGAGCCCGTCCGGCCGTGTCGGGCTTTTGCTCGGATCCAGGCGGGTTGTTTGAGCGTGAAAACCCGTGGTGTGGTGCGAACTTGCGAAAAAAATGCGTGGCTGCACGGACGACTTCCTTGCCCCCTCATAAAGGTTGAACATGCCGTCTATATTGGCGGCCTTGACTGTTTCCCAGGATCCCTCGACAGCCTGCCCGCCCATATGAACGATGCCGTCACAGCCTTCGACCATCGCTTCGACCGCGGCCTTGTCGCTCAGATCGCAATAGACGATTTCCTCGTTCGGGCCCGCCTCTCCCAATCCGCGTCTGGCGTTCAGACGAAGGATTTTTGCGATGTGCCCGAGACGCTGCCGGCAGATCGAGCCAAGGTTCCCATTGGCGCCGGTGATCAGCAGCTTCTGCAACATGGGCTGTTTCCCTGGTTCGTAGTTTTGAGATTGAGAGCGCCAGCCCCGGCCCAGCTTCTACAAATGGCATGGGCGGCCGTTGACCACCCATGCCGTCAGCCTTCCGTCACGAAGCGGTGTTTTGAACCGCTTCCAGAAGCTCCGCGCCGTGCTTTTCCTTGAAGTCTTCGTAGACCGGATCCATGCGGGCACGGAAGGCGTCGACATTCGCGTCGTTGACTTGCATGCCTTTGGCCTGGAGCTCTTTCAGCGCGGCCGCGCCGACCTCAGCCGTCAACGCGACCTCGTAGTCCTGAAGCCGTGCGCCTTCCTCGACCAGAACCTGCTGCTGCTCCGCCGTCAGGCCGTTCCATGTGGTCATGCTGATGGCCACGATCCCCGGCGGGCGGAAATGCTGGGTCATCGAAAGATAGTTGCTGACCTCGTAGAAGCGGTCGTTCAGAACATTGCCGGATGCATTTTCGCCCCCGTCGAGCACGCCCTGCTCCAGTGCGGTGTAAAGTTCGCTGTAGGACATGGGCGTCGCCGATCCGCCCATGGCGTTCACCGTGTTGACCATGAGCGGGCTTTCCATGACGCGGATTTTCAGGCCGTCCATGTCTTCTGGTGTCACAATCGGGCGAACCTTGTTGAAGACGTTTCGATATCCGTTGTCGAACCAGGCAAGGATCTTCAGGCCGCGTTGTTCGGCGAACCCGCTGAATTTCTCGCCGACAGGTCCCGACACGACCGCTTTAAAGTGATCTGTGTCCCGGATCAGGTAAGGCAGACTGAAAAGGTCGAATTGCGGCACGAACCCGCTCACTGGCGCGGTCGAGACCTGGGCCATTTGAATGCTGCCAAGCATCATGCCCTCGATGTAATCCCTTTCCCCGCCGAGCTGGGCGCCGTCGAGGACCTCGATATTCAGCCCAACATCACGTGTGGCCACCTGCTCGGCAAACCACCGGAGCGAGACATTGTGGTGGTGCGAGGGACCGGTGACCGAGGCCACGCGAATTGTCGTGTCGGCAGCAAAAGCGGGATATGACAGCGTGCTCATTGAAAGGACGGCGGCGGCTCCAACGCCTTTGAGCAGAGATCTCCGAGTTACCATGGTTTTCCTCCCTTTAGAGACAAGTGATGTCTTCCATTGACCGGCAGCCGCGCCGGCCTTCCTACTCGCCGCATGCCCGCGGCATTTGCCGGGCATCTCAGCGCTGCACGGCGAAGTCGTCGGGTTCTGCAAGAACCAGCTTGTTCAGCGGATGCACGCCGTTGTCGGTGACAGCGACCACGACCTCGATCCGGTAACCGCCACCGATGAGATCGTGCAGGTCGAGCTTGACGGCGAGCGTCATGCCCGGCTCGAGTTCGAAGTCGCTGTCCGAGCTCAAGTTGGGCGGCTCGACCACATCGATGCCGACGGCGTGACCGACCCCGCGCAATCCCTTGGCGTAGGGGGTGAAATTGTCGGCGAAGCCGTGCGGCTCGAGTTCCTCCAGGAGCGTGTCGAAGATCGAGCGCGCGGTGATGCCAGGCCGGATCGTCGGGATCACCTTCTTAAGAGCCCGGTGGCCGACAACGAGCGCGCGCTCCTGCTCCGGGTCCGCGCCGGGCATCAGGATCGTGATGCCGCCGTCATTACAGTAATGGCCGATCGCGGGATTGAAATCGAGCATCACGAATTCGCCCGGCTGGATCTGGCGGTCGGTTGCGCGCCAGGCCGGATAATTCGTATTGGGCCCGGACATGACGACCGTGGCCGAGCCGATATCGGCATTCATCTCGCGGGCAATGGTTTCCGCAAGGCCGGCGACCTGGATTTCGGTCATGCCGACCTTCACCGCCTTGGCGGCTTTCTTCAGCACAGTGTCGTTGATCTCCGCCGCCTGCTCCATCAGCGCGATTTCGGATCGGGATTTGATCTTGCGCAGATCAAGCATGATGTCGTCACGATTTTCGATGGTCGCTTTGGGCACCGCATCGACGAGTTGCTCGTAAATCTCGAACGGAAGAATGTTTTTCCCGATCAAGCCGATCTTGCTGGCGCGCCCGACGATCGGCTCAAACACCTGCGGAAAATCGGAATACGGACGATGAATGCCCCGAACGTCATCGATCCAGCACATGTCCTTGGCCGCGTAGGCGTTGAGCCGCCCGAGAAAGACCACAGGCGCGTTGTCGCCGACAAGGAGGACAAGCTGCGGGGATTCCTCAATCACGTTGATCGGCTTGTAATCTGTGATGTAGGTCGAATGCCCAGACCGGTACTCATCCGAATAGATGATGAGCGCGTCGTATCCCTCTTCCTTCATCCGGCGGCGGAGATTTTCGACCCTCGTCTCGAGTTCTTCGCGGGAAATGGTCACGGCGGGTTTCCTTCTTGTGATTTCGTCAGGTTCCGAAAAGGCTCGGCACTGTCATGATGATTGCGGGGAAGATCGCGCAGATCAGAAGGACTGTGATCAGCACCGCGCAAAACGGCAGCAGCCCGCGGATCGCTTGCGATATCGTGATGCCTCCAATGGAGCAGGAGATATAGGTGAGGATGCCGACCGGCGGCGTAACCGATCCGATGACTACGGACATGACCATGATCACACCGAAGAACACGGGATCTATACCCAGACCCAGAATGACCGGCAGCAGAACGGGCGTGAAAATGATCAGGATCGGAATGCCTTCGATGAACAGACCGAGGATGAGGATAAACACGACGATCAGCAGAAGCGCGATTGTCGGATTGCTTGATATGCCACCCAGGACGTCAAGTACGGCCGCGCCAAACCCGGCCCAGGCCAGCAGCCATGCAAAAGACGTGGCCATGGCAATCAGGAACATCGCCGCTGCGGTCGTGATCGCGGCATTGACCAGAAGCTCGGCGACCAGTTTGAAGCTGAGTGTCTTGTAGACGAAGGTGCCGACGAGCCCGGCATAGGCGACCGCGACAACGCCTGCTTCGGTCGCCGTGAAGACCCCGGAAAAGATACCGCCCAAAATGATCACCGGCATCGCCAGCGCCCAGCCAGCGTCTCTCAACGAAGACAGAACCGGCGGCAGATCGCTACGGGGTGGCGCCGGGTAATTGCGTTTCTTGGCGATGTAATAGGCCACGCCCATCAGCCCCAGGCCCATTACAAGTCCCGGGACAAAACCGCCCAGAAAGAGCTGCGCGATCGAGACATTCGCGATCGAGCCGTAGATGACCATCATGATGCTCGGCGGGATGATCGGGCCGATAGCGCTGGAAGACGCATTCACCGCGACGGCATAATCCGCATCGAAACCGTTCTTTTTCATCGCCGGGATGATCATCGACCCGAGCGCGGACGCGTCGGCGGTCGCCGATCCCGATATACCGGCAAAGAACATGCTCGAGACAATCGACACATGCGCAAGGCCGCCGCGAATATGTCCGACGAGGGATCGCGCGAATGCAACGATGCGCTCGGTGATCCCGCAGGCATTCATCAGTTCGCCGGCGATGATGAAGAACGGAATGGCGAGCAGCGTAAAGGAATCCACCCCGACAAAGGCGCGCGTGACGATGCTGTTGATCGGCAGGGTGTCGTCGACCAGCAGCGTGGTCAGGGTCGCGATTCCGAGCGCAAAGGCAATCGGCATGTTGATCAGCAACAGGACGAAAAAGGTGAGGAACAGGACGGTCAACATGAGCGGTCAGTCCTTCCGATCACGCCGCGGGAACACATGGGCGAAGACACGTTCCGAGCAGATCAGGAAGATCAGCGCCATGGAGATCGGGATCGCGGCGTAAATCCAGGACATTTGAATTCCGAGCGCGGGCGAGCGCTGCCACATGTTCATGTTGAGGACCGGATAGCTCGCGTAGATCACGGTTGCGGCGAAGGCCGCGATGAGCACGCTGGTCAGCACATCAAGGCCTCGGCGCGCCGGTTCCGGCAGCATGTTGACGAACAGATCGACGCCCAGATGGATGCCACGGGACAGCCCGATCGCACCGCCCAGAAAAACGATCCAGACAAAACAGTAGCGCGCCAACTCTTCGGACCAGGGAAGCGGCGCGGCAATCACGTACCGGAAGATGACCTGCGCGAGGGTGACGATGATCATCACGACGGAGATCACCACGACCGAGGCCTTTGCTGCGGCCAGCAAGGCCGTGAGCACGATCGAATGCCTATGGGTGTCCAATGCAGGTCCTCCCGTTTGCCTCTCTTTGGAGGCTCGTTGCTCTGCATGAAATCGATTTCAAATCAAAATGCGTCACGAGTCAACAGTATTCTGTTCAATCTCTCAACCGTCTGATATTATGCCATTAAATAAACCAGGGACCGGAATGACAGCAGAACAAAAAAGAAATCGATTGCACGATCCGGCGTCCCGCGTCCGCGTCACCGACGTTGCAAAACGCGCGGGCTGCGCGCCGGCGACCGTGTCGCGTGCCCTGAACAATCCGGACATGGTTTCACCGGAAAAACGTGCCCGCATCGAACGGGCGATGCTGGACTTGGGCTATGTCCGCAATCCCGCGGCCCGGGCCTTGCGGTCCCAGCGCTCCCACATGGTGGGTGTGCTGATCCCGACGCTTGATTATGCGATCTATGCCCGGATGGTCGGCGCAGCGAATTCCAAATTCTCAGAAGCCGGTATTTCGACCCTGATGGCGACCTTCAACTATGACCTTGATGCCGAAGTCAGGGAAGCGCGGCTGCTTTTGGAGCGCGGCGCGGAAGCGCTGGTACTTGTCGGCAATCGTCATCGGCCGCACCTTCGTGAAATGCTCGACCAGTTCGGCGTACCTTGGGTGTGCACCTATGTCGCCAATCCCGGGGGCGCGCACCCGACCGTGGGTTTCGACAACGCCGCCGCGGCCGCGAAACTGGCGCAGCACCTGGTCCATTTGGGTCACCGGAGCATTTGCGTGATAAGTGGTGTCACCAAAGACAACGACCGCACGACCGAGCGTCTGGAAGGGATCAAGGCGGAACTAATGCGGCACGCGATAAAGCTGCCCGACTCCATGATCACCGAGTGCCCCTACTCCATTTCCGACGGTCGCAAGGCCTGCGCACTGCTGTTGTCTCGCGCCGACCCGAAGCCGACGGCCATCGTCTGCGGCAATGATGTCCTGGCCCTTGGCGCTCTGGTCGAGTGCCAGGCACGCGGGCTGAAGGTGCCCGATGACATTTCCGTTGTCGGCTTCGACAATCTGGAACTGTCGATGCACTCCAATCCGCCGCTTACAACGATCGATGTGCCGGCAGAAGACATGGGACGGGCCGCTGCGGAATTCATACTGGGCAAATTGAACGGAGAAGATGTATCACTCCACAATCCGGTCGATGTGGAGTTGATCCTGAGGGACTCCTCCGCCCCTGCAACACCGGATCGGCAAGGCGAAATATCTTGACAGCGGCTGATCCGCAAGACCGTGGCGCCGAAGTCCGGTTCCCGTTGGAAACCCGGCCTGCTTCTCATGGTTGAGACATGCAAGCGGCGATAGTGTGACCAGTACGCCGTGTTGCGGTTATGCTTGCCTGTCCTCCCTGAAAGCAGCCTGGAACGCTCCACATCGCAAGACAGGAATGTTAAGTGGACAGGCCCACGCCTGCAGCATCTTCAGGTGCACTTATAAACGGAACCGGCGACCCCAATCGTCGTCGGCTTTGCCGGTGTCTCTGGTCAGGTGATCGGGGCAGCCGCGCTGGTGCAGCGTTCCAAACCGACCAACAAAGGACCGGCGGCATAAAGACTGTACCGATGGAGCGACGCGGTGCGAAGCCTAGGGTCGTACTCAAAGGACATGGTTGCAACAGGTTGTAATGCTTTCGACTACTGCTGCGCCCCGCTCGAAGGTCTGCTTTGCCATGTTGAGGAAATGTCATCCGAAATGGGCCAAGCAGTGCGTTTCAACGGCATGTATCGGCGTCTTTTTTGGCGCTGCGCTAGCTGGTGATCGTGTCCGTCGTCAGGATCGGCGCGGCGTCCAGCTTGTGCGCGTTCATCATTTCGGCGATTTCACCGATGGCATGCACCAAGTGCTGGCGCTCGCGAGACGACAGTTTTGAGAAATTGACCTCGAATTCCTCGTGCAGCAGACCGGGCAGCGACCCGATCGACGCTTCTCCTTCGCTGGTGAGCTTTGCGTGGACGATCCGGCGGTCGGATGCCGAGCGGTAGCGGGTAATGAGCCCCTTGTTCTCAAGCTTGTCCAAAATGGTGACAACGGTCGCCGAACTCAGATCGGCATGCTCCGAAATCGCCTTGGTGGTGACTTCACCAAGATCATGGACAGCTTGCAGAACCACGATTTGAGGAATGGTCAGTCCCGAGACACGTGAGACCTCGCGCGATCGCAGATCAATTGCGCGGACGATGCGCCGGAGAGCCTTGAAGATCTGAGCTGTTTCACTTTGTGTCATAATTTTAACTCTGATTATTTGAGTTCTAATTATTATAGCTCTATATACCGGGCATCTTTGAATAGGAAAGAGGAATTTTGGGATCTATGTGCGGTATATGCGGCGAAATTGTTTTTGGGACCGACACTGCGAACACCGCCCGTGTGGATCAGATGGCGCAGGCCATGGCGGCGCGCGGACCAGACGCTATGGGCGTCACCATGCGCGGGCGGGTCGCCTTTGGTCACCGGCGGCTCAAGATTATCGATCTCAGTGATCATGGTTCCCAGCCGATGCAGGATCCGGAACTTGGTCTATCGCTGGTTTTCAACGGCTGCATTTATAACTATCAGGATCTGCGTTCCGAGCTGAGCGCAAAGGGCTACCGGTTCTTTTCGACAAGCGACACGGAAGTTATCCTGAAAGCCTGGAAGGAGTGGGGCCGCGAGTGCTTTTCAAAATTTCATGGCATGTTTGCCGTGGCAATCCACGAACATGACAGCGGCCGCATTCATCTGGCCCGGGATCGGTTCGGCATCAAGCCGCTCTATCTGAGCGAGGCAAATGGCCGCCTGGCATTTGCCTCGTCGCTGCCAGCGCTTCTCAAGGGCGGGGACATTGACACCTCAATCGATAAGGTGGCGCTACACCATTACATGAGCTGGCATGCGGTCGTGCCTGCGCCGCGCACGGTCTTGAACGGTGTTCGTAAACTTCCGCCTGCAACGGTGCGGACATACGAAACAGATGGCACCACGCACGATGTCGCCTACTGGTCGCCGTCATTCACAAGAGGCGCAGAAGACGTATCGCGTACAGCCGAGGAATGGCGCGACATGGTGCTGGAGGGGCTGCGCACGGCCGTGCGCCGGCGCATGGTTGCAGATGTTCCCGTCGGCGTGCTTTTGTCCGGGGGTGTGGATTCCAGTCTGATTGTCGGGCTGCTTGCGGAAGAGGGCCAGAAGGATCTTGCGACCTTTTCCATCGGTTTCGAGGAAGCCCATGGCGAAAAGGGCGACGAATTCCAGTATTCCGATCTGATTGCCGACCACTACGGCACCAATCACCACAAGATATTCATCCCGTCATCGGAGTTGCAGGACAACCTGCCCGGCGCCATCGCCGCCATGTCCGAACCGATGGTCTCATACGACAATATCGGATTTTACCTTCTGTCGCGTGAGGTCTCGAAACACATTACGGTGGTCCAGTCAGGTCAGGGCGCTGATGAGGTGTTCGGCGGGTATCACTGGTACCCAAAGTTGACCGGTTCCAACGCACCGGTCAGTGATTACGCAAACGCCTTTTTTGACCGGACCGAAACCCAGATGACCGAGGCAATTGCGCCGGAATTCCATTGCAGCCGCGACGAGAGTTTGGCCTTCGTCGAAAGCCATTTCGCCATGCCGGGTGCCGCGGATCCGGTCGACAAAGCATTGCGGCTCGACACCAATGTCATGCTGGTTGACGATCCGGTCAAGCGGGTCGACAACCATTCGATGGCCTGGGGGCTGGAAGCGCGGGTGCCATTTCTTGATCATGAACTGGTCGAACTGGCTGGCCGAATTCCGGCGGAACACAAGCTGGCCCAGGAGGGCAAGGGCGTTCTTAAGGAAGCGGCGCGGCTCGTTGTGCCGTCCGCCGTCATCGACCGGCCGAAAGGCTACTTCCCGGTGCCGGCGCTCAAATACATCCAGGGATCTTATCTGGACATGGTCCGGGACACGCTGACAGGCGAGGCGGCGCGGGACCGCGGGCTGTTCAACATGTCCTATCTGGACAAGCTCTTCACGGATCCGACACGGTATATCACCAAGCTGCGCGGATCGGAACTTTGGCAGGTGGCCCTGCTGGAACTGTGGCTCCAAACACAGGAGGTTTGAGCCGTGGCTGACAAACCATCTTCCCGATCCAAAAACGCCATGGAGCACCGTTTGAGACGCATGCGCGATCAGGGCATGAAGCCGGACTATTGGGTCGAGGAGGCCGAGCGCCCCGCCGAGCAGATCGTCGATTGCGGCTGGGGCCGGCTGCTGTTCGGCAACACCTTTGTCGAGCCTCAGGATCTTGTCGATGCGTTGCGGGACGAACTCCCCGATCGGCGTGATATCGCCTTTTATGTGCGTGACCCGCATGTGGTGGTTGGTCTGGCGCCACAGGAGCTGTTTCTCGACCCGTCGCATACCTACCGGCTTAACCTGTCCACCTACCGGGCGGCGAAGGATCAGCGCAAGGGTTTTACCGTGCGCCGCCTGTCGTCGCGCGTGGATGCCGAGCAGATCAATGCGCTGTATTCCCGTAGAGGAATGGTGCCAATTTCAGAGGATTATTTCTGGTCTGATCTCAACCCGCGCGAAATCACCGTTCTGGTCGCCGAGGAAGAGGAGACCGGCGACATTGTGGGGACCGCGATGGGCGTTGACCACCAAAGGGCGACAAAAGGAGCGGATCGCGGCACATCGCTCTGGTGCCTTGCGGTCTCGCCCCAGGCGCGTTTTCCCGGAATTGGCGAGGCCTTGGTGCGCCGTCTGGCCGAGGTTTTTCAGGCCCGCGGCAATCCGCACATGGACCTTTCGGTCATGCATGACAACAAGCAGGCGATCGCGCTCTACGAGCAGCTTGGATTTGAGCGGGTTCCGGTATTTAGCGTCAAGCTGAAAAACCCGATCAACGAAGCGTTGTTCGCGGGACCGGCGACGGAAGAAAAGCTCAACCCCTACGCCACCCTGATCGTCAACGAAGCCAGGCGGCGCGGAATTCGCGCCGAAATCATTGATGCGGAGGGCGGGTTCTTTCGGCTGACCCATGGTGGGCGTTCAGTGCGTTGCCGGGAATCCTTGAGCGAATTCACCAGTGCCGTTGCCATGTCGATCTGCGATGACAAAGCGACCACCCGGCGGATCGTGGAGGGGGCCGGTGTTTCCGTGCCCAGTCAAATCAGCGCGGATACCGGGGATGTCTCGTCGTTTTTGGCCAAGCACGGCTCGGTGGTGGTCAAGCCGGCGCGCGGCGAACAAGGCAAGGGAATTTCCATTGGCCTGACCCGTGCTGACGAGGTTGACGCGGCGATCGAAGCCGCGCGCACCTTTTCAAACGACGTCTTGATTGAGGAGTGTGTCCGTGGTCAGGATCTGCGTCTTGTGGTCATCGACTACCGTGTGGTCGCCGCCGCCATCCGGCGTCCGGCGGAGATCCTGGGTGACGGCAAAACGCGCATCGAGGACCTAATTGCCTCCCAGTCCCGGCGCCGGTCCGCCGCGACCGGCGGTGAGTCGCAGATCGTGGTCGATGCGGAGGTTAGGCGCTGCCTTTCCGATGCCGGATATGGTTTGCAAGATATACTTCCCGAAGGCGAGCGCCTCGCTGTCCGCCGGACGGCAAACCTTCACACCGGCGGCACCATTCATGACGTCACGGGCGAAACCCACCACGGCCTGATCGAAGCAGCGGTACGGGCGGCAAAGGCCATCCAGATTCCGGTGACCGGTATAGATCTCATGGTCAAGGATCCGCGCCAACCGGAGTATCATTTTATCGAAGCCAATGAGCGCCCCGGACTGGCCAACCACGAACCGCAGCCAACCGCCGAGCGCTTTGTTGATTTCCTTTTTCCGCTGTCCATGCCGAAATCGGCAAGAGACACTTTGAACCGGAACCTTTCATGAGCCTTTTGACCATCGACATCGATTATCTTACGCGGATATTGACAGACCTGCTCGCCATCCCGAGCCCGACCGGATACACCGACGAACTGGCCCGGTACGTGTCCAAGGAGCTCGATGCTCTCGGCGTCTTTTATGAAATCACCCGTCGCGGGGCGATCCGCGCGAGGCTTGACGGAAAGAAGCCGAAACCCGCGCGCGCATTCGTCTCCCACCTCGACACCCTTGGGGCCCAGGTCAAGTCTTTGAAGGCGAACGGGCGATTGGAACTCGTCCCGATCGGGCACTGGTCGGCGCGGTTTGCTGAAGGCGCCCGGACAACGGTGTTTTCGGAACAAGGCGCCTACCGTGGGACCATCATGCCGCTCAAAGCATCCGGCCACACGTTCAATGAAGGTGTCGACACACTGCCGATCGGTTGGGAGCATGTGGAACTGCGGGTCGACGCCTATTCGAAATCTCAGGACCACCTGCAACGTCTGGGCATCGATATAGGCGACATTGTCGCGATCGATACAGCGCCGGAGTTCCTGCAAAATGGCTTCATTGTCTCTCGTCACCTGGACAACAAGGCCGGTGTTGCCGTCATGCTGTCGGCGCTTAAAGCCATGATGGACACCGGGAAAACACCGACGGTGGATGTCTTTTGGCTGTTCACGATTGCCGAAGAAACAGGACACGGGGCGACATCGATTTTGACACCGGAGATAGCCTCGCTTGTTGCGATCGACAATGGAACGTCAGCGCCTGGCCAGAACTCGGACGAGTTTGGTGTCACCATCGCCATGGCGGACCAGACGGGTCCGTTCGACTATCATCTGACTAGAAAGATGGAACGGCTCTGCAGGGATGGTCACATCAAGTACCAAAAGGACATCTTCCGGTACTATCGTTCCGACGCGGCATCCGCGATAGAGGCGGGCGCGGACGTGCGCACTGCACTGATTACCTTCGGCGTCGATGGCAGCCACGGCTATGAACGGATCCACATGCATGCACTCAGATCGCTCGCGGAATTGTGCACCGGCTATGCCCTCAGTTCCGTTGAGATACAGCGAGACGCACGCGAATTTGCCGGGCTCAAGGGCTTTACGACGCAACCGACCGAGGACGCCGACCAAGAACTGACCGCCGAAACAGACGTGACCCCAACAGAACCTTAAGCCGTCTTTTAAATCTAGGCCCTGCGGACGAATTGGACCAGGTCCCGACACATATTGTCGTTCCCCGGTCTGCAAGGTTCAACGCGATCTTTTTGTAGCGAATTTGAACGAAAACCACTCCGTCCGGTTCAACGGCCCACCAAATGCGCGGCCGCACTGTGACTACCCTGGAGCCTCTGTTGCGTTGCAAGATCAACTCCTTGCCTTCAAGGGCAAGGCCGGCAAGCTCAATCTGTTCTTCAGTATTTGCAATCAGATTTTAACGCCGGTACTCGACCGTGTCGATCTTGGTGCGACGCTTGGCGGTATCAATGATCCGGTTTGATATGTCGAGCTTGTCCAATTTTCCCATGAAATGCCCCGTGCGGGGGGCGTGTGTCTCCTTCTCAGTTTAGGTCGTCCTTTGCCACGCGTCTGTAGTTCACGAAAGAGTTTGCATTCATCACAACATAGAAGCTGTCCATGTCGATTAGGACAAATCCTTCCTCGAAAACGGCTTTGGTAAGAGCGGATATATCTGCCTCGTAAATGCGCTTCTTCCCCAACAATTCTCTTAAAAGCTTCTGCGGGATACGGTACCTGCCGGATGATTTTCCCCCAAATTCCTCGCCATATAGTTCGGCCAGCTTTTTGGCTGCATCTTCGTACGACATTCGATATCCGTTATAATTTTTTATCTATAGACAAAATTTTATCATATATTTATATCGCATGCAAGGTTGCGGGTGATGAGCCATGAGCGAAGAAAAAACCATTGAACTGGATGAACGGGATCGCGCGCACTTGCTGTTGTCTGCGGTTGAAGCGTCAGACTCCGAAAAGATTGCTGAGATTCTTGATCCGCTCCCCTTTAGCGAGGCGTTACGCGAAGTCTTGCTCCTGCCACCTACGGAACGTGACACGGTTCTTCGGATCATTCCCGCTACGCTCGCAGCGGAGCTGATCGGAGAAGCACCGAACGACATGGCGGTCGAGCTTGTCGAACGCCTTGATCCGGATCGCGCTGCAACGATCCTGGAAGAACTCAGCTCGGACGTTAAGGCCGACGTTATCGGTGAACTCGATGAGATTGGCGCCGAAGCGATTCTTTCCGAAATGGACGAGAAAGATGCGGCTGATGTTCGCCGGCTTGCCACGTACGAGGATGACACTGCCGGCGGGCTCATGGTGTCGGAGATCTTCCGCTTCAATGCCAATGACACCGTCGGCAAGGTTTTGCGTGACGTGGCATCAGGTGAGGATGATTTTGAGCGCTACCGCGGCCAGCATCCCTATATCACGGAGGATAACGGGCGGCTTGTCGGAGTGGTGTCCCTGCGCAGCCTGCTGACAGCAAAGCGATCTGAAAAGCTTTCTGCCATCATGGTCGAACCCATTGCCGTTCCAGCAGAAATGTTGCTTGAAGATCTGGAGGACCTGTTCGACGAACACCCTTTTTGGGTATTCCCGTTGCTGCTTCCGATGGGCTCTTGCTTGGCGTCGTTTCGCGCACGGCGGTCGCCGATGCCACGCTTGAGCGCGCTGAAACGGAAAGTTTGAAACGCCAGGGCGTTGTGGGCGACGAATTGCGTTCAATGCCGCTGTGGTTGCGGTCGCGGCGGCGCTTGGCGTGGCTTTCGACCAACATAGTTTTGAACATCATCGCCGCCAGCGTCATTTCGGCCTACGAACAAACGTTGGCAGCCGTCATAGCCCTGGCCGTTTTTCTGCCGATGGTGTCCGACATGAGCGGATGTTCTGGCAACCAGGCGGTCGGCGTTACCATGCGGGAACTCAGCCTAGGGCTGGTCAAACCGATTGACGCATTCAGGGTGTGGATGAAGGAGATAAGTGTGGGCGTCATAAACGGTGTCGCTTTGGGTATCATGATTGGCCTTGTTGCTTGGGTCTGGAAAGACAATCCGGCCCTCGGTCTTGTTATTGGAGCCGCACTCGCGCTTAACACGATCCTTGCCGTGTCGATCGGCGGAGTCGTGCCGCTGCTGCTGAAGCGAATCGGACAGGACCCTGCCGCCGCTAGTGGTCCGCTATTGACGACGATTACGGATATGGCCGGGTTTTTTTTCGTTCTAAGCTTCGCGACCTTGATGATGCCGTGGTTGCTGTAATGACAAAGAAAAACGTGAGAAAAAGCAAGGCCGCGGGACAGTCTGTGACGTTAATCGGCTGGATTGAAAACATCGATTTTCCAACGCTGAACCTTGAGGCAATGAAAGCGAAGATCGATACAGGTGCTCGCACAACGGCTCTCCATGCGACTGATATCCGGCATTTTGAGCGCAACGGAAAGCCTTGGGTTGGCTTCAAAACGGTGGGCGCAGGCGGAGTTGGCGAGGTTGATGTGGAAGCTGAGGTGCATTCGGACCGCTGGATCAAGAACACAAGTGGCATTCCGGAAGAACGGATCGTCGTTCGAACTGTCATCTGTTTCGGCGATCTCAGGTGGCCGATCGATGTTTCTCTGGCGGACCGGTCAAACATGACATTTCCTGTCATCGTCGGGCGTGCCGCACTGAAAAACCACTCAATCGCCGTGCATACGAAACGTGCGTTCCTGATCAGCAGCAACCCACTAAGGCAGTTGTGAAAGGAAACAGCATGAAGATTGCAATGCTAGCCCGAAACGCGAACCTCTATTCGCACAAACGTCTGAAGGAAGCTGCTGAAGCGCGCGGCCATAAACTCGATATCATCGACACCTTGAGGTGTTACATGAACATCGCCTCGCGCAGACCGGAGGTTTATTACAACGGCAACAAGCTGACCGGATATGACGCTGTCATCCCTCGCATTGGCGCTTCCGTAACCTTCTACGGGACCGCAGTCTTGCGCCAGTTCGAGATGATGGGCGTTTTCCCATTGAACGAATCTGTTGCCATCGGCCGTTCGCGAGACAAACTTCGTTCCATGCAACTCCTTGCGCGTGACGGTATCGGGCTGCCGGTGACGACGTTTGCGCATGACCCGAAGCAGACTGAAGAAGTGCTGAATCTGGCTGGTGGCGCGCCCATCGTCATTAAGCTCCTGGAAGGGACACAGGGAGTTGGTGTGGTTCTGGCCGACACCGACCGTTCTGCAAAGTCAGTCGTTGAGGCGTTCCGCGGGGCCGGCGTCAACATTTTAATGCAGGAATTCATCAAGGAAGCGGGCGGCACTGATATCCGGGCGATCGTGATCGGCGGAAAAGTGGTTGCGGCTATGAAGCGCACGGGCGCGGAAGGTGAATTCCGCTCAAACCTTCATCGAGGCGGTTCCGCACAGGTTGTCAGGCTGTCCGCCGAGGAACGCGCAACTGCGGCGCGGGCCGCAAAAAGCATGGGCCTTAATGCCTGCGGCGTTGATATGCTTCGTGCCAACCATGGGCCCGTGATCATGGAAGTTAACTCCTCGCCCGGCCTGGAAGGCGTGGAGAAGGCGACAGGTCTCGATATTGCGGGCAAGATGATCGAGTATCTCGAGAAGAAAGCCAAAATCGGTGCGACGAAGACCAAGGGCAAGGGCTGATGAAGCCACGCCCGCACTTTTCCATCGGCACGGAAATGATTGCCTCCGGCTCCCGCAGGACGGTCGATCTGCCGGTAAGCGTTCTTTCAGATCACACACCTGTGTCAATGTCGGTTCATGTGGCGCATGGCCGGCTGGGTGGTCCGACGCTCTTTGTTAGCGGCGGCGTTCACGGTGACGAGGTCATTGGCGTTGAGATCATCAGGCGTCTTCTGAATGTGCCTTCGCTTTCGAGTTTGCGCGGAACCCTGATCGCAATCCCGATCGTAAATGCCTTCGGGTTCATCAACCATTCACGCTACTTGCCTGATCGCCGAGATCTAAATCGGATGTTCCCGGGAAGCTCCAACGGTCCGCTTGCCTCAAGACTGGCGCACATCTTCATCAACGAAATTGTCGCCAAGTCCGACCTGGGGATTGATCTTCATTCAGCCGCGATTCACCGGACGAATTACCCGCAAATCCGTATCTCGCCGGACAATCAAAAATCTGAAGAGCTTGCGAAGATCTTCGGTGCACCGATCATAATGCGGTCTGAGCTGCGCGATGGGTCGCTTCGGCGAGCCGCACATTCCGTCGGCACGGACGTCCTTCTTTATGAAGCCGGCGAAGGATTGCGTTTTGACGAACTTTCTGTCCGTGCTGGCGTGGCAGGTATCTTGCGCATCATGCGGCATATGAAAATGGTTCCGGCAAAGGGCATATCAAAACCCAAAGCATCACCGCAGATTTGTTCTTCCAGCAAGTGGTTACGGGCACCAATGGGTGGCCTGCTGCGCATCTTCAAAGCCGACGGTGCGCTTGTCCGCAAAGATGACTTGTTGGCGACTGTCTCCGACCCTTTCGGTGAACAAGAATGCGATATCGTCGCTCCTTTTAGCGGCTTGATCGTTGGCAGAGCGGTGATGCCTGTGATCAACGAAGGTGACGCGATTTTTCATCTTGGGCGCGTCTCGTCGATTACAAAAGCGGAGGGAGCGGTGGAGGATCTGAGCAATCAGTTGGAATATGATCCGATGTTCTACGAGGACGAAATCATTTGACCGCCGCGACTGTTCCTGGGCCCTGTGGACGAATTGGAGGCGCCGTTTCAATTTGACCAGGCGGCCAGTTGGCCAGTAACTTGGACTTCTCGATTTCGGTGAACTGCCGTCATTTGTTCACAAAAGTTTTCCCAACTTGCGGCCAAAAGACCCTTGATCAGACAGCTCGTCCCAATCGCCGCTCTTTTGTTTGGGTCGGGCCTGCTGCTCTTTGCCGGCGGCATACATGGTCTGATCCTCCCGGTGCGCGGAACTATTGAGGGGTTCTCCGCAAGCTCACTCGGACTTCTTGGCACCGGTTGGGCAATCGGCTATGTGCTCGGCTGCGTGTTTGTGCCACGTCTCGTCGGTGCAGTCGGTCACATCCGGACCTTCGGCGTAATGTGTGCGATTGCCGCGGTCTCCATGCTGCTTCAGGCCCTCATTGTCGAGTCGTGGGCATGGATCCCAATCCGCGCCGCCTCTGGTTTTTGTTTCGCGGGCGCGGCCATGATCGTGGAATCCTGGCTCAATGAACGAGCAGAGCCAAGCACGCGCGGCACGATTTTCGGCGTCTATACCATGGTTAATCTTGCGGCCATGACTGCAGGCCAGATGGTGATTTCCCTTGGTGACACGACTGGTTTTCTGTTTTTCGCGGTCGGTGCGATCGTCTATTGCTTGGCGCTGGTTCCAACGGCGCTTTCGACATCCGCTTCACCCTCGCCGCTGACGTCCGTCAAGCTGAATTTGCCGGTGCTTTGGAGAAACTCGCCGGTTGCCGTCGCCGCCGTGTTTCTGGTTGGCGTTTCGAACGCGGCGTTCGGCACACTCGCGGCCGTCTACGCCGGCGGCGTCGGGCTGGCGCTGACATCAATCACCCTCTTCGCGAGCCTGCCCATTCTAGCCGGTGCGTTGGCACAAGTTCCGGTCGGTTATCTCAGCGACCGCGTGGATCGCCGCATTGTGCTCCTCGCCGTGGCAGCGCTTGCCCTTGCAACGGACATTGCCTTCGTTGTGCTGGCGCCCGAAAGCCGCATCGCCAATCTGCTCCTCGTGGGGGCCTTCGGGGCTGCCATTTTCGCGATGTATCCAATCATCGTGGCGCATGCGAATGATCATGCGCCACCTGGAACCTCAATTCAGGTTTCCGGAGGCCTGTTGATGGTGTTTGGAATAGGTTCGATCGTCGGACCGCTGGTCGCCGGTGTGTTGATGTCTGAAGTCGGACCTCGCGGGCTTTTCCTGACGACCATTGCAGCACATGTGGTGATGATCGTCTTTACACTCTGGCGGATGACCCAAAGATCTGCCGTTGCCGAGAGCGACAAGGGCAGCTTTCAGATCGGTGTACCTGCCCGGGTCGCGACGCCTGAAACCGCGACTCTGGCGTCCGGAGAAGAGGAAGCCATGCCGCTTGAACCTGGGGTGCCCGTTCGTCCTGAGACAACGGACAAGAAGTAAACCTTCCCATCAGGCCCTGTGGACGAATTTGAGGTGTATTTCCCGCCCGGGCGGTGATCCCCGACGAGGCGAAATACCAGTCGGCGGATCTTGTCGTCATGAGAACGGTCGCGCGGACGGGGCTCAGCGGCGTCATCATCGGCAACACTGCCGAAGATGTTCTGAACTCGATTGCGTGCTCGGTCGTCGACATCAAACCGGCGAGTTTCGTCAGCCCGACCGCGGCGGATCTTGCCGGCATGCCGGACCCATAATCCGCACCCGCCGCTGTCCGGTTTAACGCGCAAGTATAGACGTCCCGGTCTGATATCATTTGCCTTTTTGTTTCGGCATGCAGAGGGGACAACCACACTGAAACGGCGCGACATCGCCTCATCCCTGCAAAGATCGAGAAGGGGTCCTTGCCGCTTGTCTCAGCAAAAACGGCGGCCACCGAAAATCAAACCGGACAGCCGTAGGCCTAATCCGGGATCTGCGTGAGCAAGTTGATCGCTCTACGCAATCATGCGCTGGGCAAAGCCAAACGACGCAGGCGGATGGGTGAAGCCCAACGGATTCGGATAACTCATTTGACCTCACTTACATCGTGATCAAAACCCGTCACGCGACCGATGCGCCGGGTTTCTTGAAGACCAAAACCCTATATCTTTTTTCTGATGGGTATTGTCCTTCACAATGTGGCCCATAGGCGGTGTGAGTCATTTGCTCACTCGGTTCAATGCCATATCCCGCCAAGAGAGCCGCATTCAGGTCGCGCTGTTGCCCTACAGGACCGGCGCAACCAGACGGACCGTGATCGACTTGCCGTGACCAACACTTCTGCGACCGCGGACAACTTGTTGAAGCAATCGCATATGCCGCCGGAGCATCCGCGTGTGTTTCGGTTCAAGCTGGAAAACGCTAAGCTGAAGCCATGGCTGCGATGCAGATTCTCGTTGGGCTGATCTTTCTGGGTGTTGGTGGCGATGCTCTTGTTCGCGGCGCGGTCGGCGCGGCGGAGCGGCTGAAGATATCGCCGCTGGTGACCGGACTCGTGCTTGTCGGCTTCGGCACCTCGACGCCGGAACTTGTCACCAGCCTCAGCGCCGTGCTGCAGGGCTCGTCCGGTATCGCCATCGGCAATGTCATCGGCAGCAACATCGCCAACATCCTTCTGATCCTTGGTCTGACCGCAGCGATTACTCCCATCTGCGCCGAACCGCGCGCGTTCAAGCGAGACGCCCCAATGCTCGCAATCGCCACTGGCGCATGCGTCGTCTTCGCGCTCAACGGTGAATTCGGGCGGCTCACGGGCGTCGTCTTCCTGGCAATACTCCTCGCCTATGTCGGTTTTACCTACGTCAAAGAGCGGGGGGAATTCGACCGGCAGGCGAAGCTGCACGTCGAAGCGACGGAGCTTGTTGCGGTGCGGCCGCGCGCCTTGTGGCTCAGCACGCTAATTGCGGCCGGCGGTGTGGCGCTGGTCATTTTCGGCGCGAACTGGATGGTGTCCGGTTCGATTTCCATCGCGCGCACTTTGGGCGTTTCCGAAACGGTTATCGGCCTGACGATCGTCGCTATCGGCACGTCTTTGCCGGAGCTTGCGACGTCCGTTATCGCCGCACTGCGCAAACAGACGGACATCGCCTTCGGCAACATCATCGGCAGCAATATTTTCAACACGCTCGGAATCATCGGCGTGGCGGCCGCCGTTGCGCCTATCACAGTCCCGCCCAAGGTTCTGACCTATGATTTGTGGCTGCTCGTTGCCGTAACCGCGCTTCTTCTCTATTTCGCGTTTACCGAAGCGCGGTTGTCGCGTCGCGAGGGTGCGGTATTTCTGGTTTTGTATACGGCATATCTCGGATTCTTGGCACTGCGCGCCACCAGCGCCCTCTAGCATCGGGCAGAGAGCGATCTGGAGTAAGGTCAGGTCATCAGGCGCGGGCTTGTGACGCGGGCGGTTTCTTGGTGTTCTCTGCAGGCGGAACGAAGGACTGCTTCGGCGCACGAAACCCACATGCGCTGCGGGCATGCCAAGTGCACTGGGGTGTACGGATGGCTTCAACGGCCCGAAATTCCATCCACGTGTCGTGTCACACCTTGCCACAGCGCTTCATGAACAGTGGTTTTTCTGACGTTTTATTCGGAATCGGCATTACCGTGACGCTTGATGCGCACAGATGAATGGAGTTTCTCGGCGCGCAACGATTGCAATCGGGCGGCTTGCCCAGCATTAATTTATCCGATCAAATGAGCCGCATTGTTTGTTTGTCACACAGTAATTGGTCGCAAAAAGCCCAACCCGGGCAGAATCGAGCAGAATGTCGACAGGCCGCCAGAGAAAAATCGCGCAAAACTCCTTGCTGTTAAAGAGCTTGGCACAGCAAACGCAAGATATGGTCCTCGGCATGTCCAGTTGTCGAAATTACACGCGCGGAGAAAGCCTGTTCCATCAGGGAGAAACAGCGCAAGCCATTCACATTGTGATTGATGGTTGGGTCAAACTGTTCCGGATTACACCAAACGGTGAAGAAGCTATCGTGAACGTGTTTGCAAAAGGGGAAAGTTTCGGGGAAGCCGTCGCCTTTCGCGGCCTTGCCTATCCGGTCTCGGCCGAGGCCGTGTCACATTGTGAGGTCATGCGAATTCCGGGTTCGGCGCTGCAGGCGGCCATGCGAAAGGATCCGGAACTCGCTGTTTCGATGCTGGCGTCCACGTTCACGCATCTTCATTCCCTCGTTTCTCAACTTGAACAGCTTAAAGCTCAAACCGGACCACAGCGTGTCGCGGAGTTTTTGCTGGAACTCTGCGAACAGGATTCTGGCAGCTGTGAGGTGGTCCTGCCCTATGACAAGATCCTGATTGCCGGCCGTCTGGGGATGAAGCCGGAAAGTTTGTCACGCTCATTTGCCCGCCTGAAAGCCACCGGTGTCCATATCAACCGCAACCATGCGACGATCCAGGATATCGACCAGTTGCGGGCATTTTCCGAGACCGATCCGGTCAATGGTTGGCACCGAGCCTGACGACACGATTTGCTTGTCAGTCGCGCGAATGGACGACACCAGCGCACCTGTGCATGAAAGGAAAAGACGCTCAGGACCATTGTGGCTTCTGGCTTCATTCGCCCTGCCGGTCATTCGGCTTTACGGTATCTGGCGGGAACGCTGCTGCTGATCCGGACGGAGCAACCCACGCGGAACTGCCGTCCTCGCGAACGACAAATGCACTGGCGGCCGGAAACTTTGCCAAAACGGACCGGAGTTGATTTTCCCCGAGGACAAGTGCTCCGGTCGACAAGCCATCAGCCACGGCTGCGTTTCCTTCAACAACACTGACGGCAGCAAGGCCGGTATCTGCCGGTCTTCCGCGCTTTGGATCCAGAATATGCGAAAGCTGAGCTGAGCGGTCAAACGTCGTGCCACGCTTGGCCGAGCTTGCCACAGCGGCGTCCGAAAGCTCGATTTTCGCAAAGGCCGCAGGGTGTTCCGCACTGGGGCGGAGCGTGACAGGCCAGCCTGCCTGTCCGACCGGCATCACATTTGGCGGCTTTCCCCTGACTGTCAGTTCACCGATATCGACCACCATGTCCTTACAGCCATTTGCGGCAAGTAACGCTGTAATTCGATCCGTGATGAAACCTTGCGCGATGCCATTGAGGGTGAGCGCCATGCCCTGTCTCAAAAGCCTGATTTCATCCGCTTGAACCAAAACGTTTTCGAAACCAATACAGCTGCCGACCGCCTCACGAGCTCTGACCTTCTCCCGCGATGATAAGCTAGCGTAGTGCGTCCACAGCGGCTGAACTGTCGGATCGAATGCACCGTCCGTTGCCCTATGGATCCGTTTCGACAGGCTGAGAAGCTCGACCAATTCATGAGACGGAGAAAGAAGCCGCCCCTCACGGTTCAAACGAACCAATTCGCTGTCATTCCGGTAAAGGCTGAATATGGTCTCGAGCCGCCGGATTTCGCCTTCCATCAGGTTGAACAGACGCCTTGCTTCGCTCCGGTCTTCGTGAAGCAGGTTGATTTCCGCGCGCGCGCCAAGCGCAATGCCTTTCCAGCGATGCAGGGCCGGAGCGGCCTCAATTGTTGACAGGGGGAAAACCGCGCCTGCCGTGGCGGCGGCGCAAATCTTGATCAGTCTCCGTCTGCTGACGCCCCGCGTCTGAACGGTGTTGTTTGTCATTGGTCCGCCTCGTGCAACCTGCCGTGGCTCATTTGGGCGGTTGTTGGAAGCTCGACTGGCGCCAGAACGTAGTTGACCGGGATATCATGAAGACGAAGCACGTGACCGCCACGGGTCTCGGCAAAGGCCTTTGCGCCTTCTTCCGTTCCGAACGGTATCGTCTCGGGAGCACCCATGCCTCCGGTCTGAGTGCTGCCGATGACGAACCAGGCCGTTTCGGCTTCAATCCAGTTGTCAAAACCCGGCTCTTGCCAGTTGCCAGCCCTGTCCATGTCGTTCACATAAATCGCAGCGATGTTCTTGGGTTCTTCTGGTGAATGCATGAAGGCAACGGCATCCCGCACCTGGGTAAACCAGAACGGAAAGGGATTTCCGGTCAGATGGATCTGCGCCTTGGGACCATCATGTTCCAGCACCGTCATCTGGCAGTAGTGACCGGCAGCTTCGGGTGTCAGAGTGAGCGCGGCCGGTTTGGCGACCTCGATGTCGTCCTGGCATCCTGCCAGCAAACCGAGCGCAAGAAGGACAATCACACGTTGCTTCATGGCGTAATCCTCCGGATGAGCACGGCTGAGACCGTCAGGGCGAGGCCGGCGAAAATCGCCAGCGAGGCCAACGCTAGTGCAGGATCGAAGGGTAGAGTTTCGGCGACGCCTGCCATGCCGCCGACCAGATCGTTCGCGCCAAGTGCCGCCAGGTTGAACAGGCGGAAGGCATCGGCCGGGTTGATCAGCACCGCATAAGGGAAGACCTGCGCAGCGAAAACGCCGCTCGGATTGGCGACAAGCGCCCCCAGCAGAGCGAGATCATAGAGCACGACCAGACCAAGCCAGGCGGCAATGGCAGCCGCGGCCGCCGTTCCCGCCTGGCGGGTCAGCGCGCTCAGAACATAGCCAATGGCGAGGAAACTCAGACCAAGGAGAACCGATGTCGCGATCAGGCGCATGAAGTCAACCAGACCTGATAGTGACCCGGTGCCTGTTGCGACAAGCAAGCCCGCGGTCAATCCGTAGCCGAAGACAAGGGCGAAGGTCAGCACGAGCGTGTGTCCGACCGCCTTGCCAATCAGAAATTCCGGCCTGGAAATCGGGCAGGAAAAGGTCATCAGCAGCGTGCCGCGCTCGATTTCGCCACAAACCGCGTCAAAGGCGAGCAGCAGCGCAATCAGGGGAACGAGATAGACCGAAAGACTTGCCAGGGAAGCAACCGTGATGGTCAGCCGGTCGACGCCGAGTGTTCCGGCCGGTGCGGACCCGAGCAACGCCAAGGCCAACGAAAAGACCGCGAGAATCAACGTTGCAAGCAGGATCCATCGGTTGCGGAACCCGATCCGGATCTCTTGCGCAGCGATGGTCAGGATACGGGAGACCATGCCTCATGCCCCCTTGTGCGCTGTGTTCGAAAAGTGCCGATAAACGTCATCGAGGCTCGGTGCATGGACGTCGAGATCCTCGACCAGAGGGCCAAGCGCACTGATCGCCGACAATGTCCGCACCTTGTCGTCCAGGCCGCAATCAAGTTCCACAGACCGCCCGTTCATCTTGCCGGCGCCAAGCTGGTCCGCGACTTCCTGGGCCGCACCCGGTTTGGTCCAGACCTTGAGCCGGATCGGCAGACCGGCTTGAGCCCGCAACGAGCCAAGGGCGTCATTTGCGACGAGTTGCCCCTTGGACAGGATCAGGATCCGGTCCGTTCGCGCTTCCAATTCGGTTAAGGCATGGGACGACAAGAGAACGGTCGCACCCTGTTGCGCGATCTCTCCGATCAACTGGTAGACATTCTGGCGCGAAATCGGATCGAGGCCGGATGTCGGTTCGTCCAGAACAACCAGTTGCGGCGTTCCAATGAGCGCCTGCGCAAGACCGAGCCGCTGGCGCATGCCTTTTGAATAGGTTCCGACACGCCGTTTGGAGGCCTCCGCCAGCCCGACGCGCTCCAGGAGCTCTAGCGCGCGACCGGCCTTCTGCCGCTTCAGCCGTGCATAGAACCGGATGATTTCCTCACCCGTCAGGGCCGCCGGAAACACAACCGATTCCGGCAGATAGGCGGTGCCCTGGCGGGCCGGACTGCTCCCAGGCATGCTCCCCAGAACCGAGATATCGCCATTGTCGCGCTTCAAAAACCCCAGGATCATTTTAAAAAGCGTGGTTTTGCCGGCCCCGTTGTGTCCGAGTAGCGCCACGCGTTCACCCGGCTTGAGGTCAAACGACACCTGATCGACAGCCGTTTGCCCCTTGAAACGCTTGGTGATCGATTGAACGGTAAGGGTGGAATTCGTCATCCCTGAACTCCTGCGTTCGGTTCGTTGTGAACCGGCGGATTCATCAACGGGGCATTGTCGACGATGCCTCCCGGCAGCAGGGCCGGGAATTGGGACTGCGTCCAGCGCAGCAGTTGCACCGCCGGGCTGCCGATCAAAAGCTTTGCGGAAGGCTGGGTCCACAGCACCTGGTCGACCATGTCGTTCGGCCGATAGGCCGTGTCGGCAAGACCGTCACCGTTCATGTCAAAGGCGGCGTGGTCACTCCAGAAATTGCCGCGGCCGTCGGTGCTCCAGTCCAGCACACGGCTGCCGACATATTTGACCTGGGTCCGGTTGCGTATGAAGGCGTTGCCCTCAAACGTATTCTTGGCGGAGCCCGCGGTGAAGTGGACGCCGATCGGGCAGCCTTCGAAGCGGTTGTCCATCACCGTGTTCTTGTTGGCGTTGTACATGAACAGGCATTTCTCACCGCCAGCAAACACCTGGTTGCCGGCAATCACGGCCCGGTTGGCATAGTTCAGCATCAGACCGTGATGCCGGTCGCCGATCGATACGTTGTTGCGCACCGTGAGGCGATCGGAGAACATCAGCGCGTAGCCGATATCGTTGCCCATCGAGACATTGTCCTCTATGACGCCGCTGTTGCCATGCATGTAGTGGATCGCGAACCGCAACTCCTCGAAGCGATTGTTGCGGAACGTATCCTTGTGGCTGGTGTTGACGAAAACCCCGTCCCGGCCGTAGCGGATCGTATTGAATTCGGCCAGCAGATCGGGCGCATTCCAGACGTAAATACCGTTGCCGCGCTCATTCATGCGCAGGTCCTGGCGCCCCTCGATCAGGTTGTTCGAGACGATGGCATTCCTGGCGCCGTGCACATCGACGCCGGTAAGGTTGTTCAAGATCCTGTTGTTGCGGACAACGGCATTATGGGCGGTTTTGGTGAGTTTAACCCCCGCATCAAGCGTTTCGTGGGAAAGCCCGGATCCGGTGAGCGTCAAACCGGAAACCACGACGTTTTGTGCCGTGACCGTTATGACGCTTCCGGACCCTATCGCGCGGATCTCCGCATTACCGGCACCGTGAAGTTCTAAGGTTTTATCGAGGTTGATGGGGCCACGATGCGATCCGGGCGCAAGCCGGAGAACATCCCCGGCTTGCGCTTTTTCCAATGCGGTCTGCAGCGCGCCCTGCACTGCCGGAACACCCCATTCCTCGGCCGTCAGCGGTCCGCAGACCACTATTGCCGCACAAAGAAAGCTCAGGTTTCCGGTCAGGATGTGCAGGGCGCGAAGCATGGCTCAGGCTCCTCTCGGCTCGACGAACATCCGGCCGCGCATTTCCATATGCAGCGCATGGCAGAACCACTGGCAGTAAAACCAGTGAACGCCGGGACGTTCGGCGATGAACGTCACTGATGCCGTGGCCTGAGGTCCAACTTCCATGGCCACACCGTAGTTCGCCAGGCAGAAGCCGTGCGTCAGGTCGTCGATGTCATCGATATTTGTGACATAGACGGTGACTTCATCACCTTGCTTGACCGAGAACTTTTCAAGACTGAAGGTCGGCGCAACGGAGTGCATATAGACCCGGACTTTGTTGCCATCACGGATGACGTCGGCAGCTGATTCCAGATCGACACCATCCGCCTCGGCCTGCCGGATCGCATCGGCGAAGCTCGGGTCGGACCGGTCCCAGACGATGGCCGGATTCACCTTGGAACGGTGAACGATGATGCTGTCATGCGGCTCGGCAAAGGTCGGGCCGTCATGGACCACTTTCATCTCGTCACCGGAGATATCGATGAGCTGCTCGTTTTCCGGTTTCAGCGGGCCTACATTCAAAAACCGGTCCTTGGAGAACTTGTTCATTGAAATCAGCCACTTGCCATCCGCCTCCGCGGTTTCGCCCATGGAGGTGGAATTGTGGCCCGGCTGATAATGGACATCCACCTTCGAAACAATCGGGTCGACATCCTCGCCGGCATAGGCCCGGATGGCCTTGTCCATGTTCCATTTCACAACCTGGCTGTCCAGGAACAGCGTCGTGAAGCAATTGCCCTTGCCATCGAAAGCCGTGTGCAGCGGACCAAGGCCGAGCTGCGGCTCCCCGACGATTGCGGAGCGCGGATCGGCATTGTCGGCGAACAGCGCATCGACCTTGGAGACATCAATGATCGAAACCGTCGGCGACAGTTTGCCATTGATGACGATGTGCTTCTTGTCCGGCGCCGCGTTGCAGCCGTGCGGGCTGTTCGGGATCGGGATGTAACGGGTGAACTGGGAGTTTGCTTCCTTGCGGCCATCGACCACCGGCACCCCTTTCAGTTCCTGGTAGTTACCAGCAGCCACCGCCTCTTCGATCGCCTTGATGTTGAAGACGACGCAGTGATCCAGTTCGTTCTCGGTCATTTCGGCCAGATTGGTACCCATTTCCGAGTTGTAGCTGGTCGAGAAGGCATATTTTCCCTGATAATCCGCGTCGGTATTGTCCAGATTACCGGACACAATTACCTGCCAAGCAACCTTCATCTCATCGCCGTCAATGGCGGTGAAGATGCAGTTGTACTGATCGGGCTGATCCAAGATCTGGCCGTCGTTGACAAGCGGTGCCTCATGCTCGCCGTTGGCGAAAATATATCCAGTGCGCGGATACTTCTGCGGCCGCATCCCGTGAATGTCATGCGCGTTCGGAATCTCGATGATCTTGTCGCATTTCATCGTTGTGCAGTCGATGCGGGCGACACGGGTGTTCGCCTTGTCATTTGCGAAAATGTACCGGCCGTCATAGGTGCCGTCCGTGAAGGACATGTGCGGATGGTGCAGGTCGCCATTGTCGTAGGTCACCTTGCCCTGCGCAGCCAGGTACGCCTTTGTCTCCGGCAAAAGGCCTTCGGTCAGGATCTTCAGGGATTCGTTGGTCTGGCCCCAACCGGTTGCCGAACAGCGGTTGAAAACTGGAATGCGCATCAGTTCGCGCATGGAGGGCACACCGAGAATTCGAACCTCGCCGGTCTGGCCAGAGGACCAGAAGCCGTAATATTCGTCCAGTTCACCGGGCGCGAGCGCAAACTGCGTATGGCCGCCCTGGGCATTGGCCGGATTGGCTCCACCGACAGCAACGGCTCCCATGCCGGCCACAACGGCCGTCTTTGCTGTACCGCCAAGTAGATCCCGGCGGGACATGCCCTGATGGTTTTCCTTCTCCTTCATGGCTGATCTCCTTATTGCCTTTGAAGGTGGTCATTTCACCGGAGATGGCTCTGCCGTCTTGGCGGGCGCATCCGGCTTCAAAAGCCCGGTCTGCACTTCAAAGCGCCGTCTTTTGGCGAGCTTCTTGATGCAGACGGGACATTTCTGATCGTGCTGATAAAGAGCCTGGCAATGCAGGCAGTTCAGGCACTCGTTGGGATTGATGTTGCCTTCCGGATGGATGGCCTGGACCATGCATTCCTTGGCGCAGCGATGGCAGGGATCGCCGCAGTCGCGGTAGCGCTTTAGCCAGTCGAACATTTTGAGTCTTGCCGGAACCGCAAGCGCCGCGCCAAGCGGGCACAGGTAGCGGCAATAGAACCGCTCGATAAACAGGCCGGCAGCCAGAAGCGCGACGGCAAACAAGACAAACGGCCAGGCGCGCTGAAATTTCAGAATGATCGCCGTTTTGAACGGCTCGACTTCAGCGTATTGCTCGGCAATGTCCAGCGAATAGAGGGAAAGTCCGAACAGCCCGAGGAAAATCATGTATTTGACCGGCCACAAGCGCTCGTGCAGCCCCCATGGCACCTCGATCTGCGGCACGCGGCAGACCTTTGCCAGACGGTTGGTCAGCTCCTGGAGTGCCCCGAACGGGCACAGCCAGCCGCAATACGCGCCCCTTCCCCAGAACAGAAGGGCCGCCGCCACGGAGAACCACAACAAGAACACCAGCGGGTCCATCAGGAACGCATCCCAGTTGAACTCCTGCGTCACGGCCGAAAAGAACGCCATGACATTGACGACGGAGAGCTGGGCGTTTTCGATCCAGCCAAGCCAGACAAGCGTGAACGTCAGGAAACCGATCCGGAACCAGAAGGTGAAGCTCTCGCGCTGCGTGACCTGCATCTGGAAAAAGAACACCAGCGTCAGAACACCGATTGCGATGCCCAGAACGGCTATATCAACGGTGCGGTCCCGCCAGATGCGCATCCAGAGCTGTTCGACGCCCCTGTCGTCTGGCGCTGCGGCGGTCGCCGCGAAAGCACTGCCCGGCCGTGCCGCAACAGCCGTCGGCAGTGTTTTCAGGTATCCTTCGGGCAGGGCGTAGCCGAGATCGAACGTCAGGAACACCTTTTCAATCGGACCGACGGCGCGTTGTACGAGGAGTTGCAGACGGAACTCCTTTGCCGGATCGAAGCCGATATCGGCCGGGATGATAAAAAGGTCCATCTCGACAAAGGACGGCGCACCTTCCGCAGCCACCTCGCCGACGCGCCTATGCTGTTTGTCGAAGAACCGCGCCGAGATGTCGTTCTGGATCATCTGGATCCGGTCGAAGATCCCGCCGCGGACATAGCCAGATCCCTTGAAGGAGTAGCGCCCGCGCCCCATCACCAACAGGGCGTGTTCCCCCTCTTTCATGCGCGTCTTGAGATTGGCGTATTCAGCTTCGCCAAGCAGAGACAGGCCAATCGTCGGGACGTTAGCCATCGCCACATAAAGATCAATGAACGTATCCGTGTCGGGCCCCGTTTCCGGGCGCGCGATCGCGCGCGGATCGCCCTGCCGGGCAAAGGCTGCATTGAGTTGTGCGACATCCAGCGACATGCGGCGCACAGACCCGTCCCCGGTCAGCGTCATCCAGTCGAGCGTTTCCTGGCGGCTGGTGTCGATCTGCTTCTTTGGGCCCTGATCGATCATTTCCGGTGCCAGACCGCCGAGACCAAGAGCCCGGGCGACCTTGAGCCCGGAGCGGACGATGGAATCGTCGATCACCATGATCGTCACCGTGGCTCCGGAGATGATATCCAGTTCGTGCGCTGATCCGCCGCTGTCGGCTTCTTTCTTCAGGTCGAGCCCGGCATAGCCTTCAGTCACGCTCCGGACTTTCGATTCCGGTATGCCGATCAGCACGATCGGTTCTGAATGCTTGACCAGCCGCACGCCCGTGACCACTGCGTCGAGGTCTACACCGACCAGGGTATGGATCGGCTTGCCGGAATAGCCGGTGGTCGGCACGAAGTCCGAGGTCAGGAACACCCAGCCGATAGTCTCGCCGTCCTTGAGCGCCGGCACCACTGAGACATCTTGCTGAAGGGCGCCGAAACTGTCGGCACCTGGAACCAGTTCCCCAACCTCAACCTTGTCGAGAAATTGGCCAATCAGAGCGGCATCGGATTGAGCAACGGCAAAGCCCGTGTCCAGCAGCATCACCAAGATGCCAGCTGCAAGAAGATGAAAAATGTGACGTTGTGGCCGCACCTTGCGCACTCCGGCATCTGCCTCGAATGACGTTCGGTGTGATATTCGGTCGTCGCGAAACCGGATGTCTTGACGATGGTCAAGTGGAAAGAATTAGATTTTGCGTCTGCGATGGGGGGACCGACCCCGGGATCACCACGCGAGACCTGCACCGTCTTAGCCGCGCGTGAGGAAAACGACCTCTATGTTTACTGGCTCCACCGCCGGAATAGTGTAGGACAGGCACAACTCTCCTGCGCGCAACGACTAGAAATTGCATGTGGTGGGCGCGCAAGGGAACCCGGCCGGTGGCCCAGAAGGATCAGCGCATCAAGTCGGCCTGGATTTTCGGCGCCATTTGTCCGCAAAGAGGCGTTGGCGCCGGTTTTGTTGTCCCTGCTGCAACACGGCCATAATGCAGCTCCACCTCGATGACATCGCGGCCCAGGTTGTTCGCCCGGGGGCCCATGCGCACCTGATGATGGACCGGCCGGCTGGCATATGACCGGCAAGCTTGAAGTCCCGGATACCATTACGATCCCGCCTTTGCCACCCAAGGCACCGGAACTCAATCCGGTAGAGAACATCTGGCAATTCATGCGCGACACCTGGCTGTCAAACAGGACTTTCAAGTCCTGCGAACAGATTGTCGATCTGTGCTGCCGTGCAGGGAACAAACTCACAGATCAACCATGGACAATCATGTCTGTCGGAGTGCGGGATTGGGCAAATGGATTCTGATCAATTGAAATTGGTCTAAATCACCAGGTTTCTTGCAGGTTTTGGAGGTTGAGCAGCCGTTCCGGGTTATCGGTGTGCTTGCCGCCATTGCCCAAATCAACAGCCCCGCTCCAGAGTTCCTTGGCCCGGACAATCGGGGTTTGGCTCAACGCGATCTGCGATCCGTCCGGCAACTCGAGCACTGCCTCCCATTCCCGGGCTCGGAGATCCCTCCATTCCGCGTCGAGATGGACAGCCGTGTGGTGAAACAGGTGACGCAGTGCGCGGGCTGGAAGGGTCGCGCCCGATACAAGCTCACGGTCACTCACTTTGAGCCGCGGCCGTTGTCCCGTGCGCACGGCGTTGATCGCGTTTGCCAAAGCGCGGGCCTGGTAGCTGACGGTCGCGATGATCCGGCGCCGGCTCCACCCGGCCCTGAGTGACGGTAGATCGAGCTCAGTGTCGCTCAATGCATTGAGTATACGAGCGAAATACGCCGTTCCTCGGCGGGCCAGCAACAGATCGTCATGTGGCGCACCGTCCGAAACTGGGAAGCGAGCTGATCCGGGACTAGAAACGGCTCCAGAGGTTGCTTCCGGGTATTCAGCCATCAGGCTCACGCCGCGCCGGTCTGAGAACGCATGAAACCCAGACGTTCCATGATCGGCGCGTCGGAAAACCGGAACAGATCGAACTGCGTTTCCGCCTTCAATGCCCAGGGCACCCACGAAGGGACGACAAAAAGATCTCCCTTTTCGATCTTTTTCCATTCCTCTCCAAGCAAAACGCTGCCCGTGCCCTCAAACACCTGAAACACGGTTGATCCGACATCTTGACGCGTCGATGTTTCGCAACCCTCCCGCAAACGATGGAACTCGCAGCGGATGGTCGGCAGAACGTCGCCCCCGGTCGTCGGGTTCACATAGCGTATAGCTGCATGACCTTGTTCAACGGTCGTCGGATGCCCCTCGTCCTCGAGCCGGAGCTGTTCGGTCAGGGCACGGTCCGTGAATTCCCACCGGTAGGCTCCGATGGGCGAGGCAACCGTTTCCTCAAGCGCCGAAAGCGGACGAAGTCCTGGATGACACCAAAGACGCTCCCCGCGCGAGACGCTCGGCGTGGCATAATCCGTCACCCGGTCCGATCCGAACTCGAAGAAACCGACATCCATTTGCTGGCCGAATGGAATATCGAGACCGTCGATCCAGGCCATCGGCTCATCACGGTCGTTGTGATGTCCGTGGAAACACCAGCCCGGCGTCAGCAGCAGATCCCCGCGGGACATGCGCACGGGGTCTCCGTTCACAACCGTCCAGACACCCTCGCCTTCGACAACAAACCGGAAGGCGTTCTGGGAATGCCGATGTTCTGGCGCCGTTTCGCGCGGCCCAAGGTACTGGATGGCCGCCCAAAGGGTCGGAGAAACGTAGGCATTTCCGCCAAGACCCGGGTTTGCAAGCCCAATGGCACGCCGTTCGCCCCCTCGGCCCACCGGCACAAGGTCGCCCGAGGCCTCAGCAAGCGGCAGGAGCACCTTCCACTTCCAGACGTGCGGAACGGCAGCCGGATTGGGGTGCATGGGCATCAGATCGCCGGTCTGCGTCCACAACGGGTTGAGGTGATTGTCCTTGAACCCCTGATAGAGCGCGCGCAATTCCGGACTGTCGTCGGGCTGCATTGAGTGCCCGGAAGCCGGTTGAGTGGCCTGGTCAGTCATTGGACTCTCCGTTCATGAGACTGCATCCGGTTGATTTGGCGGTGCGGCATTGTGGAAGGCTGGCAGCGCATCGAGTTCGGCAAAGATGCGCGCTACTGTGGGCCAGGGGTCGAGCGGAATATCGAACCGCCGGTTGTTCCAAACCTGCGCATAAAGACAAATGTCGGCGAGGCTCGGAGTGTCGCCATGGCAGTAGATTCCCATGGACGGATCGCCTTCAAGCAACGTTTCCAGCGCGTCAAAGGTCATGCTGACCCAATGGACGAACCATGCGTTCTGGGCACCCTCATCGGCTCCGAACTGATCGCGCAGCCGGAACAAAACCCGCAAATTGTTAAGCGGATGGATCTCGTGGGCGATCATGTAAGCCAGGCTGCGCACCCGTTGCCTGCCGAACGGGTCGGACGGTAGAAGCCGTGGCTCCGGATGGGTTTCCTCAAGCCACTCAATAATGGCCAAGGACTGGGTCAGGTGCCGTCCGTCATCCAGTTCCAGGGTTGGAACCAGCCCTTGCGGATTGCGGCGCAGATACTCCGGCGTTCGGGTCTCTCCGGTTCGCAAAACATAGGCCACGTACTCATAGTCCAGCCCCTTGACGTTCAGGGCCACCCGCACACGAACCGATGTCGAAGACCGGAAGAAATTGTGGAGCTTGAGCGTCATTCCCGCGGTCCGATTGGTGTTTCGATGTGGCTGAGCCCTTCGATCGAGACGATGCAGATGTCCCCGGGAACAAGCGGACCGACACCTGCCGGCGTTCCGGTCATGATCAAGTCGCCCGGACGCAGTTCCATCGAATGCGACAGGATCGAGATGATTTCGGGCACGGACCAGATGAGACCCGCCAGGTCGGCGCTCTGTTTGATGTCGCCATTTACCGTCAGTTGAATGGTCCCGGATGCGGGATGGCCCACCTTGCTTACCGGATGCACTGGCCCGATGACCGCGGATCGGTCAAAGGCCTTGCCCCAGTCCCAGGGCCTTCCCTTTTCGCGCGCATCAAGTTGCAGATCGCGGCGCGTGAGGTCATTGCCGACGGCATATCCCCAAACGTGAGACAGGCTGTCGTCTTCAGAAATGTTCTTTCCGGCCTCGCCGATCACCACGACAAGCTCAGCTTCGTAGTGAAAATTCTCGGTCTCAGGCGGATAGGCAACTGTCTCCCCGGTCTCAACGACAGCGTCCGCGGGTTTGGTGAAGAAAAACGGCGGATCCCGGTCCGGGTCCTTTCCCATCTCGCGCGCGTGCTCGGCATAATTTCGACCGACGCAGAAAATCCGTCTCACAGGAATGCGCGCATTATGACCCGCCACGGAAACGGTGGGCTGTTCGGGAGCGGAAAAGACATAGTTCATTTCAATTGACCCGGTTGGGGATTGAGGTGTTCGGTTTCGGCTTGGCGCTAGAAGGCCCGGCTTTAATTCCGGTCCTTCATCAAAAGGACCGGCTTGACCACCTTGCCCGCCTCCATGTCCGCGACCGCTTGATTGATCTCGCCGAGCGGATAGGTCTTGATCAGCTTTTCGATCGGGAAACGGCCGCGTTGCTGGAGGGCGATGAGCTTGGGCAGGAAATCCTTCAGCCGGCTGTCGCCCTGAAGAATGCCCCGGACCGTCCGCCCGAACAGCATGTGCGTCATGTCTATGGAGGCTTCTGTTCCCAGGGGCGAGCCGCCGATCAGGCCGGCAATACCGCGCGGCGCCAGAATGTCGGTGGCGGCCCGGAGCACCTGTGGGCGCCCGGTGGTATCAAGACAGATATCCGCGCCGCCACCGAGCATCTCTTTCAGATCATCCGCGGCCGCCTCTTCCGGCGTCAGGGCCTGGTCGGCACCGAACTTTCGCGCCAGGGCATGGCGTTTTTTGTTCGGATCGACCGCGAGAATGGTGCCTGCCCCTTCTGACCGCGCTGCGGCAATGGCCGCCAGACCCACATTGCCGACGCCATAGACCACCACGCCGGCGCCGAAGCGCGGCCGTAGCGTATTGAAGATTGCGCCGGCCCCGGTCTGGAAACCGCAGCCGAGTGGGGCAAAAACAGAGAGATCGGTATCGGTCGGCACGCGGACGACATTGTTCTCGGTCGCGACAGCATGCGTTGCAAACGACGATTGTTGAAAGAACGCCCCGTGAACCGGTGCCTTCTCAGGTGTCCCAGAACTTAAAGGCCAAGATAGGGCTGACGGCGTCGACCATTCGCCATTGCGGTATCGGTAGGCCGAGAAGTTCATCTCCATGTGATGCCAGCAATAGGCCGGCTCGCCTGCATCGCAACTCGCGCATTGCCCGCAAGCCGCATAAGACAGCAGGACCTTGTCGCCAGCCACGACACTTCTGACCCCTTCGCCAACGGCGCTCACAATTCCAGCGCCCTCGTGGCCAAGGACGACCGGAAGCGGCGTTGGATAGCCGCCATCCCGGATCATGAGGTCCGTGTGGCAAATGCCGCAGGCTTCGATCTCAACAAGGACTTCGCCCGCGTCTGGGGGATTTAGATGCAGATCCTCAATCTCGAAGAGTCCACCCTGCTCATGCAGGACTGCGGCCTTTATCTGAAGGGCTTCGGGCATGCCAGCACTCCCGTCAGAACGGGTACTCGGGGACCCGGTCATTGACCGTGATCCACTGCCACTGGCTGTATTCATCCGCCATCGACGGGCCGCCGGAGCGCGCACCGTTTCCGGACGCATTCATCCCGCCGATCGGGCCGAAAACCTCATGGACAACGGTCTGATCGTTGACGTGAATGATGCCCGTTTTCACGCCATCGGCGATCCGGTTGGCGCGGGCGAGATCGGCGGTGAAGATCGATGTGGCCAATCCATACTCGACCGAGTTGGCCAGTTCGATCGCCTCTTCCTCGGTCTTGAAGGCAATGATCGGCGCAACCGGACCGAAAATCTCTTCGCCAAAGAGAGGCATGTCCTTGGTCACACCCTTGACGACGGCGGGCTTGTACATCAGGCCCTCGCGGCCGCCTTCAAAAAGGACATCCGCCCCCATGGCGACGCTGCGGTCGTAGATATCCTGTGCCCGTGCCGCCTGCGTCTCGTTGATCATTGGACCAAGATGAACCTGCTGCTTGGCCGGATCGCCGACATGAAGGTTCCTTGCTTTCTCGGCGAGAATTTTCGAATAGGCGTCGACGACGCTTTCATGAACCAGGTGGCGGCCGATGGTGAAGCAGATCTGGCCCTGGTGAAAAAAGGAACCGAACGCCGTCGCGGACGCGACAGCGTCCAGATCGGCGTCCGGAAAGATGATCGTTGCGTTGTTGCCGCCGAGCTCCAGCGCGACCTTCTTCAGGCTTCCGCCGGCGGCGGCGCCCACTTTCTTTCCGGTCGCCGTAGAGCCGGTAAAGGACACCATGTCAACGCCCGGATGATTGCAGAGCGCTGCCCCGACATCGCCGGCGCCCGGAACGACCGTCACGAGGCCTTTTGCTGCCCCGGCGAGCTCAATGAGTTTTGCAAAAAGGTATCCGCCGCAAACGGGCGTTAGAACATCCGGCTTTAGAACGCAGCCGTTCCCCATCGCGAGAGCCGGCAAAACAATCCGGGCGGCCAGGATGAACGGCGAATTCCAAGGTGTGATCACCGCAACGATCCCAAGGGGAACGCGCCGTGCCTTGCTTTCCCGTGGCAGCGAGGTCGAAAGCAAGTACCCTTGCGGCTGTTCAGTCAGTGCTGTTGCACCAAGTGCGTCGCGCGCCGACGTCATCACCTCAAAGGGGGCCTTCGGCGGGATGGAGCCTGTCTCACGGATTATCCAGCGGCCGATTTCTTCCTGGTGCTCATCGCAAAGCCGCGCGAATTCGCGAAGGACATCGCCCCGCTCGATCGGGCTTTTCTTCGCCCACTCTTCTTGCGCCTTGCGGGCTGTGGCAACCGCCAGGTCGACGTCTTCCTGTGACGCCAGCCCGGCCGTGAACAACACCTCGCCGGTTGCCTTGTCGGCAACTTCCACCTGTCCGCCCCGAGCTTCAGTCGGACCCTCCAAAACGATGGCGCCGCGGTAGTCGGATGACAGCAGGACTGCATCGGCCAAAAGGTCGTTCATTGCTTGGTCTCCTCCGCTGGGATTTTTAAGTTCGGTTGAATTGCAATCGATCGGAATGGCCAGTTGACCGGCAAGGCGCTGAACGCGGTTCGGGTCTGAACCGCGCCCCAGATGCCCTTGGGAGCGAACAGCATCACGGCAATGCCGAGCACACCGAGAATGATCAGGTAGACAGGACCGAAATCGGCCAGCAAAACGCGCAAGGTGAAGAATACGGCGGTCCCAATGATCGGCCCTTCGAGCCGGCCGATCCCGCCGATGACCACGATGAAGATCGTATAGGCGGTCCAGTCGAACAGGCTGAAGGCTGAATCGGGCGTGATCCTGAGTTTTGCTAGCAGGATCAAACCGCCGACCGCGCCGGTCAGCACTGCGACCGCAAGAAAGATGCTGACGGCCACTTGCCGGGTGTTGATGCCGACCGCTTCCGAGGCCGTGGGTTCATCTCTCATCGCGGTCAGAGCAAGGCCCCAGCGGCTGCGCATCAATAGGTAGCTGGACAACAGAACAACCAAGGCAACCATGAGGGCGGTCCAGAAGATCGCGCTTTCCCGGCCCGCGCGATCCGGTGCGATCTCTCTTGCGATCCGGGCTGGAACGCTGACCCCCGCGCCGCCGCCAACGGCGGATGTGTTGGCGATCACCAGAAGGCTGATCTCGGCCATCACCCAGGTGCCGATGGCAAACGTTGCGCCCTGCAGACGGAACAGGAACGGCGCAAATGCACTTGCCGCCAGCCCGGCGGCGAGCGCGCCGGCCGCGACCGCGATCCAAAACGGAAAACCAAACCAGACCAGCGCCATCCACGTGGCGTAGGCCCCGAGGCCGACGAACGCCTGTTGGCCAACCGAAACCAGACCCGCGTAGCCGGCCAAGAGGTTCCAAAGCATCGCAAGGTTCAAAAGAATAAGGATTTCCGTGCCAAGGCGGATATTCGCCGTGGCCAGCACGAACGGAAGCGATGCGATCGCCGTCACCGCTACTAAGACACGGATGCATCCGGAGACGGTCATTTTGAGATCGATACTCATTGAGCGACCCTCGGCATAAGGCCTTGCGGGCGAAGCGCGAGGATGACCAGGAAGACGAGGTGGCCGCCGAGCGACTGCCAACCCGGATCGATCGTGCCGGCTACCACTTGTGCGATCCCGATCAGCATCGCGCCCAGTAGCGTTCCCCAGAAGCTGCCAAGCCCGCCGATGATCACGGCTTCAAAAGCAACAAGCAGGCGAGACGGGCCTGAAAACGGATCCACGTTGCTGCGGAGCGCCAGAAGAAGACCGGCGATCGCGATTACGACAAAGGCGATTGCACTGGCCAGGCCAAAGACGTGACGCCAGTTCAAGCCCATGAGCCCGAGCGTCGATGAATCATCTGATGCGGCCCGCAAGCGCCGGCCCAGCTTGGTGTGGAAGAAGATCGTCTGAAGGCCGAACGCCAACCCGATCGCGGTCACCAGTATCAAGGCATCGAGGGCGCCGAAGGACACCGCACCGCTGGAAACCACAGCTTCGGTGAGCGCGTCGATCCGCAGCCTTTGCGTATCGGCGCTGAAAGATAGCAAAAACAGGTTCTGAAGGACGATGGAGAGCCCGAAGGTCACAAGAAGCGGCCGCAACGGATCCGGATCCAGGACCTGGTTCAAGAGCAGGCGTTGCAATGCGTAACCAATTGGCGCGAACGCTACCGCAACCAGGATAAGCAACACGGCATTGACTTCCGGCGAGCCGAACGAAAACGCGAGCGCAAGATAAACCGCGGCGATCATCAGGTCGCCATGGGACAAGTTTACCAGGCGCATCACGCCAAAGACGAGGGACAGGCCAAGCGCGGAAATGGTGTAAAGACCGCCCAGAAGCACGCCCTGGACCAGGATATCGGCGAGAGTGCTCATGCCGCCTCCGTTCCGAAATAGGCGGCCGTAACCTGGCCGGCCGAGAGCTCGTCAGAACTCCCGGAAAGGACGACGCGGCCGCTCCGCATGCAAACTAGGTGATCGGAAACCCGCCGCGCCGCCTCAACGTCCTGCTCGACAACCAGCAGCGACGTCCCTTCAGATCTCACTTTTTCCAGGCTTGCGTAGATGTCCTTGATGACAATTGGCGCCAGACCCAAGGAAAGCTCGTCACACAACAGCAGTCTTGGATTGCTCAAAAGCGCGCGCCCGATCGCCACCATTTGCTGCTGGCCACCGGAAAGCCTGGTTGCTGGCCTTTTCGCAAACTCTTTCAGGATCGGGAATAGTTCGTTGACCCGGGCCAGGGTCCACTGTCCCTTGCGGCCGGCTTCTTCGGCCAGCAACAGATTTTCTTCAACCGTAAGCGACCGGAAGAGCTTCCGTCCCTCCGGCACCAGGGCCAAGCCCAGCCCCACGGCCTTGTGCGGTTCATGGTGCGGGAGTTCGCCGCCGTCAAACCGCAAATGGCCGCGCACAACGCCATCATGGGCACCCACGATCGTGCGCATCAACGTGGATTTGCCCGCACCATTGGATCCGACCAGGCCAAGGCACTCCCCCTCGTCCAGCGAGAGGCCAACTCCAAAAAGGGCCTGGAAATCACCGTAGAAGGCCTCAACGCCCTCAAGTTCAAGAAGGCTCATGCCAATGCCTCCGCGCTTCCAAGGTAGATTTCGCGGACGTCTTTTGAGGCCATAACGTCTTCGGCGCTTCCGTCCGCGAGTATTTGACCGGCGTTGACCGCAATCACGCGATGGGCGACTTCAATAAGCGCATGCAGGACGTGTTCGATCCACAAAATGGTGATCCCGGCCTTGTTGAGCTCACCGATGAAGGCGACCAAACTGATGCATTCGGCGTCGGTCAGCCCGCCGGCGATCTCATCCAGGAGCAGAAGCTCCGGGTCCGTGACCAACGCACGGGAGAGTTCCAGACGTTTGCGGTCCAGCAGCCTCAGCCCGCCAGCCGTTTCGTCGGTAAGGTGCGAGAGCTCGGTGGCCTCCAGGACTTCCCCGCATTTCTTGCGGGCATCGGACGCACCGAGCCCGCCAGCGAATCTTGCCGCGACAAGCAGGTTTTCAAAGACCGTCATGCCGCCGAACGGCCTTGGGATCTGATAGGTACGTCCAACGCCAAGCTTTGCGAGGCGCCGTGACGGCAAGCCGGTGGTATCGCGGCCCGAGATCGAGATCGTGCCGGCATCCGGTTGCACATCGCCTGATATCATATTGAACAGGCTCGACTTTCCCGCTCCGTTCGGACCGATGATCCCGAGCACCTGAGCTTCGGGCACCGACAGCGACATGCGGTCGGCGATGCAGATGGCGCCGTACGCCTTACACAATCCTGTCAGCTCAAGGTGGGCCATATGTCTTTTCACAGAAGCTCGAATTCCGCCGCGGCGGCAATTTCGGGGTGCGCATTGTTCGTGGTGATCACGAGATCGTAGGCATGCGGGCCGACATCGCTCAGCCGCCACTGACCTCCCACAAGCGGGGTCTTTGCAACGTTTGCGATCGGAGAGTTCGCCCAATCGACCGGGCCCACGACCGTCTCGGCGCGAAGACCACGAAGCGCTGATATGACCGCGGAAGGGTCACCCGTGCCGCCAGCGGCAGAGAAGGCCGCCGTTGCGACTTCAAAAAGCGCATGCGCGAAACCGATCGGCTGCGTCCATTGTCGCCCGGTCGAGCTTTCATAATCCGCCGCGAGGTCGGACGCCGATTGACCCGTGAGGGACGACGCATAGGGGTGCGATGGCGACCACCAGATCTCGCTGGACAGGTTGTGACCCGTGTCGCCAAGCGCTTCGACCGCGGCCGGAAAAAGAATAGCCTTGGCAATTGTCGCCACTTTCGGCCGATAGCCGCGTTGACGCGCCTGGGTCCAGAATGTCGTGAAATCGGGCGGGATCGGCGCTCCGGTCAGAAGCTGGCACTCCTGATCCTCGAAGATGGAAATAACGGTGCTGAAATCGTCCGTCAGATTTCGGTAGAATCCTGACGGAACCACCTTATATCCGCGTTTCGCGAACAACGCCGGTGAACCATTGATTTCGTCGGCCCAGGCCCTGCCGTCTTCGTCGTTGGGGAATAGCCCCCCAACGCGGCCATTGTTCTCGACCGCATCGTACATGTCGGCAAACGTGCGAATGATGTCTTCCAGCCCCCAGAAGAAATGGAAGGTGGATTCAAATCCGTCCTGAGGATTGCTGCCTCTGGGGAAGGTGACGGCTTGCCAGGGCGCAACGGTCGAAACGCATGGCACACCGTTCAACTCACACTGATCGGCAACCGGATTGACCGTTTCAGGGGCCGACGACACCAAGACCATGTCGACTTCGTCACTCAGAATGAGTTCGCTGGTCACCTCGGCTGCGCGGTTCACGCTGGATTGCGTATCCTTGGTGATGATTTCAACCGGATGGTTCGTTCCGTTGATCGTGAAGCCGTTGGCGAAGGCCTCACCGGCGACTTTCAATGCAAATTCATCCGCTTCGCCGAACAACGCGAGCGGGCCGGTCCTGGGCGTAACGTACCCAAGACGAATTGGCCGGGCTTGCGCGATCGCGGGAGCGGCGAGCGAACTTGCAACTGCTGCGCTGGTGAGCTTGAGCAAATGGCGACGTGTCAGGCCGCCCGAAAGAGCGTTGGACATGGACTTCCTCCCTGGTGGCGTTTCTTCGCCAACTCGGGAAAGAGTGCCAGTTGGAAAATCCTGCGCTGTTCTTTCAAGGACAGTTCACTGTACGCTGAAAGACTGCATCCGCTCGAGGTTGATGGACCTATAGGCACGTGGTGTTGTCCCAAACCGTTCCCGGAATTTGCGTGCGAAGAACGAATGGTTCTCGAATCCCACTTCGAGCGCGATCCTGGTGATGGAGTGACCCGCCATTTTGGGGTCCTCAAGCAGGTCTGCCGCCCGGTTCAATCGCTTGGCCATCAGGAGCTTTGAAAAGCTCGTTCCGCTTTGCGCAAGCAATCGATCCAGTTGTCGGCGCGAAATGCGAAACGCCCGTGCGGTGCGTTCCGCGTCCAGGTCGGAGTCCTCCAGGTGATCGTCAATAAAATACTCTGCCTTTGTCAGAATAAGCCGGGCATAATCCGTTTCGTTCTGGACAGCTCTCTTATCCTCGTCCAGCCGAAAGGCGAACAGGTCGATCACCGAGATCACCACGGCGGGCAATTCCTGGGCACTGCTAGAGCCGATCGCCGCGCCGGCCATCGGCATCAGCACCCGGTCAACGACCGACTCGTCCGATTTTGTGCGGAACGACCCGATGTCGGCGAGCGCCGACCAGCGCTTCTCAAGGATTTTTCGCGGAATACGGATCGCGAGATGATCGAAATGCTCGTCAAACACCAGTTGGTGCTCTGTTGCGCCGTCATAGAAATACATATCACCCGGACGGACCACGAAGTCCCTTTTGTTGCGCCTCACCCGCATCGTTCCGGATTTTTGCAAGAACAGCATGTAAAAATCGGTGTCGGATTTTCGGAGTGTTGACCGTTCTCGAATTGCCTTGTGAGCTTCCGCCCTTAGACGGGCAATTGCAAATCCCTCATGTTCTATTTGCGTGAACCGCCCATTCAACGTCGGCTTTCGGCTGGCGAAACACTCCACGCCGACAAGATTTGCGCAAACAGCTTCGCGCCAAAAGGTCAACCGTCTGTTGGGCGCGATCTTTGTTGTATCGATGTCGGTTCGCATCTCTCCCTCCGGATCTGGCGGAATGGTCCCGGCGCGCGAGGCTCACTCTTTTGGTTTCACATCAGCCTCAGTGCCTTTGGCAAACCAATCGATGGGATCGGCAAGCCGATATGCGATCATCGGAATGTCAAGGTCCTGCCTGATGTCGCCGCAGTTTAGGAGGCGCATCGCTTGGGCCAGGACATCGCGATCACGATAATGATGACAGCAAGAGCGCCATCGCGTCCGTGACCCATGTGATGCTGTTCACGAGAGTTCCTCCCAATCAAACCACAATTTATCACAATAAGAAATTTATTTCTCAATATGAAAAATTGGAAGGCTGCTTCTCATATTTGGGATAACCAGTTAAATCGTCGCGCCGAACCTGCTGGACAGCGTCCGGCAAAGGTCATGAAGTGCGTTGGTGGCTTCCGAGTCACGCGTCAACACGGTCTCGGAAGATGAAACCAATGTCACTGAACAGGCCACCTCATTCTGCAAATTGAGGATAGGTGCGCTCCGGGCGCAAAGGCCCGGGATCATCGTTCCGCTGACAAATGCGCTCCGTGTTTCGCGGATTTCTGCAATACGACCCTCCATCGCTTCAGTTGCCGTTGGAGCGTCGCCGCTTTCGCCTTCAAGAACGCTTTTCACGAGACTTGGCGAGGAAAAAGCCAAGAAGATCAGCCCGGTCGCGCTGGTGGTCAGGGGGGCAACAACGCCCAGGCCCAAGGTCGTCACAAATGGGGACCCGGCGCGGTACAATGCCACGATGACTGGTCCGGACGGGCCCCATACTGCCACATGTCCGGTCAAACCTTGATCTTCGCAAAATGCCTTCACTGCGGATTGTGTGGTGCTGAGAATATCTTGGCGCGCGAGTGCGGACAGTCCGACCTTGAGAGCCGCAGGTCCGAGCCGGTATTTGCCGGTTCTGGGGTCTTGCTCCGCAATCCCGATCTCGATCATGCTGGCAAGATACTTGTGTGCCTGACCCGATTGCAGACCTGATCGAACAGCAATTTCTGAAAGGCCCACATCCTGACGGGCCTCGGCGAGCGCATCGAGCACATCGCCCATTTTCACGACTGACTTGATCATGTCATCTCTTCCAGCGTTGCCTTCAGGCAAGCGGAAAAGGTTCGCGCACAGATGTCAATCCGGTCGGACAACGTTCACCGAAACCGGCGCGCCAGATGTAAGGGCACGTGAATACGGACAAATAGAATGCGCGAGAGCGGCAAGGGTCTGCGCTTGTTCCGTGTGCATTGAGGGGATGTCGACTGCCAGATCGACCGAGATGCCGTATCCCTTGTCCTGCGTGTGCAGGTGAACCGTCGCGGACACCTTCGTGTCATCCGGCAATGAAACGTGTTTGCGGCGGGCGGCGAGGCCAAGGGCGCCAAGAAAGCATGACGCATAGCCGGCCGAAAAAAGCTGCTCCGGGTTCGTGCCGCCACCTCCGCTGCCGCCCATTTCGACCGGGACCGACAACGGAAATCTGCATGTCCTGTCAGGCGACACGCATTCCCCCTCACGGCCGCCTGTTGCGACCATGGTCGTCACATAGATTTCCGATGCCATTCTTCTGTCCTCGTTATGTCATCACCACGATCTTCCCTCCGGCGGAATTTTCCTCCATCGCACGATGCGCTTCGACGATCTCGTCGATGGAAAAGACCCTTCCGATCGGCGGTGCGAACGTGCCCGCGTGCACTGCATCGACGATTTGCTGCAACGGCGTGGAAATGAAATCCTCCGATCCACCCGCGTAGGTTGTCAGGTTGACCGCCGTCGGAATGGCACCCATCGGGCTGAAGCGCTCGAATTCCCAAGCGTTGCCAACCATGCCGGTCATACACACCGATCCTCCGGCTGCGGCGCATTGCAAACTGTCTTTTAAAGTGGTGGTTCCAACGAGCTCCAGAACACGCTCCACGCCACCAGGATGCCCCGCTCGGACGGCATCGGCGATATGACCGTCGTCGATATAAACCTCGTTCGCACCGTTTTTGATCAACATCGCGCGCCGGTCTTCCCGCCGGGAGGTGGCGAGAACCCGAAGACCGTCATTTCTTGCAAGAATGGCAGCCGTCAGGCCCACTGACGTTGTGCCGCCGCGGACGAGAAGTGTCTCGCCCTTTTGAATTCGGAGTGCGGTGTGGAGTGAGCCCCAGGCCGTTTGGACCATTTCCGGCAGGGCGCCCAGCACCTCCCAGGACAGCGTGCTGGTGAGTTTTTGCACCTGCCCCGCAGGAACCAAGGTGTACTCAGCATACCCCCCGTCGAATAGCCGGCCCATGCCCCCCATCGCTGTCGCCACGGTATCGCCCTCGGCAAATCCGCCGTCGGGCGCCGCGACGACCGTCCCAACCGCCTCAATCCCAAGAACTCTGGGAAACAGCACGTTTGGCGAGTGGCCCTGGCGGGTGAAGAGTTCCGATCGGTTCAGCCCAAACGCCCGTACACGGATAAGGACCCAGCCGTGTTTCGGTTCGGGTATCAGGCGGTTCTCAATCTTCAACACGTCGGGGCCGCCGGCCTCATGTATAACGACGGCCTTCATCGATTGTGCTGTCATGCCCCGGGCTCCCCTTGTTTTTGCGCGGTTAGCTCAACGCTCACCAAGACCTCAAGCCCAAGTGTTTCCTCATCATTTATGCCTTGGCCAATGCCGAAATCCATTCGGTTCAAAGATACCGATCCGGTCATCGCCGCGTGCGGTCCTTGGAGCTCAAGTTCGAAGGGCAGCACAATATCCGTTGACTGATCCTTTATCGTGAGCTTGCCGCGGGCCTTATAGGCCATATCGGTCTTGTAGATGTCGGCGGTGAAGTTCGCCGTCGGGAATATCTCCACCTCAAAGAAGTCTGAGCCCTTCGCCTGATCCGTGACCGATCCGACTGCTAAAGATTCCGTGGACACAACGACGTGGACGGATCCTGCCCAACCCGGCTCGGCAGGTTCCGTGAAGGCGATTTCCGCAGTCCAGTCCGAGAAGCTGCCCGCCACCCGGCTTCCCAATTGAGTAATCTGAAATTCCAACTGTCCGTCTGTCACGACCCAGTCAGAACGCACCTCAGCCAGTTCCCGCAATTCGGGCGATCGCGTTGGAAAATGCAGCGCGCCAGCCAGGACGCCGCCGCCGATGGCCCCGGCCCACACCAATATTGCGGCGACCAGCGTCAGCCTTTGCGGTGACCGCTCCGGCGGCGCCGGCGCGCCGGCCCGGCCCGGCAGCATCCTGAGAAGCGTCGCGTCCCGGTCGACCACATGGTGTTTGAGTGCGCCGGCGACATGCAGGAACAAAGCGGCCAAAAACACGTACTGAAAGACGAAATGAAGGCCGGACGCGACTTCGGCCAGGGGCTCGCTTTTTGGAACCAATGGAAGGTCCTGTCCGAGCGGCCACCAAATGGGCGCGAAACCGGTCGTCGCAGAATGATGCACCCAGCCGGATAACGGCACAATGATCAAAGAACCGTATAGAAGCCAGTGCACGGTTTCCGCGGCAAACGCCTCCACCTTGTTGCCGGCATTCAGAAGCCCAGGCCGCGGCTGGAATATGGCCCAGCCAATGCGGGCAATCGCGATAAAAAAAACGGCGAGTCCCAGCGTCTTGTGCACGGTGAAGATCAAAGTGGTCCTTGCAATCTCCGGTTTCGTCACCGCGACGCTCGGATCCCGGATCGCTTCCGCCAAATCGTTTGCAACGATCCCCAACGGGAACATGGCGACGACCATCAGGGCGGTGATCCAATGGAACGCTTTTGCCGCACTTCCGAATTCGGTCGGTGTATTGGCAAATGGCATCCGGCCCTCATCTCCTCGTCTGCCCGGTTTCATGATCGGCGGTCACAGTTAGTATTGAGGCCGGCGGCACCGTCCTCTCACCACCCTTGCGGGCAAAAGACCCATACGGCCGTGCTTCAAAGCCGAGGTCCGCCGCGCGGACCGGAGCGGCAAACTGAACCCCAGTTGGCAACGCGTGGTTTTTCAAATCCGCTCGATCTGTTTGGTTCGCCCGGTACGGCTAGTGCCCGTTTTTGAATGGAACGTCGGCGGGTTCTGCGACCAACAGAGATTAATCGGCTTTCATCGCTTCGATCGAGATATTCACCGCGACTTCATCGCTGACATAAGGTGCGAACTTGCCAAGATCATAGTCCGACCGAAGCAAAGATGTCGTAGCGTCAAAACCCGCCCAAGGTTTGCCCTCTGACGGGTGAGTCCCCGCTTGATTCAACTTAGCATTCAGCTCGACGGACCTGGTCACGCCGTTCATGGTCAAGTCGCCGGTGATAACCGCAGTGTTGTCGCCGGTCACCTCGATGCCAGTCGACACGAACGAGATCATGTCGCCCTCTTTGGCGGCGAAAAAATCGGGATTCATGAAATGGGCAAAACGGGCCTCCCAGCCCGTCAACATTGACTTAACGGGGAAGGAAACCGCCACGCTAGAGGCGGCGGGATTTTCCTGATCGAACTGGATCTCGCCGTTAAAACCGGAAAACATGCCGTGGGTCGTTGAAAATCCGAGATGGTTGTAGCTGAAGACCACCTGGCTGTGGCTCGGATCCAAGAGGTAAGTGTCCGCATCCGCCAGAACACATGTTGAGACCGTTGCAAATGCAGCAGCAAGAAAAGCTGTCTTCATAGGACTGCGCCCTTTCATAGTTAAAATGCGATCGAAATTCATCAGGAGGGATATTTAAGCACCGCAGACGGGGCCGCAGTTCTGGGTGAGACGGATAGCTGTCCGCTGAAAGACACGTCTGACCAAGTTTGCGCCTTGTCTTCCCAACAGCGCCGCCAATTCGAAACAGCCGGCGTCGAATTGAACTTGTTGGTTTGGATTCTCAATTCCGCGGCGGATTGATCGTGGAGAAAGCATAACGCGCGATCTTCCAGTCTCCCGCCAATCTTTGAAACACAAACAATTCCTGGTTGGCTTCTGGGCCGCTCTGGCCATTTGCCAAAATAGTTACTGTTCCAGACGAGTTGGTTCTTGCAAAGGCCCAGTCTTCGGCCACCGGAACAACTTCGGCAATTTCAAAAACGACATCCAGCTTGATGGCGCCAAATACACCGTCATAGGCAGCGCGCACTTGTTCAGCGCCGACGGCGGAAGGGAAGTGCTGAGGCATAAACACACCATCTGGAGCATAAAGGGCCATGACCGCGTCGGTGTCGCTGCCGTTGAGTGCACGTTCATAGCCAGCAAGTGTTTCGGTAATGCCTGCCACCGCGTCCCTTGACTGACTGTTCGCTGCGGTGGCCGATGCTGCCAGCACGCCGCCAATAACAGCGCCTGCGAGTGTTCTGGATTTCAACATCTGCTTGTCCTTTGAAAAATCCGGCTCAGGACATCATTAAAGGACGCTCCCCTACTTAAGATAATACTTTAATTTTAATATACTAATTCCCATAATTGGGATAATATACATTCGAATTGCGCAAAAAAGCCGGGATCTCCATGCAGGACTACACCGCAATGGCCCTTTTCGTTCACGTGGTGGAGCGCGGGGGGTTCACCGCGGCGGCGCGCTACTTGAGAGAGCCGTTGTCCACGGTCAGCCGGCGGATTGCGGAACTTGAGCAGAGCCTCGGCATCCGCCTTTTGGAACGTTCGACAAGAACGGTCCGCCTCACTGACCTTGGAGAAATCTACTACGAACACTGCCGTAAGGGACTACAAGAGTTCGAAAGCGCAAACTTGGTGATCCAGAACCGACAATCGGATGTCGCGGGCCTGCTTCGCATGACCGTTCCACCCAATCTGGTCAAACCGTTTTTTATCCCGATGATTACCGCCTTTCAAAACCGTTATCCAAATGCCCGGATCGCTGTCTTGAGCACCGAACGGTACGTCGATTTGTTGCATGAGCGGATCGATATCGCCTTCCGAATTGGTCGCTTGAAAGACAGTCGCCTCATGGCCAGGAAACTTGCGAGCTATACCAGCTACCTTGTGGCGGCACCGGACTACCTGAAGCAGCATGGTCCCATCCGCAATCCGGAGGATCTGGCGGAACACAGAACGATTGTGTTCCAGGCCGGCGAGGGGCAGATCAACTGGGACCTGAACGCCACGCTTCCAGGCGGCCGGACTGAAACCGCCACTGTCTCCGTCATGCCGCAACTCATGGTCAACGACTTCTCGGGCATCCTTGCAGCCACGCTGACCGGAGGCGGGATAGCCCGGATACCCACAATCCTCTGCGCTGCCGCGGTGCATCAGGGTCGACTTGTCCGAATACTGGCTGATTGGTCGTTCGAGCCGACCACCATATCCGTGGTAACGCCTGGAACAGGCAATGCATCGCGTTTGCTGCGGCTTTTTCTCGATCATTGCGCACAGACATTGCCCCGCACAATCGCCGACGCTGAAAACCCTTTCGGGCGGCCACAAGGTTGACGGTCCATGCTTGCCGGAAGCGATTGTGATGGCATTCAATCATCGGGATTGCGACTGATAGCAGCTAGCGCCCTGCGCGCGCGGCAAAGCAAACGATGAGCTATCAGATGCTGTGCCCCCGCCAAATGCCCTCGGTTTGGGTTAGAGTTTTCCGCGGTGATTTTCCTGGCTGGGAAGGAGCGGAATTGATGAAGGCATCGAAATTTTCGGATGCGCAGAAGGCGTTCATCGTGAAGCGCGGGGGCGAAGGCGTGCCAGTGGCTGAGATCTGCCGTGAAGCGGGGATCAGCCAGGCGACCTATTTCAACTGGCGCAAGAAGTATGCGGGTCTGATGCCGTCGGAGATGAAGCGGCTCCAAGAGCTGGAGCAGGAGAACGCGCGTCTCAAGAAGATCGTCGCGGACCTGTCTCTCGACAAGGAAATGCTCCAGGACATCGTCAAACGAAAGCTCTGAGGCCTGCCCGGAAGAGAACGCTGGTCGATGAGATGCGGTCGGACTGGTCGGTGTCCATTCGCCGCGCGTGCGCGGTGATCCGGTTTGACCCGACGACCTACCGTTACAGATCCCGTCGGCCCGGTCAGGCCGCTTTGGAACAGCGGATCAAGGAGATTTGCCAGACGCGCGTCCGGTTCGGATACCGGCGCGTGCATGTATTGCTGCGCCGGGAGGGCTGGATGATCAATCAGAAGAAAACGCGCCGGATTTACAACGAGTTGGGCTTGCAACTGAGGAACAAGCATCCCAAGCGCCGGGTGAAGGCAAAGCTCAGGGAAGACCGGCAGGAAGCTGTCGGGCCGAACGATGTCTGGGCGATGGACTTCGTGCATGACCAGCTCGCGACCGGTCGGAAGATCCGCGTTCTGACGGTGATCGACACGTATTCCCGCTATGTGCCGGCGCTTGACCCGCGCTTCAGCTATCGGGGAGAGGATGTTGTGAGAACCCTGGACAGCGTGTGTTCTCGTATTGGCTTTCCGAAGACGATCCGGGTCGATCAGGGCTCGGAGTTCATCTCAAGGGATCTGGACTTATGGGCATACCAAAGAGGGGTTACGCTGGACTTCTCCAGGCCGGGAAAACCGACGGACAACGCCTTCATCGAGGCCTTCAACGGAAGGTTCAGAGCAGAGTGCTTGAACGCCCATTGGTTCCTGAGCCTTGCAGATGCAGCCGAAAAGTTGGAGGATTGGCGCAAGGACTACAATGAACACAGACCTCACGGCGCCATCGGTAACAAGGTGCCGATGGACCTGATAAAATCAGAACACGCAGCCAGCCCGTGTTCCTGATTTGGTCCGGAAAACTCTAGCCCGCTCCGGGGGCACGTTGGGGAGCACTCCAACAGACTCAAGGACTCTCCTAACAAATGAGGGAACCAAAGGGCTCAGGTCAACCACCTTGCCCAAACAATGATCTTAATGAAGAAGCTCTCAATCCCTGATGACGTCAAGGGCACGGCGGCATTCTTGTGTTCCAATGAATCCGACTACATGACCGGGCAGCTCATCATGATCGACGGCGGTATGATCATGCAGTAGCGGTTGTTTGAAACCTCCAATTTGCCGGCCCGCTGAATGGCCGACGGAACCGCACCGGTTTTCAAGGCTCCAAAGCCAGAACGGCTTGGAGCGTCATGAGCGAGATGCGAACCAGTGTTTCCCGAAAGTCCACGAGCACGGTTTGCAGGATTCCGGACCGTTGTGGGCGTCAGACCGCAATCGCAAAAAAATGAATTCGCAATCGCGACCAAAAACCAGTCGCCGTAGAGCTTGGCAATGCCGGCAGAGTTTAATCTGCTCCTGAACTTCAACCGGCCGCGGCCACATTCTGTGTTTGCGTGCCGAGGCCGTCGATACCAAGTTCGATCTTGTCGCCGGGTGTCAGATAGACCTCCGGATTCTGCCCCATTCCCACTCCAGGTGGCGTCCCAGTCGAGATGATGTCGCCGGGTTGGAGGCTCATGAATTGAGACAGATGGGAGACGACAGTGGCAACGCTGAAATGCATTGTGCGCGTCGATCCGTCCTGAAATCGTTTCCCGTTGACCTCAAGATACATCCCAAGGTTTTGGGGATCGGGCACATCGTCCCGCGTGACGAGCCAGGGGCCGATGGGCCCGAAGGTGTCGGCTGACTTCCCCTTAACCCACTGGCCAGAGCGGTGGAGCTGAAAGTCCCTCTCGCTGAGATCGTTGACCACGCAATAACCGGCGACATAGCCGAGTGCGTCTGCTTCGGAAACGTACTTTGCGTCCTTGCCGATCACGACGCCGAGTTCCACTTCCCAGTCCGTCTTTTCGGAGCCGCGCGGTATTTCGACTTCGTCGTTCGGGCCCATAATCGCGGATGTTGCCTTGAAGAACACGACCGGCTCGTCCGGCAGGCTCATGCCGGATTCCGCCGCATGATCGGCATAGTTCAACCCGATGCATATGAATTTGCCGACATTTCCAACGCACGGTCCGATGCGACTATCTGCGGCCAGGGCCCGCAGGCTCTCGGGATCGACTGCACGAAGGCGGTCAAGGGCCGCATCTTCCAAGGCGGGCCCGGCGATATCGTCGATATGAGCGGAAAGATCCCGAACAACGCCTGACGCATCAAGCAGGGCAGGTTTTTCCCGGCCGCGAGGGCCGACGCGCATCAGTTTCATTGCTGTTCCCTTAGGTATTTGACCAACCGCCATCGATCACATGCGCAACGCCGGTCGTATAGGCACTCTCATCTGACGCCAGATAGACGACAAGCGCCGCGATTTCCTCGGCAGACCCAATTCGGCCTATCGGTTGGCGCGCGACGAAGGACTTGTAGGCCGCGTCGTAGTCGCCCATTGCCCGCAAACGGCCATGCAGAGACGGACTGTCGACCGTTCCCGGACAGATGGCGTTGCACCGGATCCCTTGCTGGATGTGGTCGGCCGCGACCGCCTTGGTCATGCCAATGACCGCTGCTTTGGTTGTGCCATACACAAAGCGGTTCGGCGCCGCGATCACCGAGGAGACGACCGATGACATGTTGATGATCGAAGCGCCTCCCGATGCCATCATGTCCGGCAGAAAGGCTCTGATCATCCGGTACATCGCCGTCACATTCAGCGTCAGCGAGTGGGTCCAGCGCTCTTCGTCGCAGTCAAGGATTGTTCCGCTGTCGACAAATCCGGCGCAATTAAAGAGCACATCCGGGGCCTCGATCCGATCTCGTAATGCCATAACAGCGTTAGGGTCACAAACATCCAGGACCGATATTGCAATCTGATCGCTTTCTAATTCGGAAAGCGTTTCGCTGTTGATATCTGTCGCAAGAACTGTTGCGCCTTCAGCCGCCATCGCGAGCGCGCTCGCCCGGCCGATACCTTGTCCCGCAGCGGTCACAAGACAACGCTTTCCGTCAAGTCGTCCCATTTCGAACTCCGCTGTTATTTGGTGGTCAAAACACATGCCAGCCACGATCTATCGGGCGGTCATGGCGATTGGCGTCACTAATCCTGTTTCTCAAAAGGCAATTGCCAGTGTGCATTGCCCTAAGCTGGGTTACTCCTTAACAGGTCATCGATTTCTGTGCGGGACGGCATTGATGGCGCCGTTCCTGGCCTCGTGACCGAAAGGGCGGCGGTGGCGGTGCCAAATCGGATCGCCTCAATCGGCGGCATGCCCTCTGCCAATCCGGCCGCTAATCCGCCGTTAAATGCATCGCCCGCGCCTGTGGTCTCAACCACCGGTCCCGCAGAGAGTGCCGGCACTTGGACTGCGGCTTTCCCGTCGTGGAACAGGCAGCCATTTTCTCCAAGCGTGACGATCGCTGCGCCAGCACCCCGATCGACCAACGCCTCGGCCGCCTTCGTTGCGTCGGCGATGGAGGCAACGGAGAATCCCACCACCGCCTCAGCTTCCGACTCATTCGGGGTCACATAGTCACACAGCTTGAGAATAGACGCCGGCAACTCAGCAGCGGGTGCCGGATTTAGGATTGTTGTCGCGCCGGCGTTCCGGGCACACTGCAGCGCATGTTCTGCGGTTTCCAACGGCTGTTCGAGCTGGGTCATGAACACCTTGCAGCCACGAATAGTGTTGAGTTGCTGGTCAATATCCGCTGGACTCAGTGACGCTGCGATCCCCGGACAGACAATGATTGCATTGTCTCCGGTCGCATCGTCTACAAAAATGTAGGCAGCGCCGGTGTAACTCTCCGGATGCTGTGATGCCAACGAGGTCACACCCGCCTTTGACCAGGTTGCCAAAGCCATATCGGCAAAGGGGTCTTGTCCAAGCTTGGTAATGATGCCGACTTTTGCGCCGGCCATCCCCGCCGCAACCGCTTGATTGGATCCTTTTCCGCCGGGCCCTAGCGCAAAGGATTTGCCGAGGATGGTCTCGCCCATTTTCGGTTGCCGCTCCGCCCGATAAGCGGTGTCAGCGACAAAGACCCCCAGTATCACTATGTCCAAGGTCATGCGTCTGGCCCAACAACACCTTTGCGAAGAATGAAACAGCCATAAAAGCGCCGTTCGCCGGTTTGAATGACCGCGTAGCTTTGACGTGCCAGATCATAAAATTTGAAACGTTCGACCCCAATCATCGGGCGGGCCTGCCCTTCTGCCTTGTTGATTTGCTCCTGGACCTCGACCTGTACCGGCGGGATATCGTCCGGTGCGCCCACGATCTCCATCCGCATCGCGAAATCGTCCACAAACGTGTCGAGCGGAAAGACGGAGAGGATGGCCCCGATCGCTTCGCCGCATGTCAGATTTTCCATGCGTAAGAGGCTTCCGCGAACGGTGCTCCGGGCGACGCTGTCGGATGGAAAATTCGTGTCGGCGATCACCAGTGCATCCCCGTGACCCATGGCCCTCAGGCAATGCAGCACGTCCGCATTGAGACGTGGATCAATCCCTTTCAACATTGACGTCTCCCCCTTTTCCGATGGCCTGGTCGGCGGATGGCGCACTCAATCTTGCGCCGGTTGTTTTCAGGCCCGTCTCATAACCGTGCGCCGTTTTCTCCATCGAACAAGTGAAATTGCGCGGTATCCGGTTCAAGATGAATCGTATCGCCAGGGGACAGCGAATGCCGTTCCCGGAATATCGCCGTGATTTCCTGGTCTTGAAACTGAAACACCACATGGAGCTCCGGCCCGGTGGGTTCGACAACCCGCACCCGTGCGGGCAAACCGCTTTCAGCCAGACTTAAATGCTCGGGCCGAATGCCGAGACTGACCTTCTGTCCCGCGTTGATACCATCGTGTGTTGGCAGATCAATCGAGACATCGCCCATTGCAAGTTGCATGCGCCCGTCAGCCACGCCACTTACCGTCCCATCAATCAAGTTCATTGAAGGTGATCCGATAAAACTGGCCACAAACTTATTCTTCGGCCGATCATAGAGGTCCAGCGGTCCGCCAATTTGCTCGACATGCCCACTGTTCAGGACGACGATCTTGTCAGCCATGGTCATTGCTTCGATCTGATCATGTGTGACGTAGACTGTTGTCGTTTTCAACCGCTGGTGAAGTTCCCGGATTTCGGTCCGCATCTGCACCCGCAGCTTGGCGTCGAGGTTCGACAATGGCTCGTCAAAAAGGAACACTTGCGGATCCCGCACAATCGCACGCCCCATAGCGACGCGCTGGCGTTGACCGCCGGACAGGGCACGCGGGTAGCGGCCAAGATAGGGCGTCAAACCGAGGATTTCGGCTGCATCGGCGACCCGTTTCTTGATCGCGGCCTTGTCCATTTTCTGGAGTTTCAGCGAAAATCCCATGTTCGCTTCGACAGTCTTGTGCGGATAAAGCGCATAGGACTGAAACACCATGGCGATGTCACGCTGATTGGGGGGAAGATGGTTCACCCGGCGCTCACCGATGTTGATATCGCCGGAGGTGATTTCTTCCAGTCCAGCGATCATGCGCAACAAGGTGGATTTTCCGCATCCGGACGGCCCGACGAGTACGACGAATTCACCGTCGGCGATGTCCACATCAATTCCGTGTATCACTTCCGTGGCACCGTAGCTCTTACGCAGCTGTCTAACGGAAACCTCGGCCATAAACCCCCACACAATCCGGTGCTTACCCTCTTCACCGGGTAGCTCATTGTCACGCCTTTGTCCACCTCTGACATGACTAGCATGTTAGATACTTGACAGGCAGGGGTCTTAGAGGGACGGTAGAGTCTGACAGTTTGTTTTCTCTCGACGAAGCCGGCTTGCTGAACAAGCAAAAAAGAAGAGCTGCAGTCAGTGGGACCTTCGTCGCGGGTGGCGTTTAAGAACAGCTGCAAGGGAGGAAGTGAAGTGAAAGTCGAACATTACAACGCTGTCGTTCGCGCTCAAATGAACCGGCGCAGGTTGTTGCAAGGGGCAGCAAGCGTCGGCGCTATGGCGGCGGTCGGCGGGCTCGCAACCATGCGGCCCGCGCACGCGCAAGCGGGCCTCCGCGCGGAAATCCTGAAAATACCGGGCGTGGGAACGGGGTCGCCCACGGATGCCGATTGGCAAAAGGTTGGCGAGCTGTGCCTCGGACCGACGAAAGAACGCGTGGCTGAGGGCGAGTTTGAAGGGGTTGAGTTGACCTTTATGGGGCTGAACAACCAAAACCTTCACAACTTCCTTTTCCGCGGATTTTTGAAGCCATGGGAAGCGTACACGGGCGCAAAGATCAACTGGGTGGACCTTGCCCAGGCCGACTACAATCCGCGGCTTCAGCAGGCCATCGCGACCGGCACGGTCGATTTCGACATTATCGAAATGGGCGCCCCGTTCGAGGGTGACACCGCCGGAAAGGGCCTCCTCGACGAAATGCCCGGATGGGTGGAAGAGCAGATCGAAGCCGATGATCTTGTCGGCTACCTGCAACCGCCCGTCGGCACTTGGGACGGCAAGAAATACCGCATCACGATCGATGGCGACTGCCATACCTTCTCGTACCGGACCGACTATTTTGGCGATGGCGCCATTGGCGGGCCATCGGTGCCCAAAACCTGGCAGGAAGTCAACGCGGTATCAAAAGCACTGATTGGCAAGGAAGACCCGCTCACCGGTCTGCCTGCGCACGGGTATCTTGATCCGCTCAAAGGATGGGGTGGCTTCGGGTTCTATTTCCTGGAAAACCGGGCCGCGGCCTACGCCAAACATCCCGATGATCCGGCTTGGCTGTTTGATCCTGACACCATGAAACCGCGCGTCAACAATCCGGCGTGGGTGCAGGCCATCCAGGATGTTCTCGATCTCATCGAAGCCGGCGCCTATCCCGCCGACCAGATCAACGCCGATCCAGGTACAACGGGCTTCCAGCAATTCCTCGCCGGAACGGGTTCCATGTTGATGTGGTGGGGCGATATTGGCTCCAACGCCCGGACCTCGGACACCTCGGTTGTTGGCGACGTCGTGGGCTTCGGCATCAATCCCGGATCCGACCGCGTCTACAACAGCCAGACCGGCTCCTGGGAAGACACCTACAACGAAGCGCCGAACATGGCGTATCTCGGCTGGGGCGTTTACGTCACCAAACGGGTCTCAGGCGATGAAAAGAAACGCAAGGCGGCCTGGAGCGCGGCAGCGCATCTGGGCGGCAAGGACATCAGCCTTTGGATGTCTGCCTATCCGTCTGGTTTCCAGCCTTACCGGAATTCGCACTTCCAATACGATGAATGGGAAGCTGCCGGATACGACCGCGCCTTTATCGAGGACTATCTGGGGTCGAATGCGGATAGCTACAACCATCCGAACGCGGCAATCGAGCCCCGAATTCCCGGGATTTTCCAGTACTACTCGGTCGCCGAGGACGAATTGGCCAAAGGGTATGCGGGCCAATATGGATCAGCCCAGGAAATTGGCGATGCGATCGCCGCTGCCTGGGAGAAGATCACCGATCAAATCGGCCGAGACAGCCAGATCAAACTCTATAAGGCGTCCCTCGGGATATAGTTCAGGCGGGCTGGCTGGCGGTAGATCCGCCAGCCCGTCATCGGCAATTTTTAGACAGGCAATTCTGGAATGAGTGCCGAAGGCGATCGACTTCATGTGGTAACCGCCGACGATATTGCCGATAGCCGGTTGCGCTTTGGCAAATCCCTTGTCTGGGGATCGGCAGTGCTGATGATTTTCATTGCAGTTCTGCAAACCGCCGACCAGAATGGCTGGATCGACATAGGGTTCACCAATTGGCGGCCCACCCTTTACGCGTATATTTTTTGGGGCATTTGCCTTTGCGCGGCGCAGGTCATCATGCGCGGCGAACACGGCAAGCGAACGCTGTTCGTTCTTCCAGCCACCCTTTTTGTGGTTTCAATGGTGGTTTTCCCGCTTTTATTCGGGCTGGTGATCGCGTTCTCGGACTGGAACCTTGCGTCGCCCGACGGGCGACAATTCAACGGTCTGGATAATGTGCGCCAGATGTGGAGCGATCCTTTTTACTGGAACGCTCTGCGCAACATGGTCTGGTACACGCTTGCCATCATCGTGGAATACGCGATCGCATTCGGCTTGGCGCTATTGCTGAATGCAGAGATCAAGGCGCGCAAGTTTTTCCGGGTCGCTTTCCTGTTGCCTTTGATGCTCTCGCCCGTTGCGGTGTCTTGGATGATCGGCAAATCGATGCTCGAAAATCGGTTTGGGCCCGTAGCCCGGATGCTGCGGGAGCTGGGTGTTGACAATCCGTCGTTCTTTTCCTCGCCCGAAATTGCGCAACTGATGATCATGCTTATGGACGCATGGACATACATCCCCTTCATGATGATCATGATTCTGGCGGGCCTGCAGGCCATACCGCGCGAACTGAATGAAGCGGCGAAAGTCGATGGGGCGGGGGCATGGACCCAGTTCTGGGAGGTGACCTTCCCTCTCATGCTGCCGGTCTCCATCACAGCAATCCTCATACGGATCATCTTCAAGCTGAAGCTCGCCGACATCATCATCAACGTGACGGCCGGCGGACCCGGCGGGGCGACCGACAGCGTAACAAGCTTCATTTTCCGAGAGTACCGGGACCGGTCCAATGTCGGCTACGGTACGCTTCTGGCCATTGTGTATCTGGTGATCATCGTTGTTGCGATGACCATTTTGATCAAGGTCGCTGACCGCTGGATGCGCCCGAGGTACTGAGATGACCGCCCAGATTTTCCACGACAGCGACACCGACCGCGCCTATCGCGCAAAATGGATTACGGGCCGCGTGATCGTCTATGGCATCCTGATCCTGTGGGCCTTCATTTCAATCTTTCCGATCTACTGGACCATCACCACAAGCTTCAAAATGGCGCCGGATGTCATGAAAGGCAATATGGTGCCATGGTGGGATTACGTGCCAAGGTGGCTTGGCTGGCGTTCGCTCGGACTGTCGCCGGACACGATCGGAAACGAGAGCACCGTACGTGAAGAGTTCCTGAAACGGTTCTGGAATTCCACGGTTGTTGCGGTATCGGCTTCAACGCTTGCCGTGGCCCTCGGCAGTATGGCGGCTTACGGTCTGTCGCGATTTAGTTATCGTTTTGGCTTCATGCGGAACTCGGATATTTCCTTCTTCTTCCTTAGCCAGCTTATTTTACCGCCGGTTGTATTGGCATTGCCGTTCCTGGTCCTCTACAAGTCGCTTGCAATGCTCGATACCCGCATCGGGCTGATCCTTCTCTACACGCTCACAGTCCTGCCGATCGTCATCTGGATCATGCGCGATCAGTTCGGATCCATTCCGACCGAACTTGAAGAAGCAGCGCTTGTCGATGGCCTGTCGATCTGGGGGGCGTTTTTAACGATCATCCTTCCCATCGCGGCTCCGGGTATGGTGGCTTCCTTCATCCTCTCGCTTGTGCTCACCTGGAACGAGTATTTCTTCGCTGCCCTTCTCACATCAAGCCACGCAAAGACATTGCCTGTGATGGTGGCCAGCCAGACCGGCTCTCAAGGGATCAGTTGGTGGTCAATGGCCGCTTTGAGTTTCGCCGCAATCCTGCCGCTGATCATCATCGGGATCGCATTGGAGCGTTACATCATTAAGGGCATGGCGGCCGGCGCGGTAAAATAACGGGGCCGCAAGTAGCGAGTTTTTTGGTGCAATGACACGCCAAGAGACCGACTATCCCAATTCGGCGGCGATATCCTTGGTTTGTTCATAAAGGCGCTTGAACAACGGATAGGCCTTTTCGTAACCGGGAACTCTTGCAGCCTTTATCGATTGTGCCGCCGGATTCCACGACCCGATATCATCGATTTTGGCCTCGCCGATCGCGAGACGCGCGAGGAAGGCATCGCCATAGCTCGCCCCCACGGTCTTGTCGCAGACGATCTGGGCGAGGCCTGACGTGTCGGATGTCGCTTGCAGCCAAAGCGCGTTCTTCGTGCCGCCGCCAACGGCCAATATCCGCTTTGGCTCGACCCCTACGTCTCGGTAGGTCTCAACCACATGTGCGGTGCCGTAGGTGATCCCTTCGATCAAGGCACGGTACATATGCGCCCTTGTATGGGTCAGGTTCAGACCGAAGAAAGTCCCTTTGGCATGCGGGTCATGTAACGGCGTCCGTTCGCCGGAAAAATAGGGAAGAAACAGCAGGCCGTTGGAGCCCGGCTCGACCGTTTCCGCCTCTGCCGCCAGAACCTCAAATGCGGTCTCTCGCGGAAGCTCACGTGCAAACTGGTCCCGAAACCAGTGGGTCAGCGTGCCGGAGGTCGCCAGGCCGGCCATGGACGCATGTTGTCCTTCAAACAGCCACGGCGCATACCAGAGACGGCCATCGCGTACCCGGCTTGCGGTCAACGTGATGATGAAGATGGTCGAACCATACATCATCATCATGTCGCCGGTGGATCGCACGCCAACGCTGAGCGCTTCGGCGGCGGCATCGATGGTTCCCGCGGTAACCGGGGTCCCCTCCGCCAGTCCGGTCGCGGATGCGGCTTCTGCTGTGACATAGCCGGCGATGTCCGACGACCACATCAACCGCGGCAGCCCCTCGGGCCTGACAATCTCGGGCGCCAGGTCAAAACTCCAGTCCTGCGTCTCCACGTCGTAGAGTGGTGAAAAGTTGGCGGCGGTGTAATGGTCGATCACATATTCGCCGGTCAGCCGGTGGACGATGAAACTGGTCGAGGTCAGGATCTTGTGGGTCCTGTCGTAGACCTCCCGCCGATTGGTCTTGAGCCAAAGGATCTTCGGGCCGACGGACTGCGATGTCAGCGCATTGCCGCACCGCTCCAGCAGCATGTTCTCGCCGATCTTTTCGGTTAAAGACACGACTTCGGCCATGGCCCTTGTATCGACGCCGTAAAGGACCCCGTTCATCAACGGCGCGCCGTCTACATCTACAGGCAGCATGCAGGGTCCGATAGCCGAACAGGCGACGGCCTTGATCTCATCACCGCTGATGCCGGTCTGTGCGATCAGATCCCGTGTGACGGTGACGAAATCGCCCCACCAATCCTCTTCCGGCCGGTGCTCCGCCCAGCCCGGCTGCGGTACGACCATTTCATGGGGATTGCGGGACGTCGCGACGACATTTCCATCCGCGTCCACCAAAACGCCTTTGGTCTCAAACGTGCCGATATCGACGCCAAGAGTGTAGTTCATGACCAGCGTTCCAAATGAATGCCAGACTTTATCCGCCCGATCGCCTCGACCAGCAGGTGGGATAGATCCTCCAGATCGCTGATTTGGCACACCTCCAGCGACGAATGGCTGTAGCGTATGGGAAAGCCGACATCGATCGCCGCAACGCCTTCACCGACCAACTGGACGTAACTGAGGTCCGTCAGAACCCCGGTTTGGGCTGATTTTTGAAGGCTCATGTCCAATGCCCCGGCTGTGTCTTCAAACAGGGAAACCAGCGCGGGATGCGGCAACACGCCGTTCAGCGTCCCCCGGCCGTGAAAGCTGTAAAGGCTCATTCCCGGTCCGCCGCCCAACGCCATTTCGCCGAGGTGGGCCATGTCCGGGGTGTCGCACGCAAGCATCAGATCCACTTGTATGGCGATGGCGGGCTCAAGAGATTGAGCGGCGACGGCGGCACCGCGCAAATTGAACTCCTCCTGAGCGGAAAAGACCAAATGCACCGTCGGGCCACCGTGCCGTTCGGCCAGGTGACGGGCGACGTCCAACAGCACTGCACATCCGGCCCGATCATCGACGGCGGTGCCTGCGATACGCCCGCCGGCAAGGTCAATTACGTTTGGCGCGTAGGTTACCGGCGTGCCAATCGAAATGCCCGCCGCTTCAACGTCTGCCTTTGTTCCGTGTCCCGCATCAATGAACAGTTCCGGGGCGCTGAGCACGAGATGTTTTTCTTCCGGCAATGTCGCATGATGGCTCTTGTTGGCGAGGACCCCCGGAATGTCGCGCCCGTCACGCGTGGACAGTACAACCGCCTGAGACGGCAACGCGCGTTCCGGCACTCCGCCCAGCCGATGGACACGGATAAGGCCATCGGCTTCAATTTTCCGTACAACGAATCCAAGCTGATCCATATGCGTGAAAAGCATCACGGAGGGGCGTGTTCCGGGAAAGGTGGCAATTAGGTTTCCCATCCGGTCGCTTCGGCACGGAACCGGCATGCGGCCGGCAATTTCGGAAGCGACACGGCCCTCATACCCCGAGAGCCCAGGAACCCGCATAAGCGCCTTCAGGTCATCGGCGATCATCGTGCGGCCCGTGCCCGGTCCATGAAATCTTTCGCGCGCTCAGGATCGACGGCGTTCCAGGTATCGCCATCGACCTTCAAACTCGATCCGACAATGCACCCATCGGCGATCCGCATGACATTCGCAACGGTGTCATGTTTGACCCCGGTATTGGCCAGAACGGGCACACTGGGGAGAACCGCCTTGACAGCTTCAAGATCCTCCATCCGGGCTGCCTCGCCCGTAATTTGACCCGAGACAAGGACGGCGTCCGGGATTGACGAGAACACTGCGGAGCGCGCCCGATCAGGCAACGATCGCCGGTCGAGGCTGTCAGCGAACTCGGCGCTGACATTGTAAAGCATCAGGAGGTCGTCCCGCCCCAGCCGCCTACGATACCGCAATGCCCGGCCGGCATCGGGCGCCCAGGGCCCCATGTCGCTGGCGTATGTGCCTGTGAAAATCTCGCGGCAGAATGAGGCGCCGCAGGCGGCTGCAAGGGCAATGGTGCTTTCAGGATCCCAGAGAACGTTGACGCCGAATGGCACGGTTATCTTGTCGCGCAACCGCCCGATGACAAAAGCCATGGTCGCCGTGCTGGCCGGATCGACCGAGAATTCATACGGCCGATCATTTTCATTGCCAAACATGACCGCGTCGATCCCTGCCGCCTGTAGGGCCAAAAGGTCCTCTTCGGCTCCGCCGACCAGGCCGTCCAGACCGCGATCTGCATCATAAAGCGGCGTGCCTGGAAGGGCGCCGAGATGAACCATCGCAATGACAGGCTTGGATGTGCCGAATACGGCTTCGAATTTCTGCATGTAAAGCCTCCGCGCTGCCAATGCTGCCCAAAAACGGGGATGCAGTCCAGCCCGTTTCATTCTAGCATGTTAGTTGGGAGGAAATTGGTATGGCATTGCGCACACGGCATTGGGACAGGCTCGGAAATGGTGGCACCACAGTCACAGAACTGGGATTCGGGACGGCGCCGCTTGGCAACCTCTATCGGCCGATAAGCGACGAGGATGCCCAGTCGGTTTTGGCGCGCGCGTGGGATGCCGGCGTGCGCTACTACGATACCGCGCCGCTCTACGGTCTAGGCTTGGCAGAGACCCGGCTCAATCCGTTTTTACGCGGCAAGAACCGAGACGACTACGTGTTGTCGACCAAAATCGGGCGGCTCCTTCGAGCCACAACACCAGAAAAGCGCGATGGTTTCGGCAAGTGGTTTGACGTCCCGGCCCGGAACGAGGTCTACGACTACACCTACGACGGTGTCCTCCGTTCAATCGAGTTCAGCCTTGAAAGACTGGGGATCGACCGGATCGACATATTGTTTGCCCACGATCTCGATGTTTTCAATCACGGCTCCCAGGCGGCATTGGAAGCCAAGCTCAATGAACTCATGGAGGGCGGTTACAAGGCTCTGCTCTCCCTTCGTGATCAAGGTGTCATCAAGGCTTTTGGAGCCGGCGTCAACGAATGGCAGCCGTGCCGGTGGCTGGCCGAACGCGGTGACTTCGACATCTTCCTGCTGGCTGGCCGATACACGCTTTTGGAACAGGAAGCGTTGGACAGCTTCATGCCGCTTTGCGAAGAGCGCGGGATCGGTGTGGTGATTGGCGGACCCTACAATTCCGGCATCCTGGCGACCGGTCCCAAACCGGGTGCCTTCTACAATTACGAACCGGCGCTGGACGATATCCTGGAACGCGTGAGCCGGATCGAGAATGTCTGTTCTCGTCATGACGTGCGCTTGGTTGACGCCGCATTCAAGTTTCCGCTCCGCCACCCCGCGGTCATTTCAGTCATTCCCGGTGGTCAGGGCATAGACGAAATGGAAAGCAACATCGCTGCCGACAGCGCCGAAATCCCGGAGGGGCTTTGGGTGGATCTGAAGAAAGAGGGCCTCGTGCGCGAGGATGCACCATGACCGCACGGATTGATGCGCATCAGCATTATTGGAATCCCGCGCGTGGTGACTATGACTGGATGCCGATGGACAATCAGATCCTCGCCCGGACCTATGGCCCAAAGGATCTCGGCGGACATCTGGCAACAAACCATGTTGACCGCACCGTTCTTGTCCAGGCGGCGGCAACGATCCACGAAACCGAATATATGCTGGGTCTTGCCGATGCATCTTCGAATGTTGCCGGTGTGGTCGGCTGGATCGATTTCGAAAAACCGGGTGATGTGAAACACCTAAAGCGGCTGGCGGATCATCCAAAGTTTCTGGGCGTGCGCCCGATGATCCAGGATATCCCGGATGACAACTGGATGCTGCGCGACGATGTGCAATGGGGCTATCAGGCCGTCATCGACAACGACCTCACGTTCGATGCGTTGGGCTTTCCGCGGCATCTGGCGAATTTCCATACGCTCCTAACCCGCTATCCGGACATGCGGGTGGTCATTGATCACTGCATGAAACCGCAAATACGGAGCCATTCAGACGCGAATTTTTGCCATTGGGCCAACGGCATGTCGCGCCTTGCCGAAGACACCGGAGCCTATTGCAAACTCTCCGGATTGGTTACGGAAACCGACGGCTGGAGCATTGAATCGCTCCGCCCCTATGTGGATCACATTTTATCCGTTTTTGGCCCCGAGCGGATCATGTGGGGGTCGGACTGGCCGGTCTGCCGATTGCAAGCTGAATACGATGCATGGTTTGCGGCGGCACGGACTTTGACCAGCCACCTTTCAGCGGAAGAGCAAGACATGATCTTCGGCGGAACCGCTGCGCGGTTTTACCGGATCTGAGAGATGTGAACGGCTGCGGCTTCCTGCGCCGCTTCAATCGCAGCGAACATGGCACGGCCGTGGAGGATCTCAGCGGCATAGGTGCCGACAAAAACGTCCCCTGCCCCATGGGTGGACTGGACGTCGACATCAATGGCACGCTGAAACGCGACCGCGCCGTTCCTGGCGGCGAAACCCACGCCGTCTTCGCCAAGCGTCATAATGATGTCTGCTCCGGGCGCGAGGGTCTTGAGGCCTGTTATCGCATCCTTGGGGTCCAGTTCGGTGTTTGTCCAACCAAGTAGGTCCGCGGCCTCGACCCGATTGACAATCAGTGTGTCGATAAGTTCGAGGTCGGCACTATGAAGGCCTTTTGCCGGTGCTGCATTGAAAGCAACCGGCACGCCTGCAGCGCGTGCCTTTTGGGCCGTCTCGACAAACGCATCATGCGCCATCTCGTTCTGCAAAAGCACCAACCCGCAGTCCCGCGGAACCGCCGTTGAATGTGGGTCGAACTGCTGGTTTTCCGCAGATACGATGACCGCGCCATAGTTCCCGTCCGCATCCACAATTGCCGCGCTCATCCCCGATGCGCCGCTGCCCACCTGTAACCCGGTTACATCAACCCCCGCATCAATCAACCGGTTCCGCATGGCTTTTCCGGCGTCATCAGCGCCGATCCGCCCAGCAAAGGCCACATCGGCCCCGGCCAGCGCTGCAGCAATCGCCTGGTTTCCGCCTTTGCCGCCGAATTGATAGGCCACGGATGAGCCGCGCAAGGTTTCATCCAGATGAGGCAGCCGCGGTGCGCGCACCACGACATCCCAATGCAAGGCGCCGACAACAAAAAGGGTCACAGGCCAAACAGTTCTTTGGCGACGATCCGATGCGAGAGCGCCGCGTCCTGCCGATTGATCGCAGCGTCCAGCTCTGCGTTGTCTGAAAGCGCCTCGGCCACATCCATCAGGCGGTCCGTCAACAGGACGTTGGTCCGGGCTTCCTCGATTGGGTCGAGGCCACCCATGTCCGGGAAGGTGTCGAAGTAGATGACATCAGTCTGGTTCATCCGAAGCGTGGCCACGAGAAGCTCGACGGTCTGGATGGCATGGACCGATCCAACCATCAGGCCATCGTCGCGCTTCCCGTAACCATCATTCAAGTGAAGCCCGATCATGCGGGCATGCCGGCCGATCAGTGCGGCAGAATGCGCCGGCATCTCATCGGCATAGACAACATGGGCGAAGTCAAGCGTCACCCCCAGGTTTGGGGCCGCGATTTCCCGGCAAGCGAGCAGTGTGGTTCCAATGTCCGGCATCAAGGCATAGGCACGCGGCTCGTTGGGTTTGTATTCAATGGCAATATCAATAGTCGGATTGTGCGCACAGACGTCTGTTATGGCAGCAATTGTGTGATCCCAGGCGGCCGCGTAATCCAACTGAAAGGCGTAGTCGAACCCGTCCTGTCCCATCCATAGCGTCACTGTCTTCCCGCCCAGCCGCGCGCAAGCATCGATACCCGTTTTGGTGACGTCGATCGCTTTTTGCCGGATGTCGGCATCGGGATGGGTAAAGGCGCCCAGCCTGAAGCCGGGGTCGGTGTAGTAGCGCATCGCCACACCGTTCAGCTTAAGCCGTGCATCCTGCAATGAACTTGCCAGTTGACCCTCGTTGTGACCGGTAAAGTGGTCGGGGAAATTAAGGTCAGCGGCCCCAAGTTGCCCAACTTGTCCGGCCGCAGCGATCCAGTCACGGACATCCGACCCCGGTGAAAGCTGCTTGAACGCATTCAAACGGGCCGCATACAGGGGACGGTTACGTGTTGTCATGATTGGGCAAAAAGGTCCGGCCGATCGCGCTCAACCGCCTCCAAGTGGCGCAGCAACTGACTCAAGTGGAACTTCGTCGCCTGCCTTGCCCCCTCCGGGTCACGGGCTTCCAAGGCATCCACGATGGCTCGGTGTTCTTCAAGCGTATCGGAAACCCGATTTGGATTGGGCAGAATGAGCTGACGGGCACGATTGACCTGTAGCCAGCTTGTCTCCGCCATGGCCGCAAGTCTGCGGTAGTTTGTAAATCCCAAAATCAGATTGTGCATTTCTGTGTCGAGCTTGTAAAACCCTTGCACATCAAGGTCTTCGACAAAGGCCTGTTGGACCCGTAAATTGCGTCGCAGCAGCGTGACCTGGCTTTTGGTGATCGTGCTGGCCACCTGTTCGACAGCCGCCAATTCCAACGCCTCTCTGAGGAACGCGCCTTCCCGGATTTCCTCCATCGAAAACCGAGCAACAAACGTCCCGGCCTGCGGAACAACATTGACCAGGCCATCGGCGGCCAGTCTTGTGACTGCCTCAGAAACCGGGCTGCGCGATATACCGAGCTGATCGCAGATATCACCCTTTCTCAGGATCTGACCTGGCTGATAGGCCAAGGAAAGAATTGCATCCTTGAGGCTGAGGTAAACGCGGCTGGATAGTGTCCCCTCATAGGACGACAGAGGCGTCAACTCGACGGCGTCCGGCGCCTCGCCCTCACGGCTCGTCATGTCATGAATTAACATGCTAGAATGTTACAATTTGCGGCGGGGGCGGGCAAGTGCCCGTTGTTGCGCAGTGAACAGCTGTGCGTGTACGGCTTTCGAAGACGGCCAGTTGGATGGATTGTCCGCTCATCCGACCAAATGGGTTCAAGCGCGCCATACTTCGCCGCTCGGGAAGATATAGCGGCTGAGGCTTTCTGATTTCATTTCAACAGAAAAACCTGGGAGTGCCGGCGCCCTATACCGGCCGTTCTTTGTTTTGACCGGATCGACGAAATGCTCGTGCAAATGGTCAACATACTCAAGCAGCCGATTTTCCAGTGTTCCGGACACGGCAATGTAATCGACAAAACTCATGTGCTGGACCAACTCGCACAAGCCCACACCGCCGGCATGCGGACAGACCGGAACACCGAACTTCTCCGCCATCAGCATGACGCCAAGTATCTCGTTCGGACCTGCCAGTCTGCAGCTGTCGACCTGGCAGATACCGATCGCGTCAGCTTGCATCAGTTGCTTGAACATTACAGCGTTGTGGCAATGTTCTCCGGTCGCAACCCGGATGGGCTCCACATTCCGGGCTATGCGGGCATGCCCTAGAATATCATCCGGGCTTGTGGGCTCCTCAATCCACCACGGATCAAACTCCCGAAGCCGTGCCATATTGGCGATGGCATCATTGACGCCCCAAACCTGATTGGCGTCCATCATCAACCGCCGGTCCGGACCAATCTCGTCTCGAATGAGCGCGGCGCGGCGGCAATCATCATCTATGTTCGCGCCAACCTTCATCTTGAAGTGAGTCCAACCGTCCGCAATGGCATTCCGGACGAGCGATCGGATTTTGTCGTCGGAATAGCCCAGCCAGCCAGCCGATGTGGTGTAGGCCGGATATCCATTGATTTCCATCTCAGCAATACGGGAGGCGCGGGAGCCGGCCTTGTCTTGTAAGCGTTCGACGGCCTCCCTGGGAGCCAGGGCATCGGACAGGTACGTCCAATCGACAAGACCCACCAGTTGCTCCGGTGTCATCCCGGAAATCAGGCGCCAGACCGGCAGGCCGGCCTGTTTTCCATACATGTCCCATATGGCATTCATGACCGCGGCCGCCGCGAGATGGATGACGCCTTTTTCCGGTCCTGTCCAGCGCAGCTGGCTGTCCCCGGTCACCAGTTTCCAGCTCGCCCCCATATCAGAAAACAGGCCTTCAATCTCCCGGCCGACCAGCAACTTTCCGATAGCTTCAATTGCCGCGCAGCAGATTTCATTGCCGCGTCCAATTGTAAACGTCATGCCGTGTCCGTCTGGTCCGTGATCGACATGCAAAATGACGTACGCGGACGAATAGTCCGGCGCCTCATTCATTGCATCTGATCCATCGAGGGAACGGCTGGTTGGGAACCTTACATCGTGCGTCGTTATGCCTGAGATTCGCGCGGACATAATGCGTATTCCCCGATTTCAGTACAGTCATCCATCGACTAATCATACTAGCATGTTAATGAAGTCGATTTGCGCGGGCAAGTGGTTCGATCATCAGCTCCGCAATGTCGGGCTCTCGACACCGTGTTCGCGGGCGTTGATGGCGCGACGGTGATCGTCAACATCTTTGAGGAAGGTATTGACCAGGACGCGACCTTGCCCGACTGGACCCCGCTGGCGCCCGAACCGCCGGTAAGCCCGGTGCGCGATGGCATCACCGGGGGCGCATCGTGATCCCGTTTTGCAGACTGTCCTTTGATGGCGCGCCGAGCGCCTCGGTGACCGAGCACCTGTTGTCGGCAACGCTCACCTTGGAAAGCGGCGGCGAGCCGGACCGCCTATGGCGGTCGGCTCGCCGATCCAGGCGCCAAGCTGCCCAGGCCGCGCGAACGCGCCGGCATGTTGTGCGCGATCGGCTATGAGGACGGCCGAAGCCGCACCCACGGCCCGTTTCTGGTCGATGAATACAGCGGCGACTTCGAAGAGGATGACGGCGAATACCTCACGATCACCGGAACGTCCGTGGACTTCTCGGCCGGTGCCAAGAACCGGGCAACCCGCACCCACACCGACACGGCATTGGGCGAGATCCTGAAAACGGAAGCCGGCGCCGAAGGCTTTGGCCTGAAGGTCAGCCCGGAGTTTGAAAGCTTCCCCTATCCCCACTTCTTTCGCGGCGAAAAAAGCCTGATGCAGATGGTCGGCGAGCTGGCCGGGATCCACGACGCGATCGAGAAATACAAGGACGGCACGGTGTTCTTTTTGGCCCGCGCCGCCGGCGTGGATCTGGCCGGTAATCTCCTCAGCCACGGCCTCGGTCGGGACACGCTGAAGGGGTAGTCCTGGAGCCGGAACTTCCGCAACAACTACGCCGGCGTGAAGGCGTCGAGCCGGGACCATGACAAGGGCAAGCGCAAGGTGGTGAAAGCCCCGTTGGGCAAGGGCGAGCCCTGGTATGAGATCCGCAAGGAGTTCCCGACTGAAAAGCTTGCCGAGACGGCCGCCACATCCAAAGCCAAGCAGTTGAGCCGGGCCGAACGGCGCATCGATTTCACCTGCAAATGCGGCGATCCGGACGTCCTTGAACAGGTGCTTTTGACCTTCTCCGATGTGTCACCGGAGGTTTCCGGCCAGTGGATCGTTACACAGGCGGTGCATGAGTATGACGCGGAAACCGACAGCTACACCACGTCCGGCACGGCGGAAATGAAGGAGTGAGTGTGACCCGGGAGGACTGCTTAAAAAAACGGCGATTCCTAGTCTGTCTAGATCGCCCGTCACCGTATGGACAGCGACGGTTACACGACGCTGGTGAATCTGGAGAGGTGATGACGGAGCCCAAGGGGAGTACGAGAAAGTTTTGGCCGTTTCATAGCGGAAAAGCGCCTACTATTTGGCAGGCGAAGCCGACAACGAGAATGGATAGGTATTGCCACAGCGGGTTCCAGATAATGCTGTTTTTCCTTTCGTTCCAATTCGCTTTCGTCGCCCGAATGGCGTTTTCAATGATTGGGCGCAACGGCATGTACGGATTTGTTAATTCTAGACTGTATCTGGTCGTCAAAACCGCTTCATTAAACTGGGCCCTGATCGCCCCATCAATATCCGCAGCGTTCAAATCCCGTGCAATCCGTCTGATTACTCTTTTGTTACGCGTTCCATATTCAGTCGCCGCCCAGTATATCAGCCATATCTTCACGCCAGGAAATGGTATGCTGAGAATTGCAGTACCTATGCTGCGTAAGAATGCACCTGCTGCCTTGGTGCGATGGGGCCGATCAATAGGAGCGATCCACTCCCTATCAAGTTTCTGCACGTCTCCTAGATCTTCACGCAGGCGTCTGACTATCCATTCATGTGCAATTCGAGCTGCAATTCTCCGCCAATTTATAGCAACGACAAAACACCCAATGATGTCGATAAATAACCCGCCTATCGTCCAAATCGGCTGCTCAATACCCAGCACCGTTGTCATCACATTGCCTCCCTGAACCGGACGGGCGGTCCGGACCCGAAAGTCCGGACGGCGGGCCAAGGTCGCCAAACTCAGAGCCCGCCCGGTAGCCGTAGACAACCACCGCACCCGCTGCACCGCGCCCCTAAGACGCGTTGCCCGGGCATCTTGGCCGAGTCGCCGCAAGGTTGTCATGAACGAAATCAGATGCGGGAGTTGCCGCAAGCTGTTGATGAAAGCGCGTCCCAATGCGATCATCGATGCGATAGAAATCAAGTGCCCGCGTTGCGGCACGATGAACAATTTGAGGCCCGTGGTCATCGACCAACAAGAGCCCGTCTCAGAGCGACAGGAACGCCGAGACACCGAGGCTTTGAATGGCCAAGTCAAAAAAGGCGGACCTGCCGCCTCTTCCTGAAAACTCGACCGGCATCCCGCCGAACAATCGCTACCGGGAACAATACGGCGTTGTGGTCGTATGCCCCAACGAGGATGCGCAAAAGGCCGTCTATGAGGGCCTGAGGGCGGTCGCCGGCGCCAAGTTCATGGTGGTGGTGACATGAGGATCGACATCAATCACCGCTGCGATGACTTCGACAGCTACCGGGCCGCCCGCGTGAAATCCCTGTTCAATGTCGAGACCGGGGCAAATGTCGAGATCAAGGCCGACCTGCCGATTGAGGACCATGATTGGCAAATCGGCCTGATCGTCGGCCCGTCCGGCTCCGGCAAGACCTCGATCGGCACTGAGATTTTCGGGCCGGATGCGCTCTATCGGCCGGCCGGATGGCCAAATGACACGCCCATCATTGACGCGATCGGTCCGGGCCTTTCCGTTGATCACGTGACGGCCGCCCTGTCGGCCGTTGGCCTTGGCACCGTGCCGGCATGGCTTCGCCCGTATGCGGTCCTGTCAAACGGCGAGAAGTTCCGGGCCGATCTGGCGCGGATCATCTGCGACGCGCCCGAGCGGATCGTCATAGACGAATTCACGTCCGTGGTGGACCGGCAGGTGGCAAAGGTGGGCGCCCATGCCTTTGCCAAGGCGTGGCGCCGGACCGGCGGGCAGGCCGTGTTGTTGTCCTGCCATCGCGACATTGCCGATTGGCTGCAGCCGGATTGGACCTATGACACAGCGACGGGTCAGTTTTCCGGGAGGTATCTTCGACGACGCCCGCCCATCAAACTCGACATTCATGAAACCAACAGCGCCTACTGGCCGCTTTTTGAACCGCATCACTATTTGAAAATGCCCTTGCCGATTGCGGCGACCTACTACACCGGGTTTTTCGACGGCCGGCCGGTGGCGCATGTCGCCTTTTCGCCCCGTCCGGGGCTGTGCGAGGTCAGGGCCTGCCGGTTTGTTGTCATGCCCGAATGGCAGGGCATGGGGCTGGGTCTCACCTTTTTGAATGAAATCTGCGCCCTGTGGCGGCGGGGCGAGAACCGCTACAACCGGCCCTTGCTGACCCTGATCAACACGTCGCATCCCGGCCTTGCCAGAGCGTTCCGGCGCTCGAACCTATGGGTCCAGGTCTCCGCCTTCCTGTGCGGTCAGAACAAGCTCAAGTCCAAGGAAAAGATCCAACGAACGATGGAACACGCCGCCGGCTACGGCGGCCACTTCCGGGCGGTGCAAGGGTTCCGGTATATCGAGGGGGTGGAGGAATAACGGCGATAGGTAATGTCTTCGCTCGGATTGAGCCCAGCGCACGGCGCCGGCGGCCGTCTTTAAACGGCCCCTTAAATGGCGTTTAATCAGGCTTTGAAAGGGGGCGGCCGATGACCGAATTCGATTGGAAGCAAGCACCCAAGGGCGCGCGGTGGTGGGCGGTGGATGCCAACGGCGAGGCCTTTTGGTATTGCGTCCCCAACGTTGTCGCCTTCACCGACTTCTGGTTCTCTGAGCGCGCCCCGGCGCCTGACTTCGGCTTTACCGGCGATTGGCGCGTGAGCCTGAACGAGCGGCCTTCAGCGGGTCCTTAAATGGGTGCCAAGTGAAGTTGCGCGATGTGCCAAATGAAGTTGCGCGCTACAACACTCAAAGCCATTCGACTGACTTCTTCAACACCCTGCTAGACACTCATACTCATCTAAGTCATTGGAAGTTATGGCGCACCGGGGAGGATTCGAACCCCCGACCCCCAGATTCGTAGTCTGGTGCTCTATCCAGCTGAGCTACCGGTGCAATCGGTCGTTTATCGGACGTTCTGCCGCGTGTCGGACATGCGCCGATGAGGACCAACAGAGTGGCCATCGCCCTCTCAACAGGGCGCTACGTCTAAAACGCGGGCCGGGTGAATGCAAGAACCTTTTTGACTTTTTTGCCGCGCCGTCACGGCCGCGCCGACCCCACTGTTGTCCGGTTCCATTCCATCGCTGGCTGGCTGGTGTGAACCGGTGAACCTCACCGCGCCACCCCGGTCCCCGCGCCGGGGTCCCGCCATCCGGGAACGTGCCTTTTTCACTTGAAACGCCGCGCCACCGCCCGATCGCATGCCCCCAAGCACTCTTGTCGCGACGTGTGAAATCGGATCAATGGTACATGCCCATCTTGGGATTTTGAACCGCGTACCCGCGCTCCGAACCGAACCTTTGAGGGTGAACAGCCCTCAAGCGACCAAGGCGCGCAAAGTCCCCTCAGTCGGGCAACTCGATGCAAAAACAGGTGCCCTGGCGGGTGTCGTCCAAGCCGATCTTCCCGCCATGCGCCTTGATCAGCTCCGCGGCGATTGCAAGGCCAAGCCCGATCCCGCCCTGTTTGGAGCCGCTGTGAAAGGCCTTGAAGAGAGCCGATTTGATGTTTTGCGGAATGCCCGGACCGGTGTCGGTGACCGTGATGACAACGCCCGTCCCGGCCCGGCGCGCCTCGATCGCGATGCGCTTGACCAGCGTCTCGTCCCGGTCCGCCTCCAGCGCCTGAACGGAATTCCGGCACAGGTTCAACAAGACCCGGAAGAGGTGCTCGGGATCCGCGGTGACCTCCAGGTTTTTGGGCACGGCGTTTTCAAACCCGATCACTGAATGGTCCGCAAGGCCCAGGACCTCGGCAACGTCATCGGCGACCCGCGCCAGGGCGATCAGCCGGCGCTCGGGCGGTCTTTCCTGCGCCTTGCCGTAGGCCATCACCGCCTGGGTGTATCCGACCGCGCGGTCGAGCGTTGCCAGGATCTTGGGCGCCAACCGGGTCACGGTGGGATCGGGTACATTTTCCAGCCGCTCGATGAAGAGCTGCGCGGAGGCCAGCAGATTGCGCAGATCGTGGTTGATCTTCGACACGGCAAGCCCGAGATCGGCGAGCCGCTGCTTCTGGTGAAGGTTGCGGGACAGCACCTCCTGCATGGCCGCCAGACGCACTTCCGCGTCCCCCAGTTCATCGCCCCGGCCGCTCGGACGGATCACACGCCCGTGGTCTTCCGGGTCCTCGGCGAATTCATCCATCGACCGTGTCAGGTTCTGCAACGGCCGCACAAACAGGGCCCGCAGGCTGACATAGACCAAGGTGGCCGTGAACATGGAGATGACCAGCGACAGGGCAAGGATGCGTCCGGAAAAGGCGAGCATGTCCTGCTGCAGCAAGGCGACCGGCAAAACCACATCCACCCGCTCGGTATGGCCCATCTGGCCCGCGCCCACCACCCGCATCAGACCGTCCCCCTGATACATCAACACCCGCAGGCTGTCCCAGATGGCCATGAGCGGCGGCACATTTGCCATGTCGACGGTGAAGTCGATGGCCGGCGGCACCTCGTTCATGGCAATCAGGCTGCGGCGGCTGCCCTGGTCGAGCGCAATCGCGACGGCGCCGGTCGTGCGCAGCAACTCCTCCTGAAGCCGCGGCGCAATGGTGTTGGTTTCGGCCAGAACGGACGCGGCGACACCAGCGGTGGTCAAACGGTCGAGGAGCCATGTGTTGCGGTAGTTGGCGACCGATGGCAGATAAATCAGAACCTCGGCCAACATGACAAAAAAGATCGTCAAAAACAGAAGCTTGCCCGACAGGCCGGCAAATGGCGGCCGCTTGCGGGTTTGTTTTTCCCAAGCCGGAAATGCACCAGCGGACGGCTCGGAAGACGGCTCAACGGAGCCTTTCGGCTGGCCCTCGTGTTTCATGTGGTCCAATTTCCCACAGCATTCCCGCTTTTTGCAATACCGGAACGGATTACCCGAGTTTTCGCAACAGCTTGAGCAGACGGCGGACCCAGGGACTGCGCGGCGCGTCGGCATAATAGGAAATCGCGGCCCGCCGGACCAGTTCGCCAAGCGTGGGATAGGGGGCGATGAAACCGGCGAGATCCTTCATTGCGAGTTTCTTCGACAGCGCCAGCGACAACAGATTGACGATTTCCCCGGCCTGAGCGCCCACAATGTCGGCGCCCAGCAACCGCCCGCGCGGTCCGACAATCAGCTTCAATTTGCCGGTCGTCAGGTTCTCCGTCTGCGCGCGGTCGTTGCCCGCGTATTCGGCGCTCAAGATCTTGACCCTGGCACCGTGCCGGCGCCGCGCTTCGGCCTCGGTCAATCCCACATGTCCCAATTCCGGCGAAGTATAGGTCACCCATGGCACCAGATCCCGGTTTTCCTTTGCCGGCAGGCGGAATAAAATCGCGCGGATCACAAGTCCTGCATGATACCCGGCAATGTGGGTAAATTGCGGCCCGCCCGCGACATCCCCGACCGCATAAACCCGGCGATTCGTGGTGCGCAAATCGGCGCCCACCTTGATGCCGCGCCTGTCATGATCGATCCCGGCCGCCTCCAGTCCGAGGCCGTCCACGTTCGCCGTCCGGCCGGTGGCAATCAGGAGATGGGACGCGCGCGCCTCGCCGGGGCCGGCAGCGTCGGAGGTCCAGCGCACGATGATGTCGTCGCCGTCCCTGGCGACCGACGTGACGGCGGTGCCGGTCAGGATCTCAACGCCCTCGGCCGCCAGTTGCTGCACGACGATGGCCGCAAGGTCCGGATCATCCTGGCCGAGCGGTTTTAGCGCTTCAAGGACGGTGACCCGGCTTCCCAGCCGCCGGTGGGCCTGCGCCATTTCCAGCCCGATCGGGCCGCCGCCGACGATCACCAGATGCTCCGGTGCATCGCGCAATTCAAACAGGGTTTCGTTGGTCAGGTACGGCACGTCGGTCAGACCGTCGATGGGCGGAATGGCCGCCGACGAGCCCGTGGCGACCACAAAGCGGCGTGCCTCGATCACATGGTCTCCCGCCTCGACGCGGTCCGGTCCGATGAATTCGGCCGTTTCTTGAAGAACGGTCACGCCAAGGCCCTCGAACCGCTCAATCGAATCATGGGGCGCGATGGCCGCAATCACATTGCGGACGTGATCATTGGCTTTGGCAAACTCGACGGACCCACCCGCGCTTTCAAGCCCGAAGTGCCGGGCGGCGTCCAAGGACCGGGCCGCTTTGCCGGCCGACAGCAACGCCTTTGACGGCACGCACCCATAATTGAGACAATCACCACCCATGAGCCCCTTTTCGATCAGGACGACCTCGACGCCAAAAGCGGCCGCGGCGGCGGCCACCGACAGGCCGCCCGATCCGGCGCCTATTACACAGATATCCGGGGTCAGACGTGAGCTCATGAAACGCACCTGATGGGAATGAACATGGGATGGAGCTGGAAAATCCGACCTAGCGGCCGCGCACGCGCCGCAATACGACCGGGATCAGGCTTGCGATCCCGAGCGCGAAAAAAGCGGCAAGCAGTTCGGGCGTGACGAGGGCGCCCACATCGACCGCGCAATTGCCGGCTGCCGCGCAGCCCGGGTTCGCCGCCTCCTGCGCCGCGATGACGCTTTCCAGCCCCGACCCGATGAACGAGAAGGCAAAGGTCCCCGGAAGGATGCCGACAAAGGTCGCCAGCATGTAGGTCCTGAGCGGCATGTGAAAGACCGCGGGTGCGATGTTGACCAGCCAGAACGGGAAGATCGGCGTCAGGCGCAAAAACAACAGGTAGTGGAAGCCGTTGGTCCGAAAGCCATCTGCCAATCGGCTCAAGAACGGCCCGGCCTTGCGGGTCAGGAAGTCGCCGATGGAGGACCGGGCGACCAAAAACACGGCCGAGGCGCCGACCGTCGCCGCGACCACCGTGGTCAGCCCGCCGGCGATCCAGCCGAACAGAAAGCCGCCGGTGATGGTCAGCAGCGACGCGCCCGGAAAACTGAGCGCGACCGCGGTCATGTAAACGGCGGCAAACCCGGTCAACGCCAGCACAAAATTTCCGTCCACCAGATCCAACAGATATTGGCGCTCCTGGATCAATGACGACAGGGTCAGGTACTGATGCCACCCTTGAGAAAAACCGATCGCCATCACGGTCACCAACGCCGCCAGCGGCAGCCAACGCTTCCATTGGCCCGTGGAACCGCGGTCCGATGCCCGGGTGGTTGCCGAAACATGTGAGTCTGCTTTGGCTTGGTCACCCGGCATTCTGTTGTCTCCAGAGCTCATGGACGTCTTCGGCTTAGGTGGTCGCGCATTGACATGGCGTCGTTGGTCAGCCCTCACGTGTACACGAATGTCGCCGACAAGAAGTGATTATCACTGACAAGTGACGTCACCTGCACGCCAGATCACCGCCCTGTGAGGCCCAATTCGGTGTCGTTTTCAAGCTCCGGCGCGTTGACTTGGCGCAACACGCCCCGTATAAGCCCGTCCAACTGGAATTCGCATTCGAAAACCTGCTGGACGGCCTTTGCCAACTTACAGCGAACCGGATGCTCTCTCCAAATAAAGACCGAACAGCAAGGGCCGCGTGCGTGAGGCGCGGGTAGAACGATGAAGCGTACGTATCAACCGAGCCGTCTTGTGCGCAAGCGCCGTCACGGCTTCCGCACGCGCATGGCGACCAAAAACGGGCGCCAGATCCTGGCGCGCCGCCGGGCAAAAGGACGCAAGCGCCTGAGCGCCTAACACAGCCAACGCCTGGGGCGGATCTGGATCTGATTGCTCCCGCAGCACAGCCTTGTCAGCCGCTCATGAAAACTTTGAAAAAGCGCGCCGAATTCCTCGCAGTCTCTAAAGGGGGACGTGTTGGGCGGCGCGCTTTTGTTGTTCAGGGCCTGAAGCGCGACGGGGGCGAAGAACCGCGCATTGGCTACACGGTCACCAAAAAAACCGGAAACGCCGTCGTCCGAAGCCGCATCAAACGCCGCTTGCGCGCCGCTATCGCGGCCCTTGACCGCCAGGATGTGCCGCGTTCTGCCGATTTTGTGCTCGTAGCGCGACACAATGCCTTGACGCTTCCCTTTCCAAAACTGATCGCAGACCTTAAATCCGGCCTGCCGCAGGTGCTTGACGCGCGCACGCCGCGCGGGCCCAAACGCCCGCGGCCGACCGGATATGACGCCACATCGCGCCGTAAACAGGGGTAAGTTCCGTTGTTCTCCGAAAACCGAAACACGATTCTTGCGATCGTTCTTTCCCTGATCGTCCTCCTGGCCTGGCAGTTTTTTGTCGCCCAGCCACAACTGGAACGGCAACAGGAAGCGCTGCGCGCGCAGCAAGAAGCGCAATCGGCCCAGCCGGCAAACCCGCAAGCCCCGTCACCAACGACAGCACCGGGTGCTGTCCCGGGAACCGCTGATACAGCGGCGCCCGGATCAGTGGCTCAAACGGGCGTCCAATCCCGCGACCAGGCGCTTGGAACGAGCGAGCGTGTTCGCATCGATACGCCGCGCTTGTCCGGCTCCCTCAATCTGACCGGCGGCCGGCTCGACGACCTTCGTTTGAAGGATTATCACGAGACGGTTGATCGAAGCAGTCCGACCATTGTGCTGTTCTCGCCAAAGGGTAGCGCCCGTCCCTACTACGCCGATTTCGGCTGGGTCGCCGATGCCAGCGCCGCCGTCACGCTGCCCGGTCCGGACACGGTCTGGTCGGTGGAAGGGTCCTCGCAACTCGATCCACAGACCCCGGTCACGCTGGTCTATGACAATGGCGAAGGTATCACCTTCAGGCGCACCTACTCGATTGACGAGAACTACATGTTCACGGTCGAGCAATCGGTCCAGAACGCCAGCGACCAGTCTTTGACCCTCTATCCGTATGGTCTGATTGCGCGGACCGGAGAGCCGGACACGACCGGATTCTACATCCTGCATGAAGGCTTGCTCGGGGTTTTCGGCGAGGAGGGTTTGCAGGAGGTCGATTATTCCGACATCGCGGAGGAAGGCACCATCCGTCCCGCGCCGGTCGATCGCGGCTGGATCGGCATCACCGACAAATACTGGGCGGCCACTCTCATTCCAACGCCCGGCGAGACATTTCAGCCGAGCTTCAGCCACTCCAATGTGACCGACAACTACCAGGCCGATTTCCTCGGCGGCGGCCAGACGGTTCCCTCCGGCGGCATGGCCGAAACCAGCGCTTTCCTGTTTGCCGGAGCCAAGGAGACGAACCTTCTTGATTCTTATGAAGTCAGCCTGAGCATTGAACGGTTCGAGTTGCTGATCGATTGGGGCTGGTTCTACTTCCTGACCAAACCGATGTTCTACGCGATCGACTGGCTGTTCCACCTTGTCGGCAACTTTGGCGTCGCGATCCTGCTGGTCACCGTGGGCATCAAGCTGGTGTTTTTCCCGCTCGCCAACAAGTCCTATGTGTCGATGAGCAAGATGAAGCTCGTTCAGCCGCAGATGCAGGAGATCCGGGAACGCTATGGCGACGACCGGACCAAGCAGCAGCAAGCGCTGATGGAGCTATACAAGAAGGAAAAGATCAATCCGCTGGCCGGTTGTTTGCCAATCCTGATCCAGATCCCGGTGTTCTTCGCGCTCTACAAGGTGTTGTTCGTGACGATCGAGATGCGTCACGCGCCGTTCTTCGGCTGGATCCAGGATCTGTCGGCCCCGGATCCGACATCGATCTTCAATCTGTTCGGCCTGATCCCCTGGGATCCGCCGCAGCTTCTCATGCTGGGCGTATGGCCGCTTTTGATGGGCATCACGATGTTCGTCCAGATGAAGATGAACCCGACGCCGCCCGATCCGACCCAGCAGATGATCTTCACGTGGATGCCGGTCATCTTCACATTCATGCTGGCCTCATTCCCGGCCGGGCTGGTGATCTATTGGGCGTGGAACAACTTCCTGTCCATCGCCCAGCAATGGGTGATCATGAGCCGCCAGGGCGTGAAGGTGGAGCTCTGGGACAATTTGAGAGCGATGGTCAAACGCAAGAAACCGGCCGCCGACGACAAAGGCTGACGCCACCCGAAACATCTGATACATCAATGGAGCCGCCGGGCCACCGGCGGTTTCGTTTTGATAAGGAGCCCGGACCCGTGAACCAGTAGAGCAAGACCTGATCCGCAAGGCGAGAACGCCGGCCGGCCGGTCGACCACGCGCATGACGCGTTGTCTTTCTCCCCTTGGTGCTTGCTTATTGGAGGTCTCATGACGGGCCCAACCGCTGAAACCCGCTATCCGTTCCGGGGTGAACCGCACACGGTTTTCCTGAAAAACGTGATCACCCGCCCGACGATCGAGGTCGGGGACTTCACCTATTACCAAGATGATCAGCACGCGGCGGACTTCGAGACCCGCAACGTCCGCTATCACTTCGACTTCATCGGCGACCGGCTGAGGATCGGCCGGTTTTGTGCGCTCGCCACGGGCACGACGTTCATCATGAACGGCGCCAATCATGCCATGACCGGCTTCTCCACCTATCCGTTCAATATCTTTCACGCCGACTGGCAGGAGGGTTTTGATCCGTCGACGATTTCCGACCATCTGCGCGGTGACACAGTGGTTGGCCACGACGTCTGGTTCGGGACCAATGCGACCATCCTGCCGGGGATCACCATCGGATCGGGCGCCATCATCGGGAGTGAAACCGTCGTCGGCTCGAATGTCCCGCCCTACGCCGTGGTTGTCGGCAATCCCGGCCGCGTCATCCGCACGCGATTCAAGACCGACATGGTTGAGCGGTTGTTAACGGTCGCGTGGTGGGACTGGCCGGTTCACAAGATCACGCGGCATCTGAATGCGATCCGCGGCGCGGATATCGATGCCTTGGAAGAGGCCTTTGAAGCCTCGTGACACATCTCGACGGCATCGCGCCGGCACGATAGAAGGCGCATATGACATCAGATCAGACCTTTACAGAAGACGAACTGGAGGCCGGGCGGCTGCTTTTCGCCCGGCCGTGGGCCTTTCAAACCAGCGTCACCGACATGGCCAACCTGCCAGAGGCAGGCGGCGCGGAAGTTGCCTTTGCCGGCCGGTCAAACGTTGGAAAATCAAGCCTGATCAACGCCTTGACAGGGCGCAAAGGCCTGGCGCGAACTTCCGGCACACCCGGGCGGACACAGATGCTGAATTTCTTCATCGCACCGGATACGCCGCTGACCATCGTGGACATGCCCGGCTATGGCTACGCCCAGGCGCCGAAGGAACTGGTCGCCGCCTGGACGGATCTGGTGTTCGCCTACTTGCGCGGGCGCCCCAATTTGCGCCGGGTCTTCCTTCTCATCGACAGCCGCCATAGCCTGAAGAAGATCGATCTGGAAGCCATGGAGCTTCTCGACAAGGCGGCCGTGGTCTATCAGGTCGTTTTGACAAAGTCGGACAAGATCAAGCCGCCGCAACTCACTCGCCTGGAAACTGAGACCGGCACCGCATTGCGCAAACGCATCGCGGCCCATCCGGAGTTGATCGCCACCTCCTCTGAAAAACAGCGCGGGATCGACATCCTGCGTGCCGAGATCGCCCGCCTCACCGCATCCTGACGACACCGTTCCGAACTGCTTTGCTTGATTGAGACCACGGTCCAAAAGAGCTATAGACCGGGGTCCGGACCGCCAACCCACCCAACGAGTACCCCCAATATGACCGCTCCCGACCACCACAGCCGCGCCCACGTCATTGCCCAGGCATTGCCGTATATGCAGCGCTACGACAACAAGATGGTGGTCGTGAAGTATGGCGGTCATGCCATGGGAGACCCCGAGCTTGGAAAGGCGTTTGCCCGCGACATCACGCTTTTGCGGCAATCGGGCGTCAATCCCGTGGTCGTGCATGGCGGCGGACCGCAAATCGGCACCATGCTGACCCGCCTTGGTATTGTCAGCGAATTCCGCGCGGGCCTCAGGGTCACCGACAAGGCGACCGTGGAAATCGTCGAGATGGTGCTGGCCGGCTCCATCAACAAGGAAATCGTTCAATCCATCAATGCCGAGGGCGGCCGGGCCGTTGGCCTGTGTGGCAAGGACGGCAACATGGTCACCGCGGAGCAGCTGCGCCGCACGATTGTGGATCCGGATTCCAATATCGAGAAGCTCGTCGATCTGGGATTCGTCGGCGAACCGGCCGACGTCAATCCGACCGTGCTCAGACTGGTTCTCAAGGAAGACCTTATTCCGGTCGTCGCACCCGTCGCCCCCGGCCCCGACGGCAACACCTACAACATTAACGCGGACACCTTCGCCGGCGCCATTGCCGGATCGCTGAATGCGACGCGGCTGTTGTTCCTGACCGATGTGCCCGGGGTCCTCGACAAGGACGGCAAACTGATCAAACAGCTGACGGTCGCCAAGGCCAGGGACCTGATCGCAGACGGAACCATTTCCGGTGGTATGATCCCCAAGGTGGAAACCTGTATCGAAGCGCTGGATCAGGGCGTCGAGGGGGTCGTCATCCTGGACGGCAAGGTTGCCCATGCCGTTTTGCTTGAGCTTTTTACCGACGGCGGGGTCGGGACCTTGATCCGGCCGTGAGCGAACAGATGCACAAAACCGTCAAAAAAGAGCAGTCCCGCCGGCGCGATCTGCGTGTTTTCAAAGGCGTCGAAGCCTGGATCTTCGATCTCGACAACACGCTTTACCCGGCTGAAACCGATCTTTTCAGCCAGATCAACGAGCAGATCGCGGATTACGTCGCCAAACTGCTCGATCTCGATCCCGCGGAAGCACACATCCGGCAAAAGGGGTATTACGAAACCTACGGCACGACGTTGCGCGGCCTGATGATCGAACACGAGGTCGATCCGGACGACTTCCTGGCCTATGCCCACGACATCGACTATTCAGCAGTCACCCCTGACCCAAAGCTGGAAAAAGCCATTGCGGCCCTGCCCGGACGCAAATTCATCTTCACCAACGGCGACCGGCCCCATGCCGAACGGACAGCCCAGGCGCTTGGGATCACCGATCATTTCGAGGATATTTTCGATATCGTGGCGGCGGATCTCGTTCCCAAGCCGAACCGCGAAACCTATGACATGTTCCTGGAGCAGACCGGCGTCTCGCCCGCGCGCGCGGCCATGTTCGAGGACCTGTCCCGGAACCTGATCGTGCCGCATCGCCTGGGCATGCAGACCGTCCTCATCGTGCCGGCCAACACACGGCCGCTTTTTGAGGAGGAATGGGCGCTGGAAGGCGAAAAGGCGCGTCATGTCGACTTCGTCACGGACAACCTGACCAGCTTCCTGACCGCAGTCGGGCACGCGCTCAACAACACCTGATGCACACCGTGCGCCGCCGCGGACGCACACGCCGGACTGGAATCTCAATACCGACCGGACTAGAATTGAGTTTTACTCAACAACCGATCCGGGTGGCTCCATGGCCTCGCTCCGCGCGCTACACGCGTTTTCCCTTCTCGCCCGGCTTGGCCGCGCCTCGCTCGCTGCGGAACGCCTGGGTGTGTCGCCCTCGGCGCTGTCGCACTTGATGCGCAAACTGGAGGGCGAGCTTGGTGCGAGCCTCATTCTCAGAGACGGCCGCGGCCTCAGCCTGACCGAGGAAGGTCAACGACTGGCGCTCGGCCTTGGCGATGCCTTTGACCAGATTGAGGGCGCGGTCGACGCGTTCCGCCGCCGCAGCCGGACGGAGCTTCGGATCAGCACCGTTTCGACATTCGCAACCCGGTGGCTGATTCCGCAATTGCCCGATTTTCAACACCAACAGCCCGATGTCGAAATTCTTCTGTCCGCTTCCACCCGCATGGTCGATCTCGACCGTGAGAACTATGACTGCGCGATCCGCCTGGGCACGGGGAACTGGCAGGGCGTCGACAGCGTTCTTTTATGGCGCGAGCACCTGGCGATCGCTATGGCTCCGGCGCTTTGCGGAGATGCCGATGAGATTACACCAGAGCACCTGTCGAAACTGCGCCTTCTGCACAGCGCCGGACGACGGGGCGATTGGGCCCTGTGGCTGAGCAGGACCGGCCTTGAGCATCCGGATGCGGGATCCGGCACCGTCTTGGAAAGCCGGGATTTGGCCATCCAGGCCGCGATCGCCGGCATGGGCGCAATCGTAATCGACAAGCGTTTCCTGACGCAGGAGGTTTCGGCCGGTCATCTCGTCCTTCCGGACTGGCCGCTGGTCGAGCTTGAGACCGGCTATTGGTTCGTGCGGTCTCCGAACCGGCCGTTGTCGCGCCCGGTTGCGGCGTTCAAAACGTGGCTGGAAAAGGCGACCCACGGTTATGGGCCGGAGGGTGAGGGGTCGTGACAGCGCCCGCCTACGATGCCAGAACGATGATCACCACGGCGGAAAGGATCAGCGCGCATCCCGACAACTCCGCCCGGCGAATGTGCTCGCGGAACACAAACACGGATACGGCCAGCGTGAAAACCAGCTCAATTTGCGCGAGGGCCCGCACATAGGCGACTTTTTGCAGCGTCATGGCGGTGAACCAGCCAACCGAGCCGGCGACTCCGACCAGTCCGACCCAGATGCTCTGGCGCCAGGACATCGCACAGGCCTGGAGTTCCGCCGGTGTCCGCAAGACCATCCAAGCGGCCATGACGAGGGTCTGGAACATCGTGACCGCAGCCAGCGCAAAGCCGGCCTGCATGAACACGCCGGTTCCATCGAGGCTGAGAGATGCCGCCCGGTACGCTGCGGCGGAGGCGCCGAAAAGAGCGGCAGACGCGAGGCCGATCAGAGCAGGCCGCCCCATCAAGGCCTTGCGCACGTGACCCGGGTCCGGCCGGGACCGCGCAAGGGAGATCAGAACCACGCCGAATACACCGATGCCAATGGCAAGGCCGATCAAGGGCGTGATGACCTCCCCCAGAAACACCCAACCAAACAGCGCCGCCTGGATCGGCTCGGTCTTGGAGTAGGCCGTGCCGACCGTGAAATTCTTGTAGGAAAACAGATGAAGCAGCAGGAAGGTCGCCGCGATCTGGGCAAGACCGCCCAGCGCGCCAGCCAAAAAGAACGATCCGCTGAGAACCGGCAGCGGCTGGGCGAATGCGACATGCAGGACTGCGACATATATGAGCGCAAACGGAAATCCGTAGGCGAAGCGGATGAACGTTGCCCCCGTCGTGCCCAAGCGCCCCTTCAGGTGTTTTTGCAGCGCCGATCGGACGTTTTGGCTAAACGCGGCAAAAATGGTGATGGGAATCCAAAGGTCCATGGGCGTCCGGGAGCGTGGCGGCAATCTGCTTTCGACACACCGAGCCTAACGGTCCCCCGGTCGAAGCCACAATTGAGCAAGACGAACCGACGTGTGAGCCCCGCTCAACAGCATGGTTTGCCGTTCAACCACCCGGCAGGGCAGCGGCGAATGCGGTTCGATACGCGCAAACGGCCGTGTCGCTTGACAGGACCGCGTGCGGTCGCTTAGGTCCGCGCCACCACCCACCCTTTTTCCGGAGGCAGCCGACCTGATGACCCACGACCTTGGCCAGCTTGAGACCGTGATCGACGCCGCGTTTGAGGACCGGGCCGCGATCGACACCCGCACGACCGGTGAAGTGCGTGATGCGGTCGAGACCACGCTCAACCTGCTGGACCGCGGGCAGTTGCGGGTCGCCGAGAAAAAGGACGGTTCGTGGGTGGTCAATCAATGGGCCAAAAAGGCGGTGCTCCTGTCCTTCCGGCTGAATCCGATGCAGGTGATCAAGGGCGGCCCGGGTGATGCCACGTGGTGGGACAAGGTGCCGTCTAAGTTCGATGGCTGGCGCGGCGTCGATTTCGAGGAAGCCGGCTTTCGCGCGGTTCCCAACTGTACGGTGCGCCGGTCCGCCTATATCGGCAAGGGCGTGGTGTTGATGCCGTCCTTCGTCAATCTCGGTGCCTATGTCGATGACGGTACGATGGTCGACAGTTGGGCGACCGTCGGTTCATGCGCCCAGATCGGCAAGAACGTTCATCTGTCGGGCGGTGTCGGGATCGGCGGGGTCCTGGAACCGCTGCAGGCCGGTCCAGTGATCATCGAGGACAACTGCTTTATCGGCGCGCGCTCCGAGGTGGTCGAGGGTGTTGTCGTCGGTGAAGGCTCGGTCATTTCCATGGGCGTCTTCATCGGTCAGTCGACGAAAATCGTCGACCGGCAGACCGGGCAGATCCATATCGGCAAGGTGCCGCCCTACTCGGTCGTGGTCTCCGGATCGCTGCCCGGCAAGAACCTGCCCGGCGAGAACTACGGTCCGAGCCTCTATTGCGCGGTGATCGTGAAGACCGTGGACGAAAAAACCCGCTCAAAGACGTCGATCAACGAGCTCTTGCGCGATTGATCACGGTCCGCCCGACCGCCTGAACACAGTTTGCTGTCCGAACACCTAAGCGGCGGCGCCAGTCGCCGCGCTCAAGCGCAGAGCCGCCGGCGTTCTTCGCCGGCCGCTTTAGCGTCCGGCTGGCGTTGTGCAAGGCCGGGAGCGTCATGCCGGATGGCCAGCAATGACTTGGTCAGCCCGATGAAGCGCTCGCCCCGGATTTCGGCATCGGGAAACAAGTGCTGAAACTGCCGCTGGTCCAGCAGACGGGCGTCCTGGACGGAATCCATCGCCGAGCCAACATCCTCGGCCTTGGGGTAAAATCCCGTTCTCGCCGTCATGTGCAACCTGTAGGCAATCGGATCGGGCAGCCAATGGACAAGCGGCAAGCGGGCATGCGGCTCAAAGGGGAACCAGAAATTCGGCGTCTGAATGAAACAGCTGCGCGCGATCCGACGCGCTTCGGCAGCAAACCGCTCCATATCCGTCCAACGGCCGACATGCTCGATCACCGAATTGGAAAACGCGATGTCATAGCTGCCATCGGGTATGTCGCTGAGTTCACGCGCGTCGGCACGGATGCTCCGGATGCCCGGCACCGTTCCAACTTCCGGCTGCGCCTCGATATTGACACACAGGATTTCGACCGGCGTTTCGCCAAGCTCATGTCCCCAAACGTCCCAGAACTCGATTGTGCCGCCCAGATCGATAATACGGCAAATTCCGTTCAGGCGGACATAATCGTCCACCAAGGCACGAAACATCGCCACCCGCCGCTTCCGGAAGAGGTTTTTACGCGATACGGGTGAAATATTCAGCACAAACAGCCCCTGGGTGCGACCAGACAGTATTCTTGGCCGCAACCTATCCCTTCCGGCGAAAGCGGCGACTCGCTATAACATTTAATGCAAATGTGGAGGAAAGAGAGTGTGGATTGAGTTAACGGAGCGGCACATTGATATCACGTGCCCGTTACACACTCCGGACCAGCGTTGGCGGCAAATCCTTACGCGCCCCAGATCCGACCGACCATTTCGCGGATCAAGAGCGACAGCACGATGTCGAGCATGACGATCCCGATGGCCAGCCCCATGCCGGCCTGGAGCGTGATCCGGGCAATCAAATAGCGGTACCAGAGCACCGCGACGAGGATGCTCAAGGACAGCAACACCATCATCCCACCCGAGACCACACCGGCCAGATAAAGCAGCGCGACGGCGAGATAGGGGAACGAGATCAAGAGGCTGGACCAGTTCCGGACGGCTATGAACGGCACGTAGAACCTGGAGATCCCCAACGGTCCGGCCAGCGCCGCCAGAAGCAGCGGCAAGGCAATCCAGTCCAGACCAAGGGCGGTAAACTGGGCTGCCCAGAAGTTGGCATTTGGAAACGCGCTTTCAACAAGCCCCGTTTCGGACAACAGCAGCTTCTTCTCCGCAACGGAACTTGCCCAGAACATCGGCAACAGCAAAAAGACGACACCAAAAGACCGCCAGAAGCCGCCAAGCGAGAGATCAAACCACTTCAAGGCATCCGGCCGGTTTTTCAGCAGCAGCCACGAGCCCTGCAACGACCGGGCGATCTCGCCAAGGGTGATCATGACCGTCCGGTTGCCTCGCCGAAATAAAGCTCCAGGAACCTCAGATAGATCGCCGTCAGCCGTTCCAGGTCGCAAAGTGGTACATGTTCATCGACTTTGTGCATGGTCTGGCCCACCAGACCGAATTCCACGACCGGACAATGGTTCTTTATGAACCGGGCATCGGACGTCCCGCCGCCGGTGGACAGTTCAGGCCGGCGGCCGACCACCTGTTCGATCGCATCCGACAATGTGGAGATCAGCGTCTCATCCCTGGTGAGGAAGGATTCACTTGCATCGCGTTTAAACACGACGTTCCAGGTTAGACCCGATGGCGCGGCATTCCCCAAGACGCTGCGAACCTGTTCCCGCAATCCCTCAAGGCTCCATTCGTCGTTGAACCGGATGTTGAAACGTCCTTCCGCTTTCGCCGGAATGACGTTGAACGCCGGATTTCCGACATCCACCGATACAATCTCCAAATTGGACGGTTGGAAGCGGGCATTTCCCGCATCGAGTTCCATCGCATCCAGAGCAGCGAGAAGCTTCAAGATTCCCGAAATCGGATTTTCAGCCAAATGCGGATAGGCCGCGTGGCCCTGCGTGCCGGTGACGGTGATGGTTCCGGACAAAGATCCGCGGCGCCCCACCTTGATGGCCTCCCCAAGGATCTCGGGGTTGGTCGGCTCGCCGACAATACACGCATCGAACCGATGACCGCGTGCCCGTGCCCAGTCCAGAAGCTTGACGGTGCCGTTGACCGCCGGCCCCTCCTCGTCGCCGGTGATGAGAAACGAAATGGTCCCGGTAAAGCCGTCCCCCTTGCCGGTGACGAACGCTGCCACCGCAGCGGCAAAGGCGGCCACGCCGCCCTTCATGTCAACAGCCCCACGGCCGAACACCCGGCCATCCTCGATCGACGCCTCAAACGGATCGTGAGTCCAGAGCGCTTTTTGCCCCGGCGGCACGACGTCCGTGTGCCCGGCAAACACAAAATGCGGCGCGCCGCTTCCAATGGTCGCAAACAGATTTTCGACGTCCGGCGTGTCGTCGTCTGAGAAAGTGACATGCTCCACGTCAAATCCAAGGGGGATCAAAAAAGCGGCCAGCGTGCGCAAGGCACCGCCCTCGGCCGGTGTGACCGACGGACAGCGAATAAGATCTTGAGTTAAACGGACGACCTGCGAGGATTCTGCGGACATGTCAGCTGGACCGCCGGTAGTAACTGTCCGGGCATGGCCCGTAGCGGTTGGCGCCCCCGGCACTCGGCACCACACCAAAGATGATCACGGCCAGAAGATTCACCCCCGGAATGAAGATCAGTAGCGCGAGAAAACCGGTGATCCCAATGTCCTGACAGCGCTTGATCACCATGGCCAGTTCGATCCATTGCAGTACGAAAAACAAGATCGGGAAAAGCGGATTGGATTCCATAAAGCTGATCAGGCTCAACTCCTCGACATTTACGCCTGGATCGAGCGACGTCCACCACATGCGCAGCGCCATAGCGATAATCAGCCAGACAAAGGCAAAGCCAAGCCAATAGGCGTGTCGGCCCAGACGGCCGATCGGGCTCAGAAAGAGCCAGACAAGGCCCGGGCTGAAATTGGCGGCAGGTGCAGTGGAAGCCATCGGGGTCCGTTCTTGACGTGCGTCGGATTGATTGACTTGGAGTTAGTCTCAAGTCGAAGCTGGATCAAGCGCGGAACGGGTTTTTGTCGATTATCGTCCCGCCTTCGGGACAAAAGGCGGTCCGATATCCCGACCGCGCCTCAGCGTTCCGTGCCGCGCGGACCGAAAACAGGTGGTTTTGCGGATCAGGCGGCCGGTTTTTTACGTTTGAACCGCGAAAAAATGACAGCGACGTACCGGAAATTACGATTGGAAAGCGGGCGGATAAAGGTCACTGTGGGGAACGGAAAGCTTTTTTGGAGGAAGCTTTGACTATGGAAAGCCAGGACGCGCCGAACGCGTCGAGTTCAAAACCCCAGGTCCGGCCCGATCCGATCGTCAACACGATCACCAAAGAGGACGTGATCGACGCATTGGCCGCCGGGCTTCGCGATTTCCGCAGTGCGCCGGTCCACGGCCTTGTGATCGGCGCGTTCTTCGCCATTGGCGGCGTCCTGGTCGTGCTGACCGCGTCGGCCCTCGGCATGAGCTATCTCAGCTATCCGCTTGCCGCAGGCTTTGTGCTGATGGGCCCGTTCGCCGCGGTCGGCCTTTATGAAATCAGCCGCAGGCTGGAGGCAGGCGAAGCCGTCACCTGGTCGGGCATATTCGGACGCATGTGGGAACAAAAGGGACGCGAATTGTCATGGATGGCCTTTGTGGTGCTGTTCATTCAAATCATGTGGATGTATCAGGTTCGAATGCTGCTGGCGCTCTTCCTGGGATTCCAGTCCTTTGCCTCTTTCACGGAGTTCCTTTCGGAGGTTGTCGGAACGCCTGAAGGCTTGATGTTCCTTGCGGTCGGACACGTGGTCGGCGCGATCCTGGCCTTGATCTTGTTCTCACTCACAGTGATTTCGTTCCCGCTTTTGATGGAACAGGACCGGGATTTCATCACCGCCATGATCACGAGCGTACGGGCGGTTGTGACATCACCCATCCCCATGATCGGATGGGCGCTGGTCGTGACGATCACATTGATCGCGTCAATCATCCCGGCGTTTGTCGGGCTTGTGTTCACACTGCCGATCCTGGGCCACACGACGTGGCATCTTTACCGCAAATGCGTGACCATCGCGGATCAAAAGACCGAAACGATACCGGCATGACCGCCTTTTGAGGCTAGGTGTCGGCGTCCGACAGCTCCGCCTGGCGTCCGCGCCAGGCCTGATCAGCGGCTAGGTCGTCGGCGGCGCTGCGATAGTCGACCTGTGTGAGATAGAGCCCGTCGGCGGGCGCAACGGGTCCGCACGCGGTCCGGTCCCGGGCGTCCAACGCTGCACGCACATCAGCCGCGCCCCATCGGCCTTCCCCGACGAGCCGCAATGTGCCGACCATCGAGCGCACTTGATTGTGCAGGAACGAGCGCGACGCGCATTCTGCGGTGACAACATCGCCATTCCGGCGAACGGTGAACATCTCAAGCGTTTTTTCCGGGCTCTTGGCCTGGCACCGCGAGTGGCGGAAGGTGGTGAAATCATGGTGGCCGACGAACACTTGCGCGGCCTCGTGCATGGCGGCGGCGTCGAGCTCGGACTTGACATGCCAAGCCAAGCCCGCCTCATGGGTCAGGGGCGGCACCCGATTGACGATCCGGTATCGATAGGCGCGGCGGATCGCGGAAAACCGCGCATCAAATCCCTGGTGCATTTTTTCACAGGCGAGAATCGCGACCGGATCGGGCTGGCAATGGAAGTTCAAGGCGCCAAGCACCGTTCGGGCCGGCCAGTCCTTGGACAGATCCGCATGGGCAACCTGACCCAGGGCATGAACCCCCGTGTCGGTCCGGCCCGCGCCTCCGATGGTCACCGTTTCGCCGGAAAAGGCTCGGATGGCGCGCTCGATCACCGCCTGGACGGAGGGGCCGTTCGCCTGACGCTGCCAGCCGCAAAACGGCCGGCCATCATATTCGACAGTCAGCTTGTAGCGCGGCATGGATGGCCTATTCGAACTCCTCAAATGGCGTCGCGAAAGCAACCTCGATCGGCAGATTTCCGCGCCCGGCCGCCGTTAACGCCAGCGCCATGAAGGCGTTGCCGGCGTATGGACCCGTCACCTGGCGTGCCAGCGCGGCGTCGAAACCAAAGCGCGGATAATAGGCCGGATGACCCAGGACCAAAACAAGATCCTCGCCCATTGCTTTCAAACGGTCCAACGACGCCGTAATCAAGGCCGACCCAATGCCCTGCTTTTGATAGGCCGGCCAAACGGATACGGGGGCCAGACAGGTGACTTGCATGGACTGGCCCGCGCCGATGGCCCGCGGCGTGACACGGCTGTAGGAAACATGTCCGAGAATCCTGCCATCCTCGGCCACCGCCACCTGCTCCAGCACCAGGGCTCCGCAGTGGCGTAACTTGTAGACCAGATCGGCCTCGGCCTCCTGACCAAAAGCGGCGACCACCAGGTCCCGCACTTCAGCCTCATCATCGGCATCTACATCGCGCACGGTCAGCTCGGTCAGTAGAGGACTATGGCTCATCGGTATTCCTTCAAAACGCGCCTTACGATAGGTGATCGCCGGTCGACAAATTCACACCATGCAAAAACTCCGAACCGCTCATCGGTTTCTTGCCCGCCCGTTGCACCTGGACAAGGCGAATGGCCTGGGTCCCGCAGGCAATCACCGGACCATCATCCAGCGATACGACCTCGCCGGGCGGGCCGGTCCGATCCTCCACAACATGGCTGCGCAGGACCTTCAGGCGCTCGGACTTGCCGCCGACATCCAAGGTGCACCAGGCGCCGGGAAATGGCGAGAGACCGCGAATGTGGTTGTGAATGTCACCGGCAGCTAAGGTCCAATCGATGCGCGTTTCGTCTTTCGACAGCTTGGCGGCATAGGTCACACCGTCGGCTGATTGCGCCCGCTCTGCCAATCCGCCGCGCGACACGGCCGCCAGCGCCCGGACCATCAAGTCACCACCCAGCACAGACAGGCGGTCATGCAATTCGCCGGCCGTCATGTCCGGGCCGATTGCAACTGTCTCGGACATACAGACCGGCCCGGTGTCGAGACCTTCCTCCATCCGCATGACCTGAATGCCCGTCTCCGTGTCGCCGGCCATGACCGCGCGGTTGATTGGCGCAGCGCCCCGCCAGCGCGGAAGCAACGACGCATGAAGGTTCAGGCAGCCCTCTTTTGGTGTCTCCAAAACCGACTTTGGCAGCAACAAACCATAGGCGACAACGACGGCGACGTCGGGTTCAAGTTCCTCAAACCGCTGCTGTTCTTGCGGGTCTTTCAGGCTTTCCGGCGTCACGACCGGGATTCCGAGCGTTTCGGCCGCTTCATGCACCGGAGATTTTTTCAGATCCATGCCTCGACCGGACGGCCGCGGCGGCTGGGAATAACAGGCCACGACATCGTGACCCTGACCGACGATTTCCATCAGCGTCGGGACGGAAAACGCCGGCGTTCCCATGAAAACAATGCGCACTGACCTGCTGCTCCAATCATTTCGGCTTCAAGCGTCCTTATGGCCCAATCAGGCCAGCCCGGGCAACAGGACCTTCAGGCTGTCGACCATCATATCCATCGCGATGGCGGCCAGAATGATGCCCATGATGCGGCTCATCACGCTGGTCGCCGTCTGACCGAGGAACCGCGCCAGGACCGGCGCGGCGAAAAACGTGGCGATCAAAAGGAACACGGCCGCCGCGATCGCCGCGGCAAACGCGATTTCCTGCGAAAGACCGTGAACGTCGCCGCGAAAGATGATGATGGTGGAAATCGTGCCGGGCCCAAGCAGGATCGGGACAGTGAGCGGATAGATCGCCGGGTTGTCCTGCTGCGCGTGATGGGCCTTTTCCTGGTCGGTGCCGTGATGCGCCTTGCTTTGCTCACCGGAGATCAGGTTCAGCGCAATCAACAGGATCAGGAACCCGCCGGCGAGCCGAAACGCGTTCACGTCGATCCCGAAAACGGCAAGCAGTGCATTACCCGCAAGGGAAACGACCGTGCAGCCGATCACAAGCGAGATCAGCAGCGTGACGACAACCTGCCGCTGCCCGCTGGCGTTCTTGTCGGAGGTCAGGGACAGAAAAACCGGAAGGTTCGCGACCGGATTCATGATGGCGAAAAGGGCCGCGAACATTTTTAAAAACAACGCGGTGTCCACGTGCACCCCAACTCCGCCGGCCGTGGTCGGTTGGCTTTAGATCTTGCCGGCCAGCTTGGCCTGCTTGGTGAATTTCTTAAGGACCCGGTCGCGCTTCAGCTTCGACAGATAATCAATGAACAACGTGCCGTTCAGGTGATCCAGCTCGTGCTGGATGCACGTCGCGAGCAGGCCGTTGGCTTCCAGTTCCTGATCTTCACCGTCCCGGTTCTGAAACTGGACTTTGACAACCGCCGGCCGTTCCACATCCTCGTAATACTCCGGGATGGAGAGACACCCCTCCTGATAGACCGAGGTTTCCTCGCTGGACCAGACTATCTTAGGATTGATAAAGACCAGCGGGTTCCTCGGCGCATCTTCAGGCGCAACATCCAGAACAAAAAGCCGTTTCAGCTCCCCGACCTGACTTGCCGCCAAGCCGATGCCCGGCGCGTCATACATGGTTTCGAGCATGTCGTCGGCCAGCGCCCGGATGCCGTCATCCACGGTCTGAACCGGGGCGCAGACCTCACGAAGCTGGCTGTCGGGGATGGTCAGGATTGTGCGTTTCGTCATGCGCCTGACATAAGCAATGGCGAACGGACGGTCAATGCGCGAACGCCCGCCAACCACCGGAGACATCACAGCCTGGCGCTGCGTTTTTGACCGAATCGTTCTATGTTTGTTTCATGACCGATATCGTGTTCATTTTTCACGGACGTCCCGTCACGCTGCTTGAGGCCGCCCTAGCCGCCGGCTTTGTGTTGCTGCTGCTCATTGTGTGGCTCGGATTGCGCATCCTGCGCCAGGTCCGGGCGCGCGAAACCGCCGAGGCCGCCGCGCGGGAACGGATCCATGAGCTTGAAAGCCATCTTGGCGCCTTGCTCAAATCCCAGGGCGAAATGACCGGCCGGATGCAGACCATGGCGGAGGTGTTCGGGTCCCGGCAATCCGACATGGTGCGCGTCGTCAATGAACGGCTGGACGGGATGGGGCATAAGCTGGGGCTATCCATGGCCGACACCAGCAAGCAGACCCATGACGGCCTGCGGCAGTTGCATGAGCGGCTTGCGGTGATCGACCGGGCGCAGCGCACGATCAGCGACCTTTCCGGTCAGGTCGGGCAACTGCAGGCGATCCTTGCCAACAAGCAGACGCGGGGCGCCTTCGGTCAGGGCCGCATGGAAGCGATCATCCAGGATCAGCTTCCCGTGTCGGGGTACAGCTTTCAGGCGACCTTGTCGAATTCGACCCGGCCGGACTGCCTGATCCACATGCCGAACGGCGCACCGCCGCTTGCCATCGATGCCAAGTTTCCGCTGGAGGCCTTCAACCTGATCCAAAACGCGGAAACGGAGGAGCAACTGAAATACGCGCATGCGCAATTCCGCCGCGATTTGACCAAGCATGTCCAGGATGTCGGGGCGAAGTACCTCATTCCCGGCGAAACCCAGGACACGGCGTTCCTTTTCGTGCCGTCAGAGAGCGTTTTTGCCGAGCTCAACGAGCAGTTCGAGGACCTTGTCCAAAAAGCGCACCGGGCACGGGTCGTCGTCGTGTCCCCGTCCCTGTTGATGCTGTCGATCCAGGTCATTCAGGCAGTGCTGCGCGATGCGAAGATGCGCGAGCAGGCCCACTTGATCCAGGCCGAAGTCGGGCATTTGACCGCAGATGTGGCGCGGCTCAACGAACGGGTCGGGAAGCTCCAGGCCCATTTCGCACAGGCCAACAAGGATATCGACCAGATCCTGATCTCATCGGACAAGATCACGAAGCGCAGCCAAAGAATTGAGGACCTGGACCTCGGCGACACGCCGTCGGCCTCTGAGCCTGACGTCATCTCGGAACCGCGTGCATCCCTGACCGGATAACGGATTATCCGAGCCGGCGAACGCCTGTTACAGCGCCGAATTCGCTGGCGAGAATCCGGTCGACGGCCGCCTTCAACGGCTCCGACGCCACGGTCATGGTGTAGCCGTTGGCGTGAAGCATCCGGTTCGGACCCTGCACGATGCCAACATGTCCGGTCCAGAACACAAGATCGCCCCGCATTAAAGCATCGAGATCATCCGGGAACACCGCTGTGCCGGCCTCGGCGGCCTGCATGTCGCTGTCACGCGGCACCGCCAGGCCGGCTTCGGCCGCCGCCAATTGCACGAGGGCCGAACAATCAAGGCCCAAACTGCTGCGCCCGCCCCAAAGATAGGGCGTTTCCAAAAACTGTTCGGCGACCGTCACCCAATCATCGATAAGCCTGTCCATCGGCGTCAGATGTTTGGCAACGACAAAGGAGCCGTCCGCGAGCTCCGCATAGACAAGGCCGCGCGTGACCGTTTCGCGTTCGGCCCGCACACGGCTGCCAAGCGACAATGCGCCCAAGGGCGGGTGTTTCAGATCGGGGCCCGGATAGCGGAAGGTCCGCAGCGCAGACACCCGGTGGGACCAACCAATATGCGCGCCGATCCCGCCCGTTGAGAACCAGCCAACATAGCCGTCGGTGGAGAGTTGACCCCAGGCCCAACCATCGGGCGTTTCCTCGAAGACCGTGATCTCCTCGCCGTAGAGCGCTTCGGTATCAATGCCGGCATCCAGGCGCGGGTGCGCACGGAACGCCAGGCGATCGGCGATCACAGTGCGTTTTGTGCCATCGACAAAGCGGGCGGCTTCGACCTTCCCCTGGTATGCCCGGGCCGCCAGGTCTGGCCGGACAGGATGGCGGCGGCGGTCAAGTTTCAGCGCCATGTCGATCCACTCCCCCTTGTCCCGCTACCAGGGCAAGCCCTTCGCCTTTTCCGACACGAGGTCTCCGAGCTGCTCAAGGTAGAGCGCGCCATTGACCGTCCGTGAGATAATCACGTTCCGCCGGTCCGCTTCATCGCGCTTGCGGGTCAAAAGCTTCATGCCACCAAGCGTATCGAGCGCCCGCGTGATCGCCGGTTTCGTGACATTGAGCTTGGCCGCCAGTCCGCGCACCGTATGCGGCGGCGGATCCAGATAGACGGTCAAGAGGATCGTCAATTGGCGGGCGGACAGGTCATGGTCGCTGTCGCGAACCAGCGCCAAATTGACGTCCTGCAGCAAACGCAGCGCCTGCGACGGGCGCAGCTCAATCGGCATCGTCGATCACTTTCCCTCGGGCCGTTTGGCCGCGATATTACCGGCAATCCGTTTCGCTTCAGTTATGATTTTCCGGTGTACCGATCGGCGATCAGGTCAAACAGGCACCGAATGCCCTGCGCTTCGCCGCCCGCCGGCCGCCCTGGCCGCTCAACCGGTGTCCAGCCGTAGATGTCGAAGTGCACCCAGGACGCGGCCTTTTCGACAAATCGCGACAGGAACAGGGCGGCGGTGATCGATCCGGCAAATCCGCCACCGGTCGTGTTGATATGGTTGATGTCGGCAACCTTGCTGTCGAGGTACCTCATGTAAGGCTGCCACAACGGTAAGCGCCAGAGCGGATCGGCGGCGGCCTCGGACATCACGTCGAGGTCCTGCGCAATCGCATCGTCATTGGTGAAAAAAGCCGGCAGGTCCGGTCCAAGTGCAACACGGGCCGCGCCGGTCAACGTGGCCATATCGATCAGGAGATCCGGTTTTTCGTCATCAGCCAACACAAGCGCATCGGCCAAAATCAGGCGGCCTTCGGCGTCGGTGTTGCCGATTTCGACCGTCAGGCCCTTCCGGCTCTCCAGAACGTCGCCTGGGCGGAACGCGTCACCCGAGACAGCGTTTTCCACACACGGCACAATGACCCGCAGGCGCACGGGGACTTCCGCCTCCATGATCATGGAGGCAAGACCGAGGACATTTGCCGCGCCGCCCATATCCTTCTTCATCAACAGCATGGCGTTTGACGGTTTGATATCGAGCCCGCCGGTGTCAAAAACGACGCCTTTTCCGACCAGCGTCACCTTTGGCGCTGCTTCATCACCCCAGGTGAAATCCGCCAGGCATGGCGGGCGGCTGCTGGCCCGGCCAACGGTGTGAACCATCGGGAATCCGCGGGCCAGGAGACTGTCGCCCTCAATGACCTCACCCTTTCCTCCATGGCGGTCGAACAGGGCGCGGACGGCAGCGGCAAGGTCCGCCGGGCCCAAATCGTTGGCCGGTGTGTTGATCAGATCGCGGGTCAGATAAACGCCATTCAATATGGTCCGCACCCGCTGGAGCTCGGCCGCATCAGATAGCACAAGCCGGGGCGCCTCCGGCGGGGCGTCCCGGTATCTTGTGAACCGGTAGGACGACAGGCCAAATCCGAGCAGGATCGGTGCCGGGTCCGCCAATTCGACCGGAAAGACATAGTCGTTCGCCGGAAGGGCCGAGATCGCCGCACCGATCTTGAACGCATCGATCTCATCGCCCGCGCCAAGTCCGAGCAGAACGAACGGGCGATCATCCTCTGATCCCATCACGATCTGTGCCATTCCGGCCTGCGCGGTGAATTTTTGCAAGCCGCACACTGCCTCCGCTTGCGGGCCGAGTGCCTTGAGCGTCTCAGCAAGGCCGCTTTCTCCGACGGCCACAAGCTGAATGGGATTGGATGCCTCACTTGGATCGATGAACAGATCGCGCACAGATTTCTCCTGGTTTTTCAATTCCAACCGGGCCAGCCAAAGCCCGGTTTCAGACCTAAGGGCGAAGGCAAGGAAAGGCAACGGCGCACCGCCGGCCGCCGTTGGCGCGCACCGCCACCTTAACCAAGCGTTAGGGTTAATAACTTATTGCTAAAACATTCGATTTTGCCGTCAACGCCAAGGACGTACGCCATGCAAGGATCAGCCATAAAACCCGCGCCGCGCCGCCGGCTGCTGGCCGCGGTCGCTGTCCTTTCGGCTGTGGCCGTTCTCAGCGGATGCGCCTCGTCCAAACAGAAAAACGTTGCGACCCATTCGCCAAATGCGGCGAGCGCTTCCGTCGTTCCTGGATCGAGCGGCGCCCGTCAGGCGATCGCCCGCTGGGCCAAGGAGTATGAACGTGACCGGACTGACCGGCGGGCGATTCTCGGCTATTCCAACGCGCTCAGCCAAAACCGCCAATTCGTTCAGGCCAAGGCCGTCTTGCGAAGTGCGGTGATCGCGCATCCAGGTGACCGGGAAATCGCTTCGGCCTACGGCAAGATCCTGGCCATGAACGGCCGGTTCACCGAGGCCCTCAACGTCATTCAGCGCGCACAGACGCCACAAACTCCCGATTGGAAGCTGTTGTCGGCGGAGGCGGCCGTCAATGACCAGTTGGGCAACCACGAAAAGGCCCGCAGCCTTTACCGGCAGGCGCTCAAGATCGCCCCGGACGATCCGAACCTTTTGAACAATCTCGGCCTGTCGCACTTGCTTTCAAACGAACTGCCGGAAGCCGAATACACCTTGCGCAAGGCCGCATCCCTGCCGGGCGCGGACAGCCGGGTGCGGCAGAACCTCGCGCTCGTTCTGGGCATTCAAGGCAAGTTCTCCGAAGCCGAGCAAGTCGCCCGCGCCGAACTCGATCCGCGCCAGGCCGAGGCCAATATCGCGTATCTGAAAGGCATGCTGCAGAGCCGGGGCTGAGGCCGGAAGGACCGGCATCCAACCAACAATCCTGTTTTCATCAGAACCTGAGCGGCTTCGCGCAACTCTCGTTGGCACGCCGGTATCGCCTATCTTTTTCTCGCGCTTCAATACATTCGATTTGGAAACTAAGGGGTGACCGTTGGCCTCTCGGCTCGTCGCCGGTTCGGATCACCGCAGTTATTGGATTTACGAGCGGTGGAGTCGATCGCCCACCTTCTCATGGATCGAGCGACAACGCCGGATTCTCTTGTGCCGGGAATGGCGAACCCGCCGACCCGGAAGACCCGCAATGCTGTGCGGTGCCGGTGGGATCAGCTGAAGGAATCCATGATCTGCATGACCGCCGGCGACATGATGATGAAGAACAGGACCGGCAGGAAGAAGACAATCATCGGCACGGTCAGCTTGGGCGGCAGGGAAGCGGCCTTTTTCTCGGCCTCCTGCATGCGCTGCTCGCGGTTGTCGTCGGACATGACCCGGATCGCATGACCGATCGGCGTGCCGTACCGTTCCGCCTGGATCAACGCCATCATGACGTTCTTGACCCCGTCGATCCCTGTCCGTTTGGCCAGATTCTCGTAGGCCTGACGGCGCTCGCCCAGATAGGACAGTTCGGCATTTGTGAGGGTCAGTTCCTCAGCCAGCGGAATGGACTGTGATCCGATTTCCTCTGCCACCCGTTGAAAGGCCGCTTCAATCGACATGCCCGATTCCACACAGATCAGCATCAGATCGAGCGCGTCCGGCCAGGCCCGTTTGATCGACAATTGGCGTTTTGAAATCTTGTTCTGGATGTAGATGTTCGGGGCGAAGAACCCGAGACCTGCCACCACGAGCGGGATCGCGAATTTGGTGATCGCCGGCAGGCTGTCGCCCAGAATCACGTAGCTGTAGAACAGCGAGACCAGAAGCAGCACAACGGGCATCACCACGCGCATGAACACAAAGGTGTAGAGCGGCGCGGTGCCACGGTAGCCCGCCATGCGCAGCTTTTCCTGGGTCGTGCCGTCGGCCAGCATGGCCCGAAGATTGAACCGGTCAACCAGGTGTTTAACGTGTTCCTTGGGCTGTTGGCGCAGCGACGCCCTGGCATCCGTCTTTTCGGTGGCGATGCGGGCGCGCTCCTTCGCCCGAAGCTTTTCCCGTTCAAGGGCGACGGACTTCATCCGGGATTTCAGACCGTCGCGTTCCAGAAGCGGGACAACAAGCGTGAACAAGGTTCCGGTGACAGCGATCATTGCCAGAGCGGCAACGACAAACTGGCTGCTGGCGATGTCCGACAGGTCAAGCATGATCGGCCCCTAGAAATCGAAATTGATCATCTGACGCATCACCATGATGCCGATGAACATCCACAAAAGGCAGCCAGCAATGATGATGTTGCCGCCGGTGGTGGTAAACAGGAGCATGATGTAGTCGGGTGCGATCAGATAAAGGGCGAGCGTGACCAGAAACGGCAAGGACCCGATGATCCCGGCGGAGGACTTGGCCTCCGAACTCAAGGCGGCGATCTTCCGCTTCATGGCCTTGCGGCCGCGCAGCACCTTGGACAGGTTTGCGAGTGCTTCAGATAACCCGCCACCGGCCTTTTGCTGGATCGCCACGACGATCGCAAAAAAGTTGGCTTCGGCGACCGGCACCCGGTCCGGAAGACGGGCCACCGCATCGGCGAGCGACAGGCCCATGACCTGTGTTTCAACAATCTTCTGAAACTCGGTGGCGACCGGTTCGCGGGCTTCCTTGGCGACGACCTTGATGCAGTCACCCAATGGAAGACCCGCCTTGACGCCCCGCACGATGATGTCCACGCCGTTGGGCAACTCGTCGAGAAAGGCGTTGAACCGGCGTTTGCGTTTGAAGCTGACATACCAACGGGGCAGGCCGAATCCGCCCGCAAAACCGATGGCGGCGGTGATCAGCAGATTTGAACTGACCAGATAGCCGATAAGCAAGGACACAATCCCGCAGGCAATGCTGAAATAGACAAAATGCTTGAGCTCCCAGGAAAGGCCGGCCTGTTCCAGGCGCGCGCGAATGGGAAGCTTTTTCTGCTTGTCCTGCTTGGCCTTTTGCCGCTCCTCGAACTGGCTTAGTTGATCTTGCACCGACCGGCGCCGGCGCTCGCCGTCCCGCACCTGTTTGCGGCGTTCGACGGACTGCGGCCGGTCGGCGATCGAACTGATGCGTTCGTCGCGGCGCCGATTTCCCGACAACAACGGTTGAAAGACGGCATAAAGAACGCCGCAAATGCTGAGCGCGATCAAAATGGCGGCGGCCAGTTTGGTGATTTCAGGTGTGAGGAACGCCTCAAATCCGGACATGTCAGACCTCACTCACGAACAAGTTCGGGCGCCTCGGACGCATCGAGCGCCTGGGCCAGCCGCGCCTCATCGCCGAAGTAACGCGCTTTCTCCCAGAACCTCGGACGCCCGATGCCCGTCGAACGGTGCTGACCGATGATCCGGCCGCTCGCATCCTCGCCCTGCATTTCGTAGACGAAGACATCCTGCGTGATGATCACATCGCCCTCCATCCCCATGACTTCGGTGACATGGGTGATCCGGCGGGACCCGTCACGAAGCCGTGCGGCCTGGACGACAACGTCGATGGAGGACACGATCATTTCGCGCAGCGTCTTCGACGGCAGCGAGAAACCGCCCATCGTGATCATCGATTCCAGACGCGACAGGGCTTCCCGCGGGGAGTTGGCGTGCAGCGTGCCCATGGAGCCGTCGTGACCGGTGTTCATGGCCTGCAGCAGATCAAAGGCTTCCGGACCGCGCACCTCGCCGACGATGATCCGTTCCGGGCGCATGCGCAGGCAGTTCTTGACCAGGTCGCGCATGGTGATCTCGCCTTCACCCTCCAGATTTGGCGGGCGGGTTTCGAGCCGGACCACGTGGGGCTGCTGGAGCTGCAGTTCGGCCGAGTCCTCGCAGGTGATGATCCGTTCGGTGTTTTCGATGTAACCCGTCAGGCAGTTCAAAAGCGTGGTTTTGCCCGAACCCGTTCCGCCGGAGATCAGGACATTGCACCTTGACCGGCCCACGATCTGAAGGATCGTCGCGCCCTCGGGCGTAATCGAGCCGAATTTCACCAATTGGTCGAGCGTGAGCTTGTCGCGCTTGAATTTCCGGATGGTCAGCGCCGGACCGTCGATCGCAAGCGGCGGCGCGATGACGTTGACACGAGAGCCGTCCGGCAAACGGGCGTCACAGATCGGGCTTGAATCATCGACCCGGCGGCCGACCTGGCTGACGATGCGCTGGCAGATGTTCATCAACTGCGCATTGTCGCGGAAGTTGACACCGGTCTGCTGAACCTTGCCCTGCGTCTCGATGTAGACGGTGTGGGCGCCGTTGACCATGATGTCGGCAATGTCATCGCGGGCCAGCAGCGGCTCCAGAGGTCCATAACCCAGAACATCGTTGCAGATGTCCTCGAGCATGTCCTCCTGCTCGGCAATCGACATAACGAGGTTTTTCAGCGCGATGATATCGTTGACAACATCGCGGATCTCGTCCCGGGCGTCCTCGGCGTCCAACCGGCTCAACTGGGACAGATCGATCGCCTCGACCAGCGCGTTGAAGATTTGCGCCTTGGTCTCGTAGTACTCACCGGACTTGCGGCGGCTTTGATCGCTTTGGGTTTCTTGCTGAACAACAATCGGTTCCGGCGCGGGCGCTGGAGCCGGCTTTGGAGCCGAAGCCGGGGACCCGGCGACCGTGTCATGCATCGCCGGTTTCGGTTCTGGCGCCTTGGGCGCGGGCATGGCCGGTGCGGGCGCGATCCGTCCCCCATTTGGCTCGCCCGGTGTGCTCCCCCGTCTACCAAACATAGCGATACGACACCCCGTTTCTTGAATCCCAGTGCGTCAAGCCGATTTCCGGCCGAACATGGACAACAGCTTGGTCAAGCCGGATCGTTTCCCTTTGCCGGGGTTGACCTTGCCCGTCACCACATTGGCCAATTCAGAGAACATTTCGGCCACGGCATGCTTGCCATCGACTTCGGCGATCATCTGGCCGTTGTTTGCCGCCGTGCCAAAGAGTTGCGGTTCAAACGGAATCGCAACCAGCGTCTTAAGCCCCAAGGCCGTCGCGAATTCGTCGGGCTTGATCTCCGGCCGCTTCGGAACGTTGATCCGGTTGATGACCAGATGCGGCGGGCCGTCGTTGGGCCGGAGCTGCTTGAGCGTGTCGACCACGTTTTTGGCGTTGCGCAGGTTGGCAAGATCCGGCTCGGCGACCATGACGACCTCGTCGGCGGTGACCAGAACGTTCTTGACCCACGCGTTCCAGGCGTGCGGAACGTCGAGGATGATCGTCGGCGTGCTGTTGCGCATCGTATCGACCAGGGTTTCAAAGGCCGACTCGCCGTAGTCATAGGTGCGTTCCAGGGACGCCGGAGCCGCCAGCAAGCTCAAATGCTCCGAGCATTTCGAAAGAATGCGGTCGAGCAGCGTTTCATCGAGCCGGTCCGGTGTGGACACGGCTTCAAACACGCCCTGAAGCGGATCCTGATTGAAATCGAGACCGGCCGTGCCGAACGGCAGATCCAGATCGGCAACGACGACGTCATGCTTGAAATTGCGGGTGACCGCCCAAGCACCATTGTGCGCGATGGTCGATGCCCCGCACCCGCCTTTCACACCGAAGAAGGCAATGGTCCGGCCCAACGGTTCGCTGGTCGGATCGGCGTAGAGCTCTCCGATCGCGCCGACCAGCTGATAAATGTCCAGCGGCGTGATCAGATAGTCGCTCACGCCCCTTTGCATCAGGTCACGGTAAAGCTTCACATCGTTCACCTCGCCGATCACGATGACTTTTGTGCCGGCGTCACAATATTCGGCGAGATTGTCCAGATCCGCGATCAGCGAGCCGGTCGACGCCCGCGCCTCGACCAGAACCAGATTGGGTGTTGGCGCCTGGGAAAAGTGATCGATGGCCGCCGCGATGCCGCCCATGTGGACCTTGACATGGGCTTTGGCCATGCGCCGGTCCTCGGCCGAGGCCTCGACAATCCGCGCGGTGTCCTCCGACAGGCAAAAAGCCTGAATGGAAATGCGGGGAACCGGCCGGATGCTGGCCGTATCAAGCGGCACCTCGTCGCTGTGTTCCACCGGATATGCGCCTTCCATCGGCGCGCTGGTCATGGGTAGGTTTGAACTCATAGCGCCGATCAATCCTCCGATACCGATGCGCCGACACCCTCGGTGTATTGGCCGGCTGTGGCTTCGCCTGCGCGGTATTTCTCGAAGACAGTTGCCCTGCGCAGTTGGTCGGCCGGCGCGGATGCACGGGGCGTCAGCAGGTCCGCGGGATTGTCGACCATCGTGGCCAGGTTCGCCTGGGTTGCGCATCCGAAATTCCGATAGTCGGTGTTGCGGTTGATCCCGCCGCCGAAATCACCGACCCATTCGCCGCACGGTCCGGCCGTCGCCATCACCCGCGGATAGGACAGCCGCACCGCCGCATCGGCATGGCTGTTGTGTACCGGATAGCTGCGCGTTGAAATCGACCCGGCCGGAACTCCGCCTTGCCGCAAGGCAGCCCTGATCTTGGGCACGATGGCGTGAACAGCGGCCTCATTGCGGGCGCCGGACGGGACGAGAATTTCAACGTGGCCGTTGCCCTTCTTCCGCGCTTGGGCACCGAACGCTGTGATAGTGCTGGTCAGATCGCGGTTCAGCGTGCGCATGTGTGCACCAACCGGCAAATCAAGGATCTCGGGCTGTTCCGTCACCACGATGGGATGGCGCAGCCGGTAATCGTTGGCCGCAAGATACGCGTTGTTCTGGCTCGGCGCCTGACTTTGACAGGCAGACACCGCCAGGGCAATCACAAGGCCTCCGGCGATCCGGGAGCGGGACTGGAACAGGGTCTTCAATCGCATGGTCCGGTCCTCACTTGTAGATAAAGCCAACTTGGCCGTGATAGGCGCCCGCGTTCGGATCACCACCGATCCGGAAAAGCTTGTTAAGCCGATTGAGGAATACCGTTTCCGCATCGGTTGCCGGGGCCAGGTTCTGGTCAGGACGGGTGATCTTACTGGCAGCCACGGGGCTGACGACATAGGGCGTGACGAACACCACAAGTTCCGTTTGCTGGCGAAGGAAATCGCGGCTTTTGAACAGGGAGCCAAGCACCGGAAGCTGCATCAGACCCGGAACGCCGGTGATGGACTGGCGATAGGATTCCTGCAACAGGCCGGCCATGACCAGGGTGCCGCCGGAGGGAAGCTCCAGTGTGGATTCGGCCCGCCGGACCTTGAGCGCGGACAGCGTCAATGCACCAAGCGTGATTGCGCCTTCGGAACTCAGTTCGCTGACCTCGGTCAGGACCCGCAGGCTGATGCGGCCGCCGGACAGAACAACCGGCGTGAAGTCAAGCCCGACACCAAATTTCTTGAACTCAACGGTCACTTCGCCGTCGCTTTGCGAGATTGGGATCGGAAACTCGCCACCGGCCAGGAAACTGGCATTTTCGCCGGAGATCGCGGTCAAGGTCGGTTCAGCGAGGGTACGGATGATGCCTTCGCGCTGGAGCGCCTTGACCTCGGCGGACAGGGACGTTCCCCCGGCCAGGAACCCGCCGGCAACGGACGCCTGGCTGGTAATGGACGAATTCACGGGGAAGGACGTCGCGTTGTTGAACGTGCTGCTGTAGTTGCCGACGGCCACCACGCCGGACAATTCGACGCCGAGTTGCTTGATCACCGAGCGTTCGACTTCGGCGACCGTAACCTTCAGATGAACCTGATCCTTTCCATCCACCGTGATCATGTTCAAGATGCTGGACGCCTTGACATTGTCGCCGGTGAACCGGGCCGCAAGATCAGCCGCTCTTTGCGCATCGGCCGTGCTTGGCGCCGTACCTGACAGCACGACATTGCCGTTGATCGATTGCGCCTGAACGTTGGCGCGCGGAATGAATTTCTTGATCAACCGGGCAAGGTCGGATGTGTCCGGTTCGATCCGCAGGTTGAAACTCGCAAGCTCACGCCCCGAGCGGCCGAACAGAACAAGGTTTGCCTGCCCGGCTTCATTGCCGAGAACAAAGATCCGGTGCGGCGTGCGGACGACCGCATCCGCCACCTTGGGGTTCGATACAAGGACGTCGGCCACCGGCTCGGCCACGTTGAGGACCATGGACCGGCCGATACCGACGCTCATGATCCGGTTCGAGACACGTTCGCCGGCGGCAATGTGAACTTGTTTGGGAAAGGCGTCTTGAGCGTATGTGACCGCAGGGACCGTCAGGCCTGCCGCCAAAACGGCCAATCCGACGGCCGCGGCCGCGCCGCGAGTTCGCATGCGGGCGACCAAGCCGGCCGGTTCAACCAATTTCCGCCTGAAGTAGCTCATTGCGCATTCGCCTGACTTGAAACGCCGTATTTGACAAAGTTCACGCCGCGCCGCCGGACGGTCTTTTCGGCGTCGTCGGATGAATCCTGTGCGCTGCGCAGCGCCAGCGCGATGGTTCCGAGCTGCTGGGCCTGGGCGACGATTTCGGACTGCTCGAGCCCGAGTTCCAGTGTCGCGGTGCGTTTTGGCGACAGGTTTTTCTGGTCCTGCTCGCCCGCCGTTGTCCCATCGATCGCCAGAACCCGGACGTTTTCCAGAATTGTCTCGCTGACCACGCCGCGGACTTCGTCCGTCTTGGTCAAGATGACATCGACCTTGTCGCCCGGGAGGATGAACCCGCCCGCCGTGGTTTCGGCCTCAACGCTGACCGCGATCGCGCGCATACCCTTTGGCAGGATTGCCGCCATGAATCCCTTGTCGGTGTTGATCAACCGCTCGCTGCGGATCGGTTCACCGGCATAAATCGGCGCTTTTGCAATCCGTCCGGCAAAGGCTTCGTCGGCGCCCGCGTTGTCCTGGCGCGTAACGACCCCACGCGGAACGGCATTGCTTGGCCATGCAGCCCAGGTCATATCCGAACCGGCGATCTTAGCGCCAAGGTTGATGTCTTTGGCCGCTACAAGGATTTCAGTCTTCTCAACCGGGATCGGCGCACTCGCGACCGGTTCAGGCGCAGGTGCGCTGGCGTTCATGACAATGCGTGCCGCCAGCACGCCGGCACCCAGCGCCACACCCAAAACCACCAATCGCGCATACTTCATGACAGCGTTCCACGATAGCAAGCGCCCCATGCGCTTTGTCACCGTTAAACCTGCACACCAATTCGTCAAAACATGGTTAATACCCTATGAGGGAATAAGGTTAATTCATGTTAAGATAAATAAATACAATATTAATAAAGCGGATTCTTGTGATTTACTAACGCGTAGAGCGGCAGAATTGGACCACAAAGACTTGCAAAACGCATCTTATCGCAGTGTCAGAACCAGCCGCCGTTCCAATAGATTGTTAATGCCGCCGGGGCGATCGCAATCCCATAAGGAATTCCCGTTTGACGGTCGTGCAACCGAGCGATCCAAGCATGTTGGCCGAGCGCAAACGGCAACACGGGGATTAACCGCGCCGCCACGATCGCCAGTGTCACGACCAAACCAAGGACGGCCGTGAGCACCGCGAAATTCACCAAATTTGCGGACCATCCGAACCACAGGCCAATCCCGCTGATCAGCTTGGCATCGCCGCCGCCCATGCAGCGCGCGGCGAACAGGATGAAGCCGGCAACAAAAGCCGCAGCGAAACCCGCGGCGTGGTTGAGCCACTGCTGACCGTCAAAACCGGCGGACACAGCCAAGAGGACAAACGCCGCGCCGATCGCGCCGGTCAACCAATTCGGGATCTTCATGGTCAAAAGATCAGACAAGCCCGCGGCAATGACGAGCGCGGGAAAGATTGTCGCAAGATAATCGGTGTACATTCGTCCTGACCGCCTTGGAGCGCGTTACCATCCGCGCGCCACTATCGGCCGAGGTCGATTAATTTGATGTAAACAAAGAAAAACGGGCGACGGACCGCCCGCTTTCGAAATACTGAAAGTCCGAAAACTTACAGACCTTCTGCAGCCAAAGCACTGCTGATGGTCGAGAAGACATCGTCGATGTCATCACCGAGCGTTGCGACCGTGCCGATGATGACAACGGCGATCAGGCCGGCAATCAGACCATATTCAATTGCAGTCGCGCCAGATTCATCTTCTACAAAACGTGCGAAAAGCTTCTTCATGGGTTTGCTCCAAGTACCACTTGTGTTGACAGCTTCAGTGTTCGCCGGACCTTGTGTCTCGGCCGTTCGAACATAGGCAGAAGCTACACCTCAGCCGTTTCCAAGCGGTTAAATTTACTCAATTCCCATCATGTATCTACCGAAAAAAAACTTATGGTTAAGAATGTGTATACTTGATTATCTATTTATTTACTCGAATTTTTGTCATGAGCTAAAATTTTAATCAAATATTACTACAGCACTTTCTCTGAATTTAAGGTTGCAGCACTAACGTAATCCTCAAGACGCTCCTGCCGGATCGCGTTCGAGCCGGGTGGACTGGCGCGGACGGGATCTTGACGCAGCGGTTCGCGGCACTGGCAATCCAGATCGAAGCCCCAGGCCAAAGCTCAAATTAGGGATTCCTTCACCTTGTTTGCCGCATATGAGGACATGACTTCGGACGGCAAGTGAATTGGAGAACGTGATGGGAGCGTTGGCACATCTGGTCAGAGCATGCATCGTGCTTGCGGCGGTTGCCTGCGGACCTGCACCATCCTTCGCCCAGGACGGGCCGGTGTCGGTTACCGTCGACCGCGCAAAAGTGTTCCGAATCCAAGAACCGGCCAGCACGGTGATCATCGGAAATCCCTTCATCGCCGATGTCTCAATGCATGATGCCACGACCGTGGTGATCACCGGGAAATCCTACGGCAGCACAAACCTCGTCATTTTGGACGAGAACAACGCGCCAATTGTCGATGAGGTCGTCACTGTCCGGGCATCGGAAGACAATGTTGTCATGGTTCAGCGGAACGCCGCCCGGCAATCCTATTCCTGCGCGCCCATGTGTGAACCGACTTTGCGTCTCGGCGATCAGTCCGAAGTGTTTGACAAGGTTGCCGAACAGGCGACGCAAAGGAATGAACTCGCGGTGCAGGCCGCAAGCGGTCAGGCCGGAACAGGGGCGGATTAAGGACAGCGCGCATGGATGACCAACCCGCCACTGCATGCGCACCCTCAAGACGCCGGGGAGTCGTCCGCGTCCTGACGCGTTTATTGAATCGGTACACCAAGGACCGGGAAGGCGCGACCGCCGTCGAATTCGCAATCATCGGTCTGCCGTTTCTCACAATCATGCTCGGCATCTTTGAATTCGGACTGGCGTTTTTCGTCAACCGCATCGTCGACAACGCGGTACTGGAAACGTCGCGATTGATCAGGACCGGACAGGCAACCACCTTCGATGCGACGGATTTCGAGGACGCCCTGTGCGACAATCTTTCGACGCTGTTCTGTCATCGTTCACGGATCTCATTCGATATCGATACGATAACGACGTTTGCCGGCTCGTCCGCGCTCGAATCCATGCTTGATGTCGACGGGCAACCCAAAGACAGCAGCTTTACCGTGACCGGACCGACCGAAATCGTGGTTGTCCGGGTGATTTACCGGTGGCCAATGTTTTCGGCCCTGTTCCGGTTCGACGAAGGCGATACCGGATCGAACGAACGGTTTCTCTATTCGACCTTTGTCTTCCGCAACGAACCGTGGCTGTGATCTGACATGTTCGGCGCTCTTCACCTGATCTTGCAGCAATTTTACCAGCTCATTAAAAACCGGCAGGGTGTTGCCGCGGTCGAATTTGCCCTGCTGCTTCCCGTGCTGCTCATTCTGGTGATTGGGATGGCCGAAACCACGGACGCCCTCAATCACGACCGAAAGGTCAGCCAGGTCGCCAGCACGATCGCCGACCTGGTGGCGCAGGGACAGATCGTCTCGCCGACCGAATTGAGCGACTATTTCCTCGGCGCGGAAGCGATCATGGAACCCTATCCCACAACAACGCTCGACATCATCGTCGCCAGCGTGACCTTCGACGCTGACGGCGACCCGGTCGTGGACTGGAGTGAAGACAATGATGGCGGCAGCCCCTGGCCGGCCGGCGGCCCGCCACCGATCACCCTGCCCGCCACCATCCGCGTGCCCGGGGCGTCCGTGGTCGTCGGCGACGCCAGCTACACCTACACCCCGATGTTCGCGTCCTCGCTGCAATCGATCTTCCCCCGGGCCAGTTCGATGAACTTCAGCGAGACCTTCTTTCTGCGGCCGCGCCTTGTCCAAACGGTGCTGTGCCCGGCATGCTGAGCCCGCGCGCGGCCACGTTTGAGTGCGCATAACAATTCACCCGTATTTGTTCCGTCGCACAGCGGCGCTAGTCTCCGCATCATTTCGATGCTGCGGCGCCATGCGGCGGTGAATCGACAGATTGGCACGGCGCCGGGAGCACGATATGGCGACAAATCGGACATATGACCAGATCGTGGTGGGTGATCATGCCGAGATCATCCGCACATGCTCCTCTAATGACCTGCTGGTTTTTGCCCATGCATCGGGGAATCTGAATCCGCTGCATCTGCCGGACACGGACTGGACGGGTGACGGTAAAATCGACAAGCCGGTCGCACCCTCCATGTGGGTCGGGGCACTGGTCTCCGCGGTGCTGGGAAACATCCTGCCGGGGCCCGGAACAACCTACCGGGCGCAAAGCATTGAATTTCATACCCGCGTCGCGGTCGGCGACACGCTCACGGTCCGGGTCGAAGTGCTCGAAAAAAAGCCGGATGGGCAGGTCGAGCTGAGTGTTTCGGTTGTCAAAAAAGACGGAACGAAGGTCGCGGACGGTGTCGCCGTCGTGGACGCGCCGCGTGAGACGATCGAGTACGCCACGTCCGATTTGCCCGGCCTGCTTGTGGAACGGCACCGTCACTTCAACAGTCTGATCCAGATGGCCAAGTCACAGCCGGCCCTGCCGACGGCGGTGGTCGCGCCCGACGATCCGAATTCGCTGCAAGGAACGATACTTGCGGCTCGGGAGGGCTTGATCGAACCGGTCCTGATCGGAGCTGCCGGGCGGATCCAAAAAGCCGCGGAAGAGTTGGGCACTGATATTGCCGGATGCGACCTGATCGACATTGAGAACGAATCCGAGGCAGCGGCACGCGCTGTGAAGATGGTCCATGACGGCCGCGTTCAGGCCGTCATGAAGGGTCACCTTCATACCGACGATCTGCTGCGCCACGTCGTCAAACGCGATGGAGGCTTGCGGACAAAACGCCGGATCAGCCACGTCTTCGTCATGGACATTCCCGGCCGGGACACCCCCGTCCTGATCACTGATGCGGCCATCAATATCTCGCCGGATCTCACCACAAAGGTCGATATCACCCAAAACGCCATCGACGCCGCTCTGGCGCTCGGTCTGGAAACGCCGAAGGTCGGTATTCTGTCGGCGATTGAAACCGTTAATCCCGCCATTCCGTCCAGTCTGGACGGCGCGATCCTGTCCAAAATGGCGGAACGCAACCAGATCAAGGGCGGCATTGTCGACGGTCCGCTGGCCATGGACAACGCGATCGATGTGCAAGCGGCGCGGACAAAAGGCATCACGTCGCTTGTCGCGGGCCATGCGCAGGTGCTGGTCGTTCCCAATCTGGAAGCCGGAAACATGCTGGCGAAGGAACTCACCTTCATCGCCCACGCGGAAGCGGCGGGTCTTGTGGTTGGCGCAAAGGCGCCGGTGATGCTGACAAGCCGGGCGGATGACGGACGGGCCCGTCTTGCGTCTTGCGCGTTCGCCCTGCTTTACAACCACTGGCTCGAACACGGCGAACCGGTGGGCCTTTTGTCGAGTCTCAAGGATGGCGCATGACGGACGCTCAGACCATTCTGGTCCTGAATTCAGGATCGTCGTCCATCAAATTCACGCTTTTTGCCGGCCAAGATCCAATTGTCGACGGACAAATCTCGGGCCTTGGCGCGGCGCCCCGCATCAGCCTTAAATCCAGTCAGGACAAGGACCGGTTTGATCGGGATCTCGGTTCAGAGGACGGACAATCGCACACCACCGCCCTGGCCGCGCTCCTGCCGATGTTGACGTCCAGAACACATGGCCGCGCGGTTGATGCGGTCGGACACCGCGTCGTTCATGGCGGCGTCGACCACGCCGCGCCCATCCCGATCGACCAGGCCGCTATCGCCCGCCTTGAAAAACTCGTCCCCCTTGCCCCGCTCCATCAACCGCACAATCTGGCGGGCATCGAGAGTGCGCGAGCGCTGTTTCCGGACGCCGTCCAAGTCGCCTGCTTCGACACGGCCTTTCACCGCCATCATCCGTGGGTGAACGACACGTTCGCGCTCCCCCGGGCGCTTTACGAGGAGGGCGTGCGCCGCTACGGCTTCCACGGATTGTCCTATGAATACATCTTAAGCCACCTTGAAGCCGCCGACCCGCGGGCGCATGACGGAAGGCTGGTCGTTGCCCATCTTGGCAATGGTGCATCCATGTGCGCGATCAAGAACGGGCAGAGTATCGGCTCGACCATGGGTTTCACAGCGCTTGACGGACTGCCTATGGGCACGCGGTGCGGGCAGCTCGATCCCGGCGTCGTGCTTTATCTCATGACCGCCAAAGGCATGACGGCGGACGATGTTACGGCGCTTCTCTACACGCAATCCGGCCTGAAAGGGATGTCGGGGATCAGCCAGGACATGCGCACGCTTCAATCGAGCGGCGACCCGGACGCAAAACGCGCGATCGACTATTTCGTGTTCCGGATCCGCCGCGAACTCGGCGCCATGGCGGCCGTTCTTGGCGGAATCGACACCCTGGTCTTTACCGGTGGTATTGGCGAAAACTCGGCAATGGTTCGCGAAAAGGTCTGCGCGGACCAGAATTGGCTTGGACTTGCGATCGACCCTGAAAAGAACATGGCCGCAGAGCAAGACATTTCGTCCGGACCCTCAACGGTCAAGGTCATGGTCATTCCCACCAATGAAGAGGAAATGATCCGACGCCATACGGCAAGGATTCTGCGTGCTCTTTAGTCTGTAGACGGTTGTTCCGGGAATTGGACACGTCATGGATCGAGCGTGGCACGAAGATCTGGATCATACGTCCTCAAAACGGCTCGAAAGTCCGTGTGAACCACCGGTTCGAAACCGCCGGGATAGTCCGGTTCAACCGCCAGATATGCGTCCGGCGCCGTGTCCCGGATGTCCAGCAAACCCGCCCGCAGACGCCGCTTGAATTCATCCGGCAACGCCAAGCGGACCGTGTGCGCGGAATAGGGAATGCCGGGGGACCGCCAGACCACGACCAGTTTTTCAAGGCCCTTGGCGCCGGACGCGTAAAGGTCGTTCAAGCTGCCGGCGGAATAACCGGTGCGGGCATTGCCGGCCAAAGTCGACCAGGCAAGGGCGGCATCAATGCGGCCGTCCAGAACGGCCCGCAATCCATCGAGCGGATCCTTGATGCGCACCAACGCCCTGAAGTGCCGGCGTGCGTCAACACCGTCTGCGGCGAGGTTCGCCAGCGGAACACGATAGCCGGCAACGGATGGTGCGCCAGAAATGCCAAGCAAGCCCCCCTCAAGATCGGCCAGCGCCGTCTGATCGGCCGTCCGTCGGCCCACCATAATCGAATAGAACCGGTCGGATATGCTGTCGGGCCGCGCGGCCGCCAGCGGTTCGACGCAAGCACACAGGGTATGGACCGCGGCATAGGCGGACGGCGACAGGCGCGCATAATCGATTTCGCCTTTGGCGAGCGCATCCACCAGGCCGCCCATTGTCTCGATCAGGTAAAGGTCGACCGGCAGGTCCAGGATCTCTTCCAGCGCAACGCGGAACGGCTCAATCCGCTCCCGGATGTCTTGTTCTGCGCCAACCGATATGCCAAAGCGGAACCGGTCCACTGCGTCCGACGCCCACCCGGCCGAGGGGACAAACAGGCAGATGATCAGGCCGATCCGCGCCAGGAACGTTGGCTTGACCGCCGTCACCACGATGTCACACCCCTTTGATCTAACGCGCCCGCCAGCCGGACAAGACCGCAGCGCGATTCGCAGAATAGCCGAGGATACGCATGCCCGCCGACCCAAAATACATCATATTCGATGTTGGAAATGTCCTGATCCACTGGGATCCTGAACACCTTTACCGGACACTGATCCCCGACGACCAAAAGCGGCGGCGTTTTCTGACCGAAGTCTGTTCCATGGCGTGGAACCTTGAACAGGATCTCGGCCGCCCATGGCGCGACGCGGTGGCCATCCTCAGCGCACAACACCCCGCGGAGACCGACCTGATCCGCGCCTATGACGAGCGCTGGCATGAAATGGTTCCGGGCGCCATCCAAGGCTCCGTCACCATTCTGGCGGAATTAAAGAGAACAGGTGTCCCGCTTTATGCGATCACCAACTTCTCGACGGAGAAATATGCCGAGGCGCAGACCCGGTTTCCGTTCCTTGCGCATTCCTTCATCGACACGGTGGTGTCGGGGGCGGTCGGGCTCATCAAGCCGGATCCCGCCATTTTCCAGCTGCTTCTGGACCGGAACGGTCTCGATCCGCGCCAATGCGTCTTCATCGACGATTCATTGAAAAACATCACGGCGGCCCGCGCGCTCGGATTGACCGGCCACCATTTCACCGGTCCCGATGCGCTCGCCGAAGATCTGCGCGGCCTTGGATTTCCCGTCGGCTAGCCGGCTTCAAATCCTTCAAGGACATTGACGCAATTGGTACCGAGCGCGCCGACGGCATAGCCGCCCTCCATCAGGAACAGGGCCGGCAGGCCGGTGCGGGACAAGGTCTGGCCGAGCCGCAAGAAATCCTCCGACGCGAACTTGAAGCCGGAAATCGGATCCTCTTCAAAACAGTCCAGTCCGAGCGACACGACGACAACATCGGGTTTAAACACCGTGATCCAGCGGCAGGCATCATCCAAGGCTGGCGCGTATTCCTGCCAGCCCGTACCAAGCGGCAGCGGCCAGTTCTGATTGAATCCGGTCCCTGCCCGCGCCCCGGTTTCGTCCGCATGGCCGAGGAAATACGGATACTCGTCCATCGGATCGGCGTGGATCGACAAAAACATCACATCGGAACGGTCATAAAAGATCGATTGGGTGCCGTTGCCGTGGTGGTAGTCGACGTCCAGGATCGCCACCCGGCCGGCCCCGTTGTCTCTGAGCCACTCTGCCGCGATGGCCGCGTTGTTCAAGAAACAATAGCCACCGAAGAAATCCGCACCGGCATGGTGCCCGGGCGGCCGGCAAAGACCGAAGGCGGCTGTTTCGCCCTGCTGGACGAGCCTTGCCGCCGTCAAGGCCGTGTTGGCGGAGGCAATTGCCGCCGTCATCGTATGTGCTCCGACCGGCGTGCCCGCGTCCATCGAATAACGACCGAGAAGGCCGTCGATATGCGCTGGCGGCGGATCGGTCCGCAATGTCCGCACGGGCCATACGAACGGAAAGGCTTCCGTGCTGCGTCCGGCGGCGGTCCATCTGTCCCAAAAGCCTTCCATGAAGGCCAGATAGTCCGGCGTGTGGACCCGCGCCAACGGACGCTGTCCAAAATCCTCCGGCGCCAGGATATCCCCCAGCTTGCGCGCCGTGACCGCCTGAAGGACCTGCTCGGCGCGATCCGGCGTTTCCACCGCCGGCTTGAGCTCGCCGTCGGAAATCTCATGTGTTGGGGCATGGGACAGCTGGACGCTTGAAAAGACGGTCTTCACTCAGATCCCCTGTGTCATATCTAGGAAAAGCGGAATTCGGTGATCTGGGTGTAGGTTTCACCCGGCCGCAGCACCACGTTGGGAAATTGCGTGTGATTGACGCTATCGGGCCATCTCTGCGCTTCCAGGCACAGACCGGCCCGCGGGCCGTAAATCCGGCCATTCAGGCCCGGCACCGGGCAGTTGATATGGGATCCATCATAAAACTGCAGGCCCGGCTCTGTCGTCCAGACTTCCATACGCAAATCCCCGGCGCTGTCTTCCAGGGCGGCGGCAAAGGCCACGGCCTCCAGCGGCGCCTCGTTCAGGCAATAGTTGATGTCGTAAACGATCCCGCCGCCGGCGCCGATCTTCCGCCCATCGCGAAAGTCATAGGGCGTCCAGGCGACATTGCGGATCTCGCCCGTTGGAATGAGATCATCACCCACCGGCAGATAGCGTTCGGCCGCGATCTCAAGCAGATGATCGGCGATCGTCTGACTGCCATCGAGGTTGAAATAGCTGTGCTGGGCAAGGCTGACAGGGGTCGGATCTGTCGCCGTCGCGGTCATTTTGACCCGGAGTGCCCCTGCGCCGGTCAGCGTGTAGCGCACCAGCGCCTCCACCTTTCCCGGATAGCCTTCCTCCCCGTCCGCTGACACATGCTTTAAAAGCACGCTTGCCTTGTCGTGCTGTTCCAGGGACCAGTTGCGGGATGAAAAACCGCCCCGCCCGCCATGCAGGTGGTGCTGGCCGTTTTCGTTCCGGTCCAACTGGATTTGTTTGCCATCGAGCGCAAAACGCCCATCGGCGATCCGGTTCGCGCACCGTCCAACGACAGCTCCGAAGTAGGGTGAATGCTTGATGTAGCTTTCCAGATCGTCAAATCCGAGAACGACCGACCGGCCATTGAACGTCAGGTCGCGGATCACGGCGCCGAGGGTGAGAATCTTGGCCTCCAGCGGCCCCTTTTTAAGGCTGACTTCCTGGACCGGCGTTCCGTCTTCCAGCATGCCAAAGTCGCGGATCATGCGACAGCATCTCCAAACCGCGCGCCGGAACAGCGGCCCACGGCCGCAGGCCCGGCATCGCCAGTGAGCCTAGATCGTCTGATTGTACGCGCCGACCTCGGGATTTTCGCGCAAGACCGCGTCGACCGCGTGGAACATGGCGCGCATGCGCTCTTCCGAGACCGGACTTTCCACCACCACGACGAGTTCCGGCTTGTTGGAGGACGCGCGGACAAGCCCCCATGTGCCGTCATCGGCGACGACCCGCACGCCGTTGACGGTGATCAGATCGGCGATCGGCTGACCGGCGACCGGTTCACCTTCCGCCTTCATGGCCTGAAACCTGGCCACGACCTTGTCGACGACGCCGTATTTCGTCTCATCCGCGCAGTGCGGCGACATGGTCGGCGAGCCCCAGGTCTTCGGAAGATCTCGGCGAAGATCGGCCATCTTCTTTCCGGGATTGCGGTCCAGCATGTCGAGGATCGCGATCGCCGAAACGAGACCGTCGTCGTAACCCCGGCCGATCGGCGCATTGAAGAAGTAATGGCCTGACTTTTCAAAGCCGGCCACCGCGTTGAGTTCGCGGACCCGGCGTTTGATGTAGGAATGGCCGGTCTTGAAATAGTCGGTTTTGGCACCGTTGGCCTGAAGCACCGGATCGGTGTGAAACAGGCCGGTCGATTTGACGTCGACCACGAACTGGCTGCCGGGATTAAGCCCGGAGATGTCGCGGGCCAGCATCACACCGACCTTGTCGGCGAAGATCTCCTCGCCCTCGTTGTCGACAACCCCGCAGCGGTCACCGTCGCCATCAAATCCGAGCCCGACCTCCGCGCCGGTTTCCAGCACCTTGTCACGCAGCGCGTGCAGCATCTTCAGGTCTTCGGGATTGGGGTTATAACGCGGGAATGTGTGGTCGAGTTCGGCATCGAGCGGGATGACCTCGGCGCCGATCGCCTCCAGGATGCGCGGCGCGAACGCGCCCGCCGTGCCGTTGCCGCAAGCGGCGACAACCTTGATCGGGCGCTTCAGGTTCGGCCGCTCGGTCAGGTCGTTCATGTAGACATCCGGGAACCCGTCGACGAACCGGTAGCTGCCGCCGGCCTTCAGATTGAACAGGGCGCCAAGCACGATCTCCTTCAGCCGGCCCATCTCGTCCGGTCCGAACGTCAGCGGCCGGTCAATACCCATCTTGACACCCGTCCAGCCATTGTCGTTGTGCGAAGCGGTGATCATGGCAACAGCCGGAACATCCAGCGCGAACTGGGCAAAATAGGCCATCGGCGACAGTGCCAGACCGATGTCATGGACATTGATCCCGGCCGCCAGAAGGCCGTTCACGACCGCCATCTTGATGGAGGCCGAATAGCCGCGAAAATCATGGGCCACCACTATCTCGGGCCGCACGCCCCGTTCATGCATCAAGGTGCCGATACCCATGCCAAGCGCCTGCATGCCCATCAGGTTGATTTCTTTTTCAAACAGCCAGCGGGCGTCGTATTCGCGGAATCCCGTCGGTTTGACCATCGGGCTGGATTCGTAGGCGAAGGTGTTGGGGCTGAGCGCCGCAATGGGTTTTGGAAACATGAAGACCTCTCAGTCGCGAACGGACGAAAACGCGGAATACAAAGGCGTAAGCGGAAGGGATGTCAGCTTATTGAACCAGAACCAACGTGTCATCGGAAATGTCGAACCGGTCCAGCCGGCCAAGCGCCGACATGCCCAGCAGCGGAACGCCCAGGCGGCCGTCTTTCATGACAATGGCGTCAACATCTTTCAACCGGATCGGCCCAAGCCGGAAATCGCGCACGCGCGCAGCTGCGCCAAACGTGCGCCCGTTGGCGGTCCGCACCGGCTGATTGAAGTCCGACGGCTGCAGGAATATGCCGATCTGGTTGGCAATCGCCTCGGGAATCGCAAGCTTGGATGCTCCGGTGTCGACCAGCATCGTGACAATTCGCCCATTTAGGCGGCCCTCGGTGACATATTGGCCGTTGCGCGATACGGGAATGCGATGGACGCGCGCTGCGCCCTCGTCTTCAGTGGTTGTCTGATCCACGCCGCCCGAGTGCCGCGCTTCTAGCGCCGGAACGACATATTCCGGGATCAAAGGGGCAACAGCCGCCAAAAGCAACACACAGACCACCAAACGCCACATGAAAGGCTCCGCACCGGTCGTTCTAGCCTTAGCCGTACCACCGCGATCTTATCAGCCGGTGAAGACGGTCACACAATCCGGACATTGCCGGCCATGTCGGAGATGGCCTTTGCGTCCGGCGCGCTCGATTGCGCACCGGTCACCTGGCAGGCAAGTGCCCCGGCCGCAACGGCACGCCGCACGCCCAGATCGAGATTGAGACCCGCATCGAGCGCGGCGGCGAGAGCCCCGCAAAACGCATCGCCTGCGCCGGTCGTATCAACCACGTCGATGGCCGGCGGGCGGCAGCGGATTGTCCTTTCCCTACTGCAGGCAACCGCACCAGCCCCACCGAGCGTGACGACGGCGATCCGGTCCTTGGCCGCGAACGCCGCGGCGAAAGCCTCCGGGTCTGCCGGCAGGTCCAATGCCTCGGCCACGTCCCGCGCCTCACCCTCGTTGACCACAAGAACGTCGGTGAGGTCGAGCAAGGCTTTAAGGCTAGATCCCGGGACCGGCGCGGGATTGAAAAAGACCTTCGTTCCGGCGCGGCGGGCGGCAGTCATTGCCGTTTCGATCTGATCTACGCGAACCTCGCCCTGCACGAGGAGCCATGCGCCCGGTGTTAGGCGGCCGTCCAGCCATTCCGCGTCCACCCGGGCATTGGCACCGCTTGCCACGATGATCTGATTTTCGCCGCTGTCCTCGACCCCGATCAAGGCAAGCCCGGTCGCGCCATCCAGAGCGCGGACACCGGACAGATCGACCCCGGACAGCCGCAAATTCGCAAGGGCGAGATCGGCGAACGCATCATTGCCGACCGCGCCGACCATGGCGACATCAGCGCCGGCGCGCCGGGCGGACAAGGCCTGGTTCGCACCCTTGCCACCGGCAAAACTCTGGTGATCGGGTCCACTGACGGTTTCGCCCGGTCCCGGAAGCCTTGGCACGCTCACCACCAGGTCCAGATTGATCGACCCGAACACCGTGATCATGACACGCCCCTTGCGCTGAATGCCCGCGGCCTATTTCGTTCCGTACATCCGGTCTCCGGCATCGCCGAGCCCGGGCACGATGTAGCCCTTTTCATTCAGCCGCTCGTCGATCGCGGCCGTGTAGATCGGCACGTCCGGATGGGCCTCGTTGAACTTGGCAACACCTTCCGGCGCGGCCAAAAGACAGAGGAACCGAAGATGGTTGGCGCCCCGCTCCTTGAGCTTTTGAACCGCGGCGATCGCCGAATTGGACGTTGCCAGCATCGGATCGACCACGATCACAAGCCGCTCGTTCAGATCTTCCGGCGCCTTGAAATAATACTCCACCGGGTGGAGGGTTTCCGGGTCCCGGTAAAGACCGATATGCGCGACCCGGGCGGACGGCACGAGCTCCAGCATGCCCTCCAAAAGGCCATTCCCAGCGCGAAGTACGGATGCAAAAACCAGTTTCTTGCCGGCCAGCGTCGGGGCCTGCATTTCGGCAAGCGGCGTTTCGATCGTCTGCCGGACCAACGGGAGATCACGGGTGACCTCATAACACAGCAGCGTGGAGATCTCCCGCAGCAAACGCCGGAACCCTTGGGTGGAAGTTCCCTTGTCGCGCATGATCGTCAGCTTGTGCTGAACGAGCGGATGGCTGATGACATTGGCTCCGGACATGGCTGTCTCTTTCCGTTGGGCCCGGTCGTTTGGGCCTGGGTTACATCGTTACGGGCACGGTGCGTGCGGTTCATGACCTATGCCCCGAACGGCAGCCAAAAAACAGACCCCGCCAACAGGATTTTCGAGATGTTTTGAGCGGGTTCGGGATTTTGCCGGGCGAGATCCCGGCCAGCCCGGGCGGTTCCTGCCTCGATGATGCAGGGCAGCGGCATCGTGGCTGCGTCGACGCCGAGCTTCACCCGAACAGTATCCGCCACGTCCCGGGACAAGGCGGACGTGACTGCGCGCAGGGCGATCATCGTGTCGATATCCGGCTGGACACCCACCGCGCCGGTCAGTTCAACAACACCTGCGGACACGAAAAGCATGGCGTGATGGGCGTCCGAGGGACCGGGTAGGGCATCAAGATCCGCCACGTCGCGGCCCGCCCAGGCAAATGGCTCGATCAGGCCATAAGCCATGTCCGCAGGCGCTGAATGAAAGGGAACCGCGTCCGGCAAAGCCTGGCTTTGCGGCGCACGCCGCGCCCACACATCTCCGAGAATGACATCGCCCTTTTGCGCACCGCCAGGCCAGAGCGGCGCAAAGGCATCCACCAGCGTTTCGAACACGGTCTCTAGCGGTACCGGCGCGCCGCCCGGGTCGAACAGATGGTTCAAGACAACGCCCGATGGCCGCAAATCGCCGCCGCGCTCGAAAAGGTCAGGCCGCATGCCGACTGTTTCGCCGAACCGGCGCAGGTGGCGCGTCATCTCCGCGATCCAGGACCCGTCCTGTTGCTCCGCAACGCCGAAGCCGGCGGCGATTTCATTGTCCTCCAGGCGGATCAGCGCATCGGCGTCAACGCGCAGCGGATCAGCGGGCCGGGTGGAGAACATGCCGCTTTGGAACATTGAAAACGCGGCGAGCCGGAGACCGGTGACACCGCCAAAATCCATGCCGGACTGCCCGTCTTCGAAGTGCCAGCCGCGCGGCGGACGCACGGCGGCGATCGCGCCCAAAAGCGCCAGGTCACCGGCGACCTGCAAGAGGTCTTCCGGGGACGAAAAGCCACGCGCTTGCGCCAACACATCCCACCGCGGCACATCACCGATGTCAAAATCGCGCCAGCAGCCGCAGGGCGGGATCTGAAGATCCGGGTACGCATTGGTCATGCTATCGGCGGCCAATTCTGCCGCGCGCGCCATGGCTTCCGGATGGACGGACAGACCTGCCACATCACCCGATATGGCGCTATCGAGTATGGCCCGCGCTGCGCCGCGCGCCGCGCGGGCGGAAAACAAATCGCGCATCTCTGATGACGGTGTGTCAGCGGACATGGGACGGCCCGTTCTCGAGGCGGCGGACCGGTGGTCTCACGGAACCACCGCGCTGTCCAGTCGGACAATCAGACGTTTCCGGGTCGCTGGATCACAGAAGGCGGCATCGATCGCGGTACGGGTCAAGGCCAGCTGGTCCTTGACCTTCCAGCCGAAGGTCTTGGCGAGCGATGTGTATTCCTTGCCGAGCGTGGTGTTGAAGAAGGGCGGGTCATCGGAGTTCAACGTCACGCGTACGCCGGCCCGGCGCAGAAGATTGATCGGATGAAAGCGCAGGACGGGATAGATCCCGAGCGCCACGTTCGATCCCGGGCAAACTTCCAGGACAATCTCCTCATCTGCCAGACGGCGGACCAGATCCTGGTCCTCGATCGCCCGAACGCCGTGCCCGATCCGCTTGACGCGCAAGAATTCGATCGCGGCAAGCACACTTTCCGGCCCCGCGAGTTCACCCGCATGGGCGGTCAATCCAAGCCCGGCCTCACCGGCCATGCGGAAGGCCCTGGCGAAATTCGCCGGATGACCCTCCCGCTCATCTCCCGCCAGGCCAAATCCGGTGACCAGCGGATGCGGATTGGCGATCACCTCCTGAACCACCCGCTCGACCGACTTGGCGCCAAAATGGCGGACGCCAACGGCGATCATGCGGGCTTCGATCCCGGTGTCGATCTTGGCGCGCTCGATCCCGGCGGCAAGACCTTCGACATAGGAACGGTAGGACAGACCCGCCGACTGTGCGTGATCGGGGGATATGAACACTTCGCCGTAGATGGCACCCTCGGCGGCCAGCATCCGGAAATAGGTTTCGGCTAGAAGGCCGTAATCGGCCGGTGTGCGGAAGACGGAACTTGCCAGGTCATAGGCCCGCAGGAACTCGGTGAAATCGGACCAGATGTACCGGCCATTCCGGTCGATCACCGGCGAAACATCGATCCGGTAGCGCTCGGCGAGGCGCATAACCAGCGACGGCGGCGCTGCGCCTTCAATGTGACAATGCAGTTCGGCCTTGGGCACCGTGCTGTGTTTGGTCATGAAAGGTGTCCGGTGGCCCGAGTCGTGAGATTCCAAGTGCCGTCAAATGGACTACGTCACGGCCGCAGGCGCAACACCCTTGCCATCGCCGCGGTCAAAGAAAACTGGTGCCGTGTGCTCCGGGCGCGATTTGAAGATGCGCGGCGACGCTTTCGCCGATATCGGCAAATGTCTTGCGCGCGCCGATCGCCCGTCCCGGAACGCCCGGACCGACACCCAAAATGGGGATATGCTCACGCGTATGATCGGAGCCTTTCCAGGTCGGATCACAGCCATGATCCGCCGTCAGGATCAGAAGGTCGCCTTCACGCAGCCTTGAGATCATGTCCGGCAGCCGGGTGTCAAACTGCTCCAGCGCGGCCGCATAACCCGGCACGTCCCGGCGGTGGCCATAAAGGGAATCGAAGTCGATGAAGTTGGCGAACACCAGGTCGCCATCGCCGGCGCTTTCCATCGCTTCCAGGGTTTTGTCGAACAACTGGTCGTTACCGGCCCCCTTCAACACCTTCGACACGCCCTGATGGGCGAAGATGTCGGAGATCTTGCCGATCCCGTAAACCGTGCGGCCCGCTCCCGTCAGCCGGTCAAGCAGCGTCGGTTCGGGCGGCAGAACCGAATAGTCCCGCCGGTTGGCCGTCCGTTGAAACGTTGCCGCACTGTCGCCGACAAACGGGCGGGCAATCACCCGCCCGATATTGTAGGGATCGGCGATCTCGCGCGTGATCTCGCAAAGGTCATACAGCCGCTCCAAACCGAAATGGTCTTCGTGGGCGGCGATCTGGATGACGCTGTCGGCGGAGGTATAATAGATCGGCCATCCGGTGCGGATATGCTCCTCGCCGAGCTCTTCGATGATCACGGTGCCGGAGGCGTGTTTGTTGCCGAGAACGCCGCCAATGACCCCCTTGTCCTTGACCGCCGCGATCAGATCGTCCGGAAAGGCCGGCACGGCTTCGGGAAAATAGCCCCAGTCGAACCGCACGGGAACCCCGGCGATTTCCCAGTGTCCGGACGGGGTGTCCTTGCCGTTCGAGACTTCCTCCGCGTGTCCCCAAAGGCCCTCCGGCGCGCCGGCAAAATCAAGGCCCGGCGCAGCCTTGCCATTGGAGTTCTTCGACGCGGCGCCAAGGCCCAAACGGTCCATATTGGGAAGACGCAACGGCCCGTCGCGCAGACCGGCCCGGTCGCCCTTGCCGCTCGCACAGTGTTCGGCGATGTGACCCAGCGTGTCGGACCCGGCATCCCCAAACCGGGCCGCATCGGCCGCCCCGCCAATGCCGAAGCTGTCCAACACGCACAGAATTGCCCGTGGCATGAGCCCGTCCTTTTCTTTTCCGCCCAAGGGTCAGGACCCCTTAATCTGGTTGAAATGGTATGAAGCAATTTGCTTCGATACGAGAAGCAAGCCTGCAGGAAACCTTCCGGTTTTCAAGGGCTTGCGACGCTGTAGCGGGGCAAATTGCTCATATCCCGCAGGGACGTGCGACCGGCTGCGATCTGCCGTGTCAAACCGCTCAACCGGGCCACCAGCCCGCTTGTCGCGTTTCTCCTTGCATCTCTTTGCCGTTTGCAGCGCCATTTCAATCACATGAATGAGTCCTGACCCTAGTGTCAGGACCGGGCCTTCAACTGGCCCGTTTTTTGTTGTTAAACCGCGATCCGTTCGACGACCGCGGCATGATCAGGCACATGCGCGGCCTCGCCCACCCGGTACGCCTGCCGCACCATTGCGGCTGCGTCCTCCGCCTGAGCTTCCGATCGGGCATGCACAATCGCCAGCGGCGCATCCGCGTCGACCGAGTTGCCGATGCCGGCCAGATCGGTCAGTCCGACCGCTGGATCGACGGCCTGGTCCGCCGCAGTCCGGCCACCCCCGAGCTGAACGACCGCAAGGCCGATCGCCCGTGTGTCGATCCCGGTCACGACGCCCTCATGATCGGCGTAGACCGGGGCCTGAACCGGGGCCTTGGCGAGATAGAGTTCGGCCTTTTCCATGAAATCGGCCGGCCCGCCGAGAGCGGCCACCATCCTGGCGAAGGTTTCCGCCGCGCGGCCGCTCTCGAACGCCTCACGCATTTGATCCGCGCCGGCCTTGGCGCCGGCGGCCAGACCGCCGCTTGCCAAAAGCTCGCCGCCCTGGGCAACCGTGATGTCCCACAGCCGGTTGTCGACAGCCGTGCCTTTGAGAAAATCGACGGCGTTTTGCATTTCGACCGCGTTGCCGGCGGCCGAGGCCAGCGGCTCGTTCATGTCGGTGATCAGCGCCGTCGTTTTCAACCCAGCGCCGTTCGCGACCTTCACGAGGCTTTTGGCCAGCGCCCGCGCATCGTCGAGTTCGGCCATGAAGGCGCCGGAGCCCCATTTGACGTCAAGCACCAGCCCTTGCAGTCCGGCGGCGAGTTTTTTCGACAGGATCGAGGCGGTGATGAGATCAATGCTTTCCACCGTCGCGGTGACATCGCGAATGCCGTAGAACCGCTTGTCGGCGGGCGCCAGATTGCCGGTCTGGCCAATCACGGCACAGCCGATCTCCTTGACCACCTTTTTGAAAAGCGCATTGTCCGGCTGAGTCTGGTAGCCGGGGATGCTGTCGAACTTATCGAGCGTGCCGCCGGTATGCCCCAGGCCCCGCCCTGAAATCATCGGCACAGCCGCCCCGCAGGCGGCCAGCGCCGACGCCAGCATCAAGGAGACATTATCGCCGACACCGCCCGTGGAATGCTTGTCCAGGGCGGGCGCATTGATCTCCGACCAGTCCAGCACGTCGCCGCTGTCGCGCATGCCAAGGGTCAAGGTCACGCGCTCGTCGATGGTCAATCCCTTGAAGAACACGGCCATGGCAAAGGCCGCGACCTGGCCCTCCGTGATGCTCTCATCAGCCAAGCCTTTGACAAAAAACCGGATCTCGTCCGGGCTTAAGGTTTCGCCATCCCGCTTCTTACGAATGATTTCCTGCGGCAGCATGGTCAATATCCCTCGCCCCCTGCCGCGTCCGTGCCCTCGATCTCGGCAATCAAGGCATCGAGCAGTCCGCTCGCTCCGAACCGGAAGGTGGCGGCCGAGACCCAGTTCGGCCCCATGATCCGGTCGGCCAGCGCCAGATAGGCGGCAGCATCGGCGAGCGTCCTGATGCCGCCGGCCGGCTTGAAGCCGACCTCGGCCCGGTGATCTCGGCGCGCTTCCTCGATCGCGGTCAGCATGATTTCGGCGGCTTCCAACGTGGCGTTGACCGCGACTTTTCCCGTTGAGGTCTTGATGAAATCCGCGCCCGCGCCGATCGCAATTTCGGACGCCAGATGGATCAGGAGCGGGTCCTTGATCTCGCCTGTCTCCAAAATAACCTTCAATTTGCCCGGCTCGGGGATCACATCCCGCACTCGAATGATCTGCTCTTCCGCAAATCCCTTGCGCCCTTCGACAAAGGCCCGGTAGGGCATCACCAGATCGATTTCGTCCGCGCCATCGGCGATCGCTTGTTCCGTTTCCGCGACAACCTTGCCGGTCTCCGTGCCGCCGTCCGGGAAATTGACGACGGTCGCGACGTTCACGCCGGTGCCTTTCAACTCGCGGACCGCCTGCGCGACGAATTCCGGCCAGATGCACACGGCGGCGACAGCGCCATGCGGGGTGACCGCGCGCGCCGTCAAGGCGGTGATATCGGCCGCCGTGCAGCCGTCGTTCAAGTTGGTGAGATCGACCAGACTCAGCGCCCGCTTGGCCAGGTCCTTTTGTGACAGCTCGTTCATTTTCCGGCCTCCTTGACGAAGGCACGCACGATCCGTTTCATCCGGTCCATCCCCTGCTTGGCGACGCTCTTGGTCTCGTCGTGCGACAGCGCCTCGGCCTGCATGCCCGCGCCGTAATTGGTGATGATCGACATGGCCGCGACCTTCAGTCCAACGAACCGTGCCATGATGACCTCCGGCACGGTCGACATACCGACCGCATCCGCGCCCAAAAGCCGTGCCATCTTGATCTCCGCCGGCGTTTCAAAGGAGGGGCCGGAAAACCACATGTAGACGCCATCCGACACCGGATCGCCGGTTTCGGCGGCCGCCCGGTGCAGAACCGCCCGCAATTCGGGATCATAGGCCGCGCTCATGTCCAAAAACCGGGCCTCGTCCTCCTCGCCAATCAGCGGGTTCTTTCCCGACCCGTTGACATGATCGGAAATGATCATCGGATCGCCCGGCGCGACTTCCTCGCGCAAGGATCCGGCCGCGTTGGTGGCCAGCAGGATCTCGCAGCCGAGCTCCTTCAAGGTTTCGACCGGGGTCCGCATGACCGCCGGATCGCCGCTTTCGTAATAGTGCGCCCGCCCAGACAGGATGACGACCGGCACGCCCGCGAGCGTGCCGGCGACGAGCTCGCTGGAATGCGAGGTCACCGTGGATATGGGAAACTCGGTCAAATGCGCATACGGGATGCGGGCCGCGTCCTCGACCTCTTCGGCCAGGGATCCGAGGCCCGAGCCCAGGATCATGCCGATCTTGTAGCTGCCCGGACGGGCCGCGCGCACAATGTCCGCGCATTCACGGCCATAACCGCTCATGGTGGTCAGTCCTTTTCGTTCAATTCAAACCCGGCCGGAAGCAATTCGGCCACAGTGAAGCTGCGCTTGACCTCATTGAGATCGGCCACGTGGACGACAACGTCCGGTCCGGCGAACTCCTTCAGTTTCTGGCGGCATCCACCGCAGGGCGTGCACAACGCGGCGTCACCGATCACAAGCGCCTCGGCGATTTCCGTTTCGCCGGCCAGGATCATAGCGCTGATCGCTCCGCCCTCGGCGCACACGCCCTCCGGAAAGGCGGCGTTCTCGACATTACAGCCGGTGATGAGCTTGCCGCCCTTGGTCAGAAGCGCCGCGCCGACCTTGAAGTTTGAATAGGGCGCATAGGCGCGCGCGCGGGCGGCTTTGGCCGCCTCGAAGAGCTGATCGACGCGGCTCATGTGCGTTCCTTCGTATACGGAACACCGGCCGCTTTCGGCGGGATCGCCTTGCCGATAAACCCGGCGAGCAGGATCACGGTCAAGATGTAGGGCAGCGCCTGGAAGAACTGGACCGGCACTTCGCCAATGCCCGGCAGCTCCTGGCCCTGAAGACGGATCGCCACCGCGTCCAGAAAGCCGAACAGAAGGCAGGCCAGCATCGCGTTGAGCGGCTGCCATTTGGCGAAGATCAGAGCCGCCAGCGCGATAAAGCCCTTGCCGGCGGTCATGTTGGTGATGAACCCGGAGGATTGCGCGATCGACAGGTAGCTTCCCGCGACACCGCAGAGCATTCCGCAGACGATCACCGCCCGGTAGCGCAGCCAGATGACGGAGATCCCGGCGGTATCGACCGCGGCCGGGTTCTCGCCGACGGCCCGCAGCCGCAAGCCGAAGCGGGTGCGGAACAGGACCCACCAGGTGATCGGCACCGCCGCGAACGCGATGTAGACGAGGATGTTGTGTCCGGACAAAAGTTCCGAATAAATCTGCCCGATCAATGGCACATCCCGCATCGCTTCTGCAAAGGGCAGCTCGATGTTTTCGAACCGGCCGCCTTCCGGCAGCGGCGGCGTCCGGCCGCCCTGGCGGAACCAGGTCTGGCCTAATAGTGCGGTCAAACCGGCGGCGAGGAAATTGATCGCAACGCCGGAGACGATCTGGTTGCCCCGATTGGTGATCGAGGCAAAGCCGTGAATGAGCGCCAACCCGATGGAGACGGCGATCCCGGCAAGGAGCCCGGCCCAGGCATTGCCGGTCAGATAGCCGACGGCCCCAGCACCAAAGGCCGCGCCGAGCATCTTGCCCTCCAGGCCGATATCCACGACACCGGCCCGCTCCGAATAAAGACCGGCCAGGCAGGCGAGCAACAGCGGCGTCGACAGGCGGACGGTGGAGTCCAGTATCAGAATGAACGTGTCAAACATGGCCCCCTCCTATCCGGCTTGTGCCGCCGCGCCGCGGCCAACAGCGAACGCCTGGATCAGGAACGGCCGGAACATGTGCTCCAGCGCACCGGCGAACAGGATCACAAGGCCCTGGATGACGACAATCATGTCCCGGGTGATCGCCGGGATCTCGAACGACAGCTCCGCGCCGCCCTGGTAGAGCATGCCGAACAGGATCGCGGCCAGGACAATGCCGACTGGATGCGCCCGGCCCATCAGCGCAACAGCGATGCCGACAAACCCGTAGCCGGTCACGAACTCGATAAGCAGCCGGTGCTGCGAGCCCATGATCTCGTTGATCGCCATCATGCCGGCGAGCGCGCCGGAAATCAGCATGGTGATGATGATGGTGCGCACCGGGTCGATCCCGGCGTAAACGGCAGCGCTGGCATTGGCGCCGAAGGACCGGATCTCATAACCCAGCCGCGTGCGCCAGATGATCAGCCACACGGCGATACAGGCGAGGATCGCAAGAATGAGGGAGAAATTCACCGGCGCGGTGCCGAAATCCACCCACGGCATCATGTCGTTCAGAAACGGCAGCCGGCCGCCGTCCTCGAACGTCCGGGTTTCAGGCTGCATGGACCCCGGCTCGCTCATGACATTGACGAGCAGGTAGACCATGAGGGAGGCGGCGATGAAATTGAACATGATCGTGGTGATCACCACGTGGCTGCCACGGGTTGCCTGCAGCCAGGCGGGAATGAACGCCCAGGCCGCGCCCATCAGCGCAGCGCCCGCCACCGCAAGCGGCATCGTCACCCACCAGGGCACATAGTGATCCAGCAGGAGACAGGCCCAGGCCACACCAAGCCCGCCAATATAGGCCTGTCCCTCACCGCCAATGTTGAAAAGGCCGGCATGAAAGGCGACCGCCACCGCAAGGCCGGTGAAGATGAAATTGGTGGCGTAGAACAGGGTGAAGCCGATCCCCTCGCCGAAGCCGAGCGATCCCCACAAGAGGATCTGAACGGCTTCGATCGGGCTCTCACCGATCAGGATCACAACCAGTCCGGAGACCAGAAACGCCGCGACCAGATTGAGGACCGGGATCAGGCCGTAATCCACCCAGCGCGGAAGCTGCCCAGCGCTCATGTCACGTCTCCGTCCACGCCGGCCATGAGAAGACCGAGCTCGCTTTCGTCTGCGTCCGGGGACCGTTCGCCGACGACGTTGCCATCGAACATCACCAGAATCCGATCGGCCAAAGACCGGATTTCATCGAGTTCGACCGAGACGAGCAGGATGCCCTTGCCGGCATCGCGCATTTCAATCAGCCGCTTGTGGATGAATTCGATCGCTCCGATATCGACCCCGCGCGTCGGCTGGCCGACGAGCAAGACAGTCGGGTCGCGCTCCATTTCCCGCGCCAGAACGATCTTCTGCTGGTTGCCGCCAGAAAAATTCGCCGTCTTCAACAGGGGGTCCGGCGGGCGGATGTCGTATTTTTCGATCTCGGCCTGCGCGGTCTGCTTGATCGCGGCGATATCAAGCAGCCAACCCTTGGAGTATTCCGGCGCGTTGTGATAGCCGAGAATGGCGTTCTCATACTCGGCAAAACTGGTGACGAGCCCCATCCGGTGCCGGTCCTCCGGCACATGGGCAAGGTTCTTGTCCCGCATTTCGGCCGGGCTCGGCGCCGCCTTGGCCAGATCAATGCGTTCGCCGTCAATTTGAAGCGTGCCGCTCGTCGCGCGGCGAATGCCGGCGATCGTCTCCATCAACTCGGTCTGGCCGTTGCCGGAAACGCCGGCAATACCAACGATCTCACCGGCCTTCACATCGAAGGAGACGTCCTTGACCACCCTGACGCCCCGGGAATCGGTGACGTTCAATCCCTCGACGACCAGCACCTTTTCGCGCGGCCGCGCGGGTTGCTTGTCGACGTTGAGAAGCACGTTCCGGCCGACCATCAGTTCGGCCAGCTCCGACATGTTGGTGTCCGCCGTGTGTTTGGTGGCGACCATCTCGCCGCGGCGCATGACCGAGACGGTGTCAGTGACGGCCATGATTTCCCGCAGTTTGTGGGTGATCAGAAGAACCGTTTTGCCCTCCTCCTTCAAAACGTTCAGGATCTTGAAGAGGTGATCGGCCTCGGCTGGCGTCAAAACGCCGGTGGGCTCATCGAGGATCAGCACATCGGCACCCCGGAATAGCGCCTTGAGGATTTCCACGCGCTGCTGCAGGCCGACCGGCAGATCCTGAATGAGCGCATCCGGATCGACCCGCAATTCATACTCGTCCTCCAGGCGTTTGAGTTCGGTCCGGGCCCGGTCCAGCCCACCGGCCAGCCGGGCGCTTTCTTCCGCGCCAAGGACGACGTTTTCCAGCACCGAGAAGTTGTCGACCAGCATGAAATGCTGGTGCACCATGCCGATGCCGAGCGAGATCGCGGCTTTGGAATCGGCGATCGAGACCTTCTGGCCGTCAATCAGAATGTCGCCCTCGTCCGCATGGTAAAAGCCGTAGAGGATCGACATGAGCGTCGATTTGCCGGCGCCATTCTCGCCGATGATGCCGTGGATCGAGCCCTTGCGGACGACAAGGTCAATGTCCTTGTTGGCATGCACCGGTCCAAACCGCTTGTTGATGTTCCGCAATTCGATCGCCACCGGCGCGGCGGCGTCCAATTGCGAATTCGGGATCGGCTTGTTCATGGGTCTGGACCGCGCTTCAACACTTCAGGAAATCGGGCAGGGGCCATCGGCGACGACGTCGTGCACCTTCAAGGCGCCACTGGAGATCGCCTCGACCGCCCGGTCGGCCGCCGCCTTCATGTTCGCACTGATCAAGGATCGGTTGTTGTCATCAATCACCCAATCCATGCCGCCCTCGGCGAGCCCAAGGACCCGGATGCCAGGCGTGAACTGGTCGTCCCGGGCGCTCATGAAACTGTCATAGACCGCGTTGTCGACGCGCTTTCTAATCGATGTCAGGACTTGTCCGGGATGGAGGCCGTTCTGGTTGGAATCCGTGCCGATCCCCAGAATACCGGCATCGGCCGCAGCCTGGAGGACGCCAATGCCCGTCCCACCAGCCGCCTGAATGATGACATCGGCGCCCTTTTGCACCTGGCTGCGGGCAAGTTCGGCCCCGCGCGCCGGATCGGCAAAGGCGGCGGGCGTGTCCCCGGCCATGTTGAAGACCACCTTGACCGTTGGATCGGCAGCTGCCGCGCCTTGCCGGTAGCCGCACAAAAAGCGGCGGATAATGGGAATATCCATGCCGCCGACAAAGCCGATCGTGCCCGACGTGGAGGCCATGGCGCCCAAGAGCCCGGCGATATAGGCGCCTTCGTGTTCCTTGAAGACGTAGGAGGCCACATTCGGTGCATCGACAACCATATCAATGATGGCAAAGCCCGTGCCGGGAAATTCCGACGCCGCGGCGGCAACGGCAGACGCCTGATTGAAACCAATCGCAACGACCGGCTGCCCGCCGCGGCTGGCGAAATTCCGCAAGGTTTGCAGGCTTTGCGAATCCCGGCCGAGTTCGAATTCGCGGACGCTGGCTCCGGTCTCCGCCTTGTACCGTTCCACGCCCGCGAACGCGCTTTCGTTGAAGGATCCATCGAACTTGCCGCCGACCGAATAGACGATCGCCGGGTCCGCGGCGCCTGGCATTACGCTGGCGACACAGGCACCGATTGCTGCGATCAGTGCCAAAACATGACGGCTCATGTTGCCCCCGATCCAATTCGCATTGGTTTCGAACTCTTGTCACCATTCCCCCGAAGGCCGGGGGATGCAACATATTCGAGTTTGCCCGCCACAATCCAAGGCCCCTGCCGACGCGCCGGGCGCAGCTCCCACGTTCCTTGACTGGATTGGACGGTGAAAAAGCCGTCCCTGCCCGAAGGCCGGGACGGCACAGATATTAGAACGGGCAGCTTTGGTCCGACATATAGTCGTGGACAACGATCTCGCCCGAAATGATGCCGGCCGATGCCTTCTCGACCGCGGCTTTCATATCGTCGGAGATCAAGGGCGCGTTGTTGTCGTCAAGGGCCCAATCGACACCGCCTTCGGCCAGACCCAGCACTTCGAAACCGGACGTCCAGATGTCGTTCTTGGCGTCCTCGAAGGCCTGATAGACGGCGACATCAACGCGCTTGAGCATGGAGGTCAGGACCGACCCGGGGTGCAGGCCGTTCTGGTTGCTGTCGACGCCAATACCGAGCTTGCCGGCATCGGCCGCCGCCTGAAGCACGCCAATTCCGGTGCCACCGGCCGCGTGGTAAACGATGTCGGCGCCGCGGTCGAACTGCGACTTGGCCAATTCACCGCCCTTCACCGGATCGTTCCAGGCCGCGCCCGTGGTCCCGGTCATGTTTTCGAAAATTTCGGCTTGCGCGTTGGCCGCCATGACGCCCTGCTTGTAGCCGCAGGCGAATTTGCGGATCAGCGGGATATCCATCCCGCCAACGAACCCGACCTTGCCGGTTTCCGACGCCATCGCGGCCAACATGCCGACGATGTAGGAGCCTTCATGCTCCTTGAACACGATCGAGCGCACATTCGGCAGATCGACCACCATGTCGACAATGGCGAACTGAATGTCGGGGAACTCCTTGGCCACCTTTTCAACGGCGTTGGCCTGGGCAAACCCGATTGCGACGATCGGGCTCATGCCGCGTTTTGCGAAATTGCGCATCGCCTGTTCGCGTTGGGCATCGTTCTGGATTTCGAAGTCGCGGTATTCGATCCCGGTGTCTTCTTTGAACTTTTGCGCGCCCGTATAGGCCGCTTCATTGAATGACTTGTCGAACTTGCCGCCAAGATCATAGAGCACCGCCGGTTTGAAATCCTCGGCCATCGCGCCAACCGACATCATCATCGCGGCGGCAGCACTGAGCATGAACAGTTTTTTCACTTCGATTGTCCTCCAGAACACTGAACGGCCCTTACCTGCCATTCCCGTTTGACTTCCCCTTTTGGCGCCCGCCGTTGCCGGCTGTGTGCACCAGTTGCGGTCCGATCTTCGCGCTGATCGCCCTTGCCAGGGTTTCGTCGGCGATCAGATCGGTGATGACCCCGGTTCGCAGAGCCGCCAATGTCGCATCGGCTTTGCTCGCTCCACCTGCCAGAGCCACAATACGTGCGCCGCGAACCTCCTCAAAATGCAGGCCAACCGCGCAATCTCCAAGCCGGACCGGCGCCAGACGCCCATCCAGCGTCAAAAACCGTCCCATTAAGTCCGAAACGGCGCCATTTTCCAAAAGATCATTCTGCTCTTCCTTGGAAATCATGCCGCGCTGAACGAGATGACCCTCGTTCTCGACCGACCCCAGACCAACCACAAACACATCAGACCCGCGCGCCCGGGCCAAAAGGTTCTGGACGCTGCGCTGGCCTAAAAAGACATCCTTTTCAGACAGCGTCTCGGCAAAATAGGGAACCGGCAGATAAAAACCCTCGCCGCCCGTCCGCTCCTGCAACTGCTGGACAACATCAAACGGATTGGCGGCCAGTTTCCGGGTCAGCGAACCGCTGATGGAAATGATTTCCACGTCCGGCCGGTTGATCTTGGGCATCGCCTCGACGGCCGCCTTGAGCGTGCGGCCCATGCCGACGCCAATCCGGCGGACCGTTTCTGACGCCAAAAGACCGGCCAGCATCTGTCCCGCGGACATGGCCACGGCGCGAATTGCCGTTTCCTGGTCTGCGCCTCCAAGGTCCGGCGCGATGATGCAGCTGTTCAATCCGAATTGCCGGCCCAGGCTGTCCTCAAGCTCAAGGCATTCCAAGGGCCGGCCTTCGATCTGGAATTTGACGTATCCGGATTTCTGGGCATGGGCGATCAGCCGATGGACCTTGGCCGGCGACATCCCCATCTGCGCGGCGATTTCACCTTGCGTGCGGCCGCCGATAAACGACAGCCACGCCGCACGGATCGCCAGATAGGTTGTCCACTCGTCGTCCCGCGCCTGCATGGCGTGAAGCCCGCCTCCCGCTCCCGGCGGCCCCGCGGCGGCGGAGCCCTTGTCCCCTTGGATCGACCGCCCGTGCTTTTGGGCTGGACGCCGCGCGTACCGGCATGACGGTCACAGAGCGCGGTTCAATCAAACAAACGAAAAAATATTCACTTGCTGATTATTTCTTCAGATCATCGCGCACCAACATCGCCGCGTCAAGCACGGAATCCGCACAATTGTCGATCACATGACGCTGTTTTGAGCATCTTTGAGGCGTGCAGCTAAAATCCTGGAAAACCGGCAAAATTTGCCCGGTATTCGCGGATTGGGGCATTCAGGCGGAAATAAATGCCTAGACATTCGGCAAACAATTCCCATGTGAATAACATGTGCACTGCGTGCACTTTTGATTTTGCCGTATAAATTCGAATCATTACGCTATTGGCATAGGCTTTGCACTGTTATTCACGTGCGACACCTAACGTATAGACTGTAATCCTGTCGGTTTTCAGGAGACGAACGAGCAAACGAAAAACAACAAGAAAATCTTTGGGGAGACGTGTTCAACCGGCCGAAAGGCCTAATAGGAGAACAAAAATGCGTCTCGGAACTGGTTCCAGAGTAGTGCACCGAACGGCCTCATTCGCGTTCGCTTTTGCCCTTTGCCTGACGGCGGCGCCCTGGCTGGCAAATGCAACGACATTGAAGGCTCCGACCCAACCGTTCATGGCCTATGCCTACGACCCCGCCAACGAGGTCGACGTCGAACTGGTTCTTGCGGTCGATATTTCCCAATCGATGGACACGGAAGAACAGGAAGTCCAGCGCGCCGGATACGTGTCGGCCCTGACCTCCCAGGAATTCCTCGATGCCGTACAACTTGGCCCGATCGGCAAGGTTGCCATTACCTACATGGAATGGGGCGGCGTTGATCAGCATTTCATCGTCGCCGACTGGACTGTTGTGAACGACAAACGCTCCGCGGACAGCTTTGCCGCCCAGATCGCCGAAGCCCCGCTTCGCCAGGTCCAGCGGACATCGATCAGTTCGGCACTTCAAAAATCGGTCGAGCTCGTCCAAACGAACAAGTATGTCGGTCTTCGTCGGGTGATCGACATCTCCGGTGACGGGCCCAACAACCAGGGCAGCCCCGTCACCGACATGCGGGATCAGCTCCTGTCAACTGGCGTCGTCATCAACGGTCTGCCGCTGATGATGAAATCAAGCGCCAACACGTGGCAAGCCATGCTGCATCTCGACCACTACTACGAAGACTGCGTGATCGGCGGACCCGGATCGTTCGCGATCCCGGTGCGGTCGAAGGAAGGCTTTGCTGATGCGATCCGCATGAAGCTGGTCATGGAAATCGCCGGGCTGACCTTCGAGGAACCGCTGGTCAAGAAAGCCGCAGCGCGCAAATCCATCCGCTGCAACATGTTCGATTGATATAGCGGATCAAACAGGCCGAGACGCATTCACTGCCGCGGCGGGCGACCAACGCCCGTCCGCCGGCAGGGACTATCGGCCCTGGAACAGGCCCGTATTCTGGCATGACCGGCCACCGGCCCGGTACGGCTGTCTCGATCGCCCGGCCAAAAACCCACCTTGCAATTGTCCGATCAGGCTTTGCGCTTGGCGCGCCGAAGCGATAAAGCTTTGCCCGACGCATCCCCAACCGGACCATTCACCGATGCCCTTTCGATCGACCCTTGCGCTCGTGGCCCATGACGCCAAGAAGGACGCCATGGTCGCTTTCGCCCAGCGCAACGAGGAAAAACTCGGCGCCTTTGACCTTGTGGCGACCGGTACGACCGGCGGGCGGATCGCCGACGCCTGCCCATCGCTGACCGTGAAGCGGCTGAAAAGCGGCCCCCTTGGCGGTGATCAGCAACTCGGCGCGCTGATAGCCGAAGGCGACTTGAATGGTCTGTTCTTCTTCGTCGATCCGCTCAGCCCCATGCCGCATGATGTCGACGTCAAGGCTCTGATGCGCCTTGCACTCGTTTACGACATGCCGATGGCGCTCAACCTGTCGACCGCCGAGATTTTGCTTCGCTCAGCGCGATTAACGGGTTTAAAAACATCGTCCGAAACTCCCGAAATCGGCGTCCTTGACACATGAGCCTCGCGTTGCGCCAAAACGGCGCCTTTGAATTTCCCGTCCTTGTCGCCGATATCGGCGGCACAAACGCCCGGTTCGCGCTTGTCGACACGCCGGGTGCTGAAACCGTGTTTTGCGGCTCGACCGCGACAGCAGGCCATGCCGGGATCGGGGACGCCATCCGCGAAACGGTCCTGCCGGGCGCGCAAAACCAGCCAAAAACCGCAATCATCGCCGTGGCCGGGCCGGTGACCGGCGACCGGATTCCCCTGACCAATGCCGCGTGGGTGGTGGAACCCAAAAAGCTGATGGCGGATCTTGGCCTCAAACAGGTCATCGTGCTCAACGACTTCGAAGCCCAGGCGCTCGCCTTGCCGACCCTTGCCGGCGAGGACCTGGAACAGGTCGGGCCGGGCGTGCCCCGGCAAAACTCGACCAAGTTTGTCCTTGGCCCCGGCACGGGTCTCGGGGCGGCGGCCATGATTCATGCCGCGCAGACCTGGGTCCCGGTCCCCGGCGAGGGCGGCCATGTCGAAATCGGCCCGCTATCGGCCGATGACCTGAGCATTTGGCCGCATATCGAGCGCCTTGGAGGCCGCATTGGTGCCGAACAGATCCTGAGCGGCAGCGGACTTCCCCGGCTCGCCCGCGCCGTTGCCAAGAGCATGGGCGCCGACCGGAGCTATGACAGCGCCGCCGATGTCACGAAATCCGCCCATGACGGCGATCCGGTCGCCGTCAAGACGCTGAATGTCTTTGCCGAGGCCCTTGGCCGGGTCGCCGGCGATTTCGCGCTCACGCTTCTGGCCCGCGGCGGCGTTTATCTCACCGGCGGCGTCACGCCGCGCATTGCCGCGTTCTTGACCGACGGACACTTCCGGTCGGCGTTTGAGGCCAAGGCGCCGCACGAAGCGCTGCTGCGGACAATCCCGACCTATATCGTCCGCCATCCAAATCCGGCGCTCGAGGGATTGGCGTCGTTCGCCCGCAATCCCGAACGCTATGCCGTCGAGTTGAGCGGAAGGAGCTGGGCCGCCGATCACCGCGAAGCGGCGATGTCCTGATCCCGGTCGCAGCCGCATGACCGGGCGCACGACCGCAACAAGCCTGCCGATCGACGGCGTTTTGCCGGAGCTCGTGCAGACACTCGAGACATCCTGCAACGCGGTCCTGGTCGCCGAACCCGGCGCGGGCAAGACGACCCGGGTCCCACGGGCGCTTTTGGCGTCGTCCTGGCGGCATGACAATAAGATCATCGTTCTGGAACCACGGCGCCTCGCCGCCCGGGCGGCCGCGCGGCGGATGGCCTTTGAACTGGGCGAAGCCGTCGGCGAGACGGTCGGCTACCGGGTCCGCATGGACACGAAAGTGGGCCGGCGCACGCGGATCGAGGTGGTCACCGAGGGGATCTTCACCCGCATGATCCAGGAGGATCCGGAGCTTGCCGGCATCGCCGCGGTTCTGTTTGACGAGTTCCATGAGCGCTCCCTGGACGGCGATCTCGGCCTGGCGCTTGCCCTTGACGCGCAGTCGGCCTTGCGGCCCGATCTCAGGCTCATTGCCATGTCCGCGACGTTGGACACCGCGTCCGTCTCGGCGCTCTTGCGAGGGGCGCCGGTGATTACCTGCGAGGGCCGGAGTTTTCCCGTCGTCACCCGGTACCTGGGCCGCAATCCGCACGAGCCGGTGGACCAAGCCGTGGCACGCGCGATCAGCGTCGCGCTTACAGCGGAAACCGGATCGATCCTGGCGTTCCTGCCCGGCCAGAAGGAGATCCGCCGTACCGCCGATCGGCTCGCCGGGCAGATACCGAAAGACACGTCTCTGGCGCCGCTTTACGGCGCGCTCGATGCCAAGGAGCAGGATCGCGCCATCCGCCCGGCGCCAGACGGCCAAAGAAAGGTGGTGCTTGCCAGCGCGATCGCGCAAACCTCTTTGACCATCGAAGGCGTCAGGATCGTGGTCGACAGCGGCTTTGCCCGCGTGCCGCGTTATGAACCCCGGACCGGTCTGACCCGGCTTGAAACGGTCCGTGTGTCGCGCGCATCCGCCGACCAGCGGCGCGGCCGTGCCGGCCGGACCGAGCCGGGCATCTGTTACCGCCTGTGGGACGAAGCGCAAACCGCGGCGCTTCCGGCCGCTGATACGCCGGAAATCCTGGAAGCCGATCTGGCGCCGCTGGTTCTTGATCTTGCCCTTTGGGGCACGACCGATCCGGGGCAACTGGCCTTTTCGGATCCACCCCCGGCCGCGGCCTGGGCGGAGGCGGTCTCGCTGCTCACATCGCTTCATGCACTGGATGCCGGCGGCCGGTTGACCCAAGAAGGCAAGGCGCTCGCGCGCATGCCCATTCACCCGCGCCCTGCGCACATGCTGACGCAGGCGGTGACGGAGGGTAACGGACAAACGGCCGCGCTCATCGCCGTCCTTGTCTCCGAACCCGGATTGGGCGGCCGCGACGTTGATTTGAGAACCCGGCTGACACGACTGCAGAACGACCGGTCACCGCACGCAAAATCCGCGCGGCAAATGGCGGAGCGCTGGCTCGAATTCGCTGGAGGCGGCGGCGGCGCAGTGAACCCGCAAGCCGCCGGCCGCCTGCTCGCCCTTGCCTATCCGGACCGCGTGGCGGAGGCCCGCGGTCAGCCCGGACGGTTCCGGCTCGCCAACGGCCGCGGCGCGGAACTGGACGAGTCGGATTCCCTCGCCATTGAGCCGTATCTGACGGTTGCCGATGTCCAGGGCCAGGCGGCGCGCGGGCGGATCGCCCTTTGCGCGCCGCTGGCACGCGCTGACATCGAGGAGCTGTTTGCCGCGGAGATTAGCGAGACGGACGAGGTCAAACTGGACAAGGACGGGAGAGTGAAGGCCCGGCGCGTCCGGCGCTATCAAAACGTGGTCCTGGAGAGCCGGACGATTGCCCAGCCCGCGCCGGACGCGGTGGTTGACGCGCTCATTTCCGAAATCCGCCGCCGGGGTGTCGATCGCCTGCCCTGGACCAACAAGCAGAACCGGCTCAGGGCACGTGTCGGATTTGCGCGGGCGGGCGGGCAGCCGGGCCTGCCCGACATGTCGGATGGTGGACTTGCCGATCGTCTTGACACCTGGCTCGGTCCGTTCCTTGCCGGGTGCAGCGCACTGTCCGACGTCAAGTCCGAGATCCTGGACACCGCCCTGCAAAGCCTGTTGCCATTTGAACTGGCGGCGCGGGTCGACCAGGCGGTCCCGTCGCATTTCACCGCGCCAACGGGAAGCAAGGTGCCGATCGACTATGGAGCGGAAGCCGGACCGACGGTTTCGATCCGCGTTCAGGAGCTCTTCGGTCTGACGCAACACCCGGCGATCTGCCAAGGCACGCTGCCGCTGACCTTGGAACTGCTGTCCCCGGCGCACCGACCAATCCAGATCACGCGGGACCTGCCGGGCTTTTGGGCCGGTTCCTGGTCGGATGTGAAGGCGGACATGAAGGGCCGCTATCCAAAACACGCCTGGCCGGACGATCCGACGCAGGCTTCTGCGACCCGCCATACCAAACGCAAATCCGGCTCGTAGGGTCAGGACCCGCAACCAAAATATGGCGGTCGCAGCGATACAGACTGCCGGCAGGAACAGTTCACCACATCGGTCATGGCGGGTCGCGATACGGTCCGAATATGAATGGAATCTGGCATCGCACTGTCCGCTCAGCATGGAGAGCCGGTCATCCGACAAAAAGAGCCAGATGACAGCAACGAGCCCACTTTGACCATTGCTGCGGATAGCACGGATGTCTTCTGTGGTGTCCGCAAACCATGCGTTCCTAGGTCATACAAATATGCGGACGGGTTACATTTTGGATAAAAAATCTGGTAAGCAGGCATTCGGCCCAGCCAATGCCTGCTCCTTTGGTACGGCAACAGTGAAATCTAGCTACCTGTCCCATTGACGTCAGAGACGGCAACCTCCCGCATTTCAGGCCAGTTCGCGGCGGCGTTTTGCAGGACGCCGGCCTTGTCTTTTTCATACGCGACGAACACGGCCGCGTTCAAGAAAACGTAAAGCTTGCCGTCAACGATGTCAGCAAAACGCGGACTGCCATCCAGTTTCTTGCCGAGTGCGACACCAAGTGCGCAATATCCACCGTATTGTGGCATGAATTTATCCGGGTTAGATGCAAATTCCCTTTGCGCGGCTTCGGACGCGAAGTAATAGGCCACTCCGTCATGAACGTGGGTAAACTCGGCGCGACCCGGGACGACGCCCAGACCATTTTGAATGGCGACCAGATCGTTGCCGCGGAACGCGACCCCGTTGCCGTCGACCGTTGTGCCTTTCGATACGTTATACTCGTCAGCAGCCCAGACCGGCGCTGCAGCAACGATGGAAACCGAAATCAGTGCGGTTGTTACAAACCTTTTGAAACGTTCCATTTTTCTTTCCTTTCGATGTGCTTCTATTGCGGTGACCCGTGGCTACGCCGTTTCCAGGCGTACAGCGGTTTTAGGCACGGTCGAGGGGAGACGTTCCGGCCGCTGTCCCGAATTGGATTGGATCGTCAAGGAGCGTTATACGGAGTTGCCGATGCGGGTTACGGCTTCGTCGGTCCACCAAACGGCGTTGGCGATCATTCGAAAGTTGATCAACGCGGCGAGGTATCCGTCCCCTTCAGGCACCTTCGCGCCTGCGGTTGCATCCCGCACCACGGCGACTTCAAAGCCAGTCTCCAGCAGTTCGCGCATATGGCTTTCGACGCAAAGGTTGGCTGACATTCCCGCAAGGATCACCTTGTCGATACCGATTTTTCGAAGCTGGAGCACGAGATCATTCTGCTCTGGCCCGTAAACTTTGTGTGGAGAGCAAACGATTGTCTTGCCGTCGTTGATGTAATTCTTGTACTGCGGCATCCAATCCGCGCCTGAGCCTTCAAAACCTTCAAGGTCCAGCGGGTCCGGGCGGTCGAACATTTTGATACCGTGCATAACCCGTTCGAGGGTGCCTTCAAATTTCCATTTGTGGTCTTGTGGGTAGTAATAATGCGGCGACACAACCGTTGGCATGTCGGCCGCTTTGGCGGCAATGAAGAGTCGTTCTAAGTTCTCGACAACGCCCTGTTCGGTGACGCTTTCACCCACAACACCCCAAGCAACGCCGTTCGGGTCAAGGAAGTCGATCTGCGGGTCGACGACAACAAGTGCCGTACGCTCTGGATCGATTTCCATGTCCATGTTGGGCAGTGCCGGGTTGTCGGGATCGGCGTACATGGCCCGTGCTTCGGGCGTCGCAGCCGTTGCAGCAACCGAAGCAACAGATACGGCACCGGCAGCTCCGGCGGCAGCAACGCCGGTCAACACTCGGCGGCGTACAAGATCGACACTTTGTGCCTCGGAACCGCATCCGCAATTGTGCCCGCCTTCATCTGTGCGTTTCATATCAAGTCTCCTTGGTTTTGGTCGGCGGTGTCTTCGCCGCTGTGAAATCATGCGGAATTTGGAAACGCACCATGAGGCTAAAGTCACCCGTTCGAGATCGTTGATGGTCCCGTTGTGCGCCCGTCAATTCCGCTTTGCTTGAGGTCTTCTCGGACTCAAAAAACTGAGGTGTAGACCACGAGAGAGACATTAAGGATTTTAGAAATTTGGTGAATGCGGATAAAAGGAAACTCACCATTCCAAAAAATGGAATTATGATGGACAGACTACGGATGATGACAGTCTTCGTTGCTGTCGCCGAGGAAATGGGATTTGCACCGGCCGCAAGGCGGCTCAATATGACACCGCCGACAGTTACACGTGCGGTATCTACATTGGAAGACAGTCTCGGTGTCCGCTTGTTCCACCGGACAACACGTTCCGTGCATTTATCACAAACTGGCGAGGGTTATCTTGCCGATTGCAGACGGATTCTCGCCGAAGTCGAGGCAGCAGACCGACTTGCAGCTGGTCTTTACGCCACCCCAAGGGGTAAAGTGACGATCACTGCACCGATCCTCTTCGGTCGAAAAATGGTGGCACCAGCTATACTTGGCCTACTGGAACGCTACCCGGAAATCAGCGTGTCCACCATTTTCGTGGATCGCATTGTTCACCTTGTTGATGAGGGGGTCGACGTCGCCCTGCGCATTGCCGAGTTGCCCCATTCATCGCTCTCAGCGATCAAAGTAGGCGAAGTGAGGCGTGTTCTTTGTGCCTCCCCTGCATATCTAGACCAGTATGGTGAGCCAATGACGCCGAGCGATTTGATCAATCATCAAACGATTGATTTCAATGCGATGACGGCTGGTGGAGAGTGGTGTTTCAGCAAGGACAACGAAACCGAGAGCTTTCGCCCGAGTTCACGCGTCAGTTCAAACAATGGTGACGTCACCATTGCAGCGGCCGTTGCTGGGTTCGGAATCGTTCGTATGCTGTCGTATCAGGTTGCAAACCAAATTCGCTCCGGGGAATTGAAGCTGGTACTGGACACCTATTGCCCGCCATCCGTGCCTGTACACATCGTACACAAGGAGACCGGTCTCACATCTGCACGGATTCGTGCCGTCGTCGATTTCCTGGGCAACCACATCAGATCCAATTTCCGCAGCATTGATGTACCGCGGTTGGAATAGCGCATTTGCGGCATCGGTTTCCGGTTGGGTTGGACTGCCTGTTCTGCGTTGAGAAGGTCAGCCACTCAAAGCAGCCGCTGCCGATACTGGATAATCCTGTCCGCCAGACTGTCTTGGACCAAACTGTGCCGCTCCAAGGGAGTGTCCGGTTATGCGGTCTCTACGAGATGTCTGCCTATTCGCTGCTGAACCTGCACAGCTTTTGGCAAGAAGCCGCCATCGGCGCCGACATCGCGAAATTCCGGATTGTCCGCAACTCCGTCGTTGCCCCGATTTTGTCGAACGTCCGCTGTTGGTAGAAGCTAACGTCGAGGTTAGAGCCAGTTTGTCGGTCCTGACCCTAATACCGGCAGCAGAAACGGAACTGTTTTCCGGCATGACGGCGGCGATTTTTCTGCGGTATATTGATGATGTTATGGACCGCTCAGAAATTCTTGCCGCCCTTGCTGAAAGGTCCCGCATGCCGTGGGGCATCCTGTCGGCCTGCCTTGAGGAACAAAACCGTACACAAACGATCTTCCTCAGCCTTTTGACCCGGATCGGCGACGGCCCGCGCCTGTCGGAGAGAGAAGAAGCCGCGCTTTATTATGGAATTCATCTCCTCGGCGCATTGAAAACACACGAGGCCCTCGGCCCGTTGATGATCCTTCTGGCCAATCACCGGGAAGAGACCGACCGGATCCTGGGCGACCCGGCCTTGGGCGAGACATTGCCGCGCATTCTGATGGCCTTGAGCCAATCCGACGCCGATCTTCTGTGGCAGGCGGCGACCGGCGGGCCGGCCGATTGGCTCATCCGCGACGCCTATTTGAAGGCATGGGCCTATGAGGTTCTGTGCGGACAAGTCGAACGCGCCAAGGCCCGGCACTTGCTGCGCGAATTTCCCAACATCGTCAGTCTGCAGGCCGCCGATCCCCTATGGGTGAGCTGGCTCAACACGGCTTCGGATGTCGGGTTCGCGGCGCTGTTTCAAACGGTCCCGGGCCTCGTGTCATCCGGGCGGATCGCCGGAGGAAGCCTCGGTCTTTCCGATCGGGACCTTTCCGCGCTGGCAAACGCGGCGGCTTCCAATACGCCGCAAAAGCGCAAGACGGCGAATTGGCGCCTGACCCACGGATATATCCCCTTCGGCGCAAGTCCTTACACGAAGTACGATTTTTACAGCGCCGCCCGGCTGGCACCTGGAACCACCGAGGACGAACGGCGCGCCATCGTCTCCCAGGCGGCTGAGGAAAAAGTCGCCGGCCCGGTCTTCCCCGATCACGCGGAAAACGAAAACACGCCGCCGCGGTCCGGCAGCAAATAGTTCTCCGTTCTGTTCGGACCTTTATTCATCAGAGGCCGCGACGAGGCTGGCGTTGCCACCGGCCGCCGCCGTGTTGATCGAAACGACCTGCTCCTGGGCAAAGCGGGACAGATAATTCGGCCCGCCGGCCTTCGGTCCGGTTCCCGAAAGCCCCGATCCGCCGAATGGCTGTGTGCCGACAACCGCGCCGATCGTGTTCCGGTTAACATAGACATTGCCAACAGACAGGCGGTCGACGACCTTTTCCAAGGTGGCATCGATCCGGCTGTGAACGCCAAGTGTCAGGCCGTATTCCGTTTTTTCGATCGCATCGAGCACGCCATCCAGATCCTTGGCTTCATAGCGCACGACGTGAAGCACCGGCCCAAACACCTCGCAGGTCAGCGCCTCAGGCGCATCGAGTTCAATGATGTGCGGCGCCACCCAGGATCCGCCAGCTAGATCGCCGCCCGGCGTATGCCCGGCGGAACGCAGCTTCTGCTCAGCCCGCATGCGATCGATGTGACCCAGGATCGTATCCCGCGCCTCAGTGTCAATCACGGGACCAATGTCGGTCGATGGCAAACGGGGATCGCCGAGTGTCAGTTCGGCCGCCGCGCCCTCAAGCATGGCGAGCACCTGATCGGCGACATCGGCCTGGACGAACAGAAGACGCAGGGCGGAACAGCGCTGGCCGGCGGAGCGGAAGGCGGAGATCATCACGTCGTCGCAGACCTGTTCGGGCAGGGCCGTGGCGTCGACGATCATGGCGTTGATGCCACCGGTTTCGGCGATCAGGGGCACGATCGGGCCGCGTTTTTGCGCAAGCGTGCAATTGATCGCCCAGGCCGTCTCGGTGGACCCGGTAAAGGCGACGCCGGCAACGCCGGGATGCGCGGTCAGCGCGGCGCCAAGCTTTCCATCGCCTGGGACGTACAAAAGCGCGTCCTCCGGAATCCCGGCGGCGTGGAAGAGTTTGATCACCTCATGGGCAATCAACGGCGTTTGTTCGGCCGGCTTCGCGATCACCGCATTGCCGGCGACGAGCGCGGCCGAAACCTGGCCAAGAAAGATCGCCAACGGAAAATTCCAGGGCGAGATGCAGACGAACACGCCGCGGCCGCGAAACCGGTAGCGGTTTTCCTCGCCGGTCGGGCCCGGCATCAAAGTTCCGGCGCCAAACAGGCCGCGCGCCTCAACCGCGTAATACCGGCAAAAATCAACCGCTTCGCGGATTTCGGCAATACCGTCGGTGAGCGTCTTGCCGCCCTCAGCGCAGAGCAGCGCCATCAACCGGTCGCGGTTCTCCTCCATAAGATCGGCCATTTTTTCCAGTGCGGCAGCGCGGATTTCGACCGATGTCCGCGACCAGGATTTGAACCCGTCCTGTGCCACCGCCATCGCCGGTTCGACCTCGCCGGGGGTCATCATCACGACGGTGCCGGCCACGGTTTTCCCATCGACCGGCGATACCACGGGCTGCTCTGGTCCGGCCGGTTCAAGACCCATAACCCGCGGCCGCGCCGCCACGGTCTTTGAGGTAAACCGGTCGATGCCGCGTGTCAGGCCACTCCTGTCTTGCGCGTAGGCCAGGTCAACTCCTGCGGAGTTTCGCCGGCTTGCACCGTAGAGTGCGGGCGGGGCCGGGATCGAGCGGTTTCGCGCATGCGCCCCGTCTTCCAGGATCTCGGAGGGGCGTTTGAGCATTTCAGCCACCGGCACGGAACTGTCACCGACGATCGTCACGAAAGAGGAATTCGCGCCGTTTTCCAAAAGCCGCCGGACGAGATAGGCCAGCAGATCCTTGTGGCCACCAACCGGCGCGTAAATCCGGCACGGATAGCCGTCGCGCCCGCTGACGGCCTGAAACAAGCTTTCGCCCATGCCGTGCAGGCGCTGGAACTCGTAACCCGTCTTATCGCCGGCAAGCTCCGCAACTTGCGCGACCGTCAGCGCGTTGTGGGTGGCGAATTGCGGATAAAGCACATCGCGCGCCGCCAGCATGCGCTTCGCACAGGCGAGATAACACAGGTCCGTCGCCGCTTTCCGGGTGAAGACCGGGTAGTCGTCAACACCCATTTCCTGGGCGTGCTTGATTTCGGTGTCCCAATACGCGCCCTTGACCAGACGGACCATGAGACGCCGGTTGTGGCGCCGGGCCGCGCTGATCAGCCAGTCGATCACCTCGGGCGCACGTTTTTGATAGGCTTGGACCGCAAGGCCAAATCCGTCCCAGCCCTCCATGACCGGATCGGCGAGAACGGCCGCGATCACATCCAGCGAGATTTCCAAGCGCGCGGCCTCTTCGGCATCGACGGTGAAATTGAGATCATGCGCGCGTGCCATCGCCACAAGCCGCAAAAGCCGCGGAACAAGCTCGTCCCGGACGCGGTCCCCGTGAACGGCTTCGTAGCGGGGATGCAGCGCCGACAATTTGACGGAGATCCCGGGCCGGGCCGGAAGGCGCGTGTCACCGGCGCTTTTACCGATGGCTTCGATCGCGTGGGCATAGGCGTCAAAGTAGCGGTCCGCGTCGCGCGCCGTCCGGGCGCCTTCGCCGAGCATGTCAAAGGAATACCGGTATCCCTTGGCCACCTGCGGCCGGGCCCGGTCGAGCGCCTTTTCGATGCTTTCGCCAAGAACGAACTGATGGCCGAGAAGGCGCATGGCCTTGCGGGTCGCGGTTCGCACGGCGGGCATGCCCATGCGTTTGACGAGCGACGCCAGAATGGTCTGCGGCGTATCACCGGGATGCAGGAGCCGGGAGGTGATGCCGAGCGCCCAGGACGAGGCGGAGACCAGCCAGGTGTCGGATTTGGCCTGGCTGGGCTCATCGAACCGGGCGGCGGCCAGCTTGTCCTCGATCAGCTTGTCGGCCGTCGTGGCATCGGGCACGCGCAGCAGCGCCTCGGCCAGGACCATCATCGCCAGGCCTTCGCGGGTGGTCAGCCCGAACTCGCGCATGAAGTCTTCCACCCCGCCAAGGCCGACCGGCGTTGAGCGCATGTCCTGGATATACCCAGTGGCCTGAGTGTCGATGCGCCGGTCGGCGTCGATCCCCAGCACCGTTTCCTGGAGCAATTGCTCGATCAGCCGCCGGTCGCCGGGCGCGGCCTCGGCGCGGAACGGCGGGATCCCGATCTCGTCGGTATCGAGCGGTGTTGCGGCGGCTTCGACGGACATGGCCATCCTCCACTGAACGGGCAGCCCGAAGGCTCATGGATTGGTCAAGTATGCCGCGATTTAAGGGTGATTAATCACCAAGTTTTAGCTATTGTCTGTGAAATTCCACGAAACAAGGGTCTGTTTCCGTTGGCGACACACAATCTGGATCGGATTGACCGTAAAATCCTGAAGGTTCTCCAGCGCGAAGGCCGGATCACGACCACCGATCTTGCCGACAAAGTCGGCCTGTCGACCAACGCGACCAGCGAACGGTTTAAGCGCCTTGTCAAAGACGGGCTCATCACCAGTTTTTCCGCCACGCTCAGCCCGCAAAAGATCGGCCGCGGGCTGCTGGTGTTCGTGGAAATCAAACTGGATCGGACGTCGCCGGAGATCTTCGACGCGTTCCGCCGGGCGGTCGAGCGCGCCGAAGACATTTTGGAATGCCACATGGTCGCCGGCGGCTTTGACTACCTGATCAAAAGCCGTGTGTCGGACATGGACGCCTATCGCCGGTTCTTGTCCGATGTGGTCCTGGCCCTTCCCGGCGTCCGAGAAACGCATACCTATGCTGTCATGGAAGAAATCAAGGACACGCATGTGTTGCCTGTCTGAGCGGTTGGCCGCGGACCGTTCACCGGTTGTCACAAAGCCTTGTCTTGACCGCGACTTGAAAGCTGCGCGATGAAACGCCGCCCGAGAACACGAGGTACCATGATGCAAATGAAACGCCTTCTGGCTTCGATAGCGGCCGCTTTGTTCATGATCGCGCCCGCAGCCGCGCATGCCACGGAGCCGATGGACTGGGCCGAGGTGGAGCGCAAGGCAGAGGGCCAGACGGTCTATTTCCATGCCTGGGGCGGTGAACCGCGCATCAATGCTTACCTCGATTGGGCCGCCGGTAAGGTCAAGAACCGCTTCGGCGTCACCGTGGAACATGTCAAGGTCAGCGAGACGGCGACGGTCGTGACCCAAATCATCGCGGAAAAGACGGCGGGACGCGAGACCGGCGGCAGCGTCGATCTCGTCTGGATCAACGGCGAGAATTTCAGCACGTTGAAATCCCAGGATCTTCTGGCCGCGCCCGGTTGGGCCCAGCGCTTGCCGAACTGGACCTATGTCGATGTCGAGGGCAAGCCGACCGTCTTGAGCGACTTCACCGTGCCGACCGATGGCCAGGAAAGCCCCTGGGGCATGGCGCAGCTCGTTTTCATGCATGACACGCGGCTGCTTGCCGAAGCCCCGCGCAGTCTGGCGGCGATCGAAGCCCATGTGGCTGCCCATCCCGGCCGCTTCACCTATCCCCAGCCGCCGAATTTCTACGGCACGACCTTCCTGAAGCAGGCCCTGATCACGCTGATCGAGGATCCGGACAAGCTGACGCGGCCGGTTGACGAAACCAGCTTCGAACGCGACGTCGCGCCGTTGTTTGCGTATCTCGACCGGCTGCATCCCAACCTTTGGCGGCGCGGCCAGGCGTTTCCGCAAAACGCCGCCCAGATGCGCCAGCTCCTGGCGGACGGGGAACTCGACATCGCCTTTTCCTTCAATCCAAGCGATGCCTCCAGCGCGATCGCGAATGGGGAATTGCCGGACAGCGTGCGAAGCTTCGTGCTGGATGGCGGCACGATCGGCAACACACATTTTGTTGCGATCCCGTTCAACAGCACCGCCAAGGAGGGCGCCATGGTGCTCGCCAATTTCCTGCTGTCGCCGGAGGCCCAGGCCCGCAAGCAGGATCCGCAAATCTGGGGGGATCCGACGGTCCTGGATGTCGCCGCGCTTTCAAATGAGGACCAGGCCCGGTTCACCGAACTCGACCTTGGCATTGCGACCCTCTCGCCCGAAGACCTTGGGGCCACCCTCCCCGAGCCGCATCCAAGCTGGGTCGCCCGCATTGAACGGGCATGGGCCGCGCGTTATGGCGGCTCCTGAAATCTGACCGGGCAATCGTGACGAAACGGCGTTCCTTGACGGGATCACGGCTGCCATTGGCGGTCGTGATCCTGTGCCTTTCAGCGCCGGTCGCCGCGGGCCTTGCGGGCACCATACTGCCCGCCTTCGGATATCTGCCGGCGATCGGTGCGATGTCCTTTTCCCTTGATCCGGTCCGCGCCGTCCTGTCGGCCCCGGGCATGATGACATCGCTTGCCCTGAGCCTTTTGACCGGCCTCGCCGCGACGCTGATCTCCCTGGCGCTGGTGCTGCTCTTCACCGCAAGCTGGATCGGCACCCGGGTGTTTGGCTTCATCAGCCGGTTTTTATCGCCGCTTCTTTCCGTTCCCCATGCCGCGGCCGCCTTCGGGCTGGCGTTTTTGATCGCGCCATCTGGATTTGTCGTGCGGCTCTTCTCCCCCTGGGCGACCGGTTGGGACCGGCCACCAGATCTCCTCATCCTCAACGATCCGTATGGCCTTGCCATGACCGCCGGCCTGATCGTGAAGGAAGTGCCGTTTCTGTTCCTGATGACGCTTGCCGCGATCCCGCAGACACGGGTGCCGCAGATGATGAAGGCGACCGCCAATCTCGGCATCGGCCGGATCTGGGGGTTTCTCATGGTCTCCGTGCCGCAAATCTATCCGCAGATCCGCCTGCCGGTTCTGGCCGTTCTGGCCTATTCGACCTCTGTCGTCGACGTCGCCATGATCCTCGGCCCGACCACGCCGGCCCCGCTTGCCCCGCGCATCCTGGTCTGGTTGTCGGATCCCGATCCCGCAGTGCGCCTCCAAGCGTCAGCGGCGGCCGTGATCCAGGTGCTTTTGACCGGATTTGCGATCCTGCTGTGGATCGGGGGCGAGCGGCTCACCGGCTGGGTCGTCCGGCGTCTGGCCCGCCGGGGCCTGCGCATGTCCAAGGACAGAGCGGTCCGCCAGATCGCCTTCGCGCTGATCGGCGCGCTGATCGCCGTCACAGGCGCGGGCCTTGCGATTGTCGGCCTTTGGTCCGTCGCCAAGGGCTGGTGGTTCCCGGACGCCTGGCCGTCCCGGATCACGCTATCACTTTGGCGCGATGCGTTTGCGCAAAACAGCCAGAGCGTTTCCGGCACTTTCGTCATCGGCGCGATCGCCACAATCGTCTGCACGGTGCTGGTCCTGTGGCTTTTGGAGGCGTTCATCCGCGAGCACCGGCACCCGGGCAAGGGACTGCGCGGCATGCTTTTTCTGCCGCTCCTGGTGCCCCAGATCAGCTTCTTGTTCGGTTTGCAGGTGCTCTTCGTCATCGCCGGCCTGGACGGTACGATGGCGGCGGTGATCCTTGCCCATGGCGTGTTCGTGCTGCCATATGTGTTTCTGGCGCTCTCCGACCCCTGGCGCCATCTGGACCCGCGCTATACCCGCGTCGCCGCCGCGCTGGGCGTCTCCAACAACCGGATCTTCTGGACCGTGCGCCTGCCGATGTTGCTGCACCCCATTTTGGTTGCGGGTGCCATCGGCTTCGCCGTTTCCATCGGCCAGTATCTGCCCACCGTGATGATCGGTGCCGGGCGGATCACCACCGTGACCAGCGAGAGCATCGCGCTGGCCTCCGGCGGCAACCGGTCGCTGCTTGCCGTTTATGCCGTGTTGCAGCTCATCATGCCGCTGATCGCCTTTACGCTGGCAAGCGCGATCCCGGCGCTTGTCCACCGCAACCGTTCGGGCTTGCGCGGCCTCGCGCACCATTGAGGATCAAGCTGTGGGCGATCAGACATCCTCAGGACTGTGTCTTCGTTCGGTGACCATCCGGCTGCACGAACACGTGCTCTTGCAACTCGATGACGCCGTCGCCAACGGTGAAATCCTGACCGTGATGGGGGAAAGCGGCAGCGGCAAATCAACCCTGCTTGATTTCGTGGCCGGTTTTCTGGCACCGCCGTTCAAGGCGACCGGCCGCCTGATCCTCAACGGGATCGACATAACAGCCTACCCGCCACAGGCGCGCCGGGTCGGACTGATGTTTCAAACGCCCTTGTTGTTTCCCCACATGTCGGTGGCCGGCAATCTCCTGTTTGCCTTGAAAGCGCGGCGCGGGACCGCGCAAGAGCGGCAAAACACCGTCGATAATGCGCTCGACGAAATCGGCCTGGCCGGCTTCGGGCCGCGCGATCCGGCGACCCTGTCGGGCGGTCAGCAAACGCGCGTCGCCTTGATGCGGCTGTTGCTCGCCGAACCGCGAGCGCTGCTGCTGGACGAACCGTTCTCGAGCCTTGACCGGCCGCGCCGGGCGGACATCCGCAAGATGGTGTTTGAAACAACCCGCCAGCGCAACCTGCCGGTCCTGTTGGTCACCCATGACCCGGAGGATGCCGGGGCCGCCGGCGGCCGGGTCGTGACGCTTTGACCGGCCGAGCCGACGCCGCGTGTTACTCGGCCGCGTCCGCCGGTTTGGCCTGAAGCAGCGAATAGCGGTCGATACCGATCCGCTCGATCAGATCGAGCTGGGTTTCCAGATAGTCGATGTGGCCTTCCTCATCAGAAAGCAACTTTTCGAACAGGTTCATGGACACATAGTCGGTCGCTTCTCGGCAGACCTCGCGCGCCTCGTGATAGAGCGCACGGGCGACATACTCGGCGGCCAAATCACATTCCAAAGTCTCCTTGAGCGACTGGCCGATCCGCAAGGGGTCGAGAACCTGAAGGTTGGGCAAGCCCTCCAGAAAAATGATCCGGTCCATCAGATCCTGTGCGTGGGCCTGTTCTTCCTTGGATTCTTCCAGTTCCTTGTCGGCCAGTTTGCCGAAGCCCCAGTCCTCCAACAGGCGGGCATGGACCCAGTACTGGTGGACCGCCGTCAATTCATGCCGGAGCGCCTTGTTTAGATATTCTATGACTTGCGGATCACCCTTCATTTGCTCCCCCTGTGCCGGCGCGCTATCCGACAGCCGCTTTCAATGGCTGATAGTCTTGTTCCTGTTCATTTTCGGCTTCGTCCTGCGCCTCCGTCTTGTGGATCACGTCAATCACGGCGGGAAAACAACCGCCGCACCTTGGACGGCAGCCAAGATGGCGAAACACGGAGCCGGGTGTCGGCAGTTTGCCCTTGGGGTCCTTGCGCATTTCCTCCGCGGCATTGCGCAACTGGCCGTCAGACAGCACATTGCAGGAACAGATGATCATGCGGCCGCCCGCCTGGTTCCACCGGAGTCAACATATACTGGAACATGAGACATACCCTGCATAAACTAAACTGAACCAAAACAGTCAACTTTTTTCGGCACGCCGAAACGCCGCACCAGAAGGTCCCTCCCATGGTTGAAACTGCCGCAGTAGACGAACGCCGCACCCTGGTTCTGACCGGCGCGAGCCGCGGCATCGGCCACGCCACGGTCAAACGCTTTTCGGCGGCCGGCTGGCGGGTCATCACCTGCTCACGGCAGGCGTTTTCGGACAAGTGCCCCTGGCCGATGGGGCCGGAAGACCACATCAAGGTCGACCTGTCCGACCCGGAAAATCTCGGATTTGCCGTCCAGGAAATCCGGAAGCGGCTGGAGCCACACGGATCGAAACTCGACGCCCTCGTCAACAATGCCGGGATCAGCCCGAAAGGCGACAACGGTGAGCGGCTCGATTCCCTGTCCACATCGATGCAGACCTGGCGCCATGTGTTTCAGGTGAACTTTTTTGCCCCGATTATGCTTGGCCGCGGCCTGTTTGAGGAACTGAAATCCGCCGGTGGTTCGATCGTCAATGTGACCTCGATCGCCGGCATGCGGGTGCATCCGTTCGCCGGAACCGCCTACGCGACATCGAAGGCCGCGCTTGCTTCGCTCACCCGGGAAATGGCCGCCGATTTCGGTCCCCACGGCATCCGCGTCAATGCGATCGCGCCGGGCGAAATCGACACGTCGATTCTGTCGCCCGGCACCGAAAAGATGATTGATGACATTCCCTTAAGGCGGCTCGGGCGGCCGGAGGAAGTGGCCGATACGATCCATTTCCTGTGTACCGTACCGTCGTCCTACGTGACAGGCTCGGAGATCCATATCAATGGTGGCCAGCACGTTTGAAGCCGCCGGCCGGAGCGGCCCGCCAACGCTCAATCCCCGCAGCACGAACCCTCCGCATGACACACAAACGTGAAACAGGGCGATGTATCAAACAGGTTGCGGCCGGCCCGCGATTTAGTTCAACGCGGAATATTTATTGAATTTTCACATCTCCCGAAGACCTTCGAGGTCAACCATGTCAAAAATTCCAATGTCAATCGGGGGAAATGTTCATGCGCCCGCTGAAATGGATCGCCGACCTGCGGTTTGGTTACAAGGTTGGCGGCGGCTTTGTCGCGATATTGTTGTTGACCGCGATCGTCGGCGGCGTCGGCGGATTTGCCATCATGGGGCTTTCCCAGCGTATGGCCGTGACCGATCACGCGGCGGCCGTGACCGAGCAGCTTCAAGCCGTATCGGCGGACCGTGAAGCGTTTCTGCAAAGCCGGGATTTGGCAATTGCCGGCCAAACCGATGCCAGCATCACCGCGCTCATCGATGAATTGGCGACATTGAAAAACAGTGTCGCAAACGATCCCGACACGGCGGAGCAGGTCAGCGCGGCAATCGACGCGGTCACCGCATTCTCCGGCACCTACAAGGACGTGACGACACTGGTCGCCTCGCAGGGTGACAAGCTTGAAACGCTCAACGGAGCGCTGAGCGTTCTTGAAGGTGTGGCCAACGATATCAGCGACGAAGTCTTCCGGATCGAACAAAAGGCCGGTCAGGTGGTGTCTCACGCGGACAACAGCCTGGCGACCGCCAAGACGATGATGAATCTGGCCTTCGGGATCCAGGAAAACGCCCTGCAGATCAAGATCCTTTTCCAGGAGGCTGGCGGTTCATTGAACGGCGACAAAATGCACGAGGCGCTGGACAAGGCTCGCGATATCATTCCCAACGCGAACACGCTCAAGGCGCTGTCGATCGATGGCGTCGCCGAGACCGACCTTGCCGCTCTTGCCGACCGCGCGACCGCGTTGGCGGAGAAGATGGCAAAACTCATGGAAACGACCAATTTCGCCGAGGTGTACGAGCTGAAACTGAATGTGTCGGACGCGATCTCGGCGCTGAGCGACCAGGCCGGAAACATCCGCTCCCAAACGCTCGCCGCCATGTCCGACGCGGAGCAACTGGCCAAGGACGCGAAGGCTCAGCTGGCCGGTGTGACCCAATTCGCGGACGCCGCGGGCATGATGCGCGCCGCGGCATTGTCCGCAAAGGCGGAAACCATGACGTTCTTCGGCGGGACGGGTGGCAACAAGCCGGAGCCGGTCTATGAGCGGATCGAGGAACTCTTCGGACTTGAAAGCTTCTTGACCGATTCGGCCAGGAACATGCCGGGTATCCAGGACCGGGTCGAAACGGTCTACGGCACCATCGAAACATTCGAGACCGCGTTTGACGACATGGTGACCGGCCGGCATTCGCTGGAAACACAAAAGGCCCAACTCGGCCGCCTATCCGATGACATTGGCGCGCGCATTACGGCCATTGCATCCAATCAGTCCGCGATCGCCCGTTCTGCAGGGGAAACGACCCTCGCGATGATCGGCGTCACTGTGTTGATCGCGATCGCGGTTGGCGTGGCCATCGCCATCTCGCTCAACTACGCCATCACGCGGCCAATCGGCCAAACGACCGCTGTCATGAACCGGCTGGCGGAAGGCGACACGGACGTGGAGATTCCGGGCCTTGACCGGGCAGACGAAATAGGCGTGATGAACCGCACCGTCCAGGTCTTCAAGGACAACGCGAAGGAGCGTGCGCGCCTGCAAAACGACCAGGAACGCGAATCGGAAGCCCGGACCGCCCGGCAGCAACGCATCGACGACTTGATCGCGTCGTTCCGCTCCACGGCCGAAAACGTCATCAACTCGGTCGGCCAGACGGCCGGCGGATTGGACCAGACCGCTCAGGCCTTGACGGAAATCGCGCGCGAAAGCTCCAGCCATGCCAATCAGACGCTGACCTCGTCCGACGAAACCACGAGCAACGTCCAGACCGTGGCCAGCGCGGCGGAACAGCTCGCAGCATCCATCGGCGAGATTTCCCGTCAGGTCGCGCAAACGACCGAAGTGGTCGACCGCGCGACCAAGGGGACGAAGGTCACCAACGACAAGGTCTCCAGCCTGGCGGAATCAGCCACCAAGATCGGCGAGGTCGTCACGCTGATCCAGGCGATCGCCGAACAGACCAACCTCTTGGCCCTCAACGCCACGATCGAGGCCGCACGGGCCGGGGAAGCCGGCAAGGGTTTTGCCGTCGTCGCCGCGGAAGTCAAGGAGCTGGCAACGCAGACGTCCAAGGCGACGGAAGAAATCAGCACCCAGATTTCAGCGATCCAGAACGCCACCCGCGACTCCGTCGAGGCGATCGGGGAAATTACCCAGACCATGGACGAGGTGAACAGCTACACGGCGACGATTTCGGCAGCCGTCGAACAACAAGGCTCGGCGACGGGCGAAATCTCGCACAATGTCCAGCGCGCGGCGGAAGGCACGACCACCGTCTCGTCCTCGATGTCGCAGCTCTCCCAGGCCGTCGACCAGACCTCATCCTCGGCGGACATGGTGCTCAGCGCGTCCAGCGAACTGACCGAGAAGACGGACCAGCTCAAGGACGAGGTGGAGCGGTTCTTGCGCGACGTCGCCGCCGCGTAAGCCGAAACGCGGGCGTCCATCTGATCGATGCCGGGCAATTCTGCCCGGCATTTTTGTCGGCCGCGTCTTAGCCCGGACACGTGAATTAACCTGGCGGACGGCAACTAAGCGGTTCAATCCGCCGGGATTTTGCTCTAAGGCGTTTCATTCGACCAAAACGTTCCGGCGATCCAATTCCGTGCCCGACAACGACACCGCCCCGACATACGCACGCCCCGGCGCGCCACCCATCGGCGTTTATCCCGTCATGCTGGAAACCGCCGGCTGGGACGACTACCGGCTTCTCGACATGGGCGAGGGCCAGAAGCTCGAGCAATACGGCCGCTATACGCTTGTGCGGCCCGAGCCGCAGGCGATGGGCGCGCGGCGCCTGACGCCAGTTGTTTGGGAGCGGGCCGACGCGGTGTTTTCCGGCGACGTTGAGGAAGAAGGGCCCGGCCGGTGGCGCTTTGCCGGCAGTGTTTCCGAGACCTGGGACATGCGCTACGGACCGGTCAGCTACCGGGGCCGGTTCATGTCGTTCCGCCATGTCGGCGTGTTTCCCGAACAAGCGGCGCATTGGGACTGGGTCAACGCGCAAATCCGCGCGGAAAAACAGCGCGCACCCGACCGGCCGGTCAAGATCCTGAACCTTTTCGGCTACACTGGTCTCGCCTCATTGCTTCCGGCCACCGCGGGCGCGCAAGTCACCCATATCGACGCGTCGAAGAAGGCGATCGGTTATGCCCGCGAGAACCAGGCGCTGTCCGGGCTGGACGATCTGCCGATCCGGTGGATCTGCGAGGATGCGGCCAAGTTCGTCGCCCGCGAGGTCCGCCGGGGCAACACCTACGACGGCATTATCCTCGACCCGCCCAAATATGGCCGCGGGCCCAAGGGCGAGGTCTGGGATCTTTATACCAGCCTGCCGGGACTGCTAAAGGACCTCGAAACGCTGCTGGCCAAGGACGCCTTGTTCATGATCCTGACGGCCTATGCGATCCGGTCCAGCTTCGTCGCGATCCACGAGTTGATGGCCGAAACCTTGTCGGATCGGGGCGGACGCCTGGAATCAGGCGAACTCCTGATCCGCGAAAAGGATGGAAACCGGGCCCTTTCCACCTCGCTGTTTTCCAGGTGGAGCGGCCGGTAAAGCTCCTATTCGGCGGCCATGGCCACGGTCCGTGTGTTGTCCTGTGCGATGTGCCGTACTTCATCGGGGCTCGGCAGTTCCGATTGGCCGGACCGATCGGCGGCCGCGCCGCGTCGGGCATAGACCAGCGCGAACATGGGCGGGGCGAAATAAAACGACACGATGCTGGAGAGCAGCACGCCGCCGGCAATCGACATGGCGAACGGCGGCCAGAATCCCCCGCCCTCGATGATGAGCGGCAGAAACCCGCCGAAGGTCGTCAGCGTCGTCGAGATGATGTGCCGGCTGGAGCGCATGACCACATCGACCATCGCGCCTGTATGACCGGCGGCCGCGCGGGCGTCCTGTTGCAAACCGGTCAGGATGATGATCGCCGCGTTGATCGAGACGCCAATCGAGCCGATCACCCCGATGATCGCGTTGATGCCAAACGGATACTGGAACACGGCCAGCGACAAGAGGCTGAGACCGGCCGACAGTCCGGCCACGATGAAGGTAACGACGGTCAGACGGAACGAATTAAACGTGAGCACGACCGCCGCGATCGAGAGCGGCACGATGAGACCGAGCGATCCGATCAGGTTCTTGAGCGTGTCATCGCGCGCGTCGGAATCACCGCCGGTCTCCATGCGGACCGAACTTGGCAGCGTATATCCGGCGGCGGTCATTTCGTCCTGAAGGCGCTTCAGTGCCTCTTCGGGCAATACACCATATTGGACAAAGGCCTGAACCGTGTTGGTCCGTTCGCCGTTGCGGCGGTTGATCACGCTTTCGGCCGGAACGAGGGAAATATCAGCGATCGCCGCCAGGGGCAGGCCGTCAAAGCGGGATGCCTCGCCCGGCGTGGCCTGTCCGGCCGGCACCAGTGGCAAGCTGGCGATTGCGACCAGATCAGCCCGCGTGTCGGACCCGACCCGCACCCGCACGGGCAGTTCCTCGGTGCCTTCGATCAGGCTGCCGCCCGTCGCGCCTTCAAGGGCGGCCTCAAGCTGGCGGGCGACGCCGGTCAGGGACAGACCGGCCAGCCGCGCCTTGTCCTCATCCACCGCAAACGACAGCTTCGGCGCGCCGCCATCGAGTGTCGTGCGGACAATGGTGATATCGGGAACGCGGCCTGCGATCATCCGGATTGCCTCGCCCTCTGCCCGCAGCGTCTCGAGCGATGGCCCGACAAGCCGGAGTTCCACGGGGGCATCGACCGGCGGGCCTTGCACGAGATCGCGGACCAGAATGCGGGCCGCCGGGAAACTGTTCGTCAGGCTTTCCTGAAGTTCAGGGACGAGCTGCGCCGTGTCATCGGGCGAAGCCGTTGTCACCAGCGCCTGGGCAAAGGCCGGCGCGCGGTCGCGGTTGCCGACGATGTTGTAGTAGAACGCCGGCGCGCTCTTGCCGACAACCCACGACACTTGCTGGATACCATCCATCGCCCGCAGGCTTTCGTCGATGGCCAGCGCGGTCGCCTGTGTCTCCGCGATCGCCGTGCCGTCGGCGAGTTCTACCTCGATATGGAATTGATCGCGGTCGACGCCGGGGAAGAACTGCGCCGTCAGGGTCGGCATGCTCATGAACCCGATGACCGGCAGCACCAGCGCGAACGCGATGGAGCTCAGCGGATTGCGCATCGCCATCTTGAGGGAGAACCGGAAAGGCACGGAGACCAGCCGCGACAGACGCGGTCCGCGCACTGACTGGGCTGCATCGCCTGCCGGCAGGACCCAGCCCGCCACCGCCGCGGTGACCGTGATGGCCACGAGGAACGACCAGATGAGCATGATGATGACGGCGAGCGCGATCGCGCCGACAAAATCGCCCGCCGGTCCGGGCAGGAGCACCATCGGCATGAACGACAGGGCCGTCGTGACGGTTGACGCCAGGAGCGGGGCGAACAGCCGGCGAACAGCCTTTTGTACAGCCTGCTGGCGGGTCTTTCCGGCCTCCAGCGCCTGACGGATCTCGTCCGTCATCACGATGCCGGCGTCGACCAGAAGCCCGAGCGCGACGATCAGACCGGTCAGCGACATCTGGTGAAGCGGCAGGTCGATCATGCTCATCGTCGCGAACGAGGCGAGCGTGACCAGCGGCAGGACCATCGCGACAATCAGCGCCGACCGCAGGCCCATCGTCACCAGAAGAACGAAGACCACCAGGCCCATCCCGATGGCGATGTTAAGCCCGACATCGCTCAACCGGTCGATGGTGTAGGTGCTTTGATCGAACACCAGATCATAGCGGACGGCGGACGGCAGTTCCGCCTCGAAATCGGCAAGCTCGGCGCGCACGCGCTCCATCCAGGCATCCACCTGCAGGCCATCGGCGATCTTGGCGGCGACCAGAACCGCCGGCCGGCCGGATGAAATCGCGACTTCGCTCTGCGGCATCTGGATGCCTTTGCGCACGACCGCGACATCGCCGACCCGGGTGACAATGCCGGATGCACCGGTCGCAACCGGGATCTGGCGGATCCTGTCGAGCGCGGCGATTTCACCCTCCACCTCGATCAGGTAGTCCCGGTCACCGTCGCGCAGCCGGCCCGAGCGGACCTTGGCGTCGGCCGACCGGACCGCATCGGCAACCTGATCGACGGTCAACGACAGCGAAGTCAGCACGACCGGGTCGATTTCGACGAGGATTTCCTCGGTTTGCTCGCCGAAAATCTCGACCGATTTCGTGCCGGGCAGCGTGCGCAAGCGGTCGGCGAGGCTCTCCGCATAGCGGTCGAGAATGGCGGGCGGAAGATCATCCCGGATCGGCGCCAAGGCACTGATTGCGGCAAACGCGCCAGCACCATCGGTGCTGAATTCGGGATCCTGCACACCGGCCGGGAACAGGCGCACTGCATCATCGATCTTGTCGCGGATTTCCGACCAGCTCTGTTCGATCTCCTCCTCGCCCAGTGTGTCGAGCAATTCGATCTGGACGATCGACACGCCGGATCCGGACGTCGATTCAATGACGTCGATCTCTTCGATCTCAAGCAGCTCGGTCTCGAGTTTTTCCGTGACGAGCGCTTCCACCCGCGCCGGGTCCGCGCCGGGATAGACGGTTGTGACCGTGGCGAAGAGGTTGGTGATCGTGGGGTCTTCCTGACGGCCGATGCCGACCAGTGCCGAGGCACCGGCGGCCAACAACACCAGGATGGTCAGGACAACCAGCCGCGGCTGGCGAAAAAACAGCGTTTCCATGACCTAGCCCTTTGCTGGCGCCCGGCGCACGGTTTTTCCCGGTACGACCTTGTGAACACCACTGGCAACCAGAATAGCGTCGGATGCCAGTGTCCCGCGCACATAGGCACGGTCGCCGGAGACATGGAGAATTTCCACCGACTCCTGTTGGACGGTCATCACGCCGTCCGAACCGTCCTCGGCCGGGCTGAGCGAAAACAAGGCCCAGAGACCGCGCTGACCTTCCTTCAGGGCCGACACCGGCACCCAGAATCCGGCATCATCGACGCTGACCCGCACTTCCAGTTCGGCAAGCTGCCCGAAGGCCGCCGCCGCGGCACTGTTGTCCAATTCAAACAAGGCCTCGACCGTGCGCGTGCGGGTCTGAAGGTCCGGACGGCGGGCCAGGAGGCGCGCGGGAAACTCCCGGTCCCGGATCTTGATCGGGTGCGCGTCCTCATCGGAGAGCAGGTCTGCCTGCTCCGGTGTCAGGCCAATGCGGACCCGCGGGCGGGCGGTTTCCAAAATGGTCAAGACCGGCGAACCGGCTCCCACCGTCGCCCCCTCATCAATCGCCCGGACGCTGATCCGGCCTGAAAATGGCGCCCTCAGCAACGCCTTGTCGAGCCGGACATCGATCGCCTCGATCGCAGCATCGGTCGCCAGCACCGAGGATTGCAGCCGGGCGACCTGGAGCCGGATTTCGTCCAGCGACTGGGCGCTGATATGGCCGTTTTGTGCAAGCGATTGCCGGCGTTCGAAGGTTAACCGGGCAAGTTCGAGATCACTTTGCAGCGCCGCATGATTGGCGGCCTGCTGGCGGCGTTCGGCCTGAAGCGTGCGCGTGTCCAGCGCCGCGACCAGCCCGCCCGCTTCCACGATTTCACCTTCGTCCACCAGAACGCGCGCAACCGTACCGCCGAACTCAAAGGCCAGATCCGTCTGGCGGCTGGGTTCCAGGCGCCCGACATAGCGGCGTGTCACCAGGTAGGACGATGCCGGTTCAGGCCGCACGGTTTCGACCACAGCCAGCGGCGCCGGATCGCGGGGCGGTTTTTCATCGGCGCGCATTTCGATCGTCGACGCGCCGATCCAAACCGCCGCCCCGGCCAGGACCATGCTTGTCGAGGCGGTCGCAAACGATGCCACCCGCCTGAGCCATTTGCCGGCCGAGGATGTCGTCCGGGTTGTGGTTCCGTCCGGTGTGCTCATGACGACTGGCTCCAAGTTACGCTGCCGCTGTCGATTTTGGCGGCCGCCACCGGGCGCCGCGCCAAGGCCCTGATCCCCGCTTCCGGCGGGAAGTCCGGCATGTCAATCCAACTAACAATGTTAGTCTTGATAACATATGTTAGCATGACTAACTTTAACAAGGGGAGACGCGCAGAAAATTTCGAGCTTTGGACGATGGCCGTTGGCTTTGCCGGGCGCGGCCCCGTATTCCGGTCCCGGCACCTGCGCGAAAATCCAAGAACAACAAGACGCCAAGGAACTCAATCGGGATGACCGACGTGACCGTTCACAAAAAGACCGCCTATCACCATGGCGACTTGAAAGGCGAGTTGATCGCCGCGGCCAGGAGCCTCATCGAGATGCACGGGCCGGACGGTTTTTCCATGTCCGACGCCTGCCGCCTGGCCGGGGTCAGCACGGCCGCGCCCTACCGGCATTTTTCGTCCAAGCAGGATCTTTTGGCGGCGATTGCGGCCGACGGGTTGAAGCGGCTTGGGGAGGATATGGAGACACTGGTGCAAAACCATCCGCGCGGAACCGTTGAATCCATTTCCGCGATCGGCCGCGGTTACGTCGATTTCGCGATCCGCGAACCGCACACATTCCGCCTGATGTTCGGCGCGATGGGCGCAAAACCCGAAAACGCGCAAATGAGAGAGGTCGGGCGTGCCTGTTACGGGATTCTTCTGGGCGAAGTCGCCAAGTTCCTTGGCAAGACGGAAGTGGACGAAGCCGTTGTCGGCCGGGCGTTTCCGCTTTGGACCTTCGTGCACGGCCTGTCCTTCCTGGCGATCGACGGCAAGCTCGACGTGCACGAGTTTCCCGTCGACATCAACGAGTCCATCCGCATCGCCACAGGCCGGTTGCTGTCGTAAGTTGCCTGACCGACCTGGCGCCCCGCAGCTTGACCGCGGCCGGTCACAGCCCTATGCGGGAGACAGATAGAGTCACCCCGCACACCCCAATCAAAGGTGCGGTTAATCCTTTGTTCCGGAGCCCCCATGAGCCAGACCGGCGGATCGCCGCGCGCGGGAACAGTCAAGCAGATCACCAGCCATGCCAATCCGGTCGTCAAGGAAATCAAAGGGCTGGTGGCGCAGCGCAAACACCGCACGCAATCGGGCCTGTTTGTCGCCGAAGGCTTAAAACTGGCCACCGACGCGCTCGACGCCGGCTGGACCGTGCGCTATCTGGCGCTTGGACCGGACGCGCGCGACAATCCGAAAGCCCAGCAGGCGGCGGCAGTGGCAAAGGCCCGGGGCGCCGTGGTGCTTGAGGTCAGCACCGCCATTCTTTCGGCGATGACACGCAAGGACAATCCGCAGACCGTGGTCGGTGTCTATGCGCAAAAGACCCTGGCCCTTTCCGACATCGGCACCGCTGATGCAACCGTCTGGGTGGCCCTCGACCGGGTGCGCGATCCTGGCAATCTGGGCACCATCATCCGCACGGTGGATGCGGCCGGGGCCGGCGGCGTGATCCTGGTCGGCGACTGCACGGACCCGTTCGCCGTGGAAACGGTCCGCGCAACCATGGGCTCCCTGTTCCACGTGCCGATCGCCAAAGCCAATCCGGAGGCGTTTTTGGACTTCGCGCGCAACTGGCCCGGCATGGTCGTCGGCACCCATCTGGAGGGTGCGGTGGATTATCGGACCCCGGACTACCGGGAGCCGGTTCTCCTTGTCATGGGCAACGAACAGCAGGGACTTGGCGCCGAGACGGCCGCCGCCTGTGAACCGCTAATCCGTATTCCCCAGGCCGGCCAGGCCGACAGTCTCAATCTGGCGGTCGCGACCGGCGTCGCGCTTTATGAAATCCGCCGCCCGCACTTGACGCTTTAAGGTGATGGCCATGCGTTTGTTTGTCTTTGGTGTCGGTTATTCGTCCCGGGCATTTGTCGACGCGGTCCGGGACCGGTTCGACTGGATCGGCGGCACGACACGCTCGGCGGACAAAGCCAAAGCCTTGCAGGCCGAGGGCATTCACCCGTTCCTGTTTGATGGGACCAGCCCCGGCACCGGCATCGCCGACGCTTTGCGCAAGGCAACCCACGTCCTTGTCTCGATCGCGCCCGGCGAAGACGGCGATCCGGTCCTCAACCTGCACCGCGCCGATCTTGCGGCGAGCAAAGCTGAATGGATCGGATATCTGTCGACGGTCGGCGTCTATGGGAACCACGATGGCGCCTGGGTGGATGAAGACACGCCATGCCGGCCGGTGTCCAAGCGGTCGGTGCAACGGGTCGCGGCGGAAACCGCGTGGCTGGAGTTCAGTGATGATACCGGCAAGGCCGTTCAGATCTTCCGGCTGTCGGGCATTTACGGACCCGGCCGCAACACGTTCGAGAACTTCAAAAAGGGCCGGGCGCGGCGGCTGGTCAAGCCGGGCCAGGTGTTCAACCGCATCCATGTCGCGGACATTGCCGGAGTGCTGGCCCTGGCGATCGACCGCCCGGGCACCGGGATTTTCAACGTCACCGACGACGAACCCGCACCGCCGCAGGATGTCGTGACCTTGGCCGCCTCGCTTCTGGGCGTCGCCGCACCGCCCGAAATCCCGTTCGAGGACGCCGACCTCACGCCGATGGCGCGGTCGTTTTACGGTGAAAACAAACGGGTCTCCAACGCGCGGGTCAAAGCGGAACTCGGCTACCAGTTTCAGTATCCGAACTACCGGATCGCGCTTGACGCGCTCGCGCCCGAGTATGTTGGGCGTTAGCCCGCGATCGGATAGTCGATCGACCCGGAACGACACGGCCATCGGCGGCGCCGTCAACCTCACATCACGGCTGGCGGGCCGGAGACCACCGGCGGACGGTCTACATCGGGGGCGAAAGACCTTAACCTTGCCGCATACGGGCGGCACCGGCATGTTGCCGCCAACTTGGACCTAGGAGCGACCGCCATGACTGACTGGAATGTGTATCTTTCAGGAGAAATCCACACCGACTGGCGGGAACGCATCATCGACGGAACCGAAAAACTCGGCCTGCCGGTCACGTTTTCAGCGCCGGTCACCGATCACGACGCCAGCGACGATTGCGGCGCGGCGATCCTGGGCGGCGAAGAGAAAAAATTCTGGTACGACCACAAGGGCTCGAAGGTGAACGCGATCCGCACCCGCACCTTGATCGAGAAGGCCGACCTTGTCGTCGTCCGCTTCGGCGACAAGTACAAGCAGTGGAACGCGGCCTTCGATGCCGGTTACGCCTCCGCCCTTGGCAAATCGCTGATCGTGCTGCACAGCCCCGACCTGACGCACCCGCTCAAGGAGGTGGACGGGGCCGCTCTGGCTGTTGCCGAGACCTCCGAACAGGTGGTCGAATTGCTCCGCTATGTCATCCGCGGCGAATTGGCGCGCTAAGTCACCGCCCCCTTGCGCGGTCGACACATTCCCGCGCGCGCCCTCACCGCGAGCTTGAATGCGGCATGTGAACGCCGTCAACGGTGCGATGAAGCCCGATCGGTGCCGATTGCCGTTCAGCGCCGTGAGCGCGCGGGAACGGATCTCTCGGCGCCAATGCTGCGCCACGAACCGACCGCCCGGCCCTTGTATTCTTGAAAATTTACAATATTTATCCAACATCGCGTCCTTAAAGCGCGATCGAAAAACCGTGCATTACGCGCAGGTTTTACAGCGCTCTTTTCATTATCGTTGTAAATAAATCGTTAAGTCCGAAATGGGACACTAACGGTGTTTGCGGACATTGCCGCACAGACCTTTGCCTACTGAAACGGTATTGCTGTCATCAAGCCGTCGAATACGGAAGATAAACTTTCTCCGGAGGCTTGAACCAAAAAAAAGAAAGTAAAGAACCATGCATCATGGAAACGTGAAGTGGTTCGACGTTGGCCGAGGGATCGGCTCGATCGAACCCGAAGACGGCGAGGACATCCTTGTCGAGATTTCAGCTCTGCACCGGTCCGGCATCGACCACTTGGAAGAAGGCCAATTGGTCGTCTACGACCTTGAGTGGCGGCGCGGACGCCCGATGGCCGAGGATTTGAAGATCCTCTGAACGCGGCCAAATGCGTTTTTCGGAAGGGCGGTAAAGACCGCCCTTTTTTATTTCCCGGCGTTGAGCCGCCGGGTGGGTTTGCGTTGCGGTACAATCTTGATAGGCTCGCGCTCACCGTGATTTCGGCGAAAACGGTTCAGAGGAAAACGCATGGCGCCATCAACGCGTGTTTTGCTTGTTTACCCCAGGTTCAATTCCGGTTCGTTCTGGAACTATGGCGCAACTTGTGAGCTGATCGGCGCTAAGTATCCCGCACCGCCGCTTGGTCTCATCACGATCGCCGCCATGCTGCCGGACACCTGGGATGTCCGCCTCATCGATCGCAACACCGAAGAATTGACGGACGCCGACCTCCGGATGGCGGATTTGGTCATGACCGGCGGCATGCTGCCGCAGCAATCCGACACCTTGGCCATCATCGATGCCTGCAAGGCCCACGGCATTCCCGTCGCCGTCGGCGGACCGGATCTCACGTCAAGCCCGCAGGTCTATATGAAGGCCGATTTCCGCGTGCTGGGCGAGGCCGAAGGGATCCTGTCCACGTTTATCGAGGCCTGGGAATCCGGCGCGCGCGCTGGAACATTCGAAGCCGAAAAATTCAAGGCCGACGTCACCTCGTCGCCGATCCCGCGGTTCGATCTCCTGAATTTCAAGAGCTATGTCCAGGTCGGGGTGCAGTTTTCCCGCGGCTGCCCGTTCACCTGCGAATTCTGCGACATTATCGAACTCTACGGCCGGGTGCCGCGCACCAAGACCAATGCCCAGATGCTTGCCGAGCTCGACCGGCTCTACGAGCTTGGCTATCGCGGTCATGTCGACTTTGTCGACGACAACCTGATCGGCAACAAACGGGCGGTGAAGGGCTTCTTGCCGGACCTCATCGCCTGGCAGAAGGCCCGCAATTATCCGTTTGAAATGTCGACGGAGGCTTCGCTCAATCTGGCCGATGACCCCGCGCTCTTGCAGATGATGCAGGAGGCCGGGTTCTTTTCCGTCTTCATCGGCATCGAAAGCCCGGATCCGGATGTGCTGGTCGCCACACGCAAGAAACAAAACACCCGCCGGGACATCGCCAAAAGCGTGCACAAGATTTATGAGGCCGGCATCTTCGTCGTCGCGGGCTTCATCGTCGGCTTTGACGAGGAAAGCAATCAGGTCGCGGAGGAAATCACGGAATTGATCGAGGAAGCCGCCATTCCCGTGGCCATGACCGGGCTGCTCTACGCGCTGCCAAATACGCAGTTGACCCGCCGGCTGGCGTCCGAAGGCCGGCTGCACGAGGATTTTGGCACCGACGATCCCGACACACTGGACGGTGACCAGTGCACGGCCGGTCTCAATTTCACGACCAAACGGCCGCGGTCCGTGATCCTGAAGGATTTCCGCCAGATCGTCGACCGCGTGTATGCGCCCGATGCCTATTTTGGCCGCGTGCGTAAAGTCGCGCGCATGCTGAACATGAAGGGCGCCAACGGATCCTTGCTCGGCGCCGGGCTGACGCATGATCTCAAACTGTTCGGCCGCCTGATCTTCGCCATGACATTCGTGAACACCGCCTATCGCGGCCCGTTCTGGAAGACGCTGATTTACACCGCGCTGACCAATTTCCGGGCGGTCAAGCCGGTCTTGATGATCATGGCGCTCTACGTCCATCTCGGTCCGTTCTCCCGCTTCGTGCTCACCCAGATCGACCGGCAGGTCGAAGATGTGGAAAGCGGAGCCTGGACGGCGCCCGACCTGGTCGCGGCCGAGTAAACCCGATGGCGCAGCGTCCGGCGAAAGCGTTTCCGTGACCGGACCGTCCGCGCCGCCCAAAGCCCTGATCTTCATCTTCGCGACGGTGGCCATCAACATGATGGGGATCGGCCTCATCATGCCGGTCCTGCCATCTTTGCTGACCGAATTGACGGGTGCCCCGGTGAACCAGGCGGCGATCTGGGGCGGCGCGCTCAGCCTTGTCTACGCGGCGATGCAGTTTCTGTTCGGGCCGGCCCTTGGCAACCTGTCCGACCGGTTTGGACGCCGCCCGGTGCTTTTGATCTCCATGGCTGCCCTGGCCGTCGATTACCTGATCATGGCGCTTGCCGGCAGCCTGGCCGTCCTGTTCATCGGGCGGATCCTGTCGGGCATCGCCGGCGCCACGATCGCCACCGCGTCCGCCTTCATCGCCGATATCTCGACCAAGGAAGACAGGACCAAGAATTTCGGCCTGATCGGCGCGGCGTTCGGCATCGGCTTCATCGTCGGACCGGCGATCGGCGGGCTGCTCGGCGAATTCGGGCCCCGGGCCCCGTTTTATGCCGCGGCCGCCCTTTCCGCCCTCAACTTCGCGCTCGGCTATTTCGCCCTTCCCGAAACGTTGTCGGAGACGAACCGCCGCGCCTTCGATTGGCGCCGCGCCAATCCGCTCGGCGCGCTCCGGCAGATGGCGAATTTCCCGGCGGTCCGCACGCTTTTGATTGCGCTGTTCCTGTTCGAGGTGGCGCAAAACGTCTACCCGGCGATCTGGAGCTATTACACCTGGGAGGCCGTCGGATGGGGCCCCCGGGACATTGGCCTGTCGTTGGCCGTCGTCGGCTTCGGGTTCGCGTTCGTCCAGGGCTATCTCATCCGGGTCGTTGAACCCAAACTTGGACCGGGCCGGACGCTGATCTTCGGGCTGGTTGCCGACGCCGTGGCCTTCGCGGCGCTGGCCGTGGCGACAGCGGGCTGGATGATCTATGCGTTCATGCCGTTCGCGGCCCTTGGCGCCATGGCCAAACCGGCCTTCACCGGCCTAATGGCCAACCACATTCCGGACGATGCGCAAGGCGAACTCCAGGGCGTGATCTACTCCATCACCGGCATTGCCATGATGATCAGTCCGGTGATCATGACCCAGATCTTCGGGATTTTCGCCGCCGCCGATGCGCCCGTTTATCTCCCCGGCGCACCCTTTGCGCTGTCGGGCCTGCTCATCGTGGCAACCATCTTCTTGTGCATGAAGGCGCTGCGGGGCAAGGCTTTCGGTGTCCGCCCCGCCCGCGCCGGCGCTGACGGCGGTGATCTTTAAGGACCGGAGCCCGCCATGCCTCATCCCAACCTGACCGGACCCCGTCTCGACCCCGCATCGGGCGGCCGCGCCCGGCAACTTGTCATCATCCTGCACGGCTATGGCGCCAATGGCGCCGACCTGATCGATCTTGGCCGGGCCTGGGCCGGAACCTTGCCGGAGGCGGCCTTTGTGGCCCCCAACGCGCCCGAATCCCTGCCCTTCGAGGCGTTCGGCGGGCGGCAGTGGTTTGCGCTCAGCGAACGGGACATGCGCGAATACACGCTCGGCGCGGAGGCCGCCCGGCCGGTGCTCGACGCCTTTATCGACCAGGAGCTCGCGCGCCACGATTTAACGGCGGCCGATCTTGCGCTGGTCGGTTTCAGCCAGGGCGCCATGATGGCGCTCCACACCGGCCTGCGCCGGGCCCAATCGCCGGCCGCCATTCTCGGCTATTCGGGCCTTTTGCCGGGACCGGACACGCTGGGCCACATCCACACCTCCAGCCCGGTGCTGCTGGTTCACGGCGCCGCCGATGACGTGGTGCCCGCCTATCATCTTGGCGCGGCCGAGACCGCGCTGCGCACCGCCGGGGTCCGCGTTTCAGCGCATGAACTCAGCGGACTGGGACATGGCATCGACGAGCGCGGCATGATGCTTGGCGGACGGTTTCTCGCCGAGTGTTTCGCTGACGGGAGTGTGATCGGCGGCGGCGGACACGGTTAACGGGCTGTTAAGGCTTTTCGCGGACCGTCTCGGCACATCAGGCGAGAAGCAGGAGCGCCGCCCTCATGCAGATTTCGATCGAGACGACCACCCAATCGTCGAGCATCTTGACCGCGTCCTTTGGTGCAGGACGCACCGCCGGGACGGACCAGAAGGCGAAAAACGAGCCGGCCGGGGCCCCGGCCTTGAGCGTCCTGGAAGCGGCCAGCAAGAAGGCCGAGGAGGATGCCGTCGTGATCGCCGCCTTGCGCGCGGCGGTGGAAAAGGGCAAGGGCGGCGACGAGGACGAAGCCGAGGATGGCGCGCTTGCCACGATCGAGGACTACCAAAAGACCGCCGGGCAACTGAAATCAGCCCTTGGTGGGGAGACCGGCGGCGGACCGTCTTCGTTCGCCTATGAAAGCGGCACCATCACGACGACGACAATCGAGGCGGAAGTCGGCGACCAGAGCATCTCGGCGGAATTCGTGTCCTTTGAGCGCGTCTCCTACAATGCGGCGACCGGCCTGTCCGTCCGCTCGGCCAGCGCGGCCAATATTGAAGCCGAAGTCGGCGGCGTGAGCGCATCCTATCAATCTGCGTCCGTCAGCTCGCTCTATGCCGGAACCGGCGCGCAGGCCGCCGCGCTTGGCGACCTGATCGCATAAGCAATCCCACGGCCACTTCTCCTATTGAGGCGGCAGGCCCGCTTTAGTACATCTTCCGCGCCGTCTGACCGCTGGACGGATTTCGGAGATGAATGACCGTGGACAAGTTGAAGGCAGACCTCCTCAGGGGTCTTTGGTATGTCGCCTGCCCCGGCAGGGAGATCAAGCCCGGCGCGATGACTGGCCGCAAGCTCATGGGCGAGATGGTGCTGATTGGCCGGGACGCGGACGGCAAGGTGTTCGCGCTCCGCGACATCTGCCCGCATCGCGGCATCCCGCTGCGCCACGGCTGGTTTGATGGCAAGCATGTCCAATGCTGCTATCACGGCTGGAAATTTGGCACCGACGGGGTCTGCGTCGATATCCCGTCGACGCACGACTACCAGAGCATCGACTACTCGAAGATCACCTGCGGTGCCTATCCGGCGGTCGAACAACAGGGATTGATCTGGATCTATTTCGCGGAGAACGGCGAGGCGCCCGCGGGCGGCCGCCAGCCCGAGCCGCCCATGCTGCCCGACTTTGCCGTTGATCACGGCCCGGACGTCGCCATCATGCAGCCGTTCATCTGCTCGGTCGATCACGCCGCGCTCGGCCTGATGGACCCGACCCACGCGGCCTTCGTGCACACCTCCTGGTGGTTCAAGAAGAACGCCACGAAGCTCAGGCCGAAGGTGAAGGAGTTCGAACCGACGGAGCTGGGCTGGGCGATGGTGCGCCACAAGCTGCCGCCGCAAAACATCGCCTACAAGGCGCTCGGCGATGACGTGACGACCGAAATCCGCTACCGCCTGCCGGGACTTCGCATCGAGCACATCAAGGGCTCGAAACACTCTGTCGTCGGCCTCACCACCATCACGCCGGTCACCGAGGACGAGACGGAGGTCCGGCAGATGTTCTGGACCACCATGGGCTGGGTCAAGCCGCTCAAGCCACTGGTCAAGCGATTGATGAACGTCTTTCTCAACCAGGACCGGCAGGTCGTCATCCAGCAGCGCGAGGGGCTGGAATACAATCCCAAGCTCATGCTGATCAACGACGCGGACACCCAGGGCCGATGGTGGATGCAGCTCAAGCGCGAATGGGCCGCCTCCCAATCGGAAGACAGGGACTTCAACAACCCGGTCACCGCCAAGACTTTGCGCTGGATGAGCTGAGGCCGGTCCGAATGGGCCGGGGGCCAGAACGGGAGACTGTCGGGCCGGCGCTGCATATCCTCCGGACGGCTGTCTCTGATCTCGTTCCTTGCGCGGCCAAATCGCAACCGGGCGCCGGCTGTCCCGGCCCGGAGCCGTGCCGGGAATTCACGGCTCCGCACCCCGAATATCCGCCGCCCGGCCCTTGGCCTGTGCAACCGGGCATATGGGTAACAGTTTTATCCGCTGACATAGGTAACACTTAATCAGCCTGGAGGTTCGGATTGGGGAGAGGGCGCGCGGTCAGCGCCAACAGCGCCGCGAGGTTGCCCTCCGGCGTTTGGATCTTTCATGTCCCGTCTCAAAAAAAACGGGATGGCAGGCGCCCGGGGCGTGCCGGGTGCAGAAAGAGGGTGGGAAGTGGCACGGCCAAACGCCTGCCCGGGTTCTGGTTCCCTTGAGTGGCGGCTGTTGCGCCTTTCTCGTTTCTGCGCCGGAAAGGTGGGGTGTGGCCTTTCCCTTGCCGGATACGAGACGCGGCTTTTCTGAACGCTGCGCCAGACCCCGCAGGCTCAAAAAAGGTCGCCGGTCACCGGATCTTCAGAACGGTCCGTTACGCCGTTCTGAAAAACCTCAAAACCCGGTTCCCGCCACCTGGATCCGGCCGGTCCGCCCCGGGCCCCGCACGACAGGAACGGGCAAAGTATACGGCCAGCGACCAGGGCGTGGATAAGGTTTTTCGTTTGTCAGGAGGCATAGGCGCACGGCCTTTGCCCCGCCCTTGATCGTCATCCCATGGCTTGACCATGGGATCCATTCCGTTTCGGTCCCGCTTGCATGATCGTCCGTAAGGCAAGATCACGGACTGGATTGCCCCCGGGTCAAGCCCGGGGCAGGCTCTATCAAGTCCGGCAATGACGAAGGCAGGGATCCGGGCAGCAAGGCGAAGGACCGAGGAACCGCCGCGACCACAGTGGTTCGCCGATCCCGGGTCGCGCCTTTGGCTTGCCCGGGATGACGTCCCGGGGGGCGGGGCGCCGAGTAAAGGGGGCGATCTCACCCCACCCTCGAGCGTCATCCCATGGCTCGACCATGGGATCCAGACCGTTTCGGTCCTGCATGCACGATCGTCCGTGAGGCAAGATCACGGACTGGATTGCCGGATCAAGTCCGGCAATGACGAAAGCAGGGTTGGTCGATCGTCATTCCAGACCGCCCGCAGTGCAGCCGCATGCCGTGGCATGGCGGTGAGGGCAAAGCAGGCTGCGCGTCCGAAGGCCGGGCATGCACCCCCATCCCGTGTTCTGAAACGTGTTCCCGGCGGATCAGAACGAACCGGCATGGACCCATTGCCCGCCCCGCCCTTTACGCGGCGCCATCGCGCCTTTTAAACCGGGATCATGGATCGGGCGCATTCCACAGGCCTTGCGACGTCAATCGTGATCGGGACCGGGGCCCTTTGGGGCTTTTACTGGCTGCCGGTGCGCCGGCTGGAGGACCTTTCCCTTCCAGGGGCCTGGGGCACGCTGGCGATTGTCACCGCGGCGCTGGTTCTGTTGACACCGTTCGCCATCAAAGGGCGGCGGCGCCTTCAAAAAGCGCACCCGCTCGGCGTGGCGTCGATTGCGCTCGGCGGTGTGGCGTTCGTCCTCTATTCGACCGGATTCGTCTACGGCCGGGTGGCGATCATCATCTTGTTGTTCTTTCTGACCCCGGTCTGGAGCACGCTGATCGGACGCTTCATCATGGGCTGGCCGACCCCGCCCCTGCGGATCGCGGCCATTGCCGTGGGCCTTGCCGGCCTCGGCCTGATGTTGGGGGCCGGCGGCGAGTTTCCCCTGCCGCAACATACGGGCGAATGGCTCGCCCTTTTGTCCGGCATCCTCTGGTCGATCGCCACGACCGGAATGCGGCACAAGGCGGACCTTGAACCGCTCGACGCCAGCTTCGTGTTCGCGGCCGGGGCCTGCATTGGCGCCATTGTGCTCGCCCCGGTTTTGGGGCCGGTTCCAGCCGCCATGCCGGTCGCGACTGCGCTCACCGCCGCCGGCTGGGCGATCGCGACCGGCGCCCTGTGGTGGGGCGCGTCGATGGCCGGCTTAATGTGGGCGGCACCGCGCCTGGAACCGGCGCGGGTAGGCATCCTGTTGATGGCCGAAGTCCTGATCGGCACGGCGTCCGCGGCCGTCCTTGCCGGTGAAAAGCTTGGGCCCTTGGAACTGATCGGCGGCGTGCTGGTGCTCAGCGCCGGCGTCCTGGAGGTCTGGCCGCAGCGACGAAACGCACCGTCACAGGTTTCGTGAGCGCAAGACGTTGTTACAACCGAAACGCATCAGCCCGCGAAAACCGCGGCAGTCCGGCGGCGACGCTGCTCCGCCCCCCTAGGCTCACGCCTTTTTCAGATACGCGGCGAGAATGTCGCGGGCGGCGGTGAGGTCGTCGCGGTGGATCATTTCGGTGACCGTGTGGATGTAGCGCGTGCCGACGACGATGCCGACGGCCTTGGCGCCCGCCGCGGCCTGCTGGGCCGCCGCGCCGTCCTGCCCGCCGGCGGCCAGCATCGTGCGCTGGTAGGGGATCTTTTCCTTGACCGCCAGCGCCTCGATCTCCTGGACGAGCGCCCGGTCGGCGATGAAACTGGAATCCTTCACATGCAGACCGAAGCCGCCGCCCTGCACGGTCGTTCTGTCCTGTTCGGGAACGCCCGGCGTGTCGCAGGACAAGGTCACATCGATGCCGATGCCAATGTCCGGCTTGATAGCAAAGGACGCCGTGCGCGCGCCGCGCAGGCCGACCTCCTCCTGGCAGGTGAAGGCGACATGGATCTCGCAGCCATGCTTGGTCTTGCCCAGCGCCCGGACCGCCTCGATCCCCAGCCAGCACGCGACCCGGTTGTCGAGCGCCTTGGAGACGATCTTGTCGCCGATCTCAATCAGCGGCTCGTCCATCGTCACCATGTCGCCGATCTTGACGACCTCCTTGGCCTTTTCACCGAGCCCCAGATCGATGACGAAGTCCTTGGGATCGGGCACCTTCTTGCGCTCTTCCGGTGTTGAAATGTGGATCGGCTTGCCGCCCGGGTTCATCACGCCCTTGAAGTCGCCCTCGTCGGTGGAAACGAGCACCCGGCGGGAGAACAGATTGCGCGGATCGAAACCGCCGACCGGCTGAATGTGCAAGAAGCCCTTGTCGGTCACATGCGAAACGAGAAAGCCGATTTCGTCCATGTGGCACAACAGCATGACCTTTTTCGGCACTGTGCCCTTCTTTGGTGCCTTGCGCGCCTCCCGCCGGCACAACAACGACCCCATCGCATCGGTTTCCACATGATCGAACAGGCCGTCGATTTCGCTCAGGATGAGGTCGCGGACCCGGTGCTCGTGGCCCGGAACGCCAGGGGTTTCGCAAAGACGGCGCAAAAGATCGATGTTCATGAAAGACGTCCTGTTGGTGTTATCAGCCGGCGCGGGCAACGGGTTCGCGCCCATGGCCGGCCGGGTTTGAGATCCTGGTAACTGATTGCCACGATCGGGCTTTCATTGAAATCCCTCATGTGCTGCCATGGCGGTGACGCAATTCGCCGCGACCATTCAGCCAGTGCCGGGCGCCTCCTTTCGCATTGGCAGTCGGCGCCGGCCTCATTTTTCAGGGGGTGAGCATGACCCGGACAAAGAAGTTCATTTTATCCATTGATGGCGGCGGTGTGCGCGGCCTGATTCCCTTGCGCATTCTGGAATCGATCGAGAGCCGTCTTGCCCATCGCGGCGTCAACGCGCCGATGCATGCCTGCTTCGACCTGATGTGCGGCACGTCCACGGGCGGTCTCATCGCGGCGGGCCTGTCGGCCCCCAAGCCCGGCGGCGAAAAGGGCGAGGCCGCGGCAACGCTTGCAGAGCTCAGGATGTTTTACGAACGCGACGCGCGGGACATCTTCGTCAACTCGATCGGTAAACGCCTCAGCCGGATGATCACCAATCCGTTCGGCCTGTTCGATGAGAGTTATGACGCGCGGCCGTTGGAAAAGATCCTGAAGGACCGGTTCGGCTGGACGTCGATGGCCAGCGGCCTGACGCGCCTCGTGCTGACCGCCTATGACATCGAAACCCGGGCGGCGGTCTTCATGACCAATGGCATGCAGCACAATGGCAGCCAGCCCGATGACTACTATTTCTGGCAGGCGGTGCGGGCGACCACCGCGGCGCCGGCCTATTTCGAGCCGGCGAAAGTCGAGAACCTGTCGCGCAAGCGCGACGAAGCGCTGATTGACGGCGGCGTGTTCATGAACGATCCGGCGATCGCCGCCTATCTGGAGGCGCGAAAACTCGGCTGGGCGTCCGAGGACATCGTGCTTCTGTCGCTCGGCACCGGCCGCGCGCCGGAACGCCCGTTTCCCTATGCCGAGGCGACCGGCTGGGGGGCGCTCGGCTGGATGCAGCCGTCCAAAGGCGTGCCGATCCTGTCGATCTTTTCCGACGGACAGGCGCAGACGGCAAGCTACCAGGCCGAGCATCTGTTCAACGAGATGGACGGCGCCCGCTATATCCGGCTGAACGGCACGATCCCGGCCGATGCCGAGGCGATGGACAACGCACGACCGGGCAACATCATCGCGCTCAATGGCGCGGCCGACCGGATCATCCGCGATCAGACAACGGTGCTGGATGCGTTCGTGGACCTCTTGATTGACAAGCTGAACCACACCGGCGCCACACCGGACACCGGTCTGGGGCACGCGGCGTGATGCTCGCGCGGCGCTCGGCCCTTTGCTTGGCGGCATTCGCCATGGCCGCCAGCCTTGCGGGCGTCACCAGCTTGGGCGCTTCGGCGACAACACCGCCGGCCAAACCGGGCGGGACCACCACCACCGCGGCCATCCCGGTTCCCGCGCCCAAGGCCGAGGTGCCCGAAGGGTGGACGGCGCCGCCGGTCCGGAACCTGCTCCTTAAGGGGGATGCGCCGGCCAAGACCTATTTTGGCGCCATGGCCGGTCCGGCCGATCTGCGCGCCCGGGCGATCGGATCCTATGCACGGGGCTGTCTTGCGGGCGGAACGGCGCTTCCCACAGACGGCGAGAGCTGGCAGGTCATGCGCCTGTCGCGCAACCGCAACTGGGGCCATCCGGAGCTGATCGCGTTCTTGAAGGATCTAGCCGCCGATGCGCCCGGCCTCGGCTGGCGCGGGCTTCTGGTCGGCGACCTTGCCCAGCCGCGCGGCGGACCGATGACATCCGGCCACACCAGCCATCAGATCGGCCTCGATGCAGATATCTGGCTGACGGAAATGCCAAACCGGCGGCTGTCCCGCCAAGAGCGGGAACAAATCTCGGCCATCTCCATGCTCAAGGGCCCGCTCGACGTGAAGGGGGCCGACCGGCGGGTCGATCCGAAAAAATGGACCGGCACCCACGCAAGGCTGATCCGGCGGGCGGCACAGGACCGGCGGGTGGCGCGCATTTTCGTCAATCCGACGATCAAGAAGGCGCTGTGCCAATTCGAACGTGGATCGGACCGCACGTGGCTCAGAAAGGTCCGGTCGTGGTGGGGCCACCATTATCATTTCCACGTCCGGCTGTCCTGTCCGGCCGGGGCGCGGGGCTGCAAGAACCAGGACCCGCCGCCGCCGGGCGACGGCTGCGGCGCGCATCTGGCCTATTGGCTGTCCGACGAGCCCTGGGTGCCGAAGAAACCGCGCGATCCCAATAAGCCGGTGGTCAAGAAACGGCCGCTGGCCCTTGCCGCTCTGCCAAGCGATTGCCTCAACGTCCTGCGAGCCGAATGACTTGATACACTTTTAACGTGTTTATCCAATCATTCTCCGCTATGGTTGCATATCCTTAGCGAGAGGACCAACCATGTTCAAATCGAGCGCCACCATGCTTTTTGTTGCGTGCTGCACCCTGCCGGCAGCCGCGTTTTCCCCCTTCGACGCCGCGGATTTCACGGATTTTTCAAGCCTAACTGGAACCTCGTCGACCTGGGTCAACCAGTCCGGCTCGACGATGACCATCACCGTCAGTCCGTCGGCGGAAGTCACCGGCCAGTATATCAACCGCGCGGCCGGAACCGGGTGCCAGAACTCGCCCTATCAGATCAGCGGCCGGGTCAACGGCAATTTCATTTCCTTTTCCGTCGCGTGGAACAACGGCACCGCGAACTGCAATTCCGTGACCGGATGGTCGGGCTATGCCAGAAGTTCGGCATCAGACCTCCAAATCGTCACCGACTGGAACCTGGCCTATCAAGGACCCTCCGGGCCGGCGATCGAAGCGGGGTCGGACACATTCACCTATCAGTCCCAAACCACAAGCAGCTTCCTGAGCCAATAGGCGCCGGGACCGGCCATCGCGGGGCGGCGGGCCACGCCGGGTGTCGTCCGCCTTCAACGACCGTGGGAGCCGAAAGATCGGCGCGATCGGAACAAACCGGGGCCACGAAACGGCCACTGGCCCGCGCCGTCCTGCGCGGGGGATTGCCACACAGTGCGGCGGACGGAAACGCGCCGGCCCGGGCGAGTGCCCATGTCGCGCCAGCAAGCCGCCCGCATTGACAAATCCATTTGATTTCGCTCTTCCGTGGCCTAGGCGAATGGCCAAACCGGTGCTACATGGGCGCCATGACGAGCGAACCGATTTCCAACATCCGAAACTTCTCCATCGTGGCCCATATCGACCACGGTAAGTCGACCCTGGCCGACCGGTTGATCCAGATGACCGGAACGATGACCGACCGGGAAATGACCGATCAGGTGCTCGATTCCATGGATATCGAGCGCGAACGCGGCATCACGATCAAGGCGCAGACCGTGCGGCTGATCTATGACGCGAAGGACGGCCAGCAATACACGCTGAACCTGATCGACACGCCGGGCCACGTGGATTTCGCCTATGAGGTCTCGCGGTCACTCGCGGCCTGCGAGGGCTCGCTGCTGGTGGTCGATGCCAGCCAGGGCGTGGAGGCGCAAACGCTCGCCAATGTCTATCAGGCGATCGACAACGACCACGAGATCGTCACCGTCCTCAACAAGATCGACCTGCCGGCGGCCGAACCGGACCGGATCAGGGAGCAGATCGAGGAGGTGATCGGCATCGACGCGTCGGAGGCGGTGATGATCTCGGCCAAGACCGGCCTTGGGGTCGAGGACGTTCTGGAAGCCATCGTCACCCAATTGCCGCCGCCCAAGGGGACGCCGGACGGGCGGCTGAAGGCGATGCTCGTCGACAGCTGGTACGACACCTATCTCGGTGTGATGGTGCTGGTGCGCGTGATCGACGGCACGCTCAAAAGGGGCCAGAAGATCAAGATGATGGGCACCGGCGCGGCTTACGATGTCGACCGGGTCGGCGTCATGACGCCGAAATTCCTGCAAGTCGATGAACTGCGCGCCGGAGAAATCGGCGTTCTCACCGGATCGATCAAGGAAGTCGCCGACACCCGCGTCGGCGACACGATCACGCTCGACAAGTTTCCCTGCGCGGAGCCCCTGCCCGGCTTCAAGCCGGCGCAGCCGGTGGTGTTCTGCGGCCTCTTCCCGGTCGATGCCAACGATTTTGAGGATCTGCGCGCGGCGATGGGCAAGCTCAGGCTGAACGATGCCAGCTTCTCGTTCGAGATGGAGACCTCGGCCGCGCTCGGGTTCGGGTTCCGCTGCGGTTTCCTGGGGCTTTTGCATCTGGAAATCATCCAGGAACGGCTATCGCGGGAATTCAATCTGGACCTGATCGCAACGGCGCCCTCGGTCGTCTACCAGATGTCGCTGACGGATGGCTCACAGATGGAGCTGCACAATCCGGCCGACATGCCGGACATTGTGAAGATCTCCGAAATCCGCGAGCCGTGGATCCGGGCGACGATCCTGACCCCGGACGAGTTCCTCGGCGGCATCTTGAAACTCTGCCAGGAACGGCGCGGCGTGCAGGTGGACCTTGCTTATGTCGGCTCGCGCGCGATGGTCACCTACGACCTGCCGCTGAACGAGGTCGTGTTCGACTTTTACGACCGGCTGAAGTCGATCTCCAAGGGCTACGCATCGTTCGATTACCAGATTTCGGACTACCGGGCCGGCGATCTCGTCAAGATGGCGATCCTGGTCAACGAGGAGCCGGTCGACGCGCTGTCCGTGCTCGTTCACCGCAGCCAGGCGGAACGCCGCGGCCGGGCCATGTGCGAAAAGCTGAAAGAGCTGATCCCGCGGCACATGTTCAAGATCCCGATCCAGGCCGCCATTGGCGGCAAGGTGATCGCCCGCGAAACCCTGTCGGCCCTGCGCAAGGACGTGACCGCCAAATGTTACGGCGGCGATGCCACCCGCAAACGCAAGCTTTTGGAAAAGCAGAAAGCCGGCAAGAAGAAAATGCGCCAGTTCGGCCGGGTCGAAATCCCGCAGGATGCCTTCATCCAGGCGCTCAAGATGGAAGATTGAGGCTTCTCGCTGTCGGGTGATGCCCGTATACTCGCGGCTATCTGCCGGAGTTTCGAAAATGTCCGTGAAATCAAAGGCGCCCGCGACGATAGCGGTGCAATCCCGCCTTGCCAAGGAAGCGGCGAATATGAAAATCGACGTGGTCAAGGCGGCTGAACACGGCATCAAGCAGGCCATTCAAGCCGAAAAAGAGCGCCTGTGGCGGCTGGAAAACGCACAGTCGATCAAAGCGTCCAACGCCTATGTTGATCAACACGGCCTGCCTTTCGGCTCTTTCCGGACCTTTTAATGGCACGGTTTGAAGTCCGTCGGCTCCGCTCATCCAATCTTATGGGCGTTGAACTCCAGGCTGATCTTTTTGACGACTTGAACACGCGCGTGCTCGCGCCTCTCATCCCAGCCGACGAGATCGAAAGTGCCATTTCTCGTCTTAACCCGAGTTTTACCATCAACGGGCGAGCCCACGTTATGCTCACCCAGCACATGGCGGCGGTCCCGGTTCAGGAGCTTGGGGACACTGTGACCGACTTGTCCGCGCATCGCGACCGCATCACAGCCGCGACGGATTTCCTGTTTCAGGGATTTTGAGGGTGTGACCTGGTCTTTTCTTGCCACCGCTGGATAGGCGATCCGCAAAGATACACAGGCAACTCCTCTGACTACCGCCTATCAAACGGCAGATCGGCAAGTTCGCGGAGGCTCATGCGCCGGATGGCCGGGTGCGAGAACGGGTCATCACAGGCGCCGGTGTCCAACGTGCGGGGGCGTTTCGGCGTGCGGAACACGTGCCTGATCATGAAAAGAGCTCTCCTTATCGTTGGTATGGGCACCGCCAAATTCCTTTATTTTTCGGATTTAGCAATGCTGAGAACGTAGGCGTCATTCAGCCTTATAAAAATCGACTTCTTTTGTCTTTTGATATAGATTTTCTAAAATGAAAAATCTCAACCGTGTGCATCTGTCAGGGCTCCGGGCCGTGGAGGCGGTCGGCCGTCTCGGTTCGGTCAAGGCGGCCGCCAAAGAACTCGGCGTGACGGTCGGCGCGGTCAGCCAGCAGGTGCACAAGACGGAAGCCGAACTCGGCGTGGCGCTGTTTGAACGGCGCAACCGGTCCCTTGTCCCCACCGCGCATGGCCTTGCCATGCAGCCGCACCTTTCATCGGCCATGGACTCGCTGGAGGCGGCCATCGCAATCACCCGCCGCGGGCGCGAGGATGCCTTGACCATTTCCGTCGCGCCGGTGTTTGCCGGAAAATGGCTGGTCTGGCATCTGAAAGCCTTCAGCAAGGCACATCCGGGCATCCGCGTCCGTGTCGAGGCGACGGTGGACCTTGTCGATCCCGACACCAGCGATGTCGACCTGTGCATCCGCGTCGGCCGGGGCCCCTATCCCGGATTGAACGCGGAAAAACTGCTCAGCCAGCGCGTCTTTCCGGTCTGCAGCCCGGTGCTCGCCAAAGACATCAGAACGCCGGCGGATATTGGCAAACTGCCGATCATCCGCGATCCAGGACAAATGTTTTCCTGGTCGGTCTGGCTCGATCTCTACGGTCTCGACGAGAGCATCTTGCAGGATGGCCCGACCTTTTCCGACGGCTCACTGTGCCTGGATGCCGCGATTGCCGGACAGGGCGTGTTTTTGGCGTGGGAGACCCTGGCCGTTTACGCGCTGAATGCCGGTCAGGTTGTCGCCCCGTTTCCCGAGCGCCCCGCGACCGTTTATTCCTATTGGCTGATCAGCGGCACATCCGCACCCAAGACCCGCGCCAAGGCCGCCTTCGGCGCATGGCTCAAACAGGCGCTCCGGGCCTCGATCGGGCGCATGGACGATCGCGCCTTCGCGTCATAGGGCGCGGCCTTGAACGCGGTGATGAAGCCTTTGCGGGGGAGGCGGCGGGTCGCTGTTTTTCCTTGCCATCTGGCCGGAAATCACTAACTTTGCCGGCATGACTGGTTGCATGGCACAGAATAACCTGCGACTTCGCCGCCCGGGCCACTTTGACCCGGCGCTGGCCTTAGCGCATCCCGGCCGTGTCCAGGGCCCCGCTTGCGGCCGATTTACAGGCTGACCCCCCACGCCCGCTCCCACGTCCCCGCTTTGCCCCTTGCAGCGGCAAATAACGGAACGCTGAATGTAGCGGTTGCGTGTTTTTCTGTTAAAAGACCGAACCAATCCCGTTTCGAATGAAAACGCGATCCATTTCGACAGGACGCATTGATACCGCATGTCCCATCTTAACACCCTTGAAACCGACCTTTTGTCCGCCATTGCCGGCGCGGATACAGAAGCTGCCCTTGAAGACATCCGTGTCTCCGCGCTTGGCAAAAAGGGCAGCATTTCCGAGCAGATGAAAACGCTCGGCAAGATGACGCCGGACGAGCGCAAGGCCATGGGCCCGGCGCTCAATGCGCTCAAGACCACGATCACCGACGCGATCGCGGCCCGCAAGGCCGTGCTTGTGGAAGCCGCGCTGGAAGCCCGGCTTCACAGCGAATCCGTTGACGTGACCCTGCCGCTGCGGCCGTCCCCGGCGGAAAGCGGCCGGATCCATCCGATCAGCCAGGTGATTGACGAGCTGACGGCGATCTTCGCGGATATGGGTTTTGCCATCGCGGAAGGCCCGGACATTGAGACCGATGAACTGAACTTCACCGCGCTCAACTTCCCGGAAGGCCATCCGGCCCGTGATATGCACGACACCTTCTTCTTCAACGAAAACGAAGAGGGCGAACGCCTGCTGCTGCGCACCCATACCTCGCCGGTCCAGATCCGCACGATGCGGACCCAGGAACCGCCGATCCGGGTGATCATACCCGGGCGGACCTACCGCTGCGACAGCGACCAGACCCATACCCCGATGTTCCACCAGGTCGAGGGGCTGGTGATCGACAACAGCTCGCATTTCGGCCACCTGAAGTGGATCCTGGAGGAATTCTGCAAGGCGTTCTTCGAAGTCGACGACATCAAGATGCGCTTCCGGCCGTCCTACTTCCCGTTCACCGAACCCTCGATGGAGGTCGATATCCAGTGTGACCGCTCAGGCGGCGAGGTCCGGATCGGCCAGGGCGAGGACTGGCTGGAGATCCTGGGCTGCGGGATGGTGCATCCGAACGTCATCCGCAACTGCGGCCTCGACCCGGACGAGTATCAGGGCTTTGCCTGGGGCATGGGGATCGACCGGATCGCAATGCTGAAATACGGCATGCCGGATCTTCGGGCGTTCTTTGATGCCGATATCCGCTGGATCCAGCACTATGGTTTCCGCCCGCTCGATCTTCCGACCCTGTTCGGTGGCCTGTCGAGCTGAGCAAGCGCATTTTTTAAAGAAGGCTGTTGCCTATGCCGCTTCTTTCCAGAGTTCTCACGGCACTTGTCATGCTGGCCCTTTCGGCCGGCATGAGCATGGCCCAAACCACCGACCGGGAAGAGCGGGTGCCGACCCCGACCTCGTTCATGGAAGCCTGCGCGGAAAAGATCGAGGAGCGCGGCCGGCTGCGGTTTTGCGGCGAGTATTTCCGCGACAAACTGGGCACGGAAGCCGATGCGATCTTGTACCTGCGGGACCGGATCACGGTCCTTCGCGCGTCGCATGAAGCGGCAGCCGCCGACAAATATGGCAGCTTTCTGTCTGCGATCTACATCGTCGCGTTCCTGACCATCTGTTCGATCGTGCTCGTTGCCAGCGAGCGCCGGATTGGCGGGACCGCCAAATGGGCGAGCCTTGCCAGCTCCGCGGCCCTTCTGGTGCTGGTCGGCGTCACGGCCGTTGGATGGCTCGGCAAGTACCGCGCCGAGTTTGCCGCCCAGGTCGAGCTCGGCATCTTGCGCGACCGGATCGAAACCGAAGCCGCGCAGGCGATCGCCACCGGCGAGCAAATCACCCCGGTGATGGTGCGCGACTGGACGATCGAAATGTCCGATATCGGCCGCCGGTTTGCCGAAAGCTATGGCAACGCCTCAAGGCTGCCCGAACTGGGACGGTTTGAAGCGAACTGAACAACATCCAAGCATCGACACCGAATGCGCGCCCCGGAGCGATCCGGATCGCTGCGCCCGGTCTGACCACAAAGAGCATGAGCCATGAAATTCACACTGTCCTGGTTGAAGGACCATCTTGAAACCGATGCCAGCCTCGATGACATCGTCGACCGGCTGAACATGATCGGTCTGGAAGTCGAAGAGGTAACCGACCGCGCGGCGCGCCTCGCGCCGTTCCGGATCGCCCGGGTCGTGGCGGCCGACCAGCACCCCAATGCGGACCGCCTGAAGGTCCTCAAGGTCGATCCGGGCAATGGCGAGCTGTTGCAGATCGTGTGCGGGGCGCCAAACGCGCGCGCCGGCCTCGTCGGCGTCCTGGCCAATCCCGGAGACTACGTGCCTGGCATCGACACGACCTTGTCGGTCGGCAAGATCCGGGACGTGGAAAGCTTCGGAATGATGTGCTCGGAGCGCGAGCTGGAGATTTCCGACGAGCACACCGGCATCATCGATCTGCCCGACGATGCGCCGGTCGGCGAAAGCTACGCGACCTGGGCCGGGCTGGACGACCCGGTAATCGAGATCGGCCTGACACCCAACCGGCCCGATTGCACGGCCGTTTACGGCATTGCCCGGGATCTGGCCGCCGCCGGGATCGGGACGCTGAAGGAGCGGACGCATCATCAGGTGGCCGGCCGTTTTCCCTGCCCGACCAAGGTCTCGCTCGACTTCGGCGACACCAAGTCCTTGTGCAAGGCATTCGGTTTGCGGCTTGTGCGCGGCGTGAAGAATGGGCCCTCGCCGAAATGGATGCAGGAACGGCTGATCGCGATCGGGCTCAGGCCGATCAACACGCTGGTCGACATCACCAACTACATGACCTTCGACCAGGGCCGGCCGCTGCACGTCTTCGACGCGGCCAAGGTGACGGGCGATCTGGTGGTGCGCCGGGGCCGGGCCGGCGAGAGCATCGACGGGCTGAACGGCAAGACCTATGACGTCGACGACAGCATTTGCGTGATCGCCGATGATCACGCGGTGGAAAGCCTTGGCGGCATCCTGGGCGGCGAGATCACCGGTTGCACGGAGGCAACGACCGACGTGTTGATCGAATCCGCCCTATGGGACGAGGACGGCATTGCCGCGACCGGCCGCAAGCTCGGCGTCAACACCGATGCCCGCTACCGGTTCGAGCGCGGCGTTGATCCCGACTTCATGCTGCCGGGCCTGGAAATGGCCACCCAGATGGTGCTCGACCTGTGCGGCGGCGAAGCCTCGAGCATCGTTCAGGCCGGCGAAGTGCCCGACAGCGCCAAGATCATCGATTTCCCGTACGCGGAGGTGCGCCGGCTTGCCGGGATCGAGGCGGCCGTTGCTGAAATGACTCTCGCGCTCAAATCCCTCGGCTTCTGGATTTCCGGCACCGGCGATACCGTCAAGGTCGCCGCGCCGAGCTGGCGCCCCGATATCGAAGGCAAGGCCGATCTCGTTGAAGAGATCGTCCGGATCCTTGGGCTCGACCGCGTGCCGTCGACGCCGTTGCCGCGCATCGGCAGCGTGACCTCGAAGGTGCTGACCCCGGGCCAGATCCGCCGCAACCGGGCCCGGCGGGCGCTCGCCGCCCGGGGCCTGAACGAAGCCGTAACCTGGTCGTTCATCCGCAAGGACCAGGCCGACCATTTCGGCGGCGGCCAGCCCGGGCTCAGCCTTGCCAATCCGATTTCAACCGACATGTCGGACATGCGTCCAAGCCTGCTTCCAGGTCTCTTGGTAGCGGCACAGCGCAACGCCGACCGCGGATTTCCCGATGTCGCCCTGTTTGAGGTTGGGCAGGTGTTTGCCGGCGATGCGCCGGACGACCAGACCATGACCGCGGCCGGTGTCCGGCGCGGCACCGCCGCGTTCGACGGCGCGGGCCGGCATTGGGCCGGTGCCTCGGGTAACGTCGGGGTGTTCGACGCCAAGGCCGACACACTGGCGGGCCTTGCCGCCGTCGGGGCGCCGGTCGACAAGCTTCAAGTGGCGAAGGATGCTCCGGCGTACTTTCATCCCGGACGCTCCGGGGCGCTCAAGCTTGGCCCCAAAACCACGCTGGCGGTGTTCGGGGAAATCCATCCCCGCACGCTCGCAGAGTTGGACATTGAGGGGCCGGTCACCGCCTTTGAGATCTATCTGGACGCACTGCCGCAGCCAAAAGCGAAAACCTCCCGCACCAAGGGCAAGCTGCAGGCCTCCGACCTGATGCCGGTGCGCCGCGACTTCGCGTTTGTGGTCGGTGACGACGTAACGGCGGACGCCCTGCTCAGGGCCGCGCGGGGGGCGGACAAGGCGCTGATTTCCGATGTCACGTTGTTCGACGTCTACAAGGGCAAGGGCATCGCCGAGGACCACAAATCCCTGGCGATCGACGTGCTGCTGCAACCGGCGAAAAAAACCCTGACCGACGAGGAAATCGACGCGGTGGGCAAGAAGATCGTCGCGGCCGTCGAAAAGGCAACGGGCGGGCACTTGCGCGGCTAGAGCATGCGTTTCGTTACGTTTCTTGACGCGGCCCGCTTTGTGCCGCGTCAAGGTTTATCCCGACCGTTTGCATTTGATCCGCTCAGTTCCGGCTTGGAACCGGCCGCCCGCCACAGGTGAAACCGACCTGGCAATGCCGCGCATCGCTGGTCTCGGCGTTGAAGCGGCGGAGGAAATTCTGCTGCGGCGGGCAATACCGCGCGCTCGCGACGATGCGTTCGAACGTGTTGCGTCCGGTTGTCATGACCACGGCGCCGCGCTGCCGGACAAAGTTCTGCGCCTGGGCACAGGTCATCGACCGTGTGTCCGGGCGTGCCTGCGCGGATGCGGTGTCCATCGCGGGGCCGAACAATGTGGCGGTGGACACAACGGCGCCGGCCACCAAAGCCATGGACAGTCCCGCCCAACGTTTCATGCGCATGTTCCTTCTTTTGACCGTGTGTTGGTCATATGGTGATGCGCAATTTCCGCGTCCAGATGACGCAATAGGTCACTTCGACGTGTTTTGAACGCCGTACGGGCTTCGAAACTCTGCGGAAACCCGGTTTATAAGCGGCTGCGCGCGGATCTGCGACCAAATGCCCCGGCATAGACTCCGGCCGGCGGCAACAACCGGCGTGCGGATCGCCGCCGGCTTCCGGACCCCAGTCTCAGGCCAACCCCCTTCCGGCAATTGACGCTCGGGTGTCAAAACAAAAAAGACCGGCCACTTTCGAGGCCGGTCTTCGCAAATGGCACCGGACGGCGGTCAGGCCGCGCGCACATCCTCCAGGAACGCATTCACTGCGGCCCGCATGGCGGCAGCCTCCTGTTCCAGTTCCTCTGCGGACCGGGCAACGGCCGCCGCGGAGGAATTGGTCCGGCCAACCGCGTCACTGACCCCGCCGATGTTCTGCGCGACGACACCGGTGCCGGTCGCCGCCTCGGCCACATTCCGGGAAATCTCCGCCGTGGCGGCGCCCTGCTCCTCGACCGCCGACGCGATGGCCGCGGTGTAATTGTTGACCTCGTCCATCGTCGAGGCGATCGCGCCGATGGCTTCGACCGCTTCCTTGGTTTCGCCCTGGATGGCGGAAATCTGCGCGCCGATTTCCTCCGTTGCCTTGGACGTCTGGGTCGCAAGTTCCTTGACTTCCGCCGCGACAACCGCAAACCCCTTTCCGGCTTCTCCGGCCCGCGCGGCCTCGATCGTGGCATTGAGCGCCAGAAGGTTGGTCTGTTCGGCGATCGCCTGGATCAAGGTCACGACCTCGCCGATCCGGTTGGCGGCTTCCGCCAGGCCCGCGACCTTGTGATTGCTGGTCTGGGCGCCTTGCGTCGCCTCCACCACGACCTGGGTGGTCTGCTCCACCTGGCGGGAGATCTCGCCGATGGACGACGACAGTTCCTCTGCCGCCGAAGCGACCATCTGAACATTGGACGATGCCGTTTCAGACGCGTCGGAGGCTTGTGAGGACAGATCGGATGTGTTTTCGGCCACCTCGCCCAGCTCGGTCGAGGCCGAACGCATTTCATGAACCTGAGTGAACACGCTTTCCAGCTTCTGTTCGATCTCGGCCCGGAACTCCTCAATCCGTTCACCGATCCGGATCTGATTGTCGCGGTCGGCGACCATGCGCGCCTGCTCGGCGTCCTGCATGGAGGCGGCTTGAATCTGCGCAGCTTCCGCTTCGGTCTTCGCCTTTTCAGAGGACTCGAACGCCTTTGACAACCGGTCGACGACCCACATCAGCGCAACGACCTCGGCGACAACGATGACCGCATGAAACACGACCCGCGCAAAGTCCGCGCCGAAGGGAAAAACGGCCAACGGCATCATGAAGTTGAAGACCAGATGGTGGACGGCGACCACCCCGGCATAGGCGATGAGCGCCCGCCAATCCACCCAGCCCGCCAGGATGGCCAGGACGGCGAAGAAATACATGTGGCCGTCGAGCTGGAACGACGCTTGGGAATCGGGCGCGGCCAAGGCCGCAACGAACAGCGCCACCAGCGCGGCCAGGCTGACCGCGGTCGCGATCCGCGTTTCAATGCGCGTCCCGAATTTGAGCCACGTTGCCGTCGCCGCGGCACTGAGGATCAACGCCGCTCCACTGAGCATCGTCGTCGCGGTGCTGCCGTTGAGCCAGGCGGCGCCCATCACCAGGAAGGCATTGGCCCAAACAAAATAGATCAGATATTTGGCAAAAGACTCGCGCAGAGCATCCAAACTGGTGGATGCGACATTGTTTTGCTTATTCATTTTCCGTCCCTTTTGACATCCAGCCCAGGCTCATGCACGCCGCGGCAACAAGCGCCGACGCCACAAAACCCGCGCCACTTCCGTAAAGGTGCTGCACGAAGTCGCTGTCCGGAGATTCGGAAACAGCGATCCAACCGCGCGCATCCGTCGTCAAAATCGGCCCTCCGGCCGCGGCAATCACCTCGACCGCGGTCCGGTCGCTCCACGGAGCCGCGAACACAGCGACGCGGCCGCCCTCCGCCGGATGGAGGCTGGCAAACACCATGAGAAGGCACGCCAGAACGAAGTAGGCCGACAAGAAGCGTCGCGATACCGTTGATTGCACGATTTTGACTCTGGAGTATTACGTAGGCGGCATCATGTGCCGGTGACGTTAACAATTGTTGAAATCACCGCACGGCGGACTCCAATGCGGCAAACTGTTTTGTTTTGTAAAGTAATTTACGTTACGTGATCTCACTGCGGTCCGACTCTGGCCGTGCGAGGCTCCGTGGACGAACAGGAGAAAATACCGCGCTTGGTCGCGAAGTGCATTGGCGTATCGAAACGCGAACGTTGAATCCGGGTCGGCGCCGGCGACTTAGAAGGAAAACCACATAAAACAAAGCCCCGCATTCACGGGGCTTTGCTGGCGCCAGAATGAGTATGCATCCATCCGCCGCTCAATTGGTCTTCACATCCACCCCGCCCGGACAGCGCACCCCGGTTCCGGCCAGACCGCAATAGCCACCCGGGTTCTTGGCAAGATACTGCTGGTGATAGTCCTCGGCGAAATAGAACGTGGCAAGCTCACGGATTTCCGTTGTGATCGTTGAGCGGACGCCGGCCTTTTCCAATGCCGCCTGATAGGCCGCGCGGGACTGTTCGACGGTCTGAACCAGATCGGCGCGCGGCACATAAATGGCGGAGCGGTACTGGGTCCCGGTATCGTTGCCCTGGCGCATGCCCTGGGTCGGATCATGGTTTTCCCAAAACACCTTCAAGAGATCGGCGAGCGCGATCCGGGCCGGGTCATAGACGACCAGGACGATCTCGGTGTGGCCGGTGCGGCCGGTGCAGGTCTCGTTGTAGGTTGGGTTCGGCGTGTAGCCGCCGGCGTAACCGACGGCGGTCACATGAACGCCGGGCAATTGCCAGAACAAGCGCTCCGCCCCCCAAAAACAGCCCATGCCGAATAAAACGGTCTCATATCCGTCCGGATAGGGACCGGTCATCGGCTCACCGTTCACGAAATGCCCCGCTTGAGGAAGGATCGGTTCGGCGCGGCCGGGCAAGGATTCGTCCTTGCTCGGCAGGGCGAATTTCTTGGACAGCATGGTCATGAACGACATGTCGGGCTCCCGCGGTCTGACGAGGCCGGCCGGTCGGCCGGCGGCTTCTCATCCATTAGGTGGTCATTGCCGGTGCTCTGGCAAGGCGTTGTTTGAGTGTTCGCGGGCCCGTTGCTGCTGCCGCCGCCGGTGCGCGTCACACGAATGCCGGTGTGGTTTTCGCGCGCCGCGCGCCCAGCCACAACAGCACGAGGCCGAGCGGGGCGAACACCGCCCAGGCCGGCCAGGCCAGCAGCGTCTGGATCACCGGATCCCACAGGACCGGGCTGACATTGCGCTGGATCGCAGCTTGCGCAAGGTTCAAGGTAGCCGGAGAAAACTCGAACCACAGCTGCCCGAGCGGCACCATGACCCACTCGGACCGCGCGACCGTCTTGCTGCCATCTGCAACGACGGCAATCACCGCACAGGCGAGCAAACCGTAGCCCAAAAGGCGAAGAAGAAACTTCAGCACTTGAAACATCGACCTGAAATCCCTGCGGCCGGGCACGGCTGCCCGATGTTATAGGACCAAATGTATCTGACTGGGTGCGGCCCGGCAGTCGGCGTGGATGGCGCGGGCGCTTGGATGTATACGTAAGGTTCTTAAGGCAGTTTCGCAACACGGCGATGGCCCGAAATGCGATCAGGGTCCTGTGAGCAGGAGGTGACAGGCACCCCGAAGTTGCAGGCCTTTTCTGATGAAGCTTGAGCTGCGAAACGGATTGCGTATTTGATGACCGCGGGCGGCGCAGACGTGCCGGTTCGCGCGGCAAAAAAACCGATCGGCCCGCTTGCGCTGTGCCGCCTCATGAGTATATTGCGCAACTCGCAAGCAGACGACTTGCCAAGTGGACAGGTGGCCGAGTGGTTGAAGGCGCACGCCTGGAACGCGTGTATACGGGCAACCGTATCGAGGGTTCGAATCCCTCTCTGTCCGCCATTTTTTTGATAAGTCCCTAAAATTACTGATCTTTTCGACGCGGCCCAATGACACCCCATCATGCGGACCGTCACCAAGGCGCTCTTTCCACACTTTGTCTCGTTTGATTTCATTCAACACAAAAGCTGTTGCAATCCAGAGTATTGCCGCTCAGCGTTTGCAGCGTGCGTTGTGACTGAGCTATTCGCCGTCTTCTCACATCTGACATAGAGCGCAGGATGTGCTTGCTCATGCAACCAGCCCGTTTGACGGGCCAACCTGGAGGCTTGCATGTCCAAGCGACCGCAGCGCGATCTTTTTTCCGACACGCCAAAGACCCGGAACACCACGCCGCGAACGCAAGGCAGGATGAGCGAGACGGCTCGGCATTGCCCTTCCACGGGCGTTCAGGCCCAAAAGCAGCGCAAGAGCAAATCCGCGAAGGTTCCTTTCGAACGCGTTCCCTTGAGTGTTGAGGACCTGGCCGCCTGGCACGGTGTCAGCGTCCCCCACGGTTCGGCGATTGCGCCGATCCATTCCCAACTTTCCTCAAGGGCACAAACTGACAGCCGGCTCGAGACGCTGGTTCCGTTTTGATCTGGAGGCCTTAGGCCGGAGCATCGGGGAGCACACGTCATGAGCGCGCACCGGACGACACGCGCTCGACGTTTCCGTGGCAAGGCGCGCGCGAACCGGCCCCAATGCCGGGGAAAGGTCAGCTGGACGGAACTTGTTTCCGGGCAACATGGTCGGCCACATAGGCGCCGCGCTGCCCCATCGGGCGGTCTTTGCCAATTGTCGTGTCGACACTCGTTTGGTGTTCGAGTTCGGCATTGAGCTCGGCGCCGAGAATGGCCACAACCGCGGAAAACCAAAACCACAGCAGCAAAACGACGATCGACGACAGAGCGCCGTGGACGGCTTCGTAGTCGGCAAGGCGTTCGACATATGTGGTGAAAAGCAACGAGCCCCCCAGCCACAAAATGGACGCGGCGAGCGCACCGGTCGTCACCCATCTTGCCTTGGCCTGACGTCGAGACGGCCCAAACCTGTAGGTAACGGTCAGCCCAACCATCACGGCACCGATTATCACGGGCCACCGGATCAGCCTGATCAAGGTCTCGTTGCTTCCCGAGAAGGGCAGGATCGTCAGGGCAAGCGGTATCAAGACAAATGCGACGATCGCAAAGAGCCCAATCACCAGAGCCGCAAGCGTGAGTGCAAGGGCCGTCAGGTGAAACTGCCAGAATGAGCGTTGCTCAGTTTCGCGATAAGCCACCGTGACGGCGGTCATCAGGGCGCGAACCGCCGCGGCCGCCGCCCAAAACGAAAGCAGCAATCCTGATGCGGCCTTGATCGACAGCGCCGTCTCCTGCTGCTGGTCGCGCAACACGGTCTCGAGTTGCGAGGTCAGCAAGGTCACGGTGCTATTTGGCAAGATCCTGGCCAATTCCTCCAGAAGATCCCGCATTGCCTCGGGATGCAGCAGAAGGGTTGCGATTGCGGAAAAAGCTGTGAGGGCTGGCGCGAGTGCCAGCAAGAAGTAGAAGCCGACACCGGCAGAAATCAGAAACACATTGTCGGTTTGAATCTGTGCCCAGGTCCTCTTGAGAACATCGATCCAACCGCGCAAGGGGATTGCACTGACGGATCGCGCACTGTTTCCCCGCTGCATGGTTTTCGTTGGAACGGACTGGGTCATAACGTTTCAACGCAGAACCGCTGCGCGCGTTCCATAAGTTCTTTTTTCGGAACTCCACTCCGCTTCAACCGTTTGGCTGACATGGACTTTCCTTTCCCGCACTTGGGAAGAAAGTGTCACGCCTGCCTCGTCAAGGGTGCAGGGCATCACCAAAAAGGAGACTTTCATGAAACGCTTTGCGACATTCGCTCTTGCCCTGTCCGGCATTAGTCTGCTGGCCCTTCCGGCGGGCGCCCAAGACAAGGGCCCTGGCGTCAAAATCGGCACGCTGACCTGTAACGTGGAGCAGGAAACCAACTTCGTTATCGGGTCCACCGCAAATTTGGGCTGCGCGTTCGATCCGGCGAACGGCCAGGCCGCCACCCTCTACACCGGAACCGTCAGCGACTTTGGCCTTGATATCGGTACGACCGACAAGGCGACGCTGGTCTGGGGTGTGGTGGCACCGAGCGCCGATATGGATCCGGGCACCCTGGAAGGCGTATATGGAGGTGTGACGGCGGGTGCCAGCCTCGGCGCCGGCATCAAGGCGAACGCTCTGATCGGCGGCTTCGACAAGTCCATTGCCCTCAACCCGGTGAGCCTTGAAACCCAGACCGGTACCAATCTGACGCTGGGTGTCAGCCGCTTGACCCTTGAGGCAGCAAGCTGATCCCTTTCGCACTCATGGGAACGATGAGGCCGGCGCAAGCCGGCCTTTTTTTGCCGCCTTTGCCACCAAGGGCGCAGTGCGTCCGATGACAGAGCAAATCACTTCCGTTTCAGGTGTCCTGAGTGTCTGGAAAGAGGACGCCACGAAAAGACCGTTCACCTCTTGGTTCGCTGCTGCGGGCGACTGGCAACCGTGCGCCAGGAGCGCTTTTGTGTCGACCCGCCCGCATCATGATTTTCCCGGACGGCGCGATCGCAGACCTACCTGTTGTACTCTCCGATCACCTCATTCTGGTTGCGGGACGGATTGCTGTCGAGAAGACATCACCTTGGGCACCCCGCTTCATCACCAAACGGAAAATCCCCAAAGCCAAGGTGATATCAACAATCGATCGGCTCCGTCCCTTTCCTTTGCAAGCAAGCTGAACCAGCCTTTGGGCCGGCGTCTGAATGTGCTCACCGTCAACATCGCCACGCGGATCGTTCCCGCAATCTGCATTGCTTAACTTTAGCATTGCCGGTCAATCCTGCGACCCTCGTTTCATTAGCCCCTGCTTTGCCAGGCGGTGAAATTCTCATACTTTGGCTTGGGCTGCTGACACGCGACGGCGTGGCGATCGGACTTGGCGCGGCCCGTCTCTTGCCACTGACATTTATGGCGCTCCGTTTAATTGAACGGCCAAAAATCAATGCGGGTTTCTGCCACGGCGCCATCACCGGCCGCGGTTGGTCCGATTTGGGGCACTGCTGTCCGGTTTAAAATCGAGGGGCAGGCATATGTCATTGACCCAATTGCGCTTTGCGCGGCCAAAACGGATAAGGACATGGAACCTGGCATTGGGGCTACCGGCTGTTCTATGTCTTCCCGGAGGACGCGCGGCGGCCGTCCGGGATCCAGCAACCAGCAACCACTTAGTTTTATTCTGGAAAACAACACTTTCCGCAAAGTGCTGGGCCCCGGCTCGGTGGCCGGGGCGGCACGGTGAGGGGTCCCGTCCACAAACTCCGTCCCGCTGCTGAGTTGAACCGGACAGAAGTGGATTTGGGGAACGACACAGTTGGTAGGCTGCGGCGGCAAATACCGCCAACAAACAGAAAAGCGAGCCGCTCGCACGGCTCGCTGTCTTTGAGATCCTGGGGGAGTTTAGCTCTTCAGAGTCAGCCCTTCAGGGTTGGCCTTATAGTCGCCCGGTTCGAAGGTTCTTGCATTTTCCAGCTCCTCCTTCGTGAACGGGGCAACCACCAGGATCGCTCCATTGTCGGTTTCGAACAGCATCAGGCTGTCATAGGAAACAGCCACCGGCTTCTCGTTGAAACCAAGGAAACCGCCCACATCGATAACCACCGCTTCTGCCTTGCCAGACTCGTCCAGGAGGATCTGCGAGATTTCGCCAATGTTGTCGTCTTCGCTTGTATAAACGGCAGCATCAATGAGAGCTTCAGTGGACACCGTTTCTGCGTCGACTCGCGTCTTTTCTGCGGTCCAGTCAGCGATGGCCGCGTCAAGTCGTTTCTTGGCAGGGGCGATAGCCTCTTCGCGGACCGTCTCATAGGTCTTTTGGGCGCTCTCCGAGATTTTGTTCATCTCGGTTTCGACAACCGAAACGGTCATCCATTGCGGCACATAATCCGGGCGCTCGTAGGCGTTTGCTGCTTCAAGTTCGGAGTGGGTCACATCGCTGACCAGATGGAATTCACCATTGCGCTCAGAGACAAAGCTCAGGCGATCAAATTCGATCGCAACGTCTTTTTCTCCCATGCCGAGAAAGCCGCCGACACCAACAATAACGGCCTGGACAGATCCATCCCGCCCCAGAATGACGTCGTTCACGTCACCGATTTCTTCGCCATCGGTGCTCTGCTGGTTCTTGATCGCCTTGCCGATCATGTTGGACGCGAGGAACCCCGTCGTAGCCGCCGGCGCGATCGTCGTTACTTCAAATTCATATAGAACGGAATTGTCAATTTCGTTCTCTGATGTATTTTTCGAAGTTTCTGCAATTGCAGCGGTAGACAATACAGCCACCATCGCAGTCGACGCAAGCAGTGTGCGGATCATAGTCTTCTCCTCGTTTCGCTTTGATTAGGAAGCCGTAACTGGCAATGTGTAAACTTCTATGGAGAAGATCGGTTCCCAAAAAAATACGCGCCCGAGGCGCGTATTTTTTATGACTTAGGCAAGTTGGCCAGATCCTTTGGGACCGGCGAGCAGCCAAACGATGAACCCAACCACCGGGAAAATCAAAATTCCCAGAATCCAAAGGATCTTGGCACCTGTAGACGCTGCGCTCTGCAAGATCTTGATGACCGCGTAGATGTTCGCAATCAGGATAATCAGCCCGATAATGCCATATTCCATGAGAAGTCCTCCTGATGAATGTCACCTGGAAAACGGTTTAAGGGGAGAATTGGTTCCAAACGGCATTCGGAAAGCTGGACATGGAACCTCAAACAACTGAGAACAAAAAATTTTAAATAATGCGGAACCGATCAAAGCTAAGCCAGTTTATTGATTACCACCTAACACTCGGAGGATACAATGCTTTCCTGGGCAATTCTTTTTCTGGTCGTCGCACTTATAGCAGCTGTACTTGGTTTCGGCGGCATTGCGGGCACCGCGGTGTCGATCGCCAAGCTGATCTTCTTTGTCGCGATTGCTCTGTTCCTGATTTCTGCGGTCATGCACGTGGTTCGCGGCAGACGCGCATAACACTTGAAACAGCGGGCGCCTTCGGGCGCCCTTTTTATTTGGCCAATGCCAGGATATTTTTTCGAGCCTCCCAGAGGGATGAAGCGATCTGGCTTCTGTCTGCCGGGCTTCGAATGTCGAGGCTGGCGTCTCGCGCAATGTCGTAGATCTGCTTTCGGAGCAGGGCCCGGTGCTCCGAACGGCAAACAAGTCCCATTTTTCCCACCGCGTTGATCAGATGATCCAAAACCAACACATTCGATCGAGCAGCCTGCCGAAGCGGGCCGATGGCGGTATATAGAATGTCTTCCACTGAAATGAGGTTCAGCCAGACGCGCGGCTGTTCATGAGTATCGCAAAGCAGCGAACTAGGCGCGCCGCGCTGCAATATTTTGGCGAAACTTGCGGACAGATGGTCGATCGCGCTGATCGCGGTGTAGGCGTCATTGATGCCTGGCGACAACGCACGCAGACTGATCTCAACCAGGAGGTGGACAGAAAACTGGATATCACCTTCAGACGCCCGCGCTTTCCCAAAATAGAAGGCGTCGTGCAAACGGTCGTGATCAACGTCGCGCTCGGCACAGCGAACCTCAGCAATGGGCATCCCTTCGATCACGAATGCACCTGGCGGCACGATGACTTCTATGAACGCATCACTGTCTTGTGCGAGCGCGATCAAAGACCTGCTATCGATCGCCGTGACATAGCCACTCCGTCTGGCAGGCACGCTTTTGGGTGCCCAGTCGGGAATTTCGTCACGGTCTGAAGGGCTTTCCGGCGGTTCATCGGCAAGCAAGTTTTCGATGGATCGACGAAGAGAGGCTTCGATACGGCCGATTTCTGCATCGACCCTGATCCTGCCGGCCACGTCATTCACGAAATAGACCAGCCAGAAGAAGCTGGTCGTCGCCAGAAGGATAGAGATCCCGACGGAAAAACGGACTTCCCGACCATCCTCGACAACGAACAGAACCAGCAGCGCATAGAGGAAAGTCGCTCCGAGAAGACCGATTGTAATCTGTGTGGTGCGATTGTTTGCAAAGGTTTCAAGCAGCCGCGGTGCGATGTTGCCAGCAGCCAGCGTGAACACCACCAGCGTCAGGGAGTAGACCAGGCTGATCACTGACATCATGGCGCCGGCAATGGTCGACAACACGGAGCGCGCGCCGGCGACGCTGAGCGTATTGTACCTCAAGCTCTCGAACACCTTTGCCAACAGTTCAATGTCATCGACATAAAGAGTCAGAAACGCAAGACCCGCCCCCGTCAGCGCGATACAGACAGGTATGAACAGGAACCCCTTGATCAGGCGATGGATCGCCAGTTCTTTCGCGTCGTTTTGAAACGCCAGGGCCAAGCTTTCCTCCTCGCGCAACAGTTCACGCGCATTTGCCCGCGCAGTTGCGTGACACACCAACGTAAATATCAGCGGACGAAAAAGTCAGATCTCCTTGCGGACTTGCGCGTGAGCAATCAAGGCAAACAGGGCGGAGCCACCGACAATGTTGCCCAGAAGCGTCGGCAGCAGAAAACCTGCAAGAACATCGATAACGCCCACTTCTCCAATCCAGAAGGCAAAAACCGCTTCGACCGAGCCGGCGACCACATGGGTCAGATCCAGCGCTGCAATGAGCCATGCCATCAACAAAATGATCGCAACTTGAGAGTTTTCGGCACTCGGCAATAGCCACACCAGTGTAGCGACAATCCATCCGGCCAGGACACCTCGCACGAACATTTCATGCTGGGGGATTTCCATCATATGAACCGAGAGAGCCCCAACCGCCTCATGAACTGGTGGCGGCAGAAACATGCCTGTCGCTATTGCGGAACCGAACAGGAAGGTACCAACCATGTTGGCGAGAAACACGATGGCCCAGAGACGGGCAACACGCATGTAGGTCTTGCTCTTGCCTGTGCTGACGGCCGGCAAAACCGCTGTCAGCGTGTTCTCCGTGAAAAGCTGTTGCCGAGCCAGAATGACAATCAGAAATCCGAGGCCGTAACCAAAATTCTCAACCAGATGCCGCCAGTCTGCGTCTGGCAGATAAGCTCTCAATAGAGCTTCCCCAAGTACAGAGAACCCGATCGAAAGACCCGCAGCAATGCCAGACCACCATAAGCTCTTCGGCGATCGCGCAAGTTCTTCTTCGCCTTCCTGGCGTATGATCTCGTAGACAACAGCTGCTCTCAAACGCAGCCGGTCGCCGACCTCCGACAAGTCGTGGTCGCTGAGGCGCGTGCCTTTCTCGGTCAGTCGTTCTTCAGTGATTGGGCTGTCGTTTGCCGCCCGATCGACGGGCGCGCGCTCCGGATCGCGAGTCATGGTCGGCTCCTTTCCGGCGCACGCCAGTTTTTTCCAAACGAAATACCAGACGGTTAGACCGATAGCGCTTCGCGGATCATCGCAGCAGATTCTGCGGCCGCGATATCGGATCTTTCAAAGGTTTCCTGACCTTCCATTAATTCTTCCAGGCGCAAACGGGCCCGCGACACGCGGCTCTTCACGGTTCCGGTTTTCACACCAAGGATGTCGGCCGCTTCTTCATAAGAAAAGCCACTCGCGCCAATGAGGATCAGCGCTTCACGCTGGTCATCGGGCAAAACCTGGAGTGCGCTCAGGAAGTCCTTGAGCTCCAGATGACCCGATTGCTGCGGCTTCGATTCCAGCGACGCCGCGTGTTCTCCGTCGGGATCGGCAACCTCGCGCTGCATCTTGCGCCCGACGGAATAATACTGATTGCGCAAAATGGTGATGAGCCACGCGGTCAGATTGGTGCCCTCGGTGAACTTGTCCTTGTTGGCGATCGCCTTGGCAAGCGTCTCCTGAACAAGGTCGTCCGCGCGATCCCGGTCACCGCTGATGGAGCGCGCAAAAGCGCGCAACCTCGGTATCGTGTCGACGAGATCCTGCTTGAACTTCGCATTGTTCATTTGGAGATTTCCTCGCCGGAGTTTTGTCCGTCTTGTTCGTCGCCGCTGTCATCGAGCGCCGACAATAGATCCATCATGTCGTCTGGAATGTCCTCGGCGAGCGCTTCGTCATAGACCTGCTTGAGCTGATTTCCGATCCAGTCCTTTTTTGTCCTGGCTCGTGCATTCGGTTTGATTACGCCCAAACCGTCTGCCACTCCGTCTGCTAAGTTTTTGCTTGCCATGGCGAATTTCCAATTCGTTTAACTGCGCAGGTTTGTCTGATTGTAGCAAAAACGTGGCAAACAAAAAAAAGTTCCGATGGAGCGGAACTTTTTTTTGGCAGGCGCATTTCCTTCGCACGTGGTGCTGTGCGCCATCGCCAAAAACCGTGATCAATCGGTTTCTCTTGAAGGAATGAATGATGTCCGTGAGCCTTTCTCAGGAAATTGCCCCCCTTCTGCCTTACTTGCGTCGATATGCGCGCGCGCTGGCTGGAACGCAGCAGAGCGGAGATGCCTATGTCCGCGCGTGCTTGCAGGCCCTCGTGGCCGACCAGAGCATCATCGACACGTCTGATGGCGTGAAGATCGGACTCTATCGCCTGTTTCATGTTCTATGGAACGCGACCGTTGTTCCACCAGTTGCCTCCGACGGCACAAGCTCGATTTTCGAACAGACCGCGCAGCAACGCCTGTCAACCATGCCCCCTGAAAGCCGGCAGGCACTCTTGTTGTCAACGCTCGAAGGATTTTCACTGCCGGAAACCGCTCGAATTATCCAAAAGAACGTCGAGGACGTTGCTCAACTCATTCAGCGCGCTGTTGAGGAAATTGATCGCCAGACCAAGACAAATGTGTTGATCATCGAGGATGAACCCCTGATCTCGATGGATCTGAGGCAGATCGTGGAATCGCTGGGTCATACCGTTCAATCTGTCGCCCGCACGGCAAGCGAAGCAATCAGCGCTGCCAAGGCGGATGCGCCAGGTCTGGTGCTAGCCGACATTCAATTGGCAGACGGGTCTTCCGGCATCGACGCAGTCAAGGAAATCCTGGCGGAAATGTCGGTGCCAATCATATTCATCACATCGTTCCCGGAGCGCCTGTTAACCGGAGAACGCCCGGAGCCAACGTTCCTGATCACCAAGCCGTTCAATCCGAACACGGTCAAGGCGGGGATAAGCCAGGCGCTGTTTTTTAAAGGCACTGACGCGGTTGCGGCCTGACCAGGTCGAGCAAGACCCGGGGAACCGTGAAATGTATTTTTCCGGCTCCCCGTCGACCTGCTCTGCGAATACGCTGAAAATCTCGCGCAATCATCATTGCGGGGTGGGACGAAAAAGGCGGGGCTCCCCCGCCTTTTCTCATCAGTGTTTTGCCATCCAGGCGTCAATTTCCCGCTCTGCCTCTTCACGGGTTTTGCCATATTTCTGTTGCAGAAGCCCGGCCAGTTCAGTCCGGCGGCCTTCGACACGGTCCATTTCATCGTCGGTCAGCTTGCCCCATTGGGCCTGTGCCTTGCCTTTGAATTCCTTCCAGTTTCCTTCAATCTGGTCCCAATTCATCTTTCAACATCTCCTTGCGGTGGCAGACATCAGGGAAACGGTTTCGACAGGCTTTGGTTCCGCCAAAATCACCAGGCCCTGCGGACCAAATGATCCGGATCGGCTGCATTGACCGGGAGATGACAATTTTCGACGGGCAATTTGAACTCAGCGCTGTCGCGTACTCAACGAAAGCAAAACCAAATGCCGGAAATCCTAAATTACCTCTTCGGTGCGGCAACATTCGTGCCCCATGGCTATTGTCTTTTGTGGCGGCCGGACCTTGTTGCGCTGCATGCGATCTCTGACGGTTTGATTGCGGCCGCTTATATTGCCATTCCGGTCGCAATGCTGACGTTTCTACGCAAGCGCCCGGACATTGATGGCACGCCCAGGAAGATCGCATATCTGTTCGTGGCTTTCATTCTTGCATGTGCTGTGACGCATGTAACGGCGCTCGTGACGCTGTGGATTCCGGCGTATGGCGCTCAGGGTCTTTTGAAGGCTTTGACCGCTTTCATTTCAATTGCGACGGCAATCGTGGTCTGGCAGCTGTTGCCCAAGCTGCTGGAAATGCCGTCCCTCAAGATTTTGGAAACGGCAAATGACTTGCTTACCGCCAAAAACATTGAACTGAACACGCAGGTCGGGCGGACCATGCAGGAACTTGACCTGATCAACGACCGGTTCGAAAAAGCCCTGACCGGCTCAAACATCACCGTTTTCTCGCAGGATAGCGATCTCCGCTACACCTGGATCCACAATCCTCGTTTCGGTTTTTCTTCCGAAGATATCCTCGGAAAACTGGACCAGGATGTCTTGCCAAAAGGTTCGGCAGAAGAGGTGACCCAGCTGAAGCGGCAGGTCATGGAAACGAGGGAGTCCGCTTCGACATATCTGGCGGTGGACTCCGATGAGGCTGGAACTGTCTTTTTTGATCTCATCGTGCATCCCACGAAAAACCAGAACGGTAACGTTGACGGTGTGTTGTGCACGGCGATCGACATAACCGAGAAAAATCTCTACGAGATCAGGTTGTCGTCCCTTGCCGCCCAGCTTGGTCAAGCGAACAAACGGTTTGAAAATGCGCTGGATGGGTCCCTGATTACGGTGTTCGAGCAGGACCGGGACCTCAAATATGTTCACATCATCAATCCGCCGCCCGGCACGGAGGAAGAATACTTCATCGGAAAGACCGACGCAGACATCTTTGGAGCTGAAGATCAGCTCAAGCTTGTTCCCGTCAAGCAACAGGTGATCGAAAGCGGAGAGAGCCGGTCGCTAGAGGTTGACGTCGGCCTAGACGGAACGGAGAAAACCTACAACGTCCGGCTTGATCCGGCACGGAACGCCGAAGGCGATGTGGTCGGCGTGCTCGGTACGGCTGTTGACCTGACTTATAAGCGCGAAAGCGAACGGCAGATGCATCTGGTGATGCGGGAACTCACGCACCGTTCAAAAAACCTGCTGGCTGTCATCCAGGCCATGGCCCGGCAGACCGCTGCACGTTCAGACAATCCGGAAACCTTCGTGGAAACCTTTTCCGCCAGACTGCAGGCGATGGCGGCAAGCCATGATCTGCTGGTCTCGCAATCCTGGTATGGCGCCGATCTTAAAGAGCTGGTGTGCGCGCATCTGGCTCAGTCGATCGATCCCACCAGCGCGCAAGTGGAAATAGACGGAGCACCGTTGTCCATCAGTGCGGATGCGGCACAAAATCTCGGCCTGGCCCTGCATGAGCTCACGACCAATGCAGCCAAGTATGGCGCTCTGTCCGTTCTTGACGGCAAATTGAAGGTTTCATGGAGAGTGGAATCCGGCCAGGTCACGTTCAACTGGGCAGAAGCCGGCGGCCCCACAGTCACGCCGCCCAAGCGCAATGGCTTTGGCCGGCTGCTGCTTGAACAGCTCGTAGGTCCGTCTCTTGACGGGACTGTCTCGATTGACTTCCGTGCGGAAGGCGTTCGTTGCCAAATCGCCTTTCCCGCTGCGCAGCTGGTGAGCTGACGACGGGCCCATCTTGAACCCTTGCACACTTGATCGGCGGCTCTTTCGCCGATCAAGGATCCTTATGTTTTGTCCAGGACGACCAACGCGTGTTCGATTTCCTGGAGTTTCTCCAGGCGGTCGTCGGCGTCAACCGATGCCGCCGGTGACTGCATCAACAGGAAACGCCAGGACATCAACGCCGTCCGTTTCTGATCCTTGGTCAGGCCGCGATCCTTAAGGATAGCCGCGACGGATCGAAAGCCCGCAAATCGCTTTAGTACGCTATTCATTGGACTGTGTGCTGTCTGGGGTTCCAAACGGCATAAGCTGCGAACCGCTCGCGCGGCTGGCAGCTTGCGCCGTTAAGTCACGCCTTTGACGCAATAACTTCCATCATTCCGTGATGATTGCCCGAAGCATCCAGGCGGCTTTCTCGTGAAATGTAATCCGTTCGGTAAGCAGATCTTCCGTAACGACGTCATCATTATCGCCGGCATAAGTTGCCATGTCGCGCAATTCCGCCGAAATCATCTCGTGGCTCTGAACCAAATCCTTGATCATTTCATGCGCGCTTGGCATGCCACCTGCCGGCAACGTGACCGACAGATTGAGTTTACCTTCCTGTACATTAACAGGTGCGCGGTGGCCCAAGGCCCTGATGCGCTCGGCAAGCTCGTCGGTCGCGGCGAACAGGTTTTCGTAGTGCTCTTCGGTCAGATCATGGATCGACTTAAACAGCGGCCCTACCACGTTCCAGTGATAAAGGTGCGACTTGACGGTCAGCATATAGGTTTCAGCCAAGATCACCGACAGATGCTTGGCGAGTTGCTCGCGCACCTCATCCGCTACACCGGTTCTGACAACATCGACTTGCGGGGTTTCTATGTTCAACACGTTATCCATTTTTATCCTCGTTTATATTTCAAGCAATTGGGCACAGTCCGTTACTGTGCGGACACCAAGCCGATGGTCGGGACGACACCGACTGCGTACAAAATGCCCAGCCCGATGAATGCGAGTGCGGCAAGCGCAAGGCTCACACCCAGGACCTGGGCGACCGGACGATCCCATTCGCCCTGACGCGCCTCTTTTGCTTTTCGCTCGGTTGGTCGGCTGCTCATTGGATTGCCTCCTTTTTCCGTTTGAATTGCTCGGGGAGTAAATGTCCGACTACCGCAAAGGTTCCATCTTTTTTTTCGCATGTATCATTCGCAAAACGGAAAAAATAAGGATGCAGATATTACGCAGACCCGTAAGCCAAGGAGCCAATTGAAGTATTTTTGAAATATTATGAAAATCCAACAAGTCATACGGAACGATTCGTGCGCTTGATCATTCTCCATTATCATGGAGGCACTTTGCGCAATGACAAATATCTGCGATAAACTGATCGAAGAGATCGAAGCACTTAATCAAAACCAGCCCGAATTTTTGCAAGCGGTCACGGAGGTTTCCACCTCCATTTCCAACTGGTACAGCCAGCAAGACGAGTTGCAGCGGGCACGTGTATTTCAAAGGCTTGCCGAGCCTGACCGGATCATATCCTTCCGGATTTCCTGGCGAGACGACCAGGGTGTGATCCAACACAATCGCGGATGGCGCGTTCAGTTCTCACATGCATTGGGGCCTTATAAGGGCGGCCTTCGGTTTTCACCCGATGTGACGGAAAGCGTGCTGAAGTTTCTCGGGTTTGAACAGATCTTCAAAAACAGCCTTACAGGACTGCCCATGGGCGGGGCGAAAGGTGGTTCCAATTTCAATCCCAAGGGCAAGAGCCCAAGCGAAATCGAGCGTTTCTGCCACTCGTTCATGACCGAGCTCGTCAGGCACATCGGGCCGGATGTGGATGTTCCGGCCGGTGACATCGGAGTTGGAGAACGTGAAATCAGCCTGCTTTACGGACATTACCTCAGGCTCTCCAACAAGTGGCACGGTGCCCTGACCGGAAAGGGCTGCAGCTTCGGCGGCAGCGCCGTTCGCACGGAAGCGACCGGATACGGCTGCGTTTATTTCTGCTGCCGGATGCTGGCCCACAACAACGAAGGATTTGAGGGCAAACGCGTCGCAATCAGCGGGGCTGGCAATGTCGCTCTCCATGCTGCTGAAAAGGCGCTCGATATGGGAGCGACGGTAATCAGCCTGAGCGATTCTGATGGTGTACTCATTTTCGAAGACGGCATGAAGGAAGATGATTTGGAACGGATCAAAGCCTTCAGAGGAGAAGGCGGCCGGCTTTCCGACAGCTCGATCGGATCGTTCCACGACGGCGAGAAACCGTGGTCGCTGGACAGTGACATTGCCATACCCTGCGCGACGCAGAATGAACTGGACGGTGACGACGCGCGGAATCTCGTGGATGCCGGTCTGATCGCCATTTGCGAAGGGGCAAATATGCCCCTGACAGCTGAGGCTTCCAGCCTGATCCGGGAAAACGGCATTCTGCATGCCCCCGGGAAAGCATCCAATGCCGGCGGCGTTGCGGTCAGCGGCCTGGAGCGGAGCCAAAACGCGTTGCGACGCAGCTGGAGCGCGGACCGGGTCGACAAGGAACTTCGCGAAATCATGACGTCGATCCATGACGAAATCGTCGGGACCGATATCGAACAAGAGAACTTCAGCTATGTGGATGGAGCCAATCTTGCCGCCTTCAAGCGCGTCGCAAGCGCTTTCCAGGCCTATGGCGCCTTCTGACGACCCCCTCACAAATTCCTCAGCGCCGATTACACGCGGGCCGAAAGGAGAAACAGCATGGCCAGACAGAAATCAGAATTCGCAGTTGGCGACCGGGTCGCCTGGAATTGGGGCGCAGGCAGGGGCGAGGCGCAGATCGTCTCAATTCACACGGAAGATGTTTGCCTTTCGATCAAGGGGACAGAGGTCAAGCGAACCGCCAGTCCGGATCAGCCCGCCTACACGCTCCGTCAGGATGACGGCGACATGGTGCTGAAATCCGAAACAGAACTGGAACCATCACGCAGGAATACGAACGCATGAGCAGGAAACATCCCACTGTAAAAAATGAGGAAACTTACGAAGCTTTGAGGGAAAAGGGTCACAGCAAGTCCAAGTCTGCCCGGATCGCGAATGCCCAAGCCAACGATGCGCAAGCACCGTCCAAGCAAGGCCGCAAGGCACCGCCCTATGAAGAATGGACGAAAGATGACCTGTATGAGCGTGCACAGGAACTTGATATCGACGGACGGTCTTCCATGACCAAATCGGAGCTCATTGCCGCACTGCGGCATTGAAGCGCAAAGCGCAATTTTCTGATCAATCCGCGGAACCAAATCCGTCCGGCCAAGTTTACTGGTCGACCGGCAGGCAGCCGGCATTTGCGGGCGAGGAACGGCCTTCGTCCGCCTTGTGACATTGCCGGTGCCGCACCGGCGACTTGACCAACTGACATATGGGAGCATGGAGATGGCAACCGCCAAAACCGCAACCGCATCATCGGCCAAAGCCGCCAACGACACCGTGAGTGCAAGCGAAATCGAGGCAAACATCAAGCGCATTCGAGAGGATATTTCCGCTCTCGCCGGCTCGCTGAAAAATTACAGTGCCGGCAAGGGGGATGAATAGAAGGCCCGCGCTTCTGCTGCTGGCCAGGACTTGACGCAGATGTCCCAGGACGCGCTCAACGATCTCACCGCCGAACTGAAGGGCTACGAACGCGCCCTCACCGCTGAGGTCCGCCGCCATCCCCTGCAATCACTGGGTATCGCCGCCGGGATCGGCTTTCTGGTCGCTGCCCTGGTGCGCCGCTGATGTTGCGCGCACTGCCATTGGCGGTGTCGGCGGCCACGCGCGACGTTCGCGGGATGGTCCGCCGCACCAAGCGCAATGCTCTCTTGTCGGCTAGCGCGGGCGTTTGCTTCGGCACTGCCTACGTGGCCGGCGTTGCCGCAATAGGAATCTATTTTGCAACGGTGGTCGGCCCTGCGTTTTCCGCCCTTGCAATCGCCGTTGCAATGGCGGCAGCCGGTGGCGCAGTTCTGCTTGTTTTGCACGTTTTGAAGCGGCGCCATCGCCGCAGAAACGCCAAGCGTCAAGCTGCCCAGCGCCTGACGGCGGCCGCGGCCATTTCGATCTTGCCGCAACTTGCCAACCGCAAGAGCCTGCTGGCGGTAGCAGCCCTTGGAGGGCTCGCATTTCTGGCGGCACAGGCCACCGGCGAAACGGATACTGACTAGGCGCGACGGCTGCCCATTCAATGGGGCGATTCCGGCGCCGGAGCGCACCATGACCCCTCAGTCGATTCCTCCGTCTCAACCCAGTCAGCGCGCAACAGAACGCGCTGGCCTTTTCGTTTCCGCCGATCCAGCAATACGTGCTTCGCTTGTTATCATCGCGGCAATTGCGCTCGCGACGGCACTGGATGTGGGCCAGGTGATTTTCGCCCCCGTTTGCCTTTCCATTGTTGTCGGTTCGATTTTCGGACCTGCGGCCGATCGCCTGGGCCGGATCGGTGTGTCGTCCTGGATATCCGCCGGCCTCATGGTGATGCTGTTTGTCCTGCTGATACTCAGTGCCGGCGCCGCATTTGTCGTTCCCCTATCGGATTGGCTCGACAAACTTCCGTTAATCTGGGCCCGCCTGCAGAGCCAGTTGATAACCTGGCAAGGGATGTTCACTTCCATCAGCAGTTTGCAGGAAGAACTGCGCAATGCCATGGGTCAGTCCGGTGGCATGCAGGTCAGTGTGGACGACACGTCTCCGGTGGAAAGTGTTTTCTATTTTGCCCCCACTTTTGTCGCCCAAATGATCCTGTTTCTGGCGAGCCTCTATTTTTTCATTTTGACGCGGCCTCGACTGATGAAATCGGCAATGGAGTTATCGTCTGACAGCGAGAGGCGGCGTCGCATCGCGACGGCTGTCCGGACCATTGAGGCGCGTCTGTCGACCTACCTTTTTTCCATCACGCTCGTGAATATCGGGCTTGGTACAACCGTTTCGCTTGCCATGTGGCTGATTGGAATACCTTCGCCGCTTCTATGGGGCGTCCTGGCCGGCATGCTCAACTATGTCATTTATATTGGGCCAGCACTGATGGTCTTGGTGATGACCGGCGTCGGCCTGGCCGTTGGCGACACCGCATATGCAATTCTGTTGCCTCCCCTGGTGTATCTTTCCCTGAATCTGATCGAGGCGCAGATTGTGACCCCGTTGGTTCTAGGGCGCACGATGACGCTCAACCCGTTTCTCGTGTTTTTGACAATCGCGTTCTGGATCTGGTTGTGGGGACCGGTTGGTGGTTTTGTCGCCTTGCCCCTGCTGTTGACCGCAGCAACTGTTTTCGAAATGTTGGGAAATCATCAGGCCACCGCATGAGCACGAACGGCCATTACCATCGCCGTCCAAGAGGTCCTAACAAACACGGCTTCACGCACCACAGCCGCTTTCCTGAGCTTTTTGCGCTGAGGCCGAACGTTCTTTTTTGGGCAAGACTAGAACACCGCAATTCCCAAATGCGCAATGGAAACGCTGTTCCCGTTTTTCGCCCTCAGCTCATATCTCGACCCAGGTAAGTCCTGTCCAAAAAGAACCCGGTGCCGGCTGGAGACTGACAAGAAAACGTAGAAGGTGGGACTGAAGCGCTTAAATGGGCATAAAAAAGCCGCTCTGAAAGAGCGGCTTTTGGTACGCTTGGATTACTTTTCGTTCAACGCGATCATCCCGTGAGACAAAGGCCACCCCGTACAAGTGGTCTCACGAAATTTCGAAACGCATCTGATGGGACGGCTGTGCACGTCCGCAAGGTCGATTTTAAGGTCGCCCTTTCTCGCGGATGGCTCAACCTGCTTCACCACGGACACAGCTTCAGTTGAATCCGCATCCGATCCGTCCTCATCCCGGACTAATGTGCCAGCCGACAAGGCGCTCGCCAAGAAAACCGTTCCCAGCGCCGCCGTTGTATTGGCCGCGAAACGACGTTTGCGAAAAGTAATCATATCGATACCTCCGCCGGGTAAACGCGCAAATTAAGAAATGGTTTCAAAAAGAATCTTTTTCGGCCAAATATCGGACCACTAACTCCTTTTTGCCTGCGCTTTATAACAAATGTTAATGCGCATTCTCTGAGCCTATGCGATTGTCTGAAGCAATAGGTGCGTGTGAGGTCAGACTAAAGTGAAAGTAGAGAGAGACGCCTCCGGAAAAGCCGAACTCGGACCAGCGCTTGTGGTTGAGGACAATCCGATAATCGCCCTGGACACACAAACCATGCTTGAGGATCTGGGATTTGCGCCGGTGAAAGTGCTGACCAGTCTCTCAGAGGGCATTGAATCCCTGGCAAGCCATATCTACAGCTTCGTCATTCTGGATGTGAAGATCGGCGACGAGACCAGTCTGAAATTTGCAGAAATCCTGCTTGACCGCGGCACCCGTTTTGTCTTCGCGAGCGGCTACAGCGATACCGACGATCTTCCAGCGGCTTTCAAGGATCAGACTGTGCTCAGCAAGCCCTATACGAAAGATCAGATCCGAGAGCTTATCTCAGAAGAGTCAAGACGCGGCACATAAGCCCGCGTGGCCCCGTCAACCACCCAGTTTCACAGCAACGGACGCTGCGTCTTGATATCTCTTTCGTAGGCGGCAAGGTCTTCCATGCCTTTCCGGTTCAAAATACGAATTCGGCCCCGCTCCCAACTGAAGAGATTGTCATTCTGAAGTGCCCGGATTGTGCGGTTGGTATGCACGGGCGTAATGCCAAGGGCATCTGAAAGATGTGCCTGCGTAAATGGCGCATCAAAGGCCTGATTCCTCGCATAGCCAACCGTCTCCGCGCGGTCATGCAGATGAAGCAGGAGATAGGCCAGGCGCTCTTGTGCATTTCGGCGGCCAAGACTCAACAGGTGACCGTCGATCAGCTGCTCCTCGCGAGAAGCCATCCAGGTCATCGAATAGGCAAGCCCGGGGTAGTCCTTGAAAACAGACCAGACTTTGTCTTTCTGAAAGACACAAAGGGTCGTGTCGGTCAGGGCCGTAACAGTGTGTTGCATCTCGTTCATGATCGCCAGTTGCAGACCAACAAGGTCTCCAGGCAACGCAAAATTGAGAACCTGACGACTTCCGTCCACCAGAGACGTGTGGCGAAACGCCCAGCCGTCCAGGATGGTGTAAACATGCGGCGTCTTGTTGTCTTCCAAAATGATTGTCGATCCCGCATCGACAGTCAGCTCGCCTGTCTTGAATTTCGAAATAAAGTTCAGTTCTTTGTCGTCGAAGGGCCGGAACGTGTCGCTCTTGCGAAGCGGGCATGCGTGACATTTGGTTTGAAAAGTCAGGTTTTCGGCCATCCACGAGATCTCCGGGTTGTCCAGTTTTTAGTGTCCGCCTGCCATTGATTCGGTTCGGCTGAACGATCGGGAAATCGTCATGCCATCTCTCTGCCGGACATTCCGCAGCTCCACGCGACACCAACTCTTCAACAACGCCGACAAACAGCCAAAGTTCCATTTCGCCGAAACCGCTCCGGCTTTTTAGCTCGTGGCCGCAGTTCGCAGATGCACGCACGTATCAACTCGTCAAATCGGGAACCAAACCGTCCCCCACCCGTTTGCCTGTCGAGCAACAGGTGAAAAAATGACTTTATCCAAACATATGACAATGGAGCCTGACGGCGAAGATCGCCAAGACCCGGCGAACCGGCGCGTCGGCGTGGAAGTCGAATTTGGAGGGCTTTCCGCGAAGGCGGCCGCGTCGGTCCTTCATGGGATAACGGGTGGCCAAGTCATTGAACTCGACCCTCATCGGTTCGAAATCGAATGCTCGGATCTTGGAAAGCTCCGAGTTGAACTCGACAGCAAATATGTGCACGGCAGCAAGGATGCGTCAAAGTTGGAGCGTTCAGCCCGTGAATGGGCCGGGGACGTCAGCGATGCCTTGGTGCCAACCGAGCTCGTGACCGATCCACTGCCGGTTTCTGCCCTGAGCACAGTCGATCACCTTGTCGCGGCCCTCGCGACCGCAGGCGCGACGGGAAACGAACAGCCGCATCTGGCATGCGGCCTGCACCTGAACATTGAGTGGGCAGATCGCGAGGTCGAACCAATCCTTCGGATCTTGCAAGCCTTTATGGTCTTGGCGCCAGAGCTCCGCACTCAAATCGATCCGGACACAACGCGCAAACTGCTGCCGTTCATCGCGCAATATCCGGGGGAGTATCAAGACAAGGTCCTTGACCCCGCTTATTCGCCCGACTTTCCGGAGTTTGTCCGAGATTACTGCGAGGCAAACCCCAACAAGAACCGGGAGCTCGACTTGTTCCCGCTTCTCGCGTCGATAGACCGCGACCTTGTCGCGTCGGTGCTTGGCGACGACCCTTCCGCGGTCCGGCCAGCCTTTCATTACCGGCTTCCGGATGCCCGCATCGGCGATAGCTCATGGTCCATTTCTCAGGAATGGCAGAGGTGGTTGGCGGTCGAGGACCTGGCAAGAGACAGGTCAACGCTCTTACGCCGGATTTCAGACATGCAGTCCAAAAACAGGAAGGAACGCATTTTCAACGCTGCAGCCGATGCGATCAAACGGGTTATGGATAAATGAAACCTCTCATTGGCGTTTCCACATCGGCCCGGGGCGGATGGCGGTCTTTTCTGGCTATTTCTTTCGCGCTGTGGCGTGTAGGCGCCAGCGCCAAGCGCATCACACCCAATCGGCCGTTTGATATCAAAGACGTCGACGCTCTTATCGTTGGTGGTGGCGACGACATCAGCGCCTCCCTCTATGGCGGCGACCTGTTGCCCAACGTCCGGCTCGACCCGGAACGCGATGCCCTTGAAACACGTCTCGTCAAACAGGCAGCAAAGTTGGGATTGCCTCTCATGGGCATTTGCCGCGGGGCACAGATGATCAATGTCAGCCTTGGCGGAACGCTGCATGCCGACGTCTATGAGGTGTTTGAAATGGCACCGACACTGCGCACCGTGCTGCCACGCAAGCAGATCGGCATCACCGACCAGTCTTTGCTGGCAAAGATCCTTGGATCAACGACGTGCGCCGTGAACGCGCTTCACCATCAATCAGTCAAGGATCTCGGCAAGGGCCTGCGCGTGAGTGCCACCGACGAACACGGCATCGTTCAGGCTATAGAGGACAGTTCCGGTCAGCATGCGCTCGGAGTTCAATGGCATCCCGAACTCATGCCCTTTTCGAAGGCGCAGCTCCAGCTGTTCCGCTGGCTTGCCGATTGCGCCAGGAACCGGCAACAGCAAAGCCAACATGTCGAACCGTTCGAGTTCCGTAAGGCGGGATAATTAAGGATTGAGCACGCCAAGTTGCCGCGCGCTACTCATTCAGTCTTTCACCGAATTATCCGGAGGTATTGCATGACCCGCAAGGTCAAGATTCTGTCGAAAAACAAAGTGACCCACAACGTCTGGTCCTTCAGGACCGAACGCCCCAACGGCTATTCCTTTGAACCGGGTCAGGCAACCGAACTCCGGATCGACAGGCCGGACTGGGAGGACGAAGCACGTCCTTTCACTTTTACCTCCTTGCCCGAAGACAATCACCTCGAGTTCACGATCAAGGCCTATCGCGATCATGACGGTGTAACGCACAAATTCGATGATGTTGTCCCCGGCGAGCGTTTCATCATTGAAGACGCCTGGGGTGCGATTGGCTACAAGGGACGCGGTACGTTTATCGCCGGAGGTGCCGGCCTCACTCCGTTTCTGGCCATTTTGAGAGATCTGGAGGCAAAGGGAGAGCTCTCCGGACACAGGCTGCTGTTCGGCAATAAAACCGCCGCGGACATCATCCTGAAGGAAGAGCTCGACGGGATGACTGGCTTAAAGGTCGACTATGCCCTGAGCGAAGAAAACTGTGACGGAATGCGGCACGGTCAGTTCGACAAGGCGGCGCTTGCCGAGATAATCCGCACGATCGACCAGACCTTTTATGTGTGCGGGCCCGAGAAGATGGTCGAGGCGATGGTGTCCAACCTGAAGGATATGGGCGTGGATGACAAAAGGATTGTTACGGAAGAATAAGTCGTTCCCCCTGCTTAACTGTCACCCACCACATGACAAACCGCAGCGCCGCGTCCCGGTTCAAACACGAACCGAGCCCGCAACGCTGCGATCCTCGTTCCACGGTCAACCGGGCTTACTTGTCTGAACCTGGACGGCGGGTCGCGGGCTCCGCTGTTTTAGCGTCAAAGGGCTCCTGACCGAAACGCGTGCCGCCAAGCTGGCCCCCTGTACTGCTCTTTTCCGCGACACGCTTGATGCGCAGTGCTTCCTCTTCTGCAGCTTGTCTGGTTTTTTTCTGAAGGCTCATTGAAAGCTCCTTTCGTGTTGTCGAAAGGAAAACGCATTTGTGATTGGTTTGTTCCGTCCGTCAGGATAAGACCCTCTGTGTCCGGCTTCAGGTTGCAACAACAGTGTTGTTTCTCGCACAGTCAATTCCTCTACCAAGGGTCTTATCCGGTTTCCAACGAGCTTTCGCTTTCGTTCGACAGCTTGTTGATTGTCTTAATCGCCGCGCTTGAGGTGAACCGCAGCGAAAGTCAGTTTTTCCCTGACATTGGGCGAGATTACAAAGGGATAGGCATCTTCCAACCCCATGGAACGGTTCAAGTGATTGAGGGCAATGCCGAGGGTTAACCCGTCTGAGATCAAATTGTCTTGCGACAACATTTCGAAGCCAGTTTCGCCGACGACAAGCCGCGACGCACGGGCACTGTCGCAAAGATCGTTGAGATGCAGGACGTGAGCTGCCGTTTCCGCCCAGTCCTCGTGAGGGTGCGCAGATGCATATTCCGAGACGAAGTGTTCCTGCCAGTCCGCTGGAGCACCAGTCTCGTAGTAGACTTGCAGAGCAGCGGCGTAATCCGTCGTTTCGTCACCAAAATTCGTCCGAAAGTCTTGCAGAAACTTTTCGCTCTTTGAAAGGCGCATGAAAAGAAAATGCGCGATCTCATGGCGATAGTGACCGATCATGGTCCGATACGGTTCGCGCATTTGTTCCCGCCGTTCGACAAGTGTGGCCGGGTCGGCCTCGGCGACGTTGATTACGATGGTTCCATCCGCATGTCCCATGACCGGCTGCTCCGGCCCCTGCAACGTTTTCTCCGACAAAAGCTCAAACACCGGTCGCGCGCCAGTATCGGTCTCACGGAACCAGCCAAGGTGTCGCAAATTGGCAAGCACCCAACGCTTGGCCTTTTCGGCTCGTCTCCAGAGGGCCAAGTTTCCGTCAACACTTGTATCGGGGTGCGTCTTTGTCATCGTGCACGACTGACAAAGCTCCTGACCAGCTTCGCAAACCCAATTACAGTCAATCGATTTTCTGTTGGCACATGTTGCCTCTGCGGGGACCATTTCGCTCTTTGCCGGCTGATACGCCAACTGACCGCCACATGTGCAATCAAGATTGTCGAAAAAAACCTGAGCTGCACAGTGAGGGCAGGTAAAAAACTTCATGGTGTTTCCTCTCAGGTTTTCCGGCCACAATGAGCCTGCCGGAATTACAATAGATACTGACGCGCTTCTCCAGTTCGCTTCCTCTAAAAGCAATCCATCAACGAGATGAAATCCTCAGAGCACGACTATCTGTGAATGCTTGTTTTCCCGGCGCAATCTTGAAACAGGGAACCAAAAGGCTTCCGCCGCGTTAACAACAGGAATGTGTGTGTGCGCCAATTGGGTCTAGGCCCTGTGGACGGATTGGAGATGCATTTCGCCGGGAAACGCATCGTCCAAGATCAAGGACATCCGGCGCAGGTGACGCGGGCCCATCCTCAAGTCGGATTTGCGCTGGGTTTGGGCGATGCGGGCCCGGCCCTTCGGGTGAGACGAGAAACATCGATCTGGCATAAAACGCCCCTTGACCGTATCGCCGATACGCTCTTCGGGTCTTTTCCCGCCATTTCTCGCCTCTTGTCTCACGAAATGCGTCTCCAATCCATCCACAGGGCCTAGGCTTCAGCTAAAGACGGGAGAGCGCTGAATTTGCTTTCTATGACGATCGCCTTGCTGTCTTGGCTGGTCTTGACTGCAAGCATCCTACCTTGGCTTCCGGTCGCGCATGGCTTTGTTCGTTCTTTTGACTTTTGCAGACTGCAAATCATGGCACTGGCCGGCGGTCTCCTTCTGGCCGCGGGTGCTGCTGCCTGGCCCAGCACAGCGCATATGCTGACTGGCATGGTCCCCGCGGGTGCCGCTTTGTTCATTCAGTCCGCGCATGTTTTGCCATTCACGTTGATCTGGCGCGCTCAAACCGTTCGCTTTTCTGGATTACCAGGATCTTGTGACACGTTGTCTGTGCTCTCTTGCAACGTGAAACAAAGCAACCGAGACTTTGAAAGCGTTGTCCGGCTCCTGAGAAACAAGGCGCCGGACATAGCTGTCTTTATGGAAGTCGACGGCGAGTGGTGTCGCGCTCTGAGCGCGGATTTTTCGAGCTATCCCCATGTGGTGACACAACCACAGAACAACAGCTATGGCATGCTGCTGTTGAGCCGCCTGCCGCTCTGCACTCAAAACGTACGCTTCTTGGTGAACAAGGAGGTACCAAGCATAGATGTTGAAATCGGATTGCCGAGTGGACAAACCGTAAGGCTGATTGCGCTGCATCCGGAACCGCCAATCCCGACGCGCGACACGGAAGCGCGCGATGCGGAAATCCTCCTTGTCGGCAAGATGGCCAGGCAGGAAACAAAGCCAACCATCGTTGCCGGTGACCTCAACGATGTCGCCTGGTCCCGGACAACACGCCGGTTCCTGCGGATCTCACGTCTTCTTGATCCGCGCCAGGGACGCGGCCTTTTTAACTCCTTCGACGCCCGACGCTGGTATCTCCGCTGGCCGCTAGACCATTTCTTCCTCTCACGTCACTTCGAACTGATCGAGATTACCCGGCTTCCCTTTGTCGGCTCCGACCACTTTCCAATGTTTTACCGCTTCGCACTGACGGCGACCAAACGCAACAATCTGCCAGAAACGGCGACTTCAAAAGACAAACAGGAAGCCGATCAAGTCGTCTCCGCGGAAATGGCTCGAGACCGAAAACCGGTCGGTGAAGATTGGGAGTGATGGGTAAAGGTCACTTGATTTCAATTGTGCCACTCAGTGACTGAGTGACCAAACCGGTGTTGCCACTGGCGCCTTGCCGGTTTCTGTGCCCACCTTAACAGCATTGCCCATAATCGTGTTCGGAAGGGGTAGAGAAGACCGCAGCCACTGGCATCCAGAGGAAACACACAAAGCGATTTGTTTTCAGATTTCTGCAACCTCTGCAAGCACCCGATCTTCCCACGCCTGCATCATTTCGCGGCGCTGTTCCAGCAGATCGGTGCGATGATAAGCGGCGTCGGTCGTGTTACGGATCGTGTGCGCAAGTGCGCGTTCTGCCAGAGCCTTTTCTGTCATGCCGCCGCGCAAGCGCTGCAAATACCACGCAGCTCGACGGTTGATTTCTTCAGGGCAAAGCCGGCATCCGTTGCCAGTCGTTTCAATTGCTTTGCGAGCGTGTTGTCGGAGATTTCATTCACCTGCCCGCAGGTTTCGCAAATCATGAAAGCGACGGTCTCATGATCGTCACAGCCCGGATGCCGGCATGCAACAAACGCGTTGAGGCTTTCCAGACGATGCACCAGACCAAACTCGACCAGCTTGTCGAGCGCGCGGTAAACCTGAAGCGGGGCCCGGAACCCGTCGTCGCGCAGCTGGTCAAGAATGGTGTAGGCGCTGAGAGGTCCATCTGAGCGGCTGAGTGCCCCCATGACCAGAGACTGGTTTTTCGTCAGGTCCTGCGTTGTGTGAACATGCTCGTTCATCGGCGTGTTTCCCTTCGAAGCTCATGGGTCCGTCTGTCAGGTTCGGCCGGTTCTGCCGCCGAGCGGTTCACTGCAGGCACCAGTGACAGGACGAAAAGGCCGAGTGCTGCCACAACGATGCTGGGCCCCGCAGGCGTGTCCCACTCCAGTGATCCGAACAGGCCGGCGATAACGGCCGCCGCCCCTATACCGGCGGCCATAAGCGCCATCTGTTCCGGGCCGGGCGCGAACCGGCGGGCGGCAGCGGCGGGAATAATCAGCATGGCGGTGATCAACAACACGCCGACGATCTTCATGGAAATGGCAATGACAGCGGCCATGAGCAGCATGAAGATGATGTTGACCCGCTCGGGGTTCATGCCTTCAGCTTCCGCCAGTTCCCGGTTGACGGTGGCAGCAAAGAGCGGGCGCCAGATGACGGCAAGAACGGCGAGGACCACGGCGCCTCCGAGCCAGATGACGGCAATATCCGTCTTCGATACGGCAAGGATATCGCCGAACAAAAAGCCCATCAGATCCATGCGCACCCAGGTCATGAAGGCGAGCACCACAAGCCCAACCGCCAGCGCAGAGTGCGCGAGAAGGCCGAGCAGCGCGTCCGAGGAAAGCGTGGCCCGCTTCTGCAGCAACATCAGCGCAATCGAAACACACGCCGATACACCAAAGACCGCCAGCGTGATGTTGACCTCGAACAGGAACGCGAGCGCGACACCGAGCAGCGCGGCATGGGAGAGCGTGTCACCAAAATAGGCGAGCCTGCGCCAGACGATGAAGCATCCCAGCGGCCCGGCAATGAGCGCAACGCCCACGCCGGCCAGGATCGCGCGGGTGAAGAAATCGTCAAGCATCGCGCTGCTCCGCATGGTGATGATGATGACCGTCATCGGGGTGGCAATGATCGGTCACCGATCCATCGGAATGCATGACACGGCCATCGGGCAGGTGGGTGTGGTCGTGGTCGTGTTCATAAATGGCCAGGGTCGACGCCGCCCGCGCTCCGAACAGCGCTTTGTATTCTTCACTAGACGCGACGGCCGTTGGCGTGCCGGAACAGCAGACATGGCCATTCAGGCAGATGACGCGGTCGGTTGCCGCCATCACCACATGGAGATCATGCGATATCAGCAAAATGCCACACTGCATCTCATCGCGGATGCGCTTGATCAGGTCGTAAAGCGCGATCTCGCCGGTGAAATCGACCCCTTGCACGGGTTCGTCCAGCACCAGCAGGTCCGGCTTGCGGGCCATGGCACGCGCCAGCATTACACGCTGGAACTCGCCGCCGGACAGCGTGCGCACTTCGGCATCGGCGAGATGCGCCACGTCGGTCGCCTGCAGGGCTTCCGCCGCACCGGACTTGCTGACTTTGCCGGTCAGCAGCATGAAGCGGGCGACGGTCAACGGCAGCGTCCAGTCGACGGCAAGCTTTTGGGGAACATAGGAAACACGCAGATCGGCCCTGCGGGAGGCCCGACCTTCATCGGGCTGCAACAAGCCAAGCGCGATTTTCGCCGTCGTTGATTTGCCTGACCCATTCGGACCAATCAGCGTCACGATTTCGCCCGCGCCGACCGACATGGACACGTCGCGCACCAGCCATCGTCCCGCGCGGTGAACGCCGGCGTTTTCCAGTGTAACCAGGGCCTCGGTTTTCTTGAGCATACCGATCAGGGAGTTTTGCATGAGGCTCGTGAACAAGCCTATTGCGCCCGCTTATTGCACACGTTATACCGTAACGCAATCGTGTAACAAAATAACGTGACACTGATCATCGGGACAAGTTAGGAGACCCCAATGCGCAAGATCAAATCCCTTCTTCTTGCATCCTCGCTTCTGGCGGGTTCATCCTTCGCCGCGAGTGCTGAAGTGAACGTGGTCGCCTCGATCAAACCTGTCCATTCTCTCGTCGCGGCGGTCATGGAAGGTGTTGGGGAGCCTGGCCTTATCGTGGAAGGAGCGGGTTCTCCGCACACTTACGCCCTCAAGCCCTCCCAGGCCCAAATGCTGGAACAGGCCAACGTTGTCTTCTGGATCGGCCATGAGCTTGAGGCGTTCTTGGAAAAGCCGGTCGAAACCCTTGCCGCGAACGCCAAATCCGTCGAACTGATCGACGCCCATGATCTGATCAAACTGGAGTTCCGCGAAGGTGGAGCGTTCGACGCGCATGAGCACGATCACGAGGAGGTCAAGGCCGACGATCACGATCATGATCACGACCATGATCACGGGAAAACGGCTGAAGCCTCCCACGACCACGACCACGACCACGATGATGACCATGCCCATGGCGCGTTTGACGCGCACGTCTGGCTTGACCCGATGAACGCCAAGGCCATGGTGCACGAGATCGAGGAGGCGCTCGTTGCGGCCGATCCGGACAATGCGGGCCAATATGAAGCCAATGCCGAAGCGGTGATGGCGAAGCTTGACGGTCTCATGACCGAGGTGTCCGCCGAACTCGAATCCGTCAAGGGCAAGGGCTTCATCGTCTTCCACGATGCCTATCAGTATTTCGAAACCCGCTTCGGCGTGACCGCGTCCGGGTCGATCACGGTTTCCCCGGAAGTCATGCCAGGCGCCGAGCGGGTGACCGAAATCCGCGCCAAGATACAAGAGCTTGGTGCAGCTTGCGTGTTCTCCGAGCCGCAATTCGAGCCGAAGCTGATCGCCACCGTCACCGAAGGTACGAATGCCAATTCAGGTGTGATCGATCCGCTTGGCGCCGCGCTTGAAGACGGGCCAGAACTCTACTTCGATCTCATTCGCGGCATGGCAAGTTCTGTCAAGACCTGCCTTTCCAAGGCAAGCTAGAGCAGATCCACTTTAGTATGCCGTCAGCATGGGTTGATGGGCGGTCCAAGCCGCCCATCTTTTTCACTCAAATGATGTGATGTAATAACATATGTTAAACGCGAATTTTCCCGTGACTGTCCTTTCCGGTTTTCTCGGTGCCGGCAAGACAACCCTGCTCAACCACATCCTGAACAATCGCGAAGGCCTGCGTGTCGCTGTCATCGTTAACGACATGAGCGAGGTGAACATCGACGCCAGCCTTGTCCGTGATGGCGGCGCGAACCTCTCCCGCACCGACGAGCAGCTGGTCGAGATGACCAATGGCTGCATCTGCTGCACGTTGCGCGACGATCTTCTCAAGGAAGTTAGGGCGCTTGCGGTTCAAAGACGTTTTGACCATCTGCTGATCGAGTCGACCGGGATTTCCGAACCCCTGCCGGTGGCCTCCACCTTCGCGTTCCGGGACGAGAACGGCAACAGCTTGTCTGATGTCGCCAGGCTCGACTCCATGGTCACGGTGGTCGATGCGGCAAGCCTGCTCAAGGATTACGCTTCCGCTGACTTTCTGCGCGATCGCGGCGAGACGATGGGCGATGAAGACAACCGCACGCTGGTCGATCTTCTCGTGGACCAGATTGAGTTTGCCGACACGATCATTCTCAACAAGGTATCGGCCACTTCGCCAGGCAATCTGGACGCCGCGCGCAAGATTGTTCGTTCGCTCAATCCGGATGCCGTCCTGTTCGAGACCGATTATTCACGCGTACCCATCGCCGACATTCTCGGAACCGGTCGCTTCGATTTTGAAAAGGCCCATGAACATCCGCTTTGGTACAAGGAACTGAACGGTTTTGCTGATCATGTGCCGGAGACCGAGGAATATGGTATCCGGTCCTTCGTCTATCGCGCCCGCCAGCCCTTCGATCCGATGAAGCTGCAGGCGTTCATCAACAGGGCTTGGCCAGGTGTCGTGCGCGCCAAAGGGTTCTTCTGGCTTGCGACACGCCCACGCTTTGTTGGCGAACTTTCCATGGCCGGCGCGCTGGTCAAGACCGAAAAACGCGGACTGTGGTGGTCCGCGGCTCCAAGGGAGTATTGGCCGGATGATCCGGCATGGCACAAAGCCATGGAACCCTTCTTTGATCCGGTCTGGGGGGATCGGCGCCAGGAGGTTGTCTTCATCGGGTGCGACCCCATGGACGAGACCGCCATCCGCCGCGACCTTGATGCCTGCCTGGTGAAGGCACCGGCCTTCCGGCCCGACCTATGGAAATCGATGCCCGATCCGTTTCCCGCATGGGAAAAGGAAGCAGCATGAGAGTTCAAAGACAACAGGTCGAAGATGCCGTCATCGGCGCCGGAATAGTCGACAGCCTGGACGACATGCATCTCATCCACAGGCCCGGTATGGCCGCGGTGATCTGGCGCCGTCAGCCGCTCATGGAATTCCAGGTCTGGATCGACGATCTTGATCCGGCTGTCTTGCCCGACGCCCGGCTGATCCTGCAACCCTATACGGTACGCGAGGCTGTATCCCATCTTTGCGACCAGGCGGGCATGCCCGGCGGAAAGCACCGCGACATGTTCGTGGACGACGTGGCCGCATTGGCGGATGGTTTCGCCGCGACAATGGCCACCCCTTACCTGCGTCTTCGGCTGGATGTCGTGAACGACAATGCCTGCCGCAAGTTCCATATGGATGCCGTTACCGCGCGGCTGGTCTGCACCTATCGCGGCACCGGCACGCAGTACGGCATCTCGTCCGACGGCGGCGACCCCAAACGCGTGTACACGGTGCCGGCCGGTTCTCCGATCATCCTGCGCGGCACCCGCTGGCCCGATGCCCCGCCATCCGGCCTCCTGCATCGCTCGCCGCCCATTGAGGGGACGGGCGAGACGCGGCTGGTTCTTGTGCTCGATCCGGTCTGTGACCCGGAGACCGCGGTCTGAGTGGCACGCTCATGCGTCTGCTTCGGCGTAAACCACCGGCAGATCGGACGGCCTTTACCAGTCATTGATCCTCGATAAACAACTGAGGATGGCTACGGAGCAGCGCTTCTCCCTATTCAGCCCCATTTGGCGGCACGGCGGACGATGCGGCCACACATCGTTTCGTTGCGCTCGGCGTTTGGCATTGCGATACACGGATAACGTGTCCATTTGCGTTTGATCAGAAGACACATACGCTCTGACCACTATGGATCGCCGACTTACACTTGAGTTTCTCCCCGGCGCCGCCTTCCTGCTTGGAAACGCCTACGGCGGGTTGCTGTGGGCCGCGGCGGTGACTGTTTTTGCGACCGCTGTCGCCGTTGCGCTTCGTTGGCGATGGGACGGTTCCATTCCTTGGCTCGCCGTCTCAACCCTGATCCTCGCGATCATCCTCACCGCTTTTGGACTTTCGTTAAACGACGAAACCTTTGTCCTCGTCCGCCCAACGGTCGGAGCTGCCGCATTCGCTATTATTTTAGCAATCGGCGCCTTTGCGAAACCAAGTCTTTTGGAGCGCACACTGGGGTACCGCCTTCATTTGGAGAAAGCGGGTTGGGTGATCCTGCACGCCGCCTGGACAGGCCTTTCCTTGATGTCGGCGCTTGCGAACGAATTCGCCAGACGGCTCCTGTCCACAGATCAGTGGGCGTTTTACAACGTGGCCTCCGATCCGGCTCTGTTCGCGCTTATCTACCTTGCGACGCGCATTATTGCGGAATGGTATTGGGTGGAGGATTAGGGTCAGGGCCCATTGATCTGGTTGAAATGGTATGCAGCAATTTGCGTCGATGCGAGAAGCGAGCCTGGTGGAGGCAAAATGTTCAGCGAGTGAATTTAAGTACGATCGAGGATCGGCTGAATGAAATATTCAGGTCTGTCGATCAATTGAATGCAAATCAAGGCGCGAATGTAAAAGAAACACTTTCACACCTTGATCGAATAAGCAATTATCACATCGATCTCTCGAATGAACTCATAAGAAGAGCAGACTCGATCAATATTCACACACACATGACCAAAGAGCGGCAACAAATTGCTGCGATGAATTCAATAACGGATTTCGAGACGCGGTGCAGGGACCCAAAGTCTTTGTCTCGGAGTTACGCGCAAGTTTATAGCCAATTCGGGGAAGATGGTTACATCGCGGAGATCTTTTCTCGAATTGGCGAGAAAACCCGTACGTTTCTTGAGATTGGCGTTGAAAATGGCACCCAGAACACAACCAGGTTCTTGTTGGAGCGCGGCTGGTCAGGTGTTTGGATCGAAGGCGACGAACAAAAGAGCAAAGAGGCCGGGGAAATATTCCAAGATTTTATTGTATCAGGTCAATCAAAAATCATTCAAATCTTTGTGGAGCCTGATAACATTAACCAGATACTGGATAGCAACAACGCTGCCATGATTTTTGACTACATTTCTGTCGATGTGGACCAAAATACCAGCCATGTCTGGCGTGCCCTGGATCGAACAGCCAGAGTCGCTTGCATTGAGTATAACGCCTCCATTCCGCCGTCCGTTGCCGTTGAAGTGCCCTATCAAGCCGGTGCGGCGTGGGATGGCACAAACCATTTTGGCGCCAGCCTGAAAACACTCGACCTTATTGGGAAAACCAAGGGCATGTCTTTGGTCGGCTGTGATTTCCCGGGCGTGAATGCGTTTTTTGTCACGGACGGCGAGACAGGCGATGCATTTCGTCAACCCTACGATGCGATGACCCACTACGAGCCACCACGGTACAGCGCGTTGAACCACCTGGGGCATCCACCGGCTGCAACGGCCAAACGCTGGTCGCATCCAAGAGAAACTGGATAGCCCGCCAATATCCAGTTCGTCCCGCGATACAACCATCCCCCGCACGCCCTCAAAACCCGCAGGTTGAAAGATCCGTGGCACCGCGGGACTTCACGGGTGCGGATCATGGGTCCCGCATACCGGCAAGGTCCGCCGCGATCGGACTGACGAAGCTCGTCGGTTTAACGGCGACGACCGAGCACGCAACCGAGTTCAGAACATCTTCGGCGGTGTTGCCGATGATGACGCCGCTGAGCCCCGTCCGTGCGATCGTTCCCATCACGACAAGGTCCGCCGACTGGTTTTTCGCCTCGTCGGGGATCACCGCCCGGGCGGGACCGCGCACAAGCTGCGGAACAAGACGCACGCCGAGCGTGGCAGCGATGGCTTCATAGGGCTTTAGAAGGGTGGTTATGGACCGGCGGCGGGCCGATTCTATTTCGCCGACATAGTGGGCCGCCGCCGCGCGCCCATCGTGGCGTGACGCGAACGCCCAGACCATCCCTTCTCCAATGGCCTCCCAGGCATGCAGGACATGAACGGTTGCTTGCTGTCCGGCTCCGAGCCGCAAGGCCGTTTCGACAACACACCGGTTGACGTCATGGAGGGTGTCCGGTTCCGCGGTGTCCCAATCGTCGACATCGACGGCAGCGATGATTGAACGCGGCGCGCGTCCGGCATCCGGGGTTCTGAGCCAGACCGGACAGGGGCATTTGCGCAGGAGGTGCTGGTCCGTGCTCCCAAAGAGCAGGTTTTGTAGCCGGGGCAACGGCTCGGCAGCCTTGATCACCAAATCGATTTTGTCACGCAGGACGTGGCCGATGATCTCGACAAACGATTTGCCGATCGCAACATGGACCCTTGCGTCCTGGTCCGGCAGGCTTCCGGCGAGGGCCTCCGCCATCTCCGCCCGGCGCTTTTCGCGAACCCGCTCAATCACATCATCCGGGCCAAGGTCCGTGGCGCGGGCGATCGCGTCGAGGTCGCGCGGCGGTTCAACACAGCTCAAGACATCGAGACGCGCGTCAAGGCGCGCGGCAAGGTCGGCTGCCACGCCGATCACGGACCGGGCTGTTTCAGGATCCGCAACGGCCAGCACGCGCGAGATGCGCGCGCGCGACAGGTCTGCCACCGGCTGGCTCTTCTGCCTCACGCGCTGAGTTCCTTCTGGCCATCCGGGCTCCGGGCAAGCTCCGGCGTCCTCTCGCGCCCGAGGATCATGCCGGCCGCGGCAATCGCCGCGTCGCGATAAGGCATGAGCACGAGATCCGCGCCGCCCCGGGTCAGATCGTCGACACTCGTCGGGCGGTGTGCTGCAACCGCCACTTTGCCGGAAAAGCCGAGGTCCCGTACGGCGCGCAGCAGGGCCCGGCGCGGATCGTCATGAGTGAGACCAATGTCGTGTTCGGGAACAGCCAGCACGATCCATTTGGCCTGGCGGAGCGGCAAGTGGCCGAGGAACTCGGGATCGGTGGCATCGCCGAACAGAACATCAAATCCGCGCGATTTGGCATGGCGCACGGCTTCCGGGCTGAAATCAACGCCAAGCACGCGCAGTCCGGCGTCCCTCAAGGACGATCCGATCCCGAGCCCATACCGGCCAAGTCCAAACAGGACCACGTCGTGCGCGGCAGCGTCCTCCGGCTTGTCTTCGCGGCCGTCCGCAACCCGCCGGCGCTCAAACACACCCAGCAGCGGTTCGAGCCGGTCATAGATGGAATGCGAGTAGGTGATCATGTAGGTCGACGCCGCGATGGTCACGAGGCCGACGAGCGTGACGAGGCCAAGCGCCTCTTCGGCGACATGTCCGATCGTGACGCCCATGGCCATGAAGATCAGGGAGAACTCGCTGATTTGCGCGACGGTCAACCCGGCAAGGAAGCCGGTGCGCTTGCGGTAGCCCATGGCGCCCATGATGGCGAGCACGATCAGCGGATTGCCGATCAAGACAAAGAACGAAAGAACAACCGCCGGCCACACGCTCGCGCCGAGAACGGAAAGGTCAAGCGAGGCGCCAAGCGCAATGAAGAAGAACAGCAGCAGGAAATCGCGCAGCGACGCGAGGCGGGCCGCGATGGCCTCCCGAAACGGGGTCGAAGCAAGCGACACGCCGGCCAAAAGACCGCCCAGTTCCTTGCCGAAGCCAAGATAGTGACCGACGGCGGCCAAAAGCGCCGCCCAACCGATCGCAAAGGACACCAGAAGTTCCGGCGCACGCGACAGCCGCTCGACCAGCGGATTGGCGATGAACCGGATGAAAACGGCAACGGCGGCGAGCATGGCAAGGCCATAGCCCAGGACGGCCAGAACATCGCTGAGGGCCCCGTCGCCCGCACCGCCAACGCCAATGGCCGACAGCGAAATCATCGCGATCACGACGACCACGTCCTGAACGATCAGGAAGCCCAGCGCGATCCGCCCATGAAGAGAATCGATCTCGCGCTTGTCCGACAACAGCTTCACGATGATGATCGTGGAGGAGAAGGTGAGCGCAATGGCCACATAAAGGGCGGTGCGCGCATCGAGCCCGAGCCCCAACGCGATCAAAAACCCAAATATCGTTGTGAAGATCACCTGTCCGAGACCGGTCACTAGGGCCACTGGACCCAGCGTGCGCACAAGCGTGAAATCGAGCTTCAAACCGACCAGAAACAGCAGCACCGCGATGCCAAGCTCGGCCAGGAGATCGATCTGTTCGTCGGACCGGGCAATGTCGAGACCCGACGGGCCGGCGAGAATGCCGACCGCGATGAAGCTGACGATCAGCGGCTGGCGCAAGAGCAGCCCGACAAAACCGACACCTGCTGCAAGCACGAGAAGTGCGGCAATCTCGTAGAAGATATAGCCCTCGATCGCCGTTGTCATATCGCGTCTTTCGCGTCTGTGGTTCGAGCGCGGCGGACGGCAAACGTCGCTTGCATCGATCCTCGGTCACGCGGGCACCGGACACTCATGGGCGGTCCGGCGCGTCGGTATTGGTCCAGCTCGGTTCGCGCGTTGCGTGCTCGTTCACGAACGCTTCGAGGTCCTTGACCGCCACGCGAAATTCGCGGCCAAGCTTGACGGCGCGCAGCTCCTGCTGGTGGATCCACGTCCGCACGGTCTGCTCGCGGACTTTCAAAAGCTCCGCGATCTCGTGCGTGGTCATGAACGGTTTACTCAGCATCGTACCCCCGCGACTGGAAGTCAGATGCTACCGCAAGTTCAAGGGAACTCAACGACAGCCGATGCGATCAATTGTCGCTCAACACGGCCGAAGAGCGTTGAACATGTCTCGGCGACCTTCAAGTCACGCATCACGACCGGACTTCGGCGCGGCGCGGCATTCGTGTGCGCAAAGACATGCAATGAAAATGCAAGCTGCGCTTTTGTCCGGCGGGCGGGCTTAAAACACCGCATGCTCGCCCCGGTCGACGGTAACCTCATCGCGCAGCAGTCTTTCATAAAACGAAAACAACGTTTCACTGCCGTGGGAGGGCGTCGCCTCCGCATCGTAACGGCCCGTCTTTGGATCGAGCACCAGCATGGATTCGGTCGCGTAGTAGCGGCCGATCCGGGCAAGTTCCGCCTTGCGCCGGGCGGCGGGAACCAGCAGACCCGCGCCCGCCAGACCGGCCGCGATCACATCCAGCATGGCCACCGGCACATGCTTGAAGCGCGGTTTTTTGCCCAGCCGCGCAAACAGGAATTCGCCCTGCTCGCGCGGTGTGATCGCCGGGCCCGGACCGCCGACCGGCAAGATGGCGTTCTGTTTGTCCGGGTCGCTCAGGCAGCGGGCGATGAAATCACCGAGATCCGCGTCGCTGATCGGCTTGCAGGCGGTCAGCGCGCCATTTCCGAACATCAGGAAGGGCTTGCCGTCTTTCACCCGCTGCACCTGGCCGGACAGGGATTTGAAATAGGCGGTCGGGCGGACAATCGAATAGGTCAGACCGGAGGCCTTCAGATCAGCCTCGAAAGCCAGCTTGGCGTGTTGAAAAGCAAGCAGTGGCTTTTGCACGCAGATCGCGGACAAGAGCACAAATTGCCGAATGCCGGCGGCGCGTGCAGCGGCCAACGCCGTTCGGTGCGCCTCGCAGTCGATCGCCCAGGCATCCTCCGACCCACCGGTGCGCGAGGCGAGGCAGGAGACGATGGCATCGAACCGGTCTCCGCCGATTCCCTGTTGGGTCAGGGAATGAAGATCCGTGACATCGGCCACACGCACAGTCGTTCTATTGCCGCGCGGCCCGTCCGTCATGCTGTTGACCATTTGGGCCGCGGTGGCCGGACGGCAGATGCTTGTCACTGTGTGTCCATGGGCCAACAGCGCTGCAACTGTCGCTTTGCCGATCGTCCCGCTTGCGCCCAGGACGAGGACGTTCTTGGCGTTTGATTGAGCCGCCAGCCTCCATGGTGTCCGCATGGCCGTCCCAAATCCCCACAAATCGGCGCACAAACCGCGGCGCGGTCAGTCCGCGAGCGTGATGTCCGCCATCAGGTCGGCCGCGGTTTCTTCCAACGCTTCACTCAAACGGGCTGGCGCAAGGTCATCGGGAAGCCGCAAATCGGCCGTGGCCTTGAACATGTCACCGCCTTGCATGGATCCAGAGACGACCGTGGTCTCCAGGTGGTCAATGCTTACGCCGTGCGCCGTCAGGACCTGTGTGACAGCGCGCAAAATGCCCGGATGATCGCGTGACATCACGTCCATATGCACCTTGGGGCCGGACGAGGCGGCAGCGCCTTGCGGATCCGAGCGAACGGTGATGGCGATGCCATCGGCAATCATCGCGTCAAAATGACCGTGCAGATCGGCCAGGGAACCGGTTTCAATGTCCACACTGACGATCCCGGCAAACTCGCCGCCGAGGCGGGCCATGGAGCTTTCCACCCAGTTGCCGCCCGCCGAGGCGATCGCATCCGCCAATCGTTCCACAAGGCCGGGGCGGTCCTGAGCGATGACGGTGAAAACCAGATGGCTTTGGCTCGACATGTTCTTGTTTCCTTTGGCCGGACACGCAACTGCGAAATCCCACTAGACCCCATGACCGGGAGCGGCGCAACCGCAACGCTGCCAACGGGTAGCTTGCGTGGAATGCCGGTTGAATCTCCGGCACCAAGCGCCTAAATGGGCGCCCGAGGTTGATGACAGTCCCCGATCTTTCCGTCGTCATCCTCGGACAAGGTTCCACTGTTGTCCGGTTTAGAATCCGGAGGCTCGCCTATGGCATTGAACCAATTGCGCTTTGTGCGGCCAAAACGCGTAAGGACATGCGATCTGGCATTGGGGCTGCCAGCAGTTCTTTGCTTTCCCGGAGGACGCGTGAGCGGCCGTCCGGGACCCAGCAACCCCTGAATTTTGTTCTGGAAAACAACACCTTCCGCAAAGTGCTGGGCCCCAGTTCGATGGCCGGGGCGGCACGGTGAGGGCTTCCGTCTACACACTCTATCCCACTGCTGAACTGAACCGGACAGCGAGAATGCCGCCGACTGAGCTGTCCGATAGAGTTCGCCGGTGCCAAGACCGGACAGAAACGCTTTCATGTCGCTTTCCAGCTTGATCCCATATGACCGCTCTTTTACGGTGCCGCCAATCGGACGGCGTCCTTGAAGGGACTGAAAGCGATTCCGGTTGCGGTCGACCCATCCCGGGGACCAACGCCGGAGCTGTCGAAGGTTTTGCCGGAACGGGCCCGTTCAGTGGCCCGGCGCGGCTTTGCCCGCTTTCTCTCCCCATGGGCAACGCCAGACACATTTGGTTTTCCTCCGGGCGATTTACGGCCCGGCACGGATAGGGAGAGACCCACATGATTATCCTGCCCAGGCTCGCACTGCCGGCCGGACTGTTCCTCGTCCCGGCGCCCGCTTTCGCGCATGTGGGCCATCTTGGCGAGCTTGCCGGACATTCCCACTGGGTAGGGGTTGCGGCGGTGGCGGGCGCGGCGGCCGTGGCCGGTCTTGTCGCCCTGCGCGGGCGGATAAGACGCTCCGACCAGGACGCGGCCCCGAAGGATCAACCGGACTCGCCGGCGGAGACGGCTCAATGAGCAGCACTCTAGGGCGCGACAAACCGGGAAGCGAAAAGCTCGGCCTGATGATCTGCGGTCATGGCAGCCGCAACCGGGGCGCGGTCAAGCAGTTCGCGCAACTGGCCGAAGGGCTGCGGGCGCGGTTTCCCGATTGGCCGGTGGAATACGGCTATCTGGAGTTCGCCAATCCGGTGATCAAGGACGGTCTGAACAAACTGCGCGAGAAAGGCTGCACGCATGTGCTCGCCGTCCCGGGCATGCTGTTTGCCGCCGGGCACGCCAAGAATGACATTCCCTCCGTCCTCAACACCTACCAGGCGCAGAACCCGGGGATGAAAATCTCTTATGGCCGGGAACTGGCCGTCGACATGCGCATGGTGCGGGCGGCCGGCGCGCGGATCCAGGACGCGATCGATGCCGCTGAGACATCCGTGCCGCTCCATGACACGCTGTTGATGGTCATCGGCCGTGGTGCGTCCGACCCGGACGCGAATTCGAACGTGGCCAAGATCACCCGGCTGTTGTGGGAGGGCTTCGGCTTCGGCTGGGCGGAAACCGCCTATTCCGGTGTGACCTTCCCATTGGTTGCGCCCGGGCTCGAGCATGCCGCCAAGCTCGGCTACAAGCGCATCATCGTATTTCCGTATTTCCTGTTCACCGGCGTTCTGGTGCAGCGAATTTATACGGCGACGGATACGGTTGCCGCGGCCCATCCGGAGATCGAATTCCTGAAGGCCGGATATTTGAACGACCATCCGCAGGTGATCGACACCATGGCGGACCGGGTTCAGGAAATCCTTCAGGGCCAGAACCTGATGAACTGCCAGATGTGCAAGTACCGCGAACAGGTGCTCGGATTCGAAGCGGAAATCGGCCTGGCTCAGGAAAGCCACCACCATCATGTGGAAGGGCTCGGGGCGGAAGCTGAATGCACCTTGTGCGACGAGATCTGCACGGGGGCCTGCGAAAAACAGGTCCGCGCCGCCGCGCACCACCATCATCATCACGACCAGGCGAACGGCCACAGCCACGACCACGGGCACAGCCATGATCATGGGCATGATCATCATCACCACCCCTACCCGCATGCGGACCATCCGCTCGGGCCGAAATCCATGGACAAGACCGGGTGAGCACCAAAGACTCGGCCGCCGCCGTTTATACCTATGAAAAAGACCCGGCGGCGATTTACCGGCGGTCCTTTGAGACGGTGCGCGCGGAAGCCGACTTCACCGGCCTTCCCGCCGACTTGCACCCGGTCGCCATTCGTCTCATCCATGCCTGCGGCATGACGGATATTGCCGGTGACCTGGCCTGGTCCGACGATGTTGTGACGTCCGCTGAGGCCGCCCTTGGTGGCGGCGCGCCGATCCTGTGTGACGTGGAAATGGTGGCGCATGGCGTTATCCGAGATCGTTTGCCAGCTCATAACAAGGTGCTGTGCAGTTTGAATGATGCCGATGTTCCGGCACTCGCCAAGCGCCTCGGCACGACGCGGTCGGCCGCGGCCACCGAACACTGGCGGGATGTGCTCGCCGGCGCGGTCGTTGCCATTGGCAATGCGCCCACCGCCCTGTTTCATCTTCTTGAAATGATCGCGGCCGGCGGGCCGAGACCGGCTGCGATCCTCGGATTTCCGGTCGGATTTGTCGGGGCGGCGGAATCGAAGGACGCACTGGCGGACAATCCCTTTGGCCTCCCATACTTGGTTTTGAAAGGCCGGCGCGGTGGGTCGGCGATGGCGGCAGCGGCGGTCAACGCGCTCGCCGCCGGGCTTCCGGAGGAGGCCGGTCATGCCTGATCCCAAAACGCCGCCCAAACACCGGTCATCCGGGGCCCGCAAGACACCGCGATCCCACGGGTTCCTGTCGCATGGCCTAGCAGGCCGGGACACCCAGGGGCCCGGCGATCAAACACATCATAAATCCCGCGGCTCGCGGTCGGCGATCGCAAGCGGACCGGACGGTCCCAAGTCGCTGGCGCAAAAACCCATCGTCAAGCCCTACCGCGCGCGGGATGAACAATGAGCGCCTCTTCTCGACCGTGGCTGACCCTGATCGGGATCGGCGAGGATGGCGGTCTAGCGCCGGCCGCGCGGCACGCTCTGGTGTCCGCCGACATTGTTTATGGCAGCTCCCGCCATTTCGGCCTGGTTGATGCGTTTCCCGGCGAGCGGCGGGCGTGGCCGAGCCCGATTTCCAAAGGCATCGAAGACCTGAAAAGTCTGTACGGCCAAACCGTCGCCATTCTGGCCACAGGAGATCCGCAGTGGTTCGGCATCGGCGCGACCCTCGCCCGTCATCTGCGCGCGGACGAGATGCGTGTCTTGCCGAGCCTGTCGGCCTTTCAACTGGCGGCTGCCCGGCTTGGCTGGGCCCTTCAGGATGTGGAGTGCCTGTCGATCCACGGGCGTCCGGTCGAAACGCTCAGAACCGCGTTTTACCCCGGCGCGCGCATCCTGGCGCTGACCAGCAACGGCGACGCCCCGAGCCGTGTCGCCGAGTTGCTCACCCAGGACGGGTTTGGTCCAAGCCGCATGACCGTGCTGGAGCACTTGGGCGGAGAAAAGGAACGGATCGTGGAGGGTCAGGCGGAGACCTGGCGGGACGAGGCCGCCGACTTCCACACGCTTGCGCTTGAATTGCGCGCCGCGCCGGGCGCCGGCTTCCGTCCAGTTGTGCCCGGTCTGCCCGACGAGGCGTTTCACCATGACGGAAAAATGACCAAGCGGGAAATCCGGGCCGCGACCCTGGCGGCGCTACAGCCGCATCCGGACGCGTTGTTGTGGGACATCGGCGCCGGGTGCGGTTCGGTCGGCATCGAATGGCTTCGCGCGGCGCGCGGCGCACGGGCCGTCGGCTTGGAGCCCCACGCAGATCGGCACGCCATGGCCGAATTCAACGCTCTGGCGCTCGGTGTGCCGCACTTCGATTTGTTGAACGCCGCCGCACCGGACGGTCTGGCGGATTTGCCGGACCCGGATGCAATATTCATCGGCGGCGGTCTGACAGCCAACGAGATCGTTGACACCTGCTGGGCGCGGCTGAAGCCCGGCGGGCGCCTGGTTTCCAACGCCGTCACGCTCGAGGGCGAAGCGGTTCTGCAACAGGCGTGGCAGATCCATGGCGGCGAGCTCACCCGGTTGTCGGTGCAGCGCGCGAGCGCGGTCGGCGGCCTTACCGGCTGGCGCCCGTTGATGCCGGTCACGCAATGGAGCGTGGTGAAGCTATGAGCGGCACGTTTTATGGCATCGGCCTTGGCCCGGGAGATCCGGAGCTGATGACACTGAAGGCCCACCGGCTGATTTCGTCCGCCAAGGTGGTTGCGTATCCCGCGCCCGACACCGGCCCCAGCTTTGCCCGTGCCATCGCGGCCGGCATCATTTCAAAAAGCGCGACGGAAATCCCAATCGTCGTGCCGATGCGCGTCGACCGGTTTCCGGCAAGGGAGATCTATGACACCGCGGCGGCCGAGATCGCCGGTGTCCTGAAAAGCGGCACGGATGTCGTGGTGCTATGTGAGGGCGATCCGTTCTTCTACGGCTCGTTCATGTATCTGTTCGAACGGCTGACCGACCGGTTTTCCTGCGAGATCGTGCCCGGTGTGACGTCGCTGACGGCCTGCGCCGCGCGCCTCAAACGCCCGCTCACCGCCCGCACGGATGTCCTGACCGTGCTGCCCGGCCCGTTGCCGGACGCCGAGCTTCGCCCGAAAATCGAGGCCGTACAAGCAATCGCAATCATGAAGGTCGGCCGCCATCTTAGCCGGCTCAAATCGCTTTTGACCGAGATGAACCTGCTTGACCATGCCGGTTATGTGGAACGCGCGAGCCTACCCGACGAGCGGGTCCTGCGCCTTTCCGACCTCACGTCAGAGACCGCGCCCTATTTTTCGATGATCCTGATCTACAAGGGAGATGAAGCGTGGATGCTTCCCCCGTCCTTCTCGTCCTAAACGCGGCCGGACACAAAACGGCGCGCCGCCTTCAGTCAGACCTTCCGGGCGCCATCATTCACGGGCTCGCCAGCCGGGTTCACCAGGCCGACGTGCTGTTCAGCGACACGCTCGACCATGTTCGAACGCTGTTTGGCGAAGGACGGCCGATCATCGGGATCTGCGCCAGCGGGATCCTGATCCGGGCCCTCGGCCCGGTCCTGGGCGACAAATGGACCGAACCGCCGGTGCTGGCTGTCTCAGAAGACGGATCCAGCGTCGTGCCGCTTTTGGGCGGTCATCGCGGGGCCAATGACCTGGCGCGACAAGTGGCCGCTATCGTTGTCGGGCATGCCGCCATCACAACGGCCGGCGACACCGCGTTCGGTGTTGCCCTCGATGCGCCGCCCGAGGGCTGGACGCTCGCCAATCCGGAAGATGCCAAGGCAGTGATGGCGGATCTGCTTGCCGGTGAAACGGTCCGTATCGACGGCAAAGCGGACTGGCTTGAGCACGCTGATTTGCCGATGTCAGATGATGCCCCGCTAACGCTCACCATCACCGACCGGGCCACCGCCGGATCCTCCCGCCACCTCGTCTATCATCCGACGACCCATGTGATCGGCGCCGGCTGCGCGCGCGGCTGCGAACCGGCGGAGCTGATCGATCTGGTCGAAACGCAGCTCGCCATGACCGGCATCGCCAAGGGTGCGATTGCCTGTGTCGCCAGCCTCGATCTGAAAGCCGATGAACCGGCCATACATGCGCTGGCCGAACACCTCGGCGTGCCGTTCCGGGTGTTTGCGGCGCCCACGCTGGAGAACGAAATGGCGCGGCTGAAAAACCCGTCCGAGGTGGTCTTTGCCGAAGTCGGCTGTCACGGCGTGGCCGAAGGCGCCGCGCTGGCCAGTGCCGGCCCGGCCGGCGCGCTGATCCTGGAAAAGCAGAAGTCCGCCAACGCCACCGCCGCGATCGCCAAAGCCCCGAAGCCGATCGACCCCATGACCGTTGGCCGGGCACGCGGTCATCTATCGGTGATCGGCATCGGTCCGGGCGCGGACGTTTGGCGCACGCCCGAGGCGACCCGCCTTTTGGCGGAAGCCGAGGACGTCGTCGGGTATTCGCTTTATCTCGACCTCGTGGCTCCGCATATCAAAGGCAAGACACATCACAATTTCCCGCTCGGCGCGGAAGAAGACCGCGTTCGTTATGCCTTGGAAGAAGCGGGCAAGGGCAAGACCGTCGCACTGATCTCATCAGGCGATGCCGGCATCTACGCCATGGGCGCGCTGGTCTACGAGCTCCTCGATCGGGACCAACAAAACGGCGGGGTTTCGGACGCCGCCCGGCGCGTCAGCGTCACGAATGCACCGGGAATATCGGCCCTTCAAGCGGCGTCCGCGCGAATTGGCGCACCGCTTGGCCATGACTTTTGCGCCATTTCGCTGTCTGATCTCCTGACGCCGTGGGAGGCGATCGAAAAACGGCTTCACGCGGCGGCGGAAGGGGATTTCGTCATCGCTTTTTACAATCCCGTCTCCAAACGGCGGCGGACTCAGCTTGCGGCGGCCCGGGAGATCCTGTTGGACCACCGCCCGGGCGACACGCCTGTCGTGCTCGGCGTCAATCTGGGGCGGCCGGACGAAACGGTTCGGGTCACAACGCTCGCGGATCTGACCGTCGATGAGGTCGATATGCTGACCACCGTGCTGGTCGGCTCGTCCAACTCCAGGGCCGTCACCCGAGGCGACGGGCACCCGTTCGTCTACACACCGCGCGGTTATGCCAAACGCATCGACGCGCCGAAATCCAACGCCCGGGGAGACGCCGCATGACCGTTCACTTCATCGGGGCCGGACCGGGTGATCCGGATCTCATCACCGTGCGCGGTCTGAAACTCATCCGGTCCTGCCCTGTCTGCCTCTATGCCGGCTCCCTGGTGCCGGAACCGATTGTCGCCGCGGCGCCGCAGGGGGCGCGGGTGGTCGATACGGCGCCGATGACGCTGGACGAGATCATCGCCGAAATTAAAGCTGCCCATGACAAGGGCCAGGATGTCGCCCGGGTTCATTCCGGGGATCCGGCGATCTATGGCGCCACGGCGGAACAAATGCGCCGGCTCGATGCGCTCGGAATCGACTACGATGTCACGCCGGGCGTTCCGGCTTTTGCGGCCGCCGCGGCCGCACTCAAGACCGAACTCACGATTCCCGAAGTCGCACAGACCGTGATCGTCACCCGCACGGCGATGAAAAGCTCCGCGATGCCGAACAACGAGGATCTCGATACCCTCGGCCGCAGCGGCGCGACGCTCGCCATCCACCTGTCGATCCGCAATTTTCGGGAGATCGAACGGCAACTGGTCCCGCATTACGGACCGGATTGTCCGGTGATCGTCGCCTACCGGGTCGGCTGGCCCGATGAAGCCTTCATCCACGGCACGCTGTCCACCATCGCGGCCAAGGTCAGGACCGCGAAAATCACACGAACGGCTCTGATCTTTGTCGGACATGCCTTGAAGCCGGGAGAAGACTTCCGGGACAGCGCGCTTTACGATGCCGACCACGTGCACGTGCTCAGACCGAATAAGAAAGCTGAAACCAAGCGCGCCTGATTGTCATCTAAGTGTTTGCCTAACGGGTGCGGTCTCCCCTAGGCTGTGGGGGTCACGGTCAGGGGAGAGCAGCCATGTCGTCCGAGCACCCGCTCCTTGAACGCGCCATTTCGCTCGAAGGAGACAAGAACCGGATCCAGGAGTTCTACAATGACTGGGCCGATCGCTATGACACCGATATGCTGCAAACCATCGGCTATGTGGCCCCGAGTTTGACCGCCGAGGCCCTTGCCGCGCGCGTTGCGCCCGATGCCTATGTTCTGGACGCGGGCTGCGGGACAGGGCTTGTGGGTCTTGAGCTCTCCAATCGAAGCAAAGCGCTTCGAATCGACGGCCTCGACCTGACCATGGGCATGCTCGAGGAAGCCCGCAAAACCCATATCTATAACGAACTGGTCGAAGGCGACCTGACCGCTGTCCTTCCCATTCCCGACAACACCTATGACGGCATCGTCAGCGCGGGCGTGTTCACCAACGGCCATGTCGGCCCGCAAGGTTTGGATGAACTTGTCCGGATCGCAAAACCCAAGGCCCCGATCGTGCTGACGGTGCGCGACAGCGCCTGGGAAGCGGACGGATTCAAGGATTACATCGCGGATCTCGACGCCAAAGGCGCGGTCAAGACAATTGAAATTGTCCACAGCCCCTATCATACCAAAGAGGACATCTTTTGCCAGCTATGTGTCCTGGAGGTCGTTTAACGGGCGCAGATGACGTGCGCGAAAGACCCCATCACGGATCCGGCGCGCAGGCCCATATCAGACAGCGTGTTCCCGTCCGCATCGTCGGCCGCAAACAACCGGTCCGCGGATCCTTCGCGAACAATACACGCATAGTGGAATTCATGGCCTGACAAAGCACCGTCCCACGGCGCACCGGCCAGCGGTTCGAGCACCCGGTACCCGAGATGACGCTTCCGGGTTTGAAAACTGGTCTCAAGCGGCAAAAGTCCGAGCATCTCGTGCCTTTCTCCCGCAGCGTCGGTCAATCCTTCGCCGAGCACCATATAGCCTCCGCACTCGCCATAAATCAGTATGCCGGCGGCGGCCGCGTTTTTCAGACCCGCTTTAAACGTGTCGGCCCTTGCGAGCGGACCGGTATGAAGTTCCGGGTAGCCGCCGGGCAAAAACACCGCATCACATAACGGGTCGGGCGCTTCATCCGCGAGCGGCGAAAAGAAGCTCAGTTCCGCGCCCTGCTGCCGCCACCCCTCAAGAACGTGCGGGTAGGAAAAGGCAAACGCCACATCGCGCGCGACCGCGATCCGTTGACCGAGAGGTGGCAGGAGCGCGGCCTTCATGCCGGAAGCAGACACGAGCGGCCGCGCCATATCGGCCAACGCGGACAGATCGACCCGCTCCGCGCATAGACACCCTGCGCGCTCCAAGAACGCCTCAAGTTCCTCGTGTTCTCCGGCCTGAACCAGCCCCAAGTGGCGCTCGGGCAGAACAAGGTCGCCGGACCGTGGCAGTGCGCCCAGGACCGGCACGCCTACCGGGGTCAAGGCTGCGCGCAGCATGGTTTCGTGCCGGGCGCTGCCGACCTTGTTCAAGATCACCCCGGCGATATGGACATCGCCGCGGAAACCTTGGAATCCGGCAACGAGCGCCGCCACCGACTGGGCTTGTTTGGCGCAGTCCACCACCAGAACGACCGGTATCTTGAGTGTCACGGCAAGATCGGCGGCGGAGCCCTTGCCATTCGCCGCGCCGTCAAACAATCCCATGGCGCCTTCGACAATACAAAACTCGGCCTCTTGAGTTTGCTGGGCAGCGAGCCCACGAAGCGCATCCGGTGCCATGGCCCAGGCATCCAGATTGATACACGGCGCACCGCTGGCCGCTTCATGATATTTCGGGTCGATGTAGTCGGGACCGGATTTGGCGGAGACGACGGCCGTGCCCCGGTTTTTCAGCGCCCGCAGGAGCGACAGGGTCAGCGTCGTCTTTCCGGACCCGGACTGGGGCGCTGCAATCAGAACGCCCTTCGGGATGTCAGGCCTCATGCGCTTTCGGCGGTCTCGTCCGCAGCGCCGCGCACCCCAAGCGGATCCGGATCCAGGACCCGGCCAGCGAGGGCGCCCATCCAGTCCAAACCGGCGCGCAGCCGCACCACTTCGCCCACACAGACAATCGCCGGCGGCTCCAGGTTCGCCGCGCGTGCGTCAAACGCGCATCGTCCGAGCGTGGTCTCCAGAACTTCTTGTCCGGCTAAAGACGCATTGCACACAATACCCACAGGCTCATCCACAGACCGTCCACCGGTTATCAGTTTGCCGGCGATGGTCTCAAGATGCTTCATTGCCATGTACATGATGATGACCGGTGAACCTTTGGCAATCCCGTCCCAGTTGACAGCGTCCGGCGTCAATCCCGACTGGTCGTGGCCGGTCAGGAAGGTCACGGCCTGATTGCAATCGCGGTGCGTGGCCGAAATGCCGGCATAGGCCAGGCCGCCGATCCCGGCCGTGACGCCGGGAATGATTTTAAACGGGATCCCCGCCGCGACCAGTCCGAGCGCCTCCTCGCCGCCCCGTCCAAACACGAACGGATCCCCGCCTTTCAGGCGCAGCACCCGTTTTCCAGCCCGGGCGTAGTCAATCAGCTTCAAGGTGATGTCGCGCTGTTTCGGGCTCGGTTTGCCGCCGCGCTTGCCGGCATAGTCGACAATGGCGCCAGACTTGACCCAATCCAGGATGCTGTTGTCGACCAATGCGTCGTAAACCACCACGTCGGCTTGCCGCAAACCATTCAGCGCGTGAAGCGTCAACAGGCCGGGATCACCGGGACCGGCGCCGGCGAGCCAGACCCATCCCGTGTCGAAACGCGGCATTTGCGTCAGCGCTGGCCATGTGTCCTGCGAACCATCCATAAGCTTTTGTAATCTCTTCGCTCAACGCCGCCAAGGGCGCTTGCGATCTGAAACCGCTCATTTGCGACATCCGGCCGAAGGCCGACTGACCGGCGCGCGAATTGCGCTATAACGGCGCCATGACTCGGGCCAAACCGACAGATCTACGACGCGGCTGGACGACCGGTGCCTGCGCGACGGCCGCAGCCAAGGCGTCATTTTGCGCGTTGGCCACGGGAGATTTTCCCGACCCGGTGGAAATCACCCTGCCGAAGGGGGGAACTGCGGATTTTATCCTGGCGCGGCATGCACTCGGCAGCGGTCACGCCAGCGCATCGATCGTCAAGGATGCCGGGGATGATCCGGATGTCACCCATGGCGCACTGGTCACCGCAACGGTACAGCCCCTTCCCGAGGGGGCCGGCGTCCACTTCAAGGCGGGACCGGGCGTCGGCACTGTGACCCGTCCTGGCCTGCCGATTCCGCCGGGAGAACCGGCCATCAATCCCGTGCCGCGCCAGATGATGCGCGCCGCGATCGCGGAAGAGGCTCTTCGGACGGGTTTGTCACCGGATGTGGAAATCGAAATCGCGATCGATGGCGGCGCGGAACTTGCCCTTAAAACCCTCAATCCGCGCCTCGGGATCGTGGGCGGCTTGTCGGTGCTCGGCACGACGGGCATTGTCCGGCCGTTTTCCTGCGCCGCCTGGATCGCCTCCATCCACCGGGGTATCGATGTCGCCCGGGCGACAGGGCTCACGCATGTGGTCGGCGCGACCGGCTCCACGTCTGAGGATGCGGTGCGCGCCCGGTATGATCTCGACGAGGCCGCTTTTCTCGACATGGGCGATTTTGCCGGCGGCATGCTCAAATATCTGCGCGCGCATCCGGTTCCCCGCCTCACCATGGCCGGCGGCTTTGCAAAGTTCACCAAGCTCGCCTCCGGCGCGCTCGACCTCCATTCGGCGCGCAGCACCGTCGACCTTCAATTCCTGACGGACCTGGTGTCCGAAGCCGGCGGTTCGCCGGCGCTTGCGGCAGCCGTTCCAACCGCCAACACCGCCAAGGAGGTCCTGGACCGGGCGACCAAAGAGGGCATCGACCTGGGCACGCCACTCGCACACCGGGCCCGCAACGCCGTCCGATCGGTGCTGCGGGAGGCGGACATCAAGGTCGAGGTGATGATCGTCGACCGCGCGGGCAACGTCATCGGAGAGACCGGACCTGATGGATGAGCGCATCGATATCCTGATCCTCGGCGGAACCCATGAGGCACGGATCCTGGCCGGTCTTGTCCGCGCCAAGTTTCCGGATCTGGCGACCGTCGTGTCCTTCGCGGGCGCAGTCACCGATCTGCCAGACCTTGACGTTCCGGTGCGGATCGGCGGCTTCGGCGGAAGCGCGGGACTGGCCGCATTTCTCAAAGACCATCACGTGCGCCTGCTTGTCGATGCCACCCATCCGTTCGCGCGCCAGATGAGCGGAAACGCCGCCCAGGCATCGGAACAGGCCAAGGTCCCGCTCCTGCGCATGGAACGCCCGGCATGGCAGCCGGCCGCGGGTGACCGATGGCAATCCGTGCCGGATGTTTCCGCCGCGAACGCGGCCCTGCCCCCGGGCGCGCGGGTGTTCCTTGCCATTGGCCGTAAAGAGGCGGCGGTGTTTTGCGACCGAAGCGATCTGTCCGCGCTGGTCCGGATGATCGAGCACCCGGGTTTTACCTTGCCGGCCCATTGGCGGCTGGTGCTCTCCCGGCCATCCCAATCAGTGGACGAGGAGGTCAGGCTGCTTCGGGACAATCAGATCAGCCATATCGTATGCAAAAACAGCGGCGGCGAACGTTCCCATGCCAAGATCGAAGCGGCGCGGCGGCTCACATTGCCGGTGATCATGATCGACCGGCCGGCTCTTCCGGCCGTCCGCGTCTGTCCGAACCCCGCGGAGACCGCGGTCGAAATGGAGCGGCTTCTGCGAACGCAATCGGACGCAGATGGTTAAATGTCGGCGCCGCGCTTGAGCCGGTAAATGATCGCGAAGAACCGCGGAATGCCGATGATGTACCGGCGGAACAGCCGGCGCGGTTCCTGGATAAACCGGAACAACCACTCAAGCCCCATGTTCTGCACCATTTTCGGCGCCCGAACCACACGGCCGGACATGAAATCAAACAGCGCGCCGACACCCATCGTCACCGTGGCGCTGATGCGCCCCCGGTTCTCATGGATGAACAGTTCCTGCCGGGGGTTGCCCATCGCCACGAGGAGAAGATCCGGCCGCGCGGCACTGATCTGCTCACACACGGATGCGGTCTCGTCCTGATCAAAAAAACCATTCTGGGTGCCGACGACGGTATGCATCGGATATGCCGTCTCAATTGCCGACTTTGCGCCCTGAAGTTGCGCCTCCTCAGCGCCCAACAGGTAAATCCGCAAGGGGATGCCGATATCGGCCAAAAGCGCCGGCACAAGATCGGTTCCGTTCAAATTGTCCGGAAATCCGGATCCGGTCAAAGCCCGGGCGGCGATGTTCGCGCCGATGCCGTCATTCAACACCGTCATCGACTGCAACACCTCGGCATAAGCCGGCCGATCGAACGCCATCAGCATGGTGTGAGCGTTGCAAATCGCAATGTCGGCCGGCTGCCGCAGGAGCACTGCGGAGCGTATCAAATCAATCGCCGCGCTTTGGCGAAGCCGCAGGATCGTCAGCGGGCCGATCTGAACATGACCGGCTCCCCTAGGAAGACCAATTTTCAAGCTCTGTTGCAGCACGAGCCCGCCTACCCGACGTTTATTGGTGTTTTTAAACGCACACTGTGCGCAGTCATTAAAAATATAGCGATTTGGGGAATAAATTCCCTTAACGAAAAACGAAAACACTTTGCGTGGTTAATCGGAGAGAAATATTTGATTGGCTTTTTATATAATGGATTTACGCTTTACTTACCAGATTTTGGCATAGGCCATTTACCCTGGTCGTCTTGGACAGTCATTCGCCGCCTGAACGACTTTGCGGCTCAGATCAGCGCCGCGGGAGGCATTTGCACTCTATTAATCATGTTTCTTCATTGTTCGGAATGACATGCCCTTTCGGCGTTCAAGGCGGTCCATCCGGGCAGCTTGAACAGCCATCAAACGCGTACGACCTAAAAAGCCGGCGGTTCGCCAAAGGCCGGAAATCGGTATTGAATGATCGACATAGCGGACATTCCGGGACTGTTGCGGCGAAAGCTGGCCTGGCTGGTGCTCGGTCCACTGGTCGCCATTCCCCTCGCGCTGGTCTTTGTTGCCCTCAAAACGCCGGCCTATGAGGCAAGCACCGAATTGCTGGTTGAGGCTGAAGGCCTTCAGATCCTCGCGACCCGGCCGCTTTCAGGCGTGCCGACACAGAGCATTCAGGCCCCGGACCTCGACAGCCAGGCCTATATCCTTTTGTCTGCCGCGGTCTTGAACGATGTCGCAGACAAGCTCGACCTCGACAATGATCCCGAGCTCCACCGTCCGAGGCTGCTGGCGCGGCTGCTTGGATCAGCGCCATCAGGCCATAAATCCGCGACCGAAAAACGGGCCGCCACGATCGGCGCCCTGCGGGAGCGGGTGGACGCGGAACGTCTGGATCAGTCTTTCGTTTTTGAGATCACCGCCACCCATCCAAACGCTGAGATGGCGGCGGCGATCGCCAATGAAACCGCAAACTCCTACATTACCCAGAGTTCTCAGGACCGCAGCGACGCCTTGTCCCGCGTCAGCACGTCGTTGAGCAAGCAGGCCTCGGCCCTTCGCACCCGGGTGGAAGCGGCGGAAGCAGCGGTCGAATCTTACAAGGCCAGAGAGGGCCTGATCAGCACCGGCGATGCTGGTCTTGTGGTGGATCAGCAGCTTGAATCCCTGAATTCCCAGATCACCCAGGCCCAGGTCGATCTGGAACGGGCCAAAGCCACCTACGATCTGGTCGCGCCCCTGACCCCGGCAGATGTCGAGGCCGGCGGTATTCCGCAGACCGCACAGACATCCGTGCTGAATTCCCTCAGGGTGCAACATGCGCGGATCGCCCGGCAGGAAGCGGAAGCGGCCACGACGCTTGGCGCAAGCCACCCGACGCTGCTCGAAGTCAGATCGCAATTGGCCAACACGGAGCGGCAAATCGGCAGCGAATTGCAGCGCATCAAACGCACCTTGAAGAGCCAATACGACCAAGCCGAAACCACATTGAGCGCATTGAACGCCCAATCCCGCGCGCTCCAGTCGGAAAACTCAGCACAAGGCAAGGCTCTTGTCGAACTGCGCCAGCTTCAAAGTGAGGCCGAAGCCAGCCGGGCGGTCTATGAAGCCTTCTTGAAGCGGGCTCGCGAACTTGAAGACCAACCCGAATTCGACACGAACGGGTCAAGGGTCCTGTCGCAGGCCGCGGTCCCGGCCAAGCCGACGGGCCCGAGCAACCTTGTTGTGATCCTTGCCGCCGGGATTTTCGGCCTCGCGGTTCCGGCCGGATTGGCCGTCGCCTCGGCGATCTTCGGCGGCCAGATCACATCCGAACGTGATCTGGTCCGGCGCACCGGCGTGCCAATCATCTCGCTGCTTCCGGCCGCACCCGCGCTCCAATCCCCCGTGATGGGCAGCCTGGCAAATCGTCTTTCCAGGCGTGGTCAATCATTGGAAGCCCGCGCCTCCTTTGCGCTGACACGGATCGCGTTCGCGCTGCAACAGGCCTATGGCGACCAGCCCCGGGCGAATATTCTCGTGCTGTCGACCGGACCAACATTCGACACGACCGGCCTCTCCCGGCAAATCGCCGCGCATCTGCATGACCTTGGTGAAAACGTCTTGTTCGCCCGAACCAACGACACCAATCCGGCCACAATACCGCTCGGTCTGCCGGACAAACGCGCCCCAAAAACCGCCCCTGGCATTGGCATCCTAACCGACCATGCGGAGCGCGCGGCCGCGGCGACACCGCGACCGACAAACAGCCTGGCGCAGTATGTCAGCTTCGAGCAATTGGACACGCATGCGGACAATGCCGGTGGCGGCGCACTTTTGTCGTCCAACCAGGATTTTCTTCTGGTCGACGGCGGCACAGCGGATCATAGCCCCGTGCTTCCGGTTCTGCTCAAGCACTGTGACGGCATTCTCCTCATCAGCGCGGTCGGTAAAACACGCATCGGCGACTTGAACCGGACGCTGGCCTATCTTCAGCCGTGGCAAGACCGGGTGATCGGAAATGTCGTCCTGGACGCCGCCTAGCGATTTCACACTTGCGCAGCCGGACGTGAGGCAGGCCGATGCCGCCTACCGGCGATGGCTGATGTGGGCCTACGCCGTGGTGATCGGCTGCCTGACCTTCAATTTCGCCCTCGCTTTCATCAACACCAACGTCGCCCGGATTTCCGAAACCCATGTGATCCTGTCGGAGTTGGTGCTGCTGTCGGCCGGTCTTGCGCTCGCCGCAAACCGCAAGGCCTCGCTTTACACGGTCCTGGCGCTGTTTTTCGGCTACATGACGCTGATCCTCGCCTTACGGCCTGAATTCGATCAAAAGGCGATCCGCGACATTATTATCCCGATCGCGTTCTATTTTATCGGCCGGGGCATGCGGTCCATCGAAGATGCCGACCGGTTGATCATCATCTGCGCGGTGATTGTTGTTTCAGTTGGCCTTTTTGAGTTCTTGCTGCTTGATGTCTTCACCGGGCTCGTGAACATCTTTCAATATTATGTCGCCCGCGGATCCCTGTCCGCTGATGACAACTTCGTCGCCGGGTCAACGCTCTTTATCAGCAGCACCCGGGTCGGCGGACGGTATTTCCTGGCGTTCCTCGGCGACATCCGCGCGTCTTCCGTCTTTCTTGAGCCAGTCACCATGGGCAATTTCGGCGCCTTCCTGTTTTTGTGGGCACTGTTTCGAACCGATATGCGGTTCCGCTACGGCCTGTTTGCACTGGCCGTCACGGTGATCATTTTGGGCGACGCGCGGTTCGGGATGATTGTGTGTCTCGCCTTTGCGGCCGTCGCGCCGTTTTATCGCGCCGTTCCGAAACTGATCTGGGCATTGTTGCCGTTCGCGATCATGGTGTCGCTTGCGCTTTACGGCGGCTGGACGCGCGAAACGACCTGGGAAGACGATTTGCCCGGCCGTGTGCTGCATGCCGCGCTGCTCATGGTCAGACTCACGCCAGAAAGCACCTTCGGGATCGCGGCAGACCTGCCGTTCCTCGACGACAACGGCTATGCCTACACGCTCAGCCAAATCGGTCTCATTGGGATGGCCAGCCTGTGGTTCTTGTTTGTGTTCGCGCCGCAAGGCCGGGACGAGGCCTTCCGGTTCAAGGCGCTTGCCGTTACCTATATCTGCCTCTTGATGACCGTCTCCAACTCCTTCTATTCCATCAAACTCGCAGCGCTGTTCTGGTTGGCGGCCGGCGCTGCGGATGCATGGGCGCCCAAACCGGCGGCGGAGGCCCCGAAAGCGGACGAACGGGACTTGGCGCTGTCCGGCCCGGTCGCAAGGTTGCGGCGGGATTTTGCCTGGCCCGGAACCACAAGCCCTTAGCAGTTGGACAGAACGTCTTTGTAGAGGGCGTCATAATGTTTGATGGTCGCATGCCAGCTGTGCTGGCGCGCAGAGGACATGGCCTCCGCCCGAAGCGTTTTTCTGGAGGAGAGATCGGCAAATGCCGCATGGATCGCGCCGGCCGCCGCGCCCGGATCGCCGAAATCGGCAAGCCGGACCATGGAATGGCGCCCTGCCAGGGATGTGAAGGCCGCATTTGGCTGAACGACCGGAACAAGCCCTGCGCTCAAGGCCTCGATCATGGCAAGACCAAACCCCTCATAGGCCGAGGCACTGACAAACAGGCTTGCGGATCCGAGCACCGATCTCAATTGACGATCACTCAGCCCAGTATGAACAGTGACTTTAGACGAAAGCCCGCGCTCGCGGATCGCCTCGTCGACATCCTCGGCGGACCAGTCCGACGGGCTGCCAATCACATCCAGGCGCCAGGCCGGATCCTCACCCGCCAGCAGACGGAGCGCGTCAAACACCCGGTCCAGGTGCTTGTTTGCCGAGAACCGGCCGATGGTGACGAGCCGTTTGGACGGTATCCGCGCGGCCGCGTCGGCGAATTTTTCCAGGTCCACGCCGTTTTCGATCAGCCGGACCTTTGCCGGTACCACGCGCTGAAACATGGCGTGATCGTTTTCGCCGCAGCAGGCAAGCGCGTCATAGCGGTTTGCCGTCAGGCGTGTCATCGTCTGAAACCAGGCTTTCTTCAGCCACGCGTGACGGGTCGTGTGAAAAAAGCCGCCATGGGTCGTCGCGACGAGCTTTTTTCGATGGAACGGCCGCGCCAGTCCGAGGGCGTCGAAAAAGAAATCCACCGCGTGAACGTGAACAATATCCGCATCGGCGATGTGGCGAAAGACGGACGGCGCCAGCGGGTAACGGGTGCTGCCGGAAAACGGAATCCGCACCACGTCGATGCCGTCAATCACGTCCCGTTCGGGAAGACGGACTTCAAGATCGGTGAACAGACGATCCAGCGTGACGATTTTGACACTCTCGAAGCGTCCGAGTTGTTGCGCGGCAAGATTTCGGACGACATCTTCCAGCCCGCCGACCATCGGAACATATTGCCGCACGACATGGACGACACGGACATTCTGGAAGCCTTGCGGGTCCGCGGCGGCAACAACGTCCTTTTCAAAGCTGTTCATGCGCTCCAATCCGGCAGGCAGGGCGTGAATTCTAGTCCGGGATTTTAGCCGGCAGGCTTGAACAGCCGGTTTCCGTCCGCAGCGCGATCTGCGGGAAGCTTCGATTTGGTAAACGAAAGATGACCAGGCGCGTTTCGAAGGCACTGAGGTCTGTCTTCTGGTGATTTAACGGAACCTTTGCTCCGGCGGTGTAGGGTCGGCGCCGCTGCGGAATTGAAGCGGAGTGGCAATTGGGACCAAGACAGACAATTCTCAGATCGGCCGTGCTCCTCCTTTTGGCCGGCGCGCTTTTGACTGCCCCGACCTCCGGCGCGGCCGCGTCCGCGTGTTTGCGCGGCGTCAACCTCGCCGGCGGTGAATTCGGCAAATTGCCGGGTGAATACGGCCGCACCCATATCTTCCCATCTACGGAGACCATGGACTACTTCGCGGCGCGCGGCGCCAACGCTATCCGGCTGCCGTTCCGCTGGGAACGCCTTCAGCCCGCCTTGTTCGGGCCGCTCAACCAAGCCGAATTCGCGCACCTTCAAAAAACCGTCGCGCGCGCAACCAGCCGGGGCCTGACAGTCATTCTGGATCCGCACAATTATGCCGAATACGGCCCCGACAAGATCGGAACCGGCAACGTCACCGCCGAAGCCTTCGCGGATTTCTGGCGCCGGCTCGCGTCCGCGTTTTCCGGCCGCGGCGATGTCATTTACCTGCTGATGAACGAGCCGGAAAGCGTCACCGCTGCGACCTGGCTAGACGCCACCAACGCGGCGATCGCCGCGATCCGGACCGTGGGCGCGGACAATCTGATCATGGTTCCCGGCACGATCTGGACCGGCGCCTCCCATTGGTTCGACAATCAGGAGGGCGGCTCCAACGCGGAGGTGATGACGAACGTCCAGGACCCGCTCAACCGGTTCATCTTCGATGTCCATCAGTACATGGACAAGAACTTCTCCGGCACGAACCGGACCTGCCCACGGGTCGATGATGCCATCCTGGCACTGGAAGGGGTGACCGGCTGGCTCCGGCAACACGGCTTTACCGGATTTCTCGGTGAATTCGGCGGCACCAAAAGCCCGGATTGCATGGACGGGCTTGCGGAAATGGCTGGTTATGTCGACAGCCAAAGCGATGTCTGGGCCGGCTGGGCCGCCTGGGCCGGCGGCGAATGGTGGGGCGACTATCCGCTTTCCCTGCAGCCGAGCGAGGGCATCGACCGGCCACAGATGACCGCCCTTGAACCGTTCTTCAATCCAAAAGATCCGTCCGGGGCCAATTGCGCCACATTGCATACGCCCGTCCGTGTCGATTGAGGCGACCTGACCCATGAACCGAAAGGGCATCGTTCCCCGATGAAGATAGCGCTTGTTTGTGGCTCGTGGCCGCCCGAACGGTGCGGTGTCGGCGACTATTCCGCCAAACTGCAACACGCGCTGCAGGACGCGGGGGTCGATGTCGAGCGGATCGAACTGAGAGGCTGGTCCTTCAGACGCAGTGCACACTACCGCGAGCTCCTCAAATACAGCGGCGCCGATGTAATTCATGTCCAGTATCCGAGCGTTGGATACGGCCGGTCACTGGTGCCCGCGCTGACGCCGTTTCTCGGCTTAAATGCTCCGCTTGTCGTCACCTTGCATGAATACGAGATCTACAGGTCCTACCGCCGTCCATGGTTCTGGTCTTTCGCTTACAGGGCCCGCGCGCGCCTTTTTTCGCGCGAAGCCGAACGCGCCGCGTTCGCGAAGAGCTTTCCAAGGCGGGCTGGTGACGATCATGTCGTGCCGATCGGCAGCAACATTCCGGTCGGCCATTCCAGGACACGGCAAGAGGGATCGGTCGCATTTTTCGGATTGTTCTGGCCCGGCAAAGGCATTGAGGACATGTTTGACCTTGCCCGGCAGATCAAGGCGGTCGGCGGCGACCCAGGCCGGCTGTCGATCGTCGGCGCGCCAGTGGCCGGTCAGGGCCAGTTTGCCGATTTCATTCGCCGGCAATGCGGCGAACTCGGCGTTCGGCTTTTCGAGGACAGGCCCGCCGACGAGGTGGCCGATATCCTATCCGGGCACGAGTTCGCCTACCTGCCGTTTCCTGGCGGTGCGGACGAACGGCGCGGGAGCCTTGCGGCCGCAATCGTCAACGGATGCCTGCCAATCACCCGGCATGGACAAGCCACGCCGGACTGGTTGAAAAACGCGACGATTTCATCCGAGACGCCGGAGGACGCGATCACCATCCTCCTCAACAGCGAAAACCGTCCCGACCAGATGGATAGCCTCCGAAAAAACGTTCAAGCCGCGGCGGAGCGCTACGCCTGGCCCAAGATTGCTCAGCGCCACCGGTCCATTTACGACGCAATTCTCGCCGACCGTGCACGTTGAACCGGGGCGGCGCGGTCAATCCAGGACAGCCACCGGCGCTCCCCACCGGGTCGTCATCGCCCGTTGAAAACCTGACAGGCGGCTGAACAGGGCCGACCTGCGCTGCGGTGTGTATCCAATGTCGATCCGCGGCAAGAGATGCGGTGTTTTCAGGTGATCCGGAAACAAGTGACCCGGGCGCGTCGTAAAGGCCGCCTTGAACCCGGCCTCACGCGCCAACCGGGCTTCACGCTCACCGCAAGCGCCCGGCGTGCCGTAGGGATAGGCCAATACCTCGACCGGCTGCCCCAAAAGCGCTTCCAGATAGTTTTTGTTGGAGGTGAATTCGGCCAAGACCTCGCCGTCGCTTAATTGCGACAAGAACCGGTGCGTTTTTGTATGAGCGCCAATCGTGACCAGCGGATGCTGCGCGAATTGTGTCAAATCCTTCGCGTCCATGGCGTAGCGCGCCACGAGTGACGCCGGATCGGAAACTAACGGGCCGAGCGTTTCGGACAGGCTTTCCGCCCGTGCCTGGTCGGTGCCGACCCAGGCCGTGATCTGGCGCAGGGCAGCCGTCTTGCTAGCAAGATCCGGGCACTGAAATGTCCGCTCCATCGGGGGGAGCGCGATCTCGGACCGCGACCGAAGTGCCGCGCGCAACACCAGCCACCAGGCGTCGATCTCCCGCGTGATCATGCCGGTCGGCACGAACAGAGTCATCGGGACGTCCAATTCCTGCAGGACAGGAAGGGCGTTCAGCCGGTTGTCGGCATAGGCATCGTCAAAGGTCAGAAGCGCGAAGGGCGCGCTTTGCCGATCCCCGAGACGGCGCAGCGCTTCATCCGGGGTCACGATGTCGCGCCCTGCGGCGCGCACGGCATGGATCACCTGGCGCAAATGGCCGGCGCTGCACCCGGTCCTGAGCTCATCGTCGACGTTGCTTTGAATCTCATGAAACATGAGCGCGATGCCAGGCCCCCGATAACGAGCAGCCAGCGGCCCCATCAGCCGGGCCCGGTAAAGAACCTCCTCGCCGAGCACATCAAGCTTGGGTTTGGCATAGCGCCACAGCCGCGCGGGCACATCCGCGGGCCGTTCCTGCCGCAGTTCCCGCAGAACGCGGCGCATGTTGGTGAGAGCATATGTCATGTAACCCAGGCGCGTCTCCGGTTTGTTCTCCTTTGGTACATGGTCGGATATACGGAAACGAAAGAAATATTTCCTTAAATGCCGGCAGTGTCTCCAGTTAAGAGTGAGCAGCATGGCACTGCCTGTCGTTTCCGCGGTCATTCCGTGTTTCAACACCAAGGACTGCGTGATTGACGCCGTTGAAAGCGTTCTTGGCCAGCGCGGATATCCGGTCGAGGCAGTCGTCGTGGATGACGGGTCAAGCGATGGAACGGCCGACCGTGTCGCCGAAACGTATGCCCGGGACGATCGGGTCCACCTGATCCGCTTTTCTGCCAACAAGGGGCCGTCAGCGGCCCGCAATGCCGGGTTTCAAGCCGCTCGCGGCGAATGGATCGGATTGCTTGATTCCGATGACCTTTGGCAGGCAAACCGGATCGAGGTTCTGCTGAATCACGCGTCCGAAGCAGACTTCATCGCCGACAATATCCTCGGCTTTGATGTTGCGGCCGATGCCGAAACCGGACCGATCTATCAGGGCCTCGGCGACCGCACACTCAACTTGATCGATTTTCTGGCACCCAAGACCGAAGCCGAGCACGACTTCGGCTACCTGCAGCCGCTGGTGCGCAAGCGCTTTCTGGAAACACATTCCATCCGATACCGGGAGGATGTGCGGGTCGGCGAAGACCTTCTTCTCAATCTGGATATCCTGCGCCATGGCGGCCGGGCGCTGTTTGTCGACCAGGCCCTTTATGTTTATGCCATGCCGGTCGGCGCTGTCAGCCGGGAAGCTTCGCCCCACTCGCGCAGCACAGCCGACACCGGCCCACTTTACAAAGCGCTGACCGAGATGCTGGCGGACATGCGGTCCTGCCTCAGCGACAAAGAGACTTCCGCGTTCGAAGCTCGCCTTTCCCTGATGAAAGAAATGGCGCCGATTGCCGCGTTCCACCGCGCGCGGGCCAAACGCGACATTCTGGCAATGGGACGATTGGTGTTGAGCGAACCGGGCGTCCGGCGGCGGATCGCGGAAAAACTGTTCGGTTTCGCGCCCAAGCGCGCGGGACGCTCCGCGCTTGCCGTTAAGCCAATCGAAAACGGTTCCACCTAACATTCATCAGGCGGACTTCTAAGCCGTCCGGCGCTCCAGCATTTCCGGCAACACCCTATGGCCAGTTTCATTTCCGCTTCCGCTTTCAGCACCCTGGCCGGGATGGTGTCCCTTGTCTTCGGGTTTTTGAGCAGCGTCATCGTAGCGCGCCTGCTCGGCGCGGAAGGCACCGGAACCGTGGCCTTCGGTTTGTGGGTCGCCATGACCGCCTCCACGGTCGCCAATCTGGGCGTTCCGGCCATTTTGACGCGCTACATGCCGACCTATGACTGCCCGGGCAATCCGGGCGGCGGATTGGCCCGCGCGGTGTTGAAGCGATTTGCCGTGCCCTTCGCGCTGACCACCTTGGCGCTTATCGGCTATGTCGCCTGGACGATGCAAAACGGCGCGTTGTCCGAGTACTCGCCCGGCGTATGGGCGATGATCATCTTCCTGTTCATCGCCTATGGCCTTGCGGCGGTGGCAGAAGCTGCCGCGCGCGGTCTCAACCGATTTGACGAAACCACACGGCTTGCGTTTTACGGCTGTCTCATCCAGGTGCCGCTGATCATCGTCGGCGCGTATTTTTTCGGCATCGTGGGAGCACTGGCCGGCTATGTCGTCCGGCACGTGCCGCAGGCGTTTCGATTGCTCCACTACATTCGAAAGCGGCCGGAACCGGGAACGTATGTTCAGGACAAGATGCGCGCCCACGGCCGCAACGACTGGTTTTCCGACGTTGTCGGTCTGCTGGTGTGGGGCCGGATCGAGATCCTGTTCATCGGCCTCTATTTTTCGACCACCGAGATCGGTTACTACGCCGCGGGGCTGACGCTGGCCGGCCTTGTCGTGCAACTGCCGACGCAAATGGTCGCCGCCCTGACGCCCCATATCGGCCGGCATCACGACAACCGGGATGTGGCCCGCATCAACCAGACCTATCAGCGGGTGATGCGCTGGCTTACGATTTTGATCGTTCCGGTGTGCTTTGGCGGCGCGGCGATCATGCCCGTTCTGCTGCCGCTTCTGTTCGGCAATGAATTCACGCCCGCGGTTGCCATGGCGGCGGTGGTCGTGGCGTCGGCGTTCACGACCGCCCTGTCGCTGGTCCCCGCGCTGACCATCGGCGCGCGGGAGCGGTCCGACTTCTACCTCTATTCAACGCCGGTGGTCGCTGCATTGTCGATTTGCGCGCTGGCGCTGGCCGTCCCCCACTCGGGCGGGCTTGGCGCGGCCTGGGTCCGGTTCGCGATCCACGGCATTTGGCTGACATGGCTGGTCGCCTTCTGCTGGCTGCGGCTTGATATCCGGCTCAATCTGTTAGAGCTCGCCAAGATCGGTCTGAGCGGTCTTCTATGCGCGGCATGCGCGTTCGCGGTGCTTCAATCCGTATATGGAATGACCGGCCTTGTTCTTGCCGTTACCGCCGGCGCGCTGGCTTATTTCTCGGCTTTGCGGCTGTTTCACTGCATTCCGAAAGAGGACGTTCAAGCGCTGGCCGACAATCTGCCAAGCGTTTTGCCGAACCGGTTGGCGCGGTTTGGCACATCGTTTCTCATGCTGCTGGTTCCAGGTCGCGGAGCCCGCCAGGCATGAACACGCCCGTCCGCTCATACCCCGTTGCCTTTGACCGCTGCCAAGGTGTCCTGACGCTTGCGGATCAGGATGCGCAAAAGGACTGCGCGGTTTTGTTGCTGCGGCCGTGGGGATTTGACGAGCTGTGCAGCCGGAAGTTCTACCGGGTTCTCGCCGAAAGCCTGACACGGGCCGGACTGGCCACCCTTCGCTTCGACTATCCCGGGACCGGCGATTCACTGGATCTACCGGAGGGCGAATGTCTCGCCGATTGGCGCAATGCCGCCCTTGCCGCCGCAGATCGGTTGCGCCGCGAAACCGGATGCGGCCAGATCCTCCTCTGCGGGATGGGCGCGGGCGCGATCCCAGCGCATCTCGTCGCGGCAGAGCGCTCGGATGTGGCCGGGATGATCTACGCCGCGCCGGTCACCAATGGCCGGCGCTACCTGCGTGAAACCGCGCTGCGGTCTAAAATGATCGTCGAGGGCCTCGGACTGCCGGCCGATAGTCTTCCAACGGACCGTCTCACCATCGCCGGATTTGCACTCAGCACAGCACTGGCGGACGATTTCAAATCGATCCGTCTCGATAACCAACCACATGCCCGCAAATTCCCCGCGCTGGTGCTGGAGAGGGCATCGTCCGCCTCCGATGGCGGCTTTGCCGAACACCTTGCGGGCGACGGCCATGAGGTCACACGCCAACCCTTTCTCGGCTACGACACCTTGATGGAGGACCCAACCTCCTCGCGTGTTCCGGTGGCGGCCGTTGAGACCATCGTCAACTGGTGCGAGTTACACGCAACGGAAATGCCCGCGCAAAATAAGCGGACCGCTGCCACGCCCAACCCCGATCGTCTCGCCGCGCCCGGCTTTACCGAACAGGCGGTCTTTGTTGGGAAACCGCCCGGGCTTTACGGTGTCGTGTGTGAGCCGGTCCGGGTCTGTCCATCCGCGCCGGTCGTCGTGTTTCTCAACGCCGGTTATGACCATCATGTCGGGTGGGGCCGGGCCTGGGTCGACGCCGCGCGGGATCTGGCGAGGGTTGGGGCGGTGTCCTTGCGGTTGGATCTTGCCAATATCGGCGACAGCGCGCCGACGTCCGGCGCGCCGGACCAGGTCCTTTATACCGACGGAGCAATTTCGGATATCAGCCGCGTTTTGGATGAAATCACGAAGCGGTTCGACGGGCCGATCACACTTGTCGGCCGGTGCAGCGGCGCCTACAGCGCCTTTCATGCCGGTTATCGCGATCCCCGGATTTCGCAATTGCTCTTATGCAATCAAGTGCGCTTGATCTGGGACCCTGAGGAGAGCCTGACCGACGCGTCCCGCATGGGTCCGCGCTCCATGGGCGACTATAAAAAACGCCTTGCGGATCCCCGAACGGTTCGCCGCTTGTTCGCGGGCCAGATCGATCTGCGCGGTGTCCTGCGCGGCCTCTCCATTCACGCGGTCACCAGGGCTTCGCACGCGTTGGCGCCAGTCCTGTGCGGGATCTCCAAATACGCCCGGTTCCGGGCCGAATGCCATGCGATGTTCAACGCCCTTCGCGCGCGCAATGTCCAAGTCCATTTCTTGTGCAGCGAAGGCGATGAAAGCCTGGAACAGCTCGGGCTCTATTTCGGTAAGACCCTGTCGGGCCTCAAGGCCTATCCAAACGTGACGCTGACCCGGCTTCCAGACGCCGATCACAATCTCACACCAGATGACGCCCGGGCCGCGCTGCGCGCTAAACTGCGCGAAATCGCGGCCCTACCGGCTGATCAGCGCCTGTCGGCTTGAGACGCTGATTTGCGCCCGAGATGCCGATCATCCGGCTGAAGGTTACGAAACGGAGACCGTGTTGGCGCCGTTCAACGCCCGGATCCGGCACAGCGGCGATGGACGCGCGCTCTCCGCGCCCGGGGTATCGGCAGGTGTCAGCCGGATGCGGCAGGGCGCACCCGGTGCCAGCGTAAATCCATTGTCCGAGCTTAAAAAGCCCGGCGCGTCGATCTGGACAAACCGGTAGGTCCGCTCGGCCGAAAGCGTCAGGACCCATGATCCCGGCGCGTCTTCTTCAAGATGCGTTGCAAGCTCAAGCGGGTGTTGGGCGTCAGAAAATCCTTGCGGGAAGTGATAGGTGTCCGCGACGATGTCGCCCGACTCTACGTCGGCAAGGCGCGCGACCGTCACATCGTGGGCGGGTGGGCCAAAGCGATAGGCGTAGGTCGTGTCGAAAAAAGCTCCGAAGAGGTCGGTCGCGGAAATGTCGACGTGCTGGCCGGGAGCAAGTTCCAGGTCCTTGTTGCCGGACACGACGGGGACGGCACCCGCGCGCAGGCAGGTTAGCGACAAACCCAGGTTTCGCGGTGTCGCGGTCTCGTTTGACACATGCACTGAGAGCCCGTTGGTGCCTTCGTCGGTCAATGCAACCTGAACCGGACGGAAGGCCCGCTTGAGCGCATAGTAGGCCGGCTTCGGGCGGCCGAGGGAATCGATCACACCCCAACCGGCACCTGGCATCACATCCTGGAAGGTCCAGACCAGAGCACCCAGACACGAGGACCCCGCCCGGCGCCACTCGGCATATGTGGCTTCCAGGATGTCGGACGTCACCGCACGCGACACATCCAGATACCGGTCCGGGTCGCCATACCGCAGCGCCAGGGGATCAAGGCCGAAAAGCGTTTTCAGATAGTAATCGCGCACATCCTCAAAATCCCAGCCGGCACCGCGATCGCGCGGGATGGCGGCTTTCCAGCGCGGATCGTGCCCGGGGTTTCCGGACACATGGCTTTCCAGCGTCTCGTTGTCCGGAACATGCGAGAAGGCCAGGCATTCGGCGGCAAAACGGACATCGGCCCGGCGCGCGTCCTCAAGCGGGCGCAAATAGGCCCCAACGCCATAATAGTGCGCCACACCTTCATTCGGGGAGAACGGCAGCGCGCCGCCGCATGGGGCATTTTCGACATACGGCACATCGGGCCGAAGATCCGCGCTGACACCGGCGAGGATCTCCGTGGTCAAGGGGCCTTTCCAGCGGCTTTCGGGCAGGCCCATCATGGCCCCTTGCTGATAAATTTCGCTCCCGCCGCACAGAACGCCCAGCGCCGGTTGGCCCTGAAGAAGATTGAGCTGATGGCGGGCCTCGGCGGTCAAGGTCTGAACAAAACCCGCGTCCTTGACCGGATAGTCGTAGTTGGCGAACTGGAAATCCTGCCAGACCAGTATGCCGAGTTCGGAACACAGCTCATAAAAGGCGCGGGTCTCATAAGTCATCGTTCCGCCGATGCGCAGCATGTTCATGCCGGCATCGCGGGCGCGTTTTAAAAGCGGCGCGTAAGTCTCGGCCGAACCCGACAGGCCGAGCAGATCGGCCGTTGTCCAAACGGCGCCCCGGCAGAAGACCGGTGTACCGTTGACGACAAGACCAAAACCTTTTCCGTCTGGGCCCCGGTCGATCTCGATCCGCCGGAAGCCGACACGGGCCAAGCCATAGACGTCCCCCTGCCAGTCCAAGTGAAGATCATAAAGCTGCGGCGTTCCGTGGGTGTGCGGCATCCATGGGACAATACCGGGAAGCGCCAGCTCGGCGGCGTGGCGTCCATCACCCTGTGGTTTGAGGTCCGCTTTCCGGCCGGCGTATCGGAGAATCGGTGCGATTTCACTTCCTTGAATTCTTGCTGAGACATGCAGAAAACCAGTGCCGTCCGCATCAAGTCCGGTTTTTATCCGCAGGTCCGACAGGCGCGGGGCGTCCGGCCTATGCAGCGTGACCGGCCGCCAGGGGCCGACCGCATGGATCTCCGGACACCAGCCCGGCATGTGGCCCAAAAGCGTCGTGCGAACCAGGCGAAGCCCCTGCGAGGTCGCAAGTTGTGGCCGCCAACGTGCGCGGGGACCTTTTTGATCAAGGCGTGGTGCCAAGGACCGGAAACAGATGGCAAGCCGGTTCTTGTCCCGAACGGAAACATCCGCCTCCTGGGCCAAAAACATGTTCTCGCTGTCCAGAATCCGCTCGCCGTTGAGATAGACTTCCGCGATCGTTGCAAGACCGGCAAAGACCAGGCGGCGCGGGCCGGATTCGGCTACGGAAAATTCGGTGGTGTACCAGATGTCCTTGCCGTGAAGCGGATCCGGATGAGCGGGGTCGAACCGGCCCGCAGCGGTCAGCGCCGCGGCCGCCGTGCCCGGCACGTCTGCCGGTACCCAGTCCAACGCGGCAGTATCCGGTAACTTGTCCTTGAAACTATCGGGCTCGGTCACGGCCATCCGCCAACCCGCGGACAGGACCCGTTCAGTTGGGGCCAATTCTACACCGGAGGCGGAAAAAACCGGACCATCGCAAACCATGGCGGTCACGCCGCGGCCGGCCGCTGGCCCGTGAGCGCTTGCTCCAGATTTTCAACGACGGCGTCCCACGCCTCGACCGCCGGCTGCATCGCCGGCGCCAGCTTGTCGAATTTCTTGCGCATGACGGCGCGGGCGAGCTGGAACTGGACCGTCTTGCAGGTCGTGGAGATCACACGCGATGCTTCCGCGCTCCTGGAGAACTCCGCACCGGTCTGTTCCGCCAGCCAATCAAGATGGGCCGAGAAGAGCTCGAAATTGGCGCCGAGCTGGCGGAGCGTGTTGAAGGCGTAAAGATGGAAGAAGTCGAACGGCCGCTCGGCGACCGCCGCGACCTGATCCGGGAACACCTCGGCAAATGCCGCGACCGGGTTTTGCGCGGGGCGCCGGTCGATATGTCCGCGCAAGAGATTGAGCGCACTGGAGGCGAATTCAGAGGCGTTCGGGCACGTCTGCGGGACCTTCACGAATTCGGTGTAGGGCAGGAACGGCAAATCCCTGGCATATTTCCCGCGTTGAAAAACGCCATCGAAGTCGTCGCCGTCGAGCCGGTACAAGGACAGCCCGTGGAAATACTCCATGCTGCGGCTGTCCATGTCGAGGCGGTTCACGGCGATGGTCGTTTTGCCGTGTGCCTGCCGGTAGCCGACGCCTTGCGTATCGGGAAGAAAGAAGCTGTCGACCTCCACGAGCGATAGACGGCCGCGCCGGATCTGTTCCAGAACGTGCGTTTCCACTCGATCGTAAATCGCCAGTTCGGTGACCCGTAGGCCGAACAGCGCTTCGAGATCCTCCAGCGGCACCTTGAAGAAGGTGAACTGATCGCCTTCAAAATCCTGAGTGATCAAGGACCCAAGCGCAGCTTCGGGTGCAAGACCCAGCGCCGGGAGCACCTCGATCCAGACATCGAGATAGCAGTTCGTTTCCGGCCAATCCCGGTCCGCGGCATGCAATTTGTGCCGGTCATACCGCGCCGGGTCCAGATGCGCAAAGAGAGCCTCGGTCATGGCGCGGTGTTACCCCCACAAAGCCTTGCGCACCCCGGAAGGCCAGGCATCCACCTCAAAGCCGTGATGGCGGAAGAGGGCCAGTGCAAGGCGCTCCAGACCAAACCCGACACAGGCGGTGTGCGCCGGAGACCCGTCGGCCAGGCGGATGTTCCAGGCCTTGCCGAAATTGTCCATATGATAGTTGAAGCTCATGCAAGCCGTGGGACTGGCGGTGGAATTCACCGGCACGAGAAGCTCGAATTTCAGCTCCTGTTCGCGCTGGCTCGCGCCCATCATGCGCCCCGCCCGACCGAAGAACGGATCGTTGGCGGCATCGACTTCATGCGGCAGTTCCAGGATCCGCATCATCTCCTGACCGCGCTGTTTCCAGGTTTCCCGGAACGCCATGGTCTGCTCGGCCGTCCCAACGCGCACATATTCGCGCTGGCGGAACATCTGCATGCGCGCCGGATCCTTCGACGGCTCGTGGCGGAAGCAATAGGACTGCAAGGCCACGTAAGCCCCGGTCTCCGGCATCGGCCCGCGTTTGGCGAGGATCGGATAGAGCGGGTAGCAGGCGGCCGGCGTCAGCGCGACTTCGGTCGCCTTCTGCTGGTCCGTCCAGTCATCACCGGCCGCCAGGCATTGCAACAAACCTGCATGGTCGTGATCGGACCCGCAAAACGCATGAACGGTGCCGGCGAGTTGCGGGAAACTCTTCATGTACCCGCTGGTCTCAAAATCGGCCATCGGCATACCGGGCGGAAACACCATGGCCTCGGAGATCTCATGCCGGCCGAAAGCCAAAGCAAATTCCTCGAACTGCGAAATCACTTCTTCGAACACAGCGCTTCGGGCGTACAGACCGTCCACGCCGCTGTCGTGCAGAATGCGCTGGTTGAAGAGCTGGTCGAGAAACGAAACCTGTGCGTCCATGGCTTTACCCCAGAAGACTAGTGTCTTGTTTGTTGACCAGAAGCATGGTCGACGTGTTGCCGAGAATGCGGTCGTTTGAAATCATTAGCTGCGCGGAATGCGCATCCCTCAAATGCCGGCCGAGGCTGAACGGTGTGCCGTTCTTGTAGCCGGCAATCCCGCAGATCAGCATGCAGTGATTGATGATCGTCAGGATCGTCTGCGACGTGCCGATCTTGATGTTGTTCATCGCGACCGAAAAGCTCATGGCATTCAGCGCATCGGGATCGCCCTTGCAGGTCTCGAACTGTTTCAGGCCGGCAACGACATTGGCCTTGACGAGCTGCAGCAGATTGGACGCCTCCGCCAGCCGCAGCGCGCCGGGCGGTGTTTGACCCGGGTTCCTTTTGGCGGCTGCCTTCACAAACGCCTGCGCCCGGGTAACGGCGTCCGCCGCGATGCCATACCACAACGCCCCCCACAACAGGTGCGAGACCGCGAGCATGGACTGCGCGGCGATTTCCGCGAACGGTTTCGGCAGGATCTGTTCCGCCGGTGCTTTCCCCCGGAACAGATATCCGTCCGAGCAGGTCCCGCGCATGCCCAACGTGTCCCACACGCTGGTTTGCTCGAGCGTGTACTGGTCGTTCAGGAAGACCGTTGCCACCTGGTCGGAATGGGCCGCGTCCTGGTTGCGCCGGGACGTGACCATGATCGCGTCGGCATGCGCGCCATAGGAAATGACGGTCGCGTCTTTTTCGAGGATTACGGTCCCGTCTACCGTTTCGATCGCGCAGATGGAGTTGCGCAAATTGCCGCCGATCCCCGCTTCGCTGGTCGCCGAGGCGATCAGAAGCTGCTGGTCGCACAGCCGGCGCAGGAAGGCCTCATGCCAGGCGCTTCCGACCGCATGGTCGGCCAGACTGGCGATCTGGATTTGATGCATCGCATAGGTCATGGCCGTCGCGGCGCACGCCTGGCCAAAGATCGCGCAGACATCGGCGACCTCGGTCATCGATGCGCCCTCACCGCCGAGGTCCGGTCGCACCATGATGCCCATCAGCCGCTCGGCTTTGACGGCCGCCATGCCCTCACTCGGAAACCGGCCGTCCACGTCAACAGCATCGGCAAATTCACCCGCGACCTTTGCAGCGCGCCGCGCGCGCTCGGCAAGGGTCAGTGCCTCGATCCGGCCGGCGACGGTCATGATCAGGCCACCTGTCGGTCGTCGGTGATTTCGGAGAGCGCCGCCGAAATCGCGGCGATAGAAGAAAAGGATTTCCGGTTCAAAAGATGTTCTGGAAACTCGACGTCGAACGCCTCTTCCAGCGCGAGCATCAATTGAACGGATGCGAAGGACGACAGGCCGGCGTCATAAAGGTCCCCATCATCCGCCAGCGTGTCCACGGAAACGGGAAGACCGCCGTGCTGGGTCAGCAAAGCGCGAATGGTCGCAATCATTGTCACTATCCTTTTTTTAGTCCGATTTATTTGAACCCGGACTGTCCGCCTCTCAGGCGCAACACATAGAATAATAGAAATAAAATTGGCTTAATCGATTCCGTAAAATCTTAGTTAAAATGATCCGATAGGACGATTGGTGAGGAATCCACTAATCAAATACATCCATTCTGAAAGAATAATTCATAACTTGTAAACCAACCCCTATCAGGCCTCATGTAGCCGATCGAATGGGCAACGCCGCCAAATCCACATGGCCGACGGTCATGGCCGATGCCGACCGTTCGATTGCGGCCTGCCGGAAATCCGCCCAGGTGTTCACGTCATCGGCGCTCAGGCCAATATCCTTGGCTGCCGCGGCCCATCCGCGAACTAGTTCGGCCTGGATCTCGCGGGATTGCGGCGATAGGCGCCAATCGGACCGACCGGTGATGACCTTGAAGCCGGCCCGCTCGAGCAAATCCTGGGTCACGTCAGCCGCCTCGGGCCCAAGCGCCAGTCCAAAGCCCTTGTCCGTTCGCTGATGCCGGTTCACCACTTGCCGGATCGCCCGGTCGGTCGGGTCGGGCGGATCGCAGTCCATCCGGCCGTCATAAGTCAGACTTGCCAAAAACGGCAGGCGATGGGCGCGCAGGAGTGTGGTGAGCCGGTCGACAAATCCATGATCCACCAAATCCAAAAACGCAGAGGTCGTCACCGCGTCCACGGCACCAAAGGGAAGGGTTTCCAGATCCGCTGCGAGATCGACCTCGATTGCCGATATGTGAACGCCGGGCGCATGCCCGAACCGGCTCGCGGCCGTTCGGAGAAGCCCTCGATCATGATCTGCCAGGCTCCATTGTTGCCGGTCATGTCCAGCATCGGTCAATATGCCGGCCAACGCTGCCAACGTGGCGCCCGCGCCGCTGCCCAGATCCAGGATCCGGACCGGTCCTGTGGGAAGCGCGGCCAGGAACGCCGCCTCGACGTCGCGGTTCCGGGCGGCAAGGTCGTGGGGCTGGCGAAGGGTCAACCACTCCAACAAAAACGTCGACATCTGTGGTCCTTACGCGCCGGGCTCGGCCGAAGCCGGGTGTAACACGGCCGCGGCAAATGCGTCTGCCGCGCCCCGCCAGGTCGGAAGCCGTTCGACCGCGTCCCGTGCACCGCGGGCCAATTGATTTCGCGCAGCCGGTTCGGTCAGGAGCCGCCGCAGCGCCGCGTGAAGCGCTTCGATGTCCTCCGTGCCGCAATAGATCGCCGCCTCCTTTGGCAACGTGTCAGCCACCGCGCCGTCGCCGCTACCGATCACCGGCAGCCCGTAAGCGATCGCTTCCATATAGGCCATGCCATACCCTTCGTAGCGGCTTGCCAGCACGAAGACATCCGACCGGCGGTAAAACGCGGCGATCTCCGTTTCCGGTAGCGCGCCGTGAAACCGGATCCGCGCCGACAGTCCAGCCTGTTTGATACGAGTTTCAAGATCGGCAAAACAATCCGGATCGCGCGTTGTGTCGCCGACAACATCCAGCGTCCAGGCTTGGCCGGTCAGGGCCGCCAGCGCCTCAACAAGCAGATCATAGCCTTTGCGCGGCGTGATCGTACCGACCGTAAGCAACCGCACCAATTCACCAGCTTCCTCCAGCTTTGGAGCATCAAGATCTGTGGGCCGGTCGGTGCCTGGGCAGATGATGTGAATCTCCCGGCCGGTCAGGTCGAAGCCGTCCTTCAATTGGCGCGCCGTGGCGGGACTTGTCACGATAATCGTCCGCGCCGCGGCGAGCGCGCGTTGTTCGCTTTGTTGTAAGTGGCGGGCAACAGCCGGGTCCAGACCGGTCTCGTAACACAGCGGATGATGCACCAACGCCGTGATGTTCAAGCGGGTCCGAAGGCGGCGCGCAGCGGAACCCATGACCCCGTACGCCAGTCCGTCAATCACCACATCGCTGCCTTCAGGCAGGGCCGACAAGCGCGCTTCCGCCTCCATCAACGTCCTGGCGGACGGAAACGGAAATCCATCTCCGAGCGGGCAAAGATCGATTGTCCATCCGGCGGCCCGCAGCTCCCCGATGATCCGGCGGTCATAAACATATCCACCGGTCGGCGTGTCGAGATCGCCGGGATAGGCGAATACCAAACTAGGCATTTGATGCATGGATGGGCGCCTCGTACCAGGCGCGGGCGACATGCGATTCTGAAATGGTGACCCGGATCGCGGACAGCTCCGCGCCCTTGCGCCCGAGCCGGTCCTCGCGCGCTGCACGGGCGAGATGATCATGTACATGTTTGGTCAAGAATTCGGTGGTCGTGTTGACGCCCGAAAACTCCGGCACCGTGTCCAGGTTCTTGTAATTCAGCGGCTCAAGCACCTCTTTCAAGGCCACATGGGCGCGGCCGATGTCGATGACGATACCGTTGCCGTCCAGTTCTTCCGACATAAATGCCGCATCGACCACAAAGGTCGCGCCGTGCAGCCCCTGTGCCGGGCCAAACACCTCTCCCTTGAAGGAATGGGCAATCATCACGTGGTCACGCACTTCAACGGCAAACATCGGCAACTTGTCCTGTGATCGAGAATTACGGCTCAGGGGTACAAGACGATCGGGGCAAGAACGTCCTTTTCCTGTGTTAAAAGGCGCGGCAAGACCGAAGGCAAGTCACGAAATGAGATACGGTGTGTGATCAGCCGGTCGAGCAACGGATCGTCCAGGAGTGCCATTGCGGCTGACAGCCGGCGCCGGAACGTCCAGCGCTGGCTCCGGCCTTGTGGAATCGTGCCGACCTGGCTGGAGCGCAGAACCAGCCGGCGGCTGTGAAATTCCGCGCCGAGCCGAACCGCGACCGGATCAGCGCCGTACCAACTCATCTCGACAACCGTTGCCTCCCGCCCCGCCGCCCGCAGGGCCGTTTCAAGTCCCGCCGCGGAGGCGCTGGCATGAAACACCAAGTCCTGGTCTGTGGGAGCCACGCCGGACAGGCAGAACCGGCACCCGAACGCTTCAACGATCGCACGGCGGGCGGGGTTCACATCCACAACCGAGACCACGGTCCCTGGAATTCGTGCGCAAAGGTAAGCGGTTAGAAGGCCCACGACGCCGCCGCCGACCACGCAGATGTGATCTGCCAGTGATGGTTTTCCGTCCCATAAAGCATTGAGCGCGGTCTCCATATTGGCCGCCAAAGCCGCCCGTTCATCGGGCACCGTATCTGGGACTGAAACACATTGGTCAATCGAAACACGAAAACCGGTCTGATGAGGATGGAGGCAAAAGACCCGCTGTCCGTCCGTTTGCCCGGCGGTATCCAGAACCTCGCCGACGCAGGCGTAGCCGTATTTGACGGGGAAGGGGAAGGCACCGTCTTGAAACGGCGCGCGCATACGCTCCCACTCGGTTTCGGGCACTTTTCCCCGGCAGACCAACCGTTCCGTCCCGCAGCTCACCGCGCTCGCCAGGGTGCGGACAAAAACGGCATCGGCACCGGCATCTGGCAACTCCTCGGCCCTCACTTCGCAGGTTTGCGGGCCGGTGTACCAGAGCGCTTCAACAAATTTCGGAAAAGACACGGTGTTGTCACTTTGCTTCATGAGAGTGCCGCGCATTGAACTGCCGACCGTATCCCACCGTAAGACCCTACGCTCAAACGATTATTGTGAAACGGCATGAATTTGAAAGTTCCAGACATGCGTGATGGTACCGCTTCTGCGTCCCCATACCCCCACCGGCGCACCATGACCGGCCGGCGTTTGCTGTTTTTAACCATCGCTGTCCTGGCATTTGTCGCGCTTGCGGGACTGATGACTGCTACACTCTCGCCCGGCGGGTTTGGCGCTCTCGATGTTTTCATCCTGATGTGCTTCATCGTCACCTTGCCCTGGACAATCATCGGATTTTTGAACGCGGTCATCGGCCTGTCGATCATGCGCCTTGCCAAAGATCCCGTGCAAGCGGTCTGCCCAATCGCGCCTGGAAACAGATCCGCTCCCCTGACATCGAAAACCGCTTTGCTGTCCTGTATCCGGGACGAGGACGTCGACCGCATCGAGATCAACTTGAACACCATGCTGGCCGATCTGGCCGATGAGGGAACGGCCACCGGCATGTCGCTTTACATTTTGAGCGATACGTCCCGTGACGACGTGGCCCATCTGGAAAAGCGGATGGCGGAACGGCTTGCCCGTAAATGGGGCATGCAGGTGCCCGTCACCTACCGGCGGCGCACGGACAATGTCGGTTTCAAGGCCGGCAATGTCATGGACTTTTGCGATCGCTGGGGCGCGAACCACGACTATGCCATCGTGCTGGACGCCGACAGCGTCATGTCCGCGGAAACCCTCGTTGATCTTATCCGGAAAATGGATGCCAATCCGAAACTTGGCATCCTCCAAAGCCTGGCCGTCGGTCTGCCGGCGGAAAGCGCGTTCACACGCATTTTCCAGTTCGGGATGCGTCTTGGGATGCGTTCCTACACGATCGGCAGCGCCTGGTGGCAGGGCGATTGCGGGCCCTATTGGGGCCACAATGCCATCTTGCGCATCAAGCCGTTCATGGACCATTGCCAGCTGCCGCCGCTTCCGGGAAAAGGCCCTTTGTCCGGTCCAATCCTGTCACATGATCAGGTGGAAGCCGTGCTCATGCGCCGGGCAGGTTTCGACGTCCGCGTGCTGCCGATTGAAAGCGGCAGCTACGAGGAGAATCCACCGCACCTTCTGGAGTTCATCCGCCGCGATCTCAGATGGTGTCAGGGCAACCTGCAATACAAGCGTCTTCTCTTCCTTCCGGGCCTTAAGCCGGTCAGCCGTGTGCAGCTGATCCTAGCAATGCTGATGTTCATGAGTTCGCCGGCGTGGCTCGGTTTCATGGTCGGCGCGCCGCTTCTGGGTCTGACAGCCGATGGATATGCGCCGTTTCGCGCGGACACCGGCGCGATCCTCTTCTTCACAGTCCTGACGATGGTCTTTGCGCCGAAGATCGCGACGATGCTCGATATCGCGTCCCGAAAACAGGCCCGCAAGGGTTTTGGCGGCAGCGCGCGTGTCGTACTCAGCACGACCGGCGAGATCATCTATTCCGCCATGCTGGCACCGGTCATGGCGATTGCTCATAGCCTCTTTATCGGGGGTCTTGTTTTCGGCCGGGCCACCGGCTGGGGCGCGCAGGCCCGCGGCCTTGAAAAACTACCGCTGCGCCTTGCCGCAAGCAAACTGTGGCCGCAAACGCTGTTTGGTGTTTTTGCGATTTCGTGGATTGCGACACAGCCGATCGGATTTGTCTGGCCGGTCTTGCCGCTTGCGCTCGGGACCTTGTTCGCCATTCCGTTGGCGATTGCCACTTCCACGAAGTCGCTCGGCCAGGCCGCCTATCGATCGACGTTTTGGCGCATCCCAGAGGAAAACACACCGCCGCCGGTCGTTCTGGCTTTGACTTTGCCGATGATGACGGCGATCGGCCACACGGCCCCCGTTCCGGTCCCGGCGGCACTGGACGCAGGCGTCGAGCCGGTTGCGGTGGAAGCGTAGATACCGACGCCTGAAGTGTTGACGAGTTTGCCTACCCGCCTTGTTAAGCGGCGTTGGACGACGCGATGGGCTGGGTCAGATGGGCGTAGAGCGTTGCAGCATCAGGCGCATCGCGTAAGTTTTGCGCAATTTCCGCATCCCGCAACTGCCGGGCGATCCGGGCCAGCGCCTTGAGATGATCCGCGCCCGCGCCTTCGGGTGCAAGAAGAAGAAAAACGAGATCAACCGGTTCATCGTCGAGGGAATCGAAGTCGATGGGCCGGTCGAGCTTGGCAAAAAAGCCGACAAGACGGTCCAGGCGTGTGAGTTTGCCGTGCGGAATGGCGATCCCATGACCGACGCCTGTGGACCCGAGACGTTCCCGCTGCAAAAGCGTGTCGAAGATCTCCCGCTCCGACAATCCAGTGGCGGCGGCGGCCTTGGCTGATAGGTCCTGGATGACCTGTTTCTTGCTCTTGGCTTTCAGGCCCGCAATCACAGCATCTTTTTCTAAAAGACCACTTAGATCCATTATCTCGCCTACGCGTTGCTATCGGCCGGCGCCGCACGGCAGCCGGCCAGCTCGTTTCGGTTCGCTATTCGGCCGCAGCTTGCGACACCAGTGCCGGGTCTATCCACCCAATATTGCCGTCCGCCCGGCGGTATACAACGTTGATGCCGCCATTTGCCGCGTTTTTGAACAGGACAACCGGTGCTTCAGTCAAATCCAGCTCCATAACGGCCATGCCAACCGTCAGGGTTTTGACCTTCGCGGCGGTCTCGGCAATCACAAGTGGCGTGAAGTCTGCCGGCACTTCCTCGTCATCGTCCGGCGAGGCCAGCACATAGGAGGCTGCCTCGAAGATGTTCTTGTCATTGCCGTTGTTGGCGTGGTGGTCCTTCAGCTTCCGCTTGTACCGGCGCAGCCGTTTTTCGATCTTGTCTGCCGACAGATCAAAGCTGGCGCGCGGATCGTGATCCTGTGCGGAGACCTGCAACACAATTCCGGTGTCCAGATGCAGCGCGCACTCGGTCTTGAAACCGGCACCTTCCCGGCTCAGGGTGACATGACCGGTATAGCCGCCGTTGAAGTACTTCGACAGCGCGTCTTCGATCCGATCTGTGATGTGGGTGCGCAGCGCATCACCAACATCCACGTTCTTACCCGAAATCCGCAAAGCCATGGGGACCCCTTTTTTCTTGTTTGGACCTAACGGCCGCCGGCTCGTTCCGCCAGCGCTTGAAACGGTGTGCGTTTCACGCCTACAGAATGAACCACTCGGCGCTTCAGCGCCATCCCCTTCCGCGCCCGCCCGTATAAGGCGGGGCCTTGGGCATGTCAAACGGCATGGACTGCTTGCCGCCGGTCGCCTGTCCTACGATCATTTAGGACGTCCGCCGGTCCAAAAACAGTCAATAAATCCGGAACTGCCGCGAATGTGGATAACCGAGTTGCGTTGGACGGTTGCACTTGTTCGATTTCCGCCTGCCTTGAGGCGGCAGCCTTGAAGGCACTGTCAAAGTTTGACGCGCTTTTCCCGGCGGCGCTGGACCGAGGATCCAAGTTTCATCGCTTCCCGGTATTTTGCGACCGTGCGCCGGGCAATATCCACACCGTCCGCCTTCAGGATCTTCACAATGGCGTCATCGGACAAGATGGCGTCCGGCGCTTCGGCGTCGATCAGCTGTTTGATCTTGTAGCGCACCGCCTCAGCCGAATGCGCATCATCGCCTCCGGTTGCCGAAATCGCCGATGTGAAGAAGTATTTCAGCTCGAAGATGCCGCGCGGTGTGGCCATGTACTTGTTCGATGTCACGCGACTGATCGTTGATTCATGCATACCGATTGCGTCCGCGATCGTTTTGAGATTGAGCGGTTTTAAATGCTCAATGCCAAGGGCGAGAAATCCGTCCTGTTGGCGGACGATCTCCGTCGAGACCTTGAGAATCGTTTTCGCGCGCTGGTCCAGGCTTTTCACCAGCCAATTTGCGGTCTGAAGGCAATCGGTCAGATACTGCTTTTCGGTCTCGTCTCGCGCCGTCCGGGTAATTGTCGCGTAGTAGGTTTGGTTCACCAAAACCCGCGGCAGTGTTTCGCCGTTCAGCTCGACCGCCCACCCACCGTCATTCGCCCGGCGGACGAACACATCTGGGATGACCGGCTGAACGGGCGCAATGCCGTAAACGCTTCCCGGCCTCGGGTCGAGGGCCCTGATTTCGTGGATCATCTCCACAAGATCTTCCTCATCGACCCCGCACACCCGGCGCAAGGCGGCAAGATCGCGGCGCGCTAGCAGTTCGATGTTGTCGATGAGCGCGGCCATGGCCGGGTCATAGCGGTTCCGGTCGATCAACTGAAGCTTGAGGCACTCGGCTAGACCGCGGGCGAAGACACCGGCCGGTTCAAATGTTTGAACAACGGCCAGCACCTCCTCCATACGGTCCAAGGTCACGCCAAGCTGGTCGGATGCCTCTTCCAGGTTGAGATCGAGATATCCGTTGTCGTCGAGAGAATTGATCAGATGCCCGGCGATCAGCTTATCGGCAGCCTCGGTGAACGCCATGTGCATCTGATCTTCCAGCAATTGCGCAAGCGACTCCGCTTCGGCCACGAAGGCTTCCAGATTGTAGCCATCCGTATCGCCGCCGCCTTTGCTCTTATAGCTTTCGCCCGCAGTCAGGGTCGGCGTTTCCTTGCCCGACATTGTGCCAGGCTCATCCGGGAACACATTGCCCAGATCGGTGTCCATTCTCGAAGCGATTGATTCAGAAGCGGTCTCAAGCTGACTTTCCATCCAATCGCCGGTCTGAGGCTCTTCGCCCGGAGGGCCGAGCTCCACGGTCTCCCCGCTTTCGGGCGCTGACTCCTGCTCACGGTCGGCATCGGTGGACGACAGGGCATCTCCTTCCGGCTTTTCCAGGAGCGGATTTCGCTCCAGCTCCGCATCCACGTAGGCCATCAAATCGAGATTGGACAGCTGGAGAAGTTTGATCGCCTGCATCAGCTGCGGCGTCATGATCAGAGACTGGCTCTGACGCATTTCCAGCTTTGTCGAAAGTGCCATTTATTCCCGCGTTGTCTCTTTCAGGTCAGTTGGTCCGCTTCTTGCTTATAGCTTATTCGCGAAACTGACATCAAAGAGTAAATTGCTCGCCGAGATATAACCTGCGGACATCCGGGTTGGTGACGATGTCGGACGGCAGCCCCTCGGTCAAAACCTCGCCGGCCGCGATGATGTAGGCCCGGTCAATCAATCCGAGCGTTTCCCGGACATTATGGTCCGTGATCAGAACACCGATCCCGCGCTGGGTCAGATGCCGGACTAATTGCTGAATATCGCCGACCGCAATCGGATCGATGCCGGCGAAGGGCTCGTCGAGCAACATGAAGGACGGCCGGCTTGAAAGCGCCCGGGCGATTTCTACCCGCCGCCGCTCGCCGCCTGACAATGCGATCGCCGGCGACTTCCGCAGATGGGTCAGGCCGAATTCTGCCAAAAGGCTGTCCAGTTCCTCAAGCCGTTTTTTCCGATTTGGCTCAATCACTTCCAGAACAGCGCGGATGTTTTCCTCAACGGTCAATCCACGGAAGATCGACGCCTCTTGCGGCAAGTACCCGATGCCGAGGCGCGCCCGGCGGTACATGGGCATCCGGGTAATATCAAACCCGTCCAGGGAAATCTGGCCCTGGTCGGGCCGGATCAATCCGGTAATCATGTAAAAGGTGGTTGTTTTTCCCGCGCCATTGGGACCCAGAAGACCGACCGCCTCGCCCGGATTGACGGTAAGACTGACATGTTTGACAACCTGGCGGCGGCCGTAGGTCTTGCCGATTCCCGCCACCAACAGCGCGCCGTTGTTCTCGCCGTCCCCGTGTTCAGCACCGATCGCATTCGATTGCGCGCCATTGACATCAAAAGGCGTGAATTTCACGTGTCGGGATCCATTGGCCAGTTGCACCGATTCGTTAGACGTGGCTCACGACCGGCTGTCAACACCCGGCATGTCGCGGCTACTGGCCGTCGCCGAGGCTGTTGGGTTGAATGAGAACCCGGACACGCCCGGTATCGGGCGCTTGCAGGTCCGCTTTTCCGGTCTTTAAATTGATCGTCAAGCGGCTGCCCACAACGACATTCGGCCCCTGGCTCAACACGACTTCCTTGCCGGTCATGACCATCACCTGCCGGTTCATGTCAAAACTTGCCTGATCCCCGGTCGCGGTCTGGTCCTTCGAGGCGATATAGACCCGGCCGAGCGCCTCCAGACGGGAAATCCGCTGCTGGACGCTGCCGTCGGCCGAGCCGTCGTAATAGACCTTTAATCGTTGGGTCTTGAGCTGGGTATCCCCTTGCGAGACCACGACGTTGCCGACAAAGGTGGCGCTGTTGGTCTTGTCCTCGACCTGCAGCTCACCGGCCTCGATCTGGATCGGCTCGTTCTCGTTTGACCCAAATCCGGCGAAAGCGTTGGAAAACGTCTGGGCTTGCGCGAACGCGAATGGCAGTAGGGCGAAGGCCGCGAAAGCCAGTGCGCGAACAATCCATGTTCTCATGATCATTCTTTCTCTTCACCGGCGGCGGCAGGATTAAGCGTCATCCTGATCCCGTCCGTAAACCTCACAACGCCATCCGCCTCATCGTAAATCAGGTGACCAGCGCGAATGCTGCCCAAATCGGACCGGATGGACAGTGGCTGGTCGGTGCGCAACGCGCCCGAGTTCAAATCCAGTTCGACATCCGCCAGATTTACCGTGTAGCCTTCGCTCCACTCCAGTTGAATGCCGTCATAAAGCCTCAAGGTTTCTTCGGCGTTGTTATACGTGCCGCGCAGGGCCCTGATCCTGGCTTGCTGATCGGCGTTTAGAACGATATCGGCACGGATCGTCTCCAAATCAATGATCCGCGGATCCGTGAGCCGCTGAATCGCGCGCAAGGCCGACACATGATAGGACCGGTCGCCGTCGTGACCGGACAACTCGGGCCGGTCCATGACCAGTCCGTCTCCGGTCAGGCTGATGTTGCTGGCACCGAAACTGCCCAGCACATTGAACAGTATGACGAGGCCCGCCATACCTCCGAATATCAACAGGCACACGGCCGGCAACAGAACGCGTAAAGCGCGCACAAGCCGGCTGTGCCGGCGTGCCGCCCTTTGTGCAGCGGATTCACGCCGATCCGCTCCCGGCCGCGCGATCCATTGCGTTTGATGTGCCGTTTCGATGCTCACATCCCGTGCCCTTGCCAGAAGGCGCTACTGCGCCGGGATCGCCGTACTATACCCGGTGTGTCACGAATGGGCGAAGATATCCGTGTCTTCCCAGCCACCAAGATCCAGTTCGGCGCGCGTTGGCAAAAAGCCGAAACAGGCGTCGGCCAGGTGCATCCTGTTTTCCCGCGCCAGCATGAATTCCAGCTTCGCTTTCAATTCGTGCAGATAAAGGACATCCGATGCCGCATACGCCAGTTGAGCCTCGCTCAATTCCGCCGCCGCCCAGTCGGAGCTTTGCTGCTGCTTCGACAGTTCGACGGTGAGCAGTTCGCGGGTGATGTCCTTCAAGCCGTGGCGATCCGTGTAGGTCCGGGCCAGTTTGGATGCGATCTTCGTGCACCAGACGGGATTGACGGCAATGCCGAGATTGCGCCGCAATATGGCCACGTCAAATCGCGCGTAGTGGAAGATCTTGGTCTTGGACGGATCGGTCAGGAGCTGCTCAAGCACCGGCGCGGCTTCTTGTCCCTTTTCGATCTGAACGACATCCGCGCTGCCATCACCCGGCGAAAGCTGCACCACGCACAAGCGGTCCCGCTGAAGGTTCAGACCCAGAGTTTCTGAATCGACCGCGACCGTATTCGCCGAATGATAGTGGGTCAGGTCCGGCAAATCGTTTTTGTGGTAACGGATGGTCATGCGGGAGGGAGCTCCATGGTCAGACACCGGGGCCGCGCGAAACTGCGCCGCGTCAGCACGCCCTGCAGGTAGGCCAGGAAATCCGCTTTGGCAAGATGCGCGAATCCAGATCCGCTATGGGAATAGATGGCTCAGGTTACTTCAAACCATGTGTTCATGCCAGCCGCCGCGTGCTCCAGCATGTGACAGTGAAACAACCACTTGCCCGGATTGTCGGCGGCCAGTGTTATCCGGATCGTGTCGCGCGGACCAATCAAAACCGTGTCGCGCCAGGGACCAAGACTGTCATCACTGGTCAGGACCTGAAAATGGTGGCCATGGGTGTGCATGGCATGGGGCCAGGCCGTCTGGTTGCGGATTTCCAGAATGATCGTTTCGCCGCGCGGGGCGGAAAACAGCGGCGTCTCGGAGCGATTGGCAACCCCGTTGAACGCCCAGACCTGACCCGTCCGCATCACCGCGTCCCGATCGAGGAGCTCACCCCTGTAGCGGATTTCGCCCATGCCGCCCATGGCACCGCCGGTCATGTCGAGGACGACAGTCCGTGCCTCCGCCAAATTCGGAGCCGTCAGGGCGTTCGGGCGAAGGACGGGGATGGCCGGCCGATCTGCAGGGCCTGACCCTGTGACCTTGAACCGGGCGAATTCGAAGGGACGGCCGGTCGAAATCTCGGTGAGCGACAGGTCGCGGCCAGGTTTGGGGACCACGACAACATCAATCCGCTGACCCGGTCCGAGCGACAAGACATCCGCATCGAAATCCTCGCTGTGTGCCAGCGGCTGGCCATCGAGCGCGACCAGGGTTCCGCCGATCCGCCGCGGATCGATTTCGAGTATCCGGGCATTCGATGCATTGGTCAGCCGCAGGCGGTAAGCCTCGCCGGCCACAAGGTCGAATTCGGGATTGCTGATGCCATTGACCGTCAACCAGTTGCCGAGGCGCCCGGCATGGCTCCAGTCGCGCAATGAGCCGAGACTTTCAGCGTCAAACCGGCCGTCCTGGTCGAGCCGCCAATCATCGGCAATCAGGACCAGATCGTGATCGCGGTCGAATTCCGGCGTATCGCCTTCGATTATGAGCGGGCCGTAAAGGCCGCGCCCGACCTGGTTCCAGCTTTCGGCATGGGCGTGATACCAATAGGTGCCGGCGTCCGGGACCTCAAAATCATAATCAAAGGTCCCGCCCGGCGGGACCGGTTCCTGCGTCAATCCGGCAACGCCATCCATGCCATTGGCGATGCGAACGCCGTGCCAATGGATCGACGTTGGTTCTTCAAGCCGGTTGATCAGGCGGACACGTACGCGTTCGCCGCGACCAACCCTGATTTCCGGTCCCGGCACCTGGCCGTTAAAGCCCCATAGGTCCGACAGCGCGCCGCTTTCAGGATAGAGCCCGTGTTGAAATGGTTCGGCCGTCAATGTCAGGACACCGCCTTCCGCGCGCACAGGTCTGGGCAGCGCTATGCCGGCCAAGCCCGCCGACAGGGCTGCGGCCCCACCGCGCAAGACCGCCCGGCGGGACAGCCTGCTCAAATCGGCGGGTTGGGACAATCGGCGCGCACGCAGCATGGTTTAGTCCTTCTTCTCACGGAACTTTTCATGGCAGGCCTTACAAGTGGACGCCACGTCGGCAAAAGCGGCTTGCACGCCGGCACGGTTCGACGCTGCGGCGCTGCTAAGCCCCTGCGCCGCCCGGTCGAGCTCAGCGGCCAGCCGCTCAAATTCCGCCCAGTCCGTCCAAATCACGTCCAGGGCCTCCGACGGTGGCATCAAACTGCCTTCTGGAAACAAGTCCGTCATCTGAGAACCGGCATGCGCTTGAAGGGCTTGACCGGCCCTTCGTGTCGTTTCCGGGTCGATGGCGCCATTGCCGCGCAGCATCTGACCGACTTGCTTGACGGCCTCTTGAAGCATGCCCATTCCGTCCATGCGTTCCTTGACCACACCGGTCGCGCCTTGGTGCGCGAGGACGGCCGTTGTCACGCCGGCAATTCCAATGGCCAAAACCAAAGCGAACGCCTTGGGTCTTAAAGTCATGAACAAGCTCCCTAAAACACGCCGTTCCGGCGTTGCAACTCACGGATGTAGGTGACGATTTTTGAGACATCGCTCTGGCTCAGACCGGCTACCGGCGGCATATCGCCGAATGTCCAATGATGGGCCCGAACACCGTTTTGCACTGCCACGAAAAACGAGCCGTCCGCGTGATGGTTCGGCCGGTAGATCGGATGGACCAGTGGCGGGCCATATCCCTCGTTGCCCGCACCATTGGCGCCGTGGCACCCGGCGCAATTGCCTTCAAACACGTCCGCGCCCTGGCGGGCCAAACCGGTGAGCTCCGGAACCGCGACCGCAACCATTGGCGCTGCTTGGGTTGTTTGGCGAGGCCTGTTGTCCTCTTGTCGGCCCTGCCACCACCCGGCGGCGGCCACCAGCAAAAGAACGGCCACGACCGCGCCGACGGTCTTCTTCATGACCGGCCCGCGAGATCGTCAATGATCGGACAGTCCGGGCGGTTGTCGCCGTGGCAATGCGCGGCCAGCGTCGACAGCGTTGCCCGCAGCGACTTGAGATCGGCGATTTTGCTGTCGATTTCCTCGATCTTGGCCAGCGCGAGGGCTTTAACTTCGGCGCTGGCCCGGTTTTCATCCTGATAGAGCGACAGCAGGAGCCGGCACTCGTCGATGCTGAAACCGAGGCTGCGGGCCCGCTGAACAAATTTCAGCAAATGGACGTCGGCATGGGAGTAATCGCGATAGCCGTTCGCCGCCCGCGCAGGCCGGACCAGGCTGATGTCTTCGTAGTAGCGGATGGTTTTCAGGGGCAAACCCGATTGCTGTGATGCCGAACTGATATTCATCTAACCAGCCCTATAGCTTGAGTTGGCGGAGCCGCAAGGCGTTGGAAATAACCGAAACCGACGACAGGCTCATCGCCGCGGCCGCGAACATCGGGGACAAGAGTGCACCGAAAACCGGATAGAGCACACCGGCAGCGACCGGCACTCCGGCGGAATTGTAGACGAAGGCAAAAAACAGGTTCTGCTTGATGTTTTTCATCGTCGCCCGCGCCAGCTTCCGCGCCCTGACCAATCCGGTCAAATCACCCGCGAGCAGCGTGAGACCCGCGCTCTCCAGCGCCACGTCGGAGCCGGTGCCCATTGCGATGCCCACATCGGCCTTGGCAAGCGCCGGCGCATCGTTGACGCCATCGCCCGCCATGGCCACCTGCCGTCCTTCGGATTGCAGACGCGCGACAAGATCCTGTTTGTCGGCCGGCAACGCACCGGCAACGACGGCGTCGATGCCAAGGTCCGCGGCAACCGCCTTGGCGGTGCGCTCCGTGTCACCCGTTGCCATAATGATCTGAAGACCGGCTTCATGCAGATCGGCGATCGCTGACCGCGCCGTTGCCTTGACCGGATCCTGAACCGCCAGGAGACCCGCCAGGCTGCCATCAATGGCGGCGAACATGACCGTTTTGCCTGCGTCCTGAAGCCGGTCGACGTCTCCAAGCGCGGGCGAGACGTCGATACCGCGATCGGCCATCAGCGCGGCGTTGCCAAGGACAAGCTGGCGGTCCCCAACGCGTCCCGACACGCCCAGGCCGACATGGGCCTGAAAATCCTCCGCAGTGGCGGCAACGAGCCCGTCGCTCTCCCCCGCACGGACAATGGCTTCAGCAAGCGGATGCTCAGATCCCCGTTCAAGGCTCGCGGCCATGGAAAGCACGTCCGCCTCCGCCCAGGCACCCAAGGCAATCACGTCGCTCACATCCGGACGGCCTTCGGTCAAAGTTCCGGTCTTGTCGACGATGACGGTGTCGACCTTCGCCAACCGTTCCAGCGCTTCGGCGTTTTTCACCAGCACGCCCGCCTGCGCGCCTCGGCCCGTTGCCGTCATGATCGACATGGGCGTTGCCAGCCCCAAGGCGCATGGACAGGCGATGATCAGAACGGAAACCGACGCAACGACCGCATAGACCAGGGCCGGCTCAGGTCCGACCGCGAGCCAGGTCACGAATGCAATCAGCGCCACAGCCACGACGGTCGGCACGAAATACTGAGCGACCTTGTCGGCGAGCCCCTGGATCGGCGCGCGGGTTCGTTGCGCGGCGGCCACCATTTCGACGATCTTGGCCAGCATCGTCTCGGCCCCCACGTGCGTCGCCTTCATGACCAAGCTGCCAGACCGGTTCAGGGTGCCGCCGGTCACACTATCGCCCGGCGATTTTTCGACCGGCATCGGCTCACCGGTCAGCATGCTTTCATCCACCGCGGACGCGCCTTCTGTCACGGTGCCATCCACGGGGATCTTGTCGCCCGGGCGCACGCGCAACAGGTCAGCGGGCATGATGTTGTCCAGCGGCGCGTCGTACTCATCGCCATCCGGGGTCACACGGCGAGCAGTCTTGGGCGAGAGATCGATCAGCGCCCGTATAGCGTCACCGGTTTTCTCCCGCGCCTTGAGTTCCAGTACCTGACCGACAAACACCAGGGCGATAATCACGACCGCGGCCTCGAAATAGACCGGCATATGCCCCGATTGGCCTTTCAGCTCGGCCGGGAACAGTCCGGGCAAGAGAACAGCGATCACGGAATAGAGGTACGCGGCCCCGACACCGAGCATGATCAGGGTCCACATGTTGAAGTGCCGGGTCTTCAACGACATCCAGCCACGCTCGAAAAACGGCTTCGCCGCCCACGCCACAACGGGCGTTGCCAGGAGCAACTCAAGATAAAGGGCAATCCCTTCGCCGAGAAATGACCGAACCGGCAGTCCGACCATCGGGCCCATGGTCAGGATCACCAACGGCACGGCCGCGGCGACGCTGACCCACAGCCGCCGGGTGAAATCAATGAGTTCGTGGTTCGGTTCATCCGAGATACCACTCATGGGCTCCAGCGCCATGCCGCAGATCGGACAGGTTCCCGGTCCCTCCTGAACGATTTCCGGATCCATCGGACACGTGAACAGCGCATCGGCGGCGGCATCCGCCCGTGCCGCCTTCATCCGCTCGTGGTTGCCCGACAGGTAAAAATAAGGGTCGGCCTCAAACCGATCGTGGCACTTGGGATTGCAGAAATGATAGTCGGTGCCCTTGTAGGTCAGCTTCGGCTTGCCCGCGTCCAGCTTCACCGACATGCCGCAAACGGGGTCGGTCGCAGCCGTGGGATCCGTCCGATCGCGCGGCTCCAAGTGCCCATCGCAGCAAGCCGCCGCGTTTGCGCCGGTGCCGATTGGGGCGCCATTTGCAGCCAAGCCTGGATCGAGTTCCGCCGCCTTGTCCGACACGTCCGCGTTCCTTCTCTGATTTGCCTGATTTTTGTTTTAAACCTTCCCGTCACTGGAAGGTCAAGCGGATGCGTATTCCTGCTGATCCCCGATCGACCGGCGGGATCCTGGAGAAGCAGGTGCAGGCAAAAACTCATTTCACCACTGTCACGGCTTGATCAAGATATCCCGCGGCACATCACACAAACATTCCGCTGGTCCGGCGTCTTTGATCAAGATCGTCTCGGTGATTTCCAGGCCCCAATCGTCCATCCACAAACCGGGCATGAAATGAAACGTCATGCCCGGCTTTAAGACCGTGGTGTCATCGGCGCGAAGGGAAATGGTTCTTTCGCCCCAATCCGGCGGATAGGATAAACCGACCGGGTATCCGCACCGCGCTGTGCGCCCGATCCCGGCCTTGTTCAGCGATTTCACCAAGGCCCGGAAAATATCGCTCGCCGTGTTGCCGGCCCGGCCCGCATCCAATCCGGCTTCCAAACCCTCCAGAAGCGCTTTTTCCGCTTCTAGAAAATGCTTGGGCGGCGCGCCCAGAAATACCGTGCGGCACAACGGCGCGTGATAGCGCCGGACACAGCCGGACACTTCAAAAAATGTCGCTTCGCCCTTTTCCAGGCACCGGCCGTCCCAGGTCAGATGCGGCGCGGAGGCATCGCCGCCGCTTGGCAGCAGCGGAACGATGGCCGGATAGTCGCCCCATGCGTCGCCGACGCCCCGGATCGCGTCGGCATAGATTTCCGCGACCAGATCGGTCTTGCGAAGACCGGGCACGGCACGTTCAAAAACGCCACGCATGACCTTGTCGGTGATCCGCGCGGCCTTGCGCATCAGGGACAGTTCCGCGTCCGATTTGACCGCGCGCTGCCAGTTCACTAGCCCTGTCGCATCTTCAAACGTTGCGTTCGGCAGCTCTTCCTGCAGCGTCAAATATGCCTTTGCGGTAAAGTAATAATTCTCCAGTTCCACGCCGATCCGCTTACCGGCATATCCCATGTCCTCAAGCAGGTGGGCCAGGTCCTGCATCGGATGACGCTCGACCGTTTGAATGTAGTGCTCGCCATAGGGCCTGATCCGGTCGTCTGGCAGCCAGACTGTGCGCCGGGCGCCGGCGGCGTCCTGCTGCCGCCCCCACCAGATCGGATCTGCGTCCGCTGGAATGACGAGGCCCTGGTGCACATAGAACGACCAGCCGTCGTAGCCGCTGATCCACGCCATGTTGGACGGATCCTCGACAAACAGGACATCGATCCCCTTCACGTCCATCTGGCGGCGGACCAGTTTCAATCGGCGCTGAAACTCGTCCGCGCTAAACGGCTGCCTTTTTGCGGCCATTGATGCCCCCAACGATCTCCCCTTGCCGCGACAGGATTCCTTTTGCTTGCAACAGGCACAAGCGGTTTTTGCCATTTGACAATCAGCCAAACCCATGTCGAAACTCGCAAAACTGACGCGTGGAGAGCAGCCGATGCCGTTCCTGGGCCGTTTGCGCCCGGAAAACATGCGAAAACATGAAACCCCATCCCACAGGGGCAGGACCGATTATTACCCATCAAGCGCAGTTAAAATTGCCGCTGAACCCTTCTTTGCGAATAAAATTTTCGGATTATGTGGCCACAGCAAAATATTGCGACGCCTCTGATCAAAAAATGCGCATTTTTTTACGGCGACCCCCTTCCAATACAAGCAAGTTTTTGGTTTGCTGAGGCCAACTTTGCCAAGGGAACGTGGATAGTCAGGCTTTGTGCTTGTTCATGTTCCATGGGCTTTAAATAAAAAAGACACAAAGCCGAGGGGATCATGGCAATATCGCGCGGTGCGGCTGTCCGTTACGAAAGCGTGCAAAAAAGCTACGACGGCGAGAGTCTTGTCGTCAAAAACCTGAACCTCGACATTCCGCCGGGCGAATTCCTGACCATGTTGGGACCGTCCGGATCAGGAAAAACCACCTGCCTCATGATGCTGGCCGGATTTGAGCCGGCGACGCACGGCGAAATCTTCCTCAACGACCGCCCGATCAACAATGTCCCGCCGCACAAACGCGGCATTGGCATGGTTTTTCAGAACTACGCCCTGTTCCCGCACATGTCCGTGGCCGAGAATCTCGCCTTCCCGCTCCAGGTCCGAAAAATGGCCAAGGCGGAACAGGAGGAGAAAGTGCAACGGGCCCTCGACATGGTGGAGCTCGGCAGCTTCGGCAATCGGCGGCCTGCACAGTTGTCGGGCGGACAGCAACAACGTGTCGCCGTGGCGCGGGCATTGGTGTTCGACCCTGAACTGGTGCTGATGGATGAGCCCCTCGGCGCGCTCGACAAGCAGTTGCGCGAGCAGATGCAGTACGAGATCAAACACATCCACGAAAACCTTGGCGTCACGGTCGTCTATGTGACCCACGATCAGACCGAAGCGCTGACAATGTCCGACCGCGTGGCCGTCTTCAACGATGGCGTGATCCAGCAATTGTCGACACCAGATGACCTTTACGAGGATCCGCAAAACTCGTTCGTGGCGCAGTTCATCGGCGAAAACAACAAGCTCGACGGCAAGGTCATCGACGTGAACGGCGAAGCTTGCCTGGTCGAACTCCATGACGGGACAAAGCTGAAGGCCGACCGGGTCAATGTGTCGGCGGTCGGCGACCGGACCACATTATCGTTGCGGCCCGAGCGCGTTGAGTTCGACACCCATGATGAAATGGACAATGTCGTCGATGGCCGGATCGAGGAACTGATTTATCTTGGCGACCACATTCGCGTCCGTATGACTGTGGCCGGAAACGACGAGTTCATTGCCAAGGTTCGCAACCGGGGCCAGAGACGCGACCTTACCGTCGGCGATCATGTCCCGATCGGTTGGGCGCTCAACGATTGCAAGGCGCTGGATCCGGTTGCCTAGAAATCACCGGCGCGTAAGCGCGCCAGTGGCAAGAAGGGGGGCAGACCCCGTGAAACCTAAAAGAGGGAGCTAACAGATGAAGCTCAGGACTGTCATTCTGGCCGGAACCGCCTTGGCGATGGCCAGTGGGGCCGCCACGGCAATGGACATGACCATCGTGTCATGGGGCGGTGCCTATTCGGCCTCGCAGAACAACGCCTATCACAAGCCCTATATGGAACTGAATCCGGACGTGAACATCATCAACGATGAATCGTCCGCAGAGGCCGTTGCCAAGCTGCGCGCCATGAATGAAGCCGGCAATGTGACCTGGGATCTCGTTGACGTGGTGGCATCCGACGCCATTCGACTGTGCGACGAGGGCCTGGCCATGGAAATCGACCATGACACCGTGCTTGCCGCAGCACCTGACGGCACGCCGGCGTCCGAAGATTTCGGCGATCTGATCGTGTCGGAATGCTTCATTCCGCAGATCGTCTATTCGACCACGTTCGGCTACCGCACGGACGTTGCCGACTGGGGCGGCAACACGCCGGACGATATTTGCGACGTGTTCGATCTGGAAACGTTCCCGGGCAAGCGCTCGCTGGAAAAGCGTCCGATCAACAACGTGGAATGGGCGCTTCTGTGTGACGGCGTCGCCAAGGACGACGTTTACAGCGTTCTGGAGACCGAAGAAGGTCAGGCCCAGGCATTCGCCAAGCTCGACACCATTAAAGACCAAACCGTCTGGTGGTCCGCGGGCGCCGAAACACCGCAGCTTCTTGCCGATGGGGAAGTCGTGATCGGCTCCACCTACAACGGCCGCCTGTTTGCGCTCATCGAAGAGCAGAAGCAGCCGGTCGCCATGCTGTGGGATGCCCAGGTGTTCGACCTTGACGGCTGGATCATTCCAACCGGCCTGCCCGAGGAGCGGGTTGCCGCTGTCAAAGACTACCTGATGTTTGCAACCGACACCCAGCGTCTCGCCGACCAGGCGAAGTTCATCTCCTATGGCCCGGCCCGCAAGTCGTCCGCGCCGCTGGTCGGCCAGCATGCCGAACTCGGCATCGACATGGCGCCGCACATGCCGACGGATCCGAACAACGCCAAGAACACCTTCCTCTATAATTATGAGTGGTGGGCGGATTACCGCGACGACATCGACGCCAAATTCCAGGCCTGGCTCGCCCGGTAACCGGCCTGACACGACAAGGCGGATGGGGATGCCCCATCCGCCACGCATTCCTTTTCGCGAAAGTCTGATCACATGAGCGACGCGACCGCCGGCCAGGTCCTGACAACACAAGACGGCAAACCCTTAAAAGCCTCGCTTGCCAGGGCTTTGCGCCGCGAGAAACTGCGGGCGCTGGTCCTGATCGCCCCGCTCCTGTTGTTTGTCGTCCTGACCTTTGTCGCACCGATCGTGGACATGCTGTTCCGCTCAGTGGAAAACGGCATTGTCGCGGACACGCTGCCAAAAACCGTCGTCGCGCTTCAAACCTGGGATCCGCGATCGGGCGAGGCGCCGGACGAGCAGGTTTTTGCCGCCCTTTATGACGACCTGGCGATCGCCGTTGAAGCCAAGACCCACACACGGCTCGGCTCACGGCTCAATTACGAACAAACCGGCATTTCGAGCCTTTTCCGCAAGACCGGCCGCCGCATCAATCGCATGGACGAAGCCGGCCCGTTCAAGGATCAGTTCCTGAATGCGGACAAAAAATGGGGCGAGGTCGAGACGTGGCAGGTGCTCAAACAGTACTCCCCCCGCTACACGGACGGCTATTTCCTGAGCGCCGTTGACGCGCAGCGGACCATCGACGGGATTTCCCTGAAGCCGGAGAACGAACAGATCTATCTGTTCCTATTCGGCCGGACACTGTTCTTGTCGATCGTCATCACCATCTCCTGCCTTCTGCTCGGCTATCCGATCGCCTTCCTGCTTGCGCATTTGCCGCTCAGAACATCCAACCTGTTGATGATCCTGGTGCTGCTGCCGTTCTGGACAAGTCTTTTGGTGCGCACGTCAGCCTGGAAGGTGCTGCTGCAACAGCAAGGCGTAATCAACGACTTCCTGGTCTGGATCAATCTGATCTCGGATGCCAACCGGCTGGTGATGATCAACAACCAGACCGGCACGATCATCGCCATGACCCATATTCTGCTGCCGTTCATGATCCTGCCACTCTATTCGGTGATGAAGACCATCTCGCCGTCTTATGTACGGGCAGCCAAGAGTCTTGGGGCAACCGACTGGACCGCCTTCTGGCGGGTCTATTTTCCGCAAAGCGTGCCGGGCATCGGCGCTGGTGCGGTGCTCGTTTTCATTCTGGCGATCGGCTACTACATCACGCCGGAACTGGTCGGCGGGACCTCCGGGATCTTCATCTCGAACCGGATCGCCTTCCACATCTCCAGCTCCTTGAACTGGGGGCTGGCGGCCGCGCTCGGAACGATGCTGCTGGTCGCCGTCCTGGTCCTATTCATGGTCTACGACCGGATCGTCGGCATCGACAACGTGAAGCTGGGGTAAGACACCATGAGCAGCCTTCCCCCCTATGCGTCCCCGTTGCAGAAAACCTGGCACTACGCGTTCCGGGTCATCTGCGGTCTGATCTTCTTCTTTCTGATCTTTCCGATCCTGGTGATCCTGCCCTTGAGCTTCAACGCCCAGGACTTCTTCACCTTCACCAAGGAGATGCTGGCCTTCGACCCCGCGGGATACTCGTTCAAGCACTACGACGATTTTTTCACCAATCCGGACTGGCAACAAGCGCTGCGCAATTCGGTCCTGATCGCGCCGGCCGCAACCATCCTCGCCACGGCCTTCGGCACCTTGGCGGCCATCGGGCTCAGCCAATCCCACGTGCCGTACCGGGCCGCGATCATGGCCGTACTGATCTCGCCGATGATCGTGCCGTTGATCATCTCCGCCGCGGGCATGTATTTTTTCTATTCGCGGATCGGGCTTCAGGGCACCTATTGGGGGGTCGTACTGGCCCACGCCGCGCTTGGAACGCCGTTTGTCATCATCACCGTGACCGCGACGCTTGTCGGCTTTGACCGCAGCCTGGTGCGCGCGGCAGCCAGTATGGGCGCCAATCCGGTCACGACCTTCTTCAAGGTGCAAATGCCGCTGATCATTCCAGGTGTCGTTTCCGGGGCGCTGTTCGCCTTTATCACGTCGTTCGACGAGGTGGTCGTCGTGTTGTTCCTGGGATCGGCCGGCCAGAAGACATTGCCCTGGCAGATGTTCACTGGCCTACGCGAACAGATTTCACCGACTATCCTCGCGGTGGCCTCGCTGATGGTCGCGATTTCCATCGTCCTACTGACGGTTCTGGAGCTCCTTCGCCGGCGGTCGGAACGTTTGAGGGGTTTGACGCCGGGCTGAGGGACGGCCTCGCTGTTTTCAACGGAACCGGTGGCGGAACGCCAGTCACCGGAGGCATCGCCGGCGCGGCGCACCTGACAGCATGACATTTTCATTTTGGGCCTGGCGGGCCGGCTTCTTGTTCAAGAGGCCGGCCCGTTTTGTTTTTCGGGCCTTGCAGCGAAAGGAAACTGAGATGAGCAAAGACATGATCCGCGTCTATGAAATGAACAACGGCGAAAAAGCCTATCTGCCGTTCTCCGAAAGGGAGATGGACACGCGGCAGGCGGCGCTGCGCACCCTAATGGCGGGCCGGCAGATCGACGCCTGCCTGTTCACCTCCTATCATAACGTCTGCTACTTCTCCGGCTTTGTGTATTGCTCGTTCGGGCGCAAATACGGATTTCTCGTCACCGAGGACGCGGCAACGACCATTGCGGCAGGCATCGACGGCGGCCAGCCGTGGCGGCGCAGCCATGGCGACTGCCTGATCTATACCGACTGGCGAAAGGACAACTACTTCCACGCCATCCAGTCGCTGTTGAAGATGCCGAATCCGAAAATCAAGCGGATCGGGATCGAATTCGACCATGTCTCACTCGATCTCAAAATCCAGTTGGAGGCGGCCCTGCCAGGGGTCGAACTGGTCGACATCGCCGCCGATGTGATGGCCCAGCGCACGCTCAAGAGCGCGGAGGAACACGTGCTCATCCGCGAAGGCGCGAGGATCTGCGATGTCGGCGGCGCAGCGCTTGTGGACGCGGTGCAGGCCGGTGTTGCCGAGCACGAGGTGGCGATCGCCTCCACCAACGCCATGATCCGCGAAATCGCCTGCTCGTTCCCGTTCGTCGAACTGATGGATACCTGGACCTGGTTCCAATCCGGCATCAACACGGACGGCGCGCACAATCCGGTGACGAACAAACTGATCGAACCGGGCGACATTCTCAGCCTGAACTGCTTCCCGATGATCTTCGGCTACTACACAGCCTTGGAACGCACTCTGTTTTGTGAATTCGCCTCCGACGACCACCTGCGGCTTTGGGAGGTGAACTGCAAGGTGCATCGGGCCGGGCTCGACCTGATCAAGCCCGGCGCGAAATGCTCGGAAATCGCCGCGGAGCTGAACGAGATCTACCGCAGCCACGACCTTCTCAAATACCGCAGCTTCGGCTACGGCCATTCCTTCGGCGTGCTCAGCCACTATTATGGCCGCGAAGCGTCGGTGGAACTGCGCGAAGATGTTCACACGGTGCTGGAACCGGGCATGGTGGTTTCAATGGAGCCGATGATCATGATCCCGGACGGCACCCCTGGGGCGGGCGGTTACCGGGAGCACGATATCCTCATCGTGACGGAGACCAGCGCGGATAACATCACTGGCTTTCCCTTCGGCCCGGAGCACAACATCATCCCAAAACGTGCATAGTCCTGGTCACAACCGGCTGACCACCGACGGCGGGAGGCCAAGCGCCGGCGCGATCAAACGGACGGTTGTCACCGCCGTTCGCGCCGCGCATCTTGACCCCGTTGGTCCCGAACCGCGAAGACATCGCGGCGCGGGATCGCCCCCGACCTGATTGGAATGCGCTGATGCTGCTATTACGAGCCCCTCTCCTGCCCCTCGAAATCACAGCGGAACTGCGCCAGAGATTTGATGTTCGCGATGAAGCGGATCTTGGGCCGGATGCGGAAAAGGTTGTCGCCGTCGCGACCAAGGGCGATATCGGTCTTCCGGGCGATAAGATGGCCGGCTTGCCGAACTTGAAGATGATCGCCGTCTACGGCGTCGGTTTTGACCAGATCGATCTGGAGCAGGCCAAAACCCGGGGCATTGCGGTTGCGACCACGCCGGGCGTCTTGACCGACGCCGTGGCCGAACACGCCGTCGCGCTGATGCTGGCGGCGGTACGGCGGGTCGTGGAAGGCGATGCGCTGGTGCGCAGCGGCGCGTGGGCGCACAAAAAGCTCGATCTCAGCTCTTCCCTGGGCGGGCGGGTCCTCGGCATCCTGGGATACGGACGGATCGGACGGCGAATCGCGGAATATGCCTGCGGATTTGGCATGCGCGTGATCTACTCCGATCTTGCTCCGGCACCCGGCGAGGAAGAGGCCTATCGCGCCTCGCCGGTTGCACTGGCCGAGGACGCGGATGTCATGGTAATTGCGGCCGCCGGCGGCCCGGGAACCGATGGACTGGTGAACGCGCAGGTTATACATGCGCTCGGTCCCTCCGGGCTGCTTGTCAATGTCGCTCGGGGCAGCATAGTCGACGAAGCGGACCTGATCAAAGCGCTGAAAGAGGGTGCCCTGGGCGGAGCGGCCCTTGACGTCTTCCAAGATGAACCAACCCCCCGCGCCGAATTCGCCGCACTGCCGAACGTCGTTTTGACGCCGCATATCTCCTCGGCCACGGTTGATGCCCGCCTGGCGATGGGACGTCTCGTGATCGACAATCTGGCGGCCTTCTACAACGGGCAGCCGCTGCTGACCCCGCTGGACTTTTGACCGTGGTGCGGATCGTATCGATCGGCGAGCCGTTGGTCGAACTGGCCCAATCGGACGGCGAACCCGGGATCTACCGCCGCGGGCCTGGCGGCGACCCTTTGAATACCGCGATTTACATGGCGCGGATCTTGGGGCCTGGTCAGGTGCGGTACATGACGCGGCTCGGCACGGACACGTCGTCGGACTGGATCCTTGAGCAAATCCGGCATGAAGGCATTCTGACGGAGTTATCCGGCGCGTGCCGGGCAAGCCGCCGGACCTCAGCATGATCGACTGCGCGCTGGACGGCGAGCGCACATTTACTATTGGCGGGACCAATCCGCCGCACACGGGATCTTGCAGGACGATGAGACCGAGGCGCGCGCGGTCCGCGACGCCGCCGCGCTGTTCGTGTCCGCCGTGAGGCTGGCGGTAATCAACGCCGGGGCACGGGCGCGGCTGCTCACGCGCATGGGACGGCGCAAAGCCGCCGGCCGGCCGGTATATTTTTGATCTCAACTCCCGGCCGCAACTTTGGCAAAACGCGGATCTGGCACGCACAGCCATCGCCGAGGGGGTGCAAAACGCAACCCTCTCACTGCCCTCCTTCGACGACGTCGCGGCCCTTTGGACCGTCTCCCACTAAGGTGACGGGGTGGATTTGTTGAGATCACTTGGCGCACCGGCCGTTCTGTTAAAGACCGGGGGCGATCCGGTTTTTATGCCGACAGCGCCCGGACGGCACGCTACAAGCTTAAACGGGTCGAGCGGCCGGTGGATAAGACCGGCGCCAGAGACAGCTTCAACGGCGCGTTTTGGCAAGGTGGATGACGGACGGCGATGTCGCGGCCACAGTTTCGGCCGGACACCGGCTCGCCGCGCGGGTGGTGTTGTGCCAGGGCGCGATTCTGCCGCCGGAGACGCTGGCCGGTGAGCGAATTTGTAAAAAAGCCACCGGCACCGACACGGTGGCGATTGACCAGCCGGTCGGCGGCGTGACGGTCGGCCTGTCACAGACCGGCTATAGCTTTACCGGTCAAAACGGCCAATCGGGCTCTCTCACCAATTTCGAGATCGTCACCTTCAACGATCAGACGCCGGCCGTGACCACCTCCCCCGACGCCAAGATTGTGCTGTTCATGTACGAGGTCGTGCTGGTGCCGATTTAAGGGCGGCCAAGTTGAGCGGCAAAGCCGGAGCTCGGACCCGTTCTGTCGTTGGCCGAAGCAAGACCGGTTCTATCCCACCATCAAATAGTAAGTCCGGAACGCCATCGAAACGGACATCCATGGCCGTTTTTCAAAGGGTCAGCCATAGGCCGCTCGGCGTCCCGCTTTGAACCGATGTGTTCACCGGCAGCTTACTCGGCAGGGGCTGGCTCTGGCCCGTAGGAACGCGTCACATCGACCGACAATATGACCCGAAGCAGTGGAGGAACGGTCAAAAGGGTAAGGAAGGCCGACATGGAGAGCCCGCCCACCACGACAGCGCCCAAGCCGCGATAGAGCTCCGATCCAGCGCCTGGAAAAAGAACCAGAGGCAGCATGCCGAAGACCGAAGTCAGTGTTGACATGAAGATCGGCCGGATCCTGTTCCGTGTGGCCTCCTCGATCGCCTCGACCGGTGCCAACCCCTCTTCCCTGAGATGATACAAGGTTTGGTGCACAATCAGGATCGCATTGTTGACGACGATCCCGACCAGAATCACAAACCCGAGAAGCGTCAACATATCGAGGGGCTGCGTTTGAAAGCGATTGAGAAGCGCAAGCCCGCCAACCCCGCCGGCCGCGGCAACCGGCACCGAGATCATGACCACCAGCGGCAACAGGAACGATTCAAACAGTATCACCATCACGAGGAAAACGATGATCATCGCCACGGCGAGATTGATCTGGATGGCGTTCCAGGTTTGTGACAGCTGGTCTGCTGTTCCCGAAACCGACAACTGTACGCCCGGAGGCAGGCCTTGACCTTCGAGAACGTCAACGACCTCTGCCTCCAACAGCTCAACTGCTGCCTCAAGGGGCAGAGAATCGGAGGGGCGGACTTCCAAGGTCACCGTCCTCAGTCTCTCCCGGTGCAGGATTTCCGTCGGCCCCGCCGTCAGCCGGACGTCGGCGAGTTCGGAAACCGGAATGATCTGACCGCTTGATGTGACGACTGGAAACGCCCCGACATCCTGAGTCCGGAGGCCATCTAACGCGCCCGCATCACCCAGAAGCTTTAGATCCAGGCGGCGATTACCCACGCTGATCTCGGCGATCCGGATGCCATCATTGTAGGCGTCGACCGTGGTGGCCAAGGCTTCGGTTGTCAGGCCGGCATCGGCGAGGCGCACGCGGTCGGGGATCATGCGGACTTCCGGTGCGCCGAGTTCAAGGCCCGGGATAGGCCGGAACTGATGTCCCTCGGAGCGCGGAAGCACACCGGAAATGATCCCCGCCGCGCGGCCCGCGACACCAAGGATTTCCTCAAGCTCCTCGCCGGAAACGTTCAGTTCGATCGTCCGGCCACCCCCAACACCGCGGCCGAAAAGAGACGGCTGGGTCATGAATCCGAACGTGCCAGGTTCTGCGAAAATCGGCCGGGACAAGAGAGGGATCAATTCGGCAACCCGGCTTTCATCGACAGCCGCTGCGCCGACAAAACTGTTGCCGGGGGTGGCGACAAAAAAGAAACTGTTGACCGCAGGGGCACCATCCTCGGTCGACGGCGCGGGCCTTGCCTCCCACAGCGGGCGGGCCACGGTCTCGATCCGCTCGGCGATCGTCTCGGTGGTATCGAGATTGTATCCGGGCGGCGGAATCAACAGGCCAAACACCAGGTTCCGGTTGCCCTCGGGCAGATATTCAAGCTTGGGAAGAAACCCCCAGGCGAGCGTCAAGGCGCCTCCGGCGATCATCGCGACCAATGCCAGCCCGACCATCCGATACCGCACGGTGAGCCGGACATACGCCATCACCAGCCAGCTGAACGCGGCGCCGACATGATCGACGCCCGGGAGCCGGCCTGTCCTGGACTCGGCCCCGGAAAGAAGACGCGAGGCAAGTGCCGGGATCACCGTGACGGCAACGATGAGGGAGAGCAGCACCGAAACCGAGATTGCAACTGCAATGTCGCGGAAGAGTTGCCCTGCCTCCAACTCCATCATCAGGATCGGAATGAACACCATCACCGTTGTCAGCGCAGAGACGAGAATCGCGCCCCAAACCTGGCGCGTCCCCTGATAGGCCGCTTCCCGCCGCGACAGTCCTTGTTCGCGCAGGCGATAAATGTTCTCCAGCACGACAATTGCCGCGTCGACGATCATACCGACCGCAAAGGCGATACCTGCAAGCGAAATCACATTGAGCGTCCGCCCGGTTGCCGCCATGGCAACAAAAGTCGCGACGATCGAAACCGGAATGGCCAGCGAAATGACGAGCGTCGCGCGCGGACTTCTTAAGAATATCAGCAAAACGCCCGCTGCCAGCAGCCCACCGATCCAGATGTTTTGGACAACCAGATCGATCGCACCGGTGATGTATATCGTCTCATCGTAGACCTGCTCCATAACCAGGCCCGCGTTGGAGACCGGTCCGGCTGCGAGTTCGTCAAGCACGCTCTTGACTTCACTCATCGTAGCGATGACGTTGGCGCCTTGTTCTCGCACGACGTTGAAGGCGAGGCCCGGCTCGCCTCGAAACCGCAGGCGTGCGGTTGGATCTTCATAAGCAAAAGCGACATCGGCGATGTCGGCGACCAGCACCCGCCCGCGGGCTCCGACTTCTCCAGCGCTCTCCGACCGCAGCACAACGCTTCTGACCGCGTCAATCGTATCGAGGCTGCCTTCAGCGCGCACGACATACCGTCTCTTGCCCTCATCCACGTTGCCGGCGGACAAGGAGACATTCTCGGCCCGGAGTTGGCGCACAACATCGGGGATCGTCAATCCGTACCGTGCCAATTCCTCCGGGCGGATCACAATCTGCAGCTCACGGGACACACCGCCAAAGACATTTACGGTCGAGACCCCGTCAACGCGCTCCAGCCGCGCTTTGATCACGTCCTCAAGGAAGTCTCCATATTCGGGAAGGGCACGCATGTTGCCTTCGGCTGCGCGCAGCGTGATCCAGGCGATCGGACTGTCATCCGAGCCCGATGTGCTCAGTGTCGGTTCACTCGCCTCGGCCGGATATCCGTCAACCCGGTCGAGCCGGTTCGACACCAGAAGAAGGACATCGCCCATACTGGACCCGATGGCAAACTCAAGCGTAACTTCTGCCCGTCCGGTGCGCGAGCGGCTAGTCATCTGCTCAAGCCCTTCAAGGCCCCGGAACGCATCTTCTTGCAGGTTGACGATCTCGCGTTCGATCTCCGCCGGTGCGGCGCCGGGCCAATTCGTCTCGATCACAACAACCGGCTTACGAACGTCGGGCGCAAGCTGCACCGGGATCCGGGTCAGCGCGAGCGCACCGAACAAAACCGCCATCGCCACAACGGCAAGCACTGCGACCGGACGTTCGATTGCAATTCGGATCGGGTTCATGACCTTTCGCCCCACGTCCTCTTTTTAGACACGTCCAGGGTCAGGACCCCTTCATCTGGTTGAAATGGTATGAAGCAATTTGCTTAGATACGAGAAGCAAGCTTGCTGGACACCTTCCGGTTTTCAAGGGCGTGCGACGCTGTCCCGGGGTAAATCGCTCATATCCCGAAGTGACGCGCGACCAGCTTCGACTTGCGGCGTCGAGCCGCTCAACCGGGCCACCAACCCGCTTGTCGCGGTTCTTCTTGCATCTCTGTGCCGTTCGCGGCGCCATATCAATCACATTAAGGGGTCCTGACCCTGGTCTGCCGCGCGGGCCGCGGCCTGTTTTTTCGGCTGGCCCGCGGCACCTTTGCCGATCTGCTCGCTCTGGCTGCCTTCCTCAATGCGCCCATCGACCGGGGTCGGAGAGATCTGCTGACCGGGGCGCAGCCGTTCGTTTCCTCTCACCACCACAACCTCGCCGGCCTCAAGCCCGGAGACCACCTCATACCTGTCGCCAAGAGCGATCCCGATTTCAACCGACCTCGGCTCCGCGATACCGTCTTTGGCAATGAAAACCTGCCACCCCCCTCGGCTTTGAATGAGCGCGTCTTTAGGAACGGCTGCTACGCTGCGAGCGGCGCTGACCGGAAGGTCCAGCGTCACCGATTGTCCGGCGGCAGGTATCCCTTCTTTGGACACGACATCGAAGACGACCGGCCGTGTACGTGTTGAGGAAAACTCGGTCGGCAGCGCTGCCCGCAGCTCAAGCACCACAGCGCCTCCGGAGCCCGTCCGCCCGTAAACGGTCTGCCCCGGTTGCAGGGCTTCAATGAACCGGGCGGGTACATTGGCTTCGACCCGGATGTCGCCAGTATCGATGAGCCGTGCAACCTCCGTTCCCAACCCGACGAATTGTCCGACTTCCGTTCCGACCTCAATGACAATGCCATCAAATGGCGCGCGGACCGTAGCGTTGTCCAGATCGTATCTGGCCCGCCGCAACGCCATTTTTGACACGTTGACGCGCGCTTCCGCTTCAGCGTGCCGGCCCTTGGCCACGGAAAGCGCGTTCAGGCGTTCTTCGTAAGTTGCGTCGGAAATAATCGACCTTTCCTGAAGCCTCTCCGCTCGGAAATAGGCGGTTTCGGCCGTTTCAACCTGGAGACGCGCGGTGTTTGCAGCTGCCTCCGCCACCGCAAGATCTGCCTCCGAACGCGCCAATTCGATGCTCAGCAGGTCCCCGTCGATCGTTGCCAGCACATCGCCGGCAGAAACGCTGTCACCGACCTCCACCGACACGGTGTCCGCGACCCCCGCGATCCGCGCTGCGACCCGGCTTTGCCGTTCGGCAACAAGCTCGCCAAAGATGGAAATGGTTTCGCTGACCTGTTCTTCGGTGACAACGTCCGTCAACACGCCGGCTGGCCGCCCCTGTGATGTGGCAGCAGACGGGACGATCAACACCGCCAGTATGAGGCAAAGGATAAATCTGGCCATTGTTTCAACTCCTAAAAAAAATACGTATCTGGCTCGTGCCTAGATCAAAAGCGACGCCAATGGTTGTCAGGGCCAGACGGCATGCGCCTTATGCGCAATGGATGCTGTCGCTGAACAACCCAAAACCCGGCGGGATTGGATTAAAACAACAGCACCCAACGTCGGAACGATGCGACCCTGTTTGACGACCAGGTACGCCAGACTGCGGACAGCGCCTTTCTACCACCATATAGGGCCTCTGCGACGTCCGCCCGCTTCTTGGCATTCGACAAAACGGCAGCGAAGGTTTGTTTTCCGGCCGAAGCGAACCTGCCCAATAAAGAATGCCCCCGCAGACATCTCCAGACCTATTTCGTGTGTTTCGATTATCTCGGACAATTTGAAACGAACCACAAACTGGTCCTGCCGCTGGTTACTCTTGTGTTTTGCGGGGGCAGATTAAGCCGACCCATTGTCATTGCCCGCCTCGGCAGCCGCCACGTGGCGTTTTACGTCTACAAAACTGTCCGGTGTCACTGAGATTGAGTCAATGCCGCAGGACACGAGAAACCGCGCAAACTCGGGATGATCGCTTGGTGCCTGGCCGCACAGACCGACCTTCGCGCCAGCCTCATGCGCCTCGCGGATCACGCTGGATATCATCCATTTCACGGCTGCATCCTGCTCGTCGAACAGATCCGAGAGCATTTCCGAATCCCGATCCACGCCGAGTGTGAGTTGGGTGAGATCATTCGAACCGATGGAAAAACCATCAAAACGCTGGGCAAAGGCGCCAGCGAGCACAACATTGGCCGGAATTTCGCACATCATATAAACCTGAAGCTCGTTTTGCCCGCGTTCCAGACCATTTTCCGCCATGACGGCCAGGACCCGGTCGGCCTCCTTAACGGATCGGCAGAACGGAATCATGACGATTACGTTGGCAAAACCCATGTCGTTTCGTAACCGGCGGATTGCCTGACATTCGAGCGCAAAACCGTCCCGATAAGCCTCGGAATAATATCGGGATGCGCCTCGGAAACCGATCATCGGGTTTTCCTCATCCGGTTCAAAATCGGCGCCGCCCAACAGATTGGCGTATTCATTCGTCTTAAAATCACTCATGCGCACAATCACGGGCTTTGGATAGACCGACGACGCGATGCGGCCAAGGTCGCGGGCCAGCGTGTCAATGAAGTAGTCGGTCTTGGTCTCGTAGTGGGCCGTGAGCGCGTCGATTTCGGCGCGAACGTCCGGCTTCGTGACCTTTTCATAGTGAACCAATGCCATTGGGTGCACACGGATGTGGTTGGCGATGACAAACTCCATCCGTGCCAGTCCAACTCCATCTACCGGCATGCGCCACCAGCGAAACGCTGCAGAGGGATTGGCAAGATTCAACATGGTTTTGGTCGTTGTTGGCGGGATGTCTTCGAGCCCGACCTCCCGGACCTCGATTTCCGCCGCGCCTTCGTAGACAAACCCTTCGTCGCCTTCCGCGCAGGATAACGTGACCTCCTGCTCCGAATGCAACAGGTGGGTTGCGTTGCCGGTTCCAACAATCGCCGGCAGGCCGAGTTCGCGGCTCACAATGGCGGCGTGGGAGGTCCTGCCACCATGATCGGTGATGATCCCGGCGGCCCGTTTCATGACAGGCACCCAATCCGGGTCAGTCGTGCCGGTCACAAGAATGCTGCCGTCGACGAACCGGTCAATATCGGCAACGTCCTCGATCAGACAAATGGGTGCGGAAATGGCGGCATCGCCGATACTCAGGCCGCGAACGAGTTCACGGCCTTTTGCGCCGACGTGATAGCTGCGAAAGAAAGAGGAATCTTTGCGCGACTGGACGGTTTCGGGCCGCGCCTGGACGATGAAGAGGTCTCCGGTATACCCGTCACGCGCCCACTCCATGTCCATCGGGCAACCGTAGTGGTCCTCAATGGCGGCCGCCCAGCGGGCCAGCTGGAGAATTTCGTCGTCGGACAAGACGACGGACTCGCGCTCCGCCTTTGACGTCGGCACATTGCGGGTAGGCTCCGCGCCGTCCGCGTAGATCATCTTGATTGCTTTGGCACCGCGCCGCTTTTCCAGGATCGGGCGGAGATTCGGCTGGCTCAGAAGTGGTTTGAAAACGATGTATTCATCAGGATCGACCGCGCCCTGGACGACGTTTTCGCCGAGACCCCAGGCGGCATTGATCACAACCACCTTGTCGAATCCGGTTTCCGTGTCGATCGAGAACATCACGCCGGATCCGCCCTTGTCCGACCGCACCATCATCTGGACGCCAATCGAAAGCGCAACGCTCATGTGATCAAAGCCCTTGGCAATCCGGTAGCTAATGGCCCGGTCAGTGAAGAGAGAGGCGAAACAGCGCCGGCAGGCATCGAGCAAAGCCTCCTTGCCCTTGATGTTCAGGTAGGTTTCCTGCTGGCCGGCGAAACTGGCGTCGGGCAGATCTTCAGCCGTTGCGCTCGAGCGAACGGCAACATCGGCGTCGGTGCGTCCGGCGCGCGCCGACAGATCGGCGTAGGATTGCACGATGATCCCGGCGAGATCGGAGGGCCATGTGCCGCGCAAGAACGCGCTGCGGACCCGCGCCCCGGTTTCAGCCAATGTGGCGACTCCGCTGTCGAGATCGTTGAGCGCGTCTGCAACGAGTGTTTTCAGGCCGTTGTGTTTCACGAATTGCCAATAGGCATCGGCGGTTGTCGCAAATCCGGCCGGGACGTTGATTCCGCGGGGCTGAAGCGCGTTGACCATTTCGCCGAGCGAAGCGTTTTTCCCGCCAATAAGCGGCACGTCCTGTCTCCCGGCATCTTCAAACCAAAAAACCAATTGATTTGTGTTGGTCAATTCCCCCTCCCTTTCGCGCGTTCGGCCCGCTGAAGGGCCATCAGATAGGCGACGACATCAGCTTTCTCATCGTCAAAAAGCCGGTACGTCGTCATTGGAAAATGGTCTTCATTCAAGAACTGCTCGAAGTAGCACCGGGTGCGGCCTGGCCTCAGCACAATCTCCTCATAGGCCGGCGCCATATCCGGATCGGGTCGATCCGTCAGTCTCAAGTGGCACGTCCGGCACCATTTTTCGATTACGGCCTGACCGCGCTCGGCGCTCGATTGCGCCGTCGCTTCAGTCATTGCCGCGAACCAAAGCAAGCCGGCCAAAAGGAAAGTCAACACGATTGGAAGTGTCCGCATGGCCGCCTGATTCAGGGTTTGAACAAGTGATCTGCGGGCGATCATGTCGAAAAGGGGCGCCGCAACCATTGATACCCGTCAAATCACGTTAGATCCGAGCTCAAGTCGGCGGATGACGTAGCATTAATTAGCTGGATAAGTATATTCCGGATATCTAAAGGTCTTTGCGGCGGGGACTTGTGTACCTGCCTTCAGAACCTGGCAACCCGTCTTAAAAATCTTGAACGTCATTGCAATGCTCGTTTGCGCAAGATGAACAATGGACACCGCCTCGCGAAACACTGGATCGAGGAAAAACGGCTTATCCAAGTGCTATGCCGGTCACGATGGGAGGGAAGATGCGGTGCGGCCGGCTTACGCGGACTTTGCCTCGAGATACGCCAGAAGATCGTCGAACGTTCCCATCTTCCCATAGTCCGCTTCCGGCATGTCCAGACCCAGCGCCTTGGACAAGGCGGTCACCAAATTCAGAAAATCCATAGAGTCGATGTCGAACTCTTCGCGCAAATCACCGCCACGGTCGACATCCTCCATGTCGATATCCGGGGCGATCCGGCCAAGTTCGGTGCTGAGCAACATCTCGATCTTTTCTTTGGTCATAGTGTCTCCGGCTGCTCGATCAATCTGGCGATTTTTGACAGAAACAAAGCGCCCCTGTGGCCATCGCTGACCCGGTGGTCGGCGGAAAGGGTTAGGTTCACAGTTCGACGCGCAAAGACCGCGCCATCCTTGGCAAATGGCCGTTCGACCGGCGTTCCGATGCCAATGATGGCAACCTGGGGCGGGTATATGACCCCGAACATGGTCTCGACACCGCGGTCGCCCAAGCTCGAGACGGTTATCGTCGGATCGGACAGTTCCGAGCCGCGGAAACGCCCGGCCCGGACACGGGCGACCAGGTCGCGCATCCTGGCCATCAGGGAATCGATGTCGCGCGTTTCGGCGTTGTGGATGGCCGGAGCGACCAGCCCGCCGCCGCGTATGTTGATCGCGACTCCCAGATGCACTGCTTTGCTCGGTGAAAAGCCAGCTTCCGTGTGGTGGCCGTTGAACTCAGGGTATTTTTTCAAGGCGCTGGCAACCGCTTTCATTAACACAGCGCCAAGGAGGATACGGTCCACAGGTTCACGGCCGTTGTTTTTGTCAGCAACAAAGAACTCCGCTGCCGTGATGTCCGCGACATGGGCGAGATAATAATGCGGGATTTCGCGTTTCGACCGTTGCATGGCGGCGGCGATGGCCGTGCGCATCCCGGCCATCTTGTCGGTATCGCCATCTGGACTTGCGGCGGAAATGCCGGCCGTTTGGGCCGGAACGCGCTTGCGTTCGGCAATTTGCGCGGTGACATCGGCAAGGACAATGGCGCCATCCGGCCCCGAACCGATAAGCATCGTCAGATCGAGCTGCGCCGCGTCGGCAAGCCTTCGCGCTGCTGGACTGACCTTGAGTCGATCCTTGGCACCGGAGTGTAGTGCTTTTGCAGATTTCGGAACTGGCGCAACTGTTGGCGTTGGTGGCGGGGGCGCGGGTATCCCGGCCTGGCTAGCGGTCTCATCAGCTTCGAGGGAGGGGCGCGCGTCGGACGGCGTCAGATCCGGCATGCCCGATCCCGGCTCTTCACCTTCGTGGCGGATCACAGCGATGGGTGTTCCGACAGGGACCTTCTCGCCAATATCGGCAAGGTAGCCTTCCAGCAGACCGTCCTCGAATACCTCGATCTCGATGGCGCCTTTCTGGGTTTCGACAACCGCTAGGATATCGCCATGCCGGAGATCCTCACCCGGCTTCTTGCGCCACTCAACCAAAGTGCCGGCTTCCATGTCCGCACCGAGCGATGGCATGACAAACGCGCTCATCGTGTCACGCCTTCCCGCACAGGGCTTTGGCCGCCGCAACAATGCCCGGGACCTGCGGGATCGCAGCTTCTTCAAGATGACGGGCGTATGGGATCGGCACCTCGCGACTGCACACCCGTGCCGGCGGGGCGTCGAGATCGTAGAATCCGCGTTCGGCGATCTGCATGCCGATTTCGGCGGCGAGGCTGCCGGTCCGCCAGCCCTCGTCCACGATGAGGATGCGGTGGGTCTTGGCGACGGAAGTCAGGATCGTTTGGATATCAAGTGGACGCAGCGTTCTCAGATCGATGACATCGGCTTCAATGCCGTCCCGCGCCAACCGCTCGGCCGCGTCGAGCGTTTTGAACAGCGAACCGCCATAGGTGACCAGGGTCAGGTCGCCGCCTTCCCGGCGCAGAGCGGCGAAATCGATGTTCACCGGCCCGGCGCCGTCAGCCAGCATGCCGGTGCGATTGTAGAGCATGACGTTTTCAAAGATGAGAACCGGATCCGGATCTTCCAGAGCCGTCCAGAGCATACCACGCGCGTCCTCGAGGGTGGCGGGCGCGAGAACCCGGATCCCGGGGATGTGGGCATACCAGCCTTCAAGGCTGTGGGAGTGTTGCGCGGCCAGTTGCTTGCCGGCCCCCGTTGCCATTCGGATGACGACCGGAACGCCGAACTGGTTGTTCGACATGTGCCGGAACGTCGCAGCTGTATTGAGGATCTGATCAAGCGCCAGAAGCGAGAAATTAACGGTCATCACCTCGACGATCGGACGCATCCCGGCCATCGCCGCCCCGATCCCGGCGCCGGTGAAGCCCGATTCCGAGAGAGGTGTGTCGCGGACACGCGCCGCGCCAAACTCAGCCAAAAGCCCCTTGCTGACCGCATAACAGCCGCCATAATGGCCAACGTCCTCGCCCATCAAGAACACGCGGTTGTCGCGCTTCATGGCATCGACGATGGCGGCCTTGACCGCGTCGCGATAGGTGACTTCGGTTCCGGGCCCTTCGGCCGGTTGTGACCGTTCCGGTGCGGCACTTGCCGGCGCCATCACATGTTTTTCCAGGTCCGCCACCGGCTCCCAGGTTCCGGCTTCGGAAAACGCAACCGCGTCCGCGATCTCGTCAGCGACCTCCGACTCGATCTTTTGCAGGTCCGAAGGGCGGGCGATGCCGGTATCTTCAAGCCACGACTGAAACCTGACGATCGGCCCTTTCTGCCGCCATTCGGCGACCTCGTCCTTGTCACGGTAGAGCTGCGCATCGAACATCGAATGGGCACGGAAGCGGTAGGTCCGGCACTCCAGGAAATAGGGACGGCCGGTTTCCAAGATATGAGCAATCGCCTTGCGGGCCGCGGCCTCCACGGCAATGACATCCATTCCATCGACCGCGGCGCTTTCCACCGCATAGCCTCTGGCCTTTTCGGCCATGTCCGTGACGGCCTCGGTCAGTTCGAGTGCCGACCCCATGGCGTATCCGTTGTTCTCGCAGACGAACAAGACCGGCAGGTCCCACAGTTCGGCAAGGTTCATGCTTTCGTGGAATTCGCCCTCAGCCACAGCGCCATCGCCGAAAAAACAGGCCGTGACTGCATCTGTCTCCATCATTCGATCGGCGAGTGCCAATCCGACCGCCAAGGGCAGGCCGCCGCCGACAATGGCATTGCCGCCATAGAAATTGGTGTCTGCGGAGAACAGGTGCATGGATCCGCCGCGTCCGCCCGAACAGCCTTCGCGCTTGCCATACATTTCGGCCATGATCGTCGTCATCGGAACGCCGCGGGCCAGGGCATGGCCATGCTCGCGGTAGGTCGCAACAATCCGGTCCTTTTCCGAAAGGACAGGAATAACACCCGCCGCGATGGCTTCTTCTCCATCGTAAAGGTGCAGGAAGCCCCGGATTTTCTCCTTCGTATAGAGTTCGGCGCATTTGTCCTCGAACCTGCGAATACGGATCATCTGCTTGAGGAGGTCCAGTGCATGGGCGCGGGTCACATGCGGTTTCAGCCCGACGTCGCTCATTGTTCGTCACTTTCCAACGTGGAGATATCGCCCTCGGGAAGGCCGAGTTCCCTGGCCTTCAAGAGCCGGCGCATGATCTTTCCGCTTCGGGTTTTGGGAAGGTTGGTGCGGAAGACGATCTCTTTTGGAGCGACCGCAGGTCCGAGGCGTTTGCGGGCATGACCCAAAAGCTCCAGGTTCAATTCCTCTGATGCTTCGAAGCCCGGCTTCAAGGCGACGTAAGCCTTGACGATTTCGCCTGCGGTTTCATCTGGAAGGCCGATCACGCCGACTTCGGCAGCCGCTGGGTGCTCCATCAGCGCGCTTTCCACCTCGAACGGGCCGATCAGGTGCCCAGCGCTCTTGATCAGGTCGTCCGCGCGGCCGACGAACCAGAAGTATCCATCCTGATCGCGCATGGCGAGATCACCGCTGATGTACCAGTCGCCGACGAAACACTTTCTGTAGCGCTCCTCCTCCCCAAGATAGGCGCGCATCATTGACGGCCAACCGGGCTTCAGGGCGAGCTCTCCGATCGCCATGGGGTCGGTGATTTCTTGCGCATCACCGTTGGTTCGTTTCACGATCGCAGCGATAATGCCGGGCAGGGGTTTGCCCATTGACCCCGGCTTGACATCCATCGACGCGTAGTTGGCGATCATGATGCCGCCCGTCTCCGTCTGCCACCAGTTGTCGTGAAAGGGCATGCCGAAGACTTCGTTGCCCCACACAACAGCTTCAGGATTAAGCGGCTCGCCGACGCTCGCCATGAACCTCAAAGAAGAGAGATCCCGGCCCTTGACGAGATCAGCTCCTGCTTTCATGAGCATCCGGATCGCGGTCGGCGCGGTGTACCAGACCGTGACTTTTTCGTCTTCAAGAATGGAATACCAGCGCTCGGCGTCAAACTCGGCCTGATCGACGATCATGGTCACGCCGTTTGTGAGCGGCGCGATGACACCATAGGATGTGCCGGTAACCCATCCTGGATCGGCGGTGCACCAATAGACATCGCCAGGTTTCATATCGAGTGCAATCCGGCCGGTCGCCTTGTGCGCAAAAACGGCGCCATGAACATGAACGGCCCCTTTGGGCTTTCCGGTCGTGCCGCTGGTGAAATGCAGGAGGGCCATGTCCTCCTCGTCCATCGGCTCGGTTTCAAATTCATCACCCGCCGCTTGCATCAGGAGCTGCAGATCCCACAGCCCGTCCTCACCGGCCTGGCCGTCACCATCGATCAGAAGCACACATTTCAGGTTCGGAAGAGCCTGGCGGATTGGCGCGACTTTGCGTTTGTAGAGCAGTTTGGAAGTGACCAGGGCGCTCGCGCCGCCGATCTCCATGCGTGCCTTAACCGGCTCAGGACCAAACGCGGAAAACATCGGACTGAAGACGCTGCCCGCCTTCAACGTCCCAAGAACGGTGATGTAAAGCTCCGGCACCCGGCCAAGCAGACTGTAGACCCGGTCGCCCCTGGCCACGCCGAGCCGGCGAAGTACGTTCGCAAAGCGTGCCGTTGCCCGGCGCAGATCCTTGTAGGTGAAGTCGGTTCTAGTGCCGTTCTTTGCGATCCAACGGAGCGCGAGCTCGTCGCCGTTTCCAGCTTCGACATGACGGTCAATCGCCTCGTGAGCGATATTGAGTTTACCGCCCGGCAAGCCCGCGAGGCCGGCCCGTACGTCCGCCCAAGAAAACCGTCCGACCTCAACGGCGTAGTCCGCCATATTGGAATGTTTCGTTGCCGCCTCGGTTTTTCGGATTGTTTCGCGAGCCATGGAATGCCCCCCGATTGTGTCCTCCAAGTGCACCTGTTTCCGGCGCAACCCAGGGCGCACCGTACAAACGGTTCGGCAGAACACAAATGACGTGGGTCAATGCCCCGGTCCGGCACGTGTCGAAGGCACGCTGAAAGGCGATCTCGCGGTGCCTAATCAAAAATCGTTTAAGCTGTTTTATTTGGAAATGCATGGTCGGCGAGATGCGTAATACATCGCTTGAAATATCTGATGTTCTTTCTACCAGTCGGCCGCACACAGATGAAAGATCACTTCAAAAGAAACAATAATAAATTCCATCTATATTTTCTTAGGATAAAATTACCTTGGAGAAGATGCGGATGGAATAAGTATTTCCCAGAATTGCACTCGATTACGAACTCGCCGACTGTTTCATGCGCGCTTAGCGGCGCGAACCTCAATTGCAGATCCAACTCTGTTCTAGAGACAGGTCAGAAATGATTGAAAATTCGAACCAGATCGGGTCGGATTCTCCTGTTGTTTCATCGAGAGGCGCGGAAGACATCGCCGCAATATGCAACAAATACGGCAATGACAAACACCGTATGTTGGATATTCTCATCGAGGTTCAGGATCGCTGGCGCTGCATCTCGCCGGCCTCGATGGACGTCATAGCGTCACAAACCGACCTCACGCGCATCGAGGTTGAGGGCGTTGCGAGCTTTTATTCCTTCTTGTCGCTTACGCCAAAGGGCCGGGTGACCATCCGCCTGTGCGATGACATTGTCGACCGGTTTTGCGGGTTGGAAGAGGTCGCAACCGCATTTGAGGAAGTGCTTGGTATCAAGATGGGCCAAACCTCAAATGACGGCGCCTTTTCGCTGGAGTACACGCCGTGTATCGGCATGTGCGACCAGGCCCCGGCGGCCATGGTCAATGACATCGTTTTGACCAGACTGACACCGGACAAGGCGCGCGCTGCCGCCCACGACCTGAAATCGGGGCAAAGGCCCGAAAGCCTGATCAGCGACCGGTTTGGTTCCTTTTCTGCGCATCAGCAAGCGCTTCGCATGGTGGACAACAACATCCGCCACGCAGGGGAAGTCTTGCTCGGTCCGGTGCCGAACGACGCCGGATTGGCAAATGCCGTCGGTATCACCCCGACCCAGATCGTCAACACGGTCGAGGACAGCCAATTGCGCGGGTGCGGCGGAGCCGGGTTCACGGCCGGACGGAAATGGCGGTTTGCGGCCAGCGACCCGGCCGAAAAGCATTTCGTTCTGTGCAACGCCGACGAGGGCGAACCGGGTACGTTCAAGGACCGGGTCCTTCTGACCGAACGTCCGCATCTTTTGATCGAAGGCATGACCATTTGTGCCAGGGCAATCGGCGCGCAGCAGGGCATTTTGTACCTGCGGGGCGAGTACGTCTATTTGCGCGACCTTTTGGAACAGGTGCTGGACGACCGACGCAGGCGCGGGTTGCTTGGCACGGATATCATGGGCGTCAAGCGGTTCAATTTTGACATTCGCATCCAGATGGGCGCCGGCGCCTACGTCTGCGGCGAAGAGGGGGCATTGATCAGTTCCTGCGAAGGGCTGCCCGGGGAGCCGAAAACACGTCCGCCGTTTCCGGTCAATCGCGGGTATCTGGGCTATCCGACGGTCGTCAACAATGTAGAGACGTTCTGTCATGCGGCGCGGATCCTGGATCGTGGCGCCGACTGGTTTCGTGCCATGGGGGCCGAAGGCAGCCACGGCACCAAGCTGTTTTCCGTGTGCGGTGATTGCCTGAATCCCGGAATCTATGAACTGCCCTACGGCCACACCGTCTGGGAGCTTTTGGAGATGGTGAGCGGGCAGGATGCCGCCGCGGTCCAGGTCGGCGGCCCGAGCGGAACCATGATTGCGCGAGACAGTTTTCACCGCAGACTGACATTCGATGATCTTGCCACAGGCGGCGCCATCATCGTTTTCAATGGCCAGCGGAACATTCTGGAGATTGTCGAATACTACATGTCGTTCTTCGTGCACGAGAGCTGCGGCTATTGCACGCCATGCCGTGTCGGCAATGTCTTCTTGCAAAAGGCAATCCAGAAATTCCGGCAAGGTTTGGCCAATCCGGAGGACATTGAGTACCTGAAAGACCTGTCTGGAACGATTATCGAAACGAGCCGGTGCGGTCTTGGCATGACTTCGCCGAACCCGATCCTCTCGACGCTGCAGAACTTTCCGCTGGTCTATTCGACCATGACCAAACCCAGCAAGAACCGGATAAGAGACACGTTCGACATTCAGTCGGCGATCGATGGTGCGCGGAAAATCGCCAAACGGCGGTCCCATATCTTCGACAGGGATTTCACCCAATGACCGACAACAGGCGGGATTCCAGCTTCACGTTCACCATCGACGGCGTCGAGATAAAGGCCTACGCGGGGCAAACCATCATGGAGGCAGCAGACGCGGCCGGCGTTTACATCCCGCGACTGTGCGACCATCAGGGGCTGCGCCACCAGGGCAGTTGCCGCGTGTGTACGGTCAAGGCGGGCGGGCGAAGCGTGTCAGCCTGCACGCAGCCTGCCGCTCCAGGTCAGGGCGTGGAAAACGAGACACCGCATTTGACCAAGATGCGGCGGGATCTCGTGGAGATGTTGTTCCACGAGGGCAATCATCTTTGCCCGATCTGCGAGGCCAGCGGCAATTGCGAGCTTCAAGCGATGGCCTACCGGCTCGACATGACCGACGCGACAAAGTTTCCTTATCTTGAACCGTGCCGGCCGCTCGATGCGTCCCATCCCGACATTGCGCTCGACACGAACCGATGCATCAGTTGCGGGCGTTGTATCCGAGCGTCCCAGGACGTCGATGGAAAGGGCGTCTTTGGCTATGTCGGAAGGGGCATTCACCGGCGTGTCGCGGTCAATGGCGACAAACTGGCCGATACCAATGCGGAAGTGACCGATCATGCTATCTCGCGCGAGGTGTGCCCTGTTGGCTGCATCATCCGTAAACGCGTCGGTTTCGTCACACCGATTGGCGAGCGGGAGTTCGATAAGGGATTGATTGGCCACGAGATCGAGGAACGGCGGACATGACCGAGCCGGCACCGCCAGAATTGCCCAGAGCGCGCATCGCGACCGCGTCCCTGGCCGGCTGCTTCGGCTGCCACATGGCGATCCTCGACATCGATGAGCGGCTGATCGAACTCATGAACCTGGTCGACGTGGACCGGTCACCGTTGACGGACAAGAAACGTTTCACCCAGCGCTGCGACATTGGCATCATTGAGGGCGGCTGCTGCAACGAGGAAAACGTGCATGTGCTGCACGATTTCCGGCGCAACTGCGATGTTCTGATCGCCCTTGGGCAATGCGCGATCATGGGCGGTCTTCCAGCGATGCGAAACGCAATTATGCATTCCGATGCACCGCTAAGAGAATGCCTCGTCGAGGCCTATATCAGCGGCCCCTACATCCGCAACACGACGCATAATATTCCCAACGATCCGGCGCTGCCGCTGCTTCTGGATGAAGTTTATCCATGTTCGCAGGTGGTGGAAATCGACTATCAGATCCCGGGCTGCGCTCCGAGCGGCGACATCATCTTCGATACGCTTGGCGCACTGCTGTCGGGACGGTTCCGCGGTTTTGAACGCGACATGATCAGGTTCGACTGACCAGGAGTTTGACGATGGGCGAACCCAGGCTGATTGAGATTTCGCCGGTCACACGGGTGGAAGGTCACGGAAAAGTCACCGTCCACCTGAATGCGCAGAACGAGGTCGATGAAGCGCGGTTTCACATCGTGGAGTTCCGCGGCTTTGAACGGTTCATCCGGGGGCGCCTGATGTGGGAAGTGCCGGTCATCGTTCAAATGCTATGTGGGATTTGCCCGGTGAGCCACCACCTGGCCGCCGCTAAAGCCATGGACGTGATTGCCGGTGTCGACCAACTGACGCCAACAGCTGAGAAAATGCGCCGTTTGATGCATTACGGCCAGATCATGCAAAGCCATGTCCTGCATTTTTTTCATTTGGCTGCCCCGGATCTTTTGTTTGGCTTCGACGCGGCGGCGGAAAAACGCAACATCTTCGAGGTGATCAAGGAACAGCCCGAACTCGGCAGGCGCGCGATCTTAATGCGCAAGTTCGGCCAGGAGATCATCGAAGCCACGGCGGGCAAGAAAATCCATGGCACGGGTGCAGTGCCGGGCGGCATCAATCGCAATCTTCCCGTTGAACGCCGCGATCACTTTCTGTCCTTGATCGACGAGATGGTCGACTGGGCGCAGGATGCGGTCAAACTGGCCCGCGACTACACCATGGACAATGGAGAACTCGTTTCCAATTTCGGCTCGTTTCCATCGAACTACATGTCGCTCGTCCGGGAAAGCGATGGCGCGCTGGATCTTTATCATGGCAATCTGCGTGCGCTGAGCTCGACCGGAGATCCGATCTTCGATCAGGTTCCCTACACCAGATACCATGAACTCCTCGTGGAGGACGTCCGGTCCTGGTCCTACATGAAATTTCCGTTCATCAAGGCGCTTGGACCGGAGGCGGGCTGGTACCGCGTCGGACCGCTTGCCCGCATGAACACGGTGAGCCACATCGACACGCCACTCGCCCATGCGGCGCATCAGGATCTGAAAACGGTGACCAACGGCGCGCCAAACCACTCCAGCCTGGCAAACCACTGGGCCCGCATGATCGAAGTCTTGCACTGCATTGAAAAAATCCGGGAGCTGTTGAACGACCCGGACCTTCAGGGCAGCGACCTTATCCAGACCGGAGAACGCCGGGAGGAAGGCATCGGTGTGATCGAGGCGCCGCGTGGCAATTTGATCCACCACTACCGGGTCGATGAGCATGATCAGGTCACCTATTGCAATCTGATCGTGTCGACGACACACAACAACGAAGGCATGAACCGCGCAGTGAAGGAGGTGGCGGTGTCGCATCTTTCCGGCCAGGACAAAATCACGGAAGGCATGCTCAATCATGTCGAGGTCGCGATCAGGGCCTATGACCCGTGTCTTTCCTGCGCCACGCACGCGCTCGGCCAAATGCCACTCCTCGTTGAGCTTTTCGATTCAGGCGGCCAATTGCTCGAACGTCGATCCCGCGCCGCCTGACGGCATCATCGAACAAGGTTTGCGCCATGCTGTTGGTCGGATACGGAAATCCGGGCCGTGGAGATGACGGTCTTGGACCAGCCCTTGCCGAGAGCATAGCGCGGCAGCGGGTGCCGGGATTGGTGGTGGATGTCGATTATCAACTGGTCGCCGAGCATGCGCTGGCTGTTTCGGCCCATGATACCGTCATTTTCGCGGACGCCGAAATCGGCGGAAAGGAGGCATGTTCGTTCAGGCGGATTGCGGGAGGGGCATTGCAATCCCTGGAAAGCCACAGCCTGGCGCCGGAAACAATCCTTGCGCTTTGCGAAACGCTCTATGGTGCCAAACCACGTGGTTTCGTTCTGGGCATCACCGGATATGCCTTTGGCGAGGTCAAGGAGGGGCTGTCTGCGCAGGCGGCCGCGAACCTTGTTCGCGCTGAAAAATACCTTCTGTCCTGGTTGGCGGCCAACCCGCCCGCGGCTGCAGAACGCATCCCTTGATTGAACCGCGTCCAGGACGATCCTTCTCGCATTCCGTGTCTTGGCTTTAAGCACATCAAACATCTGCACAGAACAACAACTGGAGTGCTCCCCAACGTGCCCTGAGTGCCGGCTGGAGTATTCCGGTCCAAATCAGGAACACGGGCTGGTTGCATGTGCCGCTTTCATTGATCAATGTCGATGCGGTCTGACGGAATCCGTGGCAGGTCATTTCCTCACACCACAAACGAAAAAAGCTCCGGAAACCGGAGCTTTTTCAGAGTGTTTCGGATCGAACTGGATGATCTGAAACGTATATTTGGTGCCCAGGAGAGGACTCGAACCTCCACGCCCATAAGGGCACTAGCACCTGAAGCTAGCGCGTCTACCAGTTCCGCCACCTGGGCTGTGAGGGCGGCTTGTAAGGCGCCGCCCGTGTCTTGTCAATCACTGATGTGAGACCTTGGATCCGCCTGGCATCGCGGCCCTTCACAGGCGCCGCATGACGGGCTAAGAGACGGTGTGTCCGGCGCTTTGTCCGGTCACGACGCGACGCGAATAAAGGGCAATGCGCATGGCGACGGCACTCAACGGCAAACTCGTCACGGTCTTCGGCGGCTCCGGTTTCGTCGGCCGCCATGTGGTGCAGGCGCTGGCCAAGCGGGGATACCGGGTCCGCGCCGCAGTGCGCCGGCCCGATCTTGCCGCTCATCTCCAGCCACTCGGCGTGCCGGGCCAAATCATGGCCGTTCAGGCGAACCTGCGCTATCGCTGGTCGGTCGAGCGCGCCGTTGAAGGCGCGGATGCGGTTGTCAATTGCGTCGGCATCTTGTTTGCATCCGGCAAACAGAGTTTTGAAGCCGTGCAGACCTTTGGTCCGCGGGCGATTGCCGAAGCGGCCCGCGGCGCGGGCCTGTCCGCGGTCACGCATGTCTCGGCGATCGGCGCCGATCCTGAGTCGCCCGCAAGCTACGCCCGCACCAAGGCGGAAGGCGAAGCCGGGATCCTTGACACTCTGCCCGACAGCGTGATCCTCCGGCCGTCGATCGTGTTCGGCCCGGAAGACGATTTCTTCAATAAATTTGCCGGAATGGCCCGCCTCGCGCCGGCCTTGCCGCTGATCGGCGGCGGGACGACACAGTTCCAGCCGGTGTATGTGTGTGATGTCGCCGAGGCCGTGGCCCTCTCCGTCGATGGCGCGCTTTCCCGCGGCACGGTTTACGAACTCGGCGGTCCGGAAATCCGGACGTTCAAGCAGTGCCTCGAACTGATGCTGGAGATCACCGGCCGGCGGCGCCTGCTCGCACTGATCCCGTTCCCGGTCGCGTCCGTGATGGGCAAAATCATGCAGGTCTTGCCTGTGCCGCCGTTGACCGCCGACCAGGTGGAGCTTTTGAAAACCGACAACGTCGTTTCCAAAGCCGCGATCGACGAAAAACGAACGCTGGAAGGGATCGGCGTTGAACCGGCCACCCTCGCCGCGATCCTGCCCACCTATCTGGGCCGGTTTTCCGAACACGGCCAGTACGATACCTACCGGACAGACTAACGACGACGGCGCAGCCCCCAGGTATCAGCATTGCGCGGAGCGTTCCCGCCCCGCACATATTTGCTGAAGATTTACCGTAACCGGTCAAGATCCGACGGCATGCGCCGGTATCCGCACGGGGTTTCCATCAACCCAACGTCCCTTAACAGCCTGGGGTCGAGCCGGCTGAGCTCGCTTTCCGTGCGTTTTTGCCGGTAGCCCGCCGCCAGGCCGCGAACCGCATACAGAGCGAAGGTCCACAATGCGCCCCGGCGGCGGTTGAACTGTATGATGTGCTGATCTGCAGTCGACATGATCCATCTCCGTGTCTGTCCCGCGACCAAAGGTCCTTGTCCCGGGGTCGAATGCAGTGTCGCAGGACGTACCTGACAGCATGGAGTCATGTATGATCCTGTTATGTTCTCGTTTGTCGTTTTTTTTAAGTTCGAACCGCCAGGCCAAGCCACATGAACTCCATTGAACGGACACTCGGCATCCTTTTGCTTTTGACCGGGGGAAAGCTGATCAGCGCAAGCAGCCTTGCGAACCGGTTCGAGGTTTCACACCGGACGATCTATCGCGATATCGACCGGCTGATCGCCCTTGGTATTCCGGTCGAAGCCGAACGCGGCGCAGAGGGCGGGTACCGCCTGGCGAAGGGCTATTTGCAGCCGCCGGTCGCGCTCACCCGAAATGAGACCGCCGCGCTTCTGGCCGCCTTGTCATTGGTACGGGTCATGCGCGTGATGCCGCTGGCGCAGGATCTGGAGGCCGCCGAACGCAAACTGATTGCCGCGCTGCCCAAGAACGTGCATGCCCTGCTCGGTGATGCAGACCGCATCATCGGCATCGAACCCGTGCCCCAGGACATCTTTCATGCCGGCACAAGGTTGGAGCCGAATGCGGACTGGCAACGGGCGCTTGATGCCTTCATGCTCGGCATTTTGGAAAACCGGCGAGTGCGATTTCAACACATCAATCCGGCCCGCGCGGATGCAAAGGCTCACGATGTTGAACCCTATGCCGTGCTGTTTGACCGTGACCTTTGGTATCTCGCCGGCAGGTGCGTCGATACTGATATCGTCAAGATTTACCGGGCCGACCGGGTGCATGGCATCGAGGTCAGTGGCTTCCGGTTCACGCCGAACCGGGAGTTTTCGGTCCGAACGCTGCTCGGCGGGGCATGGCTTGGCCGCGCGATGCGCCGCTGGGAATCGGAGAGGACGATCGCGCGGATCCGCTTGAGCGGCACGCAGGCCGCCAAACTCCAAGCGGACTGGTACTACAAACACGCCGCGTTCACGAAAGGTCCGGACGGTTCCATCATCATCAGCATTCCCGACACACGCAGGTCACGGATCCTGCCGCTCGTGCGCTGGCTCGGCCCGTGTGCCGAATTGCTCGGACCACCGGAGCTCAAGCAGGCGCTGCTGGACGATTTGGATATAATGACCAAAACGCACCAATTGTCCGGTACGCAAAACGCCGTTCAGCCCCAAAAATAAAGACCCGCGAAGCCCGCAAGGCCAATAAAAATCCGCCACCAGGCGAACGGCGCGAACCCGTGACGGCTGACAAAATCCAGCAGGCGCCGAACCACGAACACCGCCGCAATGAACGAGGCGACAAAACCGATGGAGATGATGACGGCATCGTCCATCGAAAGCAGGTTCCGGTTTTGATAAAGATCGTAGGTGAAGGCTCCCGCCATGGTCGGCATTGCCAGAAAAAACGTGAATTCGGCGGCGGAGCGCTTGTCCGTTCCCATCAGCAGCGAACCGGCGATCGTTGCCCCGGATCGCGACACGCCTGGCACCATCGCAAGAACTTGGCAAAAACCGATTTTGATGCACAAACTGAGCGGATAGTCGACGACGTTGGTGTATTTGGGCGTGAGCGGCAGGCGGTCGATCCACAACAGGATCAACCCGCCGACCACCAGCGTCGTGCAAACAAGCGCCGGGGTCTCGAACAGGACCTCCTTGATGAAGCCATGCGCCATGACACCAACGGCGGCGGCCGGCATAAACGCCAGCACGATGCCGAAGACAAACCGCCGGCTCGTCGCATCACTTGGAAGCGCCACGGCCAGATCCCACAACCGGGCGGAATACACCGACAGGATCGCCAGGATCGCCCCGAGCTGGATCAGGACCTCGAAGGTCTTGCCGGTGCTTTCGAACCCGAGAAAATGACCCAGAAGAAGCAGATGGCCGGTCGAGGAGACCGGAATGAATTCGGTCAGGCCTTCAACGACCCCGAGTATCAGCGCATTTATGATGGTCTGATCGTCCATTTCCAATCCGCTATTTCCCGGGGAACCGATACCGCAAACGCTGACCGGACATGACTAATCGTCAAAAGGTCAAAAAAACCTTTCTTAACCTGCATGTCGTCAAGCCCTTGATAACCACCCAATGGTCATATTCGGCGGGTAGGCACGGTTTTTAACAACCAAGATCATCAACCGATTTAGGCTTCCCATCGGCCTTTCATGCTGACCCTCTATCATCATCCCTTCTCGCCGTCTTCCCGTTTCGTCAGGCTTGCGCTCACCGAGTACGGCGCGGACTTTCAGCTCGTGTCTGTCAATCCCTGGGAACGTCCGGAGGAGCTGTTGTCGCGCAATGCGGCCGGCGCGGTTCCGGTCCTGGTGGAAAACGACGGGCCGTCCATCTGCGGCCCGGCGCCGATCATGGAGTATCTGGACGAAACGCGCGGTTATGCGGTCGCCGACCGGCGGCTGATGCCGGACCACCCCGAGGCACGGGCCGAAACGCGCCGGCTGGTGGAATGGAGTCTGGGCAAACTCGATCAGGAAGTGGTTGGCCTGCTCGTTCGCGAACGGATCTACAAACAGGCAATGCCACGCTCAGCCGGCGGGGGTGCGCCCGATTCCAACGCACTGCGCGTTGCCCGCGCCAACATCCAACACCATCTGAAGTATTTCGGTTATCTTGTTGCATCCCGTCGGTGGCTGGCCGGCGAACGGTTGTCCTTCGCCGACTTCGCGCTGGCGGCTGAAGTGTCATGCGCTGATTATCTGGGCGAAGTGCCATGGGCCACGGAAGAGAACGTCAAGAATTGGTACGCCCGGATGAAATCGCGCCCATCGATGCGCCCGCTGCTCAGCGAGAAGGTCCTCGGCATGACGGCGGCGCCGACCTACGCGGATCTGGATTTCTGAAAAATTCCAAATCGTCAGAGGCTCCGGCAGACCGGTTGCTCGCCGGGCTGCGCCAGAAGGCGCGGCAACTTGGATTTGATGCGCTTGAGGTCACAACGCCCAAGTCTATCCCGCATGCGCCCGGGGCGCTTACGGCCTTTCTGGACGCCGGATACCACGGCACCATGGCGTGGATGGCCGAGACGGCCGCGCGGCGCGGCGATCCGCGGGCCCTTTGGCCGGAAGTGCGATCAATCGTCATGGTGGCAATGAACTACGGACCGGACGATGCCGCCCCGCCGCTTGCCACGCTTGAGCGGCCGGATCGCGGCAACATCTCCGTCTACGCCCGGCACCGGGACTACCATGACGTGATCAAGGGCCGCCTGAAAGAACTCGCGGCCCATCTGGTGTCGCGGGCGCAAAGCGACGTCAGACCGGATGTGAAAGTGTTCGTCGACACTGCCCCGGTGATGGAAAAACCCCTGGCGGAGGCGGCTGGGCTCGGCTGGCAAGGCAAACACACCAACCTCGTATCCCGGGATCTCGGCTCCTGGTTTTTCCTAGGATCGATCTTCACGACGCTTGACCTGCCCACATCGGCGCCGGAACAGGATCATTGCGGATCTTGCCGGGCGTGTTTGGACGACTGCCCGACCAATGCTTTCCCGGCGCCTTATCAGCTCGATGCCCGCCGCTGCATTTCCTATCTGACGATCGAGCATGCCGGAGCAATCCCGGAAGAATTCCGCAAACCGATGGGAAATCGGATTTACGGATGCGATGACTGCCTCGCCGCATGTCCCTGGAACAAGTTTGCCTCAGCCGCCCATGAAACGAAGCTTCAAGCCCGGGCCGACCTTGTCGCGGCGCCCCTTGAGGTCCTGCTTGCTTTGGACGATGCCGCGTTCCGTACGCTGTTTTCCGGATCTCCCATCAAGCGCATCGGCCGCGACCGGTTTCTCAGAAACGTCTTGATCGCTGCCGGCAATTCGAGCGATCCCGCCCTGTTAAAGGCTGCCCTTCCGCATCTGGCCGACGAAAACCCTGTCGTGCGCGGCACCGCTGTTTGGGCGGTGCGCCAGCTCACGTCGGGCACGGATTTCGAGCGTCTAAAAGCCGCACACTTGCCGGCGGAAGAGGATGCGGGCGTTCAGACCGAGTGGACGAATTGATCGCGATCGCGATCGCCGCGATGGTACGGCCGTGCCGCAGGGTTTATAAATGCCGCCAGTGGGCGTGACGCAGCGGGTTCAGACCGGCGGCAAACAATGGAGATGTGTTTTGTCCGATTCTTCCAAAACACGCCGGAGATGGACAATCCTGTCTTCCGCCAGGCCCCAGTTGCGGAGCTTTGTCGCGGCCGGCGGCCTGATGATGGTGCTGGGCGGTTTGCCGGCTCACGGCCAAACAGCCAGTGAAGAAGCATATCAAGCCTATGTTTCCGGCTTACAGGCGCTGGGCTTTGATACATCAAACAACGGCGTCCGCTACGATGCGCAGAATGATCAGCTCATCGTCTCCGATGAGACGCTGGTCTTCGCTGGTGCCGTCGACTTCTCCGAACCTGGAAATGACAATGGCCGCCTTGGTTACGAACTGACATTTTCCGCCGGCACCACGACCATCGACGGACTGCGGTTGAACGACGGTCGCTTCAGCGCCGAGGCCTGGCGCTACTCGGACGACGCAAAAATGGTCCTGACCGGTGACGTGGAAGGCGAGGGCCGCGGCATGATGGAAGCGCGGTTCATCGGGACCGAGATTTCCAACTACAGTTTTGTGATCCCGGTGATCCCGGAGGCAGATCCTCGGCGCCCGGCAAGCCGCTGGCTTCCCTTCCTCCGCGCGGCGACGCGCACGAGCTACGACGAGGCACGGATCGGCGCCTCGGCGGTCACGTTTGAAGCCTATGCGCTGCAGGATGGTCTTGAAACGCTGATGGTATCGGGGACGGTTCAATTTGACGGCTATCGCTTTGAAGATGCCCGCGACGGACGAATCGCCATGGTGTCCCTGGACCGGATGGTGCAAAGCGTTCTAGCACGCGACGATCATGCAGGCGAAATGCGGCTGCAGACGACCCAACAAGGCGAGGCGGTCTACAAAAACCTCAACGGCGCCGCGTTCCTTGACCTGTTCGATCCGGGCGTACCGGTCACCGGCGAACGGATTCCGGTCGTTGGTTCACAGGTTATCCGCAGTTACGAATCGAGCCAGGATCTGGGCAATGGCATGACATTGCGGCTGACCGCCGGGGAGTCGTCCGCCGAAGATCTTTTCGTGGTCAAGCGGGACTACGATTTCCTCGGACTGCTTGATTCACTGCTCAGGGGCGACGAACCCCAGCCCGATGAGCTCATAATCGCCGGCCTCCAGCTTTACCGGTCGCTCGGCGCCGGTGATGCCCGTGTCAACGACCTCCTTGTCAGCCTTCCGGATCCGGATGCACCGGACAAGACCATCCGCGTATCGGTCAGCGAAATCAGCGTCTCGGACGTTAGTTCGGAGGGCATTGGCGCGGTGCAGATCGCCGGCGTGAGCGCGCCGACATTGCCAGGGGGCGGTTCGATCAAGCTCGACCGCGCCGGCTTCAGCGGGATCACGTTCGCCGATTTCCCGCCCATGCGCGATATGATCACCGCCCTGATCGACGATCCGGACCAGGCATCGGAGGATCCACTTGCGATCGCCCGCGTCTTTGCGCCATACGCCCTCTCGGCAGAAATAAGCGGCCTGGACGTCTCGGTGCCAGATGAGGGCCGGGTCGCGCTTGACGGATACATGCTCGACCTTGGAACGGCGGTGCCGCCCATTCCGACCCGGATCCTGTCGAAAACGGACCGGCTGGTCTTGCCCGTTGACGCTGCGGACGACCCGGATATCGAAGCGTTGCTTGAAGGGCTTGGCCTTAACGAGATCGTCTGGTCCGACGAAACGCGGTTCTTCTGGGACGAGTCGACACTCGACCTGACGCTCGAACGGCTGATGATCTCGGTCGAGGGCCTCGGGACGGTGGAGGCCTCGTTCCGGTTTTCAAACGTCCCCAAGGCGCTCTTTGAGGATCCGGAAGGCCAGGGCCAGATCGCGCTCGCCACCGCCAAGTTCGTCGATGCCGAATTCCGTTATATAGATAGCGGTCTTGCGCGCAACGGCCTTGCGTTCGCCGCCAATGATGCCGGTGTCCCTGAAAGCGTGATGTCCGCCGCGCTCGCCGAACAGGCGGCCGAAGCGGTCGGCTTCTTCAACAATCCGGCATTTTCCGCGATGGTGCGCGACGCGGCCACGTCCTTTTTGGACAATCCAAACACCCTGACCGTTTCTGTGCGGCCGGTGAACAGCGTGCCCTTGACTCAAATCCTCGGCAGTCTGGCGGCGCCCCAGGTGATTCCAGACCTGCTGAACATTCAAGTCGGCGCAGACTAAGACCAGAACGGTGCCGGCGGCAGAAACAGATGCCATGACGGGGCATGCCCCGCCGATGCTCCAGCTCCAGCTACTCGGCAGCAGTTGAATAGGTCTGCGGCAGGGTGATCCGCGCGGCGCAAAACTTGAACTCGGGGATCTTGCCAAACGGATCCAGTTGCGGGTTCGTCAAAACGTTGGCCGGCGCCTCAAAGAAACAGAACGGAATGAAGATCATGCCGCTGGCCACGTCCCGATCTGCACGGAGCGTGAGGGTGATCGCCCCGCGGCGGGTTTCCACGGTCACCGTCTGACCCGTCCGCAATCCATGTTTGCGAATATCGCCCGGGCTCATGGACGCAACGGGTTCCGGCTCGATCGCGTCAAGCACGGATGCGCGCCGGGTCATCGCGCCGGTGTGCCAATGTTCCAGCATCCGGCCAGTGGTTAAAACAAACGGAAAATCGCCGTCGGGCATCTCGTTCGGCGGCAACAGATCCGTTGGCACAATCCTCGCCCGACCGTTCGCGGTTGGGAACGATTGCCCAAACAGGATTTCGTTGCCGGGCCGGTCCGGCGCGTCGGCCGGGTAGGTGACGGTGCCTTCCTGTTCCAAGCGTTCCCAGGAAATGTTGGAAAGCGACGCCATATGCGACCGCATTTCCTCGTAGATGTCCGGAACGCCCTCATAGTGCCAATCGAGATCTAACCGGTTGGCAAGGTCGACGATGATCTCCCAATCGGGCCGCGCCGCGCCGGGCAAGGGCACGCAGGGCCGGCCGATTTGAACCTGGCGGTTGGTGTTGGTGTAGGTTCCCAGTTTTTCCGCATGAGCGGAGGCGGGCAGGATCACGTCGGCATGCCACGCCGTTTCGGTCATGAAGATGTCCTGCACCACAAGGTGTTTCAAAGCGGCAAGCGCCTTGCGGGCATGCGCCTGGTCCGGATCGGACATCGCCGGATTTTCACCCAGGATGTACATGGCTTCGATCCCGCCGCTCAGAATGTCGTTTACGATCTCAACGACCGTCAGACCGCGTTTGGGATCCAGAGCCCGGCCCCAGGCATCCTCGTAGGCGGCGCGAATGTCGGGATCGTCCACCGGCCGATAGTCCGGATAGACCATCGGAATGAGGCCGGCGTCCGACGCGCCCTGAACGTTGTTCTGACCACGCAAGGGGTGCAAACCCGTGCCGGGCCGGCCGATCTGGCCGGTGGTCAGTGCCATGGCGATCAGGCAGCGGACGTTGTCGGTTCCGTGAACGTGCTGCGATACGCCCATGCCCCAGAAAATGATCGACTTCGCGCTTCTGGCGTAAAGGCGGGCAACTTCGCGGAGTGTGTTCGCGTCAATCCCGCAAACCGGTTCCATTGCCTCGGGCGTGAACTCAGCGACCTTGGATTTCAGCGCCTCGAAACCGTCGGCATGCGCGGCGATATACTGTTCGTCGAATAGCTTTTCGGTCACGATCACATTGAGGATCGCATTGAGCATTGCGACATCCGTACCGGGCTTGAACCTCAGTCCGTAGTCGGCGTGGCGCATCAAGCCCTGGCCACGGGGATCCATCACGATGAGCTTCGTGCCGTTTTTCGCGGCCTGCTTGATGAAGGTCGCCGCGACCGGATGGTTCTGCTCGGGCCGAGCACCGATCACGATCATGCAGTCGGCATCCAACGCGGCATTGAACGGGGCGGTCACGGCGCCCGATCCGATTCCCTCCATCAAGGCGGCCACGGAGGACGCATGGCAGAGCCGCGTGCAATGATCGACGTTGTTGGTGCCAAATCCCTGGCGGATCAGCTTCTGGAACAAATAGGCTTCCTCATTGGAACCTTTCGCGGATCCAAACCCGGCGATGCCGTCGCTGCTCTTGCGGTCTGCCGCCGACTTCAATCCGGCGGCCGCGCGTTCCAGCGCTTCGTCCCAGGTCGCTTCCCGGAACACCTCCAGGTAGGTCTCCGCGGTCAACGCCATGTTCGGATCCTTCGCAACGCCGTCTCGCCGGATCAGTGGCCGGGTCAAGCGGTCGGGGCTGGCGACATAGTCGAACCCGAACCGCCCCTTCACGCACAGCCGGTTTTTGTTGGACGGCCCATCCCGGCCGTCGACCTTGACGATCTTGCCGTCCGCAACCGACACGGACGTCAAACACCCCACGCCGCAGAACGGACAGACACTGTCGACCGTCGTTTCTGGAAAGATCTCGCGCACGGTGCCTGTCGCATCCAAGAGGCTCTTTTCCATCAGGGCACCGGTCGGACAGGCCGACACGCATTCGCCGCAGGCAACGCACGTAGAACCGCCCATCGGATCGGACAGATCGAAAATCGGCGCGACATCCATACCGCGGGCGCCCATGCCGATCACATCGTTCACCTGGACTTCGCGGCAGGCGCGTTCGCACAAATTGCAGGCAATACAGGCGTCCAGGTTCACCGCCATAGCCGGATGGGAGATATCCGGCGCCTGTGACACACCCGCCGCATACCGGCTTTCCGTTACACCGATGCGGTCGGACCATGACCAAAAATCGCTCTCCGGGTCCGGATGGGCCTCCCGTGGCGGCTGGTCGGCGACCAGAAGCTCAAACACCATCTCACGGGCCTTGACCGCCCGTTCGGTCGCCGTTTTGACAACCATACCCTCGGCCGGTGCCCGAATACACGATGCGGCCAGAACGCGTTCGCCTTCAATATCCACCATGCAGGCCCGGCAATTGCCATCCGCCCGGTAACCGGGGGCGTCCTTGTGGCACAAATGCGGGATGGCGACGCCTTCACGCTTGGCGACCTGCCAGATGGATTCGCCATCATTTGCCGTCACTTTCCGGCCATCGAGCGTAAAGGTGATGCGGGAGCTCATTTGTCAAACTCCTCCGGGAAAAATTTAAGGACCGACGCCACCGGATTGGCCGCAGCCTGTCCGAGGCCGCAGATGGACGCGGACCGCATGACCGCCTCAAGGTCGGCGAGCCGGTCCGGATCCCAGTTCTTTTCCTGAAGCAAGCCAACCATCTTCTCGGTGCCCGACCGGCACGGCGTGCACTGTCCGCAGCTTTCATGTTTGAAAAAACGCATCAGATTAAGCGCCACATCGCGCATGTCGTCGTGGTCGGAAAACACCACAATGGCATGGCTGCCGATGAAGCAGCCGTGCTTGTCGAGCGTCCCGAAATCGAGCGGCTCATCGGCCAAAGACGCCGGCAGGATCCCGCCGGACGCGCCACCGGGCAAATAGCCCTTGAAGACATGGCCGTCTTCCATTCCGCCGCAGAACTCGTCCAGCAGTTCGTTCATGGTGATGCCGGCCGGCGCGAGTTTGACACCGGGATCCTTGATCTGTCCGGACACCGAAAAGGACCGGAACCCCTTGTGGCCGCGCCGTCCCTGCGCGGCGAACCAGTCCGATCCCTTTTCCAGGATGTCGCGGATCCAAAACAGGGTCTCGACGTTGTGATTAAGGGTCGGCCGGCCAAACAGTCCGACCTCTGCGATGAAGGGCGGCCGGTGACGGGGAAGACCGCGCTTGCCCTCGATCGATTCAATCATCGCGCTTTCTTCGCCGCAGATATAGGCGCCCGCGCCGCGCCGAAGTTCAATGTCGATGGATGTGATAATACCGGCGGACCGAAGGGCGTCGATTTCGCGGCGCAGGATGTCAAGAACGGCCGGATATTCGTCGCGCATGTAAAGATAGATGCGCTCGGCACCGATGGCGTGCGCGGCGATCAGCGCCCCCTCCAAGAGCCGGTGCGGATCGCGTTCAAGGTGAAACCGGTCCTTGAACGTGCCCGGCTCGCCCTCATCGCCATTGATGGTCATGTATTTCGGGCCCGCGAAATCATGGACGATCTTCCATTTTGTTCCCGTCGGAAAGCCGGCACCGCCCAGCCCGCGCAATCCGGCTTCAAGCAGACGGTCTGCAATCGCGGCCACATCCCATTCGCCGGCGCGTACGCGGGCCAGCGCTTGATATCCGTCTTCCGCGCGGTAGGCCTCCAGGCCGGTATAGCCCGGCACAACCGGTTGACACGTATCCTCGGAAAGCGCAGCCCGGACGCTCAGCTCGCTGGCCCCATCCACGGCGCGCTTTCCGACCTGCACGGCGGGCGCGGACGCACAGCGCCCGATACACGGCACTTTCTGAACACGGATTTTTTGGCCATCAAGGCTCGCGCCGAGGACATCCGCCAGCGCGTCGGCGCCCTTCAAGGCACAGGTGACACTGTCGCACACCCGGATCGTCAGGGGCGCGGGCGCGGTCTCGCCTTCGCGGACGATGTCGAAATGGTGATAAAAGCTCGCCACTTCATAGACTTCGGCCTGGGAGAGCCGCATTTCCTCCGCAAGGGCACGGAGGTGCGCCGCCGACAAATGGCCGTTGGCGTCCTGGATCTTGTGAAGATGTTCAATCAACAGATCGCGGCGGCGTGGTTCGTCGCCGAGTAGCGCGCGCACATCTTCCAGCGCTGTATCGTCAACCTGGCGGCCTTTGGGTTGTGACGGCTTGCGGATCAGCCCCTTGCCGTATGTCATGGGTGCACTCTTTGAGCTGGCGGTCTGTTTCAACCACAGAATCCCGTGCGTCTGTTGAACGCAAATCGCGATTCCTGATCACGTCATCAGCTCGGTTGATCAATCGCCTGTGCTGGCGGCCACGACATTCAGCAGTGCGGTGGTCACCGGCAGGACGGGCTCGCGATCCGGGACGACGAGGCCGATCGGGCTGGCGATGTTTGGCTCGACCAGATCCCAGACCTGAAGCACTTCGGTCAAACCGGCATCGACCTGCATCCGCGGCAGGATCGTCGCAAAGGCGTGTTCACGCACAAGCGCCAGTATCGCATTGAAACTGTTCGATTCAAAGCGCGGTTCGGGCGCCGCCCCGACCTGGTGAAACGCGTCATCGATAATCCGCCGGTTCTGCATGTCACGGGTCAAAAGACACATGGGAAGGGAAGCGGCCGCGTACCAGGTGATCGGTCCTTCGCTATGCCCAACCACGTCCGGCCGGGCGACGACACAATAGGTTTCCTCAAAAAGCGGGATGACCTTGGTGTGGGGTGCGCTTGCCCCGGGTCCATCGCCGGATAAATAGGTGATGCCGGCATCCAGCGAAAAATCGGCAAGGCCGGCCTTGATCGCGTTCGATGACATGGCCAAGACCTGCGGCTGCAGGTTTGGGTAGGCGCGGGCCAAGGCGCCCGACAGCGCGCCCGCGGCAGGTGTCGCCGACGGTATCACGCCCAAACGCAGTGTGCCACGCGGCCCCGCGGCATCGACCTTGATATCCTGAACAAGGCCGGAACAGTCCGCCAGGATCCGCCGCGCCCATTCCAAGGCCCGTTCCCCATCCGGCGTAAACCCCTCAAACCGTTTGCCGCGGTAAATCAAAGGAAGGGCGAGCGCATCCTCCAGGCGGCGGATGCGGGCCGACAGCGCGGGTTGCGACAAGGAACAGGCCTCGGCGGCTCTCGCGAAATGCCGGTGTTCGGCCAGGGCCACGAGCAGCCTGAGGTCAACAAGATCATAGGGCGGCAGCCGGTTCATGATCCCTCACCGTCCCTTCAGCCCCACTGCCAATAATCCGATCCGTCTTTTCCATAGAACCGGGCCAGTACCATCTTGTGGACTTCCGATGCTCCGTCCACGAGCTTGGCGGCGCGTGCGTACCTGTAAACCCATTCCAAAATGGTATCTGTGGAGTACCCGCGCGCACCGTTCAACTGGATTGCGGTGTCGACCGCCTTGAACAGCGTATCGGCTACATGGATCTTGGCAGAGGAGACTTCCTTGCGCGCCCGGTCGCCCTGATCCAGCTTCCAGGCCGCGTGCATGGTCAACAGCCGGCCAATCTGAATGTCATGCGCGACTTCGCCAAGGGTGAGTTGAACCGATTCGCGGTCTGCCAGGCGGATCCCGAAACCCTCCCGGTCGGAGACATAAGCCTGGGCGATCTCCATGCACCGCTTGGCCATCCCAAGCCAACGCATGCAATGGGTCAAGCGGGCCGGGCCAAGCCGGATCTGCGTCATTCGCAAACCGTCGCCGACCTCCATCAGGCGGTCATGGTCCGGGATCTCAAGCCCGTCAAACTCAAGTTCACAGACGCCGCCATGTTCATCCGGGCCCATGTTTCCGATGCGCCGGACAATCCGCCAACCGGGGCTGTCGGCATGAAACAAAAAGGCGGTCAGGTGACGCCGCCTTTCCTCCGGGCTCGGATCCGTGCGGGCCATCAAAATGAAATGCTTCGCAACGGCCGCGCCGGAGATATACCACTTCCGGCCGGTAATCCGCCACCTGTCACCCACGCGTTCGGCCCGGGTCTGGATCATGCCGGGGTCGGACCCGCCGCCGGGATGCGGCTCGGTCATTGCGAACGACGAGTTGACGGACCCGTCAATGATCGGCTGCAGCCAGCGCTGCTTTTGGTCTTCGCTCGCGACCATCTCGAGGCAACGCATATTGCCATCATCGGGTGCGGCGCAGTTGAAGCAGACGGGACCGAAGATCGACCGGTTCGCCTCTTCATAAAACACAGCCTGTTCCACCATCGACAGGCCGAGCCCGCCGCGCGATTCGGGCATCTGGGGCGCCCACAATCCGGCAGCCTTCGCCTTAACGCGCAGATCATCGCGCAAGTTCATGCGGATGTTCTCGAACTCGTTGTACGACTGGGGGTCGGCTTCGAGCGGCAGCACATGGTCTGCCACGAATGCGCGCACGCGTTGACGCAGGTCTTCAGCTCTTTGGCTAAGGGTAAAATCCATGGTTTCGATTGTCCTTACATCGACGAGACCAGGTGCCCACCGTCGACGGGAATGACCGCACCGGTCATGTAGCGCGAGGCATCGCCGGCCAAAAGCAGGAACGGGCCGTCAAGGTCTTCGAACGCGCCGATCCGGCGCATGGGAATGCGTTGAACCATCTTCCGGCCAGTGTCGGTCTCAAAAAAGCCGGCATTGATTTCGGTCTCAAAATAACCCGGCGCCAGCGCATTGACACGGATTGCATATCGCGCAAGGTCGAGGGCCAAGGCTTTGGTCATCTGCACGACGGCTGCTTTTGACACACAATAAGCGGCCAATCCGCCCGCGACCCGAAGGCCAAGCACCGAGGCGACATTGACGATGGCTCCACCGGTTCCCGTGTCCCGCCAATGGCGCCCGCATGCCGTTGCCATCAGCCAGACGCCGCGAAGATTGACGTCCATCACCGCGTCGAAGTCATTTGCGGTTTGATTGAGCGGCGATCCGTCGCGCGCCGTGCCGGCATTGTTCACAAGAACGTCGACACCGCCAAGGCCGTCGACCGCGGCGGCGACACAGGCCTCGATCGACCCGGCATCAGCCACATCGAGCTGGATTTCCAGGACCTGCGATGCGCCAAGGGCGCGCAGATCGTGGGTCAGTTCCTGAAGCCGGTGAACCCGCCGCGCCGCGATCGCAAGCCCCGCTCCATGCCGCGCGCACAGGCGCGCGAAATGGCGGCCCAAACCGCTGGACGCTCCCGTGATCAGAATCCGTTTTCCGGCCAAGTCCGATTGCGCGACCATCTGCCCTCCCTTTTTTCAAGGATGGCAGGATAGTTTGGGCGGCAAGTCAAGACGTCAGATGGGCAAAGGCACGAACAACGGCCTCATAGACCGGCCGCTTGAACGGCACGATCAATTCGGGCAGCCGGTCGGCCCGCTCCCAGCGCCAATCCCTGAATTCGGCCTGGTGGCCATGCGGCGGAGACAAAACGTCGATTTCGCTGTCCTGCCCTTGAAAGCGGAATGCGAACCATCTTTGGGCTTGGCCACAGTATTTGCCACCGCGGGACGACGCCGCGACTTCAGGTGGATAGTCGTAGGCAAACCACTGCGGCGCTTCGGCCAAAAGGGCAATCGAGCGGACGGACGTCTCTTCATAAAGCTCGCGTGCCGCCGCGTCGCGCGGCTCTTCACCCGCATCGATCCCGCCCTGAGGCATTTGCCAGGCAAAATCCAGTTGGGGTCCGTCGCGGTCCGTGTCCCGCTCACCGATCCAGACTTTTCCGTCCTTGTTCAATAACATGACGCCGACGCATGGGCGGTACGGACGGCCACCAATGGGCTCCGGATAGTCCCGTCCAAGCATCTTCTGTTTCACGATGCCGACTACCTGTCGATGGTGGCGCTGATGGGGACCAATTGCAGCCCACGTTCTTCCAGATCCCGCGACCACTGCTGCAACTGGCGAACGGTGACCGGCAGCGCTGATCCAGAGGCAACGGCGACGCCTTTGGCACGCGCGATCCCTTCGAGCTGGAGCAGCTTGGCTGTGATGTCATCCTCGCGTGGCACTTCGTCCAGCACAACATCAACTGCGCTGAAAGGCATCCGGGTTTCTTCGGCCACTTCGGGCGCGACACTGCGTGACGAATCACCGCGATCGACAAACATCAAACCCCGTTCCTTGAGCTTTTCGAACAGGAACTGGACCGACGGGCGCGTTGATGTGAACCGCGCGCCCATGTCAGTGATGGTCCCGACATAGTTTGTCATTCGGGTGAGGACCCATGCCAGGCGGTCCAGCATGTCGCTTGGCTTCAGGCTGACCAGCAACGTGTGCGGTCCCGGGTCGTTGTCCGGAAAGTCGAACGGCTCGAGCGGCAATTGGAGCAAAAGCTCGTGGCCCTTGGCCCGCGCATCCTGCATTCGCCGGTCGAGATCAGAGCCGTAGGGCGCGAACGCGAATGTCACATCCGCGGGCAACCGGTCCAGCGCGTTCTGGGTGCCGGTTTCGCTGAGGCCCAAACCAGTGATCACGATGGCGATTTTGGGAATGGATGTGAACGATGTCTCGAACGGCCGGGAATAGGCATCGAGCGGCCGGACACCTTCTGAACTGATCTTGGGCAGAAAGCCATATTCGGAGCGCTCACTCACCCTTGGATCCGGATTGATGGATAAACCACCCTCAAATCCCGAGCCCAGGGTTTGATCGATCAACTCGTACCGCGGACCGAGGGTTTCGCGCCCATCGACGGGCCGCATGTTTGGGCCAAGCTCACCGTCAAGCGACGGCCTGATTTCGACAACCTCAATATCGCGGGACGACACACCTTGCACCGTCGCTTCGAGCGGCACGACCGCGGTCGGCTCACCGCCATAGGGATCGTCGACCACCCCCATCCAGATCAAGGCCGTTGTGCCGACAACACTGACAATTCCCGCGCCAATCAAGCCGAATGGGAGGCGCAAAAGCCGCCGTTTTCCCATCCCCAGCGGGGCTGTAAGATCTTCGTTCGCCATGGCGTCCTGGACTAAATGCCGCGCGTGCGGCCACGTGGCTTTTGGTTTGTTTGAGAACGCAAACGAAACTGGCCGCGCCAAGCCATGACCGGCCCGGCGCGAGGATGAACGCTGTTAATTCGGAACCGGTTGGGAGCCGTCGGCGACGGGCGGAAACGCACTATTAATTTGAACGCCGCGCAGCAGATCGAGTGCCAGTCTCAACTGCGTATCCTCATCGGGATCGGACGGCACATAAGCCTGGCTTGCCGATTGATCCTCATCACTGCCGTCACCTTCGGCTTCCAGGTGCCCGCGAAGGCCGGCTTCGCCGCGCGTCTCGGCCCGGCCCTGCAGCTCTTCCGGCAAATCCTGAAGCGCTTCAATGTCCGGCGTGATGCCCTTGGCCTGGATCGATGTGCCGGACGGGGTGTAGTACCGGGCGGTCGTCAAACGGATCGCGCCATTTGCTCCAAGCGGGATGATCGTCTGGACCGAGCCCTTGCCGAACGAGCGTGTACCGAGAATTGTCGCACGCCGGTGATCCTGGAGCGCACCTGCAACGATTTCCGATGCCGATGCAGAACCACCATTGACCAGCACAATCACCGGTTTTCCATCCGTCAAATCACCGCCGCGGGCGTTGTACCGCTGAGTTTCGTCGGAGTTGCGGCCGCGAGTGGACACGATCTCTCCCCGGTCCAGGAACGCATCGGATACAGCGATCGCCTGGTCCAGCAAGCCACCCGGATTGTTGCGCAGGTCGATCACAAATCCTTTGAGGTTGTTGGCGCCGACGCTTTCTGAGATCTCTTCCACGCCCTTCTTCAATCCGTCGAATGTCTGTTCATTGAACTGGGTCACGCGGATGTAACCGACATCACCTTCCTCACGCCAGCGAACGGACCGGATGCGAATCACATCCCGGACAATCGTGATGTCGAAGGAATCGGCGACCCCTTCACGGCGCACCGTGATGACGATCTCGGTATTGACAGGGCCGCGCATCCGTTCGACCGCCTCATTGAGCGTAAGACCCTGCACCTGCTCGCCATCGATGTAAGTAATCAGATCGCCGGCCAGCACGCCCGCCTTGGCAGCCGGTGTTTCGTCGATCGGGGACACGACCTTCACCAAGCCGTCTTCCATAGTGACTTCAATCCCCAATCCGCCGAATTCACCGCGGGTCTGGACCTGCATGTCCCGGAAGCTTTTTGGCGACATGTAACTTGAATGCGGATCGAGCGAGGTCAGCATCCCGTTGATGGCACTTTCAATCAGCTGCGCGTCATCGGGGACTTCGACATAATCAGAACGCACCCGCTCGAAGACGTCACCAAAGAGGTTCAACTGCCGATACGTATCCGAAGGTGCAGCGTTTGCCGCGTCCGAAACGCGGAAGGGAACCTGTGACAATGTGGTGACTGCGACCGCCCCCATAAGGGCGCCGGCGAGCAGCAGGGAAGCTTTCCGTATCATCCGCGTGCCTTTTCCTGTTCGGTGCGTGCCCACCACGGCGTGGGATCAACCGCACTTCCGTCCTTCCGAAACTCAACATATAGGACAGGCTGGGTGGAACCCAAGCCAACCGTCGATGCACTGGCCCATTTGGTGGTGCCCATCATGCCGACGGGTTCTCCTGCAAGCACAAACTGACCAAGCTCGGCGTCGATCCTGTCCATGCCCGCAAGAAGTACATGGTAGCCGTCCCCCATGTTCAGGATCAAGAGCTGACCGAACGATCGAAATGGCCCGGCATACACAACCCACCCGTCACCGGGAGAAATCACGGGAGATCCTACACGGGTTGCGATCGATTGTCCCTCTGTCAAATTGCCAAATTCGTCTTCTTGCCCAAAATCGCGCAACATCGCGCCGGCCACCGGAAGCGACAGCCGCCCTCTGACGTCCTGGAACGGTACTGTCGGCGCCAGCCGGCCGGGATCCTCGAATGGATCCGCTCGTCGGCCGAGTCCCTCTTGTGCGTCAATGGAGGCCTGGCGGGACTTTTCCGCCGCCTGGCGGGCACTCTCGATCTCATCCTCTAAACGCGCAATCAGGCCTTTCAGCGATTCGGCCTGCGACGCAAGCTCGGCGGCCCGGCGTTTCTCCGCTTCCAAATTCCGCGCCGTCTGCTCCCGTTCCCGGCGCTTGGCGCTTAGCAGCAGTTCCAGGCGCGACCGTTCCTCGGCCTGACGCATGGCATCACCGCGAAGACGGTTCTTTTCCTCCGCAATGACGCCGCGCAGCCTTCGAAGTTCGGACAAATCCGCTGCAAGCGCTTCGGTTTCAAGCCGCAATTCGGGCATGACGGCGTTGAGGAGGATGGCAGTACGGATCGCCCCAAGAGCGTCGTCCGGTCGGACGGCCAAAGCGGGCGGCGGGCGGCGCCCAAGACGCTGCAGGGCCGCCAGGACCTCGGCAAGCACATGCCGGCGGCCGGCCAGGGACCGGCGAACCGCGTCCTCGTTCTCGCCAAGGGTCCGCAGGCGGCGTTCGGTGTTTGAAAGCTCGACTCCGATGTCCTGAATTGCACCGGCGGTCCGGATGATCTTGGCGTTCAGAGCTTCGCGATCACGGTCGATCAGGCCGATCTCCCGCTCGATCTCGTTTTGCCGATCAGCGGACAGCGTTATGTCACGGGTCAGAGCCGCCAGTTCCGCCTCACGCTGCTCATGCCGGAATTGCGGGTCGGCTTGCGTTCCTGTTCCGTCATCCGCTGCCAGTTCGCCACTGGGTGAAATGCCGGCTTCGGTGGCGAACGCGGTGATCCCCATCAGCGAGGCCCAAACACACAGCGCTAAAAAGGCACACCCGCGTTGGATGTTCCGCGGCATGCTGCCTGTTCTTTCGGAAACCGCAGAGCGTTTCATTCCAAAATCGCCGTTGCGCATGTGAACATCATAATCGCCGCGCGATTAACGAAACGTTTACCATGTCGGCAAAGGACCAAATCCGGCCAAATCCAGGTCCGCGCGTTGGCTTCTGGTGTTTGGACGAACGGCAAGGTAAGGGCGGAATGCGGCAACACACGGGCACAATCCCAAACCCGGACCTCGGACCACAGACGGCGACATTCAATCCCTGTGATAGGGATGCCCCGCGCGAATGGTGATGGCGCGATAGATCTGTTCGGCAACCATCATACGGACGAACTGATGCGGCCAGGTCATCTGTCCCAGGGCCAGCCGTAAATGTGCCCGTTGCAGAACCTCGTCGCCATGGCCGTCCGGCCCGCCAATCGCAAAGACCGTCTCCGAAACGCCCTCATCCACCCAGGAGAACAGACGGCGGCTGAAATCGACGCTGGTCATGGACGTTCCGCGCTCGTCCAGCGCAACAAGCCGCGCGTCCTTCGCCATGGCCGAAAGGAGGCCGGCGGCCTCTTCGCGCTTGCGATCCTGGCGGCGGGTCAACCGGCTTTCCAAGAGCTCAACGATCTCGATCCGCGAGAGGCCGAACCGTCGGCCGCTCTTTCGTGCACGATCCATGAAGCGGTCGAAAATCTCACTTTCCGACCCGGCTTTCATTCGGCCGACACAACTCAGTTTGAGGCGCATGAAGGCTCTTTCGGCGTGCCGACCGAATGTCAACGCGCAAGGCTGGTCGCCGCAACACAGGTGCCGCCGGCGCGATCGCTTTAGCCGATGAATTGCGGTGCCGGCTCGGCGTCAGGGGCCCACATCTTCTCCAGATTATAGAAACTGCGGACTTCCGGGCGGAAGATGTGCACGATCACATCCCCAGTGTCGATGAGCACCCAGTCACATGCGCTTTGCCCTTCAACTTTTGCAGCGCCCGCGCCCGCGATCTTCAAGTCACGCAGCAGGTGATCCGCAATGGCGCTGACATGGCGGTGAGATCGCCCGGAGACAATCACCATGTGATCGGCGAGCGAACTTTTGCCAGCAATGTCAAGGGTAACGATGTCCTCAGCTTTGGAATCATCAAGGCTGGTCAGGACTATATCGAGCAGGTCAGCCGCAAGAACCGCGCTTCCGGGTGCCTGGATTGGAGCGGACACTGGGGTCCCCTCGCTTTCAAAGGTCATGGTCAGATGTTTTGCCTTTCGCCTGGTTGCTGTCCCGCTGCTTTACGCTCCCCAACGAACGAAAATGCACATTCCGGGATGACCGCGAGACAGGTTGACCGTACCTCGGCTGCGACGTGCAGCCATGGATATAATATCGCGGGTTCATTGGCATTTTCAAGACACAGCGCCGTCGGCCCTTCGGCCTCCGCCCGATCAACGGCTTGACCGGCGCAAATCGGTAGACGACGCGCTGTCGAGCGGTGCATGCAAAAATGTCCAGACCGGAGGTGAAAGATCCGGCAAAAGCGCCGCGTCATCTTCATTAATGCGCTGTTTCCCATATGCAATCGCCATTGGCGCGGAAAGCGCGGAGAGCGTCGCTCCTGGCCGGTTAACAATCGCAATCGGGATTTGTTCAACGATTGATCGCCAGTCCCTCCAGTGGTGGAAACCGGAAAGGTTATCGGCTCCCATCACCCAAACGAATCGCAGGCCCGGGCGGCGCATACGCAACATTTCCACTGTTCTTGCCGTGTAGGCCGAACCAAACGCCAACTCACAAGCTGTGACCCGCATTCTGGGGTGAACAGCGATATTGCGTGTCAGGTGCAAGCGCTGATTCAGCGGGGCGAGTTCGGTCCGGGCCTTGAGCGGATTGCCCGGGGTGACCAGCCACCAGATCTGGTCCAGCGCCAGCCTGCTCAAAACCGTTGTCGCCACCAACCGGTGCCCGGAATGCGGCGGATTGAACGATCCGCCGAACAAGCCAATTCGGTTTCCAGGCTCAGCATGCGGAACTTTGAGCCAGTCGGCCGCGATGTCGCCCGGCGCGGCGGCCAATTTCATGGGCGTGTCTGGCCGGTCCCGTGGACCCGATAATTGAAACTGGTGAGCTGTTCGACCCCAACCGGGCCGCGGGCATGCATACGTCCCGTTGCAATCCCGATTTCAGCACCCATTCCAAATTCGCCGCCATCGGCGAATTGCGTGGACGCATTGTGCAACACGATGGCGGAGTCAACTTCACGGAAGAACGTCCGTACCGCGTCCTCGTCTTCGGCAATGATACAATCGGTGTGATTGGATCCATACCGGGCAATATGGGCGATCGCGTCCTCCAGCCCGCGCACCAGTTTCACAGACAAGATCTTGTCGAGATACTCCGTCGACCAATCGGCCTCGGTGGCCGGCACGATGCCGTCACAGATCGCGCACACCCTTTCGTCGCCGCGGATTTCACAGCCTCCTGCGTGAAGGGCGCGCACCAGTTTCGGCAAGTGATCTATGGCGACCGCTTCGTCGATCAGAAGGGTTTCCAACGCACCGCAGATCCCAGTGCGGCGGAGCTTTGAGTTCACAACCAGGTCAACCACTTTGGCCGGATCGGCCGATCTGTGGAGGAAAATGTGGACGAGGCCCTCCAAATGGGCGAACACGGGCACCCGGGCTTCAGATTGCACCCGGCCGACCAGGCTCTTGCCGCCACGCGGAACAATCACATCCAGATTGCCTTGAAGGCCCTTGAGCATCTCGCCAACGGCAGCACGATCGGCGACGGGCACGATTTGGATGGCGTCGACCGGCAAGCCCGCAGCCGTCAGGCCTTTTTGCATGGCCGCATGAATGGCGCGATTCGAGTTGATCGTGTCGGATCCGCCGCGCAGTATTACAGCGTTTCCAGCCTTCAGGCAGAGAGCCCCGGCATCGGCCGTGACATTCGGCCGGCTTTCGAAAATCACACCGATCACGCCGAGCGGGGTGCGCACCCGTTCAATCTTCAATCCGTTCGGTCGCTCCCAGGCGGCCATGACGCTGCCGACCGGATCATCAAGCGCCGCGATATCCTCCAGTGCCACCGCAATCGCTTCGATACGCTCCTCGGTCAAGGTTCCGCGATCCAAAAACGCGGCCGTTTGCCCGCCGGCCTTCATGGCGGCGACATCCATTGCGTTCGCGGCGAGGATATCCTTCATGGCGGCCCGGATCGCGGTCGCCATTTCGGTCAAGGCCAGATTTTTGATCGCCGTTGGAGCCGTGGCGAGAACCCGGGCGGCGGCCCGTCCCCGGTTGCCCATTTCCACCATCAGTTCCTCAACCTGTACCGTCTCGACCGCGTCCAGCATTTGCTCGCCCTTTTTCGTTGCGCCCCCGCAAAAGGGACGACGTCAGGATCTTAGCCACTTGTGCGCAAAAGCGCATCCTCCAGCGCAAGATCGTCCCGGTGGATCATTTCCGCCCGCCCCGGATATCCAACGATTGCTTCGATCTCGCGGCTCTTGCGGCCGGCGATCAAGACTGCCTCCGTGTGGTCGTAAGCGACAAGACCACGGCCGATGACCACTCCGTCGGGGCCACGCACGGTCACCGCATCACCGCGGGAAAACCGTCCGGTCACCCCGGTTACCCCGGCTGGCAACAAGCTTTTGCCCAGGCACAATGCTTTCACGGCGCCGGCATCCAGCATGATTTCGCCGCGCGGCTCCAAATGTCCCCCGATCCAGGCCTTTCGGGCGCTCGCAGGTGTGGCCAAAGCGCAAAACCAGGTTGCCCGCGCGCCATCATCGAGATTTTTCAACGGATTGTATTGCTTGCCGGAGGTAATGACCATGGACGTGCCGGCGGCAGTGGCGATTTTCGCCGCTTCGATCTTCGTCTTCATCCCACCGCGCGACAGCTCGGAGCCCGCGCTTCCGGCCATCGCCTCGATCTCAGGCGTAATCCTGGGCACTTCAGGCAAAAAGACCGCGTCCGGATCCTCGGCAGGCGGCGCCGTGTATAGTCCATCGATATCAGAGAGCAGCACGAGGCAATCGGCGCTCACCATGGTTGCCACCCGTGCCGCAAGCCGGTCGTTGTCGCCATACCGGATTTCGGAAGTCGCCACGGTGTCGTTTTCGTTCACAATGGGGACCGCACCCATCTTGAGCAGCGTTCCGATCGTCGCCCGGGCATTCAGATAGCGCCGCCGCTCCTCCGTGTCGCCCAGCGTGAGAAGGATCTGGCCCGCCTTCTTTCCATGCGCGGCCAAGGTTTCGGTATAGGCCTGCGCCAGGGCAATCTGCCCCACGGACGCGGCCGCCTGGCTGTCCTCCAGTTTGAGCGGCCCCTTGGGAAGACCAAGAATGCCCCGGCCCAGCGCGATCGAACCGGACGAAACGATTACCATCTCCGCTCCGGTGTCTGCGAGCGCGACCAAATCGGACATGAGCGCTTCCAGCCAGTCCCGCTTCAGACGGCCGTTGTCGACCAAGAGAGCCGAGCCGATCTTAACGACGACGCGCTTGTGATCGGCCAATCGCCGGGCGGACGCCATTACGGATGCCACCCCTCTTCCTTGCGGGACGGCACTTCGTTGGCTGCGATCTCCTTGTCCTTGTCGATCGCGCGCATGATCATACGCAAGGCGGTGTCGACATTTCGGCCGCTCGCCGAGGACAGGATCAACGGCTTTTGTCCGCAGGCTGCCTCGAGCGCCGCCGCCCGTTCGGTGATCGCGGCTTCGGTCAAAGCGTCGCATTTCGACAGCGCGACGATTTCCGGCTTGTCGGTCAATCCATGCCCGTAAGCGTCCAGTTCGCCGCGCACGACGCGGTAGGCTTCGCCCGGATCCTCCTCACCAGACCCATCCACAAGGTGGAGGAGAACACGTGTGCGCTCGACGTGGCCGAGAAACCGGTCGCCAAGACCCGTCCCCTGGTGTGCGCCTTCAATCAAACCGGGGATGTCCGCCAACGCGAAGCTGTTGCTGTCGATCTTCACGATGCCGAGGTTGGGGTGAAGCGTCGTAAATGGATAGTCGGCAATTTTCGGCTTGGCGGCCGAAACAGTGGCAAGAAAGGTCGATTTTCCGGCGTTCGGCAGTCCAACCAGCCCGGCGTCCGCGATCAATTTCAACCGAAGCCAGATCCATTTTTCCTCGCCCTCAAGGCCCGGATTGGCGCGCCGGGGCGCTTGATTGACCGAAGACTTGAAATGGGCGTTGCCAAAGCCGCCATTTCCCCCTTTGAGAAGCAATACGCGCTGCCCGAGCTCGGTGAGATCCGCAATCAGCGTTTCGTTGTCCTCTTCCAGGATCTGGGTGCCGACAGGCACCTTCAAGACAACATCCGGACCATCGGCGCCGGTCCGGTTCTTGCCCATGCCGTGGACCCCGGTCCCGGCCTTGAAATGCTGCTTGTAGCGATAATCGATCAACGTGTTGAGGCCGTCGACGCATTCAACGATCACATCTCCGCCACGCCCGCCGTCCCCACCGTCTGGCCCGCCGAACTCAATGTATTTTTCGCGCCGGAAAGACACGCATCCGGCGCCGCCATTTCCCGAGCGGACATATATTTTGGCCTGATCGAGGAATTTCATTTGTTTCTCTTTTCGTTCGCCCGGTCAGGCTACCGTCTCATGCGGTCTTAAAGCTATCTAAGAAGTCAGCACGTCGCAGTTCCGTACGGATGGCCGCCACCTTGCACCCACGCGATGCGCTGTCTCTTTCCGTCCGCCCGACTGTTCGGAATCCGGTCTTTTGCATCACTTTGAGCGATGCCGGATTATCCGTCATCGCTTCACTTGCAATCAGCTGATGGTTCATCACCCGAAACAGCCAATCAACCACCGCAAATACTGCTTCGGTCATAAGGCCATTGCCCCAGTGGGATCGCCCCAGCCAATACCCGATCAGCGGGGTATCCTGCAACGCCCTTACAGAAACACCGCCAATCAGGTCGTTGTCTCGGGTGACGAAGAACACCACATCGTCACCCGCCGGCCAGTGCGCCCAATTGGCCGCAGATCGGCGCAGAAATTCCCGACCCTTCGCCAAATCATAGGGATGTGGGACGCGGGCCAGCATTTTGGCGACCTCATGATCACCGAGAAGCTCAGCGCACCGCTCCAGATCGGAGACCGCCGGTGGCCGCAGCACCAAGCGGTCGGTCTTGATCACGGCCCCGCTCATGCCGCGGCCCTCCGGTCCTCAAAGTCCGCCCGGTTGAGCCGCACGATGATGTTGTCGACCTTCCGGTCCAGCGCTTTGGCAAAGCGGATCGTCTTTCCGACCGGTTTGAACCCGAGCTTGCGCAGGACGGCGCGGGAGCGGCAATTGTCTTCAAAAGCGCGCGCCACAATCGCCGGGCAGGCATGGTTTTCGAATCCCCACACCAAGGCCGCCCGGGCCGCTTCCGTGGCGTAGCCAAAGCCATGGAACGGCCGCCCGAGCCAATAGCCGAGGGACGGACACTCCGCTTGTTCGGCAATTTCGCCGGGCGCTTCAATCGCGACCGTGCCGATGAACACCCCATCCAAGGTCACCGCAAAGGCCGCCTCGGTTCGCAGCGGATCCGCATCCACGACCGTTTGAAGAAAAGCTTCCGCTTCCCCATCGATGTAAGGCCATGAACACCCGGTGAGCCAGCGGGCAATCTCGAAGTCACGGCCGCCGAGCGCGGCGATCGCTTGCGCGTCGCTCATGGCGATGGCGCGCAGAACCAGCCGCGGGGTTGCAATGGTTGGCAAGTTCATGACCCGGTCCCCCATGCCTTGAGCGACGCCCAAACGGTCCGGTCGATTGCATACCGTTCGATCGGAACGGTGCCGCCTGCGCCAACGGAATGAATCATGCTTTGGTCGCGGTACTGGAATCCGGATTTGATCAACACGCGCCGGGATGCGGGATTGGTCACCCGGCAGGCCGCGGTCAACTCATCGACGGCAGTGTATGTGAATGCGTGATCAACCAAGGCATGCAGCGCTTCTGTGGCATAGCCATTGCCCCAGAAGGGCTCACCCACCCAGTATCCGACGTGCACAGGTCCATCGTCTTCAAACCGCGCATATCGCGCCGCACCAATCAAGCGGCCCGTGGTTTTCAGGCGAATCGCAAAGGATGCTGTCTCCGGCCGCGGTGTTTCGGCCATCGAAATCCACGCCTTCGCATGGGCAAGGGTGAACGGATAAGGCATGATTGCCAGGTTGGCCGCCACCTGCCGGTTGTTTGCCAGGGATACAAGATCGGCAATATCGTCCACGCGCGGCATATCGAGCCTGACGCGAACCGCGTCCTGCGGCACCGGGGCCGCAACGGGACAGCTTTCGTCTAAAAGACCATCACTTTCGACAACCATGTTTTCCTCCAGTCAGACAGCAAAAAAGGGGAGATGGCGTCCCATCTCCCCCTTGAACCTGACTGGTCGTGCCGTGTCCGCCGGGGTCTTTATGGGACGCCGGCGGTGTTGATTGACACGTCGGCGTTACTCCGCAGCTTCTGCTACCGGGAGTACGTTAATGAAGGTTCGGCCGTTGGATTTCGGCTGGAAGTGCACCTTGCCCTCCACGGTCGCAAAGATCGTGTGATCCTTGCCCATGCCAACGCCCGCGCCCGGATGCCACTTCGTGCCGCGCTGACGCGCGATGATGTTGCCCGGGATCACGGCTTCGCCGCCATACTTCTTGATGCCAAGACGGCGGCCGGCTGAATCGCGGCCGTTGCGGGATGAACCGCCTGCCTTTTTATGTGCCATGAGGATGCTCCTCGTTTCGTTCGTTTTTGCTCAGTGCCGGTCGGCGGCTTATTCGCCTGCCAGTTCCTTGGCCTGTTCGATCCAGTTGTCCCGTTCGATCCGGCCCTTGAAGTTCAGGACCTCATCGACACGGGCGATGTCTTCGGCAGTGAAGTTGACGATCTGCGCATAGGTCATGATGCCGAGCGCGTTCAACTTCCCTTCCAGTACCGGGCCCACGCCGGAAATCTTCTTCAGATCATCCGCCGGCGCATCCGGTGCGGTGAACAACGGCGCGACGTCGTCACCAGCCGGAGCCGGCTCTTCCGTCTTTTCCACCTTTGGCGCTGCCTTCTTCGGCGCGGCCTTCTTGGCGGATTTCGCGCCACCGGTCAGGATGTCGGTCACCTTCACCATGGTGAACGACTGCCGGTGTCCGTTGCGGCGCCGCGAATTCTGCCGGCGGCGCTTCTTGAACACGATGACCTTACGGCCCCGGCCCTGGTCGACGACTTCGGCGACAACCGATGCCCCTTCCACCGTCGGCGCGCCGATCGTGGTTTCAGAGCCGTTGCCTACCATCAACACTTCGTCAAAGGTCACGGTGCTGCCGGCGTCCGCCTCCAGCTTCTCGACCCTCAAAACATCTTCGGCGGCAACCTTGTATTGCTTTCCGCCGGTCTTGATCACTGCGAACATGTCTCGCACGTCCTTCTTTTCGTTCTTGCCTTCGCCGCACCGGTGTCTGGCCCGGCGGTCATCCATGTTGGACACAGGCGCCCGCCCCCGGCCGGAAAGCCGGATGGCGCGGTCTTTGATGCAGGTGACACGCTATGAACGGTTCTGATCCTGCGGGCCCAGCCCAACGAAAAACGGCGGCGATCTGAAAGATCCCACCGCTCCAAGCGTGCGCACTATAGGCAGGCCTGCCTCCAAGTCAATCTTTTCCTGGGCTCCGGTCTTAAAGACCCTTCGAATTGGCGGCCCGCACGGGCCGATTGAAACCCGCGCGCCGATCAAAACAGCCTCTTGCGGTCGGCAAACGCCTTGTCTATGGTCCGCGCCACTTGACAAGCCCCATGCTGACAAGTGCCGCGGAGAGGTGCCGGAGTGGTTGAACGGGGCGGTCTCGAAAACCGTTGAGCGCGCAAGCGTTCCGGGGGTTCGAATCCCCCTCTCTCCGCCATAACCTCCTGATTGTATTGCGCTATTTTTAAAGCGTTATTGTCAACACTTTTCAACTTCATCGGGTAACACGCTTCCAGCAAGCAACATAAAAACAACACGCTAGGTGTTGTTAGTCATCAAAAAACTCACCCACTCAAAATTCTCGTGAATCAGCTGAAACCGGGCTCTAACTGGCAGCATCAATTGCTGTCGGCAGTTCTGAATCCTGATCTTCTCCATCGCCAATTAGATTTGCCAAGGGCCTTAGCTCATCAAGCAAGATTTCCCGCGCTTCCTTATTGTCTGTGAGGAGTTTTCTTACCGCCCCTTCGTAGCTAGTCCGTTTCTTTCGGTTGAGCGCGCGCGCCATCGCAGACAAAGCTGGGGTTTTTCTAAGAGGATAACTTGCGAGTATCGCATTTAAGTCATCGGACCGAAGCAGTTCGGTAATCTTTGATTTCTCAAACTCGAAGATTTCAACAATATCGATTTTTATCGGAGCAACTTCAGGACCAATCTCTTTCCAACTTGGTGCATTTGACATGAGACTGTCGCGCACCTTTCGCTCAGCCACTTTTGCAGCAAGTTGCTCGACGTTTCCTTCTATCGCTTTCAATGCCTCTTCTCTCGCCGTTTGAATAGCCGAAGGTACGTCGAGTTCTTCCACCTTGGATATATTAGCCGCTTCCATCTCAAAGACTTTTGGATGGTAATAGAGCGCTTCAACCGAATAGAAGGGCAATGCAACAACACAAGAATCTGCGAGCGCTGAAATATTATCTTCTGAACGCTGGTCGCTATCAATCAAACCATAGGCGCTTATCCAGTGGAGAGCCTCCGTACCGCGGATACCCCTCACTGCCCTTTCCACCGAAACGCAGCTGCCCAACGGCGTCACGGAGACGTCCGGAAAAAGGATTTGATACAGCTGGTTATCTAGGCTTCCGGCAACGCCCTCAACAAAAAGGATTTTTCTTCTAGCGCCTAGGATAGAATGGGCCAAAGTTCCATCGATGTCACCGACCTTTGCAACAAAATCAGCATCCCAAACTTTAGGATCGTGCTGATAAGTCCTGATCAATAACGCTGACGTATTTTCCTGGTCCAATAAAAGCGAAATATCGTGCGTCGAGACGACGAAAGCACAGTCTGGTCTATGAGACATCAAGGACGTTATTAAGGGCGAAACGATAGACCTGTGAAGATGACGCTCCGGCTCATCGATTATCATAAGCTGATGCATAGGCGCAGTGAGAACAGTTGCTACGATGAGCAATGCGTTACGCTCTCCGTCGGACAGCTCAGCAATACTAAATGGCGTACCATCACCTATCGTGGCAACCAAAGAACTACCATTGCCAATAGATATCTTGATTGGCAGATTGGAGACACGAAAAATCGAATTCAGTAGCTCTAAAGGGCTTTGCGAACACGCAAGTTTTTGTGCCTCATCTGTGTTACCAGCCCGCATTGCATCAGCAATTTTTTGATTTGAGATACTCTCCGCATCAACCAAATCGAAAATCGCTATCTGCGAACGCTGAGCAGCATTCCAGTCTTTCCAACGTGAAGATATATTATTGTCCTGACCTTTATACTGCTGCTCGAGCTCTTCTTTTCTTTTGGGAGTAAGGTCAAGAGAATTGCTCTCGAACCAAATCTGTCTGTGAGCAGAAATTCTGCGCGAAGACTGTGGGCTCTGAGAATAAATATGGTGCATAAGGCTCGACTTACCGGAACCATTAGGTCCCACGACAAACAGTATCTCTCCAGATTTGATCCCTAACAGGGCGTTGAAAAAGTCGCTGGCGCTTTGGATTCAATCATGATTCCTTTCGATCCGATGGGATTAGAAGGATTAGA
>JAEPNV010000019.1 GCA_017643215.1 Roseibium sp. | reverse complement strand
CCTGACACAGTTCAACGCAATCAAACACGGATGGACCCTCCAAAATGTGTGAATCCCGTAGCCCTCAAGGGGGGAGAGGGGTGCTTGCCGCCGGTCTCAGCAAAACGGTGGCCACTTGAAACTAAACCGGACAGCCGTGGGACAGGCCCGGGCATGACGGCCGGAAGACAAACCGGATTGTCGGCAGTCTGAGGCGCCGTCTGGCGTCCTTGTTGTTTGAACGGCCCGTTTTGCTCGGCTTTAGGACGTGCGCCGGGACACGTTGCCGGCATCGGACGTGCCGGTTGGCCGATGGGGCGGATTCCGATGACCCACGGCGGTGCATTGGCGGCCGTCCGTTCTACCGGCAAGTGGGACCGGTCTTCTGGACAGGGGGATTGCTGAAAGCTAAAAGGCGGATCGCGCCGGGCGGCACGCGCTCGCCCGGCGTTTCTTGATTGACCGCTGCAAGATCCGGAAACGGACGAACACCGAGGCGAGACCCGCAAATGACCGGCGTGAACGACATCAGATCCGCGTTTCTGGATTATTTTGCCAAAAACGACCACGAGGTGGTGGCGTCCGGGCCGCTGGTGCCGCGCAACGACCCGACCTTGATGTTTGCGAATGCCGGCATGAACCAGTTCAAGAACGTCTTCACGGGACTGGAAAAGCGCGACTACAGCCGCGCGGTCACCGCCCAAAAGGTCGTGCGCGCAGGCGGCAAGCACAACGATCTCGACAATGTCGGTTATACGGCCCGCCATCACACGTTCTTTGAGATGCTCGGCAACTTTTCGTTCGGGGATTATTTCAAGGAGCGGGCGATCGATCTCGCCTGGAGCCTGATCACCAAGGAATTCGGCCTGCCCGAGGACCGGCTTCTGGTGACGGTCTATGCGGAGGACGAGGCCGCGTTCGACTTGTGGAAGAAGGTCGCCGGCCTTCCTGAAAGCCGGATCATCAAGATCCCGACCTCCGACAATTTCTGGTCGATGGGGGACACCGGTCCGTGCGGTCCGTGTTCTGAGATCTTCTTCGACCACGGTGACCACATCTGGGGCGGGCCTCCGGGCACACCGGAGGAAGACGGCGACCGGTTCGTGGAGATCTGGAACCTCGTCTTCATGCAATACGAGCAAACGCCGGAGGGCCGGCTCGACCTGCCGCGGCCGTCGATCGACACCGGCATGGGCATTGAGCGGATCGCCGCCGTCCTGCAAGGCGTTCACGACAACTACGATATCGATCTGTTCCGCGCGCTGATTGCCGCCTCCGAGCACGAGATCGGCGCGGAAGCCGACGCAGCGTCGAGGAACAGCCACCGGGTGATCGCCGATCATCTGCGCTCCACCAGCTTCCTGATCGCCGACGGCGTCCTGCCGTCAAATGAGGGCCGGGGATATGTGCTGCGCCGGATCATGCGCCGCGGCATGCGCCACGCCCACCTGCTCGGCGCCCGCGAGCCGCTGATGTACAAGCTCGTGCCGGCCCTCATCCGCGAGATGGGCCGGGCCTATCCGGAGCTCGCCCGCGCCGAGGCGCTGATCACCGAGACGTTGAAACTGGAGGAAAGCCGGTTCCGCAAGACACTGGAACGCGGGCTCGGGCTGTTGGACGGCGCGACGGAAGGTCTTTCGGAGGGCGGCCAGCTCGACGGCGAGACCGCTTTCAAGCTCTACGACACCTACGGCTTTCCGCTGGATCTGACGCAGGATGCCCTGCGCGCGCGCGGCATTTCCGTCGACACCGGCGGCTTCGATGCGGCGATGCAGCGGCAAAAGGCCGAGGCCCGCGCCGCCTGGTCGGGTTCCGGTGAAGCGGCCACCGAAACGGTCTGGTTTGCGCTGAAGGACCGGATCGGGGCCACCGATTTTCTGGGTTATGAAACGGAGATCGCGGAAGGCGTCGTCACCGCTCTTGTGGCCGAGGGCGCGGAAGTCGACCGGCTTGACGCGGGCCAAAGCGGTTTTGTGATCTTGAACCAGACACCGTTTTACGGCGAATCCGGCGGTCAGGTCGGCGACACCGGCGTGATGACCGGAGAGGGCGTGCGCGCCACGGTCACCGATGTCCAGAAAAAGGCCGACGGTCTTTTCGTTCACGCGGTGACGGTCGAAGAGGGGGCATTGTCGGCCGGTCAGGCCCTTGAGCTGCGGGTGGATCACGACCGGCGGTCCGCGGTGCGGGCCAATCACTCCGCGACCCATCTGGTGCACGAGGCCTTGCGCGAGATCCTGGGCACGCATGTGGCGCAAAAGGGCTCCCTGGTCGGACCCGACCGCTTGCGGTTCGATTTTTCCCACCCCAAGCCGATGGACGACGCCGAGCTTGTCCGCGTTGAGGCGTTTGCCAACGAAATCGTGCTTCAAAACGCACCCGTCGAAACGCGCCTGATGGCCGTGGACGATGCGATCGAAAGCGGTGCGATGGCGCTCTTTGGCGAAAAATACGGCGACGAGGTCCGGGTCGTCACCATGGGCACGGCGCTTCACGGCGACAAGGCCGGCAAATCCTATTCCGTCGAATTGTGCGGCGGCACCCATGTGCGCCGCACCGGCGATATCGGCGTGGTCACGCTGGTCTCCGAAGGCGCGGTCGCGGCCGGTGTGCGCCGGCTGGAAGCGCTGACCGGCGCCGCGGCGCGGGCCTACCTCAACACCCAGGACAAGCGGGTGCGGGAGATCGCCGCCACGTTGAAAGTCGGCATGGCCGACGCGCCGGCCCGGGTGGCGCAACTGGTGGAAGAGCGCCGCAGGCTGGAAAAAGAGCTGGCCGATGCGAAGAAGAAACTGGCGATGGGCGGCGGCGACAGTGCCGGCGGCGCGCCAATCCGCCAGGCGGGCACCTTCAAGTTGATGGCCCGCGTCGTCGACGGCATCAACGCGAAGGATCTGAAAGGCATGGCGGACGAGGCCAAAACGCAGCTCGGCTCCGGCGTGATCGTGTTGATCAGCACGGGCGCGGAGGGCAAAGCCTCAATCGTCACCGGTGTGACCAAGGACCTGACGGACACCGTCAGCGCGGTCGATCTGGTCCGCCTGGGCTCTGAAGCGCTCGGCGGACGCGGCGGCGGCGGGCGCCCGGACATGGCCCAGGCCGGCGGTCCGGACGGGGCAAAGGCCGATGCTGCGATCGCGGCCATAGAGTCCCATCTGACGGGTCTTTAAAAACGGCGCGGGGTCCTGACCCTCCGGTCAAGACCCGCCAGCGCGGGCCGCTTGCGGCGCGCTCAGGCCAATGTGGCCACGATGGCGAGCGCGCTCGCGGCCAGGGCCGTGGAGGCGATCAACATCTTCAGGACAACATGATGGGGTGTCGTCATTCCGGCCCGGGCGCGGTCGGTCTTGACGGTCATCTGCGGATCCTCCTTGATCGGTTTTTGGAAAACGCCTGCCCTATGCATGTGGGACGGAAAGCCGCTGCGGCAATTCACCACATTGGCCGGTGTTGTCACAAAGCGGTGAAGCGGAATTGACCTGCCCGGGCCGTGCGTTGGTCAGGTGGGCTTGAACCGGCCCGCGCTTCGGTTTCCAATCGCGGGGAAACCGCAGACAAGAAGAGCACCCCGTGAAATCCAGCCCCTTCAAGCGCAAGCTCTACGATATCCTGGAGGACACCGGCAAACACCGCGTGGCGGCCCGCGCCGTGCGCCAGTGCCTGATCGCGCTGATCATCGGCAATATCCTTCTGGCGGTTGTCGAGACGCTGCCGCAGGTGCGGGCGAACCAGGGCGGGTTTTTGACCGCGCTCCAGCTGGCCTCCGGGTTTGTGTTCCTGATGGAGTATGTGTTCCGGCTTTATGTCGCCGACCTCCACCCGCCGCTTCGCCGCTATGGACCGATCGGCGCACGCCTGCGTTATGCCCGCCAGCCCGATGCGATCATCGATTTGATCGCCGCGCTGCCGCTGCTTCTCGTGCTTGTTTTGCCAAATTCGGCCGTGACGATCCTGGTGGTGCTACGCCTGCTGCGGTTCTTGAAACTTGCGCGGTATTCGCCAGCGCTCCGGTCGCTGTTTTCCGCCGTCGCATCGGAGCGCCACGCGCTGATCGGATCGACGGTGATCATATTCGGCGTCATTCTCCTGGCGGCGACGCTCATGTATCTGGTGGAACAGGACGACCAGCCGGACCGGTTCCAGAGCATTCCCCACGCGATCTGGTGGGCGGTTACGACCGTCACCACGGTCGGCTACGGCGATGTCGTGCCGGTCAGCAACCTCGGCAAGTTCATCACCGGTTTTGTGATGCTGCTCGGCTACGGCCTGATCGCGCTGCCGGTCGGCATCATTGCGTCGGCCTTCGCGCGCGAGATCCACAGCCGGGATTTTGTCGTCACCTGGTCGATGGTCGCGCGCGTGCCGCTGTTTGAAGACCTGAGCGCGGCGGAAATCGCCGAGGTGGCAAAGCTGCTGGAAGCGCAAAAGGTCCGGGCCGGCACCGTGATTGCGGAAAAGGGCGAGATTGCGGACCGCATGTACTTCATCTCCGAAGGCGCGGCCGAGATCCGCCTCGACGGCCGGACGATTTATCTCGACGAAGGCGATTTCTTTGGCGAGTTCGCCCTGGTTCACCAGCGTCCGCGCACGGCGACGGTCCGGGCGTTCAAGGATTGTGAGCTTCTGGTGCTCGCCGCCGAAGCGCTGCAGCAGTTGATGGACAAGAACGAAGCGTTGACCAAAAAGATCCTGAGTGAGGCGGAAAACCGGATTGCGTCCAATCTCAAGGCCTTGGGCGACCTTGCGGAGGAGGAACTTGCCTTGGCCGACATCATCCCGACGGTCGAGGACAGCCCCGGCGAAGAGCCGGAGATGTTCGAACGCCGCGCGGCAGAGCGGCGCGATCTTGATCCGGGGCAGAAGGACTGACCAAGGCCGCGCGGGGAGGGCCTAAGGCGTCAAACCGCGGGGCAGGCCGAAATAAAGCGGATCGCCGTGCCAGAACACGTCCGTCGGGCCGACCGCAAAATCGACGATGTTCCAGCGGCCATAGGCCTTGCGCAGCAGCGCGTAGGTTTGCGCGCCGTCCATATAGTCGGCTTCGTTGGCGTAGATCGTTGCCCGGAGGTTGATTTGGCCGCCGCCCGGGCGTTGAGGCGCCAGTCCGACAAATGCCCAGCCGCCGGCAACGCGCATCCAGGTCACAACGAACTCGACCGGCGGGTTCAGCCGGGCTTCAACAAGCGGGCGGACGGCATTCAGAATATCCTTGCGCTCCGCCGTGCCCCGGGCCGGTTCGTAAGGGGCTTGCGCGTGGGCCTGGAGGGTGGCCGTCAGGATGAATGCAAGAACCGCCAGTCCGGCGAACAGGATTTGACGTTGCTTTTTGAAAAGCCCTGGGGGAGACACTGAGGGACGCATGGCCGGACCTCGTTTAAAACCGCCGAAACACACACCGGGACGCTAACATGAAAACCATCGGCCTGCTTGGCGGAATGAGCTGGGAGAGCACGGCCGTCTATTACGAGACCTTGAACTGGATGGTCCGCGCGCGCCTCGGCGGGCTGCATTCGGCAAGGTGTCTGCTTTTCTCGTTCGATTTCGCCGACGTCGAAGCCGCGCAGGCCTCGGGCGACTGGGACCGGGCGCGGGACCTGATGGTGGCGGCGGCCCGGAACCTTGAAAGGGGCGGCGCGGACTGTCTGGTCATCTGCACGAACACAATGCACAAGGTGGCCGGCGACGTTCAGGCGGCCGTGGCAATCCCGCTCATTCACATTGCCCATGCCACGGCCAAGGCCGTCGCCGGATCGCCGTCAAAGGCGCCGCTGCTCTTGGCCACCCGCTACACGATGGAGCAGGATTTTTACACAGGCTATCTGAGCGGATACCACGGACTGGATGTCATCGTGCCGCCGCAGGATGACCGGGAGATCGTTCACCGGATTATCTATGAGGAGCTGTGCCGGGGCGTGATCTTGCCGGCCTCAAAGCAGGCGTGTCTGGAGATCGCCGGCCGGGCGATCGCGGCTGGGGCCGACGGGGTGATATTCGGCTGTACGGAAATCGGTCTTCTGATTTCGGCGGCGGATTTCAGCGTTCCAAGCTTCGATACGACCACGCTCCACGCTGAAGCGGCTCTCGATTTTGCTCTGGGCGGGTTGACCGCTTCTTAGGGCACTCTCACTTCCCCTGGGCCTTGATGGCGTGTTTGAGGTCCTCGTCTTTCACCACGAACTCCTTATCGCCAATCTTGACCATGATTGTGACATGTTCGGTGTCCCTCGCTGTGCCGCTCCTGTCCCAGTCCATCCGGCTGTGCCGTCGTCCGGACGACGACGGAGGGCAGCGACTGACTATGGATGGCCTTGTTCCATCAGCGCATCGTCAAGGGCCATGGCGCGCGTATAGGCCGGGCGGGCGCGCAATCGATCGACATAGGCGGAAAAGGCCGGGCGCGCCTCGACCGTGCCGAATTCCATGCCCCAGCCGAGATTGGCGCCGACATAGACATCGGCCGCCGAAAACCGATTGCCGGCAATGAATTCCCGGTCCTTGACGGCCAATTCCGCCGTGTCGAGCATGTCCTCGTAGGTGCCATAGCCGGCCGATGCCCGCTTATCGTCCGGCACCTGAAATCCCAGGGCGCGGTTAATGAGGCACGCTTCCATCGGACCCGACGTGAAGAACAGCCAGCGGTAATAGGCAGCCCGCTCGGCCAGCGGCGGGGCGAGCCCGGCATCTGGAAAGGCATCAGCCAGATAGGCGCAGATCGCCGCACACTCGGTCACGACCTCACCGTCATGGCTCAGGGCGGGCACCTTGCCGAGCGGGTTGATCTTGCGGTACCCGGCCGATTTCATCTCCGGGCCGTAGGCGAGCACCCGTGTTTGATAAGGGACGCCGACTTCTTCCAGCATCCAGCGGACGACCCGGCCGCGTGACATCGGATTGGTGTAAAAAACAAGCTTACCCATCGCTTCGTCCCACCCTAATGATCCAAATTCATTGCAGGCGCCAGTGTCTCCGCTGTCAATGGCTTTCAATGGCCGTTGGCCCGGCGCGGCTTGATTTCTGCTGCCGCCGTGAACATGTCGAAGGGATCACCGGTCCAGACGCCCTAACGGCCGGTCTTGAACGTTACAAAGGAGACGGCATGACCGCGACAGCACTTGTGACCGGCGCGTCCGCCGGAATTGGAACCGAATTTGCCCGCTATCATGCAAAACGGGGCGGCAACCTTGTGCTGGTGGCCCGCCGCAAGGATCCGTTGGATGCCCTCAAAGGCGAGTTGGAGGCCGCCCATGGCATCACCGTGCATGTTGTTGCGCAGGACCTGACCGGCGCGGATGCGGCCCGGCAGCTTCATCAGTCGCTCACAGGCGCGGGTCATGAGATCGGCATCTTGATCAACAACGCCGGTTTCGGCGGGCACGGCAACCATGTCGACCGGGACCTTGCCGCGGAACAGGCGATGGTTGACCTCAATGTCATGGCGTTGATGACCCTGACGCATTTGTTCGGCAGGGACATGGCCGCGCGGGGAACGGGAAAGATCCTCAATGTCGGCTCAACGGCCGGATTCATGCCGGGCCCCAAGCAGGCGGTTTACTTTGCGACCAAAGCCTTCGTGAACTCCTATTCCCAGGCGCTGGACGAGGAACTGCGGCCCAAGGGTGTCACGGTCACCGTTCTGGCACCCGGCTATGTGGAGACGGAATTCGCCAAGGTCGCCGATCTGGATGGCACGCGGCTCACCAAGTCGGGCGGCAAGAGCGCCGCCGACACCGCGCGGATCGGCTATGACGCGATGATGGCCGGTGAACTTGTTGCCATCAACGAGGCGCGTCTGAGGCTGATGCTCGGCTGGGTCGTCCCGCTCTTGCCGCGCCGGGCGGTGCTGAAGATGGTCTCCCAGATGCAGGCGAAATAGGCAGCGTTGCCGGCATATACACCTGCGCAGGCGCGCGCGGCGCGCTTTACGGATTGTCATCCCGGGCAAGCCAAAGGCGCGACCCGGGATCGGCGAACCACTTTACTCGCGGCCGCTCTCAGGTCACGCGTCCGGCACCCTGCCGCCCCGATCCCGGATTTCTGGCTGCGCCGGCGTCCGGGAGGACAAAGAGGAGAGACGCTGGATCCAGGCTGACGGTCGTATCGCGGCTTCCCCGGGACCCCGGCTGCCTGTTGCGGATTGACGGCGGCCGCCGCGTCAGCCCATCGCCTTTTGCAGGTTCTCGTCGATCTTGTCCAAAAAGCCGGTGGTGCTCAGCCAATGCTGGTCGGGACCAACGAGCAGCGCCAGGTCCTTGGTCATGGAGCCCGACTCCACCGTGTCGATGCAGACTTTTTCCAGCGTTGCGGCGAACGCGGCGAGTTTGTCGTTGCCGTCGAGCTTGGCCCGGTGGGACAGTCCGCGGGTCCAGGCGAAAATCGAGGCGATGGAATTGGTGGAGGTCGCCTCGCCCTTTTCATGCTGGCGGAAGTGCCGGGTCACCGTGCCATGGGCGGCTTCGGCCTCGACCGTCTTGCCATCCGGCGTCATCAGGACCGACGTCATCAGGCCGAGCGAGCCGAAGCCCTGGGCCACCGTGTCGGACTGCACGTCGCCATCATAGTTCTTGCAGGCCCAGACATACCCGCCGGACCATTTGAGGGCGCTGGCCACCATGTCGTCGATCAGCCGGTGCTCGTACCAGATTTTCTTTTCCTCGTAGGCGTCCTTGAACTCGGCTTCGAAGATCTCCTGGAAGAGGTCCTTGAAGCGGCCGTCATAGGCCTTGAGGATCGTATTCTTGGTCGACAGATAACAGGGCACGCCGCGCTGGAGCGCGTAGTTCATCGAGGCGCGGGCAAAGTCGCGGATCGAATCGTCGAGATTGTACATGGCCATGGCGACCCCGGCGCTTGGCGCGTCGTAGACGTCCCGTTCGATCTCCGTGCCATCCTCGCCGACGAACTTGATCGTCAGCTTGCCCTTGCCGGGGAAGGTGAAGTCGGTCGCCCGGTACTGGTCGCCGAAGGCGTGGCGGCCAACGATGATCGGCTGGGTCCAGCCCGGCACCAGCCGCGGCACGTTTTTCATGATGATCGGCTCGCGGAAGATCACCCCGCCCAGGATGTTGCGGATCGTGCCGTTGGGCGAACGGTACATGCGTTTGAGGCCGAACTCCTCGACCCTTGCCTCATCCGGCGTGATGGTGGCGCATTTAATGCCGACGCCATGTTTTTTGATCGCTTCGGCGGCGTCAACCGTCACCTTGTCGTCTGTGCGGTCGCGTTCCTTGAGGCCGAGATCGTAATAGTCGAGATCCACGTCGAGATAGGGATGGATCAGCTTGTCCTTGATCAACTGCCAGATGATCCGGGTCATCTCGTCGCCGTCGAGTTCCACGACCGGATTGTCGACCTTGATTTTCGCCATGGGACCGCACGCCTCGTTTTGGGAATCGGGAGGAAAAGCTCAATGAATGCGTCTACGGGCAGTTCTACGCCAGAAAAATTGTACGCGCACGTATACAATTTTGCTGAGGAGGTGGCAAGGGGGCATCGGACGCGGAACGGGGGAGATTGATCGCGCATGGCGAGGCATTCCGATCCGAAGCTGACATTTGATCCGTTGGCGGCTAACCTTTTGCGGTCTGGAACGGGAAGCGCCTGGTAAACGGCCGACTGCGGGATATGAAGACGATAGCGATCAGCGCCGCTGTACTCCTACTGATCGTGGCGGCGGCGGCACTCTTTGTCCGGTTGGCGCCCGTCAGCACGGCCGATGTCGCGCCGTTGCAAAACCTTCAGGGCCCGGGCGATTACACGCTGGATGGCGGACATTATGCCGTGCGCCCCCTCGAAGCGGTCGATCTCGCCGCCCTGGAAACGCGGATTCTGGCCACCGTTCGAACCCAGCCACTGTCCGGGTCGGCCCGCGACCTGCCCATGGTCTTTGTCCACCGCTCGGCGGTTTGGGGATTTCCGGATGTGACCCAAGTCTGGGTGGAAGAGGGCAATGTGCATGTTTATTCCCACCTGGTTTATGGTCAAAGTGACCTCGGTGTGAACCGGGCCCGGATGGAGGACTGGTTTGAGAGCCCGGGTTCGGGAGATTGACCCGCCAGCCGCGTCAACAAGGGCAAGCCGACAACGTCGCTGGCTGAAGATCGCGGTCGCGGCCAGCGGGTCCGGTTGGCTTCATGTCAATTGTGAAATGCTCGAGCTGAACTGAAGCAGGATCATGGGGGATTGAGTTGCATAAAATCCTAACGCCGGTGGATGGCTCGGTTCACTCGGTCAAAGCTCTGAAAATTGCCTCCGATCTGGCGCTCAAATACAACGGCCGGGTCTTTATCCTCCATGTCTTGCTCCGGGGCAAAGATGCAAAAGGCCTGTTGGCATTGAACGTTTCCAGTCTGTTCGACGATCGGCTGCGCGAGATCTTGAAGAAGGCAGAGGCGGCCAATCTGGGACCCGCGCCCGACGAACTCTTGGATAAAGTGGGACAGATCATCCTGGAGCAGTCAGCCGAAAGGGCGCAGCACTACGGCATCGAATTTGAGCTCTTGCCGTTGCTTAAAGGGACCCCGGCCGATGAGATCATCAACACCCAGCAGAAGATCGAGGCCGGCACGATCGTCATGGGCGCGCGGGGCGTATCGTTTTCTGAACACACCACATTCGGGAGCGTCTCCCAGGATGTTTTCAATCGGGCCGACTGCACGTGCATCTCCGTGAAATAGTCGGTCCTCCGGCATAGGGGATTTCTGCCGATCACACGATCCGGAACCGGAAGATCCTGTTAGCCAGTTGCCCGGTCTTGTTCGCGCAGCGCTGTCACGTTGATCCCGATTTTCTGTCAGGCACCGTGATGCTGCGCCTGCGCCTGCCGGGGTGCCGCTGCGTGCCGCAGTTCGATTTTGCGCCGGATTGCCGGGCCATGTGGCTTCGTTCGCGGCCGGCGAACGTTATGTTGTTTGTCCGGTCTGAATTGTTGCCCCCGGCAAATGCGCAATGAGCCCCCGGACAGACGGCGGGCTTTGATGTCAAAACCCGCCCGTCGATCACCGGAGGCTCCGGTCTTCACCACGTTGGTTGGCGTCCCTCCGCGTCACCCCGCGGCGGGCGTTTCGCGGACCATCTCAAATTCCGCATCCTCGCTGTCTTCTTTGGGCACGGCCATAAACGGCGCGGCGAGGAGTGCAAGCCCGATGGCCGCCAGGCCAAACATGGCCAAAAAGGCGATGACCGTCAGGCCAAGCCCGGCCATCATGCATCCGACAAAAAGGACAACGGCGGCAGCGGCGGTCGAGGTCACTTTGGTAAGAAGGGATTTCATCGTGGGTGTCTCCATGGTCATCATCGTTTCGATGAAATGAATATGGAGCCCCCGTTTTGCCGCTGCCTGACCGTCCTTTTACAAATCTGTAAACTTCAGAGTGACGCGGAGGCCGTGCGGGGTGTTTTCCGACAGGATCAGCTCCGCATCGTGCCGGTCCGCGACCGCACGAACCAGCGCCAATCCCAATCCTGTCCCATCGCGTTCGCGGGCTGGATCCAGGCGCACCATCGGCTTGATGATGTCGTCGTAGCGGACGGGATCCACCCCGTCGCCATTGTCGGCCACACCGATGCCGCGCCCGTGCGCGAAAAGCGTGATGTCCGGTCCGCCATGAACCAGGGCGTTTTGAATGAGGTTCGCCATGGCCTGCATCAGCATTTGCCGGTCCGCCGTCACGGTTTCGGCGGATGCCCTTGAAACGGTGAGGTGCTTGCCGCCGTCTTCGATCACCGGGCCGAAGATGTCCTGCAGGTCTGCCAGGAGCGCGCCGAGATCGACCGGTTCAAACCCGTCCTGCCCATGGCCGGCTTCGATCCTGGCCACCCGCATGATGGTGTCGAAAATGTCTGAAAGACGCCCGGCCTCCTCAAGGGCCGCGCCGCGTTCTTCCCCGTCCGGCAACATCTCCAGCCGGGCCCTCAGGCGTGCCAGGGGCGTGCGCAGATCGTGCGCCAGGCTTGCGCTGAGGTGGCGGGTCTGGGCCACCAGACGTTCCAGCCTGGAGGCCGTCGTGTCGAGTTGCCGCGCAAGGTGATCCAGGTCGTCGGCAGAGCGGCCAATTCCGGTGCGGGCTTTCAGATCACCGGCGGCCAGCCGGTTGAGCGTGCCATGAATCCGGTTCATTCGCCGCTGCGTCCACAGCCCCGCCGCAAGGCCGATGGCGAGGGCAACGGCCAAGACAAGGCCTGCGGTGGTCCACAAGACACCGCCCAGCAGGTCAAGCGCATCTTCGCTGTCGTCCAGGGGCGCTGCGATCAGGACCGCTTCGCCGTCCTCGTCCCTGGCAATTAGAACGCGCCAGTCTTCAGACCGCCTGTATTCCGTCTCCAGCCGGACGGTGCCGCCGCCGTTCCGGGCCGCCCGGACGAACTCTGCCGGCAGATCGTGAAGCGCGTAAAGAGGCCGGATGATCACGGAAAATGTGTCGTCTGAAGAGTCTTCCGCCTCCACGGAAGCCGCCAATCCGGCCAGCGTCGTGTCCACCCGGTTGAGGACGGCCTCCCGGCCAAAGGTCAAGGCCAGGACGATGGCAACGGCCATGCCGAGCGCGAAAAGACATGACAGCAGCAGCGTCAGCCGCAAGGTCGACGAGCGGAAGAGCCAGCGGACCTGTTCGGCCAGCCTACCGGCCAAAAACATAACCTTCCCCTCGTCGGGTCCGGATCAGGTCGTCGTCAAACGGCTTGTCGATCTTGGCGCGCAGCCGGCTGATATGGGTCTCCACCACGCTGGTCGTGGGATCAAAGCTCATGTCCCAGACCTGTTCCAGCAGCATGGTGCGCGTCACCAGACGGCCCGGGCGGCGCATGAAATACTCCAGGAGTTTGAACTCCTTGGCCATCAGGTCGATGGGTTGACCTTGCCGCGCGCAGCGCCGTGAAAGAAGATCAAGGCTGAGGTCGCCGTGGCGCAGGACCGTTGGCTCGCTGTTTTCGGCCGCAGCCCCCTCCCGCCGGCGCCCAAGGGCATTCACACGCGCAGACAATTCGACAAAGGCGAACGGCTTGGTCAGATAGTCGTCGCCTCCGGCTTCAAATCCCTCGACACGCGAATCCACTTCGCCAAGGGCGGTCAGAAACAGGGCTGGGGTCGTGTTTTTCGAGGCGCGGAGGGATTTCAGCACTGAAAGACCCTCAAGGCCGGGCACCATGCGGTCGAGGATCAGAAGGTCATAGTCCTGTCCCATCGCGGCCAGAAGCGCCTCCTTGCCATCGGTGAAATGATCTACGACGTGACCTTCCGCGCGCAGGCCACCTGTGACCCATGGTCCGAGTTGCCGGTCATCTTCCAAAAGCAGGATTCGCATATCACTCCATAGGCCGAATTTGTCTGAAGAAAAAGGCTGCCGTCGCCGGCAGCCCTTCGTGTGTCATCGGCTCGGTGTGATCAACCGGCCGACGGCGTGTCGTCTTTGTCGTCATCATCGTCGCCGTCGTCCGCCTCGATCTCCAGGACCGCACCGGTGTTGGCGTCGATTTCGACCTCCATCTCAACGCCATCGGCAGTCAGGATTTCGATTTCGTAGACCTGCCTGCCATCCTCACGCTCAAGTTCGGTTTCCTGAACCGCGCCGGGAACCTCGGCAAGCGCAATCTCAATGGCCTGCGTTACGCTCAGCGCCGCCGGCGCGTCGGCCGACTGCGCCGACACGGCGCCCATGCCGCCCATTGCAAGAAGCATGCTTGCCACGACACCGCCGGTGATCAGTTTCTTGTCCATGTCTTTGTCTCCATCTCTTTTGGTGTGAAAGGCACCGCGCCTTTCGATGGGTCAAAGATGGGACACCCACTTTGCGGTCACCTGCGGCGAAACTTACAAGTGTGTAAGGTCGCAAGCAGCGGACCGCTTTCATGACCTTCTGAGACGGACTGCGCGACCGCCGGTTCCGGCAGAACAACGCGGCGATGGGCTTGGCAATCGCGGGTGGGTGAGATCGCGCCTTTCCCTGGCGCCCCCTTCCCCGAAATGTCATCCCGGCCCCCGAGCCGGGATCCACTCTCGCCGGCCGCTCGGTCGGGATCTGCAAGGTGTTTCGGTGTCCGCCGCCGTGCCTGTTCCAACGGCTGCGGGACCCAATAGATCCCCGCGCAATTCCATTTCATGGGGCGGGGATGACGATCGAGGGTGGGGCAAAAGCCGGGGCACACCCTCCTGACAAACCAAAAACCTTATCCACGCCCTGAAAACCTGGCGTAGACTCATTCCGTTCCTGTCGTACGGGGCCCGGGGCGGACCGGCCGGATCCAGGTGGCGGGAACCGGGTTTTGAGGTTTGTCAGAACAGCGTAACGGACCGTTTTGACAAGACCGGTGACCGGCGACCTTTTTTGAACCTGCGGGGTCTGGCGCAGCGTTTCAAAAAAGCCGCGTCTCGTATCCGGCAACCGGTGCGCCACACCCCACGCACCGCGCGCAGAAACGAGAAAGGCGCAACAGCCGGTCATTTGAAGGGAACCGGAACCCGGGCAGGCGTCCGGCCGTGCCACCTCCCACCCTCTTTCTGCACCCGGCATGGCCCCGGGCGCCTGCCATCCCGTTCGTTTGGAACGGGACATCGACACTCAAAACGCTGCGGAGAGATCCGGCGGCGCTGGTGGTGTTGCCCGTGCCCCTTCACCCCAACCCTCTCCCCGCCGGGGAGAGGTCGGGCCAACGGCCCGGGTGAGGGGCGGGTGCCGGCGGACAAGTGCACAGTCACCCGAACTCGACGCTGCGTCGCCCCCCTCACCCCAGCCCTCTCCCCACTCCGTACACCCTGGGGGAGAGGAAGCGGTTACTGCGGGTCTTGTCGATCTCAGACCGTGCGGTCCAAATACGCCTGGGCGGCCTCGCGGGTCTCGTAAATATGGGCGGCGGCGCCCTTGATCGTCTCGCCGAGTTTCAGCCGCATGAAGGCGGAGCCGGAATAGCGGGTGACGGTCGTGTAGAAGCGGTCCTGTAGATCGGCAACCATCTCCGCGTAATCCGCGGCAATGTCGTCGTCGAGGTGAAAGCCATCATAATTGACGATCACGTCGACCCGGGCGTGCAGCGGCCCGCAGATCTTTTCAACCTGGCCGCGGATCTGCTCGACCTCCTCGACGGAGCGTACGCGCATCTTTTCGAAATTGATGAACAGGCGGCCGGTGGCGCCATCAAGCGCGATGCGCTCTGGAAGATCCAGATGCAACAGCTCGCGCCGGAGGTCCATCGGCCCGTCGAGATAAAGGCGCGGGTCCATCTCCACGACCTCGTTGATCACCGGGCGAAAGCCCATATGGGCCAGGATGTCGCGGTCCAAATCGGCGCCGGGGGCGATTTCGATCAGACGGAGCCCCTCGGCGGTCAGTTCAAAGACGCACCGTTCGGTGACGTAAAGCACCGGATGGCCGAGCCGGGCCGCGCGCTTGCCGGCGAACGTCACCTGATCGACCTTGGCGAGAAATTTCCGGGACATGCCTTCGTGGCGGATGTCGAGCTCTCCGCCGGAAAAGTCGATCTCCAATCCCTTGGCGGTGAAGGTGCCGGCAAAGACCAGTGTCTTGGCGTTCTGGCTGATGTTGATGAAACCGCCGGCGCCGGCAAGCCGCGGTCCGAAGCGGGAGACGTTGACGTTGCCGGCCGCGTCGGCCTGGGCAAGGCCGAGGCAGGCCATGTCGAGGCCGCCGCCGTCATAAAAGTCGAACTGCGCGTTTTGCGGAATGACGGCATCGACATCGACGGCGGCGCCGAAATCAAGGCCGGAGGCCGGCTGGCCGCCGATGACGCCGGGCTCGGCTGTCAGGGTGACGTGGTCAAGCAGGCCTTCCTCCGCCGCGACGGACGCCACGCCTTCCGGCATCCCAATGCCCAGATTGATGACGCCGTTGACCGGCAGTTCAAACGCGCAGCGGCGCGCGATCACCTTGCGGGCATCAAGCGGCATGGCCGGGATTTCGCCATCGGGCGGGCGGATGCGGTTGGTGAAGGCGTGCGAAAAGGCGGTCTTGTAGGTTTGCATGTGAAGGTCGGTGTCAGCGACCACCACCGCATCCACCAAAATGCCGGGGATCTGCACCTCGCGGGCCGGAAGACTGCGGCTTCGCGCCAAACGCTCCACTTGAACGATAACCACGCCGCCGGCGTTTTTCACCGCCATTGCCTGCGCCAGATTGTCGATCACGAGGGCCTCGCGTTCCATCGTGACATTTCCCGCCTCGTCCGCCGTCGTGCCGCGCAACAGCGCGACAGTCAGTTTCGGCGCGGGATAAAAAAGCAGCTGCTCGCCGCCGATTTCCATCAGCTCGACCTTTGCCTCGGTCGAGATCTCATTGACGGCGCCGCCGCCGTTTCTGGGATCGACGAAGGTTTCCAATCCCACCTTGGACAGCATGCCGGGCTTGCCGGCGGCCGCGTCCCGGTAAAGCTGGCTGATGCAGCCCTGGGGCAGGTTCCAGCCCTTGATCTTGCCGTCGACCGCAAGTCTGGCGACCTTTGGGATCAGCCCCCAGTGCCCGCCTATCACCTCTCGCAGCAAGCCCTCATGGCCGAGACGGTTGAGGCCGCGGTCCTTGCCGTCGCCCTGGCCGGCGGCGAACACCAGCGAAAGGTCGCGCGGATGGCCGGTTTCCAGGAACCGGGCTTCCAGAGCCGCCAGAAGCCCGTCCGGTACACCGATCCCGACAAAACCCGATGTGGTGAGCGTATCGCCGTCCTTGATAAGGGCAGCCGCGTCCGCCGCCGACACAACCTTCCGTCGCATCCAATCCTCCCCGGAATTTTTGCCGATCTTTGAACGCTTTGCGGTCTCAGGCAAGACTTGGCGCGTTATCCGGGCCGTTCCAAAACCTTGTGCCGTCTTGACCGGCCGGCGAATGTTGCTCCTAATCTGACGATCGTTTGTCTCAACAACGCCGGGACGCGCCATGGCCCTTGCTGTTTGCACCACCACGTCCTCCCGTGAAGAGGCGCAGGCAATCGCGCGGGCCTGTGTCGACGCGGGCATCGCCGCGTGCGCGCATCTCGATGAGATTTCCAGCGTGTTTTATTGGGACGGCGCCGTGCAGGAGGAAACGGAGATCCGGCTCATGCTGAAGACCAGTGAGGCCGCTTACAAGGCGGTGGAGGCCATGATCCTCGATCACCACAGCTATGACGAGCCGGCGATTTACGCTTTTGAGATTGCGACCGGCAGTCCCTCCTATCTGGCCTGGATCGAGGATAACTCCGCAGGACGGTAATCCGCGTCTGCAAACCTAGGCGCCGGCGGATCAAAGCCCCAAAAACCACTGGATCATGAAGGCGTTCGCGATGTCGACGAAAAACGCGGAGATGAGCGGCAGGATGATGAAAGCGAGCGGAGAGGGGCCGTAGCGCTGGGTCACCGCCGTCATGTTGGCGATCGCGGTCGGGGTGGCGCCAAGGGAAAATCCGGCGAACCCGGCCGACAAAACCGCGGCGAAATAGTTGCGGCCCATGACCGGAAAAACGACGAACAGGATGAAGCTTGCCGCCACGAGCGTTTGCAGCACGATCGTGGTGGCAAGAACGCCGGCGCTTGAGGCCAGCGTCCACAGCTCCATGCTCATCAAGGACATGGCCAGGAACACCGAGAGGCTGATTTCCTGGACCAAGGCCAGGGACGGCGTGTGGGCGGGCCAGGGAAGACGCCTGAACAGGCGCGGGATTGTGTTGGACAGAAGGATGCCGGCCAAAAGACACGGCACGAACAGCGGCAGTTTCACGCCTGCGGCCAGCAGGGATTCATGGGCTGAAAATCCCAGGGCGATCGCCACGTGGATCCAGAAAATGCTGCGCAAGACCCCGTCGTTGCTGACCGGATCTTGGGCCGTGGGTTCATCGATTTCCGCGCCTTCGGCGATCTGCTCACCGTCGGAATGGGCAATGAGGCCGTTCTTTTCAATCAGAAACCGGGCAAGCGGACCGCCCAAAACGCTGGCTGCGATCAGACCAAGCGTTGCGGTGGCAATGCCGAGTTCGGCCGCACCGGCAACACCATGCTGCTCCTGAACGACCGGGCCCCAGGCGATCGCCGTGCCGTGGCCGCCGATGAGGGACGCCGTTCCGAGCATGACACCGGCGTGTTGCGGCACGCCCCATAACAGCGCGGACACCAAGCCTGTTGCGTTTTGAAGGCCCATGCACACGATGGTGAGGACCAGCATGATGCCGAGAAGCGGACCGCCTTTGACGAGGTCGGAAAGCCGGGCGTTCAGCCCGACCGTCGTGAAGAAATACACCAGCAGGAAGTCGCGCACGGCCAGATCGAATGACACGGCCCGGCCGGTCGACAGCACGACACCCAGCACCGCCAAAGCCGTGAGCAGTCCGCCGCTTACCGGTTCGGGGATCGAGTAACGCCGCAGGACCGGAAATCGGTCGCTGAGCCGTACGCCGATGAAGTAGACCAAAATTCCGAGTGTGAAGGCTGCAAAGGCATCAATGGCGATTGGGGGCAGGGGCGGTTGCGGCATTCATCAGCGCGCCTTTCGCTCGTTCTTGCATCCATGGCCGACCAACAGTTTACGCAGTTTGGCGTGGCTGCTCCCGGATCTTCGCGCCCGCTCATCGGCCATCGATTGGGACAAATTGCCGGCAAGAACCGGCCGGGAGATGCGGGCCGTGGTCAAATCGATCCCTTCGACTGGCTTCGAATGTCGAATGTCATTCGTCCGGGGCGGGACGCACACCTCATGTTCGGTCCTGTGGGCCACTGATCGGATCGGCGTCTTCTTGTTGGGCTGAACCAAGGCCGAGCCTTGAAAGCACCGCCAGTGTATCATCTGTCCGTCCCTCAGGCCCGTCCCAAAGATCAATCCAGTATCTGGCATCAAGCTCGGGAAACGCCGCGTTAAGCCGGGCGATATGCGCACGCGCTTCATCCTTCCTGCCGACCATGTCGGCAGTGACCGCACGCAACAAAAGGAAATGCGGCGAGTTTGGGCCTCCGATGAGAATGTTCTCTTCAAATGTCGCATATGCTTCGTCATACCGGCCCAGGTTGAACAGGATCAGGCCGCGGATATTCCGGTACGGCGTGCGAACCTTGAACGGATCGAGCCGTAAAGCCTCGTCGATCACCGACAGAGCTTCGCGGTGCATGCCAGCAAAGGCCAGGACCCGGGCGAGTTCGGCCTGCGCGGCCGGATCGCTTGGTTGAAGTGCGATCGCCCGGCGTGTGTCCGCGATGGCTTGGTCGTAGTCCTTGCGAAGCGCATGTGCCAAGCCACGCGTCGAATAAGCAGTTGCAAATTGGGGATCAACGTCAATTGCCTCCTTCGCAAAGGCAATCGCACGGTCCAATTCCTCATCCGGCGTCGGTGTGTGTTGGAATAGGAAGAGGTAAGCGTGCGCGAGGGACTGTCCAACATACCCCCCGGCGAATTCGGGATCAATTTTTGTCGTTTCTTCAAACAGTTCAATGGCCGTAAAGACGCGCCAGGCATCGTAGGGCGGATAAAGCGTCCGCATGGCGCGCGTGAAGAGCGTGATCGCTTCCAGGTTTTGCGTGTGGCGAAGATAGAGCCTTTGGCTTTCATCGGGGCGGATGACGACCGACAACGCTTCGGCGACCCGCGTGATGGCGCGGTTTTCAAAGCCGCTTACCTCGGCAACCGTACCGCCGAATGACTCGGCCCAAATCACGTGATTGGTGCTTGTCTCAACCAACTCGGCGTCCAGCCGAAGGTTGCCGTGTCGCCGTGAGTACGTGCCCCGGATGACGTGTGTCAGTCCATAACGCTGCCGCATCTCACCAATCGACAGGTTTTGCAATTCCTGTGCGCCTTTGGGACTGTGGGCCATCACGCGCAGACCCGAAAGCTTCGCCAGGTTCGACGTCACCGCGGTCTGAAAGGCCTGACCGTAACCGTTGGTTTCAGTGTTGCTGTCCAATCCGATGACCGCAATGAATGGCACATCGCTTTTGGCCTGATGGTGATCGGCAAAGCCAATATGGAACAGATACGCTCCAAGGGCACCGAGCATGGCAACCAGGACAAATCCGGAAAGGACCAGTCCTGGTGAACTCGTCCATGATGCCAGCCTCTTTGCCGGTTCCTTGCCAGGCCGCGCGGGCAGTGCAGTTTTGTCTTCGGCAATTGTGGGGGGTGTGCCCGCAGCACGAAACGATGGCGTATAGGAGCCCGATCCAATTTCAATGCGGACGGGATCGGATTGGCCATGTTCATGATAGTAGTGGCTTAACTTCCGCCTCAATCGGGCCATTGTGACGCGCACGACGGAATCCGACTCGTCAAGGTCGTTGGGCGCGCGCGCGAACACTTCGATGGCAAGAGCCGTTTCATTGATTTCGTCCGCCCGGCCGTCCAAAGTGCGTTCGACGATATGGCGCAGTATTTCCTTTAGGCGCGGCGAAGTCCTGAATTCATCGCTTGCCAGTATCCGGTCCAACGCCTGACGGACGTCGTTTTTTTCGATTCGATCCGAATCCGTCATGCCCAAGCCGCGTCGGTCAAAGTCCGTTTTTTTCATTTCCGTGAACAATGTGACGGTTACATCACGTTACACAAGGTGTAACAACGCGACAATAGTCGCACGTTTTAAGGGTTCTTCCCTAAGGGAATTTTTGTAACCGTTACGCATTACCGTGTGGCACGTGGATCGGCCTCATGTCCGGTGCTTATAACAGTCATGTCGCCGGCAATTCATCAGTGGTCGACGGAAAAAGAAAGCAAAATAGGTTCCCAAGCGGGATCCAAAATCTCGGCCGGCAAAAACCTTCGGCTCAATAAGAAATGCAACGCCAGATATACCCCAAGGCGGCTTAACTCGTCCTAATCGGGCGGGCCCCACGGCCGCATATCACGGCAAAGATGCACGACCCCATCCCACTTTATCTAGCGGGGGTCTGGTTTGATCACCAGACCCCATTTTATCGTCCCATGCCGGCTGGTTATCGGGCGCCGACGGCGCGATGAGCCGCTATTCCCTCAGTCAATGATTGCGTTCAAGGTCGCGCTGGGCCGCATGACGTCCGCGGCCTTGGCATCATCGGCATGATAATAGCCGCCAAGCTCGACCGCGCCGCCCTGAACGCCGTTGAGTTCGGAAACGATCGTGTCCTCGTTCGACGTGAGGGCCTCCGCGATTGGCGCGAAATGGGCTTTCAGGTCCGCATCCTCGTCCTGCGCCGCCAGTGCCGCTGCCCAGTAGAGCGCGATGTAGAAATGACTGCCCCGGTTGTCGAGACCGCCGACCCGGCGGCTCGGCGACTTGTTCTCATCGAGCAGTCTTTCGATTGCGCTGTCGAGGGCGTTCGCCAGCACCGCGGCTTTGGCGTTGCCCTTGACGTTGGCCAGATGTTCCAGCGACGCGCCAAGCGCACAGAACTCGCCCAAAGAATCCCAGCGCAGATAGTTCTCTTCCATCAGCTGCTGGACATGTTTGGGCGCTGAGCCGCCAGCGCCGGTCTCGAACAGGCCACCGCCATTCATCAACGGCACGATCGACAGCATCTTCGCCGAGGTGCCGACTTCCAGGATCGGGTAGAGATCTGTGAGATAGTCCCGCAGCACGTTGCCGGTGATGGAGATCGTGTCCAGCCCTTGGGCAATCCGCTCCGTGGAGAATTTGGCCGCGTCCGCTGGGGCCATGATTTGAAGGTCCAGCCCGGACGTGTCGTGCTCGGGCAGATAGCCCTCGACCTTCTTGATCAGTTCCGCATCGTGCGCGCGGGTCTTGTCCAGCCAGAAGACACCCGGCATGCCGGACAGGCGGGACCGGGTGATGCCGAGCTTGACCCAGTCGCGGATCGGCGCGTCCTTGGTGCGGCAGGCGCGCCAGATGTCACCGCCTTCGACGGTGTGCTCCAAAAGCGTCGCGCCTGTGGCGTCGACAATGCGGATCGCACCGTCCGCAGGTGCCTTGAAGGTCTGGGGATGCGAGCCGTATTCTTGAGCCTTTTGCGCCATCAGGCCGACATTGGGCACCGTGCCCATCTTGGCCGGATCAAGCGCGCCGTTCGCCTTGCAAAACTCGATCACCGCGTCATAGACGCCGGCATAGGACGAATCCGGGATCACGCATTTGGTGTCGTATTCCTTGCCGTCCGGGCCCCAGCCCTTGCCGCCGGCCCGGATCAGCGCGGGCATGGAGGCATCGATGATCACGTCGGAGGAGACGTGGAGATTGGTGATGCCCTTGTCGGAGTTAACCATGTACATGGCCGGGCCGGCGTCCAGCGCCGCCTTGATGTCTGCTTCCACTTCGGCCCGTTTGTCAGCTGGCAGCGTCGCCACCTTGGCTTCCAGATCGCCGATGCCGAGATCCGGATTGACACCAAGCGCGGCAAAGGTCTCGGCGTGTTTTTCAAAGACGTTGTTCAAGAAGGTCTTCACGCAGTGGCCGAAAATGATCGGGTCGGACACCTTCATCATGGTGGCCTTGAGGTGGATCGAAAACAGGATGCCTTGGTTTTTCGCGTCCTCGATCTGCTCCGCAAGGAAGACGGAAAGGGCCTTGGCGCTCATGTAGGTGGCATCGATCACATCACCGTCGTCCAACGGCCAGTCGCCTTTCAGCGTTGTCACGCTGCCATCCCCGGCAACGAATTCGATTTTCGCCGTGCCGGACTGCGCCGCCGAAACCGTCAGGGACTTCTCGTTGGACCGGAAGTCGTTCTGGCCCATCGTGGCGACATGGGTTTTGGAGGAAGACAGCCATTCACCCATGCGGTGCGGGTTCTTCTTGGCGTATTCCTTAACCGCATTCGGCGCGCGGCGGTCGGAGTTGCCCTCACGCAGGACCGGGTTCACCGCCGAACCCTTGATGGCGTCATACTTGGCCTTGATCGCCTTTTCCGCATCGTTTGAAGGATCGGCCGGATAGTCGGGCAAGGCGTAACCCTGGTCCTGAAGCTCCTTGATGGCGGCGTTCAACTGCGGCTGCGAGGCCGAGATGTTCGGCAGCTTGATGACATTGGCGTCCGGCTGTTTGACCAGCTCGCCGAGCTCGGCAAGGTCGTCCGACTGTTTTTGGGCGTCGGTCAGGTGATCGGGGAAGGCGGCCAGAATTCGGCCGGCAAGCGAGATGTCCCGGGTGCCGACGCTAAGGCCCGCCGCCTTGGTGAACGCCCGGATGATCGGCAAGAGTGAGCCGCTCGCGAGCTGCGGGGCCTCGTCGACCTTGGTGTAGATGATGTCGGGACGTGCGGTGTCGGCCATGAGTAGCGTTTCCCCAATCTGAATTGAAGGCCGGAACGTTGGCGCGGCGCCCGTTCCGGACAGAGTTCGCGAAGCGTATACGCTGGTACGCAATAAATTGCCAGCGCCAGCCGGCGCGGCCGCCGCTGTTCTAACAAAGCGCCCTCAAATGTCCATTGGGCGAAAGAGGGGAGGGCATTCAGGCCGCCGCGCTGTCCGGGTTCCAAAATGCCCGGGCCCCGTCCGGCAGATCCGCCAGGACCCGGTCGAGGTCGCGTTCGTCAATGGATGACCGGCGCAGCGCCGCCGCGACATCCTGAATGGCGCTGTCAGGCGCAAGGTTGTGGTCCTTGCGGACGGATTGGACCTCCCTCACCAGAACCTTGCGCTCCGGAAACGGCGGCGGGGCATCGTTCGGTGTCCAGTCCTCGACGAAAATCGCGCGCGTGACGGCTGGCAGCACATTAGCAAAGGCGAGCGCCTGGTCTGTCGTTATATGCGAGCGGAAGACATGAAGAACGGCGCGGAGCGTGTGATAGGCTTGGTGGTGGGTTTGCAACAAGCAGGTGTCACGCACGTCCAGGATGAAGGCATCGAACTCCCGTGACGCCTGGAAATAGGTCTGCGGCATCGGCATTGGCAGGCTCTCCGGTGTCCACGCGACGTCGTCTTGCCTGACCACGATACCGCAAGCTGTGGCCGTGGGTGGACGCACCGGGCGAAGGGCCGCCCGGTGCGCCAGGAGTTCAGACCGGTCAGGCCGCCTTCACTGCCGTCATGCCTCGTGAGAGCACCCGGATCCGGCTGTCAAACTCGCCGCGGTCGACATAACAGCCGCGCAGGTGCCGGAACCCGGTGGAGGGATCGAAGGCCGCCCGGCCATGAAGGACCCGGCGGTTGTCGAAGATGACCATCTCGCCGCCATTCAACCGGGTCGTCATGACATAGGCTTTGTCACGGATCATCGCCATCAACGTACGGTAGGCGCGGTAATAGTCCTCCATTCGCTCTGTTGGCAGGTCGAACACACCGGCAAGATGGGCGTTGAAGCGGATTTCGCTGACCGCGCCGAAATGATCGCGCTGGATCACCGTATGGTGTTTGCGAATGTCATACTCGGCGTCTTGAAACCGGAACGGAACGGCGGTCCGGGCGAGCAGATCGAAGGCGTCCGGGTCGCGGGCTTTCAGATCGGCGGCGACAGCAAAACCGTCGGCAAAGGTCGATCCGCCGCCCTCGGCCTCGTTGGAAAGGCAATGCAGGAACTGAAAACCGGGAGCAAGCTCCTGGTTGGTCAGATCCGTGTGCAGCGGCAGGGCGTGGCTTGTGTAGGCGAGGTTGTTGGGATCCGGCTTCGACATGACCTCGAAGGTGATGCCAAAATTCGTCTCGCGCAAAAATCCGATCCGCCGGGCAACGGTCATCCCTGCCTCGGCGTCGTCGGCCATGCCGTCGACGATCGCCAGACCGGTGCGCTTGGCGGCGACCAGGAATGTGAGCAGCTTGTCGTCATGTGCCAGAAGATCGGCCGCCGCGGCCCGGGGCAGATCGGCCTTGGTCAGGTCCGCGCGCCAACTATGAGGGCGGACCGCCGCCGGATCGTCCTGCGGCGTCCCGGGCCGATGGCTGTGGAGCCATCCGGACGGGAACCGGCTTACAAGGTCCTCGCCCGCCCAGGACACAACAAGCTCGGTGCCTTCAATGGCGGCCGAGGCGATCTGAAGGTCAAGCGGCACGCTGGTCAGGTCGAATTCGCGTTCAAGCGTTTGGGGATGGAAGCCACTGGCGCAATTGTCGCGCAGGAACAGGGCCGGGAAGGTGGCCGATGTGGCGTCCGGCCAGGAGATTTCAACGGCGCGCCGGTCGGCACGCAGTGTTGCGGTCATCATGAGATTAAAAGTCCGTTTGGTGTTTACGACTGGGAGGAGACCGGGCGTGCCGGTGTCACACCAAACGGGGTGGCGGCCACCACCAATGGGCCTTGGCGTGCGGTGTTCCCGCATTTCGACCGATCACGGCGACCATGGATATGAGGCCCAATTTCCAGCGGTGACATCACACCGGCAAACTAGCGGAAAACAGCGCCGGCCGGAAGGGTTTCCGGACAGCAATTGTCTCTTTTTTAAAGGGGATCAGACGCTTTTTGACGCCCGGGCCGCCAGCGCGATGGCAATATAGCTCCAGCCGTTCATCAATACCGATATGCCGGCGATCAGACCCAGTGCCCAGACCGCCGATCCGGGCAGATCCATCCAGATCAGGAACCCCGCCACAAGCGACACGGCGCCCGCCGCCGCCACCCAACCCCAGCCCTCATGCGGGCGAATGCGAAAGGCCATCAGAAGCTGGCTGACGCCTTGCGCGATAAAGATCGCGGCAATGACGAGGGTCAGTGCGAAGGTGCCGGCCACCGGATTCACATAGATCACGATGCCGCCGATCACGGCGATGAGGCCGGTGATCAGATTCCATAAAAATCCGGACCAGGCCTGGGTCTTAAAGGCATGGTAGATCTGGATCAGACCGCCCACGAACAGCACCGCCGCAATCAGCAAGGTAATGGCGATGGACGTGGCAAACGGGGCCGCGATCAGAACAATGCCGCCAATGACAAGGGCGATCCCGAGCGCCAGGAACCACTCCCAATTGTCCTGGATCCTGGCACGCAAATCCTCAACGTTTTGAAGCGGGTCAGACATCGCACGGTCTCCGTTACATGTCGTCAGACGGGCCCATCATAGGCCTGCAACCGGATTTGCATAGGCCGACGTCCGTCACGTTAGATGGTTGGCTTGCCGAACACGTGTCAACCATCTCTCCAGACTGAACATCGGTGGCCGGGCGGCAGGGTGAGGCATGCGGGCTGACAATGAACATCCCACAACCGGATTAAACCGGAGAGCAGTGAATGCGGTGTCGGCGTGGTTGGACGTGATCGGCGCAATTGCAAACCAATGAAGTCTCATATATGAGAATTAAAGATCATAAATGAGATGTATCAACATGACATCCGACGAGGCCCTTGCTGGGCGGATCGCCGCGCTTCGGCAGGAGCGCAGCCTGACATTGGACGATCTGGCCGACGCATCGGGCGTCAGCCGGGCCACCCTGTCGCGGATCGAGCGCGGACAAACAAGTCCGACCGCCGCGGTGCTCGGCCAGCTCGCCGCCGTCTTCCAGGTTCCCATGGCGGCGTTCTTCCCCGGCGAGGGCGGCTCGGACCCGCTGCTGCGGCACGATGACCAAGCCGTCTGGCAAGATCCAGGCTCCGGTTTTGTCCGCCGCAACGTGTCGCCGCCGCTGACAGGATATTGCGCCACCGTCATAGAGGGCACGCTTCCGGCCGGTCAGCACGTCTCCTACCGCCAGTCGCCGCTTCCGGGCCTGGAACATCATCTGGTGATGGTGTCGGGCGTGCTTGAGGCGCATCTGGGCTCTGATGTTCATACCCTTCGCAAAGGTGATTGCCTGCGCTTCAGACTGAGCGGTGGCAATACCTACCGGTCTCTCGGGCCGCACCCGGCCCGGTATCTCCTTTTTGTGGTGGCGCCATGAGTGACACGACCGTGCGGATCGAACCGGTGAGTGATCGCGACCTCAACCGTGTCCAGCGGCCCCTGGCCGGCTTGTTGACGTCTTGCGTGGAGGCCGGGGCCGGGATCGGCTTCGTTTTGCCCTTGTCCCTGGCCAAGGCCGAGCGGTTCTGGGCGGGGCAGGCCGGTGCGCTCGAAAGCGGCTCATCCCATGTGTGGGCCGCCTGGCAAAAGGAGGCCCTGGTCGGGACCGTGACCCTCGCCCTGGCGCGACAGGACAATGGCGGCCACCGCGCGGAGGTGACCAAACTGATGGTCCATCCGGGCACCCGGCGGCAGGGCATCGCCCGCCTGTTGCTTAACACGTTGGAAAACAAGGCGCGCGCGCTTGGCCGCACGCTCCTGGTGCTTGATACTGTGACGGGCGGCACGGCGGAAGGCATGTACGCCCGGCTTGGCTATCGGCGGGTCGGGGTCATTCCCGATTTTGCCGCCGGCGCAAACGGCGGCTTTGAGTCCACGACGGTGTTTTACAAGCGGCTTTCGCCGGTGTTTGCGGCTTAGGCCGTTTGGACGCACTGGAGCGCGGTTCCCGGCGAAATGCATCTCCAATTCGTCCACAGGGCCTAGCCCGATTGCGGTCCGGCGCTCTTTTCATGGGGCGATCGTTCGGCTACATCCGCAGCCCATGGCAAGAAACGCAAACATCAATGACGACGCCCGGATCGTTGCCGTCAAACCGCCGGCTGTTATCTTGTGCGAACCGCAGCTTGGCGAAAACATTGGCACGGCGGCGCGGGCCATGGCGAATTTTGGGCTTGCCGACCTTCGGATCGTCAATCCCCGGGACGGTTGGCCGAGCGAGAAGGCGCGGGCCGCGGCGAGCCGCGCGGATCATGTGATCGATGCGGTGCAGGTCTTCGACAGCCTCGAGGCGGCGGTCGCCGACCTCACCTTTGTTTACGCCACAACCGCCCGTTCGCGCGAGGTGCCCAAGCCGGTGCGCGGCCCGGACGAAGCGGCGGCAAAGGCGGTGGCGCTTGGCGCCGGAGGTCAGGCGACGGGGTACATCTTCGGCCGGGAGCGCTGGGGTCTCAACAACGACGAGGTGGCGCTGGCCGATGAAATCCTGACCTTGCCGGTCGACCCGGACTTTGCCTCGCTGAACATTGCCCAGGCGGTTCTCGTGTGCGCCTATGAATGGCGCAAGACGGCGACGGACGGGGTTCTGCCCTTCCGGTTGAGCGCGGAGGAACATCCGCCAGCGGCAAAGGACGACCTGTTCCGGTTCTTCGACCATTTCGAGGCCGCGCTGGACGAAGTGACCTTCTTCCGGCCCGCGGAACGGCGGCCGCATATGATCAGGACCCTGCGCAACATCTTTCAAAAGGCGCAATTGACCGAACAGGAAGTCCGGGCATTGCGCGGCGTTGTGGCTGCCCTGGAACGCCGCGAGACCCGGACGCGCCGGGACCGCGGTGGGGGCGAAAACGGGGACTGATACCGTGGCGGACACCCGGCCAATTCTGATTTTCGATTCCGGAATTGGCGGGCTGACGGTCCTGCGTGAGGTGCGGCTTCTGCTTCCCTATGAGCCGATCATCTATGTCGCCGATGATGCGGCGTTTCCGATCGGCGCTTGGGAAGAGGCGCCGCTCAAGCAGCGGCTGCTTGATCTGTTTGGTGCGCTTCTGGAACGTTACGACCCCAAGGCAACCGTGATTGCCTGCAACACCGCGTTTACGCTCGCCGGACAGGCTCTGCGGGAAACCCATCCCGGCCATGGTTTTGTTGGCACGGTTCCGGCGATCAAACCGGCGGCGGAGCGCACCGCCTCCGGTCTTGTGTCCGTGCTGGCAACGCCCGGCACGGTCCGGCGGGCCTATACCAGGGATCTGATCGACAGCTTCGCCAGCCAGTGTCATGTCCGGCTCGTCGGATCGAACCATCTTGCCCGATACGCGGAACAGGAGCTGCGCGGTGAGCCCATCAGCGATGCGGCGCTTCTGGCCGAGATCAATGCCTGTTTCCTGAAGCAGGACGGCCGGCGGACGGACATCGTCGTTCTGGCGTGCACCCATTATCCGTTTTTGGCCAACCGGTTCCGCAAGATCGCGCCGTGGCCGGTCGATTGGCTCGATCCGGCCGAGGCGATCGCACGGCAGGCGGCGCGGGTGCTTGCCGGTGCGACCCTTTGTGCGCCGTCCACTGGGTCCGACATCGCCATCTTCACCTCCGGTGTGGCAACGGACGGATTGCGGCGGCTGCTTGCCGGCTTCGGGCTGGAGCTTGCGCGCGGCGATGATTTCGCCGTCCGCTGATTAGTGCCGCCGCGCTGTTGACTTTTCGCAGTTGTTTCGATACCACGCGCCATCTCGCGTGAGGGTCAAAGCTTGCGCGAACCTACGCACCCGTGGGTGTCCGGCTGGCGCCGTCTTGCTGGACCCCTGTCGACCCGCTCGCCGGCCTGTGCCGGTCAGGGGCAAGGAGGGCGCGTTTCCTGACAAAAACGCAATATCAAGGAAACTGCGATGTCAAAGCGCCACAGCGTGAAGTACAAAATCGACCGCCGGATGGGCGAAAACATCTGGGGTCGTCCCAAGAGCCCGGCCAACAAGCGCGAATACGGCCCCGGCCAGCACGGCCAGCGCCGCAAGGGCAAGCTCTCCGACTTCGGTGTCCAGCTGCGCGCCAAGCAGAAGCTCAAGGGCTATTACGGCAACATTTCCGAAAAACAGTTCCACAAGGTCTACGACGAAGCGTCGCGCATGAAGGGCGATACCTCGGAAAACCTGATCGGCCTCCTGGAGCGCCGTCTGGATGCGATCATCTACCGCGCCAAGTTCGTGCCGACCGTGTTCGCCGCGCGCCAGTTCATCAACCATGGCCACATCAAGGTCAACGGCAAGCGGGTCAATATCCCGAGCTACCGCGTGCGTCCGGGCGACACGATCGAAGTGCGGGAAAAGTCGAAGCAGATGCTTCTCGTTCTCGAAGCGATCCAGTCGGCCGAGCGCGATGTGCCGGATTACATCGACGCCGACCACAACAAGATGACCGCCACCTACAGCCGGGTTCCGGGCTTTTCCGACGTGCCCTATCCTGTGCAGATGGAACCGAACCTGGTGGTCGAGTTCTACTCCCGCTAACGGGATCGCGATGTCGAACACCGAAAGGGCCGCCGTCTGGGCGGCCCTTTTGCGTTTGGGTTCAATGAAAACCAGCGGCGGCCGCGAGGCAGTCCTTCGCCGGTCTGCGATCGATCGGCGGCAAAGCTCGTTCCATTGCTGGCCGATATGGCCTCATGCGCGGGCCTGGAATGACCTGTGTGCCCGCATCCTGTCCCGCGCGACTGGTTATCTCCCTGTCCTCGGTTCTTTCACGCGCAAAGCCCGGGTCTTTGCCGCTTGACCTCAACTTAAGTTGAGGGCGTAGACCGGGCCTTTGCCAGGATCGACAGGGGCATTGCGCATGAACGACATGGTCACGAATGCCGGTATGCGCGAAAGCCGTCCGGGGGGCTTTTTGCGATTTGCCGGTGCTGTGGGATTGGCGAACACGGCTGACGGCATCGCGATTGTTGTCTGGGCCTGGACCGCGACGCTGCTGACGCGCGATCCGCTGCTGATCGCCTTGCTGCCAGCTGCTTTGCGTGTCCCATGGGTGGTCTTCGCGCTGCCGTCCGGCATCCTGGCGGACCGGGCCGACCGGCGGCGGTTGATTGTGACCTGCGACCTTGTCCGGGCCGGTGCCTACACGTTGGCAGGAGCAGCGATCCTGTCCGGTCTCCCGCTCGCAGATCCGGCGCGGACAGGCGTCAGCAATTCCGGTGTTTATGTTGTTCTGCTCGGGCTGGGCTTCGTGATCGGTTCGGCGGAAGTCGCGCGGGACAATGCGGCGCAAACGCTGCTTCCATCGATCATCCCGCCGGGCCGCCTGGAGCAGGCGAATGGCCGGCTTCACGGCATCGAGATCATCGGCAACAGCATGATTGGCCCGGCCATGGGATCGTTCCTGATCGCCTTTTTCCTGCCTTTGCCGTTTTTTGTGGTTGCCCTGGCATTCCTGTCGGCGGCGCTCGCGATCTGCACCCTGGCGGGCCGTTTCCAGGCCGAAGGGCGAGCGACCCGCCCTTGGCGACAGGAACTCCGCGACGGCTTTCGACATGTGCTGGGTCAACCGATGTTGCGGACGATGGTCTTGATCACCGGCTTCTGGAATTTCTTTGCCGAGATGGCGCTCATTGGATTGGTCTTGCATATTCAGGAAAACCTGGGCGCGGGGGCGACGACCTACGGTCTGATCCTCGCTGGCGGTGCTGTTGGCGGTGTCATTGGCGGTGCAATCGTCGTCCCACTTTTGAAACGCGTGCCGCGCGGGCGCCTCGCCAACTGTATGAACGTCGCAGCGGCCCCGCTCTTTGTCGCGGTGGCCGCCGCTCCCGGGCCATTGACGGTGGGAGCGGCCATGTTCTTCTTTTATCTCAGCGGGGTGATCTGGAATACGTTGTCGATCTCCTACCGGCAGCGGGTCGTGCCGGACAGGTTGCGGGGACGGGTCAACAGCGTTTACCGGCTCTTTGCTTGGGGCATGATGCCCATGGGTCTGATCGCCTCCGGGCTTGTCGTTCGCGGGATGGAAAACATCACAGATCGCAATACGGCACTCCTTTCGCCTTTCCTGGTTGCGGCTCTCGGCATCGGCATCGTTGCCCTGTTGTCTTGGCGGCCTCTCAATCGCGGCTTCGTGGCGGAGTGACTGGCCCACCGGACATATGGGCGCCTTTATGTCCTTGCCGGGTTTTTAAAACTGTTTTTCGGTCAGCACTTTGGTGGATCCGGCGGGTGACCTGTTATGAAGGACCGGGCCGGGCGCGCTCCGCCAGGCAAAAGGATTGTGAGAGGACTGAAATGACGTTTTCGATAGTCGCCCGGGACCGCGCGACCGGGGCCTATGGCGTTGCGGTCGCCAGCCGTTTTTTTGCCGTTGGCGCGGTGGTGCCGCACATGGCGGGCGGCGTCGGCGCCATTGCGACTCAGGCCTTTATCAGCCCGCTTTACGGAACCGACGGCCTGGCCCTGCTGCGGGCCGGCCATTCGGCCCAAGAGGTGGTCGACGCGGTCGTTGGCCGCGATGCGGGAAATCACTCCCGGCAGGTCCATGTGATGGATTCCAAGGGCCGGAGCGCTGCGTTTACCGGCGAAAAATGCGTCGACTGGTGCGGCCATCTGATCGGGGATCAGATTTCCATTGCCGGCAACATGCTGGCCGGGCCGCAGGTGATCGACGCGGTGATGGAAACGTATCAGGCCAATCCGGACAAGGTGTTCGAAGAGCGGCTGTTGAGCGCGATGGACGCGGGCGAGGCGGCCGGCGGTGACAAACGCGGCCGCCAGTCGGCGGCGCTCAAGATCGTGCGCGGCGAGGACTACGCCTGGCTCGATATAAGGGCCGACGATCATGGCGATCCGCTGGCCGAATTGCGCCGTCTGCTCGCCGTTGCCCGCGAGCGGTTTCTCCATGTCGCCGAACTGCTGCCCAAACGCGACAACGTCCATGGTCTGTTGGACCGAACCGAGATCGACAACAAGATCGCCGCGCTTGACGCCGAACGGGAGGCTGCCGGCGAAAAAAGCGCATCTTTCTCGACCCCGCCGATTAAAGCCGGAGTTTAGCCCTCGTCCTGTTGCCCGGTTCGTCTGAACGCGTCGGCGCGCCGCAACCGTAGACACGACGCTCGATCCCGAACACGCCTGTCGGTCATCCTTTCGAACGCTGGTCGGGTGTGTGATGCCCCACGCGATCCCGGTTTTCCGCTTGGCCGGTCCGGCGTGATCGGCTATGCCCAAGCGGGAGTTTGCAAAAAAACATCACGTTAAAAGACCTGTCCGTCATGACCGATATCGTCCAACAAGAGGACACCGACGTTCCCGCCCTGCTGCGCGGTGCTCCCTCGACCGTGGAGTTCAAGAAACTGCGCAAGCGGTTATTGCGGCAAGCGCGCCAGGCCATCGACGATTTCACAATGGTTCCGGGCGAGGCGGGACAAAAGCCGGCCAAGTGGCTTGTGTGCCTGTCGGGCGGCAAGGACAGCTACACGCTGCTTGGCGTTCTGCTTGAACTGAAGTGGCGCGGCCTGTTGCCGGTGGACCTTCTGGCCTGCAATCTCGATCAGGCGCAGCCCGGCTTTCCCGAAGATGTGCTGCCCGGTTTTTTCACCAAAAACGGCATTGACCACGTCATCGTCCGCGAGGACACCTATTCGATCGTCACCGACAAGATCCCGGCGCATCGCACTTGGTAGTCGAGCGCTACTGCCGCTAACGAGCACGCGATTCCGAACTCCGAAAGGGCCGCCATCTGAGCGGCCCTTTTTCTTTGGGAATGGGATGGGCATTGGCGGCGCGGTTCGATCAGGACGCTAAAATCTATGTTGAAGCGCAATAATATACCACGGCTTCATGTGGTGATATTGCAGCTTACGTCATAGCGTTCGCCCTTGCCGCCGGTGATGTTGAATTCCAGCGTGATTGTCCAACGCCTCAGACTGGGCTCCAGTCTCAAGCCCCGAGTGCCAAGCTTCGCCCAATCCAGACGCGCAATCCATCCGTTCGGATCGCCGATGGCATGTGTGTTGGGAGAATAAAGGTCTGCCGGATCGAGACTCACGGCGTTGTTGAAACTGTCTGTCACTGTTGCAGTGATTGAAATGATATTGGCTGTGGTTTTGGGCACGCCATTTACCGCAAGCGACGGAGAGGTTGTGTAAACTCCGCCTGCATTCGGTTGCACCTGTTTCAAATCGCCTTCACCGCATGTCGCCGTATTCAACGGACATGTAAAGACTGTGACAGACGTTTCTGTCAGGGGTGTTTTTTTGACCGAAGGCGTTTGTTTTTCCAGACAACCGATCAGCTTGCCGATGGCTTCCCCTGAGGCGAGGAGGGCGAACGCGGCCGCACCCAACGAAATCAAGAGGGCTACCGTCGCTGCAGTGACCACGAATGGTATCGCCGAAAACACCAGAAGTACCGTCACGGACGCCACAAAAATAGACAAGGCTACAATTGCCGTGCTCAGCCAGCTGCTTGCCAGCTCGTAGTCTGCCAGACAGGGCGACGACTGACCGGGCGAAAGACTTTTCAGCATGCAGCTGTAATAGGCATCAAGCCCGAACTTGAAAGCGACTACGAGGCCCAGGGTCCCGCTCCCGAGAGAAACCGCCCAATGCATGAACGGTATGGCACCGGGCGCCGTGAAAATGAATGCGTTTAAAGCACCCGCCGTGACAACAATCGTGACAAGTGATGCGATCGCCCCGACGTATGAGGCTACGCCAAAAACCAATAAGCCCTTGTTACACATAAGGATCTCCGCAAATGTACTACTTCAGGCACACGTATCATTGGTCGAAAAGCTGTTGTTGCGGAGACTACAACCGGGTGTTTTTCGGCTCGCCTGTCAATTGCTAGGGACGTCGCCTGACCGCCCAGCAGGATGGCGCGATGAAGGATCATCAGCAACGATCTCCGTAACCGCGCTCACGGCGAAAAGAGTATTTCCAAACAATGTGTTGTTGGTACTATGGCGGAGGCCACAGCCCGCTAGCGTTTCACGAGCCGATAGAATTCGGCCAGCAGGCTGCGCTGCGTGCCGACATGACATTTCTCCAGAACGTTCTGGATGTGCCATCTTACCGTGCCGTATGTCCGGCCTGTCTCCGCCGCGATCTGTTTGGGTGATTTGCCCTGCAAGAGCGCGGCAAGGATCCCGGTTTCCGTAGGTGTTAACCCATGTTTCCGGCCGAATTTTTCCACATCGGCATCTGCTGATGTCTCAATCAGGTGCTGATGATCCACGATCGCCAGCAGGTATCGCATGATCAGTGCCGAACGCTGTTTTTCTTGGTCATCGAAATCCCGTTGATTCTGTCCGCGCCACAGGTATAGCCCGACATAAGTCCCGTCCTGCATCAAGGCTGGCACCACCATCAGATAAAACATACCGTGCTTGAGCATAAATTCGGACAATTCGCCGAATTGAACGAATTCATCGTCGGTGAAACTGTCGGTCCTCCGGATGGGTTCGAGCGGCGCCAGTTCCGTCTCGGGCATCGGGTGATAATCAAATAGGCGCTTTTCAAGATAAGCCTCAAGAACCGGTGTATTTGAGGTCGTTATTACGTTGAAATCACTAACGCGAACGCCGTGTTCATTGTATCTGACCCTGTAGAGCGCCATCTCAGCGCCGAACACTGTCTTGAAACCACTTGCGAAATCCGGCCAGTGCGGTTTGTTACGCGCAAGGTGGTTTTCCACGCACTGATAAAGCTGCTCAAGGATCCGCATATCGCCCCCTATGCAGGTTAAAATATAGATCCTGATCCCTTGCAATTGCTAGGGGCATTTCTCGTCAAATTGATTTACGCTTTAAATATATCGATTGTACTCAATCGGCGACAAATGGTGGTTGAAGGACGATCTATTCATGCCGATCAGCTATGTTGTTTCTGAGAATTTTAGTGATTCAGATAATGAATTTATTGAACAGCTGGATAGCGAATATTCTGAAAAATTCGAACTTGGTTTTCCAAGTCGGTTTAACAATGGCGGCAGGTTTTACTCAGGTTGGGGACCACAGGGGATGTTGGTGGAACACGCCGACCCCTTGTTTGCGCCGCAGCTGCTTCCGCAATATCAGGTTCCCAGCCCGTCCACGATCACATTTGTGCCCGGACGCCTGTTATTGGCCGTCACGCCGCCGCTGGACTGGGGCAAGGTCAGGCCTGGAGCAACGACCTGCTGGACGGGGGCATCGCCCGCGCAGCAAACCGACTTGACTTTGGGTAAACTGGTGATCGGCGCATGCGCCGGCAGCAAGACTGAAACCGATGTGGCTGAGGGGCTGATTGGCAGTGTCGTCAATGTGCCCGCCGGCGCGTCGGCGGATGCCTATGTCACATGGTTCATGACCTCCGAGTACCGATGGAGTTTTCGGCCAGGCGGCGGTGAAAGCACAACGATTGCTACTTCGGTTCATTTCGAAGTCTGGGAGTGGCGGCAAGGCCAACCGGCAAAACTGAGTGACTGGGCGGGCGTCCATCGCGATCAGAGGATTTTCAGTGCCAAGGGTTGGAAGCTGGCGGACACACTATCCGTGCCGCATCCGCCGACCGGGCGGCACGGCAGTGCGGTCGCCAAAATTGCTCTGCCGGCCAACGGCGGCGGCAAGTATTTTGTTGGCTTGAACCTCTGGACGCAAATTACAAACCACCTGGCACCCGGTGCAGTCGGCGGCGACTTCGGTCAGGCGGCCGTGACCCATCGTCTAAACCTGGTGGAAAACTTCTGACGGCCTGCGAAATGGCCGCCTGCGGAATTCGCCCTGATATCCGACCGCCTGTGTCAAATGCCCTGGAGACAGTCGATGGACACGCATCCTGCTGAAACGCCAAGCATTCAGATTTCTGTCGGCGATGCATTTTCGCCAGATCCCGTTGAAACCACCGCAGAAAGCTATTTCCAGCAGTATGTTCAGGCCGTCTTTCCGGCAATGATGCAGCCAATGCCGCCGGCACTGGTCGACCAGGTGGCTACTTACCTAAGGAGCCTGACAGAAGCGATCGCCCCGCCACCAGACGGATTTTTGACCCAGGTCTTCGACTATCTGGAACCGCAGGCGCAGATTGCAGAGGATTTTGAACCGTTTTCGCAGATGCGCGCGTTTTTGGAAGCGGAAATCATTCCCAATATCCGCGCAAGCGATTTTGACCTTCTTTCACCTGACGGGGTGGAGGGGATGATCCAAAAATTGGTGACTTCCCGCCCGGCCCGCAACGATCTTGAGCGGTTTTTGTTTGCGCTCATGGAGCAACTGAAACGCGCTCAGTTCCAGCGGCCATCATCCGCGCGCCGCTCGTTTCGGCGGGAAGGACCGTTTCAACTTCTTGCGATCGATGAGATAATATTGCCAATATCGGTTCCGGCGACCAGCGTGACGATTTTTGATCCAAACGACCAAAACAAGATTGTGGGCGTTCGGATTGCGAACGTGGCAGAAAGGACGGTTCCGCCCAAGCAAACCGATCATGTGACGATTGACATCGCAGGTTTTACTTATTTTTTCACAGACCGACGGATGACCGCGTCGTTCGACATGAGCGCATTTGCCGCCTTCCGGGACATTTATTTTGATGGCATTGACCCGAACAGCGTCCATACAAGCGCGATATTCAATCCGTTGGTCAGCCCGGTATGTAGGGTCTCTGCCAGCATCGCGCCGCCGGCGCTTATCAATAGAAACCGGTCGCAGATCGAGGGCTACTATTTCACTGCATTCGTTCGCGCGAATATTCGATATTACGCATTTTATCTGAATGTTGGGTAATTCGCTGAGTATTAGATGACTTCGCCCGCTGCCCCATCGGAGGTGTTTGCAGTTGGGAGTGCAGAATAACGATCACCTTTTGAACCGGTGCATGCTTGCCTTGGCAGTTCCCGCCTGATCGGTTAGAGATCACGCCCTGAAAAAGCCATCCGGCCTCCGCAGGACGATCCAGATGACCGAAGCGCCGACAACACACCTTGAAACGGATTTGTCCGCCCTGCTGCGCGGTGCTCCCTCGACCGTTGAGTTCAAGAAACTGCGCAAGCGCTTGTTGCGCCAGGCCCGCCAGGCGATTGACGATTTCGCAATGGTTCCGGGCGAGGCGGGCGGACAACCGGTCAAGTGGCTGGTGTGCCTGTCGGGCGGCAAGGACAGCTACACGCTGCTTGGCGTTCTGCTTGAACTGAAGTGGCGCGGCCTGTTGCCGGTGGACCTTCTGGCCTGCAATCTCGACCAGGCGCAGCCCGGCTTTCCCGAAGATGTGCTGCCCGGTTTTTTCACCGAAAACGGCATTGACCACGTCATCGTCCGCGAGGACACCTATTCGATCGTCACCGACAAGATCCCGGCGCATCGGACCTATTGTTCGCTCTGTTCCCGGTTGCGCCGGGGCATCTTGTATCGGATCGCGCGGGAAAACCACTGTGAGGCGGTGGTGCTCGGCCATCACCGGGAAGACATTCTGGAAACCTTTTTCATGAATCTCTTTCATGGCGGCCGGCTGGCCTCCATGCCGCCGAAGCTGGTCAACGACGACGGCGACCTTCTGGTCCTGCGGCCGCTCGCCTATGCGGCGGAGGCCGACATCGCAAAATACGCAGCCGGCATGGCGTTTCCGATCATTCCCTGCAACCTGTGCGGCGCGCAGGACGGGCTGCAGCGCGAGGAGGTCAAGCGCATGCTCCAGGGCTGGGAAAAGGCAGCGCCCGGACGGCTTGGGGTGATGGCGCGGGCGCTCGCCCACACGCGGCCCTCGCATCTTCTGGACCGGTCCCTGTTCGATTTTGGCAACCTTCGCCCCGGAACGCCCGTCGCCAAGGACCCGGCCGGGGAAGCCGAAGACCCCTGCGGGGCGGGGCTGGCCATGACCGCGAACCTTTACGCCGCCGAATGAACGACGCCCGCGGTCCGGCAAGCGCCCCGAAACTGGCGGGGCACTGGAAACAGCGACAGCGGAAGCCTATGTGCTGAGCCATGACCCAGATGCTCCAACGGACTGCCAACGACTATCAAATCCTGGTCGAACCGGTGACCGGATGGGTGGAGGCGCGCCGGGGCAGCACGCTGGTGGCGCGCTCGCGGCGCGCCCGGGTCATGCATGAAACCCGTCTGCCGCCGGTCATCTATTTTCCAAAGTCGGATATCGTGGCCGACCTGATTCCGGCCGCGGACCGGCGCACGTTTTGCCCGTTCAAGGGGACCGCAAGCTATCTGCACGTCAAAATCGGCGATGACGTCGTCGAGCATGGGGCGTGGTGTTACCAGAACGCGCTGCCGGAAGGCCGGGCGGTGGATGGCTATGTCGCGTTCATGCCGGACGCTGTGCCCGACTACGCCCTTGAGGACATGGCCATCGACCCGATGCCGGGCGGTAATATCGCAGGTCCAACGGTCGATTGGCTGTTGCGCGATGCCTCGACGCTGGACACGCCGGAAACGCTCACCGCAGCCATTGGCCGGAAGCTGGTGGAGGATGGCATCGCGGTCTCACGGCTGGGAGTCTTCATCTGGTCGCTGCATCCGATGATTGCCGGACGCTTCTATCTTTGGACCCGGGACGATGACCATGTGGAAAGCGTCGCCGGATCGCATGAGCAACTCGCGGAGAACCCGGAGTTTCAAAACAGCCCGCTGCGGCATGTCTCCAACGGGCTCGGCGGCGTGCGCCAGCGCCTCGATGCCAATCCGGACGAGTTCACGTTCGCGGTCATGGAGGACTTGCGGGCGCAAGGGGCGACCGACTATGTCGCCATGCCGCTGCCGTTCTCCAATGGCCAGATCAACGTGATGACGCTGGCCAGCGATCATCCGGACGGTTTCACGACACCGAACCTTGGTCTTGTGTTTGAATGTTCGGCGATCGTCAGCCGGCTTTATGAAGTCTTCGCGCTGCGCGCCAACGCAACCGCGCTGCTGGAGACCTATCTGGGCAAGCGCACCGGCGCGCGGGTCCTGGGCGGCGAGATCCGGCGCGGGGATGGCGATGTGATCGACGCGGCCATCCTGTTCTGTGACCTTCGCGGATCGACGCGCCTGGAAACGGATCTCGGGCGAACAGCTTATGTCGATCTCCTCAACCACTTTTTTGAAGTGACGACCGATCTTGTCAACGCAGAAGATGGCGAGGTCCTGAAGTTCATCGGCGATGCGGTCCTGGCCATTTTTCCTGAAACGGACGGGCCTGCCGAGGCGTGCCGGCGGGCGGTCGCCTGCGCCCGGAAAGTGGCCGCGGCGCTCGAACGGCCTCAAAATGGCGCAGCCCAGGCGGTATCCTGTGGCATTGGCATCGCGTTCGGCGAGGTCACCTATGGGAATGTGGGTTCACGCGAGCGGCTCGATTTCACGGTGATCGGGGCGGCGGCAAACCTTGCCGCCCGGCTCAGCGATCACGGCAAGCGCATGGGCCATTCCATCGTTGTCACAAAGGATGTCACAGACGGACGGGCGGAGGATCCCATCCCGCTTGGCGCGCTCAGCCTGCACAACATTGCCGAGCCGGTCGAAGCGTTTGCGCTTGGCGGTTAACCCGTTGCGTCAGCGGACGGACAGTTCGCCTTCAAAGCCGCCCATCGGTTGGTTGCGCACCAGAATCACCAGCCCTTCGGCCGCCGCTTGCGCGCCGGCATTGGCGGTGCCGCCATAACCGCGGCACAGGTCATCGGCTGACTTGCCGTCCTGCGGTGCAAAGATCGTGATCTGGTTGCAATCGACCCGCCTCAGGTCCGGGGTCGATTTTTCACCGGTGGCGGCAAGGCCGAGCCCGGCGAGCGTCGCGGCTATTGTGATGGCTCCAACAGTCAGAAGTTTCATGTCCCCCGTCCCCCTTGGCTGCGGCCGATCCGGCCGGCATGTCATGGGCGGAGAATGGCGGTACGCGACTGTACTGATCCTGAATCCGGCATTCACCTTGCATTCAGATTAGGCGATTCGGCAAAATCTGCCGAGTTCGGATCCGCCGATATGCACGAAAATGGATGCGGTGACTGTAGAAAGGCGCCCGGAGCTGCCGCGCTGTGAAGGGCCCCGAGCAAGGACCGCGGCTCAGCCATTTGTGCTGGACACAAGAAAAACGGGCCGTCCGGCCCGCTTGAGGTTGATGACAATCCCCGATTTGTCCGACGTCATCCTCGGAAAAGGTTCAGGGGATCCACAATTATCAAACCGTTATGGATGCGCGGGACAGGCCCACGGCTGTCCGGTTTAAAATCCAGGGGCAGGCCTATGTCATTGAACCAATTGCGTTTTGCGCGGCCAAAACGGATAAGGACATGGAATCTGGCGTGGGTGTGGCCTGCTATTTGGTGCCTTCCCGGAGGCCGCGTGAGCGGCCATCCGGGACCCTGCAACCCCTGAACCTTATTCTGGAAAACAAATCCGTCCGCGCCGCGCTGGGCCCCGGCTCGGTGGCCGGGGCGGCATGGTGAGGATTGCGGGCTGACGATGAACATCCCACAACCGGGTTAAACCGGACAGCAATGGGACAGGCCCGGGCATGACTGGTGAAAGATAAACCGGTTTGTCAGCAGTCTAGAGCGGGCCGTCCGGCCCGCTTTTGTCATGCGAAATTCGCCGTCAGATCAAGCCGTCTGCTTGGTCTCGATGCCTTTTTCGGAAAAGGCGGCCTGAAGTTCCTGGTTCTGGAACATCTCGCGGATGATGTCGCAGCCGCCGACAAATTCACCCTTGATATAGAGCTGGGGAATGGTCGGCCAGTTGGTGAATTCCTTGATGCCGTTGCGCAGCTCATCGTCCTCAAGGACGTTGATGCCCTTATACGGCACGCCCACATAGTCGAGGATCTGCACGACCTGACCGGAAAACCCGCATTGCGGAAAATTCGGCGTGCCCTTCATGAAGAGCACGACATCATTGCTATCGACTTCGCTTTTGATCCAGTCCTGGATGCTCATGGTGTTCCGTCCTTTTGGCCCTTGCGGCGCTTTACGCCGTGTTTCGATACCCTGATACGGGAAATCACTTAATCAGGCAAATTTTGCCTTGTTTCAGCGTTCAGTCCGGCGCCTTGGTCTGAAGCGCGAGCGCATGCAGCTCGCCGCCCATGTTTCCCTTCAACGCCTGATAAACGAGTTGATGCTGCTGCACGCGGCTCTTGCCGCGAAACGCTTCCGACACGACATTGGCCGCATAGTGGTCGCCGTCGCCCGCAAGGTCCCGGATTTCCACCTGCGCGTCGGGCAAAGCCGCCTTGATCAGGGATTCGATTTCGTTCGCGTCCATCGGCATTTTGTTTTTGTCCTTCCCTCAAAGCGCCGTTGCGCCGTCAGACCGGTTTTCCAGACATATAGGCCGGAAACCAAGTCTCGTGTGCTTCGCGCAGCGTTTCAACCGATATGGTGAGAACACCCTCGACAGTCAATTGTGTTCCGCCGGTTGTGCCGATGGGGTGCACCTCAATTCCGCTGTCGATGATGTCTTCCAGGAGCGCGTCGAGGCCGCCGGGGGCGGCGGTGACGAGGTACCGGCCCTGGTCCTCGCCAAAGAGCGCCGCGTGCGCCGGGCCGTCGGTCCTGACCGTTGCGCCGATCCCCCCGGCGATCGCCATTTCAGCGAGCGCAACGGCGAGCCCGCCGGAGGAGATGTCGTGCACGCCGGTCAGCCGGCCGGTACCGATCAGCCGGCGGACCAGTGCGCCGCGGCGCTTTTCGGCAGCCAGATCCACCGGTGGCGGCGCGCCGTCTTCACGTCCGAGGATGTCAGCCAGATATTGCGAGGCACCCAGATGCGTGCCCTTGCCGCCAATGACGATGATCGCATCGCCGGCATTTCGAAAGGCCGCCGCCGCGCGGACCGTCACGTCGGGCAGCAGGCCAACGCCGCCGATCGCCGGGGTCGGCAGGATCGCCTCGCCATGGGTTTCGTTGTAAAGCGAGACATTGCCCGACACGATCGGGAAGTCGAGCGCCCGACACGCCTCGCCGATGCCTTTGATGCAGCCGACGAACTGCCCCATGATCTCCGGCTTTTCCGGATTGCCGAAATTGAGATTGTCGGTGGCCGCCAAGGGATTAGCGCCGACGGCGGTGAGGTTCCGCCAGACTTCCGCGACCGCCTGTTTTCCACCCTCGACCGGATCGGCCTCGCAGTAGCGCGGTGTCACGTCGACGGAAAAGGCCAGTCCCTTGCCCGTGCCGTCGACCCGGATGATCCCGGCATCGCCGCCGGGACCGGCGGCCGTGTTGCCCTGAATGAGCGTGTCGTACTGCTCATACACCCAGCGCCGCGAGGCGCCGTTGGCGCTGCCCAGGAGCGCTTTCAGCGCCCCGGCATAGTCGTCCGGTTCGGGCACATCGGCGGCCAGAACAACCGGGCGTTTTTCCGGCGCCTGCCAGGGCCGGTCATATTCAGGGGCTTCGTCGCCCAGCTCCTTGATCGGCAGGTCGGCGACGATGTTGCCCTGGTGCTTGACGACAAACCGCAGCGTGTCGGTCGTTCTGCCGACGATCGCAAAATCGAGACCCCATTTCTTGAAGATCGCCTGCGCCTCGCCTTCCAGTTCGGGCCGCAGGACCATTAACATGCGTTCCTGGCTTTCCGACAGCATCATTTCATAGGCGCTCATGCCGTCCTCGCGGGCCGGCACCGCGTCCAGGTCCAGCTCGATGCCGAGGTCGCCCTTGGCGCCCATCTCGACGGCCGAACAGGTCAGGCCGGCCGCGCCCATGTCCTGGATCGCGATAACCGCGCCCGTTTCCATCAGTTCAAGGCAGGCTTCCAGCAAGCATTTTTCGGTGAACGGATCACCGACCTGCACGGTCGGACGCTTTTCCTCGATCGTGTCGTCGAATTCCGCGCTCGCCATGGTGGCGCCGCCGACGCCGTCGCGCCCGGTCTTGGCGCCGAGATAGACGACCGGCAGTCCGACGCCCTCGGCTTTCGACAAGAAGATCGCGTCCGTCTTGGCAAGGCCGGCGGCAAAGGCATTGACGAGGCAGTTGCCGTTGTAGCGGGGATGAAATTCCACCTCGCCGCCAACCGTCGGCACGCCAAAGGAATTCCCATAACCGCCAACTCCTGCGACCACGCCCGAAACCAGATGCCGGGTGCGCGGATGGTCGGGCGCTCCGAAGCGCAGCGCGTTCATGGCCGCCACCGGCCGGGCGCCCATGGTGAAGACGTCGCGCAAAATGCCGCCGACGCCGGTCGCCGCGCCCTGGTAGGGTTCGATGTAAGAGGGGTGGTTGTGGCTTTCCATCTTGAAGACAACGGCCTGGCCATCGCCGATGTCGACGACACCGGCATTCTCGCCCGGTCCTTGAAGCACCCGCGGCCCTTCGGTCGGCAAGGTTTTCAGCCACTTCTTGGAGGACTTGTAGGAACAGTGCTCGTTCCACATGGCCGAAAAGATCCCCAGTTCGGTGAATGTCGGCGTCCGGCCGATCAAGCCCAAAATCCGGTCGTATTCGTCCGGTTTCAGCCCATGGGCTTCGACGAGCTCGGGGGTGATCTTGATGTCGTTGGGGATCATGGCGGTCCGCTTGAACGTTCAGGTCGGGGTCTGTGGCCGCCGTTTAGCAGATCGCATCGCGGAAGGGGAGAGGCGGGATGCTGTTCTCATTGCAAAGATCTCCCGAGGCGGCCGGAAAAGACGTCACCGGTAATGGGTGACATGGACTGTTTGGTTGCTGTGCAGATAGGTTGCAACTTTTTTGGTAGCGTCGGCGGAGTTCAGATTGCAGTCTTTGGACTGCCCGAGCGAAGTCCTCCAAACGAAAGGCGGTTCCGAGTGGAACACGCCGTTTCCAGCTTGACCGCACCATGAACGAAGACACGATTCATGCCCATATCATTGCCAGGACGGGTTGGGGCCCGACAGGACCCGGCGCCAGGCAATGGTTCTTGAGCCGGCGTATAGCCGCCGCCCTGGCCGAACTCTCCCGCCGGATGCCGGGCACCCGCTCGCTGCTGCTTGGCGGATCATTTGCGCGCGGAGAGCCCTGCATGCCGCTCATGGGCGACGACGTGCGGTGCTTGAGTGATTTCGATTTTGTGCTGGTCGGGGACAAGGAAACACCGCTCCCGCCGCTGCGGGAATTCCTGCACGATCACGCGGATCTGTTTTGCAATGTGTCTTGTTACGCAATCACGCAGGAGGAGTATCTGCGCCTTGAAACCGGTGTCGGACACGATCTGAAAACCGATGGGCTATTGATTGGCGGTCCGGCGCCGCCGCAGGCCAAACCCGTGCGCCTGACTTTCCGGGATGCATCAGATCTTCTGACTTTTTGTGCGATCGAGATCCTGGAAAGCGGTGTTTTCGAAGTTCCAGAACGCGAATTGGACAGACCGGAACGGCAATACCTGATACACCGCTTTTTCAGCTATCCCTTGCGCTCCTTCCTTCTGCTGGATGGGGCGTGCGGGCTGGCCGATACGGCTCGTTTGGGGGGACAGCTCGGGGATCTGCCATCCCGCAATATCGCCTGGAGGTTCGGCAAAACGGCGGATTTTCCGCTCGTTCGCAAAAACATAATGCAGGCATTGGCCTTTGCCCTGGCCGAACATCGAATGCGGGGATATCTGGCTGTTGAGGCCGATACGATTTCCGGCAGTTCTTTGGCGCAAGATGCTGAAGCCCAACAGGCGATTGCGGTTCAGCAATTTGCCCTTTCCCTGATAGATGCGCTTATTGCAAAGGTGGATGTGACCCCAGATCAAAGGCTTCCAGAGGTTCTGAATACCCTTTGGCGCGACTGTCGGGGCAGGGCTCCAGCGGTTGGGGGGGCGCCGGGCCCGTCGGCCGCCGATTGGTTCGGTGCGGTTGCGCCGTGGTACCGAACGGTACTGTTCCGGATGAAAACAGCGGTGCAAGCGTGAATGCGCTCACAAGGCGTTCAGCGCGCTTTCCAATCTTCGCAGGGCTTCTTCCTGAGAAAACGGTGTGAATTTGTAGGCGCTTGGATGCGGCCTGTCCGCCGGCAGAACATTGACCGGTGCGCCATCGGGATCGATGTTGGTCTTGCGGATCAGCGTAATGACAGGTGTTCCGTCCCATACGGGAAAGCTGCTGTGAAACGCGCCTTTGGCAACGGTGTAAGTATCGCCGGACCTCAAGATGCTGTCTTTTTTCAGGGTCAAGCGATAACGGCCGGGGAAACGCTGGTAGCTTGCAATGTCGTCCCGGTGTTCGGGCCAATAGCAGACGTGTTCACCGTCAGGCGACGGGTCAACATGCCAGTCCAAATTTCGCATGGAGCCGGACAACAGCCGGCTGTCCATGTCGAATATGTGGGCATGCGGATAGTTTTCCTCCACAAGGTCTGACATCCAAATATGCAGACAATATCCATTGCATTTACGATGCTTCATGAACTGAAGCCTCATAAATCCGAACGGGTAGATCAGGATTTCTCCACCCTCTTCCAATTCCTGCTGGACAGCGTTTTGCAGTTCGCGGATCAGCTCCGTTCGGGGCCAGCCGAGGACATACCGGTTGGACAAGATTGCATTGTCGCGTTCGCCGGAGGAGCTGGCTCGCAGCAGCAGGTCCTCCGGCAAAGCGACATTGACGAATGTCTCGTGTGCCATTGTCTAAGCGGTGGCTACCAGCGCGGCCATTGATGACGAAAAATCGTATGTGGTTCTTTGGTTGTCGACCAGGCGCATGCGTTCAAGCAGAGCTGACCGCCCCTCCTTGCCGCGTTCGACCAGCAGTTTTGAAAGCCCCAGCAGCGAGGCGGCAGGCGCCAAGGGTTCACGCGTTGCGATCCTGCGTTCGCAGGAACTGACCAAGGCGGCAAGATCAACCGGACTGGTCTCGGAAAGCGGTTTGGCGATGTCCGGGCCGCGTGCTTCCAGTTGCGGGTTCTTTCTGATGATCAGATCAACGAGGCCAGAATAGATGTCGACAAGGCGATGAGCGGCCTCCTCGTCGCCATTTGCCAGCGCACGCTGCGCCGCCCGTCCCCATTGGAAGCGGCTTGCGTAATAGTCTTGATCATAGTCCACAAGCCAGGCGAACAACTCATTGGCAAGGTGGTGCTCGCTTTGGAGGGAGAGCGAGTCGCCGATTGCTGTCAGTTGAAAGGAATAAAGTTCGGGCAAGAGTTCCGGATCCGGCTTCAATTCGCCGGAGATGAATGCCTTGGCGATCTCGCCGCTTGACATCGGTTTGCCGGTCAGTGTTACGGCCAGTCGTTCCGCAAAATAGTCCGAACCGCGGACGATGTCGTTATCGGTCTGAAGCGGGCGTTCAAGCAAACCTTCTGCTGCGGCAATGAAATTGGGCGCCGGTCCGCGGGTTGTGAATGTATCGGGAAAACGAATGGTGTCATAGACACCACAACCTGCAGCATTTTCTGACAGCGACAACAAGGTCCTGCCGGCTGGACTGTCATCGTCCGCGCACAGTTTGATTGCGGCTTGAAACCGCTCAATCGGCTCGGTGGACGGCGCGCCGGTGGACTTCATGGCACGTTTGGCAAGGTAAGCCGCGAAATAGGCTTGGGCGGCTTCGAAGGGTGGATCCATTTGTGCCGCTTGCAGTGCGTACTCGCCGAAGCCAGCCGCCAATTCCCTGCCATCATAGCAATTCTTCAGGTCAGCCATATAGACCTTGAGAAATTCCATCCGCTCTTTGGCTGTATCTGCTGAAATCATCTCATCTTACCCATTATAAAACTACTCATCTATAGATTGTTTAAGTATGCCTCACATCCCATAGATTGATCAATCAAAAATAAGTACAGCATGAATTACAATTTTTGGTATATGTTTGCCCATATTAGGTCCTGTGGACGAATTGGAGTTGCGTCCAAAACGCGTCACGCACAAACCCAAAAAACACTCCCTTACCGGACACCGGCGCGATACCGGTCGCGGCAAGGGGAGGGTCCGCTTCCATTTCGTTTACGGGCTAATATGGACCGCGACTTGACGTGGCCGGGCCTGTTTCTTGTCACACGAAACGACAGCAGCAGGCCTCCTCTTGCGCGGCAGATTCTGCGAGACGTGGAGCTCGTCAACGGTTTCCCCGGCCGACCTATTCGATAGGCCGCTTGGGGCGGATAGGTCATTTCAAAGGCTGAGAAAGCGCCTCAACCGTGGAGACGATGTCGACATGCTTCTCATGTCGAAACGGCCGCTCATTGGACTGAAGATGCACGAAGGGCGGGCACCGGATTGCGTGCCGGCGCCCAGAACTGCAGATCAAACGGCGCCGGTGTATTCGCCCCGCGCCGGGTAGTCGTTCTTTTGAACGAAATCGAGGGCACCGGCCATTTCCTTGAAATGGGGCCGGACAAACGGCATGGTCTGGACCGAGGCAAAGTACAGCGTGCCATCCGGCCTGACGAGAAAGACCCCTGGCTCGGAGAACAACGTCGGCTCTTCGATCCCGATTGATGTCGTGCCGCGGCTCGTTGAGATGTAAAGGCCCCAGTCCCTGGCCAATGACAGTGGCAGGCCGTAGCCGAAGCGCAGCGTATTGGCACCGATCTTTTCCGCCATCTGCCGGGCGCGGTCCTCGCTGTCGGAGGAGATCGCGATGGTTTTGACGCCCTTTTCGGCAAACTCCGGTGTCAGACGTTCAAGTTCTTTCAGATAACTGGCGCAAATCGGACAATGCAGGCCACGGTAAAACACCACCAGCGTGGCAAAATCCGGGGCATCATTGGCAAGATCGAACGTGCCATGGCCAAGGGTTTCAACAACCAGGCCGGGCACCTTCTGGCGGGGGACGAGCATGTGTTAACTCCAAAAATAAACGATGTTGGCGATCCGCACTTCACGGACGTGTTGGTTTAATGTAATGAACTTTGGGAGTTGCTTTGTTCGTAAAATATGATCGGGAGTACGGAATATGGCGCAGCCACCTTGTGCGGGCCTGGATGGCCGACTGGACCGGCTGTCCTCCTTGATTGAACGGTTTCGGGTGCATGCCGGCATCGTCATGCCCGGAGCCGATGCGTCTGACGAGGCGAATTTCCACGTCTACCGGACGCTGGATGCCGGCCTGCTGCTGGTGTTCATGCCGTATGGCAGCGCCCCGGCACGGTCGGCACCGACAACGGCCGGCAAGGATCCCGGCGAACGGCTCGTGGCGGCTCAGATCACCATATCAGGGGCCGGGCATCACCTGGTGATGGCGCTTCCGGAGCGGATCGCGATCGCACTCAAGGACGCGCCGGAACTTGCTGCCGTGGTCGAACCGCTTGTCGCGGAAGTGGTGCAACCGCGCTGCGGCGGGCTGGCGGTGTTTCACCGGCTGTGTGAAGTGGTGGTGATCCGGCTCCTGCGCCACGCGCTTGAGCGCGGGGCCGCCGATGTGGGTTTACTGGCGGGGCTGGCGCATCCGCGTCTTGCCACAGCGCTGGTCTCCGTCCATGAAGCGCCGCAAAAACACTGGACACTCGAACAGCTCGCGGAGACCGCCGGCATGTCCCGGACCCAGTTCGCCGTCACCTTCAAGGAGGTTCTGGGCATCACGCCGGGCGGTTATCTCTCCAACTGGCGGCTTGAAATCGCCCGCACCGAGCTGGAATCGGGAACGCCGGTCAAGACCGTCGCCCGCATGTGCGGGTTTTCCAGCGCGGCCGCGTTTTCGAGAGCCTTTACCCGCAGGTTCGGTCACGCGCCGAAAATGGAACGGCACAGGGCCGCTTAGCCGTCCGATCAGCCGGCCGGGCGTTCCAGCGCGCGCAGTTCGTCCGAGACGTCGTCCAGCTTGCGCGACAGCACCGCTTCCGCGTCCCGCAAACCCTGATTGTAATAAAAGCTGCCGAGCGTTCCGCTCAAATACTCGATCAAAAACTCAGCGTCCATGTTGCCGATTTCCACATCGAGTTCATCGGCAAGGTATTTCCGGACACCTTCTGCCAGAACGGCGCGCTCCTTGTAGCTGAGATGGCTTGCCATCGATCCGGTCCTTCTCACATGATCCGCATCGGCGCGGTCGGCATCGTCATCAGGCCGCGGCCACGAGACTTTCGAACAAAAGCCGTCCGTCGGTGCCGCCGTTGAGCGGCTCGACCAGGTTTTCGGGATGCGGCATCATGCCGAGCACGTTGCCACCGGCATTCATGATTCCGGCGATGTCGTTGACCGAGCCGTTGGGATTGGTGCCGTTTGCATAACGGAACACCACCTGGCCGTTGTCCTCCAGGGCTTGCAAGGTGTCCGCGTCGGCGAAGTAGTTGCCGTCGTGATGGGCCACCGGGCAGCGCCAGACCTGGCCTTTTTTGAACGAGCGGGAAAACCGCGTAGCATCCGTAACCGTTTCCAGAAGGATCTCCTTGCAGACGAAGGTCAGTCCGGCATTGCGCATCAAGGCACCCGGCAGCAGGCCGGCCTCCGTTAGGATCTGAAATCCGTTGCAGACGCCCAGCACCGTCACGCCCTGACCGGCCTTTGCGACAAGATCTTTCAGGATCGGCGAGCGGGCCGCGATCGCGCCGGAGCGCAAATAGTCGCCATAGGAAAACCCGCCCGGCACGACCACCAGATCGACATCCGGCAGCGTGGCTTCACCATGCCAGACCGACTGGGGCCGGGACCCGGTGATCAGCTCCAGGGCATGGAACATGTCCCGGTCGCGGTTGGATCCTGGAAAGACGATAACGGCGGTTTTCATGAGGCTTACGTCCCTATGAAGGTCAAAGCAGGAACACCACGGCCAGCACGGCCGCGGCCGCCGGGATTAGTATGAATATCGCAGCCTTAACGGCGAGGAACCTGATGGCGCGCGCTGTCGTCATCCACACTCCGCCGTCCCGTGCTGCGCATCGCCACTGATCAGCCGATCTCGATGGCGTAGTTCTCGATCACCGTGTTGGCCAGGAGTTTTTCGCACATCTGCTCCAAACGCGCCTTCGCCGCAGTGGCGTCCGACCCGTCGAGCTCCACGTCGAACACCTTGCCCTGGCGCACCGCGCCCACACCGTCAAAGCCGAGGCCACCGAGCGCGCCTTCAATGGCTTTTCCTTGCGGATCGAGCACACCGTTTTTCAAGGTGACGATCACACGTGCCTTCATGTCTTTAATTCTCCGCAAAGCCGAGGCCGGCAAGTCAGGCGCTGCATACACCACGTCTGCCCGGTTCGAAAGGGGCACCGCTGTTCAACGGACCATCAAGGGCGTGGAGCCCGAAGTTGAAACAGCGGGCGAGACTCACTGCACCAGCGTGGGGCCGGAGACTGTCGGCCTGTCGTTGCCGTTCAAGATCCCCAGGCGTTTGGCGACCTCCTGATAGGCTTCCAGCATGCCGCCGAGATCCCGGCGAAAGCGGTCCTTGTCCATCTTGTTGTCGGTCTCAATATCCCACAGACGGCAGCTGTCGGGCGAGATCTCGTCGGCGACGACGATCCGCATCATGTCGCCCTCAAACAGGCGGCCGCACTCGATCTTGAAATCGATGAGACGGATGCCGACACCCAGAAACAGGCCGGACAGGAAGTCGTTGACACGAATCGCCAGCGCCATCATGTCGTCGAGTTCTTGAGGCGTTGCCCAGCCGAACGCGGTGATGTGCTCTTCGGCGACCATCGGATCGTCGAGTTCGTCGTTCTTGTAATAGAACTCGATGATCGAGCGGGGCAACTGGGTGCCTTCGTCAAGCCCCAGGCGCTTGGCGAGCGAACCGGCGGCGACGTTGCGCACGACCACTTCCAGAGGAATGATCTCCACTTCCCGGATCAATTGTTCGCGCATGTTCATGCGCCGGATGAAGTGGGTCGGAATACCGATGCCGTTCAAGTGGTTGAAGATGTACTCGGAGATCCGGTTGTTCAGCACGCCTTTGCCGTCGACAATCTCGTGCTTCTTGTTGTTGAAGGCGGTCGCGTCGTCCTTGAAGTGCTGGATCAGCGTTCCCGGTTCCGGACCTTCGTAAAGGATCTTGCCTTTGCCTTCATAAATTCGCCGGCGGCGGTTCATTGGCACATACCGTGTGTGTTTGAGAAAATCCATGTATCCGGGGTTCTTTCCTATCCAGCCATCCCCCCCGCGCTGCGCCGGTCGGCCGGCGTGCGTGGGGAGACTTGACATCTCGACCCCGCGTCAGCGGCGCGGAACTTACCCGAAGCGCGGTAAAAGTACAATCGGGGCAGGAAAATGAAATTGAGCGCCAGGTCATGCTTTCGGTGCAGCGCGCCGTTCCTGCGTTGATTTGGCCCGCGCCGGGGGATATGGAAGGGGCCAACGCCTTCCTATATGAGTGGAATAGGGGCAGGCCGAAGTTTCAGGAGGCACAAGAATGAGCACGTTCGACAAGCGCGAAGAAGGATTTGAGAGCAAGTTCGCGCATGACGAGGAGCTGCGGTTCAAGGCGACCGCGCGGCGCAACAAACTGCTCGGTCTTTGGGCAGCGGGACATTTGGGTAAAGCGGGGCCGGAAGCTGAGGACTACGCCAAGGAGGTGGTCCGGGCCGATTTTGAAGAGCCGGGCGATGAGGACGTGTTCCGCAAGATCCGCACGGACTTCGATGCCGCCAATGTCGATCAGTCCGACCACCAGATCCGGCGGACAATGGATGAGCTGATGCACACGGCCGTCGATCAATTGCAGAACGAAGGGTAAGCCGGCGGTCGATCCGCGCTCGCTCGGGCCCTCGACACGTACGGGGGCCTTTTTGCTGCGCGGGTGTTCCGCGTGGGCCGCGCTTGCCGGCAAGCCGGGCAACAGATTTCGCAGCGCCGCGATCATTACTCGGCGCAGGCAGGGGAGCACGTAAATGCCTGAACCAAAAACGCTTGCAGGCAAACTTCGGGGTGGAGACGCTGTTGTCACCGGCTGGTCCGCTTTGGCGGTACCAATTCTCGCCGAGCTGATGGGCCGCGCCGGATACCGCGCGGTGACGCTCGATCTTCAGCACGGCATGCATGATATTGCCAGCGTTCGCGACGCCTTTGCGTCGCTGGCGCTGACCGGCAGCCACCGCCTTGCCCGGATCCCGGTCGGCGATTTCGGGACCGCAAGCCGCCTTTTGGATATCGGGGCGGAGCTCATCATTGCGCCGATGATCAACTCGAAGGCCGATGCGATCGGTTTCGCCGAAGCGATGAAATATCCGCCTGTCGGAAAACGCAGCTGGGCGCCCCACCGGGCGGCGATGCTGAACGGGCAGGCGCTTCCCGACTACCTTCGCACCGCGAACGACGAGACACTGGCTCTTGCCATGATCGAAACACCGGATGCCATTGCGGCACTCGACGATATTCTCGCGGTTCCGGGCATTGACGGTATCTTTGTCGGCCCGAGTGACCTGTCCCTCACTTTGGCCGGCGGCGCGGCGCTTGATCCCAACGGCGCGGAAACCACCAGGGTCGCCGCAGAGCTGGCCCGCCGCACCAAGGCGGCCGGCAAGATTGCCGGGATCTTTTGCATGACGAGCGAAAAGGTCGCCGAAAACCGGTCTGCCGGATACGATCTCATGGCCTATGGCATGGACCTGATGCTGTTTCGGGACGCGGCCGGTGCGGCGCGGGCGGCCTGTGACATTTGATGTCCATCAAGGACGCTGATCTCAACTTCCAATAGTGGATATCATGAATATCCGGTCCGCCGATCGAACCGGCTGGCCGGCTTCAGAACCGGCATTTTGGCCAAGGAGTCCCGGCCATGTGGAAGCTTGCGATCATTTTTTACATCATCATCGGTCCGACCCTTGCCGGGTTCGGCGCGTTGGTGCCGCTGACGATCTACGGGGTCAATGATTTCAACGCATTGTTCTTGATCGGATCGGCGGCGGCGGGCGCGCTGCTGGCGGCTCCGGCAAGTTATCTTGTGGCGCGGCGCGTGACGCATCTCATGCAACCGGCCGCGTGGTCATGACCTGATCGGCGGCGTCAGCCGAGCCGCTTCATGAAGGCGGCGAAGGACATCATGCCTTCCGGCCACGGCCCGTGGCCCGAAGCAAGGTTGAGATGTCCCGCGTCTCCAGCATCCTGAAAGGTCGCCCCCCAGGATTTCGCGAACTCCGCCGCCCGCTCAAAGGCACACTGCGGGTCGGTGCGGCTTGCCACCAGATGGGTCCGGAAGGGCAGGGGCGCAGCCGGCAGCGGCGCAAAGCCTGCCACGTCAAAGACGGGTTTCGGCGCGTTGCGCTCCAGGTCGGTCGGCGCGACCAGATAGGCGCCGCGCACTGTGCCTTTAGGAAGGACATGGCCGGCATGCGCGATCAGGATGCAGCCGAGCGAATGACCGACCAAAACCACCGGCCGGTTTGCCAGTTCCACCCGCGCAACCAGCGCATCCTGCCAGACCTTGCGAACCGGCTGGTGCCAGTTCAGTTGCTCCACGACCCAGGCATTGGCCATCTTGGCCTGCCAGCGTTTCATCCAATGCCCATCCGGCGTGTCGCCTTGGCCGGGAACGAGCAGGATATCGGTGTCGGCGATCTTCACGTTTGATCTCACATCGTCTCATGGCAGGCCGGTAAGCTGGCCCTCATGCCGAGGAATACCGCGCTTGTCAAACGGCCGAAAGGGACCGGAGCGGCAATCGCCAACAGATGCAAATCTGCTTGGTCTTATCCAAAGACGCGCTTGAAAATCGTGTCGATGTTCTTGGTGTGATAGCCAAGGTCGAACCGGTCGCGGATGTCCTCCTCGGACAGATATGCGCGCACGTCGGCATCGTTTAACAGCTCGGTGAGAAAGTCGACGGACGCACTGCCGGCAACGTGGTAGCTGTCCCAGACCTTCATCGCGTTGCGCTGAACAAGACGGTAGGCATCCTCGCGCGAGGATCCGGCCTGGGTCAGGGCGAGCAGGATGCGCTGCGAATGTACCAGGCCGCCGAGCCGGTCCATGTTGCCGATCATGCGCTCCGGATAGACCACGAGTTTATCGATGACGCCGGTCAGGCGGGCCAGCGCGAAATCCAGCGTGACCGTGGCGTCCGGCCCGATCATGCGCTCAACCGACGAATGCGAAATGTCCCGCTCATGCCACAGGGCGACATTTTCCATAGCCGGAATCGAATAGCCGCGCACCAGCCGGGCGAGACCCGTGAGGTTCTCCGTCAAGACTGGATTGCGCTTGTGCGGCATGGCCGACGAGCCCTTCTGGCCCTTGGAGAAGTACTCCTCCGCTTCCAGCACCTCGGTGCGCTGCAAGTGGCGGATTTCCGTTGCCACCCGCTCGATCGACGAGGCGATGACGCCGAGCGTTGCGAAATACATGGCGTGCCGGTCACGGGGAATCACCTGGGTGGAAACCGGTTCGGCCTGAAGGCCCATCGCCTTGGCGACATGTTCTTCCACGTGCGGATCGATGTTGGCGAAGGTCCCGACCGCGCCGGAAATGGCGCAGGTGGCGATTTCCTCGCGGGCATTTATCAGCCGGGTCCGGCACCGGTCGAATTCGGCGTAGGCTTCGGCCATCTTCAGCCCGAAGGTCACCGGTTCGGCGTGAATGCCGTGGGAGCGGCCGATGCAGACCGTATCCTTGTGTTCGAATGCCCGGCGTTTCAAAGCCGCGAGCAGATCGTCCAGGTCCTTTAAGAGGATGTCGGTGGCACGGGCGAGCTGAACGTTGAAGCACGTGTCGAGCACATCCGAAGAGGTCATGCCCTGGTGCACGAAGCGGGCGTCGGGGCCGACGATGTCCGCCAGATGCGTCAGGAACGCGATCACATCATGCTTGGTTTCCCGCTCGATCTCATCGATCCGGTCGATGTCGAACGTGGCGGCTCCGCCCTTGTCCCAGATGGTCTTGGCGGCTTCCTTCGGAATGACGCCGAGATCGGCCAGCGCATCGCAGGCATGAGCCTCGATCTCGAACCAGATGCGGAATTTCGTTTCAGGAGACCAAATGGCGACCATGTCCGGCCGCGAGTAGCGCGGGATCATCAATAACCCTCGTTCTTGGGGAGCACGGCCGGGGTCTAGCAGGAAGCGCCGGTTTTCTCAATGCCGCGCCGGGGCAGGGCGGGCTCCCTGAACAGCATAATCCCAGCTTGCCGCAAACAAGAGTGGCAAGCCCCACGGAAGAAGAAGCGGCATGGCATTGACCACGAAGATATAGGCCGATCCGGCACCGGTCATGAGCTGCTCGTGGATCCAGTACATCGACCGGGCGGGGCTGTGCCACTTCGCGTAGTAATCCCGGTAGTCGAGAAAGTGCAAAAATGCGGTCAGGCCGACCGTTCCGCAGGACAGCCCGATGAAGAATGCGGCAAAGCGTGCGGTGGGCTCGTTTTTCAACTTGACCGCAACGGCTGAAAACCCGTGTGCGAACAGGCCGCCGAAAAAAGAACCCGCCGCGAAAAGGGCAAGGGTCCAGACCAGCCGCCCGCTCAGGGCCAGTCCGGCAAATCCCAGCTGAAGCGCCACCAGACCGGTGATCAGCACGGACCAAATGACAGCAAACCCGATCACGCCCCGCCAGGTGCGGGATCTTCGCGCATTTGAGCGCCGGTCCGGCCGCGCCGGCACGGTGGTGTCTGCCGCGTCCATGCCAACCGTCATAGGCGCAATTCGTTGAAAAAAGGCTTCCGCGCAATGGTGTGCCGGAGTCTTCCCAATACCCGGCTGTCATCAATTCTGTTGTTGAAATTGGTCCCTCAGTTTTGCGTTGAGGATGACGATCTGAACAAGTTTCACGGTCCCGAGAAAGCGGCCACCTTTTCCAATTGGGCCATGTGCCGTCTCGCCAAACTCACGCGCTTCTGGCCGCGCTTCGGATCGCGGCAATGTTGGCGCGGTAACTGTCGACCGAGCCGCCCTTGAAGACGGCGGATCCGGCGACCAGCACATTGGCGCCGGCGGCGGCGACACGGGGGGCGGTTTCGGGTGTCACGCCGCCGTCGATCTCGATATCGATCGGCCGGTCGCCGACCATCGCCTTCACGCGGGCGACCTTGTCAACCACGGCGTCGATGAATTTCTGCCCGCCGAAGCCCGGATTGACGGTCATCAGCAAGATGAGATCGAGCCGGTCGAGCACGTATTCGATGACGTTTTCCGGGGTAGACGGATTGAGCGACACGCCCGCCTTCTTGCCAAGGGCCCGGATCGCCTGAAGCGAGCGGTCAAGGTGCGGGCCTGCCTCCGCGTGCACCGTGATGATGTCCGATCCGGCCTTGGCGAAGGCTTCCAGATAGGGATCGCACGGCGCGATCATCAAATGCGTGTCGAAGATCCTGTCGGTGTGGGGCCTGATCTTGGCGATCACATCGGGACCAAAGGTGATGTTCGGGACAAAATGCCCGTCCATGACATCCAGATGGATCCAGTCGGCGCCGGCCTCAACCACGTCCTTGACCTCCTGGCCGAGCTTGGAGAAGTCGGAGGCCAGGATCGAGGGGGCGATGAGGATTTCCTTGGACATGGCAAAAAGCTCCGGAGGGGCGCGGGATCATTGATCCGGCGCCCGCTAGCATGGCCTTTGGCCGAGGGCAAGGTGAGTGGCGTTCGGCTCCAGGCCGGAACGTCGGTTCACTCAGGTGCTGGCCGACGGTGACAGCCCGGAAAAGCGCCGGGCCATCGGGCGCAGCAGAAAGGGCAGCATGTAGATGGGGAGCTGGCCGAGGGCGAACCACAGCCAGGTGAACTCCGGCAAGGTACCGCCAAGGGCGGCCACCATCAGCCCCATGTTCCTGGCACCCGTGGAATGGGCGATGACAAATGCATCGGCTCTGGACGCCGGCCGGAACGCGAGCAGCGTCAATCCGATTTGGGTCAAGGCAACGGCGAATGTCAAAGCGGCCAAAGCGGCGGTAAAGACGGGCCGATCGAAAAAGCTTGCGGCGACCCCGTCCATCGCCGCGACAGCGAAGAAAAACAGCACCAGGACGTTCAAGCCGTCGATCTGATACCGGTAGTGGTTGACCCGGTCCTTGCCGGCAAGGGCCCGGATCACGGCCGCCAGCGCGTAGGAGCCGCCGAGCAGCAACATAAGCTGCAAGCCGAGACGAAGGCCATCTAGCGGCAAGGTGTCGCCGAGCATCAAGGTCCCGATCAGGGGCGCGGTGACCGGTGTCAGGACGACGCCGATGACCAGGACCGTCAGGCTGAGGGCCCCATCGAGCCCCATCAAATAAATAAAGGCCGGCGCCGACATCACCGAGGGCGCGGCGGTGGCGATGAAGACGGCCAGCATCACTTCCGGGCCGAGCGCATCCAGCCCCAGAAATCGGCACAACACCACGGCCAGAACCGGGACGGCAACCAGCATCCATAGGGCAGCGGCACACAATAGGGCGGGCCGCCGGAACCGGCGCCCAACCGCCTGTGTGTCAACGCGCAAGAAGGCCAGCACCAAAAGCACAAACACGGCTTCGCTGATGAACGGGCGCGCATAGGCGGACCAGGCCGGCAGCAACATGCCGATCAAAACGCTCACCGCGACGGCCGCGGCGCCGCGTTGTCCGATCCAGCCAAGGCCGCGCAGCGGCAATTTGATCATCGCAAAGGTTCCCGGGCCGCGATCCGTTCACCGGTCCTTTGGGACGAGAGTGGTGCGGCAATGTTGTTTCAACGCAAAATAGGGTAAGAGCGAAAGCGGTGATTTTCCAAGAGGCTATATTGCACACCACGGATATACTGGTTCTGGGCGCGGGGATCGTCGGCGTGTCGACGGCGGTCCATCTGCGCCGGCGCGGGCTCAACGTGGTGCTGATCGACCGGCGGCATCCGGGAGAGGAAACGTCCTTCGGCAACGCGGGCATCGTGGAGCGCAACGGGTTCGTGCCGCCGTCGATCCCGCTCAATCCCGCCGTCCTTCTGGAAATCGCGCTCAATCAGTCGACCGCCGTCGTCTACAGCCCCAAGACGCTTGTTGGTTTGCTGCCCTGGCTGAGGGCGTTTCAAAAAAACGCCGCGCGGCCGGGCGTCCAGCGCCACGCCCATGCGGTTGCGCCCTTGCGGGCGCGGGCCGTTGCCGAGCACCAGGACCTTGCCAGGCAGGCCAATGCCCAGCGGTTTTACCGAAAGAGCGGCTGGTTGCATCTTTACCGCACAGCCTCAGGCTTTGCCGATGGGGAAACCGAACGCCACTACGCGCGCATATTCGGGGTTGATTACCAGGAACTGATGGAGGGCGACATCCCGTCCGTTGAACCGGGCCTGAGGACGGGCAAGCTCTGGGGCGTTTTGTGGCCGCAGAGCGAATCGGTGTCCAATCCGGCGGCCGTGACCGAGGCGATCTGGCGCGCCTTCATTCAAAGCGGCGGCAGCTATTTCATTGGCGATGCGCGCGCGCTTCGCCGCGAACGCGGCCAATGGCTCTTGGAGACCCAACGAACCACGGTCAGTGCGCCGCATGCCGTTTTGGCGCTTGGTCCCTGGTCCGGTGCGCTGGCATCTTCACTTGGCGAGACTTTTCCGGTGATCGCCAAGCGCGGATACCATCTTCATTTCCGCCCGCCCTCCGGCGAATCGTTGTCACGTCCGGTTGTCGACATGCAATACGGGTTTGTGCTGACGCCGATGGAGCGCGGGATCCGGCTGACGACGGGCGTCGATTTTTCCGATATGGATGCACCGCCGCGCCTTTCCCAGATCGCGCGGGCGCAAATGCGCGCCAACGAAATCTTTCCGTTGGGACAGCCCGTTGAGGACAAACCGTGGATGGGATCCCGGCCGTGTCTGCCCGATTCCCTCCCGGTCGTCGGTCCATCCTCCGTGGTCCCGGGGCTTTGGTACAATTTCGGCCATGGACATTCCGGATTCACACTCGGGCCCCTGACGGGCCGGCTGATCGCAGACCTGATTGTCAGCCAGACACCGTGTACCGATATCGCACCGCTCCATCCGGACCGGTTCAAGGCGGGCCAGTTGGGCAAGGGGTCTTAGAAGGCGTCACATGTTGCCGGTCATCGATGCCCTTCAAACTGCGATCCTGCCCGTGTTTGCCGCGCTCGCACTGGGCTATGGGCTGGGCTGGCGCGGTGTTCTGGATCGCGGCGATGCAACGGCGATCAACAAGTTTGTAATCCTGTGCGCGCTTCCAGCGTTGCTGTTCGGTCTGGTCGCTCGGGCGCCCCTCGACCAGTTCAACGCCGCCGTCATGTTGACGTATCTGGCCAGCGAGGTTCTGGTCTACGGGCTTGGATTTGCCTTGTGCTACTGGGTGTTCCGGCGCCCGGTTCTCGAAGCCTTGCTGCTTGGCATGGCCGCCTGCTTCGCCAACCACGTCTTTTTCGTTTATCCGATCGCCCAGGCGGTGATCGGCCCGGAGGCGGCGCTGCCCGTAGCCGCGGTCATGGCGATGGATGCTGTGGTGCTTTACGGCGCGACCATCCTGCTTCTGGACGTGGTCAGCGCGGGGCGCGGATCGGCGGTGAAAATCGCCCGGCAAATCGGCACCAATCCGCTCATACTGTCACTGGCCGCCGGCGTTCTGGTCAATCTTTCCGGCATCGGGCTTCATGACGGCGTCGGCCAGTATGTGGATTTTGTCGGTGCGGCGACCGCGCCGGCGGCGCTGTTCGCGCTGGGCGTGATGCTCTCCGCCGTGCCGCTGCGGCGCCTGGAGGGCGCAACGGCCACCACGATCGGCCTCAAGATCATCGTCCATCCGATTGTTTTTTCCGGTCTTGCCGGGCTCGCCGGCGGAACCGCGGCGCTGTGGACCGAGTCCGTGCTCCTGGTCGCGGCGGGACCGTGTGGCGCGATGCCGTTTGTCCTGGCGCTGCGCTATGGCATCGACCCGACCTTGTTGATGAAGGCGATCTTGCTGTCGACGACGGCAACCGTCGGAACGCTGGCGTTATTGGCCTGAATATGGCTGTTTAAGTCCCAAAACCCTCGGTCACGTAGGGTTATAGGTCTTCCGCCATTGGGAAATCGGCTCTTTTACATCCGCCCATTTGCCGCCCCTCATGACGGCGTCCTGCGCTTTTGGCGAACGAGGGCTTTTCAATTTCCGGAAATGCCGGCGGCCGGATCGCGCGGTCGGCTCAGTTTTCGCGCAAGGGTAGGGCGACCGTATCCTTGACTGTGTTGACGACAATGCGCGACTGCACATCCGACACCAGCGTGTTGTCGAGCAGTTTCAGCCGCAAGAAATTGTCATAGGTCTTGATGTCGTCCGTCACGACCTTGATCAGGTAATCGACCGCGCCGGTGATTCGCTCGCAAGTGACCACTTCCGGCCAATGGTGGACCAGTTTGTCGAAGGTCTCCATGTTCTCGCGGCTTGGAACCGCTAATTTCACAAATGAATAGGCCACAAATCCGAGGCCAACCGATTCACGGTCGATAATCGCTGTGATTTGCTTGATAATGCCTTGTTCCTTCAGCTTTTTGATCCGGCGCCAGCACGGTGTCTGGCTCATACCCGCTTCCTTGGCGACCTCGGCGATGGACAGGGAGGCATCGCGCTGGAGGACGCGCAGCACGCGGATATCCGACGGATCAAGGAGATATTTTTCTGGCATCGGTTTTGGTGGGAAAATTTACGCGCTGTTTTTGTGTTGTGGGGGTACGATAGCACAGAAATTGCGGCTGAAAAGGACGATATTAACCTAAGAAGGGTGCGGCCGGGACGCGAGGCCGTGCACACGGGTTCCGGCGAGGAGGGAAAACGAATGAATGTTCATGTGCCGACGGTCACGCTTGACGACAAATACGTCGCGACCACCGGACAGGTGTATCTCACGGGAATTCAGGCCCTGGTGCGGGTCACATTGGACAGGGTCCGGCTGGACCGGAAAACCGGTTTGAAGACCGGCGGTTTTGTATCCGGGTATCGCGGTTCGCCGCTAGGCGGCTATGACACGGAGCTGATGCGGGCCGGCAAGCATCTCGCCGCCCATGACGTTGTGTTCAAGCCTGGCGTCAATGAGGAACTGGGCGCAACGGCGGTGATGGGCAGCCAGAAGGTCCGCGGGCACGGCAAGGGATCGGATTATGACGGTGTCTTCGGCATCTGGTACGGCAAGGCGCCGGGTGTCGACCGGGCCGGGGATGCGCTGAAACAGGCCAACGCGTCGGGCACGGATCGCCATGGCGGCGTGCTTGCCCTTGCGGGCGACGATCACCTGGCCAAATCCTCCGTCCTGCCGGCGCAAAGCGACTTCTTTTTCCAACATGCGGAAATCCCGATCCTGAATCCCTCCGACATTCAGGACGTTCTCGACTACAGCCTGCACGGGCTCGAAATGTCGCGGTTTTCCAGTCTTTGGACGGCGATCATCTGCGTTTCGGATACGATGGATGCGTCCGCGACGATCAATATCTCCGATGACCGCCTGTCGCTGCTGCGCCCGCAGGATTTCGATCCGCGCCAGGACTACCGCCAGAACCGCGACCTCCTGCTGGGCAACCGTCTGGAAACGGAACGTTTGGTGCGGGAGTTGCGCTTGCCGGCCGCCCAGGCCTATGCCCGGGTCAATGCCCTCGACAAGGTGACATTCGGCGCAACGCGCCGGGTCCGGCTCGGCCTTGTGGCAACCGGCAAGGCGTATCGCGATCTGAAGCAGGCGCTTGACCTGATGGGCCTGAGCGAAGACCGGGCGCGCGACATCGGCCTGGCCCTCTATAAGGTCGGCATGCCCTGGCCCTTGGAGCCGGAGGCGTTCGGCCGTTTCGCGCGCGGGGCGGAAAAACTGCTGGTGGTTGAACACAAGCGCGCCTTCCTGGAGCCGCAGATCAAGGAATTGTCCTACCATTGGCCGGAGGCGGTCCGGCCGCAGGTTTGGGGCAAGCGCAGTCCGCAAGGCCGGCCGTTCCTGTCCGACGTGCTGGAACTTTCCGTTGCCGAGATCATCGAAGCGCTCATGAAGTGGCTTCCCGAAGAGGCGGTGACGCCAGATATGCGGCAAGTGTCAGAACGCATGATCAAACAGGTCATGTGGGCACAAGGCCACGCGGAGCGGGCGGCACGGGCGCCGTATTTCTGTTCCGGCTGCCCCCATTCCACCTCCACCGTGATCCCGGAGGGCGCGCGCGCGCTGCCGGGCATTGGGTGTCATGCGATGGCCGAACTCGCCGGCCGGACGACCGACGGCCAGATCGCCATGGGCAGCGAGGGCGTCCTGTGGGTTGGTCAAAGCGCCTTTTCGAACGATGCCCACGTCTTCGCCAATGTGGGCGACGGCACCTATTTCCATTCCGGGATCCTGGCGATCCGCCAGGCGCTCGCCTCCAATGTGCCGATCACCTACAAGGTCCTTTACAACGACGCGGTCGCAATGACCGGTGGACAGGAAGTCGACGGTACGTTGACCGTCCCACAAATCACGCGCCAGCTTGAGGCCGAAGGCGTCGAGAAGATCGCCATCGTCAGCGAAAATCCCGACCAATACGGGGCCTGGAGCAATATCGCGCCCGGCACGAAAGTGTTGCACCGTGACCATCTGATGGATGTGCAGACGGAGTTTCAGACCTTCAACGGCGTCTCCGTCATCGTCTATGACCAGACCTGCGCGGCGGAAAAGCGGCGCCGGCGCAAGCGCGGCCAGTTTCCGGACCCGGACAAGCGCCTGTTCATCAACGACCGTGTGTGCGAGGGCTGCGGCGATTGCTCTGTCCAGTCGAACTGCCTGTCGGTCGAGCCGCTACAGACCCCGTTCGGCGAAAAGCGCCAGATCAATCAGTCGAGCTGCAACAAGGACTTTTCCTGCGTGAAAGGCTTTTGCCCGTCCTTCGTGGAAATCGAGGGCGCGGCGCTGCGCAAGCCGAAGAAGGCCGAGATCGACATCGACGCGCTGGCCGCGGGTCTCGCCGATCCGGCCCTGCCGTCCCTGGAGCGCACGCACAACATGCTTGTGGCCGGCATTGGCGGCATGGGCGTGACGACCATCAGCGCCGTTTTGGCGATGGCCGCGCATCTGGATGGAAAACACGCCTCGACCCTCGACATGACGGGTCTGGCGCAAAAGGGCGGCCCGGTGACCTCGCATGTGCGCTTCGCTGCCCCCGACAAACATATCCAGGGCCCGCGTGTTCCAACCGCTAGTCTCGACCTGCTTCTGGCCAGCGACATGGTGGTTGCCACCAGTGCCGAGCAACTTGGCCTGGTGAACCGGTCGGCGACGACAACGGTCGCCAACACCCGCGTCGCCCCTACGGCCGAATTCGTGCTGAAGCAGACGCTGTCCTTCGACGAAAAACGGATGGACCAGGCGCTCAAGGACGCCTCTGAAACCTATCTGGCGATGGATGCGGCGGGGATTGCCGAAAGGCTCCTTGGGGACGCGATTTTCGCCAATATGCTGCTGGTCGGCATGGCCTACCAGGCCGGCAGCCTGCCGGTCTCCGCCGGGGCGATCGAAGCCGCGCTTGAGCTCAATGGCGCCGCCGTCGCAGCAAACATCCAGGCGTTCCGGGCCGGGCGTGTGCTCGTGGCGGCGCCTGAGAAAATCCTAGCGGCCCTGCCGCGGGACGCCAAACTGCCCGAACTCAGCCTTGATGAGCAAATTGCAGCTTATGCCGACGAACTGACAGCCTATCAGGATGCGGCCTACGCAGCGCGGTTCCAGAGCCAGATCGCCGCGGTGAAATCGGCGGATGAACGGCACGGGCCGGGTGCCATGCGGTTGACCAAAACGGCGGCCGACATGCTCTACAAGGTCATGGCCTATAAGGACGAGTACGAGGTCGCGCGGCTTTACTCCGATCCGGCCTTCAAGGCCAAGGTCGCAGCGCGCTTCGCCGACCCGAAGAAGGTGAAGGTGCATCTCGCGCCGCCGCTGCTCGCCCGTAAACTGGATGCGAAGACCGGCCGCCCGGAGAAGATCGCGTTTGGTCCGTGGATATTCTCCGCCTTCAAACTGCTGGCCAAATTCAAGGGACTGCGCGGCACGTGGCTGGATCCGTTCGGCCGCACTGAAGAGCGCAGATCCGAGCGTGCGCTCATTGCGCAATACCAGGAGGATCTGACCCACATTGCCGGCACGCTGAATGCTTCGAACTACGGTCTTCTGGTGGAGCTTGCCCGGGTGCCGGACCTCGTGCGGGGCTTCGGGCCTGTCAAGGACGCCAACATGGAAAAGGCAGCGGACAAGCGCGCGCAGATCCTTGACCAGCTGAAAAAAACCACCAATGGCGGCGGCGACGGAGAAACCGGCGAAAAGGGCTACATGGAGGCGGCCGAATAGGCCGGCCGCAAGAAGCTTCTACGATCCGAACACTTGCCGCCAGGTCGGGACCGGATCACCCTCCGCCGGACTGGCGTGATAAATCCCGCGGGCGATCGCGCGGGCCAGGCATGAGGCGGCCGCCGCGCCGATCTGGACCATGTCTTCCAATCCCCGCTCGGGCCGGACACGGCCGGTCGACAAGGCGAACACCAGATCGCCATCGAGCGGCGTGTGCGCCGGCCATAGCGCCCGGGCCAGGCCATCATGCGCCATCACGGCCAGGCGTTTGGCCTCCGATTTGGTCAGCACCGCGTCGGTGGCAACGGCTGCGATCGTCGTGTTGGCGCCGGCTTTTAGGCCGTCGAGTTTGGTTTTCACCGCCACTGCGTCGGGCGGCAGCGGAGACGGCAGGCCCAGTCCGCCAAATTCATGGCCCGATTCAAAGGGCGCGGCCCAAAAATAGCCGGTGTCGCCGATGGTGGCGCGGCCCAGGGCGTTGACGGCGACAAGCGCGCCGACTGTTACGCCGTTGTCCAGGACGTGGGACGCGGAGCCGAGCCCGCCTTTCAGGTTGGCGGTGGTGGCGCCGGTTCCCGCGCCATGGGAGCCGAGTGCGAAATCGGTGCCGGTCGTATCGAGGGCCGCCCGGCCAAGGTCCCGGTACGGCGCGGCCGTCCGCCAGCCCTTGTCGCCGCCATTCAACAGGTCGAACAAAATCGCGGTCGGCACGATCGGAACACGGACCGGACCGACCGCAAATCCATGGCCCAATTCGGCAAGGCGCCCCTGCACGCCGGCACCGGCGTCGAGGCCAAACGCCGACCCGCCCGCCAGGACAATGGCGTCCACTTTTTCAACGGTTTGTTCGGGCTCGAGGAGCGCAATCTCACGGGTTCCCGGTGCGCCGCCATGGATCGCGACGGACGCAACGGCCGGTTCATCGGGCAAAATCACCGTGGCGCCGGACTTCAGGCCCGCGTCTTCGGCGTTTCCCACCTTGAGGCCGGGAACGTCCGTGATCAGGTTTCTCGGGCCGAGCATCGCGCCTCCGGTGCAGGCTGACCAACTGTCCGTTGCCGGAACAGCATCGTGGAAGCTTATCTGATGAAAAAACGAGCGTCGAAGGTTATTTCGGCAGGCTTTCGTAGCCGCGGCGGATGTAAATCAGCGACCGGCCAGGATCTCGCATGCGCACATCGACCACCGTGCCGATGATCACGGAGTGGGTCCCGACCTCGGAGACGCTAAAAATCTCGCAATCGACATTCAGCCGGGCGTCATCAAGCGCCGGGCATCCGGTCGCCAGCGGCGTCCAGGTTGTCCGTCTGAAGCGTTCGTCCATATCCAACTGGCCCCGGCCGGCAAATGCATCCGACACGCTCTCATGGCCTTCGCTGAGCGTGTTGACGCAAAACACCCGGTTTGTCAGGATCGCCGCATGAATGCGCGTTGTCCGGTTGACGCATACCAGAACGGTCGGCGGATCGTCGGACACGGAACAGAACGCCGACACCGTGGCGCCCATGCGGCCCGCCGGCCCGTCCGTCGTCACGACATGGACGGCCGCCGCAATCCGGCTCATCGCCTCACGAAACGCGTTGGCGGTCAGCATTTCTTTTGCCGGACCGCGGTCCGCATCCACGTCGGGTCCTGGAGCGGTCTGATATTCGGCGATCGGTGGTACCAAGACCAAAGGTCCTTTTTTGCTGCGATCGGGACTGCCACCGCAGTCTACGCGCTGGGGTTTAACATATTCATGCCGGGCAGGGTGACCATTGATGTTTTAGGGCGGTTTTGGCACATGAATAGTCGGTCTTGTCGTGCCGTCCGCGGTTCGGCATCTGTCGGCGGCCGCATCGGCTCTTTTGACGTCCCATACTGCGGGCATTGACCCTTTCATCGTTCTAGAAGACTTATATGGTCATCCGCACCTGATGTTGCCCGGGTATTCCATGAATTCATTTCGTCACGCCGCCGCCCTTTGGTTTCTTGCTGCTGTTTTGTTCAGTGTGCCTGCGCGGGCCGAAACGGTGATCGGCATCGCCGGGCCCATGAGCGGGGAGTTTGCCGCGTTCGGCGCGCAAATGCGCGCCGGCGCCGAGATGGCCGCCGCCGATCTCAATGCCGCCGGCGGCGTGCTGGGCGAACCGCTCGTTCTTGAGTTTGGCGATGATGCGTGCGAGGCGGAAAAGGCAACGGCGCTGGCCAATCAAATGATCGGCCGGGAGGCGGTGTTTGTGGTCGGACATTTTTGTTTCGGCGCGTCGATGGCCGCAAGCGAGGTCTATGCCGGCCAGCAGATCGTGCAAATGTCGCCCGCAACCACATTGCCGCGCTTTACCGACGGGCGTCCCGGGCCCGGGATTTACCGGCTCGCGCCGCGCGACGATGAACAGGCGCCGGTCGCCGGCCGGTTTTTGGCAGAAACGTACCAGGGCCAGCGGATCGCCATCGTTCATGACCGCACAGCCTATGGGAAGGGCCTTGCCGATGCCGTCAAGGCGGTGATGAACGGCCTCGGCCAAACCGAAGTGCTTTATACCGGCGTCGATGGCGGCCAACCGGATTACTCTGCCCTTGTCACGCAGCTCCAGCTTGAAGGCGTGGAGGTTCTGTTTTTCGGCGGGTATCATCTGGAAGCGGCGGCCATCGTGGCGGATCTGTCGGAGCGGGGCCTCAATACCGTTCTTGTTTCCGGCGATGCGCTTGCAACCGACGAATTCTGGGCCCTGGCCGGTCCGGCCGGGGAGGGGGCGCTGTTGATCCTGCCGCCGGACCCGCGTCTTTTTCCTGACGCTAAGGGCATCGTTGACCGGCTCGCGGACGCGGAAACGCCGGCGGGCGGATACGATTTGCGCACTTACGCGGCCATCCAGGTTTTTGCTCAGGCGGCGGAAGCGGCCGGGAGCCTGGAGCACGGCGCCCTGGTGTCCGCCCTGGACAGCGGCACATTCGATACGGTTATCGGCCCCGTGTCGTTCGACGACAATGGCGATATGACGCTGCCCGGTTTTATCGTCTACGAGTGGCGCGGCGGCACCTATCAGCCGCGATAGCGGTTTGGCATTAACGCTTTTTTCACAAATTGGCCCGGGCGGGTTTTGCGCCGACGTCCTCTCAAGTAGCTTCCCAGAAGTGACGTGGGGAGTGTCATGCGTATCAAACCCTTCGCTCTGGTGGTCATGATCGGCAGCTTGATTGGTCTGGCCGGGATGGAAACGCGGACCGTTATGGCCGCTGAGTTGGTCGGATTTTCCGATGCGCGGTTCCGGCCTGGAACCATCGTCATCAAGAATTCCGAGCGGCATCTTTACCTGGTGCTGCGGCGCGGGCAGGCCATCCGGTACAAGATCGCCGTCGGCCGCCCGGCAAAAGCCTGGACGGGACGGGCGCAGATCACCGCCAAATATGTCAAACCCGCCTGGTCGCCGTCACCGGAAGTGCGCCGCGACTTTCCGCATCTTCCCGCCGTGATCGAAGGCGGCGCGCCCAACAATCCGATGGGCGTTGCCGCCATGACGCTGTCGAACGGAAACTACGCGATCCATGGGACCAATCGCCCAGGCTCCATTGGCCGGGCCGTGTCCTACGGCTGCATCCGGATGGCGAACCGGCATGTTGCCGACCTGTTTCAGCGTGTGGGTGTCGGGACGCCGGTCATCGCCTTGCCATAGACGATCGGCCGCTACGGGTTGGCTCCCGCTGCCGCATGGATCGGCGCAGGGGTATAGTCATTCAGCTCGCGGTCTTTGCCATCCACACACGCGGATCCGTCGCTAAATCATGCCGGCCGCCATCGCGCAGGGCGTCGACGAGATCTTCGATTGCGTCCAGCGAATGGGCCGCGCGGAACTCGTCGACATGGGGAAGCATGGCCCGAATGCCCTTGGCCTTGGCCTCAAAGCCGTCAAAGCGGAGCAGGGGATTGAGCCAGATCAGGCGCCGGCAGGACCGGTGCAGGCGATCGATCTCGCGTTCCAGATCCTCGTCAGTGTCGCGTTCCAGCCCGTCGGTGATAAGGAGGACGGTGGGATTTCCCGACAGAACGCGCCGGGACCAGACGCGGTTGAAGTCGCGCAAGGCGGTGGCGATACGTGTCCCGCCGGACCAGTCCTCCACGCCCGTGCTGCAGGCTTCCAGCGCCTCATCCGGATCCTTCATGCGCAGCTGCCGGGTCACGTTGGTGAGCCTGGTGCCGAACAAGAACGTGTGGACGTCGCGCCGGTTGGCCATCACGCCGTGCATGAAGTGCAGCAAGAGCCGTGTGTACTGGCTCATGGAGCCGGAGATGTCGCAAAGCGCGACGATCGGCGGGCGTTTTTCGACCGGTTTTCTGAATTTCAGATCGATGATGTCGCCGCCGGCACGCATGGACGCGCGCAAGGTCCGGCGCGGGTCGATCCGCCCGCGCGTTGCGGCCGTAAGCCTCCGGCGCCGGATCTTGTCCATGGGCAAGGTCATTTCCCGCAGCGCCTTTTTGGCCGCGGCAACTTCTTCGGTTGTCATTTGGGCAAAGTCCTTGGTCTGAAGGACCTCCTTGCCCGACACCGTAAAGGTCGCGTCGACCTCGACCTGCGGCTTGGTTTCTTCCGACACCCGTTCCTTGGCCGCCTGGAACGCCTGGGACACACGGGTCTGCCCGGCTTTCGGTTTTTCCGGTTCCCCGCGCGGTGGCGCGACGGGTGACAGGATGGCGAGCATCTTTTCGATGAGACCCCGGCTTTGCCAGTAGATCCGGAATGCTTCGTCGAACAGAACCCGGTGCTCGCGCTTGCGCACGAAGACGGCGTGCAAGGTCCAGTACAGATCGTCCCGGTTCCGGATGCCGGACACTTCGACCGCGCGCACAGCGTCAACGACCGTCGATGGGCCAGCGGGCATGCCCGCCTTGCGCAAGGTGCGGGCGAAATAGACGATGTTGTCGACAATCCGGCTGTCGGCCGCTGCCAATGTCGGCGCCTCGGACATTATTCTTGCCGTCCTAACCCGCGGACGCGGCCTTGGTTTGCGCCCGTCCGGTATCCTTGCGGATCTCGTCTACCATCTGGCGCACCTTGGACCCCCGCACCCGTTCGATATCGTCCTGGTATTTGAGGAGGACGCCGAGCGTGTCGGAGGCCATGTCCGGGTCAAGCGCGATCTCGTTGAGTTCACTGAGGGCGGTCGCCCAGTCAAGCGTTTCGGCGACACCGGGCTGTTTGAAGAGCTCCTCTTCGGCGCGCAGTTTTTGCACAAAGGCGACGACATCCTCGGCCAGCCGGCCGGCGGCCCCGGGCACTTTCCGGCGCACGATTTCAAGTTCGCGCTCGGCGTCCGGATAATCGACCCAGTGATAGAGGCATCGGCGTTTCAAGGCGTCGTGGACTTCCCGTGTGCGGTTGGTGGTGATGACCACGATCGGCGGCTCGGCGGCCTTGACCGTTCCAAGCTCTGGAATGGTGACCTGGCTGTCGGCGAGAACTTCCAACAGGAACGCCTCAAACGCCTCGTCGGCGCGATCGAGCTCGTCGATCAAAAAGACCGGCGGTCCGGAAAGGGACGGCTCCAGCGCCTGTAGAACGGGGCGCTTGATGAGGTATCTTTCATCGAAGATCGACTTCGACAGCTCGGCATGGTCGGTATCGCCTGCCGCCTCCGAGATGCGGATCTCCACCATCTGCGCGGCATAATTCCACTCATAGACGGCCGAATTGACGTCCAGCCCCTCGTAACACTGCAACCGGATCAGGTCGCGGCCGAGGGTCTGCGCCAGAACCTTGGCAATCTCCGTCTTACCGACGCCGGCTTCGCCCTCTAAGAACAGCGGACGCTTCATCTTTAGCGCCAGGTGAAGAACCGTGGCCAACGCCCGGTCCGCCACGTAACCGGCTTCTTCCAACAGCGTAAGCGTTTCGTCGATGGACGCGGGAAGGGGCGTGGCTGTCATGGATCCTCCGGGGGATAATTGAATGCGCCTTTGTCGGCCGGCGCCTCACCATATAGTGTCCTTTTGGTCAAGGACATGGCTATGGGACATAAGTCCGACGCAGCGCCAGGTCTATGCAATACAGGTAGTCGTGCGAATGGTTTTGCGGGCCTTGCCACGGTATGCCTCGATATGCACAACGGGAGAGGCCGTATGCCGGTGAAGCCGACGCTTGTCTCCATCTACCTTGCCGGACTTGCCGGCCTATCGGTCACCGGTGCGGCCATGGCCGCCGGTGAACAAACGCCCTATCCGACAGATCCGGCCAGCGTTGCGAGCGGACTGGAGATCGCCGAGATCCACTGCGCCGCCTGCCACGCGGTTGGGGCTTCCGACGAAAGTGCCCAAGCGGGCGCGCCCGCTTTCCGGTACCTGTCACGGCGTTATCCCCTGGAAAACCTGGAAGAAAGCCTGGCGGAAGGGATCGTCACCGGCCATGACGGCATGCCTGAATTTGCGTTCGCGCCGGAGGATATTGACGCGTTTTTGGGCTATTTGACCACCATCCAGGCACGATAGTGCCGTTCAGTCTGGTTTGGCAGCACTCAGCGCAACATGCTGCTAGTCAATTGTTTTCGATACGCTTTCCAGAAAATTTAGGATTGGTTAACCTGATTTTACCGACAATTTTCCTCCACCCTTGGGGAAAAGCGAGGAGATCATGGAAGCAAGCCTGGATTTTCGCAAACGCGTGCTTGGGTATGGACTGCTGACGGCCGAAATCCTCTACCGTTTGCCCGATCATCCGAAACTCCTGCAGAGTTTCCTGTGGCAGACGGAGGACATGGCGCCAGAGTTTCCGGAACTGAAGAAGTTTCTGGATTTCTGGGAGCGGGAGATTGAGGGGCGGATCCACGCTGTTCGCGTTGCGCACCAGAATCTGCTGACGCCGGTGGACTACCGGTACGCCGAAGGGGAGATTTTGGTGCATTAGGACGCCACCGGCCGCACCAGTACCGATCGCGGCCGCTATCGGCGCGGCGTAAGCCCCAATCCGGCGCCGTCGCGCATGACACGCCGCGCGGCGGCGGTGAAGTCCGATCCGGTGCCGGTGTGGAGCACAAATCCCGGCAGGAGCTGAAGCGGCGCCTTGCTCGCGCGGATCGCCCTCAAAATGATCCGGGTCGCGGGCGCGTCCGGGCGCGGCCGCAAGGGGATGATGTCGATTGCCCCGAACCGGCCGGCAAGGACATGGAGGACCTCCCGCAGCCCGTCGGCGCGAAAAATCACGGTCAGACTTCCGCCCTCGCGCACAATATCGGTCGCCGTGCGCGCCCAAGGTTCCAGGCCGCGGTCATCCAGCATGTGCGCATCGGCGCGCTCAGCGTTGGGCGAAGCGCGAAAACGTCCGGCATCGTAGTAGGGCGGGTTCATGATGGCGTGATCGGCCATGGCCGGTGTCAATCCGGCCGCATGGCGGACACTGCCTTTGGCCGTCAGGTCGGCCTCCAGAACATCGACCCGGTCCGAAAAGGCCGAATTGTCCGGATCACTTAAGGCAGTCCGGGCAAGCTCGATCGCCAGGGGGTCATTGTCCACCAGCGTCACGTTCACGGCCGGCAGGCGGGCGGCGGCGCAAAATCCGGCCGTGCCAACACCCGATCCCATGTCGACCACGCGGCCGGTTGTGCCCTCCGGCAGGGCGGCGGCAAGATACACCGCGTCGAGGCCGGCACGGTGGCGTCCTTTGAGCGGTTGATGGATGTGGACCAGCCCGCCAAGGAAGGCATCGCGCGTAATCGCCGTCTCTGCCGTGTCCGGCGCTTTTGTCATGACGCGCCGCGCACGGGGCGGAGCTCATGGGCGAGGCCCGCGTCGGTGACAATTCGTCGCGCCTTATGGATTTGGTCGGCATCGACAAGAATGCGGCGCGGGATCATGGCGAGCGATCCTTCCAGGATGCTCATGTTGCCGTCGGCGACAAAATGCTCGATTCCGGCCTCTCCGAGGATCGATTCCAAAAAGGAGATCAATACCGGATCGTTTGTCCGAAGAAGTTCTTCCATGTCGTCCGAGCCTTGCCATCCACCGCCGGCGGCGGCGCCACCGGCTCCTTGCAGGTGGAAGCTTTTCACCTGTTTGTCAAACAATTGCTCCCTTGCCCCGGGCGGGTCAGCGCCATATTGTCCGCTCAAATCGCAATAGGAGTGCCTGTAGTGGCCCTGGTCGCATCCGTGTCTGAAAAAAATGCCCCGCAACCGTCGATCCAGGCGTTGGTCGATCTGGTGTCTGGCGGGATGGACAGCGTCAATCAGCTCATCCTGTCCAAAGCCGGGTCCAATGTCGACCTCATCCCGGAAATTGCGAAACATCTGATTTCGTCCGGCGGCAAGCGTCTGCGCCCAATGCTGACGCTCGCCTGCGCGGATATGTTCGACTATCGCGGCGACGGCCATGTTGTGCTGGCGGCGTCGGTTGAATTCATGCACACGGCGACCCTCTTGCATGATGATGTCGTGGATGAAAGCGACATGCGGCGCGGCAAACTCGCCGCGCGCAAGCTTTGGGGCAATCAGGCGAGCGTGCTTGTCGGCGATTACCTGCTCGGCCAGGCATTCAAGATGATGGTCGATGTCGGATCGCTTGAGGCGCTTCGGATCCTGTCGGAAGCCTCGGCGATCATCGCCGAAGGCGAAGTGATGCAACTCGGCGCGGCCAAAAACATCGCGACCACGGAAGACCAGTATCTCAAGGTTGTCGACGCGAAGACCGCGGCGCTTTTTGCGGCCGCGGCCGAAGTCGGACCGGTGATCGCCGGCCAGAACGCCGTTACAAAGGCGGCGGCCCGAAACTATGGCCGGGAACTGGGTCTTGCGTTTCAGTTGATCGACGACGCGCTCGATTATGGCGGTTCCAGCGCGGATCTTGGCAAGGACATCGGCGATGACTTCCGCGAAGGCAAGATCACGCTGCCGGTTGTCCTGGCCGTCAGCCGGGGGCGCCACGAAGAGCGGACGTTCTGGCAGCGTTGCCTTGAAGGCAACGGCATCGCGGACGGTGATCTGGAAGAAGCGATCGCGCTGATGAATAAGTACGATGCGATTGCGGACACGGTCGACCGGGCCCGTACCTTTGGCGACAACGCCTTGGCCGCGCTCGATCAATTGCCGGACGGACTGCACCGCGACGCCCTGGCTGACACCGTGGCGTTCTGCATTTCCCGGGTCAGTTGACGTTCAGCGCTCCGCCGGCGATCCACCAATCCGGATGGGCCGCGGTCAGCCGCGCCGTCACGGCATCCAGTGCCCGTGTTTCGCACAGGCCGAAGCAGGTTGCGCCCGACCCGGACATGCGGGCAATGGCAATATCCGGATCGCGGTTGAGCGCCTGAAGCACCTGGGTAACCCCAGGGCACAGATCGGAGGCCGCCGCCTCAAGGTCGTTCCGTGCACCGCGCATATAGCTCACCAGATCTGTCAGGGTGTCGAAATGAGCCGGAAGCGCCGGGAGTGGCGAATTTTCGGCGGATTTGAGCGCCTTGAACACAGACGGTGTCGACACCGATTGCCCGGGGTTGATCAGAACCAGTCCGGCCGCTGGAAGGCCGGGCGCGGACGCCAGATCCTCGCCGATCCCGGTCATGATCGCCGGCCGGGAAGCGAGACAGACCGGCACGTCCGCTCCAAGGCTCAACGCGAGCCGCAGTAGCGTCTGTTCGTCGACCGTGTTCGGATAATGCGCGGCCAAGAGCCGGAGCACGGCCGCGGCATCCGCGGAGCCGCCGCCAATGCCGGACGCAACGGGCAGGTTCTTCTCAAGCGTGATTTGAATGCCCGTTGCCCCGGTTTTCCCCGCGTCCAGAAAGGCCCTGGCCGCCCTGACGGCCAGATTGTCACCGGCCGGCCCCTCCAGCGCGTCCGCGAACGGCCCAGAGATCTCCAGTGTGATGCGATCAGACGGTATAATCTGGATTTTGTCGCCGACCGCCGGGAACACCACCAGGGACTCCAGCAAGTGGTAGCCATCCGGGCGCCGGCCGGTCACATGCAGCGCCAGATTCACCTTGGCCCATGCGTGCGTGGATGCGCCTGGATCCCTCACCGGCGATGTCATCGGTCCGCGTTAGCCGCCGTTGCTGCTGCTCTCGGCCTTGGCCGCATCGGTCGACGCGTCGTCCGGCAGGCCGTTTGCGATCTTGTCGAGGATTTTCGGAAGTTCGTCTTCCTCAGGATCAAGGTCGCGGGCGTGGTTCCACTGGAACCGCGCCTCAAGCCGCCGGCCGACCTTCCAATAGGCATCGCCAAGATGATCGTTGATCACCGGATCCGACGGCCGTAGTTCCACGGCCCGTTCCAGTTCCTTGACCGCTTCCTCGTACCGGCCGAGGCGATAATAGGCCCAGCCCAAGCTGTCGACGATGTAGCCGTCGTTCGGGCGGAGTTCGACCGCTTTTTCGATCATCAGGAGGGCCTCATCGAGCTTCAAGCCCTGGTCGACAAGCGAATAGCCCAGATAGTTGAGCACCAACGGCTGATCGGGATTGAGCTCCAGCGCCTTGCGGAAGTCGGCCTCGGCGCTTTCCCACTTGTCCAGCCGCTCGCGGCAAATCCCGCGAAAATAAAACAGCAGCCAGTTGTCGGGCTCGATTTGTGTAAGCGTGGCAAGACCCTGGCTGTAGATCTTCTCGGCTTCCTCGAATTTCTTGTGAGACCGAAGCACGTTGCCGAGGGTGATGATCGCTTCCAGTTCGGTCGGATCCTGCTCGATCAGCGCTCCGAGATGGGCCTGCGCTTCATCGAGATCGTCGAGCGTGTTGTAATTCAGGCCAATCTGGATTTCCGCGTCGCGTTTCAGGGCAGCGTTTTCCGGCACCTTGCTGTAGGCCTCAATCGCGCGCCTGGGCTGATCGATCCGCTCATAAAGGCCGCCAAGCGCAATCGCCGCAAATTCCGCCGTTGGATCAAGGTGGAGCGCGAGCTGGAGGTAAGCGGTCGATAGTTCCTCGCCGCCGTCACGGCCGATGGCTGCGCCAAGACCATAGAGGATCTCCGACATACCGGCTGCCGGATCCGCGATCAGCGGCGGGATCGGCGCGCCGGAGACGATTTGCTCGCGTGTGCGAACCAGGAACGGATGGCTTTGCAGCAGCCTGTCGAAATCATCGAGGACGGCAATGGCCTCCTCGGTGCGGCCGTTGGCGGTCAGGATCCGCGCATAGGAATCAATGACGCGAATGGCACCCTGATCTGCCGCATAGGCCGCTTCGATGTTTTCAAGAGCAATGTCTTTTTGCCCCGCCGCGAAGGCCATCTGCGCCATGTGCGTGGCCTTGAAGACGTCGAACCATTCCGGGCCCGACAGGCCGTCAATTTCGCCGAGCGCCTCATCGACCTTGCCGGCGCCGTAAAGCGCCCACGCCCGGGCAATGCCCGTGGAGAGTTGTGCCAAGGGGCCGACTGCGGTGGGCTGAAGCGCGGCGGCGCTGGCGTCGTAGTCGCCTTTCAGCAAGGATTCGCCCGCCAGGACGAGTTGGCTGAGGAAATTGTCGATCCCGGCCGCGTTCATCGCGCCGGCATAATAGGCGGCCTCGATCAACTCGCCGTTGGCGAGTTTCAAAAGAAAGGTTCGTTCAAGCAGGATCTCGTTGTCCGGATCAGCGTTCAGCGCCTCCTGATAAAACGCGGCCGCGGACGCAAAATCCTTCTGGAAGCCGGCCAGGCGGCCAGCGAGATAACTCCCGGACAAGGTGACCGGAAGATCCGGCGGCGTACCATAATGGATGTCACCAGCCTTGAACGTTCCGACCTCGGTCTCCGACACGGCGAGTTGCACGGAAAGCAGGACGCTCAATCCGGTCAGGGCAACCAGTCTCAGAGGCCACGTCGCAAAGCGCCTTTTGAACGTTGTCCGGAGGGTGTCGGTCATGAAGCCTCTCAAGTTCGCGCCGGTCGCGCCAGTCCATTGCCAAAATGTCCGTTCGACAATGGCGGCAATAAGGCTGGCCGGCAAGTTATCCCGCGGTTGTTTGCCCCAAAACCGGCCGGTTTGCTGGGTCAGCGGCCGGCAGGTGTTGAAAAAACCACAAGATAGGGCGGGAAAAAAATCCTTGCAGCCGTCCGTTAGCCATAGCAGGAATGTGCGGTGCAAAATAAGGCGGTGTGCGCCGTCAATGGATGGGCGCAGAGGGAGAAGTGTAAATGACCAAGTGGGTCTTCAGTTTCGGCAATGGGTCCGCAGAAGGGGCGGCGGACATGAAGAACCTGTTGGGTGGCAAAGGCGCCAATCTGGCCGAAATGAGCAGCCTTGGGTTGCCTGTTCCCTCCGGTTTCACCATCACAACGGAAGTCTGCACATGGTTTTATGCTCACAACAAATCCTATCCGGACGATCTGGAAGCCCAAGTCGAAGCCGCCCTTGAGGGTGTTGGTGCCGCCACCGGGCGCCGGTTCGGCGATCCCAAAAACCCGCTTCTGGTTTCGGTGCGCTCGGGCGCGCGCGCATCCATGCCGGGCATGATGGACACGGTCCTGAACCTTGGTCTCAACGATGAAACGGTAAAGGCCATTGGCGCGGAAGCGGACGACATGCGGTTCGCCTATGACAGCTACCGTCGGTTCATTCAGATGTATTCCGATGTCGTACTTGGCGTCGACAATCACGATTTCGAGGAAATCCTCGAACAGCACAAGGAACGGAAGGAACTGGCGCTCGACACGGAGATCTCTGCTGAGGATTGGGTGGCAATCATCGAGAAGTTCAAGGCGCTTGTGGACCGGGAGCTTGGCCATCCCTTTCCCCAGGACCCTCATGAACAGCTTTGGGGTGCGATCGGGGCCGTGTTCGGGTCCTGGATGACCCCCCGGGCCCAGACCTACCGCCGCCTGCACGACCTTCCGAGCGACTGGGGCACCGCGGTCAACGTTCAGGCCATGGTGTTCGGCAATATGGGCGAGACGTCGGCAACCGGCGTTGCCTTCACCCGCAATCCGTCGACCGGCGAGCATGCGCTTTATGGCGAATTCCTCGTTAATGCCCAGGGCGAGGATGTCGTTGCCGGGATCCGGACCCCCCAGGACATTACGGAAAAGGCCCGAAATGAGGCCGGGTCCGACAAACCCTCGCTTGAATCGCTGATGCCCGAGGCTTTTGCCGAGTTTCAGTCCTATTGCGACAAACTTGAGGCGCATTACCGGGACATGCAGGACCTTGAGTTCACCATCGAAAAGGGCAAGCTGTGGATGCTGCAAACCCGGGCGGGCAAACGCACCGCAAAGGCCGCGCTGAAAATCGCCGTCGATATGGTGTCCGAGGGTCTTTTGAGCGAGGAGGAAGCCATCCAACGGGTGGAGCCCGGGTCGCTTGATCAGCTCCTTCACCCGACCATCGATCCCACTGCCGAGCGCGACGTCATCGCGGTCGCGCTGCCGGCGTCACCGGGCGCAGCGTCCGGCGCGATTGTCTTCACCTCAGAGGAAGCGGAGGAGGCGCGGGGTGCCGGACGGCCGGTCATCCTGGTGCGGGTGGAAACGAGTCCGGAAGACATTCACGGCATGCACGCGGCCGAGGGCATCCTGACCAGCCGCGGCGGCATGACCAGCCACGCGGCCGTGGTTGCGCGGGGCATGGGCAAACCCTGTGTTGCGGGCGCTGGAAGTCTCAGGATCGACTATCGGAACGGCACACTGTCAGCGGCCGGACGGGTGTTTAAGAAGGGTGATATCATCACCATTGATGGCACATCCGGACAGGTGCTGGCCGGTCAGGTGGCGATGTTGCAGCCGACGCTTTCTGGTGATTTCGGCACGCTGATGGGGTGGGCCGACAATGTCCGGCGCATGACGGTGCGCACCAATGCCGAAACGCCGGCCGATGCGCGGGTGGCGCGCGAGTTTGGCGCCGAGGGCATTGGTCTTTGCCGGACCGAGCACATGTTCTTCGACGGCGAGCGCATTGTCTCGGTGCGCGAGATGATCCTGTCGGACCGGGAGGAGGAACGCCGGGCGGCACTCGCCAAGCTTCTGCCCATGCAGCGGAAGGATTTCACCGACCTTTTTGAAATCATGCAGGGCCTGCCGGTGACGATCCGGCTGCTGGATCCGCCGCTGCACGAGTTTTTGCCCAAATCCGACGAGGAACTGGCCCATGTCGCCAGCGTGATGAGCGTGCCGGCCGACAAGTTGCGTGAACGGGCGCTGGAGCTGGAGGAATTCAACCCCATGCTCGGCCACCGCGGCTGCCGGCTTCTGGTCTCCTATCCGGAAATCGCCGAAATGCAGGCGCGGGCCATCTTCGAGGCGGCCGTTGAAGCCGGCCGGGCGACCGGCGCCCCGGTCGTGCCGGAGATCATGGTGCCGCTTGTCGGCCTGAAAGGCGAACTGGATCTCGTTCGCGCGCGGATCGAAGCGATGGCCAAAGCCGTGGCCGAGGAATCCGGTGTCCAGATCGACTATCAGGTCGGGACCATGGTGGAATTGCCGCGCGCGGCCCTGCGCGCGTCCGAAATAGCCCAGTCGGCGGAGTTCTTTTCCTTCGGCACCAACGATTTGACGCAAACGACCTTCGGGATTTCACGTGATGATGCAGCGTCATTCCTGGGGACCTATCAGTCCAAGGGGTTGATCGAGCAGGATCCGTTCGTGTCGCTTGATCCGGACGGCGTCGGGGAACTGGTCCGCATCGGTGCCGAACGTGGCCGGGGCACGCGGCCCGACATCAAACTCGGCATTTGCGGCGAGCATGGCGGCGACCCGTCGTCGATCCATTTTTGCGAAGGCGTCGGGCTCGACTATGTCTCGTGCTCACCGTTCCGTGTGCCGATCGCCCGGCTGGCCGCGGCGCAGGCGACGCTTGTGGCCAACGGCAAGGCCGGTTGAAGATGGCGGAACTCGCAGACACGTTCGGGCGGTAAGGGATCTGGGTGCATGAACCGGCCGTTGCCGACGCTGGAGGCGCTCAGGACCGGCGGCAAACGCGCCTTGGCGCAAATGCTGTCGCGGCTTGAGGCGGATCGGGGATCGGCCGAAATCGCCGCGTTCTTGGATAAGGCCGCGCAGATTGAGGGCGGACATGTGCTCGGCCTCACCGGCCCGCCGGGCGTTGGCAAATCGACGCTGACGGATGCGCTGATCGCCGCCTATCGGGAGAGGGGCGAACGGGTGGCGGTCCTTGCCATTGACCCCTCGTCCCGGTTCACCGGCGGTGCACTGCTCGGTGATCGGACCCGTCTTCAAACCGATCCGGACGATCCGGACATTTTCGTCCGCTCCATGGCGGCGCGCGACCGGCTTGGCGGGCTGTCGGATGATGCCATTGCCGCGATCGCACTTTTGCGGGCGGTCAACGACCGCGTGATCGTGGAATCGGTCGGGATCGGGCAATCGGAAAGCGATCTGGTGCAGGCCGCCGACACCGTTGTCTTGTGTATCCAGCCCGGCTCGGGTGACAGCCTGCAATTCATGAAGGCCGGCGTCATGGAGCTGCCGGACATCGTCGTCATCACCAAGGCGGATATGGGCGCCGCCGCGCGGCGGGCCGCCTCGGATGTTGCGGGAGCGCTCTCCCTCTCGCGCCGCAAAGCGGAGGGCTGGGAGGTGCCGGTGTGTGAGATATCCGCGCGGTCGGGGCAGAACCTCGACCGGTTGACCGCCGCCGTTTCAGACCACCAAACACATTTGCGAGGCGGCGGCCGGCTGGTGACAAAACGGGCCGCCCAATGCGGTCTATGGGTCGCCGATATGGTCAAGGCGCGCTACGGCCAGGCGGGCCTGGAAGTGCTTCACCGCGGCATTGGCACCGGCCGGTACGAGGGTGCCGGCCAGCGGCCGTTTGCGACCTATCGCCAGGTTTCGAATGACATCGATGCCAGATTGGTTGCGCCGCTCGATTGAAACCAGAAATCAGCGTCAGATCAGCTGCATGCCCCGGAAGCTGACATGGGCATGGCGGGCGACGATGATATGGTCGTGGATCTCGATCCCAAGCGGCTTGGCGATGTCGATGAGCTGGCGGGTCATGGTGATGTCGGCATGGGACGGGGTCGGATCGCCGGAGGGGTGATTGTGCACCAGGATCATGGCGGTCGCCTGCAGCTCCAGGGCCCGGCGCATCACCTCCCGCGGATAGACCGGTGTGTGATCGACGGTGCCCTGTTGCTGCTGCTCGTCGGCGATCAGCCCATTCTTCTTGTCAAGAAACAGGATCCGGAACTGTTCGATCTCAGAATGCCCCATGATTCCCTGGACATAGGCGATGACCTTCGACCAGCTGTCCAGAAGTTGCCGGTCGCGGATATCCTCCCGCGTATGACGGATCGCAACCGCCAAAGCGATGTGAATGGCATCAACGGCCATGTCGCCGATGCCATCGATCTCCTTCAGCCGCGCCCTCGGCGCGCTTAAAACGGCCGAAAAACTCCCAAAGCGTTTCAACAGCGCCTTGGCGATGGGCTTCGTGTCCCGCCGGGGCAGGGCCGAAAACAGCAGCAATTCGAGGAGTTCATAGTCGGGAAGGGCGCTTTCGCCGGTTTTTCTAAACCGTTCCCGCAAGCGTTCCCTGTGGCCGGCCCGGTCGTCGGATTTGATATTACGTTCCGCAAATCCCGCCTGCCGGTGGGCCATGAAACTCCCTCAACTGGGATCAAATCCGGGTTTGTGGATGCCGCCGGGCGAGGTTGTGAAGATCTCGCACCCATTGGCCGTGATGCCGACGGAGTGTTCAAATTGCGCCGACAGGGACCTGTCGCGGGTCACGGCGGTCCATCCGTCGCTGAGCACTTTGACATGCGGACGGCCCAGATTGACCATCGGCTCGATGGTGAAAATCATGCCGGGCTTCAGTTCGACGCCTTCTCCCGGCCGGCCGTAGTGCAGGATATTGGGTGTGTCGTGAAACAGGCGTCCGAGGCCGTGGCCGCAAAAATCACGGACCACCGAGCACCGTTCGCCTTCCACATAGGCCTGGATCGCAGCGCCGATGTCGCCGGTGGTGTTGCCCGGCTTTGCCGCTGCGACACCGCGCATGAGCGATTCATAGGTAACGTCGATCAAACGCTCCGCGGCCCGTTTGATCTGCCCGACCGGATACATCCGGCTGGAGTCGCCGTGCCAGCCATCGAGGATCAGCGTGACGTCGATATTGACGATGTCGCCTTCGCGCAGGCCCTTCTCATTGGGAATGCCATGGCAGACCACATGGTTGATCGACGTGCAACTGGACTTGGTGTAGCCGCGATAGTTCAGCGTTGCGGGGATCGCGTTGTTGTCCATCGCGAATTCGAACACGAAGTCGTCGATGTCCTGAGTGCTGGTCCCCGGTTTGACCAGCGATGTCAGCGCGTCGAGGCACGAAGCGGTCAATTGCCCGGCCCGCATCATGCCGGCGAAGTCGTCCGGCCCGTAAAGCCGCACCTGGCCGGTGTTTTTCATGGGCGCTTCTGCGGCGTCGATATAGGTGACCATGGGTGCTGTCGTGTCTTGTCGTTGGGGCGTGCGGTTTGCGGGGACCGGCGCCGGAGCAATATGTCCTACCGTAACGCGGCTTGGCGCGGTTGTCTTGTGTTCAGATAGCGGTGCGGCCAAACGATTTCCAGAGCGAATGCCACGTGCCACCGAAAACGGCGGTAGGGCCGGCATCGGTTCTTGCGCTTCGCGCGGCCACCGGCTAGGCAAGACCGTGAGCGGACGTGGCGAAACTGGTAGACGCAAGGGACTTAAAATCCCTCGACTTCGGTCATACGGGTTCGAGTCCCGTCGTCCGCACCATCTTATGGGCGCAACTGCCCCTTGGGCTACTTGAGCTGATGAGCGTTACCGCCCTTTGGGCTACTTGAGCGCGGTTCCGGTTCGAGGTTGGTCCTCTCCACTGTACTATCCTATCCTTTAAATCCATACCAGGAACACCTTCGAAAGGCTTGAAGGTAAAGAAAAAAGCGGATCTAGGCCCTGTTTTACGGTTGTTTGCGAGGCGGTCTGCAAAGGCCAATTTGAGGACCAAACGGCGCAGGGTGATCTCGCCGGAAGGCCACTGTTTCCAAAGGATTACGATAAAGATCAGGACATCTTTCGTCTCAATACGGGCGAAGAATGAATTCTCCGCGTGGATGGGGATGTGGGGTCCCAGGGCAGCCGGCTAGTGGTCTTGGCGGAGTGGCACCGTGTTCAGGATTTTACCGGCCGTGTTTGCATATCGGCCGGAACGGGGCGCGGTTTCCTTTCCGCGCGCTGAAATCGTGGTGGCGGCTTCGCTTCATCAGCAGAGGCGCCAAACCGGTCAACGGGCACGACTATCCGCATCGCCTTCGCTGCGTTGTTCGCACCTGGACCGAACCCAATCCGGACACGAAACCAGCGGCGAGGTCAGATTGCAACCAGAAAAAATATTATTACAAAAAAGCAAATTTAGATTGCAATTTTATAACTTAAACGTATACTTATTGTTGCTTTCAAGTTGAAATTTTATACTCGCGTAGAGGTTGAAAAAATGTCCAGCAAAGTTGAAGATGGGTGGGATAACCTCGTTGAATTTGCAGCCAAACAAATCGCTGAAGGCGCTGATAGCAAACGGGATTTTTCGGTGACCGCATCTGAAATCGTGTCCGAGGTGTCGAGCGAGATTTCCGCCGAAGTTGCCGCTGAAAGCGCCGCCGAGAGTGCCGCAGAGGCAGCTTCCGAGACGGCGGCCGAGGTCGCGGCGGAAGTGGCGGCGGAAACGGCTGCGGAAACGGCAGCCGAGGTGGCCGCCGAGGCGAGCGCCTGAAGCCTTCGCAATTCAAAACCGGCCGGGTGCGCAAGCGGTTATGACGCAGATGCCATTCCGATTGCGCTTCCGGCGGGACCAGTCAATTTCTCCTTGAACTGATTGTGTGGGCGGAGGATTTTTGCCTGCGCATTCAGCATCGCCGTCGGCTGTTTTTGAGTTGAGCGGGTGTCTTGTCATGAATGTCAGCCCGGGTAGTTTCGAACGTCAGTTTCGTCGGCTGCTTGATGAATGCGCACCGGTGGTGCGATCCGACCGGGCGACCGCATTGGGTCTGGCCGATCTGTTCCGCTTCACGTTCGAGCCGGGCGACCAGGCCAGGACCCTCTTGCATGCGCTCCAGAACATGCTGCTCGGCGAGACGATCCGGCACGCCCGCGCGAACACGGTGTTTTATGCCGGGCCGGACTACGCCGATGGTTCTGAGCGCCAGTTGTTCCGTGCGCCGGACCTGACGTGCTGGCCGGTTCTGAACCGCCAGACAATCATCGACAATTTCAATGACTTCATGTCCGCAAGCGCGACATTTTCGTCCGCATGCCATACTTCCGGCGCGACCGGACCGTCGCTGTCGATTTACAAGTCAACGGAAGAACTGTCCTTTCTCTGGCAGTTCTATCAGCGGCTGATGAAGCCGGCCTTGTCCGGCGAACACCCGCGTCCCCTGATGTTGTCGTTTCCCAATCTTTATCACGGCGTCGCGGTGCGGCTGCCCTCCCATGGCAAAGTGTTTGTCAGCGGGGTGACGGACGATCTGCTCATCGAGGATGCCGTCAAGGTGCTTCAAAAGACCTACGCCATACCGGGGCACGACAGCCGGATCTCCGTGTTGAGCGGGCTGTCCTATCAGATCGAGTTTTTCACCCACTACCTTCTTGAGCAGGGCTACGATCCCAAAGAATTTGGCATAAAGAGCATCAATGTTGTCGGGAATTACACGCCGGATTACTGCAAAACCTTTTTGACCGATGCCTGGGATGCAATCCTGTGTGAGCGGTTCACCTTGACCGAAAGCGCCGGGGGGGCACTCAGGTGCTTCAAATGCGGCCACTATCATCTGGATTGCCACGTCGTCGGCGAGGTCGTCGATCCGGACGATGCCCGGCCGATCGAGGCCGGCATCGGGCATCTTTTGCTGACCCAGCTCTATCCGTTCGTGCAGATGCAACCGCTGATCCGCTACGTCACGGGGGACCTTGTCCGGCGGATCGACAGCGATTGCAGCAATGGACTGACCTTCGATTTCCTGGGCAAGTCGGTCAATTGCATCAGCCTCAAGGTCGATGGCGCTGCCCATTGGGTGCTTTTCCCCGCCGACTTGTACGAGATCATCAACACAATTCCGGACATCCGGCTGTTTGAAAACTTCCCAACGGTCACGCGCGCCCATGACCGAACGGTCGGCTCGCCGCCGATTTACACCCAGACCGTTTCCGAGCCGGACGATGGACCAATGACCATCGAATTGACGTTCGAGTTGCGCTACGCGCCGCAGCGATATGCCGACCGGGCTGAAACTTTGAGGCGCCAAATCATCAATGGCCTGCGCTCCGCTCAGACGGACCTCGCGCGTTTCATGGATCAAGGCCTCGTGGTGTTGACCGTCCGCTTTGTCGGTCCGGGCGCCTTAGGCAACGCGATAAGGATGAAGATATGACTGCAACGACGGCTGCGTCCCAACAGTCTCATGCGGCCAGATCCCTTGCCGCCGATGCCGGCCATGACCGCACGCATCCAGGGCAAGCTCCTCGTTTCCTGTTGAAGGTGCAACCGTCCGATTTCGCAGTCAGCGAATGCCTTGCGTTCAATCTTTCTCAGGAGGGCGATGCGCCGTTTCACTATCTCGGGCTTGCAAAGTCGGGGTACACCACGTTTGAAGCCATTGATGCGGTCGTTGATGCGTTCGGTCTTGCGCGCGACCAGGTCTCCTATTGCGGTCTGAAGGACGAAGACGCGATTACGCGCCAGACGATTTCCGTCGCCGGCCGTCTCACTGACGAACAGGTCAGGACGTTCAATTCAAGGCATGACGGCGGTGCTCAATACATGGTGTTGACCAGCTTGGGCTTTGCGGACAAAAGTCTCCAGATCGGTGCCCTTGACGGCAACAGCTTCCGGATTGTGGTTCGCGATCTGGACCCGGTGATCGTCGACGGGATCAAGTCACTCTCCGGACGGTGCCATCTCCAATACGTCAACTACTACGACACCCAGCGCTTTGGCGTGCCGGACGCGCCAAAGACCACACATCTCATCGGCCAGGCACTTCTGGAAAATGACCATCGGCGCGCATTCGAATTGCTCAAGGCATCCGGGTCGGCCGAAGGCAACAAGGCCAGCGGCCATACCGGCTCCGCCGACGCCTATTTCGACCGGATCGATCGGCGGCTCCTGGCGTTTTATTATTGTTCGTATGCGTCCCACCTTTGGAACGCGCGCCTCCGCGCCGTCCTGACGGACGTCAGCGAGTCGCCTCTGGAGGCGGTCGACAAGGAGGGAATACCGTTCCTGTTCGCCCGTCAGGATGACATTTTGCGGTTGCAGCACCGCCATCCGAGCATTCCTTACGCGAAATACCGGGCCAAGGACGGCCAGATCCAGGCATTTGAGTCCGAGCGTACCAGCGTGCTCAACTTGCAGGTCCGGATCGAAACCACCGGCGAAGACGAGATGCGTCCCGGTCGCGGCAAGGCGGAACTGTGTTTCTTCCTCAACTCGGGAGCCTATGCGACCAATGCCGTCGCCCATTTCATCAGATCGGTACAGTGGCAGATGCCGGACAGCCTGACGGCGCCGGCGCGGCCCCGGGCCATGTGAGGCGGCCGGGATGCCGTCTGCCGTCCAAAGCATATGGGAGCAGGAATACGCAAAGCCTGGTCTGCCAAGCTCCCAGCGCGCCAAGCCGTCAAATGCCTCCCCCTTTGTGCTTCATGCCCTGCGCGCCCGCGTTGTCCCGGCCTCGGCGCGCCTCCTGGATATTGGCTGCGGCAGCGGCCGGAACGCCGCCTATTTCGCCAATGCAGGCTTCGAAGTCCACGGCATTGATTTCGCCGCCGCCGCCAAGCGGAAATTCGAAGACTCCGTTTCACGGCTCACTGTCGAAAGACGGCCGCGATTTGTCCTCGGCCGCATCGACCGGATTTTGCCGTTCGACACAGCGTATTTTGACGCGGCGATCTGCTTCACCACGCTCGAGAATTTGACGGACGACGCGCATATCGAAAACTTCAAGAGGGAGTTGGCGCGCGTCCTGAAACCTGATGGACTTTTTGCAGTCTATTTTCTAACGCCGGATGATGAATTCTACGGTCCGCGCGTAAAAACTGGGCCGAATGGCGAGAAAATCGTCGTTGCCGAAGATATCGGCTTGACCCAAAGGGTTTTCGATGGCTGTGAAATCTTGCGATTATTTGCCCCGCCGTTTTCTTTGGATTGCAGCCGGGATTTCAGTTTTGAGGATATCAGGTTCGGTGTGCGCTACATCCGCCATCTCAAGGCGATGGTTTTGATGAACAGCGCGGGCGAACGGGCATCGGCTGAGCCTGTCCACCGCACGGTGACGCTCTGCCGGCGCAACAGGGAGAACAGGCATGACGCTGACAACTGAACCCGAAACCTCCGGCTTGGTCTTCGAAGCAGCGAACGAGGTCATCCGGTCGGCCCCGGCGCTGGCCGGGCGCAAAACTGCAAATGCACACCGCAACGTCCCGCCAAGCGTGCTGTCGGGCGTTGTTGACGATATCGGCCTCAGCGCCAATGCCCTGTTCCTGCTCAAGAAACGTTTTTTAAGGCTCAACGACGACGCGCAACCAATTGAGACGCCGTCCGCCATGTTCCGGCGCGTCGCGCGGGCCCTGGCCGCCGTGGAGACGGGGGAAACTGCGCAACGGGTGTGGGAACAAAACTTCTATCAAGTCATGGCCTCCATGGCTTTCCATCCGGGCAGCCGCGTGCTCGCCAATGCCGGAGCGCGCCAACCGCAGCTCGCCAATTGTTTTGTTCTGCCAGTTACCGATGATCAGAAGAGCCTTTTGAAGACGTTTTCAGAATCGAGCATCATCAAAGGCCATGGCGGCGGCTGCGGATTCAACTTTTCCGCACTGCGTCCGCGCGGCGCCGCGGTCCGGGACATCCCCGACCTGGCCGTCGGCCCGGTCAAAATGATGCAACTGTTTGACCTGGCGTCGAGCATGTTCCGGCAGCAGGGCCGCTACGAGTGCGGCAACATGGCGATATTGAACGTCGATCATCCGGACGTTTTCGAGTTCATTACAGCGAAGGAAAAGGATGGCCAGCTGGGGCTGACAAACGCGTCTTTGGGGATTTCCGACGCCTTTATGCTGGCGGTTGAAAGCGGCGATGACTGGCCTTTGATCAACCCGCATGACAAGACAGTTGTCAAAACCGTTCCGGCCCGAGATGTGTTTGACACTGCCTGCGACAGCGCGTGCAGGACCGGTGATCCGGGGTTGATTTTCCTGGACCGGATCAATGAAACCAATCCGCTGCGCCACCGGCTCGGTGATATCGCGGCCACGAATACGTGCGGAGAGATCGGGCTCTACCCGTATGAATCCTGCAATCTCGGATATTTGAACCTCACCAAGCTGGTGCTGCCGGCCGGTCAACGCAGCGGTTTGTCGATCTTTGACGACAAACTGCTCAAGGCAGTGGTCGCTGTTGCCGTTCGCATGATCGACAACACGATTTCCGCGTCGTGGTTCCCGGTCGAGGCGATCGAGGACACTGTGACGGCCAACCGCCGGATCGGGCTCGGTGTCACCGGCTGGGCGGACGTGTTGGCCATGACCGGAATAGCATATGACTCGCCGGAGGCGGTCACTCTGGCCGAACGCCTTGCCGAAATGCTTTACGAGGCCGCGTTCGACGCCTCCCTGGCCCTTGGACGGGAAAAGGGGCCGTTTGCCAACGTGACGCAGTCGATCTGGGCAGGCAGCTCGGAACAGCCACGCAATGTCAGCTTGCTCGCGCTGCCGCCCAGCGGCAACAATGCGGTCATATTCGATACGAGCTTCGCCATTGAGCCGTTTTACGCGCTTGCCTATGAGGAACGTGTGCTCGACGGCATCACCTTGAAACACCAAAACAAACGGCTCAACGAGGCGATGCGGCGGCGGAACCTGCCGGTCGACGGCCTGTTTGACGAGATCAGCGAAAACGGCGGCAGCATCCAGAACCTGAAGCGGATTCCGGAAGATATTCGCGCCTGCTTCAAGACCGCCTACGAAATTGCGCCGGAATGGCATGTGAAGACCCAGGCGGCGTTTCAAAAGCATGTCGACAACGCCGTGACCAAGACCGTCAATCTGCCGCACTGGACGCGGCCTGAAGATGTCAGCGACATCTACAAACTGGCCTGGCGTTCGGGCTGCAAGGGCATTACCGTTTACAGGGACGGATCCCGGTCCAATCAGGCGATGACCACGGAAACGGCGGCAGAGGAACCGGCCACCGACGCACCGGACACCTGCATCATCTGCAGCGCATAACGGGGACGGCCGCCCACTGGAAAGCGGCCGGGCACCGAACACAGGCGGGTGAGACGCGGTATGGCGCAGGCGAACTCGATTTCTGCTTTCATCTGGGACTACGACGGAACGCTCGTCGACAGTCTTGAAAAAAACCTGACCATTACGCGGGCGATCATTCCCGCCGTGACCGGAAAGGATCCATCGCATTACGATCCGCTGAAGGATCTTGCCACCTATGAACGGGTTCTTCAGTCCACGCCGAATTGGCGGACCTTTTACGGGGGTGTTCTCGGCCTGACCGCCGCACAGGTCGAGCAGGCCGGCGGGCTGTGGTCCAACTATCAACGTGCTGATCGGACCCCGACGCCGGTGTTTTCGCACCTTGAGGCAGCCTTTGCGGCCTTGGGCAACTATCGTCACGGCGTGGTGTCGCAAAATGCCCGGCCCAGCATTATGGACTGTCTTGGTCAGGCGGGCCTGGGCGATCACTTCGATTACGTGGTCGGCTATCAGGACGTGCCGCCGGATCGCCAGAAGCCGCAGCCAGATGGTCTCTTAATGTGCATCGAGGCGCTGACCGGCTTCGATCCGGGTCATGTCTTTTATCTCGGTGATCATGACACCGACATCGAGACCGCACGCAACGCGAACCGTGTACTGAAGGAAAACGGCGCCAGCACACGCGTGGTGGCGGTGGCCGTTACCTATAGCCATCTAAACGCCCGCAAATGGAAGTCCGATCCAGATTTCACGGCGGCATCCCCGGCCGACATCGTGACGCTTGCGCAAGAATTCGAACGCGTGCCGTGAAAACGCATGTGACCGCTCTTTCGGCTCGCTAGCCCAAACATCGATCAGGGTGTGAGCGGTGGCCCGGAATATCCGAAAAGGTGAGTTAGGTGGTTTATCCGCTCCTGATCCGGCGGCGTTGCCGGTACGAAGGCGCGAAGATGGCAAGACGACCACGAAGAAATCACAGCCCGGCATTCAAGGCCAAGCCGCATCGGCGGCTTTGAAGGCCAGCATCAAGTCCGGCGAGGACGATCCCCGGGGCTTGGGCAACCATCCCGCCACAGCCCGTGCCCGATTGGTTTACCATCATCGTTCTGATGGTTTTTCGTCAGATACTGATGGCCTTGCCGGTTGAATCAGGTAGTCTTTGAAGTGAAATGGTTCGGGGCGGTGCCCCCGATCGCACTGGTATCCGGGACATCCTTTATGGCCAGACGAAGCACCCTTGCCGATGTCGCCCGTGAGGCCGGTCTCAGCGTGTCGACGGTCGACCGGGTTCTGAACGGCCGCGAGAAAGTCCGCGAGGACACCGCCAGCCGGGTCTATTCCGCGGCCACAAAGGTCGGCTATCACGCCGCCGGTCTGATCAAGGACCGGGCGCTGGTCTCGGCGCCCGAGATGCGCTTCGGGTTTTTGCTTTTGAAGCGAAATCAGGAGTTTTATCAGCGATTTGAACAGGCTCTTCGGACGGCGGTTCTGGAATGCACAAAAGTGCGCGGTATCGTCGACATCTGTTTTGCCGATTCCCAGGACCCCGGCGAACATGCGGAACTCCTGACCCGCCTTGGCAGCCGCGCGCATGCGGTTGCGGCAACGGCCGTCAATCATCATCAGGTCACGACCGCGGTCCAGGACCTGCGTCAGCGCGGGATCCCGGTGTTTTCGCTCCTGAACGACTTCGCGCAAGGCGTCCGGCAGGGCTATATCGGGCTGAACAATCTCAAGATCGGGCGGATCGCGGCCTGGACGCTGCTGAATTGCGGGTCGGATGCCAGGAAGGTCGCCATTTTCGTGGGCGGCAGCCGCTGGCACGGCCATGAGCTTCGGGAGACCGGTTTCCGCAGTTTCTTTCGCGAGCACGCGCCAGAGACCCAAATCCTCGAAACCCTCGTTAATTTGGAAACGCGCCAGGTTACCTACGAGGCCACGGTCGATCTCTTGAAACGGCATAATGATTTGAGCGGCATTTTCATAGCCGGCGGGGGCATGGAGGGGGCGATCCAGGCCCTTCGCGAATTGCGCGCGCCCGGACAGGTTTGCACGGTCTTCAATGAGCGCACGGATGTGTCCACGCTGGCGCTTCAGCAAGGCTATGCCACGTTGATCAACGCGACGCCGCTTGAGGCCCTGTGCACGGAACTTCTGGACTGGATGATGCAGTCGCTGGAGGATGCCCAGGCGGCCCGCACCGGCCAGCATTTTCTCCAGCCCGACCTTTATGTGCCGGAATCACTGTGAGAATGACGAAAAATCATCATCATTATTCGTATTTTTCGTCAAGAATGACTAAATTCCTGTCTTTTTTGGGTTGAATGCAACGCGCCTGACCGGCAGGGTTCCTCATCGAACCGGACACGGCGATGGTGTGATGAAACCCGACTTTGCCCTAAATCATATGACAGTGGCCCCGTTGAGCCAGTCGGCGCTGATCGCCCTGGCATCACGGCTCGGCTGCGCGGCCGTCGAGTTCCGAAATGACCTGCCGGGCGCCAATTTGACCGCGGATCGCGCCGCGTGCCTTGGCGGTGAAGCCGGTGCAGCAAACCTCCGGATCGCGGGGCTTTCGGAGATCAAACCGTTCAACCACTGGTCCGTGGATACGGACGCTCAGGCGCGCGCGCTGATGGACATCGCCGTCCGCCTCGGTGCGGAGGCGGTCTGTCTGATCCCGCGCTGCGACGGCGAAGAACGCGAACCGGGTGTCCGGAACGCCAACCTGCGGATTGCGCTCCGGGAACTTGTTCCCCTGCTTGAGGAATTTGACCTGATCGGCCTCGTGGAGCCGCTTGGCTTCGAACGCTCGTCGCTGAGGACCAAGGCCGAAGCGCTCGATGCGATCGACGGGCTGTCGGCTCGCGGGCGGATCAAGCTGGTGCACGACACCTTTCACCATCACCTGGCCGGTGAAAGCGAGTTCTTTCCCGACGATACGGGGATTGTGCACGTTTCGGGCGTGGAGGACGCCGTCCCCCGCGAACGGATGGAGGACACCGACCGGGTGCTTGTCGGTCCGGCGGACCGGCTTGGCACGGTCGCGCAGGTCGCGGCCCTTCGGGACAAGGGCTATCGGGGACCGATCTCGTTCGAGGTGTTTTCGCCGAAAATCCAGAACCTTGAGAACCCAGAGGATCACCTTGCCGAATCCATAACATTCATTGAGGGGGAACTTGGCAAGGCGGCCGGATCTTGATCCGGTTTGTGCCGGCAAAGGACCAAGCACTGCAACATGGAGGAGACGATGAAACGCATGCTGATTGCCGTATCGACGGCGGTACTGATGACCACCAGCGCCATGGCCCAGAACATCGGGGTGTCGATGGCGCTGTTCGACGACAACTTCCTGACCGTTTTGCGTAACGGCATCCAGGAACTGGCCGACGGCAAGGACGGTGTCGAGGTGCAGATCGAAGATGCCCAAAACGATGTGGCCAAGCAGCTCGACCAGATCAACAATTTCATTGCGTCGGGTGTCGACGCCATTATCGTCAATCCGGTCGATACATCCGCGACCCAGGCTCTGTCCGCTGCTGCGCAAAGCGCCGGCGTGCCGCTTGTTTACGTCAACCGCCAGCCGATCAATCTCGGTTCGCTTCCCGACAATCAGGCGTTTGTCGGATCGAACGAAATCGAATCCGGCACGCTCCAGGCCTTTGAGGTCTGCAAGCAACTCAGGGCCGCCGGTAAGAGCAACGGCGCGCGCGCCTATCTCTTCATCGGCGAGTTGCAAAACCAGTCCGCGATTCAGCGGACCAAGGACGTGCATGACATCCTGGCCACGGACATGTGCAATTTCATCACGCTGATCGACGAGCAGACCGCCAATTATCAGCGCGACGAGGCGCAGGACCTGATGACCAACTGGCTGTCTGCCGGCGAGCCGTTCGACGCGATCTTTGCCAACAACGATGAAATGGCGATCGGGGCGATCCAGGCGATGAAGGCCTCCGGGATCGATATGGCGGACGTCGTTGTCGGCGGGATCGACGCCACACAGGATGCGCTGACGGCGATGCAGGCAGGCGATCTTGACGTCACGGTGTTCCAGAACGCCGCCGGTCAGGGCTCGGGCGCGCTTGAAGCGGCGCTGGCCCTGGCGCGCGGGGACGACGTTGAAAGCACGGTCTATATCCCGTTCGAACTCGTTACGGCGGCGAATATCCAAAACTATCTGTCGAAGAACTGATCCTCTCCCAGAGCGAGTCGGGGCGGCAGTCCGTCAAGGGATGTTGCCCCGGCTCAAACACTGACACCGTGCCCGCGAACCGGCCGGGAAATCGCCCAAGCATTGAGGGGAGATCATGAGCAAGGACATAACTCACGGTATCGGCGGTTTGACGTTCGATACTTCGAAACGCACCTGGCCGAACGAACTCAATGTCTTTGGTGCTCTGGTGCTGATCGTCGCGATCTTCGAACTGCTCGGCGCGCTGGTTGTCGGCCAGAGCTTTCTGTTCGATTCCCAAGGCCGGTTCGACAGCATCTTCAACGAACAGCGGTTGAAAATCATCATCCTGCAGGTTGCGATCGTGGGCATCATCGCGATCGGTGTCACCCAGGTGATCATTTCCGGCGGCATCGATTTGTCGTCCGGCGCGATCGTCGGCGCAACGGCCATGATCGCCATGACGTTCGCGCAAACGGCGCTTGTCAACGGGCAGCCCAATCCGAAGGCGATCCTCGGCGCGGGCTGGATGGACCTGCCGGTCATCGTCCCGATCCTTGTCGGACTTGGCTGCGGTCTCGTTGCGGGCGCGGTCAATGGCTTTTTGATTGCCTATACGCGTATCCCGCCGTTCATTGCGACACTGGGCATGATGGTGACAGCGCGCGGCGTCGCGAAATGGTGGTCGAAGGGGCAGCCGATATCGTTCCCGACCGAGTCCTACGCCATGATCGGCAAGGGCATGACGCCGGTCTTCATCTTCATCGGGCTGGCGATCCTGTTTCACCTGATCCTGAACTACACGGTCTACGGCAAGCACACCTACGCCATCGGGTCCAACGAGGATGCCGCGCGCATGTCCGGCATCAAGGTCAACCGGCACAAGGTGCTGGTCTACGTCATCGCCGGGCTTCTAGCGTCGCTGGCCGCGATGGTGCTCAGCGCTAAAAACCTGACGGCCCAGGCCGGCATGGGCCTCATGTATGAACTCGATGCCATTGCCATGGCCGTCATCGGCGGCGTGTCGCTGGCCGGCGGGCGCGGGTCGATCATCGGCACGGTCATTGGCGCGCTGATCTTCGGCGTGATCATATCGGGTTTCACCTTCCTGCGCCTGGATGCCTACTATCAGGAGATGGTCAAGGGCGCGATCATCGTGGCCGCGGTGGTTCTGGATCAATGGCGTCAACGGCGCGCCGCGATGCGGGCGTGAGGGGGGCGAGCGATGAACGATATCATTCTGGAAACCAGGGATCTCACCAAGCATTACGGCGGCGTGCACGCGCTTCAGGAGGTCAATTTCCAGCTCAAAAGGGGCGAGCATGTCGCGATCATGGGCGACAACGGTGCCGGCAAATCGACCTTAGAGCGTCGGGCGTTTATGTGGAAACATATCCGGTTGCGTCAAAGTAGTTCCAGCATTCCTGGGGTTCGAACATG
>JAEPNV010000018.1 GCA_017643215.1 Roseibium sp. | reverse complement strand
GACCAACGACATCACTCCGGCCAAGGCGCTCCAGATCGTCCCGGGCATGACCTATGTCTTTGATATGGCTTACTATGACTCCGCCTGGTGGGCGGACCTTCACGCCAGGGGTGCCCGCTTCGTCACCCGGCTCAAGGCAAACACCCGTCTTCAAGTCCTTGCGCAAAACACCGTGACAGAAGACGGCCCGATCCTCAGCGACCGCATCGGCCAGTTGCCCCGGCGCATGGCGCGATCGCGCCGGAACCCGTTCACCGATCCGGTGCGCGAGATCACCGTGAAGATCTCAACGGGCAAGGTCCTGCGCCTTGTCACCAATGATCTGGACGCCCCGGCCGGGGAGATCGCCGCACTCTACAAGCAGCGCTGGCAGATCGAGCTGTTCTTCAAATGGATCAAGCAGAACCTGAAGATCCGCCACTTTCTCGGCCGCTCGGAAAAGGCCGTCAGGATCCAGATCTTCATCGCCCTGATCGCCTATCTCTTGCTGCGCAGCGCAAAGGCCATGCAGACCACCGTCAAACAGCCCCTTGCCTTTGCCCGCCTGGTTCGCCTCAACATCATGCAAAGGCGACCCATCACCGCCCTGCAAAAACCGCAAAAACCACCCCCAAATGACCAAAGGCAAATGACACTCAACCTAACCCAAGGTTAAACCGGACAGCAGTGGGACAGGCCCGAGCATGACTGCCGAAAGTCAAACTGGATTGTCATCAACCTCACCGGCGGCATATGAGCCGCCGGTTTGGTTTTCCGGGCCCGGCCACGGTGGCGCCAAAATTTTGGGCAGACCAAACGCATCATGGTGCGTTGGTCTGCCGGGCACGATAGCGGCGATCAGGTGAACACCTGCATCCCGGCCTTGTTCGGTTTGGAGATGCGCGATTTGCCGCGTATGGGCGCCGATCTGCCTCACGGCGCGCCACGCAAAAAGAAAGCCGGCGGTGCCGGCTTTTGCAAGTCTGTGCGGGTAAATGGGCCGGCCGAAGCGACCGGTACGGCCCTGTCGTGCGATTGCGCCAGCATATGACATGGCGGCCCAATCACGAATGGAGGCTGATACAACTCTAAGCCTACATGGCAGTTGAACCACGTTTTCTGGTCTCAATCACCCCTCGAATATCGGGGTCAGGTGCCTGGTTCGCCGTGCTTTCCATCTGTGATCGTCATTTTTGTGCGCTCACAGTCAGGCGGCGCGGTGTCCATGCGTCGATTTGCCTGATCATCTCAACGTTATTTCAGGCGCAGGGCTTCAAATCACTGGCCTGGCTTGGTTCGGCCAAGTCTTGCCAAAAGGCGGGCCGAATGACCTGAGGTTTTTTTCGGCCGGACCGGCGTTGGAAGCTGTAATCCTACGATTGGACCAGCCGGCCCCGTCTAGCCTTTCATGGAGCGATTGTTTAGAGAAATAGGGGGCTTGGAAAGACCTGAGGGAGAGAAACTGGCGCATGGCAACAGGCGCGATGGGATTGACCGCCGCTGGAAGGCTGATCGCGGCCCGCGCACCGGGCGTGGCATGACGTTGTCGCTGGACACACAGCCGCGCGCCGGTGTGCGCGGGAAGACGCGCAAAATCGCCGGGGACGAGGCGGCCGCGCGCGGCACGACCGCCGAAGCGGCATCCATCGTCCTGACCGAGGCCGAACGCGCGGGGCTGCGCCGTGCGGGAACCGTATTGTGCGTGTCCGACCTGATCTGGATCGCGCAGGCGGCGCTTTTGGCCTTTTCCCTGTCTCATCTGTTGTCGGCGACGCTGTCACACACAGGCGTCGATTCATCCGCCTATGTGGATTTGACCGCCCTGCTCATGGCGGCGGCCGGATTTGGGGTTTTGGCGCTTTTGCGTGCAGGCCTGCAATTTGATGCAAATCGCCGCGCCGGCGACATCGCCCGGCAGGCCAAAGCACGCGTCCGGACGGAGCTTCTGGCGCATGTGTCCAGCCTTTCGCCGTCAGCACCGCTGCCTTCGAGCGGGACGGTCGGCATTTATGTCAGCGAGCAGGTCGACGCGCTGGGGCCTTACATCCGGCACTATCAGCTACAGGCCACCCGCGTGCGTATCGTTCCGGTCTTGATGGCGGCGGCTGTTCTGCCGTTCAGTTGGATGGCGGCGATTATCCTGCTCGTCTGCGGTCCGGTGATCCCGGTGTTCATGGCACTGATCGGGATGCGCGCCAAATCGGCAAGCGAAAACCAGCAGGAACACCTGGCGCGACTGGGCGGTTTGCTCCTTGACCGCGTGCGCGGTCTGGAAACGCTGCGCGCTTACGGCGCCTTGGGCCGGACGCTGGCGGACGTCAAACGTTCGGGCGAGGCCTTTCGCGCCGGCACGATGCGGGTCCTCAAGATCGCGTTCCTGTCCTCCACGGTGTTGGAGCTGTTCAGCGCGTTGGGGATTGCGTTTGTCGCCGTTTATGTCGGCTTTTCTTTGTTGGGCGAAATCTCGGTCGGCACCTGGGCGGGCCCGCTCGGATATTTCTCCGGCCTGTTCGTCCTTTTGATTGCGCCGGAGTTCTTTGCCCCCTTGCGGGCGTTTGCGACGGCCTACCATGACCGCGCGGCGGGCTTGGCGGCCCAGGAGAAGCTGCACGAATTGCTGGCGCCATCTCAAGACGGCGGCCAGTCCCAAGTGGAGGCCGGAAAACAAGTTGCAAACGTGCGGGCTGCCTGTCCCGTCCCGGCCGGTCCGCCAGCCATCAGTCTAGCATCCGTTAGCCTGGTTCTCGGCAACCGGCCGATCCTGAACACCGTTTCGTTGGAAATCCATCCAGGTGCCACGGTGGTGCTGACGGGTGGCAGCGGGACCGGAAAGACGACCCTGCTGGACTGCCTGCTCGGGCTCCAGCAGGTTGATCAAGGTCTGATCCGCATTGCCGGTAGAAATGTGGCCGATTTGGACGGGGTTGCGTGGCGCAGCTCCATTGCCTGGCTGGGCCAGGCGCCGCGCCTGTTTCACGGCTCGCTCAAAGCCAATTTGCGCATGGCCGCGCCTGAAGCGACAGAGGCGCAAATACACACCGCCCTTGCCCTCGCCGGTGCGCAGGACCTTGTCCCGCGGCTGCCGCGGGGCCTTGAAACGCAGCTCGGTGAAGACGGCTTTGGCTTGTCGGTTGGCGAAATACGGCGGGTGGCTCTCGCCCGCGCGGCTCTGCGCGCCGATGCACCCGTGTTCTTGGCGGACGAGCCGACGGCGGGGCTGGATTCCGACACGGCGAAGGATGTCATCGACGGTCTGAAGCGGCTGGGCGCTGGCAAAACGGCGGTCTTCGCCACCCACGACCCGTCGCTTCTGGCCTTGGCGGATCTTCATCTGGAACTGGCAGATGGCGCCCTTCGGACCGCCCGCCCGGTTGGAGCGACGTCATGAGCCCGCTCGGCCAGATTGTCCGGTGGCAATGGGCGCAAAACCGGGTGACGTTCGTGCTCGGCATCCTGGCCGCTCTTGTGCCGGCGCTGGCGGGTCTCGCGCTTTTGGGCGTCGCCGGTTGGTTCATCACCGCCGCCGCGCTGGCAGGCTTCACCGGAGTGTTTCTCAACATTTTCGTACCCAGCGCGCTGATCCGGGCCCTGGCCTTGTTGCGAACCGCCGGCCGATATGCGGAACGGCTTGTGACCCACGATGCGACCTTCCGGTTTTTGACCGATCTGCGGAGCCGGGTTTTTGCCGGTTTGGCCGTCCGTGCCATGGACGGGCCGCGCGCGGCGCGAAGCGGTCTGTCCTTGAACCGGTTGGTGTCCGATGTCGCCGCCTTGGACGCGGTTTACCTGCGCATGGTGGTTCCGTTGGCGCTTGCCGGGGCGTCGGCACTCCTGGTCGCGATCGTGTTTGTTTTCGCCGCCCCGTCGGCGCTCGTACCGCTATTGGTCTTTGGCGGTGCGCTGGGAGTTCTGGGCCTGGCACTCCATCGGGCGAGCCGAACGCGGGATGCGCGTTTGCAGGAAGCCGCGCTCGACGCGGTCCGGGTGCGCACCGTGGATCTTGTCGCCGGCCGGCGCGATCTTGCCGTCTATGGCGGAACTGGTCCTGCAGCGGACCGCATCATATCCGCGGCCGAGACCTTGCGGGCAACCGAGCGCCGGCTGGATGCCCGCGCGAACTGGCTGTCGGCGGCGACCTTCTTGCTTGGTCAGATCTTCGCTGTGGGGCTCCTGTGCGTCCTCGCATTTGCCGTGGCAACCGGAGATGTGGCGTTGCCGATCGCAGCCGGTCTGGTTCTGATGGCCCTTGCGCTGCCAGAGGTCATGGCCGGCGTTTTGCCAGGTATGGTTCTGTTGCCCCGCACGAAACTGGCGGCCAAGCGTGTCGTGGCGAGTGCGTCTGAGGCGGATCGGTTTGACAGCGCTGCTCAGAAACCCGGCTTGGCAGACCGCCCGGCGCGGCCGGGCTCCACTGCTGTTTTGACGTTCAAAAACGTCTCGTTTGCCTATCCGGCCGCTCAAAAGGCCGTCGTGTCGGATCTGTCTTTTGACCTTGGCCCGGGCGAGACGCTGGCGCTAACCGGCCGCAGCGGATGCGGCAAAAGCACGGTCTCGGCTCTTGGCGCCGGCCTCTTCAAGCCCCTCAGCGGATCGGTCCTGTTGATGGGCCGGGATCTGACGCATTGGGCGGAAACGGACATCAGAACGGCCGTCACCGTGCTTGGCCAACGCCCTTATCTGTTCCAGGACACCGTGGCGGCCAATTTGCGGATCGCACGGCCGGAAGCGACCGATGCCATGTTGTGGGAGGCGCTGGAAGCCGCGGCGCTTGTCGGCCGCATCCGGTCCGGATCGATGGGATTGGAGACGCTTCTTGGTGAAGACGGTCTCGGATTGTCCGGCGGCGAACAGCGCCGCCTCGGGCTGGCGCGCGCCTATCTGACCCGGCCCCGCCTCTGGATCCTGGACGAAATGACCGAAGGTCTTGATCGGCAAACCGCGGAGGATGTGCTGGATCGCTTTTTCGCCTTCAGGGGCGAGGCCGCGGTGCTGATGGTTGCGCACAAAGCGCAGGAAGTGGTCCGCGCCGACCGTGTGTTGCGGATGTCCGAAGGCGGCGGCCTCGTCGTCGCGAACTGACGTCGCTTTAAAACCATCGGACACAATCGCACCACGCTTTCTAGGCGGCGCCTTCGTAGTTCCACGTACTTTAACGCTTTCGCGCGATGATAGGATCCGGCGCAAGACGCTACTTTTCGGCGTCCCGTGTTGGCCGGATTGCTGGTCCCAGAGGGGCGCGACCGCGCCGGCCAGCCTGAGGTGCTGCGATGGAACTCGATGTCGTCGGATTGTCCCGGCTGCAGTTCGCCATGACCGCGCTCTACCATTTCCTGTTTGTCCCGCTGACCATTGGCCTGTCGATCCTGCTCGCCACGATGGAAACGGTCTATGTCATGACCGGGCGGGAGATCTGGAAGCGGATGGTGAAATTCTAGGGAACGCTGTTTGGGATCAACTTCGTCCTGGGCGTGGCGACCGGCCTGACCATGGAGTTTCAGTTCGGCATGAACTGGGCCTATTTCAGCCAGTATGTCGGCGATGTGTTCGGCGCCCCGCTCGCCATTGAGGGCCTGATGGCCTTCTTCCTGGAAGCAACGTTCGTCGGCCTGTTCTTTTTCGGCTGGGACCGGCTCTCCAAACGCCAGCATCTGGCCGCCACCTGTGCGCTCGCGTTTGGCACGAACTTTTCCGCGCTCTGGATCCTGATCGCCAACGGATGGATGCAGCATCCGGTGGGGGCGATGTTCAATCCCGACACGATGCGCATCGAAGTCACCAGTTTCTACGAGGTTTTGTTCAATCCGGTCGCGCAGGCCTAATTCGCGCACACCGTGTCCGCCGGCTACGTCACCGCGGCCATGTTCGTGATCGGAATTTCATCCTGGTACCTGTTGCAGAACCGGCATCTGGCGATCGCCAAACGGTCGCTCGCGGTGGCCTCGGCGTTCTGTTTTGCTTCCGCGTTGTCGGTCGTTGTGCTGGGTGATGAAAGCGGCTAAGAGGCGAACCTCAACCAGAAAATGAAGCTCGCCACCATCGAGGCGATGTGGGAGACGGAGCCGGCCCCGGCGGCCTTCAATGTCGTTGCCTGGCCCGACATGGAACGGCGCGAAAACCTCTTCGCCGTCGAGGTTCCCTATGGGATGGGGCTCATCGCCACCCGGTCGCTGACCGGCGAAATCCCGGGCATCAACGAACTGGTGGACGAATCCAAGGACCGCATCCGCCAGGGCGCGCTCGCCTGGCAGGCCATGCAACAGATCCGCGAAAATCCACGGGACGTCGATCCGGACGTCCGCGAAACGTTCCTCCAGAACCAGCATACGCTTGGGTATGCCTATCTGTTGCTGCCGTTCACCGACGACCCGGTCAACGCGACCAACGAACAGATCGACGACGCGGCCTGGTCGGCCGTCCCCAATGTCTGGCCGATGTTCTATGCGTTCCGGATCATGGTGGCCTGCGGCTTCTTTTTCATCGTGCTCACCGCCGTGTTCTTCTACTACACCTCGGCCATGAAGCTGGAGCATGTGCGCCAAAACCGCCGGTGGCTGCTGCACATCGCCGTCTGGTCGATCCCGCTGCCCTGGATTGCCTCAGAAATGGGCTGGTTCGTGGCCGAATATGGCCGCCAGCCGTGGATCATCGAGGGCATGTTGCCAACATCGGCCGCCGTCTCGAGCCTCAGCGTGACCGAGGTGCTTTTGACCCTGTCGGGATTTGTTGCGCTGTATTCGGCGCTGCTGGTGATCGAGATCGCCTTGATGCTGAAATACATTAAGAAGGGGCCCGATGACGGAACTTGGCCGGATCAAGGCCGGACGGTGGCGGCCGCCGGCGCCGTGCCCGTGGCGGCGGAGTAGGGCCCATGATCCTGCACGAACTGATCGACTTTGCGACCCTGAAGATGATCTGGTGGTTGCTGCTCGGCGTCCTTCTCATTGGTTTCGCCGTGACCGACGGGTTCGACATGGGGGTCGGCACCCTTTTGCCTTTCGTCGCTGAAACCGATGTCGAACGGCGGGTGGCGATCAACACGATCGGCGCGACCTGGGAAGGCAATCAGGTGTGGTTCATCCTCGGCGGCGGCGCCATCTTCGCCGCCTGGCCGCCGCTTTATGCCATCAGCTTTTCCGTCTTTTATCTGGCCATGTTCCTGGTGCTTGCGGCGCTGTCGGCACTCATCCTGTTTGCGCTGGGCGGCTTTGCAATCGCCTCCGGCTATGTGGAGGGATACCGGATCACGTCGGAGATTGATCCGAACATGCCCGCCAATCCGCTTTGGACGGACGCGGTCCGCGAACCCGGCGCCTGGATGGCCAACTACACCGTCCATCCGGTCCTTTGGCTGGCGTCTGGCCTGGGATTTCTCGGGGCGTGTGGGGCCTTGGTTGGGCTTCAAACGCGTTTTGAGGCGATGACCTTTATCAGCTCCAAACTCGCCGTCTTCGGGATCATCTCCACCGTTGGGGTGTCCATGTTTCCGTTCATTTTGCTAAGCTCAGCGCAGCCGGGCGCGTCCTTGACGGTCTGGGACGCTGCGTCGAGCCACGCCACCTTGTTCAACATGCTGGTCGCGGTGATCATCTTCCTGCCGATCGTTCTGGTCTACACCGCCTGGGTCTACAAGGTGCTGTGGGGCAAGATCGACGAGCAGACCATCGAGCGCGACAACGACACGGCCTACTGAGGAGAACCGGACATGTGGTATTTCGCCTGGATCCTCGGCATGCCGCTGGCGTGTTGTCTTGCCATCTTGAACGCCATGTGGCTCGAACTGCGTGAGGACGACGAAAAGCTGGGCCTGGAAGGCCCGGACCGGCGCGTGTGAACCGGCCCGTCCGTTTGCACAAATGGATGCTCGCGACCCTTCATCTGGATTCGCGTCTATGCTTGGTTGCCCAAATTGCCAAGCGACCAAACCGATCGCATGAGGCTCCATTTACTTTTGTATCAAGATACAAAGATCCGGAGATGCGGATCTGGCCGCGCATTGCGCCGGCAGAATTGTAACCAAATGTCGCCCTGACGCGATCCGCCAGTAACTCGCGACACTTTCCACCAAGGCGGCCAATTGGCCATTCAAATCCGGATCCCATGTCTTGACTTATCGGACAGGGACAGGAGGGACCGACATGGTGTGTTTAAAAACCGCGGGTGTCATGACAGCCACCGTATTCGCCATCACCGTCGCCGGATCACTCGGTTACGCGCACGGATCCGCGGCGGACAAGACCAAGACGTACCGGGTCGAGGTGTCGCTTTTGGATGTTGACGGGGACGCATCGGTGTCGCATGCGGAATTCGTGGCCTTCGCCGAACGGCGGTTCGCCAAACTGGATGCAAACGGTGATAAGTCGCTCTCTATGGACGAGCTTTCCAGGGCGGTTCGCGCGGCGGCGAGCGATCGGCCAATCGGACGGAATGACCCGCCGGGACTCACAAGTCCCGCCGATTGGAGCGCGTTTGGCGGCGTTTTGCCATTTGATGCGATCTCTACGGCAGATAAAAACAAAGATCTTCAACTTTCTCAAGGTGAATTTTTCGGACTTGCCGACAGTTTTTTTTCAGAATTGGACCGGAATGGGGATGGAATTCTGAGCGTTAGCGACCGTTAAGTGGAATGCCGAATGGAATGCGAAAAAAAATTTGATAAAAAACAAAAGCCGTTTCGCGTAAAAACGCGCCGGCACGGTCTGTCAGTGGATTTAAAAACGCATATTTTGCAATTACTTAAAGTTTAATGGCGAGTTGTATTGATCGTGTAATACAATTAAATCAACGCCTTACTATTAATTGAATGAACTCTATCGATATAAACCTTTAGTTGATGAAGCGCTGTACTGTGAATACTCAGTTGATTATCATTCCTTTAAAAAAGATAAATTTATTTTTAACACCCCGGACAAATACTTATTGTGAAAAATATGGGGTGAGATAATGACACAGCAGCAGAATCTTCCGAATCGGTTAGAATTTATTGGTATAAATAACGATATATCTGTATTGCTCCGGATTAACAAAGAAAAAATACTTAGAATCATGCCGGCGGTATTGGATGGCTTCTATGACCATGTCGCCAATTTTCCGGAAGTCAGCCGGTTTTTCCGGTCCAGCGAACATCGTAAACACGCCAAGGACATGCAGTTGCGGCATTGGAACATCGTGGCCGATGCCCGGTTTGACCAAGCCTATGTCGATTCCGTCACACGGATTGGCGAGGTGCACAACAAGTTGGGCTTGGCCCCGACCTTGTATATCGGCGCGTACAGTTTCCTCATCAACGGGATTTGCCGCGCCCTCTTCACACAAGACGCGCCGGTTGTTCGATCGCGCAAATGGCTGGAGCACCAAAGCGCCTTGCAGGTGGCGATCATCAAGGCGGCCCTGTTGGACATGGACTACGCGATTTCGGTCTATATCGAGGCTGGAAGACGCGACCGGACCAAGGCGCTGGAGGATCTTGCCGACACGTTCAAAAGCTCGGTCGGCTCGGTTTCCGAAAGCCTCGGTGCCGCGACCGAGCAGTTGAAGGGCGCGGCGACGGAGCTGATTGGAGCCTCCGAACGCACCCAGCAGGATGTCAGCTCGGCCGAGCAGAGTTCGTCGAGCGCGGCATCAAATGTTCAAACGGTGGCCTCGGCGGCAGAGGAACTTTCTTGCTCTGTCCAGGAAATTGGCCGTCAGGTAGCCGGTTCCTACGAGATTTCCGAGCAGGCGGTGCAAAACGGTGCCGAAGCCATAGAAACGGTCAAGTCTTTAACCGCAGCGGCGTCCAAGGTCGGCGAGATTGTCGGTCTGATCAACGACATCGCCGGCAAGACCAACCTGCTTGCCCTGAATGCGACCATTGAGGCCGCGCGCGCCGGGGACGCGGGCAAGGGCTTTGCCGTTGTCGCCGCGGAGGTCAAGGACCTGGCCGAGCAGACCAGCAATGCGACGGCCGAAATCGCCGCGCAGATCGAGGCCATTCAATCCACGACCGAGACCTCGGCCAAAGCGATGGACAACGTCAACGCGACCATCAACAAGATGAACGAAATCTCCGCCACGATTGCCTCGGCTGTTGAGGAGCAGGGCGCCGCGACCGAGGAAATCAGCCGCAACATCCAGGAGGCGTCGGAAGGCTCAAGCGGTGTGTCGGATGCGATGGCGGCGATTTCCGGGGCGGCGCAGATGGCTCTTGACGCCGCCCGTCAGGTGGAGGCGGCGACATCGGATCTGACGGTTCATTCCAAGTGTCTTAGGGATGAATCATCGAGCTTCCTGGACAAGGTCGCGAGCATGTAGGACCTGCGGCCTTGCACCCCACGCTTGGCCACGTTGCATGCCGCACTCAGGGGTCAAACCGGCGGCTGTCAGCGCCGGTTTGGCCGCCCTTCGGACGGCGCTCAGTCAACCAGATGTTGGTCTTCGGGCAAACCGCGCCGAAAATCGCCGACCGGGATGTCAGAATTCGTAAACTATTGGTTGGAGGTGTCTTTTCCGCAGTCAGGTGATCGGCCAAACGCGGGAACTCGACCGCGTTGACCGCGTGATCCGGGAAAGGCCCAGGGCGGCATGTCCGGCGCGTGGCGCGCTCCAAGAGCATCGCCAAAACCCCGTCGACGGATGAGCCACTCTCGCAAGGGTAGTTAAGTAATAGCCCGAGGTATCAAGGCTATGGCGGTTCACGTAGATTCTTACAAATAGAATCTAACAAATTGGCCGCAAAGGCCGATACAATTTGGGGTGGAAATTCCGCAAGGTAATCTCGCGGAAGGTCATGTAAAGCGGCGCAACATGAGATTAACCGAAAAAACTGACGCAGCGTTTCGAATTCTGATGTACTTGGCACAATCGGGTGAGATCAGAACAAGTGTAGACACCATCGTGGCCGAAACGGGCGCGCATCGTTCGCAAGTGGTTGCGGCCGTTCAGGTGCTTCGCAAGTGCGGGTACATATTTTCGCAAACCGGCCGGCTCGGCGGAATTTGGTTGGCAAAGCTGCCTTCTGAGATCACGGTATCGGAAGTCGTGCAGGCCATGGAAAATGATTTCCACTTGGCGGAGTGTTTTGGCTCTAGTAACAACTGCGGATGCGGCCTATCCGAAACATGCAAGCTCAAGCCCGCGTTAAAGCTCGCCCTTTGCGGCTTCCTTGCGACGCTCGACAAGATCACGCTCCAGGATCTTGTGGCGGAAGCCGCCTGACGCCCGCTCTGGGAAGGGGCACCGGGGTGGTTTGCGAGCGGCGTCCGCGACGCGTTTTTAATGGGCTTATTACGGCGCTTGCCGGATTGTGCTGGGCCGCCGCCGCCCTCGCGCCGCTCCCGGCGGGCGCGTTCTCCGAAACGGCATTGGAAAAAACGGTCTCGGTATTGCCGGTCTGGCCGGGGAAGCCGCAAGGCGGGACCGGCGCGCCAACGGGTGCGGCGCCGGAGGGTACGGGGATCTCCATCGCTCCTGGTGGATTGATCGCCACCGCCTACCATGTGATTGAACCGGCCGAGCGGATCGATGTTCGTCTGGCGGATGGCCGGATCTTTGGGGCCGAGGTGTTGGGTGCCGATCCGTCAAGCGACATCGCGCTGTTGCGGATCCCGGTCGACCTGCCGGTTTTTGAAACCAGTCCGGAGGTGCCGCTTGCCAGTCAAGCGTGCATCATCGGCAACGCCTATGGACTTGATCTGTCGGTGACGTGCGGCGTCGTTTCGGCGCTAAATGTCTCACAGGCCGGCTTCAATCCGGTCGAGGATTTTGTGCAGACCGACGCGGCGGCCAATCCAGGAAGCTCCGGCGGCGCGCTGGTCGACGCCGAAGGCCGGTTGATCGGAATGGTGTCGGCGATCTTCGCGGCCCGCGCGGACACCAATATCGGCGTCAATTTCGCCGTTTCGTCGCCTTTCTTGCTGCGTGTCGTGGAGGATCTGCGCGCCTCCGGGTCCGTTTCTTACGTTTCCCCCGGATGGGGGCTCGATGTTCTGACCCGGGAGGACCTGCAAAAACGTGCTGGTGTCGCCATCGTGCGCCTCGATCCGGACGGGCCCGCCGCCCGGGCGGGCCTTCAAACCGGTGATCAGCTCACGCGCATTGGCACCCGGTCCGTTCGCGATCCGCGTGATGTCCTGTCCGCACTGGCCGCCGTACGGCCGGGCGAAGCGGTCGACGTCCGGTATTTTCGCCGGGACGCGGCCCGCGACACCACTTTGACCTTCTCGGGCTCCGTTGAGGCGGATTCACAAGCACCGGCCACAAGCGATGATTGTCCCTACAGCGCGGAAATCTGCCGCGTGCGTCAGGCGGTTTTCCCCATTCAAGGCTATGATCCGCTGGCCAGCAGCACCCGGATCGGTGACCGGCTGTTGGTCACGAACCGCCATGTGGTGGCCGATCAGCGCACCGTGACCGTCTTCACGCCCAATGGACCGCTGGAAGGCAACGTGATCGCGTCCGGCTTCACCGGCGATCTGGCGCTCATTGAGGTCGAGGGTTTGCCGGCGGACGGCTTGGTCCTGAAGGTGATTGGCCGCGACACGGGCGATGGGCCTTTTCATGCTGTCGGCGCGGATATCGCCCAACGACAGGTCCGGGTGTTTCCGCCTGGAGAGCTCATCGCCGAACCGGCCCCCGAAGCGCCGCTGGGCCGGCTGCATGTGACAAGTGTGATGCAGCCGGGCGTGAGCGGCGGGGCGCTGGTCGACGGCGAGGGCCATTTGGCCGGGATCGCCGTCGGGGGCGGGGAAGGGCGGTTCGAGGCGATTGCTCTGGATGATGTGGCCGACCTTGTGCTTCGCCGGGGCGCTCCGGATGCTGAAGCTGTCTTTGACAGGCTCGGCAAAGCGCTCGCCGCCTGCCATGCAGCACTTGACACGCTGCCGATTGACCAGCCTGGGACCAACGCGGATGCGCCGGTTGCAGAAGTCGTGTCGCAGTGCGCCGCCGCCGATAATCCAGGACAACTCCTCGAAGCCGGGCGGATGCTGGGCCGGCTTGGGCATGTCGATGAGGCGATCATCCTGCAGGAGCAGGCCGTCAGGCAGGTTCCCCATTCAATCAATGCGCGATTGTCGCTGATGGTGTCTTTGCAACTCAACCGCCGATTTGGGGACATGGTCCCGCATGTCCGAAAAGCCTTTGAACTCGCCCCCGATGATGCGCTCGTTCTGCGCCGCGCGGTCCAGGCGGGCGTATTGGGCAATGCGGGCGATCTGGCGAATGCGGCGGTCGCTGCCATGGAGGCGGCAGGCCTGCCCGAGGCTGCGCGGGCACGCCAGTTCGTGGAGCAACGAACGGGAAACAGCCGGCCCTGAGCGGTCGCAGGACCTGCCGTTGAGCGCGGGTCTGGGGAAAAGTCTTAATCCGCGCCCGGCTGACAGGTTAACAGCGCCCGATCTCTAAAGCCGAGAGAAATCGCCGGAAATCCGGGCGAATCGTTCGGCCGGGAGCCTTCGACGGGTCGTTTCCGATGGCCGGTCTCACCGGCTTTCAAGAGCCAAATGTTCATAACCCCAAGACTCCGTTCATCGCAAAAAAGCCCGGTGCTACCGTTTTGGACGTGAACAACACCCATCCACGGCTCGGAACCCTGAAATGGCCGTTTTTGCCAAAACGACCCAAAGCGAACGGACGGCCAATCACGGCATGCTCGTGGCCTGGGGCCGCGCGATCGAAAAGACGCGAACCGGCTACGGGCTGAGTGAAACGGCATTCGCCGCGTGTTTATTCGTCGAGCCGGGAACGATTGTCCGATTGGAACGCGGCGACCCATCGGTGAGCCTTGGGATCTTTTTGAACGCGTTGTGGGCTTTGGGGCTGAATGAACGGCTCGACGCCGAATTCGTGGAACTGGATGAAACTCTGGCTGCGCCGGATGAGGAGGTGGAGATGACAGGACTTTCAGCGGCGGTCGGAGACGGCATGGTGGGTCCAACCCGGAAACCAGATCACGCCGGTCCAACTGACGGCCGGGAAACGTATGCAGCAAGGATCAAGTTGGCCGGAGATCCGGTATGCGGAAACGATGGACAGGATCGGTTCGTGTCCCGGGGCAGGTCGCAGTCCGGGCGGGTCGTTCGGACAGCCGTTCACACAGTAGGCCGCTGGTTCATACGCCAATTGGTCACCATTTGGTTCGCGCAGAGCCGGGTTCGTTTCCCCGGCTGGATGGTGCGGCGCCTTGTGGATTTGCGGTTTCTGTTAGCCTGGAGCATTGATGCGGGAAGGAAAGGCGGGCAGGCGTTAAACCGATCCAGAACCTGGCCCTGGGCCAGCCAACCGGCTTCAACGCCTGTTGTCGCGATCAGCCGGCGCGAAAAACGGCGTCAGATCGTCTGCGAAGCCGTCCGCCGCGCCCGGCGCCTGCAAGGTGCCAACGCGAACCTCCCACCGCCGCAGCGCTTGGGCGGAGCCGCAAGGTCACGCAGCATGACATCACAACTGAGCGCGTGACCGGCAAAACAGCAGGCGATGGTTGGCGGGCTTTGACGTCCGCCAGCTCGGCCAAGCCTGTCCCGTTTACTTTTATTGCGCTGCCAGGATCGACGTCGGCTGTTCGCCGGTTTCAAGCCAGGTTTCGAGCGGCGTCAGCGGATCGAGCGACCCTTGCGCGATGCCGCCGGGACCCGGCAGGATCCCGCAGTGATCGAGACCCGGCACCATGAACAAGGCCACGTTTTCCTTCAGCGCGTCTTCGCCCCCGGCGATTTCCGATGCCTTGTCATACCAGTCGACCGTCTTGAACGGCGTTACAATCGCATCAGCCCAGCCATGCCACACGATCATTTTTCCGCCGGCCTCGCGAAACGCGGAAATATCCGGGTTGTCGGAATTGTAGACGGTACCTTTGGCGTCAAGCAGGGCCGGGTCTTCGTCAAAGTCGAACTGCTGCGGGCTCCAGCTCGCGCCCGGGTCATCCTCGAACGCCATATAGGCGCCGAAATTGGTCGTGAACGCGTTGACAAGCCGCCCCGCGCCCTTGTCGTTGCCCGTCAGCCAAAGCCACCAGAACGCCTCGGATCCGGCCGGAATCCCGCCCGGATAAAGCTGTTCGCCGGCCGAGTTCACCGGCCCCTGGCGCCACTTGGCGATGACGCCAAGCTCGGCTTTCGTCAGGCAATCGGCACCTGGGGCGCCCGTGCACTGGAGTGCGGAAAGATCGGCAGTGCATTGCCTTGGATCGGAAATCAGACCGTCCATCTCGCCGTCGAGGCCATCGCAGGCCGCCATCACGGCTTCACCAATCAGCGCGTCCTTGCCCGGTTTCAGGATTGTCTCGCCGTTTTCATCGGTGTTGGCCTGCATCAGCCAGCTCATTTTCGTGGCAACGAGACCGGTATAGTCCATGGCGGGCGCCCCGGAGATGATGCCGTTGAACATGTCCGGGTATCTCAGGGCGGCCATATGCGCCATCCGCCCGCCGGTCGAACAGCCCTGGAAAATCGCCTGATCGGAGGCTTGACCGTAAAACGCTTCGATCAATGCGCCGGCCACCCGGTTCGTCTCGCCGATGGACCGCCAACCCCAATCGCGTTCCGCGTTCGGATTGCCCATCGCCCAGGCGGCATCCACAACGGAGAGCCCGTGGTGGCCGCTGTCGGACGTGGCGGTGGCATATCCCTTCAACAGGCCCGGCCGCATCGCGTTGATCCACCCGCTGCCGGCGTCGGCCCGGCCCAAAATGCCGCAAAATCCGCCGCAGCCGGCCTGGTAAAGCTTGCCGTTCCAGTTCTCCGTCGGCAGGCGAACTTCGATGGAAATGGCCGGGAGCGCCGTTGCCCGGACTTCGCAGTAGGCCGGAAGCGGATCGGCCGCCGCGACAACCCGTGCGGAGGTAACGAACCCGCCGGCAAGCGGCAGGTTTGACAGGGCGGTGCAATTGTCCGCCGATTGCGCCGATGCGGGAATGGCGCAAAGGCCGAGCACGCCCGCGGCCAGCGCCGCGCTGAAAAATGTCTTCATGAAAGGTCCTCCCAAACCAATGTGTTTCGCCGGGCGTGCCGAGCCCCATAACAGCGTCCGGTTGCATCGCAGCATAGGCAGTTTCTTTTGCGGTTGTATAGGTGTGGAAGGGGCTTTCGTGATTGGGCGGCACCGAAGCCGTCTGCGGAGCGGCAAAAGCTGTGCTTGCAAGTTCCAGCTTGGCCGAGACCGGCAACCCCTGAAGTCTTTGTAGGGAGGTTTGTTGGGTGACGACGCCCGGAAATCGGCGGATGCACCGAGGCGCCGCCGTCTAGATACGGCCTATTCGCCAGCCACGCGCGATGGAGCGGCGGCGAACTCATCGCGTAACCGGTCTGTGTGCTGTCCCTTGGATGGGACCGGCCCAAATGTCTCATCCTGCCCGATGACCGCGGCGCCTGGCGCCAGAAGCTCAACATCGTCGCCGTTGACCCGCACCGAAATCAGCCGGTGCTGGGGATGGGAAATGAGATCATCCAGGTCACTCAGTCTTCCAAAGGCGATGCCCGCATCGTCCACCAGCGCGACCGCCTCGTCCCGGGTGATCGTTGCGAAGAATTCGGCGATCCGACCATCCACGGCGTCCCGATTCAGGACCCGGTCGCTGTTGGTCTGCCATCCGTCTTTTTTGGCAAGCTCGGGCGCTTTCAGGACCGTCTCACACAGCCGGCCCCATTCCCGCTCGTTCTGGATCGAGATGAGGATTTCCTTGCCATCGGAGCAGGAAAACACGCCATAGGGCGCGATCGTCGGATGCTTGAGACCCATGCGCTCCGGTTTCTTGTTCCCATAGCGATACTGCAGATACGGCACGTTCATCCAGTCCGCCATCGCGTGGAACAACGACACTTCGATCACCCGGCCGCGTCCCGCCTTCTGTCGGCCCAGCAGCGCCTGCAATATGGCCTGATAGGCGGTCATTCCAGCAGCGATGTCGCACACCGAGACGCCGACACGGGCGGGTCCGTGTTCGGTTCCATTGATCGCCGAAAGGCCGGTCTCGGCCTGGATCAGCAAATCGTATGCTTTCTGATCCCGGGACGGGCCGTCGCTCCCATACCCGGAGATCGAGCAGACGATCAGTTGCGGGTTTAATCTTTGCAGTTCGTCGATGGACACGCCCAGCCGTTCCAGGGCGCCCGGCGCAAGGTTTTGAATGAACACGTCTGCGCGTGCCAGCATGCCTTTGAAGACATGCAGGTCGTCCGCTTTCCTGAGATCGAGACAGATCGATTCCTTGCCCCGGTTGATCCAGACGAAATAGGCGCTGGCGCCGTTGACAAGCTGATCGTAGTTGCGCGCAAAATCGCCCTCCGGCCGTTCGACCTTGATAACACGGGCCCCGGCATCCGCCAGTTTGCACGACGCATAGGGGGCGGCGACCGCATGTTCCAGTGATATGACCAGGATGCCGTCAAGGTCCGACATATGTGCTCCGCCTGTGCTTACCGTGGGCCTCAATCTCGCCGTCCTCCGCTGATCCATCAATCATCGGCTACCTTGATGCGCTATAGGAATGTCCTATAATCAGGCGTGGTAGGTCGGCAATTTGGGGACCCTGCGTTGGAAATCCGGCAACTCGAATATTTCGTCGCGATCGCGGAAAGTGGCTCGTTGGCCTCTGCGGCCGATGTCATCGGGATCGCGCAGCCGTCGCTCTCTGTTCAGCTGAAAAATCTTGAAAGCCGGGTCGGAGCGGAACTGTTTGTAAGATCGCCGCGCGGCGTCACGTTGACGGATGCCGGTTCGGTTCTGCTCGACCGGGCGCAGAACATCCTGAATATGGTCGCGCAGGCCAAACATGATGTACGCCAGGCCGGCGCGACGCCGTCCGGCAAGGTCGTGTTCGGATTTCCGTCATCTGTTTCAATGGTGTTGTCCGTTCCGCTCGCCGAGACCATCCGGCTGGAGTTTCCGGATATCCGCCTGCGCGCCGTCGACGCGATGAGCGGATTCATCAAGGAATGGCTGGAAGAGCAGACCATTGACCTGGCGATCCTTTATGAAACGAGCGGGCTTCGAAACGCCGAGATCACCAACCTTCTTAAAGAGGACATGCACTTTTACGCGCCGCCGGATCTTTGGCCGTTGAGCACTCCCCCCGGCACGCCCGTGAAGTTGCAGGAATTGGCGGAGATTGAACTTGTTCTGCCGTCAAAATCACATGGCTTGCGCATGTTGATCGACCGGGCCACCAAAAGCAGTTTTGTGAACCTCAACGTCGTGGTTGAAATGGATTCCCTGTCTCAAATCAAGTCGCTGGTGGCGCGCGGCAGCGCGTTCACGATCCTGGCGCCGGCGGCGGCCAGCGATTTCGAGGCTCGGGGTGAACTGGTCAGTTCCGAAATCATCGAACCGAAGATCAGCCGCCCCGTTTATCTCGTTCGCAATCCCGAAAAACCAAGAACACGCGCCTCTCTTGAGGTCGAAAAGAGCACAATCGAGGTTGTCGGTGATCTCGTGACGCGCGGCCATTGGCGGGGCCGGAAACTGGAGCCGAAATAGCGGCTGCACTCCAGTTATAGTTTTCACCTATACGGGACATGCGTGCGCTCGAATTGTTGAGCGCGAAGGCGACTTCTACAGTGAGACCCGTTGAGAGGAAGTCGCCACATGAACCAGCAATCGGCAGTCGTTCCGTTTTTTCCATGTGTTGTGGGCGCGGACGTCGTGGAATACCGCGACCGCGGCTTAATAGACGTGACCGACCCGTCGAGCGGCGCGGTGATTGCGCAAATCGCGGCCTGTGGCCCGGACGAGGTGTCCGCTGCCGTCGCAGCGGCACGTTCGGCGTTTGATGGCGGGGAATGGTCGCGGCTCACCGTGACGGAGCGCGGCCGGCTGTTGCACAAATTGGGTGAGGCCATCACCCAGAATGCGGCCACGCTCGCCGAATGGGAAAGCCGGGACACCGGCAAGCCGCATGCCCAGGCCAAGGCCGACATGGTCGCCGCCGCGCGGTACTTTGAATTCTACGGGGCGGCCGCGGACAAGGTCCATGGCGAGAGTATTCCGTTCCTGGCCGGGTATCAGGTTCAGACGATCCACGAACCCTACGGTGTGACGGGACACATCATTCCCTGGAACTATCCCGCACAGATGATCGGACGGTCCTGTGCGCCGGCACTGGCGATGGGCAACGCCGTGGTCCTTAAACCTGCGGAGGAGGCATGCCTGACGCCGATCAAGATCGCCGAACTGGCCTTGCAGGTCGGCTTTCCCGCAGGCGCCATCAACGTCGTCACAGGGTATGGCGCGGAGGCGGGCGCGGCGCTGACGGCCCACCCGGACGTGGATTTTCTCTCCTTCACCGGGTCGCCTGAAGTTGGCGTCCTGATTCAGACTGCGGCCGCGAAAAACCACATCGGCTGCACGCTGGAGCTCGGCGGCAAGTCGCCGCAGATCGTTTTTGCCGATGCGGATCTCGACGCGGCGATCCCGGTCCTTATGAACGCAATCGTGCAGAACGGCGGGCAAACCTGTTCCGCCGGGTCCCGCGCCCTGATCCAGACCGACATTTTCGACGCGGTGATGGCGCGGCTGAAGGAGGGATTTGCAAAGCTCACCGCGGCCCCATGGAAAGATGACGGCAATCTTGGGCCGCTGATCTCCAAGACCCAAAAGGCGCGTGTCGAAGCCTTTATCGCCAAAGGCGGCGGGGACGATGCGCCGCTTGCAGCGCGCGGGCAGATTTCCAAACAGACGTCCGAAGACGGTGCATTCGTTGCGCCGGCCTTGTTCGGCCCAGTGGCCGAGGACCACATCCTCGCCCAGGAAGAGGTGTTCGGACCGGTTCTATCCTGCATTCCGTTTACCGATGAGGAGGATGCGGTTCGCATCGCCAACAACACGGATTACGGGCTTGTCGCGTCGGTCTGGAGCGCTGACGGCGGCCGTCAAATGAGGTTGGCGAAGCGGTTGAGGGTAGGGCAGGTTTTTCTGAATTGTTACGGCGCGGGCGGCGGAATTGAGCTGCCGTTTGGGGGTGTGCGCAAATCCGGGCACGGCCGTGAGAAGGGCTTTGCCGCATTGCACGAGTTCAGCCAGATCAAAACAATCATTCAAAACCACGGCTAGGGAACAAGATGCGGCTTGAGGGAAAGAAGACACTTGTCACGGGCGCGGCGTCCGGATTTGGCCGTGAGATCGCGCGCCGCTTTGCCGGCGAGGGTGCCAAGGTCGCGATTGTGGATCTGAACGCGGATGGCGCGAGGAAAGTCGCCGAGGAGATTGGTGACGCCGCGATCGCCGTGACATGCGATGTGTCGGACGCCAATCAGGTTGAGGCGGCAATCGACACCGCCCTCGCGGATTTCGGTGAACTGAACGTTGTCGTGAACAACGCCGGTTGGAGCCACAAGAACCAGCCGTTGATGGACGTGGATTACGACACCTTCCGGAGGGTCTATGCGATCAACGTCGATTCGATCTTTCACATGACCAAGTCAATCGTCCCGCATTGGCGTGAGATCGGCGGCGGCTGCATGATCAATGTCGGCTCGACCGCGGGCATCCGGCCGCGTCCTGGCTTGAGCTGGTACAACTCCTCCAAGGGCGCCGTGAACATGATGACCAAAACGCTCGCGGTCGAATTGGCCGCGGACAAGGTGCGCGTGTGTGGTCTGGCCCCGGTGATGGGGGCGACCGCGCTGCTTGAGACCTTCATGGGGATGCCGGACACGCCCGAAAACCGCGCCAAGTTTTTGAGCTCGATCCCTCTGGGCCGCCTGTGCGAACCGGAGGACATGGCCCATGCGGCGGTCTATCTGGCCTCCGACGAGGCCAACTTCATCACCGGCGTCATCCTCGAAGTGGATGGTGGCCGCACGATCTGAATTCGAAATGCGCGATTGAGACCGGGCGGCCGGACAGGTTTCAAATCAGACGGGCCGTTACCCAACAAACGGGGAGGCCAGATCACCGAATCCAAACGCGTCTGGGACCATGGGAGGATAATATGGGTTATTTTCGATCTCCGAAGGACGGTGCGCTGGAATGCGCCGTTGTCGAGTACAACGCTGGCAAACTGAACCGGCGCGGATTTATCAAACGCGCGATGGCGCTCGGCGTCACCGCCGGTATGGCGGGCGCGCTGGCAACCGCCTGGTCCGGCAAGGCGATCGCGCAATCGACCAGGACATCGGGCAAGCCGGACGGTGAGTATGACTACATCGTCATCGGCACGGGATCAGCCGGGTCTGCGTGTGTGCACCAACTGGCAAAGTCCGGTGCGCGGGTGCTGGTTCTGGAAGCCGGGCGCAACGACGACCTGGAAGAGGTCCACGATTCGCGCCTTTGGGCCGCCTCGCTTGGAACGGACGCGACCAAATGGTTCGAAACCTTGCCGGCCGTTCATGCGGATGGACGGCCGCATATGTGGCCGCGCGGCAATGTGCTGGGCGGCACCTCGGCGCTAAACGCGATGATTTTCGCCCGTGGCCATAAGACGGACTACGACAGTTGGGCGTCCATGGGCGCCACCGGCTGGGGCTACGACGACGTCCTGCCCTTTTTCATGGCGATGGAGAACTTCGAACTGGGCGGGAAGAACCGTGGCACGGATGGCCCGCTGTTCATCAGCCAGCCCAAGGACGAGCACAAGCACGAGGGTGCGCAAGCCTTCATGGATGCATCGGCCGCGCTTGGTTATGAGGAAACGGAATCCATAAACTCCGACCGCATGTCGGGTCAGGCCTGGGTCGATTTCAATATCAAGGATCAGCGCCGTCAATCCTCGGCAACCGCGTTCCTTCGCCCGGTGATGGACATGGGCAACGTCACGGTGCTGACGGATGCGCCAGTGCAAAAGCTGGATCTTCAGGGCACCAAGTGTACCGGCGTGACCTATCTGCACAACGGTGAACCAGTATCGGTCCAAGCGGGGGCGGAGGTCATCCTGTCGGCGGGCGCCATTGACAGCCCGCGCCTGCTGATGCTGTCGGGCATCGGCGTGGCCGCAGATCTGAAGGCGGTGGGCATTGACGCTGTGGTTGACCTTCCGGTCGGTGTCGGCCTTCAGGACCACGTACTGGGTGCGGGCGTGAACTATGAGGCAACGGGACCGGTCCCGGTCTCACATTACAACCACTCCGAGGTCTATATGTGGGAGCGTTCGGACGCCGCGTTCCGCTCGCCCGACATGATCGCGCTTTATGTCTCCGTGCCGTTTGCCTCGACCGGCCACAAGCTCGACTACGAGCATGGCTATTGCATCCTGTCTGGTGTCGCGACGCCGCAATCGCGTGGCTATGTCAAGCTGGCCTCGAACGATATCGTCGACGCGCCGATCGTGGAATCGAACTATCTGGCCGAAGAACAGGACTGGAAGTCGTATCGTGCGGCGACGGAATTGTGCCGCGAAATCGGTGCGCAGGACGCTTACAAAGCATTCCGGAAGCGGGAAACTCTGCCGCAGAAGGACGGAGACCTCACGGACGCCGAATGGCGCGAATTCCTGGCCGCTTCGCTCAACACCTACTTCCATCCGACCTCCACCTGTCAGATCGGCAAGGTCGTCGACCCGGATTTGAAGGTGAAGGGGATTGAGGGACTGCGGGTCGCCGATGCGTCGGTAATGCCGCATATCACGACGTCGAACACCAACGCGCCGTCCATGATGATCGGCTGGCGCGCCGGATCGATGATCACCGGATCCTGATCCCGGGCCGGATTTTGGCCGGAAAGCCCCGCCCGCGATGTGCAGGCGGGGCCTTTTTTGCCTGAAGCGCGGCGCCGGCGGCGAGGTTTGAACGGATGTCGTGTTAGTGCCCGGGCGATCGAAGGAGGTTCGGGCCGGGCGTTACGCGCGCTGGAGCGTTTTGCGGGCCGCCAGATACACGGGCCGATCGATCATCCGCCCGTCAAGCTGCGTCGCGCCCAAACCCTCCGCCAGGGCGCGTTCGAATGCCGCAACGACACGTTCAGCCTGGTCTTTGGTCTTTGTGTCGATGCCAAACAGCTCGTTGAGCACCGGGACCTGTGTGGGATGGATCGCAAAACCACCAATGGCGCCGGCGTGACGGCCATGGGCGGCATAGCTCCGAAACTGGTCGATATCGCGGAATTCGGCGATCGAACCGGGATAGCCAAGCAGGGCGCGGCCCCACTCGGCTGCGGCCTGTGAGAGCCGGTGGAACGCCGCGTGGACCGGACCGCCGTCGCTTGGGCATCCGAGACTGGCGGCAAAATCCTCCGTGCCGAGCGAAAGATGGGTCAGCCGGTGAGGCAGCGGACCGTCGCCCTGGACGACTGCGGAAAGACCGCCCGGTTCTTCGATCATCGCAACGATCTTTGGTCCGCCTTGTCCAAAACGCCGGTCCGCCCAGTCCGACAATTGCCGGATCTGGTGGCGGCTGCCGGTCATGGGCAAAACGACCAAATCCACATCGGCCGGGCAGTGCTCAAGGTCGTGGCTGATATGCTCGACTTCCGAGTTTATGCGCAGAAGAACGGTCTTTCCGGCCGCCTGGAGCGCCGCGACAGCGGCGGCCACGCTTTGGCGGGCAGCCGCCTTTTCGCCAGGGGCAACACCGTCCTCCAGATCAAGACAGACAGCATCGGCGGCACCTTGGGCGGCCTTTTGCACAAGGTCGGTCCGGGTCGCCGGGACAAACAGAATGCTCTTCATGAAGTGCCTCAAACCCAATCCAACACGGTGCCGTTGCGGTGTTCGATCAAGACGCGGGGCGGGACCGGTGGCCGGGGCGGTGCCTGGCGGTGGGCCGCCTCGGCGGATTTGGCGGCAAGGGCTTCGATGCTCATTACGGGAAGTCCGGCACGCTTCAGGGCAGGGCCCAATTCGGCGCGCCTTGCGTTTACCGCGATCCCGCGTTCGGTGATGACCATGTCGACATCTTGGCCCGGTGTTGTCAGGCTCCTGACGCGCGGGACGATCTTCGCAAAACCGCCGCCGGTCAGCGCGGTGGTCACGATGCTGAGTTTTGCGCCGGCCGCCGTGTCGGGATGGCCACCGGGGCCGCCAAGCAGACTTCCATCCGCGCCGGTGACGACATTGACGTTGAAGTCCAGGTCGACCTCCGCGGCGCCCAGCAACATGACACTCAGAGCGTTGACCCGTGCATTTGGATTGAGCGGGCTGGCGTAGTCGATTGCGGACATTGCGTGATGCGCCGGATTGACTTGCGACGAGCGTACCGCCGCCAGATCGAAGCACTGAACGTCATGGATGGCGTCAAACTGTCCTTGCTCTAGGAGCCGCGTGTGCGCAGCGGTGATCCCGCCGGAGAGAAAGGATCCCCTTACGCCGTTTTGCGCCATCAAGGCGCCGATGATCGGCACGGCGCCCAGTGAAAACCCTCCGGCGCCGCTTTGCAGCGACATGCCGTTGGCCAAGGCACCCGCGGCCTCGATCGCCCGCGCCGTCATGTGACCGATGGCATCGGCGGCCGGTGTCTCGGAAGGGACTGTCGACCCCGACTGGATACCGGACCGGTCCCCCGGATGATCGAACCGGACGACCGCGTCCACGAATTTGGCCGGGATCTCCTGAAAGGGAAGGCGGTCGCACACCACCTCATGGGCCAAAACGACGGTGTTTTTGGCATACCGCGCATCCACCGCCGCATAGCCCAGCGGACCGCACGCCAGTGCGCCTGCGCGCCCGGTGGTCGTTCCGTCCACATGGGCAATGGGGGCGGCGACCAGGGCCACATCAATGTCGATCTGCCCGGCTGAGAGGGCCCGCGCGCGCCCGCCATGCGTTTGCAGCAGCGCCGTCTGTGCCAGATCACCTTCCATGATCGCATCGGCCAGCGGGCCGCGCATGTAATCGGTGACGATGCCGGTGATCGTTCCATCGCGCAGCGCCGAAACCAGCAGCCCATGCACCGGAAAGATCGAGCTTGGGCACAAAGTGAGGCCCTTGATGCCCCGTGATTGCGCCAGGGCGATGACCGCGTTCATCAGCCGGTCACCGTTCCGATAGTGGTGATGGAATGACAGGACATGGCCATCGCCGATGTCAAACCGGTCAAACGCCGCCTCAAGGCTCGGCAGCAGCTTGTCGCCAGACCCAGCGGGACGGCGATCGGGGCGCAGCGTCAATAACGGCGCCGGCGCGCCAAAACGGTTAAGTGGCCCGATCGGCGTTTTAACCGGAAAACCGGGATCGGACACTGCTGATGGCAGCGGGATGTCGCCGAAATGGTTCAATGAGCTTGCCTTTGTGGTTTGAAAAAATTCGCGCTCTGATTGCATGAACAATGTAGCAGCATGTGGCATCTGGCACATGCCGTTGAGAATGATCCGCGGCTATAGGCTCAGCATATATGCTGCACCCGGGAACATTCGTCCATCCGTTCTTTATCGCCTCGCCCAATCGCGAAGCCGGCGAGGGCGCGGTCTTCAAATAGGAGCCGCGCCAGGACCGGCTCAGCGTCGGCTTTCAATCGTTTGTTCAATAGGGCCGGACCGCAGCTTCACATTTTGCCCGTCCGATGTTTATTGGCTCACTTAAAAACGGGCGGCCAGTACGGCATGCCGGCCCACCCGCTCACATCTTTTCAGGATGACTTCTTGAACATGTAAGTCTTGGTGTTCGTGAATTCCTGCAAGCCTTCCGTCCCGTTCTCAACACCCATGCCGGACTGCTTGTGCCCGCCAAAGGGAATGTCGATCCCGTGAATGTGGATCTCGTTGACCCACACGGTGCCGGCCTCGATCTGGTTGGCGACCTCGATGGCCTCGCCCCGATCGGGCCCCCAAACGGAGGCGGCCAGGCCGAATTCCGTATCGTTGGCGTCGCGGATGACCTGGTCGAGATCCGTCCAGCGGATCAGGGGAAGGATCGGGCCAAAGGGCTCCTCCCGGACGATGCGGCTGTCTTTCGGCGGGTTGTCCACCACGGTGATGGGAACGAAATTCCCGGCCAGGCCGTCATCGATCTCCCCGCCGAGCGGAACACTGAGCCCCTGGGCCTTCACATCCGCGAACAGGCTCTTGAGTTTGTCATACTGCATTGTGTTTTGGATCGGACCGAGGTCGGTGCTGGGATCCATTCCGTTGCCGACGGTCTTTTCAGCAGCATAGGCCACGAAATCCCTGAGGAAATCGTCGTAGAGGCTGTCATGCACATAAAGCCGCTTGATGGCGATGCACCACTGGCCCGAGTTGCCGTAGGCCGCGTCGAACAGCGTTGGGATCAGCGGTTTATAATCCGTTCCGGGCAGCAGGATCGCGGGGTCGTTGCCACCGAGTTCAAGCGTGATCCGCTTGAGGTTGCTTGACGAGGAGGCCATGACCTTTTTGCCCGTCGCCGTCGAGCCGGTGAAAGAGATCTTACTGATATCCGGATGTTCGGTCAGCCATTGGCCTTGTTCGTTGCCGCCGGAGACGATGTTCAAGACGCCCTTGGGGAACACTTGCTGCGCGATCTCGCCGAAGCGCAATGTGCCGAGCGGCGTATAGGGCGAGGGCTTCATGACCATGGTGTTGCCGGTCACAAGGCAAGGGGCGATTTTCCATAGGCCGAGCAGGATCGGGAAGTTCCAGGGCGTGATCGCCCCAACCACGCCCAAGGGCGTGTGGGACACGGTGACGATGTGGTCCGGGGTGTCCTCGATCACCTTATCTTTCAAATGGCGTTTCGCGACTTCACGGACCCAGAAAATGGCGTACTCCACTTCCGTTGTGGCCATGGAGTGGCGGGGCTTCCCCTGCTCGGTGGTGAGCAGGGTGATGAGTTCTTCTTTGTGTGCGTCCAGGGCATCGGCGTAGGCAGCGATAAAGGCGCCGCGTTCTTCCCAGCTCAGCCGCGCCCAGGCTGGTTGCGCGGCCTTCGCCGCCGCGACCGCGCTTTCCACTTGCGCGCGGGAGGCATTGGGCGCCTTTGCGACGACGGATCCGGTCGCAGGATTGAAAACGTCAAAAGTCTCCTCGGCATCCAGGAGTTGGCCGTTGACGGACAGTTTGTAGGGGCTGTTGAAGTCGACCTGGACAGTGTCATCGATGGGCGTCTGTAGGTTCATGAAGGGTCCTCCCAAGGTGCGGTTCGGATTGGTCTGGATCGGCGACCTAGATCTGGTATCGGATATGCGGCGATCGGGCATAAAGCGCGACCATCGGCAGGATGAGCAGGCCAAAGACGGTTTGCTGGGCGGCGTAATTGAGCCCCATGCCGACCAGAAACGATGTCAGGACCTGCAGCACCAGAACGCCGATGATCGTCGCCCCATAGCCGCCCGATCCGCCAAGCAGGCTGGTCCCGCCAACGACGACGGCCGCAACGGTCGTGAACAGGTAGGGATCACCGACCCCCACAAAGCCGCCGCCCGAAAAGCCCAGCAGCAGGCAGCCGGTGATCGCCGCGGTCAGGCCCGAAATCGTATAAGTTGAGACCCACGTGCGGAATTCTGAGATCCGCAGCCGCGCGGCCGCCGTCCGGTTGCCGCCGATCGCGTAGATGGCCCGGCCGGACTTCGTGCGGTTGATCCAGTAGATCAATGTGAAGGCGACGAGCATCCAGATTGCGATAACGGGCGGAAATTGAAGACCGAAGGTTGTCCCACTGATCGACGCGATGTTGGAAAACCAGGCCGGGACCTGGCTGAACACGGTGCCCGAATACTGCGACCCCAGCGTTGTGAAAATCTGCGCGCCGCCGACAACGGCAAACCCGACGCCCAGGGTGAGGATCAGCGCCTGGCCCTGGATCTTGTAGCTGAGTACACCGTTTAAAAATCCGATCGCGGCCCCCATGACCGCGATGATGAGCAATGCCAGGGGCGCCGGCACGGACGTGCCAAACAGATAGGCAAGCAGGATGTTGGAGGCGCCAATCACAAAGGGGATGGACAGATCCAGTCCGCCGATCGTCGCGACCATGGTCTGCCCGAGCGAGGCCAGTCCAAGGAACGCGGCCAGCAACAGGATCGAACGAATATTGTTGGCCGATGCGAAGCCGTCAACAAGGATCGAGGCCACGGTGAACAGCGCCACCAGGAGGGCCGCGCCGATCAACAATCCCTTGGCGTCCGACCGCAGCACTCGGGCCAAACCCGTCTTGTTCGTCGGCATCCGGACCTCCTTGCGATTGATGTCGATTGGCTGGTCCATGTCGTCACGCCGCCCGCGTGCGGGGCGCGGTTGTCACCAGCGCCACCAGCAGCGCGAACACCAGCATCAGCCCGTAAAGAAGCTGGGTCATGAACCCCGAGATCGCCCCGAAATTGAACGAGGACAGAACGACGAACACCAGATACATCGCGACCGCGCCGAGGACCGAACCCGTGATCCCGCCTTTTCCGCCAGCAAGTGACGTGCCGCCCAGAACAAGGGCCGTGATCGCCTGTAATGTGAGCGTGTTGCCCTGTGTCGGATCGCCAGAGCCGATCAGACCCGTCAGGCAGAGCGCGGCCAGACCGGCGAACACGCCCGCCATCAAATGCGCGGCGAACCGCGCTTTGATGATATCGACACCGCTTGTATAGGCCGTGCGTTCATCCGCGCCCATGAGCCGGATATGCTGGAACATCGCCGTCCGCTGAAACAGGAACCAGATCGCGAAAGCGGCCAGCAGTATGTAAAGGACCGGGCTCAGCAATTCCGTGCCCCAGCCCCAGTTTCCAAGCCATTCCGGGGCAACGCCGCCCGGGCGCGACAAGATCACAAGGTTCACGCCTTGAAGGATCATGAAGCCCGCGAGCGATGCGATAATGGGCGAAATCCGCACGAAGATGATGAACGCCGCCAAAAGCATTTGCCATGCGCAGGCGGCAAGGATGGCATAGGCGAAGACCAGAATCGGATGGGTGATGCCATTTTCGGACAACCAAACGACGATCGTGACATTTACAAAACCGATCAGTGGTCCGATCGACAAATCCACACCGCCACGCCCGGCAATGGCGATCGGCGTGATGGCGACCGCCGCCAGGATCAATGGGGCGGCGACGAGCAGCGCGCCCGCAAGACCCACATAGGTGAAGGTTTGCGGCGCTCGGACCGCCGCCATGATGCCCAGGATCAGCACAAGTCCGAGTGGCACCCACAAATGGCTCAGGCGGTTCGACAGCATCACGCGACCCCTTCTGTCCCGGTATCCTCGTCAAACACGATCGGCTTGGTTTGCCCGAACATGGCCGCGAGCAGGTTGTCCTCGGTGATGGCACCTTGATCGAAGCTGGCGAAAATTCCGCCTTCGAAGAACACATCCGCCCGGTCGGCGAAATTCAGGAACTCCTCGATCTCGGTGGACAGATAAACAACGGCGCCGCCGTTCGAGGCAAAGTCGCGCAGGTGAGTGTAAAGATCCTGCTTGGTGCCGATGTCGACACCGCGTGCCGGGTCATTCAGGATGATCACCTTCGGCGAAAGCGCGAACGCGCGGGCGATCAGAACCTTCTGCTGGTTGCCGCCCGACAGGGTCGTGATCTTATCCGACCGGTCGCCGTATTTGATCGACAGGCGAAGTTCCTCGTCGTCGAACGCGGCGCTGAGCTGGGTGCGGTCGATCACGCCGAAACGGCTGGCCATCCGGTCGTAAAGCGCAAGGCCGAAATTCTCCAGGATCGACAGGTTGGGAAACAGTCCCTCCTTCTTCCGATCCCCCGAAACATATGTGATGCCGGCGGCTTCGGCGTCGGCCAGCGACGTGATTTCGTGGCTTACCGTCGAGGCGCCCCAGACCTGCACCTTGCCGGCCGGTGCCGGGGTGATGCCCGCGAGGATGCTGACAAACTCCGATTGTCCGGCGCCATCCAAGCCAGCGATGCCGACGATTTCGCCGGCGTGGACCTTGAAGTCCAACGGCCAGGCATTCGCCGCGAGCTGCACGTTGCACGCTTCCAAGGCCGGTTTATGCGCCGTTGAGATTACAGAATTTTCGCGCTTGCCCGCCGCGGAGTGACGCTCGTCGGCCGACATCAGGCGCAGCAGGTTTTTCTCGGTGATTTCCGATTTCTCAAGCCGTCCAACCGTTTTTCCGTCGCTCAAGACGGTGGCGCTGTCCGTGATTTTCACCAGTTCGGCGATCCGGTGCGTGACAAGCAAGACGCAGGACCCGGCCTCCTTGAGCGCCAGCATTTCCTTATGCAGGCGGTTGGTCGCCTCGAGATCGAGCGCGGCCGAGCTTTCGTCGAAGATCAAAAGTTTGGGCTTTTGCAAAACCGCGCGGGCGATGACGATCCATTGCTTCACGCTCAGCGGCAACGCCGACACCGGGGTGTCCGGGTCGATATCCACCTCCGCCAGCCGGAGCAAGGTTTCACGAGCGAGTCTCTTCTTTTCAGCGGTCGTCGTCTTCCGGCGCCACAGCCCGTCTGTTCCGGCAAAGGTGTTTTCCCAGACGGTCAGTTCCTCGGCGACCATGATTTCCTGGTAGATCGTTGAAATACCCGCGGCAATGGCCTCGGCCGGGGTCGTTGGGGCATGGCCCAGCACATCCACCTTGCCCGCGTCGGGCAACGCGACGCCGGAGATGATCTTGGCCAGCGTGCTTTTGCCGCTTCCGTTCTCGCCGACAATGGCGTGGATCTCACCGAGCTCACAATGCAGCGACGCGCCCGCAAGCGCCCGGGTCTCGCCAAAGGATTTTGCGATGTTTTGAAGCGATATGGCGGGCATGGAAAAAGCTCCGGACGGAAGCGGTAAGCGGACGCCCCCGCCGCGCGCGGCGGAGGCGCAAGTTCGCTGCGGTCAGTTGCTCGCGGCCTTCCATTCCAGCGGATCGCTGGGGCGCAGGAAGTAGCCGGCGGCCTTGTCGTCCGGGAACCAGACGTCGATGCCGGGCTGAATGTATTCCGTCGAGTCGACCGAGCAGTCGGCCGAAAGACCGGATACATACTCCTCGGACGGCACGCGGTAGACGCCCCGCAGGATCGACTGCACCTTCGGGCCCTGGTTCTGCAATGTCCGGATCACCGAGTTGAAGCCGAGTTCCATCTCATCGCCTGGGGGCCAAATCTGGAACGCGTGGCTGATCCAGTCCGGATTGTTTTTCAAGTAGCACGCGGCCCCGGCGGACCCGGCCAGTGAAATCGGCATGACGTCACGGCCGGACTGCAAGACGGCCTTCAAAACGCCGGTTTCCTGGGAGCCCTGGGCAATTATGCCGTCGATCTTGGTGGGATTGGTCGCCAGGAACTTCTGCACTTCGGTCTGCGCGACCTGGTCGGTCCAGTTGCCCCACACCTGACCGACGAGCTTGGCGTCCGGGAACTCCTCCAGCGCCCGTTTCGCGCCGGTGTCAAAGCTCTCTGAGGACGCGGCGCCGGCAATGCCGGAGACCAGCAGGAAATTGCCCTTGCCGCCGACTTCCTCGATCATCGCCTTGGCGATCTCGTAGCCGCCGAGCGTGTAGTTGGAGGAGGCGTTCAGCGCCTTTTCGGACGTCAGATAGCCCGAATAGGAAAACACCACGACGCCTTTGGAATACGCGTATTCAACCGCCTTGTTCAGCGCGACCGGATTGGAACAGCACACGATAATGGCGTCCACACCCTGGTCGACCAGTTGGCGCATCTGCTGAATCTGCCGTGCGTCATTCAGGTCGGACTGCGTGACCACGATGTCTTCGACCAGCCCGGCGTCCTTGTAGACCGGAAACAGCTCCTGGGTGAGGCGTTTCAGGCCCTCGGCGCGCCAGGTGTTGCCAGCATATGAACTTGCATAGCCGATTTTCCAAGGCGGCTCCGAACGTGGTGTCCATTCGCGATAGGCCGACGCCTTAATGGGTTGTCCCTCATCAACGCCCTCATAGGCAGCGGCCAGCTCGGCCGGCAGTTCGTCCAATCCTTCAGCATTGGCGGCGGTGCCCAATAACATAGCCGAAACGACAACAAGTGACGTTGCGATCCCCTTCCGCATGATTTCCTCCCTAAGGTTTGAAGACTCAGACAGGTCGATCGGACCGCCTTTCGCCGGTCGCTACAGTGCATGGGCAGGGTATGCGGACGGAATACTGTGGTGAGGTATGAGCGATATAGTGAGAAACTATATCGCCCCCGATCGGACCTTTATCACGCTGTCCAGGTGGCCGGGATTCTGTTTTCGGACGCGCCATTGACGGCATATGTAGCGTTTGGTGCGCGGCGATCCGGCTGAACGCGTTTGCATTGCCGCATATGAAATGCGGTGAGGATCAGCCTCTCTCAAAGGTTGTGCAATAAGCGGCAGCACTTCGACTGCGCGATCACGTCGATGCGTTCGGCACGCAGACCCGTTGGCAGCCAAATGCCGCTGCGGAACCGCCGAGAGCCCGTTTTGATCAGTCCGCATCTGTCAGAAGTGCCGCGGTGTGCCGAGTTGGGGCTTCATCTTCACACATCGTCTTAAAAAACCGGCCGAACATCTATAACGGTCTTGAAGAAGAACTTGTCTGGATCAGAGGGGAGCAGGGTATAGGCAACGGCTATATCCGCCCGGTCGCTTTGATCTCTACCCGGGTTCAGCCGGGATAGTTACGCTTCTTTCTAGAGGATGGCGAAGTCTCGACGGGCTTCGGCTGAACCTTCATACCGGGAGGAAACCTTCATGCTCACACGTTTACTTGCGGCAACAGCGGCACTTTCGCTGTGCACATCTGTCGCCTTCGCGGAGGAAAAACCGGCTGAATTGCGCATCGGCATCACGGCGTTCTTGTCCGGTCCGGCCTCGGTCTTCGGCGAGCCGGCCAAAGCGGCGGCGGAAATGATGATTGCCGACATCAACGCGAATGGCGGCATCGGCGGCGTCCCGGTCACGGCTTATTTTGTCGACGAAGGGGCCGGCGGCGAGGCGCTTTTGTCGGAATACCGGCGGTTGGTCGAAGATGTTGAGGTGGACGCCATGTTCGCGTCCATATCCTCGGGCAATTGCACCAAGGTCGGGCCCCTGGCGGAGGACCTTAAAGTGCTCAACATCATGTGGGATTGCGGCACGCAGCGGATCTTCGAAGAAAATGACTTCCGCTACAGCTTCCGCACGCAGGCCAATGCCACGCCCGAAATGCTGGCCTCGGTTCTGTACCTTCTGAAAACCAAGCCGGACATCAAAACCATCGCGGTGGTCAATCAGGACTACGCCTGGGGACGCGACAGCTGGGCGATCTTCTCGACGGCCCTCAAGCAGCTCAAGCCGGATGTCGAGATTGTCGCAGAGTTTTTCCCGAAATTCGGCTCACCCGACTTTTCGACAGAGATCTCTCGCCTTCAGGCCCTGCGGCCGGACGTCATCCTGTCGACATCCTGGGGCGGCGATCTGGATACATTCGTGCGTCAGGCGGCACAGCGCGGGCTGACCAACACATCGACACTGGTGCTGCCCTTGGCGGAAAGCTCGCTTGAGCGGCTGGGCGACGCGCTGCCCGCCGGCCACATCGTCGGCACACGCGGCGACCACTATTTCCTGCATCCGGAGAAGCGCGATGATGCCCAATTCATGGGATTTGTCGACGAATTCAAGGAAAAGACCGGTGCCTATCCCATCTACCCCGTCTTCCACATGAGCCAGGCCCTGTCGGCCATCAAGGGCGCCTATGAGAAGGCGATCGCGGCCGGCGGCGGTGCTTGGCCGAACGATGAGGCGGTGATTAACGCGATGGAGGGGCTGACCTTCTCCGGGCTGGGGCGCGAGGTCACCCTCCGCGAGGACAACCAGGGCGTCGAGGATCAGCTTCTGGGCACGACGATCCGCGCGGACGGCTATGATTTCGCGGTGCTCGACCAAATGATGATGTTCGATGGCGATGCGATCACGACCCCGGTCGGCCAGATCTCCGAGGACTGGCTGAAGACGCTGACCCCGGACTTCATCGACAGCGTTAAGGCGGATGCGTTCAAACACGGCTCCTGAGCCGGGCCGCCCGGCCTGAGGGCGGCAAGGCGCCCTCAGGCCCCGGGTGGTGGAATTGAAATACGTCCGTTATCGCGGCGGCCCCCCAAGCGTGTTTCAATTCCGAAAACAAAAACAGAACCATAAGCTTGCGCGTCACCTTCTTAAATCTGAAGTTCGTCCACAGGGCCGAGGTCCGTCGTCCCGATCAAGGCAAAATCGATGAATTTGCAACTGTTCGCGCTGGCGATATTCGATGGCATCTCCTACGCCGCCTTGGTTTTTCTGGTCGCTGTCGGCTTGACCCTGATTTTCGGCGTGCTGCGCGTGCTGAATGTCGCCCATGGGTCCTTTTATGCCATGGGCGCCTATGCCACGGCCTCGGTCGGCGGCGCGATCTTTGCGGCCGGATGGGCGCCCTGGCTGGCCTTTCCGTTGATGCTGGTCGCCGCCGCCGCGATCGGCGTCATGGTTGGCGGGCCGGTGGAAAAGCTTCTACTCAGCCGCATCTATCAGATGGAAGATGTGCTGCAAATCCTTGTGACGTTTGCCGTTTTCATGATCCTGGAGGATGTGCAGCGGTTGATTTGGGGCGTGCGGCCGCTGTTTGAGGCGACAGCCCTGAATCAGCTCGGCACGGTATCCGTCTTTGGGATTACCTACACGGTCTATCAGCTGATTTTTCTGCCCCTGGTGGCCATCGTCGTCCTGATCGCCCTGCGGCTGGGATTGCGGCGGACCCTGACCGGCCGGCTGATCACCGCCGTGACGGAGGACCGCGAAGCCGCTGTCACCATCGGGATCGATGTCGAGCGGGTGTATCTGATCACCTTCATTGTCGGCGCGACCCTTGCGGCCTTCGGGGGCGCGCTGGCATCCGCCACCACGTCCGTGGTGCCCGGCATGGGGGCCGACATGATCGTGTTGTCCTTTGCGGTGGTCGCGACGGCCGGGATGGGTCAGATCGAGGGCGCGGCCATCACGGCGCTGCTGATCGGTCTGGGCCGCAGCTTTGCCGTTTATCTGTGGCCCGAATTGCAGGTGCTGGTACCCTATCTCATCATGTTCGCCGTCCTCCTGGTGCGCCCGCAGGGTTTGTTTGGCGCGGCTGAAGCCCGCAAGATTTAGGGGCTGTGGACGCATTGGAGGCGCATTTCGTGAGATCTGAGGCGATAGATGGCGGGAAAAGACCTGGGGCGCGTAGGGGCGATACGGTCAAAGGGCGTTTCATGCCCGGCCGATGCCTCTTGTCTCACCCGAACGGCCGGGCCCGCGTCGCCCAAACCCGGCGCAATTCCGTCTTGATGATGGACCCGCATCACCTTCGCCGGATGTCCTTGATCTTGTCCGATGCGGTTCCCGGTGAAATGCATCTCCAATCCGTCCACAGGGCCTAGGAGGCGAACCACATGCCGTTCCCGAATGCCGTCAAACGCGGAATACCGCTGGCGCTGGTCGTCGCTCTGATCGTTTTGCCGGTGATCGACCCGACGTCGCAGGTCATGCTGATGCTCGCGCTGGCCAAGGGGCTCGCCGTGCTCGGGGTAATCGTCCTGCTCCAGGCCGGCCAGGTGTCTTTTGGCCATGCGCTTTACTTCGCCGTTGCCGCCTATACCGCAGCCTTTGTCGGCAAGGCGACGGGCGGTGGCGAGATCATTGTCACACTGTTGGCCGGAGTCCTCGCCGCGGCGGTGGTGTCGGTTGTGGTGGGCATCTTCGTGGTGCGCTACCGGCACATTTTTTTCGGCATGTTGAACCTCGCCGTTTCCATGATCTTTTTCTCCTTCCTTGAAAAGTTCTACTTCATCACGGGCGGCTCCGACGGGCTCAGCGTGGCCCGCCCCACGGTTCTTGGTCTTTCGCTGGAGCGCGGGGCGTTCGAAGGGGTGCTCTACTATGGCACGCTTGGCCTTTCCCTTGTCGCGCTGTTCCTGACGCATCGGTTCTTGAGTTCGCCGATCGGTCAAATGTTGCGGGCGATCAAGACCAACGAGGTCCGGCTGGAATATCTCGGCGTGTCTCCAAGGAGTGTCCTGCTGGTGGGCTATGTGGTTTCAGCGGTACTTTGCGGTCTGGGTGGCGCATTGATGGCCACCGCGCAGGGGATCGTCACGCCGGAATATGCCTGGTGGATCAGGTCCGGCGAATTTGTCTTCATCGCCATCTTGGGCGGCGCCGGCTCCGTCAGCGGCGCGTTTGCCGGTGCGTTTGTCTACGAGGCCGTCAAGACCTATGCCGCCGCCTTTGCCGCCGACATCTGGCAGATGATCCTGGGAACGGTGCTTTTGTTGGTAATCCTGTTCGCGCCAACCGGATTGGTTGGTCTATACCGGTCGGCGGTGACCCGTGGGGACGACATCGATGCGGGCGCGCCGGACCGGCGAAAGAGGGAGGCCGTGTCGTGAGCGGCGCGGTTCTATTGGAGGCCAAGGACCTGGAGATCCGCTTTGGCGGGGTGGTCGCGGCCTCAGGCATCAACATCAAGATCCATGAGGGCCGGAAGCTTGCGATTATTGGGCCCAACGGCGCCGGCAAGACGACCTTTCTCAACATGTGCACGGGGTATTTAAAACCGCAAGCCGGCCACATCCTGTTCAACGGACAGGACGTGACGGGGATCGCACCGCGCAAACTGGTGCGCAAAGGCGTGGCACGGGCCTTTCAAATCCCGCAGCTTTTTGCCGAGCACACGGTGATTGAAAACCTCTTGATGGCCGGAACGGCCGAGGCCCGCAATTGGGCGCCCTTGACCCCGATCGAGCGGGTCACCCAGCGCGCGCAGATGGAACATCTTCTGGACCTCACCAAATGCTCCGATTTGGCGCAGCGTTCCGTCTCTGAGCTGCCGGAAGGACAGCGCAAGCTGGTGGACATCGCCCTCGCCCTCGCGCTCAAACCGCGGTTGCTGTTCATGGACGAGCCGACCTCCGGCGTGGCCTCCTCAGAAAAGTTCGAAATCCTCGACATCATTGCCGGGGCGCTCGAGGAGGCGCGGGTCACGCCGGTGTTTGTCGAACACGACATGGGCATTGTTGATCGCTTCGCCGATGAAGTCGCGGTCTGGAACCGCGGCGAGGTTCTTTTCCGCGGCGCGCCGGACGAAGTCCTGAACCATCCGGATGTCATCCGCGATGTGATCGGGGAGGAGCTTTGAGATGCTCGTGCTCGAGAAAGTGACCGTTCGGCTCGGCGGAATACCCATCCTGCGCGAGGTCAACATCGAGATCGCCAAGGCGTCGACCGTCGCCCTGATCGGCGCCAACGGGGCGGGCAAGACCACCACGCTCAGAACGATCATGGGATTGACCAAAATGACCGGCCGGATCGGCTTTGACGGCGGCGATCTGACGGTCGTGGCGCCCTCCCGGCGTCCGATCCTGGGCATCGGCTACGCGGCGGAGGACCGGCGGCTCTTTTCCGGGTTCACGGTGGAGGAAAACATCAAAATGCCGGGGCAGGTCGCCCGTTTTTCATCTGACGAATTGCAGCGCCGCCTGGCGCGCGTTTATGGGATTCTTCCTGAGCTCCGGGAGATGGCGGGCCGGCCGGCGGGCGCGGTCTCGGGCGGGCAGGGAAAAATGGTGGCGCTGGGCCGGGCATTGATGATCGGCTCCAAGCTGATCATGCTTGATGAGCCGTTTCAGGGCCTTGCGCCCGCCTTGGCGCGCCGGTACGCCGATGCGCTTCGCAAGCTTCGGGAAACCGATCGAAATATCACGCTCATCATTACGGAATCGAATCCGGAGCTCCTAAAGAACTTCGCCGAAAGGACTCTCGTTATCGATCGCGGTGTCCTGCGCGCGACCCGCCAGGCCGCCTTGGCTTAGGGTCTGTTGGTGGTTTTGAAGCGCCGGCGCGATTGGGCTCCCGTTCTTCCAAACCGCGACCGGGCGCTGTGGGCGGCCCATCAGCAAGCCCGTTGTTCTGACAAGAACAATCTTGCCGCCGCGCTTTGTGACAATCCATGCAAGCCATGCTACAGAGCCATCCGCGCGCCAGGCCTTGTTTCGGCGTTGCTTGGACCGGTAAAACGATCCGCGTGATGGCACACCGCATAGTCCCTTCCGGCAAAACGCGGCGCGTGGATGGACCCAAAGACGCGAGCAATAAGAAAAGGCGCAAGGCGCAAGTGGTGAAAACGGAAAAGAAATCGCAGTTTTTCGCAGATCACCGTTTCGCCGTGGCGCCAATGATGGAGTGGACGGACCGGCACTGCCGCGCGTTTCACCGGCATTTGAGCCGGCATGCGCTGCTCTATACGGAGATGGTCACAACCGGTGCGGTGATCCATGGTGATCGGGACAAGCTCCTCGGGTTTTCAGAAGCCGAGCACCCGGTGGCCTGCCAGCTCGGCGGGTCCGATCCCGCTGACATGGCGCGATCGGCGAAGATCGTTGAGGACTTCGGCTACCACGAGGTCAACATCAATGTCGGGTGTCCGTCGGACCGGGTGCAGTCGGGCCGCTTTGGCGCTTGTCTGATGCGCGAACCGGAGCTGGTGGCCGCGTGCGTTGCCGAGATGTGCGCCGCGGTCGGCATTCCGGTGACCGTCAAATGCCGGATCGGTGTCGATCAGCAGGACCCGGAAGAGGCGCTGGACGCCATGGCCGATGCGGTCTTTGCCGCCGGCGCCGATGCGCTTTGGGTCCATGCGCGCAAGGCCTGGCTCAAGGGTCTCAGCCCGAAGGAAAACCGGGACATTCCGCCGCTCGACTATGATCGCGTTCTGCGCCTGAAAGCGCGGTACCCTAACCGGTTTATCGGACTGAACGGCGGGCTTGTGGAACTGGATGCCGCCAAAACGCATCTTGAAACGCTTGATGGCGTGATGTTCGGCCGAGCCGCTTATCACACGCCGGGTTTGTTGGCTGAGGTCGACCGCAGGTTCTATGGGTCAAAGGCGGGTGATGTGCCGCCCAGGGCTGCTGTGGAGGCATTCATGGGCTATATGGAAGGTCAACTGGCCAAGGGCGTGAAGCTCTCGCACATGACCCGTCACATGCTTGGACTGTTTCACGGCCAGCCCGGTGCCCGTGCCTGGCGCCGGATCCTGACGGTCGAGGCGATCAAGCCTGGGGCCGGATTGGACGTCGTCGAGAAGGCACTCGGCGCTGTATCCGGACAGGTTTCCGCCCGCCCGCCTGCCGCGCCGGTGATGAGCGGTCATGCGGCCTGACTCTTGCCCTCGGCCCTGGATCTCTTGACATGGACCTGACCGTGCTGACCGGCGAGGTCCTGTGGCTGGGCCTCGCGCTCGTCGCGTCCGGTCTCGTTGCTGGATTTCTGGCCGGGTTGTTCGGGATCGGCGGCGGCGCCGTCCTTGTGCCGGTGCTCTATCAGTTTCTGACCTTTCTGGAGGTCGATCCGGGCGTGCGCATGCATGTGTCGGTCGGCACGTCGCTTGGGATCATGGTGCCGACATCGCTCAGGTCCTTTCTCGCCCACAAACGGCGCGGGTCGGTGGATCTTGAGCTTTTGAGAACATGGCTCGTACCGGTGCCGCTCGGCGTCGTCGCGGCAAGCTTTGTGGCCGCCTATGTGTCCGGAGACGGATTGAAAGCCATCTTCGCGATGATCGCGCTGGTCCTCGGTCTGCGCATGTTGTTGGATCAACCGCATTGGCGCCTTGGAACGGAAATTCCCGGCAATCCGATCCGGGCGGTGTGCGGGTGGCTGACCGGATTCTTCTCGACACTGATGGGAATTGGCGGCGGCGTCATGAACAACACGTTCATGACCCTTTACGGACGTCCGATCCACCAGGCGATCGCAACATCGGCCGGAACCGGATTGTTGATTTCCGTTCCAGGAACCATCGGTCTTATATGGGCCGGCTGGGGCGCCCCCGATCTGCCGCCGTTTTCGGCCGGTTATGTCAACCTTCTGGGCGTTGCCCTGATCATTCCGGTGACGACATTTGCCGCCCCGCTCGGCGTGAAGGTCGCCCATGCGTTGCCGCGGCGGCGGATGGAAATCCTGTTCGGCTCGTTTTTGCTGTTGGTTTCAGCGCGGTTCTTTTTTGGCCTGATTGGGTGACCGGGGTCAGGGAACCATGATCAGACGGTCGCCCTCGATGCGCCAGCTTTGCAGCCGGTCCAGCGCCGTCATGCCCAAGAGGTTGCTATCCAGCGATCCCTCGCGGGCAACAAAGGCGCGGATATTGCGGAACCGCGCGTCACCAACATCGAGCGTCTCGATGCGGATCGGCGCCACCATTGTGCGCCCGTTCGCCGTGGAAACGGGAACCGAGAACGACAGGTCGCTGGAGCTAAACCCGGCGCGACGGGCATCTTGCGCGGTCAGGACCACGGCGCTGGCCCCGGTGTCGAGCAGAAAATCCATCGGCGCGCCGTTGCTGCGCCCGCGCAGGACAAAATGCCCGGAGGCGTCCCGCACAACAAGAATGCTGCCGTCCTGCTGCGGCACGGCAAGTCCCGGCGCCAGCGCGCCCAGGACCCGGTACCCGCCCTGGAGCAGATCGTCGCGGTAGGTGTATCCGACGACGAGGACGGCTGCGAGGCCGCCCCAAAAGGCAACGGCGCGCAGGATGTCGCGGACCCTGGGCTGGCCGAACACCAGGCTCGCCATGAACACGACCGCGAGCGCGGTCAAGGCCACAATGCGCGGCCCCGTGTCGTCGAAATTGTAGTCTTCGGGAGATGTTGGCCAGTCGACAAACGCGTAGACCGCGGCCCCCGCCATGATGGCAACCAGCACCGCGACCGCAAAACCCCGGAACGCCTTTGGTCCGGGCATCGGTTCAGGCTCCAGTCAAGGGCGCGCGTCTGCGATCGAGGTCGGCCATGATCCGGTCCCGGTCGTCGTCGCTGATCCGGCCCCACGCCGCGATCTCGTCGAGCGTGCGAAAGCAGCCCAGGCACAGGCGTGAGCGTTGATCGATCTGGCAGACTTTGATGCACGGCGATTTCATGGCCCCGATATAGGGTCTTGGAAATCGTGGCGCCATGGCCGTCTGTCAGTTTCCTGTGGCCAATGCGATTGGAGATGCCGCCCAAGCGACGGTCAGGTGGCCGCGACGCCCAATACACCGAGCAAAAACGCAAGGGCACCGATCTGTTGAATGGCGCCAAGGACATCGCCTGTCACCCCGTCGATTTTTGATTTGGCCATGCGGCCGATCCCGTAGGCCGCGAGGACCGCCGCACCGATCCCGAGTGCGGCCGCCGTAAGCGGCACTTGAAGCATGGCCGGCAGGGCGCAGAACAAGGCCAACCCCGCCGCGGTGGCGGCGCTGCGGCCTGTCGGACGGCCGAACCGGGCGCCAAGCCCCTCCGGCCGGGCCGATGGCAGGCCGGCCCATTGCCAGACAAGCGCGGCGCGGGAAACGGCCTCGGACGCCAGAAGAACAACCATGGCATCGGCGGCGCCAAAGCGATCCAGAAGCCCGGCGATCAGCGCCGCCTTCATGCCGATCGACACGACAAGCGCGATGGCGCCGAATGCGCCGATGCGGCTGTCCTTCATGATCTCCAGTCGCCGCTGCGGGTTTGCCCCACCAAAAAAACCATCTGCTGTATCGGACAGCCCGTCCTCATGCAGCGCGCCGGTGACCGCAGCAAGGGCGGCGACGACGACAAAGCCGGTGACCAGGGTCGGAAGCGCCGAATACCCGAGGATCAATCCGAGACCGGCCGCGGGCAGGGCGACGAATGCCCCGGCGAGCGGCGCTGCGCGGGCAATCCGGGAAAAGTCCGGTGGCGCGGCGGGGTCATCCAGCGCCCCGGTCCGGGGCAGCGGCAGACGGGAGAAAAACCGCACACAGGCGGCCGTATCCGCGACAAGACTGGCCGCGCTTGAAGCCGTCGTTCCGGCGCGCGGCCTGGCTGGTGCGGCCGTCTCGTTGTTGTCTGCATCCGCCATCGCCGGGGTCCAAGCTTGTGTTTTGCAAGGCCGCCGTTATAGATCGGCGACCCGCGAAGGCCAAGAATCGCCTTTGCCTGTGCCCGCCCGGAGAGCCAATCGCATGTCCCTGTCCGAAACCGCCATGCCCTTCACCGACATTCGCAATCTGGCAAAGGCCATGCCGGGTCCGGATGAGGAGGCGCGGGCGGCGGTGAAAGCGCGCGACACCCAACTGACGAAACCGGCGGGCTCCCTCGGCAAGATCGAAGATCTCGCGGACTGGTTTGCAGCCTGGTCGGGCAAATCGTCGCCAAAGATCACGCGGCCGCTGGTCGCGGTTTTCGCGACCAACCATGGCGTTGCGGACGAAGGCGTGTCGGCCTTTCCAAGCGCGGTCACCCGGCAGATGGTGGAAAATTTCGCTGCCGGCGGCGCGGCGATCAACCAGATCTGCCGGACCTACGACATCGGATTGAAGGTGTTCGACTTGGCGGTCGATATGCCGACCCCGAGCATCACCCGCGAGGATGCGCTGGACGAGCCGAATTGCGCGGCGACCATGGCCTACGGCATGGAGGCGCTCGCCGGCGGCATCGATCTCATATGTCTGGGCGAGATGGGGATTGGCAACACCACCGTCGCCGCAGCGGTCTATCACGGATTGTTCGGCGGTTCGGCCGGGGATTGGGTCGGACGCGGCACGGGCGTCGATGATGCAGGGCTCAAGCGCAAGGAAGACGCGGTGCGGGCAGCCGTTGCGCGGCTGAATGGCGAGGCAGACCCCCTGGAGGTTTTGCGCCGGGTCGGGGGACGTGAGATTGCCGCCATGGCCGGTCTCATCATCGCTGCCCGTTTGCAGCGGGTGCCGGTGATCGTCGACGGATTTGTCACGACAGCGGCCGCGGCGGTCGTCCACAAAATGAACCCGTCGGGTCTGGACCACTGTTTGTTTTCCCATGTGTCGGCGGAGGCGGCCCATCGCCGGGCACTGGAGCACATGGATCAGACCGCGCTGTTTGATTTTGGTATGCGCCTTGGTGAGGGCACCGGCGCGGCGCTGGCCGCCGGGATCGTGAAAGCCGCCGCCGAAACCCATACCGGTATGGCGACCTTTGCGGATGCGGGCGTGGCGGGAAAAACCGGCGCATGAGCCAGGGGCGCCGGCGTCTTCAGGCAAATTGGCGTGAGGCGGCACGCTCGTTTGAGGCGTCCGCGTAGTTCATGTTGCGGGATTTGGGCAGTGTGACGATGGCTTCGGTGCCTTCACCGGGCTTGGACTTGAGCGCAAAATTCCCGCCATGCATGTCGGTCAAGGCCTGGACGATCGAAAGACCGAGACCAGTGCCCGGCTCGGCGCTTTTGATCGCCATTGATCCCTGTCCGAACGCCTGCAACACGAGCGGGATTTCATCTTCGGGAATGCCCGGACCAGTGTCGCGAACGGCGATGAATTGTCCGCCGCCGGAAGACCAGCCAAGGGTAATGCGCACGTCTCCTCCTGCCGGGGTGAACTTGATGGCGTTTGAAAGCAGATTCAAGACGACCTGACGCATGGCCCGTTCGTCGACCCACACCTCTGCCAGATCCTGCTCACATTGGTGATCCAGACCAATGGTTCGTTCCTTGGCGCGGATCTGCATCATTGAGATGCACTCCTCGACGATTTCGGTGAGAAGGATCGCCTCTTCCTGGAGTTCGTGCCGGCCGGCCTCGATCCGCGACAGGTCGAGGATCTCATTGATAAGATTGAGCAGATGGGCGCCGGAGCCGTGAATATCGGCAGCGTAGGACCGGTACTGGGCGTTTTTCATCGGGCCCAGCACTTCGTCCTTCATGATTTCCGAAAAGCCGAGAATGGCGTTCAGCGGCGTGCGAAGCTCGTGGCTCATCGTCGCCAGGAACCGCGATTTTGCCATGTTGGCGGCTTCCGCGCGCCGCCGGGACTCATCTGAGATCGAATTCGCTGTCTCAAGTTCGGCGATCAAATGGTCCTTTTCCGCACGGTACTCCAGGATCGTGTTTGCGTTTTTAAAGAGTTGATGACCGAGAACCAGGAAAAAGCCCTGGGCGCCGATGGCCATGGCCGCGAGCGTGAAATGAATCGGTCCGGCAAATTGCAGAAAACTAGCCGTGGCCGCCATCGTGATGGGCAAGGTGCTGCATAGCAGCGCCTTGGGAAGCGTTGCCGATTGTGTCGTGTTCATGGCGACAACAATCAACATGGCCGCGAATTGCAGCACTAGGAAACCTTCGGCTGACCGGTCCTTCGCAGGAAGCAGAAAAAACGCCGCCCAGCAGGTGCCATAGAAGAGATCGCCAAGCGTGAATCGCGTGAACCAAAGCCGTCCTGGGCCCTGGTCTAAGGAATTTTGTTCATACCGGCGGGCAGCGAATACCATCATCCCATGCGCGGCGACTGTGGCGGCGCACCAGATCGCGACCACGGCCGGCGCGATCCAAAGTGTTGCAATGCTTCCAAGAATCAGCACCAGCATCGGAACCGCGTAGGTCGCACTGATGCGGGTATCGGCGAACAAATGCAGCTGTTCGCGCTTGTAGGTGCTCGCCTGCGGCGGCGGGATGTTCAGCCGGTCCCGTGCACCCTTGATCGAACGCGCCACTTCACGCCGCCGGATCGCCCGTTTCCGGTCGATGGCGGTCTGTTCATCCTGGGCGTGCGGCAATACGGGATCCATGGCCGGGTGAGGGATTGTGAAAGCCTTTTCGCGCGTCTTGCGGTTTGATCCATTTCACTCACCGTTTATTAAGATCGCCCTCAAACACGTGGTAAACAAACCGTAGCAGCGCCATTCAACCGTTTTCAAAACCGAGACGCCATGCGATCGCTTTTAGGGCTTTGCACTGACATCCGCGCCTGCCGGATTTGCCGGGACACCCCGGAAAAGACGCCCTTGCCCCATGAACCCCGGCCGGTGCTGCAGGTGTCCGGGACCGCCCGGATGTGTGTGTGCGGCCAGGCGCCGGGCACGCGGGTTCACAAGAGCGGGCGGCCCTTCACCGACCCCTCCGGTGACCGGCTGCGCGATTGGATGGGAGTCGGCGCCGATGTGTTTTACGATCCGGGCCGGTTGGCCATCGTGCCAATGGGATTTTGTTTTCCCGGGCTGGACACAAAGGGCGGAGATCTGCCGCCCCGGACCGAATGCCGCCAGACCTGGCATGACGCGGTGTTTGCCGCCATGCCCCAGATCGAGTTGATCCTGGTCATCGGCCAATATGCCCAAGCCTATCACCTGGGCGCGCGGCGGCGGAAAAGCCTGACCGAGACCGTCGCGGCCTGGCGCGAGTATTGGGAGGCGGAGCGATCGGAGGGCCGGCCCCGTGTCCTGCCGCTGCCCCATCCCTCCTGGCGGAACAACGCCTGGCTCAAGAAAAATCCCTGGTTTGAGGCCGACCTCTTACCGGTCCTCAAACGCGAGGTCGCCCGGCTCATTGAGCCGGGCGACCATGGCGTGCAACAGTCTTATGATGGGGCCATCTAGTTGGTTGCAATGGGCTTTTCAGAGGCGATGACGGGAAGATCCGACCGGCGGGTCCAGCCCACCATGCTCTCGTCGTAAAGCGTGACGTTGTCTTGGCCAAGCATCTCGCTCATGACGAACCAGTTGGTGGCCGCCCAATGCCCGGTGTTGCAGTAGGACACCATCTGTTGGTCTTCGCGGCGCAGGCTTTCGGGCAACAAGCTCGCCAATGCGGCGCCGGATTTCAGGCGGTTGGATGTCTCGTCATAGAACCGGGCCTGGTCGAAATTGACCGCACCGGGCAGATGACCGAACCGGGTGGCTTTCTTGTGCTTCGCCTCACCGACGAATTGCGCGTGCGGGCGGCCGTCGAGGAGCACGGTTTCGCTTCCAAGTTTCGCGGCGACCTCATCGGTCGACACCAAAAGAGCTTCGTTCGGTTCTGCAACGAACAGATCGCCAACGGGCGTGACGCCGCCGGACGCCAGCGGCCGGCCTTCCTTCACCCAAGCAGCGTGACCGCCATCGAGGATAGCCACCGCCTCATGGCCCAGATACTTGAACGTCCAGTAAATCCGGGCCGCGGCCCCGAACTCAAGGCTGGACGTGCCGGCCGGCACGATCACGACGGCCTTGTCTTCCGATACGCCGAGTTCGGAAAGGGCGGCTTCCAGCTTGTCGATCGACGGAACGACACCGACCACGCCATCGCGCTCGGTGCGCCAGTAGCCAGGGTATTCACTCCACACAGCGCCGGGGATATGGGCCTTGAGGTAGTCGTCCTTGCCCGATTTTGCGATCTTGGACCGGGTGTCGAGGATGACAACGGCCTCATTGTCCAGGTTGTCCTGGAGCCAATCGGTCGACACAAGCGGTGTTACCGCGGGCGCGGCCAGTGCGGCGGACAATAACCCGAGGCTCACAAGCGCTGCGGCGAACCCTTTCAGAACCGCGGTTGCCAGATGAGGCATATCGGTCTCCATTTCGGCGTATTGAGAATTTTATTCTAACTTAGCGCCGTATTTGACATTCTAACCAAAAAAGGCAATGGAAAGAGACCTTCATACAGGAAGAAAAATCCAATATTCTCCCCGAGGCGCAGAGATTGGAAACGCGTTCCACTCCTGCGTCCAAAGCTGGAAACCGAATCCTGACCGGAACGGCCGGCCGCGAGAGCAATCGCCGGTTCACATCCGGCGCATGTTTGGAAAGCGCTGATGATCGACCGCATAGACCGCCGTATTTTGTCCATTCTTCAAGAGGACAGCACCGTGCCCGTGGCCGAAATCGGCCGGCGTGTCGGATTGTCCACAACACCATGCTGGCGCCGCATTCAAAAGATGGAAGAAGATGGTGTGATCACCGGGCGGGTCGCGATTCTCGACCCGAAGAAGGTCAATGCCCAGGTGACCGCCTTCGTCTCCATCACGACCAATCAGCATTCGGAGGATTGGCTGAGGAAGTTCGCTGATGTCATCCAGGAATTTCCTGAAGTGGTCGAATTCTACCGCATGGCCGGCCAGGTTGATTATCTGCTCCGGGTCGCGGTGCCCGATATCGAAGCCTATGATGCGTTTTACAAGAAACTGATTGCCAAGATCGCCATTTCCGATGTGTCGACGACCTTCGCGATGGAGCAGATCAAGAACACGACCGCCTTGCCGCTGGGCTATGTGGCGGCCGAAAAGCCAAAGCCTGAATAGGCAGGGCCAAAATCGGGCGCTCCATGAAAAACATATTCAAATTTTGATATGTATCAAAATACGGGCCGTCAGCACTGATAGACTGTCTGCATAACACACAGCGGGAGGTTCACCATGCGGTTCTTGAAACACGCGGCACAGTTCCTTGTGGCCGCAGTGCTAACTGCGCCCTTGTCTCTGGCGTCAATTCACACGGCGCAGGCCGTCGATGCCGCGGTTCTAGAAGGCGTCACGGCCTACATGGTCGAGGCGGCGTTCGACGATATTCGCTTCGATCTGGAGAACGCCATTGTCAATCGGGGTCTTGTGATCGACTTCACATCGCATATCGGCGACATGCTGATGCGCACCGGCGAAGACGTCGGCAGCGATACGGACATCTTTTCCGATGCCCAGGCGATGGCGTTCTGCTCGGCGGTCTTGTCGCGCAAGGCGATGGAGGCCGACCCCGCGAACATCGCGTATTGCCCTTACTCCGTGTTTGTCTATGAAACCGCGGACAAGCCCGGGCAGATCACCGTCGGCTTCCGCCGCTTGAGCGAGACCGGAGACGAGGCGTCCAGGGCCGCGATTGCCGATGTCAACGCGCTGTTGGATGAGATCGCGCGCGAGGCTGCCGGCCGCTGAGGCCGCCCAAGAGCGGTGGTGCCAGAAAAAAGAGAGCGGGGCGGCCCGACCGGCCACCCCTCGATATTTGGCAGTGTGATGGGCGGCTACGTGTCGGCGTTTTCCAGCCGCGCGATCAAACTGGATGTGTCCCAGCGGTTACCGCCCATCGCCTGCACTTCGGCGTAGAACTGGTCGACCAGGGCTGTGACCGGCAGTCGGGCGCCGGTGTCGTTGGCGGTCTTCAGGCAGATGCCAAGATCCTTGCGCATCCAGTCGACGGCGAAACCGAAGTCGAACTTGCCGCCGTTCATCGTTTCCCAGCGGTTTTCCATCTGCCAGGATTGGGCTGCGCCGCCCTTGATGGCTGAGATCACGGCTGGAACGTCGAGTTCGGCTTTCTTGGCGAAGTGGATGGCTTCCGAAAGGCCCTGCACCAGACCCGCGATGCAGATCTGGTTGACCATCTTGGTGAGCTGGCCGGCGCCGCTCGGACCCATCAGGCCGACAAACTTCGAAAACGCTTCGATTTGCGGTTTGGCTTTGGCAAAGGCATCGTCGTCGCCGCCGCACATCACGGTCAAAACACCGTTTTCCGCCCCGGCCTGGCCGCCGGAGACGGGCGCGTCGATGAACCCGCAGCCCTTGTCCGTGGCCGCTGCGTACAGTTCACGGGCAACTTCCGCCGAAGCCGTTGTGTGATCGATGAAGATTGCGCCGGATTTCAGACCGTGGAAGGCGCCATCCGCTCCGGTCGTGACGGCGCGAAGGTCATCGTCGTTGCCAACACAGCAAAACACGAAATCGCAGTCTTGCGCCGCCTCTTGAGGGATTTTCGCAAAGGCGCCGCCATATTCGGCCGCCCATTTTTCCGCTTTCGCGGTCGTCCGGTTATAGACCGTCACGTCATGGCCACCCTTTGTTTTCAGGTAGCCTGCCATCGGATAGCCCATAACGCCCAGGCCGATGAATGCAACTTTTGCCAATGTGGTTTGCCTCCCCGCAACGTGTTGAAGGCCCGGCAACGGGTGCCGGGCCTGGGTTGGTGACAATCTTCTTTCCTTCCGTCGTCATCCTCGGGCAACGTCCCGAGGATCCATGGAATTCAAGCCTTTATGGACGCTCGGGACACGCCCGGGCGTGACGGTCGAAAGACTGATTTGTCAGCGGTCGGGGTCCGGCAAGGAGTGCCGGGCCCGTCGATGACTTGTCTGTGTCACCCTTAGCGGATTTCAAGAGGCATGTCAGTCCGGTTTCCGAGGATCACCTGGCAGGCGTCAGGCTCAAGCCGAACCAGTTGCGGCCACTGGGCTGTGGACCGCGCATTGAAACCTCAAGGTCTGCCTGGGTTTTCGGGCCCGGCCGTGTGTAGGGGGTGAACCGGGTTGCCTCGAAAAAGCTGCGTGCATATAAATTCAACATGATCTTACATCCCTCGCCGTCGTCTCTGGGAATAAAGTGGCTATTTCGAGGGAAAAATGCGACTCAGAAGAATTTCTAATTTGTTAGGTCAGTTAACATATGGATTGGCGCTCGCTTCCTCCTCTCAGTGCGCTTCGGGCGTTTGCCGCCGTTTCTGAGACAAACAGTTTTTCCGCGGCCGGCCGCGCTCTGAATGTGACCCACGCCGCGGTCAGCCAGCAGGTACGGGCGTTGGAAGAGCGGCTCGGGGCCCGGCTGGTCGTTCGCGAGGGGCGGGGACTTGCCCTGACACCGGAGGGGCAGTTTCTCGCCGCCGGGCTGAAGGATGCTTTTGCAAAACTGACCGAAACCGTCGATGGGCTGACGGAAGCCGGTGCCGGGCGCCCGCTCAATATCACCATGACGCCGTCGTTCGCCGTCAGCTGGCTGATGCCGCGGATTTCCGATTTTAAGGACGAACATCCCGAGATTGAATTGATGCTGAATCCGACCGCGGAAGTGGTCGAGTTGCAACCCGGCGGCACCGACCTTGCGGTCCGCTTCGGCCGTGGCAAATGGCCTGGTTTGGACTCAGAATTGCTGCTCGAAACCAATTTCGCCGTCGTCGGGGCGACGTCGCTGATCGGGGACCGGGACATTAAGGAACCGGAAGACCTTCTGGAATTCCCGTGGCTTCAGGAATACGGCACCAACGAATTGGCAATCTGGATGACGCGTCAGGGCGTGGTGCCGGCCGGCAAGCTGAACATTACGCATTTGCCGGGGTATATGGTCCTGGACGGCCTCAGGCGGGGAGACGGGATCTCCGCCACCGCGCGCGCCTTTATCGAGCCGGATCTGGCGGCCGGGACCATGAAGATCCTGTTTGAGGACAACATCTATCCCGGCACCGGCTATCATATCGTCACGCGGCCTGGCGTGTTGCGCCCGCCGTTGAAAGCCTTTGTGTCCTGGCTGCGCGGCCACGGCGAGGCCTGCCGCGGATAGTGCGGCCTGAGCGGCGAATTCATCATTCGCCCCGTCAGATGATGGCAAGAGCCCGGTCGAAATCGGCTTTCAGATCCTCGATATGCTCGATCCCGACCGACAGCCGCAAAAGGTTTTCCGGCACGCCCGATCCGGGCCCTTCGATGGTGAACCGATGCTCTACAAGGCTTTCCACGCCGCCGAGGGACGTCGCGCGCTGAAACAGCGACAACGCACCGGTGACCTTGAGCGTATCTTCCCGGCTGCCTTTGACCCGTACGGACAACAAGGACCCGAAGCCGCCGGTCATCTGGGCCCTCGCGAGCGCGTGACCCGGATCGGTCTCAAGGCCCGGATAAAGCACCCGCTCGATAGTGGGATGAGCCGCAAGATACTCCGCCAAGGCCATTGCATTGGCATTCATGCGCTCCACCCGCAAGGCCAGGGTTCTCAGTCCACGCAGCAACAACCACACTTCGAATGAGCCCATCACCGCTCCGGCCATTTTCCGCTCCGCGCAGATAAACGCCCAAGCGGCACTGTCCTTGTCCGAGGCCGACACGACCCCGCCCAGGAGGTCCGAATGACCATTGAGCGCCTTTGTGGCCGAATGCATGACAAGATCGGCGCCAAGCGCCAGCGGCTTTAGGACGAGCGGCGTCGCGGCGGTCGCGTCCACGCAAAGCAGCGCGCCGGCCTCTTGGCACAAGGCGGCGATGGCCGGAGTGTCGGCGACCTTCAAATACGGATTGCTGGGCACCTCGAGCCAGACGAGGTCCGGCTTGGTGGCGGCGATGTCGTCGCAGAACGCGCTGAGATCCGCCGCATCGGCTTCATGCAGCGCCACCCCGGTATGCGCGCAATGGTCCCTGAGGAAGGCGGTGGTCCCCCAGTAAATCCCCGACTGGACCAAAATCGTGCCGCCCGGCTTCACGGTCCGGACAACGGCGGCGGCGGCCGCCATGCCCGAGGCGAACAGCCGGCTGTCCCCCGCGCCCTCGAGCGCGGCGATCAAGGTTTCCGTCTTGCGAAAAAGCGCGTTGTCGTCGCGGCCGTAAAGGTGATCGCCATCGACAAGGGCGTAGTTCTCATCGCGGACGAAAGTCGTCGCGGTGGGAATCGGCGGCACGACCGCACCGGTTGCCGGATCAAAACCGCCGCCGCCATGGGCCAAAAGGCTCTCGGGGTGCAATGCCGGTGCCTTGGCGTCCTCGGCCATGGGGATCTCCATCAAAGGGTTGGGTGACGATCGGACCGTGCCGGTCAGCGCTTCAGATGCCGGGTGAGGCGCTCCTCGATCCGGTCCCAGACGCGCCGGAGCGTCTCCACGATCATCAGATAAAGCACGGCGGCCCAGATATAGGCCTGGAAATCGTAGGACCTGGAATAGGCGCGCCGGGTCTCGCCCATGACATCATAGATCGTCACGATCGAGGCGATGGCCGATCCCTTGATCATCAAGATGATCTCGTTGCCGTAGGGCCTCAGCGCGACCATCAGGGCCTGCGGGAGGATGATCTTGAAGAAGATCACAGGCCGGGACAATCCGAGCGCCTGACCGCCTTCCCACTGGCCGCGCGGCATGTTCTGAATGGCGCCGCGCAGGATTTCCGCCTGGTAGGCGGACGTGTTCAGCGAAAACGCGAACACGACGCAATAAAACGCCTCGCGGAAAAACCACCAAAGCCCAACGGCCTGCAGTTCAGGCCGGAACGAGCCGGCGCCGTAGTAGATCAGGAAGGTTTGCGCAAGCAGGGGCGTGCCCCGGAAGAAATAGACATAGGCATACGCCGGGCCGGACAGCAGTTTCCAACTCGACGAGCGCGCCATCGCGATGGGCACCGAAATCGCGGCGCCGATCAGAAGCGACAGGCTGACGATTTGAAGAGTCACCAGGAAACCGTCGACATATTCGCGCCAGTATCTGGCGAAGAAGGGACTGCCGATATTCGTGGTCAGGTAAAAAACCAGATACGCGCCGGACAGGATCCACACCGCCATGAGGACATGGCCAAGGATTTTCGATTTGGTCCATGGCCGCGCGCGCGGCGGAGGCGCGGCGGTGCCTGTCGTGGGATTGGCAGCAGTCATCGGACCACGTCCCCCCGTTTCGACCAGGCCTCAATGCGCGTCAGACCGAACGACGAAATCATCGCAAGCACCAGATATATGAGGCAGGCGATACCGAAGAACAGGAAGGGTTCCTTGGTCACGCGCGCCGCAATTCCGGACTGCCGGACCAGGTCAGCAAGGCCGATCACCGAGACCAGCGCTGTTTCCTTCAACAGGATGAGCCAGAGATTGCCGAGCGCCGGCAAAGCGAGGCGGATGAGTTGGGGAAAGATGATCAGTCTCAGGGTCTTGAACCGGGACAGGCCGAGCGCGTAACCGCCTTCATATTGGCCTTGCGGGATCCCGCGAAAGGCAGACAGGAAGGCTTCGGATGCGTAGGAAGAAAAGACAAACGCAAGTGCGACCATGCCGGCGACAAAGGAGTTGACCTCGACAAAGGTCTCGACGCCGATGAGTCTCAGGCCTTGTTGAATCGCGATCTGGACGCCGAAATAGACCAGGAACAGTGTTAAAAGCTCCGGCAGCCCGCGGAAAATCGTCGTGTAGATGTTGGCCGCCATGCGCAGCGACGGCTCCTCGGATTTCTTTGCGAGCGCGATGAAAAAGCCGAGGATGAGGCCGAAGGGCAGAGTGGCGATCGCCAGTGAAATCGTGATCAGGACACCGCTGGCAATTTCATCGCCCCAGCCATCGGGGCCGAAGGAAATGAGCGTCAGGGCCTCATTCATGGCGGTGGCGCTGCTTTCTTTAAAACGTTGAGTGTTCCAGCTTGGGAACAAAAAAGGCGCGGCGGTTGGATCGCCGCGCCCGGTCTGTTGTCTAGACGGTCAACCGTCAGCCACCATAAACATCGAAATCAAAGTACTTGTCGTTGATTTCCTTGTAAGTGCCATTGGCAAGGATTGCCGCGATCGCATCGTTGAGCATCGCCTTCAGCTCCGGATTGTCCTTGCGGATGGCAATGCCGGCGCCCGCGCCATTGATCACCGGATCCGGCGTCAGGGTGCCAAGCAACTTGCAGCACGCGCCGTCTTCGGTGGCGAGCCAGTCCGACAGCACCACGACATCGTCAATGACGGCATCGATCCGGCCGTTGGCCACGTCAAGCTTGTACTCATCCGGCGTCGGATAGAGTTTTAGGTCCGCGGACGGCAGCTTTTCTTCCGCGTAGTTGGAGTGCGTCGTCGAAGATTGCGCGCCGAGTGCCACACCGGCCAAATCCGCGTCGGTCGTGCCGGTGAGCGTGGAGTCCTTCGGCACCGCGATCGCCGGCGGCGTGTTGTAGTACTTGTTGGAGAAGTCGACCTTTTGCAGGCGCTCCTCGGTGATCGACATCGACGCGATCACAGCATCGAACTTGCCGGCCTGAAGCGCCGGGATCATGCCGTCCCAGTCCTGAACGACAAACTCGCACTCCACCTTCATCTGCGCGCACAAGGCGTCGGCGATGTCGATATCAAAGCCCACCAGTTGACCATCCGCGGTCAGTGAGTTGAACGGAGGATAAGCGCCTTCGGTGCCGATTCGGACCTTCGACCAGTCTTCAGCCTGGGCGGCGCCGACGCCGGCAAGCACAAAAGCGGCGGCCGCAGCCAAACGCAGGATACGCATGTTCGATTCCCCTAATCTTTGTTTTGAACCCGGGCTTCGTTTTCCCCAAGGCTCCTGAGCCCAATAGTCGATACATTTTCAGCCGGATTTCAACTGCGCAACCGAAAAATGACCGGTCGCATGCCATTTTTCCAGGCAGTTCGCCCGTACGTTGGTGATGCTACGACCATGGCTTGCCAAGCGGTGGAAAAGCTGATGATTGAAGGGCGGCGGCTCTGTCTGGATTTTGGTCAGATGCCGGAAATGATGACACGGCGCTTGGGAGATAACGCATATGACAGACGGATCGGGCGCCCGCCAGTTTCACCTTTTTATTGGAAACAAGAACTATTCGTCGTGGTCGTTTCGCCCCTGGATCGGCCTGCGCCATAAGGAAATTCCCTTCACCGAGGAAGTCGTGCCGTTTGATTTTCAACACGGCAATCCGCGCTTTCGCGCGTTTTCTCCGACGATGAAAGTGCCGGTTCTGAAAGACGGGGACCTGACGGTTTGGGACTCGCTCGCCATCTTGGAATATGCCGCCGATGTCTATCCGTCGCACGGGCTCTGGCCGGCCGATGTGAAGGCGCGGAGCCGGGCGCGGGCGATTTCTGCCGAAATGCACTCCGGCTTCACGGCCCTTCGCGGGGCGTGCCCGATGAACATGCGCCGGCCGGTCGAACGGCTCGTGGTTGATGATGCGGTCAAGGCAGATGTCGCGCGGATCGTCAACATTTGGCGCGACTGCCTGGAGGTTTCGGGCGGTCCGTTCCTGTTTGGCGGATTTACCATTGCCGATGCCATGTACGCGCCGGTCGTCAGCCGGTTCGGGACCTATACGCTGACCGAGGATCCGGTCGCGGATGCGTACGGTGCAACCTTGCGGGAAACGGAAGCCTGGAAGACCTGGGAAACCGATGCGCTCAAGGAAACCTGGATCGTGCCCGAGGATGAGATCTGAAGGGCCCGGCGGGACGGGGGTTGATTGCGCCCGTTGGCGAAACTTTTTCCGCATGGTGGTTTCCAAGATCGCGACCTAACCACACATCTTGATCAGCGCGATACGCTTTGCGCATTTTTCAAGAAGGATCTTGCGATGACCTTACAATTGCCTTTCCTCAATCGACGCTCTTTCCTTGCTGCCGGCGCGGCCGCCGGTGCCGCAACCGGGTTTTCAACCGCTTTCCTCGCCGGCGCTGGCAGCGCCCGCGCCACAGCGCCCATGGCCGGCGAACCAGTGGCCGGCGCACTAAGGCGGAAGGTCGGTGATTTTGAAATCACTGCGCTGCTTGACGGTTTCCTGGACATCGAACCTGGACTGGTCTTGGGTTATGAGGAAGAGGAAGCGGGACGGCTGCGCGACGCCGCCTTTGTTTCCGGACAAGCCTTACGTATTCCGGTCAACGCCTATCTGATCAACACAGGCGATCAACTGGTCCTGCTTGATGCGGGAACCTCGGGATCGCTGGGGGCAACACTCGGCCATCTCTTGAAACCGCTGGCCGCGGTCGGTGTATCGCCGGACCAGGTGGACGCCGTTCTGATCACCCATATGCACCCGGATCACTTGTTTGGCGTGTTGGACGGCGAGGGCCGAAAGGTGTTTCCGAATGCCGAGCTGATCCTGCCTGAAGCCGATCACGCGTTCTGGTACGACGACGCCAACCTCAATGTGGCGCCCGAACAAGTGAAGTCGTTTTTTATTGGTGCGCGCCGCGCCGCCGATGCCTACACCGACCGGCAGACGTTGATTTCCGGCGAGAACGAGGTGCTGCCGGGAATTCGTCCGATGCCGCTTCACGGCCATACGCCGGGCCACACCGGTTACGTGATTGACAATGCGGGTGAAACCCTGATTGTCGCGGGCGATATTCTTCACATGGCCGCCTACCAGTTCGCACGGCCTGACTGGGCAATCGCATTCGACGTGGACGCCGTACAAGCCGCCCAGACAAGGACGCGGTTCTTCGATCAGATCTTAAGCGAGCGCGTCATGTTTGCCGGTATGCACGTGCCGTTCCCCGGATTCGGCAATGTGGCGCGGGAGGGCGATGCTTATCGTTTCGTCCCAGCGCCTTGGCCCTACACCTTGTAAGCAGTTCAGAACCGACATGCCGGCGCGCATCGGCGCGCCGGGCCTATGTCAGCCCGAGACCTGAGAACGGCAGGAACGTGACCGGCTGCCCGCGGGCAATGGAGGTCGTTTCCTCCGGGATTTCGATCAGGCCGTCGGCCTCGCGCAAGCCGGTAATGAGCCCGGATCCGTCACGGTCGAATTTCCGCGCGATTGTGGTCCCGTCCGCGTCCTGTGCGAGAATGCCACGGAAGAATTCCCGGCGGTCGGGCTTTTTCTTCGGCACCTCGAAATCGGCGGGGACCTGGAACCGCTGTGGTTCAAGGAACGGTCCGCCGGACAGCACGGATATCACCGGCCGGGCATAAAGCAGGAAGCACACCATCGCCGCCACCGGATTGCCGGGCAGCCCGAGAAACACGCAAGTACCGATCTGGCCGAACATCATCGGGCGTCCCGGCTTGATGGCGAGCTGCCACATGTGCCGTTGGCCCAGTTGGTCGAGGCTCGTCAGGATATGGTCTTCTTCGCCCCGGCTGGCGCCGCCGGTCGTCAGCACCACGTCCGAGCGGGCCGCGGCGTCTCTCAAGGCCGCTTCGACCCGTTCGGGTGTGTCGTGGAGCACGCCCAGATCCTCAACCTCCACATTCGCCGCCTCGCACAGCGCGCGCAGCAGGTAGTGATTGGAATCATAGACCTCGCCGGCCTGAAGCGGGGATCCGGGCCTCCGGATTTCATCGCCGGTCGACACCAGCGCGATCTTGAGGCGCTTGTATACCGTGACATGGTCCTGGCCGGTCGACGCAATGGCCGCCAGATCTTGCGGCCTCAGACGGCGGCCTGGAGACAATAGGACGGTCCCCTTTTTGACGTCCTCGCCCGCCTTTCGCATGTTGGCGCCGTGTTTCAGACCGGCCGGCACGATGACAAAATGCTGGCCGTCCTGATCATGGCGCTCGCAGTCTTCCTGCATGGCGACCGTGTCGGCGCCCGGAGGCATCACGGCCCCGGTGAAGATGCGCGCCGCCGCCCACGGGGCGAGTTCCCGCGTGCTCGGGTGGCCGGCGGCGATACGTTGTTCGAGCCTGAAAAAACCGCCGGCCGGCTCATGGTCTTTAAAACGGAACGCATAGCCGTCGACGGCGGAATTGTCGGCAAGCGGAACGTCACGCGGGGCCGCGATGTCCTCGGCCAGAACTCGGCGATGGGCTTTTTCCAAGGCGATGCGCTCGGTTCCGGCGACCGGGGTGAGCCGGTCCTTTAAGATCGCCAGCGCCTCGTGGTGCCGCAGCCGGTCCTTGTCGTGCAGGAAGCAGTCGTCGATGAGGGGCTTGGCGGTCACACCGGGACCTCCGCCAGCCCGACCGTTTCGGCGATGAAATCGGCCATGGCGGGCACATCATCAAGATCGAACACCGGCAAAGTTTCGCCGGGCAGGGCATGATCGGCCGCAATCGCCATGATGTTCGGATCGATCGGTGCGAGTGGTTCCTTGTTGCGGGAGTCCACGCGGCGGGCTTCGATCTTGGGATGGTTTTCCCGCTTGTAGCCTTCGATAATGACCAGATCACAGGGCGCCAGCCGGGCCAAAATGGCGTCAAGCGGGGGCTCGGTCTCCTCCCGGAGCTCATGCATAAGGGCCCACCGGCGGCCGGACACGAGCGCCACTTCACTTGCCCCGGCCTCCCGGTGCCGGTAGCTGTCGGCGCCCGGCCGGTCGATGTCGAAATTGTGGTGGGCGTGCTTGACCGTCGAAACCCGGTAGCCGCGCTGGGTGAACTCGGCAACGAGCCGGGTAACGAGCTGGGTTTTTCCGGAGTTCTTCCAGCCGGTGATTCCGAAAATGCGATTGTGTGTCATGAAGGCAAGCTGTCCATGGCCCTGCGGGCGGTATCAAGGTCATCCGGACGGTTGGCGTTAAAAAACGGGTCAAGGCCCGTCGCGGTTTCGGCGTCAAACGGCACCTCGACACTGTCGTGGCGATCGACGAAGGCCAAGACCTTGCCGCTTTGACCGCTCTCCAGCCAGGCCCGCAGGTCGTCCGCAAGGGCGACCGGCCATAGCCCGAACACCGGGTGCAGCTTGTTCCGCGAACTGGCAAGGGCGATGACAGGCTTGTCGGCGGGAACGGCCGTACAAAGACGCGCAACGAGATCGGACGGGAAAAACGGCGTGTCACCGGCGACCGAAACGACGTAGCTAATGTCTTCATGACGCGCCCGGGCATACCCCAATCCGGCGAGGATACCGGCAAGCGGTCCGGCATATCCACCGACCGGATCCGCCACCACGGGCAGGCCAAAGCCGGCAAACCGCTCCGGATCACCGTTGGCGTTCAGCACGATGTCCCCGACCTGCGGCTGCAGGCGGTCCAGAACCACCTCCAGCATCGACCGGCCGCCAAGCTCCAGCAGGGTTTTGTCGCCGCCGCCCATGCGGCGCGATTGACCGCCGGCAAGCACGCACGCCATGATGTTTGAAACAGCGACTCCGTGCGTCATTCGGCTGCTTCGCTCCCTTTGCGCCGGTTGCGTTTCGGTTCGTCATCGGCGTCCGATGGGTCCATGTCAAAGGTGATGCGGTCGCTGCCCGACAGGGCCAGGAACCGTTTGCCGCGTGCCCGCCCGATCAGCGTCAGCCCGGCCTTGCGGGCAAGGTCCACGCCCCAAGCGGTGAACCCGGACCTGGAAACCAGAATGGGTATGCCCATCATCACGGTCTTGATCACCATTTCGGAGGTGAGCCGGCCGGTTGTGTAGAATATCTTGTCATCGGCCGGCACATCGTTCAGCGCCATCCAGCCGGCGATCTTGTCGACCGCGTTGTGCCGGCCGACGTCTTCCATATAAACCAGCGGATCGGGCCCCTTGCATAAAACGCAGCCATGAATGGCGCCTGCTTCCAGATAGAGCGACGGGGTGGTGTTGATGTTTTTGGTGAGTTCATAGAGCCATGAGGTTCGAAGCTCTGCTTTTGGCAGCGCCATGTCCTCAAAACCGTCCATGACATCGCCGAACACGGTTCCCTGCGCGCAGCCGGAGGTGCGCACTTTCTTTTTCAGCTTTTCCTCGTAATTGGTCTCGCGCTCGGTGCGAACGACAACGACCTCCAGGTCATCGTCGTAGTCAATCCCGGTGATGGTGTCGCCCGGCTGCAGCATGTTCTGGTTTTTCAGGTACCCGACCGCCAGAAGATCCGGATGGTCGCCGATCGTCATCATGGTGACGACTTCCTGTGAGTTCAGGTAAAGGGTCAGCGCCTTTTCCGTGACCACCCGTGTTTCGACGGGCGCGCCGGTCTGGTCCATGCCGGTAACCGCCGCCGACAGGCGGGAGTCCAGCGGATCCGGTTTGATGAGATAGTCTGTCGGCACCACGTCTCTCCGAGTGTTGGGCGGCCAACTTATTGGACCGGACCGCTGCATTGCAAGAGCGCGGCATGAACCGTCTGCGGCAACTCGGGCGGATGTCTTTCAACCGCCGGGAAACGCGGCCGGGGCGGGTTGGCCGCCAATTCCCGATGTGACAGCGGCCGCAGCTTCAATCACCGACCGTGCAAGGGTTTCGGTCTCGCTTTGCGGCAGCCGCGTCGACGGTCCAGAGATCGACAGGCCGGCAATCGCTTCGCCATGCAGGTCAAAGATCGGCGCGGCGATGCAGCGCATACCAAGGTTCTTTTCTTCCGCGTCGATCGCGTAGCCGCGCGCGCGGGTGGCCGCAAGGTCCGCCAGCAGCGCGTCCGGCTTGGTCAGCGTGTGTTCGGTGAATTCTTCCTGTCCCGTCTTGGCCAGGATATCCAAAACCTGCCGGTCGTCCATCTGGGCAAGCAGGGCCTTGCCGATTCCCGAGGCATGCATCGGCGAAATCGTGCCAGGCGGAAAGAACGCCCGGATCGCCTCGTGCGTTTCCACCTGGCTGACGAAGAGGACGTGTCCGTCGCGTTCGATCCCCAGATTGGCGGTTTCTCCGGTTTCACGCATCAAGGCCCGCAGGACCGGCCGGGCGCGCTCGACCAAAGACGTGCGCCGCAGGAACTTGGACCCGATCAGGAATGCGCCCGATCCAATATGCCAGGTTTGCGAGGCCGGCTCGAAATCGACGATGGCGCGTGTTTCAAGGGTGAACAGGACCCGGTAGACCGATGCCGGCGCCTGGCCGAGGTCGCCGGCAAGATCGCTCAGCGTCGCCCCGCCCAATTCTCCCAAACGTTCCAGCACTTCCATCGCCCTGTCGAGCGACTTGATGGTGTTTTGCGAGGTCTTGTCGTCCCAGGCGCGGGGGCGGCCCCGGGCGCGCCGGTCGGACGGGGCATCGCCATATGCATTGCTCATCTGCGAAATCACCCGAAAAGGTTTTTCACATTATGAAAAACATAAGCCTATGATTCAACAATATTATTGGTGAATCTTGATTTTTGAAAAATAATTTCAAAAAAATTGCGGCGCGGGCGCGCACGCCATAAAATGTGCACACACTATCAGGAGGATGCGCCATGAGCTTGCAGAACCCGGTCTTTATCCCGGGCCCGACAAATATACCCGAGGCGATCCGCAAAGCCTGCGACATGCCGACGATCGACCATCGCTCGCCCATGTTCGCCAAGATCCTGCACCCCGCGATTGACGGCGTGCGCCAGGTGATGAAGGCCGATGGCGCGGAAATCTTCATCTTTCCCGCATCCGGCACCGGTGGCTGGGAGACGGCGATCAGCAACACACTGAGCCCCGGCGACAAGGTTCTGGCCGCCCGCAATGGCATGTTCAGCCACAAATGGATCAACATGTGCCGGCAGTTCGGCCTTGAGGTGATCCAGGTCGACGGTCCCTGGGGCGAAGGTCTGCCGGTCAGCCGGTTCGAGGAAATCCTCGCCGCCGACACGGCTGGCGAGATCAAGGCGGTGCTGGCCACCCACAACGAGACGGCGACCGGTGTTGTCTCCGACGTGGGCGGCCTTAGAAAGGCCATGGACGCGGCCGGACACGATGCCCTGCTGCTGGTCGATGGCGTCAGCTCCATCGGATCGATGGATTTCCGGTTCAACGAGTGGAAGGTCGACGTCGCGGTCACGGGATCGCAGAAGGGCTTCATGCTGGCCGTCGGTTTGGCAATCACCGCGTTCAGCGAGAAGGCGGTCGCGGCCAGCAAAACGGCAAAGCTTCCGCGGTCGTTTTTCTCCATCGACGATATGCGGGCAAACTACAAGATCAACGGCTATCCTTACACACCCGCGGTCGGTTTGTTGAACGGCCTGAAGTACGCGACCGAGATGCTTTTGGAAGAAGGCCTTGATGAGGTCTTTGCCCGCCACGCGCGGATTGCCGAAGGTGTGCGCGCCGCGACCTTTGCCTGGGGAATGAAACCGTTCGCGGCAACGCCCGATCTTTATTCCAATACGGTGACTGCGGTCCGCACGCCGGACGGGTTCGATGCATCAACGATTGTTGCCCATGCGGTTGAGACCTACGGCATGGCCTTCGGAACCGGCCTGGGCGATGTCGCCGGCAAGGTCTTTAGAATCGGCCATCTCGGCATGCTTACGGACGCCATGGCGCTTTCGGGCATCGCGGTTGCGGAAATGTGTATGGCCGATCTTGGGCTTGACATTACGCTTGGCTCGGGTGTCGCGGCGGCACAATCCGTCTACCGGCACGGCAATCACAGCATCATGGCGGCTGCATAATGAACATTCAGACAAACATCCTTCCCACCTACGAGGACATGCTGGCCGCCCACGAGCGGATCAAGCCCTATATCCACCGGACCCCGGTGCTGACGTCCTCCTACTTCAATGACCTCACGGGCGCTGAGTTGTTCTTCAAGTGCGAGAACTTCCAGAAAGCCGGCGCGTTCAAGGTCCGCGGGGCCTGCAACGCTGTGTTCGGTCTCACCGAAGAGATGGCGAAAAAGGGCGTTGCCACGCACTCGTCCGGCAACCATGCCCTGTCACTGTCCTACGCGGCCGGCCGGCGTGGCATTCCGTGCCATGTCGTGATGCCACGCACGGCGCCGAAGGCCAAGAAGGACGCGGTCCGCGGGTATGGCGGCATCATCACTGAATGCGAGCCCTCGACGTCGTCGCGTGAGGCGACGTTTGCCGAGGTTCAAAAAGAAACCGGCGCGGAGTTCGTGCATCCGTACAACGATCCGCGCGTCATCGCCGGTCAAGGCACCTGCTCGAAAGAGCTGATGGAACAGACCGACGGCCTCGATGCGGTGATCGCGCCGATCGGCGGCGGCGGCATGGTGTCCGGCACCTGCCTCACCCTGTCGACGCTGGCACCCGAGGTGAAGATCTACGCGGCCGAACCGGAACAGGCGGATGATGCGTACCGCAGTTTCAAGGCCGGACACATTATCGCCGACGACGCGCCGGTCACGATCGCGGACGGCCTCAAGGTGCCGCTCAAAGAAAACACCTGGCACTTCGTCAGCACCTACGTGACCGACATTTTCACCGCGTCGGAACAGGAGATTATCGATGCGATGAAGTTGACGTGGCAGCGCATGAAAATCGTAATGGAGGCAAGCTGCTCCGTGCCGCTGGCCACAATCTTTAAAAACCCCGACGTCTTCCGCGGCAAACGCGTGGGTGTCGTCATCACGGGCGGCAATGTCGACCTCGACACGCTGCCCTGGATCAAATGACCGGAGGACCAATTCAATGAACGCACCGACAAAAATCGAATCCCTTGAAGTCGGCTATGACGTGCCGGCCCTTCCGGGAATGGATGAAAAGGACATCCAGACACCCTGCCTGATCCTCGATCTGGATGCCCTGGAGCGCAACATCAAGAAGATGGGCGACTACGCGCGCGACCATGGCATGCGGCACCGGGTGCACGGCAAGATGCACAAGTCCGTGGATGTCGCGAAGCTGCAGGAAAAACTTGGTGGCGCCGTCGGCGTATGCTGCCAGAAAGTGTCTGAAGCGGAAGTTTTCGCCCGCGGGGGCATCAAGGACGTCCTGGTCAGCAACCAGGTCCGGGACCCGCAGAAGATCGACCGGCTTGCCGGGCTGCCCAAACTTGGCGCACGGACGATTTGCTGCGTCGACGACATCGACAATGTCGCTGATCTGTCCGAGGCGGCGCAAAGGCATGGCACCGAAATTGAGTGTCTGGTGGAGATTGACTGCGGCGCCGGCCGCTGCGGCGTGACGACCACCCCGGACGTCTTGAAAATCGCGAAGGCCATCCATGCCGCGCCGGGTTTGAAGTTTACCGGCATCCAGGCCTATCAGGGCGCCATGCAGCACATGGACAGCTATGAAGACCGCAAAGCCAAGATCGATATTGCCGTTGCCATGGTGAAGGACGCGGTCGACGGTCTGAAGGCAGTCGGGCTGGACTGCGACATCGTCGGCGGCGGCGGCACCGGCTCCTATTACTTTGAGAGCAATTCGGGCGTCTACAACGAGCTGCAGTGCGGGTCCTATGCGTTCATGGACGCGGACTACGGCCGCATCCTCGACAAGGACGGCAAGCGGATCGATGCTGGTGAATGGGAAAATTCCCTGTTCCTCCTGACCTCCGTCATGTCCCATGCCAAGGCCGAAAAGGCGATCGTCGATGCGGGCCTGAAAGCCCAGTCCGTCGACAGCGGTTTGCCGGTGGTCTTCGGGCGCGACGACGTAAAATACGTCAAATGCTCCGACGAGCACGGCGTCGTCGAGGACCTGGGCGGCGTCTTGAAGATCAACGAGAAGCTGCGCCTTGTCCCGGGGCATTGCGATCCGACCTGCAACGTCCATGACTGGTACGTTGGCGTGCGCGGCGGCAAGGTGGAGACGCTCTGGCCGGTGTCCGCGCGCGGCAAAGCCTACTGACGACTGACGGGATAACAATAATGTCGGATGTGCACACGGTCACCATCGTCCCGGAATGCGAAATCGCCGGACTGATGACAGCCGAGGCCGCGTTTGACGCGGTCGAGGCAATCTTCGCGGCGATGGCCCGCGGGTCGGCCTACAACTTTCCGGTTGTCCGCGAGGCCATCGGCCACGCCGATGCGCTTTACGGGTTCAAGTCCGGATTTGACCGGGAAAGCCTGGCGCTGGGCTTGAAGTCCGGCGGCTATTGGCCGGGAAATGCGGACAAGGGCCTGACCAACCATCAATCCACGGTCGTGCTGTTTGACGCCGATACCGGCCGCCCGTCGGCGCTGGTCGGCGGCAACCTCTTGACGGCGCTTCGCACGGCCGCCTCGTCGGCCGTATCGATCAAGCATCTGGCGCGCAAGAAGGCGAAGGTGCTCGGCATGGTCGGCGCCGGCCATCAGTCCGCGTTTCAGATCCGGGCGGCCGTCAGGCAACGGGACTTCGACAAGATCATCGGCTGGAACCTGCATCCGGAGATGCTGTCCCGCCTTGAAGAAACGGCCACGGAACTTGGTTTGCCGTTTGAGGCGGTCGATCTGGATCAACTCGGCGCGGAAGCCGATGTGATCATCACGATCACGTCGAGCTTTGATCCGATCCTGATGGATGAACACATTCGGCCCGGCACCCATCTGGCCTGCATGGGAACCGACACGGTCGGCAAGCAGGAAGTCGATCCGAAGATCCTGGCCCGCGCCAAGGTCTATACCGATGAGGTCGCGCAATCCGTGACCCTCGGCGAGGCGCAGCATGCGGTCGGTTCGGGGCTGATTTTGGAAAGCGCGATCGGTCAAATCGGCGCGGTCATCAATGGAACCGATCCGGGCCGCACCGGCGACGATCAGATCACGCTGTTTGACGGAACCGGCGTCGGCCTGCAGGATTTGGCTGTGGCTGCGAAGGTCGTCGATCTGGCGAAGGAAAAGGGCGTCGCACAGTCGGTTGCGTTTTGACCGGCCGCCGGGGCGGCACGTTGTGACCGAAACCGGACCCTAAACCAGCATCATCCCGTTGGTCACGCCGCTCTCGCGCACGTCGCCGGAAAAACAGGCGAGAGCGGAATAGCCGTTGCCACGGGTGAGACGATCCTGTTCATCAACAAGCGCATGCAGGCCCGGATAGGTCTGGATCACCGCGCCGCTGGCCAGGTTGCGGTGAAACATCAAACTGTTGGGAAACAGCCGCTCGGTCGCCGGCTCGTGAAACACCGCTTCCAGATCGGTGACGCGCCGGTCCTGCATGACGCAATAAAGCGTGTCGAGCACCGGGCCGGGCGCCCCTTCGAGGAACTGGAGGAAGTGGGATTTGCCAAGCAAGAGCGCGCCTGTCACGCCGCCGCGCCGGTTGATGCGCCGGATCTGGGCAAGGGCGCGATCGATTTCCGAATCCAGGTCACGTCGGAGGCCCGACCAGTTGATCCGGGCCCGGTAACAAATCTGGTAGAGTTCCATCACGCACCTCATCGGTTTTTGCTCCGATAAGGTGAGCGTGCGCGCCAATTCCTCACATTTGATTAAAACCGGCTCTCCTAACGGAAGACATCAACGATTGTTGTATTCCGGTCACGGCCGGGCGAGCTTGAACTCCAGGCCGGCTTTCACCGCCGGCCATTCGCAGGCGATGATCGAATAGACCGCCGTATCCCGCAGCGTGCCATTGGGCATCACCTGGTGTGAACGCAGGATGCCGTCAAGTTTGGCGCCCAGCCGCTCGATCGCCTGCCGGCTTTGCCGGTTCAAAAAATGTGTGCGGAATTCGACCGCGATACAGCCGAGCGCTTCAAAGGCATGGCCAAGCAGAAGCCGCTTGGCTTCCGTGTTGAGCGGCGTGCGCTGGACCGCTTTCCGGTACCAGGTGGAGCCGATCTCGACCCGCTTGTGGTCGGCGTCGATGTTCATATAGGTGGTCATGCCGACCGCCTTGCCGGTGTCTGGCGCAATCACGGCGAACGCCAGCATGGACCCGGCGTCTTGAAGGGCGAGCCGCCGGTTGATTTCCGCCGGAACGCCTTCGGGCGCCGGAATGGACGTGTACCAAAGCGTATGAAGGTTGCCATCCGCGCTTGCCTCGGCAAGATCCGCGGCGTGGGCCTGCGACAGCGGGGCGAGAATGACGTGCGTGCCGGTAAGGGTAACGGGTTCGGGCCAGGGCATTTTGATGCTTCATCTGCGTTGATCGGGATGGCTGACCGGGACGTTGTCCAATGACGCAAAGAAAATGTCCAATTCAATTCTGTGGCGCGGCCGATCGCGCTCACCGATGGATCAGTCTTCCGGAAGGACCGTGGCGTCCAGTGGGATCAATACTCCCGTTCTTCGCCGGTCCATCTGAAGAATTTGCCCGTGTCGCCCGGTTTCATCCGCGCGGCGATGGTCAAGACACCTTTGGCGACGTCACATGCTGTGTTGTCCGCGTTCGGGCCGCCCATATCGGTCTTGACCCAGCCAGGATCAATAACGGCGACCGGAATGCCGTCGCCGGTCAGATCGGTGGCAAGACCTTGCATCACCTTGTTGACGGCCGCCTTGGAAGCCCGGTAGGCGATCCGGTCGGATTGCCGGTACCCCATCCAGGACATCTGGCTGGAAATTGTCAGGATCCGGCCGCTTTCCGCGCGGCGAAGATGCGGCAGGAACGCCTGGGAAACCGCTAGCGGCGCCAGGGTGTTGACCGCAAGTGTTTCGGCAAATCCGTCAAAATCCATATCGAGTGCCGACTGCCTGTCGGGGCCGATGATACCGGCATTGTTGATCAGGATGTCGATGTCGCCGCCGAGCTGGCCGGCCGCGTTCTTGACGGCGGCGTGATCGGTGACATCAAACACCAGAGGCGTGTAATCTGGGCCCAGTTGCGCCGCGCTGTCAGCCGCCTGTACTTCACTCCGCACCGAACCGAACACCGTCCAGCCGCGTGCCAGCGCCGCCTTCGCCAGCTCAAATCCAATCCCGCGATTGGTTGCCGTAATCAGGATGCGCGTCATGGCCGTTTCCAAGGTCGGGAAGACGTTTGCCGAGCTTGGTAAAAGGACCGGTGCCGGCGTGCAAGAGTGTTGTGCTGGCCGCGCCCGATTGACGCCCGCCTATCCATCACTACGTTAGGCGCACGAAAGCGCCGCGTGGGGCAGGGCGCCGATAGGGGAGATGAATTAAGAAAATGAGCGAAAGCGTCAAACAGGCGGTGATGGACCAGCTTTCAAAGGTCAAGGGACCGGACCTTGAGGGTGATTTGGTGTCCCTCGGCCTCGTATCCGATGTGTTCGTGTCCGACGGACGCGTCGCCTTTTCCATCACGGTGCCGGCCGAGCGCGCCCAGGAACTGGAGCCGCTGCGCCAGGCCGCGGAAAAAGTCGTTAAAGAGGTGCCCGGCGTTGAAAACGCCATGGTCGCACTCACCGCCGAACGCGCGCCCGGCGCCGCCAAGCCGAGCCAAGCGCCCGCCCGCCCGGCTCCGTCCAAGGCGCAGATCGGCAGCGTCCCGCCGCCGATGCAAGGCCGGGCTCAGGCCGCCGAGGAAAACGCCGGCCCCAAGCCAGGCGTTCCGGGTGTCAAGTCGATCATTGCCGTCGCGTCGGGCAAGGGCGGCGTCGGCAAATCGACGACGACCGCGAATCTGGCGCTGGGCCTTCAGGCCAACGGATTGAAGGTCGGCGTGCTTGACGCCGATATCTACGGCCCGTCCGTGCCCCGCCTGTTCCGGGTGACCGGCCGTCCGGAACCAGTGTCCGGACGGATCTTGAAGCCGCTGGAAGGCTATGGCGTGAAGGTCATGTCCATGGGGTTCCTTGTGGACGAGGAGACCCCGATGATTTGGCGCGGTCCGATGGTGATTTCCGCGCTGACGCAAATGCTGCGCGAGGTTGCCTGGGGTGAACTGGACGTTCTGGTCGTCGATATGCCGCCCGGCACAGGCGATGCGCAGTTGACGATGGCGCAGCAGGTGCCGCTGGCGGGCGCGGTGATCGTGTCGACACCGCAGGACCTGGCGTTGATCGATGCCCGCAAGGGCCTCAACATGTTCCGCCGGGTCGACGTGCCGGTTCTCGGCATCGTCGAGAACATGAGCTATTTCCTGTGTCCCGATTGTGGTGGCCGGCACGACATTTTTGGCCATGGTGGTGCGCGTGAGGAGGCCGAGAAACTCGGCGTCCCGTTCCTCGGCGAAGTGCCGCTGAACATGCAGATCCGGGAAACCTCGGATGCTGGAACGCCAGTGGTGGTGTCCGATCCCGACAGCCCGCAGGCCGGCATCTACAAGGACATCGCCTCAAAGGTTATGGGCGAACTGGTGCGCTATCAAGATGGCGGCCAGCGCGCGGCGCCCAGCATCGTTTACGAATAACGATTGCGGCCCCGGCTCGGCCGGGGCCCAGCCGGCCGTTCATGGCGCCGAGCGCCCTTAAGGCGTCAAAACCGGCGGTATAACCTGATTTTTTGAGTGAGCTTTTTGATATTTGAAAAGGTGTTTTGTCAACTTTCTGTGACGCGCTGCAACATCTAACAGTTGTCGGACGTGACACGCTCGAAGGGCGTGCTGGCTCAAATCGGGTTCACGCAGCTTGGTTAATGCCTGTTAAGAAGTCATAAAATATTGATAAATATACAGAAATAACGCCCTCACAAATGCGTTCGACGGTCAATTTATATTATCTATCGACCGGATTGATAAGTCCAAAGGCGCAAACTGCGCGTCACAGCGCGCGGCCGGAATCGCCATTGTGTAACTTACGTTACGGCAATCAAGCCGTTACCATCCGGTTAATCCTGCATAAAAGTGTCTTATAATGCGTTATTTTCAGTTTATGAGACAAAACTGGCACAAAATGAATGATTTGCAGTATATATTGCAATGCAGCAATGATTTCAATTGCGACTATTTTTTGGCAGGGCAATCATCGCAGCAAGGGAGAAACATAGATGTCGCAAATGACGTCGCTTGACGTGACCGTCGCACCGGAGGACGTGGACCGGGCGATGCTATACGGATTTGTCGGCCGCCTCTTGCAGGCGCCGCCCTCGGACGAGGATCTCGGTACACTCCGCGAAATGGGTTCTGGTCTTGCCGACGATAAGACCGAGATTGGCGCCGCGCTGAAGAAGCTGTCCGATGTGGCAAGCTCCGAGGACGCTGAAGGCGCCCGCCGCGCGTATCATGATTTATTCATCGGCATAGGGCGCGGCGAACTTGTGCCTTATGGGTCGTTCTATCTCACCGGCTTCTTGAACGAAAAGCCGCTCGCCGAATTGCGCGGCACGATGGCCCAACTCGGAATCAAGCGGGCCGAGGGCGTCAAGGAGCCGGAAGATCATATCGCCGCCCTGATGCAGATGATGGAAGGCCTCATCTCAGGTCAGCTCTGGCAGGGCGGGCCGCTGCCACTGGAAGCACAGAAGGCCTTTTTCACCGGACATATCGGATCTTGGGCGCCGTATTTCTTCAAGGATTTGGCGCAGCAGGAAACCAGCGCGTTTTACGCCGCGCTCGGAGAGCTTGGGCGGGCATTGATTGCCGTGGAAACGGAGGCCTTTGACATGACGCCATAAGCGGTGCCGCTCGATTGGGCCGCTTGAACATATTCCGCCGTGCTGGCCGAATGGGCCACTGGGGTGCAGGGCGGATCGGGAAACCCTCCGGACCACCGGGCCGGGGGCCGTAAGGAGAAAACGGGGGCTGTAAGGAGAAAACAATGAGCGACAAAAAGGTGAAGTCGACCGCCGGGCGGCGGGACTTTCTAAAACTCGCGGGCCTTGGAACGCTGGCCAGCGGCGCGACCTTGGTATCGGGTAAAGCATCGGCTGCGGACGTGTCTGCGGTTCAGCGCTCCGGGTACCAGGAGACCGATCACGTGAAGAAGGTCTACGAGACCGCGCGCTTCTAGGCAGGTTGGCGGCCGGACCTGAAACGCGACAGGTCGGTTGCCCTGGGGCTGTCCGGGCCCGGACCCGGCTCGGCCTCACATGAGGGAGAAAAGAAATGCTCAGGAAAAAGACAAGCGGGATCGCTCGGCGCGGCCGGCTGTCGGCTGCACTGGCAGACGTTGGGGCCTCCACGATGGATCGCCGCACCTTCCTGCGCCGCTCTGGCGTGACGGCAGGTGGGCTTGCGGCCCTTTCCGCGGTCGGCAGCGGGATGGTTCAAAAGGCGGAAGCCGCCGGACCGGCCGGTCTCGGTAAGGTCGATATCAAGAAATCGGTCTGCACGCACTGTTCGGTCGGCTGTACGGTGCTGGCGGAAGTTCAGGACGGAGTCTGGGTCGGCCAGGAGCCTGGCTTTGACAGCCCGTTCAACCTTGGATCCCATTGCGCAAAGGGCGCCGCGGTGCGCGAGCATGCCCACGGCGAGCGTCGGCTGAAATACCCGACCAAGCTGGTCAACGGCCAATGGGAAAAGATCTCGTGGGAGCAGGCGATCGACGAAATCGGCGATCAGATGCTCAAGATCCGCGAAGAATCCGGTCCGGATTCGGTCTACTGGCTCGGCTCGGCCAAGCACAACAACGAACAGGCCTATCTGTTCCGTAAGTTCGCCGCGTTCTGGGGCACGAACAACGTCGACCACCAAGCGCGGATTTGTCACTCCACCACGGTCGCAGGTGTTGCCAACACCTGGGGTTATGGCGCGATGACGAACTCCTACAACGACATCCACAATTCCCGGGCGATCTTCATCATCGGCGGCAACCCGGCCGAGGCGCACCCGGTGTCGTTGCTGCACGTGTTGAAGGCCAAGGAAGAAAACAACGCGCCGCTGATCGTCTGTGATCCGCGCTTCACCCGCACGGCCGCGCATGCCACCGAGTATGTCCGCTTCCGTCCCGGCGCCGACGTCGGCCTAGTCTGGGGCATCTTGTGGCACATCTTCGACAACGGCTGGGAGGACAAGGAGTTCATCCGTCAGCGCGTTTGGGGGATGGACCAGATCAAGGAAGAGGTCGCCAAGTGGACGCCGGAAGAAACCGAGCGCGTCACCGGCGTACCGGGCTCGCAGCTCAAGCGCGTCGCCCGCACCCTTGCCAACAACCGTCCGGGCACCGTGATCTGGTGCATGGGTGGAACCCAGCACACCAACGGCAACAACAACACGCGCGCCTACTGTGTGTTGCAGCTTGCTCTTGGCAACATGGGCAAGGCCGGTGGCGGCACCAACATCTTCCGCGGCCATGACAACGTCCAGGGCGCGACGGACCTTGGTGTCCTGTCGCACACGCTGCCGGGTTACTACGGTCTTGCGACCGGCTCCTGGAAGCACTGGTCGCGTGTATGGAACGTCGAATATGACTACCTGCTCGGCCGCTTCGCCGATCAGAAGCTGATGGAAAGCGCCGGGATTCCGGTGTCGCGCTGGATCGACGGCGTCTTGGAAGACAAGGCCAACATGGACCAGCCGGACAATGTGCGGGCCATGGTTCTTTGGGGTCATGCGCCGAACTCCCAGACCCGTCTGACCGATATGAAGACGGCGATGGAGAAGCTGGACACGCTCGTCGTGATCGATCCGTTCCCGACCGTGTCGGCGGTCCTGTCGGACCGCAAGGACGGCGTCTATCTGCTGCCGGCGACGACCCAGTTCGAGACCTACGGCTCGGTCACGGCCTCCAACCGCTCCATCCAGTGGCGCGAGAAGGTCATCGATCCGCTGTTTGAATCGAAAACCGACCACGAGATCATTTACCTCTTTGCCAAGAAGTTTGGCATCGAGGGCGAAATGTTCAAAAACATCGCGGTCGAGGGCACGATTCCCGACATCGAGGACACGACCCGCGAGTTCAACAGCGGCATGTGGACGATCGGCTACACCGGGCAGTCTCCGGAGCGGCTGAAGAAGCACATGGCCAACCAGCACACGTTCGACCGCACGACGCTTCAGGCGAAAGGCGGACCGTGCGACGGCGAATACTACGGTATGCCGTGGCCGTGCTGGGGAACGGCGGACATGGGCCATCCGGGCACGCCGATCCTGTATGATCCGTCCAAATCGGTTGCCGAAGGCGGCCTGACATTCCGCGCCCGGTTCGGCGTGGAGCGCGACGGCGACAACCTTCTGGCCGAAGGCTCCTACTCGCAAGGGTCGGAGATTGAGGACGGGTATCCCGAGTTCACCATGGCCATGCTCAAATCTCTGGGCTGGGACGGTGATCTGACGGATGACGAGCGCGCTTCGATCGAAGCCGTGGCCGGGGACAAGACCAACTGGAAGACCGACCTGTCGGGCGGCATCCAGCGCGTTGCGATCGAGCACGGTTGTGCGCCGTTCGGCAACGCCAAGGCCCGGACGGTCGTCTGGACCTTCCCGGATCCGGTTCCGCTGCACCGCGAGCCGCTCTACACCAACCGCCGCGACCTTTTGGATAAGTACGCCACCTACGAGGACAAGCAGGCCTATCGTCTGCCGACCGCGTATGCGTCGATCCAGAAGAACGACTATTCCAAAGACTTCCCGATGATCCTGACCTCGGGCCGTCTGGTGGAATACGAAGGCGGCGGGGACGAAACCCGGTCGAACCCATGGCTTGCTGAGTTGCAGCAGGACATGTTCGTCGAGATCAATCCGTCCGACGGCAATGACCTCGGCATCCGGGACGGCGAAATGGTCTGGGTGCATGGTCCCGAAGGCGGCAAGGTCAAGGTGATGGCCATGATGACGGAGCGGGTCGGACGCGGTGTCGCGTTCATGCCGTTCCACTTCGGCGGTCATTTCCAGGGCGAGGACCAGCGTTCGAAATATCCGAAGGGTGCTGATCCGTATGTCTTGGGCGAGTCGACCAACACGGCTCAGACCTACGGCTACGACAGCGTCACCCAGATGCAGGAAACAAAAGCTACGCTTTGCCGCATTGAGCGTGCGGCGTAAGGGAGGGACACCACAATGGCACGGATGAAATTCCTCTGTGACGCTGAACGCTGCATTGAGTGCAACGCCTGCGTGACTGCCTGTAAAAACGAACACGAGGTGCCCTGGGGGATCAACCGCCGGCGCGTCGTGACCATCAATGACGGCAAGCCGGGCGAGCGGTCCATTTCGGTCGCCTGCATGCACTGCTCGGACGCGCCTTGCATGGCCGTCTGCCCGGTGGATTGCTTCTACGAGACCGATGAAGGTGTCGTGCTGCACTCCAAGGACCTTTGCATCGGCTGCGGTTACTGCTTCTACTCGTGCCCGTTTGGCGCGCCGCAGTACCCGCAGGTGGGCAACTTCGGTTCCCGCGGCAAGATGGACAAGTGCACCTTCTGCGCTGGCGGTCCGGAAGAGGACCACACGTCGGTCGAGTTCCAGAAGTACGGCCGCAACCGTCTGGCCGAGGGCAAGCTTCCGCTGTGCGCGGAAATGTGCTCGACCAAGGCGCTCTTGGCCGGTGATGGCGACGTTGTGTCCGCGATTTATCGCGAGCGCGTGGTTGCCCGCGGCTTCGGCTCCGGCGCTTGGGGCTGGGGCACGGCTTACGAGCAAAAGGCCGGCTCGCTCTAAGCGCAGCGGGTCCTGACAATCTGAACTTTTGGGCGGAGGCAGTTCAACACTGCCTCCGTTTGCGCCTCAGCAGGCCTAATACGGGCCGGTAAGTGGCAAATCTCTGGTCACGCAGGAATTGCCGGGCGCTTCGATGGGGACAGCAAGACATGGGATTTACCTTTGTTTGTGTCACCCTAACTTCACACAGGATAACAAGAATCGTGACATCAGGATCGCGTCGATGGCCATGCAGACTACCAGGATTTTAAAAACCGCTGGCGTTATTGCCCTGCTCGTCGGGCTGGGTGCTTGCCGGGAGCTGGAGGAAAACCGTCCCATCAAGCTCGACAAGGGCAACTATGACGGACCCGCCGACCAGGCGCTGTCTGAAGAAACGCAGCGCGAACTTCGCGCCCGTGGCACATTGCAGGGCTTTTGACCGGACCCGCATGCGGGCACTTGCCCGCCGCCGCCACCAATTCACATGGAAAGACTAAGACGACTGGCGCGGGAACGACGCTGCCGGACGGAAAAGGAGAGGAACATGTACTGGGTTCGCGATAGTCTAGCCGACACATCCGGCCATGGCGCAGCGCCGGCATGGATCTACACCCTGCTTTTTGCGGTGGTTCTGGCGTTTTTGACGCTGGTGCCCGTAACAGCAATCGCGCAGCAGGGCGTCGCGCCATCTAGCATTGAATCGCCGTCGCCGACGGGCGGTGCGGTGCCGGGTGATGTGCTCGGAACGAGCTCTGATTCCGACTACTGGCGCGCTGTCCGTGGCGGCGTGGAAGGGATCGTATCCATCCCCGACAAGAACGCAGCCACACTGGTTCAGTCCGAGGGCGAGGCCTGGCGGTCGTTCCGCAATGGCCCGATGTCGCTTTACCTGAGCTGGGCGCTGCTCGGCACGATCGTGCTGTTGGGCATCTTCTACGCCATCCGCGGGCGCATCAAGATCGCTCATGGACGCGCGGGGCAAACGATCACGCGCTTCCAGGCGGTCGAGCGGTTCGGCCACTGGATGCTGGCATCCTCCTTTATCGTGTTGGCGCTGACCGGGCTGAACATTCTGTATGGCCGCTACACGCTCAAATACGTGATTGGCAACGAGGCATTCGCGTTCGTCACACAGGTCGGAAAATACCTGCACAACTATCTCGCCTTCGCCTTCATGGCGGGCCTGGTGATGATCTTTGTGATGTGGGTGCGCCACAATTTCCCGGACAAGACGGACATAAAATGGGCGCTTCAGGGCGGGGGGATCTTTTCCTCGAAGCTTCATCCGCCGGCCAAGAAGTTCAATGCCGGGCAAAAGGTCATCTTCTGGCTGACCATTTTGGGCGGGGTGTCGCTGTCCTTGTCGGGCTGGCAATTGCTGTTCCCGTACACGACGACGTTCTTTGCCGACACGTTTGACAAGGTCAATCTCGTCTTCGGCACCGCCTTGCCGACGGACCTCACCTATCTGCAGGAACAGCAGTTGGCGACGCTGTGGCACTCGATCATGTCGGTGTTCATGATCTGCGTGATCATGGCGCATATCTATATCGGTTCGGTCGGCATGGAAGGCGCCTTCGATGCCATGGGGTCCGGCGAAGTCGATCTGAACTGGGCGAAGGAACACCATTCCTTGTGGGTCGAAGAACACCTTGCTGACATCCATGACCGGAAAGGGGACAAGCCCGCGCCCCAGCCGGCGGAGTAGTCTCCGGCCGATGATGATGGGTGTGTTGATACCGTCTCTTCAGTGGGCGGGGGCGGCGGCGCGCTGCCTCCGTCCGGCGATCCCGGCCATGGTGGCAAGTGCCGTCGTCGTCTCGACGGCCGCCGCGCAGTGGCCCGACACGCTGGCGGGCCATGGCGGTCCGGTGAAATCCGTCACGCTGGATCAAACCGGCGAGCGGCTTTTGACGACGTCGTTTGACTATGCGGCCCTGGTCTGGCGCAAGCCCGCCAGCGGCGAGACCATCGACGAGCCGCTTCGGCTCATTGGACATGATGCCGCCGTTAACGACGGCCGGTTCCTGTCGGGCGACCGGGCGGTCACGGTCGGAGATGACGGCAATCTGATCCTGTGGGACCTTCAAACCGCGGACGTGGTGCATCGGTTTGAAGGACAGGGAGAAAAGGTGTTGAGCGTGGGAGTGTCGCCGGACGAGCGTTTTGTCGCCGTGGCCTCCTGGGACCGCGAGGCGCGGGTGTATGACATCAGCGCCACGCCGCCCACGCTCGCCCTGACGTTCGACCAGCATCGCAACAACGTCAATGCAGTGGCGTTTTCGCCGGACGGCCGGTTTTTGTATTCGGCCTCTTATGACGGGGTGATCCGCCAGTTCAGTTTGGAAAGCGGTGAATTCCTCCGCGAGATCATCAATGTGGGATGGGGTGTCAACACGCTCAAAACCCTGCCGGGCGGTGACCTCCTGCTGTTTGGCGTGACCGACGGCAAGCTCGGTGTCTTGGACATTGAGAGCGGCGAAGAGGTCAAGGTCCTGCCGCCCCACACCCGGCCGGTGCTGTCGCTGGCCGTGTCACCGGACGGCAAACGGGCCGCCAGTGGCGGCGGCGACGGTGTCATTCGTGTGTTTGACGCCCACACCTTCGAACTGCTCGAAGAGTTTGAAAACCCCTACGGACCGGTCTGGGGTCTCGCGTTTACCGCATCGGCGGACCGGCTGTTTTATGTCGGGCTCGACGACGAGGTGCATGTCTGGCAGGTGGCGCCGCGCAAGCCGTTCGAACCGCTTGCCATCGACTACCCGCGCCGGTTCCAGGTCGCATCCACCACCGATCCAGGCGAATTGCAGTTCGCGCGCAAATGTTCGGTCTGCCACACGTTGACGCCCGATGACGGCAACCGGGCGGGTCCGACGCTCTACGGCGTGTTCGGCCGCAAGGCCGGGAGCCTGCCCGGCTATCCCTATTCAAAGGCGCTCTTGAACGCGGATCTGGTGTGGAACGAACAAACGATTTCGGATCTGTTTGACCATGGCCCGGACGTTGTGACCCCCGGCTCGAAGATGCCGGTTCAGCGGTTGAAATCGGTCGAAGACCGCAACGCACTGGTTGCCTATTTGAAGTGGGCGACCGATCCTGCAGCGGACGCTGCACAACAAAAACCAAAGGGAGACTAAACCTCATGAAGGCATTCCTCACCGGCATCTCGGCCTGTGCGGTAATCTGCGTTGGTGCGTGGTATGTCATGACCCATCAGCTCGATCATTCGGCGGCAACCATCTACAGCAGCCCGAACGACACGGTCCGGCTGGACTGACAGCCACCCGCGACACCGGGTCCGAACCGTAAAAATACCTTTGGTATGCGGCGCTTGGCCGGCAAACCCGAATCACGCTGTGAGCCGCTTGAATCACTTTGTGAAACAGGTGCGAAAAACACGCGGCAGAGTTGGAAAAACACGATGAGCGATGACACATTCAATATGTCCATGCGGAAATTCCTGAAACAGGTGGGGGTTACCTCGCAACAGGCGCTGGAGCAGCACGTGCGCAAGGAAGGTCTGGCGAGCGGCACGCTCAAGGTCAAGGCGACGTTGACGATCGAAGGCTCCGACTTCTCTCATGAGGTCGACGGGCAGATCGATCTCGGCTAGGAACCCGGCCATGGCCGAGGCAATCGATCTTTCACTGGACCTGCCGCCCTTGTTGTCGGGGCACTCCGTTGTGCCGCCGATGGAACCAGTCGGCGCGGCCGAAGCGGCATTGCGGGACGGCAAGGCGGAAGCGGGCGATGTGTTCTGGTCGTGCGACACCGACCGGATTGCGGTGACCGTGGTTCTTGAGCCGGAGGTATCCCGGCCCCGGACCCAGGAAATGCTGTTTGCGCTGATGGTCGCCGCCGCCGATGCGGTGGGCGCCCTCGGCCCGCCGGAACTCGCCTTCACCTGGCGCTGGCCGAACCTTTTTTACGCCAACGGCGCGCGTGTCGGCACGGCGCATTTGCGCGCAAGCGCGGGCGAAAACGAAGAGGGCGCACCGGATTGGCTGCTTGTCGGCTTGGATCTGCAATTGAAACCGCATCCCTCGGTGGAGCCGGGCTCGGCGCCCGACCGGACCAGCCTGTGGGACGAGGGCGCGGTCGATTTGGATACAACGCAGATGATCGCCAGCTTGTCGCGTCATTTCCTGACCTGGCTGCACCGGTGGGAATCGGACGGATTTCGGCCCATCCATGAGGCCTGGCTGTTCCGCTGCGACGGGTACAAACAGGATGTGACGATTGATGCTCCGGGGTCCGGAGCCCGGCTGACCGGCCGGTTCCTGGGCCTGTCGGAAACAGGGGATCTGGTGGTCAAGCCCGTGGCGCCTCAAGACGGCGAAGCCAGGAGCCTGCCGCTGCTGGACCACCTGGCCGCCGGCCATACGGGCGCCGTGCCGGTGCCGCCCGCGAAAGACACCTGATATGCCGCGCTTCCTGCGGACGATCCGCTTCGACAGTTCCGACACGCATGTGTTTTTGAAGGCCGCCGATCCGGACGAATGGGCCGTGGCGGGCAGTTTCCTCTTTATGCCGCGCCCGGGATATGATCCCGCGCTGTTGACCGGCAAGGAGCGCCAGGCCTTCGTCAGCGGCTTTTTTGGCCTCGGATCATTCGGCGCCTCGACGCTCGTCAGCGTCGGCGAGATCGAGGAGGACGGCATAACCGCCTGCGAAGCCGCCCTGATCCGTTTCCTCGTCGAGGACTTCGGCGCACCGGGCCAGGAGGCCGCTGCGGCGCTCGCGCGCGAAGAGGTCGCCTATGCACGGGCCTTGGCAGAGGACACCGCGTTGAACACCCTTCTTGCGATCCGGCGGGAAGTGGGCGAGGACGGCGCGGTTCGAGAACAGTTTCACATCGTGAATCCGCCCGGCGAACGCCCGCATGCGCGGATTTGGGATGTTGTAGAGGACACCGAATGAGAGAATTCTGGAAGTCGGCCGGGTACCATTTGGTCGAAAGGACGAAAAACGGCTGGCTCGCGGTCACGCCCGATTTGCTGCGCGCGTATTTCACCCGGCCGGAAATCCATCCTGTGGAAGAATCGTGCCCGGCAGAGCACGCCTTGTTCGAACGCCTGATGGAAGATCCGTTCACGGAAATCACCGAGGGTGAAATCAAGTCCATCGCCGATCCGGACACGGCGGACAACTACCGGGTCGTGCTTGCCTTCCGGGACCACCTTCAGCGCCATGAAACCGTTGAAGCGTCCTACGCTGCGCTTTTCCAGCAGGATGCGATCGCCATCCCGCCGGTGTTCCTGGACCAGATGGTCCACTTGATCCTGCGAAACATCCTGCGCCGGGCCCACGACCCGTTCCGGCTCCGGGCCGCCGAACTGTTCTTCCGCGAGCAAATGGTCACGCTGGAATCGGGAACCGTGATGATTGCCGACGCCGAGATTGTCGACATGCTGTCGGAAACCGGCGGCATGGGCGGGCTCGGCGCCCTGCTGATGGAATCAGGTACCCCGATGCGCGAGGTGGCGGTCGATGTCCTTGGCGAAGACAATGGCGACGTCTATTGGGAGCGCTCGGACCGGTTCGACACCGCGCTTGATTTCCGCTTCACGCAGCCCGGTCCCGATGCGTTCGCGCGGGTCCTGGAAGGCTGGATCCAGCACTTCTTCAAGACCGATGTTCGGGTGCAGCCGGTTCAAAAGATCAAGGATGAGCATTGGTCCTGGCATGTCGGCCTCGACGCGGATGCGACAAAAATCTTGAATGCCCTTTATGCCGGCGACAGCCTTTCGGAAGCGGACAACCTGCGGATCATATCGCTGTTCCGGTTGGATTTCGAAAACCGGTCCAGCGTATTGCCTGATCAGCGCGGCAAGCCGGTCTGGCTTGGCCTTGCCATGTCGACCGATGGCCGGATACGAATGAAGCCGCAGAACCTTCTTGTGAACCTGCCGCTTGCCACCGGCAGCTAACGCGCCGCCGATACCCGAGCGTCAGCCGGATGTGCCCAATGAACGCCAAAGACCGCTGATGCAGTTTCGGGAAAACGGCCGGGCCATCGGCGCCATGATGCTGGCCATGGCCGGTTTCATCTTGAACGACACGATGGTCAAGCTGGCGTCCGACAGCCTGCCGCTCGGTCAGATCATCCTCGTCCGGGGGCTGATCGGAACCGTGCTGATGGCGTTCGCGTGTCAGGTGACCGGTGTTTTCAAGGAGATTTCCACGCTTTGGCGCGGCGCCGTCGCTTGGCGCATGGTCGGCGAGGTCGCGGCCACGGTTTTCTATCTGACGGCGTTGATCCGGCTGCCGATCGCCAATGCGACGGCCATTCTCCAGGCTCTGCCGCTGGTTGTCACGGCGGGCGCGGCGGTGGTGTTCCGCGACCGGGTTGGCTGGCGCCGGTGGACGGCGATTGCGGTCGGGTTTTCCGGTGTGCTCTTGATTGTCCGGCCCGGGCTTGAGGGCTTTAACGTCTATGCGCTGTTTGCTGTGGCCGGCATGCTGTTCATGGCGCTTCGGGATCTGGCGACCCGCGGTTTGCCAAAGGAAACGCCAACGCTCGGCGTGGCATTGCTGACAACGATGGCCGTGAGTGTTCTGGGCGCCGTTCTGACCGGTGTGCAGGGCTGGCAGCCGATGGACCTGCGCGCCTGGGTGTTCCTCACCCTGGCCGCCGTGTTCATCATGGTTGGCTACATCTTCATCATCGCCGCCTTGCGGTCGGGCGATATCGCCGTCGTCGCGCCGTTCCGGTATTCGATCGTCCTGTGGGCCCTGGTCCTCGGCTACATCGTATGGGGCGATGTGCCCGATCTCCTGACCGTGCTCGGGATCCTGGTGATCGTTGGAACCGGGATCTACACCTTCTTTCGCGAGCAGCGCCTTGCCCGGAATGGCCGGTGAGGAAGCGGCGCGTTTTCGGAGTGCTTTTTCGCGGATCGCGCATTAAGGTTGCGTCATGCAACCTCATGACAAAAACCGGTTTGGTTTTGGCTTTCTCCGTCGCATTGTCTGATCGATGACATCAGAACTCTCACCAACTGCGGCTCGGGATCCGAAGCGCGCGCCTTCAATCGCTGTATTGATTGCCGTATCAACCATCAGCCCGGTTGCGATGAACATTTATCTTCCATCGCTGTCGGGCATGGTCGACGCGTTTGAAACGACCGCCGGCAAAGTCCAGCTGACCATGTCGCTGTTCTTTGTCGCGATCGCGGCAGCGCAACTGGTTCTTGGACCGTTGTCGGACCGGTTCGGCCGCCGCCCGGTCATCCTGTGGGGCATGGTGCTGTTCGTCGTCGGATCGGTGCTGTGCCTTCTGGCGCCGACCATCGAGGCGCTCATCGCCGCGCGGATCCTGCAGGCAATCGGCGGCTGCGCGGGACTTGTGCTGGGCCGGGCGATCGTGCGCGATCTTTATGAGCGCGACAAGGCCGCCAGCATGATCGGTTATGTGACCATGGGCATGACCGTGGGGCCGATGGTGGGCCCGGCCATCGGCGGTTTTCTCGACGAGCGATTCGGCTGGATCGGCGGCTTTTACATGATGCTGGTTCTGGGTGTCCTGGTTCTCGTCGCGGCCATGGCCAATCTGCATGAAACCAACCACCGGCGCACCGCCGGAAGCGGGCTCGCCGGTCTTTGGAGGAATTACCGCGCGCTGATGCGCGAAAGGCTGTTCTGGGCCTATTCCCTGACGGCGATGTTCACGTCGTCGGTGTATTTTTCCTATCTGGGCGGCGCTCCGTTCATCGCCGCCGATCTCATGGACATGGAGCCGGCGGAAATCGGGCTCTATTTCATGTTCATTGCCGTCGGCTATCTGATCGGCAACTACATTTCCGGGCGCCTTGCCGCCCGGATCGGCATCTTGCGCATGGTGGTCGCCGGTTCGCTGCTGCCGGCCGTGGCGGTTTTGTCGCTGATCGTCTCCAGCCTTGCGCAGGTTCACCATCCCCTGACGCTGTTCGTGCCGATGTTCTTTGTCGGTCTTGGCAATGGGATCTGTTTGCCGAGCGCCATTTCCGGTGCCGTCAGTGTCCGGCCGGATCTGGCCGGCGCGGCATCCGGTCTGACCGGCAGCATGCAGATCGGCTTCGGGGCGCTGACCAGTGCGGCTGTTGCCTGGTTCCTGTCCGCATCCATGTTCCCCGCCACCGTGTGGCCGATGACCGCCATGATGCTGGCCTGCGTTGCCGCAACCTTCGCATCGGTGTCCACGGTCCGCATTTTGGAGAGCGCACAGGGCGGATAGCACGGAGCAACCGGTCGAACCCGTTGAAAGCGATCAGCGTATGGTTGCTGATCGACGCCTCATGGGTGTCGGCTCAGTTGTCCTTCAGGAAATCGTCGACACTCAGGCCGCGGCTTTCCGCATCCAGGTAGTCCTCGGTCGTGCGCGGCTTCGGGCGGTCTCCTGCGCCACTGGCAAAGGTCGGATCGGCGTCCCACTGCGCCTGGATCCGGCAGTCGTCGCACATTTCGATCAACCGGACCTGCTGTTCGGATTGGAACATGTGATGCTTCCCGGCAAGCTGGGACTTGATCCGTTCGATGGTCGACCGGGACCCGAACGGTTTGCCGCAGGACACGCATTCAGCCGGCTCTTCCTCGTGGATCACGACCGGGCGGATGGCGCCGGCGGCCGTGTTGAAGCGCGGCTCGAGGGTAATAACCCTTTCCGGACAGGTGGTCTGACACAGGCCGCACTGGACACAGGCCGATTCAATGAAACTGACCTGCGGTCGGTCCGGATTGTCGAGGAGGGCACCGGCCGGGCACGCGGAGACGCAGGCAAGGCACAAGGTACATCCCTCGGTATCGACCTGAATCCGGCCATAGGGCGCGCGCTCCGGCAGTTCGATGATTTCGGGCGCCCCCGGGCTGGCGCGGTGCAGCGTGGCAATCGCCATGCGCGCGATGTCACGCTTGCCGCCGACCGGCGAATACCGGATGGGCGCATCCAGAAGGCGCGGCGCGTCCGTTTCGGCGAGCGCCGTCTCCAAATCCTCCGGATCGTGCGTCGCAACGAGTTTGATGCGCCCAGCAGCCGAATGGCCAAGACCGGAAAGCAGCGCCTCGGTGAGCGAGACTTCAGCTTCAAGCGGCGGCAGTTCGTCGGTCTTTTTTGGATCGGCCAGGACAACGACCGCATGCGCGCCGGCCAGGAACGCGGTGACCAGGGCATCGTGCCCGGCGGACGTCACGGCGTGGGTCGACAGCGGAACCACGTTGGGGGGAAGGCCCTTGCCGAAGCGCGCCAGCGCATTGATCAGGCCCATGCCGTGATCGGCTTCGTGGATCAACAGCACCGGAGCGTCGCCGCCCGCATCCAGATAGGCACCGATCAGGGTCTGGATCCGGGTCATGAAATCCGGCCGGGCCGGGTACTGGTAGTCGATCGCGCCCGTCGGGCAGGTGGCCGAACAGCTTCCGCACCCGCCGCAAATGCCGGTGTCGACGGTGATCTTGCCGTCCGCGGAGCCAAGCGCGCCGGCCGGGCAGGCATCGAGGCACTTGCTGCAGCCGATCTTGCCGGCGTGTTCGTGGGCGCAAATATCCGCGTTGTAGGCGACATAGATCGGCTTTTCGAACGTGCCGACCATTTGGCCCGCTTCGCGGACAATCCGTTCGACGCCCACGGTGTCCGACGGGGCGGCGCGGAAATAGCCGTTGCGCTTCCCGGGCGCGGTGATCGGCGCGTCCGCGCCGCTGAGATCGACCACCAGGCTGCAGGACGCACGCGCGCCGTCGCGAGGCAAATGGAAATCAGGCGTGCCGCGCGAAGAGGGCAGCATGGCGGCGTAGTCGTCGAGCGTCACGTCAAATCCGCCCAGGGACCCGGTCAGCTGTTTGAGCCGGCCCCGGTAGATCGGAAACGGCAGCACCGGAGGCAGGAGCACATCGTCCCATGCGTTCAGGACAAGCGTGACCGAAAGCGTGTCCTCAAGCGCCAGCGCCGCATCGAGCGCCGTCTGGCCGGCGCCATACACCAAGCACATGCCGTCGGAGGTGATTTCCTTCACCGTCGCCGGCGTCATGGAGGACTGGCCCGCGGCATCGGCAAGCAGCGCGAGTATCTTGGCGCCCGGGTCGCCCCTGTGCTCGGTCCAGCCGGCGGTTTCGCGGATATTGACGAATTTCAGGTCCGCAGCCGCGTCCCGTTCGTCGGCGACCTCCATGAACAAGGGCGCTTCCTGGGTGCACGCGACCACCAAAGGGCCACCCTCGGCAACGGCGGTTTCGAAGGTAGCGATCTCACCCCGGCACAGTTCCGTACACACCGGCGCCGCCAGATCGCCCGAAAGTTGATCCGCCGCGCTTTCCAGCGACATGGTTTTAAAACAATTGCATATCAGAACGCGGCCATGGCTGGCGGACATATCGGCTTGCTCCCGGCGATTCTTCTCGTTTTGAATTGTTCTAATGTTTATCCCACGCTATGGCCAATTGAAACTGCAGAACCGGCCAGGCGTTTTTCCCTGAAATTGAAACCGGGAACGTTTGCACGGCTTTGCGCACGAACCCGCAGGCTTTACAGTAAGCTTGGCAACGTGGGAGGTGATCTGTTGGAAAGTGAAATTGGCATACCGGTCGGTGTGATCGTCGAACGGCGCAAGAGCAAGCATCCTTGGGCGGACTACACCTGGACCGGTGTCGCCGTTGTCCCGCACGCGCCGCCGACCGACGGGTGGCAGCAGATCATGTCGGCCGACGACGTCACGCAGTTCCAGTACGCGCCGGTCTCCGTCACCTTGCACCGGAAGATGGGCGAAGCCTATGACGCGAACATGGAAACTGGTGCGCCGTCGCTTTGGATCCTTCTCGACGATGCCGATACCGAACCCGTGCCGTTTGCCGTCCGGGCGGTCACGGCCGATCCTTATGAGGCGCAAGCAGCGCTTGATGCGGGCGAGGGGCTGATTGAGCGTCTTCCCATGCCCAAGGACATGCTTTTGTGGGCCGTCGACTATCTGAAACAGATGCCTGACCCGGAAGCCTTCAAGAAACGCAAGCGCCAGTCGTCCCGGCCCGAAAAACAGCAATTCGGCAAGGAGCCGATCTTCGCGCAGGACCGGCGCCGGTCTGAAGGGGCGGGCGAATGAGTGGTCCCGGCGACGACGGCGAAGGCTTCCTCGCCCGGTGGTCCCGCCGCAAGCGGGCCGGGCAGGAGCCAGAGGCCGTCGCCTCGGATGCGGCGGTCCCGGATGAAGGGGCGGTCCCCGATGCTGTTGCCGGCGCCGGGCAGGTGGTGCCGGAAGAGGGCGTGCCGGAGGATCCGGAATTCGCGGCCAATCGCGCTGCCGCGGAGGCGGTGGATCTGGACAGTCTGACATATGAGTCCGATTTCACGGTCTTTATGAAGAGGGGTGTCCCGCAAGCGCTGAAAAACGCCGCGCTTCAAAGACTGTGGCGGTCCAATCCCGTGCTTGCGGTCGTCGACGGATTGAATGATTACGACATCAATTTCCGCACCGCCGATACGGTGCTGACCCAGTTTCAATCGGCCTGGGAGGTCGGCAAGGGCTACGCGAAAAAGGCCGAGGAAATGGCCGCCGAGGCGGAACGCCTGGCAGAAGCGGAAAAGCTTCAGGGCGACGCCGTCGACGCGGACGGCACAGCGGCGCAGCCGGCCGCTGAACCCGCTGCTAGCGACGAGACCGGCTCGCGCGGCGATGAGGAGAGTGCGGAAGATCGGCCGGCAGAGACCGCGGCGTCAGGCCGGCAGGCCGATGGTCTCGCAGAGCCGCAGGCCGGTGCGGGCACACATCAGACAGTTGAGACGGAGGCCGAGGACACGGTGGTGAAAGTGCCGATCCGGCGCCGGATGGCCGTCCGGTTCGATGACACCTGACGCGGGCGTTTGACCGGGAGGGTTATTGTGACGGCGGGAATTGCGCTTCACAAAATGACACCGCCCGGCCCCGGAAGGTGTCGTACTGACTGTCATTGATTACGCCGTCGGCGCGCATCTGGTCGACATCGCCGACCCGTTGCGCCAGGCACGCGTCCAGTTCCGGATTGCCGGTTCCCGCGCTTTCCGTGGTGGAGCCCGTAAGACCGGTCCAGACCGTGCTGAGCCCGGGAACATCTTCCCGGCCGATCCATAACATCAGCAACAACGCCAAAAACGCGATCGCAAGGGCCGTGATCCGGCCCCGGCGATCCGACCCGGTCGGTCGCGGTTCGGACGGCGGCATGGCGGACCGTTACCCCCCGGTCACGCTCATGTGGCGCGAGACGGCAGGCTGTTTCGTGCGCCGGTCGATGACGAAGTCGTGGCCCTTCGGCTTGCGTCCGATGGCTTCGTCAATCGCGTCGTAAAGGAGCTCATTGCCTTCCGACGCGCGCAGCGGGGCCCGCAGGTCGGCCATGTCGTCCTGACCCAGGCACATGTAGAGCTGGCCGGTGCAGGTGACGCGGACCCGGTTGCAGCTTTCGCAGAAATTGTGCGTCATCGGCGTGATGAAGCCGAGCCGTCCGCCGGTTTCCTTGACCTCGACATACCGCGCCGGACCGCCGGTCTTGTAGGGAATGTCTTCCAGCGTGAACTTTTCGGCGAGCCGGCCACGGACCAGCGAAAGCGGCAGATACTGGTCGGTGCGGTTTTCGTCGATTTCGCCGAGCGGCATGGTTTCGATCAGTGTCAGGTCGTGGCCGTTGCCATGCGCCCATTCCATCATTGGTACAATTTCGTGCTCATTGACGCCTTTCAGTGCGACGGCGTTGATCTTGACCTTCAGGCCGGCGTCCTTCGCCGCCTTGATGCCGCCAAGCACCTTGGCGAGGTCTCCCCAGCGGGTGATCGCCTTGAACTTGTCGTGGTCCAGCGTATCGACCGATACGTTGATCCGGCGGACACCGCAGTCGTAAAGCTCGCCGGCCAGCCGTCCAAGCTGGGACCCGTTCGTGGTGATGGTCAGCTCGTCAAGGACACCGCTGTCCAAATGCCGGCCGAGACTGCGGATCAAGGACATGATGTTCTTGCGCACCAGCGGCTCGCCGCCGGTCAGGCGCAGTTTGCGCACGCCCTTTTCGATAAACGCCGTACACAGCCGGTCCAGCTCTTCAAGCGACAGGACCTCGCGTTTCGGCAGGAAGGTCATGTCTTCGGCCATGCAATACACACAGCGGAAGTCGCAGCGGTCGGTGACCGACACGCGCAGATAAGTCACGGCCCGGCCGAACGGATCGATCATCGACGCCTGGCTGGACGCCTTTGGCACGCTCAAGTCCGAACCAAACGTAATCGGTGCGTCGCTCAAGTCTTCTCCCCTTCGCTGCAAGTCTTCTTGTTATAAACGGAATATGGGTCAACCTAGCTCATATTCCAATGCGGGCAAACAAGTGCAAAGGTCCAATTCCCGCATATTGATGAGGTTTTTTGAAAAACACCTTTTGCCTGAGAGATCAAATTCCCTCGGCAGTGTCACGCTGGCGGTCAAGCAACACCGGGACATCATCCACGCTCGCGCGGCGATTTGATCTTGGCAGGGTTCGTGCGCGTATGGACCGGAAACGCACGGCCGCCACCATACCATCACCCTTGAAAACCGAGTCATTTCCTTGATGAAAACCATTGTCTGGTTCCGCCAGGACCTTCGCATCGCCGACAATCCGGCCCTCAGCGCCGCCGCCGAACGCGGCGCAGTGCTTCCCGTTTATGTTCTGGAGGACGGTGCCCCGCTCACAAACAGTCAGCCGCTTGGCGGCGCGGCCAGATGGTGGCTGCATCACAGCCTGGCCGCGTTGCAGCGCGATCTCGGCGGCCTGATCGTGCTCAAGGGCGATCCGCAGGTGCTGTTGCCCGAGCTTGCCGCAAAGACCGGTGCGACGGAGGTGATGTGGAACCGGTGCTACGATCAGTATGCGGTCGATCGCGACACGGCGATCAAGGCTGCCCTGAAGTCGGCGGGCCTTACGGTTGAAAGCCACAAGGCGGTTGTGCTGTTCGAGCCCTGGGAGCTTCAGACCGGCGCTGGTGGTCCCTACAGGGTGTTCACGCCGTTCTGGAAAGCGGCCAAGGCCAAGGGGGTTGACCAGCCCCTGCCGCGCCCGGCGTCGCTCACCGTTTCCGATTGCGGCCTCTCGATCGGCGTCGATGCCTTGGGGCTTCTTCCGGAGCGCCCCAATTGGGCCAAGGGGTGGTTGGACCTTTGGCAGCCGGGCGAAGCCGGCGCGGCGAACCGCCTGAACGGGTTTTTGGACCTTGGTCTTGAGGGCTATGCCGACCGCCGCAACCGGCCCGACTTGCCGAATGTCTCCCGGCTGTCGCCGCATCTAAGATACGGGGAAATCTCGCCGCGCCAGATCTGGTCCGCCGCCTCGCATGCCGCGGATGCGAACCCTGCGCGCGCCGATGACGCCGACAAGTTCCTGGGCGAGGTCGTGTGGCGCGAATTCGCCTATCACCTTCTGTATCATTACCCAAATCTGCCGACGGACAACTGGAAGACCGCGTTCGATGCCTATCCCTGGCGCGACAGCGCCGCCGATCTCAAAGCCTGGCAGCGCGGCGAGACCGGCTATCCAATGGTCGATGCGGGAATGCGCGAACTGTGGCAAACCGGCTATATGCACAACCGGGTGCGGATGATCGCGGCGAGTTTCCTGATCAAGCACCTGCGCCTGCACTGGGCCCATGGCGAGGCGTGGTTCCGGGACACGCTTGTCGACGCGGACCTTGCCTCGAATTCGGCAAGCTGGCAGTGGGTGGCCGGCAGCGGCGCCGACGCGGCGCCCTATTTCCGGATTTTCAATCCCTACGGCCAGGGACAAAAATTCGATCCTGAGGGAGACTACATCCGAAAGTGGGTGCCGGAACTTGCCAAACTGGAGACCGCCTATCTTCACGCGCCGCACGAGGCCCCCGACACGGCGCTAGTGAAGGCCGGCATTGCCCTTGGAACGACCTATCCAAAACCGATGGTCGACCACAAAACCGCCCGCCAGGCCGCGTTGGACGGTTATACGGTTGTCAAAAACAGCCAATCCGCTTGAACTTTGACCCCGGGTACGTATCTTTTCGAACGTTCCAAACCGGCGGATGTGGGATCAAATGAGCAACGAACAAAAAGCCTGGCCGACCGAAATCCGGCTCAAGCCCGACAAAAAGACCCTGGTCGTGTCGTTCGACAACGGGGAGACGCACGACTACAGCGCGGAGTATCTTCGGGTTTGCTCACCTTCCGCGGAGGTCCAGGGCCACAGCGCGTCGCAGAAAAAGACGGTTCCCGGCAAACGCCAGGTCGGCATCATGAAAATGGATCCGGTGGGCAATTATGCGGTCCGGATTCATTTCGACGATCTGCACAACACCGGGATTTTCTCCTGGGACTATTTCCTGGAACTGGCGCACGAGCGCGACAAGCATTGGGGCGGGTATCTCGCAGACCTGGACGAAAAGGGGCTTGGCCGGGACTGATCCCGGCCGATTCGGTCTCCCGGGCCGATCAGACATCATCACGTGAAAGGTGTTCGTCCGGCGGCACCGGCGCCCGAAGGGACACGATCAAAGATCCTCCGAACGGATCGGCGCGGATATCCCCGTTTTTCATATGTGTGTCGGAGGGCCCGCGATCACCCTCGCCAAGGGTCGATTTCGACTTGGGGTGGCACCAAAATCCTTACCGAAAGACCCAGATTATTTCATAAAAGCTGTTTAATTATACCGCCGTTGGCATCGATTGACGTGGCGACCTTGGTGAAATAACGCAGGTAAAATACAACTATAGTTTCAATTTAATGTGCGCTGCACATACGTGTTTGTACGAGTATACGAAACGTTAACCACATTTATAAACGATTTGTCATCGCGTTACTTGTAGGACCGACAATCAGAATTTCACAGCGCCTGGTACCACAAACGTGAACACCACGATCATCTATCCGGAAAACGAGCAGAAGCGGTTAATCGCGCTTCGAGACCTTGATCTGATCGGATCGGAACGGCAGCCGGAATTCGACGCATTGGTCGAAGCGGCCGCCGCGATTTTCGAGTGTCCGATTGCGCTTGTCTCCCTTGTTGAAGAACATGACCAGTGGTTCAAGGCGTGTTGTGGACTGGACGCGACCGGCACGCCGCGCGGCATATCGTTTTGCCAGCATGCGATCCTCGGTGACGATCTTCTGGTCGTTCCCGATGCCCTCAAAGACCCGCGGTTTTGTGATAATCCCCTTGTGACAGGCGCACCGTCCATCCGGTTTTATGCCGGATGTCCATTGAGCCTGGACGGTCAACACTTCCTCGGCACGTTATGCGTGATCGATCGCACGCCGCGGCACATCGAAGCGCAGCAGCTGAAACAACTCCGTCGTTTGGGGACGGCGGTGGAAGGTCTGATCCGGACGCAGCAACACCGTCGCCAGTCGCAACTCGCGCAGGCGCGCGCGGAACGCGACGGCCAGTTGCTTGCCGAGATTGCCTCCGTCTCCGGCGTCGGGGGCTGGGTACTGGATATGGAAAGTGGCGATCTGACCTGGACCGAACGGACCAGGGAAATCCACGAGGTTCCGCCCGACTATGTTCCGCGCGTCGAAGAGGCGATCAATTTCTACGCGCCCGAAGCACGGCCGGTGATCACCAAGGCGGTGGAAGATGGCATTCAACACGGAACCGAATGGGACCTCGAACTGCCGTTTTACAGCGCCTCTGGACGCTTCAAATGGGTGAGGGCGGTCGGACATGCGGTGTTCGAAGATGGTCAGGCCGTCCGCTTGATCGGCGCCCTCCAGGATGTTACGGAACGCAAACAGGCCGAGGACCGGGTGAAAAGGTCGGAGGCGGTGCATCGCACCACCCTTCAAACCCTGACCGAGGGAACGCTCCTTGTCGGCCGGTCGGGCATCATCACATCGGCCAATCCGGCGGCGGCCTATTTGCTGGGTTACGACAGCGGCCAACTGGAGGGCCGCGCGGTCGGCGATCTTGACACGGTGGTTCGATACGAAGCCGGAGGTGAAAAAGCGTGTCGCACTCCTTTCGCCGCGGCCTTCCGCCAGCCGGAGGATGTGCGCGATCTCGTTATCGGCATTGCAGAAAACAACGGTCATGGACCAAAGTGGCTGAAACTGAATGCGGTCCCGATCGACCGCGAGGAGGAGTTCGGCGTTGATGGACTGGTCATTTCGCTGACCGACATCACCGAAACCAAGACCCAGGCCGACACGCTTCAGGTCATCTTCGACAATTTTCCCGGTGGCGTGGTCCATTATGACAAGGATTTTCGCATGGCCGGCTGCAACGCCGAGTTCCAGCAGATTCTCAACTATCCGGACGAACTGATTGACCGCAAGGCCCATCTGGCCGATTTTCTCAGGCACAACGCCGCACGCGGCGAATACGGCCCGGGGGATCCGGAGCGGATTGCCCGCGAACGGCTGGCCCGCATCGGCGACGGAACCCCGCACCTTTATGAACGTATGACAAAAGATGGCCGCGTCCTCGAGGTGCGCGGGACGCCGCTGCCAGGCGGCGGCATTCTGTCGACCTTTTTCGACATCACGAGCCGGAAGCAGATCGAGCAAAAACTGGTCGAGAACGAACGGCTGGCCCGCGAAAAATCGGCCGAGCTGGAAGTTATGCTGGCCCATATGCGCCAAGGCGTCAGCGTCTTCGATAAGGATGGTCGCCTGACACTTTGGAACCAGCAATACATCGATATTTTTGGCAAGAAACAGGAGGAGGTCCGGTTCGGTGTTTCGCTGATGGACCTCATTCGGGCGGAGGCGGACCGCGGCGAGTTCCAGGGCGATGTCGCTGAGCATGTCAACGATTTGATGGAACGGCTGTGTGCGGGCGAAGTCGTGCGGTCGATGTTCAAGCACTCGTCGGGCAAGGTGGTTTCAACCTCTCAAGCACCGCTTCCGGGCGGTGGGTGGATCGGGACCCACGAGGACGTCACGCTGCGCGAAAAGGCCGCCGAGAAAATCACGTACGCCGCGCACCATGACATGCTGACGCACCTCGCCAACCGCACCTTGTTCAACCAGCGTCTCCAGAAGTCGGTGAGCGCGGCGGTGAACCAGCTCGCCAAACCGGTTCTGATGTTGCTTGATCTGGACCGGTTCAAGCCGGTGAACGACACCTATGGTCATGCCGCCGGTGATGCGCTCCTGGTGCAGGTGGCCGAGCGGCTGAATGCCTGTGTCCGGTCGACCGATATGGTCGCGCGGCTTGGCGGTGACGAGTTCGCCATCATCTTGCCGGATATTCGCGGCGAGGAGCGGATGGTTGTCGACATCGCGGAGCGCGTGGTTCAAAGCATCCGCGCACCGTTCCAGATTGAAGGTCACGTTATCCGCATTGGTGTGAGCTGCGGCATAGCCCGCTTCAGTGAACACGACCCCGATGGCGGTGCGGTCATGAAAAATGCCGACCAGGCCCTCTACGATGTCAAGCGCGACGGTCGCGACGGCTTCCAGGTGCATGGCGTGGAGACTGCGCCGGAAAACCTGGCCGAACACTGGTCCAAAGTCGCCCGGATGTAAGTCCCTGATCTACTTCGGCGATTCCCTGCCGCGGGCACGGACATTTGCCGTTGCATTGTCAAGGATGCGCCGTCTTGTTGGAAGCGGCCGGCGGCCCTGCTTTCCGCCAAGAACATGCAGTACGTCCGCCGATAACCGGCCTTTTCTGGCATTTGCCCAATGGACCTGCGCCTCGACCAGGCGCGGGTCCATTGACCACATAGATGCGGGAAATCAGCGGTTGGTGATCCGATCCATGAAATCCAGGATTTCCTCGGCGATGACCTGTCCGTCCTCTTCAAGAGCGAAGTGGCCGGTGTCCAGAAGATGGAACTCCACATCCTTGAGGTCCCGCCGATAGGGATACGCGCCATCTGCGGGAAAGATGTGGTCGTTTTTGCCCCAGACGATCAGAGCCGGCGGCTGATATTCGCGGAACAGGGCCTGCCATTTCGGGTACTCTGCCAAGTTCGTGCCGTAGTCCAAAAACAGTTCGAGCTGGACGTCCTGATTGCCTGGACGGTCAAGCAGATACTGGACATGCCAGTAATTGTCCGGGCTGATCGCATCGGGATCACGGGTTCCGTGCGTGAATTGCCACTTGGTCGCCTCCAGGCTGAGGAAGGCCCGGAGCGGTGCCGCGGTCTCCGCCGAAGGACCCGCCCAATAAGCGCGAAGCGGATCCCAGAAGTCCATAAGACCCTCCGCGTAGGCATTGCCGTTTTGAATGATGAACCCGGTCACCCGGTCCGGTGCCTTGGAAAAGATCCGGTAACCGACCGGCGCGCCATAGTCCATCAGGTAGAGCGCATAAGTGTCGATGCCCTTGCGCTCAATGAGGGTTTCGACCACGCCGGCCAGTTGGTCGAACGTGTAGTCATAGGCGTCTGCAAGGGGCATGTCCGACGCCCCAAAGCCCGGATAGTCCGGCGCGAGGACATGATAGTCCCGCGCAAGCGCCGGCATCAGGTTGCGGAACATGTGCGACGAGGTTGGAAATCCATGCAACAGCAGCACGGTCGGTTTGGACGGGTCGCCGGCTTCACGGTAGGCGATCTTCACGCCGTCAATCGTTTCATAGCCAAATGTGACCTGGACATGCGCCGTGCTGGCTGGGGGCGTGTCCGGGGTGGCGGTTGCGGCAACAGGTTGGCCAAGGGCGAAGCCCGCTGCGATCAGCGCAGCCGAAAGGGGTCTGGAAATCAGCGTCATGGTTGTCACTCCGATGTGGTTGGTTGTTTCGGTCACAGGGCCTAGCGTTTCAAAAACGCCTTCAGTTCCGCGTTCTCCCGCTCCAACGCGTCGATCCGCCCGCGCAAGGCTGCGAGCGAAGGTTCGAGCTCGTCCAGCGTGAACCGCTGGGGGATGTGTTGCGGGCAGTTCCAGTCAAAGGCTTCGATGCTCAGGATCACAGCCCGCTCCGGTAATCCGCGATAACCTGGGGTCGCCAGCCGCTTGATCAGATCCGGATCCTTCTTGGCGGCGACTTCCCGCGCCCGGGCCCAGATCTTCAGACGGCGGCGGTTCGGGTAGTCCATCAAAATCAGCGAAACCCGCTCGTTCCCAGCCAGGTTGCCGGAGCTGATGTATTGCCGGTTGCCGCGAAAATCCGCAAAGGCGAGCGTTTTGTCGTCCAGCACTTTCAAAAAGCCGGCGGGCCCGCCGCGGAACTGGACATACGGCCAACCGGTTTCCGACACGGTGGCTTGATAGAAGCCGTCCCGCTCTGAAATGAAGGCCGCTTCGCGGTCTGTCAGCCGATCATCGGCGCCCATGTCTGCCGCATCAAAGGGCAAATAGGCCTCGCGGGATCCTTCTTCGGTCTGGCGGGCACGGACCAACGGCGTGAACGCGATCTCTGCTACAGCGCGGGCCATGATGTTCTCCTGGAATTGGGTGTACCGATCTGTTCTCTTAAAATGTACAGATCGGTACATTTTTCAAGGGGATCAGATCAAAAAAGTCGAAAAATGCCACCATGTCCGTGTCGTGTGCGGCCCAAATAATTGATAAATCGCGGAAAAACGAATGTGGCTTGAATTTTTAAGATGCTCATATAATGTACAGAAAAGTACATGATAAATGGAACGAACGATGCGTCCGAACAAACGAGATGAACTGGTGCGCGAAGCAATGCGGATCTTTGACCGGGACGGTTATCATGGCACGGGTATGGACCGGCTCGTCACGGAGACCGGCATTTCCAAGACGACGATGTTCAAGCATTTCAGGACCAAGGATGACTTGGTCCTGGCCGTGCTTCGCTATCGGGACGAGACATTTCGCGATTGGATGAACCGGCAATTGGACCGGATCGCCGAAACGCCGCGGGACCGGTTGATCGCCGTCTTCGACCTGATCGGTCAGTGGTTTGGCGAAGAGACGTTCAACGGCTGCATGTTCATCAAGGCGGCGGCCGAGTTTCCCGATCCGGACGACCCGATTGCGGCCCAGGCGCGGGAACACAAGCGTCTTCTGGCCCGATCCTTGGAGGACCTGGCGACGGGTGCGGGCGCTGCCGATCCGGCGGGCTTGAGCCGCAAACTCATGCTTTTGCTGGAAGGCGCCATTGTGTCGGCGCATATGGGCTACAACCCCGGCGCGGCCGAGGACGCAAAGGCCGCCGCCCGGATCCTGATTGCCGACGCCCTTTCGGATCACGAACCCGGATGATTATGGTGCCGGCCTCGCGGGGCGGTAGCAAAAGACCGCCGGTCAGTTCCGGCCAAGCTCCCTTGCCATGTGGTCCACATAGACCAGAATGGCTTCGATCTCCTTAAGCGTGAGAACCACCTCAACGCTGGCGGACGGCAGATGATCCGGGCGCGGGCCGTCGCCCTCAAGCCGGATATGTGCCGGGTGCGGCTTTCGGGCCATGAACGTGTCGAACCGCTCCTGCCAGTCATCCAGGGCCTGAATCATGATCTTGAACGAGGGGGTCGATGAGATACCGGCGAACCGGTCCTGCCCGACAATATGGCAGCGCCCGCAATGTTGCTCCGACAAGCTCAGCCCTGCCGGCACCTTGGCCTTTTGGCCGGCGGCCTGGGCCGGCCCCAACAAGAGAGTTCCGGACAAAATCAGCGCGGCCGTGATTTGAAACAAGCCAGCGAACGAAGGCGCGGGCGGGTTTTGCCGTGAATGCGATGGTGCCAAAACGTCCTCCTTTTTCTTGGTTTTTGAAAAGGATACGGACGGCGGGCTGTGTTTGGCCAGCCCGAAAAACAAGATTGAGCCGGAAAAGCACAAAGCCGGCGCAAGGGGCGCCGGCTTTACAGAAGGGATGGTATCGATATCAGCGCTTGACGACGACCTTCGAGCCGATGGTCGCGTGCTTGTAAAGGTGCTTCACGTCATTGTTGGCCATGCGGATGCAGCCGGACGATACGGCGCTGCCGATGGTCCAGGGCTCGGTCGTGCCGTGGATCCGGTACAAGGTGCTGCCGATATAAAGCGCGCGGGCGCCCATCGGGTTGTTCGGGCCGCCGGGCATGTGCGCCGGAAGAATGCGGCCCTTGGCGCGTTCGCGGGCGCGCATTTGCGGCGGCGGGGTCCAGCCCGGCCACTCGGCTTTGCGGGTGATGCGGTGCGTTCCGGCCCACTGGAAGCCTTCCCGGCCGACACCGACCCCGTACTTCATCGCCTTGCCGTCGGGGCGCACGTGATAAAGGCGACGCTCCGAAGTATCGATAATGATTGTGCCGGGCGCATAAGGTCCGGTGTATTTGACCATTTTGCGCCGGATCGGCGATTTGTTGCTCGGCCCGCCATACGTTGGTCCGAATTGCACCCAGGAGCGGGAGACGGGATCAAAAAACTGACCGCCGGCCTGGGCAAAGGCCGACTGGCTGGTCAGCGCCAAAATCAGAGCGGCGAAAACCGCAAAAAGAGTTTTCATTACATTCCCCCAAAACACTTCGGGACCATGCCCGGTCAAACCGATACCACCCTATGGAAACTCCCTTGCCGCACCGTTAACAATCATGGCGCAAAAGCGGCCGCGCCGCATCCTCACGAGTCTGTGACCAGTCCAAAAAAGCACTATTGTTGCGTGCCGGCATCAGATTTTGCCCGTTTAAGTTAATTTTGGTTGTGAGATTGCCCGTTGAAATTGCAGTGACTGCCGGCCCGGACCCTGCTGCGATCACGCGGTTTCGGGCCGCGTCTCGCCATCGCGCCGCATGGCCGGACGATCGATCTATCCGGCCGCCGCCTACATGAGGGGGGCGGACTTTAAGGCGTCGCGGATCAGGTCCTCGCTGTCCAGCGTGAACTGGACGACACTGTTGTCGTCAAGGCCCTGCGTCAGGACCGCACCGGCATCCGGCCGGCCGATGCCCGCGTGAAACAGGGTCTGGTCCAGGCGGCCGGGGTCGATCTTGAAATTCTTGGCGGCCCAGGCGCCGAATTGGTCCGGATTGTTATAAAGGGCAACCGCGTCGGCGAGGGAACTGCGGAGATAGGCCGGAAGAGCGTTGTCCTGATCGGCCGCACCGAACGCGGCAAGCGCGGTTCCAAGATCGCCGGACCTTTGCGCGGCAACGCCCGCCGTCACCTGCGCGGCGGATTTGAGACCGCCCTCGGGTGCATGGAAGGCGGCCGCCACGCCAAGCGCGGTTGCCCGCTCATAGGCGGCCGGATCCCCGGTCACTTCACCGCGTTTTGTCGCCGCGTCCGCCGCCGCTTTTAGCAGTCTGGCGGCCCCACTTCCGGCCGGATTAAAAGGCGATCCGCTCGCAAACACGACCGGCGCCGCTTGTTGCAGGTAAAACTCCTCGGCGGCCTGGAATGTCGCCGCCGCGCTGTCGGTCAGACCCTCTTCACGAAACGCCTCCCCGGTCTGCAGCACAGCGTCCGGTGTTTCGGACCGCGATTGGGCGTCGGCAATCGCCAGGTCGATTTGCAACTCCGTTTTCAGCGCGCGGTCACTCAAGACCCGTGTGATCTCAACCAAACGGGCCCGGTTGGGGAAAAGGGGGCGCTGATCGATGGTTTCGATGATGTTGGAAATCAGCTCGGCGAGCTGAAGATTGGACAGCCACTCCGCCGTGTTCGCAGGCGGCGGCTGCACATAGCGGCGAAACGTCCAGTGTTCGGCATCGCGCAAGATCCTCAGGAAATCCGTGGCCGCCGGTTCCGCGATTTCATAGGCGTTCAGCAGGAACCGGTCCGCGCATTCAAACGACAGGATCACGCCCTTGCTGTTCAATTCCGCGTTTTTGAGAATGATGCCGGCCAGCATCCCGTTCTGGTCAACGACCGGGGAACCGCTGTCGCCTTTGAACGTGTTCTCCCGAATGGAGTAGATACACGGCTCTTGCTTGGATGGCGCCTGTTTGCCGAAGATCAAAGCTGTTTCATCGCGCCCGTAGCCGATCAGATTGTGCTCCCGGGCCTGATCCATGCGCGCAAACCGGATTTCCAGGAACCCGCCAAACAGCCCCGTTTCGCCGGACTTCAACAGCGCAATATCCCGCGGACCGGTGTCGTTGTCGGCCTGAATGGGAAGACGGTCGACGATCGTGACCGGAAACCGTTGCTCGATCCCGGGCAGGCTGATCCAGGGCTGGTCGGTGTCCTTGATCACATGTGCGGCCGTGACCAGCAGTCCGTTTTTGGCATCGATGACGGTTGCCGAACCGTTGTGCTGGGGATCGGTTTCGGTGTCATAGACCTTGAAGACCACACGCTCCATGGTGGTCCGCAGGATCTGATCGTCCACGCGCCCGAAGCGATAAAGGTCGCTTGCTGTCGCGGCTTTGCCGCCAAGGAGCGCTGCAAAAAGGATGAATGCCAGGAACACGCGGATCATGTCTGTGCCATCAGTTGTCGGAGACTTTGTAAGCGATCGAAATGCGCTGCAGATTGCTTTGGGTGATCGCGCCGCCGGCGGAAATCTCAAACGACGGAAATCTGAGCGACACCTTGCCATTGGTCTCGACGGTGATGCCGAATTTGATCTCCGTGGAATAGCTCTTGGCGGTGAGGGGGACCGGGCCGTTGTCGCGCGCATGCTGGATGGCCTGCGCCCCGGCGAGGATGGACTCCGCCAAGATGTCCGAGATCTCCAGCGCTCCGACATTGCTTTCCGTACCCGGCTTGGCCGGGACCAGTACGATGGTCGATGTGTTGGTGAAGGCGTTTTTCACGTCCTGGCCGAATTCGACGATGTAAAGGCTGACTTTGCCTTCCGCGTCGATATCCATCACCGTGTTGACTTCGAGCGTGACCTCGTGGAGCGGCGGCAGGTCTTCCGCTTCGGCATACTCCTGGACCGTCAGCAAGGCCGCGTTCACTTCGTCGATCAGGGCCGTCAGCGGGATCTTGGTGTCGCGGGCGACCGCGCCCACGAACGGCACCAGCGCGAAAAGGATCGACAGTCCGAACAGGCGAATGAAAGTCATGGTGTCTTCCCCCGGCAAACACGGGGAAAGACTACCAATCCTAGGTCAAATTTTGAAGGATTTTCTCTTTCTGGTTGTCTAATTTGGCGCCGACGATGCTGATTCCGCTACGTCCTATCCAGGATTTCGACAGACAATACGGTCGGAAGGTGCCGGGCGATCTCATGCCAGGTATCACCCTCATCGAAACTTGCGAAGACGGAGCCCGAATTGGTTCCGAAATAAAGCCCGGCCGGATCGCGGCTGTCGCCGGACATCGCCTGGCGGAGCACCGTGAAGAAGCACCCCTTTTGCGGCAGCCCCTCGCGCAGATCCTGCCAGGTTTGGCCGCCGTCCCGCGATCGCCAGACCGCCGCGGCCGCGTCCGGCGGAAACCGGCCGGTGCTGTCGCCATTGAGCGGAATGGTCCAGATCGTTTGCGGGTCCCGGGGATGGACCTGGATCGGAAAGCCGAAGGTTGAGGGAAGACCCTCGGTGATGTCGTCCCAGCTCCGTCCGCCGTCGGCCGACCGCCAGACGCCATGATGGTTTTGCTGGTAGAGAAGGTCGGCGTCCCCGGGCGCCCGTTTGATGTTGTGGACGCAATGCCCGGTTTCCCCGTCCTTCGGTGCGGCCGGATGGGCGTGGCCCTCGCAGGCCGCCGCGTTGGAGAGCCGGTTCCGCCGCTCCCAGCTGTGTCCGCCATCTTCGCTCGCAAAGACGCCCGCCGCCGAAATGCCGATCCAGAGCTTTTGCGGGTCCTTTGGATCGGACACGATGGTGTGCAGCACCAGTCCGGCGGCACCCGGGTTCCAGCTTTCCCTGGACGGATGGTCCGCCAGGCTGTCCAGCCGGTCAAATGTCGCGCCGCGGTCCGTGCTCTTGAGAAGTTGGGCGGGTTTGGTTCCGGCATAAAGCGCGCCGTCGGCAAGCCCCAGCGACCAGATCTGCGAAAACGCATCGCCATAGGGCAGGGGCGTGTCCTGCCAGCCGATCATGGCCGCAAATTCGGGATCATTGGCGGCCCACTCGTCCATGGTGCCCTTGGTGAGGCGTGTGGAGGCCCAGGTCGCGCCGCCATCTTCAGAGCGCCAGACGCCGGCGCCGGTCCATTCGCCGCCGCCGCCGGCCCACAACGTGCCGGTCTCCGGATCTCCGATCACATGATTGATGGCCCAGCCGTCACAATAGGGCCCGCCGACCGTCCAGCCTGTGCGGTCATTCCCGCCATCAAGCAAAAACGCGCCTTTGGTCGTTCCAACCAGAACACAAACGCCGTTGTCAGACATGGTGCGACCTCGCGTGACCGATCAGCCAGACCCGCTCCGCCAAGTCTAACATGCCGGGTCGATTTTGCACGTTCCGGTTCCGCGCAACGCGTCAGACTTTCACGGCGCCGGTCAGCCAGGATACGACGGTATCGGCGGCCTCCGTCGTCCGGCCCCGGGGCGCGCGGACCGCGTAATAGCAATCGGCCGGCACGAGCGGTGCCAGTCCGACCGGGACAAGGGATCCCTTGTCGACCAGGTCGCCGGTGATCGACCGCCAGCCCAGCATCACACCATGGCCCGATACGGCCGCCTGCGTGGCCTGCACGTAGTTGGAAAACCGCAGACCCTTGGCCGAGCCGGCCGTCTTTTGCTGGGTGCGCGAGAGGTAATTCGGCCAGGACACCCAGCGCCGGTCCGAGACATCGACATGGATCAGGAACGCGGCGGCCAGACCCTGCTCCTGGCCATCCAGCCGCCGCTTGAGGTCTGGCGCGCAAACAGGTTCCACCCGTTCGTTGAACAACAGATGGACTTCGCCGTCGGACCAGCGGCCATCGCCGTACCGCATGGCGATATCCGCGCCGGCCCCAAGGGTCGGCACCTCCTGCTGTGTTGCTTGAACATGCACGGCGATGTCGGGGTGATCGAGATAAAACGCTTCCAGACGCGGCATCAGCCAGTAGGTGGCAAATCCGATCGTGCAGGCCACCGTCACCGACTGGCCGGTCTGGGACAAAACCTCAATGTCCTCCAGCGCCTGGGCCAGACGCTCCAGGTTCTCCGATACTGCTTTCAGCAGGATTTCGCCCGCCGCGGTCAATCCGGCCGGGCGGACCGACCGGTTCAAAAGCGGGACGCCGACATGGGCTTCAAGCTGGCGCAGCGCCTGGCTGACGGCCGGCGGCGACACGTTGAGAACGCGGGCGGCCTGTTTGACGCCGCCAACGCGGTTCACGGTTTCAAATATGGACAACAAGCGCAGCGGTGGCAGGCGGTCCATGAGCCTCACTCAAGTTAAGCATTTTCTTAATCTAAGTTCCAGATTTGCCGTCTTTTCAAGCCCGGAGTTTCCCCACAATCTCAATCAATTGAGGGGCAATTGCGAGTCTCGGCCCGCGGCTGGACCGGCGTGTAGAGACGACAGGCAGAATCAATCACGTTGAGGGATACTCAATCATGTTGGGAAGTGGCGGGGACGGTGTTCTGCTTCTGGAGACCGGGCTGGAGGTGCCGATGGAAAACGGCCGGCCAGCCTATTTCAACTACTACTGGCTTCGCGACAACTGCCCGAGCTCGTTCGATGCGCAAACGCGTGAACGGGTCTACGATATCTTTTCCGAAGAGACGCCGCCCCGGGCTGAAACGGCGGCGATTGCCGGCGGCTGCCTGGAGATCGCCTGGCAGGGATCGGGTCACGTCACCCGGCTGCCGCTTGATTTTCTGAGCGCCCAGGCGGGCGGCGAAAAGCGGCCTGATCCGGCGCGCATTGCCCGCGAGCCGTGGTTCTGTGATCACTATGAAAACATGGCCCGCTTCGCGCAGCCGGATCTGGTGCGCGACAAGACGTGCCTGGCGGACTGGATCGAAGCGCTGCTGCGCGATGGGGTCGCCCTTGTCACCGGCATGCCCGACACCGATGCCGGATTGCTGGAAACGGCCGGTCTTTTGGGCCATGTGCGGCCGAGCTATTTCGGATTGGTCTTTGAGGTGAAAACCCATATCAATCCGACCAATCTTGCCTTCACGGCCAAGGCGTTGGAACTTCACACGGATCTTCCGTCCGAAGATGCGGCGCCGGGCGTCCAGTTTCTGCATTGCCGGGCCAATTCCGTCATCGGAGGTGACAGCCTGTTCGTGGACGGGCTGGCAGTGGCCGAAGCGTTCCGCGCGGCGCATCCGGACGCGTTTCAGCTCCTCGCCCATACGGACGTTCCCTATTATTGTGAACATGAGACCTTCGACATGCGCGCCCGGCAACGGGTGATTGAGCTCGACGACGAGGGCGCGGTGTCCGGCGTCACGATCAGCCAGCACCAGGCCGATATCTTCGATCTGCCGCAGCATGATCTCGACCGCTATTACCCGGCCTTTTGCCGGTTCGGGCGGATGCTTCAGGAGGACCGGTTCTTGATGCGGTTCCGATTGAACGCCGGCGAGTGTATCGTGTTCGACAATCACCGGATCGTGCACGGGCGGGCCGGATACACGGCCTCAAGCGGCGACCGGCACCTGCGTGGCTGTTATATCGATCGCGGCGAAATGCGCTCCACTTATCGCTGTTTGAAAGGGAAAGGCCGGTTTGCATGAGGGCCGAATGGAACGAAACGGCGGTTCAGGACGGTAGCGTGGAGACGGAACGGGCGCTGCGCCAGGATTTGGCGGCCGCGTTCCGGATCGCCGCGCGCCTCGGCTGGCATGAATCGGTCGGCAACCATTTCAGCGCGGCTGTGTCCGAAGACGGTGCCTGGTTTCTGATGAACCCGAAATGGCGGCATTTTTCCGAAGTGACGGCGAGCGATCTTGTTCTGCTCGACGCCGATGACGGCGCGACCATGGAAACGGCGGATGCGCCGGATCCGTCCGCCTGGTGCATTCACGGCACGGTGCATCGCCTGAACCCGGCCGCCCGCGTCCTGTTTCATTGCCACCCGCCAAACGCGACCGTCCTTGCGGCGTTGAAGGACCCGTCGATGAAGCCGATCGATCTCAACACGGCCCGGTTTTTCGGGAAAGTCGCGATTGATCTGGGATTTGGCGGAATGGCCGACGAGGCGCAGGAAGGCCGCCGGATCGCCGAGACCCTGGGCGGCAATCCGGTACTGATCATGGGCAATCACGGCCTTTCGGTCGCCGCACCAACGGTCGCGGAGGCCTTTGAACATCTTTACCTGTTTGAGCGCGCCGCCGGGACGCTGCTGAGCGCCTATGCGAGCGGTCAGCCCCTGTCCGTCATGTCGGATAACCTGGCGGCCAAGACCGCGGTCGAATGGGAACCCTATTCCGGCATGGGCGCGGCCCATTTTGCACACTGGAAACGGCGCCTTGACGCTGAGGAGCCAGACTACAGGAACTGAAGGACGGCGCTGATCTAACCCGGACTGGCGCGGTGAGCACCAACCGCGCCACCGTCGCCCGCGCCCCTCACCCGGGCCGTTGGCCCGACCTCTCCCCCCGGGGGAGTGTAAGGATTTAGGAGAGGTCACGGTTTCGAGTTTTCCCGTCACGCCAGACGCCAGGCCTGTGGGGTGGTGTGGGCCGCAGCGGCGATGATGATGACAGCGCCACAAGCGCGGAATTTGCCGCCCGGGCTCCCTCTCCCCAGCGGGGAGAGGTAAACTGCCTCGAGCCTCCCCGTCACACTGGACG
>JAEPNV010000017.1 GCA_017643215.1 Roseibium sp. | reverse complement strand
AGAACGGCGTAACGGACCGTTCTGACAAGACCGGTGACCGGCGACCTTTTTTGAGCCTGCGGGGTCTGGCGCAGCGTTCAGAAAAGCCGCGTCTCGTATCCGGCAACCGGTGCGCCACAACCCACGCACCGCGCGCAGAAACGAGAAAGGCGCAACAGCCGGTCATTTAAAGGGAACCGGAACCCGGGCAGGCGTTTGGCCGTGCCACCTCCCATCTTCCCATCGCGCACCCGGCACGCCCCGGGCGCCTGCCATCCCGTTCTTATGAGACCGGGACATCGACACTCAAAACGCCGGGGAGAGATCCCGCGGCGCCGGTGGTGTTGCACGTGCCATATGAGCACCTTTCCCCTGGCGGGAGAGGTCGGGCCAAAGGCCCGGGTGAGGGGCGGATGCTGGCGGATGAGCGGCAATGAACTACCGATTATGCGACACGGTCGGCCCACAACAATCCCTCCCACCGTCCTCCCGGACGCAGCACCTCCTTCTTCGTCGTCGCGGTCGGAGCGAAGTGCAGGTCCGGAACCGGGGCGGCACGGAGCCTGGCGCAGGACTGAGGAGCCGCCGCAAATTCAGTGGCTCCCCGGCCCCGGCTTGCGCCGAAGGCTTGCCCTGTCCAGAGTGACGTCAGATGCAGAGCGTTTGAGACCCCGCCTCAGGCGGTCCTTGCGCAGGCCGGGAGTTCGATGTCGATGCCACGTCGGCCACCGGCGGACCCAAGGGAATGACCGGAAAACAGGAAACCCGAGGACACCATGATCAAACCCTGGACCCGGGTTTCCAGCCAACTGATGGTCGCCGATAGCTGGCTGCGGCTTCGGGCCGATCGCTGCCGGCGCGCCGACGGACTGATCATTGAGCCCTATTACGTCAATGAAGCGCCGGACTGGGTCTGCGTCCTGCCGGTCACCAGCACCGGGAAGGTGGTTCTGGCGCGCGAATACCGGCACGGCATCGGCGCGGTGGTCACCGGATTTCCGGGCGGCGTTGTCGATGGCGGCGATCCGGACCCTGAAGCGGCCGCGAACCGCGAGCTGTTGGAAGAGACCGGCTACACCGGCAAGGCGACGGTGTTTTTGGGCGCCTGTTTTGCCAACTGGACCAACCAGACCAACAAGATCCACTTCTTTCTGGCCCGCGACGTGGAAAAGACGGCGGACCAAACCCTTGATGCCCAGGAAGAAATCGAGGTCTTGCTGCATGACCTGGCAGAGGTCCGCGCACCCGGCTTCTTCCGGCAGGCCTATCACATCACCTGTTTGCATCTCGCCGAGCCGATGCTGACGGACCGCTGCTAAGCAGTACGGCCAGCGGGCGCATCGTCCTCGCCACCCAGGTCGGGCGGCGGTGGATGGCAGTTTTCGGCGACGGCCAGGATCTGGGTCAGCATCTCCGCACGGGTAATGACTTGCATATGGACGATGCGAAATCCCGCGCCGACCACCATGTCCTGGAGTTGCGCCGTCGAAAAATCCGTCAGGAACTTGCTGTTATGCCGGAAGGACGCGTTCTTCTTCCCGCCCATCGTGGCGAAACAATAGGAAAACACCAGCCGGTCGACAGCCATCGCGAACCGTTCGAAAATGAATTCCGCGTTGGGCGTGAACTCAAGGACCCCGAGAAGCAGGCCGAGATCATAGCGTCCGTCCGGGAATTCATTCCGTGACAGGTCGGCGACAATCGTGTCCTCGGATCGGGCGGCAAGGTCGGACGGGACATAGGTGCAACCCGCCGGCAGATAACGCTTTGGAAACTGGGCGCCGCAGCCGATATCGAGCACCCGGTCGCCAGGCTGTGCGAAGCTTGCCGCCAATTTGGCGCGCGGTATCCAGTCTTCGCGCCGGTCCAACTGATCCCGCGTCCAGTTGCCCCAATTGTCGCGATTGGCCTGATCGCTGGCCCGGTGTTGTACGAAAAGCTTGATGTGTTTCGGCTTTGCTGACATCGGCTCGCCCCAAAGCGTCATCGGCAATAAACAATGATACTCAAAGTGATTGGGCAAAAGTTAAGAAAACCTTAATGCCCGGCCCCGGGCGTCTGAGCTTGATCATAAGCCCCTGCCGACGCAGCGGCAGGCCTGGGACAGAGCAACCGATCAGGCCAACCGATAATTGTGGAAAAGTGACTGACCGGCCGAATCGGCCGCGATCGGCGCTGGCCGATCAGACACCCTGGGGCAGGACAGATGGAACCGAAGACGGTCTTTGGCCGGACCTTGTTGCACGCGCGGGCTCTGGCGGGTGTCAAGAAGAAACCGGCGCCGCGCCCACAAGACGGCTTGCCATTACATATCTTGTTATATACCTTGCTATTAAAATGGAGCCCCCATGCCCGAAGACCTTTTGAAGAGCCTCGGCCACACAACGCTCGGCAGCCGTCTCAAGCGGCTGGGCGAGCGGCTACAGGCCCAGACCCACGACCTGATGCGGGATCTGGACGGTCCGCTCCCGGCCGTTCCGCACAACCCGGTGCTCGCCGCGCTCGACCGGCATGGACCAATGCGTGTCGGTGATCTGGCCGCTGCCCTTGGCCAGAGCCAGCCCGGCATCACCCGCATCGTGACCGCGCTGAAAAAGGACGGTCTCGTCGCGGTCCGGCGCGGGTCGGATGACAAGCGGGTCAGCACGGTGGCGTTGACGAAAAAAGGCGCGGCCCTGACCGGTCAACTCAAAGCGCGCCACTGGCCGGCGGTGGACGAGGCGGTGCGCGGCGCCTGCGCCAGCCTCTCCGGACCGCTGCTGGATCAGCTCGCCCAGTTGGAGGATGCCCTGGCCGAGATGCCGCTCAAGGACCGCGTACCGGCAAGGAGCCGAAGCAACAACGGCGGCGGGACGGCATGACCACAGAGCTTGACCGCCCGATCTGGACCGCCCTTCAAACCCGCCAGATCCACTTCGGAAAGGGCGATGAATTCGCCCGCCGATATGATCCGGACGTGTCACCCTTTGCGTCGGCGCGCGATGACAGCGCCCAGAGTCTTAACGCGCTGCACGGCCTCGTTCGCGATGGAAATGACAGCCTGTTTCTGCTTCAGGCGGACCCGATTGTCCTGCCCGGAACACTGCAGGCGACCAAGAGCGCCCTCGGTGTACAGATGGTGCAAACGCGGGACGGCGCCCGCCGGTCAGCGCAAGCCACCATCGACCGGCTCACGGTCTCCGACATTCCGGACATGATGGCGCTGACCGAACTCACCAAACCGGGGCCCTTCCTCAAACGCACCTTCGAGATCGGCCCCTTCTGGGGCATTCGCGACGGTGACCGGCTCGCGGCCATGGCCGGCACCCGGCTGGATGTCCCGGGCTATACCGAAATCAGCGGCGTGTGCACGCATCCGGAGTTTCAGGGCCGGGGCCTTGCCGCCCTGCTGTCCACCTTTGTCGCCGATCAGATCGCCGCGCGCGGCGACTGTCCGTTCCTGCATGCTTATGCCGACAACGATGCGGCGATCCGGCTCTATGACCGCCTCGGCTTTCGTATCCGCTGCGAGGTCCATGTCGCCGTGGCCGGCTTGGCTAACCCCTGATCAGGTGCCCTGTCGGATCCGCTGGCGGAGATACTTCGCGGCGGACCGGTAGTGGCTGGGACCGGCCGCCTCCGCCCAGCGCCCGGCGGTCCAGTCGTTGCGCGCCCCGGCCATCGGGCCGCCGTAAAGCGCACCGTCACTGGCCGCTTCGATCAGCGCCATCAGTTCCGCATGCCTGGCGATGAGTTCGGCGCGCGCGTCCTCCCAACCAAGATCCGCCTGGGCGGCGCGCAAATCGGCGTTGTAGCGTTTCAGATCGTTCCACTTGTAGCCCTTGGCCGGGAAGAACACCTCCCGGCCGGCGAGTCCGTCGCGGTACCAGCCCAAAAACAGCGCGATCCAATGCGCCCGGTGGCCGACGATATCCTTGGGCGAGACACCCTCCTCGTCCTTTTCAAGCCGGAGCGGGTCCGGGATCTGATCCAGCACCTTGGCGAGCTTGGCGAATTCCTTTTCCGATACGGCGATCAGTTCCGCCTTCGACTTGGCCGGCATGTCCTGAACTCCATTCAAACACGGTCCCGACACCGGGCCACAGGTCGGAGCGCACCGCCTTGCGCTGGCTCAATCGGCCCGCGGCATGTTCACAGCTCCCGTTTTGATCCGTCCGAAGAACAACAGCGCCCCGCATCCAAAAGGACCCGACATGAGCGACCCCACCTGCCCCGGACCAACCATCCTCCTCAGCAACCAGCGCACCGATGGCGCACCGCTTTATGTGCTCCTGACCGCTGAACCGGACAATGGCGGCAGCGGTGTCTCGGGATTGACCGGGATCGCCGAGGGTGTGGTGACGCCGCTTGGCAGCATCGCCAACGCGACCATCGGCTTTGAGACCATCAATTCCGGCCGGCTTTATGTTGGCGTCGGCCCGTTCGACAATCCGCCGACACCGGACGGCCCCACCTATTTCGGCTGGATCGAATTCAGCAAGAAGCCAAGCGACACTGGTGTGTGGATCAACCTGTCGAATGTGGATCTCGCCGGTCTGCCGCTCGCCCTTGCCGGGACGACGACGGAACAAAAGACCTTCACCATGGGTTACAAGGAGCCGATGGCGCCGCTGACCGTTTCCGGAACCATCTTGAACCGGCTCGCCGCGCTGGTGCCGAAATCCTCGCCGGCGATCATTCAAGCGGACAGCGGCCAGACCAAAATCCTCTCCCCGACGCTGGCGCCCGATCTATACCGCAGCTTTGACCCCTATCGCGACGCTCTGTGCCAGGCGACGGCGGCGCTCCGGATCGTGTCCGATACGCCCGAGGGCGAAGCGCCCGTCGATTTCAGGGGCAGTTTCATGCCCGCGGCCACGCCGTCGGATGTCGCGGTCCACCTGACTGACCCGAACGGCAAGGCGCTGACCATCACTCAGGAAAATCTGACGAGCTCGATCATCTACGCCTGTGACGGTGGGTATCTGACCTATGGCGGCGTCGTTTATCCGCAAAACCGGACCGACGGCAGTGCCGACGCGGTGATTACCAACTCCACCTTCCGAAACCTGATGATCGGCTTCAATGAGGGCTATTTTTCGCCCGGCGGCTTGAATGACAGCACCCAGTTCCCCGGGCAGGTGCCCTTTGCGACCGGCGCCGGAAATCCCTTTGCCGAGGTCATTCATGACACCAGCAACTCCTATGGATTTCCGTATGCCGATTCCAATTTGAAAGTGCTCCTGACGGCAGATCCCAACCGCCTGATCACGCTGACGATCCTCGATGACGACAAGGCGGGCGGCTACAGCCCCGATCCGGGCGGGGCGCAGTCCAACCAGCCCCAAAGCGGCGCCTATTCCTTTGGTATTGGCGCGGGAAGCGCGGCACTCGGCGAAATCCGGATCGGCAATTGGGTCTATCTTCCAACCAGCGCCGGCTCTTATGGCGGCTATTTCCCCGACCTTCCGGACTGGACCAAGATGACGTTCGCCGGGGCCGGCGACAACGCCTATATCTGGGTCAGGAACGGAGACATCGATCAGGGCGCCTGCCTGACCGCCCAGGCGGACTGGGAGACGCTCGACAACGGCGTGAAAAACGCGGCATGGCCGGCCAATCTGGCCTGGGTGCCGGGCGCCAATCCGCCCGACAAGCCGGCATAGTCCGGCGTCCGCTCAGCGGTCCTTGAACCCGAACCACCAGTAGGCGGCTTGCAAGTAGGCGCGCCGCAATGCCGGCAGCGGAAACCGGGCAAAGGGTGTCGCCATTGCCGCAGGAAGATCGGCCGGCGCGATCCGCCCAAGCACCAGATCGGCGGCCGTTTCACCGGAAAGCGAGGCCATGGCAATGCCGCTGCCATGCCAGGCCATCGCCGCGACCACCCCGTCCATCTCCGGAACCGGGCCGACAAACGGTGTCAAACGCCGCGCAAGACAGACATGACCCGACCAGAAGTACTCGGTTTCAACATCGGCCCAAGCGGGGAACATTCGCTCGAAATCCGCCCGGCTCCGCCGTTTCATGGCCGCGAGCGCGCTTTTTGTCTCGAAAATGCCACCCCGTGTTCCAAACAGGAACCGCCGGTCCGGCAACAGCCGGAAATAGTGCAGAAGCGTCCGTGTGTCGGCCGCCATCAGATCCGAGGTCCAGCCTTGGCCGGCACATTCACTCTCCGTCAGCGGACGGGTGACAAGGATGGACGACATGACCGGAAGGGTCCGTCCTGCGAGCCATCTCGGCGCGTCTTCGCTTGCATAGCCGTTTCCGGCCAGAATGACCTTCTGGGCGTGGACCGATCCGCTCGGACTTTTCAGCCGCCAGCCCGCGCCCTCCCGCGCGACAGCCGTCACCGGACTGTCCCCGAAGACGTTGGCCCCGGCCGCCCGCGCTTGGTCGGCCAGCGCCAGCACGTATTTCATCGGATTGAGCGCAAAACCGAACGGAACGTGGAGCCCGCCAAAGAACTCAGGACCCTGAATGCCCGCCGTTTTCAGCGCGTCCCGGCTGAGGATCTTGGGCCGGTAGCCGAAATGCCGGTCCAGGAGCTCGGCCGTCTCTGAGAACTCTGCAAAATCGCGCGGCCTGTGGGCCAGAATGATTTCCCCGTCCGAATGCCGGTCCGCGTCAACACCCCAAGCGTCTAACCGGGTTTTGACCGTTTCGATCGCCTCGATCTGATAGCGGACGAACCGTTTGGCCTCGTCGAGACCGAAGCGGCGGATGAGCTCGGTCTCCGGCAGTTTTGTGCCGCCGAAACAGCAAAACCCGCCATTTCGGCCCGACGCGCCCCACCCAACGCTTTTGGCATCCAAAACGGCGACCGATACGCCGGCTTCGGCAAGACGAAGCGCGGCGCTGAGGCCCGTATAACCGGCCCCGATCACCGCCACCTCGGCGGATAGATCCGTCCCCAACGCCGGGTCGACAGCAGCGATTTCAACCGAGGCTTCCCAGTAGCTGCCGATGGTGTCCGGTGCCAAGGGCATCACGTCAGATCCCCAGCCGGTCACGAAGCGCGAACCAGGTCATCGCCAGAACCAGCAGCGGCGACCGCAACCGGTGGCCACCCGGGAAAGCGGAAAGGTTGAGTTTTTCAAACACATCGAACCGCCCGGCAGTGCCATCGATCGCCTCGGCGCAGATCTGTCCGGCGAGCGTTGCCATCGCCACGCCGTGACCCGAGTAACCCGACGCGGTCAGGACGTTGGGCGCAAGATGCGCGAAATACGGCAAGCGTTTCGGCGTGATCGCCAGCGTTCCGCCCCAGCCGTAGTCAATCCGGACATCCTCAAGCTGCGGAAAGATCTCCAGCATTGGCTTTCGAACGAACGCCTTGATGTCTTCGGGAAAGGCATAGCTGTAGGTTTCGCCGCCGCCGAACAACAGGCGCCGGTCTTCCGACAGGCGAAAATAGTTGATGACGAATTTGCTGTCGGCGACCGCCATCCGGTCCTTGATCAGCGCCTCCGCGTCGTGTTCGGAAAACGGCTCCGTGGCAATGATGAAATTGTTGATCGGCATGACATGCGCCGCGGTCTGACGGTCCAGATCGCCCAGATAACCGTTGCAGCCCAGAACGACGTGGCGGGCGCGGACCCGGCCGTTTTCCGTCGTAACGGTCACCGGATCACCGGGTTCCAGTCCAATCACCCGCGTTGCCTCGAAAAGCTTCGCCCCCTTTGAAACGGCCGCGTCGGCCAGCCCGAGGGCGAAATTCAATGGATGAAGATGGCCGGCGCCGTGGTTGATGACGCCGCCAAAATAAGCCGCGCTGGCAACGCGGGCGCGCATGCGGTTTTCATCCAGGAATTCCAGCCGGTCATACCCATAGACAAGCTGCAAATGCTCGGCGTAATCCCGTGCCTCCTCGACCCAGTCCTTGCGGTGAACGGCCTCGATCAGTCCGGGACGGAAGTCGCACGAAATGCCGAAGCGATTGATCAGATCGTGGACGAGGTCGATCGAACTCAGCGACAGATCCCACAGCGCCCGGGCGTGGCCCTTGCCGTAACGCTGTTCCAGTACCGTCTGCTCCACACGCTGGCCGGGACCGACCTGTCCGCCGTTGCGGCCCGACGCGCCCCAGCCGATGCGATTGGCTTCCAACAGCACCACGTCATGGCCGCGCTCGGCCAGATGCAGCGCGCTCGAAAGCCCCGTGTAACCGCCGCCGATCACGCACACATCGCAAACGCGGTCGCCGTCCAGACCCGGATGACCGGTCGACCGATGGGCGGTGGCGGCATAGTAGGACGGCGCATGCGCGCCCTCCGGGTCGTTGACCGTAAGGAGATCGGGCGTCTTCAACATCGTGGAACGGGTTCAAGGGGCGCGATTGGCGCGCATTTGTGATCACATTTCAAAAGGCGCCTGAGCTTCGGCCGCTTTGGCGTCGAGCGCAAGAGCCTTTGTCGACATCGTCAACACCCGCCGCCGCGGCCCCTACGTGATGAGCGTGCGGGCCGCGAACAGGATGGCCGCCGCGACGACGACAACGTTCAAGACCCACCACAGGCGGATCAGCCGGGCTTGTTCCGTCAATCGCCTCCGCCCTTTGCGCGTGATTGGCTGGTCAGTCATAGGTGAAGTGCTCCGAAAGAATGTTGGTCTGCGCCACACCAAGACCCAGCAACGTCCGCTCGGCCTTTATCATCATGGCGGGCGGACCGCACAACACGTAGAGCCAGTCCCGGCGGCTTGGCGCGCCAAAACGCCGTTCGATCAGCGACGCGCTGATCATCCCCATCTCCCCTTGCCAGTCCGGCGCCGGTTCGGAAACGACATGGACGATTTCAATATTCGGACGCGTGCTCAACTCCATCAAAAGCTCGCCGTCAACGATCTGATCGGGCGACCGGTTGCCATAAATCAGGGTGACCGGACGCTCGTCGCCGTCGGCCTCCAATTGCCGGAGAATGGACAGCATCGGCGCGATCCCGACCCCGCCGGCGATCAGCCCAATGCCCGGTGCCGTGTGGCCCTGCACGGTCATGTGGCCGTGGGGACCATCGATATAGGCCTCCGTGCCGATTTCGATGGATCCGATCTGTGACGTGAAGTCGCCGAATTCCTTGATCACGAACCGCAACACCCCGGTCTCGGCGGGCGCCGAGGCAATCGAAAACGGGTTTTCAAAGAGCGAAAACGGACTGTGGCCGATGTTGATCCAGGCGAACTGTCCGGCGCGGTAGTTCAATCCCGCGTGCCCCTCCGGCTCAAGCACGACATCCCAGGTGCGTTCCGCCGCCCGCCGCACATCCTTGACCCGCCAGGGTTTGCGCGATTGCGTGAGCGGGCGCACGATGTAGACGAACGCGAGCGACAACAGCGCGACCACAAACAGGGCGGTCCAAAGTCCTTTCAGGAGAGGATCTTGCGCATACCGGCCCGCATGGACGGTGTGATGCCAGGCGAACCCGGCGATCAACGCCGCCCCAAGCCCATGCGCCAGGCGCCAGCCCTCGTAGGTCTTGAACACCGCTGATTTGCCAAGGGAAATCAACACGAAGGCCGGGAGCAGGACCCATGCGGCGGCGCCGGTTGCCAAGGCGACCCCTGGCTCCGTGAGAACCAATTGCCGGGTCGGGTCATAGGGCACCGGCGCCCCGAACGGCGATGTGTAGAGGAACGGGTGCACCATCGCCAGAACCAGGCAGGTCCGGGCGAGCAGCTGGTGGAACCGTATGGTGATATCCATGCCGACGCTGCCGGAAATCGCCCGGAAACGGCCGGACAGCAGGAACTCGGCCAATAAGATGGCGAATGCCAGCATGCCAAGACCCGAGGCCAGCTCGTCAAGGGCCGGTCGCGGAGGGGCCGCACCTGTCGCGGCAAGCCCAAGCGGCGCAAGCACTATTCCAAGATAAAGGCCGATCAGCCATAGTCCGCGCATTCGGCCCTCCTCAGTCGCCGGGACCAGGTCGGAATAGCCTCTGCCGGTACCAGGTCATGGACCCAGACAGCAAGAGGCCGGCACGACCGCGATGATATTAATCAAACGCCGCCTTTGGTGGACCGTTTCCCCGGCACGCATTGCGAAATTTACGCAAGCAGATAAAACTTCGCACGCACTGTGTGCCGGCCGCCCGGGCGGACCTACGCGCAAAATGGAGACAACCGCGTCATGTTTGGAAAAGCCGAACATCCCTTTTTCGACCCGCTTTGGCGGCGTGTTCTGCTGGTTGCCTTTTGTGTGTTTTGGGCCGGTGTGGAGTTTTATTCCAGCAACGCGCTTTGGGGATACGTCTTCCTGGCGATCGCCGCCTATGCCGCCTGGGCCTATCTGATCGCCTATCAAAAGACCGACGGCTCCGGCAATCCGCCCGCCGGCGACGGCTGATCCAGTTCCGTCACGCCCGCGCCGAAACCACTGCTATCCGGTTCAAAATCCGGCGGCAGGCATATGTCATTGAAACAATGGCGCTTTGCGCGGCCAAAACGCGTCAGGACATGCGCTCTGGCATTGGGGTGACCGGCTATTCGATGCCTTCCCGGAGGCCGCGTGAGCGGCCATCCGGGAACCAGTAGCCACTGAATTTTGTCCTGAAAAACAGCACCTTCCGCAAAGTGCTGGGCCCCGGCTCGGGGCCGGGGCGGCTTGGTGAAGAATGCGGGCTGACAATGAACATCCCACAACCGGGTTAAACCGGACGGCAATGCGCTGAAACCGACATCCGCAATCTTCCGCCTTGATTTCGGCGCCCGATCCTTCAAGATACCCGGACTTGGTGTTCAAAGCGCACAAAGTGCTCGGAACTCAAAAGGGAATTCGGTTGAAGCGGACCCACTTCGGGCGCTTGAAGCCGAAGCCGCCCCCGCGACTGTATGCGGAAAGCGCCGATCCACTCAGCCACTCGCCCCGGTGCGGGGAAGGCGGATTCGGGGCCGTGACCCGCAAGCCAGGAGACCTGCCAAGCATCTGAAACCAACCGGCCGTCGGGTGTGACGGCAAGGAGAGATCTATGACTACAGCGACAACAGCCAAAAGCACGACGGGTCTGAAGCTCGTTCCGGTGGCAGCGGCGGCGCTCATCGGGCTGGCGGTAATTGCGGTGACAGGCCACGTTCAGGCAACGACCTTGCATGATGCCGCACATGACGTGCGCCATGCGGTCGGTTTTCCCTGCCACTGAGCCATGTTTAGCAGACTTTTGACCAGCGCCTTGTTCGCTGGTGCTTTGGGGGGGCTGATCGCCGCTCTCCTGCAGCTTTATTTTGTCCAGCCGGTGCTTCTACATGCGGAGCTTTACGAATCCGGTGAACTTGTTCACTTCGGCGCCGGCGCGGCCGGGCCTGTGAGCGCGCATCCGGATCTTGGTGGCATCGATCCCGTTCGGGATGGATTGAGCGTGATCTTCACCATGCTGATCTACACCGGATACGCCTTGATGCTTCTGGCCGCGATGGCGCTGGCGGAAAGCCGGGGCGCAACGATCGACGCCCGGACCGGGATGGTATGGGGCCTCGCCGGGTTCGTCGCCTTCCACCTGGCCCCGGGCTTCAGCCTCGCGCCGGAAGTTCCCGGTGTGGCGGCCGCCGATGTCTATGTCCGCCAGGTCTGGTGGTTCGCGACGGTCGCAACAGCCGCGGTGGGTTTATGGCTGATTGCCTTTGGCCGGTCCTGGCTTGCCTGGGGCGCGGCGGCGATCCTGCTGCTCGCCCCGCATGTGATCGGGGCGCCGGAACCGGATGTGTTCACCGGGCCGGTTCCGACCGAAATCGGCGCCCTTTTTGCCGCCCGCGCCTTCGGCATCGGTCTGGCGGCCTGGGTGACGGTCGGCATGCTGGCCGGGTATTTCTGGCACAAGGAAGCGGCCTCCATGGCCGGGGCAAAGGCGGCCTGACGCCAAATCGGGAGGACGGCGGGACCGTCCTCCCACCCGCAAGCAAACCTTCAGCAAAGGCAGCGCGCCATGGATCGCAAGCTTGCCCTTTTTGCCATCGGGCTGGTCTTCGGCGGCGGCATCGGATTTGTGATCGCCGCCGGAAACGGCATCACGCTCGACGGGCATGACCATTCAGATCCCCTCGCCCACGGGGCGTCCCATGGACATGGAGCGCATCTGGCAAGCCAGACCGGATTGGACGAGGCCGGTTACGCCCCGGGCGGGATCTGCACCTCAGAAAATCCGAACGGTGGTGAAACCGTCCACGCGCATGCGCATGACCGGCCGCTCATCCTGCCGCGCGGGGCGGACGCCCCGACACTCGACATCGCGCTTCACGCCGATACTGTTGGCGGCTGGAACCTGGAACTGATCACCGAACACTTCCGGTTTTCCGCGGACCGGGCCGGACTGTCGCACCGGCCAGGCGAAGGCCACGCGCACCTTTATGTCAACGGCGAGAAGATCGCGCGGCTTTATGGCAACTGGTATCACCTTGCTGCCTTGCCTGACGGGCCCGTTGAGATCGAGGTGACCCTCAATTCCAATGACCACCGGCCCTTGAGCATTGGGACGGACCTGGTGTCGGCGAAACTCCATCACCAAAAGAACGGCGGCGTTCCGACCCAATAGGTCGAAACGGCTCGGCGACGTATCGCCGGCCTTTCTTACGGATCGGCTCCCGGCGTCTTGAACTCTTCAATCAACCACGCGCAGAACGCCTGGGCCTCCGGCCTCAGGGCCTGAAGCGGGCCGGGCGTGACCAGGTAGTGGCTGTGCCGGCTGATGACAGGGCGCTCGCAAGACCGCACCAGCCGCCCGTTTTCAAGATACGGGACGGCAAAGCTCTCCAGCACCAGCGCATGGCCAAGCCCTTGGCTCGCAAGCTCCAGGGCGGACAGGGTCTGGTCGACCTGAAGACCCGGACGGCGGGGCGGCGCGTCCCGCCCGAAATGGCGGAAGAACGTCTCCCACGTGTCCAAAACGCCCATGATGTCGAGCCGCTCCCCGGTGGCCAAATGGCCGAGGTCATCGTCTTGCGATGGCGCCACAAGGTCCGGATGGCAGACCGGGATGATCGGATCGTTGTTCAAATAGGTGACAACACCGTCAGTCCAGGCGCCATCGCCGAACCGGATGTCGATCCCGAGCTGATCCGGACTGAGCGTTTCGGCCCAGGAGGCCGATATCATTTGCAAGGTGATATCGGGATGTGCGGATTGAAAACGCGTCCAGCGCGGGATTATCCAAAGCTGCGCGAAACTGGCGAGACACCGGAACCGGACGGGCCGCTTTTCCCGCTGGCCGAACACACTAACGGTGGCGACGGAAAGGTCGGCAAGCGCCTTGGCCACCGACGGCAGGTAGGTCTGGCCGAGCCGGGTCAGTTCAAGCGCCCGGTGGCGCCGCTCGAAAAGAGCATATTGCAAATGGGTTTCCAGCGCCCGGACCTGATAGCTGATCGCGGCCGGGGTCAAGTTGAGCTCTTCGGCCGCACGGGTGAAGTTGCCGAGCCGCGCCGCGGCCTCGAACGCGCGAAGCCAGGCCAGGGGTGGCAGGGTGTAGCTCACCTGCTCGTCCTCCAAAGATAGAGAAAGCGCAAAGACAGTGCGGACCGGCCGCAGCCGTCGTTGCTTTCAAATTTTTTCGACATTACGGCAAAAAAAATTTCGTTTCAAAAGACCGGACACGGCTTTGATGCTGCGCGAAACAATGCGCGCGCGGTCATGGAACGATTCGACTACATCGTCGTCGGCGGCGGCTCCGCCGGCTGCATCCTGGCCGAGCGCCTCAGCCACGATCCGGCCACCTCGGTCCTGTTGCTGGAAGCCGGCGGCACCGACGCCTCGCCGCTTGTCTCGATCCCCCTTGGGTATGGGCCGCTGCACCGTGATCCCCGGCGGACCTGGCGGTTCGAAACGGCGCCAGAGGCCGGGCTCAACGATCGAAGGCTTACCTATCCGCGCGGGAGATTGATCGGCGGGTCAGGGTCGATCAACGCGCTGGTCTATTGCCGCGGCTTGCCCTCCGACTATGACGACTGGGCCGAAGCCGGCGCCGAAGGCTGGGCCTGGCGCGATGTCGAACCGGTGTTTGAACGGCTCGAAACCAAGGTCGCTGCCAGCGGCGCGCGTTCGGGCAACGGCCCAATCCATGTGCAGGACGTGTCGGACCGCATCCATCCGGTAACCTCGCACTTCTTCGCCGCGATCGATGAACTCCGCCTCCCCCGTTCGCAGGATTGCAATGGCGCCCGGCCGGAAGGCGCGACGGCCTACCACATCAACACGCGCGACGGCCGGCGCTGCTCGTCGGCGAAAGCGTTTCTGGGGCCGGCCCGCAACCGGCGCAATCTCAAGGTCATCACGAAAGCGGTGGTTCGCCGCCTCTTGATGTCGGACCGGACGGCGACTGGCGTGGAACTCATTGATGGCCGGCGTTTTTCGGCAGGCCATGAGGTCATTCTGTCGACCGGTGCGATCGGATCACCGCAGATCCTGCACCTGTCCGGGATCGGGCCCGGACAGGTGCTGAACGCGCACGGGATCGACGTCATCTGCGACAATGGCAATGTCGGCGGCCATTTGCAGGATCATCTGTGCGTCAGCTACACGTTCGAGGCGAAGGTGCCGACCCTCAACACCTGCCTTGGCCGGGTGGCCGGCCTTTCGCTTGCGGTCCTGCGGTATCTCGCCAGACGTGGCGGACCGTTGGCCCTCAGCGTCAATCAGTGCGGCGGGTTTTTGCGCAGCGCGCCAGAGTTGGCGCGCCCGGACCAGCAGCTCTATTTCAATCCGATCAGCTACCGCATGCGCGGTCCGGACGGCCGGTCCAAACTCGTCATTGACCCGTTCGAGGGTTTTGTCCTGTGCGCACAGCCGGCGCGGCCAACAAGCCGCGGCCGCGTCGACATCGCCTCCGCCGATCCGGAAAATCATCCGCGCATTCAGCCCAATTATCTGTCGACCGAAGAGGACCGCGCGGCCGCGATCGGCGGCGCCCGCCTGTGCCAGAAAATCACGCGAACCAAAGCACTGCACAGCCTTGTCAAACAATCGATTTCGCACGACCTGACCTTGATGGCCAAAGACGACCTTCTGGAGGATTTCCAAAACCGGGGGTCAACCGTGTTTCACCCCGTCGGCACGTGCCGGATGGGCCGCGATCCGGCCACAAGCGTTGTCGATCCAACTCTCAAGGTTCACGGCATCGAACGATTGCGCGTTGTGGACGCCTCCGCCTTTCCGAACATCACGTCAGGCAACACCAACGCCCCGACCATGATGCTGGCCTTGAAAGCCGCCGACCTGATCGTCAAGGATCGCACCGGCATGACCCCACAATTGAACACGCGGCGGCCTGAGGACATGAGCAAATGAAGCTGGACACTCTGGAAACGTTCGTTGTCGGCAATCCGCCGCACCGGCACGGTGGGCGCTACTTCATCTTCGTCAAGCTGACCACAAAATGTGGCATCACCGGTGTCGGCGAGATCTACAACGCGACCTTCGGCCCGCATCTGATCGCCGATCTTTGCCGAGACATGTTCGACCGGCATTTTTTGGGCGCCGATCCCCACAGGATCGAACGGCTCTGGCATCTGGCCTATGGCGCGGGCTACACCATGCGCCCGGACGTCACCGTGATGGGGATCTTGAGCGGCCTGGAAATGGCCTGCTGGGACATCATCGGCAAGGCCGCGAACCGGCCGGTCTATGACCTTCTCGGCGGCAAGGTGCATGACCGGCTCCGGACCTACACCTACCTTTATCCGCCGGCCGGCGACGTTTATCCCGATCCGGAAAAGCCGAACGTCTACAACGATCCCGATCTTGCCGCCGAAGCAGCGCTCGCGGCGGTCGAACAGGGCTTTACCGCCGTCAAATTCGATCCCGCCGGACCTTACACGATCTATGACGGCCACCAGCCAAGCCTTGCCGATCTGGAACGCTCAGAAGCCTTCTGCAAGGCGATACGGGAGGCCGTGGGCACAAAAGCCGACCTGTTGTTCGGCACCCATGGCCAGTTCACGGTATCGGGCGCCAGACGCATCGCCCGGCGGCTGGAGCCCTATGATCCGCTGTGGTTCGAAGAACCAATCCCGCCCGAACGTCCGGAGGACATGGCGAAGGTCGCTGAAAGCACCGCCATCCCGATCGCGACCGGCGAGCGTCTGTGCACCAAGCACGAATTCGCCCGGGTGCTGGACACCGGCGCGGCGTCGATCCTTCAAATGAATCTCGGCCGGGTCGGCGGACTTCTGGAAGCCAAGAAGATTGCCGGCATGGCCGAATGCCATTCCGCCCAGATCGCGCCGCATCTTTATTGCGGCCCGGTGGTCGCCGCCGCCAACATCCAGCTCGCCGCGTGCAGCCCGAACTTCCTCATTCTGGAGGCGATCCGAACATTCGACGGCTTTTATGCTGACCTCCTGAAGACGCCGATCCGCTGGGACAACGGCTACGTCATTCCGTCGGCCGAACCGGGTCTTGGGATCGAGCTCAACGACGCGGTTGCCCGCGCGCACCCCTATACCGGTAGCGACCTGCATCTCGGCTTTCAGGAAAGCCCCGCCGATCCGCTTTAAATCACGGGATCAGATCACCGTGCGCATCCGGTAGCCCGGCGCATAGACCAGGCGCACATGGGTGATCGGCATGACCCCCGTCCAGGTGATGCGTTCGATGGCAAAAAGCGCCGTGTCCTTTGCCGTATCGAGCAGCTCGGCCACGTCCTCGGCGGCGTTGACCGCGAACAGCGAAAGGTCGCCGTGGGTGTAAGGTGCCGTTTGCACCAGCCACTCATTGGCGCTCATGGTCTCAAATGCCCTGTTCCGGGCGTCCGGAACCGCTTCCAAATTGATGTAGCGCTCCTCATAGACAAACGGCCGGTCATCGGCGAAATGAAGGGTCTTTAAAAACAGAACCTCGGCGCCGAGCGACACCTTGAAGGCACCGTGTAAAACCGCCGGCAAGGGCCGCAAATCGCGCTCCAACAGGCTGTGCCGGTAGTCGAGGCCGAGCCCCTCGACCTCCTCGCGGATGATTGGGATCGTCAGGGTCGCCCGCTGCGGCGGATTGAGCGCGACCCGCGTACCGGCCTTGCGCTTGCGGATCACCAGGCCGCTGTCGGCCAGATCCCGCAGCGCCCGGTTCACCGTGGTCCGGGCACAGCCAAACTCCTCGGCAAGGTCCGCCTCATGCGGGATCTGTTCACCCGGCTGCCATTCGCGGTCATGGATCCGGCGCAAAAGTTCGGCGCGAATACCGGTCCAGGAGTTGGTTTCAATCAGCGACACAGGCTCAAAACGTCTTTCAAAGGCGGTCGCGCAGCGCGGCCATCGTGGACCGGTAGCGGGCGGAGATGGCCTCGCGTTTAACATGTTTCCCGCCGTGCACAACATGCCGCCCGGCCGACCAGACGTCGCGAACCAATCGGTCATCCCCGGCAAAGATGAACGCATCCAGGATTTCGTCGCCCGTCCGGCCCGCAAGATCGATCGCGGTGTCGTCGAGGGCAACGAGATCGGCGAAACAGCCGGGTGCGATGCGGCCGGAGGACCTGCCAAGGGCCTGAGCGCCGCCTTCCGCGGCAGACTGCAACAGCGCGCGGCCCGTCGAATGCTCCACTGTCGCAAACAGCGCCCGCTGCCGGTCCCGCAGCCGCTGCGAATACTCCAGCGTGCGCAGTTCCTCCGACAGGGAAATGCGGATGTTGGAATCCGACCCGATCCCGAACCGTCCGCCGGCTTCCTGATACCGGACCCCATCGAAGATCCCGTCGCCCAGGCTGGATTCGGTGATCGGGCACAGCCCGGCGACCGCGCCGCTTGCCGCCAGCGACCGGGTTTCTCCCGGTGTCATCTGGGTCGCGTGAATGAGACACCAGTTGCGTCCGACCGGATACCGGGACAACAGATACTCCACCGGCCGCTGGCCGACGGCGTCACGCACCTCATCGACTTCGGCGATCTGTTCGGCGGCATGAATGTGCAACGGCCGCTCACCGGCCAGTTCAATGGCGGCCATCAGCCCGTCATCGTCGACGGCTCTCAAGGAATGCGGCGCAACGCCGAGCACCGCATCGTCGTCGAGCGTGGTGAGCGCTGCGCCGGCGGCGGCATGAAGCCGGAGATACCGGTCAAAGTCATTGCCGAACCGCACCTGCCCAGGTCCCAGGGGGCGTTTGTCGCATCCCCCATGTTGATAAAGAACGGGCAAAAGCGTCAGCCCGATCCCCGTCCCGGCGGCGGCGGCGGCGATCCGCTCCGAGAGTTCCGCCAGGTTGTCGTAGGGCGCTCCACCGGGTTGATGATGAAGATAGTGAAACTCGCCAACCGATCCGTAGCCAGCTTCCAGCATCTCCATTTGGACGAAGGCTGTGATCGCCTCTACGTCCTCCGGGCTGAGCGCATCGAGAAACTGGAACATGATCTGCCGCCAGGTCCAAAAGCTGTCCCGGGTTTGCCCGCCGCGCCGTTCGGTCATGCCGGCCATTGCCCGTTGGAATGCGTGGCTGTGAAGATTGGCTGGGGACGGCAGCAGGATCCCCGCCCGGTCCGCGCCGGAGGCGGCTCCAGCCCCCTGCTCGATGGTCATAATCCGGCCGTCCGCCCCCACAGCCACCGTGACGTTTTCGGCCCAACCCTCCGGCAGAAGCGCGGTTCTGGCAAAAATCGTAATGGCGCGGGCGGTCGGCATTTCGGGTGCATCTCCGCGTTGACAGGTTAATATGTGCATGCATAATATCTTTTATCGCAATCTAATCAAGAGCGAGTTGAGCGGTGTCCGATCGCCTGTTGACCAACGCAACGCTGGCAACTGCCGCCGAAAAGGGGGCCGCTTATGGGCTGATTGAAGCAGCAAGCCTGGCGATTGAGGGCGAGCGGATTGCCTGGCTCGGCCCGATGCGCGAGCTGCCCGAGAGATACCGCGATTGGCCGGCGGTCGATCTTGACGGACGGCTGGTCACGCCGGGTCTGATCGATTGCCACACGCATGTGGTCTTTGGCGGCAACCGGGCCCGCGAGTTCGAGTTGCGGCTTCAAGGCGCCTCTTATGAAGAGATCGCGCGCGCCGGAGGCGGCATCGTGTCGACGGTCACCGCGACCCGCGCGGCCAGCGAAGCGGACCTTCTTGCCGCGGCGCTTCCGCGCGTGGAGGCCCTGATCGCCGAGGGCGTGACCACCATCGAGATCAAATCCGGATACGGCCTCGACCGGGACACTGAGCTGACAATGCTGCGCGCTGCCCGCCGGATCGGCATTGAACGCCCGATCACGGTCAAGACGAGTTTTCTGGGCGCGCACGCCGTCCCGCCCGAATACACGGGCCGGCCCGACGCTTATCTCGACACCGTCTGTCTACCGGCCCTGGAAGCAGCCCAGGCCGAAGGACTTGTCGACGCGGTCGACGGCTTTTGCGAGGGCATCGCCTTTTCGCCCCAGCAGATCTCCAGAGTGTTCGACAAGGCGGCGGCGCTTGGCCTGCCGGTCAAGCTCCATGCCGAGCAGCTCTCCAACCTCGGCGGCGCACGGCTTGCGGCCTCCCACAAGGCGCTGTCGGCCGATCACCTGGAGTATCTGGACGAGGCCGGCGTCACGGCCATGGCGGACAGCGGCACGGTCGCTGTTCTTCTTCCCGGCGCGTTCTACACCCTTCGCGAAACGACGCTGCCGCCGCTCGATCTTTTGCGCCAATACAATGTGCCGATCGCGCTCGCGACCGACTGCAATCCGGGCTCTTCGCCGCTGACCTCCCTGCTTCTGGCGATGAACATGGGCTGCACGTTGTTCAAAATGACGCCGGAAGAAGCGCTTTCCGGCGTCACGCGCAATGCCGCCAAGGCGCTCGGCCTGCCCGACACCGGCGTTTTGGCCGCCGGGAATCGCGCCGATCTCGCGATCTGGAATGTGCAACATCCGGCCGAACTCGCTTACCGGATCGGTTTCAACCCGCTCCATGAGCGGATCTGTGGAGGCCGCGCATGACCGCCGCCATCCTGACCCCCGGCACGGTGACGTTGAACGACCTGGAGCGGATCTACCGCGATCAGGTGGCCGTGCGCATCGAGCGGTCGGCCAAACCGGCGATCGACGAGGCGGCGGAGCGCGTGGCGGCCGCGGCCACCGGCGAGACAGTCGTCTACGGGGTCAACACCGGCTTCGGCAAGCTCGCCAGCATCAAGATCGCCGCCAAGGATACGGCCGCCTTGCAGCGTAATCTGATCCTGTCCCATTGCTGCGGGGTCGGCGCGCCGCTGCAGACCGCCACAACCCGGCTGATGATGGCGCTGAAGCTCTTGTCGCTGGCACGCGGGGCGTCCGGCGTCCGGTTTGAGGTTTTGAAGCTGATCGAAGCATGCCTGGAGTGTGGCGTGACACCGGTCATTCCAGTGCAAGGTTCGGTTGGCGCGTCCGGGGATCTCGCCCCGCTCGCCCACATGACCGCCGTCCTGATCGGCAAAGGCGAGGCCGAGCATAAGGGCGACCGTTTGCCCGGCAGCAAAGCCCTGGCGCGGGCTGGCTTGATCCCAGTGGAACTCGGCCCCAAGGAAGGGCTCGGCCTCATCAATGGCACGCAGTTTTCAACCGCCTGCGCCCTTGCCGGCCTGTTCGACGCTTGGCGCATGGCCGAGGCAACCCTGGTCACGGCGAGCCTTTCCACCGACGCGATCATGGGCTCGACGGCGCCCCTTCTACCGGAAATCCACGCGCTGCGCGGCCATCGCGGCCAGATCGAGGTGGCCGCCGCCATGCGCGCCGCCATGGCGGGATCGCAGATCCGCGAAAGCCACCGGGAAGGCGACACCCGGGTGCAAGATCCGTACTGCATCCGTTGCCAGCCGCAGGTCGCGGGCGCGTGTGTCGATCTTCTTCGTTCTGCCGCAACCACTTTGGAAATCGAGGCCAACGCCGCCACTGACAATCCGCTTGTTCTGGTTGATGCGGACCGGATCGTTTCCGGCGGGAACTTTCACGCCGAGCCGGTCGCCTTTGCCGCCGACCAGATCGCCCTGGCCGTTGCCGAACTTGGCGCGATCGCCCAGCGCCGCGTTGCGCTGATGGTCGATCCGAACCTTTCCCATGACCTGCCGCCGTTTTTGGCCAAGGACCCCGGCCTCAACTCCGGGCTGATGATCGCCGAGGTCACGACCGCGGCCTTGATGAGTGAGAACAAACATCTGGCCAATCCGTGCTCGATCGATTCCACGCCGACCAGTGCCAACCAGGAGGACCATGTCTCCATGGCCGCCCATGGCGCGCGGCGGCTTTCGCGGATGAATGCCAATCTCGCGCATATCCTGGGCGTTGAACTGCAATGCGCCGCGGAAGGCATCGAGCACCGCGCGCCCTTGACGACAAGCCCGCCGCTTCAAGCCGCGATTGCGAAATTGCGCGAGGTCGTACCGCCGCTCAAAAACGATCGGTACATGGCGCCGGATCTTGAAAACGCCGCCGATCTGATCCGCACCCGCGCGGTCGTCGCCGCCGTATCGAAAACACCCCTGATCGAGCTTGGAGGCACTCATGGAGCCGGTTGAGATCTTGCCGGGCGATGGGCCGATCGTGTTGGGCGTGCCCCATGCCGGGTTCTATGTGCCGGACGGGATCTGGGACCGGCTCAACGACACCGGCCGCGTGCGCGCCGATACGGACTGGCATGTGGACTGGCTCTATGACGGGCTTTTGCCGGGAGCGACGATGGTCAAGGCCACCTTCCATCGCTACGTGATCGACGCCAACCGGGACCCGGCCGATGTCTCCCTCTATCCAGGCCAAAACACCACGTCGCTGTGCCCGACCACCGATTTCGATGGCCGGCCGATCTATCACCCGGGGCAAGAACCGGATGCCGGGGAGATCGAGACCCGGCGCAAAGCCTGGCATGCGCCCTATCACGCCGCGCTCGCGGCCGAGCTGGACCGCGTCAAACGGAAGCATGGCATCGCGATCCTCTATGACTGTCATTCCATCCGCTCCGTTGTGCCGTATCTGTTTGACGGCACCTTGCCCGATTTCAATACCGGCACGAATGGCGGCGTCACCTGTGCCCCCGAAATCGAACAGGCCGTCGTCGATCTGACCCGGCGTGCGGAAGGCTACACCGCCGTTTTGAACGGCCGGTTCAAGGGCGGCTGGACCACCCGCCATTACGGCCGGCCCGAGACCGGCATTCACGCCATCCAGATGGAACTGGCGCAAAAGACCCATCTCGCCACGGAAGCCCCGCCATACACTTACGACGAGGCCAAGGCCGAACGCCTGCGCGGACACCTCAAAACCATCCTGCGTGCCCTGGAAACCCTGGCATCGAGCCTTTCTATAAAAACCAAGACAACCGGGGGACTTGACCATGGTTGATCGCCGCCACAATGCCCGGGACGTCTTCCCGCCCACCGGCCCTAAGCTCAACGCGAGGACCTGGCTGACGGAAGCGCCGTTGCGGATGCTGATGAACAATCTTCATCCAGATGTCGCCGAAAATCCGCACGAACTCGTTGTTTATGGTGGCATCGGCCGCGCGGCCCGGACCTGGGAGGATTTCGACCGCATCGTGGCGAGCCTGAAATCCCTGGACGACGACGAGACCTTACTGGTGCAGTCGGGCAAGCCGGTCGGCGTCTTTCGCACCCACGCCGATGCGCCGCGCGTGCTCATTGCCAATTCCAATCTGGTGCCGAACTGGGCGAACTGGGATCATTTCCACGAACTCGATCAAAAGGGGCTGGCCATGTACGGCCAGATGACCGCCGGATCGTGGATCTATATCGGCACGCAGGGCATCGTTCAGGGCACCTATGAGACTTTCATGGAGGCCGGGCGCCAGCACTATGACGGCGATCTCAACGGCCGCTGGATCCTGACCGCCGGGCTCGGCGGCATGGGCGGTGCCCAGCCCCTGGCGGCCGTCATGGCCGGGGCCTGCTGTCTCGCCGTGGAGTGCGACGAGACACGCGCCGATTTCCGCTTGCGGACCCGGTATGTCGATGAAAAGACGGCTTCGCTCGACGAAGCGCTGGAGATGATCGGCCGCTGGACGGCCGCCGGCGAAGCCAAATCCGTGGCGCTGATCGCCAATGCCGCAGATGTCTTTCCCGAACTCGTCCGGCGCGGCGTCAGGCCCGACATCGTCACCGACCAGACATCGGCCCACGATCCGGTCAACGGCTACTTGCCGAAAGGATGGACGATCGCGGAATGGCGGGCGGTGGCTGAAACTGACCCGAAGGCCGTCGAAAAGGCGGCCCGCGCCTCGATGAAGGACCATGTCGAGGCCATGGTCGCGTTCTGGAACGCGGGCATTCCGACGCTCGACTATGGCAACAACATCCGCCAGGTGGCACTCGAGGAAGGTCTTGAAAACGCCTTCGCCTTCCCCGGATTCGTGCCCGCCTATATCCGGCCGCTGTTTTGCCGCGGCATCGGTCCGTTCCGCTGGTGCGCCCTGTCCGGCGATCCGGAGGATATCTACAAGACCGATGCCAAGGTGAAGGAGCTCCTTCCAGACGACCGGCACCTGCACAACTGGCTCGATATGGCGCGCGAGCGCATTTCCTTCCAGGGTCTGCCCGCCCGGATCTGCTGGGTCGGTCTCGGCGAGCGGCATCGTTTGGGCCTTGCCTTCAACGAGATGGTGCGCTCCGGCGAACTCAAGGCGCCGGTCGTCATCGGCCGGGACCATCTGGACAGCGGCTCGGTCGCCTCGCCCAACCGCGAGACCGAGGCCATGAAAGACGGCTCGGACGCCGTGTCCGACTGGCCGCTTCTCAACGCGCTGCTCAACACCGCCTCCGGCGCGACCTGGGTATCGCTGCACCACGGCGGCGGCGTCGGCATGGGCTTTTCGCAGCATTCCGGCATGGTGATTTGCTGCGACGGAACACCCGCGGCCGATACCCGGATCGAACGGGTGCTTTGGAACGACCCGGCAACCGGTGTCATGCGCCACGCCGATGCCGGCTATGACATCGCGCTCGAATGCGCCCGCGAAAAAGGGCTGAATTTGCCGGGCATTTTGGGAACGTAGTCCGGCCAAACGCCACTCCCATGTTTTGAAGAGAGGGGATGAAGTGATGAAAAGACGTGATTTTCTGAAAGCCGGCGCCGCCGGGGCCGCGGCAACCGCCCTTGCAAGCCCGGCGATTGCCCAGGACATCCGCCAGTGGCAGATGGTGACCGCGTGGCCGAAGAACCTGCCCGGTCCCGGCATTGCCGCGCAAATGCTGGCCGACCGGATCACCAGCCTTTCGGGCGGGCGGATCGAGGTCAAGCTGTTCGCGGCCGGCGAAATCGTCCCCGGCCGGGGCGTCTTTGATGCCGTCGGCCAGGGAACAGCGGACCTTTATCACGCCGTTCCGGCCTATTGGGGGTCCAAGTCCAAGGGTATCTTGCTGTTTGGCTCACAGCCCTTCGGCCTGACGGCGCCCGAACAGGCCGGCTGGCTGATCCATGGCGGCGGCCAAACGCTCTATGACGAAATGTATGCCCGCTTCAATCTGAAGCCGTTCCTGTGCGGCAATTCCGGGCCGCAATGGGCCGGCTGGTTCCGGAACGAGATCAACACGGTCGATGATCTGCGCGGCCTGAAATTCCGCACCACGGGCCTTGCCTCGGAAATGTGTGCCAAGCTCGGCATGGCGGTGCAGGCGATGAGCGGCCCGGCCATGTTCCAGGCCCTGCAATCAGGCGCTCTCGACGCGGGCGAATTCATCGGGCCGTGGACCGACAGCGCGCTCGGCTATTACCAGATCGCCAAGAACTACTACTGGCCCGGCGTTGGCGAACCGTCCTCCGCGGAAGAATGCGCCGTTAATCTGGATGCCTACAACGCATTGCCCGACGATCTGAAACAGGCCGTCGCCCAAGCTTGCGCCAGCCTCTACAACGACGTTCTGACCGAGTACAACACCAAACACGCTCAAGCCTTGTCGCAACTCGTTGCCGAGCATGACGTTGTTGTGCGAAAGCTGCCGGACGATGTGATGGTGGCGATGGGCAATGCGGCCGGCGAAGTGATTGCGGATTTGCGCAATGACGGGGATGACCTGGTCAAGAAGACCACCGAAAGCTTCCTCGCCTATCGCAAACTGATGCGCGAGTATATGCCCTATGCCGACAACGGCCAGATGAACGCCCGCGCGCTGTCCTATCAGTACGATTAAGGACGGGCCGGTCGGCCCCACTGTTCGGTCGCGGAGAGGCGGACCCGCCTCTCCGCCTCCCATGAGTGAGCGCTCAGCACCGGCGGTCCGACACGATGCCATGTGACGACCTGTGCGGAGCCTGGCTGGGCACAAGTTTTTATCACTTGGGGCAATTTGAAGATGTCGCACGCCCGCGCCATACGGTAGGGCAGGTCCACAAGGAAGGTGCGCAATCCAGGCAATGGGGCGGGAACCACCGGAAATGGCGAAGTTTGCGGAACTGCTGGAGCGGATCAACGCCGCCATCGGCCAGGCTTTGTGCTGGGCCGCGCTGGCCATGGTCTTGTTGCAGTTCGCGATCGTTCTCTTGCGCTACGTCTTTGGATTCAGCTTCATCTTTTTGGACGAGGGCGTTTTATATCTCCACGCGGCTCTGTTCATGCTCGGCGCCGGATATACGTTCCTGGTCAATGCCCATGTGCGCGTCGACATTTTTTACGCCAAGGTCACAGACCGGTCCCAGGCACTGATCGATCTCTTCGGCCATCTTTTCCTCCTGACACCGGCGCTGGCAGTGCTCCTGTGGTTTTCCTGGCCCTATGTCCGGGGCAGTTGGGCCATTCTGGAGGGCCCGATTTCCGTCGGCGGCATCCCGGCATCCTTCCTGCTGAAATCGCTCATTCCGGCCTATTGCGTGTTGCTGCTGGTGCAGGGTCTGGCGGCCCTGCTGCGCGATATCATCCGGCTCAAGGGCGTTGCTGAATGACGCTGCCGCTTGACCTTCTCATGTTCGGCGCGCTGATCGCCTTCATCCTGCTCGGCTATCCGGTCGCCTTCACGATCGCCGGTGTCGCGACCGGGTTCGCCGTCCTGGGCTGGATGCTCGGAGACTTCAATCTCCAACTGATGGGGGCGATGGGCCAACGGTTCTTCGGCGTCCTGACCAATCCGGTCCTGACCGCCATCCCGCTCTTCGTCTTCATGGGCGTGGTGCTGGAAAAAAGCCGTATCGCCGAGGATCTTCTGGAGACCATGGGCCGGGCATTCGGGACCATGAATGGGGGGCTCGGCGTTTCCGTCATGCTGGTCGGCGCGCTGCTCGCCGCCTCCACCGGGATCGTCGGCGCGACGGTCGTTGCCATGGGGCTGATCGCGCTGCCAACGATGCTGCGCAACGGTTACGATCCCAAACTGGCATCCGGCATGGTCTGCACCGCCGGCACGCTCGGGCAGATCATTCCGCCCTCGACCTTGCTGATCATCCTGTCGGACGTGATGTCCAACGCCTTTCAGCAGGCCCAGTATGCGCAAGGCAAGTTCTCCGTAGAGACCATCTCCGTCGGACAGACTTTCGCCGCCGCCATGGTGCCCGGCCTGCTGCTTGTTGCGATCTATTGCGCCTACATTCTGGCGCGCGCGCGGCTCTTCCCCGGCGATGCCCCGGCCATGACCGAACTGGTTGAACGGCCGACGGCGGGCGAGATCGCTGGGGCCGTCATCCCGCCGGTCCTGTTGATCATCGCCGTGCTCGGGTCGATCCTCGGCGGGATCGCCTCTCCCAACGAAGCAGCATCGGTCGGCGCGATCGGGGCGGTTCTCCTGGCCGGCCGCCGGCTCGGGATCTCCACACGCCTGATCGTCCTTGCAACATCGGCCCTGATCCTGCTGGCCGTCGCCGCCAGCGTGCTGCCGGTTCGCCTGCAACGCTCCGATGTGTCCCTTGGCGACTACGCTCTTGCGGTTACTTATGCAGGCTTGGCGGTCTTCGCTTTGGGGGTCGTGTTCAAGATCCTGACAAGCGCATTCGCGTCCGGGCTTTTGAGATCGGCCATGCTGTCGACCCTCACCGTCACCTCGATGATCTTTGCCACGATCCTGATGGCGAGTTTTTTCAGCCTGGTGTTTGTCGGCCTCGGCGGCGAAGACCGGGTCCATGAAATCCTTCAGGAGATGCCCGGTGGACCGACGGGGGCCTTGGTCTTCGCGATGCTCTTTGTCTTTGTGCTCGGCTTCTTTCTCGATTTCGTCGAGATCTCGGTCATCCTTTTGCCGGTTCTCATCCCGCCGCTTCTTGTGATGGGCATTGATCCGATCTGGCTGACGGTCCTGATCGCGATCAACCTGCAGACGTCGTTTTTGACGCCGCCGTTCGGATTCTCGCTGTTTTATCTGCGTGGCGCGGCCCCAAAAGAAATCACCACCGGACAAATCTACAAAGGTGTTATGCCGTTCATCGCCTTGCAGGTTTTTGCAGTCTTGGTTCTATGGACCATTCCGCACGTCTCGACGTGGTTGCCGCGCTGGCTTTATTGACCCGAAGCGGGCGGTCCGAAATCTGATTTAAACAACTTTAGATTTTAGGCCTGATTGAGACCTCTTGAAATAGTTGGATAATTTTCAATCCTACGATTATCTGTAGAATTATGTAATATTGACGTTGAGTAACAAAACGCGTCGGAAATTTTGATGGGGATTATATAAAAATCATGCCGAATTTTATTGCCTAACAAAGCAGACAACATATTTGAATAGATGTGACCCGCAAATTTTAGGGGCTGGCGGCATGAAATTCAAAAGGACGAGGGGGCTTTGGCTGATCGCGTTATTAGGCGGTCTCACGGCCACTTCGGCCGTGTGTGCGATACGCTATCATGATCAGGTCACCCATCAATTGTCCGCCGCTGAAATCGAATTGCGGCATGCGACCGAACATGCCGAATTGCTTTTCCAAACCCTGCGGCTCGCAACGGACCAACTGGCCGCCGACATCAGCAAATACGGCATTGCCAGCGAGATTCGCGATCCATTCGCGGAATTCGACGAGGCGGCGCCGGTCTTGCGCAATTTGATTGTGGCAGATTCAAAGGGAACGGTGCGGGCTGAACTCGGCGGCGAACCGGTCGGAGTGGGTTTGGATGTTTCCGACAGGGAATACTTTTCCGCGCACCCGCACGCCAGCGCCCCGCGGCCGGTTGACTTTTTCCTGGGCGACCCGATCGAAAGCCGGCGGGACGGCAGCCAGCTCGTCCCCTTCAGCCGCGCTATCAGAAGCCCGGACGGTTCGCTTGTCGCGGTTATTGCCGCCGGAATCGATGCCATGTTCTTGGAATCAATCCGTCACGGCTCGAAGTTAGACCTTGGGATGCGGTACTACTTGCTGACCGCAAAACGGGCCCTGCCGATCGACCCGGTATCGGATGGTGCCGAGCCGACCCACAACATCTCCGGGCTGGGCCTCTATGATCGTCTGGCGGCGTCCGAAGAAGGCCCGACCGTCTCCGTCCGGCACGCCGGCTACGCCTATTTCACTGGAATGATCCCGCATTGGAACCTTGGCATCGCCGTTGAACGGCCATTGAGTGCCATTCGGGCCGATGCTCTTCGCGCGACGGCTGTGCCGGCTTTGATCGGCATCCTTGCCACGTTTATCGCCGCCGCCGGTGTGCGCCTTTATTCCAACGCCTACGAAAAACTGCGGGACAAACAGAAAGACGCCGAACACATCGCTGAGCGGCTGAGGTTGGCAACGGACGCCGGTCAGATCGGCATATGGGAATACGATCTTGAGACCGGCGCCCTTTATTGGGATCAGGCGATCATGGATCTTTATCAGATCCGCCGCACCGATTTCGGTGGCAGGTTCGAGGATTGGGCCGGCCGGATCCATCCCGAAGACGTGGCAAGCGCACGCGGATTGTTTGAAAGAACGCTCAAGACCGGCGAGCTTTACGACACCGAATTCCGGATCATGACGAGATCGGGCAATGTCCGTTATGTCAAGGCGTATGGATCAGCGGTCAAAAACGCGGCGGGCGAAACGGTCCGTGTAACCGGCGTCAACTACAACCTGACCAAACTACGGACCGCGGAGGTCGCTGCCAAACAGAACCAGCGCCGGTTCCAGGACATGGCCGAGAACATTCCCGGCGCGATTTATCAGTACGACATCTTGCCGGACGGGACCGACCAGATTGTTTACCTTGGACCCGGCTGCACGGATATCTGGGAACTGAGCTGGGAAGACATCAAAGGCGATCCAAGCCGGCTTTGGCAGATGATTGATCCCGACGACCTGCCGGCCATGCAAGCATCCGTGGTCAAGTCCGCGGAAACCCTGAGCCCCTGGGACCACAAATGGCGCGTTCAACTGGAATCAGGTCGCCGCAAACACCTTCACGGGCGCGGAAAACCCGTGCTTATGGAAAACGGCACCATCCGGTTCAACAGCCTGGTCCTGGACGTTACCGAACAGGAAAACCGGAAACGCGAAATCGAACAGGCGCGAAAGGCGGCGGAGATCTCACATCACCGGCTTGAAAACGCCATTGAAGCCTTGCAGGACGCTTTCGTGGTCTTCGACAGTGACGAGCGGATGGTCATTTGCAATTCGCGTTACCGGGAATACTTTGCCGAAATGCCCCAACTTCTCGAAGCGGGCATTTCTTTCGAACATCTGACCCGGGCGCTTGTCGAAAAAGGGCAACGGCCCGATGCGGCCGGCCAGGAGGAAGAATGGCTGGCCAAGCGCCTTGACCGGTTCCGTGATCCGGCTGCGCCTTTCGAGATGGCAATGCCCGGGGACCGGTTTGTCGAAGTTCATGAAAGCCGGACCGGAAACGGCGATACCGTGTCCTTGCGGATCGACGTGACGGAGGCCCGGCGTCAGACCCGGCGCCTTGAGCAAATGGCAGCGGATCTGGAACGGGCCCGTGAACAGGCCGTTCACGACAGTCTGCATGACGCTTTGACCGGATTGCCGAACCGGCGGTATCTGGAACAGTATCTTTATAAAAAGGTCACCGCCGCCAAAAGTGATGACCACCTTGCATCGCTTCACGTTGACATCGACCGTTTCAAACACATCAACGATACGCTTGGATATTCGGTCGGCGACAAGGTTCTGCGCCATGTGGCGGCGGTGCTGACCGATCTGGCCCCGAAAGACGCTTTCCTGGCGCGGACCGGCGGTGACGAATTTGTGCTGTTGTGCCGTATGCCGGAGGATATCGACGGCTTGTGCCGCCGGATCCTGCAACGTCTCAGCACCCCGGTGGAAATCGACCGGCAGACGTGCCGCTTCAGCGCAAGCATCGGAACGGCCATGCGCCCGGCAGCCGAGGCGCACAGCATTTTGTCGAATGCCGACATCGCCCTCTACAAGGCCAAGGACACCGGCCGCAACCGGGTCGAGGTCTTCACCAGTAAATTGCAGTCTGAACTGACCGAACGGAAACGGATCGCCGACGACATCCTGCATGGTCTCGAACGGGACGAGTTCGTCGCCCACTATCAACCGCAGTTCGATGCAAAAACGCGCGCCTATGCGGGGCTTGAAGCCCTGGTTCGCTGGGCCCACCCCACCCGCGGCCTCCTTCCGCCGGCGGAATTCTTTGATGTGGCCGAAGACCTGAATGTCATGGGAGATCTGGACCGCCGCGTTTTGAAGCAATCCGTGGAAGTCTGCCGGCGGCTTGAAGCGGACGGGGTCAAGACGCCCAAAATCTCCGTCAATATCGGCTTCGCGCGGATCAGCGACCCTGACCTGATGGATGAGCTGGCACGGATGGACCCCTGCAATTCGCAAATCGCTTTCGAGCTTTTGGAGACCATTTTCCTGGACGAACAGACGGACGAAATCGCGCAGAACATCGACCGGATCCGGGACAGCGGGATTACCATCGAATTGGACGATTTTGGCAGTGGCCGCGCTTCGATGGTCAGCCTGCTCAAACTGCAGCCGGACTGCATCAAGATCGACCGCCAGTTGATCCAGCCGATCATCAAGCGCGGCGAGCAGCTTGATCTTGTGCGCGCAATTGTCGACATGGCCCGTGCGCGCGGCATTCGCATCACAGCCGAAGGGGTGGAGACATCGGAACATGCGCGTATTCTGACCGAGCTTGGCTGCGACACATTGCAGGGATACGCCTTTGCCCGCCCAATGCCGGCCGAGGATCTGGCGGCCTTCTTGAAGTCGGAAGCATGGCGCAAAGCTGCTTGATCGGATCACTTTGAGCACAAACCGTCGTCTAGACGCGATCCTGTGTGTCGGCGAACGCGTATCTTTCCTGGATGTGGTCCTGCAGAAAGAGACGCCCAATGGCTTATTGTTCCGCACGGCGTAAACCGCCACGAGCCGCCTTGATCACCGGCGCAAGCCGGGGAATCGGAAAAGCGTTCGCACAGGCGCTGCCGCCTGCCACGCATCTTGTCTTGACGGCACGCTCAGGACCCGACCTTGACGCCCTCCGGGCCAGCCTGGAATCGGACGCCGGCCGCACCGTCACTGCCGTAGACGCCGATCTGGCCGACCCGGCCGGCCTCGAAAAAGTGTGCCAGGCTGCAAATGAGGCGGAGATCGATCTGCTGATCGCCAATGCAGGAATGGGCGTTTACGGTCGGTTTCTGGACCGCCCGGCCGGCAAACACCGTGCGACCGTTGATCTGAACATCAACGCCGTGCTCGGCCTGCTGCATTCCATCCTGCCGGACATGGTGGTGCGGGCTCGAGAGAACCGCCGGCGCGCCGGTGTCATTGTCATGGGGAGTTCGGCCGGTTTCGTACCGGTCCCCAACCTGGCGACCTATGCGGCCACCAAAGCCTTTCTCCTGTCGTTCAGTGAAGCGCTGTCGGCCGAGCTGGCCACCGAACCCGTGGACATCCTGTGTGCCTGCCCCGGCGCAACGCGCACCGGGTTTGGCCGATCCGCCGGTTTCCAAGGAGACCAGTTGCCCTTTGCAATGGAACCGGGCGACGTCGCACGAAAGGCGCTGCGCGCCTTGGGCCGGCGCCGGACGCTTTTGATCGAATCCGGCCCCGGCAAGCTGCTTCAACCCGCCGCCGATGCCCGCAGCCTGTTCGCCGGCCTGCTGCGCCGATCCCTGGACGGCGCAACCGCCGCCCGCCGCCGCTGACTGGACCGATTGTCGCACATCATGGACGATGCACGATCCGCTTCCATGTGATGGCCGAACGAGAAGAAACCGCCTGCGCCCACACACATGCCCGACCGTTCCATTTCAAAACGCTTGTACGATGGTTTGACGTCGCTGCCGCCGTTGGCCGCAACCTTCGCCGCCCAACCAATGCCTCGCGCCCCCGGCGAACGGCGGCGGGCCGTTTTAGTTGCCCTTGTTTATGGATGTGCATGCCATTTGATCTTCGCGGCCGCGGTCATTGCCATGATCGTGGCCATGTGGTTTGGCATGTCGCGCGCGTTTGGCACAGTGCCCTACCCCTTCGCATGGGCCGTCAATCTCGCGCTGATCGTGCAGTTTCCGCTCGGCCACTCGCTGTTTCTCAGCAGGGCCGGCAACCGCGCACTGGCCCGGCTCGCGCCCGCCAATAGCGGCAAGACCCTGGCCACGACGACCTACGCCCTCATCGCGTCGCTTCAACTGGCCGCACTGTTTGTGTTCTGGACGCCAACCGGCACGATCTGGTGGCGGGCCGAGGGCCCGGCGCTATGGGCCGTGTCCGGACTTTACGCCTCAAGCTGGCTCTTGCTGATGAAAGCCTCCTTCGACGCGGGCGCTGAAGTGCAAAGCGGGCTTTTGGGCTGGGTATCGCTGGCACGCGGTGTGCGACCGCAGTTTCCGCCGATGCCGAAGTTTGGCCTGTTCCGGTTCGTCCGGCATCCGATCTATCTGGCCTTCACGCTCACCCTTTGGACGGTGCCGACCTGGACGCCCGACCAACTGGTCCTCGCCATCAGCTTCACCCTCTATTGCACCCTGGCACCGATCTTAAAGGAGCGGCGCTATCAACGGATGTTCGGCGCGGAGTTTGAGACATACCGGACGCAAACGCCCTATTTCGTCCCGCGCGCTCCAATCCGGCAGGCACGGCAGGAACACGATCCAAACCATGACCCAGCTTGATTTCCCGCTCGGCAACGGTCATCGCCACACATCCTGGTCCGCGACCAGGGACGCAGCACTGCGCCAGTTGAACACTTTTGCGCCGCGCGCGGGCGAGAAATACGCAAGGACCCGCAACCACGACCGTGGTCCCGGCAACCGTTTGAACGTTTCAGCGCTCTCGCCCTGGATCAGGCATCGGGTTCTTCTGGAGGAAGACGTGCTGACGCATGTTTTCGCGCGGCATTCCCCGCAAACTGCGGAAAAATTCATTCAAGAGGTTGTCTGGCGCGGCTATTTCAAGGGCTGGCTGGAACACCGCCCCTTCGTTTGGCATCAGTACAAGGACGAACTAAATCGCCTCACCGACGGTCTTGGTGCGGACCGAAAGCTCATGAAACGTTTCGCAACCGCGACGTCCGGCCAGACCGGCATCGCCTGTTTCGATGCCTGGAGCCACGAACTCATCGAGACCGGATACCTGCACAATCACGCGCGGATGTGGTTTGCAAGCATCTGGATCTACACGCTGGGCCTACCCTGGCAACTTGGTGCCGATTTTTTCTACCGCCATCTGCTTGATGGCGACCCGGCCTCCAATACGTTGTCCTGGAGGTGGGTCGGAGGCCTTCACACCAGGGGCAAGACCTATCTGGCGCGCCCCGACAACATTGCCCGCTACACGGTTGGCCGGTTTCCGTTGGAAAGGGGTCTTGCCAAAACCGCGCCGCCGCTGGAAGAACCGCCGCCTGGTGCGCCCATGCCGGTTCGGCCGGCAGACCAAATCGCCGAACCTGTGCGCTGTGTGCTTCTGGTGAGCGAGGAGGACTGCCATCCGGAGAGCTGGGCGGTTCATCCGGCAGAACCGGTCGCCGTGGTTGGTCTGGCGCTCACGGCAAATCGCTCACCAATGCCCACCTCACCGACTGTGAGAGCGTTTGCCGAGGCTGCCGTTTCGGGCGCCGTCACCCGTGCCGCGGAGTGGTACAAATGCCCGGACAAAGGCGTCCTTCCATCTCAGGACTGGCCTGAGGCCCTTACCGCCCTGGCGAAACGCGCCGGCGCGGACACCATCGTCACCGCATACACGCCTGTCGGACCGGTTCAGGACGCCATGACGGCGGCGGACGCGGATCTCGGCCGGCAAGGCATCCGCATGCGTCAGCTTCGCCGCCGATACGATGATCTGGTTTGGCCGCATGCAACGGCAGGCTTCTTCAAGGTCAAGGCCAAAATCCCGGACATCTTGCGGGGCCTTGGAGTGTTGGCCGGCACGACGTGAAACGGGCTGCTACTTTTGCGACACCACGACCATGTTTTGCGGTTCTGCGGTCAAATGCACCTGATCGCCATCAATCTCGACGAGATCGTCAAACCCGGCAAATCTCTGTTCATCGCGCAAGAACACCCGTTCATCGCGGCGGGACTCGATATAGGCCTTCAGGTTTGACAGGGGGGCGTCCGGCTCGAAGAAGATTTCGTCCCGGCTGTAACTGTCCAATCGGCGCCAGAGCTTGGGAAAGATCGGCGGCAACTGTTTCAGATCGTCGGTCCAGCCAAAGCCGGTATTCGTCACGTCGGCCGCCCACACGCCCTTGGCGGCGGACCGTGCCGCATTCACCGCCTGGTCGCAAAACGCCCGCAAGTCGGCAAACAGCGTGTCGTAATAGAGCGGATAGGCATGACCGAGGGCAAGCTGTTGGACGTTGATGCTGTCGCCCAGGTCTTCGGCCTTCACAAAATGCGAACTGCCATCCGCCATGGCCGTATCGCCGGCAAACACAAAGGCGATCGGCCGGCCGTTCGGACCGATCTGATTTGAGAAGATATACCCCCGGGCCGGCTGGGCGCCGCCGTTGGTTCCGGCCAGATTGAGATTGGAGGCGGTGGCATCGGAGGCAAAGGGATCCTTGGCGCGCGATTCCATCGTGTCGATGGCTTCATAGCGCAATTGCACGCTGCCGTTGATTCCATTGACCTTAGGTGCAGCACCCCGTCGCGTGAGATGAAACAGCGGATCGGGATTGTCCGGCACAAAACGCATGGAATCGCCGTCGGGTCGGCCGAATTGTGGGGTGAAGGTGCCTTTGAAGAGCGTGAAGGGCATGGTCGGTAATCCTCAATGAAATACCGCCTCAGCCTACCCGGAGCCTTTCCCGCGTCCACGAACCATAATACATCTTTAAGTTGCAGTTACTCAGAAAGCGGCCGCTATCCCGACAGGCCCGGCAGCCAGGTGGCCAGTTGTGGAAACACGATCAAGAGGACGACCAAGGCCAGCGAGCAGACGATGAACGGCAAGGCCGACACATAGATCTGGCGCATGGTCGTGTCCGGCGGCGCCACCCCCTTCATGACGAACAGCAGCAGGCCGAAGGGCGGGGTGGTGAAGCTGATTTCCAACGCCAGCAGCATGATCAGCCCGAACCAGATCAGATCGAACCCGAGGCTTTGCGCGAGCGGAAAGAAAATCGGCACCGTCAGGAGCATGATCGAGATCTGTTCCATGAACATGCCGAGGATCAAAAGCACCGCAAACATGACCAGGAGCATGGCGACCGGCGCCAGATCGAACCCGGTCGCCCAGTCAATCAGCCCCCGGGAGGCGCCGGAAAACGCCAGAAGCTGACTGAAGGTCGCCGACCCGAACACGATGAGATAGGCCATCAGTGTCACGCGGAGCGCCCCGATGATCGATTTGCGCAACGACTCCCAGCTCAAACAGCGGAACAAAAGGGCCAGAATGATCACGCCGAGCGCGCCGAAGGCGGCCGCTTCCGACGGCGTGACGATGCCGTTGATCATCATCATGACGATGACCACCATCAGGCCGACCATCGGCACGACATCACGTCCGAGCAGCGCCAGCTTGGCGCCAATCGAACGCGGCTCGATGTCATAGGCGGGCGCTGCCTCCGGATCGATCCGGGTCTGGAACCAGATCATGCCGATATAAAGGCCGGCCAGGATCAGGCCGGGAATGACACCGGCGATCAATAGCGCCCCGACATCGATCTGCGCCAGCGTCGCCAGAAGCACCGCGAGCGCCGATGGCGGGATGATGATCGCCAGTCCGCCCGTCCCCAGGATCGGACCGATGGACATGTGCTTCTTGTAACCTCGCTCGGTCATTTCCGAGACCATCAGCGAGCCCAGCAGCGCGGTCGATCCCATGGACGAGCCGGACAGGGTCGAAAATCCAGTCCCGCCGAGGACGGTGACGTAGGACAGGCGCCCCGGCAGGCGGCCGAGGAGCTGGTCGATCGCGTTGAACATGCGCCGGCCCAGCCCGGTATGAAAGAACAGTTCGCCCATCAGGAGGAACAGCGGGATCGGCACCAGCGCGAATTTGGTCAGCGACCCAAGGCCGTTGTTGAGGAGCTGGGCAACGCCCCGGTCACCGCCCATGAACACCCAGGCGCCGATGATGTTGGCGGCCAGAAAGGCGAGCGCCACGGGCATTCCGATCGCCATCAAGAACACGATCGTGCCGAGCAGAAGAGCCAGCGCTTCGTACCACTCCATTACTCGTGAATCCCCGCCTGGCCCGAATGCATCAGGTCTTTGCCGACGACAAACCGCGAGAACTCAACCGCCATCAGTCCGAAACTGACCGGGAACGAGATGGTGAGGATCCAGCGGGGAAAAAAGTAAGCGCGCACATCGTAGTCGTTGCGCTCGATATTGGTCAGGAGCAGGTCCGCGCCTTTCCAGGCCAGGATCACGCAGACGATGACGCAGGTCAGCGCCACGCCGCGGCTGACGACTTGCCGGGCGCCCTCCGGCAGAGCGGCGGTCACCAGTTCGATATGCACATGACCCTTGGCCCGGACCAGCCAGGGAGCGCCCAGCATGGTCATGTACAAGAGCCCGTATTCGGCAGAGGTAAACAGCCAGGCGAACGGCTGGATGCCGAGATTGCGCATGCCGACGGACAGGACGACCGACACCATCAGCCAGACCAGCGTCGCGCCGGACATGGCCGCCATGCCATAGATGACGAAGGAATACAGCCTGAAAAGCAACGCCGGGCGCCTTGCGAATGCGGGGCGGGAGCCGGCGGTCCGGACGGACCGCCGGCCAAAGTGATGTCTTAGTCAGCCGCCGGATCGTAGAACAAACCGATCAGCGTGTCGTAGTTGCCAAGGCCCATCGGATGCTCCTGCATCAGGTTGCGCATCCGCTCCCAGGTCTTTTCGCGGGCGGCGGCCAGATAGTTGGCCCTTGCGTCACCCTGCAATTCAACCACCTGCATGCCTTGCGCGTCGAGGGCAGCAAAGTCTTCGTCACGCTTGGCCCTGAGCGCCTCGACGCTGGACCGTTCGTGCTCGATCGCGACCCGTTGCAGGATCTCCCTGGAAGCGTCACTGAGGCCGTTCCAGCTTTCCAGATTGACGATCACGCCAAGGTCGGTGGAAAAGAAGTTCGGCTCGATCCGGTAGTTCAGGAACTCGTTCCATTTCAGATCGATCAGGCCGATCTGGGTCCAGCCGGTGGCGTCGACCACGCCGCGCTCAAGCGCCGCGTAAACGTCCGTCGTCGGCAGGTCGATCACCTGCGCCCCGAGATATTCGGTGAAGAACGCGTTGTAGACGGCATTGCCGCGCAGCTTCAGGCCGTCGACCTTCAAATTGCCGTCCGCGTCGAACTCAGGCTCGTTCCGGGTCCACAGGTTGTAGGTCACGCCGCTGTCGAACCAGCCGAGATACTTCACACCCATCTTTTCCTGGTGGATCTGGTCGATCAGCTCGATGCCGCCGTTCTCACGGGTCTCAACGGCCGTCAGGTTGGAGGCGACAAGCGCGTCCTTTTCCGGCAGCGCGCCGGCATAAAAGCTGCCGGGCGTATAGACCATGTCGACGATGCCGTCGCGCACCGCGTCCGGCTGCTGGAACATGCCGATGGCTTCCGGACCGCCGCGGACGTCGATGCGGATGACGCCCTCGCCTTCCTTGTTCACCTTGTCGACAAAGGACAGAAAGCTCTTGGTATAGATCAGGGTTTCGGGGAACGCATGGACTGCGGTCAAGGTGTCTTCCGCCAAGGCGGGCGACACCGCGAACAGGCCCGCGAGCATGCTTCCAATGAGTTGCCGTTTCATCGTCTTCTCCTTCCTCCAGGGCCGACCGCGTCGCCCTCCTCAAGTAACCGCCGCTAGCGCGACTGCCTGCCATCGCCCCCACCCGGCCATGCCCACCGGGCATGAGCGCGCCGGGCATTGGCGAAACCGGATATCGTGTCCATGTGCTGCTGGGTTACGTCGATGTCGTCCCAGCCGTTGATAAGCTTTGTCTGCCACGCCGGGTCCAACTCGAACGGCAGCGTTTTGCCGTTGAATGAAATCTCCTTGGATGCCAGATCAACGTGAAGGTCCCGCGCATCCTCAGACAGGTGATCGGCAAGCAGCGCGTGATCCGCAGCGCCAAGGCGGGCCGGCAGCAAACCGTTATTGACCGCGTTGGAAGCGAAAATGTCGCCGAAACTCGGGGCGATCACGACCTTTACGCCAAAATCGGCGAGGGCATAGACGGCCGCCTCGCGCGACGATCCGCTGCCAAAGTTGCGGCCCGCGACCAGGATCGACGGAGTATGCCGATTGAGCGCGTGTCCGACTGCGCGGCCGTCCTCGTCATAGCGCGCATCGTAAAGCAGATAATCGCCATAACCGGCCGAGCGCGGCGTCGACATGAACCGGGCCGGAATCAGCTGATCGGTGTCGATGTTTTCCGCCGCCAGCAGAACCGCAGGACCCTTGTGCGCGCTCCAACCGCTCATGCCGCGTCCCTGCCTTCAAGAAGCGGCCGTACGTCCGCAAGCGTGCCGGTCACGGCCGCGGCCGCAACCATCGCCGGCGACATCAAATGTGTGCGGGCACCCCGCCCCTGCCGGCCCTTGAAATTGCGGTTGGTCGTGGACGCACAGCGTTTGCCCGGCGCAACGAGATCCCCATTCATGCCAACGCACATCGAGCAGCCCGAGGCAACCCATTCGAGCCCGGCATTCATGAAAACGCGGTCCAGGCCTTCCTGTTCGGCCTGGGCTTTGACCAGCGCTGACCCGGGCGAGACGATGCCAGGCACCTTTGCGGTCCGGCCGGCGAGGACGGCGGCCGCCATGCGCAGGTCCTCGATCCGCGCGTTGGTGCACGAGCCGATAAACACCTGATCGATGGCGGTTCCTTCAAGCGGCCGGCCAGGGACGAGCGCCATGTAGTCCAGCGCGTCGCGGACCTTCTCGCGCTTCGCGTCGGGCACCCGGTCAGGATCGGGAACCGAAGCGGTGATCGGCAGCGCGTCTTCCGGCGACGTGCCCCAGGTCACGATCGGCGCGATTTCCGATGCGTTCAGGCTCTCGTCCCGGTCGAACTCGGCGTCGGCATCCGTACCGAGCTGCGACCAGGCCTCCAGCGCCGCATCCCACGTCGCGCCGGTCGGCGCAAACGTCCGGCCTTGCACATAGTCGTATGTGGTCTCATCCGGCGCGATCAGGCCAAAGCGCCCGCCGCCCTCGATCGACAGGTTGCACAGTGTCATCCGGCCTTCCATGGACAGGCCGCGCACGACCGGCCCGGCATATTCAATGGCGTGCCCACGCGCCCCATCGGCGCCGAGTTTCGCGATCCAGCCGAGCGCGATGTCCTTCGCGCCGACCCCGGCCGACAGGTTCCCGTTGATCGTGATGCGCATGGCTTTCGGGCGCTTTTGCCAGATCGTCTGGGTGGCGAGAACATGGGCGACTTCCGTCGCGCCGATGCCGAAGGCGATCGTACCGAACGCGCCATGCGTGGAGGTGTGGCTGTCGCCGCAGACCACCAGCAACCCCGGCAGGGTGATGCCTTGCTCCGGGCCGATCACATGCACGATGCCCTGGCGGGGATCGTCCAGGCCGTAAAGCCGCACGCCGTGGCGCGCCGTATTGTCCGTCAGTGTATTGATCATCTGGCGGATGGCCGGATCAGCGATATACGCGCGGTTCTTCGTCGGTGCGTAGTGATCGACGACACCAAAGGTCAGCTCGGGATAGGCGACGCGAAGTCCGCGCTCCTCGATCTTCCGGAACGCGTGGTGCGAGCCTTCATGCACCAGGTGCCGGTCGACCCAAAGCAGGGAGGCGCCGTCGCCGCGCGCGTGAACATCATGCGCGTCCCACAGCCGGTCAAACAAGGTCCGCGGCCCGCTCATTCTGGCCGCTCCCCGACCGGCGCGACGATGATTGGTTCCCAGTGGCGGGCGCTGTCCCGACCGACCCGGGCCAGCTGCATTTCCAGCTTGAACATGTCCGGCCGGTAAAGCGCCGACAGGTACTCAACACCTTTCCCGTCCGCGTCCCGCACCGTCCGCGTCAAGGACAGGAGCGCGGAGCCGACCGACACGTCAAGCGCCTGGGCCACATCGGGCGATGCGAGGGTCGCGCTGACCCGTTGCGCGGCGCTGTCGACCGCGACACCGCTGCGCTCCAGCAACGTGAACAGCGCCGTGGAGGCAAGGTCCGCCTCCGAATAGTTCACCGCAATACGTTCGGGCACATAGGTTGTCAGATGCGAGAACGCCGCGCCCTCGTAGGACCGGACCCGGATGGCGGTTTGAACACGCTCACCATCGGAAAGCCCGAGTTCGGCGGAGACCGCCGCCGGCGCCTCGCCGTAAGAAAACGACAGGAGCCGCGCTGTGGTGCTTTGGCCCATCTGCACGACTTGCGGAATGGGAGATGCCATGTCCGCGGCGATCGCGGCGCCCGCGCGATCCTCCCGGACCACGGATCCGGCGCCGGGCCGCTTTTCGATCAAGCCATCTGCGACAAGCGTTTCCAGGGCGCGCCGGATCGTGACCCTGGACACACCATGGATCGCGGACAGGCGCTGCTCACCCGGCAGCACCGAGCCGGCCTTGAACCGGCCACTGGTGATGTCGTCCCGCAAAAGCAGATAGACGCGCCGCGCCTTGCCGCCCTCGGGCAGTGCAGAATTGCCGATATGCTTCAAATTTCGTCCTCCCGGCCGCATGAAGATGACCGACAGTCCATTTTTTTACAAGCGGATTTATTCTAGAAAGTACAAAAAAAAGATTTTATGTATGCCAAAATCGGTATTATAGAAGATACAGATTTGGGAGGATGCATGCCAGTCATCGAAATTCATGTGATGGAGGGCTATGGCGATGACGCCAGGAGCCGCCTCTGCACCGCGCTGACGGACGCCGTCTTGACGGTTGTCCCCGCGACGCCCGAGGCCATCACGGTCCTCGTCAACGAGGTCGTCCCGTCCGGCTACATGCGCGGTGGCAAGGCGCGCCCACCGGCGCCGGCGCGCCACGAGCCCGCCGCCCTCGTCAAGGCGTTTCTCGGCGCCATGGAGAGCCGGGACCTTGAGGCCGCCCGGTCCTTCCTTGCCGACGGGTTCACCATGCAGTTTCCCGCCAGCCCGCCGATGCACACGCTGGACGAGCTGATCGCCTGGGCCGCCCCGCGCTACCGCGCCATCCGGAAAACCTATGTAGGGTTTGATACGGCCGTGGCCAGTGGCCGCGTGGTCGTTTATGCGCGCGGCACGCTCTCCGGCGAATGGCTGGACGGGAGTTTGTTCGACGGCATCCGGTTTATCGACCGTTTCGAACTGGAAGGCGACAAACTGATCGGCCAGGAGGTCTGGAATGATCTTGCCGAAACCCTCCGCCAAGGAATGACCCAATGAGCCAGCACATCGACCCTATCACCCTGGCCGTTCTGGCCGGGCGGATGGAACAGATCGCGGATGAGATGGACGCAACGCTCTTTAGGGCCGCGTTCAATCCGATCATCGCCGAGGCGCACGACGCCAGCCACGGCCTTTATCACGCGGCAAGCGGTGATACGCTGGTCCAGGGCAAGAACGGCCTGCCGATTTTTGTCGGCGTGATGGCGTTTGCGGTCAAAGCCGTCATCGACAAGGCGGCGGAGACCGGCGACGTGACCGATGGCGACATCTGGATCTTCAACGACGCGCATTTGGGCGGCACGCATCTGTCCGACATGCGGCTCGTCCGGCCCTATTTCCGCGATGGCGAATTGTTCTGTTATCTCGCCTCCGTCGGCCACTGGCATGATGTCGGCGGCGCGGTTCCTGGGAACTACAATCCCTCAGCCACCGACTCTTTCCAGGAAGCATTCGTTCTGCCGCCCGTGCGCCTTGTCCGCGCCGGTGACATGCAGCAGGACATTCTCGACATCGTTCTGCGCAACACGCGCCTGCCGCAATCGGCCATGGGCGACCTGAACGGTCAGCTCAGCGCGCTCGACCTCGGCGTCAAACGGATGAACGAACTGCTCGACGAATATGGCGCCGATACCGTTCAGGCGGCACTGGATGCCCTTGGCGCGCGCGCCGAGGCCCTGATGCGGGCCGAACTCACCGCCCTGCCCGACGGGCGTTGGGACGCGGAGGATTTCCTCGACAATGACGGCATCACCGACGCGGCCTTACCGATCCGGGTCGCGCTGGAAATCCGCGGCGACGAAATGGTTCTCGATTTCGCCGGAACGGCAAATGTCACGGCCGGTCCGGTCAACATCGCCCTGCCCACGGCAGTTGCGACCGCCTATGTCGCCATCAAGCACATCTTCCCGGCCCTGCCGGCCAATGCCGGCGTGATGCGGCCGATCGACGTCCGGGTCCCCGAAGGCTCCATGCTGTCGGCGACCTTTCCCGCCCCGGTCGGCGGCTATACCGAAACCATCTTGCGCATGATCGACACGATTTTCGCCGCCGCCGCGAAGGCCGCCCCGGACCAGGTCGTCGCCAACGCCTATGGCACGATCAACGCCCTGTCGATCGCCGGCAAGCGGGCCAACGGAAAACCCTGGGTGATGTTCTCGTTCTACGGTGGCGGCCATGGCGGTTCGATCGAAAGCGACGGCCTCAACCATGGCAACGCGCCGATCTCCACGGCGACGATCCCGCCCCTGGAAATCCTGGAGGCCGCCTATCCGGTGATGTTCCGGGAGTGGGCGCTCAGACCCGACAGCGCCGGCGCGGGCCAGCATCGCGGCGGCCTCGGCGCGGTGTATGAAATCGAGGTGCTGGAGGAAAACGGCGCGGACGCCTTCTTGTTCGGTGAGCGCGGCCGGTTCGCGCCCGCCGGTGTCGCCGGCGGCGGCAAGGCGGCCACCAATCACTTTTCCTACCAGCAGGATGACGGCTGGCATGAACCTGAACTCGTCTCGAAAATGCGGGGGATCAAATTGAAACAGGGCCAAACCGTCCGCCTGGAAACCCCCGGCGGAGGCGGCTATGGCGCGCCTCAATCCCGCGATCCGGCGGCCATCGCCCGCGATGTGGCGCTTGGCTACATTTCCGAAGAGGCCGCGACTGACGCTTATGGCGCCGGCTGGAAGGAGGCGGGCGAATGAGCGGCAAACTGGTTGGCGTTGACGTTGGCGGCACATTCACCGACGTCTTCGTGCTGGACGAGACCACCGGCCGTACGGAGGTCGCCAAGGTTCCGACAACCCGGCCGGACCAGTCCGGTGGGTTTTTGAACGGCATTTCGCAACGGGTCGCGGATCTCTCCGGCATCTCGGTCGTCGTCCACGGCACCACCGCCGGCACGAACGCCCTGCTGGAACGCAAGGGTGCCCAAATTGGCGTGATCACGACGCAAGGCTTGCGGGACGTTCTGGAAATGCGCCGCCGGGACCGGCCGCGCACATGGGGTCTGCGCGGCGATTTTGAGCCGGTCGCCCGGCGTGATCTGCGCCTGGAAGTGCCGGAGCGCACGTTGGCGAGCGGTGAGATCAGAACAAGCGTGGATTTGGATGCGGTCCGCGCAGCGGCCCGGAATCTTCAAGAGGCCGGCTGCGCGGCCGTGGTCGTGCTGTTTGCCAATTCCTACGCCAACGCCCAGAACGAGCGTGAAGCCGTCGCGGCCGTGCGCGAGATCTGGCCCAATCCCCATGTGGCCGCCTCCTCCGAAATCCTTCCGGAAATCCGCGAATTCGAGCGGTTCTCGACCACTGCCCTCAACGGCTATCTCCAGCCCGAGGTGGCCGGCTACCTGAACCGGCTGGAACAGGCGCTGAGTTCCGGCGGCTTTGAGGGCGAATTCCTGATCGTCCAGTCAAATGGCGGCGTCATGGGTGTCGACACGGCCTGCCGCTTGCCGGTCCGCACGACCCTATCCGGCCCCGCTGCCGGCGTGATCGCGGCCGGTTACATTGCCGAGACGGCCGGCTTTCCAAACATCGTCACCGGCGATATGGGCGGTACGAGTTTCGATGTGGCCCTGATTGCCGGCGGTCAAAGTGTGCTCAGCCCGCAGACCAGCATCGATTTCGGCATGGTCGTGCGCGCGCCGATGATTGAAATTGCGACCATCGGCGCCGGCGGCGGGTCCATCGCCTGGGTCGACAAGGGCGGCCTGTTGAACATCGGCCCGGAAAGCGCTGGCTCGGATCCAGGACCCGTCGCCTATGGGCGCGGCAACGACCGGCCGACGGTGACAGATGCCAATGTGGTGCTTGGCCGGATCGACCCGGACAATCCGATCGGCGGCAGTTTGAAACGGCTCGATGTCGAAGCCGCGCGCGCGGCGATCGACACGCATATCGGCACGCCGCTTGAGCTCCCAACAGAGGCGGCGGCGGAAGCCATTTTGACCGTCGCCAATTCCCGCATGGCCGGCGCCATCAGGCTCGTCTCCATCGAGCGCGGGTTCGACCCCAAGAACTTTGCCTTCATGCCTTTTGGCGGCGGCGGCGCGCTTCACGCGGGCGCCATGCTGCACGATGTCGGGCTCGCCCGGGCGATTGTGCCCCGCTATCCGGGGGTTACATCCGCGATGGGCTGTGTCATCGCCGATATGCGCCAGGACTTTGTCCAAACGCTCAACCAGATGCTCGACGATCTGGACGAGACGGCCCTCTCCGCGCATATCCAGAACCATCATGACAGCGGCATGGCCCTGCTGGATGCGGCCCGATCGAGCTTTTCACGGCGCGACGTGGAGATCGAACTGGATATGGCCTATGTCGGGCAGACCCACACCGTGTCGGTGCCGCTCACCGCGACAATCGAAAACGGCCGGGTCACCGGACCGACCCGCCAGCAGATCAGCGAAGCGTTCGACGCCGCATATCTTTCGGCCTATGGGCGGCTGTTGAAGGGCGGCACACGGCGGATCATGAACCTGCGGACGGCGGTGATCGGCCGGCGGCCGAAATTCGATCTGTCCGCGTTCGCTCCGGCTGACGGCGGAACGGTCGACGGCGCGTTGAAGGGCCACCGCCAGGTGCATTTTGGTGACAAGTGGCACGAGACGGCCATCTACCGGCGTCTGGACCTGCCGGTCGGTGCTGAAATCGGCGGGCCGGCGATCCTGGAACAGCCCGATACGACGATCCTGATCGAACCGGGTCTGAAAGGCACCGTCGACACGTTCGGCAATGTGCTGATCGAGGCGAAGGAGACCGCCACATGAACCGTCAGTTTCCCCTCGTCGCGGCCCGCACTGCGCTCTTGACCATCGACCTGCAAAACGACTTTCTGCATCCAGACGGTGCCTATGGCCGGGCCGGTCAGACGGCGGAAGCGATCGCCGCGCTGCCAGAGCGCATCAAGCCGCTTGTCGACGCGCTGCGCGCCAAAGGCGGCACGTACATTTCCGCCCAGTTCACGCTGGTGCCGGGTCCCGGCAGCGAGCCACTGATCGCACCGCACCTGAAACAATTGCGCCCGTTCCTGGGTAAGGGTGATTTTGCACCCGGTGCCTTTGGCCACACCGTGGTGGATACGCTCGCGCCCGCCGATTACGTCATTGAAAAAGTGGCCTATTCCGCGTTCTACCAGACGCGGCTGGAATACATCATGCGGGCACTTGGGATCGACACGCTGATCGTCGGCGGCATTGTCACCAACGGCGGGGTCGCCAGCACCTTGCGTGACGCGCATGTGCGCAACATTGAAACGATCATGCTGACCGATGGTTGCGCGGCATTCAAACAGGACGTTCATGACGCCACGCTTGTGTCCCTTGGCACGGTCACGCATCAAATGACCTGCGCCGAGGCGCTGGCAACGATCGGAGCGGCCCAATGAGCTTGAAAATCCGGCTTGCCGAGCACCGCATTCTGATCGCCCCGGGCGTCTATGACGGCCTAACAGCCTCCATCGCCGCGTCCGCCGGCTTCGAGGCGCTGTATCTGTCCGGTGCCGCTGTCGCCTATACACGCCTGGGACGCCCGGATATTGGCTTGTCCACCATGAGCGAAATGGCCGACACCATGGCGCTCATTCGCGACCGCGTGGTGCAGCCGGTGATCATCGATGCCGACACCGGTTTCGGAAATGCGCTAAATGCCCAGCGCACCATGCGCATCTATGAGCGCGCCGGCGCCAGCGCGCTCCAGGTGGAGGATCAGTCCTCGCCCAAACGCTGTGGCCACCTATCCGACAAATCGTTGATCCCGGCGGACGAAATGGCAGGAAAGATCCGCGCCATGGCCGATGCCCGCGCATCCACCGAAACGCTGATCATCGCCCGGACCGACGCCATCGCCGTGGAAGGCTTCCAGGCAGCGCTCGACCGGGCCGAAACCTATGTTGAGGCCGGGGCCGATGCCCTCTTCATCGAGGCGCCGCGCTCCGGCGAGGAACTCGGCCAAATCGCAGCCACCTTCAAGAAACGGGTTCCGCTCCTGGCGAACATGGTGGAGGGTGGTGCCACACCGATCAATTCGGCGGCGGACCTGGAAGCCGCTGGCTTTTCCATCGTGATTTTCCCCGGCGGCATCGTGCGCGCGCTGGCAAAGGCGGCCGGCGATTATTATGCCAGCCTTGCCGAACACGGGTCCAACCGGCCGTTCGCCGATCGCATGTTCGACTTCGACGGCCTCAATCGGGTCATCGGAACGCCGGAGATGCTGGCCCTTGGGCAGACCTATGATTCGAACTGACATCATGACCGCCAAAGTGGCGCCGTTTCCGGGAGATTTTCCGTTCAAAGTGGAGACCGTGATCGTCGGCGCCGGCGCCTGCGGTCTGATCGCGGCCTTGAGCGCGAAAGATCAGGGCCAGGAGGTTTTGGTTCTGGAGCGCGACGTCGTGCCCTCCGGATCGACGGCGCTTTCCGCCGGCCTGATCCCCGCGGCCGGAACGCGGTTCCAGAAGGCCGCCGGAATTGACGATACGCCAGCCTTGTTTGCCAAAGACATTCAGGCCAAGGCGAAGGGCGAGAACGACCCGGCATTGGTGGACCTGTTGGCGTTTCATGCCGCGGAGGCCATCGAATGGCTGAGCGACCGGCATGGCCTTGCCTTCTCGCTAATCGATGATTTCGACTATCCCGGGCACTCCCGCCGCCGGATGCATGGATTGCCGACACGGGCGGGCCGCGAGCTGATCGACGCCTTGCGCACCGCCTGCGAAAGTCAGGGCATCGACATTGTCTGCGATGCCCCGGTGACGACGCTTTTTCAAAATGGCGACCGGATCGACGGTGTTGAGGTCACCCGCCCCGACGGTGGCACTGAGCGGATCGGCTGCGGCCGGTTGATCCTCGCCTGCAACGGCTATGGCGGCAACCGGGCGCGGCTCATGCGGCACATGCCGGAGATCGAGAACGCCGTATGGTTCGGCCATGACGGCAATCGGGGCGAGGCCTTGGACTGGGGCGAGCAGCTTGGCGCGGCCACCCGGCATCTGGGGGCCTATCAGGGTCACGGCAATGTCGCCCATCCGCACGGCATCCTGATCACCTGGGCGGTCATCACCGAAGGCGGGATACAGGTGAACCGCGACGGCAAGCGGTTCTGGAACGAGGCGCAAGGCTATTCGGAAGCCGCCCGCGCCGTTCTGGCCGAGCCAGGCGGCGAAGCCTTCGCCATCTTCGATGCGCGCATTGCCGCGATCGCCCGGCAGTTCGCCGATTTCAAGGACGCCGAAGCACAAGGTGCGATCAAGACCGCGGAAACGATCGAAGTGCTTGCCGAAACGCTCGGCCTGCCGCCGGACGTGCTCGCCCGGACCGTGGCGGCCATTCCGGCCGACGGCGAGGACGAATTTGGCCGGATGTTTGCCGGGTCTTTGCTCCGCCCGCCCTATTGCGGCGTCAAGGTTACGGCCGCACTGTTCCATACCCAGGGCGGGCTCGTCGTGGACGATCGCGCCCGCGTTCTGAAAGAGGACGGGACAGCCTTCCCCAATCTTTACGCGGCGGGCGGCGCGGCCTGCGGCGTCTCGGGCGCGCGCGATGCCGGGTATCTGTCCGGCAACGGCCTTCTTGCCGCCGTCGTTCTGGGCCGGATCGCCGGGCGGTCCGGCTAAGCCGGGCTCCGTCCGGCGGTTGCGCCGCGTGAACACCGCCACATGACGTTCGCGCCGAAATCCGCCGGTGCGGCGCCGTTGCCTTGGGATCACCCTGTGATCGGAACGTCGGCGCTGCCGCAGATGAAAACAGGAATGTGGGTAAGCGGTGCGTCGGCATCGATCCAGGAGCCCCCAGCCATCGTCTCACCGGTCCGTGCGTCGCGCCACGTCTCGTTGCCGGGCAGGTAGACACGCCGATCCCGCGCCCCAGCCTCCAGCACCGGCGCGATCATAACATCAGGCCCGAGCATAAACTGGTCATCGATCGCCGCGGCGGCCGGATCCTCCGGAAAATCCACCAGGAGCGGGCGCATCGGCGGCAGACCGGTCTCGTGGGCCGTGGCCATTTGCGCGCGCAAATACGGCCGCAACCGCTCCCGCAAATGGAGCAAAGCGGTCAAATGGCTCTCGACTTCCGGGCCAAAACTCCAGATTTCATTATCGGCGCCGCCAACAAGAAAATCCCGGCCGAGCCGTGGATCGCCCTGACTGTCCTGCCGGAAGCCATGCAGCCGGAAGACCGGACAGAACACGCCGTATTGAAACCAGCGGATCAGCAGTTCATGGAACGCCGGATCGCGGATATCACCGCCCTTGAAGCCGCCGATATCCGTCGTCCACCAGGAAATGCCGCTCATCGCCATGTTGAGACCGGCGCGCACTTGGCGGGCGAGATCGGCAAAGCTGGATTGGACATCGCCCGACCAGACCACCACCGGATAGCGCTGTGTCCCGAGCCAGGCGGACCGGGACAAGAGCACACCGTCGTCGAGCCCGTCGCCAGCCATGTGCTCCGCGTAACCTTGTTGATGGAGCACCGGATAGGCGTTCGTCACCGAACGGCCATCGCCCAGGAAATAGCGCAGATTGTCGGGATGAGCCGGATAGACCTCCGGCTCGTTGGCATCCAGCCAAAAAGCGGAAAAACCGTGTTTCACATAGCCTTCGCGAATCCGGTCCCAATGGTAGGCCCGGGCTGCCGGATTGGTGGCATCATAAAAGGACAGGGGAACGCGGCCTTCGGAATTGGCATCCAGGAAGATCGAGGACGCCTGGACCCCGCGCCGGTGCTCGATCAGATAGCCGGCGTCCCGCATCTCGGTGAAATTCTCGGCATTGGCGTTGACCGCGGGCCAGATCGAGATCATCGGCATCATGCCCATGCTCTTGAGCTCGTCGACCATCGCGGCGGGATCTGGAAAATCGGCCGGATTGATCCGTCCCTCGCCGCCCCGTGTCCAGTTGAAGAAATCGATGACAAAACAGCCCACCGGCAATCCGCGGCGGTTGTATTCGCGCGCGATTTTCAGAACCTCTTCTTGCGTGCCATAGCGCAGCTTGCATTGCCAAAAGCCCAGCGCCCAGTCCGGCATCATCGGCGGGTGGCCGGTCAGCGCGGCGTAAGTCGTGAGGATATCGGCGGGCGCCGGACCCGCCACTACGACATAGTCAATCTGCGGCGCGGCCTGAAGCGTCCAGCGCGTGCGGTTTTCGGCAAGCTCCACCCGCCCGGTACCCGGATTGTTCCAGATGAGGCCATATCCCCGGGAAGAAACGAGAAACGGGATCACCACCTCGGTGTTCATCTGCAGGAGGTCGATCACGCAGCCCTTCTGGTCGAGCCGTCCGTGCTGATGCTGGCCGAGCCCGTAAAAGCGTTCGCCGTCCTGCGCCTTGAACTGCGCTTCGATCCGCCAGAGCGCGCCTTCCTCCGCATCGTAGTTCCGCGGGTTGGGATAAAGGATGTGCGGCATTTCCTCTTCCAAAAGCACCTCACCCGTCTCAACATCGCGAAAGGAGAGCTCCAGCACCGGCTCCAGCCCGGGCGGCATCCGGCGGATTTCGGCCCGAAGACGGCCGTTCGTCAGCGTGGCCAGCGCCCCGTCAATGGCGATCTCAGCGCTCTCGGGCGCGGGCGGTGTGTCGATCAAGCCGCTGGGCAAAGTGTCGTCGAACTGCGCGTTCTTCGTGGCGCGGACGCGGAGCGACGCGGGACCGATCGCCTCGACGAGAAGCGTTTCGCGCCCGGTCCTGCAAATGAGGCGGGTGTCGTCGGCGGTGAAGGCGGCTGGGATCATGGACGCGCACTCGGCTCTCTGGATCGGTCAATCAGTGGGATCGGAGGAACGACAAACGTTTGTATTCCATTGCCCCGCCATGTCCAGCCGGAAGCGCGGGGCGGCCGCTCTGGGACTTGGCCAGCCCCGAGTCCGCGATACGCCGCCCGGCGGCTATTGGTCGTGGAAGACGAGGTTGAACCCCTCGTTTGGGGCCGGCGGTACGAAATACTTGGAGAACCGATGAAACTGGTCTTCCGAAACGGCGAACGGATGATCGCCGCTGGCGTTTCGCTTGCGCAGACGCGCCAGGCAAACCTCATCCGGGGGAACCAGCACATGCAGCTGATGATCGGATTGGGCCTGGTCGATCAGTGCGCGCATCCATGAACGGCTGTCCACCGTGTTGGCCTGAAAGTCGAGAACAACCGAGACGCCGGTGTTCAACAGGGCGACAACATGGGGCCCGATGATGTCCCGGAGGTTTGATGCGCAGCGGACATAGTCCTTGGCGGTCGCCATCTCATCGGCGTAAAGCGCCGCAAGCCAGTCGTCCTCGACGATCAGCACCGTCCCGTCCGCGTCCGAGAGGTGCGCCGCCAATGTTGATTTCCCGGCAGCAATCTTCCCGCACAAAAGATGAAGGGTCGGTTTTTTTGTCGGCATGGTGTTGAACTGCCTTTCACCCCAAAACGATACAGCGCCTGTCAAAGACCGCCCCATATCAAGCCCCATCTGCCATGTCAGCCCGGTCGGTCGGCAGAAACGCCTTTGCGCAACGCCTACGAATGGCGCCGGGGGAACCTGCGATAACCGGCGGATGGCCGGAGAACCGCCGCCTCACCCGAGCGGCAGCGTCCGGAATGAAAAACCCACGGCCGACGGCACTTTGCCACCGGTGGATAGGCCTGCCAAAACAATGCAAGCCCTTCCCGCCGATATCGGCGGCTAATTGATCGGCTCGATCTTCAGTTCGATGTTGGAGTACCAATCGGCAAAAGCGCGGATTTCTGCGTCGGTCAGGTCGGCAGAAATCTCCGACATGATCTCATGCCGCCGTTTTCCGATGCGATAGGCCTTAAGCTGGGTGTCGATATAAATGTTGACCTCACCCGCCAGGTTGGGTGCGTCGAGCAAGACCGAGATCCCATCGGCGCCATGGCAGGACACACATGCGCTGGGGGCATCAGATGCGTTCACGCCGTCCGGAAGCGTCGCGACCGCCGTGTGAGCCGCGTACCAGGCCGCCACGTCCGATATCTGCTGAGCGGACAGGCTGGTCGTGACAACAGTCATCATCTCGTGTTCGCGCGCGCCGGTTTTGAAGGCCATGAGTTGTGCTTCGAGATACGCCTGGGGTTCGCCTCCAATATGCGGGGCGATCGGTATGCGCGCATATCCATCAACGCCGTGGCACGTCTGGCACATATTCGCGATCTTGCGGCCGGCTGCCGGATCGCCCGCGACAGCGGGGTGCGCGCTGCTCCCGGCGAGCGCGAGCCCGCCAAGAGCAATTGCAAACGCATGCCTCATTGAGCCGGCGCTGGATTGTACGCAATGCGCCAGATTGCTCCGGCAAAGTCGTCGGAAACCAGCATCGAACCGTCCGGGAGAAACTCGATATCCATGGGGCGGCCGCGATACTCGCCTGTCTCCTCATTGAGCCAACCATCGGCAAAGACCTCGGCCCCGACGGCGTTGCCCTCCTCGTCGAGCGCGGTGAACATCACGCGGGCGCCGACCGGCGTCGTGCGGTTCCATGACCCGTGTTGTGCCCAGAAGATGCCGCCATGGTACCTCTGCGGGAAGCTGTCATCGTGATAAAAACGCATCCCGAGGTCGGCCGCATGGGCGATCAGCTCAAGCTGCGGCTCGATAAACGTGACCCCTTCGGGCCGCGGGACGTTCTTGTAGTCCGGCATCTCGACGCGGGAATTGGTCCACGGAAAGCCGAAATGCTGACCGGCTGCCGTCTGGCGGTTCAACTCGCCCGGCGGGATGTCGTCGCCCATTCCGTCAACCTGGTTGTCGGTCCACCACAGCTCACCCGTAGCGGGATTGAAGTCCTGCCCGACCGAGTTGCGGACACCGCGTGTGTAGACTTCGCGTCCCGACCCATCCGTGTTCATGCGGATAATACCGCCGATACCGATCTCGTCGTACATCTCCAGCTTTTCAACCGGTTGCACGTTGTAAGGCTGGCCGAGAGAAATATAGAGCTTTCCGTCAGGGCCGATATCGCACACGCGCGCCGAATGGTTGAAGCTCTCTTCTTCGACCGGGATCAGTTCGCCCTGCGGCACGACCTGCCCCACGGCGATGTCGGGGCTTTCAAAGAAGAACTCGGCGGCCGGAAAAACCAGCACCCGGTTGCGCTCGGCGATGTAAAGGAACCCATCGGGCGAGAAGCAAGGACCGTTGGGGATGTCGAAGGTGATCGAGGGGGCAAAATCCTTGACTTCGTCCGCCACGCGGTTCCGGTCGCGGTCCACGATGGACCATACCTTGTCCTTGCGCGTGCCGGCAAAGAGCACCGTTCCTTGAGGTGCCATTGACATGGACCGGGCGTCTGGCACGACGGCGTAGAGGCTGACCTCAAATCCATCGGGAAGATTGATATGTTGCAGGATGTTCCGCAGCGAGTCGGCCCGGTCGCCTTCCTGATCAATAAAAGTGAATGTTGCACCGGTCTTTTGCATGTTGCTGAGTTTTTCCATGTTGTCTTGCGCCATGGACGATCCAGCCAGCAGTGTTCCGAGCAAAAGTCCGGTCAAAACAGCTTTGTATTTCATGAGTTCCTCCCAGATCCAATTGAGTGATTGACCGATCGGGCGCCGGTTTCCCTCAATAGGATTTCATCATCGCGCCATGCTCGAGAACTTGTCAACTTTGTTTGACAGTGCAGGATCGGGACCCCTTGATCTGCTTGAAATGGCAGGAAGCCAGTTGCGTCGATACGAAAAGCAGGCCCGCAGGAACCCATCCGGTGTTCATGGGCGTGCAGCGCTGCCGCGGGGCAAGCTGCTCTCCTCGGTCGCGACGCTCTCCAAAAGCCCGTCGGGGGCCGAAAGCCGGATCGCGACCGTTGCGGAAGAGCTCGCCTTGAGCGGGGCCTCGGTCGCCAGCAGCATCGTCATACCCGACCGGGCGATCGTGTTTGGCGTCTCGACTCGCACGACCACGGCGATCACCGGCGCGGCGTCCTATGACTGCGGGATATCGGGCGAACCGTCCAAGTTCGATGGATCGCTCGGCATCGCCGAAGCCTCCACCAACGCCGGCGTCATCGGCCCGCAAGCATTTTACGCCGATACGGCGGTGACGCCGCACTCCTTCTTGCCGATGGTGCCGGGAGTGTGAGGAGAACGGGCGGTCGCGGCCCAGAGCCGACATCCAACCCTTTGCTTTGCTACTGCACCGCAGTGCATCGAACCGACCTTTCGCTGCACGCAAATTAACTACAGCTACCAGTTCAGATTCCCAGCTAGGCATGACAAATATGCCCTCTTCTACGGCGCGCGGGACTCCATGCGCGTCGTTTCGAGCCAGTTGCGGAGTGTCAATTGCATCCGCCCTGCGCGAAGCCGACCTCATATTCCGGATCAAACTCACTATCTCTGCGTAGCGACACATACAGATTCATACATGAATTTCGAATAGCTATTAAAAACAATAACTTACAAAATTGTCAATTGGTTGGAACGCATACGCTATGTGAATAACTGGGATCACAGCATAAGATAATGGCTAGATATCTGCCTGAGAGGCGCATCTGTTCCGCATAAGTTCTATGACTATTCACAGGAAGCGTCTTCTCTATGCGTATGGAAATTGACACACTATTACATAATCTGTACATTCACCGCTCAAAGGAGAATCATGCCGATGGATGAGCAGAGAAATGAGTTCACCCTCACGCTCAAGGGTAAGGGAATCGATGTGAATAACACTGTCGATCAGAAGACCGCACTCACGGTGCTGTCGATCTTATGGGGTGATACACCGGCAATGGTACCACGTGTTGCGCCAGAAGTTGAAACGCCAGACGCTGGGCGGAAAAGAGTTTCGATGGGAGAGTACATTGATGAAACCGGGGCGTCGACAAACAAGGAGCGCATCGTCGCCATCGGGCTATACCTGAGCGAATACAAGGATAGCGATACGTTCTCGAGGGATGATGTTGTGGCTGGGTTCCGCAGCGCGCGGGAGCCAATGCCCAAGAACCTGACAAGAGATTTGTCTTCAACTGCGGAGGCGCGCTGGATCGAAGAAACCGACGAAAGCGGGACCTATTACGTAACTAGCACTGGCGCGAAAGCGGCGGCTGCAAAGTTCAGTGGTCGGGATTCAGCTAGGGCATCGTCAAAAAAGGCTTCCACAGGCCCTCGCGGGAAGACACGCACTGAGAAAGTGTCAGATGAGAATGGGCCCAAAGGGAAAAAACCAAAGTCATCAACTAGCGGACATCGAGCTACAGTTGAAGGTTGGATCTCGAATGGCTTTTTTGATGAGCCCAGAACAATTGCAGACTTGGTAGACCGCTTCCATGAAAGCGCAATCCTAGTGAAACAAACCTCGCTATCACCGCTTCTCGTGCGCCTTGTGCGGGATGAGCTACTTGTACGTAAGAAGCAGGAAGTTGGAGGGAAGCAACTTTGGACCTATTCGAAGGCGCAGAATGTCAAACTTGATTTCACAGGTCAGAGCTAATCTCTCATCTTCCATTTCAGCGGATGTGGTAGATGATTTGCTTACCGCATACCAAGAGTTGCTCGCCAGGCATCGCGCGAGTGATTTGCAGACCGCTTTGACCAAAGCCGGTAGGTTCGTTGAACATTCGCTGAGATTGATAGAGTTCGTGCGGAAAGGCTCTGCGCCAGCCGAAATAAGATCTGTGGCATCGACCATAAAAGCTTTGGAAAATGAGACGTCTCTCACAGAGTCGATGCGACTGCTGATTCCGCGCGCACTTTACGGCATGGTCTACAATGTCCGGAGCAAACGAAATGCTGTCCACGTAAAGGAGATCGACCCGACCGAAATAGATGTTGCGATGAGTGTTGCCGCTGCTAGTTGGGTTTTGGCTGAGCTACTGAGGACCTATCACTCTTCTGACGAAGGTAAGGTCAAGCAAGCCATGGCGGCTCTCACCCGAACCGCAATCCCATATATTGAAACCATAGATGGTGAAGTGGTAGTTGGGCATTCGGTTGAGCCGCGCATAGAAATCCTCATGCTTTTGGCGCATGCTGGTTCGAAAGGATTGTCTCGTACGGAATTAGGCCAATCTGCAAAATGTAGTGCTTCCTCAGTTACTCGGTGTTTGCAGAAACTTTGCGGTGCCAGCGAGCGGTGCGCGCATCAATCTGCTTCCAAAAGTTATTTCATTACCGGCAAAGGTGAACTCGAGTTGGCCGATGCTCTGGCAAACTAGAAAATCGGTTTCGTGCTCTCACTCCGCCTCCGAGCCGATTGGGCATTGAAGCTAAAGTCCGCTCCCCGCCCATCTATGCATTGAAACCAAGCCGCTCGGATTGGAAGATCGGGTCGACCGATCCGATCCAGGCGGTAACGGGGTGGTCAGTCTGGCTGCGGCGCATGCGTGGACTGTTCTGAAAGCGGCGCATGACGCGCCATAAACGGCGGTTTAACGGGCTTTAAAGGGTGTTCAAGGCGCGGTCAAAAAGCGCCGACGGAGCGGCCTCGGAGCCCGAAAACAGGTCGCGAAAACGCCGTTTTCACGCCCATCGCGCCGGACCCCGTCCAAAAAACTGAAAATTCCAGAGGTTGGTGTCAAAAATTCCAGTTCAAGGCGGCGAGCTACACCAGTTCAAGGCGGCGAGCTACAGGCGAGCTACAACAATGAACAATTTGGGAATGGTGGGCCCGGAGGGACTCGAACCCCCAACCAATCCGTTATGAGCGGACGGCTCTAACCAGTTGAGCTACAGGCCCTTGGGCTTTCCCGCGGCCGACTCACGCGCCGGACGCCGCAGTGCACCACGTCCTGCCTATACCACAGCCGGGCTTTAGGGCAAGCCGATTTCCCGGGCGGTCAAATCCTTGGGTCCGGTAGACGCATTGGCAGCGCCATTCGTAGGACAAGAGGCAAAAAATGGCGCAAAAAGACCTGCAGCGCGTCTTGGCCATCCGGTCACGGGGCGTTTCCGGTAAAATCGACGTCTCTCGTTTCACGCGAAGGGATGGGCCCGCATCGCCCAAACCCGGCGCCAATCCGGCTTGATGATGGGCGCGCCTCACCCGCGCCGGATTTCCGTGATCGTGTCCAACGCGTTTCCCGGAACAATGCATCCCAACGCGTCCCCACGGCCTGGGCGCGCCGCATGCTGCCATTGTCGTGGCGCGTAAAATGGGCCGCGGTTCGGCCGGCGCTTTGCCCCGCCCCATGACAAACCGGTTTTGACCGCTAAAGTGGAGGGTGTTTTTCACCAGGGTCACGCACCCAGATCCACCACCCGCGTTCAAAAAGGCTGCCGCCGCCCATGCGCTCCTCGCTGATGACCATCACCTTGAGCGTTCTTTTGATCGTCCTGGTCGGCTGGATGCTGGTCGCGGGCCGGTCGCTGTTGCTGCCCTTCGTGATCGCGCTGGTCGTGTGGTATCTGATCAATGCCTTGTCGGAAGCGGTGCGCCTCATTCCGATCGGCACCTGGCATATGCCGCGCGCGCTGTCCTTTCCGATCTCCCTGGTGGCGATCTTCGGGACCGGCATCGTGCTCTTCGATGTTGTCGGCGCCAACCTGGCCCAGCTTGCCCAGGACGCGCCGGCCTATCAGCGGCGCCTCGAAGACCTCTTCAGCCAGATCGCGCAATTGGCCGACCTGAACGACCCGATCGAACTCCGGGACCTGTTGCCGGACAGCGTGGTGCAACGCATGGTGACGGCCGGCGCCGGGTTCGTGACCACGGTCGCCGGATCCGCGTCGCTGGTGTTCATCTACACCGTGTTTTTGCTGCTCGAGCAGTCGAGTTTCGACAAGAAGTTCGTCCGGCTGTTCGCCAATGCCGCGCAGGCCGAGGCCGGTTTCAAGCTGCGCGCGGAAATCAACCGGTCCATCCTGCACTATTTCAGCATCAAGACAGCCGTCAGCATCGCCACCGGCCTGTTGACCAGCGCGATCCTTCTGGTGATCGGCCTGCCCTATGCGGCGCTGTTTGGCTTCATCGCCTTTCTGCTCAACTACATTCCGACCATCGGCTCCCTGATCGGCGTGATTTTTCCAAGCCTTCTGGCGCTGGTCTATTTCGACACCCTGGCCCCCTTCGTCGCGATCGCCCTCGGCCTGGGGTTCATCCAGTTTTCCATCGGCAATCTGATCGAACCACGGTTGATGGGCTCGAGCCTCAATCTCTCCGGCGTCGTGATCATGCTGTCCCTGGCGTTCTGGGGCGCCATTTGGGGCGTCGTGGGCATGGTGCTGTGCGTGCCGCTGACCGTCGTCATCATGATCATTTGCGCCAAGTTCGAAAGCGCCCGGCCGATCGCGGTGCTGCTGTCGGCGGACGGCAACATCGCCGACATGCCGCAAATGCCCAATTCGGGCCGGCCGGCGGCGGACCTGGACGAGGCAAGCTGAACGGCCGGTGAACCAAAGGGACACGCGTCCGCCGCATTCGCCCGCCATCGTGCCCCTGTTTGACCCACTGCGGTTGCCCAGCCATCAGGTAACGATCCATGTCTTCGATCTTGACCCGCGCTTTTCGTCTCCGCCGGCCTGCAGCGTTTTACCGCCGGCTCTTGCAAGCGTCTTTCGCCAGCTTTCTCGCCGTGGGTTCGGCGGCCCAGGCCACGGCCCAGACAGCCGCCGAACCGATCCCGCAAATCACCATCACGGGACAGGCAAGCGTCAGCGCAACAGCCGACATGGCGGTCGTGACGGCCCGGGTGGTCACGGCCGGGAAAACGGCACCCGACGCCTTGTCGGGCAATTCCGCGGCCATGACGGCGGTGATTGATAAAATCAAAGCCTCCGGCATTGCCGGCAAGGACATCCAGACCAGCGGATTTTCGATCAACCCGCGCTACACGCCGTCGCAAAACTGGACTGACGGCGCGCCGCGCATCATCGGCTATGACGTTTCAAATGGGGTGACGGTCAAGATCCGCGATCTCGACACGCTTGGCGCCATTCTCGACACAGTGGTCGCCAGCGGCGCCAACCAGATCGGCGGCATTCAGTTTCAGGTTAGCGACCCGGAAGACAAGCTGAACGAAGCGCGCAAGCAGGCGGTCGCCAATGCCCGCGAACGGGCCATGCTTTATGCCGAAGCCGCCGGCGCCGAACTCGGGCCGATCCTGTTGATCAGCGAAACGGGCTTCGGCGCGCCGCGGCCCGTCGCCATGCGGATGGAACGCGCAATGGCGGCCGATGCCGTGCCGATCGAGGCCGGCGAAATGGCGCTGCAAGCCTCGGTGACCATCACCTGGGAGCTGGAGGAAGACTAACGGGTTTCGTCACTCGGTTTCCGGCGGCGCCAGCGTGAAAATGCCGGCCGGCCGATCGAGGCCTTTCAGGTCAGCATCGCCAAGGTGCTGCGCCCGCCCGGGCAGCTTCTCCGCGAGCGCGGCCGAAAAAAGCACCGGCCGGCCGTAAGACCGGCAAAGACCCTCCATGCGCGCCGCGATGTTCACGGCCGGTCCGAGCACGGTGAAATCGATGCGCGTTTTCGACCCGACATTGCCATAGAGCACTTCGCCGAAATGAAGGCCAATGCCGAAATCGAACCCCAGCGGCGGATCTGCGTCCCGCGCGGACGTCAGCGCTTCTTCGGCAGCCTTCAGGGCATTGGCGCAAACCATGGTGGCATCAAGATCCGTGTCATTTGTCGGGAATACGGCAAGGACACCGTCACCGATGAATTTAAGGATTTCGCCGCCATGGGCTTCTACCGCTTCCGCAATCACCTCGAAATACCGGTTCGCGCAGGATAGCGCCTGATCGGCGGGCAAACGGACATTGAGGCCGGTCCAGTCGCGGATATCGCTGACAAAAATGGCCGCGTCGATGCGCTCGATATCCCCGCGTGTGATGCGCCCGTCCAGCACCTGGCGTCCGGTGCGCGGGCCCAGATAGGCTTCCGCCACTGCGCCAGAGATCCGGCGGAACCGGTAGACTTCAGCAATTGGCGCCAGCACGGAACCGATCCGGGTGAACGCGGCAATGTCACGATCCGAAAAGCCACCCTTGTGATCGCTGGTCACGATAAAGGTCGCGCCGGTTCCGTCGGAAAACCTCAGTGGCAAGGCCAGATAATCCGTGGCACCGCGGATTTTCAACTCATGCAGGATCAGATGATCGTCGTCGGTCAAGGGATCGGTCAACCTCCTACGAAAGGGCTGGCCGGTTGCGTTGACGTGCGCCATCGGGCTGCCGATGTAGGACGACCGGCCTTCCAGACCATGCGGCGTATCGAGCTGCTCGGGCTGTGGCCCGTCCCGTTCCCAGACGACGCTCGTTGCCGCCGTCAAGGGATGCAGCGTGCGCATGGACAGCCGCAGCCGCCACACCGGCGCACCCGCCGCTAAAAGCCGGTGGCCGAGATGCTGCACCAGATCATGCAGGTCGGGCGAAAAGCGGCCTGTTTCCAACACCCAATCCCGGATTGTCTGGGACTCCCAGGCCGCCGCGCTGCTCCCTGTCTCCTCAGCCATGACAAATTACCTGATGTTTGAAAGGTGAGACACGCGGCGGCATCGGATCGCGGGCCGGCGCCCGATCATCTGCGCCGTGTTTCCCGATGGATGTAAGGCACCAGAAACCAGCGGCAATGCGCGGGCCGGACGCGCAGCTATCCGCGCTTTGTCCAGAACGGATCAAGCGGGCGGTAACCGGCGGCCCGGGCCGGATGCGTGGCCGGACGAAGGACGGCGCAGAACGCGGCGCGTTGATATCCAAGCGCGCGGGCATGCGCCTCCCGCGCCTCGAAAAACCCGTGACCGATACCACGTCCGCGATAGGCCGGTTCGAGCACGGATTCAGCCAGGTAGAAGATCTCCACCGGCAAAAGCCCGTGGCCGGTGAAGGGTTTCCGGAATTCGACCAGTTCGGTATCGAGCGGCGCGCCCGTCGCCGCGCCGATAAGCACATCGTCATCGAAGGCGCCAACAATGACGGCCCCAGGTGTCTTGGCGTATCGCGCGAGATACTTTTCCTCATAATCGAGCGACCCGTCATAAAGATAGGGCCAGTCTCGGAAGACGGAAATGCGCAACCGGGCGAGTTGCGGCAGCACTGGTTCGATCTCATCTTTCCGCAGAGTTTTAAGGGTCACGGTCATCAGGCAGAACTGCTGTTATCCCTCCTTAGCCGGCGAAGTTATCCTTTTAAATTCACTGGTTGTTTTTCGATTTAAACATCTGTATAGCGTGGCGCTCCGGAATTGATCCCGGTTTCATCTGCTGGTTGGGGAGAGCGTAATGAATAATGCCGCCCTCTTCCAACTGGGGATGGACTTGGAGGCTCGTGTGGAAGAAGGCGCAGTTTGCGTTGCCGAGCCAAGAAGCACCACCCAGAAGGAAGACTTGAATTTCGCCGTGTCGATGGCTGCGTCTGCTGACGATCGGCTGGACCACTTCATTGAACGTGAAGGGGTCCGCTGCGCTGGTGCGCATCTGATCATCGATCTTTATGACGCCGAGCGTCTGGATGATCTCACATTCATGGAAGAAACACTGCGCCGCTGCATCGACGAGGCCGGCGCGACCCTTCTGCACATCCATTTGCACCCGTTTGAACCAACGGGTGTCAGCGGGGTGGCGGTTCTGGCCGAAAGCCATATTTCGGTGCACACATGGCCGGAGGCCGGTTATGCGGCTTTTGATGTGTTCATGTGCGGCGATGCGCAGCCGGAAAAATGCGTTGACGTTCTGACCGAGGCGTTCCGGCCGGCACACTCGGAAGTCTCCGAGCTTTTGCGCGGCAAGGCGGTCACATGAGCGACGGCTTGATCTTCAACGAAACGCTCTATCCGGGCGTCCAGGTGAGCTATAGCTGCGAGGACATCCTGTTTCAGGACCGCACCGAGCATCAGGACCTAGTGCTGTTCACCAATCCGGTGTTCGGCAAGGTCTTGATGCTGGACGGCATCACCCAGGTGACGACGGCGGACGAATTCATCTATCACGAGATGATGTCCCATGTGCCGCTGTTCGCGCATGGATCCGCGCGCAAGGTCCTGATCGTCGGCGGCGGCGATTGCGGACTGGCCGAAGAGGTCTTGAAGCACCCGGCCGTCGAAACCCTGACCCAGGTGGAAATCGACGCCTCGGTCGTGGAGTTCTCCAAGGCGCATTTTTCCGACTTCAATGCCGGGGTCGTCGACGATCCACGCTTTGAGCTGGTGATCGCCGACGGTATGGCATTCGTTGCCGAAACAGACCGCGCCTTCGACGTGGTGATCGTCGACAGCACCGATCCGCATGGCCCGGGCGCGATCCTGTTTTCCGAAGAGTTCTATCGCGCCGTGCACCGCTGCCTGACCCCCGGCGGCATTCTGGTGACGCAAAACGGCGTGCCGTTCCTGCAGCGGGATGAACTGGTGACCAGCGTCGCGCGTTTCACCCGGATCTTCAAAGACGCCGCTGCTTACATCGCCGCGATCCCGACCTATTTCGGCGGCCATATGGCGCTCGGCTGGGCAACGGACAATGCGGACCTCAGGGAAACGCCGGTCGCCGTGCTGCGCGACCGCTTTTCCGCGGCCGGCTTTCAGACCAGGTATTACACGCCGGACGTTCACGCCGCGGCCTTTGCCCTGCCGCGCTTCATTCTCGACGCGGTGGAAGACGGCCGGGCGAACGCCTGACCAAGGTTTCGGCTTGGATCAAAGGCGGCGGTTGCGCCGCCTCTTTCAAGTCAATCCCGCGCCTCCAGCCAGATCCGCGCCGCGTCCAAATCACCGGACAACAGGCCCTCGGCAAGTGTTTGGCCGACAACAGCGCCGAACTTGTAACCGTGCCCGGAGCACGCGGAGACCACGCTCAGCCGGTCTTCGGTGCGCATGAAGAAATGCTCGTCCCGGGTGAAGGTGTAAGCGCAGGTTACGACGCCTTCGACATCGTACTCATCGATCCGCGCGAAAGGCGGGCTGAAACAGTTGCGCAGCGTGATCCCCTCGCCCGGCTCGGGCGTCCGATCCTGATCCGGGCCGCTTTTGCGCTTGTGAACGCCGGCGCCGACCTTCAAGCCGGTTCCGGCAACAGGCGGCAGCACATACCCATCAACCGTGCCACCGACATCCAGGATGGCCGGCCCGTTTTCCCACGCCTTGAGGAGATCTTCGGGCGGGGAAAGATAGGCAACGGCCGTCCGGTAGGTCGTCAGGTCGGCGGAAAGCGCCGGAACCAGACCAGGCGCCCAGGCACCGGCGGTCACAAGCACATGGTGGCCACCGACCGCTTCGCCGCTGTCCAGAACCACGGAACCGCGCGCCGCGTCCACCGATTTGACCCGGGCGTTTTCCCGAACCTCCGCGCCGATTTTTAAAAGCCAGGCGCGCAGGCCAGCCGCGATTTTCTGGCACAACAAAACGCCGCCTTCCGGGCTGAACGCGCCGAACCGGATTGTGGCGGCATCGATGAACGGATAACGGGTGGCCGTTTCGGCGGGGCTCATCTCCTCGACCGGGTATCCACCGGTCCGCAATCCGTCGCGGTACTCTTCGCCGTCATCGCCTGGAACTTGAGACAGGAGCAGAAATCCCGTCTCCACCAGGTGTTTGTCGCCCAGATCCGCCCAGAGCGCGTCCCAGGCCGCATAGGCCGCGCCGATCCGGCGCTGGTAACCGCCCTGCCCGCCATAGGCGCGCCGAATGATCCGGTGCTGATCGCCCGATGCCGACAGGGGATTGGGAATGACCCCCTGCTCGATCAAGGTGACCTTCGCACCACGCTTGATGAGCGCCCAGGCGGCGGAAAGGCCGGAAATCCCGGCCCCGACAATGACGACATGCATGATTTTGTCCTTGGGAGAAAGGTCCGCTGGCTAACCCTAATTCCAGTTCTTCGGGTGATCGTCCGGGCCGCTGACGGGCCGAAGACCGACGACGTTGCGGGCGTCGCCCGCCGGCAGGCACATCATGTTGAAACTGACGATGTTGCCGAAAATGTCTTCCCCGTTCCGGGCGTGGTTTTCCTTGTTGAACAAGGGCGGCAAATGCCACCAGCAGGTGTAGCCGAGGTCGGCGATGTGTTGAATGAGATCGCGCGATTTTTCGGCAAGATGGTTTTCCAGATAAAGCGCCGGTTTGAACGATTTGATCAACCGGTCCGCGCCGCGCAAGACATCGAGTTCCATCCCCTCCACGTCGCATTTGATGAGGTCGAGCCGGTGGGGCACCAAGAGGCCGTCCAGTGTTTCGAGGCGGACCGGGATCGGTGATGTGTCGTCGCGCATGCGGTCAAGCGTGATGCCACCGAAATTGTTCGGCTTTTGCGGATCGAACCGGGCGACGGGCAGGCGCCCTTCGGCCGCGCCGCACCCGGCGTTGAACGCGGCGACGTTAACGGTGTCGTTCAGCGCAAGGTTCGCGCAGAGCTGCTGGAACACCAGAACCTGCGGCTCGAAGGCGTAGATCAGGCCGCCGCGCCCAACTTTTTCGGCCATGGGAACCGTCATCGCGCCGATATTGGCGCCGACCTCCACCGCGACGCCACCAGCGGGCAAAAGCTGATTGATCAGGCCGACCTCGATCTCGCTGAACTCACCGTATTCGATCAGGGACCGGCCGATATACATGTCGTTCGGGTTGACCAGAAAGCGGCCGTGGCGCGCGGAGATCAAACGATAATTCGCCGTTTCAAGATGAGAATGCATGAATGATACCCCTTGGCGCCGGCGCGTGCTGGTCATGGCGGGTCCATGGCCACGTATTATGGATTGCAACGCGCTGCCGAAGTGTTGTAGCGCAAGCTGGTGAGCCAATCCGGCATTAAATTGGCGACCGGACCGGCCAGCCTACCCTTTCCGCGCTTCGCCGCAGGCTTTCCGCCGGATCAAACGCGAGACCGAACGCATGCACGACATTCCAGCCTCTGACATGCCCGTCGCGGGGCGGCGCCTCACAGACCTGCCCGATTGGGGCTATCTGCTGCGCGAGTATTATGAGCTGTACCGGTTCTTGCCGTCGGGTGGTAGCGACCGGATCCGGGCCCATCAACGGGCCGTCCGGGAGGCCATCAACAGGGTGCTGAAGGCGAATGTGGGCCTCCGGTTCGATCCGCCGGCCCAAAAACCGGTGACGGCCCATTTGAAGCGGGCGCTCGACGAGGGCCGGCTGGAACGCACGGCACCGTTGATCCGCGCCATTGAATCCGTTCAAGACCAGTTCGTCTGGCAATATGGCTATGAAAAAGTCCCCAAAGGGCTTGAGCGGACCTATGCCTATGCCGAGATCTGCGGCCCGAACGGTCCCGTTCTGACATCAGAGGTTATCCTCGGCCTCGTGCTGTTTGCGCCCAGGTGCACCTATCCGGCCCATTCCCACGCCGGGATTTCGGAAAGTTATGTGTGTCTGTCCGGTGCCGTTTCTGAAAACCACCAAGGGGTTTATGCCCCCGGCTCCATGATCTTCAATCCGCCCGAACACATGCACAGGATCACGGTTTCAATCCAGGAACCGGCATTGCTGGCCTATGCGTGGATCGGCAAGCCGGACATTCTGGCGGGCCAGAAGATGGTGTTTTCCCGGCCGCGGTCGAAACGCGGCTAGAACGACCCAGGATTGGGGAGCCCCTGCATTTGCGGCGGTGTCCGAATCCACATCGAGCGTCGTGCCGCCTCGGTCCCTGTGTGTTGAATCTGTGTCACAGTGAGTGCGGGACGGCGAAGAGGAGAGGCGCGGCGTTCAGGAGGACGAGGGAGAGAAGCGCCGTGTCCAGGAGAGCGTCACGACCAAATGTGATGGCACGGACCGGTTCAGCGGCATGACCACCAAATGCGATCGCCCTGCGCGTCCGGGAGACCCCGGACTGCTCAAAGGCACCCAGACCGGTCAAGTCGCGACCGCTTCGCCGCCGTCTTGTCCGTGCCACTCCACGGTCACTGTCACCAGACGCATCATTCATCCGGACATTGCGTTTACACAAGCACTTGAAACACCAATCCCGATGCCACCGCCCCAACGAAGCCGAGGCCGAGATAGGTGCCGAAGACGCCGGGTTTGACGAGCGACCAGACCGCGGCCATCGCCGGGATCGACGAGACCGCGCCGGCGATCATGAACGCCATTGCCGCGCCCGCGCTCATGCCCTGCTCCATCAGCCCGGCCAGCAGCGGCGGCGCGACATAGCTGTTGAGATAGGCGGGCATGCCGACCAGGGCGGCCATCGTAATGGAGGCAACCCCATCGCCGCCGACGAGGCGGGCAATCAGATCCGCGGGCACATAGGTGACCAGGAGCGCCTCCAGCGTATAGGCCAGTGCCAGCCACTTGACCAAGAACAGCGCGTTTGCGGCAAGCTCGCTCCGGAACACGCCCATCCGTCCGTCCTCCTGCCAGAACCGCCAAACGGGCTTGCCGGAAAACGGCGACGGGCCGCAGCCGCAGCCGGACCGGGAGATCGTCTTGACCGGGTCCTTGAACAGCCCCGATCCCAGCATGGCCTTGACCGCGAACCCGCCAAACAGCCCGAGCGCAACGGCGAACACGGCCTTGCCGACCGCGAACGGCCAGCCGAGTGCGGCCGCCGTGATGATCAGCGTCGGCGGATCGATCAGCGGCGAGGACAGCCAGAAGGCCATGATCGCCGCAAGCGGCGCCCCAACGGCAAGAAGGCCCGCGATGAACGGAATCACCTCGCAGGAGCAGAACGGCGCAAGCCCGCCAAACAGCGCCGCCAGCACGATCGCCTGCGTTTCCCGCCCCTTGAACGCGCGGCCGACCGTGGCCTCCGCGCCCGATGCCTTCAAATAGGCAATCAACAGGACCGCAAAGGCGATGTACGGCGCCGTGCCGGCAAACGCCCGCAGGGCAAAAGACACAATGGTCCCAAGGTTTCCCGGATCGGCGAAGGCGATCAAAAGCGGGACGGCGGCCACCACCGTCCACGGGCTTGCCAACCGCTCGAAGCTCCGGCGGGGCGAAATACCGGGCTGGACCGTTGTGTCGATCTGGTCGCTCATGCCAGATTTCCTTCCAACAGGGCCTTGAGCGGCGAGGTCCTGGCGTCGGCGCAGCATTCCTTCAAGATGAAGCCCGCCAGATGTTCCAGATGATTAAAAGCCGCCCGGTTGATCACGCTCCGGCCCGCCTTTTCCTGTTGGATGAGTTCGGCTGCGGCAAGAAACTTCAAATGATGGGCAAGGGTCGAAGCGGCAATCCCCGTGCGGGCCTGGATATCGCCGACGGTGAGCCCATCAGGCCCGGCTTTGACCAGGGTCAGCACCACCTGAAGCCGGGCTTCAGAGCCCAGCGCCGCAAATCCTTGCGCGGCTTCTTCGAGAATCATCGGCTCAGCCTCATTTCTATATAACTAGTTTTTTAGTTATATTAAATTCAACACCAGGTCAAGCGTGGAGCGAACGCCGCGGATATCTTTCCATCACCAGGGCCCCGGTCGCCGCCCGATAACTGGGCCACGGTCGATCCGGATTTGACTTAAAAATTGGGAAAACCGCGCTGTTGCCACTCATCCCGCGGAACCGGATCACCCACCCGGTATTGAAAGGCAAGCACCCGGGTGATGCGGTCATCCAGCTCGCATCGGAAGGCAAGGTCATACCAAAGACCGCCGCTGCGGAAGGCAGCCTGACGCGGTTCCAGCACCGTGCCGCGTGTCATTTGGAACGTCGGCAGCGCCTCGGGAGGCCGCGGCGGATTGGCGTTTTCCAACTGGCCGCGCAATTCGGTCATGCACAAGAGATTGGCGCGATCCTGGCGCGGAACACCGGCGATCGCCGTCCGCGCAAGCGGATCGTCCGTCACGGCCGTTGAATAAAGCCGGCGCGCCACGATGAGTGTCTCCGGCCGGCCACCGCTTTCCGCTGCAGGGTCTCGACGTGGCTTGGCCGCCGGCACGGGCACGGCCACGACCGGACTGGGCAGATCGGTATCCTCTGTGAGCTCTGATTCCACGTCCGGCGCCACATCCATCTCTGCCAAGCCGGCAATCTCCGTCCCGGTGGTTTCAGGCGCCTCGTCAAGGCTGTCCTCAACGGGCTCAACGGCCTCCTCCGAAGGACGTTCGGCGTCCGCAGTCTCCAGGTCCGTGGTTTCGCTCTCGCCGGTCTCGCCGGTTTCGTCCGTCACCGGTTCGGCCGGCTCTGGGTCTTCGGCCGGAACCGTTGGCACTGGCGGTTCGGTGGTCTCCGGCTCTTCGGCGGCGGCCCCGTCCAGGGCAATCTCCGGGCCGGTATCCGTTTCGCCATATTCGACCACCGGCTGCAAGACGGGCAGCGTCTCCAACGGCGCCGCCGCGAGATCCTCCGTAGCTGCGGCCTCATCGGGCAGCGGCGGTTCCTCTTCGGCTGGGTTCGGTTCTTCCGGCTCCGGATCTTGTTGCGGCTCGACATCTCCGGGAGTTTCTGGCTCCGGATCTTGTTGCGGCTCGACATCTCCGGGAGTTTCTGGCTCCGGCTCGGGCGCCACGGGTTCCGGTTCCGGCGGCTCTGCTTCCGGCGCCGGAACCAGCGCCACTTCGATCGCGGGCGCGGGCTCGGGCGGATCCGGGCGTGGCAGCTCGACGCCGCCGATCAGCAGACCGGCGGCGAAGACATGGAGGAGGACGGACACAAACAGCCCGCCGGTGAGGAACGGGCTGTCCGCGGCCCCGGCCGTTTTCGCCGGGCGGTCCGCCGCCACCTGCGCCAGTATCTGGTCCGGGTCCGAAGCCACGTCTTGGGTTACCTGTACACACGGGGCCGGGCGCTGGCCCCGGCACAACCTCAATCCCCTATGCGCCGGTCCAGGAACGGTCCGTTCGCTTTTCAACAAAAAACCCGGCGATTTCGCGCCGGGTTTTTGTCGTTTAGATGTCGGACGACATCAACTGTCCAGGAAGCTGCGCAGTTTGCGCGAGCGGGACGGGTGTTTCAATTTCCGCAGCGCCTTGGCCTCGATCTGCCGGATGCGCTCGCGGGTCACCGAGAACTGCTGGCCGACCTCTTCCAGCGTATGGTCGGTGTTCATGCCGATGCCGAAGCGCATGCGAAGGACCCGTTCCTCGCGCGGGGTCAAAGACGCCAGCACGCGTGTGGTCGTTTCGCGCAGGTTCGACTGGATTGCCGCGTCGATCGGCAGAACAGCGTTCTTGTCTTCGATGAAATCGCCGAGATGCGAATCTTCCTCGTCGCCGATCGGGGTTTCGAGGCTGATCGGCTCCTTGGCGATTTTCAGGACCTTGCGGACCTTTTCCAGCGGCATTTGCAGCTTTTCCGCCAGTTCCTCCGGGGTCGGCTCGCGGCCGATCTCGTGCAGCATCTGGCGCGAGGTCCGCACGATCTTGTTGATCGTCTCGATCATGTGCACCGGAATGCGGATCGTGCGCGCCTGGTCGGCGATGGAGCGCGTGATCGCCTGACGGATCCACCAGGTCGCATAGGTGGAGAACTTGTAGCCGCGCCGGTACTCGAACTTATCGACCGCCTTCATCAGGCCGATATTGCCTTCCTGGATGAGATCGAGGAACTGCAGGCCGCGATTGGTGTATTTCTTGGCGATGGAAATCACCAGCCGCAGGTTCGCCTCGACCATTTCCTTCTTGGCGATCCGGGCCTCGCGCTCGCCCTTTTGCACGGTGGCGACGATGCGGCGGAATTCGGTGATCTCAAGGCCGGTTTCCGTCGCCAGCGTCTGGATCTCCTGGCGCAGTTCGCGGACGGTTTCCTTCTCGCGGGCGATGAAGTTCTTCCAGCCGCGGGTCGACAGGTTCGCCACCTTGCGCAGCCAGTTCGGGTCAAGCTCGGCGCCCTGGTACTGCTTCAGGAAGTCGGTGCGATCGACATTGTAGCTGTCGGCGAGCCTCAGCAGGCGGCCCTCATAGCCCATCAGGCGCTTGTTGATGTCGTAGAGCTGGGCGACCAGCGCATCGATCCGGTTCTGATTGAGCGACAGGCTCTTCACATCGATGACGATGTCTTCTTTCAGCTTCTTGTACCGGCGCTCCTGGCTCGGGCTCAGCGTCCGGTTGGCCAGCTTGTTCTCAACGAGCTGATCCTGAAGCCGGCGCAGTTTCTTGTAGTTGTCGGCAATGTTGTCGAATGTTTCCAGGACCGCGGGCTTCAGCTCCGCTTCCATGGCCGACAGCGACACATTGGTTTCGAACTCGTCGTCGTCTTCGCCGTCTTCGCCTTCCGTGGTGCCCTCCGCGTCCTCGCCGGACGCAGGTGCAGACTCATCCGGCGCCGGAGACGCGGCAGCCGCGGGCGGCGGGGTCGCGCCGGCGGTTTGTTCCTCGTCGTCATTCGCCCCGGTCGGGCCAGCCTTGGCATCCGGCCCGGCATAGGTGGCTTCCAGATCGATAATGTCGCGCAGCAGCACCTTGCCGTCGTTCAGTTCGTCCCGCCAGATGATGATCGCCTGGAAGGTCAGCGGGCTTTCGCAAAGGCCCGCGATCATGGCTTCGCGTCCGGCCTCAATGCGTTTGGCGATCGCGATCTCGCCTTCCCGCGACAACAGCTCGACCGAGCCCATTTCGCGCAGATACATGCGCACCGGGTCGTCGGTCCGGTCGGCCGGTTCCTTTGTCGTGGTGGTTTTGGCAACCGCTGTCGGACCGGCCGTTACCAGCTCGCCGCCGTCGACCTCATCCGGGGCCGCATCGTCGACCTCGTCGGAATCAATCACATTGATGCCCATGTCCGAGAGCATCGACATGGTGTCCTCGATCTTTTCCGATGACACCTGTTCGGACGGCAGAACCTCATTCAGTTCGTCATATGTGACGTAGCCGCGTTTTTTCGCGGCCTTGATCATCTTTTTCACGGCGGCGTCGGACAGATCCAGAAGCGGGCCATCGGGGCCCTCTGCGGCTGCATCTTGCGTGTCTTCTGCTTGTGTCGCCTTAGCTACCATAATGTGCTCCAACTCCGCGTGTGTCCGCCGGCACCCGCGATGCGCCCAACTGAACCGTTGATCCCAAACCCGGTTGGGCCACGCAGCCGCCACATGCAGCTGCCGCCCTTCGGTACCCATCCGTGGTTCAATTCTTTAATCTGTTTCTCTTAAGTCCCAATTAACCGTCAGCACCTGCATTCGCCTTGTCGAGCAAATGACAGGCACACAACTTGCGCGGCCGACATGACGTGACGCCCGCAGGTCAATCTCCGGAATTTCAAGCAGCGCATGAGACTGTTGCCGCCGACCATGGTCTGTGTCGCGACGCTGAATGCTGCGAATGTTGTATTTAGCTCGACGTTTTGGATTCGCAAGTGTGATTCGCCACCGGTCAACCGAAAACAGCCATTTTTAACGGCGGACGCGCCGATAAACCGCCTATTCGGCCGGAAGAGCGGCCGCTGCCATGCCCGGGCCGGCTCCCGGCGCGGCCGATTTCAACTTCTTCGCGCGTTCGGCAAGCTCCGCCTCTTCCCGGGCGCATTCCTCGCGCCGCCTTTTAAGGTCTTGGATTAGCGCTTGCAACCGCTCCCAATCCGCTTCCTCAAAAGATTCACCGGCGTCTGCGACCTCCAGCTCGAGTTCGTCCTTTAGAGCATTTAACTCCAGCACATCCATATAGTGTAGAAAAACATCTTCAACAAATCGCTCAGGCGGATCGGATTTCAAGATTTTAAGCCGATGGTTCAGGGTCGCAAACTCGGCATCTTTTTGCTCTTGCAGGCCGATGTTTTCCAGCACCTCTTCTTCCAGGATTTCACGCAAAGGATCATCATTCGATTCGGTCAGTTTTGTTATTGGGAAGGCCACTGCATCGTCTAGTACCCGACAGTACAAGTCCCGAGTTCCAACATGCCATTCATTGCGCAACGGAAGTCGGGAAAACCTCTCAAAATTGCGGTCCAAAAAGTGCGGGTACCTCCTACAGATCCCTATGACCTGGCGTTCGATTCCGAAATCATCGCTATCAGAAACTCTTTCCTTTCCAGAAGCAAATGAAACGCCGTGCTCCGGCCTGTTCTTGACGAACCGGCCAGATTGCCGCGCCTGTTCAAAAAACAGATTTGACAGGCGGAATTTCAGATCAAGCTGATAGCGCCGCTTGACCCGGAGGTCACGGATCGTTTCGATCAGATCGTCGAAACGCTTTTCCAGCGCCGCCTTCCGCTCTGGCGTGTCCAGCCGGGCAACGGAGACTTCCCGGTCCCATACGACATCAAAAAGCGACTGTGCCGCTGCGGCTTGCTGTTCAAACCCAGAGACGCCGCGCTGCCGGATAAGATCATCCGGATCCATGCCGTCCGGCAGAAAGCAGAACTGGAACGAATAGCCGCTTTTGAGGACCGGAAAGATCCGGTCGATGGCCCGGTGCGCGGCGGATATCCCGGCCGCGTCCCCGTCGAAACACACGATGGGTTCGGGCGCGAGCTTCCACAGCCGCAGGACCTGGTCTTCGGTGAAGGCGGTCCCGAGTGTGGCAACGGCGTTGGGAAGACCGGCTTGAGCGAGCGCGATCGCATCGAGATAGCCTTCCACGACATAGGCTTGGCCCGACTTGAACGCCGGTTCGCGCGCCCGGTGCGCGTTGAACAACATCACCCCCTTGTGAAACAGCGGCGTTTCAGGGGAGTTGAGGTATTTCGGCTGGCCGTCGGGCGACAAGGTGCGCCCGCCGAACGCGACCACCCGCCCCCGCGAATCCTGGATCGGGATCATCAACCGGCCGCGGAACCGGTCGTAGGACGGACGCCCGTCCTCGGGCCGGATGAGCAGCCCGGCTTCGACCATATCCGGTTCCAGCACGCCTTTGGACAGCAGATGCCGCTTCAGCCCTTCGCGGGTGTCGGGCGCAAAACCAAACCGGAACTCGGTCAAGGTGGCCGGCAAAAAGCCGCGTCTTTGAACATAGTCGCGAGCACCGGTCCCGCGCGGCCCGGCGAACTCGGCCTGGAAAAACCGCGCCGCCATCTCGCAGATCTCCGCAAGACCTGCCCGTCTTTGTTCCCGGCGCGCGGCCTGCGGATCGGGTGCCGGCAACGCAACCCCGGCCTGCTCCGCCAGGCGCTCGACGGCTTCTGGAAAGGAGAGCCCCTCGGTTTCCGTCAAAAACCGGAAATGATCGCCGGACGCGCCGCATCCGAAGCACTTGTAGCGGTTGCGGCGGTCGTCGACATGGAAGCTCGGGCTCTTTTCCTGGTGGAACGGACAACAGGCCCAATAATCGCCCTTGCCGGGCTGGGTCTTGCGCCGGTCCCAGGTCACCCGCCGCCCGACCAGATCCGACAGGGTGATCCGGGCCCGAATCTCATCGAGAAGGCGGCTGTCAAAACGCATCGGGAAACCTTGGCCAATAACGGGCAACACAATAGGCGGAATTAATCTGGCAGGCCAGTTCGCCGCGTCCTGGCTGTCAAAGACCAACGCCAGCACGCCGTAATCACGTCACAGCCGCGCTGATTGGGTCCCATTTAAATGCCGCGTCCTAACGCTCGGCGTTGGTGTCCCCGCGCGCCGCGTCATGCGGGACCGGACCGGTCCCATTGGTTTTCAAAAGATCCTTGACCAGACACGAGGCCTGCACGAAGTCCATCTTGCCCGGATAACGTTCTTTCAGGGTCGACATGCACCGGCCGATATCACGCAGCCCGTGCGCATCGATGTCCCGCACGGTCGCCTCGCAAATGGCAAGCATTTCCGCTTCGTCAAGCTGCGCCGGGAGGAACTCCCGGATGATATCGCGCTCCACGCGCTCCTGCTCGGCCCGGTCAAGTTGCCCGCCCTCTTCGAATTCGCGGGCCGATTCCTCGCGTTGCCGCACCATCCTTTGCAGAATGTCGAGAATTTCAGCCTCCGACACCCCGTCGCGTCCGCTGTCGCGTGCGGCTTCGTCCCGGTCCCTGATCGCGGTTTGAACCAGCCGAAGTGTCGCCGCCCGGCGCTTGTCCCCGCCGTCATGGGCGGCTTTTAGCGCCGCATTGATCTTTTCGCGCATACTCATTCCCTGCCCGGGCGCCATGCGCCCGTTTTCGTGCGCCGCCGGCGCGCCTTTGATTGACTACCGACAAGTAATTGAAATTGAAAGCCTTTTGCTAACGGCAACCGTGTTGACGTGTCGGCGCGCTTCCCATAGAGTCGCGCGCCGGATGCAGACGGCCCCGCGCGGACTTGCCCCGCAAGTGTTGCCCCTTCTGCTGCGCATGATGGCACCAACAACAATTGGAAACAAGACATGACCACTGCAGATGGATGGGCCATTGCGCCGGCGACCGCGCTCCTTGTGCTGGCGGACGGCCAAATCATTGAGGGACAAGGGCTGGGCGCCACCGGCACCGCCGTTGGGGAAATCTGTTTCAACACCGCCATGACGGGTTACCAGGAGATTCTCACGGATCCGTCCTACGCCGGCCAGATCATCACCTTCACGTTTCCTCATATAGGTAATGTCGGGGCGAATGACGAGGATATTGAAACGGTCAATATGGCCGCCGAATCCGGAATTCGCGGCGCCGTCCTGGCCACGGATATCACCGACCCGGTCAACTACCGGTCAACCCGCCATCTGGATCAATGGCTTAAGGCGCGGGGCCTCAGCGCGATTTGCGGCGTGGACACGCGCGCCTTGACCGCGCTCATCCGCGAACAAGGTGTGCCGAATGCGGTTCTCGCCCACAATCCTGAGGGCGAATTCGACCTTGAGGGCTTGAAGCAACAAGCAGCCGCTTGGCCGGGCCTGGTCGGCATGGACCTCGCCAAAACCGTCTCAACGGCGCAGGCTCATCCGTGGTCGGAAACAAGCTGGGTCTGGGATCAGGGCTATGGCACGGCCGGAACGCCGACGTTCAAGGTCGTCGCGCTGGACTTTGGCATCAAGCGCAACATTTTGAGACTGCTCACGGATGCCGGGTGCGACGTGATCGTCCTGCCGGCAACCGCAAGCGCTGACGAAATCCTGGCCCAGGAGCCCGACGGCGTGTTCTTGTCGAACGGGCCCGGCGATCCCGCGGCGACCGGCGACTACGCGCTCACCGCAATCAAGGCGGTGATCGATCGGAACATTCCGACCTTCGGGATTTGCCTTGGCCACCAAATGCTGGCGCTCGCGCTCGGCGGACAGACGGTGAAGATGCACCAGGGCCATCACGGCGCCAACCATCCGGTCTTCGACCATACCACCGGCAAGGTCGAAATCACGTCCATGAACCATGGATTTGCGGTTGATGCGGACAGCCTGCCCGAGACCGTCGAACAGACCCATGTGTCGTTGTTCGACGGCTCAAACTGCGGGCTGCGCCACCGGGAAAAACCCGTGTTTTCGGTCCAGTATCACCCTGAAGCGTCGCCGGGACCGCGTGACAGCCACTATCTGTTTGAGCGCTTCACGGATTTGATGCGCGGCGCGAAAGCGGCGTAGTGTTCCCACCCGCCCGGGACGATCGATCGGGGACGCGGATGCCGGCAGCGGATCATTGCGCGGCCGGCTGATGGCCACCTATTTATCGGAGAGCATTCTGTCGAATGCGGACAGGATGCCGCTGACTTCGGCGACTTGTTCATCAAGCAGGACTTTCTGCTCCATCAGCATCTCCTGCTGGCTTTCGCACAAGGCCCGGATTTCGTTCAGCTGATCGGAGCGGGGGGTGTCGCTTTCCACCAGGGAAATGACCCGGCGGACCTCCGCGAGCGTCAGCCCGATCTTCTTAGCCTGCAAAATGATGCGCATGCGCGAAATGTCACGGGTGGCATAAAACCGCCTGGCACCGCGGCGCGTCGGATTGAGCAGACCCTTTTCCTCGTAGAACCTCAATGTTCGTAAAGTTACGCCGAACAATTCCGACATTTCCGATATTGCCAATACTTGTCCATCGTCTTCTGGAACCTTGCCCAAAGGCCCTGCGATGTCCGGTACAACGAACATGTTTGTTGCTATATTGTTCATTCCTTAGCCCGATCTTTGTCGTATTTGTTTTTTTGCACGCGCACTCGACGCCCGGACTGGGTGACCCACCATCACCTGCGCCCAAAGCCCCACATGCCGATCACGCGACACGACGCGACAATCGGTCCCGAAAGGGACGAAAATCGACGACGTCAATAACATCATACGGAATTTATAATTACACCATAATTCGGTTCATGGGTTCCCTATCTATGCCATTTTTTGTGCAATTCGTTCGAAAGATCCGGCAATCGGGCTTCAATTGACAGCAGATACACTGTTTTTGACCCTGTTAAACTAAAGGAAATCCCAAAAAAACAATCACAAATAAAAATACAAGCTCAAGTTAACCAAACTATATTAATTATCGATAATCATTACATCGATTACCTCCGAAAGAACTTAGCTAAGCAGAGGTGCTGTGACTTACTTCCGATCGCCAACCGTTCAGCCATCCGCACCGCCCCTCTAAAACAAGCACTGGTATTTCCGACAATGACGATTAGTATAAGTCGCGGCAATATTTCGGGCGAGGAGGAAAAACAGCCGATACGTGCCTTGGACCGCCTTGGCGCGGTATTGGAGCCGCGGTTGCACGCCTCATCGTGATCCGTCCGGCAAACAAACGGGCGAATCAGAACATCTGCTGCCGGCCGATCGTTCGGCGGATCCTTGCCCTCCGCAAAATGACGGACGGTTTTTCAACCGCGACTTCGGCGTAATATGCCCCGCTGGCTGCGGCTGCCCTTGCCGCACGAAGTGCACTTGTGCATTGACACGTCTCCGCCGAAAGGATTTTAAGTGATCCGATCAAAAAAAGCAGGGCACGAACCCGGTGGTTCCGACCCCGGGGGCAAGGACAAGCCAGTCGCAAATCAACACGATATGTCCAACACCAAGACAGACAAACAAGAGCTCGTCATGACCCCGGACCAGTTTCGGGAATGGCGGCGGTCCCTGGGCCTGAAGCAAAAAGAAGCCGCCGAGCAGCTCGGCCTGAAAAAGCGGATGATCCAGTATTACGAAAAAGGCAACCGCGACGGCCGCCCGGTTGAAATTCCAAAGTCCATCCGCCTCGCCTGTTATGCCCTGTCGGAGGGGATCAACGACTTCGACGGCCGCTCGGTCATTCCAGAACCGCTCCGTCCCGCCAAGACATAGCGCCGCTGACCGCATTCCGGCAAATCGCAAATTCCAATCTGGCCGGGGTTTCCTCGCCACATCCTTTTGCCTATAAGACGCGCTCAGCCGACATTGCCACTCTCCTTGGACCAACCGGACCCTGCAGGCTTTAGCGCCCCGCCCGGACCCGAATGCTGCGAGCCCCGATGCCAAAACGCACAGATATCTCTTCCATTTTGATCATCGGAGCCGGCCCGATTGTAATCGGCCAGGCCTGCGAATTCGATTATTCGGGCACGCAAGCCTGCAAGGCATTGCGCGAGGAGGGGTTTCGCATCGTCCTGGTGAACTCCAATCCGGCGACGATCATGACCGATCCGGACCTGGCCGACGCCACCTATATCGAACCGATCACACCGGACATAGTCGCCAGGATCATCGAAAAGGAACGTCCCGACGCCCTGCTGCCCACCATGGGCGGGCAAACGGCGCTCAACTGCGCGCTGGACCTTGAGCGCTTGGGCGTGTTGGAAAAATTCGGCGTTCAGATGATCGGCGCGAAGGCCGATGTCATTGAAAAGGCCGAGGACCGGGAGAAGTTCCGCGCGGCGATGGACGCCATCGGCCTGGAGAACCCGCGCGCGGCGATCGCGTCCTCCCCCGCCATTCGCGACGAACACGGCCGGATCACCGGATATGACCGCGCCGCGGGCCTTTTGTCCGCCATGCGCGCCCTTGATGACATCGGATTGCCGGCCATCATCCGGCCGGCCTTTACCCTTGGCGGCACCGGCGGCGGCGTGGCCTACAACCGGGAAGAATTCGAGGCCATCGCGCGGTCGGGCATTGACGCCTCGCCCGTTGGTCAAGTGTTGATCGACGAGAGCCTTCTGGGGTGGAAGGAATACGAGATGGAGGTCGTCCGCGACAAGGCGGATAACTGCATCATCATCTGTTCGATCGAAAACGTCGACCCGATGGGCGTTCACACCGGCGATTCCATCACTGTCGCCCCGGCGCTCACGCTGACGGACAAAGAGTACCAGATCATGCGCGATGCCTCGATCGCGGTGTTGCGGGAGATCGGGGTGGAAACGGGCGGCTCGAACGTTCAGTTTGCCGTCGACCCGGACACCGGCCGTCTGGTGGTCATTGAAATGAACCCGCGGGTCTCACGCTCCTCGGCGCTTGCCTCCAAGGCGACCGGGTTCCCGATCGCCAAGGTCGCCGCGAAACTGGCGGTCGGCTACACGCTGGACGAGCTTGAAAACGACATTACAGGCGGCGCAACGCCCGCCTCGTTTGAACCCTCCATCGACTACGTGGTCACCAAGATCCCGCGGTTCGCCTTCGAAAAGTTCCCGGGTTCCGAGCCGACCCTGACGACCGCGATGAAATCGGTCGGTGAGGTCATGGCCATCGGCCGGACCTTTATGGAAAGCTTCCAGAAGGCGTTGCGCGGGCTTGAAACCGGCCTGACCGGCTTCGACGAAACCGACATACCGGGGCTGGATCAGGGCGACGACGCCAATGCCATCCGCGCGGCGGTCGCCACCGCCACCCCGACGCGCATCTTAAGCGTCGCCCAGGCGATGCGACTGGGGTTCTCGGTGGAGGACGTCTACAAGGCGTCCGGCATCAACCCATGGTTCCTCAATCAGATCGCGTCTGTGTTGGCGATGGAAGCGAAGATCCGGGTCCATGGGCTGCCGCGTGATCCGGTCAATCTGCGCAAACTGAAAAGCATGGGCTTTTCCGATGCCCGGCTGGCGGGCCTGGCCGGTGTGAACGAAGCGGATGTCGCCGCCTTGCGGTCCGAGCTTGACGTTCATCCCGTCTTCAAGCGCATTGACACCTGCGCGGCCGAGTTCGCATCGCCGACCGCCTATATGTACTCCACCTATGAAACACCGTTCATGGGCGCGCCGGCCTGCGAAGCCGCGCCTTCGGACCGCAAGAAGGTGGTCATCCTCGGCGGCGGGCCGAACCGGATCGGCCAGGGCATTGAGTTCGACTATTGCTGCTGTCATGCGGCATTCGCGCTGGAAGATGCCGGCTATGAGACAATCATGGTCAACTGCAATCCGGAGACGGTGTCGACCGACTATGACACGTCCGACCGGCTGTATTTTGAACCGCTGACACCCGAAGACGTTCTGGAAATCATTCGGGTCGAACAGCAAAACGGCACGCTGCATGGCGTCATCGTGCAATTTGGCGGGCAGACGCCGCTCAAACTCGCCCAGTCGCTGGTCAAGGCTGGCGTTCCGATCCTTGGCACCGCCCCGGACATGATCGATCTCGCCGAGGACCGGGACCGGTTCCAGAAGCTGCTTATCAAGCTCGGCCTGAAACAGCCGGAAAACGGGATTGCCTATTCGGTGGAACAGGGGCGGCTGATCGCTGGACAGCTCGGCCTGCCGCTGGTGGTCCGCCCGTCTTACGTGCTGGGCGGACGGGCCATGCAAATCATCCGCGACGAGGAAGCGCTCAATTCCTATCTGCTCGGCACGCTGCCTGAACTCGTGCCGGCGGATGTCCGGGCCAAGTATCCCAACGACAAGACCGGTCAAATCAACACGGTGCTCGGCACCAATCCGCTCCTGTTCGACCGCTATCTAGATGGCGCAATCGAGGTCGATGTGGACGCGCTGTGTGACGGCAAGGACGTCTTTGTCTGCGGCATCATGGAACACATCGAAGAGGCCGGCATTCATTCCGGCGACAGCGCCTGTTCCCTGCCGCCCTTCTCGCTGCAGGACGATATGATCGCCGAACTCAAACGGCAAACGAGGGAGCTGGCGCTGGCGCTCGAAGTCGGCGGCCTGATGAACGTGCAATTCGCCATCAAGAACGGCGAGATCTATGTCTTGGAAGTCAATCCGCGCGCGTCCCGAACCGTGCCGTTCGTGGCAAAGACGATTGGCGACCCGATCGCCAAGATCGCCAGCCGGATCATGGCCGGCGAATCCCTGGCATCCTTTGGGCTGACGGAAAAGCCGCTGACCCACATTGCGGTCAAGGAAGCCGTGTTCCCGTTTGCCCGGTTCCCCGGGGTTGACACCATTCTTGGTCCGGAAATGCGCTCCACCGGCGAGGTCATGGGTCTCGACGACCGGTTCGGGACCGCTTTTGCCAAATCCCAGATCGCCAGCAGCACCGGCGTTCCAACCGAAGGCACGGTGTTTGTATCCATGCGTGACGCCGACAAGGCCGGCGTCGTGGAAGCCGTACGCAATCTGGAAGCGGCAGGCTTCAAGATCATCGCAACCGGCGGCACACAGATGTTCTTGCAGGATAACGGCATTGCCTGTGCGAAAATCAACAAGGTGATGGAAGGCCGTCCGCACATTGTCGACGCGGTGAAAAACGGCGAGGTCCAGTTGGTGTTCAACACCACCGAGGGGGCCCAGGCGATTGCCGACAGCCGGTCCATGCGCCGGGCCGCGCTGGTCAACAAAGTACCTTACTACACGACCCTGGCCGGCTCCGTTGCCGCAGCGAAAGGCATCGTTGCCCACAAGGCCGGACGCCTTGAGGTGAAGTCTTTGCAATCCTACTTCGCCTGAGGTTAAACTTGGAAGACTCCGGCCGGGAAAGCACTCCTTTCCCGGCTGGGCTGTTTTTAGACGCGTGGTCCGCCCAAGCGCCGGGCCCAATAAGGTGAAGGGCTGAGACCCATGGAAAAAGTGCCGATGACATCCGCCGGATATGCGATGCTGCAGGAGGAGCTTAAGCAGCGCACATCCGTGGAGCGCCCGCGGATCGTGGAGGCGATTTCCGAAGCGCGTGCGCACGGCGACCTGTCGGAAAACGCCGAGTACCATGCCGCCAAGGAGGCACAAAGCCACAATGAAGGCCGCATCGCGGAGCTGGAGGACAAGCTCTCGCGCGCGGAAGTCATCGACGTCACCAAACTCGACGGAGATGTGATCAAGTTCGGCGCAACTGTTTCGTTGATCGACGAGGACACCGAAGAGGAAAAGAAATACATGATCGTCGGCGATGTGGAAGCCGATGTGAAACAAGCCCGTATTTCGATTTCCTCACCGATCGCCCGCGCATTGATCGGCAAGACCGTCGGCGACAGCGTTGAAGTTGCCGCGCCAGGCGGCGCCCGGTCCTATGAGATCACGGAAGTGCGGTTCATTTAGAATCCAGCCGCTTATTTGCCGCCTTTGGCTCGAGCATATCCGCAGGTACACTGCGGGATGTTTGGCAAGTGTCGGAGGCGGCCTTGATATTCAATTCGATCATCTTGTTGTTGTTTGCCGTGGCCATCCCGCTTTGGATTTACCGGCAAATCCTGCTTCAAACCCTGGAACCGCGCGCCCGCCAGGCCTTTCGGCGGCTGTGCCGGGTACAGGAACGTGCCTGGGTGTTTTGCCTGCGCACATTCGCCTTTCTGATTGCGGTCACCGGCGCGTTGACTGCTCTTCTCTACACGCTGTCCTACATCAAGGATGGCCGGCTGATGGACGCCAGCTATCGGGACATCGTTCGAAACCGATTGTATTCGGGCGTCGACAGCGTCGATCCGCACATTGATGCCTTTTATTACGATCTGCCGCTGCCGATCGTCCTGGCCACAACCTGCATTTTGCTTGCCGTTGGACTGACACTGGTCCTGAAGGCGGTTCATGACATCAGCGTGGCATCGCGCTTGCGCGGGCGGCTAAAAAGAAGGGCCCAGAAACACGCATCGAATCAATCAGTTGGTGGTTCGATTGGCGCCAGATCTTAGGGCGCCGGGCGGTTAATCCTCGATCGGAACGATCGCCTCGTCCTTGGTCTTGCGGATCGTCAGCGCGGTGCGGACACTGTCCACATTCTGGGTCGCGGTCAGCTCCTGGATGACAAAATTCTGAAAGGCCTGCAGGTCCGGCGCGACGCATTTGAGCAGAAAGTCCACCTCGCCCGAGAGCATGTAGCTCTCCCTTACGAGCGTCCAGGATTTCACCTGATCCTCAAAGGCCAGAAGATCGGCTTCTGTCTGGCTGTGCAATCCGACCATCGCAAAGGCGGTGACATCGTATCCAAGCTGCTTTTCATCCAGCAGCGTCCGATATCCGCGAATGAGACCGGCCTCTTCCAGCGCCCTGACGCGGCGAAGGCAGGGCGGCGCGGAAATGCCGACCCGCCGGGCGAGTTCGACATTGGTCATCCGGCCGTCTTGCTGGAGTTCTTTCAAGATGTTCCAATCGATGGCATCGAGCCGCGCTTTCAAATCCGTCTCCTTTGGACTTGGCCCCCGTGTCCGGACCGTTTGCTGCGTTTGCCGGAAGCCCCGCATCCCCATGGATCGTGAGCCTGATTCCAAGGCTGCACTGCGGACCGTTGGGTTTGTGCCCGATTATGATTTTTTGCGCCGCTGTGCAAGACTATAACAAAAACGCGCATGTTTCAGAAAGATAACGACCTTGAATTTGGATCCCAAATGCCGCTTGCGACCGAGCCCGGGCCGGCCTCCTGCTGGATCTTGACGGACGGCAAAGCCGGGGACATTGCGCAATGCGCGGGCATTGCCGAGGCGCTTTCAATTCCCTATGAGCAAAGAACGGTCGCGCCGCGCCGGCCGTTTTCCTGGTTTTTGCCCTTTGGCCCGATCGACCCGCGTGAGGCGTCAACGGCCGAAGGCAGCCCCCTCGCCCCGCCCTTTCCGGATCTGGTGATTGCATCCGGCCGCCGGGCGGTCGGCTATCTGAAACACCTCAAGCGCGCTTCGAAGGGGCGGATATTCACGGTCTGCCTGAAGGATCCGCGCACCGGGCCATCCGCGGCCGACCTTATCTGGGTGCCCGAACACGACCGGCTTCGCGGCACCAACGTCATTGTGACGCCAACCGCACCGCACCGGTTCGCCGCGGAGCGGCTGAAAACCATGCGTGAGGACGCATTGCCGGAAATCGACCGCCTTCCGGCGCCGCATGTGGCCGTTCTCGTGGGCGGCGACAGCCGCCATCATCGGTTCACCCGAAATGATGTGAAAACATTTGCGAGTGGATTGAGAACCCTTGCAGAACGAACCGGTGGATCACTTCTGATCACATCATCACGACGCACGCCCGACCGTCTGGTTCAAGCGCTGGCGGAGATTGCCGCTTCCGGTCCGCATCTTCTTTGGGACGGACGCGGCCCGAATCCCCTCAGCACATACCTTGCAAAGGCCGACGCGATTGTCACAACCGCCGATTCGACCAACATGATCGGCGAAGCGGCCGCGACCGGACGGCCCATCCACATCTTTCGGCCCAGCGGCGGGCACAGGAAAATCGACCGGTTTTTGGACACACTGTCGAGCCAGGCGGTTGTTGCCCCCTTTCCCGGACCATTGAAAACCACTACTTACGAACCACTTGATGCAACACCGGCGATCGCCGCGCGACTCCTGAGCGACTATTCGGAACATCTACGGGCCCTCACGCCATGACACCGGCCGTTCTGCGGTTATGATACGGTGCGCGCATCGGCCGGGACCGGAAAACAAGGCATGGACAGATGACCACCGAGCACACCAAACTTCTCATCATCGGATCGGGCCCGGCAGGCTACACCGCGGCCATCTATGCCGCGCGGGCGATGCTCGATCCGGTTCTGGTTCAGGGAATCCAACCGGGCGGTCAGCTCACAATCACCACCGATGTCGAGAACTATCCAGGTTTTGCCGATCCGATCATGGGCCCCTGGCTGATGGAACAGATGCAGGGCCAGGCGGAAAACGTCGGCACCAAACTGGTCTATGACACCATCACGAAAGCCGACCTGTTGGTCCGGCCGTTCCGGTTTGAAAGCGACGGCGGCACGACCTACACCGCCGATTCGGTGGTGATTGCCACGGGAGCCCAGGCCCGTTGGCTGGGTCTGCCGTCCGAGGAAGAATTCATGGGCGCCGGCGTCTCGGCCTGCGCGACCTGTGACGGGTTCTTCTATCGAAATCGTGAAGTGGCGGTCATTGGCGGCGGCAACACGGCGGTCGAGGAAGCGCTTTACTTGGCCAATCTGGCCTCCAAGGTGACGCTGATCCACCGCCGGGACGAATTGCGCGCAGAACGCATCTTGCAAGAACGCCTGTTCAAGAACCCGAAGATCGAGGTCGTGTGGGATCACGTCCTTGACGAGATCCTCGGCGGCGGCGTTCCCAAGGCCGTCACCGGCGTGCGATTGAAACACGCCAAGACCGGCGAGGCCCGGGAGTTGAATGTCGACGGCGTGTTCGTCGCCATCGGCCACGCGCCCTCGGTTGAGTTGTTCAAGGATCAGCTGACCCTGAAGCCCAACGGTTATCTGGAGACCGCGCCGGATTCGACCAAGACCTCCATACCCGGGGTGTTCGCCGCCGGAGACGTCACCGATGACATCTACCGCCAGGCGGTGACCGCCGCCGGCATGGGCTGCATGGCCGCGCTGGAAGCGGAAAAGTACCTGGCTGAAATGGACGCAGCGGAAACGGCCGAGGCCGCCGAGTAGAACCGGACACGCGCCGACAGCCGTCTGGGATGGGGAAGAGCGATGGACTGGGACAAGCTACGCATCTTTCACGCCGCCGCCCAGGCCGGCAGCTTTACCCATGCCGGTGACAGTCTGCACATGAGCCAGTCGGCGGTCAGCCGGCAGGTCAGTTCGCTGGAGCAGGACCTCGGTGTGTCTCTGTTTCACCGGCACGCCCGTGGATTGCTGCTTACCGAGCAGGGCGAATTGCTCTACCGCACCGCGCGCGACGTCCTGATGAAGCTGGAATCGGTGCAAAGCCGCTTGACGGACAGCAAGGACAAGCCCTCGGGGATTCTTCGGGTCACAACGACCGTCGGTCTCGGGTCGACCTGGCTGACCTCGCGGATCAACGAGTTCGTCAATCTTTATCCGGATGTGGATCTGCATCTCATCTTTGACGACGACGAACTGGACCTGGGCATGCGCGAAGCGGATGTGGCCATTCGCCTGCGCCAGCCGACACAGCCGGACCTCATCCAGCGCAAGCTGTTCACTGTGCATTTTCATGTCTTCGCCTCGCCGGGCTATCTGGCCCGGTTCGGGACGCCGCAACATATTGATGATATTGAACACCACCGGTTGATCACCTTCGGTGAACAGGTGCCGGCCTATCTGCGCGGCATGAACTGGCTGGAAACGGCCGGCCGGGCCGGCGCAAGTCCGCGGCGTTCCGTCGTCAAGATCAACAACTTGGTGGCGATCAAGCGCGCGGTTCAGACCGGCGTCGGCATTGCCATGCTGCCGGACTACATTGTGCGCAAAGATACCGGTCTGGTGCAGGTGCTGACGGACCTGGACGATAAGGTGCCGTCCTTCGACACGTATTTCGTGTATCCATCGGAACTGAAAAACACCGCCCGCATCAAGGCGTTCCGCGAATTTCTGTTGGCGAACGCGGAAACCTGGGTGTTTTGATCCCCGTTATCGCCGCCCCGCGCTAAAAAAATCCTGCTGCTGGATCCGAATGAGACCAATCCGAACACGCCCCTTGAGCCGCCTGGTATGTCGCCCTGTTTTTAAGCAGGATGGGATGACGGACCGAGCAGACCACCGATATTTTTGAGACGCCAGGCAGCGGAACGGATGCAGGTCTACCGATGATGTCCGAGGGTTGCCTCATTTGGTGTGGATGGGGCCGGCGTGGCGGATGGTTCCGCAGCCCGCTCGCGGATATTTAGCCAGTCTTTTCAGGGGATTAAGGCTACCGGCGCAACTCATCGACAGCAAAGGCACGGCAATTTGGCGACATGACCGGAAGGGCCGGACCAGAAGGCAACAAGGCCCGAGCTAAGCTTTGTCTGCATAGCTGCATTGCAGCGCCGCCTCTTGTTTCAGCAACTTGTGCATCGCATATAAGCAGTATTGTTGGTCAGTAGGCGCCGCACCTTCCTCCCAGTGGCGCCGCGACGGCCAGCTGTTCCCCTCTGGAAGGTGAATTTCCTGCGATTTGCAGGGAATCAAAATAACTGCCGGGTCCTTTGACCCGGCATTTTTTTTGCCCTCTTGGGCCACGCTTGAGCTGACAAGTATTCGCGCCGTCAAACGCTGGTCAGACGATGAGGCGTCGCTTCACTGTCACAGCCGACATCCGGCACGGCAACATGGCTATCCAGCCAAGCCGTCAGGTCGGACGCGGGCATCGGGCCGGCAAACAAATACCCCTGCCCCTGGCTGCAGCCCAAAGTCCTCAACATGGACAGTTGAGCCTCGGTCTCAATGCCTTCGGCCGTGCAATCCAGGCCCAGGTTGACCGCAAGGTTGGTCATTGCCGCGACAATGGCGGCGCAGTTCCGGTTTTCCTCCATATCCATCACAAAAGACCGGTCGATCTTCATTTTCGTGAGCGGGAGGCGGTGCAGATAACTCATGGATGAGTAGCCGGTACCAAAATCGTCAAGGACAATGGACACGCCGGCCTCTGCCAGCCGGTCGAGATCGTTGAGTGAAAAGTGATTCCCGTCGATGAGGATGTTTTCGGTGATTTCAAGCTCCAGCCTGTCCGGCGCGAACCGGTAGGTGTCGAGCGCGTTGAGAACCTGGGTGACCAGCGCGCCGCCTCCAAGCTGGCGCGGGGACACGTTGACCGCGACTTTGGTGTGATCCGGCCAGGAACTCGCGGCCTCCAGCGCTTGGCAAAGGACTATCCGGCCAAGCTCGCCGATCAGCCCGGCCTCCTCGGCCAGCGGAATGAACTCGGTTGGGGGTGTGAACGTGCCATCGGACCGCCGCCACCGGACGAGCGCCTCCGCACCCAGGAATTCTTGGGTCCCCGTCGAGACGATCGGTTGGAACCAGGTTTCCAGCCGCTTGTTCTGCAGGTCCTTGACAAGCTGGGACTTCAACCGCCGGCGGGTGAGGATTTCTTGCTCGATGTCATCGTCAAAGAAGCGATAATGACAACATCCCGCGCTCTTGGCCTTGTAGAGCGCCCCGTCCGCTCGGATCAGCACGGCCTCCGGATCCTTGTCCTCCGGCGTGATGCAGGAAATTCCGATGCTGACGCCGACTTCCACCATGGTCCCGCCAAGATCCTGTGGCCGCCGGATATCCGCGATGATTTGATCGACCAGGCGCTCAAGCTTTTGCCGGTCGATCTCCCAGACGAGCAGCGCGAACTCATCCCCGCCCAGGCGCACCGCCAATCCGTTCTGACCGGCATGGCTCTTGAGCAGGTCCGCCACCGATTTCAGCAGCCGATCGCCAATAAGATGCCCGAAGGAATCGTTGACCACCTTGAAATCGTTCAGATCGATCAGCATCAGCGCCTGACCGCGCACACCGCGCGAAGCGCTCTGCAATACCTTCTCAAGGGCAGAATTGAACACCGTCCGGTTGGCAAGGCCGGTCAGTGCGTCGGTTTCGGCCGCGGCCCGAATGCGCTGCTCGGCGATCGCCTTTTCAGTGACGTCGACATGCGTTTCAACCCATCCCCCATCCGGCATCGGCGAGATGGTGATGGACACGACCGTGCGGTCCGCCAGTTCGACTTGATCCCTGATGACGTCGCCGGTCGTCAGCACCTTCTGCATGTCTTCAAAGGTTTGGATGGCTTCGGCGCCCTTGCTGCGCAACGCCCTGAAATCGCAGAATGGCATATCCGAAAGACTGGTCGTGGCCGGCAGACTGAAAATCTCAAAAATCCGGCCGTTCCAGAGCTTCAGCCGCCCCTGGCGATCATAAACACAAACACCATGGTTCATGGCGGTCAGTGTCGCCTCAAGCTCAAGCGACCGGTCGCGGGCCTCCCGCTCCTTCTGCCGCAGATTCTCCTCAAGGGTCTTGCGTTCGGTGATGTCCCAGTTGAGGCCGATTGCCTCTGTCAAGTGACCTCTGGCGTCCTGGAAAAACTGGCAGTGAACCTGAATCCACCGCACAGCGTCGTCGTTAGCCCGCCGGATCCGGTACTGCCCGCCAAACCGGTCACCGGTCTGCGCGCTATTATTCAAACCGACTTCAATCTCGGCGAGGTCTTCGGGCAGGACGCGCTTTTCCCAATCGCCAGGCGTTCCGGAGAACTGATCCGGACGAAGGCCGTAAATCCGGAACATGGCGTCATCCCAGATGACCTTTTTGGCCACAAAGTCATGACGCCATACGGCAACCTCGCCCGATGCGCGCGCAAGCTGTGACGTAAACAGATCGCGTTTTGTCTGATTGTGAGACGCGATCGCGCGGCGGACATCCTCAGTCAGGAGTCCAAGCACCAGAATGCCGCTGACATTCCCAAGCAGAAACAAATGCCAGGCGTCTGCCAGAACGGATGCGCCAAAGGCAAAACCCTGATCAACAAAAAAGCATGGCAGGACAACAATGCAGCTCAACACGCCGAGGACCGTAAAATCGGCCGCCGTGGCGTTTCTGTTGAGCTTTGTGAAAACAAGATGTCCGGCTGCCATCCCCAAAAGCGCGTAGATAAACGGGCTCAGCCCACCACCAACCGCCATCGGACCGCCAACGTAAAAGCGTGCCGCGCCCGCGATCGCGGCGCAGATCAGTCCGCCGACCGGGCCCGCAAAGAATCCGGCCAGAACCGCCGGCGCGGCGCGCGTGTCAAACGTCGCGCCAATCGGCAGCGCGATGGGTGTGTTGACGACCAGAACGCTCAAAAGGCCGAAACAGAGGCCAATAGCGATATTCCGGAAGTGGAGGGCACCAGTGGCCTCGACTCGCCGGGACATCATGTAAAAACACAAAGCCCCTAGGGACAGAAGTCCAAGATTTGCGAGCCCGGCAATAAGCATCGGGAATCGCGCCCCCATTAAGAAAAAACGAATACGCGGCGAGAATATTACATAGAAGTCCAAACCACTAAAGCTACGTTAAGGAATTCCGGCTATATGGTTGTGTTTCCCCAATTTTTCTACTCCCGTATCGATCCGAGACAGGAAATTATTACCTCATTAAACATTGGAAAAACTGCCCACGGGCCCCATATTAAGGTCAGCGGCGGTGTTTACGCCGCTTCCTCCCCAAGGCTCGCAACCCCCAGCGAGTTTTTAAAAAAACTATGGGCCGGTTTTCATCCGGCCCATTTTTTTGGAGCATCTGAGGTTTACATAAACAGCCGTTCGCCGGTCATTCCCTTGTACAAATGGGCGACCTGCGCTTCGTAACCATTGTAGAGCAATGTGTTGCGCCGCTCGTCGGTGCCAAGCAGGCGTTCGCTCGCTTGCGGCCAGCGCGGATGGGGCACGCTCGGATTCACATTGGCCCAAAAACCATACTCGCTGCCCTGGATCTCTTCCCAGAAGCTGACCGGCCTTTGATCGGTAAATGTGATCTTCACGATCGACTTGATCGATTTGAAGCCGTATTTCCACGGCACCACAAGCCGGATCGGCGCGCCGAACTGCTTTGCGAGCGGCTTGCCGTAGATCCCGGTTGCCATGAACGCCAGTTCGTTGGTCGCCTCGGCAAGCGTCAGGCCTTCGACATAGGGCCACGGATACCAGCTCTGCCGCTGGCCGCTGGCCACTTCCGGGTTCTTGAAAGTTTCAAACCGGATGTATTTCGCATCGGCGGTCGGGCTTGCCAGCTTGACGAGTTCGGCGAGCGGAAATCCGGACCACGGGACGGCCATCGACCACGCTTCCACGCAGCGATGGCGGTAGAGCCGCTCCTCAAGCGGCATCTTCGCCAGGATATCGTCGATATCAAGGGTTTGCGGCTTGTCGACCAGGCCGTCGATCGCGACGGTCCAGGGCCGGATCTGAAGCTTCTGCGCGGCTTTGGCGATCTGCTTGTGGGACCCGAACTCATAAAAATTGTTGTAGGTGGACGCGATGCCCTCATCGGTCAGCGGCCGGTCCAACTCATAGGCCGGATTGCGGTCCACGGGGTAGAGATGCGCACTCGGATCGGTCTCCGCGAAGGACGGCCGGCTCGACAGCGCTGCGCCAAGCGCAAGTCCGCCACCGGCCATGCCGGTCAAGAAGCGGCGCCGGTTCCAGAAGACATCCTCTGGCGTCGCCGAACTCTCAGGAAGGCTCCACGACTTTTTGTGAATGATGTTCATCCAATCTGCTCCTTGTCGACGCTCTAGGTATCGCCAAGAGCCTGATCAAAGGCAAATAAAGCCGAAGTGACCACAGCCAAGTGCTGCTCAAAAAGACAGCCGGACGCTCCCGGAGATAGAGCGTCCGGCATTCCGCCAGCAGCGCGTGCCGCCCCTCAGGCCGCCTGCTTGCCGGCGCGGCGCAGGGCCTGATCGGCCGCCTTGCCGCTGAGTTCCGCCATGTGATCGAAGCTGGCCGTGTAACTTGCAACACCGGCTGTTGCCGAGCGCAGTTCCACGATCAGGTCGCCGACTTCCGATTCCGGCATCAAGGCTTTCACCTCGTCCCAGCCGTCCCAGCCCGGCCTCGTGTCAAATCCGAGGATCTGGCCGCGGCGGGCCGAAACAATGGCGTTGATGCGGGCGGTCGCGTCGCTCGGACAGACCACCGTCACGCTCATGACCGGCTCCAGCAACACCGGCTTGCACTCCGGCAATCCCTCCCGGATGCCCAAAATGCCGGCCATCTTGAACGCCTGGTCGGAACTGTCGACCGAGTGGTAGGACCCGTCGACCAGAACAACGGCGATGTCGACCACCGGGAAGCCCATCGGGCCGGTGCGGAGCGCTTCCATAACCCCGTCGCGGACGGACGGGATATACTGCTTGGGCACCACGCCGCCGGTGATCGTGTCGGAAAACTGCACACCTTCGCCGCGCGCAAGCGGCTTGATCTCCAGGACCGTGTCACCGAACTGACCATGCCCGCCGGACTGCTTCTTGTGCCGCCCGCGCACCTTGGTGCTGCCGCGGATGGTCTCTTGATAGGGCACTTGCGGTTCCGTCACCGAGAGCGACAAACCGTATTTGCCAGCCAGCCGCTCCTGCGCGACCCGCAAATGCATCTCGCCCTGCCCTTCCAGCAGCGTTTCGGCGGTCACCTGGCTTTGTTTGAGGATGAGGGACGGGTCCTCCTCCACGAGCTTTGCCAAGGCCGCGGACAGGCGCACTTCGTCCTTGCGCTGTGCGGCCGAAATGGCAATCGACAAAACCGGTGCACGCGGCACCTCATCGGATGCAGGCGGCGGCTCTTTTGCGGCCAGGCTCAAGAACTCGCCGGTCTTCACATCGTCCAGCCGGCCAAGCGCAACCAGGTCGCCGGCAGTGGCGGCGGCACGTTTGACCGCTTGCTGGCCGAATATCGTGAACACGCCGGACGCCTTCAACTCCGCCCCGCCGGCGCGGAACACACTGTCGCCATCAGCCACGTGCCCGCTGAGCACACGCCCGATCGACATCTTGCCGCCGTGAAGCGTGTGCAGCGTCTTGATGATGCGCACGATCCCGCCGTTTTCCTCCGCCATCAGGCGGCCCCGTAGCGCGGAGACACCGGGCGTTTCATGCCGGAGCGCTTTGAGGAGCCGGCCGATACCGTTGCCATGTTCAGCGGATCCGAAAAACACCGGGCAGATCAGGCCCTCGTGCAGTTCCCGGACCAGATCGGCAAAAACAACTTCGGGTTCCGGCGCAATATCCTCCAAAAGCGCTTCCATCAGGTCGTCGTCATGATCAGCCAGCGTTTCCAGCATGGTGAAGCGCGCTTCGACCTCCCGGGACCGATCCGCGTCCGACATGTCGACCTGAGTGCTGGGCTCTTTTTCGTGATAGACATGAGCCCGCTCCAGCGCCAAGTCGATGAAACCGGTCGCCTGTCCGTTCTCCCAGATGGGAATCTGACGCAGCACCATCGGCACCGACGAGGCCGGCTGGAGTACGGGCAGCACATCCCGGACGCCACGGGTGCTCTTGTCGATCTTGTTCAAAAACAAAACCCGCGGCACGGCGCGGGCTTCCAGGGCTTTCAAGATCAGCTGCAGGGCCGGAACCTTGCGCTCGTCGTCCTCCGCCACGACGACGGCCAGATCCACCCCGTCCAGTACCCCGTCCATTTCGGCCAGGAACTCGACCGATCCAGGACAATCAATGAAGGTATAGCGGTCTCCCAGATATTCGGTCTCTGCGAAGTTGGCCTCGACACTCATGCCGTGGTCGCGCGCTTCGGGCGCCGCGTCGCCGACGGTGTTGCCATCGGCAACGGTGCCTTGCCGGGCGACCGCCCCGGTCCTCGACAAGATGGCTTCCAGAAGGGACGTCTTACCGCTCCCGAAAGGGCCAACCAGCGCGATGCACCGGCCTCCCCCATTGCCATTGGCTTGTTCTTCATTCGCGGCGCTGTCCGCGCCGCCTTGCCTTCTGTCCGCCATACGCTGCCTCCCGTTGGTTTGTTAAACCAGCGCGGACAAGGCCGTATCTGGGCGACGCGGCCTTGACCAACGCCCCGCCCCGCCTTGGGGCGGTCCACCATCGTCGCGCCGGAAGCGGGCCAAAGGCAAGACAAAGCTGTGCGGCACTGCAACATGACAGGGCGCCAACAGGACGGGTAGGCTGGCCTTCAAGCGTCATCGACTTCGGGAAAGGAGCGACCGGCCTTGACAAGGAGCGCGCAAGATATCGGCCGTCACGACCGGATTCGGATTGGCATTGCTTTGATGCGCATGAGCCTGTGCGCCGTGATGCTGATCGGCGCGGCCGGCCCCGTGTTGGGACAGACCAATAAACTGCGCGGGATCAACCAGGGCCCGGCGAGCGCCAATCTCCCGTCCGCCGAGCGGCAGATCGGCCGCAGCCAGGACCGGCTGCGGCAGGATTTCTCGGTCCGCATGCAACTGGAGACACGGGAACGCCGGGATGTGATTGATCAGCTCAATCGGGATGCCACAAGACCCGTGGACCGATCATGCACCCCAAACAGCGCGGATTGTACCAGGTAGGCGCGCCAGATCACCGGCAGGGCGCGCAAACGCTGCCCTGCGGGAGTTCTGCGGCATGCTATTGCTGCAATCAGTTGATGGGTTTGAGCGTCAGCCGGCTGATGCCGAGCGTCAAATTGGTGCCGGTCTGGCTTTCGATGCTGAATGGATTCAGCGCAATTGATTTGTCCAGCCCGCCGATGAGCGCATTGGCCTTCAGTCCGGCACCAAGGCTCGCTCCGGCAGTTACGCCGCCATACTCGCCAGACAGCGCACCGGGGTCCATGTCCGCGCTGGGTGCAAGGACGGCCCAGACCATCGTGGCTTCGTTCGTGGTTCCGATATCCAGGCCAAAATCGCGCACCGTGCCTGTGTAATACTCCACCGTGTCGCCGATCGCCGGTCGAAAACTGCAGCCCAAGATCGCGGTTGAACCAATGATGAAGTTGGATTCACCTTCGACGATACAGGTCAACGTTCCGGCTTGGATGCCCGGCGATGTGCCTTGAGCGGCGGCGGACAGGGCGGCAAAGCTGCCTGTTGCTAAAGCAAGGGCAATAATCAAAGTCCGGAACATGGGCTTTTCCTCGGATGTTGATGTCAATGAAAACGATATGCGGGCACCGCGACGTGTCGGCGGTTGCAATGTGGTGGCACTGAACGGCAATTTCACGGTCGAACTGTGATCACAATTTGGTATCTCCGCCGCAAAGTATCACCTGGTCCGTCCGCAATGGCGGCCGGATCGATGGTGAAACCATCTCCGCGCGGTGCCCGCTTCAGCGGCTGTCAATACGCGAGCACAAAAGGACGGTTCGTGTCCGCCCTTTCGCCCCGAAGTCCTATGAGGGTGTTACTTCAAATTGCCGCAAAACCGTTGGATGCGGGTGCAGGCTTCTTCCAGCGCCTCGGTCGATGTGGCGTAGGAAATCCTGAAATTCGGGCCAAGACCGAACGCGGAGCCTTGCACGACGGCCACGCCTTCCGTTTCCAGGAGCTCGGTGACGAAATCGGCATCGTTCTCGATCACGGTACCGGACGGCGCCGTCCGGCCGATCGTTCCAGCACAGGACGGGAACACATAAAAGGCGCCTTCCGGCACCGGGCAGGTGATGCCGGTGGCCTGGTTGAGCATCGAGACGACCAGATCGCGGCGCCCCTTGAACACGTCATTGTTCACCGGAATGAAGTCCTGGGTCCCGTTCAGCGCCTCGACAGCCGCCCATTGCGCGATCGAACAGGGATTGGACGTCGATTGCGATTGCACTTTGGCCATCGCCTTGATCAGGTCGGCCGGCCCGCCAGCATAACCGATCCGCCAACCGGTCATCGAATAGGCCTTGGAAACACCGTTGACCGTCAATGTGCGCTCGTAGAGCGCGGGCTCCACTTGAGCCGGCGTGGTGAAGGTGAAGTCGTCATAGACCAGATGCTCGTACATGTCATCGGTCATGACCCGCACCTGCGGGTGCTTCATCAAGACGTCGGTGAGCGCCTTCAGCTCAGCCTCCGTGTAGGCCGCGCCGGATGGGTTAGATGGCGAGTTGAAGATCAGCCACTTGGTGCGCGGCGTGATGGCCGCGTCAAGCGCCTCGGGCCGGATCTTGAACGTCGCCTTGTCGGCTTCCACGATGACCGGCTCACCGCCCGCCATCAAAACCATGTCCGGATAACTCACCCAATAAGGTGTCGGAATGATCACCTCGTCGCCCGGATTTAAAGTAGCCACCAGCGCGTTGTAGAGCACCTGTTTGCCGCCGGTTCCGACCGTGATCTGATTGGTCTGGTAAGTCAGCCCGTTGTCCCGCTTGAATTTCGCGCAGATCGCTTCCTTCAGCTCCGGAATCCCGTCAACGGCCGTGTATTTCGTTTTTCCCGCGTTGATCGCCGCGATCGCCGCCTGCTTGATGTTGTCGGGCGTGTCGAAATCCGGCTCTCCGGCGCCCAGACCGATCACGTCCCGGCCGGCAGCTTTCAGCTCGCGCGCTTTGTTGGTGACGGCTATCGTGGCAGACGGTTTTACACGGTCCAATGCGTCGGCGAGAAAGCCCATTGTGTCCTCCATGGGAAGCGGGAGTGGGAAGGCGGGCGGACCGTAATCCGCCCCGCTCCGCTTCGCAAGTAAGACAGGGACCTATCTGGTAAAAACAGTGGTTTCGTGCCCTGCCGTAGCGGGCTCAGGTCCGCGCTTCCAGGATCAGCTTCGGCGTCTTGTCGGGATCGATCAGCGTGGCTTTCAACCGCTTTTTCTTCGATTGCCCGTTGAGACTGTTGACGACGACCGACTGCGGCACGTCGCTGCCCTTTTTTCCGGCATCCAGCAGGGCCGCGAAACTGCTTGGGTGAAGCAGCGTGTCGGTGATCGGCCGGTCTTCCATGGCTTCGGATGTCAAATGGTAGGTTTTCTTGGCTGCGGCGTTGGCGGCCATGATCATCCGCGTCTTGACGTTGACAACCAGCATCGCGGACCCGCACAGGTCGAACACCTTTGCGAAATCGACATCTCCGCCAACGCTGCCCGCCGAGAACAGGACACCCCCGACGCTGCCGCCGAAGCGGAAATACATTGCGTCGTAGCTCAGCTCCAGACTGTCATTGGTGGACAGCAGGAACTTGCCGCGCCCCGTCGCACTTGCGCGCCGGGTCAGGGCGGCCAGTGCCAGGGAAACGACCGTCCGGCCGACGCGGTTTTGAAGATGCGCCACGTTGCGCCCGAGGATCAGGCGAGGGTCGTCGATCTGGAAGCTTTTGACAAAGCCGTCGCTGGCAAAGCGCACATACCCGAAATTGTCGACAAGCAGCACGATCCGGTTCGAGCTTTGCACGAAATGCTGCAGGATCGGCGCCAGGCCAAGAACGATGTTGCCCGGATTGCCGTCCTCTTCGCCAAGCGAGGGAAAACAGATGGCCAGAAGGCGGCCATCAGGCATCTCATAGCGGTAGGCCATCAGCGGGATGCCGGGGATCCGGTGATCGGGGCCACCGCCGACATCGAAGGGCCCGGCCTTGCCTTCGCGGATCGCGCCCTGGACGAGCCGGAGGATGGTCTTGCGGTCTTCCGGCGCCAGAAGCCTTAGGGCTTCGGCCGATGGCGCTTCCCGGAGATCCCGGATCTCGCTGTCAAAGCTCTGGGACCCGCTTTCGTGCCAAAGCAGCGTTTTGCGGCTGATGTCGGCGAAGAAAAACTGCAGCCCGGCCAGCGACAGCGCCGGCGACTCGATCTCCGCATCCGCATAAGCGTCCGCGTCGATGTTTTCGGCCGCTTCCGCGGCAGCCCGGTTGGACCGCGGCGTGATCGGGGCTGCGTCTAAACTCATTACTGGCACCCGTTGAACCCGGAACAAGGGATGGTTCTTGAGGGGAAGCCTGCCTCAAAAAGACAAAAAAGAAGTGAAGAGAAAGGTTTGAATGCTCAACAATGCCAGCTTTGCCAATTCACGCCGCGGAACCGGCTGCATCTTCTCGCCCGCCGCATTGTCATCCCGTACCCTCCGGAAACGGCGTGATCGATGTTTCCGCGCCCCTGCCGCCGCACATGCAGTGCACCTGGAACCTCTTGGGCTTCGACGTGTCGGACTATGATCGGGAGACGGACGATCCCGAGTGCGTGTCAAAATCCCTGAAACAGGGCGCTCAGGCAGCTTCGTTCAACATGACGGCTTCGATTTTGTTCGACAAGTCTGTCGGGTCAGCCGTTGTCACAAGTGCCGTCAAATCACCGTGGATCGGCGCGTTGCGGACTTTCCTGTAGCTTTGCTGCCGGCCCGCCCCGCCAGGCGTGAAATGGCTTTCGGTTGCAAGTGTACTCACCACCTGTCCGGGCGTTTGAGGTCTGGCGAACATACCCGGCATTTCTGAGCGCGCAAAAGCCTCAAGACTGGCCCACAACATCAGAAATGCCGCTGCAATTCGCTCGGCGCCCATGAGTTGTGCCAGTTCTTACAGGGCCGAAGCCTTTTCGGACGATCGAGCCGCAATCAGGACGGCGAGTTTCGTGCCGGAGCGAAAGGCGGCCAAATCGACACCCAGGCCCTTGCATTCGTCCGGCACCGGTTTCGGACCTGGATCGCCGTAAACCATAAATCCTTCTGCGCGGAGTTCCTCCGATACGGATTGTGCGATTTGGGCTTCCGCTGATGCGCCGGTCATACCAAATCCCGAAGGGATTATTTGATACCTTAATGTGCTATTCGCCAGATTCCTCACGCTGAAAACACATGTTTTCGGCCTACGGCAGACGGTGTTACCCGTTCTTCTCCAAATACCTCGACCAGTTTGTGCGTCGCCCGCCACCCCGTACAGTGGCCCGGAACGAGAACTTCCAGCCCGAATTCCTGCATATCGGCAACTGTTTCAGGAATGATGGACTCGCAATATGGCCCCGAAAGGTGGAAACCACCCATCACACCGTAAATGGGAATGGGTTCGAAAACCTTTTGGGCATGGCGCAGCACATTGACGACGCCGGCGTGCGAGCATGCCGTGAAAACGATGATCCCCTTGCCACGCACATTCACGGCCAAAAACCGCTCGTCCAGAATCAGTTCGTCTTTTTCCCAGCTGCCGTCGGCTGTACGGCGGACCTGGCCCACCAGACCCTTCTCATAATCGGTCGTTCGATCAATTTCGCCGCTCAGATAAAATGTGTCGTTCAGAAGCAATCTGGCGTCATCGCCCATTGCGATTTCACCGCCGGCGCCTTCCAATTCCGCCGGTGACGGGACCCTCTCGAACGGCCTTTGATTGCCATCGGCCATCAACATGGCTCGGTCCACGAACATGCCCTCGTTCACATGAACCGGTGTCTTTGCGCCGTTCTTCGCGTCGCTGATCATTTGCAAAGCCGTGATCATACCGCCGACGTGATCCCAATGCCCATGGGACAACACCACGGCATCGATTTGCGAAAACTGCACTCCGAGGCGGTCACCATTGCGATCAATCCCATAGCCTTCGGGACCAGAATCAAAAAGCAACGCGTGCTCCTCTCCGGCCACCCGGATTTTTACGATCAGGGAAAGCCCCCACTGGGCGCAACACAGGCACCTTCCCGACAACTCCTTGGCCCCCGCATTGAAGACATTGGGAACCTCGGGCGTTACGTTTTCCGGAACGGTGGACAGGATGTCACTAACATTGTCGACCAGAACCAGAACTTCGCAGCTGTCTATCTGCCTGACATCCATGGTGGTTATCCTTTCACTTCAGCGTATTCAGCTTCGACACCCGGTTTCACCCGGCATTCCCCGTTTGGCTTGCCTTTCGCCGGTATGAGGACCCCAAAGGAGAGGCCCAAAGCATCTTCCTTGCGACGACGAGCCGTTTTGACTGGTTTCAGACCCGAGAATGCAGTTCGACAGTTGGATTTGACCGTCATCGGCGTTGTTCGGCCAGGCAGCGGGCAGAGGCGTCCCGTCGCCAGCCCCTGGGTTCGACTACTGGGGGTGGAGCCAATCATGTGGCCATCACCAGATTGGGTGGCCCGCGCAGCGTGTTGATCAGGCCGAGGATGCCGACAAAGACCTTTTGGGGTAGGGCCGCCGCAGCCATTTGGACCATGGCGCAGTGACCATGACGCATGTGGCGCAGGCTGGTCAGAGACCACCGCTCGATGGTCTCGGGCGTGGCCAGTGTCCGCACAGAGTTGGTGAGGTTGTAGGCCAGCGCGTGGAGTTGAAGACAAACGTCGTTGGCCGCAGAGCGCATACACGACAACCGCGTCCACTTGAACGCGGACTTGCCTTCCTTGATGTGCTGCTCGGCGGTGCGGCGGCCATTGTAGAAGGCCAGCGCGCGCTCGTTCGGTACGCTGCGGTTGGTGATGATGAAGCCGACGCGGGGGAACAACTCGCCGGGATGGAACTCTACCTGGGCCACGACCCGGCGCGGCTTTGACCAGTTCTTCGCCCGGTAGTGGAAACTGGTGTTGTGGCTTACGACATGGCTCGGGGGCGCGACCCGGACGTTGTCTGGCCAGCCAATCGATCCGTTCGTAAAGCTTGGGGTTGCCCTTGATGCGGAGGGCATAATCCCAGCCGCCGGCGTCCAGCAGATCAAAGAGCGCCGGAATGGCGAAGGCGGGTTCGGCCCGGAACCGTCGGCGGGTGATCGAGGGCTGGGCCTCGGTCGCGTACCGCGCCAGCACCGGGCAAAGCACATCCTGCCTGCCTTCGGCGCTGTGGACACTACCGGGAAGCGAGGCGCACCGCTTCTGGCCGCCGAATTGCTTGAACACGAACAGCGGGTGTGGGCACTTCGACTGGAAATGCCCGTTCCAGGCCGATCCCTCCTGGTCGCCGTGCACCGGGCTCTCGGAGCTGTCCATGTCTCGAGTGATGACCTTCGGTGGTCGCCGGTCATTGACGGCATCGATCCAGCGGCCTGACAAATCGATCAGTGCCGCCAGGGTCTCGGGCCGCCTCTGCATCTCGGTCTCGAACCAACCTATGGCGCTCGCCGAGGCCGCGCTGTTTTTCACCGCCTGCGCGCCGACAAGCTGGCGCATCACCGGATCGTGGCACAGCAGGTCAGGATCGTTGATGTCCTGGTATCCTGCCAGGCGTGAGAAGATCGATTGCCGCAGGAGACCAGCCAAGCGATGGCGACCCTTCCGGCCGGTGCGCGGATCGCCGATCAGACCCGCCGCCATGTCCGTCAGACCAAGAGCATCATCCAGTTCCAGATGAAGCAGCAGACCGCCGTCCGAACTGGTCGAAGACATCCAAAACATCAGCTTGATTGAGCGATCAAATTGAAGCCGCGGAGGACCGGCTTCCGATTCACCCGCCGCGTCTTTCGCCAAATCCCCACCTTATCAGAGCTAAGTAATTAACAAATAAACATTATCACAATTCATAGAGACATGAAATCACAGCTCATACGGGAAATCCGGGGTCAAATTCATCGCCACATTGGCGTCAAGAAATGACACCGGAACCGCCCGATTGCGGTCCGCATGACGGCCTATTGGCCGGGCAAGCTTATTGGGGTCGCGGCTTTTAACAGGACCGCCCGGCACTTGGTTCGACTGCAAGGGATACCCGTCATGTCCAATTTGTCCGAACGTCAATGGAACCGCCCTCGTCCCGAATTCGTCATTCCGCTTGGCGGCGCTTTCCTGCTTGCTGTCTTCTTTGTCTGGACGCTGAACCTGACACCGGCGGGCCATGTGCTTCTCACGGCCCTCACCGCCGCGTTCTTTGGAATGACGGCATTGACAGTGCAGATGGCCGGCCAGCTCACGATGGCATTGGATCAGGCAAAGCGGCACCGGTGTCAGCGGCACCGACTGATGGCGGCACACCGCACCCAAACGCGATTGGTTCACGAGGTGGCAGATCGTGTCTGAGATTTCCAAAGATCCCCGGCATCCGCCGGAACCAACCGGTGCCCGCCAGCTCATCACCGCGATCGGCGCAGGTCTCGCGCTGGCGTTGGCCCTCATTCTTGGAGCCGCGCTCGCCCCGGCCGACGCCGTGCCGCCGAAAATTCCTGCGAACGCTGCGGCCTCATCGCAGCCCGAACCGTCGCCAAGCGGACTGTAGGCGTTGCTCAAGACCGGCGAGGTCAATTCAGAGTAGGCTTTTGGTCAGATGGTAAGGAGGGGGCTGGCGTTCGCGTGAAAACCTATCGGTCTTGATCGCAAAGAGCCAGCCCCGTGCCCGGTCCGCCTCCGGGAATGCCGCGTTATCCAGATCACCGGTGGGGACACAGTCCGCATGGAAACCGGTCGCGTGATCGCGTGTGTTCAACGCGGGAGACATTACCCGCCCGGTCCTCCAGCCGGCAACGGCCAGGGCGGGCGAAAAGCCCGGCAACAGTGTTTTGCTGAACGCCCGCCGGGATATCGGGGAAAACGGCCGGGCCGCACTTGATCCTCCGCCCCGGCCATATCGGTGCATTGTCTTGTTGCGCGCCCGCACCGTTCGGCGGATAAAGGAGAAAAGCGCGTGGGAGCCAGCCATGAATGTCGATCTCAACTTGTCCCCCGACACGATCCGCCTGCTTGTACAAAAGGCGCGCGCGGCGGCCTCGTCTCTGGAAGACAGCTTCGAGGACGGCCGGGACGGCGACATCGAGTTTGATGAGGACACGCTTTCTGACAGCCATCATCACGACGGCCTGGCCGAAGAGGAAAACGACGATCTGACCGAGGAAGAGCTTCGTGAACTGATCGAAGACTTGAATGTCGATGAGGCAGCGGAACTGGTGGCCGTGGCCTGGATCGGCCGCGGAGACTTCGAGGCTGACGACTTTTCCCAGGCCGCAGACGAAGCCAGGGAGCGTGCAAAGGGTTCGACCGCGACCTATTTGCTGGGCATGCCCCTGCTGGCCGATTATCTGGAAGCCGGACTCGACGCCCTGTCTCTTTAACGTGGCGTGAACCGAAATCACGTGACAATCCGCACTGTGGTTATTCAGGATAACTGCACCTTTCCGTTGGAAAAGATTGGTTACTAATCATTCACCATCTTTTCCTGATACGCCCCTTGCGCGACTCTGCCATGGAGTCGACTGTTGGCACGCAAGCGAAGCAACGGGGTGTGGAAGTGATGATCAGGGATGACTCGAACCACGAAAGCTTCACGGCGGACCGTCCGTCACCCTGGCCCTTTGTGGGCGGCATGCTGGTGTGCGCGACGGTGGTCAGCGCTCTGGTTGCTGCCTTCGCGGGCTGACGCCAAATCGGGCAACCTTTTCGCGACATGACAGTGGCCCGAATAGCGGCCCTGGATGCGGCCCGGGGCGTCGCCATCGGGGCGATGGTCGCCTATCACTTTTCCTGGGATTTGTCGTGGTTCGGACTGGTCGATTGGCCGGTCGCGCATGCATTCGGTTGGCGCGCGTTTGCCGGACTGATCGCGGGCACATTTCTGTTTCTGTCCGGCTTCAATCTTGTTCTGGCCCATGGCAGCACGATCCGCTGGCCGAGCCTGTTGCGCGGCAAGGCGATTCTGCTGGCGGCCGCGGCCGGGATCAGCCTGATCACGTATCTCGTCTTCGGCGACAGCTATGTCCGGTTCGGCATCCTGCATGCGCTGTTTCTAAGCGGTTTGCTGGCGCTTCCTTTCTTGCAATCCCATTGGCTCGTGTCGCTGGCCGCGGCGGGATTTGTGCTCACCCTGCCTTTCTGGGCGAGTGGTCCGGCCTTCAACGGCCAATTTTGGCTGTGGACGGGCCTCGGGTCGCCGGAGTTTGGCAGCGTCGACTACGTGCCGCTTGCCCCGTGGGCGGGCGTGGTGCTGCTGGGCGTGGCGCTGGCGCAAAGCCCGGTTGCGGCCCGAATTCTGGCCCGCGCGCGGACGCTCGATTTGCAGGGCACCTTCGGCAAGGGCCTGCGGCTGTTCGGCCGCCGCTCGCTTGCCATCTACCTGCTTCACCAGCCGATCCTGTTCGGTCTCCTGTGGCTGGCCTCCGCCGCCGGAATCATTGCCGATCGCGCCGAACTGCAGTTTGTGCGGGGCTGCACCCAATCCTGCGCGGCGACCGAGGGCGCCGAGACGCCCTGTGCAGGGATTTGCGCCTGCACCTTGTCCGGGCTCAAGGAGGACGGTGTATGGGAGCCGCTGCTGGCCGACCCCGAAGACGGTGCGTTGCGCGGCGCGATGAACGACCGCTACGCCCTGTGCCTCGCCGATCCGGACCTCATGACCCGGCGCTGAGCCGCTCAAGCTGCCACCTGGCGCGTTCCGCCCGGTGGTCCGCAAGGGATTGGAAATCAGCCGCGTCATTGCCGCCTGCCTGTTGTGTCAGCGCCCAGAGCGCCGAAATCGCATCGCATATGACTTTCATCGCCCGCACTTCGCCGGCCAGCTCCGATATCTCGCTGCCCGACCCCGTATAGGCGGCCAGAAACGCGGCCTCGGAGGGTTCGTCATAACCAAACTCCAGCGCGGCATACGCCAGATCCCAGGATCTTGGTCCAAGCGCCGAATACTCCCAGTCGATCAAGAGAACGCCATCCGTCAGGGTCAGGCAGTTGCCGTCACTGACGTCCCAGTGGCTCGGTACAAACGGATGCCGATCAAGCTGCGCCCGGTCCTGCACACGATTGAGGAGGCGGACGGTATTCTCCGCTTTCTCATGGAGCTCAGGATGGCCCGTCACGGACCGCATCAGCCGGACGGCCCAGTCGCGCGGATCGCGCCGGCCACGATAATCGGTTATCTCGCCGTGCAGGCGCCGGAGCGCGCCGCCGAGCACCGCAGGCGATGGAGGACCTGCAGAAACCTCCACGAACGGCAGCACCACCAGGCCGGAGCGCGGGTCGGCGAACACGGGCGCGGGGCTCAGCCCGGCCGCGGCGGCGGCATGAAGGTTGTGACATTCGACGCTCCGGTCGACCAGCGCATCGGTCTGCGGCAGCGACACCCGCAGCACATACCGGCCCGTTGCGGTTTCAACATCATAGACACGGTTGCTCAGACCCGGCAGACGCCGCACGCGCCGAATCTCGCCCAATTGACGGGCAAGGTCCGGCTGATCGGCGATCGCGCGCATGACCTCCAAACCCGCCTCCGCTGGCGCCTGATGCGCGCCCGGCTCCTGCCGTCTCACCCCGACGGCCCGAGCATCTTTTTCGGATCGACGATCTCATCGAAGTCCTCGGCGCTGACATAACCAAGCTCAAGGCAAGCCGCGCGCAAGGGAAGATCGTGCTCGAACGCGTGGTGCGCGGCGTGGCTCGCCTTGTCATAGCCGATTACCGGGCTGAGCGCGGTCACCAGCATCAGCGCGTTTTCCAGATAGCCGGCGATCTGCTTCTCGTTCGGCTCCGTGCCGTCAACCAGGAAGTCCGCAAAATTGCGGCTGCCATCACCCAGAATGCGGATGGATTGCAGGATCGCGTTGATCATCACCGGCTTGTAGACATTCATCTCCAGGAGGCCGCCGGCCCCGGCCAGGCCGACGGTCATGTCATTGCCGATCACCTGCACGGCGATCATCGCCAGCGCCTCGCACTGGGTCGGATTGACCTTTCCGGGCATGATCGACGAGCCCGGCTCGTTGGCCGGGATTTTCAGTTCGTTGAAGCCGCAGCGCGGCCCGCAGGACAGGAGCCTGATGTCGTTGGCGATCTTGTAGAGCGACCCGGCCAGCGCCTTGAACGTCCCGTGCAGCATGACAAGCGCGTCGTGGCCGCCTTGCGTGGCAAACTTGTTCGGCGCCGTTGTAAACGGCAGGCCGGTCAACGACGCGATGCGCTCTGCCGCCTTTTCGGCAAAGCCCACCGGCGCATTGATGCCCGTGCCGACCGCGGTGCCGCCGAGCGTCAACGGATAGACATCCTCCAGCGCCCGCTCGATCCGCAATAGACCCTCGTCCAGCATCGCCACATAGCCGGAGAACTCCTGGCCGAGCGTCAGCGGCGTGGCGTCCTGCATGTGGGTGCGGCCGATCTTGATGATCGCGTCCCACGCTTGGGCCTTTTGGTCGAGGCTGTCGCGCAGGCGCCGGACTCCGGGCAGCAGCCGCCGCACCGTGTGGACGGCGGCGGCCATGTGCATCGCCGTTGGAAACGTGTCGTTGGAGGATTGCGACATGTTGACGTGATCATTGGGATGCACGGGGTCTTTGGAGCCCATCACCCCGCCGGCCATCTCGATCGCCCGGTTGGAAATCACCTCGTTGACATTCATATTGGTCTGCGTGCCGGAGCCCGTCATCCAGACATGCAGCGGAAAGTGATCGTCCCGTTGGCCCGCCGCGACCTCCTTAGCCGCGGCCACGATCAGATCGCGGGTGTCCGGCGGAAGATGCCCCAACTCGGAATTCACCTCCGCCGCCGCCTGTTTCAACACCCCGAACGCATGCACCACTTCGGCCGGCATGACATCCGTGCCGATCGAAAAGTACCTCAGCGACCGCTGCGTCTGCGCACCCCAATACCGGTCCGCAGGAACCTCGATCTGGCCGATGCTGTCGGTTTCTATGCGCATGGGCGGGGTCCTTGGGGCCAGGGGGGCATGCAAAGCGGTTGAGACGGCAACTCGCGAAATCACCGCAAATACGAGCACAATTGACAGACTACAATCTGGTGCTAGCCTTAAAGGTCAATCATATCAAACGTATATCATCGATAAATGGCAAACGCTGTTTTCTACCACAAGCCAGACAGCATTTATGATGATGATCCGGCAGACAGATATCATTTTCCAAAACAGTATTTGTCTCGTGTAGAGCAAACCGTCGGAGACCGAATCATATTTGATGGCCCAATCGTTGGGCGAAAAGGCCGCTACTACTCAGCAACAGCACTGGTCCGTCAAATTCGACCTGACCCAAACAGGGCAAACCACTTTTATGCTGATTTGGAACAGTTTCTAGGGTTCGATCGGCCGGTCGATTGTACTGAATTCGGCGGCTTTGAGCCGGGATTTGTAACCGAAACAGGCGAAATAAACTCGGGTTATCGTGTTCAAGCTGTTCGCGTTATTGAACCCGACGTGTTTGCGAGAATTGTGCAGGCAGGTTTGTCTGAACCTGATGACTGGCCCGATCTCCACAATTTCGATGAGGCTTACGACCAATCGACGGGGCTGCAAGACATGCCTCAGTCACCCTTAGCCGGCAGCCCCGGCGGACGACCAATTGTCAGTCAATTGGTCAATCGACCGTTCAGAGAAGCAAAATTTCGTCAACAGATCCGCAAACTCTATGACCGCACCTGCGCTTTTACGGGGCTCCAATTGATTAACGGTGGAGGTAGACCAGAAATCGATGCAGCTCATATCATCCCGGTCGAAAACGGCGGCAACGATTCCGTGCAAAATGGCCTTGCACTATCAAGGACGGTCCATTGGATGTTCGATCGTGGACTCCTTTCATTGTCTGATAACTACCAAATCCTCACTTCTCGCCAATTGAACCATGATGTCTCGCATCTGTTACACGCCGATATGACAGCAAGAGTGCCTACCGATCCTTCGAAACGACCTCATCCAATTTATCTCGATTGGCACCGCACAAACGTGTTCAAGCACTGACTCACCCCACCTGCCGCACGCCCGCTTCTTGGTGTCGAATTTGATTGACGGGTCAATCAAGATCCAGCGCATATGGGCAAGCACCCGCCACTTTGAGGAGCCGCGCCCGCCATGTCCGCACCAATGCCCGGAGCCCGCCGCAAGAACATCCTGATCCTGATGGTCGACCAGCTCAACGGCACGCTGTTTCCCGACGGACCGGCGGAGTTCTTGCACACGCCGCACCTCAAACAGCTCGCCGGACGCTCGGTCCGCTTCCGCAACACCTACACCGCCTCGCCGCTCTGCGCACCGGGCCGGGCGAGCTTCATGTCCGGCCAGTTGCCGCGCCGTACCGGCGTTTACGACAACGCCGCCGAGTTCGCCTCCGACATTCCGACCTATGCCCATCACCTGCGCCGGGCCGGCTACACGACCTGCCTGTCCGGCAAGATGCATTTTGTCGGCCCCGACCAGTTGCACGGCTTCGAGGAGCGGCTGACCACCGACATCTACCCGGCCGATTTCGGCTGGACGCCGGACTACCGCAAGCCCGGCGAGCGGATCGACTGGTGGTACCACAACATGGGTTCGGTCACCGGCGCCGGCGTCGCCGAAATCTCCAACCAGATGGACTATGACGACGACGTCGCCTTTCAGGCGGTGCGCAAGCTCTACGATTACGGCCGCGGCAACCGCGACCAGCCGTTCTGCCTGACGGTCAGCTTCACCCACCCGCACGATCCCTATGTCGCCCGCAAGCGCTACTGGGACCTTTACGCGGACTGCGACCACCTGCTGCCGCCGGTGCCGGCGATGGACTACGACGCGCACGATCCCCATTCGAAGCGCATTTTCGACGCCAATGACTGGCGCAGCTATTCCATCACGGAGGACAACATCCGCCGGTCGCGCCGGGCCTATTTCGCCAATGTCACCTATCTCGACGACAAGATCGGCGGGATCCTGCACGCGCTCGACGCCATGGACCTGGCCGGTGACACCACGATCCTGTTCATCTCCGACCATGGCGACATGCTCGGCGAGCGCGGTCTGTGGTTCAAGATGACCTTCTTCGAAGGCTCGTCCCGTGTGCCGTTGATGATCTCAGACCCGGATTTGCCGCCGCGGCGGATCGACACGGCCGTCAGCACGCTCGACGTGCTGCCGACCCTGTGCGACCTGGCCGGCATCGACATGAGCGAAATTCTGCCATGGACCGACGGCACCAGCCTGGTGCCGCTGGCCGGCGGCAACGAGCGGACCGCGCCGGTCTTGATGGAATACGCCGCCGAGGCCTCCTACGCGCCGCTGGTCGGCATCCGCGCGGGAGACTGGAAGTACATTCACTGCGCGCTCGACCCGCCGCAGCTCTTCAATCTGGCCAACGATCCGCACGAACTGGTCAATCTCGCCACCGATCTGGCGCACCGCGATACCGCCGCCGGATTCGCCGCGAAAGTCGCGGCCCAATGGGACATGGCGGCCTTCGACGCCGAGGTCCGCCAAAGCCAGGCCCGCCGCTGGATCGTCTATGACGCCCTGCGCAACGGCGCCTATTTCCCGTGGGATTATCAGCCGCTGCAAAAGGCGTCCGAACGCTACATGCGCAACCACATGGACCTCAACGAGGTCGAGGACAGCCGCCGCTATCCGAGAGGCGAATGAGGGCGGGCGCCGCTCCTGACACCTCCTGTCAGGAGGCGGCACCAACCCTTATCCCGCCCCCTTCCCTCATCCGGGGAGTCGGACCATATTGCGGACCATGAGCCGCTCACCCACTGATCCCAAGAAATCCACGTCTGACACCGGCCGCCCGGAGGGGTTTGGCGAGGCGCCGCAAAAACCCCTGTCCGGCACGCCGCTCTCCGGCTCCATTGCCGATTGGGCCGCCGAAATTGCCGAGGACGCGGACAAGCCCGCACTAAAATCGAAAATCAAGGACCCGGCTAAAGCCGCCGCCGATTCGGCCCCCGGCGCGCCGGGAACGGTCAGTCGCACAGCGCGGACCTCGTCGAAGGAACGTGAGCGGGCGGGCGGCGATGGTGCCGTGTCTGCGGACATGGAAGAGGGCCGCAAGGCCAAGCTCAGCCCAAAGGGCGCGAAGGCCAAGGGAAAAATCGAAAAACCGGCCAGAACCGCGCGTGGCACGTCCATGGGCGCGACCTCCGATCCGCGCGAACGCGCCGCCGGCGGCCTCAATCCGGTGGCCGGCCTCGACATGTCGCTGGAAGAGGCGGAAGCGCTCGAAGCGAAGCTGAAACAGCACAAGAAGGACACCAAAAAGAAATCCGCCGCGGACGGCCGCTATGGCGATCTGGGTGGCAACCAGGGCGCGACGGCGACCGTGGAGGCCCTGTCGGCGCTGATCGAGAGCGGCAATCCGCTGCACAAGAACGGCGAGCTGTGGGTGCCACACCGGCCCGAGCGGCCGGACAAATCGGAAGGCGGCGTCGAGATCGTGCTCACCTCCGAGTACGAGCCGAAGGGCGACCAGCCCCAGGCGATCGACGAGCTGGTCGGCGGCATCGAGAGCGGCGACCAGACCCAGGTGCTCCTCGGCGTCACTGGCTCGGGCAAGACCTACACCATGGCCCAGGTGATCGCCCGCACCCAGCGCCCGGCGCTGATCCTGGCGCCGAACAAGACGCTCGCCGCCCAGCTCTATGGCGAGTTCAAGAGCTTCTTCCCGGACAACGCGGTCGAGTATTTCGTCTCCTATTATGACTACTACCAGCCGGAGGCCTACGTCCCGCGCACCGACACCTATATCGAGAAGGAATCGTCGATCAACGAGCAGATCGATCGCATGCGCCACTCCGCGACCCGCGCGCTGCTGGAACGCGACGACGTGATCATCGTCGCCTCGGTCTCGTGCATCTACGGCATCGGCTCGGTCGAGACCTATACGGCGATGACCTTCGCCATCGAGGTCGGCGAGCGCATCGACCAGCGGCAGCTGATCGCCGACCTGGTGGCCCTGCAATACAAGCGCAACGACGCCGCCTTCCAGCGCGGCACATTCCGGGTGCGCGGCGACACGATCGAGATCTTTCCGGCCCACTACGAGGACCGCGCCTGGCGCGTCTCCCTGTTCGGCGACGAAATCGAGCAGATCACCGAGTTCGACCCGCTGACCGGCCAGAAGTCCGGCGACATGAAGTCGGTCAAGATCTACGCCAATTCGCATTATGTGACGCCCAAACCAACGCTGCAGCAGGCGATCAAGTCGATCAAGACCGAGCTGAAGGGCCGGTTGGAGGAGCTGAATGCCCATGGCCGGCTGCTGGAGGCCCAGCGGCTGGAACAGCGCACCATGTTCGACCTGGAAATGCTCGAGGCGACCGGCTCCTGCGCCGGCATCGAGAACTATTCGCGCTATCTGACCGGCCGCAAGCCGGGCGAACCGCCGCCCACCCTGTTCGAATACCTGCCCGACAACGCGCTCGTCTTCGCCGACGAGAGCCACGTGACGATTCCGCAGATCGGCGCCATGTACCGGGGCGACTTCCGCCGCAAGGCGACCCTCGCCGAATACGGCTTCCGCCTGCCCTCCTGCATGGACAACCGGCCGCTGCGGTTCGAGGAGTGGAACGCCATGCGGCCGCAATCGGTCGCGGTCTCGGCCACCCCGGGCTCCTGGGAAATGGAAGAGGCCGGCGGGGTGTTCGCCGAACAGGTCATCCGCCCGACCGGCCTGGTCGACCCGCCGGTGGAGATCCGCCCGGCCACCAGCCAGGTCGACGATCTTTTGGGCGAGGTCCGCGAGATGGCGCAGGCCGGTTACCGCACGCTGGTCACCACGCTGACCAAGCGCATGGCCGAGGACCTCACCGAGTATCTGCATGAAAACGGCGTGCGCGTGCGCTACATGCATTCCGACATCGACACGCTGGAGCGCATCGAGATCATCCGCGACCTCCGGCTCGGCGCGTTCGACGTGCTGGTCGGCATCAACCTGCTGCGCGAAGGCCTCGACATTCCCGAATGCGCGCTGGTGGCGATCCTTGATGCCGACAAGGAGGGCTTCCTGCGCTCCGAGACCTCGCTGATCCAGACCATCGGCCGCGCGGCCCGCAATGTCGACGGCAAGGTGGTGCTTTACGCCGACCATATGACCGGCTCCATGGACCGGGCGATCAGGGAAACCAATCGCCGCCGGGACAAGCAGCTCGCCTATAACGCCGAGCACGGCATCACGCCGGAATCGGTCAAGCGCAACATCGGCGACATTCTGGAGAGCGTCTACGAGCAGGACCACGTCACGGTCGACGCCGGGTTTGCCGAGGAAGGCGCGCTGGTCGGCCACAATCTGAAAGTCCATATTTCCGATCTGGAAAAGCAGATGCGCGATGCCGCCGCCGATCTCGACTTCGAAACCGCCGCGCGCCTGCGCGACGAGATCCGCCGCCTGCAGGACACGGAGCTGGCCGTCGCCGACGACCCGCTCGCCCGCCAGGAGGCCGTCGAGGACAAGAGCGGCGGCTTCAAGGGCGCCAGGAAATTCGGCGCCGGCGGCACCAAGGACGGCGCGTCGGGCAAGAAAAAGGAAACGGCCAGGGACCGGGCGGCGAAGGCTAGGGGCCGCGCCTCTGGCGCGCCCGCAAATAAAAATGCTGCGGCGCGAGCTCGTGCGGATAGCCACAAACCGGGGCATACGGGGCCGAAATCAAGATCGTCCAACAGCAGTGCGGCGGTTCCAAGAGATGTGCCGGGGCAAAAGAATTCGGGCAAAGGGCCCGCAAGCCGAACAGGCGCCGGCGCTGATGCGCCGCCCCCGCGGAGGGCAGGCCGACAGGCCGATACGCCCGCGAGCGCAAACCAACCAGCACCTTCAAAGAAGGTGCGAAAAAACACCCTGGATGAAATGACCGTCGGCCGCACCGAAGTCCCGCTGACCAAGGGCCCGCTGCCGACCAAACCAGCGCCCATCGTCCAAGCCGAAGACGCCCCGCATCTGACACCCCGCGGCAAGATCGGCGCGGGCTCCTATGAGGACCCGGCGGACGAAAAGAAACGCGCCCGGCGTCCGAAAAAGAGTGGCCGGCCGGGGCGGTGATTATTGATGTTGTATAAATTGGAAAAATGTAATGAAAAATCTAGATGGCAAAAAAGAGTTCATTGGAGACCTGTTTTCTGGTCGAAATTTCTTTCGAGTACCTGAGTACCAACGGCCATTTTCATGGGATGCAAGTCATTTTGAAGACCTCATCGATGACTTAATAAATGCTAATAAGGACGAACAATACTTTCTTGGTACTTTTGTTCTCCACAGAATAAATGACGATATCCTCTATGAACTGGTTGACGGCCAGCAGCGCGCTACCGCGTTGTTGATCCTATTTGCCTGCCTAAGAGACATCATAAAAGCTGACGATATCCGGAATGATATTCAAGAAAAGATTGTACAGGAAGGAAGCAGGCTAAATAATATTGCGCGCAAGGAACGAATAGAAGTCCGTGACTTTGAGGTCTTCAACAATCATATACTTAAATTGGGAGGCACACTTGATGAATTTGGCGCGGATAAAAACAAAGAGCCGCACTGGCGTTATAAGTCCGCCATCGACGTATTTCATAGCAGCCTTGATGGCTTATCGCAGGAAGAACTCGAAGAATTTGTAATATTTGTAAATCGTAATTGCCTTATTATCCGGCTTTCAACATCATCATTTGACGATGCATTTAGACTATTTTCCATCGTTAACGACCGCGGTGAAAAATTGCGGCGAATAGATGTATTAAAGGCACAGAATTTAAGCCCAGAATACATTGAATCTGACTCTTTGAGACGATCTCTTGCCCGGACTTGGCAAGAAACAGAGGAAAATCTGGGAGCAGACACCTTTGAGGAAGTTTTCTTCCTAGTCCGCCTAATCTTAGTAAAAGACAAACCGCAGGGGGATCTTCTTAAAGAGTTTGAACGACGAATATTCAGACCTAGACACGCCCTGATGCAACGGGGCGCTCCTTTTTTTGAAGAAATTAAGACTTATACCGATATATTTGGAAGAATATTTGTAGACAAGGACATATTAGACCAAGATGAACAAGAGAATTCAGAATATAGAAGCATTATTTTCATAATGCTAAGCGAATTCCAAGCGTCCGAATGGAAAGCATGTGTTTTATTTTTCTGCATGAGATTTGGAACAGATTTTTTGCTAGAATTCATTTATCAAATAGAAAAAGTCTATCTCGAGCAGTGGGTCGGTGGAATAAGGAAAGATGAAAGATACTCGCAGTATACTGATATATTAAAATCTATAGAAAACAATGAAGACCCGGCGGATGTGTTAGACACCATAGAATATTCTGAAGAGAGTATTATTCAAGGCGTCAAAAATCCAAACCTCTATACGGCAGGATATAAAAAGTATGTGCTTCTTAGACTAGAACTTCTGAAGTCAGAACTCGAACGCACTCAAAAAATTGAGGCAAAATCGATCGAACATGTCCTGCCCCAGAATCCAAAAGACGATAGTGAATGGCTTCAAAATCACGACAGAGAAGGAATGCAAGAATACGTCAACTCGGTCGGTAATCTTGTCTTGATAAGCAAACAGAAAAACTCGTCAGCATCAAATAGGGACTTTGACGAGAAGAAAATTACGTACTTGACGCAGCGGGTATCTGACTACCCACGCTCCAATCAGGTCTGTTCAGAAGAAGAATGGACAAGAGAAACAATAGAACGCTGGACCGAAGACGCTGCCGATATTTTTCTAAATAATATCAGGTAACGCTGAAGTCTCGTACTTGATGTCATTTTTCCAAATTCATCTGTGTTAAATTGTGTTCTGAATAACATCGGTAAAAATAGTGTAGAGTGGGCATGTAGAGCAGCTTCATCTAACCCAGCCCTGATACTACTGACATTCCAAACTCTCACAAAAACAATCGACGCCCCCCTACTCCGAACCCGATACTTCTCCGTATCGGTCAATCGTGAATGAACCTTGGTCCGGACCTTACGGCGCAAGGCGGGCCGGACTGGAGCGGCGGGAAAACGTCCGCATTCCTCTCCATACCGTCATTCCAGACAAGCGCAGCGCGGCTGCGCGCCGATCTGGAATCCAACGCATCAGTGCGAGCGGAGTGAGCTCCGATCAAAATCGCAGGTGCTGAGTCGATTTAAGGCCGCGCCTTTGGCGCGAATGATGTCGGGATTCCGGATCGGCGCTCGACTTCGCCTCACTTGTCTGGAATGACGGCGGCCGTGCCCAACGGGCGCTGGTCCCGCATTGCCCGCCCCCACCGGACGCCATCGCGGGCAAGCCAAAGGCGCGACCCGGGATCGGCGCGCCACTGGGGCCGCGGCGGTTCCTCGGTCCTGCGCCTTGCGCCATGCCGCCCCGATCCCGGCTCTCCGGCTGCGCCGGCGTCCGGGAGGACGGCGGATCATTGCGACCCTCGTCATGCCATGGCTCGACCATGGCATCC
>JAEPNV010000016.1 GCA_017643215.1 Roseibium sp. | reverse complement strand
ATGGCATGACGAGGATCGCAATGATCCGCCGTCCTCCCGGACGCCGGCGCAGCCGGAGATCCAGGATCGGGGCGGCAGGGAGCCGGACGTGGGACCGGGGAACCGCCACGGCCCCAGTGGCTCGCCGATCCCGGGTCGCGCCTTTGGCTTGCCCGGGATGACATCCGGTGGGCAAGGGCGCCGGGCAAAGGGAAGATCTCAATCCACCCTCGATCGTCATCCCATGGCTTGACCATGGGATCCAGACCGCGATGGTGCCCCGGGTTAAGGCGGGTCGATTGGAAAGAGAAGGGAATGGATGCCATGGTCGAGCCATGGCATGACGAGGGTCGCAATGATCCCCCGTCCTCCCGTACGGAAGGCGCAGCCGGAGAGCCGGGACCGGGGCGGCAGGGAGCCGGCGCAGGACCGGGGAACCGCCGCGGCCCCGGTGGCTCTCCGATCCCGGGTCGCGCCTTTGGCTTGCCCGGGATGACGTCCCGTGGGGGCGGGCGTGTGACCTGAGAGCGGCCGCGAGTAAAGTGGCCTGCCCACCCGCGATCGTCATCAGCGGCGTGATGGGGCCTGCCCCGGCCTTTACCGTCCGCGGCCATTCTCCCACTGGGCGAAGGCGCGGGTTTCCGGGTCATTTCGCTTAAAAAACTGCTGCTCCGGATTTTGTGATTTTTCCCGTTTCGACAAAAGGATTATGCCCTGCACCTCAGGAATCTTCTCGAGGTCGTGACGGAACGGGATCATGACATCATCGGCAGTTTCTCCAAGATCCCGGCCGGAAACGGCGGCGGACCGGGGCATCACCATCGGCAAGTGGCATGTCGACTGCGCCAGCCGGACCGTGACCGATGGCCAGACGGTCAAGCGGCTCAGCCCGCGCGCCAACAAGGTGTTGTGCCTTCTCGCCGAGGCCGGCGGCGAGCCGGTGGCGCGGGACACGCTGTTGTCCAAGGTGTGGCCGAACATCGTGGTCGGCGACGACAGCCTGACCCAGGCGATGGCCGAATTGCGCAGGGCGCTTGCCAACGATCGCGGAAGCCCGCCGGTCTTTGAAACCATCCCGAAACTCGGCTACCGCCTCGCCGTCACGCCAGTCCGGTATCAGTCGACGGACATTCTGGCGATCGAGCCGGCCAAAGACGAGTTCGATCTGGACGCCTACGGCCTGTGTCTCGACGCCCGGGCCGCCCTTGCCCGCGGCGGCCAATTCGCGGTTTTGGAACCGGAGCGGCTGACGCGCATGGCGGTGGAAATCGCGCCCGGCTTCGGCCTGGCCCACGGCGAACATGCCATCGCCCTGTGCTACCGGTGGCTGTATCAGCGCGATGATGACGGCGGGCTCGACCGGGCTCTGGCCCACGCGGAAACCGCGCTCCGCCTGCAGCCGAACGCCGGCACGAGCCATGGTGCGATGGCGTTTGTCCAAGGCGCCCTTGGCCGGGCCGACCGGGCAAGGGCCTCGCTGTCGCACGGCTTTGCCCGTGATCCCAATGACAGCGACCTGCATTTTCTCGGCGCGCGCATTCTGCTCGCCCTTCAGGATTACCGGTGCGCGGCCAGCCTGGCGGAACGCGCCGCGCAGCTCAGTCCGGACGACTACCGGGCGCTGTTTTTTGCCGCCCGCGCGGCGCGGATTGTCGACCCCGCGCGCAGCCAGAGGAATGCGCGGGCGTGTCTGACCCGGATCGAGGCCCGGTTGGCCGCCGATCCGTCGGAACCACGCGCCTTGAACACGCTTGGGCCAACCTACAGTCTTTTGGGCGATGCCGAGCGGGCCATCCGCGCGGTCGACGTTCAGCGCGGATGCCCGTCGCCGTGCCTCTTCTATGACGTTCTGGCGTTGACGGAGGTCGGCGATCTGGATGCGGCCTCCGACGTGTTTGAAGAGGTCGTCGACCTTGGCTGGCGGCACCGGGACTGGTTTCTCGCCGAACCGACACTTGCGCCGCTTCAGCACCATGCCCGCGCCCGCAAGACCAAGCGGGCGATCGGGCTCAACTGACCACCGGCGGTCTTTTCAGGAAAATTTCAGGTTTCCCTCAGGTCTCCAGCAGGGCAGCGCGCTATCGCTGCGCGCAACGGCGGGGGGCGGTGAGTGCCCGCCCGGCCGTGACACTTCATGATCTGAAAGGAAACACCATGCCTTTGACGATTGGCGACACTGCGCCCGATTTCACTGCGGACACGACCCAAGGCCCGATCCGGTTCCACGACTGGATGGGATCGGACTGGTGCGTGCTGTTTTCGCATCCCAAAGACTTCACGCCGGTCTGCACGACCGAACTTGGCGTGATGGCCCATCTTCATCCCGAGTTCACCAAACGGGGCGTGAAGGTGATCGGTCTCAGCGTTGATCCGGTCGGTTCCCACAAGACCTGGGCCGAAGACATTGAGGCAACGCAGGGCATTGCCCCGCAATACCCGCTGATCGGCGATCCGGAGCTTAAGGTTGCCAAGCTTTACGGCATGCTGCCGGAGGAAACGGCTGGATCGGCCGATGGCCGGACCGCCATGGACAACGCCACCGCGCGTTCCGTGTTTGTCATCGATCCGAACAAGAAGATCATGCTGACGCTGACCTACCCGATGACCACGGGCCGGGATTTCAACGAAATCCTGCGCGTGATCGACAGTCTTCAGCTCACCGCGCACCACAAGGTGGCAACGCCCGCCAACTGGCGCCAGGGCGAGAACGTCATCATCGTCCCGTCGGTGTCGGACGAGGACGCGCGGAAAAAATTCCCGGACGGCTGGGAGGCGCCGCGGCCCTATTTGCGCATCGTGCCCCAGCCGGCCTGAGGCGCCACAACCTCAAGACCCCGTTTTTGGAAAGGAAACCCCCATGTGGAACCGATTGTTCCAATATGGCGCCGGTCTGCTGGTCGCGCTGGCGCTCGGCGCCGGCCACGCGGTCGCCGCCGCGGACGACTACGCCAATCAACACCTGCTTAAGGACGCACCCGCGCTGTTCGACATGATCGCGGCCGATGCCGGTACATCAACCAGCGTCACACCCGCTGATTTGCGCATCGTGGATGTGCGGGCGCGGGAGAAATTCGAGGCGGGGCATGTGCCAGGCGCGATCAGCCTGCCGTTTACCGATCTGACCGATCCGAACGCGGCCGTCGCCGGTGCCCTGAAGTCGGACGAGGATCTCGCCGCGCTGTTGGGCGCCCACGGCATCAGCCAGACAACCGAAGTCGTGATCTATGACGACCGCGGCGGCTTCCGCGCTGCCCGGTTGTTCTGGCTGCTGGAGTATTTCGGGCATCGGAAGGTTAGCCTGTTGAACGGCGGTATCCAGGCTTGGGAAAGCGCCGGCAATACAGTGGTGAAAACCGGTGGCGGCGGCATCAGCCCCAGTGTGGGTGATGCCGGTCCAGCGGTCTTTTCGATCACCCGGACCCCGCGCCGGTATGCCAGCGCCGATTACATCATGGAGCGGCGCATGGACCGGGAAACGATCGTGATCGACGTTCGCCCGGAAAAAGCCTACGCCAAGGGCTTCATCCCCTGGGCCATCAACATGCCCTGGTCGCGCAATCTTGACGAGGTCAAGATGATCAAGACCGCGCGCGAGTTGACAAAGCTCTTTGAAGGCGAAGGCGTCACACCGGACATGAACATCGTCATTCACTGCCAGACCGGGGAAGCATCCGCGCACACCTACTTCGTCCTGAGGCTGATGGGATATCCAAAAGTGCGCACCTACCACCGCTCCTGGGCGGAATGGGGTGCGAGCGACGATCTGCCCAAGGCGGCCATCGACGCCAGCTAAATCCATTGATGGCTAACAGGGAGCGGGCATTAAATGCCTGCGCCCTGTGTCCGATCACCATCCGGTGTTTCGTTGGCACCCATTACTTTGAGCCCGCTTTCACTTATTGCACCGTTCGGCCTTCAGAAATCCAAAGGAGCACCGCTGCCCACGTATCAGTTCGGTAGACGAGTACGTACAAATCTGTGAAATCCTCGACGGAACCCCGCCAAAGCAATGCAAGTTACAGATCCTGATCCACGGCTGTCCGGTTTGACTCGTGAGTGTGGGCGTATCAATCTGATATCGTTTGACTTTTCGTTCCGGCATGCAGAGTGGGCATGCACACTGAAACGGCGCCACATGGCCTCTCCCCCTTGAGGGGGAGATGTCCGCGCATGCGGACAGAGGGGGGTGAGCCTGGCCATTGCAAACCGGACTCATCCCATAAATTGAGAGCCTTAGACCCCCCTCTGTCTCCTGTCGGAGACATCTCCCCCGCAAGGGGGGAGAAGGGTGCTTGCCGACGGTCTCAGCAAAACGGCGGTCACTTGAAGCTAAACCGGACATTCGTGATCCTGACACTAGAATACCGTGGCAGACATCGGCCGATCGCAATCAGGATCTCCCATGGTCAAAATCATGACAAGCATTGAAACGCGGTTCGGCGCGCCCTTGGCAGCGGCGCCGGACAAAGACATTGAAAACCGTCTGAATGGCATGCTGGAACGCGGCTCGTGCCGGGCATTTTCGGACAGGGCTGTGGAACCACATGTGCTGGACATCCTATGCGCGGCGGCCCTGTCCGCGCCGACCAAAAGCGATCTCCAGCAGCGCGACATCATCGTGATCAGGGATCCGGCACTTCGCACCCGCCTTGATGCGTTGTGCGGCGGCGGCTGGATTGAAACGGCGCCGGTCTTCCTGGTGTTTTGCGGCAACAACCGCCGCCAGCGGCGCCTGCATACAATGCGGGGGCATGCTTTCGCCAACGATCATCTGGATGCGTTCTTCAACGCGGCGGTGGATGCCGCGATCGCGCTGGGCGCTTTTGTCACGGCGGCGGAAGCGGCCGGCCTCGGCTGTTGTCCAGTGAGCGCGATCCGGAACGAGGCGGATGCGGTGAGCGATGTGTTGGGCCTGCCGGATCACGTGTTCCCGGTGGCCGGTCTCGCCCTCGGCTATCGGCAGGACCCGGAGCCGGTGGTCAGCCTGCGGCTGCCGCTCTCCGTCACCGTTCATCGGGACCGCTACTCGGAAACCGGCCTCGACGCGGCGATTGCGGAGTACGATGCAAGGCGCGAGGCCGGCCAGCCTTATGCGGCTCAGCGGGCAGTGGAGACCTTCGGCACCAGCGGCCACTACGGTTGGTCGGAGGACAAGGCCCGGCAATACGCGCTGCCCGAACGCACGAACTTCGGCGCCTTCATCCGGTCCAAGGGATTCACGCTGGACTGACCGGAGCCGGCCCTTCGCCCTAAAGAGTCCGCAGGCCGGTTTTTATCCGCGGGCGGTCAGTCCAAACACTTGGCCATTTGAGATGTCTGTTCCCAGCCGTCCTTTTCGTAGATTGGGCGTGCCTGATCCGTCGCCGTCAGGACCGCGAAGGAAACGCCGCGTTTCCGGAATTCCCGGTCCGCTTCCGCGATCAGCCGCTTTCCAATGCCCTGGCCGCGGCAATCCGGCTCGACAAAGAGATTGAGGACATATCCGCGCTGGGTGATCTGCGGGTGCTCGGGATGAGGTGGCCAGTCCAGGATCATCAGGCCAATCCCGCCAACAGGGCGGCCGCCGGCTTCCGCAATGAAACCGAAATAGGCGCCTGATGTAAGGTGTTGCGCCTGCCAGTCCTTGTATTCATCACTTCCGGCAGCTTTGGCAGCCCTGACCTCTCCGGCTGCCGCGAACATGTCCCGCCGGTGCCGGCAGATAAGGCCGCAGTCATCGGATGTGACCGGACGCGTGGTAACGGCCATGGCTCGTGCCCGCCTTAGGTAAACCTAACTTTCGTACACGATCTCCCGCGTTTCGCGGAAGGTGACATCGGGGTATTTGTCGGTGACATAGCCGACCTCCCAGGCGTTCTTGAACAAGAACACCGGCCGGTCGTCCCGGTCGTTGGCGATCGACATGCGGTGGTTCTCGATCATTTTTTGAAGCGTCGGCTGATCGGTCTCGATCCAGCGCGCGGTGGAAAAATTGACCGCCTCAAAGCCGATCTCCGTGCCGTATTCGGCCTTCAGCCGGTCGACCACGACATCGAGCTGCAGGATGCCGACGACGCCGACGATCCAGTTGGAGCCGATGTCCGGCTTGAAGATCTGTACCAGGCCCTCCTCGGCCAGATCCTGCAGGCCCTGGCGCATCTGTTTGACGCGCATGGTGTCGCCCAGGCGGACCCGGCGCAGGATTTCCGGCGCGAAGGCGGGAAGGCCGGTGACGTGAATGTTCTCGCCTTCCGTCAGCGTGTCGCCGACCCGGAGCTGGCCGTGGTTCGGCACGCCGATGACATCGCCCGGATAGGCGGTCTCGGCGATTTCCCGTTCCTCGGCGAAAAAGAAGATCGGCGCGGAGACCGCGATCGACTTGCCCGCCCGCACATGTTTCAGCTTCATGCCGCGCTTGAACGTGCCCGAGCACAAGCGCACGAACGCGATGCGGTCCCGGTGCTTGGGGTCCATGTTGGCCTGCACCTTGAAGACGAAGCCGGTCACCTTGTCTTCGTCGGGCGCGATGACCCGCCCGCCCGTCGCCGGCTGGGAATGGGGCGGCGGGGCGTGCGCGGCGATGAAGTCGAGCACCTCCTCGATGCCGTAGTCACGCAAGGCGGAGCCGAAAAACACCGGCGTCAGGTGGCCTTCCAGGAAACTCTCACGGTCGAACGGCGCATATCCTTCCGCGCCGAGTTCGACGTTTTCCGTGAGGTCTTCCAGGACACGGTCAAAGACGGTCCCGGTGAGGGCGTCATCATCCAGACCCGACACGGGTTTGGTCTCGGCATAGGCGCCGCCGCGTTCACCGTCTGAGGTGTGAAATGCTTTTGCCTGCCAGTCATAGACACCAAAGAAGTCCGAGCCCATACCGACCGGCCAGGTCATCGGGGAAACATCCAGCGCCAGCGCTTCCTGCACCTCGTCAAGGATTTCCAGCGCGTGCCGGCCTTCCCGGTCGATCTTGTTGACGAAGGTGATGATCGGAATGTCGCGGAGACGGCAGACCTCGAACAGCTTGCGGGTTTGGGTTTCTATGCCCTTGGCCGCGTCGATCACCATGATCGCCGCGTCGACGGCGGTCAGCGTCCGGTACGTGTCTTCGGAAAAGTCCTCGTGGCCGGGCGTGTCGAGCAGATTGTAGATGATGCCGCCGCGCTCGAAGGTCATGACCGAGGACGAAACGGAAATGCCGCGCTCCTGCTCGATCTTCATCCAGTCGGACCGCGCGCGCCGGCGCTCGCCGCGGGCACGCACCTGTCCGGCCGCCCGGATCGCGCCGCCGGACAAGAGCAGCTTTTCGGTCAAGGTCGTCTTGCCGGCATCGGGGTGCGAGATGATCGCGAAGGTGCGGCGCGTGGCAAAAGGCGCGGTGGTGTGTTTCAAGGTGAACATCCTATCCCGACGTCGCGTCCGCTGGTTCAAGTGTTGGAACCGCGGAACGCAGAGGGCGCGAGCCCAATGGGTGAAGCTTCAAACTGCGCTCATAAAAAGGTTTTGGCCGAATTGCCAGACCTTGTTTGATACGGGTAGCCATCAATTGCGCGCTATTCCCCGTCAAACCACCGGTTCCGCGCAGTGTCGCTGTGACGATTTGGAGCGTGCGCCTGTGCCGAATGGGCGCGCAGCGCAAGCTGACATCCCTTGGCGAACATTGGCTTTTGTATTTGAGCAACCGCCGGCCCGGTCCCAACAGGCGTGGAAGCGGCCTGAACCGGCTTTGCCGACGCAAGGCCAAAAGGCATCAGGTCCGCGACCCGGGGTTCTTGCGTCCAGGACGCCGCGTAAAAAAAGCCGGACAGCACGTGCTGTCCGGCCAGGTCGATGGGGCGTTATGGTTGTTGTTCAGGAGGCGCGTTTGTGGAATTGGTACCAGCGCCGGCGCACCGGCAGTACTTCCGCGCGTTCCAGTATTTCAGCCGCGATCATCGCCGCATTTTCGCGGGCCTTTTTCAGATTGGTCACGGTTTTGGGGTTTTGGTCGGCAAGGCCGCCGCCAAACTCGAACAGGTCCCGGAAGGCCGCCCGTTCCACGATCGGTGTCATCAAGACGTCAACGCCGTTGCCGGCCAGCGAGTCCTGGACCGCTTTCATCGCCCGTGTCGTCACGGCCGCGTTGGTGCGCGTGAGGACAACGCAATGGCGGATCTCGCGGCGCACGATCTTCTCAAGCTTTGAAATCAGCGACAGGATCTTGGCGCCGCCGCGCGCGTCCATCGACGAGCCCTGGATCGGAATCACGACCAGATCGGACATGGAGAGGGCGTTTGCGACCAAAAGGTTTTCCGTCCCTTCCAGATCGACGATGACGTAGTCGCCCGACTGGGCGGCCTCCTGGATCTGGCCGGCAATGGTGGCCGGCGACACTTCGCTGATGACGGAGATCCGGTGGTTGCAGTTGGGAAGATCCGCCCATTTGGAGATCCACTTTTGCGGATCGGCGTCGAAGATTGTCACACGCCGCCCCCGGTCGGCGATTTCCGTCGCCAGCAAAAGTGCCGCTGTGGTCTTACCAGCTCCGCCTTTGGCATTAGCGAAGGAAATAACCGGCATTTAAGTTCTCCTGAACAATTCCAAGGGGTTCTTCCCTTTATCTCGTGTGTGGATGTTCAGTAGATGATGGTTACCAATTTATTAATATCCCGGACTTGTCCAATGTTTTCGGTTGTGGTTGGGATCGCCGACACCAAAACGACTGAGTAATTGTTTTGTATGACGTCTTTTCTGCGTAGTTGCATTGTCATTTCTAACCAAATCGGAGTTCTCCAAACGGTTTGAGGAAAGCGGCCGTCCCGCGATTCCGCCGATTGAACAGCGTGAACGGGGCCGCTAGGGTCGGGGGCACTTGTTTCTTCAAACCCGCGGACGCCGGGAGTGTGCGGATGAAACGATGGACGCCGCTGACGTCGGGAACAGCCCTGGTGGCAATGGTGACCATGGTGATCGGTCTGGTGGTTGTCAGCGGGCCGGCGGCGGCCCAAAGCCTCGCGCCTTATAAGGACCGCCTGTTCCGCTACAAGAACATCCTGTCGAGCCATTTTGGCGGTGATTTTCTGGTCGTTGAGTATTCCAAGCAGCGTGACCTGCGCGATCGCGACAAGGTGGATCAGCGCGAAGTGTTCGGCAATTATGTCTCCTACCGGCCGAAACGCAGCCGGGCGAGCTACGAGATCCAGGCCAATGGCCGGACCGTGAAGTTCATGGGTGTCGGCAAGGTGAAGGGTGGCGCCAATGCGGTTGTCATCTATGTCCATGGCCAGGGCGGCAACCGTTTGCAGGGCGTGAACGACGTGACCTTTGGCGGCAATTTCAACCGCGTCCAGAACCTCATGGTCCGCAATGGCGGGGCCTATCTATCCACCGACTTTGCCGATTTCGGCGCACGCGGCACGGCCGACATCGCCGCGCTCATCCAGTACCAGAAACAGGTCTCACCGCGCGCCAGGATCATCGTTGCCTGCGGGTCCATGGGCGGCATCATCTGCTGGAACCTGTTGAAGAATGGCGCGTACGCCCGGAACCTTGACGGGATCCTGTTGCTCGGTTCGCCGAAAGATCCCGGATTTTTGAGCTCCGGCGCGCTCGCCCGCCGGGTGCCGATCTATATGGGTTATGGCAGCGACGACCAGGTCTACGACTGGGAGACCCAGGCCAGTTTCTTCAAAAAGATCAAGGCGGCGGCGCCGACCTATCCGATCAAGTTCACGCTGTTCGACACCGGCACCCACGGCACCCCGATCCGCATGACCGACTGGCGGCTGGTGCTCAACTGGATGTTCCAGGCGGGGTGAGGGGAGCGACGATAGACTGGCCCTTTTGATGAGAAAGCACGAAGTGCCATCTCAAAGAATGAGCAGTCCGCCGGCTTCTGCCGCTGTTGCGGTCCGCCGCCGTCGTCAACGGCCTCACGTTCCCCAAAAGGGTCGATACCTGTTTCCGGACGATGATGAGGAAGACGGGATTTGAGCCCCTACCCGTGGTCTGACTGTTTCAGCTTTTCCGCCAGAAAGTCGAACACCAGCCGGATGCGGCGCGAGGTCTTGAGCTCGCGGTGCGTGACGATCCAGAGCGGGAAGCGAAAAGGGGGCATGTCCGGGAAAAGAGGCTCTACATCGGGACATTTGTCGGCGATTTCGTCGGCCATAATACCCACACCAAGCCCGTCTCGGACCATTTGCCACGCGACGATGGCGCTCGCTGAACTGAAACGCAGGTTTGTGTCGGAGATCAGAATCTCGGCACTTTGGAGCTGACGCTTCATCTGCTCCCGGTCGCCGAAACTGATGAAGCTGTGCTGCGCAAGCTCGGCCATTTCCGAGGGCCTGCCGTGCACCTGCAAATAGGACGGTGCGGCATAGTGCCGGGCCGTCATCTCTTTCACAAATTTTGCGATCAGCTCCGGCTGCTCCGGGCGGACATGGCGCAGGGCGATATCCGCTTCGCGCTGCTTGAGATCGCTGAACGTGTTGGAGGCAAGAAGATCGATGTGAAGCCCCGGTGCCGTTTCCCCCAACTCCCGGATCATCGGCGGCAACATATAGGCCGCCATGACGTCCGACACGGAGATCACAACCGTTCCCTCGATCGCCTGGGCCTGGCCGGAGGCGGTGAGCGAGAGCTGCGTCGCCGCTGACGCCATGGACCGGACGTGCTCAAGAAGGTCAAGGCCCGTCGGGGTGGGGACGTAGGTGCGCCCGACCCGCTCAAAAAGGACTACGCCGAGATCGGCTTCCAGCGCGGCGATCTGACGGCCGAGCGTCGGCTGGGTCTGCCGGAGCGCACGCGCGGCCGCGGACAGGGAACCTTCCTCGGCGGTGGCGAGAAACGCCCGCGCCTGGTTCCAATCGAAAGAGATGGCATCCCAATTCATGCATATGTGTATAAAACACCTGCGAATTTCGGCAATTCTTATTCGTCTATGCACAGGTTAAAGACCGGCTCGAAGGAGCTGTCCATGAGCACGTCCAACCTTGTTTTCAGATGTACCCTCGCGCTGCTGGCCTTTGTCGCCTCGCCCGCGCGGGGCCGTTCGCTCGGCCGCGCGCTGATGCGCAGTTCGGGCCTTTGGCCTTATGGAGGCGGACAGTGATGGCCAACCCCACCAACCATGCAATCCCGGTGTTCAGCCGCTGGCTCGGGTCCTGGCAGATTGCCATCAGCCGCCGCGCATTTGATCCGGCGGACTTGCAGCGCGCCTATGACGCGGCCGCGCCCCGCTGGGCGGACAAACTCCGCCGCCTCGGCGTTCCGGCCGCCTATCGCGGCGCCCTTCAGGCGCTGCTTGCGCACGACCGGCCGCACCCAGGCAAGGGACACCGACTCAATGTGCTCGATTGCGGCGTTGGAACCGGCGCGCTGTCGCTGGCGCTCGCGGACGTGATCGATCACGACATGACCCTGGCCGCCGTCGACGTGTCGCCGCGCATGTTGGCCGAAGCGCGCCACGCGCTCCAGGAAAAGGGCGTCGAGCTGGCGCCGCATCTGGCCGATGTTCGGGATTTGCCGTTTCCGGACGACGCGTTTGATCTGGTCATGTGCGCGCACGCTCTTGAGCATTTGGCAGACCCGCAAGAGGCGATTGCCGAGATGCTGCGGGTCCTGCGCCCCAGCGGCGTGGTCCTTGCGCGCGTCACCCGCCGGTCCCTGCTCGGCGGATATGTTCAATTGAAATGGCGTACCCACCAATTGACCGCCGAGCGGGCGGTTGGATGGCTGAGCGCTCGCGGCATCGGCAACATCCGCTGCCGGCCGGTGCGCGGCCGGATCCCGGGCGGGGCCTGGAGCATTGCCGTCGCCGGCCGCAAGCCCGAACCCGACCCCGCCGGGATTGCGGATTTCACACAACTCCCCCACGCTGCATGATACGGATCGACACAAATGACTGAGACACTGGCACTGCCCATGGCCACACGCCCCCGCACACCGCCCCGGTTCTGGGACAAGATCGCCCCAAAATATGCCGCGTCCCCGATCAGGGACCCGTCGGCCTATGAGATTTGGCTCGCCCGGGTGGTTGAACACCTTGGTCCGCAGGACACCGTCCTGGAGGTCGGCTGCGGCACCGGGTCGACCGCCCTCCGCCTTGCCCCGTCCGTCGGATCGATTGTCGCGTCGGATTACTCGCCGGGTATGATCGAGATCGCCAAGGAGCGGCTCGCCGAAACCGGTTTGACCAACGTGAGCTGTGTTGTGGCCGATCCGTTCGACGAGGTGCTGGATCCTGACCGGGTCAATGACGGCAAAGGCTACGACGCGGTGATGGCCTTTAATTTCCTGCATCTGGCCGATGATCCGGCCGCCACCATTGCCCGGCTGCGCGCGATGGTGAAACCGGGCGGATTGTTTATCTCCAAGACCGTCTGCCTGGGCGGCAGCAAGTGGCTGTTCGGGCCCATGATCGCGGTCATGCGCGCAATCGGCAAAGCGCCGAGGGTCCATATGCTGTCGCTCGACGGCCTTGACGGCATGATCGTGCGCGCCGGTTTTGAGATCCTGGAGACGCAAACGTTCGGGAAACGGGCAAAGGGCCATTTTGTCGTGGCCCGCAAGGTGTAACGGCACAGCGCTGAGAGCCGGCAATCTGTCGCACATCGGCCGCGCCTGGTCCCTGAATCGCGGCCGAAATAAGGCATGCGTTCGTCATAATTTTCATGCTGCACTGCGATATGGTGCCGGTTGGAAGGGCCCGGACCACGCGCCGGCTCCGGTGTCTTGCAGGGAATCTTGCCGCATGTTCGATCTGACCGGCTCTAAAGCCCTGGTTGTCGGTGTCGCCAATGACCAGTCCATCGCCTATGGCTGCGCCAAAGCCTTCAAAGCGCAGGGTGCCAGCCTGGCGATCACCTACTTGAACGCCAAGGCCGAGCCGCATGTCCGCCCGCTTGCCGAGGCGCTCGGGGCCGAGATCTGCGTTCCGCTGGACGTGCGCGACGAAACTCAATTGGACCAGTTGTTTGATGAAATCGCCGGCCGATGGGGCAGGCTCGACACGCTGGTCCACTCCATCGCGTTTTCGAAAAAGGAAGACCTCCACGGGCGGGTGATCGACTGTTCGGCTGACGGATTCGCACTGGCGATGGATATCTCCGTCCATTCGTTTTTGAGATTGGTCCGGCGCGCCGAACCTTTGATGCCGCATGGCGGCACCTGCATGACGGTGTCCTTCATGGGTGCCCAGCGGGTCGTCGAAAATTACGGCGTCATGGGGCCGGTCAAGGCGGCGCTTGAGGCGGCAACGCGGTATACGGCCGCTGAACTCGGGCCGAAGGGCATCTCGGTTCACGCGTTGTCCCCGGGTCCATTGAAGACCCGGGCCGCGTCCGGCCTTGCCGAATTCGACGCGCTTTTGAATGACGCCGCCGAGCGGGCGCTCACCCACCAGGTGGCCACGATTGATGACGTTGGCGCCTACGCCGCGTTCCTGGCCAGCCGGGAAGCCTTCAACGTGACCGGCGGCGTCCATCCGATTGATGGCGGCTACAGCATCGTAGGTTAGGAAAAAGACATGAAAGACGTCTTTGACGCGTGGGAAGCCGGACATAATCAGGTCCTGAAATCCCTCAATGACGCCACGGCCTGGGCACCGGGCAGCCGAATTGCCGCCGCAAAGGCGCAATTCGCTGAACTGTCGAGCCAGAGCGAATTGCTGCTCCGCAGTATGACCGCGCATGTCAGCACGCTGGTGCCGGCGCACAAGCAGCGCGCGCAAAAGACCATCGATGACGCCAGCCGGGTGGGACAAGCATTGATCGGCCAAGGCAGTGGCGGGGCATTATGGGATGCCTGGCGCGCGTATGGCATGGATGCCAGTCAGCGCATGATCCTGACGCTGGACACGCTGCGCCAGCGCGGCGACATTTTTCTGGAGCACGAGGCTGCCGGATGCCCGCCCGTGCTGATCTACGACTATGAGGTTGTCGTTGACGGCGCCGATCTGCCAAGGCCCTGCAATTACATGCTTTTGCGGATCGTGCCGCCGGAAGGCGCGGATGTGAAGTCCTGGAAGCGTCCGTATATCATCATCGACCCGAGGGCCGGGCACGGCGCGGGCATCGGCGGCTTCAAGGCCGACAGTCAGGTCGGTGTCGCGCTGAAGGATGGCCATCCGGTCTATTTCGTCGGTTTCAAGCGCATGCCCGAACCCGGCCAGACCCTGGCCGACGTCACGCACACCGAAGCGGAGTTCGTGCGCAAGGTGATGCGCCTGCATCCGGATGCGCCAAAGCCGGTCGTGACCGGCAATTGCCAGGGCGGCTGGGCGACGCTGCTCCTAGCGGCCATGAACCCGGATCTGACCGGGCCGATCCTGTTAAACGGCGCGCCGGTTCAGACCTGGGCGGGCAAGGTCGGCGAACACCCGATGCGCTACAATGGCGGTGTTTTGGGCGGCACCTGGAACGCCATGTTCTATTCCGATCTCGGCCACGGCGTCTTTGACGGCGCGGACATTGTCCAGAATTTCGAGCTGCTCAATCCGGGCCGCAACTACTTCGGAAAATACTACGATCTTTATGCAAGGGCCGATACGGAAACACACAGGTTCCTGGAATTCGAGCGCTGGTGGGGCGGTTTTTTCCTCCTCAACGAGCCGGAAATGCGCTGGATCGTGGAACAGCTTTTCGTCGGCAACCGTCTGGCCAAGAACGAGGCGCGCATCGAGCCAGGGCGCAACATCGACCTGAAGCAGATCCGGTCGCCGATCATCGTGTTTGCCAGCCACGGAGACAACATCACGCCGCCGCAACAGGCCCTGAACTGGATCATCGACACCTATACCGACGAGCGCGAGATCGCGATCCGCGGCCAGCGCATCATCTACATGATCCATGATCAGGTCGGGCACCTGGGCATTTTCGTATCCTCCAAAATCGCCAACAAGGAACACACCGAGGTCACGTCCACGCTGAAGACCGTCGAAGCGTTGGCGCCGGGCCTCTATGAATTGAAAATCGACGACTTTGAGGGGCCACTGCTGGACCGCACCTTCAAGGTCAGTTTTCACGAACGCACGTTCGAGGACTTGCAGGCTCTCGACGACGGCCGGGACGACGAAGCGGCCTTCGCGGCGGTTGCCCGGGCATCCGAACATCAGGCCGAATTCTACGACGTCGCGATCCGTCCCTTTGTCCAGGCCGGTTTGACGGACCGCACGGCCGAGATGCGCCGTCAGATGCACCCGCTTCGCCTGCAACGGGCGCTTTACTCCAGCCAAAACCCGTTTGTCGCCCCGCTTCAGGGCTGGGCGGGGCGCGTTCGGGGCAGCCGCAGACCGGCCGGCCCGCAGAACCCGTTTGTCAAAGCCGAAGAGGTGGGCGCCCGTGCGATCCTGCAATCGATCGACCTGTGGCGCGATCTCCGGGACGCTTGGTATGAACAGGTCTTCTTCCTGTTCTGGGCCTCACCCGCCATGCGCTGGTTTGGCCGCACGCACCAGCCGGGCCGGACCTTGAAGCACAAGTCCGAACTGCGCGCGCTGCCGGCGGTGCAGTCCGCGCTGATGCGCACCGGCGACGGCGGATTTTGCGAGGCGGTGATCCGGATGCTGATCCTGCTGGCCGACAGCCGCGGCAACGTCCGCCGCGACCGGCTGGAGCGGTCCGCGTATGTGCTGACCCAGGACGAACCCTTCAAGTCGCTCACGGTCGACGAGCGGGCGATGATGCTGCACGAGCAGAACCTGATCGTCGAGTTTGCCCGTGAAGAGGCCATCAACACCTTGCCCATGCTCCTCAAGAACCGCGCGGACCGCGAAAAGGCCGCCGACGTCGTGCAGTACATTCCCGGCGCCATTGAGGAAATGGCACCGCATACGCTGGATATGCTGCAAAGATTTCACACCATCCTGGATCTTCCGCCGGTCACGGGCGACGTGACCGAAGATCCGCTCGGGCCCGGCCGGACCGGCAAACCGGCGGACAAACCCCGTAAAGCGGCGCGCACGGGCGCCGCCCGGGCCGCGGACACCGAGGAACCGGCCGAATAAACCGGACAGCGGTCAATGCGGCCCGAACATCGCCTCCATTTGGCGTCTGATTTTGTAGGCCGTGTCCGCCGGATCGATCCTCACATCGTCCCAGGTCAGGATCTGACCTTCCGCGACATCGCGGGTCAGCGGCACATGGCTCGCCAGGCCGAGCGGCAGATAGCCCTTTTCGAGGGAGACATTTGCCGGACACTGCTTGCCCCAGACCGTGAAGCCGCCTTCGCCGTCGAGAATTTCGCCGGCCTTGAGCGCCTTTTTGGCCGTGGCCACGACATCGGAATGAAAGCCCACCGGCGCGCCGGTCGGTTCGCCCCGCAAGACGGCCGAAGCGATGGAGAGGCCGAGTTCCATGCCGATCATGTGGGTCGGCCGGTAAAGGGCGGCGAACCGGCCGCTGTCGTCCTCCAGCATGTGATACTCGCGAAAACACTGCGCCGCGTAGTCGGTCTCCGCCTCAATGACGACAAAAGTCCCCATGGCCAGGTGATGCGGCACGTCCTTGCCGTCCCGGGTCAGCGACGACACCACCTCCGTGGTCCCGGAGCGCGTGAGCGTGCCGCCGTTCGCCGAGGGCTTGCAGACATTGGACAGCGCGAACCGGCTGGCCGGCGGAAAGGCAAGCCCATCGTCCTGCGGCGTGAGACCCGTCGCGTTGCAGACCGCGCTCATTTCAACGCCAGACTTCGTTCCGTCCAAAAACGAATTGAACATCTTCAAATTGATCTGGCTGGGGTCTTTCAGGTCCAGATACTCGCGCAGCGTGTCCCACACCGTATCAGGCGTGAGCTGATGATAACGGGGCAGGTACCGGGTGCCCTTGCCCGCGCACACCACCTTGAAGCCGCAGGTCCGCGCCCAATCCACATGGTCGGCGATCAGGGCCGGCTGATCGCCCCAGGCCATCGAGTAAACGAGACCGGCATCGGCCGCCTGTTTGGCCAGAAGCGGTCCGGCCAGAACATCGGCTTCGACATTGACCATGACGATGTGCCGGCCGTTTTTAATTGCGGCAAGCGCGTGGGCGATGCCCGCGCCTGGATCCCCGGTCGCATCGACCAAAACGTCAAGGCCATCAGCGGCGATCAGCTGAAGCACATCCTCGGTCAAAAAGGTCCTGCCGCTTGCCAGCGCATCGGCGAAAGACCCTGTTTCCGTTTGCTCCGCCGGCCACCCGGCCCGTGCCAGTGTGGCCTTGGCGCGGACAGGATCGACATCGGCAATGCCGAGGACATGGATGCCAGGCGTCAACCGGGCCTGGGTCAGATACATGGAGCCGAACTTGCCGCAGCCGATCAGGCCGACACGAACCGGACGGCCGTCCTCGGCCCGTCGGGCAAGCTGGCGTGCAAGCGTCATGGGGGTCTCCCTGGTCCGGTGATCTTTGCTTCGCATCGAACCGGCCGCGCGATAGACTGTCAATGCCGGCAGGTTGGAAGACCGGGCGAATCACCTTTTCCGCGCGTGGGTTATGTTCGATTTCCTTTACCAGAAACGGCTGAAACAGGACCTGGAACGCTGGGTCGAGGCCGGCTGGGTGACGCCGTCTGGCGCGGGCGAGATCCTGGCTGACCAGGCCATCGGCGATGACCGGTCCCGCCTGCCCATGGCACTGGCGGGCATTGGTGTGGTGTGTGTGGCGCTGGCGCTCGCCGCGTTCATCGCCGCCAATTGGGACGGGATACCAAGGACGGCCAAACTGATCGGCATTGCCACCCTCATCATCGGATCGCATATGCTGGCGGCCTTTGCCGCGAGCCGCGGCCGGAGGGGCGTGGCCGATCTTGCGACGGCCTTCGCGACGCTTGTCTTTGTTGGCGGCATGGCGCTGGTGGGCCAGATCTTCCATCTGCCCGCCGACTGGGCCGGTGGTGCGGTCCTGGTGTGTCTAGGAGCGCTCGCCGCGGCCTGGTTGACCGGGTCCCGGACCGCGCTGATTGTGGCCGCGGTTGCGGCGATCTCCTGGCAGACCGGACGGGCAGAGCCGGGAGACGCCGCCACGATCGAAGGCGTGATCGGCCTGATGCTGTTGATCGCGATTATGCTCCATCCGGTACGCTATCCGCTGCGGGTGTCGCGCTGGGCGGCGATCCTGCTGTTTCTCGTCACTTATGGCCGCTGGATCGCCGACGCCGTGGGTGCAAATGACATCGGTGATGACACCACGCTGGCGATGGTGCTCGTCGGCTTTGCCGCGTTCGCCGCCGTGATGATCCAGGTGGGCGCGGTTGGCGATCTTTTCGTCAAATGGTCGAGCGACTATCCCGACCGCCGCCATGGCCGCTGGCTGATGCTGATGTCGATGCAGGATTTTGGCATGGCCATCCTGTCCGCGATCCTCGTCGCGTCTTTGCTTCTCAGCGGCGACATGGAGGCCGGTTCCTTGGGGGCGGCTGTTCTGCAGGCGCCGGTGGTGCTGATGACCGGTCTTGCGGTGCTCTTATGCGCGGCCGGGTTTATTCTGTCCTTCAAGACCGCCAAGGCGCGGGCCCTGTTCGGCGCGGTTGCCCTTGGCGGCGGGGCGGTCGTTTTGGCGCTGGCCTTCGCCAATGTCCTCATCACCGCCGCGCTGGTCTTTGCCGCGCTGATCGCCATCAGCCTGCTGGGCACGCTCTATCGCAACCACGTCTGGACCTTGTGCGGGTATGGCGGATTGACGGCCGCCGCGCTGTGGCTGCTTTACGAGACGGTCGGCTCGCTGCTCGGTCAGGCGGTGTTTTTCTTTGTGGCTGGGCTGATGCTCTTGGGCCTCGCCTATGTCGCGACGAGGCTGTTGCGCCGTGGCAAGGGTGCCGGCAATCCGCCGCCGGCTGGTCCGGTTCAGGCCGGGGAGGGACGGTCATGACCGCCGCCGTGTCCCCCCATCCGGCCATGCGGCGACCGGTGCCGCGGTCAAAAGCCTATCTCCTGTGGGGGCTGGTGGCGCTTCTCCAACTTGGCCTGATCGCCGTGCCGCTGATCGACCGGCTGCAGGTGCAGATGACCGGCGAGGAAGTCACCCTGGAGCTGATGCCGATCGACCCGCGCGATCTCCTGCGCGGAGACTATGTCATCGTCAATCCGGCGATCCGGACCCTGCCCGATACCCTTCCCGGCGCTGAGGGCAGCATTGCGCCGGGCGAGACGATCTATGTCGGCCTGAGTGCGGGTCCGGACGGCATCGCGCGGCCCCAGGCGGTCTCCAGGGACCGGGACCGGCTCGGCCCGCTCGCAATCGCTGGACAGGTGGTGGACCGGACCAGCGCGGATTTGCGGATCGACTACGGGATCGATGCGTTTTTTCTGACCGAGGGCGCGGGCAAGGAGATCGAAGCCCTGCCGGCGGACCGCGTGCGGCTCGTCATCGCGCTGACCGAAGACGGCCGGTCGCTGCCGCTGCGCTTGCTGGTCGATGGCGTTCCGGTTAAATCCGACGGCGCCTTTTGATTTTTCATCCCTGAAGCGCTAAGAGGGCCCGCCCGCCGCGTGGGCGGCTTCCCAACGCTCTGAAAGCTCCCCTGATGACAAGCGATCCCGCGCTTGAAACCCTGTTTCTTCCCCTTGAGCGAGGCGAGGTTGCGTGCGCGCCCGGGGCGCGCGTTCTGTTTTCACGGGCACGGGCTGGCGCGCCGCTTCACCCGCTGTTTGAGGCGGGGCTGAATTGCGAGCAGAGTTTTGCCCCCGACCGCGACGCGCTCACCCGCGCCGGCCATGACGTTGTGGCCGAAACGGACGCGAGCGGCTTTGACCTCGTCCTTGTGCTGCCCGGCCGCCAGCGCCAGGAAGCAAGGGCTCAACTGGCCCGGGCCGTTTCCAAGGTAAAACCTGGCGGCGTTGTAATCGCTGCGGCCGCCAACACCGAGGGCGGCAAGACGCTGGAGGCCGATCTTTCAGCCCTTGCCGGGCCGGTGGAAAAACTCTCAAAACACAAATGCCGGGCGGTCTGGGTGCGGGTCGAGGAAGCAGCGCGTGATGCGGCGCTGGTCGCCGACTGGGCGGCGCTCGACGCGGTCCGGCCGATCCTGGATGGCGCCTTTGTGAGCCGGCCCGGTGTCTTTGCCTGGGACCGGATCGATCCGGCCTCCGTGCTTTTGATCCGTCATCTGCCCGAAACGCTGTCCGGCAAAGGCGCCGATCTTGGCGCCGGCATCGGTGTGCTCGCCCGCGCGGTGCTGGAACGGGCGCCCAAGGTGACGGCGCTTGATCTTTACGAGGCCGAAAAGCGCGCGCTGGATCTGGCGGAACGTAACCTTCGCCCGTCCAAGGACGGCGTCCGGCTCACCGGCATCTGGTCGGATGTCACGAAGGGCATTGAAGGGCCCTATGACTTCATCGTCATGAACCCGCCGTTCCATCAGGGCGGCCGGGCGGACCGGGCCGATGTCGGGCAGGGCTTTATCCGCGCCGCGGCCCGGGGCCTCCGCCCCGGCGGCACTCTCTATATGGTCGCCAACCGGCACCTTCCTTATGAGCACAACCTCGCCGAAGTCTTTGCAACTCATCAAATGCTGGCCGATGAGAGCGGCTACAAGGTGATCAGGGCGGTGAAGGCCAAGGGGCGATAGATGCGGCTTGTCAAACTCATCGCCAATCTCGGCTATGGCAGCCGCAAGGAGATCCAGGCGGCGATCAAAAACGGCTGGGTGACCGACCGGGCGGGCAATCCCTTGAAGACCGACAGCAAGACGCCGCATGACGAGATCCTGTTCGACGACGAACCGCTCGACCCGGCGCCGGGTATGGTGCTCCTCATGAACAAGCCGCTCGGTTACACCTGCTCCACCAAGGATCAGGGCAAGCTGATCTACGACCTTTTGCCGGACCGGTTTCGAATGCGAAAACCGGTGCTTGCCACGATCGGCCGGCTCGACAAGGAGACCTCGGGCGCTCTGCTCTTCACCGACGACGGCGCGTTCCTGCACAAGGTGATCGCGCCGAAGTCGCATGTGCCGAAGGTCTATGAGATCACGCTTGACCGGCCGTTGAAAGGCGGCGAGGCCGACCTGTTCGCCTCCGGCACCATGATGCTGGAAGCTGAGCACAAGCCTCTGAAACCGGCGGAACTGGAGGTCATCGGCGAGCAGCACGCCCGGCTCACCCTGCACGAGGGCCGCTACCATCAGATCCGCCGCATGTTCGCCGCCACCGGCAATCATGTCACCGCACTCACCCGCATCCGCATCGGCGGTCTTGGTCTGGAGGGTCTGGCCGAGGGCGACTGGATTCTTCTGGACGACGCGCAAAAGGCGTCAATTTTTCAAGGGTAGCGGGATCGCCAATCTCCCGGGTCATCCGCCCACCACAGATGTCATCCCGGCCCCCGAGCCGGGATCTATTGGGTCCCGAAGACAAGGCAATGGGCACTGCGGCGGCCGGCGGCATGATCCGCATCCACAGACTCCAGACACGTGACGGGGGAGAGTGGATCCCGGCTCGGGGGCCGGGATGACGATGGAGGATGGCCGTGGACGACGACTGGGCGCGCGGAGGACAGCGATTGGGGGGGCGGCGGACGATGACTGGGCGTCCGGATGACGAAGGGGAGCGCTGAGGATGACAGCGATCAAAGGGTCGGAAGGACGCTGGTGAGCGGGGAGGGCATGGCGAATGGCACCAAAAAGCCTCATCCCTCGTTGAGCATCTCCAGTTCCAGCCACTCTTCTTCGGCTGCGTCCTTTTCCGCCGACAGCTCGGTGATCTTTGCGGTCAGCTCAGCGAACTTTGCCGGATCCTTGGTGTAAAGCGCCGGGTCGGCCATTTCGGCCTGGAGTTTTTCAAGCCGGGCCTCCAGCTTTTCGATCGTGTCCGGCAGGGTTTTCAAAAGATGCTGCTGGGTGAAGGTGAGGGCCGGCTTTTTGGCGGCCGGCTTTGCATTCACACCGCCAATGTCATTGGCGTCCGATTTGTCCTTTTTCGGCGCGGGTTTGTCGGCCTTGCGGGCCGCAACGCCCTCACCACGCTGGGCGAGCATGTCGGTGTAGCCGCCGGCATATTCCTGCCACCTGCCGTTTTCTTCCGACACGATGACGGAGGTCGCGACCCGGTCGAGAAAATCCCGGTCGTGGGAGACGATCAACGCCGTACCGGCATAGTCGGCGAGAAGCTCCTGCAAAAGGTCCAGGGTTTCAAGGTCCAGATCGTTGGTCGGCTCGTCGAGCACCATCAGGTTGGACGGCTTGGCGAGCGCTCGGGCGAGCATCACCCGGGCCCGCTCGCCGCCCGACAGCACCCCGACCGGCGTGCGCGCCTGTTCGGGTGAAAACAGGAAGTCCTTCATGTAGGACATGACATGTTTGGTTTCCGAGCCAAGCACGACCGTGTCACCGCGCCCGCCGGTCAGCACCGAGGCGAGCGTGTCGTCGGGATTGAGATGCTCCCGTTTCTGGTCGAGGGTCACCATGTCGAGATTGGCGCCAAGGCGCACCGAACCGGCATCGGGCAAAAGCTCGCCAATGAGCATCTTCAACAGCGTCGTCTTGCCCGCGCCATTGGGTCCGACGAGGCCGATCCGGTCGCCGCGCTGGATGCGCGTGGAAAAGTCCTTGACGATCGCCCGTGCGCCAAAGCTCTTGGCAAGGCCCTTGGCCTCGATCACCAGCTTGCCGGAGGCGTCGGCCTCACGCGCGGCCAGTTTGGCCGTGCCTTGCGGGCCGCGATGGTCGCGTTTTTGCCGGCGGAGGTCGGCGAGTTCCCGCACACGCCGCATGTTCCGCTTGCGCCGGGCCGTGACCCCATAGGTCATCCAGTGTTCCTCGCGCTTGATCTTTTGCTCGAGCTTGTGCTGGTCCAGTTCTTCCTGCTCGAACACGGTGTCGCGCCAGGGTTCAAAATGCGCAAAACCCTTTTCGAGCCGGCGGGAGGTGCCCCGGTCGATCCAGACGGTCGCCCGGGAGAGGTTTTCCAGAAACCGGCGGTCATGCGAAATCAGCACCATTGCCGATTTCAGGCTTTTGAGTTCGTCCTCCAGCCATTCGATCGCCGGAAGGTCCAGGTGGTTGGTGGGCTCGTCCAGAAGCAGGATGTCGGGTTCCGGGGCCAGCGTGCGGGCAAGCGCCGCCCGCCGCGCTTCGCCGCCCGACAGCGTTGCCGGGGCTTCCTGCCCGGTCAAGCCGAGAACATCCAGAAGATACTGCCCGCGATAAGGATCATCGCCGGCCGTGAGCCCCTCGTTGACATAGTCGAGCGTGGTCGCATAGGGCGAAAGATCCGGTTCCTGGGGCAAGTAGCGCAAGGTGCGGCCGGGCTGGAAAAACCGCTCGCCATGGTCAGCCTCCACCATGCCTGCGGCGATCTTGAGGAGCGTCGATTTTCCGGATCCATTGCGCCCGACAAGGCACAGGCGGTCGCCCTCGCCGACGGCGAGCTCGGCGCCGGTCAGGAGCGGTGTTCCGCCGAAGGTCAGATGAATGTCGCGCAAATGCAGAAGCGGCGGGGCCATACGGTCAGTTCAGTGGGGTTGAGGATCAAGAAACGGTGTGCCGTTCCGGCGTCAGGAACCCGATTGGCGGAGCGAATGCAAGCGATTTTGAAAGATGGGGCACGGGACTCAACGGGCATTTGGGGCTATTCTGGAGGCGCTGAGGGGCGGCCCGGAGAAAGAACGCACCTTGACACGGGCAAGCGGAAGGATGGGTCGATGTTTGATCGCATTGTCGCACGGCCATACTGGACGATTGGCCGCTGGATGATGGCCGCTCTGGCGTTTGCCGCCGCCATTGCGCTGATGGCTTCGCCGGTCGAGGCGAAGAAACGCCATTATTATTACGGCTATTCCGGCGGCATTTACTCCGGATCGGGGTTCGGCTTCACCATACGGTCCGGCAAGGTCAGAGGGTCGATTTATTACGGATCGCGGTACGGCGGCCCGTACTACCGGCCGGGCTTTGGGCCCAGATACCGGCCGGGCTACGGTCCGGGATACTACAATCCCCGTTACTATCCGCGCCGGGTCTACCGCCCCTACCGGCCGCGCGTCTATCCGGGCGTACCGTATGTGCTGCCGGCGCCGCCGGTCTATAGGGCTCCGGTTCACCGTGTTCCGGCAGGCATTCCCTACACCAAGACCGGCCTTGCGCCGTACACACCGGAATGGTTCGCCTACTGCTCGCGCAAGTTCAAGTCCTTCGATCCGCGCTCGGGCACCTATCTCGCCTATAGCGGCAAGCGGCGCTACTGTCGCTAAAGTTGTGGTGGAAGTCGAAGGTTTGCGGAAGAAAATTCCGAGATTTATGATTTTTTCGGAAAATAATTCACCATTCCGGGCGCTTTCTGTCGGTTGAGTGCGGAATTCGCGGAAATGAGGGAACGTGCCCTTAGGTTATGCTTGATCCGGCGTTCAGGCCGTGAAATCTTGGGCCAGAACGTGTCCGACGGTTTGAACAATCAGAAGGGGAGACCGACATGTTGAAGTCCTTGCGCATCACTGCGCTCGCCGCCGCGCTGTTGAGCGCGACTTCGATCATCGCCGTGGCCGAAGTGGTCTATCACCGCGGCAACACCGCCGATCCTGAGACCCTGGATCAGCACAAGACATCGACGGTTTACGAGGCCCACATTCTGCGCGACCTCTATGAAGGGCTGGTGTCCTACAGCGCGACCGGCGAAGTCATTCCCGGCGTTGCGACCGACTGGTCGATTTCCGGGGACGGAACGACCTACACCTTCCAGTTGCGTGACGATGCCAAGTGGTCCAACGGCGATCCGGTTGTCGCGGGCGATTTTGTCTATTCCCTGCGCCGGATCATGACGCCCGAAACCGGCGCCAAATACGCCAACATTTTGTATCCGATCAAGAACGCGGAGGCGGTCAACAAGGGCGACATGGGCGCCGACGCGCTCGGTGTGAAAGCCGTTGACGACCGCACGCTTGAGATCACACTGGAAGCGCCAACACCCTATTTTGTCGATCTTCTGGCCCATCAGACCGGCCTGCCGGTGCATCCGCCGAGCGTCGATGCCCATGGCACCGATTTCGTGAAGGCGGAGAACATGGTCTCCAACGGCGCCTACACGCTGGCGGAGTTCATCCCGAACGCGCATGTGAAGGCCGTCAAGAACCCGAATTTCCATGATGCGGAAAACGTCGCCATTGACACGGTCTTCTACTACCCGACGGAAGACCGGGGTGCGGCGCTGCGCCGTTTCCAGGCCGGCGAACTCCACACCAACAACGACGCGCCGACCGAACAGGTCGCGTTCATGCGCGAGGAACTGGGCGACCAGTTCCGCGTCGCGCCCTATCTTGGCACCTACTACTACGCGCTGAACCATGAGGACGAGGCGCTCGCCGATCCCGCAGTGCGCCAGGCGCTGTCGATGGCGATTGACCGCGAATTCCTGGCCGAGGAAATCTGGGGCGGCGTCATGGTGCCGGGCTATTCCTTCGTCCCGCCCGGGATCGGCAACTACGGCGAACCGGCGTTCGCGGCCTACAAGGATGTGTCGATCATTGACCGCGAGGATGAGGCCCGGGCGATGCTTGAGGCGGCCGGTTTCAGCGAAAGCAATCCGTTGCAGCTCGAAATCCGCTACAACACCTCTGAGAACCACAAGAACACGGCTGTCGCGATCGCGGATATGTGGAAGCCGCTGGGTGTGGACGTGTCGATGCTCAACACGGACACCAAGACCCACTATGCCCATTTGCGCGACCGGGGTGACTTCGACATCGCGCGGGCTGGCTGGATCGGCGATTATTCGGACCCGCAGAACTTCCTGTTCATGGTGGAATCCGACAACACCGGCTTCAACTACGCGCGCTATGAGAATCCCGAGTACGACGCGCTGATGGACCAGGCCGCCGCAACGGTCGATCTGGAAAAGCGCTCGGAGATCCTGAAACAGGCCGAGGAGATGTTCATGCGCGACCTGCCGTTCATCCCGCTGATGTACTACGGCTCCATGAACCTTGTCTCAGACAGTGTCAGCGGCTTTGAGGACAACCTTCAAAATGTCCATCCGACCCGCTGGATGAGCATTTCCGAGTAAAATCGAACATTACGGGGCCGGCGGGCTGACCGCCGGCTCTGCAAGGCGGCGCAGACCGCCGTCAAACAAGGGGCGAGCCGATGACCCGCTATGTGCTCGGACGATTGCTCGGGGCCATTCCGACCATTTTCCTGATCGTCACGATCTCCTTCTTTTTGATCCGGATTGCGCCCGGCGGGCCGTTTGATCTGGAGCGGCCGCTCGAAGCCAAGGTGATGGAGAACCTGAACAAGATCTATCACCTGGATGAGCCGCTCTGGCAGCAATATCTGTTGTATTTGAAGAGCGTGGCGCAGCTCGATTTTGGTCCGAGTTTCTATTTCCGCGACTTCACCATCAACGAGCTTTTTGCGCAAAGCCTGCCGATCTCGATCCAGCTTGGTCTCACCGCCCTGTGCCTGGCGCTGGTCGTCGGCGGCACGCTGGGGGTGGTGGCCGCGCTGCGACAGAACCAGCCGACGGATTATACGGTCATGGCCGCGGCAACGCTTGGTGTCACCATTCCGAATTTCGTGGTGGCGCCGATCCTCACCCTTGTGCTCGGCGTGTGGCTCGGCTGGCTTCCGGTCGGCGGCTGGAACGGCGGCGCCTTCGTGAATGTCATCCTGCCTGTCGTGACGCTGGCGCTGCCGCAGATCGCCGTCGTCGCGCGGTTGACCCGCGGATCAATGATCGAGGCGCTGCGGTCCAATCATGTGCGCACGGCAAGGGCCTATGGCCTGTCCACCTATATGGTCGTGGTCGTCCATGCCCTGCGCGGCGCCATCCTCCCGGTGGTCTCTTATCTGGGGCCAGCGGCCGCGGCTTTGCTGACGGGGTCCGTCGTGGTGGAAACAATCTTCGGCATTCCGGGGATCGGCCGCTATTTCGTGCAGGGCGCGCTTAACCGCGACTACACGCTTGTGATGGGCACGGTCGTCGTGGTGGCCTGCTTCGTCATTTTGTTCAACCTGATCGTGGATCTGCTCTATGCGCTGCTCGATCCGCGTGTGCGTTACGATTGAGGAGGCCGCCGATGACCGTTTCGACCTCCGATGTTCCGCACGCGCCGCAAAAGGGCCGCTCGCTTTGGGACGATGCCCGCGACCGGCTGTTCGCCAACCGGGCGGCGGTCGCCAGCATGATCGTGCTCGGCGTGATCGCGCTGCTTTCGATCATCGGGCCGATGCTGTCGCCCCATCCGTTCGACAAGGTCTACCGGGATTACGTCAAGGTTCCAGCCAGCCTTCAAGCCTATCCGCGCCCCGATCAGGTTCAACCGGCCTTCGAAGCGCTGGCCAAGCGCGCGCGGCTGACGATTGAAAGCTATGATCGGGTCGGAGACAGCATCGTTGCCGAGGTCTCGTCCCGCCGGGCGATCGATCCGCGCACAACGCGCTATTTCGACCGCAGCGACCTGTTCAAGGATGCGGCGCTGACGGATATGGCCGAGGACCAGCGCGCGGGCCGTCTGCGCGCCGACATCAACTTCGTGCATTTTTATTTCGGCACCGACGCCAATGGCCGGGACATGATGACACGGACGTTCATCGCCGGTCGTGTGTCCCTGACCATCGGCCTGTTGGCAACGGCGGTCGCCATTTCCATCGGCGTTTTGTACGGCGCGACCTCCGGCTATCTCGGCGGCCGCGTCGACCGCTTGATGATGCGCGTCGTGGACATTCTCTATTCGCTGCCCTTCATCTTCTTCGTCATCATGCTGGTGGTATTCTTCGGCCGGAATTTCGTCCTCATGTTCATCGCTGTCGGGGCGGTGGAATGGCTCGACATGGCGCGGATCGTCCGGGGGCAGACGCTCACCATCAAGCGGCAGGAATACGTCCAGGCCGCCGAGGCCATGGGCGTGTCGGACACCGGCATTGTCCGCCGGCACATCATCCCGAACACGCTCGGACCGGTGGTCGTCTACATGACGCTGCTCGTTCCGAAGGTGATTCTTCTGGAGAGCTTCCTGTCGTTTCTCGGTCTTGGCGTGCAGGAACCAATGACGAGCTGGGGCGTGCTGATCTCCGAGGGCGCGCGCAATCTGCAAGGGTCCGCCTGGATGCTGATCTTCCCGTCGATTTTCCTCACCTCGACGCTGTTCGCGCTGAACTTCATCGGGGACGGTCTGCGCGATGCGCTGGATCCGAAGGACAGGTGAGGGATGATATGACCAGCACCAACGCACCTGTGCTTGACATCCAAAATCTGACGGTGGATTTCGACACGCCGACCGGCACCATCGCCGCCGTGCGCGGTGTCGACATGCATGTCGGCGCCGGCGAGACCGTCGCGATTGTCGGCGAAAGCGGCTCGGGCAAGAGCCAGGCCATGATGGCGGCCATGGGGCTTTTGGCCGCCAATGGCCGCGCCGGCGGGCGGGTGACCTATGATGGCGCCGATCTGCTCAACCTGCCGCTCGCCAAGCTGAATACGTTGCGCGGCCGGAAGATCACGATGATTTTCCAGGAACCGATGACTTCGCTCGATCCGCTCTACACCATTGGCCGCCAGCTTGCCGAGCCGATGGTCGTGCATGGCGGGCTCTCCTGGAAAGCGGCAAAGACGCGCGCGCTGGAGCTCTTGAAACTCGTCAACATCCCCGATCCGGACCGCAAGATCAAAGCCTATCCCTACGAAATGTCCGGCGGGCAGCGCCAGCGCGTGATGATCGCGATGGCGCTTGCGAATGACCCGGATGTTCTGATCGCCGATGAGCCCACCACGGCGCTCGATGTCACGACACAGGCGCAGATCCTTCAGCTTCTCGCCGATCTTCAAAAGCGGCTCGGCATGGCGGTGATGTTCATCACCCACGATCTGGGGATCGTGCGGCGCATCGCGGACCGGGTCTATGTCATGAAATCCGGTGATGTGGTGGAGAGCGGGGAGACCGACCGGATCTTTACATCGCCCGAGCATCCCTACACCCGCATGTTGTTGGATGCCGAGCCGACCGGCGCCAAACCGCCGGTGCCGGCCGCTTCGCCGCCGCTCTTGGAAGCCCAGAAGGTTGGGGTCGCGTTTTCCGTGGATGCGGGCCTCTTCAAGCCGCGCCACGAACTGAAAGCCGTTGACGGGGTCAGTTTCGCGCTCCGGCGCGGCCAGACCCTTGGCATTGTCGGTGAAAGTGGTTCGGGAAAGTCGACCCTCGGCCGGGCGGTGTTGAACCTGCTGCCGGCAACCGGGCGCGTCGTCTACAACGGCGACGTCATCTCCGGCAAAAGCCGGGCGCATATGCAGGCGCTTCGCCGGCACTTGCAGCTTGTGTTTCAAGATCCGTTCGGATCACTCAGCCCGCGGCTGACCGTCGGTCAGATCGTCTCTGAGGGGCTTTTGGTGCATGAACCGCAGCTTTCGGCCGCGGACCGGGATGCGCGCGCGTGCCAGGCGTTGGAGGAAGTCGCGCTCGATCCGGCCATGCGCAACCGCTATCCGCACGAGTTCTCCGGCGGCCAGCGCCAGCGGATCGCGATCGCCCGGACCATGGTTCTCAAACCCGATCTGGTGGTTCTCGACGAGCCGACCTCGGCGCTCGACCGGACGATCCAGAAACAGATCGTCGAGCTGCTTAGGGATCTGCAGGCGGCGCATGAGCTCACCTACTTGTTCATCAGTCATGATCTGGCCGTGGTGCGCGCGCTTGCCGATACGGTGATGGTGATGAAGCAGGGCAAGGTCATCGAGGCGGGACCGACCGACGTGATTTTCCAGTCGCCGCGCGACGACTACACGCGTGAATTGATCGGCGCGGCGATGCTGACCCAATCGCAGATGATGGCCACGGGATGAACCTGTCGTCTTCGACAGATCCTAAACCTGATCCGGAGCATGTGTTCCGCCGGCCGCCGCAAAAACGGTTTCGGCGATATAATGATCAATGCCGGCCAGGTGCGTTCCGACATGCTGGACGATGAGGCCGTCCGCTTTCGCCCGGTCGCCATTTCCAATCGCGTCGATCAGGGCCGTATGGGACGCTTCGGGATCCTTCGCCCAATCCATGCGGTATTGGTGGTGCGTGACGATGAAGCGGTGCAGATGCAACAGCGTGCGTTGCAGCGTCGGTTCCAGAAGCGGCATTTCCGCGGCCCGCAGCAGCAGGATATGAAAATCGATGTCGGTTTCGGCAACGCCAAAGGCGTTGCGTTGCAGCCGGCGTTCATCGTGCAGGCTGGCCAGATCCCGCAACTGGCACAGCACGGCCTCCGAGACATTGCCGACAATCTTGCCGATCGCCGCCTGTTCGATGTTGAGCCGCAGCCGCAGCATGATCCCGGCTTCCTCGTCGCTCGTCTCGGTGACGAAGGTGCCGCGATAGCCGCGCCGGACCACCAAACCGTCTTCCTGAAGCGTGAGCAGCGCTTCGCGAACCGTGCTCTGCGAGCAGCCGAACTCCTGTGCCAGCGCCTGTTCGGTGATCGCGCAATCCGGCGTCAGGTCGCCGACGATAATCTGCCGTTTCAGCGCCTCATAAACCGATCGGGACTTGCGGGTTCCGCGAAGGTCCTCCGATCTGTCGACCCGTCGGTCAGCCGTGGCCAGCTGGAGTGTCATAATCGTTTTGCTCCAAATCAAGCATGTCCCGGGGCTCGCAGCGGGTCCGGCAACAGTCTGCCGCAATGCTCGGCGCACCGTTGTGGCAGACACAAACCATTATGATGGCGTGGCGGTCACAATGGCAGATGGGATCCATGCACCATATCGATAATTTTGCCGGTATCCGCTGAACCATGGACGCCGGCACGGGAGCCGGGCAATGTCCCGCCCGAACATGGCCCGGCGTGTTTCTGTTGGTCCCAAGGCTCCGGCGTTCATTGGGTTAACGTAAACTTGACACACGGTAAAAATGCCGTGCGCCGTGGAGTGTCGGTTTTGATACGCATCGAAACAATCAGCAATACCACACACACCGGTCACATTTTCGCGAGCAATGGACGCTCGGTCATGCCTGCGTGCGTTCCAGGACGCTCAGCCAGTTTCCAAACGCAAGTTTTTCCAGCAGCGGCCGATCAAACCCGGCCGCCAGAAGCGCATCCATGAGATCAGGCAGGCTCGCCGCGTCCCTCAGGTCCGCGGGCGGCAGGCAACCGTCGAAATCCGATCCGAACCCGACGCGATCCTCGCCGAGCCGCTCCACAAGATACGCCGTGTGACGGACGATGAGATCGATCCCCTTTGTCGCGGCATGCCGTCCATCGGGCCGCAGGAACGCGATGTGAAAATTCACCCCGACAAGGCCGTTGCTTTCCCGGATTGCGTCAAGCTGGCGATCGGTCAGATTGCGGGCGTTTTCACACAGGGCATGGGCGTTGGAATGGCTCGCCACCAGCGGCGCGCCCGTGACCGCTGCCACATCCCAAAAACCCTTTTCCGTCAGGTGCGACAGGTCGACGAGCACACCGAGTGAATTGCACGCGCGCACGAGCGCCCGTCCCGCATCGGTCAGGCCAGGGCCCGTATCGGGAGAGGCCGGGAAGGCCATGGGAACTCCGTCCGCATAGGCATTGGGCCGGCTCCAGACCGGGCCGATCGACCGCAAACCACCCGCGTAGAGCACATCCAGGGCATGGAAGTCGGTGTCGATGGCCTCCGCCCCCTCCATATGGAGCGAAACGGCAAGCCGGCCGGCCGCCATGGCATTGCGGATCTGTGACACCGTCCGGCACACGACGACGGCGCCGTTGGAGTCGCGCTCCAGGCGCACTGCCCGCGACATCAGTTTCAATGTGAAGGCCAACGCGTCGCCTTGCGCGATTTCCGCATAGTTGGCGGGATCCTTGGGATCGAACGGCCGGCTGAAATCTTGGCTCAGGTTTGATGGCACGAACATGGCGAACAATCCGCCGGCAAATCCGCCAGCCCGGGCTCTCGGCAGATCGATATGGCCCCTGGAGCCCAACTCGAAAAAACTCCGATCCCGCCCGGCCGCAGCTTCGATCTCAAGTTTCAAAAGCGTATCGTTGTGGCCGTCGAAGATCGTGATCAGGCCGTTGGCATCGGGACTTGGCAAGAACGATCCTTTCCGTTTTGAACGCACCGGGCGGCCGGCCTTTGTGGATCCGGTGTAGCATGCCGGTTTCATTGGAAAAAATGCGAACAATTACAGAGGCGGATGCCGATTCAGCCGAATGTGACTTGCCTAATCGGCGCGAAAGCGCCAAACAAACGCCGTTTTGAGACGGAGGCGTCATGGACCGGTCACGATCCGCTACTTTGAAACGAGGCGCGCGCGAGGACATCGGCCGCGGATTGTCCCGGCGGCTGTTCGTGGGCGGTGGGCTGACCGCTCTGAGCGCCACGCTCGCCGGGTGTTACTCCGTCGGCTTGCCCAACCAGCCGCCCTTGCCGGATGAGACGTTTGACTATGCTTCAGCCTATGCGGCGCGCGCTGATGGCGATTTCACCTGGCCGGCGGTCAACTACGAGGCCTTCGATCCCAAATACTGGCGCCAGGTGGCGGAGTACACATCCACCGAAACGCCGGGCACGGTGGTCGTCGACCCCTACAACAACTTCCTCTATTGGACCTTGTCCCGCCGCAAGGCGCTGCGCTACGGCATCGGCGTCGGCCGCGCCGGTTTTGCATGGAACGGTGAAGCCCTGATCCGGATGAAACGCGTGCATCCGTTGTGGCGCCCCCCACGTGAGATGATCGCGCGCCGGCCTTCGCTGGAAAAGTACTGGGAGGAGGGCTTCCCACCGGGTTTGAAAAACCCGCTCGGCGCCCGCGCGATGGACCTTTGGGAAGGCCGGGTCGACACGCTCTATAGAATCCATGGGACGCCTGATCCCGCCAGCATTGGCAGAAGCGTGTCGTCGGGGTGTATCCGGATGTGGCATCAGGACGCGATCGACCTCTTTGAGCGCGTGCCGTTGCGCACGAAAGTCGTTGTCTTGACCGAAGAGCAGGCCGTTTCGGCCTAATCCTGGCAGGTCGGGCGCCCTCTTGATTCACGCCGCCGGTCGTAGCGCGACGTCGTAAAGGACTGCGGAAAAGTGGCAGCCGGCGGCCGCCAAAACGAAGACGTGCCAGATGGCGTTCTGAAATGGCAGCTTTTTCCAGGCGTAGAATGCCGTTCCGGCCGTATAAAGCGCGCCGCCGGTCAGGATCATCCAGAATCCGAAGGCCGAGGCATTGGTGAGCAACGGCTTGTAGGCGAATACGACCACCCAGCCGAGACCGAGACAGATCGGCACGGTGATCCGGTCAAGGCTCTTGAGCGCGAAAAGCTTCAACGCCGCGCCGACCAGCGCCCCGGACCAGACGACGCCGAGAAGAATGCCGCCCGTCCATCCACCGATGATCATGGCGGCAAGCGGCGTATAGGTCCCGCCGATCATGAGGAAAATCGCCGCGTGGTCCAGGCGGCGCAATAGCCCGCTTTGGCCGTCCTTTGCGAACATGTTGTAGAGTGCGGAACAGATCAGCATCGCCATCAGGCAACCGGCATAGACAAAGACGCTCGCCTGCCGGGCGGCGTCCGGGCTGTTCCACAAAATGATGATCAGGGTTAGTGTCGCGGCAAGGCCCAGCCCGATTCCGATCACATGCACCGCCCCGTCAGCGACAAGCTCGGCCAAGGTCTGTGCGCGTTCCATGAGGGTCCTTTCAAACGACAGCTCCTAGGCGAAAAGGTGCCCCGTCTGGCGGATCAGTGCAAGATGATCGAAGGCGTAAGGATGGCGGCCATTGGGGAAGACGTTTGCGCGGCACCCGTTTTGCCAGGCGGTGGCAATCACGGCGCAACTTGTATGTCCAACACGTGATGCGCACTGTTATATGGTGAGCACTGATGAGACGGTCCGGGGCCGGGCCAGCGAACTGTTGAGGACCTGCCGCATGAACACCAGCTTTTTTGGCGAACTTCTGGCGTCCATTACAGAACAGGGGCGGGCCCTGCTGACCGCGCGCCGTCCGCGATCGGATATACCGCTGGTGGACTTGTGCGAGGCGCTGTTGAGTGGCCGGGGCGAGGCCTCGGGCGTCGCGCTCGCAGAGGAAATCCTTGGCGAATACGGCCGGCTGCCGGCGGCGGACAAAGAGGCGTTCTTTCGGGCGCTGCGTGACCGCTTTTCCGCCGATCCGCAGAGCGTGCGGGCGGCCATCAGGGCCTATGACGACGCGCCGGACGATCCTGCATGCCTTCGGCAATTGCATGTCGTGTCCGAGCCGCGCCGCCAGGAGCTGATCCGCAGGCTCAATCTTGCGCCGGGCGGCACGCGCGCGCTGGTCGACATGCGTGCCGATCTGCTCAAGGTCCTGCCCCATCATCCGGGCTTGCGCGATGTGGACCAGGATTTCGAGCATCTGTTATCCTCCTGGTTCAACCGCGGCTTTTTGGTGATGAAGCGCATCGATTGGTCGACGCCGGCCGCGATCCTGGAAAAGATCATCGAATACGAGGCGGTTCATGAAATCGATGGGTGGGACGACTTGCGCCGCAGGATTGGGCTGGAGGACCGGCGTCTTTATGCGTTCTTTCACCCCGCATTGGTCGACGATCTGCTGATCTTTGTGGAGGTCGCGCTGACTAAGGAGATACCCGGCGCAATTGCGCCGATCCTCGCGGAGGAACGGGCAGAACTTCAACCGCAAAACGCGGCGACGGCCGTTTTTTACTCCATCTCGAATTGCCAAAAGGGTCTGCGCGGTATTTCCTTCGGCAATTTTCTGATCAAGCAAGTCGTGGAAGAACTGCGCCGGGAACTGCCGGCCTTGAAAACCTTCGTCACCCTGTCGCCAGTGCCCGGTTTTGCCCGTTGGCTCAGCCGGCGTTTGGATGCCGCTGAACAGGCAGCGGAAATGCTTTTGGCGCCCGATCTGGCCGGGGCACTCACCCGGTCAGACTGGCCCGATGACACCATCATCTCCGATCGGCTCGAAACGGTCTTGCCGGCCCTTTGCGCGCATTATCTGATCCGCGAAAAAGATCGAAACGGCCGGCCGGTCGACCCGGTCGCCCGGTTTCACCTTGGCAATGGTGCCCGGTTGGAGCGGATCAACTGGCGGGGGGACCTGTCCACGAACGGCCTCGCCCAGGCACACGGCTTCATGGTCAATTATCTTTACGATCTTCGTTACATCGAAAAGAATCACGAGAGCTTCGCTGCCAGTGGCGTGGTCGCGGCGAGCTCCGCCGTGACCCGGATGGCGCGCACCGTCCCCGAGACCAGACCAGTGGCGGCAGCAGGCTGACGCGGCGACCAGTCCACGCTGCCCGGAATTTCGATCCGGCATGCATTCGGCCGGCCGTTCCCGAACGGCGCAGGCGAAGTTTGCGCCGATGCCTGGATTTGTCGCCCGCCAGATCGCGCTGTTTTTCCGGTTGGACACCTGAAGAGGAGCGGAGAGCCTTCGGCAAACGGCCGCAAACTGGTAATGCCGTAATAGAGTTTTGAGGCCAGAGGCTCACGTCAAACACGGTAGAAGTGTTAAATCTAACAATGAAATAAAATCTGTAGTTAAAAATCCAAAAAATACAAGGCCTGAGTCGTTCTTTGGGAATGAGCGATTTAAAAATAGTGTCGACCGATTGTGGTTATTTGAGTTTACTATATTTTAGAAAATACCGACCAGTATTTTATACCAAATAGCGATTGTTAGGCGACTCGGACCAGTCCGTCTTCGCGTGAAGGGCCCGCACGGCCGGACCGTCACGACGAACTGCGTTATCCACGTTCAACGAAGGTCCGATTTGCCAGATCTGATCGGCGCACCGGTCGGGCACTGAAAGGCGGAAGAGATGTTTTTGCGGGTCATTGATCGATCCTTGCCGGTGACGAGTAATTTTCAGCATGTGGAAGCGCGGTTTGACGTGCAATCCTTTGATCTGTTTGGGGATATGCCGTCTATCGTGGATGCTGATCCGGTGTTTCTGATCTTCGATCTCAAGGTCAACACCGACGCCAAACGGCGGGCGGTTGAGGGAGTTATTCGTCGCTTCCCGGACACACCGGCAGTGGCGATTATTGACGTCAAATCCAAGCTGGAACGGGTTTTTTGGAACGCCAACGGCGTCTCTGCGCTCATTCATAAGACCGAAAAACCGGACCTCATCGTAAAGAACATTGAGCGTGTTCTTGAGGAGCATATTCGCACGACGGCGCTCAGCCCTGGAGGCATCGAGCGCGCGGTCAAGGTTTGCGACACAGCGCTGGCCGGCATGGCTGAAAGCGTTGCGAAGAGGTCCTTTGTCAAGGATCAGTCCGTTGGCGCAGCGGCTCTCCACGTCTCGACGCTGATTGACCTTGGACGGGAAAAGGAATGGCTTGCCCAGGTCCAACAACACCACAGCCAGACATTCCAGCATTCCTTGCTGGTCGCCAGTGTGATTTCCGCCTTCGCCAAGCACCTTGCGCTGCCGCGTTCAGATCAGGCGTTCCTGACCAAAGCGGCGCTTCTCCATGATATCGGCAAGATGTTCGTGCCGCTCGAGGTTCTGGACAATCCCGGCAAACTCAGCCCGGAAAACCATGAATTGGTCAAAAAACATCCATCGAACGGTGCCGATTTTCTGAAAAGGCACGGCTGCCTTCCTAGAGCAACGATCGAGACCACCCGGTCTCACCATGAACTGCTCGATGGCAGTGGCTATCCGGACGGCTTATCGGGTTCGCAAATTTCGCCGTTGGTACGGGTCATGACCATCTCCGATGTCTACTCGGCGCTGATCGAAAGAAGAGCCTATAAGGAGGCATACAGCCCCCGCCAGGCGCTGTCGATTATGTGGGAAATGAAAGGGAAGCTGGATCCCATCTTGTTGAAAGAATTCTCGAAGTCCGTTTGCCACGCGAAGATGGGGAGGGTTGCCTCCCGGCCTGAACGCGTGGGTTGATCCTGTTGCGCGTTGATCTGCAATAGTCCATGACATCGTCTGTATTCGTAGAGCGGCGCATTTTGACCCGCAAGGCTTCCATTCACACGCGTTTCCGCGACGCTCAAAGGGGTGCGGCCGCCAGACTATATATCTTTCATAATCCGCCATGCGGAAATCGGGGTTGGCGCAGCGATTCATCCGGTCTATACGGGCCCGCTCAAGCATCAGAATGCGGATCATTTGCCGCTCATGGCCCGCCTTTACATCACCGTCACACACTGGGTGATTGGCGCCTTTTACGCCTATGGCGCACTTGTCCATATTCTGAACATGGCCGGCATGGCGGGATTTGACTGGCCGGACGCGCCGCTCAAATGGCAGGTGCTTGATGTCGTCTACTTGCTGCTCGACATTGTGGTGGTTGCCGGTCTGCTGCGTGGCGTGGCGGCTGGATATGCGGCCTTCTTCGTTGCGGCGGTCAGCCAGATCCTTCTTTATACCCTCGGACGCGATTGGATCGTCGATGTGCCGGAGGCATTCGCCCGGACCCCGGACGAACGCGCATATCTGAATACGCTGGTGGCGTTCCATATCGTGACAATGTGCGCACTTGGACTTGCGCTTTGGCTGAAATGGAAGCGAAGCAGCAAGGCTGCCTGACGGAGGCTGTCGCCGCTTGCCGCTAGAACATGTCCTCGGCCGTGGTCAGGCCCAAAACCATCCAGCTCTGCATGCCGCCGCGATAATATGAGATGTTCTCGGGCGGAAAGCCCTCGCGGACCATGGCTTTGATCGCGATCGGGCTTTGGCCGCAGGCCGGGCCGTTGCAAAACGCGATGATCTTGTCCGCGCCTGTACAATCCCACGCGCCCGGGCCGCCCGCGCAGCCGAGCTCGTCGAGACGCGAAGCCACCTCGATATAGGGGATGTGGATGCTGCCGGGAATGGTCGCCTGTGTCCGCCAGTCGAGCGTGCGCATATCCACCACATGCGCGCTTTTGTTTTCCAATGCCTTGATCACTTCCAGTTCGCCGACCGGTGTCACGCCGGGGACCGGCACCATCGGCTGAAGCACGCCGCCGATAAGCGCGGCTTCGGTTTTGGACCGGGTCAGGTCCATGGCGCCGTCTTCCGTTTCAATGGTCACGACCTTGGCTTTGCCGCGGACCGGCAAAAGGTCCTCCGCGTACGCGGTGCTGGAGACGGTCAAGAGACCCAGACAAATAAACAAAATCAAACGCATGGCTTCCTCCCAATCTCTGCGATTGCGCACGGAGATAACATATTCAGATATTCATATGTGTTGGGAGAAAGCCGCGCAAGTCCGGCAAGATACGCAGCTTGCCAGTATTGTTGGTGGAAAAGAGCCGTTTTGCGCCTCAGGCCAGATGGCCGGTCTTGCGCCAGACGCGCGCGCCGGTCGCCGTGGTGATTTTTTGCCGGGACCCGGGTGGAAGCCGCAGCCACGTTCCGGCCGGGTAGGTTCCCGCGTCGTCGCTGAAGCTTCCCGAAACTACGAAATACTCCGCGCCACCGGTAAGGACGGTGTCCGCGAACGACGTTCCCGCGTCCCAGTCGAGCATGACGACCTCTTCGGCCGGGCGGACAAAAAGCGGCAACAGCTTTTCCCCGGGACGTCCGTCCTGCCAGCCGGTGTCGTCGCCGGTGTTGATCCGGACGAAGGTATCGTCGTACGGCTCCATCTGCCGCAGTTTGACCAGGATGACCGCGCCCGGCGCGCTCGATGGCACGTGGCTCGAGCCGGGTGGATTGCGCACATACATGCCGGCCGGAAAGTCGCCGCTTTCGTCGGAGAACACGCCGTCGAGCACGAGGAATTCCTCGCCAAGATCATGGGCATGAGCGGAAAACGCGGATCCGGGCGCATACCGCACCAGGCTTGTCGCGCGGGCGACCTCGCCGCCGTCGCGTTCAAGCATGCGCCGTTCCACGCCGGCCATCGGAGAGGGGACCCAATCAAGGCCGTTGGTGTCGACAACGGCACGTTTGGTCAAGTCGGAATGGATCTGCATCGGGTTCGCTCCAAGGCTCGGTCTACTGTCAAATGATTTTTTCCACCCCGCCGTCAAGATGCGGATACCCGGAGATTGCCTTTTCCCGCCCTGGCGCGCCTGTCGATCCAACGTCCTCATAAACGCAACTCTCCGCCTCTTTGTCTTCCCGGACGTACCACCCTATTCTCCTTTGTCCTCCCGGACGAAGGCGCAGCCGGAGATCCGGGAAAGGGGCAGTATAGAGCGCGGCGGACAAAACCTCTGGACTGTGGGCAATTCGGTCTCTTGGGCTTGGATGACCCGATGGAATCGTGCTGAGTCGGCTGTCGTTTTGATAAGCAAGCGGGGTGCGGCGCCAGCGGCGCGGGGCGATGACATGACGGTTCACATCGACATGGGTGAAGAGGCCAGCGGTGGTCGGGCCGGGCTTGATCTTGAGGAACTCCTCGCCACGAGGCTTCTGGTTCAAGGCAACTCCGGATCCGGCAAATCGCATCTCTTGCGGCGCCTGTTGGAACAGTCGGCCAGTTGGGTCCAGCAGGCCATTATCGATCCGGAGGGCGACTTTGTCTCGCTTGCCGACAAGTACGGTCACGTGGTCGTCGATGCGGTCGGCACGGAAAAGGACCTGCAATTGATCGCCGGACGGGTCCGCCAGCACCGTGTGTCCGTGGTATTGAACCTGGAAGGACTGGACGCGGACCGGCAAATGAAGGCGGCGGCCACGTTTCTCGACGGCCTGTTCGATGCCGACCGCGCGCTTTGGTATCCGATGCTGGTGATTGTTGACGAAGCGCAGCTTTTTGCCCCCGCAGCCGCCGGCGAAGTGACGGAAGAAGCGCGGCGCCGGTCGCTCGGCGCCATGACCAACCTCATGTGCCGGGGACGCAAGCGCGGCCTGGCCGGGGTGATCGCGACCCAGCGTTTGGCCAAGCTCGCCAAGAACGTCGCGGCCGAGGCCTCCAATTTCCTGATGGGGCGAACTTTTTTGGATATTGACATGGCCCGGGCGGCCGATCTTTTGGGCATGGAACGCCGCCAGGCCGAAGCCTTCCGCAACCTCGACCGGGGACATTTCGTTGCGCTCGGCCCCGCGCTGTCGCGCCGCCCGGTTTCGGTCAAGATCGGCCCGGTTGAAACGGCCGGGCGGGGCGGTAGTCCGAAGCTGTTGCCGCTGCCCGGCCAACCGCCGGCCGATGCCAAGGACCTGATTTTCACGCCGTCGCCGGACGAAGCCGTGCGGGTCAGGCCAAGACCACCTGAACCGCAGACAACGGGCGATGTTCTTGACCAACTGGACATGGTGACACGGGAACCGGTTCCAACCGACAATCAGGCGGATGCGGAACTGGACGAGGGCGCGCGCGAGGCGGCGCTCCAAGGGATCCTTACGGAAATCCTTGCGGAGAAGGACGCCGCGTTTCGTCCGGTCGCAACGCTCTATCAGGACTTTCAGGTCCGCTGCCGGATCGCCAAACTTCCTGGCGGCGTGCCGGACCTTGCTGCTTTCCGCGAAAAACTCGCCGTGGCGCGGGCCGGGGTGAATGCCGAGACGGTCGACGGGGAAGCCTGGCAGCAGGCGGAACTCGTCGCCGCGGAGCTTCCCGACGACATGCGAGGTGTGTATCTGTTGCTTGCCAAGGCGGCCCTTGCGGAGATCCCATGCCCCGGAAATCTCGAAATCGCGACCGCCTATGGCACAAGGTCTCCCGGCCGGGCCCGCTGGCTCCTCAGTCACATGGAAGAGCGCGGCTTTCTGGTCTGCGCCACGGATTTGCGCGGCAACCGGATTGTCACGTTGAATGACTTGGGCTGGCGCACGGCGCCCGGCGACGAGGCGGCGGCCTGACACGCGGCCGGAGCGCCGAAACACCCTTGATCACGAACCGACGCTTACCGCAGGCGCCCGTCGGAGCCGGTGCCAAGCAATGGGCGGCCGGTTAGGCTGAGCAGGATGATGGCGACCGGCCAGAAGGTGGCACACACCATGCAGGAGAAGATGGTTCTGACCGTCACTTGACGATTGGCCACCAGTTCGCCAAGGCTCGCGGCCAGAAAAACGCCAGCAGACCCAAGATAACAAATGAAAAGCAAAAGTCCCGCGCCCGCCAAATTCATGTTGTTCCCCACCCAACATTGAATTTTGAAGTTTCTGGTTGCATTATAGTCGGAGCGGCGAAGATGCTAAATGAAAAGTGAAAGACCGGCCTGATAACCTTCGCTTAACGTTAATGAGGGGCTGCTTGACAAGGCGAGCGGCTTTGTTGGGCTGAACTACATAAATAATTCATGATCTTGGAAAGCGCGAGGTGCCCGCACGCAGTCGTGGCAAATCGAACAAACCAGCGGATTGGCCGCCGGTTCGGTTTTAATTGCAATGCGCCTAGATCAGCCTGACGTCCACGATGCCTTTCGGATTTGACGGGTATTTCAATTCCAGATTGCAGTTTCGGCGCGGGCCGATCCCGTTCCTCAGAGCGCGGCCCGCATGCGCGTGCCATTTTCGCCCTGGCGGACGGGAAGGGCGATATCCTTGTGCCCCAGAAGGTATCTCAGATGGGCCAGTTCCTGGCCAAGGCCGTCAATCGTCCGGCGCAGGACGCTGTCGAGATAGCTCCCGGCCGGGGCATTTTCGCGGATTTTTTCCGCGCGCTCCTGCGCCTTCAGCAAATAAAGCATCATCCTATCGACGTCGTCGGGTGTGACCAAAAGCGGCTGAAGGCCATCGGCTTGGTCCGTTGGCGGTGCCGCGGCAACGGGCAAGGAGGGGTCCAAAGAGGCCATGGGCGAGGGCATCGGCATCAGGAAACCTTTTTGTTCATGTTATGTTCTAGTTTGGCACAGCAACCCAGCGGCCGCAAGAGGCTTACTTGGCGGCATCGAACACCCGGTCTTAAGAGGTATGTCGACGGGTCGCGGAAGTCCGGCGGCCGGACGTCTGGCGCTGTGACCGGGGCCTGAAAACACGTCCGGCATACGCATTTCCCACGATCGCGGTCCTCTTGACCCTCACGGGCGATTTGGTTACAAGTGAAACTAAATTTTCAGCCGTTGTGTCGAGGGAGGACGAAGGATGGATCAGGTCAATACGGGCCACGCCGATTCGCGCGGACTGTCCATCAATCAGGCGAACCTGGACTACATGCCGGGCTTTGGAAACGATTTTGAGACCGAGGCACTCCCCGGCTCGTTGCCGCAGGGCATGAACTCACCGCAAAAATGCGCCTATGGCCTTTATGGCGAGCAACTGTCTGGTACCGCGTTCACCGCGCCGAGCCACCAGAACGAGCGGACCTGGTGTTACCGCATCCGGCCATCGGTCAAGCATTCCGGCCGCTACCGGAAAGTCGATCTTCCCTTTTGGCAGTCTGCCCCGCATGTGGTCGATGACGTCATCTCACTCGGCCAGTACCGCTGGAACCCCGTGCCCCACACCGATCAGCCGCTGACCTGGTTGACGGGCATGCGCACCATGACGACGGCCGGCGACGTCAACACCCAGGTTGGCATGGCAAGCCACATCTATCTGGTCACCCAGTCGATGGAGGATGCTTACTTTTACTCCGCCGACAGCGAACTCCTGATTGTTCCGCAAGAAGGCCGGTTGCGGTTTTACACCGAACTGGGCGTAATCGATCTGGAGCCCAAGGACATCGCCATCATCCCGCGGGGCCTGGTGTACCGGGTGGAGCTTCTGGAGGGGCCGGCGCGCGGTTTCGTGTGTGAAAACTACGGCCAGAAATTCGAACTGCCGGGCCGCGGTCCGATCGGCGCCAATTGCATGGCCAACCGCCGGGACTTCAAGACACCGGTCGCCTGGTTTGAGGACCGCGAGACTGCCTCGACCCTGACGATCAAATGGTGCGGGCAGTTTCATGAAACGGAGATCGGCCATTCGCCGCTTGATGTGGTCGCCTGGCACGGCAATTACGCGCCGGTCAAATACGACCTGCGCAATTACTGTCCCATTGGCGCGATCCTGTTCGACCACCCGGACCCGTCAATCTTCACGGTCCTGACCGCGCCGTCGGGCGTGCCAGGCACGGCGAACATCGACTTTGTCCTGTTCCGGGAGCGCTGGATGGTGATGGAAAACACCTTCCGCCCGCCCTGGTATCACAAGAACATCATGTCCGAACTCATGGGCAACATCTATGGCCAGTACGATGCCAAGCCCCAGGGGTTTGTGCCGGGCGGCATGAGCCTGCACAACATGATGCTGCCGCACGGGCCCGACAAGGAAGCTTTCGAGGGGGCGTCCAACGCGGAGCTCAAGCCCAACAAGCTCGACCAGACCATGTCGTTCATGTTCGAGACGCGCTTCCCGCAGCACCTGACCGAATTTGCCGCCAATGAGGCGCCGTTGCAGGATGACTACATCGACTGTTGGGACAGCCTGGAAAAGAAGTTCGACGGAACGCCTGAGGGTACCTGGGACAAGGAATGACAGAAACTTCAGGGCAGGGGCAGCAGGACAGGCTGGTCATTCTCGGCTCAAAGGGCGGCCCAGCGATCCGGCCGGGTGGTCCAAATCCCACATCGAGCCTGCTTGAGATGGCAGGCCGGCGGTGTGTGATCGATTGTGGTCTGGGCGTCACCAGAGGCCTTGTCGAGGCTGGCGTGTCGCTCAAGGATCTCGATCTTATCTTCATCACGCATCTTCATTCCGATCATGTGCTTGAGCTCGGGCCGCTCCTGCACACGGCCTGGACAACGGGTCTCGACCGCCCGGTCACCTTGTACGGGCCGAGAGGGATCAGCGAATACTGGTATGGCTTTCTCACCTCGTTGGGCTACGACATCGATCTGCGGATCGACGATGAAGGACGGCCGGATCTACGACCGCTCGTCCGCCTTGCCGAATACGCCGAGGGTCCGATACCCATCGAGGGGCTGGACGTGGCCGCCCTGCGGGTCGACCATCCGCCTGTGACCGAGTGTTTCGCCCTGAAGTTCGAGGCCGGGGGATGGTCGGTCGTGTTCAGCGCGGACACGGCCCATTTTCCGCCGCTGGCCGGCTTTGCCGCCGAGTGTGACATTCTCGTCCACGAGGCAATGCTGGCGCACGGCGTTGACAGGATCGTGGAGATCACCGGCAACGGCGAACGGCTCCGGCAGCATCTGATCAACAGCCACACATTGGCGCCGGATGCGGCGCGGATCGCGTTGGCGGCAAACACCAAACACCTGGTCTTGAACCACTTGATTCCGGCAGATTTGCCGGGATTTGAAGAAGCAGATTGGCTGGAGGCCGTGCGCGGATATCCCGGACAGGTTACGGTCGCCAAGGATGGCCTGGAAATAAGAAGGACGTGACGAATGAAGCTGGCATCCTTGAAGGACGGAACGCGGGACGGCAAGCTGGTCGTGGTCAACGAGCAACTCACCTATTGCACGGAAGCCGCGCATATCGCGCCGACGCTTCAGGCCGCGCTCGACGATTGGCCGTCGGTCGCGCCCAGGCTTCAAACGCTGGCCGAAAGCCTCAGCCACGACGCGGTGCCGACACTGAGGTTTCACGAACATGACGCCATGTCACCGCTGCCGCGGGCCTATCAGTGGGCGGACGGTTCTGCCTACGTGAACCATGTCGAACTTGTCCGCAAGGCACGGGGCGCGGACATGCCGCCGAGCTTTTGGACCGATCCGCTCATGTACCAGGGCGGTTCGGACGCGTTTCTGGGGCCCCGCGATCCGATCGTGATGGCCGACGAGGCTTATGGCATCGACATGGAAGGCGAGGTCGCGGTGATCGTCGACGACGTGCCGATGGGCGCAAACGTCGACCAGGCCCGCGACGCAATCCGGCTGGTGATGCTCGTCAACGACGTGTCCTTGCGGGGCTTGATCCCGGCCGAACTTGGCAAGGGCTTCGGCTTTTTCCAGTCCAAGCCGTCCTCCGCGTTTTCGCCGGTCGCGGTGACGCCCGATAGCCTTGGCGCCGCGTGGGACGGCGGCAAGCTGCATCTGCCGCTCAGGGTCGATCTGAACGGTGCACCTTTTGGCCGGGCCGAAGCGGGTGTCGACATGACCTTCGACTTTGGTGAGCTCATCGCCCACGCGGCAAAAACCCGGCCGCTCGGCGCCGGTACCATCATCGGCTCGGGCACCGTCTCCAACAAGCTGGATGGCGGAGCGGGCAAGCCTGTGTCGGACGGCGGTGTCGGCTACTCCTGCATCGCCGAGATCCGGATGATCGAAACGATCGAGACCGGCCACGCGAAGACACCGTTCCTGAAATTCGGCGATACCGTGCGGATCGAGATGCTGGATGGCGAGGGCCACTCGATTTTCGGCGCGATTGAGCAAGCGGTGGAGCGGGCGTGACAATGGCGGTCGCGGTCGAGGCGGATGCACGGGCGATGGCGCAAGCCTTCGATCTCGCATGTCCACCGGCTGGCTTTGTCGATGACCCCTTTCCCATCTATGCCGCGCTGCGCGACCATCAGCCCGTCAAGCAACTGGCCGAAAACAGCTGGCTCTTGACCCGCCATGCGGATCTGGAACGGGTCTACAAGGATACGACGCTGTTTTCCTCCGACAAGCGCGAGGAGTTCCGTCCCAAGTTCGGTGACGGGTATCTCTACCGCCACCACACCACCAGCCTCGTCTTCAACGATCCGCCGCTTCACACCCGTGTGCGCCGGATTCTTGCCGGCGCGATGACACCACGGGCCGTCGCGGCGCTGGAAGGTGATGTCGAAACGCTGGTGGCGGCCCTGCTGGACCGGATGGACGAAAATGCGGCCGCCGGTGAACCGGTCGACCTGATCGCCGATTATGCCGCGGCCATCCCGGTCGAAGTCATTGGCAACATGCTGGACGTGCCGCACGAGGAACGCGCGCCGCTCCGCGACTGGTCACTCGCCATTCTCGGGGCACTGGAGCCGGTGTTGACCGAGGCGCAGTTTCAGCGTGGTGAGGACGCCGTGCGCGATTTTCTTGCCTACCTGGAGACGCTGGTCGCGCGCCGCCGCGCCAAGCTGGGCGATCCGGACAAGGACATGCTCAGCCGGTTGATCATTGGGGAGACCGATGGCGAAAGGCTCGACCATGAGGAACTCCTGCAGCAGTGTATCTTTATTCTGAATGCCGGGCACGAGACGACGACCAACCTGATCGGCAACGGCCTTGAACTGCTCGACCGGTTCCCCGGCGAACGGGAACGGCTTGTTCGCGATCCGAGCCTCATTCCAACGGCTGTGGAAGAGGTTTTGCGGTATGAAAGCTCCAACCAGCTTGGCAACCGCGCAACCACGACGCGGGTAACCTTTGGTGGCATCGAGATACCGGCTGGTGCGCGCCTCACCCTGTGTATTGGCGCCGCCAACCGCGACCCGGACGTCTTTTCCGATCCGGAGCGCTTTGATGTGGGGCGCAGACCGAACCGCCATCTGGCCTTTGCCTCCGGCCCCCATCAATGCATCGGCATGAATGTGGCGCGTTTGGAAGGGCGCATTGCCATCCGGCGCTTTGTTGAGCGTTTTCCGAATTTCCGATTGCGGCGGCCGCCCGGGCGTTCGCCGCGTATCCGTTTTCGAGGGTTCACCTCGCTTCCCGTTGACTTACAAGGACGCAGCTCATGAGCAAGCAATTCGCCTCCGCCGGTGACATGGCGGAAAAGCAGATCTCCTTTACCGAGATCGGCCGGGACTTATGGGCTTTCACCGCCGAGGGGGATCCGAATTCCGGCGTCATCATCGGCGATGACAGCGTCATGATCATCGAGGCTCAGGCCACCCCGCGGCTGGCGAACAAGGTGATCGAAAAGGTGCGCTCGGTCACCGATAAGCCGATCACGCATCTGGTTCTGACGCACTATCACGCCGTTCGGGTCCTCGGCGCGTCGGCCTACAATGCCCAGTCGATCGTCATGAGTGAAAAGGCCCGCTCCATGGTCGCCGAACGCGGCCAGGAGGACTGGGATTCAGAGTTCGCCCGCTTCCCTCGGCTGTTTCAGGGCCACGAGAGCATCCCGGGCCTCACCTGGCCGACCACGACGTTCAACGATCGCATGACGGTCTATCTGGGCAAGCGCCGGGTCGATCTGATGTTTTTGGGCCGCGCCCATACCGCCGGCGATATCGTTGCCCACATCCCCGACGAGAACGTGATGTTCACCGGCGACATCGTCGAATACCACTCCGCCTGCTATTGCGGGGACGGTCATTTCGGCGATTGGCCAAAGACGCTTGAACAGATCCGCGGCTTTGATCTGGGCGCAATTGCGCCCGGTCGCGGCGATGCGCTGGTAGGCTCGAAAATGGTCAACGCGGCGCTCGATTCAACGGCGGATTTCGTGCGCGCGACCTATGATCCCGTCGCCCGGGTCGCCGTGCGCGGCGGCACATTGAAAGAGGCGTGGGACGCGTGCCGGGCCTCCTGCGATCCGAAATTCTCCGACTATGCGATCTATGAGCATTGTCTGCCGTTCAACGTCGCGCGGGCCTATGATGAGGCCCAGGGCATCGACACGCCGCGCATCTGGACGGCCGAACGCGACGCGCAAATGTGGGCGGATCTGCAAGGGTGACTTGATGGACACCGGGGTGGGACGGATGTCAGAGCACTTCGACATCATAGGCGCGGAAGGCCGGGTCGACGGTGAGGATCTTGAAACCCTCCATCCTGGCCTGCGCGATCAGCATGCGGTCGAACGGGTCGCGGTGGATGTCCGGAAGCCCACGAACGACATCAATGTGTTCAAGCGCAATCGGAAGAAGCGTGAAACCGCTAACCTCAAGTGCCGCCGGTACGTTGGAAACCGTGCTGAGTTTACCGCGGCTGACTTTTATGGCGATCTCCCAAATGGATGCGAAACTCGCAAAGATCGTATTTTCGGTGTTCCCGACCAGTTCGGCATGGTGCTTTTCCAGCCGGGCGTCGTTGTGCAAGGCCCAAAGCAGCACATGGGTGTCCGCCAGGAAACAACAGCTCATTTTACGTATGGATCCCACTCAGGACCCAACTCGTCCCAGTCGTCGGGCATATGCAATTCGACGTGTTCAAACGCACCGAGCCTAGGCAGTTTCGGTTTTTCAGGCAGGTCCGGACCCAGCTTGACGTATGGATTGCCGTGCTTGGTGACATGGATTTCCGCGCCCGCCGCGGCCTTTTTCAGAAGTTCGGAAAAACGGGCCTTGGCCTCGGCGACCGAAACGGTGATCACCGCACTGGCACGCTTGTGCTCGTCCATCGTGCCTGCTCCTCGGATTGGAGAATATGGCCATAATTTAGGTCATTTTTCGAGAAATCGCAATTCGACCGGTCCGTTATTGGCTTAAGTACACCGGCCCGGACACACTGGCTTGGGAGGGCCAGATGACCAAATTGTTTGAAACGCCGCTCTATCCCTATCAGTCCTCGCCCGACCAGCGCGCCGCCGTGCCGGTGCGCCATCCGGTGGTGATCATCGGGGCGGGCCCGGTCGGATTGGCGCTCGCCATCGACCTTGCCCAGTCGGATGTTCCGGTGCTGGTGCTGGACGACAACGACAAGGTGAGTTTCGGTTCCCGCGCGATCTGTTTTGCCAAACGATCGCTTGAAATCATGGACCGGCTCGGCTGCGGCGACATGTTCGTCGACAAGGGTGTCGTATGGAACCTTGGCAAGGTGTTTTTCGGCGACCGCCAGGTCTATGAGTTCAATCTCCTGCCGGAGCAGGGCCACAAGCGTCCGGCCTTCATCAATCTTCAGCAGTATTATTGCGAACTCTATCTGGTCGAGCGGATCCGGGCCTTGCAGACCGCGGGCAAACCTGTGGAGATCCGGGGCGGCAACACCGTCACCGCGCTGGAGCGAAAGGTAGACCACACACACCTGACCATCGACACCCGCGATGGCGCCTATGAGCTGGAGGCCGACTGGCTGATCGCCTGCGACGGCGCCGGCTCTCCGACCCGGCACATGCTTGGGCTCGATTTTGTTGGCCGGGTGTTTGAGGACAATTTCCTGATCGCCGATGTCATCATGAAGGCGGATTTTCCGACCGAGCGCTGGTTCTGGTTCGACCCCCCGTTCAACAAGGGCCAGTCGGCCTTGTTGCACAAACAGCCGGACGGCGTCTGGCGGATCGACCTCCAGCTTGGATGGGACATCGACAAGGAAGAGGAAAAGCGGCCGGAAAAGGTCATCCCGCGTCTGAAACAGATGCTCGGCGAGGATGTCGAGTTCGAACTGGAATGGGTCTCGATCTACACGTTTCAGTGCCGGCGGATGGAAAAATTCCGCCATGGGCGCGTGATCTTTGCTGGTGACAGCGCCCATCAGGTGTCGCCCTTTGGGGCCCGCGGTGCCAATTCCGGTTTCCAGGATGCAGACAATCTGGCCTGGAAGCTCAAACTGATCTTGAATGGCACGGCACCCGAGACGTTGCTCGACAGCTATGACGCCGAACGCATTTACGCAGCCGACGAGAACATCCTGAATTCGAGCCGTTCGACCGATTTCATCACGCCGAAATCCGAGATCAGCCGCATCTTCCGCGACGCGGTGCTCGACCTCGCGGAGCACTTCGATTTTGCCCGGCCGCTGGTGAACTCCGGCCGGTTGTCGCTGCCAAGCACCTATGACGGCTCGCCGCTGAACGGTCCGGACGATCCGGCTTTGCCGCGCCGGACGCGGCCGGGCGCTCCTGCGGCTGATGCCCCGCTCGATGAGGATTGGATGTTGAACCGGCTGGGCACCGGCTTTGTCTTGCTGGGCTTCGGCGTCGATGTGCCGCAAAACATGACGGTCCATGGTGTAAGGGTGCGCGGGATATCCATTTCCGACCAGGCGCTTAATCCCATGCTGGCAGAGCGATATCTTGGATCTGCGAAGAACGCGGTCTATCTCATCCGGCCGGATCAGCATGTCGGCGCGCGCTGGCTGCGCTTCAACGAGATCGATGTTCAAGCGGCCCTGGCCCGGTTGATTGGAAGGAATGGCGAGCATGCCCAATGAGATCACATTTGAGCCTAATCTTCGCCAACCGGACGAGTTTTACGCAAAGCTGTTGGCCGCCCATGAGGGGCTGACCAAAGCCCAAAGCGATGCATTGAATGCGCGGCTGATCCTCATTCTCGCCAATCAGATTGACGATCCCGGCGTGCTGGCCGCCAGCATCGACGCCGCCTCCAAAAAAATTGAAGAAAAGTAGTTGAAACAGACAGTGGTGAAAGTCTTCATTGTAAAATATTACTGAATTTTGCCATATTAATAATCAATTGATATGGGCCGTGAGCAGGGTGAAGATCATTATGGGCTCAAGGGGTTACCCTTTGCCGGCCGATGAACCCGGGCGTTTGCAGGCGCTTCGGGCTCTGGAATGTGTGGGCACCGGTCCGGAAGTGGAATTTGATTCCATTGTTGAGCTGCTCAGCACGATTTTTCACGTGCCAATCGCTCTCCTGTCACTGATGGAAGAAGACCATCAATGGTTCAAGGCTCGTGTCGGGATCGATCTGGAAACCACCGACCGGTGCTCGGCGTTTTGTGCACACACGATCACGGGTAATGACGTCTTTGTGGTATCGGACGCCACGCAGGATCGGCGGTTCGCCGATAATCCGCTGGTTCGCGGCGAGCCAAACATTCGGTTTTATGCCGGATACCCTTTGAGCCTAGACGGCCGGCACAATATCGGTAGCCTGTGTATCATCGACACGTTCCCGCGCCAACCGACGCCGGTGCAGCTCGAACAACTGACCCATCTGGCGAAGGTGGCCGAGGGTCTGTTGCGGGGACACCAGCGAAAGGTGCTCATCCGATTGGCCGAGGACAAGGCCAGGAAACAGCACCTGGAACTGACCGAGCAGCACCAGCTCTTGCAGCAGGTCGAGCAGATGGCCGGGCTTGGCGCGTTCAAGGTAGACCGGGACACGGGCGAGACCTATTGGTCTGACCAGTTGTTCCGGTTGCATGGCCTGCCGATTGGGACACCGCCCACGTTGCGGGAGGCGCTGCACCATTTCCCGGCGAACGAGCGAAAGCGCGTGCTGACCCAGATAAAGGCCGACTTTAAAACCAAATGCTCCACACTCGTGGAAACGGATTTCATAACCGCGCAAGGCCGAAAACGCCGTGTGCGGGTTACGGGCGACCTAACCGATGCTGCAGATGGCAGCACACTTATCCATGGCGTGATGCAGGACATTACCACCCAGCATGAAAATGCCCAATCGTTGTGGCGGGCCGCCCATTTCGACAACCTGTCTGGCCTGGCGAACCGTGAATCGTTTAACCGTCATTTGGAAGAGGAACTGGGCCGGGCAACACGGGCACAAAAGGGCGTGGCCCTGGTCCTGATCGATCTGGACGGCTTCAAGCTGATCAATGACAGCCTCGGCCATGCCGCCGGCGACCGGGTCATTCAAGTTGTGGCCGAGCGCATGAGGGATCTGGCCGGTGATGATGCATTCTGCGCGCGGCTGGCGGGTGATGAATTTGCGATCTTGAAACGCGTGGACCACGACGGCGGCGAACCGCTGGTGGAACTGCGCCAGTTCGCGGATGCCATGATCGCCAGATTGAAACGGCCGCTGTTTTACAACGAGGACAAGGTCTATGTCGGCGCGTCGATCGGCATGGCCTGCGCGCCCCAGGATTCGAATGAACCGGACGGGTTGCTCAGATGCGCGGATATGGCGCTCTACAAGGCCAAACGGTCTGGCCGCGGCATGGCCTTGTTCTACAATGATGGCCTGAAGCACATATTCAATGAACGCCGGTCCGCCGTGAACAGCGTCCGCGAAGCCCATCTCGCCGGTCGGATCGAGGCTTACTACCAGCCGATTGTTGACATTCGCTCGCGTCAACGGATTGGGGCGGAGGCGCTGGTCCGTATTCGAACTTCCGATGGGGCATTGATCGGGCCGGACGATTTTGGCGCCGCGTTCGAAGATCCCGAAAGCGCCCGCACGATCGATAGATCCGTATCGCAATGTGTTTTCCGCGACCTGGCGTCGTGGCATGCTGATGGCCGAGATCCCGGCATCATCAGCATCAACATCTCCGAGTATTGGTTCCAGATCGAAAACTTCGCCCGGCGCACGCGCGCGGCATTGGCGGAGGCCGGCCTTGATCCGGCCTCGATCCGTTTGGAAATCGGCGAGAACATGCTGGTCAATGAGGATGCCGGCGCCTTCAAGGTGGAACTTCGCAAGTTGATGGACGCCGGCATGTCGATTGCTCTCGACGACTTCGGCGCCGGTTTCGCGTCCTTGACCCACATTCGCGATTATCCCCTCGACACCATCAAGATTGACCGTTCATTTATCGGCGGTCTGTGTTCGCAGCGCCAGCAAAGGCTGATTGTCAGGGCGATTGTCGATCTCTCCCACAGCCTTGACCTGACCGTGATCGCGACCGGCGTGGAGACGGAAGCCGAAGCCGAGTATCTGGCGGAGATCGGCTGTTTTCTTGCCCAGGGCACGCTCTTCCAGGACGCGGTGGCGCGGGATCGGCTTCTGCGGTGAACGGACGGTCTGGCGGCTCTGCGCGCAATTCCAAACAATTGTTTCCGTTCAAGGCGCATCCTGTTGGGATTTACAGTTTCGCAGGCTCCAGCAAGGAGCGGACGTCGATCACCTGCATGCCTGCGCGCCTTGCGGCGATCAACCCTTTCGGACTGTCTTCAAAGACAAGGCAGTCGCCAGGATCCACGCCAAGTCTTCGTGCGGCTTCGTGAAAGAGATCCGGGGCTGGCTTGGGATGCGCGACGTCGTCGATCGTCACGACAGCCGCGAAAAGATCGACAAGGCCAGCGTGGCGCAAGGAGGCGGCGACCAGACCGGCCGGTCCGCCCGACGCCACCGCCATCGGGAGGGTGCCGTGATGCCGCCGCGCAATGTTGGCGATCGGCGCAATTTCCTCAACGTTGGCAACACGGGCCAAGAACGCACCGCGCATGGCGCGCACCACCTGTGCGCGATCAAGCCGGACACCGTGATCGTGTTCGAAATCATCCATCAGGACATCCTCCGACATGCCGGCGCGGCTGTGATACCAGGCAAGTGGCATATCGATCCCGATGGATCCGAAAGCGTCCTGCCACGCCGGTGCATAAAGGCGCGGCGTGTCGACCAATGTGCCGTCGCAGTCGAAAATGATGGCATTCGTGGTTTGAAGGAAACGGTCGATATCCCGCATATCAGACCGCGCCAATCAGGATGGCCCGGAAATCATTGACGTTTGTGAGCGTCGGGCCGGTGATCACCTGATCGCCCAGCTTTTGAAAAAACGTATGGCTGTCGTTCCGGTCCAGCATTGACGCCGCGTGGATGGTGTGCGTTCGGGCGCGGGCAAGCGTATCGGGCCCGACTAAAGCGCCCGCGACTTCCGCGGCGCCGTCGACCCCGTCGGTGTCGCAAGCAAGGGCATGAATGTCAGGCTGGCCGTTGAGCGCCAAGGCCAATGACAACGCGAATTCGGCATTCGGCCCTCCAGTTCCGTCGCCGCGCCGGGTGACGGTGCATTCGCCGCCGGACAAAAGAAGATGCGGGGCATCGCCCGGCTGGCGCCGGGACCTGATCTCCAGCGCCCGGCGCGCCTGGTCAGCGGCCACGTCCCGGGCTTCGCCCTCAATCGCGTCGCCGAGGATTTCCACGGTGCAGCCGGCGCTTCGGGCCTGTTCGGCGGCCTTGTCCAGCGATTGCGACGGCGCGGCGACCACCGCGTTCTCGACCTTGGACAATTCCCGGGCCTCCGGTGGAAGCACACCGGTTGCTGTGGACAGAACTGCCGCCACCGAAGCGGGCATCGAAATGCCGTAGCGCTCCAGAATATCTCGGGCATCCGCTGGCGTCGTGCTGTCGCCGACCGTCGGGCCGGAGGCGATAAAGGCCGGATCGTCACCGGCGACGTCCGAAATGATCAGCGATGTCATGGGCGCCGGATACGCGGCCGCCGCGAGCTGTCCGCCCTTCACACGGCTGAGATGCTTGCGGACGGTGTTCATGGCGTCAATCGGGGCACCGGACGCCAGAAGGTCGGCGTTGATCTTTTGCTTTTCCGCGAGCGTGATGTCACCTGCCGGTTGAACGAGCAGCGCCGATGCGCCGCCGGAAATCAGCGCCAGAACGTGATCCTCTGCGCCAAGGCCGTCCAGAAGCGCAAGCATCCGCCGGGTCGCGGCAAGACCGGGTTCATCGGGGACCGGATGCGCGGCTTCGACGATCTCGATTCCAGTGCAAGGCCGGCCATAACCGTAACGCGTGATCACCAGACCCTCGCACGGGCCCCAGGTGCTTTCGACCGCCTCGGCCATCCGCGCCGATGCTTTGCCGGCCCCGACAACGACGACCCGCCCCGGCGGTTTGGCGGGAAGCGCCGCCGGCACACAGATCATCGGGTCGGCGGCGGCGACGGCTTTGTCGAAAAGTCCGCGCAGAAAGTTGTTTGGTGACATGCTGGTTTTCTCTTAAGCGCCCAGGCTGGATTGCCGGGCAATCAGGTCCACTTTGTAGCGCTGTGTATCCGGCGGGCGTTTGTCGTCGACGATCCAATCCAGCATGGCGTTGGCGGTGTCCTCGCCGAACAGCGCGGTATTGCACCGCACCGAGCTGAGCCGGGGATAGACCAGCGAACACTCCTCAATATCGTCAAATCCGACGATCCGGAAGTCCGATCCGACTTGAACTCCGATTTCCGCGAAACCGGCCAGCATGCCGAGGGCAACGAGATCGCTAAAGCAAACGACGGCATTGATGCTCTTGTGGTGCGAGTTCAGCTCCAGAGCGGCGTCCCGGCCAAAGGCCCGCGACGGGCGCCCGGGCAGATGCGTCGTCTTGAATTGATGCTCGGCCATCACCTGGTTGTAGCCGGACCGGCGTTCCAGCGTGATCGGCCGGTCCTCCAGCCCGCCGATGAAGGCAATGTGCCGGCACCCGAGGTCGATCAAATGCTGGGTGGCCACCGCGCCGCCTGTGGCATAGTCGAGTGAGGCGAACGGAAACACGTCCGTGCGCGGATCGATTTGCCTGAGCACTTGCATGGCGGGGATGCCGGCCCGCTCGATGCGTTCAAACGCGGCTGGTGTCGCGTCATAGGCCGGCGAGATGACGAAGGCCGATACGCCGTGCTCGATCATGGAATCGATCACCTGAACCTGAATGTCCGGATCCTCATCCGTGTTGGCGATGACCGTTGAATAGCCCTTGCGGGCAAAGGCCATCTGCGCGCTCGCGGCGAATTCGGTGAAGAACGGGTTCCTCAGGTCGTTGATGATGAGACCGATGAGATCTGTTGCCGCCCCGCGCAGACCGGCAGCCGATCGGTTGTAGACATAGTTCAGCGCCGCCATGGCCTTCTCGACGTCGCGCCGTGTCGTGTCCCTGACCACCGGTGAGTTCTGAAGAACCAGGGAAACGGTGGATTTGGACACGCCCGCGTGCCGGGCAACATCGAGAATGGTTGGCCGCTTTTTCATGGCGCCTATGTGATCCCGTGAAGGCGCAGGAGCAACGCCATGCGCTCTTCCGCCACATCGGGGCGTGACAGCAGCCGGGATTGGTCCGCAAGCCGGAACACTTCGGCGTAGTGCGTGATCTCGCGGGACGACTGAAACCCGCCCGGCATGATGAAGTGGCTCTGGGCATCGTTAAGCCAGGCAAGAAACGCAATCCCCGCCTTGTAGAACTGGGTCGGCGCCTTGAAGATCTCCCGGCTGAGCGGCACGGTCGGCGCAAACAGCGCGTGATAGGTTTCAAGATCGTCCTTCGCGAGCGCCTCGAGCGCCTGGCTGGCGACCGGTGCGATCGCCGCGAACGCGCCAAGCAGTGCATGGGAGTAATGCGTCCCGTCGCCCCGGATCAGATCGGCGTAGTTGAAGTCGTCCCCGGTATAAAGCCGGACGCCATTCGGAAGACGGGCGCGGAAGGCTTCCTCATGGGCCTGGTCGAGCAGGGAGATCTTGATGCCGTCGACCTTGCCGGCGTGGGTTTCGATGATCGACAGCACCGCGTCGGAGGCCGCGGCGACATCGTCGGCGCCCCAGTACCCTTTCAGCGCCGGGTCGAACATGTCACCCAGCCAATGGAGGATGACCGGATCGGACGCCTGGGTCAGCAGCTTTCCATAGACATCCCGGTAGGTGTCCGGGCCGGCGCCGATGGCTGGAAACGCCCGTGAGGCCATCAGGATGACCTGTCCGCCGGCCGCCTCGATCGCTTCCATTTGTTCGCTGTACGCCGCGATGATTTTGTCGGCGTCCGTCAGGTCCGAAAGCGGCAGCTGATCGGTGCCGGCACCGCACGCCACGCGCGGCTTCAAGGGGTGACGCTTGGCCTCCGCCATGGTGCGTTCGATGAGTTCCTTTGCCGTCTTCCAATCCACGCCCATGCCGCGCTGTGCCGTGTCCATGGCTTCGGCGAGCCCCAGGCCCTGGTCCCAGAGCCAATGGCGGAACTTGAGCGTGTTCTCCCAATCGACAGCGGGCGAGCCGACCCACGGATCGCGCTCTGCCAGCGGATCCGACACGACATGGGCCGCGGCGAAGGCGGTACGTGTGAGCGGCACCTGCGGCGCGCGCGGCGTCAGAGCCTCACCGGTAAGCGTGTAAGGTTCCAGTCGGTTGTCATAGGTTGGAAGGGTGAGCATCGAAAAACCTGTGTGTTGAGATCACGCCGCGCGCGCGGCGACGGGAATGTCCAGAACCAGAATGCCGTCAAGCCCGCCGACCGCGTTGGCGACCAGTTTGGCGCCGAGCGCGTTGTGATCGGGATGGTCCTGGTAAGCGGCCAGCGCGTCCCAGTCGGCAAAGTCGACGACAAAACCGTGCATGTAGCCGCGCTCGATCTTTTCCGGGCTCTCGCTGCGGCCCGAGGTCATCGCGATCAAGCCTGGAATTTTGTCCTCGATCTCGTGCAGTTCTTGGAAGAGGGCCGAAATCGTCTGTTCGGACACATCGGGGCGGAAGCGGACCAGGACGATATGGCGGATCATGAGGCTATCCCGTTGTCTTCACGGATCATGTCGGCGGCCTTTTCGCCGATCATGATGGCCGCGGCATTGGTGTTGGACGAGATGATGGTCGGCATGATCGACGCATCGGCGACCCGCAAACCCTCGATCCCGTTCATGCGCAGGCGTGTGTCGAGAACCGCGTTCGGATCAGGGCCCATACGGCAGGTGCCGACCGGGTGGTGCGAGGTCTTGGAGTGCTCGCAGATGAAGTTGAAATACTCGTCGTCCGTCTTCACGCCGGGTCCAGGGAGCCGCTCGGCCTTGATGAACTTCTTCAACGGGCCCTGGGCGAGGATGTCCTGTGTCAGTTTCAGGCCGCGGATCGACATCTCCCGGTCGTTCGGGTCCGACAGGTAGTTGGGATCGATGAGCGGCGCCTTGGCCGGATCGGCGCTTTGCAAACGGACCGTGCCGCGCGCGCGGGGGCGCAAGTAGCATGAATTGAGCGTGACGCCGCCATCGGGCATGGCGGCCACACCCGATTCAATGCCGGTGCCCAGACCCAGATGGAACTGCAGGTCGGGCGAGCGTGCCTCCTTGTTCGCGTACCAGAAGCCGCCGGTCTCAAACAGGCTGGAGGCCACGGGTCCACCCTTGGTGAAAAGGTATTGCAGTCCGGCGACCGCCGACCAGTGGAGCTTCGCGTAGCGGTCGTAGGTATAAGGGCCGCTCACCTCGCTGATACAGTAAAGGTCGAGATGATCCTGAAGGTTCGCGCCGACCTCCGGTTGATCGTGAACAACCTTGATCCCGAGCCCGCTCAAATGATCGGCCGGGCCGATGCCCGACAGTTGCAAGAGGCGGGGCGAGCCGATGGACCCGCAGGACAGGATGACCTCTTTGGCCGCGGTGATACGCGTCCCGTCGGTCAACTCGAGTCCCGTCGCCCGGCCGTTTTCGACGGCGATCCGCCGCACCTGCAGCCCGGTCTTGACCGTCAGGTTGGACCGGCCCCGGTTCGGCGCCAGATAGGCCATCGCCGCGGAGGACCGCCGGGCGTTGCGCTGGGTGAGCTGGTAGTAACCGACGCCATCTTGTGTCGCGCCGGTCAGGTCGTCATTGAAGGGAATGCCGAGCTCGGCGGCGGCTTCGAAATAGGCGTCACAAATCGGCAAGGGCGCGCGGGGCTTCGACACGCCAAGCGGTCCGCCCCTGCCGTGATACCGGTTTTCGAAGGTGTCGTTGTCTTCGGCCTTCTTGAAGTAGGGCAGGACGTCCTCATAGCCCCAGCCGTCACAGCCCATCTGCCGCCATTCGTCATAGTCGCGGGCGTTGCCGCGCGTATAGATCTGCGCGTTGATCGCCGATCCGCCGCCGATCACCTTGGCCTGGGTGTAGCGGAACACCCGGTCCTTCATGTGCTTTTGCGGAACGGTGTGCCAGCCCCAGGAGCCGATGCCCTTGGTCATTTTCGCAAAGCCGGCGGGCACATGATAAAACGGATGCCAGTCGCGCCCGCCGGCTTCCAAAACGAGCACGGATACGTCCGGGTTTTCCGACAAGCGCGCCGCCAGGACCGATCCCGCGCTGCCGCCGCCAATGATGATGAAATCGTAGCCTTCCGCCATCACACTGTCCTCAAAGCCGCGGGATCGACAGGCCGCCATCGACCGGAATGGCCGAGCCGGTGGCAAACGCCATCTGGCCCTCGGCGATCGGGACGACAATCCCGCCGATATCGGCGGGCTGTCCCCACCGGGCCGCGGGCACCAGGCCGCCCTCGATCCGTGCGGTGTACTTGTCCTTGACGCCGGCGGTCATGCCGGTCTCGATGATGCCGGGCCGCAGCTCGAAGACGCCGATGCCGTGCGGCGCGAGCCGGACGGCGAAGAGTTCGGCCATCATCGCCGCGCCGGCCTTGGAGATGCAGTATTCGGCCCGCTCGATGGACACCATCGAGGCGCTGACCGAGGTTACGAAGGTGATCGACTGGTAGGCGCCGTCCGCGCGTGCGATCATCCGCCTGGCGACCTCTTGGGCGAGGAAAAACGCGCCGCGCAGATTGACGTTGAGCACAAAATCGAAATTGTCCGGAACGATATCGAGCATGTCGCCGCGGACCTTGGCCGGCACCCCGGCATTCGACACCAAGGCGGTCACGGGACCCATGTCGGCCTCGATCCGGTCGACCAGCGCGCCGTGCCGCTCCACATCCTGCATGTCATGGGAATAGTAGCGGGCGTCGGGCCCCAGTTTTGACAGCGCGTCCTGCACGTCCGGGCTGTCGGCGGCGCTGCGGGATGCGAGGGCAACGTGGTATCCGGCCGCAATGAGCGCTTCCGCGATGCCAAAACCGATGCCTTTCTGGCCGCCGGTGATCAGCGCGACTTTATTCATGCCGCAAGGTCCTTGGTGATGGTGTTGGAGGCCCTGAGCGCCAGAGCGGCGACGGTCAGGGCCGGGTTGACCGCCGCGGAGGTCGGCAGGGCGCCGGCGTCGGTCACGAAAAGGTTGGGATGGTCCCAGGACCGGCACTCGGGATCGAGCACCGAGGATGCCGGGTCGTCGCCAAGACGGACCGTCCCGCATTGGTGCGACGGTACACGGCCGTCAAACAAACGCGCCAGCGCGACCGGAAAGCCGGCCGCCCGCAGCGCTTTGCGGGTCTTGGAAACGAGCTTTTTGTGCGCCGTCATGTTGGACCGCCGCCAGCGAAGCTGGATCTTATCACCGCTCAAGGTCACCCGGCTTTCGGGATCCGGCAGGTCCTCTGAAATGAGATAAAGATCGAGCGCGTGCCCGGAAATCCAGCGCGCGGCGGGCATGGGCAACTGCGGCACCTGGATCTTCAGGATGTCCGGTGTCACCCGTCCCAGAAGCTGGACATTGCCGAGCGGTTTGCCGCCATTGCCGTCCGACAGATACCACTCGTTGATGCCAAAGGTCTTCTGGTAGACCGCGTCGTTCTTGAACCGCGGATCGATCGCGATCATGGCGGTCGCGTTGTGGTTCATGAAATGGCGGCCGACCTGGTCCGTGCTGTTGGCAAGGCCCGACCGCAACAGCAGCGCGGCCGATTGCACCGCACCGGCGCACACGGCGAAGAAATCCGGCTTGAGGGTATGCTCCTCGCCGCCCTTTTCATAAACGACCTCCGCGATCCGACGGTTGTCCCGCCCGATCTTAAGGTTTTTGACCTTGGCGCCGGTGATGAGCTGGACGTTGTCATGGGCAAGGGCCGCGGCGAGGCCGCAGGTCTCAGCGTCCATCTTGCCGCAGCGCTGATCGGGATAGCCGTCCCAGCCGGATTGGCCGGCGGAAAGCCACCGGTCGATGTCGACGCCGAGCGGCAAGGTGAACGGCGGAACGCCGACCCGTTCCAGCCGGGCGCGGGCGTCCGCGATGGCCGGTTCATCGGGGACCGGCGGAAAGGGGTAGGGCGCGCCATGGGCCGGCTCGGTGCGGTCCGAGGCCACATCGCCGCGCACTTGATAAAGCTGTTCGGCCTTGTCGTACCAGGGTTTGAGTTCGTCATACGCGAATGGCCATGCGGGAGAGACCCCGTCATGGTGTTCCATCGCCTTGAAGTCGGCTTCGCGGTAACGGATCAGGACGGCGCCATAGAGCTTGGAGTTGCCGCCGACATTGTAATAGTTGCCCGGTTCGAACGGTCGGCCGGTTTCGTCCAGCCAGGTTTCCTTGGACCGGAAAGCGCTGTTTGTATAGATCCGCCAGGGATCGCGGGCCGGCGCGTCATCCGGGATTGGGTATCCGCGCTCCAGGATCGTAATCCTGGCACCGGTCGGGGCAAGGCCGGCCGCCAGACTGGCGCCGCCCATGCCGCTCCCGATGATCACGATGTCCGGCCCGTCAAACATCGTCAGGCGATCCGCTGTTCGCTTTGCGGATCAAAGGCGACCGCCTTTTCCATGTTGAACGCGAACGGGAACCGCTGGCCGGCGTTGACGGCGACATCCGCGCGGAACCGTCCGGTCACGTCCTTGCCGCCGATCTGGCTGACGACGAAGGTGTCGGATCCGGCGGGCTCAGTTACCTCGACCGGCATGTCGACGATATGGACCGCGTCCGAATTGCGGTCCGCCCCGTCGCGGTCGGTGATGGCCTCCGGCCGGATGCCCAAAATGATGTCCCGGCCGTCATTGCCGTTCATGCGCCCGCTCGCGAACGGGATCATCGCCGCATTGCCGTCGGCGAGCCGCACTTCCGCGGCCGGAACGCCGTTTGCCGACACGACCTTGGCCGGGAACAGGTTCATCGAGGGCGAGCCCATGAAACCGGCGACGAACATGTTGGCCGGATTGTCGTAGATTTCCTTCGGCGTGCCGAGCTGCTGGACGTAGCCGCCGAACATCACCGCGATCCGCGTCGACAGGGTCAGGGCCTCGATCTGATCGTGGGTCACATAGACAATCGTGGTGCCAAGCTTTTGGTGAAGCTTCTTGATTTCCGTCCGCATGTCGACGCGGAGCTTGGCGTCGAGATTCGACAGCGGCTCATCGAACAGGAAGACATCCGGCTCGCGGACAAGAGCCCGGCCCATGGCGACGCGTTGGCGCTGACCGCCGGAAAGCTGACCCGGCTTGCGGTCAAGAAGGTGCGTGATTTGAAGAAGATCCGCGACCTGGGAAATCCGCTTCTCGCGTTCGGCCTTGGCAATGCCGTGCATTTCCATGCCGAAGGAGATGTTCCCCTTGACCGTCATGTTCGGGTAAAGCGCGTAGGACTGAAACACCATGGCGATGTTCCGGTCCGCCGGCTTGACGCCGTTCATGCTGCGGTCGCGGATGGCGATCTCGCCGGTGGTGATGTCCTCAAGACCGGCGATCATGTTGAGCAGCGTGGACTTGCCGCACCCGGACGGTCCGACGAGAACCAGGAATTCGCCTTCTTCCACCGAGATGTTGGTTTCATGCAGCACCTGCACGGCGCCATAGGCTTTGGTGGCTTTGTTGATGTCGAGAAAACCCATAGTCCTATCCTTTCACGGACCCGGCCATCAGGCCGCGGACGAAGAAGCGCCCGGCAACGATGTAGACGAGAAGAGTGGGGAGCGCGGCCATGATCGCACCGGCGAAATGGACGTTGTATTCCTTCACACCCGTCGAAGACTGCACGAGGTTGTTGAGGGCCACGGTCATCGGCTGGCTGTCGAAATCGGAGAACGAGGCCCCGAACAGGAAGTCGTTCCAGATGTTGGTGAACTGCCAGATGATGCAGACGACCGCGATCGGGCCGGAGGACGGCAGCAGGATCCGCCAGAAGATGGTGAAGAACCCGGCGCCGTCGATCTGCGCGGCCCGCACCAGTTCGGTCGGAAAGGCCGCGTAGTAATTGCGGAAATAGAGCGTCGAGAATCCGATGCCGTAGACAAGGTGCACGAAGATGAGCCCGGGCACGGACCCGGCGAGCCCCATCAGGCCGAGCATGCGCGCCATCGGGATCAACACCATCTGGAACGGAATGAAGCAGCCGAACAGCAGCAGGCCGAACAGGATCGACGCGCCGCGGAACGGCCACTTGGTCAACACGTAGCCATTGAGTGCGCCCAGGATCGTCGACAGGGCGACAGCCGGAACGACCATCAGGATCGAGTTGACAAAGTAGGGCCTCAGACCCGTTGCCTCGACGCCGACCTGCGCCGACGACCAGGCACTTTGCCACGGCGCGATCGTCCAGTCGCCGGGCAGGGCCATCATGCCGCCGGCCGTGATTTCCGACAGCGGCTTCAGCGAGTTGACCACCATCACATAGAGCGGCAGCAGGTAGTAGATGCAAAAGAGGGCAAGCAGCGCGTAGAGCACGACACGAGCCGGATTGAAGGCGCTGGCGCGGCGCGGTTCGGCGGCGGCAGCTGTGTTTTCGGAAATGGCGGTCATCACTTCTTCTCCCGAAGTTCAGACCAGAGATAGGGGACGATGATCGCGGCGATCGTCATCAGCATGATGACCGCGGATGCCGCACCGATGCCCATCTGGTTGCGTGTGAACGTGTAGGAATACATGAAGGTTGCGGGCAGCTCGGTGGCTGTGCCCGGCCCGCCGCCGGTGAGCGCGATGACCAAGTCATAGGACTTGATCGCCATATGCGCGAGCACCACGAAGGCAGACATGAAAGCCGGCCGAAGCTGCGGAATCACGATCCGCCGGTAGAGCGCGAAGGTCGAAGCGCCGTCGATCTGCGCTGCCTTCATCATCTCGCTGTCGATCCCGCGCAGGCCTGCCAGGAACATGGCCATCACGAACCCGGAGGTTTGCCAGACGGCGGCGATCACGATCGTGTAGATCGCCATATCGCTGTCCTTGATCCAGCCGAAGGTGAAACTCTCAAACCCCCAGCCGCGGACCACGGCCTCCAGGCCGATGCCCGGGTCCAGGAACCATTTCCAGGCGACCCCGGTGACGATGAAGCTGAGCGCCATCGGATAAAGGTAGATGGTGCGGATAAATCCTTCCGCCCGGATACGTTGATCCAGCAAAATGGCCAGGAGCAGCCCAAGCGCGCAGCAGACCACGATGTACAAAACGCCAAACACAATCAGGTTGTTGACCGCTGTGTCCCAAGCGCGGATCCGGAACAGATTTTCGTAGTTCTGCCAGCCCACCCAGCCGAAGGTGGGAAGTATCCGGCTGTCCGTGAAGGACAGGTAGAGGGTGAAGGCAATGAACCCGTAGACAAAGATCGCAACGATCGCGACTGTTGGGCTCAGGACGAGTTTGGGCAAGGCATCGCGCAGCCGGTCGGCAAGACCGGGGCGGGTCGCCGTCGCAGATGAAGGCATTTCGGATCTCCTGGCGGGGTGGAAGGCGGCCGCGCGAGGCCGCCTTCCGTCCGGTCGATCACTTGTTGATCTGAACCGCGGTCACAAGTTCATCGACGGCGGCAGCACTGTCGTACTCGCCGTTGAAGTGAGCGGTGACAACGTCATAGATCGCGTTTTTCACGGAGGCCGGGTTGGCGTGGCCATGGGCCATGGACCCGACGAGGTTGCCGCTGGCCGCCGCTGCTTTCAGATCCGCCATGCCTTTTTTGCCGCAAGCATCAAATGCTTCGTTCGACACATCGGTCCGCGCCGGCACCGAGCCTTTGACGACGTTAAAGGCCGACTGGAAAGAGGGCGACAGGATCGCGGTCGCCAGAGCGGCCTGTTCCTTGCCGACTTCCGGGCCTTGCGCGAACATCGCGAACTGGTCGGCGTTGAACGTCACTTGCTCCTGCGTGCCGGGGAACCGGAAACACAGGAAGTCCTGATCCGGCACCTTGCCGGCATTGAGGAACTCGCCTTTGGCCCAGTCGCCCATCATCTGGAACGCGGCATCGCCGTTGATGACCATGGCGGTGGCCAGGTTCCAGTCACGGCCGGAGAAGTTGTCGTCCACATAAGAGCGGATCACGCCCATCCGGTCGAACGCTTCCTTCATGGTGTCGGAGCCAAGGGCATCCTCATCCAGATCAATGAAGGCGCTCTTGTAGAAGTCGAGCCCGCCCGTGGACATGACGACGGCATCGAAGACCGTTGCGTCCTGCCAGGCCTGGCCGCCATGGGCGATGGCGGTCTTGCCAGAGGCCTTGACGGCCTCAAGAGCGGCCACGAACTCGTCCCACGTGGTCGGAACAGCGATGCCGAGCTCGTCCAGCACAGCCTTGTTGGCCCACACCCAGTTGGTCGAGTGGACATTCACCGGGGCGGACACCCACTTGCCGTCATGCTTGGCGAATTGCTGCAGGGCTTCGGGCACCACTGCGTCCCAGCCTTCCATGCCGGCCAGGATGTTCAGGTCGGCCAGCGCGCCTTCCTTGGCCCAGTCGAGAATGTCGAAGCCGAGCATCTGGACGGCGGTGGGCGGATTGCCGGCGGTGACCCGTGCGCGCAGCACGGTCATGGCCTGCGTTCCGCCGCCACCTGCGACCGGCATGTCCTGCCAGCCGATGCCCTGGCTTTCGAGATCGCCTTTGAGGACGTTGAGTGCGGCGGCTTCACCGCCGGACGTCCACCAATGCAGGACTTCCACGTCCTCCGCCTGGGCTTGTGTGGCAATGAACAGTGTTGCCAATGCCGTCATTGAAGTTGCCAGTTTACGCATTTGGTCTCCTCCCTTGGTTGCGTAAGACCTTCAAAAATTCCGCCAAACGTCAGTCCGTTCGCGGCTGAACCCAAGGCGCGCGCGTGCGGCCAATCCGCATCGTCACCGTTTTTGCCTCGAGAAACTCATCCAATCCGTAGCGGCCGAGCTCCCGGCCCTGACCGCTTTCCTTTACCCCGCCGAACGGCAGTTCGGCATACCCGTCCATCCAGGTGTTCGTCCAAACCGTCCCGGCCTGGGCGCGCAGGGCAAATTCCAGGCAGGTGTGAACATTTTCGCTCCACACGCCCGCCGACAGTCCGTATTCCGCGTCGTTCACCAAGCTGATCGCCTCCTCCAGCGACGAGAACGTCAGAACTGACAGCACCGGTCCGAACACCTCTTCGCGGGCGATGGGCATGTCTCGGGTGACATCGGCGACCACGGTCGGCTGATAGAACTGCCCGTCAAGGCCGGCCACGGACAGCGGTGCGCCGCCGAGCCGGACCTGAGCCCCTGATTTGGCCGCCTCTTTCACGTAACTGTCAATTTTTTCCTGGTGTTGTGGCGTGATGATCGCGCCGACCTTGGTGTCCGGGTCGAGCGGATCGCCGAACGGAACGTCCCGCGAAAGGGCCACCGTGCGGGCGATGAAGTCTTCGGCAATGTCTTCATGCACCAGGATGCGCGAGCCGGAATTGCAGCATTCGCCGGCATTGAAGTAAACGCCGAACACCACCGCGTCGACCGCACTATTGAGATCCGCGTCCGGGAAGATCACTTGCGGGTTCTTGCCGCCGAGCTCCAGCGACACCTTCTTCAAGGTGGCCGCCGCGGCCTTGACGATTGCCTTGCCGACACCGGTTGAGCCGGTGAATGTGACCATGTCCACCCGGCTGTCGGTCGTCATCGCCGTGCCCACCGGCTCACCATAGCCCAGGACGATGTTGACGACGCCGGCCGGCAGTCCGGCCTCGACCAGCAACTCGCCCAAAATGACAGTGGTCGCGGGGGTCATCTCGGACGGTTTGACCACCGCCGTGCACCCGGCCGCCAGCGCGAAGGGCAGTTTTTGCGAAACGATCAGGAACGGAAAATTCCACGGTGTGATGATCGACACGACCCCGATTGGTTCCTTCAGCACCACGCCCAGCATGTTGTCACCGAGTGTGTTGTGGCTTTCGCCGTGCATGGTCCGTGCGAGCGCCGCCGCATAACGCCAAAGGTCGGCCGCGCCCTCGATCTCCGCTTTCGCCTGGCTGATCGGCTTGCCGGATTCAAGCGTCTCCATCATTGCGATCCGCTCGCACTCGCGGTCGATCAGATCGGCGACCTTCAAAAGGAGCGCCGCCCTGTCCTTGCCGCTCGACCGCGACCAGGTGCCGGCGTCGAATGCGAGCCGGGCCGCTTCAATCGCGTGCGCGACATCCTTCGCGCCGCCTTTGGCGGCCTTGGTCACCACGTGCCCATGGGACGGGGAGACACGATCAAAGGTCGCGCCGTCGGCGCTGTCGCACCACACGCCGTCGATCAAGTGCCGCGCGGCGAACGGCGTGTCGGGAAGTGTGGCGCGGGCGGCGGAAATCACAGTCAGGTCGGTCACGTCAGGCCCCCGGGAAACTGGGTTTGCGTTTGGCGCGGAACGCGGCAACACCTTCGGTCCGGTCGGCCGATGGCCCGATCATGCCCGCGCCTAGGGTTTCGATCATGGCGCCGCGGTCTTCGCCGGCAGCCGCGTGGATCATGTATTTCGCGACCTCGACGGCGCGCGGTGATGTGCCGGACAGCCGTCCGGCGATCTCGAACGCTTCCGCGCGCGGATCGTCCGCGATCGCAGCGATGAATCCTGTCGCCAAAGCTCGGTCTGCTGAAACACGGCGGCCAAAAAGGGCCATCTCCTTCACCAGTGGTTCGCCCAACAGCCGGATCAGACGCTGCGTGCCGGACCAGCCGGGCACGATACCGACGCCGGCCTCGGGGAGGGCAAGGGTGGCGCCGGGCGCCATGACACGGATGTCGGCGGCGGCGGCGAATTCCAACCCGCCGCCAAACGCATGCCCGCCAAGTGCCGCGACCGTCGGCTTGCTGAGCCGCGCCAGGCGATCAAAGATCCTGTGCCCATCGCGCACCCAGTGCCGGGCGAAGTCCCACGGCTCCAGTTCGGACCAGGCAACGATATCGGCGCCGGCGCAAAACGCCTTGCTGTCTTCCGCCGTGATCACGACCGCGAGAATATCCGCGTCCCGCTCCAGTTCCGCGCAGTGGGCCTCCAGGGCAGAGAGCATGTCTACGGTGAACGCGTTCAGCTTGGCCGGATTGTCCAGGCGCAACTCGGCCGTCGTGCCGTGCCGGATCAGATGCAGCGCGCTCACAGGGCGAGCTCCATCGGTGCCTGACGCAACAGCGTCTTGGGCATTTCGACCGCATCATTGGCGACCCGGACCCGGCCGTTGGAGGCATCGACGATGTCCCGGCCGGGATTGATGCCCGGCATGATTTCCGTCGCGATCAATCCGCTGTCGGTGAGTTTGATGACGCAGCGCTCGGTGATGTAAAGGACGTCCTGCCCCGTCTCGCGGGCCCGGAGACCGGAGAAGGTCACGTGCTCGACCGCATCGACCATCTTGGTGAACTTGCCCGGGGATTTGACCGTCAGTGCGTCGTCGGTCAATTCCACATCCGCGCCGGCTTCGAACAGCCCGGAGAAGACGATCTTTTTCGCATGCGCGGTGATATCGACGAAGCCGCCGCAGCCGGCGGTTAGATACGGCTTTTTGCCGAGCTTGGAGACGTTGACGTTGCCGTCAAGGTCGATTTCCAGGAACGACAGGAACGAAACGTCGAAACCGGCGCCCTGAAAATAGGTGAATTGCTGCGGGGAGGGGACATAGGCATCGGCGTTCGACGCGCAGCCGAAGGCAAATCCGGTGAGCGGCATGCCGCCGGTCGCGCCTTGTTCGATTGCCCAGGTCACCGCCTGTTCCTGGCCGGCTTCCAGAAGCACCCGCGGCACCATGGCGGAAATTCCGAAGCCGAGATTGGCGGTCTGCCCCTGTTTCAGCTCCATCGCCGCCCGGCGCGCGACAACCTTCTCAATGCCGTGTTCGGCCAGCGTAAAGCTTGACCACGGGCGCATGATTTCGCCGGAAATTGCCGGATCGTAGTCGGTCTCGGTGGTCTGGCGCTGGTCGGGATCGACAACGACAAGGTCAACCAGATGCCCGGGCACGCGTACGTCGTGCGGGCGCAGCGAGCCGGCGGCGGTCACGCGTTTGACCTGCGCGATCACCAGCCCGCCGTGATTGCGCACGGCGATCGCCTGTTCCAGGCCGCCGAGATAGGCGCCCTCGTGCTCATAGGTGAGGTTGCCGCGCTCGTCCGCCGTGGTTGCCCGGATGATCGCCACATCCGGCACGATATTGGGAAAATGCAGCCAGGTCTCGCCGCCAAACTCCAGCCGCGACACGATGGGTTTTTGGGCTGCTGCATCGTTCATGGCGCAGCCCTGGCGGATCGGGTCGACGAACGTGTCGAGCCCGACCTTGGTCATCACGCCCGGCCGGCGGGCGGCGACGTCCTTGTGCATGTCGAACAGGATGCCGGAGGGCACGTTGTAGGCTGCGACCCGGTTGTCGACCAGCATGCGCCAGATCTCCGGCATCGGCAGCGAGGACGGACCGGAGGGATAGGAGCCGGCGATGATCGTCGAGAGCAGGCCATCCTTGGCGATGTGGTCGATGCCCTTGATGCCGTACATGTCGCCGGCGGCGATCGGGTGCAGCGTCGTCAGGCCTCTTGGGTGGCCTTCCCGGTCGAACCGGGCGCCGATGGCTTCGAGCATCTTGTCGGGGCAGCCCAGACCGGAGGAGGAGGAAACCGTGACCACCGCGCCGTCCTTGATCCGGCCCGCTGCGTCGTCCATCGATACGATTTTGGAGGCCATCGCTAAAAACCTCCGTAGTCGACCGACACGGTTTGGCCGGTCTGGGCCGCTTCTGAAACCGCGAGCGCAACCGCGAGCGATTTCACCCCGTCAGGTCCGTCGGCCGAGGGCCGTCCCGTACCTTTGACGGCACCGTGAAACAGGCCCATCGAGCGGTGGTAGAGATTGTGGCTGTCAAAGGTGATGTCGTGCCGTCCGGATTCGTCGACCAGCCAGATCTCGCCGGTCGGTTGCTGGGTCATGACGTTGCGGGCAAAGATCGATCCCTTGGTGCCATGGAACTCAATGCCGGTTCCGGCGAACGCATGGGTGAAGCTCTCGTGGGTTTGCACCATGGCGCCGGAGGGCATCGACCAGACCGACATGACGCTGTCCTCGACGCCTTCGCCGAGCCCTGACGTTCCGGCCTTTGCAATCACATCGACCGGATCCTCGGACAGGTGAAACCGGATCGTGTCCGCGTCATGGACGACAATGTCGGGAATGACGCCGCCGCCGGCGGCCGCATCGTTGATCCGCCATCCGCGCAGGTGCTCGGGCAGGTTGACGGCGTGGAACACCCGGGCGCTCAGGACATTGCCGATCCGTCCGCCGTCGATCAGCGCCTTGATGGCCAGATGCGATCCGGCGTTGCGCAGGTGATGATTGGTGGCAAAGACAACGCCCCGGGCCGCCGCGGCGCGGACCATCTCGCCGGCATCGACCAGCGTCATGGCGAGCGGCTTTTCGCACAGGACATGCTTGCCGGCGGCGATTGACGCCATGGCCTGGCGATGGTGCTTTTCGTTGGTGGTGGAAATGTAGACCGCATCGACATCGGCCTCAGTCAGGAGCGCGTCGAGGTCGGTGAAACTGTGGGCGATGCCGTGCGTTCCGGCAAAGTCCCGGCCGCGCGCCGCATCGGAGCTCAAAACCGCCACGACGTCGGCGCCATCTTGCGCGCGGAGCGCGTCAATCATGTAACTGGATGCAATCCGGCTCGCGCCAACGAGGCCCCAACGCATGTCATCCTCCCAACCGATCTTTGGATCGTTCCAAATTTTTAAATCGTTTTAATGGAACGTTCCAAGACTGTCAAGTCACAATTTTATTCGGACATCAAAAAAATTATAAAGCATTGAAATAAAGAAATAAAATTCAAAAATGTTACGACTGCGGCGACAATTTGGCACCGATGGCCGCGCCAATTGGCCGATGCAGCATGCTGAAAGCGGCCAGAGACGCCTTTGGACGCGGCCTTGTTCCCAGATCAGCTTGCCGGTCCCGTCACGGTGAGTGGGCGCGCGGGCCGGTCCGTCCAATGGAAAAAGGGGACGTGTCAGCGGCCCTCAAACCTGATTTCGCCCGGCGAAAAACTGAGTTAGCGTGGTCGCGGTAAACATGCCGGGATCAGGCACCAGCGGCGCCGACACGCTCACGCGCGGATCGCCAGAGAATCAGAAAGAGAAACGGATGAAGGTCGGGTTTATCGGACTGGGGAACGTCGGCGGCAAACTTGCCGGCAGTCTTTTGCGCAACGGCGTGGATCTGAGCGTACATGACCTTGATCCCGGGCTGGTTGCCGGATTTGAGGCCCGCGGCGCGAAGGCCAGCGGCGATCCAGCGGCGCTGATGCGCACGTCCGACGTTGTGATCACCTGCCTGCCGAGCCCGGCCGCCTCCAATGCCGTGGTCACCCAGATGCTGCCGGAGATCACGGCCGGAAAAACCTGGGTGGAAATGTCGACCACCGATGCCGACGAGATCGTCCGGCTTGGTGGCCTGGTCGCCGAAAAGGGCGGCCAGGCCGTCGAATGCCCGGTCTCGGGCGGCTGCCACCGCGCGGCGACCGGCAACATCTCGATTTTCGCCGGCGGCGACCGGGCGGCGGTGGTGCACGTTCTGCCGCTTTTGAAGCGCCTCGGCCGGCGCATCCTGCACACGGGACCTTTGGGATCGGCGTCCAAGCTCAAGGTGATGACCAACTATCTGGCCACCGCCAATCTGGTTTCACTGTGCGAGGCGCTGGCGACGATGAAGGCCGCCGGCCTTGATCTGGCCACGGCCTATGAGGCGATCCGGATCAGTTCCGGCACGTCCTTTGTCCACGAGACCGAATCCCAGCTCATTCTGTCGGGCACGCGGGACGTCAATTTCACCATGGACCTGGTGCAAAAGGATATTGGCCTCTTCCAAAAACTCGCAGACGACCATCAGGTGCCGCTGGAACTGTCGCCGCTCATCATCAAGGTGATGGCGGACGGCCAGCAGCGCTATGGCGACCGCGCTCAGTCTGACCGGATCATCGAGCGGCTTGAGGAACCGACCGGCCTCAAGGTCCTGGCGGAGGGCTTTCCCGCCGAACTGGTTGACGATGAGCCGGAGGAGGAGGGCTACGAGATCGTTCTTCCCCACCGCACCGCCGCCGAATGAGGAGCAGCGTTATGAAGCTCGACCGGTTCTATATCGATGGCGATTGGGTGGCACCGCTGGGGACGGGCGAAATGCCGATCATGAACCCGGCGGAAGACGAGGAGATCGGCACACTCGCTCTAGGCACCACGGCCGATATCGACCGGGCCGCACAGGCCGCGTCCCGCGCGTTCGAGACCTTCGCCGCGTGGAGCAAGGCCGACCGTCTTGCGCTCCTGCGCGCGATCCGGGCGAAAACGGCAGAGCGCCACGAGGATCTGGCAAAGGCGATCAGCACCGAAATGGGCGCGCCGATCACGATGGCGCGCGAACAGCAGGCCGAGGCCGGGATCGGCCATCTGGACGGGTTCCTGGACGCCCTCGAAGGCCAAGAGGAGCGGCAACGGCTTGGCAACGGAGACATGCTGGTGCGCGAGCCGATCGGGCCGGTGGGCCTCATCACGCCGTGGAACTGGCCGGTCAACCAGATCGCGCTGAAGGTCCTGCCGGCGCTGGCCACAGGCTGTCCGGCGATCCTGAAACCGTCGGAACACACGCCGCTGTCGGCCCGCATCTATGCGGAGATCCTGCACGCCGCTGGCGTGCCTGCGGGCGCCTTTGCGCTCATTTACGGCACCGGGCCGGAGGTCGGCGATGCGCTCGCCCGCCACCCGGACCTTGCCATGGTCTCGTTCACCGGCTCCACCCGCGCCGGGATCTCGGTGATGAAATCGGCCGCCGACACCGTCAAGCGGGTGACGCTGGAGCTGGGCGGCAAATCGCCCAATCTGGTCTTTGCCGATTGCGGCGCGGCGCTGGAGGACCGCGTGCGGGCGTCGGTCGCCGAGTGTTTTTTGAATTCCGGACAGTCCTGCGATGCGCCGACGCGCCTGATTGTCGAGCGCGCCTGTTATGACGAGGTGGTCGAGATCGCCCGCGACGCGGCCGACAACACCGGGGTGGATGATCCGAGGCGCGAGGGCGATCACATCGGTCCGCTGTTCGATCAGCTTCAGTGGGACCGGGTGCAGGCGATGATCGGCATCGGACTGGAGGAGGGCGCGCGGCTGGTGGCCGGCGGGCTTGGCCGGCCGCCGGGCCTCAACCGGGGCTGGTACGCGCGGCCGACGGTTTTTGCCGATGTCACCAACGACATGGCAATTGCCCGCCGGGAGATCTTCGGCCCGGTCCTGTCGATTCTGCCGGCCGGGGACGAGGCCGAGGCCATCCGCATCGCCAACGACACGGAGTATGGCCTTGCCGCCTATATCCAGACCGGCGATCCGGATAGGGCCGAGCGGGTCGCCTGCCGTCTGCGCGCCGGCGCCGTCCATGTCAATGGCGCTGGCCTTGGCTGGGGCACGCCGTTTGGCGGCTACAAGGCCTCCGGCAACGGCCGCGAGGGCGGGATGATGGGCCTTGAGGACTATCAGGAGGTCAAGAGCCTGCATTTTGGTTGAGGGGTGGGAAGGGCCCCGCGCAACGCCTCCGCATCGCCGATAGCACACGGGCCGCAAGCGCGGCCGGACGCCAAACCGCGGGACCGGCGGCAGGCGGCATGGCATCTGCCGCGACACCCGTCCAGCCAGTCACAGAAATCGATCTAAATTATTGAAAGAAAAGGAAAATGGTCGGAGTGAGAGGATTCGAACCTCCGACCCCCTCGTCCCGAACGAGGTGCGCTACCAGGCTGCGCTACACTCCGAACCGTTGTGCCGCGTGTGCGGCGGAGCCTTTCGTGGAGGAAGGCCCTCGGGAAGGCGGGCCACGAAAAGCCTGCCGGTGACGGGCGGTGTAGCACCGCTTGACCGCGGCTGCAAGACCCAAGACGGTGTCCGGCGCGTGTCTCTTTTCGCCGTTCGCGGCCGGTTCGGAAGGACGCGAGCGCGGCCCGAAATCGGGCATTGGATAACCCGCCGCGCGCGGGCTTTGGCCGGTCACGGGAGGGCTTGCGCTTCGCCCACCGCCTCGCTATACAGCGTCCCCACGGCCTTGGGGTGTAGCCAAGCGGTAAGGCAGCGGTTTTTGGTACCGCCATGCGCTGGTTCGAATCCAGCCACCCCAGCCAATTCTCCGGATTTTGCGACAACTGCCTTTGTTTGTCTGATAAACGTTAGGTTTAACAGGGGTTTACGCTGTCTCTGCTTTGCTGGTAGGTGTCGTTGGTGCGGATTTTGCGGCGCCGGGCCCCAAAAATCTCTGTCTTCGCCATTGCCTGTCCGTCCTGAAAGCCGTCTGGAACACGCCAGATCGCATGACAAGAAGGCTAAGTGGACACATTATGGATGGTGGTGTTTAGGTCGTATGTTCAATGAGCTGCTCGAGACCATATGCATCGCATGTTGTTGTTGCGGCCACACATCGTCGTGCATTTTTTCGAAGCATGCCTCTTGACCGGCGCGTTGTTCAACAATTTCAAGGGCACGCAAGGTCAGGGAACACCAGCCGACCGTTGAGACTGTTAACGCCCGAGCATCATCGACGGCTGAGAGAGGCTCCTTGCGCCACTCAGCACACGGTCTTGAACCGGTCGGCTATTGTCCTCAGCACGCGGTCCGGCCGGGCCTTCCACCATCTGTCGCTCGAGAAGATCTCGACTTCGCAGGCACCCGCATAGCCTGCGGATTCGACCGCGTCGCGGATTGCCTTCAGGTCGGCAACGCCGTCTCCCATCATCCCGCGATCCAAAAGCATGTCCGACGTGTTCTCGAGCCAGTCGCACAGATGATAGCCGATGATACGGCTGCCGGCGGCTTTACAACTTTCCTTCAGATTGCTGTCCCACCACACATGATAGACGTCGACGGCGATGCCCAGGGCGTCATGGCCGACCATCTCACAGACGTTCAACGCGTCGCGCACCGTCATCAGGCACGTACGGTTGCCGCCATACATCGGGTTGAGCGGTTCGAGCGCGAGGCGGACCCCACCGGCCGCCGCGTAGTCGCTCACCCGGGCGAGCCGCTCGGCAAGAACCTTCTTCGTTTCGATCGTGCCCTTTGTTTCGGGCTCTGTGCCGCCGGTGACCACCGTCAAAACCGTTGTTCCCAGAGCGGCAGCCATGTCGATGCTCCCGCGGGTTTCGTCGAACCACGCATCGGGCCGCCCGGAGCCGACGAGATACGGGGTCCGGCAAAGCCCGGTGACATGCATTCCGGCCGCGCGGACCCGATTGCCGATCTCAATCGCGTTCGTGCCGATCTCGCGGCGCCAGAACACGATCCCGCCGAAGCCGTGGGATGCGCAGGTATCGATCACGCGCTCCAGGGGCCAACCTGCGCCGTAACCGTCGAGGTTATGTCCCAGCGTCGCGGTATTGAGAGCAAGTGCAGACGTGTCTTCGGAAAAATCCCGCATCCCGGCTACACCCCATAAAGACGGAGAAGGGATTGCATGCGCTCGACGGCAAGATGGGGTTTGGCGAGGGCGCCGCAGGCATCGGCCTTTTTGAAGCACTCGACGAAATAGGGCAGCGATCGCATCGCTTCGGCCCCGCCGATCATCGTGAAATGCGATTGGTGACCATTCAGCCAGGCAAGGAAGACAACACCTGTCTTGTAATAGTGCGTCGGCGCCCGGAAGATGTGCCGGGCCAGCGGAACGGTCGGGTCGAGAATGGCGCGGAAGCCCGTGCGGTCTCCCGCGGTCAGCTTCTGCACGGCGCTTGCGGCGTGCACGGAAAGGGGATCGAAAATTCCCAGAAGCGCATGGCTGAACCCTTCATCGTCTCCGGCGATCAGTTCGGGATAATTGAAGTCATCCCCAGTAAACATGCGGACCGGCGGCGGAAGCCGGCGGCGCATTTCGATTTCCTTTTGGGCGTCGAGCAGCGAGACCTTGATGCCATCGACCTTCGAGACATTGTCCTTGATGATGTCCAGGACCGTGTCGAGCGCCGAGGCAAAATCCGCCGCGCCCCAATATCCCGCGAGCGCGGGATCGAACATCTCGCCCAGCCAATGCAGGATCACCGGCGCGTCGCAGGCGTTCAATACGCGGCCGTACACTTTCGCGTAGTCTTCTGGGCCGCGCGCGGCCCGGCAGAGCGCGCGGCTCGCCATCAGGATGATGCGCCCGCCAGCAGACTGTATGGCCTCGACCTGTGCGAGATATGCGCCAATGACGTCATCCAATGTCTCAACGTCAGCCGGATCAACATGATCTGTCCCGCAGCCATTGGCGACCAAGGCGTCGGGGAATGCGGATTTCGTGCGGCGGATCAGGTCTAGCGCGTTTAGCCAGTCGAGCCCCATGCCGCGCTGCGCGGTGTCCATCGCTTCGGCCACGCCCAACCCCAGTCCGACCAGATGCCCGCGAAAGGCAAGGGTCGCATCCCAGTCTATCGCCGCCGGCCCTGAAAGATCGACGTCGGCGAAGGGATCGCGGACGACATGGGCCGCGGAGTAGACGACGCGTGCGCTGTCTGGCGTCATTGAGACAGGCGCCACCGGCTCGCCGACCAATCGATACTCTGCCAGGTGGCCTCTTGTATCAGGGAGGGAGATCTTCATAGGGACATCTTTCAGAATCTGGGGACGAGCATGCCGCCATCGACTGAGATGACATGTCCGGTGGTGTAGGGGAGCCGGTCGGTTGCAAGGCTCGCAACGACTTGGGCGACATCTTCGGGCTTGCCTACCCATGGAAACAGGCAGAGGCCATCGGCCGCGCGCTGCTTGTAACCGTCGATGACGGCTTCGGTCATCGGGGTTTCGATCAGTCCGGGCTGGACGTCATAAACGGCAATTCCTTCAGGGCCCAGCCGCGCCGCGAAGCACTTTGAAATCATCGCGGCGGCAGCCTTGGATGCGCAATACTCGCTGCGCGGCACCGCGACCGCAGTGGCATTGGACGAGGTGATGTTAATGATTGATCGCGGCCGCGCCGGATCCCTCGTCTGCGCCAGAAGCCGCCGCGCGACTGCCTGGCAAAGAAAAAAAAGCGCTTTCGCGTTGACTGTCATGCAGCGCTCGAAGCTCGCTTCGCTGACGTCAAGCGGATCGCCGCGGTGCATGACCCCGACGCCGGCATTGTTGACGAGCGTTGTCAGCGGACCGAGGCCGTTTTCGATGTTGGTCAGAGCAATCTCATGCGAGCCGAGGTCGCTCACATCAAAGGGCAGGGCGAGCGCATCCACACCATTTGCCTTGATTTCGGCGACGACGGTTTCCAGGTCGTTCGAATGAGAGAGGTCGTTTGCGGCCAGGTCAAAGCCGTTGCGGGCCAGTTCAAGCGCAATGGCCCGGCCGATGCCCCTGCTTGCCCCGGTCACAAGGGCTATGGGTCGCGATGTGCTCATCTCCGGTGCGGACCTAGAGTTCGACATCGCACACAAAGATGCCATTCACTCCGCCGTCGAGGCTGGCCATGAGGCGCGCGCCGATCGCCTTGTGGGTTTCGTTGGCGAGATACGCATCGCGCGCTTGCGCATCCCGGAAATCGAACCAAAACATCTCCTTGAACCCATGGATGAGCGGTGTTTCCGGGGACATGTTCGGTCGGGCACAAAAGGTCTCGATCCCTTGGACCTCATTCTTGAGCGCCTCGAGGTCGCGCATGAGCGCATCCCTCGAATCTTTGGTGACGTCCTCGGAGTATTTGAGAAAGACGAGGTGCCTGATCATATCCGTGCCTTCTTGTCGGTCGCGCAACACAACTATTTGCTCTTGCGCCCTTGATAACTCACCAGTGAGTGAGTTATCAAGGGGAAAATGCGATCCGCATGAATTGAGGGGTTTATATGTCTGTCTATAATCAGAGCGTGTTTCAGCGCGGCTTTGGAACATTCCCACTGAAGGGAGAGGTGCTGGCCGCGGCCGTCCGCGATGCGGTTGAGATTGGATATCGCGCGTTTGATACCGCGCAATGGTACGGCAACGAGGCGGACTTGGGTGCGGTCCTGTCGAGCCTCGATATTCCGCGCGACAATCTTCTCATCACCACCAAGGTTCTGCCTGACAATATGGTTGCAGCGCGGTTCATGCCGTCGGTGGAACAAAGCCTGCGCGATCTAAAGCTGGACGTCATCGACGTGCTTCTTTTGCACTGGCCACCAGGCGACGACCCGGTGGAGCCTTCCCTTGAGTTGCTGCAAGAGGCGCATCGTTTGGGATATGCGCGCCGTGTGGGTGTCTCGAACTACACGACGGCCATGATGCGAAAAGCCGTGGCTGTGATGGATGTTCCCGTGACCGTCAATCAGGTCGAATTTCATCCTCTGTTGAACCAGGAAAAACTTTTAGCGGCATCTGCGGAGACGGGCATTCCGTTGTCTTCCTATTGTTCCATCGCACGGGGCGAGATTTTCAAATATCCGCTTCTTGAAGAGATCGGTGAGCGCCATGGAAAGAGCGCCGCGCAGGTTACATTACGATGGATCCTGCAAAAAGACGTCACAATGAATACGATGTCCACGCGCTGTGCGAACATGCGCGCGAATTTCGACATCATGGATTTTTCACTCAATCCCGAAGAAATGCGACAGGTCGATGCGCTCACGGCCACCGGTTATCGCATCAGCAATGCAAACGTCGTTTCCTATGCGCCGACGTGGGATTGAAAAAACTTGAAGCCGGGCACTTCAAAGCGATTGACAGGTGCGCCGTTTGTATATAACTCTCCAGTGAGTGAATTAAAGATCAGCCCCCCAGATGGAGGTTAGAGTGATCGAAGTTTCGGCCAGCCGAGCCGCCCAGTGCATCAGAGATGGCGACACGATCGCGATCACCGGAAACGGCGGCGGCATGCTTGAGGCGGATGAGATCTTTGCCGCTATCGAGGCGCGGTTCCTGGCAACGGGTCACCCGCGCGATCTGGTCTTGGTTCACGCCTTGGGTGTCGGTGATGCAAAAGAACGGGGCGTAAATCGCTTCGCCCATGAGGGTATGGTTCGTCGCGTGATCGGCGGCCACTGGTCGTGGTCTCCCCGCATGCAGAAGCTTGCGCGCGAAAACCTGATCGAGGCATTCACCCTGCCGTCTGGCGTGATTTCATTGTCGCTGCGAGAGAGCGGGGCGAACCGGCCGGGCCTCATTACCAGAACGGGTTTAAACACCGCTTATGATCCCCGTTTCGGTGGCGGGGCTGCAAACGATGCGGCGAGGGCGGTCGAGCCATTGAGCGAGATCGTTGCGCTCGGCGGCGAAGAATACATCCGGTACCTGCCGATCCGGCCCGACATCGCAATCGTGCGCGGCACCTATTGCGACGAACAGGGCAACATCTCCTGTGCCGAAGAAGCCGGCGACCTCGATGCAAATGCCGTAGCGCTTTCCGCGAAGAACTCCGGCGGGCGCGTCTTGGCGCAGGTTCGGGAGATACGGAAAGCGAATGAGTGCCTTGCCCGTCTGGTCCAGGTGCCCGGCGTCCTTGTGGATCGGGTGGTTCTGGCTCCCAACCAGCCCCAGACACATGTCGGGGGCTATGAGCCGGGCCTCGCCGGATTGCCGGGTTCCGGAGACGCCATTGCCGCGAAGTTCGAGGGGCTGTCGCTACCGACCGGCGCGCGCGCGATCATTGCGCGCCGCGCTGCCGACGAGATCCAAACAGGGCAATCCATCAATTTCGGGTTTGGCATTCCCGGCGGCATTGCGGCGGTGCTGACGGCGCAGGCCCGGCTCAAGGACATATGGCTGACAGTTGAACAGGGCATCCACAACGGACAGCTGATCGACGGACCCTTGTTCGGCGCGGCAGCGTCTCCGAGCGCCATCATGCGATCGACCGATCAGTTTGACTTTTATAGCGGCGGCGGCATCGATATCGCCTTTCTGGGCTCTGGAGAAATCGATTCCGTGGGAAACGTGAACGTGTCGCGCTTGGGGCAAGACGTTGTTGGTCCGGGCGGCTTCGTCGACATCTCGCAAGGGGCCAAGGCCGTTGTGTTCTGCGGCACCTTCGAGGCCAGCGGCCTGGCCGTTCGGTCGGACAACGGGCAACTCTCAATTGAGCGCGATGGCCGCATACCAAAATTCGTCGAACGCGTGCGCGAGGTCACCTTCTGCGGCCCCTCGGCTCTGAAGCAAGGCAAACCGGTTTTGTATGTAACCGAGCGCGCCGTGTTCCGGTTGACAGAGGGCGGGTTGACACTCGTCGAGATCGCGCCGGGCATCGACCTTGAGCGGCATGTTTTGGATCGTATGGCGTTCAAGCCCGCGATCGCGCCGGATCTCACGTTGATGGGTGCACAGTGTTTCTCGGGTGATCAGCCTGAAATCGGCGACGCTCCCCTTTCAAAAACGGTTGCCGGTCATGCTTGATCTCGCGAACCGCCTCTTCGAGGCGCCTATCACACATCAGAATTTCATCGCCGGTGTGTTCAATGGCGCGGCCGATGGCGGTGTCATTCAACGAGAAAGCCCGGCGCATGGTCGATTGGTAGGCACCTACCCGGCATCCACCCGGGCGGATGCCGAGGCCGCAATAACGGCCGCGCGTGACAGTTTCGATGCCGGCCATTGGGCGTTTGAATACGGGGGTGAGCGGGCAAGGGTTCTGCGGGACGTCGCGCGCTTGATCCGGCAGAATGCCGAGGAACTGGCGCTGGTCGAAACGCTCGAGACCTCCAAGCCACTTGATGCGGCGCGCGGCGAAGTGATGTTCGCAGCCGAACTTTGGGACTACGCCGCTGGTGCGGCACGCATGTTGTCGGGCGACAGCCACAACACGCTTGGGCAGTCGATGCTCGGCCTCGTTCTGCGGGAACCGATTGGCGTGGTGGGCATCATCACCCCATGGAATTTTCCGCTTCTGATCCTCTCCGAGCGGCTGCCCTTCGCGTTGGCGGCAGGCTGTTCGGTGGTGGTGAAGCCGAGCGAATTCACGTCCGGAACGGCTCTGATGCTGGCCCGCTACCTGAAGCAAGCCGGTTTGCCCGACGGCGTCTGCAATATCATCGCCGGCACCGGCGATCCGGTCGGACAGGCAATCATCGACAGCAATGACGTTGATATGGTGGCCTTCACCGGATCGACCCGTGTGGGGCGCGCAACGATCGCTGCGTCGGCGGGCAATATCAAGAAGCTCTCGCTGGAACTTGGCGGCAAATCCCCCTCGCTCGTCTTCGCTGATTGTGATCTGGATGCTGCCGTCGACGGCGTGATCAAGGCGGCGACCATCAACATGGGCGAATGCTGCATCGCGGGATCGCGGCTGCTTGTCGAGGCGAGGATCGCCGAGGCATTTCAGAACCGCCTCGCCGAACGGCTCGAGGATCTTCGGATGGGCGATCCCCTGGATCCAGCGTCGCGGATCGGCGCGATCATCAACCAGGCACAGTACGACCGGATCTCGGAGCTGGTGCGGGACGGGGTGCGTGAGGGAGCTGATATCGTCTGCGGCGGTGACCCCGAAAACCACTCCGGACTTTTCTATCCGCCCACGGTCCTCGCCAATGTTACACCCGATATGTGCGTGGCGCGCGAAGAGATCTTCGGTCCGGTTCTTTCGGTCATGTCCTTTAAGACGGCAGATGAGGCGATCCGCCTTGCCAATGACTCGGACTTTGGGCTCGCGGCCTATGTCTGGACCAACGATCTCTCGACAGCGCTTGCCTGCTCGCGGCGGATCAGGGCTGGCCGCGTCTGGGTGAACTCGGCGCTTCAAGGGTTTCCGGAACTCCCGCTAGGTGGGTTCAAGCAATCCGGAAATGGCCGCGAAACCGGCCGCTACGGGGTCGAGGAATATACAGAATTGAAATCCGTCCATCTCCAGGTCGGCAGGCAGTCGGAACGCTGGGTCGAGGGCGCATGATGCTGGTTCAATCAATCAAGGAGCAGGCACATGGCTGATGTAATCCTGAAGAACGTGCGCAAATCCTTCGGTCCGATTGACGTCATCAAGGGCGTCGATCTCGAAGCGAAGCATGGTGAATTCGTGGTGTTCGTCGGTCCTTCCGGCTGCGGCAAGTCCACGCTGCTGCGGATGATCTGCGGACTGGAAAAAATCACGTTTGGTCAATTGCTGATCGGCAACGAGGACATGAGCGATGTCGAAGCCTCGGAACGGGGAACCGCGATGGTTTTTCAGTCCTATGCGCTTTACCCGCACATGACGGTCGCCGAAAACATGAGCTTTGCCCTGCGGATGGCAAAGACCCCCCAGAGCGTTGTCGAAAAACGCGTGAAGCGGGCAGCCGAAATCCTGCAGATCACCCATCTTCTGGATCGCAAGCCGAAGGAGATGTCGGGCGGCCAGCGTCAGCGCGTGGCGATCGGCAGGGCCATCGTGCGTGAACCCAAGGTTTTCTTGTTTGACGAGCCGCTTTCAAATCTCGATGCCGAGCTTCGGGTTCAGATGCGAGTCGAATTGTCGAAGCTGCACAACGAGATCGGCGCGACCATGATCTACGTCACCCACGACCAGGTCGAAGCGATGACCATGGCCGACAAGATTGTCGTTCTGCGCGATGGTGTGGTCGAGCAGATCGGCTCGCCGCTCGATCTTTACATGTCGCCTGACAACCGTTTCGTAGCCGGGTTTATCGGGTCGCCACAGATGAACTTCCTGAAGGCTCAGGTCGTCGATGGCACGAACGGTGAAGCCCGGGTCTCGGTTCCGGACGCGCCTGACCACATCCTTCGCATTCCGCTCCGCGAAGGCGCGCAGGTCGCGCCTGGACAAGCCGTGACAATCGGTATCCGGCCGGAGCATTTCCTTGGAACGCCCGGTGGCGCAGGCCTCAAGGTCTTAGTAGATGTCGTCGAAAACCTCGGCGGGATCGCCTACGTCTATGGCAGGACGAATGCGTCACAGGAGGTGATCCTCAAGGCCGAGAGCGAAACGCCGCCCCGGTCCGGAATGGCGGTGACCGCCCTTGTCAAGGATGACTACTGTCACCTCTTCGATGATCAGGGCCGGACGCTGAGCACATCCGCGGGAGCGATCCGGACACGGGCAGCAGCGGCATGATGGACGCACAGCAATCACGGTTGCCGGCGGGCAAGGCGTACTATGACGACCTTCATGTCGGAGCATTCTTCCGGACGGGACGGATTACTGTGACAGAGTCGCACATCGTGGCTTTCGCAGGGCTGTCTGGAGACTTCTTTGACGTCCACATGGATGACGAATTCGCCCGTGAACAGGGTTTTCCGGGACGGATCGCTCACGGTCTGCTGGGCCTTTGCCTTGCCGACGGATTGAAGAACCGCGCCGAAGTACAGCTGCAGGCGGTCGCATCGCTCGGCTGGAATGAATGGTCGTTCAAGGCGCCTATTGTGGCTGGCGACAGTATCGGCGCGACCATTTTGGTTGAGGACATGCGCGTCACCTCCAGCGGTGACCGGGGCGTCGTCCAGCTGGGGTTCGATGTAACGAACCAAAACGGCATCACGGTACAGGCCGGAAGAAACGCGCTTTTGATGCGCATAAGGGAAAAGGATCAGGGCTTTGCAAGTGGAAAGTAACTCACCAGTGAGTTTAAAAAAATTGAGCTTCTAGCCCGCTCGAATGGGCTCGGGAATGGTCGGATCAATCGGCCAAGACATCGGCGCGCAATCTGCGGCCGCTTCTAGGGAAAGGAAGGACAATGAGACACTTCAAGACGGCCGTATGCGCAGTTGCACTGGCAGCCTTTGCAACGACAGCTTCTGCGCGCGATCTGGTGATGAACGCGAACACGTCGGACCCGGCGCAGAAACAGGCGATGGAAGACCTAATCGCCGACTTCGAGGCGGCCTATCCCGACATTGACGTGAAGTTCAACCTTTACGACCACGAAGCCTTCAAAACCGCGATGCGCAACTTCCTGGTTTCAGATGCCCCGGATCTCATCACCTGGAACGCGGGCAACCGGATGAAGGTCTTTGTTGACCTTGGGCTTTTGGAGGACGTGTCGGACGTTTGGAAAGCCGAGGGGCTCTATGAGAGCATGCCTGCCGTGGTCGGTGCGTCCTCGGTCGACGGCAAACAGTACGGTGTTCCTTACGCTTATTATGCCTGGGGTTTCTACTATCGGAAGGACCTTTTCGAAAAGGCGGGGATCACGGAAACTCCTACGAATTGGGAGGAGTTCCTTGAGGTTGGGGCGCAGCTTAACGCCGCCGGAATCACCCCGGTCACGATCGGCACGAAGAACCTCTGGCCCGCAGCCGGCTGGTTTGACTTCCTGAACCTTCGGATCAACGGCGTCGAATTCCATGCCGATCTGATGGACGGCAGGGTCGCCTATACGGACGAGCGCGTGAAGAACGTCTTCGAGAAATGGGGCGAACTGGTCAAGGCGGATTTCTATATCGACAACCACGCCGGCTATTCGTTCCAAGAGGCACTGCCGTTCATGAACCAGGGCGAGGCGGCGATGTATCTGCTCGCGCCGTTCATCGTGTCGATGTTCCCCGAAGATGTCCGTAAGCAGGTGGAGTGGTTCCCGTTCCCGACGATCGACCCAGAAGTCGGGATTTATGAGGACGCGCCGACCGACAGCTTCCACATTCCCGTCAATGCGAAAAACAAGGAGGATGCTCGTCTGTTCCTTGCCTTCGCCGCGCAGGCGGATGTGCAGACCAAGACGGCCGCGACGCTCGATATGCTGCCGCCGAATGTCAACGCCTCGGTCAAAGACGACCGTTTTGCGAAGGGCGGCTTTGCCCAGCTCAGCAAGGCTGACGGGATCATGCAGTTCTATGATCGCGACACCGATCCCGCGCTGGCCCGCGTCGGCATGCAGGGCTTCCAGGAGTTCCTTAAGAATCCCGACCGGATCGATCAGATCCTCGAGCGCATCGAATCCGAGCGCGCGCGCATTTACGGCGGACTCTGATCAAACGCGCATGGGGCCGGGAGCTCTCTTTCCGGTCCCGACCTCACGGGGAGCATCACGATGGCCGAGATAACGATCATGACCGATCACCGAGCGGAAAGGTCAGTAACCTTTTTTCGAAAGCACAAGCTGCTCATCATGCCGCTCGTTTTCATCGCGCCGGCCTTCGCGATGTTCTCAATCTTTGTGATCTACCCGATCATTCAGTCGATCGCTCTGTCCTTCACCGAATGGCAAGGGATCGGTCCGAAAAAGTGGGTGGGATTCAACAACTACCGGCTTCTTTTAGACGATCCGGTGTTTTGGAAGTCGTTGGTCAACAACATCTATTGGCTCGTGTTTTTTCTCTTGGCGCCGGTTCTGGGTCTGTTCGTTGCATTGTTTCTCAACCAGAACGTTTACGGCATAAGGCTCGTCAAATCGCTTTTCTTCTTCCCGTTCGTCGTGTCGCAAATCGTCGTCGGCCTGGTCTTTGCCTGGTTTTATGATCCTGCGTTTGGATTGCTGGCGACATTGCTCGATCCGCTTGGCGTAAGTCTTCCCCCAATCCTTGCGGATGAAAACTGGGCGACCTTCGGCATCATCGTTGCCGGGCTTTGGCCGCAGACCGCTTATTGCATGATCTTGTATCTGACCGGGTTGAACAGCGTGAATCCGGAGATGATCGAAGCGGCACGACTGGATGGAGCCAAGGGCTGGCGGCTTCTCGTGAAAATCATCCTGCCGCAGTTGAAGGCGGCAACATTCATCGCGCTCGTTGTGACCGTCATCGGTGCGCTGCGGTCATTCGACCTTGTCGCCATCATGACCGAAGGCGGGCCCTACAACTCTTCCAACGTGCTGGCCTACTACATGTATGACAACGCGATCTTCAGGTATCGGATGGGTTACGCGTCTGCGATCGCCACGGTGCTGTTCCTGATCATGAACGTCTACATCGTGTGGTTCCTCATGCGGCTGAATAAGAACGAAAAAGGAGCGCGTTGATGTTTCCCCGCCCGATACAGGACTCGAGCCGCTCCCGGCAAATTGCCTACAAGGTGGCCCTGCCGATATCGCTGATAGTCTGGCTTCTGCCGATGATCGCAATCGTGGCGACCGCCGGGCGTTCGCTGTCCGATCTGAACTACGGCAACTACTGGGGCATTCCGACCGAGTGGGCCTTCATCGAGAATTTCTCGGCCGTCTTTGGGTCTTCCTCGATTGGCGTTTACCTCTTGAACAGCGTCATCATCACCGTGCCTTCGATTGTCGGCGCACTTTTCCTGTCGACACTGGCCGGAGCCGGTTTGGCGCTTTACCGGTTTAGCGGGCGCTTTATCCTTCTTGCGCTGTTCATCGCCGGAAACTTCGTGCCCTTCCAGATCCTCATGATCCCGGTGCGCCAACTGACGCTCGATCTTGGGGTTTATGATACCTACTGGGGCGTGATCTTGTTCCAGATCGCCTTCCAGACCGGATTCTGCACGTTCTTCATGCGCAACTTCATCGCCGAGTTGCCGTTCGAGCTCGTGGAAGCGGCGCGCGCCGAGGGCGTGAGTGAGTGGAAGATTCTGGTCCATATCATCGTCCCGCTCGTCCGTCCTGCGCTTGCGGCCCTGGCGGTCCTTCAGTTCACGTTCATCTGGAATGACTTTTTCTGGCCGCTCATCCTGATCCAGTCCGATGAGCTACGGCCAATCACGCTCGGCCTGACAACACTCAAGGGTCAGTATATCTCTTCATTCAACCTCCTGGCGGCAGGGTCGTTGATTGCCGCGCTGCCACCGGTCATGATGTTTTTTGCAATGCAAAGGCATTTCATCGCCGGTCTGACGCTCGGCGCGAGCAAGGGCTGAGCTGCGAAGGCCATGAGGATCCAGCATGAACGAGACAGCAGCCAGAAAACCGAAGGTGCGGCGCAGTGGGCGCAACGCGGAGCAGGCAAAGGCGGATTTGCTTGCCTCGGCCAAGCGCGAGTTCGCGGACAAGGGCTTTGCGCTCGCCGGGATCGAAGGCATTGCCGATCCAACCGGTCTCAACAAGAAGATGATCTATCACTACTTCGGGTCCAAGGAAGACCTCTACATCGCGGTGCTGCAGGAAGCCTATCTCGGCATCCGCAAGATGGAAGAGGCGCTGCCGCTGGAAGAACTCGAACCCCTCGATGCGATCAAGAGGCTGGTCGAGGCGACCTGGGATTACTACGTCGCCAACCCGGACTTCATTGCACTAGTGAACCAGGAGAACCTGCTGGGCGCGGTCTATTTGAAAAAATCCGGGATCGTGAAACGCCGGACCAGCGCGCTGTTGGAGCGGGTGAGGGCAATCCTGAAAAGCGGTGTGGAGAACGGAGAGATGCGCGAAGGCATCGATCCACTGCAACTCAATCATTCCATCGCCGCACTTGGCTTTTATTACCTGAACAACCGCTTCACCAACTCGCAGATCTACAATTTCGACCACATGTCAAACGACGCGCTGGCGACACGCCGTGCCTTCATGGTCGATTTCGTGCTTCGGTCCATCATGTCGAAAGAGGAGATTGCTCGACGCGAGTGATGACAGACCATGCCGCAGACCGCCTATAGTCACATCATTGTCGGGGGCGGGACTGCGGGCTGTGTGCTTGCCGCGCGCCTGAGTGAATCTTCCGCCAACAACGTCCTACTGCTCGAGGCGGGAGGGCGCGATTGGCATCCCTACATTCACATGCCCGTCGGCTTTGCCAAGATGACCGGTGGAGGCCTGACATGGGGCTATTCGACCGTACCCCAGAAGCACGCCGGTAACCGCCGAATTCCCTATGCACAGGGGCGGGTACTGGGCGGCGGCAGTTCGATAAACGCCGAGGTTTTTACCCGCGGCGTTCCCGCCGATTATGACCGTTGGGCCACCGAGGAAGGATGCCCGGGATGGTCGTTCGAGGACGTGCAGCCTTATTTCCTGAAGTCGGAAGGGAATACGGCTCTGGCGGATTGCTGGCACGGCACAGATGGGCCGCTTGGGATCTCCAACGTCGCCAATCCTCAGCCCATGACGCGGGCCTTTGTCATGGCCTGTCAACAGCTCGGCATCCCCTACAATCACGACTTTAACGGCGCGACGCAGGCTGGCGCCGGCTACTACCAGTTAAACGTGGTCGGGGGCCGAAGATGCTCGGCGGCCCGCGGCTATCTCGATCCGGCAAGAAGCCGTCCGAACCTCACGATCCTGACGCAGGCGGCCAGTCAGCGGTTGCTTTTTGATGGATACCGCGCGACGGGCGTGGAATTCCGGCATCGCGGACGGAAGAAATCCGTCTACGCAGAATGCGAAGTCATCGTCACCGCTGGCGCGATCGGATCACCAAAACTGCTGATGTTGTCCGGTATTGGCCCCGGCGACCATTTGAAATCGCTCGGCATCGATGTTCGGGCCGATGTAGCCGAAGTCGGAACGAACCTGTCTGATCACGTGAACATCGACCTTGTCGCCGAGCTTTCCGGGCATCAAAGCCTCGACAAATACAAAAAGCCCCATATGGCCGCTTGGGCGGGGCTCCAATACGCCTTGTTCCGCAGCGGTCCGGTCGCCAGCAACGTCGTGGAGGGAGGGCTCTTCTGGTATTCGGGAGATGACCATTCGACGCCCGATCTTCAGTTCCATTTCCTGGCCGGAGCATCGGCAGAGGACGGCGTGGGAGGCGTCGCGCCCGGGCGGTCCGGGATCACTTTGAATTGCTATGGCCTGAGGCCGAAGGCGCGCGGCACCATCCAGCTCGCGTCACAGGATCCCGACGAGCCGCCTTTGGTCGATCCCAATTTCATGGGCCATCCGGACGACGTGGAAACCACTGTCCGGGGGCTCAAAACTGGTCTCGAGATCTTCACGCAGCCAGCCCTTGCAAAACATGTACGCCGGGTCGTGCTTCCAGACGGTTCGCTCAAAACCGACGACGAATTGCGTGAATTTGTCAGGACGCACTGCAGGACGTCATATCATCCGGTCGGAACGTGCCGGATGGGATCGGACAACAACAGCGTGGTCGATACGCGCCTGAGGGTCCGTGGTTTCGAGGGTTTGCGGGTTTGTGACAGCAGCGTGTTTCCAAGCCTGATCGGCTCCAACACCAACGCCCCGACGGCCATGCTGGCCGAGAAGGCCAGCGACCTCATCACGGAAGATGCCTGAACCACGTCAGGTTCACACATGTGGTGGCTTGACCAGTCAATAGGTATGAGCAGTTCCTGAAGCACTGGACCAGTCTGATAATCCCGCCACCGCGTTGGGGCTCACAGCAGCGCCTCGAAGGCAACGCGTCTGGCTGCATAAACGTAACACCTTGCTCCTTCATTTTTGCCGTGCCGGATGTGGTGTAGCGGTCGGTTTCCGCGTCATATTCATGCACCGTCTGACCGCGCCCGTCTCCCTCGTCAACGCGGGCGGGCAACCAAAAACCGGAGGAGGGGTTCCTGTAGGACTGGCTGCCGGGCCGAAGGCCAAAGAGACCAACGTCCTCTCCGCGCGGCAAGCCGCCCATCACGGGCTGGCCGAAGGGGCGGTTTGCAAGCACCTATCGCCGTTTGCCGAACACTGGGCCGGTCGGGTTCTTTTTCGGCCGGGCGGGGGCGGGCGCCGGCTTGGCGCCTTCCGGTTCCCGGCTGAATGGATGCAGGGTCGGCAGTTCGTCGCGATCGTGTGTCGTCACCGCGTCCGAGGATTTCAGAACCTGCGCCCGGTCCTGGCTCACTTTGCGTTTTTCGCCGATAAAGGCGACCCCGTGGATCAGGCCTTCACTCCAGCGCCGCTCACACGTGACTTCAAAGTCCTCCAGGTCGATGTGGAGATCGAAGCTTCGCGGCAGGAGATACGGCTGGTCGAACTGCAATTTGGCGCCGTCCTCCGACAGATCCCGCACAAGGACCGGAATGCTGCGCAGGCCGCGTTGAAAGATGATTTTGCCTTTCTTCAACACACGCGTGCGCCGGATCCGCGGGTCCGATGCCCTGGCATCGGCTTGTGGCCCGTCTGTGATCGTGTCGTCTTTAACCTGCACGGTTGTGGCACTCCTTGTCGCGCATTCCTATGTTCGATGACAATTTTAGATAAAAACCTTTTTCATTTTCATGAACTTAACGCCGAAAATTTGAATAAAATTGCGCCAACTTCCACCTTTTTTGAGGCTGCCCTAACGGCATTTTAGGCTCGATTTAAACGGTTGAACGCGTCGACGCGGCCCGTGGCGCGTTTTGCTCACGCGCAACGAAAAAGGGGCTCGCAGAAGGGTCTTTTCCCGTGCGGCGGCTTTCGTAGGACGATATTTCTTGTTTTGGGCAATCCAATTGTTTTATCGCGCTGGTGTCGCGGAGGGGTTTTTCGAAGGAGGTGTCCATGGCGGCTGATCCGCGCTCAGCGCCTGATCACGCAGACCCGGCCGATCTTGTCATTCAGTTGGCGCTGGCCGCCGGCGAAAAAATCATGGCCGTTTATGATCGGCCGGTGGAAAGCGCCCAGAAGGCGGACGGGTCACCGGTGACGGTCGCCGATGAACGGGCCGAGGCGGTGATCCTAGAAGGCCTTGCGCGCGCGTTTCCCGAGATCCCGGTTGTGGCGGAGGAAGCCGTTGAGGCCGGTCAGCTTCCGCCCGGCGCGGACCGGTATTTTCTGGTCGATCCGCTCGACGGGACCAAGGAGTTTTTATGCCGCAACGGCGAGTTCACGGTGAACATCGCCCTGATCGACCAAGGCGTGCCTGTTTTTGGCGTTGTCCTGGCCCCGGCGCTCGGCGAGATCTATTGGGGCGGTGCGATCGCTGGGACATCTTCGGGGCCAATTGGTGCGTTTTGTGGCCGGGTTGAGCACGGTGAAGTCGTCGGTGCCGCGCCGATCACCGTCCGCCGCGCGCCGGCAAGTGGCGTTGCCGTGCTCGCCAGCCGGTCGCATTGTTCGCCGGAGACCGAAGCCCTGATCTGCAAGTTGCCGTCGGCTGAGCGCACATCTGTCGGGTCGTCGCTGAAACTGTGCTGGCTGGCGTGCGGCCGCGCCGACTTCTACCCCCGCCTTTCGCCCACCATGCAATGGGACATTGCCGCCGGCGATGCCGTGCTTCGGGCGGCGGGCGGCAAAACGTTAAGGTATCCAGAGCTCTGCGATCTCGTCTATGCCCTGCCGGACAAGGCGGCCAAGGCGGACCTGCTCAATCCTCATTTTCTCGCCTTTGGCGACGAAACCATCCCGGCCATGCTGAACACATAGGTCCTTGCAAAGCTGAAAGGGGCGCCCACATGCGATCCGATCCAGGATCCCGCCCCAAGACGCCATTCTAAAAGAGGCACGAATGTCCTTACCTGAATCCCGATTGACCAATCTTCGTCGCTTGGAGGCTGAGAGCATTCACATCATCAGGGAGGTTGCGGCGGAGTTTAGCAATCCGGTGATGCTGTATTCCATCGGCAAGGATTCGGGCGTGATGCTGCATCTGGCGATGAAGGCGTTTTACCCGTCCAAGCCGCCTTTTCCGCTGCTTCATGTGGATACGACCTGGAAGTTCCGCGACATGATCACGTTCCGGGACGAAACGGCGGCCAAGCTCGGTCTGGATCTGATCGTGCACACCAACCAGGACGGTGTCGCCAAGGGCATCAATCCGTTCGACCACGGCTCGTCGGTGCACACCCACATCATGAAGACCGAGGCGCTGAAGCAGGCGCTCGACAAATACGGCTTTGACGCGGCCTTTGGCGGCGCGCGCCGGGACGAGGAAAAAAGCCGTGCCAAGGAGCGGGTGTTTTCCTTTCGAAATGCCAGCCATGGCTGGGATCCGAAAAACCAGCGTCCGGAACTGTGGAACCTTTACAACGCGCGCGTGGCCAAGGGCGAGAGCATCCGCGCCTTTCCGCTCTCCAACTGGACCGAACTCGACATCTGGCAATACATTTTGACGGAGAACATCCCGATGGTGCCGCTCTATCTGGCCGCGCGGCGCCCGGTGGTGAACCGGGACGGCATGCTGATCATGGTCGATGATGCGCGGATGAAGCTGCTGCCGGGCGAGGTGGTGGAGGACAAGATGATCCGGTTCCGCACGCTCGGCTGTTATCCGCTGACCGGCGCGATTGAATCGGACGCCGACACCCTGCCGGCGATCGTTAGGGAGATGCTGATTGCCCGCACGTCGGAGCGGCAGGGGCGCCTGATCGATCAGGACGAGGCCGCTTCCATGGAAAAGAAAAAGCGTGAGGGGTATTTCTGACCATGTCCGGCACGGAACGGATTTTGTCCGCCGAAGAGGCGGTGACCGATTATGTCCTTGCCCAGGAAGCCAAGGACCAGTTGCGGTTCTTGACCTGCGGGTCCGTGGATGACGGCAAGTCGACCCTGATCGGCCGGCTGTTATACGACACCAAGCTGATCTTCGAGGATCAGCTCGCCACCTTGGAAAAGGATTCCCGCAAGCACGGCACCGTCGGCGACGAGATCGATCTGGCGCTTTTGGTCGACGGGCTGGAGGCCGAGCGCGAGCAGGGCATCACGATTGATGTCGCCTACCGGTTTTTTGCCACCGACAAGCGCAAGTTCATAGTGGCCGATACGCCGGGCCACGAGCAATACACCCGCAACATGGCGACCGGTGCGTCGACCGCGGACCTGGCGGTCTTGCTGGTCGATGCGCGCCAGGGCCTGATGGTGCAGACCCGCCGGCACGCCTTCATCGCCTCGCTTTTAGGGATCCGCCATGTGGTTCTGGCGGTCAACAAGATCGATCTGGTCGATTATGCGAAGGACCGGTTCGACGATATCCGGACCGAGTTCGAGCAATTCGCGAACGGCTTCGACTTTGAAAGCCTGGTGGCGATCCCCATGTCCGCGCGCTTTGGCGACAACGTCACGGTCAAAAGCGACCGCATGCCGTGGTATGACGGGCCGGCGCTGCTCGAGCATCTGGAGGCGGTCGAGGTCGGCGAGCATGAGCTGGACGCTCCGTTCCGGTTTCCGGTCCAGTGGGTGAACCGGCCGAACCTTGATTTTCGCGGTTATTCGGGAACCATCGCCAGCGGCCGCGTAAGTGTGGGCGACGAGCTGGTGGTTGCCGGCCCGGCCAAGACCTCACGGGTCGCAAGGATCATCGCTCCGGAAGGAAACGTATCGGAGGCCCGCGCGGGCGAGGCGGTCACCCTGACCTTGGCCGACGAGATCGACATATCAAGAGGAGACCTTCTGGCGTCCCCCGCGGACCGGCCCGATGTCGCCGACCAGATGGCGGCCCATGTCATCTGGATGGCGGACGAGCCGATGTTGCCGGGCCGGTCCTATCTCTTGAAGATCGGCGCCAAGACGGTGACCGCGACGGTGACGGAGATCAAGCACAAGATCAACGTAAACACGTTCGAGCATATGGCCGGCAAGACGCTGGATCTGAACGAGATCGCGTTCTGCAATCTGGCAACGGCCGCGCCGGTCGCTTTTGACCCTTACGAGGTCAACAAGGCGACCGGCTCCTTCATCCTGATCGACCGGCTGACCAACGCCACCGTCGGGGCCGGCCTGGTCTGGTTCGCGCTGCGCCGGGCGACCAACATCCACTGGCAGGCGCTGGATATCGACCGGCAGGCCCGGGCAGACAAACTCGGCCAGACGCCGGCGGTCCTGTGGTTCACGGGTCTGTCCGGTTCGGGCAAGTCGACGATTGCCTCGATCGTGGAGAAGAAGCTGCATCTGGAAGGCCGGCACACCTATACGCTGGACGGCGACAATGTCCGCCATGGTCTCAACAAGGATCTCGGCTTCACCGATGCGGACCGGGTGGAGAACATCCGCCGGGTCGGCGAGGTGGCCAGGCTCATGACCGACGCCGGTCTGATCACGCTGGTCTCGTTCATCTCGCCGTTCCGCTCAGAACGGCAAATGGCGCGCGAACTGATGGGCGACGGCGAGTTCATCGAGATCTTCGTCGACACACCGATCGAGGAGTGCAAGACCCGCGATCCAAAGGGCCTTTATGCCAAGGCCGAGCGTGGTGAAATCAAGAACTTCACCGGCATCGACAGCCCCTATGAGGCCCCGGAATACCCGGAGATCCATCTGAACAATGTCGGCCGCGATCCCGAAGACGTCGCCGATGAGGTCATCGGATATCTCAAGGACAAGGGGATGATCGGCTGATCAGATCAACGGCCACATGTTCGGGGTCGATCGTGTGGCCACAATCCCGCGCGGATTGAACAAAAGGGTCCGGTAACCTGGACCGGTGAGGCGTCGCGCGTGCCGATCCCGTGCGCGTCCGCCGGGTCGATCTTCAATTGATTGTCGGCCCTGATGCGGGTAGGCAGGGCATGGTGATATTGCCCCGCCAAAGGTGTTCATGAAAACGGTTCTGGTCACCGGCTCCGCCGGATTTATCGGGTACTTCCTCTGCCAAAGGCTGTTGAAGGACGGGTTCAAGGTGCTCGGCCTGGATGCCTTGACCGACTATTACGACGTCAATCTGAAGCTGCGCCGTCAGCAGATGCTGCTTCAGTACGAGCACTTCACCGCACTGAACGATTATGTCGAAGCGCCGGACGTGTTGATGGAGCTGTTTGCCCGCGAGACACCTGCCATTGTCATCCATCTCGCCGCCCAGGCGGGCGTGCGGTATTCGATCGAAGCGCCGCGGGCCTATCTGGAGAGCAACATCTGCGGCACGTTCGAGCTTCTCGAAGCCGCCCGGGCTCATCCCCCGGAGCACATGCTGCTGGCGTCCACATCGTCGGCCTATGGCGCCAATGAAACGATGCCCTACCGGGAAACGGACAAGGCCGATCACCAGATGTCGTTTTACGCGGCAACGAAGAAGGCCACGGAGTCGATGGCCCATTCCTATGCGCATTTGTTCGGCCTCCCGGTGACCATGTTCCGCTTTTTCACCGTCTACGGCCCCTGGGGCCGGCCGGACATGGCGCTCTTCAAATTCACCCGGGCGATCCTGGAAGACCGACCGATCGATGTTTACAACCACGGCAACATGCAGCGGGACTTCACCTATGTGGAGGATCTCGTCGAGGCGATCCGGCTTTTGATCGACGCCGTCCCGCAAAGACCGGTCGACGGCGTGGTTGAAGATGGCGACAGCCTGTCGCCGGTGGCGCCGTGGCGGATCGTCAACATCGGCAACTCCGAACCGGTGCGGCTGACGGAATTCATCGAGGCGATTGAAGAGGCGACCGGCCGGACCGCCAAACAGAACCTGATGGACATTCAGCCCGGCGATGTTCCCGCGACATGGGCGGATGCATCGCTTCTTCAAAGCCTGACGGGGTACCGTCCGAGAACGGGAATCCGGGACGGGGTCGAACAATTCGTCGCGTGGTATCGGGACTACTATCAAGTGTAAGCGATCGGATCCAAATCCACGACCATCCGAGTTGTTTTCAGGTCAGACACAAAACTTGATGATGAAAAGGTTCTGGGGCTTGAGGCGCCTTGTGGCACGGATGGCAATTGACCGGGACCCACCGCCCGATCGTCCTCATCCTGAGGTGCGTCGCGAAGCGGAGCCTCGAAGGATGGGCGGCATATTCATGGCCGTGTTCCGATCCTTCGAGACGCCTGGCGGGCCAGGCTCCTCAGGATGAGGCTGGGCAAGGGTCATGTTACCAATAGGGAAGATTTTGCCCTGAAAATTAACCAGACAGCGGTTAGTCCATATCTGAAGTCGATCTTAAATCCGGTCAGGCTGTGGGCTCCTGGCACACATCCACCCAAGTGGCGTTCGTGATTTCGGCCATCCGTGCTGGTGAAATCCGGACGGCGGCGTTTGTCGCACCGGCAGCGGGGATGACCTCGTCAAACGCCTTCAACGACACATCGCAATAGATCTTCAGTGGCCGCGCAAGACCAAACGGGCAGACCCCGCCGACCGGATGGCCGGTGATCTCCTCCACCTCATCCATCCCGAGCATCTTGATCTTGCCGCCGAATGCCGCCTTGGCTTTCTTGTTGTCGAGCCGGGCGTCGCCGCGCGCGACCAGCAAAAACACGTCGTCGCGGAGCCGGATGGAGAGCGTCTTGGCGATCTGCGCCGGCGCAACGCCGTGCGCGGCCGCCGCAAGGTCGACGGTGGCGCTGCTGTCTTCTGTGATGACAACATCAAGGTCCGGGGCCACGTCTCTCAGGTGTTGGTGTACGCTTTCAAGGCTCATTCAACTGTCCGGCTCTTTTCTGGTTCGGTTTTGGACCGCGGCAGGTTAGTCGATCCGGCGCGGTTTGCCAGCCCGCCGGGAAACGAAATGGCTGGATGGGAAAAACTGCCGGATCATGCGCCTATCCGCTTGTCGTCCGTGTACACGAACCGTTAACCAGCGGCCTGTCACAGTCGTTAAACGCTCGTTCAGCCTTGGCCGAAAGATCTTTTGGATGCCAAAAACCGCTGCAGCCATGACCGCTCCAAAGGCCGACCCTTCCAAAAAGGAACAGCGCGCGCGCACCAGGACATCTGGCGGTCTCGGCCTTCTGTTGCTTAAAAATGCGCTGGTGCTGGGGTCCGCGGGCCTCAGCATGTTTGGCCTGTACACCCTGTTTTCTCTGATCGTCGGCGGTTAGCGGCACGAGCCGCATTTTTGCAGGCCAGCTTGAACCGTCGGGCCTTCGAGCTTGGGCCGGTGCCGGCTTTTTCCGCCATACGCGTCACGAACGCTTCGGGCCGGCGTCCATTCTTGTGGCCACCCCGGCCGTTCCTTCCCGGGTAAAGAGGACCAGACCATGGCGCCCATCGTGATTTATGGAAAGGCGGTTCAGGACGCGCGCAACCGGCTTCGCTCGGCGCAGATCTCGACCATGTTTGATGTGCTGGGCGCCGAAATGTTTGAAAACGGCGGTGCCGGCGCCAGCGCATTCGCGGTTGCGTTCACGAGCTGGGTGGAAGCGCTGCCCCCGCTCGATGAAAACGCCGGATCTCAGCTTGACCAGAACGCGGCGAAATCCGCAAACCGCGCCTTGTCGTCGGCAAAGGTCCGCGGCGGCGATTTGTACTCGGACGGCACCATTTTGGATGTGTTTGCCATTGGCGACATGTTGCGGCTCGTCGGTGAATATTTTGAGTTCGGCGGAGGCGGGGCGGACCCCACGGTCACGGCCGTCAATGTTTTTCGCGCCGGGCTGCGCAATCAGCTCGCCTTCAACCGCGCCAACCGGGCGCGGCGTCCGGTGCAAAATTTTGAACTCACGGAGCACCCTGATCTCGGGATCTTCAAGCTGGAACTTCTGGACCGCTCAACCGTGAAGTACATGGAACGGTACTACGGGCCCTATATCGGCGCGGACATTTCCGGCACCACGACCGATGCGCTCGATGTTCTGGCCTACTACTACGTAGACATGAAAAACAGCGCGGTCTCCAAAGCCGCGTTGCAGACCGACGCCGCATCGGCGATCCGATTGGGACGCGAAATGGTCCCGATCTCGACCATGGTCCTGCAATACCATCACAGTTTGATGGAATGCGGGCTGGCGCTCAGCCTCGCGAGCAAATCCATGAGCCCGGCCAACAATGAGACGGCCGCCGCGCTCGCGCGGTTTAACTTCTATGACTACACGACCTTCACCAACAACGCCGAACGAGATCCCATTCTTCCGACCCTTCAGCGCGGCAACGCCACCCTTGCGCGCGATCTGGCCGGCCGGGGTCTCGTCGTCATTCGCGATGTGATCGATATCGACAACAATCCGTATGCGGATGCGGAGATCGCGCTCCTGGTCGAAAATCCCTCCAACAACGCGCTGTTCAACATCAACGAGAGATATGCCGCCTTTTCCGACAAGCGCCAGGAAGTCATGCTGATCGAGAATGTTTTCTACGAAAACCAGGACCCGAGTCTGGCGGCGATCGCGTCCGGGAGTTTCGGCGGCTCGACCTTCGCCAATGTCGCCTTCAACGATCTGATCAAGATGAACTCCGTTGATCTGGGCAATTTGAAGCGGACCGAGGCGGGGCAAACGGTTGTGTTCGACAACCTCGATGCGGCGCTGACCGCGGTGCGGCCGCAAGGGGCGGTGATGGCTGCACCTGCTCCGGTCAATCCCGCGCCGCAAGCCGTATCGGTGACCCCTCCGGATCCCGCCACCATGCCGCCGCCCACTCAGACGAAGGCCGTCGCGCCGTCAAAGGATGCCGCGACGGCCGCAAACGATCTCAAACAGCAGATCGGCAAGCTGGATCCAAAAACGATCAAGGCGCTCGAGACACTGCTGTCCAACCGGTGAGCGCTGAGAAGCGTCAGGTTTCGTCCGGCAAAAGGGCTTTCGCGCCGAAATGATGTGCCGGCAGAAAGCTGTCCGGAAGCGCGACCGCCGGCGTCCAGCCGACGATTTCGGCGATCAGCGCGTCGGCGATCAAATGCGCGATGCCGAAGGAGATCTTGAAGCCACCAACGGCGGCATAGGTGTGGGACCGGTCGGGCAGGCGGCCGATCATCGGATCGCGTTTGTTGCATCGCGGCCGGATACCGGCCCATGCGGCGCGGACGTCCCGGCCCGCCAGCGAGGGACAGAACCGGATCGCGCACCGCAGCAACTCTTCCGTTCGCGCCGGATCCGGCGCGGTGTCCAGGTATGCTCGGTCGGCCGTGCTGCCGATCGCCACGCTCCCGTCGTCATGCGGCACGACGTAAAGGCCGTCGCAGTAAATCGCCGGCTGGTCCGCCAGGCCCTCACCGTCCAAGAGAATGGCCTGGCCCTTTTCCCCGCGCCCGATCATGTCGCCCGTCAGGTCCGCGATCGGCTGGTAGGCGTCATGACCATGGGCCAGAACGACTGCTTTACTGGCGATCGGCCGTGACAGGCCCTCGGTAGACAGCCGCCCTGATGCCTCGTCGAAAGCTGAAAACGAAACACCTTCCAGGAGGGTGCCGTGCGTTCGCACAAAGGCGGCCAGTGCTTTGAGATAGGACCGGGGTGACACCCGCGCGGCCAGCGTCTCGTACACAATGCCAAATGGCGCGGCGTCAGGCGCAAGCCAGTTGCTGCGGCTTCCTGGAGCTTCGACCTCATAGGAGTACCCGCCGTCAACGGTGCGCCATCTGGCGGCGCTTTCCGCCGCCCGTGCAAGGTGATGGTCGAGCTTGTCTTGCGTGGTCAATGGCAAAATCCGGCCGCACCGGCGGTATCCGGTCGCGACACCCGTCGCCGCTTCCAGGCACTGGATATGATGTTCCAAGCCGTGAAGGGCCTGGAACTGGAATTCTTTTTTTTGGTTCCAGCGCGCCGGCATATGCGGCATCAACGCCCCCAACAGACCGCCGCTGGCACCGGCACCCACCCGGTCCTTCTCCACGACGGCGACTTTGAGCGCAGCTTTCAAGCCGGCAGTGGCAATCGACAATCCGAAGATACCGGCGCCGATGACAACAAGGTCGAAGGAATTGGAATGCGCGGTGCCAGTCAAGGTCGGGCCATCTTGTGGGCGTCATCAGTTACGCGTAGACCGCTATCGAACGCGGTCTTGACGAGGGTGTAATGGAGACGGAGGCCACAGGGCAAAGGAAAATCGCTGACCGCGACGTATCGGCGCCGGAGCTTGATTGGATCGATGAAGAGGTGCCTCGGGCCGCGCGGTTTGATGACACTTACTTCTCCCGCGCCGGCGGCCTTGCCGAAACCCGGCATGTCTTTTTGGGCGGCAACGACCTGCCGGCAAGATTTGAGGGACGATCCGCTTTCACGATCGGAGAGCTCGGTTTCGGCACCGGACTGAATTTTCTTGCAACCCTGTCGGCGCTTAAACCGCTGACCGTCCGCCCGCATCTCACATTCATTTCGTTTGAGCTTTATCCGTTGACGACGGCGCAGCTGGAACGGGCCCTTGCCGCCTTTCCCGAGCTTCAGGAGGAGGCGGATCGGCTGCTCGCCATTTGGGCGCCGAAGCCTGGGTGGAACCGGTTCGACGTGGCCGGCGCCAGCGTGCGTCTTGGGGTTGGCGATGCGCGGGAGCTGATCGATGGGCTCCAATTGGACCCGCAATCGGCACAGGGCGCTGATCTGCACAAGATGGCTGCCGAATGCAGCATTGCGCCGGTCGAAGCCTGGTTTCTCGACGGCTTCAGCCCGGCCAAGAACCCGGAATTGTGGGAGGCGGATCTTCTTAGGAAGGTGGGCGCGCTCACCGCGCCAGATGGAACGCTGGCGACCTACTCCGCTGCCGGCTGGGTGCGGCGCAATCTGGAAGCTGCTGGTTTCACAGTCGAAAAGCGCGCGGGTTTTGCCGGAAAACGCGAGATGGTCACCGGGCGCAGGCAACCATAGTCCCTTGCAATCCCGAAATGGCGGACGCAGGCTGAACGGCGAGAAGGAGGACGTCCATGGCTGTTTCATTGCAGGTTTTATATCCGGCGCGGGAAGGCACGCATTTCGACCAGGATTATTACGCCGCCAAACACATTCCGCTGGTTCACCAGTACATGGGCGACGAACTGGTTTCGACCCTTGTGGCCAAAGGCATCGCCGGAGGACCGGATGCGCCGGCGGGCTTCTACGCCATCGCGACCATGACGTTCGCCGACAATGATGCGCTTCAAAAGGCTCTGGCCAAGGCCGGGCCGATCCTCGCCGACATTCCCAACTACACGAACACCGAACCGGAAATGCTGATTGGCGAAGTCATCGGATAGGCACCTCAATGGCCATCGGCTTGATTTGACCGCGGCTCTCCGGCAGATTGAGCGGGCCGATGAGGGCGGCGGCCGGATCCGCGGAAAGCGCAAGCACCCTGACAACCAATATCGACACCGGTTTTTCACCTGTGCCCGGCCAAGCGGATCGATCGGGCGATGACGGGAGAAAAGCCATGTTGTCCGATCCCTATTCCACGCTCGATGTTCACCGGAAAGCCGCGCGCCGTCTGAAAAAGGCTTATCGGTCCGGCGACAAGGACGCGCAATCGCGTGTCTTCACGCATATTGGGACGAATCAGCCGCTCAAGCACGCCGACTTTTTGCATGTCATTGCCCGGGAAGCCGGTGCTGAGAGCTGGCCGAAGCTGAAATTCACCCTGGAAACGACGGCCATGTCCCGCGACCAGCGCGCCGCGCGGCTGAAAATGGCCCTGTATCAGGGTCAGCACTGGCGGACGACGGAATTGCTTGCCGGTGATCCGGCGCTTGCCGGCCACAATCTCGGTATTCAGATTGCCCTTTATGACGAGGACGCGGTGCGGGCCGCCATTGACCGCGATTTGGACAGCGCCACCAGAGTGATTGGGGTGCGCACTCCGATTTTGCATCTGGCCTTTTCCAAGGAGATACACCGTTCACCGGAGAAGCGGGCGGCCATGCTGGCCATTGCCGCGCTGCTCGTGCGCCATGGCGCCAGCGTCGATGACGGGTATCCGGCCGAACCCGGTTCCGACCATAAACTCTCCGCGCTCTATGGCGCGCTCTGCCATGCCGACAACTTGTTGCTTGGCACCTGGCTTTTGGAGCAGGGCGCCAATCCGGACGACAATGAAAGCCTCTACCACGCGACGGAACTCGACCATACCGACGCGCTCAGCGCTCTGATCCGTCACGGTGCCAATCCGGCCGGGACCAATGCGCTGGCTCGGGCGATCGATTTCCGGTCGTTTGAAAAGACAAAGATGCTGCTGGAGGCGGGCGCGGATCCGGATGAGGCGGCGTTGGACCATCCAAGCGGCCAGCCCGTCGAGACGGTTCCGGCCTTGCACCAGGCGGCGCGCCGCTGGTGCCCGGCCGAGATTGCGCAGCTTCTTCTGGACCATGGCGCCAACGCCACGCGCGTGTGGCGGGGGCATACGCCCTATGCCACCGCGCGTATTTTCGGAAACGAGGAAGTCGCCGGCCTTCTGGCGGAACACGGCGCGCGGACCGCCTTGAGCGAGGGCGAGGAACAATTGGCCAAATGCGTGGCCGGAGAGGGGCCCGACCGCCCCATCGATCCGGCACTCCTGAATGACGAGGACCGGCTGCTTTTGACCCGGATCGTCTTTCAGGTGGACCGGCTGGATCATCTGAAGGCCTTGGTGGCGGCAGGCCTTGATCCCAATCTGCCGGACGAGATGGGCCTGATTCCGCTCCATGCCGCCGGTTGGGCCGGCCTGCCGGAGGCTGTTGCCTTTCTTTTAACGCTCCATCCGGATCTTGACTGGAAAAACGCGTTTGGCGGCGATGCGCTCGACACGGTGATTCACGGATCCGAACATCGGCTCGACCGGGAGGAACGGGATCACATTTCCTGCGCGCGGCACATTTTGGAGGCCGGCGCCACGTTGCACCCAAACTATATCGAAGAGTGCGGAAACCAGGAGATGGCCGCGTTCCTTGAGGACTGGGCGGCCGCAACAGAGTGAAGCCGCTCGCAAGGGCCGTTGGCGGGGGAGGGGACGTTTCCGTCCTGCCCCCCCGCCGGACGTCATCCCCGTCCGATGAACGGCATTTTGGTGGCCATGATGGTCATGAACTGAATGTTGGCGGAAAGCGGTAGGTTCGCCATGTTGAGAACCGCGTCCGCCACATGGCCCACATCCATGACCGGTTCCGGCATGATCGAGCCGTTGGCCTGCGGCAAACCCGTTTGGAAGTGTTCGGTCATTTCGGAGGCGGCGTTGCCAATGTCGATCTGGCCGCACGCAATGTCGAAGGCGCGCCCGTCGAGCGACAGGGTCCGGGTCAAGCCGGTGATGGCATGTTTGGTGGTTGTGTAGGGCACAGAGCCGGGCCGAGGCACATGGGCTGAAATGGAGCCGTTGTTGATGATCCGCCCGCCTTGCGGGTCCTGGCGGCGCATCAGCGCGAACGATCCGCGGGCGATCAGAAACGCACCGTGCAGGTTGACATTGAGGACCTTTTGCCAGTCCTCGACGGAGATTTCGTCGATCGGCGCGGCCGGCACGTTGTTGCCCGCGTTGTTGAATGTGACGTCTAAACGGCCGAACGTCTCGCCGATACGGGCAAAGAGGGCGTCCACCTGGGCTGCGTCCGACACGTCACAGGGAAGACAAAGAGCTGCGCCCGGGGCGGCATCAGTGGCGGCGTCGCGGAGCCTGTCCTCGCGGCGCCCGGTGAGCACAACCCGGGCTCCCGCTTTCAAGAACGCCCGAGCCGTCGCGCGGCCGATGCCGGAACTTGCACCGGTGATGAGCACGATTTTATCCGCAAGTGACATGCCTTGTTTCCTCGTTGGTCTGTTGTCCGGCCACCATATCCGTTCATGGGTGGAGGTTCTCAAATCAATTGTGGATTGGCGAAGCTGGCGTCTCTTTTCATCTGCGCCCCGGGGTTTATACCCTAAAGACGCCGCGACAAATCATGGCCCGGTGCCGGACCCGGTGGACTTGGCCTTGCGCTGTCAATCGCTTATCTTGTGCTTCCACCATGTGCGTTGGTGCCGGCCGGTGATCGAGGAGAGCTCCGTGAGGCAGGAGAGGCGAACATGAGCGTGTCGCACGAGCCCTGGCTTGTCGCGCTCTCCCTGATTGTCTCCTTTCAGGGAAGTTACGTTGGTTTGCAACTGGTCGCCCGGCTCGCGGATGCGCCGGAGCACCTGCGGCGCATGCTGCTTGCCGGCTCGGCCATCACATTGGCGCTTGGCATTTGGTCCATGCATTTTGTCGGTATGCTGGCGGCACAATTGCCGGTGCCGGCCAACTTCCTGGTGCTGCCGACACTCCTGTCGTTTTTGATCTGCGTGCTCGTGGTCGGTGTCGCCGTGTTTGCCGCCAGCAATGGTCTTTTGACCTCCGTGCGGCTTGGCCTTGCTGCACTCGTCATGGGGTCGGGCATCTCGATCATGCATTACCTTGGGATGTATGCGCTGCATGAATCGCTGCACATGTCCCATGACCTGATCTACGTGTTTGCGAGTTTCCTCATCTCGATCAATGCAGCCGGATTGGCGCTCTGGCTGGTGTTCGGGGCCGGCCGCCGGCCGCCTGTTGTCATTTCCGCCGTGGTCCTGGCGTTGGCCATCGCCTCCATGCACTACACGGCAATGGCCGGATTGCAGGTGATGCCGGTGGGACCAGCGGACGTGACCGCGCCCGCGGTCAGCCCCGGCATTCTGGCCATTGTGGTGGCGATCGTCGCATTTGTCGTGTCCGGACTGTTTCTATTGGCGCTCGTTCCAGATCAAAGTGGGCAGCGGGATGTGGAAACTCCCAGTGGGCGAACCGGCGATCTCAATCGTTGGCAAGTGGCGCAAGACATCCTCGCGCGCTCTGACGAAGAGCCCAAAAGCGGCGCCGGCGCTGCTGGCGCGGGAGGGGCGCCGGCGGGACCTTCGTCTCCGGCAGTCGCAGGGGACAAAAGACCTGCCGGTCTCCAGGCCGCGCCCGGGGAAAGGTCCGCCGGCCGGTCCGCCGAACTGCGCACCCTGCCGATCGAGCGGGACGGCACGAAGGGTCATGTTCCCGCCCACGAGATTGTCGCAATCCAGGCCGATGCCCACTACACGCGGGTTTACGATGGCACGCGCGCCCTGTTTTGTCCGTTGGCCATCAGCGAGGCGGAGCGGCGGCTCGATCCGAAACTCTTCACCCGCGTGCACCGCAGTCACATCGTCAATCTGGCGCGGGTCTCGGGCTACAAGCGGTCGGGCGACGGAGGCCTTTTGACCATGGAAGGCACGATGGCGCACGCGGTTCCGGTCAGCCGGTCCAGATGGGCGCGCGTCAAGGCGCGGCTCGCAGAGGCGCGTGCCGGGACCGTCGATCCAGCCCTAACCATCGCCGCCCAATAGGCGGGACGACCCGCGCTCCGCTGGCGATCGGAGACTTTGCCTGGCGAACGTTCTGCCACGCACAATGGGCAGACCGGGTAACTGTCTATAAATCAAGCATTTGTGGCGTGAGTGGCACTTCGGCGCCGGTTAAAAAGTGAGCAATCTAGTCATATTTGAGGCAGTTCGTGCATCAGTTGCGCCAGTGATCCTGTCGTAATTCATGCACAAAAAGCCGTATCCCGTGCAATACGGCCGGTGTTAGTGCAGCAAACCTTGTTGCTGCAGCGCACTGCTCAGCACCCTTAGTCCAAGGCGCATGAGACCAGCGCTCTGGCACGCTGTAACCGCCATTCTGTTGTCGATTGAAGACTTACCGGTCTATTGCCGCCCACCGTGGCGGCCGGCAGAAAGCGGTCACACCGCCAGTTGAACGGGCCGGGCCGGAGGACAAAACCGGTGCGGGTCATAAGAGGGAGGAACGAGACGTGATTCCAGGCGAATTCACCTACCATCGCCCGTCGTCGGTTGCCGAAGCGGTGGCAATTCTGGCGGCGCATGGCGACGACGCACGGCCGCTTTCGGGCGGTCACAGCCTGATTCCAATGATGAAGCTGCGCATGGCCGCGCCCGAACACCTGGTCGACCTGAGTGGCGTCGACGAACTGAAGGGTATTCGCGAAGAGAGCGGCACGATCGTCATCGGCGCGATGACGACCCAGCATGAGTTGATCGGATCGGACCTGCTTGCGCAAAAACTTCCGATCATCCGCGAAACGTCGCTGGTCATCGCCGATCCGCAAATCCGGTACATGGGCACGCTCGGCGGCAACGTCGCCAACGGCGATCCGGGCAACGACATGCCGGCGCTGATGCAATGCCTCAATGCCAGCTATGTGTTGAGCGGCCCTGACGGTACCCGGGAGGTTGCCGCGCGCGACTTTTATGAAGCGGCCTATTTCACGGCATTGGCGCCGGAGGAGATTTTGACCGCTGTGAAGATCCCCGTGCCGCCGGCCGGCCATGGTTACGCCTACGAAAAACTGAAGCGCAAGGTCGGCGACTACGCAACAGCGGCCGCCGCGGTCATCCTCACCATGGACGGCGGGGCGGTGTCGTCCTGTTCCATCGCGCTGACCAATGTCGGCGACACACCGCTGTTTGCCGATCAGGCAAGCGATGTCCTCACCGGTTCACCTCTGGATGCCGACACGGTGAAACGCGCTGTTGCAGCCGCCGAGGCGATCACGTCCCCGGCCTCTGACGGCCGCGGGCCGGCTGAATACAGAACCAAGATGGCGGGTGTCATGCTGGAACGGGCCCTGGCCCGCGCCGCGGACCGCGCGAACGGCTAACGGAGGCGCTGACCCATGAGCGAAGTCGAGCAAATTCCGGTCACCATGACCGTCAACGGCAAGAAGGTGCAGCGTTTCGTCGAGCCGCGCACGCTTCTCATCCATTTCCTGCGCGAGGAGCTGAACATCACCGGCCCGCATATCGGCTGTGAAACGTCGCATTGCGGCGCCTGCACGGTCGAAATGAACGGCATGTCGGTGAAATCCTGCACCTTATTCGCGGCACAGGCCGCGGGCGCAGAGCTGACCACGGTCGAAGGCATGGCCAACGCCGACGGTACGTTGTCGGCGCTCCAGGAAGGTTTCCGCCAGATGCATGGTCTTCAGTGCGGCTACTGCACGCCCGGCATGATCATGCGCGCGCATACCTTGTTGAAGGAAAACGCCGATCCGAGCGAAGAGGAAATCCGCTACGGGATCGCCGGGAACCTGTGCCGGTGCACCGGCTACCAGAACATTGTGAAAGCCATCCAGTATGCCGCCGCGAAACTGAACGGCCGTGACTTTCAGGAGGCCGCAGAATGAATGACATGACCCCCAGCAGGGAACAGCGCGAAGCCGCCCTGGAAGGCATGGGCTGCAAGCGCAAACGCGTTGAGGACATCCGGTTCACGCAAGGCAAGGGCCAGTATGTCGACGACATCAAGCTGCCCGGTATGTTGTTCGGCGACTTCGTCCGCTCGCCGTATCCCCATGCCAAGATCACCAAGATCGACGCATCGGAAGCGTTGAAGATCCCCGGCGTCATCGCGGTGCTGACCGCCGAAGACCTCAAGGGCGTGAATCTGGCCTGGATGCCAACGCTCGCCGGCGACGTCCAGATGGTTCTGGCGGACGGGAAGGTACTTTACCAGAACCAGGAGGTCGCGTTCGTCGTCGCCGAGGACCGGTACATCGCCGACGATGCGATCCAACTCGTCGAGGTCGAGTACGAGGAACTCCCGGTCCTGGTCGACCCCTTCAAGGCGATGGACGCGGACGCGCCGGTCCTGCGCGAGGACCTGGAAGGCAAGATGGAAGGCGCACATGGTCCGCGCAAGCACCACAACCACATCTTCTGTTGGGATGTCGGTGATAAGGATGAAACGGCCAAGGCGTTCGCCGAGGCCGACGTGACGATCAAGGAGATGATCTCCTATCACCGGACCCATCCCTCGCCGCTGGAAACCTGCCAGTGCGTTGCGTCGATGGACAAGGTCAAAGGCGAACTGACCTTGTGGGGCACCTTCCAGGCGCCACATGTGATCCGCACCGTCGCCTCGCTGCTTTCCACCATTCCGGAGCACAAGATCCATGTGATCGCGCCCGATATCGGCGGCGGCTTCGGCAACAAGGTGGGCGCGTATCCGGGCTACATCTGCTCGATCGTCGCGTCGATCGTCACAGGCCAGCCGGTCAAATGGGTCGAGGACCGGATGGAGAACCTCTCCACCACCTCCTTTGCCCGCGACTACCACATGACCACGGAGATTGCCGCGACCAAGGACGGCAAGGTCACCGGACTGAAAGTGCACGTGCTGGCCGATCACGGCGGCTTTGACGCCTGCGCCGACCCGTCCAAATGGCCAGCCGGGTTCTTCAACATCGTCACCGGTTCTTACGACTTCCCGACCGCGCATCTGGAAGTCGACGGGGTCTACACCAACAAGGCACCGGGCGGTGTCGCCTACCGCTGCTCGTTCCGGGTGACGGAAGCGGCCTATTGCATCGAGCGGGCCATGGACATCCTGGCGCAGAAGCTGGAGATGGATCCGGCGGATCTCAGAATAAAGAACTTCATCCGGCCCGAGCAGTTCCCCTACCAGTCCGCGCTCGGCTGGGAGTATGACAGCGGCGACTATCACACCGCCATGCAAAAGGCGATGGACACCATCGGCTACCGTGAGCTGCGCGCCGAGCAAAAGGCCAAGCAGGAAGCCTTCAAGCGCGGCGAAACCCGTGAAATCATGGGCATCGGCGTGACGTTCTTTACCGAGATCGTCGGCGCGGGTCCGTCGAAAAACTGTGACATCCTGGGTGTCGCCATGTTCGACAGCGCCGAAATCCGCGTCCATCCGACCGGATCGGTGATCTCGCGCATGGGCACCAAGTCTCAAGGCCAGGGCCACGAGACGACCTGGGCGCAGATCATCGCCACCGAAATCGGCATTCCCGCCGATGACATCATGGTGGAAGAGGGCGACACGGACACCGCGCCCTACGGTCTGGGCACTTACGGCTCACGGTCGACCCCCGTCGCCGGCGCCGCCATTGCCCTTGCCGCGCGGAAGATCCGCAACAAGGCGCAGATGATCGCCGCGCATATGCTCGAAGTCTCCGAATACGACCTGGAATGGGATGTTGACGGCTTCCAGGTGAAGGGCAATCCGCAGGCGCGCAAATCCATGAAGGAAATCGCCTGGGCCGCCTATCATGCCCCGCCGCCTTCGATGGAACCGGGTCTTGAAGCGGTCAGCTACTATGATCCGCCCAACATGACCTATCCGTTCGGCGCCTATTTCTGCGTCATGGATATCGATGTCGACACGGGCGTGGCCACCACCCGGCGATTCTACGCGCTCGATGATTGTGGCACACGCATCAACCCGATGATCATCGAGGGTCAGGTGCACGGCGGATTGACCGAAGCCTTCGCCATCGCGATGGGTCAGGAAATCCGCTACGACGAAATGGGCAACGTGATGGGCGCGTCCTTCATGGACTTCTTCCTGCCGACGGCGGTCGAAACGCCCCATTGGGAGACCGATCACACGGTGACGCCGAGCCCGCACCATCCGATCGGCGCCAAGGGCGTCGGCGAAAGCCCGAATGTCGGCGGCGTGCCGGCTTTCTCCAATGCGGTCAACGATGCGTTCCAGTTCCTAGGATCAACGCATATCCAGATGCCGCACGATGCCTGGCGGGTGTGGCAGGCGGCCAAGGACCTCGGTGCCCACGGCTGAAGACCCCATGTAAATGGCCGCGGGCCACAGGCCCGCGGCCGGACGGTAAGACTTGCTCTTTCGTCATCCCGGACGAGCCATGCGAGATCCGGGATCGGAGTGCCCCTATCCTTATCGGACCCATCGCGGCGCGCCGATCCCGGATTCGGCGAAGCGCCGTTCCGGGATGACAAAGGAAAAAACGGATTCATGACCCTCGACCGAGATACATTCGCCAAGGACCTCGCCGAAACCGGCTATGTTGCCGATGACGGTCTGGCGACGGCGTTGCTGTTGACGGAAATGCTTAACCGGCCGCTGCTTCTTGAAGGCGAGGCGGGCGTTGGCAAGACCGAAGTCGCCAAGGCGCTCGCGAAACTCGAAAACACCGATCTGATCCGTCTTCAGTGCTACGAGGGTCTGGACCGGTCCGATGCGATCTACGAGTGGAACTACCAGCGCCAGCTCCTTGCAATCAAAGCGCGGGAAGGTTCGGGCGCGGACGCGGAAACCGTTGAAGAAGCAGTGTTCTCCGAAAAGTACCTGATGGAGCGCCCGCTTCTGGCGGCGATCCGGCAAGATCGGGCGCCGGTTCTGCTGATCGACGAGGTGGACCGGGCCGATGAAGAGTTCGAGGCGTTTCTTTTGGAAATCCTGTCCGACTACCAGGTCTCGATCCCCGAACTGGGCACGGTTCACGCGACTAGCATTCCGCGCGTTGTGCTCACCTCCAACGGCACGCGCGAACTGTCCGATGCTTTGCGCCGCCGCTGCCTTTATCACTATGTCGATTACCCGGCCCCAGATCGGGAAGCGCGCATTCTCCTCAATCGCGTTGAGGGCCTGGACGCCGCGTTGGCACTCCAGATCGCCGAATTGATGGCCAAACTCCGCAAGGAGGATCTGGCCAAGGTGCCGGGTGTGGCCGAAACGATCGACTGGGCGGCCGCGCTCATTGGTCTGGGCACGAAGAACCTCCATGACGCCCGCGAACTGGTGTTCGACACGCTCGCATGCGTCCTGAAAACCCGCGAAGATCAGGCGCGGGTCACCCGAGAGGTGACTGACCGCCTGCTTGGCAAGGTGGCGTGAGACGATGAGCCCGCTGGTCCTTGAAAGCCCCGCCGATATCGGTGCCGCTCTCCGGATGCGGCTTGCCGGCTTCGTGCGGTCGCTGCGCGACAGCGGTTTCAAGGTCGGTCTTGCCGAAACAAAGGATGCGTTGGCACTTTTGCAGTCACCGCTCGCGCGGCGCGGGCACAGCTTGAAGCGTGCCTACCGGGCGCTGTTCTGCGGGCGCCGGTCCGACTGGCAGCGGTTTGACGAGATCTTTGACGCGTTCTGGTTTGAACGGGGCGTGAAATCCGGCATCAAGATTTCCGGCACCAGCGCCAAAAAGTCCATGAAGACGATCCGTGAGCTCACGGATGCGCAAGGATCCAGACAGGACACGATCGCCGGCGATGTCGAACGCCAGCCCGGCGAAGAGGACGAAGACACCGGCGACACCCCTTCCGGCCGACGTGAAGGGGCCAGCATCGCAGAAAACCTCGGCCAGGTGGATTTCCGCAACATCAATGACCCCGATGCCATGGAAAAGGCCCATCAACTGGCCGAGCGGCTGGCGAAATCCATGCGCGTGCGCCTGACCCGGCGCGACCGGCAAAAACGCAAAGGCCCGCGCCTTGATCTCAGGCGCACGATCCGCCATTCGATTGCCCATGGTGGAACGCCGATTGAGTTGATCAAAAAAGGCCCGCGCCAGCGTCAATTGCGTCTGGTGATCCTGCTCGACGCTTCCGGCTCCATGAACAACTACACCGGCGTCTTCACCCGGTTCGTGCACGGCATGCTGGACAATTTCCGCGAGGCGGAAGCGTTTTTGTTCCACACCCGGCTTGTGCATGTCTCCTCCGCGCTGTCCGAACGCGATGCGGCCCGGGCGCTCGACCGGATGGGCCTGATGGCGCAAGGCATGGGCGGCGGCACGAAAATCAGCGAGGCCCTGGCCGATTTCAACCGCTGGCATGCCGCCCGTGTGATCCATTCCAGAACCTGCGTCATGATCCTCTCCGACGGCTACGACACCGGCGATCCGGACCGGCTTGGCGCTGAAATGGCCGCGTTGCGCCGGCGCTGCAAGCGGATCGCCTGGCTCAATCCGTTGATTGGCTGGGACGGGTACGAGCCGGTCGCGGGCGGAATGGCCGCCGCGCTGCCCCATGTCGACCTGTTCGCACCGGCCCACAATCTCGACAGCCTGGCCGCGCTTGAACCCTATCTCGCCAAACTGTGAGATGCGGAGATCCTGATGAACCAGACCGCCACAGCCCACCTCACCGATCCCGGACGGCCGGACAAACAAGATCTGCATAGCCTGATGAACCGGCTGCGCGCCGAAGGACGGCCTTATGTCCTTGCCACCGTTGTGCGCACCATCTCGGTGACGGCGGCAAAAGCTGGCGCCAAGGCCGTGATTGGACCGGACGGCGATATTGCCGGTGGGTGGATCGGCGGCGGCTGCGCGCGCGGCGCGGTGCTGAAGGCGGCCCGCGAAGCCCTCCACGACGGTGAAACACGGCTGGTGTCGATCCAGCCCGAGGATCTTCTCGCGGATCTGGGCGTCAATGCCGGCGAAGAGCGCCAAGGCGTGCGCTTTGCCAAAAACATGTGCCCGAGCCAGGGCACGATGGATGTCTTTGTCGAGCCCGTCCTGCCGCGTCCGGAATTGGTCGTGTTTGGCGCAAGCCCGGTCGCCGTTGCCCTTGCGGACCTCGGCCCAAAGATCGGGTTCGATATCACGGTCTGCGCGGCATCCGGCGACCAGCCACTGTTTACCGGCGTCCAGAACCGGGTGGAGGGATTTGCCCTTAACGCGGCGTCGAACGCGGAGCGCTATCTGGTGGTTGCAACACAAGGCGCTGGCGACGCGGCCGCACTGAAGGCTGCAACGGCGGCCGATTCCGTTTACCTCGCCTTCGTCGGCAGCCGCAAGAAGGCGGCCGCGCTGACGGAAAAACTCGCCGCCGACGGCGTTCCGGCCGAAAAACTTGCGGAGATCAAGGCGCCGGCCGGGCTCGACCTCGGGGCGATTACGCCCGAGGAAATCGCTTTTTCGATCCTTGCCGAAATGCTCCAGGCCCGCCGCAAGGACCAGCGCCGCACCGGCTCGCCTTAGGACCTCACTTAAAGCAGGAGAAAACGCTCATGAAGATGGCCGACAGCCAGAAAATCGACGCCCCGCGTCAAAAGGTCTGGGAAGCGCTCAATGATCCCGACGTTCTCAAGGCCGCGATTCCAGGCTGCGAAGAGCTGACCAAAAGCTCCGACACGGAGATGGAAGCCAAGGTCAAACTGAAGGTCGGTCCGGTGAAGGCAACCTTTGGCGGCAAGGTTTCGCTGGAAGATCTGGACCCGCCGAACGCCTATCGGATCGTTGGTGAGGGATCGGGCGGCGTCGCCGGTTTCGCGAAAGGCGGCGCGGCTGTTCAACTGGAGGAAGACGGTCCTGACGCGACGATTCTGCACTATGAGGTCGATGCGCAGATCGGCGGCAAGCTGGCGCAGTTGGGCTCGCGCCTGATCGATTCGACCGCCAAGCGGCTTGCCGGTGAATTTTTTGCCGCGTTCGGAGAAATCGTCGCGCCATCCAAGGCCGAAGAGGCCGAGAGCGCGGCGGATGTGGAACCGGCGCCAGAAGCCAAGAAGGGCTGGCTGGGCGGCCTCTTCGGCGGAAAGAAGGGCGACAACACCGACGTCGCCCAGGACACCGCCTGATCGGGCGCACAGGTCTCAGGGGCGGGGGCCGGTCGGGCCCGCCCCTTGAACGGAAAAAAAACGAAATTGGGAGGACGGCCATGCCAACCGTTTATCAGTTTGCAAGCTCCAGCTTGAGAGAAGTGAACGAGGATCCCTGGTTGATCGGGGCTTTGGGGCTGGGCAGCGTGATGACGCTGGCGATCCTGCTCATTCACGCTTGCTGTTTCGGGGCGGAAGCTGCCATGTTGGAGGCGTTGTCGGCGCTTTGCTCCGTCGCGGCCTGATCGTCCGGCGGGGCCTCCGCCGGCGGGAGGGTCGGCGACTGTCCATCGGCGCTTTTTGCGTCGGCCGTGTTCATATCGATCCGGCGCCGGGACAATTCGTCGACATGGGCCTTGAGGTCCGGTGCCTTGGCCATCAGGGCGCGGAAATCCGCAGCTGACAGCGTCAGCAATTGGCAATATCCGAGCGCGACGACGTCTGCGCTCCGGGGCTTGCCCGTCACAAGGGCGATTTCACCGAAAATGTCGCCGCGGCCTAGCCGCAGGGCGTGGTTGTTGGTGCGCACTTCCACAGCGCCTGAGGCGATGAAATAGGCGGCATCGCCCTTGTCGCCGCGCCGGATGAGCCTTTCGCCGGGCGTTGCGAACCGCGAGCGCATCATTTTCGCGATATCGCGCCGGCGACTGTCGCTGAGTTCGGAAAACAACGTGTGCTGCGCAAGCAAATCGGCGGTCTGCATGCGAAGGTCAAGGTTTGGCCGGAGCATGGTTGCCTGACGCACGCGCCCGATCTCACGCTGCAAATCGTTGTAAAGCTCGGTCCCGATCAGGGCCTGGTTGCGTGCCTCCGCATAGGCGGTTTCCTCAAGCCGGAGGCCGGTTCGCTTTAAGAACAGCGCCTCCTGGGCATCGGCATAGTCTGGGTATTGCAGGCGCATGGCCTCGATCGCCCGCAGGATTTCGCCACGCCGTGTGGCCAGCGTCTCATGCAGGATGTCGCCGACACGTGCGCCGACCAATGGCCGGATACGGCTGCGGTTAAACGCAACCAGCTCGCGCGAGACGATCCGCGCGACCAGCAGGAACTCGAACCGGTCTGCCAGCAGTGTCGCCAGCGGCCGATGGATGCGCAGCCGCCGCTGAAGCCACTGCGCCACGCGGAATTGCCAGCCGAATTTCAGCGGCGCGCGGCCAGCCCGGTTGTAGCCGGCTCGGCCTTCGGCCCGCGTCAGGTCGGCGATCCGGCCCGCCACGGCCAGATGCATGCTGATGGTGCGATTGGACACCGTCTTTTCATGAAAATGGCGCAACACAAGCTGGCGTTCCTGGTCGGCGAGCGCAATGAGCCCGAGCGTCACCCGGTCCTTGTCCATTAGCCCTTCCGACGCTGCCGCGCCGTCGCCCGCCTCTGTCGCCCGTTCGGCGTAGTCCGCCATGACAGGGGACGCAATAGTCGGGTCGACCTGATAATCATGCGCGGCGGTGGCGACGTTCTGTTGAACGTCCGACAGCGCCAGCGCCAGATACTGGCTGCGCAAGGCCTGGTCCCTCGGATTGAGCCTGTCCAGACCGAGGACCCGAATGAGCGGCTTCAGGCTCGTGCCGTAGACCAGCAGGGTGAACAGCACAAATCCGGTCGCCAGCCGGGTGACGAAACTGGAGATATCGTCCGACAGCTCGGCGTGCTCGGCGACGCTGAGCGCAAGCGTTAGAGTGATCGCGCCGCGCATGCCGCCCCAGAGCATCACGGTCTTGAATTTTCTGTCCACCACCTCGCCGCGCCCGAACAGGCTGAGAGCGGGCAAAATGCCGAAGATGACGAACGCGCGGGCGGCCAGCGCGGAGACGATGACAACGACGAGCAGCAGAATATCGAGCGGGTCAAATCCGGCCACCAGCCGCGGGATCAGGATTGCGGCAAGAACAAAGACAAGGGACGAGGCCCAGAACGCGATCTGATCCCAGACATTGTGCAGGAAGGTCCAGTTGACTGGTGCGATCCGTGATGGGCCGTAAAGATTGAAAACTATACCGGCGCACACGACCGCGACCACTGCCGAAACATCCGCGAATTGATCGCTGACCACATAAATCGCGTAGGGCAGGGCAAGGCTCAAGGTGACTTGCGCGTGCGGGAGATCGCGCATGATCGGCAGCACCAGCACGAACAGCCGCGCAACGACGATGCCGACCAGGACACCGCCGGCGAATGACCGGGCGAAAGCGATGGCGGCCTGTGCGAAATCCGGCTCCGAACGTCCGGTCAGGATCCCAAGCAGGATCACGAACAGCACGATGGCGGCCGCGTCGTTCAAAAGGCTCTCGCCCTCGACAATCCGTCCAAGGCGGGCCGGCGCGCCGATATCGCGGAAGATCGCCACAACGGCGACCGGATCGGTTGTGGCCACGATGGCGCCGAGCAGCAGACAGGCGACAAGCGGCACACCGGCGAGCGGATAGAGCGCAAGACCGATGAACGCAGTCGCGACCAGGACCGCCAAGACGGCCATTACCAGGATCGGACCGATGTCCTCCATGATCCGGCGAACATCCAGCGTCAGCGATGTCTGGAACAAAAGAATGGGCAGGAAAATATAGAGGATCATCTGCGAATCGAACGGCAGATGAACAAATACGTTTGCGATCGGATTGAAGGCGTCCGTTGTCGGCGTGTAGAGCAGGTAGATTGCCATGATGCCGATCAACGTGCCGACCATCGCAAGCAAAACGCTTGGGGCAACGCCCAACCGCCGGGCCAGAGGCTGCAGCAGTGAAATCGTAATCAGCAAGAGCGCGAAGGCGCCCACAACAACAGGTGTTTCCATGGCGGTCACTGTGCCCGCAGCTTAAGGCAAATCCAAGCACTGCCAATGGCTTTTTTGTGAGCCTGGTTACTGGCCCGCCGCCCGCCGCTCAGACAGGTAGATCCCGCCGAGAACCAGCGCCAGCGCGGCGCCGTGATGCCACCGGAACGGCTCGCCCAGCACCAGAACGGCAAGGATCGGCGCGAAGATCGGGACCAGGTTGATAAAAACGCCCGCGCGCGCCGGGCCGATCAGTTCCACGCCGCGCATGAAAAAGATCTGTGACAGGCACGAGGGAAACAGAGCGATGAACAGCACAATCAGCCAGCCCTTGGGCGTCGGCCATTGGGCGGTCCCGGTGGCGATCTCGTAACCGAGCGCGGGCAGCGATGTGACAGCAGCGATGATGGACAGCACGGCGAAGAAGACAAGCCCGGAGACCTGCGGGCGGGATCGCAGCGCGAGCGTGTAGGCGGAATAAAGGAAGCAGGCGACCAGCATGATCCCGTCGCCGGGATTGACCGACAGGGTCAGCAAGACCTGTAAGTTGCCCTGGGAGGCGACCAGAACGACGCCAATCAGCGTCACCAGGATTCCCAGGACCTGCAGGGGCCGTGCTTTTGTTCCAAACGCGAGCACGGACCCGATCAGCACAAAGACCGGCATCGATCCTTGGATGATCCCCAGGTTGACGGCGGTCGTCGAATGGGCGGCGATGTAGAACAGCGAATTAAAGGCGACAAACCCGAACACGGCCATCAGCACCATCCGGCCAAGATAGGGACGCATGAGCGGCCATTCGGCGACGATCCGGGGCCAGAAATAGCCGGCCATGATCGCCGCGACGAGGATCCACCGCAGGGCGACCACGACCATCGGGGAAACCTCGCCGATCGCAAGCCGGCCCGCAACCGCATTTCCGCCCCAAAACAGGGTGGTCAGGATCAGCAGCAAGACGGCATTGCCATAAATGCGCCCTCCAAGGTTCAAGGTGGCGGTGATCATGTGGTTGATCAGTGTCCCGTTGTGCCATCATGTGGTGGCGCATTGTTACGCCGGCGTTTGAGCCGGCCTTCCACATGACCCAGATTGCGCACCCAAACAAGGGCAGGGCCGGTCGTCGTGGCTTTTGTGCACGGTATACGCTCTCCCACTCGGCTTCGGTCCGATTCAGAAAAACTCATTGCCTTGGCCAAATCATTGACCGCAAGTGCCGGACCGGACAATAAAGACGGCTTTAAGGGACCCGCCCTCACAAGTGCATCATCAGCTGTTCCGGTAAAGACGAGGAAATCACATGACCGACCGCGTCGGCGTTCACGGGTTGCAAGTGGCCAAAGTGCTCTACGAGTTCATAAACGCAAAGGCCCTTCCGGGTACTGGCGTTAAAGCGGATGTTTTCTGGCGGGGGATGTCGGACCTGATAAACGGTTTTGGACCGGAAAACCGCGCTCTTTTGCAAAAGCGTGAGGATCTGCAAACGAAGATCGACAACTGGCACAAGGCGCGGTCCAATCAGCCGCACGATCATGAGGCCTACAAGGCCTTCCTGTACGAGATCGGATATCTCGTCGCCGAGGGCGAACCGTTTGAGATCGAAACCACCAACACCGACCCGGAAATTGGGGAGGTGGCCGGCCCGCAGCTCGTCGTGCCGATCACCAATGCGCGGTATGCGCTGAATGCGGCAAATGCTCGTTGGGGCAGTCTTTATGACGGGCTCTACGGCACCGACGCAATGGGATCTCCGGCCCCCAAGGGCGGTTATGACAAGGGCCGCGGGGCCCGGGTCGTGGCGCGGGCGCGTGTGTTCCTGGATGAGGCGTTTCCAATCGATGGCGCCAGCCACGCCGATGCGCGGCGTTATTATGTTCACGATGGCGCCCTTTTGATCGACGATTTGCCGCTGGCCCAGCCTGAGAAATTCGTGGGCTACCAAGGCCATCCGAAGGCGCCGGACGCGGTGCTGTTGCGGAACAACGGCCTGCATGTCGAATTGGTGTTCGACCGCACCGATGCGATAGGCGCGCGTGATCAGGCTGGACTGGCCGATGTCCGCCTTGAAGCAGCGGTTAGCGCGATCATGGATTGCGAAGATTCGGTCGCCTGCGTCGATGCTGAAGACAAGGTCCAGGCCTACGCCAACTGGCTCGGTCTGATGAAGGGCGATTTGACCGACACGTTCGAAAAGGGCGGCCAGACCGTCACCCGGGCGCTCAATCCCGATCTCGCCTACACGGCGCCCGACGGCGGCGCGGTGTCGGTGAAGGGCCGGGCGCTGATGCTGGTCAGGAACGTCGGCCATTTGATGACCAATCCCGCTGTCCAAGATGCTGAGGGCGGCGAGGGATTTGAGGGCCTGATGGATGCGATGGTCACGGTGCTCATCGCCATGCATGATCTGAAAAAGACCGAAGGCAACCGCAACTCGGTTCGCGGATCGGTCTATGTCGTCAAACCCAAGATGCATGGTCCGGAGGAAGTGGCCTTCACCGACCGGATCTTCACCCACGTGGAGACTGTACTCGGCCTGCCGCAATACACGGTCAAGATCGGCATCATGGACGAGGAGCGGCGGACCTCCGGCAATTTGAAGGAATGCATTCGCGCCGCCCGGCACAGGGTGGCCTTCATCAACACAGGTTTTCTGGACCGGACGGGCGACGAGCTTCACACATCAATGGAAGCCGGGCCGTTCTCCCGTAAGGATTTCATCAAACGGAAGGGCTGGATCACTGCCTATGAAAACCGGAATGTCGACATCGGGCTGGAATGCGGCCTGAGCGGCCGAGCCCAGATCGGCAAGGGCATGTGGGCCATGCCGGACCGAATGGCCGACATGCTCGACACCAAGATTGAGCATCCGCGTGCGGGCGCCAATTGTGCCTGGGTGCCGAGCCCGACGGCCGCGACGCTGCACGCTCTGCATTATCACCGGGTCGATGTATTCGCGGTTCAGGCGCGGCTGAAGGCTGGCGGGCGCCGGGCGCATGTGGACGGATTGCTCGAGATCCCCCTGGCCAGCTTCCGGAAGTGGACCGAGTCCCAGATCCTGCGCGAAGTGGAAAACAACGCCCAGGGCATTTTGGGCTACGTCGTGCGCTGGATCGATCAGGGTGTCGGCTGCTCGAAGGTGCCGGACATCAACAATGTCGGCTTGATGGAGGACCGTGCGACCTGCCGGATTTCCGCCCAGCACATTGCCAACTGGTTGCATCATGGTGTTGTCAGCCGCGACCAGGTCATGGCCGCAATGAAGAAGATGGCGGAAGTCGTGGACGGCCAGAATGCGGGTGATCCCCTGTATCGGCCAATGGCGCCCGGTTTTGACGGGATCGCGTTCAAGGCCGCCTGCGACCTGGTGTTTG
>JAEPNV010000015.1 GCA_017643215.1 Roseibium sp. | reverse complement strand
CGGGGAACCGCCGCGACCCCGGTGGCTCTCCGATCCCGGGTCGCGCCTTTGGCTTGCCCGGGATGACGTCCGGTGGGAAAGGGCGCCGGGCAAAGGCGCGATTTCACCCCACTTTCGATCGTCATCACCGGACTTGATCCGGTGATCCATACCGCGACGGTGCCCCAGGTTAAGGCGGGTCGTTTGGACAGCGAAGGGAATGGATGCCATGGTCGAGCCATGGCATGACGAGGGTCGCAATGATCCGCCGTCCTCCCGGACGTAAGGCGCAGCCGGAGATCGGGGCGGCACGGGGCAAGGCGAACGACCGAGGAACCGCCGCGACCCCGGTGGCGCCCCGATCCCGGGTCGCGCCTTTGGCTTGCCCGGGATGACGTCCTGTGGGAAAGGGCGTGACACGCCGGATCGCGGTGCTGTTCCCGTCATTGCGGACAGGTGAGGCGGAGCCGAGCGCCGATCCGGAACTTGTTCCCGGCTCGATCGGGTATCCAGACATCATATCGCGCGGCAGCGCGGCCATTCTCTTGTGGCTCTGATGGCGCTTGAAATCCCGCGCCGTCCCATTGCCCCGGGCCGCCGTTTCGCCTAAAACACGCGGCAACGATCGAAAAACACCCCGACAGATTCAAAGAAGCGGAGACGACGAGCCCCATGGCGCGCCAGTTCATCTATCACATGCACGGCCTGTCGAAGGCCTATAACAACAAGAAGGTGCTCGACAACATTCACCTGTCGTTCTACCCGGACGCCAAGATCGGTATTCTCGGGCCGAACGGGGCGGGCAAGTCGACGCTTTTGAAGATCATGGCCGGGCTCGACACGGAGTTTCAGGGCGAGGCTTGGGCCGCGGACGGCGCCAAGGTCGGTTACCTGCCGCAGGAGCCGCAGCTCGACAATTCCAAGACCGTGATGGACAACGTCATGGAAGGCGTCGCCCACAAGCAGGCCAAGCTCGACCGCTACAACGAGCTGATGATGGATTACTCGGACGAGACCGCCGAGGAGGCCGCAACGCTTCAGGACGAGATCGACGCCGCCGACCTTTGGAACCTGGAAAGCCAGGTGGAAATGGCGATGGAGGCCCTGCGCTGCCCGCCGTCCGATGCCGGCGTTGAGAACCTTTCCGGCGGCGAGCGCCGGCGCGTGGCGCTGTGCAAGCTGCTCCTGTCGGAGCCCGATCTTCTGCTTCTTGACGAGCCGACCAACCACCTGGACGCGGAAACCGTGCACTGGCTGGAGCGGCACCTGCGCGAGTTCAAGGGCTCGGTGCTGATCATCACCCACGACCGCTATTTCCTCGACAATGTCACCGGCTGGATCCTGGAGCTCGACCGCGGCCGGGGCATTCCCTACGAGGGCAATTACACGGTCTATCTGGAGAAGAAATCCAAGCGCATGGAGCAGGAGGGCCGCGAGAACATGGCCCGCTCCAAGGCGATCGAGCGCGAGCGCGCCTGGATGGGCATGAGCCCGAAAGGCCGCCAGACCAAGTCCAAGGCCCGGATCCGGGCCTATGGGGACCTTCTGGCGATGCAGGAAGAGCGCGTGCCGACGATCGAGCAGATCATGATCCCGGTCGGCGAGCGGCTCGGCGCCAACGTCATCGAGGTCAAGGGCGTCTCCAAGGGCTTTGAGGACCGGCTCCTGATCGACGATCTCACCTTCAAGCTGCCGCGCGGCGGCATTGTTGGCGTGATCGGCCCGAACGGGGCCGGCAAGTCGACGCTGTTCAAGATGCTGACCGGTCAGGAAAAACCGGACGACGGCGAGGTCGTGATCGGCGACAGCGTGCATCTGGGGTATGTCGACCAGTCGCGCGACAAGCTCGATCCGGACAAGACCGTGTGGGAGGAGATTTCCGACGGCGCCGAGGTGATTTATCTCGACGACAAGGAGATCAATTCACGCGCCTATTGCTCCTCTTTCAACTTCAAGGGCCCGGCCCAGCAGGCCAAGGTCGGCAATCTTTCCGGCGGGCAGCGCAACCGGGTGCACTTGGCCAAGGTCCTGAAAAAGGGCGCCAATGTGCTCCTGCTCGACGAGCCGACCAATGATCTCGACACCGAGACGCTGGCAGCGCTGGAAGACGCGCTGGAGAACTACGCCGGCTGCGCCGTGGTGATCAGCCACGACCGGATGTTCCTCGACCGGTTGGCCACGCACATGCTCGCCTTTGAGGGCGACAGCCATGTGGAGTGGTTCGAGGGCAATTTCGAGGACTATGAAAAGGACAAGGTCAGACGGCTTGGGGCGCACGCCGCCGACCCGCGCCGGATCAAGTACAAGCCGCTGACGCGGTAGCGGCACGGCAGACAGCCATATGTTCAAAAGGCGGTCCCCGGGGCCGCCTTGTGGTTGATGACAACCCCCGATGTTTCCGTCGTCATCCTCGGACAAGGGTCCGGGGATCCATAAAAATCAGAACGTTATGGATGCGCGGGACAGGCCCGCTGCTGTCCGGTTCAAAATCCGGGGGCAGGCAGATATCATTGAACCAATTGCACTTTGCGCGGCCAAGACGCGTAAGGACCTGCGCTTTGGCATGAGCGCGGCCTGCTATTTGGTGCCTTCCCGGAGGCCGCGTGAGCGGCCATCCGGGACCCAGCAACCAGCGCATTTTGTTCTGGAAAACAACACCTTCCGCAAAGTTCTGGGCCCCGGCTCGGGGGCCAGGGCGGCATGGTGAGGCATGCGGGCCGACAACGAACATCCCGCAATCGCGTAAAACCGGACATCAGTGGGACAGGCCCGAGCATGACTGCCGGGAGACAAACCGGTTTGTCGGCAGTCTGAAGGCGGTCCGTTGGGCCGCCTTTTTTATCTGTATGGTGAGTTGCTGAAAACCGGCCCTGCAATTCTTGCATGCGCGATCTGGCAGGCTAGACTATTGGCAAACCGCATCACGCTGCGCGATGTCTATGTGCCGTGCTGACCGTGCTTGCCGCCGCGCAGGCGCAGCCGCTTCTGGTGGCCGGAAGTGCGGACACCGATGACGCCGCCAGCGCGCGGCAGGAAGCCTTGCGGGCGGCGCGCGTTGCGCTCGATTGGCCGGATGACCGCGCGGCCCGCCAACTCATTGAAAGGCTTCACATCACCCACGATCACACATCCGCGCATCATCTCGGTCTGGCCTGGCTCAGCTACGCGTTGGAGACGAAAGAAGATGCTCGCCTATACGGATTGTATCTGGTGGATGCGGACCTGAGAGGGGCGGACCTGAGCGGGGCGGACCTGCGCGAGGCAGACTTGAGAGGGGCGGACCTGAGCGGGACGGACCTGAGCGGGGCGGACCTGAGCGGGGCGGACACCAGCGACGGCAATTTTACGGGCCGTCGCTGGTGTCCGTGGATTTGAGTGTCAATGAAACGATCACTTTGGATCAAATCAATTCCGCGTATGGTGATGGCAGCACGAAGCTGCCAAAGCGTCTGAAGCGCCCAGACCATTGGCCAGAAGAAGAGTTAGAATTCTCGGATCCCCTTTCGAAATGGCAGGCGTGGCTTGCGGCGGCGGTGGATTAGACAACCGTCCCCGCGCCGCCGGCCCGCCTTTTCCTTTGTCCGGCAACAACCATTGGCGTATCCTTTGTGAGGATCCGCGCGCGGGGGTTGCGTCATGGTCACCAGCTACGAAGCCTTTTCCGTTCTCTTGTTGCTCTTGCCGGGGCTGTTCGGCTTTTTCCTGATGAACGCCATGTCCGACGTGAAGGTGAAGGGCACGGTGGAGACGCTGTCCTGGATCCTGTTCTTCACCATCGCGACACAGCTCCTGTCGATCTGGATCGCGGGAGAGGGGTTTTTCCCCAAACTGGCGGGTGCAACGGACATTGAGACCGAGCAAAACTACGTCCAGTATATCAAGACGTTGCCACCTGCCCCCTTTGTGATCGCCGGCCTTTTGGCCTTTGCGTTTGCCGTCATCAAGAACAATTCGCTCAGCTACCAGTTCATAAACCTCTTCAACCTCACCAAGCGGGTGAGCGACCGGACGGCCTGGGCCGAGGCGTTTAGCGAAAACCAGGGGGTCTGGGTCGCGGTCCGGTTCAAGGACGGCACGACATTGGTCGGCTGGCCGAAATATTATTCCGACCGTGACGATGATGCCGATGCCCAGTTGATGCTCGCGGATGCGACCTGGCATGTGCCCGGCGCGGAATCCAAGACCTTTGTCCCGAACAGCAGCGTGACGGTGGAAGAATATCCGGTCAAATCGGTCCTTTTGGCGGATTTGAAGGATGTCATTGCGATCGAATTCATGGAGGCGTGAGATGGCGGGCAAAAAACCAACCGGCGGGCGCCCGGATTTGCCGGGCCCGCTGCCCCCCGATTCCCTGGTAAAGGACGTGCTCGGCAAGGGCGGCCTCGGCAAGACGGGAATCTTTCGTGTGGGCGGCGGCAAGAAGCCCAAGGGCCCGCCGCCGGATCCGGCCGGCGGCAAGAAACCGAAGCCAGGCGGCGGGTCCGGATCGTCCGGTGGCGGCGAACTCGGCGGCGGCGGGGGTCTTGGCACCTGACCGTCGGCGGCCGTGCCGGTCCGCACATAGGACCGGACGTTTTTTGCGTTTTGCGTTTTGCGGAGGCCGGATGGCCGGATCACGCGGGCTTGCGGACCTTATCCGGGCACGGCACAGTCGCGGTCCTTGACGGTATCAGGAGCGCGGCCGATGGCCAAACAATTTGACAGCCTTTCGGATCAACTGACCGGTTTCATCGCCCGCCAGCACATCTTCTTCACCGCGACGGCGGCGCCAACCGGCCGGGTGAACATCTCCCCGCGCCCGACCACGTGCCTGAAGGTGCTCGGGCCGAACGACATCGCCTATCTCGACCGGACCGGTAGCGGCAACGAGACGGCCGCGCATCTGCGCCAGCTCAACCGCATGACGATCATGTTCTGCGCCGTGGACGGGCCGCCGAACATCCTGCGGCTTTACGGGCGCGGGGAGATCCTGCCGCGCGGCGGCGAAGCCTATCACGCCCTTCTGGCCAGCGCCTTTGACGGCGACGAACCGAATGGCGCCCGGCAGATCGTGCGCATGGACATCGAAATGGCGCAGACCTCGTGCGGGTATGGTGTGCCGCTGTTTGACTATCAGGGCGAACGGGCGTCGATCGACAATTGGACCAACGCCAAGACCGAGGAAGAACTGGAGGCCTACCGGCGGGAAAAGAATGCCGTCGGCATCGACGGATTTCCGTCCGGCATGTTCAAGGGCCGGTAAGCCCGGGCGAGAGCGGCGTTCGTCGGTCACAGCGATCGGATCTTAAAATCGTAGTGTTTGCTCCGGGTCGAGGCAATCGATAGAGGTGGTGTGACGACGACAGGAGATCGGCCATGCCCGCAAATCTTTTTGGCGATGAAGACATCGAACCGCGCCACCACACGCCGGCCCGTAAAATCAACGGCGCGGTGGCCCGCGTCCTGAAAACGGCCAGTCCGGACGACTTTCAGACCCGGACCATCGAGGCGCTGGATCTGACCTTCGAAGGGATCCCGGGCGACCGGCACGGCGGCTACACCCGCAAGTCCGGCGGCCGGGAGCCGTGGTATGAGCGCGGCACGGAGATGTGCAACGAGCGGCAGATTTCCATCCTGTCGGTGGAAGAGCTGCGCGTGATCGCCCGGCGCATGCAGATCGACACGCTCGAGCCCGGCTGGATCGGCGGCAACATCGTCGTGACGGGCCTTCCCAACTTCTCGCTGATCCCGCCGCGCACGCGGCTTGCCTTCGAGGACGGCGCGGTGATCCGTGTCGACGGCGACAACGCGCCGTGCCGGTTCGCCGGGCGGGCGATCGCCTCCCATGTGCCGGGCCGGGAGGGCCTGGACCTTCTGTTTCCAAAATCGGCGCGCAACCTGCGCGGCCTTGTCGGCTACGTGGAAAAGCCGGGCCGGATCCATGCCGGCGAGACGGTCACCGCCCATATTCCCGAGCAATGGATCTATGTGCCGCACTGAGCGGCGCGGATCGATCGGACACCACGGAGCCAGTCATGCTGCCAATCCATCACATGATCGAGCGGGCCCCTCGCCCGGTCGCGCCGTTTTCGCATGCGGTCGAGGCCGACGGCTGGGTGTTTGTCACCGGGCAAATGCCGACCGATCCGGACAATCCGGACGCGCCGCTTCCAAAAGGCGTCGAAGCGCAGACGGCGCGGGTGATGGAGAACCTCAAGATCGTTCTGGACGGTGTCGGGCTCACCCTGGACCATGTCACCTTCGCCCGGGTTTACCTCACCGAATTCGACCGGGACTATGCGGCGATGAACGAGACCTATCAGGGCTATTTCAAGCCTGGAAAACTGCCGGCGCGGACCTGCATCGGGGTCACGGGCCTTGCCGTTGGCGCGCTGGTGGAAATCGACCTGATCGCCCGGCGCCCGGACCCCGCCTGACCGAACCGGTTCGGACCCGTCAGAACGCTGTGTGCTCCGGATCCCCGTCCGGGTCGATGCGCCGCGCGCAGCCCCACGCTTCGAGTACGCCATTCATGTCGTCGATCACGAAAAATCGCGCCGAGTCCCGGTCGTAGCCGTCCTCCAGCAGTCTGTCGTAGTCCGAATGAGTGTGGCGCACATGCGTGGTCGTCGCCTGCCACAGGGCGATGGAGGGCGGCAGGTGGCGCAGGTGTCCGGCAAGCGCGATGGTCAGGATCGCTTCAGCATCCGCCATCGGCACGCGCGGCAACAGGGCGCGGAGCGCCTTGCGCATGTCTTTCTGCCGTTTGGTGCCGCCGGTCATGAGCGCGTGCCGTTGGTGCTTCGTTCGCGTGGAATTTTCCAACAGTTTTTGATAATCCTCAACTCATGGATAAAAGAGACCGCGCTGTATTGTTTCGTGAACGCCTGGCGTCCTCCTTGCGGTCGCGGGAGATGAACCGCAGCGATCTGGCCCGGGCGGCGGGATTGGACCGGTCGACCGTCTCGCAGCTCCTGTCCGACGAAGCGCCGCGCCTTCCCAACGGCCAGGCGCTGGCCGCGATCGCCGGCTCGCTCGGCGTGTCGTCGGACTGGCTGCTTGGACTGTCGGCGCATCGTGGCATTGCCGCGGAAATCCTCGACCAGGCGGTGCAGGTGGCGGAAACGGACCGGAACCCGGTGGATGAACATCTGCTGGCCTGGTACCGGGAATCGAACGGCGCCAAGATCCGCCACGTGCCGGCCAACCTGCCCGATGTCCTGAAGACCGAAGAGGTGCTCACTTTCGAGTATTCGGGCGAGACCGTGCGCACGGCGGGCCAGGCGATCACGGATACGCGCGATCAGCGGGCGCTGCTGCATCGGCCTGAAACCGACATGGAAATCGCGTTTTCGCGCGAGACGTTGATCCTGTTCGCCCACGGCGAGGGCATGTGGCGCGATGTGCCGGCCGCGTCCCGAAAGGCCCAGCTCCTCCACATGGGGGACATGCTGAGCGCGCTCTACCCGTCCTTGCGGGTGCATCTGTTCGGGGCAAGCGACCGGTATTCGGCGCCGTTCACCGTGTTCGGCCAGAAACGGGCCGCCATCTATATCGGCCAGCGCTATCTCGCCTTCTCCGCGACCGGGCATGTCCAGCTGTTCATCCGGCATTTCGACGATCTGGTCCGGCACGCGCTTGTCCGCTCGCATGAAGCCGGGGATTTCGCGCGGTCCTTGGCGGACGGCCTTTAGCGCCGTTTCCGTCCAACTTGGACCCATCGGACGAAAACCGGTTCAGCCCGGCCCGGCGCGTTCAGGCGACGGGCTCACAGATCGGTGGACCGGCGGTCCGGATGGGTGCGGTTCGGGTGCCAGCCGACGTCCGCGTCCGGGATGCTGTCGTTGCGCGGAAAATAGGGTTTGATGTCCAACAGCGGCGTGCCGTTCAGGCAATCCACGCCGCGGACGGTCAATGTCGGCCCGTCAATCGCCACAAGGTCGACAACCGACAGGGCAATCGGATTCGGGCGGACCGGAGAGCGCAGGGCAAAGACCCCATGCGTGACGCTGTCAAAGGCGGGCGCTTGAACAATGAGATCCCGGCGCGCCTTGTCCATCCAGTAGAGCAGGATCAAATGCGTACAGCTGTCGACCGAGGCAAGGCCCGGCGCATAGTCCGGCTTCAGGTGCACCTTGCATAGGTCATCGCTGCGCCGGCCGCTTCGCGGGCACTCATGCCGGCTGGTCCAGGGTGTTTCAATGTGGCCGATAAAGACCAGACCGGCGTCCGGCCGTTGCGCGGCCGGGTCCTGATCGAGGGCGATTTCTCCGGGGCGGGGCAAATCCGTCATCAAGCGACTCTGTCGTTCAACATGGGGTTCCCGATCTTTACACGGCCGGCTGCCCGAACGCGCGCGAAACAAAAAAATCGGCAACGGCCACATTTTTTTGAGCGCCCGGGCGACGTCTTGCAGATACGCGGCGCGCAAGAAAATCGAGACGGATTAAACAATTACATTCGATGTCGGCGATTTGGCGCAAATAAGGAACGGATTTTAGATAAAAACAATTACATTCTCAAAAACGGCGTTTTTTACTTCTTTAAATCTGCCCGCCAAAGTCCATCGCAATCACAACCCGGACTTTGGTTACGAGCAATGTCGGAAGCGCTGAAAACCGAACTTGTGAATTTTGCGGAACTGAGTGGAGACACCGGAGCCGATCGGCGCGCGGAATTGGCCCGCCATGTCGCTACACTCTTCGCCTTGACATCGGACCGGTGCTCAGACGAGCAGGTCGATATCTACGACGCGGTTCTGCTCCGCCTGGTCGGAATGGTCGAGGCCGAGGTTCGCCGGTTTGTCGCCGATCAGATGGCCGGCCTGAGACGTGGACCGGAAGAGACCATTCGAAAGCTGGCCGAGGACGAAATCGCGATTGCCGAGCCGATCCTCAAGCGGTCGACCGTGTTGCGCGATGCCGATCTCGTTCATATCGCGCGCAAGCGGGGCGACTGTCATCTGTATGCGATCGCCCACCGGGACGTTTTGCCGGAGGCGGTGACCGACATTCTGGTGGCCCGCGGCGACATGAGGGTCAAGCGCAAGGTGGCCGGCAACGACGGCGCCGTGTTTTCAGACGTGTCCATGACGTCGTTGATCAGCGATGCGGCTGCCGACGCCACGCTTCAGCTTGTGCTCAGCGATCGTCCCGATCTGGCCGACCAGCATATCCACGCGCTTGTTGCGATCGCCGGTGGCGATGTCCGGCGCAAGCTTGAAGAAAGGGGTCGGCGGGCGGAAGCGAAACGCATCGTCAACGCCACGGAAATCGCGGCAACGCGGATGAGCAATCAATACTGGCTGGGACGCTACGATTTTGAAACCGCCCGCAGCCGCGTGCTCCAGCAAGCCCAGAACGGAACCATCTCGGAGGCCGCGCTTTTGCGGTTTGCGGCCGAGGACCGGTTCCCGGAGGTCGTTGCCGCCGTTGCCTGGTTGTCGCGGTGCGGGCTGGAAGAGGTCAGCCACTGGATGGTGCGCACCGATCCCGAGCCGTTCCTGATGACGGCGAAGGCGCTGGGTTTCTCTCCGGTCACCGTCGGCGCCCTGTTGTCGATCGGTCCGTGGCGCCACCGGTTAAGCGCCGATGCCCGCGGCCGCGCCATGAAATCCTTCGACCGCATGACCGTCGGTGAGGCCAAGCGGAAACTGGCCCACTGGAACACCGTTTCCTTACATTGATCGCCTGTGTTGTCGGTCCTCTGAACGGCCCGCGGGAGACCCGGGCCGTTTTTTTTCGTTTCAGCCTCGCAACTTCTGACAGGCTTCGACGAACAAGTCGCTTTGCAGTGCTTTTCATGCCGGGAATTCCGTGCTTTTTGACGGCACGGTGAAGGATGGGGGCAATGCGCGCGATGGTAAGGTCTCAGGAGTGTTTCAGGCTCGCGGGCGCTGCGAAGACGATCGTTTCCAGAATACGAGCGGCCGTGGTTCTCACGCTCTCGCTGTTGATCCTGACCGGCGTGCTGCTTGGACCTGCGTCCGCGCAAGGGGTCCTTGGCCTGATCGGCTCGCAGGCTGCTGAAGCGGAGACATCGGAGCCGGGCGATGCGGCATCGGATGCGGCACTGGCGCTTGATCCCGACGAACTGGCCCGCCGGGAGGCGGCCGAGCCGTTCGAGGCGGAGATCGAGACCGCGCTGAAGGCGCGCGATGTCGTCAAGTCGATCGTGATGGAAGTGCCTTCATTTCCCGGAACCATGGTGGCGACGCTCCGGGCCCATGGCCCCGACGGGAGCTTGAGCTGGATCTTCACGACCGCTCTTGGGCTGATTGTGGCCGTTGCGCTCGGCCTCCTCGCGACCACCTTTGTCGGCCGATGGGGACGCCGGCAATTCGTCTATCTTTACAAGCAGGACGTCTATCATCGCGCCGACAAGCTTTCCTATCTGTTCCTGCGCGCGATCTTGATGACGGTTGGCCTTGTCGTTTTCATCTCCGTGGCTGGTCTTATCGGGCTGTTTTTGACCAGTGACACGGATGCCGGCGAGGAGACGACGTTTGTCGTTGTGTCGACGACCGCTCTGTTTTTGTTCGTCCGGATTGTTTTCTTGAACCTTCTGGCGCCCGATGCGCCGACGCACCGGCTCGTGGCGCTCTCGAACGCCAACGCCCAAGGCCTCTATCGCTTGCTGATCGGAGCGACGGTCATTGCCGCGGTGGCGCTCGGCTTGTGCAACCTGATGGACCGCCTGGGTCTGCCTGAGGATGCCCACAAGCTTGCCCTGATCGCCGCGGCGATGCTGTCGATGCTGCTGTTGAGCGGGATCGCGATCGCCTACCGGCACGTGATCGGGGATCTGATCCGGGGCGCGAAAGGCACGTCGGCCGCGCTTTGGCGCCGTATCCTGGCGGGTTCCTGGCACATCATTGCAGTCGTCTACTTCGTTATCGCGTGGGCGATTTCCGCAATCCGGATTCTGCTGGATCTGCCCGATGCGACCGGCCTGGTCGCCGCGCCGCTGGCGGTGATCCTGGTCGCCGCTGCCGGTTATGGCGTGCTGATCCTCATGATCGACAAGGTGCTTCTACCCCGTCTCGACACGCCAAAGGTCCAGGCGGCGATTTTGGAGGATATTCAGCGCGCGGACACGTCGGAGGACGATAGCCAGGACGCGGAAAGCGCGGCGGCACAGGCCCGCGCGGAGGCCGCCGACCGGGAGGCGGACCGGTCCCAATTCCGGGATCTTTTCGATCGCGGCGCGGCCATTCTGGTGGCGTTTGGATCCGCCGATCTCCTGGCCAACATGTGGGGCGTGCCGCTGGCCGGCAGCGGCTCGTTCGTCGGCTCGTTCATCGAGATCCTGCTGGTCATGTTCCTCGGCTACATGGCCTACGAATCCGTCAAGATCCTGATCGACCGTCAGATCGCCAAGGAGGCACCGGCGGAAAAGGACGAGGAGGCGGAAGTCGGCGGCGCGGGCGAGAGCCGGATCGCGACGCTCCTGCCGATCTTCCGGAACTTCCTGCTTGTCACCATCGTGGTGATCGCGGCGATGGTCGTGCTGTCCGAACTCGGCGTCAATATCGGACCGCTCTTCGCCGGTGCCGGAGTGGTTGGTCTTGCCATCGGTTTCGGCGCGCAGACCCTCATCCGCGACATCTTTTCCGGTGCGTTCTACCTGATCGACGATGCGTTCCGGAAGGGCGAGTACATCGACATCGGCAGCGCCAAGGGAACGGTCGAAAAGATCTCCATCCGGTCCATGCAACTGCGCCATCACCGCGGCGCCTTGACTACTGTTCCCTTTGGCGAAATCCAGAAGGTGGAAAACTTCTCACGCGACTGGGCGATCATGAAGCTCGCTTTCCGGGTCACCTATGACACGGATGTCGACAAGATGCGCAAGATCATCAAGAAATTCGGCCAGGAGCTGGTGGCGGACGAGTATTACGGCCCGATGCTGCTTGCGCCGGTGAAAAGCCAGGGCATCTTGTCGATGGAGGATTCGGCGATGATCGCGCGGGTGAAGTTCACCGCCAAACCGGGCAAACAGTTCGAATTGCGCAAGGTGGTCTACCAGGGCTTGCGGGACCTCTTCGAGCAAAACGGCATTAAGTTCGCCCACCGGCAGGTCACGGTCCAGGTGGCCGCGAACGGGGACGCGGCCGTGCCGGCCGGTCAGCCGCCGCAGCCGTCGACTGACGTGCTGAAGGCCGCCGCCGGGGCCGCGGCCGCCGCCGGCATGATCGATCCGGACCTCGACCCGGAGGGCGCGGCCTCCGGCGATCAGCTGTGAAGAGCCGGGTGCTGGACGATAGAAGTGTCTTCGGATAAGCAGCCGTCTGCACAGCGCGGAACGGGGACGGCATGCGGATCGGCTTTCAGGCGGGCGGTATCAACGAGCGGGGCATGAGTGTCGCCCTGCACGATTATGCAGGTGGTACTCAGGCAATCCTTGGCCATGATGTGGTTGTCTTCTACTGCCCCCAGAAAAGCCATCCGCAAGGGGTCGAGAAGTTCAAGCTGAGCGGTTTGCGCCTGGTTCCGTTCGACCCGGACGCGGACCTCACAGCCATCAGCGATCCGTTCGATCTCGACTTTTGCTATTTCATCACCAGCGGCGAGAAAACGAGGACGGATATTGCCGCCAGCCGGATCGGCGTCCACGCGGTTTTCCGCCAGTTTCAGCCCCACGGCGATGTTTATGCCTATGTGTCAAAGTGGCTGTCCGACTGGATGACCGGCGGCCGCGCGCCGTTCGTGCCCCATATCGTTGACCTGCCGCAGCCGGTAAAGACGCGCCGCGCCGAATTCGGCATCCCGGAGAATGCATTTGTCGTCGGCCGCTATGGCGGAAAGGACCAGTTCAACATTCCGTTTGCGCAACAAGCCGTTGCCGAGGCATTGGACAAGCGCTCCAATCTCCACTTCTTGTTCGTCAACACCGACCGGTTCATCGATCATCCGCGGGCGGTGTTTTTGCCTGCGGTGATCGGACCGCAGGACAAGGCGGATTTTATTGCCACCTGCGATGCCGGCCTTAACGCCAAGAAGATCGGCGAAAGCTTCGGGCTCGCCAACGCGGAGTTCCTGGCGCTCGGACGGCCGGTGTTTACCTGGGCGGGCGGCATGGACCAGAACCACGTCTGTCTGAGCCCCGATCCCGACTGGCTTTATAAAACGCGCCGGGATCTGGTCGCGCTTTTGACCGGGTATGAGCCGAGTGCCGCTGATGCCGACAAGGCCGTCTCGGCAATGTGCGCCTATCGCCCCGAGGCGGTCATGGCGCAGTTCAACGAGGTGTTTTTGTCCGGGAACCATCGCGCCGATACGCTTCATCTTCCGCCATCGTTTCGCGCCGCGCGGTTCGTTCAGGAAAAGTACCTGCGCGTCAAGTTCCGGCTTTGGAAGAGCCTATAAGGGGCGTTGATCGAGATATGGCGCTGTACGACTGTTTTGTGTTCCACAACGAGTTCGACATCCTGGAAATCCGGCTTCGGGAGATGGCCGATCTGGTCGACCATTTCGTCCTGGTGGAAGCCAACCAAACCCAACGCGGAACCGACAAGCCTTACCACTTTGCGGAAAACCGGGGCCGGTTCAAAGCCTGGGCCGACAAGATCATCGATGTACAGATCACCTTTCCCGATCAACTGCCCAAGGCGCATGGAAAATACCACCGCCGGGGAGGATGGGAGCGGGAGAATTACCAGCGCAACTGCATTTCCCAGGGGCTTGAAACGGCCGCGCCCGGCGACCTTGTCATGGTGTCGGATGTCGATGAAATCGTGCGCCGGTCGGCCTTGCAAAACGTGCTTGAGACCCACGCCTATCGGGGCAAGCTGGTCGTCTTTGAGCAAAGCCTGCACAAGTTGAAACTCGACCGGGTCGTGCCGGACAAGAGCTGGCTGCTCGGCTCAAGGATGGTGGAAAAAAAGCATCTGACAACACCGCAAAAGCTGCGGCGCACGCGCGCGAAGCTCCGTCAGCGCGCATATGTGCCGGCGGGGCTGACCGCGCTTATCCTCCGGGCACAAAATCTCATCTCGACCGGCATCGGGCTGCCGGTTGAGATCGTCGCCGACGGCGGCTGGCATTTTTCGTCCATGGGTGGGCTGGAGCGGTTCCAGAAAAAGCTCGAGTCCGTCGTCCACGGCCGATCGGTTGATTACAACGATATCGAAGCGCTGTACCGCCGGGAAATGGCCGCCTACGCGCCTTTTCCGATCTCGGACCTTCCCGATTGCATTGCCGAAGGCCTGTTTCCCGACCTGTTGGAGGATGGCCGGGCCAAATGAGCCGAATTCGGGGCCGAGGTCCCCGGCATTGGAGGGGAGAGCTGCGAGCGCGGTGGCGCACGGCCCCGGATCTCCGCTGGGCTGCGTCCAGGGCGTCTCTGCAGAGGAAGGTGGAAGCCGGCGTCCAAGCTGATCACTGCGACCTTGCATTTCCGATAGATTGCGTATAAAGATATCTTTATATCAACATGAAGCAAGAGATATGGCGGACGATCAAACCCTTTCGGTTGACGACACCCTGGCGGTGCTTCGGGCGGTCGGCGAGACCTCCCGCTTGCGGCTGATTGCGCTTCTTGCCGAGAGCGAACTGACCGTAAAGGACGCAACAGCGATCCTGGGCCAAAGCCAGCCGCGCATCTCCCGCCATTTGAAACTCCTGACCGAGGCCGGCGTGATCCTGCGGTTTCCGGAGGGCGCCTGGGTCTACTACCGGCTGTCGGACGGACCGCGCGGCGCGCTTGCCCACGATCTGGTGGCGCGCATGGCCGCCGAAGATTCCACCCTTGCCGCGGACCGGGAGCGGTCCGCCGCCCTGCGCAAGACCAAGGCGGAGGAAGCGGCGGCCTATTTCGCCAACAAGGCGCGGACCTGGGACGAGGAGCGGTCCTTGCATGCCGCGGATCAGGAGGTCGAAGCGGCCATGCTGGCAGCGCTCGGTACGCGGCCGTTCCAATCGTTCCTCGATCTTGGCACCGGGACAGGCCGGCTTCTTGAGCTGTTTTCCGACCATTATGTCACGGGGCTCGGCATCGACGCGTCCCACGACATGCTGGCCGTTGCCCGCGCCAATTTGGCCAAAGCGGGGCTTTCGAAGGCGCAGGTGCGCCACGGCGACATATGCGCGCTCGGTGTGCCGCGCCGGTCGTTTGACGTCGTTGCGATCCATCAGGTGCTGCATTTCATGGACGATCCGCAGCGCGCGCTTTCTGAAGCAGCGCGTGCCCTGCGCCCGGGCGGCCGTCTGCTGGTCATCGATTTTGCCCCGCATGACCTTGAATTCTTGAGGGAAACCCACGCCCACCGGCGGCTCGGATTCTCCCATGATCAGATGGAGCGCTGGCTCGAAGCCCTCGACCTTGATCTGGACCAGGTGACCGATCTGGCGCCGACCACCACGGCCGACACCAAACTGACCGTGACACTCTGGCTCGCCCGCGATCGGCGCGTCATTACCGATCTGCCGCTGGCCGATCCCAACCGAGAGGTTGCCTGACATGACATCCCCGTTTCCAACGCGCCGGTCACGCCAGACATCCGCCGCGCCGATCACCGCGAGTTTCGAGTTTTTTCCGCCCAAAACGGAAAAGATGGCTGACAATCTCTGGTCGACGGTCGAGCGGCTGGCACCGTTACAGCCGGAATTCGTGTCCGTGACCTACGGGGCGGGCGGGTCGACACGCGAGCGCACGCACAAGACCGTTGAGCGCATCCTCAAGGAGGCAAAACTCGACACCGCCGCGCACCTGACATGTGTTGCCGCGCCGCGCGAAGAGGTCGACGGGATCCTGCGCGACTATTGGGCGCTGGGTGTGCGCCGGATCGTGGCCCTGCGCGGTGATCCGGTCGAGGGCATTGGCGCGCGCTACAAGCCGCATCCGGAAGGCTATGCCTATGCGTCCGATCTGGTGGCCGGGATCAAAAAGATCGCCGAGTTCGACATCTCCGTGTCCGGTTATCCTGAGCGCCATCCCGAAAGCGCCGACTGGCACATGGAAATCGACAATTTGAAGCGCAAGGTCGATGCCGGCGCGGACCGGATTGTGACCCAGTATTTCTTCGACAACGATCTCTTCGATTCCTATCGCGAGCGGCTGGCCAAGGCTGGCATTTCGATCCCGGTCGTGCCCGGCATCCTGCCAATCCACAATTTCGAGACGACCATGGTGTTTTCGGCCAAATGCGGCGCGTCGATCCCCGATTGGGTGGCCCGGCGCTTTGCCGGCCTCAGCAATGATCCCGAAACGCGCAAACTTGTCGGCGTGGCGATCGCCTGCGAGCAGGTCATGGACCTCGTCGACCGCGGGCTGTCCGACTTCCATTTCTACACCATGAACCGGGCGGACCTGACCTATGCGATCTGCCACATGCTGGGCATGGGAAACGCGGCCCCGGATAAGGCGGCGGCCTAGGGGAGAACGTACGTGTCGCTTTTGTCATCCCGGACGACCGAAGGAAAATCCGGGATCGGGGAACCACGATGGTTTTGGACACCTTTTGGGCTCTTTGGTCGCTGCTCGGCGTTCCGCTTGGCCGGGGTGACGCCGTAAACAAAGGTGTTGGCAGCTAGGTGGCGAATGCCAAATCCGTTTCGACAATCAAAAACCAAAGCAAGAGATCTTTGGAAGGAAGAGTTAAGTGAATAAATCCGATGTATTCGGCCGTTTAAGCGCCTTGGCCAAGTCCCGCATTCTGGTGCTTGACGGGGCGATGGGCACGGAAATCCAGCTCCTGAAGCTGACGGAGGCCGATTACCGCGGGGACCGGTTCAAGGACTGGCCGTCGGACCTTCAGGGCAACAATGACCTTTTGAGCCTGACCCAACCGGACGCGATCCGGCAGATCCATGCCGACTACCTGTCGGCCGGGGCAGACATCATCGCAACCAACACCTTTTCATCCACGACAATCGCCCAGGCCGATTATGGCATGGAGGCGCTGGCCTATGAGCTGAATGCGGAAAGCGCCCGTCTCGCTCGCGAGGCGGCCGACGCGGTCACCGCTGCTGATCCGTCCAGACCCAGGTTCGTTGCCGGCGCCCTTGGCCCGACCAACCGGACCGCGTCGATTTCGCCGGACGTCAACAATCCGGGCTTCCGGGCGGTCACATTCGATGATCTCAGGCACGCGTACGCGGAAGCAGCGCGCGGATTGATCGATGGCGGCGCCGATATCCTCTTGGTCGAGACGATTTTCGACACGCTCAATGCCAAGGCCGCCCTGTTCGCCATTGACGAGGTGTTCGAAGAGATCGGCCGGAAAGTGCCCGTGATGATCTCCGGCACGATCACCGACCTGTCCGGGCGGACCTTGTCGGGGCAAACGCCCGAAGCGTTCTGGAATTCCGTCCGCCACGCTGAACCGCTGACCATCGGCCTCAACTGCGCGCTCGGCGCCAAGGAAATGCGCGCGCATATCGCCGATCTTTCCCGGATCGCCGACACGCTTGTCTGCGCCTATCCGAATGCCGGTCTGCCCAACGAATTCGGCGAATACGATGAGAGCCCGGAATACATGGCCGAACTCCTTGAAGGGTTTGCCGCGGACGGGCTGGTGAACATCGTCGGCGGCTGCTGCGGATCAACGCCCGCGCATATCCGGGCCATCGCCGAGGCGGTGAAGGACAAGACCCCGCGCGTGGTGTCTAAACCGGAGCGGCATATGCGCCTGTCCGGTCTGGAGCCGTTCAAGCTGACCCCGGAGGTCAATTTCGTCAATGTGGGCGAACGGACGAACGTCACGGGGTCGGCGAAGTTCCGCAAGCTGATCAAGACCGGTGACTACGCCACCGCGCTCGACGTTGCCCGCGACCAGGTGGCAAACGGCGCCCAGATCATCGACGTGAACATGGACGAAGGCCTTCTCGATTCCGAAGAAGCGATGGTCACGTTTCTCAACCTGGTGGCCGCCGAACCCGACATTGCCCGTGTCCCGGTGATGGTGGACAGCTCGAAATGGAGCGTCATTGAAGCCGGTCTGAAATGCTTGCAGGGCAAGGGGGTGGTCAATTCGATCTCGCTGAAAGAGGGCGAGGAAGCCTTTGTCGCGCAGGCGAGGCTGATCCGCCGCTACGGCGCGGCCGTCGTCGTGATGGCGTTCGACGAACAGGGCCAAGCGGACACGTTCGAGCGCAAGACGGAGATTTGCCAGCGCTCCTACAAGGTGCTCACGGAAACGGTCGGCTTCCTGCCCGAGGACATCATTTTCGACCCGAACATCTTCGCCGTTGCCACCGGCATTGAAGAGCACAACAACTACGGCGTCGACTTCATCGAGGCGACCGGGTGGATCCGGCAGAACCTTCCGCATGCCCATGTGTCGGGCGGCGTGTCGAACCTGTCCTTCTCCTTCCGCGGCAACGAGGGCGTGCGTGAGGCGATGCACTCCGTGTTCCTGTTTCATGCCATCGCCAAGGGCATGGACATGGGCATCGTCAATGCCGGGCAGCTCGCCGTTTACGACACGCTGGATCCGGAGCTTCGGGCGCTGTGCGAGGATGTCGTGCTCAATCGGACGCCGGAGGCGACGGACAACCTTCTGGATGCCGCCGAACGCTGGAAAGGCGAGGGCGGCAAGAAAAAGGAAGCGGATCTTTCCTGGCGCGAGCTGCCGGTGGACAAGCGGCTCGAACACGCGCTCGTCAACGGCATCGCCGATTTTGTCGAAGCTGATACCGAAGAAGCCCGTCAAACCGCCGCGCGGCCGCTGCATGTGATCGAAGGCCCCCTGATGGACGGCATGAACGTCGTCGGCGATCTGTTCGGGTCCGGCCAGATGTTCCTGCCTCAGGTGGTCAAGTCGGCGCGGGTGATGAAGAAGGCCGTCGCCTACCTTCTGCCCTTCATGGAAGAGGAGAAACGGGAAAGCGGGCTGGAAGGCCAGTCGTCGGCCGGCAAGATTCTGATGGCGACCGTCAAGGGCGATGTGCACGACATCGGCAAGAACATCGTCGGCGTGGTTCTGCAATGCAACAATTTCGAGGTGATCGACCTCGGCGTCATGGTGCCGGCGGCCAAGATCATCGAGACGGCGAAGCAGGAAAATGTCGATATCATCGGCCTGTCCGGCCTGATTACGCCCTCGCTTGATGAGATGTGCCACGTGGCGGCTGAAATGGAGCGGGAGGGCTTTAACGTGCCGCTCCTGATCGGCGGCGCGACGACCAGCGAGGTGCATACGGCGGTTAAGATCCACCCCAACTATGCCCGTGGTCAGGCGATCTATGTGACCGATGCCGGGCGCGCCGTCGGCGTGGCCTCGCGGTTGATGAGCGAGGGACAGCGGGACCCGTATTTTAACGAGGTCCGCGGCAAATACGCCGATATCGCGCAAAAGCACGAAGCCTCACGCGGGACCGCGAAGCGTGTACCGATCGCAGCGGCGCGGGACAACGCGTTCAAGCCGGACTTTGCCGCGCACACGCCGGTCAAGCCGAAGCAACTCGGGACGCACGTCTTCGACGATTTTCCGCTGGAAGACCTGGTGCCGATGATTGACTGGACGCCGTTTTTCGCGACCTGGGAGATCAAGGGCCGGTATCCGGAGGTCTTGACCGACAACCGGTACGGACCGGCCGCCTCCGCGCTTTATGATGATGCGCGGCGGATGCTGGACGAAATCGTCGACAACAAGCTGCTCACCGCCCGCGGCGTGGCCGCTTTGTGGCCGGCGGCCGCTCAAGGCGACGATATCGTTGTGTTTTCCGGCGATCAGCGCACCGAACAGACTGCGGTGTTTCACACCTTGCGCCAGCAGATGGCGCGTTCGAGCGGCGGGCGCGCCAATATCGCCCTCAGCGATTTCGTGGCGCCGATGGACAGCCGCGTTGCCGACTATATCGGCGGGTTCGCTGTCACCGCCGGCCACGGCGAAGACGAACTTGCAGCGAAGTACGACCGGGCCGGAGACGACTACAACAAGATCCTGAGCCAGGCGCTGGCCGATCGTCTGGCGGAGGCGTTTGCGGAAAAGCTGCACCAGATCGTGCGCTGTGATTTATGGGGATATGCGGTGGATGAAGACCTGTCGGTCGAGCAGATCATCGCCGAAAAATACCAGGGCATTCGACCGGCACCCGGTTATCCCGCGCAGCCCGATCACACCGAAAAGGACACGCTGTTCCGATTGCTCGATGCGGAGCGCCACACCGGTATCCGGCTGACCGAAAGCTATGCCATGTATCCGGGCTCCTCGGTGTCCGGGCTCTATTTCGGCCACCCGGACAGCCACTATTTCGGCGTCGGCAAGATCGAACGGGACCAGGTGGAAGACTATGCCATGCGTAAAGGCTGGGACGTGGGCCTTGCGGAGCGCTGGCTGGCGCCGATCCTCAATTATGATCCCGCGCGATTGATGGCGGCCGAGTGATCGCAACGGCCGGCGCGTTTGAACGCACTGTTCACATATTGACCACTAGTGAAGGGAAGATAGGCCAATTATCTCCAAATCTGTTGAACAACGGCCTGTAGGGCCCAGCGATTTGGAGATGAGCAATGTCCGACACAACCAAAACGGTCTTGAAAATCGACGCATCGGCCCGCAAGGACGGTTCGGTGACCCGTCAGCTGACAGAGGAACTGGTTACAAGTCTGCTTCAGTCCAATCCGGACACCAAGGTGCTGACCCGCGATGTGTCGGCTGGCCTGCCTTTCGTGGATGAGGCTTGGATCGGCGCGAATTTCACTGATGCGGGCGAACGGTCGGCTGAACAAAAGCTCGCGCTCGCGCTGTCCGACACACTCGTTGGCGAGCTGAAGGCCGCGGACACCATCGTGATCGGGGTGCCGGTCTACAATTTCGGCATTCCGGCCAGCCTGAAAGCCTGGGTCGACCTGGTGGCGCGCGCCCGTGAAACGTTCCGCTATAGCGAAAACGGTCCGGTTGGCCTTTTAGAAGGCAAGAAGGCCTATATCCTTCTGGCCTCCGGCGGCACGCCGGTCGGTTCCGACGTCGATTTTGCATCGAACTATCTCAAGTTCATCCTCGGATTTCTCGGGATTACCGATGTGACGGTCATCGCCGCCGATCAGTTGATGGTCGATACGTCCAAGCACGAAACGGCCGTCTCCCAGGCCCGTGCGGTCGGCGCGCAGGCGGCCTGATCGAACTGAGCCAGGCAGAATTGGACTTCACCGGACACCCAACCGGAAGCGGTTGGGTGTCCAAAAGCTGTTCGATTTCAAAGGAGAGGCGCGGCATCCGCCGGAAGGGCGCCGATGGCAGCTGGGCAAAAATAAACCCGCGGCAGCGCGGGTGAAAGTCGTTTTCAATTGATGACTTATTGGCCTTAGAACACGCCGACAACTATTCCGGCCAGAAACGCAAAGGCAATCAGAAACGCGATCATATTTAGGTTGCGTGCAAGGGTCATTCCGATCCTCCCCGAACACCTTTCTGAGATCGTTACCTTAGAAGACCTTTTGCGGGATGCGAAGCGAAAAAGGTGCTGCACTGCAGCGGCGAAACGCCGCCGTCCGGCGGCGCCCGGACCCGCCGGTCCGTTCAGCGATAGGATCACAGCTTAGGCCATGTGGACGAAATGCACCTCCAATTCCTCCACAGGGCCTAAGTCTTTGAAGATCCCGAATTGCACATTTTGACGTTACGTAATTAGTATTTCTAACAATCCATTTTCCGATGTATGCAATGGAGCAATACTGGTTTCGAGTATGCCGCAATTATACATAGGTGTTTCCGCCGATTAAGGTTTTTTCCTGTGGAGGCGAGGTAGTTCTATGTTAACGCCGATGACTTAAACTTCATCCGTTGTGTGTCGGGATGGATTGGTAGCCCTTTATGCTGAGCCTGGCCAAGCTCGCCGAGCTTGCAAAAGACAAGAGCTCCAGTGCGCGGACGAACCTCGTCAACGCGCTCACGGATCTGTTCTTGGCGGCAAACGACGATGATGTCGATCAGGTCAGCCTGATGTTCGGCGACATCGTCATGAAGGTGCTTGGGCGATTGGAGGATGAGGCCCGCCTGACGCTTGCCAAACGGGTTGGCGGCCATCAATCGGCGCCGCACGACCTGATGGTAGAGTTGGCCCAGGATACGGGCGACATCGCCCGTCCCGTCCTGGAAAATTCACCGGTCCTTGAATGCGACGATCTCGTCCGTGTCGCCCAATCCGCGTCGATGGTTCATCTGGATGCTATTGCCGGGCGCGAAAGTGTCTCTGAGGCGGTGACCGATGTTCTGGTCGATCGCGGCGACGACGCTGTGCTGACCAAGGTTGCGGAAAACAAGGGCGCGCATTTTGGCGCGACCTCCTTCAACCGGCTTGTCGAAAAGGCCCGGGCCGTGCCCGGAATTCAGGCAGCGTTGATCGAACGCAAGGACTTGCCGGACGATGCGGCGCGCCAGTTGGTGCCGTTTTTGAGCGAGCAGCTCAAGGAACGGGTCAAGGAACTGGGCGCGGACAACACGCTGGTTCAGGTGATGGCCGAGCGCGCCGCGGCCGAAGTGACCGCCCGGGCCCGCCGCCTCCAGGAAAGCCGGGAACAGTCAAACCAGGTCATTCGCGATGTCCAGTCGCAAAAACTGAAAATCGACGATGCGGTTCAGCAGTTCGCCCGGTCGGATCGGGCCGCAGAACTCGGGATCCTGCTGGCCAAGGTCAGCGGCCTTCCAAGTGCCGCCGTGTCAAAGCTGATCTACGGCAAAAGCGACAAGGCGCTGATCATCATCTGCAAGGCGAACGGCGTGAGCGGCATCGCTTTCAAGGACATCTTGACCATGCGGGCCAAACAGCTCCGGCTCGGCGGCCTGGAACTGAATGCGGCGATTCAACGCTATGCCGGGATGTCTTTTTCCAGCGCAAAACACTCACTTGATGCCATCCGGGCCTCGGCCAACAAAGAAAATGCACCGGCGGACGCCGAGGATACAGGTGCAAAATCCGGCCGTGCCCGAAAGCGGCGAAACGTGCCGTTTGCCGCGCAGCGCGGATAAGCGCCGTCAGCTGCTGCTGCGTTGAAGGCTTGCGGTCATAACCGCCGCCGAAACGAGAAATCCGCCACCGACCTTGTTGACCACGCGCATCAGCGATGGGCTGCGCAGACGCTGACCCACCTCGGCGGCGGCTAGCGCATAAACTGCGGCGTTCACGATCCCAAGAACCACGAAGGTCGCACCCAATAGCCCGAGCTGCGGCGCAATCGGCGCTTGCGGTGCGATGAAGTGGGGCAAAAAGGCCATGAAAAACACGATGCCCTTGGGATTGAGCGCGGTCACGATATAGGCGTGGGTGAAGACCTTCCGCGGCGAAACGGTGGGCACCGAAGCCGGTTCCAGGGCACTGGGCCGGGCGCGCCACATCTTGATGCCGATATAAAGAAGGTAGGCCGCACCGGCCCATTTCAACGCCGTGAACAGGCCTGCCGATGTCGCGAGGATCGCGCCGAGGCCGAGGAGCGATGCTGTCGCTGCCGTTGCGTCGCCCAAACCAACCCCAAGAACGCTGGCCGTCGCCGATTTGCGGCCGTGCGTCAGCGCATAACTGACGACAAGCAAAATCGTCGGGCCGGGAATGGCCAACACAATAAGTGTCGCGATGACATAGGCGGTATAGAGTTCCAAGGTCATTGCAAAGGCCCGGGACAGACTGGAGCTGCGCGAACTCTACACCCGGGCCGTTAAACCGGAAAGGCGTCGATTGAACCGGCACGCATGGCCGTTGAAGGACCGCCCGTGGCGGGTAAGGCGGCCCTTCTTCGGCCGTGCCGCAGCCCGGCGTTTGGCAAGGTTCGCTTCCCAGTGGCCGGGCGCGCAGCACGCACTACCAGCAGAATTTCCGCACGCCCCGGTAGGTCATATAGGTGCCGGACGCCGGATCAAACGACCGGAATTTTTGCGCGCAATAGCGGTACCAGCCGGGGCTCCAGGGCTGATAGGTGACGGCGCCGTGGATCCGCCCCGGATACGGTGCCGGGCGGTGGTGGTGGGCCGGAGGGGCGGCGTAGCGCGGGCGGCTGGTCGAGCCCAAAATGATCGCGCCGGCGGCAAGCCCGATGATCCCCGCGGCGAGGGCCGGTCCCAGGTGATCGTTGTTCTTGTGCTTGCGGTGATGTTTGCGATGCGGCTTGTGCCGGTGGTGATGGTGGTGCGGATGACCGTGCCATCCATGACGCCATCCGTCGCGCGGACCGGCTTCGGCCGCTTGAATGGTCGGGACCAGAAGCGCCCCGGTCAGGGCGACGGCCAGCACGCGTTTTATCATTCTGGTCATTGATCTTGCTCCGTCTTGGGGATGTCCCCGATTGCGGCGGGACTTGGCGTTTGCCCGCCCGGCGGTGTGAACCGATGGCATGACTATGCGCCCTGGCAACTGAACCGGCTCTGAGATGGCCGTTCATCTCCCGTTCAGATTCCGTTAAGACTTTTCATCGGAACCGCGCGGCCGATGGCACAATGACCGGCGGCGAGGGGGTGGACCACCGGGTTGTCTGGGTACACAAGGGATAGTTGAATGACGGAAGAAGCGGGCGCAGAGGCGCCAAAAAAGGATGTGCTGCGGACGACCGATGACGACGCCCGGCGCCTTGCTCAGGACCTTGTCCGGCGCGCGCGGTACGGATCGCTCGCGGCGCTGGAGCCGGGCACAGGGCATCCTTTGGCGAGCCGCGTCGCGCTGGCAACGGATCTCAACGGCACGCCAGTGATCCTCACCTCCACATTGTCGGGCCACACGTCCGCGATCCTGGCCGACGCGCGCTGCTCGCTTTTGTGCGGTGAACCAGGCAAGGGCGATCCGCTCGCGCATCCGCGCGTGACGCTCTTCGCCCATGCCGACCGGATCACCCGCGGCACCCCCGACCATGACCGCCTGCGGCGCCGTTATCTGGCGCGCCACCCGAAGGCCGAGCTCTACGTCGATTTCGGCGATTTTGCGTTTTTCCGGCTCGAGATCGAGCGGGCGAGCCTCAATGGCGGTTTTGGCAAGGCGTATGAGCTGAAAGAAGAGGATCTCGTGTTGGATCCGTCAATATGTGCCGCGCTCGCCGAATGGGAAGCCGGCGCGGTCGAGCATATGAATGACGATCACCATGACGCGGTCAAACTCTATGCCGAGGTGTTGTGCAAGGCCCCGGCGGGCGATTGGCGGCTCGCGACGCTCGATCCGCTTGGCATGGACATGACCGCCGGTGATCTCGGGGCGCGTCTGTGGTTTGACACGCCCTTGATCCGGCCCGATCAGTTGCGGCAGGTGCTGGTCGATCTGGTCAAAAAGGCCCGGGCGGCGAACAACTAAGGGCGAACCCGGAGGCCCGCGCCGATCGTCGTCAGACCGGCGCGGGAGGCGCGCCGTCAGGCGGCGCGGATGTTCAGGAGGAAGCCGTCCAGTTCGCTTTGCATGCGCGCGGAGTGTTCTTCCAGCATCTTGATGGATGACAGCACGTCCTCCAACTGCTGACTGGATTGCTGGGCGGCTGAACTGACCTCGGAGATGTTTTGGGAGATCTCCTTGCTGCCGGAGGCAACTTCGGTTGCGTTGCGGGCGATTTCCGATGTTACCGCGTTCTGTTCTTCCACCGCTGAGGCGATGCTGGCGATCTGGCTGTCAATTTCGGCCACGGCCTTCATGACTTCCTGCATGGCCTTGGACGACAAGGCCGCATCGTTTTGCATCGTACCGATCTGATTGCCGATGTCTTCGGTTGCCTGGCCCGTCTGGGTGGCCAATGCCTTTACTTCGGAGGCAACCACGGCAAATCCCTTGCCCGCGTCGCCGGCGCGGGCCGCTTCAATCGTGGCATTGAGGGCAAGAAGGTTGGTTTGGTTTGCGATGTCGTTGATCAGATTGAGAACATCGTTGATCTCTTCGGCGGAGTTCGCGAGAGAGCTGATCGTTCCGCTCGAGGACTTTGCCTGGTTCGATGTCGTGTCCGTCGCGCCGCTGGCTGCGGTGACCTGCCGGCTGATCTCCTGGATTGACGTCGCCAATTCCTCCGAGGCCGAGGCGACTGTCTGCACCGCCGTCGAGGCTTCCTCGGCAGCGGCTGCCACCGTGGCGGACCGTTCATTCGTCGCGCGTGTGTTCACGGCCAACTGCTCCGCTGCCGCCGAAAGCGTTCGGACCGCTTCACCGACATAATTCGACGCGGATTTGACGGTTGTCTCCAGTTCATCGGCGAGGCGCAGGGTCGCTTCCCGCTTTTCGCCGGCGATCCGTTCTTCTTCTTCCTTCGCCTCGGCTTGGAGCCGTTGCATTTCCAGAGTGTTTTCCCGGAACTTGTCGTAGGCGAGAGCGACTTGCCCGATTTCGTCCGACGAGCGCGCGGACAATTGGATGTCGGTGTTGCCTTTTGCCAGCTCGCTCAACGCGTGCGTGACCTTGCGCAACGGTCCGGTGATCCGGTAGCGCGAAAACAGATAGGCGATTACCAGTCCAAGGCCGAACGAAACGCTCGAAATCCCAATGAGTTGCCTAAGGGCGGTTTCTTCATGGGACTTGGCTGTCGCCGCCGCTGCCATGGTAAAATGCTCAAGCTCTTCGGCAAGCGCAATCAGCTCACGGTCGAGCCGTTCCTGCTCGGCTTCCACAGTTCGTGCGAGCTCCGCGGCCCGGTCGCCCCGTCCGGCCTCAATCAAGGATGCGATTTCGGCGACGTGAGAGAAGTAAACGTCGTATTCGGCTTCAATGCGCTTCAATTGATCCAGAACGGACTTGAATTCCGTGCGCTCGGCCTCGGTGTAGGCACGCGAAAGCGCCGCGCCCGCCAGTTTCTCTCCCTCCTTGATCTCACGATCGACCTTGGTTCCAAGTTTCGTGAGTTTGCCGGTTAACTCGGACAATTCTGCTTCTGAGCCGCCGGTTGTGATGGACGCCAGCCGCAACATCTTTTCGACCAAAATCGCCTGTTCGAGCTGATGATAGGCAACGCGTGTCACCGCTTCAGTCAGCGGCAGATCCTTTTCCGCAATCGATTCCAGCTCCTTGCCGATCGATTCCATTTGAACGATCGCGACCATCGCGACCAAGGCGGTCCCAATGCTGAGGCCGCCTACCAAAAACATGAGTTTACTTGATACTGAAACGCCTTTTGACAGTGTTTGACCCATCATTCTTTGTCTCCGAGCCTGGGATTCAACAGCGACACTTCAAAATGTCGTAAATCGGGTCGGCAGTCGGCCCGTGGTCTTGCCAAAAACATTAGGGTGAAGTTCATAAGCGTGTTTACATGGGAGCCGCTTTCGTAGATCCGTAAAAATTACGATATTATTCTTTCTCTTTTCGAATAAAATCGATCCGATATTTTCCTAGGGTTGTGGGATTATCAAGGGTAGTGATGAGGGTTTTCCACTACTAAGAACACAAAAATTCAACCCTTTTGGTTCAGGGCGCAAAACGCAACACGTCGCAAAACGGGTGCCGGCAACGCGTGACCGGCGTCAGGTCGTGACTGATTGTCCGTGGAGGCACATTTTCCCGGGAGGGCCAGTTCGATGTCGGGGTTCGCACGGCGTATGAGCTCGTGGACAAAGATGGCGTGCGGGATCATGTGATCGTTGTTCGCGCACCGGGTTGAAAAAGCCGGAGCGGCCGGCGCGTGAGGTTGGTGTTTGACGACCCGCGCCGATCTTGATCAGGCCGGCGCGGGTTGACCGTTCTCAGGCGGCGCGGATGTTCAGCAGGAAGCCGTCCAGCTCGTCCTGCATACGCGCGGCGTGTTGTTCCAGCGCCTGGATTGAGTCCAGCACACCGTCGAGCTGTTCCGCCGACTGGTTTGCCGCGGAATTGACCTCGGTGATGTTTTCCGAGATGTCCTTGCTGCCGGTCGCGACATCCGTGGCGTTCCGCGCGATTTCCGAGGTTACGGTGTTCTGCTCCTCCACCGCCGCGGCGATGTTGGAAATCTGGCCGTCAATTTCCGAAATTGCCCGCATGACCTCGTGCATGGCGTTCGACGACGAGGCCGCGTCATTCTGCATTGAGTTGATCTGCTGGCCGATCGTCTCGGTCGCCTTGCCCGTTTGCTCGGCGAGCGCCTTGACCTCCGAGGCGACAACCGCGAAGCCTTTTCCGGCCTCGCCCGCCCGGGCGGCCTCGATCGTCGCGTTGAGCGCCAGAAGATTGGTCTGATCCGCAATGTCGTTGATCAGGTTGAGCACGTCGTTGATTTCTTCCGCGGACTTGGCGAGCGCCTGGATCGTGCCACTGGACGACTGAGCCTGTTGTGACGTCGTGTCGGCCGCACCGCTCGCCGATGTCACCTGCCGGCTGATTTCCCCAATCGAGGCTGCCAGTTCTTCGGAGGCCGAAGCAACGGTTTGAACCGCGGTCGAAGCCTGCTCGGCCGCCGCGGCCACAGTTGCGGATCTTTGATGGGTCTCACGGGTGTTTTCAGCCATCCGGTCGGCGGCCGCCGACAAGGTTTTCACCGCCGCACTGATGTGGTCGGACGCGGATTTGACCGTCTGCTCCAATTCGTCGGCAAGGCGCAGCATGGTTTCCCGCTTTTCCTGCGCAATCCGCTCTTCCTCTTCCTTGGCCTCCGCCTGCAGGCGCTGGATTTCGCGGGTGTTCTGCCGGAACTGCTCGTAGGCGCCGGCCACCTGACCAATCTCGTCATTTGACATGGCGGCCAGTTCGATTTCCGTGTTGCCCTTTTCCAATTCGGTGAGCGCGAAAGTCACCTTCTTGAGCGGACCGCTGATTTTGCGCTGGGAAAAGACATAGGAAATCGACAATCCCAGGACAAAACAAGCGATCGATATGCCGATCAATTGCATCAAGGCCTGTTCTTCATGCGCCTTCGCGGTGGCGGCGGCGGCCATGGTGAACCGTTCCAGTTCACCGGACAATGCGATCAGCTCGCGGTCAAGCTTATCCTGTTCGGCGACAACGTCCTGTGCCAACGCATTCGCCGCGTCCGTCTTTCCCGCCTTGATCAGCGAGGAGACTTCTCCGACATGGGCGTAGTAAACTGAATACTCGGCCTCAATTCGCTCAAGCTTTTGGAGGACATTTGTGAATTCGCGGCGTTCGAGGTCCGAATACGCGCCGGCAAGGGCTGAGCTTGCCAATGCCTCACCGGTCTTAATCTCTTCTTCGATTATGGCGCCGAGTGTTTTCAGCTTGTCTGTCAGCACCGGTATTTCAGTTTCCGGGTCTTCGGAGCGAACCGACGCCAGTCGCAACAAACGCTCGACAAGTATGGCCTGTTCGAGCTGATGGTGCGTGACGCGCGTGACCGCTTCTGTGAGCGGCAGGTCTTTTTCCGCAATTGACTCAAGCTCCTTGCCAATCGAGCCCATTTGCCAGAGCGCCACGGCTGCGACGATCGCCGTTCCGATGCTCAATCCTCCAACGACGGCCATCAGTTTTCCTGAAACCGACAAGCCGAACGACTGTTTTTGTCCGTTCATAAGAAGTGCCCCATAGTGACTAAATACAAACCTTCTGGTAGAAGGATCCTGTTTGCCTAGATGTGAGATTGAAAATTATATATATTAAATAATAGTTTCATGTTCCGAGGACATTCAAATCGATTTCTTTTGTTATTTAAGTATTGATATCGCTACGTCAATTTGCGCCAAATTTTAATTTTCTGAATTGCGGGAATAAACTTATCACAACTATGAATATTCTTTCATTTTGGTTGCGCAACTCTTTGTTTCATCTTTAGGTAAAGGGTGCTGGGCTTGGCCTGTCATTCGCTGCGGGCGCTTGCGGGGCGGTGTGTAATGGCCTATGCAGCCGCATCTGGTATTCACGGGGCTGTTGTTTTGCCGATATAACCGCCGGTCTTCGATCCTGTTCGAGCGCTTGTTCAAGCGCACCCTTTTGACGCGTTCGTCAAGGCGGCGGATCGGGACCGGTGTGACATGGCCAGACCGTATCGTTCTTTCCGATACGCCGCTATTTCTTCTCCACTATCGATCATGCCGGCCGGGACCTCCCGGTAACATTCGCTTGGTTATCGCAAGCTGCCGCCGCGGCGAACTTCCCTACGGAAGATCGCACCAGCATGTCTTTGTTTTTGAGAGTGGAATGGACACTCACATCATCTGGCAATCCGATGGCCCGCCGGCCTTGTTCGCGGTGCGGGCGGATGTCATCCTTTGCCTCGACCGGCAAGTTCCGCCTTAACGCCAACGGATCGAAGCTGGATGCCTGGCTCATCTATTGTTGTGTTTCGTGCGGCAACCGCTGGAACCGGAGCGTTTTTGAACGGCGCCCGCTAGCCAGTATCCCACCTGACCTACTGCTGGCGCTGCAATCGAACGATGCCGCGCTGGCAAGGTCCGCGTTTGCGGGCGCTGGCGCGCACGGTGTGCAAGGCAGCGCCGGGCCGGTCCATCTGAAGAGCACATGCCTTCAGACCGCCAACAGACAGGCGGACGGCATCGACCTTGCCATCCAGAACCCGGACGGATGCGCTGTCCGGCTCGACCAGCTATTGGCCAAAGGGCTTGGCCTTTCCCGGAAGGATCTCAAGGCGATGGTTTTGGCCGGGGCGCTGGAGCTCACCCACGGGCCGGTCAGGCGCGTGAACCGTATCGTTCCCGAAAGGTGTTCGGTCCGGATCCTGAGGCGCGGACGGACGGACTTTCCGGTTCTCGAACAGCGCGCGCTTGCGCCGCTATGGGCGCCGGATCCCGCATGAAGACGGCAGACCCAGAGCCGGGCGGTCTACGCCCGGCCCCATCCTCCGGCTGTCGGGGTGATGACGGTCACCGCCTCGCCGGCGTCCAGCACGGTCTGGTCGCAGCCTTCCAGAACCTGGACGCTCCCATTGAGGCGGCGGACCTCCGTGCGTCCGACCTGACCGTCCTCGCCGCCCGCCATGCCCTTGGGCGCGATGGTTCTGTGCGAGCCCAAAATGGCGCAGTCCATCTTCTGCAAGAACCGCAAGGTCCGTTTGGTGCCGTCTCCGGCCGACCATTTGCCGGCACCGCCGGATCCTTTTCGGATATGAAAATCCTCAAGAAGCACGGGAAAGCGGAATTCCAGCACTTCGGGATCGGTCAGCCGGGAATTGGTCATGTGCACATGAACCCCGTCGGTGCCGGCGAAACCGGGGCCGGCCGGCGATCCGGAGCAGATCGTCTCATAGTATTGGTAGGTGCTGTTGCCAAAGGTCAGATTGTTCATGGAGCCCTGGCTGTTGGCCATCGCCCCAAGCGCGGCGAACAATGCGTTCGTCACGTGCTGCGAGGTTTCGACATTGCCGGCCACAACCGCCGCCGGATAGGCGGGTTTCAGCATGCAGTCGTCCGGCAGGATGATGTTGATCGGCTTCAGGCATCCCGCGTTCATCGGGATGTCGCCTTCCACCATGACCCGGAAACAGTAGAGCACGGCCGCACGGGTGACCGGTTCAGGCGCGTTGAAATTGTTCGGCTTGACGCCGGACGTGCCGGTAAAGTCGACCGTGGCTTCGCGGTTTTCCTTGTCGACGGTGATCTTGACCTTGATCCTAGACCCCTGATCGGTCGGGTACTCGTACTCAGAATCCTTCAGCGCCGAAATCACCCGCCGGACGCTTTCCTCCGCATTGTCCTGGACATGGCCCATATAGGCCTGCACGACGTCCAGCCCGAAATGGGCCACCATCTTTCTCAACTCCCGGATGCCCTTCTCGTTGGCCGCGATCTGGGCGGAAAGATCGGCGACGTTCTGGTGAGGATTGCGCGCCGGATAGGGATGGTCGGTCAGAACTTCGATCAGTTCTGTCTCGCGGAACCGGCCCTCATCGACGATCTTGAAATTGTCAAAGAGGACGCCTTCCTCGTTGACGTTGGTCGCGCGCGGCGTCATCGATCCGGGCGCCGAGCCGCCGACATCGGCGTGGTGGCCGCGCGAGGCGGCCCAAAACAGGATCTGTTCGCCGTGATCGTCAAACACCGGCGAGACCACAGTGATGTCGGGCAGGTGGGTGCCACCGTTATAGGGTGCGTTCAACGCGAAGACGTCGCCTGGTTTGATCTTGCCTTCGTTGAGTTTGATGACCGTTTCCACCGACCGGTCCATGGACCCCAGATGCACAGGCATATGCGGCGCGTTTGCCACCAATGCACCATCGGCGTTGAAGACCGCGCAGGAAAAGTCGAGCCGTTCCTTGATGTTGACCGAGTAGGCGGTGTTTTGCAGGGTCACGCCCATCTGCTCGGCGATCGACATGAACAGATTGTTGAACACCTCGAGCATCACCGGATCGGCGTGGGTGCCGATCGCGTCTTCGCGCGCCAGGGGGACGACGCGGGTGAGGATCACATGGTCCTTGGAATTGATCTCCGCCTGCCAGCCATCCTCCACGACGATGGTGGCGTGCGGTTCGATGATCAAGGCCGGACCGGCGAGCGTCATGCCGGGTGTCAGGCCGGCGCGGCGGTAGATCCCGGCCTGATGCCACTGCCCGTCCGAAAACATCTGCGCGGAGGTGTCGGCGGCCGGTTCGCCGATGGTCAGGCTGAGATCCGGCTCGGCAATGCCCGCGCCGCCGCCGGCCGTTTCGACCTCCAGGGCCTCGACGACCACGGGTTTGTTGTCGTAGGCGAAGCCGAACTGCTTCTTGTGGGCGTCCTCAAACGCCGCCCGCATCGCGGCGGCGTCGTCCAATGGGACGGGCAGGGGCGTGTCCGTGCCGTCATAGCGCAAATGCGCCGTGGCGCGGGTCGTGCGCTGGCCCTCGGGTATGTTCTGCCTGTCCAGTTCGGCTTCGGTCAGTGCGGCCAATTCAGACCGCAGCGCCGCCAGATCGTCCAACAGGGCGTCATCAAGCGGTTTGACGACGGCCTGCTGGCGCCCGGCGCGGATGTCGGCAAGTCCCATGCCGTAGGCGGAGAGGATGCCGGAATAGGGGTGCAGGATGACTGTCGTCATGCCGAGCGTGTCGGCGACCCGGCACCCGGTCTGTCCGCCGGCGCCGCCGAAGCAGGTGAGCGCGTATTCGGTCACGTCATAGCCGCGCTGGACGGAGATCTTCTTGATCGCGTTGGCCATGTTCTCCACCGCGATCTTGAGGAAACCGTCGGCCACCTCTTCCGGGCTGCGCCCGTCGCCCATGTCCGCGGACAGGGCGGCGAACTTCTCGCGTACCACGGTCTCGTCGAGCGGCTCGTTGCGGTCAGGGCCGAAGATCTTTGGAAAGAAATCCGGGGCGAGCTTGCCGGTCATCAAGTTGGCGTCCGTGACCGTGAGCGGGCCGCCGCGCCGGTAGCAGGCGGGGCCGGGATTGGCGCCGGCCGAATCCGGGCCGACCTGAAAACGGCCGTCCTTGTAATGCAGGATCGAGCCGCCGCCGGCGGCCACCGTGTGGATCATCATCATCGGGGCGCGCATGCGCACACCGGCGACCTCCGTTTCGAAGGCGCGTTCATATTCGCCGTCAAAATGGCACACGTCGGTGGACGTGCCGCCCATGTCGAAGCCGATGATTTTATCAAAGCCGGCCATTTTGGAGGTCTCGACCGCGCCAACGACGCCGCCGGCGGGCCCTGACAAAATGGCGTCCTTGCCCTGGAAGAGATCGGCGGCGGTCAGGCCGCCGGAGGACTGCATGAACATGAGCCTTGGTCCCTGCCCGAGTTCCTCCTGCACCTGGTCCACATAGCGCCGCAGAATCGGCGACAGATAAGCGTCGACGACCGTGGTGTCGCCGCGCCCGACCAGTTTCATCAGCGGGGACACTTCGTGCGAGACCGAGATCTGTGGGAATCCAATCTCTTCGGCCAGCTCCTTCAGCATCTTTTCGTGCTTCGGAAAGGCATAGGCATGCATGAGAACGATGGCGATCGAGCGGATGCCGTCGTCAAAGACCGTCTGCATCCTAGCCTTCGCGTCCGACGCGTCCAGATGTGTTTCGACCGTTCCGTCGGCCCGCACCCGCTCGGTGATTTCGTCGACATGTTCGTAGAGGAGTTCCGGCTTGATGATTTCTTTGGCGAAGATATCCGGCCTTGCCTGGTAGCCGATCTCCAGCGCGTCCCGGAAACCGGTGGTGATGAACAGCGCCGTTCGTTCGCCCTTGCGTTCCAAAAGCGCGTTCGTGGCAACGGTCGTGCCCATCTTGACCGTCGCGATCTGGTCGGCGGGAATCTTGTTGCCTTGGCCCACCCCGAGCAGTTCGCGGATGCCCTGAATGGCGGCGTCCCGGTAGGCTTCCGGATTTTCGGACAGGACCTTGTGCGGATGGATCGTGCCGTTTGGCGCGCGCCCGACGATGTCGGTGAACGTGCCGCCGCGGTCGATCCAAAAATCCCACTTGCCGCTCATGAGACGCCTCCTGTTGAAATCGCGGGCACTGGCCGCGCTGATCGGGCTGCTTCATCCACGCCCGGTCGTTTCTTGATTTTCGGCAATGTCGACAATTTATCGATAAATTGTCAATGAAAAAGTCCGCTCTGTCTGATTTCGGCGGTTTTTCGGGTCCAGCCGGGTTAAAATGCACGGCAGGTGTGGCTTCAGCCGGCGCCAATCACCGGATTCGAAGCGGCATGTCCTGCACATCGGTCCAGGTCAGGCGGCCGTCCTCCTGCTGCGTCAAGACGGGATGGTGGCCGGGGACGATGATCCGGCCGCGGCGCAGCACCTCTTGCAGCGAGGCCGCGCCGCGTTTTTCCGGATCCAATTCCAGGTCCGGAACGCCGCTCAAAGCCTCACGGGCCGTTTTCAGCGCGTCCGCAGCCAGCACGACGGGTCCATCGGATGTGTCCAACTGCAAGGAGATGTGCCCCGGAGAATGGCCGGGCGAGGGGAACAGGCGGACACCTGGAGCAAGTTCCCTTTCCCCGTCTGTCAATTCCAGCCTGTGGCCCTCAAGGATCCGGGGCAGGAACCGGTGGGTGAGGGTGTCGTGCTCGAACGGAGCTTGGATGTAGGCATGCTCGTCGCGGCTCATGACGACCGTTGCATCTGGAAACAGGTCCAGATTGAGCACGTGGTCGAAATGGCCGTGGGACAATACAACCTGATCGATCTTCGCAGGCGTCAGGGCGCGCGCGGCAAGGGCGCTGAGGAGCATCTGCCGGGTGCTGCCGTGCCCGCAATCGAACAATATCCGGCTGTGCGGCGTCGTGATCAGAACGATGGATGACAGGCCGAAGAAGCCGCCTTCAAACGCAAGGCTTGAGCCAGGTACCAGGACGTCGAAGGTGACGGACATTTACGTGCTCCCGGTCATAAGATCCGAACGAATCCCTATAGTGATAATTTATCGATAAATTGTTGATGTTTTGAAAAATCCGGTTTAGCCTCTTGATCTGTGGCGCGCGGAAGAAGACCGGCAAACTAAACCGCCGGCGCCCGCGCAACGCAAGGACGAGGACACAGTCCTGCTTCCAAGAGGAGAAATCATCATGCTGCATTCACGCCGTTTTTCGATTGCCGGCGCCCGTCTAGTTGCGGCCGCCGCCATCGCTCTCGCCAGCGCTGGTCATGCCATGGCCGAGACCAAATGGGACATGCCAACGCCCTATGGCGACAGCAATTTCCACACCCAGAACATTGCCCAGTTCGCCGAGGATGTCGCGGCCAAGACAGGTGGATCGCTGTCCATCACAATTCACTCCGCCGGCTCGCTGTTCAAGCATCCGGAAATCAAGAATTCGGTGCGCAAGGGTCTGGCGCCCATCGGCGAGTTGCTGATTTCGCGCCTGTCCAACGAAGATCCGGTGTTTGGGGTCGATTCCGTTCCGTTCATGGCCAATTCCTATGATGCGGCCTGGAAGCTGTACCAAGCCTCCAAACCCGTGTTGGAGGAAAAGCTCGCCGAACAGGGCCTTCAGCTTCTTTACACCGTGCCCTGGCCGCCGCAGGGGATCTATGCTCAAAAAGAGGTGACGTCCGTCGACGATCTTAAGGGTTTGAAATTCCGCGCCTACAACGCGGCAACTGAACGGCTGGCCCAGCTCGCGGGCGCGGTCCCGACCCAGGTCGAGGTGCCCGATATTCCGACCGCCTTTTCCACCGGCCGGGTGGAGGCTATGATCACCTCGCCGTCGACCGGCGCCAATTCCAAGGCCTGGGACTTCCTCAGCCACTATCACGACACGCAGGCGTGGCTGCCCAAGAACATGGTGATCGTGAACCAGCGCGCGTTCGATGGCCTGTCCGACGCGGAAAAATCCGCCGTCCTGGAAGCCGCCGCCGCCGCCGAAACCCGGGGCTGGGAAGCGTCCAAGGCCGAAACGGCGTCGAAGACCAAGGTTCTGGCCGACAACGGTATCGCCGTTGTGAGCCCGTCTCCCGCCTTGATGGGATCGTTGGAGCAAATCGGCGCGACCATGGTGACGGAATGGCAGGAGCAGGCCGGGGCCGAAGGCGCGGCCATTGTTGAGGCGTTCTCCAACTAAGGCACCATTGTGCGGACAGCCGGCGGGAGGCCGTCGGCTCAAGGTGTTGACGAACCGTCACCAGGCCGTCGTCATTCACGGGCCACGTCCCGAGAATCCATATAATTCAGATGTTTATGGGTGCTCGGGATACGCCCGAGCATGACGATCGCAAGACCCGTCGTTTGTCATCAACCTTAGTCGGCGGATGTCGTCAGCTGTCTGCTCCAATGCCACGACCGGCCGCGCGGTCGCAGACATTCGCGGCCAAAGGCGAAGGGGGCGCGCATCATGCGCACCGTTTTAAACGCGATTTACAAAACCGCGACGATGCTTGCCGCGGCTTGCCTGGTGGCGATCGCCACGCTTGTCGTCGCGCAGGTCGGCGGCCGGCTGATCGACGGCGGCCGGAGGGCCCTGGGGCTGGACCCCTGGGGGTTGCTGGTGCCTTCGCTCGCCGAAATCGCCGGGTTCTTGCTGGTCGGGGCGTCGTTTCTCGCGCTCGCCGGCACTTTGCGGCGGGGGGACCATATCCGTGTTTCGATCCTTCTCCAGGCGGTGCCGGACAAAATCGCGCGGTTTCTGGATCTTTGGAGCCTTTCCATCGGATTTGCGCTGGCCGCATTCTTCGCCTGGCAGGCAGGCCTCCTGACCCTTGACAGCCATCGGTACAACGAGGTCTCGTTCGGGATCATTCCCATCCCGCTCGTCTACCCTCAAGCGGTGATGACAATGGGGCTTGGCGTCTTCGCGCTCGCGCTTTTCGACGATCTTGTGTCGATGCTTTTCGGCGGGCCGGCGAGTTTTGAGGCCGCGGAGCGGACCGATCCGATCGAAGGGGTGGAATGATGGATCTGTCGGTGGTGGCCCTGGTCTTGGGGCTTGGCATGCTGGCGGCCCTGGCCACCGGCATTTGGGTCGCGGTGGCGCTGTTCGCGGTGGCGCTCGCGGCAATGTTCGCCCTGGTGTCGGCGCCGGCCGGGCCGGTGATGGCGACGACCGTCTGGGGCGCGGCGAATTCGTGGGATCTGACCGCCCTGCCAATGTTCATCTGGATGGGCGAAATCCTGTTCCGATCAAGGCTGTCGGAGGACATGTTCGCCGGTCTCGCCCCCTGGATGCGGGGTCTTCCAGGCCGGCTTTTGCATGTCAACATTCTGGGCTGCGGCATCTTTGCCGCCGTGTCCGGGTCGTCCGCGGCAACCACGGCGACGGTCGGGCGCATGTCTTTGCCGGAGCTGAGCGGCCGCGGCTATGACGAACGCATGGCCATCGGCACGCTCGCCGGATCCGGCACGCTCGGCTTGCTGATCCCGCCATCGATCATCCTGATCGTTTATGGCGCGGCAACGGAGCAATCGATTGCACGCCTGTTCGTTGCCGGTGTCCTGCCCGGCGCGATGCTGTGCCTCTTGTTCATGGGCTATGTCGCGGTCTGGGCGCTCATGAACCGCACGAGGATGCCGGAAGTGGAGAACAAGATCCCGCTTGGTCAGCGGCTCTATGCCACACGGCGGCTGTTTCCGGTAATCGGCCTGATTATCGGGGTGATCGGATCGATCTACGCGGGCCTTGCCTCGCCGACGGAGGCGGCCGCCATCGGGGTGGTTCTGTCCCTGTTGTTGTCCTGGGTGTCCGGCACCTTGAACCGCCAGAGTTTCGCCGACGCGCTGATGGGCGCAACCCGCACGTCCTGCATGATCGCCTTTATCCTGGCCGGCGCCGCGTTCTTGACCGTTGCCATGGGCTACACCGGCATTCCCCGGGAATTGGCCGGCTGGATCGGGGCCATGGAGCTCAGCCCGCTGCAACTGCTGGCCGCGCTGACCCTGTTTTTTGTTGTGCTGGGATGTTTTCTCGACGGTATCTCGGTCGTCGTGCTGACGACGTCGGTGATCCTGCCGATGATCGAACAGGCTGGCCTCGATCTGATCTGGTTCGGCATCTATCTGGTCTTGGTCGTGGAGATGAGCCAGATCACGCCGCCGGTCGGCTTCAATCTGTTCGTCCTTCAAGGCATGACCGGCCACAACATCTTCACCGTTGCCCGCATGGCGCTGCCGTTCTTCTTGTTGATGATCGTCGCCGTCGTGCTGATTATCGCCTTCCCCGGCTTGGCCTTGTGGTTGCCGGATACCATGCTGTCGAACTGACGGCGCAAGTTGCAAAGGTGGCCTCGTGAGCAGCCAATCGTCCGATCACAAACCCGCCGGATCCATCGGTCCGGTCGTGTCCGCCGCGCATCTGGCATCCGGCGCGATACCGGCCCTTTCCGAGGTCGAGTTCGCCGTCAACATGATGGTCAATGCCTATCACCGCTGGATGGTCCGGTGCATGGCGGCGAGCGGCGAGGAGGGCCTCGGGCCGCTGGATGTGCTGGTCCTTCATTCGGTCAACCACAGGGGCCGCTCCAAGACCCTGTCCGACATCTGCCTGGTGCTCAATATCGAGGACACCCACACGGTGACCTACGCCCTGAAAAAGCTGGAAAAAGCCGGGCTCATCTCGTCCGGGCGCAAGGGCAAGGAAAAAACCGCCGAAATCACGCCCTCCGGGGAGGCCGCGTGCCTGGAATACCGCCGTTTGCGCGAGGCGTTGCTGGTGGAGCCTTTAAAGGCCCTTGGACTTGATGAAACCGAACTGTCGCGTCTGGCGGCGACCCTTCGGCTGATCTCGGGCAATTATGATCAGGCCGCCCGGGCCGCCGCGGCCATGTAAGCCCGGCAGCAAATGGCGCAGTGAATTTTGTTATCATTCTCCAAATATCGTTGTAGTATTGCAGAATGGATATTGATCATGCCGTCGAGACATTGACTGCGCTTGCCCACGGTGACCGGCTTGCGGCGTTCCGCCTGCTGGTCAAGGCCGGCCCTGACGGGCTGGCATCCGGCGCGGTGGCCGAGCGGCTCTCGATCGCCCCAACACGCATGTCGTTTCACTTGTCGAGCTTGGAACGCAGCGGTCTTCTCAAGGCCCGCCGTGCGGGCCGGCACATCTTCTATTCGGTCCGCTACGACAAAATGCGCGATTTGCTGGTTTTTTTGACGGAAGACTGTTGCGGAGGTCATCCGAACATCTGCCGTGGCTTGCAAGACATCAGACCACCTTTTGAGGACAGACAGGCCCCAATCGAATGACGATAACCATCTATCACAACCCGAATTGCGGAACCTCGCGCAATACGCTTGCCATGATCCGGCAGTCCGGATCCGAACCTGTGGTGATCGAGTACCTGAAAACGCCCCCCAGCCGGGCGGAACTCGTCGACCTGATCGGCAGGATGGGCATCCCCGTGCGCGAACTCCTGCGCCAAAAGGGCACGCCCTATGACGCATTGGGGCTGGACAAGGGCACATGGTCGGACGACCAGCTGATCGATTTCATGATGGCCCATCCGATCCTGATCAATCGGCCGATCGTCGTCAGCCCGAAGGGCGTGCGCCTGTGCCGGCCCTCGGAAAAGGTCTTGGCGCTGCTTGACGGTGGAATTGGAGAATTTGTCAAGGAAGACGGCGACGTCGTGCGTCCGGAGGGCGATCATGAGCGCGGCTGATCACGCCGTGACGGATGGGCTGCCGAATGTCGCGCCAGAGCATTTTCGCGCCATCGATCGCGATCGCCTGTTCGCCCAGGACAGTTGCGCGCATCCGCCGAGGGTGCTGTTGCTTTACGGATCCCTCCGGACCCGCTCCTACAGCCGGTTTCTCGCCCTGGAAGCCGCGCGCCTGCTCGAGGCCTGGGGCGCGGAGATCCGGATTTTCGATCCCTCCGGCCTGCCGCTGCCGGATGATGGAGGCCCTGATCACCCAAAAGTCCAAGAGCTGCGGGACCTTTGCATGTGGTCGGAGGCACAGGTCTGGTGTTCACCTGAACGCCACGGGGCGATGACCGGGATCATGAAGGCGCAGATCGACTGGATCCCGTTGTCCCTTGGGGCCGTGCGGCCCACACAGGGAAAAGTGCTGGCGCTGATGCAGGTGTCGGGCGGATCGCAGTCCTTCAACGCGGTCAACCAGATGCGGGTGCTCGGCCGCTGGATGCGCATGGTCACCATTCCCAACCAGTCGTCGGTGCCCAAGGCGTTTTCCGAGTTCGATGAGGCCGGCCGGATGAAACCATCGGCCCTGTACGACCGGGTTGTCGACGTTATTGAAGAGCTCATGAAGTTCACGCTGCTGACACGTGGCCGCGCGGATTATCTTGTGGAGCGATATTCAGAGCGGAAGGAAAGCACGAAGGAGCTGTCGGCGAGAGTCAATCTCACGGCCGCGACCTGACCTGTCGGCGCCGCGGGGCGGCGTGACGAGTCAGCTGGCCCGAGCGCGTTTCAGTTCATGGCTTTCCACAGTGGCCGGCCGTCCGTAGAGGTAGCCTTGCACAAGGTGGCATCCGGCCGCGCGCAACAGCACAACCTGTTCTTCGTTCTCCACGCCTTCGGCGGTAATCAGAACATCCAGCGACCGGCCGAGGCCGACAATCGATGCGACGATCGCATCGGTTCCGGCATCCTTGCCAAGATTGTGAATGAACGATCGGTCGATCTTGATCTTGTCGAATGGAAAACGGCTGAGATAGCTCAGCGACGAATAGCCGGTGCCAAAATCGTCCATGGCGATCGATACGCCCATCTTCCGGATTTCCTGCAAGGTTTCGACGACCGCGTCCGTATTGGAGATCAGCAGGCTTTCGGTGATTTCGATTTCAAGCCGGGACGGATCAAGCCCCGACATCTGCAGGGCGCGGGCGACTTTCTTGTCGGTCTCCCCGGCCTTGAACTGCGCCCCCGACACATTGACCGCCACCCTTAAGGACGGATCGGACCAGCCGGCCGCTTCCATGCACGCGCGGTTCAGCACCCACTCTCCGATGCTTTCGATCAGGCCGGTGTCCTCGGCGACCGGAATAAACACGTCCGGCGAAATCGATCCCTTGATGGGATGCTCCCAACGGATCAACGATTCATAGCCGCGAAGCTCGTTGTCAGCGAGCGAATACTGTGGTTGGAACAGGAGCTTGAACTGGTCGAACTTTAGCGCCTTGACGAGACCTTCTTCGATTTCCTTCCGCTTTTGCGCGTCGGCATCCATATCGGGCGTATACCAGGAAAAGGTCGAACGGCCGGAATGCTTGGCCCGGTAAAGGGCAAGATCCGCACAATGCAACAACCGCGAGGCGCGCCAGCTTCCGTCGCTGGCCCGGGCGATCCCGATGGACAGCGAAATCTTGATCTCCTTGCCGTCGATCACGCAGGGATCTTCGGTGGCGGCCAGCATGTCTGCTGCCAGACGGGTCAGGCGGCCGACATCTGAAACGGATTGGGTCATGACCGCGAATTCGTCGCCGGACAGGCGCGCGACGAGGTGTTCCCCAAAGACCGACCGGAGCCGGTCGGCAATGATCTGCAAAAAGATGTCGCCAGTGCCGTGCCCGTAGGTGTCGTTGATGTCTTTGAACTTGTCGACGTCAATCAGCATGACGCCCATGTTGCTCGCCTTGGCTTGCGCGACCCGCAGGCTTTCATTCAACCGCGCGTTGAAGACCGCCCGGTTGGGAAGCCCTGTGAGCGTGTCGTGGTGCGCCAGGTATTCAATGTCCCGGTTGGTCTTGACCTGATCGCTGAAGCGGAGCCACAACAACAATCCGGCAAACACGATCGACAATCCGCACAATGCCGCGATCAGCGCGCTGCCTGTGCGGGTGATCCGCTCCAAACCGGCGATGAGGTGTTCCTGGTTCAGCAAAAGAACCAACGCCCCGACGGTCCGGCCGTCTTCACCATGGCTTGGAAACACCGCCAACGTGAGGGGTTTGATACCGCCCCACCAGTGCATGTCGATCACCGAATAGGGATCCTTGGCATCCTCGAGCTTGTCGAGCGCGGTCGCGACGGCGCTCTTCGACACATGTTCCGGGCTGCCGTCCTCCGTGCCTGCATGGAGCGCGGCCCGAAGCCGCGCCGGGAAAGTCGCCGGATGCGCTTCGTACGCGGAAAAACCAATATACTGGTCGGCCAGCAACGGGGCCGGTTTCAAGGCCGCGGACACGACCTGGCGCAGGCGCGGCGACATGACCCGGTCCGGGTCCATATCTGCGGCCCGCTCCGTGGTGTCGGCCGTGCCAAGCGACAACCTCAGCCCGGCTGCGCCCGCGTTAGAGGTTTGGCCGGCAAAGCTTGCGGCAAATTCCGCGCTCAGACCCGCGCCGTCGACGGCGACCGGGACCAGGGTGATCGTCTGATCGAGGCTGCGCACCAAGAGCCAGTGCGTCAAAAGCCGGTTGCTGGCGTAAACACCAAGCGCAAGCAGCAAAATAAGCACCAGGGTCACGGAAAAGACCGTCACGTTGCGCTGGTCGGATGTCTGCTTCATGCGGCAAGAGGCTCTGAAAAACTACCGGTGCGGCTTACCCTAGGGCACAGAGGTTTAGTCATCGTGAATCCTCCCGGATTCATACGCCCGTGCGCATCTGACCGAATGTCGGCGCCTATCCTCCAAGATGGCGGCTGGGGCGGCAAGTGCCGTTCGTCCCGCGGACCGGCGTCTTTCCAAGCCGCCTTCAGGCCGATATGAGTGAACAACGAGGCCTACCTGACGCGGCGCGGCCGATGTCAGCGGACGTCGGGAAACCGCAACCGGTGAACCGGCGGGCGTCAAATGGTGCGGTATTCAGTGCGTGAAGCAAAGGAACTCCGGTGAGCGTTTGGAGCAGTCTCGGCAGTATCGTCGCGGCCATAGGCACTGGCGGGGTCCAAATCATCGATCGACTCGTTCAGGTCGTATTGTCCCGGCCGGAGGGAATCCACTCGGTCGGCTTTACCGTCGCCATGATCGCGCTGTCGGCCAAGATGGCGAAAGCCGATGGTGTCGTGACGACCGATGAAGTGCTTGCGTTCCAGGATCTTTTTGATGTGCCTGAGGGCGAAGAACGGAACGTCGCGAGGCTATTTGACCTGGCGCAACAGGACGTGGCCGGGTTTGAGGTCTACGCCAAAAAACTGGCGGACCTTTTCCCGTACGACAAGAAGACCCTGTTCGACATTCTCGACGGCTTGTTTCACATCGCCAAGGCGGATGGTGTCGTGCACGAAACGGAGATCAGCTATCTTGGCCAGGTCGCTAAGGTGTTCGGGCTCGATGACCGGGAATTTGCCAAGGTGCTGGCGCGTCATGTCCGGGAAAAGGGAAACCCTTATGAAGTCCTCGGCCTTGGGCCGCAGGCGAGCGATGCGGAATTGAAAGCCCACTATCGCCGCGAAGTCCAGGACACCCACCCGGACCGCTTGATCGCCCGCGGCGTTCCGGAGGAATTCGTACGGATCGCCAACGACAGGCTTGCCGCGTTGAACGAGGCGTGGGCACAGATTGCGGCGGAACGCGGCCTTTGAGCGTGCGGACCGATACGCGGGTCAAGGCCCGGGTGCACCCGTCTCCGAACCACGGCGAACGGGCGGAAAACACCAAAATCGACATGCTCCTCCTGCACTATACGGGAATGGAGTCGACCGAGGCGGCCCTGTCGCGCCTGTGCGATCCGCGCGCGGAAGTCTCGGCCCACTATCTGGTCGATGAAGCCGGCGGCATCGTGCAATGCGTGCCGGAGGCGCGGCGGGCCTGGCACGCGGGCAAAAGCGTCTGGAAGGGGACAACGGATATCAACTCCCGCTCGATTGGCATCGAGATTTCCAATCCGGGCCATGATGGAGGGTATCCGGCGTTTCCAGCGGTCCAAATCGCGGCCGTGATCGAACTGGCGGCGGATATCTGCGCCCGCCACCGGATCGCGCCGTGGCATGTGCTTGGCCATTCGGACGTTGCCCCGGAGCGGAAGATGGATCCGGGCGAAAAGTTTCCGTGGGCCAAACTGGCGGAGCACGGCATCGGGCATTATGTCGAGCCGGTACCGGCCACGGCAGCGATCCTGATGCAGGAAGGCGAAAGCGGCCAGCCGGTCGAAGCCATCCAGTCGATGCTCGGGCTTTATGGATATCGCGTCACCGTCACCGGACAGTTCGACACGACGACACGGCTCGCGGTCACGGCGTTCCAGCGCCATTTCAGACCGGAACGCGTTGATGGCGTGGTGGACGCCTCCACCGTGAAAACACTCCATGCACTGCTGGCTGGTTTGCCGTCGCTTTCCGGCTGAGCGTCGCTTCACGCTTTTAAGCCGCAATACTGGCCCGGTTTCATCGGCCAGAGGAAGCCCCGCGCCTTGATGGTGCCGCGAGTTGCCACCGGGTCGCCCGGTTTTGTCCAGCAAACGTCATATTCTCGGCAAAATATGCGGGATTTACCGGTTTGAACCGTCAATTTTGGCACAATTCCTGAAATAAACTGAAATATTTCGTGATTTTTCCTGGCTGATTTTCGCCCCGGTGGCCGGTCATGTCTCGCCGCCGAAAAACACTCTCAAAACAATACAAACCAACAAAAAGGGCTCGGCACATGTGGCGGTCTGCAAAACACTTCACGGGCGCACTGTGCCTCATCATTGGCACATCAGCCTTTTCTGGCGCGGCACGCGCTGACACGGCCGGGGATCCGGTCCGGCCAGCGCCTGTGGAACGCAGCGCCGGAGCGTCCAAGACCGGCAATATGGGCAAGATCCTCAATGCCGATGCACGGGCAGGCGATGTGCTGCGCGTCGTCAACGTCGCGCCGACTGCCGGGGATGGGACATCCGCGGATGGAGCGTCCCGAAACGATCAAGACCAGGCACAGAAACCGGCCGCCAGGAAATCCGAGAAGACCCGCAAGACCGCAAAATCGAAATCACGGGCCGCCGGGGCCGGGACCGGATCGGCCAAATACAGTGACCTGATCCGGGCGGCGGCCAAAAAACACGGCGTACCCATCAAAATCGCCAAAGCCGTTGTACAGGTGGAAAGCAATTTCAACTCGCGGGCGCGCGGCCGCGCCGGCGAAGTGGGCCTGATGCAAATCAAGCCGGCGACAGCGCGGGGTCTTGGGTATCGTGGCTCCGTCAAAGCGCTCTACGACCCGAAAACGAACCTGGAATGGGGCATGCGCTATCTGGCCGGGGCACATGTGCGCGCCAACGGCGACCTGTGCGGAACCATCCTTCGCTACAATGCCGGCCACTTTGCCAAACGGATGAACCCGATCAGCCGCCGGTACTGTCAGAAGGTCAAGACGATCCTGGCGGCGACGTAAGGGGTTTAATCCGCCAATCACGTCTACAATAATCCGCAGGGCCTAATCCTCGGTTTCCAGCCGGAGTGCTTCGCTGGCTGTATCGGGCACCTTTGCCCCGAGTGCGACCCGGCCATGATGGGCGATGCGCCACAGATGGTAGGACACCCGATGAAGCCAGCGCAGGCTGTCGAGTTGCGCCATCGCCTGGTCGATCTCCAGGTCGTCGCGGGCAACACGATCCAGCGTCGCGGCGCGGAACGTGTGCCGGTCCTGTCGAAATCTGCGCCGCAGAGCGTCGAACGCATCCAGTTGCGCGGTGTCTGGCGGTCGGTCGCCGGCCCGGTCAATCTCGGCCTTCAGCGCCGCGCCTGATTCTGTAAGGTGCGCATTGGTCGCAAGGGTCGAAATCCGTTCGGTTTGCCTGCATCTGTGCAATAGCCGGTTCATGTGGTCGAGCCCGTGAAATACCGCCCGGTGCGGATTGAAGAGACGGGGATCGTCGGGTGACGTTGTGATCCGGTCGGCATAGGTCCCGGTTTCGCTGATCGCCAGTTCAATGTCCGCAAGGTCGGCCGGCCCCGGTGGATCAGCCGGTTGGGCCAGTCTTTCGGACAGTTTCTGGCCGAGCGCTTTAGACAGTGTCAGACATGTCGCGACCACCGCGTCCATTGCGGTTTCCGGTTCCTTCAAGAACCGTGGATCAAGCCGGTCGGTCAGGTTCGTTGAGGTGGAGCGCACAAGGGCCGCCACCAGCCGGGCGAATTGAGGCGTGACCCAGATCACCGCCAGAACGCCAAGCAAATTGAACGCCGTATGGAAGGCGACCAGGCCGATTTGCGCATCGAAGCCGATGGCCGAGGTCTGAAACCAGGCGGCGATGCGTGCCAGGGGGCTGAGCAGCACAAACGCCATCGTGCCGGTCAGGATGTTGTATATGACGTGGGCAAAGCCCGTCCGTCTGGTTTCGACCGAGCCGCCAAGCGTGGCAAGGGCGGCGGTCGCGGTCGTTCCGACATCCATTCCGATCACAAGGGCCGCGGCCTGTGGAAACGAGATCGCGCCGGCCGACAGGGCGGCCAACGCCGTGGCGACCCCGGCCGAGGACGACTGCGTGATGATCGTAACGAGCATGCCGAGGCCGACGAGTTGCAGCCGGCCCAACCACGTATCGGGCGGGAATGTTGCGGGCGTGACCGTTCCCTCCAAAACGGTCATGCCGTCCTGAAGCAGGGAAATGCCGATGAACAAAAGGCTGAACCCGGCCAAGGCCTTGCCGACGGACCGCGCCCGTCCGCGGGCGAACAGTTGCAACAACACACCAATTAGCACCAGCGGCAACGCGGCGATCCCCAGTTTCAGTTTGAAACCGAGGACGACGACCATCCAGCCGGTGATTGTGGTGCCGATGTTGGCGCCGAATATGATCCCGAGCGCTTGCGGAAAGGCCATCAGGCCGGCGCTGACAAATCCGACCGTTGCAACGGTGGTGGCGCTGGAGGATTGCAAAAGGGCGGTCGCCAGGGCGCCTGTTACCGCGCCGCTGATCGGTGTGCGGGTCCTTTGCCGGAGGAAGGCGCGCAACCGTGCGCCGGCCAGTGCCCGCAGGCCCTCGGTCAACAGTTGCATGCCAAGAAGAAACAGACCCAAGCCGCCAAGGGCCGTGAACACCGAGCCGATCATCGCGAAAGTCTAACCAATCCGTGCGCGCGATCCGTTTCGGAGAACTACCTACGGTGTTGTGGTGAACCGGGTGACCATCCGTCCCATCGCCTGCTTGTGCCGCGCGCTGCGTGAGCGGGTATCACTTTGGCGCAACAAGAACACTTCTTCGGCGGCAGGCACTCAACCGACGCAGTAGATTGGGATGAACAGTTGAACCGACACCGCTGGCAGGGAGGCAGTGGGCATGAATGTCGCACAATGGCTGGTCCGGACGGCTCGCCTTGCGCCGGATCGTCTGGCGTTGTTGCTCGGCCAAAGGCCGATTGCCGGTTACGGAGAACTCGCTGACCGGGTGCGGCGGATCGCGCAAGGGCTTCAGGACCTTTATGGCGTTTCGGCCGGCGACCGGGTGGCGGTCTTCATGCCCAACCAGCCGGCCTATCTGGAGGTTCTTTACGCCGTTTGGCATCTCGGCGCGGCGGTGGTTCCGATCAATTACAAACTCCACGCAAAGGAAGCCCGTTTCATCATCGAAGACGCCGGGGCCGCGTTGGTGTTCATTGGCCGCGCCGGTGCACTAGAGGATGTCGGTTTTGACGGCGCTGTCCGTCCGGCGATTGTGGCCGTTGAGAGTGACGACTATCGCGCGCTCCTGACCAGCACGGCTTTGGTTGAGCCGGCCGCGCGTGGGCGCGACGATCTGGCCTGGCTGTTTTATACATCAGGGACCACCGGCCAGCCGAAAGGCGTGATGATCAGCCAAGGCAATCTTCACGCCATGACTTTCGCCTACTTTGTTGATGTCGATGATGTGCGGCCGCAGGACACCGCGCTCTACGCCGCGCCTATGTCCCACGGCGCCGGGCTTTACAATTTCATGCATGTCCTGCGCGGCGCCGCGCACTCAATTCCCGAAAGTGGCGGGTTCGATCCGGCCGAGATCCTTGATCTAGGCAAGGCGCTGGGCTCGGTGCACATGTTTGCCGCGCCCACCATGGTGCGCCGGCTGGTGGATGCGGCCAAGGCGGCCGGGGAAACGGGTGAGGGCCTCAGGACGATCGTCTATGGCGGCGGCCCGATGTATGTCGCCGACATTGTCGAGGCCGTCGAGGTCATGGGACCAAGGTTCGTCCAGATCTACGGCCAGGGCGAATGCCCGATGACCATCACGGCGCTTTCCCGGCATCTGGTCGCGGATCGTACCCACCCGGCCTGGCGCGACCGGCTCGGATCGGTGGGAACGGCGCAATCCTGCGTGGAGGTCCGCGTGGTGGATGAGACGGGCGCGGACTGCGGTCCGGACAAAAGCGGCGAGATCACCGTGCGGGGGGCGGCGGTGATGCCGGGCTACTGGCGCAATCCCGAGGCCACGGCCACCGCCATCCACGATGGATGGTTACACACCGGCGATGTCGGCAAGATGGACGCGGGCGGGTTCTTGACCCTGACTGACCGTTCAAAGGACGTGATCATTTCCGGGGGGACCAATATCTATCCACGGGAGGTGGAGGAGGTTTTGCTGCAATTGGACGGCATCGCCGAGGTGTCCGTCGTGGGCGCGCCCGATCCCGACTGGGGCGAGGTGGTGGTGGCGTTCGTGGTCCGCCGGCCCGGATACACCATCACGGAAGACGACCTGAACCGGCACTGTCTGGCCAACATGGCCCGGTTCAAGCGCCCCAAACGCTACGCGTTCCTCGAAGACCTTCCCAAAAACACCTATGGCAAGGTTCTGAAAACGGACCTTCGCCGGCAACTGACCTGAAGCGGAGTCCATCCACATGACGACACAGGATTTCTTGAGCGGCCGCACAGCCTTGATCACCGGCTCGGTCCAGGGGATCGGGCGCGCCGTTGCGGAGGCGCTGGCGGCCAGGGGCGTTCGGATCGCGGTCCATGGGCTGGCCACGCCGGCGGACGCCGGAGCCGCGCTTGCCGCCGTCCGCGCGGCCGGTGCGCCAGACGCCCGGTTCTTCGATGCCGACATGCGCGATCCCGACGCCGTTGATGCCATGATGGCGGACATCGACGCCTGGGGCGGTGCGGATATCCTCGTCAACAATGCCGGGATCCAAAAAACCGCGACGATCGCTGACATGCCGCGCGAGACCTGGGACGCGATCCTGGCCGTCAACCTGTCCGGCGCGTTCTTCACGATGCGCCGGGCCCTGCCGAAGATGGCGGAGCGTGGCTATGGCCGCGTGGTCAATATCGCGTCCGTGCACGGGCTGGTCGCGTCGGTCGAAAAAAGCCCCTATGTCGCGTCCAAATTCGGGCTGATCGGTCTCTCCAGGGTGGCGGCGCTGGAATATGCGCACGCCGGCTCGCGGGGCACTGGCGGTGTGACCGTGAATTGCATTTGCCCCGGCTGGACGGAAACTGCGCTGATTCAGCCGCAAATCGAAGCCCGGGCCGCGCAAATGGGCGGTGACCGGACGGCCGGGATCGCCGATCTCCTGTCGGAAAAGCAGCCCAGCCTCAGAACCTCCCAGCCCGATGAGATTGGCGCGGCGGTGGTCTGGCTGGCGGATCCGATCGCGCACAACATCACCGGGATCTCGCTGCCGATCGACGGCGGCTGGACAACGCAATAGTTCGGACGGGTCCCCGGTGTTGGCGTCGGGTCCGCAGCACGGCTGGCCGGGGCCACCTTGCTTGACCTTCCTTCAAAAGCCACATATGCCACCGGGGCCAGTCGGCCGGACAGCCGCTGCCGCACGCGCCGAAAGGCCGCGGGAGAGGAAAGTCCGGGCTCCATGGAAACACGGTGCCGGGTAATCCCCGGCGAGGGCGACCTCAGGGAAAGTGCCACAGAAAGCAAACCGCCCCGGCTTCGGCCAGGGTAAGGGTGAAAGGGTGGGGTAAGAGCCCACCGCGTCTCCGGCAACGGCGGCGGCACGGTAAACCCCACCGGGAGCAAAACCGAATAGGGACAGCGCGGACCAGAACTCCGGTTCGGTTCAGGCCGGTTTCCAGGCCGGCTGTCCGGGTTGGTTGCACAAGGCGTCCGGTGACGGGCGCTCAAGATGAATGGCTGTCACGTCCGCGGCTGCGGCCACGGGCCATACAGAACCCGGCTTACAGGCCGGCTGGCTTCATTATTTTTCAATCCTTTGTGTCAGGCGGCCCAACACGGGCGCGCCGCCACAAGCCGAGGTCAGAAACGGCGCCACATGGCCGCTCCCGGTACGGGCAGGGCTGTCGCCTTTGCCACAAAGGCTACCTTTCGCCCGGTTATGTGTACGGGATGCGCGCGTCATGGATGGTCATCCCGGGCACGCCAAAGGCGCGACCCGGGATCGGGGAGCCACGGTGGTCATCGCAGGTCTTCGGTCCTACGCCGGGGCCCGTGCCGCTCCGATCCCGGATCTCCGCTGCGCTGCGTCCGGGAAGATGAAGGGGAGAGGCGCTCCATCCGCGAAGACGAAGCGGAGAGGCGCTCCGTCCGCGAAGACGAATAGAGAATGGCGCGTCCGGGTGGACGCCATGACCAGAGGGGATTGAACCCTGCCTTTGAAAACCGGACCCACCGCCAAACCGGAGAGCCTTAGACCCCGCACTGTCTCCTGTCGGAGACATCTCTCCCGCAAGGGTGGAGAGTGGGGCTTGGCGCTGATTCTACCGAAATATACGGCCATCGAAACTCAAACCGGACAGAAATGGGTCAAAATACGGTTTTTACGCGGGGTTGCAGAAAAATTTAATAAAACCTTTATCATCAACAGATAGTGTTTTCATGGTTAACTGTTTCCTAAGTCCTGAGCGGCGATCATATTTGAATTGACTGCCAAAGGTATGGACTGATGTTCAAAAGAAAACACGCCAATCACATCCTGGCTGTTTTTGTTGGTTGTACCGGGATCTTACACAGCGAAAACGCGGAGGCGGTTTGTACTTCGCCAGCTCCGATCCCGCCGCCGTCCCCCATCCAGACCTTTACCGCCTGTGCCGGCCCCGGGAACTCTTTCGATCCGTTGCCGACGAATGACGGTGTTACGCTGGCCATCGGCGACCTGGGCGATCCCGATACCGGGTTTGATCTTGGTGGCGGCGCCGACTTCATGCTGATGAGCGGGTCGGTCGCGGGCAACGGAGCAACGCTGAGCGGCGGCAGCAGTTTCGACGCGCTGTTTCTCACCGCCGCCGATGCATCGGACCTCATTCTTTCGAATTGGGAATTTGGCGCGGCGACGGTCGGGTCCGAACTCTCGCTGTCGGCGGGCACGCACGTCACCCAGTTTCTCATCGTCGACGCCACATCGGACCTGGTCATCAAACAGGGCACGACGGCCATCAACGGCACGATCTCCGCCGGCGGCTTTACCTCGCCATCGGTCGTCACGCATTTCGGAACGCTCGATATGGCCGACGGCGCGCCGGATGACCGGCTTGTGATCGGCGTCTTCACTCAAGACACGGTCGATTTCAAAATGGATTTCTCGCTCGCTGACGAGACCTCCGACACCGTCAGCGTGTCGCTGGTGACGGCCCCGACCGGCACCAACGAGATCGAGCACACCTTCACGACCCTGCCGGTCTTCAACCAGGTGGTCGGCGGGCCGATCGGGATCGTGACCGTTGATGGCCAGGAAAATCCCTTGAACGACCTCAGCGGGATCGTCAGCGATACGTTGAGCACGCTGGCCGGTCTGCCGGATTTTCTGTCGGTTGTGGAGCTTCCTGATTTCGACTTGCCCGTGGATCTGCCCGATCTGGTTGAACCCGAAACGCGGCCAGATCCGCTCACCCCGTCGACCGACCCGTTCGACGTGATCCAGCACGACAATTACGTCTTTGACAACGACCCGTCCGATGAAGAACGGTTCTTCTTTCTCGAGCCGGGATCGGCCGACGGTGTCTATCTGTCCTGGATGCCCAATCCAAGCCTGCCGGCGGAGGACTTGATCTCGCTGATGGGCGGGACCTTGAAGGGGCTGCAGGGCGTGAATGACCGGATCGGCCAGTCGTTTTTCGATGAAGGGCCACGGGTTGAAGTTGGCGCCGACCTTTATCTCTGGGCCAGGGTCAGCGCCATTCACAACCGCAAACAGGGTTTTGGTTTTGATCCGGTGCGCAAGGCGGACAACGCGCTGAGCCGGACGTCCGCGCTGACTGGAAATGTCACGGGCGAGACGTCCTATTTCATCGGCGGTGTCGAACGCGATTTTTTTCTCAATGGCACTCTGGCGGGTGAGGGACCCGAATTCACCCTTGGCGTCCATGGCGGTTATGTGAACAGCAACTATGACGCCGACAATCCGCTTGCCGATGTTGGACTTGGCGGGCCGTCAAACGCGCGCTCGAACACCGCGCTCGGCGGGGCCTACGCCAGAGGGCAGGCCGGCTGGTTCTATGCCGGATCGACGATTTCCGGGTTTCTTGGCGAGACCGGCACCTATATGGCCAACACCACGTTTGAGGACCAGGCGGAGTTCCAGACCAAGGGGTTTGCGGCGCAAGGCGCGCTCGGCATGCGGATCCCGCTTCACAGCATGGTCAGCTTCGACGTGCGCGGTTTGCTGAGCTACGGCCGCCTGGATGCGCAGAACCACGTCACGGATATCGGCTTCGACGTCCAGGATACGTTTTCCGAGTATTACCGCGGCGGCGGCTCGATTGGCCTATTGGCCGCACATGTCGATGGCACCGGCAATCGTTTCCAGGGTTTTTTGCGGCTCGGCCTGGAAGAGGAACTGATCGACATCGCCGATACCACCGTCAACACCGTCGAATTTGATGGACGCCACCCCGAAGACACGCTTTTGACCGCCGCACTCGGCTTGGAATACGAGACCGTGGGGGGTGGAAAGCTGCGCTTTGCAGCCGACTATGCCCGCGATCCCTCCAAGGCATTCGACGACGAGGGATCGTTCGGCGCCCAATTCGGCTTCGTGATCCCGCTGCAATAGGCCGGGCGTGACCTTCACCGCCCGGCCGCAGAATGTGTCCATCCCCATTGGCGCCGTCGCGGCTCATCCGGCCTGATAGTGCGGCGCACTGGCAAGGTATTCGCCATAAGCATCTGCATTTGGATAGGAAAACTGCTCGGCGAGCGGGTTGGACCGTTTGTGCTTTCTTGCGCCCATATCGGCCAGCAACTCGTCGAAATGCTTGAAATGAAACGGCGCCGAACACAGCCCGCCATAGATTTGGGCCGCGGGCCGGTCGTTGCGCTTCCACGTCAGCATGTCGTCGATATTGGTCCGCATTTCAGCGTCGGTCGGTTGATGCGCCAATTGACCATCCGCATATCTCACCAGCCAATTGGCGATCATCTCCGCGGAAAGCACCGTGCAGAATGAGGAATTGAAGCCGACAAATCCCATATCCGGGAGGTCGGGGTTCACGGCAAGGCGATAGACCCGGTAAAGCCCGTCCGGATCAATCAGCTTCTCCTGATAGGCCTTGGCCAGATAGGGAACCCCAAGTTTCCAGCCAACCGCCAGAACAGCCAGGTCGCAGGGGATCTTTTCGCCGGTCGACAGCACGACGTGGCCCGGCTCATAGCGTTCAAACGTACCCCGAACCGGACGGATTGCCCCGCTTTCAAATCCTTCAAACAGGCCCGGTGTCACGATCGGAACAGAACACGAGACGTCCTTTTCGATCGGGATATCGGGCACCATGTCCCATTTCTTGAGCTTCAACTGGACTTTCAAAAGGGTTTCAAGCCCCCGAAAATTCGCCCAGATGAGGGGCTGAAACAGGGTCGCGAGCGCCTTGCTCACCCCCTTGCGTCCCCAGGCGTTGAATTGCTGCTCCTGGGCGCGCATGTAGAGCAGGCGCTTGAAATTGATGCCGCCGACAAAATAGGGGATGCGCCAGACCGGCTCGCGGTACACAAGCGTCACGGATTTGGCACCGTTCTGCGCGGCATTCACGACAATGTCAGTGGCCGATTTTGAACCACCGAGCACCACCACGTCCTTGCCATTCGCCAGGGAAGGAACGGTGTAATCGGAACTGTGCATTACCTTGCCGCCGGCGCCGACAAAGTCGTCCTGGCCGGGATGTGTCAGGACGTTTTTGTCGGAGAATTGCCCGGTGCAGATCGCCACGAAATCAAAATCCCGGGTCCAGGTCTTGCCCGCGGCTTCGAGCGTTAGCGTCCAACCGGGCTTGCCGTCCGCGCGCCGGTCCATATGGACGACATTTGTGTTCAGCTGAAACAGCCGGGCGAGTTTGTGCTTGTCGGCGTATGCGTGCAGATAAGCGTGGACCTGCGGTCCCTTGGGCCATTCCGGATAGGTGTCCGGCATGGCAAGGTCGGTATACCGGTAAAGATCCTTTGGCGATTGGGTCTGAACGTCCGGATAGGAACGGGACGGTTCCCACACGCCGCCAAAATCGTGGCTGCGTTCATATCCGATGACCCGATGTCCGTGGGCATCGAAGGCTCTGGCGGCGGCCAAGCCGCTCACGCCGCCGCCGATCACGGCGACCGTCTTGCGTTTCACCATGGCGAATGTTCCTTCGCTTTGTCTGATCCTTTACGCCTGATCCGGTGGCGGCAGGAAGTCGACCTCGTGCAACGCGGACAGCCGAACCAGTTCGGCCGGGTCTGTCACCCCGTCAAGGGCAATGAACAAATCAAACAGCTTGCGGGCCGGCGCGACGCCAAAGACGCAGGTGGCCGGTTGTCCGGAGCGGTTGAAAATCGCGTGTGCTTCGCCCATCGGCATGCGGATCGTATCGCCGGGTCCGGCCTTGTGAACGTTTTCGCCAAACTCCACCTCCAATGCGCCGTCGAGCATGACGATCCACTCGTCCTGCGTTGGATGGATGTGCGGTGGGACAAATGTGTCCGCCGGGATGGCGGCATGCCAGAGAAAGGCGTTGGTGCTGAGCAGCTTGGGTGTATAGGTGTGGCCGACGACATTCCAGCTGATCGCATCGAGGCCCGACCCGGACGGTGTAATCCCTGCGCCATTGTGCATGGTGGATCCCCTGTGGTTGGCGTGATCGCTCCAGCCTACTCGCGCCGGCCGCCGCGTTTTATCCAGATTGCGAAATTTCCTGTCCCGGGGCGGCGATCGGACGCGGTGCACAGGCTTGCATCCTTGTGAATACGGGCAGCTGGATTTACGATTTCATCCATGGCCATGGTTGACGCACAGCGGTCCCCGCTCGATCGGTTCCGGAGTTTTGAAACACGGGATCTCGATGAGGCACGGGATATCGTCGGGCGCCATTTTTGCAGCCACCGGCTCCAGCGGACGAACAGCCGTGACCGGTTCGACGCCTGCCAGAACCGGGTGCCGGGTTGCCACATGTCGCTCAACTATCTTCGCTACGGCGCTGATGTGGTGATCGATCCGGGTGAACTGACCGATTTTTTCCTGATCCAAATTCCGTTGAAGGGGGAGGCGTTGATCCGCAATGGCCGATCCGAGGTCACGTCCAGCCCCACCGTTGCAAGCGTGCTCAATCCGGACCTGGCAACCCATATGCGCTGGCATGCGGGATGCGAGCAGTTGCTGGTGCAAATCGATCGCACCTATCTGCTTGAGGCTGCGCGCGAACTGACCGGCCTCGACAATCTGTCAGGCTTGCGCTTTGAAACCGGGATGACCCAGGAGCGGCCGGCGGCCCGAACATGGGTGCGATGGGTGCGCGCTCTTGCGCGCGCCGCCGAGGCCGGCGAAGGCTTCGGGCATGACGGCGTGAACCTGCGCCATATCGAAGAATGCCTTGTGGCAGATCTGCTTGCCGCGCAGCCCAACACCGTGTCCGCGCTGCTCGAACAGCCCAGGAGCCTGTCGGCGCCGGCCGTTCTTCGCCGCGCGTTAACGCTTGTCCACAACCGGTTCGCCGAGCCGTTGTCGCTCTGGGATATTGCCAAAGCGGCCGGAACGACGCCGCGAAACCTGCAGATTGTGTTCAAACGCGAGCTCGGCCAGTCGCCCATCTCGTATTTGCAGGGCACCCGTTTGGCCTATGCCCGGCATTTGCTGCTGACAGAGGCCGGCCATCTGCCGATCGGCGAGGTCGCCGACCTGTCCGGACACGCCCATTTCGGCCGGTTTTGCGGCGCTTACAGGGCCCGGTTCGGGGAAAGCCCGCGGGAAACGGCGCGAAAGACGCGGTTCAAATGAGAGGCTGAGGCCGCACCAACAAATGGTTGGCCGAGCAATGCCAGACCTCCCGGCCAATCGAGATAGGCCCATCCGGCCCATCCGTCCGGTCGCCAAGGCATAAGGGGCTTAAAGCGCGCTGACTTCGATTCCCTCCATCTGTCAAGTCTTTCTTAAGCTTAATTCCGCACAGTCAGGGGAACGGGACTTTTCGAGGGTTCCCGGGCAGATCGGCCATTGGATTCCATTGACCGCCCATGTTTTCCCATGGTATCCCATAAATGCCCAAAACATGACGCTGGCTGGATCAGGCCATCGGCGGGGAAGCCCCAAGGTGAGGCTGCCCGGCCGGGCGACGGCCCAATGCATGTTTCGGCGCGTGTTTTGGATTGTCGTCAGGGGCAAGAGCGGGGGGTAAGACCCGTTTGAAGGGGATTTATGGCCGGCTTCGTTTCGCACTTCACCAACCGGCTGGACGCCAAGGGTCGCGTGTCGATCCCAGCGCCCTTCCGCTCGGTGCTGGCGAAGGACGGCTATGACGGTCTTTATGCCATTGCGTCTCCCCATTGTCCTGCCGTCGATGCCGGCGGAAATGCCCTTTTGACCGAAATCCAGACCCGTCTCGATGCGTTTTCCAAACTGTCGCCGGATCATGATGCGCTGGCCGTCGCCCTGTTTGGTGCCAGTGAGACGCCAAAAGTCGACGGGGACGGACGCATCGTGATTTCGGAGATGGTCAGGGAGCACACGGGCGTCAGCGATCAGGTCACCTTCGCCGGGCTTGGCTACAAGTTTCAGATCTGGGAGCCGGAAAAATTCCGCGAGCACCGCGCAGAGGCCCAACGGCGAGCGCTCGCCATGTTGTCGGGCCAGACGGCGCCGGCACCCCTGGCGGGAGGATCGGCATGATGGCGCATGGCACTGAAAGCGCGGCTTCCGGTGTTGGCGGACCTGAGCGTCACGTGCCGGTTCTCCTCGATCAGGTGATGCATCATCTTTCCCCACAGCCGGGCGAGGTGATCGTCGACGGAACCTTCGGAGCGGGCGGCTATTCCCGGGCGATCCTGGACAAGGACGCGATCGTCGTTGCGATCGACCGTGATCCGGATGCCATTGTCGCCGGAGAGACGCTGGCGAAAGAAGCCGGCGGGCGAATGACCCTCGTTTCAGGCCAGTTCAAGGATCTGGATGGTCACGCCCGAAGCGCCGGCTTTGACACCGTCGATGGTGTCGTTCTGGATCTCGGCGTCTCGTCGATGCAGCTCGACCAGGCCGAACGCGGATTTTCCTTCCTGCGCGACGGTCCGCTCGACATGCGCATGGAACAGGCGGGGCCGTCTGCTGCGGATGTTGTGAATGATCTGCCGGTCAAGGATCTGATCCGCATCATCGGTGTTTTGGGTGAGGAAAAGCGGGCAACCGCCGTCGCCCACGCCATCGATCGGGCGCGCAAGGAGCAACATCTCACCCGGACGGGCGAGTTGGCGGCCCTGATTGAAAACGTGCTGGGGCGGTCGCCGAAAAAGGCCCAGATTCATCCGGCCACCCGGACCTTCCAAGCGCTCAGGATTTACGTCAACGGCGAATTGCACCAGGCCGCTCAGGCCTTGTCGGCGGCCGAGCACATCCTGAAACCCGGTGGCCGGCTCGTTGTGGTCAGCTTTCACAGCCTGGAAGACCGGATCGTCAAACGGTTCCTGGCCGACCGCAGCCGGACGCGCGGCGGCGGATCCCGGCACATGCCGGAGCAGGACGTTCCGCCCGCGACATTCGAGCTTTTAACGCGTAAGGCCGTCGAGGCGAATGCGGCCGAGACAGCTCAGAACCCGCGCGCGCGGTCCGCACGGCTGCGGGCGGGGCGGCGAACCGATGCCCCCGCGCGGGAACTCGACATTCACGCGGCCGGCGTGCCGCGTTTGGCGGTTTACAAGGGGCTTGGGGGCTAAGCATGGTGCGCACACTCAATCTTCTTTTTGTTCTCGCCGTCGTCATCGGCGCGGCGACCGTTTACGACATGAAGCTTGCGGCGGAAAAATCCGCGTCGCGCGTCGCCGAACTGCAGCGGGAGATCGAAGCCGAGCGCGAGGCGATCCGGCATCTGCGCGCCGAATGGAGCATGCTGAACCAGCCGGACCGGTTGCAACGGCTTGTCGAGCGCTACAACGCCTATCTTGAGCTGTCTCCGCTGGAGGTCACCCAAATCGTCGCGGCCGAGGACCTGCCGGCCCGCCCGGTCATGCTGGAGCCGATCGGAAGTCCCGATCCCATGGGTGGATATGCCGGCTCGTCGACGGTGGTTCGGTGAGCGCGCCATGACCACGATCGAGGAAAATACGTCCTTTCTTCAAATCCGCCGGCCGCGTCCGCGCCCGGTCTCCGGGTCGGTCTCGTCGAGCCGGGTCAAGGCGCGGGTCAATCTCGCCATGGCCGCGTTCGCGGCGGTTTATCTGTTGATCGGCGGGCGGCTCGTGTACCTCGCGCAAATGGAGGAAGCCCCGTCCTCAGCCTGGATTTCTGCCCAGGATGCGATTGCCGCGTCCCGGCCTGATCTTGTCGACCGGAACGGCGAGATCCTGGCAACAGACATCAAGACCGCGTCGCTTTATGCCGAACCGCGCCGGATTCTGGATGTCGACGAGGCGTTGGACGGCCTGACAAGGGCGTTGCCCGACCTTGACGCCAAAGTCGTCAGACGGCGGCTCGAAAGCGGCGCCGGGTTCGTTTGGCTGAAACGGGAATTGTCACCGGAACAGGCGGAAGAAGTCCACAATCTTGGACTGCCGGGCGTCGGCTTCCTGTCCGAAAACCAGAGGTTTTATCCAGGCGGGCCCACGGCCGGCCACATTGTCGGATCGGTGAATGTCGACAATCAGGGCCTGACCGGGATCGAAAAGCACATTGACCGGGCCTGGCTTGCCGATCTGCAGTCGCTCGGCTTCACCGCCGACCGGTCGATGGCGGCCGTCAAGCTGTCAATGGATCTCCGGGTCCAGCATGTGGTGCGCGATGAACTCGTCAAGGCGATGGAACGCTACCGGGCGATCGCGGCCGTCGGCATCGTGCTTGACGCAAAGACCGGCGAGGTCGTCGCCATGTCGTCGCTGCCGGACTACGATCCCAATGACCGGTCGCAGGCGCTGGACACGGACCGGCTGAACCGGGCGACCGGCGGTGTCTTTGAAATGGGCTCCGTGTTCAAAGCGTTCACCACCGCCATGGCCCTCGATTCGGGGCGGGTTTCAGTCAATGACAGCTTCGATGCGACCCGCCCAATCCGCGCCGCGGGCCGGACGATTTCGGATTTCCACGGAAAAAATCGCATTCTTTCCGTGCCCGAAATCTTCATCTACTCCTCCAATATCGGCACCGCCCGGATGATGCTTGCCGCCGGCGTGCCGCAGCAGCAGGAATTCCTGACCCGCATCGGTCTCACCTCGCGCCTGATCACAGAACTGCCGGAAAACGCAGCCCCGCTCCTGCCACCCAAATGGAACGAACTGGCCGCGATGACCATCTCGTTCGGACACGGGCTTTCGGTAACCCCGATGCAAACGGCGGTGGCCGCCGCCGCCATGGTCAATGGTGGACGTCTCATTCCACCGACCTTTCTGCCGCGCTCGGCCCAGGAGGTTCAAGCGCTTGAAAAAAATGTCGTTTCACCGGAGATCAGCCGCGTCATGCGGTATTTGTTCAGATTGAATGTCCTGTCCGGCTCGGGCCGGCGGGCCGATGTGCCGGGCTACATGGTCGGCGGCAAAACCGGAACGGCTGAGAAAATCGAGAACGGCCGCTACGTGTCGAACAAGCGGCGGAACACCTTCTTGTCCGCCTTTCCCATGGATGATCCACGCTATGTTGTTTTGGTTGTTCTTGATGAACCGAAGCCGGAACGCGAGGGCATTGGCGCGACCGCCGGCCTCAACACGGCGCCGACGGTCGGGGCAATTGTCCGCCGCGCGGCGCCGATGCTCGGCGTGATGCCGCGCTTTGGCGAGGGGGAAGAGACCATCGAAATAGCTTATTAAGGACGCATGGCGGGAGATGCTGGCGGGGTCGCAGCCGCAATCCAGCTCTCATCCACCGCAGGACGACGCACAAACGGGACGACAACGGACGATGCGACTGACCACCCTTGCTGCCGGGCTCCATGTGCCCGAGGCGGCGGCCAGTCTGGATATCGCGGGCCTGACGGCTGACAGCCGGACCGCGGCGACGGGATTTTTGTTTGCAGCCTTGAAGGGCGCACAGGCTGATGGTGCACGGTATGCGCCACAGGCGGTGGCCGCGGGCGCCGTCGCCGTGTTGTGCGCGGGCGAGGCCGCCGGGCAGTTGCGGCGGGATCTGCCGGAGCATGTCGCCGTTCTCGCCAGTCCCGATCCGCGGCACGATTTCGCGCTCATGGCCGCGCGGTTTTATGGAAAACAGCCGGACATCGTCGTCGCCGTGACGGGAACCAGCGGCAAGACGTCCGTCGCGCATTTTGTCCGGCAGATTTTTGAGGCCGCGGGCCACCGGGCCGCGAGCCTTGGAACGATCGGCACCGTCACGCAGGGCGGTCAGACCTATGGCGGCCTGACTACGCCGGATCCGGTGGCGCTGCACGGTGAATTGGCGCGTCTTGCCGGCACCGGCGTCACGCATGCCGCGCTCGAAGCCTCCAGCCACGGTCTGGATCAGCGCCGGCTTGACGGCATTCGTCTGACCGCGGCCGGGTTCACCAATCTGGGCCGCGATCACATGGACTACCACGCCACCATGGAGGATTACCTTCAGGCGAAACTGCGCCTGTTCAAGGACCTCTTGCCGGCGGGCGGGACGGTGGTTGTCGATCCGGGCACCAGATACGCGGATCGTGTTCTGGAGGCGGCCAGGGACCGGGGCCATCAGATCCTGACCGTTGGAGAAGCCGGCCAGGATCTGAAACTGACCGGTTTGACGCCTGTCGATCACGGGCAACAGCTCACCATTCATACGGCGCGCGGAGATTATAAAGTTGTTCTGCCGCTGATCGGGCGGTTTCAGGTGTCCAACGCCCTGATTTCGGCCGGCCTTGCGATCGCTGCCGGACTTGAGACCGGCCAGGTGCTTCGGGCATTGGAAAATCTCAAAGGCGCGCCGGGGCGGTTGGAATTCGCCGGCCGGTCAAAGCGGGGCGGCACGGTCTATATCGACTATGCGCACAAGCCGGACGCCCTGGACAACGCGCTTGCCGCGCTGCGCCCATTTGTGAAGGGACGCCTGTCCGTGGTGATTGGCGCGGGTGGTGACCGGGATCCCGGTAAGCGCCCGCTCATGGGCAAAGCGGCCCATGAGCGGGCCGATCTGGTCATTGTCACCGACGACAATCCGAGGTCGGAAAACCCTGCGGCGATCCGGAAGGCCGTCCTTGAAGGCGCGCCGGGCGCGCTTGAAATTGGCGACCGGCTGGACGCCATTTGCGAGGGAATCCGGCGTCTCGATCAGGGAGACATTCTGTGTGTGGCCGGAAAAGGTCATGAAACGGGCCAGATTGTCGGCAACACGGTGCTGGACTTTTCGGATCACGATGCCGTGAGCCGGGCTCTGGCCATGGGAGACGAGGAATGAGCGAACCGCTGTGGAGCCGAGCGGATTTCATCGCCGGCGCGAACGGCACGCCGAAGGGCGAGATTGCCGAAGCGATCACCGGGATCTCGATCGACAGCCGGACACTGGAAACGGGCGAGGCGTTCTTCGCCATCAAGGGCGACCGGTTCGACGGACATGATTTCGTGGCGCAGGCGCTGGACAAAGGCGCCGCGGTCGCCGTCGTTGGCACGGACCGGGCCGCAGACCTTCCAGATGACGGCCGTTATCTTGTCGTTGACGATCCGCTGTCCGCCCTCCGCCGCCTTGCCGTCGCCGCCCGCGCCCGCAGCCATGCGCGGATCGTGGCTGTCACCGGCTCGGTCGGCAAGACCGGCACCAAGGAGGCCCTGCGTCTTGCACTCGGCCCTTCGGGCAAGGTGCATGCATCGGCCGCGTCCTTCAACAATCATTGGGGCGTGCCGCTGACCCTGGCCCGCATGCCGGCCGACACCGAATTTGGCGTCTTTGAAATCGGCATGAACCACGCCGGCGAGATCACGCCGCTGGTCAAGATGGTGCGCCCGCATGTGGCGATCATCACCACGGTTCAGGCCGTGCATCTTGAGTTTTTCGAATCCGTCGAACACATCGCCCAGGCCAAGGCGGAAATCTTCAACGGGCTGGAACCGGACGGCGTCGCGATCCTCAACCGGGACAACAAACAGTTCGACCTTCTGATGTTTCTGGCAAAAGCCGCAGGCGTGCCGCAGGTTCAAACCTTCGGGGAGGGCGTGGGCGCGGATTCCTATCTGGAAAAGTCCGCCCGCCAGCCGGGCTCATCCAGTGTTCAAGCGAAGATCCTCGGACAGGACATCACCTACAAGATCGGAGCGGCCGGACAGCATCACGTGACAAACAGTCTGGCCGTCTTGACCGCAGCCGTCGATCTGGGCGCGGACCTGGCGCTGGCCGGGTTGGCGCTTGCGGACATGAGCGCGCCCAAGGGGCGGGGACAGGTGACCCGGCTGTCGATGACCGGCGGATATGCGGATCTGATCGATGAGAGTTACAACGCCAATCCGGCGTCCATGCGGGCCGCGCTCGCCGTTCTTGGCGAAGCGCCGGTCGCCCGGCCGGGCCGGCGTGTCGCGGTTCTGGGGGATATGCTGGAACTGGGCGATGATGCGCCGCTGCTGCATGGCGGACTGCTGGAGCCGCTGACCAAGGCAAATGTCGACACGGTCTATTGTGCCGGACCGATCATGCATGCTCTGTGGCAGCTCGTGCCGCCGCCGCAACGCGCCCTATACGCGGAAAACGCGGCCGAGCTCAAGCAACGCCTGATCGAGGATACCCGCCCCGGCGACGTGATCATGGTCAAAGGATCGCTTGGCACGAAAATGGGTCCGCTCGTGGAGGCTCTGAAATCGGAATATCCGCCGGTGGATGACAGCGCGGCGGCCTGAGGACAAAACATGTTTTACTACCTTGGCGAATTCGCCAATCAGATTTCCGCCTTGAACGTTTTCCGGTACATCACTTTCCGGACCGGCGGCGCGATCATGACAGCGCTGTTTTTTGTCTTTTTGTTCGGCCCCAAGATCATTTCCAGCCTGCGCCTGCGCCAGGGGCACGGCCAGCCCATCCGGGCGGACGGACCTGAGAACCACTTGCTGACGAAAAAAGGCACGCCCACCATGGGCGGGCTGATGATCCTGTCCGGCGCGCTGGTCGCCGCCCTCTTATGGACGGATCTGTCCAATCCCTATGTGTGGGTCGTTATCGGCGTGACACTGGGCTTCGGGCTGATCGGGTTTTATGACGACTATCTGAAGGTCACCAAATCCTCGCACAAGGGATTTGGCGGCAAGGCGCGGCTCGGTCTTGAATTCCTGATCGCGGGGCTTGCCGCCTATGCGGTGACGGTGCTCGACAATCCGCCGTTTTCCACGTCGATTGCGTTTCCGTTTCTGAAGGACCTGACGCTGAATCTGGGGCTCTTCTTCATTCCGTTCGCCGCCTTTGTCATGGTTGGCGCCGGTAATGCCGTCAATCTGACCGACGGCCTCGACGGCTTGGCCATCGTTCCGGTGATGATTGCCTGCGCGTCCTTCGCCCTGATCGCCTATCTGTCTGGAAACGCGGTCTTTGCGGACTACCTGCAAATCCACCACGTGCCGGGCACCGGCGAATTGGCGGTGATATCCGGCGCCGTCATCGGCGCGGGGCTCGGGTTCTTATGGTTCAACGCACCGCCGGCCGCCATTTTCATGGGTGACACCGGATCGCTCGCGCTTGGGGGCATGATCGGCGCGATTGCGGTGGCCACCAAGCATGAGATCGTGCTGGCGATCATCGGCGGTCTGTTCGTTCTGGAAGCCGTCTCCGTGATCGTCCAGGTCGTCTCCTTCAAGCTCACCGGCAAGCGCGTGTTCCGCATGGCGCCGATTCACCATCATTTTGAGTATCTCGGGTGGACGGAATCCCAGGTGGTGATCCGGTTCTGGATCATCTCCGTCGTGCTCGCGCTGATCGGCCTGGCCACCTTGAAGCTGAGGTAGGGCACGATGATCCCGGTCACCTCCTTCGCAGGTCAACACGTGGCGCTCTTCGGGCTCGGCGGGTCCGGTCTGTCGACCGCGCGCGCGCTCGTGGCCGGCGGCGCGACTGTGACGTGCTCGGACGATGTTCCAGCGCGGGTTGAAACTGCGGCTTCCCGGGAACTTGACACGGCCGACCTTAAAGCCGCCGATTGGACGGCCTTCTCGGCGCTGGTCCTGGCGCCGGGCGTGCCGTTGACCCATCCGGTACCGCATTGGACTGTCGACCGGGCGCGTGATGCCGGAATTCCCGTGATTGGCGATGTGGAGCTGTTTTTCCAGGAACGGCGGCGGCTTTGCCCCGAAGCGCCGGTCATCGCGATCACCGGGACCAACGGCAAATCAACCACGACCGCGCTGATTGCGCATCTTCTCAAGACCCTGGGCCTGGATACCCAAATGGGCGGCAATATCGGCACGCCAGTGCTTGATCTGGAGCCGCCGGCGCCGGGCCGGCACTATGTGATTGAGTGTTCGTCCTACCAGATCGATCTCAGCCCGTCGCTTGATCCGACGATTGGCATTCATTTGAACCTGTCGCCAGATCATCTTGACCGTCATGGCACGCTGGAGAATTACGCGGCGATCAAGGAACGGCTTGTCGCCGGGGCAATGACGGCCGTGGTCGGCGTCGATGACCGTCTGTCGGCCCTGATCGCGGACCGCCTGGATCTGGCGCGCATGCCGGTCTGCCGGATTGCCGGCGAGCGGGAATTGCCGGATGGTTTCTATGCCCGCCATGGCCGGGTCTACGAAGCCCATGATGGCCGTCAGAATGAAGTCGCGTTGCTGGGTGGCATTGACAGCCTTCGCGGCGACCACAACGGCCAGAACGTGGCCGCGGCCTTTGCCGCCCTCCGGATCCTGAACATTCCCGGAGACAGGATCGCGGAAGCGCTGAAAAGCTTTCCCGGCCTGCACCACCGGATGGAAGTTGTCGCGCGGTCCGGCCGGATCCTGTTCATCAACGATTCCAAGGCCACCAACGCGGATGCGGCCGCGCGGGCTCTTTCCAGTTTCGACCGGATCTACTGGATCGCGGGCGGCCGGTCCAAAGAGGGGGGGATTGCCCCCCTGGACGAGTATTGGCCCAGGATCGCCAAGGCGTATCTCATCGGCGAAGCCGCTGAGGAATTCGCCAAGACGCTGAACTGCGATGTGCCGTTCGATCTTTCAGGCACGATAGAGATTGCCGTTGACCGGGCCGCTGCTGATGCCCGGCAGGACCCGGCCGAGGAGGTCGCGGTTCTCCTTTCGCCGGCCTGCGCCTCGTTTGATCAGTATCCAAACTTCGAACTCCGGGGCGCGGCGTTTTCCGAAGCTGTCGAGAAAGCCGTCAAACACTTGCAGAGCCAGGAGGTCGCCTGATGGTCAGCCGCGCCGATCGCAGCCGTTTCGCCGAATGGCTTTGGACCGTCGACCACTACCTTCTGGCGGCCTTCGGGCTGTTGATGGTCGGCGGCGTCGTCTTGTCCTTTGCCGCAAGTCCGCCGGTCGCCGAACGGCTCGACATCGACACGTTCTATTTCGTCAAGCGCCAGGCCCTGTTCCTTATTCCGGCCGTCGTCATCATGCTGGCCGCCTCCTTGATGCCGCCCCGGTTGTTGCGCCGGGCCGCGCTGCTTGTGTTCGCCGTGTCCGTCATACTTCTTGTGGCGACGCTGTTCTTCGGCATGGAAGCCAAGGGTGCCCGGCGCTGGATTTACATCGTCGGCTTCTCGGTCCAGCCATCGGAGTTCCTGAAACCGGCGTTCGTTGTCCTGGTGGCATTCCTGTTGTCGGAAAGCGGCCGGCGGCGGGAAGTTCCGGGCGTCCTGTTCGCGTTCGTCCTGTTTGCGATCTGCGCCGCGCTGTTGATCGCTCAACCCGATTTCGGCCAGACGATGCTGCTCGGAGCGGCGTGGGCCGGTTTGTTTTTCCTCAACGGCCTGTCGTGGATCCTGATCGTACTGCTCGGCGTCATCGGGGTCGCCGGTCTCGTGGCCGCCTACGCGCTTCTCCCGCATGTGACCGAACGGGTGGACCGGTTTCTTGATCCAAGTTCCGGCGACACGTTTCAGATCGACACGGCCATGGAATCCTTCCTTGCCGGTGGCTGGTTCGGGCGCGGTCCGGGCGAGGGCACGGTGAAGCGCATCCTTCCCGACAGCCACACCGATTTCATATTCGCTGTGGTCGCAGAGGAATTCGGTGTCATCGTCTGCCTGCTCATGGTCGCCGTCTTTGCCTTTGTGGTGATCCGGGGATTGTCCCATGCCAGCCGGGATCAGGACGCCTTCAGCCGGCTTGCCTCCGCCGGTCTGGTGGTCCTGTTCGGCCTCCAGGCGACCATCAATCTGGCCGTGAACCTCAACCTCATGCCGCCGAAGGGCATGACCTTGCCGTTCATCTCCTATGGCGGGTCGTCGCTCTTGTCATCGGCGATGACGGCCGGCGCGATCCTGGCGCTGACGCGGCGTCGGCCGCGCCCCAGCCACAGCGACGTGGTCACCGTCTCGCGCCTGTCGCCTTCCAGCCTGATGTGAGGACCGCCGTCCGGCCCATGACCCATAAGATCCTGCTCACCGCCGGGGGAACCGGCGGTCACCTGTTTCCGGCCCAGGCGCTTGCCAGCGAATTGCTACGGCGGGGGTATGTGGTGGAACTTGCAACGGATGAACGCGCGGACAAATACGGCGCGCAATTCCCGGCGCGCAAGACACACATCATTGCGTCCGAAACCGTTCGCGGCCGCTCGCCGATTGCCCTTGCCCATACCGCATGGAATCTTTTGAAAGGCACCATTCAGGCCCGCCGTGTGATCCGGGCGCTGCGCCCTGCCGCTGTGGTCGGGTTTGGCGGCTATCCGACCTTTCCGCCCATGCTGGCCGCGCGGATGGCCGGAGTGCCCTCGATCCTGCATGAGGCCAACGGTGTCATGGGACGCGCGAACCGTATGCTGGCGAAGGGCGTGACGGCGATTGCCACCAGCAGTCCGCTCGATGGGCTCGACGCGGCGCTCCAGGCCAAGGTCACCGAAACAGGAAATCCCGTTCGCGACGCGGTCATCGCCGCGGCTGGCCGGCCTTACGCGGCGCCGCTTGCCGACGGTCCGTTCAATCTCCTGGTTTTCGGCGGGTCTCAGGGCGCGCGCGTCTTTTCCGATCTCGTTCCGCCAGCCTTTGAATTTGTACCGCAAGACGTGAAGGACCGGATCCGGATCGTTCAGCAATGCCGGCCTGAAGACCTTTCGCGGGTGGAAGCGGCCTACAAGGCGTTGGGTGTCAAAGCGGAGCTTGGCAGTTTCTTCCAGGATCTAGCTGAGCGGATCTCGGCCGCGCATCTAGTGGTGTGCCGTTCGGGCGCATCGACAGTCAGCGAATTGGCGGTGCTCGGCCGGCCGTCCATCCTGGTGCCGCTGCCGGGCGCGCTTGATCAGGATCAGGCCGCCAACGCGAAGGTGCTGGAAAAGGCCGGCGGTGCATGGCCGATCCGGCAGGTCGATCTCCATCCAGAGCGCATCGCGAAGGAGCTCATCCGCTTCGCCCATGCGCCGGATATGCTTCGCGCCGCTGCCGCGGCCGCGGCAGATGTGGCCAAACCGGACGCGGTCAAGCGGCTGGCGGATCTGGTGGAGCGGGTGGCTGGCCTTGCCGGTGAACAAAAAGGAGACGGCGCATGAAAATGCCGCAGGACATCGGCCCGGTGCACTTTGTCGGGATTGGGGGCATCGGCATGAGCGGGATCGCCGAAGTCCTGAAAACGCTCGGCTACCAGGTCCAGGGCTCCGACATGGCGGAAAACGCTAACGTCAAACGCCTGCGCGCCAACGGCATTGCGGTCCGCGTCGGTCATGCGGCCGAAAATCTCGGCGAGGCGGAAGTCGTCGTCGTCTCGTCCGCGATCAAGACGGACAATCCGGAACTGGTCGCCGCGCGTGAGAAACTGATCCCGGTCGTGCGGCGGGCGGAAATGCTGGCCGAGCTGATGCGATTTAAACAGGCGATCGCGGTCGGCGGGACCCATGGTAAGACCACGACCACCTCCATGGTGGCCGCACTCCTGGACGCCGGCGGCTTTGATCCGACGGTCATCAATGGCGGGATCATCAATGCCTACGGCACCAACGCGCGCATGGGTGCAGGCGACTGGATGGTTGTCGAGGCGGACGAAAGCGACGGCACGTTCGTCAAACTGCCGGCCGATGTAGCGATCGTCACCAACATCGATCCGGAGCATCTGGACCATTATGGCGACTTTGACGGCGTCAAGGCGGCTTTCCGGCAGTTCATTGAAAATGTGCCGTTTTACGGCTTTGCGGTCATGTGCCTCGATCATCCGGAGGTGCAGACCATGGTCGGGACCATCGAGGACCGGCGGATCGTGACCTATGGTGCCAACCCGCAAGCCGATGTGCGCTTTCACACTGTGTCGATGGACGGCGGTCGGTCGAAGTTCTCAGTCACGATCCGCGACCGGCGGACCGGCGGTGAACTGGCGCTTGAGGATTTGGCTTTGCCCATGCCGGGCATGCACAACGTGTCGAACGTGACGGCCGCGATCGCGGTCGCGGCGCAGCTCGGCGTCGGCCCGGAGGCCATCAAGTCCGGCATTGCAGGTTTTGGTGGCGTCAAGCGCCGGTTCACGCACACCGGCACGGTGAACGGCATTCGTATCTATGACGACTACGCGCATCATCCGGTTGAGATCAAGGCGGTGCTTCACGCGGCGCGGCAATCCACCAAGGGCAAGGTCATCGCCGTCATGCAGCCGCACCGCTACACGCGTCTTGCCGCGCTGTTCGACGAGTTTTCAAGCTGTTTCAATGACGCCGATGATGTTCTCGTCGCGCCGGTTTATGCCGCGGGCGAGCAGCCCATCGACGGCGCCAGTCACCTGGATCTCGTGTCCGGCCTGAAGACCCGGGGGCACAGATCGGCTCAGGCGTGCGAAACGCCGGAGGACCTGCCGGGTCTGCTGTCGAGCCTCGCCGGTCCGGATGATTTTGTCGTGTGTCTTGGGGCCGGCACCATCACACAATGGGCCTACGCGCTGCCCGGCGAACTTGAAAAGCTTTCGGGAGGCCGGTCGTGATCTTGCCGGATCTTCTTCACGACCTGCCGGAATTGGCCGCCAACGTCAGGGGCAAGCTGAGGGCCAATCAGCCTCTTTCCGCCGTCACATGGTTCCGGACCGGTGGCCCGGCGCAGCTTATGTTTCAACCGGCCGATGAAGACGACCTGGCCGCATTCTTGAAAGTCCTGCCGGCCGATATCCCGGTGCTGCCGATCGGTCTTGGTTCCAACCTGTTGATCCGCGACGGTGGTCTTGAAGGTGTTGTGATCCGGTTGAGCGCCAAGGGGTTCGGCGGGATCGATGCGGCGGGACTGAACCGATTGCGGATCGGGGCCGCGGTGCCAGACAAACGCCTTGCCGAAGCGGCCGCGAAGGCCAGCCTCGGCGGGTTCGCGTTCTACGCCGGGATTCCGGGCGCCATCGGCGGGGCCTTGCGGATGAATGCCGGCGCCCATGGAACCGAAACCCGCGAGCGGATGGTGGAACTGACCGCGTTGGACCGGTCCGGAAACCGTCATGTCCTGACCAACGCCGACATGGGTTACGCCTACCGCCATTCGTCGGCGTCAAAGGATCTGATTTTTACTCAAGCTGTGTTTGAAGGCATTCCCCTGGGCGAGGCCGCGATCCGCAAGGAAATGGCCGATGTCATCACGCATCGCGAAACCGCGCAGCCGATCCGCGAAAAAACCGGCGGCTCGACGTTCAAGAATCCGCCCGGCAGCTCGGCTTGGAAGGTGATCGATGCGGCCGGTTGCCGGGGTCTGACCGTGGGCGGGGCGCAGATGTCTGAGATGCACTGCAATTTCATGATCAACACCGGATCGGCCACCGGCCATGATCTGGAACTGCTCGGCGAGACCGTGCGGGCCCGGGTGCTCGCGCACAGCGGCACGCGGCTGGAATGGGAAATCAAGCGCCTGGGGCGCTTTGGTCCGGCAGGCGAGATCCTGCCGTTTTTGGGCCAAGCAGGGGAGGCGGCCTGATGCCGGCAAAAAAACATGTGGCGGTCCTGATGGGCGGTTGGGTCAACGAACGCCCGGTGAGCCTGTCGACCGGGCGGGAATGCGTCAAAGCGCTGGAGGATGCGGGGTACAAGGTCACGACCATCGATGTCGGCCGGGATATCGCAGACGTCCTATCGAAAGACCGGCCGGACGTTGCGTTTAACGCGTTGCACGGGCCGTTCGGCGAGGACGGGTGCATCCAGGGAATCCTTGAGGTTCTGGACATTCCCTACACGCACTCCGGTGTGATGGCTTCGGCCCTTGCGATGAACAAGGTCAAGGCCAAGGCGGTCATGGCTGCCGCGGGCATTCCTGTTACCGACCATTTGCTGATCAATCGCCATCAGGTCGGACAGGAGCATCCGATGGCGCCGCCATATGTCATCAAACCCGTCAACGAGGGGTCGAGTTTTGGTGTCTTGATCGTTAAGGAGGACCAGCCCCATCCGCCCCAGGAACTGACTCGCGCGGACTGGCCCTATCCGGATGAATTGATGTGTGAAAAATACATCGGCGGCCGCGAGCTGACCTGCGCCGCGATGGACGACAAGGCGCTTGGCGTTATCGATATTGTGCCAGAAGGACACAGTTTCTACGATTATGATGCAAAATATCTGGAAGGCGGTTCAAAACACATCCTTCCTGCAAATATTTCACCCTTTGTTTACCAAAAAGTCCAGACACTGTCGGTCAAGGCGCATCAGGCTCTTGGATGCCGAGGGGTATCCCGGGCCGATTTCCGATTCGATGAACGGGAAGATGGAACCGGCGACCTGATCTGCCTTGAAGTGAACACGCAGCCCGGCATGACGCCGACATCCCTTGTGCCGGAAATGGCCGCGCATGAGGGGATGAGCTTCACGGAGCTGGTCTGCTGGATGGTAGAGGACGCAAGTTGCGGTCGTTAAGACGCCAACAAGGTTCGCAGGATCTGTCACCGCTGGAGGCCGAACTGGCTCCACGCGGGCGCGGCGTGCCGCGCCTTGAGCGGCAACCGGTCTGGCGCGCGGCGGGCCGGCTCACCGACTTGCCGCCCTGGTCCGGATCGGCGGCCGCGCTTGGCTTTTTGGTGCTGACGATCACGTATGGTATCGCGCTTGGCGGCCATGGACGTGTCGTGTCCGAGGCGCTTTTGAGCGCATCCGGTCTCGGGATCGAGACGGTGAAGCTGTCCGGGCAACTGGAAACCGACGAGTTCCAAATCCTTGAGGCTCTAGAGATCGAGGAAGGATCATCCCTGGTCCTTTTTGATGCCGACGCGGCGCGGTCCCGGCTTTCCCAGATCGCCTGGGTCAAAAACGCTTCCGTCATGAAGCTCTACCCAAGCACGTTGCGGATCAGCATTGAGGAACGGGAACCGTTCGCGCTGTGGCAGCGCGGAGAGACCGTTTCCATCGTCACCAAGGACGGAAACGTCATCACCGACGAGGTGGACGGGCGCTACGCCAACCTGCTTCTGGTGGTCAACCACGGCGCCAATCGCCGTGTCGGCGAAATCATGGACGCGCTTGCAATGGTGCCGGAGCTGCGTCCCCGGGTCCGGGCGGCCTTTCTCGTTAGTGAACGGCGATGGGATTTGATGCTCGAAAACGGCATCTCCGTGCGGTTGCCGGAGGACAAGATGGACCGCGCGCTGGCCGATCTTGTCGAAATGGACGCGGAAAACGGTCTGCTCAACCGGGATATTTCGGCCGTTGACATGCGCCTGCCCGACCGGATCGTCGTCCGCTTGACCGACGAAGCGGCCGAGCGCCGCAAGGCGCTGACCGGTGGTGAAGGCCGGATCGTTAACTTGGAGCGGGACACATGAGCAAGTCCCGGTCAACTCTTTACCTGCCGAGAATGCGCCCGCTGCCTGGCCGGCGGGCGGTTGTTCTTTCGGTTCTCGACGTTGGGTCCACAAAGGTTTGCTGCCTGATCGCGAAGCTCACGCCGCGCGATGAGCATGGTGTGATGGCCAGCCGGACTCACGCGATCGAAGTCCTCGGTTATGGATACCAGCGCTCGCGCGGCATCAAATCCGGTGTCGTGGTCGATATGGACGCGGCCGAGCATGCGATCCGTCTGGCGGTGGATTCCGCGGAGCGAATGGCCGGCGTAACGGTCGAGTCGCTGATCGCCAATGTCAGCTGCGGGCGGCTACAAAGCGAGATTTTCAGCGCGACGGTTCCGCTCGCCGAGGAAAGCGTCACTGAAGCCGATATCCAGCGTGTGCTGTCGGCCGGCTCGACCCATTCGGTAACCGAAGGCCGTGCGGTCTCTCACGCCCTGCCGATCTCCTATTCACTGGACGGCAACCGGGGCATTCGCGATCCGCGCGGCATGATGGGCAGCAAGCTCGGCGTCGACATGCAGGTCGTCACCGCCGAGGTGCCGCAGGTCCGGAACCTGGAATTGTGCATCAACCGCGGCCATCTTCATGTCGAAACCCTGGTTGCGACGCCTTTCGCCAGCGGGCTCTCGACGCTTGTCGACGACGAGGTGGAACTCGGCGTGGCCTGCATCGACATGGGCGGCGGCACCACGACGCTTTCTGTGTTTGTCGATGGGCACATGGTGCATCTCGATGCGGTCGCCGTTGGCGGCCAGCACGTCACCACGGACATTGCGCGCGCCTTTGCCACCCGTCTCCAGGACGCGGAACGGCTGAAGACATTGCATGGGTCGCCGTTGGCGAGTTCGTCCGATGACAGAGACATGCTGACCGTGCCGGCGCTGGAAAGCGACGGCGATCTGCCAAACCAGGTCCCGCGCTCGGCGCTGACACGGGTCATCCGTCCGCGGGTTGAAGAAATACTCGAACTCGTGCGCGACCGTCTGACGGCCTCCGGCTTTGCCGGCAAGGTCGGCAAGCAGATCGTGCTGACCGGCGGAGCCAGTCAGTTGACGGGTTTGGGTGAAGTTGCGCGCCGCATACTGGGGCGCAACGTCCGTCTTGGCCGGCCTTTAGGCGTCGCCGGTCTTCCCGAGGCCGCCAAGGGACCAGCGTTCGCCGCCGCGGTCGGCCTCTTGATCTATCCGCAAGTTGCCCAGATCGAACAGTTCGAACACAAGAACCGTCGATCCGGGTGGAGCGGTCAATCTGGTTATCTGGCCCGCGTAGGCCAGTGGATCAGGGAAAGCTTTTGACGACATGAGCCACGGACAGGAACCGCCGGAGACGGCTGACGCAACTAGGGAAGAAGAGGGCCCCCAGAATCAGGGTGCTCAAGCGGGTCGCGAGGACAACATGACCATCAACCTGAAGATGCCCGACATCCAGGAGCTGAAGCCGCGCATTACGGTTTTCGGCGTCGGCGGCGCGGGCGGAAACGCCGTCAACAACATGATCTCCGCCGGGCTTCAGGGCTGCGACTTCGTCGTGGCCAATACCGACGCCCAGGCGCTTGCCATGAACAATTCCGAACGTCTGGTGCAAATGGGCGTTGCGGTGACCGAGGGCCTTGGCGCCGGGTCGCAGCCTGAAGTCGGATCGGCGGCGGCTGAGGAGGTGATCGACGAGATCAACGATCACCTGTCAGGCTCGCATATGGTCTTCATCACCGCCGGCATGGGCGGCGGTACGGGGACGGGCGCAGCCCCGGTCATCGCGCGGGCCGCACGCGAACAGGGTATCCTCACCGTTGGTGTCGTGACCAAGCCGTTCCAGTTCGAAGGTCAGCGCCGGATGCGGATCGCCGATTCGGGCATTGATGAGCTCCAGCGCAGCGTCGACACCTTGATCGTGATCCCGAACCAGAACCTGTTCCGGATCGCGAACGCCCAGACGACCTTCGCCGATGCCTTCGCCATGGCCGACCAGGTGCTCTACTCCGGCGTCGCCTGCATCACCGATCTGATGGTGAAGGAAGGCCTTATCAATCTGGACTTTGCCGATGTGCGGTCCGTCATGCGCGGCATGGGCAAGGCGATGATGGGTACCGGTGAAGCCAGCGGCGAAAAGCGCGCCCAGCAGGCGGCGGAGGCGGCGATCGCCAATCCGCTTTTAGACGAATCCTCCATGAAGGGCGCCAAGGGCCTGTTGATTTCGATCACCGGCGGCAATGATCTGACGCTGTTTGAAGTCGATGAGGCGGCGACGCGGATACGCGAAGAGGTCGATTCCGACGCCAATATCATTCTCGGCGCCACGTTCGACGAGAGCCTCGACGGCATCATCCGGGTGTCGGTTGTCGCGACCGGGATTGACCGGGAAGCGGAGATGGATTTGCCGTCGCAACCGGCCATCACGGCGTCCGCTCCCGCGCCGGCCGCCGCGCCTGGGGCCAACACCCGCCCCGAACCGGCCGCGAACCTGGAGGATGCGGCCGCAAAAGCGGTCGCCAATCTGGAACGCGAATTGGCGATCCCGGATCCGATGCCGGTCCAGGCCGCCGCGGATCCGGATGTTGAGATTAAGCCGTTCAAGCCGTCCGCCGGTATGCTGGGCGACACGTCCGGCATGATCGACCTCGATGAGGAACCGGCTGCGCCGGCTGTGACCGAGGAACCTTCAAACAAGCCGTACATCCCGCCGGCGCCGCAAGAACATGCGGACACCCCGCGCATGCCTCGCGTTGAGGATTTTCCGCCGATTGCGCAGCGTGAGTTCATGGCCAAGCAGGCCGATGACGCCGATGACCAGCCGCAGACGCTGCACACGTCGGCTCCCGCGTCCGACCCGGCTGCCGCAGGCGAGGATCTGGACGAGGAACGCCGTCCAATGGGCCTGTTGCGCCGCCTTGCAAGCGGTCTCGGGCGGCGGGACGAGCAGGAGGATGACGGCCTTGAGGTTCACGGGGATGCCCCGGCCGCGCCAGGCACACCCATGCAACTGACAACGACACCGCCGCCCGCACCGCGCGCGCCACAGCCGCGGCCGCAGATGCATGGGGCGGCCGGGCAACTCGATGGCACCGGCCGAATGGTGTCCAAGCCGATCAGCCACCCGGACGATGAGCAACTGGAAATCCCGGCGTTCTTGCGCCGTCAGGCCAATTGATTCGTCGATAATTGCAGCTCCAAGTGGAACGGCCCGGACACATGATCCGGGCCGTTTCCGGTACGTTAGAAAAATCTTCTTGTTTTCAAGGCTTTGGCGCAATGAGAAGCGTTACAAACCGTAATAAAGCTTTATTTCATTCACTCCCCCGCCGCGCGTAATGTCCCGCCAACACGCGAATGTTAACAGTTGGTAATGGATGGGGCGCCATTTGAAGCTGTTTCCACATCGCGGCAACAAAGGCTGGGGCTTATGACCAACTACATCGATCGCCAGACGACACTCTCAGAACAGGTCGTGTTGACAGGCATCGGTGTTCACTCTGGCGCTCCGGCAACGCTCACGCTCCTGCCCGCCGAAGCCGGGGTCGGGATCGTGTTCCAGCGCACGGATCACGAAAACGCGACGGCCGTTCCCGCGCTCTGGAGCCGGGTCTCGGCAACATCGCTCTGTACGGTCCTTTCCGACCCGGCCAAAGACGGTGTCTCGACAGTCGAGCATGTGATGGCGGCTCTCGCCGGGCTTGGCATCGACAATGTGGTGGCCGAAATCGACGGTCCGGAAATGCCGATCATGGACGGCAGCAGCGCACCGTTCGTCGACGCCATCCTGCAGGCCGGAATCAAGCGGCTTGACCGGGGACGGCGATATTTGCGGATTAAAAAGACCGTGCGCGTCGACGCGGGAAGCGCGTGGTGTGAACTCGTGCCCCATGACACCGGCCGTTTCGACATCACGATCGATTTTGATACGCCGCTGATTGGCCGCCAGCGCTTTGCGGCGGACATGACGCCAGATGTATTCCGCAAGGACCTGTCGCGCGCCCGCACGTTCGGCAATGTCAGCGACGTCGAACAGCTCTGGAAGATGGGTTTTGCGCGCGGGTCTTCCCTTGAAAATTCAGTGGCGATCTCCGACGGGAAAGTGCTCAATCCCGAAGGCACGCGCTGGCCGGATGAATTTGCCCGTCACAAGGCACTCGACGCGGTCGGTGATTTGGCGCTGGCCGGGTTGCCGATTCTCGGCCTGTACCGGTCGTTCAAGGGCGGCCACAAGATGAACCACGCCATTGTGGAAAAGCTGTTTGAAGACTGGACCGCTTTTGAAATCGTCGAGGCTCCCGCGTTTCGCGGCGCAGGCCAATCGGTTACCCCGGGTTTGGCGGCGGCCGCGTTTGGTCCCGACGTCGCTTAGGCACCTGGTGCCGCGCTGCGGACGCTAAACGTCCCTGTTGCCACAAAAATGCTCAAAAAAGACGTCACAGCACACAAAGTGGGCGTGGCGGTCGGCATGGCTTTCCGCTAAATGGAACCTGGAAAAAAAACAAATACCGATGCGCGGGGGATCCGTGCACATCTCCCGGATGCGTTTGGGCCGGGAAAGGAGCATTAAGGTGACGGGGAAAGACACGGGCTTTTCGGGAACGAAACTGCTGTTGCGGGTTGCCGTTCTTGCCGTGCCTCTGGGGCTTGCGGCCTGTTCATCGACGGACGAGGCAGACGAATTTGCCCTGAACGACACGCCGCCGGAAGTCCTTTACAACGAAGGACTTGCGCTTCGGGCCGAGGGCAGATTGCGGCAGGCGGATGAAAAATTCCAGGAGCTCGACAAGCTCTATCCGTATTCCGAATACGCCAAGAAGTCGCTCGTCAACATGGCGTTTATCAATTACAGCCGCGGAAAATACCCTGAGGCGACCTCCGCTGCCCGCCGGTTCCTGACCCTTTATCCCGGCAGCGATGATGCCGCTTACGCGCTCTATATCATCGGTCAAAGCTACTACAGGCAAATCCCCGACATCACCCGGGACCAGGAAGTCACGGTCAAAGCGGCATCGGCCTTCGCGGAGTTGATCGAGCGCTATCCGGATTCCGAATACGTCGCGGACTCTGAGACCAAACTTCTTGCTGCGCAGGATCAACTTGCCGGCAAGGAAATGCAGGTCGGGCGGTTTTACTTGAACAAGCGAAACTATATTGCCGGCATAAACCGTTTCAAAACAGTCGTGCTCAACTACCAGACCACGCGGCACGTGGAAGAGGCCCTGTTCCGGTTGACCGAGTCCTATTATTCCCTTGGCGTGGTCAACGAAGCGCAGACGGCCGCCGCGATCCTGGGTCACAACTACCCGGACACGGAGTGGTACAAGGACGCGTATTCCCTGTTGAACAGTGGCGGCTATGAGCCGTCAGAGGATGAAGGCAGCTGGATCAGCCGGGCATTCAGGGGTATCAGTCTGTGATCCACTGATCTTGCGATCATCCGATCCGGAGCACCCTTCCATGCTGGTCACGCTGGCCATTCGCGACATTGTCCTGATTGACCGCCTCGACCTCAATTTCACCGACGGAATGTCGGTTCTGACCGGCGAAACCGGGGCCGGCAAATCCATTTTATTGGACGCGCTCGCGCTGGCGCTCGGCGGACGGGGCGATGCCGATTTGGTGCGTCACGGCGAAAAACAAGGCCAGGTCACCGCCGTTTTTGACGTGCCGGGCGGCCACACGGTGCGCGGATTGCTGCGGGACAATGCAGTTGATGACGACGGCGACATCATTTTGCGCCGGATCCAGACGTCCGACGGGCGCACCCGGGCCTTTATCAATGATCAGCCGGTGAGCGTCAGCCTCATGCGGCAGGCCGGCGGCCTTCTTGTGGAGATCCATGGCCAGCACGACGACCGGGCCCTGACCGATCCCGACACGCACCGGGATCTTGTGGATTCGTTTGGCGGGCTCGGAAGCGACGTGGACGAGGTCGGGGCGGCGTATGCCGCGTTTCGAAACGCCGACAAGGCCGTGCGCGAGCATGAAGCCCGGATCGAAAGCGCGCGCAAGGAGGCCGATTACCTGCGCGCGTCGGTGGACGAATTGGCGGCCTTGGCGCCCCAACCTGGCGAGGAGACCGACCTTGCCGACCGGCGCGCGGTCATGATGCAGGTTGAAAAGATTGCTGGCGATCTCAGCGAGGCCTTCGAAACCTTGAACGGCGGCGCATCGCCAATCCCTGAGCTTGCCAGCCTGCTGCGCCGGATGGAGCGCAAGGCCGACCAGGCCCCGCAGCTTCTGTCCGGTCCGGTCGGCGCTCTGGCGAGCGCCCTCGATCACCTGGAGGATGCGCGCGCCGGCCTGGAAACGGCGCTGCGCGAGACCGATTTTAACCCCCGCGAACTGGAAACGGTCGAAGAGCGGCTGTTCGCGCTGCGGGCCGCGGCGCGTAAATTCTCCGTCCCCGTGGACGATCTCGACGCGCTCAGAGCCAGCATAACGGAGGACCTTGCCGCGCTCGATGCCGGCGAGGACAAACTGGCCGCCCTGGTTTCTGCCGCTGCGTCAGCCCGGTCCGATTATGATGAAAAGGCGGCCGGCCTGTCGCAAAAGAGGGCGGCGGTGGCGCGGGCATTGGAGGAGGCGGTCGGGCACGAATTGCCGGCGCTGAAGCTGGAACGGGCCCGGTTCATCGTCGAAATCACCACGCGTCCGGGTCAGCCGTCCAGGACCGGTGTCGATGATTTGGAATTCTACGTCCAGACCAATCCCGGCACGCGGCCGGGACCGATGATGAAAGTGGCTTCCGGCGGGGAACTGTCCCGGTTTCTCTTGGCGCTGAAAGTGGCGCTGGCTGACAAAGGATCGGCGCCGACCCTGGTGTTTGACGAGATCGACACAGGCGTTGGCGGCGCGGTCGCCGAAGCGATCGGCGTCCGGCTGGCGCGCCTCGCGCGGACCGTCCAGGTGCTCACGGTGACCCATGCGCCGCAGGTCGCGGCGCGGGCTGCGGGGCATTTTTTGATCGCCAAGGAAGACGCACCCCCCGAACGCGTGGCGACACGGGTCAGCCGGATCGATGCCGATCATCGCAGTGAGGAGATCGCCCGCATGCTGGCCGGCAGCACGATCACCGACGAGGCCCGCGCGGCGGCCCGCAAGCTGATCACCGAGGCGCGGGGATAGGCGATGGCCGGACTGTCTGAGCTTGAAAAGGAAATCGCCTCACTGTCGCTCGACGAAGCCCGCCGCGAGCTTGAACGGCTTGCCGCCGAGATCGCAGACCACGATCGGCGCTACCATCAAGAAGACGCTCCAACGATCTCGGATGCCGACTATGACGCGCTCCGGCTGCGCAATGCGGCGATCGAGGCCCGGTTTCCGGAGCTTATTCGCGACGACAGTCCGTCTGAACGCATAGGTGCGGCGCCGTCGGAAACCTTCGCCAAAATCGCGCACAAGGTTCCGATGTTGTCGCTCGACAACGCGTTCGATGACCAGGATGTCCGCGACTTTGTCGGCCGGGTTCGGCGCTTTTTGAAGTTCGATCCCTTGCAGGGCGTGCTTTCGGTCACCGCCGAGCCCAAGATCGACGGGTTGTCGCTGTCATTGCGCTACGAACAGGGCGCCTTGGTCCACGCGGCCACCCGCGGCGACGGCACGGTCGGTGAAAACGTCACGGCCAACGCGCGCACGATCGAAGACATTCCGGTGACGCTTGCCGGCACTCCGCCCGAAGTGGTCGAGATCCGCGGTGAGGTCTACATGGCCCATGCGGATTTTCGGCGGCTGAACGAGCGGATGGCCGCCACTGCCGGCAAGGTGTTCGCCAATCCGCGCAATGCGGCGGCCGGATCCCTGCGCCAGCTCAACCCGGAGATTACGGCGTCGCGCCCGCTAAGGTTTTTCGCCTATGCCTGGGGGGACATGAGCGCGCTTCCGGCGTCCACCCAATATGACATGGTGCAGGTGTTTGGGGACTGGGGCTTTGCCGTCAATCCGCGCATGCAGCGCTGCGAGACCGTCGAGGACCTGATCGCCGTCTATCACGGCATCGAGGAAGAACGGGCAATGCTTGGCTATGACATTGACGGCGTGGTCTACAAGGTGGACCGGCTCGACCTGCAGCAGCGGCTCGGTTTTGTGTCGCGCTCGCCGCGATGGGCGATCGCCCACAAGTTTCCGGCCGAAAAGGCGTTCACGATCCTGAACGATATCGAAATCCAGGTTGGCCGGACCGGGGCGCTCACGCCGGTGGCCAAACTGGAACCGGTCACCGTCGGCGGTGTCGTTGTGTCGAACGCGACCTTGCACAATGAGGACTACATCAAGGGCATCGGCCAGGACGGCGAACCGATCCGCGAGGGCAAGGATCTTCGGATCGGCGACACGGTGCAAATCCAGCGCGCGGGCGACGTGATCCCGCAAATCCTGGACGTCGATTTGAACAAGCGCTCCGCCGATGCGACGCCGTTCGAGTTTCCAACGCTTTGCCCGGCGTGCGGCAGCCACGCGACACGCGAAATCCATCCCAAGACCGGCCGGCCCGATGCGGTGCGCCGGTGCACGGGCGGGCTGATCTGCCCGGCCCAGGCAACGGAAAAACTGAAACACTTCGTCTCCCGGAATGCCTTCGATATTGAAGGCCTTGGCAACAAGCAGGTGGACGCGTTTTACCAGGACGGCCTTGTGATGGCCCCGGCCGACATCTTCACGCTCGAGGCGCGGGACAAGCGGTCCCTCACCAAGCTGCGCAATCGGGAGGGTTGGGGAGAGCTCTCTGCGCAGAACCTCTTTGACGCCATCAACGCCAAGCGCACCATCGATCTCCACCGGTTCATTTTCGCGCTGGGGATCCGGCATGTAGGCGAAGGCAATGCCAAACTGCTCGCACGCGCCTATGGAAGCTGGGCGGCCTTTGCGGCGGCCATGATCGAGGCGCACGACCGGGAAAGCGATGCCTGGACCGATCTCAACAACATCGATGGCATTGGCCAGATCGTGGCCGAGGCTCTAACTGAATTCTTCGCCGAAGGGCACAACCGGGACCAGATCGATGCCTTGCTTGCGGAGGTGTCTCCAAACGACGCCGAACAGGTCGATGCTTCCGGATCACCAGTCGCCGGAAAGACGGTGGTCTTCACCGGGTCCTTGGAACGCCTGACGCGCGACGAGGCCAAGGCCATGGCGGAGCGTCTCGGGGCGAAGGTTTCGGGATCGGTCTCGAAAAAAACCGATCTCGTGGTCGCCGGTCCGGGCGCCGGGTCAAAGCTCAAGAAGGCCGAAGAGCTGCAAATCGACGTGATCTCCGAGGACGGTTGGTTCGAATTGGTAAGTCCGTAATTTTTACGAGGAACCGCACTCGGATGAATTCCAGATTGGCGAATCACTTGTGCCGGTTTGGAGAAAATTCGGCGTGGCAAGTCCCAAAAGAAGCGGTCCCCACATCGCTACCTATAAGTGCTACGGCTCTACGGGTATTCCCGTAAGGAGAAACACTTCGTATCATTACGTAGACAATAATTGCCACTTTTGCCGAAATATATAAAGCCCGGCCGGATTTTAAGGTCCGGGTAACTTAAAACCGCTGAGCTCATCTGAGGAAACGCAAAATACTGTGGGGTTTTAAGATGAAGCGGATAAAACTTCAGATTGCAATCATAGGAATACTGCCGATGGTGGCAGTTGTCGGATTCGCAGCACTGTCTGTCTATGAAAAGGCGGTGGAGCTAAGCCATCATTCCTTCATGAAACCATTGACACGGATTGCGGAAGATGCCGGGACCATTGTCCATGAACTTCAAAAGGAACGCGGCATCAGCGCCAGTCTGATCGAAAATGGATATGACGCGCAGAACAAGTCCAGACTGAACACCCAGCGTCCCCACACCGATGAAGCGATCAAGGCCTTCGATGCGCACCTTGCGTCGCTGGAATTGGACGATGAGGGTCTTGAAAAAGAACTCCACCACATCGCGGATGTGGTTCACCAGATCACTGGCGTCCGTTCGCAGGTCGACAGCCAAAATGCGGACGAAGAGGGCGTCGTCGATGCCTATACGCATGAAATCAAGGAATTGATCCACCTGATCGGCCTGGTCGTCGAAACCAGCCCGTCAAGGGAGATCACTTCCGAACTCTTGCCGTTCCTTTCACTGGTTGAGGCCAAGGAAGCGGCCGGTTTGGAGCGGGTGCTCGGGGCGAACCTTCTCGTGGAGCTGTCGACGCAGGGGAAGGTCAATCAGTCGACATTCGTGGACTACGTCGCAAAGTACGGTGCCGAAAAAGCCTATCTCACTGAGTTTGAAGCGATCGCTCTGCCGGATCAGAAAAAACGCCTTGCCCAGGCGCTGTCGACGCCGACGTCCGAGAAAGTGAACAAATGGCGCAAAATCCTGCAAAACCTGCCGGAAACGGAGGATGCCCATGGCCTTGAAGCATCAGCCTGGTTCGAAACGGCAACCCGGCGGGTGGTGTTGATCAAGGAAGTGGCCGACGAGCTGATCCACCGGGCTGAAGCGGCGGCCGACGCGGATACCGCCCGGCTTGAAAACCACATCAACATCCTCCTGATTGTTGCCTGCGTGATGGTTTTGTTGAGCGGTTCGGTCGTGGTCTATCAGATCATATCGATCTCGCGGTTGTTGGCCCGCAAGCGGGACACCATTCTGGCGCTGTCCAATGGTGACCTGGATACCGACATTTCCTTTACCGATCGGCCGGACGAGATTGGCGACATTGCGCGTGCATCGGAGGTTTTCCGCGACAACATGCGCAAACAGCGCCAAATGGAAGCTGAAGCGGAAACAATCAGGGAAGCCCGTAACCGCCGCCGCGAGCAGCTTGAGGGCGCGATCACGCAGTTTGAGCAAACCGTCAGCAGCGTGCAGCAGCAGCTCGACAGCGAAACGCAGGCTGTTAGTGGAACCGCGTCGGATATGATCAACGTTGCCCGTGAAGCGGAAGATCAGGTTCGTGCAGCGTCCTCCGCCACCCAGGAAGCGACTGAAAATGTGCAGTCTGTCGCGTCGGCGGCGACCGAACTTTCCACGTCGATCAGCGAGATTTCCCGCCAGACCACGGTGGCGACGAGCACCGCCTCGGCCGCGTCGGAAGCCGCGCGCAGCACGGACCGCGACGTTGGCGCGCTGGCTGAAAACGCTGAAAAAATCGGGGAGGTCGTCGAGATGATCCGGGATATCGCGGAACAGACCAATCTTCTGGCCTTGAACGCGACGATCGAGGCCGCGCGCGCTGGCGAGGCGGGCAAAGGATTTGCGGTCGTTGCGGCTGAAGTGAAGGAATTGTCCAGTCAAACCGCGAAGGCGACCGATGAGATCGCCAACCAGATCGGGGACATCCAGGGATCGACCCGAAAGGCGGTCGACTCCATCCGCAGCATCGTCAGCAGCATCGATGAAGTCCAAAGCGTCTCCACCGCGATCGCCGCGGCGGTTGAGGAACAGGAAGCGGCGACCTCCGAGATCACCCAAAGCATCACCTTTGCCTCTGACGGAAGCATCAAGGCCGCGGGCAATATGGATAATGTGTCCGGTTTTATGGAAAAGAACCGGAACCAGTCGCAGGCAATGGGCCAAACGGCAGAGCAACTCGGATTGGCAGCCAGCCATCTGTCGGGCGCCATCAAGGAGTTTCTCGGCAGTGTCCGTTCGGACGAAGCGGCCTGATTGTTCTAATATCAGAAACGGCGCCCAAGGCGCCGTTTCGACCACCCTGTTAGGCCGGCCGGTGACAATCGGCTTTCATGGCCGCCCTCCCGCCGGGCCTTAAAGCCCTGACCGTCATGGTTTTGAAACGGGACCGGGGTTCCGTTTCACCCCAATCAGATCAATTGCCGTCCGGCCCTCCGCGCCGGCCCTCCCTTTGCGGTGGATCCAAAGCTCTCCGGTCCTGACCCAAAGTCAGAACGGTCACTGCGGTTGCATGTCTGTGCGGGCCGCTGCGAACCAATAGCGCGGCCAAAAACAGTTGTAATTGGCGAATCACATTTACTGATGGACGAAATTACCAAGGCTGCAGGTTAATACATAGAGTTTGTCGGCGATGCTACCGGAAGACGGTGGTGTTTCTGCCTATAAAATCTCTGCGGGTGTGTCATATGTATTACCACATAGACGTCAACTGATATTTACGACCTTTATTTATTTAAAGTGGTTGATTTTAATCCATCGGTAAGATGCTCTGACGAAATTCCTCTAGGTTAGTTTGGGTCCTTAGGAGGGGAAGGGCACATGAAGCGAATTAAGTCACAAATCGCTCTCCTGGCAATATTGCCCATGATCGCGGTCGCGGGATTTGCAGCCGTCGCGGTCTATGAGAAGGCGGTCGAGTACTCTCACCATGTCTTTATGGAACCCCTGGCGCGCGTTGCGGAAGATGCCGGCAATGTCGTGCACGAGCTGCAAAAGGAGCGCGGCATGAGTGTGGGGATGATCAAGTCCGGCTATGACGCGGCCGCTCGAGATCAGCTCCTGAATCAGCGCCCGTTGACCGATCAGGCGATCAAGGTGTTCGATGAACATCTTTACGCTCTGGACCTCAGCGATGAGGCCGTCATGGCGGACTTGCACCGGGTCGCCGACGCCGTGCATGAGGTGACGAGCCTCCGGCAAGAAGTGGACAACAAGCAGTTTTCCGCTGGCGAGGTGGTGAAAAACTACACCCATGAGATCCACGAGCTCATCCATTTGATCGGAATTGCCGTAGAGGCAAGCCCGTCACAACAGATTTCGGTCGAACTCCTTCCCTATTTGGCCCTGGTCGAAGCGAAGGAGGCCGGGGGCCTGGAACGCGCCCTCGGCGCAGGCCTTTTGAACGAACTCGCCGTTACCGGGACTTTCCATCATTCAGGGTTTTACGACTATGTGAAAAAGCTTGGGGCGGAAGAGGCGTTTTTAGGCGAATTCGCGGCCATTGCGACACCAGAGCAAAAAGAGCTTTTAAAGAACACGGTCAAGGGGCCGGCCGTCGATCAGACGCTTGCCTGGCGCAAGGTGATCAAGGCGCTGCCGGAGACCAGGGATGCAAAGGGCGTTGAAGGATCAGTCTGGTTTGCCACGGCGACCGAGAGACTGAACAAACTTAAAACGGTTGCCGATGAGCTGATCCACCGGGCCGAAGCTGCCGCTGCTGACAAATCCGCAGGACTGCGGTCCGACATGTGGATGCTTTCCACAATCGCGTTGGCCGTGGTCGGCATCAGTGCGGTTCTTGTCGTCGTCCGTCTGATCTCGATTTCCCGGATGCTCGGCGCGCAACGGGACGGCATTTCACGTCTTGCCGATGGCGATCTTACCTCGGACATTCAGTTTACCGACCGGCCCGACGAAATCGGCGATATTGCACGGGCCACCGAGGTTTTCCGCGATGGTATGCGCAAACAGCGGGAATTGGAGGTGGAAGCCGAAGAAGGCCATGCGGCCCGCGCCCGCCGGCGGCATCAACTGGAAAACGCGATCGCCAGCTTCGAGGAAACTGTCGGGGCCATACAAGCGCAGCTCTCCAACCAGACGCAGGCGGTGAGTGGCACAGCCGCCGAGATGGTTGATGTCGCGCATGAGGCAGACCGCCAGGCGCGGGCTGCGGCCTCGGCAACGGAAGAGGCGACCACCAACGTGCAGGCCGTGGCGTCGGCCGCCGCCGAGCTTTCCGCGTCCATCAGCGAGATCGCACGGCAGGCGAATGTCGCGACCAGCACCGCGTCCGCGGCGTCCGAAACCGCTCAAAGCACCGACAGCGATGTGGCAACCCTTGCAGACGCAGCCGACAAGATCGGCGAAGTCGTCGAGATGATCCGGGCCATTGCCGAACAGACCAACCTCCTGGCGCTCAACGCGACGATCGAGGCCGCGCGCGCCGGAGACGCCGGCAAGGGCTTTGCGGTGGTTGCGGCGGAAGTGAAGGATCTTTCCACGCAGACGGCCAAGGCGACCGACGAGATTGCCAGCCAGATCGGAGACATTCAGGGTTCGACCCGAAAAGCGGTCAATTCCATCCGCGACATCGCGAGCCGAATCGAGGAAGTGCAATCGGTGTCCAGCGCAATCGCGGCGGCTGTTGAACAACAGGAAGCGGCGACGGCGGAAATCACCCAGGGTATCACCTATGCATCGGATGGCAGCACCCAGGTGGCCGGCAATGTCAGCGGTGTTTCAGGATCGATCGAGCTTACCCGTCAGCAGTCCGAAACCTTGGGCAAGACGGCCAAACATCTCGGTCATGTGGCCGGCGAATTGTCGACTGCCGTTCAGGCCTTCCTGGACGATGTTCGCGCGGACGAGGCGGCCTGACAGGCCGCGTTTGCGCTAATCTGACGGACTTTCGGGGCAGGGGGCAACTCCTGCCCCGTGTTTTTGTAAGGGGCACTCCACCAAAGCCGCGCGGGTCCGTTCGACGGGGCAAAGAGCGACCCTGTCGCGCGCCGCGCTCTCCGTCCCGTCCCGGTTTGGCAGGCGCCAAGACCGGGACCCAGCACGCCCGATGGAAGTTGATGGACGGAAAGTCCGGTGGCTGCCGGTTTTCCCGTGAAAACGTGATTGTCGCCTCGTGCTTTGCGCAGTTGTTGCTATATTGTTCCACATAAACGGCAACAACACTGGCGTTCCCCATGACCGACCCTGACGGGTTCCACGAAGCGCGGCCTCCCTTTCATGCCGCAGGCGGCCCCGCGCCATCTGGCGGCGGCATTGCCGCGCGCGCCATGGCGGCCCGCCGGGCGCCGACCTATCTCGACGGTCTCAATCCGGAGCAGCGGCTGGCGGTGGAAACCCTGGACGGTCCGCTTCTGGTGCTGGCGGGGGCGGGGACCGGCAAGACCCGCGTCCTGACCACCCGCATTGCCCATATCCTCGCCACCGGTTCCGCCAGGCCGTCGGAGATCCTCGCCGTCACCTTCACCAACAAGGCCGCGCGCGAGATGAAGGAGAGGATCTCCGGCTTCATTGGTGGCTCAGTCGAAGGCATGGCCTGGCTCGGCACGTTCCACTCCATCTGCGTGAAGATCCTGCGCAAACATGCCGAACTCGCCGGTCTGAAATCCGGGTTTTCGATCCTCGACACCGATGACCAGATCCGCCTGATCAAGCAGATCATCCAGGCCGAGGGGCTGGACGACAAGCGCTGGACCGCGCGCGCCTTCGCCTCGATGCTCGACGGCTGGAAGAACCGGGCGCTGACGCCGGGCGACGTGCCCGAAGGCGAGGCGCGGGCCTTTGCCAATGGCAAGGGCCGCACACTCTATGAGGAATACCAGGAGCGCCTGTCGATCCTGAACGCGGCCGATTTTGGCGATCTGCTGCTCCACGTCATCACGCTGTTCAAGACCCAGCCCGACGTCTTGAAGGAATATCAGCGCCGGTTCCGCTACATGCTGGTGGATGAGTATCAGGACACCAACATTGCCCAGTACATGTGGCTGCGGCTTTTGGCCCAGGGCAATCCGAACGTGTGCTGCGTGGGCGACGATGACCAATCGATCTATGGCTGGCGCGGCGCGGAGGTCGACAACATCCTGCGGTTCGAGCACGATTTTAAGGGCGCGACCGTGATCAGGCTGGAGCGCAACTACCGGTCGACCAGCCATATCCTGGCCGCGGCTTCGCATTTGATCGCGCACAACGAGGGCCGTCTCGGCAAAACCCTGTTCACCGATTTTCACGAGCCGGATCATGATCTGGTGTCCGTCGCCTCGGCCTGGGATTCAGAAGAAGAAGCCCGGTCCATCGGCGACGAGATCGAGGCGCTCCAGGCCAAGGGGCATGCGCTGAACGAAATCGCCATCCTGGTCCGGGCCTCGTTCCAGATGCGCGAGTTCGAGGACCGGTTCGTCACGCTCGGGCTGAATTACCGGGTGATCGGCGGCCCGCGCTTTTACGAGCGGATGGAGATCCGCGACGCGATGGCCTATTTCCGCTGCGTCGTGCAGCCGGCCGACGATCTGGCCTTTGAGCGGATCGTCAACACGCCCAAACGCGGATTGGGCGAGGCGACGTTGAAACTGGTTCATGGCCTTGCCCGCGCCGAACGCATTCCCCTGATGCAGGCCGCCGCGCAACTCGTGGAGACGGAGGAGCTCAGGCCCAAGCCGCGGGGCACCTTGAAACAGGTGCTTGCCGATTTCGACCGCTGGCGCGGGCAGCTCAACAGCGTGCGTCACACGGATCTGGCGGAGATCATCCTGGACGAAAGCGGCTACACGGAAATGTGGCGCAAGGACCGGTCTGCCGATGCGCCCGGGCGGCTGGACAACCTGAAGGAACTGATCCGGTCGATGGAAGAGTTCGAATCCATGGCCGGTTTCCTGGAGCACGTGTCGTTGGTCATGGATCGCGACAGCGGCGAGAGCAACGATGCCGTTTCGATCATGACGCTCCATTCCGCCAAAGGACTGGAGTTCGACACGGTCTTTTTGCCCGGCTGGGAGGAAGGTCTGTTCCCGCACCAGCGGTCCTTGGATGAAAGCGGCCGGGCCGGTCTGGAGGAGGAACGGCGCCTTGCCTATGTCGGCATTACAAGGGCCCGAAAGCGTGCCAAGCTGTGGTTCGCCTCCAACCGGCGGATCCACGGGCTCTGGCAATCCACGGTTCCCTCCCGCTTTCTCGATGAATTGCCCGCTGAACATGTCGAGATCGCCGAGCCGTCATCAAACTATGGTGGCTACGGCGGCGGCGGTTATGCGGCCTCGCGCTTCGACACCGCCGATCCGTTTGAACGTGGCAGCTATTCCACGCCTGGCTGGCAACGGGCCCAAAAGGCGCGCCAGGCCCAATCAGAGGCGTTTGAGCGCTTCGATGCCAGGTCGCCGCGGGTCAAGCGCCAGGGTCCGCTGACGATCGAGGGGGAGCTGGTCGCCAAGTCCGTCAGCGACACGCCCTCGGAGTTCTCCCCCGGCGAGCGCGTGTTTCACATCAAGTTCGGCTATGGCGCGATTGCGTCCATCGAAGGCAACAAACTGACCATCGATTTTGAAAAAGCCGGACGCAAGAAGGTCATCGACAGCTTCGTCGAGCGGCACTGAGCGCGCCGGGCCTGTGCTAAAGGTCAATGCCGTCCGGTTTTTTCGGGCGAAGGAGCAAAAACCGTTCCGGCAGGTAAGGATGGATTTCAAGCGCTGCGCGCAGCACCTTCTGGCCGAGCCGCACCCGGCCTTGCTCCAGCAATATCCGCGCCTTGCCCGACAGTGCCCCGAAATGGCGCGGTTCCAGGCGCAAGGTCTCCTCGATCGCCTCAAGCGATTTGTCTTTGCGGCCCTGCAGATAATAGATGAACGCCCGCTGGTTGCGCGCTTCGGCATAGGCGGGCGCCTGGTCGATGGCGGTGTTCAGGAGGTTCAATGCGCTGTCATAGTCGGCCACGCGGCGCTTCGACATGGCTTCGCGCACCATCGCCTCGGTTTCCGCGGTCGGCGCCGCGCCGATCCAACCTTCCCAGATCCGGGCCTCGATGCGCCGGGCTTCCATTTCGCTTGATGCGGATTTCAGTGCGGCGAAAAGCGCGTCCTTGTCTCGATCCTGGGCACTGCCCGGTGCGGACCACATCAGCGCACAGAACACCATGGCGGCGACAAGATAAAGACCGCGGGCGGCGAAGGGATATGTCCGGTGGGGCATGGCAGACGGCATTCCAGTTTGTGTTAAGCGCTGTCTCGATACATGGGGCCGAACGTTGAAAAGTCAGCATCGCAGCGCTGGAGCGCTGACGGCAAATAAATTCTGGTCGAGCGCGAAGGCGATCCATATAAGTCGCAGTCCAATCCCGACAGGCAGAGACGAAAAGCAGGATCATGAAAACCATCCGCGTCCGCATCACGGCCGAAGAATTGGAGGCGAAACGGATTTCGGGGATTTTGGAGGCCGCGTTCGAGGACGAGGGAAATCCGGTCACGATTTACGAGGCAACCCCCGACGGACGGATCTGGGCGGCCGAAGTGCTTTTATTCAACATGAGCCCGGACGCGGCGGCCAAGCAAGTCCGCGACAAGGTGGGTGCGGATGCGTTCGCCGCCCCGCTTGAGGCTGAAGAACTGCCCGATATCAATTGGGTGGCAAAGAGCCTTAAGGGTCTGGCGCCGGTGCGGGCCGGGCGATTCGTCGTCCACGGTGCCCATGATCGGTCAAATGTGCCCACAGGGACGATCGGCCTGGAGATCGAGGCGGCCTTGGCCTTCGGGACGGGGCATCATGGCACCACGGCCGGGTGCCTTGAAGAAATCGACCGCTTGATTTCAAGGCAAGAATTCGCGCGGGTGGTGGATCTTGGCACCGGGACGGGCGTATTGGCCATCGCCGTCGCGCGTCTGGCGCGGCAGGAGGTCCTTGCGACAGACATTGACCCGGTCGCGACCCGGACCGCGGCCGAAAATGCCCGCCTGAACGGTGTCGGCCCGTTGGTGAAAACCTTTACAGCAAAGGGCATGGATGACCGGCGATTCGGTCTTAACGGGCCGTTTGACCTGGTGATCGCCAACATTTTGGCCCGGCCGCTGATGGGTATGGCGCACTCGATCGGCGTGCAGACGTCGCCAAGGGCCACGCTTTTACTGTCCGGCCTTCGCGTCGAGGATGGACCGCGCATCCTGTTCGCCTATCGAACACAGGGCTTTCACCTGATCCAGCGGTGGGAAAAGGACGGCTGGTTGACGTTGACGCTCGCGCGTGGACAATAAAAGAGCGCGGTGGCAGATTGCCACCGCGCTTCTTTTTTCGCGCATTTCGGCCTTTGGCGCCTAGAAGACGATCGGATTTGCGCCTTCGCGCTGAAGCGCGGCGCGATCGTAGCCGTGGGCAGCCAAAGTCGCGTCATCAAGCGACAGAAGGTAGCCGTTCACGTAGCGGCGGGCTTGCGTCGAACGGGCTTCGATCATCCGGTCAAAGGCACGCTTCACTAAGCCGCCAGACGTGCGGGTCGATGTGGAGGTGTTGGTCACCATGAGATTTCTCCGTGCAAGGATGGGTTGGGCGCTTCCGATGAAGAACGTCCGTTGTTTGTTGATCTGAATATGGCTTTCTACGCCCTGTGGGACCAGATCGGCGCATGCATGCCAGATCTGCGTTTCTCGCATATGCGAAATAAATGTTGCGGCGCATTATGTGCATGAACGTTCAGAGACTATCGGCTATGGTCCGGCTTGATCCGCCTTGCATCGGGATTTACGGTCGACGCCATGTTTCAAACCTTCGACGATCTCAGTGATCCATCCTGCGGAGCGCCGCGTGCGGCGCTTCTGAGGGCCGAACTCAAGCGCCGCGACCTCAATGGCTTCCTCATTCCGCGTGCTGACGCCCATCAGGGCGAATATGTGCCGCCAAGCGATTGCCGGCTGCAATGGCTGACCGGATTTACCGGATCGGCTGGCGCGGCAGCGGTGCTGGACGAGGCGGCGGCGATCTTTGTCGACGGCCGGTACACGATCCAGGTGCGCGAGCAGGTCGACATGGAGGTGTTTCCGGCCCGGCATCTGATTACCGAACCGGTCACCGGTTGGCTCGCCGAGCGTCTGCAACCGGGCCACCGGCTTGGTATCGACGCCATGTTGCATACGGTGCGCGAGGTCAAGCGCCTCAAGGAGGTCTGTGAAACCGCCGGAGCGGAACTCGTTCTGTTAGAAGACAATCCGGTTGATGCGGTCTGGGACGACCGGCCCGAAGCGCCGCTCGGCGCCGTCAGTCTGCATCCCGTGGCTATGGCGGGCCGTGACTCGGCCGACAAGATCGCCGAGATCCAAAAAGCGATCGCGGACAAAAAGGCCGATGCCTGTGTGCTGACACAGCCCGATTCGATCGCCTGGCTGTTCAACATTCGCGGCAGCGATGTCAGCCACACGCCGCTGCCACTGTCCTTTGCAACGGTCCCGGCCAAGGGCCGCCCGATCCTGTTCATCGATGGACGGAAACTGTCCAATTCGGTGCGCGACAGCCTCTCCGATATGACCGATTTACGTGAACCGTCCGCTTTCATGACCGGGCTTGGCGAGTTGGGACGCGCGGGTGCATCGGTTCTGATCGATCCGGCGCTTGCTGGAGAGGGGATCGCGCAGGCGATCGTCTCAACCGGGGGAACCGTTATTGAGGGCCAGGACCCGGTTCTGTTGCCCAAAGCAGTCAAGAATGAAACGGAGATCGCAGGCGCACGCGCGGCGCATTTGAGGGATGCGATCGCCTATGTCCGGTTCCTCCACTGGTTCGATGACATCGCGCCGTCCGGAGAACTCGACGAGATCGGCGCGGCGGAAAAACTGGAGCAGTTCCGGAACGAAACGGGCGCCTTGAAGGACATATCCTTCGACACGATCTCCGGCGCGGGGCCAAACGGTGCCATCTGCCATTACCGGGTCAGCCGGTCGACCAACCTCATGATCCCGCTCGGAAAACCGTACCTGATCGATTCCGGCGGTCAGTATGAAGACGGGACAACCGACATTACCAGGACGCTCGCCGTGGGCGATATGAGCGCGGAGATGAAGCGCCACTACACCTTGGTCCTGAAGGGTCATATCGGCATATCGACCGCCCGGTTTCCAGAAGGCACCAGCGGTGCGCAGCTCGACACGCTGGCGCGGATCGCGCTTTGGAAAGCAGGGCTTGATTTCGATCACGGCACCGGCCACGGCGTCGGATCGTACCTTGCTGTTCACGAGGGGCCTCAGCGGATCGCCAAGACCGGGACAACGCCCTTGAAACCGGGCATGATTCTTTCGAACGAGCCGGGATACTATCCGGCCGGTGCCTATGGAATCCGGCTTGAAAACCTCGAACTGGTTACCGAAGCCCGTGACATCGAGGGCGGGGAGCGGCCGATGCTCGGTTTTGAAACCCTGACGCTGGCGCCCTTCGACCGGCGGTTGATCGATGCGTCGCTTTTAAGCGCTGACGAGCGGTCCTGGTTGGACCGTTATCACGCGCGGGTGCGCGACACGGTCGGACCGCACCTGGAAGACCCGGTCCGCACTTGGCTTGAAGACGCAACGGATCCGATTTAGCCGCTTGACGGCGGCGGTGAAGCCGGTTTTCATCGCGTCACCTTGGTCGGGAGCACAGCACATGCGCGCGCTCGATTATCTGAAAATGCCACTCTTTGCGGCCGGGATCGCGACCGGAGCAAAGTCGTTCCGCGACAACCCGCTGCTTGGGAGTTCGCGGCTGAATGAACGCGGCCTGCATGTCAAACGCATCAAATTCGCGCAACGGATGAGTGACTGGCGGCGCGGCAAACTGGACGGTCTGGTCGACGCCGGGGCGGCGCAGCACTACGAACGGCACGGCTATATACGTCATGATGATGTTCTATCGGCCAGCGAGCTGACTGCGCTCCGCCAGGAAGTCGAACGGGGGACGTTTCATGCCTGGGACATGCGCCAGGGAAATGCCGTCACACGCTTCATTCCGCTGCCGCCGGAGGTTTTGCGCGAAACGCCGGCGCTGAAAGCGTTTGTCGAGGGGCCCTTGTTCCGCGGCGGCCTGCAATATGTGGCGTCTACCAAAACCGATCCCATCGTTTTTTTGCATATTGTTCTGACCGATCCGGCAGACGGCCAGCCGGACCCCCAGACGGCGTTTCATTCCGACACCTTTCATGCCACCGCCAAGGCCTGGTTTTTTCTCTATGACGTGGATGATGAGGAAGGACCGTTCACCTATGTTGCGGGCTCGCACCGCCTGACACCGGCGCGGCTTGAATGGGAGCGAATGCAGAGCCTGACAGCGGCAAAGGACGAAAACACGCTCCATGCCCGCGGCTCGTTCCGCGTGACGGCGGACGGCGTTCGGCAGATGGGATTCGCCGATCCGGTCCGGTTCGCCGTTCCGGGCAACACGCTCGTGATCGCCGATACGCACGGGTTCCACGCAAGGGCCAAAAGCACACGCGCCTCGGTGCGCGTTGGTATTTACGGATCACTGCGGCGCAATCCGTATCTGCCATTTACCGGTTTTGATCCGTTTCTGTGGCCCGGGCTGAGGCACCGGCAGGGTCAAATCCACATGAAAGAGAAGGAATGGACTGCGCGGATTTTCGGCAAAGCCAATTCGCACCGCTACGCCGGAAAAATATCCCCGACCGCCCCGCCGACGATCTGATCCCATCTGACAGCGGGAAATCCAACGTCAGCGGTGTTCTTCCTCGGTCGCTTTGATCAAGGCCTTGTTGAAGTAGTTTAGCGCCCGAACATGGCAGGCGATACCGACGATCTGCGTGGCGTTGCCCCGTTCAACCACCGGAAGCTTGTCCAGACCCGACTGGTCAAACGTTCTAAGCGCGCTCTCCAGCGTGTCGGTCGCATGGAGGTAAGGACCACCGGTGGCCGGATCAAAGCGCCGGTCATCCTCCTCTTCCGGCGGCGGATCCATGAACTGGCGCACCTTCACCGATGCGCTGAGATAGGTATGGGCACCTTCATGCAGACTCACGCCGCGCATGCCGAGTTGCCAATGGAAATAGGATTTGCCGTGGATCGCCTGCGTCAGGCCCGTTGCGATGGAGACTGACAGCAACAGCGCAATCGACAGCGCATAACCGCCGGTCAGTTCAAACACGATGACGGTCGTGGAGACGGGGGCACCCAGGACCGCTGCCGCGACGGCCCCCATGCCAAGGATCGCATAGAGCCCGTGGCTGGACGCGACCTCGGGAAACGCGGAAGCCGCGATCACGCCAAATGCGCCGCCGGTCATGGCGCCGAGATAAAGCGCAGGCGAAAATATGCCGCCACCGAACCGCGAGGCAAGCGTGATCGCCGTCGCTGCGGTTTTCGCGACCAAAAGAGCGAGCATCGTCGTGATCGGCAATTCGTGTTTGAGCGCCTGGTCGGTCGCCTCGTATCCAACGCCAAGAACGGCCGGGAAGGCGAGCCCGATCGCCCCCACCGCGAAACCGCCGATCACCGGCCGGAACCAGAGCGGCATGGTGATGTTGCGGGCGACGTAGTCCGTCCCGATCAGCGCGAATTGAAAGATGATCGCAACGGCCGCGCAGGTCAGACCCAGCAGCGCGAAAGCGGGGATCTCAAGGTATGACGTGATCTCATAAGGCGGGATTTCAAAGGCCGCGACATCGCCGAACCACAAACGGCTAAGCAGGGTTCCCATCGCCGAGGCCAGCACGATCGGCACAAACGCTGAAACCGCGTAATGCCCGAGCACCACTTCATGGGCAAACAGAACACCGGCGATCGGGGCGTTAAAGGACGCGGACACCGCGCTGGCAACGCCGCAGGCAAGAAGGATGCGCCGGGCTGAGTCGGGAAGTTGAAACAAGCGGCACATGGCTGTGCCGATCGTTGCGCCCAAATGGACGACTGGACCTTCACGGCCCGCGCTCGCGCCAAAACCCAGAGATATGGCGGTCACGACCGCGGACAACAGACCGGCGCCAAGGGGCAAGCCACGCCCGCCAAGCGCCCGGGCTTCGATCACATCGGCAACGCCTCCGGCCCGCTGTTTCGGCTGGTAGGTCTGGAGAAGCCAGCCCACGATCAATCCGCCGAACGCCGGCGCGCATAAAATGACCCACCACGGCTGGGCACGCGCCGCCTCGATGATGATTTCCGAGGTCGTGCCGAGCCAAGGCCACTGTAAAAGTCCGATGGCGCTCCGGAATGCGATCGCCGCGATGGCGACCAGCGCGCCAATCACAATGGCCAGCGCCCATACAACCGGAAGCCGACTTCCATGAAAGGTCCGCAGGTTGGGCGTGATCCAACCCGCCAGGATTTTCGGCAACCTGAAAATGGTGTCGACAATCGTCTGCATTGTCCGCGTTCGCTGCGGGTTTGCTGTCCTTGCCATTTGAAACGGCGCTGGCCACGAGTGTCGCCCGAGTCGGCCCCTGGCGCCAGAGTCTTTATCGATCAAATCTTTAGAATGGCTGCGTTTTCACCGATACGTCCTCGCGTGTGGCGCTAGCTCTTCCGGTGGATTCCAATCTTGCGGCCGGCCCGTTCGGGGAGCGGCAAAGCCCGGTGAACGGCCGCCAGGCTTTCCAGACGCGCAAGAACATCGGCGGGCCAGGGGGCCACCTTCTTTGTGGTCATGTCGACGTGAAGCGACATCTGTTCAGATGTCGCGGACAGCCAGTCTTCCCCGGCATGGCGGAGCTCTTGAAAGAAATGGGCCCGCTTTTCGTCGTAGTCGATCAGTTGCAGACTGACCGTCACCGGCATGCCGGCTTCCAGCTCGCGCACGTAACACACATGAACTTCGGCGGTGAAGAAGGAGGCCTGGCGGGTCTTGACGTATTCCGGGCCAAGGCCAAGCATCAAGAAGACGTCATCCACGCCCCGGTCGAACAGGACATTGTAGTAGGCCATGTTCAGGTGGCCGTTATAGTCGATCCAATCCTGCTCAACCTGCATTGGACCACACGCGATCGGCCCGCCCGGCCATTCATTCGCCATTTGTATCTCTCACTATTCCGTCGGCATACGTTTGGTTTTGACCTTTGCCTGCCGGGCCAACATAGTCTGACCGGAAGGTGAAAACCACGAAACATGAAGAGGATATCGGCCAATGCCCGTGTTGTCACAACAGGTGGCGGTTCCACGCGATGGCGAGAAAACAGCCCTTGTGATTGACATTCTGACGCAGGCCTTTGGCGAGCGCTGTGTCCGCTCTGAGGCCGTGCGCCGCCAGCACGGACACACGACGACCTGGCTTGAAAATCAGCCGCCGGACGCGGTTGTGTTCGCCGAAACAACGCAGGAGGTGGCCGAAATCGTCCGGACCTGCGCGGTTCACAAGGTCCCGGTCATTCCATTCGGAAGCGGCTCATCTCTGGAAGGCCACTTGAATGCGCCCGAAGGTGGGATATCCATCGACGTTTCGGCGATGAACAAAATCCTCGCCGTCAATCCGGAAGACCTCGACTGTAAGGTGCAGGCTGGGGTCACCCGCAAGCAGCTCAACACCCATTTGCGCGATACGGGCCTGTTTTTCCCGATTGACCCCGGTGCGGACGCAAGTTTGGGCGGCATGGCCTCGACCCGGGCATCGGGCACCAATGCGGTGCGCTATGGCACGATGCGGGACGTTGTTCTGGGACTGACCGTCGTCTTGCCGTCGGGGGACGTGGTTCACACCGGCGGGCGGGCGCGCAAATCCTCCGCCGGCTACGATCTGACGCGCTTGATGATCGGGGCGGAGGGAACACTCGGTGTCATCACCGAATTGCAACTGCGCCTGCACGGGATCCCGGAAGCCGTCTCCGGCGGTGTGTGTCCGTTTCCAACGATCGAATCGGCCTGCAATGCGGTGATCACCACGATCCAGTGCGGCATTCCCGTTGCCCGCATCGAGTTGCTGGATGCCTTGCAGATCAAGGCCTGCAACACATACTCCAAGTTGGCGCTCCCGGAAACGCCGACGCTGTTCCTCGAGTTTCACGGAACCGAGGCCTCGGTGCGGGAACAATCTGACCTGTTCAACGATATTGCCGGCGATTTGGGTGGCGGGCCCTTTACCTGGGAAACCCAGCCCGAAGAGCGCAACAAGCTCTGGACCGCCCGCCATGATGCCTATTGGGCCGCGTTTACGTTGCGGCCAGGCGCCAAGGGCATTGCGACCGATGTCTGCGTGCCCATCTCCCGGTTGGCGGAATGTGTCGAGGCAACGCGTCAAGACATTGAAAACGAAAGATTTATTGCGCCGATCGTCGGTCATGTGGGGGATGGAAACTTCCATGTGCTTGTTCTGGTCGACGAGAACGATCAAGCGGAAGTTGCCCAGGCCGAGGCCTTTGTGGAGCGTCTCAACTGGCGGGCGATCGACATGGAAGGCACGTGCACGGGTGAGCATGGCGTTGGGCAGGGCAAGATGAAATATATGGCCCGGGAACACGGCGGCGCGCTGTCGGTCATGCGGGCGGTCAAACAGGCGATTGATCCGGACAACATTTTAAACCCGGGCAAGATCGTGCCCATGCCTTGATGCCCCCCGCCTTTTGGGGCGGCCGCAATTGTGAAATGCGTCGGGTTGGCCACAGATTTGTGCTGTGCAAGAACAGGTGCCGCGGTAGACTTGGACTCGGGTGCCGGTGAAAAAGGAGGAGCGGCCTGAACGCCCTTTTCATCTCGGTCGGTGTAGCGGTTATTCTGGTGCTGGTGACGGCGCTGGTCGGCCCGTTTTTTGTTGACTGGACACTTTACCGCTCAACCTTCGAAAACTATGCCGAACGGGTCTTGGGCCACCGCGTCACGGTTCTGGGTGAGGCGGACATGCGTCTGCTGCCCTCGCCGTCGGTCACCTTTTCAGACGTGCGGGTCGGGGAAGCGGAAGATCCGTTGCTGGTTGTTTCCAGGTTCCAGATGCGGGTCGAGTTGCCGCCGCTGATGAAAGGCGAGATCAAGATCCTCGATCTGCGGCTGGACCGGCCGCACTTGCAGCTTTCCCTGGATGAAGGCGGCCGTTTGGACTGGCTGACCGCAATGTCGGACAATGGCATATTGTCCCGTCTGGATTCCGAGGACGTCACATTTGAGAACGTGGAAATCATCGATGGGCTGTTCTCGGTGGTCGATGCGCGGTCGGGTGAAACACTAAGACTGACGGACGGAAATCTGTCAGTCAGCGCGCGGACGCTGGCCGGGCCTTACCGGATTGACGGCAGCCTGAGCCACGATTCAGAACCCTACAGTGTGAGGGTCGCAACCGGGCGCCAGCAGGCCGATGGCGCAATTCGCATCAAGGGCCAAATCACGCCGACCCGGACCGCAGTGGACCTGTCCATCGACGGATTGCTTGCCCATGATGACGCGGTTCCCCGGCTCGAAGGCACGTTCGGGCTGGCGTCGATCGCCGTTGATGGCAACGAGGATCACGTCTGGGACGCGTCCGGCGATTTCGCCCTGGATATTTCCCGACTGGACATACCGGCGTTTGAATACCGTTTCGGTCCGGAAGAACGTCGGCTTTCAGCGGATGGCACGGCCGAACTCATCTACGCCGGAAACAAGCGGTTCGAGGTCCGTGCCCGGTCCAAACAACTTGATCTGGACCGGTTGCTGGGCGGGGGGCCGCAAGCGCCAATCGCGCTAAACACCGCATCTGAGCGTCTCTTCGCGGCACTGCGATCGCTGCCGATGCCAGACATTGACGGGGCCATCAGCCTTGATGTTCCAACGGTTGTCGTCGGTGGCGGTATTGCCCAGGATGTGCGCCTTGACCTTGAAACCATGCTGGGCGGATGGCGCGTGGCACGGTTTGCTGGGCGCGCGCCCGGTCGCACCGTCATTGCCACCCAGGGCGACCTGGGCCTCGAACCGGACGTGACCTATCGTGGCAACCTGTCCGTCACGTCTGAACAGCCGGGCGCTTTTGCCAGTTGGTGGCGCCAAACGGGCAAGGGGGCGACGACGCTTCAACCGATCGGCATGGAAGGCCGTTTGAACATTGTTCCAGGTGGCGTCGCCTTGGACAATTTGCGCGTCTCCTTGGCCGATGCGGAGGGCACCGGCAGTCTGGCCTATCGGATCCGGCGATCGGACAATCCGATTTTTTCACTGAGCCTGAGCGCTGATCGTCTTGATCTGGACGAGATCATGGAGTTGAGCGAGGTCGTGCGCAGCAGCGAATTGCACCTGCGCGGTGTTGATGAGCCCGCCGGCCCGTTGCCAGATCTTGACGTGTCAATCCGGGTCCAGGCGGACGAAGTCCAGATCGGCGGCGTCAGCGGGCAAAGCCTTGCCCTTGAGGCGGAGTATGCCGATGGAGACCTGCGTATCGAACGGTTGTTCACCGCAGATCTGGCCGGCTCGCAAATCGACGTCTCCGGTGCCGTCAACAATCTTCTGTCAACGCCGCAAGGACGCCTTGCCGGAGCTCTGGTTGCGGAAGATCTCGGCGGACTGGTCAATCTGGCCAAGGGAGCGTTTCCCGAATCCGGCCTGGTTGACCGGTTTGAGCAAGCTGCGCCGTTCCTTGTCCCGGCCCGGTTCGCGGCTGAGGTGAATGCAACCGCCACTGACAGCGGAAGCGACGTTTCCGTGTCAATGAACGGCGAGGCGGGCGGCGCAGTGACGGCCTTTACCGGTCGTTTGAACGGCCGGGTCGACCAATGGCACGAGGCGGACTTGGATCTGGTGCTTGAACTTGAAGGCCCCGAGGGCGGCGCGCTGCTGCGCCAATTGGGGTTCGAGGTGCTTCCGGCTGCAGATCTTGGTGCCGGGTCGATCGCCATCACTGCCATGGGCCGGCCGTCCGACGGATTGGAACTCACCTTGGACGCCATGGCGCCGGCGGCCGAACTCGGGGTTACCGGCAATGTCCGCTTGCGCCCCGAAAGGCCGGCCTTGTACGAGCTCAATGTGGTGGCTGCGACGCCAGACCTGTCTCCGCTGGCGCTGATGGCTGGACGGGTTCTGCCGGTCATGGCCGGTGACATCCCCGCTGACGTCATATTCACGCTGAGGGGCGACGGCAGCAAGGTGAATGTGGATGGTCTGCAAGGCACCGTGGCCGATATCACGCTGGATGGAGCATTGGCGGGCAATCTGGACCCGCTCGTGGGAGAGACGAACCGTCGGTTTTCTGGCGACCTTCGCCTGAGCGGGATTGATCTGCGATATCTGTCGGAAGCGATCCTGGGTCCGGACCAGTGGTCCTCGGCCGGTGATGGATCGTCGATGTGGCCGTCCGCCGCATTTGGGGCGCCGCTGTTGTCGGGAACGGATCTGACGGTTCAAATTGAAGCCGGCGAATTGAGGTTCGACGACAGCCTCCAGATATCCGGCGTGACGACCGAACTTCGCCTGACCCCCATGATGCTGCGCCTTGACGGCCTTTCAGGCACCTATGCCAATGGCGCGTTCCAGGGTGCGCTTGCGATCCGCCGGTCCGGCGCCGAAGGGGCGGTTTCCGGGCGGATCAAATTGGAAAACGCGGACGTCCGGCGCCTGATCTGGACGCGGGACGGGCGCGCTGTCGCAACGGGGAACCTTGATTTGTTCCTTGAATTCGACGGGGCCGGACGATCCATTTCGGCGATCGTTGCCGGCCTCAATGGCGGCGGCACATTTTCCGTAACGGACGGTGATCTGAGAGGTCTCAATCCGCAAGCGTTTGATTTGGTTGTACGTGCGGTCGACGCGGGACTGGAGCTTGAGGACGCGAGGATCGAAGAGGCGTTTTTGAGCCACATGCAAGCGGGACAGCTTGCATTTGAAAGCCTTGAAGGATCGGTCGGGCTCGTCGGCGGACGAATAAGTGCACGCAATGTGGTTGTCGATGCCCAAAGCGCCGAGGTTTTTGGCTCCGCCGAGGCCGACCTGAACACCTTGACCATCGACAGTGACTTTACCATCCGTGTCGATCCGGGTGACGACGCCGTGACGGGCGCCGATCCGCAGGTGGGATTGTTGTTTCAAGGACCGGTCGACGGGCCGGAGCAGCGGATCGATATTACGCCGTTCACCGCCTACCTGACCTTGCGCGCATTTGAACAGGAGGTCGAACGGGTCGAGCGGCTGCAGGCCGAAATTCTCGAACGGGACCGGTTGTCGCGCGAATTGCGCCGGCTTCAGGAAGAGCGGACGCGGCGCGAGCTTTCCGCTGAGGAGCTTGAAGCAGAGGAGGGGGCCGAGAGCCAGGACAATCCGCAAGAGGAGGCCAGCTTGGCCGGGGATTCCGGCTCAGCCGCGTTCGACAGCGAGGCAAACGGCGCTGTGACGGCCGCTCAGCCTGCCCTTGACGCCCCGCAGCAGGCAAACGTGACGGATTCACCAAGCGATGATGCTGCCAGTGCGCAGGTCCCGCCTGCTGCCAGCAGCGGTTTTTCCGCGCGAATCCGGGCGGTCATCGATACGCAGGCTGACAGTGACACGATAGCCCCCGCCGATCTTTCGGGCCTGGCAACGGAATCGATTGCCGGGACCGGCGGGTCCACCGGTGCCCTCCCGCCTCTGGGAGCCCCGCAAACGATCGAGGACCTGCTCGGCGGGCAAACGATTCTGGTCAATCCCGGTTTCGATTTTGGCGTGCCGGCCGACACTGTGGCACGGGATCCGGCACCCACATCTGTGCGGCAAACCCGGCCGAGACGGACCGAGCCGCCTGCAACGCCATCGGTCCCGCGCTATCGCACGCTGCCAAACGGCGTGGTCGTCGAAAACCCCGACTGGCGCGCGAACTGACAGTCCGGTGTCATTGGCTGTTGTCCGGTGAGTTCATCGCGATGTCCGTTGACCGGTTGTCCAAAAGCGTCCGCACCACCCAAATCCTCATTGTGGACGATAGGGTATCGTCCGGATCACGTGCGCGGTCGATCTGCGAGATCAAGCTGGCCACCGACTGCGCGCGCCGCTTGGCTTCCCCATCGATGACCCGCCAGAATTCAGGCTCCAACGCAAGGCTGGTTCTATGGCCTTGCAGTGTAAAGGAGCGTTTGACGAGGGGCACGTGACGAACCGGCGATGCTATGATGATCGGGTCGGAGCATCACTTCGTTCGTTCGGTGACTGCCGGTGACCGTCTATTTTTTTGGCGAGGTCCGACCGGACGCGTTTTGACGCGGCATTTTCCGACTTTGAGCGTCCGAATTTGATCCGGTTTTCATCAGCCGTCTTTTCACGGTCCGCACGCGCCTTACGTTTGCGTGCTTGCCGGAGGTTGACGATGTCGGCGCTCATGCCAAGCCTCAGGTCTTTTTCCGGAAGGCGTCCAGCGATACGACATCGCCACTTGCGTCTGAGGCTTCGGTCGGGGCGGGCGTGTCTTTGGCTGGCTGCTTGGTATCGTTGTCGCCGCCGTTTTTCGCAGCTTCCAACAAACCAGTTTTGGTGTCGGAAGTGTCCGTTTCGGCCTCCCGTTCGGCCTGTGCCAATTCTTCAACCGCCTCCAGCAATTCTTCAGGCAGTTCTTCGGCCGTCTTGCCGGGGTCGAACTCAAGAGCGAATTGAACCGACGGATCGAAAAATCCCTTGATTGCCGAATAGGGAACCAGGAGTTTTTCCGGGACACCGCCGAAGGACAGGCCGACCTCGAAGGCGTGCTCGCCGATCGCCAGATCCCAGAATTGATGCTGCAAGACGATGGTCATTTCCTGCGGATACCGCTCTTTCAACCGTTGCGAGATCCGGACGCCGGGCGCTGTCGTCTCAAAGGCAATGTAAAAGTGATGCTCACCGGGCAGGCCGGTCCGGCCAACTTCGGCCAGTATCTTTTTGACGGCGCCGCGGAGCGCGTCCTGGATGAGAATATCGTAACGGAGTAGGTCTTCGGCCATCGGCTCGTCGTGAAAGCGTTATCGTCTCGAGATCAGTGTGCACATTGCCGCCAGAAAGGGGAAAAGAAAAGGCCTCAGTTGGCTCGGTATGCGATTAAACGGGGACGACGGCAAATCGATCCCGTTGGGAGCCCACACTTTGGCGAAAGGACGCCTGTCTCAAGGTCGCACTGGATCTGCTCGGCAGCGATCGCGAAATCCGCCCGCGGCTCCCTGCCCGTCATGAGAGATAAGAAACAAAATACACTTTATAATTGAATAATGGCATTCGAGGTTTATCCTTATTGGGTCACTCAGGGAGAGGAGGAGTTCCATGAGTAGCGCAGAAGGTAAAATTGACGGTCGGTACATGTCCCTTATGTTCTTGAAAATTGATGACAGCTATTTTGCCATGAATGAGAAAGAACGCTCGGAAGTAACCAAGGGTCATGTCGACACCTTGTCTGAGTATAACAAGAACCTCACGCATGTCCTTTGTATGGGTTTTTCTGGAAAATACGATCAGATAAACCTGCTTGAGGCGGACGACCTGGAGACGCTCTATCGCATGACGGAGGATTTCAAGATGGGCACAAAAGGCCGTCACATCGAAATCGTCGATGCCGTCGTCGGGATCAAGGTCAACAACAAACGGGCCTTTAATATGGTCGGCTCGCGATAGCGCGGCGCTGCACCGCGGCCCTTGGTTTTGGAGCCGGCAACCGGGCTTTGCCATCGTGCGGCGTGGTGTCCTGTTTGCCGTCACCGGCACCGTCTCAACACGCCGCACAGACCGGGCGCCACGAGCAGCCTGAATTCCTCATTCTTGAAAGAAAAGTGGAGGCTTCTGTTGCCAGGCGCCTCCGAACCCCGCCTGCCGGAGCTAACCCAGCAGGACTTTAAAGGACGACTGGTGCCGCATTACGCAGCAACAGCGTTGTCCATAGCATAGTTGTCGTTTGCAACTATTAAGATAGCCCGATAACGGTGGTACAATGCCGAGCAAAAGCGCAGTCTTTACACCCTCGTCGATCCTATTTCGCCCCCGCCGAAACACACGTCATATATGACGGACATCCGTGTGTTTGGGTGGAGGCGCCGGGTACCGCCCCCGGGTCCGATAGGCTTATTGCACTGACCGTTTATTGCCATAGCTGGAGACCAGCCCTTCAGATATAGGCGGTTTGGACGTTGATTGAAAGGGGCACCGGCACGCAGGCGCCGCCAGCTTGGGACAGTCCACAAGCTGCGAGCGGTTTAAAGATGCCGTTTTCCTTCTTTTGGCCGAATCTGCGAAACTGGGCGAAATGGCACCCATTGGTGGCGAAGGAACAAGCAACGTGCAGCAGTATCACGATTTGATGCGACACATCCTTGACGCGGGCGTGGACCGGGGAGACCGGACCGGCACCGGGACGCGGTCCGTGTTCGGACACCAAATGCGATTTAACCTGTCCGACGGGTTCCCCTTGGTGACGACCAAAAAACTGCACCTCAAATCGATCGTCCACGAGCTGTTGTGGTTCTTGTCCGGCGACACGAACGTGCGCTGCCTCCAGGAAAACGGGGTTAAGATCTGGGACGATTGGGCCGATGAAAATGGTGATCTCGGACCGGTCTACGGTTATCAATGGCGATCCTGGCCGGCGCCGGACGGACGGTCTATTGACCAGATCAGTCAGCTCTTGCGGATGATCCGCGAGAACCCAAATTCCCGCCGATTGATCGTCTCCGCCTGGAACCCGGCCTTGGTGGATGAGATGGCCCTGCCGCCCTGCCACTGCCTCTTCCAGTTTTACGTGGCGGACGGAAAGCTTTCCTGCCAGCTTTATCAGCGGTCGGCGGACGTGTTCTTGGGCGTGCCGTTCAACATCGCCTCTTACGCGCTTTTAACGATGATGGTCGCCCAGGTGACCGGCTTGAAGCCCGGAGAATTTGTCCACACGCTCGGCGATGCACATCTTTACCACAATCACCTGGAACAGGCGCGCGAGCAGTTGACCCGCGAGGCACGGCGGCTTCCGGCCATGGCGCTCAATCCCGACGTCCAGGATCTGTTCGCGTTCAGCTATGATGACTTTGAGCTCAGCGGTTATGATCCGCATCCGCACATCAAGGCACCGATCGCGGTATGAATGTTGTCACAATCTGATCGCGACACGCGTATGCCCGAAGTCTTTCTCATCGCGGCGGTTGCCAAAAACGGGGTGATCGGATCCGACAATGCCATGCCGTGGCGCCTGCCGTCCGATCTGAAACAGTTCAAGGCGCTGACGCTGGGAAAGCCGGTTGTCATGGGCCGCAAGACCTTCGAATCCCTTGGGCGGCCGCTGCCCGGGCGGGCAAACGTCGTAATCACCCGAAATTCGCAGTTTCGGCCCGAGGGCGTGTTTCTCGCCTCGGACCTTAACGATGGTGTGGCGGTGGCGCAGGACCTCGCGGCACAATCGGGTTCTAACGCCATTGCCGTCATCGGTGGCGGCGAGATCTACCGGCAGGCGATGGCAATCGCAGACCGGCTAGAAATCACCGAGGTCGATGCAGAACCTGAGGGCGACACGGTATTCCCGGCAATCGATCCGGCGGTCTGGCGAGAAGTCGCGCGGGTACCTGGTCTTCAAGGCGCCAAGGACAGCGCCGCGTTTACATTCGTGACCTACCGGCGCGCGCACAAGCGGCCGGCGGATTGAGGTAGCGCATGTCATTCCGCGCCCGCTGTTTTACGATGGCGCGTCACGGCGTCGTTCGCGAGGCCGAATGAAAACAGCATCCGGGAGCGCCCATGTCCTTCAAAACCCTTTTGGCAGTCGTCGAATATGGCGATCAGTTGACCGACTGCCTGTCGGCGCCTATCGAGCTCGCGCGCGCATTCGATGCCCATCTAACCGTCTTGGTGGTGGGCGAGGTGCCGCCGCTTCCGTTTTACGGGTATGGCGGGCAGGGATACCTCGGCGTTTGGCTCAAGGAAGGTGAGGACCGGGCCCGCAATGTCCAGGAGGCCGCGCGCAGCCTTGAAGAACGGTTGGAGCGTGCCGCGATTTCCTATGATGTCCGTCCGCACCAGGCGATTGTCGCGCGGGAAGACAACCTGGTGGCTCGCCATGCGATCTATTCTGATTTGCCGATGCTGGTGCGCACCGGCGAAGGCCCTCTGACATCATTGGAACGGCAGGCGATCGACGGCGCATTGTTCGATTCCGGACGTCCGCTCATGCTGCTGCCGCGCCGTGCGCAGGTCTGGACACCGGGCGGATCGATCATGGCGGCCTGGAACTCCCGGCCCGAAGCGGCGGAGGCGCTGGCCGATGCATTGCCCCTCCTCAAAGCGGCCGGGAAGGTGATTCTGCTTGTCGTCGATCCTGAGACTGGGCCGGACGATCACGGCGAAGATCCGGGCGCCGATATTGCTCTGGTCCTGGCGCGCCATGGCCTTGCGGTGGAGGTGTGCCGTGCGGCGTCCGCCGGCCGTGCCGTCTCAGATGTGTTGCGGGCAGAGGCCGTACGGCTTGGCATCGACCTCATCGTGATGGGTGCCTACGGGCATTCAAGGCTGAAGCAGACCATCTTGGGCGGCACAACCCGCAACATGCTGGAAAACAGTCCCATTCCATTGTTCATGGCGCACTGATGTACCGTCCGGAGTTGGTATGAGCGGGACCTTTTCCGGCCGGTGGTGGTCTTTTAACGCGTTGCCGGCGGCCCGGCTCCATGCGCTTTTGAAACTGCGCCAGGATGTGTTTGTGGTCGAACAAGAATGTGCGTTCGCCGAAATCGACGGGCGTGATCCGGATGCGCTTCACTATCTGCTGTGGGATGAAAAAACAGACGCGCTCGCCGGCGCGTTGCGGCTCTTTGCATCGCCTGGCGGCTCATTGGCGGCCCGGATCGGACGGGTCGTTGTCTCATCGGGTCATCGGAATCTCGGCCTCGGCCGAATGCTGATGGGCGAAGGCATGGCAAAAGCACGTCAGACGCGGCCGAATTGCGCGATCGATCTTTCGGCGCAGGCCCATCTTGAAGCCTTTTACACCAGTCTGGGCTTTATGACGGTTTCCGAACCCTATTTGGAAGATGGCATTCCGCATATAGACATGCGATCGACCGTCCAACTTGGCCGTTAAGAATGCGGTACAAAGTCACATTCTGACGTCTTGAAAAACGCTCCCGACAAACCCACGTGCGAACTACGTATTTCCGCGGCTTGAAAAAGGTTTGGATCCGCCGGCTGCGTTGAAAGCGGCCGGCAACCTCCCTATAACCTGCGGTACAAAGAACGGGCGGATTTTAACCCCGGCGTGGCCGAATGGACCGTCCGGGACCTCGAGAAGGAAGAATGGATGCCTTGGAGCAATCAGACAGGTGGCGGTGGTCCCTGGAAGGGTGGCGGTAACAATGGCGGTCCATGGGGCGGCGGCGGCGGAAACGGCGGCGGCGGTGGTCCATGGGGTGGCGGTCCCAATCGGGGCGGCGGCGGTACACCGCCCGATCTGGAAGAGCTGCTCAAACGCACACAGGACCGGATGAAAACTGTTTTGCCGGGCGGTGGCGGCGGGCTCGGCGCCCTCGGCATTGCGCTGGTCATCGGTGTCGTGGCTGTGGTCTGGCTCTTGTCCGGCTTCTACCGGGTGGACGAGGGCGAGGTTGGTGTCGAACTTGTACTTGGCCAAGTCAATGATCAGACCGCGCCGGGCCTGAACTACAACTGGCCCTATCCGATTGGCGAGGTCTACAAGCCGCAGGTCCAGCGCCAGCGGGAAATGACCGTGGGCGTTGAGGAGTTCATTACCGGCGGTTCGGTGCGCACGCGCGATGTTCCGCAGGAAAGCCTCATGCTGACCGGTGATGAAAACATCGTCGACGTCGGGTTCAAGGTTCAGTGGCGGATCAAGAACACGCGTGAAGGCATATCGAATTACCTCTTCAACATCCAAAACCCGGAAGGCACCGTTAAAGCGGTTGCCGAAAGCGCCATGCGCGAGGTGGTCGGGGGATCGAACATCGATTCAATTCTCACCGAGAATCGCGTGGCCATCCAGAACGACGTCGACACGCTGATGCAGCAGACCCTGGATGCGTATCAGGCCGGCATTGAAATCTCCGAAGTGCAGATGCAGAAGGTGGATCCGCCCCAACAGGTGATCGACGCCTTCCGTGACGTTCAGGCGGCCCGGGCCGACCAGGAGCGGATTCAGAACGAGGCGCAAACATACGCCAACCGGATCGTTCCGGAAGCGCGCGGTGAAGCGGCCCGTGTCCTGGAAGCCGCCAATGCATACCGTGACCAAACGATCGCGGAAGCAACAGGTCAGTCCCAGCGTTTCACCAAGATCTATGAGGAATACAAGAACGCACCCGATGTGACGCGGGAGCGCCTCTATCTTGAAACGCTGGAAAAGGTGCTCGGTTCGAACAACAAGATCATCATCGATACACAGGCCGCCGGCCAGCAGGGCGTGCTGCCCTATCTGCCGCTTAATGAACTGACCGGGCGGGGCTCGGCCCAGACCGGCCGTACTGGAGGAACCCAGTAATGCGCAGTGGTATTATCGGAATTCTCCTCGCGATCGTCGCGGTCGTCCTTTACATGTCGCTGTTCATTGTCAATCCGACCCAGCAGGCCCTCGTGCTCACCTTCGGTCAGATCGACAAGGTCATTCAGCAACCGGGGCTGAACTTCAAGTATCCGCTGATCCAGAATGTGATCTATCTCGACAAGCGGATCCTGGATCTCGACATGTCGCCGCAAGAGGTGATTGCGTCGGATAAGAAACGGCTGGTGGTCGACGCGTTTGCCCGGTATCGGATTTCCGATCCGGTTCTGTTCTACCAGCGCGTCAACAACATCCGTGAGGCAAATCAGCGCCTGTCGACATTCCTGCAGTCCTCACTCCGGTCCGAACTGGCCAAGGCATCGTTCGTTGCCGTCGTGCGGGACAACCGTGCGGGCCTGATGGAAAACATCCGCCGGGACGTGAGCGCCAGTGCGTCGGATCTCGGGATCGAGGTTGTTGACGTAAAGATCCGCCGCGCGGATCTGCCGGATGCCAACTCGCAGGCGATTTTCGCGCGCATGCAGACCGAGCGTCAGCGGGAAGCTGCGGAAATCCGGGCTGAAGGCGAAGAGCAATCCCGCCGTATCCGGTCACGTGCTGATCGTGACGCAACGGTTCTGGTCGCCGAGGCCAACCGGGACGCGGAGATCATTCGCGGTGACGGCGATGCGGAACGGAACCGCATCTTCGCTCAAGCGTTTGGTGCGGATCCTGATTTCTTCGCATTCTACCGGTCCATGCAAGCCTATGAAGCCGGATTGCAGGAGGGCGATACCAGCCTCGTTCTGTCGCCGGACTCGGCCTTCTTCCGGTACTTCAACGATCCGCGAGGATTGAACGGAAGCCCGGCCGGATCGAACGGAGGAACCCCGTCGCTGACACCGGCACCTACGCCGAGTGCGTCGGGACCTGCGCCTGAGACAACACAGCAGGCTGCATCCGCGGCTCAATGAGCGAGCTGATCACGGCGCTGGGCCTGGTGCTGGTGATTGAGGGAACGTTGTATGCGCTCAGTCCCAGCAAGATGAAGGCGATGATGCGCAGTGCGCTGGAGTTGCCCGATCAAACGCTGCGATACGGCGGTTTGGCGGCCCTTGCGGCGGGTGTGCTGGTCGTCTGGCTCATACGCGGGTAACGCAAATGTTTTTGGGCGGGAGAACCCCAATTCTCCCGCCCGCTCTATATTCGAAATCCATTAGTGACCTGATATGTTCGGTGTCCGTTTAACCCGATCCGAATGGAGGAGAATGCCATATGGCACGGGATTTATTCCGCCGCGGCGTGAAATTCGTGGCGATTTTGTCGGCTGTGGCTTTGGTCGGTGGCGCGTTGGCAACGCAGCCCGCTGGCCCGGCGCACGCACAGGGGCCGGCCTCTGTGGCGGATCTGGCCGAGGGGCTTGCCGATGCGGTTGTGAACATTTCCACGGCCCAGACCGTTCAGGGCCGCCGGTCGGTGCCCATGCCGCAAGTGCCGGAGGGCTCCCCGTTTCAAGATTTCTTCGAGGAGTTCTTCAACCGGCAAAACCGGGATGACGATCGTCCGCGCCGGGTTCAGTCCCTCGGCTCCGGCTTTGTCATCGATGGCGAGCAAGGCATCATCATCACCAACAATCATGTGATTGAAGGGGCTGATGAGATCACGGCAAACTTCAATGACGGGACCAAGCTGCGCGCGGAAATCATCGGCACCGATGAAAAGACCGATATCGCCGTGTTGAAGGTCGAGCCTGAAACACCTTTGAAATCAGTCAGTTTCGGTGATTCAGACCGCATTCGCGTCGGCGACTGGGTGATGGCGATTGGCAATCCGTTCGGGCTTGGCGGGACTGTGACGGTGGGGATCGTGTCAGCTAGAAACCGGGATATCAATTCCGGACCCTATGACAACTTCATTCAAACCGATGCATCGATCAACCGCGGGAACTCCGGCGGACCGCTGTTCAACATGGACGGCAATGTGGTCGGCATCAATACAGCGATCATCTCGCCGTCGGGTGGATCGATCGGCATCGGGTTCGCGATCCCGGCGAAGACCGCAACCCGGGTCATCGCGCAGCTGCGTGAATTTGGCGAGACCCGGCGTGGGTGGCTGGGTGTGCGCATTCAGGAAGTCACGGACGAGATCGCTGAAAGCCTTGGGATGGCGGAAGCCATGGGAGCGCTCGTCGCCGGCGTTTCGGAAGATGGTCCGGCGGCCGCGGCCGATATTCAGCCCGGCGACGTGATCCTCGAATTTGACGGCCGCCCGGTCGAAGCCATGCGCGAGCTGCCGCGGATGGTGGCGGAAACGGCCATCGGAAAATCCGTTGCTGTGGTGGTTCTGCGGCGCGGCGAACGGGTGACCGTCGGCGTGACGCTCGGCCGCCTTGAAGAAATCGCCGCGCAGGCCGAAGCGGCCACGCCAAGTGATGAGGATGAGCCACAGGTCGCAGAGCCGAGCGAAATCCTCGGCATGATGCTCGTTGAACTCGATGATGCGCTGCGCGAGGAGTTCAACATCGACGCCGATGTCACCGGTGTTCTGGTGAAAGAGGTTATGGCAGGCTCGTCGGCCGAGGAAAAACGGGTCCAGGCGGGTGACGTGATCAAGGAAGTGGCCCAGGAACCGGTCGACACGCCGGACGACGTGCAGCAGGAAGTCGCCAAGCTCAAGGACGATGGCCGCCGATCGGCGTTGCTTCTGTTGTCGAACCAGACCGGTGAGTTGCGCTTTGTGCCCGTCCGGATCGAGGACTAAGGCCGCGGAAGCGAATCGGAAAAACGGAAATTTAGGGCGCCTGCGGGCGCCCTTTCGGTGAGCGTGGCCGAAACACCTTCGGTGCCGGCTTTTCTTGGCGCCGGTCAGCTCAGTATAAATTCGTCCTCGCGATAGCCTTGAAGAAAAAGCAGCGCGGTCAGATCGCCGTGGTCGATCCGTGCGTCGGCAGCCGCGGCGACCGCCGGTTTGGCCCGGTAGGCAACGCCGAGGCCGGCCGCTTCCAGCATCGCCAGATCATTGGCGCCATCGCCGACAGCCAATGTGTGTTCCCGGTCTATGGTTTTCTCGGCAATGAGCTGGTCAAGCCGTTCGCGCTTTGCATCCCGGCCCAGGATCGGTTCGCGGACCGTGCCGGTCAGTTCGCCGTTTTCTTCCTCCAAGACATTGGCCTGATGCTCGTCGAAGCCAATCATGGCGGAGATAGGTTTGGTAAACCGCGTGAATCCGCCGGAGACGAGCGCGCAATAGGCGCCGTTGGCCTTCATCGTTTGAACCAGCGTCCGGCCGCCCGGCATCAGCTGAATTCTGTTGCTCAACACGGTCTCGATGCTTTGGGCCGTCAATCCGCGCAAGAGTGCAACGCGTTCACGCAAGGCCGGTTCGAAGGCGATTTCACCGCGCATGGCGCGCTCGGTGATCGCCGAAATCCGGTCTTTCAACCCGAGCTCGGCCGCGAGTTCATCGATGCATTCCTGGCGGATCATGGTTGAATCCATGTCCGCGATCAGCAAACGCTTGCGCCGGTTCGCATTGGATTGCACAAACACGTCGATTGGAAACGCGCCAAACTCCGATCGCAGCCGTTCGTCGGCGACATTTGCCGGCAGCGTGTCAAAGTCGAACTCCGCGGCCACGCCAGGCGACAAGACCCGAACTGCGTCGCCAACCTCCAAGGCCGCGCCGGCGCGGGCGAGGATCGCAGCGTCGAGTTTAGGCACAGTCGGCCGGCAGACCAAGGTGGCGACAAATGACATGGAGGCAATCCTGAACAGGGTTTCGACGGCAGGCCGCGCGGAGCGTCGCGCCATTTTGATAGCCGGACCCACGGCGAGCGGCAAGTCGGCATTGGCGCTTGCGCTTGCGGAACAGATCAATGGCGTGATCGTGAATGCGGACTCCATGCAGGTCTATCACGACCTTCAGATCGTGACCGCGCGGCCATCTGTCGACGAGGAAGAGCGTGTGCCGCATCTCCTTTACGGCATTGTGCCCGCCGACTTGGTCTTTTCCACAGGTGAATGGCTCCGCCGGGCGATCGAGCTATTGGGCGTGGTTGCGGCGCGGGGCCAGGTGCCGATCTTTGTTGGTGGCACGGGATTGTACTTCAAGGCGCTTTTGGGCGGCTTTGCCGACCTTCCAGAGATTGACCCGGACGTCCGGGCAAGATGCCGTGCGTTTGCAGCGGAGGGCGGCGTAGACGCGGTCCGGGCCGCCCTGCGCGCAAAGGATCCGGAGGGCGAAGCCGGGCTGGTCGATCTTCAACGTCTCACCCGGGCGCTGGAAGTCGTTGAATCAACCGGCCGGCCCTTGCATGTGTGGCAGGCAGACTGCCATTCAGATCCCGTTTTGCCAATTGCGGACACCGTGCCGATCGTGCTCGCTCCGCCGCGCCCGTGGCTCCACAAGCGAATCGAAGAGCGCGCTCATATGATGATCAACGACCGGGGCCGGGCCGAAGTCGCGGCGCTTTTGGCCAAGGGTCTTGATCCGGATCTTCCCGCTATGCGTGCAATCGGTGTCCGGGAAATCGGCGGACTGTTATTCGGGCGCCTGAGTAAAGCGCAAGCGGTTCAGCAACTGACCATCGCGACCCGGCAGTATGCTAAACGGCAGGAAACCTGGTTTCGGAACCAGATGGCCGATTGGCATCGGCTGGACCCGGCTATCCACACCTTGTCCAGTAACCGGGAAAAAATCATGCAGCATTTTGCATTGCACACTCAATGATTGTGCGACGCATTACATTTTGTCACGGAAATCCATCAAAAGTTCCGCTATTGTTTCCGCAAATGCACAGACCCGATCTATGCGCCTTTGACATGTCACAAGCATAGGTTATGAGGTTTGCGGGCGTTGAGGGGCGGCACCTCGAAACGTTGAAAACGCACACTGGGAGGCCATGGTGCAGGAGTCCATCTTGTTAAGCGGGCCGGCTAGGCTGTCGTCATTTACCGCCGCGGATTTGGGGCTGGTCAGGGATTTGTGGTCCGATCCGCGTGTTGCCCGATTCATCTCCTCAGATCACAATGCCTGGTCAGGCGAAGCGGCCGCCGCGTTCTTAAATGACGCCATCGAAGATCAGCGCAAGCATGGCTTTTCCCGGTGGAAGGCCACAGCGCCTGGCGGCGAATTTCTGGGCTGGGCCGGATTTGCGGTTCTGGAAGAAACCTCGGAGGTGGAGTTGGACTACTGCCTGTCCATATCCGCTCTTGAGGACTATCCGGACCTGCCCCTGGATCTCTGCCGGGACTTGGTGGAGTGGTTCTTCGAAAACACTTATTTCTCGCATCTCGTTTCGGTCGTTCGGACCGACAACCGGCTTGTGCGGGATGTGATGTTGGAGGCCGGGTTTTATTATCGCGAAAGCCGGCGGATCGGTGGCATGCCGTGCGACCTGTTCCAGATGCTGAGCCCGTCCATGCAGACCTATGTCCTGACCGCGTGAGCCTCGGTCAGGCGCGTGCCACGAAAAAGGGAGCCTCTGCGGCTCCCTTTGTTGTTTTTTGATCAATATGAGACCGACCGGCTGGTGTTAAACCGCTTGCAACGCGCCCGGATTGGCGCCCTGCATGCGCAGATTCAGCCGGTTCATCGCCGCAACATACGCGCGCGCAGAGGCGACCAGCGTGTCCGTGTCGGCGCCCTTGCCCGTCGAAATGCGTCCGCCTGCTTCCAGACGAACCGAGACTTCGGCTTGGGCGTCCGTGCCTTCGGTCACCGCATGGACCTGGTAGAGCGACAAGGTCGCCTCATGGGGAACGATCGACTTGATGGCGTTGAAGGTGGCGTCCACCGGCCCGTCGCCTGTGGCTTCCCGGGTTTCATGGCGGCCGTTGACATCCATGGTCAGAATTGCCTTTTGCGGCCCGCCGGTCCCGGCGATGACCGTCAGTGCGATGACCTTGATCGGTTCGCCGGCGGTCGCGATCTCGTCTTCTACCAGGGCCTCGATGTCCTCGTCATAGACATGCTTCTTGCGGTCCGCCAGATCCTTGAACCGGCGGAAGGCCTCCTGCAGGGCGTTGTCGCCCAACTCGTAGCCGAGGTCGCGCAATTTGTCCTTGAACGCGTGACGGCCGGAGTGTTTGCCCATGACCAGGGACGTCGCCTTCACGCCGACGTCTTCGGGGCGCATGATCTCGTAGGTCTCGGCGTTTTTCAGCATGCCGTCCTGGTGGATGCCGCTCTCATGGGCAAAGGCATTCTTGCCGACGATCGCCTTGTTGTACTGCACGGCAAATCCGGAGGCGCCAGCCACCAGTTTGGAAGCCCGTGTCATGAATTTCGGATCGACTGACGATGTGTAAGGCAGAACGTCGCCGCGGGTCCGGATCGCCATGACGATTTCTTCCAAGGCCGCATTGCCGGCCCGTTCGCCCAATCCGTTGATCGTGCACTCGACCTGGCGCGCGCCGCCGGCGACCCCTGCCAGCGAGTTTGCCACGGCCATGCCCAAATCGTCATGGCAATGGACGGAAAAGGTCGCCTTGTCGCTGTCCGGCACCTGTTCGATGATCGCCTCGAACATCGACTTGTACTCGTCCGGGGTCGCGTAACCGACGGTGTCGGGCAGATTGATCGTTGTTGCGCCGGCCCGGATAGCCGCCTCAACACATCGGCACAGATACTCGACGGATGTCCGTGTCGCATCCATGGCCGACCATTCCACATCGTCGATCAGGTTGCGTGAGCGTGTCACCGTATCGGTGATGATGTCCAAAACCTCGTCCTGGGTCTTGTTCATCTGATGCTGAAGGTGGATCGGCGATGTCGAGACGAAGGTGTGGATCCGGCCCTTTTCGGCATACTTCACGGCTTCGCCGCACCGGTCGATATCGGCGTGGATCGCGCGGGCCAGGCCGGCGACGACGGAGTTTTTGGTGTTCTTGGCGATTTCGCAAACGGCCTCGAAATCCCCGTTTGAAGCGATCGGGAAGCCGGCCTCAATGATGTCGACGCCCATTTCGTCGAGAATTTCGGCGATCTGCAGCTTTTCGTCCAGCGTCATGGAGGCGCCGGGCGATTGCTCACCGTCGCGCAATGTCGTGTCGAAGATCCGTACGTGATCGTTGGAGGTCGTGGTCATGGCGGTGTGGTCCTTGGGCGAGATCTGCGCCGGACAATCTGTTGTCTTGAGTCCAGGGCGCGATCCGTATCATCACGGTTGTTGATGGTGCGCTGTTCTCCCCTGAGTGTCCGTCGTTCAAAAACGGATCAGCCGACGCTCAGGGGCATCTAAGGAGGAGGTCGCCAAGTAGGAGGAGGCCGCCGTGCGAGACACGCGCGTTGCTCGTCAAACCCAAAGTGTCGCGGTCCGCGATCATTGTTGTCGAGTCTCGGCCTTGTCCGGTCAATAATCCGTGAATCAGGCTGACGCCAAAAAGTGACCGGGCGGTTAACGTCGGTATTTTCTTAGTGGAGGTTTTGCATAGATGCAAGCGCTTCGCAGCCGGGCCGGCGTTTCGGCCTTCCGGTTCTGTCGACACGACCGCACAAAGGCGCCATTCACCGATCTGGCATTTGGATCTCTTCAGGTTGAGAAGCGCAATGCAGCGGGGCCGATAACCGACGGTTTCAATTCGCTCTTGGTGAGAAACTATAACCTCGCGCCCGGCGCCATTTAGTCCACGCCGTACCGGTCGCGGCGCCGGACCCAGGCCATCGGGTAGCTCAGGTCCTCCTCGTGCCGGCCCATGGGTGTCAAATCGAGCAGGTTGTATGCCATGTTCAAGATGTCGAGGCCGCGCCCGTATGTCGAATAGCTGTGCCCGATATGGCCGTCCTCCGTTTTCAAGAATGTGCTGACCCCGGGCAGTTCCTCGGCAAAGACCTTTCCAGTGTAGTTATAACCGGTGCCGTTCGGATCCGTCTTGCCCGGAAAGGTGACCCCAAAGTCGACACCGAAGGAATTGCCGGCGGTCGATACCCATTCAAACGTCCAGCCCATCCGGTCCCGATAGGCTTGCAGCGTTTCCAGCGGCGCGTTGGAAATCGCCACAAGGGCCGTGTCGCGGGCAGCGAGATGAACATCCAGGCGCTCATAATTGTCGGCCCAAAACGAACAGCTCGGACAGCCTTCTTGCCACGTCTCGCCGAACATGAAGTGATAGACGACCAGTTGCGGGTGCGGCCCGAATAGATCGGCAAGGGTTTTCGGGCCGTCGGCCGATGCAAAGACATAGTGCTTTTCAACCAGCACCATCGGCAGGCCGCGTCGTTCCGCAGCAAGCTGGTCGCGTTTTCGGGTAAACGCCTTTTCTTTCGCCAGGAGAGCCTTTCGTGCCGTCAACCATTCTTGCCGGCTGACAAAGTTCGGACTCGCCATCGTCTTTCTCCTTGAGTGCGTTCAACCGCGGCCGGTCTTGCGATCGGAGCAGGCCGACAGGGGCGGCGCGGCTGTTCAGTGAACCTTTTGGTTGATTATCATTCGCAATTGGTATAGTCAACTATTTGGTTCAGTAATTTGCGGCAGCGGTTGTCACAGCGCTGGCGCAATCGGGAACATCCAAACCGCCGACGGGGAGACAAACACATGAAGCTGTTCACAACGGACGTATCGCCGAACTGCCGCCGGGTGGAGGCGGTTTTGCATCAACTGGGCCTTTACGGCGAAACGGACGTGCATCGCCTGAACCTGCTTGCGGGTGAACATCAGCGGGATGATCTGCGCGCGGCCAATCCGAATGTGAAACTGCCGACGCTGGTGCTTGGCGATATCAATCTGTGGGAATCCAATCCCACGATGATCTACCTGTGTGACAGGGCGGGCGCGGAAACCTTCTGCCCGTCCGACAGCCGCGGCCGGTTCGAAATCCTACGCTGGATGTCATGGGAGGTGCAGCACTACAATCGCGCATTGGCTGATATCGTTTGGGAAACGGTGGCAAAGCCAGGCTTTGGGCTGGGTGACCCCGATCCGGACAAGATCGAGGCCGCAATGGGGAATTACTGCCGGTTCGCGGCCGTCTTGAATGACCATCTGGCGGATCAAGACTACATGCTTGGGGCTCAGCCGACGGTGGCCGATTTTGCCGTCGGAGCCTACTCCGCCTTGGTGCTCCACCCGCAGTCGCAAGTGCCTCTGGCCGACTTTCCCAACGTGAAGGCCTGGTACGTGCGGCTTGAAGATCTGCCGGCCTGGGCCAAAACAGCGTCTGCGCCGCAGGCTGCGGCCGCGGAGTGATATGCCTTTTGCGGCCCGGAAACCACTGGGCCGCACGTCTTGTCAAACATACAGCTCGCCGCGGGCCAGAATCTTTGCCTGGCCACCGATGCGGACGGCATGCATGTCGCCGTTTTCCACATCGACTTCCAGATCGATCAGGGATGGTCGTCCCATAACAAAACCTTGTTCGATGCGGATATGATGGGTGCCGGCCGTCATGCCGTCGAAAAAATGCACGACCCCGGCAAAAGCGGCAGCGGCAGACCCGGTGGCGGGATCTTCCGGGATTCCCATGTCTGGCGCGAACATGCGGGCATGAAACGCACTGTCGTGTGAGCGTGTCTCGCGGCAATAGACATAGGCGTCATTGTGACCCCCATTGCCAAAGCCAGCCTGCCAGCGCGGCAGGACGGGTTTGGCCCGGGACAGCGCATTCAAATCACGCACGGGAACAAAGTTGAACGGCGTGCCGACTTTGAAACGGCACGGATCATGGTTTTCAAAGCCGATATCGGTCGGCTCCAGGCCAAGCGCTTCGGCGATCAGTTCATTGTTGTGGGTCGGTCCGGCTGGTTCAGGGAGCTTTGGCACGTCAAACTCGGCAAAGGCGGCCGCATGTTGGCGCAAAATCACCGCACAGCGGACCGCGCCGATCTTCTGTTTCAGGACAACGACGGCGTCCTGTTCGTCTTGCACGTCGCCGAACCGTTCGGTCGCCAAGAGAATCGCCGTGCCGACGGTCGGATGCCCGGCGAAGGGGAGCTCGATTTTCGGTGTGAAAATGCGCACGGTCGCCGAATGGCCGGGATTTTCCGGCGCGAAGACAAAAACCGTCTCGGACAGGTTGAATTCGCCGGCGATCGCCTGCATCTGCGCGTCGTCTAGGCCTTCAGTGTCCAGCACGACAGCCAGCGGATTGCCGGCCAGTGGCGTGTTGGTAAATACGTCGAGAATGGCATAGCGACGGCCCATTAACGTGGTCCTCCCTGACCTTTTTGTGCGGCGTCTGGCGCGGTGCGGGCGACTTTTGCACGGACACGGCGCCTTCGCCAGCCCACTTCTTTGCGACAGGGTCAATAAAGGATTTCAATCGGTGCTCCGCCAGGAGGTAGATCCCGATCATTCTGGCAAAAGACATGAGGATCGGGGCGTTGAGGTCCCCGGCGCCCCCAATCCGGCCAGGCTCGTGTGGTGAATTTGGAATACGCCTCATTTTGACAGCGCCCTCCGATGCGTATTTCAAATTTGAAAACCACATTAGAATCATAAACTTGCTCGTCACCCTTTTAATCTGACGTTCGTTCTGAGCAGGCTGAAAAATGAGACAAACGTCAGATTCGGGTGACTAGAAAGCTGGCGAACCCACATTACCTCTACTTGCCTGAAAACCGTCCGTTGTCTAAACGATAATGGATCAGCTTCATCGTCCGGCCGTTCCAAAGGTGGGCATTGCGGGATACGGCTTCGGCCCAATGGGCATCAATTGCCGCGCGATGTTTGGTTTCGAACTCCCATGCCAGACCGGTTTCCGGTCGAACACTCACGCCGGTGAATCCGTTTAACGACAAATCGAGGTGTTTCGCCATAATCGCCGCGCCTCCGGCGGGCGGATCGTCCGGACGCGCGAGGTGGATCTTTGTGGTCATCAGGAGCCGGTTCAGGCGTTCGGGTCGCCATCACCTAATCGGCAGTCTCCGGAAATACAAGACGCCCTGGCATCCCGGGGCGCAGCCCGCTCTTCATTCGCCATAGGGTATCTTTTAGCGGATAAACGTGCCGTTTCTGAGTTCATTGACCGCCTGGACCAGCTCATCACGGGTGTTCATAACGATCGGGCCGTGCCACGCGACCGGTTCCTTGATCGGCGCGCCGGAGACAAGCAGGAAACGGATGCCGTTGTCGCCGGCCTGCACGACGATCTCGTCGCCCGTTCCGAAGATGACGAGCGACCGGTTTCCGGTTTCGTCCCGGATCTTGTACTCCTCGCCGCCAAATTCCTTTTCCGTCAGGACGCCAAACGGATCGGACGCCGATTCAAAGGTGCCGGATCCTTCGAAAATATAGGCGAAGGTCTGTTTGTAGGTGTCGACCCTGAAGCGTTTTTTCAGACCGGCCGGCACATGAATGTCGAGATATTGCGGATCGGCGGCGATGCCGTCGACCGGCCCGCGCTTGCCCCAGAATTCGCCGATGATGACGCGGGCCGAGGTCCCGTCGTCGTCGGTCACGACGGGAATATCCTTGCCTTGAACATCCTGATAGCGCGGTTCTGTCATCTTCAGCGAGGAGGGCAGGTTGGCCCAGAGCTGAAAGCCGTGCATGCGTCCCTTGTCGTCGCCCTTGGGCATTTCCTGATGCATGATTCCGCGGCCGGCGGTCATCCACTGGACGTCGCCCGCGCCAAGGTTGCCGGTGTTTCCCAGGCTGTCGCCATGTTCGACCGTGCCGGCGAGCACATAGGTGATGGTTTCAATGCCGCGGTGCGGATGCCAGGGGAAGCCGGCCTTGTAATCCTCCGGGCGCTCGTTCCTGAAATCGTCGAGCAACAGGAACGGATCCAGCATCTCCGGATCTTGAAAACCGAACACACGCTCCAGTTTGACGCCGGCACCTTCCAGCGTCGGCTGAGTGCCACCAATATGCTTTACGGGCCGAATGGACATGATTTTTCTTTCGATCGCTTGACGGAGAATACGTAAGCCACAATCTAGGTTCCCGGGGCGCTTTTGACAGCCTGTCCATGGCGAACCCAGTGTTTACGATTCGTGAACGGCGGAGTTGTTTGCTCGGCCTTTCCTTTCAAAATTGGTTCTGGCAGGGTGCCGCGCACCGCATGCGACCGCTGCAGCGTGTGCCGCGCCGCCAATCCGCATATTTACGTTTTGACCGATCCAGCGCAGGCATCCATGGCACCGATCATTTCCGTCCAGTCTTTGGAAAAAACCTACGACGATGGATTTCAGGCCCTAAAGACCGTCTCGCTCGATATCGAGGAGGGCGAGGTGTTTGCGTTGCTCGGCCCAAACGGGGCCGGCAAGACGACCTTAATCAGCACGATCTGCGGCCTGGTGCGCCCGACGGCGGGCACAATCACGGTGGGCGGACACGATGCCCAAACGGACTACCGGGCGGCCCGCAAGCTGATCGGGCTCGTGCCTCAGGAAATGCCGACCGCGCCGTTCGAGAAAGTCATCGACACCGTTGCCTTCAGCCGGGGCCTTTTTGGCTTGCCGGCCAATCCGGGCTTGATCGAACAGATCCTGAAGGACCTGACCCTTTGGGACAAGCGCGACAACACGATCATGGCGCTTTCCGGTGGGATGAAGCGGCGTTTGCTGGTCGCAAAGGCGCTCGCGCATGAACCGACCATATTGTTCCTCGATGAACCGACGGCCGGCGTCGACGTGGAACTGCGCCATGACATGTGGCGGCTGGTCGAGCAACTGAAAGAGCGCGGCGTGACCATCATCCTCACCACCCACTACATCGAGGAAGCGGAGGAGATGGCGGACCGCGTCGCGGTCATCAACAAGGGCGAAATCATCTTGGTCGAAAACAAATCGGATCTGATGCAAAAACTCGGCCGTAAAGAGATGACACTTGCATTGCAGGAAACGCTCGTTGCCGTGCCGGAGACGCTTGCGACCTATGGACTTGTCCTGTCGGAGGATGGGCGGGCGCTGACCTATACCTATGACACGCAAGGCGAACGAACCGGAATCACCGCGCTGCTCACCGATCTCGCCAAATCAGGCATCCGGTTCCAGGACCTGCACACCACCCAAAGTTCCCTGGAAGACATCTTCGTCGATCTGGTCAAAAAGGGCTGATCGGCCGCCTTTGAAAACAGTGCGGGGATTTGGTGATGCCGATCGATGTTTCCATTCGCTGCGTCATGCCGGACGACCTTCAGGCGGTCACGGACCTGTCCCTGCGTGCCAAACGATCGAACGGGTATGATGAGGCGTTCATGGCCTTGTGTGTCGACGAACTCACAGCCCGCGTGGCATGGCTGGAGGATGGCTTTTGGCTCGCGGAAGCCGATGGCGTTGGGATCTGTGGATGCGTTCGACTGAGTGTGGAGACTGGACGCGATTGTGGTGAAGTCGAGACCTGTTTCGTCGATCCGGCGTGCCAGGGCAGGGGCGTTGGCCGCGCTCTGTTTCAACATCTTCTGACCGAGGCAAAGGCGCTCGGTCTATCGGCGCTCCAACTTGACGCCGATCCTTATGCGGTTGCGTTTTATCAGCGGATGGGCTTTGTCACGATCGGGACGTCACCGTCCGCTTCCATCCCCGGGCGGTCTCTGCCGCGTATGGAGCGGCCGGTGCCGCATCATGAATCTGGAATGTGAAACATGAACTTCCACGCGGTGAAAGCGATTTATCTGTTCGAGATGGCCCGCACCAAGCGGACCTTGATGCAGAGCATCGTGTCGCCGGTCTTGTCGACAACGCTCTATTTTGTTGTCTTCGGTGCGGCCATCGGATCGAGGATCACCGAAGTCGATGGCGTGTCCTACGGCGCGTTTATCGTGCCGGGCCTGATCATGCTGTCGCTGATGACCCAGAGCCTCTCCAACGCCTCGTTCGGTATTTATTTCCCGCGCTTTACCGGAACGGTGTTCGAGGTCTTGTCCGCGCCGGTGTCCTTCTTTGAAATCACGATTGCCTATGTCGGGGCCGCGGCCACCAAATCGATCCTGGTCGGCCTGATCATCTTCGTGACGGCCCTGTTCTTTGTGCCGATCGAGGTGCAGCATCCCGGCTGGATGATCACGTTTTTCCTGCTGACGGCGATCACCTTCGCGCTGATTGGTTTCATCATCGGCATTTGGGCCGATAACTTCGAAAAATTGCAGTTCGTTCCGCTCCTGGTCGTCACGCCGCTCGCATTCTTGGGCGGTAGTTTTTACTCGATCACGATGCTTCCGGAATTCTGGCAAAAGGTGACGCTGCTTAATCCGGTCGTTTACCTGATTTCCGGTTTTAGGTGGAGTTTTTATGGCCAGGCGGATGTCAGCCTTGCCTTGTCCTTGACTATGACCACGCTGTTTCTGGTCGTCAGTCTTGCGATCATTCATTGGATCTTCAAGACCGGCTACAAGCTGAAAGCATGACGGATTTGTCCGGCAAAAAGGAGCGCGTGGCGTGACGAAAGGCGACGGGAGACGGCCTTACTGGATCAGGCTCATTGTTGCGGCGGGCCTAAGCCTTGCTATTGCCGGATGCCAGACCGCCGGGACCGGCGGGGCGGCAGGGTCTGCGACCACCTCTCAGGTGCCTTCATCCTCGGCGCAAAATCGGGCGCCGGCGGTGTCGCCGGTCTCCTTTGCTGCGCCGACCGCCGTGCCGCAGGGCCGGTCAGAACTGGTCATCAATGCCGCGACCGGGGCTGAACTTCACGCGGTCAACGCCGATGCCCCCCGGTTTCCCGCGTCCTTGACCAAGATGATGACCTTGTATTTGCTGTTTGAGGACGTCAGCCGCGGCCGGTATTCGTTGTCTACCCCCTTGAGCGTGTCCGCCAACGCGGCCGCTCGGCCGCCCGCGAAAATCGGCCTCAAAGCGGGGTCAACGATCACGGTGGAACAGGCAGCAAGGGCCTTGGCGGTCAAGTCCGCCAATGACGTTGCCATGGCGGTTGCTGAAAACATCTCCGGCAGTGAGGCGGCCTTTGCCCGCAAGATGACAGCCAAGGCGCGAAGCCTTGGTCTCAAGCGAACCCGATTTGTCAATGCCAGCGGTCTGCCGGACCCGGCCCAGGTCACGACCGCCCGGGATATGGCCAAACTCGGCCAGCTTCTTAAAAAGCGGTTTCCCCAATATGCGTCCTACTACCGGGCCAAATCATTCACCTATCAAGGCCGCACATTTCGGGCGACCAACAACCTTCTAGGGTCGGTCGCCGGCGTTGATGGCCTTAAGACCGGATACATCCGGTTGTCGGGCTACAATCTTGTGGCCACGGGCAGCCGGAACGGCCGGCAGTTGGTGGTCGTCGTCATGGGCGGCAAGAGCGAATCGGCCCGTGACCGGGAGGTGACACGCCTTCTGGAGACCTATTTTTGACCGCTGATCCCGCCCGCTTGTCCAGCCGGAAGCTGACACCGGTACGGCAAAAGCAGCGCTCGTTCGAATTCACGCACACAACGCCGACAGGAACTCCTAAATGACCGCTCCCGAATTCGTGCCAGGCGAAGATAAATACGCCGCCGACCTTGCCGTTTTGTGCGACATCGCCGCCCACGGACGCAACGCGCTCATCTGGCAGAAGGCGGTCGATGAGGGGCAATCGCATTCCGTCTTTGAAATCGGCCGCAAGGCGATGCTGATCCCGGATCACGATTTGTCGCTGGAGCATGCGACGGTGGCGCTGGTCGACGGCGCGGTTGTCGGCGCCGTGTTCGGCCTGTCCCGCCCGAAGGATTTTGGCGAGACGATCGATCCGGATGCTTTGGGGCCGGCCATGCGCGGGGAACTCGAATTGAAGGCCATGACTGCGGGCACCTGGTATCTCGGCGTCGTTTCGGTCTACCGGGAACTGCAGGGCCGGGGCTATGGCACCGCGCTGATCAAACAGGCGGCCAAACGGGCGCGGGCGGAGAAGAACCGGAAGATGACGCTGATTGTGGCCAAGTCCAACGGCCCGGCAGTGAAGCTCTATCTGAAAATGGGGTTCCGGGTGATCGAGGAGCGTCCCTGCGACCCAATCCGCGCGGGCGACGAGCCGGACACGTGGTTCTTGATGCGGCGGATCCTGACGCCGTGATGGCGGCCGTTCGGTCTGTGACGGTGTCAATCCAGACCACAAAAAAAGCCCGGCGATTGCCGGGCTTTCCAGACGGCTGACAAACCAGTTTGTCTTTCGACGGTCATGCACGGGCCTATCCTAGTGCTGTCCGGTTTAGATCACGAGAATAGACGTATCAATCTGATATCGTTTGGCTTTTTGTTCCAGAACGCAAAGTGGACATACACACTGAAAGGCCGCGATATGGCCTCTCCCCCCTTGAGGGGGAGAGGTCCGCGCATGTGGACAGAGGGGGGTGAGCCCGGCCACAACAAACCAGACTCATCGCGAACTCTGAGAGTTTTGGACCCACCTCTGTCTCCTGTCGGAGACATCTCCCCCCTTGAGGGCTACGGGATTCACACATTTTGGAGGGTCCATCCGTGTTTGATTGCGTTGAACTGTGTCAGGCCGCGGAGCATGA
>JAEPNV010000014.1 GCA_017643215.1 Roseibium sp. | reverse complement strand
CCCCGCCAATCAGGGTCTTGATCTGGGACGTGTAATGAATGGTGATCGCGTTGTCGGCTTCCAGCCGCGACATGAGATAATCGGACATTGATGCCCCGAGGCTGTCACCTCTGACCAGCAGATGTACATGTTTGGCCGTGCGCGACAGGTACATTGCTGCCTGTCCGGCGGAATTGCCACCGCCCACCACGACGACGTCAGCCCCCTTGCAGTACCGCGCTTCCATATCGGTTGCGGCGTAATAAACTCCCAGCCCTTCAAAATCCTCCAATCGGTCGAGCGGCAAACGTCTGTATTGAACGCCGGTCGCGACGACCACGGCCCGGGCACACACTTCCTGATTGTTGCTGAGCGTGACGCAAAACATGCCGTCAGGGCGCAGTTCCAATTTGTTGGCTCGCCGCGGCCGCATGAAGCGCGTCCCGAATTTCATGGCCTGGATCTCACCGCGCCAAACGAGATCGGCGCCGGATATTCCAGTTGGAAAACCCATGTAGTTCTCTATCCGGCTCGACGTGCCGGCCTGACCGCCAACGGCGAGGTCCTCCACGAGAACCGCGGACAAACCTTCCGCGCCTGCATAGACCGCCGCAGCCACGCCCGCCGGACCGCCACCCACGATGAGGACATCAACAACCTCTTTGCACGCGAAACTCTGTTCCAGGCCTAGAAGCCGGGCAACTTTGGCGGGCGTGGGATGATCCACAACACGGTTTTGACCAAATATTACAGCGGGTTGACGCGCGGAGAGCTTGCAGCTTTGCGAAATCTCGTCTGCGTCCTTTGACCCAAGATCGATCAACTGAAACGGTACTTTGTTGCGCGCGGCAAATTCAGCGACGCGGCGCACGTCACGGTCCAAATCAGCACCAATCAGTTTGAGGGACGAATCGTTGTCTTCTATTTGGCGCCGTCTGCGCGCCGCAAAAACCGAAAGAATAATATCCGACATTTCCGGGATGCGGGCCATCGCATCCAGCATTTTGGCCCGCGGCACAGCGATCGCGAGTGTGTCCTCCTTTGCACGCATCGGCAGTGTGTAAGCCCCGCCATTGAGAAACGCGATTTCACCCATGAACTGTGTCGGGCCGAGAGACGTCGGCAAATAGGCTTGCCTTGAATACGGGTCTATGACTTCGACGCGCCCTTCAAGGATGTAAAAAAACGTGTCCATTGGATCGCCGACTTCCGCAATAATCTTGCCGGCATCAAACCGCACCTCATTGCCAAGGTCACGAATGGCTTCCACGTGACTCTCATGAAGCGGCGTCCGTGTCATTTCGCGAAGGTTGGCCGCAAAACTTTCCATTCAGTCGTCCTCCAAAGGTCTGACTGTCTTTAGACTGTCACACTCGAGCGCATTGCTCGACTTCTACCCGGCGTCTGCCGATTGGATCGAATTCAAAAGAACCGTTTTATTGACGCAGACAAACAGAGGAATCCGTATGTCTTTGAGTTTCGGTTATATGTTTAAGTTCGGCGCAGTCCTTGTCTTTTTCTCGTATTTGCGCATGAGCAGGATCACCCTTAAAACTGTGGTTTTCCTTCGATCAAAACCAAGGGATGCAAACAGTGACGTGGCCATTCCACCTGTTACGCTGCTGGCAGATGTCAACAACCGCTCCGGGGAGTGGAACAGGATTTCGGTTTTGTGACAGTTCTCTGTAGTGTCTGCGTCAGCCAAAACGTCACCGATTCCCTCTGCCAAGGCACACGAAGTCGGCGGATCGCGGGACAGACAGGCTGGAAGTCCCTGGTGTTTTGCCGGCTTGGCCAAACCATTTCGGCGCAAACAGGATAGCGCGGCGGAGACAGACCAGCAAAAGGATACCCTGCGCTTTAAAGACACGTGGCGTGGAGCCAATGACGTAAAACACGTCCAATCAAAGGGCACACCTTGATGGCGTGCCCCTTCCTCTTTGAGGCAGTCTGCAGAGGCGACGCTCAACCGGATCAGCTGGCCATCACGCCCAACACCCGATCCGGCGTGAACGGCATATGGCGCAGACGCCGCCCGGTGGTCGCGTGGAAGGCATTTGCGATTGCAGCGGAGACCATGGGTGTGCCGACCTCCCCGATACCGACCGGAGGAGCATCGACATCCGCCACATAGATCTCGATCTGGGGGATCTGGTTGGCACGAGCGATCTCATAGTCCCAGTAATTGTTCTGCAGAACCTCGCCATTCTCGATATCGATCTTCTCGCGTAAAGCCATGGAAATGCCGAAGACAATCCCGCCTTCGATCTGGTTCATCGTGTTGTCCGGTGACACGATCAGGCCGGCATCAACAGCGGCCCAGAAGTGTTTGACCGCAATGTCTCCGCTGTCCGCATCGACCTCGATCTCCGCCACGCCGGCGGCCATCGACGAGCTGTAGCCCGCAAAGGACAGCCCGAGAGCCCGGTCGCCGCGGTTGCGCCAACCCGACATTTCGGCCACTTTCTCCAGAATATGGCGCCCGCGCGGATTGTCCTCGACCAGATCGAGGCGGAAATCCAGCGGATCGCGGCCGGCCTGCTCGGCCAGTTCGTCCATGAACGCTTCGGCGGCAAAGCTGGTATAGGCCGCGCCGATCCCCCGGTACGGGGCCAGCCGGGCCTGCCGCGGTGTGATGATGTGATCGGCCCGAAAATCAGTGATCCCGTAGAACTTACTTTCAGCCCCGCGCATCGAGATCACGTCATTCGGGCGCACACTTGCCCATCGGACCGGGTTGAAGAATCCGATTACCGTCGGTGTTGCCACCTTGTGGTGCCAGCCATCGAGCTTTCCGTCCGCCGTCAGCCCGGCCTCCAGTTTTTGAGCCGCCGCCGGCCGGAATGTCCCGTGCTTGACGTCATCCTCGCGGGTCCAGATCACCTTGACCGGGCGGCCGACGGCCTTGGAGCTCAGCAGCGCATCGCGGACATAGTCCTGCGCAAACGCGGTGCGGCGGCCGAAGCTTCCCCCCATGGTCATCATATTGAGTCGAACATTTTCTTCAGGAATGCCAAGCACATCCATCACCGTGCGCGTGGTCCAGGACTGTGTCTGGGTCCCGGCCCAGACCTCGGCCCCCTGGCCATCGGCATCGACGCTCGCCACTGCCGCCATCGGCTCGATTTGCGCGTGATAAGCATAGTCCGACAGATACATCTGGCCATAGGTCCTATCCGCCGCCGCGATGGCAGCACGCGCATCGCCTTTTTCGGCCCAAACGGCGTGCTCGGCGTCCGGGTCGTCGGCGGCTTGTGCATATTGCCTCAGCGTATCCTCGCTGTTGAATTGCCGCGCCGGTGCATCTTCGCTCCATTCAACCTCAAGCTCCGACCGGGCACCCAAAGCGCTCCAAAGGCTTTCGGCCACGATCGCCACGCCGTCCGGCAAAGACACAACATCGAGGACACCTGGAACGGCCCGTGCCGCCGCGTCGTTGATCGAAACAGGGCGCTCGCCCTCAACCGGTGCGCGCAAGACCGTGGCATACGCCATGTTTGGCAGGTCGACGTCGATGGCGTACTCTGCCATTCCGGTGGACTTGGCGAAAACATCCCGTCTTGGCAGGTCTTTCCCGATGATGCGGAATTCGGACTTGTCTTTCAGGTTGACCCTTTCCGCGTCCGGCACCGTCACCCCGTCAGCCCCAAGCGCCACAAGTTCACCATAGGACATCCGTGAGCCGTCCGGTGCGATGACGACGCTTGGTTCGGTGCGCAATTCTTCCTTCGCAACGCCAAGCTCACGGGCAGCTACTTGCAAAAGCACATCACGGGCCTGGGCACCGGCCCGGCGCATCGGCTCAAAAAAGGCCTGAACCGCAGTGCTACCGGCCGTGTAAAGCACACCGCCAAAAAGCGGATTGCCGAACCGGCGGTCGTCCGCGTTGAGCTGCTCAATCTCGACATCGTCCCAATTGGCATCGAGTTCCTCGGCGAGGATCTGCGGCAGTGTGGAATAGCTGCCCTGACCCATTTCGGTTGCCGGAAACACGATTGAAATCACTCCATCCGGCCGGATCGAAAGCCAATGGCTGACCTCAAGGGGCGCATCGTTCAGCGCGCTGGCACGAACAGCGGTCACGCCGCCTACCCCGAGCACGAATGTGAGCCCGGATGCCATTTGGACAAAACCGCGCCGCGAAATGCCATGTACGTCAAGAGCTTTGGTCATGTCATACCTCCTTCGCGGCGCGTTCGACGGCCTTGAAGATGCGGTTGTAGGTGCCGCATCGGCACAGGTTCGCACTCATGTAATCGACAATTTCCTCCCGGCTCGGATCCGGGTTTTCGGATAAAAGGGCTGCCGCGCGCATGATCTGGCCGGATTGGCAGTAGCCGCATTGCGGCACCTGCTCTGCGACCCAGGCTTTTTGAACCGGGTGAGAACCGTCATCGGAAAGACCTTCAATCGTTGTGACCTCGGCGCCTTCGACATCGCCAAGCGACATCTGGCAGGAAAACATGGCCTGTCCATCGACATGCACGGTGCAGGCGCCGCACATAGCCGCGCCGCAACCATACTTCGTGCCCTTCAGATCCGCTGTATCGCGAATAACCAAAAGCAACATTTCGTCGGGCGAGTTGGCGTATTCCACGGGTTGTCCGTTCAAAACAAACTTCGTCATAGGCCATTCCTTTGGCGGAGGTGTGAAGGGCAACTCACCTAGACATGGTAAAATACGCGACGATTACAACACAAAGACGGACGCATTCTTGAAGCTAATGTATTGTTTCCGGGAAACAGTCTTTCTACCGGTATTGAACAATTCAATTTGATCTGTTTGAAGAAAAAATCTTCGCCAAAACTGCAACCAACGCTGGCGTGGTGTCTGGTGCATTTCAATGCGATGTGTCGAGGTGGCTTTTGCCTCCGTGTGCCGGTCGGAGGCGACCTATTGACCCCAAACGTGCGGGCGCCCGGCGGCGAAGCGCCCCAACCGCGAACACTTCCGATCTCTGTCGATCCACATGCAAAAAAAGGGCGGCCACCAACGGCCGCCCTTCAACTGTCTTTTTTGTAGTGACGGACTTACTGCGCCATGAACGCTTCGAAGCGGTTCTTGTATTCGGTCGCTTCGGGCTGATCCGTCAGGATCACGTCCCAGCTCTTGCGGGCGGCTTCCATGAATGGACCGAGATCCGGCTCAATGATCTCCACGCCCGAGGCACGCGCTGTTTCCAGACCGTCATCTGCGAGCTTGTCATGGGCTTTGATGCCAACCGCGATCGCTTCATCGGCGGCGCTCTGGATCATCTCCTGAACATCGGCCGGCAGGCCATTCCACCAGCTTTCCGAGAGCACGAACACGGTTGTCGACTGGTGCGCGCGGGTCATCGTGTAGCTGTTGACCGTCTCATAAAAGCCGTCGGCGACAATGGCATCTGGCGAGATTTCGAGCGCATCAACGACATTGTTCTGGATGGCCATGAACAGCTCGCCATAGGACATAGGCGTTGGCTGTGTGCCCATCGCATTGTAGGCCTCGACGAAACCCGGGGTCGGCAGTACCCGGATCTTGAGCCCCTGCATGTCGTCGATCGTTGCGACCCGTGCGGGCGCCTTGGCGGCCACCGAGCGCTCATAGATGGAGCCAAACCCAAGGCCGTACATCTCGTACTCGCCCAGAAGATCGAGCATTTCCCGGCCCATATCGCTCTGCAGGATCTCGTAGGCCTGGGCCTTGTCCTCAAACAGGTATGGCAGCGAAAGGACGCGATAGGCCGGCACCACGTTTTCCAGCGTCGAGCCGCCCACGAAGCCACCGGTCAAAATGCCCGTGCGCATCGACTGGATGGCGCGCGTTTCGTTGCCGGCCTGGCCGCAGCACTGAATTTCAACGGCGATGTCGCCGCCTGAGCGTTCCTCAATCAGGCTTTTGAACTCATTCAAGATGACCTGATAGGGGCTTGTGTCGCTGAGCACGTGCGCCAGCGTCATCGTGTAGGTCTGTGCATGCGCGCCGCCTGCGGCAAGCGCCAGCGCGACGGCGGCGCCGGTCAGTGTTTTTGTGATGGTCATGCGGTCTGTTCTCCCTGTTGGTAAAGCACTAGAGCAAGGCAAGCGAGATGCCTGGAACGTAGGTGATGATCAGCAGGTTGATGATGAGCACACCTAGGAAGATCGCCAGCGGACGCATCAGTTGCTCCATGCTGATGCGCGCTATCCCACAGGCGATGAACAGATTGACCCCGACGGGCGGCGTCACCATGCCGACCGCCAGATTGACGATCATGATCAGTCCGAAATGCACCGGATCGATGCCGTAGCTGACGGCGATCGGGGACAGGATCGATCCCAGAATGACGATCGCCGCGAAGGTTTCCATGAACATGCCCACGACCAACAGGAAGAGGTTCACGAGCAACAAGAAGAGGATTGGATCTTCAGTGATGGTGGTGAGCAGCATGCCGAGCTGCTGCGGCGCACGGAGCAAGTGGAGCGCGAAGGCGAACATGGCCGCAAATGCAACGATAATCATGACGACCGACGAGGTGATGGCCGCGCTTGCAAAGATGCGGGGCAAGTCGCGTACGGCAATCTCGCGGTAGATCACGAGGGCCAGGAACAGCGCATAAAAGACCGCCACGACCGCCGCTTCGGTCGCGGTAAAAATGCCGCCAAAAATGCCGCCCAGAATGATCACCGGCATGACAAGCGACAGCGACGCCCGCCAGAAGGCGCGTCCGACGTCACGCGCCCATTGCCCGGCGTGAAACGGTTCGAGTTCGCCATAGCCTTTGATCCAGGCGATCAGGATCGCGGTCGCCATCAGCGAAGCCGCGATCATCAGGCCCGGCAGGAAACCCGCGATAAACAGATCCGTGATCGAAACACCGGTGATGACCCCGTAGATCACCATCGCCACCGATGGCGGGATGATCACACCGAGTTCGCCGGATGAGGCCGTCACCGCCGCGCTGAACGGGCGCGGGTATTTCTGCTTTTCCATTTCCGGAATGAGCATGGAGCCAATGGCCGCGGCCGTCGCGGCAGACGATCCGGAGATGGTCGCAAACAGCATCGACGTCATGACGACGGCCGCCGCGAGCCCGCCCCGGACCCAGCTCACCAGGGCCATCGCGAATTCGACAAGACGCCCGGCAATGCCGCCATGCTGCATCAGGCGCCCGGCCAGGATGTAGAGCGGGAGCGCCATCAGCGCGAAACTGTCGAGGGCCTCGAAGATGACTTGCGGGATGGCGATGAATGGAATGCCGCGATCCACCAAGGTCGGGATCGCGGCCATGCCGAGGGCCATCGCAATCGGAACGCTCGCAATGAACAGCACAAGGAGGACGACGACCAGCAGAACCACGCTAATCAGTCCTCCGGCGCAAAATCGGAGACGAAGCGGATATCGCGGCCTTCCAGGACTGTTTCGGCGATCAAGGCGAATGAGTTCAGGATCATGAGCACCATGCCGACCGGCATCGCCCAATAGACATAGTCCCGGGTGATGCCGAGAACGGGGCTGCGCTCTGACCGCCCGAGCTCCAGAAAATCCAGGCCGACCCAAAACAGCAGGCCGAAAAACGCGATGCTCATGATCATGACGGCGTAGCGGATCGGCACGCCGATGCCCGGCGGGAGCTTGCGCACACCAAACTCAAGGGCGATCATGCGGGCATGGCGCACACCGATGGCCGCGCCCAAAAACACCATCCAGATCAGCGTGTAACGGGCGACCTCTTCGGTCCAGGGCGCCGAAATATTGATGCCGAAAGCCGTCAGAATAAACCGAACGGTCACCTGCCCCATGACGGCGACGGCAACGGCCGCCAACAAGGCGGCAACCAGGACCGAGGCAAGGCTATTCACCCGATCCATAGTCGTCACGAAAAATCGCACGCAAGCCTCCCGACCCGAACCGCCGCAGAGGTCAACCTGCGTACAACTACGGAATGATGGGGTACTTTTAAAAAGTGCGCAAGATAAATTTTTGTTCGTGATGCGCACAATATTGAGGCGACCTCCCGCCAGCTATCCGTTGGCCCGGACCCAATCTGCCAGCTCGGCATGGGTGGCAAACCACACATTGCCGCGGGTTTTCGCGTGTTCGATCAGGTGGTCGAGGATCCAAATGCGCGACCGGTAGCCGATAACAAATGGGTGGAAAACGAGCTGGCAGACACCGCCTTCCTCGAAGGCCATGTCGAACTCGCGCTTGAAGATGTCGAACACGTCGGCCGGTGGCGTCCAGGGCCGGGTGGCCGGGTCCCGGTTGAACAGAAGGTAGACCGCATCGTCCCTGACCCAATCGACCGGGATTTCCACCAGCCCGGTCGGATTTCCGTCACTCAACAGCTCATAACAGCCGTCATCGGCCATCATGCTGCTGTCGTAGGAAAACCCGGCTTCGGCGACCAATGCGATCGTGTTCTCGCTGAGGTCCCAATGGGCGGCGCGGTGCCCGATGGGCGGTGTGCCGGTCAGCCGCTCGAGCGTGTCCCGGGATCGCAAGAGCAGTTCGCGCTCCGTGTCCTGGTCCAGCAGGCTGGTGTTCTCGTGGATCCAGCCATGAACGCCGATTTCGTGGCCATCACCGATGATCGGCTCCAATGCGCCGGGATCAATCAATGCCGAAACCGCAGGTACAAAAAAACTGGCTTTAACGTCATGACGGGCCAAAACGGCAAGGATTCGCGGCACGCCGCGGCGGCGCCCGAACTCACCCCAACCAAGGCGCCCAATGGCGGACTTTCCCATTCCCAGTTCAAACGTCTCATGGTCGCAGTCAAACGACAGGGCCATCGCGCATTGGGCACCGTTCGGCCAGGACGCCGGGGCCAGTTCGCGGCCCGCGCGCACGCGGTTGACCAAACGGCGCCAAACGGCTTCCTCGGTCTCCCAGGGCCTTAGATGGTTGATCCCGCTGTCCATTTGCCGCCCTCATTTCGGTGCCGGGTACGCGGGCGGCTTGCCCGCCGGGCGCACTCGTGTTCAATTGGCGCACAATTGTTACGATATCGAACGCCTGAGGGGCAAGAATGATCAAATTCTTCTACAATGCCGCACCAAATCCGATGAAGGTCGCCCTGTTCTTGGAAGAAAGCGGGATTGCTTACGAGCCGGTCCCGATTGATTCCAAACGCGGCCAGCAGCACACCGACACCTTCAAGCAAATCAACCCGAATGCGAAGGTTCCCGCCATCATTGACGGCGATGTCCCGGTGTTCGACAGCAACGCGATCCTGCTCTATCTGGCGGAAAAGACCGGCCGGTTCCTGCCGCCCGGCGCACCAGGCGCCCGTGGCAGTCTGCTTTCCTGGCTCATGTTCATCGCGTCAGGAGTCGGGCCCTATTCCGGCCAGGCCGTGCACTTTCGGAAGTTCGCGCCCGAACACATTCCCTATGCCGTGAAGCGCTATGACTTTGAAGCGCGCCGGCACTGGCAGATCATCGATGACCGGCTGTCCAAGGGGCGCTACATGATGGGCGATGCCTATACGATTTTGGACATGGCGGTCTGGGGCTGGGGTGACCGGCTCACCTACATGCTCGCCGATGACACCATCATGGAAAAGTACCCCAACCTTGATCGTTTGATGCGCGACATCGACGCCCGGCCCGCTGCGCAGCGCGCTAAAGCCTTGCCGACGCAACACACCTTCAAGCAGGAGTTCGATGAGGAAGCCATGCGGCACATGTATCCGCAGATTTTTGCCCCGGATCCGGTTTAGGTTGCTTGTCGGAACGCGGCGCCGGAAACGCCCGACGTTTTGAGCTGTGGTCGTTATGTTCGATGATCTAAGCGGTGCAGAACAGTGCGGATTGGACTTATCGTAAATCCCATTGCCGGTTTGGGCGGCCGGGTCGGACTGAAAGGCACCGACGGGCCGGGAACCGTCGCGGCGGCGCTGGCGCGTGGGGCCGAACCTGACGCTGGCCCCCGCACGCGGCGTGCCTTGGCGCGGCTTGCAGAGCGTTTGCCGGGCGCGCACCTGTTCGCCGCACCGGGACGGCTTGGTGCTGAATGGATCGAGGGACTAAACCTGGCTGTCACCCTCCGCGATCCCGACACCGACACGCAAACCGCCCGCGACACTCGGCTGGCCGTCGAAGCCATGGCGGACCTTGATCTGATCCTTTTTGCCGGCGGAGACGGGACCGCGCGCGATGTCTGTGCGGCCATCGCGACAAGCCAGCCGATCCTTGGTATTCCGTGCGGTGTAAAAATGCACTCCGGTGTTTTTGCGGTCTCGCCGGAGGCGGCCGGTGCCTTGCTGGCAGATATCCTTGATGCCCCGGATCGCATCACCTGGACCAACGATGCCGAAGTCATGGACATCGATGAGGCCGCCTTGCGCGAAGGTCACATTGCCCCGGAGCTTTACGGGCATGCGCGTGTCCCCATCGCCCGCGGCCGCATGCAGGCCTCCAAAGGCGGACCGCGCCGGAACTGGAGCGCGTTGTTGGAGGGCGCTGCCGCCGAACTCGTTGCCGAGATGGACCCTGAAACGCTTTACGTGATCGGTCCGGGCACCAGTGCCGGCGCAGTAATGCACGCTGCCGGCCACACGCCAACCGTGCTCGGGATCGATGCCATGCTCGGCGGCAATCTGCTCGCAGGGGACATCGGCGCGGCGGAACTTGAGCGACTAGCTGGAGACAGACCGATCCGCGTCGTGCTCGGCGTCACCGGCCAGCAGGGTTTTTTGATCGGCCGCGGCAATCAGCAAATCAGCCCGAAAGTACTGGCGAAGGCAGGCCGCGAGGGTCTCATTGTTCTGGCGGCCGAAGACAAGCTCCTGGGTCTTGCTCAACCGCGTTTGTGGGTGGACAGCGGTGATCCCGGCCTGGACGCCAAGCTAGAGGGCTTCGTGAGGGTGCGCACAGCCCCGGGCCGCGCGACGATGATGCGGCTATCTGCCGGTTGAAACCGCCCGAGAACTGGCTTGATTTCGGTTGTGCGTTATGTGAACTTTTGTGCACTTTTACGCATGCCGCTGTTTCCGGCATCCGCGCATGATCTGAGGAGTGACGTATGTCCACTGAATCGAGGCTGGCCTCGCCGCGGTCGCACCCCTGGATGGCGCTTTCGGCGCCGGGTGTGATCGATGACATGCTTGATTATATCGGCGTGTCGTCCGTCGAGGCGCTGTTTGAGCAGATCCCGGCGGATCACCGCCGCAAGACCCCCCTCACCCTCCCGCCCGCGCTGACCAGCGAGATGGAGCTGAAACGCGATCTGGTGACCCGGCTGAAGAAAAACGAAAACTGCGAAGACAATCTCAGTTTCCTCGGCGCCGGCGTCTGGCAACATCATGTGCCGGCGATCGTCGACGAAATCGTCGGCCGCACGGAGTTCGCGACCAACGTTTGGGGCAGCTATCAGTCGGACCATGGCCGCAACCAGACCTGGTTTGAGTTCTCGTCTCAGCTTGGCGCGCTTTTGAACCTCGATGTGGTTCAACTGCCCGTTTATTCCTGGGGCTGTGCGAGCGGCCATGCCATCCGCATGGCGGCCAAGATCACCGGCCGAAGGAAAGTCCTGGTCCCGCAGTTTTCTGATCCGGAACGCCTTTCGGTGATCCGCACCTACTGCCAGCCGCAGGAGATGGACAGCGCCATTGAGGTGGTTCTGGTCGCCGCGGACCCGACGTCGGGACGGCTGGACCTCAACGACCTCAACGCCAAACTCGGGCCGGATGTCGCCGCGGTCTACCTCGAAAACCCGGCCTATCTCGGCACAATTGAAACAGATGCTGCGGATATTGCCAAACGGGCCCGCGCCGCGGGCGCCGAAACCATTGTGGGTGTCGACCCGATCAGTCTTGGCGTGATGACCGCGCCTGGAGACTATGGCGCCGATATTGTGACGGGACCGGTGCAGCCGCTGGGTGTCCATATGCATTGCGGTGGCGGCGCCGGCGGCTTTATCGCCTCCCGCGATGAAGAAACCTACGTGCGCAGCTATAACGGCTTCCTGGTGTCCATCGCCGAAACGCGCGAGCCCGGTCAACACGCCTTCGGGCTCGCCTGCCCGCATCAAAACTCCTACGGCATGCGGGAAGACGGCAATGACTGGACCGGCAACTCCACGTACCTTTGGGCGATTGCCGGGGCGGTGTACATGAGCCTGCTCGGTCCGGACGGTTTTGCCGAAGTCGGCCGCCTGATCGTTTCGCGGGCGCGGTATGCCAGCAAGCTCTTGGGCGAGGTTCCAGGTGTGCGTATCGTCTGGCCGAACACCCAGTTCAAGGAGTTCGTTGTCAACTTCGATGACACCGGCAAGAGGGTTGCGGAGATCAACGATGCCCTGCGGGCCCACGGCATATTTGGCGGCAAGGACATCTCCGGCGAAGGATTGGGGCTTGGGCAATCGGCCCTCTACTGCGTTACAGAAGTGCATTCGGCCGCCGATATCAGGCGCCTGGCCGACACCCTGAAGGAGGTGCTGTCATGAGCCGCGTGCCAGATTTCCATGCCGCGAAATGGGACGAGCCGGTCATCATGGAAATGGGTCGCCCCGGCGGCCGCGGGCAGATCTTCCCCGCACCTGAAAACGAGGTGATCGACAGCGTCGGCGACGATCTGATTCCAGCCGCCATGGCACGCAAGGACCGGCCAAAACTGCCCGAAATCACCGAGTTCGAAGCGCAGCGGCACTATCTTCATTTGAGCCAGATGACGCTTGGCATGATGGGCATCAGCCTTTTCGGCACCTGCACCATGAAATACAATTCCAAGACGTCCGAATTTGCCACCTTGCGTCCTGAACTATCTGAAGTGCATCCCTATCAGCACGAAGACACCCTGCAGGGCGTACTTGGCATCATGCATGAGTTCGATGGCATTCTGCGCTCCTTGTCCGGGATGGATCAATTCATCTTCCAGGCTGGCGGCGGCGCGGATGCCGCCTACACCATGACGGCGCTGGCCCGCGCCTATTGGCGGGACAGGGGCATGCTCGGCCAACGGACGGAAATGGTGACGTCGGCCCAATCGCATCCTTGCAATCCGGCGACGGCCGCGGCGGCAGGCTTTAAGGTGATCAACCTGCCGCTGGAGGAAAACGGCTACCCGTCGCTGGATGCGTTGAAAGCCGCGGTGAGCGACAAGACAGCGCTCATCATGCTGAACAATCCGGACGATATGGGCATCTACAATCCGGAGATCAAGGAATGGGTGCGGGTGGCGAAGGAGGCCGGTGCGCTCTGCTTTTATGATCACGCCAACTTTAATGGCGTGATGGGCAAGCTGTCGGCGCGCGAGCTGGGGTTCGACGCCTGCATGTTCATGCTGCACAAGACCTTCGGCGCGCCAAAGGCGGGCGGCGGTCCGGCCGTCGGCGCCTTTGGCTGTTCCAACGACCTGGCACCGTATCTTCCAACGCCCGTGGTGGTGAAGGATGGTGGCCGTTACCGGCTGGATGAAGACCGTCCGAAGTCGGCCGGCAAGGTCCGCGAGTATTGGGGCAATGTTCCCCAGGTCGTGAAGGCTTATGCCTGGGCCCGGGGCATGGGCGCGGAGGGCATTCAGCTCGCCTCGGATATCTCGGTGGTCGCCAACAACTATATGGACAAGCGCCTCTCCGAAATCCCGGGGCTGGCGATCTCCAATCCGGACGTCAAAGCCCACCGGATGGAAATGACGCGCTGGTCGCTGGGGCCCCTGGCGGAAGAAACCGGCATTGGAACCGTCGATTTCGCCAACCGGATGGCCGATTACGGCATTGATCCGTGGTGGATGAGCCACGAGCCCTGGATTGTGCCGGAGCCGTTCACCCCGGAAGCCGGCGAGCTCTGGTCGAAGGAAGACATCGATCTTTGGATCGACGTTATCGCGAAAATCGCGGAAGAGGCGCGAACGGACCCGGAGACGGTCAAAACCGCCCCGCACAATCAGGCGGTCGCCCAGGTCAAGGGGGACGTTTTTGAAGACCCGTCCAAATGGGCGATGACCTGGCGCGCTTACCAGCGCAAAATCGTGGGCAGCGGCAAGACCGAACGGGGGGCAGCCTAACCGCCGTGGCCGCTGCACGACCGTCAGTCCGCCAGGACCGAAACGCCTTTCAGGTCTGTGCTTGGCCGCCGGCCGAGCACGAGTTCGGCGATCACCTTCGCGGTCATCGGCGCGGCGCTGAAACCGACCCAGGGGAAAAGCGCCAAAAAAAAGCCGGGTCTATTCGGCACCTCACCCAGGATGGGGCGCCAGTCCGGGGTCCCGTTCACCCATGCCGTCCAGCTCCGGATCGCGCGCATCTGTCCAAGCTTGGGCACGACACCCGCGGCCACGCCCATATTGCCGGTCAGGCTGGCCGGATCGATGAAGAGCGTGCCGTTCGCACGCAACGCCGCCGGCCATCCGCCGCCGATGATGCAGCCGCCATTTGCGGCCTGCTTCAGCGACAACTTTCCGGCCGCCGAGTAAACAAGATGGGGAATGAGCGGGGCGACCGGCTCTGTGACGGTGACTTGCAACGGAAAGCCGTCGATCTCAATCGCAACGCCCAGCATCGCCGCGATCTCCCCTGCCCGCGCGCCGGCCGCATTGACCACGCGCTGCGCCTCCAGCAACCCGTTCGAGGTCGCGATTTGAAAACCGCCCGTCTCCGCCGAAATGCCCGTGACGGTGGTCTTTCGCATGATCGTGACACCGGCCCGCTGCGCGGCCAGCGCAACCGCCGGCGTTGCGCGCAGCGGATTGGCTTTGCCCTCCAACGCGCAAAAGCCACCACCGACCGCCGTGTTGGTCAAATAAGGCGCCAAAGCGCGCAACTGACCGCCGTCCAGCAGCGTGGTTTCGACGCCATGCGCGGCTTCGATCCGCGCTTTTCGCGCAATCAACCGCATCTGTTCATCGTTTTGAGCAACGATGATACCGCCGCCCAGTTTGACGTCCAAGTCCTCTCCGACCCGTTCAGACAACGCCTGCCAAAGATCGAGCGACGCCTTCAAAAATCCCAGGCACGGACCATAGGCTCGCGCCCAGTCTTCGCCGTAAAGCGCAAATTCTGGATATTGGATTTGCAGATGCAGCGACCCGGCATTGGCGCCGGACGCTTCGGCCCCCAAGTCACCCGCTTCGACAAGTGCAACCCTCGCCCCGCCGTCCGCCAGGTTCCAGGCGGTCATCAAGCCCGTGATACCGCCACCAATCACCACAACATCAAAACCGCCGGCCATCAGTGGTACACTTCCTTCGGCGTCCAACCCGTGAGAACAGCATGAGCAAGAGTTTTTCCGGCAGTCACACTGTCACCATCACCCCGTTCACCGAGGGCGGCCGGGCCATCGACTATCCCGCTTGGGAACGCTTCCTCGACTGGCAGATGGCCAATGACGTTCCAGGGGTCATTATTCTGGGAACGACCGGGGAGTTCCTGACCGTGACGGATGACGAACGCGAGCAGTTCGTCGATCACACGGTCAAATACATCAGCGGTCGGATCACCGTCTGGGTCGGTACGATGAACGCCTACACACCGAACGCAGTGCGCTATTCCAAACAGGCCGAGGATCTGGGCGCGGACGGGCTGATGATCATCCCGCCCTATTACTACACGCCCACCGAAGACGAGATCTTCAACTACTATCAGGCGATCTGCGACGGCTGCAATTTGCCGATCATGCTCTACAACAACCCGTTCACGTCGAATGTCGATATGAGCGCCAAGCTCGTGGGGCACCTTACGAAGAGCTTCGATCAGATCCGGTACATCAAGGAAGCGAGCCAGCGTATCGAGCGCGTCCACGATATCATCGTCGAGAGCGACGGTCTGATGAACGTCTGGGCCGGGCAGCGGGTCCTTGAAAGCTACAAGATGGGGGCCAAGGGCTACGTGAACCCTTATGGCAACTATATTCCGCGGGCTTCGGTGAAGTTTGTGGAATGGGCCGAACAGGGCCGCTGGGATGACGTGCAGGCCGTCCAGGCGGTGATTTCGAAATTCGATGCCATCATCACCGAAGGCCACCCGCTTTATGGTCACCAGTGTTATTCCAAGGCCTTGGCCGCCGCTGCCGGATACCCCGTCGGGGATGTCCGCGCGCCCATCACCACGTTTGAAAGCCTCGGCGCGGAAGGCCGGGACCGCGTCGCCCGCATGGTGCCGTTGATGGAGGAGCTGGATCGGATCGTTGACGCGATCGAAGCCAGGCAATTGGCGGCCGAATAACATCAGCGGATATAAGCCGCGCCGTTGAGATCAATGGTCGCGCCGGTCAAATGGCGGGCGCGGCCGGTGGCCAGGAATACAGCGGTTTCGGCAATGTCTTCCGGCGGGACCCATTCGCCCATGGGCAATGTGGCCGTCACCGCGTCCTCGCCGCCAACCTTGGCGGCCGTCTCAACCGACATCCGTGTGCGCACAACGCCGGGTGAAATGACATACGCAAGGATGCCCTGCGCCGCGTAGTTGCGCGCAACCGTCTTGGTGGCCGCCGATATCGCGGCCTTGGAGGCCGCATAGGCGATCGCGCCAGGATGTGATGTCCCGCGGGTCGTTACCCAGCTTCCAATTCCAATGATCGACCCGGTTTCGCCAGCGTCCAGCCAGCGCCGGACGGCATGGCGCATCAGACGGGCCGGTGCGTGCACGTTGATGGCCATCGCCTCGGCCCAGACCGTATCCCAGTCGTCGATCGGGTCGTGTATGCCGCCGGTCTGGCGCATGATGCCGGCATTGTTGACCAGAACATCCACCCGGCCGTTCGCGACCTCGATCGCCTCCTCCCAGAAGCGGTCGACGGCATGCATATCGGCAAAATCGGCTTGCATCAGATGAGCATTGCCTTGCGCCGCGTTCTCGGCACCCGCGCGGTCTCCGCCATAGTGCGCGATGACTTTTGCACCGGCTTTGATCATCAACCGCGCGGTTGCGGCGCCAATGCCTTTCGACGCTCCGGTGACAATGATGGTCTTGCCCGTCAGTTCGCCCATAACTAGCTCCGCTTCACGAACGGCGTCGCCGCAAGGGCCGGATTGCAGCGCGCGTAAGGCGCCGGGAGCGCGATTTCCGCCCGCAGCGCCACGGCCGCCTTCCAGGTCCAGCGCGGGTCCCAGAGCATGCCACGCGCCAGGGCCACCAGATCCGCCTGACCGGTCGCGACGATCGTTTCGGCCTGAATCGGGTCGGTGATTTGGCCAACCGCCATGACCGGCATGCCAACCTCGCGCCGGATTGTCTCGGCGAAACCCACCTGATAGCCGGGCCCGGTGGTGATCTCCTGGCGCTGATCCAGCCCGCCGGAGGTGACGTCGATCATTGCGCAGCCGGCGTCTTTCAGCGCTTGTGAAAACGCCAGGGACCCGGTCACATCCCATCCCCCGTCGATCCAATCGGTGGCCGAAAGACGCACGGCCACCGGTTTATCGGAGGAAAACGCATCGCGCACGGCCTTAAAGACCTCAAGCGGATAGCGCATGCGGTTTTCAAGTGAACCGCCGTACTGGTCCTGCCGCCGGTTGGTGATCGGCGACAAGAATTGGTGCAGCAGGTATCCGTGGGCGACGTGCAATTCGATCAGGTCGAATCCGGCCCGGTCCGCCCGTCTGGCGGCGTCAACGAACGCGTCGCGGACCCGTTTCAGCGCCGCATCATCCATGGCACGGGGCTCCGGCCAGCCCGGCAGATAAGGAACGGCCGAGGGGGCATCCGTGACCCACGCGCCGTCGCCCTCAATCAGGCCGCCGCCTTCCCACGGTGCAACCGTACTTCCCTTTCGCCCTGCGTGGCTGAGCTGAATGCCGACTCGCACGTCACTGACGGACTTCATGAAGCTTATGATTCTTGAAAAGGCCTGTTCGCACGCATCGTCGTAAAGACCGGTGCAGCCGTGCGTGATTCGCCCGTTCGGTTCGACACCCGTCGCCTCGACGAACACGGTGCCCGGCCCTGACATTGCAAACTGGCCCAGATGTACAAGATGCCAGTCGCCCGGCACCCCGTCCGTGGCCGCATACTGGCACATCGGCGAGACAACGACACGATTGGGGACGGTAAGCCCTCCCAACTGAAAGGGCGTGAACAATTGAGCAGACATGGAAGACCTTGGACCTTTGGGAAATTGCGATTGATCGTCGCGAGTCGTGCGTTATAGTAACTTATGTGCGCTATTTGAACATGGCGCGGAAGCTCAGACAAGCAGAAAGGTCCGTCCATGTCCCCGCTCCGTGTTGCCGCCAGTACCTTCCCCTTCCTCTATTCCCATGGCGGCCTGGATGCACTGAAACACCTGAAAACGCTCGGCTACGACACGTATGAGTTGATGATCTTTCCGCCGCACTGCTGGCCGCGCGAGCTGACGGTCGCCGACCGGCGGGATTACAAGGCATGGCTCAACGGCGAAGGCGGTCATGTGAGCAGCTTCTGTTATCCGTTGCTGGACAACAACCCCAATGGGGTGGATCGGCTGATGCGCGCCTACACCTTGGACCGCTACAAGGAAGCGATCGATTTTGCGGCCGAATTGGAATGCCCGTATGTGGTTGCCATACCCGGACCGGTCAACAGCCTCATCAATCCGCCGCACCAATGGATGCTCGACTGGTTCGTTGAAGGCATGAAGGACCTCATCGCCTATGCCAAGGGCACCGGCGTGCAGCTTCTCCTTGAAAACGTGCCGTTCACTTACCTCCCGACGGCGAAGGACATGGCTGATACGGCCGCATTGATCGGTCCCGAGATCGGCGTGAATTTTGACGTCTGCAACAGCGCTTTCATCAAGGAAGACCCGGCCGAGGCCATTCGTATGCTCGGCAGCCTGGTGAAGAACGTGCATATCTCCGATTCCGGCTACGACGACTTTAAACACGCGAAACTAGGGACTGGGATTGTCGAACCAGGCCCCACCGCGAAGGCGCTGAGGGATATTGGCTACCAGGGCGTGACCGTGCTGGAGATCATCGCGGATGCACTTGCGGACGGCGCGGACCCCGATGGCGACATCAGGGCCAGCCACGACATTCTTGCCGCCAACGGCTGGGCTCCGCGCGGCTAGGCCAAGCCCGCTTCCACGGGCAGGACAACGCCGGTCATCCCGCCGGATGCTTCGCAGGCGAGGAAGACGGCGGCATTGGCCACATCGGTCTCCGTTGCAAGGCGTCCGAGAGCGGTCTCTGCGGCAAGGCCGGAAAACGCCTCATCCGGCGGCGGACCGCCCGCTTCGTGGCGGTTCTGAACCCTGCCGATCAGTGCCTCCGTGGCGATGGGTCCCGGTGCGAGCGCGTTGACGCGAATGTTGCGGGCCCCAAGGTCGAGGGCCGCGGCCCGAACGACGCCAATCACAGCGTGTTTGGAGGCCGTGTAAAGCACCTGTTTTGGATGAGCCTTGTAGCCATTGATGGACGCCATCGCCACGACCGCGCCTCGCCCGGATCGCTCCAATGCACCGGCAAAGGCCCCGATCGTGGCCGCGACGCCGAAGACGTTGACGCGCATGACACGGTCCCATTCTTCAAGGTCCAACTGGTCGATCCCGCGCCAGGGCGGGACAAGGCCGGCATTGGCGATCAAAATGTCCACTGTTTCGAGGCGATCCGCGAGCTCGGCGAGTTGATCCAGAGCCTGGTCGTCGGCCAGATCGATCGCCTCCGTCTGGAAACCGGCCGGCAGGTCGTTCGCGATGTCAGGCAGATCCACCGCGATGATCTCGGTGCCCGCCTCGGCCAGCCGCGCGGCGATGGCGCGGCCGAGCCCCCTGGCCGCGCCGGTGACCACAGCGCGGCGGCCCCTCAAGGACAGATTTTCTACCATGGCCGAAACCTCCAGGACTGGTGTTTGAAAGCGCAAACCAAATGGGCCCATTTCTCATTTGCTTAGGCCGCACATTTGTGCGTTATGTGAACGCATGCAAGACAAAACACCAACACCCCGCAAGATCACGATCCTTGGTGCGGGCTCGATCGGTCTCTCCTTCGCCGCGGTTTTTGCCGATTCCGGCGCGCATGTTCGCCTGGTCGATCCCGACATTGCGCGCCGCGCGGCCGCCGATCTAGAAATTGCGGTTCACCAGGCGGCCATCGGGGCTGCGGGTCTCACGCGTGGCGGCGCCGGCGTGATCAATGTCTTGGATCAAGCCGGAACGTCCATTGCTGATGCCGATCTGATTCTGGAGTGCGGTCCCGAAGATGTGACGGCCAAACAAGCGATCTTTGCCGACATCCTGTCGCATGTGAGCCGCGAGGCTGTTGTTGCGACCGCATCCTCCGCCATCACCATCTCCCAGATCGTGCCCGAGCCAGAACGTCAGCGCCGCTGTCTTGTGGCGCACCCGGTCAATCCCCCGTCGGTCCTGCGGATCATCGAACTGGTTCCAGCGCCGGGCACCGATCCCGACGCGACCAAAACCGCCTCGGATGTGTTTCGGGCGGTCGGGTTTGAAGCGGTCCAACTCGGCCATGAAATTGAAGGGTTCGTGCTGAACCGTCTGCAAAGCGCGGTGCTGCGCGAAGCCTACCGCCTTGTTGATGAAGGCGTGACCGACGCGGCCGGGATCGATACGGTCATGCGCATGGGGCTTGGACCGCGCTGGGCGCTGTCGGGCCCCTTTGAAACGGCTGAACTCAACACCCCTGGCGGGATCAAGGCACACGCGGCCCGCATGGGCCCGGCATACAAGCGCATCGGCGAAGATCGCGGAGAAACGGTTGATTGGAATTCGGATTTGGTTGCAAAGGTTGATGCGCAGCGGCGGAGTGTGCTGCCGGCCGGCGCGCTTCCCAAACGGGTTGCCTGGCGCTCCTCGGCCGTGGCCCGGCTCGTGGCGGAACGCGATAAGCTGATGCAGGACTGACGCCAATGGGTGCGAAGACCTTTCGGTTCAACGGAAAAGACATCACCGCGCGAGACGGACAAAGCCTCGCGGCGGCTCTCACTGAAGCCGGCGTTCGCGCCTTTCGGGACACCGCGAAAGACGCCGAGCGCGGTATCTTCTGCGGTATGGGCGTCTGCCAGGACTGCCTGGTCACCATTGACGGTGTTCCCAACCGCCGGGCGTGCATGACGCCGGTCGAAGATGGCATGGAGGTGGCCCGTCAGGTGGCCCTTCCGGAATTCGGAGCCGCCGTGGAACCACCGTCGGCAGAAGCGCTTCGGCTCTCCCCGGACGTATTGGTGATTGGCGGTGGGGCTGGAGGTTTGTCGGCGGCCAGTACGGCCGCTGAAGCTGGCGCCAATGTGGTTCTGATCGACGAGCGCAAGGTGGCCGGAGGCCAATATTACAAACAGGCAGCCGACAAGACGATCCTCGACCAGCAGCAGGCTGAGGGTGCACGGCTGGTTGAAAGGACGCGGGCATCCGGCGCGCAAGTGATCGCGGGTGTGGAACTCTGGGGCGCTTTTGACGGTCTCCGATTCTTTGGCCATCGCGATGGCGTGCCCGTGATCGCCACACCGAAAACGGCGATCATCGCGACCGGCGCCTACGAACGGCCGGTCCCAGTTCCGGGATGGACGATGCCGGGCGTGATGACGACAGGAGCGGCGCAGACCCTTTGGCGGAGCTATCAAACACTTCCCGGAATGCGTATTGCCGTTTGCGGGTCGGGGCCGCTCAATGTGCAGGTGGCTCTGGAACTTGGAAAAGGCGGCGCTGAAATCGTCTACATTGCCGAACGCGCGAAATCGGCTTTGACAAGACCCCTCGCCGCCCTTTCCATGGCCGCTTCTGATCCGAAGCTGACCCTGCAAGGTTTGGGGATGCTCGCAGGCCTTCGCCGGCACGGGATCAAGGTTCATACTGGCACCGAACTGATCAGGGTCACTAGGGAAAGTAATGGGCTCGCGGCGACGTTTCGCGGCGCGTCCGGGCGCGAAGAGACGGTTCAGATCGATGCGCTGTGCATGAATGGCGGCTTTGAGCCCCAAAATGAAATCCTGCGCCTGCTCGGCGCGCAAATGCACTACGACACAGCGATGGGGCATTTGCGGTGCGAGAAAAACGCGTCGATGGAAACAAGCGTCACCGGCGTTTATGCGATTGGCGATTGCACGGGGCTCGGCGGTGCGCCGGCCGCGCGGATTGAAGGCGAGATTGCCGGCGCGAGCGCGGCCGCAGCAACTGGCCACGGTAACGCTGCGGACTTATCGCAGAAACGCCGAAAACTGGCGAAACACCGCTTGTTCCAAAAGAATCTGTGGAGGCTCTACGACATCGCTCCAAAGGACACTGCGGCTTTGGCGGACGACACGATTCTGTGCCGCTGCGAGGAATTGACCGTTGGCGACGTGCGCGCAGGCTTGTCAACAAAGCCAGGCCATATCGGGACGCTCAAGCGCGCGACCCGGGTGGGCATGGGACGCTGTCAGGGGCGCTATTGCGGCCCGCTCGCGGCGCAAATCGTGTCTCAAGCCACCGGTCAGGCCATTGACGATTTGAGCTTTTTTGCGCCGCGTGTGCCGATCAAACCGGTGGCCATTTCAACAATTCTCGCGGCCGAAAAGGCCGCGCGCGACTGCGAAGAGGTGGCCAAGATCGAGACATGCGATGCCGGCGGCTGATGTGCTGGTCGTCGGCGGCGGCGTCACCGGCACGATGGCGGCGATCCACCTTGCCGAAAACGGCGCGCGGGTTACCATCTTGGACGCTGCCCGGAACGCGGGCTCAGACGCCAATGCCGGATCCTTGCATGTCCAGATGCAAAGCCGGTTCATGCGCTTATACCCAAACCAAGTGCCGGCGGTGGAGGCCTCACTCCCGTTTTATCGGCAGGCAGCGGAGACCTGGGTCGAGCTCGATGAGCAGCTGGGCGGCGTCGACCTGGTGCGAAACGGCGGGTTGATGCTCGCCGAAAGCGATGAACAGTTGGCCTTTCTGGAAAAGAAAGCGGAGCGGGAGGCCGCCCAAGGCCTGACGGTCGACATTCTCCAGCGGCAGGACCTTGAAAACATCGCGCCGTGGCTGGGCGCTCATATTGTCGGCGCGGAGCTGTGCCGCGATGAGGGAAAACTCAATCCGCTGATCGCCAACAAGCGTTTACGCGCACGGGCGGAGGCGGCGGGCGCCAGACGCGAAACCGTGTTTGTGGAAGCGCTCACCGAGGCCGCCAACGGCATTACCGTGCATACGGCAAATGGAGACCACCGGGCAGATCAGGTCATTGTCGCTGCGGCCTGGGGCAGCGGCGAATTGACCAGGCCGTTCGGTGTTGCCATTCCCTCCCAAGCCGAACCGCTGCACATGAACATTACGGAGCCGGCGTCGATCGCCCTCTCGCACCTGGTTCAGCACGCGGAGCGGTCCATCACTTTAAAACAGTTCGGTTCTGGCCAGATCGTCATCGGCGGCGGCTGGGCCGCAAAGGATTGCGGTCCCCATCGTCCACCAGAGGTCGAAGTAACCTCGCTGTTGGGCAACGTCGCACTTGCGGCCGAGCTTGTCCCGGCGATTGGCAACCTCAGTGTGATCCGGACGTGGGCGGGGATGAACACGACCACCGACGGCGCGTCGATTATCGGCCGTCTGCCCGCATGTAAGCGCGTTGTCATGGCCGTTCCTGGCGACGCTGGCTACACGCTCGGGCCGCTGGTTGGGCGCTTGGCCGCGGACATTGCACTGGGCCAGGTCCCCAATACCGATATCGAGCGTTTTTCGCCCGGCAGGTTTACCACCTAAGGCACTAACGTCGTAGGGCCAGGCTTATGTTGGTGACGGTTTCTTGCAGCTTCGGCAGCAAGTCATTGACCATGTCGTCGGACGACATGCGCAATGTCGGAACACCGACATTCACCGCCCCCGCCATCACGCCGGACGAAAGATAGAGCGGGACCGCGATCGACATAAGCCCGGTTTCAAGCTCCTGATCGACCAGCGACCAGCCCTGGTCACGCACCTTTTCAAGGATTTTGCGGAACTTGGCGCGGTCCGTCACCGTGCGCTCGTTGATGGGCTCCAACGGGATGCCGCGGATCATGTCCGGCCACTGCTCTTCCGGCAACCCGGCCAACAGCACGCGGCCGGTCGCGGTCACATGGGCCGGGAAGCGCCGGCCCACGGTGATCCCCACGCTGATCACGCGATGGGCCTGTGTGCCGCAGACATAGACCACATCGTATTTGTCGAGAATGGCGGCCGAGACACTCTCCCGGGTTTCTTCGGAAAGGTGCTCGATAAAGGGCCGTGCGATATCCCATGTTCCCTTGGAGGAGAGGACGGAAAATCCGAGTTCAAGGACTTTTGGCGTCAGGTCGAACAAGCGTCCGTCCGCCACTGCGTAGCCCTCACGGACCAGCGTCAGCAAAATGCGGCGCGCGCCTGCGCGGGTGTTGCCGGTTTCAGCGGCGACTTCCGAAAGCGTCATCTTTCGGCGGGTTTGGTTGAACGCACGCAGGACATCGAGGCCCCGCGCAAGCGAACTGACATAATCGCGTGAATTCACGCCACTGCTGGCCTCGTCAAGGTCGTCGGGTGCAGCCGTCATCAGGCCGATCGGCGACTCGGCAGGTTTTGCAACGTGGTCAGATGCGCCGCCAGTTTCGGCAGCGTCCTTCGCTTTCGACCTCGTGGCCATGATGCCCTCCTTTCTACGTTGCGTTGCCAAAACCCAACATCACGTCATCGCGTCCACCATTCCGTACCACACCGCATAACCCACAGACAGAAGAAGAAATGCGGAAAACCACTTGCGCATTTTGCACTGAAGGTGAATTATCGCACAAGCGTTCGCTATGTGAACTTTTGGCAAAAACGGGAGATGTCAATATGATCAATGGCAAGACCTCCGCGAAGGGTATTTCGCGCAGAACGGCCCTCAAGGGCCTCGCAGCTTCAACCGCACTGGCTGCCACCCCTTTTAGCATTGCGCGCGCTCAAAGCGATGTCACCTTGCGCTGGTGGTCGCCGCAAGCGGCGCCGGCACAGGTCGAAGCCTATCAGTTACAGATCGCAAACTTTAAGGCCGCCACCGGCATCGATGTTCAATTCGAAACCACGTCCGACGAGGGCTATGCGCCGCAGCTCGCCGCGGCCTTTTCGTCCGGCGAAGTCCCGGACATTGTCACCCACCTGCCCTCCTTCGCCGTGCAGTCCTACTATGCGAACGGGTTGATTGAGCCGTTCAACGACGTGATCGACGCCATCGGGGCGGACGACTATTTCCCCGGCGCCAATGACGTGTTCCGCGCCGCCGATGGCAACTATTGCGGCACGGGCATCGGCAACTCGGCCGCCAACATGCTGTGGCTGCGCCGGGACCTCATGGCAGCCGCCGGTATCGACAAAGCGCCCGAGACCTGGGACGAGCTGCGCGCGGCCGTGTCGGCCATGCAAACGGGCGGCCTCTTTGGCGCACCGTTGCCCTATGGCCGCAACTCCATGACATCGCTGATCTTCATCGGCTTCATCCACCAGGCTGGCGGCCAGGTCTTCACGCCCGATTTGGATGTTGCGATCGACAATGAAGGCACCCGCAACGCGCTCGAGTTCTACCGCGAAATGCGCGAGTTCTGCCCGCCCGGCGCCACGAACTATTCCTGGGGCGAAAGCCTGACGGCGTTCGTCTCCGGAGCGACAGCAACCGGCATCTACACCGGACGTGTCCTGGCAAACGTCAACAATCAGAACCCCGGTATTGCTGAACATGTAACCTGTGTGAGGTACCCGCGCATTTCGACCGATGTGGCGCCGTGGACCTTCAACGACTTCCCGTCGGTGTTCATCCCGGCCCAGTCCAAGAACATTGAAGCGGCGAAGCAGTTTGGCGCTTTCCTGTTCGATCCTGAAGGCTACATCAAGCAGTTGCACGCCGCTCCCGGCCACGTGTTGCCGGTTCTTCAGTCCATCAACAACAACCCGATGTATCAGGACAACGATATCATCCAGCGTTACTCCGCCGAAGTGGAGCTGATGGCCGAGTCAGCGGCGGGCGGTTTCAATCTTGGCTATGAAAGTGCGGCCCACAAGTCCAATGAAAAGGCCGGGGAGATCATCGGATCCAATGTGATCTCCGAACTGGTGCAGAAAGTGGTGATCAACGGCGATAATGCCGATACGGCATTGAGCGATGCGTCGATGGCCATTGAGGCGATCGTAAAAGGCTAACAATAATCCACGGACCCCAACGATCATGACCGCCTCCCGCAACGCGCAGGAGGCGGTCAGTCATCGAAGGCACCTTATGGCCCGTAATACCGGAACACTGCTCGAACGGCGCTACGCGATGCTCGGCGTGATGTTGATCGCGCCGACGGTCGTCGTGTTCTGCGCGGTGATCGTCTACCCGCTTCTGTCGGCGATCTACCTGTCGTTCTTCTCCATATTCACGCCGACGCTTCAAGGCGATTTCGTCGGCCTGAACAACTATGCCGAATTGCTGTCCACCGGCACGTTCTGGTCCTCGCTCGGCACAACGCTCATCTGGACCGTTGGCACCCTCAGCCTTCAGATCCTGTTCGGTGTCGGCATGGCTCTGGTGCTTCACCAGAACATGTGGTTTCGCAGCCTTGCGCGCTCGCTGATCCTGTTTCCCTATTTCATTTCGACCGTTGTGGCGGTGCTGGTTTGGAAATGGCTGTTTAATGATCTTTACGGGATCATGAACCATTTCCTGATCAGCCTCGGCATCATCAGTTTCCCGATGGACTATCTGGGCACCATGCCCAATGCCATGATCTCGGTTATTCTGGTCGGTGCATGGAAGTATTTTCCCTTTGTCGTGATCGCCGTGCTGGCACGGCTGCAGACAATTCCCGATCAGCTTTATGAGGCGGCCAAGATCGACGGCGCCGGTCCGATCGCCCGCTTCTTTGATGTCACGCTTCCCCAGCTGCGCGACGTGCTCGTCGTGATCATCCTGTTGCGCGCGATCTGGGACTTCAAGGAGTTTGACCTCATCTTCCTGCTGACGGGCGGCGGGCCGCTCAACGACACGCAAACCCTGCCATTGCTGGTTTATCAGGAGGCCTTTGCGCTGAACGATATGGGCAATGCGTCCGCCTATGCGGTCATGATGATGCTGATCATGCTGGTCTTCATGCTCGTCTATATCCGGCGAACCCGCAGCGAGGAGGAAACCTGATGGCGTTTGTCAAAAAACTCGCCTTCAACCTCTTTGCCTGGGGCATCGTGTTGGCGGTCGCCTTCCCGCTGTTTTGGATGCTGGTGACCTCCGTCAAACCCGCCTTCGAGCTGTTTCGCCGTCCGCCCACCATGCTGCCGGAGACGTGGACATTCGAGCATTATCTCCATCTGATCGAGCGCACCAACTTCCTCACCTATTTCCGGAACTCGGTCATCTTGTCGACCACCACGACATTTGTGGTCGTCGCCATTGGAACGCTGGGGGCCTATAGCCTGGTCCGGTTCCGGTTTCGCGGCCGCGAGAGCCTGGCTTTCATGGTGTTGTTCACCTACTTGTTGCCGTCCGTGGTGTTGATCATCCCGCTTTATCTGCTCTTGGTGCAGATCGGCCTGGCCAACAACATCTTCAGCCTGGTCATTGCCTACACCACCTTTGCGCTGCCTTACGCGCTGTGGCTGTTGCGCTCGTTCATGGCCGGCATTCCAGAAGATTTGGAAAGCGCCGCCCTTGTCGACGGCGCCAGCAGAATGGGCGCTTTCGTGGATGTGATCCTGCCGCAACTGCTTCCAGGCATCATCTCGACCGCGCTGTTCACGTTCATCTTGAGTTGGAACGAGTATCTTTACGCCCTTGTCCTGGTGAACTCCGATGATGCGCGTCCGCTCACCACGGGCGTGATGAATATGCTCGTGTCGTCCTTCAACATCGAATGGTCCTTGCTGATGGCCGCCTCGGTCATGATGAGCGTGCCTTTGATCATCATCTTCGCTTTCCTGCAAAGCTATTTGACCCGCGGCTTCGGCGCTGGCGGTGTGAAAGGTTAGGTCCTGTGGACGAATTGGAGACGCATGTCGTGAGACAAGAGGCAAGAGGTGGCGGGAAAAGACCCGCAGAGCGTATCGGCGATACGGTCAAGGGGCGTTTCATGCCAGATCGACGTCTCTCGTCTCACCCGAAGGGCCGGACCCGCATCGCCCAAACCCGGCGCAAATCCGTCTTGATGATGGGCGCGCATCACCTGCGCCGGATTGCCTTGATCTTGGACGATGCGTTTCCCGGCGAAATGCATCTCCAATTCGTCCAAAGGGCCTAGTCCATGGCCGCTGTTGTGTTCTCCAACGTCCGAAAGGAATTCGGCAGTTTTACCGCCGTTCACGGCCTGGACCTGAACATCGAAGAAGGCGAGTTCGTGTCTTTGCTCGGACCGTCCGGCTGCGGCAAAACCACGACGCTGCGGATGCTGGCGGGATTGGAATTTCCGAACTCGGGCGAAATCCGGATCGGCGACCGCATTGTGAACGATCTGGCGCCGGGACAACGCGACATCGCGATGGTGTTCCAGTCCTACGCGCTCTATCCGCATATGTCGGTCGCGCAGAACATTGCCTATCCGCTCAAGAAACGCGGCGTCCCGGCCGCGGAACGGGAAAAGAGCGTCGCGGCCACCGCAAGCCTGCTGCAGCTCACAGAGCTGTTGGATCGAAAGCCGCGCCAGCTTTCGGGCGGGCAGCAGCAACGGGTTGCGCTCGGGCGCGCTTTGGTCCGCGATCCAAAGGTCTTTTTGCTGGACGAGCCGCTGTCGAACCTCGACGCCAAGCTCCGCGGCTATATGCGCGTGGAACTGGTCGAACTGCATCGGCGGCTGGGCCGGACGATGGTCTACGTCACCCACGACCAGCTGGAGGCGATGACGATGTCCGACCGCATCGCCGTCATGGACGGCGGCAAACTCCAGCAATTCGCGCCACCCACGGATGTTTATGCAGAGCCGGCCAACCGCTTCGTTGCCAGTTTCATCGGCACACCGGCCATGACGATGATCGATGGGGAATTGACCGAAGATGCCGGCGCCTGGACGTTCAATGCCGAAGGCTTGTCGATGACGGTCGGGCCCCTTTCCGGTCAGGCGAAATCCGGGCCCGCCTGTTTGGGCGTGCGGCCGGAGAATGTGTCCGTTGGGGAAGGACCGATCGGCGCAGTCGTCCAGGTCGTTGAAAAAACCGGCCATGAGAACATCGTCTTCATGCAGCTTCCCGGCGGTCATCGTCTGACTGCCCGCGCCCCGGCCATGCAAAGCTGGCAGCCCGGCGAACAGGTGAAGGTGGTGCTGGATGCCAGCCATGTGCACATTTTTGGATCCGGGCCGCGCGGTGACCGGTGGAACCGGCCGGCGCAATCTGCCGCGCCGTCCTCCGCCAAAGCCACGCCACAAATCATCGCGTCAAAAAACACCAAGGCCGATCCAAAGGCTGAAAAGGCAGCGTCATGAACAGAGACAGTGTCGATTGGGCCGGGCCGATGCCCGCCGTGACCACCCCGTTTCACGCGGACCTATCGCTTGATGAGGACGGTTTTCGCGCCAATATCGACGAACTCTTTTCAGCAGGCGCAACCGGGATCGTCGCCGCCGGGTGCACGGGTGAATTCTGGTCGCTTACGCTGAAAGAGCGCGAGCGTTTGGCCCAATTGACGGTCGATGCATGCAAGGGCCGAGGTCCGGCAATCGTCGGCACCGGCGCGATCCGCGAGAGCGAGGTCATTGAACAGATCGACGCGGCCAAGTCGGCCGGAGCCGATGCGGTTCTGGTGATGTCCGCCTATTTCGTCCACCTTTCAGACAGTGAAATCATCGAGCATTTCGCCGCCATCGACGCCAAGGCGAACCTGCCGATCGTGCTCTACAACATCCCCCGAAACGCCGGAAACGCCATCACGCCGGCAATCGCCGACAAACTGGCGGACCTTGATCATGTGGTCGCCATAAAGGAAAGCAGCGGGCAATGGGACAACTTTCATCAGACCCTGAACCGGGTGCGCGATAGAATCCGGGTGTTCTGCGGCCCCTCATCGACCATCGGCGTTGCCGCCGCTTTGGCCGGCGCGGACGGCCATATCGACTGTTTTCCCAATGTCTGGCACGACTGCATGCAGCTCTGGCACAAAACCAAGGCCGGGCAGATGCAAGACGCCTGGGCGTTGCAGGCAACCGGCCAGGCAATGACGGAGCTATTTACCTCCGAAGGCCGTACGCTTTACCCGGCAACGAAAGCTGCCATGGACTTTCTTCACCGGCCGGGCGGCGGCATGCCGCGGCCACCGCTGCGACCGTTGTCGGGCGCGGCATTGAAGGGGCTTCAAGCGGGCATGGAAAGTCTGGTGGGACAGGACAAGAAAGTCGCCTGAGCGCCCGCTGATCACTGCACAGGAGTAACGAATATGGATCTCGGTTTGAAAGGCCGTCGCGCCATCGTGACCGCGGCCAGCAGGGGCCTGGGTTTGGCGACCGCGCGGTCGTTGGCCCGCGAAGGCGTGTCCGTGGTCATGAACGCGCGCAGCGAAGGTCCGCTGGCCGAGGCCGCCAAGGCCATCGCGGACGAGTTTGGTGTTGCTGCGACGCCGGTCGCCGCTGACTTCAACAGCGAAGAGGGCCGCAAGGCCATCCTCGACGCGGCGGGTGGATCCACGGACATTCTGGTCAACAATCCGGGCGTGCGGCAGGTGCCGACACCCTATGACGAGATCGCCCCGGATCACTGGCGCTACTGGCTCGAAGTGCATTTCCTGTCATCGGTTCAGATGATGCAGGCCGTCGCGCCGGCGATGAAGGCGCAAGGCTTTGGCCGCATCGTCAACATGTCGGTCAGTTTCATCAAGTTCCCCCAAGTGGGCTTTGCGCACAGCCATGCCGCCCGCCTGGCCTTGTCGGGCGCGTCCGCGGCGATGGTCCGCGAGCTGATCGGGCACAATGTCACGATCAACACCGTGTGCCCCGGTCTTTTCGATACGGACGCCCTCCATACCAACCTTCACGGCCACGCCAAACGCGGCAACACCACCTACGAGGCGATCGTCAAGGACCGGAAAGACAATTGTCCCGCCGGACGGTTCGCCGACCCGTCTGAGTGCGGCGACCTCATCGCCTATCTGTGTTCGGCCCAGGCCGGCTTCATGTCCGGACAGAACATCGTCAATGATGGCGGCGTCTATCAGGGCCTGTTTTGATGACGGAAGACCATCCAGCGAAGGTCGTGATGATCTCAGGCGGCGGGCGCGGCCTTGGGGCGGCGATCACCCGAAAACTGCTGGAGGACGGCTGGACGGTGTCGCTTGGCCTGCGGGACCTTTCGCAGGCCGCCGCCTTATCCGGCGCTGTTTCGGCACACCCGTTTGACGCATCCGACCCGGCCACGGCGCCCGCTTGGGTCGAGGCGGCGCTTGCTGAGCACGGGCGGATCGACGCCCTTGTCAACAATGCCGGCATCCTGCGCATGGTCGACTTTGAGCAAGGCGATGAAGATGATCTCGACGCGCTCTGGTCGATCAATGTCAAGGCGCCGTTCCGGCTGATCAAGGAGGCCCTGCCGCATCTTCGTGCGAGCGGCCGCGGCCGTGTCGTGAACATCGCTTCCACCGATGCCAAACGTTACCGGACGGGCACATCCGTTGGGTATGCAATGACCAAGCACGCGCTGCTTGCCATGACACAGGCTGTCCGCCACGCCGCCTGGGAGGACGGCGTGCGCGCCACGGCCCTTTGCCCCGGCGCCATCGATACCGAACTGATCGCCGACCTGCCGGGCGTGACCCCGAAGGCGGACCGGATGACGCCAGAGACCGTCGCCGGCCTCGTCGCCATGGTTCTTGCCCTGCCCAACCAGGCAAGCGTGCCCGAACTCATAGCCAATACCCGCCTGGAGAGCCTGATATGAATCTCGAGCCGCGCATCAATGACGAGTTGGCCGCCTGGGACCGGGATTTCCTGCTGCATCCGACGACGCACGCGGCCAAGCATGCGCGCGGCGATGTGCCCGGGCGCATCGTGACGGGCGGCGACGGGGTGTTCATTCAAGATCGCGATGGCAACCGCATGCTCGATGCATTTGCGGCCCTCTATTGCGTGAACGCCGGTTATGGCCGGAGCGAAATCGCGGACGCAATGTCCGCGCAGGCCCAAAAGCTGGCCTTCTTCCATTCCTTTGCCGGCCAGGGCAACGAACCGGCGATCCGGCTCGCCAAAATGATCATGGACCGTGCGCCGGACCATATGTCCCGAGTGTATTTCGGTTTGTCAGGCTCGGACGCGAACGAGACGAACGTCAAACTCGCCTGGCATTACAACATTTTGCGCGGCAACCCGGAAAAGAGAAAGATCATCAGCCGCTGGCGCGCCTATCACGGGTCAGGCCTTGTGTCCGGATCCATGACCGGTCTTCAGGCCTATCACGCGCGGTTTCATCTGCCACTTGACGGTTTCCTGCACACCGCCTGCCCGCAGTATCTGCGCCGGCCCGACGCCGATATGGGCGAAGCGGACTTCGTTGCCTATCTGCTGGCCGAACTGGAGGCGCTCATCGAACGGGAAGGCCCCGAGACGATCTGCGCTTTGATCGGTGAGCCGGCCATGGGCACCGGCGGGATCATGCCGCCGCCGGAGGGCTATTGGGCGGGCGTTCAGGACATTTTGGCCCGCCATGACATCTTGTTAATCGCCGATGAAGTGGTGACCGGTTTTGGTCGGACCGGAGACATGTTCGGGTCCGAGTTCTACGGGTTGAAGCCCGATTTCATGACCATCGCAAAAGGCCTGACCTCGGCCTATGCGCCGCTCTCCGGCTCGATCATCTCCAAGGACGTCTTTGACGTCTTGATGCAGGGAACGGACGATTTTGGTCCGCTCGCCCATGGCTGGACCTACTCCGCGCATCCGGTGAGCGCGGCCGCGGGGATCGCAACGCTCGACCTGATCGATGACATGAGCCTTATCGCCAACGCACGCGACATGGGCCCGGTGTTCCTGCAAGCGCTCAACGAGGCGATGGACGGCCACCCGAATGTCGCCGAGGTCCGCGGCGTCGGCCTGATGGCGGCCGTGGAGTTTGCCGCCGATCCGGCCGCCCGTGACTGGTTCCCGCCCATGACCGTGGGCCCGAAGATCGCCGAGGCCATGGCCCGGCGCGGTGTGATCGCGCGCGCAATGCCGGAGGCCAACACGATCGGTTTTGCCCCGCCGCTTTGCATCAACGCCGAAGAAATCACCATTGCCGCCAGAACGCTCCGCGCGGCGGCCGACGAAATCCTCCCGAACTAAGGCTTGCGCCATGACCAGCTTTGCATCCCTCGTGCGCGAGGCAAATCTCATCAATGGACAATGGGTGGCCGCCGACAGCGGCGAGACCATCGATGTGACCGATCCAGCCAGCGGCACAACCATCGCAACGGTGCCCAATGCGGGCCAGGCCGAAACGAAGCGCGCCATCGAGGCTGCCCACGAAGCCTTTCCCGCCTATGCCGGATTGACCCTTAGCGAACGTGTCGCGCTGATGCGCAAGCTGCATGATGCCATCCAGGACAATCTGGAGCCGATGGCCCAGATGCTGACCGCCGAACAGGGCAAGCCGCTCGCCGAAGCGCGGGCCGAGGTGGGCTCGTCGGCGGCCTATGTGCTGTGGTTTGCCGAAGAAGCCCGCCGCACCAACGGCGCGACCATTCCCTCCCCGATCGCCGGCCGCAAACTCATGACGACCCGCCATCCGGTTGGCGTGGTCGCGGCAATCACACCCTGGAATTTCCCCTCCTCCATGCTTGCCCGCAAATTGGGCCCGGCATTGGCGGCCGGATGCACGGCCGTGGTGAAACCGGCCACCGCAACCCCGCTGTCGGGACTGGTGTGGGGCCATCTTGCCGAGGAATGCGGATTTCCAAGCGGCGTCGTGAATGTGCTGACCGGCAGCGCCCGGGCCATTGGCGGCGAGATCACATCCAATCCAAAAGTGCGCAAAATCACGTTTACCGGCTCAACGGAGATCGGCAAGCAGTTGCTGGCCGAAGCGGCCGGAACCGTCAAACGCATGTCGATGGAACTCGGCGGCAACGCGCCGTTTATCGTCTTTGACGATGCCGATCTCGACAAGGCCGTTGATGGCGCCATCATCGCCAAGTTCCGCAACGCCGGACAGACTTGTATTTGCACCAACCGCCTGTTCGTCCAGGCCGGGATTTACGACCGCTTCGTGGCCGCGTTCGCCGACCGCGTGGCATCGCTCAAGGTTGCGCCCGGGGCCGAAGAAGGGTCAGAGCAAGGCCCGCTGGTTGATGACGCCGCGCTTTCAAAAATCGAGGAGCTGGTCGCCGATGCACTGGCAAAAGGCGGCGATCTGGTCACTGGCGGAAGCCGGCACGATCGCGGCGGCCTGTTTTATCAGCCGACGGTGATCGGCAATGCCACGGTGTCCATGCGTGTGACCGATGAAGAGATCTTTGGTCCCATCGCGCCGGTCTATCGCTTTGACAGCGAGGACGAGGCCATCCAAGCGGCGAACGACACCAACTACGGTCTGGCATCCTACGCCTTCACGACCGACCTCGGCCGCGCCTTCCGTCTCCAGGACCGGCTGGAATATGGTCTGATCGGGATCAACGAGGTGCTGATCGTTGCCCCGGAAATCCCGTTCGGCGGCCTCAAAGAGTCTGGCCTTGGCAAGGAAGGCTCTTGGCAGGGCATAGATGACTATCTGGAGACAAAATACACCTGCATCGGTGGTCTGTGAGCACCTATCGGCATTGGAGGACGGCGCAGTGCCCGATCAAGTGTCGCGTAGTGCCAATCTCACCGCGGTCTGTCCGCACCAAAGGCGCTTCGACGGCATCACGAGCATGATGTCATCTTCGGGCGTGACGACCGGCTCGTCCCCATCATGGCCCAGTAGGGTTCCCTTCTTTGCGATGATCTCCCCGCCGTGAAACGGTTCGGCAAAAACAAACCGGTCGGATTGTATGGTGACGGCCTCCACAACGGTATATGCGGTTTGCGGCTGCACTGTGCCGTCGAATTCCTCCAGGATTTCGGGCGAGAGGGCACCTGTCGCGACCAGAAAGCGGGCCGCGGATTCCTTGGCGAGATCCCCTGCGGACGCTTCCCAGTGCTGACCGCACTCGATCAACAGTGCGGTCTGCTTGGCGCCAGGGTCATCGAAGGCGCCATAATCGCGCATGCGCCGGCCGGCGGCGTGGCCGGCATCTCCCACGGCCCGGTCCGGCACGCCGACCACGGCCGCAAGAGCCTTGGCCCGCGCGTGCCGGCCTGTCATCATCAACGGCGGCGCCAGGTGCTGCATGCTGTGAATGTCCAAAAGGTAATCAATATCCGCCAGGGCTGGACGGACCTCGCGTGCCCGGCGCAATTCAACGCTGTCGCGATCGCCGTCCAGTGTCTCGATGTCCCAGACCCGGTTGAAATCTTCATCGATCCACCGGGTTGCGTTGGGATCGGACGGATCGAAGGCATCATAGGCGGCTATGTTCATGAAACCCAAGGTCAAGGTGCCGGCCGTTGGACGTGTGTGTCGTTGCAGCAACCAGTCAAGCGCAATGGCGCCACACGGTTCATTGCCGTGAACCACCGCGCTGATCATGACGTTTGGGCCCGCCTTGCCGCTGTCAAAACGCCAAACATAGGGAATGCCGGTGTTCCCCTTTTCGTAAGGCGATAGATCGGGCGCCGTGAGTTCGACCGGGTACTCATTTGGAATGTTGATTTTGGTCATCAGGTCGTGTTCCTTTTTTCGAAACGATCGGCCGCACGGGAGAGAGTTTTGTGACCGCGCCCAAGGTTGCGTTGCTGGGCATGATTTTGGAATCGAACCGCTTCGCCCGCCCGGCGACGGAAGAAGATTTCCGGTCGCTGACTTGGCTTGAAGGCGCCGCCCTGCTTGACGGGGCCCGGTCCGCGACGCCTGCCCTGGCTGCAGAATTCGCGGCTTTTGTCCGGGCAATGGACGCCACGGGTCCATGGCATCCCGTGCCTTGCACATTGGCGGCCAGCCACCCGGCGGGACCGGTTGCGCGGGATGTCTTTGACCAGATCTCCGGCCGCATCACCGATCAGCTCATCGCCCACGGACCGTTTGATGCCGTTTACATCTGCAATCACGGCGCCATGGTCGCCGAACACTCCCATGACCCCGACGGCGAGCTGATGCAGCGCGTGCGGGCAGCGATCGGCGCCGGGCCGATCATTGTCAGCACGCTTGATCTTCACGCCAACATGTCGGACCAAATGGTCAAAGCGTGCGATGTGATCGTCGGATACCGGACAAATCCGCATGTCGACATGTTCGAACGGGGCGAGGACGCCGCGTTCTCGCTGAGACGCTGCCTTGCCAGCGGCCGGCGGCCGAAGATTGCCTTCAAAAAGCTTCCGATCGTTCCGGCGTCGGTCACGCTTCTGACCGCGGAAGCGCCCTATGGCGATCTGATCAACTTCGGGCAACAACGGCAGGCAGAACTTGGCGGAGCGATCCTGAATGTCTCGGACTTTGGCAACTTCGTGTTTTCCGATACCCCTAACAACGGACTTAGCGTGGTCGTGACCGCGCGTGACGATCCGGATGTTGCGGAGGCATTGGCGTCTGAAATCGCGGACAAGGCCTGGTCGATGCTGGAGGGCTTTGTGCGCAACCTGACATCGGTTGAGAAAGCCGTGGCGCTTGCCTGTGATCCGGAGAGACCGCCGGTTATCTTTTCGGACGCGGGCGACAATCCGGGCGGAGGCGGTTCCGGGCGAACGACGGAATTGCTTGCGGCGCTGCATGCCATCGGCGCCAAAAACATCCTCTATGGATCGTTTTGCGATCCTGATCTGGCTATAGAGGCCCATCAGATCGGCGCCGGCGGCCGTTTCACGGCGAAATTCAACCGGAATTCTGGCGATGAAAGGTGGGAGAAATGGGATCAGCCGTTCCAGGCCGCCGCAAAGGTTCTTGCCCTGCACGACGGAGCCGTCGTTGGAGAGCGCGGAATCACCAAAGGGCGCCAACTCAGTCTCGGTCCCTGCGCGGCGCTGGACCTTGACGGGATCCGTGTGGTCGTCATCTCCGACCGGTCGCAAACCGCCGATCCCGTCTTTTTTCATATGCTCGGACTGGACGTCGGCACCGCCACGTGCGTCGTCGTGAAGTCCCGTGGCCATTTCCGCGCCGGGTTCGCCGCGTGGTTCGCACCCGATCAGGTATACGAGGTGGACACGGCCGGGCTGACGAGCCCTGTCCTCGACCGGTGGCCGTTTGAGTTCCTTCCCCGCCCCTGTCTTCCGCTGGATCCGGAGACAACATGGAGTGACGCTGACCACGGCTAGACGGCCTCCGAGTATTCATCGGGCGGCGTGGTGCGGGTCACAAAATGCATGAATTGCCGGGCAAGCTCGGACGGTTGGCGTCCGGTTGGCAGCACAAAGCTGGTGTCATAGGTGATCGGGGCGTCGAACGGCCGGACCGTGATGTCCGACATCCCCCCGGACAGAACGGGAAAGGGATTGATCAGCGTGACGCCGAGGCCTTCCCGGACGAGCTCTAGCGCGGCCATATTGGTCGCTGTTTCGGCGACCGTACGCGGGCGGACCCCGGAGCGGGCAAACAGCTGTTCGGTGATCGCCCGGGTGCCAAGACGCCGCAAGAACTCGATCATCTCGACACCCTCAAGGTCGGAAGGTGCAATGATATCTTTCTGTTCAAGGGGGTGGCCGCGCGGCATGGCGCACACCACATGCGATCGCCGCCAGGGCACGAGCTTGACGCCGGAGCGCTGGATCATTGCGCTGGTCAGACCGAGATCGTAGCGCAGGTCAAGAATGCCGGACACGAGGACGTCCGTCGCCTGGATGTCCAGGCGCAGGCTCTTGCCTGTATTCTGTTTCAAAAAAGTGGCGACCCGCGAAATGACGAAGTTGTGCGCCAGGGTCGGCGGAACGATCAACCGCAACGGTTCTTCGTCCGCTGCTGCCCATTCGGCGCCTTCGATCAACGCAAGCGTCTCGAACAAGGGGTCCAGTTGATCATTCAACCTTAGCGCGGCCGGTGTCGGCTCGATCCGTCCGGAATTGCGCAGAAACAGATTGCGCCCGACGCGTGCTTCCAATTGCGCCAGCGCCCGGCTGATGGACGACTGCGAGACGCCCAGTCTGCGCGCGGCTCCGATCGTGGTTCCGGTTGTCACCAAGGCGCGAAGCGCTTCCATTTCTCTCAGCCTGTGACGGTGTTCTGCCATGACTTGACGTAGTCCGCCGGGGAAGGCGGCGCCCTTGTTGATGAATTAGTCTATGTAAAATTGCATTAACTTCACAGTTGCAATGAATTTTCTGCAAGCTAACATCCTTTTTATCGTGCGGCAAAACGTCCGGATAAGGACACTGCACTTCCGAGGGAGTTAGACAGTCATGACAAAACTCACAGCCGCTACCGCGGCTGCGGTCGGCGCACTGGTATTGTTCACCGGGGCGGCTTCCGCAGAAAAACTGACGATCGGTCTGGCATCTGAACCGACGTCAATGGATCCCCATTTTCACAATCTCGGACCGAACAACGCCATGTCGGTCCATCTGTTCGACCGGCTGATCGCGCAAGATGAAAAGCAGCGCTTGTCGCCCGGTCTGGCCGTCTCCTGGAAGCCCATCGACGACCTGACATGGGAGTTCAAACTGCGTGAAGGCGTCAAGTTCCATGACGGCAGCGATTTCAACGCCGATGACGTCATCTGCACGATGGCGCGCGCGCCCGAAGTGCCGAATTCTCCTTCCGGTTATGGCACTTATTTGAAGGGCAAGACCTTCAAGAAGATTGATGATTTTACGGTCCATGCCGTCACTGGGTCGCCCTACCCGCTGATGGCAAACGACATCTCCACGATCCCGATCATCTCCGATAGCGCCGGCTGTGATGCGGCGACCGAGGATTTCAATGCCGGCACAGCGGCCGTTGGCACCGGCCCGTTCAAATTCTCCAGCTACAAGCCAGGCGAAAGCATTACCCTCGTTCGAAACGATGACTACTGGGGTGATGCACCGGGCTGGAGCGAGGTGGAATTCCGCCCCATCAAGTCGGGTCCGAGCCGGGTCGCGGCATTGCTGGCCGGTGACGTCGACATGATTGCCGGGGTCCCGACGACCGATATTGAGACCCTAAAAGGCAATGACGGCATCCAGCTCAGCCAGGGCGTCTCAAACCGTGTCATTTATCTCCACATGGACCAGTTCCGGGAGAACTCGCCTTTTGTGAAAGGCAATGACGGCAGCGAAATCAAGAATCCGTTGCTGGATCGCCGCGTCCGCTTGGCGATTTCAAAAGCCATCAACCGCGACGCCATCGTCGACAGGGTCATGGAAGGTGTGGCGCTACCGGCCGGCCAGCTGCTTCCGGAAGGATTCTTCGGCGTGTCGGATAATTTGCAACCCGAAGCCTATGATCCGGAAGCGGCCAAAGCGCTGCTGGCGGAGGCCGGATATGCGGATGGATTCCAGTTGACCATCCACGGCCCGAACGACCGCTACATCAACGACGCCAAGATCGCTGAAGCCATCGGCCAGATGCTGACCAGGGTCGGTATCAGGACGGCGGTCGAAACGATGCCGCGATCCGTTTATTTCGGACGGGCCTCCCGCGGCAGCCCGGACGGTCTTCCAGAGTTCAGCTTTATCCTTGTTGGCTGGGGCGCCGGGTCCGGAGAAGCATCATCTCCCCTTAAGTCCCTGATCCACACCTATGACAAGGACAGGGGGTTCGGCTCCTCGAACCGCGGCCGTCACTCCGATACCGAGATCGATGCGATGATCGAGGAAGCGCTGCGGACGGTGGACGATGAAAAGCGGCAGGATCTTTTGGCGAAATCGACGGAAATGGCCATTGAGAACGTCGCGATCATCCCGACCCATTTCCAGGTCAATACCTGGGCGGCCAGGAAGGGCTTGACGTATATTGCCCGGACCGACGAGTACACGCTGGCCATGGGCGTCGTGAAGGAATGACCGAAACGTCTCCGGCCCGCTGACACCAGCGGCCCGGCCTTTCCTTGGGCTGAGACAACCTCATGACCGTTTTCGTCATCCGCCGGCTGCTGCAGGCGTTCTTCGTCGTCTTTTTGATGTCGGTCATCGTCTTTTTCGGCGTGAACATCGTTGGCGATCCGGTCTACATGCTGGTCAGTCCCGACGCGGATCAGGCGGACATCGAGGCGGCGATCCGCCGTCTCGGGCTCGATCGACCGATATGGGACCAGTATGTCTTGTTCCTGAAAGGGGCTGCTCAGGGCAACCTGGGCGACTCCTTCATTTTCGGCGAACCGGCGCTGAAACTGATCCTCCATCACATGCCGGCAACGCTTGAACTCGCCTTCAGCGCTTTGGTTCTTGCTATCGTGCTTGGGATCCCGCTCGGGCTTTATTCCGGTCTTTACCCGGACCACATGGTGTCGAAAGGCATCATGGCCGGATCCATTCTCGGCTTTTCGCTGCCGACCTTCTGGGTCGGTCTGATGCTCATTCTGGTGTTCGCGGTCGAACTCGGCTGGCTGCCCTCCACCGGACGCGGCGATACGGCATCCGTCTTCGGGATTGAGACCAGTCTGGCAACGTGGGACGGCCTGAGCCACATATTCCTGCCGGCGCTGAACCTTGCGCTTTTGAAAATCTCCCTGGCGATCCGCCTCACACGGGCCGGTGTTCGCGAGGCCATGGGCCAGGACTATGTCAAATACGCCCGGGCCAAGGGTATATCGACCAAACGCATCATCTTCGTCCATGTCATGAAAAACATAATGATCCCCGTCGTTACCGTGATGGGGCTGGAGTTCGGCAGCCTTATCGGATTTTCGGTCGTCACCGAGACGATTTTTGCCTGGCCGGGCATGGGCAAGCTTCTCATCGACGCCATCTTGCAACTCGATCGTCCGGTGGTCGTGGCCTACCTCATGATCATGGTTCTGTTCTTTGTCCTGATCAATCTGGTCGTTGACATTCTCTACTCAATCCTGGACCCGCGCGTCCGCCTTCAGGATCAGGGCGCATGAGCGTCTCAACGGTACAGGCCGAGGTGAAGGTGGAAACGCCTTTTCAGCGTTTGCGGGCGGAGTTTTTTGAAAGCCGTATCGCCGCGACGGCCTTCGTTGTTTTCACAGTCATCGTTCTGCTGGCGGTCCTTGCCCCGTGGATCACGCCGCAAAATCCCTACGACCTGGCGCAAGTGGACGTCCTTGACGGGCGATTGCCGCCCGGTTCGGAGGCGTTTGCCGGATACACCATGTGGCTTGGTTCGGACGGTGCCGGGCGGGACCTTTACTCGGCGATCCTTTACGGGCTCAGAATTTCGATTTCCGTCGGGCTGGCGTCGGGCGTCATCGCCCTGGCCATCGGGATGGCCATCGGTCTGATCGCGGCCTATGTGGGCGGCCGGACCGAAGCCGTCATCATGCGGGTCGTCGATCTGCAGCTCTCCTTTCCCGCATCATTGGTCGCCCTGATGCTCGTGGCCGCACTCGGCAAGGGCGTTGACAAGATCATCCTTGCGCTGGTCGTGGCCCAATGGGCGTATTATGCCCGCACCGTTCGAGCGACGGCGTTGGTTGAACGCCGCAAGGAGTATGTCGAGGCGGCACAATGTCTCGGGCTTTCCCGGATGCGGATCGTCTTCCGGCACATCCTGCCCAATTGCCTGGCCCCCCTGATCGTGGTCGGCACGGTCCAGACCGCGCACGCGGTGTCCCTGGAAGCGACGCTTTCGTTCCTTGGCGTCGGATTGCCGCAAACAGAGCCGTCGCTTGGCGTCCTGATCGCCAACGGGTTCGAATACATGCTGTCCGGCCGGTACTGGATCTCGGTCTTTCCCGGCATCGCGCTGCTTCTCACCGTGGCGTCGATCAACCTGGTCGGGGATCAACTGCGCGATGTTCTCAATCCGAGGCTGAAAAAATGACCGCGGTCCTGGATGTGAGCGGGTTGAAGACGCATTTTTTCACCCATGCCGGTGTTGTCAAAGCCGTGGACGGCGTTGATTTCACTGTGCAAAAGGGCGAGGTCATGGGCCTTGTCGGTGAATCGGGATCAGGCAAATCCATCACCGGCTTCTCGATCATCGGTCTCATCGACCCGCCGGGGCGGATCGTCGAAGGCACCATCCGGTTTAACGGCGAAGACATCGCCAACGCGCCGGAGGAAAGGCTGAAGTCCGTTCGCGGAAACCGGATTTCGATGATTTTCCAGGATCCGATGATGACGCTGAACCCGGTCTTGCGCATCGACACGCAAATGATGGAAGCGATCCTGGCCCATGAAGCGGTGTCAAAGCAGGTGGCATGGGAGCGCTGCCGGGATGCTCTTGCCCTTGTCGGTATTCCCTCTCCTGAAGAACGGCTGCGCGCCTATCCCCACCAATTGTCCGGCGGCATGCGCCAACGCGTTTCGATTGCCATTGCCTTTTTGAACAAGCCGGATCTGATCATCGCCGATGAGCCGACGACCGCGCTCGACGTCACCATCCAGGCACAAATCATTCACGAAGCGCAGAAACTCACCCGGCAGACAGGTACCGCGATGATCTGGATCACGCACGATCTTGCCGTCGTCGCCGGCCTCGCCGACCGGATCTCGGTGATGTACGCGGGCCGCATTGTCGAACAGGGACTGACGGACGACATCATTGATCGCCCGCTTCATCCTTACACGGTCGGTCTGCTGGGATCGGTCCCCACGGCCCACAAACGGGGCGAGCGCCTGTATCAGATTGAAGGCATGACCCCGAACATGCTGGCCCTGCCCGAGGGATGCGCCTTCTCGCCGCGGTGCGCATTCGCCAGCGCGGCCTGCAGGATTGCACCGCCCGTCGAACATGTCGCGAACCGGGAATTGCGCTGCCATCACCCGCAGTCACAGGCTGCCGCGCAATGACGGCGCCGCTTGTTGAAATCCGCGGCGTCTCCAAACGCTTCACCAAACGGCTCGATGTTGCGGGGAAGATCGCCCAGAAAATGGGCGCTGGTGTCCGCGAGGAGACCGTTCACGCGGTGGACAATGTCAGCCTTTCGATCCACGAGGGCGAGGTCCTGGGTCTTGTCGGAGAATCGGGCTGCGGGAAATCGACCCTTGGCCGCGTCGTGGCCGGCATCCACGCGCCTACCACCGGACAGTTGCTCTACCGCGGAGATGACGTTTCGGCCATGTCGGGCGCCGGCAGGCGGGCGGCAACGCTCGCCATTCAAATGATCTTTCAAGACCCGTTCGCCAGCCTGAATCCCAGAATGCGGGTCGAGGACATCATCGGCGAAGCCCCGAAAGTCCACGGCATTGTGACACGGTCCGAGGTATCGGATTACGTCGATGACATCATGCAAAAGGTTGGGCTCGATCCGTCGCTGAAGCGGCGCTACGCGCACCAGTTTTCCGGCGGCCAGCGGCAACGCATCGGCATTGCGCGGGCGCTCGCGGTGAAACCGCGGTTTCTTGTCTGCGACGAGGCCATCGCCGCGCTGGACGTGTCGATCCAGGCCCAGGTGATCAACCTATTTATGGACCTGCGGGAAGAGTTTGGATTGACCTACCTGTTCATCAGCCACGACCTGAGCGTCGTCGAGCATATCGCCGACCGCGTGGCCATCATGTATCTCGGCCGGATCGTGGAAAGCACGTCGACGGATGAGATTTTCAGCGCGCCGCGCCATCCCTACACCCGGGCGCTTCTGGCGGAGGCGCCCCGACTGGACCAGCGGAAACGCGACTTTGCCCCCATCGAGGGCGAGATTCCATCGCCCTTGGCGCCGCCGGAGGGATGTCACTTCAACCCGCGCTGCCCGCATGCGCGGGACCTTTGCCGAAAGGACCAACCCCACCTGGAGACCTTCGGCAACGCCCACTCCGTTGCCTGCCACTTCTGGAAGGACCTATGACTGCCGCCGTCCGCACCGTCTATCCAGCCGCCGATCCGGTCCCGCTTGTTTTCGACAGTCCCCATTCAGGGTCAATCTATCCGGAGGACTTCCGGCATGCGATCGACCGGATGACGCTGCGGCGGTCCGAGGACGCCCATGTCGACGAGCTTTTCGCCCACGCGGTTCAAGAGGGCGCGGTGCTGGTGCACGCCCTGTTTCCGCGCTGCTACATCGATCCGAACCGGAACCGCGACGATCTCGACCTGTCCATGATCGATGGAGTTTGGACGGAACCGGTCAATCCGTCCTTCAAGACGCTCCAGCGCGGGGTCGGCCTGATCTGGAAAGACATGAAAGCGTTCGGTCCAATCTATAACGGGAAACTGACCGTGTCCGACATCTGGCACCGGATCAACACCTGTTGGTCGCCCTATCACGATGCGCTCCAAGGCGCCCTCGACAGGCTCCACCAAGAACACGGACGGGTATTGCATGTGAACTGCCATTCGATGGCGAGCATGGGCGACCGGACGACGGAGGATGGCGAGGTCCCGCGCCCGGATTTTGTCATCGGCGACCGGGATGGGCAAACCTGCGCGCCGGCATTGACCGCAACTATCGTTGAGACCTTGCGCGGTCTTGGCTATTCGGTTGCGGTCAACGACCCTTACAAGGGATTTGAACTGGTTCGGCGCCATGGACGTCCAGATGAAGGGCGTCACAGCATTCAAATCGAGATCAATCGCAGGCTCTACATGGAAGAAGCCACGCTCTCCAAGGTCGAAGGATTTCTGGACTTGGAAAGGAATTTGGCCGTCCTCACCCGCGCCCTGTCCAAGCTCGCCAAAGACACTGCAGCGCTTTCGTTAACGGTCGATCGCACCTTGGAGGGCAGCGCGTGATTGATGGACGTTTGTGTCCGCCATGATGGCGCTTCATCCAAGTCCCTGCAACGCCCGGCTTCGATCCACTCACATCGGCTGGCATGCGTTTAAAGCCGGGTCCGATAGAATGCCAAGATGACCACGCACCGACGGGCCGGCAACGGGAGCAGAAACGCGGGTTGGACGATGTATTGCGGCTTCAACCTGTCGAACGTTTCCGGGAATCCGTAAGGTACCGGCATGGGACAGATTTCGGCATTGTTTGTGAAAAAGGTCGTGGATGCGGCGACCGCAAAGAACCCGCGGCAGGCCGCCCGCCGCGGTGCCTTGTACCGGTCGGTCGGCGTCGATCCACACGCGCCCGTTGATCCCAAACGGATGATCCCGGACACCGACTACTATGCATTGTGCGAACGGGTCGCGCGCGAAGACCCGCATGGCGCTTCCCTGCCGATCCGTGTCGGGTCGTCCATGCGCTGCGACGATTACGGCGCCTTTGGGCTGGCCTGGAAATCCGCGGTTGATCTGCACAGGTCCTACCAGCGCGCCGAACGCTACGGCAGGATTTTGACCAGCGTCTCAACCTACCAAATCGTTGAGGAGGGCAGTCGACGCTTTATGGTCCTGCATCGCGCCGGAGAGCGGCGCCTCGGATTGCGGCTCTCCAACGAACAGACCATCGTCGCGGTGACCCAAATCAGCCGGGAGGTCTGCTCGCACCCGTTCTCGCCTGAGGCTGTCTATTTCAAGCACGCGGCCCCGGAAGATATCTCGGCGCACGAGACCTATTTCAACTGCCCGGTCCATTATGGCGCTGACCGCGATGCGCTGCAGGTTTCCAAGGAGCATCTCGCCGCGCCGAACCGGCTGGGGGATCAAAGCATTGCGGCCTTTTTCGAAGCCCATATGGAGCGGGAGCTGGCGGACTTGCCCGACGACAATGCACTGAACCGGCGGGTCCGCATTCAAGTCTCGAATGCGTTGAGCGAAGGCGTCCCGACGGTCGCAGATGTTGCCGCCCGTCTGGGCCTCAGCGGCCGGACCTTGCAGCGGCGTTTGGCCGAGCAGGGCCACGCTTTTCAAGATCTTGTCGACGATGCGCGCCAGGAACTGGCCGAGACCCTATTGCGCCGGACCGACTATGCGCTGGCCGAGGTCGCGTTTTTGACGGGATTTTCCGAACAAAGCACGTTCACACGCGCCTTCAAACGGTGGCGCGGCGAGACCCCCGCCTCGTTCCGGCGCACCGTGTAGCCGGTGTCGGCGCAGAACGCTCCCTGGCGTTTGCGCCGTGAATGACGCACTCCCTGATTCAGCCCGGACCGGATGTTTGGCACGGTGAGCCAAAACTCTGGCATGTGCGGTCAATACCGCGGGCGCCCGCCTCCCCTATTCCTTGGCCATCGTTTTAGCCAAGGGAGACATCCTATGCAGACCGAACCAATCCTCGTCATCGGCGCCACCGGCAAGACCGGATTGCGTGTGGCCAACATTCTGACCCAAAAGGGCTATGCCGTGCGGCGCGGCTCACGCGGAGCGGCAATCCCGTTCGACTGGGACAAGCCGGAAACCTGGTCCAGGGCGCTGGACGGCGTCAGCAAGGCCTATGTCACGTATTTTCCCGACATTGCGATGCCCGGCGCCGTTGAAAAGGTCGAGGCGCTGTGCGCCGCGGCCAAGGGCGCCGGCATCGAACGCCTGGTGATGCTGACTGGCCGCGGCGAGCACCATGCCCGGCGCGGCGAAGACGTGGTGCGCGCCTCCGGTGTTGATTTCACGCTGATCCGCGCAGCCTGGTTCGCCCAGAACTTCTCTGAAGGATATTTGCGCGATCCGATCTTGGCCGGTGTCCTGCCGATGCCGGGTGGCGATGTGCTGGAGCCGATCATCGATATCGACGACATTGCGGATGTCGCAGCCGCAGCCCTGACCGAGGACGGTCACTCGGGCGAACTCTATGAAGTGACCGGACCGCGCCTGATGACCTTCGCGCAAATGGCCGAGGATCTTGGTACGGCCATTGGCAGGCCGGTGCGCCATGTCCCGATCCGTTTCGAGGATTTCCGCGCCAGCGTCGCCGAGGCCGCCGGACCCTTCATCGCCGACATCTTCGAGGCAATCGCGCGCGAAACGCTCGACGGCCGGAACGCGCATGTGACCGACGGTGTCGAACGCGCCATTGGCCGGAAACCCCGTGATTTCTCGACATTCGCCGCGGACGCAGCCCGGGCCGGCGTCTGGTCCGACGCGGCCTGACCCGTCAAATGAGAGGACTTCCAAATGTCGATCTGGTTCCAGAGACTTGTCCTTGGCGCCGCCGGCATCACCGCGCTTGGCATCGGTACGGCGATCGCGGTGGCACCGGCAGCGTTTTACGCCGCGTACGGCATTGCGTTTGGCACCGGTCCGGACCTGTTGAGCGAGTTGAGAGCGCCCGGTGCCAATCTCGCGGTCTTGGGCGCACTTATCCTTGCCGGGGCGGTCCGATCCCGGATGATGAAGCTTTCGGCCGCCGTCGGCGCCGTCGTCTTCCTGGCCTATGCAGCAGGACGGTTTGTGGGCGTTGTGCTTGACGGGGTGCCTTCGGACGGGATTGTCTTCGCCATGGCCATCGAGCTGGTGCTTGGCGGTCTTTGCGCGGCCACCCTGCGGCACGCCGGTTTGAATCGGTCACTCGCAAATCAACCCGGAATACCGGCTTGATTGTGTCCCGCAATGGGAACTGATCAGAAAATCAAGGACTGGCGCCGGTTCGATCCGCGCAGCAGCCGGCTCGAGCCCGATGCCGGACCGGCCGAAACACGGTTGCTATTGCAAGATGCAAAACGCTGGCGTTGAGAATGATGGCTTTCATGGGTCTAATGGCACCCATGAAAGCCAAAACATTCGTTGAAACCGTCCGTGCCCGCCTGCCGGACCTGAGCCCCACCGAACGCCGCCTTGCGGATCTGTTGCTGGATTTCCCCGGGGAGCTGGCCAGTTATACGGCGTCCGAACTTGCGGATATGGCCGGCGTCTCCAACGCGACGGTCACGCGTTTCATCCGCCGTGTCGGGTACCGGTCCTACGAAGCCGCCCGCCAGCAAGTGCGGGTGGACCGGCAATCCGGCGCCGCGCTCTACCTGGTCAAACCACCCAGTGAAACGGCCGGAGAACTGGCCGCTCAACAACGGCAGGCGGTGTTGAACCTCGACCAGACGTTTTCAAAACTGAGCCACGCCGAAATCGAAGCGGCAGCCAACGCGGTGGTCGGCGCACGGCGCGTCCTTCTCATAGGATCCCGCGCCGGCCGTGCTCTTGCAGATTATCTGGCTTTCCAGCTCGTGCAGGTCATCGACACGGTTAGCGTCGCGCCGCCGGCCGGCGAAACACTTGGAGAAACACTCGCCGCCCTCGGCAGCCAGGACTGCGTCATTCTTTTTAGACTGAAACGTCCGAGCCAACAGTTTGAAAAAGTCGTGAGAGCTGTTCGCGGTTCAGGCGCGCGCATCATTTACATTACCGATGACGGCACGGCCCGGCGTTCCGACGTGAACTGGCACCTACAGTGTAAAACGACGGCCCTTGGTCCGGTGTTCAATCATGTGGCCGTGATGGCCGTATGCCACCTCTTCGCCAGTTGCGCTTTCGCGGCTGCCGGGCCGGCGGGTCGCAAACGCATGCGCGACGTTGAAGCCGCACACCAGGCCCTCAACGACGTGTGATACATCGATAGGCAGCGGTAAAAAAATAGGCAGCCTCCGCTCTAATACAGATACCACGCCGCCAGCCGATGGTGCGTCGCTCCCCGTGAGCGAGTTCAATCCATTGTTTTGGCTGTGAAATTCACTTTTCATGATTCATTGGCATGAAAACTGCTTTGCTTCACGCCATCGCGCCCGCACCACGTGATCGCATTCGTAGCAAAGGAGACTGAAATGACCACCCGCCTTATGGGCCATGCTGTAAAAGCCCTATCTCTGATTGCCGCATCACTTTTTACAGCCGGCACAGCGCTGGCCAGCGCCACAGTCATTCAGATCAACAGTTCCTTGCCGGAGGGATCGTTCGCGCATACTTTCCTAACCGAATACGAGAAACGCCTGGAAGACGCACTGCCTGGCCAGGTGGATGTCCAGATATTCATGGGCAACACGCTCGGGTCTGAGGAAGACGTGCTTCAGGGCCTCGGTCTGGGCACCCACCAGGCGTCACTGTCCGCTTCCGCGATCGCGCAAATCAACAGCCGGGCCGCCGTATTCGATCTTCCCTACCTGTTTGAGAATCGCACCGACGTGCAAAAGTTTGCCGCCGGATCGGCCGGGGACATGCTCGCCGCCGGTTTTGAAGGATCAGGCATGGAACTGGTCGCCATGTGGGACAATGGCTTTCGCGTTATCACCAACAACATACGGCCGATCGTCACGCCGGCCGATCTCGACGGTCTGAAGATCCGGACCCCAACCAGCCGCCAGCGGGTCGAGATGTTCAATACGCTGGGCGCAAACGCGACGCCGTTGTCGTTCAAGGAAGTCTACTCCGCACTTGATCAAGGTGTCGTTGATGGCCAGGAAAATCCGGCCCACGTCGCCGAAAGCGCGAAGCTCTTTGAGGTTCAAAAGTACATGTCCCTCTCCAACCACGTCTACCTGCCGACCTTTCTGGTTTTCGGCCAGCCGTTCATGGCTGGTCTGGATCCCGAGGTCGCTGATACGGTTCGGGCCGTGGCAAAAGACATGGCGTCCTGGACCTTTGATTGGGGCGACGAAACGGACGCTAATGTCCTGAAACAGCTCGACGGTAAGATCGAGATCAACGAAATCGACTTTCCCGCGTTCCAGGAAGCGGCGGCACCGCTTTATGAAAATCCGCTTTTTGTTGAGGTGATTGGGGCCGACATGATCCAGGCCACACTGGAAACAGTCAGCAACTGACGTTCCAACGAAGCAGGGCGGCGGTTATGGTTCAAAGGCTCGTTTTAGGTTTCGACCGCATCATGATCCGATGCCTCGATGCCCTGATCATCGCCATGGCCGGCCTGCTTTTGCTCCTCTTGAATTATGCCGTATTCGCGCGGTTCATACTCAACGAATCCGTGTCATGGGGCGAGGAGTTGCCTGCCTACATTCTGGCCGCGCTGACCTTTGTCGGCGCGGCTTATCTCACCCGGTCAAACGAACATATCGGCTTTGACGGGGTGGTGCGCATGATGCCCCCACTGCTGCAGAGATTGATCTTCGCGGCCAACTTGATGGTGATGGCAGCGTTCGGCGCGGTCTTCGCGTATTACGGATTGATCGCCGCCGCATCGTTTGGGACCCGTCCGTTGATTTCGCTTGATATCCCGATGGCTCTTTTCCGCGCCGCGGTGCCATTCGGGTGCGCACTCATTTCAGCGATATGCCTGGCCCGCCTCATCGGGCTGTTGACCAGGCAAATCACCTTGAAAGACCTCATGCCAGAGACCGACGCCTGATGTGGATCGAGCCGGGTTATCTGATCCTCATCCTGCTTGTGACATTTGTGTGCATGGGGATGCCGATCGCGTTCGCCCTGGGGGCAACCGCGATGATCCTCATCATTGCCGACCCTGCCGTTGTTCCGCTGATCATCGGCCTGATCCCGTTTGGCGGCGCCAACAATTATCTGCTCGTTGCCGCTTTGTTGTTCATGATCGCCGGAGAGGTGATGAACCAAGGGCGGATCGCGGAAAAGCTCATTGCCTTCGCAAGTTCCCTGGTGGGCCATATCCGAGGTGGATTGGCGCACGTGAACATCCTGACCTCGCTGTTCTTTTCGGAGATCTCCGGCACGGCGACCTCGGATGCCGCAGCCATCGGCTCGGTCATGATTCCACAAATGAAAAAGCGTGGTTATCCGGTCGCGTTTGCCGCCGCGGTTACGTCAACCTCCGCGACCATGGCCATCATCGTACCGCCAAGCCTCAACCTGATCCTTTACGCCTACGTGGCGGACGCATCGATCGCGCAGCTTTTTGCAGCAGGGATCCTCCCGGGCTTGCTCGTGTGTTTCCTGTTGATGATGACCGCTTATCTCATCGCCGTCCGGCGGGGCTATCCAATCGAACACGGATTCGCCGCGTCCAGGATCGCCGCGACCGGCAAGGACGCGCTGGTTCCGGTCACCCTGCCCGTTCTTATCCTGGGCGGCATTTTGGGTGGGATCTTCACCGCCACAGAGGCTGGCGCCGTCGCCGCCCTTTGGTCGATCGTGATGGCCGCATTGCTCTACAGAACGCTCACGGTCAAGAGCTTTGTTGACGTTCTACGCATCGCGGGAAAGCGCAGCGCCATGCTGATGTTCATTGTGGCGACGTCCACGCTGCTCGGCTGGTACTTGACCAATCAGCGCATTCCTCAGGACATCGCCGAAGCCATCCTCGGCATTTCCGACAATTACTGGGTCATCCTGCTCGCCATCAACGCGTTTTTCCTGATCGCTGGCACCATTGTTCACGGCACGCCCGCGATCTTGATGCTTGTGCCCATTTTTCTGCCGCTCGCCGATCAGCTTGGCATTGACCGGGTTCATTTCGGATTGATCGTGACCATCAATCTTGGCATCGGCCAGCAGACACCGCCGGTCGCGTCCGTTGTGCTGATCACCTGTGCGATCGCGAAGATCTCGCTGGCGGCAATCCTGCCCTCCATGCTGTGGTTCATCGGGGCGATGCTGATCGCGCTCACACTGGTCAACGTCTTTCCCGCGCTCTCGCTCTGGCTTCCCTCCGTCTTATTGTAGGGTCGGTTGAAAATCGGGATTCGGCGGTGGCGCACCACCGCCTTATCGCGCCTTTCGGCTTTCCTAGAAGAAGCACCGACCGGCAATCCAAACGGCAGAAGCAAACAAATGCAGCGCCTCTTGTTTTCGGCAAATCTTGGATTTCTCTGGGCCGACCGACCGCTTCCTGACGCTGTTTACGCCGCGAAAGCCGCCGGATTTGACGCCGTCGAATGCCACTGGCCCTATGATGTTGATCCGGACAAGATCCGGTCCGCGCTTTGCGACACCGGTTTGGAGATGCTGGGTCTGAACACATCGCGCGGTGATGTCGCGGCGGGAGAAAACGGTTTGTCCGCCCTTCCCGGACGCGAAGCGGACGCGCGTGCTGCCATCGATCCGGCGATCGGCTACGCCGCGGAAATCGGCGCGGCACATATTCATGTGATGGCCGGGATTGCCGAGGGAGCACAGGCCCACGAAACGTTTTGCGCAAATCTGGCCTATGCGTGCCAAAGGGCCGGGCCTCACCAATTGACCGTGGTGATCGAACCATTGAACCGGCATGACGCGCCGGGCTATTTCCTGAAAACCACCGAGCAGGCCTGCGCGCTGATCAACGACATTGGCGCGCCCAATTTGAAACTGATGTTCGATTGCTATCACGTTGAGCGCACCGAAGGGAACACGGTCACCCGCCTCACCGACCTGCTGCCGGTGATCGGCCATATCCAGTTCGCCGCGGTTCCAGATCGCGGCGCGCCCGATCATGGCGACCTCTCGTATGACGATGTGTTTTCAGCAATCGCAACGCTTGGATACACAAGACCGCTCGGCGCGGAATACAAGACCGGCGGCGATACGGATGCGACCCTGGGATGGCTGCAGGCGGTACGCGCTGGAGGGCCGGTCGCAGCCTCCGGTCAGCGGTAATCGCAGGAAACGCGTTTAGGTCGAGCGACCGGATTAGGAGGCCGGATCAGCGGTCTGGTCGGAAAGCGCGGCTGCGGTCAGCTTGAAATGCTGTTCGGTCAACACGCAGGCGCCTTCTGCGTCCCGGTCCAGCACCGCCTCGGAAATCGCCTGGTGTTCGCTTTGAAGATCGCGGGTTCCGAGTTTCTGGTAGACCGATGCACGCCGGTAGCGTTCGCACAGATCATGCAGGTCTGTGCGGATTTTCAAAAGCCACCTCGAGCCACAGGCCGCGACCATTGCCGCATGGAACGCAGCGTTGGCCTGTTCCCAGGAGTCCGGGACACCGTCGCGAGCGGCCATCAGCGCCTGATCTTCCTTTTTCATGATGTAGCTGACCGCAACGACCTTTGCTTCCCAGTCGTTGCCGCCATTGGCGATGGAAAGACGCAGCGTTTCCTTTTCAACGGCGGTCCGCGCCATGTTCAGATCGTGGAATTCAGTTGGATCGAGGGGCGCCACGGTGAAACCCCGGTTGCCCTCTGTGACGACCAGCCGGTCGGAGCTGAGCTTCTGAAGTGCTTCGCGCAGCGGAGTCGGGCCGATCCCGTAGATCGTTTTCAATTTCTCGATGCGCAGCCGCTCGCCGGGCGGCCGCACACCTCGAATGATATCCACCCGCAGCGCCCGATAGGCCGCCTGCGCTAGTGTCTCGCCATCACCGGTGCGTCCCCCTTCAGCACCCGAAAAATCGATTTCGAAAAGCTGGTTTCCGGCCAAGACCTTCGCCTTTCTCACGTTTCAACCAACCCTTGTGATAGCCGCGACGCCGCTGCGAATAAACCCTATTTGACATCTATCTTTATATATGTTTTTAAATTTTGTCGATAATAAAGCAGGACTATCGATAAAATGAAATTGACCACATTCATCCATGATGGCTCGCTTGGCGCCGGCTTCGTCCAGAACGATGCCATCGTGGTCTGCGCGGACGGCGAAGAGGCGAGCAGGGCGGTGCTTGATGTCGTTATCGGCGGCGCGCCCGCAATGGCAAAGTGGGCGGCCAAAGCCGACACAGCGCGCCGTGTTGCGATCAAAGATGTCAAGCTGTTGGCGCCGATCCCCGAACCCCGGCGCGACATTTTTTGTGTCGGCAAGAACTACCATGCCCATGCGGCCGAGTTTCACAACAGCGGATTTGACGCCGGCGCCCGCGAGGCCGTGCCAAGCGCGCCGGTCATCTTCACCAAGGCAACCACATCCGTGGTCGGCCCAGGCGCCGTGGTTAAGGGGTCGCTCGATCCCACAAACACCGTGGACTACGAGGGTGAACTGGCCGTCGTGATCGGCAAGCGTGCTTTCCAGGTGACAGAGGAAGACGCGTTTGATCACGTATTTGGCTATGTGATCGTCAATGACGTTACGTCCCGCGAGCTTCAGCGCAAGCACAACCAATGGGTTATCGGCAAAGGCATCGATACGTTCTGCCCGATGGGGCCCTGGCTCGTCTCCGCTGATGAGGTCGCAGATGTCACCGCTCTGGAGCTGGAAACGCGGATCAACGGCGAGCTCCGGCAAAAGGTCAAGGTGGCCGATCTGATTTTCGACATCCCGACCCTGATCGCAACCATGTCCCAGACCATGACACTGCTGCCGGGCGATGTGATCGCCACCGGTACGCCCGTCGGCGTCGGGATTGGGTTCGAGCCACCCAAATACCTCAACCCGGGCGATCAGATGCAGGTCAGCATCACGGCACTTGGCGTTTTGGAAAACACGGTCGGTTAGGTCAACAGCCGCAACGATTCAATTGCAGGGAGGAATGCAAGATGAAAACCACAACCGCATTGACGGCCGCGATGGCAATCGCCGTCGGGTTTACAGTGTCCGCGCAAGCCCAGGACGGGTACTTTGCCGGAAAAACCATCGATGTGATCGTGCCGTTTGGCGCCGGCGGGGCCACCTTCGTTTCGGCGAAGTTCCTGGAGCCCTATTTCGAGAAGCATCTGCCGGGCAATCCTGAGATCAATGTCATCGATCGTCCAGGCGGCGGATCGATCCTGGGAGCCAATTGGTTCGAGCAAAATGCCAAATCAGACGGCACCACCATCTTGTTCACGACATCTTCGACCGCCAACCCCTTCGTTCTGGGGCAAAAGGGTGTTGAGTATCGCCTGGCGGATTATCGTGTCGCCTACAGTCACCCGTTCAGCGCAGTCGCCTATGTCTCGCCGTCAACCGGCGTGACGAGTGCGGCAGAAATCAAGGACGCGTCAACGCCGCTCATTTATGGCGGAATCGCCGCCGCGGCTTCCGATCTTCCAGGTCTCCTGTCGTTCGAAGTTCTCGACCTGGATGTCAAATCCGTCCTTGGCTTCAACGGCCGCGGTCCGGTCCGGCTCGCCTTTGAGCAAGGCGAAGTCAATCTCGACTACCAGTTCACGCCGGTTTATCTGACCCAGGTCGTGGCCTCCGTCGATGCAGGAACGGCCGTCCCGTTGTGGACCGGCGGCAGTGTGGATGCCGACGGCAATTTGACGGCGCGCGACCCGATCGCGCCGGAGCTTCCCTCCGTTTACGAAGTCTACACCAAACTCAATGGCTCAGATCCCTCCGGCATTGAGTGGGACGCGTTCCAGGCCATTGCTTCGGTGACCTACGCCTATGGTCTGACCGGCTACATGCACCCGGACACATCGCAGGAGGTGCTTGACATTTTCGAAAGCACGGTGGCCGCCATCAACGCCGACCCGGAGTTTCAGGCGGAAAGCCAAAAGGTCACAAATGGTGCCCGTTTGAACGCCGGCGCGGCAACTGAAACCGCGATCAAGGCCGCTCTGTCCCCGTCGGACGAGGTGCGCAGCTATCTCAGGACCCTGCTGTCCGATAAATACGGCGTGAATTTCTAGAGCCCCACAAAGCGGGTCCGCATAACGCGGGCCCGCATCTATAATAAAAAGACGTGCCCCATCGCACCCTCACCGGTGAGAGACATACGAGCGAATGCTGGAAAACGCCGTCATCGCCATAGAAGCGCTGCTCGATCCCGTCCGCCTGCTGGCGTTGTTCGCAGGCATGCTAGTCGGAATGGTGTTCGGAATGTTGCCGGGCCTTGGCGGAGTCGCCGCGGTCTCCATTCTTTTGCCCTTTGTTTATTACATGGACGACTATGCCGGCCTTGCCATGCTGCTCGGGGCCGTCTCCGTTGTCTACACGTCCGACACGATCACGTCGGTCCTGCTTGGCGCGCCAGGATCACCGGCCTCAGCACCGACCGCGATTGAAGGTCACGCGCTTGCCAAACAGGGCCATGCCGCCCAAGCACTCGGTGTCGGGTTTCTGGCGTCCATGGTCGGCGGTCTTGTCGGCGCGGCAATTTTGTTTGTTGCGATCCCCGTCGCCGGCCCCATCGTTTTGAAACTCGGAACACCGGAACTGTTCATGTTTGCGCTGGTGGGACTGTTTTTCGCCAGTTCGATGATCGGCCGGGACCTTGCCAAGGGACTGGCGGCGGCCTGTTTTGGTGTGCTGTTGGGGGTTGTCGGGCCGGCCCAGGCGGCGGCCGACTTCCGGTTCACGTTCGGTCAGGTCTATTTGCTGGACGGGTTTTCGCTGACCATCGTGGCGCTTGGCCTTTTTGGCGTCGCCGAGGTCATCTCCATGCTCGCCAAGGGCGGCGGGATCTCCCATGAGCGTATCAAGGTCACCCATTGGGGCGAGGGCTTCCGGGACTTTTGGGTCAACAAATTTCTCGTCCTGAGGGCGTCGATCATCGGCGTGTTCGGTGGCTTTGTTCCGGCTGTCGGCGCATCTGCGTCAACCTGGGTTGCCTATGGCCACGCCATCCGCTCCACGCGGGACCGGTCTCGGTTCGGGCGCGGTGAAATCCGGGGGGTTGCGGCTTCCGAGGGCGCCAACAACGCCACCGTCATTTCCGATCTGGTGCCGACTCTCCTCTTCAGCGTGCCCGGCGGACCGGCGGCCGCGATCTTCCTCGGCGCCCTGTTTTCATTCGGATATTATCCTGGGCCCCGGATGATCACGCAGAACCCGGATCTGATGTTCCTGATCGTCTGGAGCGTGGCCCTGACATCTGTTGTCGGCGCGGCTCTGTGTTTTGCCGCAACGCCCTTCCTGGCCCGCCTCACCCGCATTCCCTTTGCCATCATCGCCGCGCCCCTGGTCCTGATCATGGTCATCGGGGCTTACCAGTCGACCGGGACCATGGGCGACATCTTCATGCTGTTCACGCTCGGCGCGGTCGGATGGCTGATGAAACACGGCGGCTGGCCGCGCGCCCCGGCTCTGGTCGGCTTTGTCCTGTCCGGACCGATGGAACAGTATTTCTGGCTGACCAACCAGATCCATGGCTGGTCTTGGCTTGGGCGCCCCGGGGTGCTCATCATCGGGTCCGTGATTGTTATCCCGCTCCTTATCAGCGCGTGGCGGTGGCTGCGGCGCCGGCAGACGGCTCAAGCGAAAACGGAAAGCGACGAAAACAAGCCAGCGGCGTCTGAAAGCCGTCCAGATATGGCGCTGGTCATGGCGGTGATTGCCACACTCGCGTTTGCCTATGCCGCCTTTGAAACGATGAGCTTTAATCCGGCCTCCAGGCTCATGCCGCTTCTTGCGATCGTGCCTGGCCTGCCCCTGTGCCTGTGGCTTTTGGTCCGCGGGTTTCGCGAGTTCGACGGGTTCGAATTCCGCACATTCAAGGAACCGGAAATCCTTGCTGTGCTCATTGTTTATGCGACAGCGGTCTGGGCGATCGGCCTCAGCGTTCCAACTGCCGCCCTTCTTGTTTGGATGCTGTTTTCGCGCGCCCGCATGCGCTGGTGGACTGGCGCCATCTACGGCGTGATCGTCTTCGCCCTGATCCGCCTCTTGTTCGAAACCCTGCGCGGTGATCCGCCGGTCGGCGCCCTTGTGGCATTGAGCTGACATTCCGTTTCCGCGATGAAAAGGACCTTACGATGATCGATCCGGACATTATCGAGCCGAGCATTGACCCCAAGACCAAGAAGATCGGAATCCGGCACGTCAAGGCGACCAATGCGGCCGGTACCCGAACGAAAATCCAGGTGCGCGACTTTGATCCGGTCTACACCGACGAACCGGCCTCTCTTGGCGGTACGAACTCTGCGCCGAGCCCCCTGGAGACCGTGCTTGTCGCGCTTGTGGGATGTGACGGTGTCATCATCAATGGCGTGGCGAAGGCCATCGGCTTCAACTATGCCGGCGTCGATTTTGCCTGCCAAAGCCAGATCGACGTGCGCGGGCCGAAGGGTGTTCCGGGCATTCGGCCCTATTTTGAAACGGCCAGCCTGGAGATCACGGTCTACAGCGACGAACCGGATGATCGTTTTGCTTTGCTTCAAAAGAACGTCGAGTTCCGCTGCCCCGTGATGAACCTTTTGAACGCCGCCGAGGTCGCCATGGACGTCACATGGACAAAGCGGCCGACCGCCGACTACACCGGCAATGTTGACTGACTGAACCTGTCGCCCGGACCGGGCCGGCTGTCATCGCCCGCTCCGCCGGCGGATGTTCATTGAACAGGAGCGGTCGGGCCAAAACGAAAAGGTGGTTTTTCCGCCGTAGGTCGACGACAATCCTCGATCTTTCCGTCGTCATCCTCGGACAGGGTTCCGAGGATCCATACAGGCAAACCGTGATGGATGCTCGGGACAGGGCCGAGCCGGACCGCTGAAAGACCAAACGGTTTGTCAGCCGTCTGACGCGGGTTCGCTTGTTTGGATTTTGTCGTTTCTCCCACGAACATACGAGGCCGGGAACCTCTTCAACCGCCCTCACAAACCGGACATAACGAGACCGATTAAAATTTGGTCTCCTTGCACAAATTACCGACACACACGGCTGATCAATGCCTCTGCCGGCAGGTTCCCAAGAACCATTTCTGATAAATGAAATTAGTAAACATCAACAAATTATTGTTTTTGAATAGTTATAGCTGACTCAAACCTTTTCCGATATTCGATTCGTGTCATTACCGCCTGTTCATGAATTGCACTTGACCAAATGAATCCGCGCGCCAATTATGGCACCAATTAGAATTGGTCCCGTATTCAGATTGACCGCAATGGACAAACCCACACGACGCAATTCGAGCCTTGCATTGGAACGGCTGCGCATCCTTATCGACCAGCTCAAGGCAGAGGGCGCGGAGCAGTTGCCGACCGAACGCGAGCTGTCAGAGGAGATCGGGGTTGGCCGGCGCGCCGTGCGCCGGGCGCTGGAAGTCCTGGAGACCGAAAAGCTGATCTGGCGCCGGCAGGGCGCCGGCACGTTCATCGGCAACGAGCCGAACTCACCCGAGCAGCAAATCCGCAAGTTGCCCGAAGTCAGCAACATGCTGGAGGTCATGGAGGTTCGGCTCCGGATCGAGCCGGCGCTTGCACGATTGGCGGCCCTTCGTGCCACGTCCGATGACATTTCCGCCATGAAGGACCTGGCTGAACGCGTTTCCAATGCGGATGATATGGACGGACGGGAGTTGTGGGACAGCGCGCTTCACCGGGCGATCGCCCGGGCGGCGCAAAACACGCTCTTCCTTGCCTTGTTCGACGTGGTCGACCGTGTCCGTCAGGACAGCATCTGGCGGCATGTGCGCGAAGCCCTGCGCACGAACGATGCCATCAGTCTTTACGGCAAACAGCATGTGGACCTGATTAAGGCGATCGAACAAAGGGATCCGCTTGCCGCCGAACGGGCCATGCGGACCCATCTCCTGTCCCTGCAGGACCGCCTGCTGCACGAGACCGTGGAGGGCAAAGGTGATGACGGCAGGTGATGCGACGTCAGTGGCCGCGTCCCAGCCGGTCCTTGAGGTCAGCGACCTTGCGTTTCGGTTCAAGGGCGCGAAAGCCAACGTCGTCGACGGCATTTCGTTTTCCGTCAATGCCGGACAGTCCTTGTGCATTGTCGGCGAAAGCGGCTGCGGAAAATCGGTCACGGCATTGACGCTCATGGGTCTCATTCCACCGTCCGTGGCTGACATCGTCTCCGGAACGGCCATGTTCGCTGGTCAGGACTTGTTGCGATTGCCAAGCCGGACTATGGCCGATATCCGCGGCAACACGCTGGCAATGATCTTCCAGGAGCCCATGACCTCGCTCAACCCGGCGTACCGGATCGGCGACCAGATCGCGGAAGTGGTTCTCCGGCACAAGCCCGTCACCCAAACAAAGGCCCGCGCCAGAGCCCTGGACATGCTGGAGCGGGTCAAGATCCCGGCCGCCGCCCGGCGCCTTGACGACTATCCCCACCAGCTTTCAGGCGGCATGCGCCAGCGGGTGATGATTGCCATGGCGCTGGCGAACGATCCGCAAGTCCTGATCGCGGACGAACCGACGACGGCGCTCGACGTCACCATCCAGGCCCAGATTCTTGATCTGATCGAGGAGCTGCAGCGCGACACGGGCACGGCCTTGATCATGATCACCCATGATCTCGGCGTCGTCGCTGAAATCGCGGACATGGTTGCGGTCATGTACGCGGGCAAGATCGTCGAGGAAGGTCCGGTCAACGCCATTTTCGATGATCCGCAGCATCCCTATACGCTGGGATTGATGAGCTCGATTCCCTCGCTGGGTCCGCGGCAAGGCCAGCTTGCGACGATCGGCGGAATGGTACCGACCATCGATCACATGCCACCAGGCTGCCGGTTCGCGCCGCGGTGTCCATTCTCGGACCCTGACTGCACCCGCGCCGTACCCGCCCCCCGCCAACTCGGCCCGGACCATCACGCAGCGTGTATTCACGCCCCGCTGGAGCAAACTTTCGCCGGGGGACGTGCATGACTCTCGGGACCGGCGACAAGATCCTGGAGACCCAATCGGTCGCCAAACACTTTGTAACCAAGGCCGGGTTCTTCGGAAGCGGTTCCGTGGTGCGGGCGGTCAATGACGTTTCCCTGGCAATCAAGCGCGGGGAGACCTTTTCGATCGTCGGTGAAAGCGGCTGCGGCAAATCCACCTTGGCGCGGCTCCTGGTACGCCTTCTGCAGCCGACGGGCGGGTCCGTCCTATACGATGGAAACGACATCTCCACCTTGTCCGAGGCAGAAATCCGCCGTCTGCGCAAAGACTTGCAGTTTATCTTCCAGGATCCGTTCTCCTCTCTCAATCCGCGCATGACCGTCGGGTCGATCATCGAAGAGCCCATGAAGGTCCACACGCGGCTATTGAAGACCGAGCGGAGGCGGAATGTTGCCAAGCTGCTTGAAAAAGTTGGTCTGCGTCCGGACGTTGCGAACCGATATCCGCATGAGTTTTCCGGCGGACAGCGCCAGCGCATTGGCATTGCACGCGCTCTGGCGAGCGAGCCGAAGGTCGTGATTGGAGATGAGCCGGTGTCCGCGCTGGACGTCTCGGTCCAAGCCCAGGTAATCAATCTTCTGGAGGACCTCAAGGACGAGTTCAACTTCACGCTCGTTCTCATCGCGCATGACCTTGCCGTCATCCGCCATATGAGCGACCGCATCGCGGTGATGTATCTTGGCGAGGTCGTGGAGCTTGCCGGCAATGATGCCCTTTATGACCGCCCGCTGCACCCCTACACGCAGGCGCTGATGCGGGCCATTCCCATTCCCTCGCCGCATGGCCGAACCATGGACGTGGATCTGACCGGCGATGTGCCCTCGCCGCTCAATCCCCCAAGCGGCTGCCGCTTTCACACGAGGTGCCCCCACGCTTCAGAGCAATGCGCCCGGGAAAAGCCGCACCTGACCGACGTTGGCGATGGACGGCAGATCGCCTGTTTCCATTGGCAAAGCATCGCTGAGACTTTTCAAAAACCGCCGAGCGAACCGGCCAAATCCGCCGCGGCGGAACAACGGTTCGCTTTGTTCCGGGAGCGGAGCCAACACAACAAGGCGGCCAACCCGCAAGCTCCGTCACCCGTCCAACCGCAGAGGAGAACTGAAAATGCGTAACCACCTGCTCGCCGCGCTATTGCTCGGCGTGAGCACCCTCGCCGCCCCCGCCTATGCCGCCGATTTGAGGATCGCCCTTCAGGATGACGCCGATGTGCTCGATCCCGACCAGTCCCGGACCTTTGTCGGCCGCATCGTCTACGCATCGCTGTGCGACAAGCTGGTCGATATCACACCGGACCTTGAGATCATTCCGCAGCTTGCGACCGGCTGGAGCTGGTCTGAGGACGGCAAGGCGCTGACGATGGATCTGCGTGACGGCGTGGTCTTCCATGACGGCACACCGTTCAATGCCGAAGCCGTCAAGGCCAACATCGAGCGGTCCAAGACGCTTCCCGAAAGCCGGCGCAAGAGCGAGGTGAAGTCGATCGACAGTGTTGAGGTCACCGGCCCGCTGCAAGTCAAGGTCAATCTCAGCGCGCCTGATGCCACCCTTCTGGCGCAATTCGCCGACCGGTCGGGCATGATGCTCTCGCCGGCCGCGACGGCGGCAGCCGGCGTGGAATTCGGCAACAATCCGATCTGTTCTGGACCGTTCAAATTTGTTGAGCGTGTGCAGCAGGACCGGATCGTCCTGGCAAAATTCGAGGACTACTGGAACAAGGACGCGATCAACTTTGACAGCGTGACGTTCCTGCCGATCCCGGACACGACCGTGCGGCTTGCCAACCTGCGCGCCGGTGACATCGACATGCTTGAGCGCCTTGCGGCAACGGACGTCGCGTCCGTAAAGGGCGATGGCAGTCTGGGCTACGCCGAAGCCGTTAGCCTCGGTTATCAGGGCATCACCGTCAACGTCAACAACGGCGAGCGCGGCGACAATCCGTTTGGCAATGATCCAAAAATCCGTCAAGCGTTCAGTTTGTCGATCGACCGCGATGCCATCAACCAGGTGGTCTTTGAAGGGGCATTCGCGCCTGGCAATCAGCCGTTCCCGCCGACCAGTCCCTGGTATGACACCGACCATCCGATCCAGCCAAGGAATGTCGCCAAGGCCAAAGAACTCTTAAAAGAAGCCGGGTTTGACCGCCTTGAGGTCGAGGTCCAGGTCACCAACAATCCGGTTCAAACGCAGATGATGCAGGTGGTTCAGGCGATGGCCGCCGAAGCCGGCTTCGACGTCAAACTGAAGTCGATGGAATTCGCCAGCCTATTGGCCGACCAGTCCGCCGGAAACTACCAGGGCAGCCAGGTCGGCTGGTCGGGGCGCGTAGACCCGGACGGGAACATTCACCAGTTCATGACCTGTGGCGGCGGCATCAACGATTCCAAATACTGCAATCCGGAAATCGACCGGCTGCTCGATGAGGCGCGGCGCAACACGGATCTTGAGATCCGCAAAGCCAGCTACGATGCGGCCCGGGATATTTTGATCAACGACCTGCCGATCATCTACCTCTACCACCCGACGTGGATTTGGGCCCTGTCCGGCAACCTGGAAGGATTCACACCCTATCCGGACGGCATGATCCGCCTGGAAAACGTCACGCTGAAGTAAGCCAAGACCGCCAAACCGGCGCCCCGTACCTCCGGGGCGCCGGCCCAACTTGATCGGCTCTGACATGCTGTCCTTCATCGCCCGCCGGCTGGCCATCGCCATTCCGACACTGATCCTGGTGTCGATGTTTGTGTTCGCCTTGCAAAAGCTCTTGCCGGGCGATCCGGCGCTGGTGCTTGCCGGTGAAGAACGCGATCCTGAAGTCCTTGAATATATTCGCGAGAAATACCGCCTGAACGAACCGATCATCTACCAATACTTCTATTGGGTCACTGCGATGCTGCAAGGTGACTTCGGGATCTCCTTGCGGACCAATCAGCCGGTGATCGAGCTGATCGCCAACAAGCTGCCAGTCACGATCCAGCTCGCCATCATGGCGATGACCATCGCCCTGCTCATTGGCATTCCGGCTGGTATTTTATCGGCCGTCAAGAAAGGCACGCCGGTCGACTACGCCGCCAACTTTGTCGCCCTGTCCGGCCTGTCGATCCCGAATTTCTGGCTCGGCATCATGTTGATCATGCTGGTATCGGTTCAGCTCGGATGGTTGCCCGCGTCCGGTTACGAGTCGCCGTTCGTCGATCCCGTTCGCTCGTTTGAAACCATGATCATGCCGGCGTTCGTGCTGGGAACCGCATTGGCGGCCACCTTGATGCGCCATACACGCTCGGCCATGCTCGGCGTTTTGAAAGCGGACTACGTTCGCACGGCGCGGGCCAAGGGGCTGCATGAGCGGGTCGTTGTCATCAAGCACGCCTTCCGCAACGCTTTGCTGCCCATCGTCACCTTGAGCGCCCTCTTGTTTGGTGAGCTCCTTGCCGGAGCGGTGTTGACCGAACAGATTTTCACAATTCCCGGCTTTGGAAAGTTGATTGTCGACGCCGTGTTCACCCGCGATTACGCGGTCGTCCAGGGTGTTGTGATGTGCACCGCGGCGGGGTTCATCCTGATGAACCTCATTGCCGACGTTCTCTACTTCCTGCTGAACCCGCGCATGAGGAGCAGCCTCTAATGACGGCCGCGTCAGACCTCACACCCGCGCAGAACACGGTCGAACTTGAAAACCGGGCCTGGAAGAAGCTCCGGTCGAGCAAGAGTGCCCTATTGGGCATGGTCATCGTTTCGTTCTTCATTGTGATCGCGATCGCCGCGCCGATCCTTCCGATCGCGGATCCAACAGCCACGAGTTGGACCGCTGTTCGCGAGGCGCCCTCGGCGGCCTACTGGCTGGGGACCGACGAGATCGGCCGGGATATCCTGTCGCGGATGATCTGGGGGGCGCAGGCTTCGCTGATGGCCGGTGTCGTATCTGTCCTGATCGCGGTCCTGATCGGCGTACCCTTCGGGCTGATTTCAGGCTATTTCGGCGGCTGGATCGACCAGATCATTTCACGGATCACGGATGCTCTTCTGGCGACACCATTTCTGATCCTGGCCATCGCCCTGGCCGCCTTCTTGGGTCCAAGCCTGACGAACGCGATGATCGCGATTGGTCTGTCCGCCATGCCGATCTTCATCCGGCTGACCCGCGGCCAGGTCTTGTCCGTCAAGACCGAGGACTATGTCGAAGGCGCCCATGCGATCGGTTTGACCAATTTCGCGATCATGAGCCGCTATGTACTGCCGAATGTCTTCGCGCCGGTGCTCGTTCAAGCGACACTTACAGTCGCAACCGCGATTATCGCCGAGGCCAGCCTGTCCTTTTTGGGTCTTGGCCAGCAACCGCCCGCGCCAAGCTGGGGATCGATGCTGAACGTCGCGAAAAACTTCATGGAACAGGCGCCCTGGATGGCCTGGTGGCCCGGCGCCGCGATTTTCCTCGTCGTCCTCGGGTTCAATCTGCTCGGCGACGGTTTGCGCGACGCCCTGGACCCGCGCGAAGACTGATAAAACAAATCCAAAAGGGAGCCCCATGTCCATCTTCACCACCCGGCCGGAAATCAAGGGCACATTCGGTGTCGTGACGTCCACCCATTGGATCGCATCGGCGGTCGGAATGAGCATCCTGGAAAAAGGCGGCAATGCGTTTGACGCGGCCACGGCGACCGGCTTGGTGCTCCAGGTGATCGAACCCCATCTCAACGGCCCGGGCGGCGATCTGCCGGTCCTGTTCCATTCGGCCGCAACCGGCGAGACGAAGGTGGTCTGCGGACAGGGCCCCGCCCCCGCCGGTGCGACGATCGACCACTATAAAACACAAGGCCTTGATCTCATTCCCGGCAACGGAATGCTGGCCACCGTTATTCCAGGGGCCTTTGACGGCTGGATGCTGATGCTGCGCGACCATGGCAGTCTGCCGCTGCGCGAGATTCTTGAACCCGCGATCCACTATGCCGAACACGGTCACCCGCTTCTTGCGCGCGTCAGCGCCACCATTGGCGGGCTCGCCGGGTTCTTTGAGACCGAATGGCCGACATCCCACGCCACCTGGTGTCCGCGCGGCCGAACGCCTGATCCCGATGAGGTGTTTAAGAACCCGGTCTTGGCCGCCACCTGGACCCGGCTTTTGGCGGAAGCAGAAAGCAAGACCGGCCGTGAAAACCAGATCGAGGCGGCGCGGGACAGTTTTTATCGCGGCTTTGTTGCCGAAAAAATCGGGCGTTTTGTCGACCAGACAGAAGCGATGGACGGCTCGGGCGAACGTCACAAAGGCGTTCTCACAGTCGATGATCTTGCCCGCTGGAGCGCAACCTATGAAGATCCCCTCACCGACACCTATCACGGCTGGACAATTGCCAAGACCAGCGCCTGGGGGCAAGGCCCGGTGCTCCTGCAGTCTCTTGCCTTGCTGAAAGGTTTGGATCTTTCCGCGATTGATCCGGTTGGCGATCAGTTCGTCCATCTGGTCACCGAGGCGATGAAGCTGGCCTACGCGGACCGTGAAATCTATTACGGCGACCCGGATTTTGTGGACGTTCCGCTCAGCGCGCTGCTTTCAGAAGATTACAACGCCGCCCGCCGGAACCTCATTGCCGACCAGGCCTCTTTCGATCTCCGTCCCGGGGTCCTGGCCGGCTACGAGGATCAGGTCGCCCAAACCATGGCCGTCATCGAGCGCGCCGGCATCGCCGACCGGGGGATCTATGAGCCGACCATGGCGCATTTGTCGGAGCGGCGCGGCGATACGGTTCATATCGACGTCATCGACCGATGGGGCAACATCGTCTCCGCGACCCCGTCCGGCGGCTGGCTGCAATCCTCGCCGGTCATCCCCGGCCTCGGATTCAGTCTGAACTCAAGAGCGCAAATGTTCTGGCTGCAAGACGGCTTGCCCGGATCCTTGGCGCCGGGCAAACGGCCGCGCACCACCTTGTCTCCCAGCCTCGCGTTTCACGAGGACGGCACCGCGCTTTCCTTTGGAACGCCGGGCGGCGATCAACAGGATCAATGGCAACTGGCACTGTTCCTCCGCCTTGTTCATTTCGGGCTGAACCTTCAGGAGGCGATTGACCAGCCACTGTTTCACACGACCCACTTTCCAACGTCGTTTCATCCGCGTCAGCGCCAGCCGGGTCATCTCATGGCGGAGAAGAACTTTCCGCGAGAAACCCTGTCGGCCCTCACCGCCCGGGGGCACGCGCTGGAAATTGCCGATGAATGGACGGTCGGCCGCCTGACGGCCGCAAAGCGTGAAACCAATGGACTGCTGAAGGCCGCGGCCACGCCGCGGCTGATGCAGGCCTACGCGATTGGCCGATAGGGGGAAAACGGGTTGGCCTTTGGTGAAGGAGTTGCGCCACGCACCGGCGGGCGGTGTGGTTGCCGTCAGGCGACTTCGTACCACATGTGCTGTTCGAAAGCCGTGTGGAGGCTGAAGACATATTCCACTGAAAGGCCAATGTCGGCGGCCACGTCCGCCCGGTCGGCCTCACCGGTCTCAAGACGCTTGACCCACTCGCTCACCTCGTCCGGTGCAGCCGGCCGTTTCAAGGCCTGCATATAGAGCTCTTCGACAAAATCCTCGTTGTCGAACCGGCCAAAGCGGGCCTCGGCCTCAACTGAGGTCATAAGTGCGCTGTACAGGTCCTCGATCGTGAGTTGCGGGGTCTGCCAGCCGGTGAGTTTCTTCGCGTGATGAACAAATCCCGCGTTATCCGGCGGCCGGCCCAACACCAACTCGTATAGGCCGTAGATCTGGCCTTCGTAACCATCTATTTTCACATGGTTTTCCGGATCATAACCGTATCCGAGGGTCTCCGCGTACCGGACCAGTTCATCCGACGCCAACCCGTCCTTTGGATTGCGGTAGGAAATACCAGGCCACATCAGATGGTTCGGATTTCCCGAATGGTGCCCACCGTTTCCGTTCAGGTGGCCGATTGAATGAACCAGTTCATGCAGCATGACATGAAAGGCTGTATCGGGATTGATCCACCAAAGTCCGTCGGCAATGTCATAAATCTGATCGCCAATCGCCGTCGGCCCGCCGCCGAAAATGACGGTTTGGGCGAGGACCCGGTTGGGGCCGTCAATCCGGCCGCCATGAACGGCAATATCACCGGCCGTGTCCACGCCGAAAGTGGTCCCGGACGCCGGAACTTCCAGGATTGTGAGGTCAAGACGCGAGTTCAGCCAGGCGACCGCGCTTTCGAATGTGTCGGCGAATCTCGCGCCAAACACGCTCGCGGGCCAAAGCTCGTCGCCGTTGGGCCCTTCCACGAAACGGTCAGCGAGCGAATAGGTCAGAAACAGCGTCATGGGCTCTATTCGCAGTCCCGCGCCAGGGCCGATTCCGGATACCCGCTCAATACCGCGAGGGCATTTGCGCGTCAGAGAGGTGCCGTATCGCGGCTTTTCTCAGCTAACCGCAAATGGCTAGGCAATGCCAAGCTTCATGAGCACCGGCAGGCGGTTTTCCTCAAATTCAGCAAGACGCTGTTTCAATTCGGTCACGGTCTCCGCCTCCGATTGCAGCGGTTTTCCATCCTTGACGACGCGCTGGTTCTGCAGCTTCAACAACGACCAGACCGAGGCGACAGGATCCGGCTCGTCGGCCTGCCGGCAACCGAGAAACAATTGGCCGAACCGGTCAACCGGAATCCCCCCGCCAGTGACCGGAGAAGCCAGATAATTGAGACTGGTCGAGGTTTTGGCCCGGGCGCAGACGGCGGCGTTGAACGCTCGCGTCCGCGCCGCCCGGTCCGCTTCACCGTTCGCTGGCAAACACGGATGGACATTGCCCGAGCCTGATAAGATCGCCATGGCCTGCATCAGGCGGGGCCAGCCGAGATCCGCGATCTTCTTGTCGGCACGCATCATCTGATCAACGCTCGCCGGACCGTTTGCCAAGGCATCAAGAAGCGGCGTGTAGACATCAGGCTGAAGGTCCGCTTCCCCGAGCGCACCGGTCACTTTCATCGGCACATCGTCCCGCCCGATCGACAGTGCGAACCGGGTCGCCGACCAGGCATCGCGGACCGACAGAAGGTCGTGCTTTTGGGGGCCCTTGATGTAAACATCGCGCCGGAACTGCTGGTTGATGATGAAATCCTTCAAGCCTTCCCGGCGGATCCGATCAGGCTCGGCAGAAAGCAGTGCCTGCTGGTCCTTGGTCAGATTGATGGCGTCGATCTGATCGACAATATGGGCCGACCCGACAAAGCTCAGCTTGGCTTCGGCCATGTCGGCGGCCACATCAGCAAAATAAAACGGTGTCCAGTCCCGGTTGAAATACTCATGGGCGAGATAATGGCGCGACTGGCCCTTGAGCTTCTCCAGCCGTTCCTTCAATACTGGATTGGCGGTGAAATATTTGGCCTGCCCCGCCATCTTGTCCGCAAAGTCCAGCGCTTCGCCGATCCGCGGCAGGATCGGACCGTTTGACCTCGCGGCGTGATCAACCATCAAACGGCGCAGCGGCATCGCCGCCGCCCACCCGGGCAGGGCGTTGTAGCTGATATAGACGAGACCGCCGATGGCAAGTTTTTCGGCAATGAAATCAATGATCGCCTGGCGGTTTTCCGGGCTGATCCAGCTGTAGATACCATGCAGCGCGATGACATCGAATTGGTCAGGAAGCCCCGGCTCCTCCGCGAAATCGGCAAAGGCCGTGTCATAAAAGGTGACGTTGTGCGTACCGGCATCTGCTGCCAGCGCGCGCGCGTTGGCGATCTGACCGGGATTGAAATCCGTTGCGTGAAATTCGATCCCGGGATTGGCCGCCGCGTGAAGGTTGCTTGAAAACCCCTGGCCGCAGCCGAGTTCGCAGATCCGCGTCAGAGCCGGCGCCTTGTAGCCCGCGGTTAAAACCGCCGTTTGGGCGCGACCCGGACAGAGTTCCGAATAATACCCGTGCGTATAATCGATTTCAGATACATACCCCGATGACCAGTCCGCCATTCGCTTTCCCGCGCTCATTCATTACGTGCATGGAAAGCTCTTACCCTAAGAACCCCGATCTTGACCAGCCAGGCGAGGCCTCTGAAGGCAAAGGCGCGGCGGTCTTCGGAAAGACCGTAAACGAGCGCGAGCGCCGGGGACGGGCCGGCTTCGGCGATGGCCAAGATGTGCCGGATCTCGCTTTCAGCTGGAATGACCCGCGGCGTGTAGTTCACCAAAAACAAGGTGAGATAGCTGCGCACCTGGTCCATCGCCGCGCCGGCCGAGGGCGGCACCAGTTCCAGAACCGTTTCATCGCCCAAGAGACCGCTCGGATAGGCGGCAAAGGCCAAAAACGGATCGGGCCGCGCCGGCCAGGGCACCGCAGCCGGAGCCAGTTTCGGCCCGTCCGCCTTCCGCACCGCATCAAGTTCGGCCCAAAGCGCCTCATATTGCGGAATGATGTGTTTCCAGTCATAGACCTCCCGCGCGCGCTCGCGGCCCGCCGCGCCCATCTGCCGGCGCAGCTCTTCGGACGAAAAGAGTTTGGAAAACGCGGCGGCGGTGCGCTCGATGTCCACCGCGATCAGCGAGGACACCTGGCCGCAATACATGTCATAGGTGTCCAGCTCCAGCCCGTGCCGGAGCGCCAGGTCCGCGCCGAGCCCGGCTGCCGGCATCATCGTCGGCACGCGGAACCCGTCAATGCCGTCGCGCACGGTTTCCTTGTAGCCATCCCAATCGGAGACGACCACCGGAAGCCCGGCGACCATCGCCTCGATCGGCGTGATGCCGAAGGTTTCCTGAATGTTGTCGGAGAGCGAACAGAACACATCGGCCGCCGCCCACGCCTTTCGGCGGATTTTGGCGTCCCGCCCATCCAAAGTCAGTGTCCGGATCGAGGGCGCGGCGAGTTTCGCCGCCTTGTCGAATGCGTCCTTTTGGCCGTCATTGGCGTGCCAGCCGCATTCAATCAGCAGGATCTCCTCACCCGCCGGCAGATCTTGCGCCGCAAGCTCAAACGCCCGGTACATGGCGAACGGATTCGCCTTGGCGTGAAAGGACAGCCGGCCGAGATACAATACTACATGGGTCTTGTTCGACGCGCCGACCGCTTGGCGGGCAGCCACCCGATCGTCCCCGGAAAACACAAAATCGTCTGGGTGAATGCCCAGTGGGATCACCGGCAATCTTGGCAGGACCAGTTTCTGGATACCGAGCCGGTCCTTCAGCCGGTCAACCTCGCCCTGCATCACCCGTTCGACATTCGCCTTCACCGCCGTTGACGTGCAGATCAGCGCATCCCAGGGCTGAACCGGCGCGGTGATGATCTGGGTCAGTTCGTCCATGACCCGCAAGGTGGCGGTGGTATGGGTCACGCCGGTGATCGACCACGCCGCGTCGCCGAATCCGCAGCGCTCCCGCGACAAAAGCGCCAAATCCGGACCGGGGTGATAACACCCGCCAACGGTGGCGAGCTGACCGAGGTTTTCCCGATCGACGAACTGGACCGGCCGGTCCAGTCCAAGGCCAGTCATGAGTTCTTTGAACTGTTCTGCCTGCCGGGCTTTGGGTACCTGAATGCAGATCTCCGAAGCAGTGCTGTAGGACAGGATCCCGCGCAGGAAACTTTCGCCGGCAGCCTGGCGGCCGACCACCTCCTTGCCGCCGGTAAAATAGCCGTCCGGATGAAAGAATATTGCCGGTGTCACCGCGTCCCGCCCCTTTTTGGTTCTTACAAAAAGGAAACGCCCCCCGGTCTCCCGGGAGGCGCCATTTCTGAGTCTGGCTGTTGCCAGATTAGGCGATGAACTCGAAGTTTGTCGACACAAACGTGGTCGCACCGATCGCGCTCACACCTTCAATCGTCGCCAGGTCGATCACGTTGAGATCACCGGCTTCGAAGTCGGTGTCTGCTGCGGTTTGGTTCACCGCGTGAACCGCCGCCACTTTCGCGTTCGTGCCGTCCGTGTAGACGATCATGAAGGCGCTATTTGCAGCAGTTGCCAAGGCATTGACCGTCAGGGCGAACGCACCACCCACTTCCAGCGCATCCTCGACGCTGTCGGCCGACGAGAAGGTCGCGCCTTGCAGACCGATGATGTCCGTTCCAGCCGAAATGGTGGCCGCACCGGTGATCAACTCCAAGGTTGCCGCGCCGGCGGCCACATCCGTGCCGTCTTGCAGCTCTTCGAAGTTGGTCGCCGCAGTGAAGATACCGGTCACCGTGTTCGATTCCAGAGCACCCAAGCTGATTTCGATCTGGTCACCGCCGGTTCCGGTGGTGAAGCCGGTGATCACGTCGACGTCGGCACCACGCTCGGAGTGCGTGAGGCGAACCTCGTCCACCGTTGCCGTGGTTTCTGTCAGCGTGATTTGGTCATCGCCAGCACCGCCGATGATGTCGTCAGCACCTTCCCCGCCGGTGATCGTGTCAGCACCAGCGCCACCTGTCAGGGTGTCGGCTCCGCCGCCACCGAGGATGGTGTCAGCACCCGCACCGGCGTCGATCGTGTCCGCACCCGCTGTACCCGTGATCGTCTGGTCTGCACCGGCACCAAGGATGTTCACCGAAGGCGCCGTACCCGCCGTTGCATCGGCAATGCCTGATGCATCGATCGTGGTCGCATTGATTGCCGCACCACTCAGGTTCAGGCCTTCCGTACCCGTCAATGTAAGGGTCGAAAGCCCTGTTGCTGCAATATCCAGCACATGGGTTTCAGCAGTAGTAGTGGCGGTCGCTTCAGCCGTCGTAACGTTCAAAGTCTCAATGCCCGAGACTGCGATGTTCTCAAAGTCGTTCGATGCATTGTTGACCAGGTTGACCGTCAGCGTATCGCTCGAACCCGAAGAGTCGGCCAGCGCAAGGGTAAGCGCGTTGGCAGCGTTGGCACTTTCACCGTCGTTCAGGGTGACCGACGCACCACCGGCAAGGCCGGTGAGCGTTTCGGCGCCGGTCCAGGTGTTGGTGGTGATATTGCTGATGCTGTCCAACCGTGCAACGTCAAACGTTCCCTGATTGAGTGCATCCGTCAAGGTCACCTGCTCAACGTTGCTGACGTTGCCGTTCAACGTGTTGATCTGACCGATTGTCAATCCAGCAAGCGTGGTCAGCGAGGCGTTCGTGACGCTAAGCGTGTCGGTTCCGTCACCGCCGTCCAATGCATCGCCGGAACCGAAGTTCGCGCCGAACGTGGCCGTGTCGTTACCGGCACCACCTGTGACAGTATCGTTACCGGTGTTGGTCGTGATGGCATCGTTGCCGTCACCACCGTCAAGAACATCGTTGCCCGTACCACCGGTGATGGTGTCGTTGCCTGCCCCACCGATGATGCTCGAAGAAGCGTCACCCAAAAGGGTGTCGTTGCCCGCGCTACCGGTGATGGAGGTCACGCCAACAGCCGCAGCACCCATGTTAAGGGCAGCAGTGCCGGTCAGACCGGACGCATCGATAATTTCGGCCGTGATGGCACCTGCAGTATCAAGGGTCGCGGACCCAACGATGTTCAGCGTGTCCGTGCCGCCTGTGTCAGACGTCATCGTGATGGCGTTTACGTCAACGTTGCCCGCAACGGTCGAGAAGTCACCCGTGTCGAGCGTGGTGGTTTCAAAGCCATTGATGAGCAGGTTCTGCCCCGCCAGAACGTCGGTTGCCGTCGTTGCGGTGTTGTCGACGCGCAGCGTGTCGTTGGTTGCCGTGCCGGTGTCGGTGATCGTCAGGGCACCCGTGTTGGCCGCTGCGATGTTCACGGTCTGAGAACCGGCTTCCATCGTAACGCCGAACGCACCCGAACCACCAGCAAGGTTCACAGTGGAAAGACCTGCTTGAACATTTGCCGTGCTCAGGTTCGCAGCCAAGGCGTTCGAAACCGTCAGCGACTCAAAGTTCGTGATGGTCGGCGTTGTCGGGACCGTCAGTGCGGTCAGGTTGGCCGATGTACCGACCAGGGTGTCCGTACCGTCACCACCGTTTACCGTGTCGGCGTTCGTGAGATTGCCGGTGTAGGTCACGGTATCGTTGCCAGCGCCAGCGTCGACAGTGTCGTTGCCGGTGTTTGCGCCGAGCGTCAACGCATCGTTGCCTGCACTACCAGTCACCGTGATGCCGCTTGTGCCGGCATTGGTGGTGGTGTGAGTCAGGCCACCGGCGGTCATGCCAGACGCGTTGACCGTCGTAATCGTCGTTGGCGTGGTGGTCAGGGTCAGGCCCTGGTCGCCGCTGACGTTCAGCGTGGTCAGGCTCGTGGACGTACCATCGTTCAACGTGATCGTATTCGCTGAGCCAGACGATGTGATGCCGATGGTTTCAAAACCGTTCGTGCCCGACGTCGGCGAAATCGTGACCGTACCACCCGTCACATTGTTCAGCGTGATACCGGCCGTGTCGCTCGAACCCGACAGAGCGGTGTTCGCGAAGCTGAAGGTGGCGCCAGCCGACGAGTTGGTGATGCCCAGGGCCGTGGACGACGAGCCGATGTTCGAACCCGTGAACAGCGCGGTCGAACCAATGCTGTTGATGTTCGTGACACCCGAGGTTCCAAGGAAGGAGATCCCAGACGCACCAGTGGCCGTTGCGTTCACAACTTCGATGCTGTTGAGGCCAGCCGGCTGGGTGGTGCCAGCATTCGTCGTCACGTTCAGCGTATCGGTCCCGGACCCACCATCAAGGTTGTCCGAAGCGCCGAAGGTCATGTTACCGGCGATGACCGCCGAATCGAACGTGTCCGCGCCGGTGCCGCCGGTGAAGTTGTCGGTGCCGGTGGTCAGTGTGAACGTGTCGCCGGACACGGTCGTGTCGAGCGGGGTCGTTCCGTCGAACACGGTCGCGATGTTCGCGGTGGCCGTGTTGCCGGCCGTGGTCAGAAGGTTCGTGACCGCCGCGTTGGAGTTGTTCTGGAACTCGGCCGAGTTCGCAAAACCGATCAGGATCTGGTCGAGCGACAGACCGGTGTCGATCCAGGCCTGGATCTCAGCAGCCGAGCCCTGGCGGCCCAGGACATTCTGGTAAAGGCCTTGTAGAACCGGCTCGTTGACCGTGGTGCCGCCATAACGTGCGGTCCATTCGGCCGACAGCACGAAACCGACGGCAAGATCGGTCGTGGTCAGCGTTCCGGCGACGAGCTGGTCAACCCAGCCGTTGACACCGGTCGTGTCCGGCACGCGGCCAAACGCAGCCTGATAGAAGCGGACAACCTGCCAGGCGTAGGTTTGGGCCTCAGACGAGTTTACAATTGCGTCGAGCGCCTGTGCGCTGGTGAGCGCGCCGGAGTCGATCAACGCGACCCAGCTGCTGAGTTCCGACGCTGTCGGATCGCGCTGGAGCACGTTGTTGTAGAATTGAGTAACGGTAGCGGACGTAGTCATATCCATAGTCCCTTGAAGAGTACATGTACGTACGGGTGCCGTTTGGCAGTCCCGCCGCCGGGATGGTCATATTTGGCCACTTCTGGTTTTTCAACCCCGCCCCGCCCCTCTCCGCATAAAGGCGGCGCGAGGTTTGCGGTGTCAAAACCAAAAAGCGGGCTGGAAATGATTCCCCCAACGAGTCACCGGTGTATAGTAAATTACACACCCTTACAAGAGCGATCCGGTTTTTTTGCGGATTGGTCCCATGAAGGCGGCAAAACACCGGCCCCATTCATACCCGCAAATCCCGGAGGCGCAAGGGCTTTTGTCGGTTTTTGGCGCAACCTGCACGCGTTCCGCCGGGACTTGCGCGTATTTTGCCGTCCAACCCATCCACCCGGTGCTGCATGCGCCTTTGCCGGTCCTTTACCCTGTTGATTTACCGTCTTGCGCTCTTGGCGCGCCTGCCATAGGGGAGAACGGACCGGATCCGGCCGCGCCCGTATGGCGCCCGGCCGCGGTCCACCCGATCGACAACCGGAAAGGTCTCGCCTTGAATCCCATCGACCGGTTTCGCCGCCGCCGCGGCCCCTCGCCCGAGGACAAGCGGCTCGGCGCGCTTTTGGAGCAGGCGGACGCGGCCCGCGACGCGCGCGCGTTTGACGCGGCCGCCGACGGTTACCGGGCGTTCTTGAAGGACCGGCCCGAGGCGGCCGGGATCCATGTTCAGCTCGGCCACATGCTGAAGGAAAGCGGCAACCATTCGGCGGCCGAAGACTGTTACCGGACCGCGCTGCGGCTTGAACCGGACAACGCCGACACGGCGCTCATGCTCGGGCATCTTTACAAACGCTGGGCTCGATACGATGACGCGGAGGCGTTTTACAAAAAGGCGCTGACGATCGACCCGGCGGACGCCCAGGCGTTCCGGGAGCTCTCCGCCCTTGGCGCGTTTCCGGCCCGGCTTCTGGCCGACCAGGCGCAACGCGCGGCAGCGGATGGGCGGCCCGGCGGCGTGGCGCAAGGCGCGAAAATCCTGCTCGATCTGTCGGACGTCTTCAAATTCCTTAAGGAAAATTCCACCGTCTCGGGCATTCAGCGGGTCCAGCTCGCCATGACCGAGGCGCTCTTGGACAGCGGGCGCGCCGATCTCACCGTGTCCTATCTCGATGAGGTGACCCGCGCCTATTATTGCGTTCCGGCCGGGCCGATCCTGGAGCTGTGCCGGGTGCTCAAGGCCCATGATACCGATCCTGGCCGCCTCAAGGCGCTGATCGGCGAGGCCGAACAGGCCGCCCGGCCGTATGCTCCAAGAGCCGGCGACACGATCTTCGTGGCCGGCGCGTTCTGGATGCTGCCGGATGTGCATGGCCTTTATCAGTGGCTGAAAAGCGCCGGCGTGCGGATTGGTGTTTATATCTATGACATCATTCCGGTCACCCATCCGGAGTTTTGCGCGCGCGGCCTGGTGTCGCGCTTCACACGTTGCCTTTTCCATTTCCTGCATCTGGCGGATTTCGTCTTCACCATTTCCGACTATTCGGGCGCGGAGCTGACGCGTGTGTTCGCGCCGAAGGTCGACGGGCTCGCGCCGGTCTCCACCTTGTCCCTAGCCCACGAAATGCCGGCCGCCCCGCGCCGCGACCAGGCCAGCGCCCGGATCACGCGGCTTCTGGACGAGGATTACGTTCTCTTCGTCTCCACGATCGAGGCGCGCAAGAACCATATGTACCTGTTCCGGGCCTGGCAGATGCTGGCCGCCCGCCATCCGGACCGGAAACTGCCCAAGCTGGTGTTTGTCGGCAAGAAGGGCTGGCGCGTCGATGATCTGATGGAGAGCTTCAAGGACACTGGTTATCTCGGCGGCGATCTGAAGGTTCTCACCGGGATCGGCGACGCGGATCTGGCGCTTCTCTATCGCCACGCGAAATTCACCTGTTTTCCAAGCATCGTGGAGGGCTGGGGCCTGCCGATCGGCGAAAGCCTCACCTACGGCACGCCGTGCGTTGCCTCCAACACCTCGTCCATGCCGGAAGTCGGTGGCGACATGGTCGATTACATCGACCCATTCAACATCACCGGCGGTGTGGAGCTGTTCGAGGAGCTCTTGTTTGACGAGGGTGCGCTCGCCCAAAGGCGTCAGCGGATCAAGGAAAGCTTCACGCCGGTCACCTGGCGGGCGGTGGCGGACAATCTTCTGTCGGACATCGATCATCACCGCAAACGTCTTGACGCGAACACCGATCCGGGCGACCCGGCGCATGTCTTCAAGCTGCCGCCGGCGGCGACCATGCGTTTTGAGGATTCCATGGAAGAAGCGCATCTGGACCGGGTCCGCATGCTGGCGGCCGCCGACTTTGCCTTTGACGAGCGCTGGTTCTGGGACAATGACGGCATCAAGTGGCTGATCGGCGATGCGGCGCACTTCGACCTCACGCTGGACGCCGGACCGGACGGAGCACCTGCCGCGGCCAAAGCGGATGACGGCCCGCCCATCGAGGTTCCGGTCTTTCTGGAACTGAAGGGGAGCCGGTCCCTGACCGACGGCTGTGTCGCGGCTTTTCATGCCGGTGCGGAAAAACGCGGGTCCGTCCGTCTGTCCGCCGATGCCGCCATCGCGCTGTCGTTCACCGTCCCAATGGACACCGGCACCAACCGGATCAGCTTCCAGTTGAAGATCGAGGGCACGCTGCCGCGCGACAGCCGGCTCTTGCCGCTGTCCATTGCCGTTGCCCGCCTTGGAACCGGAACGCCCGGGCCGGACCGCTTTTTCACCCACACCTTGGTGATTGGCGCGACCACCACCGGCGCGTAGCGACGCGATATATGGCGCATAACGACACTATATATAAAGCTGCCCTGCCCGGCGCCCGACAAAAAAGACCGGCGCGCCGTTTCCACGGCTCACCGGTCCTTTAATAAGGCATGACCTCAACGGCCGGTGTCAGGAGGCCGTTTCCAGTTCCACCTTCAGCGAATGACTGTGAACCATCCGCCAGGTCTGCAAGGATTTGATCTCGTTCTGGGCGGCGACCATTTTGCGGTCGACTTCCTGGATGTTCCGGATCTGCGCCTGCGCCTCAGCGGAAAGCTCGGACAGATTGTACTGCTGCCCATCGATGGTGATCTGGGTGTTTTCGTCGGTGGTGACCGGTTTTGCCGGGGGATCTATGGACATCTGTCTTCTCTTTCTGGTCTTGGCAGGTCAGGGGTCTATGCGGGTGAAGCGACCGGTTATACGAGCGGCCAATTGTTGTCAAACACCCGGACCTTCCAAAGGAACCGATCCGCATTTGGGGTGGAAATCAACCGTCCGGCAGCCGCTCGCGTGAGCTTGAAACAACGCGGTATATGGTGGCCCGTTTGTGCTTCAGTGAATGAATGCCCGCCCGCCATCTTCTTTGGGGGCAGGATCGGCGAGAAGCCAATCGGGCCAGCAGTCAAGCGGCCAATTCGCCCGCTCGAAAGATCCCCGGACGATCGAAAGCCACTGGCGAAGCTCCGTTTCGGAAAACGACATGTTCACGCCGTCGCCGCCGGCGTCTCTGAACACGAATGTCACCTGCCCGCCTGCCCGCTGCAGATTGACTTCGGTAACAAGGCGCTCGGCCGTCTCCTCGCGCGGCTTGACCGGCTCCTGCGGGGCGAGACCCGCTTCGGCGGCCATTTGCGCAAATTCCTGCCGGACGCTGTCCGCCGCGGTTCCGGCAACATCCTTGTCCAGCCAGCCGCACAACGCCTGAACAAGCCGGCGCGCCAACCGCTGTGTCAGCCACAAGACGATTGTCTCGGACCCGCTCAGCTGGCCTGACACCCGCAGCCGGTCCTCTGTCTCGTTGTAACTCGTGGTCAGACGGTTAATCGTCTTGGCGGTGTCGGCGCTCATCACATTCCAAACTTGGACCAGTCAATCGTATCGGATTCGGTGAGCGATTGGGTGAGTTCGGGAACCTTCGGTGTTTCCTTGGCCATGAGGGCGGCCCTTTGCGCACGGGCATCCGTGAGTTTGCCGAGCAATTTCACATGCTGCATGGATAGGAGCTGCGAGTAGACAAGCGGCAAGGCCGCCGCTTGCCGGATCTTCTCGAATTGCCCCGTGTCCAGCTTGTTCAACGCTTCCTCGTCGATCCGGTGCAGACCCTGAAGGGCTTTTTCGCCGTCATCGGCGACGATCTTGATGTCCCAGGGCACGATCAAACCGGCGCCGGCAAGGAGCTTGCAAACATCCAAGGTTGCCGCGCGGTTTTGATATGTCTGGCCCAAAAACACAAGGATCTGCTGCACATCGGCGGTCAAGTCGCCGTTCTCATCGAAGAAAGGCAGTCCCTCTGGCGGATCGGTGATCAGCCCGCTGTCCTCGTCGATACAAAGGAGTTGCTCCCCTGCTTCCGTCTCGCCAATTCGAAACGGATACCCCCGCAAGCTGGCGGGAATGTATCCGCCGATCCACCGCCCGTCGGGCCCGACATACAAATTGACGTTCGGTTCAATGCCGAGGACCGCGACCGGAAAATAGCGATCGGCTTCCTTGATAAATCCAATGGGAAACGACTGGGTCGCCTTCGGAAACTCGGCCATGACGAGCGGAGCGACCGCCGTCTTTTGCGCGAATTCGTAACTTGAAAACCGCTGCCAGTGTTTGGACGCGTGCCGGTCACGGGACACCGGTTGGATCGACACCATGGGACTTCCTTACTCTATCCAATCGGCACTTTGGCGTGGATTTCCAAAAAAGATCAAGCGGTCAACGGCTTGATGCCGAGACACCTGGGCCGTCGACATCTGTCATTGAGGCCCGGAATGGCCTGCCATGACGGGAATATGCCGCAACGGGCTATTCTTCCCGCATGCTCGTCCGGATGGCATTTTGGATGGGCTCGACAAGGTACTCAACGACGGTGCGCTCGCCAGTCGGGATGATGATCTCGGCAGGCATGCCCGGTGTGAGTTTTCCCCTCACCTCTTCAGGCAAAGCTTCCTGCTTGACGACGATCCGCGCCTCATAATGCGGCGGAATGTTCGGGTTGGACGATTCAATTGTATCGGGCGAAATATACTCAACGATACCGTAGATCGTTGGCAACAAGCGGTTGGTGAATGAGGACAACCGGACCTGGGCTTCCATACCCGGATAGATGTTGTCGATGTCCAATGTCCGGATTTCGCCGTTGATCACGATCTCGTCGTTGACCGGTATGATCTCCATGATCGGTTGTCCCGGCTTGACAACCCCGCCAACCGTGTGGGTTTGAATATTCTGGACGATCCCGTCCACCTGCGCCCGGATCTCGGTCCGCTCAAGCACATCGGCCGCAACAACCACCTGTTCTTCCAGTTCGGCAATCACCCTCCGAACCTCCTGGAGTTCCGTTGCAGCGCGTTCGCTGAAACTCTGCCTTATCCGGACGATTTCGAGTTCGGTTTCACCGATACTCTCTTCAACCCGCGCAATGTCGGAGACAAGCCGGCCAAATGCACCCTGCCGCTGGGCCTGCTCGCGTTTGAGGGAGGACAGGCGATTTGTCGACACCACCCCTTTGTCGGTGCCGTCGTTCAGCCGGACGACCTCCTCGGCAATCAGGTCTATTTCGGTCTCGGCCGCATCCCGTTGTAGAGTCAGCCCCGAAATCTGCTGTTTGAGCTGCTCGATCTTGGATACAAGAATACTGATTTGGCTGTCGCGAACGAGAACGCGGTCATTGAACAGGTCCTCTTGCGACTTCATGGCATATCTGATCCGAAGATCCTCAATCTCTTTCAAATCCTGAGGAAACACCAACGTGGCCGCGTTTGACCGCTCGGCTTCAAGACGCGCCAGTTCTGCTCGGGCAATGCTCAGACGTGTATTCACCATCGCCGCATTGGCCTGCGACTGGATATCGCTAAGCCGCATGAGGATTTGCCCCGTGGAGACCGGTTCAGCTTCGGTCACCAGGATTTCCCGGACGATACCACCTTCATAATGGTCCACGATCTTCTTGGAGCTTTCGACGCTCAAGACGCCGGATGCGATCACCGCGCTTCCCAAAGGCGCGGTCGCGGCCCAGCCGCCAAGAACACCAAAAAACAGAAAGATCGTGATATAGCCCCAAAAGATAAAGGGCCGCGGGCTGAAACTCTCGGTCTTTTGCGTTGTCATCGCACCAACTCACGCATTTTGGATCTTCAATGGGCCGCTTTCGCCCTGTCCGATCTGAGTGGAACCTGTCTGGGTCGATCCCTCGACCGATGATGTCGGACGCATCAGTTGCTGGGTGGGTCCAAACGCCTGGACGCGGCCCTTGTTCAAGACAAGAACCTTGTTCGACAAAGCCAAGAGGTTCGCCTTGTGACTGACAAAGATCACCGTAGAGCCATCCTCGCGCAAGGATTCAATTGCGCCCTTCAGGGCTTCTTCACCCACCGAATCAAGGTTCGAGTTCGGTTCGTCCAAGACGACCAGCCGCGGGCGTTTGTACATCGCGCGGGCAAGACCGACCCGCTGCCTTTGACCGCCGGACAACTGCCGCCCGCCCTCGCCGATCTGCGTGTTGTATCCGTCGGGCAACTCCTGGATCAGGTCGTGAACGCCTGACCGCTGCGCGGCTTCCACGACAAGTTCATCGTCGCCCTCCTGAAAGCGGGCGATGTTGTCGGAGATCGAGCCGGAGAACAGTTCAACGTCCTGCGGCAGGTAACCGATGTGTTCAGCCAGGCTTTCCGGGTTCCAATGGGCAAGCTCGGAACCGTCGAGCCGCACGCTGCCACTGATGGGCGACCAGACACCGACGAGATGACGGACGAGACTGGTCTTACCGGCGCCGCTTGGACCAATGACGGCAAGTACATCCCCTGGAACAAGCGAGAAACTGACCCCGTTCAGAACCGTGTTGCGGGTCCCCGGGATCACCGAAACCAGGTTTTCGACCGCGATTTCGCCTTCCGGTTTGGGAAGTTCGGTCTTTTCCTTGTCTTCGGCGACTTTGGAAAAAAGGCTGGTCAAACGGGCATAAGCGGACCGGGCCGCAACCACCTGTTTCCAGTGGCCAACCGCCTGTTCCACCGGCGCCAGCGCCCGGCCCATCATGATTGACGCCGCGATCATGATCCCGGGCGTGATTTCATTGAGCAACACCAGATAGGCGCCCGCGCCAAGGATAAACACCTGGAGTGACATGCGCACGAACTTCGACACGGACATCACCGCACCTGCGCGGTCACTTGCCCGGGCTTGCAGGGTCAGCATGGCCCGGTGTTTTTGCTGCCACATGGCCCGAAGCGGACGCTCCATGCCGAGCGCCTTGATCACTTCGGCGTTTTGCAGCGTGGTCGTGGCGAAATGATTGGCCATCTGAGACGCATTCCCGGCTTCGCCGAGCGTCTTGCTGGTCGACAGCTCGTTCAACAGAGCCAGGAAAAAGATGATCACCGCGCCGATGGTTGCGATCACACCGAGCAGCGGATGAAAGATGAAGCACACGACCAGGAAGATCGGAACCCAGGGCGCGTCGAGGATCGCGAGTAGCCCGTTTCCGGTCAAAAATTCGCGCAGCTTGTCGATGTCGGAAAGCGCGAAGGTCGTATTCGAGCCTGGCATCTGCAACGTGCCCTTGAGCACGCGGTGGAACAGCGGGCTTGCCAGCACTTCATCGAATTGAATGCCCGAACGGACCAGCGTTCGTGAGCGCAGGAACTCCAAAATCCCATAGATCACCAGCATGCCGCACGCGATGACCGTCAGCATCAGCAGGGTCGTTTCGTTCTCACTGTTCAGAACGCGGTCGTAGACCTGGAGCATGTAAAGCGGGCCGACGAACATCAAAAGATTGATGAAAAAACTGAATACAACCGTGGTTCCGAGTACGGACCGGAACTTCTTCAGGGCTATTCCCAGGGGCGACTGTTCTTTCATTGCGAATGCTGGACTTTCGTTTCCAAGCCTGAGCCAGGCGATCCGTCGGCGACGCGTTTTCAGCATACGCCAAGGCGAGAGTTAGGGGTGATTTACGGCCATTCGATGAAGATGGAAAGCCCTTTTTGGACCCGCCAGATTTGCCCCAAACCCGTTGGCCATGCCACTGCATGAACCAATCCCCCAAACACCGGCAGCACGCTGGTTTAATCAGGCCGGGGTTGTTTCTTCAATAAAGGTGTCGATCATTTCGCGGGAGCCGATCAGCGAAACTGAGAACCCGTCGCGGATCTCACCACTCAAATAGGCCAGGTCCCCACCATCAAGATTACGGGAATCGGAATCGACGATAATGACATGCCGGTAAGTGCTGTTGGCATAGTTATAGAGGTCAAATTCGCCAAACGCATCGACCAGTCCAGCAACCTGCTCGAGAAAGCTGTCAAACACGGCGGCGGGCGAAGTGGACGCAATACCGATCCCGTTGCTGATTTCAGGAGACGACCCAAGGCTGGAGACCAGTGCGCCTGTCGAGCTGTCTTGATCCAACACCTGGTCCGTCTGAAGCAGCGGTACGATTTCAGACGCTTCCGATGCCCGCGCGACAACGGTCAGTCCGCTGAAATCCAAATCCACATCCGGGCTCAAGTCTACGACCGTGTACCCGCCTTGAGATTGATCGGAGCCGGCCATGCCATCGATCACGGAGAACAAGGAGCTGGAACCCGACCCGGACCCCAGAGGCTGTCCATCGAGATCCGCGACAACAACCACGTCAGAACCGGTTTGATGAGCGTCGAACGGTTCTTCCGCCACAACGACCGGTTCTTCCAAACCGTCATTCTCCGCTTGATCGGCGACATGCGCGGTTTCAATCGTCACGGGCCCAGTGTCTTCAAGGTCGACCTGGGCGGCTTCGGGTTCTTCCGACAGCGAGCGATCAGGGCCACGCTCCTGCGCCTTGGCTGCAGCTTGCGTTCCCGCTGCTGCTTCGCCAGCCGTTTGCGGCGCTACAGACGCCACTTGGACGTCCCCACCTTCGGCGCTTTGGGCGTTTTCCTCGATTTTCTCGACCAAAGCCTGGATCTTGTTCCGGTCGCCCTCGGTCAGCCCAAGCTCCCCGAGCGACGTGGACGAAGAGCCCAAAGCCACCGCCGCGACAAGGGCTGCGACAAGCGCTGGATTGTCCACGGTCTCCTGAATCCGTGCCAACAAAGCGCGCACCTTCGCCATTGCGGCGAATTCTGCGTCTTCCGATCCGATTGCGGAGTATTCGCTTGCGGTGGCCGATTTTGCCTTGATGACGAGGAAAACTGCCGCCAGCGAGAACATCAGTTGCGCGGCCGGATGGGTCACGATCTTGGATTGGCGATCCCGGTTGCCTTCCAGGACAACGCCGATGGCCTCTTCGAAACGGGCCGTGGCAGCGCGCAGCGTGGGGCCGGACACGCGGATGTTGATGATTTCGCTGACCAGAATATATGCGCCGTCGATCCGGGCAATATGAAGGAAAACATCTTCACCGGCCGGATCGAAAAACGCGCACCAGGGCTCATGTTTGTCCGTCAGACCCCGGTCCAAGCAGATGGACACGCCGGCTTTTTGCAACAGGTGCAAAACCCGGTAAATCTCGGCCAGCTCTTCTTGTGTCCAATCGGCCGGTTGAGGCTTGGGCTTGCCAAATGCCGAGAATGAAATCAGAGCCATGCGAAATCGAACCGTTGATTATGATCCGCGAATCAGTCTTCGAACAACAAGTCGTATACCGTCGGATCGTAATATTTCAAAATGTTGCGGACGAATTCCCGCCGCGGGAGGCCGAGTGCATCTGCCCATTTGGCGTAGCGCGCGGAGGGAATACGTCCCCGGCCGTTCTCGATCTGAGAGATGAAGGAGTAGTAGTCCACGCCGACCCGCTCGGCAAGCTCGGTCTGCGACAAGCCCCTGGCTTCCCGAAGCCCTTTCAACCATTCACCGGCTGCCTTGCGCAGCTCGGCCATGTCGTGCTCGGCTTCAATCCGAGCTGTGGAACCTTCTAACCTGCCCATGTTCTCAACTTTCGACTCATACGCCCTGGTCCGGTGGACCCTGGCGGTCCCGCGATCGCTTAACATATATCGGAGACCCCTATGAAAGTAAATACTATATGGCCGGTTTTCCTATGTTTGGCGGCGGTCCTGGCCATTGAATTTGACACGCGGGTCCGGCTTACCGGATGACATCGGCGCTTGGATGGGACTATAAGACCGCATCATTACCCACGTGCCGCGCTTCTTCACATGACACAAGATGACAACACCGTTCCGGGCCTGGACGGGACAATTCTGGTGACCGGCGCGGGCGGTTTTGTCGGGCGTCATCTGCTCGCGGCCCTGTCGGGGGAATTTACCCTTCAAGGGCCCCGCATTGCCGTTGGCCGGGCGGGCACCGCTCAACTGGCCCGCCTTGAGCAGCCCTGGATCGCCGCATATTGCGATTTGACCGACGATGCCGATGTCGATGCCCTCATACGTGAACACAAACCGGCCGTGATCGTCCACCTGGCCGCGCAGGCATCGATTGCGGGCGCATTTGCCGACGGCGCGGCCGAGACATGGCGCACCAATTTTTTAAGCACACTGAACCTTGCGCGATCGGTTGCCCGCCACGTGCCCGGATCAACCTTTCTGTTCTCAAGCTCGGCGGATGTGTATGGGCGCGCGTTTTTAGACGGGCGTGTCAACGAGACGTCCCTGCCGGTCCCGCAAAACAGCTACGCACGATCAAAGATCGCCTGCGAGCAACTGCTCGCCGACATTCTTCCCACGGACAGCCGTCTGATCATCACCCGGCCAACCAATCATTCCGGCAAGGGCCAGGACCCCGGCTACGTCTTGCCGAATTTCGCCGCTCAGGTCGTGGCTATTGAAAGAGGCACGGCACCTCCCGTCCTGAAGGTCGGAAACCTCCAGGTGGAACGTGACATTATCCATGTCCAGGACGTCGTTCACGCGATCGTTGACCTTCTCAAGATGACCGATGACCTTCCCAGCCGCGCGACTTTTAACATCTGCTCAGGCAGGCCGGTGCTGTTGTCCAAGGTCGTCGACGATCTGATTTCCATGTCGGGCTGTGCGATCGAGGTCGAACCGGATCCCGACCGTTTCCGGCCTGTTGATATTCCAAGGGCGGAAGCCTCGCCGGCGGCGCTTCAGGAGGTCATCGGCTGGGCGCCGCCGTCAGATATCACGGCGATCCTTCGCGATGTTCTTGACGATCAAAGATCCAACGCCGCATAGAGGGCGCGCCTTTGCGTCCGGCCGCTCCGCCGATCTCAAAAAGTCCGCATATGAAAACGATACTCTACGATTCCTACAACATCTCGCTGCCAACCGGCACCGGCATTGCGACCTATGCCCGCGCGCTCGTCAACATCGCGCCATCCATTGGCTACAGCGCCGAACTGCTCCATGAAATCCAGGGTGATGTGCCGAAAAATCTGGAGCTTGCAAAGTCCATCCTGTTCGAGGACCGGGAGAAGAAAACCACGGAGCTGGAATACGCTCGCTATACGGTTGAGGCGTTCACGACCAGCGCGCGCGGCGCACGGGCGACACGGCTGCCGTCAGAGAGTTATCTCCTGGAGAATCCGATCCGGAACCGGGTCACCGATGCGGCGTCGCACCTCGTTGTCCCCAATCTGTTTCCGCGTGCGAACCGGTTCTTTTCGGTCCGCGGCAAATTGTTTCCAGTGACGCTGGACCGCCCCCCCAGCGTGGCGCATTTCACGTTTCAACTGCCGGTTCGGATTCAAAACGCCCCAAACATTTATACAATCCACGACCTGGTGCCGTTGATCCTTCCCTACGCGTCCTTGGACAACAAGCGGCGCTCTTACAAACTCTTCCAGGAAATCAAGAACACGGCCGATCACATCGTCACCGTGTCGGAACAGTCCAAAGCCGATATCATTCGGGCGCTGGGCGTGCCTGAGGAGCGGGTGACAAACACCTATCAGGCGATCAACATACCCGAGGAGGCCAAGGCCAAATCGGACCAGGAAATCGAGGACGAGATTTCCGGCCTGTTTTCCCTTGGGTATCGGGACTACTACCTTTTCTTCGGTGCAATTGAACCGAAGAAGAACATCCGCAGACTGATCGAGGCCTATCTCAGTTCACGCGTGAAACGCCCTCTGGTGATCGTGTCGTCGGGCGGCTGGCAGAACAAGGCCGAATTGCAGATCATCAAGGAAAACCCCCGCCGCCCGGATGGAAGCGGGATCACCAAACTGAGCTACCTTCCCTATGAGTTCCTGATCAGCCTGATCCGCGGCGCCCGCGCGGTGCTGTTCCCGTCACTTTATGAAGGCTTTGGACTGCCCGCGCTCGAGGCGATGGCACTCGGCACGCCGGTGCTTGCGTCAAACGGATCATCTTTGAGCGAAGTGGCGGGGGATGCGGCGGTCGCTGTCGATCCGATCAGCGTGCGAAGCATTCGCGACGGCATTTTGGCGCTCGACAGCGATGACGGGCTTTTGAAGGAACTAAGCGGCAAGGGCCCGGAACAGGCCGCCAAATTCTCGCCCGAGGCCTACCGGAAACGGCTGAGCGCGCTCTACGACAAAGTCACCTAAATTACCCTCGCCCGGTCTGGCGCGTCCGAAGATGCATGCGCCGCCTGCGTTGCGCGGTCCATACCGCGTCAGCCCGGATGCTCGACCAGGTCCGTAATGTGCGGAAGAACCGTTTTAAAATGATCGTCCCAGGACGGAGGATCGAAAGACGCGATCCTTTGAAGCTGGGCGGCGCGAGCGGGGCTATCGGCGTCGCAATAGGCCTCAATGAGCCGCTCCCAGCCCGGACCATCCAGCGCGTCGGTGTAGTCGGGAATGTTGCCCGCAATTTCCCGGAACACCGGGATGTCCGAGGCGATCACCGGGATCCCGCTGCCAAGCGCTTCCACGAGCGGCAAGCCGAACCCTTCGACAAAGGAGGGAAACAGTAAAGCCCGGGCATTGTGGACGAGTGGAACCAGGTCTTTGTCGGCCATATTGGCGTGTTCCACGACGCAGGGCTTCAACGCCGGACACCGCTCCAGCATGTCAACCGCTGCCTCGGCCTCCCAGCCGCGCCGGCCGACGACATGCAGGACTGGCGCCTCTGGCCCCAGCCGTTCCGCAAGATGGCGCCAGACGCTTAGAATAAGCACATGGTTTTTCCGGGCTTCAATCGTGCCCAGGACGACAAAATAAGGCCTTTCAACACCCGGGCTCCTGCCGTTTTCTTGCCAATGCGGCTGTGCGCCGAGCCAGGCGACCATCGTGTTGGGCTCCGGGAGATTGGCCTTGCCGAGGTAGCGGGCAAATTCATCCTGCGTATAGCTGGAATTAGCAATCACCAGGTCGGCGTGCCCGGCCATCGAGCGCATGCGCTGGCGATGCTTTTGTTCCGTGGCGGGCACGACATATTCAGGATGCGTCAACGGGATCAAATCGTGCAGGAACACCACCGCCCGGTTTTCGGCCTGCTGTTTGGATCGCCACACGGCGCCCTTTTCCTCCAATCCGTTGTGATCGAGAGAAAAAAAGACAAACGGTTTCTTCAATCCTCCAATTGCCGCGGCGCGCGCATAGTCCTGCACGCGGGCCAGCACCGTCGACACCCGGCCCGGAACGTCCCTGGCCCCGGTCGCCCAATTGGATTCAGTCAGATCGAGAATCCGCGCGGCCCGCGCCCTCGAATAGGGAATGATGCGGCCGAACGCCGTGCGCACGAAACACGTCCTTTCGGGGAACCGTCTTTCCAGCTCGCGCGCATAAGCAAGGATCACCCGGTCGACACCGGTCGGCGCCGCCCGCCCCAACCGGCGTTCCAATCTGCCGATGTCGATGACCAGCCATCTCATGACCAAGTCCGCAAAGATCTTTGCGGCCATTGGCAGGACCGCTGACGGGTGGCTGGATCGACCCGCATCATTCCGTCAATCTGAGCCTGTCAAACGCGGATTGGACGCAAACACCTCACCGTCGGCAACGGTCATGCCTTCCAGGGTCGGTACGGACCGGTCATGAACGAAGCCGCAGGGATGGGCGATATGGATCTGCCAGTCCCACTCATGCAGGAGTTCAACAATCTGTCCGTCGATCATGCGCGAATGGGTGCCGATGAACATGTACTTCACGTGTTCCGTCAGGAACGACCGGCAGGGCTGGAGTGCCTCGTATTCCGCCCCCTGAATGTCGACGTGAAGATAGTCGACCGGTCCGGCGTCCTTGAGCACTGTTTCGATCGACAGCGCAGGGACTTCGATCGTCTGATAGCCCATGCCGCGGTAGTCGACCGAATGTCCTGTCTCGCTGGCCTGCCCGCCATAATCCAGTGGATTGAGGTCCTTTGGAAAATGCAACACGCCGTCGCTATGCGAAATGGCGGCATTGTGGGTCGTGACGGTCACGCCATTTTCGCGAACAAGGCCGTTGTCCTCCATATGCAACAGGAGCTGACTGTGTTTGTAGGCATCGGCCTCGACCGCGATCAGGCGGATATCGGGAATGCCCATGCGGCGCGCGACGACCCCGGCGGCCGAGATCCATGGGCCCCAGCCCGCGCCGAACTCCGCGATCGTAACCGTTTCCGCCCCCACACAGGCGTCCAACGCGGTCAAAAGAGCATTGTATTCGCTTTGCCCGGCGAACACGCCGTCGCCTGAGGCCGCACCGGGCGTGTCGGAAAAGACCTTGCCATTGAGGTCTGGCCCTTGCGGAAGATTGCCGATCCGGGTCTTGACCCCCAGGAAATTGGTAAAGAACCCATCCGGTGCCGCAGTCTCGTCGATATGTTTGTATTTTTCCAGAATGCCTTCGGCAACCATGATGTCTCTCGTATGAAGTCTTGTCATCGGCCGGCCGCGCCGGTTCCCCGCGCCGTCTTACAAAGACGGTGCTTGCAAAGCAATCTCCGGAACCAGCCAAGAGCCCGAACGGAATGCGAAAAAGGAGATGCGATTAGAGCGAGTTGTAGATATCGAGCGCGAGCGGCACATCCTTGAACACCTTCGACCGGCCGCCATGCAGAACGAGCGCTCCGTTGCAGTATTCGTTGAGGATGTTCGCGTCATGTGACACAAGCAGAAGGGACCGGTCGGCCCGCTTTTCGAAGATCTCTTCCCGGCATTTGCGGTGAAAGCGCTGGTCGCCGACAAAAATCACCTCATCGATGAGATAACAGTCGAAATCAATCGCGAGCGACAGGCCGAATGCCAGGCGCGCCCGCATGCCGGAGGAATAGGTCTTGACCGGCTCCTCCAGATAAGCGCCGAGCTCGGAAAAATACTCCACGAAGTCGTAAACGTCCCGGTAAGGCTTGCCATAGATCCGGGCGACGAACTTCATATTGTCCGTGCCACTGAGGCTGCCCTGGAAGCCGCCGTTCAGACCGAGCGGCCAAGACAGTGACATGTCGCAGATGATATGGCCGCTGGTTGGATATTCCAGCCCGCCCAACAGCCGCACCAGGGTCGATTTGCCGGCGCCGTTGCGGCCCAGCACAGCCAGCCGCTCGCCCCGGGCGACGTCGAAATTCACGTCGTTCAGCACCCGTTTCCGGATATGGCCGGTCTTGTATTCCTTGACCAGATTGACGACGCGGATCATGTCACTTCAACGTAGGAACGGGCATCTTTGAGGAAATAGAGGCCAATCACCGTGATCACGGCCGAGGTGTAGATCGCCACCGGCAAATTGTAATAGACCGGAACCCCGGGACCGAAATACCCGCCCCTCATATATTCAACGGCACTGACCTGCGGAAACAGGATGATCAGGTGATGCACCGATTTGGGCAGCCAGTCGACCATGTAAAAGGCGCCGGACAGGGGAATCATGATGTAGGAGATCGGATGCCAGATTTTTTCAACGACCTCCGAGCGCTCGCTGAGTGCGCCGATCGTAATCGCGACCGCCACTGAGTACCAGGCATAAAGGAGCCAGCCGAGCACGATCGGCCCCATGTCGTACGGCACTTTGACAAAGCCCCACATGAAGAAAATGAAGCCGGTGATGAAAAAGGCCGCGATCGTGCCGATGATCTCGACGGCCATGCGCGCCATGTACATCGCAAAGATCGTCACCTGCCGGTGATACATCAGCTCCAGGTTCGCCTGCATGCAGCGCAGGGCCCGCATCACGCAGTGCCGGTAGAGCAGCAGCGGCATATAACCGGACAGAAGAAACGGAACGATCGGCGTTTCAATGTGGTTTTCCGATTTTACGATCGACCACATCAAGATGACACCGAGACAGAACAGCACCGGCTCGGCGATGATCCAGGCAAAGCCGATGTTCTCGCGGCCGAACCGCGTGTGGATCTCGCGCATGACCAGCGCGCCGACGACCCGGCTTTGCGATTCCAGTTTCGCGGAAAACCGGCTCCACAATGGGAGCTTGTGGTCGGGCGTTATGTAGGACCCAGTTTTCATGAATGCCTGTGTTCCCGCGCATTCACATAAAGCAGCCAGATGATGGCATAAATCAAAAACGCCGTCATGAATACGGTAACCACCGACAGGAACCGTTTGGGATACCGCGCATAGTCAGGGCGGTTGGGTTCAACGATACGCTCCAGATAGAGCTGTTTGCGCGATGCCTCGACCCGCGCTGATGCGAGATTGGCCTCCGCCGTCAACAGCGCCTGCCCGGCAAATTCCCCTTCCAATGCCAGTTTCGCATAATCGGCGTAAGCGCCGATCAGAGCGCCGTTTTCGCTGATGACCCGCGCCTGTTCGGCCGCAAGCTGCTTTTCGATCGCGATGAGCTGCTCGCTCAGCATGTTGTTCCTGACGCTTTCAGGAGACACCTGGCTGGTCAGATTGAGCTCGGTCCTGATTTCTGCACGCCGGCCCTTCAGCTCGCTGATCAGTTCCAGCGCCTGTTCCGATTCCGCTTCCGGGTCGACGATTCCCTCACGGACCCGGAACGCCTTCATTGCCAGTTGATTGTTCAAGACCCGCTGTTCGGCAAGCCGAACTTCGTCACGGGCGATTTGCAGCGCATCGTCAAGCGCGCGCTCGTTCATCCTGTTGATTAAAAGCTCACCGCTATCAAGCAGCGTCAGGGCGATTTGTTCCGCGCTTTCCGGCGTGAAACCCTTCACGGTCAGTTCCGAAACGCCGCTGGACGGATCGTGCAGCGCGATCACGTGGCGCTGGTAATGGTCGTACATCCCCTCCCGGGTGTCGCCATCGATCGGATTTGGAAACCGGCCCAGAAAGTCAATCTGGTCGCTGCCCATCATTGCTTGATAGTCCAGCTTTTCGTCCACCGCGCGCAAGCCGTCGCGTGAGACCAGATAATCGATCACCGAATAGGTTTCTTCCGGCGCCGTTCCAAGACCGGTTGTCTGCAACAGCGCGCCGAGCCCGCCGACCTGTTGCTTGTCGGAGGAGCGAACGATGAACTTCGCCTCCGACACATATTGATCGGAGGCGATGACAAAAAAATAAAGGCCGGCAAGAAGCGTGGGCAGCAATACGAGAATGGCAAAGGAGCCAATCCCGCCGATTCTCAATCGGCTTTTCCAGTCATCGACCATCGCGTCGAGCGATTCGGACGGCGGAAAAACAAGCTTCTGGATCTTGCCCGTGCCGCTTTTGTCAGGCGGCATGCGATCATCGACGGGATCAAGCGCATGCACGCGTTTGCTCCCGTCCACTTCCGCAATCAGTGTCTGTTTCTCTTTCGCTGTCGCCATCAAGCTGTTCTTTCGAAAGCCCTGTCTTTGAGGATCGGCCGCCGTCTCCACGTCACTGGCACCGTGTTTACTCCCGCGATCACCGGGAGGCAACTGATCCGCCGCCCCGTATTTCCGCCGTCACTATAAGTCAAATCTGGTCTTGTTGTGGCCAGTACCGGGCCCATTGCCACGCAGTCCTACGCTCAATTGGTCCGCCGGCGACGCGCGCCATGATCGCGCCACCAGCCCACGTTTCACCACCATACGTTCGCCTATAGCACATGTGTGGCGCTTGGGCGTGACTGATGACGCAATCTCCAGACATCAAGAGGGAAACGTGACCCGCAACGCGCGGAAAACCGGGGAAAGGCGATCAATTGACGGGGTGCGTCTTTCATCCAGCCTGCCTGCGCCCGCCACCGGTCCGGCGCCAGGCCGGTTGTCCAAGAGCCGGATTGCCGTCCGGTCCGGTTGACGGTTCTGGCCGGAGCATTTAAGTGCGTTCAGCCAAGTCCCATAGGGCATTGTTTCCCCTGGTCAGGCGACCCTCCCAGACCGAACAAAGGCATTTTTGATGGCAAAGACCGCACTGATTACGGGCGTGACGGGGCAGGACGGCGCGTATTTGTCGCAACTGCTTCTGGAAAAGGGCTACAAGGTCTTTGGTGTGGTCCGCCGGTCAAGCCATTACGGGGTCCATTCCCATCGTCTGGATTGGCTCGGCATTGCCGATGACGTCGTCTTTCTGGATGGTGACATGACGGACCTGTCCGGACTGTGCCGGATCGTCCGCGATGTCCAGCCGGACGAGGTCTACAATCTGGCCGCGCAATCCTTTGTCAAAACCTCCTGGGAGCAACCGTTCCTGACCGGCAATGTGACCGGTCTCGGCGCGGTCGTCGTGTTGGAGGCCCTCCGGCTAGAGGCACCGCAGGCCCGGTTTTATCAGGCGTCTTCCTCGGAAATGTTTGGTCTGATCCAGGAAAAGGTCCAAACTGAAACAACGCCGTTTTATCCGCGGTCACCCTACGCGGCCGCGAAGCTTTATGCCCATTGGATGACCATCAACTACCGGGAAAGCTTCGATCTTTTCACGTGCTCGGGACTGCTGTTCAATCACGAATCCCCCCTGCGCGGCCGGGAATTCGTGACCCGAAAGGTCACAGACGCCGTCGCCCGCATTAAACTTGGCAAGCTCGACACGCTTGAACTCGGCAATCTCGATGCCAAGCGGGATTGGGGCCATGCCAAGGATTATGTGCGCGCCATGTGGCTGATGCTGCAACAGGATGAACCGGACGACTTCGTGATCGCGACCGGACGCACGACCTCGGTCAAACAGATGGTCGACATCGCGTTCGAACATGTGGGATTGAAAGCGTCCGACCACGTTGCGATCAATCCCGACTTCTATCGCCCCGCCGAAGTCGACGTTCTGCTCGGCGATGCTGGTAAGGCAAAGGCGAAACTCGGCTGGGAACCGGAAATCAGTCTTGAGGACATGATTTGCGAAATGGTGGACGCCGACATCGCCCGGCATTCATGATCCGGCGCCCCTGGCGTGGAGCTTTACAGTCATGATTTATGCCACGCTCGGACTTCCCGGTCCCCTGACCGCCTGGTGCCAAACGGTGACTACGCAGCTCTTGATCGCCGCCGGACGGCGCGTCGACGAGGTCAACAGCACCGGCAGTTTGACCGATGTCGGGCGTCAGCTGATCCTGTGCGAGAAAGACCACTTGGTCGTCGCGGTCTCTCGTCCGGACAATGATCTTGCCAACGCGCTGCGCGATTCAAAAAAGCCGATCCTGCTCGCGCTGTCGGATCCCCGCCGGTCGCTCATCCATCTGGTGGAGAATGGCGATCTCGACGTCTTGACCGCCATCCGGTCGATCAGCGGCGATTGTTCCTGCCTGATCAACCTGGCCGACTGCGAGACCGTCGCGCCGATCCGGTTCGAGCAGGTGCTGGAAGCGCCGCTGGCCGTCATTGCCGAGATTGCCCGGCTGTATGACCTTGCCGTTTCGCCGATGCAGGTGCACCGGATCGCGCAGGATACCCAAGAACTGGTGGAGTTGATGGTCGCGCCGGAAAACGGCGGCACCGATATTGAGACTACCTGGACATCAAACCTCGACGAAAATCTTGCCCGGGCCGGACAGTTCATGCTGACCGGTCTGGACCGTCATCTGGCCGGTCAGCGCGCCGCTCCAATTGTCGTCACTAAAGAGCTGTTCTTGAACGGCGAGCCGCCTCACGAAGCTGTGTCGGCGCCGGTCGACATGACCGGACGGTCCCGCTATGTCGCGTTTGGGCCATTTATTCACCTGCCCGCCGGGACGTGGCTCCTGCGTTACATGATCAGCTTTTCCGAAGAAGCGGTCGGCGTGCCGTGTCTCATTGACGTGTGTGCCTCCGATCAGTTCGGCGTTCATGAACTCACGCGGACGCATGTGGTGATATCGACCGCGGGCCGGATGGACGTCACCCTTGCCTTTCAGCACAACGATCCCCTCGCCTCGCTGCAAGTCCGCCTTTTAACCGAAAAACCGGTTTTCGACGGCCGGCTTGCGATCGGCTTTGCCGAATTCACGCTGAAGCCCGAAGGCCCGACCGATCCGGAGCTGTTTCTGCCAACGTGAGGCCTTGAATTGAAGGCCAGCTGGCGCCGCGTCTTGATTTAGCACCGAAGATGGCCCTGGCGGACTAGAGCTTCGGCGCCACAGAACTCGCACACACCGCTCTGACTTGTGGAAATTGACACTATAATAATTACCAATGAAATACAGTCGCCTGTTCACAACGCGAAACGAGTTTTTGCTCCCAATTGAAACAGGGGGGCCGGATCGGCAGGTTTTCTCCGTATCAACCGGAGATCTTCCATGGGCCGAACAGGTTCCGATCCCATTCAGGCCGCGCTCGACCTTCACCAAAGTGGCGACAGGGATAGCATTCCCGTCTATGCCACTTACCACTGGACACCGCAGGGCTTGACCGAGAAGTTCGAGACTGGCGCGGTTGTCTACGGCTTCTGGGAGCGTTTGTTCGGGTGCTGGATCTCCTCCGGGGATGAGAGGCTGGACGAGATTTTGCCATCATGGCCGGTGTTTTCCGACCCATTATCCGGTGTGAATGGCAGCCCGGTCAGCGTTCTGGCCCGCGGAAAAGCCATCTCCGACATCAAGGTCAAACCCGGTCACCGGGCGGATGTCTACCTTGCCGAATACCTGAATTCGGTTCCGGTCACGGTCAGGCGGCTTGCGGCCCCGTTCGGCCGGGCGCAATGGCTTGTCCTTGATCTATGTTACCAGCAACGAGGCTTTTGGCGCTTTCTTCACAAGGAACGAACGCACGGACGGACGGGCGTGACCGGTTTGCTCCTGCGGCTTTTCATGGATGCCGGACAAACAGGCCGGGAGGATCGGGCCGCATTCGCGGTCCGTCTGATGACATCAAAACGCATGGATCTTTTTGGTGAATTGATCGGCCGGACGCTTTCCGGTGCTATCCTGCCCTTCCTTGAAAAACTCCCCGCCTCGCTTCAAGAAGACCATGACAAACATCTTCTCGAGGCTCTGAAAACGGGCGAGCCGGAGATCGTCTCCGCTGCAGTCTCGGACATCGTCAACGAGGTTTTTTCCACATTTCCCGAACCGCTCGACCGGATCGATGCCGCCGGCTTGATGGCGCAGGGCGTTCCCATTTCCCGGCTCCATTATGTGTTGAGCGAGGGGATGCGCCATCTGACCGACCGTCAGAAAAAGGCCGCGCTGCATGGTCTTTCGGACATCCGTGCGCCGCATACCCTCCAATGGTGGTTCGCGCGCTGGACAGATCTCGGCTACAAGTCGCGGCGTTTTCCCGCCCCGCCCGTTGCCGCGACCGGGCCGCTGCTGCCAATTTCAAGCCGCTATGGCCTTGAGGCCGAGCAAACCGGCATGAACAATGGCGCGGCGACCTATCTGTCTGAAATCCTTGCCGGAGAACTCTACCTCTACCATTGGGAAGGTCCGGAACCGGCGACCATTTGCCTCGCCGCGACCTCGGCGGGCGACTGGCTGTTTCACGATGCGTTCGGCATCGGCCAGGCGCCGCTTGGGCGAGACACACTGACCGCGATCGTTGATTGCCTGAAACCCGACCGCACCTCGCCTTGAAACCGGTAGATCCGGCGCGCGCCTCATACGGATTTGCGGGCCGAATGACGGCGTTCCCGTCTGAACAAGGCCGTCAGAGGTCGATTTCCAAAACGCCATCCGGATCACGGGCGCGGCTTTGGCACAAGATCAACGCGGTTTCGCGTTGCTTGGCAGATAGAACGAAGTCCCGGTGCTCAACATCGCCTGAAATCAGCCCGCACTTGCAGACCCCGCACAGGCCGTCGGCGCATTTCACGTCGACATGAATGCCGTTTTCATTGAGGGCATCGGCCGCCGTCCTGTCGGCCGGCACGCGGAACTCGCGGCCGTCCTTGAGGCGTAGAACGAAGGCACGGTTCTCGTAGTCCGGCTGCTCGGGGACCGAAAAATACTCAAGATGGCGGGCGTCCTCGGGAAAGCTGGCCCGTTCGGCGGCAGCCATGACCGCGTCCATGTAGCGATCGGGGCCGCAGGCATAGACATGGGCATCTGCTGGAGGGCCGGAGAGGATCCGGTCAAAATCGGCCCGCGTCCCGTCCGCGGACAGATGCACCGTCACCTGGTCCCGCCAAGTCATGCGCGTCAGTTCTTCCAAAAACGGCGCCTGTTGCCGGGACGGCGCGGAATAGTGCAGTTCGAACTCCCGGCCCAGCGCGTGAAGCCGGTGGGCGAAGGCGATCATTGGCGTGATGCCGATCCCACCGCCCATGAGGAAACTTTTTTCAGCCGTTTCATCCAATTCGAAATGGTTGATCGGTTTGGAAACAAAGATCCGTCGGCCTTTGGAAAAAATCCGGTGCAAGAGAGCCGATCCGCCGCGGCCGCCGTTTTCGCGCAGCACGGCGATCTCGTACCGGCCGTGGTCGGCCGGATCGCCGCACAAGGAATATTGGCGCAGGAACTCCGGCGCAACGACCACGTCGAGATGCGCACCGGCCGTCCAGGGCGGAAGATGACCACCATCCAGTGCGCGGAGTTCGAAACGTGCGGTCGTGCCAGACAGGTGCTCAACGCGGCTGACCACGACCGGAAGCACCGGCGCATCCCCCGGAACCTGATAGATGTGGAGATGATCGGTCTCGCCGCGCTCGAGCTTCTGCAAGTACTCCTCGGCGGCCACCAGCACCTCGTAGGCCTTGATGCCGGCCTCCCGGTCCATGGGAAAGGGGTAAGGCCATGGATGCGGCGCAAGCGGCGCCGGATAGACCGCCAGCGTCTGGTCCTCGTATTTCAGGTCCAGGTCCTTTTGAAGATCGCGGCTGTTCACCGGATGGCGGGACGGCCGGTAGGCACCGTAGTCCTGGAGTTCGATGTCCCACCACCATTTCTTGACCGGGTTCAATCCGCCATTGCCGGCCATGTCGTCGAGTTTCGCCAGAAGGGGCGCGGCGGCGGGAATATTCGATGCCGCCCACCGGAACGGCGTTTCGGCAAAAAGGCCTTCAAGGTTCCAGGGGCAGGTCTTCATGCAGCGGCCACACATGGCCCCGCCGGGCGTTGTGATCCGGTAGGTGGCACACTTTTGACTGTCCGACTTCCAGATCTCATAGCCGTTGAACATCAGCTTCGGGCCGGCCGTGATCGCGCCGGACGGGCATTCGCGCGCGCATTTGTTGCAGTTCTCACAAAAGTTCTGCAGCCCGAAATCGATCGGACGGTCATGGGCAATCGGCATGTCCGTCGTCACCACCCCCGACTTCAGGCGCGGTCCGAGAAACGGATTGAGGATCACCTCCCCGATACGGCTGACCTCGCCCAGTCCCGACAAGAGCAACAGCGGCGGCTGAAGCACCTCGCCATCGAGCACCGTGTGGGCCTTGGCCTTGTAGCCGAGGTTGCGGATCTGTTTGGCGATCACCCCGCCGAGCAGCGAAAACCGCAGGTAGGCACGCATGGACTGGGCGACGGAGATCCAGTCATCGCCTGAGGCACCCTCCATGGTCTCATAGCCCTGGTCGATGATCATTGAGATCGCCTGATCGTGCGGCGGATCGATCGGTTCCCCGGCCGCATCGTGGGAGTACCACGTCCAGTCCGGACACCTGGACAGGCCCACCGCATCGACCCCGAGAAAATAACAGGCCGCCTTGATGGTCTGAGCGTTCTTGTCCGGATCCGACGGGCGGGCGCCATCCGGATCCGGGGCGCCGTCCTGGAGCAGGACAAACGCGCCGAGCGCCCTGCGCTGGGCAAAACTCGGCGCCGACTTCCGGGCATAATGCCCGCCCTTCGCCCCGTTTTGAACGGCCTTGCCCATATCGCCGAACTGGGCCCGTGCAAACATGTCCGTGCGCTTCGGAACGCGCGCGACCCGGTCCTCGTCGATAAAGGTTGTCGGTTCGTCGACGCGCTTCAGTTTTTCAAAGGGATGCGGGCCATCGGCAAACCGGCGCCGTTTGAACGGATCGCGGTTGAGCGCTGATTTCTGCACCCCCTTGCCGGTCCACCAGGCGGGGCCGAACGCCTTGAACCTGGGCTGGTCGCGCATTGGCGCCAATGGCCGGTCGACGGCAAGGTCGAGCGCGCAGGTGATCGCGGCAAGCCCGAAGCTTTCGCCGATATAAGGCGCCACAAGGCGCTCTTCCTCCACCAACGCGAGACCGGCGGTGACCGCGAGCCGGCCAAGATCCACGTCCGCCGCAGTGACGGAATGGGCCTTGGCGTCGAAACCCAATAGCCGGATGTAGTTGGCAATCACTGTCGCGGTCTCATTGGCCCGCAAGGCCGCGCGCTGGTCCAGCGCGTCTGATATCCAGTCCGCCCCCGGCTCACCCGGTTCCGGCACCCGCGGGTTTTCATAGAGAAACACCACCGCGTGGGTGTGCCCGTCGATCGTGGTCGGCGGCGCCTCCATGCTGTCTTTGAGATCCGCCATGATGACATCGATGCCCGAGGCGAGCGTTTTCGTCTGACGCGTTTTCAGATCCTCGGCGAGCCGGCCGATGTCCGGATTTTCAATCGGCACCGTCAACACCGCCGCCTCCGGGAGCGCGCAGATGCCGACCATCGCGGCATCGGAAAAATAACCGAACGCTTTGAGATGATTGGCCCGCTCTTTGGGATCGGAGGGAATGTCCGCCCGGGCCCTGTTGACCATCCCGTCGCGGATGGCGTCGAGCATAGCCTGATACTCGCCCATCGCGTTGACGAGGTTTTCGGGCCGGTCCGCCCGGCGGAATAGTACCGGTTTGGGAGCCGGTACACGACCTAGATCGGCAGGGATGTCCGTGCGGCGGAGCCATTCGGTCGGATAAGGTCCCAAATGAACGGGCCGGTCCCGGTCACTGAAAAAACGAAGCCCCACGCACGTCCTCCCAAAGAAGCGAATGGTTTCAACTGTAACTATCGACCGTATCCTGGCGCAAATGAATATGGTCGAGACAGCGCTTTTGCCTGCCGGAGTGGCACCAACGGTTCCGATATGCGTCACACATCCTATCTATCCAGAGCGGCCGACGCATCTAGCGGCATCTTATGCGCGAACGCCGCCATGTTTTGGGATATCTTTGGATCGGATGGAGGGACGCGTTGATGAGATGGCCCGCAATTCTGGCGCTGACAGTCCTGCCGACCGCCGTGGTGGCCGAAACGCCCGTCGATGTGGAACTCATGCTCGCTGTCGACATTTCCTATTCCATGTCGACAAACGAGCAAGAAATCCAGCGCCGTGGCTATGCATCGGCCCTGCGCGATCCCGCGGTTTTTGCGGCGATTGAGACCGGCTATCACGGCAAGGTCGCGATTTCCTACGTGGAATGGTCAGGGGCATTTTCGCAGCGGGTCGTGGTTCCGTGGACGCTGATCGAAACACCGGCTGATCTTGACGCATTTGCCGCCAAACTCACCATCAATCCGCCAACGACACTCCGCCGGACCTCCATTTCCGGCATTTTGGGCTTTGCGCCTGCGTCCTTCGCTGACAACGGCTTCTTCGGTGAGCGTCAGGTCATCGATGTCTCTGGAGACGGTCCGAATAACATGGGCCCGCCCGTTGTTCAGGTGCGCGACGAACTCGTTTACCAGGGATTTGTCATCAACGGCCTGCCCCTCATGACCCGTGAGGGGGCCGGCCAGCAGTTTCACCTGGAGGACCTCGACCTTTATTACGCTGAATGCGTGATTGGCGGTCCCTTGTCGTTTTCGATCCCGGTCTACAGCTGGGAGGAGTTTCCTGGCGCGGTGCGGCGCAAACTGATTCTGGAACTTGCCGGACGATTGCCGGAACCAGCGCCTGTTCGCCCGCCGGTGATCAACGCGGACTGGTCCGGGCTGACTCCGGAGGGCTATGACTGCATGATCGGCGAAAAGATCTGGCAGCGGTTCTATCAGATGGAGCCGTGAGCCGGTCAGAACGGCGGTTCGATCCGGGATCAGGGGCGGACACCAATAAAGGCGTTCGTCAGCGCGCCTTTCAGATCCGCCAGTCCGTCAATCACATCGAAATGATGCCGGCCAGGATCGTAGTGGGCGTTGATCGTGGCCCCCTTCCGGCCCCACGCTTCCTCCAGAAGGCGCGTCTGGCGCAAAAACTCCGGCCGTTCCCTTGCGCCAACCCAGCACACGATGTCGAGCCCGGGCTGTGGATCTTGCAAGGCCGCGCTTTCGGCGGTCGCTTCATCAGGATCGAGACGGAGCCCCTGGTTCATGTCGGTCAGTTGCAGCGGCCGCAAATCGTGAAGACCGCTGATAGACACAATGCGTTCAAGGCGCTTCGCAATGCGCGTATCAAGCGGGCCGCCTTGGCAGGCCATACGGCTGACCAGATGGCCGCCGGCCGAATGCCCGGCAAGGTGGATCGGCCCGTCGACTTTCCGCGCCGCGGTCTCAACGGCGCGGGCGATATCCCGCGTGATTGCGGAAATGCGGGCTTCAGGCGCCAGAACATAACTCGGCAGAGCCACGGCCCACCCCTTGGCACAAGCGCCGGCGGCCAGATGTGACCAGAACGACTTATCGAACTTCAGCCAGTATCCACCATGCACGAACACCGCCAGCCCGCGCGGTGTGCCTGACGGCATGAACAGATCGAACCGTCGGAGCGGATGATCGCCATAGGCAACATCAAGCTCCTTGTTTTCATGTGCTTGCCGATAGGCCGCTGCCTTGTCTGCCCATCGGCCCGGATAATCCGCTGCGCCGTCAATATAGGGCCCGTTCGCAAAGGCGTCGTCCCAGTCGATCCCACTTGTATCCGCCATGGCGCGCTCCCTCACTGCCGCACAGTTCAACGCCTTATCAGGATATTCGTGCAGCTTAAATATTTCAATCTTGAAACATTTAAGCTCTAAATATAGACTGAGTCTCGTGGCCGCCGGAGGTTTCGGCGCGCCCCTTCGAAGGAGGCAGTTAAATGCGCATCGCGTGTTTGGGCGGCGGACCGGCCGGGCTCTATTTCGCCATCTCCATGAAACTGCGCGATGCAGCCCACGAGATCGTCGTGATCGAGCGCAACAAAGCCAACGACACGTTCGGCTGGGGCGTGGTGCTCTCCGACGACGCGTTGGACAACCTCCAGGACAACGATCCTGAAAGCGCGGAGGCGATCCGGGACAACTTTGCCTACTGGGACGACATCGCGGTCGTCCACAATGGCGTGCGCACGGTTTCCGGCGGGCACGGCTTCGCCGGCATTGGCCGCAAGAAAATGCTGGTTCTGTTGCAGGCACGGGCCCGCGAACTGGGGATCGAATTGAAGTTCGAGACCGAGTTTGACGACGTCGAGGCGTTTAAGCGTGACTACGATCTGGTGGTCGCGTGCGACGGCATCAATTCAAAGATCCGCGGCACCTACGCCGAGCACTTCAAGCCGCAGGTCGACGTCCGAAAATGCAAGTTCATCTGGCTCGGCACGCATCAGAAGTTCGACGACGCCTTCACATTCATCTTCGAAAAGACCGAGCATGGCTGGATCTGGGCCCATGTCTACCAGTTCGACGCCGACACCGCGACGTTCATCGTCGAATGCACGGAAGACACGTGGGACCGCTTCGGCTTTGAGACGATGTCCAAGGAAGAGACCATCGCGACCTGCGAAAAGGTCTTCGCGAACCACCTTGGCGGTCACGCGCTCATGTCCAACGCGGCGCACCTCAGGGGCTCCGCCGTCTGGATGAATTTCCCGCGGGTTTTGTGTGAGCGCTGGTACCACGACAATGTGGTGCTCCTGGGCGATGCCTCCGCGACCGCGCATTTCTCGATCGGGTCCGGCACGCGCTTGGCCTTTGACAGCGCGATTGCCCTCGCTGACTATCTCCATTCAGAGCCCAGTCTTGCCGAGGCATTTGAACGTTACCAGGACGAACGGCGGCTTGAAGTCCTCCGCCTTCAATCGGCCGCGCGCAATTCGCTGGAGTGGTTCGAGGAAGTCGAGCGCTATCTCGATCTCGATCCGGTCCAGTTCAACTACTCGCTTTTGACCCGTTCGCAGCGCATCAGCCACGAGAATTTGCGCTTGCGCGATCCGGACTGGCTGCGCTCGGCGGAAAAATGGTTCCAGGACCAGGCCGGCGCCCCCGCCAACGGCCCGGTCCGCGCGCCGATGTTCGCACCGTTCAAGCTCCGGGAGATGGAGCTGAGGAACCGGGTCGTCGTTTCGCCGATGGCGCAGTACAAGGCCGTCGACGGCTGCCCGACCGACTGGCATCTCGTTCACTATGGCGAGCGCGCCAAGGGCGGCGCCGGGCTCATCTACACAGAAATGACCTGCGTGTCGGCGCCCGGCCGGATTAGCCCCGGCTGCCCGGGCCTTTACGCGCCCGAGCACGAAGCAGCGTGGACGCGCCTGACTGACTTCGTGCACGGCGAAACGGATGCGAAGATCTGTTGCCAGATCGGCCATTCGGGCCGCAAGGGGTCGACCAATATCGGTTGGGAGGGCATGGATACACCGCTTGCGACCGGCAATTGGGAGCTTATTTCCGCGTCCGCCATCCCCTGGTCGGGGACAAACGCCGTGCCGCGGGCGATGACCCGTGCGGATATGGACGCCATCACGGCCGAGTTTGTCGCGGCCGCGGAAATGGCCGAGCGGGCCCGTTTCGACATGATCGAACTGCACGCGGCCCACGGCTATCTGATTTCCTCGTTCATCTCGCCGGTCTCCAACACGCGAGCCGACGAGTATGGCGGCAGCCTGAACAACCGGATGCGTTATCCGCTCGAGGTCTTTCAGGCCATGCGCGCGGTCTGGCCCGCGGAAAAGCCGATGTCGGTGCGTATTTCCGCGAATGACTGGGTTGGCGAGGACGGCATCACGCCGGAAGACGCGGTCGAGGTCGGCCGGATGTTCTCGGCCGCCGGCGCCGACATCATCGATGTCTCGGCCGGACAGACCAGCATCAATGCAAGGCCCGTCTACGGCCGCATGTTCCAGACCCCGTTCTCAGACCGGATCCGCAACGAGGCGGATTTGAAGACCATGGCCGTCGGAAACATCTACGAGGCCGACCATGTCAACTCCATCCTGATGGCCGGGCGTGCTGATCTCGTGTGCGTCGGACGGCCGCATTTGTCGGATCCTTACTGGACCTTGCACGAGGGCGCCCGGATCGGCGACCGGCACGCCGACTGGCTACCGCCTTATCTGGCCGGCCGTGACCAGACCTGGCGCCTGGCGGACCGCGAGGCCGAAGCGGTGGTGAAGGTCTGATGGTCGCCGGCAAACATGTGATGGTGTCCGGCGGCGGATCGGGCGTTGGCGCGGAAATCGCGCGCGCATTCGCAGAAGCCGGCGCCCGCGTGTGCATCCTCGGCCGCGACGAACAAAAGCTCAAGGCCCAGCGGCTTCCCTACCGGGTCTGCGACGTCACGGACTTGGAGCAGGTCAAACACGCCTTTGAGGGCGCCCACAAGGACTTTGGAACCATCGACATCGCGGTCGCCAACGCAGGGGCCGCCGACAGCGTTCCGTTCTCCAAAATGACGCCGGATACACTGCAGGCGATGCTTTCGGTCAATCTCCTCGGCGTTTTCAATCTCTGGCACACCGCGCTTTACGACATGAAAGCCGTCGGCTGGGGGCGCATGATTGCAATCGCCTCCACAGCGGGGCTCAAGGGATATCCCTATGTCTCGGCCTATTGCGCCGCCAAGCACGGCGTCGTCGGGCTCACCCGATCGCTGGCCCAGGAACTGGGTCCGGCCAACATCACGGTCAACGCCATTTGCCCGGGCTTCATTGAAACGCCGATGCTGGAGCGCTCGATTGCCAACATCGTCGCGAAAACGGGCATGAGCGCCGATGACGCGGCCAAGACCTTGCGCAAGGGCAATCCGCAGGATCGCTTCATTCAGACCGACGAGGTGGCCGGCGCGGCCCTCTGGCTGTGTTCGGAGGCCGCCCGTTCGGTCAACGGTCACACGCTGTCGCTTTCGGGAGGCGAAATATGACCGTTAAAACAAAGGCATCACCCGCCGAACCACTCTCCAAAACACGCCTGCGCCTGTGGTTGAAGCTGTTGAAGGCCAGCAACCGGATCGAAGAGGAAATCCGGCGCAAGCTGCGGGACGAGTATCAGTCCACCCTGCCTCGGTTCGACGTGATGTCCGCCTTGTTCCGGTATTCGGACGGGCTCAAAATGAGCGAGATTTCCGAACTTCTTCGGGTCTCCAACGGCAACATCACCGGTATTGTCGACCGGTTGACCCAGGAAGGCCTGGCAGTGCGTGTCGCGGTTCCCGGCGACCGGCGGGCGTCTCTGGTGCGTTTGACAAACACCGGACGCGCGGCCTTCGCCGACCACGCCGCGGCCCATGAGGAATGGATCGACGGCCTGCTCGGCGGCCTGTCCGCGGACGACACCGAGGGGATGAGCCATCGGCTCGACAAATTGATCCACAGCCTGGAGGAGCCGAAGGCATGACGATGCGCACGGATGTCACGCATTTCAACTGCGCCATTGCCGACGGTGTCGCCCGGATTTCCTTGAACCGTCCTGACCGCAAAAACCCGCTGACCTTCGACAGTTACGCTGAACTGCGGGACTGGTTTCGCGATCTTCACTACGCGGAGGATGTGAAGGCGGTTGTCTTTTTGCCCAATGGCGGAAATTTTTGCTCCGGCGGTGATGTCCACGACATCATTGGACCGCTCACCAAGATGACCATGAAAGAGCTGCTCGCCTTCACCCGGATGACCGGCGACCTGGTCAAGGCGATGATGAATTGCGGCAAGCCGGTTATCTCCGCCGTTGAAGGGGTGTGCGCCGGCGCCGGCGCGATCATTGCCATGGCCTCTGATCTGAGGATCGCGGCACCGGATGCCAAGGTCGTGTTCCTGTTCAATCGCGTCGGCCTTGCCGGCTGCGACATGGGTGCGTGTGCGATCCTGCCGCGGATCATCGGCCAGGGCCGCGCGGCGGAGCTGCTTTACTTCGGCCGGTCGCTCTCCGCCGAGGAAGGCCATGCGTGGGGCTTTTTCAACCGCGTTGTTCCCTCCGGTGACTTGGAAGCAACGGCGGGCGACATGGCGGCACGGCTCGTGGCCGGGCCGAATTTCGCCAACATGATGACCAAGACCATGCTCAACCAGGAATGGTCGATGTCGATCGAGCAGGCGATCGAGGCTGAGGCTCAAGCCCAGGCGATCTGCATGCAAACGGAGGATTTCAAGCGCGCATATAATGCCTTCGTCGCCAAAGAGCGGCCGGTTTTTGAGGGCGACTGATGGCGGACACAAGCTTCCTCACCTGGCCCTTTTTTGAAGACCGCCACCGTCTCCTAGCCACCGAACTCGACCAATGGGCCGCATCCCATCTAGCAACGGTGGATCACTCCGACACCGATGCGGCCTGCCGCCAGTTGGTCGCCCTGCTGGGGAGCGATGGATACCTCGCCCCTACCGGGATCGATCCAGATGGTGGTGGGACACTCGATGTACGCAGCCTGTGCCTCATTCGGGAAATCCTCGCCCGCCATGACGGCCTTGCCGATTTTGCCTTTGCCATGCAAGGGCTTGGGACAGGCGCGATTTCACTTTTTGGGTCTGAGGAGCAGAAGCGCGACTGGCTGCCGCTGACGCGGACGGGCAAGGCCATCTCCGCCTTCGCGCTGACGGAGCCGCAATCGGGCTCCGATGTTGCCAATTCAACCATGACGGCTTCGCGCGACGGCAACCATTTCGTGCTCGACGGCGAAAAGACCTGGATTTCCAACGGCGGCATTGCCGATGTCTACACGGTCTTTGCCCGGACCGGTGAAGCGCCGGGGGCCAAGGGCCTGTCCGCCTTTGTCGTTCCGGCCGAAACACAAGGCCTTGAGATCGCCGAGCGTCTGGACACCATCGCGCCGCATCCCTTGGCCTCCTTGCGGTTCAGCGACTGCCGTGTGCCGGCTTCGGCCCTGATCGGCACGCCGGGCGATGGCTTCAAGATCGCCATGTCCGTTTTGGATGTCTTCCGCTCGACGGTCGCGGCGGCCGCGCTCGGCTTTGCCCGGCGCGCACTTGATGAAGCGCTTCACCGCGTGACGACCCGCCAAATCCAGGGTGCACCCCTTTTCGATCTGCAGATGGTCCAGGGCCACATCGCCGATATGGCGCTCGACATCGATGCGGCGGCACTTCTTGTCTACCGCGCCGCCTGGACAAAGGATTCCGGCGCGCCGCGCGTGACCCGCGAGGCCGCGATGGCCAAGCTCTTTGCCACCGATCAGGCCCAGCAGATCATCGACCGGGCGGTCCAGCTTCATGGCGGCGACGGCGTACGCGCCGGCCAGACGGTCGAAAGGCTCTACCGGGAAATCCGGGCCTTGCGCATTTACGAAGGCGCGTCCGACGTCCAGCGGGTCGTGATCGCACGGCAGACGATGAATGCGATGAACTAAATTCAGGCAAACAGGGAGGACAGGACTATGGGCAAGAAACTCGACGGCGGCATTACCCGGAACGGCGAAGGATTTGACGGAGTGACACTGAATATCCTCGGTCAGACCTATTATCCGAAGGCCTGGTGCGAGAGCACGTTCGCGTTTGAAACCAACTCCCTGCCGGGCCAGCACGTCCCGGTCCACGTTCATCCGACCCAGGACGAATTCATCCTCGTTCAGGACGGTGAACTGGACCTGAAGCTGGATGGCAAGTGGGTGAAGGCCCAGGCTGGCGATTTGGTTCGCATGCCGATGGGCGTGCCGCATGGCTATTTCAACAAATCGGACAAGCCCTGCCGAGCCCTCTTCTGGGTCTCTCCGGCCGGCAAGCTCAAGGAGCTGTTCGACGAGCTTCACGACATGACGGATGTCGAAGCCGTGGTTCGCGTTTCCGCGGAACACGACGTCGATTTCCTGCCACCGGAGGCGAATGAATAGGACGCCTGGCGTCCTCTGTTTGATGACAACCCTGATTCTTATCGATTGTCATCCTCGGGCAACGTCCCGAGGACCCCGAAAAGTCAGGAGCTTGTGGATGCTCGGGACACGCTCGAGCAGGACCTAAGGAAAAAAACTGCTGGCTTAGCCAGCAGTCTGAGGACGGCGAGCGTCCTTTAAGGAGATCGATCATGGCAAGATCACTGCTGCCGTCGGCCCACGTCGACACCTTCGCGCGGGACAACCTGCCGCCGATGGACCTTTGGCCGGACCTTTTGCTGGACGGTTTCGACTATCCCGAGACGCTGAATGCCGCCGTGGAACTCACCGACGCCATGGTGGACAAGGGCTTCGGCGACCACACGGCGCTGATCGGCAACGGCCGCCGCCGGACCTACAAGGAGCTCGCCGACTGGACCAATCGCCTCGCCCACGCGCTGGTTGAGGATCTTGGCGTCAAGCCCGGCAACCGGGTGCTGGTGCGCTCGGCCAACAATCCGGCCATGGTGGCCTGCTGGCTCGCGGCCACCAAAGCCGGGGCCGTTGTCATCAACACCATGCCCATGCTGCGGGCCGGCGAGTTGATGAAATATGTCGAGATGGCCGAAATCACCCATGCCCTGTGCGACACACGGCTGATGGACGAAATCACCGCCTGCGCGAAGGACAGCCCGATCCTCAACACGGTTGTTGGCTTTGACGGCACATCCAATCACGACGCGGAACTCGACCGGCTCGCGCTTGAAAAATCGGTGAAGTTCGATGCGGTTGAAACCTCGCAGGACGATGTCGCGCTGCTCGGCTTCACCTCCGGCTCGACCGGCGCGCCCAAAGCGACGATGCATTTTCACCGGGATTTGCTGATCATCGCCGATGGCTACGCCAAGGAGGTGCTGGGCGTTCAGCCCGACGATATTTTTGTCGGCTCTCCGCCGCTGGCCTTCACCTTCGGGCTCGGCGGGCTGGCTGTGTTTCCGCTGCGTTTCGGCGCCGCGGCGACGCTTTTGGAGCAGGCGACGCCGCCGAACATGATCGACATCATCCAGAAATACAAGGCGACCGTGTGCTTTACGGCGCCGACCGCCTATCGCGCCATGATGAAGGCGATGGACGAAGGCGCGGACTTGTCGTCCCTGCGCGCCGCGGTCTCGGCCGGAGAAACGCTGCCGGCGCCCGTCTACGAGGAATGGATGCAAAAGACCGGCAAGCCGATGCTCGACGGCATCGGGGCGACGGAACTCCTGCACATCTTCATTTCCAACCGGTTCACCGATCACCGTCCGGCGTGCACGGGAAAACCCGTCACCGGCTATGAAGCCAAGGTGATTGGACCGGACGGCACAGATTTGCCCGACGGCGAGGTCGGACGGCTTGCCGTGCGCGGGCCGACCGGTTGCCGGTACCTTGGCGGTGAACGCCAGGCCGAATACGTGCATGAAGGCTGGAACATCACAGGCGATGCTTTCAGCCGGGACGCCGATGGCTACTTCCATTTTGCCGCCCGCAACGACGATATGATCATTTCCTCCGGTTACAACATCGCTGGACCCGAAGTGGAAGCCGCGCTTCTTGCCCATGACGCGGTCGCCGAATGCGCGGTGATCGGCGTTGCCGACGATGACCGCGGGGCCATCGTTGAGGCCCATGTGGTGCTTGCCGCCGGAGCGGACGCCGGCGAGGCGATGATCAAGGCCCTTCAGGACCACGTGAAAGCGACCATCGCACCTTACAAATACCCGCGCTCGGTCGTGTTCGCCGAGACCTTGCCCAAGACGGCCACCGGCAAGATCCAGCGCTTCAGATTGAAAGACGCATCATGAGCCCGTCTCCCTATGATCCCCGGCGCGAGGGGGCCAAAATGGATTTCAAGGACGCCATGTCCTATGGCGACTATCTCCATCTAGACCCGGTCGTCACGGCGCAGCATCCCTTAAGCGATGCGCACGATGAGATGCTGTTCATCATCCAGCATCAGACCAGCGAACTCTGGATGAAACTCGCCATCCACGAACTGACCAGCGCGCGGGAAAAAATGAATGCCGGCGAGATGGCGCCCGCCTTCAAGATGCTGGCCCGGGTCGCGCGGATCTTTGAACAGCTCAACGGCGCCTGGGATGTCCTGCGCACCATGACGCCGAGCGAATACACCGAGTTCCGGGATGCGCTCGGCCCCTCCTCCGGCTTTCAGTCCTGGCAGTATCGGATGATCGAGTTCATTTTGGGCAACCGGAATGCGAACATGATCAAACCGCATGCGCACCATCCGGACATCGTTGCGGCGCTGGAAGCGGAGCTGTCCCGGCCGAGCTTTTACGACGATGCCGTTGCCCTCCTCTATAAGACGCTGGATGGACCAAATGCCCAACCGCCGGCGACCGATCTGAACGCCCCGCACCAGGCCAAGGACGAGATCAAGGCCAAATGGCAGATCGTTTATGAGAACGTCTCGAAGCACTGGATGCTCTATGAGCTCGCCGAAAAACTGGTCGATCTTGAGGACTACTTCCGGCGCTGGCGGTTCAACCACGTGACCACGGTGGAACGGGTCATCGGCTTTAAACGCGGCACGGGCGGCACGGCCGGTGTGAGTTATCTGAAGCGGATGCTGGATGTGGAACTTTTCCCCGAACTCTGGCATGTGCGGGGAGATCTTTGATGACGAACGCCCCGGCTCCCAGCCACGCCATGCTGCCCCGCAAGGACCGGTTCGACATCCCCGAGGGCACGATCTATCTGGATGGCAATTCGCTCGGCGTCTTGCCGAAAGGGGCTGCCGACCGGGCTCTCAGAACCATCCAGGATGAATGGGGCACCGAGCTCATCAAGGCCTGGAACACCGCCGGCTGGATGGCGCTGCCACAAAAGGTCGGCGACAAGATTGCGCCGCTCATCGGCGCGCCGGAAGGATCCATCGCGACGGGCGACACCTTGTCCATTAAGGTCTTTCAGGCTGTCGCCACGGCCCTCAAACAGCGTCCGGACCGCAAAGTCATCCTGTCTGATACCGGCAATTTCCCGACCGACCTTTATATGGCGCAAGGGCTCATCGACACGATCGGCAAGGATCACGTTCTGAAGACGGTCGCGCCGGAAGACGTGGAAGCCGCGATCTCCGAGGACGTCGCGGCGGTGATGCTGACCCATGTCGACTACCGGACCGGGCGATTACACGACATGGACGGCATCACGAGGTCCGCGCACGCGGCCGGTGCGGTGATGATCTGGGATCTCGCCCATTCGGCCGGCGCGGTGCCGGTCGATATCACCGCCTCCGGCGCCGAATTTGCGGTCGGCTGCACCTACAAGTATCTCAATGGCGGGCCCGGCGCGCCGGCCTTCATCTATGCCCGGCCGGACATCATCGAGACGGTCGAGCCGGCGCTCGCCGGTTGGCTCGGCCATGATGCGCCGTTCGCCATGGAAATGACCTATCGGCCTGCGATGAGCACCGAACGGCTGCGGATCGGCACGCCGCCCATCGTGCAGCTTGCGATCCTGGACGAGGCGCTCGACGCCTTTGACGGGATTGGAATGCAGGACCTGCGCGCATCCTCCATCCGGCTTTCGGAGCTTTTCATCCGCGAGGTCGAGGCACGGTGCCCGATGCTGACCCTCGCCTCCCCCCGCGATCCCGAGGACCGCGGATCCCAGGTCTCGTTCCGGTTCGACAACGGCTATGAAGCGATGCAGGCACTCATTGCCCGCGGCGTCATCGGTGATTTCCGCGCGCCCGACATCATGCGGTTCGGCTTCACGCCGCTTTATCTCGATGACGCCGACATCATCGCCGCCGCCCAAATCCTCGAAGACATCATGGCCCGCGAGACCTGGAAGGACCCGGCATACGCGGTGCGCTCGAGGGTCACCTGATTTGGCCCGCATGCCTGAACCAACAATTCTTTTGGAAACAAGATCATGAGCCACAAAGTCATTCAACCCGAAGGCTGGGCGCCGGCAAAGGGCTATGCCAACGGCATGCTGACGGCGGACGGCACCCTTTACATCGGTGGCCAGATCGGCTGGACCGCGGAGCAGCGGTTCGAACGCCACGATTTCATCGGCCAGATGAAACAGGCGCTTGAGAACATCCTCGCCATCGTGGAAGCCGCAGGTGGCACAGCGTCGGATATCGTCCGGCTGACCTGGTTCGTGACCGACAAGAAGGTCTATCTCGCCCACCAACGGGAGGTCGGCGAAGCCTATCGGCAGGTCTTCGGCCGCCATTTTCCGGCCATGTCGATGCTGGTCGTCTCCGAACTCATCGAAGATGACGCCTTGGTGGAGATCGAGGCAACGGCCGTGCTGTCCAAGTCATAGGTCCGAAATCAGACCTTCGCGCTGATTTTCATTAGATTTTTCGACACGTAGCGTGTCGCGTTCAGCTAAGGGCGACAATCGCAACCAGCGAGGTGAAAAACATGGCGCGGGGCCTTTGTTCTGCCTGGTCATTTTTGCTGTTCGGGAGGACGCGCGCGCGGTGATACGCGCCCCTTATGTCAGACGAACGCCTGGACCGGCAAAAATTGGCCAGACCCAGTTCCTTGCCTCATCCTGTGTCGAATATGCGGTCGATTTCGGCCGCAACGGCCGGCGCGGCCTGATCCGCTCCATCCCCGATGTGCTCGGTTCCACCGCCAACGACCTGAAGAAAAAGGGATGGCGGCGCGGTCAGCCCTGGGGACCGGGCACGGCGGACCACGGCGTGATCGGCAAGTGGAACAAGGCCAGTGTCCATGTCCAGACCATCTCGGTCATGGCCGGCAAGATCGCGCAGTAGATCGGAGCGTCCGCCTTAGTCGTACCGCAATTCCGTCGCCTTGCCGCGGAAGACCGTGTAGGCAAGCACCGTGTAGCCAATGATCACCGGCAGGACGAACAGTGCACCCAGCAAGATGATGAACAGGCTTTCAGGCGCACTGGCGCTTTCATAAAGCGTCAGTTTTTCCGGTACGACATAGGGGTAGAACGAATAGGCAAGCCCGGAAAACGCCATGAGGAACAGGGCCGACGTCGCCGAAAACGGCACCCAGCTCCATTTATCGTCCTCAGCCGGAAGATGTTTGAGCGCGGTCCACAAGATGAACACCAAAAGCGCGGACATCAGCGGCAACGGCGCCAGCAGGATCATCGACGGGAACGAGAACCATTTGTCGAAGATCCGCTCGCTCACCAGCGGACTTGCGAGCGAGACAGCCCCGAGGCCAATTATGACACCCCACAACCGGCGCCGGGCCCAGGCGATCGCTTTCAATTGCAATGCGCCTTCGCTCTTGATGATCAGCCAGGTCGCGCCGATAAAGCCATAACCCGCCGTGAGGCAAACAGCGGTCAAGACCCCAAAGGCGATGGTCGCGGCCGTGTGCTCAAGGCCCATGATGTAAAGTCCGAGCATGTAGCCCTGAGAGAGTGACGCCGACAAGGACCCGGCAAAAAAGGCCCAGTTCCACCGCGTTTTCATCCGGCCTGTTGTCTTGGCGCGGAACTCGAAGGCGACACCGCGCAAGATGAGCCCGATCAGCATGACCGCCACAGGCAAATAAAGTGCGGTCAAGATCGCACCATGGGCGGCCGGAAACGCGACCAGCAAGAGGCCGACGGCCAGCACCAGCCAAGTTTCGTTGGCATCCCAGAACGGACCGATGGCCGCGATCATCCGGTCTTTTTCGGCCTCATCGCCCAATGGCAGGAGGAGGCCGACGCCAAGGTCGAAACCATCGAGCACGACGTAGACCAGGATCGACACCCCCATGAGGGCGGCAAACGCGAGCGGCAGCCAGACGGCCGGATCTCCAAACAGTGTCATCCGCTCACTCCGCCGGTACCAGAGCGACCTGCGCCGCGCCTGAATGCGGGCGGACGCTCGCGTCGCTGGATGCTTTCCGGGCCAGCCGGAAAATCACCATCACATAGGCAAGGAGCAGCACCGCGTAGACGATCAGATACGCGGCAAGTGTCGTGGCGATCATCGGTGCTGGCACATCGGCCACCGCCGCCTCGGTCGTCAGCACACCTTGAACGAGCCAGGGCTGACGGCCGATCTCGGTCGTGTACCACCCGGCCAGGGTCGCCAGCCAGCCGGAGAAGGTCATGGCCGCAAGGGCCCGCAGCACCCACGGATTGAGCCGGTCGACCGCACTCCCTCCGCGCATGGCAATCACGGTCGCCCAGCTGATCAGCAGCATCAGGACGCCGGTCCCCACCATCACCCGAAATGACCAGAACACCGGCGCGACCGGCGGGTGAAGCGCGGCCCCGTCCTCGGCGTAAAAATCGTTCAGGCCGGGCACGATCCCCTCGGGGTCATGTGTCAAGATGAGTGACGCGCCGTCGGGTATGCCGATTTCGAACCGGTTCTCGCGCGCCTCCTCGTCCGGCCAGGCGAACAGAAGCAGCGGCACATTCGAACCGGTCTCCCAGTTGCCCTCCATGGCCGCAACCTTCTGCGGCTGGTGTTCAAGTGTGTTGAGGCCGTGCATGTCGCCGGCGAGGATTTGAAGCGGAATGAGGATTGCCGCCAGCCACACGCCGGTCTTGAGTGTCAGCCGCACACCCTTCGACCGGTCGCCGATCAGACGCCGGTAGGCCGAGATGCCGGCAATAAGGAAGGCGACCGTCAACCCGCTGGCAAGCAGCATATGGACTAGCCGATAGGGCATGGACGGATTGAAGATGATTGCCATCCAGTCCGTTGCATGAACCACGCCGTCGCGCAGCTCAAAGCCGGCTGGCGTGTGCATCCAGGAATTCAGCACCAAAATCCAGAACGCGCTGATCGTCGTGCCGAAAGCGACTAGAAATGTCGCCAGCGTGTGCAGCCAATTCGGCACCCGCCGCGCGCCAAACAGCATGATCCCCAGGAACGCCGCCTCAAGGAAGAAGGCGGTCAGCACCTCATAGGCCAGGAGCGGCCCGGCGACATTGCCGACCGTCTCCATGAAACCGGGCCAATTCGTACCGAACTGGAAACTCATGGTGATGCCACTGACGACCCCAAGGCCGAAGGACAGAGCGAAGATCTTGACCCAGAAGTGATAAGCGGCCATCCACCGGTCATCGCCGGTGGCGTTGAAGCGCAACTTGAAAAACAACAACACCCAGCCGAGCGCGATGGTGATCGTCGGGAACAGGATGTGGAACGAAATGTTCGCCGCAAACTGAATGCGGCTTAAAATCAGCTCTTCCATGGGTCAATCCAGGCTGGAGGAGGACGAATTCCAAGCGTTGCGACAGGATATGTATCAGAGGCGTCACCTCCTCAATACCGCAGGGTGGTCATGCGTCGACCTGTCCTGCGGCAGCCCGTCACAGGCCACGCATGCCGACGTTACATCATACAGGCGGAACAGATCCCGCGTTGAATCCGAAGATTGCGGAATTCGTTTTCAACCGAACCGCCCTTGCCATTTTTCTCAGCTTGGATTCAACTTACGGCCAAGCCGCCGCGCAGCCGGTTTACGCCCGCAAAGGGTGAGACCGGTTGCCGATGGACGGCATGACGAGACACCTTTGGGAGGAACAATAAGATGACGAAATTGACCCGCCGCACGGCGCTGGGACTGATGGGCAGTGCGGCCGCCGCTGCGGCTCTGCCGCGCCCCGCGATCGCCCAAAGCCGCAAGATCGTGCTCGGCGCGCTGCGTTTCACCAGCCACTCGGGCAGTTTCATCGCCTATGAGCGCGGCTATTTCGACGAGGCCGGACTGGATGTGGAGTTGAAATTCTTCCAGGCCGCACAGCCCATGGCGGTTGCGATCGCGTCCGGCGATGTCGATTTCGGTATCACGGCGATTTCCGGCGGGTTGATCTCACTCGCCGATAAAGGCGCGGTGAAGGTGATCGGCGGCGCTCTTTCTGAAGAACCGGGAATTGACGGTCAGAAAATTCTCGCGTCCGACGCGGCCTTTCAGGCTGGCCTGACAAGCCCGGCCGCGCTAGACGGCAAGACCTTCGGCATGACGACCGCGGGCTCCTCCTTCCACTATATGGGCTCCAAGGTCGTGGCCGCGGAAGGCGGCAGCATGAAGTTCAAGCCCTTGCAGAAGGTCGGCGCGATCATCGGCGCATTGAAGTCGGGCCAGATCGACGCATGGTCAATCGTCCCGCATATCGCCAAGCCGCTTGCCGGTTCCGGCGCCGTTCACATCATTGGCAATATTTCGGACTACCTGCCAAATTATCAGGTCACGACCGTCTTTACATCGGCGAACAACGCAGCCAGCGAAAACGACATGACGAGAGGTTTCCTCGCCGGGTTCTCAAAAGGCGTGGCGGACTACAATGCCACGATGATCGCCAGGGATAGTGGTGATGCCGGCGTTGATGAGATGGTCGACCTCATTCACAAATACGTCTACACCGACCGTCCGCGCGAAAAGGCGGCCCCGTCCATCATCAACGGCACGATGCGCCTCAACGAAGGCGCGGCGCTTAATGTCGCATCCGTAGAGGATCAGCTTGCCTGGTTCCAGTCCGAGGACCTCGTCAGCAAGAACATCACCCTCGACACGCTCGTCGACAGCAGCTACGCCGATATGCGCAGCTAAGCGGCTGATGGGAATGAAAATATGGGCGGGTGCCGGCGCCCGCCTTGTCGCTTGCCCGGAGTTCACCCGCCATGCACATTCGCCTGGACGGCGTCGGTCACCAATACGGGGCCGTCGAGGTCCTTCAGGATATCACGCTTGAAATTCCAAGCGGCCAGATCACCTGCATTGTCGGGCCATCGGGCTGCGGCAAGTCGACGCTTTTAAGGTTCATGGGCGGCCTGGAGCAACCCACAAGCGGTTCGGTCACAGAGGTCGGCGCGCCGCCGGACGATTGCCTCAACGCCTTCACCTACATCTTCCAGGACTTTGCGCTTTTGCCCTGGCGCACGGTGGCCGGCAACATCAGTCTGGTACTGGAGGATCACGGCCTCGGTCAGAGCGCCGTCACCAAAACCATTGCGGACGTGCTCGCGCGCACGAGCCTCTCTGATTTCAAGGATGCCCTGCCCAAGCAGTTGTCAGGCGGCATGAAACAGCGCGTCGCGATTGCCCGCGCGCTCGCGGTCAATCCCGCAGTGCTGTTGATGGACGAGCCGCTTTCCGCGCTCGATGCCCAAACCCGTGAACTCTTGATGGACGATCTGGTGACGCTCTGGACCCGCGCGCCGTTTACGGCCGTTTATGTCACCCACAATCTGCAGGAAGCGGTTCGCCTCGGCCATCAGATCGTGGTTCTGTCACGCCGTCCGGGGCGAATTCACGAGATCGTCGAGATCGATGCACCACTACCAGGTCGATCGCTGAGCGATCCGGTCCTGCAAAAGCAGCACGATCATCTGTGGCAGTTGATGCGCGACGAGGCACGGGCGGCGGATGCGGAGCTGGTCCATGTCTGACGCCGTGCTTGAACCAAAACGCACAGCCGAGGCGCCGGCACAGGCTCAGCGGCCGGTGCCGTTTCGCGGCGGTGGGTTCAAGCCCGTTGAACGGGGCGGCATCGGCCTTATCGTGTTCATCGTGCTGATCGGCCTTGCGGAAATGGGCACACGCCAGGGCTGGATTTCTCCCCTCACGTTGCCGCGCCCGAGCGATGTCTTCTGGACACTCGTCGAGTTTTACCAAACCGGCCAACTGGTCTTGAATATCCTGCCGTCCCTCACCCGCCTCGCCGTCGGCGCGGCGATCGGCGCCGGGACCGGGATCGCGATCGGCCTGATGATCGGACTGTTCTCCTATGTGCGTGCCGGCCTTGTCCCGCTGGTCGCCGCCATTTTCCCGATCCCCAAGATCGCCCTCCTGCCGCTCTTTGTGATCTGGTTCGGGATCGATGAAGGTTCGAAATATGCGCTGATCGCCTTCGGCACCTTCACGCCAACGGTGGTGGCCACTTACGGCGCCGTCGACAATGTTGACCGGACCTTGATCCGCATGGGTCAGAGTTTCGGCCTGTCCTGGATGTCTATTGTGCGCAAGATCGTTCTGCCGGGCGCCATGCCGGGGATCCTGTCGGGTCTCAGGATCAGCCTTGCCATTGCAATCATCCTGCTGGTCGCGGCCGAAATGCTCGGCGCGGAGTACGGCATCGGCGCTTACATCCTGCAGGCCGGATCTCTCTACGACCTCGACCGGCTGTTTGCCGGTGTCTTGATCCTGTCCGTCCTCGGCGTTCTGATGAATTCGGCGGTTGGATGGATTGAACGCCGCGTGCTTGCCTGGCGGGTATGAGCCGCATCAAAGGTAGTAGGAGCGTCAACCATCACGCGTCGAACGGTCTATTCCGATGGCTTTTTCCGCCCCGACATCGATTTGACAAGCGCTGTCAGCAGCGGCACGAGCAGTGACGCCACCGCGCCATCGAGCGGGCTCTTCGCCACCGATGTCAACCCTTTGCGCAGGGCCGAAAGCTCCTCGCGCAGCGTCTCGAATTCATCCTGTACCCGTTCTGCTTTCGCTTCCAGTTCTTCAAGCCCGGCATCCCGGACCTCCTGGGCCAAAGCGAGCTCGCGACCGCCCGACAAGCGCGATGCCCATAGGACAAGAAGAAGCGCCACCAGAAAATCCGCAGCCGCGATCCCCAACGCGGCGTTGACCGGGCCCCAGATCCGTTCGAGCGCGAAGAACCCGGCCAAATTCAACATGCCAAGACCAAACATGACAATCAGTCCGGCGAAGGCGACTGCGCCGATCCGCCGGACAGCAATTTGCATCTTGGCCTCGATGATGAGCAATTCGGCCCGCCAGATGACGCGAAGCGTTCGCACCAAGGACTCCATGCCGTGTTCCTCTCGTTTTAGGATCTAGCGGCGCAAAACCGCGCCAACCACCAGTCCAAGTGCAAAGGCGCCCATGACCGCCGCAAGCGGATGGGCCACAATTTCCTCTTCAGCTTTGTCCAGCATCTCGTGGAGCTGTTGCGCGAGTTCCGTGAGCGTTTCGCCATCTGCGGCGGCGCTGCTGGCGTCGGTTCTGCCCGCGCTCGCCGGGCTGGCCTCCGCGGCGTCAGGTGTACCGGTCGGCGCCCGGTCTTTCTTTACCGGCGGATCCGGCTCGTGTTCTTCGTTCCCGCGACCTGATATTGATGTTGCCGGGCGTCTTTTCCGCCGGCCGGCCTCTTGCCGCAGCCGCGCGACTTCCGCTTTCAAGCTTTCGATCTCGTCACGAAGCACCTGGTCCTGGGACATGGCAGACTGATCTTTCCGGTGGGACCCCGCCTCATGCTATCGGAAAGAAACGCGGTCCTCAAAGCAAACCCATACCTGACCAGGCGCACATGGATTGGCCGACGAGCGACCCCGTTCCAAAGTCCCGGCGACCTCATCGTTAGATCCGGTGGGGACCTCGGATGACACATCCGCGCCGGAAACCATCGAGGCCCACCGTACCGAACTTGAGGCGATCAAAACCGAACGGTCCAACTCCTGATTTCTTTAGGTTTTTTCATCAGTTGATTCAGCGTCATCCCTTGTGCCCATGCCGACGCGGAATTGACTGACCGTTCGGTCTATGCGACTAATTCCACAAATGCGGCCGCACCGCTGGACGCGGTTCCGGACCACGCAGGGAGGATACTGATGAGCGATACGGACACCGTTTTGGTGAACCGGTCCGGCGGCGCGGTTACCATAACGCTGAACCGCCCGGACAAACTGAATGCCTTCAACGACGATATGCATTTGGCGCTCAGACAGGCTCTGGCGGAGGCGCGCGAGGCGGAAGACGCGCGCGCTATCTTGTTGACCGGTGCGGGCCGGGCATTTTGCGCCGGACAGGACCTGGGGGACCGCGATCCACGTCGGGGCGTGCCAGACCTCGGTCATACGCTTGAGACGTTTTACAATCCGACCGTCCGCCTGATCCGGGCAATCGAGAAACCGGTCGTGTGCGCGGTGAACGGGGTTGCAGCAGGCGCCGGTGCCAATTTCGCCCTTGCCTGCGATATCGTGCTGGCAGCGAAATCCGCGCGGTTCATTCAAGCCTTTTGCCGATTGGGACTGGTGCCGGATGCGGGTGGCAGCTGGCATTTGACGCGGTTGCTTGGTGAAGCGCGCGCCAAGGCGCTGGCGCTGACCGGCGAGCCGCTCGACGCGGAAACGGCAGAGCGCTGGGGCTTGATCTGGAAAGCGGTCGACGACGAAGCACTGGCGGATGAGGCGCGGGCGCTGGTTGAGGCTTTCGCCAAGGGGCCGACAAAGGGCTACGGCCTGACCAAACAGGCCATTCATGCCGCTTCGACCCAAACGCTCGACAGCCAACTCGACATGGAACGTGACTTTCAGCGCAAGGCCGGTTACAGCGCGGACTATGCCGAGGGTGTCGCCGCGTTTCTTGAAAAACGCGTCCCGGAGTTTTCTGGAAAATGAGTGCGCCGGCCCGGGCAAGCCAGTTGTCGCCCCAGGAGCTCGCCGAAGCCTGCGCCAGGGCGATGTGGGCCACCGATCACGCCTCGCAAGGGCTCGCCATGTCGCTCGACCGGATCGCACCCGGCGAAGCCAGCCTGTCGATGACGTTGACACGCGAGATGTCCAACGGTCACGGCATGTGCCATGGCGGCTATATCTTCACACTTGCCGACAGCGCGTTCGCCTTCGCCTGTAATAGTTTCAACCAAAAAGCCGTGGCTCAGCATTGCAGCGTCACCTATCTCAATCCCGGACAGATCGGCGACCGGCTGACCGCGACCGCCCGCGTGGTCGCACGCCAGGGACGGTCCGGGATTTACGACATCACGATCGTCAATCAGACCGGCGTAACAGTTGCCGAGTTTCGCGGCCATTCCCGCACCGTCGCCGGCACACATGTGCCGGACTGACCGGGATGCGACCGGCAGGCGACCGGCAACAGGAGGACCCTATGGAAGATCTTGCACCGAGGCCCGGTGACCTGGAGCCAATTGAAACGGCCTCGCGCGACGAAATTGCTTCCGTGCAGCTTGAGCGCATGCGCTGCTCGCTCCGCCATGCCTATGACAATTCGCCGTTTTACCGGCAACGCTTCGACGCCCATGGTGTCCATCCCGATGACCTTCAATCGCTGGACGATCTTGCAAAATTCCCGTTCACGACCAAGCAGGACCTGCGCGACACCTATCCGTTCGGCATGTTTGCCGTTCCAAGGGACCAAATCATCCGCGTTCATGGATCCTCCGGAACCACCGGCAAACCAACGGTCGTGGGTTACACCAAAGCCGATATCGACATGTGGTCGGATCTCATGGCCCGCTCGATCCGCGCCTCCGGAGGCCGGACTGGCGACATGGTGCATGTGGCCTATGGGTATGGACTTTTCACAGGCGGCCTCGGCGCCCATTACGGCGCCGAACGGCTCGGCTGCACCGTGGTGCCGATCTCCGGCGGTATGACCGAGCGCCAGGTGACACTGATCACCGATTTCGGTCCGCGCATCATCATGGTGACGCCCTCCTATATGCTGTCGATCCTGGATGAGTTCCGCCGCCAGGGGATCGATCCGCGCGACTGCTCGCTCGCGGTCGGCATTTTCGGCGCTGAACCATGGACCAATTCCATGCGGTCTGAAATCGAACAGGCCTTCAACATGCATGCGGTCGACATTTATGGCCTGTCCGAAATCATGGGGCCCGGCGTTGCCAACGAATGCGTGGAAACCAAGGATGGTCTGCATATCTGGGAGGATCACTTCTATCCGGAGATCATCGATCCGGAGACCGGCGCGGTGCTTCCGGACGGCGAGATCGGCGAGTTGGTGTTCACGACGCTGACCAAGGAAGGCCTGCCGATGATCCGGTACCGGACCCGGGATCTGACCCGGCTTTTGCCTGGCACGGCCCGCTCCATGCGGCGGATGGAGAAGATCACCGGCCGATCCGACGACATGATCATCCTGCGCGGCGTCAACGTGTTTCCAACCCAGATCGAGGAGCAGATCCTGAAATGCGCCGGGCTCGCGCCGCATTTTCAGATCGAACTGACCAAGGACGGACGGATGGACACCATGACGGTTCATGTCGAAGCCACAAGGGATCAGGCCAGCGAGCCGGCACGCGCGGCCTCGGCCAAGGAATTGGCCCATCACATCAAAAGCGTCATTGGGATTTCCACCCGGATCGATGTGTCGACGCCGGGAACCGTGGCCCGATCGGAGGGCAAGGCCAAACGGGTGGTCGACAACAGACTGACCAATGCGTAATCATTTCACAAGCGAACTCAATTCAACTCAAAATACTGAAACAAAAGAAAGATTACTGTAAATTATGGCTCGTACCCGCGCCGAAGACTTCGAGGACAAACAGCGCCATATTCTGGTGCGGGCAGCCGCCGTGTTTGCCGAGCAGGGCATGGAAAAGGCGTCGATGTCCGGCATCGCAAGTGCCTCCGGCGTCTCCAAGTCGCTGCTCTATCACTACTATCCCAACAAGGACGCGCTGATTTTTGAGATCATCCGCAGCCATCTGGAAGATCTCGACAAGGATATCGCCGATGCGGACAAGGCGGATGCTGCGCCGGAAGACCGGTTGAACCGCCTGGTGCGTGCCGTCCTTGAGAACTACCGGGGGGCGGACAATCAGCACAAAGTTCAGCTCAATGCCGGCCCACTGTTAAGCGAGGCGCAAAGGCGCGAAATCCTCGATCTGGAGCGGCGGATCGTGCGCCGCTTTTCCGCCGTTTTGAAGGACATCAATCCCGGTCTCGACACGCCCGAGCGGCAGCTCTTGATGCCGGCCACCATGTCCTTGTTTGGCATGATGAATTGGGTCTACATGTGGTTTCGCGACGGCGGCCCCCTCACCCGCCAGGACTACGCGGACCTTGCCACGACCCTGATCCTGGAAGGCGTGAAGGCCGTCCGCTGACCGCAGCGGTCCTGTTCGCGGACCTACTCCGCCGCCTCGGCGAGCGGCCAGGTCTTTGCCACCATGGTGAGGACGTCATACTGTGCGACGATCTCGCCGTCCTGGTTGCTCACCTCACAGTCCCAGCGCACTTCACCGTGATCGGCGTTGATGCGCGGATTGATTTCCTTGCAGGTGAGCTGGACCTTGAGACAGTCACCCGGATAAACGGGCGTCAAGAAGCGCAAATTGTCGACGCCGTAATTGGCGAGCACCGGCCCCGGCGCCGGATCGACAAACAGCCCGGCGGCGAAGGACACGATCAGATAGCCGTGGGCCACGCGGCCGTCGAAGAACGGATTGGCCCGCGCGGCCGCCTCGTCCATATGGGCATAAAAGGTATCGCCGGTGAACGTCGCGAAATGCTCAATGTCGGCCAGGGTGATTTCACGCGCGCCAGTGACGAGCTGGTCGCCGATCCTCAGCTCCGCCAGTGACTTGCGAAACGGATGCTCTGACGTGTCCGTTGCCCCGGCGCCCGCCAGCCAGCGCCCGGTGACCGCTGATAAGAGCCGCGGCGTGCCCTGGACGGCGGTGCGCTGCATGTAGTGCTTGACCGCACGCATCCCGCCAAGTTCCTCACCGCCGCCCGCCCGGCCAGGCCCGCCATGGACCAGATTCGGCAGGGGCGAACCATGGCCCGTGGAGCTTTTTGCGCTGGCCCGGTTGCCGATCAGCACCCGGCCGTGAAACGGCGCCATGCCAATAGCAGCGGCCTCGGCCACTTTCGGATCGTCGGTGAAGACAGAAGCGACCAGCGAGCCCTTGCCGCGGCGCGCCAGGGCCACGGCTTCATCGATTTCGTCATAGGGCATGACGGTCGCCACCGGGCCGAACGCCTCCACATCGTGCACAGTGTCGGCGTTGAACGGATCGGCGCAGTGGAGAAGGACGGGACTTAGAAACGCGCCGCTCTGCGGATCGCCTGAGGCCACCGAGACCATTTCAGGATCGCCGGCGACGATCTCGGCGTCGCTCTTCAGGTCCGCAATGCGGGCCCGCACCTCGTCGCGCTGCTCCTTTGAGGCGAGCGGACCCATCCGGGTTTTTTCATTGGCCGGATCGCCGAGCACGGACTTGCCGAGGCGCGCGGCGAGCGCCGCGACGACCGGATCGATAAGCGCGCGCGGGACGAAGACGCGCCGGATCGCGGTGCATTTCTGACCGGCCTTGACCGTCATTTCCCGCGCGACCTCCTTGACGAACAGATCAAACTCCGGCGTGTCTGGCGCGGCATCTTGGCCGAGAATGGACGAATTGAGGCTGTCGGCTTCCATGGTGAACCGCACGGCCTCACGCACGACCACGGGATGCGCCTTCAAAGACCGGCCGGTCGCCGCCGACCCGGTGAAGGTCAGCACGTCCTGGCCGGTCAGATGGTCCAGCAGATCCCCGGCCGATCCGGAGACGAGCTGCAGCGCGCCGTCGGGCAGGATCCCCGTCTTCAGGATCTCGCGGACCATCAACTCGGTCAAATAAGCGGTCTGGCTGGCCGGTTTAACGACGCACGGCATGCCGGCGATGAGCGCGGGCGCGATCTTTTCCAGCATGCCCCAGCAGGGGAAATTGAAGGCATTGATGTGGACCGCGATCCCCTGCAGCGGCGACAGGATATGCTGCGCGGAAAATGTGCCGTCCTTGGACAAGGGCTCCACGTCGCCGTCGGTTAGAACACGGGTATTTGGCAGCTCCCGCCGGGCCTTTGAGGAATAAGCGAACAGCGTGCCGATGCCGCCCTCGATGTCGATCCAGCCGTCGGTGCGCGTTGCGCCAGTCCACAGGCTCTCGGCGTAAAACGCTTCCTTTTTAGCCATCAGCGCCTGTGCCAGCGCTTTCAGCATCGCCGCGCGTTCGTGAAATGAGTGTTTTTGAAGGTTTGCCCGGCCGACCGTCCGCCCCCAGTCCAGCGCGGCGGCAAAATCCAGACCGCTCGCATCAATCAACGCGACCGGATCGCCGGTCGCCGCGTTGCGGAGCGGTTTGCCGCCGCCGGCGCCCCGCCGCCATGATCCGGCAAGAAAACTCTCAAGCTGGCGCGGGGCCGGGCTGGAAGCGGTCATCATCGAAAATCCTTTAAAACGCTCAAAAACTCAGGCCAATCCGGCGCGGGCGAGTTCGTCGGCCAGGCGAAAGGCCCATTTGGCCCTCAGATCGCCATTTGGGGTGTGACGAAGTCCAAAACGTCGCAGCGTTTCAAACCGGCCGGACCCAGCAAGCCCGAAGGTCGCGGCCACCCGTGGCCGCCAATAGGACACGCTCTCCCGGGCTTGCCCGCGCCCCTCGGCCGTCTCAACGATCCGGGCGAGCCCTTCAAGTCCGAGCTCGGCATGGCGCGCCTCAATCGGCGCGATGGCGCGGAACACCTCGGCGAGCGGGGCGTAGGAGACGTTGCTCAGCTCCTCCAGTTGCACGCCGGTGGCAAGGCCCATCAACACGTTCATGACAACCGCGTCGGTCCAGCCATCGAGCGGATAATGAAACACGGACAAACGCATATCGTTGCCATGGCGGGTCGGGCCGATATCGGCATCGCGCGCGATCCGGGCGCCCCAGGGCTGGTGCACGGCATACCGCCCGCGATCGGCGCCAAACTCGGCCATGATATCGAGGACGCGCTCGGCGTGGTCGGCCTTTTCCAGCACGATCCGCGCCGCGGCAATGCGCTGCTTGATGCCCGGCGCGTCGTTGATCACATCCGCAAATCCGGCGGACCCGGCGAGTTCACTGTCGACAAACGCGGCCATCAGGCGCATCAGCTCGCCGCGGTAGCGGGCCGGCACATTGAGCGGCGAGGTCAAAACGCCACCGCGCGCCAGATAGTCCTCAAGCTCCATGGTTTCCACGGCCGCTGCATCGGACATATTGGTTTCTCCCCTCTGACCGCCCGGGTCGGCGCGGCCCCCTACTGATCGTAGCTGATGACAAGCGTGTCTGTGACCGGTGTGCACTGACAGGTCAGAACATAGCCCTGGCGGACTTCATAGTCTTCCAGGGCGTGGTTCACTGCCATCTCCACCTCGCCGTCGAGCACCTTGGCGCGGCAGGTGGAACACACGCCGGCCTTACAGGCGAACGGGGCGTCGAGATCGTGTTCCAGAGCCGCTTCCAGAAGCGTCTGCCCCTCCTTGGGCATATCGACCGTGCGCGTCGCCCCGTCGAGGGTAATCGTGGCCCGCGCGGTGCCGCTGCGATTGGCCGCCTCCCGGCTCACCGCCGGCCGTTTCGCCCGCCCTGGCTGACCGGAGGCGAACAGTTCGAACTTGATGCGATCGTCGGTCACGCCGTGGGCCCGGAGGCTCTCGGCGATCGTCAGCATCATCGGTTCAGGCCCGCAGATAAACGCGGTGTCGATCGTTGTCGGGTCGATCCAGGTGTCAAACAGGCGGTTCATCTTGTCCGCATCGATCCGGCCCGTGAATAGATCGATCTCCTGGGCCTCGGTCTCCAGAATATGCAGAACCGAAAACCGGCCGAGATAGAGGTTCTTCAGGTCCTCCAGTTCCTCGCGGAACATGATCGAGCTGATTTGGCGATTGGCGTAGACGAGCGTGAATTCCGATGCCGGCTCCCTCGCCAAAACGGTCTTGATGATCGACAGGACCGGCGTGATCCCCGAACCGCCGGCAAATCCGAGATAGTGTTTTTCCGAAGACGGATCGAGCGCGGTGAAAAACCGGCCCATCGGCGGCATCGCCTCCAGCACGATGCCCGGCTCCAGGTTTTCATTAGCCCAGGTGGAAAACGCCCCGCCGTCGACCCGCTTGATCCCCACGCGCAAGACGCCGTCGTCCTTGCCGGCGCAAATCGAATAGGACCGGCGCAGTTCCTCGCCGTCGAACTCGCGGCGGAACGTCAGATACTGCCCTTGAATGAAGTCGAACGCGGCCCTGTCTTCATCCCGCGGCCTCAGCGAGACAACAACGGCATCGCGGGTGTCGCGCCGCACCTCCGTTACTTCGAGGGGATGAAACCGGGCCATGTCTATCGCGTCTCCCGCATCGCTCAAATGCACTTGAAATAGTCGAATGGTTCCAGGCAGCTTTTGCACCGGTACGAGGCCTTGCACGGGGTCGAGCCGAACTGGCTGACCTTTTCCGTCTCGGTCGAGCCGCAGCGCGGGCATTCGACCACCAGATTGCCGCCGGTCAGCAGGCGGCCGGCGAGCGCCGCGGTCTTGCCATCAGCTGCCGTCCCATCGATCGGCGGCGCAATGCCGAATCCGCGCAGTTTTTCCCGGCCTTCGGCACTGATCCAATCGGTTGTCCAGGGCGGCGACAACCGGCGGTCCAGACGAAACCGCTGAACGCCGTGATCACGCAGCGCGTTTTCGATTTCAAGCCCGATCACGGTCGTTGCCGGACAGCCCGAATAGGTTGGTGTGACGGTGACCACGAGCGTGTCTTCCTGCCATTCAACATCTCGAATGATGCCGAGGTCGGTCAGCGAGATCACCGGAATTTCAGGGTCCGGAATCTCCGACAGCCAGGTCCAGACAGTTTCGACGGCGGGCTGCATGGATCTACCAGGTCGCACCGGGATAAGCGCGCTGCAGGAACTGCATGTCGGCCAGAATGTAGCCGAGATGTTCAGTGTGGATGCCGTGCTTGCCGCCCTTGTGGGCAAAATCGCCGTCCGGAACGGTCAAGGTGGCGGCCCGCAGAACGCTATCCACCGTCTCGTGCCAGTCCGCCTTCAGGCTGTCCGGCTCCGGGCCGATCCCGGCCGCAACGACCGCGTCGTCCACGTCATCGGCGATGAACAACTCACCGGTGTAAGGCCAAAGATCGTGCAGCGCTGCCTGCATGCGGGCATGGCTTTCCGCGGTCCCGTCGCCGAGCCGGATCACCAGATCGGCGGACCGCTCCAGATGATAGGCGACCTCCTTGATCGTTTTTTCGGCAATCTCGGCCACCCGCTTGTC
>JAEPNV010000013.1 GCA_017643215.1 Roseibium sp. | reverse complement strand
CTCGAAATCAGCTTTACCTTCAATGGCGGCGACGAAGCCACACTCAAAGCCATTCGACTGACTTCTTCAACACCCTGTTAGGCCACTGAAAGGTGTCGATTTCAAAGAAGGCGCCGCAATCTGAAAAACAGGAACGTCAGGCCGACCGAGACCACCATCAACAGGATCGAGAACCAGAAGCCCATGTGCCAGTTGAGTTCGGGCATGTTGACGAAATTCATTCCATAAATGGACGCGATCAGGGTCGGCGGCAGGAAGATGACCCCCAGCACGGAAAAGATCTTGATGATTTGGTTTTGCTCAAGTGTGACCAGGCCGATCGTCGCATCGAGAAGAAACGACAGTTTGCTGTCGAGCGCGTCGCCGTGTTCCTTGATGGAATGAATGTCGCGGCCGAACGTCTTGCACGCGGACACCTGCGCATCGGTCAAAGATACCTTGGAGGCATGCGCGTCCAGGAACAACAAAAGCCGGGCGAGGCTCGCGCATACATCATGCATTTTAGCGACCTGCAGCCCGAGGCGGCCCTGTGCCTTGATCACGTCTTGATAGACGACGGTCTTGCGGGAGGTAACTCCTTCCTCGAAGACCTTCTGCGACAGCGAATCATACTTGGCGGAAGCGGCTTCCATGACATCCGCGCAGCGATCCACGATGATATCGAAAAGACAGAACAAGACGCCGGGACCGGTGTGCGGGACCGTTGTGTCGCTCTGGACTTTGCGCGCGCATAAAGTGATTGACGTTGGTTCACCATGGCGCACGGTGACCAGCCGTTTGGAACTGACGACAAATGTCACAGATGAGAGGGCCGGGTCGGGTTCACGGGCCGCCATGGGAAACAACGCCGTCATCACAACAGCGCCAGGTTCGTCATAAAGCCGTGCAGAAGATTCGATCGAACCGATCTCGTCCCGCGGCGGGATCGCGGCGCCCATCAGCTTTTCCGCGGCGCGCTGTTCCTCCGGCGTGGGATGGACAAGATCAATCCAGACTGCCGTAGTGGGCAACGGGGCGCACCCGTCAACAACCAGGCGCTCCAATCCCGATGCCGTTGGACAGTAGGCAATGATCATAAGGGCGTGCTCCAAGGCTTCGGACACAAGCCCGGATACGATAGATCCGAACATGCGTACAAGACCATGGCACGCAGGTCCACGCTAGGCCAACTGGCGGCGAACGCGGACCGGGTTCACGTTCTGATTGCGATCGGAAATATGACTTTGCCGCGATAGCCGGCCAAAAGGTCACACCCCTCCGCTGCGCGTAATCATCGCGTCGAGCCGCTGAAACGGCACCGATTTATTTGCTTGTTTTTTTCCCGAAATCGCCGCGCAGGCACAATGTTGCTGCGTAAAGCGCGCGAATGCCAACGGGCTTGTATTGGCTTTCAAGCTTTCCGCCTGTGGAAGCCGGAGTAACGGGGTGTGCTGTAGTGTCAGACATCTTCTTTGCCTGTGATCGGTTCAACAACGAGTTATGTGCCCGGTGATTGCGACCATCCTATGGCAATTCTTGCAATTGATCGGTCAACCCGGCACTAAGCCATCAAAGCAACCCGATCTTCGGTTGGAATGTGTCTCAATGCCAGTAAAACTGGGTAACGCTTTATTACGCTCCGTGGTCAAAAGCGTCGCGTTTACTTGTTGTTAACCGATGTCGAAAGTTTGCAGTCCTGTTTCGCATGTGAGCATATTCCGCCAGTGGTTTTTGACGTTTCGGTTTTGCCGGAAGGTCACCCGACGGGTCCGAAGCGCCCGATTGCTCAATGTTGGCGCGGATTGATCCCTTAATTGCGGCGGCAAGGTGTTTCACGCGGCGCAATCCGGCCCGGCCGCAGTGGTGACTGCACGGTGCCGTGCGGTCAAACACTTTGGGCCGGTCGCGATGCATGACAAAAAGTGTTCGCGCCGGTCTTACCTGGTGGTACTGAACACTGAAAGGAACGGATTAACCCGAAACGGATCATGAAACGCTACGCGCCTTTCCGATCAGGTCTTGCAAGTGTTGGCCGGCGGCTTGGCGTATTCGCGTTGCCGGTCATCCTACTTGCCATCGGTCTGCATTGGATCGGCGCAATTGATCCACAGGTCATGGCCGTATCCGTGATTGTCGGGACCGGTTTGGGGCTTGTAGCCATTGCGATTTCGCTTGCCGCCTTCCGTTCTCTTTGGACTCGTGGTGGCGTCGGATATGCCAGCGCGTCGTTCGGGATCGTTTTTGGTTTGGTCGCGGTGGCTCCGGTGTTCGTCTACGGCATGCTTGCAGTCCGGTCGCCCGCGTTGACCGAAGTGTCGACCGACCGAGTGGATCCGCCGCAATTCGATATCGCCCCGGCGGGAGAGGCCGAAATCCTTCTGCCGAACTTACCGGTTTGGCTATCAGGCATCGACACCAAATCCGCTGGATCAGCGGCAAAAGACCTTCAAGTCATCCACTATCCTGACATTGTTTCGAGACGATACCGGATTCCCCCTGCGCGCCTGCACATGGCGGCATTAAATGCAGCGGAACGCCGCGGATGGAGCGTGCGCGCTGAATTGCCACCAGACCTTCTTGATGCAGCGACCCGTCTCCAACTCGAAGCCAAAACGCCGGTCCTCGGTCTGGTCTCGGATATTGCGATTCGTGTCCGGCCCGACCCTGTAGGATCGCTGGTCGACATCCGGGCCGTATCCCGGGTTGCTCTACCGGACTGGACGGGCAATGCCGGGCGGATTCGGCTGATCTTTGCCGGGATCGACGAAGTTCTCCTGGAGACGTATGGCGACATCGGCCAACTGGCTGTATTGGATGAAGACTTTGCGGAGGACAGGGACATAACCGGTGGCGCGCCGGCAGTGGAGGATCTCTCGCCGACCATTCCTGTCCCGGCCTTCAAGCCGTATTTCGAAAGCAGCGAGGACCCGCTGCCCGAAGACCCATTTGATACGGAGGAGGCCTTGTCGGGTTAGGGTCGACGTTTTTTTGAAGCGCTTGGTTCCTGCGTTAAGCGTCGAGTGTCAGTTTAGTGCCCGGTATTTGGCGTTGAGGCCCAACTCCGGATCCGCCACGGCAAGCCCGCGTTCGGTAAGGTCTTCAAGATGCGCATAAACCGACAGAGCCGCGGCCCCGTGCAGATTCTTGGGAACGTCCGCATAGATTTGCTCGACCAAATCTTTGATGCTGACCGGCGAGGGGCCAAGCCTGTCGCGGATCGCTGCTTCCCTTTGCAGCCTGTGCGTTTTGAGCGCATCCACGAACGCCGGCGCGTCTTGGACAGGGCCACCATGACCAGGGAAGTAAGTGCTTTCCGGCCGTTTAAGCAACGTCTCAAGCGAGGCCATATATGCCCGCATGCTGCCGTCCGGTGGCGCGACGATGGATGTCGACCACGCCATGACATGGTCAGCGGAAAAGAGGGTCGGCGTGCCCGACAAGGCGAAACACACATGATTGTCGGTATGCCCGGGGGTTTCAACGGCGGTCAACGTGACCTCACGGCCTGAATAGGCCTCGCCGTCGCGAAGTACTTTGTCGGCGCGGTAGTCGGCATCGGAACTGGCATCCAGCGGATTGATTTCGCCCGGAAGCAGCATCCGCGCAGGGCGGTGCCGGTCACATCCAATGATCGGCGCGCCCGTCGCAGCCTTGAGTTTGCGGGCGCCTGGCGAGTGGTCGACATGCGTGTGCGACACCAAAATGGCCTCGAGCGTGCTGTCACCTATTGCGCGCAAAACATCGTTGAGGTGGGCCGCGTTATCCGGCCCCGGATCGATCACCACCACGGATTTGGCCCCGATCAGGTAGGTGTTGGTGCCATAGAATGTGAATGGTCCGGGATTGTTGGCGGTGATCCGCCGGATACCGGCAGTCAGTTCAACGGCTTTGCCGTAGTCCGGTTCAAAGGAACGGTTGAAATTCAAAACTGGAATCCGCTGGTGTGCCGATTGCAAGAAGCGCTGAGGACGATGTTTAATCCCGAGTATCCACTTCCAAAGACCGTTGTTCAACGGTTCGTTGACTTGCCATCCAGAGGTGTTGCGGCCGGCGCTCGTCGTAGTCCTTGCACGGACGGCTGCTGTTTTTGAATTGAATCTGTTTTGACGGTGAATGCCCGGTTCTGTAATACCCATGTGAGGGAATTGACCGACGGTTGGGGAGGGGATCGGTCGTCCAAGGCAGACCAAAGGCCAAGTGACCGCGGACAGGCTTGGGATGGCCGCACCATCGAATAGGATTTTAGGGCGAGGCGATGACCACTGAAGATGCGTGCCATTTCGAGGTCCTTCTGCCTATCGCGCGTCAAGCGGCATTTGCGCTGGTCGTTGACAAGCCTTTCCTCTGGTGGAGCAGCCCCTTTGAACCTGGCGACGATCCGAAAAGAGGCGTCGCCGAAGTCGAGATTGAACCCCAACCCGGCGGGCTGTGTCATGAAATTGGCGCCGACGGCGTTCGTCGTGTTTGGGGCACAGTTTTGTCTATCGAGTATCCGCTGTATCTGCGTTTGGCCTGGCAGGTATCACCGGACAAGACATTGATTACCGACCCGGCCGCAGCCAGCCGCGTGATGATGACGTTTCGAGACGCTGGGACAATGTCGAGGTTGGAGGTCGATCACACAGAATTTGTTCGCCATGGCGAGGGCGGACAGACCTACCGATCTCTTATGAATGGACCTGGAGGATGGCCGCGTCTGTTGGACAATATCGTGGCGGTGGCCGGTGCCAAGGACAGGCGCTCTTAGGAGAACAGCCGGACTGCGTCAACGGCGTAGGATGTCGCGCGTTTGACACGCTTTGTGTGTTATCTGCCGGGCTCACATAACGGCCTGACACAAATTCAGATGGTTTGACAGCAAAGCATTGAGCCGGTATCCGCCCGAAACAGGGTGGTTGGCCGGGCCGCGATCTCCGGTCAGGTCGACCTGTCGGCTGCGCGGATCAATTGCCGCCTCGGCTTGGGCAATTTCGAAGATACTTGGGATGCTAATGACTGACCGGGAACCGAAGGCAGACCTTCCTGCTGGGGATTATCAACCGGTAACTCCGTTGATGCGGTTGAGAGACGGCCGTTGGCCGCTTGTGGCCTCGGCTGTTCTCTTGATTTTGGCCATTCTGGTCTACGGGGTCCCTCTGGCGGTCGGCGGTGCGGCCATCGCCGTTCTGACCATTGTAACGGCGTATATGCCCCGGCAAACAAGGCTTAAGCCCGTTTCGGTCCGTAATCCGAGGCAGTTGCGCCGGATGTGGCCCGGCACAGGAATGAAAGTGACCGTTGACGCGCTCGCTAGCCCGTGTTTCGTCGCCGATGGCCGTGGCATTACGCGTTATGTCAACAAGGCTGCTGCAAAATACTACGGTGGCGTAAGACCCGGCGATCCGTTGTCCTTTTCCCTGCGTGCCCCTTCTCTTTTGGAGGCGTTTGACAGGGTGTGTTCTACAGGGTCGGCCGAGCGTATTACGTGGACGGATAAAGTTCCAACCGAAGCGTGGTTCGAAGCGCATCTGGCACCGATCTATATGCCGGGATCGGCGGGTGCTCAGGATCGCTCCGGGCCGCCAGACTTTGTTCTTGTGGTGGTTGCCGATCTCACTGAGCAGCGCCGATTAGAGCGCATGCGAACCGATTTTGTGGCCAATGCCAGCCATGAACTGCGCACGCCTCTCGCGTCATTGACCGGATTTATCGAAACACTGCAGGGCCCTGCCAAGGAAGATCCGGAGGCAAGGGACCGTTTTTTGGGGATCATGGCGCAACAGGCCGGCCGCATGCGCCGATTGATTGACGACATTCTGTCCCTGTCCCGGATTGAATTGAAGGCCCATGTCCGGCCGGAAGCCCTGGTCGACCTCAGTGAAATCGTCCGCCACACGAACGACGCGCTCGCGCCGCTTGCGCGGGAATTGGACGTGACGGTTGAAACATTAATCCCCGAGGGGCCGGCGACGGTGAGGGGCGATCGCGACGAGTTGATCCAGGTGGCGGAAAACCTAATTGAAAACGCCCTGAAGTACGGCGTCGATGGCGAAAAGGTCGCCATTGAGGTGGCCCTGGAATTCGATACCGGAGGCACCCAGAACTGGGTGATGCGGGTGCGCGACTATGGTCCTGGAATTGCGCCGGAGCATGTACCGCGCTTAACGGAGCGATTTTATCGTGCCGATGTGGCCTCAAGCCGTGCGACGAAGGGGACCGGTCTCGGGCTTGCAATTGTCAAACATATCCTTACCAGGCATCAGGCCCGCCTGGAAATCGACAGCACGGAGGGGGAGGGATCGACATTCACGGTCAAGATCCCGGCGGCGGGCGAATAGAGCGGAGGGGGCGGCGAAGAACCGTTGCGGAACCTGTGGACTAAAAAGAACAACACGGCGCAAAAAGGAGTGCGCCCGCGCAGCTCCCTGACACAAGATCAACAGTTTGAATGCCCCACGATGGTTTTACCAACAAACCGGCGATCAGTTTTTCCTTGTTCGGCCCATGATCAGGCGCTCGCCAATTTCACCAACGAAGAGGTCACACGGATTGGGTTTCCGGCTCGCAGAGGTCGGCATTGGTATCAGAAATATGAATAAAAACAAATATTTAGAGTGTCATAAAAATGAAAAATAACTGTCATAGAAGTCTCACGCGTGGGATCTACGGTCGCGGCCATCGATCGGGTTTTACGACACGTCGATTATCCAATAACCCTTGACATTCAAAGGGAGCGGTCAAGTGAAATTTACGACCCTCGTTAGCGTGGCGGCTCTGGCAGCCGCCGGAACTGCATTCGCTGGTGCTGCGCAGGCGCGTGACCAGGTCCAGGTTGCCGGTTCTTCCACCGTTCTTCCGTACGCGTCGATTGTCGCCGAGGCTTTCGGTGAAAACACCGACTTTCCGACGCCGGTTGTTGAATCGGGCGGATCGTCCGCTGGCTTGAAGCGGTTTTGCGAAGGCGTTGGTGAAAATACCATCGACGTCGCAAACGCGTCGCGCAAGATCCGTGAAAAAGAAATCGCGGCCTGCGCGGAAAACGGTGTGACCGACATCATCGAAGTCCGCATTGGCTATGATGGGATCGTGTTCGCTTCTCAGCAAACCGGCCCGGCCTTCACCGCCTTCCAGCCAGCCGACATCTTCAACGCTATCGGTGCGCAGGTGCTGAAAGACGGCGCTATCGTCGACAACACCTACAATACCTGGGCGGAGTTCAACAGCGATCTGCCGGACGTTGAAATCGCCATGTTCATTCCGGGCACCAAGCACGGAACGCGTGAAGTCTTTGAAGACAAGGTTCTTCTGAAGGGCTGCGAAGACACAGGTGCCATGAAAGCCATGATGGACGGCGGCATGAGCGAAGACGACGCTGAAGACGCCTGCATCAACGTCCGGACCGACGGCAAGTCCGTCGACATTGACGGTGACTACACCGAAACCCTTGCACGGATCGACTCCAACGAGAACGGCATCGGCGTGTTCGGCCTGGCGTTCTACGAGAACAACACCGACAAGCTAAAAGTCGCGACCATGGGCGGCATCTCGCCGTCGACCGAGACCATCTCGACTGGTGAGTATCCGGTGTCCCGCCCGCTGTTCTTTTACGTCAAGAAGGCTCATATCGGCGTGATCCCGGGTCTGAAAGAGTACGCTCAGTTCTTCGTGGCTGACGAGATCGCTGGTCCGACCGGTCCGCTGGCACAATACGGTCTGGTGGCCGATCCGGAATTGGGGGCAACACAGGCTTCCATCTCCGCTGAAGAAACCATGAACTAATCGGGCATATCTCGATTGAAAGGGGGCGGCTTCAGCCGCTGCCCCCTTTGCTTTTTGGGACCATAAATCCCAGGACCGCCGGGGGAATTGATGCCTTTGTTCTGGCTCGTTTTAATCGTGCTTGCGATTGCGTCCGCGGGCTATGTGTTGGGCCGGTCAAGAGCGCTCGCCAGCGCAGGCGGTGACCGAAGCATTTTACACTCGCTGCCTTCCTACTACGGCGCAAACGCCGCCTTGAAGTCGGCGGTTCCCGCATTCCTGCTCATGATTGCCTGGCTGCTTGCGCAGCCGTTTTTCATTGACAACCAAATCTCGGGAATGATTCCCGAGGCCACAATCGATGAAAGCTCGTCACTGGGTCTGGTGATGGCTGAGGTCCGCCGCACAGCTGAAGGTCTCGACAATGCTGTCGCGGAAGGCTCGATGAGCGAAGAGTTCGCCCGCAACGCCCGCGCCGATATTGTCGACATCACACAGCGGCTGAAGGATGCCGGCCAAATTGTCACCTCCGACATCACGCAGCCGGTCATGCGGGCCGCGCAGCGCTACCGTGTATTGAGCGCGGCCGGCGGCTTCTACATGACACTGGTTGTTCTCGCTACCGCCGTGGCCGGAGCTTTGTGGGGAATACGAGAGGCGACGGCCGGTTTCCGGGCTCGGAATGTCGTTGAACAGGGCGTGCTTGCCATATTGGTCGCGGCGGCATCGATCGCGATCCTGACGACAATCGGCATTGTCCTGTCGCTGGTGTTCAACACCGCGGAGTTTTTTGGGCTTTATCCCGCGTTCGACTTTTTCACCGGTCTGACCTGGGCACCGAGTTTTTCCGGCCGGGGTGGCAGTTCGGAACTTGGAATCATTCCGCTTCTTTGGGGCACGTTCTATATTTCGATCGTCGCGCTCGCGGTGGCTGTGCCCATCGGATTGTTCGCCGCCATTTATCTTGCCGAATATGCCGGTCCGAAAATCCGCGCGATCGCCAAACCGCTTCTGGAAGTTCTGGCTGGCATCCCGACGATTGTTTACGGCCTGTTCGCGCTTTTGACCGTCGGTCCGTTGCTTGTGTCGGTCTTTGGAGATGATGGCCTTGGCGTCATGCAGGCCGGCACGGCGGTGATGACGGCCGGTTTGGTTATGGGGATCATGTTGATCCCGTTTGTCAGTTCGTTGTCGGACGACATCATCAACGCGGTTCCGCAGGCTATGCGGGACGGCTCTTATGGTCTCGGCGCGACCAAGTCAGAGACAGTCAAGCAGGTGATCCTGCCGGCGGCGTTGCCTGGTATCGTTGGCGCCATTTTGCTGGCCGCCTCCCGCGCCATCGGGGAAACCATGATCGTTGTACTTGGGGCCGGCGCAGCAGCCCGGCTCAGTCTCAATCCGTTTGAAGCCATGACGACCGTGACGGCAAAGATTGTCAGTCAGCTCACAGGCGACGCCGATTTCGCGTCGCCTGAAGCGCTGGTTGCCTTTGCGCTCGGCATGACGCTCTTCGTGGTCACGTTGGGCCTCAACATCGTGGCGCTCTACATTGTGCGCAAATACCGGGAGCAGTACGACTGATGAGCGACACCACTCTTCCCCCGGTTGCGTCCAGTGCCGATACCACGCCGTCTGAAAAACGCAAAACGTCCCTCTACCGCACGGATGCGCTCACGCGCAAACGCAACGCAGCGGAAGCGCGGTTCAAGGCCTACGGGATCACGGCGATTGTGATCGGCCTCTTCTTTCTGGTCGTCCTGGCGTCTTCGATTATTCTTGAGGGTATCCCAGCGTTCACAAGGACGATCGTCCAGGTCGAATTCACGATCACGGAAGACCAGTTTGAAGCGGCTGAGCAGGAGCTTTTCAAGACCCGGGCCTATGAGGGCTTTTTCATCGCCAGCCTGGAGGAACAGCTCCGCCAGAAGGGCATCGACGCCCCCTTTGATTCGGACGCCATCGAGCGGCTTGTCGGCAAGACCGGTGGAACCATCCGGGAGTTTTTCCGGGAAAACCAGGATCTTCTGGGCCAGCCGGTTGCCTTTGAGCTGGCTGCGTCTTCGCGCGTCGATGGCTACATGAATGGGCGTATCACACGGGAGTCGATCGTCGACAGCCGCTTCTTGATGAAATCCGACCTTTATATCGTCGACGCGCTGGTCGAGGCCGGGGTGATCCGGAACGCCTTCAACTGGAACTTTATCACCGGAGCCGACTCCGGCGTGGACAATCCGGGCGGTGCCGGCATTGGCGCCTCGGTCGTCGGATCGTTTTTCATGATGCTAGTTGTGCTGTTCCTGTCACTTCCAATTGGCGTCGCCGCGTCGATTTATCTGGAGGAGTTCGCGCCGCAGAACCGGATCACGGATCTGATTGAAGTGAACATCTCCAACCTTGCAGCAGTACCATCCATCGTGTTCGGGATTCTTGGACTTGCGGTGTTCATCCAGTTCATGCATCTGCCGCAATCCGCGCCGTTGGTGGGCGGCCTGGTGTTGACCTTGATGACCCTGCCCACAATCATCATTTCCACGCGTGCAGCATTGAAGGCGGTGCCGCCGAGCATTCGGGATGCTGCGCTGGGTGTCGGCGCCTCGAAGATGCAGGCCGTGTTTCATCATGTTCTGCCTTTGGCGATGCCCGGCATCCTGACTGGAACAATCATCGGTCTGGCGCAGGCTCTGGGGGAAACCGCCCCGCTTCTTCTGATCGGGATGGTCGGATTTGTCGCGCGCGGCTACCCGGAAGGCTTGATCGAGGGCTTCACCGATCCGAACTCCGCCATGCCGGCGCAAATCTACACCTGGGCAGCGCGGGCCGATTTTGCCTTCTACGAAAAAGCCTGGGGCGGGATCATCGTACTGCTTGTCTTTCTGTTGGCCATGAACATCTTGGCCATCGTTTTGCGGCGCCGGTTCGAGCGTCGCTGGTAGGATTTGAATCTGATGAACGAGATGCCTCACATCGACAAGGCGGCAGAGATGACCGACAGCAAGATTTCCGCCAAACAAGTTCAAGTCTTTTACGGGGACATCCATGCCATCAAGGACGTGGACATTGAAATAAATCCCCGATCGGTGACGTCCTTCATTGGACCGTCCGGTTGCGGCAAATCGACGTTCTTGCGGTGTTTGAACCGGATGAACGACACGATTGACGTGTGCCGGGTGGAAGGCACGATCCTAATCGACAGTGAGGACATCTACGACCCAAAAGTTGATCCGGTGCAACTTAGGGCCAAGGTCGGCATGGTGTTTCAAAAACCGAATCCGTTCCCCAAGTCGATCTATGACAACATTGCCTACGGGCCGCGGATCCATGGGTTGGCGGCCAACAAAACGGCAATGGATGAGATCGTGACCTCCAGCCTGCAGCGCGCAGGTCTCTGGGAAGAGGTGAAAGACCGATTGTCGGAACCTGGGACCGGTCTGTCGGGCGGACAGCAACAACGGCTTTGCATCGCCCGTGCCATCGCCGTGAATCCGGAGGTCATCTTGATGGATGAACCGTGTTCAGCGCTCGACCCGATCGCGACGGCCAAGGTCGAGGAACTGATCGATGAACTGCGCGAGAATTTCACGATCGTGATCGTGACGCACTCGATGCAGCAAGCAGCCCGGGTGTCGCAGCGCACCGCGTTTTTCCACCTCGGCATCCTGGTTGAAGAGGGGCCGACACAAGATATATTCACAAATCCGACCGACAAGCGCACGCAAGATTATATCACCGGCCGGTTTGGCTAGTGAAAGTTGAGCGCAATTTGAGAAGGACATTCCATGGCTGAGCACACAGTCAAGGCCTATGACGAGGAACTGACAGCGCTCGCGGGCCGGATTGCGGAAATGGGTGGCCTAGCGGAAACAACGGTCAGCAATTCCGTAACCGCTCTGGTGACGCAAGATCTCGACCTTGCCCGCGCGACGATTGAACAGGATGCGCGTCTCGACGAACTGTTCCAGGAAATCGAGATGGGGATCGTGGAAATTATCGCCCGGCGCCAGCCAATGGGAAGGGACCTTCGGGAGATCGTCGCCGCCGGCCGCATTTCCAACGATCTGGAAAGAACCGGCGACTTGGCCAAGAACGTCGCCAAGCGTGTGATTGCGATTGATTCCGACTTGACCTCGAAGAAACTGGCGATTGGCGTCGAGCACATGACCGAATTGACCTTGAGCCAGCTCAAGAAGGTGCTTGACGCCTATACTCAGCGAGACGCACCGGCCGCGGCCGACGTGCGCGAACGGGACCGGGAAGTGGATGCGATCTACACATCCCTGTTCCGCGAGTTGCTGACCTATATGATGGAAGATCCGCGTAGTATCTCACAGTGCGCCCATCTTCTGTTTTGCGCCAAGAATATCGAGCGAATCGGCGACCACGCGACCAACATTGCCGAAAGCGTTTACTACATGGTTACCGGCGAACGCCTGGGCGACGAACGCCAGAAGATCGACGAAACCGGCGTTGTCGTTAAGTAAGAAACGCGGCTTGCCATAGTCGCAGTGCGAGGTTCGGAGCAAGTTGGAATGCCGAAGGTACTCATCGTCGAAGACGAGGAACCACTTAGCCTGTTGTTGCGATACAATTTGGAAGCGGAAGGATACGCGGTCGAAGTTTGCGCGCGCGGCGATGAGGCGGAAATCCGGTTAAGGGAAAACCAGCCCGATCTTTTATTGCTTGACTGGATGTTGCCGGGGCTGTCCGGAATTGAGTTGTGCCGCCGGCTGCGGGCACGCGAGGACACCGAGCGGCTACCGGTTATAATGCTGACCGCGCGCGGCGAAGAGGCCGAACGCATCCGAGGCCTGTCGACGGGCGCCGACGACTATGTCGTCAAACCCTTCTCGGTCCCGGAGTTGATGGCCCGTGTCCGGGCCATCTTGAGACGGGCAAGCCCTGGCGTTGTGTCGACCATGCTGCGATCCGGCGATATCGAACTCGACCGGGAAACACATCGTGTGCGGCGCAATACCAAGGAAATCCATCTGGGTCCGACGGAATTTCGTCTCCTGGAATTCCTGATGACGTCGCCTGGCCGCGTGTTTTCACGTGAACAGCTTCTTGACGGTGTCTGGGGGCACGACGTTTATGTCGACGAACGAACCGTCGATGTCCATGTCGGACGTCTGCGCAAGGCGTTGAACCGGGGCAAGGCCAAAGATCCGATCCGCACGGTGCGCGGCGCCGGCTATGCGTTCAACGATCAATTCGCGGCGCTGACCTGAGACCAGAAAGTGTCAGTCCACCGAGAGCCGAGACAGTAAAAGAACCGGCGGAAGGCCAGCTTTTTCAGACTGCTGACAAACCGGTTTATCTTTCGGCAGTCCTGCTCGGGCCTGTCCCGAGCATCCATAACGCTCTGATTTTTATGGGTCCTCGGAACTTTTTCCACTGCTGTCCGGTTTAATCCGGTTGTGGGATGTTCATGGTCAGCCGGCAATCCTCACCATGCCGCCCCGGCCACCGAGCCGGGGCCCAGTACTTTGCGGAAGGTGTTGTTTTCCAGCACAAGATGCGGTGGTTGCTGAGTCCCGGACGGCCGCCGCGCGCCCTCCGGGAAGGCATCGAATATAGGGCCACGCCCACGCCAGAATCCATGTCCTTATCCGTTTTGGCCGGGCAAAGCGAAGTTGGTTCAATGACGTTCGGCTGCCACTGGATTTTGAACCGGACAGCAATGTAACTTTGTCCGAGGATGACGACGGAAAAACCGGGGAGTGTCATCAACCGCAAAAACCCGGCGGAAGCCCGGGTTTTTAAGCGTGATGCAGAATTATGACGCGGCCCGGACTGCGGGGCGCCGATCGCGGCGCCGCTCGTTGACCGGCTGATAGGCGATCTGGCAATGGTGCGCGCAATAGGGGACACCGGCATCCGACTGGCGGCCGCAGAAGTAAAAGTCCTCGCTGCTCGGATCCCCAATCGGCCATTTGCAGGTCCGCTCGGTGACAGTCAGGATCGTTGCCCGTTCAGAAATAGGCACGAGCTCGGCGACCGGTTCGGCCTTTGGCATCGGTTCGGCGGCAGGGGTGGCCGCCGGCGCCATTTTAAGCGCGGTTGCACCATGGGTGACCGGCTCAGCGGTCCGCGTCCCGCCGGAGCTCGCGGTAGTGTTGGCAGGACGTTGCCGGCGCGGTTTGTTTGCCGACGAGGGCGCCTTTGCGCGGCCGGAAAGGCCAAGCCTGTGGACTTTGCCGATCACAGCGTTTCGGGTCACGCCCCCCAGTTCACCGGCAATCTGACTGGCGCTGAGGCCTTCCGCCCAAAGCTTCTTCAAAAGCTCGACCCGATCCGTTGTCCAACTCATCAGTTGTACCCTTTGATCTTCGCCGGCCTGCCAAGAGGCCCTCTGGCGATGCCAAGACGCGCCGGATTGCTCCTTGCATTGGCATATGTAGTGCCTGCGAGTAGATTATTACACGAGATATCGTGTTTGACGTGGTTGAGACTACATCACGCTGAAAAGCCGAGGCAACAATTCGGGCGAAGTCAGCTGGGGATGACCGGACTTTTCCCCATCAAATGTAAAGACATTGGTAACTTTTCGAATCTGGCGGAATTGCGCCATTTGCATTGACAGACTGGCACGGGAACGGTGTATATGAGCCTGACGCGCGTGCCGCCTCTTTGGGGCGGCACGTTGCGTTTTGGCCGCTGCGCCACGAGCGAATGACATGGTCATTGCGTGGCCCGGTCTTGTTATCGCCGGAGTGAGGAAAGATGACCGCGTCATCGCTGTTCGGAAACTACGCGAGGTCGAACCTGGAGTTCGATCATGGGGAAGGTGTCTGGCTTGTCACGTCGGACGGCCGACGATTCCTCGATTGCGGATCCGGCATTGCGGTCAACGCGCTCGGCCACTGCCACCCCCATCTGGTTTCGGCGCTGAAGGCGCAGACCGAACGGCTCTGGCATGTCTCCAACCTCCACACCATCCCAGAGCAGGAAGGGTTGGGCCGGCGTCTGACCGAGGCGACGTTTGCCGACAAAGTCCTGTTCACCAATTCTGGCGCCGAGGCAATGGAAGCGGCGATCAAAGCCGCCCGGCGGTATCACTACGACCGGGGCGAGGCGGACCGGTTCCACATCGTCACGTTTGAAGGGGCCTTCCACGGCAGGACGATCGCGACCATCGCTGCGGGCGGTCAGGAAAAATACCTTGAGGGCTTTGGCCCCAAGGCGCCGGGCTTTGACCAGGTTCCGGCAGACGATCTTGACGCCTTGCGCGCGGTGATCGGCCCGCAAACCGCCGCGATCGCTATAGAGCCAATCCAGGGTGAGGGTGGTGTTCGCGAGATACCGACCGAATTCCTCCGCCAGTTGAGAAGACTGTGCGACGAACAGGGTCTGTTGCTGATCTTTGATGAAATCCAGTCGGGTGTTGGCCGGACCGGGAAACTGTTTGCCCATGAATGGTCGGGCATTTCGCCGGACATCATGGCGATCGCAAAAGGCATTGGCGGCGGTTTTCCCGTTGGCGCCTGTCTGGCAACCGATGCCGTTGCGGCGGGCATGGTGCCGGGCACACATGGTACCACGTTCGGCGGCAATCCGCTTGCCATGGCCGTTGGAAACGCGGTTCTGGACGTCGTCCTTGCCGAAGGTTTTTTGGAAGAGGTTCAGTCCAAGGGACGGTCGCTCAAGCAAAAACTTGCCGCGGTTGTGGACAGTCATCCGAACATCTTTTCTGGCGTGCGCGGACATGGGCTGATGCTGGGAATTAAATGCGTTGTTCCGGCGGGCGATGTCGTCGGTGTTGCGCGCGAAGCCGGGCTTCTGGCGGTACCGGCAGGGGACAATGTCGTCCGCATTCTTCCACCGCTCGTGATTTCCGATGACGAAATGGACGAAGCCGTCGCGCGGCTGGACGCGACCGCCACGGCTATGGAGCAGAAATTGGAGCTGGAAGGAGCGGCGGAGTGACTGAAAACGGCAACCTTCGGCATTTCCTGGACCTGACCGAATTTGGCGGTGATGACCTTCGCTCCATTTTGGATGTGAGCAAGAAGATCAAACAGTCCCGGGACGGCGTTCACCGCGGCAAGGGCCCTTTGGCCGGCAAGGTACTGGCCATGATCTTTGAGCAGCCGTCGACCCGCACGCGCATCTCTTTTGATGTTGGCATGCGTGAGTTGGGCGGCGAGACCGTGATGTTGACCGGTGCTGAGATGCAGCTCGGCCGCGGCGAGACGATTGCCGACACCGCGCGCGTTTTATCTCGGTTCGTGGATGCGATCATGATCCGCATACTGGACCACAATGCGTTGAATGAATTGGCGGATTACGCCACGGTCCCGGTGATCAACGGCCTGACCAAGCTGTCCCATCCGTGCCAGATCATGGCCGACATTCTCACGTTTGAGGAGCATCGCGGATCGATATCTGGGCGAAGTGTGGCCTGGACCGGCGACAACAACAATGTTTTGGCCTCCTGGGTGCACGCCGCACCGCGCTTCGATTTCGAACTGCGCATTGCAACGCCGCGGGAGCTGGCGCCGCCAGAAGACCTGATCGAGCGGGCCCGCGCGGATGGCGGCGAAATCGTGGTGACCGACGATCCTTACGAGGCAGTCAAAAACAGCGACTGCGTGGTGACGGATTGCTGGGTGTCGATGGGTGATGATGACGGCGAGAACAGGCATAATGTTCTGAGCGCTTATCAGGTCAATGCGCGCCTCATGAAAGAGGCAAAAACAGACGCGCTGTTCATGCATTGCCTGCCCGCGCACCGCGGTGAGGAAGTGACGTCGGACGTGATGGATGGACCCAACTCGGTTGTTTTTGACGAGGCGGAGAACCGGCTGCACGCGCAAAAGGGCATTCTCGCCTGGTGCTTCAACGCCGTCTGACACGCAACCAGGGAAGAAATCGTGGCACTGAACCTTGAGGACTTCGGCGTTGTTCCGGCCGGACAGGATGCGGTGCGTCCATTCGCCGTTGAAGGGTTGGACGTGCGTGGACGGGTGGTCGCGCTCGGGCCGGTTGTCGAGACGGTCCTGAGCCGCCACGACTATCCCGAGCCGGTGTCCCGTCTTCTGGCCGAGGCAATGGTCCTGACCAGCCTGCTTGGCACGTCCTTGAAGTTTCAAGGACGGTTTACGCTGCAGGCCCAGACCGACGGTCCGGTGTCGATGCTGGTGGTCGATTTCACGTCGCCGAATGCGCTGCGTGCCTATGCCAGCTATGACGCGGACGCCGTTGACGCCTTGTCGGCTGCTAAAAAGGCCACCGCCGAAACTCTGCTTGGCAAGGGGCATCTGGCCCTGACGATCGATCAGGGCAAACACATGCAGCGCTACCAGGGTCTGGTGGAGCTTGACGGAATTTCGCTGGAAGAAGTCGCACGGCGTTACTTCGCCCGATCGGAGCAAATCCCGACCGAAGTGCGTCTCGCTGTCGGCGAATTGTATACCCGGCTTGAAGGCGAGCGCCCGCAAAAGGGCTGGACCGCCGGCGGGATCTTGATCCAGTTTCTGCCCGACACGCCGGACCGTATGCGACAGGCGGATCTTCATCCCGGCGATGCGCCGGATGGCACTGAGCTTCACACACTTGAAGAGGACGATGCTTGGGTCGAGGCCAAGGCGCTGGTTGAAACGGTGAAGGACCTGGAACTGACCGACCCGGACATCTCCGTCGAGCGCCTGCTGTTCAGGCTATTCCACGAGCGCGGGGTCCGGCTGTTCGAACCCCAACCGATCGTCGACCGCTGCCAATGTTCACGTGACAAGGTGGCCGGCATACTGTCGGGCTTCGACGCTGCGGAGCTTGAAGACATGACGATCGACAGCAAAATCGTCGTAACCTGCGAGTTTTGCAGCACGCGGTACGAGTTCGATCCGCCGGAAGCCTGAACCGGCCATCCTCCAGTTTGTGACAATCGGTTACATATGAGTGCTTGCAATTTACCGCTCGCCGCCGAATATCGGTCAGGTATGACCCTTTTTGCGGTGCGGGATGAGCCAAAACGGGCGGCCCGCCTTTCGTGTCATTGACTGTGCGCGCAAGACCGTTTGCCGGATGAGGTCGGAATGTTGAAATCGGTTGATCAGCCGAGAAGCGAGGCGCAACCGCCTGTCGAGTATCATTTGCCCTCCGAGCAGCGCGGCGGCAGCCGCCTTCTTTTGCTTGGAAAAGCGTTGCTTCAGACCGTACTGGCTCTTGCCGTTGTCTTCGGTGCGGTCCAGGGCATGAACTATTTCATCGCCACGAAGCCGGATGTCGCAAAGCGCCCCGTGCAGGAAAAGTCCTATGCGGTCGTCACGGCGCCCGTGCTGCGCGCCGATCACACGCCGTCGATTTCCGTTTTCGGCGAAGCGACCGCGGGCCGGACCGTGGATTTGCGTGCCTTGGTGGCCGGCGAGGTCGTCCTCGTTCATCCGGAGCTGAAGGCTGGCGGCCTGGTCTCTGAAGGCGAGGAACTGGTTGTTGTCGACAAGTTCGACTATGAGGGCGCGCTTACCGAAGCGCAGGCCAATTTGGCCGAGGAGCGGGCGGCGCTTGTTGAAAGCCTGGGCCGGGTCGAGCTGGAAAAGGCCAATGTGGTTCGGGCCCGTGAACAACTCGAGTTCGCCCAACGTGATCTGGAGCGCGCGGAAGACCTTCTGCAGCGCGGATCTGTGACCGAGCGGACGGCGGATGAGCGCAAGCTTCTTGTTTCCCAGCGCCAGCAGGGCCTTGAACAACGGCAAAATGCACTGGCGCTTGAGCAGGCCAAGGTGGTCCAGCAGGAAGCGGCCATTGAGCGTTACATCTGGCGCCTTGAAAATGCAGAACGCCAGCTTGCAAACACCGTGTTGAAGGCGCCGTTCGACGCGGTTGTCCGGTCGGAAGCAGCCCAGCCGGGGCGCCTTATCAATGTGAATGATGTCATCGCCTCCATCTACGCGCGCGATGAATTGGAGGTCCGCTTTACGCTGTCGGACAATCAATACGGCCGGCTGGTTGCCGAGAGCGGCACGGTTGTGGACCGGCCGGTGACTGTGCTTTGGACACTCGGGAACAAGGTGTTGGAATACGACGGGATCGTGGATCGCACGGGCGCCGATGTGGCCAGCAACAGGGGCGGTGTCGATGTGTTCGCGAAGATCACGATGGCGGCGGGCCAGACGCCGTTGCGACCAGGCGCTTTCGTGGAGGTTGTAATACCTGATCAAACCTATCCTGGATCCTTCCGATTGCCCGAAACGGCCATTTACGGCGAGGGGACCGTTTACGTGATCAAGGACAACCGTCTCGTGGCCCGCAAGGTCGCGCCGCGCGCTTTTGACGATGGCTTCCTGATTGTGGAGGGCGACTTGAAGGACGGCGAAACAGTCCTGGCGACGCGGATCCCGGAGGCCGGTGAAGGTTTGCTTGTACGTCCGATTGACGGGACAGAGGAAACTGTAGCCGGCGCGCAGCCTGCGCCAACTGGCGGTTCAGCAACGCCCGGCGCCGCGCCGCGGTAGGAGCGTAAAATGATAATGCGGTCCGGAGCGAGGGGATTTGTGGACTATGTGGTCCACCACGCCAATGCGGCCAACCTGATCATGGTGGTGATGGTCCTCTTCGGCGCGTACGGGCTGTCGAAACTGAACACGCAGTTCTTTCCGACGGTCACCGTCGACCGCGTGACCGTGAGCATCACATGGGCCGGCGCGAGCGCGGAGGATGTCACGAGCAACATTCTCGAGGTGGTCGAGCCGGAGCTGCGTTTCCTCGACAACCTCGATGAAATCGTCTCTTACGGCCGCGAGGGTGGCGGCACCGTTGTGCTTGAATTCATCGAAGGCGCGGACATGCAAAAAGCGCTGTCCGACACCGAGCAGGCCATATCCGGGATCACCACGCTGCCCGAGGATTCTGAAACGCCGACGATAACCGCCTCGACCTTCACCGACAGCGTCGCGACCTTGGCTTTGCGGGGGCCGTTTTCCGAACAGGCCTTGAAGCATTTCGCCCGGCAGATCCGCGATGATCTTTTGGACCGCGGCATCGATAAAGTCGATTTGCTCGGCTACCGCTCTCCTGAATATGTCGTTGAAATCCCGGAACGCGAACTGCGCCGTCTGGATTTGACGATTTCCGGGATCGCCGGTTTGGTCGCTGGAAACACGGTCGATGTGCCGGCTGGCAGCCTGGATGGTGCCGTGGAACGCCAGATCCGCGCCATGGCGGAGGAAAAATCCGCGGAGTCCATTGGCCGTGTCGAGGTGAAGTCGCTCGCGTCGGGCGAAAAAACGGTGATCTCGGACATTGGAACCGTGGTCCGGGACTACGACGAAAGCGAGAACCAGGGATTTTCCAAAGGCACGCGCGCGATCGAGATCGAGGTCAAGCGTGTGGAAAGCACCGATACGCTTAAAGCGGCCGCGATCCTGGAGGACTATCTTGATGAGGTCCGGCCGCAACTGCCGCCGACACTTGAAGTCCTCAAGTATGACGTCCGCGCCGACGCGGTGAAAGGCCGGATCACCCTCCTGTTGGATAACGGTCTGTCCGGTCTCGTGTTGGTCGTCGGAATTTTGTTCCTGTTTCTCAACGCGCGCATCGCGTTTTGGGTCGCGGCCGGCATTCCGGTGGCAATGATGGCGACGCTCGGCATGTTGTGGCTGCTTGGCGAGAGTATCAACATGATCTCCATGTTCGGCCTGATCATGATGCTCGGGGTAATTGTCGATGATGCGATCGTGGTCGGCGAACATACCGCAACACGCCAGGCGCTCGGCGATGGTCCGGAGGAGGCGGCGATCAACGGCGCGCGCACCATGCTGGCGCCGATCATTGCCGCAAGCGCCACGACGATCGCGGCGTTTTTACCGATTTTTCTCATCGGCGACGTGCTTGGTCAGATCATGGGTACCTTGCCGGTGGTCGTCGTCGCGGTCGTGATCGCCTCGCTGATTGAGTGCTTCTTCATCCTGCCTGGGCATTTGGCACATGCGTTGGGCCGGCGCCCGGGGTGGAATTGGTGGCGGGTCGTGATCATGGCGGGCGCGCCGGCGCTGTTCTTGAGCGGCCTGGCCAGGCAGCCGGATATGTCTGTCCCGCCCTATCTCGATCCGCTTGCGGTTCCCATGCGCACGGTTATGGAGACAGTTGGCACGTTCGGCTTCGAAGCCATCATCATCTTCGTCTGCTTTGTCGCGGCCATGACCGCTGAGGCGGGCTTCCAGGCATTGCGGCGGCGCCGGACGCGCCAGCAGACCGAAGAGCGCCCTAGCTGGTTCCGCCGCGGTTTCGACGCCGGCTTTGTGTGGGTGCGGGACAACCCGTTTCGCGGTGTCGTCAAGATCGCCGTGAACTGGCGGTACGTCACCTTCGCGATAGCCATCGCCTGCCTAATTTTGGCCATTGGTCTGGTGCGCGGCGGCCGTGTCGGCTTCACTTTTTTTCCCTCGCCGGAGGCAGAAAACCTGACAGCGTCGATCTTCTTCCATGCCGGGATCCCGGAAGCGGAGGCGATCTCCGGAATTCGGCAGATCGAAGCCGCCTTGTGGGATGTGAATGCGCGCTTGGCCGCTGAACGTGGCGAGCAGATGGTGGTCTCCAGTTATGCAACGCTTGGTCAGGCTGGAGACAACCGCGGCGACAACGTCGCAAACATCAATGTGCAATTGACCCGGTCCGAGGAACGCGAAACACGGACACCGGAAATAGTCCGGGAGTGGCGGGCGGCTGTGCCGCAAATCCCTGGGACATCCCGCGTGGCGATCGCCGAACGCCGCGGCGGCCCTCCGGGCCGCGATCTGGATGTTCGCCTGACAGGCGCACCGCTCAAGGATCTGAAAGCTGCGGCCTTGCTCTTGCAGGACGAGCTATCCGCGTTTCCCGGCACCAGCGCGGTTGCTGATGATTTGCCATTCGGCAAGCCGGAGCTGCTGGTTGACCTGACCCCACGTGGCCGGGCGCTCGGATTTACGGTCGAAAGCGCGGCCCGTCAGATCCGCGATGCGTTTCAAGGCAACATCGCCCGCCGGTTCGCCGAAGGCGATGAGGAAGTCACCGTACGTGTGCGCCAGGCAATTGGCGAGGGGGGAACATCGGCTTTGCGGCGGCTTTCCCTTCGCGCGCCGAATGGCGAATTCGTACCACTGACCGAAGTGGTCAATTTGCGGGATTCCCAGGGCTTTTCGCTCATCTTGCGGCGGGACGGCCAGACGGTTGTGACTGTCGTGGCCGATGTTGACAGCACGGTCACGTCGAACAACGAGATCATCGCCAGCCTCAGCGAGGAATTCTTGCCGCGCCTGGCCGACAGTTATGGCCTTGAATACTCATTCGCGGGCAAAGCGGAAGAGCAGGCCAATGCCTTCTCCGACCTGTTGACCGGTGTGCTGATGGCCGTTGCCGGCATTTACATTATCCTTGCGGCGATTTTCGCCAGCTACTCGCGTCCAATTGTTGTGATGTCCATCATTCCTTTCGGCGTGGTCGGTGCGGTCGTCGGCCACTATCTGATGGGCTTCAATTTGACGATCCTCAGTTTTATCGGATTGCTGGGCCTGGCGGGCATTTTGGTGAACAATTCGATCATCCTGGTCGCCCGATACGAGGAACGGCGTGCGACCGGTGAAAGTCTGCGCCAGGCTGCGATCGAGGCAAGCTGCGACCGGTTGCGGGCGGTGATCCTGACATCACTCACGACGATCGGCGGATTACTGCCACTGATGTTTGAAACCAGTCTTCAGGCGCAGTTTTTGCTACCGATGGCCATCACCATCGTGTTTGGTCTTGCGACGGCGACCGTACTGGTTCTGGTCCTGGTGCCGGCGCTGCTGACCGTTGGTGGAGACCTTGCCCAACTGGTCTTGTTCCGTGGACAGCGCCCGGACAGGCCGCCGGCGCCCGGACGCGATTTGGCGCCTGCCGAATAGCTGTCGTCCGCCAACTCATCCGATCACCCGGACGCCGGTTTCACCGGCGCGCACGTTTGCCAAGGTGTCCGCGCCGTCGTCTGGGGCCGCCTATGAAGATGCCGCGTGTTCGCTTGCGAAGCGTTTGATGCGGCGCGCGGCTTCGGCAATGTTTCCGTCAAGGGTCGCCGGCGATTTGCCCCGTGGTCCAAAATCGTGGTTGCCATCGTCCAGATAGGAGATCGCGATCACCTCGGGCAATTCAATTGCGGTCAGCTCGGCTTTTGAACCGAACGGATCGCGCTCTCCCTGAAGCACCAGAACGGGCCTTCGGGCCGCTTCGAGCGGTGCAAGCCGCCAGGGCGCGTCCGGCTTGCCAGTCGGATGAAACGGATACCCCACGACGCACACACCGCGAACTCGTGTGGGCAACGATGCACCGCCGGCCAGCATCACCGCGACACGGCCGCCCATCGATTTTCCGCCAATGAACAGCGGTCCATCGATTTGCTGGAGTGCCATCTGCAGCGCGGTCTGAAATTCCCCCACCAGTCTTTCGGCCTTGGGTGGCAGGCGTTTGCCACCGCCGGTCCGGCGCTGCGCCATGTAGCCGAACTCGAACCGGACCACGGACACACCTTCAGCCGCTAGCGATGCCGCCATTTTTTCCATAAAGGTGGAATCCATCGGCGCGCCGGCCCCATGGGCGAGCAAAACGGTTGCGGTGGAAGCTGTGGACGGATGGGTCCATATAAACTCGGTCATGATGCGGTAATCAGTCCAATCGGATCTTTTAAAACAACGGTCTACAGTGTTTGTTACACGAGTGAACGCGGGCTGAAACCGAAACCAATAGTGAGTTCCTACACCGGAATGTTTGAAAGCCTGGACACCAACAGCCTGAGAATGTTGTTTTTCGCCAGCATCTTTGGCTTCATGGCATTGTTTGAAGTGGTCCTGCCGCGCCGGGATCTGTCGGTTGGCCGTATGTCCCGTTGGCCGACGAACTGGAGCATCGTCATCCTGGATGCGCTTTTGGTCCGGTTTATTTTTCCGATCGGCGGGGTCGGTCTGGCGGCGCTGGCCGCCAGCCAGGGTTGGGGACTGTTCAATGCTCTAGGCTGGACCGGGATCGCCATGGGCGTCGTGGCATTTTTGGTGCTCGATTTCGCTGTCTGGTTCCAGCATTGGGCCGCGCACAAGATCCCGCTTTTATGGCGAATTCACCGGGTTCACCATGCCGATGGTGACATGGATGTGACCACCGCCTTGCGGTTCCATCCAATCGAGATCCTCCTGTCCTTTGTTTGGAAGGGTGCCGTGATCGTGGCACTCGGCGCCCCCGCATTGGCTGTCCTTGTCTTTGAGATCGTGCTCAATGGAGCGGCGATGTTCAACCATGCCAATATCGCCCTGCCGCGCTGGCTGGACAGCATTTTGAGGCTTGCCGTTGTCACACCCGACATGCACCGGGTTCACCACTCGGCACGAACCGTGGAGACCGATTCCAATTACGGTTTCAACCTGTCGATTTGGGACCGGATGTTCCGGACCTATACCGCACAGCCGGAAGGCGGCCATGATGGTATGACCATCGGCCTCGATGCCGAATGCGCAGTCGGCGCCCGAAAACTTGGATGGAGCCTGGCGTTTCCCTTCCGCCCGCACAGGCGGAAGGTTTGAAGCATTCAATAGAAGCTGAGCGGAAAATAGCGCAGATAAAGTTCACGGTAGATGCCCGACAGATGCACCTGCTTGAGCGCGTAGCTGAGCGCCTCCAAGCGCTCGCGATCGTCCTTTCGGACGGCGATTGAATATCCCTCGCTGAAATATCCAGGCTCAAGCCACGGGCCACCGGTAAAGCCGCAGCACCCTTCGGAAGCCGCACCGCGGATCCAGAACGATAGAGAAAGCCCGTCCCCGAAATGGGCGTCCGCCGTATTGTCCTTGAGCGCATGTCGGGCAAGGGCCGCCGATTCAAAAGTAAAAAGGTCAGCTTCCGGCCAAAATCGGCGGGCGAACGCCTCGTGCCGCGATCCGGCTTCAACCGAAAGGCGCACACCATCGAACTTCCGCAGATCAAGTGTCGGCGCCGGTTCGGCCCGAACGACGAAACGGGCGGGCAATTTGAGGTAGTCTTCTGTAAACGCAATTCGTGATGCCAGCTCAGGACTGCGTGCCAGGCCGGAGATAACGGCATCACCCTCTTCTTCTTCGAGTGCTTGAATAAGGACCTCAAAGTCCTTGATCCGAAGCGCGCAGGAGCTTTCCAGCACTTCACATAAAGCGCGGGCGAGATCGACGTTGAAGCCGGTCAGCCGTCCATCCGCATCGCGAAACACGAATGGAGGGTGGCCGTCAGCAGCCAGAAACTGGATCTTGTCCGGGACACTGCCCGGGCGGTCTTGGACACCCTTGGGATCCCAGAAGTTCGGAACCGTGGATATCTGCGGCACGGTTTGCGCCCAAGCAGAAGTGATCAGCGGCTTAAAACCAAAAAATGCAGCGACAAATACAACACCTATTGCGTGTATAAATGGTTTGTGCATTAATCTTTGTATGCGTCGTTCCTGCAAGTTTCGTGTGCGCGTTTGAGCTGGAACGGCCTTGAAGCCAGCCCGGCTCGTGGGGGGGCGGTTACGTGGAGACGGAGATTCCTGGCGCTTTGAAGGTGCTGTTGTCGCGCGGCGTGTCAAAGTCCGTGATCCTGTCGGCATGCCGCATCGCGGCGAAAAAAGGCATCACACCCGTCGAGTATCTGGTGCGCAACGGCCTTGTCAGTCCGGAAGCAATATATAGCGCTTACGCGGAACATTGCGGAGTTCCTTTTTTGCCGAAGCGCAGTTTCCGGCCGCGCACAATCAATGACCGGCCCATACAAATGGGCGAATTCGAGCATGGTCCCATGTTGGTCAGCGTGTCGGACGGCAAGCCGGTGTATGTGGTTGCGCCCGATTATGAGCAATTCGATATGGTGCGGGACCATTTGCGACGCAATCCGGACTTTGCTGCGCAGGTGCGGATCGCAGAGCCGTCCGCCTTGCGGTTTGCGGCGACAGTGATGAACTCGCCGGCTTCAGACCTTGAATGCCGGTTTCCCGATTTGTCCGCAAAGCCTACCTCTGGCGGCCGCACTTGGCCGGTCTTCCTGGCGGCTTTTACCGCTGCGATATGTGTTATCACCGTGCCTGTTCTGTTCTGGTTCTACCTGCTGGCGGTGTTGGTGGCGGTGGCCTGTCTTGTCTCAGGCCTTGCCAGATTGATCAGCGTTTGGACGACATGGCTTGATCCACTGGATTTTCGGCTGCCGGGACGGTTTCACAAAAGTGACATTTGCTGGCCGCGCTACTCCGTCCTGGTGCCGCTATACCGCGAGGCCGCGGTCGTGCGCGAACTGTTAAGGGCGTTGCGGCAGATCGACTATCCCGTGTCCCGCTTGCAGATCCTGCTCCTCGTTGAAACCGATGACAGTGAAACCCTCGCGGCATTACGCGGCGAGCCGCTTGATCGGCACATGGACATTCTTGTTGTGCCAAGGGGGTGGCCGAAGACGAAGCCAAGAGCGTTGTCCTACGGTCTGGATGCGGCAACCGGAGACTATGTCACGGTCTTTGACGCCGAAGACCGCCCGGCACCCGACCAGTTGAAGAAGGCCGCGCTGATGTTCGTCCTGGCCCCCGATGACCTGGCCTGCATTCAGGCGCGGCTGAGCATCGACAATTCCCATGACGGCTTTTTTTCCCGGCAATTTGCATTGGAATATGCCTGTCTGTTCGACCAGTTGCTGCCGTGGTTTTATCGGAACGGCCTTCCCTTTCCGCTGGGTGGCACCTCCAATCATTTCCGCAAATCCGCGCTTGATCGTGTCGGCGGTTGGGACCGGCACAACGTTACAGAAGACGCTGATCTCGGGGTACGCCTCGCGCGTTTTGGATATCGTCTTGCCGTACTGGCCAGTTCCACCTACGAGGAAGCGCCTGTCCGGTTTTCCACATGGTTTGCCCAGCGGGCGCGATGGTACAAGGGTTGGCTGCAAACGATATGTGTTCACATGCGGGCTCCGGCGGAATTGGTGAAGGATCTCGGCATTGTACCCGTGGCCGCACTGGCAGCGGTCTTCGTCGGAAGCTTGTTCTTGATCGCGCTTCATCCTGTGTTCCTGCTGCTCCTAACAGGCTATGCGACCGGCGTCATGGACCTGCCCTGGCAGGACGGGCCGGCCGGCCGGGTGTTTCTTGTAATTGGCGCAGCTGCTGCGGCCATCGGATATCTGGGGGCGGCCGTTGCTGCGTGGGCGGCGGCCGCTCGCCGCCGGATCAAGCCAAGATATGCCGACCTTTTGGCCGTGCCGGTCTATTGGGTGTTCACAGGTTTTGCGTTTTATCGGGCGCTTTGGGAGTTCTTCCGCGCACCATATCATTGGAACAAGACCGAACATGGTCAGGCGAAACGGCGGTTCCGGTCGTCGTCAATCGTGCGTCGCCGTCGGCGCAACGTTCGGTAAACTAGGCCCGTTAAAGCTGGTGCTCTGCCCCCCCCCGGAAAAGAGCGGCCTAGAGAATGGGGTAAGTACAGCAACCGGAAAATTCCAGTCAAACGTGCCCCGGATCAGGGGGAAAGGTCAGGGAGAAGGTCATCACCACCACCTGAGATCAGCGCCTTTCCGATGAAACCGTAACAGATTGCGAGGCTCGAGATGATGGCGAAAGGGACGATCGGCATTCGGTAATCCGGCTCGAAAGCGGGCTTCGCGCCCGAACCAGCTATTTGGAAACTGAATGCGCGGACCTCATCATGGCCTGTCCGGAAAACTGGCCCGCTCGCGATCCGCCGGATACATTTGCGCAAACCCAACCGTCGTCATCAAAGACCCATGCAACGGCAGGGCGGACGATACATTTCGTTTGACAGTGTCTTGGAGCATCTCCTTGTCGAGAAACAGGTCCGCGGCGATCTTTTTCAACCGGGTGTTCTCCTGCTCCAGGTCCCGAACCCTTTTCATCTCCGACGGTATCAGGCCGATATACTTCTTCCTCCAATTGAAGTAGGTCGCCTGGCTGAGACCTGCCTCACGGCATATTTCCGCCGCCGGAACACCTTCGTCCCCGCGCTTAAAGATGAACGCTTTTGCGCGTCCGAAAACTTCGATGCCGTCATGAATTCCGCTCCTTCCCAGCCAGGAAAATCACCGCGGAAAACTCTAACTCAAATCGGGGGCAGTTGGCTGGTGCACAGCAACGACATGGCGTTCTCTAAACTAACGGCGCATTTGAGAAACGCCAACGCCCGCACATTCGATGTGCTCTCGCAAGCCAATGGAAACATGTGCGATATGTTCGAAGCCTAAGAATGCTGACCTACTTCAACGCAACTGGACTTGTTTCCATGTAAACGCCCGACGCTCCAATCGATCGATGTACAGTAGAACAAGCAGCGTGGCCGGCCGCCTAAACTCAGCCGCAGTTCGTCGCCACCAGTCGAGGTCTGCCCAGCCCGAACAGATGATGGGGCCGAAAGCATACCGCTCCTTCGGTGGCGGCAACGGGCGCCTGGATCGCGTCGCCGGACAGAAAATTTACCCCAGCGCATACGGAACTCATTACAAGGCTTCGCGAGTGGCAGCCGTGACCGATGACCTTGAGGCGGGCAGCATTCGCGCGTTGCACAAAGGCTTCGATCTGTTTCATCAACTCCGCCTCATCGCGGCCGCGTTCGGCCGCCAGATCGAACCCCACGGCAAACGCCCCTGCCTCGCGGAAGAAGCGCAGCCGGCCGGCACAAACGGGCGCATGGCAGATGAACCCCCTGCTCAGGCTTGTGATCGGCTTCAACTGCAATTGGAGCTCTCTTGCGGACAGGCCCGCCGGAACCGACAGGACCTCAATGACAAGCCGGCTGCGCAATTGTTCGGGCAAGAGACCGAGAGCTTGCGTGAAAACGGCAAGCTTCTTAGGCTGTTGAACGGCTTTCGCCTCGATGGGCAAGAGAGCTAGTGTGGTTTCGCCTTTGCGGTCGCGTCGTGCCACTACATTTAGCGCTGCGGTCAGACCATCGGTTCCAAGCGCACGACGGTGACGGTATTTCAGATCGCTGACCTCCGGACGGAAGGCCATCAACGCGTTCTGCCGCACATCCCATATGGGCCGCAGCAACAGCTCGGAAGCATTGTTCTCGGCACTGTCCATATCAGCCCCTGAGACCAAGGAAGACCTGCTCCAGGTCTTCAAGTCCAAACGGTTTTGGCAGGATTCGATCCGCGCCGAGTTTTCCCGCAAGCTCCAGAAATGTCATGTTTTGGCTAGAACCGCCTCCTGACATCGCAATGATGGCGACGTCCGGCACCAAGTGCTTGATCTTCTGGATGGTCTCGATGCCTTCTTGGTTGGGCATCAAGATATCGGTCATCACAAAGTCGACCTTGATTTCGCGAAAGCGCTCCACACCCGATCTGCCGTCTTCGGCCTCGACAACACGGTATTTGAGCTCCTCAAGCATATCGCGCAGCATGTTCCGGAAAAGCATATCATCGTCAATGATCAGAACATCCGGCATGGGCGATTCAGATGGTTAGGCTGTAACGGGTCTCTTTTGGCCCGCGTCATTTGCATCGGATTTGGAAAACCACTTCTCGTTGATGAAATCATCGGCGGGTAAAGGTTTGCTTAAGACATAACCTTGGGCTTTTTCACAGCCGATGGCCTTGAGGAAAGATACCGTCTCCCAGGTTTCTACGCCTTCCGCGCAAACCGATATTCCCAGCGTCTTCGCCAAAGCCACCAGGGCGCGCACGACAGTTCTTGCGTCTTCGTTGGTGTCGAGATCGACTATAAGCGATCGGTCGAATTTCAATTCGCTCAGCGGCATTCGATAGATTTCCACGAGCGAGGAAAAACCGGACCCGAAATCATCTAAAGAGACGGCTATGTCCTTGAGCCGAAGCCGCGTCAGGATATCGGTGGCCTTCTCGATATCGGCCATGGCCGCTTCCTCGGTGACCTCAACCACAAGAAGCGATCTTTCGAGCCGGGCCGTGTCGAGCAGGCTTGCGATCTGGTCGGGCAATGTGAGGTCCGTGAGTTGCACCGGGGACAGGTTGATGGAGACCGGGCGCGCCTTTTTTGCCTTCGACCAGGTCTTCAACTGATGGACGGCGGCCCGCAGCACGAAATCGGTCAAGGGGCCGATCAACCCGGACTGCTCGGCAAGCGGAATGAACTCCGCCGGCGAGACAAGGCCACGCCACGGATGGTTCCATCTCACCAGCGCCTCGCTGCCGATGATCGGATAGACCTCCCCGCTCTGGAGGCAGACCTTCGGCTGATAGTGAACAACAAGCTCCTCGCGCGTGATGGCCTGTTCCAGTTGCTCGGCGCTGATCGTGGCCTCGTTCGCGCCATCGTTTTTCGCCAGTGCGGCCGGTGCGGTGGTGCTCGGACCGGCGGACCTGAGTGCTTGTTCCAGCGCAACGATATCTACTGGCTTTTGCAGCGGTGGGCGCATGTCCAGTTGCAGACTGTCGCCGACGCGTTGCGCGGTCGCAAGCACGCGCCTATCCCGCCCGCTGGCGAGTATGATCGCCGCTCGGCATTTCTTGCTTGCCAGTTCCCGCAGCAGCTCGACGCCATCCGTCCCGGGCAGGGTCAAGTCCAGAAGGATCACGGTCGGCTGGAACGTGTCATAGAGCCTGTCGAAGTCGACGCCATCCGCTGCGTCGGCAACGATGAAGTCCAACTCGCTCGCGACATCGCGGAAGAAGGCGCGAATACCCGGCTCGTCGTCTACGATGAGGAGTCTGTTTTGAAGGCGCATTCGACGCTCCAAACTGTTCAAGCCGACGCGGAAGTCGGAACGGCGCCTACTTTCGACGCATCCAGGGCTGAGCGGATTTTGGTCGCCAGTTCATTGCGGCGATAGGGCTTGGTGACGAGATTGCTGGCGGAATACACCTCTCCTTCATGCAGCACGGCCGCCTCTGCGTACCCCGTCGTGAAGACAACCGGCAGGCCCGGCCGCAACTCGCGCGCTTGTTGCGCCAGCTTGGTGCCGTCCATACCGCCAGGCATCACGATATCGGTAAACAGCAGATCGAATGCGTCATCGGATCCGAGCAGACGCAAACCCTGGGCAGCATCACCGGCTTCATGAACGACATAGCCGAGATCTTCCAATAGAGCGACAGCGATATCGCGTACCTCTTCCTGGTCCTCGACAACAAGGATCTTCTCTCGCCCGCCAGAAACCTGCGCCACGGCCTCTGGCGTCACCACTGTCGTTTCCCAGGCCTGATTGCCGATCAGCAGATAGAGCCGAACCGTGGTCCCGACCTCTTCTTCGCTGTAGATGCGGACCTGCCCGCCGGACTGCTTCATGAAGCCGTAGATCATACTCAGACCGAGGCCACTGCCTTTCCCGACTTCTTTCGTTGTGAAGAAAGGCTCAAAGACACTTTGAAGCTTGTCTTTGGGAATGCCGATGCCTGTATCCGTGACCGCAATGACAACATAGTCCCCAGCTTCGATCTCGTTGTTTCTAGCGGCATCGTTGTCGTTAATCCTCACCGCGTTCGCCTCGATGGTCAGTTTGCCTCCATCGGGCATCGCGTCTCTCGCGTTGACGGCAAGATTGAGAATGGCTGACTCCAGCTGGTTAGGGTCGGTACGCACAACCGGAAGATCAGGCGGAACATGGCTTTCCAGCTCCACGCTCTCTCCCAATGTCCGCTGGATAAGATGGCTTATGTTGGTGAGGAGCGGCCCGGGCGCCACGGCCTCCGTCTCCAGATTCTGCTTGCGGGAAAACGCAAGCAGTCGCCTGGTCAGTTCGGCACCCTTATCGACAGCTCCAAGTGCTGCCGTTATCCGCTTTTCCGCTCTCTCATTGCCTTTAACAGAGCGTTCTATGAGCTGGAGATTCCCCATGATGACGCCGAGCAGATTGTTGAAGTCGTGGGCTAGTCCGCCGGTAAGTTGACCGACCGACTCCATCTTCTGTGCCTGGACAAACTGGCGTTCGACAACTTTGCGGTCCGTGATGTCGGTCATGACCGCAAGCGACTTGATGACCTCACCAGTGCTGCCATGTTCGGCAATGGCCGATAGCAATACGTCGACCACCTGTCCCGATTTCGTGACCATCTGGCACTCAATGTCCTTGCAGGTCCCGGTCCGCACGAATTCGGGCAAAATACCTTTGGTTGCCCGCTCACGGGATTCTGGCGTCAGGAAGTCGGTCGAATCGCGCCCGATCACCTCGCTGCGCTCATAGCCCAGCTTGTCCAGCCAAAAGTCGCTGACACTCAGAAGACGACCTTCCCGGTCGATCGAGTGCAGCATCACCGGCGTCTTGTTGTACAGGAGTCGATACCGCTCCTCGCTGGCACGCAATGCGTCCTCGGCGTGCTTCTCCGTTGTAATGTCGAATGCCGCAACGAAAATGAAGCGTTCGCCTGTGTCAGGATCGGTATGGGGAACTTTGTCGGTGCGTACCCAGCCACGCCGGCCATCGCGTGGCGTGTATTCCTCGACGATGCCGAGTTTAGGCTGACCAGAATTGATGACTTCGAGATCATCGTCATGGTATTTGTTGGCCATCTCGGGGAACAGATCGTAAGTGTCAGCCCCTTCTCCGGCTTCGACTGAAATGCCCAGAGAATCGGCTGCGGGTTTATTGAGCCGGAGAATTCGATTCTTGTCGTCTTTGTAAAACACACGGATCGGGACACTGTTTAGTATGAGTTCAAGCTCATTTTTGTGCCGCTTGAGCGCCTCCTCAGCGGTCTTGCGCTCAGTCGTGTCCATCGCGATGGCGATGTATCCGCGAATGGTGCCGTTTTCATCCCGGTCCGGGACATAAACCCGTTGGACAAAACGCCTGATTCCGTCGCAATACGTCACCGCTTCCTCGACGGTTTCCCCTTTTCCACCGGATGCGCGTCGCAGATGCTCCTTGAGCCCTTTGAGGTTGGCGTTGCCGAGGATCTCTTGTGCGGTTCGTCCGAGAATATCCTCTGCGGGACGCGCGAACCACTGGGCACCAGTGCGGTTGATGAAGCGATACCTTAGATCGGTGTCCACATAAGCGACAAGAAACGGCAGGTTATCGGCAACCAGGCGGAGGAGCGCTTCAGTTTCGCGCTTATCGGAAATATCCCGCCCTTCTGCGATAAGCTGGATGACGGCCCCGTTCTCGTCCTCTACGGGCTTGAGCGAGAAGTCAATCGGAATCCGAAGGCCACCCCTGCCTTGGACTTCGACTTCGTAACGGACAAACGCGCCTGTGCGCGCGCGCTCAACTGCATCACGCAACTGCGCCTTGGTTGGTTCGCCGACTTGCCACCAGTGGCAGTCCCAAAACGGCTTGCCGACAAGGTCGGCGCGGGTCAGACCGGCGAAATTGATGGCGGTGTCGTTGGCTTCAAGCAGGGTCCCCTCAAGATCGAGCAGGCCGCAGAACTGGAAGGTGTGGTTGAAGATGGCCCGATAGCGGGACTCGGCATTCTTCCAGCGCTCTTCCGCCTTACGTTCCTTCGTCACATCATGCATCGACGCCACGGCGCCCAGCTTGTTTCCGCTGGAGTCGAACATCGCCGCCGCATCGGCAACCAAACGGCGCGGCTCCTGGCCCTTCGCCGCAATGACCATTTCCTGCTGTTCGACCGTTTCGCCATTGAGCGCCCGAAACAGCGGGATGCGCTCCATTGCAAGCGGCGTTTCGCCATCGGCATCGAAGAGGTCGTAGCGTTCGGTCCATTGCTCCGGTGGAATTGGTGCACTGTCCACCCCGTGGAAGCGCCGAGTTGCCGCGTTGAAAAGTGAAAGCCGGCCGTCCGCATCGCAGGCAACGATGCCGTCCTGCATGTTTTCCAACACGGCCTGGAAGAATGCATGGCTGCGTTCCAGTTCGGCTTCAGCCTCTTTCCGGTCGTTGATGAGTTCGACAAAGACGATTACGCCGCCGATCTTGCCCGAACGCTCGCGCCATGGGCAGGCGCGGCGGCGGACCCAGTGAAAACCGCCGCCCGGTCGTGGAAGCTGGTCTTCCTCGATTGTCCACGTCGCGCCCTGGAGGCATTGATCGTTCTGGAGCCGCCACTCGGCCGGTAAATGCGGCACCACATCGTATTGGCAGCGGCCGACGAGGCGTTCGGTCTCAAGCTCGAACACGTCTCGCCAGGCGCTGCTGGCCGCGATATAGCGCATCTGAGTGTCGAACATGGCGACAGCGACGGGCGTGTGCGCGAAGAACAATTCCAGCTGATGCTCGGTTGTGGCGAGATCGTCTTCTGCCTTGATGCGGCCCTCCACCGCCGTGAGCACGTCTCCGGTCGCATAGCGCATTTCGATCTGATCGACGACAACGGCCGCCAGATCCGTCAACAGGGCCTGGTCTTCCGCCGAAAAATCATGACGCGGTTCGGTGTCGATCAGGCACAGCGTGCCGAGCGTGACGCCAAGCGGCGTCACAAGTGGCGCGCCGGCATAAAAGCGAATGCCGAGATCACCGGTGACAAACGGATTGTCGGCAAAGCGTTCATCCCTGGTGGCGTCCGGGATGTAGAAAACGCTATCGCCCAATATGGTATGGGCGCAAAAGGCGGGGTCGCGGTCCGTCTGCTTGGCATCCAGCCCGCGTACCGCCTTGAACCACTGGCGGTTCTCATCAATCAAAGAAATCAGCGCGATCGGGACTTTGAACTGGCGCGAGGCCAGCCTTACAATACGGTTAAAGTTCTCTTCCGGCGGCGTGTCCAGAATGGAATAGCGGCGCAAAGTGGCAAGGCGTTCCGCTTCATCGGCAGGAAAACAAGCAGGAGCAGTCAAGGCGCAAATGTCCTTCGTCGGGACTTGAAAAATCTGATTTCAATCGGCCCGAGGCTACTCGGCACGAATTTAAACTTCGTGAATTGTGTCTCGGCACTTATCGACGGCCGCCGAAGCTTCGGAATACCGCGTCCGAAATGTATCAAGGCAGCGCGGATCTATCATGAAAATGCGCTGACAACTGCTCTTTGCTTTGAACCGGCGGAGCAATCGTCGCAACACGAAGAGCCGTCTTTAAAATACGCAAGATGTTGCGGTGTATTACACGACCTTCCTGGCCTGACCTGATGGTCAGACATGAGGGGGCCTGCTACGCGCCTCCGTTTCGCCGGTCAGACCCTCAATGAGGTCCGGTGCCCGGCACGTGGCGAACCCACGGCACGGCGTGCCGCTCTGGCTTTGGGCGACCACCGGCGCTTATGTGCCTGTTTCGCCTGCCTGAAGCGCGTCCAGTATAGACGAGAGCTTTGCCAACATGTGCTCGTTCAGCAATGCACCCAGCCTGGCGCCATCTCTTTTTTTCAGCGCGTCCGCAATGCGCCCGTGCTCTTCGAGTGCGCGTTCCCACCGGGACTTTGTCAGGTTGGCCTGATAGCGGGCCCGGTGAACGCGGCCGGCAATCGTGGCGTGTGTCCGGATCAGTGTTTCATTGCCGGACGCTGCCAGGATAGCATCATGAATTGCCTGGTTGATTTTGAAGTATTGGGGCCGGTTGGCGCCTTCAACCGTTTGTCCGAGATTTGCCGTCAGGGTGCAGATCCGCTCAATCTCTGCGTCGGTGGCGCGTACGGCGGCCAACTCCCCCGCGAGCCGTTCCAGTGACGCCAGCACGGGAAAGACGTCCGCCAGGTCCTCAACGGAATGCCGGCTGACGATTGCGCCGCGGTTCGGAATGAGCTCGATCAACCCCTCCGCGGCAAGAACCTTCATGGCTTCGCGCAACGGTGTGCGAGACACACCAAAGCGAACGGTCAGGTCCTTTTCACGGATTTTTTCCCCGCCGGGAAGGGCGCCCTCCAGGATCATCTCGCGCAGCATATCCGACAGTTGCACGGCAAGCGGCGGCCTGGCCAATCCGAAATCCGGCTGTGAACCGTTCTCTCCACCAACATCAAGAGTCTGGCTCACTATTCAGGCTCTCCCCTTTGCATTGCAGCCTCCAAAACCTGCGCCACGTGCAGCACCTTGCGTCCTGTCCCGTCTGCGATCTGATGCCGGCAGGACGTACCGTTCGCGATGATCAGCGCATCATCTTCAGCCGCCCGCACTTTCGGTAGCAACGTCAACTCTCCCATCGCCATCGAAACGTCGATTGTGTCGGCATCATATCCGAACGCGCCTGCCATGCCACAGCAAGACGATTCGATAAAGTCGGCGTCAAGCCCCGGCACCGCGCGCAGCGTGCGCGCCATATCGCCCATCACGCCGGCGGCCTTTTGGTGGCAGTGCCCATGCACGTAGGCCTTTGACGTGCCTCCGGTTGCCGATAGGGACATGCGCCCCGCCTCGAGCTCGCGGGCGACAAACTCTTCAAACAAAAGGGCGTTGTCCGCGAGCAGACCGCTGTCCGCGCCCGGCAGCAGAGCTTTGAATTCATCGCGCAGCGTCAAAAGGCATGACGGCTCCAGTCCGACCACCGGGCGCCCGGCTTGGACATGGGGCAAAAGCGCCTTGGCGGTCCGCCGCGCTTCTGCCCGGGCCTTGTCGATCATGCCAGCCGCGAGATAGGTCCGTCCGCAGCACAAGGGGCGGCCTGTCAAAGGACTGGCCGCATGAACCCGGTAGCCGGCCCGGGTGAGAACGTTGAGGGCGGCTCTCGGGATCTCGGGGTCCATCCAGCGATTGAAGGTATCTGCAAACAGCACCACCGCCTCAGCATTTTCGCCCTCGGCTGTGGCGGCGATTTCGCGTTCGCGGAAGAAATCCACGCGCAACACCGGTAATGACCGCCGTGCTGAAATACCGGTTATCCGCTCGCTCAGTCTGGCCAGGGCCGGGACCTTGTTGCGGAGCGCGAACAGCGGGCGCAGCGTTACGGCAAGGCGCGCATAGCGGGGCAGCTCCGCGATCAGGCGGTCCTTTAGCGAAAAGCCGAGTTTCTGCCCGCGCTGGTGGAGCACCTCGGTCTTCATTTTGGCCATGTCGACGCCGGTCGGGCATTCCCGCTGGCAGGCCTTGCATCCGACGCAGAGCTTCATCGTCTCCGCCATTTCATCGCGCAGCAAAGCGTCCTTGCCAAGTTTGCCGGACATCGCCAGCCGCAGGGTGTTGGCCCGGCCCCGTGTTACGTCCTTCTCGTTGCGCGTCACCCGGTATGAGGGGCACATGGCGCCGCCCTGGAGCTTGCGGCACGCGCCATTGTTGTTGCACATCTCGATGGCGCCCTGGAAACCGCCCGAGGCGCCGGACCATGCTGACCAGTCAAAACCGGTACGGAGATCGTCGAACCGGTACTCCGGCGGGTAGCGGAGCAGGCTGCGGTCGTCCATTTTAGGCGGATCGACGATCTTGCCGGGGTTGAGAACACCTTCAGGGTCGAAGGTCTGCTTCACTTCGGCAAAAGCTCGCACAAGACGCTGACCGAACATCATTTCGTGAAATTCCGAGCGCACGATCCCGTCGCCATGCTCGCCCGAATGCGAGCCCTTGTACTCCCTTACGAAGGAAAACGCTTCTTCGGCGATGGCCCGCATAGCCTTGACGTCTTTTTCAAGGCGCAGGTTCAGCACCGGGCGGACATGCAGACAGCCTTCGGAGGCATGCGCGTACCACGTGCCTTCGGTGTCATGTTTGCGAAAGACCTCTGTCAGCCGGTCGGTGTAGTCGGCCAGATGCTCCAGAGGGACCGCGGCGTCCTCGACGAAAGACACTGGTTTTGCCGCGTCCTTCATCGACATCATGATGTTCAGACCGGATTTGCGCAGTTCACCAATATCGGCAATGAGCGCCGCCTCCCATATTTCGACGACACCGCCCTGTTTGTCTCCGTCCCCCTCAAAGCCATACCCGAGGTCAGCCATGCAATCGTGAAGGTCGCGGATGCTCTCCGCGTTCTCATCCGGGCTGTCGGCGAATTCGACAATTAGGAGGGCCGCCGGATCACCCTTGAGGAAGGCCTTCAATGTCGGCACGAAAACGGGGATCTCGCGCGCAAGATTGAGCATGGTCCGGTCGACCAGCTCGACCTGTGTCGGCTTCAGCTTGACCAGATGCTGCGCGGCCTCCATGGCGGCTCTGAACGTCGGAAAGTGACAGATGCCCTGGACCCTATCTTTGGGTGGCAGCGGCGACAGTTTGATTTCGATCGCGGTTGAAACCGCCAGCGTGCCTTCCGAGCCGACCAGGAGGTGTGCCAGGTTGATGGGCGTGCTGCCGGGAACCAGGGCATCGATGTTGTAACCGCCGACCCGGCGCTGGACCTTTGGAAACCGCAGGGCAACTTCGTCAGCTTCGCGTTGGCCGAGCGCCGTCAACCGCTGAAGCATGTCGTCTGGCACCCGGTTTCCCGAACCTGGGCCGAATTCAAACGGGGTGCCGTTTGCCAGAAGCCCCTTTAGTGAAATTATGTTGTCGCGTGTTGTGCCGTAGCGCAGCGAGCGTGCACCGCAGGAATTGTTGGCGGTCATACCGCCGAGCGTCGCGCGCGATGAGGTTGAAACGTCGACCGGGAACCAGAGCCCGTGCGGCCTCAGCATCCGGTTCAGCTCATCTAGTACAATACCTGGTTGAACCAGGGCCCGGCGTCCTTCCACATCAAGCTCAAGAAGCCCGTTGAGGTATTTGGAGCAATCCAGCACAAGGCCGCTGTTGACCGTTTGCCCGCATTGTGAGGTGCCGCCACCGCGCATCGTGACCGGCAGGCCGTCTTCTCGTGCAGCGTCAAGCGCCTTGGCCACATCTTCCGCGGTGCGCGGGGCCGCCACGGCCGCCGGCACGATCTGGTAGTGCGAGGCGTCGGTTGCGTAGCGGGCGCGGGAAAAGTCGTCGAACAGCAGGTCACCGTCAAAGTTTTTCGCCAGTCGCGATCTGAGCCCTTCGCGGAGCATGCATCCTCCCTTTTCGGATGGTCCGAAATTTCTGTTCTTGACATTAAAAATGAATTCATAATTCAATAGTTGTCAACCAGCCCTCGAGCAGATGCATTGTCGGGGCGGAAAAAAGGGCGGCGCGAATGCCGCGTTGAGGGAGGAATAATACATGCCAGCCGGTCGTCATTTCCTGCAGATTCCGGGTCCGTCCAACGTGCCCGATCGCATTCTGCGCGCCATGGACTTTCCGGTAATGGACCACCGCGGCCCGGCATTCGGGGATGTCGGCAAGGCTGCGCTCAATGGCATGAAATGGGTCTTCGGGACCGAAGCGCACGTCGTGATTTATCCATCATCGGGCACCGGCGCTTGGGAAGCTGCGCTGGTGAACACCTTGTCACCAGGCGACACCGTCCTGATGTACGAGACCGGTCATTTTGCGACATTGTGGAAAGGGCTTGCCACCCGGTTGGGCCTGAACCCGGTGTTCATTGAAAGTGAGTGGCGGGCCGGGGCGGATCCAGCGAAAATCGAGGAGCGTCTGCGCGCGGACACGGCCCACGAGATCAAGGCCGTGTGTGTGGTACACAATGAAACGTCGACGGGGGCAGTCTCGCCGATAGCCGATATCCGCAAAGCAATCGATGCTGCCGGCCATCCGGCCCTACTCATGGTCGACACGATCTCGGGTCTCGCCTCATTGCCCTATGAGCACGATGCCTGGGGAGTGGATGTCACCGTCTCTGGATCCCAGAAGGGACTGATGCTGCCGCCGGGCCTGTCCTTCAACGCTGTCAGCGAAAAGGCATTGGAGGCGTCCAAGACAGCCTCTCTGCAAAAGTCCTACTGGGCGTGGGACGAGATGATCGGTCCGAACACGAACGGTTATTTCCCCTACACACCGGCGACCAATCTTTTGTTCGGACTGAACGAGGCCATTGCCATGCTGCGGGAGGAGGGCATGGCCAACGTCTTTGCCCGCCATGCCCGTCACGGCAGGGCGACCCGCGCTGCAGTGCGCGCCTGGGGCCTGGATGTGCTTTGCACGAAGCCTGAACACTGCTCGGGCGTGCTGACCGCCGTCCTGATGCCGGAGGGGCATTCTGCGGACCTTTTCCGTTCCATAACGCTCGCCAATTACGACATGTCTCTCGGCAATGGCCTGTCCAAGGTCGCGGACCGCGTCTTCCGCATCGGTCACCTGGGTGATTTCAACGACCTGATGCTGTGCGGCACTTTGGCTGGCGTGGAGATGGGCCTGCGAGACGCGGGCGTGCCGCATCAGGCTGGCGGCGTCCAGGCGGCAATGGATGTCCTGGGCGAAACCATGAACCAGGGCCGCGCCGCGGCCGAGTGACAGGGACAAGTGCACACAAACGATCTGAAGCGCGCCGGAGCAGGAGGATCTTCGGCGCGTGACAGGAACTACCCTCGCACCTGAAAAAACGTTCCAAGGGAGGAAACGGAAATGAAGATCAGTGCATTGGTTGGAGTTGCAGCAGCAGCTCTTTTCGCCGGTCAGGCGTTCGCAGCGGATACGACGCTGCGGTTCGGCCATGTTGGAAATCCGGGCTCGCTGTTCGAGGCGACGGTCAACAATTTCGCAGCCTGCGTGAACGAGGCCGCCGGCGGCACCGCCGAGGTTCAGACCTTCGGCGCGTCCCAGCTTGGCAAGGACAAGGAGCTCCTTCAAAAACTGAAACTTGGACAAGTGCAATTCGCGCTGCCGTCATCGGTCATGTCGTCCGTCGATGACGTCTTTGGCATCTTCGAAATGCCTTACATCATCAAGGACCGGGGTCACATGCGCCGGGTTCAGGGCGAGATGATGGACACCTTCGAAGCCGCGGCGAACAGTAAGGGCTACACCATCGTGGGCCTTGCCGAAAATGGCTTCCGCAACATCACCAACAACATCCGGCCGATCAATGTTCCGGCTGACCTTGAGGGTGTGAAACTGCGCACTCCGAACGGTGCATGGCGCGTGAAGATGTTCAAGGAGTACGGCGCAAACCCGACACCGATGGCATTTTCGGACGTTTTCACCGCGCTGCAGACCGGTGTCATCGACGGTCAGGAAAATCCATACGCCCAGATCGCATCGGCCAAGTTCCAGGAAGTGCAGAAATACCTTTCGGTGACCGGCCACGTCTACACGCCGGCCTATATCCTGGCGTCCAAGAAACACTTCGACAAACTGCCCGCCGACCTTCAGGCAACCCTGAAAGAGTGCGCAACATCGACCCAGGACTTCACCTACCAGAAAGCGGCTGAGCTTGAAGTCGAACTGCTCGGTGTCATCAAGGCGGCCGGCGTTGAGGTCAACGAGGCCGACAAGGATGCATTCATCGAGGCGTCCAAGCCGATCTACGATGCCTTTGCATCGGAAGTCGACGGCGGTGGCGACATGATTGAAATGGTTCTGTCGCTCGGCTCATCGAGCTAATCCGGACATCAGACCGGGGCGATCCTCTTCGCCCCGGCCTCTTCGCGCCCGCTCTGACCAGCTGAACAAGCTTCGGGCCGGATGCGCGCCTCTGGAATTGAGTGCCCCTGAATGAAAATCATCAAACGCATTTCCGCGGCCATGAGCCTGCTCCTTGAGTGGATCACGGTTCTCTTGATGGTCATCTTGACCGTCGTCGTCATCCTGGCCGTCATCGCCCGGCTCCTTGGCGATAGTTTTTCCTGGTACGACGAAGTCGCGGCAATCATGCTGGCCTGGATCACCTATTACGGATCGGCTCTTGCGGCGCTGAAGCGGCGCCACATCGGGTTTGATTCCGTTCTCCTGTCGCTCCACGGCACACCTCGGCTCGTGGCAGTTCTGATCGGGGAAGCCATTGTCTTGACCTTCTTCATCCTGCTGGCGAAGGCGGGCTGGGAAGTGCTTCAGGTGCTTGAGGGTGAGTATCTGGTCTCCCTGACCTGGGTTCCAATCCAGTTTACCCAGTCGGTCATCCCAATCGGTGCGATTTTGTTCATCATTTGCCAGCTTCTAAGCCTGCCCGAATACCTGTCCAAGACGATGAAAGGCATCTCCCTGGAACACGCTGAGATCGAGGAGGAGGTCGATAGCGAGCTCCAGAAAAACGCCCATCGGATAAAGGAGGCCTCCTGATGCTAATGCTGGGCATTTTTGTGGTGCTGCTCGTCCTGATCTGTATCAACGTTCCGATTGCGATTGCGCTCGCCGTCGCCGGGGTGATTGGTCTCGTAGCCGTGGAAGGGACTTCGGCGATCGTCACCATTGCACTCGACATGTATGCAGGATCGACCAAGTTCTCGCTCATTGCGATCCCCATGTTCGTGCTCGCCGGCGCCATCATGAATGCGGGCGGCATAACCGACCGATTGATCAATTTTGTATCCGCCCTGATCGGGTTCGTGCGCGGCGGCTTGGCCATGGTCAATATCGGCGTGTCGCTGTTCTTTGCCGAAATCTCCGGGTCGGCCGTGGCCGACGTCGCGGCCATGGGATCGATCCTGATCCCGCAAATGAAAAAGCGTGGCTATTCCGCCCCCTTCGCGGCGGCGGTGACATCGTCCTCCGCATCTCTAGCCATCATCATTCCACCTTCAATCCCGATGATTCTCTACGCGGCATCGTCCAACACCTCGGTCGAACAGTTGTTTGTAGCTGGTGTTGTGCCCGGTCTTCTGGGGGCTGCAGGTCTAATGGGGGTCGCCTATGCGTTTGCCCGGCGCTACAACCTGCCGACTGAAGAGGCGTTCAACTGGCGCGAGCTGCGTCATACCTTTGTTGACGCATTGCCGGCATTCGCGCTTCCGGTCATCATCCTCGGCGGTATCTTTGGTGGTTTTGTTACTGCGACCGAGGCCGCGGGTCTTGCCGTTATCGCCGCGCTGCTGGTGTCGGCCTGGTACCGCAATATCGACCTGAAGCACCTGCGCCGTGCCATGCTGGATGGCGGCATGCAGACGGCGGTTGTGATGCTTCTCGTGGCCGCATCGGTGCTGATCGGCGGCTTCCTGACCCGTGCGCAGATCCCGCAGCAGCTGGCCGAGGGCATCCTTGCGGTGACGGCCCAGCAGTGGATGATCCTGCTGATCCTGAACTTCTTCTTTCTGGTGGTCGGGTTCTTCTTGCATTCGGCTGCGGCCATCATTCTGGTCGTGCCGATCGTCATTCCACTGATCAACGCGGCGGGGATTGACCCGGTGCATTTCGGTCTTGTGGTCACCTTGAACCTTGCCATTGGCCAGCAGACCCCACCGGTGGCCTCGGTGCTCATCACCAGCTGTGCGGTGGCGCGTGCCAATATCTGGGCGGTTTCCAAGGTCAACATCTGGTTCATTCTTGTGCTTCTTGCGGTGTTGCTTCTGTGCACCTACGTGCCGTCCGTGCCGCTGTTCCTTGTGGAGTATTTCTACCGATGACCGGTGAACTGGTTTCCGAGCTCAAGGGCACAACGCTCTGGATCACATTCAACCGGCCCGAGGCGCGCAACGCGCTGACCTTTGCCATGTACGAGCAATTGGCAGATCAGTGCGCCAACGCCCCCACGGACGGATCGGTCAAGGCCATGGTCATCAAGGGGGCCGGCGGCAAGGCCTTTGCCGCCGGCACCGACATGACCCAGTTTCGCGGTTTCAAGACGGCAGAAGACGCTCTCAAATACGAGGACGATATCGCCCGGATCCTGTCGGCGGTTGACCAATGTCCGGTGCCGACGGTAGCCGCCATACACGGGGCCTGCACCGGTGGCGGCGCCTCGATCGCGGCGGCCTGCGACATCCGGATCGCCAGCGCCCGGCTCAAATTCGGTTTTCCGATCGCCCGCACCCTCGGAAACTGCTTGAGCGCTGGAAATCTCGCCCGCCTCAGCGAACTCCTGGGCGCGGGACGCGTGCGCGAGATGGTCTTCACGGCACGTCTTCTGGAGGCGGACGAGGCACTGTCGGTCGGTCTGGTGTCGCAGGTTCTGCCCGATGAGGCGGCGTTGCTGGACCGCGCCGCAATGCTTGCCGATGAGCTGGCCGGCATGGCGCCGCTCACTCTTCGGGCCACCAAGGAAGCGATGCGGCGCAACCGCGAAGCCTTTGCCGTCGACGACGCCGACCTAATCACCCTGTGTTACATGAGCGAGGATTTCAAGAACGGCATGGAGGCGTTCCTCGCCAAGGCCAAGCCAGAATGGCGCGGAAAATGACCGGAAAGGGTCCTCTTGCGGGCATGAAGGTCATCGAACTGGCGCATATTATGGCCGGGCCGGCCTGTGGCATGATGCTGGCGGATATGGGCGCGGACGTGATCAAGGTGGAAAAGCCGGATGGCGATGACAGCCGCCGGTTCCTGCCCCCGGACATCAAAGGCGAAAGCGCCGCCTTCATGATGATGAACCGCAACAAGCGCGGGATTGCCTTGAATCTGAAGGACCCGGACGCGATCGCGATCCTCCGCCGGCTACTGGAAAGCGCGGATGTGGTGGTCGAGAACTACCGCATCGACACAATGGAGCGCCTCGGATTACCCTACCAGACGCTGCGCGAGATCAATCCGAAGCTGGTCTATTGCGCGATTTCCGGTTTCGGTCGCACCGGACCTTACGCCGCGAGGGGTGGCTTCGATCTGATTGCTCAAGGCATGTCCGGCCTGATGTCCATTACCGGTGAGGGACCCGGACGTCCGCCAGTCAAACCCGGTGCACCGATCTCCGATATCACCGCGGGCTTTCTTGCGGCAATGGGCTGCATTGCGGCTTATAGCCGGGCGCAGGCGACCGGGCAGGGCCAGATGGTCGACACATCACTTTTCGAAGCCGGCATATCCTTGACCTACTGGCAATCCGCCATTGCCTTTGCGACCAGCGAAGCGCCCGGCGCGCTCGGATCCGCCCATCCGCTCAACGCGCCCTACCAGTCCTTCCGGACGCGCGACGGCTGGATCAACATCGGCGCGGCCAATCAGCGCAATTGGCTTCGCTTGCTTGAGGTCATCGGAGCGCCGGAGCTTAGGGACGATCCGAGGTTCGCCTCCAATCTGGACCGGATGAACAATCTTCCGGAACTGGTGGAGTTGCTCGAAGAATTCTTGTGCACGCGCGGCACGGAAGACTGGCTCGCTCGAATGGAGGCGGCAGGTTTGCCCGCCGGACCTGTGATGACCATCAGTCAGATGCACCAAGATCCGCAGGCGCTGGCACGGGACATGATCGTCGAAACCGAGCATCCTGTCGCCGGACCCGTCAAGGCGATCGGCTTGCCGGTCAAATTCTCAGAAACCCCGGGTGGCGTTAACCGCCCGGCCCCGACGCTTGGTCAGCACGGCCGGGAGATTCTGTTGGACTGCGGTTTTCCGTCCGAGCGGATCGACACGCTGGTTCGGCAGGGCGCGCTGGTTGTGGGATAAAAGCCAAGGCGCCCGGGCGAGTCCGGACAGGCCCGCTGATTCATCCCAATCAAGTTCGAAATCAAGAAAGAACGTGATGCGCGATCTGTCTTCTTTCACAAACCACTTGATCGCCGCCCATCGGCAAAAGGCGACCTTCGACGCAAAAGCCCCGGTTCCTGAAACGGCGGAGGAGGCCTATGCGGTTCAGTCCGCGCTGATGGCGTCCATCGGCCCGGTAGGCGGTTTCAAGGTGTCCCGTAAATCCGGCGCCGTCGCAACGATGGCGCCGATCCCGTCCAGCCGGTGTTTTAAAAGCGGCGACCGTGTGGGTACGACGGCAAGGGTCGGTGTTGAGCTGGAAGTCGGGTTTGTTGTCACCGGACGACTGCCGGCGCCCGACGATCCCGCATTCCAGGACAAGCTTGTTGCGGCTGTCCGGCCTGCTCCGATGATCGAGTTGGTGGCCAGCCGCCTGAGCGGGGAACCGGCGGAGAAGCCAATGCCGAAACTGGCCGATCTGCAGGCCAGCGAAGGATTGATCGCTGGCGAGCCACTGGCGTCCTGGGATGGCAGCGATTTCGGTGCGCTCGACATTTCCATGGCTTCGGACGAGGGTGATATCTGTACTGGTCAGGCGCAGGTGCCAAACGGGTCGGCACTTGCCGCCCTTGAAACGCTCGTGCGCATGGCCGGCAGCCACTGCGGCGGGCTCCAGGTTGGACAGCGGCTCCTCACCGGAAGTGTCCATCCGTTGACTTTTATCCGGACGAACCAGGCGGTGAAGGGGCGAATTGCGGGCCTCGGCGAGGTGGCGGTCCAGCTCTGCTAAGGCGCAGGCCACCAAAAACCAAACCCGCGCTATCGTCGGTCAGCGCCGGCCAAATCGTCCAGCTTTGGGGCGGATGTGGCCAAGAATCTTGCCTATTGATCGATCAAACCGGCTGCGTAAGCGATTGCGCGCTGATAGTTGCCGCTGTCGTTCCACTTGGACAAAACACGGAAATTGGCCGACCCTTTGGCGAAGGAACGCCCGGCCCGCCAACCGTTGCGGCGCAGCATATTGGCTGCGGTTGCAAGAGCATCAGCTGCAGTGTTGGGGTCGGCGCGGCCATCGCCATTGCCATCCACGGAAAACCGGACCCAATTGCCAGCCAAAAACTGCATGTGCCCCAATTCACCTGAGGGACCACCGCGGCTGTTGCCGGAAATGAGCCCCCGATCAACAAGTTGCAGGGCTGCGATTGCATCATCTTCAAAGCGCGGATGACGACGGCAATAGGACGCCAAGGTGACAGCGCCGCTAACAATGCGTGTGTCGCCTTTGAAGCCGCCCCAGCTGGTCTCATAACCCCAGATCGCCACCAGGATTGAACCGGGCACGCCGTAGCGCTGTTCAATGGCCTGGAATAGTCTTGCGTTTTGCCGCAACCTTCGTTGAGCGCCAGCGACAAATGAATTCACGCTCGAAAACCGGCTCTTCAAGAACTGCTCGGGACTGCGATGGCGCATGCTGGATTGTGAGGCAGGGTTTGATTCAAACCGCCACGTGATGCCTGAAAGCCGCGCCTCCCGCAGCGCCTGCAGGCCGCGTTGCCCAACGCCGGACCTTGCAGCTTGTTGCGCGAATTGCTGCTTATAGGCCTCAAACTGCCCTTTGCTGGTAATGCAAGATACGGCCAAAGCCGGTGTTGCGAACAGCGCCCCGGCAACGAACGCCACAGTTCGAAGTGTGGCCCGTTTTGGTGTCATATCAATCTCCATCAGTCCGGACGATCCATGATCAAACTGACAAATACACGTATTTCATGACCAAGTAGTCATTGATGCCATAGTGGGATGCTTCACATCAAATCCAGACACCTTGATGGCGCCCAATGCGGACGTTGGGCTCAAGCGCAGCGCATTCACCCTGTCCGCCCGAGTTTCGAGTTCGGCGCACCGCATAAGAGGTTTTTGATAGGCTCGTACAAGTCAGTAAATGGCTCGCCATCCGCAGGATACGCTGACCTTTCCTTATCCCACCCTTATCCAATCCAAGTCGGCGATCCGCCCAACAGTGGACATGAGGTTGGACAGGATGGGCGGCAACGCACGGAAGCAACGTGCGCCAGCAGTCCTCCCATTGGTCGCCGTCTGGGCAACTTGGACGAAAGATTCTCTAGGAGATCCTAGGGTGAAAATGGCGTTCAAAAGGGACGGATAAAACTCTGCCGCATGCTTCCCCGATAGCGGTGCGTTTGGTGAAAATCTCTATAAGTAACTGAAATCATTGGAGCGGGTGAAGGGAATCGAACCCTCGTCTTAAGCTTGGGAAGCTCCTGCTCTACCATTGAGCTACACCCGCGTTAACCGCTTATGTGTCTGCGTTTAGTAGCCTGTCAAGCGCAATCAGGCCCCGACGTCATCCGGCGGTCCTGCCGTCGGCCGTGGCGGCCGCAGACAACTGACAACGCCCTTGCGCAAATTAGCGCAAATCGCCATGTTCGCGCCGGAACCAGGAACTCCCAAGGCCGCGGCGCGGCCGGCAGCGACAGGGACGAAGGATGCGGGAAAGAGTCAGGGCGCTGGTCACATCGCGGCGGTGGGAAATGGCGATCATCGGCATCATCGTCATCAATGCAATTACACTCGGTCTGGAAACCAGCAGCAGCGTGATGGCGGCCATTGGCCCGTCTCTCGTTGCCTTCGACCGGGCGATCCTGGCGGTTTTTGTCGTTGAAATCGCCTTGCGGCTGTTCGCGCACGGTCCGCGGTTTTTCAAGGACCCTTGGAGCTTGTTCGATTTCACGATTGTGGCAATTGCGCTTGTGCCGGCGAGTGGACCGTTTACCGTGTTGCGCGCCCTGCGGATCTTGCGCGTGCTGCGTCTGATCTCCGTCGTGCCGTCGCTCCGCCGGGTCATCGGCGGCTTGATGGCGGCGCTTCCAGGTATGGGCTCCATCGTTGTACTGATGGCGCTCGTTTTTTACGTGTTTGCCGTCATGGCGACCAAGCTTTTCGGTGCGTCCTTTCCCGACTGGTTCGGCGATCTCGGGCGGTCCGTCTACACGCTGTTTCAGATCATGACTCTGGAAAGCTGGTCGATGGGTATCGTGCGCCCGGTCATGGAGGTTTATCCGTACTCGTGGCTGTTTTTCGTCCCGTTCATCTTGTGCACGGCCTTCACGGTCTTGAACCTGTTTATCGGGATCATCGTGTCAGCCATGCAGGAAGAACACGAGCAGGAAGCCGATGCCAATCGGCAGGCGATCCACGATGAAACCGGGCTGATCTTGGAAGAGGTGCGCAAATTGCGGCGGGAAGTGGCGGAACTTAAGGCAAACGGCTTGGAAGTCGCCCCACGATCATAGTCTGGCGACGATCGCTTCGGGGCCCTCTACGGCGATGGTCACACCGCTTTCGTGAAACACGCGATCGACAACGGAAAGACGTAGATCCGCAATGCGGCGCTCGAGCCCGGCGGCATCGGCGAACCCGGCAATGAGTACGCGGCGCGCGATCCGTTCAAAGGGCACCAGTTGCGCATGGGCGATCGCGTCGGCGGCCGCGCCGGAATAGGCTCGGGCGAGCCCGCCACCGCCGAGTTTGATCCCGCCAAAATAGCGGACAACGATGACGGCAGTGTCGACCAGGTTGGCACCTTGCAACACTTTGAGGGTTGGTATTCCGGACGTGCCTGCTGGCTCGCCGTCATCCTTGCCGCTTTCCACGATCCGACCGTCTGAAAGGATACGGCGATACGCCGTCACAAAATGGCGGGCTTTTCGGTGCTCTGACCTCAGGTCGGTCAGACGTTCAGGAAATCGGGCAAACGGCACCACATACGCGAAAAAGCGGGACTTCCGGTCTTCCAGATATCCCGTGGCTTCGCGGGTTATAGAATTGATCGGCATGCAGTTAGCGGGGCGGCACATATTCGGCAGGCCAGATTGCTCTGGCACCCTCCAGTCGCCCTACGATCAGAACTTCGGTTGACCTTTGAACATTCACAAATCCTCTCTCGCATCAAATTACGAGTCTTTATAGTGAGTTTCAACCTTTGACCATTTCTTATTCAGATCAATAAGTTGGCGAAAATGATTTCGATTCAGGCCGATAAGCACTGCTCGGTCTTCTCGTAAAAACTCCGCGCATACCTTTTCAAACCACGTTTCCAGGTGGTCTCGGGCAATTTCTTCGACGTAAAGCCCTTGCTTCACCCCAATCGCAATCGCGTCTAGGTGGTTCAATAGATTAATGATGTCGCGTTGGCATTGTTTCATATCGGAGTAGTCGGTACCATTGGCGCTTAATGACCAAATTCGATCTGTGCACTGATCCAGAACGGGATCGGTATCAAGAAGCCGGCATGCTTCAAGTGTTTTCCACTTCTGATCCCGTCTGTTCTGTTCAACGGCCTGATTTGCCAACAACGTTGTCTGCTCTGTCGCTGCGCGGCTTTGGACGCTGATTGCGCGCAACTGCCAAAGCCCGAAGACTGCGAGAATCCAGGTCGCTACAGCCGCCGCTATCGCGGCCCATTCTCCGATTGATGGCATGATCGCCCCGCATTTCACAAGAAGCACGATGTTAATCGGAATGAGCGTATTATTGTCAAATACTACTTTTGAATGAAATGCTTGGACAGTTTCAGCGCCTGACCCTGATAATTGGAGCCAATACCATCACCATAGAGCCGCCGCGGCCGCTCGGCCATTTTTTCATAAACCAGTCGGCCGACGGTCTGGCCGTGCTCGACAATGAAGGGCACGTCGTGGGAGCGAACTTCCAGGACCGCCCGGGATCCAATGCCGCCCGCACCCGCGTGCCCGAAACCGGGATCGAAAAAACCGGCATAGTGGACCCGGAACTCGCCGACCAGCGGATCGAACGGCACCATCTCCGCGGCAAAATCGGGCGGCACATGGACGGCTTCCTGGCTGACCAGAATATAGAACTCGTTCGGGTCCAAAATAAGCTCCGGGGCGCCGCGCCGGTGGATGGGCTCCCAGTAGTCCAGCGGATCCTGGGCGCCGGTGAGGTCGACATCGATCAGGCCGGAATGGTGTTTGGCCCGGTATCCGACGAGGCTCCCAGAACCATCGCCTTCCAGGTCGATGGACAACTGCACGCCGCCGCCGATCCGTTCGTTGCCGCCGCTGACGAGCGTTTGTGTGGCTTGAATTTCTTTCAGATCTGGGTCCGGGATCACCGATGATCCTCGCCGAAACCGGATCTGGCTGAGGCGTGAGCCGAATCGCGCGAGAATTGGAAAGGTGAGGGGAGAAATCTCGGCAAAGAGCGGGCCGTGATAGCCCGATGGTACGGTGTCAAACGCCAGACCGCCGTCGGCGATCACCCGGGTGAAGACATCCAGCCGGCCCGTGGAGCTTTTGGGATTTGCGGTGGCGGAAATGTCGTCCGGAAGGGCAAGGCTCTCCTGGAGCGGCACGATGTAGACGCATCCGGTTTCAAGAACCGCGCCATCCGTCAGGCTGATCTTATGCAGCTCCAGGGCATCCAGTTTAGATGCGACGCTGACATGCGGGCCGGGAAGAAAACTCGCGCGGACCCGGTACGCGGTCTCGCCAAGCCGCAAATCCAGGCTCGCCGGCTGGATCTGCCCGTCGACGGGCGGGTGCGCCGACATTATTGCGCCGTCTTCAAACAGGGCTTCAATCATGTGCGCGGGCAGGATTCCAGAGTGCCGTATGGTCATGCGTTTGTCCCAGTTGCTCCGCGAAAGTTCTGGTTCGTGCTTACCGGATCGGCATACCGGCGCCAACCGCCTTTCTCAGGATTTGCCGCCAGTTGACAGTGGCGGAACCCGAGCGAATTGACGGAAGGTGGCAATTGCCTTAAACCACCTGCAGCTTTCGTGGTGATTTGGGCCGGCCGGCTTGCAGCCACGTTAAACAAGTTGCTAAAAGGGCCGGGTTGCAAACCCCGGCCCAGGCCGGGGTTTTGCGTTTGGAGTGGGATCAAATGACAAGTGGAAAGAAAACCGGCACGCGGTCTTTGCGGCCGGCGACTGAACTTGTGCACGGAGGTACGGCGCGGTCAGCATTTGGTGAAACCTCCGAGGCCATCTTTCTGACGCAAGGATTCGTGTACGCCGGTGCGGAGGCAGCAGAAGCCCGGTTCAATGGCGAGGATCCTGGTTTCGTCTATTCGCGATACGCCAATCCCACGGTTCAAATGTTCGAGGACCGGATCAAAACGCTGGAAGGCGCCGAAGCCGCGCGCGGCACCGCCAGTGGCATGGCGGCGGTCAATTTGGCGCTGATGGCGTCCGTACAAGCCGGTGACCATGTTGTGGCGTCAAAAGCCCTGTTCGGATCATGCCGCTACATTTGCGAAACGCTCCTGCCGCGGTTCGGCGTCGACTCCACACTGGTCGACGGAACGGACCTCGATCAGTGGCAGGCCGCACTCCGGCCGAACACCAAAGCACTCTTTCTGGAAAGCCCCACAAATCCGACTTTGGAAGTCATTGATATTGCAGCTGTTGCCGACATTGGCCACTCCGTTGCCGCCCGCTTGATCGTCGACAACGTTTTCGCGACTCCGCTCTATCAGGCGCCTCTAACGCTTGGCGCAGATGTTGTGGTGTATTCGGCGACAAAACACATCGACGGGCAGGGGCGCTGTCTCGGCGGTGTGGTGCTTGGCGATGAGGAGTGGATTGCCGACGATGTGATGCCGTTTGTCAAACACACCGGTCCGCACATGAGCCCGTTCAATGCCTGGGTTCTCTTGAAGGGCCTCGAAACCCTTCCCTTGCGGGTCGAACGCCAATCGTCCTCGGCAAGTCAAATCGCCGGATTTCTCGCGGACCGGCCGAAAGTCGCCCGTCTCATCTATCCCGGCCGGGAGGACCATCCCCAGGCCGAGATCGTCAAACGTCAGATGACCGGTGGATCGACAATGGTGGCATTTGAGATTGCCGGCGGAAAGGAAGCCGCGTTCCGCTTCACCAACGCTTTGGACATCATAAGGATTTCCAACAATCTCGGGGATGCGAAGAGCCTGATCACCCATCCAGCGACGACAACGCACCAGTCGATCGGCGAGGATGCGCGCGCCGAACTCGGCATTTCGGACGGGATATTGCGTCTGTCTGTGGGGTTGGAAGATCCCGCGGACCTTCTGGAGGACATTGAAAACGCGTTGAACGCGGTCTGAGACCTCCGAATTTGGCTGAACTGGGCGTCTGGGTCTCAAACTTCAGATTGCGTGCCTTTTAACGTCTGCGCAGCGGCGATGATCCGCGCCGCGGCCGAGACGAAACAGATGGCAGCAAACGCCCATGCCAGAACCGGAAATCCGGCTGGCCAGAGGCAAAAAAACAGAAAAAGCGCAATCGTTTCAGTGCCTTCCGCAATGCCGCTCAGATAGTATAGCGATTTCACACCTTGCGCCCGGGTTTCGATGCCGCGTTTTTGCGCCATGATGGCGTAGCACAAGAACGCCGACCCATTCGCATAAAAACTGAGCAAAAGCGCGGCGGCCGGCAAGGCATTTTGCGCCGGATCGTAGAGCGCGAAGGCGAATGGAATGGCGCCGTAAAACGCAAAATCCAGGACAATATCCAGATAGCCACCCAGATCGGTTTTACGGGTCGCCCGCGCAACGGCGCCATCCAGTCCGTCGGCGATACGGTTCATTGCGATGAGCAGGAAAGCGGCCAGAAACTGACCGTAAACAACCGCAAGGGCGGCACCTATTCCAAGTCCGAAACCGACAAGCGTAACAGAGTTGGCGGTCACCCCTAAACGGGCGAGCGCAGCACCGGCCTTGTTCAGAGGCGGATCTATGAACGGGCGGAGACGGGCATCGAACATGAACACAGATCCGGTCGCGCAATTGTTTGGCTGTACATGTGAGATTGCGCCGCATTGAACAAGGGCTGCCCTTTCACGGACGCGTCATCGGCCCTATAAGCAGATCAAACAGTTTTAGAACAACGCGGCACGTGGCAACACGGCTGGAGCAAGGCAGCATGTATCGCGCAGTTACACATGGAATTGAGGTTTCGGTCGAGCCTTACTATCTGGACGAAGAGTCAAAGCCGGAGTCCAGTCAGTACATCTGGGCGTACATGATCGAAATCCGCAATGAAAGCGCTGAAGCTGTGCAGCTTCGCACGCGCTACTGGAAAATCACAGATGCGCTCGGCCGAACAGAGGAGGTTCGCGGTCCGGGCGTCGTCGGTGAACAACCGGTCATTCAGCCGGGCGAAACCTTCGAATACTCTTCCGGGTGCCCGTTGAAGACAAGCTCCGGCATTATGGTCGGCTCCTATGGCATGGAGCGGCCGGATGGCTCGAAATTCGATGTCGATATTCCGGCGTTTTCCTTGGATTTACCGGACGTTGCCCGCAGCGTGAATTGACCTGATTTGCTGGACAGGCTGCAGATTGCCAGTGCCCGGCCACTCCTGTCACATGGTGCGGTGCCGGGCCTGGGCGCCGCGTTCGATCGCAGCTACGGTTAACTTGTCGAGGCCAAACCGATCGCGGAGCATCTGTAGAAGCCGGAGCTCTTCCTGCTTCAGATTTAGATCGGCTGCGGCCACATCCACAGCGACCGCATAGGCCGTGTCGTAAAACTTGCGCGGCAGCGTTTCGGCAATCAGGGTCAGGATCGTGTCCAAACCGTCCGGTTCTTGAAGGACTTCGCTGCTCCGCTGTGCGGCGATCAATATGCCGTCTTGGTCATAGCCTTCAAAAACGGGGAGCGTCTTGACCATTTCGCCAATAGAGGCCAACTCGCTGTCGGTCATGCTGCTGTCGGCGGCGGACATGATGACCATCACATAAATGAGTGCTTCTTGAATACTGATGTCTTTATTCATGGGGCGAATGGCCTTTCAAACAGCGAATTGGATGAATCCTTGAGCGAGGCATATCCGCTCCTGGGTTCGGCTTCAAGTCAAGCCCGTGCGGCAAGTCGCTGACGGACAGCACGCGCTTTTGTGGAGGCCTCGCCGTCGGTTTGATGGGCCTTGCGATCGGAAGCGACTGGAAACCGCAATCTACGCGTTTGAATCAGAGCGCGAATTAATCCGCCATACCGCTACCGGAGCGGTTCAATCCGAATAGGTTTTGCTCTAGTGTCGCGCCGCCGAGCCGGGCACTGACTGAATATCCAGGTGCCGGCGTCTACACCACCTCACATTAGAACCGTTCCGACATCATGACCGACCGAATCCTGCCGCCACTCGACCTATCGCCTGACTTTGTCGAGGCGGCCCAGAAGTCCAAAGCCTGGCCGTTTGAGGAAGCACGCCGGCTGGTCAAACGGGTTGAAAAGCGGGATCCGGAAAAACCGGTCCTGTTTGAAACAGGTTATGGACCGTCCGGATTGCCGCATATCGGTACGTTCGGCGAGGTGTTGCGCACCACAATGGTCCGCACCGCATTTCGGCTGTTGACTGAAGACAAGATCCCGACCCGGCTGTTGTGCTTTTCGGACGACATGGACGGCATGCGCAAGATCCCGGAAAACGTTCCGGATCGCGCTATGCTGGAGCCGCATTTGCACAAGCCGTTGAGCGCGGTGCCGAACCCCTTTGGTGGCGATTATCAAAGCTTCGCCGACCACAACAACGCCACGTTGCGGCGGTTCCTCGACACCTTCGATTTCGAGTATGAGTTTGCCAGCGCGACGGATTATTACACCTCCGGAAAATTTGACGAGGTCCTGATCCGCGCGGCGGAAAAATATCAGGCGATCATGGATGTCATGCTGCCCACTCTGGGAGCTGAACGTCAGGCCACATACTCGCCGTTCCTGCCGATTTCGCCATCATCCGGGCGGGTGCTGTATGTACCGATGAAAGAGGTGAATCCGAAGGACGGCACGGTCACTTTTGAAGGCGAGGAGGGCACCGACGTGACCTTGCCGATAACGGGCGGCCACGTAAAGCTGCAGTGGAAACCGGATTTTGGCATGCGGTGGGCCGCGCTTGATGTCGATTTCGAGATGTTCGGCAAGGACCACCTGACCAACGCGCCGATCTACGACAAAATCTGCAACATTCTCGGTGGCACAGCACCGGAGCACTTCGTTTACGAGCTGTTCCTGGACGAAAACGGTGAAAAGATTTCCAAGTCCAAAGGCAACGGCCTGACCATCGACGAGTGGCTGACCTATGCCGCGCCGGAAAGCCTGGCGCTCTACAATTTCCAGAAGCCGAAAACCGCGAAGAAATTGTACTTCGACGTCATACCCAAGGCGGTCGATGAATACTACACGTTCGCGCAAAAATACGCGGCGATGCCCATTGAGCAAAAGCTGCAAAACCCCGCTTGGCACATTCACTCAGGCAACGTGCCGGCGGTGGACCTGCCGGTGCCATTCGCCATGTTGCTCAATCTGGTTTCTGCGTCGAACGCGGAAAACAAGGATGTCTTATGGGCGTTCATTTCCCGCTACGCACCCGGCGTGACGCCGTCGAGCCACCCGGAGTTGGACGATCTTGTGGGCTACGCGATCCGCTACTTCGATGATTTCGTGAAGCCGCACAAACTGTTCAAAGAGCCCGACGACGTGGAGCGTGCGGCATTGATGGATCTCGATGCCAAACTGGCCGCTTTGCCTTCCGATGCTGATGGTGCGGCCATTCAAGACGCTGTTCTCGACGTTGCCAGGGCCATTGAACAGTATCAGGATCCGAAGAAGAAGGGTCCCGATGGCGGTCCGGGCGTATCCGTTGCCTGGTTCTCCGCGCTCTATCAGCTTTTACTGGGACAAGAGCGCGGTCCCCGGTTCGGGTCCTTCGTCGCCCTTTATGGCATCAGCGAGACCCGCGCCCTGATTGCAAAGGCGCTCAGCGGAGACCTTGCGGCAAGCTGAGCGACCCGATGGCCTCCGCGGCGCAGACCCATCAGCGGGTTATTCGGCACCAAGATCCGAGCCGGCCTCGAGCGGTGCAATCGATGGTGGCTGCTCTGCCCCGGACCTGTCGAAAATGGTATACGGGCTTCCTGGCAATGACGGATCCAACCCGTCCTCCGCTTCCAGCGCTGCGCTCGCCTCTGGCGGCAGGATGTCGGTAAGGTCCGGCAGTGTTTCCAAACTTCCGGCGGTCGGCTCGACCGCCGGTTTTATCCAATCCGTGCGCCATTGTCCGGCCTTGGTTTCCCGAGCGGTCGCGGCAAGTGCCGAATACGTCTCAGGAGCGTCATCGGCGACATTGGCCCACCCATAACGCGTGAGCCATTGGCCCAGATCGATCCTCCCGCGAGTGCACACGGCCGAAATCTCGCCAGCGCCGAACTCCTCGGTTTTTGTGCAGGTGATTTTAAACTGGCGCACTACGCCTTGGAGCGCGGTTCGCGCCCGCCGGCCGCACGGCCAATGCGTTGATGTTTCGGCAGCGCAAACCTGATCAGGTGCCAGCGGCTCGACATGGGCGATGCGGATGGTGAGATCGCCGGCCTTCAGGGTCGCGGAATCGAGAACCTGGACCCGGCGAAACTCCAGCGGCCCGTCGGGGATCGGCGCGCGCGATGGGTTCTTGAGCTCCAGGTATCGCTCGGACGGTTCAACCCGTGTCAACGCTTGGGTGACCAGCGGCGCTGAAACACCTTCGGGAGAAACATCTCGGATTTCTGCGGGAAGGGGAGCGCTGTCTGGGAGAGCCGTCCGATCCGTGAGAATATCGTCTGACCGTGTGGTTCGGTCGGTCGGTTTGGCTTCGGCGGTTGAATGTTGAGCCTTTGGCAAACGATCCGGCACTGTCTGCGTCCGAAGATCGGCGACCGTCAGCCACAAGACAGCGCCGGTGGCCGCAAGAACCAAAAAGCCGGGAAGGATTAGGGTGCGAACCTGCATTCATCAACCCGGACATGTCTGTGTCACTGGCTCGCCCAGATGATCCGTGCGACCCACTCGATTTCCGATCGGTCCATAGAATAGCGTGTTTCCGGCTCGGTCATCGACCGAAATTCCATCGTGTTCGATGTTTGCCGGTGGAGAAGATAAAGCAACAAGGGACCGGTTTGCGGCTTGACCACGACCCGGTCTCCGCGCCGAATGGCCGACGTAGGCGCAACGATAACCACATCGCCGTCCCGGTAAAACGGCGTGAGCTCCTGTCCGGAAATCTCGAGTGCAAAAAGGCCCTTGGCCTGCGGATCGGGAAACGCGATCCGGTCCCAAATTCGGCCCGTCGGCTGTCCACGTGCATCGAATGCGCCGGTCGTAGGCACGTCCCTGATACCCGCGAGAGGAACAAGAGGAACGTCGCTTCCAACCGTAAAATCAGGTGTATCTGTCGCAGGGGCCTGCTGCATCGCTGCGACGAAGATGTGGAGTGATTCCCCGGTTGCCTCCAGAATCTTTGCAAGCGACTCGGTTGACGGCCAGCGCGGGCGTCCGTCGCCAGCTACACGTTTTGAGGGATTAAACGTCGTAGGATCCAATCCCGCCCGGCGTGCCAAACCCGAAGCCGATAGCCCGTGCCGCGCCGCAAGTGCGTCGATCGCCGCCCAGATTTGTTCGTGTGACAGCATGGCTCGCCTCCGAATGAAAGAGTCGGCAGGAATATTTCCCTCATGTCAAGAATTTACCCGGTAAATATTCCTGAAGGGGGAACGAGCCCGGCGGTCAAACATTTTGCGATGTTGTTTCATGCCAAGTGGGCCTGTAGGGTCCGCGCCGTCGTGTTGGTTGACCAGTATAACCGGCCTTTGAGCAAGAACGTTTAGGATCCTCGGATGCCTCGAGTTTTCAAGATTTTGCCGCGTCCTCTTTGGGTGGAAGCCTTGGAAACCGGAGTGTTTTCTGGGGCGCCGGTCGACATGGCGGACGGTTTTATCCATTTCTCGACCGCCGGCCAGGTTGCCGAAACCGCCGCAAAACACTTCTCGGGTCAAAGCGATCTTGTACTTGTCGCATTTGACGCGGATGACCTGGGCACGGAGTTGAAATGGGAACCGTCGCGCGGCGGCGATTTGTTCCCCCATCTTTATCGAAGCCTGTCCGTGTCTGAAGCTCTTTGGGTGCGGGAACTGCCTCTTGATGACACCGGCGCCCATGTTTTCCCGGACCTTTCGCAATGAATCCCCCCTCGCTTGACCGGATTGTGCTGTTCGCGCTTCAACGGTTGGACGCCGAAACGGCTCATACCGTGACAATCAAGCTTTTGAAGAGTGGCCTCGTAAAAAACCGCACCATTACCCAGGATCCGCGCCTTGAGTCGGTCTTGTGGGATCTAACCTTTCCCAATCCGCTTGGGATGGCGGCGGGTTTCGACAAGGATGGGGAGGTCCCGGACCAGATCCTGCGGCTCGGATTCGGGTTTGCCGAAGTCGGTTCGGTCACGCCCCAGCCGCAGCCCGGCAATCCCCGGCCGCGTGTGTTTCGCCTCGCGCCCGATGGCGGTGTCATCAACAGATTCGGATTTAACAACTCGGGCCATGCGGCGCTGCTGCGGCGGCTTGAGGCGCGTCGACAAAAACAAGGCGTGATCGGAATCAACGTCGGCGCCAACAAGGACACCCGTGATCGGGTTGAGGACTATGTCAAAGGGGTGGAGGCATTCGCAGGCTTCGCCTCGTATTTCACCGTCAATGTGTCTTCGCCGAACACGCCGGGTCTGCGGGACCTTCAAGCGCGCACGGCGCTTGCGGAGTTGCTGGCCGGTGTTATGGCGGCACGTGACGCTGTGGCTGAACGTATCGGTAGAAAGGTTCCTGTTCTGCTCAAGATAGCGCCGGACGTTGACGATGACGGTCTTGCGGACATCTGTGCGGAGGTGATCGCGCACAAGGTTGATGGGCTGATTGTGTCCAACACGACGGTTTCGCGTCACCGCCTGTCGCCCGGCCCGCTGATCGGTGAAGCGGGCGGCCTCTCAGGCCGGCCGTTGTTTCGCCTCTCGACAATTGTTCTTGCCAAGGCGCGGCGGTTGCTTGGACCCGATCTCCCGATTGTCGGCGTTGGGGGCATTGACGGGCCGGAGGCGGCATGGACCAAAATCACCGCGGGCGCTGACCTTCTCCAGCTCTATTCGGCGCTGGTCTTCAAGGGTCCGCGGCTTGTCGGCGATATCTTGTCCGGGCTTTCCAAAAAACTCGATCAGGAAGGCATGGGCTCTTTGCGCGAGGCTCGCGATGCCAATGTCGATGCTTGGGCGGACGCATCACCCTGACCCTGGCATGCCCAATATGCTCCAACGCCAGGGGTCACGCCGATTGAAACGTAACCGCGGCGCGCTTGGGACAGATGAGGGCAAGGCTAATCCCCCGAATTCCCAAGAAGAGCACAAGCGCGAACCAAAGGCCGTGGTTTCCCATGCTTGGAAACAGCGCGTAGTAGGCCGCCAGAAAGACGGCCAAAGACAGCAGCATCATGTTGCGCATGTCTTTTGACCACGTCGCCCCGATGAATACGCCGTCCATCTGATAGGCAAGGACGCCGAACAGGGGCGCGGCCGCTGCCCAGAAAAGATAGTCCCGGCCGACAAGGCGCACATCCTCGGAAACGGTCATCAGGTCGAGCAAAACGCCGCCGAGGCTGACCAGGACGAGGGACAAGACCGCGGCAACCGCAAAACTCCAAAGAGCGGTCAGCCGCACGGCCCGATCGAATGCGGGCCGGTGCCGCGCCCCGACGGCGCGCCCGGCGAGTTGTTCGGCGGCGGTCGCGAGGCCGTCCAGAAAGTAAGCGGCCAAGATCACGAGCTTTTCCAGGATCGCGTTGGCTGCCAGAATGACATCGCCCTGGTCGGCGGAACGTGCGGCGAAAAACGCAAAGGCGAACAAGAGCGTGAACGAGCGGATCATGATATCGCGGTTCAGCGCGAGCATGCGCAGCAGCAGCCGCTTTTCGAAAACCTGGGCGGTTGCGGGCCATCCGCCCCCGCGTGCGGTGCGGAGCACCAGTATTCCGCCGGCGATGATAGTGACCGCCTCACTGATCACAGTGGCGCCGGCCACGCCGGCGACCCCCCAGCCCAGGCCCACGACAAACCAGATGCTGAGAAGGATATTGAGCCCGTTGAGCAAAAACTGGAGGGCCAAGCCGGTGCCGGCGCGTCCAAGTCCGATAAACCAGCCGAGAATCACATAGTTGGCGAGAAGAAACGGCGCGCTGTAGACGCGCACGTCGAAATACAGGGCCGTTGCATCTTGGACCGCTGTGCTGCCGCCCAGAAAATAAAGCCCAGCAGATTTGAGCGGTTGCTGGAGCGCGATCACGGCAACTCCCGCGCCAACGGCAATAATGAGTGCCCGCAGGAGTGTGGCGCGCATTTCGCTTTGGTTGTGCGCACCAAGCGCCTGCGCGGTCAGTCCGGTGGTCCCGGAACGAAGGAAGTTAAAGGTTGTGAAAACAACGTCGAAAATCACCCCACCGAGAGCGATCCCGCCGACCAGCGCCGCATCTCCGAGCCGTCCAATGACAGCAGTGTCGACGACGCCAAGAAGCGGGGTCGACAAGTAGGCGAGCGTCATCGGCACAGCAATGGCGAGCACTCCGCGATGGGTCACGGAAAACGCCTTGGGAACGGCGGTCGGGGTGGCGGGAGGTGGAGTTGTCATGGGCGATATCGGCTAAAGCACCCACATGGCCCGGCAGGACCCTCCGGTCAAGCCGCCAATTCCGAAGACCGGCTATGCGCCCTTTTCCTCAAATCGATTGTCGCTATAACGGTCGATATGTCCGTGCCGTTCGTTCATCACCCCGCCTACTGCGCGAGCCTGCCGGCCAACCACCGGTTTCCAATGGATAAATTCCGGTCGGTCGCGGACCGGATCAAACGTGAAGATTTGCTTGATGGCAAAGAGTTTTATCGGCCGCGTCCGGCCCAGTTTGAGTGGGTCGCGCTCGCCCACGCAGCGACGTATGTGGATCAGGTCTTCTCGGCGGATGTGCCACGGCCAATCGCCCGGGAGATCGGATTTGATATCAGGCCGGACATCGCCTTGCGGGCGCGGTGCGCGACCGGCGGCACGGTTTTAACAGGGTCGCTCGCTCTGGAGTACGGCATCGCCTGCAACACGGCCGGCGGCAGTCATCACGCCCGGCACGTTCATGGTGCGGGATTTTGTGTCTTCAACGATGTCGCTGTCGCCATTCGGGTGCTGCAGGCCGACGGAGCGATCAACAGGGCGCTTGTTGTGGATCTTGACGTCCATCAGGGAGATGGAACGGCGGATATCTTCCGACAGGATCCAAGTGTGTTCACCCTGTCCATGCACGCGGCAAAGAATTATCCGGTCAGGAAAGTGCCATCCGACCTGGACGTCGGATTACCGGACGGACTTGGCGATGATGACTATCTCACCCAGCTTGCCGACTTGTTGCCGCGCGCGGTCGAAGCAGCGAGACCCGATATTGTCTTCTACAATGCCGGCGTGGATCCATTTGTGGGCGACCGGCTTGGCCGCCTGGCCCTTTCCCGGAGCGGCCTCAGGCTCCGCGATGAATATGTATTCGGCAGCCTCGCCGAGCGGGGCATCCCCGTGGCCGGCGTGCTGGGCGGTGGCTATGGCGAGGACATCGATGAACTTGCGGACCGGCACCTGACCCTCCATCGGGCGGCGCGCAAGGTCGCATCGAAGGGTATGGCGAAATCGACCGGCGCTGGATCAGCCGCGCTGCCGGGCAAACTGGATGAAGCGCAACACAAGCCAAATCGGCAGAACGACAGCCGCTCCGAGCAAGAAATACCGGCCGATTGAGCCAAGCGCGTCAAAGCCCATGTTCCACAACCGGACAACGAACGTTCGTGCAAGATCGATAAGGTCCAGCGGATTGAGGTCCAGTGCCGACAGGATGACACCTACGACAAACGACAGAAACACAAGGCGCAGAACCACCTGTCCTGGCGAACCGCCCATCAATCGCGACAAACTGGGTGCTGGCATGGCTGTACCTCAAGAAACGTCCGGATTGCGCGGACGGTATCCGTTTTAGTTAGTCACTTGTCGGCGCCGGCGCAACGATCTCCACGATGACGGGTCGCCCGACCGGTAAAACGCCCAATGTGGGCACATCCAGCCAAACTGTCCGTTCGCAGCCCGACTTCAAAATTGGCGTAGATCGGCAAAAAAGATGGGTTTCATGCCAAATACAAGGTCCGAAAAATCACTAATTTCGAAACTATTGAAGGACGGTTTCCGAAGTTTTCCCACCACGCTTTTGAAATCTGTCTTCACGTCCAAACATCCGCCTCGTAGGGGCGGACGCTGCGCAACTTAGCGTTAGGCCCCATCGGCTGCGGGTTTGTGTGGTAAATGAACAACGGCGAGTATAAGAACATCGCGTTTGGACGAAACTGCAGACGGCGGCCAAAACCCGATCCCGGCACCCCGTTGCCGGCTGGCCGGCGACACTACCCACGGGCCGCGGTTTCAACTGCGCCCGTATTTTTTTGTCTGTCTTTCCGACTTGACCAACATCCGATGAACCAAGCTTCTAAAGCAGTGGCCCGGATGCTCTGACCGGCGTTTGAAGCCTATTGTTGGGCATCAATGCTCGTGTTTTCGTTTCCTCATCTGACTGGGCGACGTCCCGTACCAACCCTTCACGGCCCGGGAAAACGAACTCAGATTGGAGAAACCGAGGAGAAACGCGATTTCTTTCAAGCTGAGATCCGACTCTTGAAGATATCGGGCGGCGATCGACCGGCGAATATCATCGGTGAGTTGGCGAAACGACGTGCCATGCAATTCCAGAACGCGCTGCAGGCTGCGCTGTGACTTACCTACGGATTCCGCCACTTGTTCGAGCGTGCAGGTGCCGGTTTTGAGGTGTTCGTTGATGGCTGTTTTGATCCGTAGAATCGGATCAGTCCGCGATACATTGGCTTGAATTTCGGACAGCGCCGCCGCTTCTACGAGGGCATAGAGATTGGCCTCGGTCTTTGGCGGGGCCAAATCCAGATAATGAGCTGGAATGCTGATCCGGTCGACGGATTGATTGAACTTCAGACGGGAGCCGAGCCGCTTTTGAAACTCCGACGTGCAAGTTGGCTCGGGGCATGTCAATTGAATTCGCAGATCCGGTGCCGGATCCTGGACCATTTGTTCAATCCGGCTCGTGGCCCAGGCGATTTTTGCGAACATGTTCTGGGTTCTGGGTCCGTAACGGTCAGGAATCTGCCAGGTAAGATATCCGTAGTCCGCGTCCTCAGTGAACTCCATGGTATAACAATTGGTCCGCAAAGATATGAATCGTTGCCAGTTCTGCAGGCCCATGCGGACTGTCGGCGCGCATAAGGCGACATAATCGAAGATCGGAATCGCGCCCTGAGGAAGCTCGGAATAAAGATCAAATACGACGGCGTCATCGCCAACCAGTTCTGCGACATGCTCAAAGGCCCCGAGGAGCATCTTAAGGTCGATTTTACGGTTCTTGAGCTTTTCAGCTTCCGGCGGCAGCCCAAATCGGCGAGCTATATCGCACCAATGGTATCCTTTTTCCCTCACAAAGGGGACGAGATACGCAACTTGTTCCGCCTGTGCCCATTCCTGAAGTCCTGCCATTTGCACCTCAACTCCCCCAAATCCGGTGCTTTTGTCGTAAATGCCCTATGGCGCGACTCCGGACTGGCGTCCGACAGTCCGGTCTAAATCGCTGCAAGGTCCCCTTGGCCATGCAAAGAGTCCCGCACCCGTCGCGGTGAAATCCCAAACCATCCTTTAACGGCACGTGAAAACGTACTGAGATCGGAAAAACCGAGCAAGAACGCCACTTCCTTGAGCGGTAGATCGGTGTTTTTAAGGTATCGTTCCGCCGCCGCCCGCCTGATATCGTCGGTGAGTTTGCGGAAGGAGGTTCCCTCTTGATCCAAGAGCCGTTGCAGGCTGCCTTGTGATAGCCCGACCCTGGCCGCGATTTCGGGCAGTGTGGATTTGCCGCTGGTCAGGCTTGCGGCGATCTGGTTCGCAACTTGGGAAATGGGTGAGTCCATACTCTTGAACACGGACAATTCGGAAACCGCCGCCCTTAAGATAATGGAGTAAAGGTTGTCCTCGTTTTTTTGCAATGGCACTGACAACAAGTGGGAAGCGAACGAGATGCGGTTGTATTGCCCGTTGAAACGCAGCCGGTCACCGTATTTTTCTTGAAAGCGCGACATGCGGTTTGGAGGCGGCGCGGCGATCTCGATATGGATTGGCGCAACGTCAACATCCAGAGCCAGCTCAAACTGGCGCGCGGCCCAAGCGGTTCGTGCGAACACATTCTGACGCCAGACGCCGCGCCCCTCCAATACCGGCCAGTCCAGATAGGATTGCTCAGCGCCTTCCACAAATCTCATACGGTAGGCGTTCGTGCGAATAGGGATGAACCGTTCCCATGCCTGGCAGCCATCCCGCAGCGTGGCCGCATGCACGAACAGATAGTCGAACACGGAAAAGGTACCAACTTCCAGGGTGTTGAACATGTCAAAAAACACGGCATCGTCGCCGAGCCGTTCAGCGATGTCTTCGAATACACCGAACCAGACCGGGATGGACACGACGCCCTGGGGATCGTCTATCACCGACAGGCAGAAGTTGTATTTTGTGGCCACTTCCTGCCAGTCGATCGTCTCCGGCCCGAAGCGGTCTCTTAGAATGCGCAGCACGTCCGCGCGCGCCCACTCGTCTTCCAATGGCATGGCCATTTGGGTGCCACTATCTGTTGTGCCGTTGCGTGAAGCGTTGCAGATGTGGCGCGTAAAATCAAGTTTATGGCGCCCATTGCAAAGTGTGTCAGATAGTATTTGGTGAACAGGCAACCGGGCCCCGGCCGGCTGCCGACAGATTTACCATGGCGGACGCGTGATCACGCGGCTTCGTCGACGTTTTTGTCCGTTTGGGGCGGAAACGTTTCGTAAAACGTTGCGCCGGTTTTTGCCATCTCCCGCAACAGCTTGTTCGGTTTGAACCTCGGTCCCCATTTTCGTGTGAACTGACGGCAAACGTCAACGAAGGCCTGCGTGCCCATAGTGTCGATGTAACTGAGCGTTCCGCCCGAATAAGGCGCAAATCCGAAGCCAAGGATCGATCCAACATCGGCTTCGCGTACATCGGTTAGGCATTTCTCCTCAAATATCCTGGCCGTCTCCAAGGCCTGCATGACCAACAGCCGTTGTTTCAATTCCTCCACGTTAAAGCTTTCCGCCGGTTTGGGCGCACCCACGACTTCGGGAATGCCGGGCCACAGGCTCTTGTCTTTGCCTTTGTAGTCGTAAAAGCCTTTGCCGTTCTTGCGTCCGAAGCGTTCGCGCCGAACAACCATCTCTTCGAGGATGTTGTCGAGCGGTCCCTCCACATATTTGACGCCAAGATCTTTGCGGGTTGCCGATACGATTTTCCAGGCCAGGTCCAATGCAACTTCGTCACCGAGCGAAAGCGGGCCCACCGGCATGCCGGCCATCTTGCCGGCGTTTTCAATCATGGCTGCCGGTACCCCGTCCGCGAGCATCATCAGCCCCTCACGGATGTAGGTCATGACAACGCGCGAGGTGTAGAAGCCGCGGCTGTCATTTACGACGATCGGCGTTTTTTTGATGGCTTTGATGTAATCCAAAGCCATGGCGAGCGCGCGGTCGGAGGTCTTTTTGCCCAGAATCACCTCCACCAGCATCATCTTGTCGACCGGCGAAAAGAAATGGATGCCGATGAAGTTCCTGGGCCGTTTGGAGGCTTCCGCGAGGGATGTAATTGGCAAGGTCGATGTGTTGGAGGCGTAGATGGCACGGCTCTTCATCGCCGCTTCCGCCTTTTCCGTGACCTGGCGTTTGATCTCCCGATCCTCGAAGACCGCTTCGATCACCAGGTCGCAATCGGCCAACGCGTCATAGTCGATCGTCGCCGTGATCCGCGACAACACCTTTTGTTTTTGTTCTTCGGTCGTGCGGCCCCGTTGAACCGCCTTCGTCAGAAGTCCGTCGGTATGCGCTTTGCCCTTGTCCGCGGCCTCCTGGTCCCGGTCGATCAAAATCACATCGATCCCGGCTTGCGCCGTGACAGTAGCAATGCCGGCGCCCATAAACCCGGCGCCCAGGATACCGATCTTTTTGATTTTGTTGGGCCTTTGATCAACAGGCCGCCGCGCAAGCTTGTTCAGCTCCTGCATCGATACGAACAAGGACCGGATCATGTTTGCCGCTTCGGGCGTTTGCAGGACTTTTGCGAAGTATCGGCTCTCAACCTGGAGGGCAAGGTCCATCGGCAATTGAAGCCCCTCGACGACGGCGCGCAGCAGATAGCGGGCGCCGGGATAGTTGTCGAAGGTTTCACGCCGGTAGATCGCGTTCGCCGCCGGCCAGAACTGGAAACCCGCGGGCGAGTAGATCTTTCCATTGGGCAGCTTGTAGCCCTTCTTGTCCCAGGCTTTGACCGGATCCACACCGCCTTTCAGAAGCTTCTTGGCCGCGTCAACCAGTTTTTTCGGGGCGGCTGTTTCATCAACCAGCCCCATGGATTTGGCTTGTTTGGTCCGTAATGTGCGGCCCTGTAAAAGGAACTGCAATCCTTGCTGGCCGTCGGTCATCCGCATGACCCGCTGGGTGCCACCGGCGCCGGGAAACAGGCCGACCTTCACTTCGGGCAGGCCCATCTTAAAGTCGTTATCATCGGCCGCGATGCGCGCGTGACAGGCGAGCGCAAGTTCGGTTCCACCGCCCATACAGGTCCCGGAAATGCACGCGACGAACGGTTTTCCGCAAGTCTCCAGTTTCCGGTAGATCTGGCTCAGCTTGCGCGAGCCGTCAAAAAGCAGTTTGGCGGCCGCTTCGGTATTCTGCGCGCGCTGGACGTGGAAGTCTTTCAACAGGCCTTCAAGCATCGTGAGGTCGGCGCCGCCGGAAAAGGCTGGCTTGCCGGACGCGATGATCGCACCCTTAACGGCTTCGTCGCTCACCACTGTGTCGATCAGGGCATTCAGTTCATCCATGACCGTCATGTCTATCACGTTCATGGTCTTGCCAGGCATGTCCCAAGTAATGACCGCAAAGCCGTTGTCATCGATCTCGAGGGTGAAGTGCGTGTATGGCATTGATCTATACCTATCTGCAGTGGAATTCCGACAAAGCTAAGAAATGGGCTGTCGGAAAAGCACTTGTTCACGTAAAGTCTCTTTAATTTCGGTGAGATAAGACTCCATAAAACCAAATATTGTAGACCGAGATTCGAATAATAACTTCAGATTGCGGCGTAAAGCGAGAAAATGATGAGTTGTATTGAGTGTCGCGGTGGTGACGAACTGGGCTTCGACTTCACAATGGCGTTTCAGCCCATCGTTGATCTGAGTCGGGACCGGATCTGGGGCCATGAAGCCCTTGTTCGGGGTATTAACGGCGAGGGCGCTGGGCATATCCTGTCCAGGGTAACCGACGACGTGCGCTATCGGTTCGACCAGAACTGCCGGGTAAAGGCAATCGAACTGGCTGGCGACTTGTTTCCGGACGATGGCAGCCGGCTGTCGATCAATTTCATGCCCAATGCTGTCTACGAACCGGCCGCGTGCATCCGGACCACGCTGATGGCCGCGGCGCGCGTGGGCTTTTGTTCCAAACGCATTGTTTTCGAGTTTACCGAAAATGAACCGGTCACCGACATCGCCCATGTCAACAACATCATCTCCGTCTACCGCCGCCACGGATTTCTGACGGCCATTGACGATTTTGGCGCCGGCTTTGCCGGTCTGACCGTCTTGTCGAGCCTTATGCCTGACATGATCAAGATCGACATGGAGTTGATCCGCGACGTGAATGAAAATCGGCGAAAGCAAGCGATTGTCCAAGGACTCACGGCGATCTGCGGCGATCTTGGAATAATCGTGCTCGCCGAAGGGGTCGAATCCGAGCCCGAAGCGACCGCGTTGCGCGACATGGGCATCCATCTGATGCAGGGCTTTTATTTTGCTCGCCCGAAGGTGGCCGGACTGCCCGCGCCGAGGCTTGCTCACGAAATGGTGACCTAGCGGTTGCATCGCTGGATCAGACCCTTTCGATGATCGTCGCTGTTCCCATGCCGGCGCCAATGCAGAGCGTGACCAGTGCGGTGTTAAGATCCCGCCGCTCGAGTTCATCCAGCACCGTGCCAAGGATCATTGCGCCGGTCGCGCCAAGCGGATGCCCGAGTGCAATCGCGCCGCCGTTTACGTTTACGATTTGCGGGTCTAGGTCAAAGGCCTGCTGGAAGCGCAAGACCACCGAAGCGAATGCCTCGTTGATTTCGATGAGATCGATGTCCTTCAGGTCCATTCTGGCGTTTTTGAGGAGTTTTTCTGTCACGTCGACCGGACCGGTCAGCATCAGGGCCGGCTCGGACCCGACATTGGCGAATGCTTTGACACGCGCCCGTGGCTTCAGCCCGGCGGACCGCCCGGCGGTTCTCGACCCGATGAGCACGGCGGCGGCGCCGTCCACGATGCCCGAGGAGTTTCCTGCGTGATGGACGTGCGTGATCCGTTCGACCTCCGGATGCGCCTGGATGCCGACGGCGTCAAATCCGCCCATATTGCCGATGAGTTCAAAAGAGGGATTGAGCGACGCCAAGGACTGCATGTCGGTCTCGGGCCGCATGTGTTCATCCCGATCGAGGATCGTGATCCCGTTCACGTCCTTGACCGGTACCACGGATTTATTGAAACGCCCATCCGACCAGGATTTGGCGGCTCTTTTTTGGCTCTCGACGGCATATGCGTCCACATCAACCCGGCTGAATCCGTATTTGGTTGCGATCAGGTCAGCCGAAACACCTTGCGGCATGAAGTAGGACGGGACAGCGACTTGGGGTTCAATCGGCCAGGCGCCACCTGAGGCCCCGATCCCGACGCGGCTCATGCTTTCCACACCGCCGGCGATGACCAGTTTGTGCTGGCCGGACATGACCTGCGCCGAGGCCATGTTGACGGCGTCAAGACCGGACGCGCAAAACCGGTTGATTTGCATGCCGGGCACCGCCGGATCGTAACCTGCGGCGAAGACGGCGGCCCGTGCGATATCGCCGCCGGCTTCGCCGACAGGATCCACACAGCCCAAAACGACGTCATCGACTTTTTTGGTGTCGAGCCCGTTGCGGTCCCGCACGGCTTCCAATGTGGTCGCCGCGAGTTGAACACTTGGCACTTCGTGAAGGGCGCCGTCTTTCTTGCCGCGTCCCCGGGGCGTGCGCACATGGTCGTAAATATAGGCCTCGGGCATGGTGTTCCTCCTGAAGAGCGTCTGTTTTTAGCCGGCGGCGGGCAGCGGGTGGCCCGGCATCAGCGCGTAAGGGTCCGTCCAGCCGGGCAGCGATTTGATGTTGCCGAGCCAGCGGTTGATGTTTTCGAAGCGGGAAAGATCAATGCCGATTTCGTCAGGCCAGAACAGATAACCACAGAGCGACAGATCCGCGATCGTCGGCCGTCCGCCGACGACAAAATCGCGTTCGGCCAGATGCCTGTCCAGGACCTTGTAGGCGCTGAGCGCGCGCCCTTCCAGCCAGCGGGTTATCTCGGTTTCCCCGGTTTTTGCAAAGGCGCGGAGAAACCGGAGCGTCGCGGTGTAGCTTGTCAGTTTGTGATTGTCGAAAAGGATCCAGCGCAGGATATCGCGCCGCTCGGTGCTGCCATTCCAGCCATAGGTTTCAAAGTGTTCTGCCAGGTAATCCAGGATCACGCCTGATTGGGTCAGTTTGGTCGAGCCATGTTCAAGAACCGGGATTTCCCCCATTTCATTGACATTGTCCCGAAAGTCGGGCTGGCGCGACGCGCCATTGAAAAAGTCCATCCATGCCGGTTCCCAGTCCGCGCCATTCAGCTCCAGCATCAGGGCCACCTTGTAGGCATTACCGGATTGGGCAAAACAGTGAAGGGTGAATTCGGCCATTCGAATGGTCTCCGCGACCTGGTGCTTGACCCAGTTCATGTGGTCCGTTTCGTGAACCGGCACAAGTCGATGTTGCCTTGAGGCGGTTCTTCCGGTCAAAGCGCGGCGAAACCCTAAAAGGCCGCGCTGTCCAGGGCCATCACGGTGTCTGCACCGGAGGAAATGCGCGCCAGATGGGCACCGGTTTCCGGCAGCGTTCTCTCCATGAAGAAGATACCGAAGGTGAGCTTGGTCTCAAGCCAATCCGCGTTGCCATTTGCCCCGTTCTTAAGCTGGCTCTTAACGGTTTTGGCAATTTTAGCCCACATGTAGCCCATCGCGACAAGGCCGAACAGGTGCATGTAGTCGGTCGAGCCGGCCCCGGCATTGTCCGGTTTGGCCATCGCATTGTTCATGAACCACATCGTGGCCGCCTGCAGATCCTCCAAGGCCTTTTGCAGGGGACCGGTGAAGCGCGAAAGCTCCGCGTCTTCGGCATTTTCCTTCAGAAAACCGCCGACTTCGTTGAAGAACGCCATGACGGCGCGTCCACCATCGGCTGGCAGTTTCCGTCCGACAAGGTCAAGCGCCTGGATGCCGTTTGCACCCTCGTAGATCATGGCGATGCGAGAATCGCGCACAAACTGCTCCATGCCCCACTCTTGGATATAGCCATGCCCGCCGAACATTTGCTGTGCGGCGACGGTGTTGGCAAATCCGGTGTCGGTCAGAACACCTTTCAGGACCGGCGTCATCAGTCCCATCATGTCGTCCGCGGCCTCGCGGGCATTTGCGTCTTGCGACCGGTGGGAAACGTCGCCTTGCAGCGCGGTCCACAAAACGAGCGCCCGCGCGGCTTCGTTGAACGAGCGGATCGACATGAGCACGCGGCGTACATCCGGATGGACGATGATCGGGTCGGCCGCTTTGTCCGGAGCCTTTGCGCCGGTCAAGGAGCGGCCCTGCAAACGGTCTTTGGCATAGGCTGCGGCGTTCTGATAGGCGACTTCGGATTGCGCCAGACCTTGAACGGCGACGCCGAGACGCGCCTCGTTCATCATCGTGAACATCGCCCGCAGTCCCTTGTTCTCTTCTCCCACGAGCCAGCCCGTCGCCGCATCATAGTTCATGACGCAGGTCGCATTTCCATGAATGCCCATCTTGTGCTCAATCGAGCCGCAGCTGACCGCATTGGGCGCACCGACGGACCCATCGCCATTCACGGTCAGTTTTGGAACGACAAACAGGGAGATGCCCTTCGTGCCCTCAGGCGCGCCTTCGATCCGCGCGAGCACGAGGTGGATGATGTTCTCCGCCATGTCGTGATCGCCGGCTGAAATAAAGATCTTTGTCCCGGTGATCTTGTAGCTGCCGTCGCCTTGCGGCACCGCCTTGGTCCGGATCAGGCCAAGATCGGTCCCACAATGGGGCTCCGTCAGGTTCATCGTTCCGGTCCACTTGCCGTCGATCATGCCCGGCAAGTAGGTCTGTTTTTGTTCATCTGTTCCGTGCAAGGTCAACGCGGCGACAGCACCTGCCGTTAAGCCAGGATACATGGCAAAGGCCATGTTGGCGGATGACAGGAACTCGTTGAAAATCGTTGCGAGTGTGTGGGGCAGGCCCTGGCCGCCATAGTCTGGATCAGCCGACAAAGTTCCCCATCCGCCTTCGCAGTAAGCGCGATAGGCCGCCTTGAACCCGTCCGGAGTGCTGACCAAGCCATCGTCGTGGCGTGTGCAGCCCTCCTGGTCTCCCGGCTGGTTCAACGGCTGGACGATGTCTTCGGCGAATTTTGCGCCTTCCCGCAGGATGGCTTCGACCAGATCGGGCGTGGCATCGGAAAATCCAGGCAGATTTGAGTACCTTTCATATCCCAACACATCTTTGAGTAGGAAAAGGGTGTCCTCAACCGGTGCGCTATAGCTCGGCATGGAATTCCTCCCCTATCTGCCGCATCTGGTTCAGCATAACGTTTCCGTAAACGTCAACTTGATGGGATATACGCTGCCTTGCGCCGCCGGGCAAGAGCTATCCCGACGAAACGATGCGCGAAAATGGTTGATTTGCTCTTATCGAGTGTTTTTGAAGGCGCGGAATGTCAAGAATACGGCCACTTTCGTGCGTTTCAGCGCCGATCGGCAGCAAGGTCCGATTTCCACATCTCCGGCCGCGGCCACAAAACAAAACCCCGGCTTGCGCCGGGGCTTGGATCGATCAAAAGACGAGTGAACTCAAGGAAGACGCGTCAGACCGCCCGTTCTTCCGCTTCTTTGTGTTTGAGCATGCCGGAAACGATCTCGACCGTTCGGGACAGTTCCTCGATGGCCTGTTCAATGTCCTGGCGCTGTTCCTTGAGGACGTCGATCTGCTCATTGAACTTTGTGAGCGCGACCCGCAATTGCGTGACCTGTCCGTCCCGTAAATCATAAAGGTCCAGCATGTCCCGGATTTCCGACAAGGAAAAACCGACCCGCTTGCCCATCAGGACCAATTTCAAACGGGCCCGGTCACGCCGCGTGTAAACACGGTTCAGGCCGTCACGTTTCGGATTTAAAAGGCCTTTGTCCTCATAAAACCGCAAGGTCCGCAAGGTGCAATTGAACTCTTTGGCCAGGTCGCCAATCGTGAACTGGGTTTTTTTCGTGCTGTCGTCACGGGCCGCGACCACGTCCACGAGTTCATTCTCATTGAGTATGGAAAGGGCTTCGCTCATTTGAATTGGTGCTCTTCGTGAGATCGGAGGCCGGCTTTGCTTTTGCGCCGAGATTTCGGCGCCTTGGTTTGGCACGGGCCGGACGTGCGTCTCATGTGTGTGGGGCCGCGCCAGATGCCGCAGCGATTGGCCTATGTTTAGCTTACGCTTCCGTAAACGTCCAGTCGCGGCGCCCGCGACGAAAGAAATGCAGTCGAAAAACAGGATTGCCGGTGCACAAACACCGTTCGCATTTGGCCGTTGTTGCAATAAGCGAGGGCGGTTAACGCCCTGTTTACCCTGTCAAGAGAAAGTTTTCGAGAAGACTGCCGGTTCCTGTGTTGAATTCACGGAACCAGGCAGACCAATCAACAGCTGCGGTCAGAAGACCGTCACGTCAGGGTCAAGATATGTCGGCTTGGAACAACCGCGAAGCAGGACGCCGCGGCCGCGATCCCTACGGACCTCAAGGGTATCGGGACGAGACCTATGCGGACGGTACATACGGTGCGCACCGCAACGGCCTTGGCGCGCGCGTGGAGCGATTGACTAAAACGGCCACGTCCTTGGGCCGTCCCGATGCTGGCGCGCACGGCGGGCCTGGCGATGATGGAAACGCACTCGATGCCGTCGCAAATGAGCTGGATCGGCTTCTGAGCCAGCGTAGTGGCCAATCCGTCCGGGATCCCTACGGCGATCCCGCGCCGGCGGCGATTCAACGGAACATACCAGGTCATGGCGTGCCGCGACCGGACAGCGGCGGGTTCGAACAGCATGCGGGTTCGAACAGCATAAGGACATGTCCGAGGCTTCTGGCGAGCGCCTTGAGAAGGTGATCAGCACGTTGGAGCGCCTCGATCGCCAGGTGCAGGACCTTGCGACGCGCAACAACGCAGCCATCGATGACGACGTGCCCGAACCGGAAAGCCGGCGCAGCGCTGCCCGGCGCCGGCGTTCTGAGCAAGGGTCGACGGCCGAAAATACCCATCTGGACGCGCCGCGCGACGATGGCCCTCATCCGGATTTTGACGCGGGATTCCCGGATCGGTCGGAATATGACAGAGACCGGACCAGCGAACCCTGGTCGGGCCAGCGGTTTGGCGATGATCATTCGGAGCGCGACAGCCTGTCTTACGATGAGTTTGATGACCGCCCATTAAAGAGGCGCGCCCGCCGGACGCATGAGGATCCGCAGGCGCCGATATACCGGGATCTCAGCCGCCGGATTGATGCGCTTCGCCGTCCGCAGGAACGGGCGTTCGAACAAGTGCGGGAGGAACTCGGCTCGCTCCGCAACGCCCTTGGCGGCTTGTCGAAAGGCACGCACGAGAAGGTTAACCGTCAAAACGCTGAACTGCGGCGCCTGTCCGACATGGTCGAGCGGCTTCGGGGCGACAGGCGCGACGAACAGTTCGCCAAGGATATCCGCCGGGAAGTTGCCGAACTGAAGGCGATGGTTGGGCGCACGAACGTGGAGGGATCGCTCGAGACCCTTGAACACGGCTATGCACATATCCTTCAGCGGCTGGATGAATTGTCCCGCGCGGCCATCGATCCGCGCATCCTGAAAGGCGTCACCGCACGGCTCAACGAGATCGAGGACGCGTTCGCCGTCTTGCCGCGGTCGGAACATTTTGCCGCTCTGGAGGACCGTATCGCGGTCATCTCGGAGCGGATGGAAGATCTGCTGCAGCGAAAAGGGCATTCGGAAATCGAGCCGCTCCGCGCAGAACTGCGGGAAGTCCGGCAATTTGTCGAACACATGGATATTGCCGGCCTCGTCGACGGGATTGACGACCGGCTGAAGTTTGTGTCCGGCCGTCTCGACGATCTGGAGGCTTTGGCACGCGAACATCGTGTCCTGGACACCCGGCTCAGCGCCATGGAACAGCGCATGCCGGAACCCGATACCATTGCCCGCCTGCAGGGCCGGTTGGAAGATATCGTTGGCATGATGTCCGACGACCGGGCCGGCGCAGTCGGTCAGGATCAGCTCGGCAGTGTTGATACGCGTTTGAACGAAATCGTGGGCCGGCTTGAGCGCATGGAGCAGGCCGCGCCCGCCGGGATTGACGACAAAGCCTTCGATGCGCTCGAAAAGCGTTTGGTCGCGATCTCGGCCAAGATTGACCAGATCGAGGAAAAGACAAACCGGCCTGTTCCGGTTCCCGAACTTTCGGCGCTGCCGGAGGGTGCGTCTGCCGATACGGCTCTGTTCGCGCAACTGCAAACGCGCCTGAATGATCTGAGCGAGCGCCTTGAGACGCCGCAAGACACGGTCACGACCGGCGATCTGGACAAGCTCCGCGCTGAAATCGGCGCCATGCGGTCCGCCGTTTCGGCTGCACCTGCGACCGACGCATTGGAAAAACGCATCAGCGATTTGGCCGCCGCTGTGTCAAACGGTGGCGCTGGTGGTGACCGCATCGACCAGTTGGCGGTCAAGGTCTCGGCTTTGGCGGAACAACTCGAAACGCGCGCGGGAACCGAAGCAAATACCGGCGGTGTCACCGCGGTATTGGAACGGATTGAGCAAGGCCTGGCTGACACCCGCCGCGATGTCGTTGATATTGCGAGAAAAACCGCGCAAGAGGCAATCAGCGCGCAGCCGGCCGCACGTGCTGCGGAGTATGACGAGGCGATCGCCGGATTGCAGGGCGATCTGAAACGTCTGCTTGACGCAGCGGACGGAAGCGAGGAACGCACGCGCAACACATTTGACGGTGTGCAGTCTGTCCTGGCGTCTCTCACCGAGCGCCTTGAGCATATTGAGCGGTCCGGCGTGACCCGGCCGGCATCACCGTCAACCTACATCGCCGAACTGGAACAGGACCGGCTCTACGAAAGCGCCGCAAGTGACCGGGAAGCAACGGCCGCTACGGCAATTCCAGATCCAGATCGTCCGGCTGAGCGGGTGCGTGACAGAAAGGCCGATTTCATTGCTGCTGCGCGCCGCGCCGCACAGGCCGCATCCGCCGAAGCGGCAAAGATGGACAGTGGAACGCCGGTAATGGTCACGGATGAGGATCTGGCCGATGGCGGATCAGGCGCAAAACGGGCCGGTTGGTTCCGCAAGGTGCTTGGACGGCGAAACCCGAAAGCTTCGCAGGAGGACACGGATCGGCCGGTTGAACCGAACGTCAGCGGAGGGGAGACATCCTCTGGCGGGGAGCAGATCAATCAATCGGGGCCGGTTTTGGCTGGCGACCGTCCGGCGCCAAGTGACGGCGTTGAATCCGGTGGCGGGCGGCGGAAGGCGCTTTTATTCGCCGCAGCGGCTGTCGTGCTGGCCCTCGGTACGCTCCAGGTTTTCAAGCTTGCCACAGCACCTTCCGTCGACGAGGAGCAACTCGCGGTGTCTGAAGGCGCGCTGATCGCACCGTCGCCATCGGCGGGCTCCAGCCCGCAAGCCATCGCCGAAGAGGCGGGGAGGGATGCTGGCGCGCCGCCCGCGGGCATGGCCCCGCCGGCCGTTCAAGGCAGGAGCGAAGCCGCTGACGCGGGCAATCCGAATGCCGTGAGCCTACCGGCGGGCACCTTGCCGGCATCCACGGATGCGGATCCTGCGCGCCCGGGAGATCGGAGTGCGGGCGCCGGGAATGGCGTTGTCGATGGCGGTGCGAACCTGGTTTCGCCGGCCGAACCGCGGCCCGAAGTGGCCTTCGCGCCACCGTCCGGCGTCTCGAACGGGTTCGGGGAAAGCGGCCCGGATGTGGATGGATTTTCGCCGCCCGCTGTTTCAGCCGATCCGGCAACGGCTGCTCAGCCGGCCAGCCTGATCGCCAATTTGCCGCCGGAAGAGGTTGGTCCGATTGCTCTGCGGAGCGCAGCGGCGGCAGGAAATCCGCAGGCCGCATTCCTGGTTGGCGTAAAATACACCGAAGGCGAGGGCATTGCCGCGGACCTGGTGGAGGCGGCCAAATGGTATCAGATCGCGGCCGATAAGGGATTGCCGCCGGCGCAGTATCGCTTGGCAAGTCTTTATGAGAAGGGGCGCGGGGTCGCGAAAGACTTGCCAAAGGCGCGCGACTGGTATCTCAAAGCGGCCGAAGCCGGTAATGCGAAGGCAATGCATAACCTGGCGGTCATGTACGCTGAAGGCGCCAATGGAACGCCCAGCTTTGCCGATGCGGCCAAGTGGTTCGAAGAGGCCGCGAATTTCGGCGTTCAGGACAGCCTCTTCAATCTCGGAATTTTGTATGCGCGTGGCCTCGGCGTCGAGAAGGACCTTGGCGAGAGCTACAAGTGGTTTGCGATCGCCGCGGATCAAGGTGATCAGGACGCGGCGAAGAAGCGGGACGATGTCGCCAACGCGATGGACCAAGCCCAACTGGCGGCCGCGCGTCTGGCGGTGGAAAGCTTTGAGGTCAAGACACCGGATGCGGCCGCGAACAAGGTCGTCACCGATCCAGAGTGGATTGAAACCTCCGCACAACCCACCAACGCGGCTGTAAATCTCGGCGGCGTTGTCAATTACACGGCCATGGTTGAGCAGGCTCAGACGAAACTGAACGCTCTCGGCTTTGATACGGGAATTCCGGACGGCCAGGTTGGTCCGCGGACCCGGAGCGCGGTGCGGGCCTTCCAGCGCAGCCTCGGCCTGCCTGAGACCGGAGAAATCGACGCCGGCCTGATGCAGGAACTGGAGCGCAAGTCAATCTGACGACGCCGATCAGATTCAGCGGCACGACTGTCAGAGCGACAGTTGGTTGACAGACCTTTGCATCCGGGTCTTAAACCAACAAAGGCATTCTATCGGGCGGCACGCTGTCCGATGACAATCGGCAACGCAACGTGCAACTTTATCTGCCCATCGCCGAAATCCCGGTCAATATGTTCCTCATATTCGGCATGGGCGGTGCTGTCGGATTCCTGTCCGGGCTGTTCGGGATCGGCGGCGGATTTCTGCTTACGCCGCTTCTGATTTTTTCAGGTATTCCTCCGGCGGTATCGGTGGCCACGGTGACCACACAGGTTGTCGCGTCCTCCGCCTCGGCGGTGGTCACCTACATCCGCCGCAAAGCGATTGACCTGAAACTTGCAACCGTTTTGCTGATCGGCGGGATTGCCGGCTCTGCGATCGGTGTCTTGTTGTTCGACATGTTACAGGCGGTCGGTCAGCTCGATGTGGTTATTGCACTGTCCTACGTGACCTTCTTGGGGACCATCGGAATTTTGATGCTAGTGGAATCGGTGCGTGCGATCCGGCGTCGCAGGACCGGAGCTCCTGTCCAGACGCGTCGGCCAGGCCAGCACAACTGGATCCACGGATTGCCGCTGAAAGTGCGGTTCAGGCGCTCGAAACTCTATGTCAGCGTGATTCCCGTTTTGGGCTTGGGCGCAGGCATCGGCTTTCTTGGGACGATCCTGGGCATCGGCGGCGGATTCATGATGGTTCCCGCGCTCATCTATCTGCTGCGCGTGCCGACCAGTATCGTCATCGGAACATCGCTGTTTCAGATCCTGTTCACAATGTCCGCGGCGACGATATTCCACGCGATGGGAACACAAACCGTCGACATTGTGCTGGCCTTGACGCTGATGATCGGCGGTGTCATCGGCGCTCAATTCGGCGCTCGGATGGGGCAGAACCTGCGGGGCGACCAATTGCGCCTGCTACTCGCATTGCTGGTGCTCAGCGTCGGTTTGCGGTTTGCAGTCGACTTGCTCCTAACGCCGGAGGATCTCTATTCGATCGCCATCACCAAGGGGGCGGGCACATGATCCGTCCGTTCATCCTGGTGTTGGTCTTGATTGCAGCGTGGACGGTCCCGCAGCGCACGCAGGCGGAGGATCTGGTCACGGCACTTTCAGCGGATATGGTGTCAATCCAGTCCAATTTCACCGGGACTGAAATCGTCATTTTCGGGCAGGTGTCGCGAGATCTCAACACGATCAGCCGGCGGGGCAACTATGATCTTGCAATCGTGGTGCAGGGGCCAGCTCAGGACGTCACGGCGCGTCGAAAAGGCCGGTTTTTGGGCGTTTGGATCAATCGGGACTATGAGCGGTTCCGGGATGTGCCGTCGTTCTATGCTGTAGCCAGCACAACAAGTATCGGTGACATGGCGGACCGCGTCCTCCTGGACGAGTACGAAATCGGTCTCAACCATCTCAATCTCGCGATCACCGGCAGTTCCGACGTTCCGCTGTCTGAGCGCGATGATTTCAGGAGAGCGTTTCTTCGCCTTCGTCAGGAACAGGGTCTTTACTCGGAGCAGCGGGAATCAATCGAATTCCTGACCGAGTCCATGTTCCGGACGTCTGTCTCATTGCCGGCGAACATACCGGTGGGAAATTACACGGTAGAAAGCTTCCTGTTCCAGGACGGGGTGCTTTTGTCTCAAACCGAGGCTGAATTGTCGGTTGCTAAGACCGGCTTCGAACAGCTCACCTTTGAGATGGCACAAGACCATTCCTTCTTTTATGGGCTGATCGCGGTAATCCTGGCCATGTTCACGGGCTGGCTCGCCGGCGTGATTTTCAAGAAGGATTGACGTCCTCCGGCACGGGGAACCGGCCGATGATTTCCAGCGCGCCGCCGGCTTTGCGCAAGTGGATACCTTCGCCGGAAGTCGGAAAGATATCGGTCAAAGCGGTAATGTTTACCTGATGGGTGACCACGACAAGAACACCCGGGCCCGTCCAATCAAGGAGCAGACGGCGGGCATCCTCCGTCTGCTGCGGTCCTCTTGACCGGTCGCGGAAGAATGAATTGAACACTGGTGCATCTTCGGCGCGGCCCGGAAAGGCAAGGTCCGCGGTCTCGCGGCACCGGCACCACTGGGATGTCAGCACGCGGCCAACGCCGATCTCGACTTTCACGAAGGCCGCACCAATGCGGCGCGCATCTTCCCGGCCGGCATCGTTCAGGTTCCGCTGTGTCGTGCAATCGCCAAGGCGAAAATCGTTTGGATCGCCGGTTCCCGGCGCCAGCGCATGTCGAAAGAGAACGATATCGCCGTCCGACACGGCATCCCACGGGCTTTGGTCCGCGACTGCCGCCGGGCTGATCGCAGCGAACACAAAAAGCGTCAGAAAAGCAACAAAGACACGAATTATGCCGGACACAACGATCTCCAACACAATGTTAATCTTGGAAGGATACGCGGCAGGGCACGCGCCGGTTTATGACCCAAAATTGTCGCTGCGTGCGAAAACCCGCGCCGATCAATCAAATGGCAGACAGTCGCTGCTGGTTATCGCAAAGGCCTTAGTCGGCAATCAGGCGCGATGCGGTGAATGGATAAAGCCGGTCATTTCCCAGCATGAATGCGGAGAATTGGCGCCGACGGAAGACAAGGTGAAACGCCGGGTCGGCAACGTTGAGCCCGCCGGTCAAAGCGCCGAACGCGGGCATGACGAGCCGGGCGCCATCGGTGGCAAAACAGGCCCGCCGGATGGATCGTCCGTAGCGGCGCACCCGCGCGGCCGGGTGAAGGTGGCCGCAGACCTCGCCGGCAATTTGCTGCCGGTCCGTTTTCGGAAGAGGCTCGTGGCGAAACGTCAGCGGCCCGATGGTGATCTCATCAACCGTCTCGCCGCATAGGCGCACCGGTGCGACCGGATCATGGTTTCCCGTCACCCAAATCCAGTTCCGATTGATCTGCAGCGTCGCCAGCATCGCCCGGTAGGCGGGCGGCAACCGGTCCGACCCGTCCGGATCGTGAAAGCTGTCGCCCAGCGCGATGACACAGGCCGGGTCGAATGCATTGATCGCCGCCGCGAGGCGTTCCAGCGTCTCCGCCGTGTCATAGGGCGGCAACATCACGCCGCGGCGCGCATACGACGATCCCTTTTCCAGATGGAGATCGGCAACCACCAAGACCGATTGATCCGGCCACCAAAGGACACCGCTGTCGTGAAGGCCGACCAGCTGCCCGTTGATCTGAATGTCATGGCACACCGGCGCAGCGACAAATCTGTCCTTTTGCGACGTGAGCGCATTCATTGCATGGCCTCCAGAACAAGGTCCTCCGCTGCGTCCGCTAAAATGTCGTCCATGGCCTCGCCATAGACAGGTTCTTTGCCGATTTCCAGGAGCACGGGCACAGAAAGCGGCGAAACGCGTTCCAGACCAATATGCGTGATTCGTCCCTTGATCCGCGCAAGAAGTTCGCCGAGCCGCGAGATATCCAAAAGTCCTTCCGCGGCGTCGTTCCAGGTGGCCTCCAGCAAAATGTGATCGGGTTCGTGCGCGCGCAGCACATCGTAAATGAGATCCGAGGACACGGTCACTTGTCGGCCGGTCTTTTCCTGCCCTGGGTGACGCCGCTCAATGAGGCCGGCGATGACCGCGCAATATCGGAAGGTGCGTTTCATGAGGAAGGATTCGGCGAGCCAGGCGTCCAGGTCTTCGCCGAGAATGTCTTCCTCGAAGAGCGTATCCAGGCAAATCTTTCCGCTTGAGAACAGCGTCGACAGATCCCCCAATCCCCAGATCGATAGCGCATAGTCGTTGGCGACGAACCCCATGGGCCGTGCGCCGAGCCGCTCGAGCCGTTTCGTCAACAGCATCCCGAGGGTTTGATGGGCAAGGCGCCCCTCGAACGGATAACACATCATGTAGTGACGGTTGCCTCGGGGAAAGGTCTCGACCAGCAGCCCGTCGCGCGCCGGAAGCTTGGATTTCTCGTGCTGCAGCCGCAGCCATTCTTGCACTTGCTCGGGCAGAGAGCGCCAGCTTTCCGGGTTTGCCAGCATGCCGCGCACGCTTTCGGCCAGATACGTGGAGAGCGGAAACTTTCCGCCCTGATAGGACGGGATCATCGGACTTTCGGTTTTTGCGCGCGACACGTAAGCCTCGTTCTCGCGGATCCCCTCGAACCTTAGGATTTCGCCGCCGAAGAGGAATGTGTCGCCCGCCGTGAGCTGTTCGATGAACCACTCCTCGATGTCGCCGAGCACGCGCCCGCCGCGCCCGACCGGTGTCCGTCGACCGTCGGCCTTGGATCTCACCAGCCGCACTTTCAGCATCGGCGCTTCGACGATCGTGCCGACATTGAGCCGGTATTGCTGCGCGATCTTGGGATGCGCGATCCGCCACAATCCGTCCTTGCCACGCCTCAGCTTGGCGTACTGATCGTAGCTCTTGAGGGCGTATCCCCCGGTCGCCACGAAATCGAGAACCCGTTCGAAGGTCTGCCAAGGTAAATGCCGGTAGGTTTCGCTCGAGGTGATCTCGGCATAGACCGCGGCCGGGTCGAGTGGGTCCGCGCAGGCAAGTCCCAGGACATGCTGGGCCAGCACATCGAGGGCGCCCTTTCTGAGCGGCGGGGTGTCCTGATCCCCACGCTGCGAAGCGCGAAGCGCGGCCTGACACTCCAGAACCTCGAAGCGGTTGGCCGGAACCAGGATGGCCTTGGACGGTTCATCCATCCGGTGATTGGCCCGCCCGATGCGCTGGGCCAGACGGCTGGCGCCCTTTGGCGCCCCGATGTTGATCACCAGGTCGATATCGCCCCAGTCAATGCCAAGGTCAAGCGACGAGGTCGCAACGACCGCCCGAAGACCCCCCGACGCCATGGCGGCTTCGACTTTCCGGCGCTGGCCAACATCCAGCGAACCATGGTGAAGGGCGATCGGCAAAGTGTCGACGTTGATCCGCCACAACTCTTGAAAAACCGCTTCGGCCTGGCTGCGTGTGTTCACAAAAACAAGTGTGACACGGTGTGCCTTGATCAGTTCAAAAACCTCGCCCATGGCATACCGCGAGGAATGGCCGGACCAGGGCAACCGCTCTTGCGAATCGAGGATGGAAATGTCCGGCTCCGCGCCGCCGGACACGTGCACGAGTTCTGCCAGGTTCCGCTTGTCCGTGCCTGGCTGACCGACAAGATAGGCCCGAAGATCGTCCGGATTGGCGACGGTCGCCGAAAGGCCGATCGTTCGAAGGTTCGGGCTGAGCGCCCGCAATCGGGCAAGGCCGAGCGCCAGAAGGTCGCCGCGTTTGGAGGTGACCAGCGCGTGGAGCTCGTCCAGAACAACGGTTTTCACGGTCCGAAACAGGTCGAGCGACGCGGGATCGGACAACAAAAGCGCGATCTGTTCTGGTGTGGTCAAGAGGATATCGGGCGGGCGCTGCTTTTGGCGTTGGCGCTTGTGCGAGGGTGTGTCGCCGGTCCGCGTCTCGATCGTGATCGGCAGGTCCATGTCCCGGACAGGGGTTTCAAGATTGCGGGCGATGTCGACCGCCAGAGCCTTGAGCGGAGAGATGTAAAGCGTATGCAATTTGCCGCTTCCAGCCGAACCGGGCGCCGGTTTTCCCCTGGCATTGAGCTCCAAAAGGCTGGGCAGAAAGCCCGCAAGGGTTTTCCCGGCGCCCGTCGGCGCGATCAGCAAGGTGGACTGGCCGTTGGACAGATGATCGACCAGAGCAAGCTGATGCGGACGCGGGCTCCAGCCGCGTTCGGCGAACCAGGTGAGAAATCGGTCGGGCAACTGCGCGGCATCCATGGCCGCGTTTTAGGACGGCGGCAATGCGTTGGCGAGGTGCAAGTTGCGGTCAAGGCTGGTAAATCGCACCGCGGAACCTATTGTGACGGTCATGTCCAATCTGCTGACCCTGACACCGGAAGGCCTTTATTGCCCGTTGGCCAACGCCCACATCGATCCGATCCGGCCCGTGGATCGGGCGGTGATCACGCATGGCCATGCCGACCATGCGCGCGCGGGGCACGGCGCGGTTCTGGCAGCGCGGCAGACGCTTGAGATCATGGCCATCCGCTACGGACCGGGCTTTTGCAAGTCTCAGCAGCCCGCGGCTTATGGCGAGGTTGTGAAAATCAATGGCGTCGCGGTTTCCCTGCACCCGGCCGGTCATGTGCTCGGTTCAGCGCAAATATTGTTGGAAGCGGATGGGCACCGCACGGTCGTGTCCGGTGACTACAAGCGACATGCCGACCCGACTTGCGCGCCGTTTGAACTCGTGACGTGCGATACGTTTGTCACCGAGGCGACCTTTGGCCTCCCGGTGTTTCGCCATCCGCCAGCCGCGAGCGAAGTGGCCAAACTACTGAAATCCATGGACCTGTTTGCCGACCGGACCCATCTCCTTGGCGCCTATGCGCTCGGCAAGGCGCAGCGGGCGATCGCCGAAATCCGGGCGGGGGGGTATGACCGGCCGATCTATCTGCATGGCGCCCTGGAAAAACTCACCAGCTACTACCAGTCTCAAGGCGTCAACCTTGGACCGATCGAGCCGGTTGGCCGCCGCGGCAAGGAACTGGCCGGAGCCTTGGTGCTGTGTCCGCCGGGCCAACTGTCCGACCGCTGGGCGCGTCGGTTTGGCGATCCGGTCACGTCCATGGCGTCCGGCTGGATGCGGGTGAGGGCGCGGGCCCGTCAGCGTGGCGTTGAATTGCCACTCATCATGTCCGATCACGCGGACTGGGACGATCTGTGCCGCACGATCATCGAGACCGGCGCCGAGCAGGTTTGGGTCACACATGGCGCCGAGGAAGCGCTTGTCCATTGGTGCGAAAGCCATGGACGCCGTGCCCTCCCGCTCAATATGATCGGCTATGACGATGGGGAAGATCCGGGTCACGACGCGGCCGAGGAAGCGGCCACCGATGCGATCACGTAAAGGAGCGAGGGGGAGAACACCAAAAATGTCTGACGACAACGGCCGAGCGTTGACCGGAAACGGCCATACCAACGGGTCCGGAGCGGATTTGGGCGGGGGCGCCGAAGAACTGATCGCTGAGTTGTTCGACGACTATCAGGCCGGATTCAACGACTATGAGGCCGACCGGATTTCCGACTGCTTCGCATTGCCGGTCATTATTTGGCAGCATGACGAAGGTCACGTCTTCAACACCGATGAAGAATTGATGGAAAACATCGAAGCGCTTTTGAGCGCGCTCGACAAGGAAGGCGTCGTGCATTCCGATTTTCATGTCTCGTCCAGCCATATCAGCGGCAACGTCGCGCTCATTACCCTTGACTGGCGCCAGGAAAACGCCGACGGCGAGGACGTTTTGGAGTTCACCTGCCACTACCATCTGGTCCAGAACGGTTCAGCGTGGGCGATCGCCATGGTGGTAAACGAATAGGCCACCGCTCCAAGACGGACAGCGACGCCTGGCGGTGACGGTACATCCGGCGCCGTTTAAGGTTCGCGCGGCCATTCGGGGTGCAGGTCGTCAATGATGTACATGTGCGCGTGTCGCCGTCCGGACGTTCGATCGCCGTCGCGCCAATGCGGATCATTCTCGGCCAGATCATGATGGTCATGTTCCAAAACACCCTTGTCCGTGCGCGGCCAAATCGACACGGCGGCAAAGAGGCCGGCGACCGCGATCGCGCCGAGGATCAGGAATGTCGATGGAAGCCCGGCATGGGCACCCAGCCAACCGGCCAGCGGATAGGCGATAAGCCAGCACGCATGGGACAGCGCGAACTGCGCCGCGAACAGTGCCGGCCGGTCGCCTGAATGGGCCGACCGCCGGATTAACCGTCCGGAGGGAACCTGAGCGGCGGAAGATCCAAGTCCGAGGGCAAGCCAAAGCGCCACAAGGACGGAAAAACTGCTGGCAAGTGGACCGGCGAACAGCCCGGCCGCCAAAAGGGCGCCTCCGGACAACATAATGGTTCGGTCGGACAGCCGGTCGAGGGCGGACGGCAAGACCAGCGCTGCGATCATCGAGCCGGCGCCAAAGGCGGCAAAAGCCAACGCAGTGTCTCTATCGGCAAGGCCAAATTGGCCCTGGACGATGACGACGGTGTTGACGATCACCATGGCGCCACCGGCGGCAACCACGAGGTTGATCGCGAGCAGCCCCCGCAAGCGCGGCGTCGCAAGATATAGCCGAGAACCGCGTGTAAAACGGCTGATCCCTCCTTCCGGCCGTTTGGCCGCGGGATTGGGCAAGGCGACCGAAACCACAAGAAGGCCGGAAATCAGGAAACCGAGTGCGGTGCCGATGAAAAGATCGGAGAATGGAAGCACAGACAAAAGCGCGGCCGCGAAGATCGGGCTGGCAAGGCTCTCAAGATCATAGGCAAGGCGCGACAGTGACAACGCCCGTGTATAGTCCTCTTCGTCCGGCAGGATATCCGGGATGGTTGCCTGAAACGTCGGCGTGAAGCCGGCGGATGCTGATTGCAGGACAAAGATGAGCACATAGATCTGCCAAACTTGAGAAACAAAAGGCAGCGACAGCGCGGCCGCCGCCCGGATAACATCAAAGGCGACAAGCACCGTACGGCGTGGCAGGCGCGCGGCGTAGGCCGCTGCGATCGGAGCGACCGCAACATAAGCGATAATCTTGATGGCGAGCGCCGTTCCAAGGACCGTGCCTGCATTGTCCCCGGCAAGATCATAAGCGAGCAGCGCCAATGCGACGGTGGCAAACCCAGTGCCCAACAACGCGACGACTTGCGCACCAAACAGGTGCCGATAGGTCCGGTTGCTGAGGATTTTGAGCATGGGTCCGCCCCCAGTACGGCGGTCGCAACGGATACGGTGGGTCGGCGAAGACCGACCTGGACAGTTCTTTAGAGGTACTTCGCGATCTTCTTGATGTCGGCCAGTTCCTGGCGTTTATCTGCGCTCAACGGGCCGACCACCGCGTCGAGGCAGTGGTCGAGATGATCCTCAATGAGCGCGGTCTTGGCGTTGGCGACGGCACTTTCCACCGCCTGAAGCTGCTGGGCGATCGCCAGGCACGGCTCGCTCGCTTCAATCATCGCGATGACCTTGCCCATGTGCCCATGCGCGCGCTTCAGACGGTTGATGACCGCAGGGTGGCTGGCGTGTCGGCGGTTTTCAATCATACTTGATCCTATCCTCCCTGATAGGATATGTCCATGTGTGAAATTCGCCGATGTGAATCGGACGAGAGCCAGTTTTTGAACGGAACATGAAGCGGATATGGCGCGCTACTGCATATTCTTGAGCGTTTTAGCGCTGGTCCTGATCCTGCCGGCGGGCGGCGCGCTGGCCCATGCGGTTGCCGAAGGCGACAAGGGGTATATCCAGGAGATCACAGGGGTCCATCTCATCCCCTTCATCTATCTCGGCGCCAAACATATGGTGACCGGATACGACCACATTTTGTTTTTGCTGGGTGTCATCTTCTTTTTGTACCGGCTGAAGGATATCGGCCTCTATGTCACCCTATTCGCCATTGGCCATTCCACGACGATGCTGGCCGGCGTTTATTTCAACATCGGAATCAACAGTTACATCATCGATGCGATCATTGGCCTGTCGGTCGTTTACAAGGCGCTCGACAACCTGGGAGCCTATCAAAGGTGGTTTGGCGCTCAGCCCAATACCAAGGCGGCCACGCTGATTTTCGGGTTCTGCCATGGCTTTGGCCTGTCGACCAAGATCATCGACTATGACATTTCGCCGGACGGCCTGGTTCCGAATTTGCTCGCCTTCAATGTCGGGGTCGAGATCGGGCAGATCCTCGCCCTTTCGGTGATCTTCATCGCCATGAGTTATTGGCGGCGGAAACCAAGTTTCTGGCGCCAAGCTTATACGGCCAATGTGGCGATGGTCGCCGCCGGCTTCCTGTTGATGGGCTATCAGATCACCGGCTACTTCGTGAATGCGTGAACAAGAGGCAATCGACCTGATCATGTACAACACCGAATTTCCAAACCGCGCGGATCTGCCGTCATCGGGCCGCCTCCTCAGGTCGACCTTCCTGGCGTTTGGTGTCTCCATCGTGCTGTTGGTCACCGTCGTCTTGCCGTCGGAATACGCGATCGATCCGACCGGTGCCGGCCGCATGCTTGGTTTGACGCAAATGGGTGAAATCAAGGAGCAGCTTGCCGAGGAGGCCGCGGCGGACACGCACGGGACAACCGCCGAGGTGTTACAAAGGTCACAGGACGCCGAGCGGCTCGACGCCATCGAGCGGCAGCTCGACCAGATTCTCACGGCACTTGTCGCATTGCGGGCCCAAGAGGCCATTTCGCCGGCGAGACAACCGGCAGCCGAAGACACGGTTGAAGCTCCGCCCGCTCCGATCGTCCCCGCTGGATGGCGAGATGAGATCCAGATTACGCTGCAACCTGGCCAGGGGGTGGAGTTCAAGCTCGTCATGGCCGCGAACGCGCGGGCCGCGTTCGAATGGACCGCGAACGGCAGCGTGCTGAATTTCGACACCCATGGCGATGGCGGCGGTCAGTCGATCAGCTATGAAAAAGGACGCGCCGTCCCGGGACAAAGCGGCGTCCTGACGGCCGCATTTGACGGCAATCATGGCTGGTTCTGGCGCAACCGCACCGACCAGCCCGTCACCCTGACGCTCAGGACCCGCGGCGACTACGTGGAACTGAAACGGACCGTTTAGCCGAACCCAACGGCCGGTTCGAGGTCAAGCACCGCTGGTTTTGCGCCGCGCGGCCTTTCGCGCCGCTCTTGAGGGTTTGTTCTTTGCCTTGGTCTTTTTGGGTTTTGCCGCTTTTTGGGTCCGCGCCGGTTTGCCGGATTTGGTTTCAGAACCGCGCGCACTTTCCTTCGCTGGCGGCTTCGGGCGGCGCTCCGGGCTGTCTTCCGTCAGGGATTTTGGATCAAGCGGTGCGTAGGCAGGATGCGTGGGCGCGGCGTCTTCATCATCGAACCGGCGCCTTTTTCGCGCCTTTGCCGGTTTTTCGCCCGGTCCGCCGCCGCGCTTGAACCGCGGGCGGTCCATCCGGTCCTCGGGGCCTATATCCTCCAGGTCCCGCGGCGGAGAACCGCGCCGGGATCCTTGGCCACTGCGCGCGGCCGATGGCGGCGGCGGAACCTTGCCGCCTCTTGCATCTAAAAGCGCGATCGTGACGTTTTCTTCTCCGGTGCCGTGACGTTTGATCGTTGCCGTGTAGCGTTCCGCGTGGCTGCCGGCGATCTCGAACCGGGTCTCGTTCTGAAAAATCTTGATCGCGCCGACTTCGCGTTTCGTCACGTGCCCGGCCCGGCAGATCATCGGCAACAACCAGCGCGGATCGGCCCGGTGTTTGTGTCCGAGCGACAGGCGGAACCACACGCCGTCGTCGAATTTTCCTTTGATTTCGGCGACCCGGCCGCCGCGCGCGCCCGCGTCCCGGCCCTTGAGCGTATCTTCGGTGGCCGCGCTGACATCTTCTGGCGCCGGCAATCGGGATTGGTGCAGCTTGACGAATGCGGCCGCCAGTCGTTCGGGATTGTGGCGGTCAAGAAGTTCCCGCGCCAGCTCAAGATCGTCCGCGTCCGGCTCATCGGTCAAAACGGATGCGTTGAACAAGCGTTCCTTGTCCTTGGCCCTAATATCATCCGCCGTCGGCGCGCCCTGCCAGGTGACGTTCACACCAGCGAACCGGAAGGTGCGCTCTGCTGCCCGTCGTCGCGGAAACGGCACCATCAAGACGCTTGTGCCCTTGCGTCCGGCGCGGCCGGTCCGACCGGAGCGATGGAGAAGCGCGGCTTTACCGGTTGGAAGATCGGCATGGACGACCAGATCCAGGTTTGGCAGGTCGATGCCCCGCGCCGCGACATCGGTCGCCACACAAACACGTGCCGATCCGGTTTTCATGGCCGTTAAGGCCGCTGTGCGCTGCTCCTGGCTCAATTCTCCCGACAGCGATACGATCGAAAATCCCCTGTTCGCAAGCCGCGCTGTCAGGCGTTTGACGGCCTCGCGCGTCGAACAAAAGACGATCGCCTTTTCCGCCTCGTGCAGGCGCAGCACGTTGATGATTGCGTTTTCCCGTTCATGCGGCGCAACCGGGTGGGCGATGTAATCGATGTCGACATGCTGCTCCCGCGGCGCGATGGTCGACAGACGCACGGCATCTTTTTGGAAACGCTTGGCGAGATCGGCAATCGGCTTGGGCACGGTCGCGGAAAAAAGCAGTGTCTGCCGGTCGCCGGGCGCTGCGTCCAGAATGAACTCAAGATCCTCGCGAAAGCCCATGTCGAGCATTTCGTCGGCTTCATCCAGCACGACGGCCTTGATCCGCGACAGATCCAATGCGCCGCGCTCCAGGTGATCGCGCAGCCGGCCTGGCGTTCCGACCACTATATGGACGCCCCGTTCAAGCATGCGCCGTTCGGTCCGCGGGTCCATGCCCCCGACACAGGTGGCAAGGGTCGCACCGGCTTCGCCATAGAGCCAGGCGAGTTCGTCCTTGACTTGCAGCGCCAACTCACGCGTTGGCGCGATCGCAAGTGCGATCGGTGCGCCGGCCGGCCCGAGGTGGTCCTGACTTTTCATCAAGGTCGGCGCCAGAGCCATGCCGAAGGCGACGGTTTTGCCCGAACCCGTTTGCGCGGAAACAAGAAGGTCGGCGTTGGCCGGTGCTTCGGCCAAAACAGCCTGCTGGACGGGCGTCAGGCTGTGATAGCCCTTTTTCTCCAACGCGGACCTCAAGGCCTGCGGGAGGAAGTTCAAATCAGTCATATGTCGCTTTCGTGAGGGCAGGGCGGGCGCGCACCATTCGACGCTGCCAACAGGCACCCGCTCGATTTGGGCCCTGTATAGGCGGCATTTTACCTTTCGTCCACTTGCATCCCGCATGGCAGCCCGGCGGTACGCGCGGTTCTTGAAAACCCGATCCGGCGCAGCAAGTATGAGATTGAAGTTCCCGCGATCCTCAAACCGGCAAGACATCAGGTAATGCAGTCCTTCGCCCGCCTCCTTGACCGCTTATCCTATGAGCCAAGGCGGCTGTCCAAGGAAGCGTTGCTCAAGGATTATTTCGTGGCAACGCCCGATCCTGAGCGCGGGTTTGCTCTGGCCGCCCTGACCGGCGGGCTAAGTTTCCGGCATGCCAAACCGGCTCTATTAAGGGCCCTGATCGCCGAACGGACGGATCCGACCTTGTTTGCGTTGTCCTACGATTTTGTCGGGGATCTTTCCGAGACCATTGCGCTGATGTGGCCATCCCAAGACCGGACAGAGGCGGATCATCGCGCACCGCCCAGCCTGCCTCTGGTCGTCGAACGCTTGTCGTCCGCCGGCAAGGCCGAGGTTCCCGGGTTGCTTTCAAGCTGGCTGGACAGTCTTGACGAAGTGGAGCGGTGGGCTCTGTTGAAGCTCGTGACCGGCGGCCTTCGGGTCGGCGTATCCGCCCGTCTTGCCAAAACGGCGGTGGCGCGGCTCGGCGGCGTTGATCCAAATTCGGTCGAGGAGGTCTGGCATGGGCTCACGCCTCCGTTCGAGGACTTGTTTGCCTGGATGGAAGGCCGGGCCGGGCCGCCCGACACGGTCGATCCTGTGCCGTTCCGCCCCGCCATGCTGGCCCATCCGCTGGATGAGGAAAAGGACATCCCGCTCTTGCCGGCCGCCGACTTCATGGCCGAATGGAAGTGGGATGGCATCCGGGTTCAGGCGGTCGCGGCGCCAGCGGCCGACGGCACCCATCACCGGCGCTTATACACCCGGACGGGCGAGGACATCTCGGCAGGTTTTCCCGATATTCTGGCATTGATGGATTTTCACGGCGCCGTGGACGGCGAATTGCTCATCAAACGGGACGGCAAGGTTCAGCCATTTTCCGACCTGCAAAAGCGGCTCAACCGGAAATCCGTTGGTCCGAAACTCATGAAGGACCATCCGGCGGCCATTCGGGCCTACGATCTTCTGTCCGTCGCCGGAAAAGATCTCCGCAAAGCGCCGTTCTCAGTGAGACGCCAACACCTTGCGGATTTTATCGGAACGCTCGCCGAGCCAAGGTTTGATCTGTCGCCGGCAGTATCGGGCAATGACTGGGACGCTTGGACCGAGGCCCGCAGCGATCCGGCGAAACGCCTGTCTGAAGCCGATGCGCTCGCCGTCGAAGGGCTGATGTTGAAGCGCAAGGACAGTCTTTATGTCCCGGGGCGTCCGAAAGGCGAGTGGTTCAAGTGGAAACGGGATCCGTTTCTCGTCGATGCGGTGTTGATGTACGCGCAACGGGGCCACGGTAAGCGGTCGTCGTTTTATTCGGACTACACCTTTGGTGTTTGGCGCAAGACCAATGACGGGGAGCAACTTGTACCAGTCGGAAAGGCCTATTTCGGCTTCACCGATGAGGAACTCCAAGAGATCGACCGTTTTGTCCGCAACAACACGATCAACCGCTTCGGCCCGGTCCGGGAAGTTGAACACTCGCGAGAGACCGGTTTGGTCTTGGAGGTCGCATTTGAGGGATTGAACCGGTCCAGTCGCCACAAATCCGGCCTTGCAATGCGTTTTCCGCGCATTTCCCGGTTAAGGTGGGACAAACCCCCTGCCGAAGCCGACCGAATTGAAACACTCGAAGCGCTGTTGCCGGCCACTGGAGCGGCAAAGCGCGGGTGACCCTCAGAACACCTTGGTCCTCCGCGAGACTGGACACTACTCATGGCCGAAACCATCGACTATTTCTTTACCCACAGCTCGCCCTGGGCGTTTTTGGGCCACGCGGCATTTCTGGATCTGGCCAGCCGCCACGGTGTTGCGATACGCCTTAGGCCGGTGGATCTCGCCATGGTGTTTGAAGCGTCTGGCGGCTTGCCTCTCAATCAGCGCCATGCACAACGCCGGGCCTACAGGTTCGTCGAACTTCAACGCTGGGCGCTGAAGCGCGGTCTGCCGATGAACTTCAAGCCAAAGCACTTTCCCGTCCCGGCCGCACTTGCCGATTGCTGTGCAATTGTATTGGCGGACCGTGCCGGTCGGCCAGGTGGCTATTGCGAGCAGGTCATGCGGGCCGTGTGGCTTGACGACAAAAACATCGCGGATGAAGCGGTCCTCGCGGTAATCCTGACTGTATTGGGTGAGGACGCGGCCGCGGTCATCGCGCAGGCCCGCGGCGATGAGGCACTGGCCGCCTACCGCAACAATGAGATGCTGGCGATTGACCTCGGCGTCATCGGGTCGCCCTGTTATGTCTGGAACGGCGAGCCGTTTTGGGGCCAGGATCGATTGGATCTGTTGGAGGATGCGCTGATCAGCGGGCGCAAGCCGTTCAAACCGCTTTAGCTTGCCCCGGTTCCGCGAATTTGTCTGCTCGCCTGTGAATGACGGCCGATTAGATCAGCGCTGGCCGTGCTTTGGCCATGGAAGTGTGGCACCAAGGAGAGGTTGCTTGGTCACATCCTTGGAGCGGAATAGGGGAGCATGACAGCCATGATACGCCCGATTGCCTTTTTGGTGGGGCTTGCATTTTTCGGATTTGGCGTTGCGCCGGCGGCGCAGGCCACCGGTGGCCTCGCCCCGGAAGTGGTGCCTTGGAGCAGGGCGGAAAAACCGGGCAGCCGATCCGAACCAAAGGCGCCCAAGCCCAAGGTCACGCAAACGCAATCGTCAGAGACGGTTTCGCCAGAGCGGGACGCGGACAGTCCGGCTGACGCCTCTGAGACCCGATACGCGTTGGTCAAGACGGACGATGATATCCTTCGGATCGACAAGCAGTTAGGGCAAGTGAGTTTTTGCAGCAAATCCAATGGCGCTTGGAGATGTCTTCCCGCGCCGATGGCCGAAGAGGCTTATCTCGCCGAAATCGAGGCCTTGACGGCGGAAATTGAGGTTCTTGAAGCACGGCTCGAGGAGCTGGAGGTGCCCGGGCGCGCCCAACCGCCGGTGACCGAACCGGGACCTGCACCCGCGCCGCAGGCGGACGGGTCGATGCCGGAGAAAACGCCTGAACCCGAGGTTGCTGAGCCAAATGTGAACACCTCGCCGCGCCTTTCGGTCGAGGATGAGGAGCAACTGGAAAAGATGCTCGACTTCACAGAAAACGCCATGCGTCGGTTTTTCGGCCTGATGCAGGATCTGCGTACCGAACTCGAAGGCGAAAAAGGCGGTTGATGGGTCCGCGCGCCGGCTTTGTCCGGCACGTCAGACAGATCGATTGCGTGACCGGTCCCGTTATTTCAAAGAAATCCGGGCGATTTCTTTTTGCGCGCCCTCAGGCAATGGCACGGTTTTGCGGGTCGTCAGGTCCATTGCCAGTGCCACCACATCACAGACCGCCGACAAACGCCGCGTACGGGCCTCAAATAGATGGTGGCGCATGGTGAAGATTTTTTCGCCGGCGCCCGTCAGACCACTGACCACCATAACAGCGTCTCCGGCCCTTAACGGGCTAGCCCAGGTCAGTTTCATCTCAACGGCAACCCGGCCTAACCCGTGCTCGGTCAGGTATGCATAGGTCATCGGCGTGCGCTCCCAGACATGAGCCACACCGTCGGTGAAACAAGACAATGCAAAACCGTCGTCGGCGCGGTTGTCTGCCCCCAAATGCCGTGGCAACACCGTGCCGCGGAAACATACCTTACCGCCGCCCTGAATGAGAGTGTCGTAGCCGGTGCGGGTTGCCGCGGGCGAGGCGGATATGCCGCGCGGGGCGGCGGCCTCCAGCATCGGACATTGATAGTCTTTGAACCGTGTGCGCAGCGTTTTGGCGGAACTTGCGCTGGGGTCGTAGCCGTCGATTGCGGTCGCGGCCAGGGTTCCGTTACCGGCCTCGTACATCTCATGCACGACGGTGAACATATGTGGACCGTCAAACGCGATGCAGGAGCGCACGGTGACCAGATCACCGGTCCGCAACTCGTTATGATAACGAACATGGCGAACCCGCCGCGCCCCCACCAATGCCTCGCTGAGGCCAGACATGAGCTGGAATTGACGATCCGCTTCCTCGAAGCGGCTGAAATAGTATTGAACGTTCAAATGATCATTTTCGTCACATTCCCAACGGTTAACAAATGAATAGAGCGTGTCTAGGGTCGTCATGACCAATCCAGCCTTTGTTGTTGTTTAGAATTGAAAGGGGCAGTACGTGCACAATGGTCAAACAATCTGATACTTTGTTGGCAGTGATAATCAATCTATTTTTTTAAAAGTGATCGAAGCGTGGGAAATCCTCCTCGCATCGGAGTCGTGCCGAATTGATGAAACTTTTATGGTCAAGACAGCCCATGCTCCGGATTAGGGCTCGCGCGAACCGAAAACCCCTGCTTGCAAGCACACCGGACGTTGCCTCCCGCGTGCTGCACTCAAGCCCGGTAGGTCGCGGTGTTTGACTTGCGTTTGGCATGTGGTGCAAGAATGGAATCATAAAAATGCATGTGGCCGCCGACGACATCGAGCTGGAGTTGCGATATGTCGCGACCTTCGTCGAACAGGCGTGCGGTTCGCATGGCTTGACTGGTGAGGGAGGAACCGGGGCGTGGCTGAGAGTGCATTTTGCTTCATCATTGCAGACGATCATCCGCTTTTCAGGGGCGCGCTCCGACAAACGCTTGAATCACAATACCCGAATGCGCGGATCGAGGAGGCCGGAACGCTCGAGGCGGTCACAGGCCGATTGGAGAAAAACGGCGAAGTCGATCTGATTCTCTTGGATTTGACGATGCCGGGCATGCGCGGATTTTCAGGTCTCATGTATCTGCGCGCGCAATATGCGGGGGTACCGGTCGTCATTGTGTCCGCGAACGAGGATCCCCAGGCAATTCGACGTTGCGTGGAATTCGGAGCGTCCGGATTCATTCCAAAATCGCATGGTATTGACGTCATCCGGGAAGCGATTGCCGCGGTCATGGACGGTAATCTGTGGACACCGCCTGAAGTCGACCTGTCCGCCGATGACGGAACCGGCGATCTGGTTCAACGCCTGTCCACGCTGACACCGCAGCAGGTTCGGGTCTTGATGATGCTCTCGGAGGGGCTTTTAAACAAGCAGATCGCTTACGAACTCTCCGTCTCCGAAGCCACCGTCAAAGCCCATGTTTCGGCCATTCTCCAGAAGCTTGGAGTGGAAAGCCGCACCCAGGCCGTGATTGCGGCTTCGCGAATTGAAGCCGGTCAATGGCAATTGGGCTCAGAGGACGGTGATGAAACCGCCGCGACGTCGGCCTAGAATGCCGGGCGGTGAATTCATTCGGCGGCGGACAGTTCTGCGCGGCATCGCGCCAGCCGGGCGCGCAACGCGGCCGGTTTGACCGGTTTGTTCATGATTTCAATGGATTTTGCCTCTGCCTCGCCCCGGACGGCGCGGCTACGGTCGGCAGTGAGTAGCATGGCCGGCAAATGCGCCCCGTATTTCCAGCGAAGGCGCAATATGGCCTCGATTCCGGTGCCCTCATCGAGATGGTAATCAGCCAGCAAGATGTCCGGCTCCTTCCCGGCCTCCAGCAATTGCCGGCCGGCATCCGCATCGTTGGCCGCCGTGATCACAGTGCAGCGCCAGCCGGAAAGCAAATGCTGCATGCCGTTCAGGATATCGGGCTCATTGTCGATCGCCACCACGCACAACCCGTCAAGTTGACCGGCGGCAGCGGGGGCAGCCTCTGGCTGGACCACCAAGGGGACCGGAGCCGAGATCGGCAGCGAGACGGAAAAACATGATCCCTGGCGGATGTCGGAGCGGATCGAGACCGAGTGGTTGAGCACATTGCTGATGCGTTCAACGATCGACAGGCCGAGACCGAGGCCCTTTGCGGCGCGGGCGCCATCATCGAGCCGTTGAAACTCCTGAAAGATGATCTTTTGTTTTGCCGGCGGAATCCCCATGCCCGTGTCGTGAACCTCGACGACGACCCGGTCCCCCCGCTTCCGGCAGCCAACCAGAACGCGTCCCGTGGCGGTGTATTTCAACGCATTGGACAACAGGTTCTGCAGCAAACGCCGGAGCAGGCGGCGGTCGGACCTGACGGCAAGGCTGGTTGGAACAATCGTGAGCCGGAGCCCTTTTTCCCGCGCGACGGGCTCAAATTCGCGCCGCAATGGAACAAGCAAGTCGTCAAGCCGGAAAACGCTCAACTCTGGTTTTAGGGCGCCGGTATCGAGCCGTGATATGTCCAGAACAGCGCCGATGATGTCTTCGACCGATTCCAGTGCGGCCTCGACATTGCGTGCGAGGTCTCCCGTTTCACCCTCGGAGAATTGATTGACAAGAACCGACGCGTATAGCCGGGCGGCATTAAGCGGTTGCAGGATGTCGTGACCGGCGGCCGCCAGAAACCGTGTCTTGCCGATATTGGCGTCTTCGGCAGCACGGGTCGCCTGCATAAGTTGCGTGTTGACGCGGGTGAGTTCCTCCGTCCGTTCGCGCACCCGACGTTCCAGGGTTTCGTTGGCGCGGGCCAGAGCTTCTTCCGCCATGACGCGTTCGGTGATGTCAGTGTAGGTGATCACGATCCCGCCGTCCGGCATCGGGCTGACCCGGACCTCCAATACCGTACCGGTCGAGGCAATGTGTTCCTGGTAGGTTTCCTGGATACTGGCCAGCCGCTCGATCCGGTCGGCCACGATGGCTTCGATCGGCCCTTCGCCATGTTCGCCGCGTTCGGCGTTGAAGCGGACAATGGTGTCCAGTGGCGTGCCGACTTGTCCGTATTCGGCCGGCAATCCCAGGAGGTCACGATACTGGCGGTTCCAGCAGATCAGCCGCAGGTCGCGGTCGAACACGCCAATGCCCTGACGCACCTGATCGAGCGCGGTTTGCAGAAGATCCCGATTGTATTGGAGGGCCGCGGACGCGTCATCCAGAAGTTTGACGGCGCTTTTTGTCGACAAGTCGTCGCGCTTTAGACTCAAGGACAACACAAGCCGGGAGGACGCGGCGCCAATTGCGCTTGCAAGCAGCTGTTCTGAAAACCTCACCAAGCCTGCATCTGCCAGACCGCCTGGCGGCAGCTCTACGCCGCGTTCACGGGCATAGCGTTGAAAAGACCGTTCCGTGCGGGCCTCTCCAAGGTACCGGGCGACGGTTGCCTGAAGATCCGAGATTGAGACCGATCCGCGCCATAGCCGAAAACTCGGCGCTGGTGCCAGACCGGCCGGAACGAAGATGTTTGCCTGAAGGGTTTCGGCCGGAAAGGGCGCCCTGGACAGCGATCCGGCGACAAAGAAGACCAGATTGACAACGAGACTCCAAACCGTTCCATGAATGAACGGATCGATCGCAAGTCCGAACAGCGCCTGTGGCTTCAAGAGTTCAATGCCGAACGGCCCAGTCTGAAGAATGGAAGCGGACACGATCCCCGATTCGGCAAATGTGGGAAGCAGCAGCGTGTAGAGCCAGACGGCAAAGCCCGCGCTCATCCCCGCGATCGCTCCACGTGCCGTCGCCCGCCGCCAAATCAGAGCGCCAATGAAGGCGGGCGCGAATTGCGCGATGGCGGCAAACGACAACAGGCCGATAGAAACAAGGGCCGCAGTATCGCCGGCGGCGTTGTAGTAGGCGTAGGCAAGCAGCAAAATACCGAAAATGGCGAGACGGCGGATGGTCAGGAGATGGTGACTCATATCCCTGCCGCTGACGGCAAGGATCTCGCCGCCGCGTCGCCGTCGCAAGATCAGCGGGACAACAATGTCGTTTGAGATCATGACCGCCAGGGCAACGGTCGCGACGATCACCATCGCGGTTGCTGCGGACAAACCGCCGATAAACACGAACAAAGCCAGCCACGGATGGCCCGCGTCGATCGGGAGCGCAAGCACATACGTGTCCGGATTGACATCCTGGCCGAACCGCAGCATGCCGGCCGCCGCAATCGGTACGACGAACAGGTTGATCAGTACCAGGTAAACCGGAAACAGCCATGCCGCACGGCGGAGCTCTGCTTCGGAGTTGTTCTCTGTCACTGTGACATGGAACTGCCGTGGCAACAGGATGATGGCGAATGCCGACAAAATTGTCATCACGATCCAGTTGCCGGTGTTGATGTCCTGGCCGAATACCCCCGCGACTTCCGGTGCTTCGGACACGGCGAGCACAAGGTCGATCGGGCTGTCGAACAGGCTGAACGTGACCCAAATTCCGACGGCCAGAAAAGCCAGCAGTTTTACAATGGCTTCGGCCGCGATTGCGAGCATCAGGCCATCCTGATGCTCGGTGGTGTCGATGTGGCGTGTTCCAAATGCCCACGTGAAAACCGCCATGCTGATCGCAATGACAAATGCGATGTCGTCGAAACCGAAAAAAGTCAAAATTCCGGGCAGATTCAGCGGCCCGACCATTGCGGTTATCGATAGTGAGACCGCCTTTAATTGCAATGCGATATACGGAATGATCCCGATGACGGCGATCAGGGTTGCGACGGCGGCCACCGACTGGCTTTTTCCGTATCGGGCCCCGATAAAGTCTGCGATCGATGTGATACGCTCCGCCTTGGCGATCCGGATAATGCGCCGGATAAGCGGAAATCCCAGCGCAAACACAAGCATGGGACCGATATAGATGGTCAAGAACTCGATTCCGGTGCGGCTTGCGCTGCCGACCGAACCGAAGAATGTCCAGGATGTGCAATAGACCGAAAGCGAAAGAGCGTAGATCAGCGGTCTGCCGCGGCCGCTTGGGAGAAACCGGCGCGACATCCGGTCGCCATAGCTGGCAATCGCAAACAGCAGGAGAATGTATCCCACCGCGACGATTATGACGAGCCATCCGTGCATCATGGTCTGGCGTCTGGTCCTCCCGTTCGGCCGACCGGGATCGGGCTTTTTCCAAGCTTCTTCCGGTGCGCCAACAGGCAAAGGGGATCACAGTTAAATCCTTCTGTCTATTCGCCATGCGATGAAGGCGGATATTAAATTCCTCAGCACTCATGAGTGTTTGTGAAGCGCAGTTCACACAGTTTCATGGGTGTTTTGCGGAAAAGCCGCCTATGGTCGGGCGGGGGATTTCAACCGGGTATGGAAGGTGTGGAATTGGAGATTTGCAGCCGTCTGAGCCCGGAGGCGCGCTTTGCGCCTGAAAGCGGGATTGTTGAAGTCGTCAATGCCGCGCGGGAGCAGGAAAACCTGATCCCTTTGTGGGTCGGCGAAGGCGATCTGCCGACACCAGCGTTTATCTGCTCAGCCGCCAAGGCCTCGCTTGATGCCGGCGAGACTTTCTACACCTATCAACGGGGAATTCCCGAGCTACGCCAATCACTTGCGGCCTATCATAGTTCCGTCTACGCCAAGCCTTTTGAATCGGGCCGGTTCTTTGTGACCGGGTCGGGAATGCAGGCCATCCAATTGGCCGTCACGTGCGTGGCGAGTGCGGGTGATGAGGTCATCGTCCCAACGCCGGCTTGGCCGAACATGGCTGCGGCCGTACAGATTCGGGGCGCAAAGGCTGTCAGCGTGCCGATGACGTTCACGCCAGCAGGCTGGCACCTTGACCTGAACCGTGTGATTTCGGCACTTTCCCCGAAAACCCGAGCGATATTCCTCAATTCCCCCTGCAATCCGTCCGGCTGGGTCGCCGGCAAGGACATCTTGAAGGCCGTTTTGGACCTTGCTCGCAGCCGCGGACTGTGGATCGTCGCCGACGAGATTTATGGGCGGTTTTACTACGGCGAAGGGCCGCAGGCGCCGTCGTTTCATGACATTGCCGATCCCGAAGATCCGATTCTGTTCGTCAACACGATGTCGAAAAACTGGGCGATGACCGGATGGCGCATCGGCTGGATTCTGGCGCCGGACAGCCTGGGTCAGGTGATGGAGAACCTGATTCAGTATTCGACATCCGGGGTTCCGGTTTTCTCACAGCGGGCGGCGGTCGTGGCGCTTCAGGACGGTGAAGCTTTTCTGGCGGACCAAATAGACCGCGCACGGGCCGGGCGCCGCATCGTGTTGGATGGGCTCTCGACGATCGATCGTGCCAGGTTTTCGGCGCCGGAAGGCGCGTTCTATCTGTTTTTGGGCATAGACGGCGTCACGGACACACGCCGGTTCGCATTGGATCTCGTAAGCGCAACCGGTGTCGGGCTTGCGCCGGGCACGGCCTTTGGATCCGGCGGGGAAGGATTCCTGCGTCTTTGCTTCGCCCGCCGCCCAGACCACCTGGAAGAGGCCGTCCACAGGATCTCTAGCCACCTCAAGGCCCTTTAACACGTTGGTCTACTTGCCGATCTAAGTGAATACCCTTAAACCGGGTGATCATAGCTTTTCGCGCGGGTCAGCAAATGGATCATAACGGTGGAGCCGAACACGGCGAATACGCGTCGACGGTCTCCGATGCGCGTTTTGCCAGTGTGCTTGATACCGCGGCTGATGGGATCGTCGTGATCAACGAACGCGCTCAGGTTCTTGCGTTCAACAAGGCCTGCGAAAAGCTTTTCGGATATTCGGCCAGTGAACTGCTTGGTGGAAATGTTCACAAGATCATGCCGGCCGATTATGCGGCGGAGCATGATGCGTATGTGAAACATTATTTGGACACCGGTGAAAAACGGATCATCGGTATCGGCAGGGAAGTCCGCGGCCGCCACAAAGATGGAACAGAGTTTCCGATCGAGCTTTCGGTGGGCGAGGCATCGACGCCGGAGGGCCGTCAATTTATTGGGATCTTGCGTGATCTGCGTCCTCGGCGGTCGGTTGAAACCAAACTCGCCGAGGCCCAGGCGCAACTCGTCCATATGACACGGATCAGCGCAATGGACGAAATGGGCGCTGCCATCGCCCACGAGCTCAATCAGCCTTTGACGGCGCTCTTGCTTTATCTTCAAACGGTTGCACGCAAAGTCGCTGCCATTGATATCGACCCGGCGATCGAAAACGTAATCTCTAAGGCGGCGAGCGAGGCCGAGCGGGCCGGCGAAATCATCCAGCGGATGCGCCAGTTGGTGGAAAAGAAAGACCCGGAACGGGAAGAATTCGACGCCGGCGAATTCGCCGCGGATTGCATCAAGCTGGTCCAGCTTGGCGCTGGTCACGATGAGGCTCTGTTTGAGCTTGTCGTTCAGCCGGACCTACATAAGCTATCGGCGGATCCGGTGCAAATCCGGCAAGTGCTGGTTAATTTGCTGCGCAACGCGCGCGAAGCTGTCAGCAACGCGGAGCAGAAGCGGATAACACTTGAGGTCTCCGACGCCGGGGAATTTCTTGAGTTTCGGATTTGCGACACCGGTCCAGGGGTGCCGCCGGCATTGCGTCCGGAACTGTTTCGCGCGTTTTCGGGCCAGAAACGCAAGGGCCTTGGTCTGGGTCTCGCCATCTCGCGGTCCATTGCTCAAAACCATGGCGGCGACCTGCAGCTTGAACAGGGACCGGCGGATATGGGAGCGGTCTTTGTCCTGCGTCTGCCCGTGGAGGCGCGGTCCGCGCCGGCCTAAACATCTGGCGCGGCGATCAAACACCACAGGATAAACCACGGAAGAACAGGAGATGGGGATGGAGTCGTTGTCGGGAGAAGAACAGGCGATCTATATCGTCGACGATGATCCGGCGGTTCGGGACGCGCTGTCCGTGGTTTTCGAAACCGAGGGGTTCACGGTTGAGACGTTTTCCGATGGCGATGCCTTTGTCCAATCGGCGAGCAAAACTCAACCGGCATGCGTGTTGCTCGACGTCCATATGCCAGGTCGCTCAGGCATAGAGATATTGAAGGCACTCAACGCGGACGACTATCCCGCGCCGATCTTCATTATCTCGGGCCAGGGTGACATCCCCATGGCCGTGGAAGCGATCCGCAACGGCGCGTTCGATTTCATCGAAAAGCCCTTTAACGCAGACACGGTGATCGAGAGGATCAATGACGGTATTAACGCCATGCGGCAACGGTCGGAAGCCGGCGGACCGTCGGACTTCTCCGGCGCCGACTTGCTGACCCGCCGTGAGCGTGAGGTTCTCAACGAGATCACCGGTGGTTCGTCGAACAAGGAAGCAGGACGGATCCTGGGCATCAGCCCGCGCACCGTGGAGGTCCACCGGGCGCGCATTATGGAAAAGCTGGGCGCGCGAAATGCCGCCGAACTTGTTCGCATCGTTCTCGGACACGCCTGACAAGGCCATATCTGAAGGTCGGAGCGCCGGAGGCGTTGACAAGGACGTCCCGCCGCCCGCTTTTAACTGTTAAGCCTACGGTTATTTTGCAGTGTTAGTGCGTACATCGCAGAAAGGCCTTTTCCGGTAACTTATATCCAGTCGGATGTGCACTGTCGGAATACAAAACCTTGGTTGTCCATATCATTGAAGATGATTTCGCCGTATGCGACGCTTTGGCCCTTTGCCTCAGGGAAATGGGTCACACGGTGTATTGCTATTCCGATGGAGAGGATTTTTTCAGCGCCGGCCCACCGGACCGGGACGACACGGTCGTCGTCGATTTGGGCCTGCCGGGCATTGCAGGCCACGTTGTCATCAACTGGTTAACGTTGCTCTCCGCGCCACCAAAGATTGTGGTGATTTCCGGCAAACCCAAAGCCGTGGTCGAACGATGTCTTCGCGGCTCGCCAAAACCGATTCTGCTCAGAAAGCCGCTTTCGCTCCCTGCGCTAACGGAGCATATCTCCCCTCTTCTGTCCGTGTCGGATCAAGGGCGCGTATTCCCCGTTGGAACTATGTAGTAGACCTTACGCATTCGACCGAATTTTTCGATTTCATTCCGACAGTTACGGTTATTCATACAAAGGATGGTTGCCGTCGGACGGGTCGGCAAACCGCATACCTCAGTTGAGACCGCTGGTTCGGTGTCAATGTGGGCGTTTGATCGGGGTATGTCCATTTTGGGCCTTTGCAGGGGCAGTTCCGCTGGAAGAGCGGGACGCCGGTGGCCTAGGAGGGGAACGTGGCTTACCTTGAACACGATACGCAAGGACAGTTTGGCGGCCGTGGAATTCTGGCCCGCCCGCTTTCAATTAAAGAAAAAGAAAACGAAACATTTGTGGATTTCGGCGCAAAGACGACGAACTACGATGCCCATGACGTCATTTACTATGAAGGCGATCCGGCAAAACGGCTTTACGAACTTGCCACCGGTACGATCATGCTGTTCAAGCTGCTGCCTGACGGGCGCCGGCAGGTGGTTGAGGTTCTTCGGCCCGGCGACATCTTTGGTCTTTCGGCGATCGACGAATACGATTGTACCGCCGAGACACTGACGTCGACGAGCGTTCACGAAATTGATCTTCGCAAAGTGGAGGCGTCGGCCGAAATTCAGCGCAAGTTGACCCGGTGCTTGACCAATCAGATGAAAGTCCTGCACGAGCACGCGGTGCTCTTGGGCCGTAAATCGGCTGTCGAGCGGGTGGCAAGCTTTTTGATGTATCTGGTGCCCGACCGCGGTGGCCTTGGATGCGCTGGGCCCGAAGACGCCGACAATGACGGTTTCGACCTTCAACTTCACATGACGCGCCAGGAAATCGCCGATTACCTCGGGTTGACGATCGAAACCGTCAGCCGGGTTGTCTCCGATCTCAAGAAACGGGGCATCATCCGTATTGATCGATCGGACAAGATCCACCTCAACAAGGTTTGCGGTCTGTGCCGGATGACGGGAATTCACTGACGCCCGGCATCAAGAGCGACATGTTTAGATTAAAGTTCCTCCCCAACTGACTTCGGCCGGCGCCACGCCGGCCGTTTTTTTTGTCGCATCGGCAAATCCCAGGAAAAACAGCGACGTCAGACCGCGACCGAATGGCGGGCATTCGACGCCGCATTTCCGCCGGCCAGATAGGCATCAAAGGCGGCCGCGGCAAGGCGCACATACGGCCGGCCTGGTTCAGTCACTGACACCACGAGCCGGTCCGGGGCGCCGTTTTCAATGGCCACGAGACCGTCACCCGCCAGTTCGGCAAGCGTATTAATGGACGTTTCAAGCACCGACGGGGACAGATTGAACATCTGGCAGGTCGCCGCCAGATCGCACCGGTAGTCGGTCATCAGTTGCTCGATGATCCGCCCACGCAACAGGTCGTCTGTCGACAGGGCAAGCCCCTTTGCCACCGGCAACCGGCCGGCTTCGATGGCGCGCCGCCAATGGCCTACATCTGAAATGTTCTGGATATAGCCTTGGCTCAGGCGCCCGATGGACGATACCCCGAGGCCAACTAGCTGGTCGCCCTGATCGGTCGTGTAGCCCTGGAAGTTCCGCTTCAGGCTGCCGTCATTCAGCGCGCGGGCCATGGAATCGCCGGGCAGGGCGAAATGGTCAAGGCCGACCGTCACATATCCAGCGCCAATCAGCGCCTCCCGGGCCGCATCGGCCATCGCCAACCGCTCCGACGCCGATGGCAGCCGGCTTTCATCGATCAGCCGTTGGTGTTTGCGCATCCAGGGCACATGGGCATATCCGAAAAGCGCGATCCGCGAAGGACGGAGCGCCACCGTTTTGGCCACAGTGTCGAGGAGGGCTGCCGTGGTTTGTTCCGGCAATCCGTACATGAGGTCAAAGTTGAGCGCGGTCAGGCCGGCATTCCTGAGGTCATCCGTCGCGGCACGAACGACGTCGTAGGGTTGCACCCGGCCGATTGCCACTTGCACCTTCGGATCAAAGTCCTGAACGCCCAGGCTTGCGCGGTTCACGCCGATATCGACAAGGGTATGCGCCAAAGAGGCCGTGACACTGCGAGGATCGAGTTCAATGGCATGTTCAAGGTCCGGGTCAAACCGCAGAAGAACCCGCATCAGGCCGGCGAGATCCAAAAGCGATTGCTCCGGAAGAAGGCTTGGCGTACCGCCGCCCCAGTGGATGTGCCGAACCGGTCCTGCGTCAGTTAGATAACCGGCAACCAGTTCGATTTCCTGTCCCAGTGTCTTGGCGTAGGCGCGAAGAGGTTCTTCCTTGCGCGTCGCCTTCGTGTGGCATCCGCAATAATGGCAGATTTCCCGGCAGAAGGGGACGTGCAGATAAAGCGACAGGGTGTCGGTGGGTCCAAGACCACCCAGCCAGCCCGCATAGGTCGACGCATCAATCGCATCATGAAAATGTGGGGTCGTCGGATAGCTTGTGTATCGCGGCACGGTCCGCATAGCATAGGCAAGATTTTGGTTCATCATACCCGAAGCTTTACCGCCATCGCCTCAGCTCGCCTTGATATTGCTCAATCCTCGGGTCGCGCCATTGGTTGGCAATCGTGAGGAAACATGTCGATGACTTGCCGACAAACACCGCTTCGGCTTTTTGGATCGCCGGACAGCGCAAATCTGGTTGTTCGCCTCGCGCTTGAGGAATTGAACCTTGCCTATGAATTTGTTGCCGTGGACCGGGCGAAACGTGAGCACGATGCACCGGCCTACCTTCAAATGAACCCGCAAGGCCTGCTTCCGGTTCTGGTTGATCCCCGGCAGGATGCGCCGGTCTTTGAAACAGGTGCAATCCTTCTTCATCTGGTTGACCGGTCCGGGCAGCTCGGGCCGGATCCGGCCAGCCCGTCGCGCGGACGCTTCTTGAAGTGGCTTTTCTTCACCTCCAACACGCTCCATGCCGACCTTCGCGCATCTTTCAAACCGGATCGGTATATGCCGCGCCCGGACTGCCGGCCGGCCTTCATCCGGGCCCTGCGGGTGCGGATTGAACAGCACTTTTCGATGTTGGAGCGGGAATACTCCGCATCCCCTGGGCCTTATTTGCTTGCGGCAGATCCGACCGTCATTGACTTTTACATCGCGGCTTGCGCGCGCTGGGCGCAGCTTTATCCGGACGGATTCCAGCTGAAAATCGCCCCATACAGCGAACTCCGGTCGATGATGGGCGCATTGGAAGACCGGCCTGCGGTCGTGCGAGCCTGCCGTTTGGAACACATCGAAGGCGCACCATTTACCGCACCACGTCATCTGGATTTGCCCGGAATCACCGACTGATCCGCGAATGCGTGAAACACGTCACCGACGGCGATCGGGGACAAACACCGTGGCCGGCCACCGTGCCGGCAAGTCGTGCGGCGATTGCTTTTTCAAAAACTTTGAAAGAAGTGGCGGGTCTATCCCCGGCGCCGGGTCCGACCTTTGGCCATTCGTTGATTTGGATCAACGCACCGATTTGGGCGCCGTGCTCTTCCTCCCAGCTATCGTGGCACCTTGTAACGATATTTAAGACTGGGGCGCTAGAATGGCACAGACCAAGGCCAGAATGATCTCACTTGAGGAGGGCTTTTTCGCCTTTTTCCTCATCGTGTTGGCATTCGCCTGCCTGATCGTGGCAGGCAAAACATTCGACCAGGTGATGGCTTTCCACGCGGGGTTGGGGGCGCTGATCGCCGCCGTCAGCGCGTTTGTCATCTTCAAGAATTACTTCAACGATGGCGGCATCGCGATTCCGCAGGAAATTGGCGGCAAGCCCAATTACAACATGGGCCCCGTGAAATTCGGCGCGGTCGCGGCGATGTTCTGGGGGATCGCCGGTTTCCTCGTCGGATTGATCATCGCCAGTCAACTGGCCTGGCCGGCACTCAACTTCGACCTGCCCTGGACCAATTTCGGACGCTTGCGGCCGCTGCACACCTCGGCGGTGATTTTTGCGTTTGGCGGCAACGTCCTGCTGGCAACCTCCATGTATGTCGTTCAGCGCACGAGCCGCGCGCGGATGCCGGGCAGACTTCTGCCCTGGTTCGTGATCATCGGCTACAACGTGTTCATCGTGATTGCCGGCACGGGCTATCTGCTCGGCGCCACGCAGGGCAAGGAATACGCCGAACCGGAATGGTACGCCGATCTGTGGCTGACGATCGTCTGGGTCGCCTACCTGCTGCTGTTCATGGGCACGCTCTGGAAGCGCAAGGAACCGCACATCTACGTCGCGAACTGGTTCTATCTCGCGTTTATCGTCACCATCGCGATGCTCCACATCACCAACAACCTGACGATCCCTGTCTCGATCTATTCGACCCAGTCGGTCATCGTCTGGTCGGGTGTCCAGGACGCCATGGTGCAGTGGTGGTACGGCCACAACGCGGTGGGCTTCTTCCTGACCGCCGGCTTCCTCGCCATCATGTACTACTTCGTTCCAAAGCGCGCCGACCGCCCCGTTTACTCCTACCGGCTGTCGATCGTGCACTTTTGGGCGCTGATCTTCATCTACATTTGGGCGGGACCGCACCATCTGCACTACACGGCACTGCCGCAATGGGCCTCAACGCTCGGGGCGACCTTCTCCATCATCCTGTGGATGCCCTCCTGGGGCGGCATGATCAACGGTCTGATGACCTTGTCGGGCGCTTGGGACAAGCTGCGCACCGATCCGGTCTTGCGGATGATGGTCGTGTCGGTCGCGTTCTACGGCATGTCGACCTTTGAAGGTCCATTGATGTCGCTGCGCTCGGTGAACTCGCTGTCGCACTACACCGATTGGACCATCGGCCACGTGCATTCCGGCGCGCTGGGCTGGGTCGGCTACATCTCCTTCGGCGCTCTGTACTGCCTGATCCCGTGGCTGTGGAACAAGAAGGGCCTTTATTCGCTCAAGCTGGTGAACTGGCACTTCTGGCTCTCCACGCTCGGCATCGTTCTCTACATCACCGCGATGTGGGTGTCCGGGATCATGCAGGGCCTGATGTGGCGCGCATACGACTCGCTCGGGTTCCTGGAGTACTCGTTCATCGAAACCGTTGAGGCGATGTACCCGTTCTATGTCATCCGGGCTCTGGGCGGCGCGCTGTTCGTCATCGGATCCCTGATCATGGCCTACAACCTGTGGATGACCGTGCGTCATGGCGAGGCTGAGGAAGCCGAACCGGTGACGTCGGGCTCCCTGGCGGCAGCCGAATAAGGGAGACAGGAATGTCTGTTTGGGCAAAACACAAAATCTTCGAGAAAAACACGTTTGTACTGCTGATCGGCATCCTCGTTGCGGTGTCGGTTGGTGGGATCGTGGAAATCGCACCGCTCTTCTACCTGAAGAGCACGATTGAAAAGACCGAAGGCATGCGGCCTTACACGCCGCTGGAGCTCGCCGGGCGGGAAATCTATGTTCGCGAGGGGTGCTATACATGCCATTCGCAAATGATTCGCCCCATGCGTGATGAACTGGAGCGCTACGGTCATTTCTCGCTGGCGGCTGAATCGATGTACGATCATCCGTTCCAGTGGGGGTCGAAGCGCACCGGGCCTGACCTTGCCCGTGTCGGCGGCAAATACTCCGACGCCTGGCACGTGGAACACCTGATCAATCCGCGGTCGCTTGTGCCAGCCTCCATCATGCCCGGTTACCCGTTCCTGGCCAACAACCGCCTGGATACGCGGGACGTGGCCCAGCACGTGGCGACCAACTCGCTGATCGGCGTGCCGTACACCGAAGAGCAAGTCAATTCGGCAGCCCGTGACGCGCTCGCCCAGGCGACGCCGGATTCCGACGCGGCCTTTGAGTTCGAGGAGCGCTGGCCGACGGCAACGATCCGCGATTTTGACGGCAATCCGGGCGAGGTCACCGAAATGGACGCGCTCGTGGCCTATCTGCAAATGCTTGGCACGCTGGTCGATTTCTCGATCTACGACAACCAGGCCAACCTGAGGTAACCGGCGATGAATGAGACATATACCGCCGTCGCGGGCTTCGCACAGACCTGGGGCCTCATCTATTTCATGATCCTGTTTGGCATTGTCCTCGCCTACGCACTCTGGCCGAAAAACGGCAAGAAGTTCGACGATGCCGCGCAGATTCCGTTTCGCGAGGACTGATCCATGTCTGACACGCATCAAAAGGAAATCGACCAACTGTCCGGGGTCGAGACGACCGGTCACGAGTGGGATGGATTGAAGGAACTCAACAATCCTCTGCCCAAATGGTGGCTCTACCTGTTTTACGCGACCATCGCCTGGGCTGTGGTCTACTGGGTGCTCTATCCCTCCTGGCCGCTGATCTCCAGCTACACGACCGGCGTCTTGGGCTCCAGCCAGCGCGCGGAGGCAATTGCCGCCTATGAGGCCGGGGTCGCCGGACGCTCCGAGTTCGCCGACAAGATCGTCGCCGCATCGTTGGACGAAATCAGCTCAGACCAGGAATTGCGCCAGTTCGCCATGGCCAACGGGCAGGCCGCGTTCGGCGACAACTGCGCGCCGTGCCACGGAACAGGCGGAACCGGCTTCATCGGCTATCCGAACCTTCAGGACGACACCTGGATTTGGGGCGGAACAATGGATGCCATTCAGACCACGCTGCTTTACGGCATCCGGTCCGATTATGATGATACGCGTTTTGGCGACATGCCGGCCTTCGGCGCGGACGAAATCCTCAGCGACGAGGAGATCGATCAGGTCGCCAACTTTGTTGCCTCAAAGGCTGGCCTGGAAACAGACGACGGAGTGGATCTGGCGGCGGGCGAAACGCTTTACATAGACAACTGCGCCGCCTGTCATGGCGATGCCCTGGAAGGGATCCAGGAACTCGGCGGTCCGAGCCTGGTCTCCGCCAACTACCTTTATGGCAAGTCGCTGGATGCCATCAAAACGCAGATCCACAATCCAAAGAACGGCGTGATGCCGGGCTGGGTCGATCGCCTGGATCCGGCCACGATCAAGTCCTTGACCGTGTACGTCCACTCCTTCGGCGGCGGCCAGTGATACACATCACCGCCGGGACACAACAACTTCCCGGCGGTGGTTTGATCGGGCGCAATGCCACCGGCGCGGGCACGTTCTAGAGGTAAAGGGAGACAGGTGAACAGGCCGGAAGAGGAGCCCGGCTTGGACATTAACGGAAGATCCAATTGGGGCTGGATCTACAAACGAAAAGGACGGACGGCATGGTTGCGGAAACCGAGGCCGAAAAAACCGAGCACGCTGAAGAGTGGTTTGCATCGGCGAAGAAAATCTACCCGATGGCCACGCACGGTCTGTTTCGCCGGATCAAGTGGGGTCTGCTGTTCCTCACGCTGGGCATCTATTATTTCCTCCCCTTCATTCGGTTCGACAGAGGGCCCAACGCGCCCGGACAAGCCGTCCTTGTCGATATGGAGGCGCGGCGGGCGTATTTCTTCTTCATCGAGATCTGGCCCCAGGAAGTCTATTACCTGACGGGCCTGCTCATCATCGCTGCGGTGACGCTGTTCCTGATGAACGCGATCGCGGGCCGGATCTGGTGCGGCTATCTGTGCCCGCAGACGGTCTGGACGGACCTCTTCATGTGGGTGGAACGTCAGGTTGAGGGCGACCGGCGCGAACGCATCCGCCTGGACAACGCGCCCTGGACCGGCGGCAAGATCGCCAAACGGGCCACCAAGCACTTCTTCTGGATCATGATCGCCTGGTGGACCGGCGGCGCCTGGGTCCTTTACTTCAACGACGCGCCGACCCTGGTCTATGAACTGGCCACCTTCCAGGCACCGATGGTGGCTTACATTTGGATCGGGATCCTGACGGCAACGACCTATCTGCTGGCCGGGTTCATGCGCGAGCAGGTCTGCATCTACATGTGCCCCTGGCCGCGTATCCAGGCCGCCTTGACGGATGAGAAGGCGCTGAACGTCACCTACCGTTGGGATCGCGGTGAGCCGCGGGGGTCCTTGAAACAGAACAAGGATCTGGAGCGAAAGGGCTTACCATCCGGCGACTGCATTGATTGCTACCAATGCCTTCACGTGTGCCCGACAGGTGTGGACATCCGGAACGGTATGCAACTTGACTGCATCCAGTGCGGTCTGTGCATCGATGCCTGCGACAACATCATGGAAAAGGTCGGCAAGCCGAAGGGTTTGATTGCCTACGACACGGACGAGAACATCCAGCGCCGGATCGAGGGCAAGGAACCGGTCTATGAAATCGTCCGCGTCCGCACGGTCATTTACGCCGCGGTGATCGCTCTGGTCGGCGCGATCATGCTGTTTGTGCTTTTGACCCGCGATTTCGCCGATATCAATGTGCTTCACGACCGGAACCCGGTTTACGTGACCCAATCCGACGGCACGGTGCGCAATGGCTACACGGTCCGGCTTTTGAACAAGCGCAACCATCCGCGGTACTTCATGCTGCATGTGGAGGGCATGCCTCCGGGCACGGAGGTCGAAGCCGCCGGCGTGGACACGATCTTCGCCGACCGGCCGATTGTCGAGGTCGGACCGGACACCACGCGTGAGGTCCGGATTCTGGTGACCTCACCTGTGGGCGTGACGATGCCGCCCAGCACGCCGGTCACCTTCCGCATCACAGAATCGGTGATGGGCGAGGTGGTGACGGCCGACGACTTCTTCAAGGCGCCGTAGCGGGCGCAGTCCGGCGGGCCGAAGAAGTCCGGCCCGCCGCATTTCGACCGGTTAGGCGGGCGAAAAATCGCCCTGACAAGAACCAAAGGGTGCCGAGCACCCAGAAGCGGAGCAGCACATGACCATGAGCCATTCGGGTGCTGAGGAACCGAAAGCGATCACCGGGAAAACCGTGCTTGCCTGGTTGCTTGGGTTTTTTGGTGTCGTTTTTACCGTCAACGGTGTGTTCCTTTATATGGCGCTCGGATCGTTTCCGGGCGTGGCGGTGGAAAGCTCCTACAAGGCCGGCCAAGCCTACAACCAGGACATCGCCGCGTCGCAGGCCCAGGTGGCCCGCGGCTGGACGGTGGAGACGCTGGTCCGCCGGAGCGGCGAGAACGCGGCCGAGATTTCCGTGACCGCGCTCGACCAGGATGGCACTCCGCTCACCGGGCTTGTGTTCTCCGCAGATTTGCGCCACCCGACCTATGAAGGTTTTGATCGCACCGCGCAGCTGGTCGAAACCGGCCCGGGCCAGTATCGCGGCACCGTTGCGGACGTGAACGATGGCAATTGGAACCTGGCTTTGGACGCGCGCTCGGGGCCCAAACGGGTCTTCCGCTCGCAAAACCGCGTCTTCCTGGCGCAGTAGGCCGCAAGCATGACCGTGCATATGCGCGATTGGGATGCCTTCATCACTCCGGCGGAGGACGGCGCGGTCCATATGGACTTGGCCGTGGAGGGGATCACCTGCGCGGCCTGTATGGGCGAGATCGAGCGGGGTCTCGCGCGCTTGCCGGGCATCAAGCGCGCCCGGGTTAATTTGACAAACCATCGGCTCGCGGTCGATTGGCACCGGGAAACGACGGCGGCCGACGACATTGTCGGTGAGCTCAGCCGGCTTGGCTACACCGCCCATCCGTTCGATCCGGCCAGCCAGCGGGACCGGCAGGACCAGACCGGAAAAACGCTGCTCCGGGCGATGGCGGTCTCCGGGTTTGCAGGCATGAACATCATGCTGTTGTCGGTGTCGGTCTGGTCCGGCAATGCCACGGACATCACGCCGGAAACGCGGGCTCTGTTTCACTGGATCTCCGCGCTCATCGCTCTTCCGACCGTCGCCTATGCGGGCCGCCCGTTTTTCGACAGCGCGCTTCGCGCCCTGAAAGCCGGCCGTTTGAACATGGATGTGCCGATCGTGATCGGCGTGGCGCTCGCCACCGGCTTGTCGCTCGTCCAGACCATGCAGCACCACCATCACGCCTATTTTGAATCGGCGGTCATGTTGTTGTTTTTCCTGCTGGTTGGCCGGTATCTCGACCACAACATGCGGGGCCGGACGCGGTCATTTGCCGAGAACATCGCCGCGCTGAAGGCCGAGGTCGCCGCCCGGATCGATGACGACGGCATGGTCCGTGAGGTGCCGCTTTCGAAAATCGCCGCCAGGGATCTGGTGCTTGTCACCGCGGGTGAACGGGTGCCCGTGGACGGGATCATCGAGGACGGGGCCTCTGAAATCGACCAGAGCCTCGTGACGGGCGAAAGCGTGCTTGTTCCCGTTGCCGTTGGGACGCAGGTCTATGCCGGAACGATGAACGGCGCCGGGCCGCTCAAAGTCCGCGTATCCGTTGCGTCCGGCGCGACCCTCCTGGACGAGGTGAACCGCCTCCTGGAAACCGCGTCGCAGGCAAAGTCGCTTTACGTGCGCATTGCCGACCGGGCCGCGCAGATGTACGCCCCGATCGTGCATGGCGCCGCGGCGCTGACCTTCCTCGGCTGGGTGCTCTGGGGTTTGGGCTGGCAGCCCTCGCTGGTGATTGCGATTTCCGTCCTGATCATCACGTGCCCCTGCGCCCTTGGCCTTGCCGTGCCGGCCGTTCAGGTCGTGGCTTCCGGTCAACTGTTCCGCTCCGGCATCCTGTTGAACTCAGGCGATGCCATCGAGCGGTTGTCGGACGTCGATACGATCGTCTTCGACAAGACCGGCACCTTGACGACGGCGGAACCGGAGTTTTGCGTGCCGATCGAGCGGCGCGACGACACTTTGCATTTGGCAGGGCGGCTCGCCCTGTCGAGCCGTCATCCGCTGTCCTTGGCGCTCGTTAAGGCAACCGGGGCCATGGTTCCCTTCGACAGTGTTCAGGAAGTCTCCGGTGCCGGCGTGGAGACCGACATTGACGGGCTCCGCCTTCGCCTTGGAAGCCCGGCGTTTTGCGGCGCGGACGCCGCGGCGATTGAAGACACGCTCGCGGCGCATCCCGGCGCGTCCTTGCTTGCCGTTCGATTTGGCGCCGAGCCGGTTCGTCTCTTGCCGCTCCGCCAGAAAGTGCGGTCTGACGCCGCCGCATGTATCGCCGAGCTTCACGCGCGAGGGTACGCGCTGGAAATCCTGTCGGGCGATCAGGCCGGTGCCGTTCAGGCGGTGGCCGATGGGGTGGGGATTGCCGCGTGGCGGTCCAACATCAAACCGGCGGAGAAGATCCGGCGTTTGGACGACCTCAAGGCCTCCGGTCACAAAGTCTTGATGGTCGGCGACGGTTTGAACGACGCACCCGCGCTCGCCGGCGCTCATGTGTCCCTGTCGCCGGTGACGGCCGTGCACCTCAGCCAGGCGGCGGCCGATGCGGTGTTCTTGGGCGAACGGCTTTGGCCGGTGGCCGATGCCTTGCGGATATCGGGGCGCGCGCGGCGGGCGATCGAACAAAACCTTTGGATCTCCGCGATCTACAACGTCATTGCCGTGCCCATTGCCGTTGCCGGTTACGTCACGCCGCTGGTGGCCGCGGTGGCCATGTCGGCATCCTCCATCGCGGTGACGGCCAACGCGCTGCGTCTGAGATGGGGCGAGAATCCGGCCGGCACGGATTTAGGCGAAGGAGGGCCGGCCTTGCGTTCAATCCAGCGCGCCCGGTAGATGATGCTATGGACGTTCTGCTCTACCTCATTCCGATCGCCCTGTTGTTGGGTCTCCTGGGACTGATCGCCTTCTTGTGGTCGCTGAAGACCGGTCAGTATGACGATCTGGAAGGCGCCAAATGGCGCATTCTGGAGGATGACGATTTGCCGGACGACCATGCCGCGCGCCGCCGGAATAAAAAGACGTAAAGGCGTGTTCGGGTAACATGGCTCTCTGACGGACCGCACCCTCTCTTTGCCATCCAAAACCGAGACGCCAGCGGCGAACCGGGGCACTCTGACCCGCGCTTGACTGTAATTCCGTAGATTGACAGCCCCCATGCGGCAGCGTCACGCCCGCCCCAAACCAATGGATCTCGAGCGGTGTTGTTTTATGTGCTCGGGAAATGCGATTGCTGAGGAGGGGCGGTGCCGGTATGCCGGCCGCCTCTGGTCCTATCCGCCTGCGGCCGGATAGATCGCCGGAGCAGGACCCATGCCGTCTTCGATTTGCGCTTGCCCATTCACCGCGCCGGTCGACAGCCCAAGGGCTTGCCATGTGTCGACAAGCGCGTGGCACAGATGATCGATCAGCGCGTCCGTGTGCAGCGGTGTCGGCGTGATCCGCAAACGCTCCGTTCCGCGGGGCACAGTCGGGTAGTTGATCGGTTGGATATAGACCCCGTGCCGCTCCAACAGATAGTCGCTGGCTTTCTTGCACTGGTCGGGATCAGCCACCAGCACCGGCACGATGTGGGTTTCGGAGGGCATGACCGGCAATCCGGCGGCCCGCAAGAAATCCTTTGTCCGCTGCGCCTGGCGCTGATGCGCCGTTCGCTCCGCCTGCGAGGTCTTCAGATGCCGGATTGATGTACATGCGGCCGCGGCGAGGCCCGGGGGCAGGGCGGTCGTGAAGATAAAGCCAGGTGCATAGGAGCGGATCGCGTCGACAATTGAGTCACTTGCGGCGACATAACCGCCCATGACGCCGAAGGCTTTTGCCATCGTGCCTTCGATGATGTCGATCCGGTCCATCACGCCATCACGTTCGCAGATGCCGGCGCCGCGCTCACCGTACATGCCGACGGCATGGACCTCGTCGATATAGGTCAGCGCATTGTATTTGTCGGCCAGATCCGCGATCCGTTCGATCGGCGCGACATCGCCGTCCATGGAATAGACGGATTCGAACACGATCAGCTTCGCCCGCTCACGCCCTGCCGTGCGCAGCAGGTCTTCAAGATGCTCCAGGTCGTTGTGCCGCCAGATTTTCTTCGCCGTGCCGCCACCGCGCACACCGGCGATCATGGACGCATGGTTGAGCTGGTCGGACAGGATGAGGCAGTCGGGAAGCAGTTTGGCGATGGTCGAGATCGCGGCTTCGTTGGAGACGAAACCGGACGTGAACACCAACGCCGCGTCCTTCCCATGAAGGTCCGCGAGCTCAGCTTCCAGTTCCACAAGGGGATGGTTCGTGCCGGAGATGTTCCGGGTGCCGCCGGCTCCCGCACCCATTGTCCGGGTCGCCTCTGTGAGTGCATTGATGACGTCCGGATGCTGACCCATGCCGAGATAGTCATTGGAACACCACACCGTGATCTCGCGCTGAAGCCCGTTTTCCGCGCGCCAGATCGCGCGAGGGTAAGCACCCGCCACCCGTTCCAGGTCGGCAAAAACGCGGTATCTTTTTTCATCGCGCAAGGCAGCGACCGCGTTTTGAAACGTTTCAGCGTAGTTCATACGTGTTCCCCTGTGCGGCCGGGTTCGCATCTCACCCGCCTGCGACATGTGTTTGTGGCGCATTAACCGATCATCACCATAAGTGTCCGGTCCGCGTCCGGAATTGATCGAACTCAAGCGAAACAACATATAGCAAAAAATGAATGTATTAACCCAGCGCTCGTTTTCTGACGCCCAAACAGAATTCCTAGGCCGCTCTAACGCTCTTTTCAGAAATTGCTGGCAAGGTGCCCGGTGGAACAGGAGGAAAAGGTGAGCCTGGATCTTGCCTCGCTGACATTTTTGCTGGTCGAAGACAGCGCCTACATGCGGACCATCATCCGGACGATGCTTCAGGGTTTTGGGGCGCGGCGGATTGTCGAGGCCGAGGACGGCGCGTCCGGACTTGAAGCAATGGATCGGGCAAATCCGGACATTTTGATCCTGGACTGGGTGATGCCGATTCTCGACGGCGCCGACATGGTTCGCATGATCCGCACGCCGAACAACCCATTCGCCTATATTCCGATCATCATGGTCACGGCACACACCGAGCGCAGCCGGATCGTGGAGGCGCGGCGGCTGGGCGTGCACGAGCTTCTGTCCAAGCCCATTTCCGCAAAAGCGCTCTATCAACGGGTTTCGAGCGTCATTCTGCACCCGCGGGATTTCATCAAGACGGCCACCTATTTCGGTCCGGCGCCGCGCGAAATCCGCAATCGTCAGAAGATCTGGCAGGGCGCACCCGGCGAAAATCCCGCTGGGCAGGGCGGGGCCGCCGCGATGGCCTAAGCCCTCGGCATCTGCTTGGGCGTCAGGCGGCCAACGGCGCAGTCGGCGTGTGATCTTTCGCAGTTTTGAATCGCATGATGGCCCGGCGGAAATCCGGGATCAAATCGAGATCGACCACATAATACTTGAGCAAATAGGCTGTCAGGACATCGGCCCCCAAGTGTTCATAGCCCTTCACGGCCGCTAAAAAAGCGTCGACGGACGATAAAGACCGCTTTAGCCGAACCATGCCATGCCCCCGCGATTGCGTTACATGCGACAGAGTTAATGAACATAGTTAATATTACCTAAATTGCGGCGACTCAACATAACAGGATTTCAAAGATCCGCTGAGCGCCGATTTACACACAGCTTCTTGCATTGTAGGGCTTTTTGACATTGCGCAGTCCGAGCGCAGGGAGCCGCTTGTGTCGAAAACCGTCTATGTCCTCAATGGCCCGAATCTGAACCTATTAGGCCTCCGCCAGCCCGAGATCTACGGGGCGGAAACGCTCGAAGACGTTGAGAGCGCGGTTCGGCGGACAGCGGACCAATTCGGATTGACCGTGCGGTTTTTCCAAAGCAACGCGGAGCACGACCTGATTGGCTGGATCCAGGAGGCGCGGACCGCAGCGGGCGGCATTGTCATCAATCCGGCCGCCTATTCGCACACATCCGTTGCCATTCTTGATGCCTTGAACGCCTGCGACTGCCCGGTCCTTGAGGTTCACATTTCCAACATCCACAAGCGCGAAGAATTCCGCCACCATTCGTTTGTCTCGCGCCGGGCGGATGGCGTGATCGCCGGTTTCGGCGCCCAGGGCTATGAGCTGGCCATCATCAGAATGGCGCGCCTCTTGGAAGACGGGTGACCGGTCAGTATCCGCGGCGCCGGAACAGCTCGTTGAACACGGTCATGGCCAGGATCTTGATATCGAGCCACAGTGAGCGCTGTTCAATATAAATCAGGTCGTAATCCACGCGCATCCGGGCGTGATACGGTTCCTTGGTCTCACCGCGAAATCCGTTGACCTGCGCCAGCCCCGTGATCCCGGGCAGCACCCGGTGCCGGTCCATATAGCGGCCGTCGAAGACTTCGAACGGCACGCCGGCTGCCAGCATTCCAGGGACATGCGGGCGTGGACCGACCAACGACATGTCGCCCCTCAGCACGTTGATAAGCTGGGGCAATTCGTCGAAATTGCTGTGCCGGAGAAAGCGTCCGACAGGCGTGACGCGCGGGTCGTTTTCAACCGTCTGCTTCGTGCCTGCCGCATCGCATTTGTCGATGTACATGGTCCGGAATTTCAGCACCGTGAACAACGTACCATTAAGGCCATAGCGGGATTGCCGGAACAACACCGGCCCCTTGCTGGTGGTCTTCACGGCAAGTGCAATGGCTACGAGCAGGGGCAAGAGCAAAAACAAGCCGACACCGGCCCCAAGGATATCCAGGCTGCGTTTGGCGGCGCGGTAGCGGCGTGACGTCACCGGCCCGGTCGGCAAGTGGTCCCCACCACCGGCCTTGAACGAATGGTACGGAGTTTCCCATAGCGGCCGTTTTTCCGGCGCAACCGGCCTTAAGGCCGCCCCTTTGTCATACGTCCAAAGTTCGTGCGTCATCCTGTCGTCCTGAATATCGGAGCCATCCCTTCGGGATGCAGAACGATATCCAACAGGCGACGGCGCTCATAGATGAAAGTTTAGAAAGGGTTAACACCCGAGACTTGTTGCTCAAGAGGGTCAACAAAATCTGAACAACGGCCCTTATGGGCGAGCAAAGTGCCGGATCGTCGTCGACGGATTTTGAAGCGGAAGACTCAGTACGCGCGGCCGATACTGGCGTAGCTGAAACCGCGCGCCTTCATGTCCGAGGGATCGTAAATATTGCGCAGATCGATGACGTTGGGCGCCTTCAAGGATGTTTTGACCCGTTCCAGATCCAGTGCCCGGAACTGGTCCCATTCCGTGACGATCACGACCGCGTCGGCGTTCTCAATGGCGTGATACGGTCCATCGCAGAACAAGACATCGCGCATCATGTGGCCGGCCTCGTCCATGCTGACCGGGTCGAACGCCCGGATGCGGGCACCGGCCTCCTGAAGGCGCGAGACGATATCAATCGAAGGCGCTTCACGCATGTCGTCGGTGTTCGGCTTGAATGACAGGCCGAGGAGGGCGATCGTCAATCCGGCGACATCGCCGCCCAAAAAGGCAATGACCTTATCGGCCATCCGCCGTTTGCGGCGGGCGTTGACCTCAATGACCGAGTTGACGATTTTCAGCTCGGTGTCGGCATCTGCGCCGATCTTGGACAGGGCCAGGGTGTCCTTGGGAAAACACGATCCGCCGTAGCCGGGACCGGCATGCAGGAACTTCGATCCGATCCGGTTGTCGAGCCCGATCCCGCGCGACACCTCCTGCACGTTCGCCCCGACCTTTTCACAAAGGTCCGCAATCTCGTTGATGAATGTGATTTTGACCGCAAGAAACGCGTTGGCGGCGTACTTGATGAGTTCGGACGTCCGCCGCTGCGTGACCAGGATCGGCGTTTCGTTCAGGTATAGCGGGCGGTAGAGCTCGCGCATGACTTTGGCGGCGCGCTCATCGTCTGTTCCCACGACGACCCGGTCCGGCCGTTTGAAGTCGTTGATCGCCGCGCCTTCGCGTAAAAATTCGGGATTGGAAACCACCTCGAATTCCGCGTGCGGGTTGGTCCGGGCGATGATCGCTTCCACCTCATCGCCGGTGCCGACCGGTACGGTGGACTTAGTCACGACCACGGTGAACCCATCCAAAAGGCCCGCGATTTCCTCGGCCGCCTGAAACACGTAGGAAAGATCCGCATGGCCGTCGCCGCGGCGTGCCGGTGTTCCGACCGCAATGAAAACCGCGTCCGCCGACCGCACCGCTTCCGCGGCCTCGGTGGAGAAATAAAGCCGCTCCTCGGCGACATTCTTTGCAACGAGTTGCTGAAGCCCGGGCTCGTAGATCGGGATCTGGCCGTCGTTGAGCGCCGAGATCTTGGACGCGTCCTTGTCGATACACGTCACGACATGGCCGAAATCGGCAAAACAGGCGCCGGAAACGAGCCCGACATACCCAGTCCCAATCATTGCGACGCGCATCGCGGTTTCCTCGCTTAACCTTAAGACATTCGCTGGATCTGTGCCGGCAGCAAACGGCCGCGCGAGCAGATAGGCGGGGGTCCCTTAGCACAGGCCGCTTGGCACTGACCACTTTGAATTCCAGGGCCATTCATTCGCCCCGATTGCGGTGGGTAAGGGTGCGGATCGCGCCCCTTCCGGTGACCGGTTTCGCGAGGCGCACCGACACGGATGTTGTTGAACAGATGTGAGGAAGTTGTTCGATGGATACGCGCAACCGTATTCGCATGAGGCAAAAGTTGTTGGAATTATTTTAGATGGTCAAAAAAACAAATCTGTGACGTGAGCCACAGAAAAATACGGATTCCTATTTATAATCGTCAGAAAAAGACTTGGGAGGAAGACATGACGAACACACCAACCGACAAAGACGATTATATATCGGGTACCAAAGGCGCGGATGTCCTAACCGGCGGAAAGGGTAAGGACCAGTTTGGCTTCCACACCGACTATCCCAATGATTTTGGACGTGAAACGCTCGATGACGGCGACCGCATCACGGACTACGAGTTCGAAGAGGACATTGACATCACCGGCGTCCGGCTCAGGAACCAGGATGTCACGCTTGAATACGACAAGGCCAACAACCAGACCAAGATCAAGCTCGACCTCGATCAGGATGGGAAGGTCGATCGCACACTCATTCTCGACGGCGACAAACGCGGTACGCTGCAGGTGGACGCCAATTGCTGCGCAACGCCCACGACCACCATCAAGATCAAACAGGCCGCCGAAAACTCCTTGACCCTTGCCGAGCCCGACCAGTCGTCGGCGACAATGATCGATCTGGCCGGGACAAACGTTCACGAGGGCACAGATTCGATCGACATTATTTTCGGCCTTGCCGGAGACGATACGATCTTTGCGGCCGGAGGCGCCGACACGCTGGTCGGCGGCGATGACAACGACACGTTGAATGGTGGCGACGGTGACGACCTGATCAGCGGCGGTGGCGGCAACGACACATTGAACGGCGATGCCGGCAATGACGCACTGCATGGCGGGCTCGGCAATGATGCGCTGAACGGCGGAACCGGCAACGATTATCTGGCCGGTGACGACGGCAGCGATACGCTCAATGGCGACGCTGGCAACGACACGCTGAGGGGCGGCGCGAATGCCGACACGCTCACCGGCGGGGAAGGCGATGACACGTTCGCGTTTTCACCCGGCGACATTGCCAGCGGAGAAAAGATCACCGACTACGAATATGGCGAAAAGATCGACATTGGCGGGATCAGCAACGCCAACCAGGTCAAATTGACCGCCAATGGCGCAAATTCGACGCTCGAGATGGATCTCGATAACGATGGGACCTTTGAGACGCAACTTGGTCTTGATGGCGTGTCTGGCGGTACAATCATCGTTCTGCCGAACGAGGCCGGCATTCGGATCCTGAACCCTCAGGCTGGCACGACCGGCAATGACAGCGTCCAGGATACCGGTCCGTCCTCATATATTGTCGGCGGGACGGGATTTGACACCTTCACGACCGGGCTCCATTCCTCGGACGGATTTTTCGATGACTGCAATGGTCTTGTGTTTGTCGGGGCGTTCGGCGACCGCGATGTCTTGAAAGACTTCGAGCAGGTGGTGTTTTCCGATGCCACGTTGCGCACCGATACAAGCGGCAATGCCGGCCAGTGCTACCGGCTTTATGAAGCCTCCTTCAACCGTACACCCGACACCGCTGGTCTTGGCCACAATATCGGACTGATGGATGGCGGTTTGACGCTCAAGGAGATGAGCAACGCGTTTCTCGGATCGGCGGAGTTCATTCAACTCTTTGGTGCCGACACCACGGACACCACGTTCGTCAACGCGCTCTATTCCAATGTCTTGAACCGGGGGGCGGATGATGCCGGTTTGGCCGGATGGCTGGCCCGCCTGGGTGACGGATCCTGGGACCGCGCGGATGTCCTGATCGGTTTTTCCGAAAGCGCGGAAAACCAGGCCAACACCGCCGCGGCGACGGATTGCGGCATCTGGATCTGAATGTCGCCTGATGAAGACGCTTGCGTCCGATGGCCGGCATCGGGCGCATGCCAGTGAGGCTCCGGGGCCGTTCGTCGGCCAACCATCAAACAGCCGGCGGTCATTGCGACCAAAGCCAACGAAACCCGTGGGTGAAGAGCAGACATTCCGGAGAAATGGTGCTGCCGGAGAGATTTGAACTCTCGGCCTCTCCCTTACCAAGGGAGTGCTCTACCCCTGAGCTACGGCAGCTTTGTTCCGCGCCTTGATGCCACGCAATCAGTCGTTTCGGCTGTCGGCGGCGATGGCGGAAGGTTCCAGCCAGCAGTGCCGACCGGAATGACGCGGCTTGTGCCACAACTGCTGGCCCCGCGCAAGAAGGCGGATTGGTTTTTTTCCAAACGTCCGGCGACATGGATCGATGGCCAAAGCCTGCGGCACAGTGCGCTTCTGACAAAGGCGTGCCGCCACGACACGGGCCGTCTGCCTGTGGACAAATCCGCTCCGATCGGGACACAAAAGCGGCTTCTGTTTTCCTGCTCGAGTAAGACCATTAAAAGCGCTGGGGCGGATGCGTGGCAATCATGCGCGATAAAGGGACGTTTGACGATGAGCGACGACCAAGGGCCGGCCAAGGACAATGCGCCGGATCCGGGCCACTCGCCGTCCGGCAAGAGCCGTTCGGCGCAGGATAAAAGCGCTGACAAAACAAAGGAAGAGCGGCTGGCCGAGGCGCTCCGGGCAAACCTGCGCCGGCGCAAGGCGGCCGCAAAGAATGCGCACAAGGGCGGTTAGGTCCGTGTGCGACCCTCAGCAAACCACCCGAAATAAGCCGCCGGACGGGGCCGGCAAGGCCGGAAAACCGGAGTTTCGCCGCCCAACAATTGCCCCAGCCGCGTCTTGTCTCCACCACATGTTGCGTGTAGACCGCATCAACAGGCACAATTCGAGAAAACGGGCCGGTCGGCGCCGGATTTTCAAGACCGATTGGGGCGAAACACATGGACAGCATCAAGGTCGTCGGGGGCGCCGAGCTCCATGGGGTCATTCCGATTTCCGGGGCGAAAAATGCCGCCCTTCCCTTGATGATCGCCTCGCTGCTGACCGATGAGACACTGACGCTCGCCAATGTGCCGCGCCTGCGTGATGTCGCCCAGCTCACCCAGATCCTCTCGAACCATGGCGTTGACTACTCGGTCAACGGCAAGCGCTCGGGCCAGGACGAGCTGGAAGGCCAGACCGTCCATCTGACGGCCCGCGAGATTGTCGACACGACGGCGCCCTATGAACTGGTGTCGAAGATGCGGGCGAGCTTCTGGGTGATCGGGCCGCTGGTGGCACGCATGCACCAGGCGCGGGTGTCGCTTCCCGGCGGCTGCGCCATCGGCACGCGGCCGGTGGACTTTTTCATTGACGGACTGGCCGCGCTCGGCGCCGACATTGAGATCGATGGCGGGTATGTGGTGGTCTCCGCCCCCGGTGGTCTCACCGGTGCGCGGGTGGAATTTCCGAAAGTGTCGGTCGGTGCGACGCACACCATCATGATGGCGGCAACGCTTGCCAGGGGCGAGACGGAGATCGTCAACGCGGCGCGCGAGCCGGAGGTGGTGGATCTTGCCAAATGTCTTTGCGCGATGGGGGCCCGGATTGAGGGGGCGGGCACGTCCACGATCCGCATTCAGGGCGTCAAGCGCCTGCATGGCGCCCATCACGCGGTTGTCCCGGACCGGATCGAGACGGGAACCTACGCGATGGCGGTCGCGATGGCTGGCGGCGACGTGTTGCTTCAGGGCGCGCAGCCGCAATTGCTTGACAGCGCGTTGGACACATTGCGCCAGACCGGCGCCGACATCACCGCGACGGACGAGGGCATCAAGGTCTACCGGAACGGCAATGGCATTCAGCCGGTCGACGTCACGACCGAGCCGTTTCCGGGCTTTCCGACCGATCTTCAGGCGCAGTTCATGGCGCTGATGACCAAAGCGGGCGGGGCGAGCCGGATCACGGAAACGATCTTTGAAAACCGGTTCATGCATGTTCAAGAACTGGCCCGGCTCGGTGCCAGCATCCAGGTCGACGGCCGCATGGCAACCGTGGAAGGCGTGTCGACGCTGCGCGGCGCGCCGGTGATGGCGACCGACCTCAGGGCGTCGGTGTCGCTGGTGATCGCAGCCCTTGCGGCGGAAGGCGAAACCACCGTGAACCGGGTCTATCATCTCGACCGCGGTTTTGAGCGTTTGGAAGACAAATTGACCCGCTGCGGCGCGCAGATCGAACGGGTCTCGGGCTAGAAGCCGTTTCGCGCCCGCCATTCGCAAACCTTGGAGACGAGCTCAAGTGCCCGGTCCGCAGCGATCCGACAGACGGTAACTGGATGCCCGGTCTTTCTCCGCATTCGATCCGCTTTGGGATCCAGCTTGCGTTCGCCTTGGCGGCGCTTTTTGCCGTCGTTTTCGTACCCATGCCTTACGGCCCGACCGCTGCGTTCCTGCTGCTGGTGTTCGGACTTTGGTTTGGACGGCGCGTGTTTCGCCGGCTCGGTTCGCTGGACGATATCAAACGCAATTGGCCGGACCGGAGCGCCGGTGACGAGTGACCGGGCCTTGGCAGGCGCATCCGGATTGCGCATTGCCAAATGGCCTATTCCCCGCTAGGTCAACGGCATCGGATGTCAAAGCGCCCAGCGCTGGGCGCGGTGTCTCCCCTCAGTCGACAGTCAACGTGTTTGGACACTTATGGACCAATTGAAGCTTGCCGCGCTCGATCCAGAGGATCTTCAGGTGATTTCGGCGCACGCCCAGGACGCCGTCTTGACGGTCGGTGACATAAGGTATTTGCCGCGTGAAAAAAAAGCGGTCTTTGTCATGAACCGGTTTGTGTGGGACAAGGAGGCCGACCGGCGCAGCAAGGCCCACGAACGGCGCCGGTCGGCGCTCGCGATCGCCCAAGTCCGGGCGATGAAATCCACCAACATACGGCAGGACCTCAAGGGCGCCGTGCTGGAGCTTCTGGCGGTGACGTTCGAACCAGGCGACGACCCGTCCGGCCTGATCCATCTTGAATTCGCCGGTGGCGGGTCCGTGATGCTCGATGTTGAATGCATCGAGGTGCAATTGACCGACCTTGGCGCGGCGTGGGCAACGCCAAACAAACCCTCCCATGATCTGACGTGATCCGTGCCGGGCAGCCCGCTGCCCCGTGATGCCGCCTCAAAGGAGCCCTTTCGTGGTCACCCGCCTCCACCAACTCGACGCCGATTTCAAGCCCCGGTTCGCAGCGCTTCTGGCCAGCAAACGCGAAGTCTCGGAGGACGTTGACCACACGGTCCGGGCAATCCTTGAGGATGTGCAAGCGCGCGGCGATGATGCGGTGGTCGGCTACACCGCCAAATTCGACCGGCTTCAGGTGGAGACGATGGCAGAGCTCGTCGTGCCGTCCGAAGAGCTTGAGGCAGCCGTTCAGGCCGTGCCGAAGGACGTGATCGATGCCTTGAAGCTCGCTCATGACCGTATCGCGGCACACCACACGCGGCAATTGCCGCAGGATGATCGTTATACGGACGCAATCGGCGTCGAACTGGGCTCGAAATGGACAGCCGTGGAATCGGTCGGCCTTTATGTCCCCGGCGGGACCGCGAGTTATCCAAGTTCCGTTCTGATGAACGCGGTTCCGGCGAAAGTTGCCGGCGTTGAGCGGATCGCCATGGTGGTTCCAAGTCCGGACGGGGTCTTGAACCCGCAGGTTCTTGCCGCAGCGCACATTGCCGGGATTGATGAAATCTACCGGATCGGCGGCGCCCAGGCGGTGGCGGCACTGGCCTATGGCACAAAGACAATCCCACCGGTGGCCAAAATCGTCGGACCGGGCAATGCATTCGTGGCGGCGGCCAAGCGCCGGGTGTTTGGAAACGTCGGGATCGACATGATCGCCGGGCCGTCGGAAGTGCTGGTCGTGGCCGACCGCGACAATGATCCGGACTGGATCGCCGCGGATCTCCTTGCCCAGGCCGAGCACGACGCGGTCGCACAGTCCATATTGATCACTGACAGCGCGGAGCTTGCCGCTGAGGTCGAAGAAGCCGTTGAGCGCCAGCTCCAGACTTTGCCGCGCGCGGACGTTGCCCGGGCGAGTTGGACGGAGTTTGGCGCCGTGATCACGGTCGCGTCCCTTGATGATGCCGTGCCGCTGATCAACCGGATCGCCGCCGAACACCTGGAACTGGCGGTGGCGGATCCCGAAGCGCTTTTGAAGAAAATCCGCAATGCCGGCGCGGTCTTCCTCGGCCGGTTCACGCCGGAGGCGATCGGCGACTATGTCGGCGGATCCAACCACGTGCTGCCGACGGCCCGGTCGGCGCGGTTTGCTTCGGGGCTTTCGGTGCTCGATTTTGTCAAACGGACGTCGATCCTGAAGTGTTCGCCGGAAGGTCTGCGGGCGCTGGGACCTGCTGCGATCGCCTTGGGCGAGGCCGAGGGCTTGTCCGGGCACGCCCGGTCTGTTTCCATCAGGCTGAACCTTTAATCAGGCGGGATAACATGGCCGAGGCCGATCTGAGTTCTTCCGATATGACTGCCGGTGGCAAACTGGTTGACGTCATCCTGGACGAAGCCTCGATCGCGCGGTCAACGCCGGATGTGGAACATGATCGCGCGGTCGCGATCTATGATCTGATTGAGGAAAACGTCTTTCAGCCGGTCGGCCAGCCCCCGGCCAATTTCGTCCTGCGTCTGTCGGTCGTGGAAAAACGGCTGGTTTTCGAGATCAAGACCGAGGCCGGAGGCGACGTTGTCACCCACGTCCTTTCACTCACGCCGCTGCGAAAGGTCGTGAAGGACTATGATCTGATCTGCAAAAGTTACTATGAAGCGATCCGCCACGCGACGCCGAGCCAGATCGAGGCCATCGACATGGGCCGGCGCGGCGTGCACAACGAAGGCTCGACCATCTTGATGGAGCGGTTGGGTGGCAAGGTGGATGTCGACATGCCGACGGCGCGCCGGCTCTTCACCCTGGTTTACGCCTTGCACTGGAAGGGCTGATCTGCGGTGGCCGGGCCTGTCGAGCGTCCGTCTGCCGTCCTTTTTGCCTGTGGCATGAACCAGGTGCGCTCACCCATGGCCGCGGCGATCGCCCGTACCCTGTTTCCGCGGCAGATCTACGCCCGCTCGGCCGGCGTCCGCCAAGGGGAGATCGACCCGTTTGTTGATGCCGTCATGGGGGAAATCGGCGTCGACATGAGCGGGCACAGGCCAAAAACGTTTGAAGATCTTGATGAATCCGGTTTTGACCTGATCATCACCCTGGCGCCCGAGGCCCATCACAAGGCGCTGGAAATGACCCGGACGGACTCCGTGGATGTGGAATACTGGCCGACCATGGACCCGACCCTGGCCACGGGAAGCCGGGACCAGATCCTCGAAAGCTATCGCACGGTGCGTGATCAGTTGATGATGAAGATCAAAAAGCGCCTGGATTGGACCCCGCCGCCCAGCGGCTGAATCGGGCCTGTGAACAGGTCGCGCGCCGCCCCGTTTTTTTAGATGAAACGCCCGTAATCTGCGGTTCACTTTCCGTTCGTGATCCGTTAGGTTCGCCGCTCATCCGAACGCCGTAATCAGGAATCCATATGGCAAAAGAAGAAGCTCTGGAGTTTCCGGGCGTGGTCACGGAACTGCTTCCGAACGCCACGTTCCGCGTGAAACTCGAAAATGACCACGAGATCATCGCACACACGGCCGGCCGCATGCGCAAGAACCGGATCCGCGTTCTGGCCGGCGACAAAGTGCTCGTTGAAATGACCCCTTACGATCTGACCAAGGGACGGATCACCTACCGCTTCAAGTAGGCGGTCTTGGCTGCTTTGTGCGGGAATAAAGGTTAGGTCGGACATGGCATCGGCTCCTTCATTGATCCTGGCCTCGGCATCACCGCGCCGGCTCGCGTTGCTTCAGCAGATCGGCCTGGAGCCCGATCACTTGATGCCCGCCGCCATCGATGAAACGCCCAAAAAACATGAAACGCCCCGCGCGCTGGCTGTGCGCTTGGCCCGGGAAAAGGCTGCCGCCGTGCGCCAATTGGCGGACCAGTCCGAGGATTTGGCCTCGGCCCTCGTCTTGGCCGCCGACACGGTCGTCGCCGTCGGCCGGCGGATCCTGCCCAAAGCCGAGCTGACCGATCAGGCGCTTGCATGTCTGTCGTTGTTGTCAGGACGCGGACACCGGGTTTTCACCGCCGTTGCGGTGGCGACAGCGGATGGGAAGCTGCGGTCCAAACTGGTGGAGACCCGTGTTCGGTTCAAACGCTTGTCGCGCCAGGATATGGACGATTACCTCGCCTCTGGCGAGTGGCGCGGCAAGGCTGGCGGCTATGCGATCCAGGGATTGGCCGGCAGTTTCGTGATCAAACTGGTGGGCTCTTATCCGGCTGTCGTTGGTCTGCCACTGGTGGAAACGGCCAATCTCCTGACGGCCGCCGGATACCCGGTTCACCGGGCTTGGGCATCCGCTGCCGCATAAGCCGGCCGGCGCCCGCCCGCATGGCGCCTCCCGTCGACGTGACATGTCGGCGACAATTGATGGCAAATAAGATGGCTGACAACACGGATCAAAATGCCCGCCGGATGCGTCCGTGCCCGATCTGTTCGAAACTGTCCACGCCGGACGCTTATCCGTTTTGCTCCAAGCGGTGCGCGGATATCGATCTGCACCGTTGGTTCAGCGAAGGCTACACCGTGCCCGTGGTCGAGACCGACGACATCGACGATGAAGACGGGCGAAACGGGTCGTAGCCGGCAAATTGACGCGCTTTTTTCTTTGTGATGGAATCACTATCCCAATCCGTCAGGAGTGCGTATGCCCGCCATAGCGAAAGGCGAATGTGTCATATGCAACGCTACATGGGTCTGCTCGCCCGATCAACAAATTCGCTTGCGGCCGCACGCTGGAGGACAACGACGCCGGTAAGTGTCTTGGCGGCGCGGCCCGGTTGCAGAAGATCATCAAGGACCGGCGCGCGCGACAGAACAGTCTCGCTAACCGGCTGAAATCGTGTCCGAAACGCGGTCATCTTGGCGCGTGTACTCGCCGAGTTGGGGCCGGTTTCTTGGCTTTGAAAAACTTCGCGGGAGTTCTGGACAAGCCCAGGACGAGCCTCTATAACGTGCCCACTTCAGCGGCCGGGCCCACCCGGACACGCGAAAAGCCCAGATAGCTCAGTTGGTAGAGCAGCGGATTGAAAATCCGCGTGTCGGTGGTTCGATTCCGCCTCTGGGCACCACCACTTTCCTAAGTTGATGAATTACTTGGTTTTTTTGCTAGGTGCGGGGCGATTTGGTGAAAGGTGCGGGGCGTTTGTGTTCCCCTTCCGTGCCAAACCGGCCGACTGTTCCCGGGCGATTTTCTGGCGGTTCGCCGATCTCGTGTAGTGCTGGGCCTGGCGTCCGGTCTCCCAGCCAAAGACGGCCATCAGGCCATGTTCTGTCGCGCCTGCGTTCGCCATGTTGCTGGCGGCAGCTTTACGCACGCCATGGGGCGATTTGCCAACTATGCCCGTTTCACGGACCTTGCGCCGAAACCAGTTTCCAAATCCGTCGCCCGAATAGGGCTTGCCGAACTCGGTCACGAGAAACACCAGGTCTCCGATCGGTCCGGCCGCGATCGATTCGTCCAATTCCGAAACAATATCGATATAGGCGGTCTCACCCGTTTTGAGCGTGTCGATGACAATCATGCCGTCACGGATATGCTGGCGGCCAAGCCGGACCACGTCCGACCGGCGCAAGCCGGTAAACAGAAGGAGATCGAAGGCGAGGCGTTCTTTTGTGCCGAGCGGCCAATGCGTCTGATACTGTTCAATTTCGGCGTCCGTCCAGGGCTGCCAGCCCTTGGACCCGGTCTTGATCAGGGGGACGTCCGCGGCCGGGTTGTGGTCGATGCTGCCGGCGACGTCCTTCGCCCATTTGAAGACGGCGCGCAGGGTTTTCACATAGCTGTTCGCCGCTTCCGGCTTTTCGGCCCGGTCATCGCGGCCGCGCCGGATCACCTTTTTAGTGATCGCGGTCAGCGGAAACCGGCCGGCGGGAACGCCGTCTTCGTTTTCCTTTTGGGCGATGGTGTCGAGGATATTGGCGCGGACCCTGCGCGTAGAGGGCGCCAGCGCTTTGAACTCCGCGCTTGCCTTATAGCCTTCAAATAGCCAGGCGAGCGTTCCCGGCTTTGCGCGGGTTCTGCGTTGCGGGATGTCCGCATTTGCCAGCGCGGCCTGATAGCTCTTTAAGAATTCGGCCGAGCCGGGCTTGCCGTTCAATCGACTGCGGCGGCCCTTACCTTTGCGGAAATACCACACGGTCTTGCCGTGGCGGCTGATCTCGCAAAGCGTGTATGGCAGGCGGGGTTTCGACATGATGGATAATTAAAGGCGAGGTGGCGCTGAGTTTTCAACCGGAACTTGAACCGCGTCCTGTGCGGCTGTGATGCGGACCGTGCCGTCTGACGTGACTTCGACAGTTCCGATGACCAGCCCAGCTTTCATCGCGCCGCGAATGGCGCGCTGGACGTCCGCTTGCGTGATCGGTGCTGGTGGCCTGGCCATGGTCACTCCTCACGCGCTTGTTAGCCGCACGTTGGCGGCGTTTTCGGTGGCGTTGGCGACGGCGCGGATGTCCTTTGCCGTGTCCGGTTCTCCGGCTTGCTCTGCGAGTTGCGCAACCGCTTCCATTTCGCACAGGAAACGGGCGAGCAGGTACATTGCCGGCGCAGCGTTCGCAGGGGGCAGTAGCCGAATGACACGGACGTAGTGTGCAATCTGTACGGCGAAGTAATCGTCCTCAGCACTGTTAAGTCTGATCCTGCGCATGAAAAAACCCATACAGTGTGAATACACAATAATCAACTCAAAGTGTATGTTAGCCCTAAAAACTATACAAAATGCATCGTCTTGAATGCGTTTGAGCCAGTTTTACCGCCACCATATGCTCGGCAGCGTTGCGGCCGTTGGCCGCCGGAACTAACGTCAAAACGAGGAAATCGGAATTCGAGCGCGGGACATTTGCTTATGAATGCGGCCATGAATGTAGAATTGGCGTGTGCAATAGCCTACCAGAAAGAGTATCTGGAAAGTTATGGGTATTCATTAAAAGTTGGTCACGACTTCCACGAGTTCAATCGACTCTGTGAGAACATCAAAAAGGATGTGACCGAGCACTTCTCCCCGATCTTTAATACACTGCTGCCGATCAGCTCGTTCTGGATAATGTTGACGGATCCGGATGGGCGCCCGGTCGGTACGGTCGCATCACGGCTTGAGGTGTTTACTGACGGCGCCACAGTTGCGAGCTATCTCCGTAGCTACTTACCACGAATCTATCAAACGGCTGATGGATTGCCTGTGCAGTTGGCGGAGAAGCAGCCTTCTTTTTGCGAAGAGGCCAGTGGACGGGTCGTTTATCTAGGTGAAGCCCATACGGTTGAAAGCGCTCGCCGAAACGGCCTAGGTGGCTCGTTGGTCAAACTCATACAGCTAGTTTCTCTGTTGAGATTCGAACCCGACTATCTTTACTGCTGGATACGCCCGCGACATGCCGAGAGTGGATTTCCGCAAGCCTGCGGATACAAGGAAGTTTTTCCGCGGGCAATTAGGTGGATACGGCCCCCGGCGCCAAAAAGCGCTGTTCAGGATCTGTGGTTGGCTGGAAATCGACGGGGCGGCCTTCTTGATCTGGTCGGCGATGTATTGGCCGAACGTGATGCGCTTGGGTGTACAAAATAGCCTGTCGGATGCCGATGCGATTATGAATAGGGAGTACAAGGCGGCTGTATAGGACGTCATATGACAAGCCTTCGGTCGAAAAGACACTCGAAACTAGGTCGTACTTTGGCTCATGGTTTTCCAGCGCATCGTGATAGATGCATGACGCAAAGCGTCTGTACTCTTCGCCCAACGCAATATCTAAGTCGGGCTTTGGCAACGTGCAAAGGTGAGGGCCTATGAGACGCGCGGCTAAAGTATGTGGTCCCATCGACAGAACAGGCGGCGTCAATCCTTCCTCAAGCCGTCCGGAAAACCGCATAAAATACGGGGAAAGCGGGACCAAGTCGATCGTATCTCTGCCTTTCCCGCGCTCCCACAATTTGAGCAGAAACCTGGCGGTATCGTCGCCGGCACGGCGTACTTCTGCTACCTTGAGCGGTTCAATGCAGTTCATGGCGACTGTTCCCAGTCTTGGCTCCGAAGAATTCCTCAAACTCGGCGAAAGCGTCTCGGCATTCCTTGTAGAGCGCGATTACCTGATCGTCCGAAAGTAAGTCAAGATCTGTGTGCTTCGCAATCATCCAGCAGGCACCCAATACCAATGGTTCTTGGTCGTAGATGGCCATTTTGTGTTTGATTTCAGCCAACGCCTCGGCAGGGCCAATTTTTTTGAAGGTTTCAAGTACCTGCCCGAAACGACGCTGCATAAGGATTCCAAACAATTTCTATGATGGACGATCCTCGTTAGGAACCGTTTCATCGTTTTCATTGCTGTCTCTGCGCAACAATAGATCATTGTACGTATTTATCAACAATACCTTGTAGTCATTATAACTTACAACCCCTCCACCTGTCAGCTCGGCTTCCAACTCCCGCGCAATCGTGCGGGCTTTGAGGAACGTGTCCAAGTCAAGTGGTCGCTTTTTGTTACTGAAAAAGTCCAATTCTGCCGGGGCGTTGATGACGGGCTGTTCCAGGCTGTCCTGCGGCGTAGTTTCGGTTTTCGTGCCAAACAAGAGCCATTCGGGAGAGATACCGAACACGCGTCCATATCTTTTGGCATCGTCCGCGTCGAAATTCCGATTGCCATTTTCGTGTGCCTGATAAGTGCTCGCACGCATTCCCATTGCGTCTGCGGCCGCTGCAGCCGAACGGAAACCCGCCTTTACGCGGGCGTGCTTGAGTCGCTCATTGGGTTTCATGTTACCGCCGGATTTGCGAAAGGAACGAGTTTCCGGCTGAATTGTAGTCATTGATCTGCACTTGTGGCGTTGATAAACGTGACCGCCTCTTGATCCAGATCTATTCGTAAAGTATAGAAATCCGCAAAATATGAGCGGAGCGAATAGATGGGTGGTGAGCAGATCATCTCGGTCCGGGTCGGCTTTGAGTTGCCAATGTATGGGCCAAGCTCATCGCTCGGTACGAGGCCGGACGCCGTTTTACAATTGGCAAACCGCCGTGACATAAATGACGAGCCAGTAAGTGCATTTAAGCTTTTCATAACCGCGCACACGAATTCAGAAGACACCAAATATTCCGCCGAAGACCGTGCACCGTCATCGCATAAATCCTTGGAGATTATTCGATGAGCGTACGGCCGACCACTGACCATGACAGGGCCGCGCTGAAAGCGGCAGTCCGTGCGCTGATTCGGGCTTGCGGAAACCAGGAACAAGCCGCGATGGCGACCCGCGTCGGGCAAAGCACATTGTCGCGCTATGGCTCGATCGCGCACGCGAACGAGCATATCCCGCTTGACGTCCTAATGGACCTGACGATGGATGCGGACGACCCGAACGTGGTGCGCCTAATGTGCCGTCTAGCCAGCGGTGTATACGTGCCGCTGCCCAAACCGTCGCTGGTCCCTAGAAATTGGACGGCGGCGCTGGGGGCAGCGGTGAAAAGTGGCGGCGAAGCGGCGGATACGATCTGCCGAGCACTGAATGACGACGGCCAGATCACGCCAGAAGAAATCACCGATTTTGAAGTTGTCGACAAGCTGAGCGCCGCCATCGAAGCGCTGGCCGTTCTCCAGATTTATGCGGCACAGGTGGCCGGGGAGGCGGGGACATGAGCCTTGTGCCAACACGCCATGAGGGCGAAGCGCTCTTGAACGGATGCCTGCGCGCGCCGCGCTCGGCCGCCCGGCGGGCGTTGCTGACCGATCTTGCGGCGGACCACCAGTCCGCGCGGCGGGCGCATCTGGCGGATAAACGCGCGCGGGCGCAGGCGGACCGGGAGGCGCAAGCCGGGCGGGAGGCGCGGGCCAAGGCGAGGGCCGACGCGCCGCGGGATATCTTGCATGTGGCCAGCCCGCCGCCGCCGAAGCGGGATTTTCTGAACGTCGCCAGCGCGCCCCTGTTCGGTCCGCCCGCGCCAAAAAAGGCCCCCGGCCGGCGGAAACGAGCGCCGAATGGGCGTCCGCTCGTCTGGTACATCAAGGATGTCATTTCGCGGAAATCGGGCGTTTCGGTGGTGGACATGGAGGGCCACGGCCGGGCGCAGGTGTTCATCGGGCCGCGCTTTAAAGCCATCTATTGGTGCCGGGTCTTGACCGGGCGGGGCACGCCGGACATCGGCCACAAGTTCGGCCGCCGCGACCACACATCGATCATCTACGCCAGCGACAAGCACGCCGTCCATGCCGGTCTGCCGCGTCCATGGCGCGGCGAGCCGTTTGACGATCACGCGATGCGCGCGGCCTGGTCGGAGATTGAAGCCGAGGCGGACGCGGCCCCCGTTCCATCCCCGATCGGTGCCGGGGACAAGCGCCGGGGGCTGGCCCCCGATCACGTCGGGGAGGGGCCATGACGGTGTGGGACCGGCTCAGCCCGGCGCAAAAAGCCGAAGCGGTGCGCCCGCTGGCGGCCGATGGACACAGCGCGGCGCAAATTGCGGTGGAACTCTCCAAGCGCCATGGTTACCTCACCCGGCAGGCTGTCATTGGCATCTGCCACCGGCAGAACATCGCGCTCAAGGGAAACCCGCGTAAGGCGCGGCGGGCGGCTGGAAAAGCCCGTGTGACGGCAGCGAAGGCGGAGAAAAACGCCGCCAGACGCGGGCCCCCGTCGAAGGCAAGGGCCGAAAACCGGAAACACGCGGCGCCCGCGGTCGTTCCGCCGGTTCCGGAACCGGAGACGCCGGCGCCCCGCGTCTTGGGCGTTCCGCTGGTCGATGCGCCGGCAAGCGCGTGCCGCTGGCCGTTGTGGCATCGCGAAGACGATCCCCGCAACGTGTGCGGAAAAGAAGCCGTGCGCGGGCCGTATTGTGCGGCGCATGCGCTGATCGCCTACCAGCCGGACCCAATCGATCAGCGGGACGTGGAGCGGGGGCAATGACGGCGCATGACACGCTTATTCTGGCGCTGTTTTCGCGCGCGCGGGCGCTGGCGCGGGGCTTTGACACCGTGAAACTCGCCGTGCCGCTGATCGCCGGGGAAACCGGGCTTTGCCCGCGCAAGGTGCGCGCGGCGCTGTCGCGCGGCTTTTCCAGCCAGGACACGCGGGCGCGGCTGGCGGCCTGGAACGGTCTGACCTACGCGCGCGTCCACGGCGCGCCGGTGCTGATGGACGCTCCAGGTTCCGCGCCGCCCGTGCCGTCGCTGTTTCCCGATGGCGGCCCGGTTCCGCAGGCGCCGGCGGCGCTGATGGCGCGGCTCGACAAACGTTTGGGGGGTGCGTGATGGCTAAACCACGCAAAGGCGATTGGATGCAGACCGCGACAGGCCGGGTGTTCTGGCCGATGGACCCGCGCCCCG
>JAEPNV010000012.1 GCA_017643215.1 Roseibium sp. | reverse complement strand
AACCAACACCAGCACCCCGCAAAACATCAACGCCGCCTACGCTTCCCTTCCTTCAAATCTAAAATTGTCAAAGAACAAACCCGGGAAGGGTTCCGGCCAAGGAGCCAAGGAGGACACAGACCGTTGATCCGTTGAGGACCCCGTTGCCATTTATGTCCGGTAAATCCAACGGCGACAGTCATCGCGTTTCCGCGGCGGCGCCGTCGATGGAGGGCGTTATACGCAGGCGCCCAAGACGAGTCAACAACCTTTGTCAAAAAAGATTCACATACCAAGACACGATGCGATCGCCGGGCTGAAAAGGGCTGTTTTCCGGGCTTTTTCGCAAGGACAATCAGTCGGGGACGCCCCCGATGTCCGCCGCATTCTTGACCGGCTGAAGCGGTGCCGAGATCGGCGCAGGAACGGCCCTGCGACGGCGGCCAATGCCCGGGCGGACAGGCTGTCAAAGGAGGAATTGACCTTTGCGGCGACAACCGGCATTTTCCTGCGCAACGATGCTCTGTTTGCTGATCCATAAGCCATCGGCGCCAGAGAAACCTGCCGCGCGGCTGCAGATGACCGGCGGCGGATAAAAACATGTGGTTCTCCTAAGGGGTCCGACACGACGATCATGCAGTTTGGATCATTTCATCCGGCACCCGCCTTGCCGGTCAGTCTTGGAGAGGACCCGCCGCTCGTCATGCGCGGCGATCGTCATGTTCTCACCGACCGGCGACAGGTGTCCGTTCGTTGGCTGGCCGGGACAATTCTGACCGGTTTCACATCGGTTGCCCTCATGGGCGGCGCATTGATGGCCGCGCTGGATGGCCAATATTCGGTCTCGGCCGCCACGGATCCGGCAAATGTTTTCGAGAATGGCGTGACCAGCGGCGCCTTGAGCACAAAAGGCGACCGGATCACCCGGGCCACAACGGAGTTTTCCAACAAGCAGATCATCGAAGTGAATGTCGTCACCCGGGAAGGCGACCGGGAACTGATCAGCGTGCGCCCTTATGCTCTGGTCAGCGCGACACTGGCGACCCGGAAAAATCCGGATCTGGTGCAGTCGATCCCCGCGTTCAATCCGCTGAACATGTTTTCCGATGTTCAAGTCGCCACCGCGCCCGCGGCGAATGAAGCTGTCTTTTCCGACAGCATTTACGGCGCTAAAGTCGAGGGCGAGATCAGCATCAGTCTCACGCGTTTTCCGGTGGACAGCCGGCTTATCGACGCGGACGCAACGCCAAGCGAACAAACAGTCGAACGCCAGGTCCGCCGGTCCGCGCGGTTTCTGGCCGACAACGCCGTTGATATGGCCGCGCAGACCCTTGTCGACCCCGGCCGCTTCGACTTCAATCTGGCCCGCCAGCCCGATCTTGCCCGTTACGCGGTGCGGATCACGCCGGAAAACGTGTCCTTCGTTTCCAAGCGCGACGATGATACCCGGTTCGCCGGCATGGACGAAAAAATTGTGCCGATCACCGACGGCATGGACCTGATGGATATTCTTCAGGATCATGACGCCACGCCCGAAGAAGCAGAGTTGATCCAGTCCGCATTTGCGACGGCCTTCGGGTTCGACAGTCTCGCAGAGGGCCAGCGTCTTCGCATTGCCTATGCGCCCAGTCTCGACGAAACCGGCCGGATGCGCCCTGAACGCATCAGTCTTTACTCCGATACGGTTCACCGGGCGACCGTGGCCCGGTCCGATACCGGTGCTTATGTCGAAGCAAAAGCCCCGGCGAACTTTCTCGCCGATGCGTTCGCGGAGGCTGACCGGATTTCGTATGGCGGCCCGACACCGGCGATCTACGACAGCCTGTATCAGACCGGGCTTGAACAGGACCTGCAGGGGCCGCTGATCGAGGAACTCATTCGGGTGTTTTCGTTTGACGTTGATTTCAACGCCCGCGTCCAGCCCGGCGATTCCATGGAGGTCTTCTTCGCCGAGGTCCAAGATGGTGAGGCAGGCCTTGCAGAAGTCCTTTATGCCGGCCTGACAACAGGGGCCACCACCCGCCGATTTTACCGGTTCAGAGCACCGGACGATGGTGTCGTCGACTATTATGATGCCAACGGCCAAAGCGCGAAGAAATTCCTGATGCGCAAGCCCGTGTCCAGCGGCCGCTTCCGTTCCGGCTTTGGCATGCGCCGCCATCCGATTCACAAATACCGGAAGATGCATACCGGGGTGGACTGGGCCGCCCCACGCGGAACGCCCATCATGGCGGCTGGCAACGGCACCATCATAAAAGCCGGATGGGCGTCCGGATACGGCCGGCGGATCGAATTGCGCCATGCCAACGGTTACACGACGACCTATAGCCACATGACCGGCTTCTCGAAGGGCATTCGCGCGGGCGGGCAGGTTTCGCAAGGTCAAATCATCGGCTATGTGGGCTCGACAGGCCTTTCCACCGGCCCGCACCTTCACTACGAAGTCAAGGTGAACAACCGTTTCGTCGATCCCATGCGAATTCGATTGCCGCGTGGCCGCGTTCTTGAAGGTGACATGCTGGCCGCATTCGAAGAAGAACGCCTTCGCATCGACGCGCTTTTGGATCGCGCCCGACGCCCGTCCCGCGTCGCATCCGCTCAGTGAAGATCATTGGATGACAGTCAAAGGCCGGCGCCAGTGTGCCGGTCAGGTTGATGACCATCCCGATTTTTCCGTCGTCATCCTCGGACAAGGTTCCGAGGATCCATAAAAATCAAACGTTATGGATGCTCGGGACAGGCCCGAGCATGACTGGCGAAAGATACACTGGTTTGTCATCGACCTCACACCGGCTCCGGGGAGCCGGTGTTTTTCGCGGAATAATCGTGCCGGCAGCTAGGCCGCCGCGCTCTCGTCCTCATGGGCTGAAAACACCAGGCGGTCGCCGCCTGCGCTGACTTCGACCGTTTGTCCATCGGCGATGTCTCCGGCCAGCAATTTTTCCGCCAGAGGGTCTTGAAGATCCTTCTGGATCACGCGCTTCAACGGCCGCGCGCCATAAGCGGGATCGTAGCCCTTTTGCGCCAGCCACCCGAGCGCTCCGTCGTCGAGCCGCAAGGTGATTTTGCGGTCGGACAGCAGATCCCGCAACCGGTCGAGCTGGATGCGCACGATATCGGCCATATGGACCCGTTGCAGGCGATGGAACAGAACGATCTCGTCCAGCCGGTTCAAGAACTCGGGCCTGAAGTGCGCACGGACCGCGTCCATGACCTCATCGCGAACCGCGTCGCTGTCCTGGCCCTCGGGCTGATTGACAAGATATTCCGCGCCAAGGTTCGAGGTCATGATGATCAACGTGTTGCGGAAATCGACCGTGCGGCCCTGTCCATCGGTCAGACGGCCGTCGTCGAGCACTTGCAAGAGCACGTTGAAGACATCGCTGTGGGCCTTTTCGATTTCGTCGAACAGGACCACCTGATAGGGCCGGCGCCGGACGGCTTCGGTCAGGGCGCCGCCTTCTTCGTACCCGACATAGCCAGGAGGCGCCCCGATCAGCCGGGCCACGGAGTGCTTTTCCATGTATTCCGACATATCGATGCGGACCATCGCGGTGTCATCGTCGAACAGGAAACTGGCGAGCGCTTTGGTCAGTTCGGTCTTGCCGACGCCGGTCGGGCCTAAGAACATGAACGATCCGATCGGCCGGTTCGGGTCCTGCAATCCGGCGCGCGCGCGGCGCACGGCGGTCGCGACCGCCCGGATTGCCTCTGCCTGCCCGACGACCCGGCCGGCCAGGACGTCTTCCATACGCAGAAGCTTTTCGCGCTCGCCCTCCAGCATCTTGTCGACCGGGATACCGGTCCACTTGGACACCACCTGCGCGACGTGGCTGGTCGTCACGGCCTCGTCGACCATCGCGCCGGCATCCTCGGACGCTTCGGCCTCCGACAATTTGCGCTCCAGGTCCGGGATTACGCCATAGGCAAGCTCCCCGGCCTTGGCCAGATCTCCCTGACGTTGGGCGATTTCCAGGTCAATGCGCGCCTGTTCAAGCTGCTCCTTGATCTTTTGCTCAAGATTGAGCTTTTCCTTTTCATTCTGCCACCGGGCGGTCAGCGCATTGGACTGCTCCTCCAGCCCTGACAGTTCCTTCTCCAGTTTCAAAAGCCGGTCCTTGGCCGCCGGATCGCTCTCGACCTTCAACGCCTCCCGCTCGATCTTCAGCTGAATGATCCGCCGGTCGAGTTCATCAAGTTCTTCCGGCTTGGAATCGACTTGCATGCGCAGCCGGCTGGCCGCCTCGTCGACAAGGTCGATCGCTTTGTCCGGCAAAAACCGGTCCGTGATGTAGCGATTGGAGAGTGTCGCCGCTGAAACGATCGCCGAATCCGTGATCCGCACGCCATGGTGCAACTCGTACTTTTCCTTCAAGCCGCGCAGGATCGAAATGGTGTCCTCAACGGTTGGCTCGGTGACAAAGACGGGTTGGAACCGCCGCGCGAGAGCCGCATCCTTTTCCACATGCTTGCGGTATTCGTCGAGGGTGGTTGCCCCCACACAATGCAGCTCGCCGCGGGCAAGTGCCGGCTTCAGAAGGTTCGAGGCATCCATTGCACCATCCGCCTTACCGGCGCCGACAAGCGTGTGCATTTCATCGATGAACAGGATGATCGCCCCGGCCGCGGCCTCCACTTCCGACAGAACCGACTTCAGCCGCTCTTCGAACTCGCCGCGGTATTTCGCGCCCGCGATCAGCGCGCCCATATCCAGGGCAAGCAGCTGTTTGTCCTTCAAGGATTCGGGAACATCGCCGTTGACGATCCGCAGCGCCAATCCTTCCGCGATCGCCGTCTTGCCGACACCCGGTTCACCGATCAGCACGGGGTTGTTTTTCGTGCGACGCGACAGAACCTGGATCGTGCGCCGGATTTCCTCGTCGCGGCCGATGACCGGGTCGAGCTTGCCGTCCCGGGCGACCTCAGTGAGATCGCGGGCATATTTCTTCAATGCGTCGTATTGGTTTTCGGCCGTCGCACTGTCGGCCGTCCGGCCTTGCCGCAGGGCATTGATCGCGTCGTTCAAGCCGTTCGGTGTCACACCGGATTTGGACAGCAGTTTTGCCGCCTCGTTGTCGCCATCCATGGCGATTGCCAGCAACAAACGCTCGACCGTGACAAAGCTGTCGCCGGCCTTTTCGGCAATCTTTTCCGCCTGATCAAACAGGCGCGCCGTGGCCTGGGCCAGGTAAAGTTGACCTGCGCCGCCCGACACCTTGGGCAGCTTGTTCAGCAACCCGTCCACACCGGATTGAATGGCCGCCACATCCCCGCCAGCGCGCGCGATGAGGCCCGCCGCCATGCCTTCCGGATCGTCGAGCAGAACTTTGAGCACATGTTCAGGAGTGAATTGCTGATGGCCCTGGCCTAGGGCAAATGTTTGGGCCGACTGTACAAATCCGCGCGCGCGCTCAGTGTATTTTTCAAAATTCATAGGATGTCCTCCTTGCCGTCCGAACCACCCGAAGCATGGCCGACGTATCGGGATACGGGCCCCGTTGATGGGCACCCGCACGGCTATTCCAATGCCGCTCTACCGATATAGGTGTGGCAAATAGACAACAAAAGGGCCGGTCCGCACAATTCGCGGCACCCCACAAAGAAAACGGCGCCACATGGCGCCGTGAGGTTGATGACAGTCTCCGGTTTTTCCGTGGTCATCCTCGGACAAGGTTCCGAGGATCCATAAAATCAAAACGTTATGGATGCGCGGGACATGCCCGAGCGTGACTGCCGGAAGATAAATTGGTTTGTCAGCAGTCAGACGGCGCCGTGCGGCGCCGTCTGACTGTCTTGATGTCGCGGCAGTCTCCGCTCAGTCACCAATCGCGACGGTTTCCGAGTCAGGTGCCTCATCTGCCTTTTTGACCCGTCGTGTCCGGGGTGCCCGGCGGGTCTTCGGCTTTGCGGCCGATTCTTCATCGCCGGCTGCGGCCGAGGCCGTGTCGTCAGCGGCCGATCCACCGTCCGCACCTGCCTCGTTCAAGTCTCCCGAACTCTCCGGCTGATCGTCAGCTGTGCGCCGCACCGGGCGTCCGCGCGGCATCCGGGTCCGGCGCCGCGGCTTGTCCGCATCCCCGTCGCCCTTCGAAGTATCTTCGCCGCCCGCGGATACCGCATGACCATTGACCTGACCTTGCCCGTCAATTGTAGGCATGTCTTCAATGAACGGCTGCGGACTGTCTTCATCCATGAGGTCGTTCGAGGCCGGTTTCGGCCGTTCACCACGCTCCGGTCGTGTCCGCTCATCGGATGGTGGTGCGGCGGCAGCGCTCGAGGGCGTATCGGCGGACTCATCCTGGTCCACGCGCGGCTGCTGCACGGGTTGCTGCGGCTGCGCTGCGGCAATGATCCGCAGATAGTGTTCGGCATGCTGCAGATAGTTTTCAGACATAATACGGTCGCCCGATGCCTGGGCATCCCGAGCGAGCTGCTGATACTTGTCCGCTATATGCTGAGCGGTCCCGCGGATTTTTACATCCGGACCATTCGATTCATATGAACGGGTGAGTGGATTCGGACCTTTGCGGCCCCGCCCACGCATTCGTTTATTGCTTTGATTTCCTGGTCTCATCCTGCCGTTTTCTCTTGCGGAACGGCGGTCGGCGGCGTGCCGACCCAACATCGGAATTACGAAATACCGATACGAAAATGTCACCGAAACCCATCGTGAAGGTCAGCGGCTGTCATAACAAACCACCCGCCAGACTGCACCGGCGTCCGCCCCATTCACACGGGTTGTTTCTGCGACAGTCCGATCGTCCGGAAAACCCGCCACGCGACGGATTCCACAACGCGATTTTTGCGATAGTCCCCACGGTGCCGAAGAGGCAAGCCCGCACAACGCCAATCACATTTCCGGTCTCGGCGTTCAGAACCTACCCCTTTCCGGACCGATTTCCAAGCGCTTTTTCTACAAGCGGATAAAACCCAACTCATTGCGCCATTCCTGCAACGGCCAGTCGTGGCCGATTGCCAAGATCAGCAATGATTTCAACATCAAAGAAACCGCATTGTTGCAACATTTCCGTGACGGACGCAGCTTGGTCAAAGCCGATTTCAACAGCGATTCTCCCGGTGGAGGCCAAAAGGGCCTGGGCCTGGGGCAGGATCGCCCGATACGCATCAAGACCGTCCGGGCCGCCATCCAATGCGCAGCGAGGTTCGTGATCGCGGACGCCGCGATCCAGGTCTCCAATGACATCCGTCGCAATGTAAGGCGGATTGCTGACAAGCCAGTCAAATCCGGAAGCCAGACCGGCCGTGTAATCGGCACGGACACAGAGCAAACGCGACGCGACGCCAAGATTGTCGGCATTGGCGGCAGCGCACGCCAAAGCGTTCTCCGATACATCGGTCGCAACGCAGGTCGCATTTTTCCGGTGCGCCAGAATCGAGATCGCAAGTGCACCTGTCCCTGTGCCAATATCCGCGAACCGGAATGGTGCGTCCGGCGCGGTGCGCGCGAGAACCGTATCGACAAGCAGTTCAGAATCGGGCCTTGGCTCCAGGGTATCGCCATTCAGTTTGAAATCGAGCCCATAAAACTCCCGGTGCCCGAGCGCGCGCCCGATGGGAACACCCGACAGGCGCGCGGCCGCGAGCTGATCCAGCCGATCGAGATCTGGTTCCGAAACGAGCCGGTCTTCTTGCAAAAGCACGTCGCCGGGCGTCAACGCGAGGACGTCGGCAATCAAGAATCGGGCATCGAGGCCGGCTGAGTCCAACCCGCCAGCGCGAAATCGCTCGCGCATCCGGCGATAAAGAGGACCTAATTTCAAGCCGGTCCCTCTTCGGCGGCCAGAAGTGAGGCTTGATGATCCAGGACCAAGGCGTCGATCACGTCGTCGAGGGCCTCGCCGGCAATGATCTGGTCAAGTTTATACAGCGTCAGCCCGATCCGATGGTCGGTCACCCGTCCCTGCGGGAAATTGTAGGTGCGAATGCGTTCGGACCGGTCGCCGGATCCAACTTGCAATCGGCGGGCTTCGGTGCGTTCGTTTGCTGCGCGGGCGCGTTCTTCGTCATAGATCCTGGCGCGCAGAAGCTGCATGGCCCGGGCCTTGTTCTTGTGCTGGGACCGCTCATCCTGGACGGCAACGACAATGCCGGTTGGCAAGTGCGTTATTCGAACGGCGGAATCCGTCGTATTCACATGTTGGCCGCCTGCACCCGAAGCCCGGAACGTGTCGATCCGTAAATCGCTGTCATGAACGTCGACATCAACGTCCTCGGCCTGCGGCAAGACCGCGACGGTCGCGGCGGATGTGTGGATCCGCCCGCCGGATTCGGTCGCCGGCACGCGCTGGACGCGGTGGACGCCGGACTCAAACTTCAACCGCGCAAAGACGTTCTCGCCGGTCACAGAGGCGATGACCTCCTTGTAACCACCAACCTCGCCCTCGCTCGCGGAGAGCAACTCAACTTTCCAGCCCTGAAGCTCAGCATAACGCTGGTACATGCGGAACAGATCGCCGGCAAAGAGCGCGGCCTCGTCGCCGCCCGTCCCCGCGCGCACTTCCAGGATCGCATCGTTTGCGTCCGCAGAATCCTTGGGAAGGAGACCGATCCGCACATCCTGCGTTAAGACGTCCAGAATCTGGCGCAAATGCTCACGCTCGCCTTCCGCAAGCTCGCGCATCTCCGCGTCGGTGTTTGTGTCTTGCAACAGGCCTTCGGCGTCCTGCAATTCCTGCTGTGCCTTGATCAAGGCCCGGATTTTTTGAACGAGCGGCTCAAGTCCGGCATATTCCCGCGACAGTTTCACATAGGTTTGCGGGTCCGGATTGGCGGACATTTGATGCTCGATTTCGGCGAACCGATCCAGCAATGTGTCGAGCTTTTGACGCGCCAGCATACGCGCTTGTCTCCCCTTCGGCGGCGAAAGACCATTCGGCCGGCGCCGCTATAGCGCGACATCCATTTCGTTGGCAAATCGCTTCAGCAGCGTCCGGATGTCCGTGTCGGGATGCCCGGGCTCAAGACGCGGCAGCAGGCGCGCCGAAAGACGGCCCGCATCCAGCGTTCGCAGCATTGCCTTGACCGGGCCCAAGCTTGCCGGAGACATCGACAGATCCCGGTATCCCAGACCGATCAAAGCCATCGCCTCCAAGGGGCGGCCCGCCAGTTCGCCGCACAATGTGACGGGCACATGGGCCTCTTGCGCTGCATCCACGATTGTTTTCAAGGCCCGCAAAAAACCGATCCCCAAGGTGTCGAACCGGTCCGCAACCCGCGTGTTGCTGCGGTCGGCGGCGGAAAAGAACTGGAACAGATCGTTCGACCCGACCGAGACGAAATCGACATGCATCATCAACTCGTCGAGCTGGAACAACAGCGAGGGAACCTCAACCATCACGCCGAGCCGGATATGCTCGGGCACCGTGTGGCCATGGCGGCGCAAGTGTTTCAGTTCGCGGTCGACCAGATCCCGCGCCCGGATGAATTCGGCGACCTCGGCGACCATCGGGAACATGAGCTTTAATTCACGTCCCGCGGCAGCGGTCAGCAGCGCGCGGATCTGCGTGCGCAACAAGCCTGGCCGATCGAGACCCAGCCGCAGCGCGCGCCATCCCATGGCCGGATTTTCTTCCTGAATGGACCTCAAATAAGGAAGCACCTTGTCGCCGCCGATATCCAGCGACCGGAAGGTCACCGGCTTGCCGTTCGCCGCGTCCAGCACCTGGCTGTATTGCGCTTTCTGCTCCCGCATGCGCGGAAACGAGGAGGCCACCATGAATTGCAGCTCGGTGCGGAACAGGCCGACGCCCGCGGCCCCGGCCTCTGCCAAATGCGGCAGATCCACGAGCAGGCCGGCATTCATTTGCAGCGTAATTTCCACGCCGTCTTTGGTGACGGATGGTTTGCTACGCAGCCGCCGGTATTGCGCCTGGCGCCGGGCACGGAAACGGACCTTTTCCGCATAGGAGTTTTCAATGTCCGCCGCCGGGCGCAGATGCACCTCACCGGCATCCCCATCGACGATGATGGCATCGCCCGCGTCGGCGAGGCTGACGATATCATCGACCTGCCCGACAAGCGGGATTCCGAGCGCCCGGCCAACGATTGTCACATGGCTGGTTGGCCCGCCCTCCTCCAGCACAAGTCCCCGGATTCTGTCGCGTCCATAGTCCAGGAGTTCGGCGGCACCCATGTTCCGCGCCACCAGGACAGCGTCCTGCGGCAGTTCAGAGGACAAGGGCCCATGCTTGCGGCCCATCAGTTCCCGGATCAGCCGGTAGGCCAAATCGTCCAGATCATGCAGGCGTTCGCGCAAATAAGGATCGGTCTGGCGCAACATCCGGGCGCGCGTATCGCTTTGCACCTTCTCGACCGCAGCCTCCGCGGTCAAACCATTGCGGATCGCTTCCTCGATTTTCCGGATCCAGCCCCGGTCATGCGCGAACATGCGATAGGCCTCAAGCACCTCCCGGTGCTCGCCCATCCCGGCCATGTCGCCGCTGGCCAGAAGATCATCGATGGACAGCCGCAAACGATTGATCGCGACTTCCAGCCGGCTGCTTTCCGCGTCAACATCCTCGGCGATGAGATTGGTTACCACGACCCGCGGTTCATGCAGCACGACATGGCCAAGCCCGACGCCTTCCGCGAGCCCGGTGCCGCTGGAATGGATCGGCCGGGAAAGGTCGAGCCCGGTCGCCTTTTGCGCAATCGCTTCCAGATCACCGGCTGCGACCATTTCGGCAATGACCATCGCCGTGGTTTGCAGGGCCTCGACCTCGTCTTCCAGATACGTGCGGTGTGATTTGTTTTGAACGACCAGCACCCCAAGGGTGCGCCCCGCGCGCAGGATCGGCACGCCAAGGAAGGAGTTATAAGCTTCTTCCCCGGTCTCCGGCAGGTACGTGAAACCGGGATGCGCCCGGGCGTTTGGAAGGTTGAGCGGGCGGGCTTCGGCCGCGATCAGGCCGACAAGCCCCTGGCCGACACGGAGCGAGGCCCGGTGGACGGCTTCACGATTGAGGCCTTCGGTCGCATAAAGCTCAAGCACGCCGTCGGCGCGCAGGACGTACACGGAGCAAACCTCCGCGACGACGTTCGACGCGATCAAGACCACGATTTTATCGAGACGGGCCTGCGCCTTGATCGGCTCCGCCATGACCTCGCGAAGCCGCCGGAGCAACAGGCGCGGGCCGGCCAGGTTGCTGCGCATCGCTGAACCCCACTCAGGGTCCGAACGGGAAGCGTATTCGGCCTTTGTCCGCGAATCCGCCCGGTTCGGACACTCCTATCCGTCCAAACCGTATAGCGAATGCAGACTCCGAACGGCAAGTTCCGTATAGGCCGAATCGATCAGAACGGAAATTTTGATCTCAGATGTCGTGATCGCGCGAATATTGATCCCCTTTTCGGCCAATCCGCGAAAACACTGCGCGGCAATACCCGCATGCGACCGCATGCCGATTCCAATCACCGACACCTTCACCACGTCCGTGGCGCCTTCCAGGTTCTGAAATCCGATTGCCGTACGGTTTTCTTCAAGCACCTTGATCGCACGATCATAATCGGTTTCCGGAACCGTGAAAGTGATATCGGTTGTCTGTCCGTCCGGTGAGATGTTTTGGACAATCATATCGACGTTGATGTTGGAATCGGCGAGCGGTCCGAACACCGACTGGGCGACGCCCGGCTTGTCCGCCACGTTGCGGATTGAAATCTGAGCTTCGTCCTTCGCAAAGGCGATGCCGGTAACGACTTGCTGTTCCACGAGTTCTTCCTCGTCGCAAATGAGTGTTCCAGGGGGAAGGCCGCCGCCGTCGACTTGAGGCGCCTCCGGATCATCGAAACTGGAGCGCACGAAGGTCCGCACGCCATGCACCATGGCCATTTCCACGGAGCGGACTTGAAGCACCTTCGCGCCGAGCGAGGCCATTTCCAGCATCTCTTCAAAAGAAACCCGTTCCAGCCGCCGGGCCTTTGGCACGATACGCGGGTCCGTCGTGTAGACGCCATCCACATCCGTGTAGATATCACACCGGTCGGCCTTGATCGCGGCGGCGATGGCGACCGCGCTGGTGTCCGACCCGCCACGCCCTAAGGTCGAAATACGATTATCCGGCGAAATTCCCTGGAACCCGGCCAAGACAGCGACCTGCCCCTGACCAATGCGTTCTGTCAAAAAGCCACTTTCGATCTCGTTGATCCGGGCGGCGCCGTGGTTTTCATCGGTCTTGATCGGGACTTGCCAACCCTGCCAGGACCGTGCGTTCACCCCCATATTCTGCAGGACAATCGAAAGCAGCCCTGATGTCACTTGTTCACCCGACGCGACGACCGCGTCATACTCCCGCGCATCATGGAGGGGCGAGGCTTGCCGGCAGAATTCCACCAGTTTGTTCGTTTGCCCGGCCATGGCCGAGACCACCACGGCCACTTCGTGGCCGGCCTCCACTTCGCGTTTGACGTGGCGCGCCACGTTTTGGATGCGATCGAGGTCGGCAACAGACGTGCCGCCGAATTTGAGTACCAGTCGCGCCATGTCGATCGTCGTATTGTTCGTTGAAGGACGCTGGGATCAGCGTCACGCGGATTGGGCGCCATGCATACAGCCCGAATGCCGCCCCCGCAACCACAGCGCTTGACAAATCCGTCAGGACCTTAGAACGACGGTTAAAGCCGCCAGACTCCCGCGTCGCCGCACCGGCCGCGCCCACCAGAAAGGACCCGGCATGAGTGCCCATGCAGACCCAGCAACCAGCACCGTGGACGAAGCCGAAGTCGCCCGGTTTTCCGCGCTTGCCCAGGAATGGTGGAATCCGACCGGCAAATTCAAACCGTTGCACAAGTTCAATCCGGTTCGCCTGGCCTACATCAAAGACCAGGTCTGCCGGCACTTCGGCCGGGATCCGAAGGCCGCCGATGCGTTCGCCGGGCTCCGGTTTTTGGACATTGGATGCGGCGGCGGCCTGCTCAGCGAACCAATGGCGCGCCTGGGCGCGGATGTTGTTGGTGCCGACCCATCGACGACAAATATCGAGGTGGCCAAACTTCACATGCAAAGCTCCGGCCTGTCGATCGACTATCGGCCGGAGACCGCCGAGGCACTCGCCGCCGCCGGCGAGACTTTCGATGTGATCTTGAACATGGAAGTGGTCGAGCATGTGGCCGACGTTCCGGTGTTCATGGGCGCCACCGCCCAAATGGTCCGCCCTGGCGGACTGATGTTCATTGCCACTATCAACCGGACCCTCAAAGCCTATGCGTTGGCGATCGTGGGCGCGGAGTACATTCTGCAATGGCTGCCCAAGGGCACGCATTCCTATGAAAAATTGGTCCGGCCCAGCGAGATCGAGGGCCCGCTCGGCGAAAACGGCATGCAGGTGATCGACCGGTCCGGCGTCACCTACAATCCGTTGACGGACAGTTGGAACAAGTCCCGCGACATGGATGTCAACTACATGCTGCTCGCCGCCCGGCCAGGTTTGTCCGGTGCCGGCAATGAGTGAGCCGATCCTGTTTGTCCCGGGGCTGCTGTGCACCGAAATCCTGTACGCCCCGCAAATCGTGGCGTTCGCCGACCGCCCGATCATGGTCGCGGACCACAGGCAGCACGACAGTATTCCGGACATCGCCGCGCATGTCCTCAGCCAGGCGCCGGACACATTTGCGCTTGTCGGCCTGTCCATGGGCGGCTACATCGCCATGGAAATTCTACGCGAAGCGCCGGAACGGGTTTCCCGGGTGGCGCTGCTCGACACGAATGCCCGGGCTGACACGCAAGATCAGACCGAGCGCCGAAGGTTCTTGATAGATTTGGCCCGGAAGAAGGATTTCAAGAAAGTACCGCACATTCTCTACCCCGGTTTTGTGCACGAAAGCCGGGAGGACGATGAAGTCCTGAAAGCGGTTGTCGTCGAAATGGCGATGGAAACCGGGGCTGAAGCATTCATCCGCCAGCAAACGGCCCTGATCAACCGCATCGATGCACGGCCCAGGCTCCACGAGATCTCCTGTCCGGCGCTGGTTGTGGTTGGCGATGGTGACCGTTTGACACCGCCGGACCTTGCGCGCGAAATCCACGCGGCCATTCCAGAAAGCCAGTTCGCGGTCATCGAAGGAAGCGGGCACTTGTCGACGCTTGAGGAACCGAAAAAGGTCACGGCCGCATTGAAGTCATGGCTGTCAGATTAGGCCCTGTGGACGCATTGGAGATGCATTTCGCCGGGAAACGCATCGTCCAAGATCAAGGAAATCCGGCGCAGATGACGCGCGCCCATCATCAAGACGGATGTGCGCCGGGTTTGGGCGATGCGGGCCCGGCCTTTCGAGTGAGACAGGAGGCGTCGACCTGGCGTGAAACGCCCTTTGACCGTATCGCCGATACGCTCTTCGGGTCTTTTCCCGCCATCTCTGGCCTATTGTCTCACGAAATGCATCTCCAATGCGTCCACAGGGCCTAGGACTGGACTACAGCATCCGCACATAGCTGCCAGGCGCATCCGTCAGAACCGGATAGCCATCATCTGGTTGCCCCATCGGGGGAAGAGAGCCCGGACTTCCCGATTTCTCATCCAGCCATTCCGACCAGGATTCCCACCAGGACCCCTCGCGCAGGACGGCTGTGCCGAGCCAGGTTGCCGGATCGATGAACTTATGGCGCGGATCCGTGGTCAGGATCCGGTATCTGCGATTTGGATGCCCGGGTTCGCTGACGATCCCGGCATTGTGCCCACCGGTCGTCAGCACAAACGTAACCGGTGTGTCGGCCAAATGCGTCACTTTGAATACCGATTGCCAGGGCGCGATGTGGTCTGTTTCCGTTCCAACGGCAAAGATCGGCACGTGGATGTCTTCAATGGACACCGGAAGCCCGTCGACCTGGCAGCGCCCCTCAGCAAAATCGTTGCGCAGAAACAGGTGGGATAGATACTCCGAATGCATTTTGTAAGGCATCCGTGTCCCGTCCGCGTTCCAGGCCATCAAGTCAAAGACGGGCGCCCGCTCACCCAGCAAGTACTCCCGGATCGCTTTCGACCAAATCAGGTCTTTTGAACGCAGCAACTGGAACGCGCCCGACATCTGCCGCGTGTCAAGAAAACCTTGCTCCCACATCATATCCTCAAGGAAAGACACTTCGCTTTCATCGATGAACAGCGTCAGTTCGCCCGCCTCCGTGAAATCGGTCTGGGCGGCAAAGAGAGAAAGGGATGCGACGCGGGTGTCACCCTTGTGCATCAAACCGGCCAAAGCGATCGCCAATAAGGTGCCACCGAGGCAGTATCCGGCCATATGCGCCTTTGCAGCGCCGGTAACGGCAAGAGCAGCTTCCAGCGCTTCCTCGATGCCAAGGACCCGGTAGTCGTCCATCCCGAGATCGCGGTCATCACGGCCCGGATTTTTCCAGGAAATCATGAAGACTGTGTAGCCCTTCGACACCAAAAACCGGACCAGCGAGTTCTGGGCCGACAGGTCGAGGATGTAGTATTTCATGATCCAGGCCGGCACGATCACAACAGGTTCCGGCCTGACCTTTTCCGTGGACGGGCTGTACTGAATGAGCTCCATCAGCCGGTTTCTATGAATGATCTTGCCGGGCGTCGCGGCCAGATCCACGCCGATTTCATACTCGTCTGTTCCAGCTGGGGGAAGATTGCGCACATAACGATCCGCGTCCTCGATGAAATGGTTCGCGCCGCTAAACAGGTTTAGGCCCGCGTCATTCATCGTTTTTTCGATAATCTCCGGGTTGGTCCAGATGTAGTTGGACGGCGACCAAATATCCAGAAACTGACGGGTCGTGAAATCGACGACCTTTTCATGGTGTTCGGTAACACCGCGGACCCCGGTCATGGCGTTGTACCACCATTGCTGGGACAGCAAGAAACTCTGGGAATAGATGTTGAAGGGAAATGTCGTCCAGCCGGGATGATCGAACCGATGGTCTTGCGGGAGAGGTTCGATACATCGATCGCCGTCGCCGTAAGTTGCCGCGCATGTGAGGACAAACCGCGCCAGTCGCCGGGTTTTGGTGACCGCCTTCTCGATCAAGCGACCCTGTTTCCCTGGCGAAATCGCCAAATGGAGCGCCCAATCATAATATGCGCGGGCGAGGGCGGCCGGTGATATTCCCATAGTCGCGCGCGCCAGCATGGCGCGGGTTGACCGGTCCAGGACTTCGGCGAATGCGGTGACCGAATAACTGTCACTGTCGTCGCTCTCCGCTGCCAAATCATAACGGGAAGGAACGTGGCGCCCGTCGGGTGTAGGCACGCCAGGCGATTGCGCGCTTTTTCGCACGTGGCTTATGTTTGCGACTGTTTCTTGGGCCATCGAACCAGTGAAGCTCCTCTGATGGCTTTGGATCTGATTGCCAGCACCGCAATCACGAATCCCTTCGCCCAACTTTTTGACAAAATCGCCACAAATCTATGACTAAAATCAAACATCATGAACTTACGTGCTGATAAGACCGGCAACCAGGAGCTGGCGGTTCAGAACGTGCACCGCCCCGGGGGTAACCGTACGCGGCCGTACGGCCTCAAACACGAGGAGGCACTGATGTCCGATAAGTCGAGGTACAACCTGTTTGACGTTCCAAGTTTCATGAACGAGTGGCAGCAAAAGGCGCTGTCAAACTGGAACCTGGCTGAACGCGAAGACAAGATAGAAGAGCGAACCTTCGCCAATATGCGGCGTGTCCACCAGACCATCTGGGACCAGGCCGAAAAAGCATTCGATGATCATATGGCTTTTGTCAGTCATCGACTGCACGAGGACTTCGAATGCGCCAAAACGCTGGGACAGTGCCGAATGCCTGATGAGGCAATCGCGACGCTGCAGGCGTTTTACACCAAAATGGCGGAGGAATATCAGACCTACGCCAAACAACGGATGGAACGCCTCCAGGAGGGGCTGACGGACAGCATTGCGGCCGCCGAAGACCTCAACGAGGCCGCGATTCAGACCGCTCAGGACCTGGGAGAGCTGGCTGAAGAAACATTCGAGGACGTGTCGCCCAGCGCCAAACGCAAGAGCACTCGCAAACAACCGGCCGTGAGCAAAGCGTAGTCAAAACTCCAGGGCGGGAGGCGTCACCGGCCCACGGGCCGGGCAGGCGCCAACGCCCCTAGTTCTTGTCGTCCGGCACCAATGGCACCGGCAGAACAGCGATTCCCTCTTCGATCAGGGCCTCCGCGTCGTCCCTCGTGGCTTCGCCATATATCCGCCGTTCTTCTTTCTCGCCGTAGTGCATCTTACGCGCTTCTTCTGCGAAACGGTCGCCGACATGTTCGGAGTTTTCGACAATCCGGTTCCGCAGTGCCCGCAGACCGGCGGCAATCTCCTGACGCCGTATATCGGCCGGCAACAGCGCCAACTGGTCGCTGCCGGGGCTTTTTTCGTCAGCGTTGACGCCAGCGGCTGGAAGGTCTCCGGCGGTCGACGAAGATCCTGACTGACCTTCACTCGCATCGCCGGGCCGGGCCGTCTTTTTCCGCGCCGTCGACACCGCCGGCGCCATCAGGCTCTTGTGGACAGCTTGTGACCCACAGATCGGGCAATGGACATGTCTTGCCTCTCGCTGCGCGTCGAAATCCTCGGAGTTACGGAACCAGCCTTCGAACTCGTGGGTCAAATCACAGATTAAGCTGTAGCGGATCAACCGGCAGTCTCCACGTCCAACCTGTATGAGATCGCAGTCCGGCCGAAATCTCGTTCGTTCGATAGAACAGGGATACTGGCGCGCGCTTTCACGACATCTTGCGGGCGGATTGTCGCCGCGACAAATCCTGGCCGGTCATCCGCCAGTTCCGCGACGACACGGCCCCAGGGATCTACAATCAGACTGTGTCCGTACGTCTCGCGACCATCGTCATGCCTGCCGGTTTGAGCTGCCGATATCATGTAGGCGCCATTCTCGATAGCCCGGGCGCGCTGCAAAACGTGCCAGTGCGCCTCGCCAGTCTGTTTGGTGAACGCGGCTGGTGCGGTCAGAACCCCCGCTCCCATGCGTGCCTGGTCCCGAAAGAGGCCTGGAAACCGGACATCGTAGCAAATAGCCAGGCCAAATCGGGCCATTGGCAATTCGACGACCGTCGCCGTGGATCCTGGCTCATAAGTTGCCGATTCCCGCCAGCTTTCGCCATTCGGCAGATCGACGTCGAACATGTGAATTTTGTCGTACCGGGCAGCGATGCTGCCGTCGGGGGCGAACAGCATGCCCCGGTTGGCGGCCCGCCCGTCCGGCCGCTTGATGGCCAGAGAACCGGCATGGATCCAAATTTCGCATTCGCGCGCAAGCTGTCTGAAAGCCGCGATAAAGATGTCGTGGTCCTCGAACACGATTTGCGTCATCAGGCGCTCGCGGCCACGAACCAGAAGATTGGTCATTTCGGGCGTCTGAACAAAGAGCGCGCCCGCACTTGCCGCATCCCGTATCAGCGTCTTCGCAACCGCCAGGTTTTCGTCGGCCGATTGCCCACTGCGCATTTGGACGCATGCCGCGATGAAGTCCGTCACATCAATCTCCTGGCAACGCCGGAAGCCAGATCACAGACCATACGCTGGTCGCCGGCCAGGTCATCGACCTAGGCCGCCAATAAACCATCAAGTTTACCACTTCGTTCAAGGTCGTGCAGATCGTCACATCCCCCGACATGCTGGTCGCCGACGAAGATTTGTGGGAAGGTCGACATACCGTTGGCTTTCTGGACCATTTCCTGTCGTAAGGACGGACTGAAGGTCGCATCATGTTCGGTATACGCGACACCTTTTTTATCCAGCAGTCGTTTTGCTGCCGTACAAAATCCGCACAGTTGCCGGGTATAGATGACTACATCGACCATAACCTGATGCACCTTGGATCTGGGTTTTTATGAAATTCCGGAGGCCCGTTATATGTGCACCGGCGGATCGATCACAAGTCACTGGATTGTCATAAGACCGTGGGCCATCCTCGTCAGGTCCTATCTGCATCGAGTGGATCTGCAATGGCGAAGGCCAGGACGTCGACACTTGCGGCCCCGGCCCGCTTCAGCACACGCGTACATGCGGTCACGGTCGATCCGGTTGTGTAAACGTCGTCGACCAAGACGATGGATCGCCCGAGGACATTAGGGATGTTGGAGGAATCGACGTCAAACGCGCCGCGGGTGTTCTTGAGCCGCCCAGCCGCGTCGAGCCCGACTTGGGGACGTGTCCTGCGCCGGCGATGCAGGACAAAGGGCGCAAACTCCGCGCCCGATTGAACCGCAACCGCCCTGGCAAGATCGGCAGCCTGGTTGAACCCACGCCGCCACAGGCGGCCACGATGCAGCGGAACCGGGATCAACAGGCTCTGTTCGGTAACAATTTCCGCGCCCGCACCGGACATCCATCGGCCCATTGGACCGGCAAGCTCCCGGCGGCGGCCGAATTTAAATGCCAGGACAAGGTCCCGCGCCGATCCGGAATAGCGGGCCACGGCCCGCGCCCTGTCGAACGCCGGTGGATCTGTCATGGCCCTTGGACTGAGCGCATCAGCCCCCACATCATGGGAAAACGGCGTACCCAGCCGTGCGCATCGAGGAGCGGTGATGAACGGCATGTTTGACCAGCATGTCGCGCACAAACCCCCGGGTTTCGCGACCGGCGTATCACATAATAAGCACAGTGGCGGCAATAGGGCATCAAGGGCACGAACCGCGACAAACCGGCTCGCGGAGCGAATACGGGCGCCAAATCCAAATGCTACGCTGATATTCATATCGGCCGTGCCCGCATCGCCGCAGGATCCGCGAAGATCATAGCATGGTTTTGACCGGTGTCCGTCAAATGCCATATGAGGACCAATCAGGACCTAAAACGGAACCCGGAATGGCGCATCCCAACCTGTTTGACCGCAAGGAACTGAAAAGACGACGCCAAAGGGCACTGGCCGCAGCAACGCCCGGCGCCGACTTTCTGATGGCGGCGGTTGCGCAGGATCTCGGTGACCGTCTGGCCACCATCAGCCGTTCATTCCCGATTGGGCTCGATCTTGGCGGCCATACCGGACACATCGCAAACGTCTTGGCGACCAGCGCCAAAGTCGAAAAGGTTCTGCGCGGAGATCTGATGTGCCCCGATCCATCGCTTCCGCCGCCGGACCTTGTTCTGGACGATGCGTTGCCGCCATTTCGGGAAGGAAGCCTCGATCTGGTCGTTTCCGCTTTGCAGCTTCATCTCGTCAATGATCTGCCCGGCGCGCTTGCCCAGATCCGCAAGGCATTGCGCCCGGACGGCCTGTTCCTCGCGGTCCTTCCAGGGACTGGCACGCTGCACGAACTTCGTGACGTTCTCATGCGCGCCGAGATTGAGCAGACAGATGGAGCTGCGCCGCGTGTTGCGCCCTTCGCCGATACTCGTGACCTTGGCGGATTGCTGCAAAGGGCGGGATTTGCCCTTCCGGTCACGGACGTCGATCCCGTCATTGTCCGCTATGACACGTTGTTTGGCTTGATCGCGGACCTAAGAGCGATGGGAGCAACATCCATTCTGGCCGACCGAAACAGAAGGCCGTTGGCAAGACCGGTTCTGGCGCGGGCCGCCGAACTGTATGCCGAGGATTATGCGGATGCGGACGGACGCATTCGGGCGACATTTTCCCTCGTCACACTCTGCGGCTGGGCCCCACATGAGAATCAGCAAAAACCGCTAAAACCAGGTTCGGCAAAAGCGCGATTGGCGAGCGCACTGGGCACAACAGAGTTCTCGTTGGGTGGCCGGAAATAGCAACATCGCCAGTGCGGCGACGCAATCCGTGACGCTCTTATCCGTCCGGTATGGCGCCCATATCAGATGACAAATCACCGAACACATTGGAGCTGAGTGTGTCGCCGAGACTGATGATGGTGCCGAGGACGGCCAGCGTGATCAGCGCAACCAGAAGTCCGTATTCGACTGCAGCAACGCCGCTTTCATCGCGAAGAAGCATGCGCAATTCCCGAGGCACACTACCCGTTGCACGACGGATCCAGTTTTTGACATAGCTCATTCAAACCCTTTCGCATTCCGCTTCCCGCCAGCCGATGCGCTACACTGGCGCCAAATCCATGAGGTGCGGGATCAGCGGCTCATCTGCGGCCGGCATCGGATAGTCCCGCAGCCGGACCGGGCGGACCCATTTCAAGGTCTGCCCTTCGCGCGCGAGGGGCATGCCCTCCCAGCGGCGGCAGACGAAAAGTGGCATGAGAAGATGAAAATCTTCATAACCATGACTGGCAAAAGTCAAAGGTGCAAGGCAGGCCTCATTGACAGTGAGACCGAGCTCTTCATGCAGCTCTCGAATGAGCGTGTTTTCCGGGGTTTCGCCCGGCTCCACCTTGCCGCCGGGAAACTCCCATAGACCCGCCATCGACTTGCCCTCAGGCCGTTGCGCAAGAAGCACGCGTCCGTCCGTGTCAATCAGCGCGCAAGCCGCAACCAACACAAGCTTGATCATAGGATCGATCCCATCCCGATATGTTTGATGAATGGTGCAGCCGCTCCCGCGCGTCGAAGACATGATAGCCCAGCGCGATCACCGTGGAACGGTGGGCAAATCAGCTCCGGTAATCTCCGTTGATCGCGACATACTCCTTTGTCAGGTCGCACGTCCAAACACGGGCTTTTCCTGTTCCGATGCCGAGATTGACCCGCACCGTTATCTGATCGTTTTTCATGACCGCCGCTGCGGCCTCCTCCGAATACCCGGGATCGCGTTCCCCGTCCAAAGCAACGCGAATGTCCCCGAACCAGATCGACAGGCGGTCACGGTCGGCAGGTTCACCAGCCTTTCCGACAGCCATCACGACCCGCCCCCAATTTGCGTCTTCACCGGCGATTGCCGTCTTGAACAGGGGCGAGTTTGCGATCGACAGAGCAATTGTCTTCGCAGAAACATCACTTTCCGCGTCTTCAACCTGGATTTCCACGAACTTGCGCGCGCCCTCACCATCACGGACGATTTGCCGCGCAAGGTCTTGCATGACGGTTCTGAGCGCGGCCTGAAAAGCCGCAGCGCGCGGATCGTCCATGGTGTCGATTGACGTTTGTCCTCGGCCCGCCGCCGAACCGGTGGCAAACACCAATACCGTATCGGAGGTGGATGTATCGCTGTCGACGGTAACCGCGTTGAAACTGTCTTGTGTTTCTACCGAAAGCATGGTCTGCAACACGTCCGGCGCGACCAACGCATCCGTGAACACGAAAGACAACATGGTCGCCATGTCGGGGGCGATCATTCCCGCGCCCTTGGCAATCCCGCTGATGGAAACCTCGACCCCGCCAAGCTCCGCCTTGGCCGTGCTGAGCTTGGGATAGGTGTCGGTGGTCATGATGGCCGCGGCCGCGTCCAGCCAGGACGCATCTGCTGTGCCGGCGATCTGATCGATGACGCCCACAAATTTGCCGGCGTCGAGCGGTTCACCGATGACACCGGTCGACGCCAGAAAAACATCCTCCGGGCGGCAGCCAAGGACATTCGCAACAATCTGTGCCGACAACCCGGCCGCTTCATGTCCTTTTTTTCCGGTGAACGCATTGGCGTTGCCCGAATTCACCAAAAGCGCACGCGCAGTACCGTGTGGCAAGATCGCCTTGCACCAGTCCACCGGGGCCGAGGCACATTTTGATTTCGTGAAGACGCCCGCGACGGCGGTGTCCTCTGGAAGGCTCACAAGCAGCACATCGGTGCGGCCCTTGTACTTGATCCCGGCCTCAGCCGTTGCAAACCGCACACCGTCCATCGCCGGGACAGTCGGATAGGACTTCGGCGCAAGCGGCGAGACAGAATCGGACATGTTCAGAAGTTCCCAGAAGACAGAATGGCGGAGCCTTGCCTCAACCGCGGCAAATTCGCAAGCCCTGGGGCCGGCCTACCCCGAGGGCTCGGCGCCGCTTCGGCATAAAAACACCCGGCCGGGAGAACGGCCGGGCGCGATTGCCACACACCGTCGCATTGCTAGTTGTTGCCGGCGCCCGCCTCCTCGCGCGTCGCCTTCAGGTCTTCATCCAGGATCTCGACCGCGATATCTGCCTTCAGATCCTCCATGACCCCCGCATATCGGTCCCGGACCAGTTGCTGGCGGAGCCCGTTCGCCACGTCTTCAAGGGGCGGTTTGGGTTGGTTCCGCCGGTCCTCGAGCTTGATGATGTGCCAGCCGAATTGTGTTTCGACCGGCTCGTCCGTAAACGCCCCTGTGTCGAGGGCAAACACGGCTTCTTCGAAGGGTTTCACCATCTGGCCGCGGGTGAAGTAGCCAAGATCGCCGCCATTTGGACCGGATGGGCCGGTTGATTTTTCCCGCGCCAGGTCGGCGAAATCAGCGCCGTCTTGAAGCGATACAATGATTTCGTCGGCCGTGGTTTTGTCCTCGACAAGGATGTGCCGGGCGCTGATCTCTTCTTCACCCTCATAGTCCGCGTATTCGGCATCATAAGCGCCCTGAACGTCTTCCTCGGAAACGGCGCCCTCGATCTTTTGTGCGATGTAGGCGTTCCGGAGAGCCCGCAACGTCAAAAAGTCGATCTGTTTCTGAAAATCCGCATCCTTGTCGATCTCAGCCTCACGGGCCGCTTCGGCCAAAACCTTCATATCGATGAGAACGTCCAACAAAATGGCGCGCCATTGCGCGGGCGGGAAGCGTTGCAATTCCTGGCCCAGATCCTGAGCGGCGAAGGCGATATCGGCTTCCGTAATCTCGGCCTCGCCCACTTTTGCAACGACGTCCCCCGGCTCAGCCGCTGAAAGCCCCGACACGCCCAAAGCGAGCGCCAGGCTGGGGACCATGAGTGACCGCATGGGGCGGCCGATCAACGAACGGAACATCAATTGTCCTTTATGACTTGAAACGGTTTCAGTGCCCGGACCTCCGGATCCAAAGGCGCGGCACCTTTGCGCAAAGCAGCGGCGTTGACAAGCATACGGCCCCCTCTTATCTGTCGAGCGTCCGCGCCGTGCGGGGTGTCATGCACCGCCGCGGCGCTTTTCCGTCTGCCTACAACTGGCGAACGCGAACCGTGGACAGCAATTGAGACGATTTCATGGGCGGGTGCGCGACACGCTGGCAGCACCGCCCGATAAGGAAGGACCGCCACATGGCTGGCCTTGGCGCTTTAGCACGTAAGATATTCGGGTCATCAAACGACCGTAAGGTGAAATCCTTCCGCTCGAAGGTCAACCAAATAAACGCGCTTGAGAGCGACCTTGAAACCCTGTCCGACGAGGATCTTCGCGGCCGCACGGACGAGTTCCGCGCGCAACTGGAAAACGGCGCGTCGCTTGACGACCTCCTGGTCCCGGCCTTTGCGACTGTTCGCGAAGCTGCACGCAGGGCGCTTGGCCAGCGCCACTATGACGTACAGCTGATCGGCGGCATGGTCCTGAACTCCGGCAAGATCTCGGAGATGCGAACCGGGGAAGGCAAAACCCTGGTCGCCACGGCTCCGGTCTATCTGAACGCCCTGACTGGCCGCGGGGTCCATGTCGTTACGGTCAACGACTATTTGGCCAAACGCGACAGCGAGTGGATGGGTCAAGTCTATCGTTTCCTTGGCCTGAGCGTGGGCTGCATCGTCCACGGTCTTTCGGACGAAGAGCGCCGCGCCGCCTATGAAGCAGATGTCACCTATGGGACCAACAACGAGTTTGGGTTCGACTATCTGCGCGACAACATGAAGCATGACCGGGCGTCCATGGTGCAGCGTGACCATGCCTTTGCGATCGTCGACGAGGTCGATTCCATCCTGATTGACGAAGCGCGGACCCCGCTCATCATCTCCGGTCCGTTGGAGGACCGTTCGGAATTCTACAACACGGTTGACGCTTTCATCCCCAACCTGGTCGAAGACGACTACGAGCTGGACGAAAAGCAGCGCTCGGCGACGTTTACAGAAGCTGGTAACGAAAAGCTTGAAGACTTGTTGCGCGAAGCCGGTCTTTTGAAGGGCGACTCGCTTTACGATGTCGAGAACGTGTCTGTCGTGCACCATCTGCAGCAGGCGCTCAAGGCGCACAAATTGTTCCAGCGCGACAAGGACTATATCGTACGCAACGGTGAAGTCGTGATCATCGACGAGTTCACCGGCCGCATGATGCCCGGCCGCCGGTTTTCCGAAGGTCTCCACCAGGCCCTTGAAGCCCGCGAACACGTTGCCATTCAACCCGAAAACCAGACACTGGCGTCGATCACCTTTCAGAACTACTTCCGGATGTACGACAAGCTGGCCGGCATGACCGGTACGGCCTCCACCGAAGCCGAAGAGTTTGGCGATATTTACGGTTTGGAAGTGGTCGAGATCCCGACCAATCTACCCGTGGCCAGGATCGATGACGATGACGAAGTCTATCGCACGTTCGAAGAAAAATTCACTGCCATCGTCAAGCTGATCGACGATTGCAAGGAACGGGGCCAGCCGGTTCTGGTCGGCACGACCTCCATTGAAAAATCCGAGTATCTTGCCGATCGCCTCAAGAAATACGGTTACAAGCAAGTCGATGTGGCCGATCCGATAGGATTCGCCGACGCTCAGAAGAAAGAACCCTCCAAATCCAAGGTGTTCGCGGTTCTGAATGCCCGTTACCACGAGCAGGAAGCCATGATCATCGCCGAAGCCGGCTTGCCGGGCGCAGTGACCATCGCGACGAACATGGCCGGCCGCGGCACGGACATTCAGCTCGGCGGCAATCCGGAAATCCGGATCGCGACCGAGCTCGGCGATATGCCGGAAGGTCCAGAACGCGACGCGAAGGAAGCGGCCATCAAGGCGGAAGTTGAGGAACTGAAGCAGAAGGCGCTGGCGGCCGGCGGCCTGTTCGTGATCGGCACCGAGCGGCACGAGAGCCGCCGGATTGACAACCAGCTGCGCGGCCGCTCTGGACGCCAGGGTGATCCCGGCCGGTCGATCTTCTTCCTGTCGCTCCAAGACGACCTGATGCGGATTTTCGGCTCTGACCGCATGGATTCCATGCTGCAAAAACTGGGGCTTGAAGAAGGCGAGGCGATCACGCACCCGTGGATCAACCGGGCTTTGGAAAAGGCCCAGCAAAAGGTTGAAGCCCGCAACTTCGATATCCGCAAGAACCTGTTGAAGTTCGACAACGTCATGAACGACCAGCGCCGGGTGGTCTTCGAACAACGTATCGAACTGATGGACGGCGAGAACCTTCAGGAAACCGTCGCCGACATGCGCCACGACGTGATCGACGATCTCGTCGGCCGGCACATTCCCGAACGCGCCTATCCCGAGCAGTGGGACACAGAAGGACTGCAAGAAGAGGTCCGCAACATCCTCAACATGGATTTGCCGGTGAAAGACTGGGCGAATGAGGAAGGTATTGCCGAGGAAGAAGTCACGGACCGCTTGAAACGAGCGGTTGACGAGGCGATGGCGCAAAAGGTCGCAAGATACACGCCGACGATCATGCGTCAGGTGGAAAAGGCGATCCTTCTTCAAACGCTGGATTCGCTTTGGCGTGAACACCTGTCCAATCTGGATCATCTTCGGTCGGTCGTCGGCTTCCGCGGCTATGGCCAACGCGATCCGCTCCAGGAGTACAAGACGGAGTCGTTCACCCTGTTCGAGGCGATGCTTGCCCAGTTGCGCCAAGTCACGACGGCGCAGCTCTTGCGGGTGGAACTGGTTCAGGAACAACCGTCGCCGTTCGCGACCCCCGAACCGCTTCCAGAAATGCACGCAAGCCACATCGATCCGCTCACAGGTGAAGACGAGATGGCGCGCGCCGACGCGCGAATCCCGGCATCTGGCGCGCGCGATCCAAACAGACCGTCAACGTGGGGCAAGGTGGGCCGCAACGAAACCTGCCCATGTGGATCGGGCAAGAAATTCAAACACTGCCACGGCGCTCTTGTCTGAGCGGCCCATCTTGGCCCTTTTCCCGGCGGCGCCTCCCTTGGGGGCGCCGTTTTGTGTTGGGCGCGCGAACGTGATTGCCCCTGCCCCAAAACGTGCCGCAAAATTACGCGCCAGGCGCATACAAATCCTTGAGTTCGCCGCATCCCGGACCTACGCTGAATGGGCCGAAAAAATGAGCGGAACCTGGCTCTGGGCGGCGGAACAAAGAAACCAAAAAATCCACGCCGACGTGATGAACCGGCCGGTTTCGCTTTCGCGGAAGGGGCACTCGCATGGGTTCGTTTTTTATCGAAATTGTCAAACCGTCCCACTACGACGATCAAGGCTACGTCCTGCAGTGGTGGAAAGCGTGGATCCCATCAAACTCGATGGCCTGCCTTTACGCTATCGCACAGGATTGCGCCGCTCGGCGCGTCCTTGGCGAAGACACGGAAATTATGGTGAACGCCTATGACGAAATGACGATGACGGTGCCCATCGACCAGATCGTTGCCAGAATTCGTTCGAACAACAACCAGGGTTTGGTGTGCTTGGTCGGCGTCCAGTCCAACCAGTTTCCACGGGCCATGGACATCGCGCGCCGCTTGCGGGCAGCGGACGTTCCGGTCGCCATCGGCGGATTCCATGTCTCCGGATGCCTGTCGATGTTGAAGGAATTGCCCGGGAACCTCCAGGACGCGCTTGATCTTGGCATCACGCTCTACGCCGGCGAAGTCGAGGAGGCGTTCGACGAATTCCTGCAGGACGCAGCGGTCGGCACTCTGCGGCCGATCTACAACAAGATGAACGACCTTCCAGGGCTCCAAAACCAGATCCCGCCGCTATTGCCCGAACGGTTGGTGAAAAAATACGACGGCAAGATCTCGTCCTTCGATGCCGGGCGCGGGTGTCCGTTTCAGTGCTCCTTTTGCACCATCATCAACGTGCAAGGGCGCAAATCCCGTTGGCGCGATGCGGACGATATCGAGAAGCTGATCCGGGCCAACTATGCCCAGAACATCAATGCCTTTTTCATCACGGACGACAACTTCGCCCGCAACAAGAACTGGGAAGCCATTTTCGACCGGATCATTGAGCTGAAGGAAAAAGACGGCATCACGATCCGTTTTCTGATTCAGGTCGACACCCTTGCCCACCGCCTGCCGAACTTTATCTCCAAGGCGGCACGGGCCGGATGCACCAATGTTTTCATCGGCTTGGAGAGCATCAATCCTGAAAACCTCGCCCATATGAAAAAGGGCCAGAACCGCATCACGGAGTACCGCCGGATGTTCCAGATGTGGAAGGAACACGGCGTCATGACCTATGCGGGCTTCATCATGGGCCTGCCGAAAGACACGCCCCAAACCATTCGACGCGATGTGGAACTCATCCAGCGCGAATTGCCGGTGGATGTTCTCGAATTCACCATGCTGACCCCGCTGCCGGGATCGGAAGACCACAAGGTGCTGTTCGAGAACGGAACGTGGCTCGACCCGGATTTGAACCGCTACGATCTCGAGCATACGACTTGTGCGCACCCGCTCATGAGCCCGGAGATCTGGCAAAAGACCTATCACGATATCTGGAACTGGTATTATACCGACGCCCATGTCGAGACCTTGATGCGGCGGAATATGGCGTATGGCATCAAGCCGGTCCGGATTTGGCGGCTTTGCCTGCAAATCTACGGCGCCATGCGTTTTGAAGGCGTTCACCCGCAGCAATGCGGCTATTTCCGGCTGAAGAACCCGAAGGAGCGGCGGCGAGGATACCGGCGCTGGCCGACCGTCCTGTTTTACCCTGCTTTCGCGGCGGAAAGCCTTGTCAAATATGTACGGTTCGGGCTGTACGCCTTAAAGCTGCATCGCATGCGCATGCGGATACAAAAGGACCCGCGCAACAAACACTATATGGACCTTGCAATTCAGCCGGCCGCGGACGAACAGGATGATCTGGAGATGTTCGACCTCAATGCCGCTGCCCGCGCAGCGGTCGACAAGGCCAAACGGCAAAAAGCCATTGTGGCCGCTTCGCGGAGCAAAGACCTTTCTGCGACGCCGACGGGTTAAGGGCGGCCGGGCGGTCTGGCATGGGCGATATGCACATGCCCCGCAAATCTTCCGAATTGCCTCTGGCCTGTTCGTCAAGAACCCCTTAGAGACGGGGCAGGCCGGTCAGGCATGGACGGAACGATGGCGGATCCTGAGAATTTTTACCGGAAAAGACGGACCGAAAGCAGGGTGGCCACGCCTCTTTTGAGCGTTATTGTCCCGGTCTACAATGAAGAAGATGTCATCGACATTTTCCTGTCCGAGACCCGCGCGGTTCTCGACGCCGCGGTCACGTCTGGGGAGATTTCGGCCTTCGAGTTCGTGTTTGTCGATGATGGCAGCCGCGACCGCACCGCTGAACTGCTCGCCGAACGCCTATCGGCGGACATCCCAGGTCGCCTTGTCGGGCTGTCGCGCAACTTTGGCAAGGAAGCGGCTCTGTCCGCCGGGCTTTCGCATGTCAAAGGAGACATCGCCGTCATCCTAGACGCCGACCTGCAGGATCCGCCGGACCTCATTCACCAGATGATCGACGGATGGCGGGCCGGGTACGATGTGGTTTATGGCGTCCGGGTTGACCGGTCATCGGACACGTTCATGAAACGGTCGACCGCCGGCATGTTCTACCGGTTGTTCAATGGGCTCGCGAATATCGACATGCCTGCCAACGCCGGGGACTTTCGCCTCATTGACCGCCAGGTCGTGGACGGTCTCTTGCAACTGCCAGAGCGCAACCGGTTCATGAAGGGCCTTTTTGCCTGGGTCGGTTATCCATCCATGGCTTTGCCTTACGAGCGCCCGGCCCGCCGGGCAGGATCGGGCAAGTGGAACTATTGGAAGCTCTGGAACTTTGCGATCGATGGGTTGACGGCATTTACGACAATGCCGCTCCGGGTGTGGCTTTACGGCGGCGCAACGGTCGCCGCGCTCGGCTTTGCTTACGCTCTTTATCTCATCATTCGGGTTCTTCTTTATGGCAGCGACGTTCCCGGCTACGCCTCTCTCATGGTCGCGGTCCTGTTCTTCTCGGGCGTCCAGCTCCTCTCCATAGGCATGATTGGCGAATATGTCGCCCGGCTGTTCAACGAAGCCAAGCAGCGGCCGATTTATCTGGTCCAGGACGTCGTTGAAGGACAAGAGCTCGCAAATGGATCGGGCGAAAAGGATGTATGAGCACCCGACGGTCAAGGCCCGGATCAAGCAAGAAGCCGGGACCGCCAGCCGGTTTGCCGTTGTTGGTGTCATCGCGACGCTGGTTCACTCCGCCGTTGCGCTTGGCTTGTTCAGCTTTGGCGTCCTGTCGGCCTTTCCGGCCAACGTTGTCGGCTTCTTGTGCGCGTTCAGCATCTCATTCGCCGGCCATCACATTTGGAGTTTCGGCGCGTCGCGCGGCACGGAGGCCACGCACCGGCGCATGCGCCGGTTTTTTGTCCTTGCGCTCGCCGGCTTCCTGGCGAATTCCAGCGTCCTGACCGCCTGGCTCGCCCTCACCCCATGGCCCGACGGCCTGGGCATTTTGTTTTCCATTGCCGTTGTCCCGGGCCTGAGCTTCCTGGGTGCCCGGTTCTGGGCGTTTTCGGCCAAAAACTCCAAGCCCGCCGGTCGCAAATGACGGCGTCCCGCGCGGCCTTCCTCTATGCCGGTCTGACCTCCGCGCTCTGGGCCCTTCTGCCGTCGATCCTGTTCCCCAATCCGCCACTCGACGTCGTGGAGGGATTTGCCTGGGGCCGGGAACTGGCGCTCGGCTACACCAAACATCCACCGATGCAAGCCTGGCTTCTGGAACTCAGCTATTGGGTGACCGGCGGCGGCGTCTTCGGGGCCTACTGGCTGAGCGCATTGTGTTTTGCGGCAGGCTATGCCTGCATCTGGGCTTTGGCCCGCCGCCTCGGGCAGACGGATTGGGCGGCCTTTTGGGCCATCGTGCTGACCAGCGTCACGTTCTATTTCACGTTGCCGGCCCCTGAGTTCAATCCGAACATCCTTCAAATCCCCATCTGGGCCGGAATGATCCTCATGTTTCACCGGGCGGTCTCTGCTGGCCGGTTGGTGGATTGGGCGCTTTTGGGCGCGCTCGCGGCTTTCGGCCTTTACACCAAATACTTTGTCGCGCTTCTGATCGGCACGATTGGCCTCTACACCCTGCTGTTTCCAACTGCACGCCGCTGGCTGCGCACACCGGGACCGTGGCTCACCGCGGCCGTATGTGCGATCCTCATGCTTCCGCACCTCTTCTGGCTTATCGACCACGATTTCCTGACCTTCTCCTACGCGGCCAGCCGAAGCCGCGGTCCCGAAGGATTGATTGACCACTTCTACAATCCACTCAATTTTCTCGGCGCCCAGATTGCCAATCATGCCGGTCTGTTTCTTGTCGTTTTGGTTGGTCTTGGCCTCACCGGGCTCAAACTGCTCCGCGCCAGGGAGCCGATCTGCGAGACGGTCGCCGGGGCGAGCCTTGAAAATGACCGGTTCCTGCTCTGGTTCGCGTTTGTGCCGCTGGCAGTCGTCCTGGCCATCTCTGCCGTCACAGGCAATGAGTTCAAGCACATGTGGGGCACGCCCATGTTCGTGCTGTCCGGTGTTGTGGCGACCCGGTTTTTGGGAACTCCGGCTGTATGGCCATCAGCAAGACGGGCTCTTTTGGCCGCCGTGAGCATTCAGGCGATTTTCCTGACCGTCATCATCGGTCAGGCACTGCTGGAGCCCCACTGGAAGGAAAAACAAACACGCATTCATTATCCCGGAAAGGCCACCGCAATCCGGCTCGAGGAGGTGTGGCAGACCGCCCAAGGCACGCCGCTGCGCTTTGTCGCCGGCGACATGTGGACCGCGGCGCATGTCACGGTGTTCGCGCCGGGCCGGCCGTCGATGTTCTACAGCCATGACACGGTCCTGTCGCCCTGGATCGATTTGAACGAAGTCCAGGATCATGGCCTCTTGATCGTTTGGCGTGGCGACCGCGAGATCCCGCCTCCGGTAATCAACCGCCGGTATCCGGACCTTGCCCGGCACGGATCATTCACCGTGCCCTATCAGTCATCCGCAGAGATTCCACCCGCCATCGTCAATTGGGCCATCGTGCCGCCCGGATCGGTCGCAACCCACCGCCCGGAGTGAGTTGCACCGTTCCGGCAAGGCCATGGCGGTTCATATAAAAGACCGGTAACGTTCACACATGATCGACATGGCACAAATCGATGCGGTGGAGGATTGGCTGATCGGCGAAGCGCTCCGCTCCGCCAAGGTGCCGGACCTGTTTGGTGAAATGTGCGTTCGGTTGCGGACCTGTGATGTCCCGGTTGATCGTGCGTCGCTGGCCTGGAGCGCCCTTCATCCTCTCATCGAGGGCGAGATGGCCTACTGGCAGGCCGGCGAAGATGTCCTTCATGAACAATATCCACATCAGGAGGAAGAACCCGAGACCTGGCGGAACAGCCCAATGCGCGCTGTCCTGGTCAACCGGGATGAAATGCTGCGCCGCCGTTTGGATGGCGCAAACGCAGATCATGACTATCCGATTTGCGCGGAACTCGCTGAGGACGGATACACGGACTATCTGGTGCTCGCGACGGCGTTCGAACTGCCCGCGCTCGCAGACCTGCAGGGAAACACGGGAATCTTGGTGAGCTGGGCGACGAAGACGCCGGGCGGTTTCACCGATGATGCGCTGTTTGCCATCCGTTACATTCAAAAGCGCCTGGCACTCGCTGCACGGGCAAATCTGGAAGCGCAAATCACCCGCACGATCGCGCAGACCTATCTGGGCGGTTTTGCCGGACAGCGGGTGCTCAGCGGACAGATACGTCATGGCGACGGCGAAACGATCGAAGCCGTCATATTTTACTCCGACATGCGCGATTCCACAGCCATCGCCGAGGACCTCGGCCCCGACCGGTATTTGACCTGGCTGAACACTTATTTCGAGGTTTCGGCCGGCGCTGTCCTTCAACATGGCGGCGAGATTCTCGACTTTATCGGCGACGCGGTCCTGGCGGTGTTTCCCATCGATGCCAGAGGTTTGGGAGCGGCCGTACGCAAGGCAGTAAAGGCCACGGACGAAGCGCGCCGCCGGATGAAGGAGCTCAATGCGAGCGTTCAGCAGGGCCGCCGGCTGCGGGCTGGCATTGCGCTTTCAGTCGGCAAGGTGATGTTCGGCAACATCGGTATCGCCGAACGGCTGACATTTTCCGTTATCGGACAAACGGTCCATGCGGCCGCGCGGATTGAGGCGCTCACGAAACACGCTGGAACCGACATCTTAATGACCGAGGACGTGGCTGCGTGTATTCCCGACAAAGCGGTGTTCGTCGATACGTTCAGCCTGACCGGCTTTGCAACCAAACAGCCGCTTTATACGCTTGCGGACCCGGCATAGAGCACAATGGCAAGGTTGGACGGATGATGCGGCCGCCTCTGGCCACGCCCACCCGCGCCGGCCGTGCCGGAATTACAGGACCTTGACCTTGGCGCCGACTTTCACGCGCTCATAAAGGTGTTTGACATCCTCGTTGAGCATGCGGATGCATCCCGACGACACCGCACGGCCAATGCTCCAATCTTCGTTGGTGCCGTGGATCCGGTAAATCGTGTGGCCCAGATAGAGCGCCCGCGCGCCCATCGGATTTTCCGGGCCGCCGGGCATGTAGGACGGCAGGCGGATGCCTTTTTTGCGCTCACGGGCAATCATCTCAGGCGGCGGCGTCCAACCCGGCCATTTGCGCTTGGCGGTGACCCGCTCCGTACCGTTCCAGGTAAAACCTTCACGCCCGACACCAATCCCGTAGCGCATGGCCTTGCCGTTTTCCTGAACATGGTAGAGCCATTTGTCCTTGGTATCGACGACGATCGTGCCGGGCTGCTCGCTGCCGCGATAGGTCACCATCTTGCGTTTGTATTTCTTGCGCGCGATTTTGCCCGCCACCTCGGGGGTGAGTGTGTAAGTCACCCACTTCTTCGTGTTCGGATCGAAAAATCCGGTCTGCGCTTCGGCCGGAAGCGAAACGGCCAGAAATATCAAGCAAACGAGTGAAACAATTGCGCGGTTCATGCCATGAAACCTTTTTTCAGATCCTTGGAGCCGATAAAGATCGTCCTCAAACGGGTGCGCGCTGAAAGATTGCGACCGCCCTGCAATAGCTAGAAGAAACATGGTTAACACTTTCCTAGAGCGATTGGCAAAAAAACCAATTCAGCCGCCGGATATCGGCGCCGGCCCGGCTTCGCCGGCGCTTCAGTCCCTCACACAAGCCCATTGGATCTTGCAAATTGACCAATCTACGTTTGACACCGAGCGCCCATCTGCCCTTCCGCGACCAACAATCAGAAAACGGCAAAGGCGCGCCGATTCTCTTGCTGCATGGATTTGGCGGCGATCATCAGACTTTCCTCGACATCCAAAACGCCCTCGCGCCGTTCCGGACGTCCCTCGCGTTCGATCTGCCCGGACACGGCCGCGCCTTGGACTGGCCGAAGGTCGGCAACGCGGCCGTCGCGGCCGATGCAATGCTCCGGTCCCTTGAAGCGCTCGACCTGAACCGCGTGCATCTGGTCGGCCATTCCATGGGCGGCGCGGTGGCCGCCCTTGCGGCCCTGCGCGCGCCGGAGAAGATCGCAAGCCTGACGCTGCTCGCCCCCGGCGGATTTGGGCGCGAGATCAATCACAAGCTTTTAAAGCGCTACGCGGCAGCGTCCGATCCCGGTGAATTGGAGATGCTGCTTGAACAGTTTTTTGGATGGGAGTTCGAACTGCCGATCAACCTTGCCAGAATTACTGCGGAAAGCCGGACCGTGCCGGGTGCGATCGCAACGCTTGAAGCGATCGCCGACGAGATCATCGACGGCAACGGTCAACGCACGCTGCCTGTCACCGAACTTGCCACGCTGCCGATGCCGATCAAGGTGATCTGGGGCACACAGGACCGGGTCCTGCCAACCCGCCAGGCTCACAAGCTCCCCGGGTTGATCGCCACTCATGTGTTCGACAAGGTCGGTCACATGCCGCACTTGGAAATTCCGCGCGAGGTTGTTCATTTGATCTGTCAGAACGCCGCCGCGGAGTAGCGCTTCGATTTGGCCGCCGCGGATCAGGCGTCAGGCAGCAACCCGTCACGCCAGGCTTCACCGATCACGCGCCGCGCCATCATGTGGGAGCGTGGCGAATTCACGCTGTCCACGGCAATGAGATGGCCATCCTTCAGATAGGCGACATAGAACTTGTTGTCGCTGATTGAGCCGCCCGTGATGGTGTCGTCATAGCCGTCCGACAGACCGGCGATCTGAAGTTTGATGTCATACTGGTCGGACCAGAACCACGGCAGCGGATCATAATCAACGTCCTGCCCAAGGAGGGACTCGGCAACCGCCTTCGCCTGATCGATCGCGTTTTGAACGCTTTCCATCCGGACGGATCGGCCATAGCGGTTCGAATAGAACCGGGTGCAATCGCCGGCGGCATACACCGAAGGATCGCTCGTCTGGCCGGCGCCGTCGACCAAGATGCCGTTGTCCGTTTCAATCCCAGCGTCAGCGGCAAGTTCATCGTTGGGTGCCGCGCCGACGGCCACCAGCACCAGATCCGCCGGCAACGTCGCTCCGGTCGACAGTTTGACGCCGGAGACCTGACCGTTGCCGACCAGCGCCTCAATCCCTGTGTCCAGCAACAGCTGAATGCCGTTGTTCCGGTGGAGCTGCGAGAAAAAATCGGAGACTTGCGGTGAGACGACCCGTTTCATGGGCCGGTCCTGAGCCTCAACAACCGTAACGTTCTTGCCGAGGGCTTTTGCGACAGCCGCGACTTCGAGGCCGATATATCCCGCGCCGATGATGACCAACTCGGATTTGTCCGCAATCTCGTCCCGGATCGCATTTACATCTGCAATCGCGCGCAGACTTAAAACGCCCTTCAAATCGCTTCCTGGAAGCGATAGGGGCCGTGCCTTGGTTCCAGTTGCCAGAACCAGACGGCCGTAGTCGATCGTATCGCCGTTGGCGAGACGGATCCGTTTGGCAGCACGGTCGATGTCCGTCACCTGAGTGTCAGGAATGAAGTCGATGTCCTGGGTGTCGTAGAAAGCGGGCGGACGCAGCAGGAGGCCTTCGGTTCCGACTTCGCCGGCAAGGTATTTTTTTGACAGCGGCGGCCGTTGGTAAGGAAGATGCGGTTCTTCGCCAATCAGACGGATGGGGCCCTTGTAGTCACCCTGCCGCAAAGACTGGGCCACTTGGGCGCCGGCCTGCCCAGCGCCAATAATCACGATGTTGTCCTGCATCCCCGCCCAATCCGCATCTAATCTGCCAAACCGAATAAGGTGTCCAGCGACTGGCCCTTGATTGGCACAGCCTCTAGCACGTCCCGGACCGCTTTTCCAAACGGACTGAACGCCGCGTCTTGAAAACGCGGCGTTCGCAATCAAGGTGAACAAGTCCGTGGTTGGGTCCGAAAGCTCAGGCGGCGCGGACGCCCTTGAGGAACACAGATATCTCGCGCCGGATCGACGAACCCTGTTCAGCCATGGAACTGGCGAGCTCTTCCACTTCCTTTCCGGTCGAACGGGCATTTTCGGCAGCTGTGCCGACGGCGCTCATGCGCTCAGTGCCCTCCTCCGACCGGCTGGAGGCCTGGCTAACGTTCTCCGCGATCGTGTGAACCGCAGCGTCCTGCTCCGTAACCGCGCCGGCAACCGAAGCGGCCAGACCATCCATTTCCTTGATGATGGAGCTCACCTGTTCGATCGCGGCCACCGCATCGCCGGTTGACCCCTGGATCGCTTCGACCTGAGCCGCGATCTCTTCCGTCGCTTTCGACGTCTGTTCAGCGAGCTGTTTCACTTCGGCAGCGACGACGGCAAATCCTTTGCCCGCTTCGCCGGCACGCGCGGCTTCAATGGTCGCGTTAAGCGCCAGAAGATTGGTTTGATTGGCGATTTCCCGGATGAGGCCCATCACCTCGCCAATGCGCTCGGCCGACGACGACAGGGTGTTCATCGTTTCGAACGTTCCGCTGGCACTGGCGACGGCACGTTGTGCAACCGCGGTCGACTTGTTGGCCTGATCGGAAATCTCGTTAATGGACGCGGCCAGTTCCTCGGTCGATTGGCTCGCGCTCGCCACATTTTCGCTTGCGATTCTTACCGCGTTTCCGGCATTTCCGGCCTGGTTGGCGACATCATCAGAGGCCAACTCCATGGCACGTGATGTCTGGAGGAGGTTATCGGTCGCGCCCTCCATTTTGCCAAGTGCAGCGTCCATGGCCTGTTCAAAGCCACTAATCAATTCCTCAAGCCGTTTCACCCGCTCATCGCGGCGTGTGTTTTCTTCCTGTTCGGACGCCGCAAGCCGAATTTGCTCAATGGCGTTGTCGCGGAACACATTGACGGTTCGTGCCATCGCCGATACCTCGTCACGCCCGTTTGCGTCGGGCAAATCGACATCGGTCTGTCCGGCCGCCAGATCTTCCATGGCCCGTTGCAGACGCGTCAACGGGCCGGATATCGAACTTCCAATCGCAACCGCCATCGCGGTTAGGACGAGGAGCAGGCCAACGGTGATACCGCCGACCAGCAGCGTCGATACCGAGCGGGCACTGGTGACCGCGGATGCGGCCGCCGTTTCAGCCTGGCGCACGGTATCGTTCAGCGCTGAAAGATGGGGCGGCACAAGCTCAAACAAGGCCGCCAGGTGCTGCGAGGTGTCGTTTCGCTCCGCGACCCGCACCGTATACTCATCAAACGCCGCTTTGTAGTTCGACATGTTCTTGGAAATGTCGTCCTTGATGGCATTCGGGATATAGGCCTTCTTGATAAGGCCATCGAAGGCGGAATACGCCGATTCAAACACTTCCCGGGCCTCGGCCGTTTCGTTGAGCGTGTAGTCCTTTTCGGAGAGCTGCACTTCCAGGATCGCGCGTGCCAGCTTCTCAAAATCGGGCCCGCCGCCAAACTTCATCTCTTCCCGCAGGCGCGTCTTCACGCTTTCCGCCGTCTCTGAAAGGACCGCGCGCAATCCGGAGCCGGAATCATAACCGATTGCCAGTTGAACGCTGTCCAGCATCTGGAATGCGCCGCGGGTCCCCTCGAGGGTATCTTTCACATCGGCGATTTGCGCGCTCAGGCCCGCCGCCGCAGGTTGTTGCGCGATATCGGCCAGGATCGATTCCGCCGCTGTAAGTGTGTCGACAAAGTCCGAAAAGGCCTGTGCGCTTGGCGCGCCGATATACTGCTTCTCAATCGTACGCATTGTGCTTGCTTTTTCAGACAGGTCCGCGACATCTTGCGCCAATTCAGCGCTGGCCTCCAAGGATTTGAAGGAACCCGCGAGCTGGCTCTGGCTCCACCAGAAAACCGCCCCAATCACCATCAAACCGATCGCGGTGAAGGCGCTCAAGGACAGGATTCGCACTTTGACGGAAAGGCCGCGGCCGAGGTTTACGCGTGAAACTGATAAAATTGACATGGTCCGATCCGCTGAACTGGTCCGTTGAGTCAGGAGTTTTCCCAGTTGTCGGCTTTAAGAGTTAAAGAAATCCTCCCAATACTTGCAAACAGCGAAAAGCCCGTATCAATTTCCCGGCACCGCAGGCACCGCTTTCAGTTTCAGGATTCAGGTCCGTTCCGTGAATGATCTCATAACCAAGTGTGCACCCGCGATTTTCGTAGTTTTGTGGTCGACCGGTTTCATCGGCTCCAAGCTCGGCGCGCCTTATGCGGACCCCATGGTTTTTCTCAGCGTTCGTTTTCTGGCGGTCCTGCCATTCCTGGCGCTGATCGGCTGGGCCATGAACGCGGTCTGGCCCACGCGCGTGACCGCCATATTCCACTGCATCGTGACCGGCATCCTGGTTCACGGTATTTATCTCGGCGGCGTGTTTTGGGCGATCGACAACGGCATGCCGGCCGGCGCCAGTGCAATCGTTGTCGGCTTGCAGCCGGTATTGAGTGCCGTCACCGCAGCCGCGCTTTTGGGCGAAAAAATCGTCGCCAAGCACTGGGTGGGCCTTGCCCTCGGGGGCATCGGTCTGGTCCTGGTTCTTGGCCCGAACCTGAATGTGGCCGGCTCCGGGATCGCACCGGCGACGGTTGCCGCGGCATTCATCGCGGTCGTGGCGATCAGCATCGGCACGGTCTATCAAAAACGCTTTGTCCCGAAGACCGGCCTGCTGGCAGCGACCTTGTGGCAATATGTCGGCGCCTTGCTTCTGACACTGCCGCTGACCCTTTTTGAATCCTGGGACGTGACCTGGTCGGGCCAGTTCATCTTCGCGCTGGGATGGCTGATTTTAGTGCTGTCGATCGGCGCCATTTTGGTCCTGATGTTCTTGATCCGCCAAGGCGCGGTGTCGCAAGTCGCGTCCCTGTTTTACCTGGTACCGGTCGCTACCGCGGTGGAGAGCTACTTCCTGTTCGGGGAAGTGCTGACGATCATCCAAATCGCAGGGATGGCGCTGGTGATCTGCGCGGTCTTGCTGATCCGCCTGAACGGATCCGGGCGGCAGATGGCCTGAGCCACGGGCACCGTTAAACGGATTTCGCTAATAGCGATGGGCGACGGCTCTCTGGCGCAAGATGGCTGCGTTGAGTTCGCCGCCGAGAATGAACACCAGCGAACAGATGTAGAGGAAAATGATCGCGGTCATGATGCCGGCCAGTCCGCCATAGGTGGACACATAGTTGGCGAACCGGGCGAGATAGGCGCCATATAGAACGCCGCAGATCATCCAGAGGGTCATGGTCGCAACGATCCCGGGAACCAGATCCCGGATACGACGCTGGCCGGCCGGCAGCGCCAGATGCGCGGTGAAAAGGCCAATGACTAGAAGCGAGCCGGCAATGACAAACCGCGCGAGATCGAATTGCCGGAACACGACTTCAAACTCCGGCAGCCAGACCCGCAATGTCGCCAGAACCAGCGGCGCCAGTACGACTAAAAACGTATAGACGATGAGAACAACGGCCGCGATCAGCACCAGCCCCAGCGATTGGAGGCGCAGCACGAAGAACGAACGGGTTTCCCGCTGGCGATACGCGCGATTGAGCGCCGTGCGCAGGGCTTCGATCCCGTTGGAGGCAAACCACAGCGCGGCAACGACGCCGAGTGTCAGAATATCCCCGCGCGGAACGGTCAGGACCTGATGGATTTCGTTGACGATCGGCGCGGCCACGCCGTCCGGCCAGGCCTCGAACACCAGGTCGGAGGCCCGGTCGGCCGCGCCATCAAGCCCAAGAAAACCCGCGAGCGCGGCAATAAAAATCAACAGCGGAAAGATCGCCAGGATCGTCGACAGCGCGACATGGCTTGCCATGGCAAAACCGTCGTCCCGATTGAAATGCCCAAGCGCGTCGCGAAGAACGGCGTAAATGACCCTGAAGACCGACATCGTGCTCATCAATCGATGTGAGCGCGCACGCGCAAAAACGTCAAGCGACCGAGAGTTCGTCGGCGTCATCCCAAAGGCGTACAATTACGTGCTCGACAAAAGACCTGCTGCGACGCAACATAGCTGCCCAATTCAGATGAATTAAGAAACAAACGCAAACGGAGATGCCCGAATGTCGACAGCTGCAATGCCGGCGCCGGACAACAATCGCGACCTTCTGGAGCTCACGGAACAGGCCGTCGGCGATCTGGACCGTCTTTTAGATGTGGCCGCCCGTCACGTGCGGGAAAAAGTAATCGTCGACGGACGCGTGTCCTCGGCCGCGATGGAGCGGGAACAACGAGCCGCGCATGGCCTTGCCTGGCTCGCAACCTATGTGGCGTCTTTGCGCCAACTTCACAATTACGCCGCCCGGTTGACGGATTCTGGTGCCTTTGGCGAGCTGGAAGAACGCCTCGTCCGGCTCGGATTTGCAGAATATCTGGCGCAGACTTTCGGCGGCATCCCGATGAACCAGGGCGAAATCGTCCGGTTGCCGGATCTCGGCCTCACCGAACAGGAGATCGAACGGGCCAAGACGGCGGCGGTGAACGATCTGATCGCGTCCGGCAACACGCCCGAGATCCGCCGGCGGATAGCAGGTCTTATCCGTCACAAGGCCGGCGAATCGATCTTCGGCGCCAGCGGGCTCGATGAGACGATGGAGCAAATCCGCAACGAAATGCGCCGGTTCGCCGAAGACAATGTGACGCCTTATGCGCATGAGTGGCATCTGGAAAACGCCTATATTCCTATGGACGTCGTGACCCAAATGGCTGAGCTCGGCGTCTTCGGGCTGACGATCCCGGAAGAATACGGCGGTTTGGGTCTTGGCAAGGAAGCCATGTGTGTGGTGTCCGAGGAACTGTCCCGCGCCTATATCGGCGTCGGTTCGCTGGGCACCCGCTCGGAAATCGCCGCCGAGCTCATCTTGTGTGGCGGCACAGAAGAGCAGAAGCAAAAATGGCTGCCGAAAATTGCGTCTGGCGAAACACTGCCCACCGCCGTTTTCACCGAACCAAACACGGGCTCTGACCTTGCCTCCTTGAAAACCCGGGCAATCAAGGATGGCGACATATGGAAAATCTCAGGGAACAAGACCTGGATTACCCATCCCGTCCGCGCGGACGTCATGACGCTTCTGGCGCGCACCAATCCCGATGAGACAGGCTACAAGGGATTGTCCATGTTTCTGGCGGAAAAGCCACGCGGAAGCGATGAAGATCCCTTCCCGGCAAAGGGCATGACCGGCGGCGAGATCGAGGTCCTGGGCTACCGCGGCATGAAGGAATACGAAATCGCCTTCGATGATTTTGAAGTCAGTAGCGAAAACCTCCTCGGCCAGGCGGAGGGCCAGGGCTTCAAGCAGTTGATGCAGACGTTTGAAGGCGCGCGGATTCAAACCGCGGCCCGAGCGATCGGCGTTGCGCAGTCCGCCCTTGATCTCGGGTTGAAATACGCCGAAGACCGGATCCAGTTCGGCAAATCGCTGATCGAGTTCCCGCGCGTTTCGGACAAGCTGGCGCTGATGGCGGCCGAGGTGATGATTGCCCGGCAGCTCACCTATTTCTCCGCCTGGGAAAAGGATTCTGGCCGCCGCTGCGATTTGGAGGCGGGCATGGCGAAACTGCTTGGCGCCCGCGTGGCCTGGGCGGCCGCCGACAATGCGCTGCAGATCCATGGCGGCAACGGGTTTGCGCTCGAATACCCGGTATCGCGCGTTTTGTGCGATGCACGGATCCTGAACATTTTCGAAGGCGCGGCCGAAATTCAGGCGCAGGTCATCACTCGCCGCCTGCTCGAAACGCGCGGCCTCAATTGATCTTTCGTGGTCACCATTCGGACGGAGCCCAGAGGGCGCCGTCCGAACCGCATCACAGACGCAATCGTCACTCTACGGTAATCGTGATGCGGTCCGACATCACCGGCGGATTGTGCGGGATGTGGCTCCAATCCCCCAGAACCAACTGAAGCGTGTGCGTACCGGCCGGGAGGTCGATTGTCGCCTCCGTCTGGCCGCCGCCGAAATGCCGGTGATTGTCGTCGGCCGGAATGGCTTCGTTCAGTTCTTCGCCTTCAATCGTCTCGTTGATGATCAGGTGATGGTGGCCGACATTTTCCTTATCGTCGATGCCGGCCGGCGCAACGCCCATGCCGCTCAATCCGAACCGGATCGTCACCGGACTTGTCACGGTGTCGCCGTCCTTCAGATTGATGAAATAGACCGTGGCACCTTCAGGCGCGGGCGTTTCACCACCATAAGCAGCACCTCCAACGGCGAGAACCAATGCGAACGTTAGAATACAAGAAGCCTTCGCTGTTGACATTTCAACCTCCCGGGTAACTGTTTGTTCTTTTAAAAAGTCCATCCAGCCGCTCAAACAGGCTGTGTACGTCGGACGAATCTGCGCGGCAATGACATGCGCCGCCTCAAGTAATGCCGGTTGAAGCGGCGCCCGCGCGGCCTTATCTTTTCACGCATGGACGGGACTTGCAAAGGCTCATCAACATGACAACGCCCTTCGACGATCTCGGGTTCGATCCGGAAATTCTCGGTCCGGAGGAAGAGCAAAAGGCCAGCGTACGTCAAAAGCTGCTGCGGACAGCCCGGAAGGCGGCGCGCCAGGTCCCACTCATGGACGAGGTCGTCGCCGGTTACTATTGCGCGCTCGATCCGGCAACGCCGGCCAAGGTCCGCGCGACCATTCTGGCCGCACTGGCGTATTTTGTCCTGCCGCTGGATGTCGTTCCCGACTTCATCATCGGATTTGGGTTTGGCGATGATGCGACCATATTGATGGCGACCATCGCGATGATTAGAAGCCACATGCGGCCCGAACACTATGACCTTGCCCGCGAAGCGCTGGCCGACGACGACCTGAAAGAGCCGCCAACGGCTTAGCCGCCTCCAGCAGGATTAACCGCGCGGCCGCCTTGCCAATTGCCGGAGGTTCGACCGGCAATCAACCAATAGGTAAGCCCGGACAGAAAACCGCCGGCAATCGCAACGCTTGTCCCGGGGCGCACTGCGCTGCCACCATCGCTTTGATCACCGAGTAGCCAGAGTCCCAACGCGATCAATCCGGCGACGCCGACATGGTACATGACAGACCGGATTCGAAACACTTCTGCGAGCGCGATCGCGGGGATGGCCGGCAGAAGCACGATCGCACCAACAACGCTCGCGGCAACAAGTCCTGATCCGAACGTCGCCGCAACGACTGTCGGGTCATTTTCCGCCAATTCAGGCCGGAACAGGCCCCACGCGAGAAACAGTCCGCAGACCACCAAGGCGGCGACAAAACCGAGGCAAACGCGAACCAGTTGCAACAGGAACCGCCAACCGGATGCTGAACGGTGACGCTCCTCGTTTCGACGCGCCTGGACCATGTGGTTTCGCCCTCCCGAATTGCTTGAGCGCCGCTTGATCGGATCGTCGGCAACGCGTTTCGATTGGGATCAGGAGCGCACAGCCCAGATGGCCCAGCGGCCATAACCTCCCAACATCCGCATTTCTACAGCGCATGCGGCACAAGACGTCTTATCGGCATTGAACGAACGGGTCCATTGCGGCGGCACGAAATCTACCTACGGCCATTTGCGGGCACCCATTTAGATGGTTTGCGGTTGACTTTTTGCGGTTTTGCCGGGATTTTCATGGACCGGCCTGCAGGGCAAATGCGCAATTCTCCTCGGCGTTCGCGTTCGAGGTTTTTTGTGCATCCTGGTAGGTTGAAACCATATTGTCAGCAACGATAGAGGAGTAAGCGACCATTCGCCGTCCGTTCCGCGCCCCGCCTCCGACCAAGGAAGGCCCGCGCACCAACCAAGAGATTCGCGTCCGCGAAGTTCAGTTGATTGATCACGAAGGCTCCAACCGTGGAGTCGTGCCGACCGAGGAAGCCCTGGATATTGCTATGGAAGCCGGGCTGGACCTTGTGGAAATCCAACCGAACGCGCAGCCGCCTGTTTGCAAGATTCTCGACTACGGCCGCTATAAATACCAGGCTCAGAAGAAAGCCGCCGAGGCCCGCAAGAAACAGAAAACAGTCGAAATCAAAGAAATCAAAATGCGTCCGAACATCGACACCCATGATTACGAGGTGAAGATGCGGAACATGCAGCGCTTTTTCAGTGACGGCGACAAAGTCAAGGTGACGCTCCGCTTTCGCGGCCGGGAAATGGCCCACCAGGATCTGGGCGTCAAGCTCTTGAACAAGGTTCGTGAGGAAACCTCCGAAGTCGCCAAGGTCGAATCCGCGCCAAAACTCGAGGGCCGGCAGATGGTCATGGTCCTGGCGCCGTTGAAATAACCACCGTCAACAGCTCTTCAAAACCTCGCTTTTCGGCGAGGTTTTTCTGTTTGGAGGGCGGAGTCCAGTCGCGGCCGGCAAATCGCACACCAGGCGGTTCAAATAGGCCCGCGGATTCAGCGCATTACAGCAGACCGGTGATCAACCCGTTTTTGCAAAGGCCGCCTACAATTCGGCCCAGCCGTTGCGCTTTTCCGATTCAAAGATGGCGTCAAGGATCTTCATGTTCTGTATCGCGTCCTCAATGCCATAGGGCAGTGGCGCAACACCCAATACCGCCCTGCCGAACACATCGACAAGTTCAGCATATTGGTCAGCTGGTGCGAGCGTCTCGCTTTTCCCGGACGCATCACCAAGCTGGCTGCCGTCGTCGATAACAAGCTCCATGCCGTGCTCATGCGGGGCGTTGAAAGGAATTCTGATTTCCAGCCGTGCCTTGGTGCCGAACAGCTGCAGCCGTTGATAGGGAACCAGCTGCGTTGCAACAGTAAAGTCCAAACGCCTGCCATCGCCAAAATCGAGCAGAGCGCTGGAGAGCCGGTCGGTGCCAAATGCCGGATCCCGGTCGATCAACGACATGACCCGAACCGGCTCGGCTTCAAAGAAGTAACGCCCTGCGACCATTGGATAACACCCGATATCCAGGAGCGCGCCGCCGCCGATGTCCGCTTTATTGCGGATGTTGCCTGGATCGGCGTTGAAATAACTGAAAAACCCCTGGATTGACCGCAACTCGCCCAACGCGCCGGAACGGACAATGTCACGCGCGCGGATCCACTGCGGGTGGGCGCGGACCATAAAGCCTTCCGCAACCAGACGATCCTTCGGAAGATCAAGCAACTGCGCCGCGTCCTTGGCCGTCACTGCGATCGGCTTTTCGCACAAAACGTGCTTGCCCGCGTTGACTGCCTCAATAGTCAATGGGACATGCATGTGATTGGGCAACGGATTGTAGATGGCATCGATATCCGGATCAGCCAGAAGGTCCTCGTAGGACCCGTAGGCTTTTTCAATGCCCAGGTTCGCGGCTACGCTTTCTGCTGTCGACAGGTTGCGGGAGGCTATGGCCATTGCCTTGCCGGTTTTGGAGCGTCGAATGCCCGGAATAAGTTTTTGCCGTCCGATTTTCGCCGTCGACAAGATGCCCCATCTGACGATGCCGTCCATGCCTGCTCCCCATCTTCATGTTTGGTGTCAACGTTCTATCCGCAGGGGCGCCGCTTTGAAAGCCAGGAGCTTTGATCAAAGGTCATCGGGCGAGCGGATGATGCGAAGCTGCAATCGGGCGGTCAGTATTTTCTCGGCACGTAAAGATGCTCAGGCACGACCTTTCGCTCGTAGTCGGGATTGAACACCCGGTCAGGCAATGTGATCGGTTCATGCGCGATGTCATGGTACGGCACCATGGACAGGAAATGACTGATGCAATTCAACCGGGCCTGTTTCTTGTCATTGCCTTCCACAATGAACCAGGGCGCTTCTGGAATATTGGTGCGGTCGAGCGTCTCTTCCTTGGCTTTGGTGTAGTCCTCCCACCGAATACGGCTTTCCAGATCCATCGGCGAGAGTTTCCACTGTTTGAGCGGATCGTGAATGCGCATCAAGAAACGCAATTGCTGTTCCTCGTCGGTGATCGAAAACCAGTATTTGACAAGGCGGATGCCGGAGCGGACCAGCATGCGTTCAAACTCCGGAACGTCGTTGAAAAACTGTTCCACCTGGTCTTCGGAGGCAAATCCCATCACCCGCTCGACACCCGAACGGTTGTACCAGGACCGGTCAAGCAGAACGATTTCGCCGCCGGCCGGGAGATGCGGCACGTAGCGCTGAAAGTACCACTGTGATTTTTCGCGTTCGGTCGGCGCTGGCAGTGCCACGACCCGGCAGACCCGCGGATTGAGCCTTTGGGTGATACGCTTGATGACGCCGCCCTTCCCGGCCGCATCGCGTCCCTCGAAGATGATCACGACTTTCTCGCCCGTATGCTCCACCCAGTCCTGCAGCTTGACCAGTTCGGCCTGGAGTTTCAGGAGTTCGTAGAAATAAGTGTTCCGGTCGAGCGGGGATTTGTGCCGTTTGTCAGAGATGAACGCCAGATCGCGGGCGATCAGATTGTCGTCGATTTCCATTTCCAGTTCTTCATCAAGGCCATCCGCCCACTCAGCCTCGACCCAGCTTTTTGCATTGTCGTCGCTCATCGTCGCTCCCTTTCAAACAAGCCGGCACATCGGGCGCAGACTAATGACTCCTGACCCTAAACCCCACCCGTGTGTCGGTTTTTATAAATCCTCCGCTTTTTGGCGATTTTGATTTCTCTTAGACAGGCCACTCACAAGTTTTCATTGTAAATGAATGAATGTTCATTTATTTTTGCATTGTGGAAGACCTTGTGAACCCTTCAGATCTTACCAAACCGCCGACGTCAAAAGGCATGCAGACGGCCGACCGAGTGCGTCGTGCGGCCTTAAAACTGTTTGCGCGATATGGATACGCGGCCGTTTCCATGCGCCAGATCGCCGGCGAAGTCGGGGTACAGCCGGGCGCGCTTTACAATCATTTCCGGACCAAGCAGGACATTCTGAAGGACCTGATGTTGACCCATATGGCGGACCTGATCGCCGCCTGGGACACCGAATTGGAGCATGCGGCATCCACCTGCGATCCGTTGGAAACGTTCACGCGGTTTCACATCCGCTATCACTTGGAGCGCGCGGACGCGGTTTTTGTATCCTACATGGAGCTGCGCAATCTGGAGCCGGAGAACTTCAGATCGGTCGAGGCCGAACGCCGTCGCTATGAATCCATCCTCACCAACATCCTTGCCCAGGGCGCGGCCGACGGACGGTATGTGATCGACGATCCGAAGGTCACCACCCGTGCGCTGATCGCCATGTTGACCGGAATCCCCACCTGGTTCCGCAACGGGGGCGGCCTCAGCCGCGCCGAGGTTGAGGATCTCTACACGGCGTTGGCGCGCAAGGCGGTCAGCGCTCATCCAGCCGGCAAAGAAACGGGAGAAAGGATGGCATGAGCATCCTGAAATCGAGCCTGTCGTCACGCAGCGAGACTTTCGCGGCCAATATCAAGGCCCACGAAACGGCCATGCGCGCTGTCAAGGAAGCGGCGCAAACCGCGTTGGAGGGCGGCGGCGCGTCAGCCCGGGAGCGGCATGTGTCCCGCGGAAAAATTCTGCCCCGCGAACGGGTATCCCGGCTTCTCGATCCCGGGTCTCCCTTTCTTGAGGTCGGCATGATGGCCGCCCACGCCATGTATGACGGGGCCGCACCTGCTGCTGGAATGATCGCCGGGATCGGCCGGGTGGAGGGCCGGGAGGTGATGATCCTGGCCAACGATGCCACCGTCAAGGGCGGCACCTATTATCCGATGTCGGTCAAGAAACACCTGCGCGCCCAGGAAATCGCCGAACAAAACCATCTGCCATGCGTCTATCTCGTCGACAGCGGCGGCGCGAACCTGCCCAATCAGGACGAAGTGTTCCCCGACCGGGATCATTTCGGCCGGATCTTCTACAATCAGGCCAATATGTCCGCCAAGGGCATTGCCCAGATTGCGGTCGTGATGGGGTCCTGCACGGCCGGTGGGGCTTATGTGCCGGCGATGTCCGACGAAACCATCATCGTGAAGAACCAGGGCACGATCTTCCTGGCCGGACCGCCCTTGGTGAAGGCCGCCACGGGCGAGGAAGTGTCCGCCGAGGATCTTGGTGGCGGCGACGTCCACACGCGCCTTTCCGGCGTCGCCGACCATCTAGCCCGCGATGATGCCCACGCCTTGGCCCTGGCCAGACGCGCGATCGCAAATCTGAACCGCGAAAAGCACTGGGATGTCGCCCGGCAGACGCCGGAGGATCCGCTCTATGATCCGGAAGACATTCCCGGTGTCGTGCCGGCGGATCTGAAAACACCCTATGATATTCGCGAGGTGATCGCCCGTGTGGTCGACGGCTCCCGCTTTGACGAGTTCAAGGCCCGTTACGGCACCACTCTTGTCTGCGGCTTTGCCCACATTCACGGGATGCCGGTGGGCATCATTGCCAACAACGGCGTTTTGTTTTCCGAAAGCGCGGTCAAGGGCGCCCATTTCGTCGAGCTGTGTTCGCAGCGGAAAATCCCGCTCGTCTTCCTGCAAAACATCACCGGCTTCATGGTCGGCCGCACCTATGAAAGCGGCGGCATCGCCAAGGACGGCGCCAAACTGGTCACGGCGGTTGCGACAACGTCCGTGCCGAAGATCACTATGCTGGTCGGCGGCTCGTTCGGGGCGGGCAATTATGGCATGTGCGGCCGGGCCTACAATCCGCGGTTTTTGTGGACCTGGCCGAACTCGCGCATTTCGGTGATGGGCGGCGAACAGGCGGCCGGCGTGCTCGCCACCGTCCGGCGCGACGGCATTGAGCGGAAGGGCGGCACATGGACTGCGGAGGAAGAGGCCGCATTTAAGCAACCGGTCATCGATCAGTTCGAGGAACAGGGCCATCCGTTATATGCCACGGCCCGGCTGTGGGACGACGGCATTGTCGACCCGCGCAAGACCCGGGACATTCTCGGCCTCTCGCTTTCCGCCGCGCTCAACGCGCCGATCGATGACACCCGCTTCGGCCTGTTCCGGATGTGAGGAAGCGACGATGTTCAAAAAAATCCTCATCGCCAACCGCGGCGAAATCGCCTGCCGGGTCATGGAAACGGCCAAGAAGCTCGGCATTCGGACGGTTGCCGTCTATTCGGACGCCGACAGCGGCGCCAAACACGTCGCCATGGCCGACGAAGCCTATCGGATCGGCCCGGCACCGGTATCCGAAAGCTATCTGCAGATCGACAAGATCATCGAGGTGTGCCGCTTGAGCGGCGCGGATGCGGTGCACCCCGGCTACGGTTTCCTGTCGGAGAATCCGCACTTCGTGGAGGCACTCGACAAGGAAGGCCTGACCTTCATCGGCCCGAGCGCCCAATCGATCCGGGCCATGGGATTGAAGGACGCGGCCAAGGCGTTGATGGAACAGGCCGGCGTTCCCGTCGTGCCGGGCTATCACGGTGACAATCAGGATCTTCGCTTCCTCAAATCCCAGGCGGACTGCATCGGTTATCCGGTGCTGATCAAGGCGCGGGCCGGCGGCGGCGGCAAGGGCATGCGCCGTGTTGACGACCCAGAAGAGTTTGCCAGCGCGCTGCAGGGCGCACAGCGCGAAGGCGAAGCCAGTTTCGGCGACGGCCGGGTGTTGATCGAAAAGTATCTCACCAAGCCGCGCCACATCGAGATCCAGGTCTTTGGCGACAGTCACGGCAATGCTGTTCATCTGTTTGAGCGCGACTGTTCGTTGCAGCGCCGGCACCAGAAGGTCATCGAGGAAGCGCCCGCGCCTGGCATGCCCGACGCCATGCGGGAAGCGATGGGTGCAGCGGCGATTAAGGCCGCAAAAGCCATCGACTATTCCGGTGCGGGCACGATCGAGTTCATCGCCGATGTTTCCGAGGGGCTCCGGGCCGACCGGTTTTACTTCATGGAGATGAACACGCGGCTTCAGGTGGAACACCCGGTGACCGAAATGATCACCGGCGAGGATCTGGTTGCCTGGCAAATCCAGGTCGCGAGCGGCGAGCCGTTGCCAAAGCGGCAAGAAGAGCTTGCCATTTCCGGGTGGGCTTTCGAGGCCCGCCTTTATGCCGAGGATGCGGCAAAAGGCTTCTTGCCCGCGATCGGGACTTTGTCCCATTTGCGCCTGCCGGAGAACCAGGCGCGGGTCGACAGCGGTGTCCGGGCGGGCGATGAGATCAGCCCGTTTTACGATCCCATGATCGCGAAGATCATTGTCCATGGCCCAAACCGGCAGGCCGCGCTGGGGAAACTGCTGGCCAGTCTGGAAACCATCGAGGTCGCCGGCTGCGTCACCAACGCGGGGTTCCTGGCGGCGCTGTGCCGCCACGCGGGCTTTTCATCCGGCGATGTCGATACCGGCCTGATCGACCGGGATCTTGCTCAACTGATCGCCGAACCGGAGATGCCTGACGATGTCATTGCACTGGCGGCCCTCGCCAGCTTGGGTCTCACACGCCCGCGGACCGGTTCCGATCCTTTCGACCGGCTGGCCGGCTGGCGGATCTGGAGCGCGTCCCGGCAATTTGCGCTTCTGGATGTGGCCGGAGACCGCCGCGAGATCGAGGTCCACGCCTTGGGAGATCGTGAATTCTCGGTTCACTTACCGGGAGGCGCTGCAACTTATAACCTCATTGCCATCGAGGGTCCGCGCATCACCTTCGACCGGGACGGCGGACGTCAATCGGCAGTGGTGGTGAAGGACGGTGATGAGCTCACGGTCTTCTTCCAGGGCCATGCCCACACGCTTGGCCTTCCCGATCAGCTGACCACGGACGATGAGACCGGAGAGGCCGGTGATCAGGTGATTGCCCCGATGCCGGGCCTGATCAAGGTTTTGAACGCGGCGGCCGGAGACGCAGTCTCCATGGATCAGCCGCTGATCGTCCTGGAAGCGATGAAGATGGAGCACACGCTGAAAGCCCCGCGCGACGGCATCGTCGGCGAGGTCCTGGCGTCCGCCGGCGAGCAGGTCCTGGACGGTACGGTCCTTCTGACACTGGAGGCCGATGATGCCGCTGCTACCTGATGTCGAAAGCTACGACGACCTCGTGGGCCGGTTTCGCTGGTCGGTACCGGACCATTTCAACATGGGTGTCGCCGTGTGCGATGCGTGGGCGGACAAGGATCCGGACCGCGAAGCCCTTGTCTACGCGGAAGAGGACGGCGCCGCGACAAGCTACAGTTATGGTGAGCTGCGGCGCCTATCCAACCAGCTTGCCAATCTGCTCAAAAGCCGGGGGATCGGCCCCGGTGACCGGATCGGTGTGTTGCTGCCGCAGCGTCTTGAAACCGCCTTCGCGCATATCGCGGCGTTAAAACTCGGCGCCATCACGATCCCGCTGTTCACGCTCTTCGGCGAAGAGGCGCTGTCCTACCGCTTGAAGGATTCCGGCGCGCGCGCGGTCATCACCGACGGTGGTGGCGCGGCGAAACTGAAGGGCCTGCGCAATGCTCTCCCCGACCTGACCGCGGTTTTTTGCGTCGATGGGGACAGGGATGGGGCGGAAGACCTGGCAGCCCACATGCGCGGTCACGAGCCCGACTTTTCGCCCTTTAACACCCGTGCCGATGATCCGGCCATTATCATCTATACGTCAGGGACCACCGGCCAGCCCAAGGGCGCATTGCACGCCCACCGGGTGCTTCTGGGCCATTTGCCGGGCGTGGAGATGAGCCACGACTTTCTCGGCCAACCCGGCGACCGGATCTGGACACCCGCGGACTGGGCCTGGATCGGCGGACTGTTGGACGTCCTGATGCCGGCGCTTTTTCTTGGCGTGCCGGTCGTGGCCTGCCGGTTCAAGAAGTTCACCGCAGAGGCCGCGTTCCAGTTCCTTCAGGATCAGAATATCCGCAACGCCTTCCTGCCGCCGACCGCGCTGAAATTGATGCGCCAGGTGGACCGGCCAAAGGAACGCTGGACGCTGAACCTGCGCTCGGTTGCTTCCGGCGGTGAAACCCTCGGCGCGGAACTGATCGACTGGGGCAGAAGGACGTTTGGTCTGACGATAAACGAATTCTACGGCCAGACCGAGTGCAACATGATCGTGTCCAGTTGCGCACAGCTCATGGACGCGCGGCCGGGCATCATGGGCCGGCCCGTTCCCGGGCACCGGGTGGCCGTAGTGGATGCGTCGGGAAAAATCGTTCCGGACGGCACGCTTGGCACCATCGCGGTCAAAAAACCGGATCCGGTCATGTTCCTCAGGTATTGGAACAACGAGGCCGCGACCGCCGGGAAATTCGCGGGCGAATGGCTTTTGACCGGCGATCGAGGCATCCGCGACGGCACGGGATGGATCCGGTTCGTTGGCCGCGACGACGATGTCATCACCTCGTCAGGCTACCGGATCGGCCCGGGCGAAATCGAGGACTGTCTCTTGAAACATCCCGCCGTTGCCATGGCCGGGGTCGTCGGCAAGCCGGACGCGCAACGCACGGAAATCGTCAAAGCCTTCATCGTGCTCAATGCCGGATTTGAGCCCAGCAGCGAACTTTCCGGCGACATCGCGGAGTTTGTAAAGACCCGCCTCGCGGCCCACGAATATCCAAGAGAAATCGCGTTTGTCGACGCGTTGCCTTTAACAACAACTGGCAAGGTGATCCGCCGCGAGTTGAGGGCACGGGCCGTTTCGGAACTGAAAGACGGGTGACATGACTGAGTTCGTGACGGTTTTTGAAATGGGTCCCCGGGACGGCCTGCAGAACGAGAAAAACTTCGTTCCGACCAACGACAAGATCCGCCTTGTGGACATGCTCTCCGATTGTGGTTTCCGTAAAATCGAGGTGACGAGTTTCGTCAGCCCAAAATGGGTGCCGCAGATGGCCGACGCGACCGAAGTGATGGAAGGCATTTACCGCCATCCGTCCGTGACCTATGCCGTCCTCACGCCGAACGTGAAAGGTTATGGCGCGGCCAAACGGGTTTCGGCCGACGAAGTGGCCATTTTCGGGTCGGCATCGGAGGGCTTTTCGCGAAAGAACATCAACTGCTCGATCGATGAGAGCATCGAGCGGTTCAAACCGCTTCTTGCCAAAGCGCGGCAAGACGCGATCCCGGTGCGCGGCTATGTGTCGTGTGTGGTCGAATGCCCCTATGACGGACCGACACCGCCGGAAACCGTTGCCCGCGTCGCACGAACGCTGCTTGACTTGGGGTGTTACGAGATCTCATTGGGCGACACGATCGGCGCCGGAACGCCTGAAACCATCGGCACGATGCTCGATGCGGTCCTGGACGGCGTCCCGGCCGCCAAGCTGGCTGGCCACTATCACGATACCAAGGGCAAGGCGCTGGACAATATCGGTGTCAGTCTCGGTAAGGGCCTGCGCACGTTTGACGCGGCGGTCGGCGGCCTAGGGGGCTGTCCTTATGCGCCCGGCGCGAAGGGCAATGTGGCAACCGAATCCGTTGTGGAGCTATTGGCCGCCCAAGGATTTGAGACAGGACTGGACATCGACAAATTGAAGTCAGCGTCGGCATTCGCCCGTTCTTTGAGGACTTTGCAGGCATGAGCTACGAAACCCTCGACCTGAGCGTGGATCCGCGCGGTGTCGCAACTTTGACCTTGAACCGGCCCGAAAAGCACAACGCGCTTTCTGCACGGATGATCGACGAGCTGAAAACGGCTGCCGAACAAATCGGCTCGAATGACAGGGTACGTGTTGTGGTCTTGACCGGTGCCGGAACGAGTTTTTGCGCCGGCGGGGATCTTGAGTGGATGCGCGCGCAGTTTCAGGCCGACCGCGCGACCCGGATGACCGAGGCGCGCCAGCTGGCCATGATGTTGAAGGTGCTCAACGATTTACCCAAACCGGTGATTGGCCGTATCCAGGGCCAGGCGTTTGGCGGCGGCATCGGCATGATGAGCGTCTGCGACACGGCCATTGCGGTCGATCGTGCAAAATTCGGCCTCACCGAGGTCCGTCTCGGGCTGATCCCGGCAACGATCAGCCCATACGTTCTGGCCCGCATGGGCGAGGGCAAGGCACGGCGGGTGTTCATGTCCGCGCGGATCTTCGGCGCCGAAGAAGCACGGCAGTTGGATCTTGTCTCACAGGTGGTCGCCGATGCCGACCTGGATGCCGCCATCGAGCGCGAAATCAAACCTTACCTTGCAGCAGCGCCCGCCGCCGTGGCCGGCGCAAAGGCCCTGGCCCGGTCACTTGGCCCGGTAATCTCCGACGCGGTGATCGAGGATACGGTCCGCCGGCTTGCCGACACCTGGGAAACGGCGGAGGCGCACGAAGGCGTTTCGGCCTTCTTTGAAAAGCGCAAGCCAGCCTGGGCAACGGACCTGCGATAACGCGTCTTATTGGCGCCGCGCGTGCTCGATCAAGGCGGCGATACGCGCCACCTGCTCTTGCGGACTGGCCTCGGCCATATCCGCATCGTCGCGGCCATAAAGCCGTTCGCGTTTCTTGCGGATTTTCCGCCGCTCCCGTTCGCTCAACCCTTCCGGCAAGTCGACCCCGGCCCGGTCCATGCCGATCAGAACACGCTGCAGATCGGGAATGACCTCCGACGAGATGGCAAATTCGGTACCGTCTTTGCGTAAAAACACCATGGCGCGGGTTTCATCTTGCCCGGCAAGCAACGCCACCTGCCGGCGTGAGCCGGAGCCCAGCGGCGCAAGCAACCGGGCAAGCGCACTTCGGGCGCGCCGTTCGCGCACCTGCGCCCGTTCAAGATCAACGTAGCGGACACGGGTTCGCAGCCCGAGTTCAGCGAATTCGAACCCGTTTCCGAAAAACCGCACCCAGGACGTCCGCTGGCGGATGGCGATGAAGAAGATCGGGATCGACAAGCTGGCGGGCACCAGAAGAAGCAGCGCGAAGCCGCTTGTGCCGCCGCTTGCCAAAAACGCCCCGAGGAGGGCCATGGAAAACAGCGGCACACCAACCAAAAACCCTATCAGGTCCGTCGTCCAGATCGCCGGTGTTGGGTCCGGACGAATGGAACCGGCGGGTGTTGCCGGAAGCGGCAGGGCCGAGTAGACGGCAACCGCGGCGGCCCAGCACAGCAGTCCTGTGACGGGGGTTAAAAACGTTACGGCACCAACAGCCCCGAGGATGCCCAACAACAGCGGGATCAGCCGGCGCGCAAGTTCCAGTTTGGCAGTTTTTCCCATCGCCGTTGTCCGGGTACGAGCTTGCCTGACGCGTTGCGACTCACGTGCGTTCCCAGAAGAATCCGTTGGCGGGAAAAGGTCAAGCGGCCTGGCGGCCCTGACCGGAGGAACCCGTCCGTTTCACCCAGAAAGCGCGCGCTTTTCGCACCTCCTGGCCCGGATCGTCCGCCGGTGAGGCAACCGATGTCACCCGCGCACCGCTCGCCGGTCCCGGAAATGGGCGGAAGCTCAGGCGGTGGCCGCGTGCGAGCGGTTGTCCCGCGCCAGGAAACTGAACATGTCGCGCTCCTTGCCGAAGGACGGATCATCCAGTCCAAGATATTTGTGCATGATCGTGTCGATATCCGATGGTCCGAACGGCTTCTTCAAAAATCCGGCGATGCCGATAAAGGCCGCGGACCGTTCCAGATAGGTCGTGTCGTTGGTCGACATCATGTAGACGTCGATCTTGCTGGACAAGTCCCGGATCGCCCCGGCCAATTCCAGCCCGTCGGCGCCGGGCATGTTGAAGTCGGTCAGAACCAGCCGGTACTTTCCTCCGGCGATCACACGCAGCGCCGTCTCCGCGCTGTCCGCCTCGCCGATATCGAAGGCAAATCGGCTGTTTTCGAGCACCTTCCGTGTCAGTTTGCGCATTGTCGCGGAATCGTCGACGACCAGGATCGGATAGGCGGTGGTCATCATCATGTAGGTTTCGAAGATTTCGGCCACCTGATCCGGCGTGAACGGTTTTTGCAGAAAATGATAGGCGCCATAGGCCCGCAACACAGCTTCCGCCTTTTGGTTCATGCTGGTGGACATGGCGATCGTCAGGCAGTGTTCGGACTTGGACCCGCGCATGGCCGATACGACGTCCGGCCCTTCCAGACCCGGCATGTTGATATCAATGAAGGCGATGTCGATCGGCTTTTTTTGAAGAAGCGCAAGCGCATCCGCGCCATTCGCCACCGCATCGATTTCAATGTAACGCTTGGTGCTGTGGACGCTGATTCCGGACTTGACGACATCACGCGCAACGCTGTTGTCGTCGGCAACGAGCGCACGGATCATTTTGTGGATCATGGTTTCCCCCATTGCACGTCCACCGGGCCCTGGCCTGACCCGGTGTCAACTGCAATTCTTTGAAACCTTGAAGGACATGCCTTAACCTCTGGTTTACAGCGGTGTAAGAATTACCAATCTGTGTGTCAGCCGACCCCAGGCATTGTTACCGAACACCTGCATCCAATCACCGCCGCACAGAACAAACACCCGACCATCGTTTACGGAAAATGGCGCGGGTGAGAGGACCAGCTTTAAATCGGAACAGCGCTCAAATGGCCCAAAGGGCGGTAGCGCCAACAAAAATGGTGCCGCTGATAGGACTCGAACCTACGACCCCATCATTACGAATGACGTGCTCTACCAGCTGAGCTACAGCGGCTTAACCAGGCGCAGGGCCTATAGTCGCCCTGTCGTGCGACCGCCCGCGAACTAGGTGCGAGCGGCGTAACCGTGAATGCGCCGCTTGATAGCGGAGGCGGCATCAAAGTGCAAGCCGGTTTTGGGCCGTCCCGGCACCCCAAACACCATATTGCGCATTGCGGTCAGAACGCGTGGCCGATCAGTTGAAGAGCCGCGGCCGGGGGGCTTTTGCCGGCTCGTCATCCTCCTCCGGCCCCGGATCATCGGGCATGCGGTCAAGCGCGAACGCAATCGGCTGATCAAGGTCGGTCTCTTGACGTGCCTTTTTGCCGGCTTTCAAGTCCGGCTGATCCGACGGCTTTTTTGCGCCGGCATCGGACACGCCCGTTTCGTCCGACGCGTCCTTTGATGCTGCCGGTTCGCCAGGCGCGGCACGCTGCGCCTCAGCGGCTGGCATCTCCGCGCCATTTGAAGGCGCCTGTTGGTCAGCGGCCTCGTTCGATGGATCGGACGGCGCCACCGGTCCGGTGGCGAGCTCAAGTGCCCTATCCCCCTCTGGCGAAGGCGTCTGCAGCGGCGCGGCCTCAGCCACCGGCGGTGCGTCAGGCAACGCCTGCATTGATGGGCTGGACGCCACATCATCCGTGGTGCCTTCAACACCGGTGCGTTGGACGGGTGCCGGCGCGGCAGCGGATTGGCGCGGAGCGGATGGCCCTTCCGGCTCCTGTCTACCGCCGCCGTGTCGCGGCGTGAGTTCCAGCTCTGCCGTCGCCGTTTCTGCCGTCTTTTCGGCCGGTGCGGCAGCTGTCAAGGCCGTCTCCTCGCTGACCGCGCCGGAGACCTTTTCCGAACCCAGCGTGGTCTCCGGCGATGTCACCGCCGTTTCGATGGGCAAGGCCGACGCCGCGGCCGGTCCATCAAACAAGCTGTCTTCGAGCACCGGTCCTTCTTCGGCATCGGGAAGCGCACCGGGCGTGGTCCATTCGAAGGCGTCCAGGCGGCCGGTCACCGGCGACACGGCCTGCCACTCGGGAGAAATCACCCCATCTGCCACCCAGGCCTTGTCGAACGGCGCCCGCACCGCACGCGCCAGCCATTCACGGGTCCGCCCCCGGTCGCCGTGTTCAAGTTCCTCCAGCTCCGCCATCATCAGGAAAGCGCCGCGAGTCGGCTCGGACCGCAGGACCTTTTTGAGCTGTTCCCGGGCTTCACCAAATTCGCGCGCTTCCATCGCCGCCCGCGCGATCGCCCGCGCGCCGACCGCGGTGTTGGCCTTTTGCGCCGCGAGCGCCTTCACGCGCTTGAGCCGGTCAATGGCCGAATCTCCGGTGCGCACATGGGCATAGGTGTCGGCAAGATCCGGGTGTGGCGAAAGCCGCCAGGCCGCTTCGATCACCTTTGAGGCCTTGCGGATATCTCCGCGCCGAGTGGCAAACCGCGATGCAAGGACCGCCGCCGGAACAAGATCGATGGCAAGACCATGCGCCTCCTTGGCGAGCGCATAGGCGCGGTCGGGATCCCGGTCTTCCATTTGGTGGGCGAGCGCTGTGAGGATCACCGCCCGTTGGCGCCGATAGGTTTTCTTGTCGATCAGTTTGGCTGTGTAATTGCGCTCCAGCGTCTGCAGCGCCTGGTCCCAATGATTTGCGACCGCCTGATAACCCAATACCGCCTTGCCGGCCCAATCCAGTCCGGGAACGAGCTTGGCGGCTTCCTCCGCATAGTGACGCGCGGCCACCGGCTCGCGCTGGCGCTCGGCCTCGACGAACAGGCCATGAAGCCCCAGCGCCCGTGTATCGGACGCAGCGAGCATGGCCTCAAAGCGTGCCCTGGCTTCATCGTCCTTGCCGGCCAGTTGCGCCGTTTGCGCCAGCAAGAGTTTGGCCGCCGGTTCGTCCTGAAGCAGTTTTTCGGCATCCAGTCCATGGCGGCGCGCCAGTTTGGCATTGCCTGTTCCAAGGGCGATCAGCCCTTGGGAGAGCGCATGAAAGCCTTTGTCTTTCCGGCGGCGCTGAAAGAACCTGGAGGCGATCTTCGGCGAATTCATCACCACGCGCAGCGCCCAAACCGCAAGCAGGAAGACCGCAAGCAAAAGACCGCCCACAACGGCGACGACGACCGGTGGCTGTTCCCACACATAGCCCTGCCAGCTGATCGAGATGACGCCGGGCAAGTCCGCCATCCAGGCAAAGCCCATGGCGACCAGAAACAGGAGGCCGAAGAATAAGAGGACGCGGATCATACCTAACGCTCCTTGAACACCCGCAGCACGCCGTCCGGCCGCCACCTCAATCAGCTCCGCTCCGAATGAACCCGGGCGGATCGTTTATCAGCTGCCCCGACGGGCCAACTCCGAAAGGACCTCCTGCGACGCCTGATCGGTCAGCTGATTCACCGCAATGCGCGCCTTTGCCCGTGCGGCCCAATCCGCACCGGCCGCTTGCCCACCATCCGGCAGATCGTCATAGGCCGTGAGCGCGCCGGGAAGGTCGCCGGCGGCTACGGCATTTTCCATCCGACGAAGCGCCGCCGCAGGGCCGCTGCCATCCGCATCGCCTGGACCTCGGACGGTCACAATCGATCTTGCGCCGGACAAAAGGGAGGTCAACACATCCCCGGACCGATCGGGCTCGGAAATCGACGCGTGGATCTGCCGGGCGACCGCAGGAAACTCGGCGATCAAAACAGACGTGGGCGCGACCCCGGTCTTGGCCAGGCCCTCCAGCGCCGACACGTCTGTATCCGGCGGCAAGCCCGCTTTGACGGCGGCCAGCTCGGTTTCGAAGGGCCGCCCACTGTCGACAGCAGATTTGAGCGCTGACACCGACAAGGCCCGGGCGGCGACTTCGCGCGCGGTCGCATCGCCCATCGTAGCCTCGACGCCCGCCACACGCTTGGACAGCGCCTCAAGTTCGGCCCGGAGTTCGGTCAGCGCCGCGTCATTCGCCTTTCCGACCGACTGGATATCCGCCGACAGGCTCGACAACGTTTCGGTCGCACGAGCCTGGCTGTCGGCCAGTGTCTTCAGCGAAACATCCGACGTCGAGACGGCCGTTTGTGCGGCCTTGGCCGTTGCCTCGGTGTTTTGAAGCCGGTTTTCAAGGTCAGCGACCTCGGTCTTCAATGTTGCAATACTCGCAGATACGCTATCGAGCGATCCCGACATCGACGTGAACGATCCTTCCAGCGCGGACGCGCTGCCAGCGGTCTCCGATGCCTCGGACTTGACCGTTTCAAGCGCCGTTTCCATTGCGGCAACGCGGGCTTGCAGCGGTTCAAGGTCAATGCCGCCTGATCCGGTGGCGCCACCGGCTGCGCCGGAACCTTGAGCGGCAATCGTGGTCCGCAGATCCGCCACGTCGGCCTTTACCGCTTCAAGGTCCGGGCGAAGATCCGAGACCGCGTCTTGACCGGTATTTTGGAGGGCGGTTTCCACGTTGCCCAACCGGGTTTCAAGGCCACTAACGAGCCCGGCCACATCGGACATGCCGGATGACCCGGCAAGTTCGGCAAGCTGCCGCTCCAGTTCACCGATCCGGTCTTCGGCAGCGGCGACTACCCGCCGGGCGTCCGCGTCCATCGATCCTTCAATCGTCACCAGACCGGAAGCATGAAGGGCATAGCCGCCCCCAAGAACGATGATCCCGCCCATCAGCGCAGCGACAAGCAGACCCACGGCTCCACCGCCAGAAGACCCCGGTTCCGGCCGCCCGGAAAAGCTTCCGGACGATTGATCCGCCGCGCCTGTTCCCGGAGCAGGTGATTTGCCAGCGGCCGCAGATCCGGTTGGTTCAGTTCTGCGTTCGGCGGGTTTATTGTCCGTCGGCGCCGAATCGGCTTTGCCGCTTCCCGCCGGTTTTGGATCAGAATCCTTTGCGGTTGCGCCGGCCGGCGTTGTCTCGCTGATCCCAGCGCCGCTCTTGCTCTCAGTGGCCTTAGGCGCCTCGGCCTCGTCAGTCGATTTCGGGCCGGCCTTGGCGGACGCCTGCGGTGTTGAAGATGGGCGCGGCGCGGCTGTGCCCTTGTCGGCTGCACCCTTTGATGTTGAGGCGCTTTTTTCCGAACCCCGGGCGGCCGAACCGCTTGGTTTTGCGGCGACCTTTTCCGGTTTCAGATCAATCGTGACCGGCCGTTTGGAAGAGGTAGTTGCCGGTTTTGCCGCACCGCCCGCGTCCGGCTTGGCCTGACCCGCGGCCGAACCGTCGCCGGACCCGTCTTTTGACGCGGAACCGGTCCCCGACGAGGACGTGGCTTTTCCGGAGGGATCTTTTTCCGATGCCATATGTTCTCCTCCTGCCTCCCCGCAACGTTCCGCTTACTATACACATCCACCCGTTGAGCGGTACCGGTCGATCGGCGGGTTTTCGCATTGCGGAATTCAGGACTCGCTTACCTTTGGTTTACAGATGTTTAACGCCGATTCCAGCAGCGCGTTTTCGGTTGGGTACGGGGCCGTGGTCACGCAAGCTACGCTTTCCAGGGGTACAGCAGCCCGCGCCGAAATGGCAAACACCCGAACGTCGCGCAACGTGTCCTCAAGACCGGCGGCCATTGCCGCGTCCCGAAACGCCTCTCCGGTGCGCTGCGAGTAAATCAAGACCCTATCATAGACCCGATCGCCAAGGCGTTCTGCGATGGTCGCCGGCAGATTTTTGACCTTGTCCATCCGATAGACCTCAATTGGCAGGCATGTCAGCCCGCCGGCAGCAAGTCGTCCTTCCAAATTCCCAACCCGGTCTAGTGCGGCGGGATAAAGGATGGGGCCGTCCGTGTGATGCGCGCGAATCAAATCGGCCAGATCAGAGACATCACCGTCGGCGCTGGCCACGCTGGTCCAGCCAGCCTCGCGCATCGCCGCAGCCGAGCGATCGCCGACCGCGAAGACGGGCAGTTTCTTTAGCGCGGCTGACTGCCGGTGGGCGTTCAAGATGTCTGCCACCCGGGGACTGGTCACGGCAAGCGCGGTGGCCTTGTCGATGGGAAGGGTATCCGGTGCCGTCACGGTCAGCGTCAGCATCGGGGCAGTATCCGCCATGTGGCCGGCCGCCCGGATCCGGTCTGCGCTTGCCTGACATTCAGGCTCGGGACGCGTCACCAGAACCCGCATGGCTCAATCCTCACGCGTCCAGAAACCCGGGACCCGCTGCGGCCTTAAGGGTATGACCAGCATCTTTGCCGATCGCGGCGGCATCACCAGGGGCGCCGGAGCGAACGGTCTGGTGAACCTTGGAGCCGTCGGGCTTCAAGATGATGCCCTTAAGGGTCAGCTCAGTGCCGTCCAACGTGGCAAGACCGCCGATCGGCGTGCGGCAGGAGCCATCCAAGACCGCCAGAAAGGCACGCTCGGCCGAAAGCCGCACCTTTGTATCCGGATCGTCGATGGCCAACAGCAGCGACAGCGTCTTGTCATCGTCGATCCGGCTTTCAATGCAAATGGCACCCTGACCAACCGCCGGCAGGAAGTCTTCCGGCTCAATAACACTCGTGACGACATGACCAAGACCCAGGCGCCGCAGGCCGGCATGTGCGAGCAACGTCGCATCGACCTCACCTTCTTCGAGCTTGCGAAGCCGCGTCTGCAAGTTGCCGCGATACATCACAACGTCAATGTCCGGCCTCACACGCTTGATCATCGCCTGACGCCGCAAAGAACTCGACCCAACCACTGCGCCATTTGGAAGATCCATCAACGTCTTCGCCTTGGGCGAAATGAACGCATCGCGCACATCCTCGCGCGGCAGGAACGCTGTGATGGCAAGGCCATCCGGCAGCACCGTCGGCATGTCCTTGGAGGAATGAACCGCAAGGTCGATCCGTCCGTCCAGGAGGGCTTCCTCGATTTCCTTGGTGAACAGCCCCTTGCCGCCGACCTCCGAAAGGGGCCTATCCTGGATTTGGTCTCCCGACGTCTTGATCACAACGATCTCGAACGCATCCTCGGGCAGATTGTGCGCGGCCATCAACCGCGAACGCGTTTCGTTTGCCTGTGCGAGCGCCAATGCGCTGCCGCGTGTTCCAATTCGCAAAAGACTTGATTGCAAGATTGCCGATTCCGATGCTGGGCCCCGTGCGGGGAGTTGACATGATCGCCGGGACCAAGGTAGCCCGCCGACAAGATATACCAATGCAGCAAGACCGATGACATCAGTCAATAAGGACGATTTACGAGAGCTCACGGTTTTGGGCATCGAAACAAGCTGCGATGAAACCGCGGCCGCCGTGGTCCGTGGTCCCAAAGACCGGCAAATCCTCTCCAATGTGATCCGCTCGCAGTTGGACGAACACAGCCCGTTTGGCGGGGTCGTTCCGGAGATCGCCGCCCGGGCGCATATCACTGTGCTCGACCACATCGCCCGCGAAGCCATGGAAAAGGCCGGTTGTGACTGGGATGACATTGACGCCGTCGCGGCGACAGCCGGGCCCGGATTGATTGGCGGCGTGATCGTCGGCTTTATGACGGCCAAGGCGATCGCGATGGCGGCGGGAAAGCCGCTGATCGCCGTCAATCACCTGGAAGGCCATGCCCTGACGGCCCGCTTGACCGACGATCTAGATTTTCCGTTTTTGCTTCTGCTTGTGTCGGGCGGTCACAGCCAATTCCTGCTGGTCCGCGGCGTCGGCAACTATGAGCGGCTTGGAACAACGATTGACGATGCCATTGGCGAGGCATTCGACAAGACGGCGAAGCTGCTCGGACTTCCCTATCCCGGTGGTCCGGAGGTCGAAAAACGGGCCAGGCATGGCGATCCGGCGCGGTTTGCTCTGCCGCGCCCGCTGCTCGACCGCCCGGGATTGGACATGTCGTTCGCCGGCCTCAAGACAGCACTGCGCACCCAGGCGAAAAAGCTGGAGCCGATCGACGCGCAAACACTCTCAGACCTTTGCGCCGGATTTCAGGCCGCGGTCGCCGATGTTTTGGCGGCGCGCACCAAACGCGCATTGGCGGACTTTTCAGAACGACATCCAGATCATCCGCCGACGATCGTTGTTGCCGGCGGCGTTGCCGCCAACCAAACGATCCGCGCGGCACTTCTTAAGGCCGCGGACGCGGCAAAGGCGCGCTTTATCGCACCGCCTCAGGCGCTGTGCACCGACAACGCGGCGATGATCGCCTGGGCCGGGATCGAGCGTATGACGGTCGGCCCGGTCGACGATCAGGCGTTTTCGCCCCGGCCGCGCTGGCCGCTCGATGAGGCCCGCAGCGGCGTGCTTGGATCGGGGAAAAAGGGCGCCAAGGTGTAACGGTGTGATGTCTCGGACCCGATCGGGGCGCGAGTGAATTTCCAGCATTTGCCCTTGGAGAGACCGGGCCGGCCTGTTACGAACCGGCGATCACACCCGCCTGCGGATCCGGTTCATGCATATTCACCACAAGGCCTATGTCTATTTGACCTGCCGGAACGACCTGCTGGTGTTCGAGGAGCCGGACAATCCCGAAATCGGGCTGCAGGTGCCCGGCGGCACGCTGGATCCGGGCGAGAGTTTTCTCCTTGGCGCCCGGCGTGAATTCGCAGAAGAAACCGGATTACACCTCGACATGGCCGTCGACCATTTGTGCGACGAGGACTATTTCGTGGCGCCTCAGGCCCGTGCAACGGGCAACACGAATGAACCGCAACGGCCGGTGACTGGATGTCACCGCCGGCGGATGTTCCACGCTAAGATCCGATCCAAGCCGGCCGAGGAGTGGGAACATTTCGAAATGACGCCGAGTTTTGGCGGCGAACCGATCAGGTTCCGTCTTTTTTGGCTTGATCTCAAAAGCCGAACCGCCACGGCGGATGATGCATTCTACATGGGATTCGGCGCTTTGCTTCCGGCCCTTAAGGCACGGTTGGCGGAGGCGGGCCAATGAGCGGGATCGCCAGGATCGGCGTGCTCGGCGCCGGCGCCTGGGGCACCGCGCTCGCCCTGACCGCGGCCCGTGCCGGGCAAACCGTCATCTTGTGGGGCCGCGACACCGGATCGATTTCCGAAATCAGGGCGAGAAAACAAAACAGCCGGTACCTGCCCGGGATCACTTTCGATGAGGATCTGGATGCGACGACCGATCTAAGCGCCGCCCTGAACACGGACGCAGTACTGCTCGTAACGCCAGCTCAGACCACGCGGGAAATGTGTACCGCCATCGCCGGTGCGGGCGGTTTTGACGGGCCGATCATCTTGTGCGCCAAGGGGATCGAGCGCGGCACCGGCAAACTCTTGTCCGACATCATCCGGGATGTCCTGCCCGAGGCCAACATCGCGGCGCTGTCCGGCCCAAGCTTCGCTTTGGATGTCGCCCGCGGTCTGCCGACGGCCGTCACGATCGCTGCTCCCTCTGAAGCGCTTGCGTCCGGTCTTTGCACCGCGCTGGCGGCCCCCGCGTTCCGTCCCTATGCATCGACCGATATTGTCGGCGTTCAAGTCGGTGGCGCGTTGAAAAATGTACTCGCAATCGCCTCCGGTGCCGTAGTCGGCCGCAAACTCGGCGCCAGCGCCCAGGCCGCGCTCATTGCCAGGGGATTTGCCGAGCTCACGCGGATTGGGGCCGCCATGACAGCCCGGCCGGAAACGCTGACCGGCCTGTCCGGCCTTGGGGATCTTGTGCTGACGTGTTCCTCAGCCCAGTCGCGTAATTTCAGCTTCGGCGTTCGGCTTGGCGAAGGCGCGTCGGCCGCCGAATTGGCGGACAGCGGGCAAAAACTGGTTGAGGGCGTGTTCACAGCCCGCATCGCCGTCCGCATCGCGCGGGATCTTGGCATTGAACTGCCGATTTGTCAGACAGTCGCTGCCATGATCGACGACGGCCTTTCAATCGATGGCGCCCTCAACGCCTTGATGGCCCGTCCGCTTGCGCACGAGAGCGCTCCTTAAGATCAACCCTTGTCCATTCGGAAGCTCGATCGCCTTTTGCGATTTGCTTTTTACATGTCAGTCCAAGCCGGAGAAACCGACCATGCTCTACGCCTTTATCTGCACCGACAAGCCAGGCGCGTTTCAAACCCGTTTGGACAACCGCGGTGCGCATTTGGATTTTCTGAAAAGCCTCGGCAACAACCTGAAAGCGGCCGGCCCGTTTCTGGATGACGAGGGCACCATGACCGGTTCGCTGCTCGTGATCGAAGCCGCCAGCCGGGACGAGGCTCTGGCGATTTCACAAGAAGATCCTTATGCAAGGGCCGATCTGTTTGAAAACGTGGAGATCCGGCCCTGGAACTGGGCCTTGAAGAATCCGGAGGCGGTTTAGGTGCGGTATTGGTTGATCAAGTCCGAGCCCGACAAGTGGTCGTGGGAGCAGCAAAAGGCCAAAGGCGACGCAGGCGAGGAATGGGACGGCATCCGCAATTACCAGGCCCGCAACAACATGCGGGAGATGGAAATCGGCGACCGGGCCTTCTTCTACCACTCCAACATCGGCAAGGAAGTTGTCGGGATTGTTGAGGTCTGTAGTGAAATCCACCCGGACAGCACCACCGATGATCCGCGCTGGGAGTGCGTCGATTTCAAAGCCGTGCGCGACTTGCCGCGGCCGGTCACGTTGGCGGACGTGAAGGCTGAGCCGCGCCTTCAAAACATGGCGCTGGTCACCTCGATGCGGTTGTCCGTTCAACCCGTGACCGACGATGAGTGGAAGATCGTCTGCGAAATGGGCGGGTTGGAAGAACCCGCATGAACCGCTGAACGCCTCCATCCTGGACCCGGAAATCTTCATCCGTGCCGAAACACAGGTGAAGCCGGTTCCGCATGCGGAGGACATCCGGCTCCATCTTGCCGACGAGGCGATAAGCCTTTGGCAAAAGACCGAGGAAGAGCTTGGCGCGCTTGGCCTGCCGCCACCCTTTTGGGCGTTTGCCTGGGCCGGCGGTCAGGCGCTCGCCCGTTATATTCTTGACAATCCAGGAATAGTCGACGGGAAGGCCGTTCTCGATTTTGCCTCCGGATCGGGACTTGTCGGCATCGCGGCCATGAAGGCCGGCGCGGCCCGGTGCATGTGTGTCGACCTGGACCCATTTGCCGCCACCGCCGCACAACTCAACGCGAAAGAGAACGGCGTTGAAATTGAGACCGTGACCGATGACATCACCGGTCAATCGGTCCCGGACGCCGATATCATCTTTAGCGGCGATGTGTTTTATGACGCTGCCATGGCCCGGGCTGTTCTTGGCTTTCTGGAGCGGGTCGTTGAAACCGGTCTACCGGTCCTGATCGGCGATCCGGGGCGCTCCTACCTTCCGCGAGCAAGACTTCAGCTCCTGGCCGAATACACGGTCCCGGTGGTCGGTGCGTTGGAAGACGTGGACGTTAAAAAGTCGGCCGTGTACCGCCTGATGCCCCCCGCCAATTCGACAACCTGACCGAAACCGGCCATCATCACACCGGCTTTTTTTGCCGTGCCCACTTTCCCTTTCGCCCGCTTGCAGTAGGTTAGCGTCAAAGCGCTGAACCCGAGCGATTTGCTGTTTTCAAGGAGTCCCCCATGCCTATCGTCAACCGCTTGGCAGATCTTGCCGACGAGATCACCGCCTGGCGTCGCGATTTTCACGAAAACCCGGAAATCCTCTATGAGACGGTCCGCACGGGCCAGAAAGTCGCAGAGCTATTGGAAAGCTTCGGCGTCGACGAGGTCACGACCGGCATCGGCAAGACAGGAGTGGTCGGCGTGATCAGGGGCCGCAATGGCGGTGCCGGACGCTCGGTTGGCCTGCGAGCCGACATGGATGCGCTGCCAATCGAAGAAGCGACAGACAAGCCCTATGCCTCCAAGGTGCCGGGCAAGATGCACGCCTGCGGTCACGATGGCCATACGGCCATGCTTTTGGGCGCCGCCAAATACCTTGCCGAAACCCGGAATTTCGACGGCACGGTCGTCGTGATCTTTCAGCCGGCCGAAGAGGGCGGTGCCGGCGCCAAGGCGATGATCGACGACGGCCTGATGACTCGCTGGCAGATCGATGAGGTCTACGGCATGCACAATTATCCCGGCATGCCAGTGGGTGAATTCGCCATCCGAAAGGGCCCGATCATGGCGGCGACAGACGAGTTCAAGATCACCATCACGGGCCGCGGCGGACATGCGGCCAAACCGCATCAGACCATTGATCCAATAGTCGTTGGAAGCCAGATCGTGGCGGTGCTCCAGACGATTGCGAGCCGCAACGCCGATCCGCTGAAATCCGTGGTGGTCTCCGTCACCACATTCAACGCTGGAAACGCGTTCAACGTGATCCCCCAGGAAGCCGTGCTGCGCGGCACCGTACGTACGCTCGACCCGGGCGTGCGCGATCTGGCCGAGGACCGGATGAAGTCCATCGCCGTCTCCATCGCCGAGGGATTTGGGGCAACGGCCACTGTGGAATTCCGGCGCGGCTATCCGGTGACGGCCAACCACGATGAACAGACCGACTTTGCCGTGAGCATTGCCGGTGAAATTGCCGGGGTCGGTAAAGTTAACCCCGATATTGCCCCCATGATGGGCGGTGAGGATTTTTCCTACATGTTGCAGGAGCGTCCCGGCGCCTTCATCTTCGCCGGTAACGGCGACACCGCCGGGCTTCACCATCCGGAGTATGACTTCAACGACGACCTGATCCCGGTCGGCTGCTCCTATTGGGTCCGCCTCGTCGAGACCGCATTGCCGGCCGCAGCTTGACGCCCCGAAAAGAGTTGCGGCCGGTTTGTTTGAAGAACGGCCGCAGCTTTCGGCATCAGCAGACGCCGGAAAAGGCCGGCGCCCTGCGTTTGCCAGGGTGAGGCTTTCTTCAGCCGCAGTTGAACTCTTCGCAAGTGCCCTGTGCTTGTCAGCGAACCGGCAAGGCGCTAACCCATGCCCGACAACAATTTCCAGATAAACGGGACGAACTTCCATGGCAGCGCAAAAGCTTCTTCTCCTCCCCGGTGACGGCATCGGGCCGGAAATCATGGCGGAGGTCAAAAAGGTCATCGCCTGGTTCAACGAGAAGGGCGGCACCGGTTTCTCGACAGACGAAGGGCTTGTGGGCGGGTCGGCTTACGATGCCCACGGGCAGGCGATTTCCGAAGAGGACATGGCCAAGGCGATGGCGGCAGACGCCGTGATTTTCGGAGCTGTCGGCGGTCCGAAATGGGATGGCGTTCCCTATGATGTGCGCCCGGAAGCCGGGCTTTTGCGCTTGCGCAAGGACATGGAACTCTTTGCCAACCTTCGCCCGGCGATCTGTTACCCGGCATTGGCCGATGCGTCCTCTCTCAAAAAGGACGTGATCGAGGGTATGGACATTCTGATTGTCCGGGAACTGACCGGCGGCGTCTATTTCGGGGAACCGAAGGAAATCACCGATCTGGGCAACGGCCAAAAACGCGGCGTCGACACGCAGGTTTACGACACCTATGAAATCGAGCGGATCTCCAAGGTTGCGTTCGATCTGGCCCGGACCCGGCGCAACAAGGTCACATCCATGGAAAAGCGGAATGTGATGAAGTCCGGTGTGCTGTGGAACGAAGTGGTGACCGAGACCCACGGCCGCGGCTATGAGGATGTCGAACTCGATCACATGCTGGCCGATGCGGGTGCGATGCAGCTTGTCCGCTGGCCGAAGCAGTTCGACGTCATTGTCACAGACAACCTCTTTGGCGACATGCTGTCCGACATCGCGGCCATGCTGACCGGGTCGCTCGGCATGCTGCCATCGGCGTCGCTCGGCGCGCCGGACCCCAAGACCGGCAAGCGCAAGGCGCTGTACGAACCGGTCCATGGTTCGGCACCGGATATTGCCGGGACAGGTGCGGCCAATCCGATCGCCATGATCGCCTCCTTCGGAATGGCGCTGCGTTATTCATTTGAGCTGGTGGATGCGGCCGACAAACTCGACCAAGCGATCGCCAACGCCCTCGACAAGGGCTTGCGCACGAAGGATATCGCCGGCGAAGGTGATACGGTCATCAGCACGGCAGCGATGGGCGATGCCATTGTGTCGGAACTGGATGCCCTGACCGCCTGAGCACCACCCGATATTTGCCCAAAGCGAGCGCGCGTTTGCATGTCCAGCCGCCAGCGGGTATCCCGTTGGCGGCTTTTCATTGACCCGTCTGGACAACGTATGAGCGACACCATCACCCCCTTCCTGGGCACCTGGATCCTCGACACTGCGGAAAGCACATTCGAGCAGGGCGATCCGCCGAAAAGCGCGACCTTGAAGATCGAGGATTATTTCGGCATGGCCCGGTTCACCATGAACCAGGTCAGCCCTGAAGGCGAAGTCACCAATGACACGTTCGAGGCGATCCCGGATGGGCCGGAGGTCAAACTCGGTAAAAGCGGTCTTGTGGACGCCATGCGTCTGGTCTTTGAGGGCGATCGGAACCTGGTTTCGGAGGCCCGGCGGGGCCCACTGACGATCATGAAGGCGGACCGGGAAGTGTCGGAGGACGGCAACACGTTGACCGTGACGCAGACCGTGCATCTCGTCGATGTGGCCAGCTACAAGAACATCTCCGTCTATCGCCGATCCCAGTAGGAAGTGGTATGGGTCAACACCTTTCAGGCGTTACGCTTCTGGTGCCGGACTATGACGAAGCTATTGCCTTTTATGTGGATGCCCTCGGCTTTGTGTAGATCGAGGACACGCCGCTGTCAGCATCGAAGCGCTGGGTTCTTGTTGCTCCGCCCGGAAGCTCTGAAACAAGGCTTTTGTTGGCCAAAGCCGATGGTCGGGATCAATTGGCCGCCATCGGCAATCAGACCGGCGGGCGCGTGTTCCTGTTTCTGCAGACAGATGATTTTGTCCGCGACCACACGGCGATGACAGAAAAGGGTGTCACATTTCTGGAAGAACCGCGCCTTGAAGTCTACGGTACCGTGGCTGTGTTTCAGGACCCATTTGGCAACAAATGGGACTTGATCGAACCGCAAAACTGATGGCCCGGCATATGCCTTGGTCCGCCGGGCCACATGAATGCCTCCCGACTGATCAGTTCAAACGCGAAGCAGGCCCAAGATCGATCAGTTTCGTTTCGCCCGGCGCGTCGTCCACACCGTCATTGTCCGTCACCAGAATCAGCCGGCCGTCCGCGGTGACGGTTAGGCCTTCCGGCTTGTCCAGGATCCAACCGCTGCCCGCCGCGAGCGCCGGAAGGACATCCATCGCGAGGCGCTTTTCGACCACTGGAAGCGTCTCACCATGCGCGGCCGGGGTCACGCCGTCCAGCGAGATCACCGTGATCTGCTTGATCGCCGCATCCTCACCCCCCTTGTTGTCGCGCTCCAGAACCGCGAACCGGCCATCGCCGAGCGAAACGATTTCCGAAAGGCCAACCCAGCCGCCTGCCGGGCTCGCTGGCGTGTCGAGCGGATAGTGGACAAAGCCCCAGGTCTTATCCGCCGGATTGTAGATACCGAGCTTGGCATGACCCTTCGGGTCATCTTTCCATTCCCGTTGGACAGCCACTGCGATCATCGGCTGGCCGTTCATATCGAATTCGGCGACACCTTCGAACGAGAAGCGCTCTGCCTGATCGATCAGCGTTTGCGGAAGCGTGATTTCTTCCTGCACCACGCCGTCAACGCCTACCTTCAGCAACAAATGACCACGCTCGTTCTCCGGATGACCTTCCGAAGCGAGCCAGAACCCGCCGCCGCTTGCCACCGAAACGCCTTCCAGATCGAGGCGTTCCTGGCCGGCGCCCGTGACATCAACATAGGACGTGATCGTTGCCGGCATGGACGAGATGTCGATCGTGTAGATCCGGCCCTTGTCATAAAAACTGTCGCTGACCGCATAAAGCGTGTTTGCGTTGTCGGGATCGGCGGCGAGACCCGACAAAGCGCCCCAACCGATCGGCGCGTTTTTCTCCGGATCTGTTGCGGACGTGATCGACGGGTACGCAGGGGCGTCAGCGCCGAATTGATAGATGGAAAGATGCGCCCGGACGCCATCCTCATCCACCTCGTTGGCCACGACAAAAAGGTCGCGTTGTGGGATCGCCAGCAAACCTTCCGGCCCGACATGGGTCGGCAGGAACTGAACGAATTCCGGCGCAGCGCCAGTGTCCTTATAGATAGCGACGAAATTGCCGCGCTCCGAGTTCACGAAAATGAGTGTATCGCCGCCGAAGCTGCCAACAGCGACACCTTCCGGCTCCGTGCCTTTTTTTGCGGCGCGCTTGGCCGGGTAATGACCGTGGGCCATGCCCAGGTGTTCCATTTGATTGGCGCTGTCGAACAGGACGTCGCCGGTCTTGCTCCAGATGGTGAAGCCGCGCGACCCGCCCTCATAGTCACCTTCATTGGCGGTCACAAAGCGGTCGTTGTCGATCCAGGCCACCGCGTCGGGCTCGCGCGCAACGTCCGCGATTGATCCGGACGCATCGCTCATACGGTCCTTGGCAACAGGAATGTCCTCCGCGCTGGCCGCACCGGCGCTGAACTGGGCGGTGACCTCTCCGGACGCAAGATCGACAACGGCGAGATGGTTGTTTTCCTGCATCGTCACGACGGCTTCATTGAGCCCGTTGATCGCCACGAATTCCGGTTCAGGGTCGGAACCGGCAACATCCGCCAGGCCAGTCAGATCGACGATCCGAACGCTGTCGCAATTTGTCGGCTGACCGGCATCATCCAGATCGAATATGGCCAGATGCCCGGCCGGCAGTTGTGGGATCACCCCGTCGTTCAGATCCTCGTCACGCTCGTTTTCGATCGCAATGGCGACAAAGGCGCCATCCGGGGAGACGGCAACCGCATCCGGCTGTCCTTTTGCATCACAGGCCGCGGAAACGGAAAGGCTCTCCATGTCGATCACGGCCAGATGGCCGGACGCATTGACATAGTCTTCGCTGGTGTTCACGCCGGCATACGCCGCGTTGGCGCCAACGGCGATTGATGTTGGTTCGCCGCCAAGGTCGGTCCGGCCAACCGGCGCGATGTTGAGGGGGTTGGTGGCGTTGACGAAAACGATTGCCTCGCCCGGGCTGTCGGTGAAGGCAAGGGTGCGTCCGTCCGCTGATGCGGAGACGATTTCGGCAACCGTTTCGGTCGACAGATCCGCGCCCTCCGGAAGGGTCTTGTAGATCGGATAGGAATTGATCCGTTCGAAGAACGACCCCGCGAATGCCGGAGCGCTTCCAATTGCGACCATGACGGCGAAGCTGACGCCCGTCAGACCCTGCCTGCGCACGTTTTTCATACCAAACCCCTGTCATTTGCTGAAAATGCATTTCCCGGCGCGACGCTAGGCAGCACAGATGGAGGTTCGGTGACAGTTGTTTGAACTTTTGATGACTGTGAGCCGGGCAAGCATTTAAGCTCATGAACAGGCACCAACCAGTCGGCCGCCGCAAACGGCCGGAATGTTCCTGCTTGCCCAAATCGCCAACGTCCGGCACTGCTAGGGCGCGCGGCCGTTCACGGCCCGGAACAGGATGGGGGCTTGGCCTTGGACGTTTATAGAAACAGCGAAAAAGGCAAGGGACTGTCCGATACAAAGGATCTGGCCAGCGGCGAGATCTGCCTTGACGGATCGACGGCGGAGCGGATTTTCAAACTCTGCCCCGCCGCTGCACCAACGCCGCTTGTTGGCCTGCCGCCAATCGCCAACCGGTGCGCGGTTCGTTCCGTGTTTGCCAAGGACGAACGGAACCGGATAGGCCTCGGCAGCTTCAAGGCGCTCGGAGCGGCATACGCGATCGCCAAGCAAGCCGATGACCGAGTGAAAAAGGGATTGGCCGACAGCCACGAAAACGCGCTGCGGAATGTCACATTTGTCTGCGCCAGCGCGGGAAACCATGGTCTATCCATGGCCGCCGGCGCGCGGCTGTTCGGCGCGGCCGCAGTCGTTTTTATCGCCGAGACCGTGCCGGAAGCCTTTGCGATGCGCCTGCGCGACAAAGGCGCAGAGGTGATCCGCGCCGGTGACACCTATGAAGCCAGCATGGCCGCGGCAATGGACGCTGCGTCAGCCAATGGCTGGCAGCTTTTGCCCGACAGCTCATGGGTTGGCTGCACCGCGCCCGCGCGCGATGTGATGGAGGGCTACCTTTTGATGGGCGCGGAGATCGACACACAGATCGACACCGAGCCCACACATGTGTTTCTTCAGGCCGGTGTTGGCGGCTTGGCAGCTGCCGCGGCGGCGAGCGCACGGCAGAGCTGGGGCGCGGCACCGAAGATCCTGGTCGTGGAACCGGACCGGGCCCCGGCCCTTTGGGAAAGCGTCAAGGCCGGCCGGCCGGTCACAGCGGACGGTCCGGTGTCGAATATGGGCCGGCTCGATTGCAAGGAGCCCTCACATCTGGCGCTGAAATACCTGGCGCGCGAGGCAAACGCCTTTTTGACGATCTCGGACGATGAAGCAATCGCCGCAGTGGATGTCCTACGGGAACATGGCATCGACACGACGCCGTCGGGCGCGGCCGGGCTCGCCGCACTTCTGGTATCAGCCCCCTACCGGGACGCGCTCGCGTTGACACCGGAGTCACGCGTTTTGATCTATCTATCCGAAGGTCCGGAAGATGGTTGAGCCCGACTTTCCGGCCAGTGAATTCGAGCAGCGGCTTGAGAGCGCCCAGCGTGAAATGCGCGCGCAGGATCTGCAAGCGCTGTTGTTTACGACAGAACCGGAAGTCCGCTACTTTTCCGGCTTCCGGACGCAATTCTGGCAAAGCCCCACGCGGCCCTGGTTTCTCGTGGTGCCCGCGCGGGGCAAACCGGTCGCGGTCATTCCGGCGATCGGCGCGGATTTGATGGGGCGCACATGGCTGGATGACATCCGGGTGTTCACCTCGCCGCATGAACGCGACGATGGCATATCGGTCCTGACGGGCGTACTGGATGGATATGCGCGGATTGGCATGCCCATGGGCCGGGAAACGTCCCTACGCATGCCGCTCGCCGATTTTGACCGGTTGCGCGCCAGCCTGCCCGGGTCGGAATTCACTGACGCGACCGGTTTGATCCAAGGTCTCCGGATGGTGAAATCGGGCGCCGAGATTGGCGTGATTTCGGACATTTGCGCCATCGCGTCGAATGCGTTTCAAAAGGCGAACGACCTGTTTTACGCCGGGCAGGCGCTGACCGAGGCGTTCAGAGCCTTCAAGATCGAACTCTTGGCCCAAGGCGCCGATGACGTGCCCTATCTGGTTGGCGGGGCTGGCTCCGGCGGGTATTCGGATGTGATATCGCCGCCGACGGATCAATGCCTTCAAGCGGGTGACATTCTGATGCTCGACACCGGCGCGAACTTGACCGGATATTTTTGCGATTTCGATCGGAATTTCGCCATTGGGCATGCCAGCGACGAGGTCCGAACCGCGTATAGAACGCTGATCGCTGCGACAGATGCGGCCGCCGACCGCGCCCGTCCCGGCGCCACCTGTGCGGCTCTCTTTCAGACAATGGCACTTTGCGTTGGCGGCGGCAGTGATGTAGGGCGGTACGGCCATGGCCTTGGCATGCAGCTCACCGAAGCGCCGTCGATTATCTCATTCGATCAGACGGTGTTGCAGGAAGGCATGGTTTTGACGCTTGAACCGAGCATTGCTCTTTCAAACGGAAAGATGCTCGTCCACGAGGAAAACATCGTGATCCGCGACGGCCCGCCTGACTTCCTGACGCGGCGGGCGTCGCCCGACCTACCGGTTCTTGACCGCGCACGGACGGGGGTGTGAGGCGCCATGAAACTGGATTTCGAAGTCGATGATGGGTCGGCCACCGCGGCCGCTATAGGCCTGATTGTCCTGCAGGCGGACGAAACGATCGAGATCGAGTTCCGGACGGTCTTCGACCAGCCCGGCGTTGCGCTCTACCACAGCCGCATTCCAAGCGCACCGGAGGTGACCCCGGAAAGCCTGGAAACCATGCGCGTGGAACTCCCGTGTGCCGCCGCGCTTTTGCCAAGGATTCGCCCGCTTTCTGCGGTCGCCTATGGCTGCACTTCCGGCGCCACGATTATCGGTCCGTCTGACGTGGCGGACCTGATCAAGAGCCATCATCCGAAGGCCAAGGTCACCGACCCGCTGACCGCCGCCCTTGCCGCCTTTACACATCTCGATCTGCGAAAAATCGGCTTTGTGACGCCTTATATCCGGTCCGTCTCCGATGCGATCGAGAACCGATTGACCCAAAACGGCGTCACAATCGCCCGCCACGCATCGTTCGAGCAGAGCGAAGAACAGATCGTCGCGCGGATATCCCCGGCCTCCGTTGAGTCCGCCATCTGCTCGGTCGGCGCGAATTCGGAGATTGAAGCCGTTTTTGCCTCGTGCACGAACCTGCGCACGTTCGATGTCATCGAAACCTGCGAGGCCCGGCTCGGCAAACCGGTCCTGTCCAGCAACCTTGTTCTGGCCTGGCACACGATGCTGCTGGCCGGGCTTTCGACAGCGGGCGCCGGACCGGGACAGCTGTTTGCCCGCTGACGGCGCACCGCGCGTTCCAGATCATCTATGCCGCTGGATCGGCGACGGTTTCCTTGGCGCCAATTTCGTCCAGCTTGCGCTGCAGGCTCAACTTGTCCAATGACGCGATCGGCAGACTGACGAAGATCGAAATGCGGTTGCTGAGCATCCGGAACGCCTCGGCAAAGGCCAGTTGCTGTTCGGCATCGTTGCCTTCCACCTGAACCGGGTCCGGCACGCCCCAATGCGCCGACATGGGCTGGCCCGGCCAAACCGGGCACGATTCCTTGGCCGCCCGGTCACAAACCGTGAAGACGAAGTCGAGCGGCGGAGCATCCGGTGCTGCGAACTCTTCCCAGCTTTTGGAACGGGCGAAGTCGGTCTTGTAGTTCAGTTTTTCCAGGATCTGCAGCGCATGCGGATTAACGCTGCCGGCCGGATGGGAACCCGCAGAGTAGGCAACGAACTGGCCCCGGCCTTCCCGGTTCAATATGGCTTCCGCCATGATGGAGCGCGCGGAGTTTCCGGTGCACAGGAACAAAGCGTTGTAGGTCTTTTCGACCATCGAAGCCTCCCATCGATGTTCAAGATGCGCAGGCGATTTCGTCAATCACCTGCTGGCACAATTCCGGATGTCCACCACAACAATCGGACATCAAAAACGCCAAAAGAGCGCGCACGCCATTCATGTCGGCGGAGTACCGGATGGACCGGCCGCGCCGCTCGTTGCGCAACAATCCGGCGTTCAGCAGCACCGCCAGATTGGCCGACATGGTGTTTTGGCGCACGTTCAACACCTCGGCGATGTCGCCCGCACTCATCCCGTCGGGTCCGGCCTTGATCAACAGCCGGAACACCGCCAAGCGCGTCGGCTGGCTTAGGGCGGCGAACGCCATCGTCGCATTCATAATATCCATAATTCATGATATTTCGATTTAATGGGTCTTTCAAGCCTCAGCTTGGCCGAAAGCACCATCGTCATCGCGCTCCGCGATGTGGGGGCCGCCGGGCGCTTGACAAATCCGACCACAAACGCAAAAACACGCCGAACTCTTGGTGAGGAAAGCGACACAACATGACCCGGCTGGGCGCCGATATTCTGACGGTGATGACGACGGCGGTCAGCCGCGTGACCTTCGCGCTGCCCGTATCCCGCCACGACCGTGCCGCGCGGACCAAACGCACCACGACGACCACCAAGACCACCGCTTAACGGCGCCGCTCGTCCCGCACTCCCCGGGGATGGGGGGTGCCGAGAAGCCCGGCCGCGCATGAACGCGCAGCGGCGGGCGGAGCGGGGAGATGGACGAGGATTTAGGACAATGGGTTACAAAATCGCAATTGCCGGCGCCACGGGCAATGTCGGGCGGGAAATGCTCGACATTCTGGCAGAGCGCGGCTTTCCCGCCGGTGAGGTCGTGGCATTGGCCTCACGCCGGTCGCAAGGCACCGACGTTTCGTTCGGCGACAAGACGCTGACCGTGCAGGCTATGGAAAACTATGATTTTTCCGACACCGACATTTGTCTGATGTCAGCAGGCGGCTCGGTCGCGACCGAATGGGCGCCGAAGATCGCGGCCAAGGGATGTGTGGTGATCGATAACTCGTCCGCGTGGCGGTACGACGCCGATGTCCCCCTGATCGTTCCAGAAGTGAACGCGGACGCGGTTGCCGGGTTCACGAAAAAGAACATCATCGCCAATCCGAACTGCTCAACGGCTCAGCTCGTCGTCGCTCTGAAGCCGCTTCATGACGTGGCCACGATCAAGCGCATCGTCGTCTCGACATACCAGTCGGTCTCAGGCACCGGCAAGGACGCCATGGAGGAGCTGTTCAATCAGACGCGCGCCGTGTTCGTGAACGATCCGATCGAACCGAACAAATATCCGAAGCGGATCGCATTCAACGTCATTCCCCATTGCGATGTCTTCATGGAAGACGGCTACACCAAGGAAGAATGGAAGGTGTTGGCCGAAACCAAAAAGATGCTCGACCCGAAAATCAAGGTGACCTGCACCGCCGTCCGAGTGCCGGTGTTCATCGGCCATTCGGAAAGCGTCAACATCGAGTTTGAAAAGCCGATCACCGCAGATCAGGCCCGCGACATCCTGCGCGAAGCGCCAGGCTGTCTCGTCATCGACAAGCACGAAGACGGCGGTTACATGACGCCGTATGAAAGCGCGGGCGAGGACGCGACGTTCATTTCGCGCATTCGCGAAGACGCAACGATTGAAAATGGCCTGAACATCTGGGTTGTGTCGGACAATCTGCGCAAAGGCGCGGCCCTCAACAGCATTCAGATCGCCGAAGTGCTCGTCAACCGCGGCCTGATCCAGCCGAAAAAGCAGGCCGCCTAAGGCCATACGTCTTTGGGGCGCGCCAAAGCCATGGCGCGCCTCACATTTTTCCCGCTCCATTGGACCCGGGCCGCCATACCGGCCTCGACACCCGCGACACTGCTGCCGCTTTTGCGGTGGCAAACACGGGAAATCCCGGCAATGGGCGCATGGTTGGGCGCCGCACTCGTTGCCATCGGCTGCGCGCCACTGTTTGCGCGTTAAAACGATGTTACTCGGCGGCCCGCAGTTCGTGAGGTTCGGCGGTCGAAAACCGCTCCGTCGCCGGATCCATGACCCGCAGTTCACCCGTGCCGATGTCGAACCAGGCGCCGTGCAGTTGCAATCGGCCGGCGTCAACCTGCGCCTCGATAAACGGGAACGTGAGCAGGTTTTTCAGCGATTGCCTGACGCCGGCATATTCCATGGCCAGTTGCGGATCTTCAATGTGATCCACGGGCGTGCAGGCCATGGAGATCGCCGCCGGCTCGAGCAGCTTGATCCAACGGCCGATGAAATCGCCCTTGAGGGTCGGCGCATTGGCATTGTCCCGGAAGGCCTGGACCCCGCCGCATTTGGCGTGCCCCATGACGACGATGTGCTTCACCTTGAGGCCACAGACCCCGTATTCGATCGCAGCGCTGGAGCCGTGTTGGCCGTCGGTCGCCTCGAACGGCGGGACCAGGTTGGCAACGTTCCGAAGAACGAACAAATCGCCGGGGCCGGAATTGAAAACGCACTCGGGCGTCACCCGGCTGTCACAGCACGAGATCACCATGACCTCCGGCCGTTGACCGTAGATAGCAAGATGCTCGTGGGTCTCACGGTTCCGGGCAAATCCTTTTTGGACGTACCGGCCGTATCCGGTCAGCAAGGAGATTGGAAAGGACAAGCCGGCCCCCTGTTTGCTGGTTGCGCCTTTGAAAGCCAACCCAAAGCTATAGGAGATGTGCCGGCCTGATGCCTAGATAAGGACGACTACGTACACGCGCGCGTTCGGGGCTTTCGCGTCAGAACCGCTCGGCCCGCAGGACCTCGCAATCGGTCACGCTCACCACACCGATATGCCGTTTGACAACCTTGAAGGCGGCTTCCAGAAGATCGTGCAGGCGGTCCTCCCGGATGATGCAGATCACGGCCACCATTCCCCCGGCCCGCGAGACCTGGCCTTCCCGGCTCCACCGCCCCGACCGGCCGCTGCCCCCCAGAACGGGAAGAACGGTAAAACCCGTGACACCGGCACTCTCCAAGGTATCGGTCAACCGACCTTCCATGGGCGCTTCGATGATGATCTCAACCCGTTTGGCCTTGTTTGTATCCATGGCGTCAAGTCCCGGCGAGAGTGGCAAGTGTCAGATAGAGCGGAATACCAAGCGTCAGGTTGAAGGGGAACGTAACGCCCAGCGACATTGTGAGATAGACTGACGGATTGGCCTCCGGCAAGGCAACCCGCATGGCCGCCGGAACGGCGATGTAGGACGCGGAAGCCGACAGCGTCATAAGCAGCACCGTGCCGCCGATCGACAAGCCAACGGCGAGCGCGGCGACCAGACCCAGCAGACCGCCGATCATCGGCATCAAAACACCGAAGGCAATCAATCCAGAGGTCAGTACGCCCCGGCTGGATCGGAGGCCACGGCCTGCCACCAGCCCCATATCCAAGAGGAACAGGCACAACACGCCCTTGAACGGAGACACAATGAAGCTCTCGATTTCCGCGAGCCCTTCCGTCCCGGTGGCCAGACCGATCAGGAACGATCCGACCAGGAGCACGATCGAGCCATTGAGCAGGATTTCGCGCAACAAACCTTCGCGCTCGGCCGCCTCCTGGGCGGTTGGCGTGACGCCGCGGGTCGCCAGCCACAAGGCGGACAAGATGGCCGGCGCCTCCATGGCGGCTGCGACGGCGACCATATACCCTTCACTCGCGATGCCCTGGCTTTGGAGAACCGAGGTCGCGGCCACGAAGGTCACGATCGAAATCGATCCATAGTGGCCGGCAACCGCCGCCGCATCGGTCTGGTTGAGCCGGGTCATTACCTTGAGCAGGGCAAAGGCAAGCAGTGGTATGGCGAAGGACAGAATAACGCCCACGCCAAGCGTTAAGAGCAAGGTCTGGTCAATACCGTGTTCGCTGACGCTGACGCCGCCCTTGTAACCGATCGCAAACAGCAAATAGATGGACAGCGCCTTCGCGGCTGCCTCAGGAACCGTGAGATCGGAACGCAAAAACGACGCCGCGAGACCGAGCACAAAAAACAAGATGATCGGCGATAGCAGATTGTCGGCCGCAAGGCCGATAACGGTTTCAACCACGGGCGTCGCCCCTTCTCTGTCACCGGCACGTTCATCGAGCTTCGCCGAAAACGAAACGACGCGCGGCCCCCAAGATACGCAGGGCTTCGTATAAGGAAGGGAATACTGCGCCGCAAGAGCCCAAACCCTCTTGCAGGCGGATCAGGTCGCCAAATTCACCGAGTGGTCTATGTCCGGATCACCGTGATCTTCATAGGCATGGCGCACGGTCTCCGCCGTCGGCCTGCCCGGATCGGGGAAAAGCGGATGACGCTCTCCAGAGCGGAAACCCGGCTCCAGCACCTTTTGCGCGGTCGCACGATAGGCGGTCACCCCGTCGGGAAGGTGGCTGCCGCTGTGTCCGCCCAGGATCACTACGGCCGGGCTGGTCGTGTCGTTGTCTGATTCTTCCGGACGCGGCGCCGCGGACTTGAAACTGTTCCGCTTGTGCTCCTCCCGGTCGCGCTGATTGCGATCGGTTGGATATTCACTCGCCTGCGCCACCACGCTGGCCGTCTGGGGCCGGTCGACTGTCGATGGCATATTGGCCTCCTGGCCATATCGGGCACGCGCCGCCATTCTGGCGGAGCCGACGCATACCATCGCAACAAATGGTTAATAAAGGTTTACGAAGCGTTAACTGGCGCCGCCCTGTCCCGCTCGCGCGGGCCTAGGGTGTCGCCACATGACACCCAAGCGGCACCGAACATGCCGCGATCGGTCCTAGGACTTGTCGCTCAATGCATCGATTTTCGCCTGCATTTCCGTGAGCTGACGTTTCATGTCGTCAAGGTCGGCTGTTTCCGTTTTTGGTTTCGGCGCCGAAGACGTGCCGCCTCCGCTCGTGTCGCCAGTGGGAAACGGCATGAACATCTTCATGGCACGTTCAAACATTTCTGTGTTGCGCTTGACCTGATCCTCAATGGCCTCGAACGCGGTCGCGCCAAACGCTTCGCTCATTTGGGCGCGCAGCTTCTCCTGTTCCTTTGTGAGCGATGTCATGGAGTATTCCAGGAAACTGGGAACGAGACCCTGCATGCTGTCGCCGTAAAACCGGATCAACTGGCGCAGAAACGTGACTGGAAGCAGGTTTTGACCCTTGCCTTCCTGTTCGAAGATGATCTGCGTCAGGACCGAACGCGTGATGTCGTCTCCGGTCTTTGCGTCGTAAACGATGAAATCTTCCTCGCCCTTGACCATCACCGCGAGGTCCTCAAGTGTCACATAGGTGCTGGTGCCGGTATTGTAGAGCCGCCGATTGGCGTATTTTTTGATGACTGTTGGCTCGCTCGTCTTCGCCATTTCTTCTTCCGCATAAATGCATGCCTATCGGCAAGTTTGCGTGTGACGACAAGGCGTTCGGCCCGGCCGCCGTCTGCTCCCGATTCACACTATGCCAATCGGACAAGATGTGACCAGCCTTTTTATATGCACCGACGAAAGGACCAGCCCGCACCTGCGAAAAGTGCCCGTATATACGGGCCATTCCGGTTGACTTGGCGCAGCGCACAGTCTCTAGTCGCCAACGAGGGAGCCGGTCCGGGGGGCGCCCAGCGCTCGTCGCGGATCGGACCAACCTGGCCCAGAACCGGAGAGTAAAATGAGCGCATCCACCGACGTTGTTATTGTCAGTGCCACCCGGACCCCGGTTGGCTCATTTAGCGGATCATTCGCCACCACCCCGGCCCATGTGCTCGGCGCACATGTCATCAAGGCCGCGCTGACGCAGGCGGGTGTTGACGGCGGCGACGTCGATGAAGTTGTGTTCGGTCAGGTGCTGACCGCCGGACAAGGCCAAAACCCGGCCCGTCAGGCGGCCATCGGCGCCGGCATTCCCGACAGCGCGACAGCCTGGGCGCTGAACCAGGTGTGCGGCTCCGGCCTTCGCACCGTGGCGATCGCCGCCCAGCAGATCCAGACCGGGGATGCCACCGTGATGGTGGCCGGTGGGCAAGAGAACATGACCCTGTCGCCGCACTGCGCGCCCATGCGCGCCGGTTATAAGATGGGCGACTACAAGATGATCGACACGATGATCAAGGACGGCCTCTGGGACGCTTTCAACGGCTATCATATGGGCCAGACGGCCGAAAATGTCGCCGAGAAGTGGCAGATTACCCGCGAGCAACAGGACGAATTCGCCGTCGCATCGCAGAACAAGGCGGAAGCCGCGCAAAAGGCCGGCAAGTTCAAGGATGAGATCACCCCGTTCACGGTCAAGGGCCGCAAGGGCGATACGATCGTCGAGGATGACGAATACATCCGTCATGGGGCGACCCTCGACGGGGTCGCAAAACTCCGTCCGGCGTTTAACAAGGAGGGGACGGTCACGGCGGCCAATGCCTCCGGGATCAACGACGGCGCCGCTGCCCTTGTCGTGATGAGCGCGGCGGAGGCGGAAAAACGCGGCTTGACTCCGCTTGCCCGGATCGCCTCCTGGGCAACGGCCGGTGTCGATCCGTCGATCATGGGATCCGGCCCGATCCCCGCCTCCCGAAAGGCGCTGGAAAAAGCCGGCTGGTCCGCTGAAGACCTTGATCTGGTGGAAGCCAACGAAGCCTTCGCCGCCCAGGCCTGCGCCGTCAACAAGGACATGGGCTGGAATCCCGATATCGTGAATGTCAATGGCGGCGCCATCGCGATCGGTCACCCGATTGGGGCATCTGGCGCGCGGATCCTGACCACCTTGTTGCACGAAATGGGCCGCGCGGACGCCAAGAAGGGTCTTGCGACATTGTGCATCGGCGGAGGCATGGGCGTTGCCATGTGCCTGGAGCGCTGAACCGGTTCATCCAAAAGTGTAAGCGACGCAACAGGCTAACTTGATCTCGATCATGGCCGGGCGGTCAACGCCTTGCCATGACAGCCGGGTCGATTGCTGATGCGAGCCGAAAAGGCCGTTAAGGGGAAACGTAAGGAGGGGAATTCATGAGCAAGGTCGCACTCGTCACGGGCGGTACCCGTGGCATTGGGGAATCCATTTCCAGGGGCCTGAAAGACGCGGGCTACACCGTGGCGGCAACCTATGCCGGCAACACGGAAAAGGCCGAAGCCTTCAAGGCCGAAACCGGCATTCATGTTTTTAAGTGGGATGTGGCCGACCCGGACGCATGTGCGGCCGGCATTGCCCAGGTGGAAGCGGACCTTGGACCGGTCGACGTGCTGGTCAACAATGCCGGGATCACCCGTGATGGCATGTTCCACAAAATGACCTTCGACCAGTGGCGCGCGGTGTTGTCGACCAACCTGGATTCCATGTTCACCATGACCCGTCCGGTGATCGAGGGCATGCGCGGTCGCGGCTCGGGCCGGATCATCAACATTTCCTCGATCAACGGCCAAAAAGGCCAAATGGGCCAGGCGAACTATTCGGCCGCCAAGGCGGGCGTGATCGGCTTCACCAAGGCACTGGCACAGGAAAACGCATTCAAGGGCATCACGGTGAACTGCGTCTGCCCGGGTTACATCAACACCGACATGGTCGCCGCGATGCCGGAGAAGGTTCTGGAACAGATCATTTCCGGCATTCCGGTCGGACGGCTCGGCCATCCGGAGGAAATCGCCCAGACGGTGGTTTATCTTGCTTCCGATGCCGCGGCGTTCATGACCGGCGCGGTGATGACCATCAATGGCGGCCAGTATATTGCCAACGGCTGATCCGGATTTGATCTGAAAAACAGCAAAGAGGCGCCTCATTGGGCGCCTTTTTCATGTTGAGGACCCGCACCGTCAGTCTTTGGGTTTCTTCCTTAAGCGGATCAGGCCTTCCTGTGCGGTCGATGCGACCAGTTTTCCCGCTTGGGTGAACAGCATGCCGCGGTTCATCCCGCGTGAGCCTCCCGAGGCCGTGCTGTCTGTGGCGTACAAAAGCCATTCGTCGGCGCGGAACGGCTGATGAAACCACATGGCATGATCGAGGCTGGCGGCCTGGATCTTCGGGCTGAACACCGATGTGCCATGCGGAAACAAGGACGTGTCCAGCAAGGTCATATCCGAGGCATAGGCCAGAACGCACTGGTGGACGCGATCCTCGTTTGGCAACGGGCCGGTGGCCCGGACCCAGACATATTGTTCGGGCGGCAATTTTTCCTTGCTGAAGTAGTGCTTCAGGTCCACCGGCCTCAGTTCAATGGGCCGTTCCCGCTCCCAGTACCTGCGGACATTTTCTGGGGCTACGGATAAGAATTTCTCCTTTAGATCCTTGTCGCTGGGCAACTCGTCAGGCATCGGAACCTGCGGCATATCGACCTGATGTTCCAATCCGTCTTCAAGGATCTGAAACGACGCGGACATGGAAAAGATCGCCTGGCCATGCTGGATCGCGACCACCCGGCGGGTGGTGAAACTGCCCCCGTCGCGAATGCGGTCGACCTCGTATATGATCGGCACCGCCGGATCGCCCGGCCGCAGAAAGTAAGCATGCAGCGAATGTATATGCCGGTCCTCAACCACGGTCCTTGAGGCTGCGACCAGGGCCTGACCAATCACTTGGCCGCCAAACACGCGTTGCCACCCGACTTGCGGACTGCGGCCCCGGTAAAGGTTCTGTTCGAGGCGTTCCAGATCCAGGATATCAAGAAGCGTGTCTATGGCCGTGTTCATCGGCAAGATCCCTGCTACATAGGAGTAAATACCCGTGCCGGCCGCATATCGCGATCCGGCCGTTGTCTTGAACGCGCGGCGGCAGGGAAGTCAAGCGCACGCAGAAATTGGGGCGACCGCCCGGGAGAATGCAAAATGGCGAAATCACATTCGGCCGGGCGTATTCTTGATATCGCCATTGCCGGTGGCGGCTATGTCGGCCTGTCCCTGGCGTTGGCGTTGAAAAAAGCCGACCCCTCCCTGGCGGTCGCCGTCATCGATCCAAAGCCCATGGACAGTCTGGGCAAGGATCCGCGAGCCTCGGCGATCGCCGCCGCGGCGAGCCGCATGCTCGACCGCCTCGGGGTCTGGGACGAGATCTACCCGAGCGCGCAGCCGATCAATGAAATGATCGTCACCGACAGCAAACTGCGGGATACGGTCCGGCCGGTGTTCTTGACCTTCGGCGGCGAAGTCACCGACGGCGAGCCGTTTGCCCATATGGTTCCCAACGGCGTCATGTTGCCGGCGCTTCACGATCAAGCATCACGTCTTGGCGTTGAATTCCTGGCGCCCAACAGCGTCGAAACGTTCCGGACCAGCCCGGATGGTGTGACCTTAACCCTCAAGAATGGCGAGACCGCCGTCAGCCGGCTTTTGATCGCAGCCGATGGCGTCCGCTCGAAAATGCGCGATCTGGCGGGCATCAAGACGGTGCATTGGGACTACGGGCAATCGGGAATTGTCACCACCGTGCGCCATGAACGCCCGCATAACGGCCGGGCGGAGGAACATTTCCTGCCAGCCGGGCCATTTGCGATCCTGCCGTTGACGGGCAACCGGTCGTCTCTTGTGTGGACGGAACGGAGCCTTGACGCCAAGCGGCTGATTGAAAGCGACGACTTTACCTTTGAACTGGAACTGGAGCGGCGGTTCGGCCATCACCTCGGACAGCTCGAATTGGTCGGCGCCCGGCACGCCTATCCCCTCGGTCTGAGGCTTGCCCGTGAATTCGTCAAACCGCGTTTCGCGCTCGCCGGTGACGCGGCCCACGGCATCCACCCGATTGCCGGACAAGGGCTCAATCTCGGCTTCAAGGATGTTGCCGCACTTGCCGAAGTGCTTGTGGACGCGCGCCGGCTCGGCCAGGATATCGGGGCCTATGACGTTCTGGAGCGGTATCAGCGGTGGCGGCGCTTCGACACCTTCCAGATGGGCGTTGTGACGGATGTCCTCAACCGGCTGTTTTCCAACGATTTCGATGTCATACGGGCGGCTCGCGACTTCGGTCTTGGCCTCGTCGACCGTATGCCGTCGCTCAAATCCCGGTTCATTTCGGAGGCCGCCGGACTGGCCGGCCCGACACCGAAATTGCTTTTGGGCGAGTCGATTTGATAGACCCTCCGGTGACACGGTTCGAATACCGCCGTTTTCACCATCCGGACGATGCCACGCATGGCCGATGACGCCTTAATGTTCAATCCGCCCCGGACGATCCTAATCACGGGATGTTCGTCCGGAATTGGGGCGGAGGCGGCGCGGATGTTCCGGGGCCGGAACTGGAGGGTGTTCCCGACCGCGCGCAAATCCGCGGACATCGATTCTTTGGCCGGCCAGGGGTTTGAAGCGCTTTATCTCGACTACGAGGACGCAGCCAGTATCGAGGCGGCCGCAAAAACCGTGCTTGATCGCTGCGATGGCAAACTGGACGCCGTCTTCAACAACGGCGCCTATGCCATCCCCGGGGCGTTGGAGGACATGCCGGTCGATGCGCTCCGGCAGCTCTTTGAGGCCAACTTTATCGGCTGGCACGATTTGACCCGGCGGATCTTGCCCGCCATGCGGGCGCAGAAGGCCGGGCGGATCGTTCAGTGTTCGTCGGTGTTGGGATTTGTGGCCTTGCCCTATCGCGGCGCCTACATAGCATCTAAATATGCGCTCGAAGGCTATTCCGACACGCTGCGCCAGGAACTGAAAGGCACTGGAATTCATGTGTCTTTGATCGAGCCCGGTCCCATCGCGACCCGGTTCACGCAGAACGCATTGGCGAATTTCGACCATTGGATTGGGTCAAAAGGCCTGATTGCCTCGCCGCACCGCGAGATCTATGAAACACGCAGACGGCGAATGGAGCGCGACGAGCCCGGTCCCTTTAAACTGCCCGCATCCGCCGTCGTGAAGCGGCTGATCCATGCCGTCGAGGCCAAACGCCCCAAGCCGCGCTACCATGTCACGGTGCCGACCACCGTCATGGGCGTGGCGCGCCGGTTGTTGCCAACCTCGATGATGGACCGGTTTTGCCTCTGGGCGGCCCGGTCCGAGGAGTAAGCCGTCGAAGGGGATCGGATCCCGTTGGCGGCATGAAAAGAGTGCATAATGGCATTGAAAACCGTTAGGAAATCAAGATGGCCGCAATTATGAACGCACTGGTGCCCGTGGGCATGGCCGCTGTCGCCCTGGTGCTGTTAATGGGTATCTGGAACATGATGCGAGGCGGGCCGGCCAATCGCTCGCAAAAACTCATGCGGTGGCGGGTTGGACTGCAATTTCTGGTCATTGTCCTCGTCATGGGCGGGCTCTATTTCTACGGCTCCGGCCGGTAGGCCCAGGAGGCCTGGAACACTCAGGGGGTACGCAGGTTCGGCATGGTTGTACTGAACAAGATCTACACAAAGACCGGAGATGACGGCACGACGGCACTTGGCACGGGCGAGCGCCGGCCAAAGAACGACCTGCGGATCGATGCCTATGGAACGGTTGATGAAACCAACTCCGTGATTGGCGTTGTCCGTCTTCAGACTGCCAGCAACGCCCCGGAAGTCGATGCCGTGTTGAGCCGGATCCAGAACGACCTGTTCGACCTCGGTGCGGACCTGGCCACGCCGGAGACCGACCAGGATCTCGGCTACGAGCCGTTGCGCATCACGGACCAGCAGGTGGAGGCGATCGAAGCGGCGATCGACCGCTTCAACGCCGAATTGTCGCCCCTTCGTTCCTTCGTGCTGCCCGGCGGCAGCCCGGCATCCGCCTATCTCCACCTTGCGCGGACCGTTTCCCGCCGCGCAGAGCGCTTGATGGTCGAGCTGCAAGCGCGCGAAACGGTCAATCCCGCAGCCACCCGTTACATGAACCGCCTCTCCGATTTCTTTTTTGTCGTCTCGCGATTCCTGAATGAAAAGGGCGAAAGCGACGTGTTATGGGTTCCGGGCAAGAACCGCTGACGTGACGCAGCGGGTGTCCGGAGCTGTCCATGTTCATTCCCCTGCATGACCAGAACCGGCTGGCGCACGTCCCCTTCCCGGTTGTCAATCTGTCACTGATTGCCGCGAACGTCGCCGCGTTTTTGTTCGTTCAGAACTATGGCCTCGAGCCGGCCGCGTCGGCATCGGCGTTTTCCCACGGCCTTATCCCAAGCGTCTTTTTGGAGATGAAGGAGCTTTCGCCCGAATTGCGCGTGTTGCCCGACAGCCTGTCTGTCATCACCTACGCGTTCCTTCACGGCGATTGGTGGCACCTGACAGGCAATATGCTGTTCCTTTGGGTATTCGGAGACAACATTGAGGACGCCCTCGGCCACATCAAGTATCTTGTGTTTTACCTCCTGTGTGCGGCCGCCGGCGGCTTGGCCTATACGATTTCCAACATTGGATCTGATGTGCCATTGGTCGGCGCCTCGGGGGCGGTATCCGGCGTTGTCGCCGCCTATTTGATGCTGCACCCCAAGGTGAAGGTCTGGGTGCTCGTTCTGGGCCGTGTTCCGCTGCGGTTGTCTGCCGGGCTGGTATTGGGGGCATGGGTCGTTTATCAGGTGGCCAATGCCGCATTCGGACCAGAAAGCCAGGTCGCCTGGTCGGCACATATTGGGGGCTTATTTGCCGGTTGCGTGCTGGTCGTCTTCATGCGCCGGCGGGGTGTTCCGTTGTTCGACAGGGACTTGTAAACCGTGGGAGGCAGTCAAGACCGCCGCTGCCGGCCAATTCGGCCAAAGCTTCCCCAAGGCCATCATTGACTCATGCTGCGCCGGTCATTACCGTCCCGCCGCATGCGCGATGATTGGCAGAAATCCGCCATTTGCGCGCGCTGAATACGGCGGCGGCAAAGCCAAATGATGCGGCGCGGCAACACGGCCGGCCGAGCGAGAGGTTGAGACGTAATGAAGATTCTGGTGCCCGTGAAACGGGTGATTGACTACAACGTAAAGGTCCGCGTGAAAGCGGACGGATCGGGCGTGGATCTTGCCAACGTCAAGATGTCGATGAACCCGTTTGACGAAATCTCCGTCGAAGAAGCACTGCGGCTGAAGGAGGCCGGCAAGGCGACCGAGATCATTGTGGTCTCCATCGGGCCGCAACAAGCAACGGAAACGCTTCGGACGGGTCTGGCCATGGGTGCGGATCGGGGCATCTTAATCAAGACTGACGAAACGGTCGAACCCCTGGCAGTCGCAAAGATCCTGAAAGCCGTGGTGGAAGCGGAAGAGCCTGGCCTGGTCATCCTCGGCAAGCAGGCCATCGACGACGACAGCAACCAGACCGGCCAGATGCTCGCCGCTCTGCTCGGATGGGCCCAAGGCACGTTCGCTTCGAAAGTCGACCTTGGGGATGGCACTGTCGACGTGACGCGCGAAGTGGATGGCGGCCTGCAGACCGTCAAGCTGAAACTTCCGGCCATCGTAACAACAGACCTGCGTCTCAACGAGCCGCGCTACGCCTCGCTCCCGAACATCATGAAGGCCAAGAAAAAGCCGATCGACGAAAAGACGCCGGCCGATTACGGCGTCGACGTGACGCCGCGGCTGAGCGTGCTCAACACGACCGAACCGCCGGCGCGCAAGGCAGGTGTAAAGGTCGGCTCGGTCGCCGAACTCGTCGAAAAACTCAAAAATGAGGCCGGCGTCCTTTAAGGACCCGCGGCAGGAGGATTCCATCATGACCACACTTCTTGTGGCCGAACACGCCAATGGCGCGCTCAACGACGCGACGGCAAAGGCCCTGACGGCGGCCATCGCGCTCGGGGCCGATGTCCATATTCTCGTGGCTGGCCAAAACGTGAAGGCCGTCGGCGAAGACGCCGCAAAACTGTCCGGCGCGGCGAAGGTTGTCGTTGCCGATGGTTCCGACCTCGAACACCAGCTCGCCGAACCGATGGCCGACCTGATCGTTGGTCTGGCCGACAGTTACGATGCGATCGTGGCGCCGGCCACCGCCAACGGCAAGAACATCCTGCCGCGCGTCGCCGCCCTGTTGGACGTCATGCAGCTTTCCGACATCACGGCCGTCATCGATGCGGAAACGTTCGAACGTCCGATCTATGCGGGCAACGCCATCCAGACCGTGAAATCGTCGGACGCGAAGAAAGTGATCACCGTGCGCACGGCAAGCTTTGCGGCAGCCGGTGAGGACGGCAGCGCACCGATAGAGGACGTGACCACCGGTGGCGGTTCGGATCTCTCGTCTTTTGTCGGCGAGGCCCTGTCGAAATCGGACCGCCCGGAACTGACATCCGCCAAGGTGATCATTTCCGGTGGCCGGGCGCTTGGGTCTGAAGAAAAATTCCAGGAAGTCATCATGCCGGTCGCCGATGCGCTTGGCGCTGCCGTTGGCGCATCCCGGGCCGCGGTCGATGCAGGCTATGCGCCCAATGACTGGCAGGTCGGTCAGACCGGCAAGGTCGTTGCGCCGGACCTTTACATCGCTTGCGGAATTTCCGGCGCCATTCAGCATCTGGCCGGCATGAAGGATTCCAAAATCATCGTTGCGATCAATAAGGACGAAGAGGCACCGATTTTCCAGGTCGCCGACTATGGACTGGTCGCCGATCTGTTCGACGTCCTGCCCGAACTGAAGGCCGCCGTCGAATAATCGGTTGACAGGCAAAAATCCAGGCGGCGGGATCTTGTTTTCGCCGCAGGGTTCTTGCTGTTCGGGTCCAGACTTGCCAAAAATACCCGGCACAAGCAGTCGCAGGGGCTGTCACTTACAGATCGGAATGGATGATGGTGGTCGAAATCAAGAAAGTCGGCGTGATCGGCGCGGGTCAAATGGGCAACGGCATTGCCCATGTCTGTGCGCTGGCCGGCTTCGACGTGGCGCTGAGCGACATTTCCATAGAGCGGATCGAATCGGGGCTCGCCTCGATCAACGGCTATATGGCGCGGCAAATTCAAAAGGAGCTGATCACCGAAGAAGACCGGGCGGCGGCTTTAGAGCGCATCAAACCGGCAGAGGACCTGGATCTGCTTAGCGACGCCGATCTCGTAATCGAATCCGCTGTGGAAAATGAACAGGTCAAACGCAAGATCTTTTCGCAGCTCTGCCCGCTCTTGAAACCGGAAGCGATTTTGGCGACCAATACATCGTCGATCTCCATTACCCGCCTGGCGGCTTCGACCGACCGGCCGGAGCGCTTCATCGGCATTCACTTCATGAACCCGGTTCCGATCATGGAGCTGGTGGAGCTCGTCCGCGGCATCGCGACCGAGGACGAGACGTTCGAAGCATCGCGGACCTTCGTTGACAAGCTCGGCAAACAGATCGCGGTCGCCGAGGACTTCCCAGCCTTCATGGTCAACCGGATCCTGCTCCCGATGATCAACGAGGCGATCTACACGCTCTATGAGGGTGTCGGGTCGGTCGAATCAATCGACAAGGCGATGAAACTGGGCGCCAACCACCCGATGGGTCCGCTGCAGCTCGCCGATTTCATCGGTCTCGATACCTGCCTGTCGATCATGCAGGTGCTTTATGAGGGTCTTGCCGATACCAAATACCGACCATGTCCGCTTCTCGTAAAATACGTCGAGGCCGGTTGGCTCGGCCGCAAAACCCAGCGCGGCTTTTATGACTATCGTGGCGAAGAGCCGGTTCCGACCCGCTGATCGTCACTCCCGATGAACCTGGCCCGATATTGCCTCGAAAACGCCGGCCCGAAGGACACCGATACGGCGCCTGAGGTCATCGGGCCCAGCGGAGCCTGTCTTGAAAAATGGTCCTATGGCCGTCTGAGCCATACGATCAGAGCCATTGGTGCGGGCTTGAAACTATACGGTCTTGAACGCGGAGACCGGATTCTGATCCGCCTGGGCCACAGCAGCGACTTTCCTTTGGTCTTCTTCGGGGCGATCGCCGGCGGATTCGTTCCGGTTCCAACCTCCGATCTATTGACGGCCGCCGAAGCCGACCAGTTGTTTCTGGACAGCGGCGCGAGGGTAGTGGTGCATGACGGCCGGACCGCACTTCCACCCTCCGCAACGGCTGTTGTCGGACCTGCCGAGTTGGAGGCTCTGAAAGCCCAAGCACCAGGCCCCATTGCCGGCACCAAAGCTGATGATCCAGCGTTTTTGATTTATACATCCGGCACGAGTGGCACCCCTAAGGGCGTCTTGCACGCACAACGCGCAGCTGCCGGCCGCCGCCCCATGTATGACGGCTGGTACGGGATCGAGCGGTCGGACCGGCTAATGCATGGCGGCGCTTTCAACTGGACCTATACGCTCGGCGTCGGCCTGATGGACCCTTGGGCGAACGGAGCGACCAGCCTTGTATACGATGGCCCCAGGGATCCGCGGATCTGGCTGGACCTGATCGAAAACAGCGGCGCAACGCTGTTTGCGGCCGTTCCAAGCCTCTACCGGCGCATTCTGAAATACGGTACCGTCTCAGCGCAGCGTTTCCCGTCCCTGCGCCATGGTTTGTCGGCCGGCGAGGCCCTGTCCGCGCGTCTCCACGATGACTGGGTCCAGCAAACCGGCCGCCCCCTCTACGAGGCGCTCGGCATGAGCGAGATTTCAACCTACATCTCGTCTGGGCCCCGAGTGCCGACACGGCCGGGATCATCGGGAAAACCGCAAGCAGGGCGGAAAGTCGACATTCTAAAGGAGGGCTCAGGTCAGCCTGAACCGGCGCCAACAGGCGAAGTTGGACTTTTGGCGGTGCACCGCGACGAACAGGGACTGATGCTCGGCTATTGGGGCAAGCCGGCTGAGACCGCGGAGGCGTTTTGGGGCGGCTGGTTTCTGACCGGCGATCGGGCTCACCGGGACGAAGAGGATTACTACTGGTACGACGGGCGGGCGGACGACGTCATGAACGCCTTCGGCTATCGCGTGGCGCCGGAAGAGGTGGAACGCGCGCTGTCCGCGCATCCGAACGTAGCTGAAGTGGCCGTTGTCGATGTTCCAATTCGCGAGGGAGTCTCGCTGATCACGGCATTTATAGTGCCGCACTCGCCTGGTTTTAGGGACGAAACGGCCTTGGCCGAGCATGCCAGAAAGGTCCTGGCGGAGTATAAGCGCCCGAAAGCCTATAGGTTTGTGCGCGGGCTGCCGAGAACACCTTCCGGAAAGTTAAGACGCAAAGCCCTGATTTCGGCGGCCTAAAAAGAGTTTATTAATCCTCCCTTTATGTCCTTCGGCCAATCTTGCCCGGCACTTGGAGAGGCACATGGACCGCGTCAGCATCGCAAACGCTTATGTCGGGGCAACACAAGCCCAGACCGGCCAGGCTATCCAGACCAAACTCCTGAAAATGGCGGCCGATCAGCAAGCCAGCCTTGTCGCTTTGCTGGAAGAAGGCGCACAGAACCTTGAGGCCGTGAAAGCCGCGCCAGGAGCTGGTCTGGGCACCTCGGTCGACGTGACCGCCTAACGTTCCTTTTTTTTCAAGCACGAGCATTAAAAAGCGGCTGAATCCGTAACCCTTGGATCAATCCGCAGCGATATGCAAAAGCGCGGCTGTGAACCGGCACGTGTCTATCTTGATCGTCAGTTGAAACAGAGAGCGACCCGCGGCTTCAGCTATAGCAAGCTCACATTCGATGATCAGATACAAATACTTAGCGGCATATGTATAAAAATTTATTCAAATAAACGCACCGACGCCACGATTTATTTCGAATAAAACAAACAAAAAAATCGGATTTACCTTTGATTACAGCGCGCGTGATTTGATGGAACTCATGAATTTCCAAATACTTGGAGATCGGAATGATTCAGGAAATCGCATCCAAATCCGCACGGGCCATCGACCCGGCCGCATCGGTTTCCCGTGCTGAATTGGCAGCCGAACAAAACGAGGCGTTGCGCGCGCGCAAGGAAAGAACCGTGGCTGAGACCGTCGAGCGGCAGGCCGAATTCAGCAACAACCGCGCAGAAACACTGGCCCGCCAGGCCGATCAAATCGAACGCCGCGCTGAAACGCGGGAAGCTCAGGATGGTGTCGGCAACAACGTGGACATTCGCATCTGACTATTGCCGAACGCGACCACTAAGGAAGGGAGTACACATATGACAAGCGTATCGGGCGGCGGGTCTGCCGAAGTGAACGCGGCCAATATCCGCAACCAGCTGGCAGCTAACGCGATCAAAGACCAAAACGCGCAGGAACGGCAGGTGGCCGAACGCCTGGAAGACGCCCAGGCCACCAGTGAGGAAGATCGCCGGGAAAGCCGGAAAATCCCCGGCCTTGGCGAAGCCGTCGATATCTCAGTGTGACCGCGCTCGGGTTTGCCTGACAAACCGTGCATGCCCACCGACCAACTGGGAGGCGGGTTTTGCTTTCAGGCGTTCGGCCGCGTGCCCATTGCCGCGTTGATCAGCGCTTTCGCATCATCGGATGCCCATTCGGCAGGACCGTACATGGTTCCAACCTCACAACCGGACGGGCCGATCAAAATGGTGGTTGGCAGACCGGTTGCCCGGGCTTTGGTTCTGAGATCCTTCAGAAGACCGTTTGATGAATCGTGGTAGTAGGCCAGGCGATTGACGCCGATCTCCTCCAGAAAAGCGAGTGGCTTTTCCGGCCCACCGCGATCCAAGTTTACCGCCACCACTTCAAAGTCAGAGCTGCCCAATTCAGCTTCGAGTTGATCCAGAGCTGGCATTTCCTTCCGGCATGGCGCGCACCAGGTCGCCCAAAGATTTAGCAAGACCGTGCGGCCCTCAAAATCCGTCACTGATACGGCTTCACCATCCGGTCCTTTGAACGTCAGCTCGTTCAAGCCAAGCGCATTCTGCGCCGGAAGGAACGCGGCGACTTCGCCGGTGGCAAACGGTTTTGCCGCTTCGGCCGCCGCCATTTCGGCCGTGCAGCTTTGCGCGGTCGCGATGTTGCCATCAGGCCCGGCGATCACGTATACCGCCGCAGCGGCGGCAACTGCGCCGGCCAGACCGGCGGCAACCAAACCGCGCTTCGGGCGGGGTCCTGTGTCAGTCGGCTTCGTCATTTATCTTGGTCCTCGCAAGGGGCAGCTCGTAAGGGACAGGGCATGAGCAATCGCATGTGGGGCGGCCGGTTCGCCGATGGTCCGGACGCCATCATGGAGGAGATCAACGCCTCCATCGACTATGACCGCAAGCTATATAGGCAGGATATTGCAGGCTCGAAAGCCCATGTCCGCATGCTCGCCACCCGACACATTGTCACGGCGGACGATGCCGACAAGATCGTTCAAGGTCTAGACACGATCCTGTCAGAAATCGAAAACGGCACGTTCACGTTCTCCAGGGCACTGGAGGACATTCACATGAATGTCGAGGCACGGCTTGCCGAACTCATCGGTCCGGCCGCCGGCCGCCTTCACACCGGCCGCTCCCGCAACGACCAGGTCGCAACGGATTTCCGTTTATGGGTGCGCGACACCCTCGACACTCTTGATGGTCAGCTCGGCGATCTCATGCAGGTTCTGGCCGAAAAAGCCGAACGCCATGCCGGCGATGTCATGCCGGGCTTCACGCATCTGCAATCGGCCCAACCTGTGACGTTCGGCCATCACCTGTTGGCCTATGTCGAAATGTTTGCCCGCGACCGCGGCCGGGTTCGCGACGCCAGGTCGAGGCTCAACGAGAGCCCGCTCGGCGCAGCGGCGCTTGCCGGTACATCCTTTCCGATCGACCGGAAGATGACAGCCGCAGAGCTCGGCTTCGACCAGCCGATGGCCAATTCACTGGATGCTGTCTCGGACCGGGATTTTGTCGTCGAAGCGCTCGCCGCCGCGTCCTTGATCGCCATGCACCTGTCGCGCCTCGCGGAAGAAATCGTCATCTGGTGCTCCGCGCAGTTTGCCTTCGTAAAACTGTCGGACAAGTTCTCGACCGGCTCGTCAATCATGCCGCAGAAGAAAAATCCGGATGCTGCGGAACTCGTGCGGGCCAAGACCGGCCGGATTTACGGGGCGCTTCAGGGTTTGCTTGTTGTCATGAAGGGCCTTCCGCTGGCCTATTCAAAGGACATGCAGGAGGACAAGGAACAGGCCTTCGACGGCCTGTCCAGCACCTCGCTGGCCCTGGCGGCCATGACCGGCATGATGCGGGATCTTGAGCCGGTCGCGAAAACCATGAAAAAGGCGGCGGGTTCGGGATACTCGACGGCAACGGATCTCGCCGACTGGCTGGTGCGCGTGCCCGGACTGCCGTTCCGTGATGCGCACCATGTCACCGGCAAGATCGTCGGGCTGGCTGTCGAGAAGGGCATCGATCTGCATCGCGTCTCCTTGAGCGACATGCAGGCCGTCGAGCCGAAAATCACCAACGACATCTACTCCGTCCTTTCGGTGGACAAATCGGTGCGGAGCCGGACAAGCTACGGCGGAACATCCCCCGTTAATGTCCGAAAACAAGCTCGCCGCTGGAAGAAAGAGCTGGCGAAAGCCACGCGATGATGGCGAGCCTTGCGGGCAGCTTGAAGTCATGCGAGGACACATAAAGGAGAGGGTCCGTGTGAAGGAGCAGGCATGGCGGGCGAGACGGGTCTGAAAACACTGCTGGTCGGATCGATCTGCATGGCGCTGTTGTTGGGCGCCTGCGGACGGCGCGGCGCGCTGGACATTCCGGCCAACGCGCCCGCGGCTGATGTCGCTCAGGCGGAGGCCGGTATCCCGTTGACCGACGATCCAGGTTCCGACACAGGCGTTGCCCCGATTGCCCAAACAGAACCCGGCGGTTTCGTCCTGGACCCGCTGATCCGCTAGTTTCCAGCACTTTCGGGCAGGCCGGCGCCGACATCATCCGCAACACAGGTCAATCACGTGCACCATTTCAGCTACCGCAATGGCGCTCTCCACGCCGAGGATGTCCCGATCGCGGAGATCGCGGCCAAGGTCGGCACGCCCTTCTACTGCTATTCCACGGCCACTTTGCGCCGGCATTACGAGGTGTTTTCGTCCGCGTTCGACGATATCCCGTCGCTGGTTTGTTATGCGATGAAGGCGAATTCCAATCAGGCCGTCCTGATGACCCTTGCCCAACTCGGTGCCGGCATGGACGTGGTGTCGGAAGGCGAGTTGCGCCGGGCCCGGGCCGCCGGCGTGCCAGCGAACAAGATCCTGTTTTCCGGCGTCGGCAAGACTGAAGCCGAGCAGGCCTATGCGCTTGATGAAACCATCTTGTGTTTCAACGTGGAATCGGAACCTGAACTCCATCAGTTGTCGCGGGTGGCATCCGAAAAAGGCGTGACGGCGCCGGTGTCCTTGCGGATCAACCCGGACGTCGACGCAAAAACGCACGCGAAGATTTCGACCGGCAAAGCGGAGGACAAGTTCGGGATCTCGTGGCGGATGGCGCGAAACGTCTACGCCACCGCCGCGCAATTGCCGGGCATTACTGTGACCGGTATCGACATGCATATCGGGTCGCAGATCACGGAGCTGCAGCCTTTTAGTGACGCGTTTGCCCGCCTTGGCGGGCTTATCGGCGACCTGCGCGCGGACGGTCATACCATCGACCATATCGATCTGGGTGGCGGCCTCGGTATTCCCTATGTCAGCGACAATGATCCACCGCCACACCCTGATGCCTATGCCGAAGTCGTCAAGAAGCACGTCAAGCGGCTCGACTGCACGATCATGTTCGAGCCCGGGCGCCTGATCGCGGGAAACGCCGGGATCCTCATCACCAAGGTGATTTACGTCAAACATGGCGACGCGAAGCATTTCATCATCGTCGACGGCGCCATGAATGATCTGATCCGGCCGACCCTCTACGAGGCCTATCACGAGGTCCGGCCGGTGCGCGAAGCACCCTCAGATGCGCGGCGCCTGACGGCCGATATCGTCGGTCCGGTTTGCGAAACGGGTGACTATCTTGCTCAACAACGCGATTTGCCAGAGGTCGCGCACGGTGACTTGATTGCCGTTTTTTCAGCCGGGGCCTATGGAGCGGTACAATCTGGCACCTACAATTCCCGGCTTCTTGTGCCTGAAGTCCTGGTCAACGAGAGCGCGTTTGAAGTCGTGAGGCGGCGGCCGAGCTATGACGATTTGATCGGATTGGACCGGATTCCACAGTGGCTTACGCCATCGTGACCAATTAATCTCTGGGTTTTGAGGGCTCAGCGCTTGCCGAACGCCGCATGGTGCCTCACTTTAGGTGAGGATACCGGCGCTGCCGGACCTGCCGAAATTGGCGGGTCGGCGGCGCGGCGCGCGACACGGAGGCGGATATTTGACCCGCAACGCGAAGACGACGACGGCCGGTCCGGCATCAGACCCGAATCCTGAAACACAGGCGATAGATACGTCCCCGGCGAAAAAGGGAGGCGTGTTCATGCAGCGCCTTAATCGTGTGATCGGACAAAGCCGGCTGGCTCTTTTTTCCGAACGTGTCTGGCGCGCGCTGTTTCCCCCACTTGTCGTCCTGGCGTTTTTTATTGGGGTGTCTTGGCTCGGCCTTTGGCTCGCCCTGCCATCCTGGCTCCGCTTTGTAGGGGTGGTCGGATTTGCCGTCGCGCTTGTGTGGTCTGCGCGCGGCCTGTTGCACGTTCGCTGGCCCACGCGTGAAGCGGCGCTCGCCCGGGTCGAGAAGGACAGCGGCGTCGACCATCGGCCATTGACCGCCGTTGAGGACGAATTGTCTCTGGGCGGGGACGATCCGGCGAGCCGGGCGCTTTGGCAGCTTCACAAGAAGCGGATGGCCGAGACGCTCGGCCGGATGCGGGCCAGACGGCCTGACCCTCAGGCGTTCCGGCTGGATCCGTTTGCCTTGCGCGTCGCTGCGGTGATGCTGCTGGTCATCGGGTTTTCCGTGACCGGCCCGGACAAATGGAACCGGCTTGGCTCCGCCTTTCAAAGCCCGGTTTCAACGGAAGAGATCGCCAGCCGGCTCGATGCCTGGGTCACACCACCGCTTTATACCGGCGAACCGCCGGTTTACCTGACCGGCGAAACCGCGGCATTGCGGGATCCTGGAGCCATGATCACTGTTCCTGAAGGATCAGTCCTGACCGTCCGCGCACAGGGCGTGACTGATCTTGGGATGCAGTTCACCGAGCACCAAACCGGCGCGGTGCTGGATCTTGGCCCGTCTCCGGAGGACGGCGACACCCCGCCCGTCACAGGTCTGCCGCTGGAAACGCAATTTGAACTGGACAGGTCCGGAACGGTCGACCTCACCCGGCGCGGCGAAGGCGTGCGCCAATTTGCGTTTCAGGTCCGCCCGGACGATGCCCCCGAAATCCGTTTGACCAACGATCCGGAAGAACAGTTAAGCGGTGCGCTGAAGTTCGATTATCTCATCAAGGATGACTATGGTGTCGTTGCCGCCGAAGCGCGGATAACGCCTGCGCCGCGTGTTGATCTGAGCGAAAAAACACCCCGCCCGCTGGTCGAGGCCCCGCAATTTCCGTTGTCATTGCCACCCCGGGCGGGCATAGCCAAGACCGGCGAGACAATCCGCGACCTGACGTCGCATGCCTGGGCCGGGTCTGATGTCGACCTTGTTCTGACGGCGCGTGACGAGGCCGGCCAGGAGGGTTTTTCTCCCGCTTACCGGTTTACCTTGCCACAGCGCCTGTTCCGCAAACCCTTGGCCAGAGCCGTGGTCGAACAACGCCGCGATTTGGCTCTCGATGCGAACAATCACGCCCGCATCATTATGGCGTTCGATGCGCTTATGATGGCGCCCGAGAAATTCGACATTGAGCCGCGCGTGTATCTTGGGATCGATTACGCCTACCGGCAAATCATTGCCGCCCATGAAGATGAGGAACTCAGAGAGCTTTTGCCGCTGCTATGGGATTTGGCACTGACCATCGAGGACGGCGATCTTTCGGTGGCCGAACGCGCCCTGCGGGAAGCACAGGAGGCCTTGCGGCGCGCGCTGGAAGAGGGCGCAAGTGATGAGGAAATCGCGCGTTTGACCCAGCAGCTGCGGGAAGCTCTCAACGATTACATGCAGGCGCTGGCCGAACAAATGCGGCGCAACCCGCAGGCCATGCAGCCATTCAACTCGCAGCAGCAGCAGTCTCTGTCGCAGCAGGACCTTTCGGAAATGCTTGACCGCATCGAGGAGCTCGCGCGCACCGGTTCCCGCGATGCTGCACGCGAGCTGCTGGCTCAGATGCAGCAAATGCTGGAAAACCTGCAAGCGGGACGCCCGCAGATGATGCCGGACGGCATGACCAGCGAAATGATGGAGATGCTCAACGAGTTGGGGCAAATGATCCAACGTCAGCAGGAACTGATGGATCAAACCCATCAGTTCAATCAAAACCAGCAGCGGCAAGGCCAGCAACAGCCCGGACAACAGCAGCCTGGCCAGCAGCAACCGGGCCAGGGGCCGGGCCAGCCGATGACGGCGGATCAGTTGCGTCAAATGCTCGAGCAACTCCAGCAAGGCCAGGGCAACTTGGCGCAACAACTCCAGCAGCTCATGGATCAGCTGGGCCAAAACGGCATGAGCGACAACAATGCGCTCGGCGAGGCGGGCGAATCCATGGGACAAGCCCAGCAATCCCTTGGCGAAGGACAGGGCGAGCAGGCGGTTGGCCAGCAGGGCAGTGCATTGGACGCGCTTCGCCGCGGCGCGCAGGGACTTGCCGAACAAATGATGGGTCAAGGTCAGGGTCCCGGCATGGCGGATGGCCGCTCACCCCTCGACGAAGACCCCCTTGGCCGTCCACGCAGGACCGAAGGTCCGGATTTCGGCAATCGTGTCAAAGTGCCGGATGAAATCGATGTGCAACGTGCGCGCCGGATTTTGGAGGAACTGCGCCGGCGCTTCTCCGATCCGTCCCGCCCGCAGATCGAGCTTGATTATCTGGAACGTCTGCTCCGGCGCTACTAGGCTTTCGCTGGGAACAGCCTCAAAAAGCGGCCCTTTTTAGGCAACGCTCCCGACGCACCTGCGCGCCGTGGCAGCCCTCATGCGTAACGGCGGGTATCCTGTGGAATTGTGCCGGCGAGCGCGTTGCGCACAGCACCGCGAATGTCCGCCAATGAGAAGGGTTTGGTGATCACGTCATGGACAAGGGAATCGAGGCCGTTGGCCCGCTCCCGCTGGTCCGCGAATCCGGTCATCAGCAGGATAGGCATCTCAGGGTAATCCCGGGCTGTTTGCAAAGCCAAAGCGATACCATCCATCACCGGCATCTTGATATCGGACAGAAGCAAGTCGAAGGCACCGTGTTCACGGCTCAACACCTCCGCCGCCTGACCGCCGTCTTCGACCGCATCCACCGAATGCCCATCGAGCTCCAGCGCACGCTTCACGAAACTGCGGACCGCTTCGTCGTCTTCGGTCAAAAGAATTCGGGCCATCGCTACCTTTCCTCCGTGCCGCCCGGCTCCGCGTCCTCACGCGGCACCACATAGCCAATGAACGGCAATTGCCGCCAGGCGTGACCCATATCCATGCCATATCCGACGACAAACTTATCAGGACAGGCGAAGCCGACATAATCGGCCGAGATGGCCGCCTTTCGGCGGTCCGGTTTATCCAATAACGCCACGACACAAACAGACCGGGCGCCCCGGTTTTTCAATCGATCCCGCGCAAAACTCAGTGTGCGGCCCGATTCCAGAATATCATCCACCAAAATGATATCCCGGTTGTTAACGTCACTTTCTACATCCCGCAGAATCCGGATGTTTTCCGAACCTTCCGTTCCGGCGCCATAACTGGATAGATGGATAAACTCCATTTCCGGCGCAAGCCCTTCCCGGTGCATCGCCCGCACCAAATCCGCCGCGAAAATAAAACTTCCCTTCAAGACCGCGACAACAAGCAGATCCTTCGGGTCCGAATCGGCGATTTCACGTGCCAGGTCCGAAACGCGGGTGGCGATCATGTCTTCGTCAAACAGCGTGTTGATGGTAACGGTCATGCTACTCAAGGATCAGTTGGCGCTCTCCGCGGTCGACAAACCTGATTTGCAGGTCGTTGGCCCCGTCTGGCGGGTCGGCTAGTATCGTTCTAAACCGGGTTTCGTCCAGTCCTCCGAGGGTTTTTGTGCGTGGCTCGACCGTCCATGCATACATATCCTGAAGATCGGTCCCGCGGATGGTCAGTTGTACGGCCGGCACGGAGTTGTTTTCCGCGCGGATGTTGCGGATCGACCCCTCGACCACAAGAACCTGTTCGCCGTCCGCCACTTCGGTAAAGGTTCGAAGATCGCGAAACTCAAGGCCACGCAGGTTGACGTCCATTCCGATCGTCTCAAACAGGCTGGCAAGGTCCGGAGCCTGTTTAACAATTGTTGTTCGAATGGCGACAAGAAAGGCGCAAAGGCCAATTGCTGTGGCGAAGAGGACTAACCCGCCGATTCGCCGGTAGTTGCGCCGGGAAAGCCAGTTCAACACCGCACCGACCCGGTCGCGCCGGAATTTGTTGGGATTCACCTTGATTTTCGGTCGATTCGCCATCGTCTCGATGTCGACCGCCGGTTCCGGATCATTTCCGTCTTCAGCTTCGGCAAAGTCGGCGCCGGATCGTTCAGACGGCGCGATTGGCTTCGCGGCTTCGCTGGCGCGGCTTGGCGCGGAAGACGCTCCGGCGCCGTCCAACTCCGACACGCCGGGCGGAGCATCGACCCCCGACGCGGTTTCGGCAAACTCGGCTCCCGCGTCTTCGGTCCAGGCTGCCTCGTCCGGATCGCCGTTAACCGCTTTGCCGCCCATGAGCGGCGCCAATTCCTCATCCTCGGGTTTAAACGCTACAAACCAGCGATTGCCGCACCGGGCGCATTTTACGCTGCGCCCCTTAGGTCCGAGAGCCTCGGCCTTGATATCATAGGATGTGCTGCAATCCGGACATTTGATCTTCATGCCTTGAAGATCCTTCGTCTTGGACGGTGTAACGGCCGTGGAGTGTATCCGACATGACCAGGATTCGCTGTGGATTTGTGAAAAATCCACGCCAAAGCGGCCAGCGTTTCATCTTTAGAAAGGACCCCGATATGATTAATGAAGCGTTAACGGGGACGGCTATAGCTTGAAACGTCGCGGCCAGGGAGTGAACACGTGATCCGCTTCGAAAATGTCGGATTGAGATACGGAATGGGACCGGAAATCCTCCGGGATCTCTCGTTTGACATTGCGCCGCAATCGTTTCAATTCCTGACGGGACCATCGGGTGCAGGCAAAACGAGCCTTATCAGGCTCTTGTTCATGTCGTTGAAGCCGACCCGCGGTTTGATCAAAGTGTTCAACCGGGACATGAGCCAGATCGGAAAACAGGAAATCCCGATCTTGCGCCGCAAGATCGGCGTCGTTTTTCAGGACTTCCGCCTGCTCGATCACCTGACCACCTACGAGAATGTCGCCTTGCCGTTGCGGGTTGTCGGCAAAGACGAGGCTGACTACCGCGCAGATGTCATGGAACTTCTCAGGTGGGTCGGGCTGGGCGAGCGCATGCACGTCCTGCCTCCGGTCTTGTCAGGCGGCGAGAAACAGCGCGCGGCCATCGCCCGTGCGCTGATCACCCGGCCCGACATCCTTCTGGCCGATGAGCCGACCGGCAACGTCGATCCGCCTCTGGCCCGGCGTCTCCTGCGCCTGTTCATCGAGCTCAACAAGCTAGGCACATCGGTGATCATCGCGACGCACGACATTGCGCTGCTTGAACAGGTCGATGCCCGGCGCATGGTTCTGGCCGACGGCCGGCTGTCGATATTCGATTAGGTCGGCCATGGCGCGCATTCAAAAGACATCGCCAGGCGCCGGTTCGGCCGGAAAACCGGCTGGTTCGCGAAAACCAGCGAAGCGCCGGATCCAAAAACCGCGCGCAACCGCGCCGACACCCCAATCGACGAACAGCACGAAACTCCGGCCGACCGCGCCAATTGTGCCGCCACAATCGGTGGCTGGCCGTGCGCTGACCCTCGTGGTTGCGATCATGAGTTTCCTTGCGTGTCTGACGGTTGGGGCGGTTTCGATTGTCTGGGACGCGGCCGATGCGTGGCAAAATGACCTGGTACGCGAAATCACCATTCAAATCCGGCCGGTCGACGGCATCGACATGTTGCGTGAAATCGACAAGGCCGTTGCCCTGACCCAGGAGTTCCCTGGGATCGGTGCGGTCCGCGCCTTGTCCGATGCGGAAACCAAGGCCCTGCTGCAGCCGTGGCTGGGCGAGGGTTTGGACCTCGAGGGCTTGCCGGTGCCGCGCCTCATCCAGATCATTGTCGATGACCCTGGACGGCTCGACCTCATCCAGCTTCGCACCGCCATCGGCGACAACATCAGCGGCGCAAGCCTTGATGATCACTCCGTTTGGACGGCTCGCTTATCGGCCATGGCCGGGGCCGTTGTCCTCTCAGGCATTGCAGTTATGGCCCTGGTGCTTGCGTCTATGATCCTGAGCGTCGTATTTGCGACGCAGGCGGCCATGGCGGGAAACAGGGACGTCGTTTCCGTTCTTCATTTTGTCGGCGCGGAGGACACCTTCATCGCCCGCGAATTCCAGCGGCATTTTCTTGTGCTTGGATTGATCGGCGGAATATCGGGCGGACTGTGCGCGATTGCGTGTTTTGTTCTGCTTGACATGGTCACGCGCCAAACAACAGGCCAGGCGGGATCCGATCAGTTCTCCGCGCTGTTCGGGTCGGTGTCCGTGTCGCTGCCCGGGTATTTGGGCGTTTTCGGCGTTGTGTTTATCGTTGCTGTCCTGACGGCACTGACATCGGGTCTTGCGGTCAAGGCCCATTTGGCCAAGGGCGATTGAGCGCTCGAGGGGTGGGCAACATGCCGTGACCTAAAATCGGCCGAATCACCTATCATGCTTTGCTGATGACGCAGGCAAATTCCCCCGGGCCAACAATTGCCGAACCGGGCCTGGATCAGAAACCGGGCGATGCAACCGGCGAACCGGGCCGCGGCCACACCGCCTCCATGCGCGCAGCGCCGGGCCACGCTTCGCCGCGCGTTCGCCGTCGTCATGCGTGGCGCGCAGGATTGGCCGTGTGCTCTGGGTTGATCCTGTTTGTCTTTTTGAGCCTATTCGCGTCCTTCGCCCGCAGCGTGGCAACGATCTCTGTGCCAGCCGACCCGCGGGCCGACGCGATCGTCGTTCTGACAGGCGGCCAGGAACGAATTTCCCAGGCGATCAGCCTCCTGCAGGAGGGACGCGCCACGCGGCTCTTGATCTCCGGCGTTCATCCTGGAACGACGACGGAACAGATCATCAAGGCGACATCGGCCAAAGCGCCGCTGTTTACCTGCTGTGTGGATTTGGACCGTGCGGCACTCAATACGGCCGGAAACGCCTCGGAAACCGCCGCCTGGGCGCAAAGGAACGGCTTTGAATCGCTTCTTGTGGTGACCAGCGCCTATCACCTGCCACGCGCAGGATTGGAGCTGTCTGACACGCTCCCCGCAGTCGACCTACGCCCCTATCCGGTTTATTCCGCGGACCTGAATCTGACCGCCTGGTACCGCAATCCGGCGACAATTCGGCTTCTCATGCGCGAATATGTCAAGTATACCCTCGCGCGTCTTCGTATCGCCGCCGACCGTCTCTTGCCTTGAACGGATGCTCGTGACGCACGGCCGGTCTTGAACGATGATCGGTTCGCGCCTCCAATCCCGATTGGTCAACGAGGTCCCATGGTTTTTCTGCGCTCGACGCTGTTCCAGATCCTGTTTTACAGCATTACGCTGGTCATGATGGTGGGATTGTCGCCGGTCATGCTCCTGCCGCGGCGATGGGGCTGGTGGATTGTGCCGGTCTGGTCGAACACACTTTTGCTCTTGATGCGCTGGGTGGTGGGGCTGAAAGTCGAACTGCGTGGCCAGGAGAACATTCCCGCCGGCGGATACATCGTCGCCCTGAAACACCAATCTGCCTGGGAAACCGTCACCCTCATCCCCCAGTTTCCCGACCCGACCTTCATTTTGAAGCGCGAGCTCCGGTGGATCCCGATTTTCGGCTGGTACACGGCGAAATTCAAACAGATCCCGATCAACCGTGGCAAGCGGTCTGAAGCGCTCGCGGCCATGATGATATCCGCCAAGGAAGCGATCGACGACGGCCGGCAGATCATGATATTTCCCGAAGGCACCCGCCGGCCCGCCGGGGCAGCGCCGAAGTACAAATACGGGATCTCGCATCTTTACAAGGATCTCGCCTGCCCGGTTCTGCCTGTTGCCCACAACGCCGGCCTGTATTGGCCGAGGGCGTCATGGCTGGTCTATCCAGGAACGGTTGTCGTGGAGTTTCTGCCGCCGATCGAACCGGGACTTACCATGGACACGTTCCACGGCACACTTGTCGAAACCATCGAGGCGGCGAGCGACCGGCTGATCGAGGAAGCCAGGAACGTGCCACGGCCATCGCCGGTCCTGGACCGGTTGCCTCAGGTCCAGCGGGCCACGCCGTAGCGGTTAGCCGCTCGCGCCAGAATGCGGCATGAGGTTTCGGGCAAGCCAGGCAACACCAGCATCCGCGATGCCAAGCTCTGCGAGGTGAGCCGCGGTGTTGAGCACATAGTCGGGGTTTTCGCCCGACTGGCCCGATGCGCCCCGGACGACCTCAAGCTGTTCGTCAAGCGGCAATGCCCCGGCGTATTGCGGGTGGTCCCGATCGACCATGTAGGTCAAGGCGGTGACGGTTTTGCCGGTATTCAGGCGGACCTTTCGCCAGTGCTCCAGATACACCATGGTCACCTGCTCGCGGGCCCGGAGATAGGCGATCGTCTCCTCCCGGTTGTCAGAGTGGACATGATAGGCCAAACCCCGGCATGCACCGCCGCGGTCGAGGCCAAAGACGAGACCGGGGCGCTCCCGTGTCCCCCGATGGACCCAGGAGTAGACGCACAGAGCCCGATGAGCACCGTGAAGCACGGCGGGTTTTGCGCGCATATGCTCAAAACCCGGGTTCCACATGAGTGACCCATAGCCAAAGACCCAAAAATCGCTCATATCCACCTGCAACATCAATCCCGGCAGCGGACATAGCAACGGCGCCGGTCCGTTGCAATGTACGCCCGCAGCTCTTCAGCCGTTGGCCGGGTTAAGGACTTTGGGAAAGGCTTTCGTTATATGGACGCCACATCAGGCACACCGCGCCAAAATGTGAAACGCAAATATACCTGGCTTGCCGGCGCTGTCGTGTTAGGCGTCGCGCTGTGGTCCGGCGTCTGGCACTACGGCCGCTCCGTCATCGCTCACGAGCTTGACGCCGAACTGACCCGGTTGAGCATCGCCGGCATAGAGATCGGTTGCGCGCAGCGGGAGATTTCCGGCTACCCGTTCCGCTACGACCTCTCCTGCCAGCAGCTTCGCGCTGCCGATGGCATCGGCTTTTCCGCTCAGCTCGCCGAACTGCGCGCAGTCGCGCTCATGTACAATCCAAGGCACATCATCCTGGAAGCCGATGGTCCGGCGGTTGCCGGCGAGCCACGGTCCGGAACCGGCGCCGAACTGACCTTCGAAACCGCCCGCTCCAGCGTGATGTTTTCAGGCGCTGGTCCCGACAAGGTCGACGCGGTGCTGCAAGGTCCGGTGCTGACCGCATTCAACGGAACGGCGTCCGTGCGGGTGACGTCGGATAAAAGCGAGTTACATCTTCGCACGGTTCCCGATGCGCCCCAAAACCTCGACGCCTTTGTGTCGGCCGATGGCCTGGACCTGACATCACTTTCGCCAGATTTGCCGGAATTTGACGCCAAGCTTCACATCCGCGTTCCAAACGGCACGCCGCTCCTCGCCGGCCGGCCGCTTGCCTATCTCCCGCGGGCAGCAGATGGCAGCCTGCCCGTCGAAGTCAGACTGGCGTCCATGACGTCCGGAACGGCCAGCGTTTCAGCCACCGGAGAACTCCGGCTTAAGCCCGGCGGGCATGTTTCCGGCGAACTCGACGTGCAACTGACCGGCGTGGACAGGATCGCCGATTTGCTATCTGACATCGCGCCCGCCGCGTCCGCGCTGCCAGCAACCCTTCAAAGCGCCGCGCAGGCCATGAACGGCGGGGAAACGGGTGAAACGATTCGGCTGCCACTGACGATCCAAGACGGAGTGGTCCGGGTCGGCCTGCTACCGATCGGGCAACTCGCGCCGGTTCATGTTCCAGGCTTTTGAATACGGCGGAGGGTTCTAATCGCCGGCAATGCGGTCGATCGGAATCACATAGCTCTTCCGATGGTCAGGCTCGGCGATTTTTTCATAAAGCGCCACCGCGGGCACGTTCTTGCCCGGAACCAGCCAGCGCAAGTGCAGCCATCCGCGCGCATGCCCTTCCTCGACCAGTGTCTCGATCATGTTCCGCCCAATGCCATTTCTGCGATGGTCCGGATGCACATAAATGTCGTCGAGCTGCCCGATCCGCAATCCTGTGATCAGTTCCGGCAGATCGAAGTAAACGGCAAAACCGATGAGCTCCCCTTTTGAGAAGGACCCAATCACCTCCGCGGTGCGATCACCCAGAATCCGTTCAGCGTAGTACTCGTCCGGGCGGCGCGGCGCCCCCCGTTTCAGCGCCTGGGCGTTCTCGGCGATCAGCGGGGCGAGCTGGTGTGCGTCGTCGAGGCCAAGGGTCCGGATTTCCAAATTGCTCATATAGACTCCGAAATTCCGCGATCGTGGTGTTGGGGGCAAGATGTCCCGAATCGGCAAGGATAATCAAGTCGGGCCTTGTGATCTGTCCCGGCATTGCCAGTGAAGAGGCTCGCCAAGGACTTTGGGCGCTATAGTAAAAGTGAAGAGAGGCCTGAGCCGGTTGGATTTCCGACGGGCCGCCGGGTTTCACGTCCACCCAACGGATGATATCCCACAGCGCCGCGATCCTTTAGGTTGACGCTGAAGGGCATGGTCCGATTGTCGCACATCGCATCGTGATCGGCAGGATCGGACACCTAGGCCCTGCTCGTTGTATGTCGGCGAGCAGGATGTTCGTTCAAATCGAACCGAAGCCAGTCGATCGGAATGAAGATCACTCCCATTCGTCATCGCAGGATACCTTATGACAGATACGCTTCGTCCCCGCCGGTCCGCCCTTTACATGCCCGGATCCAACACCCGTGCGCTTGAAAAGGCGAAAACGCTTGATGTCGATTGCCTCATTCTCGACCTGGAGGACGCGGTCGCTCCAGACGTCAAGCAAGATGCCCGGCAGAACATCACCGCCGCGGTCAAGGGTGGCGGCTACGGCGACCGGGAAGTGGTTATCCGGGTCAACGGCATGGACACGCCCTGGGCCGGGGACGATCTGGTAGCCGCGGTCAATGCCGCGCCCGACGCGATCTTGATCCCCAAGGTCAACGCCCCTGCGGATCTGGAGCGGGTGGCGCAGCAACTGAAAGTGCTTGACGCGCCGAAGGGCCTTGAATTGTGGGCGATGATGGAGACCCCCGAAGCCATGCTGAACGCCGCCGCGATCGGCGCATGCGGCAAGGACGCGGGCGTGAACCTTTCCTGCTTTATCATGGGAACCAACGACCTTGCCAAGGAAACCGGTGCGCGGCTGTTGCCGGGCCGAACCGTCATGATACCGTGGCTGATGACCTGCGTCGCAGCGGCCCGTGCCGGTGGGATCGACATCATCGACGGGGTTTACAACAACTTCCAGGACGCGGAAGGCTTTTCCGCCGAATGCGCGCAAGGGGCTGACATGGGCATGGATGGCAAGACCCTGATCCATCCGAAGCAAATCGAAGCCTGCCACGCCGCATTCAGCCCTTCGGAGGATGAAATCGCCTGGGCCCGGCGGATCAACGCCGCCTTCGCGGAACCGGAAAACGCCGGCAAGGGCGCAATTCAGGTGGACGGCAAGATGGTGGAGCGCCTACATGCGGAAATGGGCCGCCGGGTGATCGCCATCGCCGATGCCATCGCGGCCCGCAGCGCGGTTTGACTGAAACGAAAGATCAGAGAATGAAGCTCTACCGGTTCATCACCGGCGTCGACGACAGCGAGTTCTGCCATCGGGTCACGCAGGCCTTGAACAAGGGATGGGAGCTGCACGGCTCTCCGTCGCTGACATTCGACGCCGAACGCGGGCGGACCATGTGCGGCCAGGCCGTCGTTAAGGACGCGCCGGGCGATTACTCCCCCGATATGAAGCTTGGCGATTACTGATCCACACCGGTCAACGCATCGAAGACGTGTTCGTAGACCGCCGTCACGATCCTCGTTTCGGTTCCACCTTGCGCCGCAAACCGGTTAAGCCCGGGCGCGGCGTTGACCTCAAGGATCGTTGCCTCCGGCTCCGGTCCGTCAAGCCCGCGGACAATCATGTCAACACCGGCATACCGAAGGCCAAGCGACCGCGCGGCGCGCACGGCCATGTCCTTCAGGCGGTCCGGCACGCTGTCCGTTACAAGACGCCCTCTTCCGCCCGCCGACAGATTGGCATTCGGCAGAAGCACGGCCCCCTGCCCGTCCGGCAAAACGCTGGCCAGGGTCAGGTCCTGCCGCGCCAGCTCCCGATGGACCCGGGGGTCTTCTGCGGACGGACTTGCCCGCCCTGCCATCAACGCGGAAATCGTGTCTTGGCCATTGCCCGTTAACCGCGGCGGCTCCCGCAAGAACACCGCCAGCACGTCACCATCAAGGACGACGAAGCGCAGATCCGATCCGGTAATGTTTCTTTGCACGAGGACCAGCCGGTGACGACGGCTCAAGGCGTCCAGTGCGTCTTTTAGCTCCGCCGGCGACACCACTTTGAAGACGTCCGCGCCTTCCTGACCCTCATTCGGCTTCAGGTAGACCGGATACCCGGCCTCTTCGGCAAATCGGCGCGCGTCGTCGAAACCATCCCCCAAAGTGGCGCCAAGCAACAGACCGCCAGCGACGGGAAACCCGTCGCGCTCAAGGAGCTGAAGCGCGTAGGCCTTGTCATCGGCGATCTTTGCCGTGCCGAGGCGATTGAGATCAAAATGCGTGCCGGAAAAAAACCGCCGGCAACCGGCTGCATCTTCTACAAAGCCGGCGTGACCGTGATCGTCAAATCCGTCGAGCCGCAGGCCACGCCGCGCGCAATAGTCCGACAACAGACGCCAGACAAGCGCCGTTCCGCCCGCGCGCACTTTTGGTGATGTCATGTCCCGCCGCCGGGAATCAGTCGCTTAATTCTGCCGCTCACGCACATTGGCGAGATAATCGATCTTAAAGAGGTCCGGATTGGTCGGGCCGTTGGCGACCACGTTGTAAACGGCGACCGAGGTATCAAAGCCTTGCGCGTCCGTGACCGTCCATTGTTTGAGATCGTAGCTCTTGGCATCGAAGATCAGCGTCAGCATCCCGGAATTGAATGTCGTTTGATCCGTCAACGTCACGGTGATCAGATCTTCCTCGACCAACACATTGGTCACTTCGGCGTCCTGCTGGAGGTCGATATTGTCCGCAAGAAGGAATCGCAGCGGTGTCTGATTGAGCGGCCAGATGTCCTGGGTCGCCATTTTCCGGTCTTTCACCGAGACCGATTTGCCGTCCGCGATAATGTCGAGACGCGCCGGCGGGCTGTAATAGAACCGGACCTTGCCAGGGCGGGCGAGATAGAACTTGCCTTCGGTCTGCGAGCCGTCCGGGCCGAACTGCACGAAATCCCCATGCATGGTCTTGACCGAATTGAAGTAGGAATTGACCTCTTTCAAGGTCTTGTTTTCCTCATCGCTCAGCGCAACGGCCGGGCCGGAAACGGCGAGCGCGATGAGGGCCACTGCGGCGCATTTCATCATGACAAGGGCAAAGCTGCGGATCAGCATAATCGGTCCTGCGTCAGTTTTAAGTCTTCGCGACGTGCCATACCCATAGCATGTGGCAAAGCTTGGGCGAAGCACCGCCTAAAACGCCTCCTCAGCGCCATTTTGCACAAGGATCTCCCGTTTCCCGGCATGGTTCGCCGGACCGATCAGCCCTTCCTGTTCCATGCGTTCGATCAACGAGGCCGCCCGGTTATAGCCAATCGACAGGCGCCGCTGGACATAGGAGGTCGAGGCTTTCTTGTCCCGCAACACGATCGCGACGGCCTTATCGTAAAGATCATTGCCATCATCCCCGCCGGCTAGCCCGCCATCATAGGGGCTGTCGGCCAGCTCATCCTCTTCGGTCACGGCCTCCAGATATTGCGGCGTGCCCTGAAGCTTCAGGTGGCCGACGATTTCCTCGACCTCGTCATCGGAGACGAACGGGCCGTGGACACGCTGGATGCGGCCGCCGCCGGCCATGAACAGCATGTCCCCCATGCCGAGCAGTTGTTCAGCGCCCATTTCACCCAGGATCGTCCGGCTGTCGATCTTCGACGTCACCTGGAAGGAGATGCGGGTCGGGAAGTTTGCCTTGATCGTGCCGGTGATGACGTCGACCGACGGCCGCTGGGTCGCCATGATGAGATGAATGCCGGCCGCCCGGGCCATCTGCGCCAGGCGCTGGATCGCGCCCTCAATGTCCTTGCCGGCCACCATCATCAGATCGGCCATCTCATCGACGATCACGACGATGTATGGCATCTTTTCGAGCGGCAGTTCCTCTTCCTCGTAGATCGGCTGGCCGGTGTCGCGGTCAAATCCGGTCTGAACCGTTCGTGAGAAGCTCTCGCCCTTGTCAATCGCCTGCTTGATCCGCGTGTTGTAGCCGTCGATGTTGCGCACGCCCATCTTGGACATTTTCTTGTAGCGCTCTTCCATCTCCCGGACGGTCCATTTCAGCGCCACCACAGCCTTTTTCGGGTCGGTCACGACCGGCGTCAGGAGATGCGGAATGCCATCATAAATGGAGAGTTCCAGCATTTTCGGATCGATCATGATCATCTTGCACTGATCCGGATTGAGCCGATAAAGCAGCGACAGGATCATGGTGTTGATCGACACCGATTTGCCCGATCCGGTGGTCCCGGCAACGAGCAGATGCGGCATGCGCGCCAGGTCGGCGACAACGGATTCGCCGTTGATCGTCTTGCCCAGCGCCAAAGCCAGTTTGGACTTCGATTTTTCAAAATCCTGGGCTGCCAGAAGTTCGCGCAGATAAACGGTCTCCCGCCGCGAGTTCGGCAGCTCGATCCCGATCGCGTTCTTGCCGGGGATTACCGCGACGCGCGCGGAAATCGCGCTCATGGACCGGGCGATATCGTCCGCCAGCCCGATCACGCGCGAGGATTTGATGCCGGGAGCAGGTTCGAGTTCATACAAGGTGACAACCGGACCGGGGCGCACTTCGATGATTTCGCCGCGGACGCCAAAGTCCTCCAGGACCCCTTCCAGGATACGCGCATTCTGTTCCAGTGCGTCAGCCGAAAGACCTGGGATCTTGCCACCGGCTTTGGGTTCGGCGAGGAGCCGCAGCGGCGGCAGCTCGTAGTCTTCCGCCACACCCAGGAAAGACGGCTGGGCCTCCTGGACCATGCGCTTGCCCTGTTTGGGCCGTGGCGCGGGCGGAACCACGCGGCCCGCGGCCTCCGGCTTGGGTCCGGCGATCCCGACCGGGACCGCAGGCCGCCCTTGCACAGGCCCTTTGTCGATCAAAAGATCATCCGGTGCGAAGCTTTCGCCCTCTTCCAGGTAGGTGTCGTCGTGAGGGTCATCGTCGTCCTCGGAATCCTGGTGGTCGGCTGGCCCCGGACGGCCATAGAACGGATCCAGACCGTCGTCGTCACGCGGCATGAGCCGGCCGGCAAGCGCGCGGCGGAAGGCCGTCAAACGGCTGGTTCGCGGCTCGTCCTCAGGTTCAAACAAATCGTCATCCGGGTCATCCTCGCAAATGTTGGGGCCAGCACCATAAGTTTTCGGTTGGATACCAACGATCCGGCGCGCCAGCGCGACCAACCGCAAGCTCCAATGGCCGAGCCGCCCGAGAACCCCGGTGAGGATGGCACCGGCACGCGAATCCGTTTCGTCCGCGTTAAAATCGTAGTCATCTTCAAGGTCATGACCGTGGCCGAGCGCCGTCTGCCGGGATCGCGCACCCGCTTCCCGCGTTTTACGCGTCGACCAGCCGCCGGCTGAAATCAGCAGATACGCGGCTGGCAATCCAAGGCCCAGCGCACCGACAATCGTCGCCGCGCCTTCGGTCAGGTTCGACGTGACTTTGGCAGGCACGGCATGGATCGCGTCGCCCAGAAATCCACCGAGACCGGTCGGCAACGGCCAGCTTTCCGGGACCGGCAAAGCGGCCAAGGCACCGGCGGCAAGAATCGATCCCGCGAGCCAACACGTCAGGGCGCGGCGGCCAATCCCGAGCGCTTGGCCGGACAAGAGCCGCCACCCCCATAGGACCACGGGAACGAGAAACACAGCGGTTGCAAGCCCGATGGTCTGCATCAGGAGATCGGCGATGATCGCACCCGGCGTGCCAAGGGCATTTTGCGCCGGCTGGCCGGTCGCATGATTAAGGCTGGGATCGTTGACCGACCATGTGGCGAGCGCCGCTGCGAGCGCTGCTGCAAGCGCGATCACGGTAAGACCTGCCGCGCCGACAACATTGCGGCGGACAAAGCGTTTCAACGGTCCTTCCGTATCCAGAAGGTCAACCGGTGTCCGCCGTCCGGCGGCGCGCACGGTGCCCGTTCGCTTCATGCTGCCCCTCCAAACCACGTTGCCAGCCGGCCAAGCGCCGTTTCGGTTTCCTGAAGCGGAGCAACCAGGCCGACACGGATGTAATTTCGTCCCGGATTGCCACCGCCGGGCTGATCAGAGGCAAGGTAACTGCCCGGAACGACCTTGACGCCCTGATCCTGCCAAAGAGCTTTTGTGACCGTCACCGCGTCACCCCATCGCGCAACATCGAGCCACAGGAAAAACCCGGCCTCGGGCGTCACCGGACCCAGGATCGGACGAAGGTGACGTTCGGCTACCGCGAATTTCTCGTTGTAAAGGCGCCGGTTTTCTTCCACATGGCCTTCGTCCGAATAGGCGCGGACGGCGACGGCCTGATGCGGGATCGGGACTTGTGGTGCGGCGAGCCCGCGGAACTTGGCCCATTTTCTCAGGAACTCAGGATCGCCGGCGGCAAAACCGCAGCGAAGCCCGGCAAGGTTTGACCGTTTGGACAGCGAGTTCAACACAATGATCTTGTCAAAACCGTCATCCATGCCCTTCGCCGCTTCCAGGATGCCGGGCGGCGGCGTGGTCCGGTAGATTTCCGAGTAACACTCGTCGGCAAAGATGAAAAACCGGTGCGTGCGGGCAAGCGAGATGAGCCGCTGCCAGTAGTTTGTGGACGCAACGGAGCCTTCCGGATTGGTCGGTGAAGCAATGTAAAACGCCACACACCGGTCAAGGAGGCCCGGGTGCAGATCGTCGAGGTCCGGGAGAAAGTTCAAGCCCGGCTTGGCATCGAGCAAGACCGCTTCCGCATCGGCCACATGCGCGGCTGCCGCGTAGGTCTGATAAAACGGATTGGGCAGAATGACGACCGGGTGGTCGAGGGTCTTGCCCAGCTGATCGCGCGCGGCAATCGCGCCGAATGACAAGCCCTCGCGCGAGCCGTTCAGCGGCAAGACCCCGTGGTCCCGATCGATCGCGCCATCAAGGCCATAGCGCCGGTCAAGCCAGTCGGCGATTGCCGCCCGGAAATCCGGCGTGCCGGTGATTGGCGGATAGCGGCGGAAATCGGCCAGGTTTTCGCTCAAGACCGGTCCCAAAAACGCCGGCATGGCATGTTGCGGTTCGCCGATTGTGAGCGCGATCGGTGGCAACGCCGGTTCGATCCCGGCCAGCAGCTCAGAAAGACGCTGAAACGGATTGGAGCTCGGCAAAGCCGCGCCGCGGCGATAGACGTTTGAGTTGGGACCCATCGAACAACTGGTACTCATGACACGTATCGCCCGGATGCTATCGGCCTTTGGTTAAACCCCCTTTAACCAAGGCGCCACGGCCTGAACTTCTTCGCATGCACCCGGCGCATAATGCCGCACCGTCTATGGGCACCGGGCTTTTGCCAGACGTTATGTGACGATAGGGTCGGGGTAACGCCAAAGAATGGCGTCGTCCGGGGGGCAATATGGGATCCAAGAATCCGGTGTCGGTGGTGTGTTTCGGCGATTCGAACACATGGGGCTTCAATCCGGTGGACCGCACCCGCTATCCGGCCGCCCAGCGCTGGCCGCGCCAGCTACAACACATCCTTGGACCGGACTACTATGTGATAGAGGAAGGCCTGAACGGCCGGACGACCGTTTTTGAGGACCCGGTTGCCGGCGACAAGAGCGGACTTGCGCATCTGGCAATCGTCCGCAAGACGCATATGCCGATCGACCTGCTGATCATCATGCTCGGCACCAACGATCTTCAGACGCGCTTCGGCCTGAGCACCGAAGCCATCGGACGTGCGATGGGCCGGCTACTTTATGCCGCAAATCAATCGACCGACGACGCGGAAGGGCGTCCGCCGAACGTGCTGCTCGTCAGCCCGGCGCCGCTCGGCAAACTGGCGGGAACGCCGTATGAGGCATTCTTTTCGGGTCTTGAGAGCCAACGGCAGTCGGCCCGTCTGGCTTCGGTTTACAAGGATCAAGCTGAACTCTATGGCGCTGCGTACTTCGACGCCGGATCTGTGGTCTCCGTCAGCCCGGAGGACGCCATCCACCTTGGACCGGACATGCAAGCGCCGCTGGCGGAGGCACTGGCGGCCCAGGTCAAGAAAATGATCGCACCGGAGTGTTAACCGGAAAGCTTCCCAAGCGCCTTTCGAAGCCTGACCTTGATTGAACCGGCCGTTTCCTGATCCATGGCGTCTTGCAGGATGCCCCGCGCCTCGGCGCGAAGATCCGTAAATCTCGCCGCCAGCACGGCCAGTGCGTAGTAGGACCAGGCCCGGATCAGCTTGCGGTCCGACATGAGACCGGCGCGGATAAACGCCTCCCAGGCGGGCCGGGTGCCCTGTGTCATGTCGCTGCGATCGGCAATCTGGAACAAATGCAATTGCGCCTGCCAATCGGATAAATCAGAAAGCAGCCCGGCAACCCGAATGGAATCGGTTGCGGTCATAGTCAGGTCCTGCCGTTCCAGATGATGTTTAAGAAGCCACGTCGCGCCGACTTCCGTCTCCGGCCGGGCGCAGAGCTCGATCAAACGCGCAACAAGATCCGGAAGGCCAATAGCAGATTTGTAGATGGCCTGGAGCCGAGAAACCGATTTACCGTCCCAGGCATGCAGGTCATCTTCAAGCCGGTCTTCGTTCATCGCGAGCGCTCACGGCAGGACTTTAAAAATCGACGCTGATGCCCTTGATTTCCCAGTCATCATAGCGGGTTGGCTCCAGACCGCCGCGGCCATCGATCTCGCGCGGTAGGGCGGTCTGTTTGGCGTCGATCTCCTTGCGCCGGGCTTCGGCCTCTTTCAATGCCCGTTGAGCGGCCGGCGGCAGGTCTTCGAACCGCTTTTTCGGCGCAGCAGTGACGTCAGTGGCCAATGACGGAGACCCGTTCGCGTGTTCGCCGGGTTTTTGTCCGGATTGATCATCCATCGCATTGCGCCTTTTCTCTCGTCCGCACCCTCCAACTTGCGAAGGCGCGGGAGTGTCCCCATTTTTCCGGTGACGTAGCTCTATATAGAGCTTGCAGAAGCGAAACGAAACAGGTCACACGGACGCGCCGATGAACTACATACGCACAGGCATGCTACTGGCCGCCATGACCGCCCTGTTCATGGGCCTCGGCTACATGATCGGCGGCACGGGCGGTATGATGATCGCGCTTGTCATCGCTGCCGCGATGAATGTCTTCAGCTACTGGAATTCGGACAAGATGGTCCTGCGCATGCATCACGCCCAGGAGGTGGATGCCCGCACCGCGCCGGAACTTCATCAGATGGTCCAACAGCTTTCGGCCAACGCCGGTTTGCCGATGCCGAAAGTCTATTTGATCAACAATCCGCAGCCCAATGCGTTTGCAACCGGGCGCAACCCGGAAAACGCGGCGGTTGCGGCAACCACCGGCCTTCTCAACATGCTGAGCAAGGAGGAAGTCGCCGGCGTGATGGCACATGAGCTGGCCCACGTGAAGAACCACGACACCTTGATCATGACGATCACCGCGACAATCGCCGGCGCCATTTCCATGCTCGCCAATTTCGCCTTCTTTTTCGGCGGCAACCGGAACAATCCGCTCGGCATTGTCGGCGTGATCCTGATGATGATCGTCGCGCCGATGGCGGCGATGATCGTGCAGATGGCGATCTCCAGGACCCGGGAATACGCCGCGGATCGCATGGGCGCGGAAATCTGCGGTGAACCCATGTGGCTAGCCTCTGCCCTTGCCAAGATTTCCGGCAGTGTGAAGCGGATTCACAACCAGGACGCCGAACAGAACCCGGCAACGGCGCATATGTTCATCATCAATCCCCTGTCGGGGGAACGAATGGACAATTTGTTTTCCACACACCCGAATACGGAAAACCGGATATCGGAGTTGCGCAAACTGGCCCAAGGCGGCATGGGTGGCGGTGGTCGCGGCGGCCAGTATTCCGCTGCACGCTCATCGTCCGCCGGCGGGCCGTGGGGCTCGGTTCCCCCGGCCGGATCGCAAGGGCCGCGCGGCCCCTGGGGCTGAGCCGGTCAAGAAAGGCTGTCCAACAGCGGTATTTTTGGTTACGCACCGGCCTTCATGTTGAAAAGACGCGCCGTGGGCAATCCGGTCCGCGGCGCTCTTACAATGTGCCCGACAAGAAAGCTGACCAGCCGTGGCCACCAAAAAAAACGCAAAACACCCAGCGCACAAGCGGCCCGAACCGCAACGACTGGATGAAAAACCGGGCTTCAAGGCCCGAAAGGTCGCCGCGGACATTCTGGGCAACATCGTCCACAAGCATCGCCCGCTTGACAATGAATTCGACGTGGTGTCCGGACATTCCGGATTCCGCGATCTGAGCCCCCAAGATCGAAGCTTGGTTCGGGCCATCGTTGGATCGACCCTCCGCCATCGCGGCGAGATCGCTGAAATCCTGAACCGCGTCCTTGATCGGGAGATCCCCGAAAGAAGTGGCCGGGTTCTCGACATTCTTCATGTCGCCATCGCGCAGATGCTGTTTCTGGACATTCCGGACCGGGCCGCGGTTTCCCTGGCTGTCGATCATGCCGGCGCCGACCGCCGCGTACGGGTCTATAAAGGTCTCGTCAACGGTGTCCTGCGCCGGATCGGCCGCGAGCACACAGGTCTGACGGCCGATCTCGACAGCGACCGCCTGAACACGCCCGGGTGGCTGTTTGAGACCTGGTGCGCCGCCTATGGCGAGGAAACAGCGCTCCAGATTGCCGCGGCGCACCGTTTGGAAGCCGCACTGGACCTGACCGTGAAGGCTGATCCGGAGGAATGGGCACGTCGGCTCGGTGGCACGGTCGTCGCCGGACGAACGGTTCGGCTCGCGCACAAAGGCGCCATTGAGACGCTGGACGGCTTCAAGGACGGTGCCTGGTGGGTACAGGACGCGGCCGCCGCGCTTCCGGCCCGCCTCATGGGCGATGTTTACGGCCAGAAGGTTTTGGATTTGTGCGCAGCGCCGGGCGGCAAGACCGCGCAACTGGCCGCAGCAGGCGCGATCGTCACCGCCGTCGATATCTCCAAGGGACGGCTGAAACGACTGAACGAGAACATGGAGCGCCTTCGCCTCTCGGTTGAGACGGTTGCCGCCGATCTACGCGACTATCGGCCCGGTGAACCGGTCGGTGCGATCCTGCTCGATGCGCCCTGCAGCGCCACCGGAACCATCAGGCGCCACCCGGACGTTGCTTGGCTGAAACGGCCGAAGGACATTGAGACGCTGGCAGCGCTCCAGACCACGCTTCTTCAGCGTGTGGCGGACTGGGTCAAACCGGGGGGCATACTGGTCTATTGCACCTGTTCTTTGCAGCCGGAGGAAGGCGAAGACCAAATCGCTGCGTTTTTGGCAGGAAGAGCCGACTACCGGATTGAACCGGTAACGCTGGAGGACATCGGGGGCCTGTCCGAGTGTATTTCACCAGAAGGCTATGTGCGGACCCTACCTTGCCATTTGCCAGGTCAAGACGCACGCCAAACGGGTCTTGATGGATTTTTCGTTGCCCGGCTCCGGCGTCTTTAATAGTGCGTAAACCGTGTTCGACACCATATTACGTTGCGGTGCGTTAGGTCACGGACCCGACTTTACCTTTGGTTTGGAGCACATTTGACGGGGGATTGCCTATTCTGCTCCTGGCATCACGATGGACCACGCCGGTGGCATAGCGATGGGAACGGTGTCTGAACAGCGCCGTGTCTGGCGCCTTTTGGCCCATCACGCGTGGCAACACCTTCTGAGACGGCTGCATGGCGGGGCTTTGTTTCGCTGGCGGCTGGGCTCGGGCGTTCCCGCGCGTCTGTTGATCGCACCCCAGGACCTGAGAACCGCCGATGCCATGAATGCGGCGGACATCTATGGCGGCCGCTTCCTGTTTTCCGGCCATCTGGTCGAGACACAGGGGCGCTCGCCCTTTGAAATTCCGGACCAGAATATTGATTGGCAGCGCGAATTGCATGGATTCAGCTGGCTGCGTGACTTGCGGGCGGCCGAAAGCCGGATTGCCCAGCAGAACGCCCGGGCGCTCATCGACGACTGGATCAAGCTGTGCGGCGGATGGCACGCCGTGGGTTGGGAAACACCCGTCGTCACGCGCCGCGTCTTGTCATGGCTCTCCCATTCACCGTTTGTCCTTGCGGACGGGGATCACGACTTTTACCGGCGGTTTTTACGCTCGCTGACGCGCCAGGTGCGTTATCTGCGCCGGACAATCAACGAAACCCGGGATGGGGTCGAGCGTATGCAGGTCGCGCTTGCGCTCGCCGCATCCTGCGTTTCCATGGCCGATCAGGGCCGGTTCGCCCGCCAAAGCATGCGCCGGCTGAACCATGAGCTCATGCGCCAGATCCTGCCCGACGGCGGGCATATCTCGCGCAATCCCCGGGCGATGATTGACATTCTGGCCGACCTTTTGCCGATCCGTCAGGCGTTTGTGGCCCAGGGCCTCGCCCTGCCCGACGGCATGATGCTGTCGGTTGACCGCATGATGCCGATGATGCGGTTTTTCCGCCACGGAGATGGCGCCTTCGCCCATTTCAACGGCATGGGATCGACGCCAAACGATCTGGTGGCGACCATCATGGCCTATGATGACGCGCGCGGAGCGGCACCGGTCAACGCGCCGCATGCCGGTTATCAGCGTTTGACGGGTGGGCAGACCGTCGTGCTGATCGACACCGGGCCGGTCCCGGACTCCATTGTTTCGGTGGAAGCTCACGCCGGATGCTTGTCCTTCGAAATGTCGTCCGGAATCCATCGCATCGTTGTCAATTGCGGCGTGTCGCACCTTTCCAACGCCGCCTGGCGCCAGGTCAGCCGGTCGACCGCCGCGCATTCGACCGCCACGATCGACGATACGTCCTCCTGCCGGTTTTTATCCGACCGGGCGTTGTCCAAATGGCTCGGCAGCCCGGTCATATCCGGCCCCTCGACGGTGGAGCTCCAGCGGGCGGATGATGACACGGGCACACATATCACCGCGTCCCATGACGGGTACATGCCCGTGTTTCGCATCCTTCATGAACGCGATTTGAGGCTATCGGCGGACGGCACGGTGTTGGACGGGATTGACCGGTTCATCGAGAATGCGCCTGATGTTCCAGACCGTCCTTATGCGGTGCGGTTTCACCTTCATCCCCAAATCAAAAGCAGCCTTTTGCGCGGTGACAGCGCCGTATTGCTAGTCTGCCCGGATGGTGAAGCCTGGGAATTTGACGCAGGCGGGCGGGAAATCGCACTGGAGGAATCCATATATCTGTCAGATGTTTACGGTCATCGCCACACAGCGCAGATCGTCGTTCGAGGCCGGACAAAGGACACGTCCGCGTTGCTCTGGCAGTTCCGCCGGACGGCCGTGGCGCGGCTGAGCCGCCGCGGCACCAGTGATTTCGACGACACCGAGTTGCCACTCGAGTAAATTCCAGTCATCTGGCGCCTTTTGATTCTCAACGCTTCATGATAGGGCGGAGCCTCCATCCCTCCCGGTCCTGTCACAAGGCGTTTTTCATGGCCATTTCGTCCAAATCCGTTCCCGTTCCCGATCTCGTCCAGGTGAAACGCGCTCTTCTGTCGGTCTACGACAAGACCGGGCTTGTGGCGTTCGCCAAGGCCTTGTCGGAACGCGGTGTGGAGCTTGTGTCCACCGGCGGATCCTACAAGGCGTTGGCGGAAGCGGGCCTCCCGGTCATGGATATTGCCGAAGTCACCGGCTTTCCCGAAATCATGGATGGACGGGTGAAGACGCTGCACCCCAAGGTCCACGGCGGACTGCTGGCCATTCGCGATGATACCGGGCATCAATCCGCCATGACAGACCACGGCATTGCCGGAATCGATCTGTTTTGCGGCAATCTCTACCCGTTCGAAGAGGTGGTTGCCCGGGGCGCGGACTATGCAACGGGCGTTGAAAACATCGATATCGGCGGGCCGGCCATGACCCGTGCCGCCGCCAAGAACCACGCCTATGTGACGGTGGTCACCGACCCGGCCGACTACGACCGCGTCATCGCCGAGATGGACGAGAACAATGGCCGCACGCCAATTGCGCTGCGCAAGTCCCTGGCCTTGAAAGCGTTCGCCCGCACCGCCGCATATGATGCGGCCGTTTCGAACTGGCTTTCCGATCAGCTTGGAGAGGACACTCCGGCCAATCGGGCCGTCGGCGGCGCGCTCGCCGAAGTAATGCGCTACGGCGAAAATCCGCACCAGACCGCAGGGTTTTATGTAACCGGTGAAAACCGTCCGGGCGTTGCGACCGCGCGGCAGGTTCAAGGCAAAACGCTGTCTTACAACAACATTAACGACACGGACGCCGCGTTTGAATTGGTCTCGGAATTCGATCCCGAACGCGCGAAAGCGGTCGCGATCATCAAACACGCCAATCCCTGCGGCGTCGCGGAAGCCGCATCGTTAGTGGACGCCTACAAGATGGCCCTGCGGTGTGATCCGGTGTCCGCCTTCGGCGGCATTGTCGCGCTCAACACTCCTTTGGACGCGGCGACGGCGGAAGAAATCGTCAAGGTGTTCACTGAGGTGATCATCGCCCCTGATGCCGACGACGCGGCGGTGGCGGTCATTGCGGCCAAGAAAAACCTGCGGCTCTTGCTCACCGGCGGGCTTGCTGATCCGCGATCAAAGGGCACGTTCGTCAAATCGGTCGCCGGCGGACTCCTTGTTCAATCCCGTGACAACGGAGTGGTCGATGATCTGGACCTGAAAGTAGTGACCAAACGGCAACCGAGCGCACAGGAACTGGCGGATCTGAAATTCGCATTCAAAGTCGCCAAGCATGTCAAATCCAACGCCATTGTCTATGCCAAGGACGGCGCGACGGTCGGGATCGGCGCCGGTCAGATGAGCCGTGTGGACTCGGCCCGCATTGCCGCCCGCAAGGCGCTTGATGCAACCGAGGCCGCCGGGCTGTCCAACCCCCTCACGCAAGGCTGTGTCGTGGCCTCCGATGCCTTCTTTCCGTTTGCCGACGGCCTTTTGTCGGCGGCCGAAGCTGGAGCGACCGCGGTCATTCAGCCGGGCGGATCCATGCGTGACAACGAGGTGATTGCCGCGGCCGATGACGCAGGACTTGCCATGGTCATGACCGGCATGCGCCATTTCCGGCATTAAACTGCCGTTAATTCTGCCGGACCTGCGTGAGGACGGCAGCACCGACCAGAAAGAACGCCAGGATCACCGATACGCCGGCCGCCTGACTGGCGGTCGCAAACGTGACAAGGCTGACTGCCAGCGGTGCGAGAAAACTCGTCACTTTGCCGGACAAGGCCAAAAGCCCGAAGAACTGGGTGATTTGCTGTTTTGGTGCGAGGCGGATCAACAGGCTGCGTGAGGCCGATTGCAGCGGCCCGGCCGCAACACCAATGAGAGCGCCAAGAACAAGAAACATCTGCTCCGGCAGTGAACCGAAGAGTGTGCCCGGCTGAGCCTCCGCGACCGGGACGACAAACAGGACCGTATCCCGGTCAACGGAAATCAAGCCGATGCCGCAGACGATCAAAAGGCTGAGCGCGGCCAGGATGACGGTTTTGGGGCCAAGACGATCATCCATCCACCCGCCAAGAATGGCTCCGGCCGTGCCCGTGATCGTCAGGACAATTCCGAAGGTTCCGATCTGAATGGAGCCCCAGCCAAGCTGCCCGGCCGCGTAGATCCCGCCAAAGGCAAACAGCGCCACCAATCCGTCTTTATAGGCCATGTTGGCGATCAGGAAGAGGAACACCTGCCGGTTCTGCCGCGCATGGCGGAAACTCTCCATAAGACCCGAAAGGCCTTTCCGAATGGCGGGTCCCAATCCGGCCTTTTTCGGTGTATCGGGCACAAGAAAAAACAGCGGCAGCACAAAGATCACATACCAAAGGGCGGAAAACGGCCCTGCTGCGCGGTCGCCCTCGCGCGCGGAGACGTCGAGGCCGAATGAAGGTTCAAAACCAAGCAACGTTCGGCCGCTATCCGGATCGGCGGCAAGGAAGCCGAGCGCCAGAACGAGACTGACCAGACCGCCGGCATAGCCGGTCGCCCATCCAGCCCCCGACAGGCGGCCAATCCGGTTGCCGGGCACGAGATCCGGCATCATGGCATTGTTGAAAACGGTGGCGAACTCGATCGCGATCGTTCCAATGGCAAACGCGACAAGAGCGATCAAAATCGCATTTGGAACATCGGGCGCCGCGAACCACAGCGCCCAACAGGCCAGTACGAACGGGATCGAAAACGCAAAGATCCAGGGTTTGCGATGGCCGGTTGCATCCGCGATCGCGCCCAGCAACGGCGCCAAGAGCGCAATGGCAAGACCGCCCGCGGCCGTCGCGTAGCCCCAGAGCGTTTGGCCTTCGGCGGGCGTATCGGCCAGTGCCGACGCAAAATAGGGCGCGAACACAAAGGTTGTTACCAGCGTGAAAAACGGCTGGGCGGCCCAGTCAAATAGGGCCCATGACACAACGGCGGAGCGCCGCACGTGATCAGGCGCCCCCGATGCGGCAACAGTCATGACCACCCCGTTTTTGGAGGGCGCGGCCCGGCCATCAAACCCTCAAGTTCCCGGTCATTCGAATCTGACGTTTATCGCGTTTTTTACCAGCACCCATCAACTGATAGCGTCGAAACAGGGGCACGCAAAACCGCGCTTCCATTGTGGCCTTCGAATTTGAACACTGCGTGGCGATTTGACCCAAAAAGCGTTCTGCAAATTCACAACACCAGACACCGGCAGCGGCCCTATGCAGTAACCTCGGCCAGAAGACTGGCAGCCACCGAAAACTTGGACACGCTGATGTCCCCGTCCAGGATTTCGCCAACGGAGCGTGTCGTGCGTTCAACCGTCCGCTCATGCGCCGATAACCACGCATCCAGATTGCCGGCCCGGATGGCCTGGGCGCACATATCACGGTGGGCAGCGACAAGCGTGGCCCGGGCTCTGTCAAGCGCAAGTCCATCATAGTAGTCGCGGATTTCAAGGTTCCCGGCAAGCTCATGCATGGCGCCAATCCTGAAAAACGCTGCAATCTCGAAGAATGCCCGGGCCGCGTCGGCAAGCTCCGCGCCAGTCTCTTCCGCGACCATCACGATGTCGGGGATCGCGGTCTCCGCCGGAAGCCAGGCGATCCGGCGGGCGAGCGGTTCGGGAACACCCGCGGTTACGTAACGGTCACAGACTTTGAACAGTTCCGCGCTCTGGGTGTCTTTCAAGATGTCCTTGAGCCCGCCTTTGAGCGCCATGATACCGTCCTGGAACCGGTTGACGACCGCAGCAATGCCGGCATCGAAAGACACATTCCGCTTGAACCAGACCACCCGTTCAAGCAGCAGATCCTGAACCCGGCCATAAAGCTCAAGCTGAAGCGCCCCGTCGATCTTGGTGTCGAGCGCATCAATCTCGCCATTGAGTGCGGTCAGTTCAAAGCTGTTGCGGGCGGCCACGAAACACTGCGCGATCTCGGTGGTCGAGGCGCCGGTCTGATCCAGCAGACGGGTCAAGAACGTCGGCCCGCCGCGGTTGATCATCGAGTTGGCCAGCATGGTCGCGATGATTTCCCGGCGCAGCCGGTGCCCGGTGATCTCGTCCTCATAGCCACTGGCCATTTGATCGGGGAAGTAGCGGAACAATTCCCGGGCAAGATAGGCGTCATCGGGAACCGGGCTTTCCAGGAGCGCGTCATAAAGGGTGATCTTGGCATACGCCAGAAGCACGCCGAGTTCAGCGCGGGTCAGGCATTGCCCGTTCTTGCGCATGTCCGCAAGCGTCGCTTCGTCGGGAAGTTGCTCCACTTGCCGGTCCAGGAGACCGGCCTGCTCAAGTTGCCGCATCATGCGGACCTGGAAGCCAAAATCCTCCAGGCCGCGCCGTTCGGTCATGGAAAGGGCGAGCGTTTGAAGGTAGTTGTTGCGCAGGACCAGGTCGGCGACCTCGTCTGTCATGTCCGCGAGCAGGACGTTGCGTTTTTCGATATCGAGTTTGCCGGATTTGACCGCCGCGCCGAGCGCGATCTTGATATTCACCTCCATGTCAGAGGAATTCACACCGGCCGAATTGTCGATGGCATCGGAGTTGCATCGGCCGCCGGCCTTGTGGAACTCGATGCGGGCCAACTGCGTCAGACCGAGGTTCGCGCCCTCCCCGATCACCTTGGCACCGACTTCCGGCGCGGTGATGCGGATCGGATCGTTGGCGCGGTCTCCGGCATCCGCGTCGGTCTCCGTGGTCGCCCGGATATAGGTGCCGATCCCGCCAAACCACAGAAGATCGACCTTCATGCGCAAAATGGCGGTCATGACTTCCTGCGGCGTCGCCTGGCTACGGGTCAGACCCAAAAGCGCCTGCATTTGCGGCGACACCGCGATCGACTTGGCGTGGCGGGAGAACACGCCGCCGCCCTTCGAAATCAGACTGGTGTCGTAGTCTTTCCAAGACGAGCGGCACATATCGAACAGGCGTTTGCGTTCCACCCACGTCTTGGCCGGGTCCGGATCAGGATCGATGAAAATGTCCCGGTGGTCGAAGGCCGCGACCACTTTGGTCGCCTTTGATAAAAGCATGCCATTGCCGAACACATCGCCGGACATGTCCCCGACACCGGCGGCGGTGAACGGTTCTGATTGGATATCACGGTTCATTTCCCGGAAGTGCCGCTTGACGGCTTCCCAGGCGCCGCGCGCGGTGATGCCCATCTTCTTGTGGTCGTACCCGGCCGATCCGCCGGAGGCGAACGCATCGCCGAGCCAGAAATCCCGGGTTTCGGAAATGCCGTTGGCCGTGTCGGAGAACGTTGCCGTTCCCTTGTCCGCGGCCACCACAAGATATGGATCGTCGCCGTCATACCGCTGGACATTGTCCGGCGCCACGATGGAGTCCTCGTCCAGGTTGTCGGTAACGTCCAAAAGCGCGTTGATGAAGATTTTGTAGCTGTCCGTGCCCTCCTTGAACCAGGCATCGCGATTGCCGATGTCCGGCAATTGCTTGGGCACGAAGCCACCCTTTGCCCCCACAGGGACAATGACAGCGTTTTTCACTTGCTGCGCCTTGACAAGGCCGAGCACTTCGGTGCGGAAATCCTGCGGCCGGTCGGACCAGCGCAAACCGCCGCGCGCGACCATACCAAACCGCAGATGCACACCCTCGACCCGGGGGCTGTAGACAAAGATCTCCCGGAAGGGGCGCGGTTCGGGCAGGTCCTCGATCTTGCCGGATTCAATCTTGAACGAGAAGGTCGGCTTCGGCTGGCCGGCATCGTCGAGCTGGAAAAAATTGGTCCGCAAGACAGAATCGATCACATTCTGGAACCGCCGAAGAATGCGGTCATCGTCAAGGCTCGCCACGTCTTCCAGCGCGTTGTAGAGCTCGTTCTCCAAACGCGCGGTTCCAAGTTCCCGGTCTTTGGCCGACATGGCCGGATCGAACCGCAGATGAAACAGATCCACGAGCTTGGCCGCGATATGCGGGTAATTGCAAAGCGTCGTCCACATGTAGTCTTCGGAGTACCGAATGCCGGCCTGGCGCAGATATTTGGACAGTGCCCGGACAATCGCAATGTCCCGCCACGCGAGCCCGGCGCTCATGACCAGACGGTTGTAGCCGTCGTTTTCCGCCCGCCCGAGCCAGATCGCCATGAACAGGCCTTCGAGACGTTGCTTCATGTCCTCGGAGAATTCGAAAGCGCCGCCGCCCCGTGCCTCAAGGGTCATCTCGTGAAGGTAGCTGAGCGGCAGATCGGTCGGTGTGATCCGGTAGGTCCGCTCGTTGATGCAGTCAAATCCCATATTTTCCAAGAGCGGCACACGCGCGGACAACGGGATCGGGGCACCGCGGTGATAAACTTTCAGAGACAGGCGGGTGCTAAGCGCCCCGGCCGCCCGGAAAAACGTGATCGCCGTGTCCCGGCGATCGGACAGGGTTTCGATCTTCATGAGATCCGACAGGGCCGTGTCGGCGTTGTAGACTTCCTTGTAGCCGCCATGGAAGGCGAGCGCGTAACGATCCGACAGCGCCCGCGCACTCGCGGGATCGAAGCGGGATCTCAGCGCATCACGCAGGCTGTCGGGCCAGGTCCGCACCATGTCTGCAACGGACCGTTCCAGTTCATCCTGATCCGGGCTCGGCGTCCTGCCCTTGTCGCGCCCAACAATATAGTGCACGCGCGCAAGCGGACCTTCGAGATAGGTCACATACCAGGCCGACAGCCGGCCCTCGAAGACATGGGCCAGATACGTCCCGATGTTCAGCCGCACCTCGGTGGTGTAGCGGTCACGCGGGACAAAACACAGGATCGACACATACCGGTCGAACCTGTCAGGACGGGCAAGGACCCGGATCCGCGGCCGTTCGTCGAGTTGCAGGATCGCAATGGCGAAGTCGAACAGTGTATCGCGGTCGATCTGGAAGAGTTCATCGCGCGGGAACGCTTCCATGACATTGGCGAGCGCGCGCCCGGAGTGGCTTTCCAGATCGTATCCCGCCTTGGCCAGCACGCTGGCCACTTTCCGGCGCAAAAACGGGATCGTGCTTGTTGCTTCTGTATAGGCGGTTGAAGCGAACAGACCGACGATCCGCAGTTCGCCGATCATCTTGCCGTCGTCGTCAAACAGCTTGGCGCCCACATAGTCCATATAGACCCGTCGGTGCACCAGGCTCTTCACGTTGGCCTTGGCAATGATGAGCGGCTCCGGCTTTTGCAGGAATTCGCGGATTTCGGGCGTGATCTGGACGAACTCGTTGCCCCGCCGGAGCACCCGGACCTCCGGATCGGTCAAAAGGCCGAGGCCGGTGCCCTCATAGGGCGACAACTCGCCTTCCTCGACGCCGCCCTCGAACTTGTACTCGCGCATGCCGAGGAAGATGAAATTGTCGTTTTCCATCCACTCCAGGAAATGAATGGCTTCCCACAATTCGTCATTGCCGCCTTCGATCTGAGCCGTTTTGTAGGAGTCAATCGCTTCGGCCAGCCGCTCGCGCATTGGCCGGAAGTCCGCCACCGCCGCACGCACGTCCCTGAGGACCGCATTTAGCCGGTCGACGAGCGCGTCACGGGCCTCCTGGGTCTCGATCCGCGTCACATGGATATGGATGAGGCTTTCCTGCCGGTCTTTCCGTCTCGGCGTTTTTTTCCGTCCGATGGCCGACACAAGGGTCCCGTCAGGATCCCGGTCCACGATGTAGATCGGATGCAAAACCAGATGCACATCCAGCCGGGATTCCTGGAGCTCATCCATCACGGAATCGACCAGGAACGGCATGTTGTCGTTGACGATTTCGATAACCGTCAGCCCTCCGGCCTTGTCGCCGGCCGCCTTGAATTGGGGATCGGATATGCTGACGCGGTGGCTGCCAAGATCGTGGTTCTGAAAATCCTGCCATGCAAGGCGCGCAAATTCAGCCAACTCCTCGGCCGTGTAGGTCACGAGATCCTCGGCCGCGCCGCGGGTGTAAAAACTCGCGGCAAATTCCGCCAGCGCGGCATCATCCTTTTCCAGAAGGGCGTGCATCGCGGCGATCAGCTGTTGTTTTTTCGGCTCCCGCGTGTCCCGCATTTCCATCCCCCTTGAAGTCTTATCGCGCCCGCACCCGCTGGCATGCTACCGTGAGAGTATGAACTGATCTGAAACGCCTTTTCGCTACGGGAGGGAAATAGTGTCCGAAGGTCCCACCGCATTGACACTGCCGTCGACAGAGCCTCTTGGTGAGAAAACCCAAGCTTATTTCGAACTCTGCCGGGAAAAGCTCGGGCTCATTCCGAACGTCCTCCTGGCCTATTCCTTCGACGAAACGAAATTGCGCGCTTTCACGGATATGTACAATGATCTGATGCTCGCCGATTGCGGGTTGAGCAAGCTTGAGCGCGAGATGATTGCCGTAGCGGTCTCTGCCGTCAATCGTTGTTTTTATTGCCTGACCGCGCATGGCGCGGCGGTGCGTGAACTGTCCGGCGATCCGGTTCTCGGCGAGATGATGGTGATGAACTACCGCGCCGCCGACTTGGACACCCGCCAGCGCGCGATGCTGGATTTCGCGGTGAAATTGACCGAGCGCCCGGCCGATATGGAAGAAAGCGACCGGCAGGGGCTGCGAGATGCCGGTTTTTCGGACCGCGATATTTGGGACATCGCTTCCGTCGCCGCCTTTTTCAACATGACCAACCGGGTGGCCAGCGCGACCGACATGCGCCCCAATGATGAATATCATTCAATGGCCCGTTGAGGTTTCAATCTAGGCGGGCCGGTGACATTCGCCCTTTTTCGGTGTATTTCCTCTCGCACTTCTTCTTAAAAACGGTTCAAGGAATAGGGGAGCCGGATTATGGTCGCGCGCGTGTTCATCGATGGCGAAGCTGGAACGACGGGTCTTCAGATCCGCGACCGCCTCGCCGCGCGCCGCGACATCGAGCTCTTGTCCATTTCCGATGACCTGCGCAAAGACACCAGCGCGCGGGCGGACCTGTTGAATTCCGCCGATGTCGCGATCCTGTGTCTTCCTGATGCGGCGGCCCGTGAAAGCGTGGCGCTGATCACCAGCGATACCACGCGGGTGATTGACGCATCGTCCGCCCATCGCGTCGCCGACGGCTGGACCTATGGCTTTGCCGAAATGGACCGGACACAGGGCGATGCGATCGCCGGAGCAAGCCGCGTCAGCAATCCGGGATGCTGGCCGCAGGGCGTGATTGCCGGCTTGCGGCCGCTGATTGCGGCAGGCCTCCTGCCGGCGGATTATCCGGTGACGGTCAACGGCATTTCCGGTTATTCGGGCGGCGGCAAGGGCATGATCGCCGATTACAAGGCCGCTGGCGATCTCGCCAATTGTTTCGCACCCTATGGCCTCGGCTTTAATCACAAACACCTGCCGGAAATGACCGAATACGCGGGCCTTTCCGCCGCGCCGCTGTTCTCGCCAGCCGTTGGCAACTACTACAAGGGAATGCTGACCGCCGTTCCCCTGCGGCTCGACAGGGTGGCCAAGGTTCCAACGGGCGCCGAACTCCATGCCGCACTCGCCGACCATTTCGCCGCCCAGCCGGCCGGATTTGTGGATGTGGCCCCGCTCGCGCCGCTTGAGCGCAGCGACCAGCTTAACCCGCAAGCACTGAACGATACGAACTGGCTTCGGCTGCATGTGTTCGCCAATGATGCGCGCGCCCAGGCTCTGCTGATTGCGGTCTACGATAATCTGGGCAAGGGGGCGTCCGGCGCCGCGGTCCAGAACCTGAACCTGATGCTGGGTGTTGATCAGACCACCAGCCTGGCGGCGTAGCGCCGCCTTTCAAGAACAAAAGCAAGGAACGCCTTCCATGGAGAAATTCACGACCCTGACCGGTGTTGCAGCGCCGCTCCCGATCGTCAACGTCGACACGGACATGATCATTCCGAAACAGTTCTTGAAGACGATCAAGCGCACCGGTCTCGGTTCGGCGTTGTTTTTCGAAATGAAAATGAACGATGACGGCACCGAAAATCCGGACTTCGTGCTCAACCAGCCGGCGTACAAGGACGCCAAGATCCTGGTTGCCGGCGACAATTTCGGCTGTGGCTCGTCGCGCGAGCACGCCCCATGGGCGCTGCTCGACTACGGCATCCGCTGCGTGATCTCCACAAGCTTCGCGGACATCTTCTACAACAACTGCTTCAAGAACGGCATCCTGCCGATCATGGTGTCCGAAGAGCAGTTGGAAAAGCTGATGGACGACGCGGAACGCGGCGCCAACGCGACGTTGAGCGTGGATCTTGAAACCCAGGTCATCAAGGGGCCGGATGGCGGCGAGATCAGGTTCGAAATGGATCCGTTCCGCAAACACTGCCTGCTCAACGGGCTCGACGATATCGGCCTGACGCTCAACAAGAACGCGTCGATCGACAGCTACGAGACCAGACTGACCGGCGACCGGCCCTGGGCGTAGCCCGCCCGGTCAGTCGTCCCGCGCGCGCCTGAGACCGCGACTGGCGGACACCTGTTCAAGTTCAGCCATCTTGTCGCCAATCGGCCCAAGCGCGGCGGCAGTCGCCCGGTAGCGAGCCGCGTGCAAGTCGAACAGGCGTTTGGCCAGCTCCGGATATTCCTGGATCATGCGTTTGAAAAGGGCGCGGCGGATGCGGATAATCCGCACATCCCCGACGGCAATGGCCCGGCACGGACGCCGGCCTTCAACCAGCATCGTGCTTTCGCCCAACAGGCTGCCGGCGGAGGCCGTGTCGGCCTCCTGGAAGCCGTCACTCACCCGCCGCTGCAAGGAAACGCTGCCGCTGGCAACGACCAGTCCGCCATCGGCCCGCTCGTCTTCGTCGAACAGAAGCTGCCCGTCCCGGTAATCCATGCTTTCGGCGCTGAAGGCCAGCAGCCGGAGCTGGTCGTCCTGAAAGTCGGCCAGCATCGGAATGCCTTTAAGAATCGCTATGTCCTGGGCAAGGCTCATGCAAGAACATGTCGCCTATTTCCGCTTACGGCACAAGCTTGTATCCACCGGCTTCTGTGACCAACAGCTCGGCGTTGGACGGGTCACGTTCGATTTTCTGGCGCAGCCTGTAGATATGCGTTTCCAGGGTGTGTGTCGTCACGCCCGAATTGTAGCCCCACACTTCATGGAGCAGCACATCCCGGGTCACCGGTTTTTCACCGGCCCGATAGAGGAACTTGAGGATTGAGGTTTCCTTTTCCGTCAGCCGGACCTTTCCGCCGCGGTCATCCTGCATGACCTTGGCCGCGGGGCGGAAGGAAAACCGGCCGATCGCGAAGGTGGCGTCCTCGCTTTGCTCGTGCTGACGCAGATGGGCGCGCACGCGGGCCAGGAGAACGGCGAATTTGAAGGGCTTGGTGACATAGTCGTTCGCGCCGGCCTCAAGCCCGAGGATCGTGTCGCTGTCGCCGTCATGCCCGGTCAACATGATGATCGGCGCCTTGAAGCCGCCTTTGCGGAGCAGTTTGACAGCCTCGCGCCCGTCGATGTCCGGCAGTCCGACATCCATCAGAAGCAGATCGACATGTTCGTCCTTGGCCATGGCGATCCCATTGGCGGCCGTGTCGGCCTGCATGGTCTCGAACTCGTCATAAAGCGAAAGCTGTTCGACCATCGCCTCGCGCAGTTGTGTGTCATCGTCAACGATCAAAATCGTGCGGGCGGTCATGTGTCAGTCCTCGCCAAATCAATTCTTTGCTATGCCGCGAATCCGGCTCACTCTGAGATGGGTCTTGTCACATCTTAGTGCGAGCGAAAACTTCGGCAAACAAGCCAGCGGACGTCAATTCTGCTTCACGGGGCAGTTAGCGGCGGTTTATCAAAGACTTCCAAGTCCGCCCGCCGCGTTGACCGGCCGGCACGGCAACAGACGGAAAAGTGGTGGAAATGATTGAAGTTCGCGCCTCTCCGCGTGACCGGACAAAAGGCCAGCTGCGGCTCGGACCGATCACGATCCCGTGCGCGCTCGGCCGCTCGGGCGTCACCCGGATGAAGCGCGAGGGCGATGGCGCGACCCCTGCGGGCACGTTCAAGCTCCTGTCAGTGGCCTTCCGGGCGGACCGGGTCTACCGTCCACGAACCATTCTGCCGGTTCAAGCGCTCGATCAAACTGACGGCTGGTGCGATGATCCCGGCCATCCCCGCTACAACCGGCCCGTGGACCTGCCTTTTTCGGCAAGTCACGAGCGGATGTGGCGCAATGACCGGCTCTATGACATCGTCGTGATCCTTGACCACAACATGCACCCGGCGGTCAAAGGACGCGGCAGCGCCATCTTCTTTCACATTGCCCATGACAACTATCGGCCAACGGAAGGCTGCATCGCCGTCGCACCACAGCACATGCGGCTTATTCTTGAGCGCGCTGCGCGCGGACAAAAACTCACGGTCTTCCTGTGACGCACCCGCTCACGACGGCCGGGCCGGCGCCTCGACACTGGCATTTTAACGAGCTTTCCGCCATATAGGGGCAACGGGCGCGCAACGCGCCGACAAGCCTCCATCTCGAACCGCAAAACAAAGCCCATTGGACATGGCCTCCGCACGCAGACCCTTTTTGAAGATGAACGGCCTCGGCAACGATTTTGTTGTCTGGGACGCGCGCGCGGAAAAGCTCTCCCTGTCCGAGGCGGCAATCGCCGCGCTTGGCAACCGGGCAACCGGCATTGGCTTTGACCAGATGATCACGGTCGAACGGTCGCCGCTCGGCGTCGACGCCTTCATGCGCATCCACAATTCCAATGGCGGCGAAGTCGACGCCTGCGGCAACGCGACCCGATGCATTGGCCGGCTCCTGATGGAGGAGGCCGGGACCGATCGGGCAACCATTCAAACAAAAGCCGGGCTGTTGAGCGCCTTCGACACCGCTGCGCCGTTCACCATCACGGTCGATATGGGGTCGCCGCGCCTTGGCTGGCAGGACATTCCGCTCGCCGAAGAATTCGCCGACACCCGCGCGATCGAATTGCAGATCGGCCCGATCGATGATCCGATCCTGCATACGCCGGCGGCCGTCTCGATGGGCAATCCGCACGCGATCTTCTGGGTCGACGATGTGGATGCCTATGATCTTGGAACCATCGGACCTTTGCTGGAACGCCATCCGATCTTTCCCGAAGGGGCCAACATCTCGCTGGCGCATGTGTTCGCGGAAAACGAGATTCGCGTGCGCGTTTGGGAACGCGGCGCCGGGTTGACGAAAGCCTGCGGGACCGCCGCCTGCGCTGTCGCGGTCGGCGCAGCGCGCGACGGCAAGACCGGACGCAGCGCCCGGATCCACCTTCCCGGCGGTCCGATTGACATCGAGTGGCGCGAACACGACGGCCATGTTTTGATGACCGGTTTGACTGAGATCGAATTTGAGGGCGAACTCGACCTGGAAACGCTCCAATGGCGCAGGACCGGCGATGGAGACGCACCGTCGTCGGCAGGAGCAGCCGAATGAGCATCGATGTGGTGACCTTCGGCTGTCGCCTGAACGCCTACGAGTCCGAAGTCATGAAACGCGAGGCGGACGCGGCAGGCCTTGAAAACGCGGTGCTGATCAACACCTGCGCGGTCACAAGTGAAGCCGTACGCCAGGCGCGCCAGGCGGTCCGCAAGGCCAAGCGCGATCATCCGGACGCAAAGGTGATCGTCACCGGCTGCGCCGCGCAGACCGAAGCTGAAACCTTCTCCGCCATGGACGAGGTGGATCTGGTTCTCGGCAACACCGAAAAGCTGGACCGCAAGGCCTACCAGGACGTTGCCGCTTTTGGCGTCGACGAGACTGAAAAGGTCCGGGTCAACGACATCATGAGCGTCACGGAAACCGCCGGTCATTTGATCGACGGGCTGGAGGGGCGCGCCCGGGCTTTCGTTCAAGTCCAGAACGGCTGCGATCATCGCTGCACGTTCTGCATCATTCCCTATGGCCGGGGCAACTCAAGATCGGTGCCCATGGGCGTCGTGGTCGATCAGATCACACGTCTGGTGGCGAACGGCTACAACGAGATCGTTCTGACAGGTGTCGATATCACCTCCTATGGCGCAGATCTGCCCGGCATGCCCAAGCTCGGCACCCTGACCGCCAAGATCCTGAAGCTGGTTCCCAGTCTCAAGCGGCTGCGCCTGTCGTCAATCGACTCGATCGAAGCGGACGGTGACCTGATGCGCGTGATCGCCGAAGAACCACGGTTGATGCCGCATTTTCACCTGTCGCTGCAGGCGGGCGATGACATGATCTTGAAGCGCATGAAGCGCCGTCACCTGCGCGCCGACACGATCCGGTTTTGCGAGGAGGTCCGGGCGCTACGGCCGGATGTGGTTTTTGGCGCGGACATCATCGCCGGGTTTCCGACCGAAACAGAGGATATGTTCGAAAACTCGCTGCGGATCGTCGACGAATGCGGTCTGACCCATTTGCACGTGTTCCCGTTTTCACCGCGCCCTGGAACGCCGGCGGCGCGCATGCCGCAATTGCCGCGGCAGATCGTCAAGGAACGCGGCGCACGCCTCAGAACCAAGGGGCAACAGGCGGTTGAAAGACATCTTCGCAGCGAAGTCGGGCAAATCCGTTCTGTGCTGATCGAAAAGCCGGGGCTTGGCCGGACCGAGCAATTCACCCAGGTCGAGGTGCCTGGCGGATCCGCCGGACAGATCGTCGAAACCCGGATCATCGGCCACACCGGCCGGCACCTGACCGGCAGCATTTTGTCCAAGGCGGCTTAGGGTCGGAGCCCATTCATGTTCAAGGCGGTTTCATGAGCGAGAAGAAACCCGGGTTTTTCGGTCGCCTGCTCGGCAAGAAAGAAGACCCGAAAACCGCACCGGATCGTGCGGGCGACGGACCAGACGCTGGGTCGGAAACGGCCGCAGCCGGCGACATTCCTGGGCCAAAAGACACTTTGGTCGATGAAACCGAAATGGTCGTTGCGCCGGTGGCAGCCGAAGTCACCCCGCAGCCGGTGCTGGATGCGGGCATCAAACCGGACATCGTAGCGCCCGCGCCAATCCCGCCAGAGGTAATTTCGACCGATTTCGCGCCGGAGCCCGACGCTGGCGCAATACCGGAAGAGCGACCGGCCGAACCTGTCCGCGAACCAGCACCGGCGGCGGAACAGCCAAAGCGGTCCTGGTTTCAGAAGCTCAAACAGGGCCTGTCGCGCTCGTCCGCGTCCCTCACCGACGGCATCGCCTCGATCTTCACCAAACGCAAGCTCGACGCGGCGATGTTGGAGGAACTGGAGGACATCCTCATTCAGGCGGATCTTGGCGTCGACACCGCAATGGCCATCACCGAACGGCTTTCGGACGGGCGCTATGACAAGGAGATCTCGCCGGAAGAAGTCCGCGCGGTTCTATCGGAAGAAGTCGAAAAGGTCCTGGCACCGGTTGCCCGTCCTCTTGATCTTGAGACGGGCAAGAAACCCCATGTTGTGCTGATGGTCGGGGTGAACGGCACCGGCAAGACGACGACCATCGGCAAACTGTCGCAAAAACTGGCTGCGGAAGGCAAAAAGGTGATGCTCGCCGCCGGCGATACCTTCCGCGCGGCCGCGGTCGAACAACTGAAGATCTGGGGCGCGCGCACGGGCGCCGACGTGATTGCCCGCGACACGGGCGCCGATGCGGCCGGCCTTGCCTTTGACGCGATGACGGTCGCAACCGAACAGGGAGCCGACGTCCTGCTGATCGATACGGCCGGACGCCTGCAGAACAAGGCCGAACTCATGGATGAACTCAAAAAAGTCATCCGCGTGATCAAGAAACACGACCCGGACGCACCGCACACGGTCCTCCTCACGCTCGACGCCACAACTGGCCAGAACGCCCTCAATCAGGTGGAGATTTTCGGCGCGGTCGCCGGCGTGACGGGTCTTGTGATGACCAAGCTCGACGGCACCGCGCGCGGCGGCATCCTGGTGGCGATCGCCGCCAAACACGGCCTGCCGGTCCATTTCATCGGCGTCGGCGAGAGCGTCGATGATCTGGAACCCTTCTCATCGAAGGATTTTGCCAGCGCAATCGCGGGACTGGCGTAACCGGTCCGGAACGGCTTTGTCTGTCGAACCGGAGGCACGCCGTGCTTACCCGCAATCGGCAATCAAGTTGACGGCTTCGACACCGGCGACAGCCGCCGTCTCATCATTGTCCGACGTATCGCCTGTCACACCCACCGCACCCAGCACTTCGCCTTCGCCGTTCTTGACCAGAACACCGCCGAGTACCGGCACGATCGCACCGCCGGACGCCCCGTTCAGGGCTTGCACGAAATGCGGCCGGGTTTCCGCATTGGCTTGGAGCCAGCGCGTACCGGTGCCGACGGACAGGGCTCCAATCGCCTTGCCGCTGGCGATTTGCGGCCGCAGAATCGACGAGCCGTCCTGGCGCGCCAGCGCGATCGTGTGTCCGCCCGCATCAAGAACCGCAACGGTGAGCGGTTTCAGGCTCATCTCTTCGGCCTTTTCGAAAGCTGCAGAAATGATGTTCTGGGCCGTGGCAAGTGTGAGTTTGCGCATGAAGGGGTTTCTCCGCTAGGGTCTGACGCCGATTCCATAGAACGGCTATCAGATCGGATAGCCGCAAACCAGAAACAAAGATAGCTTAGGAGTTCTGCTCTGGTGTTGAGGCTTGCCGGGGTATGAAGCTGTGCCGCACCGATCAGGAGATGGATTTGACGCGCGATTTTGAATCACCGGGCCGGTCGGCTGTTATGGCGCGCGAAGCCGCCGTCGCGACATCCCATCCGCTGGCAACCAGCACTGCGCTTGAAGTGCTGGTGGAGGGCGGAAACGCGGTGGATGCAGCGATCGCAGCCTCAGCGGTTCAAAGCGTGGTCGAGCCGCACATGACCGGAATCGGGGGTGACTGTTTTGCGATCGTGACAGAGCCCGACGGGCGTATGACCGGCTTCAACGGCTCCGGCGGCGCGCCGCGTCTTGCCTCCACGGAAACACTGGCGGATCACGGTGTGTCCGAAATTCTCCCGACGTCGGCTCATGCGGTGACGGTTCCCGGGGCCATTCGCGCTTGGGAAACACTTCTCAAAGCCCATGGAACCCGGGATTTCAAGACCCTGTTCAAACGGGCGATCGGCTACGCCCGCGACGGATTTGCCGTCGCGCCGCGTGTCGCCGATGACTGGGCGCGGAACGTCGACAAACTGTCCTCCAATGCCGCCGCCCGCGCCGCGTATCTTGTCGACGGAAAGGCGCCATCGGCCGGGACGGTGCTGAAATATCCGCACCTGGCCGAAACCCTTTCCGCGATCGCAGGCGGTGGCGCGGATGCCTTTTACAGCGGACCAATTGCCAAGGACATTGTGGCAACACTGGCAGGCCTGGGCGGTCTGATGACTGAAGATGATCTGGCCGCCTGCCATACCACTGCCGTTTCGCCGATCGTGCGCGACTACAAGGGCCACACCATCGCAGAGCTGCCGCCGAACGGGCAGGGCGTGATCGCGCTTTTGATCCTTGGCATATTGGAGCGCTTCGACCTGGATAAACTGGACCCTCTTGGGCCGGAACGGTTCCATCTTGAAATGGAGGCCGCCCGGATCGGATATTCCGTCCGCGACCAGTTCGTGACCGATCCGGGGCACATGAACATTTGCCATTCAAGCCTGATCTCGGAAGACTATATCGACCGGTTGGCCGGTCTCATCTCCAGGGACAAGCGGCTTGCAGATATTCCCGGCGACAGCCTACCACCGCAAACGGACACGATTTATCTGTCGGTTGTCGACAAGGACGGACTGTCCATCTCGTTCATCAATTCGCTGTTTAACGAATTTGGCGGCGGCATCGTCGCGTCGAAATCCGGTATCCTGCTGCACAATCGGGGGGCGGTCTTCACGGCACGGCCGGGCCATGCCAATTCCATTTCCGGCGGCAAGCGCCCGCTTCACACCATCATCCCGGCCATGGGCCTGAAAAACGGCGCACCGTGGCTGTCCTTTGGCGTCATGGGGGGACACTACCAGGCCTGCGGCCATGCCCATCTGCTCACCAACATCATCGACTACGGCATGGACGTGCAGACGGCCATCGATTGCCCCCGCATGTTCTTCGATCTGGACAGCCATGTCCTTGACGCGGAGCAAACCATTCCGGCGAAAACGGTTGAGGGCCTCACCGCACGGCGGCACGAGGTCCGCCCCGCCGCCTCACCGATCGGCGGCAGCCAGGCCATCATGATCGACAAGGCCAGACATGTCCTGACCGCGGGATCGGATCCGCGCAAGGATGGCCACGCGGCTGGGATTTAGAGCATCGGGCGCGAAGTTAGAATCGCAGGATTCCCAAATCAGTTGAAATCTGATTCCCTGTTTTGACGAGACAG
>JAEPNV010000011.1 GCA_017643215.1 Roseibium sp. | reverse complement strand
ACGCCCCAGCGCCAATGGTACTTCGTCAAAAGACGCGGGAGAGTAGGTCGCCGCCAGGCCCGCTAACAACAGAGAAATAAAAAAATCTTCCTCTTCAGATGTTTGTCTTCGAACACTTCATAAACACCGTTGCTTTTGATTAAGCTCCATTTTATGTGGCGCTCAGCATATGGCGGCCGGTGACTGAGGACGCACTTGTCGTCCCCTTGGCGCGGGGTGGAGCAGCCCGGTAGCTCGTCAGGCTCATAACCTGAAGGTCGCAGGTTCAAATCCTGCCCCCGCAACCAAACCATCTGATGTCCGATCCGGAGACATGGGTCACAGTTTGTACCGGAGACATGGGTTACAACCTCGTGCCGAACGGGTTGCCGATTGTCTGTAGTGTTTTCTGCTCCAGGTCGATGTATCCCAGATCATAGCTCATGAAGCTGATCAGCCAAATTCCATCCTCCACCTCCTTGATGCCAAGCTTCTGACCGGCCAGTACGGTCGAGACATTTATCTTCTTTCGATGCATGCAGATCCGCCCGCAGGCTGTGACCAGGGCGTCTTTGTCATGAAAGGGATAGTCCAGCTCCGGCAGGCCCTGATAGCGTCTTGGCGAAGGCCTGTAGACTTCTCTCGGGGTCTTCATTGCGAGCGCTTCATGAGGACGCTCCTCGTTGAATTCCTTGACGAAAGCATCGAATTTGGCCTGCTGCTGCAAACCGTTCATGCCCGGCGGCCGGGTTGCCTCTTTCTTCAGGGTCAGATGCATGCGCTCGTGTCGGCCGTTCTGCTGCGGATGGCCAGGTTTGATGCGCTCGATGCCGATGCCCAAACGCAACCACCACACCGACAGCCTGGACAGATTGTAGAGCCCGTTTGGCGAGGCAAAGGGCAGTCCGTTGTCGGTTCGGATTGCACACGGCAGTCCGCGCTCTTTGAACAGGGCGAGGAAAGCCCCGATGACCGGCTTTTCCTTCGTGGAGTCAAAGGCCTCGCAACTCAGCAGATAGCGGGATGCATGATCACTGACCGTCAAGGGGTAACAATACTGCCGGTTGCCCAGCTTGAACTCGCTCCCCGCTTTCGCGGGGACAGGCCTTGAAGCATGCCCTCGGGCTTGACCCGAGGGTCCGCGCACCACAGATCGTTGGGGCCAGGACCGGCCGAAAGAGGCGTGCCTGTGGCCTTGTTGGCGCGCCGCCTCTTGCGGGCTCTGCTGACAAGGCCGTGCCGGTCCAGAACCGCATGCACCGTGCTTTGCGCCGGAATGCGCACATCGCCGGCCAGCTTGCGCACGAGAACCTCCCGGATCTTGCGCGCACCCCAGTGGGGCTTGTCCTGACGTGTGGCAACGATTAGGCGCTCAACCGGCTCCGGCAGCTGGTTGGCGTAGCGCACCGGCCGGCGGGACCGGTCGCTAAGCGCCTCCATCCCGTCGCGTCGATAACGGTTCCAGATCTTGTAGCCGGTCTTGCGGGAAATGCCGAATTCCCGACAAACCGCACTCATGCCTTCTCCATCAAGACGGGCGATGAAACGAAGACGTTCCTCCAATTTGGACACCTCTTGCCACGGCATCGACACCTCCCGACAAAGCGAAAAGTGTTACCTATGTGTCCGGAACGACCTGTTACCTATCTCTCGGGAAGGTCACTGAATTTATCCGAGAAAACTCAGGTCGACGCACTAAAGGCTCAGCATGCGGCGGCGGGCTCCGGCTTGAGATCGCGCAGGACGGCGCGGGCCGCGGCGACAAGTGGATCGATCGTGTCTTTGAGGATCTCAATCCGGTCGAACCGCTGCGGGTCGGCGTTAATGGCGGCGCGAAGCGCATCGCCGAATGCCTGGCGCAGCTCCGTTCCAATGTTGAACTTGCAGATGTTCGTGGTCCGGGCGAGGCGCAGGCGCTGCGCGGCCGGAACGCCCGATCCGCCATGGATGACCAGGGGCACATCGGTCAGCGCCTGAATGGCCGCGATCCGGTCTTCATCCAATCCGCCGGACGGGCGTTGTTGTAAATGGACATTGCCGACCGAAATCGCCATCGCATCGATGCCGGTGTCTTCCGCGAATTTGGCGGCCTCGCCAGGGTCGGTGCCGCTAGACCGGTCGCCGTCCTGATAGCCGACAAATCCGATCTCACCCTCGCAGGACATGCCCGCGGCGTGGGCGAGGTCCGCGATGCGCGCGGTCTCGTCGATGTTTTGGGTTAGCGGCTTGCGCGATCCGTCATACATCAGCGACGTGAACCCGCAGTCCAGCGCCTGCCGGCATTCGTCGAGCGTTTGGCCGTGATCAAGATGCGCCACGACCGGCACGGTTGCGGCTTCCGCCAGGTGCACGAACATCTTGCCCAGGACCGGGAGCGGGGTATGAGCCCGGCAGCCGGGTCCCGCCTGCAAGATCACCGGGCACTCTTCGGCTTCGGCCGCCGCCACAAAGGCGCGCATGTCCTCCCAGCCAAGCGTGACCAGCCCGGCAACGGCATAACGGCCGAAAAGTGCCGGCTGAAGCACGTCGGACAGGGTCGCCAAGGTCATTTGAACTTGGCGATCATGTCTTTGATGCCCGGGATTGTCTCGATCTGATAGGCGTGCGTCGGCTGGAAGAACTGCACCAGGCTGCGCTGCGACAGGCCGCCCAGGATGGTGAAATAGTACATCTCATAGCCAGGCAGCACCGCACATGGATGATAGCCGCGGTCCAGGCAAATCGTCGATCCGTCAACGACATGATAGGCGTCCCCCGGTTTACCGTCCTCGCGCTGAAGCATCTGCAGACCGGACCCGTGATTGGGGCGGAACCTGAAATTGTAGGTCTCGTCGTGACGCGTTTCGTCCGGCAGCCGGTCGGTGTCGTGCTTGTGCGAGGGAAAGCCGGACCAGCCACCGGCGCCAACCGTATAGAGCTCGGAGACCAAAAGACGGCCGACCTTGCCGTGCTGCTTCTGGCCGAGAATGTGTTTGATCTTCCTGTGGGTCTTGGTGTCGTCGGAGCCGTACTGCACCAGATCGAGTTCGTCCGATCGCACGGCGAACGGATCCAGCGTGTCGTCGAACCGGGCCCCGGCCACGAAAATCTCGCATGCGGTTTTGGCGATCATCGTCGCCTTGGCGCCCGTCGGGACGTAGACGCCTTCCGGTTCGCCATCCCAAACATCCGCGCCGCGCCCGCCCAGATTATCGGCCCGAAAGCCTTCGACCTCGACATCCACCGTGCCGGTGGCCGGGACGATGCAGGTCTCATAACGCGGCACGTGATAGTGAAACGCCTGGCCGGGTTCGAGTTTGACGATGTTGAAATAATTCAGCGGAACGGTGGCATCGTCAACATCCACGATCGGGCTGTTCTGGTTGTCATAAGGTGCAATGTGCACGGGCGCATTCCTTTGAACCTGGAGAATTTTCGGCGGACGGGGCGGCATAGTCACGCGGGGTGTTGCGGTCCGGGCCGGGCCATCGCGATTGGCCGCCGTTGTCTGGCCATTGATCATCAACATACGGATTTTGCAACCGGTTGCAACGACCACTTGGGACGGGTGTGCCGGAAATCGCCCGGGCTGGCGGCCGGCGGTGTCTGATCCGGTCAAGCCGGGCGCAGCGTGCCGCGTTCGACAAGATGACAGGGCAGCAAACGGGATGCTGGGTGGAAATCCGGATCCTCCAGCATGGCGCAGACCAACTCGATGGAGGTCTCAACGACCGCGTCGATCGGCTGCCGGATCGTCGTCAGGTCAATGTTCTGCCAACGGGCCATTTCCATATCGTTCAGCCCGACGATCCCGACATCGCCGGGCACCTGCATTCCGGCATCTTTCAAGGCGGCGAGCGCGCCGATGGACAGAACGTCATCACCGCAAAAATAGGCCTCGGCCGGCGGGCCTTCGTCCAGTAACCGCCGCATTTCATCCCATCCCGCTTCGAAGGAATAGGCGCGGGCATAAGACGTTGTGACGCTGATATCCCCGCGTGCTTCCAAGGCGCCGAGGAAACCTTTGAGCCGGTCCTGGGTCGAGGTCGCGCTTTTGGGGCCGGCCAGCATGGCAACGCGCCGATAGCCGCGCCGGATCAGTTCCGTTGCCGCGATCCGGCCGGCCTCGACATTGTCGATCCCGACGACGGTGACCCTGGCGCCGGGCGAGTGGCGCCCGAACGAATGGACGACCGGAACGCCGGCCGCATGAAAACGCTCCGCGAAACTGACCGGCAGGGTGGATGAGGCGACAATGACCGCATCGACCGAATACTGCCGTAGCATCCTGAGGGAGTTGGCCGGATCCGTTTCGTCGGTGAGATTGACGAGAAGCGGGCGAAGGCCCCGGTCCTGCAAACCGCGTGTGAACCGGTCAAAGACTTCCAAAAACACCGGATTATGGAAGTTGTTGCTGACCAGGCCGATCAGTTTCGTCCGCCCGGTCGTCAAGGACGAGGCGAGCGCATTTGGACGGTACCCGAGCTGATCGGCCGCCTTTTCGATCTTGGCGCGGGTTTTGGCGCTGACAGACGCGCCCTCGGTGAAGCAGCGCGAGACGGCCGATCGGGAGACGCCGGCAAGCGCGGCCACGTCTTTCAGTGTCACCGCCATTTACGCGCTTCTTTCGCTCATGCGCCAACCTCCTTCTTATTGTGTCCGCGCTTTGCGGCGATCAGATCAAGCAAGTGGCGTTTGGTTTCAGTGATGTGGCGGGTCAAGAGATCACAAGCCGCGTCGACCTTACCCGCCCGGGAAAACTTCAAAAGATCCCGATGTTCCTGTTTTGCGGTGTTTTTCTGGTTCAAAACACTCAGGTGCATCCGAACATAACGGTCGCATTGCAGATTCACCCGGTGTAACAAGTCGTTGGTCAGCGGCCGCTCCGCCGCGGCGTAGAGCGCCTGGTGGAACCTTGAATTAAGCATTCCCCAGCGGCCGACATCATCAGCGTCATAGGAGGCGTCCAGCTCATCGAGGAGCTGCGCGCACTGTGCAACGTGGGTTTCGGTCATGTCCGGGATCGACCGGCGAAACAGATCCACTTCCAGGAGCAGGCGAACATCGAAGATCTCGCCGATTTCGGCCAGAGAGTGTTTCGTGACGACCGCGCCGCGGTTGACGTAGAACTGGACGAGCCCTTCCGCGTCCAGCCGCTTGAGGGCTTCGCGGACCGGCATGCGCGATACGGCATAGTCTTCGGCCAGCGCGTCCTGTCGGATTGTCTCGCCCTCGGACAGTTCGCCGGACAAAATGCGCTCGCGGACGTCCCTGGCGATGACGTCCGGCAGGCTTTGCCGCGTGAGCGCCCGGTTTGTCATGCGGTCCAAGTTCCGTATTGGGGACCGGTGGCTTGTCTCATTGCGCCCAAAATCACGCCCCCCACGTGTCGCTCAGTCTGTATCCGGATGGCCAAGGGTCGTCAGGATCGAGCATGTGCTGATGGATCCCGGTGATCCAGCCGCGCCCGCTGATCTGCGGTCTGATGGCGGGCCGGCCCGCGATGTCGGCCGATCCGATGATCTTTCCGGTGAATGCCGAGCCGATGATGGAGACCGCCTCGAATTCCTGGCCAACGCGCATCTGGCCCTTTGCGGCCATCAGCGCCATGCGGGCGCACACCGCCGTCCCGCAGGGCGAGCGGTCGACTTTGCCGGGCTTGATCGCAATCGCGGAACTGCCGCGAAATCCGGTTGCCGTTTCTTCAACCGGACCACAAAAGGCGCAAAAGGAAATGTGTTTCCAATCGGAATTCTCGGGGTGGGAAAAGCCAAGCTGCTCATTGGCGGCGTCGGTAATCCTGACGCCCAAATGGGCAATGTCCTTGGCTTCATGTTCGCGGATCTCAAGATCAAGGGCGGCCGCGTCCGCGACCACGAAGCTGTCGCCGCCATAGGCGGTGTCCACGGTCAACGTCCCCAGGCCTTTCACCTCCAGCTGCGCGCCCATCCGGTGCGCGAAACTTGGCACGTTGTCGACGAAAATCCGTTCGGCCTTGCCATTCCGGCATTCCGCCCGAATCGGCACAAGCCCGCCGGGTGCCTCCAGCACCAGCTCGGTGACCGGTTCCGTCATGGGCAGGATGCCGCTTTCGAGCAGAACGGTCGATACACAAATCGAATTAGACCCCGACATTGGCGGTGTGTCTTCCGGTTCCATAATGATGAACGCCGCATCGGCTTTGGGATGTTTGGGCGGGACCAGCAAGTTGACATGGCGGAATACACCGCCGCGTGGTTCGTTCAGGACAAAATCGCGAAGCGTCCTGTCACGGGCAATAAAGGCGCGCTGCTCCCAAAGCGTTTCGCCCGGCGGCGGGGCGACACCGCCGACAATCACATCGCCGACTTCGCCTTCCGCGTGCGCGGAGATCACATGGATTGTCTTACTAGTACGCATCCACTCGTCCTTTAAAACCGCGTGGCCGAAAACGGGTGCAAATCGATATCTGGGGTCCGGTCATTGGCAAGTGCTGTGACCAGTTCCGCCGTCCCTGCCGATTGGGTCAGCCCGAGATGCCCATGTCCGAAGGCGTAAATCACGCGGCCGGCCTTGGGCGAGCGGCCGATCACCGGCAGACTGTCCGGCAGTGACGGACGGAAACCCATCCATTGCTGTCCGCCGGTCGTCTTCAAGCCGTTCAGGAAACCGGCCGCCTTCTTGAGCAGGATTTCAGAGCGCTTGTAGTTCGGCGGCAGCTTCAGTCCGCCAAGTTCCACCGCGCCGCCGACGCGAATGCCGTTGCCGATTTTCGTGACGACAAAGCCGTGTCCGGTGAATGTCAAATGCGTGCGCAGGTCGAAGCCGGGGTCCGGCAGGGTCGTGTTGTAGCCGCGCTCGGTTTCCAGCGGAATTGTGTCGCCGAGCATGCGGGCAAGGTGATGCGACCACGCTCCGGCCGCAACAACAACCTGACCGGCCGTTCGGACACCCGCGGATGTTTTTACAAGAACGCCGTTTTCAGCCGGTGCAAGGGTGTGAATGCCGGCAATGTCTATTGCACCGCCGCGCGACAAAAACGTATCGGCAAGGTGCCGCGTCCAGACGGCCGGATCGCAGGTGTTCATCCAGCTCGGCGTGAAGCCGGCATGGGTGAAACGGGGATGAAGACCGGGCTGGATTTCCGCGATCGCGCCCGGGCTTTCCAGAAGTTCAAACACGATCCCGTGTTGCCGGCGAACGTCCCACGCAGGCCGGCTTGCCGTAAATTCACGTTCGCTCTCGTAAAGCTGCAATTGGCCGTCCCGGCGCATCAGTCTCTCGCCGTCGACCGACTTGATCTGGCGTTCCAGTGCTGCTTGCGACGCCCGCATCAGTTCGGCTTGCGCGGTCATGGACGCCTGGTAGCGGTCGCTCCAGCTGGCGCGCCAAAACCGCAGAAGCCACGGCAAGATCTTCAACGCATAGGCCGGCGGGATCGACAAAGGCCCGAGCGGATCCAGCAGCCAGCCAGGGGCCTTGCGCATGATTCCGGGGGTTGCCAGCGGCTCGATGTCGGTAAAGGCAAAAGCGCCCGCATTGCCTCTCGAGGTCTCCGCAGCCACGCCCTTTCGATCGACGACGGTGACATCCCTGCCGCTCGCCTGAAGCTGCAGCGCCGCGCTGACCCCGATGATCCCGGCGCCGATTACAATCACGTCGAAGCGCGGGGCCGGTGTCATGTCGCAGCCGGTCCGCGTGGTTTTGGCCTCAAAGACATATGCCGTCTCGAAAGGGATCGTGCGGGTCGAAAATCAATCTGGATTCGGCCATCACATAGGCTTTGCCGGTGATCGAGGGGATGACACCACCGTTCCGGCCGCTCTGATAAGAGAGGCGGTATGTGCTGCCGATGATGCTTTCCTGAACGATTTCCGCGCCGGGCGCGAGCCTCCCGTCGGCGGCAAGGCAGGCAAGGCGCGCCGAACACCCCGTCCCGCAGGGGGACCGGTCGTAAGCATCGTCGGGACATAGAACGAAGTTGCGGCCATGGACCCCGTCGTCCTGCGCCGGTCCATAAAAGATGATGTGGTCGATGGGCGCGCCGCCATCGCCGGTGATGCCGCGGGCTTGAAGCGCGGCGCGAACCGCCCGCGCGCTTGCGCTCAACTGGGAAAGGTTGTCCGGTTCAACCGCGATCGGGCTTGGGTCGATCAAATAAAACCAGTTGCCGCCATAGGCGACATCGCCGCGGACGTGGTCAGCCCCGTTAACCCGGACATCCAGTTCAACGGACGCGCGGGTGCGCCGGCTTTCGATATTGGTGACGGTAACGGTGTTCGGATCGGAGAGGGTCACGCCGACGACCCCGGCCGGCGTTTCGATCTTGTGGCGCCCCGGGTCAATCCTGCCGAGATGGGCGAGGGTGACGGTCAGCCCAATGGTTCCATGGCCGCACATGCCAAGGACCGCATGGGCGTCGAAATAGATCACGCCGGTCACGCATTCCGGATCGACCGGTTCGACCAGAAGGGCGCCGACCATGGCCTCCTGCCCGCGCGGTTCGCACATGATCGAGCGATAAAACGCTTGATGTTGGCGCGCCAGTTTCTGGGCGCGGTCCGCCAACGGCCCATTGCCGAGATCCGGCCCGCCATCAAGGATGACGCGGGTCGGCTCGCCGCCGGTGTGGCTGTCGATCACATGCATTGGCTGATGATCCCGCCCTGCTGCGACCAGTCCGCGAACCAGGCGCGGAACTGCCTGTATTGCTGTTCGCAATAGCCTTTTTGCGAGGCGCTCAATTCATCGGTCTCGTTGAAATGCAGCCGGTATGCGTCTTCGCCCTTCAGCACCATCAAATGCTTGAAGTAAAGGACCAGATCGACGCCCTCGTCGAAACCGGCCAGGATCGAGAACGCGTCCGCCAGTTCCCGGGCTCTCACATCGGCTTCCGCGTTGCCTTCGGCGGCTTTCCGGGAGAGCGCGACTTGCAACAGGACTTCCCGCGGGAACACCGTCCCGATGCCGGTGATCGCGCCGGTGGCGCCGCATTTCACGAAGCCGTAATAGACCTCCGTGTCGACGCCGACCACCAGTCTGACATCGTCGCCTCTCGAGGTGATGTACTCGGCGGCGTAGTGGAGGTCTGCTTTTTTTCCGAATTCCTTAAAGCCGATCAGGTTCGGATGATCGGCGCGCAGTTCGAAAAACAAGTCCGCCCGGGTGGAAAATCCATAATACGGACTGTTGTAGATGATCGCGGGCACGTCCGGCGCGGCATTCAGTATTGCCTTGAAATGGTTCTTTTGCGCCGGAATGGACGATCCGCGTGACAAGACGCGCGGAATGACCATCAAGCCGGCGGCACCGGCTTTTCCAGCATGGGCCGCGTGGGCGACCGCCGATTTGGTGTTGACCGCCCCGGTGCCGACGACGACTGGAACACCGTCGGCGATCAGGCGCTCAACCCCCTCCATCCGCTCCGCATCGGTCAGCAAGGGCCAGTCGCCGCAGGACCCGCAATACACAACGGCCGACATTCCGGCATCGATGAGTTCTTTGCCCTTCTGGACAAGGGCATCATAGTCTGGCGTGCGGTCGGACGTGCAGGGCGTGAGTAGCGCCGGGATTGTTCCGTCAAAGACATTCGGTTTCATGTCGGTTCTTCAACTCGCCTCCCGGCATGTCGTGGACTTCGAGTGAGCGTCCATGGTCGTTGAACAGCGTTGCGCTTTGGTGCGAAGTTCATGGCCGACTGCATCGCACATTCCGGGTCAGCCGCCGCAGATGCTGGCCTTACCTTGTGATCGTATTTTGGATACAATATCCGAAATGACACGGCGATCAAGCCCGGAAATAGGGTCCACGGGGCGCCGTATTTTGGTGTGGGTTCGCCAGAGTGAAGCGCGCCGGTGCAGGCAATTGCGCTGGATCCCAAAGCGGCAGGCACGTCAGTTTCAGACCAAAAGCGCCGGCCCATTTCGCACTTAAGGTGAGATAAAGGGTCTGATCGCTGTCAGTGTCCCGACGTCATCGGGGTCTGATGCCAAGCCTTCGACGACCAGCACGTGCCTTCCCGGCAGGCTGTTCACCACCCGTCTTCGATCAGGCGCAGCAGGGCCGCGCCCGCGTGTTCGACAGGACCGCTATTGTCGATCACGGTCACGTCCGGGCCTTGCGGCATGCCATTACCGCCCCGTGCTAGACGCTGCGCGATTTCATCTTCGCTTTCGCGCCCGCGCAGAACCAGCCGCCGCGCAAGTTCGGTGGAATCAACGGTCAGCCAGACGATATGAACGGCGGGAAACACCTCCCGGATTGCATCGAGGGCGTGGCGCGAGCCGTTGACAACCGCCACGTTTCCCGCGCATACGGCCTCCAGCGCAGATACCGGCACGCCATAGGACAGCCCATGCGCCTGCCAGGTCACGCAAAATGCCCCGTCCGCCTTTAGTCGCTCGAATCCGGCGGGGGAAACCCCGTCATGCGTCTCGCCGCCGCTTTCGGCGGGCCGGGTGATCGTCCGGCGGACGAACTGGATCGGGCTCGCCGGATCGACATGACCGCGCAACCAATCGATCAGGGTGTCCTTGCCGGCGCCGCTCGGGCCGACAATCACGATCAGCTTGCCGCCCATATCCGCCAAAGCCTGCCCGGGTTGCGTGTGCGGATTTGGAAACTCAAGCGACACGCCGCCCGTCCCGCCACACGGTGCGCACGACCGGGACATTGTTTTGATCGCCGCGGACACGGACGAGATCGGCGCGCAAGCCCGGCTCGATCCGCCCCCGGTCGTCCAACCCGACCTGACGGGCCGGATTGGCGGTCACTAGTCGGATTGCATCGGCAAGGCCGATATCTTCAAACTGGTCGGTCAGAATGAAGGGCGCATAAATCAGGCTGAACGGCACATAGTCCGACGACAAAACGTCCAGAACCCCGGCTTCGGCCAGATCACGCGCGGCGATGTTGCCGGAGTGCGATTTGCCGCGCACCACGTTCGGGGCGCCCATCAACACCCCCATGCCCGCATCATGGGACGCTCTTGCCGCCACCATGCTGGTCGGGAATTCCGCCACGCGGACGCCGAACGACCTGGCCTCTTCCACGTGTTCCTCGGTGGCATCGTCATGGCTTGCAAGCGCAATGCCCCGCTCGTGCGCAAGGTCAACCAGGGCGCGCCGGTGCGTATCGGCATACCGCTCCGACTGCGCCTGCCGCCGGGCGACGAAATCCTTGAACTCGGTATCCGACAGGCCGCGCTTGACCTTATAGTAGAGTTCGTACTGATCCATCGTCTGGAATTGGCGCTGGCCGGGCGCGTGGTCCATCAAGGACATCAGCCCAACCGCCTCGTCGTCGGCAAATTCGGCGAAATGGTCCAAAACATCCGGGGCGGACACTTCGCAGCGCAGGTGGATCCGGTGCTCGGCGCGCAGCCGGCCATGCTCCTGGGCCGTGCGAATGGCGGAGGACATGGCCCGCATCTCGCCCTTTTCAAAACCGCCGTCCTCATCCGCGCCAAGGCGCAGGCAATCGAACACGGTGGTGATTCCGGAGGCCGTGACCTGCGCGTCATGGGCCTGGATGGCCGCGGTCAGGTTCCAGGTGACGCCTGGGCGCGGCGAATAATGCTGTTCCAGGTGATCGGTGTGGAGTTCGATGAGACCGGGAAGGAGATAGTCGCCCTCCATGTCCTCGCCGGACGCGGGCTTAAGGCCTGTCCCCAGGTCCGCGATCTGGCCGTTCCGGATGACGATATCGCCCTCCACGACCTCGTTCTCCAGAACAAGCCGGGCGTTTTTCAGTATGGTTTCCTGGGTGGTCATTGTCAGGCTTTCGTTGAGGCGGCCATCATGGGCGATTCTTGTGACATGTACGCGAAAAACGGGCGCAATGGCTATGCGTTCGGCGTCTTGCAATCAAGTGCCGGACCGGCCGTACGGTGGCCGGCTGTTTGGTGCGATCGGCGCGCCGCCGATCAGGATCCTACGTTGCTCTACGGCCAATCAAACGGCTCCGCAACATGTTCGAAATGCCGTCGAACAGGAACACGACGATAAGGATCAGAAGCACCATATAAGCGACGTTTTCCCAATCCTGACCCGTGCGCATGGCTTCCCACAGTTTCAGTCCGATGCCGCCCGCGCCGACAGCGCCGATGATCGTCGCGGACCTGGTATTGGATTCCCAAAAATACAGCGCTTGTGAGGCAAAGACCGGCAAAACCTGCGGCACGACGCCATAGCGCTGCACCTGCGCCGGATGAGCGCCGACCGAGCGCACGCCCTCGCGCTGCTTGTCGTCGATGTTTTCCAGCGCTTCGGCATAGAGTTTGCCGAACGTGCCGGTGTCGGTGAAGAAGATCGCCGAAATTCCGGCCAGCGGACCCGGCCCGAAGGCGCGGGTGAAAAACAGTGCCCAGATCAGCATGTCGACCGATCTCAGGAAGTCGAAAAACCGTTTGAGGACCTGATTGACGATCCGGTTCGGCGTGATGTTGCGCGCGGCCAGGAACGACAGCGGAAACGCCACCAGACAGGCGAACAAGGTGCCGACAAAGGCCATGACGATGGTCTGGAGCAACTTGATCCACACGTCACCATGCTGCCAATCGGCATTGTTGATGATGTTGTCCGCCAGGATCGCCCAGTTGCTGCGGCCTTCCTCCAGGCGCGGGCCAAAGATCAAGAGCATGGCGACTTCGCCAAAGGACTTGCCCCAATAGGGCGAACGGGTGTCGAAAACAAAGTTCTCCCAGCCGAGATAACGCTTGTAGATCTTCGTCTCTTTGGCGCGGATTTCCGCGCGGCCGGCAAATCCGAAGTCGAGGAACACCTTCGCGCCCTCGGTCTTTTGGAGCGCCCATGGCGGCGGCAGTGGTGTCAGCGGTGTGACGGTGTTGGTTTGGGGGTCGACCGCGACCTCAATCGCCGCGCCTTGATGGGAAACGATCACCAGGTCGGGTGTGACGATCATCTCGGACCCGGCGGATATGCGGGCAACAACCCGGTTGATGCCCTCACGGGTCTCGGTCGTGGTCTGAATCTGTGCCGACCCGGCCGCCGATGTGCCGGCGCTGGTTGCGGCGGAATTGGGGGACATGAACGAAAACCCGGCCGCGCCGGCACTTTCCAGCACGTTCTGGCCGGTGACCGGCACGTCAGCCGCGGGCGTGTCCGGCGCCATGATGCTGTCTGTGCCGGGGTCGTTGGACGGTGCCGCAGGTGCGGCGGCTGTTTCCGTGACAACAGTCACAAGACCGCGTTCGGTGTCGAGCCAATAGGGCTCAGGATCATCGCCAAGCGGGGAGAAACGCGGCCATTCGACCTTGATCTCGCCGGTCCGGTAGTCGATGTCGGGCCGGACCTCGTAGGAGACCCAATCCGCTAGGTAATCGCCGGCAATGTTCCAGTTGCCTTCGACAAACACCTTGCCGATGGAAAAGAACCAGAAGCAATAGATCGTATAAAGGACGCAGACGCCAAGCGCGATGGGCGCCGCGAAGCGTTTCCAGAACGGCCGGTAAAACACCTCCGGGTTCCGTGCGCGGATCGTTTCAATGTCTTCGCGTGCGAGGCTTGCCATGGTCATGCTCCAAACTCAAAGGCTTGGTTTCCAACGATTTTCTTGCGCAACCACGCCGATAACTGGTCAACGCACACGATCGTGGAGAACAGCAGAACGATGATGGCGAGGGTCTTGGCCTCATGCCCGCGGCTGATCGACAAGCGCAGGACCTCGCCAATGCCGCCGGCGCCGACGGCGCCAATGATGGTGGAGGCCCGCACGTTGATTTCCAGACGCAGCAGGCCGTAGCTGAGAAAATTCGGCATGACCTGGGGCACGATGCCGAACCACACCCGTTCGAACCAGTTGGCGCCCACGGCCCTCAGGCCTTCATCCGGCCGCATGTCGGCGTTTTCGACCACTTCGAAGAACATCTTGCCGAGCGCACCGATCGTGTGGATGGCAACGGCGATGATGGCGGGAACCGGGCCGAGCGAGAATATCGCCAGGAAAAACCCGGCGATCACGATCTCTGGGAAGGCCCTCAAAAACTCCATGAACCGGCGGACGAAGAACCGCAGCCACCTTGACGTGGTGATGTTGGTGGCGGCGAGGAAGCACAGCAGGAACCCGAAAGTGAAGCCGATCGCGGTCGAGAGCAGCGCGATGTTGAGCGTCTCGATCATCTTGTAAAAGTATTCGGGGACAAAGAGGCTCACGGTGATGTAGACCCGCCCGTCCGGATAGTCGTATTTGAACGACCCGTCGTAATAGGGGCTCGAAAGATCGAACAGGGCCCGCCACACTTCCCAGCCATCGCGGGGCATCAGGTCACCGACGAAATCAAAAAAATGCGGAAGCCGGTCAAAGAACTTGCCGGCATTGGTTTCGTTGGCAAACCACAACGAAAAGAACAGGGCGACCAGGATCGCGCCGACGCCGATGAACGTGTAGAGCCGCCGCTGGCGGCGCAGGTCGCAGTAATGGCGGTCGATGTCGTATCGGCCATCGCCGCCCGTATAGGCGAGCGGGGAGTGGATGTCTGTGCTTGTCATTGAGGATTGCCATCACCGCGCAAAAATGCGCCCCCGGTGTTGCGGGGGCGCAGGGACAGGCCGGCGCCTGATTTGGATTTACGAGCCGATCTTGGCCTTCCGGGCCGCCACGATCGTCTCGTAGAAGGAATGGTCGACGTCGGTGAACGCCTTGAAGTCACCGCCCTGGATGGCCATGAAACAGTCGCGGTCCGTTTCCGGCAGCGCCTTCATGAAGTCGATGAATTTGCCGCGAATGCCCTGGTCGAGCTGGTTGGAGACGACGATCGGCCCGTTCGGGATCAACGGCGAGCGCCAGACCTCGACAACGTCATCCATGTCGAGAAGACCCTTGTCGACCATCTTGCGGATGTTGCCGGAGGTGTAGCCGTCGGCATAGTCGCCAACACCGGAGGACCATGTGGTGCCGGCGTCAAAGGTGCCCTTCAGCACTTCGAGGATCAGGTTTTCATGACCGCCGCCGAAGCCGGTTTCGCTGAAATAGGTCTCCAGCGTCGTGCCGAGCTGGGCCGGCAGGGCGACGGACGGAACCAGGAAGCCGGAGGTGGAATCCGGATCGGCAAAGCCGAGCTTCTTGCCCTTCATGTCGGCCAGGGAATTGATCTCAGAATCCTTGCGGGCGAGCATGATGGAGTAATAGCCGGTTGCCCCGTCGGTCTGGACCGTCGTCAGGACCGGGTCGATCGCGTCCGGATCGGTCAGGTAGACCTTGGCGTAGGCCGACGCGCCGAGCTCGGCATAGTCCAGCGTGCCGCCAAGGAGGCCCTGGATCACGCCGTCATAGTCGGCGGCCGGGAACAGCTTGACTTCCTCGACACCGATCGCAGCGGGCAGTTTGTCAACCATGCACTGGAAATTCCGCAGACGGTCGGCCTCGTTCTCGCCGCCGAGAATGCCAATCCGGAATTCGTCCTGCGCCTGAGCGCTGAGCGAAACGGACACAACGGCGGTCACCGCTGCGGTCGCAAGCAAGAGTTTCTTCAACATGGGGAGCTCCTGTTTCGTGTTGAATTTGATGATGTTCGGTGCGGCTGGCGTGACGCTGGCCAATCCCACTCAGGCCTTCGCGGCTTTTTTCATGGCGGGTCGTTCCGCTGTCGCCGGTTCCAGACCGGCCGCGACAAACGCCGCGGATTTCGCCGGCCGCGATGCGGCGAAACTGGTCGAGGTCACAGCTTCGGAGAACGCATCCTCAAGCCCTTCGGCGCCATAGATCCGGCGCGCGGCGGCTTCCGTCAGGTCGTTCGGCCCGCCGTCAAACACGACCTTGCCGGCCTGCATGCCGATAATGCGCTCGCAATAGGCGCGCGCGGTGTCGAGCGTGTGCAAATTGGTGATGACGGTGATGCCGTCCCGCTTGTTGATGTCGGCGAGCGACTGCATGACGATCTGCGCATTGCGCGGATCGAGAGAGGCGATCGGTTCGTCCGCCAGAATGACCTTCGGTTGTTGCATCAGAGCCCGGGCAATGGCGACCCGCTGCTGCTGGCCGCCCGACAGCGTACCGGCCCGCTGCATCGCCGCCCTTTCAATGCCAAGCCGTTCCAGCGCGGCGATCGCCATGGCGCGCTCTTCGTCCGAAAACATGTTGAGAAGGCTCGCGACGGTCGAGCGGTGGTTGAGCCGGCCGAGCATGACGTTCGTGATGACATCAAGCCGCGGGACGAGATTGAACTGCTGGAAGATCATCGCGCAATCGCGTTGCCAGTTGCGCAGAAGCTGCCCCTTCAGCACGGAGACATTGACACCTTCATAGAGGATGCATCCATCGCTGGTGTCGATGAGCCGGTTAATCATTCTGAGCAACGTGGACTTGCCGGCGCCCGACGCGCCAATGATGCCGACCATCTGTCCGGTCGGAACCGAGATGTCGATGCTGTCGACAGCCGTGTTGGCACCGAACCGGCGCGTTACCTTCTGGAACTCAAGCATAGGGCGATCCCTTTCGCGTTCACCCTTGCCTATGCGCTCCGTATGAAGCACGAGTGTCAGTTTTTTTGCTTTTTTTTGACAGAAAATACGCCGATAAATACTTGTTAATCAGAGATATTTTCTAAGGAAATCTTTTGCGGCCAAATCCCGGAAGTCTTCCAGCGCGTGGCGAAGGCGGCTGTGGTCCCAATCCCACCAGGCCAGTGTCTGTAAACCCTCAACGACGTCCGGCTCATGGCGCTTGCGGATCACGCGCGCCGGCGTTCCGCCCACAATCGCGTAGGGCGCGACATCTTTTGTTACAACCGCGCCGGAGCCGACAACCGCACCGTCGCCGATGGTAACACCAGGCAAGATGATCGCCCCGTGGCCAATCCAGGTATCATGGCCGATCGTGACGGCGTTATTGCGACGCCATTTAAAAAACGCGGTCTCGTTTTCCGCATCCTCGAAATAGTCACCGGCCCGGTAGGTGAAATGATGTTGTGTCGCCCGCCAGGTCGGATGGTTCGTGGCATTGATCCGCACATGGCTGGCGATATTGGAGAACTTACCGATCGTCGCGCACCAGGCTTCCGTCTGGCGGATCAAATAAGAGTAGTCGCCGATCACGCATTCGGAAACGACACAGCCCTCGTCGATTTCAGTGTAGCGGCCGAGCGATGTGTTGGTCACCCGCGCGGTCTCGTGCACAAGTGGTTGTTCCGACAGTTTCGGTATCGTCAAGCGGCCTTGCGCGCCGTGAAGGATGAGACGTCAATCACGGTGTCGGCGATCGCGTCCCGGACATCGGCATCGTGGAAGATGCCGACCAGCGCCACGCCGTTCGCTTTCTTCTCGCGGATCATCGCGACCACGACTTTCCGGTTCCGGGCGTCGAGCGAGGCGGTCGGCTCGTCCAGAAGCAAAACCGGGTGGGAGGTGATGAAACCGCGGGCGATGTTGACCCGTTGCTGCTCCCCGCCTGAAAATGTCGCCGGCGGCAGGTCCCACAGCTCCTGTGGTAAATTTAGCCGGTTCAATAAAGCGGACGCATTGCCGCGCGCCGCCTTTGCCGGCGTTCCGGTCCGGACCAACGGTTCGGCGACGATATCCAATGCGGACACCCTGGGAACCGTGCGCAGGAACTGACTGACATATCCAAGCGTTCGTCGCCGGATATCCAGAACCGTCCGGGGTTCGGCCGAGGCGAGATCCATCGTCGTGCCGGCGTGATTTATGAGGATCTGACCGCCGTCCACGCCGTAGTTGCCGTAGATCATCTTCAGGATCGACGATTTGCCGATGCCTGACGGTCCACCCAAAACGGTGCATGTTCCGGCTTCGGCCTGGAAATCGACGCCGTCGACCACCGGGATCTCAATACCGCCGCGCAGGTGCATGGTGAAGCTCTTGCGGACATTACGAAGAACGAGCGGAGCGGCCATCATCACACCTGCAAAATGGAGGAGACAAGGAGTTGGGTGTAGGGCTCGCGCGGATCGTCCAAAACGCGATCGGTCAGGCCGGTTTCGATCACATGACCGTCCTTCATCACCATCATGCGGTGCGACAACAGCCGCGCGACGGCCAGATCGTGGGTGACGACGATGATCGACAGGTCAAGGTCCGAGACCAGGCCGCGCACCAGATCGAGCAGGCGGGCCTGAACGGACACATCCAGGCCGCCCGTGGGTTCGTCCATGAAGACAAGCCGCGGCGCGGTGACCAGATTGCGCGCGATCTGGAGGCGCTGGCGCATGCCGCCGGAAAACGCCCGTGGCTGATCGTCAATCCGGTCCGCCGCGATTTCCACGCGCCCCAGCCAGTCGATCGCGGTGCCGCGGATCCGGCCGTAGTGCCGGTCGCCAACGGCCATCAGACGTTCGCCGACATTGGCACCGGCAGAGACGGTCATGCGCAACCCGTCTGCCGGGTTCTGATGGACGAATCCCCAGTCTGTGCGCATCAAAAACCGCCGCTCCGCCTCGCCCATCTCAAACAGGCTGCGGCTTTGTCCGTCCCGCATGGCATAGTGCACCGATCCGCGGGTCGGCCGCAGCCGGGATGAAATGCAGTTGAGCAGCGTGGTCTTGCCCGATCCGGATTCACCGACAACGGCGAGCACTTCACCTGGCCACAGATCGAACGACACATCCGCGCAACCCATCCGGTCGCCGTAGTATTTCGTGACGCCGGCGACCGACAGGAGCGGCTGATCCGTTGTGGTCATTGGGACGCCTCCAGGCCTTGGCCGGCCCTGGCGCCGGAATGGCCCGCTTCGCGCCGTTGCTCGCAATGATCGGTGTCCGAGCAGCAGAACATCCGATTGCCCTTGTCATCGAGGATCACCTCATCGAGATAAACGCCCTCCGCGCCGCAGAGCGCGCAGGTGTCTTCGAACCGGTTGATTTCAAACGGGTGATCCTCGAAATCCAGACTGACGACCTCGGTGTGGGGCGGCACCGCGTAGATGCGTTTTTCCCGGCCGGCGCCAAACAGCTGCAAGGCCGGACTGTCGTTCATTTTCGGATTGTCGAACTTCGGCGTTGGCGATGGATCCATCACGTAGCGGCCTTCGATCTTCACCGGATAGGCATAGGTCGTCGCGATGCGGCCGTTCTTGGCGATGTCCTCATAGAGCTTGACATGCATGAGGCCGTATTCCTCCAGCGCATGCATCTTGCGTGTTTCGGTCTCGCGCGGTTCCAGAAAGCGCAGCGGTTCGGGGATCGGCACCTGGTAAACCAGCACCTGGCCAGATTTCAAAGGTTCTTCGGGAATCCGATGCCGGGTTTGAATGATGCTCGCGTCCGCTGTGCGCGTGGTCGTTGCGACGCCGGCCGTCTTTTCGAAGAACTTGCGGATGGAAACCGAATTGGTCGTGTCGTCAGAGCCCTGGTCGATCACCTTCAGCGTGTCATCCGCGCCCAGGATCGCGGCCGTGACCTGCACGCCGCCGGTGCCCCAGCCATAGGGCATCGGCATTTCGCGGCTGGCGAAGGGCACCTGATAGCCGGGGATCGCGATCGCCTTTAAAATCGCGCGCCGGATCATGCGTTTGGTCTGTTCGTCGAGATAGGCGAAGTTATAGGCGGCAAAGCCGGAGGCATGCGGGTTCATTCTGCGGCCTCCGGTTGAGGATTGTCGTCAACGGTTTCACGCGTCTCCTTGAATGCGGCGCGCATGCCCCGGACCAGTTCGAGCTCGGCCTGAAAATCGACGTAATGCGGCAGTTTCAGGTGCTCGACAAAGCCGGTCGCCTGAACGTTGTCGCAATGGGAAATGACGAATTCTTCGTCCTGCGCCGGCGCCGTTCTGTCCTCGCCCAGTTCGCCGGCCCGCAAGGCGCGGTCGCACAGGGCCATGGACATGGCCTTGCGTTCCGATTGCCCGAACACGAGCCCGTATCCACGGGTGAATTGCGGCGGCGCCTTGGCCGAACCCTTGAACTGGTTGACCATCTGGCACTCTGTCACCAGCAGGCGGCCGATGACCGTGGTGCCGCCCTTTTCCGGTAGATCCATTTCAAGCGCCACCTCGCCAATTCGGATTTCGCCGACAAAGGGGTGATTGCGCGCGTAGCCACGCTGCGTGGAGTATCCAAGAGCCAGCAGAAAACCCTCGTCGCCGCGCGACAAGGCCTGCAATCTGGTTTCCCGTTCCAGCGGGAACTCCACCGGGGATCGGGTGATGTCCGGTGGGTCATCCGAGGACGCGGCGCCATCTTCCTCGACCAGGTTCTCCTGCCCCAGAATGTCGGAGACGCGCATTGCCGGGCCGCGGTCAGCGTCGCGTTCGGCCGCGCTGGCGGGGTCGCTGTCTGCGGCAAGGGACGGGTCGAGCAATCGGTGCGTGTAATCGAAGGTCGGGCCCAGCATCTGCCCGCCGGGCAGATCCTTGTAGGTCGCGGAAATGCGCCGCTCGATCTTCATGTCCCCGGTGTCGATCGGCTCAGACGCGCCGAACCGCGGCAAGGTCGTCCGGTAGGCGCGGACCAGGAAAATTGCCTCGATCAAATCGCCCCGGGCCTGCTTGATCGCCAGGGCTGCGAGCTCGCGGTCATAAAGTGATCCCTCGCTCATGACCCGGTCGACGGCAAGGGCAAGCTGACCGGAAATCTGGTCGAGGGAGATGTCCGGCACTGTCCGGTCGCCCCGGCGGCGGTCGGCAAGGAGACGATGGGCGTTCTCGATCGCCTGTTCCCCGCCTTTCACGGCTACATACATTTACATCTCCCTGGCCTTGCGGATGCAGGTGGTACGCGGCAGGGCGGCAAGTTGCGTGGGGCTTGCCAGGATCAGGTCGACCCCGCGCGGAAAGGCCGCCCGGTTTTGCGACCAGACCGGCAAAAAGCTGTCGTCGACGCCCGTCGGCTGGAAATCGATTTGACCCTTTATGCCCGGCCCCTCGCACACCCAGTCCGGATTGGCCTCAAATCCGGTCACCTGCATAATGGCGGTCGCCGAACGGTCCGGATATTCCTCGCTGCCCAAAGCCATGTCCGCCAGGACGGTGACACCCTTAGGATTGGACAGGATGCAAAAGTCGGCAGTGGCCATGTTTTGCGCGATGCGCGCGCCAGTGTGAAACGAAAGCCAATCGGCCACATCCGCCTGTCCATGACATCCGCTGTCCAGCCAAACAGACGTGTCCTGGTCCAGCAGGGTCAGGGCAACCAGGGCCGAGACTGGGTTCAAGGGCGCGGGCGCGGTAACACCGTCTGGCGTTTGAAGCGTGCCCGGGCGCGCCATCGCCTCCATGATCGCACGAAAACCCTGCTGCGATCCGTGAACCGGATCGTTAAAACCGCCGGTGAAGGCAGGTGTTGCAACGTTCGCCATGGCTTTCAGTCCTCGCCGCGGACCAGGGTGAAGAAGTCGACCTTTGTCGCCGCTGTTTGCCGTGCGCGTTTGGCATCGCGCGCAGCAAGGGCCTGTGCAAGCGGTTCGATGATGTGTTTGTCGATCCCGGTCGCCGCGGTGGGGTCGCAGGCGAGCGCATCGATAACAGCCGCGATCGTTGCCCGCTCGGCGTTGCGGCCCAGGACCATCGCATGCCCGATCGCGCCGTTTTCAAGGCGCACCGTCGTCCGCGTCGCGGTCGCGTCGCCGAACGGAAAAGACGCGCCCCCACCGCCGATCCGGCCGCGCACGCAGACAAGGCCGGTTTCGGGGCGGCGGACATAGGTAAACGCAGGATCATCCGGATAGGTTGCCCAGGCTTGCCGCAACGCCGCATCCGGTGCCTGCGCAACAATGGCGGCCCGGTGGTTGCGGCGCGATGAGGACGGGGAGATTGGTTGGGTCAAATCGGCTCCATTTGTCTAATAATATAGACAACTAGATTTTAATGCCTTATGAATATGGCCATGCAATGACAGCGGTGTGACAATCAGGCCGAAAACATGACCCTCCAACGCCAATCCGGCGTGGCGCTTTGGCGTCAGATCGCCGACGAGATCCGCGGCGGCATTGGCAACGGCCTGACCGACAAAATGGGACGGTTGCCGTCCGAGGCCGAGCTGGCGCGCCGCTTTGATGTCAACCGGCACACGGTGCGCGCCGCTTTGGCCGCGCTCGCCCGCGAACGGGTGGTGGAGGCGCGCCGCGGTCAGGGCACTTTCGCGCTGAAAAAGAACCGGATTGCCTATCCGATCGGACGGCGGACCCGGTTTTCCGCAGCCATGCGCGACAACAGCGCGACCGGCCGCAGCGAAGTCATTTCATCAACCAAAGAGACGGCCGATGCGCCAACGCGGACTGTTTTGCGGCTTGAGCCGGGTGCAATCGTCCTCCGCCTCGAGACCCTTTCCATGGTGGACGGTGAGCCGTTTTCGTTTTCAACGCATTGGTTCGAAGCGGGCCGGTTTGAGGCGCTGCCGGAGATCGTGCGGCAAACCGGGTCGATCACCGCGGGTCTAAAGGCCTGCGGGGTCGATGATTACCTGCGCCAGGAAACGCGGGTGGATGCCCGCCACGCCAGGGACGCTGAAATTGAGCGCCTGCGGCTTGCGCCAGGGGCGATCTTGCTCGTTACCGGTGTTGTCAATTGTGATTTGAGCGGCGTCCCGATCCAGCGGTCGCGCAGCTGTTTTGCAGCCGACCGTGCGACCTTGATCGTCGACCATCTGGACAGCGCCGGCAGCTGATCCGTTCAAGTCAACTCACTTGCGTTCGGTTCGTGACGCGGCCTTGGACCCACGCCTCCCGATGGCCGCTGGACAACGTGTGGAACGATTGTTATAAACTTTCAGTTGTGTTTTTTGCTATTGTGTCGCGTTGTGGTCGTTATGCGTCTAATTTATTTCCTGGATCAGCTTCCCATTGAGACCTCCCGATCTTCTCGTCCAGTACATCCGATCTGGCGGGCGTCATGAGCAACGATCCCGTCGATCTTCGCCTGTTTCTTGGCATGCTCCGCCGGCACGTCGGATTGATCTTGACCACCGTTATTGTTTTATTGGGACTCACCGCCATCGCCCTGATTATGATCACGCCGCTTTATACGGGCACGGCGCTGATCCTGGTCGATCCGCGTCAGAAAAACCTTCTGGATGCAGAAAACACCATAACGTCCAACGCGGGTGACAGCGCTCGGGTCAACAGCGAGGTTGAACTCATCCGCGCCGATAGCATTCTTCTGGAAGTGATCAGAACGGGTGTCGCCCCGGACGGCCCAAGCCTTCTGGGTGATCCGGAGTTCGGCGTCCGGCTTTCGGTCATGGATCAGATGCTGTCGTTCCTGCGTCTGAAGGAGCCACAATTGCCAACCGGCGACGCTGCAGCCGGGCAGGTGCTGGACCATGTCAAAAGCCGGATTTCGGCAGAACGGCGCGGCCTGACCTTTTTGATTGCGGTGAATGCGCAATCGCGGGATCCGATCAAGGCCGCCGAACTCGCCAATGCGGTGGCTGAAACCCACATCCGCATCCAACTTCAGCAAAAGGTCGCCTCCGTGATCGCCGCGCGCGACCGGGTCCAGGACCAGATCGCCGAAGCGGAGGACGCCGTCGTTGCAGCGGAAAAAAACTTCGACGGCTATGTTTTATCCAACCTCGACCGGATCGTACAACAAAGCGGCCGGTCGGATCTTGGCGCGCTGCGCGACCAACGGGCGGAATTGATGCAGGCGGGCAAGGGCTTGCGGGAACGCTTGCGCGCCTTGGAGGACGCGCCTGCGAACGCCGCTCCGTCCGAGTTGGCGCAGCGGATTGGATCACAATCGGCGATGGACCTGGTCAGGGAACATGACGGCCTGCGCCAAGCCCTCCAACAAAGCGCCGATGACCCATTCTCCGCTGGAGAATTTCAAGACGAGATGAAAGCAATCGAGACGCGGTTGGAACAGGCGGCCGCGAAAGCGCGCCAGGAGCTTCGAGAGGCAATCATCCGGTCCGATCAAGACGCTTCGGTGCTCAATGCAAAGATCCGGGCTGCCCTGTTCGAGAGCCCGCTTCCCGCCGATGTTCTCGCGCAGATCTATGGTCTTCAACAACGGTCAGTGAACGCCACAGACCAGTATCAGACGCTTCTTGCCCGCGCGCAGACGCTGGACACGGAAGTCGCGCTCCAGGTCGCGGACAGCCGGATCGTTTCGCCCGCCTTCACGCCCACCGAGCCGAGTTTTCCCCGGACGGGGCTGGTACTGCTCGCAGTGGCGATTGTTTCGCTGGGCGCAGGTATCGGACTTGCGTTTGTGTTCGAAACCTACATTGGCGGTTTTACGAGCGAAACCCAGGTGGAGGCTGTGGCCCGTGTTCCGGTCGCCGCGGCGGTGCCCCGTCTCACCGGCTGTCCGGATGAAACCGCGGTCGCGGACCATCTGGTGAATGCACAGCTCTCCGGATTTGCCGAATCCTTCCGGCGGCTTCGGATATCCGTCGATCAATTCGGGCCGGGCGCCGTTGATTTCGATAAACCCGAGACGCCAAAACGCGGCAAGGTCATCATGGTCTCCTCCGCGCTTCCGGGCGAGGGGAAATCAACGGTCGCCTTGTGCCTTGCCCGTACGCTTGCCATGGCTGGCGATCGCACCGTGATCGTCGACTGCGACTTGCGGCGGCCCAGCATTCAGCGGCACATGGACATCATGCCGTCCAGCGGGCTTGCCGATCTTTTGTCCGGAACGCTGTCTGGCCAAGACATGACCCGGATCGTGAAAGAAGATCCCAAAACGGATCTGACCGCGGTGGTCGGCGATCGCTGCGCAGATACCCCGACGGATCGTTTGTTCAATCAAAAATCCTTTTCCGAGTTGATCGCCAGCGCCGCGGCGCGGTTTGACTATGTGATCCTAGACACCCCGCCAATCGCGCCGGTGGTGGACGGCCTTTACCTTGCCCGGTATGCGGACGCGATCGTGTTTGTGATCGAATGGGCCAAGACGCCGCAAAGCGAATGCATTCGTTGTCTCGACAAGCTCGCCCAGGCAAAGAAGGGTGATGTACCGTTTGTCGCCGTTCTCAATCAGCAGTCTCAGAAGGGACGAATGGGATACGCACGATACGCCGGCTACGACATTGCTTAGCAGACCTGAGCGTCTGCCGGGTTGGTGTCAGCGCCTCTACAACATGCCGGGCCTGAGCCCATCTGGCCGGTGCTGACATATGTCCCTTGCACGGATTTGGAACGGTGCACTTCGTCAAATGATCGCCCGTCATGGTGCATTTTCATCGGCCAAGCAGGCAAATTCTCCTATCAAGCCCAACTGATATCTGCAATTTAAGGTTTAAAAGGACTTTTCACGATTTGGCGCCTGAATTGACCAGACCCATTTCCTACTTCGAAAATATGCAATATAAAACAGATAATTATCAAAAATCAACATGCAGGCTCAACAGCCTCCCGGAGCGCGAAAGCGCGGCACGAATACGCGAATGAAGCAATAAATCTACTTATGATTGAAAAAATGCATTGAAAAATTTAACGTTGAGGACTTTAATCCTTAACGAAGGATGAACTCGCAGCCGCCACTTCGGATTGGGCCCGAGGGTCAAGGTCAAGATCTTGTGCTGCGCGGTTTTGAGCGGGTCTGGATTCTGACCCGGCATGCGGTTCGCGGGGGAAAACATGGTGGGGGGAAAACGCATTATCGTCACCGGCGGCGCCGGATTTTTAGGCAGTGCGCTCTGTGAGCAATTGTTGGCAGAGGGGCATTTGGTCAATTGTGTCGACAACTTTCTGACCGGCCGCTTCAGCAACGTCCGCCATTTGATTGGCCGGCAAACCTTCAAACTGATCCGGCATGATGTCTGCGCGCCGCTTCGGTTCGATGGGGACGTGGACGAGATCTACAATCTCGCGTGTCCGGCCTCGCCGCCGCGGTATCAGGAAGATCCGATCTACACCATGAAGATCAACGTGGTCGGTACGCTCAACATGCTCGATTTCGCCCAGTCCAAACGCGCAAAAATCCTGCAGGCATCCACCTCGGAGGTCTACGGGGATCCGGTGGTCCATCCGCAACAGGAAAGTTATTTCGGCAACGTCAATATGTTCGGCGCCCGGGCCTGTTACGACGAAGGCAAGCGCTGCGCGGAAACCTTGTTTCACGACTATGCGCATGAGCGGGGGATTAACGTCCGTGTCGCCCGGATCTTCAATACCTACGGGCCGGGCATGAGCTGCGACGACGGGCGCGTCATCTCCAATTTCATCGTTCAAGCCCTGCGGAGCGACGACATCACGATTTACGGCACGGGGGCGCAAACGCGCTCGTTCTGTTATCGGGACGACCTCATTGACGGGCTGCTGCGGTTGATGAATGCCGATGACAGTCTCCGGGCGCCCATCAATCTGGGAAATCCGGCGGAGATTGCGGTTCGCGCGCTCGCGGACAGGATCGTCAAACTGACGGAATCACGATCCGTGCTCCGGTTTCTGCCCCGCCCGCAAGACGATCCGGCGCAGCGATGTCCGGAGATCAGCAAAGCGCGGTCGCTGCTGGGATGGGAGCCGAAAGTCCCGCTGGACGACGGCCTTAGAAAAACCATCGCCTACTTCGCCGACGAGATCCACGGCGGCGCCGCGGCCGCCGGCGCTTAACAAGTGGCAATGATGTGGTCCACGCTGCCGTACCGATCGCCCGGGTTTCGTTCTTTGCGCTGTCCACGCTGATCCTGGCAGGAACGCGCCCATTTGTGGCCGGCAACATTCAGACCGTTGCGATGGACAGCGGCGGAACAGGTCTGGAAGCATCGCTTTATCTGGCCGCGACGTCACTGTGCATCGGCGCGTCTTTGCTTACAAAGGGCCAGTCCTTTCGGGCCACGGGCTTGATTCCGATCGCGCTCGTTCTTTGTTATTGCGGTGTCTCGCTCGCCTGGTCGGTGTCGCTTGTTCATGCCGCTCCACGCTTTGCGCAGGTGACCTTGGTCACGTTCGCACTCTTCATCTTCATGGTCAAAACGCCGCCGCTCGTCGTGTTGAACCTCGCTGCGGCGGCGTTTGCCGTTGTCATGTTCGCCGATCTGGCAAGCGTGCTGGCCGTCCAGAATGCGATCCACCATTCCGCGGCTCTTGACGAAAACCTCATTGGCGCATGGAAAGGTGTTCATATTCACAAAAACTACGCCGGCGCGGTCGCCGCGGCCGGCGCGCTGATCTTCTATTGCCGCTGGAAGCATCGGATCGGGCGGTACAATCTTGCCCTGATGGCCTTGAGCCTCGTCTTTATGATCGGAACAAGTTCCAAGACCTCCATCCTGATCTGCATCGGCCTCATTCCGTTGCTGGAATTTCGTGCATGCCTACAGGGAAGACTGGGCCGCGCCGGATTTCTGTTTTTGTGCACCTTTTTGGCCGTCATCCTCGTTTTGACGTTGATCTTGAATGGCCCTGACATCTGGTCATGGCTTGCCGCCAGCCGGTATTTTTCAGCGCGAACGGAACTGTGGGCGGCGCTTGCCGGTTACATTTCGCACAATCCCGTCTTTGGCAGCGGTTACGGGTCGTTTTGGCGAACGGGCATCTACAGTCCGATCCTGGGCCTGACGGATGGTTGGGGCATTCGCACAGGTCAGGGCCATAACGGCTATCTCGATACGATCGTGACGCTCGGTGTGCCGGGCTTTTTGCTCACGCTTTTTGCGTTCGTTGTGGCGCCACTCCTTCGGCTGCTGCTCGACCGGGGCAAAAGAAACGTCTTTACCGATGTGTCATTTGTTTTTGTGGTTTTCTGCCTTCTCCATAATCTCATGGAAACGTCCATCCTCAACGGAAACAATCCGGTCTATCTGATTTTGATGGTTGGGATCGGATTGGGTTTGGCTGCGTCATACCAAGGTTCGCCGGACACCCACGCAGCCCGCTCACGGGCTTGGGCGGGCATTGAGTCCGATGACGAACCACTCGCCGGTCGCCGGTAGGGCGGCGCTTCCCGACAATCCGGGAAAGACCAGAGAAGAGGCCCCGTCACGATCCACGGTCACATCATGCGTGCCGGCGGGCAGATGCGCGGCCAGTGTCTGGCTGGCGCGGGATTGCGAAACACCATCGGTGCGAATGGGTGCGGTCGGGGCCGCTCTGTCTTCAAACTGCATGCCCGCCAGCCGGAAGGACACGTCGACGCTTTCCGAGTCCAGCACATTCTGTTGGATGCAGGCCGTTTCGACCGCCAGTTCATCGGCGAAATTGGCGCCAATTTGATGCACCCTCGACCATCTGGCGCGGGCGGCTGTTGCGATCGTGATCCCTGGATAGGTGTAGGACGAGCCACCTGAACGGCGCACGATCATTTGAAGCACCGGACGGTTTTGCGGCGGCGCCGGGGCTGTCACTTCGGTAACCCAACTCGACAGCGTGAAATCGGTGCCGGGTGCTCCCAGCGACAGGCCATCAGCAAAACGCACTTGCGGATACACCGTTGACCCGGATGCATTTGTTCCTGACAGCCGCACATCGACAAAGGCAAGCCCGTAACCATCATCGGCACCAATGCCCAAAATCTCCCAGGTTAATCCTGTGGGCGAGGTAAACGCCCAGCCGACGGGCAAGACGGCATCAGCGCCGACCACCCCGGGGACGGCACTTGAAAAACGTGTGTCGGCAATGTGGTTTGTGCTGGCCGGCGAAACGAACAGCCCGCGGTCGGTGATAGCGGGTTCATCGGCGACGAACCAATGCCATTTTCCCAGGCTGTCATCCGCGGCAATTTCACTTGCGCGGCCTACCGAAAAAGCCGTGTCCGCTGAAACCGGAACGCCAGACCGCATGTACCGGCGGTGTGGAAAATCGGCCGCAAGGGTCCCGTCCAGCGGCCACCAGCGTGGCGGCGTCGTTTCAACCGTTGCGACAACCCCGATCCGCATGGGCTCAGACCAATGCCACAAGACCAGCGGCCGTCGTGCCGGTGGCATAGACCCGCTTGACCCTGACCGGTATCAAGGTCCCGGCGACGGCCCCGTCCAGCACCAGTTCGCCGCCGCCCGCCGTGACCGTCCGGATGGATCCGCTGACACCGACATAGACGGCTCTGGTGACCTCCGGCAGATCGACACTGTCATTGGGCACGATTGCAAATCCGTCGCTCGCCGGACTGTCGAGTGCGATCGAATGGTCGGAAAACCTGTCCATGCGGCTCTGCCTCCTTTGACTTGGAACGGGCCAAGGGTCGCATGGACTTCGGCAGCGTGGATTACTTTTTTTCAGCGATCGGCGCGCCGCCGCGCCGATGCCGCAGCCGCCACCTTAAGATCCTGACAATCCGGTCTATGCGACCGCTGTCACAGTTGGCAGAGTATCTGAGGTCGGCGGAACTCGCAGTTGGGCGCAATGCGGCCTAAGCCGCCAAGATCCGCCGCGCACCGGTATGTCGTCGTGAGAAAGGATATCAGCGTGTCTTCCGGATCGCCCACCCGCCGTACCGCTTCATATGGCAGGATGAACTCGCCGAGAGTGATATCGAAATACGCCTGCCGCGGGCTCAATGGCGGCGTCTTCAAAACCCTCGAGTGTTGGATAAGCGTCGGAATCAAAGCCCCGATCGTCGATCCCACTGCCGCCCGGCCAGAATCCGGCTGGTGATCGGGAGACGCATATCAGGTTTCCTTGACCGACTTTAAAACAGGTTCAATGGCGCCGGCGGTCCGGCAACACCTAGAAGCATATGGAACCGATTTAGCGGAAATCTTCCAATTTCCACGCTTGCGACGCAATGATTTTGCGCTTGGCTCATCCTCGTAGCCGCAAATGAGCACGTTCTTTTGATCCGTCCGGCATAAAGTGCGGGACCGGCGAGGCACTCCGATACAAGGAACGTGGCACATGGATGCGCACAGCTTGAAGACGATCGAACAGCGTTTGTTGTGGCTGTCCTGCTGGACGATCCACCATGCCAATGTGCTCAGGGACAAGACCGCGACCGACGTTAAAGTGGGTGGGCATCAGGCGAGTTCGGCTTCGATGGTCTCGCTCATGACCGCGCTTTATTTTCATGTGCTGCGTCCGGAAGACCGCGTTGCCGTCAAACCGCATGCGTCTCCGGTTTTTCACGCGATGCAGTATCTTATGGGCCATCAAACGCAGGAAAAACTGGAGAACTTCCGCGGGTTCGGCGGTGCCCAAAGTTACCCTTCGCGCACCAAGGATATTGACGACGTTGATTTTTCGACCGGGTCCGTGGGCCTTGGCGCGGCCATGCCGATGTTCGCGTCGATCACACAGGATTACCTTCGCGGCCACGGCTGGGCGGCGGGTCGGCCGGACGGCCGGATGGTGGCGCTGATTGGTGATGCGGAGCTTGACGAGGGCAATATCTACGAAGCGCTTCAAGAGGGCTGGAAGCACGATCTGCGCAAGACATGGTGGATCATCGACTACAACCGGCAGAGCCTGGACGGTGTCGTGCGCGAGGGGCTTTGGCGGCGGATTGAGGCCATTTTCACCGCGTTCGACTGGCGAGTCGTGCGCCTGAAATATGGTGCGCTGCAGGAAGCCGCATTCGCGGAGCCGGGTGGTGAAAGGCTCAAGAACTGGATTGATGCCTGTCCGAACGCGCTTTATTCGGCTTTGACCTTTCAGGGCGGTTCGGCGTGGCGCGCGCGGCTTCTCGACGACATCGGCGATCAGGGCGACGTCACCGCTTTGCTGGACCGGCGCAGCGATGACGCATTGTCGGAGCTGATGGAAAACCTTGGCGGACACTGTCTCAATACCCTGTGCGCGGCGTTCGATGCAGTTGGCGATGACCGGCCGACGGTGTTTCTCGCCTACACGATCAAAGGTTGGGGAACGCCTTTGGCCGGACACAAGGACAATCACGCCGGATTGATGACCGCCGCACAGATGACGGCGTTCCAGTCCAAAATGGGCGTGCCCGCCGGGCAGGAATGGGAGCCGCTCGCCGGCGTCGGCGACCCGGAGGGATTGAAACGCGAATTGGCTGATGTGCCGTTTTTCGCAAAAGGCACCCGCCGCTTTTCCGCGCCGGCGATCCCCGTTGAGGGTCCGGTGCTTCTGGACAACAAACTGCTCAGCACCCAGGCCGGATTTGGCAAGATCATGGACGGAATTGCGCGCGCCGGCGGACCGCTCGCAGACCGCATCGTCACCATGTCGCCGGATGTGACCGTGTCGACCAATCTGGGTGGTTGGGTGAACCGGCGGGGGCTGTTTGCCCGCGAGTTCCAGACCGATACATTTCGCGAAGAGCGGATTCCGTCCGCCCAGAAATGGGCGTTTTCCCCGGCCGGTCAGCATATCGAGCTCGGGATCGCCGAGATGAACCTGTTCTTGATGCTGGGCGCGGCCGGTTTGTCGCACAGCCTGTTCGGGGAGCGGCTCCTGCCGGTTGGTACCGTCTACGATCCGTTCGTCGCCCGGGGGCTCGATGCGCTCAATTACGCCTGTTATCAGGACAGCCGGTTTTTGATTGCCGGGACGCCTTCCGGCGTCACGCTTGCACCTGAAGGCGGGGCGCACCAGTCGATTGGAACGCCGCTGATTGGCATGAGCCAGGACGGTCTTGCCGCTTTTGAACCGGCCTTTCTGGATGAACTCTCGCAGATCATGGCGTGGTCGTTCGACTACATGCAGCGCGACGGCGAAGGCGATCCGGATGAGCGCACGTGGCTGCGCGATGAAACCGGCGGCTCGGTCTATTTGCGCCTGTCGACGCGCCCGCTCGAACAGCCGGCCCAACGTCCAAGCCGCGACTTTGAAAAGGGCGTGATCGATGGTGCCTATTGGCTCAAGGAGCCCGGTCCCAACGCGGATATCGTCATTGCCTATCAGGGCTGTGTGGCTCCGGAGGCGATCGAAGCGGCCGGCCGCATCGGCGGCGACCGGCGTGACATCGGTGTCCTGGCGATCACCTCCGCCGACCGTCTGAATGCCGGGTGGACGGCTGCGCAGCGCGCCCGCGCGCGCGGACAGGCGGATGCGTTGAGTTTGGCGGAACGGCTTTTGGGCGATCTTCCGCCGCATTGTGTCCTGATCACCGTGATTGACGGCCATCCGGCAACCCTCGCCTGGCTCGGCGCCGTCGCCGGACACCGGACGGTGCCGCTCGGCGTGGAGCATTTTGGGCAGACGGGCACGATTTCAGAGCTTTACGCGCATTTCGGGATCGATGCCGACGCCATCGTCGCCGCCGCGAACCGGCTCGCGCCCGGAAAACCGATCCGCCTCACCGCCTGAAGCCTTGCCTCACGTCAAGGCGCGCCTATCTGGCCTCGGCAGCCGGTCGTTCGTCAGAGCGGGTGCGGGCGGTCTTGATAGGTTCGGTTGAGGGCAAACATGGCACTTTTTGATCACCCCGGCGCCGCTGTCGTCCTGGGCAGCACCGGCGGCATCGGATCGGCCTTGTGCGGCCGGTTGGCGTCGATGCATGGTGCGGGTCCGGTGATTGGCCTGTCGCGATCCACCGACCCATCAATCGATTTGCTCAACGAGGCCAGCATTGAAGCGGCTGCTGCGGCACTCCGGGCCCAAGGCGATGACATCCGACTTGTGATCGACGCAACGGGTGTCCTGAGCTGGCCGGGTCATAGACCAGAAAAGACCTGGCGGACCCTCGATCCGGGCGCGATGGCAACGGCATTCGCCATCAACACGATCGGTCCCGCCCTTATCCTGAAGCATTTTCTGCCGCTCTTGCCGCGCGAGGGCCGCGCGGTGTTTGCGACGCTTTCCGCGCGTGTGGGATCAATATCCGACAACAACCTCGGCGGCTGGTATTCCTACCGGGCGTCCAAGGCGGCCCTCAACCAGGTGATGCGCTGCGCTGCGATCGAGCTGAACCGCACGCGGCCTGAGGCGATTTGCGTGGCGCTGCACCCCGGCACCGTCGCGACCGGGCTTTCGGACCCCTTTGGAAAGCAGGGTCTCGACGTACAAAAACCCGATCAGTCGGCCGACCGGCTTTTAAAGGTTCTGGCGAATCTGGATAAAGGTGATACCGGTGGATTTTTCGACCATCTCGGCAAGCCGATCCCGTTTTAACAGGCGGGTTTTACGCCCGTTTCTCACGGTGCCTTCCAAAGCCGGGCCAGCTCGAATGCGTGGACGTCCTTTAACAACTCGACAAAACCCCGCGCGGCATGGTCGAGCGACAGCCGGCCTTTTTCCGCCGTGGCGTTCGCGGCGTTGCCGACGACACCCTTGTCATTCAGATCCTGCGCCTTCCAGCCGAACTGCGCCGGACCATGGCCGCGCAGGTGCTTGAACTCTTGCAGAAAGTCCTGTTGCGCCGACGTGAAATCCTCGGCCAGGTCCATGCGCACCAGGTCCGGGTGAAGGTGCAGCATGAGGGATGTTTCGACATCGCCGCCGTGAATTCCATAGGTGAATTCTTCGGCCGGAAAGACACCCTCTGGCTGGCCAAAGCGTGCCCAGGCGGTCGCGGTCACAAGCATGTCGTGGTCAACCCTGAGTTCGCGCGCGACGATGTCGATGATGGGAACATTGCCGCCATGGGCGTTGATCAGGACGAGCTTGCGAACGCCGGCTCTGGCGACGGAGCGCCCGATGTCCAGCCAGGCTTGGGTCACCGTGTCCCATGACAGCGTCAAAGTGCCCGGAGAGGAGATGTGTTCGTTTGACTTGCCAATCGCCTGCGTGGGCAAAAAGGTCACCGGCAGGTCATCCGGCAAGAGGTCAATCACGCGGCTGACCTGGCCATTGGCGATGGCCGTGTCGGTGTAGACCGGCAGATGCGGCCCGTGTTGTTCGATCGCCGCCACAGGCAACACCGCGATCCAGTTCCCGATATCGGGATTTTGGAAGTCGACGGTCGTCATTTCATGCCAATAGCGCTTGGGCAACATGTGTCAGATCCCTTTAAATCGGAAATGGTTTGGCCGGAACCTAAAGCGTTTTGGTGCGGATGAAAACGGACCCGCGAACGGCACCCCTTGATCGGTTCAGATGGCGTTCACGCGGATCTGATCGAAGGGTTTAAATCGCGTTAACGCTTTGATAGCGCGGGCGGCGGTATTTTGCCTTCATGATCAGCACGCTTCTGACCAACCCCCCGGTCAGCGGCCTGCGAGGCAGTGCGCCTGCCGTCGAGAGCCGCACGCAAGCCGACGAGCAGGTGCTCGGGCGGGGCGAAACGCGTGCGCGCGAATCGGCCGTGGCCGCCCAGGCTGTGGCCCGCCGGTCGGGCGGCACCAGCCCATTAAGCGGGGAAGCGATCGTCGCGCTTCAAACCGGCAGCGAAGCCCAGCCATCCTCTCAAAAACGTCCGGAAGCGGCTGGCGCCCGCTCGCCTGCCGATGATGCTTCGGGCGACGACAGTACCGGTCAACCGCGCGGCGAAGGTTCGCCGGCGCAGAACGATGCGGCAGGGGCGGACAATCAAGGTGCCGCTTCAACGGGTCAACAATCCACGCGACAGGCCGGCCAGAAAAAAGAGGATCCGGATGGCGACGGGCTGACCGAAGCGGAAGAAAAACAGGTCGAAAAGCTGCGGCAGCGGGACCAGGAGGTCCGGGCGCATGAACAGGCCCATGCCCGTGTCGGCGGTCCTTACGCCAGCGCGCCCAGCTACACGTTCCAGCAGGGGCCGGACGGAAAGCGCTATGCGGTCGGCGGCGAAGTGCAGATCGACACATCGACCGAGCGCACGCCCGAGGCGACGATCCGAAAGATGCAGATCGTTATCCGCGCCGCGCTTGCGCCTGCCGAGCCTTCCTCGCAGGACCTGCGGGTCGCACAGCAGGCCCGCGCGCAACTGTCCGCCGCCCAGGCCGAAGCCCGCCAGAAAAAGGCGGAGGAGCTACAGGGCGACAACGAAGACGGCACAACGACGCAATCGGCGGGGGGCACCGAGGTGCCAACTGCGGGAGCCGGCGAAGCCGATGAGGAGGGTGATGAACAAGGTGGCGCGCAGGCGTCCAAGTCGGCCCAGGAGGCGGCCGAGGTTTATGCGCGCGTGTTCGAACAGGCGCAGCAGGCGTTTACCGCCGGCGCGAACAGCAATTTCCAGATCTTCTGACATTCGGATCGCGCGGTCTGTGACACTTGTGCCGCAGATGGCCGGTCCTGATGCGCGCACGTTCAGAAAGCCTTGTCGATGAGGGGGGCGAGGTTCTAGGCTGGCACGCGGTCTGAATTGTCATCAGGCCGGTTTCCTCATTGCTTTCGAGTTCTCCATGCACGTGGTCCATGCCCGGCGCGCCGTTGCGGCCATATTCTTCATGTTCGGGACGTTCCTGGGCGCCTGGGCGTCCCGGATCCGCGACATCAAGGCGGTGCTGGGCGTTGAAGAAGCCGGATTCGGTCTCATTCTTCTGGCGATGGCCAGCGGTGCGTTTGTCGCGTTTCCGTTTACCGGACATTGGGTGGACCGGTTCGGCGCGGTGCGGGTCACCAAACTGTTTGCGTTCGGGCTGTTGACGATGTTTGTTGTCCTCAGCGTCGGCGTCACGGTTTTGCTCATGGTGCCGATCGCGTTCTTGACCGGGTTCTGTATCGGCGGTCTGGACGTGTCGATGAACGGCTGGGGCGCGGAGGTCGAAAAGGCGCTCGGGCGCCCGGTGATGTCGTCCTATCACGGGCTCTACAGCCTGGGCGCCGCGGTTGGCGCGGCCGCCGGGGCTGGCGCGCTGTGGCTCGACCTGTCCGTTCTTGTGCATTTCGCCCTTTGGGGTGCTCTGATGGGCGTTTTGCTTACCGCGGCCGCGCGCGTTGGCTGGACAAGTGACCGCCGCAGCCCTGGGTCCGGGAAATCCCCGTTTCTCGCCATCCCAACGGGCGCGCTCTTGCTGGTTGGCCTGATGGCGCTGGCGTCGGCGCTCGCCGAGGGCGCGGTGACGGACTGGGCGGCGATCTACCAGATCGAGGAACTCGGCTTTTCGAGCGCCCGCGCGGTCATTGGTTTTTCGATCTTTTCGATTGCAATGGTCGTGATGCGGCTTGCCGGCGACCAACTGATCGCCCGGTTCGGGCCGGTGAAAGTGGTTCGGATCAGCGGGTGCGCCGCCTTTGTCGGCACGGTTCTCATTGTTTGGGGCGCAAACATCTGGGTGGTTTGGCTCGGCTGCGCCATCATGGGATTGGGCAACGCGGTCATCTTTCCGGTCGCCATGTCCCGGGCGGCCGCGGACCCGGTCCTGTCACCTGGAACGGCCATCGCGGCTGTGGCAACGCTCGGCTACGGCGCGTACCTGCTCGGCCCGCCGGTACTTGGATTTATCGGTCAGGTTCTGTCACTGCGGGCGTCGTTCGCATTGGTCGCCGTTCTTGCCCTGATCATTCCGTTCGCGGCCGGCGCGCTCAAGGTCCGCCGGTGAGCATGCGCGGTCGTCCGGGGCCGCTCAGACTGTTGACAACCCAATTCATCATTTCGTCGTCATGCCCGGGTCTGTCCCATTACCGTCCGGTTTGGATCGTGAGTATCGATGTATCAATCTGGTATCATTGGCTTTTCGCTCCGGCACGCAGAGTGGGCAACCACACTGAAAGGGCGCGGCATGACCTCTCCCCGGCGGCGAGAGGTGAGGTTGATGACACTCCCCGGTTTTCCGTCGTCATCGTCGGACAAGGGTCCGAGGATCCATAAAAATCAAAGCGTAATGGGTGCTCGGGACAGGCCCGAGCATGACTGCCGGAAGAGAAGCTGGTTTGTCAGCAGTCTGGCTTCTCCCCAGCGGGGCGAGGTGATGGTCTTGAGCCTCCCCGTCACGCCGGACGCTAGGCATGTGGTGTTGTGCGGCCGCGAAAGCGTCGGGATTTGTCGGCTTCACACGCATGGCGCACAACGCCCGCCGCCCGCGCTCCCTCTCCCCCGGAATGTGCGGAGTGGGGAGAGGGATGGGGTGAGGGGGCACGGGCAACACCAACAGCGCCGCGGGATCTCTCCCCGGCGTTTTGGTGGTCGATGTCCCGTTCATGGAAAAAACGGGATGGCAGGCGCCCGGAGCGTGCCGGGTGCGCGATGGGAAGATGGGAGGTGGCACGGCCAAACGCCTGCCCGGGTTCTGGTTCCCTTTAAATGACCGGCTGTTGCGCCTTTCTCGTTTCTGCGCGCGGTGCGTGGGGTGTGGCGCACCGGTTGCCGGATACGAGACGCGGCCCGCTTGTTCTGCCCGTGCCAGACCCCACGGGGACAAACAGGGTCGCCGGTCACCGGATCTTCAGGCCGGTCCGTTACGCCGTTCTGAAAAACCTCAAAACCCGGTTCCTGCCGCCGCGACCGGACGGTCCGGTCTCGGCCCCGTGCGGAAAGAACGGGCAAAGTATACGGCCAGCGACCAGGGCGTGGATAACGTTTTTGATTTGTCAGGAGGCGTAGGCGCCGGGGAAAGGTGCGATCTCGCCCCACCCTCGATCGTCATCCCATGGCTTGACCATGGGATCCAGACCGCGAGGGTGCCCCAGGTAAAGGCGGGTCGTTTTGAAAGCAGAGGGAATGGATGCCATGGTCGAGCCATGGCATGACGAGGGTCGCAATGATCCGCCGTCCTCCCGGATGCCGGCAGAGCCGGAGATCGGGGATCGGGGCGGCATGGCGCAAGGCGCGGGACCGGGGAACCGCCACGGCCACCGTGGCTCGCCGGTCCCGGGTCGCGCCTTTGGCTCGCCCAGGATGACGTCCCGTGGGAGCGGGCACGGCCATCGGCCTTGTCTAATCCCGACTAGGAAATTCGAAGCTCGCCGTAGCACGGCAGGCAAGGGGATTTCCCCCGCCGGCCTGCCATCGGGGTGAAAAAACCCTACCTATCTGCCGGCGCGGATCGGAAAAGCCGTGCCATTGTGACCGCCACCGCTGATTTGTGCCTTTCCTTGTGCGCGGCGCTGCGCCTTAATGCGCGGCGGCAATTCAGGAAGACAGGCCGAGGGAGATGATGACAGCAGACGACCGTCCGTGGACCGCATTCTACAGTCCCGACATGCGATCGACGATCGACAGCGCCTCATACCGGACCATCGGCGATCTGGTGCGGTCCGTGTCCGACACCTATGGCAAAGCCCCGGCCTTCACCGCCTGTATGCCGAACGGCATGAATGGAACGCTGACCTTCGAAGAGGTCAACGAGATGTCGGATGCCTTCGCCGTTTACCTGCGCGAGGTGGCGGGCCTGACCCAGGGCGACCGCGTGGCCCTGCAAATGCCCAACGGGCTGGCCTTTCCGGTCGCCGCCTTCGGCGTCTTCAAGGCCGGCTGCGTGCTGGTCAACGTCAATCCGCTCTATACGGCGGAGGAAATGGCGCGCCAGTTCCAGGATGCGGAGCCGCACGCGCTGGTGATCGTCGACATGTTCGCCGACAAGATCCCGGCCGCAACCCGGGGCCACCCGATCCCCAATATCATCGTGACGCAGGTGGCCGAGTTCCTGCCCACCTGGCCGCGCCGGATCATCGGACTGGTGCAAAAACACTGGGACCGGTCCGTCAGGCCAGTCGAAGTGCCGCACATCCGGTTTCCTGACGCGCTGGAGGCCGGACGGGCCCACCGCGCACGCGATCATATCGAGGTCGACACCTATCATCAGACCGTTGCGCCCGGCGACATCGCCTGCCTGCAATACACCGGCGGCACGACAGGCATCGCCAAGGGGGCGATGCTGACCCACGAAAACCTGATCCTCAACATGGAGCAGTCGCTGGAGATGATCCCGGCGATCGAACGCGGCGAGGAAATCGCGCTGACGGCGCTGCCGATGTATCACATCTTCGCATTCACGGTGAATTTGCTCGCCTTTTACTGGCTGGGCGCGCGCAACGTCCTGATCCCGAGCCCCCGGCCGCTGTCCAATCTCAAGCGGGCGTTCGAGAACTACAAGATCACCTGGATGAGCGGCGTGAACACGCTGTTCAACGGCCTGACCAACGAAACCTGGTTTCTCGACAGCCCGCCAAAGCACCTGAAACTGGCCTCAGCCGGCGGCATGGCGCTGCAGACCGCCGTCGCCCGGCGCTGGGAAGAGGTCACCGGCCGGCCGGTCATCCAGGGCTACGGGCTTACGGAAACCTCCCCGGTGCTCAGTTTCAATCCGGTCGGCAAGGCCCGGGACGGATCGATCGGCGTGCCGGTGCCGTCGACCTGGATGCGGTGCGTCGACGACAATGGGGTTCCCGTCCCGCAGGGCGAGCGCGGGGAAATCGCGGTCAAGGGCCCCCAGGTGATGGCGGGCTACTGGAACAAGCCGGAGGAAACGGCGGCCGCCATGCCCGATGGCTGGTTCCTGACCGGCGACATTGGCGTGATGGACGCGGACGGGTATTTTTCCATCGTCGACCGCAAGAAGGACATGGTGGTGGTCTCCGGTTTCAACGTTTATCCCAACGAAGTCGAGGATTGCCTGGCCGGCCATCCCGGCATTCTGGAATCGGCCGTGATCGGTGTCCCGGACGAGGCGACCGGCGAGGCGGTGATGGCTTTCGTCATCTTGAAGGACAAGACCCTGACGCAGGCCGATATCCGCGCCCATTGCAAGGAACATCTGACCGCCTACAAGGTGCCCAAGCGCGTGGAAATGCGCGATGACCTGCCGAAATCGAACGTCGGCAAGATCTTGCGAAAAGATTTGCGCGCGGAAAACCTGCGCGCGCTGGCAGCGGAGTAAGCCATGGTCGGACCGTTTGAGCAGGCGCTTTTGGCCGCGATGATCTTCGTCATCATGTTGGGCATGGGCGCCTCGCTGACCCCGCGCGATTTTTACCTTGCCCTGCGCCGGCCGCACGGGCTTGGCATCGGCGTCGTCTCGCAATACGGCTTCATGCCCTTGATCGGGTTTGCCATGACCCTTGCGCTCGGCCTGCCGGAGCCGATCGCGATCGGATTGTTGATCGTCTCGTGCATGCCGGGCGGCACGACCTCCAACATCTTCACATACTTTTCCAAGGGCAATCTGGCGCTGTCGGTGCTGATGACGGTGACCTCGACGGTGTTCGGCGTCATCCTGATCCCCTTGGTGCTCCTGCTCTACGCCTCGGCGCTCGACCTTCAGATCCCGCGCGAAAACATCATCGCGACGCTGGTGATCCTTTTGATCCCGGTGGCAATCGGCATGACGCTGCGCAAGGTCAACGCCAATGCGGGCGCGGTGACCGAATTCTTCGGCTCGGCGCTGGCGCTGTTTTTCATCGCCTTCATCGCGCTTTCCTGGGTGCCGCGGAACTGGCAGTTTCTGATGACGACCGCGCCGGCCACCTATTTCGCGGCGATCATGCTCGGCGTGTTTGGTATCACGGTCGGGTACCTGTTTGCCCGTTCCTTGCGACTGCATCCGCGCGGCGTGCGCACCATCGCGCTGGAAACCGGGATCCAGAACGCCCCGCTTGCGATCGCGATCATCGTGCTCACCTTTCCCGGCGAGGAGCAGCAGTCGATCATGGCGGTCGGCGCGCTCTATTCGCTGTTCATCGTCATGACGTCGACGCTCGTCACGCTCCTCTTCCGCCGGGCGAACACGGCCGCCGAACAAAAGATCCCGGACAGTTTGCTGTGAGCAGGTCAAAGGCCATTTCAGGAACCACTTGTTTCGTTGGTAGCAACACCACGGAATGGATGCCATGATCAAGTCATGGCAAGACGATTGGAGGAGAACGGTACGCCTGTCCGCCACATCCGTCATTGCAGGGCCGACCCTGCAATCCATACCGGCAACTCGAAAACGGACAATGTCAATCGCGGCAAATAGTGTCTTTAAGCAGCATCCTCGACGCGAATTATCAGTCGCTTGCCCAGGGCTTTAAGCGTTTCTTCCAAGGCGGGCAGCTTGGTTTTGTGGTTGGGGTCAAGACGCCGGCGGATTTCCTTGTGATCGACATCAAGGCGCCGGGCGAGGTCACTCTGGCTCATACCTGGATCGGTGGCCTGCGCGGCGCGAAAGGCTTCGATCAGAGCGATCTTGGCCGCGAACTGAGCCGGAACGGTTACCGGCACCAGCGATTTGGATTTGGTTTCAGGCTCGGGCAACGACCGCCCGTCGTCCAACCGCCCGAGCAAGGCCACCGTCAGAGCGTCGGCGGCCATTTCGAGCGCCTCAGCGCGGGTGCCGCTACCCGTGATCGCCTCCGGCACGTCGGGAAAGCTGACGACGAACCCACCATTTGGATCAGGGATCAACTCTGCGTAAAACGTGGTGGCCATGATCATATCCTGCCGATCAGTCGAGCCCGAGCTGTTTACGGATGATCTTCGCCATCAAAGGCGTGATCTTCTCCGGGACCGTTGTTTCTTGCCGCCGACCGCCACCCGGTAGTGACTGCCCTTGCCCTTCTTCGTATCCACGACAATCTTCAGCCCAAGCGGCGGGGCCTGCTTTCGAAGATCGCGAATGAATTGGGTTCGGATTGGCATGACAGCCAAGCTCAGGTTCAAAAATAGGACATTTTTGCCCCAATCGCAAGACAGTGATTGCTTTGCCACGATCGAGACGAGCAACCGAAAGAAAACGGGCCCCAAAGGGCCCGCTGAAATTTCCGAATTCTTCTGCAAGTCCCGGAAAAGGCAAAAGCCCTCCCGCGCGCCAAAGACCTCAGTTCGTCACCAGATTCCTCAGAACATAGTGCAGAATCCCGCCGGCCTTGATGTATTCCAGCTCGTCTTCGGTGTCGACGCGGCACAGGCACTCGATGGTTTTTATCGTGCCGTCCTCGTAGGTGATGTCCACGTCCATCATCTGGCGCGGGGTGATGTCGGCAATACCCTTGATGGTCACCCGCTCCTTGCCGGTGATCTTAAGGCTCTGCCAGCTCTCGCCCTCCTTGAAGGTGAGCGGAATGACGCCCATGCCGACGAGGTTGGAGCGGTGGATGCGCTCAAAAGACTGGGCGATCACGGCCCGGACGCCGAGGAGCTTGGTGCCCTTGGCGGCCCAGTCACGGGACGAGCCGGTGCCGTATTCCTTGCCGGCGAAGATGACGAGTGGCGTGCCGGCCTCCTGGTATTCCATGCAGGCGTCGTAGATCCACTTCTTCGCGCCGTCCTTCATGGTGACGCCGCCTTCAACGCCAGGTACCATCTGGTTCTTGATGCGGATGTTGGCGAAGGTGCCACGCATCATGACCTGGTGGTTGCCGCGCCGCGAGCCGTAGGAGTTGAAATCCTTGCGCGCGACCTGGTGCTCGGACAGATAGGTGCCCGCCGGGCTGTCGGCCTTGATCGCGCCGGCCGGCGAGATGTGGTCGGTGGTGATGCTGTCAAGGAACAAGCCCATCACGGCCGCGCCCTCAATGTCTTCCAGCGGCTTCGGCTCCATGGTCATGCCTTCAAAGTAGGGCGGGTTCTGGACGTAGGTGGACGTGATCGGCCAGCCATAGGTCATGCCGCCTTCCACCTTGATCGACTGCCAGTGCTCGTCGCCCTTGAAGACGTCGGAATAGCGGGTGCGGAACATCTCCTCGGTGATGGAAGAGCGGATCAGACTGGTGATCTCGTCGTTGGTCGGCCAGATGTCCTTCAGGTAGACCGGATTGCCGTCCTGGTCCTCGCCGAGCGGATCCTCGGTGATGTTGACGTTGAGCGAGCCGGCCAGGGCATAGGCGACGACCAGCGGCGGCGACGCCAGGTAGTTGGCGCGCACGTCGGGATTGACCCGGCCCTCGAAGTTCCGGTTGCCGGACAAAACCGACGTCGCGACCAGGTCATTCTTGTTGATCGTCTCGGAAATCTCCGGATCGAGCGGGCCGGAATTGCCGATACAGGTGGTGCAGCCATAACCGGTGAGGTTGAAGCCGAGCGCATCGAGATCCGCCTGGACCCCGGCCTTTTCCAGATAATCGGTGACGACCTGGGAGCCCGGCGCGAGCGAAGTCTTCACCCATGGCTTGACCTTCAGGCCTTTTTTCAAGGCGTTGCGGGCGACAAGCCCGGCGCCAATCAGCACCGACGGATTGGAGGTGTTGGTGCACGACGTGATCGCGGCAATCACCACATCGCCATCGGCAAGACCATGGTCGCGGCCGTTGACGGCATAACGCTGATGCGGCCGGTCAAGAACACCGGTCGCACCTTCGTCGACGAAGCGGGACTCAGGCGTTGAATCCGGAATCGCGTCCGGTCCCGCCGTGCCCTTGATTTCCTTAAGGGCCTCAGAGAATTTCTCGGCTGCCTCCGACAGCGCCACCCGATCCTGCGGACGCTTGGGGCCGGCCAGCGAGGGCACAACCGTGGAAATGTCCAATTCCAGCGTGTCGGTGAAGACCGGCTCCTCGTCGCCGGCACGGAACATGCCCTGCGCTTTGGCGTATTCTTCTACGAGCGTGACGCGGTCCTTGTCGCGGCCGGTCGCTTCCAGATATTTCAGCGTGTCGTTGTCGACCGGGAAGAAACCGCAGGTCGCGCCATATTCCGGCGCCATGTTGGCGATGGTGGCCGCGTCTTCGAGGCTCAGATTGTCGAGGCCGGGGCCGTAGAACTCCACGAACTTGCCGACGACACCCTTCTGGCGCAGCATCTGGACGACCGTCAGAACCAGATCGGTGGCGGTGATGCCTTCGTTGAGCTTGCCGGTCAGCTTGAAGCCGATGACTTCGGGGATCAGCATGGAGATCGGCTGGCCGAGCATGGCCGCTTCCGCTTCGATGCCGCCAACGCCCCAGCCAAGAACCGCAAGGCCGTTGACCATCGTGGTGTGGCTGTCGGTGCCGACCAGCGTGTCCGGATAGGCGATCACCTCGCCGTTCTCCTGCTTGGTCCAGACGGTCTGGGCGAGGTATTCGAGGTTCACCTGGTGGCAGATGCCGGTGCCCGGCGGCACGGCGCGGAAATTGTCGAAGGCCGACTGGCCCCAGCGCAGGAATTCGTAGCGCTCGCCGTTGCGCTCATATTCCAGCTCGACGTTTTTCTGGAACGCATCGCCCGTGCCGAAATAGTCGACCATGACCGAGTGGTCGATGACGAGATCGACCGGCACTTGCGGATTGACCTTTTTCGGGTCGCCGCCGAGTTTCACCGCCGCATCGCGCATGGCCGCCAGATCGACCACCGCCGGGACGCCGGTGAAGTCCTGCATCAACACGCGCGCCGGACGGTAGGAGATTTCCTGGGTGGATTTCTTGTCCGTCAGCCATTCCGCGCAGGCGAGAATGTCTTCCTTGGTGACGGTCCGGCCGTCTTCAAAACGCAACAGATTTTCCAGAACCACCTTCAGCGAGAACGGCAGTTTGGAGACGCCTTCCAAGCCGTTCTTCTCGGCCTCGGGAATGGAAAAATACGTGTAGGTCTGATCGCCAACTTGAAGCGTGGTCTTGCAGTTGAAGCTGTCGAGGGACTGGGTCACGGCGGGCGGTCTCCTTCGGGTCCTTGGGTGCCCGGATGAGCGCATCTTCGGGCGGCCTGGGTCTTTTCAAAATGCGGGTTCGCACCGGCGCGCCAGGAGATCATCCGGCGCCGCGGGCGGCGTGTGCGGCCAAGGGGACAGAGCCATGTGAACAGGTCTGCCGCCGGCGACCGCCGGTATGACGCCCTCTTACAGAAGTTTCGTTCAGATCACCAGAGACCGGAGTGCCGATTCCGCCTCGGACATTGGGCTTCCGGCCACCGGCCAACTGTATAAACCGGGCGCGTCACCGCGCTTTATATACAACTGTATACAAAATGGAAGCCCCACCGATGGAAAAGATCCTGCGACATTCGGCTAACCGGCGGCGCGCTGTCAATTGAGCAGCCCCGAATCCACTCTGTGAACCCCGGTCAATCGACGTCATCCTCTTTCATGTACTCGGCCCATAGGTCGGGGCGGCGGGCGCGGGTCAAACGCTCGGCTTCGGCCATCCGCCACTCGTGGATTTTCTTGTGATTGCCCGATGTCAGAACGTCCGGGATGGTGCGGCCCTCGAACACGGCCGGCCGTGTGTAGTGCGGGTGTTCCAGGAGACCGGCCTCGAAACTTTCCGTCTCGCCGCTTTCCTGATTGCCCATCACGCCCGGAAGCAAACGGATGACGGCATCCAGCATCACCATCGCGGCAAGTTCCCCGCCCGACAGGATGTAGTCGCCGACCGAAATCTCCTGCAAACCCCGGGCATCGATCACCCGCTGGTCGACACCCTCGAACCGGCCGCACACGATCACCGCGCCGGGTCCGCTTGCAAGGTCATGGGCCTCCGACTGGGTGAACGGGCGGCCGCGCGGGCTCATCAAGAACCGCGGTCTTGGATCGGACACCGATAGGCTTTCATCCAAAGCCCGGGCCAGGATGTCCGCGCGCAAGACCATGCCGGCACCGCCACCTGCCGGCGTGTCGTCAACCGAGCGGTGTTTGTCCGTCGCAAAATCGCGGATCTGCACAGTTTCAAGATCCCAGATGCCGCGCTCCAGCGCCCGCCCGGACAAGGCCTGGCCAAGCGGTCCGGGAAACATGTCCGGATAAAGGGTGAGCACGCTGGCTTTGAAATTCATCGGCATCAACCGCCTGTTTAAAAGACTGCATGCGGTTTGCACACACGGCGCGTTTAACCAAGATCTGATGATGGAATCAAACCGCGCCCGCCCGTTTGCACCGCGTTAAGGTTCAGCCGCAACACTGGCAAACCTCTAAAATGGCGGCTTTTCCAGTGACCCGACCCCATCAAAGCCCGATCCGGTCCGCGCTTCCCCGGTTCATTCAAGCACGGATCGACCGGCATTATCTCGACATCTCCGTCAGCCGGGTCCTGCCGCTGGCCTGTCTCATCATCTTCGGGGTTTTGGCGGGCCTGGTGTTCAACACCGGCATCTCTCACCCTTACGACAAGGTCATTCACATCGTGTTCTATGCATTGCTGACCTTGTCCGTTCACACGTTTTTCTGCTGCCGGTTGCGGATTTCGGCTTTGGTCGCCTTCGTTCTGGGCCTTGCGGGCGAAATGGCGCAAAGCCTGTTGCCGCACCGCGAGGCCTCCCTTGCCGATACCGCGGCCAACACCATCGGAATAGCGCTGGTCGTGGCCGCGATCGCCTTGACCCGTTTGGAAATCAAGCAGGCTGTTAGCGCGTCTCCCACATCCCCGGACGAGGATCAGCCGGGGCCGGATCCGCTTTATTCGGAAGACTCAGCGTCCGGATCGGCGGTGGAGAAGTAATCCGCCGGCAGGTCGGCCTCGGCAAAACCGCCCTCAAGATCGACGGTCGGGACAAACGCCCGTGTGAAGGGCACATAAAAGCTCGGGCCCCGCGCCGGGCGCACGTCCAGAAGATCGCCGGCGCCAAAATCCTGCACCGCGATGATCCGCCCCAGCGAACGGCCCGAGGCCTCGCGCAGCTCAAGGCCGATCAGGTCGTCGTGATAGAACTCGTCCTCATCCGGCGTTGGAAGCTGATCACGAGCGACATAAAGATCGGTGCCGTTCAACGCCTCCGCGGCGTTCCGGTCATCGATCCCCTTGAACTTCGTAATCACCACGGTCTTTTGGACCCGCGCCCGCTCGACCTCGAAGCGCGCCGTGCCGTCTTTCGTGGTCAAAACGCCATAGTCGGCAAAGGACAAGGGGTCATCGCCGAACGGCTTGACCCGGACCTCACCGCGGATGCCATGGGCCGCGCCGATCCGCGCCAGAAGAACAAGACTGTCTTTGTCTGGACCCATGACCTCGGACCGGAAAAACGAAGTGGATATGAGCCGCTGAAACGGCGCCACATGGGCCTCCGCCCCTTGCGGGCGGGGCTATCCCCATTTGGCACAAAGGCCGCTGGAATACTCAGTGTCACCCCGGACGGCGCGTCAGCGCAGATCCGGGGCCCATTCTAGCGTACGGGTATTGGGGCGGGGGTCACCCCCTCACCCGGGCCGTTGGCCCGACCTCTCCCGGGCGGGGAGAGGTAACCGGATGCCCATTGCCGCCTTGGCGGGCCGGGATGCGGCGCGCCGGACTATTCGGCGGCGGCTTCCTCGGACCCCGCGGCGGCCGCTTCTTCCTCGGCCTGACGCTTGGCTTCCAGGCGCTCCTGGGCCTTTTGGCCGGGCAGAGCCTTTTTCGGGTTGTTGCGGGCTTCGCGCTTCAACAGGCCGGCCGCATCGAGGAAACGGTGAACCCGGTCGGTCGGCTTGGCGCCGGTCGACAGCCAGTACTGAACCCGTTCCACGTTCAGCTTGACGCGGTCTTCGGAATCCTTCGGCAGCATCGGATCGTAGCTGCCCACCTTTTCGATGAACCGGCCGTCGCGCGGGGCGCGGATGTCGGCAATCACGATGCGATAGTAGGGGCGCTTTTTGGAACCGCCGCGCGCCAGGCGAATTTTCGTAGCCATTTTCAGAGTGTCTCCAGTTGTTCAGTTGCCGGTTTCCGCGGCAATGGCTTCGTGGTGCCGGATGACTTCCCGAACGATGAAGTTCAAGAACGTCTCGGCAAAGTCAGGATCGAGATGGGCATCGCTCGCCAACTGGCGCAGCCGCTCGATCTGGATCCTTTCGCGCGCCGGATCAGCCGGCGGCAAATCATGTTCGGCCTTCAGGCGGCCAACCTTTTGCGTGCACTTGAACCGTTCGGCAAGCATATGCACCAGCGCGGCATCGATGTTGTCGATCGACGACCGCAGAGCCTGAAGCTCGCGGAGCGCGGTGCTTTCGCCCAACCGGGTTTCCGCGTCGCTCATCGCTTTTTGCCCTTGCCAAGGCCCGGCAAACCGCCGGGCAGTTTCGGCCCGCCCAGACCCGGCAGCCCCGGCAAGCCGGGTGTCAGACCTGGCCCACCCAATCCCGGCGGCAATCCGCCCGGCAGACTCTTGGGCAGCTCACCGCCGCCGGGCATCTGGCCCGATTTCGCCATTTCCTCGAGCGCCTTGGGATCCATGTCCGGCATGCCGCCACCAAGACCACCCATCATCTTGCCAAGCAGGCCCTTTTTCTTGCCCATGGCCTTCATCATGTCGGCCATTTGCCGGTGCATCTTCAAAAGCTTGTTGACCTCGGCGACCTGGACCCCGGATCCGGCGGCAATCCGCTTTTTCCGGCTCGCCTTCAACACCTCCGGCTTGCGCCGTTCGGTCGGGGTCATCGACTGGATGATGGCGACCTGGCGCTTGAACATCTTGTCGTCGAGATTGGACGCCTCGATCTGCTTTTTCATTTTGCCGACGCCGGGCAGCATGCCCATCATGCCGGACATGCCGCCCAGTTTTTCCATTTGGCGAAGCTGTTCGGCCAGATCCTCCAGGTCGAAGTGACCCTTTTGCATCTTCTTGGCCATCTTGGCGGCCTGTTCCGCGTCGATGGCTTCCGCCGCCTTTTCCACGAGCGAGACGATATCGCCCATCCCCAGGATCCGGTCCGCGATCCGTTTGGGATGAAAATCCTCCAGCGCGTCGGCTTTTTCACCGGTGCCGATCAATTTGACCGGTTTGCCCGTCACCGCCTGCATGGAGAGCGCCGCGCCGCCGCGCCCGTCGCCGTCCATCCGGGTCAGGGCGATGCCGGTAATGCCGACGCGTTCATCGAAATTCTTGGCCAGATTCACCGCATCCTGACCGGTCAGCGCATCGGCAACCAGGAGGATTTCATGCGGGTCGGAGGCGGCTTTCACGTCCGCCATTTCCACCATCAGCGGTTCGTCGATATGGATGCGGCCGGCCGTATCCAGCATAACGACGTCATAACCGCCCAGCTTGGCCGCGGACATGGCGCGCTTGGCGATCTCGACCGGGCCCTGGCCCGCGACGATCGGCAGCGTGTCGATCTCGTTCTGCTCGCCAAGGACCTTGAGCTGCTCTTGCGCCGCCGGCCGGCGCGTATCGAGCGAAGCCATCAAAACCTTGCGTTTGTCGCGCTGGGTCAGGCGCCGCGCGATCTTGGCCGTTGTTGTCGTCTTACCCGACCCTTGCAGGCCGACCATCATGATCGCGACCGGGGCCGGTGCGTTGAGGTCGATCGGATGGCTTTCCGAACCCAGCATCTCGATGAGCTGGTCATGGACGATCTTGACGACCATCTGGCCGGGCGTGACCGATTTGACAACTTCCGCACCCACCGCCCGGTGCCTGACTTTATCGGTGAAAGACCGCACGATCGGCAGCGCCACGTCCGCTTCGATCAACGCCCGGCGGACTTCGCGCAGCGCCTCGTTCACGTCGTTTTCCGACAATGCACCCCGGCCGGTGAGCTTGTCGAAAATGCCGCTTAATCGATCGGACAGGCTTTCAAACATCAAGAAATCCTTGGGTTTCGGTTCGGGACGGGCCCGATCCTATGAGCAAAAGACGCGTGCTTCAAAACACATCCGCCCGCACAAAGCACAAACGCACCCGAGGGCGCATCGCGCTGTCGGGTGGTAACCTCCGGGCTCTCTTTACACCTTTACGGGTCCCGGTCGGCGGTTCGAATTGTCTACTCGCTCATATGGAGTGGGCGGCTTATCGCGGAAAGGCCCGAAAGAGTCAAGGCTTCACGCACTGTCACGGGTAATCCCGCGCGCCGAAGATCGCCGATCCGACGCGCACATGGGTGGCGCCGAAACCGATGGCGACCGGGTAGTCAGCGGACATGCCCATGGAAAGGCCGGTCAGACCGTTGTGGTTGGCGATCTTTTCCAAAAGCGCAAAATGCGGACCCGGTGAGTCCTCGATCGGCGGAATGCACATCAGGCCGACAATGTTAAGCCCGACCTCGTCCTTGCAGAACCGAACGAACGCATCTGTTTCTTTCGGCGCAATGCCGGCCTTTTGCGGCTCCTCGCCTGTGTTGACCTGGATGAAACACGGCAAATCGCGGCCTTGTTTGTCCATCTCGGTCTTGAGCGCCCGGGCGATCTTTTCCCGGTCCACGGTGTGGATGACATCGAAGGTCGCCACCGCTTCCTTGGCCTTGTTCGATTGCAGCGGACCGATCAGGTGCAGTTCAAGATCCGGGAAATCCCGCCGCAACGCCGGCCATTTGCCCATCGCCTCCTGCACCCGGTTTTCGCCAAAGACGCGCTGCCCGGCCTCGATCACCGGGCGGATGTGGTCGGCGTCGAAGGTTTTGGAGACGGCGATCAGCGACACGGCCTCCGCGGGGCGCCCATGCCCGGCCTCCACTTTGCGAATGTCCTGCTTGACGGTGTGGAGGCGAGCCGCCGCCGTGTCTGCCATCATTCCTGTCCCCTGAAAGCCCCGTTGCAAAGATCCTTCATTGGATCGCGCGCGGTGCAAAAGCAACCCATTCGGCAAAACCGGGTCAAATCGGAGCCTTTATGCCGCAGCGCCCGGCCAACCATGTTGACCGGCGCGGTAAATTCTGATGACAGTCCGCCAGACACCCCATAAGACCACGCCGGACCTCAATCACCGGCGCATGAGAAAACGGCACGATTTGAATGGCGACGGAACGGTACAACGCGCGCGAAGTGGAAGCGCGGTGGCAAAAGACCTGGGACGACAAAGACGTCTTTGTGACCCACAACGACGATCCGCGGGACAAATACTATGTCCTTGAAATGTTCCCCTATCCGTCCGGCCGGATCCATATGGGCCATGTGCGCAACTACGCCATGGGAGACGTGGTCGCGCGCTACAAGCGCGCCAAGGGGTTCAACGTCCTGCATCCCATGGGCTGGGACGCCTTCGGCATGCCGGCGGAAAACGCGGCCATGCAGAACAAGGTGCATCCGCGCGACTGGACCTATGACAACATCGCCGCCATGCGCGGCCAATTGAAGGCGATGGGCCTGTCGCTTGACTGGAGCCGCGAATTCGCCACCTGTGACGTCGGCTACTACACCCAGCAACAGCGCCTGTTCCTGAAATTCCTGGAGGCCGGACTGGTCTACCGGAAAAAGTCCAAGGTGAACTGGGATCCGGTCGACATGACCGTTCTTGCCAACGAGCAGGTGATTGACGGGCGCGGCTGGCGCTCCGGCGCCCTGGTTGAGCAGCGCGAGTTGACCCAGTGGTTCTTCAAGATCTCCGATTATTCGGAGGATCTCCTGGACGCGATCGAAACCCTGGACCGCTGGCCGGAAAAGGTCCGGCTGATGCAAAAGAACTGGATCGGCCGGTCGGAGGGTCTGCGCATCCGCTTCGAATTCTCAGAAGCGGCACCGACCGGCGACGATGTTCTGGAGATCTTCACGACCCGGCCGGACACGCTTTACGGCGCCTCGTTCATGGGCCTGTCGCCTGACCATCCGATCTCAACGGCGCTGGCCACCGAAAACCCCGACATCAAGGCGTTCATCGAGAACTGCCATCATTTGGGAACATCGGAAGAAGCCATTGAAAAGGCGGAGAAAATCGGTCTGGACACCGGCTTGAGAGTAAAACACCCGCTCCAGCCGGATGCCGAACTGCCAGTCTACATCGCCAACTTCATCCTGATGGATTACGGCACGGGCGCAATTTTCGGCTGTCCCGGCCACGACCAGCGCGACCTTGATTTCGCCAACAAGTATGGCCTCGACGTCACGCCCGTCGTGCTGCCACCGGACACCGATCCAGCGACCTTTTCGATCGGAACGGAGGCCTATACCGGCGACGGCACGATCATCAATTCCGATTTCATGAACGGAATGACCATCGCCGACGCCAAGGAAGCCATCGCGCAAAAGCTGGAAAACCTCTCGGTCTTGGGTGGTCCGCAAGGCGCGCGGCAGGTCAACTATCGTCTACGGGACTGGGGCATCTCCCGCCAGCGCTATTGGGGCTGCCCGATCCCGGTCGTTCATTGTCCGGCTTGCGGTGTTGTTCCGGAAAAGGACGAAAACCTTCCGGTTGAACTGCCGTCCGACATTGACTTCGAAAAACCGGGCAATCCGCTGGACCGGCATCCGACCTGGCGCGACACGGCCTGCCCGTCTTGCGGCGGACCGGCCAAACGCGAAACCGACACCATGGACACGTTCGTCGATTCGTCCTGGTATTTCGCCCGTTTCACCGCGCCGGACTGTGCCGAGCCGACCGATCCGAAAGCCGCCACCGATTGGCTGCCCGTCGACCAGTATATCGGCGGGATCGAACACGCGATCCTGCACCTTCTATATTCGCGCTTTTTCACCCGGGCCATGCAAAAGGTCGGCGCGGTCGATCTGAAAGAACCGTTCAAGGGTCTGTTCACGCAAGGCATGGTCGTCCACGAGACGTACCGGGCCGAAGACGGCGGCTGGGTCACACCGGCGGATGTCCGAGTCACGGACGCGGACGGCACCCGCACGGCGATCCATGCCGACACCGGGGCTCCGATCACGATCGGCTCGATCGAGAAGATGTCGAAGTCGAAAAAGAACACCATCGATCCGACCGACATCATCGACACCTACGGGGCCGACACGGCCCGCTGGTTCATGCTGTCTGATTCGCCGCCCGACCGGGACGTGATCTGGACCGAGGAAGGCGTGCAAGGGGCCTGGCGGTTCGTCCAGCGGGTCTGGCGCCTGATCGGCGATGTGGCTGAGACCGTTCCGGCCGGCGCCGCCTTGGCAATTGACGCCGGCCCGGCGGCGACCGGCCTGCGCAAGGCGACCCACAAGACGCTGGCCGCCGTCTCGAACGATCTGGAATCGCTGGGTTTTAACCGGGCGATCGCGCGGATCTATGAACTCGTCAACACAACGGCCAAGGTGCTGAACGGTCCAAGGGCCGATGCGGGCTGCGACGCGGCCCTGCGCGAAACGGCCCGGATCCTGGTTCAGATGATCGCACCAATGATGCCGCATTTGGCCGAGGAATGCTGGACCCGGCTCGGTGAAACGGGACTGATCTGCGAGACCGGGTGGCCACTCGCCGAAGACGCCCTTCTGGTCGATGACAGCATCGTCCTGCCGGTCCAGATCAACGGCAAGAAACGCGGCGACATTTGTGTTGACCGGGAGGCTTCCAAAGACGCCATCGAAGCGGCTACTCTGGATCTGGAGTTCGTCCAGCGCGCGCTTGACGGCCGCAGCCCGAAGAAGATCATCGTGGTTCCAAAAAGGATCGTGAATGTCGTCGTCTAGCCCCGTTACCCGCCGGCACTTTGCGGCCCTTGCCCTCGGCTCGGTTTTGCTTGCCGGTACGCTGGGCGGCTGCCAGGTCCGCCCGCTCTACGGGTCGCTGGCCGCAACCGGCGTGAATGGCGGCGTTCCAGTCCAGGACGAACTGGCCGCGATCGATATCGATCCGATCAGCGGTTACACAAGGTCGACCGCCGCGCGGGAGCTTTTCAACGAGCTGACCTTCAATTTCGAGCGCGGCACCACGACATCGCCGAAAAAATACCGGCTGAAAGTGCTGATCAACGTCTCCAGCGCCGAGGTCGGCGTCGAACGGCTCGCCGACGTGCCCGCCGCCTACACCATGACGATGAACTCCAGCTTCGTGCTCAGCGACCTGTCCACCGACGCCACGCTGATGACCGGAAAGTCCTTTGCCTCCGCGTCCTATGACTTTTCCGATCAGCGCTTCGCCAATCAGCGGGCCGAGCGTGACGCGGAAGAGCGCGTCGCCAAGGCGGTCGCCGATGATATCCAGGCGCGGATCGCCGGTTATTTTGCCAGCCGGTCGTGACCCTCTTTTAAGTGACAGGGTAGCTCCGCCTTGACCGCGTTGAAGGCCTCCGAGATTGAGCGGTTTCTGGCCCGCCCGCCGGACGGCGGCGGGGTCGTGCTGATCTACGGGCCCGACACGGGGCTTGTCTCGGAACGGGCCACGCGTTTGGTCGGAAAGGCCTCCGAAGGCGACACCGATCCGTTCAATCTCGCCAAGATCGACGCCGGCGACCTTACCTCCGATCCGGCCCGGCTGATCGACGAGGTTTTGACCGTGCCCCTTTTTGGCGGCCGGCGCATCATCTGGATCAAGGACACGGCGGGCAAGAACCTCAATCCGGCCCTCGACCCGGTTCTCAAACAGGAGGACTGGCCGGCCCTTGTCGTCATTGAAGGCGGCGACATCAAGAAGGGCGCGGGACTGCGCAAACTCGTCGAACCGCATAAGCGGGCCGTCGCCATTCCCTGTTACAGCGACACCGACCGGACCATCGACCAGCTCATTGACGAGGAAACACGGGCCGCGAACCTGACGATTTCGCGCGAAGCCCGGGCAGCGCTCCATCACGTCTTGGGCGGGGATCGGATGGCAAGCCGCGGCGAACTGAAAAAGCTGTGCCTTTATGCCCACGGCAAGGACCGGATCGACACGGCCGATGTCACCGCCGTCATCGGCGATGCCTCGGCCTTTGAGGTCTCCGAGCTGATCGACGCGGCTGCGTCCGGCGACATTGCAACCCTCGACCACGGCCTGGAGCGGCTGGCGGCCGCGGGCCAGAACGCATCGGTCATTGCCAATCAGGCGCTCCGTCATGTCCAGACCCTGCACCGGATGCGCTGGGACGTTGATCGGGGCAAGCCGCCGCCGCAGGTGGTGGAAAGCCAGCGCCCGCCGATTTTTTTCGCGCGCCGGCCGAGCATCACGCTTCAACTGAGGCTCTGGTCGGTCGCAGATCTTGAAAAGGCCCAGGGCATTTTGTCTGAGGCGACCCGGCAATCGCGTTTGAACGATCCGCTCGGGTTTTCAATCCTGTCTGAAGCCCTTCTGACGATCGCACGGGCCGCCAGGGGACGCCGCGCCCGCCAGCGATGACAGGTTTAAGAACGTCAACGAATCCAGGGATCGGTTCGGAGGTGAATCGATTGTTCAGCGTACGCTGACGCCGAGCTTGCGGCACAATTCGTCAAGCTGCTCCAGCGACGTGTATTTGATTTTCAGATCACCGGAGTCCCGGCCCGGCTTGTGCCCAACGGTCACCTTGAGGCCCAGCGTATCGCTCAAGCGTTTTTCCAAAGCCTTGGTGTCCGCGTCCTTGGTCTCTTTAGGGGGTACATCTTTGGCCCGGCCGGTGAGTTTGGCAAGAGCCGCCGGATCCTGTGCCAGCTTTTCCGCGTCCCGGACGGTCAGCCCCTTCTCCACCAGAACCTCGGCGAGCGCGGCAGGATCGTCGACCGTGATCAGCGCCCGCGCATGACCTGCCGTCAAAAGCCCTTCGGCCAGATAGTCCTTCACCGAGTTCGGTAATTTCAAAAGCCGCATGGTGTTGGCGACATGAGACCGGCTTTTTCCGATTACCTTGGCCAGCTCACCCTGGCTGTAACTGAATTCGGCCGTGAGCTGGTCGTAACCCATCGCTTCCTCGATCGGATTGAGGTCGGCCCGCTGGACGTTCTCGATGATCGCAAGCTCAAGCGCTTCCTGGTCGGTGACATCGCGAATGATGATCGGCGCGTCATGCAATCCCGCCTTTTGCGCCGCCCGCCACCGCCGTTCCCCGGCAATGATCTCATAGCGGTCCGTCTGGCCAGCCGCGGGACGGACGAGGATCGGCTGGACAATGCCCTTCGCCTTCAAGGAGCCGGCCAAGTCCTCCAGATCCTTTTCCAAAAACGTCTTGCGCGGATTGCGCGGATTTGGCGTCAAATGCTCGATCGGCACTTTGCGCGTGTCGCGCGAGATCCGTTCGGCGGACGCGTCCGGCGCTTGTGGCGCCGCATCGCCGATCAAGGCGGCAAGCCCGCGGCCCAGCCGTTTCTGTTTGCCGCTTTCCTCAGCCATCAAGTGTCCTGCTTTCACTTTTACTTCAATAGGTTAGCGGAAAAACGGTGCAACGCCGGCGCGCGCCATCCGACCCGGTCAATCCGCTTACGCCGCAACGCGGCGCAAATCCCGTTCCCGCTGAATAATTTCCGAGGCCAGCCGGAGATAGGCCTGGCTGCCGGCGCATTTCAGATCATAGAGCAGCGCGGGCTTGCCGTAGGATGGCGCTTCGGAAATCCGCACATTGCGCGGAATGATGGTCTCATAGACCGCATCGCCCATGGTTTCGCGGACATCGGCAACCACCTGGCTGGAGAGATTGTTGCGGCTGTCATACATGGTGAGCACGATGCCGTGGATCGTGAGTTCGCCGTTCAGCGCGTTGCGGACCTGTTCGACAGTGCTCAAGAGCTGGCTGAGGCCTTCAAGGGCAAAAAACTCGCATTGCAGCGGCACGAGGATGGAGTGCGACGCGGCGAGCGCGTTGATGGTCAAAAGGTTCAAGGACGGCGGGCAATCGACCAGAACATAGGAAAACCCGATCTCCTGGAAGAGCCGGCTGCGCGTCAATCCATCGATCGCCTGGCGCAGACGGAACGCGCGGTCGCCACTCGAGGCGATTTCCAGCTCCAGCCCGAGAAGATCCATCGTGGACGGCGCCACCCACAAACGGTCAACGCCCGTCAGTTTCACCGCTTCATCCAACCTGCAATCACCGCTCAAGACATCATAGGTCGACAGGCCACGATCCCGCCGCTCGATGCCCAGCCCGGTCGACGCATTGCCCTGCGGATCAAGATCGATCACCAGGACGCGCTCGCCGATGGCGGCCAGCGCGGTTCCAAGGTTGATGGCGGTGGTGGTCTTGCCGACGCCGCCCTTTTGATTGGCGAGCGCAAGCACACGCGGCGTTTCTGGGAGCAAGCTCATAGGGGCGAAACCTTCCTAGCTGGGCCGGGCAACAATATGGGAGAAAAGAAGCATCCGGCTCGAAGGGTCGACGACACTTTCCTTTTCTACCAGATCAAAAGACCAAGTGTGAGACGCTTCGGCCACTTCGCGCGCATAATCTTGGCCTTTGTGGAAAACAGCCCGCGCGCCGGCTTTGGTGAATGGTTCGCAGAGCCTGAAAAGCTCGGAAAGCGGTGCCAGGGCCCTCGCGGAGACCGCATCCACCGGCCCAGAGCCCCAAGATTTCGCAACCGATTCGATCCTACCGGCATGAACCGTCCCCGGGGCTCCGACGGTCCGCAGCGCGGTTCGCAAGAACGCGGCCTTTTTCTGGTTGCTTTCGATCAGATGCACATGGGCGCCGGGCTGACCGGTCAGCACGATCGCCGTCACGATACCCGGAAATCCGCCGCCGCTGCCGATATCGACCCAGACGCGCGCGTCCGGCAAGGCCCAGGTGGTTTGAAGACTGTCAACGACATGCCGGACCCAAATGTCCGGGACCGTCGAGGGCGCAATCAGGTTTTGCGCCTTTTGCCACTTCAGCAGCAGGTCAACATAGGCCTGCAGACGATCCACGGTTTCACGTGAAACATCCCCATACTTATGCACATCTTGTCCAACGTGATTCAGGCCGCCGGCCGCGTTCATCAGGCGGCAGCTCCCGCCCGGGCCTGGCGTTTGAGGTGGGACAATAGCAGGGTCAACGCCGCCGGGGTGATGCCTTCGATCCGTGAGGCCTGGCCCAATGAGGCCGGGCGGACCGTTTCCAGTTTCTGGCGCACCTCGTTGGACAGACCCACCAGCGCGGAAAAATCGAAATCGGCCGGAATGGCCATGGCTTCGTCTTTGCGGAGCGCGGCAATGTCCGCCGCCTGGCGTTCCAGATAGACAGCATAAAGCGCGTCCGTCGCCACCTGCTCCGCGATCATCGGATTGATGTCAGACAGTTCCGGCCACACCCTGGTGAGCCGCTCGAACGTCATGTCCGGATAGGACAGAAGATCATAGGCCGAGCGCCGGACGCCATCCTGGTTCACCGGCAAACCCTTCCGGTTCGCTTCCGACGGTGTCACAGTCAGCCGCTTTAACGCTGCTTCAGCAACCTTCAGCGCGGCCGTTTTTTGCTCAAACGCATGGCTTCGGTCCGCACCGATGCAGCCGATCTCAGTCCCAAGCGGTGTCAGTCTTTGATCCGCGTTATCAGCCCGCAAGGACAACCGGTACTCGGCCCGCGAGGTGAACATGCGATAGGGTTCGCTGATCCCCCGGGTCACGAGATCATCGATCATCACGCCGATATAGCCTTGCGACCGGTCGATGACGACCGCATCCGATCCGGCCGCATGCCGCGCCGCGTTCAGGCCCGCCACAAGCCCCTGAGCCCCGGCTTCCTCATACCCCGTCGTGCCGTTGATCTGCCCGGCCAGAAACAATCCGGCGCAACGTTTGGCTTCCAGCGATGGCGTCAGTTCCCGGGGATCCACATGATCATATTCAATCGCATAACCCGGCTGTAGGACGGTGACATCTTCAAGGCCCGGAATCGTGTGCAGGAACGCAAGCTGCGCGTCCTCCGGCAAGGACGTGGATATCCCGTTCGGGTACACCGTCGGATCGTCGAGGCCTTCCGGCTCCAGGAAGATCTGATGGCCGTCGCGGTCGCCAAACCGCACGATCTTGTCTTCGATTGACGGACAATAGCGCGGTCCCTGCCCCGTGATCTCGCCCGAATACATCGCCGAACGCGACAGGTTGTCCCGGATGATCCGATGGGTCTCCGGCGTGGTCCGGGTGATGTGGCAGTCGATCTGCGGCGTGGTGATCCGGTCGGTCATCGTGGAAAACGGCACCGGATCCGCGTCCGCGGGCTGCGCGTCCAGACGGTCCCAGTGGATGGTGCGCCCGTCAAGCCGGGCCGGTGTGCCGGTCTTCAGGCGTCCCAGGCTAAATCCGATCTGCTCCAATGACGCCGAAAGCCCGAGCGACGGCTGTTCCCCGGACCGGCCGGCGGGGATCTTGCGGTCGCCGATATGGATCAATCCGCGCAAGAACGTGCCTGTTGTCAGAACCACGGCACCCGCCGACATCCGCCGGCCATCGGAGAGTTCAAGGCCTGTCACCCGGCCACCATCAAACAGAAACACGTGCGCCTCCCCTTCGACCACGGTGAGGTTCGCGATCGCGGCGATCTCGGCCTGCATGGCTTCGCGGTAGAGTTTCCGGTCCGCCTGCGCACGTGGGCCCCGGACAGCGGGTCCTTTGCGCCGATTAAGCAGCCGGAACTGGATCCCGGCCCTGTCCGCGACACGGCCCATCAGGCCATCAAGCGCATCGATCTCGCGAACCAGATGCCCCTTCCCCAGGCCGCCAATCGCGGGATTGCAGGACATAACCCCGATCGTGTCGAACCGGTGTGTGACAAGCGCGGTCGCCGCCCCGAGGCGCGCAGCGACCGCCGCAGCTTCGCAGCCCGCGTGGCCACCGCCGATCACCACCACATCAAAGGTCATTGCCGTCGGGGTCAATGGTTTTCCTCATTCGCAAACGACGCCTGGACCGTTCGACCGGTTCATCGTGCCCTGTCCGATCAAGTGAATGCACCCGCTCCCGTCGCCAGAGCGGGAATAGCGCACAGACCAAAATGGTCCTCAGCGCGTCGTGATACCGGCGCATCTTATAAGTCGAAATCCGGTTTCAGGTCAAAAGCAAAGCCACGGATACCATGCAGCAGAAATGCACCTGACAGCGAGGCACGGCCGGCCTGATTCACGTGAAACATGTTTCGTTTGTGAATCGATCGAGGCAAACCCTGATTCACGTGAAACACCTCCGCGCCTATTTGCCAATGCAAAAGTCCCGGAAAATCACATCGAGCAGATCTTCAACGTCGATCCGCCCGGTGATGCGACCGAGCGCATCCGCCGCCCGCCGAAGGTCCTCCGCCCTCAGTTCCATCGGCAGATGTGATTGATCGGCCGCTGCTTTGAGTGCATTCATCGCTTCTGTCAAAAAATGTCTATGCCGCGCCCGTGTGGCGAGCGGCGCTTCCCCAACCGAAATCGTTTCTTCGGCGAATCGAGTAAGGCGCGCAATCAGGCTGCTGACACCGTCTTGATCCACCGTCGAACAAGTCAAGTCTCCGGCAAGAGGGTTGTCTGGACCATCGGCGTCGGTGGAAAGGTCCTGTTTGGTCCGCACCGTCCACACCGGGATGGACGCCCGAAGCTCGGCGTTGAGACCGCCTGACGCGGCATCCACATCCGCACCGCCAGGCTCCACGAGCCACAGGATCAGGTCCGCCGCTTCCCCGCGGGCGCGCGCCCGCCGGATCCCTTCCTGTTCAATTATGCCCGCTGCCTCCCTCAATCCGGCCGTATCCACCAGGGTCAGCGGATAGCCGGCAAGATCCAGGTGAACCTCGATCACATCGCGGGTTGTTCCCGCTTCTTCGGTCACGATCGCAACGTCCCGCCCGGCGAGCGCGTTCAACAGGCTGGACTTGCCGGCATTGGGCGCGCCCATCAGAACCACCTGAAGACCGGACCGCAATCGCTCTCCGTTTTTTGAGCTTTCAAGATGCGCGTTGATATCGGCCAGGAGCCCGTCCGCCTGTTCCCACACCTGATCGGCGACACTGCCCGGGACATCCTCTTCGTCGGCAAAATCGAAATCAGCTTCGATCATCGCCCGCATATGGATCAGACGGTCCCGCCATCCGTCATAAAGCGTTCCAAGCGTGCCGCCCATTTGGCGCAGGGCTTGCCGTCTTTGCTGTTCTGTCTCCGCCCAAATCAGGTCCGACAGGCCCTCGACCTCGGTCAAGTCCAAACGCCCGTGATCGAAAGCCCTGCGGGTGAATTCGCCAGGATCGGCCGGCCGGGTGCCGGAGAACGAAGCCAGGGCGTCCAGAACCGATTGAACGACCGCGCGGCCCCCATGGCAGTGAAGTTCGGCGACATCCTCGCCGGTAAAGCTTGAAGGACCCTGGAACATGATGACCAGCGCCTCATCCAGCATGTCGCCGGTCTGCGGATGGTGGAGCGCCCGCACGCTGGCCGTCCGGGGCGCCGGAACCCGGACACACAGACCAGAAACCACATCCCATGTGCGCGAGCCGGATATACGGATGACCGCCACACCCGACGGCACTGCACCGCTCGACAGGGCATAGATGGTGTCTGCCATGGGCGCTTTTCCGGTTCGAAGGTTTTTTCGTTTGTCCCACATATGCTGACATCGGACGCGGATCGTGGGCATTGAATATGACGAGCAGGCGTTTCGCAGCCGATTCGATCAAGCGCGAAACGCCAATCCGACCGTCAGCCGCTTGGGCTCAAGAACACGGATGTTTCACGTGAATCAGCCGCCCGCCAATCTGCCGACGTGAGCCGGTACAAGACATGCCACGACAGATCGTCACCCAAATCCAACGCGGGATGCTCAAAATCACCGTCCCGGTCCCTGGTCATGCCAATCCGTTTCATGACCTTCTGGGACGGCATGTTCTGGCGTGCGGTAAACGAGACGATCTCAGAGAGTTTCAAGGTTTCGAATCCGAATCGAAGCCAGGCCCGGGCCGCCTCGCTTGCAACGCCCTTTCCCCATGCCGATCGCTTCAGACGCCAGCCGATCTCAACGCAGGGGTCAAATGGCAGCGGCGCCTTGTATGTCGGCCGGCTCAAGCCGACAAATCCCAAGAACTCGCCGTCGGTCTTATCGATCACCGGGCTGAAGCAAAATCCATCCTTGCGATGCTTTTCCATGGCCCTGTTGATGAAATGAGTGGTTTCCATTCGGGACATGACGGCCGGAAAATACCGCATGACCTCAGGATCAGCACAGATCTCGGCGGCCGCGTCAAGATCATCCTCCCGCCAGGGCCGGATCACGAACCGGTTGGTTTCAAGTCGCGCTGTCGGTGTCATCCGTTTTGCATCCGATTCAATTGCCCGATTCACGTGACAGGCCTGGCTTGTAAGGCAAAGGGCGCGCCGGAGACCGCCGCGCCCTCACATTGCCAGGTTGATACGTCGCCGAATCAAAATCACGTGTTCATGCTGTCGAAGAAATCATCATTCGATTTGGTCTGCTTCAGCTTGCCCAACAGGAACTCGATCGCATCAACCGTTCCCATCGGATTGAGGATCCGCCGCAACACGAACGTCTTCTTGAGGCGTTCGGCAGGCACAAGGAGCTCTTCTTTCCGCGTCCCGGACCGCTGAATATCGATCGCAGGATAAACCCGTTTGTCGGAGATCTTCCGGTCGAGGATGATTTCAGAGTTACCGGTGCCCTTGAATTCCTCGAAGATCACCTCGTCCATACGGCTGCCCGTGTCGATCAAAGCCGTGGCGATAATCGTTAGCGACCCGCCTTCCTCAATGTTCCGGGCCGCCCCGAAGAACCGTTTTGGACGCTGAAGCGCATTGGCGTCGACACCGCCGGTCAGGACCTTGCCCGAAGACGGCACGACCGTGTTATACGCCCGTCCAAGGCGGGTAATGGAATCCAGGAGGATGACGACATCACGTCCATGTTCGGTGAGACGCTTCGCCTTCTCGATCACCATCTCGGCGACCTGGACGTGGCGGGACGCCGGCTCATCGAACGTGGAGGAGACCACCTCGCCCTTCACCGTCCGCTGCATGTCGGTCACTTCTTCCGGACGCTCGTCGATCAGAAGAACGATCAGATAACATTCGGGATGGTTGGTCGTGATCGATTGGGCGATGTTCTGCAAGAACACGGTCTTACCGGTCCGCGGCGGCGCCGTGATCAATCCGCGCTGGCCCTTGCCAAGGGGCGCCACCAGATCGATCACTCTGGACGACAGATCCTTTTTGGTCGGATCCTCGATCTCCATCTTGAACCGTTCGTCCGGATAAAGCGGCGTCAAGTTGTCGAAATGGACCTTGTGACGGGCCTTTTCCGGTTCCTCGAAATTGATCGTGTTGACCTTCAAAAGCGCGAAATAGCGTTCGCCTTCCTTCGGACTCCGGATCTGGCCTTCGACCGTATCGCCCGTGCGCAGCGAAAAACGGCGGATCTGGGAGGGAGACACGTAAATGTCATCGGGACCCGGAAGGTAGTTCGCGTCGGGCGAACGGAGAAAACCAAAACCGTCCTGAAGAACCTCGACGACGCCTTCGCCGACGATCTCCACATCCTGGGCCGCCAGATTTTTCAAGATCGCAAACATGAGCTCCTGTTTGCGCATCGTGCTGGCGTTTTCGACTTCGAGCTCTTCGGCGAATTGCAGAAGTTCGGTCGGCGTTTTTTCTTTAAGATCTTTGAGTTTCATTTCCCGCATGAAGTTGGGATCGTTTCTATGGACTAGGGTATCTTGGGGGTACTTCTGCGCCATGTGGGCACAGGCTCTTCAGAAGTGAACTGAGGGAACTGCCAGATAAGTCTAGGGTAGACGTCGGCGTACCACGCACGTTGAACCATGCGGATGCCGATTGGAAGTTGCCCGGACGATAAGCTGTTTTAACTGCTTTCGCAAGTCCGCAGACTTGCAAATACGCATGTCATTATTGAACCCGCAGCACAGATCCAGACACCCACCTAAATCCGCTGTGGCGAGCCGCCCGTTCGCCTCTTAAAACGGTTTTCCAATCACCAAAATCACAATGACGATCATCAAAACCGTCGGGATCTCGTTGAGGATCCGGTAAAAGCGGGCCGTCTGCGTGTTCTCGTCCCGCGCAAACCGTTTTACGCATGTGGCGAGATAACCGTGAGCCCCTGAGAGCAAGATAACCAGGGTCAGCTTGGCGTGAAACCACCCCTCTTTGAACGCCCCAATCTCGTAAGCCGCCCACAATCCGAACACCCAAGATGCAATCATCGCCGGCGTCATGATCGCCTTCAGCAACCGCCGTTCCATGACCTTGAAGGTCTCCGACTTTTCAGAGCCGGTGGCCGCATCCACGTGATAGACGAAAAGCCGCGGCAAATAGAGCATACCGGCCATCCAGGCGATGATCGAAATCACATGAATGGACTTGACCCAACTGTAAAGATCCACCGCGTCTAACCCTTCTTCACCCGGTCAACCATGCGGGCGACATTGTCCGGATCCGCGTCTGGTGTCACCCCATGTCCGAGATTGAAGATGAACGGGCCATTGTTGAAGGTTCGCAGGATATGGTCGATCCCTTCATCAAGCGCCGCGCCTCCGGCCACCAGGCGCATGGGATCCAGATTTCCCTGAACCGGAACCGTCCTTTGGATGTCCAGCGCGACGTGATCGGGCGCCGTCCAGTCGAAGCCGACCGCATCAACGCCTGTACCGGCCACATAGGTTGCCAGACGCGCCGACGACGCTTTGGGAAAACCAATGATCTTTGCGTCCGGCCGCTGCGCTTTCACCCCATCGACAATCGCCTTTGTTGGCGCGATGGACCATCTTTGAAAGCCGGCATCGTCCAGTACCCCGGCCCACGTGTCGAAGATTTGCACCGCGTCCGCACCCGCATCGAGCTGGCGGATCAGATACCGGATAGAGGCAACAACAAGCGCGTCGATGAACCACTGCATCAAGTCCGGATCATGGTAGGCGCCAACCCGCGCCGCGGTTTGCTCCGGGGTCGTGTGGCCTGCGACGGAATAACACGCCACGGTCCAGGGCGCGCCGCAAAAGCCAAGCAGGGTCGTTTCAGAAGGCAGGTCCCGCCGCAGCCGGCTGACCGTTTCAATGACCGGATGAAGATGCTTCTCAGCCCGGTCCTGATCAAGGGCTTCGACACGTTGCGCGGAGAGGGGTTCCAGGACCGGTCCACGTCCCTCTTCAAAGCGAACCGGATATCCGATCGCATCGGGAACCACGAAGATGTCGGAAAACAGGATCGACGCATCAAAACCGTATCGGCGGATAGGCTGCAACGTCACTTCCGTTGCCAGGTCCGGTGAATAACAAAACTCCAAAAAGTTGGCGGCTTTCTTCCGGGTTTCCCGGTACTCGGGCAGATAACGCCCGGCTTGACGCATCATCCAAATGGGGGGCGGCCAAAGCTTTTCTCCAGCCAATACCCGCATCACAGCCCGGTCTTCCGATTTCATGAGATCGAAGTCCCCTCCACCTTTTCCCTTAAATAAGATTCTTATTTGAATCTGTTTTTTTTGATTGTCCGTGAATTGCCGGAATCATTTTCTATCCACCAGCATCCACATCGAAGAGCGCGTCAGCATAAACGCTCCGGTAAATTGGACAACCTGTTTTGGTCAGGAGTCGATAATCGGAAAAATAGAGTTTGTGCAATGGCTTAAATATCGGGTAACCCTTTGTTAAAGAATGAGGCAACCGGGGACAATCTGTCGATGATGGCAGCGATGTGTGTTAATTCACAACCAGCCGGGATCATTTCGCATAAGTTTGCCACTCCTTAACGATCTGTTCATAAATTCGCGCCTGCGGGGACAACGCGGAGCGCGGATGGCCGCCAGCGGGAATTGCCCCAATCCATCAACATCCCTGGGGATGATTTCGTGAATCCGTCCAGACATTATTTTCATCTTCACCTGGTGTCCGATTCCACCGGCGAAACGTTGATGACGGTCTCGCGGGCTGCGACCGTTCAATATGAAAACGTCCAGGCGATCGAACACGTTTACCCCCTGGTCCGCACGCAAAAGCAGTTGGACCGGGTGATCAGTGAAATCGAGGCCGCGCCGGGGATCGTGCTGTACACGCTGGTGGATGTGGAGATCGCCGGCCGGCTCGAACACAAATGCCGTGAGTTGGGTGTCCCGTTTGTCAATATCCTCGATCCGGTCTTTGGGGTCTTCCAATCCTACTTGAACGTGACCCAGACCCATCGGGTCGGCGGCCAGCACGAATTGGATGCTGAGTATTTCAAACGGATGGAAGCCCTCAACTACACGATGATGCATGATGACGGGCAGGTCTGGGACGATCTGGAATCGGCGGACATCGTATTGATCGGTATTTCGCGGACATCGAAAACACCGACCTGCATTTATCTGGCCAATCGGGGCATCAAAGCCGCCAATGTGCCCCTTGTTCCCGGAATTCCCTTGCCGCCGCACGTCTTGAACCTGGAAAAACCCTTGATCGTCGGGCTCATGGCATCTGCCGAACGTATCCAGCAAATCCGGCGGAACAGGGTTTTATCCATGAATTCAGATGGTTATAATGATACTTATGTGGACCGGAGCGAAATTGCGCGCGAGATCACCATGACCCGGCGCATGTGTTCGGAAAACGGCTGGCCAATCATCGACGTAACCCGCCGGTCGGTTGAAGAAACCGCCGCTGAAATCCTGACGCTGTATAAGACCTACAAGACCACACGATCCCTGGAGGCCCAATGACACAAGAATTCCGGCTTGAGGATCTTCCATGTCGTTGATCCTGGCCAGTGGGAGCCGCATTCGCGCTGAATTGTTAAAAAACGCGGGCCTCGAATTCGAGGTTGAACCGTCTGAGATCGACGAGCGCGCCGTTGAAGCGCCGCTTTTGGAGGCCGGGTTTTCACCGGACGATCTGGCAAGCGTCCTGGCCGAAGCCAAAGCGCAGGATGTCTCCAGCCGGCGGCCGGAGAAGCTCGTGATCGCCGCCGACCAGATTTTGGCGTTCGATGGCGCGCGGCACACCAAACCGGAAGACATGGCCGCGGCCCGCCGGCAATTGCTTAAATTCGCTGGAAAAACCCATGAACTCTGGTCTGCCGTGGTGTTGGCGCGCGGCGGTGAAACCCTGTGGCGTCACATATCCGTTGCCCGGTTGACCATGCGGGCCTTCAGCCCGGCCTTTGTCGGGCACTATCTGGCCGATGTCGGGGAAGCCGCGCTGTCCAGCGTCGGTGCCTATCAGCTCGAGGGTCGCGGAATTCAGTTGTTCGAACGGATCGAGGGGGACTACTTCACCATTCTCGGACTGCCGCTCCTGCCGCTTTTGGACGAATTGCGCAAACAAGGCGTCCTGGAACGATGAGCAGGTTAAAGAAAGCGGCTGTGACCGGTTGGCCGGTGGACCATTCCCGGTCGCCGGTGATCCATGGCTATTGGCTGAAAAAATATGGCATTGAGGGCTCTTATGTTGCCCGCGCCGTGCCGCCGGAAACCGCGTTTTCATTCTATCGGGATTTCGCCGGCTCCGGACTTGTCGGCTGCAATGTCACCGTGCCGCACAAGGAAGTGGCGGCCCGGGCCTGCGATATTCTGGACGAGGCCGCACAGGCCATGGGTGCGGCGAACACGTTGTGGCTGGATGATGACGGCCGGCTCCATGGGTCCAACACCGATGGATTGGGTTTTCTGGGGAACCTCGATCAACAGGCGCCCGGTTGGGATCGGAAGGCAGGATCGGCGGTGGTTCTGGGCGCCGGCGGCGCGGCCCGTGCAATCGTGTGGGCATTGCTGGAGCGCAAATTCACAACTGTGCACATCGTCAATCGCACCTTGCAAAAAGCACGGGACATCCAAGAGACGTTCGGTTCCCAAACGATTGCCCATTCCTGGGACAACCTGGGGAAAATCCTGGATAACGCCTCCGTTCTGGTGAACACCACGGCCCTTGGAATGACGGGAAAAGATCCGCTGCGGGTCGACCTATCACCCCTGCCCGTCTCCGCGCTTGTCACCGATATTGTGTATGTCCCGGTTGAAACCGAATTGTTGAAACAGGCGCGCCAGCGCGGAAATCCGGTGGTCGACGGGCTTGGCATGCTTTTGCACCAGGCCGTGCCCGGATTTGAAAAATGGTTTGGCCGCCAGCCGGAGGTGGATGAGACGGTGCGCGACCTGGTGCTCAAGGACATGGGAGTGGCGCCGTGATCAAGATCGGCCTGACCGGGTCGATCGGGATGGGCAAATCGACGACGACGCTGCGGTTTGCCAAGCGGGGTGTTCCCGGATACGACGCGGATGCAGCGGTCCACCGGCTCTATGCCGGACGTGCCGCGCCCTTGATCGAAAGCGCATTCCCCGGAACGACCGTCGACGGTGTGGTGGATCGCACCCGGCTGTCGGGCGAGGTTCTGGACAAGCCCGAGGCGATGCGCCGGCTGGAAGCGATTGTCCATCCGCTGGTGCGGGAAGATGAGATCGCGTTCCTGGATCGGGCCCGCGATCAGCGGCGCCGCGCGGTCGTGCTCGATATCCCTTTGCTCTTTGAAACCGGCGGACACACCCGGGTCGATGTGTGTGTCGTGGTCTCGGCCAGCGCCGACATCCAGCGGGCGCGGGTCCTGGCTCGCCCAGGCATGACGGAGGACCGGTTCGCGGCGATCTTGAGCCGCCAGATGTCCGATGCAGAAAAACGCCGGCGGGCCCATTTTGTCATCGATACCGGGGGTCGTTTCGATGCCGCCGACCGCGCGGTCGACGCGATCTTGAGAGCGCTGTCCCCGCTTCCTTAAATCCGGGCCACGATTTTGGCGGTTCTAACGCCAAGATCGGGGAAAACCGCCATGATGGCTTGCCATGCTGGGCCCGTCCTGCACCATGGCGGAAGGCAAAGAGGCAAGATATGCGTGAAATTTCCTTCGATACGGAAACGACGGGTCTCAATCCGCGGGGCGGCGACCGGCTTGTTGAAATCGGCGGCGTTGAACTCATCAACCACGTGCCGACGGGAAAGTCATTTCACGTCTATATCAATCCGGAACGGGACATGCCGGTCGAGGCTTTCAATGTCCACGGCCTGTCCGAGGAGTTTCTTGCCGATAAACCGAAATTCGCCGACGTGGCTGACAGGTTCTTGGACTTCGTCAGTGATGCCACCCTGGTCATTCACAACGCGTCGTTTGACATGGGCTTCATCAATATGGAGCTGGAACGGGCAGCCCGGCGGGTGATTCTCAACGCCCAGGTCCTCGATACGCTGGAACTGGCGCGGCGCAAACATCCGATGGGCCCAAATTCCCTGGATGCCCTGTGCGCCAGATACGGCATCGACAACTCCCGCCGCACCAAACACGGGGCCCTTCTTGATGCCGAACTCCTCGCTGAAGTCTATCTTGAGCTGATCGGCGGCAAGCAGACCGCGTTGAGTCTGGTTGTCGAGACGGATGGCAGCGGCCAAGATGGCGCGGACGGCGAAATTGGCGGCAGCCTTGTGTCGCGTCCCGCCCGGCAACGGCCGGTTCCGCTCAACCCCAGACTGACGGACGCGGAGCTGAAAGCGCACCAGGCATTCATCGGGGGGATGGGCGACGACGCGTTGTGGAAGAAATACGGTCTTTAACGATCCCGCGAATGGCGGTCAAAGCATCGACGGCAGGACGCGATCCGGCGGGCGGTGGCCGTCCATGAAGGTCTTGATGTTGATGATGACCTTTTCGCCCATTTCGATGCGGCCCTCGATCGTCGCCGAGCCCATATGCGGCAGGAGAACCACACTCTCCAGGTTCGCAAGCTTCGGATTGACCGCCGGCTCATGCTCGAACACGTCAAGGCCGGCGCCGGCAAGATCGCCGGCTTCCAGCATGCGGGTCAGGGCGTTTTCGTCAATCACCTCGCCGCGCGCGGTGTTGACCACATAGGCGTCCTTTTTCATCAATTTCAGCCGCCGGGCCGACAGCAGATGGAAGGTCGCCGGCGTGTGCGGGCAATGGACGGAAACAACGTCCATCCGGGCCAGCATCTGATCGAGGCTTTCCCAATAGGTCGCTTCGAGCGCGTCCTCGACCGGCTGCGGCACGCGCCGCCGGTTGTGATAGTGGATCGACATGCCAAAGGCCTTGGCCCGCCGCGCGACCGCTTGCCCGATCCGGCCCATGCCGATGATGCCGAGGCGTTTGCCCCAGATCCGGTGGCCCAGCATCCAGGTCGGCGACCAGCCGGCCCAATCGCCGGCCTCCAGCGCCTTGATGCCGGACATCAGGCGCCGCGGCACGGCCAGCATCAATGCCATGGTCATGTCCGCGGTGTCTTCGGTCAGGACACCGGGCGTGTTGGTCACGTTGATGCTGCGATTGTTGGCGGTCACCACGTCGATATTGTCGACGCCGGTGCCGAAATTGGCGACCAGCTGCAGGTTCGGGCCGGCCTGGGACAAAACCGAGGAATCGATCCGGTCCGTCACGGTCGGCACGAGCACATCGGCGGATCGGACGGCGTCCACCAGCTCGGCCTGGCTGAAGGGGCGATCGGACTCGTTGAGCCGTGTTTCGAACAACTCCCGCATCCGGGTCTCAACGACATCGGGAAGCTTGCGGGTTACCACGACAACAGGCTTCTTTTTCGCCATGCTCTTCGCCTTGTGATTCCTGTTGAGGGTGACGGCCTCAACCTTTCCTCCAAAACGCCGGCCGCTGTCCGCGGGACGCCTTTGTCTTCCTCTCCTTACCAGATGGTTCGGCAGAAACAAGTGGACGCAGGGGCAGCGCGGTCTGGTGTTCGGCCACGCCGATCGGCATGCTGGCGTTTCAATGCTGCTTTCGATAAAGCTTTTGCCAGACGACCTTGAAAAAGAGCAATTGGACAAGCGAATAATATGGCCGGACCAAAGCGTTTCTTCCGTGCATGGTGCCTGATCGGATGTATGGGGTTTGTTTTGGCCGCAATGCCGTGGAGTGCGGCTGCTCAAACGACCCAAACGGGCGCGTCGGGACTGCCGGTGCCACGATTCGTCAGTCTGAAATCCGACCGTGTGAATGTCCGTATCGGGCCCTCGCGCGAGCATGACATCGCCTGGACCTTCGTTCAGGCGGGGCTGCCGGTTGAGATCATCCAGGAGTTCGAGAATTGGCGCCGGATCCGGGATTGGGAAGGCAAGGAGGGCTGGGTCTTTCACTCTCTTCTGTCGGGCCGCCGAACGGCTCTGGTCACGCCCTGGGAACAGGACAACCGCACGCCGCTGCGCGCCCGGTCGAGGTCGGACGCCGATATCGTCGCGGAGCTGGAGCCCTTTGTCCTGGCCTCGATAACCGAATGCGCCGGCGGATGGTGCCGCGTCAACGGCGAAAACTATGACGGCTGGCTGGACCAGACCCGGCTGTTCGGGGTCTATCCGGATGAGTTGATCGACTAACAGTTGGTCCCCGTCCAGCAACTCGGCAGTCATTTGCCGAACGGATGGTTCCGTTGGGCCGCGGCGGCAAGATTAGAACTTCACATCGGGCAGAAGGGCCCTCCTCTCTGCTGGGGAGAGCGGGCAAAGCGCAGATCCGGAACCGGGGCGGCACACGGCTCGGTATGGAAACGGGTGCCGCCGCCGCAAACGCAGTGGTTCCTCGGCCCCGGGTCGCGCCTTTGGCTTGCCCGGGGTGACCTGGAATGAGGTGAGGTGCCCTATTCCGCCTTTTGTTCCTGGACCTTCAGTTCATCGAGGCGCGGCATGGAAATGATATTGTAGCCACTGTCGACGAAATGGACCTCTCCGGTGACACCGCCGGACAGGTCCGACAGAAGGTAGAGGCCCGTCCCACCGATCTCATCGAGCGAGACCGTCCGCCCGAGCGGCGAGTTGCGCTTTTGATAATTGAACATGATACGCGCGTCGGAAACGCCGGACCCGGCAAGGGTGCGGACCGGGCCCGCCGACAGCGCGTTGACGCGGATATTCCGCTCCCCGTAGTCGACGGCCAGATAGCGGACCGAGCTTTCCAGCGCCGCCTTCGCGACGCCCATGACATTGTAGTTCGGCATGACCCGGGTTGATCCGCCATAGGTCAAGGTGATCATCGATCCGCCATCGGGCATCAAGGCGGCGGCCCGTTTGGCGATCTCGGTAAAGGAAAAACACGAGATCACCATGGTCCGAATGAAATTGTCCCGTGACGTGTCGGCATATTTACCGCGCAGCTCGGACTTGTCGGAAAACGCGATCGCGTGAACGAGAAAATCGATCGAACCCCATTCGGATTTGAGCGTGTCGAACACCTCATCGACGGAGGCGGTGTCCTCCACATCGCACGGCAGCAACAGTTTGGAGCCGACCGAATCAGCGAGCGGGCGGGTGCGTTTTCCAAACGCTTCGCCCTGGTAGGTGAAGGCAAGATCCGCCCCGTGGTCGGCCAATGTGCGGGCAATACCCCAGGCAATGGAGTGGTCGTTGGCCACGCCCATGACGAGGCCACGCTTGCCTTTCATCAATTCCGGCATTGAACGGCTCCTTATCCGTGGTACCGCGACAGGACAAGGGAGGCATTCGTGCCGCCGAATCCGAAGCTGTTCGAAAGCACGGTGTCGAGGCCGGCATTGTCGACCCGCTCTGTCACGATCTCGTCCTTGCTCAAGGCCGGATCGAGTTCCGTGATGTTGGCCGAGGCGGTCATGAAGTCGTTTTGCAGCATCAAGAGGCAGTAAATCGCCTCCTGAACCCCCGTGGCGCCCAGGCTGTGACCGGTCAGTGATTTGGTCGACGAGGCCGGCGGTTGGTTGTCGCCGAACACGCGGCGGATGGCCTCGATTTCCCCAACATCGCCAACGGGCGTCGATGTGCCGTGTGTGTTGACATAGTCGACTTTCCGGTCACCCAGGGTCTCAATGGCAAGGCGCATGCACCGCTCGCCGCCTTCGCCGGACGGGGCGACCATGTCATAACCATCCGAATTTGCCGCGTATCCGGTGATCTCCGCGTAGATCTTGGCGCCGCGCGCCTTGGCGTGCTCCAGCTCTTCCAGCACCACGACGCCGCCACCACCGGCAATCACGAATCCGTCGCGTGTTGCGTCATAAGCCCGTGCCGCGGTTTCCGGCGTGTCATTGTATTTGGACGACATGGCACCCATCGCGTCGAACAGGCACGACAGGGTCCAGTCGAGTTCCTCGCCGCCACCGGCAAAAACAATGTCCTGCTTGCCCCATTGGATCTGTTCGGTGCCCGCGCCGATGCAATGTGCGGACGTGGAACAGGCGGAGGTGATTGAATAATTGATGCCCTTGATCTTGAAGGGTGTTGCAAGGCACGCGGAATTGGTCGAGCTCATGCCGCGCGTGACCATGAACGGCCCCATCCGCTTGGGCGAGCCTTTTTCAAGCACGATCTGGTGTGCCTGGAACAGGTTCTTGGTCGACGGGCCGCCGGACCCCATCACAAGGCCGGTGCGCGGATTGGACACGTCGGTGTCTTCCAGACCGCTGTCGGCGATCGCCTGTTGCATGGCGATGTAATTATAGGCCGCGCCGTCGCCCATGAACCGCAATTGGCGCTTGTCGATCATCGCGGGAATGTCGACATCCGGCTTGCCGTGAACCTGGCTGCGAAAACCGTGTTCGGCATAATCGGGAGAGAAACTGATTCCGGACTTTCCCTCGCGCAGGCTTGCCAGCACTTCCTGGGCGGTCGCGCCGATGGAAGAAACGATCCCGATCCCGGTGACGACGACGCGTCTCATAGCGGTCTCCTATTCTCAAGTGGCGGGCAGGCTGGGCAGGGGTGCGAGCCAGTGCCCTTATCATGTGCAAACCGGCGCTCCGAATGTAAAGGAAGCGCCGGCGCATAAATTCGACATGGCGGTTGAGTTCAGGCGGTGGACAGGCCGACCCGCAGGTCTTTGGCGTTGTAGATCTGTTCACCGTCCGCTTTCAACCAGCCGTCGGCGATCCCAAGGACCAGGCGGCCCTTCATGATCCGTTTGAAGTCGACGCCATACTCGACGAGCTTGGTCTCCGGCGTGACCATCCCTTTGAATTTCACCTCGCCGGTGGACAGCGCCATGCCGCGGCCCGGCAGCCCTTGCCAGCCCAAATGGAACCCGGTCAATTGCCAAAGCGCATCAAGACCAAGGCAACCGGGCATGATTGGATTGCCCTGAAAGTGGCAGGGGAAGAACCACAGATCCGGTTTGATGTCGAATTCAGCGCGCACATAACCCTTGTCATGCTCTCCGCCGGTCTCCGAGATGTCGGTGATCCGGTCGAACATCAGCATCGGCGGAAGCGGCAGCTGGGCATTGCCGGGTCCAAAAAGCTCACCGCGGCCGCAGGTGAGAAGGTCTTCGTAGTCAAAGCTGGAGCGCCGCTCGGTCATTCAAGATCCGTTATTTGTCTTTCAAGCCCTGGATCCCGCCGCTGGTGGGATACGAACCGTTATTGTTCAGATGCGATAGGGCGCCTTCCTAACACAGGGTAAACGCCATCGGAAGGCCGGGAATCGCCGAACGTCTTGGCTTCTCGCGCGAAATTGTGGTTCTCGCGCTGATATTGCCTTGAGCGGCGCCCTGCCGCAGGGGATTTTTCATGAAAAACTTGCATTTTAAGGGCAAGAAATGGCAGTAATGAAGCAATTGGGTGGACAATAGCTTGTCGCGATCCGCCATTGTGGCACGATTTGTGTTGCTCGAGGGCACCGCGCGGCGAGGACAAACCGGAAATCTAAAGGCCTGAAATGATTGACACCGCGACGAACCAGACATCGCGTTCTAACGTGTCGAATGTGTTGCGCCAGGCCGGATTACGGCCAACCCGGCAGCGGGTCTCGCTCGCTGAGCTCCTTTTTTCCAAGGGCGACCGGCATATCTCGGCGGAGCTTTTGCACGAGGAAGCGGTCGGCGCGGATGTGCCCGTGTCACTGGCGACGGTCTACAACACCTTGCATCAGTTCACAGAAGCCGGCCTGCTTCGCGAAGTCGCGATTGACGGCACAAAAACCTATTTCGACACCAACGTGTCCGACCACCATCACTTTTTCATCGAAGGCGAAAACCGGGTCGTCGACATTCCAGGCGACGGTGTGGGCATCGGTGAAGTGCCGGAGGCCCCTGAGGGCATGGAAATTGTCCGGGTCGATGTGATCGTGCGCGTTCGCCAAAAATCCTGACCGTCTGGCGGGTTTAAACCTCCTGGGACAATATCAGTGCTGAGCATGGCCGGATCAGATCCGGCTTTTTTAGTTGCACGCCAGGCGTCGAAGCTGCGTCCGGGCATCAGGCGCAGTCTGTCCCGGTTGGTTTGGGTTCGGCGCCGGTCCAAGAGTACATGTCGACCGTGTCGCCGGACGGCGGAAACACCGTTTTGTCCTGAAAGACAAATCCGAGATGGTTCAAAAGATCGCGGGACGGCGCGTTCTCCGGATCGACGATTGCCAGCACGTTTTGAAGTCCAATGATGTGCGCCGCGTGGTAAAGCACCGCCTCGGCAGCTTCCCGGGCATAGCCCTTCCGCCGATAGGCCGGCAGGAACGCGTAGCCAAGGTCGGGTCCAGGCAATGTATCACGCTTGACCAGGCCGCAAAGGCCGATTGGATCCGCGCTTGCCGAAAGCTCCGTCACCCAGAGGCCGAAGCCGGAGTCTGAAAACGGCGGCAGCAGCTTGTTCTCAATATACGCTCGCGCCTGGTTGAGGTCCCGGACCTTGCGGTCGCCAATGAAGCGCAGATACGCGCTGTCATTCATGAGTGCGAGCAAGAAGGCCGCATCGCCAGCGGCCGGTTTGCGAAACCGCAGGCGCGGGGATAAAGGCGCGCAATCATGGGCCATTGCCAGGCCCGCTTTCAGCCCGCGCAACCCGTGCTGCCGTCCGCAGCGCGATCTCGGGGATCGTATCGGCCGCCTCGCGGTCGGGGCTTTTGCACAGATCGTAGATCACGCACCGGCGGCACTCCGGTTTGCGGGCCTTGCAGATGTAGCGCCCGTGCAGGATCAGCCAATGGTGGGCATGTTGGCCGAATTCCTGCGGCACGACCTTTTCCAGCGCCTTTTCGACGTCCAGCGGCGTCTTGCCCGGCGCCATGCCGATCCGGTTGGCCAGCCGGAACAAATGCGTGTCGACGGCAATCGTCGGATGGCCGAAATAGATATTCAGCACGACGTTGGCGGTCTTGCGGCCGACACCGGGGAGCTTTTCCAGCGCCTCCCGGTTTTCCGGAACGGCGCCGCCATGCTCCTTGATCAACTGCTGGCAGAGCAGGATTACGTTTTTGGCCTTGTTCCTGTAAAGGCCGATCGTCTTGATTTCCTCCCGGACCCGCTCCTCGCCAAGTGCGAGCATTTTTTCCGGTGTGTCCGCGATTTCAAACAGGTGCCTGGTGGCCCGGTTAACCCCGACATCCGTCGCCTGCGCGGACAAAACAACCGCCACCAGCAAAGTGAACGCGTTCACATAATCCAGTTCGCCTTCCGGCTCTGGGTTGTCGGCGTGAAACCGCTGAAAAATCGCACGGGTCTCCGCCTTTGTGTAGCGGGAGCGTTTCAGGACACGCCCGGGATTATCGACCGACGGCGTTTTTTTTGGGCCACTGGTTTTGTTCACCCGTTTGAGCGCGGACCCGCGGGCGGTCTTTGTCTTTGAATCTGCCATCTCCCCTCTATAATCGGTGAGGATGAGCAAGAACAATCCGAAACCCGACGAACATGGAACGGCGATCGATCCCAACGCGCCGTTTTTTTCCGCTGTTCTGACGCCGTACCGGTCGCTCGGACCGAACGGCTTTTTGATCCTGATGGCGTGCCTTGGGGTGGTGAGTTTTGTCGCGGGGATCATGTTCTTGATGATCGGTGCTTGGCCGGTGTTCGGTTTTTTTGGTCTTGATCTGGCGCTGATCTATCTGGCCTTCCGTTTGAACTACGCCGCCGCGCGGTCGTTTGAGGAAGTCGTCGTTTCCAGGACCGAAATTCTGGTACGCAAGGTCGGGCCGGGCAAACGCTTTCAGGAATACCGGTTCAATCCGGCCTGGGTGCGGCTCAGTATCGAACGCGTCGAGGATGAGGGCGTGACGAAAATCAGCCTGAGCAACCGCGGCCAGGCGATCGCGATCGGCAGTTTCCTGAATCCGGAAGATCGGACCAGTTTCGCCGGCGCCATGGCAAATGCGGTGGCCGTCGCCAAGGCGGGGGGCGTTTAGCTCTGCGATCTAGAGTTCTTGGGCGTGCGGCCGCGGCTGCACCTTCCAGGTCGCCAGCAGGATCGCGAACGCGGCGAGTGATGCGCTGGCGGCGACAAAAAGCACCGTCTTGAAATCCGCTGCGCTGGCAATGAAGCCCATCGAGACGCTGCCGATCATGCCGCCGAGGAACAGGCTGTTCATATAGACGGCGGTCGCGCGGCCGGGCCGGTCGGGCGCGAAACTCTGCACGAATGTGATCGCGACACCGGCAAACAGCCCGTAGTAGACGCCCTCAAGGGCGGAGATCACCAGGACCTGCCAGACATGGCCGGCTTGGGCAAAGAGCATCATGCTGACAGCGCCAAGACACGCGGCAATCATCAGCACCTGGCGCAGGCCGATCCGTGCGGCAAGGCGCACCGAGGCGAAGATGATAAAGACTTCCACCAGGCACTTGACGGTCAGGGAGAGCCCCGGTGTTGCGCCCGGAAGGCCGACGTCCTTAATGAAAAACAACGGCATCGCCGAAACGAACAGGGAGTTGGTGATCACAAATCCAAGGCAGATCAGCCCGGCGATCCGCAATCCCCAATTGATGGGATCAGATCCATCGGAGGCCACTTGCCGCTGCGGGGCCCGGAATTCACGCGGCACGACGACATACCACAAAAGGGCGTAAACGAGGCCGAGCGCGAACGCACATGAAAACGCCGCTGCAAAGCCGAACCGCGCGGCGAGGAAAAACGAGACGGCAGGCCCGATCATCCAGGCGAGGGACACCGCCATCCTGAGCCAGGAGTTGACCTTTGCGACATCCAGGCCGTTTTGGGTGGCATAGAGGCGGCCGAAGGTAAAAATCGTGCCCGATCCCAAATTCGCCAGGCTCATCAACGGCGCGGCGGCGGCAATCAGGATCAAAAGACTATCGGTCCGCGTGAGGATCGCGGTCAGCATCAGATAGGCGGCGACCGATATCAGCAACAGGCGGCGGACCGGAAACCCTTTGTCGAGCCGCTCGCCCGCCCAGCGTGTGGCGATCAATGTCAGCGGCATGACCAACCCGGTGTAAAGACCGACCTGCCAGGGCTGCGACCCCAGGCCCGCGACAATGAAATAGCCCATGAGCGGGATCAGCGCCGAAACGCAGGTGCTGTGCGTCAGTTGCAGGCCGAAAATCAGCACGCCTTGCCGGGGGACGTGTCGCAAGAACCGCATTGGGATGAAAACCAGGTTCTAAAGGTATGCAATACCGGACCTTATCCCCCAGGTTCCACGCGGTCACCGGAAAAGTCGAGGACCTCGCCTTTGCACGGCGCCTATCCGCCTCGGACCGGGTTACGGTCTGCTGCCACTCAAAATGGCCTTTCCAAGGATGAGGTTGCGCTGCACAATTCATCGCGTCTTAATGGCAGAGCCAATTTTCTCACGCGCGGAGACCGCCATGCCGAGCTTCAAATTGCCCTTGTCCGGCGATGTTGTGCAATCGATCAATCCCTGGTCGGACATGTTCAAGGCGATCGGAAACCAATTCAGTTTCATCAACATCAACCTTGGCCGGTCGTCCGCCCCGCAAGTGGAACAGGAAATTCTCAACGAAGTCGGCAGCTACGGCCGGCAGATCGGCCGGATCAGCGAGGTGCTGGACATCCTGATCGACCAGGTGGAGTTCAAAAAGCCGTTGTCTGACAAGGACAAGGACGCCCTGGCCCTGTTCAAGGCGATGCAGCTCGAGATCGCCGAGATCAAGGCCTATCACGGCCGGTGATCCCGGCGCCAAGCCGGGCACTACGTCCCGCCGGATTTGGCCCGTTTGAGGGCATACAAGGCGTCGAGCGCTTGCTTCGGCGTCATATCGTCCGGGTCAAGCGCGTCGAGACGCTCAGTCACGGGATCAGGGACCGGTTGATGCCCGTGGCCCGGCGCTGCGGGCACGGCCGCGAAGAGCGGCAACTCGTCAATCAGGCTTTCGGCCGGCGCCCGCCGGTCCTGTTCCTCCAACTGGCTGAGGACTTGTTTTGACCGCTCGACGACGCTTGCCGGCAATCCGGCAAGTTTCGCCACCTGGATCCCATAGGACCGGTCGGCGGCGCCGGGCACGATTTCGTGCAAAAAGATAACCTCGCCTTTCCACTCCTTGACCGAGACGGTCGCGTTGGACAGACGGTCCAGCTTTTGGGCGAGCGCCGTCAGCTCGTGGTAGTGCGTTGCAAACAGCGCCCGCGCTTGGTTGATCTCATGAAGATGTTCGATCGTCGCCCAGGCGATCGACAACCCGTCGAATGTGGCGGTGCCCCGGCCAATCTCGTCCAGAATGACAAGCGACCGGTCGCCCGCCTGATTGAGGATGGCGGCGGTCTCGACCATTTCGACCATGAAGGTGGAGCGGCCTCTGGCGAGATCGTCCGCCGCGCCGACACGGGAAAAAAGCCGGTCGACGACGCCGATATGGGCGCTTGACGCGGGAACGAAGGCCCCCATTTGCGCCAGCACCGCGATCAATGCGTTCTGGCGCAGGAAGGTTGATTTACCGGCCATGTTGGGTCCGGTGATCAACCAGATGCGGCCGGTTTCATCGCTGCCCGCCGGCCCAAGGTCGGCATCGTTCGCGACAAAGCCGTCGCCCCCGGCCGATTTGAGCGCCCGTTCGACGACCGGGTGCCGGCCGCCGGTCACGGCAAAGGCGCGGCTGTCGTCCACCACGGGGCGCGCGTAGCCTTCCTCATGCGCCAATTTGGCGAGCGCGGCGGACACATCGAGGATGCTCAGGCCCCGCGCGGCGGCCTTGATGGCGTCTCCGGCCGCGACGATGGCCTCCGCGAGGTGGTCGAAGATCGCCCGTTCAATCGCGAGCGCCCGGTCGCCCGCGCTGGCAATCTTGCTTTCCAGATCGGCCAGTTCCGAAGTGGTGAACCGCATGGCACCGGCCATCGTCTGGCGGTGAATGAATCGGGCCGGATCCGTGGTCAGTTTTTCCGTCTGGGCGGTCGGCGCCTCGATGAACCAGCCCAGGACGTTGTTGTGTTTGATCTTGAGCGAGCGGAGGCCGAGCTCTTCGGAATACTCGGCCTGGAGCCGCGCGATCACCTTGCGGCTTTCATCGCGCAGCGCCCTGAGTTCATCGAGATCGGCATTGTAACCGGAGGCAACAAATCCGCCGTCGCGTTTTAGAAGCGGCGGTTCGTCCTTGATCGCCGCGGCAAGCTCCGCGCCAAGATCGTGCGGCGCCCGTTCAAGGCTGGCGCGCGCCGCCTCGATTTCCGCCGGCGCCGGTCCGCCGCCCGCCGTTTGGTCGTGGGCGGCCCTCGCCGCCTCCAGGCCACGGGCGATCGAAAGGATATCGCGCGGCCCCGCCCGGTGAAGCGCGATGCGGGACAGGGCCCGCGCCATGTCCGGGGCCGATTTCAGGATCTGCCTCAACCCTTCGCGCATGATTTCATTGGCAAGGAAAAACTCCACCGAATCATGACGCTGGGCGATCCGGTCCGGGTCCACGAGCGGGCCCGACAGGCGGCCGGCCAGAAGCCGGGCCCCGGCACCCGTTACTGTCCTATCGATGGTGGCCAGAAGGCTGCCTTGTTTTTCCCCGGACAAGGTCCGGGTCAGTTCGAGATTGGCCCGGGTCGCCGGATCGATCAGCATGTGCCCGGCGGCCGCTTCCCGGGTCGGCGGGTCGAGCGGCGGCCGTTCGCCGAGCTGGGTTTTTTCGATATAGGCGAGAACACCGGCCGCCGCGGTGAGTTCCGCGCGGGAAAAGGACCCAAACCCATCAAGAGTTCTGACGCCGAAATAGCGGGCGAGCCGGTCCGCAGCGGTCGATCCGTCAAAAAACGCCCGCGGCACCGGCGAAAGGGCGCCGCCGGCCTGTTCGGCCAGCATCCGCAGCTCGGGCTCCTGCAACAGAGTGTCGGCCAGTATGAGTTCGCGCGGCGCGATTTGCGCAAGATCGGCGGCCAGCCGCTCAGACCCCGTCTCGGCGACGTGAAATCCGCCGGTGGACATGTCAATCCAGGCAAGACCAAAGACCGCTTCTCCGGCCATCGACCCGGCGCGAAGGCGGGTAAGTGCCGCCAGATAGTTGTTGGCGCCGGACTCCAGAAGCCGGTCCTCGGTCAAGGTGCCGGGCGTCACCAGCCGGACGACATCCCGCCGCACGACGGCCTTGGAACCGCGCTTTTTGGCTTCCGCGGGATCTTCGGTCTGCTCGCAGACGGACACCCGGTGGCCGAGCGCGATAAGTTTTTGCAAGTAATCGTCGGCCGCGTGCACCGGCACCCCGCACATGGGGATGTCCGCGCCCTGGTGTTTGCCGCGTTTGGTCAGGGTAATGCCGAGCGCGCGTGAGGCGACTTCCGCGTCCTCGAAGAAGAGCTCGTAAAAATCGCCCATCCGGTAAAACAGCAGACTGTCTGGATTGGCGGTCTTGATCTCGATGTACTGGGCCATCATCGGCGTGACTTTGGCGTCAGTCGCCGGAGACGGTTTCGCAGTTGCCTGTGACATGCGCCGAAACTAGCAAACCCTTTTCATCCTTTCACAAATGGTATGACCGATCGCGCCTTGAGCGGTCAAATTCCAGGGGATAAGGTCATCGCCCGCCTGCCTTATAAAAACAGCCTAGGAAGCGCCCTCTCCATGTCCGCGAAAGAATCGTCGAAGACCGCCATCAGCTTCACCGACCAGGAAGCGCTGAACTTTCACCGGGACGGCCGGCCCGGAAAACTGGAAATCTCACCGACGAAACCGATGGCGACACAGCGCGATCTTTCGCTTGCCTATTCGCCGGGCGTGGCGGTGCCGGTCCTGGCGATCGCCGATGATGCAAGCCGCGCCTTCGACTACACGACGCGCGGCAATCTGGTCGCGGTGATTTCCAACGGTTCGGCCATCCTGGGGCTCGGCAATCTCGGCGCCCTGGCGTCCAAGCCGGTGATGGAAGGCAAGGCGGTGCTGTTCAAGCGGTTCGCCGACGTCGATTCCATCGATCTGGAAGTCGATACCGGGGATGTCGATGAATTCATTAATTCCGTCCGGTATCTCGGACCGTCCTTCGGCGGCATCAATCTGGAGGACATCAAGGCGCCGGACTGTTTCATCATCGAGCAGCGCCTGCGGGAGCTGATGGACATTCCCGTCTTCCATGACGATCAGCACGGGACGGCGATCATCGCGGCGGCAGGCCTCATCAACGCGCTTCACATGACCGGCCGGGATATGAAGGACACCAAGGTGGTGTGCAACGGCGCGGGCGCCGCCGGCATTGCCTGTATCGAACTCGTCAAGGCGATGGGCATTCCCAATGAGAACGTCATTTTGTGCGACACGAAAGGCGTTATCTACAAGGGCCGCGAGGCAGGCATGAACCAGTGGAAGTCCGCCCATGCCGTCGAGACCGACGCCCGTTCGCTCTACGACGCGGTCAAGGGCGCGGACGTGTTCCTCGGCGTGTCGGTCAAGGGCGCGCTGACCGCCGACATGTTGAAGGCCATGGCGCCCAATCCGATCATTTTCGCCATGGCCAATCCCGATCCGGAAATCACGCCGGAAGAAGCTGCCGAAGTGCGCGATGATGCGATTGTCGCGACCGGACGGTCCGATTATCCGAACCAGGTCAACAATGTCCTCGGGTTTCCGTATATTTTCCGGGGCGCACTCGACGTGCAGGCGACGACGATCAACGACGAGATGAAGGTCGCCTGCGCGCGGGCCCTTGCCGATCTCGCCCGTGAGGAGGTACCGGACGAGGTGGCCGCCGCCTATCGCGGCAACCGGCCGAAATTCGGTCCCGAATACATCATTCCCGTGCCGTTCGATCCGCGGCTGATCCACGCCATTCCGCCGGCCGTCGCCCAGGCCGCCATGGACAGCGGCGTTGCCCGCCGGCCGATCATCGACATGGATGCCTACCGCCACGAGCTGTCCGCCCGCCGGGATCCGGTCGCCGGGACCTTGCAGCGCATCTTCTCCAAGATCCGGCAGCAGCCCAAGAAGGTGGTGTTTGCCGAGGGCGAGGAAGAGCCGGTGATCCGCGCGGCGACGAGCTTCGTGAACCAGGGGCTGGGAGAGGCGATCCTGATCGGCCGCGAGGACGAAATCCGGACGATGGCCCAGCAGGCGGGCGTCGACGTCAACAGGCCGGGCATCCAGATCCAGAATGCGCGCGTGTCGAACAGTAACACCGACTATGCCAACTATCTCTATGGCCGCCTGCAGCGCAAAGGCTACCTGCTCCGCGACTGCCAGCGCATGGTCAACAATGACCGCAATTACTGGGGCGCGATCATGGTCGCGCGCGGCGACGCCGATGCCATGGTGACCGGTCTGACTCGGAATTACTCCGTGGTGCTCGACACGGTCCGGGCGTGCCTGGATGAAAAGCCGGGCCACCGGGTGATCGGTGTGTCGATGGTGCTCGCCCGCGGCCGGACGGTGCTGATCGCCGACACGGCCGTGATCGACATGCCGACGGCCGAAGAGCTTGCCGATATCGCCGAGGAGGCGGCCCATGTGGCGCGCAAGCTCGGTTATGAGCCGCGGGTGGCCATGCTCGCCTATTCCACGTTTGGTCACCCTAGGGGCGAGCGCTCCGAAAAGGTTCAGGAGGCGGTGCGCATCCTCGACCGGCGCCGTGTCGATTTCGAGTATGACGGCGACATGGCGGCCGACGTGGCGCTTAACATGGACAAAATGGCGGTCTATCCATTCTGCCGCTTGAGCGGTCCGGCCAATGTCCTGGTCATGCCGGCCTTCCACTCCGCGTCGATCTCCACCAAGATGCTGCAGGAGCTGGGCGGCTCGACCGTGATCGGGCCGCTGCTTGTCGGTCTCGACCGCCCGGTGCAGATCCTGCCCATGGGCGCCAAGGATTCCGACATCGTCAATATGGCCGCCATCGCGGCGTATAATGTGACGTAGACGGTGTCTCCGCCCTTGGAGCAGACGTCACCCCGGCCGGCGAGCCGGGGCCCACAGGGCCTAGTGGACCCCGGATCTCCGCGTTGCTGCGTCCGGGATGACACGCATTTGGGGAGATGTCGGCCAAGCTTCCCTTCCGCCCGGTGTCTTTGACAATCACCTTTGAAACCGCGATATCTCGAGACCATGAGTGACACATCGATCAAAATCTGCGGCCTGTCCACGCCGGACACCATGGAAGCGGCGCTGGATGCCGGGGCCGACATGGTCGGGCTAATGTTCTTTCCCAAGAGCCCGCGCCATGTCTCCTTGTCGGACGCCTGCCGGCTGGCGGACCAGGCGCGCGGCAAGGCGGAGATCGTCGCCGTGACGGTCGACATGGATCTGGACGGATTGTCGCGGATCAAGGAACTGGTCGCGCCCGACTGGATCCAGTTCCATGGCTCGGAACCGCCCGAGGCGTTGGCCTTGGCAAAGGTGATGCACGGCGTTAAAGCCATGAAGGCACTGGGTATATCGGCGCCGGAGGACATTGAGAAGGCGCGCGCCTATGAGCAGGTCGCGGACCGTTTTCTGTTTGATGCCAAACCACCTGAAGGGTCCGACCTGCCCGGCGGCAACGGTGTGTCGTTTGACTGGACCCTGCTGAAGGACCTTGACCTTGCAAAGCCCTTCATGCTTTCGGGGGGGCTTGATGCCTCCAACGTCGCCGAGGCGATGCGGCTCAGCGGCGCGCCGGGCATCGATGTCTCTTCCGGGGTGGAGCGGGACAAGGGCATCAAGGACGAGGACCTCATTCGCGCGTTCGTGGCCGCGGCCCGGGGCGCCACTGTGTCAGGGAGTTGAGCGGCGATGACCATAATGGCAAACAGCATCCGGACCGGACCGGACGAACGCGGCCATTTCGGTATTTTTGGCGGCCGGTATGTCGCCGAAACCCTGATGCCGCTGATCCTCGATCTGGAAAAGGCCTATGAGGCGGCAAGGAACGACCCGGCTTTCGCCGCCGAGGTCGAAAGCCTGAACACCCACTACACCGGCCGTCCCTCGCCGCTTTATTTCGCTGAACGGCTGACCGAGCACCTGGGCGGGGCAAAGATCTATTTCAAGCGCGATGAGCTGAACCACACCGGCTCGCACAAGATCAACAATTGCCTCGGCCAGATCCTGCTCGCCAAGCGGATGGGTAAGACCCGGATCATCGCCGAGACGGGCGCGGGACAGCATGGCGTGGCAACGGCCACGGTCTGCGCCCGGTTTGGCCTTCCCTGCGTGGTCTATATGGGTGAGACCGACGTGGAGCGGCAGAAGCCGAACGTTTTCCGGATGAAGCTCCTCGGCGCGGAAATCATCCCCGTGACCGCCGGCGCTGGAACGCTGAAAGACGCTATGAACGAAGCGCTGCGCGATTGGGTAACCAATGTCGACAACACTTATTATCTGATCGGCACCGCGGCGGGGCCGCATCCCTATCCGGAAATGGTCCGCGATTTCCAGTCGGTGATCGGCAAGGAACTGCGTGACCAGATTCTGGACGCCGAGGGGCGGCTGCCGGACGTGCTCGTTGCGTCTGTCGGCGGCGGATCGAACGCCATCGGCATGTTCCATCCGTTCCTCGATGATAAGGACGTCAAGATCTACGGCGTGGAAGCCGGCGGCCGGGGCCTTGACGGCGAGGAGCACTGCGCGTCGCTCAATGCCGGAAAACCCGGCGTTCTGCACGGCAACCGCACCTTCCTTCTCCAGGATGACGACGGCCAGATCCTGGAAGGCCATTCCATATCGGCCGGTCTTGATTATCCGGGGATCGGCCCGGAGCATTCCTGGCTGAAGGATATTGGCCGTGTGAATTATGTGCCGATCATGGACGATGAGGCCCTGGAGGCGTTCCAGCTTCTCACCAAGGTGGAAGGCATCATTCCGGCTCTGGAGCCGGCGCACGCCCTTGCCCAGGTCGTCAAGCTCGCCCCGCAAATGGACAAGGACCAGATCCTGGTGATGAACCTGTGCGGCCGGGGCGACAAGGATGTGTTCGCTGTCGGCGAAATGCTTGGTTTCGATCTCTAGTCATCACGGTTCAGCCGCGCGGCGAACTCCAAAGATCATGATGGATACCTGACCGGCAGCCGTTTGCCACAGGCGTTTCTGCCGCGGTGGATCTTTGCCCTGGTGCGTTACCGGCGGCCGAAACCCAGGCCTGCCAGACCGGCCAAAAGCAACTCCTGGCGGCCCCGGGCATCCAGCTGCTTGGCCTGTTGTGCCAGACGGCCTGCCTGATAGGTCCGCTCGGTCCACGGATCGCGGGCCGGTTCGGCCGTGAGCTTGAAATCGCGGACCGATTTCCAGGCGCGCGCGAGGCCATGATGGAGGCCGGGTGACGCATGACGATGGGCCATGGGTTCCTCCAAATTGTTGTTCGTAAAAGCGCACTCAGTGCCAGTTCATCGAAAATATAGGCGCACTTTGTGCGCATGGCTAGTCGGCTTTTGCATATCAGTGCCGCGTGAGGTGGATGACATGCAATGACTGCAATCCAGGGTCCCGGCAAGTGATATTGCTGCGGCGCAACATGCTCTTATGTTCAGGTCACAAGCGCGGTTCTTTCCGCACCGTCTCCAAACCAAGGAGCATTGAAATGGCTGCCACACACACCGTCTCCCCTCTTGAAGCGCTGACCGACGCGGCATCGGCTGCGGCCCGTGGTCTTGGCCGGTTGTTTGAAGATCTGAAGCGCGCCCGCGAGGCGGCCGCTCTTTTTGACGCCTATGACCGGTTGACCGAAGCTGAGCTTGCGAAAAAGGGCTTGACCCGCGAACAGATCGCAGGGGCCGTCTATCGGCAGGTCTTCGAAACCCGGCAGATGGGGTCGTAAAGTCCATTTTCCCTTCAGAGGCTGGCGAATCCGGCTCGCGGACGCGCTGACGGATTGACAGCGCCTCCACCGCCCCCCTACATCCCTGCAAAGCCAAGCGGCCCCAACAGACGCTGTGCAAGGATGATCAGGAATGTCGGAAACGCGTATCGATCGGCGCTTTAAGGCCTGTGCTGCGGCCGGACGGCCGGCCCTGGTGACGTTCATCACCGCTGGCGACCCGGATCTTGCCACGTCCCAGGCGGTTCTGGACGCCCTGCCGGCGGCCGGCGCGGATGTGATTGAACTCGGCATGCCGTTTTCCGATCCGATGGCCGAAGGTGTGCCGATCCAGCAGGCCACGCAGCGCGCGCTGAAAAGCGGCCAGACCATGGACAAGACGCTGCAGATGGTCCGCGCGTTCCGTCAAAAGGACGCCGACACACCCATCGTCCTGATGGGGTATTACAATCCGATTTACGTGCGCGATCCGAAGAACTTCGTGGCCGAGGCCCGCGATGCGGGTGTCGACGGACTGATCGTGGTTGATATCCCGCCGGAAGCCGATGACGAATTGTGCCTTCCCGCCCTCGAGGCCGGACTGAATTTCATTCGCCTGGCCACGCCAACAACGGACGATCGTCGGCTTCCGGCCGTTCTCGCCAACACATCTGGATTTGTCTATTACGTGTCGGTCACCGGCATCACCGGCGCGGCGATCGCCAATACCGGCCGTGTGACGACGGCAGTCAACCGGATCAAGGGACACACGCGCTTGCCCGTGGCGGTCGGCTTCGGCATAAAGACCGCCGACCAGGCCGCCATGATTGGCAAGGATGCCGACGGTGTCGTTGTCGGGACGGTGCTGGTCAACGCCATCCGTGACAGTCTGGACGATGCCGGCAGAGCCACCGACCGGACCGTTTCGGCGGTAACCACGCTTGTTTCGGACCTTGCCGGCGGTGTTGCCCGCGCGCGGTCGGCGTGAGACAACAGCCCAAGTGAGATATCCGCCACACGTTCGAACCAACAGACGGACCCGCTTCTTGTGAACTGGATCAATTCCCTCGTCCGGCCAAAAATCCGCGATCTTTTGAAGAAGCGGGAAGTTCCGGAAAACCTTTGGATCAAATGCCCGGAAACGGGCGAGATGGTGTTTCACCGGGATCTGGAAGCCAATTTATGGGTCGTGCCCAGTTCCGGGCACCACATGCGGATTCCGGCCAAGAAGCGCCTGGAAATCTTCTTTGATGGCGGCGACTACCGGAAGCTGGAAACGCCTGACGTCCAGGCCGATCCGCTCAAGTTCCGGGATACCAAGCGCTACAGCGACCGTTTGAAGGAAAACCGGGCCAAAACCGGCGAGATGGATGCCGTGCATGTCGCTCAAGGCCAGGTGAACGGCATGGACATGACGGCGGCCGTTCAGGATTTTGCCTTTATGGGCGGATCCTTAGGCATGGCGGCCGGCGAGGCGATCCTGACGGGCATGGAAAAAGCCGTCGCGGACAAGACGCCGTTTGTGCTGTTTGCCGCGTCGGGCGGGGCACGCATGCAGGAAGGCATCCTGTCCCTGATGCAAATGCCGCGCACGACCGTCGGGGTTCAAATGCTGCGGGAGGAAAATCTCCCTTATATTGTCGTGCTGACCAATCCGACCACCGGCGGCGTTTCCGCGTCCTATGCCATGCTCGGCGATGTTCACATCGCAGAACCCGGGGCCCAGATCGGATTTGCCGGCCGCCGGGTGATCGAACAGACCATCCGCGAAAAGCTCCCGGACGGCTTTCAAAGCGCCGAATACCTTTTGGAGCACGGCATGGTCGACATGGTGGTCACCCGCCATGACCTGAAAGAGACGATCGCGCGGATCTGCGGCCTGTTGATGAAACGCGAAATCCAGCCGCCGCCGGTCGCCGGCGCGGAGGATCCATCCGAAACACCAACAGACTCCGACAGCGGGGAACAAGCGGAGCCGGCCGCGGAAGCGCAAGAGGCCGCCGTCAAGGCGTGACATCGCGATTTCGACGTCCGCCTGTTCTGGAACCGTCGTTGCACCATCGCGGGCCACCCGGGCACTTGCGCGGCTCGCTTGGGTTTCGTAATGCGGGCGTGGCCGCGTAAGGCTTTTGCGATGACAGGTCTCCCGGGGGGACGCATTGGACCAGATTACGGCGATACTTGACCGGCTTCTTGCGCTGCACCCCAAGGAAATCGATCTGTCTCTGGGGCGGATGCAGCGCCTGTTGCGCGCCTTGGGATCCCCGGAAACCATCCTTCCGCCGACCATTCACATTGCCGGGACGAACGGCAAGGGCTCCGTGACCGCGACGATGCGCGCGATCCTGGAAGCCGGCGGCAAACGCTGCCATGTCTACACGTCGCCGCATCTGGTCCGGTTCAACGAGCGCATCCGCCTTGGCGGGGACGGACGCTTCGTATCGGACGCAAAACTCTTTGAGGCGCTCTACCGCTGCGAAGAGGCCAATGGCGGCGCGGAAATCACGTTCTTCGAAATCACCACGGCCGCCGCCTTCCTGTTGTTTGCCGAAAATCCGGCCGATGTCTTGCTCCTGGAGGTCGGCCTTGGCGGGCGGCTGGATGCGACCAATGTGGTGGACCGGCCAGTGGCGAGCGTGGTCACGCCCGTGTCCATGGACCACGAAAAATTCCTCGGCACGTCGATCGGAGCGATCGCCGCCGAAAAGGCGGGCATCTTCAAGCCCGGACGGCCCGCTGTCATCGCGCCGCAGCCGGCCGAGGCGGAGGACGTGATCGTCCGCACGGCACAGCGGACCGGAACACCGATGATCCAATACGGTGTGGACTACACCGCGTACCCCGATCAGGGCCGCTTTGTGTTCCAGGATGACACCGGTGTGTCCGACCTGCCGCTGCCGAACCTCAACGGCAGCCACCAGGTGATCAATTCCGCGGTCGCGATCGCGACCTTGAAGGTTGCAGACCTTTGGCCGGGAGAGGATATCGCGGCCCGGGGATTAAAAGAGATCAACTGGCCGGGCCGCCTGCAACCGCTTGTGAGCGGCCCTTTGCTGGACAAATGCCCGCCCGGTGCTGAACTTTGGATTGACGGCGGTCACAATCCGGGCGCGGGCGTGTCGATCGCTGCGTTTATGGGCGAGCAGGAAGAGCGCCGGCCGAGGCCGCTCTATATGATCGCCGGCATGTTGAACACGAAGGATCCGGCCGGGTTTTTCCGGTCCTTTGATGGTCTCGCGCGTCACGTTGCGACAGTGCCGATCACATCGGCGACCAACGCGAAGGATCCGTTTGATCTTGCGGACCTTGCGCGGGCGGCCGGATTGGAGGCGACACCGTTTGACTCGCTGGACGCGGCCTTGAAGGATATCGGGGCCTGCGCGGCGGCCGACGGTGAACCGCCACGGATCCTGATCTGCGGATCCCTTTATCTGGCCGGTGAGGTGCTGGCGCTCAACGGAATGGCGCCCGAGTAGATCAGGCGCCGGATCACCGCCGCCGGAAGACAATGAAGGACGACATGGCTGTGGGTCGGTTGATGATGGGGCTCGGGGCGGCCGCGGTCTTCGCGGCGGCGGCCTGGCCGGCTGTGGCACTCACCGACATCTACGAAACACCGCCCGAACAGGATCCGGCCGTTGTTCTTGGCGGAGCCGAGCTGGGGCCCGGATACAAGGTCGAGACGCCGGTCCGCAGCGACGGTTTCTTGCGCATTTACACGCTTTCGACCGCGAACGGATCCGAACGGATCGTCGGCGATGGTCTTTTGCGGTTGCGCATCCGCGAGCTCAAAGCGCTTGTGGCCCTGGAAAGCCTGGAAACCAATGCCTCGTTCGTCGAGGGACTGAAGGAGGCGGCCCGGCGGCCGGCAGAGTTCGTCGAGAGCGTCGTGTCCGATCCGGCCGGCACGGCCAAGAACACGGTGAGCGGCGTCGGGCGCCTGTTCGGCAGACTGTCGCGCGGCGTGGAACAGGCCGTCTCCGGCGAGGCCACGTCACCTGCTGACCTTGCAAAAGCGATCACCGGACAGGATCGCGCCCGCCGCGCGCTTGCCGTCGAACTCGGCGTTGATCCGTACACATTCTATACGCCGCTTTCGGAAAAACTCGATAAAACGGCGAGCGTGACGACGGCCGGGCGCTGGACGATCAGTGCGATCATGGCGTTGATCCCGGGCGGGATCATCGGGCAAACCATGGGCACCGCGGAAAACCTGCGCACCATGATCGTCGACAATTCCAGATCCGAGCTGGACGATCGGGTCACCGCGGTCTTGCGGGTCATTGGCATCCCGGAGGAAACGATCGCCTCGTTTTTCGCCAACCCGTATTTCACGCCGTCTGAGCGCGCGGTGTTCGCCTACCGGCTTCAGGCTCTGGACACGGTGGATGGCCGGGATCTCCTGGCTGCCAGTGCCGGCAACGCGCAAACCCGGGACGAGGCTTATTTCCAGCTCCGCCGGATCGTTCTGACGGAGACCTACCACCGCACGAAGGCGACGCTCAGCCAGTTTCGCACGGTGGGTGGATTTGCCATTGCCCTTCGCCGTGACGGGACCGCGGCGCTGATCCTGCCGCTCGACCTGGTGTCCTGGACGCGATCCACCGGCCCGGCCTTTGTGGCGATCAACGAAGGCTTTGCCCGGTTGCCGTTTCCACCGTCGGGCATCGATTTCGTGATGACCGGCGAAATCACCGATATGGCCGCCGAACGTCTAGCCTCCTTCGGCTGGGACATCACCTCGGAGCTGCCGATGCCCGACGGGCCGGTGCCCTAAGCCGCGCGTCAGACGGATTCCAGCACCGGCCCTGAAAGCCCCGATTCCCAGCCCAGGATCGCCCGTTTTCGGGTCAATCCCCAATGGTAGCCACACAGGTTTCCCTGTTTGCCCAGAACACGATGACACGGCACGACGAAGGAGATGGGATTGCGCCCAACGGCCGTTCCGACGGCGCGCGCCGCGGTCGGCCTGCCCAGATCACTCGCGATGTGGGAATAGGTGGTCGCCCGGCCCATCGGGATCTTGAGCAGGGTTTGCCACACCTTGATCTCAAAGTCGGTTCCAATCAGAACGATGTTCAGCGGCGTGTCCTCGGTCCATTTTGACGGATCGAAGATCCGCTCGGCGTAAGGGGCTGTGGCCGCCGCGTTCTCGACATAGCTTGCCGCCGGCCAGCGGGCGCGCATATCCTCCAGCGCCGCTCGCTCCTCTCCCGGATCGGCGAAGGCCAGCCCGGCGACGCCCTTGTCGGTCACCATCAGCAAAACCGACCCGAAGGGCGAGGGATGAAATCCGTAGGAGATGGTCAGCCCGGCGCCGCGGCTGCGATAAGCGCCCGGTGTCATGGCCTCGTGGGTGACGAAAAGGTCGTGCAGCCGGGCCGGGCCGGACAGGCCGACATCGTAGCTCGTGTCCAAGACGCTGGCCGCGTCTCTGAGGAGCGCCTTGGCGTGGTCCAGCGTGATGGCCTGAAGGAATTGTTTCGGTGTCAGGCCGGCCCAGCGCGAAAACACCCTTTGCAGTTGGATCGGCTGAAGGCCGGCTTCCCGGGCAAGCTGCTCAAGGCCCGGCTGGTCACGCCAGTCGCGGGTGATGCGCTCCAGGGTCTGGCGCACGACGCGGTAATCGGCTTCCGCCTCGGGTCCGACGGCGCGCGGTTGTGGCGGAGCGGTTAAACTTGCAAGATCGATCGGTTTTGTCATCGTCTGTCTGCCATCACATATCTGGCCTTACCGTAGCGAGCCCGTCGTGGTTCAACCACCCGATAAGCGAGCCTTTGGCCCAGCGCCGGTCGTTGCCGCGGTAAAATCACCGGGCGAAACGGCAGGCCCCTTTCGGGTGGTCAGCAGCAAATTGGTTTCCGTGTTGGCAATGCCGTCGATCAAGCGGATCCGGTTGAGGACGTCGTCAAAGGCCGCAAGATCGCGGGTCGCAATGTCCAGAACCAGGTCCCATTTGCCGTTTGTGGAGTGAATGGCCCGCAGTTCCGTCATCGCGCTCAGTTTTCGGATGATCGGTTCGGTGTTTCGCCCGGCGATTTCCACAAGGGCGATTGCCCGGATCGGCAGATCGCGCCAATCGTCCCGCAGAACCGCGGTAAAGCCGAGAATTTCGCCGTTCTCCAAAAGCCGTTCCATCCGGGCACGGACGGTTGCGCGGGAGACGCCAAGCTCTGCGGCAAGGTCGGATACGGACCGGCGGCCGTCGGATCGCAAATGGCCGACGAGTTGATAGTCCAGGTCGTCCATGAGTGTCATATTGATCATTCTTTACTTCCAAAATGATAAATTAGTCCACGCAATTGATCAACCGAACGGATTTACACCGCCATATTTTATCCGGACAATCATCATGTTGGACAGTGACACAGGATGATGCGCGTGGACGGTCGCAATATCAGATTGATCGGAGCGCCGATCCAGGAAGGCGCGGGCCGGCGGGGCTGCGTGATGGGTCCTGATGCCCTTCGCACCGCCGGATTGAAGGAAAACCTGGAGGCTTTGGGACATACCGTCTCCGATGCCGGCAATCTGGTTCCGGCAACGGTTGAAACGCCGTTCGGCGTCGGCGCCGGGCTGAAAAACCTGCCGGTAATCGCAGGGTGGACCCGGACCTTGCATGCCTTCGCGCGGGAAATGGGCGGAGCCGAAGCGTTTCCGATCTATATGGGCGGCGATCACGCGGTCGCGCTGGGCACGGTGTCCGGCCACGCGGAAGCGGCGGCGCGGCAGAACAGGCCGCTCTTTGTGCTTTGGCTTGACGCCCATTCGGATTTTCACACGCTGGACAGCACCGAAAGCGGCAATCTGCACGGCACGGCGCTTGCCTATGTCTGCGGCCTGCCCGGATTTGATGCCTTGCTGGGCCGGCCGCTGGCGCACAGTGTTGATCCGCAGAACGTGGAAATCTTCGGGGTCCGTTCGATTGATTCGAAGGAACGCGAATTTCTCATTGAGGCCGGTATCGGCGTCAATGATATGCGGATGATTGATGAGCACGGTCTGCCGGCTTTAATGCGGCCGTTCCTTGAGCGCGTGGCGGCGGCCGGCGGCTTGCTCCATGTCAGTCTGGATGTCGATTTTCTCGATCCGGATATCGCCCCGGCGGTCGGCACCACCGTGCCTGGCGGCGCAACCTTTCGCGAAGCCCATCTGGTCATGGAAATGCTGCATGACAGCGGGCTTGTCACCTCCCTTGATCTTGTTGAGCTCAATCCGTTCCTCGACGACCGCGGCAAGACCGCGCGGCTGATGGTCGATCTGACCGCCAGCCTGTTCGGCCGCCGCGTCTTCGACCGGCCCACAAGGAGTTTTTGACGCCATGACCTTTAAAGCCGCCGGTAAGGCCCCCTCTGATCTTGCGTTCGTCCCGTTTGTCAGCGTCGACAACATGATGAAGAACGTTGCCGCCATCGGCGTTGAAGCGTTCCTGTCGGGCTTGGCGGATTATATCGAGGAGGATTTCCTGCGATGGGAAAGTTTCGACAAAAAGCCCCGGATCCCGGCCCATGCACCGCAAGGCGTGATCGAATTGATGCCGACGAGCGACGGTGAGACGTTTGGCTTCAAATATGTCAATGGCCATCCGGGCAATACCCGTGACGGTCTGCAAACAGTGACGGGATTTGGCGTCCTGTCGGACCTGTCGACCGGTTACCCGGTTCTTTTTACCGAGATGACCATTCTGACGGCGTTGCGCACGGCGGCGAATTCCGCGCTGGCCGCAAAGCATCTTGCGCCGGAAGGGGCAACCACGATGGCCATCATCGGAAATGGCGCCCAGTCCGATTTCCAGTGCCTGGCGTTCAAATCCATGGTCGGCATCACGAAGATCCGCGCCTATGACATCGATTCGGATGCGAGCGTCCGCCTTGCGCGGAACCTGGCGGGGTCCGGACTGGATCTGACCATTTTCAAGACCCCGGAAGAGGCGATCGAAGGGGCTGAGATCATCACCACCGTGACGGCGGACAAGAAATACGCAACGATTCTCACCGACAACATGGTCGGCCCGGGCGTCCATATCAACGCGATCGGCGGCGACTGCCCCGGCAAGACCGAACTGCACCGGGATATCCTTTTGCGCTCAGATATTTTCGTCGAGTTTCCGGATCAGACCCGCGTTGAGGGCGAACTCCAGCAACTGGCGGCGGATCATCCGGTGACCGAGCTCTGGCAGGTTTATGCCGGCAAGGCGTCCGGCCGCGTGTCGGACAGCCAGATCACGCTGTTTGACGGTGTTGGTTTTGCCGTCGAGGACTTTGCCGCGCTTCGGTTCGTGCGCGACCTTCTGCCAAAGACCGGGCACCACGAGAAGCTCGATCTGCTCGCCGATCCGGACGATCCGCGCGACCTGTACGGCATGGTGCTGCGCGCCGGTGCGGCCGGAAACGGCGCGGCGGCTTAGGTATTTCTCAGAGCGCGGCGGCGATTTCCGTGACCACGGCATCGGCGGCGGCGGCCGGATCGGCGGCCTTGGAAATCGGGCGGCCGACAACCAGGTAGTCGCTGCCTGCGCGGATCGCGTCGGCTGGCGTCATCACCCGGCGCTGATCGCCGGCGGCACTGCCGGCCGGCCGGATGCCCGGGGTGACGATCACCATATCATCGCCGAGAATGGCGCGCATCCGGTCCGCCTCGGTCGCCGCGCAGACGATGCCGCCCATGCCTGCGGTTCTGGCATCCAGCGCGCGCGCTTCAACAAGATTTGCGACGGGCCCGCGATATCCGGCAGCAGCCAGGTCGTCTTCGGACATCGACGTCAAGACCGTCACGCCAAGCAGGCAGAGATCCGGAGCGTCGGCCTCCCGCAGGGCTTCGACCGCGGCCCGCATGGTTTTGGGATAGGCATGGATCGTGACGAACGTCATGCCCATTTTGGCAATGTTTTTAACAGCCTGGGTGACGGTGTTGTCGATGTCCAAAAGCTTGACATCCAAAAACACCTTGTGCCCGTCGCCGGCAAGCTCACAGGCGTAGTCGAGACCGCCGGCGAACTGCAACTCCATGCCGATCTTGTAGACCCCGACGCGCCCGTTGGTGGCGGCCACGAGCGTGCGCGCGGCATCTACGTTTGGGACATCGAGCGGCAGGACCAGACGGTCAATAGCGGTGGTTGGGGCAAAACGGTTCATCAGCATGGCGGCGGACCTTTCTTGGGACGGCTCCGGCTTAACAAAAGCGGGAGGTTCGCGCCAGAGCGCGGTCGCCGCGCATGGCTATTCCCAACCCCGGGACGGCCTGCTACAACGGCGCCGCCCTGGCACCGGCCATCAGGCCGGCGGACCAGGCACAAAAAGGGGAATTGGCATGCGGAAGGGATCCGTTGCGCGCGCGACGAAGGAGACCCGGATTTCGGTCGACATCAATCTCGACGGAACCGGCGCCTACGACATCAAGACCGGTGTCGGTTTTTTCGACCATATGCTGGAACAGCTTGCGCGCCACTCCCTGATCGACATCACCGTTCACGCCGACGGTGACACCCATATCGATTTCCACCACACGGTCGAGGACACGGGGATCGCGCTCGGGCAGGCGCTGAACGACGCGCTGGGCGATATGGCCGGTATCACCCGTTATGCCGATACCCATCTGGCCATGGACGAAGCGTTGACCCGCTGCGCGCTGGATGTGTCCGGCCGGCCGTTTCTTGTCTGGGATGTGGCGTTCGACCGCGACAAGGTCGGCGATTTCGACACCGAGCTGTTTGAGGAGTTTTTCCGCGCGTTTGCAATGAATGCGGGACTCACTCTTCACATTGCGAACCTTTGTGGGTCAAATTGCCATCATATCGCCGAAACCTGCTTCAAGGCGGTGGCGCGGACCTTGCGCAAGGCGGTTGAAATTGACCCGCGTCAGGCGGATCGCGTTCCAACGACCAAAGGTCAATTGGGCGGCTGAGGCACATGACGAGCTTTTATGTGATGGCGCCGCCGGACATGGCGGATCCGGTTCAAAGCGCGGGTGACGCCGGGCGCCTGGTGTTTGTGCCGGATCGCTTCAGCCCGTATGCGTTTGCGTTTTCGCTGGTGTGGATCCTTTGGCACCGGCTTTGGCTGGTCTTGCTGGGGTATTTGGCCGTGACACTGGTCTTGGAGCTTGCGGCGCTGAGCATCGGCGGCGTGGCGGCCGCCACGACGATGTTCGCCATCTCGTTGTTGTTCGGTTTCGAGGCCCAAAACATGCGGCGCTGGTCGCTGGAGCGCAAAGGCTGGCAGGTGCTTGGCCATGTCCATGCGGGCGACCGCGAGGAAGCCGAATTGCGGTTCTTCCATGCCCTGGCATTACGGCCCGCGCGCGCAGGAAATCCGGCGGCCGAAGATCGTCCAAAGCCACGGCAAACCGGATCGATCGTGCCGAGGATCGGCAGTGAACAGGTTATCGGTCTGACGCTCGGGCCGGAGACGCGAAAATGAGTGTCGCCATCATCGACTACGGCTCGGGCAATCTGCGCTCGGCGGCAAAGGCCTTTGAGCGGGCGGCCCGCGACCACGCGCACATGCCCGATGTCCTGGTCACCGCGGATCCGGACCGCGTCCTCAAGGCCGACCGGATCGTCCTGCCGGGTGTCGGGGCGTTTGCCGATTGCAGACGTGGATTGTGGGCGGTCGACGGGATGCCGGATGCGCTCCGCGAGGCCGTTGAGGCACAAGGAAAACCGTTTTTCGGGATTTGCGTCGGCATGCAGTTGATGGCCACACGCGGCCTGGAATTTGAAACAGTGGACGGCCTCGGCTGGATCGCGGGCGATGTCAAGGCGATGCAGCTTTCCGACCCCAGCCTGAAGATCCCGCATATGGGCTGGAACACGATCGACGTCTCCGACCCAGCGCACCCGGTGTTGAAGAACGTCCATACCGGACCGGACGGCCTGCACGCCTATTTCGTGCATTCCTACCATTTTGAATGCCAGCGCCCGCAGGATCGTCTGGCCAGTTTTGACTATGGCGGCACGTTCACGGCGATGATCGCCAAAGACAACATGATCGGCACCCAGTTCCATCCGGAAAAAAGCCAGCGGCTGGGCCTGGAACTGATCGCCAATTTCCTCGACTGGTCGCCGTGACCGGCGCAAAGGGCACACCATGATCCTGTTTCCTGCCATCGATCTGAAAGACGGCCAGTGCGTGCGCCTCAAGCTTGGCGACATGGACCAGGCGACCGTCTTCAACGATGACCCGGGCGCTCAGGCGAAGATGTTTCAGGATCAGGGATTTGACTGGCTGCATGTGGTTGACCTCAATGGCGCGTTTGCCGGCGAAAGCGTCAATGGCACCGCGGTCGAGGCGATCCTTGCGGCAACATCGAACCCGGTTCAGCTGGGCGGCGGCATCCGCACGCTCGATCACATCGAGGCCTGGCTGGAAAAGGGCATCGCCCGCGTGATTCTCGGCACGGTGGCGGTCCGCGATCCGGATCTGGTGCGCGCCGCGTGCAAAGCGTTTCCCGGCAAGGTGGCTGTTGGGATCGATGCCAAGGGCGGCAAGGTCGCCGTCGAGGGTTGGGCCGAAACCTCCGAACTGACGGCCGTCGATCTCGCCCGGCGTTTTGAAGACACGGGCGTTGCGGCGATCATCTACACCGACATCGACCGGGACGGCGTGTTGAAAGGCCTCAACATCTCCGCGACCCTTGACCTGGCGCGCGCCGTTTCCGTTCCGGTGATCGCCTCCGGGGGCCTTGCGTCGATCGACGACATCCGGCGGTTGTTGGACCCGGACTGCGCGATTTTGGAAGGCGCCATTTCCGGCCGCGCGCTTTACGACGGCCGTCTTGATCCGCAAGACGCAATCGACTTGATCCGTGTAGGTCAATCACGCAAAACACGAGTCAATTGAATCGTTTACGGACTTTCTTCTAACTATTTGATATTTATTGACAAACATGTTCCGTTGACATATGATTCCAGTAAGTGGATTGGGGGTTCCCGGTCGGCGTCGGGCCTTGGAGTAATCCGAGGCCTTTCGCTTCTTCAGCCATAAATTCCTCGTTCAACATTGGAAAAACTTTTGCCTTTGAAGATCTTTTTGGCAATTATGTTGAATGCACGATTGTTTTGATTGGATCGAAATGTATTCAAAGCAATAGGTCTGGCGGTCAAGTCGGCGATTTGCATGCCCGTGGAATTGGTTCTTTTATCCGAAAAGTGGATCCTAAATGAACTGTATGGGATTCGATGGTTATTTTCACCTGACACTATCCGGCGGAACTCAAGCTCAAGTTCAGCATCTTCTTTCTTGCCGCGTTTTTCGAAAATAAAATGTGTAATTGAGTCACTTTCACCGCGCCTTTCCAAAAAAACCCAAGCTTTCTGCAGACATATTCGCAACGCTATTGAATACGGGTTATCGGGAAACAGGTCGAAATTCAGTTCATCCTTCAAGATGGCACAGCTCATGATTCGGAAGGATGTACTTTCTATGCAACGAGACAAGTCAGCCATGAACTCAGTTCTCAGCTTGAGATCTGTCAAAATATTAGGTAGTGTCTCAGTTTGAAATCCAGCCTCATTGACAGGGTATCGAATCCCGCCTCTGCTTCCTATATGCTTAGGGGTAAGCATGGAGGCTCTGCGTGATCTGGGTTTCAATTATTATTGCGTCAGCTGTTCCAATAGTTCTGATCGTCGGATATCTGAACCGTAAAGGGACAACCGATACTGACACCAAGGGGGTCGGCTGGCAGTTTATTCGATACACAGTGCTTTCTATCGCACTGCCAATCGTCGGTGTTCTCGCGTTGAATAATGTACTGACCGGAGAGGCAGCAACGCTCATAGCCGGTGCGATGGGATATGCGTTTGCCAAGTCAGACGAGAAGACGAGTAAATAATGCCTACCGGACCTAAAGGCCAAAAGCGCCCCGGCGACGTTATAGGCGCTGCTGTCAAAGTTGCCCGCATTGCCACCGGGGAAGAGGAAGACACGATCCCTGACGACGGTAAAGACCCGGCTGCAAAGGCACTTGGCGCGAAGGGCGGACGCAAGCGCGCTGAGAACATGACGCCTGAGCGGCGGAAAGAGATTGCGCGGAAAGCGGCGAAAAAGCGGTGGGCTAACGAAAAAAATCGGTAGACTCTATCGAAATTTTTCGTTAGACACATCGGGAACTCAGGAGACTTCCCGATGAATAGAGCTGAATCAATCATATCCCGCTTTGGTAGCCAATCTGAGTTGGCAAGAATGTTAAGCACAAAGCAGAGCACCATCCAGTATTGGGCCACAACTGGGAAAATACCGATCAAGTGGCACAAGAAAATTATCAGCGCCGGAAAATCCGTTGGGCTTCATATTCACCAGAATGAGCTTAGTATTAGCAGCTCTCGTTTGGCGCCAACTCCAGCAAAAACAGAAAACGTTGGATTGACATCTCCGTTTGCAAAATGGCGCGGGAAGATAGACTTAGGCGGCGATGAGCTTGACGTCTATGTTTTAGACAATGCTGACAGAGTGATCGCGCTTCGGTCAGCGGTGAAATCGATTGCAGATGCCGATAGTGGTGACCTGGCCAAATTCATCGGTGTTTCATCACTAAAATCATTTATAAACAATGACTTAATCCTGGCCGAATTGCGAGAGTTTGCAATACCTGGGACGCAGTTTACTGGGCGTGGCATGACGACCGAGCATTTTGAACTCATATGTCGTGGTTATGTACAGGCGCTCTACGAAAAGGCACCCCTCACTGATCGACAGCGAGAGATCGCTATTAAGTGCGCGGTTCTAACTAGCGGCCTTACGCGAACTGGCCTAGACGCGCTAATTGATGAGGCCACTGGTTACCAATACGAACGCGATGACGATGCGTTGCAGGTGAAGCTTCGAGCCTTCATCGCAGAGGAATTACGTGCTTGGGAAAAAACCTTTCCTGATGAACTTTGGGAAGAGTTCGGTCGACTGACAAACTGGAAAGGCTCCTTGAATAGCCGGCCAAAGTACTGGGGCAAGCTGGTTATAGAGCTGATCTACGACACACTTGACCCGGATGTGGCGCGTTACCTTCGAGAAAACCGCCCGGCTCCGGGTATTAGATGGCATCAAAACCTCACTGAAAATTTCGGCGCGCGTCAGCTTGTTTCTCGCTGTTATGAGGTGGTTGGTTTGGCAAAATCTTGTGAATCTATGGGTGAATTGCGAAAGAAGGTAGCTCACCACTACGGTCAACAAAGTTTACTGCTGAGCGTGTTTAGTGATGAACGTTAATGCTTGACACAAAGCATAATAGTTCAGATAATAGAGGCATGAACAAGCTGCCTCTAAAAACCCGTGCGCAAATCCTTTCTATGCTGGTCGAAGGCTCGTCCATGCGGTCGATTTCCCGTGTGGTTGGCGTGTCGATCAACACCGTGACAAAACTGCTCGTTGATGCTGGAAACGCTTGCCTTGAGTTTCATGATGAGAACGTTGTCGGGCTGAACAGCAAGCGCATCCAATGTGATGAAATTTGGTCGTTTTGCTATTCGAAGGAAAAGAACGCGGACACGGCGACCATGCCGGACTTTGCCGGGGACGTTTGGACCTGGACGTCACTGGACGCGGATAGCAAGCTGATCTGCAACTGGTTCGTCGGCGGTCGGGATGCCGACTTTGCCAACCACTTCATGAGCGATTTGGCGGCACGGTTGAGCAACCGGGTTCAACTGACGACGGACGGGCACAAGGCCTATCTGAACGCGGTTGAAGGCGCCTTTGAGAACGATATCGACTATGCGCAGTTGGTGAAGCTGTACGGCAACCAGCCGACCGGCAAAACCACGCGCTACAGCCCGGCAGAATGCACCGGGATCAAGAAGACCGTTCGCAAGGGGAACCCGAACGAAAAGCACGTCTCAACCTCATACGTTGAGCGGCACAATCTGACGATGCGCATGAGCATGCGCCGGTTTACCCGGCTGACCAATGCGTTCTCGAAAAAGTTTGACAATCACTGTCACGCGCTGGCGCTGTACTTCGTGCACTACAACTACTGTAGAATCCACAAGAGTTTAAGAGTTACACCAGCTATGCAAGCAGGCTTGACGGATAAGTTGCATGACGTTGAGTGGATTGTTAGCCTATTAGACAAGCGTGCGCCGAAACCTGGACGACGTGGACCGTACATGAAACGTGATCAGCAAAGGTGTTGACGAATTGATAACCAATATGCATTTAAATACCAGCATTAGCTCCCCGTCGGACTTGGCTGGAAACAGTCCCCGGCGGGGTTTTGCATTTTAAGCGCGTATGGTCCAAGAGCCAAAAATCAAACACGCCATGGCATTCGTTGATGGGCAGAACCTCTATCAACATGCGAAAGATGCGTTCGGCCACCATCATCCAAATTATGATCCTATTAAACTCCATAAATTTGTTTGCGACCAAAACGGCTGGGTTCCCAACCTGGTTAGATTTTATACCGGTGTGCCTGACCCAAATGAAAATGAAATGTGGGCTGGCTATTGGTCCAATAGGGTTCTGGCGCTGAAGAGAGCTGGAGTTGCGGTAACAACGCGACCAATTAGATACCGAAAAGAAATCATAGCGATTGACGGCAATTCGGAGACTGTGACCACCCCTCAAGAGAAGGGCATTGATGTCCGCCTTGCGTTGGACATCGTATCACTGGCGCGGAAACGAAATTTTGATGTTGCAGTTGTATTTAGCCAAGATCAAGATTTGCAGGAAATAGTTCAAGAAGTCAGAGACATATCCGTAGAACAGGATCGATGGATAAAAGTTGTTTCAGCATACCCTTTTGGGCCTCAAGCTTCGTCTAAAAGAGGAATCGACAAAACACAGTGGGTGAAAATTGATCAAGAAGACTACGAAAAATGCCTTGATCCAAAAGACTATAGGCCAGCAAAATTTAAGGCCAAATAATTTCAAACTGAGACACTACCAAATATTAAACTCGCCGATTTGTTTTCGGATTTCGTGTTCGTGCAATACAATGGCGTCATGGCCGAAATACTTAAACTTGAACCTTTGAAATTGCGGTACGACTTTCGAGCAATAGGTCGATTTTCTGAATCCGCAAAGTGACAAAGCAAAAACTGGAAAATCCGGATCAATCGACGTAAGAGAGTGGTCGCCACTTTCGTCGCCATAGAATATGAAGGATCTGTTTTGGCCGCGCATCGCCAAAACCCTAAATCGGCAAAGTTGTACTTGTAAAGATATGCAATGACCCTCAAAGCCCGTGTTATTCCGTGCCTGGACGTCAAGGATGGCCGAGTGGTCAAAGGGGTGAACTTCGTTGACCTGATCGACGCCGGTGATCCGGTGGAAGCCGCCAAGGCCTATGACGCGGCGGGTGCGGATGAGCTGTGCTTTTTGGACATCACCGCCAGCCACGAAGGGCGCGACACGATCTATGATGTCGTCCGGCGCACGGCCGAAGCCTGTTTCATGCCGGTGACCGTGGGCGGCGGCGTGCGAACCGTTGAAGACATTCGCCGGCTTTTGATGGCCGGCGCCGACAAGGTATCGATCAACACGGCCGCGGTGAAAAATCCCGACTTCGTCCGCGAGGCGGCGGAAAAGTTCGGATCGCAGTGCATCGTGGTCTCCATCGACGCCAAACAGGTCAACGCGCCGGGAGAGCGGGAGCGGTTCGAGATCTTCACCCACGGCGGACGGACCGCGACCGGGATCGACGCCGTGGCGTTCGCCAAAAAGGTCGTCGAGCTTGGCGCAGGGGAGTTGCTCGTGACCTCCATGGACCGCGACGGCACGAAGGCGGGCTACAACATCGCCTTGACGCGCGCGATTGCAGATGCGGTGCCCGTGCCCGTCATTGCCTCCGGCGGCGTGGGGACTTTGGACCATATGGTCGAAGGCATCCGCGAGGGTCATGCGACAGCCGTGCTGGCGGCGTCGATTTTCCATTTCGGCACCTATACGATCCATGAGGCGAAGGCGTTCATGCAAGACGCCGGAGTGCCGATGCGTTTGGATGGGTGACATGACACGCTGGCCTGATGGGAACGCGCGGACTTATCGTGATGAAAACGGCCCTGATCGATATGGTCAGAGCGGGCCGGACCCGCATCGCCCAAACGCGGCGCAAATCCGTCTTGATGATGGGTCCGCATCACCTGCGCCGGATGTCCTTGATCTTGTCCGATGCGTTTCCCGGCGAAATGCATCTCCAATTCGTCCAACGGGCCTAGACCAATGACGGATTTCACTTTGGCCGATCTTGACGCCATTATCGCCGCGCGCGCCGCCAGCGAGGATGAGATGTCCTATACGCGCAAGCTTGTGGGCAAGGGCGTCGCCAAATGTGCCCAGAAGCTGGGGGAAGAAGCGGTAGAAGCGGCAATTGCGGCTGTGCGTGCCGATCGCCGCGAACTGACAGCGGAAGCCGCGGATGTGCTTTACCATTTGCTGGTCGTTCTGAAGGTTGCGGACGTGCCGCTGGAAGACGTGATGGAAGAACTTCAAAAACGTACGGGGCAAACCGGGCTGGAGGAGAAGGCTTCAAGACCGGCCGGATGACCGGATAGGATGTTCGTGACCTCGGGTCGGGCCACGGAGATGGCGCAAGTTATGGATCAGAAAGTCGCAATCAACCGGGATATGGATCTGTCCCCTTACCGCGTCTTCACTGAAAAGCAGTGGGCGCGGCTGCGCGCGGACACGCCCATGACCCTGACCGGGTCAGAGGTCGCCCAGCTCCAGGGCCTGAACGACCCGATGTCCATCGAGCAGGTCGAGAAGATCTACCTGCCGCTTTCCAGGCTGCTCGCCTATTACGCGGAAGCAACGTTCACGCTGCACACGGCAACCGAGCGGTTCCTCGGCCGGCGCGACGGCAAAATTCCGTTTATCATCGGTGTGGCCGGGTCGGTCTCGGTGGGCAAATCGACGACCTCGCGTGTTTTGCGCGCGCTGCTTGCCCGCTGGCCGGCGAGCCCCAAGGTCGATCTGGTCACCACAGACGGGTTCCTTTACCCCAACATGGTGCTGGAGGCCGAGGGCCTCATGTCGAAAAAAGGATTTCCCGAAAGCTTTGACCGGCCGCGGCTTTTAAGATTCCTGTCCGACATCAAGGCCGGCAAACGCAACGTGCGGGCGCCCGTTTACTCGCACTTTTACTACGATGTGATGCCCGGACACACCGTGACGGTCGACAAGCCGGACATATTGATTGTGGAGGGCCTCAACGTCCTGCAGACACGCGAGCTGCCAAGGGACGGCAGGGCAGTGCCGTTCGTCTCCGATTTTTTTGATTTTTCGGTCTATATCGACGCCGAAGAACAGCTCTTGGAAGACTGGTACGTGGAGCGGTTCATGCGCCTCCGCGAGACCGCCTTCCGCGACCCAAGTTCTTATTTTCACAAGTATTCAAGGATCAGCGACAGGCAGGCCCTGGAAACGGCCAGTCAGATTTGGCGGGACATCAACCTGGTGAATTTGCAGGAGAACATACTGCCGACCCGCCCGCGTGCGGATTTGATCCTCACCAAGGATGCAAGCCACCGGGTTTCGAAGGTTGCGCTTCGCAAGATCTGACGAGGGACGGCATTCATCGTCGCAGACTTCTGACAACCCAATTTATCTTTCGGCAGTCATGCGCGGGCATGCCCCAAGCATCCATAACGCTTTGATTTTCATGGATCCTCGGAACCTTGTCCGAGGATGACGACGGAAAAACCGGGGAGTGTCATCAACCTCGGAGGATTTTCATCGTCGTTTTGGCATTGGACCCAAAGGCTCCTGGGGTGCGGTGCAGGCGCCGTCATCGGAAACTGCGCCGACCGCCACACTTCCCTTTTGCATGTTCACCAAACCCTATCGCCGCGCGCAAAACACATCGCGCAGACCCGGCCGGGTCCAGGTGGCGTTTTGGATTTGGCCTTTGAGAACGTGACCCTGCCCGGCGTAATGAAACCCGGACGCATCGGCCTGACGCTGCAGTGTCACGACGCCGTATCCCATTTCAGCAACGGTCGCGGTCTGGCCATCGGGCGCAAAAACGACATTAAGATCAATGCCTGCGGTGCACAGATAGTCGGCGATGTTGCCGGGGCCCGGCCCGGAGGGCAGGCCGGCCGGACCCGCGCCGACCAGTCCGGGCGGGACGGGGCCAGCGAAGTCCGCTGGCGGCAGCACCGGTTGCCCGAGGGCCGGTCCGGCTCCGGATGTACCGATCGTGACTTCCCGGTAGGGCGTGCGGCTGATGAAGATGCCCTGGCACTGTCCACCTATGCCACGGACTATCCAGGCATGCGAAACAAAAGTCTGCTGTTCTAGAATCTGGCCGGGTTCGAGGCGCGCGTAGGGCCGTTCGCCGCCATTGTAGTCGATCCAGTGGACGCTGATCGCGGCAGAGCTGACATTGCGAAACACGATTTGCCCCGGCCTGACCCCTTCAATCGACCGGATCCGGCCCACATCCGTGCAGGCGACATCGCCGATCTCCGCCTGCGACGCGCCCGGCGCAAGACCATCTTCACCGACGATGCGCTGGGCTTCAGAGCAGGCGGCCACAAACAGCCGGACCGGGCCCGCGCTGCCTTTCAAGGACACCGAATAAGGTGCCATGCCCTCAATTGAAACGGTGAGGCTCGCCTCCCGGATCAGCGCCTGCCAGAGAGGATCGGTCATCGGCAGGGCGAGTTCGGGAAACGACTGTCCGTATTGATTGTTCAGCGATGACCCGACCGATGAATAGGTTTGCGTAAACGCGCCGGCGCTCAGCCCGACCGGGTGTGTAAGCCCTTCCTGGACCGCCGGCTGGGTTTGTAGAAGCGTGACAGTGGCCACGCCGGACTGGGTATCGCAGGCAGCGCGAAAATCGGCATCGTCGGTTTCCGCGACACCGTGGACGAGCGTCGACGGCGCGCCCGGGCCGGTGCCGGTCTCAGCCCGCCAAACGCGCGCTTCGGACGGCTCGATGGTAATCGTTTCGCCGCCGGATTGGCGCGACAGCGTGTCAGTGATCAGCGACGGCAGATCCGGCGCCACCGCTGCCGGATCAGCATCATCCGTGTCCGGCGCGTCAATCGGTGTTTCGGCGCGTTCAAGTGGCGGAAGAGCCCCGTCCTCCGATCCATCGGAGGGAGGTGGTGTCACTGTGGCCGGCGGCGGCGTTTCCTGAGGTTCGTCGGCCACCTGGCGCCCATCCGGTTCCGGAGACGTCGCCTCGGCCGGCGGTGTATCTGGTGCTGGCGACGTGCCGGTCGGGCCGCCGATCACCCGGGCTTGCCCCGGCTTCCCATCGGTGGCGACATCAACGACCAGCGTTCCGCCGGCACACAGGTCCGCATCCCGGTGAAGCACTCGGCTGTTTTCCAGGGTTATTTCGAGTTTGACATCACAGGCCGGCGGCGCACCGTCGCTGTCCAGCGTGTCGATAATAACGCCCTCCGCATCCCGGCTGATGATCGGCCGGTACTTTTTGTCCATCAGCACGGACCGGATTCCTGGCGAGGGCGGATCGACATTGAGGCGGATCGTTTCGGGCGGCGTCTGGGCAGTCCCCGCCGCGATGCCGACGACACTCATGGCGCCCGCCAAAAGGAGTTTCAAGGGACCGGATCCCGTCCGCCGCATGGCTTCTCTCCGCCGGATTTTGGTATGCTGGCTGATCATGACATCAACAAAACGCCCCGCCAACACCGCCCGGTACGCGGGCAAAGTGGCAATCGCGGGGCGAATGCTGGATTTGATGCATATCACCTAACGTGGTGCGCGTTTTGCCAGAATACGTTGCAGCGTGCGCCGGTGCATATTGAGCCGGCGCGCGGTCTCCGAAACATTCCGGTCGCACAGTTCATAAACGCGCTGAATGTGCTCCCAGCGCACCCGGTCCGCGGACATCGGATTTTCCGGGGGCGGCGCTTTCTCTTCAGGTTTCCGGCCCAAGGCGGCCACGATGTCGTCCGGATCGGCCGGTTTGGCCAGATAATCGACCGCACCCAGTTTCACCGCCGTGACCGCCGTCGCGATGTTTCCGTATCCGGTCAAGATGATCGCACGGCAATCCGGGCGCCGTTGCCGGATCGTTTCAATCACGTCAAGGCCGTTGCCGTCCTCAAGCCGCATGTCCACGACCGCATAGGCCGGCAGAAGCGCGCCGACCTTGGCGATGGCCTCGCGTACGCCATCAGCCGTTTCAACAGTGAAACCGCGCTTTTCCATGGCCCGGGCAAGCCGTTGTTGAAAGGGCTTGTCGTCATCCACGAGAAGCAGGCTCTTGTCGCCCGGGCCGGCGGACGTGTGCATCGCGTCAGTCATGTTCACAACGCTCATTGTCTTTGTCGTTCTAGCGCCCCGTCATGCGTCCGTCTTGAAACCGCGGAACGCCCTCGGGCAATTACTTATACATGGTCTATATGGCCGGTTACCGGTATTTCGTCCACACGCTTCTGTGTTTCAATGGCCGAGCGGGGCCAACTCACACGAATGAACGCGCCATGATCGGGTGGCGGCCGGTTCTTCAAAAAGACGCTCGCCCCTGTCCGTTCAAGAAGTGTCTTGGCAATGAAAAACCCGAGGCCGAGGCCGCCGCCGGATTGTTTTCTGGCCGGTTTGCCGCCGCGTTCCGACACATAGGGATCGCCGATCTTGCCAATCACGTCGGCGGAAAACCCGGGGCCGTCGTCCGAAATCGTGATGGCGACGGACTTTTCGTCCCATGTTGCGGTAACGTCGACGGTTCCTTTCGCAAAATCGACCGCGTTTTCGACAAGATTGCCAAGGCCGTACCGGATCGCGGCGTTGCGCGAGCCGACCGGTTCGGCGCTCTGGCCGTCCGCGTGCATCGAAATACTCACGCCGAAGCCGCGATGCGGGGCGATAACATCCTCGATCAGCTGGGACACCGGCATGCGCTGATAGGTCTGGTCTTCCTGGCTGGACAAAGACGCGAGTTGTTTGAGGATGGTCCGGCAACGCTCGGCCTGCGTCCGGATCAAGGTGATGTCATCGCCGCGTGGATCCTCCGGCTCGAACTCGTCGCTGAGTTCCTTGGCGGCCAGATAGATCGTCCCCAGCGGAGTGCCGAGCTCGTGGGCGGCGGCTGTTGCAAGCCCGTCAAGCGCATTAAGATGCTGTTCGCGCGCCAGCACGAGCTCCGTGGCCGCCAGGGCATCGGCCAGTTGTCGTCCTTCCTCTGCGACCCTAAACGCATAGACCGCCATGAAACCAAGCGACAGGACAAGCGCCACCCACACCCCGAATGAATAGACCCGCGGAAGATGGAAGTCGGCTTCCGGCGGCCAAGGCAGAGGATAGTGATAGATCGCCAAAAAGCTGGCACAGGCGGTCGCCAGAACACCGAGTATCACTGTCTTTTGGGCCGAAAGCCCCGTGGCCGACACCATCACCGGCGCCAGAAGCAGGAATGCGAACGGGTTGCCAAGCCCGCCGGTGAGGAACAACAGACCGCTCATTTGAAGAATGTCGTAGGCGAGCTGCAGAGTTGCCGCGCTTTCCGAAATCCGTGTCGCGGACGGCGCATGGATCTTCAAAAAGATATTCAGCCAGGCCGAAAACGCGACAAGCGAGAAAGCAAGACCCACCGGCAGCGGGTAGCCGAGCCCGATGTGAACGACCAGCAACGCGGCGGTCTGCCCGGAGACGGCAAGCCAGCGCAGGCGGACCAGCGTATCCAGGCGCAGGCGGCGGTTCGGCAGCAAAATCTGATGCGGCGGCTGTTCCAGCATGGCGCAGTTTTGGAGCGGTTTCTGGCCCATGGCAAGGGAACGGGCCTTGTACGCGCGGGTCCTTAGTGGTAGCCACCCGCCCTGAGAGGTTGTGCGGTGTCCGTGGGCCGCCAGCCGGGAGGCGGTTTTTAAGCTGCCGATCCTGACCAGCACCGCGAAACGGAACAGGACACGATGACCGACACGAACGATGGCGGCGCCCAGCCGCAGACGGAGGACGCTGCCGCCGCCCCTGGCATGCACATCCTTGGCCAGTACATCAAGGATCTTTCGTTTGAAAATCCGAACGCACCGCGCTCGTTGCAGCAGGGCGAGCAGCCAAAGCTCGACATCAACGTCAATGTCGGCGCCCAGCAGATGAGCGAGGGCCAGTTCGAGGTGTCCATGACGCTGACGGCCAAGGCCCAGCGCCCGGATATGGTCATGTTCAACGTCGAACTCGTCTATGCGGGCCTCTTCCGCATCACCGGCGTTCCGACCGAGCACATGCATCCGTTTGTGATGATCGAATGCCCGCGAATGATTTTCCCCTTTGCGCGCAATATTCTGGCCGATGCCACGCGCAACGGCGGCTTCCCGCCCCTGCTCCTCGATCCGATCGATTTTGCCCAGCTTTACCGGCAGAACATGGCTCAGCAGGCCCCGGCGCCGGAAAATGGCGCCGACGCGCCGAAGCCGAATTGAGCAAAAAAAGCCCACAGGGCCTAGACCGCCGGCCCGGGTCCGGCGGTCTTATCCGGTCTCCAGAATATCCGCCCAGGTCTTGGGCGCATCGCCGTTGAGCGGATTGGTCCGCGACCGGCGGTAGCGGACGGTCTCGACGCGAAAACTCTTAGCGTCGAACATCACCAGCCGGCCCACGAGCCCGGTGCCAAAACCGGTGATTTCCTTGATGATTTCCATGGCCTGCATGGCGCCCAGAATGCCGGTCAACGCGCCGAGCACGCCGGCTTCCGCGCACGTTGGCAAGAGCCCGTCGCGTGGTGGGTTTGGAAACAGGCATCGATAGGTCGGGTTCAACGCGCCGGTCTCGTCGCTCTCGAACGGCCGCAATGTGGTCAAGGATCCGTCGAACTGCCCGACGGCGGCGGTCACCAGCGGTTTTTTGGCGAAATAACAGGCGTCGGAGACCAGATAGCGCGTCTTGAAATTGTCCGATCCGTCCGCGACGAGGTCGTAGTCGGAAACCAGCGACATGGCGTTGTGGCCGGAAAGACGCACCGGGTGCGGCTCGACCCTCACATTGGGATTAAGCCGGGCGATCGCCTCGGCGGCGCTGGCCACTTTAGGTTCGCCGAGCTGATCGGTGTCGTGGATCACCTGGCGCTGTAGGTTCGACAGCGATACGGTGTCGTCGTCCACGATCCCGAGCGTGCCGACACCGGCGGCCGCCAGATATTGCAGCACCGGCGCGCCGAGGCCGCCGGCGCCAATGATCAGAACACGCGACTTTTTCAGCTTTTGCTGCCCCGCGCCGCCGATCTCCGGCATGACGATGTGGCGGGCATAACGTTCAAGTTCGGCGGGAGACAGCATAAGGAGGATCCGGTGGAAATTGGTAGGGTGCGGCCGGGCGTCAGCCAAGCAGCCGGCTGACAAGGCGCGCGGTGTAGTCGACCATGGGAATAACGCGCGCATAATTGAGACGGGTCGGTCCGATCACGCCCAAAACGCCGACGATACGCTGATCCCGATCCCGGTACGGTGACACGACAAGCGACGAACCGGACAGGGAAAACAGGTTGTTTTCCGACCCGATGAAGATCCGCACGCCGTCGCCGTGTTCGGCAAGACCAAGCAGCTGAATCAGCTCCCGTTTGCTCTCAAGGTCATCGAACAACAGCCGGATGCGCTCAAGGTCCTCAACGGCGTCGACGTCGGTCAGAAGATTGGAGCGGCCCCGGACGATCAAGGTGCCCGGGTCTTCGTGATTGCTGCCGCTCCAGACGGCAAGGCCCGCATCCACGACCTTGCGGCTCAGTTGATCGAGTTCCGCCTCGTCGGCCTTCTTGATCCGCTCAAGCTCGGCTTTGACGTCCGCGATCGTCCGGCCCTGCAAATGGGCATTCAGGTAGTTGCTGGCTTCCACCAGCGCGGAGGATGGCAGGCCGGGCGGCAGGCTGATGATCCGGTTTTCGACTGCGCCATCCTCACCGACAAGCACGGTCAGCGCCTTCAAAGGTTCGATGCGGACGAACTCGATGTGCTTGAGGCGCATATCGTTTTTATGGGTCAAGACGACACCTGCACCGGACGACAGGCCAGATAACAATTGGCTGGCGTCGGTGAGCACCTGTTCGACCGTGTTGTCCTGCTGCGAGGCGCGGACCTGGATTTCGATCTGCTGGCGTTCTTCGTGGCTGAGATCACCCACTTCAAGCAGCGCATCGACGAAAAACCGCAGACCGATTTCGGTCGGAAGCCGTCCGGCGCTGGTATGGGGCGAATGCAAAAGGCCGATATGCTCCAGATCGGCCATCACGTTGCGCACCGATGCCGGTGACAATCCGATGCTCAAGTTGCGCGACACATTGCGCGACCCGACCGGCTCGCCGGTTTCCAGATAGGTTTCCACGATGGATCGGAAGATCTCGCGCGATCGTTTGTCGAGGTCGACCAGACTCAACGGTGTTGTCTCCACGTTCGGGTCCACTTGGACCGGTTCCTATCAGATATAGGGACAAAAGTGGCGAACTGTGCAAGCGGCGCTTTACGTTGAGCCCCGGACAGGTCTACAAGGCCCTCGCGGGCGGCCCAAGGCGCGGTCCGCGCCGCGACATTTGAACAGGATATATGTATGCGCCCGTCGAAACGCGCCGCCGATGAGCTTCGCGCTGTCACCCTTGAGCGGGGTGTTTCCAAACACGCGGAAGGCTCGTGCCTCGTCAAATTCGGCGACACCCATGTGTTGTGCACCGCCAGTCTCGAGGAGCGGGTTCCACCCTGGCTGCGGGGCCAGCAGCGTGGCTGGGTGACCGCCGAATACGGGATGTTGCCGAGGGCGACCGGAGAACGCATGCGCCGGGAGGCAAGCGCTGGCAAACAGTCGGGCCGCACACAGGAGATCCAGCGCCTCATTGGCCGGTCGTTGCGCGCGGTCGTCGATCTTGAGGCGCTGGGCGAGTGCCAGGTCTCGGTCGACTGCGACGTGCTCCAGGCCGACGGCGGCACACGGACGGCGGCGATCACCGGCGCGTGGGTCGCCTTGCGCGACTGCGTCGAGTGGATGAAAGCGCGCGAGATGGTCCAAAAGCCGGTCCTGACCGATCATATCGCCGCCATTTCATGCGGCATTTTCGAGGGCATGCCGGTTCTTGATCTCGACTACGCCGAAGACAGCGCGGCCGAAACGGACGCCAATTTTGTCATGACCGGGTCCGGCGGGATCGTCGAAATCCAGGGCACGGCGGAAGGCGCGCCATTCACCGAGGACGAGTTTGGCCAGTTGCTCGGGCTCGCAAAGGCCGGCATCGGCCGGCTCGTCGACCTGCAGAAGATGTCGATCCTTTAGAACGTGGAGTCCTGACCGCCGTCATCCATGGGGGCCGTGAATGCGCTATCGAACACTGGATCCGGGGCGCCTTGTGGTTGCCAGCCACAACAAGGGCAAGGTCCGCGAAATCATCGAACTTCTGGAACCCTATGGTTTTGACGTCGTTTCTGCCGGCGAACTGAACCTTCCGGAACCTGAGGAAACCGGGACAACATTCGAGGCCAACGCCGAACTCAAGGCCGTCGCTGCGGCCAAGGCGTCCGGCCATCCCGCGTTGGCGGACGACAGCGGTTTTTGCGTGGCGGCGCTGGACGGGGCGCCCGGAATTTATTCCGCGCGCTGGGCGGGACCGGACAAGGATTTCGCCATGGCCATGCGCAACGTCGAGGAAAAGCTCCAGGAAAAAGGCGCGGTGGATCCGGCCGCCCGGCGCGGCGGGTTTGTCGCGGTTCTGTGTCTTGCCTGGCCGGACGGACACACGGAAGTGTTTCGCGGCGAGGTTGAGGGCGAGATCGTCTGGCCGCCACGGGGCGAGAAGGGGTTCGGCTACGATCCGATGTTCCGCCCCGATGGTCATGAGCGGACGTTCGGAGAAATGGAGCCGGAGGAAAAACACGGCTGGTCCCGCACCCAGCCGGCGCTTTCGCACCGGGCACGGGCATTTCAAGCATTTGCCAAAGCCTGTCTGGAGGGGTGATGTCGGAGAGGGCGGCCGATCCCGACGGCGGATTTGGCATCTACATCCATTGGCCGTTCTGCGCGGCCAAATGCCCGTATTGTGACTTCAACTCCCATGTCCGCCACCACGCCATCGAGCAGGACCGGTATGCGGCCGCATTTGAAACGGAACTGGCCCATTTCGCTGGCCTGACCGGCGGCCGGACGGTGCAATCGGTGTTTTTGGGTGGCGGCACGCCCTCCTTGATGGATCCGGCGACCGTGGCACGCATTCTGGAGGCGATATCGCGTCTTTGGACGGTCGGCGACGACGTCGAAATCACGCTGGAAGCCAATCCCTCCAGCGTCGAGGCGGGCCGGTTCAAGGGCTACCGCGCCGCCGGTGTCAACCGCGTCTCCCTGGGCGTGCAGGCGCTCAACGACCGGGACTTGCGCATGCTCGGCCGGCTCCATGATGTTGAAACGGCATTAAGGGCCGTTGAAACCGCGCGCGACACGTTTCCGCGATTGTCGTTCGATCTGATTTACGCGCGGCCGGACCAGACGCTTGACGGCTGGCGCAGCGAGCTCACTCGTGCCCTGGACCTTGCCGCCGATCACCTGTCGCTCTACCAATTGACGATCGAGGAGGGCACGCCGTTTTACGCCCTCCATAAGGCCGGCAAGCTTCACATTCCCGAGCCGGACCGCGCGGCGGACTTTTACGCGCTCACCCAGGACCTGACGGAGGCCAATGGCCTTGTCGCCTACGAGGTCTCCAATCATGCCCGGCCCGGGGCCGAATGCCGGCACAATCTGGTTTACTGGCGCTATGGCGACTATGTCGGGGCGGGGCCGGGCGCGCACGGCCGTCTGACCGTCGGCGCCACCAAACGCGCCACGGCAATCGAACGGCATCCGGAAACCTGGCTCGCGCACGTGGAACAACACGGTCACGGCACCGTTGAGGACTATGGCCTTAGCGAGGAAGAACGGGGCGATGAGTTCCTGCTCATGGGTTTGCGGCTGGCCGAGGGAATCGATCTGAAAAGATACGAGATGCTGGCGCATAGACAGGTCGACCAGAAGCGGCTTTCCGACCTCCTTGAACACGGCATGGTCGAACAACTCGGGGAAAACCGGGTTCGGGCGACCCGGGATGGATTCATGGTTTTGGACGCGGTGGTCGCCGATTTGGCGGCTTGAACGGCGCGGACGCGCCCTTATGTCATCTTTTCATCATATTGAATGCAATGCGACTTCCCCGTTTTATCTCGCTTCCAATGCGGTGCTGCGCGCTTGGACGCGCAGGGCTGAGCGGCGATTAATTGCGGAATTGTCTTATAAAATAGCAGTATTGCGGACGCGGTTTCATTCGTCCTATTCTGTTGCGATGCAAAATGGGCTGCGGGGGGTATATGCCGGATATGGCGATGCCGCCGCCTTGAATGGGGTGTTTTAGGAGTGAGGCGCGTGCCGTATTACCACCTTTATGAGCTCAACCATGCCGCCATGGGCCCTTTGCGGGCGGCTGCGGACATGACGCGGCTCTATTTTCAAAACCCGCTCAATCCGCTGACCCACACGAATTACGGCCGGTCCGTCGCAGCGGGATGCGAGGTTCTGGAGCGGATGACGCGGCGCTACGGAAAACCCGATTTCGGATTGCCCGACACGGTTGTCAGCGGTGTTCGCGTCCCGGTCCGCGAGAGCATCGTGTGGAGCCGGCCGTTTTGCGATCTGGTGCATTTTGAACGGGGCACGGCCACGCGCAGAACCGATCCGAAGATCCTGGTCGTCGCCCCGATGTCCGGACATTACGCGACACTCCTGCGCGGCACGGTCGAGGCGTTGCTGCCGAAAGCCGATGTTTACATCACCGATTGGATCGACGCCCGCATGGTGCCGGTTCAGGACGGGCGGTTCAATCTCGACGACTACATCGACTATCTGATCTCGATCCTGCATTTTCTCGGCCCGGACACCCATGTTCTCGGTGTCTGTCAGCCCTCCGTGCCGGTTCTGGCCGCGGTCGCGGTCATGGAGGGGCGCGACGATCCGTATGTTCCGGCCACCATGACCTTGATGGGCGGCCCGATCGACACACGGGTCGCGCCGACGGCGGTCAACGATCTGGCCATGTCCAAGGGCATTGACTGGTTCCGCCGCAACGTCGTTATGAAGGTCCCCTTCCCGCATCCCGGTTTCATGCGGGATGTCTATCCCGGCTTCCTGCAGCTTTCCGGCTTCATGGGCATGAACCTCGACCGGCACGTGACGGCGCACCGGGAGTTCTTCCAGCATCTTGTGGAAGGCGACGGCGACAGCGCCGAAAAGCACCGGGAGTTTTATGATGAATATCTGGCCGTCATGGATTTGACCGCCGAATTCTATCTGCAAACCGTCGAAACCGTTTTCATCGACCATTCCTTACCGATGGGCACGATGATGCATGGGGAGACACCGGTCGATTGCACGAAAATCCGGCGGACGGCCCTTTTGACCGTCGAAGGCGAAAAGGACGACATCACCGGACGCGGGCAAACACGCGCGGCCCATGATTTGTGCACCAGTCTGCCCGATGCGATGAAAGCCCATTATGAACAGCCCAGCGTTGGCCATTACGGGGTGTTCAACGGGTCGCGCTGGCGCGCGGAAATCGCCCCGCGCGTGATGGACTTCATCCGTTCCAATCCACAAAGCCTCAAGGAGCCCATCTCCGGCCAGGCCGCGTCAGCGGCCAAAGCTCCGCCGAAACCGCGCCAGAAATCCGCACCGGCCAGTGATTCGTTGGAGAAAATTTTGTTGGCGAAACCAAAAGGCGTTGCGGACGATCTCAAGGCGATCAATGGCATCGGGCCGAAACTTGAAACGACGTTGAACAAGGCCGGCATCTTTCACTATTGGCAGATTGCTGGTTTGACCGATCGCCAAATTGAAGCTCTTGATTCCAAATTGGATTTTCGAGGTCGGATGGCCAGGGAAGACTGGATCGACCAGGCCCGCAAGCTCGCCGAAGCCGTCAGCTGACGCCATTTCGGCTCCGGATTTCAGCAAGGTCTCCGCCGGGTTTTGGGGGGGACCTTTTTTGATGGCGGATTGGATCGGCCGGACCGCGGATTCAGGACACGCCAACTTGAACAGCGCGTGAAGAGCACCCACTTCAAGAACGTGGATGTCACTTCATGGATGGGACAATGACAACGACGACAGGTTGTATGATTAAACCGGCTTGGACTCCGATGACCATCGGCTTGATGGTTCTTGGCTTTGTGGTGTTTTGGCCGCTGGGATTGGCCATGCTGGCTTACATTCTTTGGGGCGACCGTTTCCAGGGCATGGCGCGGGATGCGCGCGCGCAATGGAAGACCAGTCCGATCAAGGGAGCGATGGACCAGATGGCACAGACCACCGGCTATGCACGCACAGGCAACGTCGCATTTGATGATTACCGCGAAAAAGAGCTGAAGCGTTTGGAAGAAGAGAAAGCAAAGCTTGACGCCATGCGCGCGGAATTCGACGACTTCCTGCGGGAACTGCGCCGGGCGCGGGACCAGGAAGAGTTCGACCGGTTCATGAACAATCGCGGACGCGGTCCGGCACCGGATGCCGCCTAAACCGCGCACTGGAACGTGAATACGTTGACCGAAAGCGGCGCATTGAGCGCCGCTTTCGTCGTTTTGGTCCGGATCATTTCATCGCATTTTCACGCCCGCGGCCTTGGCTTGCCCACACCGAATCGCTCATTACTGCGGGTGTGCGTCCGTTTCGTCAGCAAATCCCCCTTCCCGGCCATGTCGATTTGGAGACCGGAACCCGGTCCATCCGGATTCGCCTGCGGAGCGATACGCGGGCCCGGCGGTATCTCCTGCGCATTCCCGCAGGAACGTCGGAACCCGTCCTGACGGTCCCGCCGTCCGGTGATCTGGCCCGGGCGGAACGATTTGCGCGCCAACACGTCCACTGGCTGGTCGATCGGCTGGAAAGCCGCCCCGAACGCATTCCATTCGCCCCGTCAAGCACGATCCCCTTAAGGGGCGCTGATCACTTGGTCATCGCAGCCGGCGGCCTCCGAGGATTGGTGTCGGCGGTGCGCGATGATTCGGATAATCCTTCGATCTTTGTCCCGGGCGCGCCCGAGCACCTCCCGCGCAAGCTGTTGACGTTTTTGAAGGCGGAAGCGCGCGCGGATCTGACTTCGGCCTGTTCGCGCCATGCGGCCAAGATCGGCAAGCGCATCACGGGGATCAGCGTGCGGGACACCAAGAGCCGCTGGGGATCGTGCGCAGCGAACGGCCGGTTATCGTTTTCCTGGCGGCTGATTCTCGCCCCGCCCGAGATCCTGGATTATGTCGCCGCCCATGAAGTGGCGCATCTTGCGGAAATGAATCATTCAGACCGGTTCTGGACGGTCTGCGAAAGGCTTGCACCGCACACGCCCTCCGCCCGTAAGTGGCTGAAGGACAACGGTCACCGGCTTCACGCCTACGGGTAAGATTTCTTAAAGGCGCATCGGCCCTTTTTCCACGGCCTATCCGCCGAACAGCGTGCGCAGCAGATCCAGCGGTCCGCCCCCGATACCAGGCGCGGGCCGGATCACCTCGCCCTCGGACCCGACAGCCTGGGGCCGGATCGGGCTTCGCGCGGGCGGCCGTGCCGCCACCATCGGCGCATGCGCGACGCCAGGCAGGTCGGCCACCGGAAGGCCGGTATGCGCCGTATCCATGGTTTGCCGCCAGATTTGCGCCGGCAGCGTACCGCCGGTGGCTTTTTGGGTGGGCGAATTGTCGTCGTTGCCGAGCCAGACGGCGGTGGTCAGATTTCCGGTGTAGCCGATGAACCACGCATCCCGGAAGTTCTGGCTGGTGCCGGTCTTGCCGCCGGCCGGCCGGCCGCTTTCAAGCCGAGCCTGACGGCCGGTTCCGGTCAAAAGCGTTTCGCTCATCATCAGGTTCATGTGCCCAACCAGATCCCGGCGCACCACGCGGCCCGGACCATCGCCCTTGCGGGCGTAAAGGATCTTGCCGTCCTTGGTGCGGATTTTCCGGATAATATGCGGCAAGACGCCATAACCGCCGTTCGAAAACGGCACGTAGGCCGACGCGATTTCCAGCGGCGTCACTTCCGACGTTCCCAGGGAGAGCGACAGATTTGTGGTGAGGTCGGACGTGATGCCGAGCCGTTTGGCGGTTTTGGCCACATTGCCGGCGCCGACCTCATGGGCAAGCCGCGCGGCGACCGTGTTCAAGGACAGGCTGAGTGCCCGCGTCAGGGTGACCGGGCCGTAGTGCTTGTTCGAGTAGTTTTTCGGTGACCATCCGCCAATGGTGACCGGTTGATCCTGGCGCACGGTTTGCGGCGTCATACCCCGTTCCAAGGCGGCCAGATAGACGAACGGCTTGAAGGCGGATCCGGGCTGGCGCTTGGCATAAACCGCCCGGTTGAACTGGCTTTGCCGGTAGTCGGCACCGCCAACCATGGCCTTGACCGCGCCAGCCGTGTCCAGCGTGACCACCGCGCCCTGGTGAACGCCGAGCTTTGCCGTGTTTTCCGACAGCGCCGATCGGAGCGCGTCCTCGGCGGCCCGCTGGATCTCAAGGTCGATCGTCGTGTCGACGATCACATCCGTGTCGAGCGCGCCGATAAAATGCGGCAGCACGTCCATCACCCAGTCCGCGGGGTAGTTTTCCGCCGCCGTGATATGGCGGGTCACCACGGCCGCCGGCGAGGCGATGGCGTTTTTGGCTTCCTCGGCGGTGATGTAATCCTCTTCGTGCATGGCCGCGAGGACGAGGTGGGCGCGGTTTTCCGCAAGCTCGGGATTGCGGGCCGGCGAAAAGCGCGATGGGGCTTTGAGGAGCCCGGCGAGCGTTGCCGCTTCGGCGATCGTCACGAGCCGGGCGGACTTGCCGAAATAGCGCCGAGCGGCCGCGTCGACACCATAGGCGCCCGCGCCGAGATAGACCCGGTTGAGATACATCTCCAGGATCTCGTCCTTGGAATATTCGGCCTCCAGCCAGAGCGCCAGAACAAGCTCCTGGATCTTGCGTTTGAGGGTCCGGTCCGGTTGCAGGAACAGGTTCTTGGCGAGCTGCTGGGTCAGCGTGGAGCCGCCCTGGACCAGCGTGCCGGCGGTCAGATTGACATAAACGGCGCGGGCAAGACCCAGGGGGTCGACGCCAAAATGCGACCGGAACCGCCGGTCCTCGATCGCGACCACCGCGTCGGCGAGATAGGGCGGCAATTGTTCCAGCCGGACGGCCTCACCGCCCGTGTCTCCCCGGTTTGCGATCAGCGTTCCGTCGACCGAGACGATCTTGACATTGGGTGGGCGCGCCGGGACCGCCCATTCCGATGTTGGCGGCAGATAGGCGGCATAATAGCCCACGACCCCTATTGCGAAGATGCCGGCCCAAATACTTAGAACGCAGGACCAGTAAACCCCGCGCCGGACAAGACGGGCAAAAAGCGACCGGCGCTGCGACTTGGCCTTGGATTTCCGCCGGTTGGCGCCAGACCGGCCTTTGCCCCGCCGGGACGTCTTGGAGGCCGGCTTGGACGCCCGCGCCTTGGATTTTGCGGACTGTTTTTTCGGCTTTGAAGGCGCGGACGCCGATCCGGCCGCCCGGTCACGCGGACCCGGGCGCAGGTTCAGGTCGCCCGACCGGGATTTTTGGAACGTGGGCTCGATTTTCCGGCTGCGCTTGCCTGCCATAGCCGACCTGCTTTACCCAATACACATCGCTTCGGCGGCTCTGCCGCGTTGTCATGGCGCAACGTTAGTGGAAGCCGGTTTAAGGGGGCGTTAAGTGTGCCGCGGCGAGGACGCTCCGGCGCCCACTGTTGAATGAGATCGGACGGTCGACCACAGCAACGCGGTGCGGTGATTTGGCCAGGATAGGGAGAAAATGGTGGCAAAAGGCTATTGGATTGCGCGGGTCGATGTTTCGGACCCGGAGGCTTATAAGGCATATGTGGCGGCGAATGCGGAGGCATTTGCCAAATATGGCGCCCGTTTCCTGGTCCGCGGCGGCGGATTTGAGGCCTTGGAAGGGCGGTCGCGGGCGCGCAATGTGGTGATTGAATTTGACAGCCACGCGCAGGCGCTGGCCTGTTATCGCTCCCCTGAATACGCGAAGGCCCTGGCCTTGCGGATGGCGGCCGCCGAGGGCGATCTGATCATCGTGGAAGGGTATGACGGGCCGCAGCCCGGCGGCGGCTGATCGGGCTTATCGCGGCATAAGCCCGCCGTGCCGGCGCCCTGGGTTGAATTGGTCTTAGCTGGCGTATCGGCTGGCGTCGGCGCCGTAGTAATTCACGTAGCGTGTGTTCAACTCGGAGACCGGCATGATCACCAGCACATCGGTGGTGCCGAACTGGTGGTCGAGAACCGCCCCGTCACCGATAAAGGCACCAAGACGCAAGTAGCCCTTGATCAGCGGCGGCAGCGCCCGCAGAGCGGCCTTCGGATCGACGGCGTCCTTGGCCATGCGGTTCATCTCCACATAAAGCGACGGCAGGGCCGCCACGCGCCATGGTTCCGGCGCGAGGGCGTGGTGGTGGAGGAACGACAACTGGCCGGCCAGCCGGTCAGGATCCGTACCCTCCATGGAGGCGCAGCCAAGCATGACATCGATGTTGTGCATTAAAATGTACGACCAGACACCATGCCAGAGAAGCTCGACCGTCTTCTTGTTGCGGTAGGGTTTGAGCACGCAGGAACGGCCGAGCTCCAAAAACCGCTTGTCCGGGTTTGCCGCGATCAGCGGCTGAATGTCGTATTCGTTCGCCGTATAAAACCCGCCTTGCCGGTCGGCGACGTCCTGACGCAGCAACCGGTAGGTTCCGACAATCTCCGGGACCAGGCGTCCAAGCCGGTTGCGCCTGGCGGAGGCATGATCGACCACCAGCATGTGGTCGCAATGGGCATCGAACGGATCGGCATCGCGGCGCGTTGTGAGTGTTTGTACGTCGGCGATGGCGGACATTTCCTCGTAAAACACCTGATAGCGCAGCCGCTGGGCCTTCTTCACTTCGGCAAAGTTGCGCGCCAGGCGGACTTCCAGTGGTCCGATGCGGCCAAGGCTTTCATGGGCGGCGTAAAACGGTGTATGCGCGTGGCTTGGGCGGGCGATGCCGAGTGCGGCTGGCCGCTGCCACGTGGTGGGCGTGAACTTTTTGACCAGATCCATTGGTGAAAACATGCCCGACCGCATCATGGATGTCCGGCCCCTGTGTTTCATCGGTCCGATTGCCCTTGGCGGCGCCGGGGCAAGCAAGGATCCGCCACTATCCCATTGCCGCGGCTAGCTGCCGCGACAATCCCCAAAGTGTCACGGTAACAAGCACAAGTTTCCGACAACTCCGTGACACTGGCAAATCCGTGTCCGTCCGCGTTGTGGAAATCGGTGGTTTTGCACATATCAGGGCGGTGCGGGCGCATTTCAAGTCAATGCGCTCAGCGCGGCGCGAATCGCATCCGCAGTGAGCGGTTTTGTCACATAGCCGGCCGCCCCGGCGCGCCGGGCCTTGTCGCGGGCGTCCTCCATCACATCGGCGCTGACGACCAGGACTGGCGCCGGTGGCAGGTTGAGCGTGTGTTCCCGGGCGCGGATTTGGCGGATCGCCTCAAGGCCGTCGACACCGGGCATGTGCAAATCCATCAAGATGGCATCGAACTGGATCTCGGCCGCGGCCCGGATTGCGGCATTCCCATCTGCGACCATGGTCGGTTCGTGGCCAAGCTTGCGCAGCAGGGCTTCGCTGAGAAGCCGGTTGATATCATTGTCCTCGGCAACAAGCAGGCGCAAGGGCCGCGCCGGCGGCCGGCCCGGTTCGTGGTCCGCGTCCCCATCGCGCGCGGTCGCATGGGTGTCCGTTTCCCAAAAATCGTTGGCCGAGTCCGTCCCGGTCAAGCCATGGACAATATGCATCATCGTTTCGCTGCGCACTGGACGAATCAGATACGCGTCAAATCCAGCCTCCCGAAGCCGGTCCAGCCGATCGCGTTCCGACGGCGCGATCAGGATCACCGCCTTGGCCAGGCAACCGGCGAGCCGGGCGGCGACGAGCCAGGCCCCGGGATCGGCCATGGCGGCATGATCGACAAAAACAAGATCCGCCCGGTTGAGACAGTCGGTCAGGTCCGCATCGCCCGGCGCCAACACGTCGGTGTGAGCGCCTTCGAGCGCCATTCGGTCGGACAGGAGCGGGCATTCGATGCGGCTGGTGCTGACCAGCACGATCCGTTTGCCGCCAAGCGTGGCGGATTCGGACGGGCCTGGCGCCGCGTTGGCCGTTTCCGGTACGGGCAAACGCACCGTGAAGCGCGCACCACCTCCATCGGCCACCTCGGCGGAAATCGATCCGCCCATCAACTCACAAAGACGTTGGGCGATCGCCAGGCCAAGGCCGGTCCCGCCGAATTTGCGGGCCGGGCCATGGTCAACCTGCTCGAATTCCTGGAACAGGCGCTGGGCCTCGTCAGGGTCGAAGCCGATCCCGGTGTCGCGCACGGAAATGGACAGGACGCTGCCGCTCTCAGGTCCAGGGCACGCATTAATTTCCATGGCAATACCGCCACGGTCGGTGAATTTCACGCCATTGCCGGCCAGATTGTAGAGGATCTGCCGGACACGGGTGGCATCCAGCGTCACGGTTTCGGGGACGAGCGGATGGACCCGGGCGGCAATTTCCAGGCCTTTGGCGTGCGCCTTGGGGGCGAGCAGTTCGGCAACACCGTCGACAAGAGGCGCGAGACGGACCGGCGCGGCCTGGATGGCAAGCTTGCCGGCCTCAACCTTTGAAAAGTCGAGCACCTCATCGATCAAAAGCAGCAGCGTCTCGCCAGAGGTTTCGAGCGCATCGATATAGGCGGCCTGTTCCTTGGTCAGCCGCGTGTCGCGCAGCAGCGCCGCCATCCCCAGGATACCATTGAGCGGCGTCCGGATTTCGTGGCTGACGGTGGCCAGAAACCGGGATTTGGCTTCATTCGAGCTTTCAGCCGAATGACGCGCGGCCAGCAATTCTTCCTCGATCAGGCGGCGGTCGGTCACATCGCGCAGGACCGTTTGTACCAATGGCTGCTGCGTGACGGCATCGCGCACAGGTGCGTCCAGCCGCGAAAACCAGCGCGGACCGTTGACGGTATCGAGGCACAGGTCGCCAAACCCGGGTGCGGCCTCGTCCGGGGCCGATCCGCGACGGGTTTCAGGAAGCGCAAATGGATCGCCAGGCCGGGCCGCGTCCGCTCCGCCGAACGTATCGGTGGCCGCCCGGTTGGCATAAACGACCCGGCCCTGCGCGTCCCGGCGGATGATCGCATCGCCGAGCGTACCGAGAATATTTGCCTGCCGTTCATCGGATTCGCGCAGTTCCCAGACGCGGTCTTCAAGATCCTCGCAACGGGTATGAAGATCGCGGATCGTGGCGTTTTGCGCGGCGAATGCGCGCACGGCTCGGGTTTGCGTGTCGCAAAGAAGCCGCCACACCGCGAGCCCGCCGGCGAAAAACGCGGCGCCAAGTGCCAGAAAGCCGGGAGGGCCGGGCACGTTTGAGAGGAAAAAGGCGCTGGCAAGGCCCGCCGCCATGGCAAGAACCGCCAGAACCTGCAGGGTCCGGGACGGCGCGGCCACCGGAAAGGCTGCCAAAGACGCGGTGTGCGGCTCCATGGGCGCGGACCGCGTTTGCCCTGCAGTGCCGGAACCGCGGGTGGCGGCTGTGCGGCCTGAATCGGCGCGTTCCGGGTCCGAAGGGGGCTTTTGTGCCTGAAAGACCAATTTCACCGCGCTCCAAAGAGTGATCCTTCGGCGCAGTTTTTCGAAAAACCTTTGAAAAACCGTTGCATCGGTGCGCGGCGCCGGCCGGGTTGTCCGAACCGGTGCCAGAAGCCGTGTCCGTTTCCTTGGTCTCCCGCAGCTTCTGATTGGCCGCTACCTGCGTCAGGCGGCCCGGCGCTGCTGATCCTGGCCGCGGTAAGTGAGCGCTTCGGCAAGGTGGATCCGGGACAGGCCGTCCGCGCCGTCGAGATCGGCCAGCGTTCGGGCGAGTTTGAGCACCCGGTGATAGCCGCGCGCGGTCAAATGCAGCGTATCGGCGGCTTCGTTCAAAAACGCCGTCGCGCCGCCATCGAGCGCCGCCGCGGCCTCAATGACCGAAGCCGGGGCCTGGGCATTGGTCCGCGACGACACGCCAAGGCGCTGGTACCGGTCGGCCTGAACCGCGCGCGCTCCGGCAACGCGCCGGGCAACGTCTGCCGACGGCTCGCCGGGGCCGGGGCCGATCAGGTCCCGGGCGGTGACAGCCGGCACATCGATTCTCAGATCGATCCGGTCCAGAAACGGGCCGGAAATGCGCGCCTGATAGGCCGCAGCGCAACGTTGGCCCTGGCGGCACTGGTATCCCGGTTCGTCCGCATAGCCGCACCGGCACGGGTTCATGGCCGCCACGAGCTGGATCTTGGCTGGATAGGCGACCCGGTGGTTGGCGCGCGCGATCACCGCCTCGCCGGATTCCAGTGGCTGGCGCAGGCTGTCGAGCACCTGCGGATTGAATTCGGGCAGTTCATCCAGAAACAGGACCCCGTGATGGGCCAGCGAGACTTCGCCCGGCCGGGCCCGGATGCCGCCGCCGACAAGGGCCGCCATCGACGCCGAATGGTGCGGCGCGCGGAACGGCCGCCGGTCGGTCAGTTGCCCGTCGGCGAGTTCCCCGGCGAGCGAGGCAATCATCGACACGTCCAGAAGCTCTTTGGGCGTCAGGGGCGGCAGGATCGACGGCAGGCGGCTGGCCAGCATGGATTTCCCGGCGCCGGGCGGGCCGACCATCAAGAGGTTGTGGCCGCCGGCCGCGGCGATTTCCAGCGCGCGCTTGGCCGTTTCCTGGCCGCGGACTTCCGAAAGGTCCGGCAGCGCGCCGGCCGGACCGCGCAGTTGTGGTTTGGGGCGGGAAAGCACCTGCGTGCCCTTGAAGTGATTGGCCAGCTGGATCAGCGAGTGCGGCGCCAGAATGTCCATGTCCCGGTCCGCCCAGGCCGCTTCGCTGCCCGACGCGGCCGGGCAGATCAGCCCCTTGCCGAGCGCGTTGGCGCCGATCGCCGCCGGCAGCACGCCGGCGACCGGGGCCAGCAGGCCATCCAGGCCGAGTTCACCGACCACGGCATAATTCCGCAACATGTCCGCCGGAAGCGCGCCAATCGCCGCCATGATGCCGAGCGCGATCGGCAGGTCATAATGGGATCCTTCCTTGGGAAGGTCCGCCGGGGCAAGGTTCACGGTCACCCGCTTGGCCGGCAGGGCAAGGCCCGAGGCATGAAGGGCGGCCCGCACCCGTTCGCGGCTTTCGCCGACGGCCTTGTCCGGCAGGCCGACCAGCGTGAAAGCGACCATGCCCGGCCCCACCTGAACCTGGACATCCACCGGCACGGCTTCAATGCCTTGAAAAGCAACGGTTGTCACCCGGCTGACCATCAGCGCCTCCCGCAAAACGACGTAAAAACGATAAAACAACCCTTGCGGGAAAACAAGAACAAAGTTAGAACAAAAGAGGCGGTCCGCGTAACCGGCGTGCGCGGCCACCCGGGCCGCGTCACGCTGAATATGATATTATCCGCGCGGCCGGGGTGATCCGGGGAGGACAGGCGATGTGTGACCAGTGTGTGATTGAAACCGTCAAGGCGCGGATGCTGTCGCGCCGGGACGTCTTCAAATCGGCGGCGTTTGGCGCTGGGGCGGCGTCGGTCGCAGCCATGTCCGCCAGCCTGCCGGCGATGGCGCAAGACCCGCGGTCTGTCTCGGACCTGACCCATGAACTTCATCAAAAATTCCCGACCTTTGGCGGTGAGGATCAGTTTTTCGCCGAGAAAGTCGTTGATTTCGCCCAGGACGGCTACAACGCCCTCACTTTGCGCGTCAACGAGCACACCGGCACGCATATGGACGCGCCGCTGCATTTTTCCGAAGGCGGCCAGTCCGTTGCCGAAATCCCGGTTCAAAATCTCGTCGCGCCGCTGTGTGTCGTCGATATCCGTGAAAAGGCGGCGGAAGACCCGGATGCGCAGGTCACGCCCGATGACCTGACGGCCTGGATGTCCGCCCATGGCGACCTGCCGCAAAGGGCATGCGTTGCGATGAACTCCGGCTGGGACGCGCATGTGAACTCGGCCCGCTTCCGCAACGCGGACGCGGGCGGCACGATGCATTTTCCAGGTTTTCACATCGAGGCGGCGCAGATGCTTTTGGAACAAGCGGATGTGATCGGCATTGCGGTCGACACGCTGTCACTGGACCACGGGCCGTCGGCCGATTTCGCCGTTCATTATGGCTGGCTGCCGGAAAACCGCTGGGGCCTGGAATGTCTCGCCAATCTGGGCGCGTTGCCGGCACGCGGCGCCACGCTCATCGTCGGCGCCCCAAAACACCGCGGCGGCACGGGCGGGCCGAGCCGGGTGATGGCGCTGGTCTAATCGACGGTGAAGCTCACGTCGAATGAACGAACCGCTATAATCGATATCGCCGAATTAACGGATCCTCGGTGGCAATCGAACTCATACCACAGGCAATCATGATCCGTTCGGAATGCGTGTTTTCGGCAAAGCAGTTCGCTTGGACTTCGTTAGCGCCGAGATTAAAGGCGAGGTCTATGATCATGCGGGCCGCTTCGACGCCAAGGCCTCGTCCCCAATATTCTGGTTCCAAGAAATAGCCGATCTCGGCACTACCTGATGACACCCAAGTGAAACCCGCATCGCCGATCGTTCTGCTTGAATCATTCAGCTCAATCGCGAGAAAGTAGCGTGTTCTTGGCTTGGCGGATTGCTCTTTCACAATAAATTCAAGATGCCGGATTGTATCGTCGCGGTTCGCTGAACCCCATGACAGGAAGCGCATTACTTCCGGATTGCCGATCCAGCGATGCATCCCGTCAACTTCATCCGCCCTCCATTCTCGGAGGCGAATGCGGTCACCTGCAATGGGAATCAAAGTCATGCTGCCTAATGCGCCTCGTCCCAGTTGTCGGCGGCGCGGGCGTCGACCTGGAGCGGGACGGAGAGTTTCAGCGCCGGGTCGCAAGCGGTTTCCATGACCTTTGTCACGACCGGGATCGTCCGGTCGACCTGGTTCTCCGGCGCTTCGAAGATCAGTTCGTCATGCACCTGCAGGAGCATTTGCGCGTCGAGCTTGGCCGCAAGCAACCGGTCTTCCATACGCACCATCGCCCGGCGTAAAATGTCGGCGGCCGAGCCCTGAATCGGCGCGTTGATCGCCGCGCGCTCATAAAACGCCCGGTGGTTCGGGTTCTTGGTGTTGACCTCCGGATAGTGGGCCTTGCGGCCGAAAATCGTCGTCACAAAGCCGTTGGCGTGGACCTGTTTCTTGGTCGCTTCCATATAGTCCTTGATGCCGGGAAACCGCTCGAAATAGGTCTTGATGTAGTCGCCCGCTTCGCCCCGCGAGATGCCGAGCTGATTGGCAAGGCCAAAGGCGGAAATCCCGTAGATGATGCCGAAATTGATCGCCTTGGCTTGCCGCCGGACCATCGGGTCCATGCCGTCGATCGGAACGCCGAACATTTCGCTCGCCGTCATCGCATGAATGTCGAGCCCGTCCTCGAAGGCCTTTTTCAGCTGCGGAATGTCGGCCATATGGGCCAGCACTCTGAGCTCGATCTGGCTGTAGTCGGCGGAAATCAGCTTGTGGCCCTTTTCCGCGATGAAGGCCTTGCGGATCTTTCGGCCTTCCTCGGTGCGCACTGGAATGTTTTGCAGATTGGGTTCGGAGGAGGACAGGCGCCCGGTCGTGGTCGCCGCCAAGGCATAGGACGTATGAACCCGGCCGGTCTCGGGATTGATATAGCCAGGCAGCGCATCCGAATAGGTTGATTTCAGTTTGGAGAGCTGCCGCCACGCGACGATCTTGGACGGCAGTTCGTGTCCTTCGGCGGCCAGATCCTCCAAAACGGACGCGGAGGTCGACCAGGCGCCGGTCTTGGTCTTTTTGCCGCCCGGCAGGCTCATCTTGCCGAACAGGATATCGCCGAGCTGTTTGGGCGAGCCGATATTGAAGGTCTCGCCGGCAAGTTCATGGATCTCCGCCTCGAGCCCGGCCATGCCTTGCGCGAAATCGCCCGAAAGCCGCGACAGCATCTGCCGGTCGACGGAAATACCGCGCTGTTCCATGCGGGCAAGAACCGGCACCATCGGCCGTTCCAGCGTTTCATAGACGGTCGCCATCCGGTCCGCCGCCAGGCGCGGTTTCAACACCTGCCAGAGGCGGAGCGTGACGTCGGCATCCTCGGCGGCATAAGCGGTCGCCCTGTCGATCGGCACCTTGTCGAAGGTGATCATGGATTTGCCGGAGCCGCAGATCTCCTTGAACGGGATCGGCTTGTGGCCCAGCCAGCGTTCGGACAGCTCGTCCATGCCGTTGCCGCCCTTGCCCGCGTCGACGGTGTAGGAAAGCAGCATGGTGTCGTCGAAGGGCGCGATGTCGATCCCGTAGCGGGTCATCACCAGCCAGTCATATTTGAGGTTCTGTGCGATCTTCAGGACGGCGCGGTCTTCCAGCATCGGCTTGAGGATGTCGAGCGCTTCTTGGAGGGGGATCTGGCCCTCCACCAGCGCGCCGCCGCCCAGAAGATCGCCCTCACCGTCGACATGGCCCAGCGGGACATAACAGGCCGTCCCGGGACGGCAGGAAAGAGACAGGCCAACAAGGTCCGCCTGCATCGCGTCGAGGGACGTCGTTTCGGTGTCAAAGGCGACATAACCGGTCTCATAGGCTTCCGCGACCCAGGCGCGCAGCCGGTCCGCTGTGCGGACGGTCTCGTAGCGGTCGGTCTCGATCGCCGCCGACCGGGCCGCCTCGGCGCGGGCCTCTGCAAGGCTCTGCGGCGTCATCATACCGCCGTCCGCGGTGCCGGAAATGGTATCGGGCGCTGCGGCCGACCCGGCGCTGCGCTCGGCCTGCCGGCCCTTGTGATCGGGCACATCCCAGCCGGGCACGTCGAACGCGTCCGCTTCGATGTTGGCAAGATCGGCGCCGGTCGTTTCGGCCACCCGTTTGGTCAGCGTGGTAAAGCCCATGGCTTTCAAGAAACCGACCGCCTTCGGTCCGTCGAGTTGATTGACGATCAGGTCCGCGACCGAGACCTCGACCGGCACATCGTCCTTGAGCGTCACGAGCTGTTTGGAAACGCGGGCCTGATCGGCGAATTCGATCAGGTTTTCCCGCCGCTTGTTCTGTTTGATCGTGCCCGCCTGGGCGAGCAGGGACTCCAGATCGCCGAATTCGTTGATGAGAAGCGCGGCGGTTTTCAGGCCGATGCCGGGAACGCCCGGCACGTTGTCGACGCTGTCGCCGGCCAGCGACTGGACTTCGATCACCTTGTCCGGACCCACGCCGAATTTTTCAAACACCTCCGCTTCGTCGAAACTCTTGTTTTTCATCGTGTCGATCATGCCGACCTTCGGCCCGATCAGCTGCATTAGGTCCTTGTCGCCCGATACGATGGTCACCCGCGCGCCGCTGGCGGCCGCCTGGCGGGCATAGGTCGCGATCAGGTCGTCGGCCTCAAACCCTTCCTGTTCGATGCAGGCGACGGAAAACGCCCGGGTCGCGCGCCGGATCAGACCGAATTGCGGCACCAGATCCTCTGGCGGCTCGGGGCGGTGGGCCTTGTAGTCCGGGTAGATCTCGTTCCGGAATGTCCGTGCCGAATGGTCGAAGATCACAGCAAAATGCGTCGGTTCGTCGCCCTCTTCCGGGGTGAGACCTTCCTGCAACAGCTTCCACAGCATGTTGCAAAAGCCGGAGACGGCGCCGACGGGCAGGCCATCGGACTTGCGGGTCAGAGGCGGCAGCGCGTGATAGGCACGGAAGATAAAGGTGGAGCCATCGACCAGGATCAGATGGTCATCGGCGGTGAGGGCGGGGGATGCTTCGGTTGACATGGCGCGGATCATGCCCGCAGCGGGAATGGGATGGAAGCCCTATTTCAATGTCGGGGACGACCAGCATTTCTCATCAGATAAATGCCCACAGGCGCAAGAGCGGGGAAACCAACATCGCGCACTGTGTCGAAATTAAAAATTTGTGAGATGCGTCCAGTACTCAAACCAACGTATCCGCCTATGAGGGCCAGAAGCACTAGCGATAACAATATAATAAAAAAAGGCTGATCTGAGTAACGAATGTACACAGAGCAGAGTTTTTCAATAATTGCTACTGCAATTACCCAATAAATACCGGATGATATTCCAAAAAACACAATATAAACGGCCCCAAGGTCAAATCCACTGCCGGATGATATAATTAGAGCAAATATCAATCCAAGCAAAGCGGAAATAAACCAACCAACAGAATATAAGAAAGACATTGTCCAGAGCTCTTAAAAAGTACAGAAATCAGGTTTTCTTCTAAGAGTTTTTGCACCTTGTCACTCCGCCGGTTGCACGGCGGGCCGCTTGCGGAATGTCCCGTCCAGATAGGCCCATTTCGGGCGTTTGAACAAGAACCAGCCGATCCCGGTCTTTTCGATCATCCAGAGCAGGATCATCGGGCTGATGACGGCCGCGGCGGTGACAACAAGCGATACCGTCCCGACATCCAAGAGCCCAAGTTTCAGGAGAAGGATCCGCGTGACGGCCATGGGGAAGAAGAAGGCGAGGTAAATGACAATGGAATTGGCGCCAAATGCGCGCAGGACATCAAGCCGGCCCGATTTCACGATCAGCGCGCTGGTCAGGATGATCGCGCCCGCGCCCGCCGCCCCGAGCGCCAGAGACACCAGCGGCAGCGCCGCCCATCCGGCATAGACCAGGCCGCCATTGACCAGGGCCCAGACAGCCAGAAACGCCAGGCTGAGACCGGCCCGGTCCTGGGCCCAGTCGGCCAGTTCGAAGATGCGCTGGGCAAAAATGTAACCGGCGTAGAAATAGACGAACCTTGAGGCGAACTCGTCGACCAGAAGATAGCCGGTATGGATCGGTGCGATTTGAAGTAGCGCCGCGCCGGCCAGCATCAGTTGCCACGGAATGTTCCGGTCATGCGCGATCTTGCAGACGATGAAGAAGATCGGCAGCATATAGATGAACCATAGCGTGCCGAACGGATTGACGAAACTGACGAGATAAAACTGTAGGGCGCCCGCCCAGCCCATGTCGGCGGCGAACACCGGCGCCTTGACGGCGAATTGGATGGTCATCCACAGCACGTAGAAGTACGCGAAGTGAACGATTTTCCGGTCGGCGTAAAGCCGCCAGTCCCGGGTGATGACGTTTGACAGAAACAGGCCCGAAATCAGGAAAAAGTCCGGCATCCGGAACGGCGCGGCGAAGGCGACAATGGCATGCATCCAGCCGGTCTGGCCGGCGGCGGCTTCCACGCCGAGCACTGAATGCATCATCACGACAAAGACGATGCAAATGCCCTTGGCCGTGTCGACCCAGTCGATACGCTGAGGATGCTGATGCATGACGCCGAACTCCACTTGGTTCGGCGCAGCTTAAAGTAGCGGTCTATGTGAAGCGTTAAGCGGAAGGGTTAACGATGCGCGAACATCGCGCGACGCAGGTCACAAACACTTGATGTGCACGCGATTTTCCCGCCAAAGGCGTCACGGCCGGGGCGTTTCGTCGTCGGACCAGGGGCTGATCCGTTTGGCTCCATTGCGAGACGTTTCGCCCGCGGTTTCGGATTTTTCGGACCATGCGTCCTCGTCAAGATCAACGACGTGGGCATCGCGCCGGCGAACGGATCCGTTTTGAACGATCACGACGTTCGAGCGCGAAATAATGAACCGCGCGAGTGCGTCACGCACCGGCGGAATGAACAGCAAAAGGCCAATGGCGTCGGTGACGAAGCCGGGCAACAGCAGCAAAAGGCTGGCCATCACGATCATGGCCCCGTGCATGATGTCCTGCTCGGGCACGCGCCCCGCGTCGAGTTCCGATTGCATGCGCATGACCAGCGACACGCCCTGCTGGCGCAGCATCATGGTCCCGGCAACGGCCGTCAACACGGTCAAAAGCACGGTCGGCAGGATTCCGATCGCGCCGCCAACCGCGATAAACACCGCGATTTCAATCAGCGGAACAAGAATGATGGCGGCAATGATATAAAGTCCCACGGCGTCCCCGGCGTCTGTTATGATAGTATGCCTTAGGTAAGGGCCTCCTCAGGCGATTGCGAGCCTCTTTGAGCGGCCCGAAAGGGTGTTGTTGCAAAAACCAGCTTGCTCTTGGCTCTGGATGCTGGTTCAAGGACCCCTAAATAAGTAGCAACGCCCGCAGTCCGGGGCTAGGCTTTCGCCCGGCCGAGGTCGAGACTCCCCGAACCGCCACGACGATTGAGCCGGTAGCACGACATGAGCGAAATCTTCGACATATACAATATCATCTTCCTGGCCTTGGCTGTGTTCATCATTTTCCGTTTGCGCTCGGTGCTTGGAAAACGGACCGGCAATGAACGTCCGCCGTTTGATCCTTATTCGAAATCTGAGCAGCCGGGTCCGACCTCCCAGGACCAGCAGGCCTCTGACAATGTGATCCCGCTTCCCGGCCAGACCGGCGAACGGGGCATGGGCGACGCGGAAACCGGCCAGGGCGACGATGTGGTGATCGACAAGGTCGCGCCGGCGGGATCGGCGCTCAACGATGCGTTGAAACAGATCCTGTCCGTTGACCGCAGTTTTGAGCCGCAGGAGTTTTTGCAAGGTGCGCGGGCGGCTTATGAAATGATCGTCATGGCGTTCGCCGAAGGCGACCGGAAGAGCTTGAAACAGCTGTTGTCGAAAGAAGTCTACGAAGGGTTTGTCTCCGCGATCGACGACCGGGAACGGCGCGACGAGACAATCGATTCGACCTTTGTTGGGATCGACAAGGCCGAAATCGTGGAAGCGGCCTTGAAGGGCACAGTCGCCCAGGTGACCGTGAAGGTCCAAAGCCAGTTGATTTCCGCGACCCGCGACAAGGACGGCGCGGTCGTTGAGGGCGATCCGAACAAGGTGTCCGAAGTCGTCGACATCTGGACATTTGCCCGCGACACGAGCTCGCGTGATCCGAACTGGAGGCTGGTGGCCACCGAATCCGCTGAATGACGGGTGGCGTCCGTGTGGCTTTGGCCATGCTTGCGCGGCGCGCTGTTGCCGCCGCCGGCGCGGTCATCGTCATGACGGCCGGGGCAGCTTCAGACCAAAACACGGGGCCGGTCCGTCCGGCACCGGATCCCGTGTTCGAAACGGTTTCCTTTCAAGATCTGTCCCGCTGGGCCGATGATGACCATGTAGCCGCGCTGGCAGCTTTCGTGCGGTTCTGCACGCCCGGCCTTGTGACCGATCAACGGTTTTTACAGTTGCCGGATGACGTCTGCGAAGCGGGGTCGGCTTTGGCGGCGGCCAACTCCGGTGACAAAACAGCCGACGGTGACGCGGCAAAAGCCTTTTTTGAACAGAATTTCACGCCCTATCGGTTCAAACAGGCCGGATTTGTCACCGGCTATTTTGAGCCGGAGCTCGCCGCCGCGCGCGCGCCCGACAACCAGCACCGCTATCCCTTGCTGCGCCCGCCGGGCGGACTGGTCGCGGTGACTGATGCGAACCGTCCACACAATTGGCCGGCCGAGCTCAGCCACGGGCGGATGACGGAGGACGGACTGGTCCCGTTGCCCGATCGCGGCGCCATCATGGATGGCGCCCTTCGCCCGGAAAACCTCGAACTCGTTTGGCTGCGCGACCCTGTCGATGCGTTTTTTGTCCATGTGCAAGGATCAGCGCGGCTGCGTTTGGAGGACGGGTCCGTGATGCGGGTCGGCTACGCGGGCAAAACCGGCCACCCGTACACGTCAATCGCGCGGGTCCTGGTGGACCGGGGAGAAGGCCGGCCCGAAGACCTGACCATGAGCGGATTGCGCCGTTGGTTGGTCAAAAATCCCGCCGGGCGCGATGCTCTCTTCCGCGAAAACCGCTCCTATATTTTTTTCCGTGAAGTGACCGGCGCCAGACAGCATGACGGTCCAATCGGCTCGGCCGGGGTGCCGCTGGTGGCGGGCCGCAGCCTGGCGGTCGATCCGGCTTTTGTTCCTTTTGCTCTGCCGGCCTTCGTGGCCGGGCAGGATCTTGCCGATTTGGACGCGCCGGACCGGGAATTTTCCCGCCTCATGATGGCCGATGATTCCGGTTCTGCGATCAAGGGCGCGGGACGCGCCGATATCTTTGTTGGATCCGGCGTGGCAGCCGGATCGATCGCGGGCGAAATCCGGCATACGGCAACGCTCACCGTGCTGGTCCCGCGCGGTCTGGAAGATGCGTTCGCGGAACGGATGCGCGGGGCTGAATGACCGGCGGGCGGCACAGAAAGCGGGGGGAATTGTCCCCGGAAGACCGGGACTTGTGGGCGCAAGTCACCCGCACGCTGACACCGCTTCACCCGGACCGCCCCAGACCGGAAGCGCCTGACGAACCGGCCCGGCCCGCCGGCGTTCCAAAGCCCGATGGCCTCACCAAAACCGCCACGGCAATCCGGCCGCCGGCCAAACCGAAACCGCCGGCCGCGCCGCCGCCGCTGCATCGCCTGGATCAGCGCTACAGGCGCAATCTGGTGCGTGGGGTGACGCCGATTGACGCCCGGATCGACCTCCACGGCATGACCCAGCATCAGGCTCACGATACTCTGCGTGCGTTCTTGCACCGGGCGCAAATGCGGGGACACAAGGTCGTTCTGGTGATCACGGGCAAGGGCGGCGGCGGATTCATGGATGAACGCGGCGTTCTCCGGCGGGTTGTGCCGCAATGGTTGACCATGCCAGATATGCGGCCGCTGGTCGTTGGATATGAACAGGCCCATGCCAGCCACGGTGGATCGGGCGCGCTTTATGTTCGCATACGAAGAAAGAAGTAAGACGTGACACCCCTTGGTGCAAAAATCCGGGAACTGCGGGCCAAGCGCGGGATTTCCCTCAAGGAGATGGCGGAAGCACTGGCCGTTTCAAGCGCCTATCTGTCCGCTCTCGAACATGGAAAGCGGGGCCGGCCGACCTGGTTTCTGGTTCAAAGGATCATCGCGTATTTCAACGTGATCTGGGACGAGGCGGAAGAGATTCAGCGGCTGGCCGAGCTGTCCGATCCCCGGGTCACCATCGATACGGCCGGAATGGATCCGAAAGCGACCGAGCTTGCCAATCAACTCGCGCTGAAGATTGGCGGTCTGTCGCCCGATTCGCTCGCCCATCTTCTCCACCAGGTCCGTGTCGTGGCGGCCCGCGATGGCGTTTGACGCCAATCGACCAAGCCCGCATCTTAAGCGGCGAACTCACCACGGAGCCCGTGACCCGAGACCTCGATCTGGTACATACCTTGTGGATCGAACGTGATGCGGGCCGGCGCCGTGCCGTGCCGCTTCAATAGGACAGGCGCATGCCATGACTGCAGCTTTAAAATCCAAACCGGCGGCCGATCCGATGAACGGGCTGATTGACGCCGATGCGCTGCGCGGCCGGCTGAGCGCGCTGACGGCCGCGACCGACGGCGACGGAACATCGGCGAAGGTCCGTGCACAGGCCCTGAAAGAGCTGAAGTCGGCGTTGAAGACCGGACAGCGGTTGGTGAAAGAGGCGCTTGAGGCCGATGGCGGTGGATTGCTGTGCGCCAAGCGCTTGTCGCACGTTCAAGATGAACTCATCCGCGTGATCTACGATTTTGCGATCTGGCATGTCTACCGGATTACCAACCCGTCAGCCGCCGAGCGCATGTCGGTCGTGGCCGTCGGCGGTTATGGCCGGGGCACGCTGGCTCCTGGTTCAGATGTCGATCTGCTGTTCGTGCTGCCCTACAAGCAAACCCCGTGGGGCGAGCAAATCGTTGAGTACATTCTCTATATGCTGTGGGATCTCGGCCTGAAGGTCGGCCATGCGACCCGCAACATCGATGAATGCGTTCGGCTGTCAAAATCCGACATGACCATCCGCACGGCGATCCTGGAAGCGCGCTATGTCTGGGGAGACGAGGCCCTTTTTGATGAGCTGATGGACCGCTTCGACAGCCAGGTCGTGGCCGGGACCAGCTCCGAATTCATTGCCGCAAAGCTCCAGGAGCGCGATCAGCGTCACCAGCGCCAGGGCCGGTCCCGATACCTTGTGGAGCCCAATATCAAGGAAGGCAAAGGCGGGCTGCGCGATCTCAACACTTTGTTTTGGATTGCGAAATACCACTTCCGGGTGCGCAGCCAGGCCGAATTGATCTCCCTTGGCGTGCTGTCGCGCTCAGAGTACAACCGCATGGTCAAGTCCGAGGATTTCCTGTGGGCGGTTAGATGCCACCTGCATTTTTTGACCGGGCGCGCCGAGGAACGTCTGTCCTTTGACGTGCAGCGGGAAATCGCGATCAGTCTGGGTTACACTCAGCATCCGGGCATGCGCGATGTCGAGCGCTTCATGAAGCACTACTTCCTTGTTGCCAAGGACGTGGGCGACCTGACGCGGATTCTGTGCGCGGCACTGGAGGATCAGCACGTCAAGGCACCGGAGGGCAATGGCCTGTCGCGATTGATGCGGCGGTTGCGCCCGGGCCGGACACCGCCGGCAGCGCGGCCGGTGGAAGGGGCGCCGGGCTTCATCATCGAAAACAATCGGGTTAACATCACCTCCAACAAGGTGTTTGCCGATGATCCGGCCAATCTTCTGCGTGCGTTCCAGATCGCCGACAAGAATGGCTACTATCTTCACCCGCAAATGACGAAGGTCATCCGCCGGTCGCTGAAGCTGGTCGACAGCACGCTTCGAAGCGACCCGGAAGCCAACCGGCTTTTTCTGTCGGTTCTGACCTCGCGCCACAGCGCCGAAAAGACGTTGCGGAAGATGAACGAAACCGGCGTTTTGGGCCGGTTCGTTCCCGATTTCGGCAAGGTCGTGGCGATGATGCAGTTCAACATGTACCACCACTACACGGTGGACGAACACCTGATCCGGTCGATCGGGGTGTTGGCGGAAATCGAGCGCGGGGATTCCGGCGAGGATCATCCGCTGTCCACGGACATCATCCGGACGCTGCAAAACCGCCGTGTGCTGTATGTGGCCATGTTCCTTCACGACATCGCCAAGGGCCGTCCGGACGACCATTCGATCGCCGGCGCCCGCATCGCCCGCAAGCTGTGCCCGCGCTTCGGCCTGAGCGAAGCGGAAACCGGCACCGTGGCTTGGCTGATCGAACATCATCTGGATATGAGCACGGTCGCCCAGTCCCGGGATCTGTCCGATCAAAAGACCATCACCGATTTTGCACAGATGGTTCAGTCGCTGGAGCGGTTGAAACTGCTTCTGATCCTGACGGTCGCTGACATCCGGGCGGTCGGCCCGGGCGTTTTCAACGGCTGGAAGGGCCAGCTGTTGCGAACGCTTTACTATGAAACCGAGCCGCATCTGACCGGCGGCCATTCCAAGCTGTCGCACCGCCAGGCCGTCGAACGCGCCAAGAAGGAGCTGTTTGAAAGCCTCGGTCATTGGCCGGAAGAGGACCGCGCCATGTACGGTGACCGGCACTATCCGCCCTATTGGCTGCGGGTGTCGCCGGAACGGCGCCTTGCCCATGCCGAGCTTATCCGCAAGGCCGACATGTCCGGCGAGCGGCTCGCATTTGATGTCACGCCCTATGCGTTTGAAGGCGTAACGGAGCTGACGGTTCTGGCGCCCGATCACCCGCGCCTTCTGTCGGTGGTCGCCGGGGCGTGTTTTGCCACCGGCGCGAATATCGTCGACGCGCAGATCGACACCACGACGGACGGATTTGCCCTTGATACGATTTTCATCGGCCGGGAACTGCCGGCAGATGAAGATGAACGCCGCCGCGGCGAGCGGATCGCGGACCTGATCGCCCAGACGCTGAAAGGCGATACCCGTTTGCCTGAGACGCAGTCAAAGAAAGGGGCGGTCAAGGGCCGCATGAAGGCATTCCGGGTGGCGGCGGAAGTGCTGGTCAACAATTCGGTTTCGGACGACTACACGGTCGTCGAGGTGTCGGGCCTTGATCGCCCAGGTCTTTTGTTCGATCTCACGCGGGCGATTTCAACGCTCAATCTCAACATCGGATCCGCACATATCTCGACCTTTGGCGAGAAGGTCGTCGATGTGTTTTATGTGACCGATCTTACCGGCCAGAAGATCGCCAATATCGGCCGTCAGGAAATTATCCGCGAACGGCTTGAATCTGCCGTAGAAGGCGAGCTCGACATGAGTCCGTCGGCGCCGATCGCCCTGAACACCTCACGGCAAACGGCCTGATAAGATGGTACGCGGCTGTTGTCCGACAGTTCGCCTGCGAGCGGCCAGCCCATGAGCTTGGTTCGGAACTTCGCAACCGTCGGCGGTGCGACGATGGTCAGCCGCGTGCTCGGTTTCCTCCGGGATCTGATGCTGGCGGCCGCGGTCGGCACGGGGCCGGTGGCAGATGCCTTTGTCGTGGCTTTCCGCCTTCCGAACCTGTTCCGCCGGCTGTTTGCCGAAGGCGCGTTTAACTCCGCCTTCGTGCCGCTGTTCGGCCGGGCGGTCGAGGAAGAGGGGGAGGCGGGCGCGCGCAAATTCGCCGGCGAAATAGGCTCCGCGCTGCTGTTTTGCCTTTTGATCCTGACGGCGCTGGCGCAAGTCTTCATGCCGTTTGTCGTCTGGGCGCTGGCGCCCGGTTTCGTGGCGGATCCTCAAAAATACGATCTGACGGTTCTCATGGCGCGGATCGCTTTCCCCTACCTGATCTTCATGTCGCTGCTGGCCTTTATCGGCGGCATCTTGAACACCTATCAGCGGTTTGCCGCGGCGGCGTTCGCGCCGGTGATGCTGAATGTGGTCATGTGTCTGGTGCTGGGCGGTGTTCTGTTTTGGGGGGTCCGCGACAATTTGATTCTCGGTGTTATGCTCACCCTCGGGGTGGCCGTTGGCGGCGTGGTGCAGCTGGCCGTGGTCGTGATCGATCTCAAGCGCCTCGGATTTTTCATCCCGGTTTTCCGGCCCAGATACACGAAATCGGCAAAAAGGCTCTTGGTGCTTGGCATTCCGGGCGTGATTGCCGGCGGCGTCACACAGATCAACATCGTGGTCGGACAAATCATCGCCTCCATGCAGGACGGGGCGAATGCGCTGCTTTATTACGCCGACCGGCTTTACCAGTTGCCGCTCGGTGTCATCGGCATTGCGATTGGCGTTGTGCTTTTGCCCAGCCTGACGCGCCAGCTCCGGTCCGGGCAGGAGGACCAGTACCGGCGCAGCCTCAACAACGCGCTGGAATTCTCGCTGGTCTTGACGCTTCCGGCCGCCGTCGCCCTCGCGGTCTTGCCACACGAACTGGTTTCCGTCCTCTTTGAGCGGGGTCGTTTTGACGGCGAGGCGGTCAACGGCACGGCCGCTGCGCTCGCTGCGTTCGCTTTCGGTCTGCCCGCCTTCGTGCTGAACAAGGTGTTCTCGCCAGGCTACTTCGCGAGGGAAGACACCAAAACGCCGATGATCTTCGCCGCCATCGCGATGGTGGTGAATGTGACGCTGTCGATCGCACTGTTTCCGGTTTTCAAGCATGTCGGCATCGCCATCGCGACAACGCTGGCGGGCTGGGTGAACACGGCGCTTCTCATTGTGGTCCTCCAGCGCCGCGGTCATTTCACGCCGGATGGGCGCAGTGTCCGCAAATCGGGCCTGATCCTGCTGGCCAGCGTGCTGATGGGGGTAGTGGTTCATTTTGCGGCCGGCGCGCTAGGCCCGTACCTGTCAGATGGTTGGCTCGTCGTTCGCGTCCTCGCCCTTTGCGCATTGATTGCCTTAGGCATGCTGACATTCGCGGTGTTTGCCCAGTTCACCGGCGGCAGCGATCTGATCGGCCACGCCAAAGCGTTGAAGACGCGCAACACTGCGAGCGGGAACGCCGACCTGCCCTGATCTTGGCCTTGCCAACGGCTTTCCCGCTGCCCTATGACCGTCGGCACCCGAATAACTCCAAAACGGGCCCTTCCATCCGGCTCTGTCAAGCAAGGGACAATTTATGACGGCGTTCCAGCCCCGTGTCTTTTCCGGTGTCCAACCGACCGGCAATCTCCACCTCGGCAACTATATCGGCGCGATCTCAAGGTTCGTGCCGCTTCAGGACGAAATGCCGTCGATCTTTTGCGTCGTGGATCTGCATGCCATTACGGCCTGGCAGAATCCAAAGGAGCTGTCGCAGGCGACGCGCGAAGTCACCGCAGCCTATCTTGCGTCGGGGATCGATCCGAAAAAGGCGATCATCTTCAACCAGTCCCAGGTCAAGGAACACGCCGAACTGGCCTGGATTTTCAACTGCATTGCGCGGATGGGCTGGCTCAACCGGATGACGCAGTTCAAGGAAAAGGCGGGAAAGAACAAGGAAAACGCGTCGGTCGGCCTGTTTGCGTACCCGACGCTTATGGCGGCGGACATTCTGGCCTACCGCGGCACGCATGTGCCGGTCGGCGATGACCAGAAGCAGCATTTGGAACTGACGCGCGATATCGCTCAGAAATTCAACAATGATTTTTCGGACCGGATCCAGGAGCTGGGCGTTGGCGTGCCCAATCCGACGCCCTCCAACGAACTGCCGCCGGAACTGTTCTTCCCGATCACTGAGCCGTTGATCGCCGGCGAGGCCGCGCGGATCATGTCGCTCCGCGACGGCACGAAGAAAATGTCGAAGTCCGATCCGTCGGACCTGTCGCGCATCAACCTGACCGACGACGCGGACATGATCGCGAAGAAGATCCGCAAGGCCAAGACGGATCCAGAACCCCTTCCAGGCGACGTGGAAGGCCTTAAAACGCGCCCGGAAGCGGACAATCTCGTCGGCATCTACGCCGCGCTTGACGGATCGAACAAGCAGACGGTCCTAAAAGACTTTGGCGGCCGCCAGTTCTCCGAGTTCAAGCCGGCGCTTTCGGATCTTGCCGTCGCCAAACTGACACCGATCACCGAGGAAATGCGCCGATTGTTGGAGTCTCCGGGTGAAATTGACGCGATCTTGAAGGATGGGGCGGAAAAAGCCTCTGAAATCGCCGAGCCGGTTCTGCGGGATGTGAGAAAAATCGTCGGATTTCTGGACGTGCGCTGACGGACAGCATTGAAACCTCTACGGTCTTCCGAAAGATGCACCCGGGAGATCCTCATGACATTACACGGTTATCAGCACGGCCGCCTCAACCTGCCCTTTGTCGGGATTTGCACGTTCGGCAAATTCCCCTATCTCGCTGATTGGGACGCGATCGACGCCGATGTTGCGGTCCTGGGGGCGCCGTTTGACCTTGGCACGCAGTGGCGGTCCGGCGCGCGCATGGGTCCGCGTGCGATCCGCGAGGCCTCGACCCTGTTTTCCTTTGGCCATGCCGGGGCATACGATTTTGAAGATGATGTGACATATCTGCCGGCCGAAGCCACCCGGATTGTGGACCTCGGCGATGCCGACATCATCCACACTGACACGATCCAAAGCCATGCCAACATCGAATTTGGTGTTCGCAAGATCCTGGAGGCCGGCGCGCTGCCGGTCGTCCTTGGCGGCGATCATTCGGTCAATATCCCCTGCATCACCGCGTTTGATGGCCAGGAGCCGATCCATGTCGTCCAGATCGACGCGCATCTTGATTTCGTCGATGAGCGCCATGGCGTTCGCTATGGCCACGGCAATCCGATGCGGCGGGCGGCGGAAAAATCCTATGTGACCGGGCTCAGCCAAATCGGCATCCGGAACGTCTCCTCCACCGCGCGGGAGGGCTATGAGGACGCCCGGCGCATGGGATCGGACATTCAGTCGGTCCGGCACTTCCGCAGGATAGGCGTTGCCGGCATGCTCGACCGCATTCCGGCAAACGGCCGGTATTATCTCACCATCGATATCGACGCATTTGACCCCTCGATCGCGCCGGGAACGGGAACGCCGAGCCACGGCGGATTCGAATACTATGAGGTGTTAGAGTTCATCGATGGCCTGGCCAAGCGCGGAACGATCGTCGGGGTCGATCTGGTCGAGGTGGCGCCGGACTATGATCCGACGGGTTCCACCGGGATCCTTGCCGCACAGATCCTGATGAACACGCTCGGCCGCGTCTTGCATCAACGATCGATCGCGGCCGGCTGACGGAACGGAAGCAGCTGTCGTTTGCCGGCGGCCTGCCTTGTTCGGCCTCCGCGCCCAACCTATCTGCGGTGAACAAAAGAGCCAAAGGAGCACGCTCATGATCGTCACCACCACAAACACCCTGCAAGGTCGGGATATCGTTGACTACAAGGGTCTTGTGACCGGCGAGGCGATTCTGGGGGCGAACCTCTTCAAGGACATTTTTGCCGGCATTCGGGACATCGTCGGCGGCCGGTCGGCGGCCTACGAGGAGGAGCTTGCCAAAGCGCGCGAAATCGCCCTGGCGGAAATGCAGGAAAAGGCCCAGATGCTCGGCGGAAATGCCGTCATCGGCGTTGACATCGACTATGAGACGGTCGGTCAAAACGGGTCCATGCTGATGGTCAGCACCACCGGCACGGCCGTGGTTGTGCGCTGAGCGGCGGTGTTGATGACCGGCTTTGACATCCGGCCGGGATTTTCCGAAAACCAGCGCGCCCGCGCCGCCCTCCTCTACTGGCGGGCTTTTGCCGGTAAACTCGGCAAAGTCCTGGCGCCGGAACAAAAGGCGCTCGAACTGTTAGGGAATATCCTTGATCCGCGGTTCGCGATCAGCGCGGTGGACCGGACCGGGCAGCTTCTGGGGATTGTCGGTTTCAAGTCCCAAGAAGGATCCTTTTCGGAAGGTGGCTTCGGGCCGATGTTCAAGGTCTACGGGCTTTTCGGCGGCCTTTGGCGGGCCCTTGCGCTCAGTACGCTGGAGCGCAGCATAGGACCTGGCATCTTGTTGATTGACGGGATTTTTGTTGCTGCGGACAGACGCGGCGAGGGGATCGGTGGCGCACTCTTGGAGGCGATCATCAAAGAGGCGCAGCGCCGCGACATACGCGAGATCTGGCTCGATGTGGTTGATACGAATCCGCGCGCCCGCGCGCTCTATGAGCGGGCCGGTTTTGTCGCCAAAGAAACCGAAGGGACCGGCCCGCTTGCCGGTCTCTTCGGTTTCAAGTCAGGGACCAAGATGACCAAGAGTGTGGTCTAAAGCCCTTCGAACAGCGCCGTGGAAAGATAGCGTTCTGCAAAGGATGGGATGATGACCACCAAGGTCTTTCCCGCCATCTCGTTTCGCTGCCCCACCCGGACAGCCGCCACAACCGCCGCGCCGGACGAAATGCCCACAGGGATGCCCTCGGTCACCGCGATTTCCCGGGCCATGGTCATGGCCTCGTCGTTGCCGACGGTCTGGATCTCGTCGTAAACGGCGGTGTCCAGCACACCTGGCACAAAACCGGCACCGATCCCCTGGATCTTATGCGGGCCCGGATCGCCGCCCGAAAGGACCGGGCTGTCCGTGGGTTCAACGGCCACCACATGTAGATCCGGTTTGCGCGGTTTAAGCACCTGCGCCACGCCGGTGATGGTTCCGCCGGTGCCGATCCCCGACACAAACACGTCGATCGCCCCGTTGGTGTCGTTCCAGATCTCTTCCGCGGTCGTCTGGCGGTGGATCTCCGGATTGGCCGGATTTTGAAACTGCTGCGGCATGACCGCGTTCGGGATTTCCCCGATCAATTCCGAGGCGCGGGCGATCGCGCCCTTCATCCCCTTCGCACCGTCGGTCAGTTCGAGCTCGGCGCCCATGATCCTGAGCATTTTGCGCCGTTCGACCGACATGGTCTCCGGCATCACCAGGATCAGCCGGTAGCCCCGTGCGGCGGCCACGAAGGCAAGCGCGATGCCAGTGTTCCCGGACGTCGGTTCGACGAGCACTGATTTTCCAGGCTCGATGACCCCATCGCGTTCCATGGTTTCAATCATGGAGACGCCGATCCGGTCTTTGACGCTGGCGATGGGATTGAAGAATTCCAGTTTGGCCAACAGATGCGCTTTGACGCCATGAATGTGCGCCAGTTTGTCCAACCGGACGATGGGCGTATCACCAATGGTTTCTGTGATGGAGGAAAAGATACGTCCCCGGCCCGGTGGATGTGCGCTCATGTCCAGTTCCTTGTGCGAATTTGCAGAATTGTTCTCGGCCCGCTGGTCCGGGCGTTGCGCTAACATAGTACGGCCCCAACGCGCATTTAAGGCCCGGATGATTCGAAAATAAACCGGTCTCAAAAACGCGATGCGTGTTGGCAGGGGGCCAATCGCTGGATCTGTTTAACCCCCGGTTGAGCCGAATCCGCCCGTGCCGCGCGCTGTCCCGCTCAGACTGTCGACCTCCACGATCGTTGCCTGGATGACCGGCGCGATGACCAATTGCGCGATCCTCAGTCCCCGTTCGATGGTGAAGGGTTCGGATCCCAGGTTGATCAAAATGACCTTCACCTCTCCGCGGTAATCCGCGTCGATGGTGCCGGGCGTGTTCAACACCGTGACGCCGTTCTTCGCCGCGAGGCCGGACCGCGGCCGGACCTGACCCTCAAAACCGGGCGGCAGCGCCATCGCGATCCCGGTTGGCACGAGGCTGCGGGCGCCCGGCGCCAGCTCGACCGCGTCTTCGACGGCGGCGACAAGGTCAAGACCGGCCGCCATTTCGGACTGATAGGCCGGTGCCGGCAAGTCGCGGGCGTGCGGCAGCCGTTGTATCTCCAGTCGAACGGTCATCACATCTCCAGCGAATCGGCTCCGGCAATGGCTGGCGCCCAGTTGGACAGGCACGCGGTTTGAGGTCAGGGCGTCATATCGCAGTCCTTTTGGAAAGCGCGACGAAGACGGCCGTGTGCGTTTCCTTGTTAGTGCCTCCGGCCGGAATTGGAAATTGGTCGGAAAACCGTGAACGATCATTCCACATCTATTGTGCTTCCGGTGTCAGAGTTTATCGCCACATTGCCTGTTCAGCGGTATTGAAGTCCGATCAGCGGCGAAGTTGGTGGTGCCGCCACTTGAAGACGATGGAGCGCCTCATGAAAATTGAAACAGGTCCGATTGCCCCCGTCTTCTTGGCGCACGGCGCGCCGACCCTGGCGACGGCGGATATACCCGCGCATCATTTCCTGAAAGGTTTTGCTGGCGGGCGTCCGGGTCCGACGGGGATCGTGGTTCTGTCGCCGCATTGGGAAACACCGGACCTTCGGGTCAGCGCACCCGGATCACTGAAGACGATCCATGATTTTCGCGGTTTTCCGGACGCACTCTATGAGATTTCCTATCCGGCGACGGCGACGGCGGAGCTGGTGCAGGCGGTCACACAGTGCTTAACCGACAGTGGGCACACGACGCGCCAGGATGCGTCCTGGGGGCTCGATCATGGTGCATGGGTGCCCTTGTCATTGGCATTTCCGGATGCCGGCATTCCCGTGGTTGCCCTCTCCCTGCCCCATGGCAGCACGCCCGAAAGCGTCTTCGCGCTGGGCCGAAGCCTTACCCCGCTCGCTGATGACGGCGTCCTCATCGTCGGGTCCGGCAGCACGACCCATAATCTGAAAGCGATCGAGCCGGAGGGCACAGCGCCGCCCGATTGGGCGACGGCGTTTGATGCCTGGATCGATGAAGGTCTTCAAGCCGGCGACATCGGATACTTTTTGGATCTGGATCAGGCGCCGCATTTTCGCACGGCGCATCCAACGGAAGAGCATCTGCTGCCGCTGTTCTTTGCATTTGGGGCCGCCGGCGACGGCGCGCGTCCCGAGCTGCTTCACCGTAGCTATGCGCATGGCAGCCTCAGCATGAGCTATTTCAGCTTTTCGGCACCGTCACGGGGCGCGGTTCCACGCGCAAGCTAAGCTCTCAAGCGCCTTGAGCGCCGGAAGGCAAGACGGCTTGTCACCGGCTGGACAGGAAGTCGCCAATTTTGGTAATCAGCCGTGTGGCGACCTCGGTCTTGTCCATTCTCGGCCAGTCCTCAATCCCATCGGCCGTCACGATCCGGACCGTGTTTGCATCGCCGCCCATCACGCCGGTGTCCGGGCCGACATCGTTGGCGACGATCCAATCGGCCCGTTTGCGGGCAAGTTTCGACCGCGCATTGTCGACAAGGTTCTGTGTTTCAGCGGCAAAGCCGATCAGAAGCAGCGGCCTTAGAGTGTCGTGATGGCCGATGGTCGCCAGGATGTCCGGGTTTTCAACGAGATCAAGCGCCGGCGGCGCGCCGGACCCGTCCTTCTTGATCTTGTGGCCCGTATCCGCCGCCGCCCGCCAGTCGGCGACGGCCGCGGCCATGATCGCAACGTCCGCCGGCAGGGCGTCCTTGACCGCCTGCAGCATGTCGCGGGCCGATTCCACGTGGATGGTGGTGACGTCCTCGGGTTCGGCAACGGTCACCGGCCCGGAAATCAGCGTGACCCTCGCCCCGGCTTTTGCGGCCGCGGCGGCGATCGCATGGCCCTGTTTTCCCGAGGACCGGTTGGCGATGTATCGCACCGGGTCGATCGGTTCATGTGTCGGGCCCGATGTGATCACGACGTGGCGACCGGCAAGTGGCTTGTGTTGTGCGCTTCCGCGTTCCGCCTCCGGACTTTGCGAAAGGAGCGCCTCAGCGGCATCCGCGATCGTAAGCGGTTCGGCCATGCGCCCGACACCGGCTTCACCGCTTTCGGCCATCTCGCCTTGGTCCGGGCCAACAAAGAAAAGACCGTCGCCGCGCAGTGTCTCGACATTGCGCTTGGTCGCCGGATGCGACCACATTTTCGGGTTCATGGCCGGTGCCAGCAGAACCGGCGTGTCGGTCGCCAGAAGCACGGCGGTCGCCAGGTCATCGGCGATCCCGTGGGCCATCTTGGCCATCAAATCGGCGGTCGCGGGGGCGATCAGGATCAGATCGTTGTCGCGGGCAAGGCGGATATGGCCGACATCGTGCTCCGCTTCCCGGTCGAAGAGATCGGTGTAGACCTTGTCCGCGGCAAGCGCGCCGACCGCGAGCGGCGTGATGAATTGCTGCGCGCCCCTGGTCATGATGGGAATGACATGAGCGCCGCGTTCGCGAAGCCGGCGGATCAGATCCAGCGATTTATAGGCTGCAATGCCGCCGCTGATGATCAAAACAACGCGTTTGTCACGCAGCGCCGGCCCCTCGTCCGGGGACGGCGGCCCCGTGTCGCTCACGTCCCCGACCTGAAGTCGCGGGGGGCGGGCGAAACGACTTGGGTCCCCGAGCCGGTGAGCTGATAGACCGCAAGACCGCGTTCGTTCTGGCCATTGCGCAGGAAGCGGAACAGCCCGTCGATGCCGATAAAGCCGTCGCGGTTGGTCAAGACGCTGAGCGAAAAGCGTTGCTGGCCGGCCGAACGCACCAGCCCCGCCGCAAGGGTGACACCGTCATAGGCAAGTGTCGCATTACGCGGCGGCGGTGTGCCATAGGTCGTCTGATAGCGCTGGGCGAACGCCTGAAATCCGTTTTCGTCCGGCCCCGGATACCAGCCGCCGGCAAGCGCCGGGCTGGACTTGATCTGCGCGGTGTCCCACTGCCCGGTGCCCAGCAGTTTGACATTGCCCAGATTGGCACCGGCGCCGGTAAGCGTTTGAACTGCCAGCGCCGGAACCCCGCCGCCGGCTGGAATGAACAGCGCATCGATCTGGTTCGCCGCGTCCGCGAGCGTGCGCGCCTTGGCCGCCAAGTCCGCGGTGTCCGTGCCGCTCGCGCTGTACCGCTGAATGGAGACGATCCGGCCGCCGGCCCGGCCGACCTCCTGCCGGAACGCGGCTTCAACCACCGATCCGTAGGTGTTGTCGGGGATCAGCGCCGCATAGGACCGCCGGCCCTGGCTCGCCGCATAGCCGATAATCCGTGTCACATCACCGGCCGGGAGAAAACTGAGGAGATAGACGCCGCGGGAAGCAACGGAGGTGTCTGTTGAAAACGCCACCACCGGGATGCCGGAGGACCGGGCCGTGGCCGCTGCTCCGGAGACGGCCTGGGCGAAAACCGGCCCAAGCAGGAATTCGGCCCCCTCGGCGATCGCGGACTGCGCCGCCGCGCGGCCGCCCTGGCTGGTGCCGGCGGTATCCTTGACGAGAATCTGGACATTGGCGTTCGGGAAGTTGGCAAGCGCAAGCTCCGCCGAATTGCGGAAGACGGTGGCGACCGAGGTGGCGTTTCCGCCCGCACTCAATGGGAGCAGAAGCCCGACGCGCACAGATCCCGTTCCAAGCACGTCGCCCGTTGCCTGTGGCGGCGTATCGGGCGTCACGGACAGGCCGGGCAGGGATCCGAGGGAGGAGCCTTGACAGGCGGCAAGAGCGAGCGCACTGAAGCCGACGGCGGCGGCGCGCGCAAGACGGTTCAGCCTTTTGCCCAGAAGAATTCCCCGCACCTCTGCCTCCTCATCAAATCTTGCCAAACTCTTAAGGATTCCCCAAGAGCGTGTCCAGTTTTCCCGGGCAGATCAAGGGACTGTCCGGATCGCAGTTCACGAAATACACTTGAATGCGCGCGCGGGGGCAAGGCGGTTTCAAAAGCCTGCCGCCCTTGCCGATGAGGAGAGCCGGGCATGGATGATGCCGAAACCGCAGACCGACCGAGGCGCTTTGTCCTGTCGGCCCATGCGTTCGACGCGCCGAAGCTGGAGCCGGCGCTCTATGTGGTGTCGACCCCGATCGGCAATCTGGGGGACATCACTGTCCGCGCGCTGGAAACGCTGGCGGCGGCCGCGGTGATTGCCTGTGAGGACACACGGGTGACGTCGAGGTTGACTCAGCGCTTCGGGCTGAAGACGCCGCTTGTGGCCTATCATGAGCACAATGCGGAAAGACAGCGTCCAAAACTTTTAGAAATGCTGGAGCGCGGCGAGCCGGTCGCGCTGGTAAGCGACGCCGGAACGCCACTGGTATCCGATCCGGGATACCGCCTTGTTCGCGCGGTTCTGGAGGCTGGATTGAAGGTCGTCCCGGTGCCGGGGGCGTCCGCGCCGCTGGCCGCATTGGTGGGGTCGGGATTGGCGAGCGACACGGTGCTGTTTGCCGGGTTCCTGCCGCAAAAGGGCGGGCCCAAAGGCGCGCGCCTGGCCGAACTTGCCGCCGTTCCGGCAACGCTCGTGTTTTTTGAATCACCCCATCGCCTCGGCGCATCCTTGCGCGCCATGGCGGATGCTTTGGGCGGTGACCGGCCGGCCGTTGTGGCGCGGGAGCTGACAAAACGGTTTGAGACGTTCGAGCGCGGCACGCTGGCCGGTCTTGTGGACCGGTTTGAGACTGAAACCGTCAAGGGTGAAATCGTCGTTCTCATCGGCCCGCCGGTGGCAATGCCAGAGGTTGATGCAGCGGATGCGGACGAATTGCTTCGCGAAGCGCTTGCGGACATGCCGGTAAGCGCCGCCGCCAAGTCCGTCGCCAAGGCGACCGGTCTTGATCGCGCCGCGCTTTACAAGCGTGCGCTCGACCTGAAGGCGGATGGGGTGTGAGATGGGTCGCCAGGGCGGATCGACGGACAAGGTATCCGGCAAGCGCGAAGCGGCCTACCGCCTGGGCCTGTCCGCCGAAGCGCGCGCGGCCTGGGCATTGCGGCTGACCGGCTGGCAGATCCTCAAGCAGCGCTACAAGACCAAGGCCGGCGAAATCGATCTGATCGCCAAGAAACGCAAGACCGTCGCGTTCATCGAGGTCAAGGCCCGCCGGACCCGGGACGCGGCGCTCGACGCGGTGACACCGGCCAGCCGCAGGCGGATCGTCAAGGCGGCGAAGATCTTCGTGGCCGAACATCCCAAGGCCGGGTTTTATACACTCCGGTTCGATGTGATGATCGTCCGGCCCCTTGCTTGGCCCGAGCGGGTCGAAAACGCGTTTCAGGCAGATGATTAGAGTTCGGGCCCGATCTGGACAAACCGGATCGCCGACCGCATATCTGGACCGACCAGTCCTGATCCCAACAGCGCCGGCCGCGGCGCCCCCGCCGGGAGTTCTTTTTTATGGCCCTCAAGGTCGCGGTCCAGATGGACCACATCTCCTCCATCAACATTGCTGGTGACAGCGCCTTTGCCCTGATGCTGGAGGCCCAGGCCCGCGGCCACGAGCTTTTTCACTACACGCCCGGCCAGTTGGCAATGATTGGCGACGATGTCTATTGCGGGCTGGAGCCTGTGACCGTCCGCGACGACAAAGGCGATCACTACACCCTTCACCCCAAAAAACGCAGGAACATGCGCGAGATGGACGTTGTCCTGATGCGTCAGGATCCGCCCTTTGACCTTTCCTACATCGCGGCCACGCACATTCTCGACAAGATCCACCCCGGCACGCTGGTCGTGAACCATCCGACCGAGGTCCGCAACGCGCCCGAAAAACTCTTTGTGACGGAATTCGCCGATCTGATGCCGCCGACCCTGGTGACCCGCGACAAGGATGAAATCGACCTCTTCCGCGCCGAATACGGCGACATCGTCATGAAGCCGCTGTTCGGTCATGGCGGCGCGGCGGTCTTCCGGATCACCCGCGATGATCTCAATTATGGCTCGCTCTATGACTTTTTCGCCGCGACCTTCCGCGAGCCCTGGGTGATCCAGCAATTCCTGCCCAATGTGCGCCATGGCGACAAGCGAATCTTGTTGGTCGACGGGGAATTCGCCGGCGCGGTCAACCGGGTGCCGGCCGAAGGCGACTTGAGGTCAAATATGGTGCGCGGCGGCGCGCCGACGGACAGTGACCTGACGGAGCGGGAGCGCGACATCTGCGCGCGGCTCGGGCCGTCGCTGCGCGAGAAAGGCCTGATCCTGGTCGGCATCGATGTGATCGACGGCTGGCTGACGGAAATCAACGTTACCGCCCCGACCGGCATCCGCGCGATCAAGAACCTCGGCGGCCCGGACGTCGCCGCTTTGGTCTGGGATGTGCTGGAGGCGAAGGCGGGCGCCTGACGCCGGCCGCATCACCGGCCCGCTGAACCGGGATGCGACTAATTGCACAACACGCCTTGATACCGGATCGCGAAGGGTGTTTGCGCATGCGCTCCGTTGAGGGTTTGCTGCCCGTTGATGGAATATTCCACATTGGTGACCGTGCGCAGCATGCCGAACGTCTTTCTTGACGTGCAGGTATAGACGCCGGCGCCCCCGGCTGGGCAGGCGACATTGATCGCCTGGGTGTTGAATTCCGCGATCATGTCGCCGGTCATGTTGGCGCTGTTGATCACATCCCCTTGGGCTGAGGGGGCGACCGTGACCGTGACGGTGGCCTTGTTGGGTTCGCCCGGTGCTCGGTCGCAAACCGCGCTCTGGATTTGCGCGGCCTGTGCCGCGTGTCCGATTGCAACCGCCAGCAGGGCTACGCCCAGTCCTGTTCTTTTCAATTTCCCCATCTTGTGCTCCTGATGTGAAGACCGTTGCTCAGTCAGGAGACGCCCGTCCGTTGTTTTCGTGACTGGGCTGTTGATCGCGCCGGTGGTTCGGTTCGGTGCGTCCGAACACACAACACCCGCTTTCCCAGACTTGAGAAAGCGGGTGGTCATTCGCTTTTGTGCAGGCGGTTGGGCTGCTTACTCCGCTGGCTCGGTTTGCAAGACGCCCCGGCGGATCTGGTCTTCCTCGATCGATTCAAACAGGGCCCGGAAGTTGCCTTCGCCAAAGCCTTCGTCGCCCTTGCGCTGAATGAATTCAAAGAAGATCGGCCCGACGACGGTCTTTGAGAAAATCTGCAACAGGATCTTTGTCATGCCGCCATCGATCACGCCCTCGCCGTCGATCAAAATGCCGTGCTGTTTCATCCGCTCGATCGGCTCGTCGTGGCCTTTCACCCGCTTATGAGACAGTTCGTAATAGGTGTCGGGCGGTCCGGGCATGAACTTCAGACCGTTTCCGGCCAGCTTGTCCGTGGCATCGTAGATGTTGTCCGTGCCGACCGCGATGTGCTGGATGCCCTCGCCGCGGTACTTTTTCAGGTATTCCTCGATCTGGCTGGTGTCGTCCTTGGATTCGTTCAAGGGGATCCGGATCTTGCCGCAGGGCGAGGTGATCGCCCGGCTGACAAGGCCGGTGATGCGTCCGTCGATGTCGAAATAGTGGATCTGCTTGAAGCCAAACAGATCGCGGTAAAAGTCCCACCACTTGTCCATGTTGCCGCGATAGACGTTGTGGGTCAGGTGATCGAGATAATAAAAGCCGACACCGTCCGGCTTGGGATTGCGCTCGTCTAACCAGTCGAATTCCGCGTCATAGGCCGATCCGGCCGTCCCGTAGCGGTCGACAAAATACAATAGTGAGCCGCCAATCCCGACAATGGCCGGCGCGTCGATCGTTTTGTTGGTACCTTTGTAAGGTGTGGCTCCCTTGGCGACCGCATGCCGGAAGGCATGGCCGGCATCGACCACCCGCCACGCCATAGAGGGCGCGCAAGGCCCGTGGGCGTCCACAAAGGTCATACCGAAGGAGCCGGGCTCAGCGTTCAGGACGTAGGTGACGTCGCCCTGGCGGTAGAGCGTGATGGCCTTTGTCTTGTGTTTGGCGACCGGGACGTAGCCCATCTTGCGGAACACGGCGTCGAGCTTTTCCGGTTCCGGATGAGCGAATTCTACGAACTCGAACCCGTCCGTGCCGGCGGGATTGGTGTCGGAGATGGTCGCCGGCGGCGCATCGTGGGGAAACGGACCCATGTTGGACCTCCTGTTATTCGGCGTGTCTACCCAGAATGCCCAAACCGCCGCGCATTGTGTGTGCAAAGCACGGGATTTCACGTAGAATGACGCAGATCGGATGCATAATTAGGGCTTATGGCGCATGATTGCTGCATTAGACGGCTTTGATCTGAAAATTCTGGGCGTGTTGCAGGACAACGCCGCATTGACCAATCAGGAGATGGCGGACCGGATCGGCCTGTCAGCCAGCCAGATCTCCCGCCGGCGTCAGAAACTGGAGGCCGATGGCGTGATCCTGCGCTACCGGGCCGCACTCGATCCGGAGGCGCTGGGCCTGGCGGTGACGGCCTTTGTCGGCGTGACGCTCGGGGCCCACAGCCGGGAGAATGCGCGCAAGTTCCGCAATATGGTCACCGCCATGCCGGAAGTTCAGGAAGCGCACACGCTGACCGGCGATGTCGACTATCTTCTCAAGATCGTGGTCAAGGATCTGAAAACACTCAGCCAGATCATCAATGACGATCTTTTGCCTCAGGAAGCGGTCCAAAATGTCCGCTCCTCGATCGCCATGGAGACCTTGAAGGACGACAATCTTCTGCCGCTCAACGGAGCCTCATGACCGTTTTGTCATGAAAGCTTGCGCGAGGTTGCGGCAAATCCCATGTGTTAGGCCGATACAACGCGTGCCCTTTTTGGGCGGGACCGGGAGCCATTGGACGATGTTTGACGCTAAATCCCTGCTGGATCAGTTTTTGGGCGGCCAGACCGGTGGCCAGCACGGCGGCCAGATGGACCGCCGGGGCGGAGCGCCGGCCGGTGCGCAAGGTGGATCCGGCGACCTCCTGTCGCAGGGCAAGGATTTTCTGTCGTCCCAAGGCGGCGGTCTGGCGCTGGGCGGTCTCGCCGGATTGATGCTTGGCTCGAAGTCCGGGCGCAAGATCGGCAAGAAGGCCGTCCAGTACGGCGGCATGGCCCTGGTCGCGGGTCTTGCCTACAAGGCCTATCAGGGTTACCGCGCGAACCAGCAGGGCGCGCCGCGCCCGCAGTACCCCCAGGACGAACCGATCCCGCTCGAAGCACCGCGTGACACGCCCTTTGATCCGGCACGCCAGCCGGGCGGAGAAAACGCCTTTGCCATCACGCTTCTGACCGCGATGATCGGCGCCGCCAAGGCCGACGGGCATGTCGACGCGGAGGAACAGGCGCGGATCTTTGAAAAAATCAACGAGGCGGGGCTGGATGGCGAGGCCAAGGCGTTCCTGATGGACGAGTTGGTCGCGCCGCTCGATCTCGACAAGATCGTCGCCAGCGCGTCGTGCCCGGAAACGGCGGCGGAAATCTATGCCGCCTCGCGCTTGGCCATTGATCCAGATCATCCGGCTGAAAAGGCCTATCTCCAGATGCTCGCAGCCCGCTTGGGCCTCGACCCGGCCCTGGTCGATGAAATCGAACAGGCCGTGCGGGAAGCGGAAATGGCCGGCTGACACGCGACCGAACGGCCAAAATCCATTGCCGGTTTGCAGACCCCGCCGCACTTGACCAATGAGGCCTCCCATGTCTCCATCGCGAAAAATTCGGGAGGATACATGCGCGATTTGGGGGCGTGGGACTATGTGATCGTCGGGGCGGGGTCGGCCGGGTGCGTACTGGCCAACCGGCTGTCCGAAGATCCGGATGTGAAGGTTCTCCTGCTCGAAGCCGGCAAGAGCGACAACTACATCTGGGTGCACATTCCCGTCGGTTATCTTTATTGCATGGGCAATCCCCGCACGGATTGGGGATTTCGGACCGCGCCCGATCCCGGCCTTAACGGCCGTTCGCTGATGTATCCGCGCGGCAAGGTGCTCGGCGGTTGCTCCTCGATCAACGGCATGATCTACATGCGCGGGCAAGCGCGGGACTATGATGGCTGGCGGCAGCTCGGCCTCGATGGTTGGGGCTGGGACGATGTGTTGCCCCATTTCCGGAAATCGGAAGATCACTACGCCTGGCACGACGCGATGCACGGCAAGGGCGGCGGCCTCCGGGTGGAGGAGCAGCGCCTATCCTGGGAGATCCTGGATGCATTCCGCGAGGCGTGCGCCGAAATCGGCATTCCCAAGACACGCGATTTTAATGACGGCGACAATTTCGGCTCCGCCTACTTCCAGGTCAATCAGCGCGCCGGCTTCCGCTGGAACACGGCCCGGGGCTTTTTAAGGCCGGCGCTCAAACGGGCGAACTTGAAGGTCGTCACCGAAGCGCACGCCACGCGGATCAGGACGGACAACGGCCGCGCGGTCTCGCTTGAGATGAACGTTAACGGCGAGCCGGCCGAGGTCCGGATCTCCGGAGAGCTGATCCTGGCCGCGGGCGCCATTGGTTCGCCGCAGCTTCTGGAACTCTCCGGTATCGGTGACCCGGAGGTTCTGCGGCAGGCCGGCGTTGCGGTGACGCATGAAAACTCCGGTGTTGGCCGCAATTTGCAGGATCACCTGCAGATCCGGACGATCTTCAAGATCAAGAACGCAAAAACGCTCAATCAGATGGCCGGGTCGTGGATCGGCAAGGCGCGGATCGGACTGCAGTACGCGCTCACCCGGTCCGGTCCGATGTCGATGGCGCCGAGCCAGCTTGGTGTGTTCGCGCGGACCGATCCCTCGTTCGAAACCGCCAATGTCGAGTATCACGTCCAGCCGTTGTCGCTCGACAAGTTCGGCGATCCCTTGCATGATTTCCCGGCAATCACGGCGAGTGTGTGCAACCTGCGTCCGGAAAGCCGGGGGCACAGCCACATCACAGGGCCGGATCCCCACCAGCAGCCGGATATTCTGCCGAACTACCTGTCGACGGAGGGCGACCGGAAGGTCGCCGCCGACTCCATTCGCTTGACCCGGCAGATCATGGGGGCGCCGGCTTTGGCTGGGCACGCGCCAGAGGAGTATCTGCCCGGCGCGAAGGTGACCTCCGATGGCGCCCTTGCCGAGGCGGCTGGCGACATCGGAACCACGATCTTTCACCCGGTCGGCACCTGCCGGATGGGCGCCGATGATGCCTCGGTTGTGGACAGCCGTCTGCGCCTTCGTGGTGTGGATGGTATCCGGGTGGTCGATGCCTCGATCATGCCGACGATCACCTCCGGCAACACCAATGCGCCGACCGTCATGATCGCGGAAAAGGGCGCCGACATGATCCGCGCGGACCGCCGGGAGGCGGTCCGGTAGCAGATCAATTTGAATGCGGTCAGGTGCCGGAAGGTGCCGGGTCGGGCCCGATATAGACCGAGGCGGGACGGATCAGCTTGCCGGTTTGCTGCTGCTCGATGACATGGGCGCACCATCCGGCGGTCCGGCCGGCCGCAAAGAGCGGCGTGAACAGCGCGCGGTCGACACCGATCCCGTCAAGCAGGATCGCGGTGTAGAACTCCACATTCGTATCCAGTACCCGGTCCGGTTTCGCCGCTCGTAACGCCTTGAGAGCGGCCTTTTCCACGGCTTCGGCCAGGATAAGCCGGTCGGAGCGGGGCAGCGTCCGGACACCGGCCTTCAGGACATCGGCCCGGGGGTCCCGTGTCCGGTAGATCCGGTGGCCAAAGCCCATGATCCGCCGGCCCGCCTGAAGTTCCCGGTCGATCCAGCCAGCGGCATTTTCGGGACTGCCTGCCGCGTCGAGCATGTCCAGGACCGGCCCCGGCGCGCCGCCATGCAGCGGGCCTTTCAAGGCGCACATGGCGCCAAGGACCGCATCGCGCATATCGGCCCGTGTCGACGCGATCACGCGCGCGGCGAAGGTGGAGGCATTGAGGCCATGATCGAGCACGGTTACCAGATACCGGTCAAGCGCATCCACGGCCCAGTCCGGCGCTGGGGCACCCGAGACCATCCTGAGAAGATCATCGGCAAAACCGAGCGCCGGATCGGGGGCAATCGGTTCTTTTCCCAGGCCGATCCGCGCCGCCGCGGCGACGAGAACCGGCATGGCGCCGGTGATCTGGACGGCATCGGGAAGACCATCGTCGAGCGCGAGCGCGGCGATGCCGATCTGCACGCGGTCAAAGGGGGACAAGGCCGGTGATCCGGCCGTCATCGCCGGCAGGGCGGACACGGCCGAATCGCGCGCGGCGCCGAAGGCTACGCGAAGGGCGTCCGGATCCTTGCCGGTCTCAAGGTGGACGGTGTCCTGCCAAAGATGGGCGACAGCCGCCTCGAATGGCATCTGCCCGGCCATGTGCTCGATCCGGAGGCCGCGCAGGATCAATTCACCCGCCGCGCCATCCACGGTGCTCAGCTTTGTGTGGGCCGCAACGACCCCTTCCAGACCGGTGTCCGTTTGGGCGGCGACGGTCGCCGGATTGAGAGCCTGTGTCATCATCATCTCCTTCTGATCGGCCAAGAAGAGACGTCGATCTTGATAAAATCAATATTGATAAATACAATCAATATATGTCAGAGCCGATATACCTCTCCGCGCGCGAGGCCGCGGCCGAATTGGGTGTCCAGCCGGCAACGCTCTATGCCTATGTCAGCCGCGGGATCATCCGCTCGGTGAAAGGACCAGGCAAACAGCGGCGCTATGATGCGTCGGATGTGCGAACACTGCTGGCAAACAAATCGGAGGATGCGGGGTCTGCCGCCACCGGCATCAGCCAAGGCGAGCGGGTGCTGGAAACCCGGCTAACCCTGATTTCACAAGAAGTCGGGCCGGTCTACCGGGGCCGGCCGGCGCGGGATCTGGCCCGGACATCCTCCCTGGAAGCTGTTGCTACGTTGCTTTGGGACTGCGACAGCGATCCTTTTGCCCAAGACGCGCCAGGTGGTGCTCCAGTCCTCCCGAATGGGCTCAGTGCCATTGACCGGCTGACGATGGCGCTGGCGGCGTGGCCGCTCCAGGACCGGGCAGCGTTGACATTGTCCGGAAAACTTCTGCCGAAGAAGGGCGCGTTGTTGCTGCGCTACGGGCTCTCCGCGCTCCTGGGCGGCCAACCCGCCACAGATCCGATCCATATGCAGCTTTCCGGTGCTTGGGGCGTGGCCACCGGCCACGCCGATGTTGTCCGGGCAGCGCTGGTGCTGTGCGCCGATCATGAACTGAACACCAGCGCGTTTGCCGTCCGGTGCGCGGCGTCGACGCGGGCACCGCTGCATGCAGCGCTTCTTTCCGGACTTGGAGCGTTTTCAGGTCCCCGCCATGGTGCGGCGCCGGACCGCGTGGCGGCCTGGCTGTCGGATATCAAAACACCAGAAGATGCCCATCGAACGCTCGCCGGGCGCCTTGCCCGCGGTGAGACCCTTCCGGGTTTCGGCCACCGGATCTATCGCGACCGCGATCCGCGCGCCGATCGCCTTCTGGCCATTATCGGGGAGGTCGCACCGGACAATGCGGTGGTCCGTGCACTTCCAGCGCTGATCGAAACGGCCGAGGACCTTTATGGCCTTGCACCGAACATCGACTTTGCTCTGACTGTTCTCCAAAAGGCTTATGATCTGCCGCCGGATGCCGCCAAGATCCTGTTCTGCTCAGGGCGTATGGTCGGATGGATCGCCCATGCCCTGGAACAGTATGGGTCTCCGGATCAGATCCGGCCCCGCGCGGCCTATGTGGGCGCGCGCCCCAGGTCATCCGGTCAAACCTGGATCTGCTCATCCTCGATGTAGGCGCGCACGATCGCCTCGAACGTCGCGTCCGGCTGAAATCCGAGACCGAGCGCCGTCTTCGGGTCAAAGCGGCGCGGCCAGCCGGACACGATCTTTTCCACAAGCGGGTCCTTTTCCCGGCGAATCAGGTTCACCCGACCGGTGCCACCGATCTTGCGCAGCGTTTCGATCTGCTCCGCGACCGTCACGGCCAGCCCTGGCAGCGTGATGTTTCTGGCCGCCGCGCAGGCCTCAGGCGGGAGACCGGCAGCATGGGCAAAGTAGCCCACCGCCGCGCGCGGGCTCGCCATCCAGTGAAGAACGTCGTCCGAGACGGGCAAGACCGCCTCCTCGCCATTGAGGGGTTCACGGATGATGCCGGAGAAGAAGCCGGAGGCCGCCTTGTTGGGCCGGCCGGGCCGCACCACGATGGTCGGAAGGCGCAATCCGATCCCGTCCAGGAATCCGCGCCGGGTGTAGTCGGCCAACAGCAACTCGCACATGGCCTTTTGGGTGCCGTAGGAGGTGAGCGGCGTCAGATGGAAGTCGTCGGGGATCGTGTCCGGGAACGGCGCGCCAAAGACCGCGAGCGACGAGGCGAACACGACCCGGGGCCGGTAGTCATCGCCGGCTGTGCGAATGGCGTCAAACAAGGACCGCGTACCATCCAGATTGATCCGGTAGCCTTTTTCCAGGTCCGTTTCCGCTTCCCCCGAGACGATGGCGGCAAGGTGAAAAATCACGTCCGGCCGATTGTCGATCAGGCGCTCGGCTTGACCTGCGAGTGAAAAGTCGGTGGCGATGGCCGCGACTGCAAATGGCGCGTCTGGAGATGCTGCAGGGGCGGCGATATCTGCAAGGCACAGATGTGTGATCTCACCGCCGCCGATGTGGCCGTCCTGGCAAAGGCGCGCGGCCAGTTTTGCGCCAAGCATGCCCGCGGCGCCAATAATCAGAATCTTCACGTATTGTTTTCCCGTTTAGCCGCCTTCAGCGTGATCGCTCTTGCGTCCGCGGAGGAAAGGATCGAACTCGGTGAAACCGGAAGCCCGGTCAAAACAGCCGAACGTGCCGCTGTCCTTCATGTCTTCGGCTGCGGCGACAAACGCCCCAAAGGCAATCCGGGCCAGGCCCGAGCCAATCGAAACGCGCGTCACGCCGAGATCCGCGAGCTCCTTGCGGGTCAGGTGGAAGCGTTTGCGTCCGCTAAGAACGTTCAGCGGTTTGTCGATCGCTGACAAAACGCTGGTAATGTGCTCCGGATCAACCAGTCCCGGGGCATAGATGCAGTCGGCGCCGGCATCGGCAAAGGCGGTCAGGCGTTCGACGGTGTTTTTCAGATCCCCCGCGCTCTGGACCGGCGCTTCGCTGCGCGCCGTCAGCACAAAGTCCGGCGCGGCTTGGTTTTTCGCGTCGACCGCAGCCTTGATGCGCTCGACCGCCAGGTCCAAAGGATAGTAAGGCGCGTCGTGATCTTGGGAGTAGTCCTCGATCGAGCAGCCGGCAAGACCGACGTCTATGGCGCCTTTGATGGTTTCAACGACGTCATCGGGGCTGTCCCCAAAGCCGTTTTCCAGATCGCCGTTAACCGGCAAGGTGGTCGCATTGACGATTTCCTGCGCATGCGCGAGCGCCAGATCCCGGGTGATCAGCCCCTCGGCATCCTTGAATCCCAAGGTAAAGGCATGTCCGGCGCTTGTCGTTGCGAGCGCTTCGTACCGCAGACCCTCCAGGATTTGCGCGGTGCCGACATCAAAGGGATTGGGCATCAAGAATGCGCTTGGCCGGGCGTGGAGCTCGGCAAAACGCGCGCGTCTGCGCTCGATCGTCTGCATGAGGGCCTCCGATAGGCTGCGGCGGTTGAGTGCAGCCATTTGACAAAGCCTAGCAGACTTGGCGCCTGGAATGAAAACGAAAGCACCGGCCAACGGGCCGGCGCTCATGTCTCAGAAGGGGCCAATCGGCGCGCTAAACGATATTGCCGAGTTTCATCGCAACGCTCATGTCGCCGGTCACAGTCATCTTTCCACCCATGAAGGCCGCGGTCGGCGCAAGCTCGCCGGCAAGCAGATCGGCCAGATCGTCGGGGGAGATTGCAATGGTGCAATCGGCGTCCTTGTCGTCGTTGCTGACATCCGATCCCTGGACAAAAATCGTGCCGTCGCCGCCGAGATCGAACTTGACGCTTTCGTCGATTCCGCCTCCGGCTACCTTGGATCGAACACCTTCGGTGAGCTGGTCTAGTGACATGGCAATTCCTCCGGCCATTGAAATTAAGATCACGGATGTGATGCATGACGTTTACGTAACCGTCAAGTGCGAATTGCGGCGTTGGTTTAGTGATTGTTGCGCGGCAGGCCTTTCGTGTGGGCGATGTCCTGGTAGTCGACGGCGGGTTTGAGCACCATTCCCTGGTCCAGTTGGCCGACCATCGACCGTTGAATCTCCTGCCACGGCGTCTGGCTGGGCGCGTAGGCAAATCCGCCTTTGGCTTCAAGCGCGGCCCGGCGCTTGGCGAGCTCTTCATCGGAAATCAGGATATCGGCGGTTCCCTTGCGCAGGTCGATGCGCACCCGGTCGCCGGTTTGAATGAGCGCCAGGCCGCCCATGGCCGCGGCCTCGGGGGATGCATTCAGGATCGACGGCGACCCCGACGTTCCCGACTGCCGTCCGTCGCCGATGCATGGCAGCGCGTGAACGCCCTTTTTGATCAACGCCGCCGGCGGCTGCATGTTGACGACTTCCGCGCCGCCCGGATATCCGATCGGCCCGGTGCCGCGGATGAACAGCATGCAGGTCTCATCGATCTCCAAAGACGGATCGTCGATCCTGTGATGATAGTCTTCAGGTCCCTCAAAGACGATGGCCCGGCCCTCGAACGCCTCCGGATCGTCGGGATTGGACAAGTAGCGTTCACGAAACTCGTCCGACACGACGCTTGTCTTCATGATCGCGCTGTCAAAGAGGTTGCCCTTCAGGTTGATGAAACCGGCCCGTTCCTTCATCGGGGCGTTGTACGGCTTGATCACATCTGGAAGTTCGATGTCCCGGCCGCCGCAATTCTCCCTGATCGAACGCCCATTCACGGTCGGCGCGTCCGGATGCGGCAGCTTGCCGTGGCGGAGGAGTTCGCCAACGACGGCGGGCACGCCGCCGGCATGGAAATAGTCTTCGCCCAGATAGGTGCCCGCCGGCTGAAGATTGACAAGAAGGGGGATTTCCAGGCCGAGCCGCTGCCAGTCGTCGTTGTCGAGCGGCACGCCGAGATGACGGGCGATGGCATTCAGATGGATGGGCGCGTTGGTGGATCCACCGATCGCGGAATTGACGACGATGGCGTTTTCAAAGGCCGCGCGCGTCATGATGTCGGACGGTTTGGTGTCATTAAGAGAGAGGTCGACGATCCGCCGTCCGGTTTCATAGGCGATCTGGCTCCGCTCGCGGTAAGGTGCCGGGATCGCCGCCGCGCCCGGCAACTGCATGCCGAGGGCTTCGGCGAGCGAGTTCATGGTCGTCGCGGTGCCCATGGTGTTGCAATAGCCGACCGAGGGGGCCGACGAAGCCACCAGCTCCATGAAGCCGTCATAGTCAATCTCGCCGGCAGCCAGCATCTGCCGGGCTTTCCAGACAATGGTTCCCGAACCGGTCCGTTCGCCCTTGTGCCAGCCGTTCAGCATAGGGCCGACGGACAATGCGATGGCCGGAATGTTCACAGTGGCGGCCGCCATCAGGCAGGCCGGGGTGGTCTTGTCGCAGCCGATGGTGAGGACGACACCATCGATCGGATAGCCATAAAGAAGCTCAACCAGTCCGAGATAGGCAAGGTTGCGATCAAGCGCTGCGGTCGGCCGTTTGCCGGTTTCCTGGATCGGGTGGACCGGGAACTCAAAGCAGATGCCGCCCGCTTCCCGGATGCCTTCACGCACCCGTTTGGCAAGTTCCAGGTGATGCCGGTTGCACGGCGACAGATCCGAACCGGTTTGCGCGATCCCGATGATCGGTTTCCCGGATTGCAGTTCTTCCCGGGTCAGGCCGAAGTTCAAATACCGTTCAATGTAAAGCGCGGTCATGCCCGGGTCGTCCGGATTGTTGAACCAGGCGGCGGACCGCAGTTGTGGTTTTGTTCTGGCGGTCATCGACTGTCTCCCTCGTAGCCGGCGCGGGGGGCCGGGCGGTTTTTTCTGGATTAGCAGACAGCGCCGCGTTTGTGTAAGCCATCGTGACGCCGCATCACCAATTGGCTCAGGATTTTAAGCCTTGCGCGGCCAATTCGCCGTAAGATGAAGGCGCCGAATCGCTGGCCAGGTCATTCGGCACCGGCATTTCGTCAGCAGGCGGGAAACGGAAGGCGGGTCTCCATGACAGTCATGATCACCGGCGGAGCCGGCTATATCGGGTCGCATTGCTGCGTGACGTTTCTGGAGGCCGGATTTGACCTTGTCGTCGTGGATACGTTCGAGAACTCCAGCCGGGAAAGCCTGCGGCGGGTGGCGGAGATCTGCGGGCGGTCGGTCGCGATTGAAACCGTCGATGTCCGGGATCAAACCGGCCTGGAGCGGATCCTGCGCCAGTATGACTGCACGAGCGTCGTGCATTTTGCTGGATTGAAGGTGGTCGGGGAATCCATCGATCTGCCGCTCGACTACTATGATGTGAACGTTGTCGGCACCTATCGCCTGGTGTCGGCGATGCGGGCCTGCGGGGTCCACACGTTGATCTTTTCGTCCTCCGCCAATGTCTATGGCGAACCAGTGTCTCTGCCGCTCGATGAAACCCACCGGACGGCGCCGATGAGCCCCTATGGGCGCACAAAACTCATTGTTGAAACGATGCTTCAGGACGTGGCCGCAAGTGACCCGGCCTGGCGCATCGCCGCGCTGCGTTATTTCAACCCGGTCGGCGCGCATGAGTCCGGCCTGATCGGCGAAAGCCCTTTGATTGTGCCGACAAACCTGATGCCGATCATTTGCCAGACCGCCTCCGGCCAGCGGCCATCGCTGAGTGTGTTCGGCACGGACTACGATACGCCCGATGGAACGGGTATCCGGGACTACATTCACGTCGTCGATTTGGTGGAAGGGCATCTTGCGGCCCATCGCCATCTGGCCGCGGCGCCCGATGGCCCCAATTGCCTGACGTTCAACCTTGGAACCGGTGAGGGATACAGCGTCCTGGAGATGATCCGTGCCTTTGAACGGGCGTCGAACCGCACGATTGCTTATGAATCCGCCGAACGGCGGCCCGGCGACGTTGCCGTCTCATTTGCCGACACCGGACTGGCGGAACGCACGCTTCGATGGACGGCCGCGCGCGGCCTCGATGCCATGTGCCGCGACACCTGGAACTGGGTGTGCAAGAACCCAACCGGCTATCGCGCGTGATCGGCGCATGTTGCGCCCAAGGATGATGACACACCCCTGTTTTCCGAGGATCCATATCATTCAAGGCGTGATGGATGCTCGGAACATGCCCACTGCTGTCTGGTTTAACGCGGTTGTGGGATATTCATTGTCAGCCCGCATGCCTCACCATGCCGCCCCGGCCACCGAGCCGGGGCCCAGCACTTTGCCGAAGGTATTGTTTTCCAGAACAAAATGCAGCGGTTGCTGGGTCCCGGACAGCCGCTGCGCGTCCTCCGGGAAAGCATAGAACTGCGGGTAGCCCCAAGGTCAAAGCGCCTGTCCCAACGCGTATGGGCCGCGCAAAGTCAAATTGGTTCAATGACAGTTGCCTGCCCCCGGATTTTAGACCGGACAGCAGTGGAACAGTCTGAGCATGACTGCTGAAAGACCAAGTGGCTTGTCAGCCGTTTGGCGCGCGTGGCGGCTTTACGGCGCAGGAGGGGCGCCGGTGGGTCCGGATTCCTGCAGATTGGCCCGCGATAAAAGTTCCATGGACGGCATGAGTTCCAAAAGCTGTTTGGTATACGGATGCTGCGGATTGTCAAAAAGCGCATCGCAGTCCGCGACCTCACACAGCTCTCCATGGCGCATCACGCCGATCCGGTTGCACATCTGCCGGATCACCGCAAGGTCGTGGCTGATGAACAGCATGGTCAGCCCCAGCTCCTCCTGAAGGTCTTTCAACAGGTTGAGGATCTGGGCCTGTATGGACACATCGAGCGCGGATGTCGGTTCGTCGCAGATCAGAAACCGGGGCCGCGTTGCAAGCGCCCTTGCGATGGAAATGCGCTGCCGTTGACCCCCGGAGAATTCGTGCGGGAACTTGTCGCCGGCGGCGATACCAAGCCCGACATGGTCGAGCAGGTCGTCGACAATCTGCCGCACCTCGGTGTTGGACGCGGCGAGCCTGTGAAACTTGATCGGCTCGGCAATGATCGATCGAACCCGCATGCGTGCGTTCAAGGACGAATAGGGGTCCTGAAAGATCATCTGCATTTGCCGGCGCATGGCCAGCACCTGCCGGCGATCGGTCAGCGATGTCAGCTCCGTGCCTGCGAAGTCGATCGAACCGCCGGTGGGGTGGAACAGGCCGGTGATCAGGCGCGCGATGGTCGACTTGCCGGACCCGCTTTCGCCGACAAGCCCGAAGGTCTCGCCTTCGTGGATGTCGAAACTCACGTTCTTCACCGCGTCCAGGAACCGCCGTTTCGACGGGACGATCGATGCGCGGGTGACGAACCGCATGGACAGATCCCGGATCTTGACGAGCGCACCCTCCGGCTTGTCGTAGGCGCGGGCCTTTCCGAGCCAGTGGGTGGCAATATCGATGTGCTTGGTCGGTGTGCCGGCTTCTTCGATGTAATCCACCATCGGAAACCGCTCGACACGGATGTCGGGACGGGGCACCGCCGAGATCAGGCTTTGGGTATAAGGATGTTGCGGCCGGCCAAGAACCTGGTCGGTTTCGCCGTATTCGACCAGTTTGCCGCGATACATCACCGCGACGTGGTCGGTGATGTCCGCGATCACACCCATGTCGTGGGTGATCACCACCATAGAGACGTTCCGGTCGGCGCACAGCTTTTTCATCAGCTCCAGGATCTGTGCCTGGATCGAGACATCGAGCGCGGTCGTCGGCTCGTCGGCGATCACGACTTCCGGTTCGGCGCAAAGGGCAAGCGCGATCACGACACGTTGGCGCATGCCGCCGGAAAACTGATGCGGATACTGTTTGATCCGGATGTCCGGATCGGGAATGCCGACGGCGTCCAGCAACTCGATGGCCCGGGCCGACGCCTCCGAGGCCGATAGCTTCAAATGGATTCGGATGGTCTCGGTCAGCTGCGATTCGATCGTCTGCAATGGATCGAGCGAGGTCAGCGGATCCTGAAAAATCATGCCGATCCGCCGGCCGCGCAGCAGGCGTTTTTGCTTGTCCGGCAGATTGTCGATCCGCTGGCCATGCAGGAAGACTTCCCCCTCGCCAATGCGGCCCGGCTCCTGCAACAGGCCGATCACCGCATTGCCGACGGTCGATTTGCCGGCCCCGCTCTCGCCGACGACGCCGAGGATCTTGCCCGCCTCCACCTCGAGAGTCACGCCGTGAACCGCGACAAAGGTGGATTTGCGGCCGGGAAACTCAACCTTGAGATCGTGAATTCGAAGAACGCTCATCAGATCACCGGAGTTTCGGGTTCAGGGCGTCGCGCAGCCAATCGCCGAGCAGATTGACGTTGAGGACGAGTAGGGCAAGTGCGAGCCCCGGGAAGATCGCGATCCACCATTCGCCGGAATAGAGGAAATCATTGCCGATGGCGATCAAGGTCCCGAGCGACGGCTGGGTGGGCGGCATGCCGACACCCAGGAACGACAGGGTCGCTTCGGTGACGATCGCGAGGGCCAGATTGATGGTCGCGATCACCAGGACCGGCCCGGTAACGTTCGGCAGGATATGCCGGACCATGATGATGATCGCCGGAATGCCGATCACGCGGGCGGCCTGCACATATTCCTTGTTCTTCTCCACCATGGTCGAGCCGCGCACCGTGCGCGCGTATTGCACCCAGAACGACAGCGCGAGCGAGAAAATCAGGATGTAGAAGGAAAACACCTCCCGGTCGAGCGCCCCGAAGATCCCGCGCGCCGCGCCGTCGATCAAAAGCGCGATCAGGATCGCCGGGAAGGTGAGCTGAATGTCGGCAATGCGCATGATGACGGCATCCACGCGCCCGCCCATGTAGCCTGCGACCAATCCGAGGGTGATGCCCAGGATCGCCGCGGCAATCACGGAGCAAAAGCCGACAATCAGGGAAATCCGCATGCCGTAGAAGATGCCCGATAAGAGGTCCCGGCCCTGGTCGTCCGTTCCCAGGACGAAACGGGGATCGGCATACTCCATCCACATCGGCGGGACGCGGGCGTCGAGGATCGAAATCGTGGCGAGATCAAACGGGTCGTGGGGTGCGATCAGCGGCGCGAAAAAGGCCAGCAGGAACAAGACCGCCGTTCCGATCGCGGCGATCACGGTCACCTTCGATTTGAGGAACGAGTGAAAGATATCGCTGTCGACCATCCGCGCGAGCATTCCGGCTGCGGCGGTCTCGGTCTTGTCTGTGGAGACGTTGGACATGTTGGTCTCCGTTCAGGCGCGCTCGATCCGCAGCCGCGGATCGATCAGGAAGTAAAGGATGTCGACGACAAAATTGATGCTGACGAACAAGAACGCGGTCAGCAGCAGATAGGCGGACATGATCGGGATATCGACGTTCTGAACGGCTTGGAGGAACATCAGGCCCATGCCCGGCCACTGGAACACCGTTTCGGTGATGGTGGCGAACGCGATGATCGCCCCGAGCTGCAATCCTGTGATGGTGATCACCGGCACAAGCGTGTTCTTCAGGGCATGGCGGAAGTGCACCAGCCGGTCGGGCAACCCCCGTGCTCTGGCGAACTTGATGTAATCGGTTCGGATGACCTCCAGCATCTCCGCCCGGATCAGCCGCATGATCAAGGTCATCTGATAAAGACCGAGCGTGATGGAGGGCAGGATCAGGGCTTTCAGGCCGGATGCAGTGAGAAAACCGGTGGTCCACCAGGATCCGATTTCGACGACCTCGCCCCGGCCGAAGCTCGGCAGCCACTGCAAATTCACCGAGAAAAAGAAAATCAGCAAAATCCCGATGAAAAAGGTCGGCAGCGAGATGCCGACCAGGGACACCGACAAAAACACTTTTGACACCCAGGACTCCCGGTTCAGCCCGGCATAAATGCCCATCGGGATGCCGACCACGAGCGCGAAGACGGCCGATGCGAAACTAAGTTCCAGGGTCGCCGGAATGCGCTTCAAGAACAAGTCCGAGACCGGTTGGCGGAACTGATAGGAGGTGCCAAAGTCGAACTGCACCGCGCTCTGGATGAAGCGCGCGAACTGGACCGGGATCGGATCGTTCAGTCCAAGACGCTCGCGCAGCGCTTCGCGTTCCTCGATCGATGTTTCGATGCCGACCATCTGGTTGATCGGGTCGCCGACGAAGCGGAACAAGGTGAACGCCAAGAGGGCAACCACGAGCATGACAATCATCGCCTGGAGCAGGCGACGCATTGCAAAACCAAACATATCGGTACTTTGCGTGTAGTGGCGGACGCCCGGACGGGCCGGATGTCCGCCGGTTATCGGATCAGTTCTTGGTCACGAACCGGAATACGAACTGGTTGTCGGCCCGCTGTGCGAGTTCCACGCCGTCAGCAACGCCCCAAGCCAAGCCCTGTTGATGCAGCGGAATGTGAGACACTTCGTCATTGGCGATGGTGTAGGCCTGCGCGATCAGCGCGTCCCGCTTCTCGGGATCGTTTTCAACCAGGATCTGGTCTTTCAGCGCGTCGACATCCGCGTTGCAATAGCCGCCCAGGTTGAAGGCGCCGCCCTTGCCGGCTTCATCGCGGCACTGGATGAGGTTTTCCAGGATGTTCCAGCTGTCGAAGGAGCCCGGCGTCCAGCCGAGAAGGTAGAACGACGTGTCGTAGCCGCCAGAGGCCAGCACCTTGGCGAAGTACTTGGCCTTCGGTTGCGCGACGAGGTCAACGGTCACGCCAACGCGCGCCAGCATGGCGGCAACCGCCTGACAGATGGCTTCATCGTTCACATAGCGGTCGTTCGGGCAATCCATGCTGACGGTGAAGCCGTCCGGATATCCGGCTTCCGCCAAAAGCGCCTTTGCAGCGTCCGGATCGTACGGATAGCGTTCGAACTCCCCGGCCCGCGCATACAAGAACGGCGAGATCATCAACGCGGCCGGCGTGGACAGGTCCCGCATCACCTTGGCTTTGATCGCCTCAATGTCGATCGACTGATAAAACGCTTTGCGGACACGGACATCCTTGAACGGATTTTTACCCTTCACATCCGAATAGAGCAGCTCGTCGCGCATCTGGTCCATGCCGAGGAAGATGGTCCGCAACTCTGGGCCGGTAAGCGCCTGTGTGCCGGCATTGTCGTTGACGCGTTTTACGTCCTGAACCGGGATCGGGTAGACCATGTCCAACTCGCCGGACAAGAGCGCGGCCACCCGCGTCGCGTCGGAGCCGATCGGGGTGAACTCGACGCCGTCAAGATTGTGAGTGGCCGTGTCCCACCATCCGTCGAATTTTTCGTAGACGGTCTTCACGCCGGGCTCATGGCTGGCGATCTTGAAGGGGCCGGTCCCGTTGGCGTTGAGCGCGGCGTAATTCGGCGTCGTGTCGGAGGCCGAGGTGACGCTCACAGCGTCATTCGCTTCGGTCCAGTCCTTGTCCATGATGTACCAGGTGTCCCATTCGTAATGCAGAATGGGGTTGGGACCGGGCAAGACGAAGTCGACCGTATAGTCGTCGACGATTTCGACGGTCGCTTCGGCGTTGATGCGCGTGCCCAGGTCCGATCCTTCGGCGCGCACACGTTCGGCGGAAAACGCAACGTCTTCGGCGGTGAAGTCATTGCCGTTGTGGAATTTCACGCCCTGACGCAGGTAAAACCGCCAGCGATTGGGTTCGATGACTTCCCAGCGTTCCGCCAAAGCCGGTTCGATCTGAAGATCGGCGCCGCGCCGGGTGAGGCCCTCATAGGCGTTGCCCAAGGCGCCAAGCGTGAAGGTCTCGTTCAGGCTGTATGGGTCGAGCTGGTTCAATGTGCCTTGAAACGCGTATTTGAGCGTTTCGGCCTGCGCGGCCGTCCCACCCATGCAGCCCAGCATAAGGGCGGTGACAAAAAAAGATTTGTTCGACATGTTCCCCTCTCTTATTGAGATTTGTGCCCGTTAGCGCCCTTATGTGCCGGATTTTTCCCGATCCTGGGCGCATGCCACAAATTCAACTTCCACTATTACAATGCATGAACCGGCGATCCAACCCACATCACATCAGGGTCCGGTAAAGCCGTTCGCAAAGCTGGTCTAAAAACGCAGTGCACTTGGCGAGCTCCGTGCGCTCGATAAATTCGTCCGCCTGGTGGGCCTGGTCGATCGACCCTGGTCCGCATACGATCGTGGACAGTCCCTTTTCCTGAAACTGGCCGCCTTCCGTCGCATAGACCACAACCGAATGGCCGTTGTCGCCGGTGAGGCTGCGGGCCAACTGTTCTGCCCGCCCGTCGGTCTCTTCCGTCAGGCCGGGCACATCCGCGGCCTTTTCGATGTCAATCGCGCAATCCGGGCTAATCCGGCGCATCGCCGGCAGGACCGATTTGGCTGCGAACGTCCGGTAGGCCGCCTCCCAATCGGCCGCGCGTTCTTCCGGCAGGTAGCGGATATCGGTCACGAACTCGCAGTGTTCCGCCGTGATGTTATGGGCGCTTCCACCCTTGATCACGCCGCAATGCACCGTCGTGTAGGGCGGGTCGTAAGGGCAGTCCGGTGTCGATTTGGCCCGGTTTTTCGCCGTTTGTCCGTCGAGCCAGCCAATCAGTTGTGCTGCGGCAGATATGGCTGAAACACCGCGATCCAGCTGACTTGAATGGACCGGATATCCCCTGATCCGCGTCTTCAGCACCACGATACCCTTGTGGCCGGTCACAACCTTCATGTTGGTCGGCTCTCCAACAATGACAGCACTGGGGCGTGGGCCGTCGCGTAGCATGTGGTCGATCATTGCGGGTGCACCCAGACAACCGATTTCCTCGTCATAGGACAGGGCCAAATGGATTGGAACCTTGAGGTTTTCGGGACGGATTTTGGGAACGTGGGCAAGGACGGTTGCCGCAAAACCTTTCATATCCGCCGTGCCCCGCCCGTAGAGGCGCCCGCCGGCCTCGCGTAGTTTGAAAGGATCGCCTGACCACACTTGACCGTCGACCGGTACGACATCGGTGTGGGCCGACAAGACGATCCCGCCCGCGCAATCCGGGCCGATGCGGGCGTGCAGGGCGGCTTTGTCGCCAACATCGTTATAGGTCCGCGCAGATCCAATCCCATGGCTTGTGAGATAGTCTTCGACAAAGGAGATCAACGCGAGGTTGCTTGTGGCCGACACTGTTGGATAGGAAACAAGTTGGGCGAGCAATTCCTCAGGTGTGTAATTCGTCGGCACCGTGTTCTCCGGACCGCATCTGGGGCGTTGGATGAATGCTTATCGCTGCGGTCAGATGCTTAAGCTCTTTGATGGCGTAGATCTTTAACGGCACGCTTTTTCCGCGCAAGAGGATTTCCGCAGGGGTCGCGTCCGGCAGATGAATGCCGGCTGCATCCAGAACCTCTTGCGAGGCTGTCAACGTGGTCTGGAGCTGCTTGTTTTCCGCTTCAAGCCGGCTTGCCGTATTCACGACGTCGCCGAGCGCCGTGATGGGCGCGGCGGGTGAATCTGCGCCGGCGGCTCCAATGCGCCCGAGGATCGCCGGCCCGGCGTGCAAGCCGATCCCGAGGCGCAACGGTTCTGTAAATTGCGGCCCCCGGTCGGCGTTGAGCTCGTCAAGTGCGCCACCGATTGTCTCGCATGCCATCAAAGCCTGCCGCGCGGCGTCGCCAATTGGGCGGTCCATGCCGAAAATCGCCATGACGCCGTCCCCGATGAACTTGTCGACATGACCGCCAGCGCCCCGGATTGCCGATGACACGGTGTCCAGATAACGGTTCAACAAAAAAACCACGTCATAAGAGAGATGGCGCTCGGTGATGGCGGTGAAGTTCCGCAAGTCGACAAACATGACGACAACCGGCTGCTCGACGCCCCAATAATAGGCATCGGTTGGCCCGGCCGCTGCCGGTCCGGAGGCCTTCACAGGAACCAGCGGTTGGATACAAAGGTTTGTTGTTGGCCGGATCTGGCAGGCGAGACGGATCGTTTCGTCGGCGCCGATCCGGCGCAGCACAGCGCCTTCGGCGGAATTGGCATCGGGAAGCGGTTCTTCGCTGCCAAGGATCCGGACGCGGCAGGTTGAACATCGTGCGCGTCCGCCACACACGGCGGTATGGGGGATGCCGTTCATACGGCTGATTTCCAGAAGCGATGCGCCGGGCAGCGCCCGCACCTTCACCTCGCCTGGATACTGCACCGTGATCTTGCGCCGCATGCGATGAGCAACAAGACGGATCGCGACCACGGCGAGGCTTAATATCACAAGGCCGAAAACGATGGCCCGGATATCTGCCGTCATTGCCTCGATCCAAGTGAAGTGTTCGTCCGTCACCTTTAACCGGTAACCAGTGTTCTGCGCCTGTCTGCGGGCGCCCTCAATCCATCCCCAAAGCGCAAGCAGCGGGAAAACGATGGCAAAAGTGGCCAGATACGGCAGAAGGCGGCGGTAGAGCGGATAGATCCGAAGCCAGAAATGCAGGCCGATCATCGAATGGCTCCAGACGACCAGCAGCAGCACCGACTGCATCACAGCGCCATTTGGCCACAGCAAGGTCAGCATCTGCGGATAGGTCGGGATGATGTTGAAAACGTTCTTCAGGCCGAGCGTTGCCAGAACATGCGGGATCAGGGTCCAGGGGATGTAAAGCCCGAGAACCAATTGAGTGAACTCCCAGGTGGGCATGGCGAGTGTGTGCCGTTGGGCCGTGCGCCACAGCGCAAGGCCGACATGGAGGCAGGCCGCGGTGGCCAGAACGCCAACCGCAAAGGGGCTGCCCCAGACCTCGTAGTGCCAGAGAGATCCCCGATCCATCGCCTTGACCGAAATGATTCCAAGCGCATGGTTGGTGAAATGCGACAGGCAAAACGCGAACATCACCAGCCCACTCCACAGGCGGAGTTTTTGCTGCCAGGTGCCGGAGGCGAGCGTCCGGGAAAACCATCCCCGGATCCGGCCCGGTTCCGCCGCGTGTTCTGTCATTGTTGTTCCCATCTGCCGTTAGACCGAACGTGAACCTTTTTAGAGCGTCCCGCAACGCGCAAACGTGTCATCGTTCTTGCTGGGTAGTCACGGCTTCTCGGTTCGTGGAGCGCCGACGGGCTTGCCCCGGGAGGCAGATCGGCGCATTTACCCAGCGCGGGACGCAACCAGGGGACGGACATGAAGGTTTACGGCATCAAAAACTGCGACACGGTCAAGAAGGCGCGGAGGTTTTTGGAGGAAGCGGGCCTTGCTTACACCTTCCATGACTACAAGAAAGACGGCGTGGACCGTGAGAAACTGTCGGCGTTTATTGATGAATTTGGCTGGGAGCAGGTGGTCAACCGGCGCGGCACCACCTGGCGCAAGCTGGACGATGCGGTCAAGGACAGCGTCCTGGACAATGCCACCGCGCTTGCGGTCTTGACGGACCATCCCTCGGCCATCAAGCGTCCGATCGTTGAAGGTCAATCGAAGAACTTCATCGGCTTCGACCCGGTGGCCTGGGAAATGGCCCTCGAACTCGGCGAACTCAAGTGACCGGCGTCACCACGTCCGGCGCGGCCCGGTGTCGATATGATAGTGGCCGGAGCTGTAATGCGCATAGCCGCCGACTTCCTTTTGAGCGCGTAAAAACGCGAGAACGGACGCCGGATCGCCGGCCACGGTGAAGTCGACCGCCTGGCAATTCAGGTGATAGGAATTGCGCGCCCCGCCTTTCCACCAGTTCTCAAGCCACCAGCGTTTCGTGGAGTGCACGTGCACCTTGCCATAGCGTTTTGCGACGCGGTTCAACACTTTTTTGAGTTTGCGGGGCACGCACCACTTCGTGTCGTTGTAGCTAACCTTGTTGTGCGAGGCCGTCATCCATCCCATTCCGGTGACACCGGCGACCGAGCCGCAACCCGCCAGAACAGGCGCCAACAGCAACAAGACGACCATAGCGAGCCGGCGGCTCCGCATGACATTCACCCTTCGTTTTCCGTGCTCCCCATCCAATTGTTCCGGAAAGCTCTTAAAATTGTCGTGAAAAACAGGGTTAACGGGCAACGATGCTGGGGCAGTTGAACCTTTCGCCCGTTTACAGGATTTGATCGTGCGGCCGCACTTTGGTGGCCGAGTGATCTGGTAGACACCATTGGACTGCGCTACAGGAATGGCGCTTTGCTGACCCGGCCGCGTGAGGCGTGGGCTTGGCGAACCGATCCTGCCGTATGGGTCGATCCACACGGCACACTCTCATCCAGCCCGATTGAACCATGACCCACGTTTTTCCCCGCCATACCAAAGCCAATCCGCCCGTCGCGGTGAAAGGCGATGGCTGTTACATCATCGATGCCGCCGGCAAGCGGTACTTCGACGGCTCGGGCGGCGCGGCCGTTTCGTGTCTCGGCCACAGCGATCCTGATGTCATTGCCGCGATCAAGGCCCAGGTCGACCAGATCGCGTTCGCCCATACCGGGTTCTTCACCTCAGGACCGGCGGAGCAGCTCGCCGATCTTCTGATTGACCATGCGCCGGCCGGCCTCGACCGCGTCTATTTCGTATCCGGCGGGTCGGAGGCAATGGAGGCCGCGCTCAAGCTTGCCCGCCAGTATTTTCTGGAAAAGGGCGAAGCGGGCCGGCACCGGGTCATCGCCCGGCGCCAGAGCTATCATGGCAACACGCTCGGCGCGCTGGCGACCGGTGGAAATCAGTGGCGGCGCGAACCGTTTGCGCCGCTGATGATCGAAACCTCCCACATCTCACCGTGTTATGAGTATCGCGGCCGGCGGGACGACGAGACCCCGTTTGCCTATGGCCAGCGGGTTGCCGACGAGCTGGAGACCGAGATCGAGCGGCTGGGTCCAGAAACCGTGATGGCCTTTGTCGCCGAGCCGGTCGTTGGCGCGACGGCGGGCGCCGTGCCGCCGGTTGAAGGGTATTTCACAAGGATCCGCGACATCTGTGACCGGCATGGCGTCTTGCTGATCCTCGATGAGGTGATGTGCGGCATGGGCCGGACGGGAACCTTGTTCGCCTGCGAGCAGGATGGTGTCAGCGCCGATATCCTGTGTATCGCGAAAGGCCTGGGCGCGGGCTATCAGCCGATCGGCGCCATGCTGTGTTCTGCCGAGATCTACGAGGCGATCGAATCCGGGTCAGGCTTTTTCCAGCACGGGCACACCTATATCGGCCATCCAACCGCCTGTGCCGCATCGCTCGCGGTGCTGACCAAACTGACGGGTGGCCTTCTGGACCGGGTCATGCCGCTCGGCGACAAGCTGGACGCGGCCCTGAACGACCGTTTCGCCCAGCACCCTCATGTCGGCGACATCAGGGGGCGGGGCCTCTTCCGCGGGCTGGAAATTGTCGAGGACAGGGCGAGCAAAGCGCCTTTCGATCCCAAACGCGGTATTCACAAGGCGATTAAAAAGGCAGCTTTCGAGGCTGGTTTGGCCTGTTATCCGATGGGCGGAACGATTGACGGTGTGACCGGCGATCATGTGCTGCTTGCCCCGCCGTTCATCATGACCGACAGCCAGGTCGACGAGGTCGCGGACAAACTCGACACGGCCTTCAAGGCGGTCTTTTGATCCCATGAGCAAGACCAAAATCCCGCCGCTGCCCTTGATCATGGTGGCGCCGAATGGCGCGCGCCGGACCAAGGCCGACCATCCCGCCCTGCCTGTGACGATATCCGAAACCGTCGCCGCCGCCCGAGCCTGCTTTGATGCCGGCGCAGGGTGCCTGCATGCCCATGTGCGCGACGCGGCCGGCGCTCATGTCCTGGATGCCGGGCTTTACCGCGAATTGCTCTCCACGATGCGAACGTCAGTGCCGAATATGCAGGTGCAGATCACCAGCGAGGCGGTCGGCCGCTACAATCCTGCCGAACAACGGGCGCTGGTCCGGGACGTGCGGCCGGAATTTGTATCGATTGCCCTGCGCGAAATGGTCTCGGGCGAAGATACCGCCGATGCCGGGGTCTTTTATCGTTGGGCCCTCAATGAAGACATCACCGTGCAGCACATTCTTTATGCGCCGGGGGATCTGGAGCAGTTTTATCGTTACGCCGCAAGCGGTGTCATTCCGGGCGAGTGCCATCAAGTCTTGTTTGTCCTCGGGCGTTACGCGGAGAACCAGGAAAGCACACCGGAGGACCTTGATCCCTTCCTCAAAGTGCTGTCAGAGCATCGGGGGGATACCGAACTGGATTGGGCCGTCTGCGCGTTCGGCCATCGGGAAACGGATTGTCTTGTGCACGCGGTTGCGCAGGGTGGCAAAACCCGCATCGGATTTGAAAACAGCCTTTGGAACCGGGATGGATCGTTGGCAATAGACAATGCGGCTCGGGTCCGTGACTTGAAGAAGGCTCTCAAAGCCGAAGGCCTTGCTTGAGCGGGCCACGCCGCATCAGGCGGCGTCTGCGACGCGTCTGAAATTGTTATATTATTGATAGAAAAGAGATATTCGCCATGTCGAACGTGCGATTTGTGCTGACGCTTTCCTGCGAAGACCGGCCCGGCATTGTTGCGGCGGTGACCACGGAACTGGCTGATCTTGGCACCAACATCGCCGAAAGCGATCAGTTCTGGGACCAGGTGACCAATCGCTTCTTCATGCGGATCGCGGTCCATGCCCCCTCCGGCGTGACCCGGGGCCAGGTGGAAAAGGCGATCGGACCGGCAATCGCCCGTTTCGACATGAAAACGCATGTGTGTGACCGCTCGATCCGGCCGAAGGTGGTCGTCATGGTGTCCAAGTTTGATCATGCGCTCTTGCATCTGCTGTACCAGATCCGGGTCGGTTGGCTGGACGCGGAGGTGGTTGCCATCGTCTCCAACCACGAGGACAGCCGCCGCACGGCGGACATTGAGGGCATTGCCTACCATTGCTGGCCGGTGACGAAGGACACCAAGCCGGACCAAGAGGAAAAGCTCCACAGGCTCGTCACGGAAACGGGCGCCGATCTAGTGGTTCTGGCCCGCTACATGCAAGTCCTGTCCGACACCCTCTCCAAGCGCCTGTTCGGCAAGGTCATCAACATTCACCACTCGTTCCTGCCGAGTTTCAAGGGCGCAAAGCCCTACCACCAGGCGCATCAGCGCGGCGTGAAGATGATCGGCGCGACTGCGCATTACGTGACGCCGGACCTCGATGAAGGCCCGATCATCGAGCAGGACGCGGAGCGGGTCAGCCACGCCCTGTCCGCCGAGGACTTCGTCGCGCGGGGGCGGGACATTGAATCGCGGGTCTTGGCGCGGGCGGTGAAATACCACCTTGAGAACCGGGTGATGATGGTCGGCAACAAGACAATCGTGTTCACGCCGTAACCGGCATCGCCCGCCCGGCTACATCACCATCGCCCATAAGGTCGCGGCCAGCATGCCGGCGGCCATCAAAACGGTCACGCCGCGCAGCAGCGGCCCCTCGCCGAGGGCGGTCAGGATCGAGACGCCGGCCAGCGCCCACAACGAGTGCGAGATCATGCCGCCGAGCACAAATCCGCTGGTCAGAAGCACCGCGTTTTGTGGGAGGCCGAGGTCGTTGCCAGCAAAAAAGGTCGTAAAGGCGGCAAGGCTCATCGCCCAGGTCTTGGGGCTCAAGGGGTGGATGAGCAGGCCTTCCCAGAAACTCGGCAGGGCGACCGAGCCTTTCGGCCGGATGCTGACGGCCACGATCCGCCAGGCGAGATAGGTCATATAGGCCAGGCTGAGGAGCTTGAACACCAGCACCACCGGCCCGCCGCCCGCCATCACTTGGCCCAGACCAAACGCGACACACATGTTCAATCCAATCGACCCGACCTGGGAGGCCAAGATCACCGGAAACGCGGCCCGGTATCCCGACGCCGCGCCGATCGCCATGAAAGTCAGGTTGCCTGGGCCGGGCGTGCCGGTCATCACGGCGACGAACAGCGCGAATGCGGTGAGTGTTGAGGCATCCATGCCTAAGGTCCGGACTGTCTAGGTACAATAGATACAATTAGAGCATTCGGACGTAAGCATTGAAATATTGTATCGGTCAATGATAACATTGTTCTCATGACAATGTGGATACCCGACCTCAGTGCGCCGAGCGGCCCGATTTATCTGGCCATCGCGAATGCCATCGAATCCGATGTGAAGTCTGGCGTCCTGTCCACCGGTGACAGATTGCCGCCCCAACGCGAACTGGCGTATCAGCTTGGGGTTACGCTCGGCACGGTTACCCGGGCCTATGCGGAGGCCGAGCGGCGGCGGTTGTTGCGCGGCGAGACCGGCCGCGGCACGTTTGTCGCTCCCGAAAGCCCCGCCATCTCACCGCTTATTCCGTCTGAAGAGGATGACGGGCGCCTCGATCTTGCCCGCAATTTCGCCTATCCGCATCTCAATCCCGACCTGTCCGCCGGCCTGATGCGCCTGGCGCGTACGCCCGGCGTCGACCGGCTCAATGGATTTGTGCCCTCGGAGGGCTTGAAGGCGCACCGCGAGACCGGCGCGCTGCTGTTTTCCCACTATGGACTAACGGCGGATCCTGCGCAGGTCGCCCTCACTTGCGGTGCGCAACACGGCATTCAGATCCTGCTTCAAGCCCTTTTCCGTCCGGGTGACGCGTTGGCGGTGGACGCCTACACCTATCCGTCGATCATTCATTCCGCGCCCAATCTGGGTCTCAGGCTGGTGCCGGTTCCGGGGACTTCGACAGGAAAAGCCGGTTTGGACGCCATGGATCCGGACGCGCTTGCCAGCGCCGCGCGATCTCAAGCCGTCAAGGGCGTCTTTTTGATGCCGAACATGCAAAATCCCACGACCCACACCATGAGCCTTGATGAACGGCGGGCGCTTGTCACCGTTGCCAGGCGCCATGGCCTCAGGATCATCGAGGACGATCCGTACACACCCTTTGTCAGCGATCACCCGCCTGCGTTCGGCGCGCTGGCGCCGGATTTGACCGCGTCGATTGCCAGCATCTCAAAACTGATCTCACCCGGGAGCCGCATCGGTTTCGTGAATGTGCCGGCGCCTTTCATGCCAGAGGTACGCAGCCTGATCGGTGAAAGCACATGGATGGCTTCGCCGATCACCGCCGAACTGATTGCCGGCTGGGTCCGCGACGGGACCTTGGACAAAACGGTTCTTGCGAAAAAAAAGGAAAATGCACGGCGTTACCGCTACGCCGTGGGCCGGTTCGGTGAAGCCCGTTTCATCGGCTCCGACGAGAAGGTGTTTGCATGGCTGCGATTGCCGGAGGATCTGGATTCTCAGGGCTTGGAAACGTCTTTGACCCATCAAGGCATTGCCGTTTTGGCGGCCCGGCATTTCCAGCCCGAAATGCGGCGCCCGGCCCCCTATCTGCGGATCACCCTCGGCTCGGTCGCCGGAGAAGGCGATTTTCGCAGTGCCATTGACCGCGTGGCTCTGGCCATCGAGCGCGGTGAGACGCCCGCCATGCGGCGCGAGCCGGTCGGCTAGCCGTGTAAGCGGCCTCTCATCGGTCACAGGCTTTGACAACCGGCCAAAACCTGTCATTAAGCGGCGAACCATCAACACCTGGCCATTCTTCGGGCAACCGGACGCGGCAACAGACGAACAGCATGGCATTTTGGGCAAAGGGACGATCCGTCTCCGCCGCAGCGTCCTTTGACCTGACCGTCAAGACCTATGCGGTGTTCGAAGCCGTATCGCTGGCCTTGGACGGCAAGACCGTCCTGGACGGGATTTCTCTTGCGCTGTCCGAGCGCAGGGTCGGCATTGTCGGATTGAACGGATCGGGCAAGAGCAGCCTGGCGCGCCTGTTAAACGGGCTCCGGCTCCCGACCAATGGCAAGGTGCGTCTGTTCGGCGCGGACACGGTCAGTGTCGCCGCGCAATTGCCGCGCCACGTCGGTTTTGTGTTTCAAAACCCGGATCACCAGGCCATCTTTCCGACCGTGGAGGAAGAGATCGCCTTCGGCCTGACACAGATCGGTCATGACCGGACATCCGCGCGCGCGGAAGCGGTTGGATTCTTGCGCCGCCACAGATGCGAATTCCTAGCCGACAAACCCATCGCGACCCTGTCGGAAGGCCAAAAACAGCTGGTCTGCATATTGGCGGTCCTCGTCATGCAGCCGTGCATTCTCGTTCTGGATGAACCGATGACAAGCCTGGACGGCTTGGCGGCGAAGCGCATCCTTCAAAAACTGCAATCGCTGGATCAAACGCTCATCATGGTCAGCCATGACCTTTCCGCATTAACCGGATTTGACCGTATTTTGTGGCTGGAAGACGGGCGCATCCGGATGGACGGTGTTCCAGGCGATGTGCTGCCGGCCTATGCTGCCGATCTCGACCGGCGCGCGGCGGCAGAGGTATGGGAGGGGGACGGGCTGTGATCGGGCGTCAAATGACCGGGTCGAGCTGGCTGCACCGTCTGCCCGCGCCGGTGAAACTGCTGCTCCTGGTGGCCGGCGGCGCCATGATCTTCCCGGTCACGGATCGAAGCCTCCTCCTGGTGTGCCTGGCCGCCGTGCTCAGCCTTTATGCCAGCTTGCGTGTTGAAGGTCTGCGCCAGCTTCTGTATCTCAGGCCCTTGCTCTGGCTGTTGGTGTTTTTCCTTGGGCTCCATGGTCTTGCCGGAACATGGGAAACCGGTCTATCGGCCGTGCTGCGCCTTTTGGTGATGGTTCTGGCCGCCAACCTTGTTTCGGTGACGACGCGCATGGATGACATGATCAACGCGATCCGGCCGGTCTTTGCCCCGTTAAGGTGGATTGGCCTCTCGCCGCAAAAGCCGGCATTGGCGATATCTCTGGTCATCCGGTTTGCGCCTGTCCTGCTCTTTGTATATGGAAGCCTCAGCGACGCCTACCGGGCGCGCACCGGCCGCGCGACGAACTGGCGCTTGATCGCCCCGCTTGCCCTTCAGGCCGTGCGCATGTCTGAAAACGTCGCGGAGGCGCTGAGCGCGCGCGGCGGATCCCGGGGACTGGCGCGCTGTGGAAAAGACACGCCTCAAACCGGCCGCGCCTTGCGCCTGTCGACCAATGAAAAAGGATAGTTCAATGACCGACCGGTCCTTGGTTCAAATCGCCTTTTATGCCGCACTGATCGCCGCGCTGGGGTTGTTGCCGCAATTCGCCATTCCCTTCCTGGCCGGCGTGCCGATCACGGCACAGACCCTGGGCGTGATGCTGGCCGGGGTGATGCTTGGACCGGTCCGCGGCGCCCTCGCCGTCCTATTGTTCCTGTTTCTCGTCGCCGTCGGCGCGCCGCTCTTGGCGGGCGGACGCGGCGGACTGTGGGTGTTCGCCTCGCCGTCTGTCGGGTTTTTGATCGGCTGGCCGCTCGGCGCGTTCGCCGCTGGCCTGATCATGCGCGCAACCCGGCGGTTCAAGGTTCTGCCGTCCGCGGCGCTTGCCGCGCTCGTCGGCGGGATCGGGGTTGTTTATCTCTTTGGCATTCCCGGAATTTCCATCATGACTGGCCTTGCGCTGACCGAGGCCGCGATCGGCAGTGCGATCTATTTGCCTGGTGATCTGATCAAGGTGGCGATCACGGCCGTCGTGGCGGAAACCGTCGCGCGGGGCCTGCCGCAAGCACTCTTGTCCCGGGCCTGACGGCGGGCCGGCAATGGTCTTTGTCGGCAGCCCTCTCAGCGCGCGCGCGGCCAAAAGACCGCGCGATCCGGCCCTGTCCTGTGGATCGCGCGTGTGGGCATGGGACAATCTGGAAACATCGGTCGGCCGCCGGGCCGCCGCGGTTTCATCGGCCTATCCAAAAGGCGCGCGCATTGGCCTTGACCTTGCCGATCCGGCGGAGCTCCTGATCGCGTTTCTTGCCGTTGCCCGCGCGGGCCACATGGCCATGATCTTCGATCCGGGTTGGCCGATGGCGCGCCGCGAAGCCGTCGTGAACGCGGTCCGGCCGGACGGGATCCTCGACACGTCAGCGTTTGACGATGTTGGTGCCGGCTCGTGGTGCGTGCCCGGCCAGGCGCGGGTCCGGTCCGAAATGCCGGCAGCTGACGATTTGTTCTATGTCGGCTTCACATCGGGATCGACCGGCTTGCCAAAAGGGTTCTGCCGCAGCCATGGCTCCTGGCTGGCGAGTTTTGATGTGTCGGCTGCCGAGTTTCCGATTGGTCCACACGATCACGTGCTGATCCCGGGCAGTCTGCAGCACTCTCTTCATCTTTACGGCGCCGTTCACGCCGTGCATGTTGGTGCCCGTGTCAGCCTGGCGCCACGTTTTGACCCCAAGGCGCTGGTCCGGATGCTGGCCGGCGGCGGCGTCTCGGTCCTTTATGCAACGCCAACACAGCTTCATTACCTCGACAGAGAGTTGGGCCGGACCGGCGCCATGGCCGGACCGCGGCTGGTTCTGGCAAGCGGCGCCAAGTGGCGGGCGGAAGACCGGCGGGACATGGCGCGGCGGTTTCCAGATGCCCGGCTGGTTGAGTTTTACGGGGCCTCCGAGACGAGCTTTATTGCCGTTTCCGGTCCCGAAGAGCCCGTGCCGGACGGCTCCGTCGGCCGTACGGCGGCGGGCGTTCGCGTGCGCATCGGGCCGCCTGGCGGTTCGATCCCCGCCGGGGATCCCGGGCCAATCTGGGTCAAAAGCCCGATGCTGTTTTCCAGATATCTGTGCGGGTCGGACGACAGCACCCGTTGGCGGGACGGCTGGTTGACGGTCGGGGACCACGGTTATCTCGATGAGGACGGCTTTCTCTACCTGACCGGCCGGGAGGGGCGGATGATCGTCACCAGCGGGCTGAACATTTATCCGGAAGAGGTCGAAAAGCTGCTGGAAACCCATCCCGGTGTCGATGCGGCGGCCGTGTTTGGACTGGCCGATGAGGTGCGCGGTCAAAAGCTGGTTGCCGCGGTCAAGCCGGCGCATGGAACCCGGGTCTCTGAAGATGGCCTTCGGCGCCACTGTTTGACGGCGCTTGGCCGGTCGCGGACGCCGCGTCGTTTCCATGTCACCGAGCCGTGGCCGTTGACCGCCGGCGGCAAGACCGATCTTAAAAAGCTGAAGGCTCTCCTTACCAAGGAGAACGGGCCGGGGCGGGGGCGTAGGCCGTGACGGACCGGCGCCATGCGGTGATCGTCGCGGCCCGGCGCACGCCGGTGGTGCCCAAAAACGGCGCTTTCAGGCATCTGCAGACGGACGAACTGGCCGCGCCCGTGTTTCGGCAGGTGCTGCAGGACACGGGGCTGGATCCGTCTGCGATCGATCAGGTCGTCATGGGAAATGCCCTTTACGGCGGCGGCAACCCGGCCCGGATGGCGGCCCTGTGGGCCGGATTGCCGGTCGACGTTCCCGCCCTGACCGTCGACACCCAGTGCTGCGCCGGCCTCGACGCCATTCTGCTCGCCGCCCGGCTCGTGGAAAGCGGCGCGGCGGGCTGTGTTCTGGCCGGCGGCATGGAGAGTTTTTCAAGGGCGCCGGTTCGCATGCACCGGCCTCTCAGGCCAGAGGATCAGCCTGTGCCCTATGACCGACCGGCTTTCGCGCCGCCGCCTTACGGCGATCCCGATCTCTTTATGTCTGCCGCGGAGCTGGCGCGGGAGCGCAGCATTCCAAAGGCGGCGCAAGCGGACTATGCGGTGGAAAGCCACCGCAAGGCCCGTCTTCGGCAAACTCCCGAGATCCGGTCATGTGAGCTCGTGAGAATTCCCGGGGCAGCCGTCGATCTTGATCCGTTTACCCGGGTCTTGCGGCGGGAAACGGCGCTGAGGGCGCCCGTTCTGGCCGGCAATCCCGCGACCGGTGTCACCGCGGCGACCGTCGCCGTGGAGGCCGATGCCGCGGCAGCGGTTCTGGTGATGGATCAGGAGACCGCTTGGCGTCTTGGTCACCATCGAGCCCTTCGCATTATGGGCGGTGTTTCGCGCGGTTCGGACCCCGCCTGCCCGGCGCTCGGCCCGGTCGGGGCAGTCCGCGCCCTTTGCCGCGATCTGAACCTTGCGGTCGAAACGCTCATGCGGATCGAACTGATGGAAGCCTTTGCGGTGCAGGCTCTGGCCACCGTGTCTGATCTTCATCTTGATCCGGTACGCGTCAATCCGGGCGGCGGCGCCCTTGCCCGCGGGCATCCAATCGGCGCGTCCGGGGCCATTCTGCTCGTGCGGTTGTTTACCGATCTCGTGGCAATCCGGCCGGATGCTGCGGGACAAAGGGGCGATGCGGCAGACGGTCCGGCCGTTGCCGCGATCGCGGCGGCAGGCGGACTATCCTGCGCAATCGCGGTCAAGCAGATCAGCTCCTAGCCGGCCGCTTGGGAAATCCATGGCTTTCGTTTCGGTTCTTAACACGTTGTATTTGTTAAGCAAAAACGGGTAAGATCGCGATGAAGAGAGCCGTTCTCCGGGGCCTTCAGACCGAACGCGATTTTTTTGAATTTAGTCATTGACGGTGCTGAGAGCGGGGTCTATAACCCTGCTCATCGACGGCGGGCTTGCCGCTGGCGACAGGGTCTTGCGCTCTACTTTCTGAAAATCGCGGATTTGACGGCCAAATATCAGTGTTTGGTCCGGATCGCGTGTTGAGGGTGGGTTTTGGATCCGGTGAGGTGGACACCTCATGTTCTTTGACAATTTTAGATTTGAAGGAAGGGAAGCGTAGGCGGCGTTGATGTTTTGCGGGGTGCTGGTGTTGGTTCACTGGTGCTTTGTGAGTGTTACGCAGGTACGCTGATCTTTCTGACGTGACGCCGGAAATTGGCGGGATTTAGGTCCTGCCGGTTTGTACGGCTCCGTTATTCACGTTGGTTCGTCGAGAGATGGACTGATGTTTGAGTGCTTTAGCAAGCGATTGATTTAGATGCCTGTGGTCGAACTTACTCATTTCAAC
>JAEPNV010000010.1 GCA_017643215.1 Roseibium sp. | reverse complement strand
ATGGCATGACGAGGGTCGCAATGATCCGCCGTCCTCCCGGACGCCGGCGCAGCCGGAGAGCCGGGATCGGGGCGGCACGGTGCCCGGCGCAGGACCGGGGAACCGCCATGGCCCCAGTGGCGCCCCGGTCCCGGGTCGCGCCTTTGGCTTGCCCGGGATGACGTCCCGCGGGAAAGGGCGCCGGGGAAAGGCGCGATCTCACCCCACCCTCGATCGTCATCCCATGGCTTGACCATGGGATCCAGACCGCGATGGTGCCCCAGGTTAAGGCGGGTCGTTTGGAAAGCAAAGGGAATGGATGCCATGGTCGAGCCATGGCATGACGAGGATCGCAATGATCCGCCGTCCTCCCGGACGGAAGGCGCAGCCGGAGAGCCGGGATCAGGGCGGCACGGCGGCATGGTGAGGATAGCGGGCTGACAATGAATATCCTACAACCGCGTTAAACCGGACAGCAGTGGAACGGTGTCCGAGGATGACGACGGACACATAAAAGAGTGGCATCAACCTCGGGGGCCATCCGGAGCCGACCGTTCAAAGGCTTTCCAGGAACCGTTTGGCGGCGTGCCCATGTTCGCGGCGCAATTCCTCGACGTCGATGGTGGTCGGTCTGCCGTCCTCGACCGTCCACGCCCCGCCGATCATCACCCGGTCCGCGGTGTGCGCGCCGCACAGCACCAGCGCGGCAAGCGGGTCTCCGGCGCCGGAAAACCGCAGCTCATCAAGCGTATAAAAGGAAAGGTCCGCCATCTTTCCGACCTTGATCGCGCCGATGTCCTCCCGTCCGAGGCACCTTGCCGATCCTTCGGTCGCCCAGCGGAAGGCGTCGTGATGGGTGACGGAGGCCGCGTCATAGGTGAGCCGGTTGATCATCAGGGCGTGGCGGACGCCCTCGATCAGGTTTGAGTTGTCATTGGACGCGGATCCATCGACGCCCAGGCCGACCGGGCTGCCGGCCGCTTCCAGTTCCTTCGTCCGGCACTGGCCGGAGGCCAGCACCATGTTCGACGTCGGGCAGTGGCACACGCCGACACAGGCATGGCCCAATCGCTTCACCTCATCGTCGTTGAAATGAATGCCATGGGCGAGCCAGACGCGCTCGTTCAGCCAGCCGCAATCCTCCAGATAATCGACCGGGCGGCAGTTGAATGTTTCGAGGCAATAATCATCCTCATCGATCGTCTCACCCAAATGGGTGTGCAGGCGGCAATCGAAGCGTTCGGCCAGCGCGACGCTCTCGCGCATCAGGCGTTTGGTGACGGTGAAGGGTGCGCAGGGCGCGAGGGCGACCTGCACCTTCGACCCGTGCGAGGTGTCGTGATAGCGGGAAAGCACCCGTTCGCAGTCCGCCAGGATCGTGTCCTCGTCCTGGACGACGGTGTCGGGCGGAAGACCGCCGTCCTTTTGCGACAGGTTCATCGACCCGCGGGTGATGGTCATGCGCAAACCGACCCGGCTGGCCTCCTCGGCCTGGATGTCCATCGCCGCTTCCAGCCCCGCCGGAAACAGGTAGTGGTGATCGGAGGCTGCCGTGCAGCCGGACATCATGAGTTCGGTAAGCGCGAGGCGGGTGCCGAGCCGGAATGTCTCGGGCGTGACGTTTTTCGCCCAGATCGGATAAAGCGCCTGGAGCCAGGGAAACAGTTCCTTGTTGATGGCGTCCGGATGGGCCCGTGTCAGCGTCTGGAAGAAATGGTGGTGCGTGTTGACAAGCCCCGGCGTGACGACGTGCCGGGAGGCATCAAACACCTGGTCCACCGGCAGCATCGGTTCCCGGCCGGCTCCAATCAGTTCAACAATCGTGTCGTTTTCGATGACAAGGCCGCGCTCGGCGCCATCAGCCAGGATCGCAATCGGGTCTTTGATCCACAAACGCATGTGCCGGGTCCTTGCAAGGCCCTGCAGGCTTAGCTAGCGGTCTGGGATGCAAACCGCCCGAGTTCCGCGCAGGTATTGATGGTAACGTGGAGAGCGAGCCAGCCGCTAAAACGAAACGCGGTATATGGGGTCATTAGTGATCGGCAATTTGCAAATGCGCAAGTTGTTGTTTTGCCCAAGGTGCATGTTGGACCGGTGGAGGCGCGTTCAACCGGCTTTCGCTGCGATCACCTCGACTTCGACGACAAACGCCTCGCGGGCAAAGCCGGACACGATCATCAGCGTGGAGGCGGGCGGCGGGTCAGCCGTGAATTCGTCGCGGACCTTCATATAGCCGGCCAAGTGTTCGCGTCCCGTCACAAAGGCGTTGATCCGTACAAGATTCGAAAAATCCATACCCGCCTCGGCCAAAATGGCCCGGATGTTTTCAAAACACTGGCGTGTTTGCCCTTCAACATCCGCCGGCACCATATCATCGGGACCAATGCCGAGCTGCCCGGAGGCAAACACGATGCGATGGTCCGGCGGGATTTCGATGCCATGGCTGTAGCGCGCGAACGGGGGCCGGATGGTGTTCGGCAATAGGGACTTCATCGCAATTCCGATCGGCATGGGGAGGAGGCAAGGGGCGGACGGTATCGGGGCCCATGGCATCCGGCAACAGCACAATCGATCAGACTTCTGGCATTTCCGGCAAAGCCGTGCACAATAATGAAGCATCACGGATGCGGTGCGTGCGGATGGGGCAGCTGGTCGCGCGGCTGCCGCAGTGGCAGACGGCTATTGCCCGTGACTTTTATCGGGTGGCACACGGGTTGCTTAACTGGGACGCGGAGGCGGGCGTGCAGGGCGGGGATTTGACCAGGAAGCCGCATCGCACCGCCCAGACAGGATAAAGAGGGAACGTGTTTGATGCGTATGCTTTGTGGTGTTGGACTTGCGGCGTCGGTTCTTGCAAGTCCGGTCTTGGCACAGGACCTGGAGAAGGTGGTTTTCGGAACCAACTGGGTCGCTCAGGCCGAACATGGTGGTTACTATCAGGCGGTCGCGGACGGAACATACGCGGCCTGTGGCATCGAGGTTGAAATCAAGCCCGGCGGTCCGCAGGCCAACAACCGGATCCTGTTGCCGGTCGGCAAAATCGATTTCCTGATGGGCGGCAACATGCTGCAGGCATTTTCCGCGGTCGAGCAAGGCATTCCGACACAGGTCGTCGCCGCGCACTTCCAAAAAGAGCCGCAAATCATCATGACCCATCCGGACCAGGGCCTGGATACGTGGGAAAGCCTGAAGGATATCAACCTTCTGATCGGCAAGGGCGGGCTCAATTCCTACTATCAATGGATGGTCGCCGAATTCGGTTTCAGCGAGGATCAGGTCCGCCCCTACACCTACAACGCGGCGCCATTCATTGCCGATAACCGTCTTGGTCAGCAGGGTTATGTGACCTCCGAACCGTTCGCGATCGAAACGGAAGGCGGCTTCAAGCCGAACATCTTCCTGATCGCGGATTATGGCTATGACAGCTATTCGACCACGGTCGAAACGCGGACGGAGCTGATTGAAACAAAGCCGGACGTTGTAAAATGCTTCGTCGACGGATCGGCGATCGGCTGGGTCAACTTCCTTTATGGTGACAACTCTGCCGCGCTTGAGCTGATCAAAAAAGACAATCCGGGCATGTCTGACGAGCAACTGGCGTTTTCGATCGAAAAGCTAAAGGAATATGGCATTGTCGACAGCGGCGATTCCCTGACCATGGGCATTGGCGCCATGACGGACGCGCGCAACAAGTCGTTCTTCGACAAGATGGTGGCCGCCGGCGTTGTCAGCGCCGACGTTGACTACACGAAGTCGTACACGCTGGCCTTCGTCAACAACGGCGTCGGTCTCGATGAGAAGAAAGCCTTGCTCGGAAACTGATGACACGGGAAGACGGGCAATTGCCATTTGAAGCCGATCGACGTGGCCGGAGCATCGCATGACGGTCACCGCTTTTGAAACGGGGCCCGGCGCATCCGCGTCCGGCCCCGCCATTGTCTCGCTGAACCGGATCTCAAAGACATTTTCCAACGGCACGGTCGCACTGAAAGAGATGTCGCTGGACATTCGGGAGGGCGAATTCCTGACGCTGCTTGGACCTTCCGGCTGCGGCAAGTCCACGGTCTTGCGGATCATCACCAGCCTGACCGGCCCAACGACCGGACGCATTGACTGGCCTTTGGAAAGCGCGTCCCAGGAAGAGCACGAGCTCAGCTTCGTGTTCCAGGAACCGACGCTCATGCCCTGGGCGACCGTGTTCGGAAATGTCTGGCTGCCGCTCCGGCTGAAAGGCATTTCGAAAAAGGCGGCGCATGACCGCGTTATGGAAGCGCTGGAAATGGTGGGGCTGGAGGCGTTTTCAGACAGCTATCCAAGGGAATTGTCCGGCGGCATGAAGATGCGTGTATCCATCGCCCGTGCCCTGGTGACCAAACCGAAAGTCCTTTTGATGGACGAACCGTTTGCGGCGCTCGACGAAATCACGCGTTTCAAGCTCAACAACGATCTCCTGCAGCTGTGGGAGACGTTCGGCTGGACCGTCGTCTTTGTCACCCATTCGGTGTTTGAATCGGTTTATCTTTCCAACCGCATCGTCGTGATGGCCGCCCGGCCCGGCCGGGTGGTCAACGATATGCCGGTCGATGCGCCGTATCCACGCGGCGAGGAATTCCGGACCTCGGGCGTTTACGCCGACTATTGCCGCACCGTTTCGCAAGCGCTGCACGCGGCGATGGATGCCAATGATCACCTTTAGAGCCGGTTTCGCTCCATTCGAAAGCTCGACCCATGACAATTGCCACGGATCAGAACCGCGCCTTGATTGAGGCCGGGACCGATGCGGTTCCGCTCGATCCGGCCGAACTCCGCAAAGCACGCTCCGCGCAAATCGAACGCATCGGCCGCTGGGTGCTTCCCGTCGTGATTTTGGTCCTGTCCGTGATCCTGTGGGACCGGATCTGCGTCTGGAATGAAATCCCGCATTACATCGTGCCGCGGCCAGGTCTAGTGCTGGATGCTTTGATCCAGGACTGGCCGATCCTCTCTCAAGCGCTATTGAACACGCTCCGGATCACGTTCGGCGCGCTGATGATCGCGACGTTCGGGGGACTTGCGCTTGCAATCCTGTTTACCCAGTCGAAATGGATCGAGATTTCGTTCTTTCCGTTTGCCGTCATCCTGCAGGTCACGCCGATTGTCGCGATCGCGCCGCTGATCTTTATCTATGTGGATTCGGTCGAGGCCGGGCTTTTGATCTGTGCCTGGATCGTCGCGTTCTTTCCGGTGCTGTCCAACACCACGCTGGGCCTGAATTCGGCTGACCACAATCTGCGTAATCTGTTCCAGATGTACGGCGCCACGCGCTGGCAGACCCTGCGGTATTTGCGGTTGCCCGCGGCGATGCCGTATTTCCTGGGAGGCCTCAGGATCGCCGGCGGCCTGTCGTTGATCGGGGCGATCGTCGCCGAATTCGTGGCCGGTTCGGCCGGATCTGGATCCGGGCTGGCCAACCAGATCCTGGAGGCCGGATACCGGTTGAACATTCCGCGCATGTTCGCCGCGTTGATCCTGATCTCGGTGACCGGGATTCTGATCTTTCTGACCATGAACCTCGTCTCCCATCTGCTCTTGCGCAAATGGCATGAAAGCGCACTGAAGCAGGAGTCCTGACCGCGATGGAGGTGATTGCCACAGCCGTTGCGGGTGACGCGCTTTTGAAAAACGGTGTAGCACCGGCCTGTTTGCTGCCAGAAGCCGTTTGCAAGGAGATGCCCGGCGAACTCGTTGCCATCGATGTGGAGATTGCCGGCGGACGGATCTCAAGGATCCGGCCTGCCCGGCAGGCTTCCGGGATGGACCAAGGCATAGACCTCGATGGCGGCCTGATCCTTCCGGCTCTTGTCGACATGCATACCCATCTCGACAAGGGGCACATCTGGGAGCGCAAGCCCAATCCCGACGGGTCGTTCATGGGCGCGCTGACGGCCGTTGGCGAGGACCGCGCGGCGAACTGGAGCGCAGACGACGTTCGGGCGCGCATGACATTCGGCCTGAAATGCGCCTATGCCCATGGTACGGCGGCCATTCGCACGCATCTCGACAGCATTCCTCCTCAAGACGCCATCACCTGGCCGGTCTTCGCAGAATTGCGGCAGGAGTGGGCGGGCCGGATCGCCCTGCAGGGCGCCTGTCTGTTCGGCATCGAACGTCTTGATGAGGATCCCAATCATCTAATCCGCATGGCCGATCTGATGGCGGAAACGGGCGGCATCCTCGGTGCCGTGACCTATATGATCCCCGGTCTGGAGACGCATCTCGATGCGATCTTCGCCGCCGCAAAGGCGCGCGGGCTTGACCTTGATTTTCATGTCGATGAAACGCTCGATCCTGACGCGGTCAGCTTGCGGTTGATCGCGGAGGCGGCCCTGCGTGCCGGATTTGAGGGCAAGATCGTGTGCGGTCATTGCTGCTCCTTGTCGCGTCAGCCGGACGATGCCATCGACCGCACGCTTGATCTCGTCGCTGCGGCCGGGATTGGCATCGTCTCGCTGCCGCTGTGCAACATGTACCTTCAGGACCGGAATTGCGGCCGGACGCCCCGGTTTCGCGGCGTGACGCTTCTGCACGAGATGAAGCACAGGGGGATTCCGGTCGCTGTGGCTTCCGACAACACCCGCGACCCGTTTTACGCCTATGGCGACCTCGATTTGATCGAGGTCTATGCCCAAGCGACCCGGATCGCGCATTTTGATCATCCGGTGGGCGACTGGATCAAGACCGTCAGCACGGCGCCGGCGGAGATGTTGCGCTTGGACTTTGGGCGCCTCTCGGAAGGCGCGTTGGCGGATATGATGGTTTTTCGGGCCCGGTCATGGAGCGAGCTTTTGTCACGGCCGGCGGGACCGCGGACGGTTCTGCGCGCCGGACAAACACTCGCGCGAACCCTGCCCGACTACCGCGAGCTTGACCATTTGATGCATGAAAGGGAATTGGCGACATGAGCGATCTCGACCGCCTGAAAGACGAGTTGGACGGATTGCAGATTGAGGACAATCCCCAGATCGTGAAGCAAAAGAGCCGCGATTTTTTCTGGTATTCGCCGGTCCTCAAACAACAGCTTGACCACGTTACGGCCGACATGATCGTGACGCCGGAGACGGAAGCCGACATCATCCGGATCCTGAAGGCCTGTTTTGCCCATGACATCCCGGTAACGACCCGGGGGGCGGGAACCGGCAATTACGGCCAGGCGATGCCCCTGTCGGGCGGGCTCGTGCTTAATCTCGCACAGCTGAACAAGATCAAGGAAATCCGACCCGGGGTCGTGGTTGCGGAGGCCGGGGCCATCATCTCCGACATCGACGATGCGGCGCGCGCCCATTCGGGCCAGGAACTCAGAATGCACCCGTCGACCTACCGGACCGCGACGATCGGCGGCTTTATCGCCGGCGGGTCCGGCGGGGTGGGGTCGATCAATTGGGGCGGCCTGCGGGACATTGGCAATGTGATCCGGCTGCGCGTGATCACCATGGAAGCCGAGCCCCAGATCCTGGAAATGACCGGCGAAGATCTTCAAAAAGTCATGCATGCCTATGGCACAAACGGGATCATCACCGAGGTGGAGATGCCCCTGACGGCGGCCTATGACTGGGTCGATGTGATGGTCGGGTTCGATGCGTTCATGGACGGGGTCCATTTCGCAGATGAGCTTGGCAACCTGGACGGCCTTTTGGTCAAGGAGGTTGCGCCGATCGCGGCGCCCGTCCCGCACGACTATTTCCTCCGGCACCAGAAGTTCATCCGCAAGGACATGTCTGTGGTTGTGTGCATGGTCGCGCCGTTCGCCATGGATGCGTTCGCGGCCTTTACGGCCCGGCACCGCAAGGCGTCGATCGTGTATCGCTCGGACAAGGCCAGCGAAGCTGAAAAAAAGGGATTGCCGCCGGCCTTCGAGCTCACCTGGAACCACACGACGTTGCGCGGGCTGCGGGTCGATCCGACCATCACTTATCTCCAGGTCCTTTATCCGTTCCCCCATCAGATCGAACGGGTGCGGACGATGAGCGAATTGCTTGGAGACGAGGTTCCCACCCATCTGGAGTATGTGCGTTTTGACGGCAAAGTAACATGCTTTGGTCTACCGATCGTGCGGTACACCAATGAGGATCGGTTGAACGAGATCATCCGGATGCACGAGGACAACGGCTGCCCGATCTTCAATCCACACCGTTACACGCTTGAAGAAGGCGGTATGAAGCAAACAGACGCCGTCCAGCTTGCGTTCAAGAAACAGGCAGATCCCAAAGGCTTGCTCAATCCCGGCAAGATGATCGCTTGGGAAGATCCGAATTACGATTATTCGTCGGACAAACTGTTTCTGTTCCCCGGGCTGCAAGCGAGCTAGCTTAGCCGCCCCGAGGCCGGCCAGAACGTAATTGGCGAGGTTTTAGAGGAAAGACGCGTGCGGGTTCTCGTTTTATTTGCCCATCCGGTGGAAACGAGCTTTGCGGCCGCTCTCCATCAAGGGGTGGTCCGGGGGCTCAAGACGGCGGGGCATGAGGTTGATGACTGCGATCTTTATGCGGAAGGATTTGAACCGCGCCTGAGCCGTCAGGAACGGCTGGCTTATCACGACCTTGCCTGCAACCGCGATCCCGTTGCGTCTTACGTGGAGCGGCTGGAGGCCGCGCGCGGCCTCGTCATCGTGACGCCGGTCTGGAATTTCGGCCATCCGGCCATCCTGAAGGGTTTTTTCGACCGCGTGTTCCTGCCGGGTGTTTCCTTCAAAATGCGTGACGGCAGAGTTGTTCCGAACCTGCGCTTCATCCAAAAGCTGGCTGTGGCGACCACCTATGGCGGGTCCCGGTTGCGAGCGGTCTTGGTCGGTGACCCGCCGCGGAAAATCGCGTGCCGGGTTTTGCGGGGCCTGATCAAACCCGGCGCATCCGTCGGCTATCATGCGCTTTACGACATGAACCGGGCCTCTGACGACCAGCGAACGGCGTTCTTGGGCCGGGTCGAACGGGCCATGGAGGCGTTTTGATGCGCGTGTTGGTCGTCTGCAGCCATCCGTGCCCGGAGAGCTATAATGCCGCTGTTTGCACGGCCGTGGTCGAATCGCTCAAATCATCCGGCCACGAGGTCAAGGTTCTGGATCTTTATGCGACCGGGTTCGAACCGGCCATGAGCGCGGACGAGCGCCGGGGCTATCATGATCGGGGCTCGAACGAGGCGCCGGTCGCGGTGCATCTGGAACACCTTTCCTGGTGCAACATGCTGGTCTTTGTGTATCCGACCTGGTGGTTTGGCTTGCCGGCCATGCTCAAGGGCTGGCTGGACCGGGTTTGGGTGCCGCATGTGACGTTCGAAATGCCGACGGCCACAACGCCGATGCGGCCGAAGATGCAACACATTGAGAAAATTGCTGTTGTGACCACCTGCGGGGCCACCTGGTTCATCTCCAAAATGATGGGTGAACCGGGGCGCAAGACGATCTTGCGCGGTATTCGAGCGCTTTGCGCCCCACGGTGCAAAACGCTCTATCTCGCCCATTACCAGATGGACAGTTCAACGCCTCAAAGCCGGGCTGCTTATTTGGCTAAGGTCAAACAACGTGTTGGCAAGTTCTAGGATTTGAAGCTTTTGCCAAAACTGTCATTTGACGGTTAATTATCATAACTAGTGTTTGCGCGGATTTCCTCCGGGCTGGCGGTTTGATTCGGGCCCGGCAAACGCAACAGGACATGACGGCATGGCTTTCAACTACAAGAAAAGCGTGACCTTTCGTCTGAACCAATCGTCCAAGGCGCTGCGCGCCCGCTCGGGCGGTCATCTGATGCGCATTGGCCTTCATCCCGGGCAAGAACTTGTTCTCAAGGTTCTGGCGGATTCGGACGGGCGGACCATGAGCCAGCTTGCTCTGGCGCTGGGCGTTCAACCTCCGACCGTCACGAAGATGGTCACCCGGCTTTCGACGCAAGGATATGTCCGACGCCAGGTGTCTGATACGGACGGACGTCTTGCCCGCGTCCATCTTACCGATGCCGGGCGGGCGCTGGTGGCATCGGTCGACAAGGCCTGGAAGCGGCTTGAGCGGGAGGCCATGGCCGGCCTTGACGACAAGGACCGCAAAAAACTCCGCAAGCTCCTGCGCCAGGTGGAAAAGAACCTGGCCTTGTCTGTCGACACCGACCCGGACCACGACACAGACAATGAGCCGGATGATGACGACCAGCCCGCCAAGACGGTGAAGTTGGCCGGGTGAGCGAAACCACAAGCCTTGAGGCTTGTGAGGTTGATGACAATCCACGACTTCGGTCGTCATCCTCCCGCAGGGTTCCGAGGATCCACAAAAATCAGAGCTTTATGGATGCTCGGGACAGGCCTACGGCTGTCCGGTTCAAAATCCAGGTGCCGGCCTATGTCATTGAACCATTTGCACTTTGCGCGGCCAAGACGCGTAAGGACATGCGCTTTGTCATGAGCGCGGCCTGCTATTTGGTGCCTTCCCGGAGGCCGCGTGAGCGGCCATCCGGGAACCAGCAGCCACCGCATTTTGTCATGAAAAACAACACCTTCCGCAAAGTGCTGGGCCCCGGCTCGGTGGCCGGGGCGGCATGGTGAGGCATGCGGGCCGACAACGAACATCCCGCAATCGCGTAAAACCGGACATCAGTGGGACAGGCCCGCGCATGACTGTTGAAAGATGAACTGGTTTGTCGGCAGTCTGACACGCCCTTGAAGCTTGTGGTTCTTCAATGCTGCAAGTCCTCTTGGATCAAACGGCAGCCGGTCCAAGTCCGAGCATAGAGGCGGCAAGGCCCAGCAAAGCAGTCAGACCGACGACGGTCGCAATTCCTCTTTTGGCCAGAAAAACCAGCCCGGCAGCGACGGCCGCAATACCTGCCAATGTGGGATCAAGGCTCGCGGGATCCGGAACGAGGACATGTGCCGGCCCAAAACTGTGTTCACCGACACGCGCAAAGAACACGTTCAACGCGAACCAGACCGCAAGGTTCAAGATCGTTCCGGTAACGGCGGCGGTGATCCCAGAGAGCGCCGCGGCGAGCCGCTTGTTCCCGCGCAACCGCTCCATCCAGGGCGCGCCGGCCAGGACCAGCACGAAACTCGGCACGAAAGTCACCCAAGTCGTAACAAAAGCAGCAAGCAGGCCAGCGGACAGCGGTGTGAAGGGATCCGGCGCCCGCCAACCGGCGAGGAAACCTACGAATTGCGTGACCAGGATTAACGGCCCGGGCGTCGTTTCGGCAAGGCCGAGGCCCTCGAGCATTTCTCCGGCGCCGAGCCAGCCCTTGGTTTCGACGGCGACCTGGGCCATGTAACTCAGCAGCGCATAGGCGCCGCCGAAGCTGACCGCGGCGAGCGTTGCAAAGAACTGTCCGATATCGACCAGTATATGCGCTGGCGATAGCAAGGCGGCGGCCAGCACGACAGGCAGCGCCCAAACACAACATCCGATCGCAAGAAGGCGGACGGTCCGGCCTGTCCGGGCGGCCGGCGGCACGGCGACGTCTACCTGTGTGTTCGCGTCCGGTCGTACGAGACAGATGCCGGCAAGACCGGCGGCGATGATGACGATCGGAAACGGTATCGAAAAGACGAACAGTGCCAGGAAGGACGCCGCGCACAAAAACCATGCAAGAGATGTCTTGAGCGCGCGTTGACCGACCTTGATCAAAGCCTGAACAACAATCGCCAGAACACCGCCCTTGATCCCGTAAAACAGGCCTTCGATCATCGGAACGTTGCCGAAACGGGCATAGATCCAGGTCACCAGGGCCATGGCAAATGCGCCCGGTAGGATAAACAGGAGGCCGGCGATCAATCCGCCGCGGGTTCGTCCTGAGATCCACCCGCAATAGGTGGCCAATTGCTGCGCCTCGGGCCCGGGCAAGAGCATGCAATAGTTAAGGGCGTGCAGGAACCGCTCGTCCGACAGCCATTTCCGAGTCTCGACGAACTCCTTGTGCATCATCGCGATTTGAGCGGCCGGACCGCCAAATGACAGAAGGCCGATTTTCAAGGATACGGCGGACAAGGACTTGAGACTTGGGGATGGGGACGGCTCCATGACCACCTGTTCGTTTGGTATGTCCGGATCGCCTGGGACATAGGGCGTGAAATCGTCGTTTCCCTAAGCGCCAATTGTGAAGATCGCAAGACAGGTCAGACACGAGACAGAGTGTTCTACCGATTGACGCGTGTGTCTTCCAATCACAGAAGGAAGGGATAGCCGCCCTCCAGTTTCAGCAGCGTAATTTTTGTGTCGACCCCGCCGCGGCCTGAATAACCGCCAAGGCCGTCGGCCGCCAAAACCCGGTGGCAGGGAATGATGATCGGGATCGGATTAGCGCCGCAGGCCTGGCCGATCGGTTGTCCATAGGTGTCAAGGTCAGCGGCGATCTGACCATAGGTGCGCGTCTGTCCGTACGGGATGTCCAGCATCGCGTCATAAACAGCCAGGTGAAAATCCGTCCCATCCGGCGCCAAAGGCAGATCGAATTCGCTGAGACGGCCTTCGAAATAGGCGTTGAGCTGCCGGCGTGCCTCGACCAATAACGGTGTGGATGTCGATCCTGGCCGCTCGCCCCACTGCAACGTGGAAATTGCCCCCAGCTTCTCGGCGAGGGTGATCTGTCCAACCGGTGTGGTCATGGACAGAACCGGGTCATACTGGGCGGAATTGGTCATAAATGAGATGCTTGTCTGGAAAGATGTACCGGATCCGGTCCCTGCGGCCTTTCTCACCTTGCCGATGAACGCTAGTACTGTCGACCCGATATTATACCGTCACCCCGATTGGGCCGTTTCCAAGGACAAACTCCATGACCGCCCAGTCCGAAGATGATGCGAAGCCCGGCAATTCCATAGGTGCCGCGACGCCGTTGGCCGGAGTCGGCCTGATCGTGCTGGCGTGTCTTTGTTTTTCGATCCTGGATGCGACGGCGAAGTATCTGGGCGCCTATCTGCCGACGCTTCAAATTGTCTGGATCCGGTTTGTCACGCATGTCCTTTTGGCTCTGGTCTTGTTCCAGATCTGGAAAACGCCAAAAGCACTGTGGACGAAACGCCCCGTACTTCAGGGCATTCGCGCGCTGAGCCTGTTGTCAACGACGATGTTCAATTTCCTAGCCGTGCAGCATCTGCAATTGGCGGAAACGATGTCGATCATGTTCGCCGTGCCTTTCGTCGTAACGGCACTCGCCGGCCCGATCCTGGGCGAGTGGGCCGGCATGCGGCGGTGGATTGCCATCATCGTCGGTTTTTTGGGCGTTTTGATCGTAACCCAGCCCGGCATGGGCGGGATGCATTGGGCCGCGCTTTACTCCGTTGCGGCAATGCTGACCTATGCCGTCTATGCGTTGTTGACCCGTAAGCTTGCGGACACGGAATCGGCGGCCAGCTTGTTGGTCCTATCCGGTCTGGTCGCTGCACTTGCAATGACGCCCGTTGGGGTATCCGTGTGGGTCCATCCTCCGGATGGCTTCATCTGGTTTTTGCTCCTGTCCACCGGATTTTGGGGCGTGATTGGTCATTGGCTGTTTACTCTGGCCCACCGGTTGGCACCGGCGCCCTTGCTGGCGCCATTCATCTATGTCCAGATTGTCTGGATGGTGACGCTCGGCTACGCGGTGTTTGACGATGTGCCGACGGCGACCACCATTGTTGGAGCCAGTGTTGTTGTCGCCTCCGGATTGTTCATGCTCTATCGGGAACGTGTCAAAGTCGCCGATTCGACGACCAAAGCGCGCGCGGAGAGTTGACGCTCGGCCCTTTGATTCGGCTTAATGGGATTGACGTAGGGGCCGGAGGGGCTTGAGACGAAGGCCCCCCTTTGTTTTTTCCCGGCCACCTGACTGGGAGGTGTTCCATGTCGATATCGCGCCGATCATTTTTGGCCGGAAGTGCTGCCAGCGCGGGATTGGCCCTGACCGGGGTGCCCGCATTTGGCAATACGGCGGCCAATGCATATTTCAACGGGTATGTCGCCGATAACGGTTTCCGCTACCGGAGCACGAACTTCAAGAAGATCGATCCCGTCTGGCACCGGCAGATGGTCAAGTACTTCAGCCCTGAGCGGCCCGGGACCGTGGTTGTCGATACCCGCAACCACTTTCTCTATGTCATTTGGGAAAACAACACCGCGTTGCGCTACGGGGTCGGCGTCGGCCGCGAGGGCTTCAAATGGTATGGCCGGGCGCGGATTGACCGAAAGGCGCTGTGGCCGCGCTGGGTGCCGCCGCCCGAGATGCTGAAACGTCAGCCGGATCTTCCCCGTCTGGTGGAAGGCGGGGCGGCGAACAATCCGCTTGGCCCGCGCGCATTATATCTTTACCGCGACGGCGCGGACACGGGGTACCGGTTGCACAGCACTCTGGAACCGTGGAGCATCGGCCGGGACGTTTCCAGTGGCTGCATCCGCATGTTCCCGGAAGATGTCATCGATCTTTATCAACGCTGCCCGAAAGGAACACAGGTGCTGGTGCTGGAGCACCTGGGTGCGAATGCGGGATAGCAGTAACAGGCTGATGGCCGGACACCGTTGGGGGACGAATGAATAAAGTCGAAGCGCTCCGTCGCTCGGGCCTGGTGGCCGCGCTTGCGTTGATCGGCCTTTTGCCGGCGTGCAGCAATGTCGCCAATTTGACAACGCCGGATGTGACCAACGCGGCCGCTGCCGGGTTCGTCGACATGAAGCCGGGTTCTGAAGAAGACTTCATGCTGAATGTCGGGCGCCGGGTGTATTTTTCCGAAGGCTCGGCGACGATCAGCGATGAGGCGAATATGACCATCGACCGGCAGGCGGACTGGCTCAAGCGGAACAAGCGTTGGCTTGTGAAAATCCAGGGCCATGCGGATGAGCCGGGCGGTGAGGCGGCCAACAAGACCCTGTCGACCAACCGCGCACAGGCGGTTTACAACGCCCTTGTTGCCGAAGGCGTCGATGGCAAGCGAATGTGGGTGAAGGGCTACGGGATCGAGCGTCCGGTCACGGACTGCGACGACATCACATGCCAGTCGCAAAACCGGCGGGTTGTGGTTAATCTGCGGGAGGAATTTGACGAATCAGCACCGCAGCGCAGATAGACGGGCAATGCGATCGCGCGGGCGTCTGGTACGTCGTCGATCAATGTGGTTGGCCTCGCCCGTTGCGGCCCTAGGGTCAGGACCCCTTCATCTGGTTGAAATGTTATGCAAGCAATTTGCTTCGATACGGGAAGCACGCCCGTAGGAAACCGTCCAGTTTTGAAGGGCGTGCGACGCTGTAGCGGGGCAAATTGCTCATATCCCGAAGGAACGCGCGACCGGCTTCGATCTGCTGTGTCGAGCCGCTCAACCGGGCCACCAGCCCGCTTGTCGCGCTTCTCCTTGCACCTCTTTGCCGTTCGCAGCGCCATTTCAATCCCATGAATGAATCCTGACCCTAAGACGTGCGCATGACCGAAGATAACGGCTCCGATCCAAAACGACCCAGTTCTTCGTCGAAAAACGAAACCGGCCCGGTGTTGGCCGATGCATCCGCGCCAGATGGGCAGCGGGCAATTGACCCGCTTCCAGCAAAGCCCGGCAAGCGTCTCACGCTCGGCCACATTGCCGATCACCTCGGCATTTCCACCGCGACCGTTTCCCTTGCGCTTCGCGACAGCCCGTTGGTTGCCGAAGACACGCGGCAGAAGGTCAAACAGACCGCTGCGGAAATCGGCTACATCTACAACCGATCGGCGGCGTCATTGCGTACGGCCCGCTCCCAAATCGTCGGGGTCGCGGTCCACGATATTCTGAACCCCTATTTCGCCGAGGTGTTTTCCGCCCTTGAGGATGTTCTGGAGGAACAGGGCCAGATGATCTTCATCTGCAACCACCGGGACGACGTGCGGCGGCAACGGGCGTTCGTCAATACATTGCTCCAGCATCGCGCGGATGGTTTGATCCTTTGCCCATCCGTCGGGACGACGGCGGAAGAAATCAACCACCTCGTCGATCAAGGCATTCCGGTCACTGTCATGGCACGCGAGGTGTCCGGCATTTGGGCGCCGTGTGTGCACGGCGATGATGTCTCCGGATCTTACCGGATGACAAAACATGTGATCGAACAGGGTCACCGGCGAATCGGGATGGTGGGCGGGCGGCGATTGAGCTCGACCGGCCGCGACCGGAATGCCGGCTGGCGAAAGGCGCTGGAGGAAGCCGGACTTGATCCGGATGAGCAATTGGATCTGCCTGAATTGATGACGCAGGCGGACGGACGGTCGGCAGTGCCCAAAATCCTGGCGCTGAAAGAGCGGCCGACGGCCATCGTCGGCTTTAATGATCTGGTCGCGCTGGGCATGATGACGGCGCTGCGGCGCGCCGGCGTGGAGCCTGGGCCGGACATGGCGATCACCGGCTATGATGACGTCGATGGTGCGGCAAGCCGGACGCCCGCCTTGACGACGGTCTGCAATCACGCGGACAAAATCGGCCGGCTTGCGGCCCTGACATTGTTGCGGCAAATCGCCGGTGAACGGGTTTCGAATACGCCGATCCTGATCGAGCCGGAACTTCGCATCCGCGAGAGCGCCCCGCCTCCGGGCGTGCGGCTTGGAGCAAAGCTCGCACCCTGATCTGTCCGTTGTGAACCTGCGGTATGAATCGGACCCCCTTGCCGGCGGTCCGACCCATATAGCGGTTTCCGGTGGCCTATCGCGGTTCGTCGGCGAGGCCTTTCAGGATCGCATAACAGGCCAACAACAACACGATGGTGAACGGAAATCCGGTCGAAACGGCCATCGCCTGCAGGGCGCCAAGGCCGCCGCCCAGCAACAAGGCGATCGCGACAAGACCCTCGAACGTGCACCAGAAAACACGTTGTGACACCGGCGCATCGACTTTTCCGCCGGCGGTGATCGTATCGATCACAAGTGATCCGGAATCCGACGATGTGACAAAGAACACGATCACCAGAATGATCGCCACAAATGATGTCAGCGATGCCATCGGCAGATCGGCAAGCATCCCGAACAGGGAAAGCTCCGGGCTGTAGCTCGCGATCACATACTGGTGCACCTGGCTGTCCGGATTTGTCAGAACCTGCTCGATCGCCGTGCCGCCAAACGCGGTCATCCAGATGACGGAGACGATCGTCGGGATGATGAGGACGCAGATCACGAATTCGCGGACGGTCCGCCCGCGGCTGACACGGGCGATGAACATGCCGACAAACGGCGACCAGGAAATCCACCAGGCCCAGTAAAACGACGTCCAGCCTTGACGGAACCCGTCATCGTCCCGGCCAAAGGGCATGGAAAGCGGAATGATCTCCCGGGCATAGGAGGCCAGGTTGGAAAAGAACCCGGAGATCACTGTACCGGTCGGGCCGGCGATGATCACGAACAACAACAAAAGGGCGGCGATCATCATATTGATTTCCGACAACACTTTCACGCCGCCATCCAGTCCGCGCAAAACCGAGATCAGTGCGACGGCCGTAATGGCGATGATGAGGACCACCTGCGCGGTGTCGCTGACCGGAATTCCGAACACGAACTCCAGACCGGCATTGGCTTGCTGGGCTCCGAAACCGAGCGAAGTGGCAAGCCCGAACAGAGTTGCGAAAACAGCCAGCGTGTCGACAATATGGCCCGGCCAGCCCCAGGTGCGTTCTCCGAAAATCGGATAAAAGACGGACCGCATCGTCAGTGGCAGGCCTTTGTTGAAGGAAAACAAGGCAAGGGCGAGCGCGACGACGGCATAGATGGCCCACGGGTGCAGGCCCCAATGGAATATGGTGGCGGCCATGCCCATCGCCTTGGCGGCGGCCACATTTTCCTCGATCAGGTTGCCATCGGCATCAAATGGGGATGGCACGCCGACCGGGGCGGAAAAGGCCATATGATAGACCGGCTCCAGCACGCCAAAGAACATCAGGCCGATGCCCATGCCAGCGGCAAACAACATGGCAAACCAGCCGAAATAGCTGTAGTCGGGAATCGCGTCCTTGCCGCCGATCCGCACGTTGCCGAACGGCGTGACAATCAGAATCAGGCAGACCAGCACAAAGATGTTGCCGGAGACGATGAAGAACCAATCGAGACTGCCGGTGAGCCATTTGCGCAAGGCATCAAACAGCGGCCCGACATCGGACTGGAATGCAAGTGTCAGGAACACAAAGGCGACGATGGTCAACCCCGATACAAGAAACACCGGATTGTGGATGTCGAGCCCAAAGGGTCCAAGCTGGGTTTCAATATTGTCCTGACCGATCTGGTAGTCGGTTTCGATCACATTGGCGGCACCGTCGGGTCCAGGGATGCCGGTGCTGGTGGAGTCTTCACTCATGGGAGGATCCCCTCATGTTCGAAATGGCTGGCGCCTGAACGCCTTCAGGCATCAATTGCTGCGGACGACAAAAACCGACGCGGCACTGCGGCTTGCTATCGTGCCGCCGTTCGAAGGCCATAGGTGATCCGCGATGTTTGGAATGTGCGAGGCCATCACCACGAGGTCGGCGCCTACTTCGTTCACGGCGGACAAGAGCGCGGAGTCCAGATCGATCGTCGGGTCGTGGCTTACAATTGCCTTGCATTCCGCGGCAATGTTGAAGCGCGCGGCTTCCGATTTTGCAAACGCATCAAGGGCCGCGGCGAATTCTTCGGGATTGTGACCGAGCGCACCGGGCGTAGCGGCCGTCACGGCGACATAACAAATGGGCACATGATACTGCTTGGCCAGATCGGCGCCGGTGCGCCGCGCTTTTTCAAGCTTTTCCGTATGCCCCAGGTCAATTGGCATCATGATTTTTCGAAACATGCTTCTCCCCTCGGTTTTACCGCGAAGGCTGGGCTTTGCTTTGTTCGAATTGGTGCCGCAGCCGGCCACGCTCGCGCGAGAACCTATTTACCATCGCGCCTGCACTGATGGCCGACCGTTCAAAATACGCAGCCCACTCGCAAGTTTGCGACACTTTTGGATCTGGATGGCCGCGGGTCTTGATTGATGTCCCGGATCGGATTCAGATGCAATCCAATCGTGGGCGGTATCGGAAGCGATTCACAGCGAATCCGTCAATCCAATGTGGAGCACTTCATGCGCGAACTCACCCTGCTCGGTATTTCCGGCTCCCTGCGCAAGGGATCCTACAACACCATGCTCGTGAAAGAGGCCATGCGGCTGTTTGAACCGGACCGGTTCGTTCTTGGTGATATCCGGATGCCGCTTTACGACGGTGACCTTGAGGACGAGAGCGGCATGCCCGAGGCCGCGACGATCCTGAGACAGCAGATGCTGGATGCCGATGCCGTCGTCATCGCGACGCCGGAATACAACAAGAACCTTCCCGGCGGTCTGAAGAACGCGCTCGATTGGGTCAGCCGCAAAAGCCCGATGGCTCTGTATGGCAAGCCGGTGGCGATCGTTTCAGCGGCCGGTTGGACCGGGGGCGCCCGGGCTCAGTATTCCCTCCGCCACTGTCTGACGGCGTTCAATCCACGCGTTCTGCAAGGGCCGGAGGTTCTGATTGCCAACGCGTCCAATGCGTTCGGTCCGGATGGAACACTCAGCAACGCACAGAGCACGGGTTTCTTGAAACAGCTCATGGACGGGCTGAAAGCCGAAGCGCTTCGCGGATCATAACGCCTCCTTCGCGCAACTTGCCGCCAAAATGCGGTCCGACACAATTGCTGTTTTGAGATATGCGGTTCTCTACCGGGGAGAGAATGTCGCGTCTTCGTGATTTACCGCGCAGCAGTTCCGCCCGCTGGCCTTTGCGTCGTAAAGCGCGTTGTCGGCCCGGTGTAGAATTGACGAGAAATCGACATCACCCGGCAAGGCGATCGCCAGGCCCATGCTGCAGGTGATGCGTTCCTTAATCCCGGCCAAGCGGCATTGATCCGTCACCATTTCGCGGACCCTTTCGGCAACAACAAGCGCCTCCTCGATCTGGGTGTTGTGCAACAGCATGCAGAACTCCTCGCCGCCGAGCCGGCCAAACACGTCGATCGCCCGCAGTGCGCCGCCAACCGTCTCGGCGAATTGTTTCAGTACGGCGTCGCCTGTCGCATGTCCGTATGTGTCGTTGATCGACTTGAAATGGTCGATATCCATCATCACCGCAGTGAACGGCTGGTGCGTGCGCCGGAATCTGGCCACTTCGGTCGCCGCCCGCTCCAAAAAGGCCCGCCGGTTCGAGATGCCTGTCAGATCATCCGTGCTTGCGATGCGCTCCAGCCGGAGTTGCGCATGCATGAGCGCTTCGTGATCCTTCTGGCGCGCGATCTCATGTCCGATCCAATCCGCGAACTGCCGGATGATTTCGATGTCTGTCTGGGTGAACGGCCGTTTTCGAGGGGTTGGGCTTGTGAAATTGACGGTTCCATATCGTTCGCCGTCGACCAGAATTGGCGCGCCGATGTAAGATTCCAGTCCAAACGCTCCGTAGCAGGGATGGCCGGCGAGTTCTGATTGTGCCGTGTGGTTGATCGCGACCGGCGCATCAGCGCGCACCGTGTGCGCGCAATAGGTCTCGCCGAGAGAGAAGGATCGGCCCGCATCAATTTCACCATTCGGGCACTCAACGCGAACAACCGTGTAACGGTCGTCGATGATGTGGCCGATAATGCCGAAAGGAAGGTCAAAATGGGCGCATCCAAGCCGGATTATCTGATTGATTTTTTCGTCCTGGCTGAGCTCGCGTGTCGATGTAATTGCATAGAGATCGGCAAGCGTGCGCTCGGTGGCCTTGCGGTCGGTAATATCGATGGCAAACGTGATCACGCCGGATATGTTGCCGCGCGCGTCACGTTTGGGAATGTATTCAAGGAACACGTCCCGACGAATGCCGTCCGGGAACGTCATGGTGATCTCAAGCTGTGAACGCTCACCAGCGAGCGCTTTTTTAAACTGCTGGCTCGATCCGTCACTCTCCGCGTTGTGAAACCGGTCCTTTAAACGGGATCCAACGAGTCCCGATGGTTCCGTCGCGAACCACTGTGCCGCCAGGTCGTTTGCGTAAAGGCAGACACCATCCTTGTCGGATTCCACCAAGGAACATGAAAGGCTGTTGGCCAGCGCTGCGACACTGTCATACGCTGCGCGGGTCGCAGCTTCAGCGGTTTTCAAATCAGTGATTTCGGTTCGAATTCCGGCAATGCCGCCGGTACGTGTTCGGCGCTCGGCGATCTGGAGCCATCGGCCATCCGAAAGGTTTTGTTCCAGAAGACTTCCATCCGCCTCCAGATGGCGGGCCAACCGTTCTTCCAGCCACTTTTCGGGCGTGGTGCCGTCCATGTTGTACTGGCCGCGCTCAAGACCATAACTCAGGATGTCGCGAAATGTGGCCCCCGGGACAATCGCCTCTGCGGAATGGGAGTAGATCTCACGGTACTTGTTGTTGCAGATCACAAGCCGGTCGTCTTTGTCGTAAAGCGCAAATCCCTCCGAGATGGACTCGATCGCGTCTTCCAGGGTAGATGCCGCATCGCGCGCGATGGTTTCCAGGGCGAGCTGGTCGGACATATCCCGTGCGATGAAAAGGAAACCGGCGTGGGCCGTGCCTATCCCGTATAGCGGCGTGATCATCACTTCGGCGCTGAAGATCTCGCCATTCTTGCGGCGAAACTCGAATCTGCGATTGGATCGGTTGGCATCGCCGCTTTGCGCCAGCTCTCCGACCCGCCCAAAATCCTCAGAATTCAGGTAAATTTCCCGGCACGGCTTTCCAGACAGTTCGGCAAGGGTATAGCCGAACGCGTCGCTGGCCGCCTTGTTGATGAACACAATTCGCCGGTCCGCGTCAGCTATCAATGCGATCTCGGCCAGCGGGCCAAAGGTCGCCTCGAAATCCAGTTGCAGTCCGGCCTGTTTCTCCATCTAGGTAAGTTCCGTGTCCTAAGGCCGCTTTTCAACCACCAGCACCAACAACGAGATCGGAGGATCCAGTCTATCCAAAATACATAACAAAGACCTTACGAAAATGGCAGGTGATTTATTGATTACAGGTCAAAAGGAATTGTGCGCGAATTGACTATAGAACCACAACCAGCATACGAGAGGCCTTTGCGGCAACTAACAGGCCTGGCGACTTCGCCAAACAAGCGGCTTGATCGGCGGACCGCCTTTGCCAACAGCTGCGGTGACGTTGAGGTAGTGGTGGACAGTGTACATACGGCCTGTACGCACCAGCCAGTGTCTTGGACCTGTCCCCATGCCGTCGCTCCAGTCGCGACTGCAGAGCGGCGCTTCACGCAAAAGGTCGGTCTGGCCCTAGCCCGCAATCCACAAGGGCTGCTCTATGGATTAGGACGGTCGGCGTTTGTCTGAAGAAATGCACGCATGCGAGCCAGAGCTTCCTCGATGTTTTCTCGAGAATTGGCATAAGAAAGGCGAATGAAACCCTCACCGAGGATGCCGAAGTCGGGCCCACCGATCACGGCGACGCCGGCCTCTTCGAGCAGGGCGGAGGCAAGCGGTTTTGCCTTCCATCCGGTCGCAGAGATGTTGGGGAACGCGTAGAAAGCCCCTCTTGGGATCCTGCAACTCACGCTCGGCAAACTGTTCAGACCGTCCACGACGAGTTTTCGGCGCTGGTCGAACTCGGCAACCATATCCCGAACCGCGTCCTGTGGACCTGTCAGGGCGGCAAGCCCGGCAAATTGGGCAGGCGCGTTGACACATGACCAGGCGTTGACGGCCAGTTTGCGCGCCTTATCCATGAGAACGTCCGGCCAGAGCGAATAGCCCATGCGCCAACCGGTCATGGCATAGGTTTTCGACCAACCGTCGAGCAGGATCAGCCGGTCCCGCAATGCCTCGAACGAGGCCAGCGACACATGTTCAGCGCCGTCATAAGTCATTTGAGAATAGATCTCGTCGGACAGGATCGCGACATCCGGATGATCTTCGAGCCCGGCAACGAGCTTTTCGATTTCCGCGCGCGGCGTCACGCCTCCCGTTGGATTGGCCGGTGAGTTCAAGATCAGGAGCCGCGTATTGTCCGTCAAAAGCGCCAGGGTCTCATCGGCCGAAAAACCAAACTCGTTTTCTTCGCGGATCGGAACCGGAATGGGATTTGCCCCCGTAAATTCGATCATGGACCGGTAAATCGGAAATCCAGGATCCGGGTAGAGGATGTCGGCGCCCGGTTCGCCAAACATCAAGATCGCCATGAACATGGTGACCTTGCCACCGGGAACGATCAGGACATTGTCGGGGTTTGCCTCGATCCCGATGCGCTGGTGCAAATCGGCGCACACGGCTTCACGCAGCGGCAGAATGCCGGTCGCAGGCGTATAGCCATGATGGCCGTCGCGCAGCGCCTTGACGGCCGCTTCCACAATATGATCGGGGGTTTGAAAGTCCGGCTGACCGATCCCCAAATTGATAATGCTGCGGCCTTCTCCGGCGAGTTGGGTCGCGCGCGCCAGAACCGCGAAGGCGTTTTCTTCACCGATCCGCTCGAACCCGGCAATTGTCTGCAACATGTCTTTCCGCCTCCCGTTTTTTCATTTGAGCCGTTCGTTAACCGACCGGAAGCGGGTCTGAAAAGCCCGGAGGACGGCACATTGGAAGGCTTTATGTGTTTTCAAGCCGGCAAGAGACCGGATAATTCTTGATCTCACCCTCCCGCGCCGCGCCAAGACGGCTTATATAAGCGCGGGCGCGGGTGCAACAGGCCCAGCTCAATCCGGCGCTTTCCGGCGCACAACATCCAAGAAGGACCGTGCCATGTCCGCGACCCAGGCAACCCCTCAACCGCAGATCCCCGTGACGGTTCTGACCGGTTACCTCGGCGCGGGAAAGACCACGCTTTTGAACCGGATCCTCACGGAAAACCATGGCCAGCGGTACGCGGTGATCGTCAATGAGTTTGGGGAAGTCGGGATCGACAACGACCTTCTGGTCGAATCCGATGAAGAAATCTTCGAAATGAACAACGGATGCATCTGTTGCACCGTCCGCGGCGATCTGATTCGAACGGTCCAGAACCTGATGAAACGGCGCGGGGCATTTGACGCCATCATCGTGGAAACGACCGGAGTTGCCGATCCCGCGCCGGTGGCCCAGACGTTTTTCATGGATGAGGACGTGCGCAAAGCGGCCAAACTCGATGCTGTCGTTGCCGTGGTCGATGCCCGCCATGTCCTGCAGCGCCTTGAGGACACGGAGGAGGCGGAGGATCAGATCGCTTTTGCCGACGTGATCTTGATCAACAAGACGGACCTGGTCTCAGCCGAGGAACTGGCGCAAGTGGAGGATCGGATCGTCTCGATCAATCCCTATGCCATCCGCCATCACAGCGAGCGCTGTGCCGTCGATTTAAAGACGGTTTTGGACCGTGGCGCATTCGACCTCGATCGCATCTTGTCGCTCGATCCGCATTTCCTGCGTCATGGCCATCATGCCCATGAGTGCAGCCCGGACTGTGACCATGAGCATCACGACCATGACCACCACCACGGCCACGGTCATGACCACCATGACCACGATGATGCGCTGCACGCCGTTAAAAGCACGTCGCTGACGGCTGGAGATCTCGATCCTGAACTGTTTTTTCCTTGGATCAATCAGGTGACCCAGGTTCAAGGCCCGAACATCTTGCGGCTGAAGGGAATTCTGGCCTTTAAGGGCGATCCGCAGCGCTATGTCATTCAAGGCATTCACATGATTGTCGAGGGCGACCATCAACGCGACTGGAAGGAGGGCGAAGACCGCGTCAGCCGCCTTGTGTTTATTGGCCGCGACCTGAACTGGGATGTGCTGAAGCAGAGCTTTGAGGCCTGTGCGGCCTAAAGAGACAAACGTGACAACCATTGCCCCCGTTGATGTGGACGGATTTGTCGTTCGCGCAGGCTTTATCAACGCCTCCCCGTTTTTTGCCTGCGGATCGGGAACGGTTCACGTGGTTGCCGGCTCTGTGGCGGACATTGCCGCGCATCGGGGCGGGTTGCTGGCCGCGAGACCGGCGCTGGACGGACGGAGCCTGATTTCCTCCGGTGACGATGGCCGGGTCGTGCGGATTGATGAGACCGGCGAGGTCACCTTGCTTTCTGAACGTGCCCGAAAGTGGATCGATCTTCTGGCCTGTGGCCCCTCCGGCGCGGTGGCGTTTGCGGCCGGGCGGACGGCCTGGGTGCGGTTCTCCGATGGCCGCGAAAAGGAATTTAGCTTCGATCGCGCCGTTGGCGGGCTTGCCTTCGCGCCAAAAGGCCTGCGGCTGGCCGTTGCCCGCTACGATGGTGTCAGCTTGACCTGGGCCAATGCTGGCGGCGACCCGGTGGAACTTTCGTGGAAAGGGGCGCATCTCGACGTCAGCTTTTCGCCCGACGGCAAATACCTTGTCACGACGATGCAGGAAAACGCGTTGCATGGCTGGCGCTTGTCCGATGCGCAGGACATGCGCATGACCGGGTACCCGTCCAAGGTCAAGTCCTGGAGCTGGTCGCGCAAGGGCCGGTATCTGGCGACGGCTGGGGCGACCGCGGCGGTGCTGTGGCCCTTTACCGGCAAGACCGGGCCGATGGGCCAAACACCGCTTCAGCTCGGAACACGGGGCGATGCACTGGTGACCTGCGTTGCATGCCACCCAAAAGAAGACGTGGTTGCCATCGGCTATGGTGATGGCATGGTTCTTATGGGGCGCTTCGAGGATCAGGCCGAAGTGCTTCTCCGGAGACCGGGCCAAGCGGCAATCACGACGCTTGGCTGGGACGCCGATGGCCTGAGGCTGGTATTCGGGTCCGAGGACGCGGAAGCAGGTGTGATCTCTTTGCAATAAGGCACATTGGGGAGGCGGAACTTGGCTCGGATCTTTGTGTTGATTGCGATGCTGTTTTCCGGAACCGCAACCTCGCAGCTACCCGAATTTGCCCAGCAATATCGGCAGCGCCTGGGTGGTGCGATAGACGCTTTGCAAGAGGTCGTGTCCGATTTCAAGCGGGATGCCGACGCCTTTGGGATGTCGTTTGAGCAGGCCGTCGACCGGCTCAAGGACACTCCCGATCCGTTCTCACAACAACGGGGCCGGACCATGGAAGAGACACATGCGCGCCTCGACCGGCTGTCGGCGCAGCAACAGGCTCTTGAGACATCCGGCCCGTTCTACCGAATAGGTGTTTTTCTTTCTGATCTCGACCCCGATCTTGCGCGCGCGACCGCTGGCGACTACGAACCTGCGCTGCCGGTGACGACGGAAGGGATTGTGAGCGCCGGCATCGGCGGCCTGTGCGGCTTCATTGCCGCGCGGGTCCTTATGGGTCTGGCGCGGCTTGGCCGGCGGCGGCACCCGGTTAGCGGGTAAGTTGGGGGAATGATGGACACCATCACATCGTCAGGCGGCATGGTCGTGGCGCCGCACATGGCCGCGGCGCAAGCGGGCGCGGACATCCTGGCCGAAGGCGGGTCAGCGATAGAGGCCATGATCGCCGCCGCCAGCACGATTGCCGTCGTCTACCCGCATATGAACGCAATCGGCGGCGACGGCTTTTGGCTGATCGCAGAACCTGGAAAGGATCCGGTGGCGTTGATGGCCTGCGGCGCGGCGGGCAGCAACGCAACCATCCGGTTTTATAACGATGCGGGATACGGGGCGATTCCAACCCGGGGGCCCCTGGCCGCGGTGACCGTGGCGGGAACCGTTGGCGGCTGGGAGGTGGCGCGGCAGGCCGCGGCAACACTCGGGGCCGGAAAAATACCGCGCACCGATCTCCTGGCGGCCGCCATCCGGCATGCGTCGGAAGGGATCCGTGTCACGCGCAGCCAGGCGGCGCTGACCGAGGAGAAGCTCCCCGAGCTTAAAGATCAACCCGGTTTTGCTGATGTGTTCCTTGTTGAGGGCAAGCCGCCGCAAGACGGCGCGCAACTTCGGCAGGAGCGGCTCGCCGATACATTGCAGCATCTGGCGCAAGAGGGATTTGACGAGTTCTATCGCGGCGATGTCGCCGCTGCGATCGCGGACGACCTTGACCGGATCGGAGCGCCGGTGACGCGCCAGGATCTGGAGGCCTTCAGCGCCCGGTTCGAGGCGCCGTTGAAGGTTGAACTGAAAAACGGGACCGTGTTCAACGCCCCGCCGCCGACCCAGGGCCTTGCGTCCCTGATCATTCTCGGCCTGTTCGACCGGATTGGACTTGCGTCTGGAGAAGGCTTTCCCTTTGTGCATGGCCTCGTGGAAGCAACCAAACGCGCTTTCCTGGTCCGCGATCGCGTCGTTACCGATCCGGGCCGCGTGCCGGAGCCGCTGGCGCCCTTCCTTGAGCCGGACTGGCTCAAGACCGAGGCAGCGAAGATCTCCGCATCGCGGGCGCTGGACTGGCCGACACCGCCCTCCGCAGGTGACACGATCTGGATGGGGGCGGTGGATCGCAGCGGCGTCGCCGTGTCGTTCATTCAGTCAATCTATTGGGAGTTCGGCTCCGGGTGCGTGCTGCCCAAGACCGGCATCACCTGGCAGAACCGCGGTGCCAGCTTTTCCTTGCGGCCCGACGCCCTCAACGCCCTGGCGCCCGGCCGCCAGCCGTTTCACACGCTCAATCCGCCAATGGCGCGGCTGGCGGATGGCCGGACGATCACCTACGGCACGATGGGCGGCGAAGGTCAGCCGCAGACCCAGGCGGCGATATTTGCCCGCCACGTTTTCAATGGTATGCCGGTCGGAGAAGCGATCGACGCCCCGCGTTGGCTGCTCGGCCGGACCTGGGGCGACGAGACAACGGCCCTGCGGCTTGAAAGCCGGTTTGATCCGGACCTTGCGCTGGCTCTGGAGCGGGCCGGTCATGAGGTCGTGCGGCTTGACGACGCCTATTCCGACACGATGGGTCATGCCGGGATGATTGTCCGCGCGCCGCGCGGCGGGCTCGAGGGTGCGCATGATCCACGGGCCGATGGCGGCGCGGCAGTGGCGTAACGGCACGGGACCGCACGCTTGCCAACGGCTCGCATTTCGGGCTTGAGTGAGCCGGTTGCATCGCCACAACGGGCGGTGCGTCGGAGGCAAGGGAATCCATGGATCAAATCACCCGAATGCGCTGCTTTATCCAGGTGGTCGACAGCAAGGGTTTTTCCGCGGCTGCCCGGGAAATGGGACGGTCGAAGGCCCTGGTTTCCAAATATATCGGCGAATTGGAGGATGATCTGGGCGTGCGCTTGTTGAACCGCACGACCCGTCAGGTGTCGCTGACCGAGGTTGGCGAAGCCTATTACAAGGAAGCTGCGGAAATCCTTCAGCGGATCGATGATCTGCAAGCCTCGGTTCAATCATCCCATCATGGTGTGCGCGGGCGGCTGCGGGTGGCCGCGCCGCGCTCCATGGGCGATGGCATGATCAATCAGGCGATCATGCGGTTCTTGTTGGAAAACCCGGATGTCACGGTCGATCTGCGGCTCGAGGACCGGTTTGTCGATCTCGTCGATGAAGGTTTCGATCTGGCAATTCGCGTGACGGACCTTGAGGATTCCAGCTTGATCGCGCGGAAGATCGCCCCGTTTCGGACAGTGGTTTGCGCCAGTCCTAAAGTCATTGAAACACATGGCCTGCCGCGTGTTCCCGCCGACCTTGCCGGCCGGCCCTGCATTATCGACACCAACTATCGCTACAAGCAAAATTGGGCCTTCGCCCTGGACGGCCAGCGTTTGACCGTGAGTGTTCGTGGGCCGGTGGAGGTCAACAGCGCGAGTGCCGCCCGCGAAGCGGCCCTTTGCGATCTCGGCTACTTGCGCACGCCGCTGATTTTCGTCGCCCAGGACATCAAGGCCGGTCGCCTGCAAGTGATGCTAGAGGAATTTGAGCCACCTCTACGCGGGATCTACGCCGTTTATCCGCATCGGCGGCATTTGACCGGCAAGGTCCGCGCTTTTGTGGATTTCATGGTCGCATGGTTCGCGGAGCGTAAGAAGTCCGGTGCCGATTGCCCGGTATAGGTGCCGGACAACGCGAGAAAAACGGTGTATATTTATTTGATGGTTAAAGTGTTTATGGCCTGGCCCGGAAAGGTGCCGTAGCGAGATGGACGGACTTGAGAAAAAAATCGCCGCTGGGCTTGAACAGGTGTTCTGGGAAAAGGGCTTTGCCGGACCGAGCGTCCCGGATCTGAAATCCGGGGCCGGTGTCAGTCTGCGCACGCTCTACCGGTATTTCCCGTCGCGGGAAGCCATGGTGATCGGCGCGCTGGATCATCGGCACGCCCGTTATCTCAAGATCATCCAGACGGATTTGCCGCCGTGCGGGCCATTGGTCGCTGACGCGCTTTTTGATCGTTTGGGCGACTGGATGGAGCAAACCAAGGGCAAGGGGTGTTTGTTTCTTCAGGCCAGATCCGCCTATCCGGACAGCCTTGCAATTGTCGAGACCGTGCGCCGGCACAAAAAGGAGATCATTGCAGCACTCTCCTCGATCGCGTGTTCACAGGAGATCGGTGCGCGCCTTTATGTTCTTCATGAAGGTGTCACGGCCAGCTATGCGGCGATGGGACAGGATGCGGTCTTGGAAGCCAAGGTCCTTGCGCGCGGCCTGTTTGGAATACGGGCCGCTTGACCGCCGCGCCATCGGGTGTCCAGGGAATGGCGCGGGAGCCGGCACCAAGCCCGCGGCCTTGCGGATCACGCCGCCGCCAGCCGTTCCTCGGCAATTTCATCCGCGATTTTTTCCGGTGACCGGTCTTCGCTGTCCGCGCGCCGGAAGATCTCCGTCAATGTCTCGCCGATGGCCAACGTCTGGTGCCGGACCGTGTTGTCGCCGCTGCCCGGTTTGGCCAGAGCGATCGAGATGACGCCGCCCGCGTTGATGACATAATCCGGCGCATAGAGGATCCCGCGTTCCTTAAGCCGTGCGCCGTCCGCTTCCGTCTGGAGCTGGTTGTTGGCCGCGCCGGCGACGATCTTCGCCGAAATCCGCGGAATGGTGCGGCTGTTCAGACCGGCGCCGAGCGCGCAGGGTGCAAAAATGTCCACGGGCGCCATATGCGCTTCAGCCGGGTCGACCGCAATCGCATCAAAAGCATCGATCGCCCGGACAACTGCAGGGGCGTCAATGTCCGACACGATCAGCTTTGCGCCGGCCTTGTGCAGATGGCCGGCCAGCCCGAAGCCGACGCTGCCAAGGCCTTGAACCGATACCGTTCGGCCGCCCAAATCCTCGGAGCCATAAACATGGCGCGCCGCGGCCTGAATTCCGGCGAAGACGCCAAGTGCCGTGTAGGGCGACGGATCGCCGAGACCGGTTTCCCGTGTGCCGCGTACATGTTCGGTCGACCGCGCGACGGCTTCCATGTCTTCCGGCGATATCCCGACATCTTCCGCTGTGATATACGCGCCGCCCAACCGGTCGACATGGAGCCCGAAGGCTTCCATGAGGCCGGGCGTCTTGTGCTTCTTCGGATCGGCAATGATCACGGCTTTGCCGCCACCGAGCGGCAGGCCCGCCACCGCGTTCTTGTAGGTCATACCGCGGGAGAGGCGCAGCGCATCCGTCAATGCATCGCCGGCGTGATCATAGGGCCACATGCGGCACCCGCCGAGGGCCGGGCCAAGCCGTGTATCATGGACGGCGATAATCGCGAACAATCCGGTCGCCGCATCATGTGCGAAGATCACATCTTCATGCTCTGAGAATTCGGGATGATCGAACACAACAGCCGTCGAAACGGTGGGGGTTAGGGCATTCATGGATTGGCTCGCAGTGTTGTCATGCTGTTGCGAATAAATATGCTGGCAGAATCAGGAAAAAGACAATTTTTCTCCCACTTATTTCCGTCTATCAGTATAAAACCTTCCAATCTGGAGCCCTATTGAGAATAATTTCCTTTCTCTCTGAGTGCGGCGCACAAAACTTGGCCTTGATGCTGCCGTGATCGATTGGCACATCACAGCCAGCTGATCTTCTTGCAAGCCAACCCGGACCATCGTTTTGATAGACCTGCGCTTCTTTTCGGCCAAGATGCTTGCCGCGCTCGTCGGGCTTGCCGTTTCGTGTCTTGGTGCGCTGGCCCACCCGCATGTCTTTGTCGAGGCGCGCTCAAAACTGGTGTTTGACGGTCAAGGGCAGGCCGTCGCGATCCAGCATGTGTTCCGGTTCGACGACGCCTATACCGCCTTTGCGATCCAGGGGTTTGACCGCAATCAGGACGGATTTTACGCGCGCGATGAACTCCAGGAACTGGCGGACATCAACATTGAAAGCATGGCCGATTTCGGGTTCTTTACCTTCGGAGACGACACGAAGGTTGAGCTCGATTTCAACACGCCAACCGAATACTGGCTGGAAGTGGCGCAGGTTCCGCTTGAAGACTACTGGGTCATGAAACCTGAGGATTTCGAGGCGATCCGGGAAGATGTTGCCCTCAACGGCGGGACCATGCCGACGGACGTGACGCTTCTGGAACTCCACTTCACGTTGCCGTTGAAAACACCGGTTTCCGCCGACAACACGATCACGCTCGACGTCTATGATCCAACCTACTACGTCGATTTCCGGTTCGCCGCCGGCGAAGCGGCGACGGGTGTGATCAACGCACCCGGATCCTGTTCGGTGACGCGCAAGGAGCCGCCGCCGCTCGACGATGCGGTGGCCTTTGCCCTGGCGCAGATCGGACCGGAACAGCGTGACCTGCCGCCCGAACTCCAGGCTGCCGCGGCAACGCAAGTCAACCAGATGATTGTTACTTGCGGCGCGATCAGCGACCTGGCGCCGCCGGGCGGGATCGTGGCCGCATCAAACACGGCAGAGACCCCAACGGCGGATGGTACGGAAATGCCGTCAATGGAGGTGCCGGCGGTGCAGAGCGGATTGCTGGATCAGTGGTTCGGAACGATCGCCCGGCTGCAGAGCGAGTTTTACCAGAAGCTCGTCGGGGCTTTGCGGGCCTTCAACAGCAATCCCAACGCGGCCTGGATTTTGGTCGGCTTGTCTTTTGCCTATGGCGTGTTTCATGCCGCGGGGCCAGGTCATGGGAAGGCGGTCATTTCGTCCTACGTGCTGGCGAACAATGAAACGCTGAAGAAGGGCATTCTCTTGTCCTTTATATCGGCCTTCGCCCAGGCGGTGACCGCCATTGCCCTGGTCGGCGGCGCGGCCGTTGTCTTCAAACTCACTTCCGTTGCCATCCAGGATACCGCGCGCTGGTTCGAAGTTGGGTCCTATGTTCTGGTGACCGGATTGGGTGCCTGGCTGTTGTGGCAAAAGGCGGTGCATCCGCTGGTGCAGCGGTTCGCTGGCTCACGGTTGGTTCTTGCCGGGGCGGCGCCCGCATTGGTGATATCCGGCGGTCATTCCCATAGTCACGGCGATCACCACCATCACCATCACGACCACGTTCACCAGCCGGGGGCCGACGGGGTGTGCTCGACCTGCGGCCATGCGCATGCGCCGACGCCGGACATGTTGGCCGGGCGCATATCTTTCACCCGGGCCTGGTCCATCGTGCTGGCCGTCGGTTTGCGGCCGTGCACCGGTGCCCTTGTGGTTCTGGTGTTTGCGTTGTCGCAGGGCATGATCATGGCCGGGATCGGTGCGACGCTCGCCATGGCGGTCGGCACGGGCATTACCGTCTCCCTGCTCGCCGCGTTCGCGGTTGGTGCCCGCGAGGCGGCGGTCCGGATCTTCGGTGCAGGCAGTCCGGCGGCCGGCCGGGTGTTGAACGGAATTGAAATCGCCGCGGCAGCGGCGGTGTTCCTGATCGGACTGACATTGCTGACCGCAGCGGTCGGCTGGGGTTAGGCCAGTTCTGGCTTCTTTGGATGTGGATTAGCCCAGCCGTTTCGACCGATGCGCACGGGCAGCGGCGCCGAAGGCTTCGAACAAACCGCGTGACGGTTGATCGGTCGCGACCCAATATTCCGGATGCCATTGCGTTGCGATGACAAAGCCGGGTGCGTCAGCAACGGAGACGGCCTCGATCGTACCGTCTTCGGCGCGGGCCTCAACCTTCAATGAAGCGCCCAGCCGGCCAAGGGCTTGACGGTGCAGCGAATTCACATCGACGGGTTCCTCGCCGAGAATACCTGACAGGATGCTGTCAGGCTCGATTTCGACGGCATGCGCGATCTTGAACCGCTCGTCCTGATGTTGCGAGGTCGGTGCCCGGTGATCGGCGCGTCCCGCCAGGTCCTGGATCTCGGTGAGCAACGTCCCGCCAAGCGCGACATTCAGCTCCTGCATTCCGCGGCAAATGGCAAAAACCGGGATGCCACGTTCAACAGCACGTTTGAGAAGGGGCAAGGTTGTCGCGTCCCGGCCTGGATCATACGGGCCGTTCTCGTCCGTGGCGTCGCCGCCATAGATCTGCGGATTGACATTTGAACGCGATCCGGTCGCCAGGACCCCGTCGACCTGATCCAGAGCCCCGTCGATATCGATTTCCGCTCCAAGCGACGGCAGGATGACCGGGATGACCGATGCGCCGGACATGAGCGCCTTCAGGTAGGTGGAGGGTGCGGCGTGCCAATCATAGCCGTCCACGGCTTTGACATCGGCGGTGACAAGGACAAGCGGCTTTGCCATGGAAAGTCCCCGGGTGAACGGACATGTTTTCGAACAGGATTTACGATCTAATCCAACAGACCGAGCTCTTGTGCAACCCGGTAGAGCTGGGCCGCGTTCTTGCAGCCGACTTTTTCCCGAAGGTTCAACCGATGTGATTCCACGGTGCGAACGCTGATGCCGAGGCTCTTGGCGACCTCCTTGTTGGGCTGGCCCATCGCGATCGCGGTCAGCACTTGGCGTTCCCGTTCCGTCAGACCGTAGGGGTCCTCGACCGGGGCGCTCTGCCCGCCGCCGACGAGCGTCGGCCCAATCGCGGAGGAAAAATAATAACCGCCATTGGCAACGCTGGTGATCGCGGTAATCATTTCTGCCGCGGAAATGTCCTTCAGGATGTAACCCCGGGCGCCTGACTGGACGACGCCTCTGACATATTCCGGATTGTCGTAAATGGAGAGGACGAGGACGCCCGTCCGCGGATACTTGCGGCGAATGAGATCGGCAGCTTCAAGGCCGTTCATCATCGGCATCGACACGTCCATCAAGATGATATCGGGCCGAAGCGCGCCGACCAGATCAACCGCTTCGCGGCCGTTGGTCGCCTCTCCGACGACCTCAAGTGCTTCCGTTTTTTCAAGCCGGGCACGGATGCCGTCCCGGACCAGTTCGTGATCGTCGGCAAGAAGCACTTTTATGGGTGTATCCGTCATTTCCGGTCCGTGTAAGGAAACGTCGATCGGGCGCCGGTTCAGGCGGCCTCTTGAAGGGGTTTGGCTTTTTCCAGGGGCATGACGACACGGATGCTGGCACCGCCCGATGGGGCTTTCGCAATCAGCACCGTACCGCCGTAGGTTTCAACCCGTTCGCGCATGTTGCGGAAACCAAGGCCGCCCCGGCTTGGGACCGGCGTTGGCAAGCCAATGCCATCGTCTTCGACCATCAAGGAGAGCGTCCGCGCGCCGACGCTGAGCGTGATCTGGACCTCCCGCGCACCGGAGTGTCTTGCGACATTTGTCAGGCATTCCTGAACCACTCTGTAAAGCGCGGTCTTTGCGGCGTCGGACAGGCGATTGTGGGCGCGTTCGGCGGACACGTTGACCGTAACGCCCGACTGGGTCTGAAACTCGTTTCCGAGGCTGACGAGGGCCGAAGCGAGCCCCATGTCATCCAGCACACTCGGCCGCAGATCACGGGATATACGCCGGACCTCGGCAATGGCATCGTCGAGGATCCGCAGGCATTTCGTCGCGTAGGACTGGAGCTTGCGGTCCGTGCTTGCTTCGCTATGGATCATCTCGACGCCGTAACGGACCGACACAAGCAACTGGGAAATCCCGTCGTGCAGATCGGTGGAGACACGTTTGCGCTCCTGTTCCTGCACTTCGAACACTCTGTTCGTGAGCTCTTTCAGTTTGCTGTCCGCGAAGCGCTGTTCTGAAAACCGGACCCCGGCGATCAGAGAACCGGCAACGGCGATTGCGACAAGGGTGATGACAAAGATGACGATCACGGTTTGGCGGATGCTGGCCGCGAAATCGGCGCGTATGGCGTTCACTTCCTTGGCGATATCGTCGATGTAGAGGCCTGTGCCCAGCATCCAGCCCCATTTTTCAAGCAGGATGGCATAGCCGAGTTTCTTCTCCACAAGTCCCGATGACGGCTTGTGCCAGACATATTCGTGAAACCCGCCGCCGGCTTTCGCCGCCTTGATCAAATTGCGGATGACGTAGTCGCCTTCAGGATCTTGAAGATCCCACCACTTCTCACCCACCAGATGGCCTAGCTTTGGATGAACGATGTTGGTCCCGTCGAGCTGGTAGACGAAGTAATAGCCGTCCTCGCCGAAGGTCATGTTGTGAAGGATATTCTTGACCTGCTCCTGCGCGGCGTCCCGCCCCCCGGGCTCGCGGTCATAAATCCGTTCGATCGAGGTCATCGCCAGGCTGATGTAATGGCGTATCTCCTGCCGTTTGTTGGCGAGGATCCGCTGTTTGACCGCGATCGTTTCGGCCTCGATGAGATGCCGGGCCTGAAAATAGGTCGCACTGCCGATCAGCGCCGACACCGCGATCAACGGCAAAATCGTGATCAGCAGCAATTTGGTCTTAAAGGTCACTGGCTTGATTGGCATGTTCAGTCGGCAGCCCGTTCGTTCAGCGAGTCTCGCTCAAAGCTCCGTAGTACTACTGAATTCTTGCGCAGAACCACGAATAGCGCAACGAAGCCCGGTTCACCTAGACATACTTCCCAATCGGTGCAAGTGTAGCCGCCGGTTTCATGGAAATCCGTAATGGGAGGATAACCTAATGGATCGTCGTTCATTTATTAAAAAGGCTGGTCTTGGGGTCGGTGGTGTTGCCGCTGCTTCGACCCTCGCTGCGCCCGCGATCGCGCAGTCGACCATCGACATGGTGATCGTGTCGACTTGGCCGCGTGACTTCCCGGGCCTGGGTATTTCGGCCCAGCGTCTGGCCGCCCGCATCGGTGAACTGACTGAGGGCCGGATTGCGGTGCAGTATTTTGCCGCCGGTGAGCGAGTTGGTGCGTTTGACTCCTTTGACGAAGTGGCCTCCGGCAATGCCCAGGCATACATTGCCGCCGACTACTACTGGAAAGGCAAGCATCCGGCGTGGGCATACTTCACCGCCGTTCCGTTTGGCCTGACCTATGCTGAAATCGACGCCTGGATCAAATACGGCGGCGGCCAGGAGTTGTGGGATGAAGTGGCTGACGGCTTTGGCCTGAAGAACTTTGCTTGCGGCAACACCGGCGTGCAGATGGGCGGCTGGTTCAACAAGGAAATCGAAACCGCCGACGACCTGAAGGGTCTGAAGATGCGTATTCCGGGTCTTGGCGGCGACGTCATGGCCAAACTCGGCGCGTCTCCGGTGTCTTTACCGGGCGGCCAGATCTACGAAAACCTCGTCTCGGGCGCCGTTGACGCAACCGAGTGGGTGGGTCCGTACAACGATTACTTCATGAAGTTTTATGAGGCGGCTAAATTCTACTACTATCCGGGCATGCACGAGCCGGGTTCCCAGCTCGCCTTCGGCATGAACAAGTCCTGGTGGAGCAACCTGTCGGCAACCGATCAGGCCATCATCGAAGCGGCGTGTAACGAAGAAAACGCCCGCCAGATGGCTGAGACGAACGCCAATAACGGTATTTATCTCGATCGGCTGATCAACGACCACGGCGTTGAAATCAAGCAGTTCAACGACGAAGTCTATGACGCATTCGGTGAAGCGTCCGAAGAGGTGTTCGACGAGACGATCCAGCATTCCGATCTTGCCGCGCGGACGCACGAAAGCTTCGCCAAGGCCCGGTCGGAAATCGGCCGCTGGATGCTGCTCGCCGACACCGGTTACACCCAGCAGCGTAACCGCGTGCTCGGTATCACCGTCTAAGCATATCAACCTGATTGCTTCAGAGGGGGCGGAATTCATTCCGTCCCCTCGCTTATGGAACCATAAGAACAAAGGGCAGATGCGCCATGACGGCCTTGAACGGCGTTCAAGACGACCTGTCTTCCAGCGGGCACTTTTCTCCGGGAACTCCACGCAGCGCCATTTCGTACCGGACCTTCGCATGGTTGGTCCTCTTCATCATGGCCGCGTTTTTGCTCAACAACTATCTGACCTATTGGCAGGACCTGCCGGGCGTCGCGCCGATCTTCGGCGGCGAGGCCAACGCGGACGGCGCAATCGTCTGGTCCTGGGTTCAACTGGCGCTTTATGGCGCGGCTATCGTTTGGGCGATCCTGCACGTCCAACGCACGCGCACGACAACGCTGCGCGAGGACAGCAAACGCATCAGCGACATCAATGCCTATCTTATCCGGGCGATGTTCTGGGCGGTCCTGATCGTGGGGATCGTCGATGCCGTCATTTCCTTCCTTCGGGTGGAAGGCTTGCTCGAGGCGGTTGTCGGACCGGATCTGGCCGCGGATCTTGGACGGTCACAGTTTCGCGGCGGATATGTCCATATGCCGCTCATCGGGCTGTCCTTCGTGATCGCCGCCTTCACCCGGACGCTCGGATTTATCTGGCTGGCGCTGCTCGTGGTGGTTGCCGAGCTTTTGATCGTGATCGGCCGGTTCATTCTGTCGTATGAGCAGGCCTTCATGGCCGACCTTGTGCGGTTTTGGTACGCCGCGCTGTTCCTGTTCGCCAGCGCTTACACGCTTTTGGAAGAAGGACATGTGCGCGTCGACGTTTTCTACGCCGGCATGAAACCGAAGACCAAGGGTTACGTGAATGCGTTCGGATCGGTGCTTTTGGGGATGACCTTGTGCGCCGTGATCATCGTTTTCGGCATGGGCGGCAAGCAAAACGTCATCAATGCGCCAATTCTGTCCTATGAGACCACGCAGGCCGGGTTCGGCCTTTATGTCAAATACCTCATGGCTGCGTTCCTGGGTGTGTTTGCCGTGACCATGATGATCCAATTCATCAGCTATTTTCTGGATGCCGTGGCTGACATTCGCGAGGAACCCGGCGGCCGGGACCATGATGTCCACGCCGTCCAATAGACCATCAGAGACTGTCTGACATGGAACTTCTTTTTCTTGCTATCCTCGTTCTCTTGATGGCATTCGCCCTTGGGTCGGGCTTCCCGGTCGCGTTCGCGCTGCCGGGATCGGCGATCCTTGCGATCGCTCTCGCGGCCCTGACCGGCTACCTGTTTTCCACCGGAACCGACGCTTTCTTTGATTCCGGCGGACCCATGCAATGGCTCAGCGCCGGGGTCACGAATTTCCGCGGCATTTACTGGGAGGCGGAGCGAGATACGCTCATCGCGATTCCGTTGTTTGTCTTCATGGGCATCATGCTCCAGCGGTCGAAGATCGCCGAGGATCTCCTGGTGACCATGGCGCGGCTGTTCGGTCCAGTGCCCGGCGGTCTCGGCATCTCGGTCGTTTTCGTCGGCGCGCTTCTTGCGGCGACCACCGGCATTGTCGGCGCGACGGTTGTGGCCATGGGCCTCATCTCGCTGCCGGCGATGCTGCGTAACAACTACTCCGTGCCGCTCGCCACCGGAACGATCGCCGCGTCCGGAACGCTCGGCCAGATCATTCCGCCATCGATCGTGCTCATCATCCTGGCCGACCAGTTGGCCAGCGCCGTCGATCAGGCCGGATCGATCCGCCAAACGCTTTACAAGGATACGACCGGCGAAGTGTCGATGCCTTCGGACTTTGCCGTTGTGTCCACCAGTGCCGGCGAAATGTTCCTTGGGGCGTTCCTTCCCGGGCTGGTGCTCGTCGGCCTTTACATGGCGTTCATTCTCGGTTTCGCGCTCCTCAATCCGAAGTCGGCGCCAGCCGTCCACGAGGAGGGAACGTTCACCCGCCAATTCGCGCTCAAGGTCCTGATCACACTGGTTCCGCCGCTGGCCCTGATCTTCCTGGTGCTCGGTTCGATCATCGGCGGCATCGCGACGGTCAACCAGGCCGGTGCCATTGGTGCGGTCGGCGCGATGGTGATGGCCGGCTATCGCCTCAAAGAGGGCGAGAAAGGCGCGTATTCGCCGGCAATTCTGGCCATTCTGGCACTGCTGGGCCTGGCCGTGGCCATCAGTTTCTTTGGCGAAGTCAACATCAAGCGGATCGACGACAGCCAGGATCTGCTCGGTCTGATCCTGGCGCTGATCGCCGTCTCACTAGTGTTGATCGCGATCTTCTGGAGCGGCTGGAGAACCTTCAAGCTGGAAGACACCCTGCGCGGCGTCATGATCGACACCGCCAAGACCACGTCGCTGGTGTTCATCATTCTCCTGGGCGCGGCGATGCTGACTTCCGCGTTCCGGGCGTTTGGCGGTGAGCATCTGGTCAAGGACTTCCTGCAAGGATTGCCGGGCGGCTTCTGGGCCCAATTCCTGATCGTGATGCTGGTGATCTTCATCCTCGGCTTCTTCCTCGACTTCATCGAGATCGCCGTGGTTGTCGTGCCGATCGTGGCTCCAATCCTGCTGGCGGATCCGTCCGCCAACGTGACCGCGGTCTGGCTCGGTGTGATGATCGGCCTGAACATCCAGACGTCGTTCCTGACGCCGCCCTTCGGATTTGCCTTGTTCTACCTACGAGGCGTCGCGCCTGCGATCGTCAAAACGCTGGACATGTACAAGGGCGTTATCGCGTTCATCTGCCTCCAGCTGATTGCGCTTGGGATCGTCGGCTTCTACCCGCAACTGGTGAACTACCTGCCCAACCGCTCGTCGCTTTTGTCGGAAACCGCGCCGCCGCCGCAAAATCCGCGCCTGCAATACTGCATGGAGCGCCTGGTCGATCAGGATTTCGCCGACAATGGCGATACGATCCTTGCGGCGATCCAGAAGGCCGAAACGCTCGACATGAGCTATCTGCCCGAGAATCTCCGTGAAGCCATGGCCGAAGGGTTTGAAAAAGCCCGGCAGGCCCTGCCGCAAATGACCGCAATCCACGACGCGGAAGCGGCGGTGCAGGTGGCGGCTGGCGACTATCGTCCGCTTCATGTGCAGGTGCGGGCGCTTGAGCGCGACGCGCGGCGCATTGACGAGACGATCGAAGACCTGCAGGTGATCGTCAACCGTGCCGGCCCCACCGGGATCTATTCCGAAGCCCAAGGTGAGCGCGCGTCCGCCCGCATCGAAGCCCTGACAGCGGACCGGGATGCTCTGCTTGCGCAAATCCCGTCGGAGTGGGATGCCAGGCACGACGAGTTCGCCAGCATTCAAAAGGCCGAGACGCAGGCCCGGCGGACCTATCGCCGGACCGCGGATGACGCCTACGAGCCGATGCTGGAAGTCAAAGCGATCCTGCGCGACGCCGACAAGCTCGCGGCCCTGGAAAGCGAGATCGTTGCGCTGAAGGAGCAGGTCCCTTCGCTTGAACCGGAAGCCGCCGTTGAGGCCATTGCCGCCATGCGGTCACGTGTCGGCGAGGTCGAGGGGTCCAGTGATGTCCGCAAGGGTCTGACCGAAGCGCGGAAAATCATGCGCAGCCGTGAACCGGACGCCGTTGCCGCGGTTGCGGAAATCGACAACACATTGGCGGCCCTTGAAGCCGATCTGGTCTGGCGCCAGCGTGGCGCCGCGGAACTGTTGCCGGATCTCCTGACCTATGATGTGGCCATCAACCGAAATATCGGCCTGCGTCAGCAAGACCGTTTGCCGGACGACATGGCCCTGGAAGTGGCGGCATGCTTGTCCGACCATCGGGATATCTCGCTGAACTTCTGATCAGGCGGGACGCACACCAGTCGGCGGCGGGAAGGGAGACTTTCCCGCCGCTCTTTTTTGTGAATGATGGTCATCATGTCCGCAATGCGTCCGGTTCTTAGTTGGCTCGATGACCTCAACGCTGCGATTGGCCGGCTGTGCGGCTGGCTGCTCGCGGCGATGGTCGTCATCCAATGCCTGGTGGTCGTCCTGCGCTATGCGTTTGATGCCGGCTTTCTCTGGATGCAGGAAAGCGTGATCTATCTGCATGCCTTCGTGGCTTTGATTGCCTGTGGCTACGCGCTGGCAAAATCATCTCATGTGCGGGTCGATGTGTTCTACCGGCGTTTTTCTCCCCGGGGCCGGGCATGGATTGACGGTGTCGGGATCCTGTTTCTGCTCCTGCCGTTCTGCATCCTTGTCGTTGCGACCGGACTGCCGTTCAGCGCGGCGTCCTGGAGGGTGCTGGAGGGCTCGGCGCAGCCGTCGGGCTTGCCGGCGGTGTATTTGCTGAAGTCCCTGATCCCGGCCTTTGCAATCCTCCTGGCGCTGCAAGCGCTTCGGTGGTTGGCGCGCCTGCTTATCCGCCGCCAAGAGGCGCAGGGCGGGCCGCCTCCGGCATGAGCTTTGCCGCCGATCATCTGGATCTTCTCCTTCTGGCGAGCGTGTGCGGTGCGCTGCTGCTGGGATTTCCAGTCGCCTTCACATTGGGTGGACTAGCACTCCTTTTTGCCGGCCTGGGGTCATTGGCGGGGCATGATATTGCCCTCGGCGCCTTGCCATTGCGGATCTATGGCATCGTCACCAATCCGACGCTTCTGGCCGTTCCGCTGTTCATCGTCATGGGCCTTGTGCTGGAACGATCACGGATCGCGGAGGATCTTCTGATCTCCATGGGCGCTCTGTTGAAGCGGTTTCCAGGCGGCCTTGCCGTTTCGGTCACGCTGGTCGGTGCGCTTCTTGCCGCATCGACCGGCATTGTCGGCGCCACGGTCGTGACGATGGCCTTGATTGCGCTCCCGACACTTCTGCGGAATGGCTACGCCCCGTCCTTTTCATCAGGCTCGATCGCAGCGGCGGGCACATTGGGGCAAATCATCCCGCCCTCGATCGTGCTCGTCATTTTGTCGGACCAGCTTTCGACCGCCTATCAGGAGGCGCAACGGGAGCGGGGCCTCTTTGCGCCCGAACCGTTCTCCGTTGCCGACCTGTTTGCCGCAGCATTGATCCCCGGGTTGGTCCTGGTCGCGCTCTACATCGCCTACCAATTCGGATGGTCGGCCCTGCATGCCAGGGACAGGTCAGGGTCCAGCATCCCGGACGGCGATGAACGGACCAGCAATACCGTGTCGTCGCCGTCGCCGCCGTCCTTGCTGGTCTCGCTTTTGGCGCCCCTGGCCCTGATCCTGTGCGTTCTTGGGGCCATATTGTCCGGCGTTGCGGCGACAACGGAGGCCGCGGCCCTCGGCGCGGCCGGGGCGATCGTTCTGGCCGGATATCGTGTCTCGGGCCGGCGCCTTTTTCTGTTGGCCGTTCCGCTCGGATCCGCCGCCGCTCTCGTTGTTTGCACGGCGGTGGCCGGGATTTCCGGCACAGCGCCCGTGCTTGCTATGGCTATGTCCGGATTGTCGGTGGTATTCACCGTCGCGCTGTTTGCAGGTTTGGGACTGAACCTTTGGGCCTTGTACCGCGCCGGTGAGCTCAGCCCAGCGCTCGATGCTTCGGTGCGCATGACGGCGATGGTGTTTGCGATCATGATCGGGGCCAGCCTCTTTGCGCTGGTGTTCCGGGAATTGGGCGGCGACGAGACGGTCCACGGGCTCTTGTCGGGGCTTCCCGGCGGATCGCTCGGCGCAGTTCTGGTCGTGATGCTGGTGATGTTCGCGCTCGGATTTTTCCTCGATTTCCTCGAAATCGTCTTTGTGGTCGTGCCTCTGGTCGCGCCGATCCTCCTGCAGATGACGATGCCGGGTGGCACACCGATCAGTCCGGCATGGCTCGGGGTCATGATGGCAATCAACCTGCAGACGTCGTTTTTAACCCCGCCGTTTGGTTTCGCGCTGTTTTATCTTCGCGGAGCTGCGCCAGACACGCTGAAGACGCGCGACCTCTACCGCGGCGTCATGCCGTTTGTCGCGATTCAGCTGCTGGTTCTCGTCGTCCTTTGGCACGTTCCGGGGCTTGCCACATGGCTGCCCGCAGCAATGGCCGGATAAAAATACGGGTTCAATTCCAGTCGACGCCTGCGGTGAACATGTAGCCGGCACCATAGACGGTGCGGATCAGCTCCGGATGGTCGGGCGTGCTCAGTTTCTTGCGGACGCGGGAAATACGCACGTCGATTGAGCGGTCAAGGCTCTCGTCGCGGCCGCCGTGCTCCAACAGGTAATCGCGGCTCAACACCCGCTTGGGCGCCCGCAAAAGCGCTTCCAGAAGATAGGCCTCGCCGGTTGACAGGTACGTTTCCTCACCTTCCGGCGAGGTCAGGCAATGTGACTGAGGACTGTAGCACCACCCGGAGAAATGGGCCTGGCCCGGCTTTGCTTCGGGCGCTGGACGGCCGGCGGAGCGCCGAAGGATCGACCGGATCCGGGCAACGACTTCTCTTGGATCGAACGGCTTGACGACATAGTCATCCGCGCCGAGTTCCAGGCCCATCACCCGGTCCGAGGCATGGCTGCGAGCGGACAGAACCAGGATCGGAACGGAGGACAGCTTCCGGATCTCGTTGATGAGGTGCATGCCCTCCATATCGGGCAAGCCGAGGTCGATGACGCACGCGTCCGGCGTCTTTAGGCTGAGGCCGGCGAGCATGTCGGCGGCGTTTGAATAAGCCTGCGCGTCGATGCCAAAAGGCGCCATCGCATCGGTCAAAAGCGAACAAATGTCGGCTTCATCGTCAACGATATATACGAGCGTCTTTGAGGTCTTTTTGGCGACTGGCGTGCCCACCGGCGGGTTCAGGTGCGTCATGGCGCCGTGATCTGCTTCATGGTCCGCGCGAGGCTTTCACTTTCAAACGGTTTTGACAATACCGGAAACCCGCAATCGCGTCCCATGTCTTCGCCGATGTTCCAGTTGGCATACCCGGTCATCAGCGCGATCCCGAGGTCCGCGCGTCTTGATCTGATATCGCGAGCCAGGGCCAAGCCATTCATCTGGCCAGGCATGACAATGTCACTCAAGACTCCTTTCAATTCGGGCAGCTCCGCAGCAAGGCTTCGCGCGTCTTCGGCATCTTCTGCGAGGAGCACGCTGTATCCCAAATCCTGAAGCTGACCGGCAAGGACCGCGGCGACATCGGCGTTGTCTTCCACGATCAGAATCAGTTCACCGTTTCCGTGTGGTAGATCGTTCAACGCCGGGGATGGGGCTGATGGTATGGAAACGGTTTCCCCGTGGTGGTTCGCAAGCGGCAGATAGAGCTGAATTCGCGTTCCCTGGCCTGGCTCGGACGCAATATCGATCGCGCCGCCGGATTGGCGCATGAAGCCGTAAACCATGGACAGGCCCAGTCCACTTCCGGTGCCAAACGGCTTTGTGGTGAAGAACGGTTCGAAGACGCGAAGGCGGGTTTCCTCATCCATCCCGGTTCCCGTGTCGGACACGCTGACAACCGCGTACCGGCCCTCCGACAAATGCAGGTCCTCGGCTGACCGCGCCGACAGGTCGACTTGATCAATCGATAGCACCAGTTCGCCGCCACCGGGCATCGCGTCCCGGGCATTGAAGGCCAGATTGATCAGAGCCGTTTCCATCTGGGTCGGGTCGATTTCCACCCGTATCGGAGCATTTCGCGCGCATTCAACGTTCAGGGAAATGGAAGAGGGCAGCGATCCATCAAGCAGCGTTGCGACATTGCGCAACACGTCATCCAGCGCGATCCTCTGCGGATCGACCGCTTGGCCGCGGCTGAACGCCAGGAGCCGTTCGGTCAGATCCGCGCCCCGCTGCGCGGCGGCAAGTATCGGTGTGAGGTGTTTCGTCAACGCTTCAACATCAAGCGGATCCTCGGCGCGTTTCAGCGTCAGCAGGTTGCCCATGATGATGGTCAGGAGATTGTTGAAATCATGGGCCAGGCCACCGGTCAGCTTGCCGACCGCATCCATGCGCTGGGACTGCAGCAGGGCGGCTTCGCTGTGTTTTTGGTCTGACGCATCCAGCGACAGGACGAACACACCGAGCGTACGCCCATCGATGGTCATGTCGGGGATCAATGTGGAGCGCATATAGGCCTTCGATCCGTCCGGCCGGTTGCGCTGGTATTCATAGGAGACCGCGTTGCCCTCAAAGGCGTGGGCAATATGCGGCGCCAACTCGGCATAAAGGTCGGACCCGGCGACGTCCTCGGCGGAACGGCCGACGATGGAGGCGACCGATTGGCCGAACCATTCCGCATAGCGGCGGTTGGCAAAGCGGAACACCGGGCCGGGCGCGAGATAGGCGATGAGCGCTGGAATGTTGTCCGTGACAAGGCGCAGCCAGTCTTCGCTCTGACGCAGCGCGCGGGTGCGTTCTGCGACGGTTTTTTCGAGCGTTTCCTGGCGCTGGCGGTCTTCGGTGACGTCAGTGTACGTGGTCACGAAGCCACCTTGTGGAAGCGGCGTACCGCTGACGGCGATGATTTGGCCGCTTGGCCGCACGCGCTCGAAATAATGCGATTCGAAGAGCTTTGCCCGTTCAACCCGCCGCTGGATCTTGCCCTCGATGTCGCCCGGGCCGTATTCGCCCCGTTCCGCGTTGACCCGCAAGAAGGCCTCCAGATGCGTGCCCCGACGGGCAAGTTTCTGCGGGAAATCGAGCATCTCCCACAAACCGCGGTTCCAGGCGACGAGCCGAAGGTCCGCGTCGAACACGGAAAAGCCCTGGTTGACGTGATCAAGCGCCGCTTGCAGAAGGTCTAGCTGAGACTGGAACTGTCCTTCCTCGGTCATGGCCTGGAGCCTAAATTCATTCCCGAGCCATGGCCAGCTCAACTTGCCGGGCATTGCCCATGCTGCATGACACAGTTCGTCACAATTGAAACATACTGGCGTAACCCATGCGATTTAGCGTTGCGCAACATGCACGGCCGATCCCGTTGACCGTGTTCAAAAATAGACCTTGAAGCGGAACGTTCCGAACTGTTTCATAGGTTGCACAATTCGACCCTGGACAACGGGGCGGCCTCTAAGGGATGGAAACGCGATGACAGGGATGGCCGACACCGCCTCAAGCGGTGGGGACACCTTCCCGAAGATTCTTTTGCACAATGCAAAAGTCTTCGAAGACCGGACGGCGGTCCGGGAGAAGGACCTGGGGATCTGGCAGAGCTGGACTTGGTCCGAAGCGCTCGATGAAATTCGTGTCTTTTCGCTCGGATTGAAGGAACTCGGCCTCAAGCCGCACGACAAGGTTGCCATCGTCGGCGCCAACCGGCCCAGGCTCTACTGGTCGATGGTTGCGGCCCAGGCCATCGGCGCGGTTCCGGTTCCGGTCTATGCCGATTCCGTTGCCGAGGAGATGGCCTACGTCCTCGGCCACGCGGAAGTGCGGTTTGCGATCGTTGAGGATCAGGAGCAGGTCGATAAACTCCTGTCGATGGATGAGGCGGTTCCGACGCTCGAGCGTGTCATCTATGACGAACCGCGCGGCTTGCGTGACTACGATCACACAAAGCTGCACGGGTTTACGGATGTCCAGGACATCGGCCGAGGCCTTCTGGCCTCGGATCCGGGCCTGTCGTCCGCGTGGGAAGCGGGTTTTTCTGAGGCGAACGGCAGCGATCTTGCCGTGATGCTCTACACGTCCGGGACGACGGGACGCCCGAAGGGCGTGATGCTGTCCTTTGACAACCTGATCATCTCCGCCCGCAACGCCAATGCCTTCGACGGCTTGAACGAAACGGAGGAGGTGCTGGCGTACCTGCCGATGGCATGGATTGGCGATCACGTGTTTTCGCTCGCCCAAGCGTTTACTGCCGGCTACTGCGTGAACTGTCCGGAGAATCTCGACACGGTCGATGTCGACCGGCTGGAAATCGCGCCGACTTATTTCTTCGCCCCGCCGCGCGTTTTTGAAATGCTGCTCACCCGGATCATGGTCCGGATGGAGGACGCCGGCCGCATCAAGCGCAAGATGTTCGACTACTTCATGGGCGTGGCGCGCCGTGCCGGCGAAAAAATCCTCAACGGCGAACAGGTGCCGTTGTCCGATAAGATCCTCTACACCATCGGCGAATTCCTGGTCTACGCCCCGTTGAAGAACCGGATGGGGCTGACGCGGTTGAAAGTCGGATACACCGCCGGTGAAGCCATCGGCCCGGAAATTTTCCAGTTCTTCCGGTCTTTGGGCCTCAATCTCAAACAGCTCTACGGCCAGACCGAGGCGAGCGTTTACATCACTTTGCAGCCCGATGGCGAGATCTTCGGCGACACGGTTGGAAAACCTGCTCCGAGCGTAGAACTGAAGATCGCCGATACCGGCGAGGTCCTTTATCGCTCGCCGGGGGTTTTTGTTGGCTACTACAAGAACGACGAGGCGACGCGGTCGACCAAAACCGAAGAGGGCTGGGTGCATACCGGCGATGCAGGCATCATCGCCGAAAACGGCCATCTGAAGATTATCGATCGGGCCAAGGACGTCGGCAAACTGACGGACGGCGCATTGTTCGCGCCGAAATACATTGAAAACAAGCTCAAGTTCTTCCCGAACATCAAGGAGGCCGTCGCCTTCGGCCATGAGCGGGACAGGGTGTGCGTCTTTATCAATATCGACCTGACGGCGGTGGGCTCCTGGGCGGAACGCAACAACGTCAACTACGCGTCCTATCAGGAGCTTGCGGCGCATCCGGACGTATACCGGATGATCGAAAGCCATGTCGATCAGGTCAACCGCGATTTGTCCAAGGAGCCGATGATGGCCGGGTCCCAAATTCACCGGTTTCTCATCCTGCACAAGGAACTGGATGCCGATGACGGTGAACTGACCCGGACGCAGAAGGTTCGCCGCTCGTTCATCGCTGAACGCTACGGGCCGCTGATCGAGGCGCTGTACGACGGATCGACCTCGAAACACATCCGCACGGAAGTCACGTTCGAGGACGGACGGACCGGCGCGATCGAAGCGGTCGTGGAAATCCGGGATCTGGCGCCTCACGCTGCAACCGGCAAAATTCAGGAGGCTGCTGAATGAATGCCTTTGTCGCGAAGGACGAGCTGCCGCAAAGCGTACCGGCAACCAACAGTGACGTGCTTTTACGGGTGGACAATGTCTCCTTGGCCTTTGGCGGGGTCAAGGCGATCACCGATATCTCGTTCGACATTTTGAAAGGCGAAATCCGGGCCATCATCGGGCCGAACGGCGCCGGCAAAACCTCGATGCTGAACGTGATCAACGGGTTTTATCACCCGCAGGAAGGCACGATCACGTGGCGCGGCTCCGTGCGCAGCAAAATGCGGCCCTACGAGGCCGCAAGCCAGGGCATCGCGCGCACGTTCCAGAACGTGGCCTTGTTCAAGGGCATGACGACCTTGGACAACATCATGTCCGGCCGCTCCTTGAAGATGCATCGGAATTTCTTCTGGCAGCTTTTGTGGCGCGGCCCGGCCGAGCGCGAGGAGATCGAACACCGGCGCAAGGTCGAGGACATCATCGATTTCCTCGAAATCCAGGCGATCCGCAAGACCCCGGTCGGCCGGCTGCCCTACGGCTTACAAAAGCGGGTGGAGCTTGGCCGGGCGCTGGCGATGGAACCGGAGCTTTTGCTCCTGGACGAACCGATGGCCGGCATGAACCTGGAAGAAAAGGAAGACATGAGCCGGTTCATTTTGGACGTGAACCAGGAATTCGGCACAACGATCGCGCTGATTGAACACGACATGGGCGTGGTGATGGACTTGTCCGACCGGGTCGTCGTGCTCGACTACGGCCGGAAAATCGCAGACGGCTCTCCAGAAGACGTGCAGAAAAGCCAGGCTGTGATCGACGCATATCTCGGCGTCAGCCACTAACGGGGGAAAGACCGGATGCTGTATGACATTTTCATCGATCCCTTCGTTCAGATGTACCAAATGCCGGATTTTTTCCTGCAGGTGCTGTGGGAGGGCTTTGTCGCGGGCATCTTGTATGCGCTGATCGCGCTCGGATTCGTGCTGATCTTCAAGGCCTCCGGCGTGTTCAACTTCGCGCAAGGCATCATGGTCGTTTTTGCGGGCCTGACGCTTGTCGGATTGCACGAAAACGGGGTGCCGGCCTATCTGGCATTGATATTGACCATCGGCGTGATGGGCATCCTCGCCTACAGCATCGAGCGGGTGGTCATGCGGCCGCTGGTCAATCAGCCTGACATCATCCTGTTGATGGCAACGATCGGTCTGACCTATTTCCTGATCGGCTTTGGCGAGTTCATTTTCGGCGGCGAGCCCAAGCGGATGATCGCCGATGAGCTGGGTCTTCCGACCGGTTCGACCGCCTTCGAGTTCGGCGAGCGCGGTCTCGTCATCTTGCAGCATATCGATGTCGCGGCCGCCGTCATCGCCATCATCATGGTTGCAACGCTTGGTGTGTTTTTCAACAAGACCCGGATCGGGCGGGCGCTGCGCGCGGTGGCCGACGATCACCAGGCGGCCCTTTCGGTCGGTATCTCGCTCAATCAGATCTGGGCCATCGTCTGGTTTGCCGCCGGCCTCGTCGCCTTGGCGACCGGCATCATGTGGGGGGCCCGTTCCGATGTGTCTTTCGCGCTCGAAATCATTGCCTTCAAAGCCCTGCCGGTGCTGATCCTCGGCGGCTTCACGTCCATCCCGGGCGCGATCATCGGCGGTTTGATCATCGGGTTCGGCGAAAAGATCGGCGAGCTTTATTGGGGCGGCCTGGTCGGCGGCGGGATTGAGTCCTGGCTCGCCTATATCATCGCCCTCATTTTCCTGTTGTTCCGGCCGCAAGGGCTGTTCGGCGAAAAAATCATCGAGCGGGTGTAAGTCGACATGTTCTACCGTGAAGCCGGACAATACAAAACAAGCTACGAAGCCGATCAGGCGCTGTTTCCGATCCGCCAGGATCTGGTCGGTATCGGTGTCATTCTGCTGGTGGCCTTTGTTGTCATTCCCCTGACCGCCAACGACTTTTTCCTCGCGTCGATCATGATCCCGTTTCTGGTGTTTTCACTGGCGGCGATCGGTCTCAACGTCCTGACCGGATTCTGCGGTCAGCTGTCCCTTGGAACCGGCGCGTTCATGGGTGTGGGGGCCTATGCGGCCTACAAACTCACCACGATTTTCCCGGATGTGAACGTTGTTTTCCTCGTTCTTCTGTCCGGATTTTTCGCAGCGTTCATCGGCGCAATCTTTGGGCTGCCGAGCCTGCGGATCAAAGGGCTTTACCTTGCTGTGACCACGCTTGCCGCTCAGTTCTTCCTGGAGTGGTGCTTCATCCGCATCCCGTGGCTTTATAACTACAATGCGTCCGGGGCGATTGAGATTCCCAAGCGTGAAATGTTCGGCGTGGTCGTTTCCGGCGCCGAAGCCACACCCTTGGCCCGGTACTTCGTCGTGCTGTCGATCACAGTGGCGATCGCGTTTTTGATCGCCAATGTCCTTCGCGGCCGGATCGGCCGGTCCTGGATGATGATCCGGGATATGGACATCGCGGCCGAGTTGATGGGCATCCGGCCGCTGCAAACCAAGTTGATGGCCTTCGCGGTTTCCTCCTATATCTGCGGGGTAGCCGGTGCAATGATGGTGTTCTTCTGGTTGAATGCCGCTGAACCGTCGTCCTATTCGATCACGCTGTCCTTCCAGATCCTGTTCATGGTGATTCTGGGCGGTTTGGGCAGCCTTGGCGGCGCGTTCCTGGGCGCGGCGTTCATCTGGATCTTGCCGGTCGCGCTGAAATTCATCCCGGGCGCGATCGGAATTGAAATCGGCGCGGAAACGGTCGAGCATTTGACCTTCATGGTTGTCGGTGCGCTGATCATCTTTTTCCTGATCGTCGAACCGCACGGATTTGCAAGATTGTGGCAGATCGCCAAACAAAAGTTGCGGGTCTGGCCATTCCCCTATTAGGGGCTTGACCCTGCCACGCCATCCGGACGTCGGACCGGTCCGGGGAGGATGGCGCAACCGGTCCAGTGGATTCTGAGGTGTTCAGAACCGCAAGGGAGGAATGAATGAAACACGTCAAAAATCTTGCGCTCAGCACCGCTGTCGCGCTCGGCGTCGCTTTCAGCGGCGTCCTCTCGGAGGCCGCCAAGGCCGAAGACAGCAACTATGTACCGCTTCTGACGTATCGAACCGGTCCGTTCGCGGGTTCCGGTATCCATATCGCAAACGGTATGGCCGATTACCTTCATATGCTCAACGAACGGGACGGCGGCATCGGCGGTGTCCGGCTCGAGATCGAGGAATGCGAAACCGGCTACAACGCCCAAAAGGGCGTCGAGTGCTACGAGGCGACCAAGGGCAAGGGCGCGCTGGTCTACAATCCGTATTCGACCGGCATTACGCTTCAGCTCATTCCAAAGGCGTCGGTCGACAAGATCCCCGTGCTTTCCATGGGCTATGGATTGTCGGCGGCGGCTGTGGGCGAAACCTTCCCCTGGGTGTTCAACGTGCCGGATACTTATTGGGATGGCGCGTCCGTGGTCATCAAATACATCGGCGAGCAGGAAGGCGGTCGTGAAAACCTGAAGGGCAAGAAGATCGGTTACATCTTCCTTGACGCCGGCTATGGCCGTGAACCGATCCCGCTGCTGGAGCAACTCGCAGAAAAATACGGCTTTGAGCTGCTGCAATACCCGGTCCCGGGCAAGGAAATGCAGAACCAGTCGTCACAGTGGCTGAACGTGCGCCGCGACCGGCCCGACTACATGGTGATGTGGGGCTGGGGCGCCATGAACCCGACCGCGATCAAGGAAGCGGTCAAGATCCGGTTCCCGATGGACAAGTTCATCGGCGTGTGGTGGTCGGCCGGTGAGGACGATGCAGCCGCTGGCGGCGCGGCCGCTGCCGGGTACAAGGCCATGAATTTCTCCGGCGTCGGGATGGATTTCCCCGCGCTTCAGGACATCAAGAAGTATGTCGTCGATACGGGCAAAGTTCCGACAGATCCCGAAAGCATGGGCGGCACGCTTTATAACCGCGGTGTGTTGAACTCGGTGATCATCGCAGAAGGCATCCGCACGGCGCAGGAGTTGACCGGCAAAAAGGTGATCACCGGCGCGGACATGCGGATGGGTCTTGAGTCGCTTGATCTGACCGAAGAACGGCTGGCCGAATTGGGCCTGTCGGGCTTTGCGCATCCCATGAAGGTGACCTGTGACGATCATGCCGGCAGCCATCCGGTGTTCATCCAGGAGTGGGACGGCGAGAAGTTCGTCAAGGTGACCGACTGGATCGAGCCGATGCGGGACGTGGTGCGTCCGCTGCTTGAAGCCGCTGCGGCGGATTATGCCGAAAAGAATGCACCCTGGCCGGCCCGCACCGAGCCCTGCCCGAACTAAGCAACCTTCTCATCCCGCCGTTTTTTGGGCGGCGGGATGATCCTTACTGACTGTCTTGTCGGAGCGACGGAACACCATGTCCACTTTGGAAATCGACCGGCCGCAAGATGCCGTCGCGGACGCACCGCAAAGCGAACCGATCTTGTCGGTCAACAACATCGAAGTGATTTACGACCATGTCATTCTCGTTCTGAAAGGCGTGTCTCTTAGTGTCCCGCGCGGTGGAATTGTCGCGCTTTTGGGCGCCAACGGGGCCGGAAAAACCACCACCCTCAAGGCGGTCTCAAACCTTTTGAGCGCCGAGCGCGGCGAGGTCACAAAAGGCCAGATTGTGTTTGAAGGCGATCAGGTTCAGTCGTTGTCGCCAAACGACCTTGTCCGGCGTGGCTGCATTCAGGTCATGGAAGGCCGCCACTGCTTCGGTCACCTGACCATCGAGGAGAACCTTCTGACCGGCGCCTACACACGCAAGGACGGCGCGTCGGCGATCAAGTCCGATCTGGAAATGGTCTACAGCTATTTCCCGCGGCTGCGCGAACGGCGGCAAAGCCAGGCCGGATACACGTCCGGGGGTGAACAGCAAATGTGCGCCATCGGCCGCGCGCTGATGAGCCGGCCGAAAATGATCCTGCTCGATGAACCGTCCATGGGGCTTGCGCCGCAACTGGTCGAGGAGATCTTTGAAATTGTCAAACGGCTTAACGACAACGAGGGTGTCTCCTTTCTTCTGGCCGAGCAGAACACGAACGTGGCGCTCAAATACGCCACTTACGGCTACATTCTGGAATCCGGCCGCATCGTGCTGGACGGCGATGCGAAGGCGCTTCGCGAGAATGAGGACGTCAAGGAATTCTACCTTGGAGTGGGCGGCGAGGGACGCCGCTCCTTCCGTAATGTGAAGCACTACAAACGCAGGAAGCGCTGGCTGGCGTAGGGCGCAAACCCGCCCCTGCCCAAAGCGGAGAAGACCATGAACGAGATGTATGAGGCGCGCGAGCGGCAGGACCCTGCCGAGCGCGAACGGGATTTGTTTGCCCGGCTTCCGGGCTTGCTGGACCATGCCGTTACGAATGCGCCGGGTTGGGCCGCGCATCTGGCTGGAATTGAACCCGATGCCGTCTCCGGCCGTGACGGTCTGTCGAAACTGCCCGTTTTGCGCAAGTCCGACCTCCAGGCCAAACAAAAGGACCACCCGCCGTTTGGGGGTTTTCTGGTGGGCTCTCTGGAAGGTGTCGAACGGGTGTTCATGTCGCCTGGCCCGATCTGGGAACCTCAGGCCCCGGGCGATGACCCCTGGAACGGAGCCCGGGCGCTTCACGCCGCGGGCTTCCGGCCGGGCGACATCGTTGTCAATGCGTTCTCCTATCATTTGACGCCGGGCGGCTTCATCCTTGATCACGGCGCCCGCACCCTTGGGTGCACGGTGTTTCCGGCAGGTGTTGGAAACACGGACATTCAGGCTGAGGCCGTTGAGGTCCTCAAACCCAGCGGGTTCATCGGAACGCCGGACTATCTCAAGGTTCTTTTGGACCGGGGGGCCGAACAAGGCCGCGACGTCTCCTCGATCCGGCAGGCCCTTGTTTCGGGTGGGGCGCTGTTTCCCGCAATGCGGGAGGATTACGAGCAGCGGGGTATTCGCGTCGGACAGTGCTACGCGACCGCCGATCTCGGCGTGATCGCCTATGAGAGCGATGCCCGGGAGGGGATGATCGTCAACGAGGACTATATCGTCGAGATCGTTCGGCCAGGAACCGGAGATCCGGTGGGCGAGGGTGAAGTCGGCGAGCTTGTCGTCACCTGTTTCAATCGGACCTACCCCCTGATCCGGTTCGGGACCGGCGATCTGTCACAAGTCCTGCCGGGTATTTCACCCTGCGGGCGGACCAATATGCGGATCGCGGGATGGATGGGACGCGCCGACCAGCGGACCAAAATCAAGGGCATGTTCGTCGATCCGGCACAGATCGCCGAAATACAGAAATGCCATTCGGAAATCCAGAAGGCCCGTTTGACGGTGAAACGGTCGGGTGATACCGATGTCATGGTTCTGTCGATCGAAAGCAGCGGACAGGCCGACGGTCTTGCCGCGGCTGTCGCGGAGACGCTCAAGGACGTCACCCGGCTGAAGGGTGACATCCAGATCGTCGCGCCGGGCGCCCTGCCCAACGATGGAAAGGTGATTGCCGACGAGCGCGATTACAGCGCCTGACCGGTCGTTTTGCCGTCTATACTTCCCGCAAATGGTGCGGCAAATTGACCGGGACGGCTTTTGGCAGGTTTCCGGGGACGCTGGAATTGTGATCCAGGCTATTTGGCCTGCGTAGGACCTTTGACACGGTTGGAATCAACCTCTGACCGAGATATCTAGTCTTGCTCCGATCACACTTAGCGTTATGGACCTGTTATGACCGTTCATCCCACTGCTCCCCTTGCCGCAGATCCGACGCTGGAGATGAGAAACGTGCAGCTGCCGGACGGACATCCTCAGGTGAAAACCGGCAAGATCGGCGTGCTTCTGGTGAATCTGGGGACGCCGGATGCCACGACGTACTGGCCGATGCGCCGGTATCTGAAGCAGTTCTTGTCAGACAAACGGGTGATCGAATGGCCGAAGGCGATCTGGTATCCGATCCTTTATGGCATCGTCTTGATGACCAGGCCTGGAAAATCCGGCAAGGCCTATGAGGAAATCTGGAACCACGACGCCGACGAGTCACCGCTGCGCACGATCACGCGCAGTCAATCGCACAAGCTGGCCGATTGCCTTGGCACTCAGAACGGACGCCTTCATGTCGATTGGGCCATGCGATACGGGCAGCCGTCGATCCCCGACCGTTTGAAGGCATTGAAGGACGAAGGGTGCGACCGCATCCTCGTGTTTCCGCTTTATCCGCAATATTCGGCGACGACCACAGCGACGGTGAATGACGAAGTGTGCCGGACGCTTCTGGACTTGCGCTGGCAGCCTGCGATCCGGACCGTGCCCGCCTACCATGACGATCCGGTCTACGTGACGGCCCTGGCCAAGTCGGTGGAGCGGCACATCGCATCTTTGGATTTCGAGCCTGACCTCGTTCTCACGTCTTATCACGGGATCCCGCAATCCTACTTCCGGCGCGGTGATCCCTATCACTGTCACTGCCAGAAAACGACACGTCTCATGCGGGAGGTTCTGGGCTGGGACAAGGACAAGCTCCAGACGACCTTCCAGTCGCGGTTTGGCCCGGAAGAATGGCTTCAGCCTTATACGGATAAAACGGTCGAGCAACTCGCCAAGGATGGTGTCAAGAACATCGCGGTCATGAATCCCGGCTTTGTGTCCGACTGCCTTGAAACGCTTGAGGAGATCGCCGGCGAAGCGGGCGAGATCTTCGAGGAAAGCGGGGGGGAGCACTTCTCCCACATTCCATGCCTAAACGACAGCGACCTCGGTATGGAAGTGATCGAGCACATCGTGCGGCGGGAACTCTCCGGCTGGCTCTGAGCCTTTTTTCTCTATCGCCCGGTGTTTGGCGTTTGGAATGCGGACGGATTGCCGGGCCGACAAGCCGTTCGGCATGTCCGGTCTGTGACCTGGCCACCGTATAGACCACGACTGCCTGCCTCCAATTTGACATTCTCCATCGCCACGACAGCTGCGACATCATGGCCAAGTGGCCCGATATCGTCAGATCCCAGGACATTCAAGTTCGGATGGCCTGTTCGATGCCGTCAGTGCGCAGTTTCATTGCGCCAAGGCGTTGGCTGAGCAGTCGCGCGCGGGTGGGTGTTCCCACTCCCGGCCGTCCGGAAAATGCGATCAACGTGCCCGTGCCTTTGTCTGTTGACGCGGCTTATCCAACTGTGGTCAAGGCCGCCGTTCAAGCGCATACTCCGCCCCGCCGCCCGGCCCATGGTATTTGAAGGAGGCACAAATGCCTGACAATCTGCTCGGCTTCGATATTGCCCTGATCGTTCTTCTGATCCTTGTCATTTTAATTGTATTTGCCGGGGTCAAGACGGTCCCGCAGGGTTTTAACTACACCATCGAGCGGTTTGGGCGTTACCGCAAGACCCTGACACCCGGCCTCAATCTGATCGTTCCGTTTGTCGACAAGATCGGCCGGAAACTCAACATGATGGAGCAGGTCCTCGATGTCCCGGCCCAGGAGGTGATCACGCGGGACAACGCGACCATCACCGCCGACGGCATCACCTTCTACCAGATCCTCGACGCCGCTCGGGCCGCCTATGAAGTGCTCGGGCTGGAAAACGCGATCCTGAACCTGACCATGACTAACATCCGGTCGGTCATGGGCTCCATGGACCTCGACGAACTATTGTCGAACCGCGACGAGATCAATGCCCGCCTTCTGAAGGTCGTGGACGCGGCGGCGGAGCCGTGGGGCGTGAAGATCACCCGCATTGAGATCAAGGACATCAACCCGCCGCGCGATCTGGTCGACGCCATGGCGCGCCAGATGAAAGCGGAACGGGATAAACGCGCAGCGATCCTGGAAGCTGAAGGCAAGCGGCAGGCCGAAATTCTCAAGGCGGAAGGCGAAAAGCAGTCATTGATCCTGGAAGCGGAAGGGCGGCGGGAATCAGCGTTTCGCGACGCCGAAGCACGGGAGCGCGAAGCCGAAGCTGAAGCCAAGGCGACAACCATGGTGAGTGAAGCGATCGCGGCCGGAAATGTGCAGGCGATCAATTACTTCGTGGCGAACAAATATGTCGAGGCCTTCCGCGACCTGGCGACGTCCCGAAACCAGAAAACCCTCATTCTGCCGATGGAAGCGACATCGCTGCTTGGAGCGCTGTCCGGAATTGGTGAAATCTCCAGGGAAGTCTTTGGCAAGGAGGCGGGTGGCTCCCGATCAACGTCCGGCCGGGTTCCGGATACCTCCGGACCATCCAGGGAGGGGTGAGGCATGATTGCCCGTATCGTTGCCGAGCTTGGACCGTGGAATTGGTTCATCCTCGGCCTGCTTTTGCTCGGATTGGAAATTGTCGCGCCTGGAACGGTGTTCTTGTGGTTCGGCGTGGCGGCCATTTTGGTCGGTACGCTCGCGCTGTTTACGGATCTGCCGTGGCAGGTCTATCTGGGCCTTTTCCTGGCTTTGTCGCTGGTCTCGCTCATCCTTGGGCGCCGTCTGATGGCCCGATTGCAAACGGAGAGCGGTGATCCCGATCTCAACAAACGCGGCAGCCGTTATATTGGCCGGGAGTTCGTGCTGGCGGCTCCGCTCCAGCAGGGCGAGGGCCGTTTGTCGATCGACGATACGGTGTGGCGGATCACCGGTCCGGATCTGCCGGCCGGCACGCATGTGCGTGTGGAGCGGATCGACGGCGCCCGATTGGTCGTTGCCGAATCTGCCACGACAAAGGCGTAGGCACCCAACCTGGACTTACGGGTTGTGCCCAGGCGGTACCGGCGGGGCCTCCGCTTTCAACAGAATGCCGATCCGGCGATTGGCCGCCAGATAGGGATCGTTGGGAAACAACGGCTCGCTGTCAGACTTTCCGATGACCGCATAAAATTGATCGCTCGGCACGCCGTATTCCGCGAGAATTTGACGGGCCATGTTGGCGCGCTCCGATGACAGGTCCCAGCCGGTGTAGGACGGATCGAGCGTTTGCTGGCCGGCTGTGGTGTGTCCGGTGATTTCAATACGGTTGGGCATCTGGGCCAGGACCGGCGCCATTTTTGCCAGCAGCCGCCGCGTGGTTTCATAAGGATACTTGGAGCCCTCCCGGAACATCGACCGGCCATCCTGGTCGACCAGCATGATGTTCAGGCCGTCCTCGGTCTCCTCCAGGATGATATTGTTTGAAATCTCCGTGATTTCCGGCATTTCCTGCCATGCCTGACGAAGCGAGGCGGCCGCGGTTGCGAATTGCCGCGGTTTTTCAATATCCGCTTCCGTGGTGTCATGGGTGTTGGCTTCCGGGCCTTGCTTGCGCCGCTTTTCATGCCGCTCCAGCGAGAAGTCGGAATCCAGCTCCTGTTCGACCTGGCTGATATCCTTCATGTATTCGCGGATCGGGATGCCTTCGACCTCGATGATGCCGGTCCGTTTTGAGGATTCCTTGACCCCGAAGGCCTCCCGCATGGACCCGGCGACAACCTGGAGTTTTTCCTTGTCCTGAATTGAGAAAGAGATGATCAGAACGAAGAAACACACCAACAGGGACATGAGGTCGGCAAAGGTCACCAGCCAATCCGGTGCGCCACCCCCTGACGGTTTTTTCTTCTTGGCCACGGTTCGTGCCCCGCTTTGGCTTAGGCCGCTTCAAGCATATCGGCGCGGATTTTCTCCGGCAGATAGGCAATCAGCATTTCCTTGATCAAGGCCGGGCTCTTCGACTCCCGGATCTGCATGACGCCGTCAATGATCAAGGTCTGGTTCAATTCGTCGACATCGAATTTCGCGTCGAGCTTGTCGACCACCGGAAGACAGATGATGTTGGAAATGAGGGCGCCGTAAAGCGTCGTTAAAAGCGCGACGGCCATGGACGGGCCAATCGCGGAGGGATCGTCCATGTTCGCAAGCATCTGGACCAGGCCAACCAGTGTCCCGATCATCCCGAATGCAGGTGCGGAATCTCCAAGCGCCTTGAAAACACGCCGGCCTTCGGACAGGCGCGTCAACTGGAGATCGCGCTCCCGTTCCATCGCTTCCTTGATGAATTCAAGCTCATAGCCATCGGCGACATATTGAACGCCCTTGGCCAGCACCGGATCGGATACATCGACGTTTTCTAGGCCCAGCGGGCCAGACTTGCGGACGATTTCACCGAGATTGGTCATTTCTTCGATCAAATCCCGCGGGGCGGCGCTTTTTCCCGCAAGCGCAACTTTAAAGCCGGTGCCAAAGGCCGCGATGATGTCGGACAGCTGGAAGCGGATCAGCGTGGCGGCAAGTCCGCCGCCGATCACGATCAGGATCGATGGCAAGTCGACGAATTGTCCGAAACTGCCACCAAGGAAAATCGCGGTGACAACGATGCCAAAGGCACCGACAATACCGATAAGGGTCGCCAGATCCATTACGCACACCACAGCCGTGGGCGAAAGCCCAAGTTACTCGTGAGTGCATTTTAGGATTATCAACGCTAATCAAATCCTAATTGCCGCGGCCTCAGGGCGCATGGCCGAGAATTTTTTAGGATCTGCTGCCGCGAACTGGCTTCAGGCGGCGCCGATCCGCAACAGGTCGTGCAAGTGGACAATGCCGACCGGGCGGCCGTTTTCAACGACAAACACCGACGTGATTGCCGAGGAGTTTACTAGGTCCAGGATCGACGCGGCCATCATGTCCGACGGCACGGTTTTTGGGCCGTGTGTCATGATGTCCGTTACGGGCTTATCCAGGAAGTTCGTGCTGATGTGGCGGCGCAAGTCGCCGTCGGTGATGACGCCGACGAGCTGATTCAATTCGTTCACAATGCCCAGAACGCCAAAACCTTTCTGGGTCATGAGAACAATGCCGTCGCGCATCAAGGTCGTTTGCCCGGTCAAAGGCAACGTGTCGCCAATATGCATGATGTCGCGCGCCGCGGTCAGGCTTGCGCCAAGGCGGCCGCCAGGATGGAAGGTCCGGAAGTCCTGGGCGGTAAAGCCACGGTTTTCGAGAAGCGCGACGGCCAATGCGTCGCCGATCGCCAGCTGGACGAGCGCCGATGTTGTCGGCGCAAGGCCATGCGGACACGCTTCGGTGACGCCCGGCATTTTCATGATGATGTCGGCTGCCCGTCCCAAAGTGCTGTCCGCCCGGGACGTGATCGCAACGAGCGGCACGCGGAAGCGGCGCGTGTAGGCGACGATCCCGGCAAGCTCCTGGGTTTCGCCCGACCATGACAGCGCGATCACGACGTCATTCCCGGTGATCATTCCCAGATCACCGTGACTTGCCTCGCTCGCGTGCACAAAAAACGCCGGCGTGCCGGTGGATGCAAGGCTAGCGGCCAGTTTGGTGCCGATATGGCCGCTCTTGCCGATGCCCGATACAATCACGCGGCCCTTGATCTGGCTGATTAACTCGACGGTCCGGGTGAAGGGTTGCGAAAGGCCGTTTTTCAAGGCCGCGCGAAGAGCGCTCAGGCCCGCGATTTCCGTTTCCAGGGTGCGTTCAGCCGACACGAGGCACCGCGCGGCAGGTTCACCTGCAAAGGAACCGCTGAGATCTGATTTCGGGTTTGCCATCTGTTTCCTGAGACCTTTTTATGGGCGTATGGGCAGCCATACGTCACCCGATCGCCGGTCGCAAGTCCGCATTATGGATCAGATATTGCGACAATAAGAGGTTACGGCTTTCTTTCTGTGAAAAGGCAGGGGAAACCATGTGTTAACCATAATCTGTGACCGTAGCGGCTCAGAAAACTCCGAACAGGTTACCCGTTTTTCATGCCGCGCGCACCGGTCTGGATTTTCATCGTTTTTGCCGTGACTGGACCAGCTGCTCTGGCCCAGGAGGGGACATTTGACCTTCGCGGGGCCGTGGGTGCTGACGAGCTGCTTGACGATCCGTTCTCTGATCCGGCCGAAGACCCGGACCTTGACCAAATCCTCGATGACGACCCCAATCCGGTTGTTGGTCTGCCGCCCTTTTCCAACGATGCCGCCGCCGAGGAAGGATCAACGGGTCTGGGCACGGCGGGTCGTGTGGTTGCCGTGCGACCGTTTTCCGATCGCATTGCGGCTGTCTCCAGCGTTGACGGCGTGCGGGGAGCGGGTCTCGATGACAGCGTTTTTGGCGGCGACACGACCTTTGATGCCGCCGAAGGCCTGCGCTTCGGACGATTTACGATCTTCCCAGAGATCACCGTAACCGGTGGCTGGACCGACAATACGTCCCAATCGGCGTCCGGAGAGGCGGGCAGCCTTTATCGGATCGTTCCGAACATCACCGCATCGTCCGATTGGTCGCGCCACCAGCTGAATTTCGCGCTGCGGGGATCGTATGTCGGCTATCCAGATTCCTCTGAAGATTCGGATCCGAACATCACGGCATCGGCCGGCTACCTGTTCGATCTGTCGGCCAGCACCACCCTCGACGCGGAAATCAGCTACAGCTACACCCGCGAGAGCGCGTCAAGCGCGGAAAGCGCCTCCGGCCGCGACGACATCCATGAAATCGAAGCAGAGGTCGGCGCGCGGCGGGATGTCGGTCTGCTGGGCCTGCGCGCCTCCGCAGGAATTGATCGCAATATCTACACCGCCGACGATGCCGTGTTCAGTTCCAACAGCAGTTCGCGGGACAACACGCTCTATTCCGCGGGATTGAGGCTGGACAGCAATGACGGCGGCATGCTGTCGCCCTTTGTCGAGGGATCGTTGCTTGCCCGGCGCTTCGATCGCGAGTGCAGCGATTCCTTATGTGAAAAGCGCGATTCGACGGGCTATGAAATCCGCGGCGGATTGGTGATCGGGGCAGGCCCGAAACTGACGGGCGAACTTGGTGCGGGCTGGCGCATCGAGGACCTGGAAGACGAGCGTCTTGACAACTTGGCTGGTCTCGTCGTCGAGGGGTCGCTCGTCTGGTCGCCGAGCCGCATGACAACCGTCACCGCTGGTCTTGGGACCAGTTTTGAAACCACGGATATCGATGGCGCGAGCGGGTCCATCATCTACTCAGGCGATGTGCGGCTGGCGCATGGGTTCAACAATCGTCTGGTCGGCGAAGTGGGCGCTGGATACAGTTACCGGACCTACCAGGGCGTCTCCATTGACGAACAAACCCTGACCGGGCTCTTCGGTTTGACCTATGCCTTGACACAGAACGTTGCTTTGCGGACCGGCTACACCTATCGGCACTTCACGAGTTCAAATTCTGGCAGCGACTACACACAAAACAGCGTCGAGGCCGGGCTTCGCTTCCGGCATTAACCGGTTGGTCACTATTTTGCCTGTTAGGGATGAGAGCCCTATGTGCTGGGGGGCACGATGCGGCGACGCGGGCACGAGGAGGCCTGTATGGGATTGGACACACGTAACCAACCGGCCGGTTTGCGGGCCCGTGGATGGATAAGAGCTGCCCGGGCCGTGCTGGCCGCGTCGGCCCTTTTCCTGTCGAGCCTGACTGCGCATGCGGATCCTGGATTTGACCGGTTCATTTCCGACTTCTGGCCGGTGGCCAAGGCGGGCGGCGTGCGCGGTGAAGTTTATCGCAGTGTTTTCACCGGGATGGAGCCGGACACTGACACCCTGCGGCTGATGAACCGGCAATCGGAATTCGTCAAACCGATCTGGGAGTATCTTGACACCGCGGTCTCAGAGACACGTGTCGAGCGGGGCCGTGAGCTGCTGGTGGAATATGCCGATGTCCTGCGCAACATCGAAGAACGGTATGGTGTCGACCGGGAAGCCGTGCTCGCAATCTGGGGCATGGAGACGAATTACGGGTCCTTCATGGGCCGTCACAATGTCATCCAGGCGCTTGCCACGCTGGCCTATGCCGCGCCAAGGCGGACCGCGTTTTGGCGCAAGGAGCTGGTCAAGGCCCTCTTGATCATCCAGGGCGGCCATGTCCGGTTCGAGGATATGGAAGGGTCCTGGGCCGGTGCCATGGGGCATACCCAATTCATGCCGTCCAGCTGGAAAGCCTATTCGGCGGATTACAACGGCGATGGGCGCCGCGACATTTGGACGTCCATTCCCGATGCGCTGGCCTCAACCGCGTTTTATCTGAAAAAGCATGGATGGCAGACAGGAAAGACCTGGGGCTACGAAGTCAAACTGCCGGGCCGGTTTGATTTTGCGCTGGCCGATGGCGAAACAACACTGACCCTGGGTGAATGGACAAAACGGGGCATCAGCCGCGCCAATGCGCGGACCTTTCCACGGCCATCCGACCGGGCCGTGCTGGTCATGCCGGCCGGGATCAACGGCCCGAAATTCCTGATGCTGCGCAATTTTTATGTCATCAAGCGCTACAACAACGCCACTGCCTACGCGCTTGCGGTGGGTCATCTTGCGGACCGGATCATCGGCGGCGGACCGCTGGCCGGCGACTGGTCGCGGGAACACCTGCCGTTGACGCGGACAGAGACAGCGGAGCTGCAGGCCGCGCTCAACCGCAAGGGCTTTGACGTCGGCGCGGTCGATGGCCGGATCGGTCCGGCGACCCGGCGCGGGATCCGGGCCTACCAGCGGTCGCGCGGGCTGGTTCCGGACGGGTATGCCTCGATTGTTTTGCTGGCACGGATCAAGCTCGACAGTTAAACTCCGCCGGCACTAGGCAGCCGCGGAGCAGCAAGATGGGCAAAGCCAAACCAACGGGTTTGGATGATGGACGTGCGTCGCGGTTGTCCGGTGCGGCGCTTTTGGCGGCTGTCGTTGCCGTTGCCCTGTTTTTGGTTTCCGGTTCCGCCGGCGCGCAAAGCGCAAACGAACCTTACCAGGTTGCTCAAAACGACAATCGGTCCGTGAATCCGTTTCGCCCCCTGCTGCGATGGTTCGGCGGAGGCCAAAAGCGTCAGAAAAAGCCGGAGCGGCGCAGCGCGCCGCGCCGTACCGCGCCACCGGCGGGAACTCCGCCTGCCTTTGTGGAAGAGCCAAAAGATCCCAATGCGGGGCTGATCCTGGTTGTTGGCGACCGGATGGCACGGGGGGTGGCGGACGGATTGCGGTTTACGCTTTCCGATCAACCGATGATCCGCGTGGAAACGATCACCGAGGATCGCCTTGGCCTTGCCGGCCAAGATGCACCCGACTGGAATGCGCGCGTTCTGGCCCGCATCCGGGGAGCGGATGTCAAAGCCGTGGTCGTGATGCTTGGGCGCCGTGATCTGGGCAAGACCTTTGCCGGTGAACCGCCGGTTGAATTCATGACCGATGCGTGGCGTGCAGCCTATCGTGAGAAGGTCGAGGGCCTTGTCCGCACGGTGCGCCGGGAACGCAAGCCCATCGTCTGGGTCGGCCTGCCGCCGACTGGCGCGGCCCTGACAAACACGGATTTCACCGCGCTCAACGACATCTTCCGTGCTGCGACGGAAGAAAGGCGGGCCCGGTTCGTCGATATTTGGGACATTTTTCTATCCGAAGATGAAAAATACACGTCTTTCGGCCCGGACGTTGAGGGCAAGAACCGCCGGCTCAGAAGCTCCAACAGGATTGGCTTTACCTGGTCCGGCTTTCGCAAGGTGGCCTTTTTCGTGGAGCGCGAACTCTCACGTTTGCTCGGCGGGTATGGCGGGCTCGCGTTTGAGGGGGTGGAGGACGATCCCAATTTCATTGTCTTGACCGGCCGGACCACGTCGCCAGAGGTCGAGCTTCTCGGCGGGGATGCGCGGGTTGAGGAACCGGACACGGCGTCCCCCACATACCGGTTTCTTGTTATCGGCGAAGACCTGCCGCCGGTTCCCGGCCGGGTGGACGATACGCGTGTGGGCACACCGGCGGTTTCTGCTTTGGAGATGACCGCCGAAGGCGGACGTTAAGCCGGCGAACAGGCTTCATGCCCCGTGCCGGTTTTCGTCACGGGATCGTCAAGTGGTTGTGCGCCGCTCTATCTCGGCAGATTGGTAGACCCGGTCAGATACTCGTCAACCGCGCGGGCGGCCTGCCGGCCCTCCCGGATTGCCCAGACGACCAGGGACTGACCCTTGCGCACATCTCCGGCTGCGAAAATCTTGTCCATGCTGGTTTTGTAGTCGTCCGTGTTGGCTTTGACATTGGTCCGGCCGTCAAGTTCAAGACGGTCCCCGCATTGGGCGATATAGGTGTCGAGGCGCGGGCCGGAAAACCCGATCGCGGCCAGCACAAGATCAGCGCGCAATATGAACTCGGTGCCGGCGATCGGCTCACGTTTTTCATTCACGCGTGCGCATTTCACGCCCGTCACATGACCGTCCTCGCCGACCAGAGCAAGGGTTGCGGCGGAAAACTCCCTCTCGGCGCCTTCGGCCTGGGACGAGGAGGTCCTGAACTTGGTCGGCCAATATGGCCAGACCGTCATTTTGTCTTCCTTGAGCGGCGGGATCGGCCGGATATCGAGCTGCGTGACCGACAAGGCGCCTTGCCGGAACGCGGTGCCGATGCAATCGGAGGCCGTGTCACCGCCGCCAATCACCACAACGTGCTTCCCGCCCGCCCAGATCGGTGCTTCGCCGGTCTCGGGCTCACCTCCAACACGGCGATTCTGCTGGACAAGGTAGTCCATCGCCCAATGGCAGCCTTCCAGTTCCATTCCGGTGACGCCGGGGTCGCGCGGACGCTCCGCGCCGGCGCACAGAATGACCGCGTCATGACGCTCGGCGAGCTCATCGAGGCTGGTATCGACACCGATATTGACGCCGAAATGGAAGGTGACCCCTTCAGCTTCCATTTGTTCGACGCGCCGGTCGATGTGGTGCTTTTCCATTTTGAAGTCTGGAATGCCATAGCGCAGAAGGCCGCCGGCGTTGGGTTCGCGCTCATAAACGTAAACCGCATGACCGGCCCGGCCGAGTTGCTGGGCCGCGGCCATTCCGGCCGGTCCTGCGCCAATGACCGCGACGGCCTTGCCGGTCTTGGTCGCCGGCGGCTCCGGCACGATCCAGCCTTCTTCAAAACCCTTGTCGGCAATTGCCTGTTCGATGCTCTTGATGTTCACCGGCACGTCTTCAAGATTGAGCGTGCAGGCTTCTTCGCAAGGCGCGGGGCAGATGCGGCCGGTGAATTCGGGGAAATTATTCGTCGAATGCAGGTTGCTCAAGGCGAGTTCCCAGTCGCCCTGATAAACGAGGTCATTCCAGTCCGGGATCTGGTTGTTGACCGGACATCCGTTTGGTCCGTGACAAAACGGAATGCCGCAATCCATGCAGCGGGCGGCCTGATTGGCCACTTCGCTGTCATTGAGCGGGATCGTGAACTCCCGAAAATGGCGAATGCGATCGGACGCCGGCTGGTACTTTTGTTCCTGCCGGTCGATCTCCAGAAAACCGGTAACCTTGCCCAAGGCGATCTCCTCACGATGCGTGTTCTATCGGACAGCTGCCATCGGGCGCGTTTGCGCGCCCAAGAGCCGACCTGCGTTGTTCGATTATTCGGCTGCGACCATGCCCATGCGCTGTTCTTCCATTTCGCGCAAGGCCCGGCGGTATTCGACCGGCATGACCTTGACGAATTTGGGCCGGTACGTGGCCCAACCGTCCAGGATCGCCTGCGCCCGTCCCGAGCCGGTGTATTCGACATGTTTGCTGAGCATCTGACGTAAGCGCTCGTCATCGTGCCGTGTCATGTCAGCCGACACGTCCACACGCCCCTTGTGCTCGATATCGCCGCCGTGATGGTGGAGTTTTTCCAGAAGGTCATCTTCTTCCGTCACCGGTTCCAACTCGACCATGGCAAGATTACAACGCGTGCCGAACGATCCGTCCTCGTCGAGAACATAAGCGATCCCGCCGGACATGCCGGCCGCGAAGTTTCGGCCCGTCTGGCCGATTACCACGACAACGCCGCCGGTCATGTATTCGCAGCCATGGTCGCCGACGCCTTCCACCACGGCGACGGCTCCGGAGTTGCGCACGGCAAACCGTTCGCCGGCAACGCCTCGGAAGTAGCATTCGCCGGTCGTCGCGCCGTATAGTACGGTGTTGCCGACGATGATGCTGTTTTCAGGGACAATGCGGGTGTTCTCCGGCGGCCGGACAATCAGCCGTCCGCCCGCCAACCCCTTGCCGACGTAATCGTTGGCGTCGCCTTCCAGATCCATCGTCACACCCTTGGCGGCAAACGCACCAAATGCCTGGCCGGCCGTGCCTTTAAGGTGAATCTTCAACGTGCCGTCGGGAAGGGCCTTGCTGCCGTACCGCTTGGCGATTTCGCCCGACAGCATCGCGCCGACGGACCGGTCGACCGAGGTAATGGTCTCCTCGATCACGGTTGGTTCTTTACTCTCCAGCGCCGGCTTTGCGGCGGCGATCAACCGGCGATCCAGGATATCGTCGATCGGATGCTGCTGGGTCGTGGTCCACCGAACCTCATTCGGCTCCGCCTCCGGCATGAAGAAGATCCGGCTGAAATCGAGACCCTTGCCCTTCCAGTGCTGGATGGCGTCATTCTTGTCGAGGAACTCGGACCGGCCGATCAGGTCATCGAGTTTGGCAACGCCAAGCGCGGCCATCATCTCACGCAGCTCTTCGGCAACGAAGAAGAAGTAGTTGATGACGTGTTCCGGTAGGCCCTTGAAGCGCTTGCGCAGAACCGGATCCTGGGTGGCGATGCCGACCGGACAGGTGTTGAGGTGGCACTTGCGCATCATCAGGCAGCCTGCCGCGATCAACGGCGCGGTTGAAAACCCGAACTCGTCGGCCCCCAGAATTGCACCGATCAGAACGTCGCGCCCGGTCCGCAATCCGCCGTCGACCTGCAGGCATACCCGCGATCGCAATCCATTCAGCACCAGCGTCTGCTGGGTTTCGGCGAGGCCGATTTCCCACGGGCTTCCGGCATGTTTGATCGAGGTGAGCGGCGACGCGCCCGTTCCGCCGTCAAAGCCGGAGATCGTGATGTGATCCGCCCGCGCCTTGGCGACGCCAGCGGCGACGGTCCCAACGCCCACTTCCGACACCAGCTTCACCGAGATGTCGGCGGCCGGATTGACGTTCTTCAGGTCGTAGATGAGCTGCGCCAGGTCTTCGATCGAATAAATGTCGTGGTGCGGCGGCGGCGAAATCAATCCGACGCCCGGCGTGGAATGCCGGACCTTCGCGATCACCGCGTCGACCTTGTGGCCCGGCAACTGGCCGCCTTCGCCAGGTTTTGCCCCTTGCGCGACCTTGATCTGGATCATGTCGGAGTTGACGAGATACTCGGTTGTCACGCCAAACCGCCCCGATGCCACCTGTTTGATGGCCGAGCGTTGCGGGTTCATCGATCCGTCGGGCAAAGGATTGAAGCGTTCCGGCTCCTCACCGCCTTCCCCGGTGTTCGACTTGCCGCCGATTTCGTTCATGGCAATGGCAAGGGTCGTGTGCGCCTCGCGGGAGATGGACCCGAATGACATGGCGCCGGTCACAAACCGTTTGACGATCTCATGCGCCGGTTCGACCTGATCGAGGTCGATCGGCGTGCGGCCAAGTTCGTCGGCGGATTTGACGCGGAACAAACCGCGTATCGAAAACCGGCCGCTTTCTTCGTTCACTGCCGTCGCAAATTCACGGTACTTGTCAGGCAGGTTGGCACGGACCGCATGTTGCAGGAAGGCGATCGAATCCGGGGTCCACATGTGGTTCTCGCCCCGGATCCGGTAAGCGTATTCGCCGCCCACCTGCAACGAGCGCCGCAGTACCTCGTCGTCACCAAATGCTTCTGCATGCCGTTCGACTGTTTCGCCGGCGACCTGTGACAATCCGATGCCCTCGATCATGGTGGCGGTGCCGAAGAAGAACCTTTCGACAAATTCGGAAGACAGTCCCACCGCGTCAAAAATCTGAGCGCCGCAATAGGATTGATAGGTCGAGATGCCCATCTTGGACATGACCTTCAAGATCCCCTTGTCGATGGACTTGATGTAACGCTCAACGACCTCGCCCGCGTCGACTTCCTCCGGGAAATCCATTTCCGCGTGCATCGATAACAGTGTTTCGAACGCCAAGTACGGATTGATCGCCTCTGCGCCATATCCGGCCAAGACACAAAAGTGGTGTACCTCCCGCGCTTCGCCGGTCTCCACCACAAGGCCTACGGATGTCCGCAGCCCCTTGCGAATGAGGTGATGGTGGACGGCGGCGGTCGCCAGCAGCGCCGGGATCGCAATGCGGCTGCGGGAAATCAATCGGTCGGACAGAATAATGATGTTGTCGCCCGCCCGAACGGCTTTTTCTGCCCTCCGGCACAGCTCCGCCAAAGCGTCTTCCATCCCGTCGGCGCTGCGATCGGCGGAATAGGTGATGTCCAGCGTCTTTGCGGAGAACTGATTGTCTGCGATGTCACCGATCGCGCGAATCTTTTCCAAATCCTCATTGGTCAAGATCGGCTGGCGGACCTCGAGCCGTTTTGAGGTCGAGGCGCCCTTCAGGTCAAAGATGTTCGGTCTTGGGCCGATGAACGACACCAGGCTCATGACCAGCTCTTCGCGGATCGGATCGATCGGCGGGTTCGTCACCTGGGCAAAGTTTTGCTTGAAGTAGGTGTATAGCAGCTTCGATTTGTCCGAGAGCGCCGAAATCGGCGTGTCGGTGCCCATGGACCCGATGGCTTCCTGGCCCACGGTCGCCATGGGCTGCATCAGGAGCCTGATATCTTCCTGGGTGTAGCCGAAGGCTTGCTGGCGGTCGAGCAGGCTTTCGCCGGCAACCGGCGCGCGGCCGCGCACTTCCGGCATGTCTTCCAGGACAATCTGCGAACGGTGCAGCCAGTCCTTGTAGGGATTGGCGGTGGACAGTTCGCGCTTGATTTCATCATCGGAAATGATGCGGCCCTGCTCCAGATCGATCAAAAGCATACGGCCGGGCTGCAAACGCCATTTCTGGACGATCTTTTCCTCGTCGACGGGGAGCACCCCGACTTCCGACGACATGATGACACAGTCGTCATCGGTGACGATGTAGCGCGCCGGGCGAAGACCGTTGCGGTCAAGCGTCGCGCCGATCTGGCGGCCGTCGGTGAACGCCACCGCGGCCGGCCCGTCCCAGGGCTCCATCAAAGCCGCATGATACTCGTAAAACGCCCGCCGGTTGTCGTCCATCAGCGGATTGCCCGCCCAGGCTTCCGGGATCAGCATCATCGCGGCATGGGCGAGCGAATAGCCGCCCATCACCAGAAACTCGAGGGCGTTGTCGAAACAGGCCGTGTCCGACTGGCCTTCGTAGGAAATCGGCCACAGCTTTGAAATGTCGTCACCGAGAAGCGCCGAGGATACAGACGCTTGCCGCGCGGCCATCCAGTTGACGTTGCCGCGCAGCGTGTTGATTTCGCCATTGTGGGCGACCATCCGGTACGGGTGCGACAGGTCCCAGGACGGAAACGTATTCGTCGAAAACCGCTGATGGACCAGCGCAAGCGCGGACGTGAAGCGTTGGTCGTTCAGGTCCTTGTAATAAGCGCCAAGTTGATAGGCGAGGAACATCCCCTTGTAGACGATCGTGCGGCTGGACAGCGAGACGATATAAAAGCCGCGCTTGACCGCATCGGTCTCGGCCCGGACCGTGTTGGCAATGACCTTGCGCAGCACATAAAGCCTGCGTTCGAACGCGTCCTGGTCCTCTCCGCCCTGGCGCTTGATGAACACCTGCCGGGACACCGGCTCGGTCGCCGCAATGTCCGGCGCCTTGGAGAGGCTCGCATTGTCGACAGGAACCGTGCGCCAGCCGATAAGCTCCTGGCCTTCCTTTAGAATGACGCGCTCAACGATCTCTTCACAGACCGCGCGCAGTTCATCGTCCTGCGGCAGGAACAGGAACCCGACGCCATAGTCTCCGGGCGCAGGCAGGGCGATGTTGTCCCGCGCCAATTCCTCTTGAAAAAAGGTATGCGGGATCTGGACCAGCATGCCGGCGCCATCGCCCATCAACGGATCGGCACCGACAGCACCGCGATGGGTGAGGTTGATGAGGACTTTCAGTCCATCGGCGACCACCTTGTGGGACTTTTCGCCATTCATATGCGCGATGAAGCCCACGCCGCACGCGTCGTGCTCGCGCGCGCGGTTATAAAGCCCTTGTTCGGCAGCCAGGTCGCGGCGCGCAGCAAGAGGCGTTTTGGGCGCGGTCTTATCCGCGGACGTGTTGTTGGCTCGCATGGCTGTGCTGGTCTTCAGCTCGTTGTTCGTCATGTGCGCCCTCACAAATTTGCCGTCTCAATCGGTCACAACAGCGTCGGGTCCCGTTCGGGTCGCGATCCTGTCAGGAACGCGGCTCGTGCGACGACCTTGGCCATTGGCCGCGGCTCTGCCGAAGTATTTAACGCTCCGCCCCCATAAAGCGAACCGCCCTCAATGACGCAGTGGCCAGTGCCACTGCCGAAAGCGTCTGCTTTCGCGGTGTCAGGCATCGGTTCCGATGCCAACGGGTCCTGCCCGGTTGTTCCTCCGAATGTCCTTCGACGTCTCCGCGCCGTTCAGTCATAAAAGGGACAGTGGTCCTGTCCTATTCCGAGCGGCGCGACCATGCCAGATTTCACCCGCCGGGGCAAGTCCGTTTATTTTGGGCCGGATTATAATTGTTTCATCGTCGCCGTGCCAAGTTCTCCGAAAGGTCCTTTCGTGGTAGGTTTGTGCAACAATATTGCGCAATCTCGGCGATGCTGCTGTTTGATGCCGCGGGAGTCACAGGCGTTTGATTTCCCATTGATCTTGGAACTGACCATCTTCTGCAGCACGGCGGGCATATCGGACACTGCGCCCGCCGAACCATGACACCAGTTTGACCGTTGAGGAGAATGTGATGAAAAACAAGGCAATGTCCGCGGCCCTCGTTGCCGGTGCTGTTGCAACTGCCGTCGCCGGATTGTCGGTGACCACGCCCGCTCACGCGCAGGCAAAAGAAAAGTGCTACGGCATTTCGCTAAAGGGCAAAAACGATTGTAAGGCCGGCCCGGGCACGACGTGCGCGGGATCTTCAACGGTCGACTATCAGGGCAATGCCTGGACACTGGTGCCGAAGGGCGATTGCGTGAAATTCGGAACCGCCGGCGGAGACTTTGCGCTTCCGGACGGCCGCCAAGGTTCCTTGACCGAACTCGACCGCGATCTGCCGCAGGCCTAAACTGGCCGCCTGATCGCGCGCGCATATGATGGACTTTCGATCCGGGCGGGCTTCGGTCCGCCCGGCCGCCAAATGCCCTCCTTCCATCACCGGCCGCGCCTAGCGATGCGCATGGCCCGGTAACATGGCGACAAAACCATGGCCGCTCCACTCCCCAGCTCGAACCGTATCCATCACACCGTCCCCGCGCGCGCGGGCGCTGGTTTGAAGGGCGAGCATATTCCGCTCATTCTGGACGAGCTTCCGGATGTCGGGTTTTTCGAGGTCCATGCGGAAAACTATATGGGCGACGGCGGCGCGCCGCACAGGGCGCTGGAAGCGGTTCGCGAACAGTATCCGTTGTCGCTTCACGGAGTGGGCCTGTCGATCGGCGGGGAAAACCCGCTCGACCGGGACCACCTCATGCGGTTGAAAGTCCTCAACGAACGCTACGAGCCGGGGCTTTTTTCCGAACACCTGGCCTGGTCCACGCACGACACGATCTATTTCAATGATCTTCTGCCTGTGCCCTATGACGCGGAAACGTTACAACGCGTGTGCGATCACATTGACGACGTTCAGGACGTGATCGGCCGGCAAATGCTTTTGGAAAACCCGTCGACCTACGTGGCCTTCGAACGCAGTACCATGGGTGAGATCGAGTTTCTGACCGAAATCGTTCGAAAGACCGGCTGCGGGCTGCTGCTTGATGTCAACAACGTCTATGTCTCATGCACCAATCACCGCCAGGACCCGATCGACTATCTTGCCGCTTTCCCGATGGACAAGGTCGGAGAAATCCATCTTGGCGGTCATGCGCCGGATGAGGACGATGAAGGACGGCCTTTGTTGATCGATGCCCATGACCGCGAAGTGGATGTGGCCGTTTGGGCCCTGTATGAGAGCGTTATCGGCCGATGCGGCGCGTTCCCGACGCTGGTGGAATGGGACAATGATGTGCCCGCCTGGCCGGTTCTATACAGTCAGGTCCAGGCCGCCGACACCATCTTGACCCAAGCAGTCCCGGCCGACCTCAAACATGCAAGCTGACCGGATTTCCCGCGAAAGGAAGGCGCCCGACGGGAACGGCGACTTCGGACAGGCGCTTCTCGATGCCAGCCTGCCATCGCCGGACGGGGTGATCGGGCCTGATGGCAAGCCGGCGCCGAAACGGTTCAACGTCTACCGAAACAACGTGATTGTCAGCCTGATTGAGGCGCTGGGCGATACGTTCGTTGCCGTCCGGAGGCTCCTGGGCGATGGGTATTTTGGCGCGCTGGCCCGTGAGTATATTGTCCACCATCCGCCGACATCGCCGGTCCTGATCTGGTATGGGAAGAGTTTTCCGAACTTCATGGCAGGATTTCCGCCGCTTCAAGCCTATCCTTACATCGCCGACGTCGGACGGTTGGAATGGGCCTGGCTGCAATCCTATCATGCGGCCGATGCCGAACCGCTCGATCCGGCCGTCTTGGGCGACGTCGCGCCCGACGCAGTTGGCCAGGTGCGAATTGAGCGTCATCCGGCAGCAAGACTGATCTCATCGCCATGGCCCATTTATAGCCTCATCCAGGCCAACCGGTTTGCACCCGACGACCCGCCCGCCGTCGACATGCAGGAGGGCCAGGATGTGCTGGTCGCCCGGCCAGAAATTGAGGTGGATCTTTTGTGCCTTCCGCCGGGCGGCGCCGCATTCCTCGAGGCGTTGTTCGACGGCGCGGCGCTTGAAGATGCAGCAGGCCGCGCATTGACCGCGGCTCCCGAATTCCAACTGCCGGTGTGCTTGCAGACTGCACTTTCCGCCGGTGTTTTTTCCGCTCTTGTTCCCGACAATGGACAAGGACATCTTTCAGCGAAAGACGATGCCACAAGGGGGGCATTATGAGCAGTTTGATTGCATTTTTGGTCCGGCTTTATACGGGCGTGTTCGGCGGGCTCGAGCGCCTGACGGACGGCTGGTTGCTCGGATTGTTCGCGCGGTTTGTGTTTGCCAGTGTTCTTTTTGCATATTTCTGGAAGTCCGGTCTCACAAAACTCGGGGACGGGTTTTTTGGATTTTTGGCTCCCAGCGCCGGCGCCTATGCCCAGATCCTGCCAACGCTCATGGAACAGGTGAGCTACGATCCAAGCCAGGTCGCGTTTTTCCCCTATGGCTTGATCGTGCTGTTGGGCACGTGGGCGGAGTTCCTTTTGCCGATCATGGTGGTGATCGGGCTGTTCACCCGGGCGGCGAGCCTTGGAATGATCGTGTTCATCCTGGTCATGAGCTATGTCGATATCACTGGCCATGGTTTGGACGCGGCCTCGATCGGAGCGTTGTTTGAAGGCAATCCCGCCTCCACGATCGCCGATCAGCGCTTGTTGTGGATCTTTGTGCTTCTCGTGCCGGTGCTGAAGGGGCCGGGGTTTGTGTCCGTCGATGCGTTCCTGGGCTCCTACTACCGCAAGCGCGAGCGATATTATTGACGGCATGATCTTGCCGCTGTCCGTCAAAGCGGATTAAACGGCAGGTCATGAACTTTGCGAGCGACAATTGGGCCGGCGCCATGGATCCGGTTATGGAGGCTTTGGCCCGTCACAACACCGGGATCGCGCCCGCCTACGGCGCCGATCCACTCACTGAAAGCGTAACCCGGCAGTTTTGCGATCTGTTCGAGCGCGATGTGGCTGTCTTCTTCGTCGCGACCGGGTCGGCGGCGAACGCGCTGGCGCTTTCAGCCTATGCAAAGCCGGGTGGCGCGATCTTCTGCCATCCGGATGCGCACATCCAGGTGGACGAATGCGGCTGTCCCGAGTTCATGACCGGCGGCGGCAAACTGGTGAGCGTGCCCGGGCCTGCCGGAAAAATGCGCGCTTCGGATTTATGGGATGCCATAGCCGCGTTCCCTGATGGCGTGGTCCATCACGGACAGGTCGCCGCTGTCTCCGTCACCCAGGCGACGGAAAGCGGCACCGTCTATCAACTCAAAGAGATCCAGGCTTTGAAGCACGTGGCCGCCTCGCGGGGCGTTCCGCTTCACATGGATGGTGCCCGGTTCGCGAATGCGGTGGTTTCGCTTGGCGTCAGTCCGGCGGACATGACCTGGAAGTCCGGGGTCGATGTCGTGTCGTTCGGGGCGACCAAAAACGGTTGCTGGTGCGCCGAAGCGGTGGTGTTTTTTGACTTGGAAGCAGCGCGCGGCTTTGAGTATTTGCGCAAGCGCGCCGGGCATTTGTTTTCCAAGAGCCGGTTTGTCGCCGCGCAATTCGATGGTTATCTGCGGAATGAAGCTTGGTTGACGTCCGCCGAACATGCCAACGCGATGGCGCGTCAGCTCGCCGTCGGCATTCAGCGGGCGGGTGGCCGGTTCCCCTGGCCGGTTGAGGCAAACGAGCTGTTTCCGGTTCTCAGACGCTCGACATTTGAACGCCTTCAGGCCGCCGGTGCCCGCTTTTACGAATGGCCGGCGAAATCCCTGAGCGCAGAAGATGCGCCGGGGCCGGACGAAGTGATGGTTCGGATGGTCACGAGCTTTGCGACACCGCCAGCGGACGTCGACGCCTTCCTCGCGCACGTGGCGGCGTAAGCCGTTCGCCCATATGAAATCGGGCGCCCTTTGTTCCGGGCGCCCGCACAACATGGTGCTGTTGGATTGAAAGTCTTATTGGGCTTTCGTTTCGATCTGCTTGGCCGATCCGGAGCCGATTTCAATCCTGCGCGGCTTCATGGCTTCCGGCAGTTCGCGCACCAGATCAATGTGCAGCAGGCCGTTTTCCAGGTGGGCGCCATCAACGCGCATGAATTCAGCGAGCTGGAACCGGCGCTCAAACGCGCGGGATGCGATGCCGCGATGAAGAACTTCGCGGTCGCCATCATCCTCGGCTTTTTCGCCCTTGATGGTGAGCGCGTGTTCCTTCGCCTCGACGCTCAGATCGGCGTCACTGAAGCCGGCGACCGCCATTGTGATGCGGTAGGCGTTTTCGCCGGTCCGTTCAATGTTGTAGGGCGGATAGCTCGGGGTTTCGGCATTGGCCGCATCGAGCATCGAGAACAACCGGTCGAAGCCGACCGTGGATCGATAAAGGGGGGAGAAATCAAAATGACGCATGGTTCATGTCCTCTTTTGTGAGCAACACTGCGGTGTTCGTTTGAAGTCCCCCATATTTGCTTGGCGGGACCAGTAACGATGACTGCAGACCCGGATTTGGCGCCTGCAAATCCGAGATGGGAACTCGCTTGGCTGCTTTCAAGAGCCAACGGATACCGACGTCGATCCCAATTCCTGAACTGAATATGAACAGTGCCTTCCGGGTGGGTTCAAGGTCCGCGCGCCACACTGCTGCCAAGCTCGCAGGTTCGCGGGCGAGGACACAGGAGAGTGAACATGACGGCCCTATCCCAAATCAGCAAAACGGCATTTGCGGCACTGATCGCCGCAGGCACAGTTCTTTCCGGCCCACCGGCCAATGCAACCTCGATTGGATTTGGGTCATCCTCGGCGATCGCGGCGCCGGCCGATGCGAGTGCCCCGGTACAATTGATCCATCACCGCAAGGGTCCGGGCCGGGATTGGGGCGGTGGCCCGCGCTGGCATGCCGAACCTTTGGGGCCCCGGCAGATCCGCCGCAGCCTCCGCAATCGCGGCTTCCACAAAATCCGGATCATCGACCGCCGGCGCGGCGTTTACATCGTGCGCGCCCGCGGCTGGCGCGGCTGGCCGGTGCGTCTCGTGGTCGATGCGCGCACGGCGGAGATCCTCCGCCGCAAACCGGTCGGACGCGGATTTGATTGGAATTACAGCTGGTGAAATCGGGCAAACGGGGCGCACAGCCGGCCCTTGGCGCCCGTTTGCTGCTTGAGCCATTCAGGCGGTGGAGCTATCAGGAAGAACCATTTCCTGTGCGACACCTGTATGAGCCTCGTTGATCACCCTGACAATCCCATCCCCGCCGGCGCGCATAGCGGGTTTGTCCGGACGCCGGATGGCGTGCGGATCCGGTACGCGCACTGGCCGGCCGTTGGTAAGGTCCGCCGCGGCACCGTGACAATCCTGCAAGGCCGCGCGGAGTTCATCGAAAAGTATTTCGAGGTTGTCGGTGACCTACGATCGCGGGGGTTTGCTGTCATCGCGTTTGACTGGCGCGGTCAGGGCGGTTCGGACCGTCTGCTGCGCAATGCCCGCAAGGGCCATATTCGCGCCTTTCGCCAATACCGTGAGGACCTGCGCGCGGTCTTGAAAACCGTATCGCTTGCCGAATATCCGGGCCCGCATTTCGCGCTGGCCCATTCGACCGGCGGTGCCGTGCTTTTATCGGATACGCCGCGCCTTCGGACGATGTTGGATCGGGCCGTTGTCTGTGCGCCGCTCATCGCACTGCCCCGCGGGCACTGGATTCCCGATGTCTTTGGCGCGCTGCGGCGCGTCATGCAGAAAACCAGTTTCGGATTGTATCAAGAGCCCTATGCACGGCGCCGGCCCGGCTCACCGTCCGAATTTGTCGAGAAGGTGCTGTTTCCGGCAGTCCGGCTGTTTGCCCTGCTCGGATTGGCGCGGCTCTACGTCCCGGGCGGAAACGGCGACATTCTCATCCCCTTCGAGGACAACCGCCAAACAAGTGACCGGGTCCGGTTCGATCGCTTCAATGCCGTCCTGGAGAAGGCGCCAGAACTTGGTGTTGGAGCGCCGACACTCGGCTGGTTGAGCGCGGCCGCAAAATGCATGGTCTGGTTCCGGGCAAGAGAGGCGGGACCAAGCGTCAAACTGCCCTGTCTTGTCATTGCCGCCGGTCAGGACCGGATCGTCTCGACGCCGGCCATCGAAGACTTCACATCGCGGGTTAAGGCCGCCGGGTATGTTGAAATTGCCGGCGCGGAGCACGAACTCCTGATGGAACGCGATCGTTACCGGGACCGGGTTTTTGCGGCGATCGATGCCTTCATACCAGGGAACGACGATTGAATCTCATGCAGATCGCGATCTAGAGGGCGGCGGCGCTGAGACGTTCCAAAAGCTGATCGTGGAGCCTTGGATCGCCGCTGGCCAGGATTTGCCCGCCGTCTGCCGGCGGATTCCCGGCCCAAGTGGTGACAACGCCGCCGGCCCCTTCGATGACGGGCACAAGCGCGACAATGTCGTAAGGTTGCAATCCGGATTCAATCACGGCGTCCGCATGACCGGCCGCCACCATGCAGTATCCATAACAATCCGTCCCATAACGCGCCATCCGGACATCCCGTTCAATTGCGTCATAGACCGCCCGTTCCGGCTCTGTGAACAATGCCGGTGTGGTCGTGAACACAACGGCGTCCGCCATGTGAGCGCAAGGCCTGGTTTTCAGCTTTTTTTTGCCGATCGGGCCTTCATACCAGGCGCTCGTGCCATCGCCGGCATACCGTTCGCCGACATAGGGCTGGGCCATCATTCCAAGACTGGGGATGCCCAGCGTACGCAGCCCAATCAACGTGCCCCAGGTTGGCAGACCTGCAATGAACGCGCGGGTTCCGTCGATCGGATCGAGTACCCACACGTGCTCCGCCTCAAGGTTTTCCGGTCCGAATTCCTCGCCGAGAATGCCGTGATCCTTGTGCGTTTTTTGAATCAGCGCCCGCATTGCGCGTTCTGCATCACGGTCCGCGACCGTAACAGGGTCGAATCCCGAAGACCTTTTGTTTTCTACAGTGTAGGCGGCCCGGAAATGGGGCATGATCGCGGCGGCAGACGAATCAGCCAGTTCGCTCAGAAGCGGCATGAATTTATGCAAGATTTGCATAGGAGCTTATCTTTCAGTGAACAAATCAAGCGGGAAAATACGCGGCGCGTACCGCATGTTTGGCATATTCCGCTTTAGAGTTCAGCACCTTATTTGAGCGCATCACTCCTACAAAACCGGTTCCGGTAAGCGTCTTGCGCGGGATTCCGCGGCCAATCGGACGACGCGGACTTGACGTTTGTGCGATGCAATGCAACATTATTGCAGCGCGAAAGGACATCCTGTCCGAGTACCGCCGCCCTCCTTGGGCGTTTCCTCCCTAGACTCGGGCCGCCGTAAGGCGGCCTCTTTTTTTGCCTGATTATTCCGCCGCGATCGCGTCTGACGGAAATACCGCATCCGGCATGGCGGTGAGGTCGGAAACGAACTTGCTGAGATCCCGCGCCAGGCGCAGAAAACCGTCATGGCGAAGGTGATCCGTCTCATCCATATAAAGGCCGCGGTTGATTTCTATCTGCAGCGTGTGGAGACCACTGGCCGGGCGCCCGTAATGTTCGGTTATAAAGCCGCCAGCATAAGGCTTGTTGCGGCTCACCTTGTAACCCATCGATGAAAGCAGGTCGTAAGCGTACTTCGTCAATTCGGCCGTGCAACTCGTGCCGTATCGGTCGCCGAGTACGAAATCGGGTCGGCTGTCGGACGACTGGCATTTGATCGAGGACGGCATCGAGTGGCAATCAATCAATATCGCGTATCCGAAGGTCACATGGGTTTGGGCCAGAAGCCGGCGCAGGGCCGAATGGTAGGGCTTGTAGATTTCCTCGATCCGATAAAGGGCCTCGGCAACCGGCAGGCGGTGCTTATAGATTTCATGGTTCTCGCTGACCACCCGCGCGACCGTTCCCAGTCCGCCAGCCACACGGATGGACCGGATGTTGGCGTAGGCGGGAAGACGGCCGTCGAACATTTTGGGATCGAGTTCGTACGGCTCCCGGTTGACGTCGAGATAGGCGCGAGGGAAGTGCGCGCGCAGCATGGGTGCGCCGAGTTCCACCACGGATGCGAACAGATCGTCGACAAACGCGTCCTCGGAGCGCCGGATTGCCTTTTCGTCAAGCCGCGAGGCATCGAGAAACCGCGGCGGATACTGGCGGCCGGAATGCGGTGAATTGAACACAAACGGCAGGCGCTGGTCCGCAGGCGCGAGAACCTCGAATGGCGGGCGGCCGTTAAAGTCCGCTTTGGGCACGGTCTCAAGGTTCCAGGGCGCAGTTTCGTTCAAGACGGATCCTCATCAAAGGCAGGCGCGCATGGTGCCAAGGAAATGCTCCGTAGTCCATAAAAAGCGGCGGGATTCTTCTGGACATCGGTTTCACCCTATCTTTACGGCGATTTCGGACTATAACCACGAATCAGAATTGGGCACGTCAGCCCGCAAATGACAGGCATAACCATGGTTAAGAACATGCCGCGGATTCTCCTTGCGGAAGATGACAACGACATGCGCCGCTTCCTCGCCAAGGCTCTCGAAAACGCGGGCCACGATGTGGTTTCCTTCGACAACGGAAAAAGTGCCTATGAACGCCTTCGTGAAGAGCCGTTCTCTTTGCTTCTAACCGACATTGTCATGCCGGAGATGGATGGGATCGAGCTGGCGCGTAAAGCGACCCAACTGGATCCCGATCTGAAGGTGATGTTCATCACCGGATTTGCAGCCGTTGCCCTCAATCCTGAATCGGATGCCCCAAAAGATGCAAAGGTCCTGTCAAAGCCCTTTCATTTGAAGGATCTGGTTCAAGAGGTCGACCGGATGCTCGCCGCGTAAAGCCTGTAGCCAACTGGCGATTTGCCACTTTCGATCTGTCCGTTGCAGCGGGCAAATGGGACTTGCGCGGATGCAAGAACCTCGTTATACCGCACCCCACCACGGCGCTTGTCGCCAATTACCGATAGTTTCGGGCGTGTAGCTCAGCGGGAGAGCACTTCGTTGACATCGAAGGGGTCACAGGTTCAATCCCTGTCACGCCCACCATTTTAACACCGACCGGCAATGCTGGAAGGTTGTTCATCGATCCTCAGTCGCAACGTCCGCGCGATCTTCAAGGATTGCCGTTCTTGCCTGAAGGTCAGGTATGAGGGAGCGCCGTTGGCGCTCGCTTTACGTAAGGCAAATGAGGCCCCTTTTGGGGACAGCGTCATGAAGATTAAAAACTCGCTCAAAGCCCTCATGGGCCGTCACCGCGACAATCGCATGGTTCGTCGCAAGGGCCGCGTGTATATCATCAACAAGAAGAACCCGCGCTTTAAGGCACGCCAGGGCTGAGCTGCGCCCGCGCAGTCCACAGGCGCGTTTGGGCATTACACGCATATTTTGACGTTGACGAATTGACCGCCGCGTCCAGCACACCATAATGCTGGCATGCGGCTTTTCGTGTTGACCCTCGCATTCTCCATCGCGGCCGGCTTTGCGGTTGCGCAGACTGAACCCGACCTTGGTCCGGAGGCGGAGCCGCCTTCGGCTGATGACCTTCATGCGCTTCCCGATCTTGAAGTGGAGGACGAGGCGAAGGTCGTTGGCGACGGGACCGCGGACAGCGATGCGCTGGACCCCTTGTTCCAGCAACTTGCAGCAGCACAGTCGAAGGAAGAGGCGGAAGTGTTCGCCCGCCAAATCCAGCGCGCATGGATGGTGTCGGGCAGTGACACTGTTGATGTCCTGATGACGCGTGCCGGCGAAGCAATGCGCGCGAATGATCATGCACTGGCGCTTGATCTTCTGGACGTCATCGTCACCTTGAAACCGGACTATGCAGAAGGCTGGAACCGAAGGGCCACGGTCTTTTATATGCGGGAAGACTTTGGACGCTCGCTCGCGGACATTGAACGCACCTTGGCGCTGGAGCCTCGCCACTGGGGCGCCTTGTCCGGGCTTGCGATCATTCAGCGTCGGATCGGGCGCGATCTGGACGCGCTGGCAAACTTCAAAAAAGTGCTGAAGATCCATCCCGGGCTGGAGAACGCACAAGAAGCAGTGGACGACCTTCAGGAAAAGGCTGATGGCGAACCCATCTGAGCGGTGGTGTTCAATGCCGGGAGCTTGAAGAGTCCGCGCGGTGCCGTTTGGCCTGACGCAATGAGGGATCGGTTTGTCAGGCGATTGGCCTGATTGGATCCGGTTGAAATTGACCCGTTTTCGTTGTTCGTCGCGTTCATGTTCCTCGCCCTTCTCATTTTAGCCCTTCTTGTTCTTGCCGCGATTGCCTATACGGCGTTCCGGCTGCGTCAAATCCATGCCGAGTACGAGGCCGACGGCGCATTCGCCGACTTCGATGGAGTCCGGCTTCACTATCATTTCTTCCCGGCGGCAGCCGCCGGCAGCGCCGCTCCGACATTGGTGTTTATCCACGGTGCGAGCGGCAATGCCTACGATCAGATGCTGGCCTTTTCCGAGCGCTTCGCCGGCGCCTATGCGCTGCTGTTCGTGGACCGGCCCGGTCTCGGTTTTTCCGGCCGCGACATGCGCGGCCACGCATCGCCCCGTGCCCAGGCTGAACTGATCAAGCGCCTCTTGAAACAATTGGAGATCGATCGCTGTATCGTCATCGGCCATTCTCTCGGGGCTTCGGTGACCGCCGCCCTCGGATTGATCGACCCGGAGCGGGTCAAAGGCCTGGTCTTCCTTGCTCCGGCCACTCATCCCTGGCCCGGTGGCGTCAACTGGTACTATTCCGTCGCTTCGTGGCCGTTGATCGGCCGCCTGTTTTGCTGGACACTGACGCTGCCCGTTGCCGAGCGGCTGATGGAAAAGTCAATCACCCGGGTCTTCGAGCCATCCCCGGCTCCCGACGGATATGCCGCCGCCATCAAGGCACCATTGTTGTTCCGGCCGCATTCGTTTCGCGCGAATGCGATGGATATCGCCAGATTGAAGCCTCATCTCGTCGAGCAGTCCGAGCTCTACCCGGACCTGCTCCAACCCACGGTCGTCATCACCGGGTCGGAGGACACTGTGGTTTGGCCCAGCATTCACAGCGAAGGCCTGGTGCGCGATCTGCCGAACGCCCGGCTTGTGGTTCTGGACGGCACCGGGCATATGCCGCATCACAGCGACGGCCCGCACGTTGCGGCGGAAATCGAGAAATTGGTCAAGGACGTCAACGACGCAGCCGGACGTTTCTTGTTGGAGACACAGCAAACGCCGGAACCAACATAGGTTCCGGCGAAGCGGGAAAGGGCGTGCGGTTCTAATCGATTAGACCGTCAAATGCCGCCCTGGCCGTCGCTACCGACAAACGCAATCCGCAGCATATTCGTCGATCCTGGGGTGCCGAAGGGAACGCCGGCAGTCACAATCACGCGCTGGCCAGGCTTGGCGAAGCCTTCGGAAAAGGAAATGCGGCATGCCCGGTCGACCATGTCGTCCTCGTTGCTCGCATCTTCGCTGACCACACAGTGAAGGCCCCACGCAAGCGCCAGCCGGCGCGCAGTCGCCAGAACCGGGGAGAGCACAATGAGCGGGGTCGCGGGCCGCTCGCGGGAGGCGCGTAAGCCTGTGGCGCCCGACGTTGTGTAACAAATCACGGCGGCAAGGTTGAGGGTTTCGGCAATCTGCCGGGCCGCAGCGGAAATCGCGTCCGCGCCGGTTGCTTCCGGATCGTTCCGCTGCGCGTGAATAATGGCCCGGTAGTTCTGGTCCTGCTCGACCTGCTGCGCGATCTTGTCCATCGTCGCCACGGCGTCGACTGGATAGTCGCCAGCTGCCGATTCGGCGGACAACATCACCGCGTCGGCGCCTTCGAACACGGCCGTGGCGACATCGGAGACTTCGGCCCTTGTCGGAACGGGGGCAGAGATCATCGATTCCAGCATCTGCGTGGCGATCACCACCGGTTTGCCGGCGCGCCGCGCCGCACGCGTGATTTGCTTCTGCAGGCCGGGAACCTGTTCAAGCGGCAGTTCAACACCGAGATCTCCCCGCGCGACCATGATTGCATCGGCGAGCTCGATGATTTCGCTGAGCCGTCCGATGGCCTGTGGCTTTTCGATCTTCGCCAGCACGCCCGCGCGGCCGCGGGCGATCTTACGTACTTCGGCGATATCGTCGGGCCTTTGAACGAAGGAGAGCGCGATCCAATCGACATTTTGCTCCAACGCGGCCACAAGGTCGCTGTGGTCCTTTTCCGTCAAGGCGCTGGTGGCGATTTCCGAGTCAGGAACGCTGACGCCTTTGCGGTCGGAGAGCTTGCCGCCGACGATCACCTCGGTGACGGCCTTGTCCGGGCTGGCCTCAACGACTTTCAGCTGTACCTTGCCATCGTCAAGCAGGAGGCGATGCGAGGGCTCAAGCGCTTTCAGGATTTCAGGGTGAGGCAGATGAACCCGGGAAATGTCGCCGGCCGCCGGATCGGAATCAAGCGTGAACGTGGCGCCGTTTTCCAGCATCACCGGTCCATCGCCAAATGTGCCCACCCGAAGCTTCGGGCCTTGTAAATCGGCCAGAATCCCGATCGGCCGCCCGACCTTTTCTTCGACAGAACGGATGCGGTTTACCAGCATCTTCAAACGATCATGATCTGAATGGCTCATGTTGATGCGGAACACGTCCGCACCGGCGCCATACAGTTTTTCGATGATGTCTTGTTCTGAGGAAGAGGGTCCGAGAGTTGCCAGAATTTTAACTCTTCGGTTTCGCCTCATCGCCCACCAGTCCCCTGTTGCACGGGTTCGGTGAGCTGAACGGTCCAGCTGCTTTGTTCGCCCGTGTCTATTTCAAAAAAACCTGTCCGCTCAAAGCCCCGTGCGACACAGTCCTCAATTCCGCGAATGGTGAATTCCTTCTCCCGGGTACACATGAACGCGCGCCCGCCCCACTCGCCGAACTGGTCATAATCAACTGCGTAAATGTAATAGTAACGTGACACAAGTGCTCCGGGGACAAGGGTCTCGCAACTGTTGGAGGGCAGGTTCCACCATCCCTCTGTCACCCAATCAGCTTTGTCCTTGTAACCGATGGCGACGCCGACCTGACTTTCGGTCTTGTTGCACAATCGAAGATCTGCGAGCGCAGCAGCGTTGCCGGCACCGTAAAACGACGCGGCCAAACCAATAACGATCAGCGACTTGAGCGCGAAGCCTGAACTCGACCGAACCCCGGCTTTGCCTCGTTCCCCATCCTCACACATCAGCAGTCGTTCGTCTCGCGGCTTTGTAGACATTAGCTTTTTGCTCGCACGCATCGGCAATGTCAACGATCATACTTGAATCGGCATCGACCATTGGCGGCAATGGCGGGAACGCGGCGACATGGAAAGATGATCGGTCGCCCTCAGTGCGGCCGTTCTTCTCCAGCAAATGAGGCGGCATCAAGGCGATATTGAGGGTGGCAAATGTGATCGGCCACGAATGCACAAGTCCCTTCGAAAATGTTCGTTTGAGCGTGCATCCTTCTGCGGTGGACAAGGTCTGGCTCGGAGTTCAAAGCAGGCGGGTCGTCCCTCACAAAACCGGTGGGTCTTTGGGCCATGCGTTTGAACAACCCCAAAGAGTTGTGTTCAAATGCGGCTTAGCCGTGATATGTGACCCACCTGAGCCGCGCTGTGCGTAAAGTGTTTGGTGACCGATACGCGGCCGATCCGCACACTGCGATTCTGAGAACCCTCCAAGTCACGATTGATGACCCAGCATTTTATGAATGCCAGCCTGACTTTTGATCCCGTTGAGACCGTTCGCGGCAGCCTGACTTGCGGGGTATTGCTGATCTGCGACCACGCGCGCAATTGTGTTCCTCCCGGCTATGGTGATCTTGGCGTTCCGGCGGAACAATTCGAGCGGCATATTGGATATGACATCGGTGCGCGCGCGGTCACGCTTGAGTTAGCGCGCCGTCTGAATGCCCCCGCAGTCTTGTCGACCTATTCCCGTTTGCTGATCGATCCGAACCGGGGAGAGGACGATCCGACAATCGTGATGCGCCTGTCTGACGGGACGGTCATTCCCGGAAACGCCCATATCGATGCTGCAGAGCGTCAGCACCGGGTCGAGCGCTTTCACCGGCCCTATCATGCCGAAATCGACAGGGTTCTGGATGCGATGACACAGGCGGCTCCGCCGCCAGTGCTCATATCGATCCACAGTTTTACGCCGAGTTGGCGCGGTGTTCCGCGGCCGTGGCATGCGACCGTATTGTGGGACAGCGATCCACGTGCGGTCACGCCGTTCATGGACGGACTTGCAGCGCAGGCCGATCTGATCGTCGCCGACAACGAGCCTTATGACGGCGCACTGAAAAACGACACCATGTACCGGCACGGGACACAGCGCGGGCTCGCGAATGCCCTGCTTGAGATTCGTCAGGATCTCATTGCCGAACAGCCGGGCGTCATCGAATGGGCCGACCGGCTTGAGGCTATCGTGAAAGGGCTTGCGGAAAACGCCGATTGCCGCCAAATCCAACATTACCCGTCCCGCTGCGACGGCCCGACCCGTCGCCAAGCGGTGTAAGCGAATTTCGACATGAAAGGTAAAGACGATGGACGAAACGACAAAAACCGAACTGGAAGCGGCGGCGTTCAGACGGCTCGTTTCGCATTTGCGTGACCGCACGGATGTCCAGAACATCGACATGATGAACCTTGCCGGCTTTTGCCGCAATTGCCTGTCGAACTGGTATCAGGACGCAGCGAACGCCAAGGGCATCGATATGGACAAGGCGTCCGCGCGCGAAATCGTCTACGGGATGCCTTACGACGAATGGAAGGCCAAACACCAGACCGAAGCGACCGACGCCCAAAAGGCAGCCTTTGAGTCATCCAAACCCTCGCATTGAATTTTATCGATTGACGCAATCTCAGGAGAACTAGCCCATGTCGGATGCAGGCAGCGTCGCGGCCGATCAGCTTCGCGCGTTTGTTGAGCGTATCGAGCGCCTGGAAGAAGAAAAGAAAGTCATTTCAGATGATATCAAAGACGTATACGCGGAGGCGAAGGGCAATGGTTACGACGTGAAAATCCTGCGGAAAGTCGTCTCGCTCAGAAAAAAACAGCCCCATGAGCGTGAGGAAGAGGAAGCGGTCCTCGATTTGTATCTTCAGGCGCTTGGAATGACTGGTCCGGGGCCTCAGGGCTGATCGGTACAGCGTTCATCTCAAAATGGTTTGACCGGTCAGGCGGCCCATGGGCCGCCGCAGACTGCTGACAAACCGGTTTATCATTCGGCCGTCATGCGCGGGCCTGTCCCACTGATGTCCGGTTTAACGCGATTGTGGGATGTTCCTTGTCAACCCGCAATCCTCACCATGCCGCCCCGGCCCCCGAGCCGGGGCCCAGCACTTTGCGGAAGGTGTTGTTTTCCAGAATAAAATTCAGCGGTTGCTGGGTCCCGGACGGCCGCTCACGCGGCCTCCGGGAAGGCGCCGAATACCAGGTCGCGCTCATGCCAGAGCGCATGTCCATGCGCGTTTTGACCGCGCAAACGCAATTGGTTCAATAACATTCGCCTGCCCCGGATTTTAAACCGGACAGCCGTGGGCCGGTCCCGCGCATCCACAACGTTTTGATTTTTTTGGATGCTCGGAACGGTGTCCGAGGATGACAACGGAAAAACCGGGGATTGTTTTCAACCTCACGCAGCCCTATGGGCCGCCGTTTCTGTCACCGGGCAAATGTCACCGGCAGAACCACGATCGCCGGGCCGTCAAACCGATCGGTACGCAACGCGCCATAGGGGAAGCGGTCAAAGCCCGCGTTGACAAACCGGTTGCCGGGTTTGATGAACGCATCGAGCGCGCGCTGATCTGGATGGCTCAATGCAGCGAAAAGCGCGTGCCGGGTCGTGCCTTCCCCTGACAGCAATTTCGGCTCCGCCTTGTCGGGAAGCGCGGCGAACCCGGCCAGTGGGTCAGTGATCTGGTCCCGGGGAATGCGGCCGGAGACAGACCGTTCAGGAACTGACGCGGCCGGCCGCCGTGGCTCGTCGGATTGAGCATTTGCGCGGCGTTGGTCGGGCGTGGTCCGCAACGTGGGCGGAATGGCCGTCGCAGATGCATAGGCCAGTGTGGTTGGCGGGCGCTGCGGCGTTGCGGTGATCAGTTCACCCGTGCCGGTTGCCGCAGCAATCGCGGCGACCGGATCGTTTTGAGGCGCCGGTGCGGGAACCGGGCCTGATGCGCCCGCCTCGACCGAACGGCGCGCAGCCGCCAAAAGCGCTTCATGCGCGGCCTGCGCGCGCCCAAGGCCAGCGGCATCGAAACGGCCGTTTGGCGAGGATAGTGTCCCGGCGGGGTTCGACGCGCCTTGCTCCAGGGCGACACGTTGTGCATCCAGCGTGTTTGCAGGCGGAGGTGTGGCGCTCGCAATCTGGACGGGCGCGGGCACGGCCCGTTCAGGTTTGGGCGCAGGCGCAATTCCGGCAACGACGACCGGATCTTGTGCCGCATCGCCTGGTGTTGCGGGCGGGATGGGTGGAACTGTTGTCACCGGAGCGGCCGGGCGTGCCGGGCTGGAATTGGCCCGGGTCCCTACAGCGCCAGGGGGCGTCGGGCCGCCAGAGCCGCTGTCGCCATCGGCGCGGAACAGGCTTGCGAGAAGATTGCCGCCGCCGCCCGAGCTTGAGCCAGACGACGATGCGGCCGTCGGCCGGATAACATCGCCGCTGTTGGAAACGCTTTGGCCGGTGGTGCGGTTTCCGCCGTCGGAACGGGCAATCAGCGTCGGAAGCGAGCGCCGGCCGCGGTTGACCTTACCCAGCTTGCCGGCTTTTTCTGCTGCCTGCGCCTGCTTGTAACCTTTGAGAGGTTTACCGTTTGAGGGCAGGTGGAGGGTTTTTCCATCCGGGAACAGATTGGCCAATTGATTGCGCGGCATGCGCGGCCAATGCCGGACCCGTCCGGTATCCATATGGACAAAGGGGGAGCCTGACCGCGGGTAATAGCCGACACCGCCGACCTGCCGCCGCATTCCGGCCTTGCGCAATTTCGCCAGATTCACGCCGGGAATGTAGAAATCCATTGCCCGGCCCATCGTGTGCTGACTGTTGCGGGCGACGCCTTTCGAGCGCTTGCGCAGCATGTTGTTTGTTGCCGGGGAGCGGTAGCTCGACACGACGTGGATGTGCTTCCGGCCTCCCACTTCCTGGTAGACTTCCCAGACAAGGTCGAGCAGTTCGGGATCGATTTTGGTGATTTCGTTGCGCCGCCAATCCCGCAGGAAGCGGTTCACCTCCCGCAGACCGGAGGGAATGTAACGGCCGTTCCTTTTGAAGGCGATCGTCACGCGCTCTTTGGTATGGGTGTTGTAGAGCTTAAGGGACCGGGTTTCGGCCTGTGCTGCATGCTGCGCGAGGGAAAACAGAAACGCCACGGCCAAGAGGGCCAAGATTACGCCGCGATGCAGCCCTGCAACGGCATCGAATCCAACCGACCGTCTACGCAATTATCCGTCTCGCCGTGTCTTGATGGCCCCAGAAGCCAATCCCATGCTCCCCAGCAGGATCCACAGAATAGCCTTTTGCAGGTTAAGAAGCCTTTACCCTGTTCCCATGTGATCGCAAATCGTGGCAGAAATGCAACGATCCAATCAAAATCATCACTTTGTCGGGGAAACTATCCGTTCACGCGCAGCGGTGCAAGGCCGCGGTCCGCTCCGGATTGCGCTATGCCGCGGCATCCGTATCTGTTTCGTCGAGGCCGTATTCCTTGAGCTTTCGATAAAGCGTGGACCGCCCGATCCCCAAGCGCTTGGCAACCTCGGTCATCCGGCCGGAATAGTGCGCGATCGCAGTGCGGATCAGTTCCTCTTCGATATCGGTCAGCAGGCGGACATGGCCGTCTTCATCGAGGCTACGCATGAAACCGAATGGGGCCGCCGCTTCAAACCCTCTTGGTGCCGATGACGCCTCGCCGGGGCCTGCCCCTTGTGTGGGCGCTGCGCCGGATGGTTGTTCCACGGTCGCACGCTGACCGGTTCTCTCCCGCGATCCTTGACGGGCGGGCTGTGCCGTCTGGGATGGAGCATCAACGGCCGCCGCGATTTGCGGAAAATCGTCCGGCCTCAGCTGCGCGCCGTCGCACAAAACGACAGCTCGGAAGACCGCATTTTCCAGTTGCCGGATGTTGCCGGGCCAGTGGTAGGCCTGCAGCAGGTGCATGGCATCCGGCGCAACGGCCGACACCTGTGGCTTGCCTTCCTCGGCGGCAAACCTCGCTAAAAAGTACCGGGTCAACGCCGGGATGTCCTCGATCCGGTCCCGCAGGGGCGGGATCCAGATCGGGAACACGTTCAGGCGGTAGTAAAGGTCCTCCCGGAACTGACCGTCCTTCACCTGGTCGACCAGGCGGCGGTTGGTCGCCGAGATCAGTCGGAAATCGACCTTCACCGGGCGCTTGGCGCCAATCGGATCAATTTCATTTTCCTGAAGGGCGCGCAGCAACTTGACCTGAACATCGGCCGGCAGTTCTCCGACTTCGTCGAGAAACAGTGTGCCGCCATGAGCCTCCTGGAATTTGCCGACATGTTTTTCCGCGGCGCCGGTGAAGGCCCCCTTTTCGTGGCCGAACAGGATCGACTCGACAAGGTTCTCCGGAATCGCGCCGCAATTGACGGTGATCATCGGCTTGGACTTGCGCTCACCAGAGCCCTGGATCGCGCTTGCGATCAGCTCCTTTCCGACCCCGCTTTCCCCCTCGATCAGAATCGGGATGTTGGACGAGGCGGCCCGCTTGCCGAGATTGATCACTCGTTCCATGGCCGGGGAGTGGGTGACGATATCGTTGAACGTCAACGTTCCGGACGCCTGCTTGCGGATCCGCGTGATCTCCCCCTCAAGGGCGGACACCTTCAAGAGGTTTCGGATCGACACGTTCAGCCGCTCAGGCGCGAACGGCTTGACAACAAAGTCCTGCGCACCGGCATTCATGGCGCTCACGACCGTGTCGATGCCGCCATGGGCCGTCTGTATGATGACCGGGGTGGCGATCTTGTCGGTCCGCAGGCGTTTTAACACGCCGATGCCATCGAGTTCCGGCATGACCATGTCCAGGATTACCAGGTCGAAATCGGATGCATCCGGTCCGGTCATGATGTCGACCGCCTCGCGGCCGTTTTCGGCGGTCGTGGATTTGTGCCCGAATTTGTGAACCGCTTCTTGCAAAAGGCGCCGCTGGATCGGGTCGTCATCAACGATCAGGATCTTGCCGGTACTGGATTGCATGTCCATTTCCTGCCGTACGCGAGTGGTCTCAATTGTCTCAATTCGAACCAGCTTGGTCGAAGACCGGTAAACAAATCGTCCAGGACGAGCGGAAAAATCACTGGCCAACCGATTGCGGCGGAAAATGAATCAGTCCTAGATATTGGTCAATATTGGAGATGTGTTGCGGGCTGCGGCCTGTGCGCCGAATTCGGAGAGTTTGAATGGTGATTGCTGCTGCGAAGTCGACCGCCGCCCATGGATCCGCCGCCGATACCGGCGATCTGCCGGTCTGGGACCTGACCGATCTTTATGCCGGGATCGATGCGCCGGAAGTCGCAGCGGACCTCGATGCAGCGGGGGACCGGGCGCGGACGTTCGAGGCGTCCTACAAGGGCCGGCTGGATGACTTGGCGAAGACCAACGTGGAGGGCCTTGTCGTCGCCGTGCGGGCTTATGAAACACTGCAGGATGCCCTCGGCAAGCTGATCTCGTTCGCCGGCCTTGTCTATGCGGGCAATACCACCGATCCGAAGGCCCAGAAGTTTTATGGGGACGTGCAGGAGAAGATCACCGCCGCAAGCACGCATCTCTTGTTCTTTTCGCTGGAATTGAACCGGATCGACGATGAGGTGATCGCCCAGGCGCTTCAGGACGCTGGTTTGGCCCATTATCGCCCGTGGATCGATGACCTTCGCAAGGACAAACCGTATCAGCTGGAAGACCGGGTCGAGCAACTGTTCCATGAGAAATCGGTGACCGGGCGCGGCGCCTGGAACCGGCTGTTCGACGAGACGATGGCAACGCTTACCTTTGACGTCAACGGCAAGGCGTTGACCCTGGAGCCGACGCTCAATTTCCTCCAGGACGCGGCCGCGGAAAAACGCAAAACGGCATTCGACGCGCTGAACACCACGTTTTCTGAGAATGTGCGAACCTTCACCTTGATCACCAACACGCTGGCCAAGGACAAGGAAATCTCCGATCGCTGGCGGGGCTTTGAAGACATTGCCGACAGCCGGCATCTGGCAAACCGCGTCGAACGCGATGTGGTCGATGCGATGGTTTCAGCCGTAATCGAGGCTTACCCGCGCCTGTCGCACCGCTATTATACTTTAAAGGCCAAGTGGCTCGGCATGGACCAGATGAACATCTGGGATCGAAACGCGCCGCTGCCTCAAGCCGACACCAGAGTCATTACGTGGCCGGAAGCCAAGAAGACGGTTCTGGACGCCTATGGCGGATTTTCTGCGGATATGGCGGAAATTGCCGGCCGCTTCTTTGACCGCAACTGGATCGACGCGCCCGCCCGGCCTGGCAAGGCGCCCGGTGCCTTCGCCCACCCGACCGTACCAAGTGTCCACCCCTATGTGCTCTTGAATTATCAAGGCAAGACACGGGATGTGATGACATTGGCCCATGAGCTCGGTCACGGTGTTCATCAGGTGCTGGCCGCCGGCAATGGTCCTTTGATGGCGCCCACGCCGTTGACACTCGCAGAGACGGCGAGTGTTTTCGGCGAAATGCTGACCTTCCAGGCGCTTTTGAAGACCGCCGAGACGCGGGAGGCGCGAAAGGTCATGCTGGCGTCCAAGGCGGAGGACATGATCAATACTGTCGTGCGCCAGGTGGCGTTCTACTCTTTTGAGCGCAAACTTCATACCGAACGTCAGAACGGTGAACTCACGGCCGAGCAGATCGGCGATTTGTGGATATCAGTCCAAGGCGAGAGCCTCGGACCGGCCATTCGCCTGAACGCGGGCTATGAAACATTCTGGACCTACATCCCGCACTTCATCCACTCGCCTTTTTATGTCTATGCCTATGCGTTCGGCGATTGCCTGGTGAATTCCCTTTACGCGGTTTATGAGGAGGCGGAGAGCGGATTTCAGGACAAGTATTTCGATCTTCTGAAAGCCGGCGGGACCAAGCATCATTCCGAGTTACTGGCACCGTTCGGCCTCGATGCCAGCGATCCGTTGTTCTGGAAAAAGGGCCTCTCGGTCATCGAGCGGATCGTCGACGAACTTGAAGCCATGGACCGGGCCTAGGATTGCGGGCGCCATGGCCTTCGCGCACACGCCATATGACGGAACCAGCCATCCGTTCACGGTTGGCCTGAAGCCGATTGCGCACAGCGAATGGCTGGAGACCGACGAACAGCTCATCCCGCAGCTCACCGAAAAAGCCCGTCTCCTAGACGAGCGGTACGGCGACGTTTTTCAAGTTGAGCCAGGCACTGAAGACGCGCAAGCGGAGGTGCTCGACCTGGTCCTTGCCTATTTGGCGGAGCACCGGCAAGACCTTTACCGGATCAATGAAAAAACCGTGCAGGTGGTGAACGGGCCGGATGTGGATCTAATGACGTTTCCTCAACTGGAGGCCGCCGCCCGCCTCGTGCAGGAGGATCTTGTTCTGATGCGCTCGTCCGCCAGCGGCTACCGGCTGGTGGGTGCGTGTTTGTGTTTCCCGTCTTCGTGGTCACTGTCGGAAAAATTCGGCCGTGCCATGCCGGCGATCCACGAAAGCGTGCCCGGTTTCAATTCGGGCCGAATGGGCACGGTGGTGTCGCGGCTGTTCGAAAACCTCAAACTGGGTCAGCTCGTGTGCCGCTACAACTGGTCCATTTATGACGATGAGAAACTCTATCACCCGGAAGCCAGACAGCTTGCCTCGAACATCACGCGGGACCATCCCGCGCCACTCGCTCCCCTGTTTCTGCGGGTTGAGCGGCAGACGTTGCGCCGCCTTGCTGGGAGCGGGGATATCCTTTTCACAATCAGGATCCATCACGATCCGATGTCACTCTTGAAGGAGCATCCTGACCGGGCTGCTATCGCGACCGGCCTCCACCGGCAGCTCTTGGCGCTCGATCCGGCGCAGCTCTCTTACAAGGGATTGGTTTCCCACCGGGACATGCTGGCCGAGGCGCTGCTGAAAACTGCGGCGCATTGACCGCGACCGCCGCGAAAGGTCACCAATCCGCTCCCCTGTCTCTGGTTCTTTCCAAAGAACGGGCTACATAGATGTCACATATTTACGCACGGCCGCGACGACGGCGAACGGAGTAACTGCAGGTCATGGCGCCAGCGCGGGATCGGGAAAGCAATCGCCTGTCGGCACGTGTCGGCCGGTATACGCGGGTTGGGACCAATGTCGGTGGCATCGCGGCCAAGGTGGCCGGTGCGCGCTTGTTCGGGCTTGATCTCGATAATGGCAAAAACGCCGCCGAACTTGCTGCCGCCCTGGGTGGCCTGAAGGGGCCGCTCATGAAGGTGGCGCAGCTCCTGTCGACGATCCCGGACGCCTTGCCGCCAGAATACACCACGGAGCTTGCCAAATTGCAGGCCAACGCACCGCCGATGGGCTGGGCGTTCGTGAAGCGGCGCATGCGGGCCGAGCTTGGTGCCGGATGGCTAACTAAATTCGATGATTTCGAACGCGAGCCGGCCGCTGCCGCTTCCCTTGGCCAAGTGCACCGGGCTGTCGCGGCGGATGGCCGCGTGCTTGCCTGCAAGCTCCAGTATCCGGATATGGCTTCGGCCGTCGAAGCCGACCTTCGCCAGTTGCAGATGCTGTTTTCCCTGCACCGGCGGATGAAACCGGCGATCGACACCCGCGAGATCGCCAAGGAAATCAGCGCCCGGGTGCGCGAGGAGCTCGACTATGAACGTGAGGCCGCCCACATGGCGGTCTATCGGCGCATTTTCGATACCGAGCACCGCATTCGGGTTCCGGACATCATGGACGCGCTGTCCACCCGGCGCTTGTTGACCATGGGATGGCTGGACGGTCGGCCGCTTCTTGAGTTCAAGGACCACGCGCTGGAGGAACGCAACCTCCTGGCGAAAACCATGTTCCATGCATGGTGGCATCCGTTCAGCCATTTCGGGCTCATCCATGGCGATCCGCACCTTGGCAACTACACCGTGTTTGGTGAGGACAATGCGCCGCATGGCGTCAACCTTCTCGATTACGGATGTATCCGGATTTTTCCCTGTGCTTTTGTGCAAGGGGTCGTGGATTTGTATCTTGGCCTCCTGGAAGACGATCAAGACCGCGTCGTGTCGGCTTATGAGCGTTGGGGCTTTCGCGGTCTGAAACGCGAAATCATCGATGTCCTGAACATCTGGGCGCGGTTCATCTATGGGCCCTTGCTGACCGACCGAACCCGGTCGATCGCTGATGGTGTCAGTCCTGCGCAATATGGGCGCGGAGAGGCGTTCAAGGTGCACAAGGCGTTGAAAGACCTTGGCCCGGTCACTGTGCCGCAGGAATTTGTGTTCATGGACCGGGCGGCGATTGGGCTTGGCGGCGTGTTTTTGCACTTACGCGCGGAGTTGAATTTTTTCCGCCTGTTCAATGAGCAAATTGACGGATTTAACGCGCAAACGGTCGCCGCGCGCCAAAAGGACGTGCTAAAGGCCGCGGGCCTGCTGTCGTTTGACACGGCCGCATAAGTGAGCGTTCCGCCCGACTTTCGCCATGGGAACCGCATTATCGCGGCCTCAAGCGTTGCCCTGCACAATTGCTTTATTGTAAAGAGTTCAGCCGAACACTGTTTCTCAACCGGGGGATTGAATGTCTGACGAACCCGCACCCGCGATGGATTACGATGCGCATGAGCGCACTTATGGTGGCTTCATCAACTTTTCCAAGATTGGTACGATCGCGCTTTTTAATATCCTGCTCTGCCTGATCATGTTCGCATTTGGCGGAACCGCAGCGGTCATTTTCGGCTGGATCATGCTGATCGCCACGCTGGCCGCGACCGGTATTGGCATGGCGCTGGGTGCATCAGGCTGGATCCCTCCAGCTGTCGTTTTTGTTTTGACCGGATTGCTCGCGATCCTGACCGTCTAAACAGTCCAAGGCGGCCATTCCCATCGCGGGAAACAGGTCTGCCCCCTCGGGAGAACGTCCATGAAAATTGCTGTGCCGCGCGAGAGCGACGCGGTCGAAACGCGCGTTGGCGCGACACCGGATACGATTAAGAAATTGATTGGATTCGGGGCGACCGTAACAGTTGAAAAAGGCGCTGGAACCGGCTCGCGCATTTCCGATGCCGACTATGAGGAGGCCGGCGCGACCGTTGCTGCGGACACGAAAGCGGCTCTTGCGGATGCCGATGTCGTCCTGAAAGTTCGCCGGCCGAATGCCGACGAACTCAAGGCCATGAAAAAGGGCGCGCTGGTGATCGCCTCCATGGATCCCTATGGCCATGAAGACGATGTCAAGGCGATGGCCGAAGCCGGTGTTGCGGGTTTCGCCATGGAATTCATGCCCCGCATTACCCGGGCGCAGGTCATGGACGTTCTTTCGTCTCAGGCGAACCTTGCCGGCTACCAGGCGGTGATTGACGGGGCGGCGGAATATGGCCGCGCCATGCCGATGATGATGACGGCCGCCGGAACCGTGCCGGCCGCGCGGGTCTTTGTGATGGGCGCCGGTGTCGCCGGCTTGCAGGCGATCGCGACCGCCCGGCGCCTCGGGGCCGTGGTCACAGCGACAGACGTTCGCCCGGCCGCCAAGGAACAGGTGGAGTCGCTCGGCGCCAAGTTCATCGCCGTCGAGGACGAGGAATTCAAACAGGCCGAAACGGCCGGCGGTTATGCCAAGCAGATGTCGGAAGACTACCAGAAGAAGCAGGCTGAACTGGTTGCGTCCCACATCGCCAAGCAGGACATCGTCATCACGACGGCGTTGATCCCGGGCCGGCCGGCCCCGCGTCTTGTGTCGAAGGACATGATTGCAAGTATGCGGCAGGGCTCGGTCATCGTCGATCTGGCGGTTGAGCGCGGCGGCAATGTGGAGGGCGCAAAGCCTGGCAAGGTTGCGACCGTGTCCGGTGTCAAAGTGGTCGGCCATTTGAATGTGCCTGGCCGGATCGGGGCGTCGGCGTCCGCTCTTTACGCGAAGAATTTGCTCGCATTCCTTGAGACCATGATCGACAAGGAAGCGAAGGAATTGAAGCCCGATTGGGACGATGAGCTGGTCACGGCAACTGTCCTGACCCGTGACGGCAAAGTGGTTCATCCCGCGTTTGCCGAAGCAACGAGTTAAGGGGGAAGCGATGAGCGAATTGTCTCAAGCCGAGGCGCTCGAGCGCGCGGAAGCGGCGGCGGCCGCGGCGCGCGAGGCGGCCGAATCGGCGGAAGCCGCGGCGTCGGCCGCGGAAGGTTATGTGGATCAGATCGCGGCGGGCGCGGTCGACATGGCCGCGCAGGCGGCCGGTTCGGGCGGTGTGATCGAGCCGTTTGTGTTTTTGTTCTCGATTTTCGTGCTGGCCATATTCGTTGGCTACTACGTGGTTTGGTCGGTCACGCCAGCCCTCCACACACCGTTGATGGCGGTCACCAATGCAATCTCCTCGGTGATTGTGGTGGGCGCGCTCCTGGCCGTGGGCGTCGATGCGTCGGCCGGCGAAGGCGCCATGATGGCGCGAACCTTCGGATTTCTGGCCCTGGTGCTTGCCAGCGTCAACATTTTTGGCGGGTTTCTCGTCACCAGCCGCATGCTTGCCATGTACAAGAAAAAGCAGCGGTAAGGGGACCTAAATCATGTCAGCTAATATTACCGCGCTTCTCTATCTGGTTTCAGCCGTCCTGTTCATCATGGCCCTCCGCGGCCTGTCCAGTCCGGAATCGTCCCGCAAGGGCAACGTCTACGGCATGGTCGGGATGGGCATCGCCGTTGTCACCACCTTGTTCGCATCCGGCATTTCCGGGACGTCCGGTCTCCTTTTGGTGGTCGGGATCGGCATGGGTGGTGGTGTTGGTGCCTTCATCGCGCAGCGCATCGCCATGACCGCAATGCCGCAACTTGTTGCCGCATTCCATTCGCTTGTCGGACTTGCGGCTGTTTTTGTTGCGGCGAGTGCGCTTTATGCACCGGCCGCCTTTGGCATTGGTGTTCCCGGCGACATCAAGACATCCGCCATGATCGAGGCCTCGATCGGGGCGGCCATCGGCGCCATCACGTTCACCGGTTCGGTCATTGCCTTCCTCAAACTGGATGGCCGCATGTCGGGCAAGCCGATCATGCTGCCGGCGCGCCATGTCATCAACATCGGCTTGGCGGTCGCCATGGTCGTCCTTACGGCGGCGTTGGTGGGCACGGAAAGCCCCAGTGTTTTTTGGCTGCTCGTGCTTGTGGCCTTTGTCTTCGGTGTCCTGATCATCATTCCGATTGGCGGCGCCGATATGCCCGTCGTCGTGTCGATGCTGAACTCCTATTCGGGGTGGGCCGCGGCCGGTATCGGCTTCACCGTGTCGAACATGGCGCTGATCATCACGGGTGCGCTTGTTGGCTCGTCGGGTGCGATCCTGTCCTACATCATGTGTAAGGGCATGAACCGGTCGTTCATCTCGGTGATCCTCGGCGGGTTCGGCGGGGAAACCACGGCTGCTGCGGGCGGCGACGCGGAAGAGCGTCCGGTCAAGCAAGGCGCGGCCGACGACGCGGCGTTCATCATGAAAAACGCGTCGAAGGTGATCATCGTTCCCGGCTACGGCATGGCGGTTGCGCAGGCGCAGCATTCCTTGCGCGAAATGGCCGATACGTTGAAGGAAGCCGGTGTGGAGGTGAAGTACGCCATTCACCCGGTGGCGGGCCGGATGCCCGGGCATATGAACGTGCTCCTGGCCGAGGCGAACGTTCCGTATGACGAGGTGTTCGAATTGGAGGACATCAACTCCGAATTCGCCCAGGCCGACGTGGTCTACGTGATCGGGGCAAACGATGTCACCAACCCGGCCGCGCGTGACGACCCGCAATCGCCGATCTACGGCATGCCGATCCTCGATGTCGACAAGGCCGGAACGGTGCTGTTCGTCAAACGCGGCATGGGTTCAGGTTACGCCGGTATTCAGAACGAGCTGTTCTTCCTGGACAGGACGATGATGCTGTTCGGCGATGCCAAGAAGATGACCGAGGAAATCGTCAAGGCGATGTAGGGTGTTGGTGGCTCAAAAAACTCGAAAAGGCGCGGGCCCAATGGCCTGCGCCTTTTGTTTTTCGGCTTTGGCCTGTAAGCAGACGGCATGGCATCCGCACGACCTGATCCTGTCTTCGTTTATGCGCCGCCGTCCGAGCCATGGCTTGAGACGGTGCATGTCGATGACGACCTGCTGGTCGTCAACAAGCCGAGCGGCCTGCTGAGCGTGCCAGGCAAGGCGCCAGAGCACACGGACTGTCTGGAAATCCGGGCGCAAGATGTCTTTCCAGGCTGCCGTATCGTCCATCGGCTGGACATGGACACGTCCGGTGTGATGGTGCTTGCCCGCAATGCCGCCGCCCATCGGCATCTCGGCCTCCAGTTCGAACGCCGCAAGACAAAAAAAGCCTACGTCGCCGAAGTTTGGGGTATTGTGCGCGACGACGCCGGGACCGTCGATTTGCCGTTGCGCTGTGATTGGCCCAACCGGCCGAAACAGATGGTCTGTTCCGAATTCGGGCGGTCTGCCGTAACCCGATGGACCGTGATGCGGCGCGGCACTGAAACAACGCGGGTTCGTCTTTGCCCGCTGACCGGCCGCTCGCATCAGCTGCGGGTGCACATGCTGTCGCTGGGCCATCCGATTGTCGGCGACCGGTTCTACGCAACAGGAGCCGCGCTGGAGCGTTCCGTGCGGCTTCTTCTGCATTCGCAGGAACTCACACTTCATCATCCCGCGGATGGCCGCTTGGTAACGTTTCGCGCTGAATGCCCGTTTTAAGGCGGATTGGCGCCACCGTAGCAGAATAGGCTAAACGCCCTTCCGTCCCAGGGCTTTCACATGGGCCAGCCAGGACGCTCGCTTGTTGGAGCCGACCTGATCAACCAGCCCGAATACCGTGTCGCGGACCGGTTTATAACCGATAAAACCCAATATGTTCCGCTCCAGGCTTTTGAGGCTGTGCGCGCCGAACCAGAAGCGATAGACCAGCGCCGGCATCCCCATGGTGACGATCACACGCGCGGATTTACCCTGCAGCCGGCCTTTCGGCCATTTCGACCCGTCCGTTGTCTGAAATGCGATGCCCTGGTGAAAGACCTGCTCAAGAAATCCCTTGGTCAGGTCCGGCAGCGTTCCGAGCCAAAGCGGGTAGATCAACACCAGGTGATCGGCCGTTGTGATGGTTTGGACAGCATCATGAAGACCGTCGGGCGGATCCCCGGCATAGTCGGCCTGTGTGCGCAAGAGCGGGAAGTCGTGCGTGCTGACGCGCAAAATCTCAGCACTGTGTCCCCCGGATTTTGCCCCGGCTTCATAAGCGTCAGCCAAGGCGTGGCACAGGCGGTCCGGATTTGAATCCGGATGACCGTCGATAATTGCAATTGTCCGGGCGCGCTGCATCGTGCATTCTTCGGGAAAAGGTCTGCTGGTACCATAACGGGCCGCGCCGCGCCGTGGATTGATGTAGGTCAGCGTGGCGACGGACCAACCAGCGTTTAATGATCGCTTGTTGGACGGGGCACGGAACGGCTGGCGCATTATGGCTTTCGACACGGCTCTCCGTGTTTTTTTGGGCTGTTACTTTTTGTTCGTGGCAGTTCACTATTCGGCGTGGTTGATCGGTCTGCGTCAACGTCATGGCCGGTCCCGGGTGCGGAAGGACGTGCTCGGTAGTTCGAACAGCCTTCACCAAATCACGTTCAGCGCCTTTCGCAGCTTGATACTCACGGTTTGTCTGGTCCGGGTCGTTTATCCGGGCCTGGACGAGTGGGTGGGCGCTGCGCCCGGATTGAATGGTCTTCCGGTTCTCAATGGAACAGGGGCCGTTTTGATGTTGGCTGCGTTCGGCTGGATCGATTATTGCAAATCGTACATGGACCACAATTGGGCGTCCGGCACAGATGCCGATCATCTTTCGGGTAGCAAACTGCTGACCAGCGGGCCCTTTTCGATCACGCGCAATCCCATTTTTATCGGAATTCTGGTCGGCCAAGCGGGCTTCATGCTGGCCTTTCCCAGCGCGTTCACCGTGATTTGTTTTGGCGTTGGGGTGGCGACAATTCTGCGGCAAAGCGCCATTGAGGAATTGGCACTGCGGCGCCGGTTTGGTCAGCGCTATCTTATTTATGCGGAAGAAGTGCCGCGTTGGTTCCATCTGCCGTCCAGATCGATCGTGAATCTTCTGACCCGATCGAACCGTTCGGACTAGGGACGAATTGGCGGGCCGCGCCCGGCCTAAAGCGTCCTGGCGCCCTTGTTGACCCGCGCCAGGCCCTCGCGCGCGAGGTCATTCGAATTGTCGAGATTGATCGCGCGGTTGTAGTTCCGGCGCGCATCCGTCGGTTTTCCGAGAAGCTCCAGCGCCACACCGCGATTGGCCCAGGCGACCGACGACCCTTTGTCGAGATTGACGGCCATGGACAGGTCGGCAAAGGCGGCATTCGGGTCGTTGATCTTGAGATAGGAGATGCCGCGGGCAGTGTATGGTGCGCTCGCATTGGGGTTGAGGCCGATCGCCGTTGCGAAATCCTCTACCGCGCGCATGTGCTGGTTCTGTGATTGGAAGATCAGGCCGCGATTGTAGAATGCGCGGGCGTCTCCGCTGTTGCGGGCAATCACCGCGTTGAAATCAGCGAGCGCAGGTCCATACTGACCGGCGAGCCGATAGGTGTTGCCACGCCCCACGAGCGCTGCGTCATAGTCGGGCTTGATGTTGATTGCACGGGTATAGTCGGTCACGGCCAACTGCAACTCACCCATTCGGCGGTAAACAAGGGCGCGGTTCGCGTAGGCCTGGTGTGATCGCGGGTCGAGCTGAAGGGCCGTGTTGAAATCTTCAAGGGACTGGTTCAGCTTGCCGGCCTGGCCGTAGGCGATGCCGCGGGTGTTGTAGGCGTCAGGATCACGCGGGTTCGCTTCGATCACCGCGGTAAGTGATTCGATATTCGCGGCCGAACCAACGGCCCGGTCGATGGGCACATCCGAATAAATGCCCCCGGCCTGACAGGATCCCAGAACCAGAGCCGTCAAAACCAGCACTGATGCCAGCTTCCTGCGGTGGATAGACCGATGGGCATGATGCGGTTGATGAGGATCCATGATCCACCGTGTGATCGGGGGCCGAGATATGCTGGCCTGGTCCTTAAAACAAACAGCCGACCGGAGATGCGGTCGGCTTTTGGGTTGCCGCAGTAAGCTTTCACCCGGCACAGCGCCCGCTCCGCCGCTATCTGCGCGCCGATTTTCCGGGCAGCAGGCCTTCGCGCTGGGCGCGCTTGCGCGCCAGTTTCCGGGCGCGGCGAAGGGCCTCGGCTTTCTCGCGGGCTTTCTTTTCCGACGGTTTTTCAAAGTGACCGCGAAGCTTCATTTCGCGGAAGATGCCCTCACGTTGCATCTTTTTCTTCAGCGCTTTCAGCGCCTGATCGACATTGTTGTCGCGGACCAAAATCTGCACGCGTTCGTTCCCGTTTTCCGATGTCGCGGCGGGTCCGCGACCAGACAATCCAAATAATCTCGAAGTGGTTGTGCTGAACGGCATCAGCAGCACCGGCGCCGCCAATGCAATTCCGGTGGCAACTGTGGCGAGGATACACCTTTCTTGCCGCCGCTGACGGATCGTTCAACGTCGCGGGGTGCTAACAGATCCGGAATGCTTTGTCCACATGGGCGCGACATAAATTCAGCTTCCGTTGGCCGCAACGCTTTATAGACAGATAGCGCGAACATCAATACAGGGAATGGGGGCGGTGGTTTCCTCCGCATTTCTGGCAGTTTTTGGAGCACCTAATGGGCAGCGCGCTCGGACACTCTTCGGGCACTGGCGGATTTTTGGGCCTTTGGCACAGCGACATCCGTCCAACGCTCGCCCTTGGCTTGCCGCTTGCCGGCGCGCAGCTTGCCCAAATGGCGATCAATACGACGGACGTTCTCATGATCGGCCGGCTGGGCGCCGAGGAACTGGCGGCGGCCGTTCTGGCGTTCAACGTCTATATGCTCATTTGGTTTTTTGGAATGGGCGTGATCCAGGCGGTGATCCCGCTCGCTGCCCGCGCCCGCGGACAACGCGCGATGCGCGACATGCGCCGCTCCGTACGCATGGGGTTTTGGGTTGTCGCGCTTTACTGTCTTCCGATGTGGGTGGTGATGTATTTCACCGGCGACATCCTTTTGGCCCTTGGCCAGGATCCGGCTGTTTCGGCGATGGCCGGAGACTATATGCGGGTGCTTCAATGGACGCTGCTGCCGGCGCTCCTGATCATGGCGGTTCGCGGTTTCCTAACGGTGATGGAACGGGCCCAGGTCGTCCTGTTCGCGACGATTGCCGGCGCAGTCGTCAATGCTGTCCTCGACTATGTCTTGATCTTCGGCCATTTCGGGTTCCCGCGCCTTGAGCTCGTCGGCGCCGGGATCGCCTCGGTCATCAGTTCCGCCTCGACCTTTGGTTTGCTGGCGCTCTATGCCGCGTTCCATCAGAAACTCAAACGGTATTTCATCTTTGGGCGGATCTGGCGGCCGGATTGGCCGGTGTTTTTTCAGATTGTCCGGCTGGGCTGGCCAATTGGCGTGACGATTGTCGCCGAGGCCGCGCTGTTTGGCGCATCGGCCATCATGATCGGGTGGATCGGGACCCTGCCGCTGGCGGGTCACGGGATTGCGCTTCAAATCGCTTCCTTGACCTTCATGGTGCCTGTTGGACTCAGCCAGGCCGCCATGACCCGGGTCGGACTGGCCTCCGGACGGGGCGACCGCGCCGGGATCGGCCGGGCCGGTTGGACGGCCTTCGGAGTCACTTTCGTATTCATGGGTTGTTTCGCCGTGCTGTTCTGGACGATGCCGGAAACGCTGGTGTCGCTCTATCTCGATCTCGACAATCCCGACACGGAGGCGGTCCTGGCGTTCGGTGCGTCCTACCTCATCGTGGCCGCGCTGTTTCAACTGGCTGATGGCGGCCAGATTATCGGCGTCAACAATTTGCGCGGCCTTGGAGACACAACCGTTCCGCTGATCTATGCGCTGTTCGGTTATTGGGTCGTGGGGATCAGCCTGTCGCTCGGCCTCGGCTTTTGGGCGGGCTTTGACGGTGTGGGGATCTGGATTGGACTGGCAGGAGGCCTGGCGACGGTAGCCATTTTAGCGAATTTCCGGTTCTACCGGCGGGAGAGTCTGCGTTTGATTCCCGAATAACCGCCATGGTCACCTGATGGGCCGGACCCGGTTAACATGGCCCATCTTACGCCCCGGCCGGGTTTCTGCTTTGCCGTAAAGATGCAAGCGGGCGGAGGGATCACTAAGAATGCCGGCCCATCCATCGACATCCGCGCCGATCAGGTTTGTCATCACCACGTCCAGATGCCTGCGGCAGGAACCCAGCGGCCAGCCCGCGACGGCCCGAATGTGCTGTTCAAACTGTGAACACAGGCACGCGTCTTGTGTCCAATGTCCGGAGTTGTGAACCCGCGGCGCGATCTCGTTCACCAGAAGCCGGTCGTCCTGGCCATCGGGCAGCAGAAACATTTCAACACCCATGACACCCACATAGTCCAGTGCATCCGCGATCCGCACCGCCATCGCCCGCGCCTTGGCTGCGATCTCGTCCGGAACGTCGGCAGGCACCGTCGATGTGGCCAGGATATGGTTTTCATGGTGATTTTCGGCGATGTCATAGGCATCGCAGGCCCCGTTTATATCGCGGGCAACAATGACGGACACCTCACGCTCAAACGGGATCAATCGTTCAAGCACTGCCGGAGCATTCCCAAGGCGATCAAGGGCGCCGGCGGCATCACCCGCTTGCTGGATCATCACCTGGCCTTTGCCGTCATAGCCGAAGCGCCGGGTTTTCAGGACGCCTTGACCTCCAAATCGCGCCAAGACGCCGGCCAAGTCCTGTTCACCGGGAATATCGGCGTAAGGGGCCACTGAAACGCCGGTCTCAGTCAGGAAATTCTTTTCCAGAAGCCGGTCCTGTGAGACCTCAAGTGCGCGCACCCCGGGGCGAAGCGGCGCTGCTGCGGCAAGATGGGCGGCGGTTTCACTCGGCACATTCTCGAACTCGTAGGTGACCGCACCGCAGTGCCGCACGAACCGGTCGAGCGCCACCAGATCGTCATAGGCGGCCATGGTATAGGACGTCGCGACCTCAAATGCCGGGCTGGCGGGATCCGGGCAAAAAATGTGTGTGCGCAGGCCAAGCCCTGCGGCGGCAAGCGCCAGCATCCGCCCAAGCTGGCCGCCGCCGAGAATCCCGATCGTGTCACCTGGTGAAAGTGTTACCCGCTGCGCCATACGTCGTCTGTTTCCTGTCCTGTGTCCCTAAGCGTCGACCGGCCGGTCGCTGACCGCCGCGGTCCGTGCTGCGCGGAAAGCGCTCAGACGGTCATCGAGGTTCTTGTCGGACAGCGCCAATACGGCGGCGACCAAAAGCGCCGCGTTTGTCGCCCCGGCGGTACCGATCGCCAAGGTGCCGACCGGGATCCCGGCGGGCATCTGGACGATGGAAAGCAGGCTGTCTTCGCCCGACAACGTCCGGCTTTCCACGGGGACGCCAAAAACGGGCAGCGTCGTCAATGAAGCGGTCATGCCTGGCAAGTGCGCCGCGCCGCCGGCCCCGGCGATGATTGCCTTGAAGCCCGCCGCCTTGGCGTTTTTCGCAAATTCATACATGCGGTCCGGCGTCCGATGCGCCGAGACGATCCGTGCGTCGTAGCTTATTTGGAGCTCGTCCAGAACCTGCGCGGCATGTTTCATGGTCGGCCAATCGGACTGGCTGCCCATGATGATTGCAACATCCCGTTGGTCCATCGGGGTCTCCTGGCGTACTAAGGGTCGGCGTGAAGGCCGCGGAGTATAGGCTGCAGCCGGTGGGATGCAAGCGCGGGTGCGCGCGGGCGATCACGCAATGATGTCGGGGAAAAGCTGGTCCTCGAGCGCGGCGATCCGGTCCTTGATCATGAGTTTTTTCTTTTTCAGACGCTGAAGCTGCAAGGCATCGGCATTGGCGGTTGCTCCCAAGGCTTCAATGGCCACATCAAGGTCCCGGTGTTCCTGCCGAAGCCGCGCCAGCTCGGCGCGCAGTGCCTGTTCCGTCTGTGCCGCCATTTCCGTATTCTCGCGCCCCTTTGACCCGCTTTCCTAGATCACAAATCGGCGTGTGTTCAAGGCCGATTGTCCGCACTGCACGCGTCATGCGCCGTTTTCAGGGTATCCGGCGGCCTGCCACCGCGAGATCGCACGCGATAGACGGATCGGTTTTGTGGACAGAGATGTGGGTCTTAGGCCCTTTGGACGAATTGGAGATGCATTTCGCCGGGAAACGCATCGGACAAGATCAAGGAAATCCGGCGCAGGTGATGCGCGCCGATCATCAAGACGGATTTGCGCCGGGTTTGGGCGATGCGGGTCCGGCCCTTCGGGTGAGACGAGAGACGTCGATCTGGCATGAAACGCCCCTTGACCGTATCGCCGATACGCTCTGCGGGTCTTTTCCCGCCATCTCTGGCCTCTTGTCTCACGAAATGCGCCTCCAATTCGTCCACAGCGCCTAATGTTTTGACGACGAATGACCGGGCCTTTGTACATTCGGTCATCGACAAAGCGGCGGGCGCTATGGCACCATACCTTGGTTGAGCCAACAGACAGGAGGACGGTCCAATGTCCATACAGTCGCATCTCGCGGAACTTCAGCGCCGTCATGCGGAAATAGAACGCAAGATCGAAGACGCGATGCTCCACCCGAGTACGGACTCTCTGGAATTGGCCGATATGAAACGACAAAAGCTCAAGATCAAGGACGAGATCGAGCGAATACGTCAAGACACGACGATCCACTGATTAGAATGAGATCAACGCCGCGGATTTTCCGCGGCGTTTTCTTTTTGCTCAAAGACTGCGGGCCTGTTCCCGAAGGGCGAATTTCTGGATCTTGCCGGTCGATGTTTTCGGCAACTCGCAAAAAATCACGGTTCGCGGCGCCTTGAAGTTCGCCATGTGCGCCCGGCAAAAGGCGATGATCTCGTCTTCGGCCGCCTCGGCGCCCGGCTTCAACTCCAAAAAAGCGCAGGGCGTTTCGCCCCATTTCTCGTCGGGCCGTGCGACGACCGCTGCGGCCTGAACGGCGGGATGCTTGTAAAGCACATCTTCCACTTCGATGGAGGAGATGTTTTCGCCGCCCGAAATAATGATGTCTTTTGACCGGTCCTTGAGCTGGATGTAGCCGTCCGGATGCAACACGCCGAGATCGCCGGAATGGAACCAGCCACCGGCAAACGCCTCCTGGCTTGCCTGCTCGTTCTTCAAGTATCCCTTCATCACCACATTGCCGCGGAACATGACCTCGCCCAGCGTCTCGCCGTCTGCAGGCACCGGTTCCATGGTCTCGGGATCAAGAACGGTCAGGCCCTCCAGCGCCACATAGCGGACGCCCTGGCGCGCCTTCTTCCGGGCCTGTTCATCGGAAGGCAGATCCTCCCATTCCCGTTTCCAGTCATTCACAACGGCGGGCCCATAGACTTCCGTCAGACCGTATAGATGGGTCACGTTAAATCCGGCCGCATCCATCGCCGCCAGCACGCTTTCGGGCGGCGGCGCCGCCGCGGTGAAGAATTCGACTTTCCGGCCCAGTTCACGCTTGTCGTCCGCCGGCGCGTTCAAAAGCGTGGACATGATGATGGGCGCGCCGCATAGATGGGTCACGGTCTCTTCGGCCAGAAGGTCCCAAAGCGCCTTCGGCCGGACCCATCTGAGACACACATGCGTGCCCGCGACCACGGAGATCGACCACGGAAAACACCAGCCGTTGCAGTGGAACATGGGCAAGGTCCACAGATAGACCGGATGCTTGGCCATCGAAGCGGTAATGATGTTCGCCTGGGCCAAAAGATACGCCCCGCGGTGATGGTAAACGACGCCCTTCGGATTGCCCGTGGTGCCTGAAGTGTAGTTGAGCGATATGGCATCCCACTCATCGTCGGGGAGGGACCAGCCATAGTCCGGATCCCCGCCTGAAACGAACTCATCATAGTCCAGATTGCCGAGGCGCTCGCCGTCTTGCGGAAAGACCGGGTCCGAATAATCGATGACAATCGGTTTCACACTGGCCAGCGCGAGTGCTTCCTTCATCACGGGCGCGTATTCCCGGTCCGTGATGAGCACCTTTGTGTTGGCGTGGTCGAGCTGGAAGGCGATGATTGCCGCGTCAAGGCGCGTGTTCATGGAGTGCAGGACGGCCTTGGTCATCGGGACGCCGTAATGCGCCTCCAGCATCGGCGGGACATTGGACAGCATCACGGAGACCGTATCGGCCTTGCCGACGCCGAGGCCGGTCAGGGCCGATGCGAGTTGGCGGCATCGGCGGTAGAAGGTTCGGTAGTCCATCCGCTGCGTGCCGTGTACGACGGCTGCATGGTCGGGGAAAACATCGGCCGCACGGGCCAAAAAACTTAGCGGGCTCAAAGGCGCGTAGTTCGCCAGGTTCTTGCCAAGGCCATGCTCAAACGGATTGGCTGGTGCGTCCACGGGTGTTTCCTCTCCGGTATTTGATTTTGGCCATCAAAGCCTGAATCCGCACGCAATCGCAATGGCTGAGCAGCGTCGGGCGGCGAGGCGGCCCGGTTTGTGCCTGTGTGCGGTCAAATCAGGTTCCCCGCCAGTCCGTCATAGACGAGCTTCACGCCGATGACCGTCATCAACACATAGATGAGTCTGTAAAACAGATCCTGATTGATCACGCGTACCAGGTATACGCCGGTGAGCGTTGCCAGCGGGGCGAGCGGCAACAACAGGAGCGATGTGGTTAGGTTGGTCGTGTCAAACTGTCCCAGAAGGAAGTAGGGGATCAGCTTGATCGCATTGACGATTGCAAAGAACACCACCGCTGTTCCGGCAAAAAGGACCGGTGTCATGCGAAGAGGCACGGTATAAATCTGAAAGGGTGGACCGCCGGTGTGGCTGACGAAGCTCGTAAACCCGGCGATGGCGCCCCAAACCGTGCCCTTGCGCCAATCGTGATCCGCAGGCGCCTTCGATGCGTTCCGTTTTCGCAGATAATCGGCGACGAACAGCAGCGACAGGACCCCGACGAGCAACGTCACAAACGCATCGCTGACGTAGGCGGCCGTCGCCCAGCCGACGCCGATGCCCAAGATGGCGGCCGGGAGCAGGATGATCAGGCTCTTGCGATCCGCCTTGCCCCTGTAGGCAATCAGCGCGACCACATCCATCACGATCAGGATCGGCAGGAGAATGCCGGCCGCCTGGATCGGCGAGACGACAAGCGCCATCATCGGGACGCCGAGCATGGCCAATGTACCGCCAAAGCCACCTTTTGACAGGCCGATCACGATCACAGCCGGAATGGCCGCGGCGTAAAACCAGGGGTCGGTGATGGGGTTCATTTGGAGGATGTGCAGGCTTGAACGGGATCCAGGCCACGACCTAAGCACGTCCGAGCGGGCGGCGTAAAGACCCACTCCCTTCGAAGGTCTTATCGGCTGTGCTTGCCACAAGCGATATGTATACCGCACTGTGAAGCAAGATCGCCGGACGATGAATGCCGGCGGCCGGGTTTGGGAGGATGATTGGGAATGGCAAGCCGATATCCGGAAGTCTATGACGCGTGGAAAAACGACCCCTTCGGCTTCTGGCGGCAGGCCGCCGCGGAGCTCGATTGGATCAAGACGGGCGATGAGGTTTTCGATCCGAAGATGGACCAGTACGGGCGCTGGTTCCCCGATTGGGAGTGCAACACCTGCTACAATTGCCTGGACCGGCACGTCGAGCGCGACCGCCCCGGTCAGCCCGCGCTGATCTATGACAGCCCGATCACCGGGAAGAAGGCTGTCTACACCTATGCGCAGCTTTTGAACCGGGTTCAGGCCATGGCAGCCGTCCTTCAAGACCACGGCATCTCAAAGGGCGACCGCGTGATCATCTACATGCCGATGATCCCCGAGGCCGCAATGGCCATGCTGGCCTGCGCCCGTCTTGGCGCGATCCATTCGGTGGTCTTTGGCGGATTTGCCGCAAATGAACTGGCGACGCGGATCGATGATGCGCAGCCCAAGGCCATTATCGCGGCCTCCTGCGGTATCGAACCTGGCCGCGTGATTTCCTACAAGCCGCTGATCGATCAGGCCATCGAACAATCCCAACACAAGCCCGATGCGTGTTTTGTGATCCAGCGCGAACAGCAGAAGGCCGAAATGCTGGATGGGCGTGACCACGATATGGGCGCGCTGATGGATGATGCCCTGTCGCAAGGACGCAAAATCCCTTGCATGCCGGTCAAAGCCACAGATCCTCTTTACATTCTCTACACATCCGGCACGACCGGGCAGCCAAAGGGTGTGGTCCGGGACAATGGCGGGCACATGGCCGCGCTCAAATGGACGATGTCAAATCTCTATGGCATCGATCCGGGTGAGGTGTTCTGGGCCGCCTCCGACGTTGGCTGGGTCGTGGGCCATTCCTACATCGTGTACGCGCCGCTGCTTCACGGGTGCACGACGGTCGTCTTTGAGGGAAAACCGGTGGGCACGCCGGATGCCGGCGTTTTCTGGCGCGTGATATCGGAACACAATGTGGTGTCGCTGTTCACCGCGCCAACCGCTTTCCGTGCCATCCGCAAGGAGGATCCGGAGGGTACGTTCATCGCCAAGTCGGACCTGTCCCAGTTCCGTTCGCTGTTTTTGGCAGGCGAACGCGCGGATCCGGAAACCGTGAATTGGGCCGCGGACCAGCTCAACGTGCCGATTGTCGATCACTGGTGGCAGACGGAAACCGGATGGTGCATCGTCGGCAATCCGCTCGGCCTCGGGCAACTGCCGGTCAAACCCGGATCGCCGACGGTCCCGATGCCGGGCTATGATGTTCAGATCGTGGATGATGGCGGTCAGCCGCTGCCGGCCGATACGCTCGGCAACATCGTCATCAAGCTGCCCTTGCCGCCCGGGTGCCTGCCCACACTGTGGAACGCGGATAAACGGTTTTTCGACGCCTATCTTGAAGAGTTCCCGGGCTACTACAAGACATCCGATGCCGGGATCATGGACGGGGACGGCTATCTGTCGATCATGTCGCGGACCGACGACATCATCAATGTCGCGGGCCACCGTTTGTCGACCGGCGCCATGGAGGAGGTGCTTGCCCAGCACCGGGATGTCGCCGAATGCGCGGTGATCGGGATTGCCGATAAACTCAAGGGCCAATTGCCCTGCGGCTTTGTGGTCCTGAAGGCCGGCGTCAACCGCGATCACGCAGAGATCGAGGCTGAACTCATCAAACTGGTGCGGGAGCGCATCGGACCCGTGGCGGCGTTCAAGATCGCTATTACCGTCGACCGGTTGCCGAAAACGCGTTCGGGCAAGATATTGCGTGGCACGATGCGGCAGATTGCCGACGGCGAAAGCTACAGGCTGCCGGCCACCATCGATGATCCGGCGATCCTTGATGAAATCAGCGATGCGTTGAAAACACACGGGATTTCAGCGCCCAGTGCATGAAGCTGGAGGTGAGATTGGGGGTGCTCCCATTTCTGGAGCCCACCCCGTCTCCACAGTTCGGGTTGCTTTTCGAACGTCCGCGCGCTTTGTTCGGGGCGTCTTGAATCAAACCCGAGAGGGCTCCCGTGTCTCTAGAAAACAAAGTGGCGATCGTTACCGGCGCTGCCCGGGGAATCGGTTTTGCAATCGCCAAGCGTTTTATCATGGATGGCGCCAAGGTCGTCATCGCGGATGTCGACGACGAGGCTGGGCATGCCGCGGAGGACGACCTGAAGAGCCTCGGTGAGGTCACTCACATTCACTGCAATGTCGCCGAGCGCCTGGACGTTCGCAATCTGGTCGCGGAAACCTTAAACGCCTATGGCGATATCGATGTTTTGGTCAATAACGCCGGGATCGTGGTTGGCGCCGAATTCCTGGAGCTGGAGGAAGAGGATTTTGACAAGGTTCTGTCGATCAACCTGAAGGGCGCTTTTTTGTGCTCACAAGCTGTCGCGCGCCACATGGTCGAGAGCGTCGAAAATGGCGGCAGTCCGGGGGCGATCATCAACATATCCTCCATCAATTCCGTGGTCGCGATCCCGAACCAGTTGCCTTACTGCGTGTCGAAAGGGGGGTTGAGCCAGCTGACGAAGGTCACCGCCTTGTCATTGGCGCCCTACGGCATCCGGGTCAACGCGATCGGGCCCGGATCGATCATGACGGACATGCTGGCGGCGGTGAACGCCGATCCTGCTGCGCGAAACCGGATCTTGTCGCGAACGCCGATGGAGCGTATCGGCGAACCATCGGAGATTGCCGGTGTCGCCGCGTTTCTGGCATCCAGCGACGCGAGCTACGTCACGGGCCAGACAATCTTCGCGGATGGCGGCCGGTTGCCGTTGAACTACACAGTTGCTGTGCCCGACGACGTCAGTTGATAGCCGTCTTGGCGGATTAGCCCGCCGCGCTCGCCGCGTTTGGGCTTTGGCCGGTCCTTGTCCCGGCTTCGAATTGAAGCCGCGCCAATTTGGCGTAGAGGCCGCCCCTGGCGGACAATTCGGCATGTGTGCCGGTTTCGACAATGCGCCCGCCGTCCATGACCAGGATCCGGTCGGCTTTCAACACTGTGGCGAGCCGATGCGCAATCACCAGGGTTGTCCGGCCCTCCATCAACCGGTCCAAGGCCTGTTGCACCAAGCTCTCGCTCTCCGCGTCCAGCGCGCTGGTTGCCTCGTCCAGGAGAAGGATTGGTGCGTCCTTCAAGATCGCCCGCGCAATGGCGATACGCTGGCGCTGGCCACCGGACAAGGTGATTCCCCGCTCGCCGACCAGCGTGTCGTAGCCGTCCGGCAACGTTTCAATGAACGGCGCGGCCAGAGCTGCTTTGGCCGCGCCGACGATCTCGGCCCGGTTCGCACCCGGGCGCCCGTACGCGATGTTTTCTGCGATGCTTGCAGCAAATATGGCCGTGTCTTGCGGGACAAGCGCGATGGCCTTTCGAACCGTTCGCGGATCTAGGTCTTTGATGTCCGCGCCATTGAGCATGATCCGGCCGGATGTCGGATCATAAAAGCGCATCAACAGATGAAACAGCGTCGACTTGCCGGCACCAGACGGCCCGACAACGGCGACGGTCTCGCCAGCGGCAATAGCCGTGTCGACGTCATCCAAGATTGTGAGATCCCGGGCGCCATCGTAGGAAAAAGAGACGTGCTCGAAGCCGATCGTGCCGCGCGGGCTGTCCGGCAGGGGGCGAGGATTCGGTGGCGCGCTGATTTCCGGTTCCACATCCAGCAAGTCGCTGAGCCGTTCGGCTGCACCCGCGGCCTGAGAGAGCTCACCCCACACTTCCGACAGGCTGGCCAGGGCTCCGGCCGCCAGGATCGAATACAAGAGAAACTGGCTCAGTTCTCCGCCGGTCATACGCCCGGCGAACACATCCGTTGCACCAATCCACAACACGGCTACGACGCTGGAGCCGATGATGCAAATTGCAAATCCGGTGAGAACCGAACGGGCGGCAGTCGCCTTGCGGGCGGCGCTAAAGGCGCGTTCCACCGCGCCGCCGAACCGCCGGGCGGCTTCGTTTTCGTGTGTGAAGGCCTGGAGTGTTCGGATGGATCCCAGCATCTCGTTGGCATAGGCGGACGCATCGGCCAATGTGTCTTGCGCAAACCGGGACCGCCGGCGAACGGACCGTCCGAACGCGATCAACGGAACAATGATCAGCGGAATGGCCGCCAGGACGATGACCGACAAGCGCGGGCTCGTGACGATCATCATCACAGCCGCACCGATAAACATTACAAAATTGCGCATGGCGACCGACGCGCTTGCGCCAAAGGCCGATTTGATCTGTGTCGTATCTGCAGTGAGCCGGGAGAGGATCTCGCCCGACTTGGCCTTGTCGTAAAAGGCCGGGCTGAGTTCGGTCATGTGTGTGAAAACGTCAGTACGGACTTCGGCGACAATCCGCTCGCCGATCCACATCACCAGAAAATAACGAATAGAACTGGCCAGCGCCAAACCGGCCACCACACCGATCAGCACAAAAAAATACGCGTTGATCAGCGCTGGATCGTCCGCGCCGAAGCCATAATCGATCATTCGGCGGACTGCTGTTGGCAGAACCAGAGTGATAACCGCCGCACTGATCAGAGCGGTAAGTGCCATCGCGGCCATTGCCCGATGGCGGTTGAGATAGGGCAGGAGGCGAACAAGCGGGCGAAGTGTTCTCCGCCGTTCAGGCTTTGGATCAACTGACATCTTGCACTGGATTTTTCATTGCATGACTGCCTGTTTTAGGAAGCCTTCAAGCAGATGCCAATCCCCGCGCCGCTTTATCAATAAGGCTGCGCTGTTTTGCCCATGTGGAGATAGCCGGCAAAATTTATACAAATGATTAAAAATTGTTGTGAATAAAGTGCGCAACTTAATCTTTAGAGTAAAGGTTTCGTTAACTCTCTTTGTCACGATCGGTACGTAGAAATACGAACTCTATGAGGTGACTGCCATGCGATTGTCCATTCAGCAAAAGCTCTACGCCGGATTTGGCGCGGTATTAGCCCTTACGGCAGCTTTGGCTATTTATGTTTACTCAAGCGCGGGATCCACGGCGGTCTCCTTCTCCGAGTATCAGTCGACAGCTCGGCAATCCAATACGCTCGCGGACATGACCGAGGCTGTCTTGAAAGCGCGGCTGGCGGTCATGAAGTATCGCACCCAGGATTCTCCGGAGCTGGCGGTTTCAGTAAAAGACTCCATCACCAAGTTGTTGGAGGATGCCGGTCAGATCGCCGGCGTTGGTCAAACGCATGGCTCATCTGAAACGATCGCAGACACTATTCGCGCGGCAGAAGAGTATCAAAACGCCTTTTTGGAGGCTGTGCGACTTCAAGAACAGCGGAACGGTGTTGTCCAGCAGACCTTGAACCCGCTTGGCACCGACATTCGCAAAAACCTCGGTGCGATTATGACATCGGCGTTCAACGAGGGTGATCCGCGATCGGCGCATATCGCAGGTCAGGCGCAGCAACATCTGCTTCTGGCCCGGGTTTATTTGGAGAAATACCTTCTGCAGAACCAAGAGCCGCAAAAGGCACGCTTCCATGATGAGATTATGGAGGCGGAGAAGCGCGTCGCCGCACTCTTGAACCAGACCGACGGCAGTCGGCGATTCCAGCTCATCTCCGAAGTGAAGAGCCAGTTGGCGACGTTTCGTCAGTCGTTTGCCGAGGCGAGCGGGTTGATTGAGGAACGCAACACGCTTTATTCCGGCACGCTTGACCGGATTGGTCCTGAGATCCTGGGCAAGCTTGACAAGCTTCAAGAAAGCCAGGTCGCGGTTCAGTATGAAGTTGGTCCGCAGCTTGCCGAGGCCTTCCTCAGCAAGCAATGGATGACCGCGGTTGTCGGCGGCGCAGTGCTGTTATTGGGCGCGCTGATTTCGATCCTTTTAGGCCGGCATATGTCGGGTGCGATCCGTTCGATCACCGATGCAATGCTGCGGCTCGCCGACCAAGACTTGTCGGTTAGCATCCCTGGTCAAAAGCGTACTGACGAGATCGGGTCCATGGCTGCGGCAGTCAAAGTGTTCAAGGACAACATGATCGAGGCGGAAACGCTGCGGGGCGAGCAGGCGGCGGAAGAAGAGCGCAAGCGGCAAAGACAGGTTGAAATCGAAAAGGCCATCGCCGCATTCGACCAGGAAGTCTCCCGCGTCATGAAAACAGTCAAGGGGTCCTCCGATGAGCTTGAGGGCCTGGCGCAATCTTTGAGTGCCACGGCCGAGGAAACGAATGTCCAATCCGCGAATGTCTCGGCGGCGTCCGAGGAGGCCTCAACAAACGTGCAGACCGTGGCCGCCGCGGCGGAGGAAGTCGCGTCGTCCATCAACGAGATCTCACGCCAGGTCCAGCATTCTGCCGACATGTCGAAAAAAGCGGTGTCCGGGGCGAATTCCACAACCGAGCGGGTTCAGTCCCTGGCCGATGCCGCCCAGCGGATCGGCGAAGTGCTCGGTCTGATCTCCGACATCGCCGCACAGACCAACCTGCTCGCGCTGAATGCCACAATCGAAGCAGCGCGGGCCGGGGAAGCCGGCAAGGGCTTTGCGGTCGTGGCGAGCGAAGTCAAGACGCTTGCCGAGCAAACGGCCCGGGCAACCGACGAAATCAGCCTGCAAATCGGCTCCATCCAAACGGAGACCGGGGAAACGGTGACGGCGATTTCCCAGATCAGCAAGCTGATCAACGAAATGGAAAGCGTGGCCGCCTCGATTGCGTCGGCCGTGGAAGAGCAGGGCGCCGCGACGAGTGAAATCGCCGACAATGTCCAGCAGGCCGCAGATGGCGCCAGCGAAGTGTCAAAGAACATCGTTGGCGTGTCGGAAGCGGCGGGGCAGACGGGCGCTGCGTCCAGTCAGGTCCTCAGTGCGGCCGAAACGCTGTCAAGGGACGCGGATTCCTTGCAAGGGGAGATCTCAAGTTTCCTGGCCAAGATCCGCGCAGCCTGAGCGTATCCGGCGTCTGCAAGCCGGGAAAACCCAAATCGCCGGTGGCGGACAAGCCACCGGCGGATCCCTTGAATAATGCCTTGTTTTGGGCGCCACCATGGGCTATAGGGCGCTTCCATGATTTATCGGCGTGGGCTTGCGTAACCTGGCACGACCATACGATACGCGGCCGAAGCGGCGTGCCGAGGAGCACGATTGGCACGGCTCTGGAAAGGAACAGTCATGAAAGCGGATATTCATCCCGACTATCACACCATCAAGGTCGTGATGACCGATGGCACCGAATTCACCACCCGCTCGACCTATGGGTCGGAAGGCGACACGCTGCAGCTCGATATCGATCCGAACTCCCATCCGGCATGGACAGGCGGAGATCGTCAGCTGATGGACCGCGGTGGCCGGGTGTCCCGGTTCAAGAACAAATACGCCGGGTTTTTGGGTTCTTAATCCGGTCGGTGTCAAAGTGGAAAAGCCCGGTTCTTGCGAGCCGGGTTTTTTGTTTGTTGTTCGCCATCGGATTTTGCGATCGAGTGCTGGCCGCCTGATCGGAATTGTAGACGGCGTGCCCTTTGAGCGTCAGCCGGCCTGGCCGAAGGCCGCATGGAGCTGGTTCAATTGCGCCGCGACCGGATTGGCCGGGTGATCATCAGGCGTTTCACCTGGTTCCGTCTCGTCGCGGTACAGCATGTTGTCCAGGTGTACAACGCGTTCCTGCAGGCGGATTGAGCGCAAGATCAGGTCGCGCAGTGTTTCCGGCAATTCGTTCCAGGCCCCACCGTGTGTCGCGGTGGACAGCTTTTCAAGGCGCACCTTGTTCTTGTCATTGCTGGCCTGTTCCGGGGACATTTCCCCCTCATTGACCGCCCGTTGGAGCAACAGCCAGGACGCCAACTGCATCAATCGTGTCGTCAGTCGCATGGATTCGGTCGCATAGCCAAGCGATGCCGGGCGCGCGAGCAGCTTGGCTTCCGACCGCCCGTCGCCATCAAGGTAAACAGCGGTTTCCTCAACCAGCGACATTCCTTCCTGAAACAGGATCTGGAAATTGTCCGAATTGGCCAAACGGTTCGCAAAATGTACCGTTTCCGGAGCTTGCGTATTCTTGTTGTTGTTCTCGGTCATTGGATCCATACGCCTTTCATACTCAGTACCAGATCCCGGGCGCGCGCGTGCGGATCGTTGACGGCCACGGTTCGGGACCTGTTCCACTTAGGGACGCTTCGGGTTTTGAACTGTATCGAAGCAACCTTTGTGCCAAGCTCGATGGACCCTGATCGTACGCCCCTTATCCTCAGCGCAAGGCAAGGGTAACCCACGGTCGTGGCAAAAAAAAGAGCCGCGAAAGCGCGGCTCGAAGTGTTTAACAGGGAGGCGTCAAACAGAGTGGACAGGAGCCACTCAAATCCAGATGACTGGATACCCAATTCATAGTTTGGAAAGATTAATAGGACGTAAACGAATAAAATTTTACATACCCAGGTGACCCAGAGTCGGACAGTATTTTTCAGAATTAAAAAGTATGCATGGATCTACTGATCGCGTTTCCCAAACAATGCGTCCGCCGCATCGCGAACCGTACCACGTTGGGAAAGCGTCTCGCGCGTCCGGATGATTTCCGCTTCGAGACGGCCAATCCGTTCTTGAAGCTCTTCTTCCGACAAGCGGGTGAGGTCTTCCCCGACCACAATCTGGGTCTCCAGCGGTTTCAGCGGTCGATCGTCTTCCGGGCCCGTCATGATTTTCTCCCGCATTTCCTGTGTCTTTTGTCGCCACCGCCTACAGACGTTGTCAGTCCCCGGCGCCTTGGACCAGGGTCAGGGCCCATTCATCTGATTGAAATGGTATGAAGCAATTTGCGTCGATACAAGAAGCAAGCTTGCTGGAAACCTTCCGGTTTTCAAGGGCTTGCGACGCTGTATCGGGGCAAATTGCTCATATCCCTTAGGGACGCGCGACCGGCTTTGATCTGCTGTGTCGAACCGCTCAACCGGGCCACCAGCCCGCTTGTCGCGTTTCTCCTTACATCTCTTTGCCGTTTGCAGCGCCATTTCAATCACATTAATGAGTCCTGACCCAAGACCATGCGCACGGACAGGATGAGGACCCTAGCATGACCGAATTGCCAAGCACCATGACCGCCATTGCCATTTCCGAACCGGGCGGACCGGAGGTGCTCGAACCGGAGACACGGCCGCTGCCGGTGCTCGGCCCGGATGAAATTCTCATCAAGGTCGCGGCGGCGGGCGTCAATCGGCCGGATGTCTTGCAGCGCAAGGGCGTGTATCCGCCGCCAAAAGGCGCGTCGGACCTCCCGGGGCTGGAAGTTGCGGGAACGGTGGTCGCGCAAGGGGCCGGCTGCGCGCGGTTTCCCATCGGCACGGCCGTGACCGCGCTGACCCCGGGTGGCGGTTATGCGCAATACTGCAAGGTTCCGGAGGTCCATGCGTTGCCAATCCCTGAAGGATTGGGGATGGTCGAGGCGGCGGCACTGCCGGAGACATTTTTTACGGTTTGGAGCAACGTGTTTGACCGTGTCGGCCTGACCGCGGGAGAGCGTTTTCTGGTCCATGGCGGAACGTCCGGAATCGGGACAACGGCCATTCAGCTTGCCAAGGCATTTGGCGCGGAGGTCTTCACCACCGTCGGATCGCCAGAAAAGGCGGACGCGGCGCGTGCGCTGGGCGCCGATCATGTGATCAACTACCGGACCGATGATTTCGTCGCCGCGATCAAGGATGCGACCGAGGGTGCTGGCGTAGATGTCATCCTGGACATGGTCGGCGGCGACTATGTGATGAAGAACTGGAAGGCGGCGGCGGTCGAGGGGCGGATCTGCCAGATCGCGACGTTGAACGGCCCGTCACCGGATGCCAACTTTTCGGTCCTGATGGTCAAGCGGCTTGTGCATACGGGGTCAACGCTGCGTCCGCGCGACACTGCGTTCAAGGCTGCGGTCGCCGACGCCCTGCACAAGAAGGTCTGGCCACTGATTGAAGCCGGCAAGATCGGCCCGGTTATGGATTCGACATTTCCTCTCGCCGAAGCCGATGACGCACACCGCCGAATGGAGACTTCGGACCATATTGGAAAAATCGTTCTGACTGTTGAATGAGTCCTGACCCTAGAATTCACGCCTCCATTGGTCATGGATGTTTGCCTTTGTCGCCGGAAACGCCTATATTCTGCGCATCTCCCGTTCAACTAGACGCGTGACTGCTTTTTCGCCCCGCCGGGCGGGGAAGCCGACGAAAGGAATTTGACCGATGGCGAATACGCCGCTTATGCCAAAGGCCACCGCCGTCTGGCTCGTAGACAACACCGCGCTCAGCTTCACGCAGATTGCGAGCTTCTGCAAATTGCATCCGCTTGAGGTCAAAGCGATTGCCGACGGCGATGCGGCGCAGGGCATCAAGGGCCTGGATCCAATCCTGACCGGCCAGTTGACCCGTGAAGAGGTCGAGCGCGCGCAAAAGGATCCGAACTATCAGCTCAAGCTACAGGGATCCAAGGTCGTTGTGCCGGAAACCAAGCGCAAGGGGCCGCGCTATACGCCGGTGTCACGCCGTCAGGACCGGCCGAACGCAATTTTGTGGCTGGTGCGCAATCACCCGGAACTCAAGGATTCGCAGATCATGCGTCTCGTCGGCACGACGAAGCCGACGATTGCCGCAATCCGGGACCGGACGCATTGGAACTCGGCGAACCTAACGCCCGCGGATCCGGTGACACTGGGCCTGTGCAGCCAGCTTGAACTCGATATGGAAGTTGAAAAGGCGGCCAAAAACGCACCGCTTCCCAGCCATGCTGAGCCAACGGAGACTCTCATGCCGGTGGAGGAAAGCACCAGCGAGGAAGCCTTGGCGGCTGCCTTTAACCTGACCAGCCCGGCGCCGAAGCCTCAGGCCGCCGAAGAGGAAATCGATGCTGACGCCGTGTTCGCGAAGCTGAATTCGCTCAAGGATAGCGACAGCGCCAGCGACGACGAAACCCGGTAAAGTCGAACCTGCCGGTCTTGATCCAGATGCTCCGCCACGTGGGCCGGCGGGGCGTTTTTTTTCGTCTGCTGTGCCTTTGGCCCAATCGGCATACGGACACGCGGGTTGACAGATGCCCGTTGTGCCGGTGAACCGGGTCGATCAGCGCTCGGTGAGTTTCAATTCAATGCGGCGGTTCTTGGCCAAGGACTCAGGACTGTCGCCTTCCTCCAGCGGCTGAAACTCGCCAAACCCGGCGGCGACCAGCCGTTCCGGATCGACCCCCTTGTCGATCAGATAACGGACAACCGAGATCGCGCGGGCGGCGGACAGCTCCCAATTGTTGCGCAAACGCCCGGTGCCGGAAAGCGGGCGGGCGTCGGTGTGTCCATCGACGCGCAAGACCCAGCTGATTTCATCCGGAATTTGGACGGACAGTTCAAGGATCGCATCGGCGAGTTTGTCGAGTTCATCGCGCCCGGCGGGATTGATTTCCTCTGAGCCGGAATCGAACAGGACTTCGGACTGGAACACGAACCGGTCGCCAACCACGCGAATATCGGAGCGCTGCGACAGGATTTCGCGCAAGCGGCCGAAAAAGTCAGAGCGGTACCTTGAGAGTTCCTGAACCCGTTGCACCAGCGCGGCATTGAGGCGCCGTCCCAGGCTGGCGATTTTCGCCTGGCTTTCGGATTCCTTGGCCTCGGATGCTTCCAAAGCGGCGTTGGCGGCGGCTATCTGGCGTCTGAGGGCCGCGATCTGCTGATTGAGCAGTTCGACTTGCGCAAGCGCTCGCTGACTGACCTGCCGCTCATCATCGAGCAGTGTTTCGAGGGCGGCCGCCCGCCCGCCGGCCGCGTCCGCTTCTCCTGAACTGCTTTCCAGTAGCCCCAACAGCCGGTCGCGTTCAGAGGTCGCGTCGCCCAGGCTCGCCTGAAGGCCGGTGATTGTATCCTCCAGCTCCCGCGCACTCGCGCGTTCCAGCGCCAGCAGTTCGGACAATTCGCTGATTTGCGCGTTCAGGCGATTGAGAACCGCATCCCGGCCGGAAAGCTGCTGGCTCAGGAAAAACTGTGCGAGCATGAAAATCGACAGCAAAAAGATAATGACAAGGAGCAGGGTGGCCATCGCATCCACGAAGCCCGGCCAGTAATCGGTCCCCTGTGTGCGGCGGCGGGCCCGCAAGCCTCCTGCCATGGGTCACTCCTTTGCGCGTTCGAACGCGGCTGAAATGGAGGCCAGCAACGCCTCGATGCGCTTTTGCTGTTCGCTCTGGTTTTCCGCCCAGTCGCGCATCATCTGCTGTTCGGACCGGACATGCTTGACTAGGCCCTGAATGCCCTCGGCCAAGTTGGCCATGGCCTGCGCCGCGTTCTTGCTTCCCCCCTCCTCAACGGATTTTTGCAACGCTGCGATCGACGCCTGGATCTGTTCGCTGTCGCTGGCTGGAGCCGTCAGAAGCGGACCTTCTTCCGGTTCGATGTCGGTCACCGTTGACAGCCAGTCTTCAAGCTCGGTGTAGAACCGGTTTTGCGCCTGCCCGGCCTGAAGGTCAAGAAAGCCCAGGATCAGCGAGCCGGTCAGACCGAACAGGGACGATGAAAACGCCGTGCCCATGCCCGACAACGGCGCTTCCAATCCGGCCTTCAGGTCTTCGAAGATGACGCTCGCGTCGCCCGACCCGACGTCCAGAGACTGGATCGTGGCACCGACCGAACTGACCGTTTGAAGCAGGCCCCAAAAGGTCCCCAGCAGGCCGAGAAAGACCAGGAGACCGATCAGATAGCGCGAGATCTCGCGGGATTCCTCCAGGCGCATGCCGATTGAATCGAGGATCGATCGCGCCGTCGCCGGCGTCAGTGTCATCTCGCCGACCTTGTTGCCGAGAAGCGTGGCCATGGGCGCAAGAAGAACCGGCGCACGGGTGTCCAGGCCCGGGTCACCGATCCGGAAGCTGTTGACCCAGGTGATTTCCGGGAACAGCCGGATGACCCGACCGAACAGCAACAAGATGCCGAACAGCCCCACCAGAACGATCAGGCCGTTGAGACCTGGATTGCTCATGAAAGCGACGGAAATCTGACGGTAGAGAATAAAGGCGATGAAGGCGACGATCACCAAAAAGATGATCATGAACGACAGGTAAGCCCGTGGACTGGACAGGCTGTAGGGATCAAAGTCACGTGCCATGTTTTGCCGAAGTCGCCAATGAACCGTCATCGATTGATAACGTGAATTGCGCGGCGAAGAAAACCGTTAATGTCCGCGCAAGGCGGGCTTAACCACGACTAACATGGCTCAGGTGTATGCACCGGCCGCGCGGTGAGAATTCAAGGGCACCGCCGCGGCGCCGGCTTACGCGCCGGCGGCCGTCTTCAACAGGCGCAGCAAATGGCCGTGGGCCGCTTCGTTGCCGGCCACGATGTCTCCGGACACCAGCATTTTGTCCCGGCCGGCGAGATCGCTGACATAGCCGCCGGCCTCCCGGATCAAAAGGATGCCGGCCGCAATGTCCCAGGAATTCAGATTGTGTTCCCAGTACCCGTCCATGCGGCCCGCGGCCGTCCAGGCAAGGTCGAGCGATGCGGACCCGCACCGGCGAATGCCGGCGACTTCCGGCATGATGTGGCGCAGTTCCTTGAGCGCGCGGCCGTGGTCGCCCATGCCGATAAACGGCAAGCCGGTGCCGATGATCATGTCCGTGAGGTCGCTGCGTCCGGCGACCCGCAACCGGCGATCGTTCAAAAACGCGCCGCGGCCGCGCTCTGCGGTATAGAGCTCATCCATGACGGGATTATAGACCACCCCGGCGACGATCTGTCCGGCGCGCTCAAGTGCAATCGAGGACGAAAAAATCGGAATGCCGTGCAGAAAATTGGTCGTGCCATCGAGCGGATCGACGTGCCAGCGGTGCTGCCCGTCCGTGCCTTCGACTTCACCGCTTTCTTCCATCACCAGACCGTAGGTCGGACGGGCTTTCGTCAATTCCCGGCTCAGGATTTCTTCGGCCCGACGGTCAGCGGCCGAGACGAAATCCCCCGGACCCTTCCGGGACACCTGAAGGTTTTCCACCTCGCCAAAATCGCGCACGAGGCTGCGGCCGGCCTTGAACGCCGCCTGGACCATGACGTTGAGAATCGCGGTGCGAGCCATGTAATTGCCGTTGTTGTTGGGCGTGGTCCGTGTGTGGCCCGCCAGGTCGGTGGGGACAGGCGATCAGTCCGCCCGGCGGACATATTCCAAAGTGCCCGTGTCGACAATGATCCTTTCACCGGCCGTAATGAACGGTGGCACCATGACCCTGACGCCGTTTTCCATCAGCGCGGGCTTGTAGGACGAGGACTGGGTCTGTCCCTTTACGACGGCGTCCGCTTCGCTGATCTCCAGCGTGACATGTTGTGGCAGCGTGATGCCGATCGGCCGTTCTTCGTGAAGCTCGACGGTCACCATCATTCCGTCCTGCAAAAACGCGGCCCGGTCGCCGACGAACTCGGACTGGAGCTCAAGCTGCTCGTAGGTCTCGGTGTCCATGAAGATCAGCATGTCGTCTTGAGTGTAAAGGTACTGAAAGTCCTTCTGTTCCAGCCGGACACGCTCGACCTTGTCTTCGGAACGGAACCGTTCGTTCAGCTTGCGTCCGTCCAGGAGGTTTTTCATTTCCACCTGGGCAAACGCGCCGCCCTTGCCCGGCTTGACATGCTGTACCTTAACGACGGCCCAAAGCGTGTCCTGATGCTGCAGGACATTGCCCGGTTTGATTTCGTTTCCGTTGATTTTCATGGAAAGACCGATTTTGTCTGCGAATGGATTGTGAACGCCCGGCCGGACTAGGATCCGGCGGGCTGTAGGTTGGCGCCTGTCCACCACACTTGGCCGCCGGTTTCAAGGAAAAAACACTGTTTTGCGGGCCGTTGAGGAGGGTGGGACCTCACGGTATCGGCCGGAACCGATCATCTTCCGGCGCCATGATTGTCGCCGTGTGCCGTTCGGCTTGCTCACGCGCCTGGACGAGCGTGTCGCTGTCGAGGCGGTTGGCAAACTGGTCGAGCATTGGATCAGCGACGCCAAGGGCACGGGCGACATAATGCCAGGCTGTGGCCTGGACAGGATCCATTGTACGGCCACGGCCATTGGCATAGATCCGTGCCAGCCGGTTCATCGCGACCGGATTTCCGGCGGCAGCGGCCCGTTCGAACCAATCGGCCGCTTCTTCTTCGTCCGGGTCCAGACCCCGGCCTTGAAAGCGCAGGATGCCATAATAGACCTGCGCTGAAATGTGCCCGCGCCGGGCGGCGCGGCCGAGCCAGAAGGCACCCTGACCGGGGTCTAAAAGCTCTCCCTGGCCCTCCAGGTAGGACAGTCCGAGCACATACTGCGCTTCGGGATCGTTGTTCTGCGCGGCTTCGCGCAAGAAGTTGCGAGCCTTCTCTTCGTCATACGGTCGGCCTTCGCCGGACTGGTAGAGGAGCGCGAGATTGTAGAGCGCGGACGGATTTCCGGACTGTGCGGCAAGTTCGAAATAGTCGGCGGCCTTCGCCTTGTCTTCCTCCACACCGGTGCCGACAAGATGGAATTGGCCCAGCCGGAAGGCGGCCTCGGCATTGCCTTGTGCTGCAGCAAGGGCGTACCAGTCCGCCGCCTTGCTGAGATCCGTCTTGATCCCGCGTCCCGTTTCGTGGAGCACGCCAACGAGTGTTTGCGCAGCCTGGTCACCTTGTTCGGCCAGAGGCGTTGCCAGGGCGAGCGCGGTCAAGAACCAGCCCCGTTGAAACGCTCCGTAGGCCAGATCAGCGGTTGCCTCTTCGCCCTCCGGAACATTTGGCGGACCAGCTTCGAAAACGCTTGCCAGTGTCGGGGTGCTGTCGCCCGAAGGCTGCAAGGTCCCCTCAATCGCGGGGGGCGCAGCCGCGTCCTGGGCCAACACCGGCGTTGCAGCCAAGACAGCCCCGACCAGCACACATGTGCGGAGGACCCCGACCCTGTCAGGACCGTGGTCTGGAGTGCGTGCGCCGCAGGGGGTCGGTGTCATGCGTTCAATCGGCATCCTCGAAGGGATATCGCTCCAGGATTTCATTGGCCATTCGAACCGCGGTTTCCGGTCCGTCCGGATGTTGCCAAAGGGCATCCTTGATGGCAACGAAATCGGCGCCCGTGCCGGCCGCGGCGGCGACCGAATCCAGTGTGTTGCCGGCGAGCGCGACGCAGGGGGTTTCGAAAAGCTCGGCCCACCAGTCCGCCCGGCCCAACGTTTTCGGGTGCGCTTCAGGCCTTTCGTCCAAGTCAAGGCGGCCGAAAAACAGGTAATCGACGCCGGTTTCGGCGCGCTCCATATCCTCGTGCTTGAGCTTCGTCCCGCCGGCGCCGACAATCTTTGAGGGCTGCAGGCTCTCCACCGCCAGCTTGATGTCCTCAAGCGAGCTGTCGATATGCGCGCCGTCCGCACCCGATCGCCCTACCGCCTGCGTGTCGCCATAGATCAAAGCCGCCGCGCCGCCGTTTTGAATGACCGGGACGAGCTTTTCGGCTTCCGTCTGCCGTGATCTTCCATTGGCGTCCGGCATATAGATCAGGACGCAGGCGATATCTCCACCCTTGAACGCCTCACCGAGCCGCGCGGCCAGGTCGTCGCTGTCAAATTGAGGGGGCGTGACAACAAAGAGGCGCGGCCTGTTCACAAAAGATCTCTTCGGGTTGGTGATGGCCGCCGTCCCCTGTTGGCGTTCGCGGCCCAGTATTCGCTCGTTTGTTGTCCCTAATGACGGCAAAAGAGGGACGCAAGGCCCCTCTCAGACTGCTGACAGTCCACCTGGTGTTTCGATGGTCATGCTCGGGCCTGTCCCGAGCATCCATAACGCCTTGAATTATATGGATCCTTGGGACCTTGTCCGAGGATGACGACGGAGAGACCGAGGACTGTCGTCACCCTGCCCCTTTTGTTGAAAAGCGATGAGTTTGCCTGCTTTTCTAACCCACCTTCGGGTCAAGACTGCCGTCCTTGTAGCGGGCGGCCATTTCTCCAAGGGTTGCCACCCGTTCGATCTTGGAGGCCTTTCCAGCGGTGTTGAAGGCTTCCAGCCGCTCCACACAGAGCTTTTGCATCGCCTCGCGCGCCGGTTTGAGATATTTCCGCGGGTCGAACTCGCCGGGATGCTCTGATAGGATCTTTCGGATTTGTCCGGTCATGGCCATCCGGTTGTCGGTGTCGATATTGATCTTGCGAACACCGTTTTTTATGCCGCGCTGGATTTCTGCGACCGGTACGCCCCAGGTCTGCGGCATCTGGCCGCCGAACTCGTTGATGATGTCCTGGAGATCCTGCGGAACCGAGGACGACCCGTGCATCACCAAATGCGTGTCCGGCAGGCGGCGATGGATTTCCTCAATCACGTGCATGGCGAGGATATCGCCGTCCGGCTGGCGCGTGAATTTGTATGCGCCGTGGCTCGTACCCATGGCGATCGCCAAGGCATCGACCTTGGTTTCGGTGACGAATTTCACCGCTTCGTCGGGATCGGTCAGCAGCTGGTCTTGGCTCAACTGGCCTTCCGCGCCGTGCCCGTCTTCCTTGTCGCCCATTCCCGTTTCCAGCGAGCCGAGGACACCAAGTTCGCCTTCCACCGAAATCCCGCCGAGATGGGCCATATCGGTCACGGTTTTGGTGACGCTGACATTGTAGTCCCAGCCCGCCGGCGTTTTTCCATCCGCTTCCAGCGAGCCGTCCATCATCACCGACGTGAAGCCGGACTGAATGGCCGTCATGCAAGTGGCCGGCTCGTTGCCGTGGTCGAGATGCACGCAGACCGGGATATGCGGGTAGATCTCGGTCACCGCGTCCATCATGTGTTTCAGCATGACATCGTGGGCATAGGCCCTTGCGCCGCGGGATGCTTGAATAATGACCGGCGCGTCGGTCGCATCGGCCGCGGCCATGATCGCGAGCGCCTGCTCCATATTGTTGATGTTAAATGCGGGCACTCCGTAATCGTGCTCAGCGGCGTGGTCGAGCAACTGGCGAAGCGTGATCCGGGCCATTCAAGTCTCCCATAGGTCGGCGGCTGGCGGCGTGCACACTGGCACATTGCGTGACCGCCTGAATTGGACTGCGTCAAAATCACCGTGGTTCTAGCAAACCCCGGTCCATATGGAAGGCAGTCATGGCATTCTTAAATCAATTAAATTCGTGCCGCCCGGCGGTTTTTTGTCACGAGGTTTAATTCGGCTATCGAAAAATATCGCCCGCCAATCAGGTGGAAACCGGCGCGGTCGGTGCGCTGACATCGACGAAGGTTCCGTCCGCCGGTCAAAGGTCAGCGACCTAACCCTCCAGAGCCGTGACGCCGGGAAGATCCTTGCCCTCCAGCCATTCCAGGAACGCACCGCCTGCGGTCGACACGTAGGAGAAGTGTGTGCCCGCGCCCGCGTGGTTCAAGGCCGCGACCGTATCGCCGCCGCCGGCCACCGACGTCAGTTTGCCTGCTTTCGTGCGTTCGCCCGCGTGCCGGGCCGCCGCCACGGTCGCGATGTCGAAAGGCGGGATTTCGAAGGCGCCGAGCGGACCGTTCCAGACCAGCGTCGCCGCTTCGTCGATCTTGTCCTGGACGGATCTAATGGATGCCGCGCCGACATCCAGGATCATCGCATCACCCGGGACCGCACTAAGCCCGACCGTTGTGCTGTCCGCACCGGCCTTGAACTCGCGGGCGACGACCACGTCTTGCGGCAGGACGATCTCGCATCCGGTCTTGTCGGCCGCCGCCATGATCGCCTTTGCCGTGCCGGTCAGATCGTGTTCGCACAAGGATTTGCCGACATCGATACCTTTGGCCGCCAGGAACGTGTTCGCCATTCCGCCACCGATCACCAGCATGTCGACCTTGGAGACAAGGTTTTCCAACAGGTCGATCTTGGATGAGACCTTGGCGCCGCCGACAATGGCCATGACCGGGCGCCGCGGCGTGCCGAGAGCCGATTGCAGCGCTTCGAGCTCTGCCTGCATGGTCCGGCCGGCGTAAGCGGGCAGCAACCGCGCGATCCCCTCCGTTGAGCCATGCGCCCGGTGGGCCGCGGAAAAGGCATCGTTGACATAGATGTCGCCGTTGTCGGCCAGAGCCTTGGCGAAGTCCCCTGCATTCTTTTCCTCGCCGGCGTGGTAACGGGTGTTCTCCAGAAGCAATATGTCGCCGGTGTTCATGGCCGCTATTGCGTTCGCCGCCGGTTCCCCAATGCAATCCTCGACAAAGGCGACCGGCCGGCCAAGCCGATCCGCGACCGCCGGGGCGACCGGTGCCAGGGACATGCCTGCGACCCGCTCTCCCTTCGGCCGTCCGAAATGCGCAAGCAGGATCACTTTCGCGCCCTTGTCCGTCAGTTCGCGGATGGTCGGCAGGACCCGATCGATGCGGGTGGTATCCGTGACCCGGCCGCCATCCATCGGTACGTTGAGATCGACGCGGACGAGGACACGTTTGCCGGAGATGTCTGAAAGAGCGTCAAGCGTGTTGAAGGTCATGGCAGATCCAATTCGTCTTAAAATGCGGTCGCGGGTCGGGCGGGTTCGAAGCGGGCATCGATCAGAAGCTGAGGTGAAGATCCTATCGCCGTTTGCTTCAAGAAAAAACGGCGGACCCGCTTCACGGGCCCGCCTTATGTCAACACTCGTGCCGGTGGCGGCCGGCAATCGTCAAATCAGTTTTGCCATTGCAACAGCCGTATCGGCCATACGGTTGGAGAAGCCCCACTCGTTGTCGTACCAGGTCAAAATCCGCACGAATGTGCCGTCCATGACCTTTGTCTGGTCCATGTGGAAGATCGACGAATGCGGGTCGTGGTTGAAGTCCATCGACACCAGTTTTTCGTCCGTGTAGCCGAGAATGCCCTTCAGTTCCCCGTCGGCGGCCGTCTTGATGGCCGCGTTGATCTCTTCCACCGTGGTTTCGCGCTTGGCAATGAAGTTGAGGTCAACCACCGAAACGTTCGGCGTTGGGACACGGATGGCAACACCGTCCAGCTTGCCATTAAGCTCGGGGAGCACAAGGCCGACCGCCTTTGCCGCGCCGGTCGACGTCGGGATCATCGACATGGCCGCGGCACGGGCGCGGTAAAGGTCCTTGTGCATCGTATCGAGGGTCGGCTGATCCCCAGTGTAGGAGTGGATGGTGGTCATGAAGCCTTTTTCGATGCCGACGGCTTCATTGAGGACATAGGCGACCGGCGACAGGCAGTTCGTCGTGCACGAGGCATTGGACACCACCAGGTCGTCCGCCGTCAGGGCCTTGTCGTTGACCCCGAACACGATCGTCTTGTCCGCGCCGGCGCCAGGAGCAGAGACGAGAACGCGCTTGGCGCCAGCCTCCAGATGCGCGGAGGCCTTGTCCTTCGCCGTAAAGATCCCGGTGCATTCCAGCGCAACGTCAACGCCAAGCTCTCCCCAAGGCAGATCCTTGGGATCGCGGATTGCGGTTACCTTGATCGGTGCGCCGCCGCCGACGGACATGGTGTCTCCCGACACAGAAACGCCGGCCGGAAAACGACCGTGCACGGAGTCATAGCGCAGAAGATGCGCGTTGGTTTCCACCGGGCCGAGATCGTTGATGCCAACGACTTCAATATCCGTGCGGCCGGATTCGACGATCCCGCGCAGAACATTCCGGCCGATGCGGCCAAATCCGTTGATTGCAACCTTGGTTACCATAGTCCACTCCCACTGTTGGGCGCTTTGGGTCGGCGCCGATCCTTGTCATTCCGATGGACCGGTGTGCCGATCCCTGTATCTGTCCATGAAGCCGGTGCAGTGTTGATAGTCCCCGCACCGCCGCGGCGATGGGTCACTGCGCGATCCGGGTCCTGGCGGCGCTGATAACAGCATCCGCCGTTAGTCCAAAATGCTCATAAAGCGCCTCGTACGGTCCGCTTGCGCCGAAACTGGTCATGCCGACAAACGTGCCATCCACGCCGATGAACCGGTCCCAGCCCATGCGGACGCCGGCTTCGACCGCGATCTTGACCGGGCTGTCACCAAGGACGGCATCCTTGTAGTCTTCCGATTGCAGTTCAAAGAGCTCAAAACACGGTACGGACACCACCCGCGCGGCGATCCCCTCTTCGGCCAACCGGGCATGCGCGCTGGTTGCGATTTCAACCTCCGAGCCGGACGCGAACAGCGTGACCTGAGCCGGATCTTCGCTGTCGATGAGGACATAGGCGCCGCGCGCGCACAGGTTTTTTTCCTCAAAGGTTTTTCGCTGAGCTGCCAGATTTTGTCGGGTCAGGGCCAGGATCGACGGCGCATCCCTGGTTTCAAGCGCCAGTTGCCAGCATTCAAGTGTCTCGGTGATATCGGCTGGCCGGTAAAAGAACAGGCCTGGCATGGCCCTCAGCGCGGCGTAATGTTCAACCGGCTGGTGGGTCGGTCCGTCTTCCCCCAGACCGATGGAATCGTGCGTCATGACATGGATGACACGCTGTTTCATTAGCGAAGCCAGGCGTATGGAGGGGCGGCAGTAATCGGAAAACACCAGAAAACCGCCGGAATACGGCACAACACCGCCGTGGAGCGCCATGCCATTCATCGCGGCGGCCATGCCATGTTCCCGAACACCCCAGTGAATGTAGCGACCGGAAAAGTCGTTGGGCGTGACCGGCAGCGTCTGGGAGGTCTTGGTGTTGTTGGACCCGGTCAGATCGGCGGAGCCGCCGATGGTTTCCGGCACGACTTCGTTGATGACCGACAACACGGCTTCAGAGGCCTTCCGGGTGGCCATGGTCGGCTGCTCTTCGGCAAGCTGCTTCTTGTAGTCCTGCAATGCGCCAGTCAGTTCGGCTGGAAGGTCGCCGCGGTTCCGGCGTTCAAATTCGGCCCGAACCTCCGGGTCTTGTTCGGCAAACCGCTTTTCCCACTCCTTGTGCGCATGGGCGGATTTCAGTCCGGCGATGCGCCAGGCGTCCAGGACGTCATTGGGGATTTCAAACGGCTCGAACGGCCAGTCGAGCGCCTTGCGGGTTCCGGCGATTTCTTTGGCGCCGAGCGGAGACCCGTGCGCCTTTGCCGTGCCCGCCTTGGCCGGTGCGCCGAAGCCGATGGTTGTCTTGGCCGCGATCAGGGTCGGCCGGTCGCTCTCCTGAGCGTCACGGATCGCGGTCTCGACGGCGGAAGGATCGTGGCCGTCGACACTGATCGTGTTCCAGCCCGATGCCGCGAAACGGGCCACCTGATCGGTCGAATCTGTCAAGTCCACCTTGCCGTCGATCGAAATGCCGTTGTCGTCCCAGATAACGATCAGTTTGGAAAGTCTCAGGTGCCCGGCAAGGGTCAGGGCCTCCTGGCTGATGCCTTCCATCAGACAGCCGTCACCGGCCAATACATAGGTAAAGTGGTCGACCATATCAGGTCCGAACCTTGCGCCTTGCAAACGTTCGGTAATCGCCATTCCAACGGCATTGGCAAGGCCCTGGCCGAGCGGGCCGGTCGTCGTTTCGATTCCCGCGCCGTGCCCATATTCAGGATGGCCGGCCGTCAACGACCCAACCTGGCGAAACCGCTTCAGTTGGTCGAGCGTGAAGTCCTCGTAGCCCAGCAGATAAAGCAGGCTGTAAAGAAGCATCGAACCGTGGCCGGCCGATAAAACAAACCGGTCGCGGTCTGGCCAGGCTGGCGCGGTCGGGTCGAACTTCATGATCTTGGTGAAAAGCACAGTCGCAATGTCGGCCGCGCCCATGGGCAGGCCGGGATGACCGGATTTGGCCTGTTCCACAGCGTCGATGGCGAGAAAGCGGATCGCATTGGCCATGCGCTGGTGTTTTTCAAGGTCGGTCATCATCATCCCGTCGGTTCGCGGCGGCGCGCCAGATCATCGATAGTGTTCAAAATCGCCCCGATGTTTGCGCAGATTCTCAGCGTGTCGCCTGTCCGCATCGAGGCTTGGATCGGCACAGGGCAAGAAGGCGCCCGACAAATATCAGGAACCTTGCTTGAGTCAATAAACCCGGCGTGCGCGGTGCGCATCGGTGCCCGTCGATTGGGCAGTTTCAGGATTTTCGCACCGCGCCATTGACGGGCGTTCCGGTCCCTGCCTAGTGTCTTCGCCGTGCGGGTGCGGGCGCGGTGTCATCAGACAATCCGGTTTCGCGCGCCAGTGCGCGTATTGCGAATTGTAACGATAAGCATCTTTATGATTGTGACGGATGGCGGCACAATTGTTTCTCCGATTTCGGCAGTGCTGTCGGGGCGTAAGGGCAACCAGTCGATGAAGGCAGATAGCGATCAAAAGCCCGCACTCTCGCTCGACACGGCGATCGCCCGCCTTGAACGCGCGCTGGGCCACCTGGAAGGCTCTGTCCAGCGCCGGATCGACGCTGACCGGTCCCTCAATGCACTGCAAAGCGATGTGCAACGGCTTGGAGAAGACCGGTCGCAACTGGCCGCGACCCTGGACGAGGCCGAAGCGCGGGCAAGCCGGCTGGAAGAGGCCAATCGCGACGTGTCCCGCCGGCTGGTGTTGGCGATGGAATCCATTCGTTCCGTTCTCGACGACCAGCGGGGGTGATCGGCAGTGCCGCAAATCACGGTCATGATCAATGGCAAGACGTTCCGCATGGCCTGCGACGAAGGCGAAGAGGAACGATTGCAGCAGCTCGCAAGCCGTTTTGACGGCTGGATCACGGAATTAAAGGGAGCGTTCGGCGAGATCGGCGATCAGCGATTGACCGTCATGGCCGGGATCATGGCCACGGATCAGCTTGTTGAGCTGGAACGGCGTATCGGCGAACTTCAGCAGGATCTGGAAAAAACCCGAGACGCGCAATCCAGTGCCGTTGCGTCGCACTTTCGTCAGGAATGTGAGATTGCAGAGCGGATCGACCAGGCTGCGGCGCAAATCGAACGGCTGTCGGAAGGCTTGTCAAAAAGCTTGAAGCCACAATGATCAATCATTCGGGTGAGACTGCCATTTTTAAGCAACAGCTACATGGAGGGCTGGTGCTCAGCAGTTTCGCGGACTATATGCATTCTTCGCGGCTGCGCGATGCGTCAGGAATTATTTCCCCGGGGCCTTAAGCATTCTCGCGGGAGCTGTCCCTGCTTCGGACCGTGGTCTGTTGCACACGGCGCCCACCTACTTTGTAGGTTTCCCGGGATTGCACGTTCCGACGGTCGTGCGGTCGTGACCTTTTTTCTGATGGGCATTGCCGCCCGGCCCGTCATTGTTGAGCGTTTGAAATGACGGCATCTGACCTTTCTCCCGCTGTGACCAAAGCCGCCTTGCGCCAAAAAGCCCTTGCACGCCGGGCTGCGCTCGCACCGACCTTCCGGATTGAATGCGCGTTGAAACTGGCTGACCTTGCCGACGAACTGGTTTTGCCTCCGGATGCGGTGGTGGCCGGATATTGGCCGCTCAACCATGAACTCGACCCGCGGCCACTGCTGATGCGGCTGCGCGAACGCGGCCACCGATTGTGTCTGCCGGTCGTTGCCGAACCGCATTTGATCTTTCGTTTATTCGGGCGCGACACGGCATTCGAACCGGCCGGGTTCGGCACAATGGCGCCGGGACCGGAGGCGGAAGAGACGCGGCCCGATGCGCTTTTGATGCCTTTGTCCGCATTTGATGGCCAAGGCAACCGGATTGGGTACGGCAAGGGCCATTATGATGTTGCCATCACGGCTCTGACACAGGTAAAGCCTGTCATCTGCGTTGGCCTGGCCTTTGCCACCCAGGAAGTCCCCGCCGTTCCGGTTGAGCCTCACGACAAACCGTTGCATGCCGTCCTGACCGAAAACGGAATGACGCGTTTTTGAAATCCGGGCCTCGCTGCCGTGCCATGCGGCCGATTTCGAAACAGGTGAGACCGAATGAAAATGTTGTTTCTAGGCGATTTGGTCGGGCGGTCGGGACGCAACGCCGTCATCGACCGGCTGCCGTCACTCGTCGAAGACCAGGCATTGGATTTTGTTGTCGTCAATGGGGAAAACGCCGCTTCCGGATTCGGTATTACGGAAGCCATCCTCCAGGACGTCCTGGACGCCGGGGCCGATGTCGTCACCACGGGAAACCATGTTTGGGACCAGCGCGACACGCTGGTTTACATCGAACGCCAGGACCGGCTGTTGCGGCCGGTCAACTTTCCGGCCGGGGCGCCCGGGCGCGGCGCGCATTTGTTCATGGCCCGCAACGGGGCACAGGTCCTGGTCGCAAATGTCATGGGCCGCGTGTTCATGGACGCGCTAGACGATCCGTTCGCCGCGATCGAGCAGGTCGTTGACAATTGTCCGCTCGGACAGGTGGCCGATGCCATCTTGATCGACATGCACGCCGAGGCGACCAGCGAGAAACAGGCCATGGGTCATTTTCTCGACGGGCGTGTCAGTCTCGTCGTGGGAACGCATACGCACGTTCCGACATCTGACCACCAGATTCTCCCCGGCGGCACGGCCTACCAGTCGGATGCGGGCATGTGCGGCGATTATGACAGCGTGCTCGGCATGGAAAAGGATGAACCGCTGAACCGGTTTCAACGGAAGATCCCGGCCGGGCGGTTTTCGCCCGCGCTCGGCGAGGCGAGCATTTGCGGCCTGGCATTGGAGACCGATGACCGGACCGGTCTCGCCACCGCGGTCGCGCCGGTCCGGATTGGCGGGCGCCTGGAACCGGTCTGGCCATCGTTCTGGCAGCCGCGCGGCGCGTAATGCGTTCGGCCGCCGCGCTGGATTGTGCCCGCGCGGATGCTGGATTTTCCGCAGGGCTTTGCCTATAAGCGTCGCACCAAACCACCAATGACAGTCGCGGCACGCAGAGACTTCCCATGGCAGGACATTCAAAATTCAAGAACATCATGCATCGCAAAGGCCGCCAGGACGCGGTGCGGTCCAAGATGTTTTCAAAATTGTCGAAGGAAATCACTGTCGCCGCGAAAATGGGTGATCCGGATCCCAATTCGAACCCGCGCCTGCGCCTTGCGGTTCAAAACGCAAAAGCCCAGTCCATGCCCAAGGACAACATCCAGCGGGCGATCAACAAATCGCAGTCTGGCGACGCGGACACGTACGAAGAGATCCGTTACGAGGGATACGGGCCGGCCGGTGTTGCGATCGTGGTCGAAGCGCTGACTGACAACCGGAACCGGTCCGCGTCGAACATCCGGTCCTATTTCACGAAGTGCGGCGGGTCTCTTGGCGAGACCGGGTCGGTGTCGTTCATGTTCGACCGCGTGGGCGAAATATCCTACACGCCCGAGGCAGGTGAAGCTGATGCGGTACTGGAGGCGGCCATCGAGGCGGGCGCCGATGATGTGCAGTCCGATGAGAACGGCCACACGATCTACACCGCGTTTGAGGATTTGAACGACGTGGCCAACGCCCTGGAAAGCGCGCTTGGCGAGGCGGAGTCCACCAAGATCATCTGGAAGCCGCAAAACCTGACCCCGGTCGATGCGGACAAGGCCCAGACGCTCATGAAGCTGATCGACATGCTTGAAGACGACGATGACGTGCAGAACGTCTATGCCAATTTCGACGTCGACGAGGACACCTTGGCCGCGCTGGCATCTTAATCCCCCGCTAGTGTGTTGCTCTTTTAGACCCGGATCATTTGCCCGGGTTTTTTTACCGCAGGATGCCGTCGAGCAATGGCATGCTTGTGACCGCCGCCAGGCCGATGAGGCCGTAGGCGACGCGCCGGTAGACGCCGGGATCTGCCGTGCCGAAGCCCTTTGATCCCATATAAAGCCCGAATGCGTAGGACGGAATCGCGACAATCAAGAGGTGCCACACCGCGATCGTGAAAAATCCGTTGAGCGTGTAGGCGATGAAGGTTCCGATGCTGGCAAGGGCGAAGAACACGATCATGTTCGCGCGCACGATGGCCGGTTCTTTGACGCTTGATAGCCAAAGAGCCGCAACGGGAGGCGCAGAGACCTGGCTGATGCCGCCAAGAATGCCGGCCGTGGCGCCGACACTGAAAGTGACAGGCCGCCGCGGCTTTGATCGAAACCGCCAGCCGGAGATCAGCAACGCCATAAGGCTGGCCACGATCCCGAAAATGATCCACCGGAGCACTAGGACATCCATGGTCGCCAGCATCCAGGCGCCAATATGCACGAAGGTCACGGCGCCAAGGACGGCGGGCAGCACTGTCGACCAGTCGCAGATCCGAACCGCGCGCCAAATCAGCGGCAGGGCGACAATCCCGTCGATGAACAGGAAGCTCGCGGCTGCGATCGGCGGACTGATGAGGCTGCTGGCCACCGGCATGAAGATCATGCCTGCGCCGAAACCGGCAAATCCGCGCACCGCGCCGGCAATCAGGAGGACGAGGGATAGAAAAATCAGGATCGTGGGCGAAAAAGAACTGAAAACATCGAACATGGAAAGAAGTGTACCGCCCTGGCCATCAATACTTGTCGGTAACGGCCGGTTGAGGTGGCGTCAACGGGGAAGTTTTGTTACCGCTTTGTTCCATGATGCATCCGATTCGAATCCTTGGTATCGATCCGGGACTCCGGCGCACCGGTTGGGGCGTCATCGAAAGCCTGGGCAACCGGCTCAGTTTTATCGCCTCCGGCACCGTGACATCTGATGGTAAAAAAGACCTGTCCGGCCGCCTGGTCGAGCTCCATGACGGGCTCGCCAGGATCGTGGGGGACCATGGACCTACAGAGGCGGCCGTTGAGCACACCTTCGTGAACAAGGATGCGGGCGCCACCTTGAAACTCGGCCAGGCGCGTGGGATTGCGCTGCTGGTCCCCGCCCGTGCCGGGATTGAAGTTGCCGAATACGCCCCGAACCTGGTCAAGAAAACGGTCGTCGGCACCGGGCATGCGGAAAAGGAGCAAATCCGCGCCATGGTCAAGGTGCTGATGCCCAAAGCTGTCTTCAACAGCGACGATGCGGCCGATGCTTTGGCGATTGCAATCTGCCACGCCCATCACCGCAAGTCCGCGGCTGGGCGGCTCGCCCGGGCGGGTGCGGCATGATTGGCAAATTGAAAGGGCTGATCGACAGCTATGGCGAGGATCATGTGATCCTTGATGTCCAGGGCGTCGGCTATCAGGTTCATTGCCCGTCCCGCGTCCTTCAAACCTTGCCGCGCGCCGGCGAGGCGGCGACGCTTTTCATCGAAACCATCGTCCGTGAGGACCTGATCCGTCTTTACGGGTTTTCCCAGGATCAGGAGCGGGAGTGGTTCCGGCTACTGATGACCGTTCAAGGCGTTGGCGCGAAGGTGGCGCTGGCGATATTGGGCATACTAAAAGCAAGCGAGGTTGCGAACGCGATCGCGATGGCCGACAAGGCCACGATTACCCGGGCGCCCGGTGTTGGCAAGCGGGTCGCCGAGCGTATTGTTTCAGAGCTCAAGGACAAGGCGCCCGGCCTTGCGCAGGTTGACGAGGCCGCGGTGACCTTGTCGCGGTCGTTGGAAGACAACGTGGCGGCGCGGCCCGTTGCCGAGGCGGTCTCCGCGCTCACGAACCTCGGTTATGGCCAGCCGCAGGCCAGCGCCGCGGTCGCCAAAGCGATGCAGACGGCCGGCGCGGAGGCGTCGACGGAAACGCTTATTCGTATGGGGTTGAAGGAGCTTTCCCAGTGACTGGACTAACATTCGCGGCAATCGCCATCTTTTTCGTCGTCGCCGGTCTTGGGGGAGTCATGTACATCGATCACCGCTTCGCGCTGACGGTCCAGGGCCGCGTTTACACGGTCAAGGGCCGGAAGGTCGAAACGGAAGACCCTTACGTGCGCAAGCAGTTCCGCAAGTTCTACGCGATGCGCGTGGCCTATTCGCTGTTCCTGCTGGTTCTTCTGTTTTGGGTCACAAGCCATGTCGGATGACGCCCGGCTTGTCACGCCGGAGATCCGGGGTGACGAGATCGACAGCACGATGCGGCCGCAGGTCCTCGATGACTTTGTCGGCCAGGCCCAGGCGCGCGCCAACCTAAAAGTCTTCATCGAAGCCGCCAAGGCGCGCAGCGAGGCGCTCGACCACGTCTTGTTTGTCGGCCCGCCCGGTCTTGGAAAAACGACACTTGCCCAGATCATGGCGCGGGAACTGGGTGTCAATTTCCGGGCGACATCCGGTCCGGTGATCGCCAAGGCTGGCGATCTCGCCGCGCTCCTGACCAACCTGGAAGAACGCGACGTTCTGTTCATCGACGAGATTCACCGGCTCAATCCGGCCGTCGAGGAAGTGCTTTATCCGGCGATGGAGGACTATCAGCTCGATCTGATCATCGGTGAAGGACCGGCGGCCCGGTCCGTGAAGATCGATCTGGCGAAATTCACACTGGTCGCGGCGACCACCCGCCTCGGCCTTCTCACCACGCCGCTTCGCGATAGGTTCGGCATCCCGGTTCGCCTGCAGTTCTACACGATCCCGGAACTGGAGCACATTGTGAACCGCGGCGCGCGGATCATTGGCATCGGGATGGCCGAAGACGGCGCGCATGAAATTGCCAGGCGTGCGCGAGGGACGCCGCGCATTGCGGGCCGGCTCTTGCGCCGGGTGCGCGATTTTGCAGTTGTCGCCGGCCAAGATACGGTCGATCAAGGCCTCGCCGACCGGGCATTGTCCCAATTGGAGGTCGACAGTGCCGGTCTCGACAGTCTGGACCGGCGGTATCTCAGCCAGATCGCCAAAAATTTCGGCGGCGGGCCGGTCGGTATTGAGACAATCGCAGCGGCATTGTCGGAACCGCGGGACGCAATCGAAGAAATTGTCGAACCCTACCTCATCCAAAACGGGTATTTGCAAAGAACGCTACGCGGGCGTGTATTGACTCCGCAAGCGTTTTCGCATCTCGGACTTGCCGTTCCAGAGAGTCCCGCCTTGTCACAACTTGGACTCTTCGGCGGGGCAGAAGACGTTTAATCCGATACACTTACGTACTTTTTACACTATTAATCCTTTGTTTGGGTGTCCCTGACATGCTCCCGCAGAGTTTTTTGTGGGGACCCAAATGGTAAGAAAACGTCTATCAACCAAGCTTGCGCTGATGTTCCTGGCCGGTGCCTTAACGATGTGTACCGCCATTGTTCTCGTGACATCCAATCTTGCGGGCGGCGTCGCCAATGATCAGGCCGACACGGCCTTGAAAAGCGCGACTTATGGCAAAAAGAAAACCCTGGACCTTGCGATCGAACAGGCGACCGAGAGTGCCCGATTTTATCTGTCTTTGTCGGAAGCCAAGGACAGCCTGATGAAGATGATGGTCGGCTGGAAAAACATCAAGGAAGGCCAGACCGAGGCGTTGCGCCAGATTTTCGTCACAGACAATCCGCACGGGCCGGAAAAGCGGCATCTTCTGGTCGAGCCGGATGTCCAGAACTACTATGTGAACAATCACAAGGTCATTCATCCGTTGTTTGCAGACCTCGTGGCGAAGGGTGTGTTCTCGGACGTCGCGTTGTCTGACCCGGACGGCAACATCACCTACACCTACCGGAAAGGCGAGGCGTTCGCGCGGCATGTGGATGCGAGCGAACTCGCCGGCCATCCGGTCCAAAAAGCGCTGGCGCCGCTGATCGCGGCCAGCAAGACCGAGTCGTTGACGTCCGGTGAGATCGTGGCCTCCGGATTTGTCGGCCGTGATGATGGAACCGTTTCCCTGGTGGTTGCCGGACCGGTCTTTTATCTGGACCGCTTTTTCGGCGCTGTTGCCTTTTCGGTCGACATGGGACGCATCGCGTCGCATCTGAACGATCTCGCCGGCGTCGGCAACACGGAAAAATCGTACCTGATCGACAACCAATCCCAAGTCTTTGAATTGGATGCGCAGGGCAAGATCGTAAACCGGATCGGCGCTGGCGCCGTTGCATCAGCGAGCGGTGTGGTCGACGTCGATGGTGCGATATACCGCTTTGCCCGCGCGAATTCCGACGTCTTCGGCCAGCCGTTTGCTGTTGCAAAGGCCGTTCAACAGGACGAATTGGCCGCGGCCCGCAACAGGATCGTCTATGGCGTGATCCTGACAGGCATCTTGTGCATGATCCCGGTTGTCGGGGTGATCTGGTGGCTGACCGGGCGCATGTTCGCGCCGCTGCGGACGCTGGCCGATTCCGCCCGCCGGATCGCGGATGGCGAACTCGACGTGCCGATTGACGCGACCGACCGCCGTGACGAAATCGGCCGCATGGCGCGCTGCATCGAGGTGTTCAAGGAAAACTCCGTGGAGCGGGCGCGTCTTGCCAAGGAGAGCGAGGCCGGCCAGGCGGCGCGCGAGAAGCGCGAACAAGCGATCGATTCCCTGATCAGCAGGTTCCGCGCCGAGGCCCAGCAAATGCTCGCGGTCGTGGAAGACAACATCATTCGCGTTGAAGAATTGTCGGGCCACCTGTCCGAACGGTCCGAAACGGCCGCGGGCCGCGGGGCCGGTGCTGCGTCGAACGCGGAGCAGGCCTCCGCCAACGTCCAGGCCGTCGCCTCGGCGACCGAGGAACTGAACGCCTCGATTTCCGAGATCTCCCGGCAGGTGGCAACAACGGCGGAAATCGTCGGGCAGACAACGTCCAGCGCCCAGTCTTCCAATGAGAAGATTGCCGGTCTCGCGGAGGCAGCGAACAAGATCGGTGACGTGGTTTCGCTGATCTCTGAGATCGCCGAACAGACGAACCTCTTGGCCTTGAACGCGACGATCGAAGCCGCGCGCGCCGGTGATGCTGGCAAGGGCTTTGCGGTCGTGGCATCGGAGGTGAAATCGCTGGCTGGTCAAACGGCCAAGGCGACGGAAGAGATCTCCTCCCAGATCGCGGCCATCCAGGCCTCAACGTCGGATGCCGTTGGTGAAATCGGCCGGGTGTCGGAATCCATCGCGGAGGTCAATGACTACACCGCGACGATCACGACCGCGGTCCAGCAGCAGGGTTCCGCGACGAGCGAAATTTCAAGAAACGTTACAGAGGCCGCCGAGGGAACGATGAGTGTGTCGTCCGCCGTCGGCGAGCTGAACGAGGACGTTGTCGAGAACTCTAACTCCGTGGCGCGGATGCGCGAGGCCACCTTGGAAATGAAGCGCCAGGCGGACCAGATGCGCAAGTCGGTCGAAATGTTCCTCGAAGAGGTTGCCGCCGCCTAAGTGCGGGTCTTTGAAACGCAGAGCCCCGCCGGTCCCAATGGCCGGCGGGGCTTTTTTCGTTTATGACCAATTCCCGACAGACTGGGTTGATCTGAAGCCAGGAGATGCCGTGACACAGTGGCCGGATCTTGCCGGGCGCATCCAGGACGGGCTGCATGTCCTGCCGGTGCGCGTCTACTACGAAGACACGGATTTCACCGGCATTGTCTATCACGGAGCCTTCGTCCGCTTTTTCGAACGCGGCCGGTCCGACATGCTGCGCCTTGCCGGCATTCACCATGCGGATCTGCGGGACGCGGGCGAGTCCGGTCTGGCGTTCGCGGTGCGTGGCATGGATCTTGAGTTCCTCAAACCGGCGACGATCGACGATGTTCTCACCGTGCATACGCGGCTTGTTGACCATCGCGGCGCGCGGATCGAACTTGCCCAGGAGATCCGGCGCGGCGAAGAGCCGATTGCCCGTGCCCAGGTTCGTGTGGCGGTGATTACGATGCGCGGACGCCCGACGCGTCTTCCGAAGGCTCTGGAGGCGCGGCTTCAGCGCCTGTCCGTGTAGGTATACGTTTCACGGCGCGCCGAACTGCGTTTTGAATCACGATTTTGACATCAAAAACGGCCGGACAGCTTATTCACGTAAGTCTTAACAATACAGTAACCTTAATTGATTCCTTTATTGGGCGTCCCGTCTGTTTGGAAAAGTCCCAGTTTTGCCAAATTCGGCAGTCAAGGAGGCGGCCATCTGGAACCTGGCGTTCCACGCGCGGACGGTCCGCATCTGTTTCAGCACGCGCGCATACTCATTCGACCAAGAGGTCTAAAGGTCCATGGAACAACTCGTTCAGTCGACTTTGGCGGCGCCGGAAGGCGACCTGTCGTTCTTTGCCCTGTTCTGGCAAGCGCACCTGGTCGTCCAGCTGGTCATGGTGGGCCTGATGTTCGCGTCCGTCTGGTGCTGGGCGATTATCGTCGACAAGATGCTGCTGTACGCGCGCATACGCCGGCAGATGAACCGCTTTGAAACGGTCTTCTGGTCCGGCCAGTCGCTCGAGGATCTGTATGGCACCTTGCAGAACCGCAAGAACAGCTCCATGGCGGCGCTCTTCGTGGCGGCCATGCGCGAATGGAAACGGAGCCACGAAGGGGCCCGGCCGGCGGTCGCCAGCCTGCAACAGCGGATCGACCGGGTCATGGACGTCACCATCCAGCGCGAGGCGGAACGCCTGGAAAGCCGGCTCCTGGTGCTTGCCTCGGTCGGATCGGCGGCGCCGTTCATCGGGTTGTTCGGCACGGTCTGGGGGATCATGACGGCGTTTCAGGCGATCGCGAACGCGGAAAGCACCAACCTTGCCGTCGTTGCACCGGGGATCGCCGAAGCCTTGTTCGCGACGGCACTCGGTCTCCTGGCCGCCATTCCCGCAGTGATCGCCTACAACAAGTTCGCCGGTGATGTCGGCAAGGCTGTTGCGCGGATGGAAGGGTTTGCGGATGAGTTTTCCGCTATTCTTTCGCGCCAGATCGACCAGGGGCTCTGACCATGGGCATGCAAGTGGGGTCGGGCGGTCCGGCGGGCGGCGGCCGGCGGCGCCGGCGGCGCAGAACCCAGCCGATCAGCGAGATCAACGTCACGCCGTTCGTGGATGTGATGCTGGTGCTTTTGATCATCTTCATGGTGGCCGCGCCGCTTCTCACGGTGGGCGTGCCGATCGACCTGCCTGAAACGCGGGCCAATGCGCTGGAGGGTGATACCGAGCCGATCACGATCTCGGTGAACTCGGCCGGCCAGATCTACATTCAGGACACGGAAATCGCGATTGAGGAAGTGGTGCCCAAGCTCGAAGCCATTGCCGAAAGCGGCTATGATGAGCGGATCTACGTGCGCGGAGACCAGGATGCGGACTACGGCACAATGATGCAGGTGATGGGCCGGATCAACGCGGCCGGCTTCAAACGGCTCGGCCTTGTCACCCTTGAGGAACAGGATTCATAACACGCCATGCGTGTCGGTCTCTTCGCGTCTTTGGCCGGCCATTCGGCCGTGCTTGTCTGGGGGCTCATCGCCTTTCCGGACGCAACGACGTTCGCGCCGACAACTGTTGATCCGCTTCCCGTCGAATTGGTGCCGATCTCCGAACTCACCCGGCTGCAAAGGGGCGAGGAGACGGCGGAAGAAATCCGGGATGTCGCGGCGCTCCAGCCCAGCGAAGCGCCGGAACAGGACGCGCCGGAGCCAGCCGAACAACCCGCTGAACGCCAGGTGGAACAGCCGACGCCGCCGGCCCCAACACCTGTGCCGGAGCCCGAGCCCGTGGCCGAACCGGAACCTGCGCCGGCGCCCGAGCCGGAGCCCGTGGCCGCGCCGGAACCCGCCGCAGAACCGGCCGCCCAGCCTGAACCGGAACCGATCATCACGCAGGCGCGCCCGCGCTCCAAACCGACGCCGCCGCGGCGCACGGCGGATGCAACACCCGATAATTTCAATCCGAACCAGATTTCGGCCCTCTTGAACAAGGTGGAGCCGACCGGCGGGCGGACCGCGCCATCCGATCAGCCGGCTTCGCTTGGTGCGCGCGATGGGCAGGACAGCGTGCAGATGACCCAATCGGAACTGGATGCGCTGCGCGGCCAGGTGGCTCAGTGCTGGAGCCCGCCGGTCGGCGCGGTCGGTGCGGAAGACCTGCGGGTGCGGGTCAGGGTCAATCTGGCGCAATCGGGCGAGGTTGCCGGCAGTCCGGAGGTGTTGAACACCAATTCCAATCCGGCCTTCCGCGCGGCCGCCAGCAGTGCCGTTCGGGCCGTGATGCGGTGCGCGCCTTATTCGTTGCCCATTGCCAAGTATGATTCGTGGCAGGAAGTCATCATCAATTTCGATCCCCGGGAAATGTTGGGTGGATAGCATGAATTTGAGCCGAGCCGTTGTGGTGTCCGGAACCGCCATTTTCAGCCCCGTGTTGGCGCTTCCGCGTTTCGCGGGGAGCCTTGCGCTGATGATGATCCTGCTTGTGACCCCGTTCTGCAGTCTTCCGGCCCGCGCGTTGATCGAAATCGACATCACGCAGGGCCAGGTCGAGCCGCTCCCGATCGCTTTGCCCGACTTTTCCGCCGAAGGCGGCGGTACGGACGTCGCGGCCGACATGACCGCGGTGATTGCGGCCGATCTGCGTCGGTCCGGCTTGTTCAAACCGCTCGATCCGGCAGCGTTCATTCAAAAGAACATGAGCGTCAACACGACCCCGCGGTTCGGCGATTGGCGGACGATCGGCGCGCAGGCCCTTGTCAGCGGGTCGGTGACCCGCCAGTCGGACGGACGGCTCCGGGCGGAATTCCGGCTGTGGGACGTCTTTGCGTCCGAACAGATGCTCGGCCAGCAATTCTACACGACGCCGGAGAACTGGCGCCGTCTGGCGCATATCATCGCCGATGCGATTTACGAGCGGTTGACCGGCGAAAAGGGCTATTTCGATACCCGCATCGTGTTTGTCGATGAGACCGGCCCGAAGGACAATCGCGTCAAACGGCTGGCGATCATGGATCAGGACGGCGCCAACGTTCGCTACCTGACACGGGGCGATGAACTGGTTTTGACTCCCAGGTTCTCGCCGACCAGCCAGGAAATCACGTATATGTCCTATTCGGGCAGCGATCCGAGCGTCTATTTGCTGAACATTGAGACCGGCCAGCGGGAAATTGTCGGAAATTTTCCCGGCATGACCTTTGCGCCCCGGTTTTCGCCGGACGGACAAAGTGTTGTGATGAGCCTGCAGCAGGGCGGCAATGCCAACATCTTCAAGATGGATCTCAGATCGCGGCGCACGACCCGGCTGACCAACACGGCGGCCATCGACACCAGCCCATCCTATTCGCCCGACGGCCGGCAGATTGTCTTTGAATCCGATCGCGGAGGGTCCCAGCAGCTCTATGTCATGGGCGCAAACGGCGGCAACGCGCAGCGGATTTCCTTCGGTCCGGGCCGGTATTCAACTCCGGTCTGGTCGCCGCGCGGTGATTTGATCGCCTTCACCAAGATGCACCAGGGCCGGTTCATGATCGGCGTGATGAAGCCGGACGGCAAAGGCGAACGCATCTTGACCGAGGGATATCACAATGAAGGTCCGGCCTGGTCACCAAATGGCCGTGTTTTGGTGTTCTTCCGCGACACGCCAGGCGCCAATGGCGGGCCGCAAGTGTGGACGGTGGATCTGACCGGGTATAATGAGCAACGGATCGATTCCCCGGCTTTCGCTTCTGATCCGTCGTGGTCGCCGCTGATCGATTGACTTTGGACGTCTTGCCGGATCCTTGAAAGATCCATGTCCCGGTTAGGAAGTGTTTACCACGTTTGCCAAGGACGCCTTAACCCACATTGGATAGGACTTGTTCACCATGTTGGACGGGCGGGCGCCGGGAAGTAGGAGATAAAAATGGTGGTTATGGACAACATCGCGCGCAGCGCGAGACTTGTCGCTGCGATCGCGGTCTTAATGTTCGTGGCCGCTTGCGCGCAAACGAAGCCGGATCTGGCCGGCGGCAACGTGCCTCCGGGCACAGGTCAGGATTTTGTGGTGAATGTCGGCGACCGGGTGTTCTTCAATGAAGACCAGTCGACGCTGACCACGCAGGCCCGCGCCACCCTCGACAAACAGGCGCAGTGGCTGAACCGGTACGGGCAATACACGATCACCTTGGAAGGCCACGCGGATGAACGCGGCACGCGTCAATACAATTTGGCTCTGGGCGCGCGCCGGGCGAACGCGGCACGTGACTATCTTGTCGCCCAGGGTGTGGCGCCGACGCGCGTCAAGACGATTTCGTTCGGCAAGGAACGTCCGGTGGCGGTGTGCAACAACGACAGTTGCTGGTCGCAAAACCGGCGCGCTGTGACCGTCATCAACAACGCGACCAATTAACGGATCGGTTTCGCAGCGCACGGTCGGCGTTCTTCTCGTGCGCCGCCTATGTGCGCCGGGCACGACAAAGCGCATGCAATATGGGCCGCCGGAGGCAATCCGGCGGTCTTTGCCGTTGAACGCCAAAATTTGGCCGAACTCGGCGCGCCCTGTGGTATCCACAAGTCACGGACCACAGGCTGCCGCAAGACTCCGGACCGGAGGAGAAGATGGGGAAAATGCGTTTTTTACCGATGGTTTTGGCGGCGCTACTGGTCCTGACGACCGCGGCGCCGTCCGAGGCTCAGTTGTTTGGCCGGCGGAACGATGAATCCGCCGTCCGGGTCAATGAAATGGAAGAACGCCTGCGGCTGCTGACCGGGCAGATCGAGCAGTTGTCATTCCAGTTGCGCGAGATGCAGGAACAGCTGCGCCGCATCCAGGAAGACAACGAATACCGGTTCCAGCAGCTTGAAGGCGGTGCGCCGCGCGACCGCTCGGACGTCAGACCGTCCGAGCCCGGTCTTGGATCCACCGACCTGGCCGGGTCCGCCGGGACCCTTGGCACGCTCCCGGCCGGCGGATCGGGTGACGGCGACTGGGCCGCAACCGGCGGCTATGAACAGCCCGAGCCAGGCCCAGGCCTGCCGGGCAGCGGTCCCATCGATCTGTCCGCGCTCGCGGGCGGCCTCACCGGGCCGGCGCCAACTGGCAGTGGCGGGCTGGATACCGGCACGGCCGGCGTTCCGCCACAGGGGGATCAAATCGCCGGCCTGATTGGATCGGGGGATCCGCGAACCGATTACGACCGGGCGTACAGCCTTGCGGTCAACGGCGACTATCGCGGCGCGGAAGGTGGGTTTCGGGATTTCATTGCCACCTATCCGGAGCATCCGCTGGTCGCGAACGCCCAGTACTGGCTCGGTGAAAGCCTGTTGGCGCAGCAGAACTACCGGGACGCGGCCGATGCGTTCTTGAAGACCTACACCGACTATCCCAACACGGACAAAACACCCGACAGCCTGCTCAAGCTGGGTGTTGCCCTGCGCGGACTGGGCGAGGGCGATGCCGCCTGCGCGACCTTCGCCGAGTTGCTGAACAAGTATCCGGGCGCTGCGCCGGCCGTGCTCAATCAGGCCCGGGACGAGCAGCAACGTGCCCGATGCTCCTGACCGGGCGCCGGATCTTGGCCCGCTCGAACCGGATGACACCGACCGGCTCTTGGCGCCGCTCCAACCGTTTTGTTCTTTAGCCTTTGGCGTTTCGGGCGGTGCCGATTCGCTCGCGCTGTTGCATCTCTTCAATGATTGGCGCCATCGAACCGGATGGCAAGGGACGGCCGCCGTTGTCACGGTCGACCACGGGTTGCGCACAGGCAGCGCGCATGAGGCGGCGCATGTGGCGGCCGTTTGCGCTGACCTGAAGCTGCCGCACCACATCCTTCACTGGAATGATGAAAAACCGGCTTCCAACGTCCAGGCGGCGGCGCGGGCCGCCCGCTACGAGCTGATTTCGCAATTCATGGGCACCAATGGTTCCGAAGCGCTTGTGCTCGCACACCATTTGGATGACCAGACGGAGACATTCTTTGACCGGCTGAGCCGCGGCAGCGGGGTTTATGGTTTGGGTGCGATGGCGCCGGACGAGCGTCATGGTCCATGCGGCATCCGGATTTTGCGCCCTTTTTTATCAGTGCCGAAATCCCGGTTGGTCGCGACGCTCGAAGCGCGCGGCGCGAATTGGTGCGAGGATCCGAGCAATGCCGATGACAGGCACAAGCGCGTGCGCCTCCGCCGTTTGGCCGATGGCCTTGCGCACGAAGGTTTTGATGCGGCCCGATTGCTTGCCACGACCAGCCGCCTGGGCCGGGCCGCGGATGCGCTCGATTCATGGGTTGTCAGGATCTGGGCCGACCACGTGAGCGAACACCCCTCCGGTCCGCTCAAGGTCCCTTCAGATGTCCTTACCGCGCTTCCAGACGAGGTCCGGCTGCGGCTGCTCGGTCAGTTGATCCTGCGGGCCGCCGGCCGCGATATCCCGGTCCGCCTTGCCAAACTGGAGAACCTCGACGCGGCGCTGCTCGCCGAGACCACGGGCAAACACACGCTGGCCGGTGCCGTGATTTTGAAGCACGCCGGCGAGCTATTTGTATGGAAGGAACTGGGCCGATCGCCACCGCCTGTACATAGATTCGGGAGTACGGCGGTTGCCGGCGCGGCCACGTTTGGGCCCCGCAAAGATGGCTTCATCTGGGATCAGCGGTTCCGGCTGTCGAGCTCAAACGGATTGGATGCCGCGCTTTCCAGCAGCCTTTCGATCGGCCCGTTTTCGCTCGCGCCCCGATCGGACGTGGACCTGGATTTTCCAAAAGACTGGCCAAAAGAGGCGTTCGATTGCGCTGCGGCTGTCTGGAGCGCAAAGGATCTTGTTTTGGTGCCGGGCCTTTTTCGTGCGTCTGCACTCGCGGCGGCCATGGATCTGACGCTTTTGCCGTTCACATTCCTGGACCGCTGACTTTCGCCCGGTTTTTGGGCAAAAGACCGGCATTTGGTCAAACAAGTCGCGCCGTTTTCTGTCAATCCCTCGCGAAGATGGGGGTATTTTAAGGAAAATCTCATTGCGGCTGCGCAACAATGGCGCAGCGCCTTGGCAGAGGCGCCCCGTCGACCTATCTTCTGGTCGAGTGGAAACCCCGTGTACAGACCGTCTGCCACGGTTAAGGGATCGAAATGAACGCACATTTTCGCAACTTCGCTTTGTGGGTGATCATCGCCCTGTTGCTGATAGCTCTGTTCCAATTGTTCCAGAGCCCCGCGCAGCGCGGCGCCACGAACGAGATCGCGTTTTCGCAGTTTCTCAATCAGGTCGAACGCAGCGAAGTTCGGGATGTGACCATCCAGGATCAGCAGATCACCGGACATTATGTGAGCGGGGGCGCGTTCCAGACCTATGCGCCGAACAATGCTCAATACGTGGATTTGCTGCGCGAGCGGAACGTGTCGATCAACGCCCGCCCGCCGTCGGAGAACTTCTCGCTCCTCGGCGCCCTGATTTCCTGGTTCCCGATGCTGATCATCCTGGGGATCTGGATCTTCGTCATGCGGCAGATGCAAGGATCAGGCGGCAAGGCCATGGGCTTCGGCAAATCCAAGGCCAAGCTTTTGACCGAGGCGCACGGCCGCGTGACCTTCGAGGATGTCGCCGGCATCGACGAGGCAAAGGAAGACCTTCAGGAGATCGTCGAATTCCTGCGCGATCCGCAAAAATTCCAGCGGCTCGGCGGCCGGATTCCCCGCGGCGTGCTGCTCGTCGGTCCTCCGGGAACCGGTAAGACGCTGACGGCGCGCGCGGTCGCGGGTGAAGCCAATGTGCCGTTCTTCACCATCTCCGGATCGGACTTCGTTGAAATGTTCGTCGGTGTCGGCGCAAGCCGCGTCCGGGACATGTTCGAACAGGCCAAGAAAAACGCGCCGTGCATCATCTTCATCGACGAGATCGACGCGGTCGGCCGGCATCGCGGCGCCGGCCTCGGCGGCGGCAACGACGAGCGTGAGCAAACGCTCAACCAGTTGCTCGTGGAGATGGACGGTTTTGAGCCGAATGAGGGCATCATCATCATCGCGGCGACGAACCGTCCGGACGTTCTGGACCCGGCGCTGCTGCGTCCGGGCCGGTTTGACCGGCAGATCGTTGTGCCGAACCCGGATGTGACGGGCCGTGAGAAGATCCTCAAGGTGCATATGCGGAAAGTCCCGCTGGCACCGGACGTCGATGTGCGTACGCTGGCGCGGGGCACGCCGGGCTTTTCCGGCGCGGATCTGATGAACCTTGTCAACGAGGCCGCCCTTTTGGCCGCACGCCGGTCCAAGCGGCTTGTGACAATGGCCGAGTTCGAAGATGCGAAAGACAAGGTCATGATGGGCGCGGAACGCCGTACGCTCGTGATGACCGAGGAAGAAAAGAAGCTCACCGCTTATCACGAGGCGGGCCATGCGCTGGTGGCGCTCCATCAGCCGGCATCCGATCCGATCCACAAGGCCACGATCATCCCGCGTGGCCGCGCGCTGGGCATGGTCATGCGCCTGCCGGAAAAGGATCAGGTGTCCTTGACCCGGGCCAAGTGCAAGGCGGATCTGGCGGTGGCCATGGGTGGCCGTGTCGCTGAGGAAATGATCTTCGGCTACGAGAAGGTTACCTCGGGTGCGTCGGGCGATATCCAGATGGCGACCAAGCTGGCGCGGGCGATGGCCACCCAGTTCGGCATGTCCGACAAACTCGGACCGCTGCTTTACGGCGAAAACCAGGAAGAGGTGTTCCTCGGGCATTCGGTTGCCAAAAATCAGACCGTTGCGGACGAGACCCAGAAGATCGTCGACGCGGAGATCAAGTCTTTCGTCAACCAGGGCTATGAAACGGCCAAGAAGGTCTTGAGCGAGCACGAGGATCAGCTGCACACGATCGCCAAGGGCCTTTTGGAATACGAGACCTTGTCGGGCGACGAGATCAAGGATCTCTTGGACGGCAAACCGCCGGTCCGTGACACTGATGACGATCAGCCGGTGGGCCGGTCATCGGCAGTTCCGACAACGGGCGTGAAACGGGGCGGCGGCGAAGCCCCGGGCGGAATGGAGCCGCAACCGCAGGCCTGACCCGCTGAACAGCGGGTGACAATCCGTCGATAATGCCCGGCAAACCGCCGGGCATTTTCTGTTTTTCCACCAAGGTTACAGTTCCTCACAATTTTTGAACCGTTTTCCGTCATGATCCGGGGTAAAAGGGCCACACCACGGACGTGACGGGGCGGCACAAAGCCATGCGTAAGTATTTTGGAACCGATGGAATTCGCGGCCGCGCAAATGCTGCGCCGATGACCGCCGAAATGGCGTTGAAGGTCGGTATGGCCGCGGGCCTGACCTTCAAGAACGGTGGCCACCGGCACCGCGTCGTGATCGGCAAGGATACGCGGCTGTCCGGCTACATGCTGGAAAATGCCCTGGTTGCCGGATTCACATCGGTCGGCATTGACGTGTTTCTGCTTGGCCCGATGCCGACCCCGGCCGTCGCCATGCTGACCCGTTCGCTGCGCTGCGATCTGGGTGTGATGATCTCCGCCTCCCACAACCCGTTTCAGGACAATGGTATCAAGCTGTTCGGACGGGACGGGTTCAAGCTCAGTGACGCGATCGAACTCCAGATCGAATCACTGATGGACCAGGATCTGACGTCCCGTTTTCCGGGCCCGTCTGACCTGGGGCGCGCGAAGCGGATCGACGGCGCGCAGCAGCGCTATATCGAATTCGCCAAACGCACTTTGCCGCGGGACATGAGCCTGGAAGGGCTGCGCGTGGTCATCGACTGCGCCAATGGCGCGGCTTACAAGGTGGCACCGGAAGCGCTGTGGGAACTTGGCGCCGAAGTGGTGCCGCTCGGTGTTGCGCCCGACGGGTTCAACATCAACAAGGACTGCGGGTCGACCTCGACCGATCTCCTGTCGCGCAAGGTGCACGAAGTGCGGGCCGATATCGGGATCGCGCTCGACGGCGATGCCGACCGGGTCATTCTGGTCGATGAAAACGGCACGGTGATCGATGGCGACCAGTTGATGGCCGTCGTGGCGCAATCCTGGCAATCGAGCGGCCGGTTGTCCGCGCCGGGGATCGTCGCGACGGTCATGTCCAATCTGGGTCTTGAGCGCTACCTCGACGGCCTGGGCCTTGGCCTGGCGCGCACGAAAGTCGGTGACCGGTATGTCGTCGAGCACATGCGCGAACAGGGCTACAATGTCGGCGGCGAACAATCGGGTCATATCGTCCTGTCCGATTTCGCGACGACCGGAGACGGGCTGATCGCGGCCCTGCAGGTTCTGGCCTGTGTGAAGGATCAGGACCGCCCCGTCTCTGAAGTCTGCAAACGCTTTGAACCGGTGCCGCAAATCCTGAAAAACGTCCGCTACGAGGGGGGCAGGCCGCTCGACGAAGAGGCGGTCAAGTCGGCCATTCACGACGGTGAATCCCGTCTTGGCAATCACGGGCGGCTGGTGATTCGGGCATCAGGCACGGAACCGGTGATCCGCGTCATGGCCGAAGGCGATGATGCTGATCTCGTCAATCAGGTCGTCAATGACATCGTGGACGTGGTTGCAAGGACCGCTGCTTGAGTCGCGAAGTTGCGCGTGATCCCCCGGCGCCGAAAATGTCGCCGCATGTGATTTCTTTACGGAAAGTAAATCTCACCCCCTGAAGAACAAGTCGGCGTTAAGGTAAAAAAACGCGGTTAAAGAACACAGTTAAGCTCGTCTTAATCAATTCTGCCCATGATCTCAAAGTGACTCAGGTGCGACCCGCAAACGAGCGAGGGCGCATGAACAGAGGACGAGGACATGGGCAAGTTTTTTAAGCGATTGTCTTTGGCCGGCGTCGCGGTTGCGATCTCGACCGCGGGCCATGCAGCCGACCTTCCGGCTCCGGTCATTGAACATATCCCCGAAGTGCCGGTTGCGGCCGGCGGTTTTTATCTGCGCGGCGACATCGGCTACAAGATCTATGGCGATCCGAGCGGCAGTTTCAGCGATTCGGTGATCGGCACCTTGCGGTTTGAGCGCGAAAGCCTTGACGACACGTGGATGGTCGGCGTCGGCGTTGGCTACAAGTTCAACAACTATCTGCGGACGGACCTGACGATCGATTACGAGGCTCCGGCGGAGGTGACCGGCTATGCGGTCTGCGGCGCGTGTACCGGCGGATTCTCCAAGGAAACCGCGGAGATCGACGTTTGGACGGTGATGCTGAACGGTTATGTCGACCTGGGCACGTGGTACAACATCACGCCCTATGTTGGAGCCGGTATCGGTGCGGCCTGGGTGAACACCAGCGATCAGGTGTCCGTGAATCCCGGATTTGGCACCACAAGCTATGACGGGTCGAACGCGGAGTGGAATTTCGCCTGGGCCCTGATGGCCGGCGCGTCCTACGCGTTCACGCCGAACTGGAGCCTGGATGCCGGATACCGCTACAAGGACCTTGGAACGGCAAAGACGGTTCGCCTGCACAATGTCGGAACAGGCGGCAGCCGGATCGAATACGAGGATCTGACCGCGCACGAGTTCCGCCTCGGTGCCCGGTATACGTTCAATACCGCGGCTCCCGCCCCGGCTTTCTTCCCGGCACAGCCGATCATCAGCAACTTCTAAGTCCCCGCAAAACTATGAAGACCCAAAGGCCGGCCTTGCGCCGGCCTTTGCCGTTTGCCTTCACAATCCCGCCAAAGGCGTTGACCTCAGCGCCGGATCGGCCTATCCCCATCCGTGGGACACCCCTCCCCAACGAGGGGCAGCTATCTGAAAGGGTAGGATATGACCGATCTTGCTGCAAAGCCGGACACCCGTCCGGCCAATCCCCATTTTTCATCTGGACCTTGTTCCAAACGCCCGGGCTGGACGCTTGACGGCCTGGCGGACGCCGCGCTCGGCCGCTCGCACAGGGCCAAAATCGGCAAAAGCAAACTCGCCGAAGCCATCGATCTCACACGGCAGGTTCTAAACGTGCCGGAGAGCTACCGGATCGGGATCGTGCCCGCCTCCGACACCGGCGCGGTCGAAATGGCCATGTGGTCGCTTCTGGGTGCCCGTCCGGTGGACATGCTGGCCTGGGAAAGTTTCGGCAGCGGCTGGGTGACCGATGCCATCAAACAGCTCAAGCTCGACAAGGCCCGGGTGCTAGAGGCGCCTTATGGCACATTGCCCGACCTTCATGAGGTGAATTTCGACCACGACGTGGTCTTCACCTGGAACGGGACGACGTCGGGCGTGCGCGTGCCTAACGGCGACTGGATTCCCGCCGACCGGGCCGGTTTAACCCTTTGCGATGCGACGTCGGCGGCGTTCGCGCAGGACCTTGCGTTCGACAAGCTCGATGTCGTGACCTTCTCCTGGCAAAAGGTGCTGGGCGGCGAGGCGGCCCACGGGGTCTTGATCCTGAGCCCGCGGGCGGTCGAGCGCCTTGAATCCTATACCCCGTCCTGGCCCTTGCCGAAGATTTTCCGGCTGACGAAGGGCGGCAAGCTGATTGAGGGCATCTTCCGCGGCGAGACGATCAACACGCCATCGATGTTGTGTGTGGAAGACTATCTGGACGCGCTGAAATGGGCGCAGTCGCTCGGCGGCCTGCCGGCTCTGGTCTCCCGCGCGAACGCCAGCCTTGCCGTGCTGGAAGACTGGGTCGCAAAGACTGGCTGGGTCGATTTCCTGGCCGAACGATCCGAAACCCGGTCCAACACATCCGTGTGCCTCAAGGTCGTCGATCCCGAGATCTCGGCGCTTCCGGACGCGGAACAGGCCGCCTTTGCCAAGGCAATCGCGACGCTGCTCGATGCGGAAGGCGTTGCCCATGACATCGGCGGTTACCGCGATGCGCCTCCCGGGCTTCGGATCTGGACCGGCGCCACGGTCGAAACCCGCGATGTCGCCGCTCTGACCGGCTGGCTCGATTGGGCCTTTTCCGCCGCCAAAGCGCAGCTTCCGCGCGCGGCCTGAGCTCCGGCTTTCCCTCACCACAATCGCGGACGGCCTTCCGTCCGCCCGTATCGTCTTTTATCGGGAGGCCGTTAATGGCTCCAAAAGTACTCATCTCCGACAAATTGTCATCGGCCGCCGTTCAGATCTTCAAGGACCGTGGCATTGACGCCGACTTCCTGCCCGATGTCGGCAAGGACAAGGCCCGTCTTGAAGAAATCATCGGCGGCTATGATGGTCTGGCGATCCGTTCCGCGACCAAGGTCACCGAAAAGATCATCGCCGCCGCGGACCGCCTGAAGGTCATCGGGCGGGCCGGGATCGGCGTCGACAATGTCGATATCCCGAAGGCGACGGCGCGCGGCATCATCGTCATGAACACGCCGTTCGGCAACGCCATCACGACGGCGGAACACGCAATTGCCATGATGATGGCGGTTGCCCGTCAGATCCCGGCCGCTGACGCATCAACCCAGAACGGGAAATGGGAAAAGTCACGGTTCATGGGCGCTGAGCTCACCGGCAAGACCCTTGGTTTGATCGGCTGCGGCAATATCGGCTCGATCGTGGCCGACCGGGCCATTGGTCTGAAAATGAAGGTACTTGCCTACGATCCCTTCCTGACGCCGGAACGCGCACTGTTTCTCGGCGTGGAAAAGGTCGATCTCGACAGGCTGTTTGCCCGCGCGGACGTGATCTCTTTGCATACGCCGCTGACCGACAAGACCCGCAACATCGTCGACGCGGCCGCGATCGCCGCCATGCGGGACGGCGCGTTCCTGGTCAATTGCGCCCGCGGCGGCCTGGTCGACGAGGCGGCCGTGCGCGATGCGCTGGACGGCGGCAAACTGGGCGGCGCGGCCTTTGACGTCTTCGTGGAGGAACCGGCCAAGGAGAACATCTTGTTCGGCGCGCCGAATTTCGTGTCGACGCCGCATTTGGGCGCGGCAACCAATGAGGCGCAGGAAAACGTTGCTCTCCAGGTCGCCGAACAGATGTGCGACTATCTTTTGAACGGCGCGGTGACGAATGCGCTCAACATGCCGTCCATCACCGCCGAGGAAGCGCCCAAACTGGCGCCGTTCGTGCGGCTGGCCGAGCAATTGGGATCCTTCGCCGGCCAATTGACGGAGACGGGCATCGAGGCGATCCGGCTCGAATATGCCGGTGCCGTCTCCGAATTGAAGACCGAAGCCCTGACTGCGGCGGCCCTGACCGGGCTGCTGACCCCGCTTCTTCAAACGGTGAACATGGTCTCGGCCCCGATCGTGGCCAAGGAGCGCGGCATTGCCGTGGAAGAAGTCAAACGGGCGCAAAAAGGGGCTTATGAAACCTATATCCGCCTGACCGTGGTGACCGAACGCCAGGAGCGTTCCGTGGCCGGTACGGTTTTCGCCGATGGCAAACCGCGGATCATTCAGGTGAAGGGCATCAACATGGAAGCCGAGCTGGGCGCCCACATGCTTTACATCACCAACGAGGACAAACCGGGTTTCATCGGCCATCTTGGCATGGAGCTTGGCTCGAACGGCGTCAACATCGCGACGTTCAACCTCGGCCGGATCGCGCCCGGCGAGGATGCCATCTGCTTGATCGAGGTGGACAACGAGGTGCCGGTCGACGTGATGAACAAGCTGGCCGCCGTCTCTCACGTCAAGCAGGTCAAACCGCTCAGGTTCTAGCCTGTCCGCCGGTCCGCGCGGGGTGTTCTCAAGCGGGCAAGAACCCGCCCGTCGAGCAAAACCAGCCCCAGCAACAAGATGCCGAGCCCGCCCAGTTGCGCGGGCTCAAGACGCTCGCCCAGGAAGAAAAACCCGAGCAGGATCGCGCTGGCGGGGATCAGCAGCGTGACCAGGGATGCGTTGGTCGCGCCGGCCGTGGCCAGAAGCCGGAAGTAGATCAGATAGGCCAACGCGGTCGCGCCAAGACCAAGTGCCAGGACATTCATCCAGACGAGCGCGCCGGTCGCCGCCGGAGACCACGAACCGCCGAAGAAAAGCGCGGGAATAAACAGGATCGCCGTCGATCCGGTGAGCTGTCCCGCCGCTGAAACCATCGGCGGTGTTTTTTTGAACGTTTTGGCGAAGGCGGCCGCCAGACCATATGAGAACGCGGCGCCCAGACAGGCGACCTGCGCCAGGATCGGCGCGCTGCTCATCCCGGCAAGGCTCGCCGACAACATCAGGGCAACACCGGAAAATCCGACAGCGACGCCGGCGACCCGGTGCCATGCGGGTGTTTCCTGACCCAGCCACAGGGCGGCGATCACGAATGTGAAGATCGGCGTCGTGGCGTTCAAGATGGAGGCGAGGCCGGCGGCGATCTGGGCCTGTCCCCAAAACAGCAACGAAAACGGGATGGCGTTGTTCAAAAGGCCCATGACCGTGAAAGCGGCCAGCGTCTTCACGTCCCTTGGAAACCGTTGTCCGGTCACACGCAAGACAAGATGAAGCGCGGCGCAGGCGATCGCGACCCGCAGGAAAGCCAGCGTCACGGGTGGGATCTCGGCGACGGCGACCTTGGCGAACAAGAACGAGCCGCCCCAGATGACGCTCAATGTGAACAATAATCCCCAGCTTGCCAGGCTCACTTTCACCGTCCCTCCAGATCAAAAGGCGCCTGTAACACGGCCCATTGGGCTGGCACACCCGAAATGCGAGCGCCCGGATACGGGTGTGATGTCATTTATCCGGCATTACGGGCGAATTGGCGGGCGAAAATCGGTACAAGAGGCTCGCCAGAAGGGGGGCGAATGTCTATAGTCCGCCGCGTTTGCCCCGGGCTGATGGCTCGGGGTTTGATGTGTTTGCGCCCCAAGAGGCGCCAAGGTGCCGCTTCAGGAGGGCGTTGCTCAAAATGGCCAATGTGGTTGTCGTCGGTTCGCAATGGGGCGATGAAGGCAAGGGCAAGATTGTCGACTGGCTGTCCGAGCAGGCCGATGTCATCGTGCGGTTTCAGGGCGGGCACAATGCCGGCCACACCTTGGTCATCGACGGGGTGAGCTACAAGTTGTCCTTGCTGCCCTCCGGTGTTGCCCGATCCGGCAAGATGTCGATCATCGGCAACGGCGTCGTGCTCGATCCCCATGCCCTGGTCGACGAGGTCGACCGGTTGGCGGCGCAGGGCGTCGTGATCACACCGGACAATCTGCGCATTGCTGAAAACGCCACGCTGATCTTGTCGCTGCACCGGGAACTCGATGCGCTGCGCGAAAACTCCAACACCGGAACACGGATTGGAACCACCAAGCGCGGCATCGGTCCGGCCTATGAGGACAAGGTCGGACGGCGCGCCATCCGGCTGATGGATCTGAAGAACCTTGCGACCCTGCCGGCAAAGATCGACCGGATGCTGGTGCACCACAACGCGCTGCGGCGTGGCCTGGGACAGGACGAAATCTCGGCGCAGGCCATTTATGACGAACTCTCCAGTGTTGCCGACAAGGTGCTGCCTTATCTTGATTCCGTGTGGCGGTACCTTGACGGAGAGCGGCGCCAGGGCAAACGGATCCTGTTCGAAGGTGCCCAGGGCGCACTTCTGGACATCGATCATGGTACCTATCCGTTCGTGACCTCCTCGAACACGGTCGCAGGTCAGGCGGCCACCGGATGCGGATTGGGCCCGAACGCCGTCGACTATGTTCTGGGAATCACGAAGGCTTATACGACCCGTGTCGGGGAAGGCCCGTTCCCGACCGAACAGGAAAACGAGATCGGCGAGTTTTTGGGCACACGTGGCCGCGAATTCGGGACGGTGACCGGCCGCCGCCGCCGCTGTGGCTGGTTCGATGCGGTTCTGGTCCGCCAAACCGTTTGCACCTCCGGCATCAGCGGCATTGCGCTGACCAAGCTGGATGTTCTGGACGGGCTCGACGAAATCAAGATTTGCATCGGTTATGAGCTCGATGGGGAGCGGATCGACTACCTGCCGGCGTCACAAGGCGCGCAGGACCGCGTTGTGCCGATTTATGAAACCCTTCCCGGCTGGCAGGAATCGACGGAAGGGGCGCGCACATGGGCCGATCTTCCCGCACAAGCCGTGAAATATGTGCGTCATGTGGAGGAACTGATCGGCGCGCCGGTCGCGCTGTTGTCCACCAGCCCGGAGCGCGACGATACGATTCTTGTGCAGAATCCGTTTCAGGATTGAGACATGTGGCCATCTGGCCACAATAATCTCCATATTCAGGCCGCAAGCGAATCGGAGGCGGCGACGAACAGGTCTTCGACTGGGCATAGGGCGTGTATAGAGTGTCAGGCCGTTGTGCCGCTGGCCTGGCGTCACATAAGAACTGGTTCGTCCGGGGCTGAACTTGCTATAAGCCTGGATGTAAGCGGCCCATGCGTTCAAAGGCAGGCCGACGGGCAAAAAGATGGCTGACTACTATTCCATTTTGAAGAAGACGATCTCTTCGCTGCCGGAGAACAACGGCGCAGCGCGCCGAAGCGTTTACAGCCGCGCGCGCACGGCGATCGTCAATCAGCTCAAGGCGTACGAACCGCCACTTTCGCCATCTGAAATCACGGCCGAGCAACTCCGCCTCGAAGAATCCATCCGGAAGGTGGAGGCCGAAGCCGCCCGCGAAAGCCTGGGCTTGGGGCCGGCGGCCAAGAGCACCGCGGCTCCGGTGTCCACACCGGTCAAGACATCTGGAGCATCCGCGGACAGCGGATCGCAGGTTTCCGACAAGGCGGCGCCTGAACCGGCTGCGCCAGCAGCACCGGTTTCCGCCGACGAAACAACGGCCGCACAACAGCCAACCATGCCGGCGCCGGCCGCCGCGTCCGGCAGCAATGCGCCATCGCCCCTTGCCAAAGAAGTCGAGGCGGCCCAGCAGCTTGGCGATGCATCGCACAGTGCGGTTGAAAGCACCAAAAAGGTTCTGGAGGCCAAAGAACCGGAGCCGGATGTTCCTGCTGAACCTGTCCGCAAGGAGCCGAGCCTGGGCGGTCCGGAACGCGCCGCCACCGCGCCGGGGCGTATGGAACCCGACGATCCGGGCATCTTTGCCGATGAGCCGGACACGCCCGCCGAAGCACCTGCCGATGCCGAAAGCCGCCCCCGCCGGTCGGCCGACCGGAACCGCGGCCGCGCGTCGGACGTGTTTGCCCGTGGCCGGAGCGGCTTGTCCGGATACATGCCGTATGCGCTGATCGGGCTTCTGGTTCTAATCCTAGCCGGTATTGGAGCCGTCGTTTACTCACAACGCGATCTCGTCGCGGATTTGACCGGCGACGACACCGGCGCCGAAGACACCGTGGCGGCCGTGACAGGCGACGATGCGGCACCATCGCAGCCGGCCGACGACGCGGCCGCGGAACCGACCAAGAACACCGACCGGCTGCTCGATGAAAACGGCGAGCCGGCCGCAGCGCCGGATGCCCGTAGCGTTACCACAACATTGATCACTCCGGGTGAAACGGAATCCCGGCTTGTCGAGCCGCAACCGCCGGTAAATGTTGAGCCGGACACGGCAGCCACGGCGGCCCCGGAACCGGTGGAACCGCCGGCGCCTGCGCCGCTGGATACCCCCGCGCCCGCTGCGCCGGAGACCGCCGCGCCGGAGGTGCCGGAACCCAGTACCCCCGCCACCGTGACCAGCCAGGAACCGGCGCCATCCGAAGAGACAGCCGTTGCCGCGTTGCCGCCGCCATCGGACGAGGCCGGCGCGGATGCCGTGGCAACACCCGCCGGCACACAGCGGTCGATCCTTTATGAAGAGGGCGAGGATGCCAACGGCGCCGGGACCGCCGCACAGGGCGCGGTCGTCTGGTCGCTCGCCGAGGAAACCGACCTTGAAGGACGCCCGCAGACAGTGCTTGTTGCCGATGTCGAAATTCCGGAGCGCGACGTGACGGTGAACGTCCGGATCAAACCGAACGACGATGCTTCGCTGCCGGCCAGCCATCTTGTTGAAATCAAGTATGAGTTTCCGGAGAACTTTTCCGCCGGCGATGTCGTCAACGTGCCCGGTCTGGTCATGAAACCCACCGAAGAAGCGCGGGGCGACGCGCTTTTGGGGGCTTCGGTCAAGGTGTCTCCTGGATATTTCTGGATCGCACTGTCGAGCCTGAACAGTGAGCGTGACCGGAACCTCGGTCTGTTGCGTGAGCGCGGCTGGATCGATATCCCGATGCTCTATGACAATGGCAAGCGCGGCATCCTCACCCTTGAAAAGGGTGCGGCCGGCTCGGCCGCAGTGGAACAGGCGATTTCCGCCTGGACGGCTGGTTAACTGCAGCCCGGGTTTGGATCCGGCCTGGTCTTGTCCGGATTTTCTTGCGTTTTCTCCGCATATTGTGCACATTCACCGCCGGTCCGAGGGGTGTTCCTAACCGGGAACTGAGATGGCGATCGCCGAACCCTTAGAACCTGATCCGGGTCATGCCGGCGAAGGGACGGAAACCTTAGCCTTTTCCCGGATCTCCAAAGTCGATTTCGGTTGAGCCGAAGACGGGAGATCCTTGTGTTGTTGGATAAATCCGCGCCTGTGGGCGCTCCACAAACTGTCGTTGCCGCACCCGGCATCCGCATGGGCGCCTTGGCGGTGATCCGCCAGGGATTTCTGGGTGTGTTGAGCCGGGCCGTTCGGATTGCCGCCGGACTTGCCGTCTTTGTCGTCCTTTGGGACCTGACCGTCCGGCTTCTGGCCATTCCGCCGTTCATGCTTCCAAGCCCGATGCAAGTGTTTACGGCCTTTCAGAAGCGCGGCGGCTTTTTGCTCGAACACGCTTCGATCACGGCATTTGAAACGGTGCTCGGTTTTCTTCTCGGCGTGTTTGCCGGAACGGTCATCGCAATCGCGATGTGGCTCTTTCCGTTGGCGCGGCGCGGCCTGTTGCCCATGATCCTGGTCACACAGGCCCTGCCGGTGTTCGCGATCGCGCCGATCCTGGTGCTTTGGCTCGGATTCGGATTGGCGTCGAAGATCGTGATGGCGATCCTGGTGATCTTTTTCGCCGTCACCTCGACCTTCTATGACGGCCTGCGCCGGGCCGATCCCGGCTACACGGACCTTGCCCGGCTTTACCGGATCGGCCGCTTCAAGGAGCTGGTCTATTTCCGCTTTCCCGCCGGACTGCCGGCGCTCGCCTCCGGCATCCGGATTGCCGCCGTCTTCGCTCCGATCGGGGCGATCGTCGGCGAGTGGGTCGGGGCCAAAGGCGGTCTGGCGTTCATCATGCTGCAAAGCAATGCCCGCATGCAGACCGACGTCATGTTCGCCGCGCTCATTCTGCTCGCGGTCATGGTTCTGACGCTGCGCTTTGTGGTCGAGCACTTCACCCGGTGGATGGTTCCCTGGCAGGTCGAAGACTGACCGCCGCTTTTCTGGAGGATGATATGTTGCATCGTTTGACGGCCTGGGCGGCCGCCCTGACCATGGCCCTGGCCATGGCAAGCCCGGCTCAGTCGGCCGACAAACTCACCGTTTTGCTGGACTGGTTCACCAATCCCGATCACGCGCCGATCATCACGGCGCAGGCCAAGGGCTACTTCGCGGCTGAAGGCCTGGAGGTCGAGCTCATTGAACCGGCCGATCCGGCCATGCCGCCGAAGCTGGTCGCCGCCGGGCAGGGCGATATCGCCATATCCTACCAGCCGACCCTGCATGCGCAGATCGAGGAAGGCTTGCCGCTGAAGTGGATCGGCACGCTGGTGGAAACGCCGCTCAACTCCCTCATCGTTCTGGAAGACGGACCAATCAAGGAACTGCCCGACCTGAAAGGCAAGACGATCGGCTTTTCGGTTTCCGGATTTGAAGACGTCATGCTCAACCAGATGCTGAAGTCGGTCGACCTCAGCGTGGAGGACGTCGAACTGATCAATGTCAATTTCGCGCTGTCGCCGTCGCTGATGTCCGGTCAGGTCGATGCCGTGATCGGCGCCTACCGCAATTTCGAGCTGACGCAGATCGCGATCGAGGGAAAGAAAGGCAAGGCGTTTTTTCCCGAAGAGCACGGTGTGCCGATCTTCGACGAGCTGATTTATGTGGTTCACAAGGACAAGACCGACGATCCGCGCTTCGCCCGGTTCATGGCGGCCGTTGAAGCGGCGACCATTTACCTGACCAATCATCCGGACGAGGCGTGGGAAGCGTTCCTGGAGCTTTATCCGAGCCTTGATGACAGGCTGAACCGGCAAGCCTGGATCGACACGTTGCCCCGTTTTGCCAAACGTCCCGCCGCGCTCGACAAGGGGCGGTATCAGCGGTTCGCCGCGTTCATGGCCGAAAATGGCCTGATCGAAACCGTGGTGCCGGTGGACACCTACACGGCGGAAATTCGCTGATCAAACAAGTGCCCCGCCGGACGCGGTCCGGCGGGGCATTCGAATGTCTCAATTGCACTTGGGGTCATCGGTGCGCATCACGCAGCCGGTAACTCCTTGGCCTTGGCGCTGTTCTTGACGGCTTTTTGCACCTTTTCAAAGGCGCGTACCTCGATCTGGCGAACCCGCTCCCGGCTGACGCCGAATTCGGTCGACAGATCCTCCAGGGTCATCGGGTCTTCCGACAACCGGCGCGCCTCGAAAATGCGGCGTTCGCGTTCATTTAGGACTTCCATGGCATCGCTGAGGAGCTTGCGGCGCATGTCCAGCTCCTCCTGGTTCGCCAGGATGGTCTCCTGGCTTTCGCTTTCGTCGACGAGCCAGTCCTGCCATTCGCCGGCGTCGGCTTCCGCGCGCACAGGTGCGTTCAAAGACGCATCACCACCCAGGCGCCGGTTCATGGAGATGACCTCCTCCTCCGACACGCCCAAGGTGGTGGCGATTTCCTGAACCTGATCCGGTTTCAGATCACCCTCGTCCAGGGCCTGGATCCGGCCCTTAAGGCGGCGCAGATTGAAGAACAGGCGTTTCTGATTGGCGGTGGTCCCCATTTTGACCAGCGACCAGGATCTCAGGATGTATTCCTGGATGGCGGCCTTGATCCACCACATGGCGTAGGTGGCCAGCCGGAAACCCTTGTCCGGCTCAAAGCGTTTGACGGCCTGCATCAGGCCAACATTGCCTTCGGACACGACCTCGCCCAGCGGCAATCCGTAGCCGCGGTAACCCATCGCAATCTTTGCAACCAAACGCAGGTGTGAATTGACCAGCCGCTCTGCGGCCGCAGGATCCTCATGCTCCTTGTACCGCTTGGCGAGCATATACTCCTCCTGCGGCTGCAGCATGGGAAACTTCCGGATTTCATCGAGGTAGCGGCTCAAGCCACCTTCCCCGGCAGTCAGCATCGGTACGTTCTGGGCCATGAAATGCGCCCCCTTTCTCCCAATTGGTCACGTCCCCTCGTTAGCGGGCTTTCCTCAAACAGCAGGAAAACGCGGCCCGCGCGGAAGCAAACATGATGCCTCTCGACGTCCAATACGCGGCACGTCGGCACATCCGAATATAAGTGAGAATGTGCCGATTGCATGACCTTTGCGTGGAATCAGAATCTAAATTTTTCGCAATGACGACAAAAGGTTATTGAAATCAGACGGATACGGACTTTCAAATCGAAGTGCCCGGCCCGTGACCGGATGCGCGAACGCCAAAAGACCGGCATGCAGTGCCTGCCGGTTGAAGCCTGCGATTTGGCTTCTCAGCGGTTCGTCCAAGCGGTTGATTTTGGTCTTGTAGCCGGCGCCATAGTCCGCATCGCCGATCAGCGGATGGCCGATATGCGCCATATGAACCCGGATCTGATGGGTCCGGCCGGTTTCAAGCCGGCACTCCAGCAAGGCGGCCAGCGCGGGCTCGTCCGGCGGCCCGAACCGCTCCTGCACCTGCCAGTGCGTGACCGCGTGACGCCCGGCGGTCTTGACGACCGCGATTTTTTGCCGATTCGCCTGAGACCGCGCCAGATTGGCGTCGATCGTGCCCTTCAGTCCGCGCGGCGCGCCCCAAACAAGCGCCGCGTAGGCCCGTTCCAGCGGCCCGGACTTGCCGTGATCCGCGAATTGCCGGGCAAGTCCCTGGTGGGCCTGATCCGTTTTGGCCACAACAAGCAGACCGCTCGTGTCCTTGTCGATCCGGTGCACGATGCCCGGCCGCTTGACGCCGCCAATCCCGGAGAGGCTGTTGCCGCAATGGTGGATCAGCGCATTGACCAAGGTGCCCGTCCAGTTGCCGGCCCCTGGATGGACCACGAGACCGGCCGGTTTGTCGACGACAATGAGATCATCGTCCTCATACACGATGCTGATCGGAATGTTCTCACCCGCCGGCTCCGCGTCCTCCGGTTCCGGGATTGAAAGTGTTAGCGTCACACCTTCATTGACCCGGTGTTTGGGCTCCACTATTTTGCGCCCGTCGACGGTGACCTCGCCGCTTTTGATGAGGGTTTGGATCCGGTTCCGGCTCAGCGTTGTCATCTGCGCGGCCAAAACGGCATCAAGGCGTTTGCCGTGGCCGTCCGCATCAACCTTTACTGTGAATTCCAGGTCCGGTTCGACCGGATCTTCCGGAGTAGTATTTGTCATGAGCCATCCCGATAAGCGCGATGAAGACCTGGATGAAGCGCCGCTTGATCCGGCGGCCGAGCGGCTGCAGGTCAAATTGCGCCGGCTCCTGTTCGGCTCCACGCTGATCATGTTCGCCGGCCTTTTCGCCGTCTTTGCAGCTATCTTTTACAAGATCAACACCTCAGATGCGCCGGAGGCGGGCGATATCGTCGCGACCATCGCCCTGGAGCCGGGCTCCGTGGTCGAGAGCGTGACGGTGTCGGACGATACGCTCATTATGCTGGTGCGGCAGGGCGAGGCGTCGAGCCTCGTCTATGCGGACCGGCGGACCGGGCAAATTCTCGGAACAACGGCGTTTGTCGCACGGTAACGGACGGTCTTTCCGGGTGTTGCCATCCAAAGGCTCACCTGTAGCCCGGACCGGTTACGACAGGCACGAACCTGTTTTCGGCAAGATCCTCTCTCAGTCGAGGCTGCGCGCCGATCCCATCGCCGCGGTCCGAAGTCTTTTTTCCGTTTCGAGAATGACGAACAGAGCGACCCCGAGTGCCAGTATGAGCGCGGCCTCGCGCGGGGGAACGGCCTCCGTTCCGAATATCACCTGCATTGCCGGAACATAGGTGATTGCGGCCTGGCCGACCGCCACAACGCCGACCGCGATCCAGACGGGCCTTGTGCCGCGGAAGGTTTGTATCGTCAGACTGGGGCCATGCATCGTGCGCACGAAGAAGAGCTGAAACACCTCCAAGACGACGAGCGTGTTGACCGCGATCGTCTGCGCCAGCGCCACGGAATATCCCTGCTCGCGCGCATAGACGAACATCGAAAAGACGGCGGCCATGTAAAGCGCAGACACAAAAGAAATGTGCCAGGCAAGCAGCGGTGTCAGGAGCGGCGTCCCCCGGCGCCGGGGTGGACGGTCCATGGTGCCCGGTTCCCCCGGTTCAAAGGCAAGCGCAATACCGAGCGTTGCGGCGGTTACCAGATTGATCCACAGGATCTGGATCGGGGTCACGGGCAGTGTCAGGCCAAACAGGATCGCGGCGACGATGGTCAACGCTTCGCCGGTGCTCGTCGGCAGGGTCCAGCCGATCACCTTGGTGATGTTGTCGTAGACAGTCCGGCCTTCGCGCACGGCATCGGCGATCGAGCGGAAATTGTCATCGGCCAGCACCAGGTCGGAGGCCTCCTTGGCCGCCTCGCTGCCCTTTTGACCCATGGCGATGCCCGCGTCCGCACGTTTGAGCGCCGGGGCGTCATTTACGCCATCACCGGTCATGGCAACGGTCAAGCCATGGGCTTGCAACGCGATCACGAGCCGGAGTTTGTCCTCTGGGCTGGTGCGGGCGAAGATGTCCGTTTCCAGAACGGCCGCCTTCAGGTCGCCGTCGCTCATGGCGTCGAGATCCGCGCCGGTCAGCACATTGGCCGGTTTTGCAAGCCCGATCTGCCGGCCGATGGCGGCTGCGGTCCCTGGATGATCGCCGGTGATCATCTTCACTTCAATGCCCGCTGACCGGCAGCGAGCCACTGCTTCAACCGCTTCGGGCCGCGGCGGGTCCATCAGGCCGACGAGCCCGACCAGCGTGAGGTTTTCCTGAACATCGGCGGGCGCCAATTCTTGCGTTCCGGCCGGCATACGCCGTTCCGCCAGAGCCAACACGCGCTGACCTCGATTGGCCAGGTTGTCCGCGCGCCGGTGCCACTGAAGGTCGTCGAGCGGCTCGGGCTCCCCGTCGGCGGCGACTTGATGGCTGCACATGGCCAGGATCCGCTCGGGGGCCCCCTTCACGCTGACAAGCGGGGCATCTGAGCCTGGATCCTCATGAAGGACCGCCATGAACCGGTGCCGCGCGTCAAATGGCACCACGGCGAGGCGGCGCCAGTCCAAGTCCCGCACACCGCATTTGGCCGCCATCGCAAGCAGCGCGCCTTCCATCGGATCGCCTTGGACGCGCCAAATGGGATGATCCGTTTCCGTGTCGGGGTAGATCTCGGCATCGTTGCAAAGCGCCGCGGCGCGCGCCAATCCCTGCAATGCGGCCGTTTCTTTGTCGGTCAGGGGATCGTCGCGCGCGTCTTCGCGATAGGGCGTCCCCTCCGGGGCGTAGCCATGACCGGTCAGACCGTAGCGTGTCTCGCCGATGGCAAGGCTCGTCGCCTGCATTTCATTGATGGTAAGTGTACCGGTCTTGTCCGTGCAAATGACCGAAACGCTGCCCAGGGTCTCGATCGCGGGGAGCCGGCGGACGATCGCATTGCGGCGGGCCATGGCCTGAACGCCGATCGCGAGTGTGATGGTCAAAACCGCTGGCAGGCCCTCGGGGATGGCGGCGACGGACAGGCCAACGATCGCCATGAACAGCAATTGCGGTTCGAGATGCTGAAGAACCGTGCCGTAGGCGAACAACAGCGCGCCGAGAACCAGAATGAGAACGGTGAGCCACTTTGCAAACTCGTCCATCTGGGCAAGGAGCGGGGTTCTGAGCTGGTCGACATGGGCCAGCAGCCCGCTGATGCGGCCGATCTCGCTTTTGTTCCCGGTCGCGACAACCACCCCGGTCCCTTGACCGCGAACCACCAGCGTGCCCGAAAATGCCATCGACGACCGCTCGCCCAGCGGCTGGTCTTCCGGGACGGCGTCGACGTGTTTTTCAACCGCCAGGGATTCGCCGGTCAGGATCGCTTCCTGGATCGACAGCACATCGGAGTTCAAAAGCCGAATATCCGCCGGCACGCGGTCGCCGGCGGACAGCAGGACCACATCGCCTGGAACGATCTGTGTCCCGTCGATCTCCTGGCGCATGCCGTCGCGGATGACGGTTCCTTGCGGGGCGAGGATCTTCCGGATCGCGCTCATCGCGTTTTCCGCGCGCCCCTCTTGGATCACGCCGATCACCGCGTTTGCCAGAACAACCGCCATGATCACAAGACTGTCGGTTGTGTGTCCAAGCGCCATGGTGACTGCCGCCGAGGCAAGCAGCACATAGATCAGCACATTGTGGAACTGGCGCAGAAACCGGAGGAGAGGACCGCGCCGGGGTGGTTCAGGCAGGGCGTTGGGGCCGAATTCTTCAAACGCGGCGCGGGCCTGCGCGTCGGTCAGGCCGGTGGTTTTGCCGCCAAATGCCCTGACAGCCTCTTCGGCGGGGCAGGCGTGCCATGCACGATCTTGTCGCATTCATCCGACCATGGCCGGGTCACGACACGTGCTGGCGTGCCGTTTCCACGAGGGTGACGTCTTCGTCGACGACAATCTTCGCCACGCGCGCGGATGTGCATTGATCTGTCACAAACGTGTTGACCTGGGACAGGTGACCGACGCGCACCGGGGCCGTGCGATCGAATTTGGTGCTGTCGGCCACCAGGATGACATGCCGGGCGTTTTGCATGATCGTCTGGGTCACGCGCACTTCGCGATAATCGTAGTCGAGCAGGGACCCGTCCGGATCGATGGCCGAGGCGCCGATCACGGCGAAATCCACCTTGAACTGGGCCATGAAGTCCACAGCGGCCTCGCCGACAATACCGCCATCGGCGTGGCGAAGCAGTCCACCTGCGATCACGACCTCGATTTGCGAATACCCTCGCATGAGGCTGGCCACGTTGATGTTGTTGGTGATCACCATCAGCCCGCGATGTTGAAGCAGCGCCTGGGCGACGGCTTCGGTCGTCGTGCCGATGTTGATGAACATCGACGCGTTGTCGGGAATGATGGACGCGACCTCAGCACCGATTTCAGCCTTTTCCCGGCTCGAAATAATGCGCCGGGCCTCATACCCGACATTCTCGACACCGGATGACAACAAGGCGCCGCCATGGGTCCGGGCAAGCAACCTGCGCTCGCACAGTTCGTTCAGATCCTTGCGGATTGTCTGCGGACTTACGTCGAACCGTTTGGCCAGATCGTCAACCGTGACCCGGCCGTTTTGCCGCGCAATTTCCAGGATTTCGTTGTGACGGGCAATTAGCATTTGAGATCAGGGCGGCAGTCTATTTGAAACATCAACATCACCAACGCAGCACCTGGTGACTTACGCCACATCCTTCTTCTTGGATTTATCGATCGATGCAGCGGGAATTGCGGCAGGTGCCGTCGGTCCGGTAGCGTCTCGTTTCGTGTTTGTGCCGGCATCGATTGAGCGGGCGGGACCATCGCCCTTGCCATCTGGCCGGTTTTCCCTGCTGGCGTTGACGACCCGCCGGACCAGTGCGTTTGGCGACAGGGCGGGGGCATCGGCTTGCGCGTTCAATACCGCCGTCTTTTTGGAGGCCGTTCGCCTTTTTGTCGTTTCAGCCGAAGCAAGAGGCGTTTGCCGGGATGCCTGTTTTTTATCCTGTTCGCCGCCGCGTGCCTGCGCCTCATTGGCGGTGTTGGCGACCTGTGCGGTCTTTGCCGCGGTTTTCCCGCGCCTGGGTTTGGCGTCACTGGCCAGCGACCGGGCAAGACTGGTCAGATCGTCACGCAGTGACGCCAGTTCAGGCATGCGCTTGATATCGTCACGCAATTGCGCCAACTGCGCCCTGGCACGCGACAAGGCCCGGTCGCGGTCCATGGCAATTGCCTGCACACGCGCCTTTTCGGCGTTCGCGGTAGCCAGGTCATTCAACAAGGCTTCCGTCTGGGCGTCGGTGGTTCCCCCGCTCATGTTCATTTGCGCAATCAGCCGGGTCACCTCGCTTTGCGCTTCGATGTACTTGGCCTCCACATCCACGAGCTGTTTTTCGAGGTCGGCAATCACCGCCAACTGGTCCGCTTCGGCAATCTCCGGCCGGGCGCCGTCTGTCTCGGCACCGCTGGCTTCATAGAGTTGCAGTTTTGCCGACAGGGTTGCGACCTGCGCTTCCAAGCCTGTGATCGTGGCAAGCGCCATCGTGTCTTCCGCCGGCATCCAGCGGTCGGCCCCTTCGCGGGCCTGGCGCAAAAGGTCCGCTTCCGCCAGCGCCGCGGCTAGAGATTTTTCCGTCTCGGCGAGTTTGGCGCGGATTTTGGCAAGGTCCGTTGCATTGCGGTCTTTGGTCTGTTTTTCCTCGCCCGCTGTTTGGAGTTCGGCTTGCAATTTGGCCAACTCGGCGCTGTGTGCAGCCTTCAGCGTCAGCAATTCGGCCCGCAGTTTGCCGGCCGTCATCTTCTCCTCGGCGTACAGTCCCCGTTGACGGTCGAGCGCTTGTTCGACCCGGCGCAGTTCAACGGCGTGGCGTGCCAGGGCCTGGTCCTGGGCTGCACGCACTTCGGCATATGTCGCCGGGTTGACGGCCTGCAGGGCCTGTTTGGTGAGCCGCACGGCGCGTTTGTAAAACGCAGGCAGGATCGCCAGCGCAAGAAGACTGGCGATAAAAAAGCCCAACGCCGTGTACATGGCGGCTTCGATCAACATCCGCTCCCGGTCCGTGTGAAGACGTCAGATAAATCGCCAACACCGGACCATCAATAGACGAGGTGACGCTTTCCGCCAAGGGCGCAGGAATTCCCTTACGGAATGTCGTTAATGCTAAAACGGATTCCAGGTCGGTTCGGGCGTGAACTTCAGGTAGCCCACATTCACACCAAGGCGTGCCCCGATCCCGGCGCGAACCGGTACCACATAGATGTCGTGATTGTTGAGCACGGTCATCCCGATGCCACCGACCAGATATGCGGATCCGTTGACGCCGACATATCTTTTGTACATGTCATTGATGGACGGAAGATTGTAGATGAGCATCATCACCCGGGCGCCGTCACCGCCGAAGTCCCAGCCCACGGACGGACCCTGCCAGAACACCTTATGTGTCCCGGCATTGCGGGTATACAGATCCCCTTCGCCATAGCGCGCGCCAGCGACGAAGGCACCGGCGCCCTCTTCGCCTAGAATGTAGCCATTTGGCTGGCCGTATTGGCTGAACGCGCGTTCCACCACCGCGGCGAGGCTCCCGGAGATCGAGCCGAAAAACCTGTGGCCGGCGTTGACGATCTCGTCCTGGCTATAACTGTCCGCCGGATCGAGGGTTTGCTGGCTCGATTGCGCTGTCGCGGTGTGCGGCCAGAACAGGGCGCTGAGCACAAAGGCAATGCATGCAAGCCGGAGCGCACCGTTTTGCAATACCGTCATGGACTTGTCTCTCCTTGGCTTGGGTGCACAACAGCAAATCCGCTGCTTCATGATGTGCGCCCAATGATATGATTCCCGGGCTATGCCCGATTCGCGGGTGCGTCGCCGCCAAAAACCGAATCAGTTCATGAAACGCTGGACCGCAAATCAGACAAGGATGTGGCTTGCCGGCACGGCAGCGCTCATTTCCTTTGCTCTGGTGGATACCAGCGACGCGCGGCCGGAGCTGTTCATCCCCGATCCCATCGCCGGCTACGCGTTAAGTGGCCATGATCCGGTCGCTTATTTCGTTGATGGCTTTCCGCGCAAGGGGGACCGCAGTTTCGTTCACGAGTGGGGCGGCGCGGAGTGGGTGTTTGTGAATGAGGGCAATATGGCGGCTTTCAAGAACGCGCCCGAGACCTACGCGCCGGCCTATGCCGGGTGCGGCGCCTTTGCGCTCGCCGAGGGTTTTGCGACCGCCGGCAATCCCCACATCTTTGCGTTTGTCGATGGCCGGCTCACCCTGTTCCATTCGGTGGTGAACCGGTTCCTGTTCATGGTCAACATGGATCGTCTTTCCGCAGACGCTGCCGAAAATGCGCGGAAAACCGGGTGTGAACCGCAGCGGTAACCCGTCATCGGCTTGGCAGCGCCAATTCGTGTGTGTATCCCTTTAAAACGTGCGAACCGAATCACATGCGGCGTTGCGCCGGGAAAGCCTTGCCTGAATCATGTCCCAACTCAAAGAGCTCACTTCTTTGGATTTGTCCGCTCTGGTTGCGAGCCGCGTCTGCCACGACATCATCAGTCCGGTCGGCGCGATCACCAACGGCCTTGAGGTTCTGGATGAAGAAGGATCAGAGGACATGCGCGAGTTCGCCATGGACCTCATCCGAAAGAGCGCGCGGCAGGCATCGGCCAAGCTCCAATTCGCCCGTCTGGCATTCGGTGCGGCAGGTTCGGCCGGTGCCGAAATCGATTTGGGTGATGCCCAGGTGGTGGCGACCGGTTTCATGGAAAACGAGAAATCCAACCTGGATTGGCAGGTGTCCCGGCACTTGATGGCCAAAAACCACGTCAAATTGCTGCTCAATCTCATCTTGATCGCCAACCAATGTGTTCCGCGGGGTGGCGATATCGTCGTTGCGATGGACGGCGAACCGTCATCGCCAAGTTTTGAGCTGACCGCCAAAGGTCTCAATCCGCGAATTCCGCTTGGAATGAAGGAAACCTTGAGCGGCGAAGAGCCTGAACGCATTGACGCCCATTCTGTTCAACCGATCTACACGGTGTTGCTTGCACGCGAATGCGCGATGGCATTGAAGATCGAAAAGGAAGACGACCTTGTCAGAATTGCTGCTTTCAATGCGGCTTAAAACCAAATGGTAAATTGCGTTCGCTGCTTCAGCGTATCTTAACTGTTTCGTCCCACTGTTCTCATTATGGACACCCCGGTCCAGCCGTTTCTGTCAGAAACGCGGAACCAGTAACCAGCCGGATGAGAGCAGGCCATGGACGACCTTCTCAGGGAATTTATTACCGAGACAAACGAAAGCCTCGACGTCGTCGACGTCGAACTGGTCAAGTTTGAGCAGGAACCGAATAACGCCACGATTTTGGACAACATTTTCCGACTCGTGCACACAATTAAAGGGACCTGCGGGTTTCTAGGTTTGCCGCGCCTTGAGGGCATTGCCCATGCGGCGGAAACCTTAATGGGCAAATTCCGTGACGGTGCGCCGGTCACGCAAGAAGCCGTTTCTCTCATCTTGACTTCAATCGACCGGATCAAGGACATCCTGGGCGAGCTTGAAGCTGCCGGCGGTGACGAGCCAGAGGGTGACGACAGCGAACTCATCGGCGAACTTGAGGCGATGTCCGCAAAAGCCGACGAAGCCATGAATGGCGCCGGTGCCGAAACATCCGAGACAGAGGAAGCTGTCTCCGCGGATGCCGAGCAGGAGGCCGAGGCGTCCGAGCCTGATCAAACGCTTGAGCGGCCGCTTCGGCCGGGTGAAGTGTCATTGGACGAGCTTGAAAAGGCTTTCCAGGAAACAGAGGTTGAGGGCGATGCCGTCGCCGCAGCGCCGGAACCGGCCGCTGAGACCGCAAAGGCCAAGACAGCCCCCGCCGACGAAAAGGGCTCAGAGCAAAAGAAAAGCGCCAACAAATCCGGTGGCAGTGTTTCGAACCAGAGCATCCGGGTCGCCGTCGACACGCTCGAGCATTTGATGACCATGGTCTCCGAGCTCGTGCTGACGCGCAACCAGCTCCTGGAGATCGTCCGCCGGCACGAGGACAGCGAATTCAAGGTGCCGTTGCAGCGCCTGTCGAATGTGACCGCGGAGCTGCAGGAAGGCGTGATGGCCACCCGCATGCAGCCGATCGGCAACGCATGGCAAAAGCTGCCGCGCATCGTCCGCGATCTCAGCCAGGAACTTGAAAAACCGATCGAACTGGAAATGATCGGTGCGGATACCGAACTTGACCGGCAAGTGCTGGAACTGATCAAGGATCCGCTCACCCATATGGTCCGCAATTCCGCCGACCACGGCCTGGAAACGCCGGCCGAGCGCCGGGCCGCAGGCAAGGCGGAAAAGGGCACCATCACGCTTGCCGCATATCATGAAGGCGGCCACATCATCATCGAGGTCCGCGACGACGGCAAAGGCCTCGATGTTGAAAAGATCAAGTCGAAGGTTCTTGAGCGCGGTCTCGCGACCGAAGCTGAATTCGACAAGATGACGGATGCCCAGATCCACAAGTTCATCTTCGCCGCCGGTTTCTCAACCGCGGCCGAAGTGACAAGTGTGTCCGGGCGCGGCGTCGGCATGGATGTTGTGCGCAATAACATCGAGCTGATTGGCGGCACGGTCGACCTGCGGTCCACGCAGGGCAAGGGAACCAGCTTCATCATCAAGATCCCGCTGACCCTTGCAATCGTTTCGACACTGATCGTGGAAGCTGGCGGCGACCGGTTCGCCATCCCGCAGCTGTCTGTCGTGGAGCTTGTCCGCGTCCAGACTAATTCCGAACACCGGATCGAACGCATCAAGGACACGCCGGTGCTCCGGTTGCGCAACAAGCTGTTGCCGCTGGTGCACATGTCGCAACTGCTCGGCGTTCAATCGGCGGAGCAGGCCGACGAGGCGTTCGACGCCGACAACGGATTTATCGTTGTCATGCAGGTCGGCAGCCAGACCTTTGGTGTCGTGGTTGACGGTGTCTTCCACACCGAGGAAATCGTGGTCAAACCCATGTCCACGATGCTGCGCAATCTGACCATGTTCTCCGGGAACACGATCCTGGGTGACGGGTCCGTGATCATGATCATCGATCCGAACGGGGTCGCCAGCGCGATGGCCAGCCATGCCTCGAGCGCGGTCGCGGAACAATCCGAGGAAGAGGCCGAAGAGCTGCAAAGCAAGGCGACCAGCGCACAAACGGCGATCTCGCTCTTGCTGTTCCGCGCCGGCGCGCCGGAGCCCAAGGCGGTTCCGTTGTCGCTCGTCACCCGCCTGGAAGAGTTCGAGGTGTCGAAGATCGAGCGTTCCAACGGCCGCGATCTGGTTCAGTATCGCGGGGCCTTGATGCCGCTGGTTTACGTCAACGAGGGCGACCAGCACAAAACGGAGGGCACGCAGCCGATGCTCGTGTTCTCCGACAGTGGCCGGTCCATGGGCCTGGTCGTCGACGAGATCGTGGACATCGTCGAGGATCGCATGAACATTGAGGTGGGCTCGGAGCGCCCGGGCATTTTGGGCTCGGCGGTCATCAAGGAGCGCGCCACGGAAATCATCGATCTGGGCTTCTATCTTCCGCAAGCGTTTGAAGACTGGTTCATGCGCAAGGAAATGGACATCGAGGCACTGACGAAAAAGGTTCTCTTCGTCGACGACTCGCCGTTCTTCCGCAACATGCTGACACCGGTTCTCAAGGCCGCAGGCTACGATGTCACCACCTGTAACGGTCCAGCGGATGCCTTTGAGCTTTTGGAGAACGGGTCGACGTATCACGCCATCGTCAGCGATATCGAAATGCCGGACATCAACGGTTTCGAATTCTGCGAAACCCTGCGCCGTGATCCAAGGTTCCGCCAAATACCGATTCTGGCCCTGTCCGCAATGGTAACGCCCGCATCGATCGAGCGCGGCCGTCAGGCTGGATTTGACGACTATGTCGCGAAGTTCGACCGGCCGGGGCTCATCGCAGCGCTTAAGGACGTCTTCTCCGGTGAATTGGGAGTGGCAGCATGACCATGCTGGAAAACAACATTCAAACAAGTGGCGACATGATCCAGTACGTCACGGTCGTGATCGGCGGGCAATTGTTTGGACTGCCGATCTCCCAGGTCCATGATGTGTTTGTCCCCGAAAGCGTCACACGTGTGCCCTTGTCGGCGCCGGAAGTGGCCGGGGTCCTGAACCTGCGCGGCCGGATTGTCACCGCGATCGACATGCGGCGGCGCCTGCACCTTCCGCCACTGGAAGAAGGCCAGATGATGGCCGTGGGCATCGAGTACAAGCAGGAAAGCTACGGTCTGGTGATCGACACCGTCGGCGAAGTGTTGACGCTGCCGGCGGCGAGTTCGGAGGCCAATCCTTCCAACCTCGACAAACGCTGGGCTGAGATCTCCGGCGGCGTTCACCGCCTGGATGGCAAGCTGATGGTTATCCTGGATGTGGACCGGCTGCTTGGCGCCATGTTCACCGAGCCCATGGTCGCCGCGTAACGACTGCGCAGGGCAGGACTGGAGAGACCCTATGAAACAGTGCCTTGTCGTTGACGACTCGAGCGTGATCAGGAAGGTGGCGCGGCGGATCTTGGAGGACATGGACTTTGAGATCACCGAGGCAGAGGATGGTCAGCAGGCACTGGATGAATGCCGCAAAACCATGCCGGACGCCATCTTGCTCGATTGGAATATGCCGGTCATGGACGGTTTGGAATTCTTGACCAGCCTGCGCGGCGAAGAAGGCGGGGAAAAACCGATCGTTGTTTTTTGCACGACGGAAAACGACGTCGCCCATATCGCCCGGGCCATTCGCGCGGGCGCCAACGAGTACATTATGAAGCCTTTCGACCGCGAAATCGTCGAAGCGAAATTTCAAGAAGTCGGGCTCCTTTAACCGCACGGCGGACCAGTAATGGCTTTTGCACAAAAGACTTTAAGGACGGGCGCAACCCCGGCCGACGATCAAATTCGGGTTATGGTCGTCGACGATGCCGTCGTGATCCGGGGATTGCTCAGCCGTTGGCTCGACGCCGATCCCGGCCTGGCGGTTGTCGGGTCGCACCGCAACGGCAAGCGAGCCGTCGACGACATTGAAAAAAGCGACCCCGATGTCGTCGTGCTTGATATTGAAATGCCGGAAATGGACGGCATGACCGCGTTGCCGCTGATGCTGGCGAAAAAACGCGATCTCATCGTCATCATGGCTTCGACGCTGACCCGCCGGAACGCGGAAATCAGCTTGAAAGCGCTGTCCTTGGGCGCTGCCGATTATGTTCCCAAGCCCGAAACCACATCGGAAGTGACGACGTCGGTCGATTTCCGGCGTGAACTGATCGACAAGGTCAAGGCGTTGGGCCAGCGCGCGCGGCGCCGGCGCAGCGCAGTGTCGGCGCGGGCCATGCGCGCGGAGACGGCCGCCGGCCGGACAGCCGCGCCGGCCCGTCCGGTTTCGAACAAGGTCAACACGCGCGAAGCGTTCAAGAACGGTCCGGCTTCCAGCCCGTCCGCGCCGCGGGCACAGTTCAAGCTTCGATCCTACCCGTCAGTCCGGCCTCGAATCCTGGCAATCGGTTCGTCAACTGGCGGTCCGCAGGCTCTGCAGGTCGTGATGCGCGACCTCGGCACGGCCATCAACGACATTCCGGTCGTTATAACCCAGCACATGCCGCCGACGTTCACGTCTATCCTTGCCGAGCATGTTGGCAAAGCCGCCATGCGTCCGTCCAAGGAAGGTCAGGACGGCGAAATGCTGAAGCCCGGCAACATTTATGTCGCACCCGGCGGCAAGCACATGCTGGTGGAAAAAAGCGGCGCAGGTATGAAAATCAAGCTGACCGACGACGCGCCGGTGAATTTTTGCAAGCCAGCGGTCGATCCCTTGTTTGAAAGCATCGCCAACGCGTTCGGGTCGGCGGCGCTCGGACTGATCCTGACCGGCATGGGCCATGATGGCGCGGAAGGTGTGCGGCACATTGCCAGCGCTGGAGGTGCCGTCATTACTCAAGATGAAGCAAGCAGCGTGGTGTGGGGCATGCCCGGAGCGGCCGCCCAGACTGGTATGTGTAGTGACGTGTTGCCGTTGCGGGAAATTGGTCCGAAGGTCGCGCGCGTCATCAAAGGGGTGACGCGATGACGCCGTTGGAATTCGACTTTCTCAAGAAATACTTGAAGGACCGGTCGGGACTGGTGCTGTCGAACGACAAGCAATATCTGGTCGAAAGCCGGCTTCTGCCTGTTGCCCGTGCTGCCAAGCTTGACACGTTGAGCGCGCTTGTCTGCGCCCTTCAACGCGGCGGTAACCGGACGCTGGAGAACGATGTGGTCGAGGCTATGACCACAAATGAATCGTTCTTCTTTCGGGACAAGACGCCATTCGAACACTTCAATGACACGATGCTGCCAAACCTTTTGGAGGCGCGCACACGAACCCGGAGCCTGCGGATTTGGTGTGCGGCGGCCTCGACGGGCCAGGAACCGTATTCGCTCGCGATCTGCCTGAAGGAAGCCGCGTCAAAGGTCGCCGGCTGGCGGGTCCGCATTCTTGGCACTGATCTGTCCAACGAGGTGTTGGAAAAAGCCAGGGCGGGCCTTTACAGCCAGTTCGAGGTTCAGCGTGGCCTTCCGATCCAGCTGCTCTTGAAGTATTTCGAGCAAAAGGGCGACATCTGGCAGATCAGCCCGGCCCTCCGCTCCATGATCGAATGGCGCCGGCTCAACCTTCTGGAGAGTTTTTCCTATTTGGGTGAATTCGACATTATCTTCTGCCGCAATGTCTTGATCTATTTCGACCAGGCGACAAAGACAGAAATATTGGATCGGCTCGCCAGGTCGATTCCGGATGACGGCTATCTCGTTCTTGGCGCGGCAGAAACGGTCGTTGGTTTGAGCGATGCCTTCAAACCGGTGCCCGGCCGGCGCGGGCTCTTTCAACGCAAACAAACCGAAAAGGCCAGCATTCCGGCGCCAGCCCCCCGCCTCGCTGCAGGATTGGTTGGAGCCCGATAGGCCGGTCGGGTCCAAAACGGCGCAGGCGCGCGGTTCAACCGCCTCAGAACAGAACGACACACGGACGTCCAGTCGAACCACATTGGGCGTTCGCCGGTTTGCGCAGACCAATTCACGCAGCGCGAACGGCCGTATGCGCCGTGATGCAGATCCTGACAACGCGAGCAAAGTGTGCCGCGGTCCGGGATCCGAGGCGGCATGCGTCAGCCATTGGCAACCGGCCCGAAGGCCTCCTTGACCTCGCGGGCGTGACGGCGGCTGACCGGAATCGCGGCGCCGTCCACGGTTTCGATCCGGAGCGTGCCGCGTTCGGTGTGCAATTGGCGCGCCGCCGCATAAGCCACCCAGTGGCTGCGATGAACCTGCCTGCCCAGGGATGGCGGCATTTGGCGAACGACGTCGGCGAACCTGTAGAGCACCATTCTTGTTTGGTCGGGCCCAACCAGCCGAACATAGTGCTCCTGCGCCTCGACCCGCAGCAAAGGCTGTTCAAACGGTGGATCGAGGTCTTGCAGGAACAAGGGCGAGTTGGCCCCGGCGGCCACCTGGACACCGGTCTCGGCCGATCTGCCGGACGACGCGCCAAGAAAGGGGCGGGCGGAGCCTGCCATATCCAGTCCGCCGCTCTTCGACCCGATACCCATACCGGTTGCAAGAGTGCTCCTACCGGCCGTTTGGTCGGCCAATAAGACGGGCGCGGCGATCAGCGCACACAGCACGAAGTGATTGTCAAACAGATACACCAGTTCGCGCAAGAACGCGCCCACCTGATGACTGCCCACGGCATCCAACGGGCCGAAGGCCGTTGAGGAGGAAAGCGGGCTGACGGCCAATTCGTCCGATGGCCCGGTCCCCACGGCTTTTATCGGCAGCTCGAGTTCGGGAAGACCCAGGACGATATCCAGCGCCGTAACCGACAGCGCGAAGGGAATGAAACTAACCGCGGCCGCAACGACAATCCTTGTGAGCGTGTGTCCGGACACCAGAGAGGTCGCCGAAATCAGCACCAGCGCACCGATGAACAGGCCGGCTTCAATGAGGATCCGGCCGGTCCAATAAAAATAAATGTGAACCGTGGTCCAATTCGGCGGCCGGGATATTTCGGATGCTGCCAAGAGCAGTGCCGCCAGGCCGGCGATCCAAAACATCTGCCAAACCAGTCTGTGATCCATGCTCACCCGCCGCCGAATTACGCCGAAAAGAACCTACCATTTAAGAAGCATGAATGACATCGAAATATATCTATCTGAATATAAAGGATAAAATTCGGCCGCTTGTGAATCCGTGAACTATTTCACGAAAGGCTGGACGGGTCCCTGTCCCTTTTGGTGTTCTACCCCAAATTCCAGGGAATGGACCGCCCGGACATGTTGCGTGTTGCCGTAAATTCCTGGATATATTTGCCGTTTATTCCCGGTTGCTGGCCTGATGCCCGGCCACGTTCGGGGACCTTGGCGGGATTGGACAGGCCATTGGCATGAACGCGCTCTGGGCGCTAGGGACTTAAGGGAGTGTGTTCATGACTGATCTGAAAATCGATATCACGCGGCGGACCGCGTTGCTCGGTGCCGCTGGAGCCGCCGTTGGGGCGGGGCTCGTTCACAGCGGCGCCGCGCATGCGGCGGCCGACAAACAATCCGGGACCGGCATGCCGTTCGCACGATACAACGTCGGCGACTTTGAAGTGACGACGTTGCTTGACGGCGCGGTGACGGTTGGAGAGCCGCAAAAGACATTCGGGATGAACGTGGACGCGGCCACATTCGCCGCCTCCTCCTCCGACAATTTCATTCCCGCCGACACGTTCAAGGCGTTTTTCACGCCGACGGTCGTGAACACCGGTTCCGAACTGGTTCTGTTTGACACAGGGGTGGGCGAGGGCGGACGGCCCGCACGCGGCAACATGCGCGCCGCGTTGGAAGGCGCCGGTTATACGCCCGAACAGGTCGACGTGGTTGTGCTGACGCACATGCATCCTGACCATATTGGCGGGCTGATGGAAGCGGGTGGACCGGCTTTTCCCAATGCCCGCTATGTCACCGGGTCGGCCGAATACAATTTCTGGTCTGGAATGGATCCGGAAGCCAATGGCGTGACGAAACTGGTGGCCAAGAACGTCACGCCGTTCGCGGACAAGATGTCGTTTCTCGACGATGGCGGCAGTGTGGTCTCGGGGATCAGCGCCATGGGGGCTTTCGGCCACACGCCGGGCCACATGACCTACCTTCTGGAAAGCGGCGGACAACGCCTTCTTCTGGCCGCTGATCTTGCCAATCACTACGTTTGGTCGCTCGCCCATCCGGATTGGGAGGTCCGGTTCGACATGGATAAAGGCGCGGCCGCCGCGGCGCGCCGCAAAGTGCTCGGCATGCTCGCCAGCGAACGCATTCCGTTCGTCGGCTATCACATGCCATTCCCGTCGGCCGGTTATGTGGCTACATCCGGCGATGGCTTTCGCTATGTCGCAGCCTCCTATCAGCTCAGCCTCTAGGTGCACTGGCCCATAAAAACCTGAGGCGAGTCGCGGCCGGGATTCCCACCAATCCCGGCCGCATCCTTTTGTGGCTGCAAAGAAAAACCCCCGCCAGGGCGGGGGTCTTGGATACCGGCACCGATCGTGTGGTCAGGCGGCCTGTTCGACTTCCGGCTCGCGCAGCACGTAGCCGCGGCCCCAGACCGTTTCGATGTAGTTCTTTCCGGACGTGGCCGCGGCCAGCTTCTTGCGCAGCTTGCAAATGAAGACGTCGATAATCTTCAGCTCCGGCTCGTCCATACCGCCATACAGATGGTTCAGGAACATTTCCTTGGTCAGGGTCGTGCCCTTGCGCAGCGAAAGAAGCTCCAGCATCTGATATTCTTTGCCGGTCAGGTGGACCCGCTGGCCGCCGACTTCGACGGTCTTCGTATCGAGATTGACCTTCAGGTCGCCGGTGACGATGATCGACTGGGCATGACCCTTCGAACGGCGCACGATCGCATGAATGCGGGCGACCAACTCGTCCTTGTGGAACGGCTTGGTCATATAGTCGTCGGCGCCAAATCCAAGACCGCGGACCTTGTCCTCGATACCGGCATTGCCGGACAGGATCAGGATTGGCGTTTTGACCTTTGAAACGCGCAAGGTGCGCAGAACCTCGTAACCGGACATGTCCGGGAGGTTCAGGTCGAGCATAATGATGTCGTAGTCGTACAGTTTGCCGAGGTCTATTCCTTCCTCGCCAAGATCTGTCGTGTAGACGTTGAAGTTCTCGGATTTGAGCATCAATTCGATGCTCTGCGCCGTGGCGCTGTCATCCTCAATCAACAATACACGCATGCCAATCCCCTCATGTTGCCTTTCCTGGGCAAGTCGCAACGGCTGTGTCGGCGCCTGCTACGAAGGACTGCTGTTAACCCCGACTCATGTTAGAGACCAATGGTTAACAAAATCTGATTCGTAGCGCCAAGGCCCCGGGAAACGTTTCTGTGCACAACACGCAAAGCCTTGAGTTCTCGCTAAAAACACGTGGACTCAACTCTTAATGTATCAGTTTAAGAAATCGGGCTAGCCGATTCCTCGCAGACTCGTTTCCACAAAGCCCGTGGGCCGCGAAATGGCGCTCGCCTGACGGCGTTCCAACCGTTAAGATTAATCAGAGACGTAAACGATCGGTTACCAAATTCGTTAACGGACGAGAGGAAATTGCCGTGAAGGCACTTTTTTCCGAAATCGATTCGCTGATGCCAACGCAGATTTACGGCCGCGTCGTTGCCGTTCAGGGCCTTTTGGTCGAGATCGCCGGTCCCATTCACGAAATGAGCGTCGGGTCGCGTTTGCAGATCGACAGCGGGGCGGGAAAGCCGAATGTGGCCGCCGAGGTGGTCGGCTTCCGGGACGGACATGCGTTGTGCATGCCGTTTTCCGGCCTGGAAGGCGTCAGGATGGGCTGCAAGGCGGTCATTCATGCCCGGGAGAGCGTCGTGCATCCCGCCGATGCATGGCTCGGCCGGGTGATCAATGCCATGGGCGAGCCGATTGACGGCAAGGGCGAATTGCCCGGCGGCGGCACCCCCAGGCTGTTGCGCAGCGCACCGCCGCCGGCGTCCGAACGGGCCCGGGTGGGGCCGCCGCTTGATCTGGGCGTGCGCGCGCTCAACGCGTTCGTCACCTGCTGTGAAGGCCAGCGCATGGGCATCTTTGCCGGATCCGGTGTCGGCAAGTCGGTCCTGATGTCGATGCTGGCGCGCAACACGCAATGCGATGTCGCGGTGATCGGTCTGATCGGCGAGCGCGGCCGCGAAGTGCAGGAGTTCATCGAGGATGATCTGGGGGACACTGGCCTGGCGCGCTCGGTCGTCGTGGTCGCAACGTCGGACGAAAGCGCGTTGATGCGGCGCCAGGCGGCCTATTTGACGATGACCGTGGCCGAACACTTTCGCGACGAGGGCCATAATGTCTTGTGCATGATGGATTCCGTCACCCGTTTCGCCATGGCGCAGCGCGAGATCGGGCTGTCGATCGGCGAACCGCCGACCTCGAAGGGCTATACGCCGACCGTGTTCACCGAACTGCCCCGGCTGTTGGAGCGTGCGGGACCTGGAAAACACGGCAGCGGTTCGGTGACGGGGCTCTTCACCGTTCTGGTGGAGGGGGACAACCATAACGAGCCGGTCGCGGACGCGGTGCGCGGCATTCTCGACGGACATGTGGTCATGGAACGGGCGATTGCCGAGCGGGGCCGGTATCCGGCAATCAATGTCCTGAAATCCATCTCGCGAACCATGCCCCGCTGTGTACCGATCGAATATCAGCCGGTTCTCAGGAAAGCGCGGCAGCTTCTTGCAACCTACACCGACATGGAAGAGCTGATCCGGTTGGGGGCCTATCGGCGCGGGTCGGACCCCGATGTCGACGAGGCGATCGACCGGTTTGATCCGATCGAGGCGTTTTTAAACCAGACCAAGGACGAAGCCACATCCTTGCCGGATGGATATGTGCAACTTGCCAACCTTTTGGAAATGACTCCGGGGTAAGCTCATCCTGTTAGGGGAGTATTGAGTGATGAAAACCCGAGACAGTCTGATCCGTTTGAAACGGTTTCAGGTCGATGACAAGCGGCGGCAGCTCGCCCAGATCGAGACGATGATTGCCGAATTCAACCGCATGGCGGACGAGCTCGATGACCAGATCCGCTCGGAGCAGGAGCGCGTTGGTATTGCCGATGTGACCCATTTCGCCTATCCGACCTTTGCGAAGGCGGCTGCCTCGCGGCGCGACAATTTGCAGAATTCGGCGCGCGAACTGGACGAGCAGCTGGAACGGGCGCGGTCTGAGCTCACCGAAGCGATCGAGGAACTCAAGAAGTTCGAGCAGCTGGAGGAGCGCGATCAGCAGCGTGAGCGGACGGCTCAGGACATGGCCGAGCAGGACGAACTGGATGAAATCGCCGGCCGCATCCGGGCGCGTTAGCGCAACAGCTGGCTGGAATAAACCGTTTCCCATGGCGCATTGCATGCGTTGGTGAACGGATTGGTTGCTCAATTCCCTGTCGACGACCCAATAAAACATCTGGTTCTTGAATTGCGGCGTATTTGTTTGGCTCAACACCGACCCCATTTTGCGATGGTCCGGTGTGTTATCCGGTGACGCGTCCGGCTGGAGACCGATTGCCCGTCATGCGCCTCATCATCGCACTGTTACTGCCGGTCTCCGCGTTCTCATTCGCCCTCGGTCTGACGCTGCCGCTGATGCGGTTCGAGCGGCTTTATTTTCTGGAAGAACGCCCGTCGCTGCTCCAGATCGTCTGGGGTCTGTGGCAGGACAGTGAGCCTTGGCTTGCCGCGGTCATTGGCCTGTTCTCCATCGCGCTGCCGACCGCAAAGATCCTGCTGACGCATGTGGTCGCGCTGACCCGGACGCCGAGCAGATCGTTAAAGCTGCTGTCGGCTGTCAGCAAATGGTCGATGCTGGATGTGATGCTGGTGGCGCTGGTGTTGTTTGCCGCCAAGACGAGCAGTCTTGCCGATGCGGCCGCGTTGCCCGGTCTGTGGTTTTATGCCGCCGCGACCGTGTCAACGGCGCTTGCCGCGTTTCTCACCGCGCGGCGATGAGGCGCAGGTCAGATCATATCCACAGATCGTGATTTCGTGGCACTTGTGGATCTGGCGGATGCACGCGGTTTGCGGTTTTTGCGCCGTTTGGCGGCGAAGTCGCCGGTCTTCTTGTTGGGATTTTGATCTTTCGTGCGGCCGGGCTGCGCGCCGGCAAACGCGTCAATCCACCCGCGGGCCTGGGCCTGCGGCATTTTCATTGCCTCGAACCGGGTTCTGGCCAACAGTTCGAACGTCTCCCGCCTCAGATGGGCCTTATGGGCAAGCTCGACGGCGTCGGCCTGGTGGCCCTTGAACAGCGCGTCTTTGGCCTTTTGTTCGGATGTAAACGTGATTTCGGCAAGCAGCTGCGCGACATGGGCGAGCCGGCCGTCCTGCAGCATCAACGTGACGAGGTCGTCGAGATCAGCGCCCGCCTTTTGGACCTGCGCCCAAAGGGTCTTGGTGTCGGACTGGTCGAGCGCCGGCCCCAGCGAGCGCCGCAACTGGCGGAGATGCGCCAACCGGTCCAGTTGCGCCGGCGTTAGCGACTCTTCCATGACTGTACGCAGACGTTTTTGGGTTCGATCGTCGGCATGCGGAAGCACCTGCCGGCAGATCGCCGGCGTCAGATCGCTTCTTAGAAGAAGATCTTCCCGGAGGACCACATCCCTGGCGGCGCGTTTGACGAGTGACCGCAGTGCGTAGCGAGACAGTTTGATGTCGCGGTTTCCGGCTAGAATTCTGTGAACCGGCTTGCTTCCCCGCCGGATCAGCGTATCGGAGGCACGATCACACAGATCCGGGCGCCGGGCCAGAACCTGAAGATGGGTATCGCCCAACCGTTCGGCCAGATCGAGCAATGTTTCGGGCGGGAAGGACGGATAATCAGACAGGACAGGCATTGCCACGGCGATCGTGTCGTCGGCCAAACAGAGCGCCAGAGGCAAGGGCATGCGGTCGTGCGGAGCGATGATCCGAGCGAGTTTTGCACGGTCCGTTTCGGAGGCGATCTTGGAGAGATAGACCGCAATTTCGCCGAATGCCTGCAGCTCGGCCTCTGTGCTTTGCTCGAGACGGCGAAGGATCACGTCCGCCAAGCCCAGCATCAAGGCTCCGCGCGCTTTGGGCGTGTTCTCTTTTGCGAGATCGACCAGTGACCCAGACATAGAATTCCCTTCCGGATCCTAAAATGCCGCTCGTCCGGTTATTTATGCGTTACTAGGTGTCAGTTGCGTGAGAGGTTTTTTGGAATTGCCGGTCAAGACGCATGTATGGATTGTGTTTTTTCGACTTCTTGCATCTTGAAATTGTGAAGAATCGTGGCGTCCCGACACCAGTTGCCGACGCGCGCGCCGGTGTTCAGCCGAGCCGATCGTGAGTGGCGTTTTGACTGCCCGACGGGATCGCCAACAGTACACAAGGCCGAGATCTGGACAAAAATGCGACGGTTCAATCTGAACAAAAACGCCTCTAAAGTGCCGCACCGGCGACGGCCCGCCGCTTTTATGGTCCACGGTCTTTTTGGAAGGTTTAATGCGCTCATTTGGTCCGATAGTGATTGTTCTGCTGGTATTTTGGTCGCTTGCACCAGCTGCCGCGCAGGACGCACCGCCCGAGGAACGGCCAGCATCCACAACCGAGCTGCAAGACGCGAGCGATGCGTTGCTGCGTCTGTTGGAGGATCCGGAAGGGCGGGCGGCCCTGATCGAGTATTTAAAAACAGCGCCGCCGCAAAGCACATCCGGCGAGGCAACACCGTCTGACGCGGACCAATCTGGCGTTGACGACACGGCTGCAACGCAGGACCAGGCCTTCGTATTGCGGCTTGGCGAATACACACGGCTTGTGGCGGATGATCTTGGCCAGATTATCGAACGCATTGGGCATTCGGTAAAAGGTTTGAGCCTGTTGGCCGATGGCACGCTGACGGTCCGCTGGGACCGATTGCTCGAGGCGATGTTTTCGGTTGCGGCCGTCTTGGCGTCTGCGACCCTGGTTTTGTGGGCCGGGCAGTGGATCTTGGCCGGTGTTCACAAGCGGTTTGAGGTTCGGGCCCGGTATGGCGGCTGGACCTTGCGCGCCGGTATCTTGGTGTTCACCTCGTTGCTGGACGCGGGCACGGTGCTGCTTGGCTGGGCCGCCGGTTATGCCGTTGCCCTTGCAAGCTTCGGTGGTTTGACATCCGGCGTCTCGCTCTTGGAAAGCCTGGCGCTCAACGCATTCTTGATCACCGGCCTTGCGAAAGCGGCTCTGCGGTTCATCTTCGCGCCAAATCGACCGGCATTACGGCTTCTGCCGTTCGAGGATGACGCCGCCATTTATTGGGCGCGGTGGCTGGGCTTCGTGTTTGCCTGGCTGAGTTACGGGCTGATGCTGGCCGTTCCGGTCGCCAATCAGGCGATCTCTTTTGTCATCGGCAACGCCGTCCGCTTCTTCGTTGTCTTGATCGGCACGGCGATCATGATCGGATTGATCGCCCGCAATCGCGCCCGCGTCGCGGCCGGCGCGACGGCCTATGCGGAGCGCCTTTACAGCGAGATTGCCAAGCGGTCCATGTTGCTGCTTGGCCGGGTCTGGCACATTGGCGCGTATTTTTATGTCGTGATGGTGTTCCTGGTCTGGCTGTTCCGCCCCTTTGACGCCATGGCGATCATCCTGCGGTCCACCGGCCTTTCGGTGCTGACGATCATGGGCGGCGTTCTGATTTCATTGATCACGACGCGCGCCATCACCGGCGGCATTCGGTTGCCGCAGGAGTTGCAGAAAAGCCTGCCGGCCCTTCAGGGTCGGCTCAACGCTTTTGTCCCCAGGATCCTCAGGGTTTTCCGCCTTGCCGTCTTTGTTTCAACCCTTTTGATCCTCCTCGACATCTGGGGCATTGTCAGCTTCTTCGATTGGATCACTAGCCCGGACGGGACCAATTTGGCGAGCCGGTTCGGATCCGCGTTCATCGTCCTTCTGGCCGCGTTCGCGGTCTGGCTCGCGGTCATGTCCTGGGTCGACCTGCGCCTCAGAGAGCGCTCCGGCTATATCGTGACGGCCCGCGAACGAACCTTGTTCAAACTGTTCCGGAATGCGTTTTCCGTCGTCGTTCTCGTATTGGCCGGTCTGCTCGCCCTGTCGGAAATCGGCGTCAACATTGGGCCCCTCATCGCCGGTGCCGGTGTGGTCGGTCTGGCGATTTCATTCGGTGCACAAACGCTGGTGAAGGACATCATCACCGGTGCGTTCATTCAGATCGAAAATGCGATCAACGAGGGGGATGTCGTCACGGTCGCTGGGACGACGGGGGTCGTGGAACGGCTCACGGTGCGGTCCGTGCGCGTGCGCGACCTGGACGGAACCGCCCATATCGTGCCGTTTTCCTCCGTGGATATGGTCTCGAATTTCATGCGTGATTTCTCCTATCACGTGGCCGTTCTGGGGGTCGCCTACGACACTGATATCCGCAAAGCGAAGGTGGCCATGGAAGAGGCATTCCGCCGGCTCAAGGACAGCGAACATGGCAGCAGCGTTCTGGGTGATTTGGAGATGCACGGCGTGACCGCATTTGGCGCAAGCGCGATCGACATCCGGGCGCGGATTAAAACCCTGCCCGGCGCGCAATGGGGCGTCGGGCGGGCCTATAACGAGTTCGTCAAGGATGTCTTTGACGAGCGGGGGATCGAGATTCCGTTCCCGCAGGTGACCTATCACGCGGCCAAACCGCCGGTTGTCGACAGCGATCAAGACCGGGCCGAATGATCACATGTCTTAATTGGGGGCCCTTCGACGCGATTCCGATCCAGCTCGGTTGGCGCCTTTTGGCCGCTGTGATCGTGGACCGGAAACGGCTTACATGGAGCGGCGAAACCGGGCTGAAAAAGATATCCCGACGTCAATCTGTATGTTTGATTGAATTTCGCAAAGTTTCGTTTTATTTTCGCTTCTGACCATTAATCGCGTGTGCGACTTTGCCGGAGGCTGTCAATGACCCCCGATTTTGACCTCGTCGTAATCGGCGGGGGGATCAATGGAACCGGAATTGGCCGAGATGCTGTGGGGCGCGGCGCCTCGGTCCTGATCGCGGAAATGGGTGACTTGGCGGGCGCCACATCCTCGGCATCAACCAAGCTGATCCATGGCGGGCTTCGCTATCTGGAATACTATGAGTTCGATCTTGTCCGTAAGGCATTGAAAGAACGAGAGGTTCTCTGGCGTGCCGCCCCCCATATCGCCTGGCCGATGAGGTTTATTCTGCCGCACCACAAGGATCTGCGGCCGGCCTGGCTGCTGCGCCTTGGACTGTTTCTTTATGACCATATTGGCGGCCGCAAGTTGCTGCCGGCGACCAGGACCGTTCGCCTCGACCAAAGACCCTATTCGCAAGGCCTGCGGAACCTCTTTCGAAAAGGTTTCGAATATTCCGACTGCTGGGTCGAAGATGCGCGTCTCGTTGTGCTGAATGCGCGCGATGCGGCCGACCGGGGTGCGGAAGTCTGCACCCGCACAAAATGTGTCAGCGCCCGGCGCGAGGACGGTGTGTGGCGCATTGTCCTGCGCGACCAGGCGAGCGGCGAAGACCGGGTCGTGACCGCGTCCGTTCTCGTCAACGCGGCCGGTCCCTGGGTTGCCGATATGCTGACCGGCGTCTCCGGCGCCAACCGCAACTCCAATGTCCGTCTGGTCAAGGGCAGCCACATCGTTGTGCCGCGGCTTTTTAATCACGACCGGTGTTTCATCTTCCAGAACGCCGACGGGCGGATCATTTTCGCCATTCCCTACGAGACGGATTTCACGCTGATCGGAACAACGGATGTGGATTTTGAGGGCGATCCGACCGGTGTGTCGATCTCCGGCGACGAGATCGCCTATCTGTGCGAGGCGGTCAGTGAATACCTTGAAAAGCCGGTAACGCCGGACGACATCGTCCACACCTATTCGGGTGTCCGGCCGCTTTATGATGACGGGGCCAGCGACGCAAAGGCCGCAACCCGCGACTACGTTCTGGAGATGGACGGCGGCAACGGCACGCCGCCGCTTCTGTCTGTCTTCGGCGGCAAGATCACCACCTACCGCAAACTCGCCGAGCATGTTCTGGAAAAGCTGGACCCGTTCCTGCCGTTCAAAAAGGGCGTATGGACGGCTGGAGTGCCGTTGCCGGGCGGCGACTTCAAGGCGCAGGAATTCGATCAGGAAGTGGACCGCCTGGCGGCCGATTTCACGTTTCTCGACCATCGGTTCGCGCACCGGCTGACCCGGGCCTATGGCCGTGATGCGCGCGCGATCCTTGCCGGGGCAACCGGTCTCGCAGATCTGGGCCATCATTACGGCGCCGATCTTTACGAGCGCGAGGTCCGCTGGCTGGTTGACCGGGAATGGGCGCAAACGGCCGATGACATCCTGTGGCGGCGGTCGAAACTGGGCCTGCGGCTGTCCAAGGACGAGGTGGCCGGCCTTCAGGCCGGTATTGCCGCCTATCTTGCGGCCAAGCCCGATGCTGCGGCATAACCGGCACACCGACATTCCATTGGGCCCGCCGGCCCAAAAGGGTGATCAACGATAAGACTGGGGGGATGCCATGGCCGGGGCCATTCTGGCGATTGATCAGGGAACCACATCGAGCCGGGCGATCGTGTTCGGCGGCGATTATCAATCGGCCGGCGTGGGCCAGCAGGAGTTTCCGCAGTATTTCCCGAAATCGGGCTGGGTCGAGCACGATCCGAACGACATCTGGACGAGCACCGTTGCGGTGTGCCGCGAAGCGCTGTCCAACGCCGGGATGGCGGCAACCGAGATCGCCGCGATCGGCATCACCAATCAACGGGAAACGACGCTGATCTGGGACCGGGCCAGCGGGGAGCCGATCCACAACGCCATCGTCTGGCAGGACCGCCGAACCTCCGAATTCTGCGCCGGGCTCAAGGCCGAGGGCCTGGAAGACATTTTCACCGACAAGACCGGCCTTTTGCTGGACCCCTATTTTTCCGGCACAAAGATTTCCTGGCTTCTCGACCATGTGGACGGCGCACGGGCCCGCGCGGAACGCGGCGAGCTCGCGTTCGGCACGGTCGACACCTGGCTGATCTGGAAACTGACCGGCGGCAAGCGCCATGTGAGCGATGCGACCAACGCGGCCCGCACGCTGATCTATAACATTCACGACAATCAGTGGGACGCGGATCTGTGCCGGATCCTGCGGATTCCGATGAGCCTTTTGCCGGAAGTGCTGGACAGCTCGGATGATTTCGGGACCTGCGAGGCCGGCCTGTTCGGCGCCGAGATCCAGATCCTCGGCGTGGCCGGCGACCAGCAGGCGGCGACCGTCGGCCAGGCCTGTTTCGAGCCCGGCATGGTGAAATCCACCTACGGCACCGGTTGTTTTGCCCTCATGAACACCGGCGAAAGCCCGGTCCGGTCGAAGAACCGCATGCTGACCACCATCGCCTACCGGCTGAACGGTCAGACGACCTATGCCCTGGAAGGCTCGATCTTTGTCGCCGGGGCGGCGGTGCAATGGCTGCGCGACGGTCTCGGGATGATCGACCATGCCGGCCAGTCCCAGGAGCTGGCGGAACAGGCCGATCCGCATCAGGAGGTTTATCTGGTGCCCGCCTTTGTCGGTCTTGGCGCGCCCTATTGGGACGCGGATGCGCGCGGGGCACTGTTCGGGCTCACCCGGGCAACCGGTCCGAAGGAGATCGCGCGGGCCGTTTTGCAAAGCGTCGGCTATCAGACCGCCGACCTTCTTGCGGCGAAGAAAGCCGACTGGGCGGCGGAGACGGAGACGGTCCTCAGGGTCGATGGCGGCATGACCGCCTCGGACTGGACCATGCAGTTTCTGGCCGACATTCTCGGCGCGCCGGTGGACCGGCCGGTGATCGCCGAAACGACCTCGCTTGGCGCCGCGTGGCTTGCCGCCTCTAGGGCCGGGGTCTGGCCCGGGCAGGCCGAGTTTTCCAAAAGCTGGCAGCTCGACAAACGATTCGCGCCGGCGATGGACGCCGGCACCCGGGACCGTCTTCTGGCCGGCTGGAAGGATGCCGTGCGGCGGACACGCTCCACGCCCGGCTAAGCGCGGCCAGTTATCCATCAACGGTCGCGGCCATCAACGCTCGCGGCAAGGCACCGCCGCGCTGGCCTTGGGATGGCGCACTGCCTGTTGCTCTTTTCCATATTTCGATTATTCTCGAAATATGGAAAAGTCAGCCGCGCTCATCGCCTTTGCCGCCCTGGGGCAGGAAACCCGTCTCGATGTCTTTCGCTTGCTGGTGAAAGCCGGACCGGAGGGCATGACCGCCGGCGCGATTTCAGAAGCCCTTGATGTCAGGCCCAACACCTTGTCGACCCATCTTGCCGCGCTCGCCCGGTCCGGTCTTGTCCATGCCAGCCGCGAAGGGCGGTCGATCCACTATTTCGCCGATCTGTCGGCGGTTCAGGCGCTGGTCCTCTACCTGTTGCAGGATTGCTGCGGCGGACAACCGGAACTCTGCGCCCCGATCGCCGAACTTGCCAACGCGCCCGTCCAGCCGCCCGGCGCGCGCCCCTCCGCCCGCCCGATCCCATGAGGCTTTGATGAAAAACGTGTTGTTTGTCTGTACGGCCAATTCGGCCCGCTCCGTTCTGGGCGAGGCCTTGCTCCGTCACAAGGGCAGCGGCCGGTTTGCGACCTTTTCCGCCGGTTCGACGCCGCGCGGCACCGTCAATCCGGATGCGCTGGATTGCCTTTCCCGCCATGGCTTGCCAACGGACGGCTTCCGGTCGAAGAGCTGGGACGAATTCGCCGACCCCGGCGGGCCGGAAATGGACCTGATCGTGACCGTGTGCGACAGCGCAGCGGGCGAGGCCTGCCCGGTCTGGCTCGGTCATCCGCTCTCCGTTCATTGGGGCATTCCCGACCCGGCCGGCATCGATGGACCGGAGGCGGCGCGCGCGGCGGCCTTCGACCTGGCCTATCAGCGGCTGGAACGGCGGATCGACGCCCTTCTCGCGCTTGGAGACGCTGTGTTTTCCGCATCTGACGGGCGCGACCGGATCGCCGAAATTGGCCGCATCGACGACTGACAAAGAGGCTTTCATGAGTGAATTTGATCTCAACCGCCGCCTCGCCGCGGAATTCCTGGGCACCGGCACGCTGGTCTGCACCGTCGTCGGCTCCGGCATCATGGCCGACCGGCTGTCCGACGATGTCGCCGTCTCGCTGCTCGGCAACACGATCCCGACCGGCGCGATCCTGGTTGTCCTGATCACCATGCTCGGGCCGATTTCCGGGGCGCATTTCAATCCCGCGGTCACCTTCGCGTTCTGGCTGAAACGGCAGATCACCCTGCCCGTTGCTGGACCGTATATCGTTTCCCAGATCCTTGGCGGCATCTGCGGCTCGCTGGTCGCACACTTCATGTTCGAGCTTGAAATCGTGCAGACCTCCGAGACGATCCGCACCGGGGCCGGCCAGTGGGCCGCGGAAATCGTCGCAACCTTCGGGCTGGTTGCGACCATATTGTGCGGCATCCGGTTCCGCGAGGCGGCCGTGCCCTGGCTGGTCGGGCTCTACATCACCGCCGCCTACTGGTTCACCGCCTCGACCTCCTTCGCCAATCCGGCGGTGGCGATCGCGCGCAGTTTCACCGACACGTTTTCCGGCATCCGGCCGGTCGACCTGCCCGGGTTCCTCATCTCCGAGTTAATCGGCGCGGCCCTTGCCGTCGTGGTGTTTTCCTGGCTCCTGTCACCGGGTGCGGCGCCGGCGAAAAGGCCGGCCTGAATTGATTTTGCCCGGATCGGCCTGACCTGGTCCCAGCGCGCAAACCCGCACCGGCGTCACCCCGGGCAGGCCAAAGGCGCGACCCGGGATCGGGGAGCCACTGGGTTTGCGGCGGTACCTGGATTTACGCCGGGCCCCGTGCCGCCCCGGTCCCTGTGTGTGGAATCTGTGTCACAGTGAGTGCGGGACGGCGACGGGAGAGCGTATTTTGGGCCCAACGGGGTCGCATATCGTTGATTCTCACACACGACGCTCGCAGCCCGCGCTCCCTCTCCCCGGCGGGGAGAGGGTTGGGGTGAGGGGGCTCATCCAGCACCACCAGCGCCGCAGGATCTCTCCGCAGCGTTTCGATCCTTGAGCTCCCGTTCATAAAAAAACGGGATGGCAGGCGCCCGGGTCGTGCCGGGTGCGCGATGGGAAGATGGGAGGTGGCACGGCCGGACGCCTGCCCGGGTTCTGGTTCCCAAAGTGACGCGGCTGTTGCGCCTTTCTCGTTTCTGCGCGCGGTGCGTGGGGTGTGGCGCACCGGTTGCCGGATACGAGACGCGGCT